>OZ242007.1:0-5047596 GCA_965204695.1 Arenicellales bacterium
AATCACCATACCCAAAATGGCAGTTGCAAAAACCCATTTATACCGGGCGACATAAGATAACAAGCGCTTATAAATATAAGCGCCTGAATGGTTTGAGTCAGACATTAGATTGGCCTAAAAAGGCATATCGCTTTTAACATGAGCGATATTTTACATTCTCAGCTGATTCGAGCGTTAACTATTGTTATCTGTAAAACAGATATTTAGTGACTTGTAAGGACTCTTTATCTACCCAGAATTTGGTAGTTTGTCCATAGGTGATGTTAGTCACACCTTCAGGTGTATTATCAACAATCTTTTGAGGTAACAATAATGCACTGAATAAAATGATGTAAGCATCACCGGATTCAGTCATGCCGATCCGATAATGCTTTAATTCTTTTTGTTGAATGGTTAAGTCTTCAATATTTTGAAACGACTCATAGGCTGCTTCCCATGCGCGAAAATAAATCGCAGGAATGAATTTATTTTGCGACTGAGCAGACAAAAAATCGTCTTCGGAAATACCCTCGCAAACATACCCATCTTTTAATGTGCAATTTACGACCTGTGTCTCGGCGTATTTTCTTACTTCTGCAGTATTATCTTTTGCCATCACACTAAAACTCAAGATACAACCAATTAGACAAAGTAGTTTTTCCATCTAATTTAGTTAGCGATAGGCCGAACAGTGCGAATATTTCCAGTTTCTACGTCGTGATGTTTCATCAACCCACCTGGTGTACCTAGATAACCGTCAACTCCAGACGCCCTGTCAGCTCGTAGATCTTGTGGAGAAAAATTCTCGTTATCGAAACGAGGATCAGGTCCACCATGTGTATGATATGAAGCAGCTCGTTGAGTTCCATTAGGAATAGCTACATCACCTATGTTAATGCTAGCCACATTTCCAAGCTTAGGTTCTGTTGCACCATAAGTTCCATTAGGGTTTCGATAAATCCAGCCACCATGCTCACGATTTAACCTGACTGATTCTGGGTTAATCTGGTTTAAGACTTGAAAAGCCGCATCATCCTGGGCCTGGTTCAACACAAATTCATCTTTACTATCACTACCCGAACTGGCTATTACAGCACCTGCAACTACAGCAGCTCCGATTACAGCCATTTTATTAATACCAGTTGATTGGGCTTCAGCTTCTTCTTCAGTTTCATCCAAATTGAATAGCGGTTTTGGTTTGCCCCATTCACCCGAAAATGTAAACATGAAAGCCAAATCATCTTCTTCCCGGCTTAGAGGATTATTCGTCGATTCAACAGCGAAACCAAATTTTCCAGCTTTTACGAAAGACACGGGTGCAGTGACCGAAAATGTCTTTGAATGAGCACCATTATTACGACTTAGTTGTCGGTAACCCAAGTTGAAGTTTCGAATACTTGTGGCGAACTCAATGCTTCTGCCAATTGATTCGCCGCCACGTTGGAAGTTCATTAAAGTGGTGGATAAATTTTTTCCAACATAACCAAAGTAGTTTGCTTGCCTGTCTTCTAGGCGATCAGCCTGTACGGTTGATGAGCCAAAATACAAAGTTGATCCGCCTTTAAACTGATACCCCGCATTAGCGCCATAATAATCAAATTTTACGGCGCTACCGCCATGAACAAAATATGGATCTATACCGGTAAACGTGTTATTGGTTTTAACAAAATTTTCAGCTTGCCCCACGGTTGCTCCAAAACGCCAGTTGCCCACTGAGAAGATGGAGCCTAAGTGTTGTTCGTTGCGTGAGATTTCAGTTGAAAAATATAATGCAGAAGAATTTGTTAGATCGCTGTTATTTGTAAATCTAAGTCCTTTATAACTTTGATCTCGATTAAAAACGTCGGTAACTTCTTGATGGTCGTTTTGTAAGTAGGACAGTGTTTGTTCATTACCAAATCGATCAAATTTCGAGCTTGATGCTGTAAATTGTTGTGACAGTTGTGAGCCTAATAATGCTGTCTTGGTTGATGCTGTATTCCACTCAGCCTGGCTTGTTAAAGTTAACCCTAAAGCAAGACAAGCAGTAATAATTTTTAGTTTTTGCATGTTAGCAGTGCCCTCAGTAATAAACTATGATGCAGAGTTTATCTCAAAATAATCAATAATTATCTGCAAAGTTTGTGAATTATTGTATCGATTTGTATCCAGGCTATAGACAGCCTGGATAGAATTGATATCCAGATGAGGCATATCAAAGTAAAGATCGACATTAAATGCTACGGCATTGATTGTTGTTGTATCATCGTTTTTACATTTAAGTTTTAATCGTAAATGGTTGCCGTCTTGACCTATTGGGTTGCATTCAACCACAGTGAATTCATTGTCAAATTTTGGTTTATCGAAATTAACGCCCCATGGTCCAGAGTTTCGAATTAGATTCTCAATTTCGATGTTAAATTGGTCTAAACTTAGTTTTCCATCTGAGTAAATTTTTGCGGCTCGTCTTTTACCATTTAATAATTTGAAGATTTCTTTTTCGAAACATGTTTGGAATAGCGTGAAATCATCTGCTTTTATGCTCAAACCCGCTGCCATCGCATGACCGCCAAACTTTTTAATCAAATCAGGTTTTTTTGAAGAAATTGATGTCAATACATCGCGAATATGCACATCAGGAATTGAACGTGCCGAGCCTTTTAAACTGCTATTGTCACTAGCGAAAACGACGCTGGGTAGATTGAAACTGTCTTTAAGTCTGGAAGCGACTAATCCAACTATTCCTGGATGCCAACCTTCATCATATAAACAAATACTAAATTTATCAGTCGTATCAATGGCATTAACCTGTTGATTGAAGATGCTTAGAGCTTGTTGATTACTAGACTTCAGCTCGGCCTTTCTCTGCTCATTGATTTGATTAAGTTTCTCCGCATAACTGGCTGCCGTTTCATCATTTTGGCTCAATAAACATTCTACTCCTATAGACATGTCATCAAGACGACCGGCAGCATTGATTTTGGGGGCAACTTTGAATGCAATATCTTCGCTTGTAGTGTATTCAAAATTACAGTTTGACTGCTCAAGCAACACTTTTAACCCTGAGTTACACTTTCCTTGTTTGATTCGTTGCAATCCCTGATGAACTAGCAATCGATTAATATAATCAAACGGTACTACATCAGCGATAGTGCCAAGCGCAACTAAATCCAAGTAATCAGCCATAGAAGGTTCTTGCAGAGCGTTTTCTACAAACCAATTTTGCTGACGCAAATATGCTCTTAATCCCAGCATCAGATAAAAGGCGACACCTACCCCGGCTAGCGATTTGGCCGGAAAAGGATCCCCGTGTAAATTAGGATTTATTATTGCATCAGCTTGTGGCAGTTCATCAGCAGGCAAATGATGATCAGTGATAATAACGCTAATACCATATTCATGTGCCAGTTTCACGCCTTCAAAACTACTGATTCCATTATCAACAGTTATTAGTACATCAGGTTGGTGAGCCTGAATGACTTCAACAACTTGGACACTTAAACCATATCCGAATGTCATTCTGTCGGGGATAAAATAGGCAACATGTTTGAAACCAAAAGATTCCAATGACAACTTAGTCAATACAGTGCTGGTTGCACCATCTACATCATAATCACCTACTATTAATATATTGGCGTCTGCCAGGGCAGCTTCATATAAAATCTCACTGGCTTCACTCATGCCAATTAACAAATCAGGTCTGGGGAGGTTTTTAAGGCTGTAATCGAGTTGTGAGACCGACTTTATGCCGCGATTGGCATAAATGCGGTTTATTAGAGGATCTAGTGAAGGCTCAGACAGATTGCTCAGCGGTTGCCGCCGAACAATCTGTTTATTTTGAATCATTAATTAAGTAATCATCAATCAGCGGTAAGATGATTCCTATTTGAGTGCTTTTTTCATCAAAGCACCAATTTCTGCCGGATTACGGGTTACACGAATACCGCATTCTTCCATTACGCTGATTTTTTCCGCGGCTGTACCCTTGCCGCCGGAAATAATGGCGCCAGCATGGCCCATGCGCTTTCCTGGAGGTGCAGTAACACCGGCGATGAATCCAACTACTGGCTTGGTCATATTGTCTTTGACCCAACGAGCACATTCTTCCTCGTCTGTACCACCAATTTCTCCACACATGACCACCGCCTCTGTAGTGGGATCTTCGTTGAACTTTTTTAGTACATCGACATGTTTGAATCCATTCACCGGATCGCCGCCAATGCCAACACAAGTAGATTGACCAAGACCGAGTTTGGTAAGTTGATCAACGACTTCATAAGTTAAGGTGCCTGAGCGTGAGACCACACCAATGGCTCCCTTTTTATGGATATAACCGGGCATAATACCAATCTTGATTTCATCAGGAGTGATAACGCCGGGGCAGTTTGGTCCCACTAAAAGTGTCTTTTTGCCCCGCATCTTGTAGCGAGTCATCACCATGTCTTTGACCGGTACTCCTTCAGTTATACAAATCACCAAGTCAAGCTCGGCATCAACAGCTTCATCTATTGCCGCTGCCGCGTATGGAGGCGGTACATAAATAACCGAGACATTGGCGCCTGTCTGTTCTTTGGCTTCAGCAACGGTATCATAGACAGGAATATCCTCATAAACTTGACCGCCTTTACCCGGAGTTACTCCGGCAACAAAACAGTCTTTGCCCATTGCATATTCAATACAATTCTTGGTATGGAACATGCCCGTTTTTCCTGTCATGCCCTGAGTCATGACACGTGTGTTTTTGTCAATCAAAATAGCCATTATTCACCTCCATTAGCAGCGTTAACTACTGCTTCAGCGGCTTCTGCCATGGTTCCCGCTGAAGTGATTTCCAGTCCTGACTCAGCCAGTATCTTTTTGCCTTTTTCTACGTTGGTGCCTTCAAGACGCACAATTAGCGGCACCGAAAGATTAATCTGATTAGCTGCAGCAACCAACCCTTCTGCGATTACATCACAGCGCATAATGCCACCAAAAATGTTCACTAAAATTGCCTTAATGTTTGGGTTCTGCAACATGATTTTGAAGGCCGCAGTAACTTGATCTTCTGTGGCCCCGCCACCAACGTCTAGGAAATTAGCCGGTTCACCGCCATAAAGCTTGATGATATCCATGGTGGCCATAGCTAGACCGGCACCGTTAACCAGACAGCCGATGGTGCCATCAAGAGAAATGTAGCTTAGGCCATATTCTGAGGCTTCGATTTCGGCCGGATCTTCTTCGTCCAGATCACGATACTCCATAATATCCGGATGACGAAACATGGCATTGCTGTCAAAATTAAATTTGGCATCCAGCGCAATAACTTTATCGTCACCAGTCACGATTAGTGGGTTAATTTCAGCTAGTGAGGCGTCTTTTTCCCAAAATACGTTATACAAGTTGACTAACAATTCTGCGCCCTGGCCTACAGCACTATCCGGAATACCTATATTTGTTGCCAGTGTTTTAGCTTCGTCTAAGGAAAGTCCTTGTGTAGGGTCGATAGTGACTTTATGTATTTTTTCAGGTGTATTAGCGGCAACTTCCTCAATATCCATACCGCCTTCGGAACTGGCCATCATCACCACCCGTTGTTTGGCTCGATCTATTACCAGGCCAATATATAATTCATCTTTAATATTAGCGCCTTCTTCTATTAATAAACGCTTGACTTCTTTACCATCAGCACCCGTTTGGTGGGTGACTAAATTCATTCCCAGAATGTCATCGGCATAACTGCGTACCTCATCCATGGATTTGGCAACTTTTACACCGCCGCCTTTACCGCGTCCCCCGGCATGAATTTGGGCTTTTACCACCCATATATCACCCCCTAAACTTTCGGCGGCACTCACGGCTTCATCAACTGAAAAACAGGCGATTCCTTTAGGGGTTGGAACGCCGTATTCACGCAACAGTTCCTTACCCTGATATTCATGGATATTCATTATGTGTCCTCTTGAATGGTCTTATTTAGCTCAGCTCGTCTCTTGAGGGAGGCAATTATAGCCGTTTATGCTGAGAATTTGCAGATTGTTGAAAGCGTTACAATCTATCCAGAATAATCAGTCACTTAGTTCAGTTTCAATGGGTCTTCTATGATCAGTAATCCATTCGCTCCATGAACCAACATATAGTTTTCCCATATTAAGCCCAGCATGTTTCCTCGCTAACATGTTATGGCAGGCTGTTACACCAGAACCACACATTGAAATGACTTGCCCGATATTATCATTGCCTTGGTGCAAATTGAGTAACTGATCAGGTTTTAGAAAATTTCCTTTGCTATTCAGATTATTATCAAATGGAATATTCTTGGCAGTAGGAACATGTCCGGCAATCGGATCTATCGGTTCTTTTTCTCCACGATAACGAATATTTGCTCTGGCATCGAATAAATGTGTACTACTTTTTGAAATTAGGTGCTCAATTTGTTCGGTACTTATCCATAAATTATCGTCATAGCTAGCCACGAAATCTGTTTTTGTAGCTTTGATTTCATCTTGGGTAAGTTTATGACCTGCTTCAGTCCAAGCCTGGATACCGCCATCTAACAAAGCCGCATTTTCAATTCCGGCCCACTTACACATCCACCATAAGCGGGCAGCAATTGCCCCGCCTGCATCATCATAAACTACTATTTGACTATCCTTATCTATACCCCAATGTTGTAACTGATTTTGGAAGATGGTCTTATCTGGTAGCGGATGCCGACCAGTGGTGCTTGTTAGAGGTCCCGCAAGTTGTTTATTTAAATCAGCATATTGACTATTTGGAATATGCCCGCTTTTAAATTGCTCGAACCCCAAATACGGTTTCATCAAGTTGAAACGGCAATCGAACAAACGTAAGCTTGGATCGCTAATGATTTGATTAAGCTGATTAGCTGAGATTAAAGTTGAATAGGACATATTAGCCAAAGTTTGCTATTCCGATGTCAGGATTATAGTTCGATCAAATGATTTTTAATTATAGCGGTATTTGGAATTTTTGCGTAACTTGGTGATTGCGAATTTCACCGAATATTTGTTAAGTAGTAATTAGATACAATGAAGATTATCTCGCAATATTAAGGGCTGTTTCTAGTTCTAATTTGACGTTTTCAATAGCCTCTAGTTTTATATTCCAATAGCCTTCGAACGGAGTGCTTAAATCTAGTAAGGTCATAAAAATAGAAGTATAGAAAGCAGGTAGTAGAAACACATAAACATATTCTACGGATGGTTTTCCCGTCGCATCACCAAAGAAAGATGCTACCATTGCAACAGACATTGCGAAAATTATGACTAAGAGGAAAGGAGACATCCGTTTTTCAATGCAGACATGCCGTCTTGATCTCAAAATATAGACTCTGTTTATTGATTTCATAATTTCTTCTAATGCAATAAGGTCATTTTTATCGATGGGGTCTTGATCTGCCCCTTAAGTTGGTACCAGTTTAGAAGTTAGTCTCTGGTTAGGGTTACAGGTTTCCCTTCAAGAAGGGCTGGAACGTAGTGTAAGCAATTCTTGAAGGGTTTGGCAAGATCGTCTGCGGGGCTGGTGGTCGATAACCTAGCGATGAGTGTGGTCGAATTGTGTTGTAATGGACCCGCCATCGCTCAACCAGCACTTGTGCTTCAGTCAATGTATAAAGCACTTCACGATCCAACAGTTCATCACGTAGCTTGCCATTGAAACTTTCATTGTAACCGTTCTCCCAGGGAGAACCGGGTTCAATAAATAACGTTTTAACTTTCATTTTGGTTAACCATTCACGTACAGCCCTGGCCGTGAATTCGGACCCATTATCGGAGCGAATATGATCAGGAATACCACGTGCCATGAATAACTGTTCTAGAGCGTTGAGTACACTAGCACTGTTCAGACGTCTCTCAGTAATAATCGCCAGACATTCTCGGGTATATTCATCAATGATGGTTAACAGTCGATAAGCACGACCATCATCCGTAAGATCTTGAACGAAGTCATAGGCCCAGACATGATTCTTCCAACTCGGTCTTAATCGAACACACGAGCCATCATTGAGCCATAGTCGACCTCGTTTGGGTTGTTTACTCGGTACTTTTAGCCCCTCACGTCGCCAGATACGTTCTACACGTTTATGATTTACACACCAACCCAGATACAGTTTTAACAGTGCAGTAATACGGCGATACCCATTGATCTGCCCCTTAAGTTGGTACCAGTTAAGAAGTTAGTATTTGGTTCGGGTTACAGTTTCCCTTCAAGAAGGGCTGGAACGTAGTGTAAGCAATTCTTGAAGGGTTTGGCAAGATCGTTTCCGGGGCTGGTGGTCGATAACCTAGTGATGAGTGTGGTCGAATCGTGTTGTAATGGATCCGCCATCGTTCTATCAGCACCTGTGCTTCAGTCAGCGTATAAAACACTTCACGATCCAGCAATTCATCACGCAACTTGCCATTGAAGCTTTCATTGTAGCCGTTTTCCCAGGGTGAACCGGGTTCGATGAATAGCGTTTTAACCTGCATTTTATTTAACCATTGGCGTACTGCCTTGGCCGTGAATTCAACACCATTATCTGATCGAATATGATCGGGAATACCCCGTGTCATGAATAACTGTTCTAAAGCATTGAGTACACTCGCACTGTTCAAACGCCTCTCGGTAATAATCGCCAGACATTCTCGGGTGTATTCATCAATGATCGTTAATAACCGATAAGCTCGACCATCATCGGTACGATCTTGAACAAAATCATACGCCCAGACATGATTCTTCCAACTCGGCCTCAATCGAACACACGAACCGTCATTGAACCATAGTCGGCCTCGTTTGGGTTGTTTGCTCGGTACTTTTAGCCCCTCTCGTCGCCAGATACGTTCCACACGTTTATGATTGACACACCAACCCAGATACAGTTTTAACAGTGCAGTAATACGTCGATACCCATAACGGCCAAACTCACTCGCCAATTGAATGATATCCGCTGTCAGTGCCGCTTCATCGTCTTTGACAATACGCTGATAACGTTGGGTGGAACGCGGTTGACCAATTACTTGACAGGCTCTGCGTTCAGATACACAAAGCTGCTCACGAACATGATCAACACATAAACGGCGACGCTCCGGGCTTAATACTTTCCCGACAACGCTTCCTCTAGGATTAATTTATCCAACGTTAAATCAGACACCGCTTTGCGAAGACGTGCATTTTCCTTCTCTAAATCCTTCATCTGACGAACTTGGTTCACTTGCATACCGCCATACTGTTTGCGCCAGCGGTAGTAGGTTTGCTCTGTAATACCGCACTGGCGGCAACTCTCGGAAATGGTGTGACCTTGAGCATGATGAATTTCCACTTCACGCAGTGTTTTGATAATGGTCTCAGTTGGGACACGTTTACCTTTAGGCATAAGTTGGCTCCTTTAAGCTAAATAGTAAACCTAATCCTATCTCATCAACTGGATCAACTTTCCGGGGCTAGGTCAGTCTAGGTTGCCAATTTCTGCAAAACAATCCTTTAGAACTTGATCATTAGCGCTATTTGCAACGACCTTGTCTCCTTCTAAATAATTATCTACATAAGTTAATAACTTTTCATATATCCTATCTGAAGTTTTGATATTTTCATTAGAACTACTGAAATATGATAAGTAGTTAATTGCAGCATTTATTTCATTTGCTTCTTCATACAATACATTTTTTAATTCATCATGATCATTTAAACCTTTCCAGAGTAGAAAGGCTGAACAAACGGCATAAAGCACAGTGACAGCATCTGTAAAAATCTCGTTAACTTCAAAAAATTTTTGAGCAAACTTTCCGGTATCTGGATTTGTTATTCCATGGGTAGATAACTGAGTGGCTGCGTTATCAAGAAAAATGGTGGGGAAATAATGATAAAAACTAACGTAAAAAATTCCAACTGAAATAGGAAGTAGTATTCTGAAATTTACCGTATAAGAAATTTCACTAAGTATTTTCGTAAATCTATATTTTTTTATAAATTCAATATGTCTAGTATAACCAAGTAATAATGGCAATATTATTATTGACATCAGATACCAATTATCTACACCTGAGGAATAATTTAAAATACAAGTAGCAATCACGACTAAGACGTGGATGAAACTCAAAATTATAATGTTAGAACTAAGTTCCCTTCTTCCCTTTTCGCTCATTTAATTAATTGTAATAATTTGTATTGTCTGTGCGCAATTTTACTATAGGATCAATTAATTCGCACATTACTTTAGGCTAGGTTTGAAAGTTTTATATATTTCGAGTTATTTATAGCAAATGCGGAATTACTTAAACTTTACTCTTGATTGTGCGTGAATTCTTGTCTTTGAAGATTTTAAGTTTTTAAGATTTCGCTGTGTTTATTGTCCTGGATATTGTGTTGACTTAACACCCAAAAATCATGTGACTGATGAGAATCTGCTTTCCTGCATTCAGGGTAGTCAACTTCGTTATAAGCTTTTAACTACCGCTGTGCATGGAAGTTAAAAAGTATCAGGTTTAAGAGCATCTGCTTTGTTGGAGAGCTCTAGGCGCGCTTACGGATTTAGAAATTTTGAAAATTATCGGGTGAGAGTACTTACTCATTGTGGATGGAATGGTATGATCAATCGCGTCTAATGAAGCCTATCCCCCGTTAAGTGGGTAGAGCCCAAGCAATTAGGCCACTCAGATTGGATGATGATTGCCCGAGTTTATGGAAAATGGATGCCAGACGCTGGAAACAAAGCTTACGAGGTTTTTGGAAAATTGTGGCAAAATGTTGGCATTTTCAACCCCAATCCACCCCAAAAAACGCCAACTTTAAAATAAAATAGTCAATAAAATCAATGACTTAATGGCGGAGAGTGAGGGATTCGAACCCCCGGAGGGCTACTAACCCTCAACGGTTTTCAAGACCGCCGCATTCAACCGCTCTGCCAACTCTCCGCGTCAGCGAGGAGCATATTGTAGCGACAAAAAGGATATTTTCCAGTGTTACATTTAATGAATTTTCAGTTTGAAGTGTTAGAATACGCTTAATAATCGTTTAATTGTTGGAGGTTTTAATGGCTAACGACCATACATACGTTTCACAGACAGGCACTCGCGGTATATCTGTAAACAAAGTTTTGAAAAACACTTATATGCTATTATCGATGACACTTTTATTCAGTGCAGCGATGGCAGGTTTAGCAATGGCTATGAATCTACCCAGACCTGGCATCATTTTGATGTTAGTTGGCTGGTTTGGATTGCTGTTTTTAACTGAAAAATTTAAGAATTCTGCATTGGGTCTGGTATTCACATTCGCATTTACCGGTTTTCTAGGCTATTGCATTGGTCCAATCATTAGCTACTATTTGAATGTCTTGCCTAATGGTGATCAAGTAGTTATGGCGGCAATGGCAACAACAGGCATCATATTTGTTGGTTTATCTGGTTATATCATCGTGACTGGAAAAAATATGGCCTTTATGGGTGGAATGCTGTTTGCTGGAATTCTGACTGCATTTATTCTTGGCCTGATTGCTGCTATTTTCTCAATTCCAGCTCTTTCCATGGCAGTATCGGCTGTTTTTGCGCTATTGATGGCTGGATTGATCATGTACCAAACCAGTGAAATTATTCATGGTGGAGAGACTAATTATATTTCTGCCACCGTTACTTTGTTTGTCTCCATTTATAACTTATTCCAAAGTTTGTTAATGATGTTTGGCATTTTTGGTGATGAATAAATAGCGAATTATTTAATATCAAAAGCCCCGTCTTGCGGGGCTTTTTACTTTTCTAGCTGCTTAATTTTGCCTGACGACCAAAAATAGTAACAGGCCAAGAATAATAAATAAGCATAGAACATAAATTTTTCCAGACCTGGAAGGTTTTGAAGCTTGTAAGCAATCCCGCCTAAACCGACTGTTGTAATTACAAGAATAATAAGAATCAATGTGATGCTCATTCCACTCGCTTGGAATAAATGATGATAGTGGGTACGATCAGCCTCAAGTGGGGATTTCCGATGTAAAGCCCGACGGATCATTACGGTTAAAGTATCGGTAATTGGAAGTGCAAGAATCCATACCGCTGTGATCGGCTTGATCACGGCATCATCACCTTGGGAGAGTCGTATCAAATACCAGCAAATGATAAATCCTACGAACATACTACCTGCATCGCCCATGAAAACGCTAGCGGGCTTATTAGCAGACCAACGTAGGTTAAAAAACAAAAAACCTACTACTGCACCTAACAGAGTCAATAATATGGTCGCACCTTGGGTGTCATTTTGTAAATAACACAGATAGATTAATATAGCTAAAATCGACACCGCGAGCACACCAGATTGTCCGTCCATTCCATCAGACATATTGAATGCATTGATGACCCCAACAACTGCAAAAATGGTGAAAGGAATAGCAAAAACACCCAACTCGAATACGGTGTCCGTAAATAATGCTCCCAGGTGATAAATACTGATCATGCCGACAAAGATCATAATACAGCAGGCTATGATTTGGCTGGCGAAACGCATTGCTGGTGAAAGCTCATGTAAATCATCGAGAACACCGATAACAACTAAAACCATGGATGCTGCAAACAGTGGCCTGAGTTGTGCAATCGGTATGTTGATAAATAACAATGTAAAACAAAATGAGATGAATATGCTAATTCCACCGACTAACGCTGCGGGTTGAGAATGCGTCTTATGATATGAGTGGCCGGGGTAATCTACTAAACCCACCTTTGCAGCGATGCGCTTTAGCGCCAATGTCAGAAATACACTTGACAACAGAGCAAGCACAAACGGCAAAAGTGCCGTCTTCAAACTAATCATAATTTTTCCCTACGTTGCTGGTCTGATTATAAGTGAGTCAAAAAGTAATGCTTGTTAATTTGTTATAACGTCGAAATTTTGACCACGATTTCGCAACAAGTGGTCCATTAAAACTAAGGCTAACATTGCCTCAGCTATGGGTACGGCACGGATACCTACGCATGGGTCGTGCCTACCTTTGGTGACAATAGTCGTTTGTTGATTATTTTTATTCACTGTATTACCTTCGATTAAAATGCTTGAGGCTGGCTTTAAAGCAATGCTTGCTTTAATATTCTGTCCTGAGCTAATACCGCCTAAAATTCCTCCTGAGTTATTTGATTCAAAGCCATCAGGCCTGATTTGGTCACGATGCTCAGAACCTTTTTGCTTAACAGAATCAAAACCGGCTCCAATTTCAACACCTTTGACTGCATTGATACTCATCAGAGCAGCAGTGATGTCTACATCCAGTTTATTAAAAATCGGTTCACCAAAGCCAACGGGCATATTACAAGCAACCACATCAACCCGGGCTCCAATAGAATCACCCGCCTTACGTAGTGTATTGATTAGTTCCTGCATGGGCTTAAGAGCATTTGGATCAGGGCAGAACAACGGATTAGCTTCAATAAAATTCCAATCGATTTGATTAATTCTTATGTCACCTATCTGCGCAACATAGCCCCTGATTTCAATGCCCTGTGAAAGCTTTAGATACTTCTTGGCAATAGCACCTGCAGCAACTCTGATGGCTGTTTCACGTGCCGAGGAACGTCCTCCGCCGCGATAATCACGAATGCCGTATTTTTTGTCGTAAGTAAAATCAGCGTGGCCAGGACGGTATTTGTCCTTAATTTCGGAATAATCTTTACTGCGCTGGTCCAAGTTGCGAATCAGTAATCCAATTGGAGTGCCGGTTGTTTTGCCTTCAAACACACCGGAAAGAATTTCCACCTGGTCATCTTCTTTTCTTTGGGTCGCAAATTTTGACTTGCCGGGCTTACGACGATCAAGGTCCGGCTGGATATCAGCTTCAGATAATTCCATACCCGGCGGACAGCCATCAACGATACCACCGAGGGCTGGACCATGGCTTTCGCCAAAACTGGTAAGAGTAAATAATTTTCCGATAGTATTACCAGACATGTTAAGTCCTGGGCAAGGTTACACCTTGCTGCCCCTGATATTTGCCACCCCGATCTTTGTAAGAAACTTCACATTCTTCATCACTTTCAAAAAACAATACTTGTGCTACACCTTCATTGGCATAAATTTTTGCCGGTAATGGTGTTGTATTAGAAAATTCGAGTGTAACATGCCCTTCCCATTCCGGTTCAAAGGGAGTGACGTTAACAATGATACCGCAGCGTGCATAGGTGGACTTTCCCAAGCAGACAGTTAAGACGTTTCTCGGAATGCGGAAGTATTCTATAGTCCGCGCTAATGCAAATGAGTTGGGCGGTATAATGCAGACATCTCCTTGGAAATCGACAAAACTATTAGCATCAAAGTTTTTGGGGTCGACGATGGCCGAATTAATATTAGTAAAGATTTTAAATTCGCTAGAGCAACGAATATCGTAGCCATAACTTGAAGTACCGTAAGAAATAACTTTTTGATTGTCGCTATAACGAATTTGGTCAGCTTCAAACGGCTCAATCATGCCGTGCTGCTGAGCCATTTTTCTAATCCACTTGTCTGATTTGATTGCCATAAAATTAAATGATGTCTTACTTACCGAGCCATTGTATCTGTATGGCGAGATTATAGCTGGGTGTCATGATTTTTAAATCTTCTGGTAAAGAAAAAACAATTTGTGGGTCGATACCAGCTACTTTAAATACATTCTTTGCCTGATCAACCAGCTCCAAATTGCTCGTTTGCCGATGAAAATCCAATTCTAATTTCCTTAAGCCATGATTTTCATCGCTGAATATTGAGAAATTAATAATTGAGAAGTAATGGCCATTACCATGTAATTGATCACAGGGATCAAATCTTAAATGGCGGCTCTCGCCCGGCAACTCTCTGAAATAGAGTGTTGTCATCGAACCGGTTTGCTTATTTACAACACGCCTGCAATTATTCTGGCTAAACAAACTGGGTGCGCTAGTAAAAAATAGTTCTGAGTTAACATAATTAAAATCATATTGATTAAAGCCAGAAATTATTGTCGCTAAATCTTGCTCGACATTGTCAGGACTGATTTGAGTCAGATTATTGAAATTTTGTAGAAATTCGACCAGTGTTGACCTTATATCAGTTAAGTTAAGATCTTGGGAATTGAAACTTACAGTTATAATTTGTTCAATATTTAGCAAGTGCAGATCGCTGGCTTTTGTTAAGTATTTTCGTTGAGTAATACAAAAATCTAATAATAGATTGAAAAGCTGTTGTTCTAGTGCAACGTTCAAGTCCAACTGCCAGTATTTTGCACTGCTGAGTGTTGAAGGTTTATCTGCTACAAGCATTATTTGATCGAGATCAAATAATTTATTGGTCGGCTGTTGATGTTTGAAGTTTTCTATAAAACTAGCTGTTAAATCTATCAAGATCTGCTGCCCTGGCTTAAGCGAGAATTCTTCTAGCCAAACATTTAATAATGATTTCTTAACTTCACTAGGCTTATTAAATAACCTCTCTATTTCTTTGTTTATTATAGGGTTTTCTACTCGATTTTTTGATAAATCTAGCCTGTAGTCAGATTTGATTTTATCTTTGTCGTATAAACACCATTCATTTTTAAACAATAGATCTGTGTCAATCGCTTCTTTAGTAGCAATTATTCCAAAAGAATTCGCTTTTTCTGCAAGTTCATTATTTCTGATTACAGCAGCCCACTTTTCTTGCTCAGATTCAGGCATCCGCCAGTCAGAGATTGGATCAGTACTTTGAATTTGTGTGCTTAAGAATTTGGCATCTTGTTCTACCATGTCACCACAAATAATTAAGTCGGGTAATTTGTAATCAGGAAATGGGTAATAGAATTGATTGGATAAACCTGATTCTGTCAATATGTTTTGCCATTGTGAATAGTCATAGGTTTTGATTCCAACAAATTCATAACCTTGGTAATTATCAATTCCAACATTAGCAATAGCGAAATGATCTTCTAAAGCACCTAGTTCATATTTAAGTCCGGTACGATTCTCAATAGCAATAACCATCAATCCATCAGGTTGCAATGCAGCTTTCGCTTGATTCAATAGTTGAATAACGGCTTGTTCAGCGGTAATGTCATCTTGCCCAGAAAAGCGTTTGGCGTATTCCAATACGCCTATAAACAGAATTACATCATAATGTTCTGGTGCAAGGTCCAGTGAATTAAAATTATGGCAAACGACTTTGACGTTGTTCATTTCGCGATTTCGTAGCCTGGCAATCTCTGCCCGCTTTAGACTACCCTCTACTGCTGTTACTTTATGCCCCTGTTCAGCCAAATAACGAGTGATCGCTCCACAACCGCAGCCTAGCTCCAATATAGTAGAGTTTTCCGGAAGGTTAATATTCTTGAGTAAATTGGCGCGACTGGAACTTAAGTGATAGAGCGAAGCCCAGTCCTGGATTGCCTCAGCCAACTCAGGCGAATCAAGGCTTAGATCTTGAGTTGACTTAAATAAATCGATTAAATACTGTTCTTCGTTGCTGCCATCACTGTAATCGAAGTCAGATCCCGAACCTGGATTGACCCAGACTTCGAGATCATTTTTCTCAAGCGAATTTAACTCAATCAATTGAGATGACATGGATGATGTTAACCTATAATATCGGCTCGATTTAGAGACATTTTAAAGATTGGTAATTATCAAGTTAAATGAGTGAGAATAAAAGGAAAATTCTAGTCACCCATGCGCTTCCTTATGCGAATGGATCGTTGCACCTTGGGAATATGCTTGAACACATTCAGGGTGATATTTGGGTCAGATTTCAGCGGCTCTGTGGTCATGATATTCACTTGGTTTGCGCCGAAGATACTCATGGCACACCAATCATGATTAGAGCAAATAATGAAGGCATCACTCCGGAACAATTAATTGAAGCGGTTGCCATTGAGCACAAAAAAGATTTTTCTGATTTCAATATCAGTTTTGATAATTACTACACTACTCATTCTGAAGAAAATCGCTATTTTTCGGAACTAATTTATAACCACCTAAATGACAAAGGTTATATCGATAAACGAACGATTATGCAGGCTTACGATTCTAAAGAAAAAATGTTTCTGCCTGATCGTTTTATCAAGGGTCAATGCCCCAACTGCAAAACTGAAGATCAATATGGTGACAATTGTGAGAACTGTGGAGCAACTTACTCACCGATTGATTTGATTAATCCAAAATCAGTTTTATCCGGTGAAACACCAATTGAGAAGGAATCCGAGCATTACTTTTTTAAGTTGGCAAAGTTCGAAGAGTTTTTAAAGACATGGACCTCTGATTCAAGTCGAGTACAAAAGCAAGCCAGTAATAAGCTCAATGAATGGTTCGAAGCAGGGTTACAAGACTGGGATATCTCTCGTGATGCGCCCTACTTTGGATTTAAAATTCCCGGTACTGAAGATAAATTCTTTTACGTTTGGCTAGATGCACCTATTGGTTATATGGCCAGCTTCAAGAATTATTGCGATAAAAAAGAATTAGACTTTGATGAATATTGGCAGCCAGACTCAACTGCCGAGCTTTATCACTTTATCGGCAAGGATATTCTTTACTTCCATACTCTATTCTGGCCTGCCATGTTATACGGTTCAGATTACAGAACCCCGACATCTGTTTTCGTACATGGCTTTTTAACTGTTAATGGCGAAAAAATGTCCAAGTCGCGTGGTACGTTTATACGTGCCCGAACTTATTTGGATTATTTCGATTCGGATTATATTCGTTATTATTTTGCCGCTAAATTGAATTCACAGATCGAAGATATTGATTTGAATCTTGACGATTTTGTGCAACGAGTTAATTCAGATTTAGTGGGTAAATTAGTTAATATTGCTAGCCGTTGTGCAGGTTTTATTAAAAAACGCTTTAATAATCAGTTAGCGGAATCATTAGAAGATCAGCAGTTGTTTCAACAGTTAGCCGAGGCTAAAGCAGAGATAAGCGATTTTTATGAAAATCGACAATACAGTCGCGCAATGCGGAAAATAATGAGTCTGGCTGATCAAGCTAATCAATATATAGACGAAAAACAGCCGTGGGTACTTGCTAAAGACCCGAATAAAGAACACGAATTGCATTTAATATGCACACAAGGCATAAATTTATTTCGCATTATCATGATGTATTTAACGCCAGTGTTACCCGCTTTGGCACTACGCAGTCAAGCATTTTTGAATTCTGATATCACCAGTAATGATTGTTGGGCGAATATTAATCAACCATTATTGAATCATGAGTTGGCAACTTATATTCACTTGCTAAAACGCATTGATGCAGCTCAAGTCGAAAAAATGTTACAGGCCGAGGCTGCTTCTCAACTAACAACAGAAAAAGGAAATGATGTGAGTAAAGATTCTTCAACCATAAGCATAGATGATTTTGCCAAAATTGATTTACGAGTAGCGTTAATTGCAGAAGCTAATCATGTCGACGGTGCTGATAAACTTTTGCAGTTAACATTAGATCTAGGCGAGGAAAAGCGCAATGTGTTTTCCGGGATCAAATCAGCGTACAACCCAGAAGATCTGGTTGGAAAATATGCTGTGGTGGTGGCTAATTTAGCTCCAAGGAAAATGCGCTTTGGAGTTTCTGAAGGAATGGTGTTATCGGCAGGACCTGGTGGCAGTGACTTGTGGTTAATCTCACCGGATAGTGGTGCCAAACCAGGCATGAAAGTGAGTTAATGACATCGGTCGAACAAATCGATAGTTGCCTACCCCAGGCTCAGTGCACCAAATGCAGTTATCCTGGATGCAAAGAATATGCCCAGGCTATTGCAACGGGTGAGGCTGATATAAATCAATGTCCTCCAGGTGGTGATGTCACCATTACTAGTTTGGCTGAATTGCTTAATATCAGCTTTAAACCTCTAAATACAGAATTCGGAGAGCATAAGCCGAAGTTAATCGCACAGGTTATTGAGGATCAATGCATTGGTTGTATGTTGTGTATTAAAGCCTGTCCCGTCGATGCAATTATCGGCACCAATAAATTTATGCATAGTGTCATTGAGTCTGAATGTACAGGTTGTGAGTTATGTGTTGAACCTTGCCCGATGGATTGTATTGAGATGATTGCGTCGACTACAAAAGTAACCGGTGGTCCATGGAATGATTATTCATATGAAACTTCCAATAACGCACGCTTACGACGTCAAAACCGCTTAATTCGGCTGGCTGATTCAAAACAGTCAAACAAATCAACTCAAGTTGATCGCAAAAAAATGATTTTGGAATCGATTAAACGAACCCGAGCTAAACGTGATGAATCCTGAAAAGCGTAGGCAAATATTTTCTATTCTTAAATCGTCGAACCCAAAACCGACTACTGAATTAAATTATAGATCCAATTTTGAATTATTAGTAGCGGTTGTTTTGTCAGCACAGGCTACTGATGTTTCAGTCAATAAAGCTACGGCTGAACTTTACAAAATAGCAAATACGCCGCAGCAGATAGCCAAGCTTGGAGTCACTAAACTAAAAAAATATATCAAGAATATTGGTTTGTACAATAGCAAGGCTGAGAATGTCATCAAGCTCAGTAAGATATTAATAGCACAACATAACAGCGAAGTACCAGATAATCGAGAGCAACTGGAGGCTTTACCAGGCGTCGGTCGCAAGACAGCCAATGTTGTTCTCAATACTGCATTTGGACAACCGACTATTGCTGTTGATACACATATTTTCAGAGTTTCGAATCGCACCGGTATTGCACCGGGTAAAAACGTATTAGAAGTTGAAAAAAAGTTACTTAAATTTGTTCCGGATGAATATAAATTGGATGCTCACCATTGGTTGATCTTACATGGCCGTTATACATGTAAAGCACGTACTCCCGATTGTAATATTTGTAAAATCAATCACTTATGTGAATTCAAATCTAAAAATTTATAATCAATTGATTTTTGGTTTGAATTAGATACCATTAAAATATTAGTGCTGAGAGAAAATTTTTCTATTCTTTTAAAAAATCATGAACTAATTATCGACCCTTAGGTCTATAGTGACGTGTAAACATATTCTTTAAACCAATCATGGAGATACACAAAATGAAGAAAACTAACTTACTACTTTCAACTGCCGTAACCAGTTTAATTGCGCTTGGTGCATCTGGTATTGCGACAACCGCAGTTCAAGCTCAAGACAATGAAAAATGCTACGGCGTTGCAAAAGCCGGTGGTAACGATTGCCAGACTTCCAATAGCTCGTGTGCAGGTACTTCTACTGAAGATAATCAAGGCGACGCTTGGGTTTATCTTCCAGCAGGAACTTGTGAAAAGTTAACTGGCGGATCTTTGGAAGCTAGCTAAGAAATAACTTAAGTAATATTATTGTTGTTATGACAATGAAATTTTCTTATCAACCGATCCCGGCATTAGCCGGGATCGGTTTACGTGCCGAACATTATAAGGATGTCGAGGCCAACCCAGGTCTAGCCCCCTGGTATGAAGTCCATCCTGAGAATTATTTCGGCCTTGGTGGTGTGCCACATTTTTATCTTGAAAAAATTCGCCAAGATCATCCTATTAGTTTTCATGGTGTTGGCATGTCGATTGGATCAGTTGATCAACTCGATAAAGGTCACACTAAACGCCTGAAAGAATTAATTGACTATTATCAACCGGGACAAGTATCAGAACATTTGTCTTGGAGTTCAGTGAATGGGCAATATTTTAATGACTTGTTACCGATTCCCTACACTGAAGAGGCTTTGGATCACGTTACAGAGAAGGTAGACCAGATTCAAAATGAATTAGCCCAGCAAATCATCATCGAAAATGCCTCTACTTACTTAGAGTTTGCTGAATCTTCAATTCCAGAGTGGGACTTTACTAACGAATTAGCAAGCCGCACTGGTTGCGGATTATTGCTTGATGTCAATAATGTCTATGTTAATGCTTGTAATCATCATTTTTCTGCCCGCAAATATCTGGCGGAAGTTGAACCGAAATATGTAAAAGAAATTCATCTGGCTGGGCATACCGTGAAGTCAGTTGATGATACTGAGATTCGAATCGATACTCATAATCAATTAATCTGTGATGATGTTTGGCAGTTATATCAATTTGCCATTGCCAGGCTCGGTCCAGTACCGACTCTGATTGAATGGGATACTGATTTACCCGATTTTTCTGTTTTATTGCAGGAAATGAATCAAGCACAGTCAGTGATGGATCAGACCTGTGCCAAAGTTGCGTGAAGTACAGGAGCAGTTCGCCAGACATCTGCAAGGACTGCCATCCTCCCCGGATATAGCCAAGCAAGTTAAATTTAACCAGCTGCAAAACGCCCAGCGTCTACAAGTTTATCAAAATAATTTTAAACTCAGCTTGGTTTCAAATTTAGCATCGATATATCCTGTCATTAAAAAACTTGTAGGCGAAGCATTTTTTGACTATGCAGCTAAAGAGTTCATTAAAAATCACCCTTCACGGCATGGTAACTTGCATGAGTATGGAGCTGAATTTTCAATATTTTTAGCTGATTTTGAACCAGCCAAAAGTCTTACATATCTACCCGACATGGCCTTACTAGAATGGGCCTACCATCGTGTATTTCACGAAGCTGAAGTCAGTGCTTTAGATTTACAACGACTGCAAGACGTGAATGAGCGAGATTATGAAAACATAGTATTTAGTCTTCATCCTGCTTCCAGACTATTAGCAAGTAACTATCCGTTGACAGATATTTGGCAAGCTAATCAAGTGAATGATCCACACGAGATTAAATTGGAAACTAAAAAATATTTCTTTCTTATCGCCCGGCGCAAATTCGAGAACGTATTTCAAACCTTAGATGAAATCGAATATCAATTTCTTCAATCAATTTATCAAAATAAATCACTCGGTGAAGTTTCTTCGCTATTAGTAGAAAATTTTCCAGATCAACAAATTGATCTAAATCAGTTACTCATCAAAAATGTAACTTTAAACAATATTTACGATTTTTCTTTACAAGAGAACCTCTAAAGAAATCGTGTGTCTGATAGAATAGTATTTAGCATAAACGGAGTTCAGCGTGATTAAATCCTTCATTTTATTCCTGGAAAGATTAGTTCCAATCCCCGATTTATTATTAAGACTTTGGGTTGCCTGGGTTTTCTTTAAATCCGCTCTGACTAAGGTAACTGGTTTCCCGCCTGAAGTAACTTCGATAACAAAAACACTGTTTCAATATGAATACAAAGTTCCACTAATTCCTCACGAGATGGCAGCTTATCTTGGTAGTTATGCTGAATACTTTTTGCCAATTTTCCTGGCTTTGGGATTGGGTGGTCGTTGGGCAGCCGGTGCTTTATTTATATTCAATATTGTTGCCGTGATTTCCTATCCAAGCTTAAATGCAGCAGGAATTGCACAACATCAACTTTGGGGTTTAATTCTGCTTTACTTATTCTTCCGTGGCCCCGGAAAATTATCTTTAGATCATTTTATTCGCTGGCGTCACATGCCAGATAATATTCCTAGCCCATAAACTCTTACTAGGAATTTGATATGGATGCTGTTGTAGTCAGTATAAAGACGACTGAATCTGAGCGAAACAAGCGTTATTCTTTTGCTCGAGTTTTAAGACAGCATGGATTTGTATCCTTAACCCGTGATCAACTTCTCGACTTGCAAATCAATGTCGGTAAGTTGTGTAATCAAGCGTGTACTCACTGCCACGTTGATGCCGGACCCAAGCGCACTGAAATCATGACCTGGGACACTATGTCACAAATTATCGATTGGGCTCGAGAAAACAAAATCAAATCAGTTGATATTACAGGCGGTGCACCTGAATTAAATCCATGCTTTAGAGAGTTCGTTATTGCCTTGCGTGAACTGGGTATTAAAGTTATTTCGCGTTGTAATTTGACGGTTCTATTTGAACCTGGGCAAACTGATTTAGCTCAGTGGTATGCCGATAACAAAATACAATTGATTTGTTCTCTGCCCTGTTATACAGCCGACAATACTGACAAGCAGCGAGGTAAAGGCGTATTCGAGAAAAGCATAAATGCACTTCAACAATTGAACAGTGTCGGATACGCAGTGGATCCTGAATTAAGTCTTGATTTAGTTTATAACCCTGGAGGTGCTTTTCTTCCACCTGATCAGCAGCAGTTAGAATCTGATTACAAGAAAAAATTACATGATGATTTCGGCATTGTATTCAATCAACTGTTTGCCCTGGCGAATCTGCCTGTCAGCCGGTTTGAACACAGTCTCACCCGCGATGGGGAGTTCGACGATTATATGCAATTATTATTGGATAATTTCAATCCGCAAACAGTCGATAGCGTAATGTGCAAAACACTGATAAGCATTGATTGGACAGGCAAAGTTTATGACTGTGATTTTAATCAAATGCTTGAGTTGCCTTTAGCAGACAACAAAGATGTCTACCTTTGGCAACTCAGTTCAGAAGAGCTGCTAGAACAAAAAATTGCTACTCGATATCATTGCTTTGGTTGCACTGCTGGTGCAGGCAGTAGTTGTGGCGGAGCACTAAGTTAATAGTTTTCCAGATTATTCTTTTAAACTAGAGTATTGACTCTCAAAATAAATTAAAGGGGTTCCGTAGTTAATAATCGTATCCTCGATTTTAGAGATAAATACCCAATGATCCCCCTGCCTGTCAATACTATGACGACTACATTGTAGGTTTGCCAGGCAATTGTTGATTAAAGGGACCTTCGGAGCAATACCTATTTGATAAGAAATATCAGCAAAACGATCAAATTCCCCCGGAATAGCGAAATTAGTAGAAATATTTTCCTGATCCGAAGATAAAATGTTTACTACAAAATAGTCAGCTTGAAGAAACACATCTAAAGCAAAAGTTTGATCGCCCAAACACCACAATATTAGTGGTGGCTCCAAAGAAACAGAAGTAAAGCTGTTTACTGTAACGCCAAATGGATTACCATGCTCATCAGAAGTAGTAATTACCGTAATTCCTGTGGCAAATTTCGACAGTGCGTTTCTTAGGTTTTTTGTATCCACTTATTTTGAATTTTCGATAAGCAGTTGGTGGAGTTTATCCAATTCGCCTTTAAATTGATTGATAGGATAAGTCTCTAGATTTGCTCGTAAAGAGGCTGACAACTGTGTAATTTCATCATAACCATACATGCCTGCAGAACCAGCCAATTGATGCAAAAAGCTTAATAATTCATCAGTCTGGTCTTGCGAGCATAATGCTTGTAATTTTTCAGCTTTAGTCGGTAATGATTGCTTATATTGGAGCTTGACTTGCTCGACCAGGTCACTACTCATTTGGTATTACTCAGCTGAGTTGGTCCAGTCTATATCCATGCATATAAATTGAAGTCAGACGCCAGCCATTTTCCTCAGAAATATTTAATTTTGATCTGATGCGACTGACGTGGGTATCTACTGTTCGTGTGTTCAAATCAGAATATTTACCCCAGACACTTTCCATGATGTGATCGCGTGAAATCACTCTGCCGATATTTTTAAATAAAAACAAGGCGAGATCGTATTCTTTTTTAGTTAGTTTAATTGGCTCATTATTAAACGAAATCGCTTCAGTGGTTTTATTGAATTCATAAGGCGCAACCTCTACTGGCATATCATCTTTTGCAACATAATCTGAACTGCGTCGGTAAAGGGCCCGTAGTCGAGCCATAAATTCCCTTTCCCGAACGGGTTTAACTAAATAATCGTCAGCTCCTGCTTCGAGAGCCTCGACAATATCCTCTTCATCTTGCCTTTGAGTAACAAAAATGACCGGCACATTCGAATCGTAGTTATTTCGAATCCAAGTTAAGACTTCCAAACCAGTTAGATCGGGAATCTCCCAGTCAAGGATAATGCAATCAAAACTGTCTTTAGAAATGCGGTTAACAAACTTGCCACCCATATCAAAATGCTGATATTTATAACCAGCTTCTTGCATCCATGCTGTGACTAGATTCGCTTGATCCGGATCGTCTTCTAAGTAAGCTATTCGCACCTGGCCTCCAGTGTTATCACTAAAATTTCCATCTCTCTTTAGCTATTTAGCATAGCTATTATTAAGCGGCAGAATTAAAATCTTCGCTATCTTACCAGAATATTAATCGGTCAGTATTATATTATTTTTAGACATCATCTAGTAACAATAACACCCAAATGCAGAATCTCTCTTATTCAAGAGTTTGGCAAATTGCCTGGCCCATTATTCTTTCGAACATTACTATTCCATTGGTTGGAGCTGTTGATACAGCTGTAATTGGGCAATTGCCAGGAGCTATTTATATAGCAGCGGTTGCTCTGGGCGCCATCATTTTTGATTTTCTGTTTTGGGGTTTTAATTTTCTTAAGATTGGTACCAGTGGTTTAACAGCGCAAGCAATTGGGAGCGATAGTTTTACTAAAGCCGGTGAGCATATTTCTAGAGCTATAGTTATAGCTCTAGTCGCCGCTTGTCTGCTTTTAGTCATTCACCAGCCAATCATAAATTTTGCATTAAATATCTATGAAACGGAAGCAGCCGTAGCTGAAGCCACGAAAGATTATTACAACATTCGAATCTGGGGTTCGCCTGTGGTATTAATCAATTTTGTTATCCTCGGCAGTTTTATTGCATTACAACAAACTAAATATATTTTCTTTCATCAACTATTGCTTAATTTAACAAATATCATTCTTGATTTTGTTTTTGTGCTTGCTTTTGACTGGCAGGTTAAAGGAGTGGCGATAGCTACGGTTATTGCCAACTTCGCTGCCTGTACGTTCGGATTCTACTGGTTAGTAAAAGTCAGCAAAGCCAATGGGATTAAGTTATCAATTATCGACGCCGCCAAACAGCGCCTAAGTTCTTATTTGCCATTGATGAAGCTAAATGCAAATATCATGATCCGCACAGCGTGTCTGGTTTTCTCATTTGCTTTTATGACCTATATGAGTACTCAGCTTGGTACACTTTTTTTAGCTGCGAATGCCATTTTGCTACATTTCCAATCCATAATGTCCTATGGCTTAGATGGTTTTGCCGATGCTACTGAAAGTTTAACTGGCAGAGCATATGGCAAGCGTTCTCCAAGTCATCTACTCCTGGCTGTTAAGTATTCAACTGTATGGGCAGCGGTTACCGCATTGATTTGTTGCTTCATTTATTTGCTTTTTGGCGAGCAAATAATTCGAGTATTTTCTGTTGATCAAGTAGTAATAGCCACTGCAAGTCAATACTTACCCTGGTTAATTATTTCCCCTTTGATATCTGTATGGAGTTTTCAACTGGATGGAATCTATGTCGGTACAACTTTTAGTGTCGAGATGCGAAATGGGATGCTGGTCTCTACCTGCTTTTTCGTGCTTTGTTGTATGCTGTTGGTGCCACAATGGCACAATCATGGTTTATGGTTGGCCTTTTTGTGTTTTATGGCAGTGCGAGCCATCATTCTAGCACTATGGTTTCCACGCATCCCCAGATCAATAGATTCCCCCGGGTAAACCCGGGGTTGTTATCGTAACAGCCCTTTCAGGCTGATCCGATCAACATCGCACCTTATTAAACCAGCGATGTTCAATCTATATACACTCATTCATCCATAGGCATCTATAATTCCAGTGTTCTTTCTGTTACCTCGATCTATTTCAAAATGCACGTCAAAACGAGCGATTAGGTACATCACTGACTTGTCAGATTCGAACAGAACAGGTGATCCCTCGCAAGCCCAGCATTGAGTTATAGTGTCGAAGAGCCGGGATAAGCCCGTGGTATTCTGTCGCTTACGCGAACGATAATTAGTGTTCAGCCGTGATAACTTTAACTAAAAAATCAGTTATTTCTTCAACCATGCCAATATAAGGTAAGGTTTTAATCGTTAAATTAGGGTATTGTGATTGTTTGACCATAATCTCATGGGGCACGTCTTCGGTGACATGACGACCCTGGTTTAGAAAATAAGGCATCACAGTTATATCAAGCGCACCATTGGCAACAAGTTTGTCAATCGCATCCCCGATGCTTGGTTCACAAAGCTCAAGAAAACAGGCTTGTAAAATATCAAAACGGGAGTTGAGCTTTTGTTTTAAAGCATCAACTAACTCAAAAACTTCTTGGTTCGATTCATGGCGGCGACTACCATGAGCAATCAAAAGTAAAGCCTGCATTAATGTCCTTTATATAATTTGGCGATCTCTACAGAAAAACGATCTTTTAAAACTGGACGTTTCAGTTTTAATGTCGGTGTTAGCAGTCCATTTTCAACTGTCCAAGGTTCCAGTGATGCATTGGCTTTGTAGATTTTTGCATAACCCGGGAAATCTTCGATTTGTTCTGCGATACGACTAACTAAAAATTCCTCAACTTTTGGATCTTTTAGAACAGACTCGTCATCACTGGCGACACCAAGGTTTTCAGCTTCTTTTTGCCACAGTTCTTTATTTAAGACCAATAAAGCCGTTAAATAGGGCTTGCCTTCTCCAATGACCATTGATTGTTCAAATAATGCATCTTCTGCAATAGCCGATTCCATATCAGCTGGCGGAACTTTCTCACCATTAGCCAGAACAAGAATCTCTTTGATGCGGCCGATGATATGAATAAAACCATCTTTATCAATCTTGCCGCAATCACCTGTTTTTAACCAGCCATCTTCGGTAAATGTTTCAGCTGTAGCCTGCTCATTTTGCCAATAGCCCTGCATGACATTTAGGCCTTTGGCGAGAATTTCATTATTCTCACCTATCCTTAGTTGCACACCGATTAGTGGCAAGCCGATACTCTCAGGCTTATTTCGATGAATTAAATTACTCGATAACACAGGAGATGTTTCAGTCATGCCGTATCCCTGGACTACATCCACTCCCAGACCTAAAAATGTTTTACCTACTACAAAAGGTAATGGAGCTCCGCCAGCAATGGCTACACGCAACTCACCGCCAAGCTTCGCTCTTACCTTACTAGCAACCAGTTTGTCTAACAAAGGCCAGAGTAAGAAACTCAATTTAGATTCACCTCTTCCTTGGCGATGCTGAAACTTGTTCCAGCCAAGCTCTACCGTTTTTTCAAAAAGCGTTTTTTTAAGCGATGACCCCTCATCAAGCTGGGTCATTATCTTCTGATATACACGCTCGAAAATTCGTGGCACCGTTACGATCACTGTCGGTTTATGATGAACCAGATCCTCACCTAACTCTGGTATGGACCTGGCATAGGCGATTTCACAACCGGCCATGATGGTCATGTAATAACCGACTGTACGCTCAAAAGTGTGGGAAAGAGGTAAAAATGAAACAAAACGATCTGATGGAAAAAATGGCCCATAACGCGCACAGGCATAAGCATTCTCGAGTATATTGGTATGTGTAATCATTACTCCTTTAGGTCGACCAGTGGTTCCCGATGTAAAGACAATAGTCGCAAGTGCATCAGAATCATCGAGAGCTTCGGGCAAATCAGTGACTTGATCAGGCAGCCAAGAATCTAACTGTTTAACTCGGGCATCTGAACTATGATCAAAGGGTTCTTGAGTGATGATCGTTTTTAAAAAATCAAGATTGATCGTTTTTTCTTCTCGTAATTCCTCCCAATGCGGTGCCGAATCAATAAACAATAATTGGCTTTGAGTCAGCTCCATGATATAAGCCATATTGTCGGCCCGATCATCCATATACAATGGCACAATCACTAAACCCTGAGCATGGGCAGCCATATCGCAGCAAACCCAGTGAGTCGAATTGGGTTGAAGAATTGCAATTCGATCCCCCGGCGTCAAACCAGCTTCGAGAAATGCAGCCCGCCAACGGTCAATCAGGTCTGACATTTGTTGCCAACTGTATTCCCGCCATTGTCCAGATTCGAACTGATAATAAGCGGTTTTATTGGGATTGCGTTTTACCCGCTCAGCAAACAAGCCATATAATGTTTTCACTTCACTGGGCTTAATGATGTCAACATCATTTCGCCCTATTAATGTATCATCTGCATAAACAGTCGTTTGTGTAATTTTATTCATACTATTCAATGAGTTACTTTATTTTTCTCGAATTTATCTACACTAATTACATTATAAGTTGATTGGTGCCAAGCAGTCAGTTGCTCAGCTTCAGAATCATCAATATGACCGCTACCAATCAATTCATCTAGCCAGTCAGAAAATACTTGACCTCCTGCTTGCCGGCGATCAGCATCTTTGAGTCGCTTACGAATGGCTTCAACTTCTAGTGTCAAGTTTAACGCGTGCTCGAGACAACCGGTAATATCATCTGGATTGTGATTGATGTAGATTCCTTTTGTTAATCTGTCTCTGGAGGCCGATGGGCTTTGCAAGAGTTTAGCAACTTTTTGCCCCAGTCTATCATCAGGTCGACGTAACCAGCGGCCGGTTGGAAATACTAACAATCTCAACGCTATGCCTAAAGGTTTGATTGGAAAATTACGCAGAATACCGTCAATAGCCTGTTCTGTTTCGAACAAAGCGTGTTGGCAGGCCCAGTCCACAAACGGCATGTCTTCACTTGGATCACCGTTATCCTGATGGTGCTTCAATATAGCGGTACACATGTACATATAACTTAAGGCATCTGCGAAACGTCCTGATAACGCTTCCTTACGTTTCAAGCCACCGCCCAAAACCAATAACGCCATATCTGAGAGGAATGAAAAAGCAGCACTTAGGCGTGAAACATGGCGGAAATAATATTTGGTTTTATCTGAACCATTGGATGGAGCAAAATAACCTCGAGTCAAAGCATAAAAGAAAGTTCGAACTTTATTACCGTAGACATATTCAAGATGCTGGACGAACACTTGATCGAATTTTTCTACAGCACTTGATTCGTTTTCGTCATAAGCTGCTTCAACTTCTTTAAGTAAATATGGATGGCAACGCATAGCTCCTTGGCCAAAAATGATTAAACTTCGAGTTAAAATATTTGCCCCTTCTACAGTTATGCCAATCGGTGTTTGCTGATAAGCTCTAGCCAGGTAATTTTTAGGGCCCATACAAATCCCTCGACCACCATGAACATCCATTGCATCATTAATAACTGTGCGCCCTCCTTCGGTTAAATGGTATTTGGCAATTGCCGATACAACAGATGGTTTTTCACCCATTTGCAGGGCAGCCAGACTGAATAACCGGGTTGCATCCAACATATAAGTTAGACCACCGATTCTTGCCAGGGCTTCTTGTACGCCTTCAAACTTACCAATCGGAATATTGAACTGTTCTCGGATGCGAGCATAAGCACCAGTGGTTCTGGCAGAAACCTTACTCATGGCAACACCGGAAGCTGGCAGTGAAATTGCACGACCAGCGGCCAGTAATTCCATTAACATGCGCCAACCCCGGCCGATCTGCTCTTGCCCCCCTACAACCCAATCAAATGGCACAAAAACATCTTTACCTTCATTGGGGCCGTTCATGAAAGACGAATTTAATGGTAAATGACGCTTGCCAATATCAACACCAGGTGTATTGACTGGAACCAGCGCACAGGTGATGCCTAACTCTTCCTCACCCCCTAATAAGCCATCAGGATCAAACGCTTTAAACGCTAAGCCTAATACCGTTGCCACGGGGCCAAGCGTGATGTAACGCTTTTCCCAGTTAACTTTAAAACCGAGTTTTTTCTCGCCATCGATTTCTTGCTCACAAACGAAGCCTGCTGCAGTCATTGCACCAGCATCTGAACCGGCATAAGGACCTGTTAGAGCAAAACAAGGAATCTCCTCACCTTTTGCAAGTCGAGGTAAATAATAGTCCTTTTGTTCTTGAGTACCATAATGAGCTAATAATTCAGCTGGACCCAGCGAATTAGGCACCATTACAGTTACACCCGCAGTGCCGCTGCGGCTGGCAATTTTCATTACTATTTCCGAATTAGCAACAGGTGAAAACTCAAGGCCACCGTATTCTTCCGGGATAATCAATCCAAAGAATTTATTGTCCTTGATAAATTGCCAGACTTCAGGCGGAAGATCATTGCGATTATGGGTAATGTCCCAATCATCCAGCATTACACAAAGCTCCTCGACAGGCCCGTTAAGAAATGCTTGCTCAGTCTCACTCAGAGTAGCTGACGGATAATTGTTCAACTTATTCCAGTCTGGATCACCCTTAAATAGTTCTGCTTCCCACCATATCGTGCCAGCATCAATGGCTTCTTGCTCAGTGTTAGAAATTGGCGGCAAAATTTGTCTAATTCGTTTTAGAACAGGACCGGTTAAATATTTCTGCCGAATCGGTTCAACATTCAGAACAACAGCGATGAGTCCGAAAAGCAGCCAAATACCAAACATCAGGATTCCGGGAATCCAATCGCTAAAAGTGATAGCCAGTAAAATGATAGCAACGCCCATGCAGATCATAGGCATTGAAGGATTCATCCTGGCTACGTAATACATAAACATAACTAGGAGGATGAGAATAAGTAGCAAAGTCATGAGGAAATACTCTTGGTTGCTTAGGATTATCTGTGTGTCAATGAGATATAACTATACCATTTCTGCCAAAAGAGACGTGGCTTGATTTTGGTAAGCACCACGAGCAGTTAACAGTTGTAATTTGCTTCCACCTTTTTGTAACCATAAATAAGCAGATCGTATACCGCTAAGCAAACAAACTCTGACTTTTGCAGCCGTTTGTTTTTGCGCAAGATAACCTTGCTCGCCGCTGACGATTACTCTTGGCTTAAGCGGACTGATGGTTTTTAGATAAATTTCGGCTATCTCTTCTATAGCTTGTTCATCAAAAAAACTTTGTTTTTCATCCAAATGAACGTGATCCAGTTGTTCTGCAAGCTGCTGGCTTAATTGTGATGAAGATTTAACTTTTTTGCTGAGTTGAATCAATTGAAAGGCATAACGCATGATCTCTGCCTGTACAGGTGACTTGGGTTTAAAAAAATGCCCTTGCAGGCTTCGAAGTCCTAACCCTAAAGAACTGATACCGCCATACACTTCTTCCACCGTCTGAACATCAAATGTAAATAAGGTTCGTGCACATGTGTCAAAGTATTTTTGATCGACTTTGCCAGTACGCGCCAAATCTTGCACTAATTCGGCTGCTTGAGCTAAACCAGCTAAAGCTAGCGTACGGTCACGTAGTAAATCGTCAGCCATCGATCTTCAAATAGCTACTACCGGCTTCGATATTATTTTGCTCAAAGTAGCCCTCATGTGCTTCCAAGGCGTATTTGGTCAGCACGTCCGATGGATAGAGCTGTCCTTCAGAGTTAATATGTTCACGCATTAACTGAATATCACCAATCATGCCTTGTTCATCAATAAAAGCGATATCAAGGTTGGCATGAACGTTGTTCATATGAAAAGTTGGTTTTTTTGCCTGTGAGAATAAAAATAATATTGCTGTGGTTTGGAATTGTTCAGGACAAATATGTTGAAATCCTGCTGCTTGTTCGCTTACCTCATCAGCGACTTTAACCTTTAGTAAAATACTCTCACCGTCTTTGTTCAATAATTCAATATATCGTTCTTGCATTTGTTCAAGCATTGGAGTGCTGCTCTGACATTGGCCATAAGCCATTTGAACAAACAATAATGGCCCTAGAGAAATGAATTTAAGGAATTTCATACTAATGGGTTTTGATAAATTGTATCTTTAATTTGATTGGCCACAGCTAAAGCTGCCAGACCATCGTGACCACTCACAGTTGGGGTTTTGCTAGATTTAATTGCAGCTATAAAATCACTGATTTCAGCGTCTAAAGGCTGTACTGGCTGGATTTCCAACACTTTACGCTCCAATCCGGCAAAAGGCTGATCGGGCTGTTTATCAGTTTTAGTAATGACTTCAACATTCTGAGCGTTGAAATCGACGGCCATATATTTATCAGGTGCAAATACACGAATACGGCGAAATTTTTTGTTTGAAACACGACTAGCTGTAACATTAGCGACAGAACCATTGACGAATTCCAGCCTGGCATTAGCTATGTCGATCTCATCTGTCAGGACTTTGGTACCTACTGCTGAAACGTTTTTAATCTCCGATTTGGTCAGCGATAAAATGATATCGATATCATGGATCATTAAATCAGTGACCACATCAACGTCTGTAGCCCTGACAGTAAACTCCCCTAATCGATGTGCCTCAATAAACCTTGGTGTGTCAACAAGCTCAGATAAGGCGACAATACCGGCATTAAAACGCTCTAAATGGCCAATCTGTAATAATACATTTTGATCATCAGCAGCTTTGACTAGCTGCTCTGCTTCGGCAACTGTAGCTGCAATAGGTTTTTCTAACAAAACCTGCACACCCGCATTGATAAAAGGCATTGTGACATCATAGTGATAAGTTGTAGGCACCACGATGCTGACGGCATCAACTTTATCAATAATCTCATCTTGGCTTGTGTAAGCGCTAGTAGAATATTGGTTGGCGATCTCCTGTGCGTTGTCCAATCGGGTATCAACTACACCGATTAGATCAACATCCGGGTGTTCAGAATAAATCTTGGCGTGAAATTTGCCCAGGTAGCCTACGCCGATAACTGCAACTTTTACTTTTTCAGACATTAATCAGTTCAATCATTAATCATGTGATTATATAATTATAACGTGAATGATAACTATAGAGCCGCCCTACTCTCCTAAGATAAACGAGGTCTTTAATGAAAAAAATTCTTGCTGTTGTTTTGGTGCTAATTGTTGCTGTTTTTGCCTGGCTAAAATTTTCTGACCAGCCCGAGAAATTGGTGTTAGAAGAATTGGAGCGTCAAGGCCGAAGAGCCTTTGGTACAGAGGTCACCGTTTCCGATTTGGCCTTAGATATAAAACAGGGTACAGCCAGCATTCGGGAAATTAGTGTGGCTAATCCTCCTGGTTTCACCCAACAAAATGCCCTAACTTTGTCTGAAATTTATGCCCAGTTTGATTATAAAAATCTGAGTATAAGTGAAATTATTGTCTCTGACCCGCATGTTTATGCAGAATTTATCGACTCAAAATTAAATATTGAAGAACTATCTAAACATGCTGATCTGTTTGCGCCGGTGCCGGTAAGTGAGATAGATGTTACAACTGGTGAGTCAGCTGAAACTACAGAAAACAGTGAAGCTGAATCTGAGGAGAATGAAATCGAGTTGTCCATTGATTACATTGCCCTTGAAAACATTACCGTTGACTTGATTTCAGATAAGTTAAAAGAGCAAAAACAGTTTGGTATTGATCAAATTGCTGCTCGTGATCTATCTGGAACTCCGGAAGAGCTAGGCAATGAAATTATTAATAAAATGCTGAATGACTTGTATCAACGCGTTGCTGCTGAATCCTTGAAAGAGTTGGGCATTGAGAAATTTGATGAGTTAAAAGAAAAAGTTAAGGATAAGTTAAAAAACTTATTTGATTAAGCATTTGGATAAATACGTACTCATCACCGGGTGTTCCACCGGCATAGGTTACTGCTTGGCTACTGAGCTTGGCAAGTATGGTTATAAAGTTTTAGCTACAGCTCGTAATCAAAACGATGTAACTAAACTTGCTTCGGAAAATCTGCTAGCTCATCAACTTGACTTATCGGACTCTGAATCAATCGCTAAAGCCGTAAATTGGGCGTTCGAGCAAAGTTCAGGAAACCTTTACGGTTTAGTTAACAATGGTGCTTACGGACAACCTGGTGCGGTCGAAGATTTAAGTAGAGAAGCACTGATAGAACAGTTTGAATCCAATGTGTTTGGTACTCAAGAGCTGACCAATCTAATTTTACCCACCATGCGACAAAAAAATGCAGGTCGAATTATTCAAATCAGTTCAATTTTGGGTTTAATCTGTTTGCCTTATCGAGGTGCTTATAACGCTAGCAAATATGCTTTGGAAGCTTTAAGCGATACTATGCGAATCGAACTCAGTAAAACAGCAATAAAAGTTGCCTTGATCGAGCCAGGACCAATCGCCACTGATTTTCGCAAAAATGCTTTGACCATGTTTTTTAAGCACATTAAGCACAAAACCAGTGCGCATAGTGATTATTATCAGGGTGTTATTGATAGATTGGAAGCGATAGATAACGTCCCTTTCACTTTGCCACCAGAATCCGTATTGAAACCGACTTTGCATGCCCTAGGAGCCAATAATCCTAAAATTCGTTACAAAGTTACAGTACCCGCTGTTGGCTTATCGTTTTTAAAGCGAATTTTTCCTGATCGATTATTTGACGCTTTAATCAGTCGCAAAATTAGCTAAATTGCTCCCGCAAAATATTCTTTTGAACTTTGCCCATGGTATTACGGGGCAGTTCATCAACAAAAAACACCTGCTTGGGGCATTTATAGACGGCCAACTCTTTCTTGGTAGCCCCAATTAATTTTTCTTCGTCGATCGATGATGACTGTTGCTTGACCACCACAGCCACCACCTTCTCGCCAAAATCACTATCGGCAAGCCCAATGACAGCACATTCGCCCACCCCGTCTACAGCATCAATGACAGTTTCGACTTCCTTGGGATAAACGTTATACCCTCCAGAAATAATTAAATCTTTTTGTCGCCCAATAATTGTCAAATAACCATCTTCATCGATAAAACCTAAATCCCCAGTGATAAAAAAACCATCGTTGGTAAACTCCTGAGCTGTTTTCTCTGGCAGCTTCCAATACCCTTTAAAAACATTTGGACCCTTGACTTCTATGGTGCCAATTTGATTAGCATCTATTTTTGAATTTTGGTCGCCGATTCGAATCTCAACATCCGGCAATGGTAAACCGACTGTACCTATTTTACGTTGCTCAAAATAAGGATTAGAGGTATTCATATTTGTCTCAGTCATGCCGTAGCGTTCCAGAATTCGTTGTCCGGTTCGCTTTTCGAATACCCGATGAGTTTCTTTTAACATTGGTGCACTACCTGAGACAAACAGCCGCATGTGTTTTACTAGATCATTATTGAATCGCTGATCGTTTAGTAACCGAGTATAGAATGTTGGCACGCCCATCATAGTCGTCGCATGCGGTAACGAATCAATGATCGAATCTAGATTGAAAGATGGCAAGAAAATCATTGAGCAACCAGATAGAAAAGAAACATTACAGGCAACAAATAAACCGTGAATATGAAAAATTGGCAATGCATGTAATAAGGTATCTTTTTCTGTGAATTGCCAAGCTTCAATTAGACTTTGGGCATTAGAAAGTAAGTTGCCATGTGTGAGCATGGCTCCCTTTGGTTTGCCTGTCGTTCCTGAAGTGTAGAGTAATGCAGCCAGGTCATGGGTTTCACAATTTTCAACTTGATGAGAAGTATTTGAATTTTGAATCGCATCTACTAAGGTTCCTGATCTGTTGGCAGAAAGCGTGAGCACTTCAGTAGCACTGTCAGCCGTGATATCAGAGATTTCTTTTAAGGCACTTGGATCACATATAATTAAACCCGGTTCAGCATCAGCGATAAAATATTTTGTTTCGCTTACCGTATAAGCAGTGTTTAAGGGAACCAGAATTGTACCCGTTTGGATGCAGGCTGCGTAAATTGCTAAAGTTTCAGGTGATTTAGAGGCTTTAACTAAAACTCTGTCACCTTTATTTAATCCTGATGATTTAATGACATTAGCAATCTGCCCGGCAAGATGAATAAATTCTGCATGGCTTATTTGCCGATTATTCTTTAATTTTAAAAGGGGATTTAAATTTACCCGATGTGGCCGAAACAAATCATCATAAAGCAGATTAACAGCTTGTTTTGGCATTGGGACTAGTAAATCTTTATAGTATCTGACTTAAGAATTCCTTGGTACGCGGGTCTTTAGCATCATCAAAAAACGTTGCGGGAGGCCCGCTTTCTACTATTATTCCTCGATCAGTAAAGTAAATCATATCGGCCACTTCTCTAGCAAAACCCATTTCGTGTGTAACCAATATGCAAGTCATTCCCTCTTCTGCTAGTTGTTTAATGGTTACCAAAACTTCCTTAACCGTCTCAGGGTCAAGTGCAGCCGTAACCTCATCAAAAAGCATAATATCGGGGTTCATAGCTAAAGATCTGGCTATGGCAACGCGCTGCTGCTGACCGCCGGACAATTCTCCCGGATAACTATGTTCCTTGCCTTCCAGACGTACTTTTTTTAGTAGTTCATAAGCCTTTTTCTCAGACTCTTCTTGATCACGCTTAAGTACCTGTACTGGTGCCATCATCACGTTTTGTAAAGCTGTTTTATGTGGAAACAAGTTATATTGTTGGAACACCATACCGACTTTTTTTCTGAGTTCCAATTTATCGAGATTTGGATCATTAACTTCCTGGCCTTCAACTAAAATTGAACCTTGTTGGATATCATTAAGAGCATTTACACATCGAATCAAAGTTGATTTACCCGAACCGGATGGACCAATAATACAAATCACTTCTCCTTTCATGATGTCCATGGAAACACCTTTTAATACTTCGACGTCTCCAAATGACTTATGAACATCTTTGATGCTTACCATAGGTTGATCTTCTGTCCAGCTCATCATAAATTCCTTATGGTTACCTTATTAACTTTTAACACTAAATTTACGCTCTAAACGCTGTGTCAATTTGGCAATGGGATAGCAATACATAAAAAATATTACTAAAACAAAGGTGTAAAACGGCATTAACAGTTCAGGATGATTTCCTTCCGCTTCAGTCGCATCACGCGCGAGTTTAAGCACATCTTCAACACCCAGAATCGATACCAATGGTGTCGCCATAGTTAAGATTGCATACCAGTTCATCCAGGGTGGAATCATGCGTTTAAAACATTGCGGTAAAATAATCTGCCAAAGAGTTTGCAACCGTGTATAGGCTAATGACTCCGCAGCTTCCCACTGTCCTGAGGGCACCGAAATTACCGCTCCTCGAACAATTTCTGAGACATTCGCCATGATCGGCAAAGACAATCCGATTACGGCCTTGAGCCAGTCTGGAACTGGAATAGTCAGCCCAAATATTTTAACTTCGAACGGAAACGCAAGCATGACAACAAACAACAACACTAACCATGGAGAGTTACGGAAAAACTGAGTAATCGTCCAGCATAATTTACGTAACCAACCGTGTATCGATATCTGCCCTAGTCCCAGCACTATGCCGGTCAACGTACCAATTAGCATCACCAGCAGGCTAATTAAAATATTAAAAAAGAAACCACTTTTTAATAAAAATGGCATCCAACGAAATAAAGCGTCTACGGCATCTTTAGTCGTGTAGTTAGATTGAGCAAATGCTAATGATGAAACTGCAAAAGCCAGAAATATGAATAAAAAACAATTAACGATCGAAAGCTCGCTGAGCCAACGTGTAAAAGCTGTCGAATTTGGATTCCAATAATCAGTCTTTTTATTAACAGGCTTAAGTACTGGTAAATCTGTTGCTGCTTTAGAATTAATTCCGGGTATGGATTTCATCTTAAACTCCATACCCGGGAATTTTGAGTTGCCGTTCCCAGCGATTCATTCCCATCACAATCAAACCCACCAGACCAATATAAAACACAAATAAGAACAACATAGCCGGATACTGTGCAGATGGGTAGTTATTCCAGATGGTTACACATTGATAGAGTAATTCCGGTACGGCAATAGCAATAGCCTGGGTAGTTGTTTTTACGAGGTTCACTAAATTGTTGTTTAATGCCGGCAAGCTGACCCGAAAGGCCAGTGGAAGAATGATATAAAAATAGGATTTTATCCGGCTATAACCTAATGCTTCGGCGGCTTCTTTAGTGGAATCGGGTACTGATTCAATTCCAGCCCGGAAAATTTCAACATTAAAAGCACCGGCGAAAAACGATAAAGAAATAATCGCCCAGCCGACATTGCTGATCCATGGCACTTCCAGCCAACCATCGGGGGAATAGGTCGGAGTAAACTGCCCAAGTGCAAAATAAAAGAACAATAACTGTACAACAGGTGGGGTATTGCGAAAAAACTGAATATAACCCTGGACAATATTACGCAACCATTTTATTGGTGAACCCTGAAGCCACGCACCCAGAATGCCTATAATGACACTCAAAATCAGGCAGATAATCGATAATTCAAGCGTAACCCATATACCTGAAAGCAACCGCTGGATTTCAACCGGTTCGTAGAAAAAAATAAAATTCCAGCGCGGCTGATCCTCAGCCAATTGGCGAAAAAAATCGGCAATAAATTCTGGCATGGATTTTGAACTCTCAACCTGGGAGGTTTGGCTTACACCTTACCTCCCAGAATAATTTATTACTCTGATAACCAGTCTTTAAACTTTTCGTTCTGATCGGCAAGATATTGTGTTGGCTGGATACCCCATTTTTCCTCTAGCTCGATTAAACGACCAGACTGATGCCATTTAAAAATCATGCCTGACATGAAGTTTCCCCAAATACCATCAACTTCTTCCAAGGGAACAGCTAAAGCCCAGGGGTTGTCATCTTCGGTTTGCAACGGCATTTCGTAATCATTCCAGTCGCCACTGGCAAGATCAGCCATGATTGAAGAATCGTCATAAACCCAGGCAATGCATTTCTTATCGCGCAATGCCTGTTTGGATTCTGCATTACCGGTAAACGCTACGATTTTTGCACCATAACGCTCTTCGACAATTTGATTATAGAAAGCACCCTGCTTACCGCAAACAGGTTTATCACGTAATTCTTCCCAATCTTTAAGTCCAAGCGCCTTGGGTGCTAGAATATTCGTACCTGAAGTGTAATAGTTGGGTTGAGGAATGCCGACAATCTTACGGCGATCTTCACGATCAGACATGGTTGCAATCATTAGATCGATTTTACCTTGCTCTAGGAACTGCATACGATTTGAAGATTGCACCGCAACTATTTCCAATTCAACACCCAGTGCATCAGCAACATCCTGAGCCATATCGGCTTCCATTCCTACAATTTCGCCACTTTCGTTACGAAACCCCCAAGGTTTGTAGTCTGCTTTTACACCGACAACTACTTTGCCTTTTTCAATTACGGACATAAATCTTTCATTAGCGGCATATGAATTAAAGCTGGCTAAAACAAAAGCCAAAGCAACAATCGACAACAATGCTTTTTTCATTGAAGTACTCCTATCTGTGTTTGTGTGGAGCGATAATTATGCCCAGCTTATAATTAAATGCAACTCTGGCTGGCTAGCTAGATTTAGGGATCTAAGTTGTCACTAATTTAGCGATTGATTCATTAAGCGATTGATCGAATATCTCTACCGCTAAATCAATTTCGTGTTTTGAAACTGTTAGTGGTGGAGCAATGCGCCAAACTGAACCACGTTCTGGACGAAGCTTTATATTCATGCTTAGACCCAACTCTAAGCACCGCTGAGTCGTGATCACACCAAGCTCATGATTCGGCAAACGTGATTGCCGATCTTTTACCAATTCGATGCCATATAGCAATCCCTGACCACGAATATCGCCAATGACGTCGTACTTTTCCATAAGTTCTTCAAGCTGTTTGAACAAATAATCCCCTATGGCCTTTGCCCGTTCTATTAGATTTTCACTGTGCAATGTTTCTAAAACAGCAAGACCAACCGCTGCTGGCAATGGGTCAGACACATGTGATGTATAAAAATTAAATCCACGTTGATGAACTGTGTTTTCTATTTCCTCAGTAGTAACTGTTGCAGCCAATGGAATTCCACCACCTAAGGTTTTGGAAAGCGCCATAATATCCGGGGTTACATCAAGCGCTTCAGCCGCTGTTTTATGACCTATTCTACCGAAGGCGGTTTGGGCCTCGTCAAAAATCAATAACATTCCACGCTCATGGCAAGCTTCTTTTAATTCTTTGAAATAATTCGGCGGTGGCACAATAACCCCACCCGCGCTCAATATGGGTTCTGCAATTAATGCAGCCGGAGCACCTCGCATTTGCATATCAAGTTGCTCAAATCCAACTTTCATACAAGTTTTGTCGCACTGGTTTTTACAGTGCTTTATCGGGCAACGATAGGCGTTCGGTTCAGGAATGGAATATGTACCAGGTGTTGCTGGCCCATAACCTTTACGATCACTAGCATAAGAGACATAACTGGATGCCCCGGTGACACCATGCCAAGAGCCACCGAGCGCGACAACTTCGTAACCTTGAGTATAAAGTTTTGCTATACGAAGTGCTGCTTCATTGCTTTCGCTGCCGGTATTGACAAAAAGCTTCTTGGTTAGTGCTTGGGGTAAAAAATCAGATAATTTATGAGTAAGTTCGACAACATTCGTCGGAATCATGTCGCTAAATAAATGCAGCATTTTTTTACCACATTCTTCAATCGCTTTTATCACATTAGGATGATTATGCCCAATTGTGGCGCACATCTGACCAGAGGTGAAATCAAGAATAGCTCGACCATTTTCATCATAAACGTAGGAGCCTTTTGCTCTGGTTATTTGTTGTGGGTAGAAATCCCCCCCGTAACGAATTAGCTGATCAAACTGCTTAGCGCTCATTGCCCAGACCATTGTAGATTTTGACTACATTAACTTGTTATCACGAGCTTGTCGAGAGATGTCATCCTGAGGCAGTGGCTTTACTTATACTTTTATACTATCAACACAACTTAGGTAATGAAGAAACGAGTCAAAACGGGGATTGATGAAACCGCTGTTTTATCAGGCCCTTTAATCATTCAAATGACTTAACCACGCCGTGGGGATATCCTAATCGCTGTTCGGGCACCACCCAATGTTTTAGCCTTTTTGACTTGGAAGCCCTCTCAAGGAGATCCCTCCACTGCGGTCGGGATGACAGATTGAGGGTTTTGAGTTATCCCTGAGCTTTTAGTGCTTCAATACGATCCTCTAAAGGAGGATGTGACATAAACAAAGCTTTGATACCTGTTGGTTTACCACCGTTGATACCGAATGCCGCGAGTTGATCAGGTAAATCTTCCTGCACACCTGCTTTAAGCCGTTCTAAGGCGCCAATCATATTGGCCCGGCTGGACAATTCTGCCCCGCCCCGGTCGGCGACGAATTCGCGGCGACGAGAAAACCACATCACAATTGTACTAGCCAGAATCCCAAGCACAATTTCCGAGACAATTGTGGCAATAAAAAACCCGATGCCATGACCATCTTCATTTTTAAAAACAACTCGATCAACAATATTACCGATGATTCGGGCAAAGAAAATAACAAATGTATTTACCACGCCTTGGATTAAGGCCATAGTGACCATATCACCGTTGGCGATATGAGCGACCTCATGACCAAGCACGGCTTCAGCTTCATCACGGCTCATGCCATTTAATAAACCACGACTAACCGCAACTAGAGCATCATTTTTCTTCATACCCGTGGCAAAAGCATTCATTTGTGGCTGCTCAAAAATACCGACTTCAGGCATGCCGATGCCTGCCTGTTCGGCCTGGCGTTGAACGGTGAGCATTAACCATCGCTCTTCATCTGATGAAGGCGTTTCGATGACCCTGACACCCATCATTTTTTTGGCCGTAAATTTGGACATTGCCAAGGAAATAAAGCTGCCGATCATGCCAAATGCAGCGGCGAAAATTAGTAATGACGTGTAATTCAGCCCATTTGCTTGCAGATAAGGCTCAATGCCCAGCAAACGCATGGATATGCTTAAAACAATCAATATGCCTAGGTTTGTGGCTAAAAACAGTACAATTCTTAACATCGTGTCCTACAGTGTATGGTTGGTTAATGAATATATAAGGCTTGATTTGACTCAGATCAAGCCTATACTGAGCCTAAATATTAACGGTAAAAACTAAACAAATCATGAATGTAAAACGATGCGGCTGGGCTAATTTCTCTGAACTTGAGGTGGACTACCATGATAATGAATGGGGCGTGCCTGTACATGATGACCGTACTCATTTTGAATTTCTAATTTTAGAAGGCGCGCAAGCGGGCTTAAGTTGGCATACCATATTGCAAAAACGCGGTAATTACCGTAAAGCGTTCAGGAATTTTGATCCGGTTAAAGTCGCTAAGTTTAAAGAAAAACAGGTCGAAATATTGCTCAAAAACCCAGGAATCGTCCGTAATCGTCTTAAAGTCAATGCAACAGTAACTAATGCCAAGTATTTTTTGGAGACTCAGGCTAAATACGGCTCGTTTAACGATTTTATTTGGCAATACGTTGACGGCAAACCGATTGTCAATAAGTGGAAAACTGGCAAGCAGGTCCCCGCTACTACTAAACTCTCCGAGCAAATCTCCAAAGACTTAAAGAAAATAGGTTTTCGATTTGTGGGCCCGACAATAATTTATTCTTATTTGCAAGCAACGGGACTGATTAATGATCATTTGACGAGTTGCTTTAGGCATAAAGAAGTTCAAAAATAACTCTAGGATAGACTTCTATTTTTCGATACCAATATGGTTGCATAGTGTTACCATATTAGTTACAATTAATCATGATAAAAGGCTTTAAGCACAAAGGGCTTAAAAAGTTTTTCGAAACAGGCAACAAAAAAGGAATACAAGCCAATCATGCCCCAAGGCTTAGAATTCTTTTGACTGCGATTAATGATGCTGACAAGATTGAAGACTTAAATGCACCTGGGTTTTTCTTGCACCGGCTTTCAGGAACTCGTTCCCAAATATGGTCTGTCAGAGTCGGCGGAAACTGGCGCATAACTTTTAAATTTGTAGATGGGGATGCTGAGATAGTCAATTATGAGGACTATCATTAATGGAAACCGTAACGATGAATATGACTATGCACAATCCTGCTCATCCGGGTGAAGTATTGAACGAAGGCTGGTTGAAACCACTTGGTTTGACTGTAACTGAAACAGCCAAACAACTCGGCGTAACTCGCAAGCACCTCTCGCAAATCATTAATGCAAAAGCCTCAATTACCGCTGACATGTCCAAAAGACTCGAAGCATTTACTGGCTCAAGCGCTAAATTCTGGCTAAACATGCAGGCCAGCTATGACTTGTGGCAACTGCGTAACGTGAGCTACGATATTAAAAAAGTAGCGACTTGACTAGATAGTGTTTTAACACTACTTTGATCAGGTTGTTTGGACGTGAAGAAACAATGGGACAAAAATCAACTATAAATAATTCTCATTTGTCATCCACTCGCTAAACTAGATCCTAAATAAATGGCGATCTGGCAAACAAGTCCCCGCTACTACTAAACTCTCCGAGCAAATCTCCAAAGATTTAAAGAAAATAGGTTTTCGGTTTGTAGGCCCAGCAATAATTTACTCTTATTTGCAGGCGACTGGGTTAATTAATGATCATTTGACAAGTTGTCTGTAGTCAAAAGTAATCATGAGTTGCAAGAATAAATGCGGTTAATAGTTATTGTTCTTCTTTGTTTGTGGTTGGATGTCAGGTTCCCAGAAATGTTATCTACAAAGCACTATCAACTAGCACAGGGAAATGCGAAATCCCCGTGTCTAATGTTTCTGTAAATACGCCCAGAAAAGGAAATAATATATTCACGTTTTTTGACAGGTTGCCTAATGGAGTTGTTAAAGCAAAAGTCAAACACATTTTATTAAACGATTTGGAACCCCTAATAATCGAGCAATTAAGTGACATCTTTGTTTTGAGTGGAACTGCTCCTTTAAATGCTGATATATCAATGGGATACTCCATCGTAGAGTACCAACTGATAAAAACGCAATTAGAACTAGAACTATTGTTTGAGATTTCTGATGGGCCGCCCAATTTTGAAAAAAGAATCGTTACTTCAACGTCAGATATTTATTCAACATTAGGTTCGACATTTCCACCAGAGTATGTGTTAAATAATCTTCTTTCTTATGCAATCGATGATTTGAAAACCCAAATCTGTAGTCAATACATCGTCAATCAATAATGCATAAAAGATTTTCAGCTTTTTTATAGTAAATAGACAGGCTCAGAGAAATTATAATTTTACTTCAGTAAATTGGAATTTAGCTTAGTACCTATTAACTTACGGCTGATATTGGCTTAGGGTGTTTTTTTGTTTTTATTTATATCCCGCCTCAGCAAAAAACAATAAACAGGCAATAACAGAAATAGCAATAACGGCACTTCAATAACCCAGATCAGTAATGCTTGCATTACACCACCAAGATCTGGCAGGTAATTGGCAACTGAAACGGTTACCGATTGATTGAGGAACACGAAAACAATTAAAAAGATCAATGCGAAGCGCCACCAGATGTTTTTGCCATGGGTTTTGAGGACTTCCTTTCTTTCAGATTCTGGAAGCGCTTTAATTTCCGGGATGTTTTTGGGTAGCCAGTAGATCATTTACCAATCTCTCTCTAATTGACCGTTATTCAAGATATAGCCTTTTTGCATTTGTTTGGCAATATCAAGATCGTGGGTCACAATGACCAAGCTTGAATTAAGCTGTTGATTGGTTGCTTTCATTAGCTCAAATACTTCGGCAGCGGTTTTTTGGTCAAGGTTACCAGTAGGCTCATCTGCAAGTACACATTCAGGATTCGTGACCATAGCCCTGGCAATCGCTGTGCGCTGACGCTCGCCACCCGATAATTCAGCCGGTTTATGTGTTACTCGAGTACCTAACCCGACTGATTCTAGTAACTCGTTGGCTTTCTGTTTGGCTGTATTTGAATCAACTTTGGCAATGAGTAACGGCATGGCGACATTTTCTAAGGCTGTGAATTCAGGTAATAAATGGTGAAATTGATAGACAAAACCAAGGGCTTTGTTACGAAGCCGTGCCCTTTCAGCTTCATTCATGGTGGACAGATCCGCACCAGAAATAACCACTTTTCCAGATGTCGGTTTGTCCAAACCGCCTAATAAATGTAGCAATGTGCTTTTACCTGAACCCGAAGCACCGATAATAGCGACTTGCTCGCCCGCTGAAACTTCAAAGTCGATACCGGTCAAAATTTTCAATTCATTCTTGCCTTGAATAAAGCTACGCTTGAGTTGTTCGACTTTGATGATGCTCATTATTCGTATCTCAAGGCTTCTGCTGGCTGTACTCTCGAAGCATTCCATGCTGGGTACAAAGTGGCCAACAAGCTTAATACGAACGCAACAGCGGTGACTTTAATCACATCAGAAACTAATAATTCAGATGGAAAACCACTGATTAAATATAAATCAGCAGGCATAAATTCGGTATTAAATACCCCTTCTATCCAACCTACTAATTCACTAACATTCAGCGCCGTTAAAACACCTAAGATAGCTCCAATTATCGTACCAACTAATCCTATAACAGTCCCTTGGACCATGAATATTTTGAGAATGCTTGAAGGTGTGGAACCAAAGGTTTTTAAAATAGCGATGTCAGACTGCTTTTCTGTCACGACCATTACCAGGGTCGAAACAATGTTAAAAGCCGCAATCAAAATAATGATGCTCAGAATCACAAACATGACTCGACGTTCAGTTTTTAACGCGCGAAAAAATGAAGAGTATGCATTGGTCCAATCAGTAACACGATAGTCAAACCCTAATTCATGTTGTAGATCACCTGTAATTTGGGGCGCAAGAAATACATCATCCAGTTTTAATCTTAAGCCATCGATAGTATTGACTTTACGAAATAACTTGGCAGCGTCTTTTAAATGGATTAAAGCTAGCCCACTATCATATTCATGAACGCCAAGATCAAATATTCCTGTTACATTAAAACGCTTCAATCTAGGGATTAATCCTGCTGGTGTAACTTGTCCTTGTGGTGAAATGACTGTTACCTTAGAGCCTAAGCCTATGCCTAATTTAGCAGCTAAAGCACTGCCAACAATAATATTAAATTCACCTTCGACTAATGAGTCAGCTTGACCTTCTATAAGTTTTTCTAGCACTTCAGTGACTGAAATCTCTTTGTCAGGTAATACACCTCGAATAATTGATCCATTAACTTGGTTGCCTCTGGCTAACATTCCCTGTCCTTCAATAAACGGTGCAGCACCAACAACATCTTCAATCTCTTTAGTCTGTTGCTCAATCATCGGCCAGTCTTCGAAAGGGTCGTATTTGCTAATAGTGATATGTGATGCAATACCCAGTAATCGTTCTCTTAATTCTTTCTCAAAGCCATTCATGACTGACATAACAGTGATTAAGGCCCACACGCCGAGTGCAACGCAGATAATCGACAACAAGCTGATTAATGAAATGAAATTGTTACGCCGTTTGGCACGGGTGTAGCGCAGGCCTATGAAAAGTTCTAGGGGTTTAATCATTTTTATCCTGGGGAGCGAAGCGACGTGAGGATCCCCTTTTCGCTGTTCGGATATTGACCAAAGGAGTTGCATTTACAGACTCAGCAGCTAAAACAAGAAGATTCCTCGACTTATTCGCAAGCTCATTCGCTCGGAATGACAGAGTGTTGCCATCCTGAAGTGACTTGTCATCTCGAGCGTAGCCGAGGGATCTGCTGATAACTGCTTGGGCCTTGAGCGAGGTAAGAAGCCTAATCAAATAGATTCCTCCGCTGTGGTTTTATACCCGCTAGGGTGCGGGATGACATTGAATTTTTCATACTGCTATGTATTGTCACTTTCAGGCCGCATATGAGGAAACAAAATCACATCACGAATAGAAGCCGAATCAGTCAATAGCATTACTAATCGATCAATACCGATTCCGCCACCTGCATTAGGTGGCAATCCATATTCCAAGGCGCGTATATAGTCTTTGTCGTAATACATAGCCTCATCATCGCCTGAATCCTTTAGGGCCACCTGTTCTTTAAACCGCTGAGCTTGAATTTCAGGGTCGTTAAGCTCAGAGAAACCATTCACCAACTCTCGGCCACCTATAAACAATTCAAAACGATCGGTGATATCAGGGTTATCATCATCAGGGCGCGATAATGGTGATACTTCTGCTGGGTATGAAGTAATAAATGTTGGATTTTTTAATTTATCTTCAACAGTCGCTTCGAAAATCTCAGTTTGAATTTTTCCTAAACCATAATCATCCTGAATTTCAATTCTTAAATTCTTGGCGATATGTTTGGCTTGATCGAAATCATTGAGTTGATCGGCATTAATATCGGGATTAAATTTTAGAATTGAATCGAATAAAGTTAAGCGTTCAAAGGGTTGGCCGAAATCATAAGTTTCACCCTGATATTCAACTATAGCTGTTCCAAGAACATGTTCCACCACACCACGAATCATCTCCTCGGTCATGTCCATATAATCGTTGTAATCGACGTATGCCTCGTTGTATTCAAGCATAGTGAATTCAGGATTATGCCGGGTGGATAATCCTTCATTACGAAACACACGATTAAGCTCATAAACTTTATCAAAGCAACCCACTATAGTCCGTTTGACATACAGTTCCTGGGCAACTCGCATAAAAAGTTCGATATCCAGTGCATTATGATGTGTTACGAAGGGCTTTGCCGTTGCTCCGCCTGGAATGCTTTGCATCATGGGTGATTCAATTTCAAGATAGCCTCTTTCATTTAGAAATTGGCGGAAATAATTAATCACTTTTGCGCGGGTTCGAAATACATCCCGACTACTTTCATTAACAATTAAGTCAACGTAACGCTGGCGATATTTAAGTTCCTGATCGGCAAGCCCATGAAATTTTTCCGGTAAAGGCCGTAATGATTTGGTTAATAATCGAATTTGCTTGACTCGAATCGATAACTCACCCGTTTTAGTCTCAAACAACTCACCTTCAGCGCCGATAATGTCGCCAATATCGTACTGCTTGAACTGGTTATAAATATCTTCGCCTAACGCATCGCGTTGCAAGAAAAGTTGTATTTCGCTGCTTTGATCCTTAAGCCGGGCAAAACTAGCTTTACCCATAATACGTTTGGCGATTAATCGACCAGCCACCTTGACTGTAACGATATGCTCATCAAACCATTCTTTTTCGTTTGCAGCATATTGATCATGAAGATCAATAGCCATTGAATCACGGCGAAAGTCATTCGGGTAAGCATTACCTTGTGCGCGAAGTTCAGCAAGCTTTTCGCGTCGTTGTGCAATCAGTTTGTTTTCGTCTTGTATTTGGTCTTCCATAATTAACCTTTATACGCCTGCCTTTAAGCTGGCTTCAATAAATTGATTCAAATCGCCATCCAAAACCGCTCCAGTATTACCTGTGTCAACGTTGGTGCGTAAATCTTTTATGCGAGATTGATCCAGTACATAAGAGCGGATTTGACTGCCCCAACCAATATCAGACTTGGTTTCTTCGACTGCTTGTTGTTCTTCCCGTTGTTTTTGTAACTCGAGTTCATAAAGCCTGGCTTTAAGCATAGACATGGCTTCGGCCCTGTTTTTATGCTGCGATCTATCGTTCTGACATTGCACCACAATATTGGTTGGCAAATGAGTAATTCTAATCGCCGAATCTGTTTTATTCACATGTTGTCCACCCGCACCGCTGGCTCGATAGGTATCAATACGCAAATCAGCCGGATTGATATCGACTTCAATGCTGTCATCAATTTCGGGATAAGCAAATACAGAAGCAAAAGATGTATGCCTGCGATTGCCAGAGTCGAATGGTGATTTGCGTACCAGGCGATGTACCCCGGTTTCTGTACGCAACATACCATAGGCATAAGGGCCAGTATATTTTACTGTAGCGCTTTTGATGCCCGCTACTTCACCGTCTGAGATTTCAATGATTTCAGTTTTAAAATTGTTTTGTTCGCCCCAGCGTAAATACATTCGCAGCAACATGTTAGCCCAATCCTGTGCCTCGGTACCCCCTGAGCCTGCCTGAATATCTATAAAAGCATTATTGGCATCCATTTGTCCAGAAAACATGCGTTGAAATTCAAGCTTCTCGAGGCTCTTAGCCATTACACTGACATCTTTTTCAATCTCATCAATGGTTGCGGCATCATTTTCTTCTTTAGCCAGCTCAAGTAAATCCAGAGTATCGCCGATACCTGTTTCCAATTCTTCAATGGTCGTTGTAATAGTTTCGAGCTGAGCCCTTTCCTGCCCTAACTTTTGTGCTAATTCAATATCATTCCAGATATCTGGATCTTCCATTTGCCTAAGAACTTCTTCAAGCCGATCTTTTTTGTTGGCATAGTCAAAGATACCCCCTGAGTTGCTCCAGGCGATAAGAATAATCGGCTAATTGTTCGTTAAGTAAGTTATAGCTTTCCATGGTGGATTAGCATTTGGGCAAGGCGGCAATTATAACCAGATTATTCTGAATACAAAGCAGCTTATAACACTAAACCGCCATAAATTTAGACTACAACTATCAAAAAATATTTTTTGATCTGCTTATTGTGAGATGTTAGTTATTAATGATAGTGAAGTGAGCATAAAATCAGGTTTATGGGGGTAGTAATCAGATACTTACCAGATAACTAACTGTAGTAAACATTAGCAGCTACATTACCCGCAATTTTGGCTATATCCGCTCTTACCAGGCCGATATCATCGAGTTGTCGATCTGAAAGCCGCTTCAATTCATTTAGTGTTGAGCGATACGATTTCCAGTAGTTAAAACGTTTAACCAGCATAGAAAACGAAATCGGCAACTGTAGCTTCATTGCTTGTTGATAAGGAATTAATACTGGATGGTTCATAGATAAAAATGTCTAAGTTAATGAATCTAAATCATAGTGCAGCGCACAATAAAATACCAATGACTTATACACATGGTAACTGTGAATAAGTATTCATAGATTCAGAGAGTGATTTTAATCACCACAATGTTGAATATAGATAGGCTAGTAAAAAACAGTTTGGAGCGATTAATTAAAAGCTGGTCGGGGCGAGTGGATTCGAACCACCGACCTCCTACGCCCCATGCAGGTGCGCTACCAGACTGCGCCACGCCCCGACAACTTTAAACTTGGATTATTTCAACAACTCAGAAATTTCATTCAGATCACGTAAGATTTCATCAACTAAAACACTTTTCTTTTTGGTCGGTGCATCTTTGCTTTGTGCAACTTCATTGTCGAGTTGATTACGTGCGCCATTAATGGTAAAGCCATCTTTATAGAGTAATTCTCTAATTTGCCGGATCATTTGTACTTCGTGACGCTGATAGTAACGCCGGTTTCCACGACGCTTTATTGGTTTGAGTTGAGGAAATTCCTGTTCCCAATAGCGCAATACATGCGGTTTTACCGCACATAGATCACTGACTTCACCAATTGTGAAATAACGCTTGCCAGGGATAGGAGGTAATTCAGAATTATCTTTAGGATCAAGCATATATATTCGTTATCTTCTGTGTTAGGTTAACTTATTTACCAGCATTTCGGTATTATCAGCTACCTGTTCTTTGAGTTTGGGGCTGGCTTTGAAAGTAACAACCTTACGGGCAGAGATTTCGACCTCTTCACCGGTTTTAGGATTACGGCCGGGTCGTTGGCGTTTATGTCGAATGTCAAAATTGCCGAATCCTGAAAGTTTTACAGACTCCTCTGCTTCCAGCGCGCTTCGGACTTGTTCAAAAAAAAGTTCTACAAATTCTTTGGCTTCACGTTTGTTCAGTCCAATGCTGTCGAATAGAGCAACAGCCAGTTCTGCTTTTGTCACTGCCATTTTGTGCCTCGTAATGTGTACTTATTCGCGTAGTTGAGCGTTAAATTTATTTTTCAAGTTTTGCATAACCCGACTACATGCATCATCCATCTCCAGTTCCGTCAAAGTACGATTTAAGGCCTGAAATGTCAAGCCTATTGACACACTTTTCTTAGTTGAATCAATGGGTTTTCCCGTATATACATCAAATAACTTCAAATCGGCAAGATTTTCACCCGCACTGTCGGTCACTTCTTCAAGTAATTTGTTAGCTGGTAAACTACGATCTACAAGCAATGATAAATCACGTCGAATCGACGGAAACTTTGATGTTGATTGATATTGCGGAATCGAAGAATGTACTAAAATTTCAAGATTAACTTGAAAGAAATAAACATCCTGGTCGATATCCATCTGCTGGGCGATACTGGGCAATATTTGACCAATAAAACCAATCTTTTGATTGTCGACCCAGATTTCTGCTGATCGGCCTGGATGAAATCCTTCCAAACTGGCGGGCTCATAATTAAAATTTGCAGCTGATATGGCTAACTGCTTAATCGCTGCAACGTCGGATTTGATATCATAAAAATCGATACCTTGTGTACTAGCCCCCCATTGCTCAGCTAGTTGAAAACCAGTTGAGATTCCACCTAAATATTTTTCTTCAACTCTTTGTTTTTTATTAAAATAATAGATATTTCCTATCTCAAACAATTGAATCTGCCGTTGTTGACGATGGTAATTGTTTGCTAATGCTTGTAATAAACCCGGTACTAATGATAAACGCATTACAGAGAGGTTTTCTGCGATTGGATTCTTCAGTGTGATAGCACGCTCATTATCCACGGATTCCGTATTAGAGTCGAACTTGTCTTGCAATCGTGGATCCACAAAACTATAAGTGATAGTTTCATGATAACCGCGGTCAATCATTAAACTGCGAAAACGATTTATTGTTATTTCAGACTCACTACTGGCAGTGCTGGTAATTGCTGCAGCAGGATGATTTTCAGGAATATTGTTATACCCATATAATCGTGCGACTTCCTCAACTAAATCATATTCCTTTTCTAAATCGAAACGATAGCTAGGTGGAACTGCTTGAATTGATGCCTTCAGTTTCTCAGTTTTACACCCTAAACGACTAAGATATTGAGCAACTTTTGCTGGTTTGACTGCTACACCAAGTACTTTATCGATTTGTTTATAGCGCACGCTAATGGCTGATTTAGTCGGTATAAACTTTTTATTTGATGCTTCAATAACTGGCCCAGCTTCACCGCCACAAATATCCAACATTAATTTTGTTGCACGTTCAACCGCTCTTTCTTGTCCTAAGGGGTCAACCCCACGTTCAAACCGATATGATGCATCGGTTTGCATACCAATACGTCTGGCCTTGCCGATAATTTCAGACTGGGAAAAGTAGGCAGACTCTAATAAAACAGTCTGAGTTTGATCGTTAATACCTGAACCTAAACCACCCATAATACCGGCCAAGGCCACAGGCCCAGTATAATCACAAATTAACAAATCATCAGATCTAAGTTTGAGCACACGTTCGTCAAGTAGAGTCAACTTCTCGTTCTTTTTTGCATCACGGACAATGATACCTGTGTCGATATTATTCAAGTCAAAAGCGTGCATCGGCTGTCCGAGTTCCAACATCACATAGTTCGTAATATCAACAACGGCACTGATCGGTCTTACTCCACAGCGCCTGAGTTTTTCTTTCATCCAATCCGGGGTGATGGCGCTGGGATTGATATTTTCAATAACACGGCCGACATAACGTGGACAACCTCGATAATTCTCGATCTTGATAGGAATTCGCTTTTTGCTTGTTGCCGGAACAGGTTTTATTTTCGGCGTGCTAAGTTTGGTATTAGTCAGTGCTGAAACTTCTCTTGCAACCCCGGCAATACTCAGACAGTCACCTCGATTTGGTGTTAATTCAAGCTCAAAAATGTTGTCTGACAGAGCCAAGTGAGAAGCCAAGGATTTACCGACTTCTGATTGAGTTTCAAGTCGCATAATGCCTTCAGATTTTTCTGCCAATCCTAACTCAGCTTGAGAACAGATCATTCCTTCCGACATGGCACCACGGATCTTGGTCTTTTTAATAGTTAATCCATTGGGTAATTCTGCACCGATCATTGCCAATGGTACTTTCATGCCAACTGCAATATTTTGGGCACCGCAAACTACATCAACAGTTTTGGTTTTACTATAAGCGACCTTACACAGCGATAATTTGTTCGAGTCTGGATGAGGTTTTATCTCCAGGATTTCACCAATAACGACTTTCGAGAATTCAGATTTTTGCTTTTGGACATTATCGACCTCAAGCCCAGCCATAGTAAGCGTATCAGCCAACTCTTTAGCTGAAACTTTAGGGTCAGTCCATTCACGTAGCCAGTTTTCACTAAATAACATAATTCGATTCTCTAAGCAGCGTGAAACTGGCGTAAAAAGCCGAGGTCACTTTCGAAGAACAGGCGTAAGTCGTTAACGCCATAACGTAACATCGCAAGTCGCTCAACACCCATGCCAAACGCATAACCCGTGTACACATCTGGATCAATATTTACGTTAGTTAATACTTTTGGATGAACCATGCCACACCCTAATACTTCCAACCAACCTGTATGACTACATACACGGCAGCCGTCGCCCTGACAAAACACACAACTGATATCCACTTCAGCCGATGGCTCAGTGAATGGAAAATAAGAAGGTCTGAATTTAACTTTCAAATCTTGCTCAAAAAACTCACGCACAAAGTAACTCAATACGCCTTTTAAATCTGCAAATGAAATATCATCATCAACAGCCAGTCCTTCAACTTGATGAAACATCGGTGTATGGGTGACATCTGAATCACAACGATAAACTCGCCCTGGAGCTATAGTTCTTAGTGGCGGTTTGTTTTTAAGCATATATCTAATTTGTACGTTAGAAGTATGTGTACGCAAAACAGTGTGATCATCAACATAAAACGTATCCATCATCGCCCGGGCAGGATGACTTTCAGGAATATTAAGCGCTTCAAAATTGTGATAGTCGTCTTCAACTTCCGGGCCGGTGGCAACGTCGAAACCCAAGCGAGAGAAAATTAAGGAAATTCGCTCTATAGCTCGGCTTATTGGATGAATACTGCCGATTGCCTTGCCTCGACCAGGCAAGGTGACGTCAATGGTTTCATTGGCTAATCTTTGGACCTCAGTTTGTTTGCTTATCTCAAGCTTGCGTTGGTCTAGTTCATGTTGCAGAGCAGTCTTAATTTGATTAACTTGTTGGCCCGCATCACGTCTTTTTTCAGGTTCAAGTTGCCCTATTTTTTTGAGCTCAAGTGTTAACAGTCCCTTTTTACCCAAATACTTAACTCTAGCTTCTTCTAAAGCAGTAGCGTCTGCCACTGCTCCAATCTCAGCTAATGCCTGTTGCTCGAGTGCTATTGGATCAAATTTACTCACTGTTACTCCGCGAAAACCATAAAAAAGGGAAAGTGATGTTTCACTTTCCCCAATCAACTGAACTGTTGCTTACCTTGCCTAAGGTAAGTCTTTTAAGCTGCTAAGGCCGCCTTAGCCTTATCGGCTAGTGTTGAAAATGCTTCTTTGTCATGAACGGCAATGTCTGCCAGAATCTTACGATCCAGTTCGATTGAGGCTTTTTTCAAGCCGTCCATAAATCGACTGTAGCTCATTCCAACTTCACGTGCTGCAGCGTTAATACGAACAATCCACAGTGCTCGGAATTGACGTTTGCGCTGACGGCGGTCACGATAAGCGTACTGCCCAGCACGCTGAACCGCTTGCTTGGCAACACGATAAACATTCTTGCGTCGGCCACGATAACCTTTGGCCTGTTTGATCACTTTTTTGTGGCGAGCATGAGCTGTTACACCACGTTTTACTCTTGGCATCTTATTTCTCCCTTAAGAATAAGGCAACAAGCGTGCGATCATCGCGTGATCGGCTTCGTCTACCATTGCATCAGCACGCAAATGGCGTTTACGCTTTGTCGATTTTTTTGTCAAAATATGGTTCAAATGCGATTGACTGCGTTTGTACCTTCCGCTACCTGTCTTTTTAAAGCGCTTGGCAGCTCCGCTGTTGGTTTTGATCTTGGGCATAACTATAGCCTTTATTTAAATCTTTAAGTTTTCTTAGGGGCCAGAACCATCACCATCTGGCGTCCTTCCATTTTTGGGTGTTGCTCAATGTCACTGATCTCTTCCAGATCAACGGCAACACGCTTAAGCATGTCCATTCCCTGCTCCGGGAATGCCATCTCTCGACCTCGAAAGCGCATAGTCACTTTAGTTTTATTGCCTTCATTCAAAAACTGAGTCAGGCGATTAACTTTAACCTTGTAGTCGCCGATATCGGTAACCGGTCTAAATTTAACTTCCTTAACCGTGATCTGCTTTTGCTTTTTCTTAGCTTCCTGCTTTTTCTTACTTTGGCCGTATAAATACTTGCCATAATCCATTATTTTGCACACAGGCGGCTTGGCATTGGGAGCGATTTCCACTAAATCCAAGTCGGCTTCTTCCGCTAGCTCCTTGGCTTTGGCCAATGAGACAACCCCAACTTGCGTGCCTTCATGATCAATCAGGCGAACCTCACCTACATCAATATCATCATTGACACGCGTATCCTTTTCTTTGACTATGCTAAATCCTCCAATTAATTAAAAAAATCAGACCACATCTGAAACAGTCATACCCTTTTTCAGTTCAGTGATCAGATCGTCAATATTCAATACTCCTTTATCCTCTCCATCGCGAGTTCGAATTGAAACGGTATTGTTTTCCATTTCTTTATCGCCGATAACCAGCAAATAAGGAACTCGAGCAAGAGTATGTTCGCGAATTTTAAAGCCGATTTTCTCGTTTCTCAAGTCTGATTCGGCGCGAATATGCTGATTTTTCAGGATTTTTTCCAATTTCTGCGCATATTCGTCGTGTTTGCTGGTGATTGTCAGTAAAACTGCTTGAGTTGGCATTAACCAGGCAGGTAATTTGCCTGCATAATGTTCAATCAGAATACCGATAAAACGTTCTAAAGAGCCCAGAATCGCTCGATGTAACATCACCGGAGTTTGCTTGCTGCCGTCTTCAGCGATGTAAGTGGCTTCCAGCCTGTCTGGTAATTGAAAATCAACTTGCATAGTACCACATTGCCACACCCGTCCCAGACTATCGCGCAATGAATATTCAATTTTAGGGCCATAAAAAGCACCCTCACCCGGGCTTACTGTCCAAGGATTACCTGTTTTATTTAAGGCGGCTTCCAAGGCGGCTTCAGCCTGATCCCAGGCTTGATCACTACCCACTCGTTTTTCAGGTCTGGTCGATAAGGCTAACTCTATACTTTCAAAACCGAAATCTTTATAGATGCTATATAGCAAATCATTGAAATTGGAAACTTCATCTTGAATTTGATCTTCTGTGCAGAAAATATGGGCATCGTCCATGAGAAAACCACGAACTCGCATTAACCCGTGCAAAGTACCAGATGCTTCGTTACGATGACAGGAACCGAATTCCGCTAACCGTAAAGGTAAATCACGATAACTTTTTAAACCCTGATTGAAGACTTGCACATGACAGGGACAATTCATGGGTTTAATGGCGAAATCACGATTTTCAGATGATGACGTGAACATGTTTTCGCGGAACTTATCCCAGTGGCCAGATTGTTCCCAAAGTGATCTGTCTACCAGCAACGGTGTATTGATCTCCTTATAACCGGCAGGTCTTAGACGGCTTCGCATGTAGTTCTGAATGAGTAAATTTATTGTCCAGCCTTTTTCATGCCAAAACACCATACCAGGGGCTTGTTCTTGAAAATGGAACAAACCCATGGCTTTTCCAAGTTTGCGGTGATCACGCTTTTCGGCTTCTTCAAGTTGGTATAAATAATCTTCAAGATCCTTTTTTGAAGCCCAGGCAGTGCCATAAATACGTTGCAACATTTCATTATCAGCATCGCCACGCCAATAAGCACCGGCCACTTTCATCAATTTAAAGGCTTTTAAATGCCCGGTTGAAGGCACATGTGTACCTCGACATAAGTCTGTGAAATCATTTTGCTTATAAAACGAAATTTCTTGGTCTTCTGGGATATCGTCGATCAATTCAACTTTATAAGTTTCACCACGTTCTCTAACCAATTCTTTGGCCTGCCCACGATCCAAGACGAAGCGCTCAATAGGAATGTCTTGTTTAGCCAGCTCGGCCATACGTTGCTCAATCTTTTCAAAATCATCTTCGCTGAAACCAGGTGGATAAGCAAAATCATAATAGAAGCCATTTTCGATTACAGGCCCTATAGTTACCTGCGCATCTGGATAGAGCTGCTTGACCGCCTGAGCCATCAAATGAGCAGTCGAATGACGGATGATTTCAAGACCTTTTTGATCCTTGACAGTCAGAATGCTTAGCTCAGCATCATCGTTAATCTCATAACTAATATCTACCTGCTTGCCGTTCACGATGCCGCCTAATGCGGCTTTGGCTAAACCAGGGCCAATCGCAGCAGCCACGTCGGCGACAGCGACAGGTTGATCGAACTCGCGTATTGAACCGTCTGGTAAGGTAATTACAGGCATTAAATTAAGATATTCAAAGTTAATAAATGGTAGGCGCGAGTGGGATCGAACCACCGACCACCACCATGTCAAGGTGGTGCTCTACCACTGAGCTACGCGCCTACAAAAAAGGAGTCGGACATTATCATATTACCTACATTGCTTCAATCATCCGCAAAGACAATTCAAACACTACAAAGCGGATAAATTCCCTAGGCTTTGTGCCGGAACCTCAATATTCTTACTAAAATCCGGCCAAACCCGGGAGCTTACTAAAACAACCCTTTCGGGCTGGTCCGATCAATATCACGCCTTATAAACCAGCGATATTCAATCTATATACACTCGTTCGTCCATGGGCATCTCTAATTCCTCTGCTCTTTCAGTGACCCCGATCTGTTTCAAAATGTACGTCAAATGAGCGATTGGGTACGACACTGACCTGCCAGGTTTGAACAGCACAGGAGATGCCTCGCATCTCTAATTCCTCCGCTCTTTCAGTGACCCCGATCTGTTTCAACATGTACGTCAAAACGAGCGATTAGGTACGTCACTGACTTGTCAGGTTCGAACAGCACAGGAACTTCTTCGCTAGCCCCGGCATAGACTGATAGTGTTAATGAGCCGGGATAAACCCGTGGTAGTCTCATCCTTACGCGAACGCTAATAAATGCAAAGATTTTGTTTGTCTGTTATAAATAGATATTTACGGAGGATTTTTGATTTAGAGAATAGCGATGAATAAAAAATTTTTATTCACTTTGGTAGCAGTCTGTGTAATCGCTGTTATCCTATTTATTACTCTAAAAAAACCTGAAGAAATAATTACGCCGCCAAGCGATGCAGAACAAGCCGTCATAGAACGAGTATCTAAACCTGAATTCGGGGATTTAGCACAAATAAAAAAACGGCGATTGCTTAGAGTATTAGTCTCCTACAGTAAAACCAACTTTTTTTTCGATGGTCCAGAGTTGAAGGGTTTTGATTATGAAATTATGCGTGAATACGAAAAGTTTCTGAATCAGAATATTTCAAATGAAGCGAATAAAGTTGTTGTTACTTTTATTGTCAGGCCATTTTCTAATATCCTCGAAGATCTAGTTGAAGGACGTGGGGATATTGCTGTTGCAAATTTTACAATCACACCAGAAAGGCAAGAGTTAGTCCAATTTACTAAACCTTACTTCTCAAAAGTAAACGAAGTGATTGTTCAAAATAAATCGGCGACAGAATTAACATCACTAGATGACTTGTCCGGCAAATCATTATATTTATTATCGGGCAGTAGTTTTATTCAACATATTGAGGAATTGAATAATCAACTTATCGCCAGAGACTTAGAGCCGGTCAAAATACGCGAAGCGCCAGAAAATCTAATAGTAGAAGATATTTTTGAGCTCATCAATGCTGATATTTATCCGTTGACCATAGCAGATGATTTTACTGCTAAGGCCTGGCAGGATGTATTGCCAAATATCGTCGTGCGTGAGGATTTGACTATTAATGCTGGTGGTGAAATCGCTTGGGCAGTGCGAAAAGATTCCACCCAATTGTTGAATAGTTTAAATCTATTCATAAAAGATATCCGTAAAGGCACTTTACTAGGTAATATCTATTTTAAGCGTTACTATGAGAATTCGAAGTGGATTGACGACCCCACTGCACCCGAACAAGTTTCGCGGTTAGAGCAATATAAATCTTTGTTTAAAAAATACGCAGCCGAACATAATTTTGATTGGCTCTCTGTTGCGGCTATGGCTTATCAAGAGTCTAAAATTGACCAAAGTAAAATCAGCCCACGAGGAGCAGTCGGGATTATGCAAATTAAACCGGATACCGCAGCCTCACATGAAGTGGGCATACCAGATATTAATAATGGTGAAAACAATATCAATGCTGGTGTTAAATATCTTGCTTATTTGCGTGATCGTTATTTTTCTTCCGATGAAATCGCACCCGAAGATCAAATAGACTTCACCTGGGCCGCTTACAATGCCGGGCCGGCGCGCATTCGAAAACTACGCAAACTTGCATCCGAACAGGGTTATGATCCCAATAAATGGTTTTCTAATGTAGAACGTATAGCAGCACGCGAAATTGGACGTGAAACCGTGCAATATGTGGCTAATATCAATAAATATTACATCGCCTATAAACTGGCAGAAACTAACCTGTAATTTGCGATCTTAAGTTTATTTTTTTAACCTTCTTTGATTGCGTTCAGTCCATCAATGGCTACTTTCACGGAATGATCATTCTTGCGATCAACATTAAATACCATAAACAAACTAATATACATTTCCACTGAGTCATCAACCCTAAATAGTTTTTGTTGTTGTATTAAAGACAAAACATGACTCTCCAAAAAATAACCGGAACCTCCGTGTTCTAAAATGTAGTTTAAGGCAACCGATGCAATGGAGATTTCCATTGTTTGATGCGAGCCTTCAACAAAAATACGATTGTGGTCTGCTCTGAAACTTTCGCCCCAGTCTACAAAAACATAATCATCAACTTTGCCTTGTTGGAACAATCTTGGCTGCGTTGAAACCAGAACTAATTTTTCGGTCTTGTATCGTTGAATTTCAACTTCCGGGCTTTTTTGCGGGTCATAGACGATTGCTATATCTAAAAATCCATTTCGTAATTGATTCATTAATCGATCTGAGTAATCTGATTTGATTTGGGTAGCGACTTTAGGTGCCTCATTATCGATCCATTTTGTCCATTTTCTACCAATATCCTCCAGATGATTAAGTTGCAACCCTAGTCCAACAATAGATTCAATATTTTCTGGCAAAGATGCTTCAGTACGAGCCCTTTCCCAGGTTTTAACAACCGTAACGGCATAACGGAAAAAGTTTTTTCCTCCCGGAGTTAATACAACGCCTGTACGCTTACGAATAAATAACTTTCTATTAATGGAATCCTCAAGGCTTTTTATCCTGGCACTCATGGTTGACTGAGTGATGTGCATATTTTCTGCCGCTTGCTGGAAACTGCCAGTTGAAGCTACTTCTATAAATGCCTTGATGTTTTCAACATTCATGTGAAATACAAAATTTCGTCACTTATATCGAATTATTCGAATTATAACTACAAATATATTCATTTTACTAATTTGATGAATAGATATATCCTCTTCTCAACTCATAAATCTTCGAGAATTATGAGTGACGTTTGATTTGTTGGAGTTTGTAAATCGAGCAAATGGCAAGTTGGAGTCATGTTGTTAATATCATTGCCCCAAGATTTGATCTGTTACTTTTAACTTTGATTTATAAACTAAAAAGATGGTAAGGTATGGCTACCTTAGTTAATTTTTAACTAATCGTATAACACACAGACGAGAAACATAGAGGAGATCAATGCTATTACTCCCCCAGTGCTATGACTATTAGTAGCAAAAAAGCATTAATGTTAAGCCTGTTCAATTTGCCTTTGGCAAGCGTCTGGATCTTAAGTTTTTCACAGAATTCAATTAAAAGGAGATACCGCCTATGAACAAGACCATGTTAATTTCACTGATTTTATGCGGTGGCATTGGGGCCTGGGGCTTAGCTGACCCGGACTCAATGACCGGTGCTGCATCCGGGCTGGTAGACTATGTTCTAACATCCCTGGATTGGTTTTATATGCTGTTGTGTACTCTGTTCTTAGCCATCATGGCTTTCCTGGCTTTTACTAAATACGGCAATATCAAACTTGGTGGTGATGATGAAGTACCTGAATTTAGTACAGCATCCTGGGTGTCAATGTTATTTGCTGCCGGCATGGGTTCTGGTTTGTTATTCTGGGGTGTGGCTGAGCCAATGTATCACTTTATGACGCCACCGGATACTCCTGGTGAAACACCGGAGGCTGCCCGTCAGGCATTTGTAATCACTAATTTGCATTGGGGATTTCATGCCTGGTCGATTTACGGTTGTTGTGCTTTGGTAATCGCTTATTTTACGTTTAGACTGAACCTGCCTTCTCTGGTATCAACACCGATAAAAGTAGGTTTCAAAAACATATTCAGCCGCGGCACGTTGAATGTATTGGGCAGCACTGCTGATGTCTTGGCCGTATTGTCGGTTATATTTGGTCTGGCCGGATCGTTGGCACTGGGCACATTAATGGTGCGCTCTGGTATGAGTGCAGTTTTCGGCACAGATCAAAATGTCACCATGAGCATGATCATTATAGTGGTAATGACTGTCTGCTTCTTGTTATCTGCCTGTACCGGTGTTGATAAAGGGATTAAAATTTTAAGTAACATTAACATGTTAACTGCTGTGGCAATTATGTTGTTTGTCCTGTTTGGTGGTCCAACGGCCTATCTGCTACAGGTATTTGTCTTCTCTATTGGGGATTATTTGTTTGGTTTAATACCCATGTCGTTTAAAACTTACAGTTACACCGACTTTAGCGGTTGGAACTGGTTTCACGGCTGGACCCTGACCTATTTAATCTGGTGGTTAGCCTGGGGTCCATTTGTGGGTATCTTCGTGGCTCGGATAAGTCGTGGCCGAACGATCAGAGAATTTGTTACTTTTGTTGTGGGCATACCTACTATTGCTTCCATGCTGTGGTTTGCCTGTTTTGGCGGTGCGGCCATTCATATTCAATTATTTGGTGACGGCGGTGTGGCACCACTGGTTTTCGCCGATGTGGCTGGTGCACTATTCGGATTTTTTGAATATTTCCCTGGTACTACGATTCTAAACTTTTTAGCAGTGTGCTTAATTTTTATCTTTCTGGTAACCAGTGCGGATTCAGGCACGTTTGTAATCAGTATGATGACTAGCAATGGTAGCTTGAACCCTACTACTAAGCTAAAACTGACCTGGGGTTTGATCATTACAGCTTTGACTGTCTCTACAATCGTTACAGACAGTGTGGATGTGGCTAAAGCGATGGCGATTACGGGTGCAATTCCGTTCACTGTTATCATCCTTATGCAGCTAGTCGCATTTTTCAGAATTGTGCGTGATGATCATGTGATTAAAGAATCCAGCACCAAGGTGCGCGAAGTCATGCCGGTTGGGCATACTGCACCTGAAGAAGCATAAGGAGAAATGAAAATGTTAAGTAAACACATAAAATATTTGACTATTGCCTTACTATCATTGGTCTTAATTGGTTGTACAGACGAAGGACCAACTTTGAAAGTCGGTTCAAAGCCTTTTGCCGAGAGCGAAATTCTGGCTGAAATGATCGCTCAACTGGCTGAAAATGAAGGCATCAATGTTGAACGTAATATTCCCTATGGACCAACTAATCGTATCCTTCAGGCAGCTAAAGAGGGCCATATTGATATCTATCCTGACTACAATGGCACCAGCCTAATATTCCTTGGTCAGGCGCCCACCAGCGATAGTGCCAAGTCGACTGAAACTGTCAACACCTTGTTCAAGGATCAAGGGCTGGAGCTTGCGGGTGGTTTTGGATTTTCCAATGACTATGTCATGGCCATGACCGCTGAACGTGCGGCAGAATTAGGTGTCAGTAAGATCAGTGATTTAGCTGGACTGAGTGACCCTGTCACTTTTTCAGTTGACGAAGATTTTCTACAACGTCCGGCTGACGGCTTGCAGCAGATGAACCGTCGTTATGGGATTACTGGCAGCAGTAACCTGCCTTTTCCACTCGGCTCTGAAGGTAAAGACCAAATTATATCCGCCATGTTAGATGGTTCGGCTGATGTGGGTGAACTTTACGCTACTGACGGTCAAATTGCCGAATATGGCTTGGTTGTCCTCGATGATGATCAAGGTTTCTTTCCTGTCTATGATGCCATGCCTTTGGTACGTTCAGATGCTTTAAGCATTCCTGGTGTTTCAAGCGTATTGGAAAAACTAACAGGTACAATTTCTGCAGCAGACATGCAAGCCATGAACAAAGCGGTTGATCTGGACGCACAAACACCTGCTTCCGTAGCCACAAATTTCCTTGTATCCAAGGGTATGCTTCCTGAGGACGCTGGTGGTGGTGGTGCTGATACGTTACAAGTCGCAGCAGACCCAAGTGTAGGAAGCAGCAGCACTACCGCGAAGGCTTTACGTGCGATACGAGCAGGTTTTTCAGGCAGTAACTTGGAAATCGCTAATACTGAATCCCCGCTGGCAGCACTATCAGATGGCAGTGCCCGGGTAGCCATGGTTGGCACAGAATCGTTCTATAACCTGGGCGACAGCGGTCCAGTAGCAAAAGGCAACGCTGAAGCATTTGCTGTGTTAGGCTACAAATCAGCACATTTGATTGGCCTGCGTGGCGGTGCCAATTCTATTGCTGATATGAAGAAAATTGCCACAGGCCCTGTCGGTTCCGGCTCAGCTAATGTTTTAAACATGGTTCTAAGCTCGTTAGGATCTTCAGAGAGTGTCGAGGTTGTAAATTCTGATATCAGCATTGCTGACCAAGTTGCCGGCCTGGTTAACGGTGATTCTGACGGTGTTTTTGTCATGGCACCACAAGGAGACCGTGAAGTCAGCAGTGCCTTAGTTAATGCGGCAGTTGGTTTAGTCAGCATGGATGAATGGGCTGAAGGTGGTCACACGGCTAACTTCAGTTTTATCCGCCCTGCTACAATTCCTGCCCGAACTTACAATGCCCAATATCAACCTGTTTCGAGTGTCAGCACTCAGGTTGTTCTTGCTGGTCCCGTTGAGGGAGTCCAGGATGCGGGTGAAGTAGGCCCAGGAACTACTGGTACCGGTGAAACCGGTGTGGTGCCGATTAGTGCTAGTGAAGTTGCTTCAATACGTGAAGCAATTGGAGACAGCGATGTGATAGATCCTGCTGTCCCAATTCATGCATCTTTAATACCCAATGTTGAGGTGGCGGATAAAGCTTTACCATTCAGTATCGATGTTTCAATTATGAACATACTGATGATCGCATTTTTGGTTTGGATAGTTTATTTAGGTTTCTTGCCGAGCCCGCGTAAATTCACCCTGCCTGAAGATGGCGAGTAAATTTAATAGTTAAGGAGAAATATTATGTCTAATTATTTAGCTGCCATCGATCTTGCTGATGAAGAATCATGGAAAGATGTGATTGGCAAGACTGTAGCGATGGCAACCGGTAATGAGGGAGCCAGAATCTATCTGATGACGGTTATCTCAGGTATTACAACTGGAATTGATCAACGATATGCCATACGTGGTGAAATGCACGGGTCAACCGAATATCCCATGCAGGAGTGGAAGGACGAAGCGGCAGAGAAACTCAAGGAAATCGCAAGTGAGCATATTCCTGAGGATTTACAAGCAGGTGTTATCGTTGAAAATGGCACGGTTTATCGTGAAATCGTTGAAGCCGCCAAAGATTTGGATATTGATCAAATCGTGATGGGGGCGCATCGACCTTCGCTGGCAGACTTCTTGCTTGGTCCCAACTCAGCTCGAGTTGCCCGCCATGCGGAATGTTCGGTGACCGTCGTAAGATAGCAATACACAAAACAGTTATAAGGGGCTTTCTAACGAAAGCCCTTTTCTTTTAGGTAGCAAAAAGCTGGCAAAAACTCATTTATTCCTATCGATATTTTTAATACAAAAAGCTAATATTGCCGCACCAGTAATGAGTTTATTAAAGGCTATAAATGGTAAGGCGAGCACGCAGAAGTCCAAGAGAAACAAGCGCTATTAAGCAGCTCCCCTATCGGCATTTACGTAATCCATATCCACCTCTAAATATAGTTTCTGAGGATGAAATCGAAGCGATTCATCAAGCCTCATTAAATCTTCTGCAAAATACGGGGATGCGTTTTTTACTGCCTGAGGCGCGCGAGATCCTTAAGCAGGTCGGTGCAGAGGTCGGAGTCGGATCTGATCATGAACGTGTCAGATTTGATCCGGATTTGCTAATGGAATTAGTCAGCAAAGCACCTGCTAGCTTCACTTTACATGCGCGTAATGTTAAGCACAGTTTATTTTTGGGCGAGAACGCGGTTAATTTTTCCATGGTGGCCAGTACTCCCAATGTGTCTTGTTTAGATAAGGGCCGACGCACTGGCAACTTTGAAGATTATTGTAATTTGCTCAAGCTGGGACAGAGTTTAAATACCACTCATTTGATTGCAGGCTATCCGGTCGAGCCGATAGATTTACCTCCTAATACTCGTCATTTAGATGCCATAGCGGCTTTGGCCATGCTTACCGATAAACCTTTATATGCTTATGCTTTAGGTGATATTCGTATCAATGACGGCCTTGAAATAGCCAAAATCGTTCGAGGCATTGATGAAAAGACCTTGCGTGAACAACCATCTCTAATCACTATAGTCAACGCTAACTCTCCTTTGCAATATGATATTCCGATGTTGCTAGGTGTTTTGGAAATGGTGCGTCGTGGCCAGCCAGTTGTATTCACGCCCTTTACGCTATCCGGCGCTATGGCACCAGTGACGGTTGTTGGCGCCTTAGTGCAACAAAATGCTGAAGCCTTAGCTGGTATCGCTTTCGCTCAAGCTGTTAATCCAGGTTGTCCGGTAATGTATGGTAGTTTTACCTCAAACGTCGATATGAAATCAGGCTCGCCTGCTTTTGGCACACCTGAATACACCAAAGCAACTATTATTAGTGGCCAATTAGCACGTAAATATCAAATACCATTGCGTGCATCTAATGCAAATGCTTCAAATGCACCGGATGCGCAAGCCGTTTACGAATCACAAATGTCAATTTGGTCATGTATTAACGGTCATGTGAATTTAATTATGCATGGTTTAGGTTGGTTAGAAGGTGGACTTTGTGCCAATTATGAAAAAGTGATCCTAGATGCCGAGATGCTGCAAATGATGTCTGAGTATTTACAGCCTTTATCGTTTGCTGAAGATGAACTGGCAGTCAAAGCCATTGATGAAGTTGGACCGGGTAATCATTTTTTTCAGTCAGCGCATACAATTGAGCGTTACGAAAATGCTTTTTATAGTCCCTTGGTATCTGACTGGAGTAACTTTGAAACTTGGCAGGAAAATGGTGAGGTGACTGCTACCCAGCGAGCTAATAAAATTTGGAAGCAAATGCTGGCAGAATACCAAGAACCCGTATTAGAGCAGGATCGTGCTGAACAATTGCACGAATTTGTCGAAGAGCGCAAAGCTGAAGGTGGCGCGCCTAGCCTGTGAGTTAGTTTGATGCCTCGCTGTCATTTAAAAATCACTGATGCAAATATCATTGACGGTAATGGCACAGGTATTTATCAGGGTGATATTGCAGTTGAATCTGATCGGATAATCGGGATCGGACAACTGGATCACTATAGTGCTGATGAACAGATAAACGCTAATGGTCTTAGTGTCGCTCCGGGGTTTATTGATGTTCATACCCATGATGACTCTGCTTTATTAAAAACACCGGATATGCAATTTAAAACCTCTCAGGGTGTGACGACTGTAATAGCCGGCAATTGCGGCATTAGCTTGGCGCCTTTTGAAGATCAAGGTGAGTTCCCCGCGCCCTTCCCACTGTTGGGAGAACAAAAAGATTTTATTTTTCCCAGTGTTTCAGATTATCGTAAAGAATTAGAAAACTCCCCTGCAGCAACAAACGTTGCGCTATTAGCTGGACACAGCTCATTACGAGTAAAAGCTCTGAGTTCTGGATTTGACCGCTTGGCCACAGAATCTGAAATCAGTCAAATGAAAACAGACCTCCGCTTAGCCATGCAACAGGGCTGCATTGGCCTAAGCACCGGATTGGATTATCCGCCCGCTCTACAATCCTCGACCGAGGAAATAATTGAATTGGCTAAAATACTAAACGAATTCAACTCTGCGGTCTTTACATCTCACATTCGTGATGAGACTGATTTGGTATTAGAGGCAGTGGAAGAAGTGCTTGAAATTGGCAAGAAATCGAAAACATCGATAGTCATTTCTCATCATAAATGTGCCGGCCCGAAAAATTATGGACGTAGCGTTGAGACATTAGCCAGAATTGAACTCGCTCAGAAAAATGGGCAACGGGTTGCATTAGATGTTTACCCATATATAGCCAGCCCAACCGCCCTTTTACCTCGTTTCATTGATGGTGCTGAAAAAGTTATAGTCAGTTGGTCTAAGCCTTATCCGGAACACAATGGTCGACTCTTGCATGAAGTTGCTAAAGATTGGAATTGTAGTTTTAAGGAAGCTGCTGAAAGGCTTTACCCGGCCGGTGCAATTTATTTTCAAATGGATGAACAGGACTTAAAACGGATTATGCACTATCCAAGCACTATGATAGGTTCAGACGGGCTACCGGGCCACGAAAAACCACACCCAAGGCTGTGGGCTACGTTTCCCAGGGTCCTAAAACGTTATGTAAGAGAGCAAAAGCTGCTAACACTAGAGCAAGCTGTGCACAAAATGACCGGTTTAAGCGCCCAAACTTTTGGACTTAAAGACCGTGGTTTATTAAAGCCGGGGTATTACGCTGACATGGTAATCTTCGATCCCGATACGATTGAAGATGTGGCTGATTTTGAATACCCGGAACAGCCAAGCAAAGGCATTCACAGTGTATTCGTTAATGGCAAACCAGTTTGGCAGCAAAATACAACAACCGGAAATCGCTCCGGTCAATTTTTAACGCATTAAGAAAATGACACGAACAGTTTACTTAAATGGTGAATACTTGGCTCCTGATCAGGCCAAAGTTTCGATTTTTGATCGAGGCATATTATTCGGTGATGCTGTTTATGAAGTGGCTGGCGTTTTAGACGGCAAACTAATCGATTTCCCTAATCACATGGCCAGGCTTAAGAATTCGTTGGCATCATTGTCCATGGAAACGCCATTAGCCGAAAACGAAATACTGGAAGCCTATCGAAAATTGGTTTCACTCAATCAAATTCAAGAAGGCCTTGTTTATATGCAAATTACTCGAGGTGAAGCCGAGCGTGACTTTGTCTGGGAACAAGGATTAAAACCTACTGTTTTCATATTTACACAACCCAAACCCCGCAATGAATATCAATACACAGAAACAGGTGTCAGTTTATTCAGTACAAAGGATCTACGCTGGGCCAGACGAGATATCAAGTCAGTTAATTTGCTAGGTCAGGTCATGTCTAAACAGAAAGCACATGAGTCCGGTGCATACGAAGCTTTATTGGTCGATCAGCAGGGTTTTATTACAGAGTGCGGTAGCACCAGCTTTTTTATGATTAAAAATCAAACAATTATGACTCGCCCATTATCGAATGAAATATTGCCTGGTGTAACCAGAAAAGCTATTGTTGCACTTTCGGAACAGAATGAATTGAGCATATTGGAGTCTAAGTTTACCCTTGAACAAGCTTATGAGGCAGATGAAGCATTTATCACAGGCGCATCAAGTTATGTTATTCCAGTTACTCAAATCGATGATCAAATTATCTCTAATGGTAAACCAGGCCAATTAACTTTGAACCTAAGGGAAATCTACCTGCAAGAAATTCGCCGAACACTGACTTAATTCATACCTTGGTATATGGGCCAGTAAATCAGAAAAATTTTCCTGTTTAGCTACACTACCAGTTTTAAATACTAGAATTAGTATGAAATATCTAGCTAATTTTGGATTCTCTCAAACTCAGTAATAGAATCGTCAAGTTCTTTGAGAGTAAACTTATTGTCATCAAGATACAGAATATCATTAATATCTTCCGCCTCTTCTTCGTTAGGGCTATCATACATCCAAAGAATCTGATCTGTTTTGAGTAGCCACCAACCAGAAGATCCTATGTTAGGCAAATCCCAGGTTCCATCGGCATTTATCACAATGGTCGTATCTGCTCTGCTTGAATACCACGTTCCAACAAAATCTGCTGTTGTAAATTCAGTTTGTGAGTTTGCATTAACTGGGTACGTAGCTGAAATTAAAATCGTGATAAAAAACACGATAAATCTGTTAAAAATGACTTGGATTAATTGTTCTTTCATTCGAAAAATTAATTTATTGTGAGTCATTGGAAAAGCTCCTACAGTTTATTTTCTTCTTTGCTCTTAAGGACACGCATACAAAATTCAATCAGGTGTTATCCTATTGATAGAATTTTTTTATTATGACACGAAAGTGTTTTGGGACTTTGATTTTTGAATGTTATTACGTATTTTATCTGGGCTCTAAATTTTAGTCAGAATGTTTCCCTAGCTGTTCGTTCACGGCCGTGTACCCCGAAATAATTGCCCCATGCACTGTAGATGATTGACCATATTTACCAAATGTTTCACCAGCAAAATACACTTTGTCTTGTAAATGCAATAAATATGAAATTTTTTATTTTGAGCATTTTGAAGTTGACTTCAAACTAACTGCGCATCCGTTCAGCCGTTGGATCAAACAGCGTTTTAGAGAAGACTCTAGCCTCTCGCATTTCACCTAATATTTCTATTTCAAATTCAGCATTGTCCTGTATTAATTCTCTCGGGATGAGTGCGAAGGCTACGCTTTTTTCCGAATAATGTGCATAACCACCGGAAGTTACGAAGCCGATCACTTTATTATCTTTCCAAACCGGTTCATAACCCCAGACATCAGCATCTTCAGCCTCGACAATCATTGTGCACAACTGCCTTGCTGGTGGATTTTCACGTTCAGTCAGAGCAGCTTGTTTACCTATAAAGTCGACAGCTTTATCGAAATCGATAAATCGGTCTAAACCAGTTTCTGCAGCAGTATAATCAGGTTTAAATTCGTTCATCCAGGAACCAAATGATTTTTCCAGCCTGAGACTCATCATCGCACGCATACCGAATGGTCGTAGTCCTAAATCTTTTCCTGCCAAACTTAAAATCTCGTGCAATCTCTTTTGCGCCATTGCATCAACATAAATTTCATAACCCAGATCACCCGTGTAACTGACTCGAGCAACTAATGCGTCAAGGTCGTTTACTTTGATTTGTCTTACCGATAGAAATTTAAAATTCTCATGGGAGACATCGTGATCGGTTACTCGAGATAATAATTCTCTAGCTTTAGGGCCTGCTATTTGAAACCCGATTTTATCCAATGAAATATTCTCAATCTCAACGCCCTTTTCCATATGTTGTTCAAACCAGCGCTGGTGAAAAGCTTGGGCCGAATAGGAAGCAGTGAGTTGAAAAACACCTTCACTCAGATTCATGATGGTGAAGTCGCCGATTAAATAACCTTTATCATTGAGCATTGGAGTCAAGGCAATTCGCCCTGGTTTTGGAATACGTCCAGCCATGATTTTGTCCAGCCAGACTTGGGCGTTTTCACCAGTTATTCTGAATTTACTGAAATTGTGAATTTCATTTAGGCCAATTGCTTCGCGGACAGCTCGGCATTCTTCACCTATGGTTGCAAACGCATTAGAGCGTCTAAAACTTGGTATTTCAAAAGGTTCCTCACCTTTGGGTGCGAAGTAATTGACATGTTCTAAACCATATCCCTGACCAAACACGGCATTTTGCTGTTTCCAAATCTCATAAGCAGGCGTAGTGTGCAAAGGTCGCCCAACTGGTAGCTCTTCGTTAGGATAGGAAACGGCAAATCTGCGCTGATAGTTTTCAGTGACTTTGACTCGGGTGTAATCTTTAGTGCAATAATCACCAAAGCGTGCAACATCCATGGCGAACACATCACGCGATGGTTGTCCTTCTACCATCCATTCAGCTAACGTCAGACCAACCCCACCCCCCTGGCTAAAACCAGCCATTACTGCACAGGCCGACCAAAAATTAGTTAAACCAGGAACAGGGCCGACTAGTGGATTGCCGTCCGGTGCAAATGTAAACGGTCCATTTATTATTCGTTTTAAACCAGCTGTTTCAAAAACCGGAAAGCGATGATAAGCTATCGCCAAGGAATCTCCAATCCGATCTAGATCGTCTTCTAATAATTCATGACCGAAATTCCAATCTGTCCCTTCAACTGCCCAGGGTATACAAGCCTGTTCGTAGAATCCAATCACCAAACCATTGCCTTCCTGACGTAAATAACTTTCTCCTGTCGGGTCCATTACATGAGGCAATTCACGCTCACGATTGACAATAATATCTATTTCATCAGTGACTAAATACTGATGCTCCATTGGATGTAGAGGTAAATAAACACCGGCCATCTCGCCCACTTCTCTTGCCCAAAGTCCGGCTGCATTGACTACATATTCGGCGATAATATTGCCTTGATCTGTTATCACTTCCCAACTACCGTCAGAATGGGGATTCAGTGCCTCAACTTTTGTGCGCAGTTGAATTGTTGCCCCATTAGTTTTAGCCGCCTTTGCATAAGCATGAGTTGTTCCATATGGATCCAGGTGGCCATCAAGGGGGTCGTATAAAGCACCAATTACACCTTCTGTATTCGTGATTGGTGAAATATTCGGAATCTCATCAGGTCCAACAATTTCGGTTTCAAGACCCATGTAACGATGTTTGGCCCGTTCGGCTTTAAGAAAGTCCATACGCTCCGGTGTAGTGGCCAAAGTCAAACCGCCAACATGATGTAGACCACAACTTTGTCCCGAGATCTCTTCCAATTCCTTATACAAATTAATGGTATAGCCTTGTAAGGCAGCCATATTGGTGTCGGCATTTAAAGTATGAAATCCCCCTGCTGCATGCCAGGTTGAGCCAGAGGTTAATTCAGAACGTTCTAACAACAAAACATCCGTCCAGCCGAATTTGGTTAGATGATAAAGAACACTGCAGCCAACAACGCCGCCGCCGATAACAACAACTTGTGCATGTGATTTCATGGTCTTCCTTTGTGTTATTTATTTATATGATCAATAGCATCCTTGAGTCTTGAGAGGCTCTTATCTTTACCTATTAACCATAAAGTTTGATCTATTGATGGTGAATGGGTACTGCCAGTCAATGCCACCCTCAATGGTTGAGCGACCTGTGGAAATTTGAGTCCAGATTCTTCAACCAATGTTTTGACTATTTGACCGATGGGTTCAACTTGCCATTGAGTCAATTCAAGCAACTGATTTCGTGCCGAATCTAACACAGTCAAACTTTCTCGAGTAAGAAATTTATCAGCACTTTGTTGATCATAAGTAACGTTTTCAGCAAATAAATAGTTAATCGAATCTGCAAGCTCTTTTAGGGTTTTAGCTTTTTCACGATAGACATCAACCACGTTCTCCAAATTGATACTGGAATCAATTTTAATACCATCATCTAATAGCCGTTGTTGAACCAAGTTAGCTAGGCGCTCGGAGTTTGCCTGTTTAATATGATGTTGATTAGTCCACAATAATTTGTCCACATCAAACGAAGCTGCTGCTTTATTCACATCTTTAATGTCGAAATATTCAATCATCTCCTCAATGGTAAATAATTCTTGATCACCATGTGACCAGCCTAATCTAGCTAAATAGTTCAACAAAGCCTCAGGCAAATAACCTTCCTGTTCATATTCAAGAACACTGACTGCACCGTGACGCTTTGAAAGCTTGCGACCATCCTGCCCATTAATCATGGGTAAGTGAGCAAATTTAGGAAGATCTACTCCCAATGCATTAAAGATATGAATCTGTTTAGGGGTATTGTTTATGTGGTCATCTCCGCGGATCACATGACTGATTTGCATGTCGGCATCATCAACAACCACAGTAAAGTTGTAAGTAGGTGTGTTATCACTACGTAAAATAATAAAATCATCCAGCTCCTGGTTATTGACCTTGATATCACCGTGCACTAGATCTTTGATGATGACTTCACCGTCAATCGCTGTTTTAAAGCGTAATACCGGTTTTACGTTTGGATGCTTAGGCTCAGTCAACTCACGGCAGCAACGGTTATAGCGCGGTTTCTCACCATTCTTTTGCTGTTGCTCCCGCACGGCTTCCAGTTCTTCTTTAGTGCAATAACAATGGTAAGCATGGCCTGCTTCTAACAATTGTTGAGCGACTTGACGATAACGATCAAATCGTTGCGACTGAAAAAATGGTCCTTCATCAGCATCCAAACCGAGCCAATTCAAACCATCAATAATAGCGTCCGTAGCAGCCTGTGTTGAACGTTCTCTATCGGTATCCTCAATCCGTAAAATATACTGACCTTTATGCTTACGAGCATATAGCCAGCAAAATAAAGCAGTACGGACACCGCCAATGTGTAAATAACCTGTTGGCGATGGTGCAAAACGTGTTCTAACTTGTTTCATCAAATTTCTATTTAAGGATTTATTGTTTATTGGATACCCCCTCTAACTCCCCCTATAAGGGAGAAAATAAATTCCTCCCCTCTGAGAGGAGGCTAGATGGGGTCGTATACATTTATAATTTAACACTAAGATTGCCCTGTAGTTTCTTCTAAGGATAGAAGAACTTCCTCAACCGAGGCTTCTCCTGTTTCCAGCATTTTTTGTTTAAACTGAAGTAATTTTCCACCGGTCAGTTTTGCTCTGCGTAGCTGACCAATCTTCCAATCGATCATGACTCTTAAAACAAAACCCTGGAGGAAATGATAAAGAAACCCACCTTTCCCATCCAGAAATCCTAGTGCAAAAATATAACGAAATAGAAAATAAAATACGGGACGAATAAATAATGGCAGACTCATCCATTTTTGTCGTAACCAAGTTACACGCTGATCGGGAGTTCCAAATAGTGAAGGATTGCCCTGCCAAGTAATATGGCCTTGCTTTCGTAATTCCTCTTCAACTGCTAAGCGAATCGCATATTTGTCCTGCTTAGCCATCCAAATCGATATATCCTGATCGTAGTAATTTTTTTCATAAATATATTTATCCCAGCGTGTTGTTTGTCCATCAACAACAAAGCGATTATCAACTAAGTCGCTATTATCTAGTTTGGCATGCCCCAAACGAATAATCTGTAACCGATCATGCCTGGTCCCACCAAACCGAATTGCATTTCCCCCAAAGTGATAACGATACTTAACGTAAATACCATTTATATCTTTCGGAACAGATTGAATTTCGGTTTTAATTTTTTGCTTCAATTCTTCGCTAACGACATAATCTGCATCCAGGGCAATCATCCATTCTGACTCAAAGGGTAAGTTATCCAAGGCCCAGGCCCAGTGCTCAGAATGATTGGTGAAATCACGATGGAAAACAGAAGTTTGAAATTGCTCAGCGATAGTTAAAGTGCTGTCAGTACTACCGGAATCGAGCACAAAAACAGGACAAAATCCTGCGAGGCTCTCAAGGCACGCAGGTAAATTTTTTTCTTCGTTGTAAGTTAGAACAACTGCTGTGATGGCGGTCGTTTGCAAGCTTCTTTATTTGATCAAAAACGAAGCGCGAATAATAGCAGAAACTAAATAGCGATGTTCAAAACCCAATAGGGAGAAGATTGATTAAATAGCCAGGTACTCGTGCCGCAAATCTTCATTATCAAGCACCTCCTGAGCTGAGCCATCGAAAACGATATTGCCCATATCAAGGATTAGTGCTCTATCGGCAAGTTGCAAAGCAGCGATGGCATTTTGTTCAACAATGATCGTAGTCATTCCATGCTGTTTAATTTGCTCCAGCGTTTTCTCTATTTCTTGCACGATGACAGGAGCTAGGCCTTCATAAGGTTCATCAAGCAGAAGGAGTTTTACGTCTCTAACTAAAGCTCTAGCAACGGCTAGCATTTGCTGTTCTCCACCAGATAGTGTTACACCATCTTGTTTGCGTCGTTCAGCGAGTCGAGGAAATAATTCATAAACCCGTTCAATACTCCAACCATGAGGCGGTGCAATTTGAGCAAGTTGAAGATTTTCTTCGACCGTCAAACCTTGAATAATGCGACGGTCCTCAGGAACCATCCCAATACCGTTTCTGGCTGCTTCATAAGAACTCATTTCATGCAAAGGCTGGTGATCGAGCCAAATTTCACCATGTTTTAATTCAGGTTCATCAACCCTTGCCAAAGTTCGCAAGGTGGATGTTTTGCCAGCACCGTTACGACCTAACAGCGCAACAATCTCACCTTCGCGCACATCAAAACTCACACCTTGAACGATGTAGCTTTCACCATAATAGGCATGAATATCCCAGACCGAAAAATAAGCAGGTTGTCCGCCTTTAGATTGTTGTGCTTCCACAGTGGGAGCATGCTTACCTGCATAGTTACCTTCTTGCATTGCAGCTTCTTGAATTTCTGATGTGCTTAACTGTTCAGTTTGTGTCACAGATGAGCTCCTCCAAGATAAGCATCTTGTACTTTTGGGTTACCTTTTATTTCTTCGGGCAGTCCTTCAGCAATAATAGCACCTTGGGCAAGTACAGAGATTTTTTCAGCCAAGGAAAATACTACGTGCATGTCATGTTCGATTACAACCATTGTTAAACCTTTTGCTGAGATCTGCTTAAGCAAATCGATAGTATTATTTGTATCAGCTCTGGCCATTCCTGCTGTTGGTTCATCAAGCAACAGAAGTTTAGGGTTTTGTGTCAGACACATCGCCAGTTCTAAACGCCTTTTATCACCTCTGGATAGCTGACTGGCAATATCATCAGCATTGTCGGCCAAACCTACATCTTCCAGTTTTTCCATCGCAAGATCTTGTATCTCTACTTCGTTGCGCACAGTCGACCAGGCATTAATTTCAAAAGCTCCATCACGACTGGCGAAAGCGGGAATCATTACGTTTTCTAGCAGAGTTAGTTCGCCAAATATTTCCGGTGTTTGAAACACTCTACTTACTCCAGCCTGATTAATCTCATGGGGTTGCATACCTAACAGCGATGTGCCATCAAAATCGACGGTACCTGTGTCTGGATCAAGACGTCCAATAAAACAATTTAATAAGGTTGATTTCCCCGCACCATTTGGCCCGATAATGGCATGTACTGTACTTGGTTCAACATCAAGATTAACGTTATCCAGCGCTTTCAGGCCGGCAAAATGTTTATTGATATTTCTTACTTTAAGCAGTGACATGTGGTTTCTCAGGATTCGTGAACTTGTTTCTGTTCAGGTTGTTTATCTCCATTAAATTTGCGCTTACAAAATTGTATAAATCTGCTGATGCCTTCCATTAAACCACCAGGCAGGAAAATAACGATCAACATGAATAAAGCACCTAAAGTGAGATGCCAGCCCTCACCCACAAATAATCCGCTTACTGTCACTGCGGCATGCTGAAGAGTCTCGGGCAAGAATGAAAAAGCATTCATTAAAATGCCCTCATTAAACGCGGAAAAAATATTTTCAAAGTATTTAATTACTCCCGCACCTATTACCGGACCAAGCAAAGTTCCCGTTCCCCCTAATATGGTCATTAATACAACTTCACCACTTGCAGTCCATTGCATTCGTTCTGCCCCCGCCAAGGGATCAGTAATTGCCATTAATCCACCTGCCAGTCCAGCATACATTCCAGAAATCACAAATGCTGTTAATGTATAAGGCCGAGTATTAATTCCAGTGTAATTTAAACGGTTTTGATTAGTTTTTACTGCACGCAACATCATTCCAAATGGCGAGCGAAAAATCCGCATGGAAATATAAAACATCACTATTAGAACCACGCCGCAAAAATAGTAACCGGACCAACCGGACATGGGAATTCCGAATAAGGAGGTTGTAGGCAATCCAGCACCTCTATCAATGGATAACATTGTGTCTATTACTCGGGGATCTTGCATCGTTAGCTGTAGCCCTGTTTCTCCGTTAGTGATGGGAGTTAACACAGAATACGCTAAGTTATAGGACATCTGCGCAAAAGCTAACGTTAAAATGGAAAAGTAAATACCTGATCGCCTGAGTGCGATGAATCCTATCGCCAGAGCAAACAACCCACCAACTATAGTCGATAGAATTAATGCAGGTAAAACATTCATGGTCAGTAGTTTAAATGTCCACACTGCTGTATAGGAACCAACGCCTAAAAAGGCGGCATGACCGAAGGACAAATAACCTGTCAATCCGAATAAAATATTAAATCCAATAGCGAAAATGCCAAAAATAGCAAATTTTTGCAGTAAATCAGGATAGCCACCACCAATCGGCTTCATGATTATTGGACCCAAAGCAACCGCAATAATGAATCCAATTAATAAAAGGCGATCTGAATTTGTAGATGAACCATTATTCATTAAGCTAGTCCTCCATGACGCCTTTTCTACCCATCAAGCCACGTGGCCTAACAAGCAGTATTATCACGGCTACCAGATAAATAATAATTTGATCAATACCCGGAATAATTGATTTCACTTCGTTCATAGACGCAAATGATTGTAAAATTCCAAGTAAGAATCCGGCTGCTACCGCGCCACCCAGGCTACCCATGCCACCCACTACTACAACGACGAAACTTAAAACCAGAAAATCCATGCCCATGTGATAGTCAGGAGAAAGTATGGGTGTGTACATGACGCCTGCCAGGCCAGCTACAACAGCAGCTAAACCAAAAACAATGGTAAAACGTCGGTCAATGTTTATTCCAAGCAGACCTACAGTTTCACGATCAGCCATGCCCGCCCGCACAACCATACCGAAGGTAGTAAATTGTAGAAAAGCGAAAACGCCACCAATAACTAGTAGAGAAAATATCAGATAGACTATGCGCCACCAGGGATACACAACAGCTCCCGGATCAAAACCGAACATTGCTCCAACGTCAGCTGAACCAGCAAATATATCAGGTGCAGGCTGAGGAATAGGATTTGCACCAAATTGAGCTTTAACGATTTCCTGAAGAACAATCGCCAATCCAAAAGTAACTAATATTTGCTCAGCGTGTGGTCGCTTATAGAAATGCTTGATTAGACCTCGTTCCATTATTACGCCAATTAATAGCATGATGGGAATCGCGACCAGAATTGAAACAGGCACCGCAAAATCGATTAAAGTCGCACCAAAATCACCAAGCCATGTTTCTAGGTAAGGCGTACGTATTTCTGTGGGCGTACCCCAGGCAGTTAAATTTTCGTGATCAAGCTCAACTTTTTCTAAAGTGAGTATTGATCGGAGTGTCACTACGCAGAAGGCGCCCAACATAAATAAAGCCCCGTGGGCAAAATTAACTACACCAAGCGTTCCGAATACCAAGGTCAGACCAAGCGCGATAAGAGCGTAAGCCCCACCCTTATCTAGGCCGTTTAAGATTTGCAATACAATGGCGTCCAAGACTTACTCCATTCCCGACTTGTTAAAGATTGATCGATCCGATTATAGACCGATCAATCAATCTTTCTAGAGTTAGATACTTAAGCCCCGTTATTATAAGGACCAAGCTCACCGCCCAGCATATCAACTGGATACTCTACTTGAGCACGAGGTGTTACTTCGACTACTTCAAGTACATCAAACTTGGAATCAGGATTTTCCTTGCCTTTTACCACTAATACATCTTTAAAGCATTGGTGATCTCCAGCTCGGTATTCAGTTGGGCCATTACCTAATCCATCGAACTCAAAGCCTTCAAGTGCTGCACCGACTTCACTCGGCATAAAAGAACCTGCACGTTGACAAGCATCAGCATAAAGAAGTGTTTGACAATAGCACGTATGTGCAGCCTGACTGGGTGGAAAACCATATTCCTGGCCAAAAGACTTCACGAATGCTTTAGAACCTTCATTATCTAGCGACCAGTGCCAGTTTGTAGAGCCGAAAATACCTTTTACATTTTCACCGGCTCCCTGAGCCATTAATCTTGAGTACAGTGGCACCACAATACCGAAGTCTTTACCATTGGCTTGTTTGTCACGTAATCCAAATTGAACGGCTTGGGTTAAAGAGTTAACCATATCTTTACCATAGTGATTCAAAACTAAAACATCAGCACCAGAGTTCAGTACAGGTGTAATATATTGAGAAAAATCACCAGCTCCAAGTGGTGTACGTACAGCAGCGTTAGTTTGCCAACCAAGATCTTCCGTATATTTTTTAATTGAACCCTCTTGTGACCAACCCCAGGTGTAGTCAGCCGTCAAATGGTAGGCAACACGATCATTACCGAATGCGTTCTGCAATACAGGTGCCAATGCTGCACCGGACATTTCTGTATTAAAGAAATGACGGAAACCGTTCGCTCGACGATCTTTTCCGGTCGTATCATTCGAATGAGTCAACCCCGCCATGAATATAACACCTGCTTCTTGGCATAAACCTTGAACTGCGATAGCTACACCGGAAGATGATCCGCCGGTGATCATTACAGCGCCATCTTTTTCAATCATGCGCTTTGCTGAAGCACGAGCCGCATCTGATTTGGTTTGTGTATCACCCGTTACGAAAACAACTTTCTTTCCGTTAATGCCGTTACCTTCTAATGCCTTAGAAGAAAAGGTGTTCAGCATGCCACCATCACCTTCACCATTAATGTGTTTTACAGCAAGCTCATAGGCACGAAGTTCGTCTGCCCCTTCATCCGCATAGGGACCTGTTTGTGGAACGTTGAATCCTAAGGTGACTGTATCGCCGGTAGGCTCATTAGTGTAAGCATAAGAATTCCGTGTGAATATTATTGGTGCGGTAATAACAGCACCCGCCGCGGCTGTGGTTTTTAGAAACTCACGCCGATTCGTATTTTTACCCATCGTATGACTCCGATTATTTATGTGTGAATAAAAGATGTACTACTCAAATGCGCATGCGCACTAACTAGTCGCTACCGATACTGCAGAAAAATAGTCAACATTTCAATAAATACATGAAATTAATACAAAATATTGTAAATTATTTAATTTTAAATAATGATAAACTGTAAATTATTTACAAAAACATGTTCATTTCCCGAACTTTAGGACATCAATATGAAATCTATTTTAGGTTCACGTATCCGGGAACGTCGTCGTAGCTTGAATATCACTCAGGCAGAATTAGCGGGCCGTTTGGGCATATCGGCTTCTTATCTAAATCTTATTGAACATAATAAACGCAATATTGCCGGTGGTTTGTTGGTAAAAGCAGCAGAGCAACTTAACTTTGATCTAGACGAATTGGATGGAGCAAAAGAAAGGAGGTTATTATCTGAACTAGAGGGTCTTGCCAATATTCCTTCTGTTGCTGCCATTAAGCTGGATACTAAAAATGCTGGAGAACTAATCGGCCGATATCCTGGTTGGGCACAAGCAATAGCGGCTCTGGCAAAGTCAGAACAAGAAGCTATAGATATTTCGCGTTCACTTGCAGATCGTTTGACTCATGATCTGTTTTTAAATGAATCGATCTACAACATGCTTTCCTCAACAGCATCAATACGTTCTGCCATTGAAATTCTAATTGAATTTAAAGATATTGAACCAGAACAACGTCTACAGTTTGAACAGGTCATTAATAAAGAATCGCAAAAACTAACTCAAAATGGAGAAGCTTTAGCCGCCTATTTTGATAGAAACGAACAAACAGAAAAAATATTGACCCCTACCGATGAAGTTGAGTTGTTATTTACCTCAAATCAAAACAGATTTGAATTTATTGAAAATGCGATCACCAATAGACTTAACAACTTGAGTACCACAGATTCGGTTAACTTTGATAAGACTAAACAAATAGCCAAACTTGAATTCCTGGATTTGATTGGACGCTTTGTAAGCCAGCAACCACAGATAGAAACGGAGCTTGCTAAGGCTAAGGCGATAAAAGAATTACTCGATTACACGGCGCGAGCGCTGTGCCTACCTGATGAAATTTTTCTGCAAAAAGTCATTGCTGCGAAATTTGACCTGGAAGTACTTGCTGCTTCATTTTCTGTGCCGATTGAACTAATCTTTGAAAGATTAACCACATTACCCAGCACCAATAATATTCCGGTGTTTGGTTATTATTTAGCCAATGCTTCTGGAACCATTATATCCATGCGCTCAATCCCAGGATTAAATAGTCCTCGATACGCTTCTGCCTGCCCTTTATGGATACTTTATCGTGCCCAACAGACGCCTGGAACAATGGTAAGACAACGAGTTATTTTCCCATCAGGTGATAAATTTATATTCGTTGCTCGTTCACGGCAACAGGGTTCAACAGGATTTGGTCATCCTCAGCATTTTGTAACCGACATGTTAGTAATATATGATGACCAAGCAACACAGACTGTTTATGCAGTAGATGATTCGATAGTCCCGGAAAAAGTTGGATTATCTTGTCGTGGTTGCCCCAGACAAACCTGTCAACATCGGGTGGCCGATCCTCTAACTGGATAATGGTATTATGTTAATAACTTGGTTGCCTGTTCAACTTAAGGGTAAGGGTTTATAAGCTTTCGTACACTATGAAAAAACGCATCTTAATTGTTGAAGACGAATCTAATATTATTGTTTCGCTTAAATTTTTATTTGAGCATGCAGGATTTGAGGTTGAAACCGAGATGAACGGGGCTAAAGCACTGGCAAAAATTTTATCCGATCCGCCTGATGTGCTGGTACTTGATGTCATGTTACCTGAGATAGACGGTTTTGAGATACTAAACAAAATTCGCAGTGATTCTCAACTCAGTGGGTTACCGGTATTGATGTTAACGGCTAAAGGCCAGCGTGAAGACCGAAAGAACGCGCTAGATTTTGGTGCCGATTTATTCATCACAAAACCGTTTTCCAATTCAGAAGTTGTAGAAGCTGTTAAATCATTAGCTCGCATTAATTAATCATGAGTCAAGAATTGAAACAAACAAAAACTGATCCAGTTTCCAATAGAAAAATACTCGACAGAGCTTTTATTCTGCCGCTACTTGGCTTGGTATTATTACTGTCACCTTTAGCCAAAATTTTTCAAATTGACAGACTTATTGCTGGTATTCCTTTTACCATCGTGTACTTATTTGTAGTTTGGGGATTACTTATAGCAGGAGCGGTATATCTAGCTAGAAAGCTTGGTAACCCTCAGTTTGATGCAGGATCAAACAACGCTAAAGACGAAATAGAACAATAATATGCTTTCGGGTGATTTACTGCTGGTATTGTGTTTAGGCTATGTGGCGCTATTGTTTGCTATAGCGTTTTATGTTGACAGATTATCTCGTCAGGGACGAGCCAGATGGTTGTATTCACCAGTAGTATTTACGCTTTCTATCTCCGTTTACTGCACTTCCTGGACTTTCTATGGTGCAGTAGGCTCCGCTGCACGCAACGGCTTAGAATTCATAACAATTTATCTTGGCCCTACTCTGGTTTTCGTTGGTTGGTGGTGGCTACTGAGAAAATTGGTACGAATCGGACGTGCACATAAAATCACCTCAATTGCAGATTTAATTTCATCGCGTTATGGAAAAAGTGCCAGTTTGGGAATACTGGTTACAATTATTGCTTTAGTAGCAACCACTCCTTACATTGCTCTGCAATTGCAATCAGTTACGCGGAGTTATCAGGTTATTGTGGGTGAAGTGAATGTTACGGCAACTGCATTTGCTATTGCTGCAGGCATGGCGTTGTTCACCATTTTATTTGGCACACGAAATCTAGACGCGAATGAGCGGCATCACGGCGTTGTAGCTGCAATTGCGGTGGAAGCTGTCGTCAAGCTTATTGCCCTACTTGCTGTGGGAATCTTTGTTGTATTTGGTATTGCGGATGGCATGGGATCAATCTTCAAGGATGTTGATTTTGAAACGGTCTATGGCAAAGCAGATATATTTGATGCACGTTGGGTAACACTTACTTTCTTGAGTGCAACGGCGATTATTTGTTTACCACGTCAGTTTCAAGTGACTGTGGTCGAAAATGTGGATGAAAATCACCTAGCCACAGCCTCATGGTTGTTCCCGCTTTATTTATTCGGGATGTGTATATTTGTCATGCCGATAGCAATCGCTGGACTCAAATTTCTTCCTGCTGGTTCAAATCCAGATTTGTATGTGTTGACTTTACCCCTTTCTTTTGATCGCCAAGATCTTGCTTTACTGGCCTTTATCGGTGGCTTTTCATCGGCAACATCAATGGTAATTGTCGCTGCCATAGCCGTATCGACTATGGTTTCGAATCATATAGTAATGCCAATCACCTTGCGATTTTATGAGCAACGGCAAGCTGTAAGCGGTGATGTCCGGAATTTATTACTTACCTCACGTCGTATTAGTATTGCTGCTGTATTAGGGTTAGGCTTTTTATACTTTCAACTCAGTGGCGGTTCGGATGCCCTGGCGGCGATTGGTTTAATAGCCTTTGTTGGTGCGGCACAATTTATGCCTAGTTTGATGGGTGGCATTTTTTGGCGTGGTGCAACACGCACTGGAGCTTTGGCAGGATTAATCGTTGGCTTTGTATTATGGGCGTACACTTTATTTTTACCCAGTTTCGGCGGTGAAGTCATTTTAAGTAATGCCACATTGGAACATGGATTATTTGGCATTAATGAACTTCGGCCACAAGCTTTATTTGGCTTGAACATTTTTGATCCTTTAGTTCATGCCGTGGTTTGGAGTCTGGGCATGAATACATTAATTTTTATGGTTATATCAAGTCTGACCCAGCCCGAACCACTAGAGCGATTACAGGGTGCGTTATTTGTTGATGTATTTCGAAAAGCTCCCGAAGTACCAGCAAGTTTTACCCCGGGCCAGGCAACTTCGGAGGATCTTTTTGTGCTCGCCCAACGAATTATGGGTGCCGGGCCAGCCAGACGGTTATTTGATGAAATGGCAGTAAGCCAAGGTGGGGTTTCTGGGCAACTTCCCTATCCAGATGATGTGGTGATTTCGAGGTTGGAACGGGAATTAACCGGATCAGTTGGTGCAGCGTCAGCTCATGCGATGGTTTTGCGTATTACGGGTCAGGAAAATGTCGGTATTACAGAGTTAATGGATATTGCTGATGAAACTCAACGGCTGATTGAAACCCATCGTCAATTAACAGAAAAATCTAATGAACTTGGTCAGGCTTTGGCACAACTGCGTGAAGCGAATGAACAACTAAAGGACATAGATTTGAAAAAAGATGAATTCATGAGCCAGGTTAGCCATGAATTACGCACTCCAATGACTTCAATTTTATCTTTTTCTGAAATTTTACTTGGCAAAGAAAACGTCTCAGAAAAAGATCAGCAAAAATTTTTATCCATCATCCATGACGAGAGCCAACGCTTAACACGTTTACTCGACGAAATTATTGATGTTGGCAGGCTTGAATCAGGATCGATAGATTTGCCATTATCGGCAGTCGATGCGGTGGCAGTGATTAAAACAGCGTTGGATTCAATTTCTGGCTTGCTTAGAAAAGAACATATAAAGGTTTTAAATTCCGGTTTATCTGACAGTACCGATGTCTTTGCTAACGAAGATCGTTTACGCCAAGTTCTAATAAATGTTTTATCAAATGCCGTTAAGTACAATGATTCTAATTCACCGGAGATCACTTTATATACTCACGCTGATAACAAATATCTAAATATAGATATTAGCGATAACGGTGGTGGCGTCAGCCGGGAAGATGAAACCACCGTATTTGAGAAATTCAGACGTGGTCAGCGCGGCGAAATGAACCCAGGTGCAGGTTTAGGCTTGCCTATTAGCCGCGCAATTATGAGGAGCATGGACGGAGACTTAAGTTTAATGTTTAATTCTGAGCAAAGTAGTTTTTTTAGAATAACGTTAAAACTTGCTCATTAATTAGATTCTCCTCACTTTGAATACTTAAGGTTTGTACTCGATCAACTCTCGCAATTGTGAATTTGAACCAAACCCCTTATAGGAAAGTTGCGCGAGTAATAATTCTGCACATGACAAAGCGTCACTAAGTGCATCATGGAGTTTATAGCGCGGCAAATTATATCTTTTACTGCACATATTCAGATTCAGATTGCCATGATGTTGATATTGCGGCAGTCGGCCGGCTTCAATGGCCAATGTATCTATGACAGGAATTATAATTTCACAGCCATATAAATTTTTGCAGGCCTGATTCAGAAAAAGACCCTCAATTTTGGCATGATGAGCAACTAGAATTTTTCCGCGCAACGCTTTAAGAAGGCTTGCAATTGCCTGTTCGAATTTAATGCCTTGACGTAGCTGGTCATCAGTAATTTTGTGAATCACAACAGTGTTTTCGGGCATTGAATAGCTGGATTTGATTAAATAATGAGTCGCTGTAGATAAATCAATTTGCAGGTTTTTAATCTGCACGAAACCAATACTAAGTATCGTATCTTTAGCTGGATCTAAGCCGGTAGTTTCGAAATCGACGGCTAGTAAATCTAAGCTTTCAATTGTCGAATTTTTAACGGGTAACGGTTGACTAAGAAAGCTTTTTAACTCTCCATCAGGAGCTGCCTTTAGCAAGCTCGATCGTTTTGCATCTGGTCCTAAAAATGCAAACATATTAACGCATATGGCTAGCTATATAGCGATTAGCTAAATACGTCTGCATTTCCGATACAATTTTAAAAGCATCACGTAAATGATCTCGTTCGAAATCAGACAATTCATCGGGATTAGCGTAATTATCAGCCTCTATTTGTTGGCTAATTTGATTAGCTTGATGTTGCATGCGAAAGTGATTAATAAATTCATAGGCATCTAATAAGTTATCAGCGGCCTGGGTACTAATCACTTCAAAAGTTTTGGCATCAAGAATTCGATTGTGAGTGTTAATACTGTTTAGTCCCTCAGAGAGACAATAAACCCTAGCCAAATCAACGATAGGTGCCGTACCTCGTTTTTTTAAGTTAAGCTGGTTCTTATGCTCTTTATCATTCACCATAACGAATTGCCTGAAAAATCCTAACGGCGGTGTGTTTTGTAGAGCATTGACTGATATATGGCTTAAAAATAAGTCGTTGTTTTTGGTTAAACCAAGGTAATGCGATTTGAGTTCATCAAATAACCCTTTGTTTCCAAATAAGGGTCGCATATCGAAAAAAATACTGCAATACATCAGAGCTTTGGGTTCAGGCTGATTAATCCAGTTACTGAAATAGGATTTCCAATGATTTAATGACTGACGCCATTTTATATTTGTAGCCATAACATCGCCTGGACAATACACATAGCCACATTGATCCAGTCCATCGCTGACAAAACGAGCTAAGGATAAAAAATACTCATCATGCTTGGACTCATCATAGTTATTATCGAGCAATAAGACATTATCTTGATCTGAGTGCAAAAGCTGCTCATGGCGACCCAGGGAGCCTGCGGCGAGCCAACAATATTCAACCGGAGGTGAGCCTAGTTGTTGTTCCGCCAGCTGTAACAAGCGAATGTTAATATTCTCACCGATGGTGCTAATGAGTTGTCCAACCTGATAGGCAGGCAGCCCACTGCTAACCAATTGATTTAAAATTTCAGGTATAGTTGTACTGATTTGTTTAAGTTGCGAAACGCTAGCCGCCTTGGCTATTTCTGAAATTGTATACACCGGACTTTGGTTAGACAGTTTTAACAAGTCAGTCGTTGAGATTAAACCCAGAGGCTTGTTGTTTGAAACAATGGGTAAATGATGAACATTATTCCGCATCATTATTAAGCCCGCTTCAAACGCCATGGAGTCGGCACTGATCGTAATAATCTGATTGCTCATAATCGATAGCACTGGATTGCTAGCATCGACATTTCTGGCAACCACTCTGTTGCGAATATCTCTATCGGTGATAAGGCCGATTAAATTTTCATCCTCATCAACAATCATTAATGTTGAAACATTTTCCACTGCCATTTTTTTTGCCGCCTGATGAATAGACACATTTTTCTTAGACGTTACCGGCTCGCGATTAATGACGCTTGATACAGGCGTTGCAAGTCTTGCACTAAATTGAAATCGATCATTTTTAAATCGCATCAAAGCTTTGCGCAAACGTTGAGATTCTGCTAATACAAAGTGATCTTTAAAATCGGTATGTTGATCGCAAATTTCTCTGAACAGATCACCCGCCATCACATAAACCAGGCAATCCTCATGGGCGATTACATTTGCAGAACTGGGCTTTTGATTAATGACTGAGACAAACCCGAAGCACCCTTTTTCGTTTACTCTCACTAAAAAGTTACCCTCAGCGCTAAAGATATCTGCGGCGCCGGTACGGATAATGTAGAGCAAGTCTGTTTTTTGCCCAGTTGTTAAGATATTTTGTTGGCGCTTAAAATACATAATAATCAACTGTCTGCAAAGTTTTTGTAATTCAGAATCAGTTAATTCATCAAAAGGCCTGACCGTCCTTATAAATTCATAAACTTCTTCAAGTTCGCCGTGCATTTTTCCGGTAATAAATTTAGCTGGATAAAAAAGGGCCCATTAGTAATGAGCCCTTGTAACTGATACCTTTAATAATGACTAAGTATTCTGCCGATTTGCAATAAGATCATCGACAACTTGAGGCTCGGCTAATGTCGAGGTATCCCCTAGGCTATCAATTTCATTGGCAGCGATTTTTCTAAGGATGCGCCGCATGATTTTTCCGGACCGAGTTTTTGGCAGACCCGGTGCCCACTGAATGATATCGGGGGATGCAATGGGTCCTATTTCTTTACGGACCAAAGTGACCAAATCTTTTTTCAACTCATCAGTAGCTTCGATACCTTTCATGAGTGTGACATAAGCGTAGATACCCTGCCCCTTAATATCATGTGGGTAACCGATGACGGCTGCTTCGGCAACTGTATCGTGCAAGACTAGGGCACTTTCAACCTCGGCTGTACCCATTCTATGTCCTGATACATTAATAACGTCATCGACCCGACCGGTTATCCAATAATAACCATCAGCGTCCCGTTTGGCCCCGTCTCCTGTAACATAAACATTATCAAAACCACTGAAATACGTTTCGATAAATCGTTTATGATCACCAAAAACAGTTCGCATTTGGCCTGGCCAAGGGTGTTTCAATACCAGGTTACCTTCTCCCTCTCCTTCAATTTCATTGCCATCATTATCTAACAATGCGGGTTGCACACCAAAAAACGGGAGTGTAGCAGACCCCGGTTTTTGACCAATGGCACCTGGTAAAGGTGTGATTAATATTCCACCTGTTTCGGTTTGCCACCAAGTATCCACAATCGGGCAATTTTCATTCCCAACAACATGGTAATACCATTCCCAGGCCTCAGGATTGATTGGCTCACCAACAGAACCTAGTAGCCTGAGTGAACTACGCGAGGTTTTCTCTACTAACTCATTACCCAGACGCATTAATGCCCTAATTGCTGTTGGTGCAGTGTAAAAAATATTAACATTATGTTTATCAATGACTTGCCAGAAACGACTGCCATCAGGATAAGTCGGCACACCTTCGAACATTAAAGTTGTAGCGCCATTGGCCAAAGGCCCATAAACAATATAACTATGTCCTGTAATCCAACCAACATCCGCAGTACACCAGTAGACGTCACCATCATGGTAGTCAAAAATGTATTTATGCGTCATTGCCGCATAAAGCAAATAGCCGCCGGTTGTGTGCAGAACACCTTTAGGTTTACCTGTAGATCCAGAAGTATAGAGAATGAAAAGAGGATCTTCTGCGTCCATGTGTTCAGCTTCACAATCAGCAGATGCAGCACTACAAGCCTCATCACACCAGATATCCCGACCTTCTTTCCAGTCTATATCATTACCTGTTCGCTTCACTACAATTACGGTGTGGACGTTGGGACATTCTTCTAATGCTTTATCAACATTAGCTTTTAGGGGTACATTTTTACCTCCTCTTGGACCTTCATCCGCTGTTATCACAACACGACAATCAGAATCTAATATTCGATCACGCAGTGCGTCAGGAGAAAAACCGCCAAAAACAATTGAATGAACTGCACCAATCCGTGTACACGCTAACATTGCAACAGCAGCTTCGGGAACCATAGGCATATAAATAGAAACTCTATCGCCTTTTTTGACCCCACGATCCTTTAAAACGTTAGCAAAACGACAGACTCGTTCATGCAAATCTTTGTAGCTGATGTGTTCATCAACATCCGGATCATCCGACTCCCAGATGATCGCGGTCTGATCTGCTCGATTTTCAAGGTGACGATCTAGACAGTTATAGCTTATATTGAGTGTGGCTCCCTCAAACCAACGAATATGTCCTTCCCTGTAATTCCAATCTAAAACGTTATCCCAAGGCTTAAACCAGTCAACGAATTCATTTGCCCGATCAGCCCAAAATGTTTCTGGATCTTTAATTGATTGTTTATACAGTGACTCATACGTTTCCTTGTTAATATGCGCTTTATTACTTAAATCACTGTCTACTTCATAAATCTTGTCTTCACTCATGAACGATGCCTCCTGAACGAGTTAAAATATAAGCCTAATAAGACTCATGCTTATAGTTAGACTAAAACTATAGCATTGAATAATCTGATATTATGCAATTTGCAGTCAAATTGTTACTAGCCTAAAGTATAAATTTTCTCAAAGATCCCGCATTATGCTACAGCCTTGGATACTTATATTTTTTTCTCTCATTTATGTTGGGGTTTTATTCGCCATTGCGCATTATGGTGATAAGCAGAAATATCAAAGTCACTTAGCGCCTTATCGCCCATTAATTTACAGCCTATCACTAGCTGTCTACTGTACTTCCTGGACTTACTATGGAGCTGTAGGCAATGCCAGTATCCGTGGATGGGAATATTTTGCGATTTATTTGGGCCCAATTCTTGTATTTTTCTTCGGTCATAATTTTCTTAAGCGAGTTGCCCGAATTTGTATAGATAACAATATAACAACCATTGCTGACTTTATCGCTTCGCGTTACGGCAAAGCTCAAAGCTTGGCGGTGTTAGTCACTGTCATTGCGATCATGGGTACCCTTCCTTATATCGCGTTACAGTTAAAAGCAGTAGCCTCCAGCTATGAAGTCATTGCTTCGTTTTCAACAGATTCGTTACCTTATAAATTGACGATTCCTCTTTTACAGGATACGGGTCTGGTGGTTGCAGTTATTATGGCTGTATTTAGCATTTTATTTGGAACCCGATACGTCAATGCTTCGGAGCATCACGAAGGAATAATTCTGGCGATTGCATTTGAATCGTTAGTGAAATTATTAGCATTAATCGGTGTATGTGTATTCGCGGTTTATGTTGTTTTTGATGGCCCTACCGATATTTTGGCCAATACCTCGCAATCCACAACTGCGAGTGAATTATTAGCACCAAATTTAGGTGAAGACTTTTTTCAGATTATTTTCATAAGTAACACGCTATTGGCGATGGCTGCAATTTTTTGCCTGCCACGCCAATTTCATGTGGCTTTTGTGGAAGTTGAAGATACCCACAATATGCGGCAATCACGTTGGCTGTTTCCAGTTTATCTGATTATTACCAGTCTTGTTGTCATCCCTATTGCAGTTACTGGACTGATCTTATTTGAAGGCAAAGATGTCAACCCGGATATGTTTGTGCTGATGATTCCAATGACGGCAGGCAATGAGATGATGACGCTGTTGGTATTTTTGGGTGGTTTTTCTGCTGCTACCGGGATGGTAATTGTTGCCGTCATCACCCTTAGCACCATGATCTGTAACGATATTGTCATGCCCGTATTATTTAAAATTTCAAAATTCGGACTCAGGGACAGAACAGATATCACCAGTATATTGTTATTAATTCGAAGACTGGCAATCGTCGTAATTTTATTACTGAGTTATTTTTACTATCAATATATTAGTGCCTATACAGCACTTGCTTCAATTGGGTTGATTGCTTTTGTTGCGGCTATTCAATTTGCACCTGCAATTATCGGCGGTGTTTATTGGAAAAAGGCAACACGACAAGGGGCAACGATTGGTCTTATTGCCGGATTTGCAGTTTGGTTTTATACCTTGTTTTTGCCGACTCTTGCGGGTACTGGTTGGTTACCCGTGGGTTTAATCGAACAAGGTTTATTTGGTATTGGATACTTAAAACCTTATGCATTATTTGGGTTTGATCAATGGACACCTATAACCCATGCTTTGATTCTGAGTTTATGCGCTAATATCAGTTGCTACATTTATTTCTCCTTAACTCGAAAGTCTGATTTGCTCGGCCGTATCCAAGCGGCTAAATTCACTCAAACCACTGAGCAAAAAGACTCCGCTGATGGGTTGCCTTGGTGGAGCACTGTGGCAGTTGGAGAATTACGGGTGTTGGCTGAAAAATTCATTGGCGAGAGGTCTACCCAAATTGCCTTTTCTGAATATGCTCAGCGACGGTCAACACAACTATTCCCTAGTGAAAAAGCGGATGCTGAGTTGATCAGTTTCACCGAGCGGCTCTTAGCGGGTGCTATCGGTGCTTCCTCCGCGAGGCTGATAATCAGTTCAGTATTGCGGAATAAGGATTTACCCATTGAAGATGTTTTTAGCATTGTAGATGAAGCATCGCAGGCGGTTCAATTCAATCAGGAATTGCTTAATAACACGATCGAGCATATCGATCAGGGTATTAGCGTCGTTGATGAAGACTTGAGATTGATTGCCTGGAACAGCCGTTATCTGGAAATGCATCAGTATCCAGCAAACCTGATACAAATTGGGCGACCGATTGCTGATTTGCTACAACACAGTGCAGCCACTGGTGATGTAGAAGCCGGAAGCTCACAATTAAACATTGAAAAGCGCCTTGAATACATGCGGCAAGGCAAAAAACATTCGTATTTACGCTATCGCAAAGACGGTACAGTCATTCAAATTCATGGTAAACCCATGCCTGGTGTAGGTTATGTGACCAGCTTTGCAGATATCACAGAGTTGAAACATGCTGAGGATGAGCTAAGAAAAACTAACGAAAACCTTGAGAAAATTGTAGAGGGACGGACCAAAGAACTTTCCAAAGTAAACCAGGAATTAGAGCAAGCGATTCAAAGCAAGAATAAATTTCTGACGGCTGTAAACCATGATGTCATGCAACCCCTTAATGCCGCCCGTTTGTTTACATCTGCTTTAGCTCAACACAGTGATGATAAATCCGGTTTAAGCGAAAAAATTAATAATTCGATTCGCTCGGCCGAAGAAATTATTCATACACTTCTTGATATTTCTAAGCTTGATAGTGGCGGTATCACCAAAAATATTTCTGTCATTAGTATTGGCGAGATTTTAGAAAAATTAGCGGATGAATTTAGTGTTATCGCACAACAAAGAAACGTAAGACTTAAATATGTCCATTCAAATCTATATGTAAATAGCGATGCCCATTTAGTCAGGCGGATCTTGCAAAATTTTATTTCCAATGCACTTCGTTACACAGACAGTGGTGGTCGAGTAACAATCGGATGCAGACGCTTTAAGGATTCTAATGGAAATTCACAGGTGTCAATCGAAGTTCATGACACTGGCGTTGGTATTAGTGCCAGCAATATTGAATCTATATTTGAGGAATTTAAACGACTCGATAATCAGATTAGTGAAAATTCAAAGGGACTAGGAGTGGGCTTAGCCATTGCCAAGCGCATTGCTGATTTACTCAACGCAAAAATAAAAGTGAAGTCAAATCCCGGACAAGGCAGTGTGTTTAGTTTAGTCCTTCCAATAGCTGATACACCCCACAAGATTTACCCAAAATCAAAACCAACTAAAGCTATAGAAACTAAGCAACCATCGAGCTTGAGCAATATTAAAGTTTTGTGTATTGATAATGATATCAATGTACTAGAGGCAATGAAAACCCAATTAGATACTTGGCAATGTATTAGTCATTGTGTTGCTGGTTCTAGTGATGCAAATGAACTTATTCGAAAAGGATTTATTCCTGATATTTTGTTGGTTGATTTTCATTTGGATAATGAAAATGGTATCGATGTCATCAATGCATTACACAGTAGTTTAAAACAGAAAATACCGGCTATTTTAATCTCGGCTGACTTTGGTGAGGAGTTAAAACAAAAAGCATTGGATCATTGTTTAAAGTATTTACATAAACCTATAAATCCTGCCGGCTTACGAAAACTAATTTCTAGACTGGTAAAAACGAGCAACCAGACAATTGTATAAAAGCAACACTGGCGTTTAGAAAGTTAAAGTATTCGGGTCTTCAACTTCAAGATAAGTAGCAGCGATCATTGCCGCCTGAGTTCGGTTACTGACTTCTAATTTTTTGAATATTTCACTTAAGTGCGCTTTTATCGTTGCAATCGTGACGAAAGTTTCGTTAGCCATCTCACTATTTGTTCGGCCTTCAATTAGCATCATCAAAACTCTGAATTGTTTTGGTGTTAAAGCACTTAATCGAGCAACAAAATCCTGATCTTCGTTGGCAGCCTCGATGTCATATTCACGAAAATATTGAGGTATCCAGACGTCTCCGTCTATGACCTGTTTTATGGCATGAATAATTGTCTCGATCGATGATGATTTAGGGATAAACCCACTGGCTCCGTGCTTGAGAGCACGGGAAATTATTTGCGGTTCTTCGTTAGCCGAAATAATGATTACAGGCAAATGTGGATGGCTTAAGCCTAAATAGTGCAAAGTTGAAAAACCGACGGCACCAGGCATGTGTAAATCGAGCAGAATCAGGTCGGTATCAGAATGATTAAGAATGGATTTTTGCAAGCTTGAAAATGAGCCGCAATTGATGATTTTTAGTTCGCCCAGAGAGTTAATTACCGCTTGTTGTAACGCATCACGAAATAGAGGGTGGTCATCCGCTATTATTATTTTTTTAATCGCAAACATTTTTAAATATCGGTCCGGTCTCTATAAATTAGTACGATTAAAACTTATCCATCCAGTCACAAATTATACTTTTGGCTAATACAAAACTATATATACATTCTTGATAATAGCCTGCGAGTACTTGTTTTAGTTAAATCAATGCAATTGCTCAAAAACTAATCTTACCACGAGGAAAAGGTAGCTATCTTATGTCAAATCGTAAAGAAGAGTATTGGAAGGCGAACATAAAGCTTCTAACCATCTGTTTAGTCATATGGTTTGTAGCTTCTTATCTGTTCGGAATTATTCTTGTTGACCCGCTCAATAACATCAGAATTGGTGGATACAAACTGGGCTTTTGGTTTGCCCAACAAGGATCAATCTATGTGTTTTTACTCCTTATTTATTTTTATGCCAAACAAATGGGCAAAATAGATAAACAGTATGGCGCAGAAGAGTAAGGAGAAGCAATTATGGAATTAAAAGCACTTACTTATATTGTCGTTGGACTCACGTTTGCGCTATACATCGGTATCGCCTTCTGGGCCAAAGCCGGTAGCACCAGCGAATTTTACGTTGCAGGAAAAGGTATTAATCCCGTAGCCAACGGTATGGCTACTGCAGCGGACTGGATGTCAGCCGCCTCCTTTATCTCAATGGCCGGCTTAATTGCCTTTTTAGGCTATGGGGGTTCTATATTTCTAATGGGATGGACTGGTGGCTATGTGTTATTAGCAATGCTATTAGCCCCCTATCTACGTAAATCGAACAAATTTACAGTTCCCGAGTTTATTGGTGATCGCTATTATTCAAATTCAGCCCGTGTCGTTGCTGTTATTTGCTTGCTGTTCGCATCCATCACTTATGTAATCGGCCAAATGAAAGGGGTTGGTGTCGCCTTTTCCAGATTTTTAGAAGTTCCCTATGATGTCGGTCTACTAATTGGTATGGGTATAGTATTAACATATGCAGTTATGGGTGGTATGAAAGGCATTACATATACCCAGATTGCTCAGTATTGTGTATTAATCTTTGCCTACACTGTTCCGGCAATTTTTATATCATTAAATTTGACCGGTAATCCTATTCCACAAATTGGTTTAGGCGGCCAAATGGCTGATGGCGTTTATCTGCTAGATAAGCTAGACCAGGTGGTTCAGGATCTGGGTTTCGCGGAGTATACGACCAGTAAACGTGGTGGCACACTTAACATGTTTGTTTACACACTATCATTAATGATAGGTACTGCTGGTCTACCACACGTTATTGTTAGATTTTTCACTGTGCCTAAAGTTAAAGATGCCCGAGCTTCCGCCGGTTGGGCGTTAGTCTTCATTGCCTTGCTCTATACTACTGCACCGGCTGTAGGTGCAATGGCCAGGTTAAACCTAATGAATACTATTCAAACATCAGATGTTGGCTCTGCTGATGGCAATCTGGCCTATGAGGACAGACCTCAATGGTTCAAGAATTGGGAGTCGACTGGATTATTGGCTTACGAAGACAAAAATGGCGATGGCAAAATTCAATACTACAATGATAAGAGTGATGAATTTAACACCAAAGCTGAGGGATTTGGCTGGTCTGGCAATGAAATGACCAAAGTTGACCGAGATATTATGGTTTTAGCCAATCCAGAGATTGCCAAATTACCTAATTGGGTAATTGCACTAGTGGTAGCCGGTGGTCTCGCTGCTGCACTTTCTACAGCCGCAGGATTATTACTGGCAATCGCCTCCTCGATTTCACATGATCTGCTCAAAGGCGTATTTAGGCCGGATATTACCGAAAGAGCGGAACTGACAGCGAGTCGAATATCCATGGTAGGTGCCGTACTATTAGCGGGGTATCTGGGACTGAATCCGCCAGATTTCTCCGCTGGAACAGTGGCAATAGCCTTTGGGTTAGCTGCATCATCGATCTTCCCGGCTTTAATGATGGGTATCTTCTCCAAAAAGGTTAATAAAGAAGGTGCGATTGCAGGCATGATTGCAGGTTTAACTATCACTTTACTTTATGTATTCCAACATAAAGGTTGGTTTTTTATCCCAGGTACAAGCTTTTTGGGTGATATGAAACCTAGCTGGTTTCTAGGCATTGAACCTAATGCTTTCGGTGCAGTAGGTGCTGTCATTAACTTTGTTGTCGCTTATGTGGTTTCGGGTATGACTCAAGCCGTACCTGATCATATTGAAGCCATGGTTGATGATATTCGCTCGCCCGGCACTGTAAGTTAGTAAGACTCCCCTCTCTCGTCAAAGAATTTGCCCGGTTTTTACCGGGCATTTTCTTGCTTACAAGCATAGCGATTCTTTAAATCTAAAGGTAAAATAGCTGCTTTCTAAACCACCAGGCCATTGGCCGATGTAAAATATTTCAGGAAAAATGATGAATCGAACTCTTATCTTAATGGCTGCAATAACTTTGGTTGGTTGTAGCGGTGGCAATGCAGGAAGCTCTTCAGGTAGTGGTGGTGCTGACCCAGCGGTTACTGCCGGTGGCGGTGCAACAGTAATTAGTTCTGGCAGTTACACTGGTAATATTAATTTCACTGCCCCTAATAGCAGCGCCTCTATAACTATTGATATTGATAATAGTGGCAATGTGACGATCACCAGTAATGACACGGGCTCAACGACTGGATCAGTTTCTGGTAGTTCCTTCTCCACATCAGGGACAATCAGCATCGACCTCGGCACTCAGGTTTGCAGTGGATTTACAACTATTGACGGTTCTGGAACTAATTCAGGCCTATCAGGAACCGTCTCGATGCCATCTGCTAATTGCGTGGAAAACGGGGTTTCCAGTACTATAACTCTGGATGGCACTTTCACTGCTAATTTATAGCATTTAATCCGAAATTTAGAGGAGCTCATCATGTCTGATCATGAGATTGAACGTGAATACATGGAATATGACGTTGTTATTGTTGGTGCAGGTCCTTCAGGTTTATCTGCGGCAATCAAATTACGCCAACTTGCCGAACAAACAGGAAACGATATTTCTGTAGTTGTAGTGGAAAAAGGATCAGAGGTTGGTGCTCATATCCTCTCAGGAGCTGTATTTGAACCAACAGCATTAAATGAGCTAATTCCAGACTGGAAAGACAAAGGTGCACCACTAAATACGGCAGTGACTGAAGATAAGATTTATCTTATGCAGTCTAAGGATAAAGCAAGCAAAGTGCCAAATTTTGCGGTCCCTAAAACCATGCATAATGAAGGTAACTACATCATTAGTTTAGGAAACCTCTGCCGCTGGTTAGCTGAACAAGCTGAAGAATTAGGTGCGGAAATATTTCCAGGATTTACAGCTTCTGAAGTGCTTTATGGCGAATCAGGAGAAGTATTAGGTATCGTTACTGGAGATATGGGTGTTTCCAAAGAAGGTGAAGAAAAAGATTCGTATATGCCAGGGATGGAGCTACGTGGCAAGTATACGCTTTTTGCTGAAGGTTGCCGTGGTCACTTAGGCAAGCAACTAATTGCCAAGTTTGAGCTTGACAAAGGTAAAGATCCTCAACATTACGGCATCGGCATTAAAGAATTATGGGAAGTCCCTGCTGAAAATCACCAGCAAGGCCTGGTCGTTCATAGCGCTGGTTGGCCATTGGCTGAAAGTAAATCTGCCGGTGGTGGATTCCTTTATCACATTGAAGATAATCAAGTTGCTTTAGGTTTAATCACAGATTTAAGTTATAGCAACACTTATGTTAGCCCTTTTGACGAATTCCAGCGCTACAAACATCATCCTGAAATCAAAAAGTTTTTAGAAGGCGGTAAGCGAATTTCCTATGGAGCCCGAGCAATTGTCAAGGGCGGTTTGCAATCTCAGCCTAAAATGACCTTTCCCGGTGGCTTGCTGATTGGTGATGATGCTGGAACGTTGAATTTTGCCAAGATTAAAGGTTCACACACTGCTATGAAGTCAGGCATGGTGGCAGCTGAATGTGTAGCCGGTGCTTTAGGTGCAGAACGTGCTAATGATGAAATTAGTGAATATGCTGATGCTTATAAAGACAGTTGGGCTTATAAAGAATTACATACACAACGTAATTTTGGTCCCGCTCAACATAAATACGGTAATTTTTGGGGTTCGGCTTACGCGTTTATTGATATTAATATCTTTAATGGTAAGTTACCTTGGACATTTTCTGATCCTAAACCCGACTGGGCTCAGACTAAACCTAAAGCCGAATGTACTCCTATCGAATATCCTAAACCAGATGGTGTATTAAGTTTTGACAAGCTCTCTTCAGTATTTTTATCAAGTACTAATCATGAAGAAGATCAACCTGTTCATTTGACACTTAAAGACAGTGCAATTCCGATTACAGTCAACTTGGCAGAATTTGATGCGCCAGAACAACGTTATTGTCCGGCTGGAGTTTATGAAATCGTAACCGAAAATGACGAATCACGGTTACAAATTAACGCACAAAACTGTGTACACTGTAAAACTTGTGATATCAAAGACGTCAGCCAGAATATAAACTGGGTCACTCCTGAAGGCGGCGGCGGCCCTAATTACCCGAATATGTGATCTGACCACTATTCTAGTGGTCAGATCATCCCGAGTTTACCGAGGAATCTTCTTGAAGTGTCTGCTTATGAGATAAAACAACGGGCTTCGTTTTGAGGCCCGAATAAGGTTGTGGAAATCCCTCGATCGCTATCGCTCCAACGGGATGACAGAGTCGAGTAAACTCTGCCTCTATCAACCGCACTGTTTCAATAAGAACAACAGCACTATAACAGCGACTGCAATCGGAAGAATTTTACGGATCATCGAACCACCTGCTGAAGCAGCTTGACCAGCCGCATCCGCTGCCCCACTTGCAACATTACTGGCTGCATCCTTAGCTGCACCTGCAGCGCCACTTACGGCATCTGCGGTCGCTCCAACTGCATCTGATGCAGCGTCTTTAGCACTGCCTGCCATATCTGCAGCTTTATCAGCTGCCCCAGAAACCGCTTCTCCAACACTACTCGCTGCATCACCCACAGCTCCTGCAGCAGTATCAACAGTATCTTTAGCACCGGCAGCAGCATCACTAGCGGCATCAACAACGTTTTGTACGCCTCCGGATAACATGCTGGTTAGCCCTGACATAATGCCTGATTGACCTAGCAGATCGGTCATTCCAGACGGCATGGCTGCACTAATATTATCTTTTTGGCTACTGAGCAAGTTCATCACGCCATCTTGGTCTAACCCCCCGGCGCTACGTTGTTTACTAATAAAACCTAACACTAAAGGTAAAACCATGCCTAACAAAGAAGATGATGATTTACTGCCTATTCCACTAAACTTACTGATCATATCGATAACACTGCCCATGTTATCGCCAAGTAAATTACTCAATAAGCCTCCACCCTGCTCAAGCAATGATTCTTGCTTATCAGGTTGTAGAAAGCTGGTGAAATCATCTGCAATGCCATCATCAAGATCATCTAGTACACCAGACAACATGCCGCCGGCATTAGAATCACTACTAACTTTATCCACAATACTCCCAAGAATAGTTGGAACTCCAGCATCAATTGCATTTCTAGTATTATCGACCGATTCACCTAGCATTGTGCCAAGTTGGTCTAAGACTGTATCTCCTAACTGCCCTTTTACGAGCTCAATTAAATTCACTGACATCATATTTCCTCATAAGTTTTCGATAAATATTTGATTTTTATAACCAAAACCTGACTATTGTAGGCTATTTTTAATAATTATTAAAAATTAGTAACAAATGTCTACATTCTGATTAGCTTAAGATTGGGCGCTTTTAAACAAGTCAAAACTCTCATATGATATCTTCTAGGTTATGAACATTGAACTCAAATCGAAACAAACCACCGATATTTTGGCTCCTTGGACCTATTGGAACTTAGAATTCTTTGAACTTGAGAAAGAATATATTTTTAAGAAAAGCTGGATTTTGGTAGGCCACATCAGCGATATCCCTAATGCAGGCGATTACATAACCTTTGATACTGTTGGTGAGCGAGCATTAGTAATTCGTGACGAAAACTCTAATATCCATGCTTTTCACAATGTTTGCCGACATCGTGGTGCAAAAGTTGTTGAAGGTGATCATGGAAACTGCCCACGAGCTTTAGTTTGCCCTTTCCATGGTTGGTCTTATCATTTGGATGGTCAACTTCGCTATGTTCCCAGATCTGAAACGTTTCCAGGTTTAGAAAAAGACAAAAGCGGCTTGGTCAAATTGCCACTGGAAATTTGGTTAGGATTTATTTTTATCAACTTCGATGAGCAAAGCGAAAGCTTAGCTAGCAAAATACAACCAGTGGTCGACAAGTTTCTTCCCTATCAACCTGAAAAAGTCAAACCTCTGCCAAGTACCAAGTATCGACAAACCCGTCCTTATAACTGGAAAATTATTCTCGATATCGATAGCGAAGGTTACCATGTTCCTATTGGTCATCCTTCTTTACAGCAACTATATGGGCAGAATTATAGAGACGAGATTGAGCATGATATCGCAATCTCCTATGGATATATTAATGAAAAACCGGGAAAACTATGGAGTGTCAGGCATTATCAAAAGATATTACCTAAATTTGAACATTTGCCGGAAGAAAATCAGCGTTTATGGCTTTATATAGGTATCTTTCCTTCAATGGTAATCAGCTTTTATCCAGATATGATTGAGTATTATATGTCAGTACCTATTTCTCCTGACCGTACTGAGTATATGGGCGCTGCTTATGCCTTACCAGATTCACGCCGTGAAGTGAAATTATCGCGTTATTTAACTCAAAGAATTAATCAATCGACAGACCAAGAAGATGAAAGCTTTGTGCGCTGGATTCAAAAAGGGATTAAATCTAGTGCTTTTCCTAAATTACAACTCTCGACGCTTGAACATGGGGTTAAAGATTTGCATCAAAAAATACAAAAACATATTCCGGTTGCACGCTTAGCAAATGAACCTGAGCCGGGAATAGTTGCTACTGTCAACCATTCAATGATGTATTAAAGTTAACTATCTGTAATGTGCCTTTGATTTATAGCTTGATTGTCGTCATGAATTATTTTAGTCTGTTTACCATCCAATTTTTACACGCGGAGTAATATATGAAATTCAGAAAAATAGCAGAAATAGCACTAATTTCTGCAGTTATGGGGTTGGCAACCAATGCAATAGCGGAAGGTGAATTAAATGTCACTAACTGGGCAGAATATATCGGCGAAGATACAATTGCTAATTTCGCAAAAGAGTATGACATCAATGTCACATATGATAACTACGATTCTGTTGAGGCAATTGATTCCAAGCTATTAGCTGGCAACTCGGGCTACGATGTTGTCAGTCATTCTTCAAGTGCAATAGCAAGATTAATCCCGGCAGGGATATTGCAAGAGTTAGATTTAACCAAACTTGATAATTTTAAGCATATGCGGCCGGAAATTATGCAACAAATAGCTTCAGGATGGGACCCGGATAATAATTATATTGTCCCATATATGTGGGGCACACATGGTGTTACTTATAACGAAGAAATGGTTAAAAGCGTTCATCCAGATGCGCCAATCGGTTCGATGGATTTAATCTTCGAGCCAGAGCATATGGAAAAAATTGCCGAATGTGGTGTAGCATTTTTAGATTCCCCTACCGATATTATGCCTATGGCTTTAGCACATTTAGGTCTGGACCCAAGTTCGAACAATCCTAAAGATTACAAAGCCGCGGAGGAAATGTTGTTGAAAATACGCCCTTATATCAAAACTTTTGATAATTACGCCTATCAGCGCATGCCTGAAAAAGAGTTTTGTTTGACAGTAACATGGGGGCCTGATGGTTTATTAGCCATGTCTCAAGCGGCTGAAACTGCACCAGATGTGAAGTTGCAATTTTTTGCTCCACCCGGTGAAGGCAAAGCTAATGTATGGGTAGATGGGTGGGTTATCCCTGCTGATGCGAAGAACATCGAAAACGCGTATTTATTCTTAAATTATATGATGCGACCGGAAGTCGGTGCAGACGATAGTAATACTGTGTGGTATGCAACTGCTAATAAGGATGCTTATGATCTAGTAGATGAAGCAGTAACAAGTAACCCTGCAGCATATCCGACTCCTGAACAGATTGCAAAAATGTATCCTCTGCTTCCTGTTCCTAAAAAAGCGGAGCGAGCTAGAACAAGAGCCTGGACGAATTTTAAAACAGGTGGATAGTATCTGACTAAAGTGCCATCTTCGATGGCACTTTTAATTTATAGCACAGAGAATTTGTTCCTATGTCTAATGATGATAAGCTTATACACCGCCCTTGGTTGGATCCCGATGCTGAGCCCTATATAAAAATTCAAGGTGTCACTAAACGTTTTGGTGATTTCACGGCAGTAGATAATGTAGATCTTGATATTTATAAGGGCGAGCTATTTTGCTGGTTGGGAGGTTCTGGTTGTGGCAAAAGTACTCTGCTGCGCATGTTGGCCGGATTTGAAACACCTACGGCTGGGAAGATTTTCATTGATGGCGTTGAAATGAATGATATTCCGGCATACGAACGACCGGTCAATATGATGTTCCAGTCCTATGCTTTATTTCCTCATATGACAGTGGAAAAGAATATTGCCTATGGTCTTGTTCGCGATGGGCTAGATAAATCTACGATCAAGCAAAAAGTTGATGAAATCATCAGCATGGTAGAACTGGATCAATTCAACAAACGCAAACCACATCAACTTTCTGGCGGGCAAAGACAACGTGTAGCACTCGCTAGAGCCTTAGTTAAACAACCTAAAGTCTTATTACTGGACGAGCCGCTAGGTGCCCTGGATAAACGCCTGCGAGAACAAACTCAGTATGAGTTGATGAATATCCAGGACAAGTTAGGCGTGACTTTTATTGTCGTCACCCATGATCAAGAAGAAGCAATGACGTTATCGACCCGGATCGCCGTGATGGATAAAGGCAAGTTTATTCAAACTGGCACGCCAACTGAAATTTACGAAACTCCCGATAGCCGTTTTATTGCTAATTTCATCGGTTCGGCCAATTTATTTGAAGGCCATGTGGTTGAAAGCGGCAAGGAACATGTTTTAGTGCGTGCTACACGTGATGACAATTTGTTTTATATAGATCATGGTTCTGATCTACAGGAAAACACCAAAGTTTGGGTGGCAATCCGACCTGAAAAAATTAAAATTTCCAAGCAACAGCCAGAACAAAATAGCCATAACCAGTTAGTTGGAACTGTAGATGATATTGGTTATCTCGGCAAGCTCTCAAACTACAAGGTATTATTGGATAATGGAAAAATTATCGATATTACCTACCCTAACCAAATTCGACCTAAAAGTGGTGACCATCTAGCAGATTGGGAAGATAAAGTTTATCTGAGCTGGGATGCTTCCAGTGCCGTGGTATTGACACATTAGTATGAGTGAAGCTATCGAAAACACGAAAGCACAGAGCTCCTTACTGAAGGAGCTAGGTTACAAACTCCAAGCAAGTTGGAAAACACTGGTTGTCGGAATCCCCTACATTTGGCTATTTATTTTTTTCTTGGTTCCGTTTTTTATTGTTCTTAAGATAAGTGTTGCAGAATCTTTAATCGCAAGCCCGCCTTTCTCGTCGCTATTTCAATGGGCTGAAGACGGTGCTCTACAAATTAGGGTCTTGTTCGATAATTTTGCCTATCTATGGGAAGACGAACTTTATGTCAGTACGTATATTAATTCGGTTAAAGTTGCACTGATATCTACTGTGATTTGCTTGCTTATTGGATATCCCATGGCTTATGCGATAGTTCGTTCTAGTCCAACCAAAAAAAATATCCTCTTAATGCTGATCATCCTTCCCTTTTGGACTTCATTTCTTCTTCGTGTTTATGCTTGGATGGGTTTGTTGGCCGACCAAGGCACAATAAATAATCTGTTGATGACTTTAGGCATAATTGATGAACCGATCAGAATGCTTTATACACAGTTTGCCGTTTATGTGGGTATCGTTTATTCATACCTGCCCTTTATGATATTACCTTTGTATGCCAACATGGAAAAGTTAGATTTAACTTTGCATGAAGCCGCCGCTGACCTTGGAGCAAAGCCTATTACTACATTCTTAACTGTCACCTTGCCAATGACGATTCCCGGAATTATTGCTGGATCATTGTTAGTTTTTATTCCCGCTACAGGCGAATACATCATTCCTGATCTATTAGGTGGGGGCAATTCCTTAATGATTGGTAAAGTGCTATATAACGAATTTAACAACAATCATGATTGGCCTGTGGCCGCTGCTGTTGCAATTGCATTATTAATAGTTCTTGTTGCACCAATGATGCTTTATCAGCATATTCAATCCAAAGAGAACGAGGCTTAGTATGCAAAAGCAGCGTTCTACTTTTTTATTTTCCACATTATGCTTTGGGCTGGCATTCCTGTACGTTCCAATGGTCTTATTAGTTATTTATTCTTTTAACTATTCAAAAATAGTGCCAGTTTGGGGTGGTTTTTCAACTCGCTGGTATACAGAATTATTCAACAGCCCAGAAGTCTGGGAAGCATTATTGTTAAGCCTCAAAGTTGCAGTCGTTAATGCAACATTTGCAACATTACTCGGTACTTTGGCAGGTCTTGCACTAGTAAGATTTGGCAGATTCCGTGGCCGTACACTTTTTTCCGGGATGATTTCAGCACCTTTGGTAATGCCGGAAGTTATCACAGGGCTTTCTTTGTTGCTGCTGTTTATCACCTTGGCGCAATTTATTGGCTGGCCCTCAGAAAGAGGCTTTACTACCATCACTATTGCCCACATCACTTTCTCGATGGCTTATGTTGCAGTTATTATTCAATCACGACTGGCGGGTATGGATGAGTCATTGGAAGAAGCTGCACAGGATTTAGGGGCAAAACCTCTTCGTGTATTGTTCGATATTACTTTGCCAATCATAGCGCCTGGTATGCTGGCTGGATGGTTATTAGCATTTACTCTTTCGCTGGATGACCTAGTTATCGCTAGTTTTGTAACGGGTCCTGGTTCAAATACATTACCTATATTGATCTATTCTCGTATTAGAACAGGCCTTAAACCTGATATAAACGCCCTGGCAACGATTATTATTGTTACTGTTGCAATCGGTGTAATCCTCGCTGGTTACATAATGTGGCGCCAGGAACAGCAACGTAAAAAAGACCAGCAAATGGCAGCCGCCGATAAACTCAAATTCGATACCGAAGAAGAGGCAGCGGCTTAAAGCTCAGCCAAACTCTTTTTTTATATCCTCATATTTAGCGGTGATAGCATGAACGTTGTTATAGCCCATTTCTTTTAGCGTAGCCGCAGCTAGTGAGGCTCGACCGCCGCCTCCGCAATGTGTGAGAATTAAAGTGTCTGGATCTTGACATAAATTCGGCACCTTCATTTCAATTAAGCCCCGGGAAATATTAACCGAATCTTTTAACTTGGACTTCTCTGCTGTATCAGATTCTCTAACATCAAGTATCACCGCATTGTCTTCTCGCTGATATAGCCTTTTAGCCTCTTGCACATCAATACAGTTGATTTTTGTTTGTGCCTCAGCAATTAAATCTGCTGCTGTTTTCAGCATAATAAAACTCCCTTTATGTAGCAATTATTTGTAAATACCATTTTATAAAATTAATAGTATAAGTTTCCATAGGTGCGTAAGGTCCTGGCTGGTAAAAACGTGACAATACCCCTTTTTGATTGCGTTCAATAATCTGCTTATCAGCCAGGGTGGTCACATTCCACAGCCATTTCATACTTTCAAGATCAATTTCTTGTTCACCTGCATCGTCTCGCACTAGCCAAATCACTTCCGCATCAGTTTGATCAACACAGCGCGGAGTGAATCGATACAAAACCACATGATCACAGTAAACTAATAAAAAAGTTAAATTTCCTAACTGAACATTGCTGGCGCCGGCATCAGAATCTTTCAGTTTTCCAAGTAAAGGTGCAACCGATTGCCCATCTTCGCTACCAGTTAAGTATCCATCAAACAAAGCATAACGATCATAATGATAGGGTGATAGCCTCTTCTTCAATGCTTCTGGTTGATCTAATTTAATCTCTTCGGAGCATATGCCCACTTCTTTGGCACGCAATGCAATAGCATGATCAAATTCTTCAAGCCGCTCATTATTAAGCATTATTGAATGTGAGGCGGAGAATTCTTTATGTGCAGGACCACAGTGATAACATTCATCAAAATTCTCAAACACCAACTTCCAATTTCCTTTAATCGGATGGACTTCATGTGCCACAACTTTAGTGTTAGCGAGATCAAAAACGGACAAAGGTTTTTCTAAGTTATTTTTTAATTCTCTAAATGGCGGTGGAGCAGGCGATAAGCTAACAAATACAAACCCTGCAAATATTTCAATTGCTAACCGGTTTAAACTGAACTTAGCTTTATCAAACTCATTGCCCATCTGTCTTGCGGATAACAATTCACCAGTTAAGGCATAAGTCCAGGCATGATATGGGCATACCAATCGTTTATGATTGGATTCCCCTGCTTCACAGATTTTAGACCCTCGATGCCGACAAACATTAGCAAAGGCATTGATTTTCCCAGATTGATCGCGGCAGACAATAATCGATTCCTTGTCAATATCAAAAGTATAGGTATCACCAGGGTTGGGAATCTGAGAGTGATGACAAATATATAACCAGTCGCTGAAAAATATTTTTTCAAGATCAAGTTTATAAATATCAGGATCGATGTAAAAAGCTTGTTCTAATGAATGTGCTGGTTTTTGCCTTTGAACCAGGCTTTTTATATCTGCTTCTGATACAACATATGCCTTTGCATCCATACTAATTCAGTAAGCCCTCCTGCTTTAAGTCCGCAATTGTTAGCTCAAGACCTTTTTCCAGCACACCGAACATTTCATCAATTTGAGGCTTGGTGATGACCAATGGTGGTGAAAACACACACATATTAATAATTGGGCGAACAATGAGACCCAGAGCCTGACAATGCTTGTCTATTCGGTTACCGAGGTCATAATCAACGGCTAGTTTTTCTGCCTTAGAATCCTTTGGCGGGTTGGATCGTGGTACTGCATAGCCAGTTTGAGTATTATCATCCGACTGACTTTTACTGTCAGGATTAATTTCGCATTCAATACAACCCATTAGACCCATACCGCGAGTATCTACCACAATCGGAAAATCTCTAAAGGCATGTAAGCGACGCTGAAAATGAGGCGTCATTTCCCTGACGTGTTCCAGAATCTTTTCGTTTTGAATGATTTCAATATTTTTAAGCGCAGCAGCACATGAAACAGGATGACCAGAATAAGTATAACCGTTGGAAAAAACACCGCTTTCTTTATCTATGTCTTTGAATTCTTCTAACAATCGATCCGAAACTAAAAATGCACCTAATGGCACATAACCGGATGTCAAACCTTTAGCACAAGTAATAATATCTGCATCAACATCAAAAACAGCTTTACTAGAGAAAAAATGTCCTAAACGGCCAAAGCCAGTCACCACCTCGTCAGAAATATATGCCACGTCATATTTTTCACAAATTTGATGACAGGCTTTATGGTAGCCGTCTGGCGGTACAATGACACCACCAGAGGCAAGTATTGGCTCGGCAATAAAACCGGCGACTTTATCCGCACCCAATTCGTGAATTTTTTGCTCTAATTCATCAATTAAAAACTGAAGAAATTCTTCAACAGATTGCCCCTGTTTACGTCGATAAGGATTTGGATCGCTGAGAAAATGAAAATGTTCTTTATCAAAGTCATTATAATTTTTATCTCTAGTTTTGCCGCAGGCAGAAGAAGACAAGTAAGTGCTGCCATGATAGGCATTAGCCCTGGATATAAAATGCTTTTTTTCTGGTTTGCCGAGAAAATTATTTCGAAAAATCAAAAAGCGCAATGCGGAATCAACTGCCGTGGAACCACCGGTTGTAAAGAAAACGTGGTTCATTCCTTGAGGAGCGACTGATACAAGTTTATTCGCTAATTGTGCTGCAGGAGAATTAGCTAAACTCCAGGGGCTGACATAAGATAGTTGCATGCTTTGTGCTGCAATGACTTGTGCCATTTCTTCACGCCCGTGACCGACATTCACACACCACATGCCAGCCGGTCCGTCGATTAGACGGTTACCATCAGAGTCAGTGACGTATATGCCCTTGCCACCTGTAATAACAGTACGTTTATTTTCATCTATGGATTTAACATCCTCCCATGGATGGACAAACTGATTATCTAACTGTTGAAGCTGTTCGGTTTTCATACTCATATATTAAAAATCTAATGCAGGGACGGCGTTTCTTCTGGGTGGGTTAAAAAACGGGCGCTTGACGATTTTACAAGGCACCATATCTTTGTGCCATTTAAGTTCTTTGCTGGTGTAAACATCCACCCAAAGATTATCAGCTTTGGTTTTTGCATCCAGCCAGGCCAATGCAATGTTGCTCTTACAGGACGGTGACCACATTGCCGATGTAATAGTGCCAACATGTTTACGTTTGTTTTGGTAAATCCACGCATCATTAGCGGGTTTATTACCTTCAAGTTCAATGCCCACTAACTGATAGCGAGGACCCTTTTGTTTTTCCTTCAATAAGGCTTGCCGACCATTAAAAAATCCTTTGTTAAAGTCAACCAACCGTCCATAGCCAAGTTCAAATGGAGATCGTCCACGATTAAGACGAATAACATGATTAGCCGGTGAGAAATCCTTATGAGGAAGAATATAGCCCGCTTCTATTCGTAACATCTCTAAGGCTTTGAGTCCAAAAGCGTGTATCCCGTGATTTTCACCGACTTCAAATAGATCATCCCAAAGTTTGATTGCATGATAAGGATCAATCCACAGCTCATAGCCTAAATCACCAGTAAAACCGGTACGCGAAATGATTAAATCATCGCGATTATAAGGAAATGACTGCATTTGAAACGGAGCTAACTGTTCAATACCCTGTAATCCTAATTTTCTTAGCACGGCGGCAGAGGTCGGTCCTTGTAATGCTAACGCGGCAATTTTTTCGGTTCGATCTTTAATAACAACATCGAAACCTATTGCACTATCTAGTAGCCATGGTAAATGCCGATCCTGGGTACAAAACATATATTCCGTATTGGAAAATTTAAACAAAGTACCATCATCCAGGGTGTAACCCGACTCATTACAAAACAGTACATAGGCGACTTGAGAAGCTTTTATTTTTCTTATATCACGGGTAAACAATCGATTTAAATATAGTTCCGCGTCGGCCCCGGAAATATGATACTTGATCATCGGAGTAAGATCTAAAACAGCACACTGATTACGTACAGCGAAATATTCCATATCAGTGTGGGTATATTCATCTGCCACTGTATAACCCGCCCAGCTTACCCAATGACCGCGTCGGTTAACTTCGAAGGTGCGTTCATGAAATGGTGTGGGAATCACCATTGTGTTGTTGGGTTCGATCATGGGTGTAAAGTTAATCATGTGTTTTTTAATGCTACGCTAGCTGCATTCATTCCGGCTATCCCATTTACATCTCCACCTGGATGGCAATCAGCACCACAGAGAAATAATCCATTTACTGGCGTCTTATATTGTGCAAATCCTGGTGCGGGTCTTAACATCAAGAATCGTTCCAATCCAATTTCACCATGATGCCAATGGCCGCCGGTGATATTAAATTGATGCTCAATGTCGCCTGGAAGTAATATCTCCACATGTTCAACAGCAGCATGTATCCCTGGAAATATATATTCGATTTTCTCAATAATATGATTCTCAAACCGCTCTTTGCGGCTATCCCAACCGTCCTTATGCGTATAAGGAACATAGGGAACTAAAACAGACATTACATGTTTACCTGCCGGTGCTAATGATGAGTCACGAAAAGACGGAACGGTGATCTCTAGTACCGGTTCATGTGCATATTCATTGTATTTGATTGGATTAGACGCACGCTCTATAAAATCCGTATCGGGGGCATAGATAATCCGGGCATTAAAATCATTATCATTATGAGTTAACGACTCCGGCAAACGTGACAAGGCCAGATGTGCTTTTGCTGTAGTACCTTGCATTGGGATATGAGATACACGCCTGACTACATCAGTATCGAGATTTTCAGGGCCCACCATGGATAACATCGTTTGTTTAATGTCTGTGTTGGAAATGATTTGAGCGGCAGCAAACTTTTCACCGCCTGCTAGTTCTACCCCTTTGATTTGATTGTCAGTGACTAGAATTCTTTGCACTCGGCTAGAAACACTAATATCAACACCTTTATCCAGTGCAGCATCAGCAAGAGTTTGTGACAATGCACCCATCCCTCCTTTCGGCAAACACAAACCTGAAGACTGCCGATTGATTATCGAGAAACGGTTCAACCAATTGTAAACAGTATTTGGCGCTCTTGGGCCTAAGCGAGTACCCAGCACAGATTCAAAACAAATGGCCGCCTTTTGTAAATCATTGCTAAAGCTTTCATCAGCTAAATCGTAGATATTCATACCAATGATTCGTAGAAAATGCTGTAAATCCTTTTTATCAAGACGTCTGAGTTTTAATCCTGTATTAAACAAGGTTTTGTAGTCTTGCATAGAGCCATTCTTTAGCCGAGGAGGAATTTTATCTGTCAGGCCAAACAAGATATCACTGAAAATTTTCATCTGCCGGTGAAAATCGTCCCAATCCTGGTTCTGCTGTTCCGATAGCATACTGCTATAAATTATTTGTGAATTCTCGCCGGTTAAGTAATTGATGAATTCTTTGTTTTGATTAATCACCAATGTTGAAATATTGCGGCTAGCAAACTCAACAGTAGACTCTTGTAAACCGCACAACTTATATATATCAGGATGCAAGCCATAAAGTAGATGAGCGCCCGCTGATACTTTAAACTCTGGAGCAAATTCCCTAGTGTTAGCCAATCCTCCCACTTGTTTATTAGCCTCTAACATCAACACCTTTCGGCCTTTCTTAGCCAAAAGATTGCCGCAAACCAGTCCGTTTATACCCGCCCCGATAATAATGACATCGTATTGACTACTCATAGTGTCATCCTTTTGTCTGCTAAAATTTCGCGAGCAGCATTTGCACCAGGCGCACCCATTACTCCACCACCTGGATGCGTACTGGAACCACACATATAAAACCCGGGGATTGGTGAACGATATTGAGCGTAACCAGGAATAGGACGATTAAATAAAAGCTGATCCAAAGTCAGTTCACCATGAAATATATTACCTTGAGTGAGACCGGCCTCATTATCTATATCTTGAGGGGTTCTAATTTCGGCATGCAATATCAAATCTTTGAAATCAGGGCTGTATTGTGCGATTGCATCTATAACAGTTTGGCCAAAGGCCTGCTTGTCCTGTTCCGTCCACTCACCAGTTGCTAAAACCGGAGGGGCATATTGAACAAATGCTGACATCATGTGTTTACCAGGTGGCACCATTGTTGGGTCTATTTGTGTTGGGATTAACAAGTCAACAAAGGGATCTTTAGACCAAGTTCCATTTTTCCAATCGTCATAACCACGTTCAAGACGTTCCATGCTGTCAACAATATTGAAATGCCCTCTCACTGCGGTTGAACCTTCTGGCAAGGCAGGAAATGAAGGCATCCCGTCTAAGGCAATGTTTAATTTTCCAGAAGAACCTCGAATTTTGAAATTCTTGACTTGGGTAATAAAATCTTTAGGCAAATGTTTTTTATTAACTACTTTTAAAAACGTTCGTTTAACATCCATGTTAGAAACGATGACATCTGCATGATATTCATCACCATTTTCCAGGGCAACACCGATTGCTTTACCGTCTTGAACGATTAAGTCATTGACCGAACAATCCGTTTTAATTTCTCCCTCGCTTGCTTTAAAAGAGTTAGCAAGAGCATTAGCGATAGCCCCCATACCGCCTCTAGCTACACCCCATGAGCCTATACTGCCATCAACTTCCCCCATATAATGATGTAGTAACACATAGGCTGATCCCGGTGAATATGGACCCAGTCCAGTACCAATAATTGAACTATTGGCTATATGCCCTTTGATCGCATCAGTTTCAAAGTAGCGATTCAAATAATCACCACAACTAATAGTATAAAACTCAAGCGTATCGTATATTTGAGTTTCAGTGAGCTCCTGTATATCTTTATAAAGTTGCCATAAACCTTTAATATCTTTGGTTTTTCTTGATGTTGGGTCTGGTGGAGTGCGTAATAACCATGGTTTGATAAATCGACAATGACGCATTACATCGGTAGCATAATCATCATAGGCTTCCGCATCTCTGGCACTGAATCGGGCAAATTCCCGACGCTGTGCTTCATGATCATTATAAGTTGCCAGGTAATTGCCATCTTGTGTAAATGTGCAGCCACCGTCATAGGGAATAACTTGTAAACCGTGTTTTGATAATTCTAATTGGCGAAAAATCTCCGGTCTGAATAAACTGCAAACGTATGAACAGTTGGTATATTTAAAACCCGTATACAATTCACGAGTAACAGAAGCACCACCAATGTAAGGATTACGTTCCAGGACTAAGGTTTTTAATCCAGCACGGGCTAAATAACAGGCATTAACCAAGCCATTATGCCCGGCACCGATGATTATTGCATCGTATTTATTCATCAAGTAATGCTCTGTCTAAGCTGTTCATCATCGATATTTAAATTTCAACTCGGTCATATTTTATAGGATTATCATAATCCACTTGTTGATCTAATTCTCTGGCCCAACGATGACCGGCATACACTGCATCAGCAATAATCGATGGTGCATCACAATCCCCTATTTTTGATACAGTAAAGCTGTTATTGGCGGTTCGCAAATAGTCCTCTAATTCATAATAAAGCTTATCAACAGGCTCACGTGCAGTAACCAAAACAATTGAATCAGCAGCTATAGATTTAGATTGTTCACTATAAACACAGCTCAATTCAACGAACTCACCGTTAAATGACTTCAGGTTATGGGCGGTAATCATTGATACATTTCTCTCGACTAATCTTCTATGGACCCGATGTTGTTCATCAGTATAGTAACTCCAGCTCGAAACTTTGTCGTCGGGGGTAACATACGTGACATCACAACCTTCACCGGCTATTTTTTCGGCGATGACACTGGCCATGTAATAGCTGTCATCATCAAACACCATGACCTTACCTTTGGGTAGCAGGTCATCCATAATTTGATCAGGAGTAAATATTTTCTCTTCAGAGCTAAGCATACTAAATGACTGTAGATTATTACGACCAAAACCGTCAGCGCGCCATTTTGCTCCAGTTGCAATCAGAACATGGTCAGCATTAAATTCGATAACATTTGCAGCCGTTAAATGACTACTTAAATATAATCCAACGTTGTTCATTTTATTAAGCTGTGTGATACGATAATCGCGTACTCGCGACCACTCAGCTAACCCCGGCAAGCTTGATTCTTTAGTGACCCGTCCACCCAAGGATTTACTCGCCTCAGCAAGCGTTACTTGATATCCTCGCTCCCCTAGCACTCTTGCAGCTTCTAGTCCAGCAGGGCCACCGCCTACAACCAATACCTCAGCATCACTGCCCTTTTGCTCAATAATTTCCGGATGCCAGCCACGGCGCCACTCCTCTCCCATCGTGGGATTTTGTGTACAACGGATTGGAACCGCCAAACCATCAGCAGCATAGCAAATATTGCAACCAATACATTCGCGAATGTCCTCATAACGTCCCGCTTTAATTTTGTTAGGGATATAGGGGTCAGCAATTGACGGTCTTGCCGCACCAATAAAATCAGTAATTCCCTGTTTAACTTGAGAAACCATCGTATCAGGTGAAGTAAAACGCCCAACGGTTACAACCGGCTTACTAGTCGCTGACTTCACGAAACTCATATAAGGCTCTAGAGCCGCTTCTTGCACAAACCGGGATACGCCCATTTCATATGAATAATCAGCAATGTTGATGTCCCATAGATCTGGTAACTCAGCTAACAAATGAAACATATCTTTTTGTTCATTATAAAGCGGCTGCCCATCAATATAATCAGGGTCATCAATCGAAAATCTGACCGCTACGGCACAACGATCACCTACTGTACCTTTGGTTTCCTCGATTAATTCTTTAACTAGCCGAACACGATTTTCCAGGCTGCCACCGTATTCATCACAACGATTATTGGTCTTTGATGAGAGGAATTGTGTAAGTAAATAATCATGAGTGGCGTAGACATATACGATATCAAAATCTGCGGCCTTGGCCCTTAATGCCGCTTTTTTATGCCAAAGGCGTAGGTTTTTTATGTCCTTTCGATCCATTTTTCGTGATTGCCATGGATGACCAATAGAATTAGGTTGATTATCAACACTTACCGGGATTTCACGTGAAAATAGGTTTGATGCACGTGGCCCACCCATCCAAAGCTCTACACCGGCAAGTGCGCCATGTTGATGAACTTTTTCTGTCATTTGTGCATGAAATTTAATATCTCTGTCATCCCATAATGATTGATAGGGATATGGCATATCATCTGAATTAGGATGTATTGAACAATATTCTGTGCACACCACCCCCCATCCGCCTTGAGCTTTAACACTACGTAACTCGGTTAACATTCGAGGCCTAATCCAACCAAGACCCGTGCAATGAGGAACCTGGTAAAAACGATTTTTCGCTATTACCGGACCTATCTGAACAGGCTCAAATAAAATGTCATACCTTGATGAATCTGACATAGCAAATAACGATTATCTTTGACACAGAAACATTAGATAGTTATTATAATTACTGACTAACCAGTCAGTCAAATATGAGTGATAAACGACGAAAAAAAGGTGTAGAAAGTCGTAAAATAATTATTGATGCGGCGGTAAGTTGTATCGCAACACGAGGGTTATGTGACACCACCTTGGATAAAGTTGCTGATATCGCCAACGTATCCAGGACACTTGTCGTATTTCATTTTAAATCAAAGAAACAAATGTTGGCTATTGTGCTGGAAGAAATAGCATCGCAATATAATGCTGAGTGGGAGTCAATTCTTACTCAAACTAAGAATCAATCAGCAGAAAAAAGATTACTTGAATTAATCAAATATGACGTCAAATTGCCAGTCAATAAACCAAATCTAATAGCTGTTTGGCATGCATTTTGGGGTGAAGCTAAAGGTCTGTATAAAGAATTTAATTCTGCCAGAGACAAAAAGTATTCTGAAGATTTAAATCAACTGGTTGATGAGATTGCTGGTTATGATTATCGAAAGACAGATAAGCGAGATATCACAACAGGGTTAGAAGCAATGTTGCTGGGTTTCTGGTGGATGGCACATGTTAACCCAAAGCAATATAACTATAGAAGTAATATAAAAATAATCAGATCTTATTTAAGACTTATTTTTCCCGAACATTTTTAACTAATTGGCGTTTAATCTTTTCGTCTGCGCCGGTAATCACCAACTTCCATTTCAAGTTGCAAGCCGAACCCAAATGATTGATCACGGGGTTCTCCAGCATTATCCTGAATCCATTGATGTTGGACAGCCGCTTCCAAGAATAACCAATCCCGCAGAAACGGACGTCTGTAAGTAAAGACTACGCCATACTCAGGAATACTTTCTGAATTTTCTTCTTCACCACGAATATAAGTTCTAGCAGCGATGCCATGACCGTTTTGCAGGCGGTGGAACCAGGAAGCACCCGTGACCCACTCCCATTGATCTTCATCTTCGGTGAATTTGGCACTGGCTCCCATTTCAAGAATGTCTGTATAACTATAAACATAGGTGTAATTTAAATTAGTGGTAGTGCCATAACCATCATCGTTTTGCCAGAATAAAGTTTGAGTCGCACGCAAAAAATGAGTCTCAGGCATTTTGAAGTTATAGCGGTAGCGAACTTTTGCATAAGGATTAAGGCCGCTACTAATTTTGGCACCGATTGAATAATCAAACCCTTTTTTTGCATTTTTAGGGTTGCTATATCCAAGACCGATTAACCATTCAGATTCTTCATCGTCATTGCGTCTGACAGAGGCTGAATCACTAACCGAATCAGGTCTTTGATTTGAATCGCTAATAAATTCGTCTTCATCAACCCGGCCAATAAATGCATTCATACGTTTACTTGCATTGGGTAATTTGGATTTGATTCTAACTCTGACTTTCGGATCAAAACCCTCACGCTCAGTTTCTTTAAAACCGACAACAACTTTGCCGCCAAAATTTTGATCATCAAAAGGCTTGTCCTTACCAAAAAGGCGATCAAACCATCTAACGGTTTTACACATCCCCGTAAATGTAACAGCCTGAGTTTTATCAAGCCAATGCTCAGAGGCATATTCTTGTACACAGATATCTTCTTCAGATTTTATCTGCTCTGCGGAATCATCAGCAGCATGAACCATGCTAATAGAGACACACAAAACCCCGCTCGTGAACCATTTAATTTTACGAAACACTCTTACCAGATCCTTATACTGTTATTGTGTTGTTGCGTACGTGTATGGAATAGTTTAAGAGTATAACTCATAGTGCTGTAAAATTGTTTCATTACTGAAGTTTACAAAATTGTATTCAGAATACTCTGCGAGCCCCGCAGAATCATATCTTCGTAAGCTGCACCACGAGGCAACATTTGTGAAGCATAAAACTCTGCTGTTAATATCTTGGCTTCGAGAAAATTTTTGTTTTCTGGTGCTTCATCAGAGTCTAGCAATTCTTGCGCATGATGAGCTTGTTCAATTAATTTTAATCCAGACAAGGTCAAACCACACAGCATCAAGTAATTGACTGAACCAGCGGCAATTAGCGCAGGATCTTTTTTACCATTTCCCAACATCCACTCAGTGGCATGCGCCATTTCATCTAAGGCATCACGAAGTTTAGTTTTCATGATTGCGAATGACTGATTGCCTGCGAGCTTTTCGAGTTTGTCAACAAACTCTAAAGCCGAATCAACAATCTGATGAGCTACCTTACCTTGGTCACGTAATAATTTACGCCCCATTAGATCATTAGCCTGGATGGCCGTTGTGCCCTCATAGATAGCCGTAATTCGAGCGTCACGGTAGTGTTGCGCTGCACCGGTTTCCTCGATATAACCCATCCCACCATGTACCTGGACACCGTATGACGTTAATTCATTAGCCAATTCTGTGCACCAGCCTTTGACAATGGGTGTTAAAAATTCGAGTGTTTTATAATTTTCCTTCCTGACTTGCTCGTCTTCGGCTTTGCTGGCCATGTCCATACAGGATGCATGCCAATAACATAAGCCACGCATAGCTTCATTATTTGATTTCATCAATAGCAGCATACGTTTGACATCAGGGTGTTCAATGATTTTGGCATGGGGTACATCTGAACCAGCTGGATTACTTTGTACCCGTTCGTTAGCATAGGCCAGTGCTTGTTGGTAAGCACGTTCCGAAATAGATAAACCTTGAAGCCCGACACCGTGTCTGGCGTTATTCATCATAGTGAACATACATGTTAGACCGGCATTAGGTTCTCCGACTAAGTAACCCACAGCTCCATCATTATCGCCATAAGACATTACACATGTAGGACTACCGTGAATACCTAATTTGTGTTCAAGCTTGATACATTTAACATCATTACGTTCACCCGGTTCTCCATTACCATTCAACAAAAACTTGGGCACCAAAAATAAAGAAATTCCCTTTACGCCTTCTGGTGCATCAGGCAATCGGGCCAAAACTAAGTGGGCAATATTTTCGCTTAAATCATGATCCCCGTAGGTGATGAATATTTTTTGTCCTTTAATTAAATAGTGGCCCTCATTTGGTGTGGCTGAGGTTCTAACCAATGCTAAATCTGAACCGGCTTGTGGTTCAGTCAAATTCATTGTGCCAGACCAGGCACCTTCCATTAATTTGGCTAGAAATTTTTCTTTTAAATCATCACTACCGTGTTGAATAACAGCCTCAATTGCTCCTTGGGTTAGTAAAGGACACAAACTGAAAGCCATATTGGCAGAATGCCAGATTTCGTTCGTTGCTGTTGACACAGCGTCTGGCATGCCCTGACCGCCGTGTTCAACATCGAAACCAAGACCCATCCAACCACCAGTTTGAAAAGCTTGATAAGCATCATGCCAGCCATCCGGTGTGATGACATCATCACCTTCGAGTTTAGCACCTACTTCACTGCCTGGATGATTGATAGGTGCCAAAACTTCGCTGGCCACTTTTCCTGCTTCAGTGAGTATTGCTTCAACTAAGTCATCTGAACAATCCTCATAAGCGGAAAGAGATTGTAGTTGGCCTAAATCTGCGTTTACAGATAGCGCGAATAGCATATCTTCAATAGGTGCGTTGTAAGGAATAGTCATTACTTTTCTAAATTGAATTGTTGAGCGCAGATAATAACCAAACTACTCAATCATCTCAAATCAAGATTATGAATGAGATTATGCTTGGGTAATCAAATCATTAATTAAATTTTGTGTTTGCTGAACCGTCAAGACTTGATATTGCCCCTTAGACAAAGTTTCCGGTAGTTTTATTGACCCAAAACGAACCCGGATCAAACGATTAACTCGACACTCTACCTGCTGCCATAAATGACGTACTTCCCTGTATTTGCCCTGCTTTAGAGCGACTTTAACCCAATGATTTCTGCCCTGGCTGGCCGTTATTATTAAATCTTCAAATTTAGAAATAAACTTTTCATTTTTTAATACAAACCCGGACTTTAACTTATTGATTTTATTTGGATTTATATCGCCATAAACCCTGCACAAATACTCCCTCTCGATCTCGCTTGCCGGGTGCATTAATTGATTGGCCAATTGCCCATTTGTGGTAAAGAGTAATAGTCCTGAAGTATTTATGTCCAGCCGGCCGATGGAAATCCAACGGCCATGTTTAGGCTTGGGCAATAATTGGAAAACAGTTTTACGATTTTGTGGGTCGTTTCTTGTCGTGATATAGCCTTCTGGCTTATTTAGCAGAATAACTTCAGGCTGATCGTTGTTGAGGTTATTTTTAACTATTTTATTATCGATTCGGATTTCATCGCCAACGGTGGCTTTTGCACCAAGAGACACCAATTTGCCATTCACAGTAACCCGTTTTTGATCGATAAGCCGTTCTGCTTTACGGCGCGATGCCAAACCTGAGTCTGCGATGATCTTTTGAACACGCTGAAGATTTTCAGGCATTAGTTAAACTGCGGCTTCTTTAAGTTCCTCTGTCTCACTCTCATTAACATCATTATCAACCGTCTCTAATTGATTGGTTTGATCGGCAGTTGGTAGGCTATCGGCCTTAAGTTCAGCAGTTTCAATGTTGTTTTCCTCAAGCGGCAATTGAATCTGATTATCTTTAGCTATTTGTTCTAATTCTCTTCGTTCTTGCAGAGTGGGCAATTCACGAATTGACTTAAGATTAAAGTAATCCAAGAACTCCTTTGTCGTTGCATATAAAGCCGGCCGACCAGGCACTGCCTTAAAACCTACTTCCTTTACCCAACTTCGGGCCAACAACGTTCGCATAATCTCTGTACTGACCGAAACACCACGAACATCCTCAATATCACCTCGTGTAACGGGCTGTTTATAAGCAATGATGGATAAGGTTTCCAAAACAGCGCGTGAGTAACGTGGTGGTTTTTGTTCATAAAGCTTTCTTAGCCAAGGCGCATATTTCTCTTTGCTCTGAAAACGAAAACCATTACTAACCTTTTTTAACTCAATTCCGCGTTCGCTGCAGTCTTTTATCAGCTCGTCAATAACAGCTTGTATTTCCTTTTTGTCCGGTTTGGCACTATCCGGAAACAATGAAATCATTTGCCTGATAGTTAACGGATCATCTGCAACTAAGATTGCAGCTTCAATTATGTTTTTTAATTCTTTATTGGCTTCACTCATTAATGTTTTCTTCAATAACTTCAAAAGTCGATATTGACTTCACATGAACCGGTGAATACGGTGCGTTTTGCACCACGACAATCACTTTATCTTTGACTAATTCCAGTATCGCTATAAAACTCACTACCAGACCCATACGGCCTTCCTCGGGATTGAACATCTCTTCCAATCGCAAAAATTCCCGAGATTGTAACTTATCCAGGACAATACTCATACGTTCTCGAACCGACAAGACTTCTCTGCCTACTAACCAGTTTTGATTACGCTTTGCACGCTCAACGGCAAGCTCAAATGCGTTTACTAATGCCTGTAACTCAACTTGCGGCAAGGGAATTGGCTGTTCTTCATCCTGCAAATCCGCTGCGGTCACAAAAATATCCCTCTCAAGTCTGGGTAATTCACTGATATCCTCAGCGGCTTTTCGATAGCGCTCATATTCTTGCAGCCGCCGGACTAAGGCTGCTCTAGGGTCTTCACCCTCCTCATCCTCTAATGAATCCGGTCTTGGTAATAACATACGTGATTTTATTTCGGCCAACATGGCCGCCATGACTAAGTATTCAGCGGCCAAATCCAACTTAAATGCACGCATTAATTCGACGTATTGCATATATTGATCAGTAATAAGTGCAACAGGAATATCCAGAATATCCATGTTCTGTTTGCGGATCAAATACAACAATAAATCTAGAGGACCCTCGAAGGACTCCAGAATAACTTCTAGTGCATCAGGAGGGATAAATAAATCTTCAGGAATTTCGGTGAAAGGTTGGCCCTGAACAATGGCAGTAACAGCAGAATCTTGTTCACTATCATTGTTGTTAAAGATTTCACTCATGAATAATAATCAGTATTCAAACAGTCTCGGACCTCTTCCATTGTTTCTTCTGCGACTTCACTCGCTTTTTCGCAGCCGCTGGCGATTACGTTTCTAACCAGTGATGGGTCTTCTTCATAAGGTCGAGCCCTATCCTTGAGTGTTCGCTGCTCGTCGATAATCGAGTCAATCAATGGTTTTTTGCAGTCAATGCAACCTATTCCTGCTGTCTTACATCCATCAACAACCCAAGTTTTAACTTCTTCATTGGAATAAATTTTGTGTAAATCCCAAACCGGACATTTTTCCGGATCACCAGGATCATCTCGTCTGACTCGTGCCGGATCAGTCGGCATCCCTTTTATTTCTTTATTGATTCTATCCTCGTCATCACGCATAAAAATCGTATTACTGTACGATTTAGACATTTTTTGGCCATCCAGTCCAGTCATGCGGGAGGCTTCAGTTAATAGAGCTTCGGGTTCAGTCAAAATTACCCGTCCACCACCTTCAAGATAGCCAAACAATCGCTCCTTATCGCCCAGCGTTATATTCTGCTGTTGATTTAATAGCTGATGAGCATAATCAAGTGCTTCTTCATGGCCTTGCTCTATATAAGCGGTGCGCAAACGTCGATACTCTCGAGCATTTTTTTTGCCCATTTTATCGATGGCAGACTCTGCTTTCTCAATAAAACCCTCATCACGACCATAAAGAAAATTAAAACGCCGGGCTATTTCACGAGTTAATTCAACATGAGCGACTTGATCATCGCCAACGGGAACGTAACTGGCTTGATAGATCAATATGTCAGCACTCTGCAACAGTGGATAACCCAAAAATCCATAAGTCGATAAATCTTTACCAGACAACTTTTCCTGTTGTTCTTTATAACTGGGTACGCGTTCAAGCCAGCTTACCGGCGTAATCATAGAGAGCAATAAATGCAACTCAGCATGTTCGGGTACTTGAGATTGAATAAACAAAGTTGCCCGAGACGGGTCCACGCCTGCTGCTAACCAGTCGATAACCATATCCCAAACATTATTTTCCATTTGCTCAGGCGTATCATAGTGAGTCGTCAATGCGTGCCAGTCAGCAACAAAGAAAAAACTGTCATATTCATGCTGCAGATTAATCCAGTTTTTCAACACTCCATGATAATGGCCAAGATGTAAGCGCCCGGATGGACGCATGCCAGAAAGCACTCGTTCGTATTGTCCAGGTAAAGCCATGATTTATTGTATCAAGTTTAAGTTCATAGGAAATTTATTTCACCCCTGCCCTGGCGAATCACCTCGGGTTGGGAGTTGGTCATGTCTAACACGGTTGTAGGCTCGATTTCACAAGCACCACCATCAATGACCAGATCAACTTGATGCTCGAGTCTCTCGCGAATTTCATAAGCATCAATCATAGGTAAATTACGTCCAGGCATGATTAAAGTGGTAGTGTAAATCGGTTGCCCTAATTCACTTAACAGCATTTGCACGATCGCCGAATCAGGTACTCGCAAGCCAATAGTTTTACGTTTTTCAATTTGCAAACGTTTTGGAACCTCTTTAGTTGCCGGAAGAATAAACGTATAAGGACCAGGAGTGATCGATTTTAGTAGCCGGTATTGTTCATTTGTCACTTTCACATAGCGACTGAGTTGGGATAAATCACTACACATAAGGGCAAATTCATGCGCTTCATCCAGTTTTCGAATTTTACGGATTCGATCCAAAGCTTTTTTATCGCCTATGTGACAACCTAAAGCGTAAAAAGAGTCCGTTGGGTAAACGATAACACCACCGGCATCGAGAATTGCAGATGCTTGTTTGATTAGGCGCAGCTGTGGATTCTCCGGATGTATTTGAAAAAATTGAGCCATGTCGACGGTTTATCTTAGAACATACCCGAAATAAGCCAGCACTACTAATCCGATTTGCAGGACAATATTAGCGCTCACCCCTGCCACCACGTCATCTAACATGATACCCAATCCACCTTTGACTGTCTTATCTATCAATTTAATCGGCCAGGGCTTCCATATATCAAACAGGCGAAACAGTAAGAATCCAGCCACAACTAAAGTCCAGTGCTGAGGCAGTGAATACATGGTAATCAAATAGCCCACTATTTCGTCCCAAACTATCCCGGGATGGTCATGCACTTTTAACAATTCAGTGGCTTTTTTGCAGATTAAGATTCCAATTAAAAATAACGCCATGAAAGTGATCCAATAAGTTGCCGGATCAAAGCCTGAAATTAGAATATAAAGCGGAATAGCAACTAACGTACCAAATGTACCGGGTGCTTTAGGAGCTAAGCCGGAACCGAATCCAGTGGCAAAAAATAACACCGGATGTTTAAAAACTAAATTAAAGGGAATAGGTTTGGCCATACGTTATTGTTATTTTTCTTTCAGAAGGTCGTTAACGCTTAAGCTGCATCAACTTCGGATTGGCGAAGTTCTTTGGCGACTCGATCAAGAACACCATTGACAAATCGATAACTTTCTTCCGCACCAAACACTTTAGTTAACTCAATCGCCTCGTCGATAATAGATTTGTAAGGAATCGATTTCTCATACTCAAGCTCGTAGGCACCTAGTCTTAGAATAGCTCGTTCAACAGGATCGATATTTTCAATCCCTCGCTTAATGTATTGAGACAAATGATCATCAACTTCTTGATGATAAAGCGGGACATTACGAATAAGGTGACGAAAATAATCTTTATCGACGTTACTAAGATCGTGAGCCTGGATGAAGTTGGTTTCGATATCGGCCGGATCTTGTTCCGTAAGATCCCACTGGTACAAGGCTTGTACCGCATTACGTCTTGCCAAATGTCGACTTTTACTTGCCATAATCAGGCCTGTTAATACTCCTGATTAATTTTATACCTAAGCCGACTGTTTTAACAATTATTTTTCTTGTATTGCCTTTAGAACATTTAATGTTTCAATTGCTGCTGCAGCTGCTTCAGCACCTTTGTTGCCCTTATTTCCACCAGCTCTGGCATAGGCTTGTTCACCATTTTCGACAGTTAACACACCATTAGCCACCGGAATATTAAATTCCAATGAAACATTAGTCAGACCGCGACAACATTCTCCGGCGACGTAATCAAAGTGTGCTGTCTCCCCTCGCACCACACAACCCACCGCAACCACAGCGTCATAGCCTTGCGCAGCAAATACTTTTGCTACAACTGGTATTTCATGTGCTCCCGGTACCCAGGCAATAGTTAAGTTATTTTGATCAATTCCCGAATTAAGTAATTCTTCTTTAGCCCCTTCTACCAATTTACTAGTCACAGATTCGTTAAAACGGCTAACGATAACGGCAACACGCGCATCTTGAACTTTATTATCACCAATAATCGTTTTCACATTAATTCTCAGTTGCGTTAATAAATTCTACGATTTCAAGATCGAAACCAGACAGACCATGCATTTTTCGTGGTGTACCAATGACACGCATTCTTTTGACCCCTACATTCGCCAATATCTGACTGCCGATTCCTAACATGCGCCAATCTGTCACCTCATCATTACTCATCCCCGAGTGCAATTCCGTTAATTTTTGTAACAGGCTTTGTTCAGTATTTTGCTGATTCAGTAACACCAGTACCCCTTTCCCATCAGCACTGATCATATTCAAGACTTTGTCTACTGACCAGGTACGCGAATGCTCTAAATCATGCAATATGTCTGCTATACCGCTGGAAGCATGAACCCGTACCAGCGTTGTATCGTTTGTGCCGACTTCTCCAAATACAATCGCTAAATGGCTCTGGTTATCAATAATGTCACGATACATGAGTACTTTAGCCGACCCATATCGTGTATCGATGGCATGTTGTGCAACACGAAGTACAGTTGGTTCATGCTCAAGCCGATAGCGAATCAAATCTGCGATGGTTCCAATTTTAATATCGTGCTGCTTACCAAATTCAATTAAATCAGGCAGACGAGCCATACTGCCGTCTGGATTGAGAATTTCGCATATTACACTAGCTGGTTCTTTGCCACTGATTCGAGCCATGTCGACACCTGCCTCAGTGTGGCCTGCGCGTGATAACACGCCACCCGGTTGTGCCATAACGGGAAATATGTGACCCGGCATGACTATGTCATCAGGCTGGGCATCAGGTTTAACCGCTGCTAAAACTGTTTTGGCTCGATCAGAAGCAGATATACCGGTAGTAACGCCTTCGGCGGCCTCGATAGATACAGTAAAGTTGGTTGAATAACGTTCATTGTTGTTGCTCACCATCAAAGGTAACTTTAATTGTTGGCATCGCTCCTGCTCTAAGGTTAAACAAATTAACCCGCGGCCATGCAAGGCCATGAAATTAATATCTTCAGATCGAATACACTCGGCCGCCATAATTAGATCACCTTCGTTTTCGCGATCTTCATCATCAACCATAATAACCATTTTTCCCTGGCTGAAGTCTTCTAATACCTGCTCAATAGGGCTTACCGAAAGTCCAGTGTTGTCACTGACTAAATCAAGTCTAGTTGTCATTATCTTTACCGTATTGGTTTAAGCGTTCCAAATAGCGCGCAATCATATCAAATTCTATATGTACTTTTGAATTCAGAGCATACTCGTCGAAAACAGTCTGCTCAAGTGTGTGCGGGATAATGTTCACAGAAAAGATTGTCTGCTGATCAATGTCCTTAACCTTATTAACAGTCAAACTGACTCCATCTACAGTAACAGACCCTTTTTCAGCAATATACTGACCATTATCTTCCGGTATAAAATCAAATCGAGTTGAGCGGCCATCACCTTCAATGGCTATAACTTGGGCCAGGCAATCAACATGCCCGGAAACTATATGACCACCAAAACGTGTGTCAGGCAACATGGCTAATTCAAGGTTGATCAAGGTTCCTTGCCGATAACTCTTCATTGCCGTTCGGTTTAGCGTTTCATTAGAGACATCAACCTTGATTGTGCTTTTGTCTCTCTCGACAACGGTAAGACAGCAACCATTAACCGCGATGCTGTCACCAATATTGATTGTTTCTTTGGCTAATTCGCCACAGTCCAGGTAAATTGAACAATCATTATGATGGTGTTCAATATTCGTGATTTTGCCAACTGCCTGAACAATACCCGTAAACATTAATCTGTAAACCTCATTATTAAACGCAAATCGTTGCCAATCATTCTCTGATCATGCCAATGGACTTTTCGTTGCTCAGATAGTTTCTGCAATCCAGTAATAGAAAACATACCGCGGGCATTATCTCCAAGTAAGGTTGGTGCTAAATACATTAAAAGCTCATCCGCCAGGTTTAGTCTAATAAACTCTCCTGTCAAAGTGCGCCCCGCCTCTACGTGAACTTCATTAATGCTCATGGCAGCTAGTGTATCAAGGACACTTGGAAGATCTAATCGTCCCTGGCTGGTCTTAATTTGAATAATAGAAGCTCCTTTTTGTTTTAAAATTGCAAGCTTGTCATGTTGATTTGAGGCGCATGTGAAAATAAACACTTCACCACTTTGATCAAAAATTTTTGCTTCTACGGGTATTTGCAAACTTGAATCAAGAATTACACGTGCAGGTTGGCGTTCAATCCCATCCACACGCGCTGTTAGTTGTGGGTCGTCAGCTAATACCGTATTTACACCTGTTAACACTACTGAACTTTGGGCTCGAAAGTGATGCCCATCGTTGCGAGCTGCTTTTTCAGTTATCCATTGACTCTCCCCAGAGGACATAGCAGTACGTCCATCCAGGCTGGCAGCAGTTTTTAATCGAACCCAAGGTCGCTGCTTTTCATGCAGGCTATAAAAGCCTTTATTAAGTTCTCGTGCCTGATCTTCGAGTAATCCGACTAAAACCTCGATATTTGCTTGTTTAAGTTTTCCAATTCCTCCACCGTTTACCCTGGTATTGGGGTCTTTGGCGGCCACGACCACTTTCGTTATTCCTGCTTCAATCAAGGCATCAGTGCAAGGCGGAGTACGGCCGTGATGGGAACAGGGCTCAAGTGTCACATAAGCCGTTGCACCAGCTAAATTCTCACTAGATTGGTAAATGGCATGAGCTTCAGCATGGGGTCCACCAGTTTTTTGGTGCCAGCCTTCGGTAATTATCACACCATCTCTAACAATTACACATCCGACACGGGGGTTTGGGTGTGTGGAATATAACCCCTTGTAGGCAAGCTTTAATGCTCTGGCCATGAATTGATGATCTTGTGTTGTGAACATGAGAGGCTTGTCCCGCACTAATTGTGGGATCCGCATAATGTTGCAACTTGCTTTTTTGTAGGGGTTTCAACACATAGCTTATTCATTGAGATATTATTTTTTTTCGCCTTGTTCAAGCAGAGATAGCTGATCTTTTTGTGAATCAGGATGCGGCTGTTGAATCAAGCGCTCAACTTCATCCCTGAAAGCATCTAAATCCTGGAAGCGGCGATAGACAGAAGCGAAGCGGATATAGGCGACCTCATCCAATTTTGCGAGTTCCTGCATAACCAGCTCACCAACATGCTGGCTTGAAATCTCACGTTCACCACTGGAAGTCAAAGTACGCATAATTTTATGAATTGCGCTATCAACAGCTTCCGTATCTACAGGTCGTTTTTGTAACGCTATCTGAAAGCTTTTACGCAATTTTTCTTCATCAAAAGGCTCACGGCTATCGTCGCTCTTAATAACATGAGGTGGCCTTAATTCTGATCGTTCAAAGGTAGTAAAACGTTCATTACAAGCCTGGCATTCACGTCTCCTTCTGACCATATCACCGTTGTCAGCTAACCTTGAATCGATAACTCTAGTGTCGTCAGAAGTGCAAAATGGGCATTTCATTTGTTTAATCTCGAAAGATTAAGGTAAAGCGTCAAACTCCGCACCTTCCTTCTCAGGTGGCAGTAAATCTTCGCGCTTAATACCTAACTGTAATACTACAGGGCTAGCAACAAAAATTGAGGAATAAGTACCCACCAAGATACCAATGAATAAGGCTATTGAAAAACCCTTGATGACTTCACCACCTAACACCATCAACGTAATCACGACTAACAAGGTAGTTACCGAGGTCAGTACTGTACGCCTTAAGGTTTGGTTAATTGAAGTGTTCATGATACTTACTGGCGTGCCCTTGCGCAATTTTCGAAAATTTTCCCTAATCCGATCAAAAACGACGATTGTATCGTTCAATGAGTAACCGATTACTGCCAGCACGGCTGCCAACACTGATAATGAAAACTCAAACTGAAACAATGAAAAAGCACCGAGAGTTATCAACACATCGTGTACTAATGCGACAACTGACCCTAACGCAAATCGCCATTCAAAACGAAAAGCCACATATAGCAATACCCCGATCAGGGTATAAATCATTGCCAGACCGCCTTTTTCGGTCAATTCCTCACCGACTTGAGGACCTACAAATTCAATGCGTCGCATTTGTACCGAGCAAGAAGTTATTGAACCATCACTGGCAATACACTGCTGCTGCGCACCTTGAGTTACCGTTTCAGAAGTAATAGTTTCGGAATATGGTGAGCGTAAAGCCTGCATCACTTCTGTACTGACTTGTGCAGCTTTTTTCTCGGTGGCTGGCAAGCGAATTAATAAATCGTTAGCCGTGCCAAAATATTGGACTACCACATCCTCAAACTCAGTAGCTGACAAAGCATCACGGACTTGTGCAATTTCGGCAGGCTGCTGGTAAGAAACCTCAACCAAAGTTCCACCGGTAAAATCAATACCGAAATTCAAGCTGCGTGTCGCTAATAAAACGATACTTAAAACAACGAGCGCGGCTGAAATGATGACAGCAAATTTGCGCTTACCTAAAAAGTCGATCTTGGTGTCTTGCTTGAAAAATTCCATTTGCTTACACCGTCAATTCTTTTAATTTTTTGCTACCGTATAGCCAATTAACTATCACACGTGTAAGGATGATAGCGGTAAACATTGAAGTCAAAATGCCAATACTCAGAGTAATGGCGAAACCTTTAATCGGCCCTGTTCCAAAGTTAAACAGTAAGATGGCCGCAATCAGCGTGGTTATGTTAGCGTCCAAAATAGTTGAAAATGCTTGCTCATAGCCTTTATGAATTGCCTGTTGTGGCGGCGTTTTGTTGCGCAATTCCTCACGAATCCGCTCGAATATAAGCACATTAGCATCCACAGCCATACCCACAGTTAGTACTATTCCGGCAACACCAGGCAGTGTCAGAGTAGCTTGAAACACAGATAAAACCGCGATCAGCAGCACTAAGTTTAACACCAATGCCAAATTGGCAATCAAACCAAACTTACGGTAATAGAACACCATGAATGCTAATACCAAAGCCATACCAATAAGTACAGAACGAACACCTTGACGGATATTTTCCCGGCCAAGACTTGGGCCAACTGTGCGTTCCTCAACAATTTCAATCGGTGCAGCAAATGCACCTGCTCTTAACAAAAGAGCCAAATCCTTGGCCTCTTCAGTGCTATCCAACCCTTCAATTTGAAAACGCTTGCCAAGCTGATCACGAATCACTGGAGCAGTGATGACTTCTTCAATAATCTGGCGGTCTTTTACGACTTGACCATCGGCACCAATAATCGGGTTGCCATCATCATCAAAGCGAGTATCTGTTTTAACTTCGTTGTAGACCACAGCCATACGTTTACCGATATTTTCTCCAGTAACCCGTTGATTAATGGATGCTCCACGCGAGTCGAGTGTAATGCTAACTATTGGTGAACCTGATTGAGTATCAAGACTGGCCCCGGCATCAATAATATTTTCGCCTGAGTAAATTACAGGATTCTTTAGTACTATTTGGCGGCCATTGCGCATCTCATAAAGTGATGAACCAGCAGGCACAGAACTTGCTGTTAATGGCCCATTGTAAGTCTCGTTCACGAGTTTAATTTGTAGCGTGGCGGTTCGACCTAGAATAGATTTTGCCCTTGCTGTATCTTGCACTCCAGGAAGTTGCACTACGATGCGATTATTGCCTTGCCTTTGAACAATGGGTTCAGCAACACCTAATTCATCAATTCGATTACGCAAGGCAGTGATATTTTGATCAAGTGCAAATTCAGACATGGACTCAATTTCTGTATCACGAAGCTGATATTCAATGGTTAAGGCATTTTCATTGTCTGCTGGAATTTGCTCCAACTCCGGAAGATTTTCTACGATGGTCTCAAGACCCGTTGTTTTGGCTTCAAGGGAAACGAATTCGACAGCTAAACCGCCCTGACCAAGCTCACGAACTGACTTATATCTTGCTTTAGCTTTTCTTAGTAAAGATTTGATTTCATTAGCTAATTCTTGAGTTTTTCGAGCAAACACACTTTCTGTATCGATTTCCATCAGAAAGTGTACTCCGCCCCTCAGATCTAGCCCCAAATACATAGGTTTAGCCTGCATCTGGTTAAGCCAGGAAGGCGTTGAAGGTAACAGGCTTAATGCTTGGGTATATCTATTGCCTAAAGATTGTTGCAAAATATTACGGGATTTAAGCTGATCTTCGGTGTTATTGAAACGTACTTCAACACCAGTTTCAGTTAAACCGACAGATTTATAAGCAATCTGATTCTCAGATAAGTCGGTTTGAATTTGCTCTAAGATAGCTGGATTTAAATCATATCCGCGTGTAGCCCGGATCTGAATACCTGGATCGTCGCCAAATAAATTTGGCAAGGCAAAAATCAACCCAGGGATGATTACGAGGACCAGTAGCAGATATTTCCACCAAGGAGTTTGATTTAACATTACTATAATTGATTGAAAATTAGTCTTTATTCGTCATCCTGGATATTCAATCGAGTTCAGCACAAGCTTGATCCAGGATCTCCTAAATATTAGTTATACGCTACCCTTTGGCAACATTTGTGCTATTGAAGCGCGTTGAACCTTTACAATGGTGTTATCAGCTATTTCAATACTAGCTGTATTATCATCTACTTCTGTTATTTTTCCATAGAAGCCACCAGCAGTTACCACTTCATCTCCCACTTTAAGTGCGGCAACCATCTCACGGTGTTGCTTGGCTCGTTTTTGCTGCGGACGAATCAACAAAAAGTAAAACAAAACAAAGATCAAAATCATTGGTAATAAGGTGACAAATCCACCGCCGGCACCAGCGCCGCCACCTGTTTGTGCATAAGCTGTTGTAATAAATTCCATCTGGATCTCCATAATTAGTTCTGCAAGGCGTCAGCCTTGATATTCGGACGCCGTATTATGCCATAAGCTTTAGGGTCTGTTGACATTCACTACATTCAATTATCAGCAGCTTTTAGACGTTGTCGATCAGCCAAAAAAGACGCTGAAAATTCTTCAAAATCATCGTTTTCAATAGCTTGTCTTATCTCACGCATCATCTGCTGATAAAAATATAAATTATGCAATGTACATAAGCGGTGGCCGGTGATTTCATTGGCACGATGCAAATGGCGTAAATAAGACCGACTATAATTCTGACAGGTATAACACTGACAAGTTTCATCTAACGGTTTGGTGTCCATTTGATACTTAGCATTACGAATTTTAATATCTCCATAACGCGTGAATAACCAGCCATTTCTGGCATTGCGGGTAGGCATGACACAATCGAACATGTCTATACCTTTGGAAACTGCTAATACAATATCCTCTGGACGCCCCACACCCATCAAATATCGAGGGGAATTGGTAGGCATTTGTGGTGCTAAATCTGTAAGCACTTGGTTCATCATTGCTATCGGTTCACCCACAGATAGTCCCCCAATCGCGTAACCATCAAAACCAATATTGACCAGACCTTCCAGGGATGCTTGACGCAAATGCTTATACATTCCACCTTGCACAATCCCGAACAATGCTGACTTTGAGTTATTGTGAACCAGCTTACAGCGCTCGGCCCAGCGTAATGATAATTGCATCGAGTCTTCAGCTTGCTTTTCAGTGGCAGGGAAAGCCGTGCATTCATCAAATTGCATAATGATATCGGAACCCAGTTTTTGCTGAATTTCAATCGAACTCTCTGGCGACATAAAAATTCGACTGCCGTCAATTGGCGATTGAAATTCAACACCCTGCTCTTTTAATTTACGAATACCGGACAAACTCCAAACCTGGAATCCACCCGAGTCTGTCAAAATAGGCTTTTGCCAGTGAATAAAATCATGCAGATCGCCATGGGCCTGCACCACGTCGGTGCCAGGGCGTAGCATCAAATGGAAAGTGTTGCCCAGAATAATCTCGGCACCAATTTCTTCCAGTTCTTCAGAAACCAGAGACTTAACCGAACCAGCTGTGCCGACGGGCATGAAAGCCGGCGTTTTTACTATGCCACGATCAAAGATAAGTTGCCCTCGACGGGCCAATCCAGATTGTTTCTCTAATTCAAATTTCACACTATTACCCTTTGTTGTCATCCCGAGTAAGCGACCAGCGAATCGAGGGATCTCCTTAAACCGGTTCGGGCGTTATTCAATACCAGAACCTCATTTGAATTAGTCATTAATTCAAGGAAATACTGACGTTCGCAAACATGACGGTTAATAATCAACTTGCTCTCTGCAAAAACATCGCATCACCATAACTAAAAAAGCGATATTGTTGTTGAACGGCGTGTTGATAAGCGCTTCTGACTCTATCATAGCCGGCAAAAGCACTCACCAACATCAACAAGGTAGATTTTGGTAAATGAAAATTTGTGAGCAATCCATCAACCACATTAAATTTAAACCCAGGATAAATAAATATATCAGTCTCTGTCTTAATTGGTTGTTTGAACTGATTTATCAAAAACGCACTTTCTAATGCACGAACAGTAGTGGTGCCAACAGCTATGACTCTGCCACCTCTTTTTCTGACTTGTTGAATCTTAGTGATGACTTGGTTATTTATCTCAAACCATTCCTGATGCATTTTATGTTGAGTTACATCATCGACTCTGACGGGTTGAAAAGTACCAGCGCCTACGTGCAAGGTTAATTCTTCGATTTCAATACCCTTATTTCGAATTTTAGTCAGAATCGTATCATCGAAGTGCAGACCTGCTGTTGGTGCTGCAACGGCTCCTAGTTCTTTGGCATAAACCGTTTGATAGCGCGAATCATCGCTTTGGTCAGGATCACGTTTGATATATGGCGGTAATGGTAATTGGCCGTATTGATCTAGAAGCCTTTCGAATGATTCGCCCTTTGCTTGTAACTCATAGAAGTTTTCGAGTTTACTTATGACGGTTAGTTTAATGTCATCGGTGATAATGACTTCTTGATCAGGCTTTAATGATTTACTGGATTTTACTTGAGCTAAGGCAGTAAATTTCCCCATAATTCGTTCGAGCATTATTTCAACTTTGCCGCCGGTTGGCTTAAATCCGAATACTCGAGCAGGAATAACCTTTGTATTGTTCATTATCAATAAATCAGCAGGATTTAATAAATCCACAAACTGAATGAACTGCAAATCTTTTAGCTGATCAGCAACATAAAGCAGCCGCGACTGGCTGCGATCAGCCGCAGGCGTCTGTGCGATTAAGGATTCTGGCAAATCATAATCGAATTGGGATAAATCCATTAATTTGAAGTAAAGATAAATAAAGCGCTGATTTTACGAAAAACTGATTGCAATCGCCTTGTAAATTTTATAGTTTATACGTCCCGCGAGCCGAGGTGGCGGAACTGGTAGACGCAGTGGATTCAAAATCCACCGGTAGCAATACCTTGGGGGTTCGAGTCCCCCCCTCGGTACCACACATCTAATAAATCGTTGATTTCCAACGATTTTAAGCCCTTTAAAGTTAAATTTTAACCAAGGTGGTACACTTAGGTGATACACCTTGAGACTGTATATAAGCTGTTTTTGCGGCCTAATTTTTGCAGTCACACGACTTTAAGAGGTGTGTAAGAAATGGCTAAAGGTCAATTCTTAGTGCGTAACAGACACAATAATAGCTGGTATGGCCGTGTGGTCATCCCTGCCAGCTTAAGAGCGCATTTCAATGGCAAACGAGAAATTAGACGCTCACTAAAAACAACTGATAAAACTCTAGCCAAACAACTCTCTTTGGAATTCTGGTTAACCTGCCAAAGACAATTTGATCAGATAAAACAAAATAAGGCACATGCTATACTTGATCAAAAAAGTGATATGCCAATGTTTACTTTTGACGAATTCCAAAACTATACAAAAACAACAGATTTATTTGGACGAGAGCATATTTTTGACTTTTCTAATCCTGCTCAGGAAATGGAGATGGCACGATATGTTCAAGATAATGCCTACCGCTTATTTGAGCAATGTAAAGATCGCCCTGATATTCTTGAATACCTTCGTCATCTTAATCAGGCTGCACCAGAAGTTGGGGTGGCAGTTGTAGCACCACCACAAACACCAAAATCTTTTTCTGAGGCGGTCGATCTTTATATCAACAGGCTTAAAACTCAAGGCCGAAAAGGTCGAAAATTAAAACAACGCACCCTTGAAAGCTATATTGGTCGCCTGCATTTCTGGAAAGATTATTTTAATGATACAGCAATGCATGAAATCACTTTGCATCAGCTATCCCAAACTCAGGAGCTATTAACTTCCCTGCCTGCGAACTTTAGTAAAAAAGGGTTATCAGTCGAACAAGCACTCGAAGCTGCTAAAACAGCAAAAGTAGATGACATTAAAACCATATCTGATAAAACTCGATCTGAATATTTAGGGCAGCTTAAAGCCCTGCTTGAATATGCCAAAACTAATGGTTTTACGCATTCAGATTTATCTGTTCATATAGAAATGCCGAATACCAAAAGAAGTAAAGCAGTTTTACGGTTGCCTTATACCACTGAAGATTTGCAAAAGATTTTCCCCGGTCAAAATTATGGTGTCGACTTTGGGAGAAATCGTGCTGGACTAGATCGTAAGTGTAAATTCTGGTTTCCCCTGCTGGCTGTCTTTACTGGTGCACGCTTGGAAGAAATTGCGCAGCTCGGGACGAATGATATTCAAATTGATCAAGAAACCCAAATTTTATTCGCTAATATCACAGATCGTGGCATGGCTGCCGATGGGAAGAAAAAACAGGTTAAAACGGCTAGCTCCGTACGCCCTATTCCAATTCATAACACATTAATTGATATAGGGTTTGTTGAATATTGGAATAGCCGTAGTAAATCTGGCAAAAAATCACTGTTCGATTTAAAACGCGATGCGCAGGGTCGGTTAGCAAAAGGTATGACCAATTGGTTTACCCGCAATGAAAAGCGTAAAGACGGAAGAATTATTCAGGGGTATATAGAACGTCGAGGTATAACCAGCAAAGGCATTAACGAAATGGGCGAAAACTGGAGCAAAAGTTTTCATTCATTTCGCCATACAGTGATAGATAACCTTCGTGGCAAAGAAATGGCAAATGGCGAGTTTATCCATGATCAATATATCGGTTTAATTGCCGGTCATAGCTTAGGAAATCTTGAAACCGTAGATTACGGTATTGATCATAGTCAGCTAAAACTTAGAAAAGCCATTATTGACACCATTCACTATAAGGATGTCGATTTTGACCAAATTAAATGGCAGGAATAAAACTTTATTTGATCAATATATAAAGTTAGATTATTAGTAACGGATGATACAATGTTTCTATTATCATCTTGCTAAGCCTAAAAACGATTTTAAAGCCCGTACAGCGTTATAAAACTATTTTGACTACTTAACCGCCTAAATTTCTTTTCAATATGCTTAGCGTTTATGAGAGGCTTAAATAAGTGAACTTCAGTTTAAATATTTATGGTGGGTAAAACTACGAATGTTTTTTCAAATCTTTCCTTAATTCCCTGTTAAACCGACAAAAAGCAGGAATTTTCTGGAATTTATCGAATTCAAATCCAACAGCAAGGTTAAGTCATAAATAATGTTATCTGACGGGTGGTTTTATGGGCAAGTTATTGTCTTTGGGGCCCCATCCTGCAAATTGAGTCATACAGCCTCATCGGCAGGCTACCACCCGCCCAATTTATCATTGATGTTGGTCTGCGTTATTCCAGTTGGCAGGCGGCATGATAAATCCAGTCCAGCCTGAATGCGGTCTTGGCAAAATACAGTTTCAATCGTCGGCCCGTTTGCACTAACCGGGCACAAGATCGAATCAGATAACGGATAATGGGCCGAATACCATGTTGACGGGCGATATCGGGTAACAGTTGATATTGCACCGCCCGCAGCAGCAACTGGGCGATCTGGCCACAGGCGTAAAAGACCTGATTGGCGATAAAGGATCGGCATGGCGGATGATGTAAATCCAGATCCGTCAGCGGGCCTTTAAAGGCGTTTTCCTGGCCCTGTTTGCCGCGATGCCGTTTGACGAGTTCTTTTAGCGGTAAATCGCCCCGTGACACCAGGATGACCGTATAGATCGGCACCAGTAATTGTTGTTTGTTTTCTTCCATCCGGCGAATGACCACATAAGTTTGCTCAGCGGTCCAATTCGTTGGTTGATAATAGGCAAAAATCGCTGATTCTTCCATACCAATGTCCGCCCAACACGTATCGGCTAAGCCTTCCAACTGCTCCAGGATAGGCGTTTTCTTTCGGGTATCCGTGACCGAGATGGAATAGTCCCAGCCCTTGGCCTGGCAATACTCAATCAGTTGGCCGTTGTAATAGCTGTTATCGACCCGTAGCCAGACCTGATCGGTATCCGCAAGCAACGGCGACACATCCTGATCCAATTGACCGCGCCAATCGCCGGTGACCGTACTGCCGCCAGGATGTAACCGGCCACTGACCCAGGCACTGCCGATAAATACCCCATGCAACCAGTATTGGTCCTCACCGGTAAACCCCCAATTGGCCTGTTCAAATAACCGGCCCGTGACCTCAATCGCACTGCCGTCCATAAAGACGGGAATATAACCGTCCTGTTCGCGGTGATGAGCGATGACCGGTGCAATGATAGACGGCGTGAGGGTGCGAATAATGGTATATAACTGATCCAGTCCATCCGGCGTGCAGCGCGATAAATATTCGCCCAACCGCCGTGAATCAGGGACTTGGGTTAAGCCTAATAGCTGTTGCGCGACCCGATCCGCTTTCAAGGCATCCACATCCGACAAACACCCATTGCCCGTGCAAAACGAATAAATCAGGCTCAGTAACATCTGTGCATCATTGCACCCGCGATTGCGCTGCTTGACCTTAATCCTCGTATCCAGTAACTCTGGCACCTTCATGTGCTTGGCTTGTTGACCGATAAACACCAATCCGGCGTTGCTCGTTAGCCGTTCATCGGTGAAATCAATATCAATTTTAGGAGCGGATTGAGGTATCATTATCTTGCACCTGCCAGGTGAGTTGTATTGCAACAGGGATTATCCCTGAAACCCTTGGCCGGTGCAGCTTTTAACCCTTTTATAGGATTCTTATCCGGGAATCAGGGAAATCTTTGCTAAAACTATAAAATTCAATAATATAAAGTAAGATTAAAGAAAGACTAAAAGGATAGGAAATTTTAAATTTTTGATTTTTCTAATTTTTCAATTACTTAACCAGTTCAAAATTGCCCTAACCGCGAGACAAACCTACCACCCGAACGTAAAGCGCGAGGTAAACCTACCACATGTTATGTCACGTGCGGAATAAACCTACCACTTTCCGCGAGCTATACCTACCACTTTGATCGTTAAACGCGAGACAAACCTACCACCTAAACACTAAGTGCGAGTTAAACCTACCACTTAAGTTATGTCAGATCATGCCAAAATTTACCCTACCGCGAGGTAAACCTACTACTTTCCGCGAGATAAACCTACCACATGTGCGGAATAAACCTACCACTTGGGCAAGCTATACCTACTACATCCGCGAGGTAAACCTACCACTTAGTCAAGTAATTCAGATGTGAACTTCTGGCCAAGTTTACGTGCATCTTGCTTTTTAATTCCCACGGCACGTAAATGCCTATTTCCAGATCGGATTGCTTTGCTCTCATTCTCGGAGATGCGTTTATTTGCAGCTTTTTGCTCTGTTTCAAAATAATAGGATGGAGTGACAGTATATTTTTCATCAAGAATTCTCCGCCCTTCTCTTTTCTCTTCAACTTTATAGCTGGACAAGACTTTTCGATTAACAAGCTCATCCAGTGCAGCATGGACTTTCTTTCTATTGTCTCGTTCTCTGGTCATTTGCAATAAGCCACTCGATTTAAGTCGTGAGAATTTAAAATGGTAAGAATTTTGGGTATTAGCCTGAATGTGTCGATGAATTAGCAGACGGTAAATCCATCTCGATAATTGATCCTTAATGTTCATCAGGCGATCATAGTTAAACTGTCGGTAGTCCAAATAGTTAATTCCATGACTGATAAATACAGGTAGTTTAGCTGCGTGGTAGGCGTTCGAATTTTCAAGGTATTCATCACGGTTAACTGTGATCAAGTCTTGCAGAATTGCCCCTCTCCAAACCTCTTTATGATCTTTGAACACCGTAATATTGCATTTACTCAAAACATCAATGGAATGCTTAATTTCGGATAAAGAGCGTGACTTACCTCTGGCTACCAATTCTTTTTGTAGTCCTTTCAAGGTGAATTTAATCCACGTTTCATATTGCTTAACATCGTGAAAAATTAAATTCTGATCAGTCAAAATCTTTCTTAATGCCTGCTCTATCAATTCTTCAGTTACGCTTGGGAAATAGGCTTTGTATTGCCCTGCCTTATTCTTAATCTGTGCAGGTTGAATGATGATCATGTATTCATGATCGTTATGTGTATAAATCCATTCGAAGGGTTCAGCAAACCCATCTTCATTCCTTAATCTTTTGACATTTTTTTCGTTTAGAAAATATTTTGGAATGCTATCCCACATTTCAATAGAGTTTGAAACTTCCCTAATATCATTGGTGAGATAATCTTTCCAGAGATCAAGCTGCAAACACTCATTTTGTCCGACAGGTAAGCTTTTTTGAGCCATTTTTTACATCCTTATAAATTTTGTGCTCCCGTGCACAGTGAAACTGGCGCACAAACATTATTGTGCTATGCGCGATTTACCGTATTTTTCAAATAGGTCATTAATTGCTTCGCCAAGTAAATCCTGTAAGGTCATATCCTTATCAAGAGCAATCTGTTTAAGTTGTTTATTCACAAGCACATCGTAGTAACAGGTAATTGCTTTTTTACCTTCTCTGTAAGCATTCCTTTTTTTAGAAGGCTTAGAAACCTTGACCGATGAACTTGAACTGTTTTTATCTTTTACGTTTAGCTGGCTCATGGCCTCAACAAGATTTTTCTTTGTAGTCATTTTGCTCTATCTCCTTGCTTTAGGTGCTCCCGTGCACAATGTTTTAAGTGCTCTCGATCACAAGAGTTTTATGTATTAACTTTATTAAGCTCTTTTGTATTGTTGGTGATTTCTGATTTTTCAACCTGATCAAACGTCCAAGCAAAAAGCGCTTTGACTTCTTGTGCTGCTTTACTTTGCGGTTCAAACTCGCTAACTGACTGTCCATTAGTTAAAGCATGAACGAATGCTGCACGTTGACAGATTTGAACTGGTACTACATCCAAACCTGCCGATTGAATTACATTCATTGCTTGTTCGCCCATTGTTCCTCTTGGGGGAACAGCATTAAGAACGGCTGCTGCTTTGGCTTTTGAAAGCTGAATTAGATTATGTGTTTCTTTAATGGCATGCAGATCGAGCAGAGCTGGTCTACACGGCACAAGAACAAAATCCGATGCACGGCAGGCTGCTAAGGCGGTCGTCTCAGAATGTGGTGCTGTATCAATAATCACAAGATCAGCGCCATTGTTCTTTGCAGTTTCTAAAATCTCATTCAAACGAATAGCTTGTGCAGAAATAACAACAGGTGTATCACTATTACGGTGGTCGCTCCATGACTTTGCACTTTGCTGTGGGTCAAGATCAATTAATACTGTTGAATAACCTGCCTGTTCTGCAATGGTGGCCAATGACAAAGCGAGTGTTGTTTTACCGCTACCGCCTTTTTGTGAAATAAGTGAGAGAGTTTTCATTTTGTTTTTCTTGTGCTCCCGTGCTCTGGTGAGTTAACTAGCCCTCACTTTCACAATACAACACACAAACTCACAATAACAAGTAAAAAAAGGAATAACAAAATGATAGATCAAACACCAACGGATTTTGGAGCAAAATGGCAGCATTGTATGAACATTACAGAGGGGGATATTATCCTTTTTGATGAACTTGTCTGGAAAAGAATTAAAGGCCGTGGGAAGCCTCGCTATGAAATTGCTGGTCAAATACGCATCATTGCACAGGCTAAAGATCGGGATAAAGACTTTCTCAATATTTCAGTGATGCATATCAAAACTCAAAATATCGAGCCTGGTCGAAGATCAGAGGTTGCTGACAAAGTGCGATATGTTAAATCTAATCCTGACACAAAAAGGAAACTATCAAAGCTATCTAAGAACTATGTTTACCGCACAAATTGGAGTGATGAAATTGCTCGGCAAATAATTCAGACAGATAAAATTTAATTTATCTGATATGATTATCTTGAATTAACAGCAAGGAAGCAATTATGTTAGTCCTAACAAGACGGATCGGCGAAACAGTTAAAATTGGTGACGATGTTGAAGTCACCGTCATTGGTAAATCTGGTCAAGTAAGATTGGCTATCAATGCACCAAAAGATATTCCAGTTAATCGACTAGAGATTGCCTACAAAAAAAGGCTTAATAAAATTAATACATAAAACTCTTGTGATCGAGAGCACTTAAAACATTGTGCACGAGAGCACCTAAAGCAAGGAGATAGAGCAAAATGACTACAAAGAAAAATCAAAAATTAGTTCAACTTACCAAAGCTCAGCTTGAAAAGTTTTTATCACATATTTCTGACAATTAGATTTTTCTTGTTTTAATTTTTCAAATTTGATATTTATTTAATGATAAAATTAACTCTAGTAAATCGAAAGGATGCGATTTATGTGTTTTTGCAAAAAACTTAGATCAATTTGGAAAACAACCATGGCTCAAAATACTGTTACAGACCAAAGGAGTAAAGAAAAAGAATTAGAAAAAGAAATTAAACTGTTACGGAAAGTGCTTAAAAAGGAAGATAGTTGGATAAGCCAGTTATCCAAATGGTTTGAAAATAAAAAGGGACCTCTAAAAGTTGGACCCCACAGCATATATAAAAAACCAATAGATATTCTTAATAATCCTAAAGTTGAAAATGAATTAAAGAACTATTTGAAAGATTGAGTTTAATATTTTCAAAGCTTTTTTTCCCTATCATCTCTGGTTTTATCATATCTTACTGGGGACCATATTATTTAAGATTTAAATTTGAAGATTTTTCAGGTTACATGCAAATATTGCAGTTAACTTTGACTGGATTAGTTTCTTATATCCTAGGTCAATATCTCATTAACATAGAGCAAATTGCTGGTGATGGCTTTAATATCTACAATTTTCTGATTAACCCTATAATTGAATTAGAAACTGAAGAAGAAAATAAATTTGCACTAAAAAACTCTGCAAGCTCGTTAATCATCCCTGTATTACTTATCTTTTTTACTTACGTGTACTATGGTTTTACAGTGATACGCAAAGGTAACCCTTCAGAGTTAAGAGCACAAGAGTACAGATTGCGAAAAACAGAAAACATTCTTGTTAACCAATTATTAGATGCAACAGAAAACGACAAATTAATTTTTTTGAGTTTACAGAATAACTTAGTATATATCGCATATATTGAAAATGTATTTATGAATTTAAAAACAGACAAGCGCGATGTGAAAATTTTACCGATTGAGAGTGGGTATCGTTGTAAATATTCGAAATCGGTTTTTCTAAATACATTATATTTAGATTATTACGAGGGACTTAAACAGAAAATCGAAAATGCTGAAGACGAATTCAATCAAGCAAAAAATCAAGCAAAAAATGATAGATTAACTGTAAACCATCTAAGTGATCCAGATCAAAAAATAACTCAAATAAGAAATCAACGAAAAGCGCTAGAAAATAAAAAAACTAACTTTATTAAGATTAAATCTGTACTCAACGATTTCGGTTTCGTAATTCCAATTGAGAATATACAATCAATTGCGTACTGGAATGCTGGATTGCATAATCGTAGAATTTCAAAAAATAATATGTTCAAACCTAATATCAACGAATTATTTCAACAAACGAATTAATGCAAACATAATCATCATCTATAGCTTACATAACACCAATCTTACATTGCACAAATGGTCTTTTATGCAATGAAACCTCCCTCCACCTGAATTCGCTGTTTTCACGTTGCAAAAACCTGTTGCGTAATTGAAAAACTTCAAAACTCGTCACAAATCACTTCGCGGTCAAAATAATCATTGCATTGTCGTTATTAACGGCATATGTTGTTAATGAACAAATATTCTCAAGGAGGAGATGTAATGAACCATATAGAACTATCTGCTCTGCGCAGACACTTATTTTTCACACAAGCAGAAGCTGCCAAGTTAATCGGTGGTGTAAATGAAAGAACTTGGCAACGATGGGAAAAGGGAGAATTTGAAATCCCTGAACACGTCGCCAAGCAATTACACAAGTTGTTTCTATGGAGACAAAATATAATTGACTATACTTTAGATTTGATTGAAGAAAAAGAAAACGAGATCGATCTTGATGAGATTACATTGGACTGGTACGAGACTTTGGATGAGTTCAAAAGAAAACCTGACTACGAAGAAATTTATTGGCGGCCACATCAATCTGCTTGTGCCGAATTATGTGGTTACGATGTAATATTAGTGAATTCTAAGTTAGAACGACAAAGATTAGATCAAAAAATCACATAGTCTAAAATTCTAATCCGCTTGTGGATCTGAATTTTAAATCATCACCATGCTTTAATAACTTCCTCTCGTTCTTGCTCCCCGACCAAATCCATGTAAATGGCAGTTGTTTCTAAGCTTGCATGGCCTAATAGCTTTTGAATTAAACGTGGATTACGGGTTTTCTGTGCCATGCGTACTCCAAAACCGTGACGCAGACCTTTGGGCGAGGCATGAGCACCTTGTATTTCGGCGGCAGCCATAACACGCCTTATATGCTTCCATGCCATTGTCCGGCCTAATTTCCAAATCTGACGGTCTTTACCACCGTCTTTGAGATTTTGAAATTTCTGGATGTGGTGAACCAATTTCATAGCGTCAAGATATTCATCAGGCACTGGGACAGTGCGATAGTTGATCTTATCCCTCTTTTTTAGACTTTTAATGCTGACTGCCTTCGCTGATAAATCAATGCGGTCAATCGTGAGTGCTAATGCTTCTGAAATACGGCATCCTGTATAAACAAGCGTCATACAGAGCGTGCGGATTTCAGGGCGGTCTAGGTCACTGGCCACTTTTAAGAAGCGTTCCTGTTCCTCTTGGGTAAGATATTTTCGTTTTCCATCAATAGTGAACAATTCTCTGGTCATCTGTTCACTATAGAAACCAGAGCGCAAAAAACAAAGCTTTATTTTTGCAGTAGCTTGTAAAAATTTGGATTGGCCAATCAAATGAGAGTGAACAGAATTATAGAATTCTGTTTACCAACTGACTATAGTTATAACTAATAGGATAATCTTACTGATACTATCTAGTTTATAATATAGTTTCACCAATCTAAATTGGTCAATATAATGGTTATTAGGAAAGTTCTTCTCTTGATGCTAATTGGTTTGTTAATACCGTCAATTAACGTGCTTGGTAACGACGTAAATCTAACGCTAGAGAAGAACATGGAAGCCTACAGGTTACCAAATGGCTTTGGAGCTATAACGTTCAGTACACAGTCTGAAGTCTTTAAACAATTAGATGCTTCTGTACCATCTGTGCAGTGGAGTGTTGACCCGCATCAAGACTTTACGAACGGGAAAATAGATGTGAAAAACGACTATATTAGCGAACCTAGTATTGCAGAATGGTGTATTCATTGCCCTACTTGCCTGTCATGCCCGTCTAATAAGAAAGACCAAACGGGTTTGGTAAAATGGAATACCGATATACCAATAACGGGTATAGAAGACTATTTCAGTGACCAAGGAATACCTTCAATAACTGAAAAAATGGGAGTGTTTAATGAACACGGCAGTGGGGAGAAGTGCCAAGTATATTATCGCACACAAGTCAATTGCGACCCTTTTCCATTATGCGGCTTCGATATAGTATGCACTAAATCTTGTTCTAACAATAAAAGATTTGATGTTATGCAGGTTTATGCCCCTGAGATATCTATTCCAGAAAATGAAGTAGAACTATTTGGTGACTACTTGATAGGTACGAGCCCAACACTCCCAACTGTGAAATACGATACGGCAACACAAAGCTTTATTGTTTACTAATCAATGCCTACTGACCTTCCTTCGCGGTTACACATAGCAATAGCCCGCTGATTAGTATTTAACCGGACAAAATACTACAACTCTGTTTACTCTGAAAATTCACCACTACAACAATAGCAAAATATAAGCTGATGTAATCTAAATTGTTTATCCAAAAATGATATTATTATTTTCTAACAAAAAATCGGTGAAGAATATCAATGAAAGTATTTATAAGCTGGAGCGGGAAACGTAGTCAAGCATTAGCACAAGCACTCCACGAATGGATACCACTTGTACTGCAATATGTTGACCCTTGGGTTTCAGAAACAGATATTTCTGCTGGAGACAGGTGGGCTTTAGCAGTAGCCAGTGAATTGGAGGCCTCAAACTTTGGGATTATTTGTATAACACCAGAGAACCTATCGTCCGAATGGGTATTATTTGAAGCTGGTGCATTAGCAAAATCTATGCAAGACGCAAAAGTCATACCATTGTTATTTGGTCTAGAATTTAGTGATATAACCGGTCCTCTTTCCCAGTTTCAGGCTAAAAAAGTTGATCAAGATGGTATTACAGAAGTTATTCAAGCAATTAATGCGGTAGCGGAAAATAAAACTTCTAATGAAACTGTAAAAAAATTAGTTCCGGCTCTTTGGTCACAATTGGAAAACTCCCTCGAAAATATTTCTGATATCGAACCATCAGCAAAGAGCATGAGACCAACAAACGAAATTCTTGAAGAATTGGTAACTGGCGTTCGCGGGTTAGAGGGTAGATTAAGAGAATTTGATGTAACGGAAAATCATCCTCGCTATCGGAAGAAAGGGCGCTTTTTTCATCCAATGATGCTTGAAGAATTAATGCATATGGGAATGGATGAAGATGAACCTACTAGTTTACTCATGATTGCTGGAGTACTCCGTGACGAACTCCCTTGGCTATCAGAAATAATATTAGAGATTTTTCGTGACATTAATCTCAAAAATTATGAAAGTGCAAAGGCCAGATTAAAAAGTCTTAGAAGATTTACAAAAAGACTAAGACATGAGCCTTTTAGAGAAGAATTTCTAGATAGGTCAAAAGATACCGATCTTCTTTTGATGGAACTACCGATGATTATAGAGCGAGCGATGGATCGTTATGAACATATCGGCATCCATGAGCAAAGCAAAATCATAGATTTAGACAAAAATTAATGTTTCCAGAAGATATGGACTTTTTGATGACCAGTTTCGATAGTCAGAAGGTCATTGATTTCTAAATCACGGGCCATAGCTTCGTAATCAATGTAGTAGGCAATATTTTGAGGAACATCGGTTGTTTCTTCGGTTAATTCTTGAGCAAAGTCTGCAACAGATGAGTATTCACCTGCATAGTTGTTCTCTAATGTATTTTGAGCATATTCCAGATTATCACCGAAGTAATCTAATAACTCGCTTGCCAGCATGCCATGCTCAGCTATGAAGCAAGCGATTTTGTGAGCTTCTTTCAAGCCAGAATATTCTGAAAGACGGTAAGTTTCAAAACCTTCAAAATCATGTATCGCATATTCTTCTGCATCTGGCTCCGGTGAATGTTCCAGCATGGAATTTACTTGATCTTGAATACTGTTCAGATCATCGGTGGCATCAATCCACATACCGTGAAGTTTTCCGTTATTGTAAGCGGCTAGACACGCAACATAAATTTTTGGTGTGATAACAGTCATATATTTACTCCTTTCATTTGGTTACTGTCGGGAGTGTTAAAAACGGCTGCATCAGGCGGGAGGGTCATGGGCAACACGGGAGGATTTATTCCGAATGGAGCGGGCAAGCCCATTGAACAGACCGCCGCTGCCGTTAAAGTGGAGACAATTTAGTAACAAAAAAAGGAGAGAATAAATATCCGTGACTTATATCATACACTCGCTCTAAAAATTTATTACTTGTCTGCTGCCAAGAAAATAGGTAACTGACAACACCTTAAGATTGAGGCTAGAGGGTTAAAGATCGATATGTCACAGTGTAAATTCTAACTTACAGAGACAGCACAAATGAATAGTGAATTTTTAAGTAGACATAGCTTTTAGACCGTGGAACAAACCACTCGGAGCGTAAATTTAGTCATCGATGCAGATTGATTTACAGCTTAATCAAATGCGCCAGAAATACCCGCCAAGACAACAATGCTCACGATGATAAAAATTATTATGCCCTTCCATGGTGAATTCGGAACTTCATAATTATAGCTTCCGGCATTATCGTTATCACCAAATGGATTTGACAGTTGCTTGAGTTCCTTTTGCCGCTGCATTCGACCAAAAACTTCAGCAGAACCGCCACCAGAGCCATAAGGATCGTTGTAACCTTTCATGTACTGGCTTTCGTCACTCATAAAAAACTCCTAATTTTAAAGTTTGAATTCAGCTTTTCATTCCTGTAAATATTTGAGGCAATCAGTGGCTGCCACCATGTTTTCTTCAACAGTCCATTCCAATGGTGGTTTTTTTAACAGCTTTTTACACCACTTTTCGCTTCCTGGTTCTGGTGAACATCCAGATAAGAAAATCGTCAAAAAAGACAAAACCGCTAGATTTGTTTTCATTATTCTGCCCTCCTATTGAACTTTTTTGTATTCAAGGACAGGTGCAATACTGTCATCTATATTTTCACGAAATCCATCAGAATTGACCTTAACGGCTTTTGTAACAAGCTTGTTGTTGGAAATCTCATCAATTCTGACGTACTCCGCAAGATTATTTTCGTCAATGAACTTTATTTCTTTTCCTTTAGAGAGAATTTTGTATTTAAAATTGTTTTCTACTTGAGATGGGATGTCAGGGTCAGGTATTGATTTAGTGAAGTCTAAGAGAAACTTACCTGTTCCATCAGTAGTAAATTCTAAAAATTGATGGTCTAATTTATAGGACTTATCAGCAAATAAATGATCGAGGACTTCGATATTTTCAAGCTTCCATAGTCCAATGATTAATTCATCTGCTGGCTTATCGACACAATTTTCAAGGCTTTCTTTTTCTTGAGGTGTTAAATCAGATTGGTTATTCTCCTTAATCTTCTCACACCATTCAGGCGTACCGATTTCGGCCTCCGACGTGCATGACATCAAAAATATGACGAAAACTAAAGGAGCAAATATTTTTTTGTTTGGAAATGGCATTTTTTACCTCTCATTTTAATTTTTAAAAATTGGTGCCGAGAGGTTAAGAAGTTCTATACCGAACCCGCGCATATTCGCGCAGAGCGCTATTGTATTTTGCGCGCCTCTCGACATGAGAGGGCGCATTTTCAGGATAAGGCTGCGCAGCCTTAGTATAGAGGTTCTTAAGCCTCGTCACTGTTTGTCAGGATTGCTGACGATTTGAACTCTAGCATCGTTTATGGAAAATGTCGAATCAAATCAGTGACTTATCTCACTTATTTGAAAAGACAGAAACCTAAGCAGTTTTTGTTTCAATCGCTCCTTTTTAAATTGTTGTTTATTAAAGTATTTCTCTATTCGTTCTAACAAAATCAATCACTCGATCACTGCAAGGGCTTTGCCCTGCTTCTCTTTGTTGCGCCCCAAGGGTGCAGTGCGTGATCGCGATTTCGTTTATATCGTCCTCATAAAAACTTAAATAAACAAATCCCAAAGGAGGAAAACAAAATGCTAAACGTCTCAGTGTCACAATTATTTGATAAATCCATTACTGATTTGACGGCAATGTTTAACAATGCAAGTCAAAAGGCAGCATGCCATGAGCTTGGTACTCCAGAAAAAGCCAATGCACTTTCAGCAATGGACAATATCAACGCCATGATTGCTGTCAAACAAGCACAATCTCGGATTTATAAGGGGTTTTGATGCCCCTTCATATACATATTAGGATTAATCATCATCAGGGGTAATAAAACCAACTGGATTTTTATTAGGGGAAGGCGGTTCTAATAGGTCTTGTAACAGTTCAAATAGATATGCGATCTGTTGATCGTGTTCACTGACTTTATCGGCAAGTTCTTTATGTGTTGAAATAACCTCACGTAAACGCACAAAAGCACGCATAATCGCAACATTCACAGCTATTGATCTCTCGCTGTTTAACACGCCTGATAACATTGCTAATCCTTCTTGAGTAAATACACGCGGCAAAAACCTTTTATCACGATGTTTTTGCGAACCGGTCACAAATTGTGACCGGTTCAAATAATCCCATTCTTCAAGAGAGAGCCGAAACATAAAGTCATCAGGAAATCTGGTTTTATTACGAGTAACAGCCTGATTTAAAGCTTTGGTTTGCACTCCATAGAAATTAGCAAGATCACTATCCAACATGACTTTATGCCCCCGTATCACAAAAATACGACGTTCAATAAATTCAAGGGGTATGATTTGATCATTATCAGCCATAAATATTTTTGGCACATCAAATCTTTAAGGTCAACAAAAAACAGAAAATTGACCAAAAACTTGACCGTAATTGTCCTCAAACTACCGCTTACGGCTTAAATCTTCCCCACGTTGTTTAGCTTTTGCGGCTCTGGCCTTTCTGGCTTTTTCTCTGGCAATCGCTTTTGCGCGAAGCTGACCCTTACTTAAGTTTTCATTTGCTCGTTTACGTCTTTTGGGTCGCCCTTTCTTTTTCTGAATTGTTTGCTCTTTCTTGGGTTTCTCTGGCTTTTTGACAGATTTTTCAAACACTTCATTGGCTTTATCTTTGAGTGTTTTTTCAGCCAAATCTTGTTTTACGGTTGATCTAGACTGCTCTGTTTTTTGTTCCGGTAAATCAGTTCGCTTTGCAGACTTAGACTTTTCAAAGGCTGAATTTGCCTTGGATGAGAGACTGCGATCCAGCCAGTTTTCATCTTTCTTAGATTTGGCTGATTTTGTAGTCTGCAAGTTTTGAGTATTTGGTACTGATTTCAGTTTTGGTTTGTTGTCACCAAATTTAGATTTAGGTGTTTTTTTGACAGACTTGCTTGTGCGCTCCTGTTCTTCCAGATTGAATAAATGCTGCTTTGTACGTTTTTTGATGATATTAAGACGTAGGGCTGGCGGTTTAGGTACAAGATGCGGTGTTAAGGATGGCAAAGGTGCGTTAACCGCTATTTTGGGCTGCTCACGATAGTGTTTTTGGGGCGGTTCTAAAATAGCTTCAATATCAATCCGGCCAGCTAAAACATCACGTTCAAATTGATGCGCATCTCGCAACATGGATGCCGCTTTTTGGTGTTTCTCTCTTAATTTAAGATGTTCTTCACGCATCATACGCTGAACATCTAATATTGCTCTTTGCTCAACTGATTTACGGTACTGGAGTGTCAATCAGCGTTTAAAACTGGACACTTATCAGCGAGTAAAACTGAACAGTTAAATTCAATATAATTCGGTCATTAGCAACTCAAGTGAAGCGTAGCGGAACTTGAGTTGGGCTGTTTCTCCTGAGTTCCCTACGATGATTTTTTCTTTATGTTGGTCTTGAGTTTGAGCTTGGAACTGGACTGCTTAAATCGGTACGAGTCATTACCCGTTTCAATAATTGAGCAGTGATGGGTGACTCGATCCAGTAAAGCGGTCGTCATTTTCTCATCACCAAACACCCGCACCCATTCACTGAAGTTTAGATTGGTGGTGAACAGGATGGTTGTTTTCTCATACAACTTGCTGATTAGGTGGAATAACAATGCACCACCAGAAGCCGGAAACGGCAAATAACCCAGTTCATCGAAGATAACAGCATCCAAGGGCTGCATAATCCGTGCCAGTCGTCCCTGTTTATCGTCCTGCTGTTCTTTGATGAGCAAATTCACCAGATCGACCACGTTGTAAAAGCGTACTCGTCGACCTGAATGAATGGCTTTAATACCAATGGCGGTTGCTAGATGTGTTTTACCTGTGCCGGTGCCACCGACAAAGATCAAGTTGTGAGCTCGATCCATAAAATCGGCTTGTGCTAAATCTTTGATGAGGGATTGTTCAACCTTGGACTGGGTAAAATCAAATTGTTGTAGATCGCGATGGTGTGGGAACTTGGCGACTTTCATCTGGTAGTTTAGTCGTCTGACCTCTCGGTCAGCGCGTTCGGCATCCATCAATTTGATTAACCCGGATTGCAGAGTGACCTTGGTGCGAGGTGAATCGATCAGCTCAGGCAAACAGTCAGCCATGCCGTGCAGTTTTAGCGCTTTGAGTTCATCGACGAGTTCAAGCATGATTGACCTCCTGGGCGCAAAGTTGATCATACCGACCTACATTAGCCACTGGTGGAACGCTCAGTACCGGGGCATCGGTGATCGTCATCGCTTGAATCGGCTCAGATTCAATTAATCGATGCACCAGATTGGTAATGACCGATAGTTGGGTTGTCTTTGCATCTAATGCTAATTCACAGGCTACACTCACGGTTTCCAGGCCATGCTGACGAACCAATAGTAATAATTGCACAAACTCCCGATCACCCCCGTCACGTTTGAGATAGCGGGCTTTAAGCGTTAACAACGCTTTAGGTAATTCCCAATCGACAAACGGGGCACCGTTGCGCAACGCACCCGGTTTAATCTCAAGCACTGGCAAATAATGCCAGGGATCAAAGATCATTTGGTCTCGTGCAAACGAGCGCTGATGTTCGGCGACCACCACGTCATTGACGACAACTTTAATGAGTGTGGCATACGCTCGTACAGAGACTACCTGACCGACATACTGACACGGTACCGAGTATTGGTTGCGATCATAGTGCACCACACAGGTCGCATGTACACGCGCTAAACGTTCATAATACCCATCAAAAGCCACGATGGCACCACGCAAGTGGGCTTGTTCCTCGGCAAAGACCTCATCAATTAACATGGATTTATTCGTGGGGTGTGGACGTTGACCCATCTGCTTACAGCGTTGTTCCAGCCATTGGTTTAATTCATTTAAATCCGCAAACGTTGACCGTGGCACAAATAATCGCTGACGCATAATACCGACTTGGCGTTCAACCTGACCTTTCTCCCAGCCTGCAGCCGGCGTGCAGGCAATCGGTTCTATCAGATAATGATTCATCAGGCTTAAAAAACGCCGATTAAACTCTCGGTGTTTACCTTGGAGAATGCTATTCACGATCGGCTTAGGGTTATCGTATATCATCTTCTTCGGTAATCCATCGAAGAACTCAAACGCCCGGATATGTGCATCAAAGACCATCTCCTGGGTTTCTCTGGAATACGCGCGTAGATACGATTTACGTGAATGGCATAATCTAAAATGAGCCAGCTTAATCTTGACGTTACAACCCCCCAAGATAATCTGCTCGTGTGACCAGTCAAACTGACACGCTTCACCCGGTGCAAAGATCAAGGGTATATAGGCCTGTTTGATCGACTGACTGGACTGGTCCTTCCAGGCTTTGACAAACCGCTGAACGCTGTCATACGCCCCTCGATAACCCTGAAGTTGAATGCCCTCATACAATTGGACAGCAGTACGTCGAGCCCGTACTGAACGGGTGGCATCTACTTCAAGCCATTCGATTAGCTGGGGTTTGAATGACTCCAGCTTCGGACAGACGATAGGAACTGAACGCTGGTAAACCGGTTCGTTGGATTCATTTAAATATTTATATACGGTCGTGCGCGATACATTAAATTCACGGGCCACTTCGCTGACATTGCGGCCGTCGACTAAACACATTCGTCGTATCTTGGTACAGATATGCATGCAGATCACCTGACAGTTTCCTCGGATTCTTAACTCCGAGACAGTTAATAGTATGGTGTTCAGTTTTACACGCTGATCACCCCCGAAACTGTCCATTTTTGCACGCTGTTTAACATACTGGAGATCATCTCGTCTTTGCTGCTGCGCTTTATGCCGCTGCAATGTGAGTAACTCGTATAGCTGACGCATTCTTGAGGGTTTATCGGCTTCTCGGGCTTTCTCTAAGCGTTGTTTTGAGAGAAGTTTAAATTCCTTAATTTCCCAATCTTGCCGTGCAACAAGCTGCGCTTGTTCACTGGCCTGTTGTGCATTTAAACATGCCATTTCTGCACCATGTCTGGAGAGCATTTCAACTTCGATTTCTTTTTTATTGCCAAGACTGCGTTTTTCACGCTCTAATGCCAGACTGATCACATCACGTTGAAATTCAAACTCGGCACGCTGTTGATTACGATCAAGTATTTCAAAGTAATTTGAAATCACACGATCAGCGTTCTCGTAAGTGCCGTTTCGCAAATTCTCATTTGCGTATTTTCCAAGTTTGGGTTCTGGTTCACGGTCTATACCCTGATCAGCGAGCGATCTGTGATCGACTCGCTCATCCAAACCCAAGCGGTCAAAATAACGGTTTTGGTGATCCGCCCACTCTTTGCGGATCCCTTCTAAAAATGTTCTGTGGTTCCAAGCCCGAACTTTTTTACCAAAGCCGTTTCCTGTCAGTTCACGCATGGTGAGCATGACATGCGCATGATGATTTCGCTGATCCCCTTTCGCCTCAGGCTTATGAATTGAAATATCAGCGATCATCCCATGTGCAACAAAGTTTTTCTCGACAAAAGAGGACACCAAGGCACTGCGTTGGTCATCACTTAGCTCATGTGGTAAGGAGAGTAAAACTTCTCTGGAGAGCTGTCCATCTTTGCGCTTTTCTACAGCTTCTACAGCGTTCCAGAGTTGCGTGCGGTCTGCCATCCATTCTGGTGTATTCTCCGGCAACAGAATGTATGAGGAGACCACACCTGGTTTATTGCTGTAATCGTGCTCTAGGCCATAATGATTATCTTTGATCTTCTCAGCAGCACGATAAGCCGCTGCGGCACAGGCACGATGACCTTTGCCACGGCTAATGATTTTAAATTCACAGCGATAAACCGCCAAAATAAAAAACCTCGCTTTTTTATTCTTGTGTTCAACCGGCGAAACGGTTGTGGGCTTGGGCAACGCCCATCCCGAAGTTATTAAACGAAGGGGAGGGTTAAGGGATACCTCCTTTACGCGGACATTGCATCGCAATGTATAACCGCGCTATTAGTATTTTTTCAAAACACTAATAGATTGGCGTTCGCTTTAAGACTTATCGTCTTTTTGCGACCGCACTTTCAAATATCCAAGAAATAAAAAATGACAATTTCTCCCTTCATTTTTTTCTATCTTAACAGAAAAGGAACTAAATTTACGTAAACTTATGGTTGTGGGGATTTGCATCATTCACATAAAAATTGTAAATTAATAACAAATAAAGGAAATTGGACATTATGACAGAAGCCAAATCAAACAAACGGCAACGTTTAGAAAAGAAGTTGCAAGATACGAAAAACGAGATTAAGAAGCTTGATGCGGTAGAAAAAGAACAAAAACGCAAAATTGAAAATCGAACAAAGATCATTATAGGCGGCACAGTGTTAAAACACATGCAGCATGATCCAGACTTTAAAAAGCAAATAACTACCCTTCTTGCTAAGCATGGTCGCCAACAAGACAAAGACTTCCTAAGTCGTCATAAACTAATTTCAGGATTTAATAAGGCTTCCGAAAAACAGAAGCCAAAAACCTCGCCGCAGACATCAAAACAAACACATCATCCAACTGGATAACAAATAGTGGACGTACAGACTGATTTACCACGCGGTCGTCTTGGAAAAGAGGCGACCGTTCCCTTTGCCAGATGGCATACAGATGAAGAACTCTACAGAACAAAAAAACTTGAATACACTACAGATAAATTCTTTATTGGTCGAATTAAAGATAAGTTTCTAGGGCTTAGGGATGACCGTCATATTATGACCATTGCAGGCTCTAGAGGTGGCAAAGGTCGGAGCTGTATTATCCCTAACCTCTTGCACTATACCGGCTCCGTATTGGTCATTGACCCCAAAGGCGAAAATGCCAATATCACAGCCAAACGCCGCGCCGAACTTGGACAAAATGTTCATGTCTTAGACCCTTTTGAGCGTTGCGGTGAGCATTGTTCAGAGTATTTTTGTGGATATAATCCCATGCACCTCCTTCAACAAAGTTCCCTTACTCTGGTTGAAGATGCAGCATTGATCGCTGATGCGCTTGTGATCCCATCCGGCAACGATCACCATTGGGATGATTCCGCTAGGAATTTCATTGAAGGTATTATTTTACATGTCGCAACTCATGAGGATTTTGAAGGCAAACGTGATCTGATATCTGTTTATGAGTTACTGTTTAAAGGCGAAGACGCTTTTAAGCAGCTTAGAATGGACATGGAAGAAAATAATGCTGCCTCTGGCGTGATCATAGATGCAGCCATTGATTTTTTTGACAAACCGAAAACTGAACGTAGTAGCGTATTATCTACCGTTCGGAGGCATCTAAAATTTATTCGATCACCAAAAATGCAAGCCATATTAAGAGAACAGAAACGTACATTTTCACTTGACGAATTACAAGAACAAGACACAAGCATTTATTTATGCCTTCCTGCTACGCGTATGGGGATTAATAACAGGTGGCTTCGGCTTTTTGTCAATCTAACACTAGAAGCAGTAGAGCGCACCTCACATCGCAGAGATGAGCCCCCTGTTCTTCTTGTGTTGGATGAGTTTCCTGTATTGGGTTACTTAAAACAGCTTGAAGATGCAGCCGGACAAATTGCTGGATACGGTGTCAAACTCTGGACAATCATCCAAGATTTAAGCCAGCTCAAAGCAATCTATTCCGATAGATGGGAAACGTTCTTAGGCAACTCCGGCCTCATTCAATGCTTCGCCAATAATGAAATGACTACGCTGAAAGCTATTTCGGAGCGTCTGGGTACAACGTCCTTTGAAACAAGCAGCAAAAGCCATGTCACACCCTCTGCGGCTCAACATGGCGCGACAGGTGAATCTGTTCGTACAGAAGTCCACCCACTGATTACTCCTGAAGAAATTGCCAGACTATTTGCCAGACAAAAACAGCGCCAAATTGTGATTTATGGCGGTTCTAGAGCGATGGCACTTGAGCGTGTAAATTATGATCAAGAGCCCTTCTTCTCTGAACATGCCTTTTTGAATTAAAAGCTATGTGTCCTGAAGAAAATTATGTAGATAGCTCAGAACCTTGGGGTGTTGTTACAGATCACGTAGATTGGTTTGTGGCAAAATCACATGAGAAAAGAGGGTTTCTAAGCAGAGATATATTTATCAATTTTTTATATATTTTCACGTACACTGCATTCAAGATACAACGCTGGGATAAAGCACAATTTTATAAAGATGCCATCTATCAAGAAATGGTTGACGAAGAACTCGAAAACCCCAAAATGATCACAGTAAAAAAATCTGATATTAGAGGGTTTCGTATTGAAAGATTACGAGTGCATATTGGCTACAAGGAAGAAATAAGGAATTGTGTCTGTATGGACTATGGCGACACTTGGTCAACGTGTTTTCAATACGGCCAAAATATCGAAAGTATGTTCGGGTCATCCTACCCAAACGATCATTTCTCAGCTGTCCATGCGCGTTTGTTACGTGGCTTAAACCGCCAACTCCGCCCTTTCCCTCAAGATCAAGAAGTACAAAAAGATTATGAGAGAGATCAACTCCTACCAGGCGAAGAATGGGAGATTGATATTTAAGCTGCTTAGAATATTATTTGAAGCAAAATACGAAATCAGCATTATTACTGATTGCAGTTATTACTTTTAAAATTGCAATCTAACCTTTCAGCATGAAATTAAGAAATTTTTATGATTACCCTCTAGTTTATAGCTTTGATGATAAAACAGAGCTAATCAAATGATTGAGAAATTTCATATTCCTTGTGTGGCTGGCATAATTGAAAAGAAAGAATTAGGCATCAAAAAAATCCTAATTCAGGAGAGAAATAAACCTGATGCCCCTAGAGAAAAAGGTTTAATTGAAATTCCTGCCGGTAAAATAAGAGAGTTTGAAAACATTTTTGATAGTCTAAGAAGAGAAGTTTTTGAAGAAACAGGATTAAAAGTAACAAATATCACTGAAGAAGACCAATCAGATATTGTGCAAAATACCGATTATAAAGTCTTGGGTTGTGAGCCCTATTTCGTCAGTCAAAACCTTATAGGTTATTATCCTATTTTAGTAATCACCTTCTTGTGTAAAGCAATGGGTAATAAATTAGATAAATCTAATGAATCCGAAAACATTAAATGGATATCAATAGATCAGTTGAGAAAAATGCTGATAAATCAACCAGAAAAGTTTTATCCCATGCATATTTCCGCTTTAATAAAGTACACAAATGACCATAAAAAAATTCGTGAAATTTAATGCATGTAGAATATCAGCGGAAAATTTGAAGAAGTTACTGTCTCTTGTCGTTCTTTAGCTATCGGTTTTGGAGAAGATCAAATATAGCTCAAAAGCCAATAAGTATCCAAACACCCTTTTAAATATATTATTACTGGAATTTCGAATGAACAACTTGGCAATTCATGAAATTGAAATCATTTCATGAATTAATAGGAATTCACCGTCTCACTAGCATTCGCAAACTGTACCTCATGAATTGCAGCACAGATTTCTATTGCTTCTAATACATTTACAATAGCCTTGCTACCCCCTCTATGTTCTTTAGAACGCTCCCCAAAAAACTCCTGAACGCGATTACGATCATCTTCGCTACAAAAATTTGACGCACGCCAAACTAACCATGCATGATGTGAGCTTGGAATTTTTTCAAGAAGCTGATCATAGTGTTTTACAATCCAGCTAAATACATATTCACGATTATCTACTCTTTGAGCTTGACGCCGAAGTAATTGAGAGGCATCACTTCTGCGCGTTTCAGGGGCTAATATAGCTTTCTGCACACGTTTAACGAGTGTTTCGTTAGTTTGAAATCCAAGTGCATAAATTACATGCCTTTGCAATGCAGCATCATCAGTGGAGTATAGAAGATTAATTAAAAAATCAATAAATGGAAGTTTTAGTTCTTGACCGGCAACAATCAATGCAACACGAACCAAGTCTGGATGTAAAACACTAGGATTTGCCTTTTGAATTTCTCCATATCCTAGATATGATTGAGCTAATTTTGTTAGCAGTTTCCGTAATTCAGGGTATTCCGCATCAAACGCCATAAACCAAATGATGTCACTACGTAATAAAGCCAGATCGCTAGAACCTGCATTTTTTGATAAAGTTTCTTCATTGATCTGAAAGCGATTTAAAGCTGGCAAATAAATTTCTTGTAGGACTTTCAGTATCTGTGAACGCTGATCTAATGTTAAGACATAATTTTTTAGATTTCGCAGTGGTTGCATGGGTGCTTTAACGACATCCCAATGATCAGATTTCGCTGCTATTTTTGAAATCTGTAATAATCGTTGCGTATCAATTAATCCTGCCTCATAGGCGGCTTCAGCACTTTTTACTAAGGATAATAATTCACCTGCTTCTAGGTATTTCATATTTCGAATTAGATTATCCCAACCAGTGCTCGACAATGAAAAATTCATATAAGCTGAACCACCTCCATTTGGAAATACCCATTGAGGGCAATTCTCAGTATCCAAACTAACACTACTAGCAGGCTCTTTCAGAAGTAAACAATTTTCTACTCTTTGATCTTCAAATCCATAGATCAAGCAAACTGGAAGCATCCAACTTTTTTTTGCATCACCTTTTGACCCCAATGGCAAGTTTCTTGATTGACTAAAGTTAATTTTAGTATTTCCCTGATCATCACAACTCCAATCCAGAGACACCATTGGAGTACCCGGTTGCTTGATAAAAGAATTGAACACATTGATAAGATCATCATTATCTGTACTCTCTGACATAGCCTTAAAAAAATCTCTAGCGGTAGCACTATCGTGTTCATTGGCCAGAATAAATTTCCTAACCCCATTTCGGAAAACATCTTTACCGATGAAACGTTCGATCATTGCCAGAATGCTACTTCCTTTAGAGTAAGTAATACTGTCAAAAGCATTGACTACATCATCATTTGAATTAATAGGTTGACGAACTTGCCTCGCACTAATTAAGCGATCGCTCCACATTGCCCAATTTGCCCCCCGGATAGGGGCACGCTCATCGTAACTCTCCGGTTGCCAAGTATTAACAACTTTACTCGACATCCAAGTGGCAAATGCTTCATTGAGCCATAAATCATCCCACCAAGCCGGTGTGACTAAATTACCAAACCACGTATGAGCTAGCTCATGTGCATGTAGATAAGCAAAGTCACGTAACTGGTGGATTGATGGATTTTTATCGAACAATATCCTATCTTGACGATAAAAAATTGCACCCACATTTTCCATCCCACTGGGGTTAAAATCCTCGACCGATATTAAATCTAATTTTGCATAAGGATAGGGAATTAAAAAATATTCTTCCAAAATAGCTAAAAGCTCTTCAGTGTTTTTAAGAGCATAATGGAGTTTTTCTCCCTTACCTTTTGCCGCTATACCACGTAATGGTATTGGTTCAGATCGTATATCATTGGGCTGAATATCTTGCCACTCAACGATGTCAAATTCCCCCACCGCAAGTGCTAACAGATAAGTCGGGATAGGTTTTGTAGTTTGAAAGACAATTCGGCGTTGGCTGTCACTTAGTGGTGTAGATTTAATTTCTGGCGCATTCGAAATTGCAACATTGTCTCCACTAACTATCACAGAGATGTCGAATGGTGTTTTAAATCGTGGTTCATCAAATGATGGGAATGCTTTTCGAGCACGTAGAGCTTGAAACTGGGTATAAATGTACGATTTTCCATCTCGTTTGACTTGATACAAACCTTCTAAAGACTGATTAAATTTGGATGAGAAAGAGATGAATATGGTTGCCTTACCTTCAATTAGCTGCTCTATTTCCAGTTTCACAACTCCGTCTCTATTGACTTCTGTATAAACGGCATCAATATTATTACCATTTGAAACTTGGATATAAGCGTCAGAAATCATTAGCCCCTGACCATGCATCCAAATCTTATTTGTTGGTTTCGAAATGGTGACATCAATTTTTACCGTACCTGAATAATTTTCTGTTTGCGGCACAATATTAAGATCAAGCCAATAATGTGTTGGCTTAACAGTATCTGGAAGTTTGCCAGTAGGTATCTCCTCTGCATTTACTTGAATGGAAAACAAAATCAGAAAGAGAATACTCAATCTTTGTATAAATTTTTCCATGAGAATACCAAGCATTGTAATTCCTACAAAATATGTCAAAGAATTACACTATTTGCAAACACTATCGTAAAATCAAAGTCACTTACTAGTTTTTATCTGATTGCTAGGAAAAAATGCTATGGCTCAAGTAAAAATTTACGGACTAAAAGAGAATATAACCAACAATAGAAATACTATTTCAGATGCAATACATCTTTCTGTAATGTCTGCTCTTGATTATCCAGAGGAGAAGAAATTTCATCGCTTTATTCCTCTTGATCCAAAGAACTTTATTTTTCCAAATGATCGCACTGAGAATTACATAATTATTGAAATTTCTATGTTCAAAGGTCGATCAGCAAGTGCCAAGAAATCATTAATCGACGAAATATATAAAAACATTAATACTAAAGCTGGAATTAATATTCAAGACATAGAAATAACCATAACTGAAACCCCAAAAGAAAATTGGGGAATTCGGGGAATGCCAGGAGATGAATTAAACCTTAGTTACAAAGTAGAAGTATAAATCTTCTAAACATGTCTCTCCAAGTGACGGATCAAAATTTCATCTATCCGTTAAATTTAGGTGATAACGGGTAGATTTAAGCTGCCCTATTTTTAGCAAAGCCTCTTTATTAACCAAATCTCTAAGGTCTCTGGTTGCGGTAGGTCTGGTCGTTTTGGTGATGGCTATATAATTAGAGACACTCAAGCCCCCTTTGAAGCCATCAATCCCCTCTCTAAACATCCGGTTTAGTACTTTTTCTTGTCTTTCATTTAGCTGCCCCTGCAAGCGTCTAAATAATTTATCCTTGGTAAGGATAAACTCAATCCGTTTCTGTGTAATTATTTGAGCATCCAGAATTGTCTGCCCAAAATAAACCAACCACTCTGTGATTTCGTTTGATTTACTATTTTCTTCCAAAGCTGTGTAATAGGCTTTTTTGTTTCTCTCAATGGTGTAGGCCAGAGCGATTAAACTAGGGTAGCCAAGGTTCTGTGCAAGTGCCTGTTCGGAAATTGCTCGACCGATACGCCCATTGCCGTCTTCAAACGGGTGGATACTTTCAAAATACAAATGCGCAATGCCTGCCCGTGTTAAAGCAGGTAGCATATTCTTTTCATCTGGTGCGGATTGATTAAACCAAAGAACGAATTGATCCATCTCATCTGTAATTTGTACAGATGGTGGTGCTTGAAAATGAATTTTTGGATCATGAATTGCGCCCGAAACAATTCTCATCGGGTCGTCATGTGTTCGGTAAGCACCAATATCTTCAATGCTTATACGACCCTTCATCAACATGCGATGCCAAGAAAATAAAGTTTCATGATCTAAGGCATTGTCAAAGTTTCTGTAAAGCAAAACCATCATTTCTGCGATACCCTGCTCGGCAGCAGAAATTCTCCTTTGATCTGTCCTCAATCCAAATTGTTTACTGATAGAAGATTGCACACTATCACGATCAAGAAACTCCCCTTCTATCTCGGATGTTTTTAGCGCCTCTTCACTGATAATCTCAATTTTAATTTGTTCTTTATCTTCATCGGAAATATGCTTGAAAACACCAAAGCATTCACTGGCAATTTTGATAAATTCCAGTTCAAGATCAGCTAATGCCGCTTGATCATAGGTAAAGTTAGGCCAATCTTTTTGTTCCCAATTCCACATGATGATGTATAAAACTCCTTTTTATGCATCATAATACAATTTATTTTGATTTATAAAAAGACTTTATTTGGATTTTTATGAATCAATAACTACTCGAAATTGAAACAATTAGGTGGTACACTCTATGTGTATTCAAGGATAGTGTTTTTCAAATAAACGTATATATTTCAATACATTAAGGTGCTTTTCGGGGCATTCAATGTGTGAGACCAAGTCCCCCCCTCGGTACCAACTTCGTTCACCGTATTCGGAAGCTTACAGATTTCGACTTCGAATAGACTCATCTGGGAATTTTCGGTTCGCTAATTTGATATTTTCAGCAGCAATGATGGGTTGTTGAAGTTTGGGAATTTAACTCCAAGAATAACAACCTTTCTGAACAACTTTATCCTTTCTAACTCATTACAGTTTCCGACTCCGTATAGCGCCATCTGGGGATCTCCGGTCCACTAATTTCAACTTTTTAGTAACTACGATAGGTTATTGGAAATGGTAATTCAAATCCATGAATAACAACCTTTCAGGGCTTCTTTACCTTTTCTAACTATATTTATTCCCCCGAAAATTAGTGCCAAATTCTGATCGCAACAGAATAAATTTAATCAAATAAGAAAATCTATTCCAGTAAACTACCGGACTTATGCTGTTAAGAATGATTGCCAAATTACTTGTCTGCCTGATCTTGTTATCAATTCACTCAGTAAATGTGCTTAGCGATCAAAAACCAGGTCTCAAAGAAGTTGACTGTTGGTTTGAGAATACATCTTCTATTGTTACTGTTTGTTATCATCATTACTTTAATGAAAATCCTAATGATAAGTCATCAAGAATAATCCAATCTTCAGTCGTTATATTCAAATCAGATTCAAAGAATAAAAAAGGTGATCCTGTTTTATACCTACAAGGAGGCCCAGGCCAAGCATATATAGCAAGTGAATACATTGGATGGATATACCGAAACAAAGTACTGAAGTATTGGCTCAAAGATAGAGAGGTCATATTTACAGAGTATCGTGGTCTTGGATTATCTGAACCCTCTTTGAAATGTAGTGATTTAGATCATGATTCTCTTCTAGCCAAAACCTATGATGATTGGTATAAAACTTACCAAAAATGTCATTCTGAATTATTGAATCAAAGCGCTGATTTACCGCAATACCATGCATTAAATGTAGTTGAAGATTTAATTAAATTACGAAGTGAACTAGAAATAAAGCAATGGAATCTTTGGGGCCACTCATATGGGAGCATGATTGCTATGCTCTTAGCAGACAAAGATAATGACCATGTTCGTTCGATAGTAACAGAAGGTGTTTGGCCGCCAAGATTTCGGGCAAACAATCTAAGCAACAGTTACGATTTTATTAATTTACTCGAACGTCACTTTGATTTATGTCGAAGTATATTTTACTGCAATAATTCACACACTGACTTGAATCAAGAATGGGTCGAACTGCTTGTAAAACTGAATAAAGACCCAATTGAAATCAGAGTAAATTTATTTGATGTGAACTATAACGTCCAAATAGATGACTCTTGGTTCATTGACATAATTTTCAATTCCATTTATTGGAAGAGAGGTACAACTCACATACCATTCTTAATCGAGAAAACTTCAGAAGGTGATTTTAGCGTGTTCTCGAAAGAATTTAGTAATATCTATAAGAATAGTTCATTGCCTTTATTTTCTTATGGGGCGCTGAGAACATTCGGTTGTAATGAAACCAATATACTAACCCAACAAGAATTAGAAAATAGCGAATTACCGACCTGGTTAAAAGAGTGGTACCACATGCCTGATTATTGTGAAATTTGGATTGGCAAGACAGGAAAATCTGTTTTAAGTGATATTTCTATATCATTCGAAACGCCTATTCTATTTCTTTCTGGCTTATTTGACCCAGTTACTCCGGCCAAATGGACTGAAGAGATATTAGATGATTTCAAAAACGGACAACGATTTTTATTTTCAGAGGCATCAGACAGCTTTACTGATGATAAATCAAAATTTTGTATCGAAATCCTAAAAAGCGAATTTATTGATCATCCGATGAATAGAATAGATAAAGAACGTTGTGAGGAGGGAAACATAAAATACCCGGAAGACTGGAGAATTGGTTTGTATCCAGAGAAGTGGATGAATTAAAAGAAAAGGCATAAAGCGTGACAAAACATTAGATCGGTAAAAATTAAAATTACCTGAATTCAATCCACTGGATTCCCGCCTCCGCGGGAATGACGGTAATTAGGGCTTTATTAGACTAATTTTTTCCGAATCTTAACTGCCAATAAGAAAAGCCTAACCCACCGACAGCGGATTAAAAAAGTGTCGGCCGCTTTTGGTGTTCATAATTTCTTCTAGCAAGGTTTGGTAGTCGGCTTCATTGTTGACGAAATTAATGTTCTCCGCGTTGACGACTAATAATGGTGATTGGTTATAAGCCAGGAACATGCGTGAGTAGATATCGCAGAGTTTGGTTAAATAATCGCGTTCAATCATTTGTTCGTATTCTACGCCGCGCAGGCGAATCCGTTGCAACAGCACATCAACAGGAGCTTGGAGATAAATGACCAAATCCGGTACCGGTGCATCCGGTAATAGATGGTTATAGACTTGCTGATAAAGCCGATATTCGTCTTCTTCCAGATTTAATTGAGCAAACAGAATATCCTTCTCAAACAAGAAATCCGCAATCTGGGTGCGTGAAAACATATCCTGTTGACGCACATTTTTGAGCATTTTCGAGCGTTGGAACAAGAACGAGAGTTGAGTAGGTAGTGCATATTGTTTGGGTGCACGGTAAAAACGCTCTAAAAACGGGTTTAATTCAGGCCTTTCAAGGATAACTTCCCCTGAAAATGACTGTGCTAAACGCTTGGTGAGGCTGGTTTTCCCTACTCCAATTGGGCCTTCAACAACCATAAAGCCCGGCGGTGAATCATAATTTTTTGTTTGTGTATCCAATCAACTATTCCTAATCAGGGTGAAGATTTTACCTTAATCTTAGGCCAACCCCGCAATGATTTTAGGTAAAATAGCGGTTAATAATAGTTAGCTCGATATTTCCTAGATTCCCAATGAAATTTCTATTTGATTTATTTCCATTATTGCTGTTTTTTGCCGCATTTAAACTTTATGGTATCTATGCAGCGACTCTTGCAGCAATTGTCGGTTCAGCCCTTCAGGTTGGCCTGTATTGGCTGAAAACTCGCAGTTTTGAGAAAATGCACATTATTACTCTGGTCATCATTCTGGTCATGGGAGGGTTGACCTTGGCGCTCAAGGATGATCGTTTTATCAAATGGAAACCAACTATCCTTTACTGGATCTTCAGCGTTATCATCCTGGGTTCCCACTTTATAGGCAAAGCAACAGTGATGGAGCGATTAATGGGCAGCCAGATTTCCATGCCTAGTTCTGTTTGGTCTAAAGTTAACCTGAGCTGGGGGTTGTTTTTCCTCATTACAGGTTTGCTCAACGTTTATATGGCTTTTTATTACGGAGGAAGTGAAATCACCGAGCAGGCACGAACCGATGTATGGGTCAATTTTAAAGTTTTTGGATTAATGATTCTGACCCTGGCATTCGCTATTGTGCAGGCAATTATGATTGCCAAATATATTAAACCCGAAGAAGAGGAATCCAGTTAATGTGGTATGTAATTGTTGGTGAAGACCACGAAAACAGTTTAGATAATCGATTAAGCGTGCGTGATAAACATTTAGCAAGACTAAATGAACTTAAAGATCAGGGACGCTTATTCGTAGCCGGCCCCTGCCCTGCTATTGATAATGATAACCCAGGCGAGGCAGGATTTACCGGCAGTGTAATCATTGCCGAGTTCGAGTCACAAGAACAGGCTCAACAATGGGCTGATCAGGACCCTTATATCGAAGCGGGAGTGTACGAAAGAGTATCAGTAAAGCCGTTCAAAAAGGTTTTGCCTTGACAGACCGAGTTGACATTATTCGTGAACGCATTGAATCTGCGTTATCACCCGCTCAGCTGGAAATCACCGATGATAGCCATTTACATGTTGGTCATGCTGGTGCGCAAGGAGGCGCTGGGCACTATAGTGTGCGTGTGATTTCAGAAAAATTTGCTGGGTTGAGCCGAGTTAAGCGTCATCAGGCAATTTACCAGACCGTTAACGATTTAATGCCGCATGAAATTCATGCTTTGAGCATTGAGGCGCAAACCCCCGAAGAAGTAAATATTTAACTTTAACCAAATGACAAGGACGTCAAAAAATGAAACAAGGATTCAGCCTTATAGAATTGCTGATAGTTTTTACTATCGTCAGCATAATTAGTGTATTTTCTATTCAGGGCGCGCAGCAACTGATTGTTAATAGAGCCCACCAAAATTCTCTGAATTTATTAAAAACTTCGCTTTATAATGCGCAATTAAACAGTCAAAATACTGGCTTTACATCGATTATCTGCCCTTCGTTAGATTCGCAAAATTGTAATACGAGTTCAGATTGGTCTACGGGTTGGATTACTTATCAAGATGTCGATAATGACAAGTCTCTGGATATTGATGAGAGTGTAATTTGGGTTCGCAGTCTCGACCATTCAGGTATTTCGGTCAAATTCAACGCTCTGGGAAACGGTGAAAAGATTGTTTTTTATCCAACAGGACGTTTATGGCCAAACGGTAATTTTGTGATTTGCCACCAGGGTATTACTAATAAATTTAAAATTAAAACTTTATTAAGCGGACGTATCCGTGTTGAGGAGAGTGATGAGTTTGAGTGTGAGTAGAAAGTGCGCATCCCGGTCTTGTGCCGGGATCTCCAAGAGAAATGCAGAGTTCATGTTGGGAGATCCCGCAATAAATGCGGGACAAGTGATCTAAGAAATTAAACAAACGTAAGCGTGTTGTTATCAATACAAGCAACTTGATCCGCAATATCCTCTACATCATCCAAGTCATGGGTAACCCACAGAATTGTCAGGTTTAGTTGTTGCTGCAATTGACTAATGAGTTGCTGAATTTCCTGCTTGAGTTCATCATTCAGACCCGTGAAAGGCTCATCTAATAATAACAATGGCTTCGATCTGACTAAACAACGCGCTAATGCGATACGTTGACGCTGCCCTCCGGATAGGTCTTCGGGTAATCGCTGCTGCATATCATCAATTTCGAGCTCTTCTAAAGCTTGATTGATTCTGTTTGTTTGCTCTGTTGTTAATTTTAATGATGGGCTTAATCCTAATGCAATATTTTGAAAAACAGTCAGGTGGTTAAATAAATTATGCTCCTGAAATAAAATCGTGAGCGGTCGCTCGGCAGGCTTTAGCTGATCAATGCGCTGACCTGCAAAAATGATTTGACCTGAATCGGGTTTTAAAAAACCGGCAGTCAAATTCAATAAGGTTGATTTGCCTGAGCCACTGGCACCTTTAATAGCCAGGCACTTGCCTTGTTCAAGTACAAAATCAAATACAAATGGTGGTGAATCACTGTATTTGAAATGAAGTTGAGAAATCTGCAGCATCATGTTTTACCACCCCGGCCGATAAATCGGTTACTGGCGTAAAAGGTAAGCAAACATAAAATACAAATAAGTACAGCTACTACAGCGGCCTGATCCATCTTATAAGCGCCCATGAGACGATATAGATAAAGCGGCATTGTCACAAAATCCTGCGTTCCAAACAAAGCTATCACTGAAAAGTCACCCAGTGAAAGCGCTAGCCCGATTCCCAAAGCCCATGCAAACGACTTCTTTAAGATTGGCCAATCGATATACCTGAATCGATTTAACCCTTCTATTCCAAAAGCTTGAGCGACTCGATCGTGCTTATGTGTAGACAGCATCGCCGGTAAGAAAATTCGTATCATAAAGGGCAAAATCGCTAATACATTGATTACAACGACGATTATCGGACCACTTATGGGAGTATGCCTTTTAAAAAGAATAAACAAACCGGTTGCCAAGACAAAAGCCGGGAAAATTAAACTCAATTGAACAGATGCTTCAAGCACAGCAGTTTTATATTTTGAGCCCAGAGGTCCATAAGCGAAATGCTTGGCTAAATAACCCAGGCTGATGATGAGAATACTGGCAATCAACCCTGTAACCAGACTCACGGTTAGTGAGCCTAAAACAGATTTATAAAAACCCTGACTAGTAATAACCCTCCAGCTCGACACGTTTATACCATTTACCACAACGGCAATAATCGGCAAAACGACCCATAAAACAAAAATGCCTAATACCGAACAATCTAATAATTTGTTAGCCCAGTTTTGTCCATCGTAACGAACAACAGATTTAACTGATAACTCCTGCAATGCAAAGCGCCTGGAAAACCGTATCATGGTTAAAAACAATAGCAGGCAAACCAGGATCTGAATAACAGCTAAAATCACTGAGGTTGGAATATCAAAATCAAAGCGTAGTGCTTGATAAATAGCTACTTCCAATGTGCTGTACTTCAAACCACCACCGAATACCAATACCACAGCAAACGAAGTGAAACATAATAAAAATATTAAACCCGCTGTAGCTGGCAACTGATTGCGAAATAATGGCCACTCGATAAATTTGAAAATTTGCCACGAATTTAAACCCAGATGGCTAGCCAAACGCCAGCTTGACTCAGGCACAGTATAAAGACTATGTAATAAAACGCGTGTTACTAATGGCAAGTTGAAAAAAACATGAGCGATCAGTATACCTGTGAGCGAATATAAATAATTAAGCTCAATGTCCAACAATGTGGCTATCCAACCCTTACCTCCGTGAACTGCCACAATCCCAAGCACAGCAACAATAACAGGAACAACCAGGCACAGGCCTGATACGATTAGCAGCAATTGTTTGCCCATAAATTGTTGTCGGTGTAGCGCCCTGGCAACTGGAATTGCTAAGCCGATACTAATTAGTGTTGATAAAAAAGCCTGCAGAAAAGTAAACTTAATGACGCTTAGAATATAGGGCTGAGAAAGAATTTGTGTGGCCGAGCCGGGCTCAATGTGACTCGCTAAACCTATGCCGGCCAGGATATAAATCAGCCAGATAAATAACAGTGCAATAGCGCCATAAAGCATTTTATCTAGCTAACGCGTTAATAACTTCGTCAATCCATTGTTTTCTGTTTTCGGCTATTTCATCAGGGCTGATAATCAGTGTATTCGGCGGTTGAATTAACTGACTAAATTCGCTTGGTAATTTGTCGCTTTGCAAAGCACTTGGATACATCCAGTTACCCGTAGGGATAACTTCTTGTGCTTGCTCGCTGATTAGGAATTGTAAAAACTGCTTGGCAAGCTCTGGATTTTTACTACTTTTGAGCATTGCTGCGGTTTCTACTTGGATGTAATGACCCTCGCTAAACTCGGCCGCATGATAGTTGTCCTTTTCTTCGGCAATTAAATGATAGGCCGGTGAAGTCGTATAACTCAATACCATATCTGCCTCACCTTCAAGAAATAGACCATAGGCTTCACTCCAGCCTGGGGTTACGGTCAAAATTGATGGCGATAACTTTTTCCAGATTTCCGCGGCTTGATCGCCATAAACTTCTTTTATCCATAACAGCAATCCTAATCCCGGAGTGCTACTGCGCGGATCTTGAATGACGAGTTTGTGCTCAGAACTATTTTCGACTAACTCAGCTAAGCTTTTAGGAGCTTGTTTGATGACATCAGAATTGTAGACAAAAGCAAAGTATCCATAGTCAAATGGTACAAATACTTCATCAGCCCACTCGATAGGCAAAGTCAGACCATCAAAATTAATCTCGTGTGACGCAAATAGACCGGTTTGTTTGGCAACTACCAGAGTATTCAGGTCCAAACCCACTACAACATCAGCTAATGAATCTTGGCCTTCAAGCTTTAAACGGCCCAACATGGCCAAAGCATCGTCTAACGCAACAAAGTTGAGTTCACAGTCACACTGCTGTTCAAACAAAGATTTTAACTTTGGTCCGGGCCCCCACTGCGAAGCAAACGAATCATAGGTATAAACAGTAAGAGAGTTAGCCTTAACAGCACCAATAGACAAACAAGCTGTTAAGAGTATGCAAAATAGATGTTTAATAGTTAACAATTTCATACGCCTATCTTTGTTTGATAATGCTGTATGAATAGGATTTTACTCAATTCCTACGCCAGCATTATCTGGTTCAGGTTATCGGGTTGGACTGACCTCTCAGCCGCTACATGCAGCACCCCGTTGAGTTGAGCAGAAAGGGTTTTTCGTATAATGTGCTCGTACTTTAGTTAATTCTTTCTGACAATTCTCCAGATTAAAGGTAATGTTACGGCTGCCAGAGCCAGCTTTAATAAATCCCCGGGAATAAAAGGAATCAAGCCCCACTCAAGGATGGGTTTATCCCAGCCGAATAAAATGCCCAGCCAAAGCAAACCGGGAATGTAAAGCACAATATTGCCCAACAACATAGCGATTGCCGTGGTAACAACGTTTTTATCCCAATTGCGCTCAGCCAACCAGCCGCATAAGGCTACAGCGAAAACGTATCCAATCAAATAACCGCCTGTGCCGCCCATCATATATGCAATGCCGATTCCCTTCTCCGGGGTGCCAGCAAAAACGGGCAGACCGGCAGCACCTTCTGCCAAATAAAGCAAAATGGTTGCTGTACCTAGTTTCCAACCATAGACCATGGCAATCATCAGAACAGCAAACGTCGTCATAGTGACGGGTACTGGATAAAACGGCACCTGAATTTTGGCACAGGCCCACAATATCAATGATCCGGCAATCGCCAAGAGAACGTTTTTGACTAGAGAATTTTCTCTTCCGGGTACAAAAACGTCAGCTAAAAGATTAGGGGTTGTTGAATTTACACTCACTACTTTTACTCCTGTGGATATCAGATAACTATAACATATCAGTTTAAAAAGAGCTCATTAGTCTTTGATTAGATTCAGGAACTCAGATCGAGTATTAACACTAGATTTAAATGCACCTAGCATCATTGATGTTTTCATTACAGAATTCTGCTTTTCAACACCGCGCATCATCATGCATAAATGCTGTGCTTCAATGATGACGCCTACTCCAACACTTTTGGTCACTTCTTGTATGGCTTGGGCAATTTGGTTAGTTAGCGTTTCTTGAATTTGCAATCGCCGCGCATACATCTCTACGATTCTGGCAATTTTGGATAAACCAATGACTTTGCCTTTAGGTAGATAAGCGACATGACATTTGCCGATAAACGGCAATAAATGATGTTCACACAAAGAATATAACTCGATATCTTTGACAATCACCATCTGATCATTATCTGTTTCAAAAATCGCACCATTAACGACCTCATCTAGAGTCAAATTATAGCCGCGAGTCAAGTATTGTAACGCTCTGGCCGCACGGCCTGGAGTATTTAATAACCCATCACGGTTTACGTCCTCACCAATTTCAGTAAGAATCTGTGAATAATACTCGGTCAGTTTTTGTTCGGTCATCATCAGGCCGCTTGTTACTTAAGCTTGAGTATCTTATAAACTGTGTCAAGAAACAATCTTCTGCGAGACCTAAATGCAAGATAAGAGACAATCACTCATCCACGAGTTTTTGATTTCCTGTGAAATTGAAAACTACAAGCTAGTGCCCTTAGCACAGGATGCCTCTTTTCGCCGATACTTTCGAATCTACTATAAAGATAAAACCTACATCCTCATGGATGCCCCTCCAGAACATGAAGACGTCAAACCTTTCATAAAAGTTGCCAGGCACTTAATCAGCCTAAAGCTTAAAGCACCATCAATATGCCATTTTGATACAAATAGTGGTTTTATTTTGCTAGAAGATTTTGGTGATAACACTTTCACAAGACTTTTAAATCAAGGATTCGATGAGAGTGAACTTTATGAAACCGCCACTGATTGCTTAATTGAATTGCATAAACATCCGCAAGCTACAACAGTAGATTTACAACCTTATTCAAATCAACTGCTAATTAATGAGGCTTTATTGCTGACTGATAGGTATTACCCTAACGTAACCGGTAATCAAATCGATGATAAAGACCGAACGAATTATATTGAGCTTTGGCATACTATTTTTGAAAACTTGCCAAACATGGATGACACCTTAGTTTTACGGGATTTTCATGTTGATAATTTAATCAAACTCGAAACAGGCGTATGTGGTTTATTAGATTTCCAAGATGCTGTTATTGGATCACCTGCTTATGATCTGGTCTCTCTGCTTGAAGATGCCAGGCGAGACATTTCTACTCAACGACAAACGCAAATGTTGAATCGATATTTTTCTGCTATCGAATTTGATCAAAAGGTCTTTATGCGTTGGTATAGTGTTTTAGGCGCCCAACGTCATTGTAAAGTTTTAGGAATTTTTACCCGCTTATCTGTGCGTGATGGAAAGCACCAGTATTTAAAACATCTACCGAGAGTGAAAAGGCTTTTACTCAGCCATCTAGATCAACCTGATTTACTACCATTAAGGAACTGGCTAGAAACTGTTGGATTAACGTGACAGAAAAATTTAAAGCTTTTTTGAACAGAAATTTCGAGTTATCATAAAAAAAGAGCCGGTCTATAAAAGACCGGCTAAACGTTCACACAGAGGAGGAGAGTCTTTCAAGGTTCTCCTTTCTCGCTAGAGGGCCGACAGTTTGGCTGTCGGCCGTAGCATTCACACAGAGGAGGAGAGCCTTGCAAATAAAACGTTTATCGTTTTATTTATCTTGAAAAGGATAATAATGCTCCACCCTATTGATTTCCAACAAAATATTCTCATACAATACATGAGCATTTATTCATACATGAATATTGATTAGCAAGCCATGAGATATCCACCAATTGCAGCGCTTAGAGCCTTTGAATCTGCTGCCCGTCATTTGAACTATACCCGGGCCGCGGAAGAGCTGCATGTAACCCAAAGTGCGATTAGCCATCAAATTAAACACATAGAAGAATTGTGGGGGTTTAAGCTGTTTGAGCGTCAGGGACGGGGCATCGAGCTAACTGAACGAGCTCAGCAAATTAGCCCCGTTATAAGCGAATTTTTTTTAAACTTGAATAAAACACTGTCTGAAATAGAGGCTTCAGCTGCTGATGAAGGTTACTTGCGTGTAGCCTTGAGTCAGTCCTTTGCTCTAAAGTGGATGGTGCCACGCTTAGGGGATTTTAGCCAGCAACATCCGGATATTGATGTAACAATCATTACAATGCCGGTGGCCAATGAATTGGAGTTTAGTGATGCAGACATTGCTGTGTTTTACAGTGATGGTCAACATTCTGATTACAATGTAATACCTTTACTGCATGGCTATTCATTCCCTGTTTGCAGTCCCGAATTTTTTGAAAATGAAATTACCAGCTTAAAAAAGCCAAAGGATTTGCTAAAGCTACCTATTCTCAGGCGTCTTGATATTGATGCGGCACCACGCTGGCGAGATTGGTTTACTGCTTGTGGAATTACAGATTACAACTTACCCAAGGGATTACATTTCCCAAATTCGAGTATGGCCTTGCAGGCTTCTATAGACGGTCAAGGTGTGGCATTGGCACGCAGTTCACACGTTGCTGATGACTTAGAAGCAGGACGCCTAATCAAACTACTTGATATATATGTGCAGAGTGATAGCAGTTATAACCTGATTATCCCCGAGGATAAATTTGATCAACCAGCCGTAATGGATTTTATAGCCTGGATTAAAGATGAAGCCACTGCTTCACAAGAATTGTTTGACCGTCAAGCAAAAGCAAAAGGTAAATCTAAGTAAGCTGTTGTTCTAATCGTTCAATAATATTCAAATGATGATTAATTCCAGTGAATTGAGTTAGTTCCCGCAATCCAGTTGGGCTGGTAACGTTAATTTCAATGAGCTTGCCACCTATTACATCAATGCCACAGAAAAACACCCCTTTTTCAATAAAATCATTTTTCAAGGCTTTGCAGATTTCCAAGTCATGTTGATCTAACTCACATGCATGGGCTGTTCCACCCGCGTCTAAGTTATTCAATTCTTGACCATGCGCATGAACCCTTAGTATTCCACCAATAGCCTCGCCATCGACTAATAAAATACGTTTATCACCTTGCGAAGCTGCCGGCAAATATTCTTGTGCCACAACCCAGTGTGACCCACCTTGTGTTGCCTCATTTACTTGTTGTTGCCAGTCAGATTGTGAGTCTTCGATAAAAATAATACCTTCACCACCATGGCCGTCCACTGGTTTTACGGTTAATTTACCTTGTTCAGTAAGCATCTGCCCGATTTCTTCAACAGAATTACTAATCAGCGTTAGCGGTGTATATTCTGGATAAAATAAAGCTGCCAGTTTTTCGTTCCAGTCTCGAAGGGTTTGAGGTTTATTGACAACCTTTACTTTGGTTGGCAAGTATTCCAGCAACAGCGTTAGATAAAAATAGCGTCGATCAAACGGCGGGTCTGTGCGAATAAAAATGACATCAACATCAGCCAGATTGATTTGCTGTCGATGATTTTCGGTAAAAGGCTGTTCATGGTTCTCATGGACGTCAACTGTTATAACAGTTGCCATGACTTGATCATGTTGTAAGAACACATCATTTTGATCTAAATGATGAACAACATGCCCGCGCTGGTACGCGGCCAGCATTAAAAAGTAGGAAGTATCTTTATGTGCCTTGACCCCATCCAATGGATCCATAATAAATACAAATTTCATCGCTAAGCCTTAACCGAAAAGATTCGGTATTGTGACACAGTGTTTTGTGAACGTCAGCTATGCAGTTGCACTGCTGCGACGACGTCTCCTTCCACCTCTTGGTTGGGCATTGGCGGCTGCTGATTCTTGCCCATGATAACAAGATTTAGCTCCGGCACTGACCTCACCTAATTTTTGTTCAATAGCCTCAAGTGTTGGTACTGATGAAACGGGGTTACTATCAAGCGCAGCGCGCATACTTGCTATGTGTGCAGCTGTTGTGCCGCAACAGCCTCCTATAATTTTAGCTCCAGCGTCTCTAACCATCACTGCATAATCGGCCATTAATTCAGGTGTGCCATTATAGGTAACCTCACCGTCAATGAATTCAGGTATGCCACAATTAGCCTTAGCGATTAATGGTGCATTGGGGTTTTCCTGGCTTGAAGAAATAATACTGGCAACCACTTCTGATGCCCCTACTCCACAATTAGTACCGAATCCCGCCAGATTATGCTGATTACAAATATTGACCAGCTCACGCGGTGAAATACCCATCATGGTATTACCATTAGTATCCAGACTTAAAGTAGCTGCAACAGGATAGCCAGTTTTGCTAGCTCCACGAATTGCGGCCTCCAGTTCATCTTGAGCTGACATGGTCTCGATCCACAACACATCTGCACCACCTTCAACCAATGCTTGTGCTTGCTCAAAAAACGCTTGTTCACAGTCTTCTATTGATAGTTCACCCAATGGCTGTATTAACTCACCTGTTGGTCCCATCGACCCGGCCACTAGTACTTTCCTCGATTCCTTATCAGCCTCTTCTCTGGCTATACTTGCTGCTAACGAATTTAATTCTGTAACCCGGTCTTGGGCGTTGTGAAGTTTAAGTCGATACCTATTACCACCAAAACTGTTTGTTAAAATTAAATCAGATCCGGCATCGATAAATATACGGTACAGATTACGAATCTTTTCCGGTTCATCTTTATTCCATAATTCAGGCGCGTCTCCAGAGATTAAACCCATCGCAAACAAGTTAGTTCCTGTTGCGCCATCTGCCAGCAGATAGCCCTTTTCGTCGATTTGTTGCTGTAGAATATTCATTAACATAACAATATAAAGATTTCTTTATATTTTACATATAATTAATAGCAATGCTAGTGATTTAAGCTTTGTTGAGCCGATTTAGAATTCTTGACTTAAAAGTATGATTACGTCTGTCTAAAGTTCCAGCTTGTTGCTGAGCTCTAAACTCTTGCTTCAACAAGATAAAAACTTCAGTTTGGTTTGATGGGCTCAACCATTCCCTGACCTTGTCCAGATTTGCGGGTTGATCATAAAGCAAATCCAATAATTCACAAATAATCGGTTGCGAATTTGCACTATCAAGTTCTGTTTTAACTTGATCGTAAAATCGCTTGAGATAAATCAATAAAGCCTGGGTTGGAGTAACAATGACATAAGATTGAGACTTATTTATCAATTTTTCGGCTTTGTTGGCAGGATCGTCACCCAATGTAAAATTAGGTTTTGGAAATTCGAAAATGATGGACTTATCGGCATTAGTTATGACTCTACCGGAGGTTTGTTTAAAACCTTGTTTGGCTAGTAATTTAACTAATTTCTCACGCTGGCTGGGAATGACGATATCATAATCGTAATTTTCATAATAATCCGCAGTATAGACAGACACCGCATTTAATTTCGCTAAGGGAAAAATACTAAGCCCTTGTTGATTTAGCTCAATCATGAGTTGGTGGAATTTAGCGTTCATTATCTTCGAGTTAATTTTTTGGCTAGATTCATACCGGGCTGTTCGATTAAGCGATAAGAAACCATTGATATTAATGTACTGACAATAACGACCAAACTAAAAGCTAACAGCAAAGCCGTATCTTTATTTAAAACTTGAAAATAGCTTGCAAGATAGGTTTTAAAAATAAATATAACACCGAAATGAGTTAAATAAAGACTATAACTTAATTTGCCAATGGCATTAATAATTGGATTAACCAGCAATAGTATTGGATAAAAGCGCAGTCCAATTAACATCATCGTAAAACCGATGGAAAACACAAAAAAACCAGGAATCTTAAGCGGCAGCCAATATAGAAAAACCAACAACAATAAGAGTCCTAACAGAATAAACAAAATACCTTTAGTTTTTGATTGAGGTTTAAAGAACTCATATTTAAATAAGTAAAAAATAACAAACCCAAGTGCAAAGACACAGATTTGGGCGCTCGGAATATAGGTATAAGCAAAGTTTTTAATGATGTAAGAAAAACGTTCTGGCACCTCATTTAAGTAATATTGATAGGCCCAATCACTTATTACCACGCCCACCACTAAAGCAATGACTAAAAATATTATTGACCGGGGTAATGTCGTGACGCAAAAACACAAAAGTGGAAAAATCAGATAAAACGTCATCTCAACAGACATTGACCAGCCACCTGGCACAATGGAATTAACAGATTTGGGATGCCAACCATGGGTAAACGTCAAAGACGTCAAAATATGCCAGGGCTGAATACCCTCTGGCATCCAATATCTGGGTACAAACTGCCACATTGGTCCATAAAGCATCATGGCCACATAAAACAATGGCGCCACTCTAAAAAAACGTCTAATAAAATAATCCCGCCAATTAACACTATCTTGCTGGCGATGGCGCTCGATCGAAAGAAGTAACGTGAATGCGCTGATTAAGTAAAATAATTGAACCCCATAAGCGCCGTTCGATGATAAGCGGGTCAAGAAATCACTATCCGCACCAATCCAGATCCAGACATGGACCAACAATACCCCTAAAATAGCCCAACCACGTAGTGCATCAATGTAATCATATCTTTGTTGAGTCGACATGACGGGACGATAGCAGAAGCTTTTATTTCAAGCTATACTTCGCTGCCTCAATACGCCCTAAAATAGTTACGAATGACGAGCGAAAACACCAAACCGACTAATTTTATCCGCCAGATTATTGATGATGATCTGGCAGAAAATCGTGTTAGTGGAAAAATCATTACTCGCTTCCCTCCCGAGCCAAATGGTTATTTACATATTGGTCATGCCAAATCAATTTGCCTGAATTTCGGTATTGCGCAAGATTACGATGGGTTTTGTTCGCTTAGGTTTGATGATACTAATCCTGTGAAAGAGGATGTGGAGTATATTGAATCGATAAAGCAAGATGTACAGTGGCTTGGTTATGACTGGGGTGAGCGGCTTTATCATGCCTCTGATTATTTCGATCAACTTTATCAGTATGCGCTTGAATTAATTGATAAAGGACTGGCTTATGTAGATAGCCAATCAGCGCAAGAAATTCGTAACAATCGTGGCACATTAACTGAAACTGGTAAGAATAGCCCTTTTCGAGATCGCCCTGTCGGTGAGAACAAAGACTTATTTGAGCGCATGAAAGCCGGCGAATTTGCTAATGGTGAGCACGTTCTGCGAGCTAAAATTGACATGAATTCCCCCAATATTAATATGCGGGATCCTGTCATTTATCGGATTGTTCATGCCGATCATCCTATGACTGGTGATAAATGGTGTATTTATCCACTCTATGATTTTACTCATGGTCAATCCGATGCTATCGAGGGAGTGACCCACTCATTATGTTCATTGGAGTTTGAAGACCACCGCCCTCTGTATGACTGGTTCATTGAAAATTTGTCTGTTCCAGCTGAACCTAAGCAGTATGAATTCTCCCGCTTGAATCTGGAATACACGGTAATGAGCAAACGTAAATTGACCCAATTAGTCGAATCTAAGTTAGTTAAAAGTTGGGACGATCCGCGCATGCCTACGATTAGTGGTTTGCGCAGACGGGGTTATAACCCTGAATCAATTCGAGATTTTTGCGAACGTATTGGTGTGACGCGCAGCAGCAACACTATTGAAATGAGTTTGTTAGAGAATTCAGTGCGGCAGAATTTAGAGCATCAAGCACCGAGGGCATTGGCAGTGTTGAACCCCCTTAAACTGATAATCGAAAACTATCCTGAAGACCAAACAGAAGAATTTGAAGTGCCCAATCATCCTAATGATGAATCCTTTGGCACCCGCAAAATTCCTTTCAGTCGCGAAATTTATATTGATCAAGATGATTTCATGGAAGACCCGCCTAAGAAGTTCTTCCGCTTAGGACCAGGCCGCGAAGTACGGCTTAAATATGCTTACTATGTGACCTGCAACGAAGTTATCAAAAACACTGACGGTCAAATTACTGAACTGCGTTGCAGTTATGATCTTGAATCTCGTGGTGGTGGTACAGCCGACGGACGTAAAGTAAAGGGAACGTTGCATTGGGTGAGTGCACAACATGCCGTTGATGCTGAAGTGAGAATTTATGATCGCTTGTTCACCGTAGCGAATCCAGATGGCGATAAAGAAAAGTCATTTATTGATTTTGTTAATCCTGAATCATTAACTATTGAAAATAATGCCAAGATTGAACCTTCATTGGCTCAGCCTGAAAAAAATACTCGTTACCAATTCGAACGTCTGGGCTATTTTTATCCGGATTATCAAGATCATTCATCTGGCAAACCTGTCTACAATAAAGTAGTTGGATTGCGTGATACCTGGGGTAAAAAGCAATAACCGGCGATAGATCATTGACTGAACACTAAACACTAGCTTTATAGATTTAATATGGAATTTTTAACTGAATACGGTTTGTTTCTGGCCAAGACAGCAACTTTTGTCATCGCGTTTTTAATCATTATTGGTGCAATCGGTGGTTTGATAATGCGGCAAAAATTAGCCCAAGAAGACAAGATTGAAGTTAAGAAGTTAAACTCTCATTACCAAAATATGGCTTTATCGTTGAAGTCCGCCTTAATGAGCAAACATGATTTCAAACAAGAGCAAAAAGCTCAAAAGAAAAAATTGAAACAGGAAGATAAAAAATCGGCCAAATCCGATGATAAAAAAAAGCATGTATATGTACTTAACTTCGATGGAGATATTAAAGCCAGCTCTGTTGATAATTTGCGTGAAGAAATCTCGGCTATCTTGACTACTGCAAACAAAGATGACGAGGTGGTGGTAAAACTGGAAAGTGGCGGCGGTATGGTCCATGGTTATGGATTGGCTGCCTCACAACTGAAACGTATTCGCGATAAAGAGATTCCTTTAACAGTTTGTGTCGACAAAATTGCCGCCAGTGGTGGCTACATGATGGCTTGTGTCGGCAATCAAATTGTCAGCGCACCGTTTGCGATTATTGGTTCAATCGGTGTTTTAGCGCAGATTCCCAATTTCAACAAAGTACTTAAAGAAAAAAACATCGATTTTGAACAATTCAAAGCTGGGGATTACAAACGCACAGTTACTTTTTTTGGTGAAACCACGGATGAAGATCGCCAAAAAATGCAATCTGAAATTGAACAAACACATTACTTATTTAAAGATTTTGTCAAACAACAACGTCCTACCCTAGATATAGAAAAAGTTGCAACAGGTGAGCATTGGTTTGGCAGCGAAGCACTGGAGTTAGGCTTAATCGATAAAATTCAAACAAGCGATGATTACCTAATGGAACAAGCTGAAAACGCTGATATTCTTGAAGTCAGTTTTGAGGCCAAGAAAAAACTCAAAGATAAAATACCATTGTTAGCTGCGATTTTAGATCATACTGATCGTTCTAAATCGAATGAAACCTACCTGCACTTACGTTAGAAATGTTGTATTCACTTGACGATGTAAAAGTCACTGTCGAAGGTGAATGTTTTATCGCTCCTAATGCGGCAGTAATAGGTGATGTGAAATTGGCGCCGGATACCAGTGTTTGGTTTAGTGCAGTCATTCGTGGGGATACAGATGCACTCACCATCGGAGCACGCAGCAATGTTCAAGATAATTCAGTGATCCATACTGATGCGGGTATTCCTGTTGAAATTGGCGAAGGAGTAACAATTGGGCATGGCTGTATTATTCATGGCTGCAACATTGGGGATAACACATTAATCGGAATGGGTTGCACGATCTTAAATCGTGCAAATATCGGCAAAAATTGCATTATTGGAGCTCATGCGTTGGTCACTCAAGGTATGGAGATTCCCGACAACTCTTTGGTCCTTGGTGTACCAGCAAAAATTGTGCGTGCAACAACGGAACAAGAAATTGAACGGAATAAGGTTAATGCACAGATTTACGTGGATCGAGGCAAACAATACTTACAACAGTTGCAGCAACAAGAAATATAACTAAACTCCAAACTATTTGACTAGTCATGAATAACGCAGCTTGCGTTCTACTCGAAACACCACAACAGGCCATACACTGGCTTGACTGCCACCATCAAAGCAATAAATCAATTGGCTTTGTGCCAACAATGGGTGCTTTGCACGAAGGACACCTGAGTCTGGTTAAAAGAGCGCGGCAGGAAAATGATATCGTCGTTGTCAGTGTATTTGTCAATCCTCTACAGTTTAATAATCCAGAAGATTTAGAAAAATACCCTAGAGATTTACAACAAGATCGTAGATTACTCGAGCAAGTAGGTTGTGATATGATTTTTACCGGCACGCTTGAAACTTTTTTCCCCGAAGTTAACGATATCAATAACATAGAAGTTGAAGACCCGGGTCCGTTTGCACTTGACCTTGAGGGAGAATTCAGACCCGGCCATTTTGCGGGTGTTAAAACTATCGTCAGACGATTGTTTCAAACTGTTGGAAAATGTAATGCGTATTTTGGTGCTAAAGACTTTCAACAAACTTTAGTAGTGAAATCATTAGCCAATGAGATGGGTTATCCAAACATCGTCGTCTGTCCTACTCAACGTGAAGCCAATGGCTTGGCAATGTCTTCGCGCAATCAAAGACTGACCGAAGAACAAAAACAGATTGCAGGGAAAATCTTTCAGGCCTTGTCGAAAGCTAGTTCAGCCTGGGAGCAAGGTCAATGCAGTGCTACTAAATTAAAAAAAATCATGTTAGACGAATTAAATCATCCTGCAATTAAGGTTGAGTATGCAGCACTGCGTGATCCAACAGATTGGATTAAACAAGCCAATGATGACCGATTAGATCATCCACCTCAAGCTTTGATTGCAGTCAATATCGGTGATGTACGCTTGATCGATAACGCTTTTCTTGGCCAACCGCTTTCTTTATAACCCTACTGGCTTGAAATTTACTTAGTCAACCACATCTAAATGCTGGTAGGTGATGAAACGAATATTCACAATCTTGGTACTCACATGGTAAAAATCAGTATAAAATCTCCAGTCCAAGAGAAAAAACGTTGCTATGGCACAACATAAAGAAATCAGAAAGTCCGCATTTCCAAAAGTAATGACTAAATTTATCGGTCTGTTTTTGCTGCTGGGAACGGCTGGACTGACAAGTTTACAAGCATTGTTCTAACATTGGGTCTATGGAAAAAAACAAAACATATCCAAGACCTTATAGCCGTCATCATAAAACGGCTGCCAGAAGACCATTAACGGGTGGTTTTTTATTATATTTATTTGCAGCTATTCTATTAATTGCCCTGCTCAAATCGTTAAATTCTGGTCAACCAATCAGTTTTTTAGCCGGTGCTATTAGCTTTGTTTCTATGCTGGCTGGTGCCTGGTGTGTCAGAAAGGGGCTGTTCTACGAAGCTGAAGCAGCAATGCGCAAATGGAACCGTTCCACACGTGTCCCATGGAAAGTTACCGGCTCAATTTTAGTGGCCGTATCCACAGCCGTGGCTTCATTATTTATGGTTGGCCAGCCTCTGATTATTGCTGTTGGAGCTGGAATTGGAGCCTTAGTCGGTTGCTTATTATCGTATGGACTGGATCCGCAATATTCTAATCCTGACGCAGTTAGCACCTTGGGTGTGACCACTGATGAGGTTGTAGAAGCATTAAAGGAAGCGGAAGCCAAAATAGTAAATATTGAAAATGCAGCTAAATCCATTCACGAATTTGAACTTAAAGACCGGCTCAGACGCATCACTGGCAAAGCGCGTGAGATCCTGGATGTTATTGAGGAAGATCCCCGTGACCTCAGGCGGGCTAGAAAATTCATGAAAGTTTATCTTGAAGGTGCTGAAAAAGTGACTCAAGGCTATGTAAAAATGCACCCAGGTGCACAGGATGCAAAACTTGAGGACAATTTTAGAAATGTACTTAAGACGATTGAAGATGTATTTACCGAACAACATCAAAAACTAATGGAAAACGATGTCCTTGATTTGGATATACAAATTGAAGTGCTGCAAGCGCAGTTAAAGCACGAAGGGGTAATTTGAACTCATATTTATTACGGAGAACGTAAATGACAACCACAACCACGACAGAAACTGTAACTGGTATAGATCCTTTGCTGGAAGAACTAACCAGTAAAACCCTTCCTGAAGTCAAACAGGAACTTGCCCCTATATCCGAAATGCCGGCAGAGAGAATTGCAGCGGTTGAATCTTTGATTGACGAAATCGACATGAGTGACAGTAACTCGATTATTTTCTTCGGCACCAAGGCTCAGCAAAAACTCACCACGATTTCCGACAATATGCTGGAAGGTGTGCGCAATAAAGATATCGGCCCTGCCTCAAACTCGTTAAATGAAATGGTTGCCACGCTGAGAGGGTTTGACATCGAAAAGCTGGATCCTAATAAACAAGGTTTTTTTGCACGTATTTTTGCCAAAATTTTTGGTGGTACTAAACCGGTAGTCAAGTTTATTCAACGTTATGAAGAAGTTCGCGGTCAAATTGACACGGTTTCAGACAAGCTTGAAGGACACAAAACGACATTACTGAAAGATGTTGCTTCTCTTGATCGTCTTTACGAAGCCAATCTTGATTATTTTCATGAGTTGGAAGATTACATCCTCGCAGGTGAGAAAAAACTAGAGCAACTGGACAGCGAAGAAATTCCTGCCTTAGCTCAGGTAGCGAAGGATACTAATGACATGATTAAGGCTCAAGAACTACGTGATTTACGTACGGCACGGGATGATTTAGAGCGCCGGGTTCATGATTTACGTTTAACTCGCCAGGTCACCATGCAGAGCTTACCCAGTATTAGATTGGTGCAGGAAAACGATAAAGGTCTGGTTAGAAAAATTCAGTCAACCATGGCCAACACTATTCCTCTATGGCGTCAGCAACTGGCTCAGGCTGTTACAATTTATCGTTCTGGTGAAGCTGCTAAGACAGTGAAAGCAGCAACGGACTTGACCAATGAACTACTCGAATCCAATGCCGAAAATTTGCAAGAGGCTAATCGTGAAGTTCGTGAACAAATTGAACGCGGTGTGTTTGATATTGAGGTCGTTAAGCGGGCTAATCAAAAGCTTATTGATACCATTGAGGAAAGCCTGAAAATTGCCGATGAAGGCAAACGTATGCGTGCTTCAGCGGTCACCCAACTTGAAGAAGCCGAAACCGCGCTAAAAGAAAAGCTGGCTGCGGCTCATGCCCGTACATCCGGCACACCTGAAGCAGGAGCATAATCATGGGATTATGGCAACGACTCACCAGTGAACTAATCGATGTCATTGACTGGCTGGATGATAGTAACGACACCATGGTCTACCGCTATGAGCGTGAAGATAATGCAATAAAGTACGGAGCCATGTTAACTGTGCGCGAGTCGCAGGTGGCGGTTTTCGTTAATGAAGGTCAAATAGCCGATGTTTTCCCTCCGGGTTTGTATCAGCTGGAAACCAACAATCTTCCGGTTTTGACTACATTACAGTCTTGGCCGGCTGGTTTTGACAGCCCTTTTAAGGCAGAAGTTTATTTTGTCAGTACCAAGCAGTTTACGGATCAAAAATGGGGCACTAAGAATCCCGTAATGTTACGTGATCCAGAATTCAGCGCGGTGAGACTGCGTGCATTCGGTACTTATTCGATGCGAATCTCCGATCCGGTGCGGTTTTTACAAGAAATTGCAGGAACTGACGGTTACTTCACCACAGAGGAAATTACCGATCAATTACGCAATATGATTGTATCTCGTTTTTCATCAGCGCTTGGTGAAAGCAACATTCCAATTCTCGATCTGGCCGCTAATTATGATGATTTGGGTGAATACATTACCGCAGTGATTAGCCCTGAATTTAAAGAATATGGCCTGGGTCTTACTAAATTACTAGTTGAAAATATTTCTTTACCAGAAGAAGTTGAAAAGGCTCTGGATAAGAAAACCAGCATGGGCATTGTTGGCGACTTAAGCAAATATGTACAATATGAAAGCGGTCAAGCAACCGCTATCGCTGCCGGTAACCCAGGCGGTGCAGGTGCTTCTGGAATTGGCCTAGGATTAGGTATAGCTGTAGCAAATCGGCTCGGTCAAACTTTAACCATGGAACCTGCTGCTTCATACCCAAGGGGCTATCGAACTGTGATTCCATCGGCCGCCAGACAAGAACCACCTCCTTTGCCTAGTGCCACAGAGTTCTATTTAGCTCAAGATGGACAGCGTCATGGGCCGTTTACGCTGGAACAACTTAAGGAACGTGCAAACGATGGTAGTTTGACATTGTCGACATTAATCTGGACACCTGGCATGGCAAACTGGGCAGCTGCTTCGCAAGTAGGCGCACTTTCAGTATTATTAGCTGAAATACCCCCTCCCTTACCTGAGAATGCCTAAGGCGAACTAGACCAAACATTAATGGCAGAAGAAAGACATTCTTTTCCCTGCCAGCAATGCGGTGCCCAGCTCAGCTATCAGCCGGGCACTCAACATATGGTTTGTGAGCATTGCGGGCATCAACATCAAATATCCATCGATAACCGTGGTATTGATGAAGTCGATTTTTACAGTGCGCTAGATCAAATCCAGGATCAGCAGACGCAAATTGTCAGTCTTACCGTCCAATGCCAAAACTGTGCGGCCGAGTTTGAGTTTGACGAAAATGTGCATGCTGACGAATGCCCATACTGTGGTACAAAAATAGTTAATGATGCGCATGAATCAAGGCACATAAAACCTTGGGGAGTACTGCCATTTAAGGTGACAGCGGATGAAGCCACACAGTCATATCGAAAATGGCTTAAGCGGCTTTGGTTTGCCCCAAGCAAATTAAAAAAATTTGCTCGCAAAGATCAAAAACTTAATGGCATGTATATTCCCTATTGGACTTACGATTGCGCGACTCGAACTCGCTATGTCGGTGAGCGAGGTACATTTTACCAAGTTCCTCAACGAGTACGTGTGCGTGTGAATGGTCGTTGGAAAACACAAACCCGCATGGTCACCAAAATTCGTTGGCAGCGTGTTTCAGGGAGTGTTGGCAGACATTTCGATGACGTTTTGATTTTTGCCAGTAATTCATTACCCCGGAACATGGCTCGAGAGTTGGCGCCCTGGGATTTACAATATGCGGTCCCTTATCAGGAAGAGTTCTTAAGCGGTTTTCGTAGTGAAATGTATCAAACCGACTTACAGCAAGGCTTTGATATCGCTCGCCAGCGTATGCATCCGGTTATTAAATCAGATATCAGTGCCGATATCGGCGGTGACCAACAGCGTATCCACAATGCCGAAACAGAATATGGGGATATTCAATTTAAACATTTATTACTTCCTTTTTGGGTAGCAGGATTTCGATTCGGTAAAAAGTCCTATCAATTTATTGTCAATGCCAGAACCGGTGAGGTTCAGGGTGAACGTCCATACAGTAAATGGAAAATATTCTTTACCGCACTTGGTTTTATTATTTTGATGCTATTGTTTGTTGGCTTTTTCGGGCTCAGCCAAACCAGCAATTCACCTGTTTTCGAAGATTTGATTTATATCTTGCCTGATTTTCAATAGCTTGGTTTCGCTTGCTATTGACCTATCAGGTTCGAACAGCATTAGCAGATCCCTGGCAAGCAAGGCATTGAGTTATAGTGTTGAAGAGCCGGATCAAGCTCGTGGTAGTCTGTCGCTTACGCGAACGATAATAAAGTGAGCACTTAGGTAGTAAGTGCTCACTTTTAGTCAAGTTTAGTGCACTTTCTGAATAAGATGTGAGGCTTTTGATATTTGCCTTCGTTAGAGGGCACAATAGCCTTGAAACACTTTGTTTTACACCTTTCTGACCTGTCAGATCAAAGCCGTCTGACAGGCCCGTATTAACTTACATCCTGAAACAGGTTATTGTTGTCCGAGACTACTGAGTCATTAGAACGGAGGATGGATCTCCCAGGATGGCCCAGTTGTTGGTCAGGTTCGGGTTATTTTGATCAACCTTCGACTGATTCACCGCCTCACCCAACGTTTCGCCTTGGTTCAAGGTACGATCCAGGATCGATTCACCCATCAATACATTCTCACCCTGGTTCGATAACAACATCGCCCCACTTATAGTCACCGCATTACCACTGAACAATAATTGATGCGCCAACGTGTCAACATGCGTGCTTTCGTAATACGTCACATAACAACTCATCGGTAACCACACCTCACTGCCCCCGGCCGTCACCTGACTCACATCACTCGCCTTAAATAAATTCTGATTCGATAATTGACGGGTACTCGCATGACCGTTGTATAACACCACCTCAGGGTGTCCACTCAGATGACCAATGATCTCACCCTTCGCCTGACTTAACGCCTCAGATACATCAAGATCATCACTCGGATCAACCGGATCACCCGCCATGATCGTATCCACATACACCTTGTGTTGACTGTAACCACCCGGTAATACTCCGGCCACTCCGTCTAACGCCCCACCAAAATCAACCTCTTCACCCGCCACCGTGTGTTCGGCTATCAGTAATACATCGCCACTACTGTGATCACCATTGGCCCATTGAATACTTTTATCCACGATCGTCTCAAGGTCTGACCCCGTACGTACCGGCCATCGGCCTATCTGCGCAAACAAAGTACCCTCTGAATCAGTAATGTACGGCACATCACTGACTGTATAGTTTGAATAATTACTCTGGGTATAATGACCCGGGATAAACGTCAACGCCCCTGTCTCGAGCTTATCCGTATGGTCATACACACTGCCCCCCACTAACAACACATACTTTAATCCCGGACTCTGGCCCTTCAACTCACTTAAAAATCGACTCAACCCCTCTGGACCCGCCTGACCCCCTCCAAACACATCTTCAATGTCTAAATAGTTAATGAGCGACACCGTATGGCCCTGACTTCGTTTGAAATCAGCATACGCCGATAAATGATCAACTCCATGTGAACCCACGCCCATAAAACTCGGATGACTCACCATCACGTAATCACTGCCCTGGGCCTGGCTGAATAAACTCAACTCACTCGCCACCGACTTCTCCACCAAACCCGCTACCTCTAAAAATCCAGACCGATTGCCCACCCAATACGTCAGCGGTCCTTCGGCTAAATCACCACCCTGTAAGCGGGAAAATCTAACTCGACGATACGCCTCGCCCGGCGATAACTCCACCTGATCGTGCTCCTCGAACACCACACGCACTAAATTACGACCGTCACTGGCAAACACCCACGGCCAACCCCCTTCCGGCACCCACACCTCATACCCACTCTCCCCCTCATCCGGACCGGTAAACTGTAAATGATCCTCTCCGGCCTTCGACACATACGGGCGACGATAACTCACCCCCATTCCATCTACATGCACCTCACTTAACGCATACCCCGCACCGGCACTGAACGACCCGCCTATCAACACCGAGCCATTGGCCTCATCGAACACCACCCCACCCGGAACCGGCAGACTGATGTCCCAACCCCCCGTGCCCACCGCTCGGGCTTCACCCACACTCACTAAACCCCCTCCACTGAACACCACCCCCTCAACCACATGTTCGGCATCTACCTCTCCATCGCCATCTCCATCAATACCCGGTAATCCACTACTACGCCCTAACCGTAAATGAATACGCGACCCCTCGTCCCATAACGCATCACTCTCGACCGGCACCAATGTCCCGTATAACTGCGGCTGATCCGTATACCCCACCATCACTGCATCCACCCACGGGTCATCTAACGCACTGTTAAGAATATACGTGTTATCCAGCTCCACCTCACTGTACTCAACATAACTATCACTAAACCCACTCGTGACCCCCTGTTTACCCTGGGTCGGCGCCTCTAATGCCCGATACGGGTCCACCATCAACCGGTACACTCGCGTATCACTGTATAACTTCTCTCCCTCATCCGGACCATGCCCATAAAAATACACCTCTCCCCGAGTCCCCAACGTCTTGTTCCAGCCCCCACTGCCCGTCGCTCGAACATAACGCACCACACTCTCGCCCCGACTGTCCAACACGGCTATATCACGATGTCCTACACCACTCCAATCAATACCCGCACTCAATAACTCACCACTACTTATCCGGTACATCCCCGACTCACTCACCTGAAACTCAACCACTAACTGGGCATCCAAATCATTCGACTCAACCCCTGAGGTAACCTGACGGTAGCCTTTCACCCCATCCCGGACATACCCCTGTAACCCCATCCGGGTATCCAATTCAGCCCGTACATCCCCCCAGTCAATCGGGGAAAGAGAACTCAATTCGCCGTAACTCGACCCCACCTCAAACGGCCCGTAATAATGTTCTGAACCGTCACTGTCGATACTCGACAGCCCCACACTCACTAACTGGTCGATCGAACCCGGTATACGGACACGTTTACTGTAACTCTGCGGCTCAACCGCATTACCACTGCCACTTCTAACATACCAGTTGTGTAACTTCTCCCAATCCCCATCAACGCCGTCTAACCCCCATAACTGAAAACCAACTGTATCCCGTCAGAGGATATGAGACAAAGTTGATGTTCTGAACAAGAGAGACTTCTGTTAATTTAATAGTAATTTATAGGAGTCTTAAGATGAGTAAATATAACTCAGAGAAATTAGTTAAAGCAATTAAACGCAACACCCGTCATAAATATTCAGCCGATGAAAAGATTCGGATTGTATTAGACGGTCTTCGAGGTGAGGATAGTATTGCCGAGTTATGCCGCCGGGAAGGGATCAATCAGAATACGTATTACCGTTGGAGCAAAGACTTTCTTGAAGCCGGGAAACAACGTTTGGCCGGTGATATTAAGCGTGAAGCCAATTCAGAGGAAGTGACTGAACTTCGCAAAGAAAACAATCAGCTAAAACATGCACTGGCCGATGTTGTTTTGAAGAATACGGTGCTTAAAAAAAGTGTGCTTGGCTTGGACTCGACGTGGGACGACGAATGAGTTTGTCGGCGGCTGAAAAAGTGGAAATTATCCATATAGTTGAAGCCAGTGAACTTCCCGTGAGTAGGACATTAGCGGAACTGGGTATTGCTCGCAGCAGTTTTTACCGTTGGTATCAACTCTATCAAATGGGTGGCCCTGATGCATTGGAAAGTCATTGTAAATCTCCCCAACGGTTCTGGAACAAACTCCCCGAATCAGTCAAAGAGCAATGTCTCGAGATTGCACTTCAGTACCCGGAGAAATCACCTCGTGAACTGGCCTGGCAAATTACCGATGAACACAGGTACTTTATCTCTGAGTCCAGTGTTTACCGTATTTTGAAGGCCCATGACCTGATTACCTCACCGGCCTATATTCTGCTATCGGCCAGTGATACCTTCCATACGCCAACCAAGCGAATCAATGAATTATGGCAGACTGATTTTACCTATTTCAAAATCATCGGCTGGGGTTGGTATTATCTGTCTACCGTACTGGATGATTATTCACGGTTTATTCTGAGCTGGATGCTCACTAGTACCATGGGCGCGGGTGATGTCAAAGACACCCTGGATCAAGCGATTGCTGTAACGGGTGTGACAAATGTGCCTGTTAAACACCGACCACGGCTACTCAGTGATAATGGCCCGGCGTATCTATCCGGTGAGCTGAAAGATTACCTGGCTTATCATCAGATGACGCATACTCGTGGAACACCGTACCATCCGATGACTCAGGGTAAAATTGAACGCTATCATCGGTCAATGAAAAACGTCGTCAAACTTGAGCATTATTATCTGCCTGGCGAACTCGAACAAGCCATTGAACAGTTTGTTCATCATTACAACCACGAACGCTATCATGAGTCGTTAGACAATGTGACACCGGCGGATATGTATTATGGTCGATATCAGCAAATCATCGATGAGCGAGCCGTTATTAAACAACAAACGTTAAACCAAAGGAGGTGCGAAAACCTAAAACTGTGTGCCTGATCTCAGGCAAGTGATATGATCGGATAGTCTCTCTTAATTTTAAGAACTAACTGTCCCAAATCATCTGACGACATACAGCACTTCAATGTTATAAAGCCAATCAGAATTAAGACCTGTTATTGAACCGCTTGTACCGGCTGCATTAACGAAATCTCCACCTGCCGGACCATTTGTATTATTAAAACTTCCGAGCAGTTGATTATCACGGGAATTGCCTATATCAGGGTCCGGAGTTCCTCCAGCAAAAGCGTGATTAATAGATAAGCCGATTAAACAGGTGAAGTAAAAAAATAATTTAGAACCAGAATATTGTTTCATTAAGAGCGCCCCACGCAAAACGATTAACTTAACCAACCCCTGAAATTTGATTATAAGAGATTAAACAAAAATTATTATTAGGGGTACTTAAATAGACACAATAGTTATCAATTACACTTTAATTATTTAGGTGCGCGCAAAGAAAAATGCTTTAAGGTCATGTTGAACTTGTTCTAAATTCAGTTGATTGATTTTTTTAACACTATGGTTGTGAATTAAGCTAATTTTGGAGGGAATGAACACTGCAAACACAGTAAACCCTTTGCCGCCTACTCCATCAATTCGAACACTATAGATAGATACATTAGCGATCTCAGCAAGTACAAAAGCACCTTTTTTTAGTGGTTTTGCATCATCTTCTGTGACAATACCGCCTTGAGGAAAGACAACTAGAATTTCCCCTTTCTCTAACGCTGCGATACTATGGTTGAGCGCTTTTTTAGGATTTTTGTCGCGTTTAACAGGGATACAACCTACTTTTTTGAGCAGCCATTTTAACCACCAACGATCATATTCTTCTTGAGCAATCATAAACCTCAACGGCCTGGTCGTGGCTGCGATGAGTAATAATGGATCAAGGCCAGATATATGATTCGAAACCAATATAGCTGGGCCAGTTTCAGGCAACTCTATCATCTCTGACGGCAGGCGATGGTATTTTAAGCAGAACCAGCGATTGATCCCATCGAGAATATTAAGTCCGCTAGAGCCCCAATCGGTTTTGTTATGTTTTTTGCCGATTTGGATTAGATATAGCAGCAAAATGACTGCAATTAATATTATTGCTAGGGCTATTTCCATTAGTTACATTTTTTCAGGATAGGGAGTTCGATTTAGCAGATCCATAGGCAATGATAAAAACGGTGTGGCAGCAGGCTAGTGTTCACTTGTTTCACTGGGAAAAGAAACAGGCATTTAGTTCGGTATTTGAGATAACAGGCCCGAACAACGGTTGGAAGATCCTCACCTCGCTCCGCTCCTCAGGATGACGTGTATTTTAAGTAATGCCACCTATGTCATGTTACTTCGTGAGTTTCGAAGATTTCGGGTAATAGTTTGATAGCGATTTTTCCTAGCGGCGTTCTGGGTAATTCATTGACTACTGCAAATCTGGTAATTTGATTATGCCCTGAAGCACCAGAATTGTACTCACGTAAAACACGCTTTGCATTTTCTATAGCCTCTGCTTTATCTTTCTCATCCATGGCAATGACAGCCGCTGTAACGGGCTCTCCAGTATCCAGTGCCAAAATGGCAGCCGGCTTCATCTCAATTTCAATCACCCCTGCTTCTTTGACCCCTTCAAACCGCTCGAGTCTAATCTCTAAATCCTCAGGATAAACATTTTTACCTGCTTCGGTGACGATCAAGCGTTTACTTCGACCTGTCAAAATCAGTTTCCCATTCGAATCTAAACGGCCCAGATCACCCGTTTTAAACCAACCGTCTTCGATAACTTCTTTGGTTAATTCCTCATCAGTATAGCCAAGCATGACATTGGGCCCCCTAATCCATACTTCCCCAATCCCTTTTGCATCGGCTTCATGAATTTTAATTTCCATGTGCTCCAACGCTTTACCCACTGACTCTAGGACAGGATCAAACTCATCTTGAACCGCTGCAACAGGCGAAGTTTCAGTCAAACCGTAACCCTGCCGCAACGGTAACCCAAGATTATGGAATGCTTTAGTAATCTCAGGATCCAGTCTTGAACCACCACTAATCCATGCTTTTATATTAGTACCCAGTTGTTTTCTTATCGGGAAATTTAATTTTTTTCTCAAAGAAATCGGCATACTTTTCAATATGTTACGATATGCTTTTAATGCAAAACCTGCATCATTAAATTTCTTATCCAAGCCCAGAATAATATTTCGGTAAAGCCGCGGAACCGCGATAAGCATGGTGATTTTTTCTTCCTGTAGAGCCGCAAGAATTTCATTCGCTGCCAGTACCCTAGGTAAAACTATTGAAGCGCCGTTGCGCAATGGAAAAAGCATTCCTCCAGTGAATTCCATCGCATGTGATAGCGGTAATAACGATAAAAATTTATCGTTTGAATCCAATGGCGGTGCGAAAGCAACAGCAGCTTTTACATTTGAACAAATGTTTCGATGTGACAGTCGGACCATTTTGGCGCTACCGGTACTGCCGGATGTGTAAACCCGAACTGCTTCATCGTTTTCTTCCACACCAACTGGAGTCTCAGCCTCTTTGGATATTTCATCACCTTCAGGCTCTCGTATTTGAATTGGGACTTCGTTAGCAAATGTAATTGGGGATTTATAACTCAAGATCAGCTTGGGTTTGACAACTTCGACTTGCTGGTCAATTTCTTCTGAACTATTACCCACATGTATAGGACAAACTATTGCCCCCAGTTTTAAAATACCTAAGGCCGATGACCCCCACTCCGGTCCATTTGGTGCAATAATGCCAATCAAATCGCCTTTTTCGACACCTGCTTCACGTAGTTGTTTCGCTATTAACAACGCATTCTCATAGACCTGTTTATAACTAAAATGTTCGCGAGTTTTTTTATCAATACGCCTTGTCCAGGCTGTATTTTCATTGCTAGCATTAACATTCTGGCTAACCAAATCCCAAATATTTTCAGCCATTGTTTTCCCTGTGTGTTTGTGCTCTTTAACTTAGAAATTATAATCTTTATCGCTTATTGAGCAAACCGCATTAAACTTAGCACCGATAACTGAGTATATTGACTGATGAATAGTGATTTACAAGAACAGCTAAAACAAATTGTTAACTTAGCGCTTGCAGAAGATGTAGGAAGTGGTGATTTGACTGCGGCATTGATTGACGATTCGCAACAAGCTAGCGCAAGAGTAATTTGTCGAGAATCCGCGATTATTTGCGGAATTCCTTGGGTTAACGAAGTCTTCAAACAAGTAGACGGCACGATAAGCTTGCAATGGAAAGTGACTGAAGGAAAGCAAGTACATGCTGATCAAGTGTTGTGTCAAATCTCTGGTAATGCCAGAAATATTCTCACCGCTGAACGTTGCGCACTCAATTTTTTACAAACATTAAGTGCAACAGCTACTGTAACTAATCAGTATGCCGAAATCATTAAAGATACCAAATGCCGTATTTTAGATACGCGCAAAACTATACCCGGACTCAGATTGGCACAAAAATATGCTGTTACCGTCGGCGGCGGTAAAAATCATCGAATTGGTTTATATGACGGAGTCTTAATCAAAGAGAATCATATTCGATCTGCCGGATCATTGGCCGCGGCAGTTCAAACTGCTCTTGATCGCCATGGTGATTCGGTAATGATCGAAGTTGAAGTTGAATCATTGGATGAACTGAAACAAGCTCTAGCCGCGGGTGCGAAGCGAATCATGTTGGATAACTTCAATTTAGAACAGTTACGAAAAGCAGTTGAAATTAATCAATCACAAGCTGAATTAGAAGCTTCGGGCAATATTTCTAAACAAACCATCAGGGACATTGCCTTAACGGGCGTTGATTATGTTTCATTAGGCGCATTAACTAAACATATTCAAGCCGTAGATTTGTCTTTATTATTTGAATTTACTGAGTAAACCAGATTAAAGACGCCATCCGACCTGTTTGTCCGTCACGCCGGTAGGAATAAAAACGCCCAGAATCTTTGAAAGTGCAAACTGATTCATTCAGCCAAACAGATTTAACGCCTAGATCAAGCAATTGTTTTTTTGCCAGTCCATATAAATCAGCATAAAAGTGGCCTTTGTTGGTAGAGTCAACAAAAAATTTTTTGTTATTAGAGTTTGACTGTACAAATATTTCTTTTACTTCGGCGCCGACTTCAAAAGACAATTGTGAAATTGCTGGCCCTATAGCGGCTAGCAGATGATCCGAATGGTTAGCCATCGACTGAACGGCGTTTACCAAAATGCCATTTGCCAGCCCTCGCCAACCAGCATGAAAGACTCCAACACAGCGACCAGCACTATCAGCTAAAAATACCGGCAAACAATCTGCTGTTAGAACTGCGCAAATACATCCCGGCTGCATCGTATAACTGCCATCAGCGTCGACAATTGAATCAGCTTGATCGGCAATAACAATATTAGTGCTGTGAGTTTGATTCAACCACTTCGGATTTGAAATAAGATTTAGTTCATGCATCAAAATCTGTCTGTTTTGAGCCACGTCATCAGCAATATCATTAACATGTTCAGCTAAATTCAGACCTGCGTAGACACCTTTACTTACACCGCCAATCCTAGTTGTAGTAAGCGTATAAACATTTGCACTAACTGGCCACTTGATTTCAAAAATATTAATCATGTTTGGCTTAAAGTATTGATCAGTTGCTGCATATCTTCAGGCGGTTGCAGTGTAAAACTCATTGACTCATTTGTTTTAGGATGGATGAAGGATAATTTTGTGGCATGTAAGGCCTGGCGCTTAAAGTTTCTCAGCAAGATTGTCAAATCGCTGTCAGCGCCTTTGGGAATAGTTAAGCGTCGTCCATAAACAGGATCCCCAAAAACTGGATAGCCGATATGTTGCATGTGTACTCTGATTTGATGAGTTCGACCCGTTTCAAGTTTCACTTTTAGCAAAGCATGATCAGCATATTTTTCTACCACTCGATAACGGCTTATAGCTTCCTTGCCGGTCGAATTCACGTTCATCTTACGGCGATCTAGCGGATGGCGACTAATCGCAGCTTCAATTGTTCCCCCGGATATTGGCACCCCACTAACGACAGTCAAATATTGCCGTGAAACGTCACGTGTTTGTAATTGGTCGATTAAATTTAATCGGCTAGCTTCAGAACGAGCAATCACCATTAATCCCGAAGTGTCTTTATCCAGTCTATGTACAATACCGGCTCGAGGTAAATCAAATAAAGCGCAATCGAAATAAAGCAAACCATTCATCAGTGTGCCACTTGGATTTCCAGCTCCTGGATGCACCACTAAACCAGCAGGCTTATTAAGCACAATAATTTCACTATCTTGATGAAGAACATCCAAATCAATTTTCTCAGCCAAAGCTTGATTAATAGATTGTTCCGGGAGTTCTATTTCAATGACTTCGCCGCCTTGAACTTTTTGTTTTTGCGGCAGAATTTCATCGTCAACGCTTACCAGTGCAGTTTTTAGCCATTTTTGTATGGTACTGCGTGAATAGTCCGGAAAAAGTAAGGACAACGCCTTATCCAGTCGCAGGCCTTCATAATCTTCTGGAATCTGGCTGCTGATTTTTTGGCTGTTGGACACTTGATAGATGCGTAAAGATAAATGATTGGTTAGAATAACAATCTGTCCATTATCCCATACATTAATTACATAATGATTTTTTACCAACGTCTGATCTTGACTGGATTGTTACTACTCATAACAGCAGGATGTAATCTTAAGGATGTTAACGATTTATCCGGTATACCTGCTCCAGAATTAATAGCCATAGCCAAAGAATCAATCGAAGATTCTGAATACGAGAAAGCATTAAACCATCTGCGTGAAGTTGAAGCACGTTTTCCATACAGCGTTTATGCTCAGCAAGCAATATTGGATACTGCTTATTTGTATTATAAGCGTGGTGATGAGGAGCTTACAGTAGCTTCGGCGGACCGGTTTATTCACACTTATCCTACTCACCAAAACGTTGATTATGCATATTATTTAAAAGGTTTAGCGAACTTTACCCGACACAAGAATTTTATTTCTCGTTTGACTGGGGCTAGGGATTTTAGTGATCGAGACCCTCAAACAGCGCGGGACTCATTTGATGCTTTTAATGAACTAGTGACTCGTTTTCCTAGTAGTGTTTATAGTGCGGATGCCCGTGAGCGTATGGTTACATTACTCAATACGATAGCTAAGCACGACACGAATATTGCAAAGTTTTACTTGGAAAGAGGTGCATATGTTGCCGTTGTAAACCGCTGTAAATATGTCATTGAGCATTATCAAGAAACACCGGCGGTTGAAGATGCTCTCGGCATGATGGTTATCGCCTATCGAGAAATGGGGCTGCCTGATTTAGCTCAAGACTCTTGGCGAGTTTTACAAGCGAATTTTCCAAATAGCCGCTATTTATCTGAGTTACAGGGGTAATGACTCAGTTTTTTTATCGTAAAATCATTTTTGCACAACGATTGTAAGACGCAATATTATCGTTATATAGGGTGATCGGTGGATTGTCATTGCATCACAAGTATCAACGAAGTTCCAAGCAGCGATTGGAATGCATTAATACAAGATAATTCCCCTTTTACCAGATATGAATTTCTAGCCGCTCTAGAGAATTCAGGTTCTACACAAGCCGATAATGGCTGGTTACCCCATCATGTCGTTTGTTTTGATGACAACGAATTAATCGCAGCTCTGCCTTTTTATATCAAAGGGCATTCTTATGGTGAATACATTTTCGACTGGGCCTGGGCCGATGCCTACCATCGACATGGATTTGACTATTATCCTAAAGGGCTTTGTGCAATACCTTATACACCTGCTTCGGCGGTAAAATTTTTGCTCAAACCCGGCATTGATTCTGATCGGACACAGCAAAAGATCATCAAATTTGTTTTAGCCAAAGCGAATGAATTACAATTATCTTCCGTTCACGCTTTGTTCTTAGATACTGAGGAATTACAAGCCTGGACTAAGCAAGGACTTGCCTCACGCAGTAGTTACCAGTTTCATTGGCAGAACGATAACTATAAAAATTTTGCTGATTACTTAAATAGTTTTACATCGGTTAAGCGTAAGAAAATCCGCCAACAACGTAAATCGTTAGATTCTTCTTTGATCGAATTCAGGATATTAAAAGGTAGTAATATTACAGAACACAATTGGCAAGATTTTTATCGATTTTATAAAAGCACCATTCGACTTCACGGTGCTATGGCTTATTTAAATCTGGATTTTTTTAGGCAAGTTGGCGAATCCATGCCTGATCAAACCATGCTCATCGCTGCTTATCTGAACAATAAAAATATTGCAAGCGCTCTATTCTTTGAAAGTAAAACAACCTTATTCGGACGCTATTGGGGCTGTGATATTGAAATCAATAACCTTCATTTTGAGACGTGTTATTATCAGGCCATAGACTATTGCATAAAAAACAAAATTCAGTATTTTGAAGCAGGCGCCCAAGGAGAACACAAATTATCACGTGGGTTATTGCCCGTGAAAACACTATCTGCGCACTGGCTCAAACATCCGCAGTTCTACCAAGCAATCAAAGATCATATCGATATTGAAGCTAATCATGTGGATCAGTATTTACAAACCTTGCAACAACATTCCCCGTTCAAAGAAAAATAATGGATTCTGCGATTCGTTATCAATTCCCTGATCCAACGGCATCTGATAAGGACGGCTTAGTTGCAGTCGGCGGCAACCTTTCTATAGAATGCTTACTCAGTGCCTATAAAAATGGCATTTTCCCCTGGTTCAACCCTGGCGATCCAATTCTATGGTGGTCACCGGATCCACGTATGGTGATCTATCCGAATCAACTACATATCCCCAGAAGTGTCAAAAAAGCAATTAGAAAGCATTCGTTCAGATTCACTTTCGACCAGAATTTTGAACAAGTTATTATAAATTGCTCAGCTCCCAGAAAAAACCAAATAACTGAACATGGCACCTGGATCACTGAGGATATGATTGAGGCCTATATTCGTTTACATCGAGCTGGTTATGCACATTCAATTGAGTGTTGGCAGGACTCTAAGCTCTGCGGCGGGGTTTATGGTGTCGCCCTAGGCTCAATTTTCTTTGGCGAGTCCATGTTCAGTAAAACCAGTGAATCCTCCAAACTCGCTTTAATAACTTTAATTAAACAGCTTGAACTCTGGAGCTATGATTTATTAGACTGTCAATTACCAAGTGAATTGGTTGAGCGCCTTGGTGCAAAATATATGTCCAGAAAGAAATTTACTAAAACGATCAAGACTTTGACAAAGCAAACAGAGCCTGAAAATTGGTCAAGATATAAACCAATACTACTAAAATGAAGATTTCGTTACATCTTTCGACTCCCCATGACTGTGGTTATTTTACAGATCGTCAGGCTTCGACCTTGTTTTTAGACCCCAAGGAAAAAGTCAATTCTCCTACCTACGGGGAATTATTGAACATCGGTTTTAGGCGTAGTGGTAAATTAATTTACCGGCCTCATTGCCAAAAATGTAATCAGTGTATTCCACTTAGAATTTCAACAGCAAAATTTAAACTCAGCCGTTCGCAAAAACGCATACTAAACAAAAACAAGTCTGTTCGCTTTCAACTATTAAATTGCGGATTCAGTGAAAAGCATTATAAGCTATATAAACAGTATCTAAAGTCCAGACATCCGAATGGAGACATGGAAAAACATACCAAACTTGATTATTTTGAATCCATGATTGCCAGTGAAGTTCAAACGATGATTATTGAATTTCATTTAAAGCAGCAACTGGTTGCTGTCTCCATTACTGACGTATTAAACAACGGATTATCAGCGGTTTATACATTTTTTGATCCGGAGCTTTCAAAAACTAACAGCCTGGGTACCTTTGCAATCCTCAAGCAGATTGAGCTCGCCAAATCCATGAATCGAAGCTGGCTTTATCTCGGTTATTGGATCAAGAATTCGCAAAAAATGGCTTATAAATCGAATTTTACCGCTGCCCAAATCTTAACTAATAATGAATGGAAGGAACTTTAAGGTCTTTGAATTTGTCAGAAAATCAGGCACACTAGCGATCCCTGTAATTAAGCTTGGATATATATGGCAAAAGAAGACTATATTGAGATGGAAGGAACAGTTATCGATAACCTTCCTAATACTACTTTCAAAGTCGAACTAGAGAACGGACATGTGGTAACTGCGCATATTTCTGGCAAGATGCGTAAAAACTATATTCGTATTATGAAAGGTGACAAAGTTACCGTACAATTAACTCCTTATGATTTATCCAAAGGCCGCATTTCATTTCGCCAACGTTAAACCCCGCTTTTTATTTCCCTTTTTAGTTTCTGTTTCCTTAATAAGCTTCGCTGGCGACGTAGAGATTATCGACGCCCAGGCCAATTGCGAAAACAATACTTGCCGTTTTGATGTCACTTTGGAGCATGCCGACACCGGTTGGGATCACTATGCCGATGGTTGGCGTGTACTCACTGAAGATGGCCTGGAACTGGGTAATCGGGTGCTAATGCATCCACATGTCAATGAGCAACCGTTTACTCGCAGTCTATCTGGCGTGGAAATTCCAGCAGGAGTGAGTACAGTCTGGATAGAAGCGCATGATTCTGTGCATGGAGCTAATGGCAAAAAATACAAATTGGATTTGTGAAAAACCGTCATTCCGGATACAGAATCTCCTTTAGACTCATTAAAACTACCGTCATCCCGGACTTGATCCGGGACCTCCTCAAGACTGCTCGGGCTTTAATCGAAGAAGTAGGTTGATTGAGGAGATTCCGGCCTTCACCACAATGGCGCTGCTTTTTATGGCGCAGCACTCAAATTCAAACTACAAATTTCTCTTAAGCTCTGCTAGTCTTACAACTCAGTTTCACACAAGGTTATCGTACAACATGGATTTACCCATATTAGAGTTGCCCTGGTGGGCTTATTTGCTCATCACACTGGTAGTGACTCATTTAACAATAATTAGCGTTACTCTCTATTTACACCGTCACCAAGCCCACAGAGCAATTGATTTACACCCCATTGCAAGTCACTTTTTTCGATTCTGGTTGTGGTTAACAACCGGCATGGTCACATGGGAATGGGTTGCCATCCATCGCAAGCATCATGCCAATGTCGAAACTGAAGAAGATCCACATAGCCCACAAGTACATGGGCTAAAGTACTTTTTTAAATTATTGCTACCGCCTGCCCTGACTGGCGGGGTAAAACTTTATCGTGACGCTACTATTGAGCCCAATGATTTGGATCAGTATCGCCACGGCACACCCAATGACTGGATTGAGCGGAAGCTATATACACCTTTTTCCTTTATAGGAGTTTTTTTCTTATTAAGTATTAACGTGATTTTGTTTGGCGCTGTTGGAATAGCGATGTGGCTGGTTGAAATCTTCTGGATACCATTTTGGGCTGCTGGAGTAATTAATGGGGTTGGACACCATAACGGTTATCGTAATTATGAAACTCCGGACGCGAGCCGTAATATTGTTCCCTGGGGCATTATTGTTGGCGGGGAAGAATTACACAATAATCATCACGCTTACGCCAGTTCGGCCAAGTTTTCAGCACGACCCTATGAATTTGACATTGGCTGGTTATATATACGCTTATTGTCGTTCATCGGTTTGGCTAAAGTAAAAAAAGTCGCACCCAAAATTCAAGCTTCGCCATCAGTCAATGATATTTGTGATCTGGATACAGTTAAAACTCTATTAAATAACCGTATACAAGTTATGTCGAACTTCACCCGTGAAGTGCTTAAAACCGTTTGTCATGAGGAATCAACTAAAATCAAATCTGACCAACCGCATGAGTTTAAATTGTTTAAAAAAGCTCATTTATTAATGCGCAAAGAATTTTCATCGCTTGATGAGACCGCCAGAACCAAACTCGAGTCGATTCTGGATAAAAACCATAATTTACAACTGGTTTATCAAATGAAAACGAAGTTGCAGGAGATTTGTTCTTCCAAGCACGATAAAAATCATCAATCAGTACTGGGAGCATTACAAGAATGGTGCAAACATGCTGAAGAATCTGGCATCGCGGCTTTGGAAGAATTTTCTCTCAGGCTTAAGCGCTATTCTGTCAGTTAAAGGAATTCTGGCAGCATGGAGAGTCAAAGCCCATTAGCTGCTCATTACTACACCGATCCTGATCAGTTTCAAGCTGATAAAAAGGATATTTTCTATCGAACTTGGCAATGTGTGTGTCATGTTTCAGAAGTACAAGAACCAGGTCAGTTTAAAACACATACTATTGTTAATGAAGATATATTTATCATCAGAGGTAAAGATGGTGTTCTAAGGGGCTTCTATAATGTCTGTCGCCATCGTGGCCACCCTTTGGTTGATGGTTGTGGGCGAGTCAGAAACCTTCTGGTCTGCCCCTATCATGCTTGGACTTATCAATTAAGCGGCCAACTAAGTCGGGTACCGGGTATTAAAGAAACTGATGAAATAAACTGCGCTGAAATTAGTTTACGTCAGATTCAGGTTGAAGAATTCTGCGGATTTGTATTCGTAAATCTTTGGGATCAAGCTGAACCACTAAACTCGTCGATTGCCGATCTTGAAGCGGTTATTCGATCATATCACCCGGATCCAAAACGATTACGTTTCGTCTGTGAGACAACCATTGAACATGATTGCAATTGGAAGCTTTCAGTTGAAAATTATAACGAATGTTACCACTGCCCTACCGTACACCGTTCATCATTAACAAAAGGAGTCTTGTCGATGCAAGGTTATACCACAGTTGTACATGGGCAAATGATCTGGCACGAAGGCAAGGCTCAAACAAAAAACGAAAAGCAATATGACTATGATACGACTCACAGCCCTCGAGCTGGCGATTATGGGGCCTACTGGATATGGCCTAATGTTGCCTTTTGTTGTTATCCAGGCGGCTATTTCACGATCCGCCAATGGCTGCCCATTAATTGGCGTAAAACAATATACTTATATCGTTGGTTTTCAGATGGCTCAATTTCAGCATCGGACGTTGAAGCACTGATGATCAAGCATAAACAAACTACCGGAGCTGAAGACGAAGTTGTGGTATCCAAAATTCAAAAAGGCATGGAAAGCCACTCATTTGAACCCGGCCCTTATGTTATTGGTGATGGCTGTGGTGCGATGAGTGAGGTTGGGTTGAAACATTTTCATCATCTTTATCGACAAGCAGTAGAAACCCGGTAATGTCAAATCCACTAAATTGCAGTGAAATCGAATGGAAAACCCGGCAAGAACTGGCTGCGCTTTACCGTTTAGCTGTTCATTACGGCTGGACAGATTTGACCAGCACTCACATATCTGCTCGATTATCAGACAATCCTGACAAATATTTACTAAATTCTTATGATTTAATGTTCGATGAGATTAGCGCATCGAATCTAACCAAAATGCGGTTTACGGGTGAACAGCAAGAAACGGGCAGAGTATTAAATTTAGCAGGACATATCATCCATTCTGGCATTTTAAACGCTCGCCCGGAAATTAATTTTATTATTCACAGCCATACACGTGCGGGTGTCGCTGTATCAGCCATGCCTGATGGCCTGCTACCTCTTTCTCAGCATGCGGGTTTTGTGCTCGGTACCCTGGCCACACATCCTTATCAGGATTCCACGGCAGTAGCCAATGAAGGCGCTTTGCTTGCTGGTCGTCGGCCGGACTGCGGCTGAAGCATTTATTTATCACTATTACCTGGAAATGGCCTGTAAGATTCAGGTTGATATCCTGCATGGTAACCAAGAGCCGATCAAAATCACTGATGATGCGATGCAAGCTTTACATGATTGGGGAAACCCTGCTAACGGCCCACACGGAGAAGAGCAATGGCCAGCTCTGCTACGATTATTAGAACGTGGCTATCCAGAATATTTGACGTAATCTATATAGCAAAAGACAACAATGGCAGAGTTTATTACAACCGATTATTGTGATGGATTACTTACTATAACCATTAATCGACCCGAAAAGGCCAATGCGCTTACCCAAGACATGCTTTTGCAATTGACTGATGTTTTTTCTGCCACACAAAACAACGGTGATTTGCGAGTAGCTGTAATTAAAGGCGCAGGAGAAAAAGTATTTTGTGCCGGTGCTGATCTATCCGAACTAAGAGACACTCCCAGTGAAGTTTGGGATGAAATGACAAGCGCCTTAAATTCAATTAAGGTTTTGACTATTGCCGCGATTAATGGGCCTTGCATAGGCGGCGGCATGTCGCTGGCGTTAGGTTGTGATATCCGAGTTTGTGTTTCGCAAGCCTATTTTTTCTATCCAGTGCTCCGCAATAATGTATCGCCTACAGAAAATGATTGCACTCGGCTGAATGCTTTGATTGGGCCAGGACGTAGTTCGCTATTCATTCTAGGGGGTATGACTGTCCAGGCCAGAGAAGCACTTGATTGGGGACTGGTCGATCAAATAGTTGAGCCTGAGCAATTACAAACCGTAGTTAGTGAATTTAGTAAAACCGCGTTAGACGCCGATTTTGCGCACCTTGTTAAATTAAAGCAACTTTGTAGAGGCAAACAGAAATGAAAAATATTCGTGTTGTCGATATGACCAGCGTTTTATCCGGACCTTTTTGCACCTGGTTACTTTCCACGCTTGGCGCTGACGTGATCAAAGTTGAAAACCCAAATGGTGATATGGCGCGATCGACACCACCATTTAAAGATGATATCAGCCTGTATTTTGCCTCGCTGAATCGCAATAAACGCTCTATAGTGCTCAATCTTAAAACTGAGGAAGGCAAAAAGGTGCTTCACCGCTTGCTTGAAACAGCGGACGTATTTGTTGAAAACATGCGACCCGGCGTGCGAGATCGGCTTGGTTGTAGTGATGAAGAATTGAAGCGAATTAATCCAAAACTGATTTGTGCCTCAATCAGTGGTTTTGGTCAAACTGGTTCCCTATCCTCACGGCCTGCTTATGACATCGTGGTACAAGCCATGAGCGGCATGATGAGTATCAATGGCCCTGCCGATGGTACTCAGACTCGGGTTGGGTTTTCCGTTGGTGACATTTCTGCCGCGCTATTTACAACTATAGGTATTCTGGAGCGACTCTATCAACGTGACGCTGAAGGTGAAACCGATATACAAAATCTTGATATTTCTATGCTTGCCTGCCAATGGGCCTGCATGGAAAATGCTTTTTCGCGCTATTTAAATGTCGGTGTTGTAGCCAAGCCGATAGGTTCAAGGCATCCGTCAATGACACCGTTTGAACCCTATCCGACTGCCGACAGGGAAATCGTCATCGGCTTGGGTAGCAATAAAGATTGGCCTTTGTTTTGTAATACTATCGGATTGCCAGAATTAATTAATGATCCACGTTTTATGAATGACGAAATTCGCTTGGAAAACCGTGACCAGCTGGATCAGGTGATTGGTAATCATTTGCGCCAGAAACCTTCACAATATTGGCTTGATATAATGATTGAAAACGGGATTCCTTGTTCGGCAATTGAAAATGTCCAAACTATTGCACAAAGCGATATAGCCGCTGAATACCGGGCATTTTCCGAGGTAAGTGCCGATCAAGATTCTATGCGTTTTGTCCGCAATCCAATTGCTGCTGTCGAATTCGCTGAAACTCCTGCCCCTGATTTAGGGCAACATACGAGTGAAGTGTTGACTGAGTTAGGGTTTAGTCAGGATGAAATTGAAATGATAACTGCCTAGTCTCATCCTATGCCAACGATTAATACCTGCGACGATTATTCCCTTTATTATGAGGATCATGGGACGGGTTCAGACACTATAGTATTTGTGCATGAATTTGGCGGGGATTATCGTAGTTGGTATAAGCAAATTGCATTTTTTGAGCCAAATTTTCGTTGCATTACCTATTGTGCCAGGGGATTTTATCCTTCTTCCATTCCCGTTGAACAGGCTGACTATGGTCAGGATCAGGCCACTTCTGATTTATTGGATTTAATTCAAAAGATGGATGTCGGTTCAGTACATTTAGTCGGCACTTCCATGGGCAGTTTTACTTGTCTTGATTTCGCACTCAATCATAGCGTTCATGTTGAAAGCTTAACTCTTGTCGGCAATAGCAGCGGCCCTAGAGATGCGAATGAACGGAAAAAATACATAAGTAACTGGGTCAAACCGGAAATGAGACAAAGAGAAATTCATAACAATGAAGGCGGTGTTTTAATACTCACTGAAGATCCTGCCTATACCAATTTTCAACAAATCGATACAGTTGGTTGGCAGCGTTATGCTCAGAACTTGCGCGAGCAATCCGTCAGTGGAGCGGTAAATATTCTCAAGACCTTACACTGGAATCGGCGATCATTATGGCAAGACCAGGGCCGATTAATGCAGCTTAATATTCCAGTTTTATTGGTTTATGGCGATCAGGATTATTTTCTTGTGGGGAAAACCAACAATTTTTTACATGAGATATTGCCGAATAGCCGACTGCACTGTTTTGATACGACCGGCCATCTCGTTAATATTGAGAGAGCTGAAGAATTTAATGTTTTATTGGACGATTTTCTGTCGACGAATCAGATCAAATGATCCAAACCAATCTGCTTTACTTGATTTTGGCTTCTTTATAGACCACGTGCTTACGCACAACCGGATCGTATTTTTTGATTTGCATTTTTTCTGGCATATTACGCTTATTTTTAGTCGTGGTGTAATAATGTCCAGTGCCAGCTGATGAAACGAGTTTGATTTTATCGCGCATGATGATCTCCTAAACCTTAGACTTTTTCGCCGCGGGCACGCAGCTCTTTAAGTACTACGTCAATACCCTTTTTATCGATAATACGAAGCCCCGCATGAGAAACACGCAGTTTTACCCAGCGTTGTTCATCTTCAACCCAGAATCGGCGATAGTGCAGATTAGGCAAAAAGCTACGGCGCGTTTTATTATTCGCATGGGAAACATTGTTTCCGCGAACAGTTCGCTTTCCAGTTATTTGGCATACTCTAGACATGATTTAATCCGCTATAAACGTTTTTTAATGGGCTACAGCTGGCCCGATCTACGAAGGTTGGCATTTATACCAAAAAATGATTGAATTTGGTAGCCTAAAACGCTGAATTTTCTACAAATATCCCCTCTCGGCTAATGAAACCACTCCCAGCTCACCGACAATTAAATGATCTAACAAGCGAATATCCAACAGTTTTAATGATTTTTGCAGTTTTTCAGTGATTTCAACGTCTGCAGAGCTGGGTTCAGCCACACCAGAGGGATGATTATGAGCCACAATAATTGCGCTGGATTGCTTAGCTAAAGCTATCCTGAGCACTTCACGCGGATATACGCTAACTTGATCGATTGTGCCACGAAATAGCTCTTCGCAGCTAATCACCTGATTTTTATTATCCAAAAATATGCAGGCAAAGCATTCATAAGGTTTATCGCTTAGCCAGGATTTCAAATAATCCTCGCAATCCCTGGGGGACGTCAGGCTTTGCTGTCTCATCAGTCGTTCTTTTTGTAATCGTTGACCGAGTTCCAATGCCGCATAAAGTTGTACTGCCTTGGATTTTCCAATACCTTGATGTTGACAAAGCGAATCCACCGAGGAATTGAAAATCGAGCGTAAACTGCCATGGGATTTTAATAATAAACGGGCTATATCAATAGCATTTTTACCTTTGGTCCCAACCCGTAATAAGATTGCGATCAGTTCTGCATCACTAAGGCTTTGTGGTCCAAATTTGAGTAATTTTTCCCGGGGACGCTCTTGCTCAGGCCATTCTTTTAAAGCAATCATCTAACACCTCCATGTGTTTTTGCAAAATAAAGATAAGATTAAGCCAGAATAAGTCTACGAATCAAGATAAATCATCTAATTTATATGTTTTGCATGACATCTTTTTTTGAATTAATTACAGCTTAAGTTCCAGAAAATGTGAATTTTGTGAATTATTACCATAAATTTTTTTTAATTTAAGCTAGTATTTTAAAGATGAAGAAATGAATAAATCATTCCCTAATCAATTGCATGGAGAAACAAGTGGAACAACGTTTAAATTCTCATGAAAAATTGGTTAAGTTCGACTGTATTAATCAGACAATCATTCGTCCCGAAGGTCAATTTCAGTTATCTTCCAGGGCCTTTGAGGTTCTGAACTGTTTATCCGATCATCCTGATCAGCTCATCTCCAAAACAGAATTACTAAATCAAATTTGGCCTGATGTTATCACAGTTGAAGCTGTTCTAAAAAATTGTATTAGTGAAATTCGCAAAGCGTTAAACGACAATCCCAGGCAGCCTCGATTTATACAAACTATTCATCGTCGTGGTTATCGGTTTATTGGTGGCTCCTATTTTTTAAAATTATCTTGCACGAGTGAAAATCAGACTATCAGCATGAGTTTAGATGCTCAAACATGTAAATCTAATTTATTTGGTCGGAAAAAAGACTTTTCTCGACTTAATCAGTGTTGGCAAAAGTCATCAGCTGGAGCACACCAACAAGTCGTAATAAAAGGTGGCCCTGGAGTTGGTAAAACGGCTTTGGCAAAATCATGGTTAAAGCATTCAGTTGATTCCAATAAGGAGATTTTGGTCTTAAAAAGCCAATGCAAGAGTTTTACTCCACAGTACCCTTACATGACAGTGATAGATTGCGTAGATCAAATATGCAATAGTCGCTTTTCTGAAACGGCTTATGAGTTACTAAACAGATGTTCACCGCAGTTAGTAAAAAGTTTACCTGTTCTCGCCCAGCACTGGTCTGGAAATAAAGATGCCCTTGTTAACTTATCAGAATCTGAAATATTGGTTTTCCAGATAGCAAGATTTTTTGAATCTTTATCGGAGAAAATAACCTTGCTATGGTTTATAGATGATGTTCACTGGGCTGACTCCAAGACACTTGCAGCATTAAGTTATATCCAAACCAGAAGCAATGCTACTAGACTCATGATCCTTATGACGTGCTGTAATTGGGCAATTCAAAGTAGACAAAGAACTTCCGATCTATCCTATTTTGAATCCGAAATCGATCAGAATGCTGAGCAAATAAAGTTATCTTTTTTGGACAAATCGGCAACGATTTCATTGATAAAAAAGGACATTCAGCCATCGCTAATAAATTCTGATTCAGAAAACCACATTTACAAAATTAGCTCTGGTCACCCGTTAATTGCCAAAGCCATGGTAGAAACGCTAAACCAGGATCGCTACCAAGATGGTATTCCTCGTCTGTTAAGACAACGTATGCAGCTAGAATTGAGTAAACTAAACCGGGATCACTATCGTTTGTTACAAACTGCTAGCGTGATTGTGGTCAAAGAATTTTCGGCGGCAGCAATTTCGTGGTTATTAAGTAAGAGTATTATCGAAATTGAAGATACTTGTGAAGAATTAGTTTTGACTACAGGTTGGTTCAAGCGTGCAGGTATTCGGACCTGGCCAGATGGTACTACAGCTCAATTATATCGTTTCACACACAGGGTCTATCGAGACTATATTTATCAAACACTGAGCGCGGCACACAGATGCGAATTACATTATCAACATGCTAAACGTCTGGAATTAGCGTACAGCAATCAAATTTCAGCCATTATCCCTAACCTGATCTATCATTACCAAAAAAGCGATTATTATGACGAGCTTGTACGTATTAACAAACTAGCAACTCAAACTGATATTGACTCAAAACTTAATTGGGTCAGTACACTAAAACCCCAACATCATTATTCCTTCTCATTGGCTAACTCGCCTTCTAGCAATTAGTTTTACTATATCTGCCAAAATAACTCAGTTTTAACCTCCAACCAGACAATTTTCTATATTTTTCGGCACGGTAAATATAGTCATTATTAAAGTCTCTTGAAGATTTCAAATTACCTTTTCATTACTAAAAAAGTACGTTTCGATTACGACTTTTAAAGCTCCTGAAAATAAGATTTGTATGTCAAGGTTTTAGAACCAAGACAACAAAATACAAACTTAATAAAACAATTATTTAGGAGCATGTTATGAAAATTATAAAACCACATAGATTAGTCTTAGCTGCAATCTGCTTATCACTTAGCATCAATGCCAGCGCAGATTCGGCCAATATAGCGATCGATAATGTGATTATCGGTAGTGACAATAATTCAGCCGAAAATCCATTCGTACAACCTCAGGATCCGGCTTTAGCAGGTGGGGGTCGAGACCAAACCATGCAATTTGGTGACATATTGTTCGGAAAAAGAAATACAGATGATCTCATTATCGGCGGTTTAGGCACAGATATTATCTCTGGCCGCGGTGGTGATGATGTTTTGATTGGCGGTATTGAACACTTTAATCCATTGAACCGCGATCGAGCCTTTGGCGGGCCTGGCGATGATATTTTTATTTGGAAACCTGGTGATGGTTCAGATCTCTTTCGCGGCGGTAAAGGTAATGATGTGATCGTATTTGGGATAACTGGAGAGTCAGTCGGTGGTGTGACACGATTTGAGGTGTTAAATGACCAGCAAACAGCTGAAGTAGCATTAAGGCGACGCACTAAGTTGCCAAAAGTAGATGTAACCAATTCACCTGGATTCTGCCAAGTAACTGATAAAAATTCTGAACCTGGTGCGAAGCAGGAGTTAAAAGCGCTTGATATTAATCATCTGGCCAAGTTCTTCATTCGTTCGGTGGCAGATAGTTTCGAACAAGGCAACCAATTTGATGACAATGGGCTTAGGGTCACATTACATTTGAAAAATGTAGAATATTTAGTCTGCACGCAGCGCAACGGTAACTTAATCGAAGTGTTAGACTTGCGGCAATCCCCGCCTGTAAGCATGAATTTAAGACATATTCAGCCGGAAAAACTACGTAAACGTTTAAGAAGAATCGTAAAGTAAACGCGATAATCTAAAAATCTCTTTCAAGGTGCCGGAATTCCGAATGGAATTTCGGTACTTTCTAATGGACCATGTCTTGGGGTTTAAATTATTTTTAAGTGCAGAAAATAAATAGTAAGTATGTGATTCTTTTGAGTTCGATTACTGATAGTAACTTGGATGTGTAATTTCAGCCGTAAGTCAAGTAAACTTCGGTGCTTATGGGCATAAATAACAACATAATTGTCGGTGTCACAGGCGGAATAGCCGCTTATAAGTCACCTATCCTGGTTCGCCGCCTTAAAGAACAAGGTGCCGATGTCAGAGCAGTGATGACCGGTGGTGCAAAACATTTTATTACCCCTTTGACCTTACAAGCTGTTAGCGGCCATCAAGTCCGTGATACTTTGTTGGATGCTGAAGCTGAATCGGGTATGGATCATATTGATTTGGCCCGTTGGGCTGACAAAATCATCATTGCACCTGCTAGCGCTGATTTTATTGCTAAATTGGCTCACGGGTTAGCTGATGATTTGCTGACAACGCTTTGCTTAGCGACATCAGCTTCGATTTATATTGCTCCCGCCATGAATCATCAGATGTGGCAAAACCCGGCCACTCAAGACAATATTGAGATTATTCAAAAACGCGGCATTCAAATTCTGGGGCCTGATTCAGGCGATCAGGCCTGTGGCGAAGTCGGTCCAGGACGCATGCTGGAACCAAGTGCTATTATCGAAGAGGTGATCTTTCAATCTTGCACCAACCGTAGTGCTGACTCCAACTCTAACTTAAACGATAACCTTTCTATAGCTGACAAACCTAGAATCCTGATAACAGCTGGTCCCACCTGGGAAGCTTTAGACCCGGTTCGAGGCTTGACCAATCACAGTTCTGGCAAAATGGGCTATTCAATTGCTAAAGCATTCGCTTGCCAAGGTTTTGCGACTACACTAATAAGTGGTCCAACCGCACTAAATAAACCTGAAAAAGTAGACTTTGTTTCAGTTCAATCAGCTCAAGATATGTACGAAGCTGTTCATCAACATACCAATGACTGTGATATTTTTATCAGTGTTGCGGCGGTATCTGATTACAAACCTGAGTTAAGCGCTGATCAAAAAATTAAAAAGACAGCCGATAAAATGCAAATCAAATTGGTAAGAAACCCTGATATTTTGAAAAGCGTAACTGCTTTGGAGCTACCTCCTTTTACGGTCGGGTTCGCAGCAGAAACTAATGATGTTGTAAACTACGCCAAATCAAAACTTGAGAACAAAAAGCTCGATATGATTATTGCTAATGAGGTTGGCGATGGTAAAGCGTTCGGGCTAGACGAAAATCAACTCATTATCATCAATAAAGATCAACAAATTAATATTGGCCCAGATTCAAAATCGAATCTGGCCACTCAACTCGTTTCTATTATTACTAAGCAATATGAACAAAAACATTCAACTTAAAGTTCTCGATCCACGCTTAAAATCTGAATTTGGTTTGCCCCATTATGCAACTGAAGGATCGGCGGGTCTTGATTTAAAGGCTTGTATTGATGAGCCTGTTGTAATTGAGCCAGGGCAAACTGAATTGGTTCCATCTGGCATGGCCATTAATATCGGCGACCCAAATATTGCTGCAGTTTTGTGGCCTCGTTCTGGATTGGGTCACAAGCACGGTATAGTACTTGGTAATTTAACTGGCTTAATAGATTCTGATTACCAGGGCCAGGTATTTATTTCAGTGTGGAATCGTTCTAGTACCAACTTTACTATAGAACCCGGTGATCGAATTGCACAAATGGTTTTTCTACCTGTACTACAGTGCGACTTCGAAGAAGTTGACGAGTTTGTCTCCAGTGAACGTGGAGATGGTGGATTTGGACACACGGGAGTGACCCATCAACAGCAAACTGGGTAGCCAGTTGTTTAATAATTCACATATAATCACTTAACAGACAAGATAACGGAAAGCAGAGTATGAGCGAGTTTGAGCAATCACCCTCTAATGGTGATATTTCTATTCTTTGCGGCGGCAATGCCCCCTTCCTTGATGAACTTTATAAACAATACCTTGATGATCCCTCGTCAGTTGATTCGTCCTGGCAAATAGCTTTTGAGAAATTTAAGTCGACGGGTGAAATGCCACCGGCCAAGCCGGCTAGTCATTATGCTAGTAAAAGAGCTGCCTATACTAACGGTCATGCCACCCCAGAAGCTTTAACCAAGCAAATTGGTGTTTTAAAACTCATTGAGTCATATCGTAACCGTGGTCATTTAAGAGCTGATCTTGACCCGTTAGATTTAACTGTAAAACCTAATGCTCCTGACTTAGAACTTGCTTATAACAGTCTTTCCGAAAATGATTTAGATACAGTTTTTCAAACTGGTGATTTTGCTGCAGGCAGTCAAATGACACTGCGTCAACTAGTATCAATTTTAAACGATGCTTATTGTGGACCAATTGGTATCGAATTTTCACATATCACTGATGCTGAAGAGCTCACATGGTTGTATGAGCGTATTGAAACCGTATCAGGCCGTTTTAAAGAATCACCTGAATTAAGAAAAAATGTGTTGCAACGTTTGACTATGGCTGAGGGTATGGAGCGTTATCTACATACCAAATATGTAGGCCAGAAACGTTTCTCTTTAGAGGGCGGCGATTCGTTAATTCCGCTACTGAATGATCTAATTCAAAGCTCCGGCGAAATGCAGGCTAAAGAAATTGTTATCGGCATGGCGCACCGTGGACGACTAAATGTCTTAGTTAATATTCTTGGCAAAGCTCCGGCCAGTTTGTTTGATGAATTCGAAGGCAAGCATATTACTGAAGATACGAATATGGGTGATGTCAAATACCACATGGGCTTTTCTTCAGATATTATGACCCCCGGTGGTCCGGTACATTTGGCATTATCGTTTAATCCGTCTCACCTTGAAATCATCAATCCAGTAGTCATCGGTTCAGTTCGTGCTCGTCAGGATAGACGACATGATGTTGAAATGAATCAAAATATTCCTATTTTGGTTCATGGTGATGCGGCATTTGCTGGCCAAGGCGTCAACATGGAAACCTTAAATATGGCCCAGACACGAGGCTATAAAACCGGAGGAACGATTCACATTGTAGTCAATAATCAAATCGGATTTACTACAAGCAATCCACTTGATTCACGGTCAACTCTTTACTGCACCGAGGTCGCCAAGTTAGTCCAATCACCTATTTTGCATGTCAACGCGGATGATCCTGATGCGGTAATTTTTGCTGGCAAACTAGCGCTTGAATTTAAAATGAAATTCAAACGTGACGTAGTAATTGACATGATTTGCTATCGCCGTCACGGCCATAATGAGGCTGATGAGCCTATGGTTACACAGCCGATTATGTATAAAACCATTAAAAAGCACCCTACTACGCGCCAGCTTTATGCTGAGAAATTAGAAAATGAGGGTGTGATTAGTACTGGCGAAGCTCAACAAATGGTTGATAATTATCGTGATGCGTTGGATGAGGGTCGAGTCGTAGCAGGTCAGGTTATCGATCCAAATAAAACTGTACTAATGGTTGACTGGTCGACTTATATTGGTAACACCTGGCAATCACCAGCTTATACAGCTGTCACACCCGATACAATTGCCAGGCTCAATAATCAAATGCAGCAATTGCCTGAAGGTTTTACATTACATGGGCGCGTTAAGAAAATTATGGATGATCGCACCAAGATGGCTAATGGAGAGCTGCCTATGGATTGGGGTTTTGCGGAAGTCATGGCTTATGCGACCTTAGTCGACGAGGGCCATAGTGTACGCTTATCTGGTCAGGACTGTGGTCGTGGTACTTTCTTCCATCGACATGCCACACTGCATAACCAAAATAATCGCTCAACCTATACACCACTGGAAAATTTAACCGACCGCCCTCATGCTTATACTGTAATTAATTCGTTGCTTTCCGAAGAAGCGGTGTTAGCTTTTGAATATGGCTACAGTACTACCGAGCCACGAACGTTAGTCATCTGGGAAGCACAATTCGGTGACTTTGCTAATGGTGCACAAGTCGTTATTGACCAGTTTATTAGTAGCGGCGAGGCCAAATGGCAACGTCTTTCAGGCTTAGTCATGCTCCTCCCACATGGATATGAGGGCCAAGGTCCTGAACACTCTTCAGCCAGACTTGAACGTTATATGCAGCTTTGTGCCAGTAACAATATGCAAGTTTGCGTGCCCAGTTCGCCCGCGCAAATTTTTCACTTGTTACGTCGGCAACAAATTCGTAACTATCGCCATCCGCTGATTATTATGTCGCCTAAGAGCTTATTAAGACACAAGGCGGCCGTTTCTACCATTGATGATTTAGCCAATGGGCAATTCCAGACCGTAATTGACGACTCCATCGCTGCCCAGTCACCCGATCAAATCAAGTCAATATTGTTTTGTGCTGGAAAAGTCTATTACGATTTAGTGGAAAAACGTGATGCTGATAATCACCAGGATACTGCCGTCGTTCGTATAGAGCAGCTTTACCCATTTCCTTATGATGATGTTAAGGAAATTTTAGCTCAATATCCTGCCGCGGCTGATTTAGTTTGGTGCCAGGAAGAACCACAAAACCAGGGATGTTATCGCCAAATCCGTGATCGTATTTACGGCTGTATTCGCGACTCATCTGACCCTGAACGTAAATTACGCTATGCTGGAAGGCCTTCTTCAGCATCACCAGCTGTTGGCTATTACGGCACACATAACATACAACAAGCAGCCCTGGTAGAACAGGCGCTGACCGAACGTTGATTGAACAATAAGGAGACGACCCATGACGATTGAAGTAAAAGTACCTGTTCTACCCGAATCCGTCGCTGAAGCGACCTTGCTAGACTGGCATAAAAACGTTGGTGACAGTGTTAAACGTGATGAAAATATAGTTGATATTGAAACTGACAAGGTAGTCCTTGAAGTACCTGCTCCCGAGGATGGTGTAATTACCGAATTAAAACGTGAATCAGGCGATACAGTTACGGCACAGGAGGTAATCGCTATTTTAACGCCCGGTGCAGTAGCTGATACTCCCGCACCTGCCGCTAGCGAAGAACCTGCTGGTGAAGAGGAACCGGCTCCTGCAGAAACTGCAGACTCCACAGATAATGATCGTCACGGTCCTGCTGTAAATGCAATGTTGGCAGAACATAACCTTGATGCCTCGCAGATTACTGGTACTGGCAAGGACGGACGTATTACTAAAGAAGATGTGCAAAACCATCTGAGTCAAGCTCAACAACCGGCTGCTGAGACATCTGCGCCAGCACCCGAACCTGAAGCTTCTGCAGCTCCCGCTGCTGCGAGTGGAGGCCGTGAGCAGCGTCGTGAACCTATGACACGCCTGCGCCAAACTATTGCGAATCGATTAGTTCAATCACAGCAAACCGCTGCAATTCTGACTACATTTAATGAAGTCGATTTGACCGAAGTGATGGCATTGCGCTCCAAATACAAAGAATCATTCGCGGATAAACACGGTGCTAAGTTAGGATTCATGTCCTTCTTCGTGAAAGCCAGTGTGGAAGGCTTGAAACGCTATCCAGTTATAAATGCTGCTGTTGATGGTACTGACATCATCTATCATGATTATCATGACATCGGTATTGCAGTGTCTTCGCCTCGTGGCCTGGTAGTACCAGTTGTTCGTAACTGTGATGAAAAGAGCTTTGCGGAAATTGAACAAGCCATTGTTAATTATGGCCAAAAGGCTCAAAAAGGTGCCATTACCATGGATGAGATGACCGGTGGCACGTTTACCATTACTAATGGCGGTACTTTCGGATCAATGATGTCTACACCTATCATTAACCCACCACAAAGCGGCATCTTAGGCATGCACAATATTGTTCAACGTCCAATGGCCGTAAACGGTGAGGTTAAAATCCGACCTATGATGTATATCGCACTATCGTACGATCATCGAATTATAGACGGTGCGGAAGCAGTAAGGTTCTTGGTAACCATTAAGGAATGCCTGGAAGATCCAGGTCGATTATTATTATCGGTTTAGTTCAAATACAAGCGTTACTCAAAAAGACCCGCATCCGCGGGTCTTTTACATTTAGATTCAATTAGTTTCGGTAAATTCAGCTAATCCACTTAATACTTGTTTCATATCGCCGATTGTCGGTGTGTACCCAAAAAACGGGTCGGCAAATCGGATGCAAGATAAAGACTTAACATTAGGTTGGTTAACTGAACTTAAACTAAAGAATAATTCTAAATCCTGCCTTGACACATCGTGGTGACGAAATAACCCACCATGACCATGACCAGAGAAAGACGCGACTTGCAATTGATAAGGATGAAAACTGGATATACGTCGATAAACATTATTTATAGTAAAAACATCTGGTGCAATCACTAATTCATCACTGCCCTTAGAACGAGGAACTGCGAATTTGCAATAAACTTCAAAAGTGCCGATTTCTCCTCTGCTAACCACTTGCCCCGGTGCCTTAATGTAAACAAAACTTCTACCCGCAGGTACAGTTATTGGCTCAACAAGCTTAATTTCTAAAACTTGATTGTAGGAAGATTGATAGCCGTTAGAAGCACAACCGGAAATAAAAAGAACTAAGATGGTAATGAATAAACTTCGTTTCATTTAAGTATTACCTAGTTTAACTGTTTATTTTGACAACAAAAGCTAGTAATAGTTTAACAAGTATAATCTGACCAATCCGTGAACATGAGCTTAGAGCTAATTATCGTTGAGTTGTAAAACTGCCCAGTTCCTTGAAAACTTGCTTTGCATCTTCCAATGTAACTAAGTTATATGGTCTAGGGTCAGCAAAACGAATACATGATATGGATTTCACATAATCTTGATTTTCAGATGCCAAATCAAAATACAGAGTTAGATCTCGTCTTGAACTGCCACCATTGCCACCAGAAAACGAGGCTACCAGACTAGCCACTTGCAAGCCATTTTCAGGAATTTGCGACTGGTAAGAATAATAACGCTGATAAGTAGTATTAATTTTGAAAACTCCAGGTTCGATAACCAGCTCATCACTTTCTCTTGAGCGAGGCACAGAAAACTTACAGTAAACATCAAATGTATCAATTTCACTTCGCCTCACCACCTTCCCGTCAAGGATATAAACATAACTGTTACCAGCGGGTACAGTAATGGGTTGTTTTAGATTAAACTGATAAGTATTTTGTGGATTGTATCCCGTCAGAGGATATGAGACAAAGTTGATGTTCTGAACAAGAGAGACTTCTGTTAATTTAATAGTAATTTATAGGAGTCTTAAGATGAGTAAATATAACTCAGAGAAATTAGTTAAAGCAATTAAACCCCTGATTCCCGGATAAGAATCCTATAAAAGGGTTAAAAGCTGCACCGGCCAAGGGTTTCAGGGATAATCCCTGTTGCAATACAACTCACCTGGCAGGTGCAAGATAATGATACCTCAATCCGCTCCTAAAATTGATATTGATTTCACCGATGAACGGCTAACGAGCAACGCCGGATTGGTGTTTATCGGTCAACAAGCCAAGCACATGAAGGTGCCAGAGTTACTGGATACGAGGATTAAGGTCAAGCAGCGCAATCGCGGGTGCAATGATGCACAGATGTTACTGAGCCTGATTTATTCGTTTTGCACGGGCAATGGGTGTTTGTCGGATGTGGATGCCTTGAAAGCGGATCGGGTCGCGCAACAGCTATTAGGCTTAACCCAAGTCCCTGATTCACGGCGGTTGGGCGAATATTTATCGCGCTGCACGCCGGATGGACTGGATCAGTTATATACCATTATTCGCACCCTCACGCCGTCTATCATTGCACCGGTCATCGCTCATCACCGCGAACAGGACGGTTATATTCCCGTCTTTATGGACGGCAGTGCGATTGAGGTCACGGGCCGGTTATTTGAACAGGCCAATTGGGGGTTTACCGGTGAGGACCAATACTGGTTGCATGGGGTATTTATCGGCAGTGCCTGGGTCAGTGGCCGGTTACATCCTGGCGGCAGTACGGTCACCGGCGATTGGCGCGGTCAATTGGATCAGGATGTGTCGCCGTTGCTTGCGGATACCGATCAGGTCTGGCTACGGGTCGATAACAGCTATTACAACGGCCAACTGATTGAGTATTGCCAGGCCAAGGGCTGGGACTATTCCATCTCGGTCACGGATACCCGAAAGAAAACGCCTATCCTGGAGCAGTTGGAAGGCTTAGCCGATACGTGTTGGGCGGACATTGGTATGGAAGAATCAGCGATTTTTGCCTATTATCAACCAACGAATTGGACCGCTGAGCAAACTTATGTGGTCATTCGCCGGATGGAAGAAAACAAACAACAATTACTGGTGCCGATCTATACGGTCATCCTGGTGTCACGGGGCGATTTACCGCTAAAAGAACTCGTCAAACGGCATCGCGGCAAACAGGGCCAGGAAAACGCCTTTAAAGGCCCGCTGACGGATCTGGATTTACATCATCCGCCATGCCGATCCTTTATCGCCAATCAGGTCTTTTACGCCTGTGGCCAGATCGCCCAGTTGCTGCTGCGGGCGGTGCAATATCAACTGTTACCCGATATCGCCCGTCAACATGGTATTCGGCCCATTATCCGTTATCTGATTCGATCTTGTGCCCGGTTAGTGCAAACGGGCCGACGATTGAAACTGTATTTTGCCAAGACCGCATTCAGGCTGGACTGGATTTATCATGCCGCCTGCCAACTGGAATAACGCAGACCAACATCAATGATAAATTGGGCGGGTGGTAGCCTGCCGATGAGGCTGTATGACTCAATTTGCAGGATGGGGCCCCAAAGACAATAACTTGCCCATAAAACCACCCGTCAGATAACATTATTTATGACTTAACCTTGCTGTTGGATTTGAATTCGATAAATTCCAGAAAATTCCTGCTTTTTGTCGGTTTAACAGGGAATTAAGGAAATTAAACGCAACACCCGTCATAAATATTCAGCCGATGAAAAGATTCGGATTGTATTAGACGGTCTTCGAGGTGAGGATAGTATTGCCGAGTTATGCCGCCGGGAAGGGATCAATCAGAATACGTATTACCGTTGGAGCAAAGACTTTCTTGAAGCCGGGAAACAACGTTTGGCCGGTGATATTAAGCGTGAAGCCAATTCAGAGGAAGTGACTGAACTTCGCAAAGAAAACAATCAGCTAAAACATGCACTGGCCGATGTTGTTTTGAAGAATACGGTGCTTAAAAAAAGTGTGCTTGGCTTGGACTCGACGTGGGACGACGAATGAGTTTGTCGGCGGCTGAAAAAGTGGAAATTATCCATATAGTTGAAGCCAGTGAACTTCCCGTGAGTAGGACATTAGCGGAACTGGGTATTGCTCGCAGCAGTTTTTACCGTTGGTATCAACTCTATCAAATGGGTGGCCCTGATGCATTGGAAAGTCATTGTAAATCTCCCCAACGGTTCTGGAACAAACTCCCCGAATCAGTCAAAGAGCAATGTCTCGAGATTGCACTTCAGTACCCGGAGAAATCACCTCGTGAACTGGCCTGGCAAATTACCGATGAACACAGGTACTTTATCTCTGAGTCCAGTGTTTACCGTATTTTGAAGGCCCATGACCTGATTACCTCACCGGCCTATATTCTGCTATCGGCCAGTGATACCTTCCATACGCCAACCAAGCGAATCAATGAATTATGGCAGACTGATTTTACCTATTTCAAAATCATCGGCTGGGGTTGGTATTATCTGTCTACCGTACTGGATGATTATTCACGGTTTATTCTGAGCTGGATGCTCACTAGTACCATGGGCGCGGGTGATGTCAAAGACACCCTGGATCAAGCGATTGCTGTAACGGGTGTGACAAATGTGCCTGTTAAACACCGACCACGGCTACTCAGTGATAATGGCCCGGCGTATCTATCCGGTGAGCTGAAAGATTACCTGGCTTATCATCAGATGACGCATACTCGTGGAACACCGTACCATCCGATGACTCAGGGTAAAATTGAACGCTATCATCGGTCAATGAAAAACGTCGTCAAACTTGAGCATTATTATCTGCCTGGCGAACTCGAACAAGCCATTGAACAGTTTGTTCATCATTACAACCACGAACGCTATCATGAGTCGTTAGACAATGTGACACCGGCGGATATGTATTATGGTCGATATCAGCAAATCATCGATGAGCGAGCCGTTATTAAACAACAAACGTTAAACCAAAGGAGGTGCGAAAACCTAAAACTGTGTGCCTGATCTCAGGCAAGTGATATGATCGGATAGTCTCTCTTAATTTTAAGAACTAACTGTCCCAAATCATCTGACGACATACATTTGTGGATAATAATAAGGATTATCCGAAAATGTTGAACAACCAGATAGAAATACTACAACCGTAAACAGTATAGAAATCTTTTTCATAATGCTTCCATTGGTGGTTACATATTCTTTATGACCATTTACTTATCAAATAGTTTTAGAAATAATTTTTTTATGTGTAGGGTTTCCAAACAATTGAAAGAGAAATTACTCCTGAAGTGATAAGGTAAACCAACCAGTTCAGTTCAGTTCACTATGCCCAGATGAGGTGGCTATAATGAGAAAATCAATTATTCCTTCAGTCTGATTCTCAATCGTCCATCAGCGACTTCAATTAGATCAACTCCTCCAGCAAATGCTTTCCAGAAGCCCTCGTCTGCACCAAACTCTCTCACCAAATCAACGTTCTTTAAGTTTCCTAGCCAGGCATTTGGAATCGGCACACCCATCACACTGACACCTCTGAGTATTACTATTGGTCTATCGTTAGCAAAAGATAGCTGCACACCAGCATTCAAGCGCAGCGTTTTGCCGCCCATAATTGGAAAATCGGGATCTAGAGGAATCAGCAATTTTGCACTAGCCAAATCATCCGATAAATCAATTGCCAAGCGTCTGGCCATATCGGTATTACTTGCTAACAACGAATTTAGTTCCCGTTCATTAAAGATTATTTCTCGACTAGCACCTTCTTCTGAATATTTTTCTGGCTGCAAACGTCCATCTTCTGTTTCAACAACATTACCGCTGATTTCAATTTTGCCATCACTGCCGGACGCTTCTAGGATATCGAGTTCTGCCAGTTTTTCATTAAGTTGACGTTCTTCCTTTTCACTTAGGGTAACGGGTTTAAACTCTGCTGGAAATATATAAGTTCTGACCACAAAATAGGTCAATAACATCGTTGCCAAGATAGCGACAATAATGAATAAAAAAACTTGTTTGCCGCTAAATCCTTTTCGAGACTGTTCTGTAACTGTTTGATTCATATCGATTTTATAAAACTAATAATGTTCTATTATATATCGCTGGTGCAGGAACTTGAAAAAGATTCATTTCGATCAGATATAATAGTCAATAGGCTAAAGCCAAAGGACATGTATGATGAGCCAATCCAATATCGCCTCCATTTATGATAGAGATCTTATCTGGCAACAAATACTAGATGAAGCCAGAGAATCAATCAAAAACGAACCCCTGTTGTCTGGATATCTTCACTCAACAGTTCTGGATCACGATTCACTAGAAGACTCAGTAATTTGTATTCTTGCGGATAAACTGGGTTGTGAAACGCTCAAGGATATGACCATCTGCAAAGTGCTGGGTCAAGCAATTAAAAGCTCAGCCGAAATCAGTGCTGCTATTCGTGCTGATATTCGGGCATTTTACGAACGAGATCCCGCTTGCGATCAATTCCTTATGCCATTGTTGTATTTCAAAGGTTTTCACGCCTTGACCGCTTATCGAATCACACATTGGCTTTGGAACAATAATCGACGTGACTTGGCTCTGTTTTTGCAGAACCGGATTAGTGAACGTTTTGCGGTTGATATTCACCCTGCCGCTAAAATCGGACATGGAATATTGGTCGACCATGCAACCAGCTTGGTAATCGGTGAAACCTCAGTCGTAGGAAATAATGTTTCTATGCTGCATGAAGTCACTCTAGGCGGAACAGGCAAAGATACAGGTGATCGCCATCCAAAAGTCGGCGATGGTGTTTTAATAGGTGCAGGCGCAAAGATTTTGGGTAATGTCAAAATTGGTGAAGGTGCCAAAGTCGGTGCAGGAAGCGTTGTATTGGATGATGTCATTCCTCACTGCACAGTGGTTGGCGTGCCAGCTATAGGTGTTGGTAAACCTTGTCAGGAAATTCCAGCATTGGAAATGGATCATCTTCTCGAAAAAGACAAAGAGAATATTTGAGAAACCGTTCAGTTATATTTTTACCCTGCTGTCCTCTCCACTGGCAATAACAAGAGGCACAGCAATACAAACTGACTTAAACAATATTAACCGGGAAATGAAACGGGTATTAAGAAGTGGCCTTGTTTAACAGCGTCATACAGCTTCTCGGTGAATGTTGTCAGAACAAACCGACTTGCATCACTTCGAATAATTGCCCATGGGGGAGCTAGAGGGGGTAATTGAAAATGTTTAACTATTTAACCACCCACCCAGACCAATCCAGATTATTTATGTTTTTTTCGGTATTGCTGATGATGGCAATACTGGAATTCCTGCTGCCGAAACGCAATGTAAATGCCAAGCGCTCTATCCGCTGGAGCAGCAATATAGGCATCGTGATATTAGACTCCGTTATAGCGCGAATCATTTTGCCGACAACAACAATAGCTGTTGCGTTATATGCTGATGCCAATGGTCTGGGTTTGTTTAATATCATTTTAGAGAATTCTTGGGTCACCATCGTGTTGTCTATATTGATACTGGACGTACTCATTTATGGCCAGCATGTTGTGTTTCATAAAATTTCCTGGCTTTGGCGTTTTCATCGCATGCATCATAGCGACACCCATATAGACGTAACAACAGGAATCCGCTTCCATCCAATAGAAATTATTCTTTCACTTTTAATTAAATTCGCAGCGATTGTGGTTTTAGGAATTCCAGCGCTGGCTATTTTACTGTTTGAAATTATTTTAAATGCCACATCGATGATTACTCATAGTAATTTAAGTATTCCTTTGTGGTTAGATAAACTGCTACGTACTGTTTTTGTTACACCAGATATGCATCGCGTGCATCATTCTGTCTATCGTAATGAAACCGACAGTAACTATGGGTTTAATTTTTCCTTTTGGGATCGCCTATTTGGTACCTATACAGACCAACCCAAAGACACTCATTCGAAAATGAGGATCGGGATTGAAAAATTCCGTGATGATCGAGAACAATTCCTCGATAAACTTCTAACCCAGCCATTCAGGGAAGACACCTCAAGACAATAATTTCATATTGGCATTGTGAAATATTTTTAGACGCCATGGAGATTTCTGCATCGCTGTTCGGGCTTCATGATGTCTCGCTGCTGTTATAATTCAAACAACAAAAAATAGTCTTGATATGGATACCTGCCTGATTCAACTTATTGTTCCAACAGGTGTTGGAAAAAGCCTGTCGCAATGGCTTGAAAAAGACATAATTGATTTTTGGACAGTTCAACTTGATGATGAACACGTTCAGCATAATATTGTAGCTCCCAGCAATATGGTCGAGCCGATCATTGATAAATTGGATGATCGTTATCGGCATCACCACGAATACCGGTTAATGATGACAAAACTGGGTATCAGTTTGCCGGAACCAGTCACTGACGCCCCACCCCTCGAAGAAGAGATGAGTGGAAAACAGTCGACCAAACCTGGCAGCCGTACAGTCAGCCGACAGGAGCTAGTTGCCACTTTATCCTCGAGCACCAAACTTAATTCGACTTATATTCTAATGTTACTACTGTCGGTTGCAGTTGCTATCGTGGGTTTAATTAACAATAATGTTGCGGTGGTTATTGCCGCAATGGTCATCGCCCCATTGCTAGGCCCCAACATTACTCTTGCACTAGCTACCAGTATGATCGATTTTGACCTGGCTGGACGAGCTGTTCTGGTTGGCAGTTGTGGAGCTGCGCTGGCTTTAGTTATTGCTATTGTTCTGGGTTATACCCTGCCTGATGATTCACTGAATAGCACAGAAATACTCAATCGTACCCACATTAGTTATGGCGATTTCATCTTAGCTCTCGCAGCTGGTGCAGCAGGTACCCTGGCATTTACTACCGGCGGCTCAGGCACATTGATTGGAGTTATGGTAGCTGTAGCATTGTTACCTCCATTATTGGTATTTGGGCTTAAGTTTGGTAACGGTGAAATGCAACAAGCGATTGGGGCCGGGCTATTGTTTACAGTTAACTTTATTGGTGTAAACCTAGCAGCAGTACTCACGTTCGTTTTTCAAGGCATTCGCCCGCAAGGATGGTGGCAAGCTGACAAAGCCAGAAAAACCTCGATTATTGCCATCACGATTTGGGCGTTATTATTAGTTGGGTTGTTGTTGGGGATATATATTTTAAATTAATAGCTATTGTCATTCCTAACCGTCGAAGCATCCTGTTGAAACAACAACGCTTTTTCTTCATCGGTAAACTGTTTCGGTGGATTAATCTCCTGTGCAATTTCATAAGCTCTTATTGTTGCAGGACGGGCTTTAATAGTGTCAAACCAACGTTTCAGATGTGGAAAGTCATTTAAATCCTGAGATTGTTTTTCATGTGAAAATACCCAGGGATAACAGGCCATATCTGCAATCGTATAATCATCACCTGCTACGAATTCAGACTCACAAAGCTGCTTATTTAATACCGCATATAAACGAGCAGTTTCATTGACATAACGATCTATTGCGTACGGAATTGTCTGCGGTGCATATTGCGAAAAGTGATGGTTCTGCCCCGCCATTGGTCCCAAGCCACCCATTTGCCACATTAACCACTCTAAAACTTTTGTACGACCACGCAGGTCAGCATAATTGAATTTTTCAATCTTGTCAGACAGATAGAGCAAAATCGCGCCTGATTCAAATATCGAAATTGGCTTACCGCCGGCAACAGGATCATTGTCAACAATGGCTGGAATTCGATTATTCGGTGAAATTTTCAAAAAATCCGGATTAAATTGATCACCCTGACCAATATTGATGGGATGGAGTTTGTACGCTAATTCAGCTTCTTCCAGAAAAATAGTTATTTTATGACCATTTGGTGTCGTCCAATAATATAAATCAATCACTTATCTTTCCTTTTAAAAGTATTACAATACGTTATTTAACAATTTTATCAAGATACGTTGTAATCTTGTAATTTGAATTTAGGGTCTATAATCACCATATTATAGTTATAACAACATCGAGTATTAGACATGTTTGACTTTGCAAGTGATTTACCAATTGTCCCCTTTGTGATTGTTTTATTGATTCTGTTTATGCTCTTTAAAGCAATACGAATCGTACCCCAAGGCTATGAGTGGACAGTTGAACGTTTAGGCAAATATACGCGCACCCTAAAACCAGGCATTTCAATTTTGGTGCCTTTGCTTGACGCTGTAGGGAGTAAAAAAGACATGCGCGAGCAAGTCATTGATGTCCCTTCACAGGAAGTCATTACCCGAGATAACGCCTTGGTCCAGGTTGATGGTGTTGTTTTTTATCAAGTCATCGATGCGGCCAAATCAAGTTACGAAGTTGCTGACCTGTTTAATTCTATTTTGAATTTAGCAATGACAAATATTCGTACCGTTCTCGGTTCGATGACTCTTGATGAATGTTTGTCAGAACGTAATAAAATTAATAATAACCTCATGTCTGTCGTTGATGACGCAGTAGAACCATGGGGTGTGAAAATTACTCGGATTGAAATCAAGGATATTACCCCACCAGCTGATCTGGTTGAGTCCATGGCCAGACAAATGAAAGCAGAACGCGATAAGCGTGCGGAAATTTTGGAAGCAGAAGGATTGCGACAAGCTGAAATTCTGCGTGCTGAGGGGCAGAAACAAGCTCAAGTTCTTCGAGCCGAAGCCATGAAGGAAGCTGCATTTCAAGAAGCCGAAGGACGGGAACGTGCTGCCCAGGCCGAGGCTGAAGCGACACGCGTTGTATCTGAAGCAATTGCCTCTGGTGATGGTAAAGCCATCAATTACTTCGTGGCGAATAAATATGTTGAAGCTTTAGAAGCCATGGCCACATCAAGCAATCAAAAAACACTTATTCTGCCTGTAGAAGCTACCAACATAATTGGCTCATTAGCAGGGATAAAGGAACTATTTGAACAAACAAAACCTTCTGAAGAAAATTCAAGTGAAGCAAACGGTTAGCGTGCTTTTGTACAACATTACGGGTGTAAGAGCACAACCAGGAAATCAGCTTTAGTTGCACTTAATGGATAAAATTAACCAATGAGTAACTCCGTAATTTTCCTATTGCTAGGCATTTTATTCTTCGCTTTGGAAGCCATGCTTGCCGTAGACGGCTATTTTCTCTGGTTGGGATTCGCAGGCCTAGCTACGGCTTTGCTAAGCTATTTTATACCTAGTCTGAGTTTTGCGGCTGTAGCCGTTATTTTCACTGGCTTATCAATTGTCTCAATAGCTGCTTATCGAATCTGGAAACATTATCGACCAGATATCCCCGAAATTGAAAACCTCAACACCATGAGTGCCCGCTACATTGGTAAGCTTTACAATGTGGTTGAGGTATTTAATGATAATTCGGCCAAAATTCAGATCGGTGATGCACTCTGGCGTATTCGTTCCGATACATTAAAAGAATTCGAAGTAGGCAGTGAAGTCCGTGTTATAGATCAAGTTTCCAGTACTGAACTTAAAGTAATCGCAGCAGACGCCCCTTATGATGTCAGTCCAGTTCAGGAAAGTCCCGATGCAGTGCAGCATCAGTTTTCAACTTTACTAGGTTTAAAAAGTGTCAGAAAGTATCCGGAATTGTTACAACTTTTTACCCAGGTGCATGATTTATATGCACGAAAACCGGAGTTCAGGTTTGAACGTTCGGCGTTTTATCATTCTTACCTGCCACAATCGATCGAAGTTTTTCAAAAACTCGATGGGGGTATAAAACTGGACAAAGAGGAAAGTGCCCATTTAAAGAAAACGATTGAACAACTTACTGAGCGCTTCAAAGATATCCTCGATATTCATCACAACAATAAAAAAGACAAACTCCTCAGTCAAATTGATGTTTTAAATGCTATATCAAAGGACTGAATCGAAATGCTTCATTCGACCTCAAACAATCAACAATCATCCGCAAGTGTTCAAGAGCAAACCGAAAAGTAAACTAAGCAACTAGAACAAGAAATACAGGGCATCAAAAAATCAAAACGATATTGGGTAGTATTTTGGCTAATTGTCTTGATTAGTTGGTCAACTTTCTATTTTTCAAGTGGTAACGAAATTCAAGACATTTCTCGTTCTCTAAATGAAATGTAAATACCACAAATAACAATAACGGCGATACCAAACCAAGTCCAGGAATCTGGAAAGTCACCGAAGAATATAAAACCTATTAAAGTTGACGAAATAATCTCAAAATAGGCAAATGGCGCTAAAAATGATGCGTTGGCAAACTTATATGAAAGAATTAACAAATAGTGTGCCAACGCCGAAACCAATCCCATTGTTAGGAACAACCCTATTGCAATTAAGTCTGGTGTACGCCAATACAGAGGAATAATAGCAGTCATTACCAATGCTCCGAATAAAGACTGGAAAAGCATTATTGCCTCAGGTTTAGTGTGATTAACTAATTTACGAGTAAAAATGTTATAGAAAGCAAACAGCACCGCAGCCACTAGCAAATACCAAACCCCCACTGGAATATCCTGAAAACCAGGTCTGACTATCAGCAACGTTCCCATAAAACCAAACAGAACAGCAAGATAACGTCTTCGACCAACGTTTTCGCCTAACATTAATGTAGCAAGAACTGTAATGACAAAAGGATAGACAAAATAAATAGCAAGAGTATCAGCCAATGGCATGGTTTTCAGAGCAGAAAAATAGAAAAAAGTGGCAATTAATAGACAGCAAATTCGAATAGACTGAACACCTGGCATCACAGGTTTACCAAAGGTTACGTTGGGTAAATAATAGAACAGGCACAATGATTAAGCTATTGAAGAAAAATCGGGCCCAGGTTATTTCAGCAATTGAGTAGCCCAGATGACTTAATTGTTTAGCCGCAGCATCCATCAAAGGTAACACTAGCCACGCACTGACAAAAAATAATATTCCTCTAGTTGATTGAGTCAAGCTGCTTCAAGGAATTTCTGAGCATCGTTATACGATTCCAGAATAACGTTTTTTAAATACAATCAATAAATAACTGTTTAACGTTTTCCTGATTAAGCGTTACCGGATTTCCACCACAGCTAGGATCTTCCAGTGCCATATCAGTCAGTTCATCGATACAATCAGTACCTACTCCCATCTGGGAAAGTTTTTCTGGCACAGACAACTCGTTGCGCAAGCCCATAATATAATCGTAAAAGCCATCAAAACCACCTTCAATACCTAAATAAGCTGCTGCATGGCTGATTCTGTCCTCAATTTGGGAGCGGTTTAACTTAAGAACCGGAGGAATCACAACCGCATTCGTCATTCCATGGTGAGTGTTGTATACAGCCCCAATTGGATGCGATAAAGCATGCACAGCGCCCAAACCTTTTTGGAATGCCGTGGCACCCATTGCCGCTGCCGACATCATATTTGCACGTGCTTCAATATCAGTCCCATCATGATAAGCCTTGGGTAGATTCTCTTTCACAAGCCGCATGCCTTCTAATGCGATACCCTGGCTCATGGGATGATAATGTGGAGAACTATAAGCTTCCAGACAATGGGCAAAAGCATCCATACCAGTTCCAGCCGTAATTATTTTAGGCATACCAACAGTTAGTTCAGGGTCGCAAATCACTACAGTTGGTAACACTTTGGGATGAAAAATAATCTTTTTAACATGTGTTTCGCTATTGGTAATGACGCTGGCACGCCCTACTTCCGAACCTGTTCCGGCTGTTGTGGGCACAGCAATAATTGGCGTAATGGCATCTGCATCTGCTCTGGTCCACCAGTCACCAATGTCCTCAAAGTCCCACACAGGTCGTGTTTGGCCAGCCATGAAAGCCACCATTTTGCCTAAATCAAGGCCAGAACCACCTCCGAAAGCAATAACACCATCATGACCACCCTGCTTATAAACCTCAACACCCGCTTCCATATTGATTTCATTGGGATTGGGATCTACTTCAGCAAATAAAGCTCGACCTAAGCCAGCAACTTCGAGTAAATCCAATGTAGATTGGGTGATCGGCAAGTCTGCCAAGCCTTTGTCCGTCACTAATAAGGGCTTTTGAATCCCTGCCTGGGCGCAAGCTTCAGCGATTTCATTGATTCGTCCAGCTCCAAATTTAATAGCTGTAGGATATGACCAGTTGGCTTGAATACTCATGAGTTTAGTTTCCTTAAATGATACGATTTTGGGCGGGTTAAATTCTGATAACCAATAACTGATAATGCACCACCACGCCCAGTCTGTTTACAACCTGTCCAGCATAATGCAGGATCAAGATAGTCAGCACGGTTCATAAACACCGTTCCGGTTTCGATTTGTGTGCCGATTTCTGCAGCTCGATTTGAGTCACTTGTCCATAATGAAGCTGTCAGCCCAAATTCACTGTCATTCATTAACCCAATAGCTTGTTCATCATTATCTACTTTCATGATACCGACCACCGGGCCAAAACTTTCATCACGCATAACCCGCATATCATGATTCACATCGGTTAAGATTTGTGGGGACAGATAAGTACCCCCATCATCTTCAGTGAATTTATCGATATGAGCAGTTGCGCCTTGAGCAATTGCCTCATCAGTTTGTTCTCTAACCTCATCAGCAAATCGCTTGTGGGCCATTGGACCAAGGGTTGTTGACTGTTCTAATGGGTTACCTAATTTATAGCCTTCAACAATTGAAACAGCTTTATCTACAAACCCGTCGTACAGTGAACTATGTACATAAATTCTCTCTATACCACAACAACATTGCCCAGAGTTAAACATGGCACCATCAATCAGGGTTTCAGCGGCTGCTGTAATATCTGCATCATCCATAACATAACCAGGATCTTTTCCTCCAAGTTCAAGCCCCAGGTTAGTAAACGTACCAGCCGCTGCCTTCTCGATTGTTTGTCCACCGCCTACGGAGCCAGTGAAATTTACGAATCCAAAACTCTTTGCACCAATTAAAGCTGAAGTCGTATCATGATCCAGAAAAATATTCTGAAATACATCTTCTGGCACACCAGCTTGATTGAACGCATTCGCCATACGTTCACCGACCAATAAAGTTTGGGTTGCATGTTTTAACACAACACTGTTACCCGCAATCAACGCTGGAGCAACCGTATTTATCGCTGTCATATACGGATAATTCCAGGGAGCGATTACCATCACTACACCGTGGGGTTCACGAATGATACGCCTTTCAAAGTTATCACTATTTTCAATCAAAATAGGCTTCAATGATCCTTCGGCAATCTTTGCCATGTATGTCGATCGTTCCTCAAAACCACCAAACTCGCCGCCATAACGTATCGGTCGCCCCATCTGCCAGGCTAATTCAGGGACAATTTCATCATTCATCGCCCCAACTCGTGCCACACCAGCTAAAACCAGATTAACTCGTTCTGCTAGTGGTTTATTAGCCCAAGCTCGTTGGGCAGACTTTGCATTGGCAACTATTTCAGATGCTTGAACAATATCCTGTGTCTGGCGCTCGGCATAAACTGAGCCGTCTATTGGAGAAATACACTGTAAGGTTTTAGTCATTCAAAATACCTTTAAACTAGACTCCCGCACTTGTCCCCGTGTAAACGGGGACAAGTGCGGGAGTAACGAAATAGGATAATCAATTATGCTCGTTCAAAACCACGAGCAACTTCGTAGTCAGTAACCTTGGTATCAAAGTCTTCCTGCTCCCACTCGGCAGCGCGGACATAATGATCGATTACGTCATCACCCATAGCTGCCCGTAGCATCTTGGAGGACTTGAATACTTTGGTCGCATCCCGTAATGTTTCTGGAATACTTCTCACTCTTTTAGCTTGATAAGCATCACCTTTGAATTCAGCTTCCAACTCCATCTTGTTTTCGATACCGGAAATACCCGCTGCAATCAAAGCCGCCATTGCAAGGTAAGGATTTAAATCAGAACCCCCTACCCGACACTCGACTCTAATTGACTTAGTGCCTTCGCCACAAAGTCGATAACCGGCAGTACGATTATCCTTTGACCAAATTGCCTTAGTGGGTGCGAAAGTTCCCGCAGCAAAACGTTTATACGAATTTATGTATGGCGCTAGAAAATAGGTGATTTCCGAAGCATGGGTTAATAATCCTGCCATGTACTGTTGCATGACTTTGGACATGCCATACTCACCTTTTTTATCATAAAAAGCCGGTTGTCCACGCAAAGTCCATAATGATTGATGCACATGGCTGGATGAGCCGGCAGCATCATGATGCCATTTAGCTAAGAATGTAAGTGCTCTGCCCTTTTGCCAGGCAATTTCCTTACAGGCGTTTTTAGTTATTGCGTGATTATCTGCCATCTCTAATGCTTCAGCATAGCGCACATTAATCTCTTCCTGACCTGGATCAGCTTCGCCTTTGGAATTTTCAACTGGCACGCCTGCAGCCTGCAAGCCATTGCGAATGGCTCGCATAACATCCTCTTCCTTGGAAGTCTGGAAAATATGATAGTCCTCGTTATAAGGGCTTATAGGCGTCATGCCTCGATAGCCCTGATCGTGCATTTCTTCAAAGGATTGCCTGAATAAGAAAAATTCCAGCTCAGTCGCCATCATGGCTTTGTAACCCATTTTCTTGAGCCTAGCGATTTGATGCTTAAGCACCGCTCTAGGTGAATGAGGTACATCATCATGAGTATGATGATCGAGCACATCACATAAGACTAAAGCTGTGCCTTCTAACCAGGGAACCAAACGTAAAGTGCTCATGTCCGGCTTCATGGTGTAATCACCATAACCTGCCGCCCAACTAGTGGTCTTATAGCCTTCCACTGTAAACATCTCCATATCCGTAGCTTGTAGATAATTACAGCTATGGGTTTCGTTCCAAGCACTGTCGACAAAGAACTCAGCTTGAAACCGTTTTCCCATTAAGCGGCCTTGCATATCGACCTGACAGGCTAAAACCGTATCAATTTGACCGGTTCTAACGAGTTTTTTAAGTTGATCTAACGAAAGATTTCCTGGCATTTTTGTTCCTCAATTAAGGATTTCGTTTTGAAAAGTTACTACCTCCTCTAACTCCCCCTGAAAGGGGGAGAAGATTATAAAAATCGGGTTCCTCCCCTTTCAGGAGAGGATAGGAGGGGTTAAAAATATTAACCATACCGATAAGGCCGCCCTGCTTTATCCATAGCAGCATTGTAGTCTTTAAGGATTTGTACTACTTGTGCTTTGACTTCACTTTCAGCAGCAATTTCTTCCCAGAACTTACGCGCCTCTGCTTCAACTGTTGCCCATTCTTCATCAGGAATTGAAGTCAATTGCATTTTTGTGCCTTCAGTTCTGAGCTTGGCTTCACCGCCCCAATACCAATGCTGGCGGTAATAATGAGAGGAATCCATACAAAGCTTGAACAATTCCTGCAAATGTTCAGGTAACTCATTCCACTTTTCCTCATTAGCAAAATAACTGCCGCACCAAGCACCGGAAATATTATTGGTTAAGAAATAATCGGTAACATCAGCCCAACCCACAGTGTAATCCTCCGTTATGCCAGACCAGGCAATACCGTCCAATTCACCTGTTTGCACAGCTACTTCAATATCTTCCCAAGGCAACGTGACAGGCACCACGCCAAAACGGGTCAAGAAACGTCCCGCAGTGGGAAATGTAAATACGCGTTTTCCCTCAAGATCAGCCAGACTATTAATAGGCTCCTTAGTCGCAAAGTGACAAGGATCCCAAGCACCGGCTGATAACCACTTCACACCTTCGACTTTGTCATATTCAGACTCCCAGATTTCCGCTAAACCCCATTGATTAAACAATACAGGAACATCCAGGCTGTAACGAGTTGCAAATGGAAAGTAACCGCCAAACACCGAAACCTCTGTTGGTGAAGCAATTGAATCATCATCCGATTGCACGGCATCAATAGTTCCTTTTTGCATGGCTCGGAATAATTCACTTGTAGGTACAAGTTGATCAGCGAAATACAATTCGATTTCCATCTCGCCATTAGCAACTTTATTAAACGCATCAATTGAAGGTTTAATGACGTGCTCAGCAAGTGCAGGCCCGGCATAAGTTTGTAATCGCCATTTGATTGGGGACTGAGTATGTACTGCCGGAGCGGCTAAAACCGATGCTCCTGCGGCACTGGTCAGGCCAGCTTTTTTAATAAATTCACGTCTACTTGTCATCTTTGTTCTCCTGTGTGTTTAAGTTTATTTGCCGTAATGCCATTCTGGCAGCCACAAGGCAATTTGCGGAAATACCATCACTAAAATTAGTGCAATTAACATTACGCCGACAAAGGGAATGATTGATCGGTAAATATCAATCAAGGAAACCTCTGGTGGTGCCATCGCACGCATCAAAAATAAATTGTAGCCGAACGGTGGCGTCATATATGCGATCTGACAAGTTATTGTATAAAGCACGCCGTACCAGATCAAATCAAAACCTAACACTTTTACTAAGGGGACATACAGAGGTGCCACAATGACCAACATTGCAGTATCATCGAGAAATGTACCCATTAATAAAAATGAAAGCTGCATTAAAATTAAAACTTCCCAAGGGCCTAGTCCTAATTGCTCTAAGAAAAATCCTTCTATAGCTCGAACTGCACCTAAGCCATCAAACACGGCACCAAAACATAATGCGGCCAAGATAATCCACATAAACATGCAGGTAATGCCCAGTGTCTTGCGAATAGTTTCTTCCATTACTTTTGCGGTCAAGCGGCGTTTGAAAATTGCCGCCAGCGTTGCGGCGGTGGCACCGACAGCGGAGCTTTCAACTAGACTTGTGTAGCCCATCAAAAACAATCCAGTCATGGAGAAAAAAATCAAAAGAGGAATGATGCCAGCCTGAAGTAATTTAAGCTTTTCCATTAATGGCATTTGCCGATCTTCGGCAGGCAATACCGGACCTAAATGCGGTTGCAGTCGACAGCGAATAACAATATAGAGAATAAATAAGCTCGCCATCATTAAACCGGGAATCGCACCTGCCAACCATAATTGACCAACAGGCTGCCTGGCAATCATGCCGTATAAAACTAATACTACACTTGGCGGAACCAAGATTCCCAACGAACTGCCGGCCTGTATCACCCCGGTAACCATTATCTTATCGTAGCTACGCTTTAATAGTTCCGGCAACGCAATCGTGGCGCCAATAGCCATACCGGCAACACTCAAGCCGTTCATGGCAGAAATCATCACCATAAGTAAAATCGTACCTACCGCTAAACCGCCTCTTAAGCCACCACACCAAACATGAAACATTTCATATAAGTCATCAGCGATACCACTTTCTGATAACAAAAATCCCATATAGATAAAAAGTGGCAATGTTAGTAACGGATACCATTTCATCAATTTCATAGCAGCAGAAAAAGCGATCTCAGAGCCGCCATCTCCCCATAATAACAAAGCCGAAATAGAAGCGACTGCGCCAATCGCTGCAAACACTCGTTGACCTGTCATGAGCATGAGCATCATTGATGAAAACATCATCAATGCAATCATTTCATAACTCATTAAAGTGTTTCTCCTTTGATTTTGGCAATGTCTTTGAAAAATGCTGCGATTGCTTGTAATAACATCAAAAAGATACCAATACACATGATGACTTTTATCGGCCACATGTAGGGTCGCCAGGCTGAGTAGCTACGCTCCCCGTATTCAATTGCGTATTTTGTTGAAGAAAATCCGCCATAAAGCAACAGAACTAAATAGGCGAGTAAAAAGAAAATCGTAAACACATCTACCCAGGCTCGGGTTTTATCGGACCAGCTCCCATAGAGTAAATCCATACGCACATGGTCACCCATCTGCATCGAATACGGCCCCCCCAACAGGAAATAAGCCATCATTAAAAATTGAGCGATTTCAATGGTCCAGATTGATGGGTTAAAAAAAGTTTTGGAAATAGAGGAGTAGAGCAGGACAGCCATAATAAGAAAAATCATATACATCGTCATTCGCCCTATTCTTCTGTTCATGTTATCGACGAACTTGACGTAGCTTCTTATAGCACTACTCACTTATTCATTCCTTACGAAACCTGCTCTAGTGTTTTACCAAGTGAGTAATTATGCGGTATTAAAATAAGATACTCAACAATACCTCTTTATAGGTTCATAACATAAATAAATTCATTTTAAAGATTAGAATTTTTTTGCCATTTAGTTATACTCGAAATATGAACATATTAAAGACCGATGTTAAATAATCATTGTCGAGATAACCTATGCTTGCCAGTACCCGCCGGCGATGTTTGGGTGTTTGGTTACGGCTCTTTAATGTGGGATCCTGGTTTCGAGTATGAAGAAACTCAAAAAGCAATCATCAAAGATTATCATCGAGCTTTTTGCATTTGGTCTGTTCACTACCGCGGCACCTTCGAAAATCCAGGTTTAGTCGTCGGCCTTGATAATGGCGGCGAGTGTGTGGGTCAAGCATATCGAATCCGTGAAGATCAACTGTATCCTATTATGAATTACCTCAAAAAACGGGAAATGGATACGGGTGTTTATATTCCGTCTATTCGTCCTATTTGGTTAGATAACGGGGAATGTGTCGACAGTCTGGTTTTCATCGCCGATCATCAACATGATCATTATGCTGGCAAATTAGAAATCGAAGAAAAGGTGCGAGTAATCAAGCGTTCAATGGGCAATCGTGGCCCTAATACCGATTATGCAATTAACACTTATGAGCACCTCATGGATCTCGGTATAGAAGATCCTTATTTAAAATCAGTAGTAGAACTTCTCTAATCATCACGAGTGACTCAACTCAACCCGGTTTTACCTACAGCGAATATCTGCTGGCGCGATAACACCCTATACAGTCTGGATTTTAATGACTTCTATTACAGTAAAGTAAATGGCATTGAGGAATCTAACTATGTTTTTAACCAAGGTAATCAACTAGCACAACGTTGGAAAAATTTTGAAACTCAGCAACAAAATCAATTTTCAATTTTTGAAACGGGCTTTGGTAGTGGTTTGAATTTTCTGATTACGGCTCAATACTGGCTTGACTTTCAAAACCAAACTAAACCGGAATATTTGAAAAAACTACACTACACAAGCGTTGAAGCCCATCCGTTAAAGGTCGAAGATTTACAGAAAGTCATCAATAGCTGGCCAACTAAATTCGAATTAGCGAAGGCGTTAATTCAAACCTATCCTCCCGCAATCAAAGGCATTTATCATTTGGACTTTTCTAGCATCGAATTTAAGTTGATCTTAATGCCTTTAGATCAAGCTCTAGCAGCTATCGAACCAAAAGGTACTCCCCTATACGATTGTTTATTTCTTGATGGCTTCGCGCCGGCAAAAAATCAAACAATGTGGAAACCTGAGCAGTTACGACGACTAAGTTATTTTTGTAAGAATGGCTCGACATTCGCAACGTTTACTGCCGCATCAAAAGTTCAAAAAAATCTTAAGAATTGTGGTTATCAAATCAAAAAGATAAAAGGTTTTGGTTCTAAACGAGAAATGTTAACAGGTGTTTTAAAACAAGATAAGTTGCCAAAATACAAATCAAAACACCCTTGGTATGAATACACTAATTCAAAGAAGTCAAATCGACCTGTAATAATTATTGGTGCCGGTATTGCGGGTTGTGCAACTGCTTTTGCATTAGCCAAACAAGGAGTCCAAAGCTTAGTGATTGATGCTGCTAATGAGGCTGGTGGAACCATTGCTCACTTTCCTGTTAGTAGTTTTTCACCCTATCTGAGTGCTGACTTTAATCCAATTAGTCAATTCTATTGGTCAGGTTATTACTTATTAGCACAATATCTTTCACAACATAATCAAATAGAACATAAGTTTAGTGGTGTATTTCATGTTGCAGATAATCGCGAGCGATTAGAAACTTATCATTGCATGTATTCACTGCTAAAATCATCAGGTTTGAATCTTAAGTGGATTAAGGCTGAGCAAACCCTACAAACCACCGGAATAAAAATCAGTTTTCCAGGGTTGTTCAATCCGAATGCTGGCTGGCTAAACGTACAAAATCTATGTGGATCTTTGACTGATTCGTCATTGATATCGCTACGATTAAATTCAAAGGTCAATAATCTCAAAGCAGATAATGACAATTGGCACATAGAAGCTGATCAACAAAGCTTTGAGACTAATCATGTCATTTTGTGTACAGGTGCCGGCTCGAATTTACTTAATGATTTCAATCTTTGCAGACTAGATCATATGCAAGGACAACTCAGTTCAATTAACCAAACAACTGAACTTCAGTCATTCAAGACAATCATCAATAATGGCCACTATTTAATCCCTAACCAAAATAAACAACAGATATTGATTGGATCCAATTATGAACAAGCTCCGTCTAGCTTGGCTAAACCCACCATTGAGGCAGATATAGAAAATCTTTCAGCTTTTGCAGGATTGAGCCCTGAACTAGACTGGTTGATTAACCAACAAATCCATGACTTTACTAATTCAAAAATATCAATCAGTCCCGCTGGTACGCGTCTGTCCACCCGTGATCACTTACCTTTAATCGGTCCTGTCCCAGATATGAGTTTTTATCAAGAGAACTATCCAGATTATATTAAATCAGGACGCTTAAAAAGCTGTCCCGATCCCAGATATATAGACGGTTTATTTGTTAACACTGCTCACGGGTCCAGAGGCATAACAGCCAGTTTATTATCTGGAGAAATTATCGCTTCGCTATTAGCCGGTAAGCAACTCCCAGTGCCAACTAAACTCTACCATGCCATTCATCCTGCTCGTTTTTTTGTTAGAGACACATTTGTCATTCCGAGCATAGCCGAGGAATCTCCATGAGTTGGTTTCTAATTCAAACGAAATGATAATTCTAATTGATGTCCGAGCAGCGCTTTAGGAGGTCCCTACATCGCTTGTCAGCGACTCAGAATAACGATGAACATACTAAAGCAACTACTTTACCCACAGTTTGATTTATCGGTATCGAAAATAAATTCAAGAACGTGTTCCAAAGTTAATTTGATTGATGGTGTTAACAAAACATTTTCATCACTACCAGATGCACTAATATTTATCAGTTACTTTACTTTTATGCTTAAAAAGATTTTCTAATGTTAATCAATAGTTTGAACATCCTGATAACGTTTTTTGCCCAGATTTTGACACCACTTATAATGTTCAATCGCCTCTTCATGCAAATCATCAATTGGTGTTGATTCAAGAATAAATCCAGAATTATTCGCTTTACCTCTTACTAACGTTGCCGTATCTGCAAATCCTTCATTGGGACTGACTGTGGCCGAAACAAAATTCAAACCAATTCCCAAACGCCACTGATCTGAATTATTAGGACCAGAACCGTGGAGTGTAAACGGACCATGAAAAGAGGCTTCACCCGGCCGTAAACTTGATTCGATAACACGAGACTCATCAACATGGCACAATACCTTTTGCCCCCGGCGCAACATACTTTCTGGATCATAAGTGGTTTCATGCTCTAACTGACCTAATTGCCAACTACCCGGGAGCATCCGCATACCGCCATTTGTTGGTGTCACATTACTTAATGCCAGCCATACTGTAACCGTTTGGTCTAACGGGGAAATGGGCCCAAAAGTACCATCTTGGTGCCAGCCAAAATGACCGCTTGAGTGTGGTGGTTTTGCAGGAATAAAGCTGTTCCAGAGTAAAATATCTTTACCAAGCACTGCTTCCACATGGTCTAGAATAGATGAGCTTCGAGCCAGTTTGTTCAACCATTTCAAAACCAAATGAGACTTGCCATAAGTCCATTCATCATATCTGGGATCGTTTGAATGTGTATTGATAAATTCTGTCAGTTTTTTTGGTAATAGCCTGTTTGTTTCTAGTCCGGTAACCGACCACAATCAATCATGCCATCACGTTGATATTGTTTTGCGAACCGATCAAAAATCATAGTTAGCTGTCCTCAGAAAAGTGAAAAGCATTAAATTCTTCATCAGGAATATAATTAGTCAATGCTTAAATTTATACTTACAGACAAAAGATTGCTGTGTGTAATTAGCCAGAAAATTCCTTAGATAGATCTTAGAGTGATTTTTTCGATCGCTTACGTTCATGTTCTTTAAGCATTTTTTTACGCAAGCGGATATTTTCTGGAGTAATTTCAACTAGCTCATCATCTTCAATAAACTCAAGAGCGTGTTCCAAAGTCAACTTGATGGGCGGCGTCAATAAAATGTTTTCATCGCTGCCAGACGCTCTGATATTAGTAAGCTGCTTAGCTTTTAAGGGATTGACCACCAAATCATTGTCACGATTATGAACGCCAACAATCATACCTTCATAACATTCCTGACCTGGTGAAATGAACATACGACCACGATCTTGTAGATTAAATAATGCATAACCAAGCGCTTTGCCGTCCGCCATTGAAACTAGAACACCATTATTTCTGCTTTTTAACTCAGATCTCGATTTTGGGCCATAATGATCAAATACTTGATATTTCAGGCCGGTACCTGATGTGATAGTCACAAATTCAGTTTGGAAACCGATTAGCCGTCTGGCTGGAATCATGTACTCTAGTCTGATTCGCCCTTTACCATCAGGTTGCATATTCAACAGTTCAGCACGTCTTTCACCGAGTTTCTCCATGACTATCCCCTGATGTGTATCTTCAACATCAACGACCAGTAGTTCATAAGGCTCGTGAATTTCGCCGTCCACTTCCCGATAAATCACTTCAGGTCTTGAAACACCCAGTTCATAACCCTCTCGGCGCATGCTTTCAATCAAAATTGACAGGTGTAACTCTCCCCGGCCGGAAACCTTCAATTTATCAGCGTCATCAGTATCTTCTACTCGCAAAGCCACATTGTGAATTAACTCACGTTGCAAACGATCCCTGATCTGTCTTGAAGTTACAAACTTGCCTTCCTTGCCTGCAAATGGTGAGGTATTGACCTGAAAGTTCATGCTCATGGTTGGCTCATCTACAGTCAAGGCAGGCAACGCCTCGACTTTGGAAGGATCACATAAAGTGTCAGAAATCTGGATATTCTCTATTCCAGTAAATGCAACAATATCACCTGCCCTGGCTTCTGTGATTTCTTTGCGTTCCAGTCCCATGAAACCGAGCAATTGCATGACTTTAGCACTACGTCGCTTACCCTCTCTATCAACAACAATAACCGCTGAGTTGCGCTTTACTACTCCTCGTTGAATTCGGCCAATGCCTATTGCACCGGTATAGCTACTGTAATCCAGTGAACTAACCTGCATTTGGAATGCACCATCCAATTCCACTTTTGGTGCTTCGACATGGTTAACAATAGCTTCGAACAACGGCTCCATACTGCCGCTATTAACATTTTCATCCGAACCTGCATAACCTTGCAAAGCAGAAGCATAAACCACCGGAAAATCAAGCTGTTCATCGGTTGCACCAAGGCGGTCAAACAGATCAAAAGTTTCATTGATCACCCAATCGGGTCTGGCACCCGGACGGTCGATCTTGTTGACGACAACAATTGGTTTTAAGCCCAGCGCAAATGCTTTTTGAGTCACAAATCGAGTTTGTGGCATGGGTCCGTCAACAGCATCAACGAGTAACAATACCGAATCGACCATAGACAACACTCGCTCCACTTCACCACCAAAATCGGCGTGCCCCGGTGTATCGACTATGTTGATTCGATAATCCTTCCACTTGACCGCGGTATTTTTTGCCATGATGGTAATTCCACGTTCTTTTTCCAGATCCATGGAATCCATTAGTCGAACTTGCTGTTCGCCACGATCTTCTAAGGTTCCTGATTGACGGAACAATTGATCTACTAATGTGGTTTTGCCGTGGTCAACATGGGCGATAATGGCAATGTTTCTGAGCTTTTCTATCATTTAGCTTAAGCTTGATTAAAAGTGGCGCATCATATCATTTGGTGAGAAGAACATTGCTATTATTTTGTTAAAATTCGCAAGCTTTTGACTGTAATTAATGATGGCTTTAATTCAATTAAAAAATGTAAATTTAAGTTTTGGTCAGCAACCATTACTCGATCTAGTCAATTTTTCCATTGATGAAAAAGAGCGTATTGCCCTGGTTGGCCGCAATGGTGCTGGCAAATCGTCACTATTAAGATTACTAGAGAAAAAAACAGAACCCGATGATGGTGAAATTTTATTCCGTGATGGATTAGTAGTAAGCAAACTACAGCAGGAAATTCCAAACGATCTGACCGGTGACATTCAAAGCATAATTGCCCGGGGCAACAAACAATGTGGAAATCTGCTAGAGGAGTATTATCAGTTAACTCGACAGGCAGCAGAGATACCTCAGTTATTAAATAATCAGCTCAATGAAAATAACGCCTGGGCTGTTGATCTAAGAGTTAAAACACTACTATCTAAATTTGAACTAAACGCTCTTGGAGAATTTTCCAGTTTATCTGGTGGTTTAAAACGTCGAGTATTACTAGCCCAAAGTTTGCTTGATGAACCGGATGTATTATTACTTGATGAACCAACCAATCATTTGGATATCCCAACCATTGAGTGGATGGAGAAATTATTACTCGGTCTTAACACAACCTTGTTAATCGTTTCTCACGATAGATCTTTTATTAATACTCTGGCAACCAGGATTGTTGATTTAGATCGAGGACATTTGTCATCGTGGCCAGGAAATTTTAATGATTATCTTAGAAGCAAAGAAAAAACCCTAGAAGACGAAGCAAGCCAGCAAAAGGCTTTTGATAAAAAACTGGCACAGGAAGAAGTTTGGATACGCAAGGGGATCCAGGCCAGGCGCACTCGCAATGAAGGTCGTGTACGAGCCTTAAAAAAAATGCGTGAACAGCGGACACAAAGGCGCAATGTGATGCATTCAGCAAGTTTTGATCTCAATCAAGGTATGTCTTCCGGGCAGCTTGTCGCCGAAGTTATTGATGTGACTTATTCGATTAACTTGGGAAAAACAGTTATCAAAGATTTCAGCACTACTATTTTACGGGGTGATAAAATTGGAATTATCGGTCCCAATGGTTGCGGCAAATCCACCTTAATTAAATTGTTAACGGGCGAACTTAACGCCTCTAGCGGCACAATAAAGTCAGGAACACGACTCGAGCCTGCTTACCTTGATCAACAACGTAGCACCATCCGTGATGATCGCTCATTGATAGATAATATTGCTGAAGGTCGCAGTGAGATACTGATTAATGGTAAATCTGTCCATATCATGACTTATATTCAAGACTTTCTATTTTCTCCTGACCGGGCTCAAACACCGGCTTCAGCTTTATCCGGAGGTGAACGTAATCGACTTACTCTAGCCAAATTGTTTACCAAGCCTTTTAATCTGTTGATATTGGATGAACCAACTAATGATCTAGATATAGATACGCTTGAGTTGCTTGAGCAAAAATTAGTTGATTACACAGGAACATTACTGCTGGTTAGCCATGATCGAACATTTCTAAATAACATTGTGACCAGTACTTTGGTGTTTGAAGGTGAAGGACAGGTCAATGAATATGTCGGTGGTTATGATGACTGGCTCAGGCAACGTAAACCGGATATTGTACAAAACAAAAAAACACAAACCAAAGAGTACAAACCCAAGCAAAGTTCTGACAAGCCTAAAAAACTGAGTTATAAAGATAAACTGGAATTAGAATCGCTACCGGAAAAAATTGAGCAGTTAGAATTAGAACTTGAACAACTGCAAACAGAACTTGCCGATCCCGGTTTTTATCAGCAAAACAGTACTGTTATCAGTCAGACCAATAACCGTCTTCATAGTATTCAAACAGCCTTGGAAGAAGCTTATCAACGCTGGGAAGAACTTGAATCAAGTTAAAATTACGTTTACGTTAATATAATTATATATTTTATATCATTGTTTTATATAAATTTAATAGATATAATTATGTTTACGTTAACGTAATTTAATCATGTTTACAATTAAACAATTAGCCAAAGAATTTAATATTACAGCCCGTACTTTGCGCTATTACGAAGAATTGAACATCATCAAGCCTAGACGCGAGGGTAATCAGAGAGTTTATAATAGAACTGACAAACAACGGCTTGAATTCACATTGCAAGCCAAAGAATTAGGCATTGCGCTATCAGATTTAGCCGAAATATTCGAGCTTTACGATGAATCGCAAAAAGAAGAAACACAATTATTCAGATTCATTCAATTACTACGCGCTAAGCAACGTGAACTAGATCAAAAACAAACTCATCTTGAAATTATAAAAAAGCAAATCGATGAATATGAGCAACAGTGTTTACAACACATTAAAGATAAAGGCTTGATTAGTTAAAAAAGCCGACTCATATTGAGTCGGCTTTTTGAAAAGTTAATCTTGCAAAGATTATTCAACAGCTATCTCTGGAACCTCCAAGTCGCCTGGAGCTGGCACAGCTGCTTGTAGAATATTTGCTGCCCGTGCATGAGTCACAGCCGTAGGATGAATTGCATCAAAAAACAGGAATTCATCAAAATCACAAGCTGGATTATAGATTTGATCGGTTGGCAATGGACCCGTCTGTACAAAGCAGGCATCTGTAGAATTGGCATAACCTAAATCTTCGCCATTTGTTCTAAGAAAGGTAAAGAAGTTAAATAAATCCACCGGAACGATTTGCGCATCATTATTACGTTGTAAACGACGGATATTACGATTCAAAAAGAAATTAAAGACTCGGCTTCTAAAACTTAAACGACGTGGTAGCCCAGGATCGCCATTTTGCACGGCATTCAAAGCTGTTTCAGGTATACGACCAATATCTGGTGCATTAACAACCATGATATTAGCCGCACCGGCGTCAATCAATTGCTGAACTGCTGAGCGGACATTATTCGCGGCATCAAAAAGTGTACGGAATGCTTCACGATTTGATGAATCAGAGGTATTGCGAATGTCATTACCGCCGAAAAACACAATATAAAGCGCCGTAGGTGGTGCAAAACCGCCAGTGGCACCAAAGAAATTTATTAATTGTGCATTTAGATCAATGGCTGATTCACCGCCTGCTGTGGCACCGGCGACAGCGAAGTTTGTTCCACCTGCAAGTGCGGGATCAAGTGTTAGCCCAAGTTCGTCGGCCAGCAATTCAACGGCAACTGGACCGTTAGAAAAGCGACCTTCTAAATATGGAGGGCCTTCTAAAAAAGGTACCTGGGCGGTGAGTTTTAAATTTCCGTCATCCGATAGGCTGTCACCAAACACAAAAAGCGCACTGAAATTAAATTGCGCATGAGCGGAGGTAACAAGTAATAAACAAAATGCTGCCAAGGCATTTCTAATCATTGGAAACATAAACAATCCCCTGTTATTTATTAAAAAGGTTAATTTTGACTCGCTAGATACAACGATTTGTGTCACAACTCAAAAGTCTACTATAAATACAATAGCTTATACGAACTTTTCAGCACCCAAAAATGGTAAAAGTGATACCGCAGGCATCGTCTTGAGCACCCATCGGTATAAACTCACGAGGTATAATCCATAAATCTTCATTCTCACCGCTGTCATTATGGACTTGATCCAGAATCCCCATGAGACTGTTCGAGCGTTACTTAGGAATTAAATTTTTTCAATCAGGAGTCACAATCAAGGAGATTCCCGCCTACGCGGGAATGACGGTACAGTGATCATATAGTCTCAAAAAATTTCCATTACAAACTCTTGAATCATCCGAAACAAGACCTCCCATACAATTCTATGGCAAACGCAACAATTCCATAAACTCAATCACGGAGGTTTTTTCAAGCTGGCTCTGAGAAGCACAAATCTCGGTCAACTTCTCACATTGTTTACGTGATAAGCGGGTTGCGAGATTGCGCTCAAATTTCTCAACCAACACCGGAGTACCTTCTTTTCGACGACGACGGTGACCGATTGGATAATCCACTTGAATTCTTTTGGTTTTTGAACCGTCCTTGAAGAAAATCTGTACGGAGTTGGCTATTGAACGTTTTTTCGGATCAAGATAATCTTTACTGAACTTCTTATTCTCAGTGACCAACATTTTCTTACGTAAGGCATCAATACGCGGATCTGTAGCTACTTTATCTTCATAGTCGTTAGCTTCCAACGAACCTTTAATCAATGGCACTGCAACCATATACTGAATGCAGTGATCTCTATCGGCAGGATTATCAAGCGGTCCCTGCTTATCAATGATTCGCACCCCTGCTTCTTGTGTTTCAATTTCAATACGACTGATTTTATCCAGTTTATCTTTTACTTCTGTATGCAAAGTCACCGCCGCTTCAACTGCAGTTTGAGCATGGAACTCTGCTGGAAACGAAATCTTGAATAAAACGTTTTCCATGACATAACTGGCATAGGACTGTTTAAACTTAAGTTTCTTACCTTTGAACAGCACATCTTGAAAACCCCAGCCTTTAGCAGAAATAGCCGATGGATAACCCATTTCACCTTTAAGTGCGATCAGCGCTAATTTAACACCACGGCTGGTTGCATCCCCTGCTGCCCAGCTTTTACGTGAGCCGGTGTTGGGAGCATGCCGATAGGTTCTCAATGCACTGCCGTCTATCCATGCATGAGACACAGCATTAATAATTTCATCGCGCGTTGCACCTAACATCCCCGCAGCAACAGCAGTTGAAGCAATTCGAACCAGCATGACGTGATCAAGCCCCACTCGATTAAAAGAATTTTCAAGCGCGATCACACCTTGAATCTCATGCGCTTTAATCATGCCTTCTAATACTTGACGGATAGTCAATGGTTTTTCACCTAAAGCAATTCGTTGCCGTGATATATAGTCAGCCACTGCTAACACAGCACCAAGATTATCTGATGGGTGGCCCCACTCAGCCGCCAACCAGGTATCATTAAAGTCCAGCCAGCGAATCATAACGCCAATATTCAGCGCTGCCTGTACAGGATCAAGCACATATGATGTTCCGGGAACAGGCGTTCCACCAGCCATGTCAGCCCCCGGCACAACTGGCCCTAGCATTTTAGTACAGGCGGGATATTCAAGAGCCAGCAGCCCGCAACCAATAGTGTCCATTAAACAATAACGTGCGGTATGTAATGCTTCACGACTTCGAATTTTGTAGTTAATCACATAATCAGCAATATCAACCAGAACCTGATCCGGATCAGGACGCTTTGCATTTCTAACAATAGCTGAAGACATAGTTATTCCTTATTAAATTTAAAATGTTGAATTTGAACGTACTGCATCTCAAAACCAAGCCACCGTCATTGCGAGCCCCCATACGGGGATAAAGGAGTGAATCTAATAAACAACTGCGGCAATCCATTGGCATTTCCGATTTATTAATTCTTTCAGTGAACATCATCTTATTCACCATGAAAGTTTAAACGGGCGATTAAACACATAACCAAGTTACCAAGTCCGTTACGACGTACGCTTGAAATAAGGTTTTTGAATTCTGATGTGCTCATTTTCAAATAAAAGCCGTTGGATTGCTTCGCTTTTATATCCGAATGGGTACGCAATGACGCCATCATTTTTAAAGCCTAAGATATAGTATCTGTTTAGCGCTTGCTAATCGGCGTATATTTTCTGGGCTTTGGACCAGTATAGTGAGCCCCTGGACGAATTATCTTGCCATCTATTCGCTGCTCCATAACATGAGCTGACCATCCTGTGGTTCGTGCAATTACGAATAATGGCGTAAACATGGCTGTGGGCACGCCCATCATGTGATAGCTTGAAGCGCTGTACCAATCCAGGTTGGGAAACATGTTTTTCTCACGTTTCATTACTTTTTCTATGCGCTCTGAAATTTGATATAGATTTACATTACCGCCTTCACGACAAAGCTTACGCGAGATGGTTTTAATTATCGGATTGCGAGGATCGGCGATGGTATAAACCGGATGACCAAAACCGATGACTATTTCTTTATTACCCACCCGCTTGACAATATCCTCTTCCGCTTCATTAGCATTGCGGTAGCGTGAAATTATCTCCATTGCAACTTCGTTGGCGCCACCATGCTTAGGGCCGCGCAAAGCACCAATTGCACCAGAAATAGCGGAATAAATATCTGTACCCGTGCCAGTAATCACTCGTGCCGTGAACGTGGATGCATTGAATTCATGTTCAGCATACAGAATTAACGATTGATCTAAGGCACGTTGATGGGATTTAGAGGGTTTGCTTCCGTGCAGCATTTGTAAAAAGTGTCCGGCAACTGTGTCGTCGTCTGTTTCCACATCAATGCTACGACCATGATGGGAATAATGATACCAATACAATAACATTGAACCAAAGCTTGCGATTAGCTTGTCGGCAATATCACAAGCACCGGCATGATTATGGTCTTCTTTTTCAGGCAAGATTGTGCCGAGTACAGAACAACCTGTTCTGAGCACATCCATCGGGTGAGCGGCCGCAGGAATTTCTTCCAATACATTTAAAACAGGACCAGGCAATCCACGTAATCTTTTTAATTTGATTTTGTAATTATCAAGTTCCGATTTGGTTGGCAAAGTCCCATAAATTAACAAATAAGCAATTTCCTCAAACGTCCCATGTTTAGCTAAATCACCGATGTCATAACCTCGATAAAATAAATCATTGCCGACATTACCAACGGTACAAATACTGCTGTTTCCCGCTTCTGTGCCTGATAAGGCAACAGATTTTTTAACCGGCTTTCCCGCTTGAGTTTTACTCATACTTCATCTTCCTTATTCGCAAAGAGTTCATCTAACTTTTGTTCATAGCTGTGATAATTTAGTTGCTGATACAGCTCATCACGAGTTTGCATTTTGTCAATCATCTGTGCTTGAGTACCTTGCTGGCGAATTGCATCATAGACCTCAATCGCTGCTGCTGACATCGCTCTAAATGCTGACAATGGATACAAAATTAAAGACACATCAACACTAGCAAGCTCGTCTTTAGTAAATAACGGTGTATGACCGAACTCAGTTATATTGGCTAACACGGGTATATCCAGAGCTTGGGTAAATTTCCTATACATATCAAGTTCCGTCATCGCCTCAGGGAATATCATGTCCGCGCCAGCTTCAACACAGGCGCAGGCTCGATCAATCGCCGACTGCATACCTTCCACAGCCAAGGCATCAGTACGCGCCATAATCACGAAATCCGGGTCAGTTTTAGCGTCTACTGCAGCTTTGACTCGATCTACCATTTCAGCTTGCGAGACAATCGCTTTATTAGGCCGGTGCCCACAGCGTTTTTGTTGTACCTGATCTTCAATATGCACTGCAGCTGCACCCACTCGAGTCATCGCTCTTATGGTTCGTGCGATATTAAATGCACCGCCCCAACCTGTATCAATATCAACCAAGACAGGCAAATCACAAATATCAGTAATACGCTCTACATCAATCAACACATCTTCTAGAGTAGTGATACCTAAGTCAGGAATGCCTCTGGATGAGGCAGCCACACCACCACCAGATATATATAATGCTTTAAATCCGCTGGCAGCAGCGAGTCTAGCTGCATAGGCATTGATAGCACCTACTACCTGCAAAGGTTTTTCATCAATAACTGCTTGTTTGAATTTTTGACCTGGAGTCTTTAGAGCGATGCTCATTAGGTTGCCCCCCCTCTAACTCCCCATGAAAGGGACTGATATTTGTTAAGAGTAAAGCTTTGCAGTTCAGCAGCTAAATCACTAATTAGCAAGATGAAGAAAACTGTCAATCTTGGTTTTCGCTTAATGCCCGTTTCACTTCCCGGTAAATATGATCGAAGCTGAACTGAATTAGCCAACTCCGAATCGAAGCCCATCCCTCTCAGGGGAGGACAGGAGGGGTCGAGTATTCTAAACAAAGAAATATTACTCATATCATTCTTATTTCTTGGGATACCCGAGCGATTTCAAGGCATCCGTCGCCACATCAAGTGCTGACATGTCTTCAATTGTGGGAGGCACTTTTATTTGACCACCATCTGCAATATTGCTAATGGTTCCACGCAAAACCTTTCCTGACCGGGTTTTTGGTAATTTGGAAACTATGGCTGCTTGTTTAAAAGCGGCGACTGCACCTACTTTTTCACGAACCCGTTGTACCAATTCTGTAACAATTTCTTGATGATCTCGGTCAACACCAGATTTGAGTACGACCAAACCAAGCGGCAATTGCCCTTTCAACTCATCATCCACACCGCATACTGCACATTCAGCCACGTCCGGGTGCTCGGCGATACATTCTTCCATGCGCCCGGTCGATAATCGATGTCCGGCCACATTAATCACATCATCAATCCGGCTCATTACCCAGATATAGTCATCTTCATCCAGATAACCGGCATCACCGGTTAAATAGTAACCTTCATAGCGGCTCAGATAGGATTCGATAAAACGTTCATCATTTTGCCAAAGCGTTGGCAAACATCCTGGAGGTAATGGCAATTTAACTGCTATAGCACCAAGCTCACCATTAGGTTTAGGGTTACCTTCCTCATCGAGCACCTCGACTTTAAAACCAGGAACTGCTTGAGTAGGTGAGCCAGATTTAATTGGCAAATGCTCAATACCTAGGCAATTAGCTGCTATAGCCCAACTTGTTTCAGTTTGCCACCAGTGATCAATGACAGGCACATTTAAAAGTTCCCCCGACCATTCCAGGGTATCAGGATCACAACGCTCACCGGCTAAAAACAATGCCCGAAACTTTTCCATGGGATAGTGTTTAATCAATTCGCCATTAGGATCTTCACGTTTAATTGCGCGGATGGCTGTCGGTGCAGTAAACATCACACTGACATCATATTCATCAATAATACGCCAGAACGCACCAGCATCAGGTGTACCAATCGGTTTACCTTCATAGACAATCGTGGTGCAGCCACTGATCAAGGGTGAATAGACAATGTATGAGTGCCCGACGATCCAGCCGACGTCTGATGCTGCCCAAAACACCTCACCAGGTTCGACGTTATATACGTTCTTCATGGTCCATTTCATTGCTACGGCATGACCACCATTATCCCTCACTACACCCTTAGGCATGCCTGTAGTACCGGAGGTATAGAGAATATAAAGTGGGTCAGTAGCCTTTACCGAAACAGGAGCAACTGGCTCAGCCAGGTCATAAAGTGTTTGCCAATCATGATCACGACCTTGAATTAATTCACAAGGTGATTGGGAGCGCTGATAAATCACACATGATTCAGGTTTGTGAGAAGAGAGCCTGATCGCCTCATCCAGCAAAGGTTTATATTCAATAATCCTATTAACCTCAATTCCACAGGAGGCAGAAACTACAGCTTTGGGTTTTGCGTCATCAATCCGCTTAGCTAATTCTTCACCTGCAAATCCGCCAAAAACAACTGAATGTACAGCCCCAATCCTCGCACAAGCCAGCATAGCAACAACGGCCTCAGGGATCATGGGCATATAGATGATTACACGATCACCTTTTTCGACACCAAGATGACTCAGTATGCCAGCAAATCTGGCAGTGTAGTCTGTCAACTCGCTATAGGTGTAAGATTTTTTGGTTCCTGTAACCGGGCTATCGTAAATTAATGCGAGTTGATCACCTCTTCCGTTTTTAACATGAATATCCAATGCGTTATAGCAGGTATTAATCTCACCACCGACAAACCAACGGTAAAATGGCTGATTAGAATCATCTAAAATCTTTTCATATGGTTTCGACCAAACAATATGCTCAGCCGCACTACCCCAGAATTTATCTGGATTGTTTATAGAGTGCTCAACCAGTTGCTTTTGTGTCATTCGATTCTCCTACCAGCATTTTGTGACAATACTGTATTCTTAATTATCGGATCAGTACTGATTTTAAACCAATAATTATTTCTTATAGTCAACATGATAGCTGACAACTTGGATTCCGTTATTTTAAATTAAATTATATTATCGGTTGTTAGACAGACAGGCCGAGACCAAAAATTGAGAATCACAATAAATCAACTGCCAGGCTTAATTAGGGTTACTTTAAAAGCATGACCAACGTTTCCACTGATCGAGCTACCCATCCATTTCCGTTAGGCATGCTTATTGTGTTATGGCTGGTAGGTTGGACTTTACGGGTGACGATTCTTGCCGCGCCGCCATTAGCGACGTATATCGCTGATTCTTTTGAACTTGGCGAAGCGGGTGTCGGTTCATTAACCATGCTACCTGTGCTTGCTGTTGCTTTTGGTGCAATACCAGCGGCATTAATCATTGCACGTTTCGGTCTTAAGGCCACAATAGTTGGTGGTATTCTTGTCATGGTGATTTTTTCCACATTGCGTGGCCATGTTCCAACCACTTCATTATTATTCCTTACTTCTGTCGTTATGGGTTTTGGGGTTGCCGTTTTTCAGACAGCATTACCAGCAGCTACGCGAGTCTGGACACCTACCCATATCGCACTTGGAAATGCAGTATTTTTAAACGGCATGATGGTCGGGGAATTATCTGGTGCCGGACTAACATTACCACTAGTAATGCCATTAGCCGGCGGTGATTGGCGAGTTGCTCTTTGGCTCTGGGCCATTCCAATTGTATTAATCGCATTTGTGACAGCGTTTGTGCGTTTGCCGCCCATAGGTGATGAACTCGAGCAGGGATCTGAAAACAATGTTACTCCACAGACAGCACTACCAAGTTGGAATGATGCTCGTGTTTGGCAGTATGGTCTGCTTTTCGCAGGCTCAATCGTTGCATTTTTCGTAATCAATGCATTTGTGGGAACTATATTACGCTCGCGAGAAGAATTAGATGCATTAAGCGGACTACTCTTTTTCTTTAACGCCACACCACTACTTGCCTCATTTATGGTCCTGGCTAGACCTAAATGGATCGGAGCCCGAGCACCTATTGCAATATCAGCTCTACTGTCGATAGTAGGATTGGCCGGATTTACGTTTCTAACAGGCTGGCCATCATGGATCGCGGCATTTATCGCTGGATTGGCTGCAACTATTGAGTTAATTCTTTTGGCCTCTTTGCCTGCTACTATAGCCACGGGCAAGGCTGTAACCCGCTTGAACGCAGGCATTACATTAGTTGGTTACGGCATCGGTTTTATTCTGCCGTTGATTGGCGGATGGCTGGCAGATCGTATGGACTGGATAGAAATGGCCCTCATACCCTCGCTAGTATTTTGTGTTGTAGTGTTGCCAGCACTAGGTAGAACAAAACGTTATCCTCAGTATTCATGAAGCTGAACTAACTACATTAACGACTTTGATTGTTGTAAAATAGTTTTGTTCGTACAGCAAAAATGATAATCAATTTTTTAAAAAAAATAATCAAAAATGTGTGGCTACTCATTATTGGGACAAGCTGCTCTATTAACTATACTCTCGCAGCTGACCTGCCAGAAAATATCAAACGGGCACTGCAAAAATATAATTTCCCCGATAGCAGTATCAGCATTTATGTTGAGCAAACGGACAACAAAAATGCTCTACTCGACTGGCGGTCCACTCAGCAAATCAATCCTGCTTCCACCATGAAGGTGATTACAACTTACGCGGGCCTGGATTTGCTCGGGCCGGATTACGCCTGGAATACTAATTTTTATATTGATTCACCCATAATCGGCGGAACAATACAGGATAAGTTTTATATCAAAGGTTATGGTGATCCTTTATTAATTAATGAAACGCTTGAGCAGGCGATATTAGCCATACGTGAACAAGGTATTCACACGTTTGCCGGCGGTATTGTTATCGATAATAGTTACTTTGATCTAGAACAAAAATTGGCGTTGTATGATGATTTTTCCATGTCTTCTTATAATGCCTTGCCCGATGCGGTTAATATCAACTTTGGCACGGTTGAATTTAATATCTTAACCGGCAAATATTCATCCAGGCCCAATGTTCAAATGAATCCGCCGTTGCCAGGTTATAAATTGTTTAGTCGTATGCGCATGCGAGGTGGCAAATGTCGTAGCCATTATCGTAACCCCAAAATTGAATTAGTCCCTTACCAGGGCAATATGACCGTTTCTTTTTCAGGACAATATGCCAAGCGCTGTGGTAACAGTAGCATTTATAAAGTCATCACCACACCGGATAAATTACTGTTCGGCGCGTTTAAGCGACTTTGGCAAAAACATGGTGGTAAATTTTCCGGCAGCTTTGAGCATGGAGTAGTACCTGAATCAGCAAAATTGATTCATACTTTGATTTCTGAGCCATTAATCAATCAAATTGCGATTATGAATAAAAAAAGCAACAATGTCATGACCCGACAATTGTTTTTGACTATAGGCGCAGAGAAAATCGGAGCACCTGGGACATTGTATAAATCCAGAGAAGTTATCAATAGTTGGCTCAATAAAAAGGGATTTCAGACAGAGGACAGTTTTTTTGATAATGGCTCGGGCCTGTCACGTAAATCCGTTCTTTCTACTAAATTGCTTTCTGATGTGCTCACAGATGCGGCCAAACATCCTGATGGCAAGGAATTCATGGAATCATTAGCTATCGCCGGTGTGGATGGCACCATGCGTAATCGTTTTCGCAATCATCCGGCTCAAGGTCAGATATTTATTAAAACCGGTACTTTAAACGGTGTTCGTGCCATAGCTGGTTATGTAAACAGTCAATCTGGCAATCAATATACAGTTGCGACGATTCAACAACACCCGGGTATTGGTAATGGCCGTGGCCGGGCTATTCAAAATGCGATTCTCGATTGGGCCTATCAGCAATAATTCTTTTTCTTAATTTAGTCATTTGCGGCTAAAATCCGCTAACAAATAAAATACATATTTTTGCTGCTATGAAGTTTCTCTTAAAAGCGTTGGGATTTATTGTTTTCTGCCTGTTGTTGGCTATTGCTGTTTTACTAATTATTCCCGACAGTCAATACAAAAATCTGGCTGAAAAGGCGATTCAAAAAGCGACTAATCGTCAGGCCAAAATCGGTGAATTAATCACTGAGCGCAACCTTACCCCTTCTATTAAATTAAAGCAGTTTACGCTAGCAAATCCAGATTGGGCCGAAAAAACACAAATGCTAAGCACTAGTGAGTTTAACGCCAGTATTGATTTTATTGAATTACTCAAAGGAAAACTCAATATCGATTTAGCTTCTCAAGCTTTGAATATTGACTTAATCCGCGATAAAGAAGGAAAAGCGAATTGGGCTTTTGCCAGTCAAGACTCTAGCACTGCTGAACAACAAAGTGAGAATCCTTCTCTTCAAACGCTAGCCAGATTTGTTCTCAAACACTTGAACATGAAAGACTTTAAATTGACCTTCGATGATCAGCAGGCAGCAAGCCAGTACGAGTTAGTGATTGATGAAATGGATGTGGTTGAAACTGAAGATGGCATAGCTCAAAAATTCGATGCCAAAGGATCACTGAATAGCTTGCCGCTATCCTTGTCTGGCAACACGGGCACTTTTCTCGAATTAAGAAATCAGAGCAAATTACCACTGGATCTTAAGGCCAATCTGGATGACATTGTATTGTCTGTTAAAGGTAGTGTTGATGCCGAAGCCGATGAGCTGAGCTTAAATACCATGCTGGATTTATCCATGCCTACTCTTGGAGTCGTCAGCAAGTTTACTAATCAAACTTTGCCTGCTGACTGGAAAGATATTAAAGCAACTGGCAACTTGCTATCGAAAGCCGGCCAATTTTCTTTGCGGGATATTGATTTGACGATGAAAGGGGGCCTTGAAGTTGCGGTTAAAGGTGTCATTGCAGATTTAAGCAAACTTCAAGGTGCAGATCTTGATCTAAATGCAACACTAAAATCAATCAAATCACTATCCAGTTTTACATCTGAGCCCTTGCCAGATTTAGGCCCGCTCAAATTTAATGGCAAAGTTGCCTCTGATAGTGACAAATTAGCACTTAATTCCAGCAACCTTAGCTATGACGGTGATTATGGCAAAGCCCAAATCAGTGGTGATATTGGTAATTTGATCAAGGTTGATCAAATTAATTTAAGAGCAGACATTGACTTACCAAATCTCAATATTGCCAAACTATTCACTGACGCTGAAATACCAGCCATTGGAAATATTAAACTAACCAGCGATTTAGTCAGCAATGGAGCAATGGATTTATCAGCCAATAACATTAAATTGGCTTATGACCATCAAGGTTTAAAACTGGATACTGATGGCTCAATCAACTCAATCATCAAAAATGGCGGCGAACTGGATCTAGGTGTTAAAGGAAACCTTGATTCATTATCTTCGCTAAATGAACTGGCTAAAACCGAACTACCTCAACTTGGCCCTATAGACGTATCGACCAAAATCACTGGTAAATTAGCAAAAATCCGAATCAATCAAATCGTTGCTGAGTTAAAAGATGCCGTTTTAACTGGCAAGATAAAGGGTGACATAGGCTCAATTAGTGAACTGGATCAAATCAAAGTTGATGCAAACTTAAACTCACCTGCAATTGGTGAGTTATTGTCTAAACTGGATGTAGAAAGCGCAGCAAAAACCCCTGCTCAGCTTACCGCAAGCCTTAATAGACAAGGTGAAGGTATCAAGCTGGACAAATTCGATCTGACAATGCAGAAAAATCAGCTTAGTGGTCAGATTGAACTTCAAGGTATTTTAGCTGAATCGAAAAGACCCAGGCTAGTCGGTAATATTGACATTACAAAGCTTAATTTAAATGATGTACTTGGCCCACCATCGCAATCATCTGAACAATCGACCGCGGAGAAATCCGGTGCAATCATTCCTGATACACCCTTACCTTTTGATTTAATCCGCAAAAACGATCTTGATTTGGCTTTGAATATTAAAGATTTCGATAGTGATTTTATCAGCTTAAAAGATACGAATATCAAACTGATCACTGATCAGGGAAAACTTAAGCTTGGCCCCTTCAATTCCAATCTCAATGGAGGTGATACTTCATTTGAAGCAAACATCGATGCAAGCTCCACACCTGCCAATCTATCTTTGCAAACCACTATAAATGGTTTTTCATTCAAGCAGGCTGGTACATTTAAAGATTCAACCCTGTTGGAAGACGAAGGTACCGCGAACGCCAGCTTAAATGTTTCTGGCTCGGGAGAATCTGTCGCAGCCATTCTTGGCTCTGCAAACGGTAATGGTTTTGTGGATATAAAAAATCTCACCATCAAAAACGATTTAATCAAATTCGTTTCCGGTGATTTGGTTAAAGAAGCCACTGCTAAATTAAATCCACTCGAAAAAGATAAAGACACAACAAAAATTAACTGCAGTGCGATCAAAGTTGATATCACAGATGGTCTAATGAAAGCACCTAACGGTTACATTGCCGATGCGCAGGCGTTTACTATTACAGGCAAAGCCCAGGTTAACTTTAAAGACCAAAGCTTGGATATTGAAGTTAACACCAATCCCAAAGAAGGCTTGGGACTTGGACTTGGTGAATTAGCCCGTGCCATCAAAATTGAAGGTACTATTGAAAAACCCAAAGTTGGAATTAATGCTGAAGGCGTGGCAGAGATTGGTGCAACCGTTGGGGCTGCCATTGCCACTGGCGGTGTTTCGTTATTGGCTCAAGGACAAATTGAAAAAATTAAGGCGCGCTCGGAGTCTTGTGCAGAAATACTAAAATAGTCGCTTAGCTAAGGCTGCTCGGACATGTCATCTGGTTTTCTTGTTGCTATTAGCTTTGACCGCTCCAGGCGCCTTTATCCAACACTGGAGCAGCCTCTAGCAGTCCTTTAGTATATTCGTGTTGTGGATTGGCAAATAACTCGTCCGCATTTTGCTCTTCCACTAGCTTACCCTGTTTTAACACACCAATCTGATGAGCCATGATCCTGACTACTGGGAGATCGTGGGTAATGAATAAATAGGTAAGACCCAGTTCAGTCTGTAAATCTTTAAGCAAGTTGAGAACCTGAGCCTGAACTGATACATCCAGAGCCGAGGTGGGCTCATCACAGACGATAAATTTGGGGTTGGAGGATAAGGCTCGTGCAATCGAAATACGCTGACGCTGACCGCCACTGAATTCATGCGGAAACTTATAAACATCATCGGCATGCAGACCCACCTGCTCAAGAAGCTGGACTACCCGCTCAACAGTAGCGTGGTTGGATTGAGTGATGCCAAAGGCTTTGAGAGGTTCGGCAACCAGGTCGCGCACCTTCCAACGTGGGTTAAGGCTCGCATAAGGCGATTGAAATATCATTTGAATATCCCGCCGTTCCACCTGGGGCATGCTCGTTGATATGCCATGCCCGGCAATTTTTACCACACCCGAACTGGCGTCATCCACTCCAACAACAATCCTCGCCAATGTCGATTTTCCTGAGCCACTTTCGCCGACCAAGGCATAGGTCTGACCTTCTTTTATAGTTAAACTGACGTCATCTAATGCTTGCACTATCGTGGATTTACCAAACAGGTGGCGCTTACCGAATCTTCGAGAAACCGAATTAATTTCAACAAAATTAACTGCTGACAAGCCCTGCTGATCACCATTTGCACTAATTTCCTGTGTACTAGTACCATCAACCCCATTTATATCGCTTGCCGACCCGGATAAGCTCTCAGAAACCTGAAATAACCGAGTTGATACATTAGCCTGCATCGTCGGTGTTGCCGCAATCAGGCTTTTTGTATAAGGGTGCTCTGGTGCGCAAATAATTTGTTCGGTGCTGCCAGTTTCAATCAGCTGCCCCTTGTACATGACACAAACACGATCAGTCCAACGTCCGATCACACCCATATCATGAGTGATCAATATCACAGCAGTGCGTTCTGCTTTACAAAGTTCCCTTAATAAATCAAGAACTTGCGCTTGCACGGATACATCCAGCGCGGTCGTAGGCTCATCGGCAAGAATAATCTCAGGTTCACTGGCCAGTGCCAGAGCAATCACCACCCGCTGACGCATCCCGCCTGAGAACTGGTGTGGATAAGCGGAAAGCCTCTCAGCATCGACACCAATTTGCTGCATCAGCTCTACCGCCCGTTGATATGACTGGACGCCACGACGTCTGGTATGTAGTTCGATGGTTTCGACCAACTGCGAGCCAATGGTTTTCAAAGGATTCAAGCTGCTCAATGGATCCTGGAAAATCATGCTGACACGTGAGCCCCGTATGGCTTCAGGTTTATTAATGATTGATTCGCCCGCTAGCCGAATATCCCCAGAAACAATTTCACCGGGCGGATCAATTAATCCCAGCACTGCGTTGCCGGTCATGGATTTTCCTGCACCAGACTCGCCTACCATGCCGAGGAACTCACCGGCTTGCAAACTCAGCGAAACATTGTCCAATACTCTGACAACACCACGCCTTGAAGCAAACTCTACAGATAAATTTTCTACTTCAAGTAAACTCACTTTAGCCTCGGATTAAAAAAGTCACGCAGCCAGTCGCCCAGCAAATTAGCTGAAAGCGCCAGGGCGAGTAGAGTGAAGGCAGGAAAAAAAATAATCCACCATTGACCGGAAAATAGAAAATCCTGGCCAATACGAATCAGGGTGCCCAAAGACGGTTCTGTCGGTGGCGCACCTACACCCAAAAAAGACAAGGTAGCTTCGGCAATGATGGCCAGGGCCAGCGTGATTGTCGCAATTACTAAAATTGGATTAACCACATTGGGTAATATGTGCTTAACCATAATACTAAGATGAGATAAACCTATCATGCGACTGGCAGTCACGTATTCTTTTTGTTTTTCCACCATTGCAGTGCCACGTACTGTACGGGCAAAGGAAACCCACTCTGACAAACCAATTGACAGAATCAGTACTATGATCGCTGTATCTGCCCTGGCATCAGGAGGAAGAACACTACGGGCAATGCCAGAAATCAACATTGCCACCAGAATAGACGGAAATGTCATTTGAATATCAGCAATCCGCATAATCACTGCATCGATCCAACCCCCCACATATCCTGCCAATAAACCTAAGGTAATCCCGATTAACATGGCTAAAAATACTGAAGTAATACCAACGAACATTGAAATTCTTAAGCCATAAAGAATGGCAGACAATAAATCACGCCCCTGATCATCACTACCCAGCAGAAACCAATCACCGGTAAATTCATTTTCCTGTGCAGGCGGGGTAAAGCCATTCATTAAATCCAATGAAGCCATGTCAAACGGATTAGTAGGCGCAATCCAGGGTGCCCCTAGAGCACAAATAGCCAGAATTATGCAGACAATACTCGAGACAAAAGCTGTAGGCGTACGCAGCAGCGAATAAGCAAAATCAGAATCCAGCCATGCTTTAATCATGCACTTGCTCCCGTATTCGCATCTCTAATTCTTGGATCAATAAACAAATAAGTGATGTCGACAATCAGATTGATCACCACAAACACCACACTGACCAAAACTAGGTAAGCCGACATAACCGGAATGTCGACATAATAAATGGCATTAATAAACATCAAACCGAGTCCCGGCCACTGGAATACTGATTCGGTAATGATTGAAAAAGCGATAATGGAACCAAATTGCAAGCCTATAATCGTAATGACTGGCACTAGAGTATTTTTAAGCGCATGATCGTAATAAATACTACGCCGCGGCAATCCACGGGCACGGGCAAAACGGATATAATCCTGCCCTAACACCTCCAGCATTTCGGCTCTCACCAGGCGCATAATCAAAGTCATTTGATACAATCCGAGCGTGATCGCCGGTAAGATCAGGGATTTCAGCCCTTGCAGGCTTAGAAAACTGGTGGTCCACCCGCCTATCTCGACTACCCCATTCCTGCCAAATGACGGCAGCCAACCCAGTTCAACCGCAAACAACCAGATTAACAAGATGCCGATTAAAAAAGTCGGCAGAGAGACCCCGATTAGCGAAGTGGTCATAATGGCCTGAGTGAGAAATCCGCGACGTTTAATGGCGGTCATCACCCCAAAGATAATGCCGAATATCGTCGCCAGCAAACCGGAAAATAACGCCAATTCGATGGTTGCTGGTGCACGATCCACGATCATTGCGCTAACCGATTCACCTGTACGATAACTGACGCCAAAATCACCTTGCAATGCGCGGCCAATAAAACGGCCATACTGCACAATCAGTGTATCATTTAAGCCCAGTCGTTCACGCAAAGCCTCCCTATCAGCGGTAGTAGCCTCCTGACCGACCATAATTGAAATCGGATCACCGACGAATCGGAACATTGAAAAAGCCACCAGCGCCACAATCAGTAAAACCAAAACCGATTGACCGATTCGGCGCAGAATCATCGCGATCATGAATTAGACCCCAGAAACTAAAAGGGTGGCACTACTTGCCACCCTTTGCATTATCGTTATTTGAATGTCAGGTATTTAAAATGAGGTTGATCTTCGGGCTGAACATTAAAGTCGATATTATCATTCATGCTCCAGTTCAATACCTGATTGTGAACAGGCAGGTAAACCGTATCACTTTGCACCTGATTCCAGATATCGGCTATGGTTGCATTGCGTTTATCAAGGTCTACCTCAGACTCCAGTCCTTGTATCATCTGATCTACATCCGTATTACTGTAGCCGGTATTATTCCAGCTACCGCGATCACCTTCTGAGGTATGCAGTAAGTAGTTAAAGATATAGTGTGAATCAAATGTTGGTACGCCCCAACCAAGCATATAAAACTCTGTCTCCTTATTTTGAATCAACGGAAAGTGCTGGGCCTTAGGTTTGGCATCTAAATTAACTTGAATACCAATTTTGCCGAGCATGCTGACAACAGACTGGCAAATAGCTTCATCGTTTATGTATCGATCATTGGGGCAATTCAGCGTAATTGAAAAACCATCTGCATAACCGGCATCAGCCATTAACTGTTTAGCTGCTTCCAAATCGTTATTCGGTGCTGCATCCAGAGATTCGGTCCAACCATTAACAAACGGAGGCATAATCACTCCAGTGGGTGATGATTGATCACGCATAACTACTTGTTTTATAGCATCACGATTTATCGCCATGTTCATGGCTTCGCGTACTTTGCTATCAGCAAAAGGATTCTTGCCTTCCACCGAGTCTGTTGCCAAATCTTCTTTACCTTGTTCCATACCGAAGAAAATAACCCGATTTTGAGGAGCCGTGATTACTTTCAAACCATCCTGGTCAGAAACGCGGCCTAAATCTTGCACCGGAATATCTTGAACAAAATCAACTTCACCTGATAACAAAGCAGCGACACGTGTTGCAGCGGATTGAATCGGTGTATAAACGATTTCAGTAACCTCTAATGGATATTCTCCTATACCCCAATAATCAGGATTGGCCTTAAGAACAGTTTTTTCGTCCGGTTTGCGTGAATCCAGCATGTATGCGCCAGTACCGTTAGCATTCGCCGAAGCAAAAGTCGCTTCACCATTAGCAAAATCCTGCGGTTTATCGCTGTCATTGCTGCTTGTCCAGCCTTCATCCATAATGAAAAGGTTAGTCAGATTATTGACCAACAAAGGATTCGGACCATCGGTTTCAATATCCACCGTATGATCATCAACTTTGCGAACTTCCTTGACGGTCGTCAGCAACCCCTTCATATCCGAGGTTTCCATTTTCGCCCGATTAAAACTGTAAACGACATCATCAGCCGTTAAATCCTCGCCACCATGAAATTTAACCCCTTGACGCAAATTAAAGCGCCACACATTAGGATTATCCGCTAGTGGCTCCCATGATGTAGCTAGTGCAGGGGTAATCTGACCTGCCATATCTCGGTGCAGCAAAGGCTCATAAATCTGATGTGCTAGTGTATGAGTCGGTCCTTCATTCTGAGCATGGGGGTCTAGAGTTAAGGAATCGCCTGCCCGGGCCCACTTCAAGGTTTCGGCATGAGCTGTTGACGCAAGTGTGACACCTAAAAGGATGGTTGTTAATAAAGGATATATTTTCAAACTATTCTTCCTCCTGATTTAATATTTAAACTAAAAATTGTGACTAAGCTTCTATACAACTAAACCAGAAACCTAGACTTCGGTCGACAATGATGCCTTTCATGTATAAATATATCAAGCTATGAGTAGTACACAGATGACAAAAACTAAGGATTCAAACTAAAAAATAAACATAAAACGTTAAATTCAAACACTGATTTTCTGCTTATAACAACTTTGACCTTTTTACATACTTGCCGGGATTACATGGCATGGGGATAGAATAATTAAGGTAAAAAACGTCAATGAAACACTAAATTCAAAGAATTTCAGCTGATAAGGGTTTAGTTTTGAACCTGTTTTAGTGAATTTTGTCACATAGATTTACCTGAATTTATACTTTCATTAGGTTAAAATCACTGTTATTCACCACGGTTATCGTTTTCTAAAAACAATGCTCAGAATCATTACGCTTACTATTGGTATTTTTATTGCCTGTTACAGCCTGATTTCGCCGGCAAAAATTGCTATAGAAGACAAAGAAGCTGCTAAGAAATTCGACAAAATCACTCGCATTATCACTGACACCATTACCCGCCATAATTTTAAGCAGATTGATCTGGATGACGAGTTATCGGCCACCATTTTGGATACCTATCTTAATGATCTTGATCCAAATAGAAGTTACTTTCTGGCAGGCGATATTGAAAAGTATAATAAATACAAAACCAAACTTGATGATGCATTAGAAGAAAATGATTTGGACCCGGCATTCGCTATCTTTAATCGTTATCATCAGCAAGTTAACAAACAAGTTGATTATGCCCTTACTCTGCTTGATGAGGGTTTCGATTTTGGCGTTGATGAAGACTATCAATTTGATCGTTCAGACGAGCCCTGGTCTAAAACACAGGAATTACTGGATGAGACTTGGCGTAAGCGTGTAAAAAACGATTATTTAAGTTTAAAACTAAATAATAAAGACACTGATGAAGAAATTCGCGAAACCTTGCGCAACAACTATCAAAATTTAAAACGCCGAACCAATCAACTTAACACTAATGACGTTTATCAGTTATTCATCAATGCCTATACGGCTTCGGTAGAACCGCATACTAGTTATTTTTCACCACGAACCTCTGAAAACTTTAAGATTCGCATGAGTTTATCGCTTGAGGGCATTGGTGCTGTATTGGAACCGGAAAATGAATATACAAAAGTCAGACGTGTTGTTACCGGTGGACCGGCAGCCACAAGTGAACAACTAAAAAGTGGCGATCGAATTATTGGTGTGGGCCAGGATGAAGAAGGTCCGATTGTAGAGGTTATTGGCTGGCGTTTAGATGATGTGGTTGATCTAATTCGTGGCCCCAAAGGGACAACGGTTCGATTAAAAATTCTGCCCAAAGGTGCGGCTGAAGGTGATTCCAAAAATATTGCAATCGTCAGAGATAAAATTAAGCTGGAAGAGCAAGCTGCACAAAAGGAAGTGATTGAGATCAACAACAGCAATGGCAGCTATAAAATTGGTGTGATTACGCTACCGACTTTTTACAGCGATTTTGATGCCCGCCAACGCGGCGAAAAAGATTTCCGCAGCACCACGCGTGATGTTAAAAAATTATTAATTGGACTTAAAGAAGATCAGGTTGATGCCATTATTTTGGATTTGAGAAATAACGGTGGTGGTTCGCTTACTGAAGCAAATGAATTAACGGGCTTGTTTATTAAGTCTGGGCCAATCGTGCAGGTTCTGCAAACTGGCGGCAAATTAAACTTGAATCGTGATCCAGACCCAAATTTATTTTATGATGGGCCACTGGCAGTATTAGTCGATCGTAACAGTGCTTCAGCATCTGAAATTTTAACAGGCGCAATTCAGGATTATGGTCGTGGCATTGTGATTGGTGAACCAACTTTTGGCAAAGGCACTGTACAAAACTTAATCGACTTAAATCAATTCCAATGGATCAAAAGCGAACCTTTAGGCCAATTAAAAATGACCATAGCACAGTTTTTTCGGGTTAATGGACATAGTACACAACACCGGGGAGTAGTGCCTGATATTGTCTATCCAACTGCATTTGATATTGATGATCATGGTGAACGTGCTTTAGAAAACGCCATTCCTTGGGCCGAAGTTAAACCCGCCAAATATTTACCCTATGAAGCTGGTATTACTAGCGACATTATTGAACAATTAAAAGTTAATCATGAAACCAGAATCGAACAGGACCCGGGTTTCCACTATCTGATTACTCAAGGTCGGTCTGACTTTGAAATCGACAAACAAAAAACTATTCCACTAATGGAGCAAAAACGGCGTCAGCGCTCCGATATCATTGATGACCAGCGTTTAGCTCGATATAACCTATACCGTAATAAAATTGGTCAAGAAGAAATTGATAAAGAAACTTATCTTTCTTCTTTAGAGGAAGATTCAGAACTGGATTTCACCATTGAAGAAGATATCCTCCTTAATGAAGCAGCTCATATTCTTACCGACTTTCTGGATTTAAGTTCTGCTAACCTCGCCGTGAAAGTTCCTGATACTGACTCAAAAATTAATTAAGCTAGATTTTAAAATCAATGCAATTTTCGAATTTCGGCAAGTCTTTTACACGTAAAACCGGCATTGTCGATCTAATGGAAGATTTTGGTTGTGCTTACCAAAGCGATCAACCAACTTACATGCTAGGCGGCGGCAATCCAGCTCAAATACCGCAAATGCAGCAACATTTTCGCGATGAAATGATCAAATTACTGGGAAATGGTGATGAATTTGAGCGAATGATAGGTCAGTATGATGTTCCGCAAGGCGAGAGCGAGTTTCTTAAAAACTTAGCGCAGTTACTAGAACTTGAATTTGGCTGGCCAGTCACAGCCAAAAATATTGCCCTGACTAATGGAAGTCAGTCCAGCTTTTTTGCGTTGTTTAATGCATTTGCAGGCAAATATCCGGATGCCAGTTTTAAAAAAATCCTATTACCTCTTGCGCCGGAGTATATCGGCTATACCGATATTGCAGATCAGCGCCCTTTATTTAAATCCCTTAGGCCGGAAATTGATCTTTTAGCGGATGACTTTTTTAAATACAAAGTTGACTTTGATGCGATGCCGGCTTTGGATGACATCGGTGCTATTTGTGTATCGAGACCGACTAACCCGACAGGCAACGTGATTACTGATACTGAGATTCAAAAACTCTCAGCACTGGCACAGAAATCTGACATTCCATTAATCATTGACGGTGCCTACGGTATTCCTTTCCCCGGGATTATTTTTACCGATGCCAAAGTCTTTTGGGATCGGCATATCATCCTTTGCTTAAGTCTATCAAAACTCGGACTTCCGGGTGTTAGAACGGGTATTGTTATTGCAGATGAACCGGTAATCGAGATGATTTCGCACCTTAATGCAATTCACCATCTTGCTATTGGTAGCACTGGTCCCGTTTTAGTTAACTCGTTAGTCAAATCCAGAAAAATTCTTGATTTAAGTGAAAATACGATAAAGCCTTACTATAAGAAGAGAATGGAGCAAGCGGTTAACTGGGTTAAAGAATATTTACTTGATACCCCAGTTTTAATTCACAAACCTGAAGGGGCTTTATTTTTGTGGTTGTGGTTCCAGAATTTACCCATTTCTTCTTTGGAACTTTATCGCCGATTAAAAGCAAAAGGTGTTTTTGTTATTGCCGGAGAACACTTTTTCCCAGGTCTGGAAACTGATCAATGGCAACATAAACATGAATGCATCAGATTAAGTTATGCCGGCAACCCACAAACTGTTGAAACCGGCATTAAAATTATTAGCGAGGAACTAAGACAAATTTATTCACAACATGCAGCTTAGTTAATATAAGCAACAATATTATTATTAGCAGAATAGAATTTTTTTAGATCCGACTCCGTCACTTCAATATCCTCCCGGTAACTGCCATTTGCCCAATAAAATTTGTAATTAACTAACCCGGATAAGTAATCGACAATCTGTTTAGGCGTGGTATCAAAGTCGTAAGTGTCTTTAGATATTTCGAAAACAATCACTGGCTTATATTTAGTAATCGTTTCACACATCCCCAACAAAACTTTATGCTCTGCTCCCTCGACGTCGATTTTAATCACATCAGGCGGTTTAATAATAGATTTTGCAACTAAATAATCGACGGTGTAAGCCTCAACTTTCACTGCCTCAAGATTTGGGCTGTCAGATTTATTTAAATGCCCATGAATTGAATGTTTCTCCCTAATAAACTCAACTTCGCCATTTTCCTCAGCCAGGGCACAAGCAAAGACATTGATATTCGAGAAATTGTTTAATTTTGCACTTTGGACAATGTTTTGTGCCAAGTCGTGTTGAGCCTCAAAGGAATAAATCTTTACATTCGAGTCGGCACATTGTGCCATTTCTACGGACATATAGCCCACATTTGCACCTATATCGTAAAAAACACAGCCGCTATCAACAAAGGATCTACATGTATCAAAAACCCAGTAATCAAAACTTCGATCCTGTGCCAACATAGTAGTATAGAAATCCAGCGCAGCTGGTGTTATTTTTAATTTAGCACCATGGCGTGTAATCAGACTGGATTGGTTAAAATATCCAAAAAACAATCTTCCGAATAACCTGGGCAAGGCCCCCTTACCCTTTGGTATAAGCCTTATAAACTTGGATAGAACGTTAAGTAAAAATGGATCATCCCTAGAAGAAACAAATGATGGTTGGCCTAAAGGTTTAATTGTCATTTCAACGGTTTCCGCCACACAAGCTTAACCATTCATTAAACAATTTCTGCTGTAAGGGATTATCTTTTGCACTGATTTCCGGATGCCATTGAACTGCGATTAAATTTGGATATTCATCAGATTCAATTGCCTCAATCACTCCATCTTCTGCATAACCAACAGCGTTAAAATTTTCTGCTACTTTATCAACTGCCTGATGATGCCAGGATTTTGCAGCAAAGGAATTTACGCCTAGTAATTGCGCTAGTCTTGAGTCTTTCGTCAGTTCTATTTGGTGATCTATTGCTTTATCTTCAGCATGACGGTGTAGGGTATTTTCGCCATAAAAATCAGGGACGTGGGCATGCAGGGTCCCGCCGAACAAAACATTAATGATTTGCATGCCCCGGCATGTTGCCAGAACCGGTGTTTCTAACTTCAATCCTAGTTCAGCTAATTCCAGTTCTGTTTTATCCTGCTGATCGTTGATCCAATAAATCGTGGAGTGATCAGACCCGTTATATCTCTCAGGATTAACGTCACCTCCTCCAGTAAGAATTATTCCATCTAGAGCCTCGATTATTCGTGCATTGTTTGTTTCCTCAGGTGGTAGTAATATGGGTACTCCACCGCCTTTTCTTACAGCATTGATATAATCATTTGGGAAGTAATGATACTTGTCCTTATCATCATAGACACTCAATCCAATTAAAGGTGCTCTTGAAGAACTCATGTCGACAGTTCTTCTAGCTGATCAAGGATTAACAATAAGCTTGATGTAAAAACAGCAGGCATTTGCCGTGTCCAGTAAATTAACTCCTGATAATCGACCCAACGGCCTTCTGTAATTTCAATGGGACAAGGTTTAATCTCTCCAGAATAGTTGATTTTATAAATCCAGATAAATTCATAACCGGTTTGTTCACAGGCAGATAATTTGAACAAACGTTCTGGCACCAGCGCTAAAACAATACCTAATTCTTCCTCGGTTTCACGTATGAGCGCCTGATCATATGTTTCCCCACTGTCTAAATGGCCGCCGACAGAAGTATCCCAAAGTCCCGGGTTACTATCTTTTGACATTGAGCGCTTTTGTAAATACATACGGTCATCTTCATCAAAGACCAAAGCATGCACAGCGCGGTGCAATAAGTTTTTTTGATGAACAATATGACGGGGTTGTTGATCAACAACCACATCATTTTCATCTACCACATCAAGAATTTCTGTCATTTAATTTTAAAACCTGTGATCCAATTTCTACGCTATCTGCGAATATTAACACTCAGTCGCTAGTTTTTATTAGCGTTCGCGTAAGCGACAGAATATCACGGGCTTGTCCCGGCTCTATAACACTATAACTCAATGCCGGGCTTGCCCGTGGATGAATGAGTGTATATAGATTAAACATCGCTACTTTATAAGGAGCGATGTTCATCGGATCAGCCTGTAGGGCTGTTACGATATAAATCCGGGTTTACCCGGGGAAATCTATCATTAGAATATCCCTCCATGAGACTTAAGTTACAAAATCTCTCTGGCTGGCTTATTTATACACCCATTGATTCAACTGTTTCAGTTGAAGAAATTACTGAATTACAACACGAGAGGCCTGTTGAAGTACTACGACAACACCACCGTAGCGTAGTAGAGAAAAAGAAACTAAATAATGAGTATTATGTCGTTAAACAACCGAACAATAAAAATCACAGCCATTGGATTCGTTTTACAACGCTTTATCGTGATAGTGAAGTCACAAAAGACCTGAAATCACAGCTTTTGCTTAAACAACTAGGAATACCAACTGTCACACCTGTTGCTGCGCTTGAGAAGCGTAAAATCGGCATGGTTGTTGATTCAAAAATCATTTATCAGTTTAAACCGGGTGAACCTATCTCGGTAAAGCACTATTCAGAGGTGCTTAAGTTTATGCAACTGTTGCATAACAATGGCTATTTGCATGATGACCCGCATACCAAAAACTTTTTACAATCTGAAAATAATGTTTTTGCTATCGATTGCAAACCAAGAAAAAACCTTTTCTTTAATTTAGGTGTTGCCCATAACAATATTACCTTGGCTCGCAGAAGCGAAAATCCACAGGCCATTTATGATTTATTGGGCATTGATATCAATAAAAAACTTGAATACCGATTAATAAATCACGTCATTGAATTACAACAATTCAGGCGAAGTATCAAAAACAGACTAAGAAAACTACTGGGAATAGACTACAAAAATAAAGACTAACTTCAAATCAGTTTTTTAACTGTTTTATTCACATTCCTGCACCAAAACTCATCAATTAAAGTCATTAGCCAGGAAACTAAAAATAACATGGGTACGGAAGCTAAAAAAGTCACTAAAACAGCGCCACGATAACCAATAGACTCAAACAGATTAAGAAATATATATGTCGAAAAGGAAAACATTAAAGGCACATGGATGACATAAAGAGAAAAAGAACAACGCCCTAAAAATCGCCCCAAGCGACCATCAAATAATTTATAGACTGAATCATAGTTCAGTATTACCTGAATTAGAATAACCGATGCCAGAGAGTGAATGATGAGTCTCATCGGATGATTATTAAGCCAATTAAAATCATTTAGAAAACTGTAAAATCCACGAGCGGGCTCCATGTAACCGAAAGCAAGGCAAACTAGCACTATGCTGACTATGAGTATTATTTTATTGGTTGGCAATAAACTTTGTGAACCTCTGACCTGACAACGGTAATAACTCAAAAAACAACCCATCACAAAAGCACACATATAAGCATTCGTATAAAACGCTGCCAACATTAATATAATGAATAAAATTGTAGCCTTTTTAGCCTGAATTCCATTGAGGACAGGAATCATGCCAAACACCAGTAGACTACCAATAAATTCGTAATGCATAGTCCACAAGCTGGTATTGAGGTTAAACTCACCCTTGAAGAAAGCAAAGAAAAATCCCTGCATGAATGCATCCGAGAATGTTGCATTAAGAAAGTTGCCGGAAGAACTGGCGAATGCGCTCATCCAGCCTGACTTAGTAATACTTGCTGTTTCAGCATAGGTGTAAAGTCCATAGTGGATCATCAGCCAGGAAAATAAAGTGGAAATCAATGCCATCGGAAAAAGACGTGGCCAGCGTTTAATGATTGATCTTAACAATCCATCATTTGTATTCTTGGAAAAGTAGCTATAAGACAGGACAAAACCGGATAGTACAAAAAAGAAAGTGACGGCTGCATGGCCATTAATTAAAAAGAAAAATGGCGTTTCAAGTAAATTCCCCCCCGGAATCGCCACAGCAGGCTCCTGACCATGGCGTTGAGGCATAAACCCAAGAATAAAATGAAACAAAAACACAATGAACGCAGCCAAGCCACGCATGGACTCAAGCGGAACAATTTTTCTTGTTTGAGCTACTTGGTTAGTCGTACCAAGGCTGGATTTATCCGATACATAGTTCATAAAAGGCCACTAAGCAGTTAATAGATTCCCGCAGCTAGAGGCGGGGATTTCTGTCGCTTACGCGAATGTTAATAAAAAACGGAGTGATGACTAACCACTCCGTTTGATTGGGTCGATTAATTATAAGGCTAATTCACTTGTAACGCACCACCTGAACCATGACCTTGGCCCGTTGCACTTTCTTGCGGATTATAATTACGTAAACCGATAACCATATTGTTATAAGCATCAAATAAAGCTCCTACAACAACCTTGCCTTCAGGGGTTTTGGTATAAGCACTCAAACCTGCCAATGTTTTTGAGCCGGCTCTAGCACCAAAACCTGCCAAGTCAAAACCCTTGGCACTACCTTCTGCCGCTGCAACTTGAACAGTTGAACGATTATCGACTAGAGTTAACAATGCCTGGGCTTGCTTATAATTCAACGCGCCACCAACTGCTGCGCCAACAGAGCCAAATAAACCACCAATAGCGCCACCTACGCCACCAGTATTGTTATCTCTGAAAATCATTGTCGGTTTAAGAGCATAATCAGCCGCTGCAATTTGACCTTTGCTGAAATCATTGTTCTCGCGTAACTCTCCAGATTCATATAGATCACGCTCTGTCATCGCTGCATCAAGACCAGTGCGACTACGCTCCACTACTACGAAACAATTACTCTGCTGGGCAATTAACCTGAGAATCGGTTCAGTACTTTGCACACCATATTTACGATTCATCCACCAATACCAATCATCATGGCGTTCGATAATCCCCAAAGTGCCAAGTGGACGGTCACAACGTTGCAAATCTGAATTCGCATTCTCTGCTGAAGAACCTGCAGCTGAACCAGTTGCTACTGACGATGCCCCACCTGTCTTAACAGGAATTTCAGCACAACCAGCCATAATCAGTAATACCAATCCAATTAATAAACTTTTCTTGTACATTACTAATCTCCCTTAGTTTTAAAGTTAGCGGCATTCTAACAATGTGAATTCTACCTGTCAGTGGAAATAATTCACATTTTCAAATAATTATTCAATGCCTTTGTCATAAAGGCGCGGGCCAAATGCCAATGATGGCAACTCGGTGTCAATTGCATGTTTAAGTTTATGTCTTTGTGTATTCAGAGCGAAAATTTGTTTGGCGATTTTAGCAAAGTAATCCAATTGCTCAGCTTCTGGTGAACGTACTAAATCCTCTAAATCCCACAATTCGCTATGTACTTGCGCAAGCTCCAGACTGGCTTGCCTTACTTTATTTGAAGAGCTGATGATTTGCTCATAATCGTCATAATGCCCGTCAATCCATGATTGTAATTCCTGAGTATTAGATTTACCTGCTTGGGCAAATTTATTCAGTTTTAAAACACTGATCAAATAACGGTCAACAAACTCTGACACAGGTAATTTGACTTCAACAACACCTACTGTGTTTTTGCTCATGATTTAAGTCCATTGAATTTTTCTCTATTGTCCAGCATCTGATCTAAACGCTCAATAACCATCTCTGGAGTGATTTTTAGATAATAGTCTTGCAGGTTTTGTTTAAATCGATCTTTTTCCGCTTCATTCACGCTCGGCACATCAGTAATATCGATCGCTTGGTGATCCGGATTAGGATAATCGGGTATCCAATTTCGTTTTGGCATTAGCGGTGAGAAAATAGAAAACGTTGAGGTGCCGACTGAATGGGCAATATGCCTTGGACCTCCGTCATTGCCAATAAAAAAGTCTACACAGTGTAATAAACAAGCCAAATTTCTTGTACTGGGTGCCTGGGGTTTAGTAAACACTGACTCATTTTCATCCACTTGATCAGCAATAGTTCTTACGGCTTGTTCTTCACCAGGGCCGTAAACAAAATAAAGTTGGGTATTATATTTTTTGATCAAATGATTGGATAACTCAATGAAGTATTTAGCGGGCCAGATCTTATAATCGCGGCGACTGTATACCATCATTGCAATCAGGGGTCTGGTCTCAACAATGCCGGCCTTAGCTAATGCTACCCGCATCGAATCCACCTCTGCCTGTGGTAAAGGAATGGCAATACTGTAATCGTATTCAAGTGGAATATTCAATGCCTCAAGAACTGGGACTTTTCTCTTACCCGCTCCCTCACCCAAATGATGAATTTTGTTTGGATAAAATTTGGTGCGAAGTTTTTTATTTACAAACCCAGCTTGGATTTTAGCTCCAGTAAAACGAGTAATAATCAAGCTTGTTGGTGTATTAATAATATCCAGTACCGCATCATATTTTTCACCGCGTAATTGTTTTAATTTCCTGAAAAAAGCAGTCTTGCTGTTCCTCTGCTCAGGGGTGATAGTCACGATCTTATCGATAGCGGGATGAAGTTCAAACAATGGTGCAATATGTTCATAGACCAAAAAATGGATTTCAGCCTCAGGTGCTGATTTACGCAACGTGTTGCAAACAGGCAATGCAAGAATGGAGTCACCTATTTGCTTGAGTCTGATAATTAAGACTTTCATCTATTAAGAATTTCAGTATAGTTGCGAAATCGAATCATAGCACTGAGTCCAACAAGATGCCTGAAATTATTCTAAATGGTAGTTCTTACGATATTGATGGAATTGTTTTTGACAAAGACGGTACCCTGATCGATTTTCATGCAACCTGGGGACCGATTTTGCGTAAGGCAGTGGCCGATCTGGTAGAACCATTTGATGACAAACAGGCCATCACCGAAAATGTTTTTAAAACTTTAGGTGTTGATCCGGTATCGATGCGATCTTTTGATGGCCCCTACTCCATAACCACATTTGATAAAATCTACACAGTTGTAGCAACGGTTCTCTACCAGCATGGCATGAAATGGACAGACGCAGAACAACGGGTTTTAACCATATTCAAACAAGCAGCTGAAACACCTCCATCTTTAGAGCAATTGAGTCCAACTGCTGATTTGCCTGAATTTTTTAATTCACTTGAAGATAGTGGCATTAAGGTTGGTGTCGCTACGGCTGACAATCGTCATGGCACTTTGGACACATTAGAAAAATTGGAATGTAATTTCGATTCTCTGTTTATCGCCTGTGGTGATGATCAAGGTTTGCCCTCTAAACCAGATCCCGATTTATTACATCAAATAGCCCAGTTATGGAGCACTGACACCAAGCGAATCGCCATGGTCGGTGATACAGTAGGGGATGTTTATATGGCTCAACAAGCCGGCGCAGTTTCAATTGGAGTATTGACCGGAGCGGGAACAACCGAAATGCTTGATCCTTACACCCATGCCGTATTGGACTCAATTCAATCTATAGGGGTCGGTGACAAATGAGAATTATTTCGAATAACCGATACTAGCTACTAAAATGCATTACTACAAATTCTAAAATCAATCATGTTGCTTAATTTCTTTGATCTTCTTAACACGATCATGTTTAGATATTGCTAAAGGTAGCGAAAATATTCCAGCAGTCCTGATCTCACTTTCCACATTTCTATCAAGGTCACCTGAAAATAATTTACGGTAGTTAACCTGCCTGTCTTTATTGTTGGCGCCCAAAGCAACATAACTTGGGTGCATTGTTACCAAATTGTCCTGTTTGGCACAGGCATTAAAGTGATAGCTGGACCATTGATACTCTTGAGGTAACAACACCATTTTTGCCCTGACAGGATTTAACTCAATATAACGATAACATGCTAATACATAACTGTCATCCACTACCAGCGATGATTTATAGCGACCTTCCCACAAGGTACCAGTACGCCGGTAATGATGGTTAATATATTGCACATAACGTCTACCTAGGGATTGCATCACTTTGGCAATACTATCTTCTTGATGAGGCGTTATAAGTAAATGGACATGGTTGGTCATCAACACAAAGGCATGCACTTCAGCTTGATAGCGATCAATCGCATCTTTTAAACACGCAAGATAAAATTGATAATCAACGAGCCTAAAAAAACAGGCTTGACGATCATTACCGCGAGTAATGACATGACAAGGTAATCCGGGAATACACATCCGTGGTCGACGAGGCATAGCAACTCCTTTTGCTATTTACGATTAAATCCGCACAGATTATACAGTCAATAACTAAACCGATTAAATAACCAGTTGCAAATGATTCTCAATCGTCACCGACCCCTGAATTTCATTGATATTAATATTACCCAGGTTAAGCGCTATGAAGCCGGTACGGCCTTGCCGTCCATTGATATTCTTAAAAAAATTGCAACATCATTTCAGGTTACGGCGGATTGGTTGATCTTCGATGCCCAGGAACGGGAACTACCAGACAATTTAAAACTTAAACTTGAAGCCATCAATCAAATGTCTGATGAGGATCAAAAAGCCATTCAAGCCCTGCTCGACGGCATGATCCTTAAACATACGGCAACGCAATTGGCCGCGACTGGGACAGGATAAAATTTATAAGCGCTGAGCCAGGGTGCGCTAACACCCTGACGCAGCTAATCACAATCAACTAAACAGGAGTTGACCATGACTAACCATCATTCTAACCGGACTGTACCGGCTCAGGAAGTTCAACACGATTATCAGGCGATCACACCCACACTGCTGGCCATTCGACACGCTACCGTTCATACCAGCGCCTATCCGCCCTTAAAAATTAACACCAACGCCGGGGCCTGGCGGCCTGTCCCCTGGATTAATCTAAAAGGTCTGTGGCTACAACACGCCGGATTCAACACAAACCAGCCCTACACCATTGAGGTGTTTCAGAATAGGCTTATATTGACTATCAGGGAATAAATTCAAACCATTAATTCGACTCTGACCCCGTTAGATCTTTCTTAATTTTTATTTTATTTGCTATTTTTTGATTTTCTATATCCGTAATACGACCTCGAACCCAATTGCTATCAGCTAATTTATTACTGGGTATTTTCTTTAAAGCCAAAGAATAATTGTTTATTGCCTCATCCAAATTATCGTTTGATTCATTGAGTATACCCAGTAACATGGGATGCAAATAAGGTAAGTATAGTGGATAAGGTAACTCACCTAAATCACTTCTATTCTTATTAGCATCCTTATCAAGAAATACCGTACTTAATTTTGTAGCTAGTTTATTGTAGCTATTTTTATTTGGATCGATATGACTTAGAACTTGATCCGCAACTTTTTTGTTCCTTTCAGAAATTGCGGATTCAAAAAACGTAGCATAGAATTTCAACTTATTTGTCTTGATTTCTATATTGTTCTTGGCTATCTCCCATAGATTTAATAACTCGCTTAAGTCATATTGGCTTCTCAGGGTAAGGTAAAGCCAGAAAAAGCTATGCTTGTTATACGATATTTTAAGCTTATCCATCAGGTAATCGGTGAATTTTACTTGACTGGAGTTCCTGGTTAAAAGATATTGCATATGCTGAATACCAACAACTGGAAGTAAAATTAGCAAATTAGAAATTGCTTTAATCTTCTTCATTAAAAATCTCTATGCGCATACATGCCCTTTAGGACATACTGATGCCCCTGCACCACTTCCGAAATATTGTTCAATAGCAGATCCTAGCCTATCCCAAAAACCTTGTTTTCCCGAATTACTATTGCTAGGAGGGACATGTGGCGATCTTGTACTTGGCACTGAATTTTTAACTTGATTTTGGTGCTTAACCATCGTCTCAACCGCACTTCTGGGCAACATAGTCCCTCTAGGTAATCCTAAACTGGCAGGAGCTGGTACTAATTTGGGCGTTGCCAACTGATTAGTCAAATACCCAACTGCCGCCTGGGTTGCCGCCCATAACGGATCACCACCTGACAACTCTGCCGCAATCGCCGCACCCGCTACTGTAGCACCAAATTGATCCCAATGAAACTCACCAGGGGTATAACCGAACCCAACCGTGATCGCCTTGCCAACTGCTGCCCCTGCAAATCCCTCCGAAAAACCACCCCCCATAATCTCTGACGTCACACCCCCTACCACGCCATGAGCAGCAATCCCTAAAACACTATTAAAGTCTGTTATGCCATGCAATGGCCCACCAAGTCCAGCCGTTAGCGCTGCTGACAAGATGGCCTTAAGATCACCGCCTGAATTAATTGCCGCAAACCCCACTTGTGATAGCCCTACATCAAAGGCCGTTAACGTCGCATTCGCTCCAGACGCCGCTGCCCCTATTGCTCCAGATACCGCCACAGTCGCCAACTGCATCCCCATTCGAGCATACCTGTTCCTCGCCTTACGTTTTAACCAAATATATATGTCATTTGCCGCTGCTGCATTCGCTGACAAATCTGCATAACGCTGCGTTTGGCCATTCGCCGCTAACTCCGCTGCTGCTAAGGCCCGATAGCTATTGCGTGCATCTTTGGCGTTTCCCCGGCTTAACCCGCCATAGTTCTCGATGATTTCATTCACCACCCCAATTCGGGCACTCAAATGGTTGATCTGACCTGGGTCGGTGACTTTGTTGTAGGTGGTTGTCCATAATGCATCAGACTCTCTACAAGACCCCGCAGTACAATTGCGAGTTTGGCTAGCTTGTACAATTTGATTATTAGCCCGGTCATAGAAATAACCGCCGGTTCCCGGGATATGACTGAGCTGACTTGGGTTAATAGAACTCCCGCCTCCCATAAATTGCCCTGTACTGATAGTACTAATAAAGCTCCCTGCGGATACAGATCCACTGAACACCCTGAAACTGCCACTGGGATCGGTAAACGAAAGGGGGTTGTTGCGCACATAACTGTAGCGGTTATACGATTGTAAGTCCGTAGGACTGGGGATCAGGGCATCCGGGGATAAAAACCGCCCAATGATGGGGTCATAAATCCGCGCGTTCATGTTAACGAGCCCCACCTCATCGTCCATCTCATGACCGGTATACCCACGGTTACTGACACTGGTGATTTCACCATCCGCCTCACTCCAATCACCCTCCCGGCGTTCCCCCCAGGCGTTAAAACTCAACCGCTCGATGATCACCCCCGCATCATCCACAATCACATCCGTTGACCCTAAGTGATCTTTAAATTGTATCCCGTCAGAGGATATGAGACAAAGTTGATGTTCTGAACAAGAGAGACTTCTGTTAATTTAATAGTAATTTATAGGAGTCTTAAGATGAGTAAATATAACTCAGAGAAATTAGTTAAAGCAATTAAACGCAACACCCGTCATAAATATTCAGCCGATGAAAAGATTCGGATTGTATTAGACGGTCTTCGAGGTGAGGATAGTATTGCCGAGTTATGCCGCCGGGAAGGGATCAATCAGAATACGTATTACCGTTGGAGCAAAGACTTTCTTGAAGCCGGGAAACAACGTTTGGCCGGTGATATTAAGCGTGAAGCCAATTCAGAGGAAGTGACTGAACTTCGCAAAGAAAACAATCAGCTAAAACATGCACTGGCCGATGTTGTTTTGAAGAATACGGTGCTTAAAAAAAGTGTGCTTGGCTTGGACTCGACGTGGGACGACGAATGAGTTTGTCGGCGGCTGAAAAAGTGGAAATTATCCATATAGTTGAAGCCAGTGAACTTCCCGTGAGTAGGACATTAGCGGAACTGGGTATTGCTCGCAGCAGTTTTTACCGTTGGTATCAACTCTATCAAATGGGTGGCCCTGATGCATTGGAAAGTCATTGTAAATCTCCCCAACGGTTCTGGAACAAACTCCCCGAATCAGTCAAAGAGCAATGTCTCGAGATTGCACTTCAGTACCCGGAGAAATCACCTCGTGAACTGGCCTGGCAAATTACCGATGAACACAGGTACTTTATCTCTGAGTCCAGTGTTTACCGTATTTTGAAGGCCCATGACCTGATTACCTCACCGGCCTATATTCTGCTATCGGCCAGTGATACCTTCCATACGCCAACCAAGCGAATCAATGAATTATGGCAGACTGATTTTACCTATTTCAAAATCATCGGCTGGGGTTGGTATTATCTGTCTACCGTACTGGATGATTATTCACGGTTTATTCTGAGCTGGATGCTCACTAGTACCATGGGCGCGGGTGATGTCAAAGACACCCTGGATCAAGCGATTGCTGTAACGGGTGTGACAAATGTGCCTGTTAAACACCGACCACGGCTACTCAGTGATAATGGCCCGGCGTATCTATCCGGTGAGCTGAAAGATTACCTGGCTTATCATCAGATGACGCATACTCGTGGAACACCGTACCATCCGATGACTCAGGGTAAAATTGAACGCTATCATCGGTCAATGAAAAACGTCGTCAAACTTGAGCATTATTATCTGCCTGGCGAACTCGAACAAGCCATTGAACAGTTTGTTCATCATTACAACCACGAACGCTATCATGAGTCGTTAGACAATGTGACACCGGCGGATATGTATTATGGTCGATATCAGCAAATCATCGATGAGCGAGCCGTTATTAAACAACAAACGTTAAACCAAAGGAGGTGCGAAAACCTAAAACTGTGTGCCTGATCTCAGGCAAGTGATATGATCGGATAGTCTCTCTTAATTTTAAGAACTAACTGTCCCAAATCATCTGACGACATACAGCCAAACTTCCTGGACACTACTGCCCGCCCGTTTATAGGCCCGCACAATATCCACATAGCCATCCCCATTGACATCAACATAGTGGGCTTGATGGACCACCTCTAAAAGAATCGGTTGGGTGCTGATCATGCGATAATCCCGAACGGGAAAATCCAGGGCCGCACCGATATTCACCCAGCCCGTGCCCGTGTTTTGCCAGAGCCGCTTAACCGAATACCCATCGGGCCGACGATAGGATTCTATGAAGTCAACATAACCATCGTTGTTAACATCAACAAAATCACCGGTTTGAAATTCGGCATTCCCATCTCCGCTGACACTATTGCCCAGAATTTCATAGTCATAGAGCGGCACCGGCAGTTGATAGGCTATGGCCTGGGCCGTACTGGCGTCAAACCCTTGGCGGGTATCCTGCCAGGTCAATGCATGCCCGGGCAGACACCCGCCGTCTGCACCACATTGCTGTGTAGACATCAAACGTGATAACCCACTCACCGGCGAGGTTTGATAACTAAACCGGTATTCCTTGACCAACGTATCATCAATATAGGTCTTAATCCGCCACAATAAGTGTTTACTTTCCGATTTAATCCCCCTCAGATATGACACCCGCCGGTCTGGACGTGTCCGATACTCAAACACAACCTTACGATTACCCGCACTTAAATTCTTCGCCCCCCAGATAATTTCGTCAGGTAAAAACCGTTCACCATCGCCCTGTGCCGTCGATTTATAACGGTAGTAAATACGATTCCCCGCGCGGTCCTGCTCAACATGCTTGAGCCAACTGCTGACATTGCGCCTGGGTAATAACCCCTCAGATGACACACCCACCCGCCAACTATACGTATGGATCTCACCATCACGGGTATACACTTCAAAATAATCCGTGGCCTCACCGGTACCCGTCGTGCCGGTGCGATAGACCACTTTGTCAAACGAATCCACTTCCGGGCGATACACCGTGCCGTTACGCCAGTGCGTACCACTGACTCGAATTAAACGTTGACCGTTCATGCACAGCATGTCGGTGTCGTCATACTTCACCCCCGTGGCCTTGCCATCGACAATGTGAGAGGCCCCACAGCGGTGAATCGAGGCACTCATGCCGGATAAACCAAACCCCACCCCCATCAAGCCGTTACCGCCCTGGCTGTTGTAGGTCACGGCCAGCTCGGGGCTCATCCCCGCCACACCGGCGGGCACCGAAATCGGTAAGGTGTAGTTCGCCGCGCCTGAGTCAGAGACGGAAAAACGCCCTGGGGTCACACCGGGGTATTCTGCCCAAACGGGCAAACAACTCATCGCCAGTGTGAAAAAAACGAGTACAAGAAAAAACCGAGAAACCCTACCCATCGTTAACAACCTTGTCATAGTTTATTTCCAATACAAGGACGAATTATTAAATACAATTAACACAAACAAAAGTTAAATTTGTTATTTTTTATCAAAAAAATAAACTTAGATAATAAATTCAATAAATTAGAGAAAATTGATAATTAATAAAAATAAATAGTCATTGCATGTCATTGTAAGCAAACAGAAAACACTCATCTGTGTATTAAAGTGAGCTCAATAAACAGTTCTGAGACTAAGCAGAGATTTTGAAATACAGCAAGATTAGCAGGCTGAGGGCGGCGTCAATTGCAAATGATTATCAGTTGTCACCGACCCCTGATGAATCATCCTACGGCGAAAACAAAACAGTAAACTACTGATAGTATGACAGCGGGCATAATTGTCCATGCCACCACACGTGACCCGGCTAAATCAGCAAATCTGTCGATAAATAACAACCAAACCGGCAACAGGTATAACAGATATTTTGTTTTTAGCATCCATATATAGTAGCCGCTGAACCAGTTTATATAGGTTGCGATTGTTATCAGGAACAGCCCCATCAACAACATTGCCTCGCGTTGCCAAAGCAGTTGCACAAAGCCGATACCACTGTAAGCGACCGGAAGTAAGCCCACAATAAGAATTCCCCATATCAGCGCTATAGGTACCCATTTACCGTGGAAGACTAACCTGAACTCGTGCATGCCGTGCCGTCCGGGCACACTGAAAAAGCTGAAATCGGTCCATAACTGGCCATAATGAGAGGTGATCACCTGGTTATTAAAAGAGGGGAAATGCCAAAGCTCTCCACCCGGTGGTGAACTGCGGTAAAAAGTGGCGACGATTCGGCCAATGCCAAATCCGGTAAAATCGTATTTATCGAAATGGCGTTCACCGGTATTCCATGCTGCATTGCCGGGAAACGGTGTATCATATTTCACAAGATTAGAAGTATAGTGTAATCCTCCAACGGCAAAAACGATAAGTGCATAAGCGAGTCCATGCTTAAATTTTAGGCTCTCACGTGAACGCAAAAATCGCCAAAACAGCACAAGCCCGAAAAACAATGCCACTACCATTCCATTATATTTTGCCAAGGTTGCTAGCCCGATCAACAATCCTGACAACAGTAAAATGCGCAATGTATTGGTTTGCAGATAGATTGAAAAATAATAAGTTGCCATAACAATCAGTGTTGCAGCAAATATGTCAGCTTCGACACTGAATGACGAAATAAATCGCACCGGAACAAACAACAGCAACGCCCACATAACCAGGTCTAGTTCTTCATGTTTTCGGTAACGCTGATAAAGCAGGAAACCATAAACAGACATAACTAGTGAAAGTATGCCGGTAAGTGTAGAAACCGCATATTGTTGAGCATCAATACCCCCACCAAATATTGAAACCAGCTTAAATAATACAGCTCCGATCAACGGGAACAGCGGTGGGTGATAACAAATCCAACAATCGCTGTGATTAGGCAACCTGCCTTCATTCATAATCACCAAAATCGCCCGCGAGTAATAATCGTAGGCGTAGCCCTTTGAATCGGGCGCAAATACTCCGAGCAGGATTTGGGCCACTACGGCAATCAGAAACACGACCAAAAACCAGCCGGAGAACAGGCGTTTTGAGTTATCCATTTATCTTATTAACAGTTGAGTTACTCACGAAGTTCATACAGTGGCATCTATCACAGCAGACGCTACTTAAGTAGCGGAAGAATAACTGATGTATGAGATATAAAGAAGTAGTGAGATGAATAATTTCAAAAAGTGATGCTTACACACACAGGAAATAATAGAGCTAGAATAATTTTACATTTCAGTCTTAAGTTTTTGTTTTTTATTTGCTTTTTCAATCCCCAGCGAAATTAATTTATCAATTAGATCTGAATACGCTACACCACTGGCTTGCCAGAGTTTGGGATACATACTAATGGGGGTAAACCCGGGCATGGTATTGGCCTCATTAATGTAGATGGTTTGATTATCCTTGGCGATAAAAAAGTCCACTCTTGCTAAACCGCTGCCATCAATCGCCTGAAAGGCTTGAACTGCGTAATTGCGGATTTGATTACTTGCTTGTTCAGGCATATCAGCCGGGATAATTAACTGCGATTTGTCATCAATATATTTAGTTTCATAATCGTAGAACTCTTTTCCGGGAATAATCTCGCCAACAACCGATGCCTGAGGATTGTCATTACCTAATATTGCACACTCAACTTCCCGGAATCCTTCAGCAGATTCTTCTACGATAATTTTCAAATCGTATTTAAAGGCTAATTCAACTCCTTCTATGAGTTCGGATTGCTCATGTGCCTTTGTGATTCCCACACTGGAACCCATATTGGCCGGTTTAATAAAAACTGGATAATCAAATCGGTTCTGAATTGATTCGATCAGCTCGGTTTTATCCTGCAACCATTGGTGATTGTAATAAGCCTGATAATCTGTTTGAGGAATATTTGCCGCTTGGAAGGCTTGTTTAGCCAACACTTTGTCCATTGCTACCGCGGATGCCCCCACACCACAACCCACATAAGGCACATTGGCAAGTTCGAACAACCCCTGGACTGTTCCATCTTCACCATGTGGCCCATGTAGCACAGGAAAGATCACATCCAGTTCAGTAATAGCTTCAGAAATAACGCCATGTTCATTTCGCTTAATAGATCGCGCTGAGCTCGTATAGTCTAATGTCACGGAAGGTAAGCTTTGCTCATCGACAGTTTTATAAGATAGCGCTTTATTCTGATCTTCTGCCAGCAGCCATCGCCCTTGATGTGTGATACCAATCAAACTAATTTCATATTTGTCTTTATCCATTGCTGCTACCACATGCCTGGCTGAGACGAGCGACACTTCATGTTCAGCGGATTGCCCGCCAAATAACACACCCACTTTTATTTTTTTCATCTGATTTTAATCTTCAATGATGTAAATTCAAGATTATGATAGTCTCCCGTTTGTGTCCACACAATTTAAAAAATTGCTCGTATGTTGTATTTAATTAGTGAAATAATCTTATATTTATTGGCCGCTTTACTGACTGGGTTTGTGATGGGCTGGATGTTAAAAGGTTTACAACAAAGCCGTTATGCCCGTTCCTTGCAACAGGAATTGGACAAGCAAAAATCTGATCATTAAACTGCTAATTATTGTTAAAACCCGCCTAATTCGCAGACTAATTTTGCGATTTATTGTATAGTTTAACCACTTAAAACCAACCCTACTGAAATAGGAGTCAAACAATGGGACTTTTTGATTTTGCCGCTAATATTGGCAGAAAACTTTTTGACCGCGAAGAAGATGCTGGAGATAAAATTCAAGCACACATCGAAGACAACAACCCTGGTGTCGACAACCTGAAAGTTGAAGTTAATGATGGTGTAGCTACGTTATCTGGCGAGGCCGAAAGTGCCGAAGCACTTGAAAAAGCTATACTCATGGCTGGAAATGTCGAAGGTGTCAGTGAAGTCAAAGTTGAAGACGTCAGTGCGCCTGCAATTGAAGAAGCTGAAGATGCCTATTATGAAATTCAATCTGGCGATACACTTTGGGCAATTGCCAGCAAGCATTTAGGCGATGGCAACCGTTACCCTGAAATTTTTGAGGCTAACCGTGAGGTCATTCAAGATCCTGATTTAATCTTCCCAGGTCAAAAAATCCGCATTCCCAAAGATAGTGGCGGACAAGTAGCCTAAAGCAAAATACTTTACTGAAAAAGCGCTTCATCCGAAGCGCTTTTTTTGTGTAAGATTGAGTCAAACTTTCCCTTAGCTAACTTATGAGCGATTACAATAAATTTAAGTTAACCACACGTACTTTGCATGAAGATGCGACTATTTACCCAACTAAAGGCGCTGTAAACCCGCCGGTATTTCATGCATCGACCATATTGTTCAATACCCTAGAAGAAATCGAAGATCGGGCAAAAGCGGCGAGTTTACCCGGACATAGCACATATGGGATTCACGGAACAACGATTCACTATGCTCTGGCTCAGGCCATCACGAACCTGGAAAATGGACACGACACTATCATCACTTCTTCGGGATTAATGGCGATTACTTTGGCTCTAGGTGCAGTGCTGGATGCTGGTGATCATTTGCTTATGGTTGATTCAGTTTACGGACCTACCCGATCATTTTGCGACCATGTTCTGAGTCGGCAGAATATTGAAGTTACATATTATTCACCTAGAATCGGTGAAGATATCGAATCACTGATAAAGCCCAATACTCGTGCTATTTTTCTTGAATCACCGGGTTCATACACCTTTGAAGTACAGGACGTACCAACTATCGTAAAAGTTGCTAAAACGCATGAAATTACGACTTTAATTGATAATACCTGGGCCACACCGCTGTTTTATCAACCACTCAATCATGGTGTTGATATCTCTATCCATGCTGCCACCAAGTATTTCAGCGGACACTCTGATGTAATGGGCGGTAGTATTACAGCAAATGAGAAACTTTACTCCAAGATTCATCAGTATGCTCAACTGATGGGCAACCATATTGGTCCGGATGATTGTTATTTGCTGCTACGAGGTCTGCGCAGTCTTCAATCGAGATTGATACATCATCAGCAAAATGGCCTGGAAATGGCACAATGGCTGGGTGAACAGCCCGAAGTCAAATACATTATTCACCCAGCCCGTGAAGACCATCCTGATCATCATTTATGGAAACGTGATTTTAGTGGTGCCAGCAGTTTATTCGGATTCGTCCTTCATTCTGTAGACAAACCCGCTCTGTCCGCCATGCTAGATAATATGGAGTTGTTTGGCATGGGGTATAGTTGGGGCGGTTATGAAAGTCTGCTTGTACCCGGATTTATGTCCAAAATCAGAACGGCCGAACCCTGGCAAGAAGATGGTACTATCATGCGCATCCATGTTGGCCTGGAAGATTTAGAGGACCTAAAAAACGACCTTAGAGCAGGTTTCGATCGCTTGACTAAGGCAAAGGAGCACAAATGAACGATTTACATATAGAGAGGCTTTGGTTAGCTAATAACCTTCGTAACTATAACTACATCGCAGTTTGTAAAAAAACTGGCGAAGCACTGGTGATTGACCCATTTGCTGTTGACCAAATTTTAAATTCAATTGAAAAAAATCAGTGGAAAGTTAAAGCTGTCGTTAATACACATGATCATGGTGATCACATTGCTGGCAATCCAGATGTAATCAAAACTACCGGTGCCCCACTGCTTGCACCCAAAGATGCTGCAATTAATAATGTCGATCAATGGCTCACTGAAGGCAATCAAATCAGCTTAGGTGAATCCGTTGTATTTAATGTGTTAGACACCCCTGGCCACACCCTACCCCACATTTCATTGCTTTCTAACACCGAAATACCTGAGCTGCTTTGTGGCGATACTATTTTCAATGCTGGTGCCGGCAATGTGCACAGCGGCAGCGCCGAAGTTCTATTTGAGACTTTCGAAAGCAAAATCACAACTCTGGATGAGAACACACGAATTTATCCCGGCCATGATTACCTGCAAACTAATCTTAAGTTCACACTGAATATTGAACCTGATAATCAAGCAGCTAAAGATATGCTCACGCGGGCAGACCAAAATACCCCTGAAAACCAAATAGTGACTAACATTGGCCAGGAAAAGGTCGTGAATACATTTTTAAGACTGGATCAGTCTACCGTGGTTGAAAACTTGATCCGTGATCATCCTGAGCTGGGCCCAAATCCTTCTCGTAAGGCCGTTTTTCTTAAACTCCGGGAATTACGTAATCACTGGTAGTTCACTCTGTCATCCCGCACCCGTTCGGGCATAAAAGCTTGCCAGAGGGATCTTCTAATCTCTTTCTCGGGTTTTCATTAAATATGCCATACACAACTAATCATGACTCTTTGATTAACAGTGGATAATTTTGTGAACTAGTTAACTGAAATAATTCTCTTGATTTGTATACTATGTTAATAAGACCAATACAAGAGAATAAAAATGAACACTATAACGGAGGAAAATCATCATATACCGCCACCTGTGGAATATGATGAAGCTAATGAAAACGCACGTGTTTTCATTAGCTACCGTAGAGAAGACCGTCCTGGATTCGCACGGGCAATCGAAGGACAATTGGCACAGGAACTGGGTAAAAAAAATGTATTCATCGATGTGGACGATATTGTGCCTGGAACCGATTATCAAGATCATATTCACATGAGTATCTACTCATGTGATGTATTGGTTGTCATTATTGGTGAAAATTGGAATTCATCAACTTCCGATGGCGTTCACCGTTTAGATAATCCTAAGGATTGGGTGCGTCAGGAAATTGCTACTGCACTAAACCGAAATATCAAAATTATCCCCGTTTTATTGAATGGAGTAGATATGCCGGATGAAAGTGAATTACCTGAAGAACTTGAAAGACTTGCTCGTTATGAAGCAATCGAAATCACTAATTCTCAGTTCAAGTTACAGTCAAAACAACTTATCAATACTATTCGTGATGCTTTAAAACGTTCATATTTAAATATTATCAAGTTATGGGTAATGAGAAATAGGGTTTTAGCACTAAGTACTATGATCTTTATTTTAGCGTTCACTTTTTTGTACCATAAAAAAATTTATCACCTGACCATTGAACATTCGGCTGATACTTTGAGCTCTATCGGTTTATCTGAGGAGAATTACATTAGTGATCTATTTGAAGGCCTAGGTGTTCGTAATCTGACTATCTCTCTGTATAAAGAAGCTTTGGAGCATATTCAGGACGATACACACAAAGCCAAAGTTATGGCAAAACTAGCTCAAGAGTTCGATCTGCATATTATGGATTTTCAAATTTATGTCACTGAATATTTTCAACAGGCTCGTGAGATACTTGATAAAAAAATTGACCGCAGCTCAGGTCGTCCGGACCTGTATTTAGCCCGGGCAGAACTGTTAGAAAAGCTAGGCTTTTTATTGATTTCACGTGGTTCAGACTCGAACAAGGATGTCGAAGTGTTGTTTACAGCTGCGATTGATGATTACAGGCGCAGTTACTCCAATATAGATAAAGCAGATGACCAATCGAGAGCAAATTATGCTGAACTGAATTACCAGCTAGCAATGATTATGCGCAAACAACAACATTATAATAAAGCAAAGGCGTATTTTACCGAAAGCCTAAGAATGTGCGAAACACTAGAACCCTCACGGCTCAGTCTGGAGGTTGCTCAAGCCTTTGTCAGCATGTTAGAAATTAATCTCAAAAATCCCAGTTCAACAATTAAAACGGTTAGTTCGAGTTAATGCCATGCAAAACATGCTAACAGCAATAATATAAGGAGGTAAAGAAATGAAAAATATATGCTTAATACTGCTACTGGCGGGATTCATGTCAACATCAATGGCCCAATCAAGACTGTCAGCCGATGAGGCAGAAGATATTGTTTTAGATCGTTACGGCGGAAAAATCCTTGAAACAAGCCGAGATAAACTTGATGACAGAAACGTTTATATAGTTCGTGTGTTAATCAAGGGTAAAAAAGTGCGAATCTATCACGTGGATGTGGAAAGCGGTAAATTAGTTTATTAAACAGACGAAATGACAATGCTGTGTTCAAAGCACTTTATCTTTTACTGAAAATTTTTAAGGATCAATCAAATCGATCGATTTAATCACACTACTGTGCTGATTCTGGGTTGTGGACGTAGTGGCACTTCTATCTTTGGAGAATTATTTGAGCATATTCCGAATTATATTTATTATAGTGAACCTGATTTTGCTCTAATTCAGGACCTGGATTTTAATCAGCCAACAGCCATTAAAGTACCCAAAGAGAATAACCAGTTTGAAGCCACAACTGGTTTATCCTTCCCACTTGCGCAAATGCTTGATTGGCTACCTAAGCCACATCGGACTTACTGGCAAATACGCCACCCCCTGGATGCTATAAGTTCGTTGAAAGTAGGTATTGCCAATAATTGGGGACATCATCCCAGGCCACCGGATTGGCAAAACTGGCTATCTAAACCGTTGGTTGTCCAGTGTGCCTATCATTGGCAATTCATCAATAAAATTGGCTATCAACAGATAAAAGATCGGGTCAAAGTAACATATTTCGAGTCGATGCTTAGAAACCCCCAACAATTTGCTTATCAGATTTGCCGTGATGTCGAAATTGATCCCGAACAAGTTGATAATCAGTTATCAGGCTGGTACCAGCGAGTTCAAAATACCAATAACAGTAAATTCATAGAAGCACAAACTTCTCGCTTTTATTCTCGCAATGATCACAAAACTCGAATTAATCGCTGGAAGGAAAATCTGAGCCAAAAAGAAATTGATTTAATTAAACCAATTATCAGTGAGACAGCCAGTAATTTTGGCTATGAGTTAACTTAGAACAGACTTGCAAATTATTTTAAATAAAAAGCTTTTTATCTATCTTTTGCTCAGCAAAAATTCAGAGTAATAGCGGTATATTCCCGCCGCTTTAACTCTACTGTCCCAGTTATTAAGGTTGTAAGATTAAATAAATGTTAGAAATGTCTCAAAAATACAACTTTTGTGAACTTTTTCACACATTTTGTTGACAATTGTTCACAGATATTTAATACTGATATTAGTAGAATTCACTTTAACTTAAGTCAATATCTATTTACTGCAAATGAAAATTGCCCATAAAAGATTATTAATACAAATGATAAAAATGCAGACTAATGGTAAGGTTATACATGTTGCAACTCTGATCGCCATCCCGTTGATGGTGTTGATATTCAGTCTTCTTAACACGTAATCCTTATCTAGAGCATCTGTACACCACCCTCACGGGTGCGTTGGTCTACAAATTCCTGTATTTCGTCGGTTCTGGCCTGATCCATCCCGGGTTGGATATAATCTTGCAAGATACGTTTATAGATTGAATTGGCACGTTGGGCACTATCTTTGCTTCCAGCATCCGTCCAACTGCCATAGTTTTGCCAATCAGAAACTAACGGATCATAAAAAGCGGTTTTATAGCGTTCCATGGTGTGCTGAGTACCAAAAAAGTGACCTCCGGGACCCACATCCCTGATGGCTTCTAATGCCAGGTCTTCAGCACTTACAGAAAACGGATGAAAGATTTCGGCAAACATCTGCATGATTTCGATGTCAATGATGTATTTCTCATATGAAGCTGTTAAGCCGCCTTCCAACCACCCTGCCCCGTGTTTAATTAAATTAGCGCCACCCATCAACGCTCCCCATAAAGCCATTTCTGATTCATATGCAGACTGAGCATCAGGAGCATTGGAAGCATTAACGTTGGACGAACGCCATGGAACATCATAAAAACGGGCTAATTGGCCACTGGCAAATGCAGCCTTAGTGTATTCAGGTGTGCCAAAAGCAGGTGAACCACTTTTCATATCCACATTAGAAGTAAAACCACCATAAGCGACCGGTGCACCTGGACGTACGATTTGGGCCAAAGCAATCCCGACTAGTGCTTCGAGGTTTTGTAAAACCAATGCACCACTGATCGTTACTGGAGCCATAGCTCCGGAGAGCGTAAAAGGAGTAATAATGGTTAATTGTCCTGCTTTTGCAAATTCGACAATACCTTGAGTCATTGGCACATCAAGTTGCAGTGGTGAATTAGTATTCACTACCGTGTTGCAATAGACACCATTTCTGAATTCATCTTGTGAGACACCGTTAGCTATTCGAATAATTTCTAAAGCATCCTCAATAGATCCTAACCCTCGAGCATAAACGTGTGGAAATTTATCTGTTAGCGTCACATCAGCTTGCGTGACTAATAAATGCCTGATCGAAGTATCAATATCAATGGGTTCTGGCGCCCCTCCGACCATATGAACAATATCAAAACTCTGAGAAAGTTTAAGGAAGTTCTTAAAATCTTCAAATGTCCCTGGACGCTTGCCGTTGTCTATATCGCTAACATTTGGCGCACCTCCTACAGCGGAAAACACCACATGTCCTTGCCCAATGGAATTATTCCTGTCTGAATTACGATACTTAAGGTCTATTTTTGAAGGTGCTTTAGCAACCGATTCCATTAATAATTCCCGATCGATTTTGACCATCATGCTCTCATCATCGACTTCGGCTCCAGCTTGACGAAAAATTTCCCGGCCTTCGTCATACAGTATCCTCATGCCGGTTTCTTCAATTACTTTCAGTGAAGCTTCGTGAATACTGTTTAGTTGATCTTGGTTAAGAATTTCTATCGGAGGATACGGATTAACCGGTGCGCGATAATTAGCACCAGAAACGGGATTGTTAGTCTGATCTGAAACTGAGCTTTCCAATGCTGCATGGCGTCGAGTTCGCCGTCCTCTTTTTGCTACGCCCATAACTTTATCTCTGTGTTGCTCTTGGCCCGATACTATGAAGTCTTAACTACAAGTGCAATAGGTTTAAAGCAATAAATATCCATTCCTTTAAAATAATTTACAGCCACTCATTCTTCATATCAAAACTGATATGTGAATTTTGCAAATACAGCAATATACAAGTCACATTTTGTTCAATAAACTACAGCAGTTAGCATCTAATACACAGGAGATTTCATGACAGCGTACAAAAAACCACAACGCTGGGCTGAGGCAAAAAATAAATTATTCCCATATCAAGTTGGCTTCACTTCACCGCCTCATGATTTTGATGCGGCACCTACTGACTTCCAACGAATCGCTCCTGAAACAGTTGGTGTCCATGGTCGTATGTTGCATGCCCCCAAATACGAGCATGAACTCACTCAACGTGTAGATAATTTCCACTTATTGGAGGAATTCGTTCATTGTATGGCTAACAATGGTGCAGACGCATGTGGGCAGGTTGGTTCTAATTGGGTACATTGCAACGGAACGACACCAGATGAAATTCGGGATATTTGTAATCGGATTAGTGATACTTATGAAACGCCATTTCATATGGCAGGCTACTGCCTGGTTGAAGGTCTAAGAGAACTCGGAGCTGAGCGGATAGCATTAAATTCTGTGTATTACTGGCCGGATTGGCGTGATGGTATCACCCGATTCTTAAAGGAGGCTGGATTTGACATGATCTACTACGGCAATTTTGTCGACCTTGGCCTTTTCGATACTCAGGAGGAATGCAATGATTGCACCTGGATTTTCCCAGGAGAATTTGCTGCTGAATCAATGCACCGAACTGCAGAAAAAGCTGGTGACGTAGATGCATTCGTTGTCAACGGAATGCCTAATTTCAGGAGGGAAGACGGCCTGCCGCAACGCATGGTATCGTTGGAAGTCGAGCTTGAAGCCGAAGTAGGTAAACCCATTGTGTCTTCTGATTCAGCACTTTACTGGAGGATTTTTAAAACACTGGGCATTGCTCCTACAACTAAACAGGGTAAGTTAATGTCCACGCTGGGATAGCGGTACTAGTGATGAATAAAATTCTGGTGCTTTGGGCCACACCGCGCTCCACCTCAACCGCTTTTGAATGGATGATGCGTATGCGCGGTGACATGGAATGTTTTCATGAGCCGTTCGGTGAACCTTGGTATAAAGGAGAACAGCCGCTTTGGCCCCGAATCAAACCAGACAGCCCGCGCACCCCGGGACTGACATTTGATAGTGTATGGAATGATCTTAGAACTGCGGCTGAAAAAGGTCCTGTCTTCAGCAAAGACTTTCCACATTATATTAAGCATTTATGGACAGATGAATTTTTAGATCACTTCAATCACAGTTTTTTAATCCGGGATCCGGCAAAAGTTGCAACGTCAATGTATAAACACTGGCCGGATTTCGTATTAGAGGAAATTGCTTTTGTTGAGCAACGTCAATTGTTTGATCGTTTAACTGACCAACTGGGTAAATCTCCTCCAGTTATCGATAGCGATGATTTACTGGAAAATCCTTATGGAATAGTTCAAGCCTATTGCAATGCCGTTGGTGTTGAATATATTCCCGAAGCTTTGAGCTGGGAGCCCGGTGATAGAGAAGAAGTCAGCTGGTACGATGGCGGCTCCTGGCATGCCAACTTAAGAAACTCTGATGGACTTAAGCCTCAGCCCAGGCGTTATATTGATATTTCAGAAGCACCAGATCGAGTCAAAGAGATCTACGAAATTTGTTTGCCGCATTATGAACATTTGTATGCTCATCGACTCAAAGCAACAAACTAAATAGTCTCTACTTATTGTCATCCTGAACCGCAAAGCGGCCCTCGCAAGCAAGGATAAACGTGAGGATCTCCTGATGCCTGTTCGGGCATACGGTGAAGAGTGACTTTCGTTTGACTCAGCAGCAACTCATGGAGTTCCCTCCACTACGATCGGGGCAAGATTAATATTGAGAAGCTCGAATCAATATCGTAACCTAACACAAACACAAAATGAGAACTAATGATGACTGTCAATTTAACTGAATCACCATCTTCCCCAACACATACATTTCTAAATTTTCCTCTTGAATTAGATCTGAACCAACTTGATGCTGACATTGCAATTTTAGGCATTCCCTATGGGAAAACTTATCGCGTAGAAGAAGCTGCTAACGATCAAAGCCGCGCTCCAGACGCAATACGTCAGTCCAGTGAGATGGCTGATTACACTCGCAATCATTATGATTGGGATTTAGGGGGACCGCTTTTAGCTGACAGAAATATTCGAGTTGTAGACTGCGGTAATGTAACTACAGATTTGAATGATCCTAATGAGCATTATCTAAGAGCCGAACAAGCAGCCAGGCAAGTATTTAAATCTGGGGCGACATTGATTACTCTCGGCGGTGATCATGGCATTCCTATTCCAGTGCTAAAAGCACTTGAAGAGCTCAACAGGAAGATAACTTTAGTTCAAATTGACGCTCATATTGACTGGCGAGATGATATTAATGGGGAAAAAGAAGGATACTCCAGTCCAATCCGTCGCGCCAGTGAAATGCTCTGGATTAACCAGATTACACAAATTGGCATCCGTGGAATCGGTAGTGCCAGAACAGGTGAAGTCGAAACGGCATTAGCCTATGGCGCTGATATTATCACCGCTTACGAAATGCATGAAATCGGCATTCAAGCAGTCCTGGATCGAATTCCAGATAATGGGAACTATTATCTAACAATTGATGCGGATGGACTTGACCCAACTATTATGCCTGCAGTTATGGCACAAACACCCGGAGGCTTAGACTGGGTTCAAACCCGACAATTAGTACACGGTTTGGTAAATAAAGGTCGAGTGGTTGGCATGGACCTAGTTGAAATTGCTCCCTCTCACGATGTTGGCAACACTACCATGATTCATGCCGAACGCTTGCTCTGTAATTTTATTGGCGCGACAGTGCGCGCCGGCTATTACGAGTAAATTAACCGGATTCCCACCGAAGTTTATGCTGACCCCGGATCAGAGCCTGTACCGGACTAGATCCGGTATCCGGGGTGACGGATTCAGTGCGGGAATGACGGTTAAGGAAATAACCATCAAGTGCTCCTAAGCTCTTACTCTAGACTTTGTTGAGTCGTAAAACGGAATATTAGAAACTAGTGCCGAATAACTTCCATTTTCTCCCACAACTTCCAGTTGTGTTCCAGCCGCAGTAGCACTGGGATTCAAATGCACCAAAGCCAGGGATTTTCCTAGCCGATGCGAATAACCAGGGCTATTAATCACTCCTACTTCTTCACCATTATGCATTAGTTTTTCACCGCCAATCAATGCATCATTATGGTCGATTTCTATACCGGCTAATTTAAAGCGTTCCTGTCCTTCAAGCTCAAAAACTTTATCCTTGCCGCGAAACTCACCTTTATTACGGTTGACTGTAAACCCTAACCCGACTTCCCAGGGAGAGTGCTCTGCAGTCATGTCATATCCAAAAAATAATAATGCGGCCTCAATGCGAACTTTATCCAATGCTGTGAATGAACATGGCATTACCCCCATGCTTTCACCATGGCCTAACAAGCTATCCCAGACATCACAGACTTTAGAACGATCAACCAGTACTTCATAACCTTTCTCACCGGAGTAACCAGTTCGGGAAATTCGGCATTGATGTCCAAATAATTCAGCAGGTTGGTGGTGAAAATAGGCCATTGCACCCAAATCCAGTGGAGTATGCGCATCCAGTAATTCCATTGCTTTGGGCCCTTGCACAGAAATATTATGCAAGTCATTGTCTAACTCAATATCGACATTCAAGCCTTGAGCTGATTCTTGCAAACGTTCCATGGTTTCACCCGAGCCGTGACAGGCCAGCCATTCGTTATCGTCATTATTAGCAATAATTACATCATCACAGACTGTACCCTGCTCCGTTAAAATCGCCCCATAAGCCGATTTTCCGGGGTAAATCTTTGTCATATCACGAGTGATTACATGATCGGCCACTTTGGCTGCATCTGGGCCTCGCAAATAGACTTTTTTAAGCGGTGACATATCAAATAAACCCACAGCCTCACGAACAGCATCATGCTCGTCATTGGGGTCAGAGTTGTAACTCCAGGCGGTGCCCATTCCATTCCAGTCTTCTAGCCCTGATCCCAGAGCAGTATGTCTAGAGGCGAGTTCTGAAGTGCGAGTTGATTCAGTCATAATGTTTCTCCTATGAATTTAATATTAAGCCATTAATACCATTGATCAGGCACAGCCTCTTTTTTCCGCTGAATAAAATCCAGCAATGCCTGATTTGTTGATTCGTCCATTTCCGGCATTTGATAATCCGCCAGCATTTGTTTCCAGCGTCGATTTGCACGCTGCTCAATAGTTAAACCACCTTGTTCACTCCATTGTTCAAATGACTGGGTATCAGCCAAGTCCGACATATAATTAGCCGTTTTAAAATTAGCCATGGTGTGTGCAATTCCAAAAAAGTTTTCACCCGGCCCAGCCTGCAGATAAGCTTCTTTGCCAAGGTTATTTTCGTCTATAGTCAGCCCACCCATTAAACTATGCAATGCACCGCAATTATCAAGATCAATAACAAATTTCTCATAACCCATTGTTAATCCACCTTCCAGCCAACCCGCAGCATGCAATATGTAATTAGCACCAGCCAGAATTCCTGCATTCATCGAATCAATGGATTCCTGCATGGCCTGACCGTCCGTAATTTTTGAAGCGGTTAAATGACCACCACAACGAAGCGGCAAACCCAGCCGCCTACAAAGTTGACTTATTGCATAGGTAGATAAAACTGCCTCAGGCGTACCAAATGTTGGTGCTCCAGTCTTAAGATTGAGCGTGGTAAGAAAATTGCCGTAAACAACAGGGGCCCCTGGACGCACCAATTGACTCAGTGCGATACCAACCATAGCCTCTGCATGAGCCTGGGCTATTAGGGCCGGCTGTGTCACGGGGCCCATGGCACCACCAAGAATAAATGGTGACAACACTATGCCTTGATTTGCTCTTGAATAGGCTTTAAGCGCCCCAGTCATAATTTCGTCGAAGACCAATGGTGAATTAACATTAATATTGCCTTGAATCACGCAATGCTTTTCCATGAAATCACGGCCAAAAACCATACGTGCCATCTCGATAGAATCTTCCGCACGTTCCGGTGCGGTAACCGACCCCATAAATGGTTTAGTCGAATAACGCAGATGACTGTACACCATGTCCAAGTGCCGTTTATTGACAGCAATATCTACGGGTTCACAAACTGTTCCACCAGAATGGTGTAACCATGCAGAGCTATAAGCTAATTTAACGAAGTTCTGAAAATCCTCAATCGTGGCATAACGCCGACCCTTGTCTAAATCACTGACAAAAGGCGGGCCATAACTTGGCGTCAGGACAATATGATCACCACCAATCGTAATATTATGCTTGGGATCACGTCCATGCATTTCAAAGACGTTGGGTGCAGTCTGACATAAATACTGGGCTAAACCCGGTTCAAAACGGACCCGCAGGCCATCAATTTTTGCTCCAGCCTGACTAAATAACTCAAGCGCTTCCTCATCACCTCGAACCTCAATCCCTATTGTTTCCAGAATCCAGTCAGCTTGATTTTCAAGTTCCAGCAAACTTGATTCATCCAACATTTCATAAACAGGCAACTTACGAATTAACTTAGCTGGACTTGGGATCTCACCAATTACTGAATCAGGGCTAGCTTTGTTTCTGCGGCGACGACGAGTTCTGACCTTTTCTGTAGTTTGGGCGATTTGTTGCATCAAAATACTAACGTTTAATTATTTTAGACATTAAATTGATATAGCTGCCATTATATAAAGCTTAGATATACTATATTTTTAGATTAAAAGACTTATCTTGCAAACTAAATTATTTACACATTCTGTTTAAATAATTTAAACTTAATAAATGGTCTTTAGAGCTTTTGACAGTTTGCAAATCTTTAACGTTGTTGCTAAATCATTAAGCTTCACGATAGCTGCGGGAGAGTTAAATCTAACTAAGGGCGCTGTTAGCTATCAAATTAAAAAGCTTGAACAGAACCTGGGATTTAAGCTGTTTAATCGTGAACAAGGTGGAGTCAGCTTGACTGATAAAGGTAAGCAGCTTTTACAAACAAGCAATCTAGCCTTCAATCAAGTCGAAACAGAAGTCGCGAAGCTCAAAAATCAAGATCAGCAAAATATCACCGTTGGAATGTCAACCTATTTTGCTTCACGATGGTTAATGCCCAGGCTAATGGACTTTACCGCTTCACACCCAAAAATTAGCTTGCGTATACAACCAATGATTGACCTGACAAACCTAGAGTCTTCGGAGGTTGATCTTGCAATTCGTTGGGGTAATGGATCTTGGCTGGATATGACCATTGAAAAATTATTTTCCTGTCCAGCCATTGCAACCGCTGGCAAAGTGATCAATAACAGAATTAAACGCTCAGGCCTGGAAGCAGAATTGAAAAAAATCACTCTACTTCACGATCGAGATGATAGTGAAGCCTGGAGAGATTGGCACGGTAAAGCAAATTTTGAGTTTAGCGATAACAGAACTGATCTGGTTATCCTTGATCCAAATGTACGTGTTGAAGCAGTAATTAATGGACAAGGTATAGCTCTTAACGATTTTCTGGTCAATAATGAAATTGAAAAGGGATTGTTATTTCAGATATCCCCAGTAAAGCTCGATAATTATGGCTATTATTTAGCTTATCGTGACAAGACCATGGATACTGATGCCTTAGCAACATTTAGAGACTGGATCACTAATCAGGCCGAATAACTTTTTTGCATCGGTTATTTCACTATCAAATTTATAGCCATCAATAAATGGGTTTGTTATTCTCGAGACCAACAAATCAGAGGTTATGTATGAACATTCCGAAAACAATGACAGCAATATTACTAACCGGACATGGTGGCTTGGACAAACTACAACTCAGGCACGATGTTCCTACACCTGTTCCTAATGCTGATGAGGTTTTAATCAAAGTTGCGGCAGCAGGTATTAATAATACCGATATAAACACACGTATTGCCTGGTATTCCAAGGCTGTAACTGGTGATACCAACTCTGGTGGTGAAAAAGGCTTTGCTGAGGCCGAAGATGACGATGGTTCTTGGTCCGGCGAGAAACTCGAGTTTCCACGAATTCAGGGCGCGGATTGTTGTGGTTATATTGTTGCTGTTGGTGAAAATGTTGCTAACTCAAGAATTGGCGAACGCGTGTTGGTTCGAAACATGCTTAGAAGCTATGTTGATTATGAGCCCTTCAAATGCTGGACATTTGGGTCCGAATGTGACGGTGGATTTGCTCAATATGCAAAAGCCCCTGCAAGAGAAACCCATAAAGTCGCCTGTGACTGGAGTAATATTGAATTAGCCTCAATTCCATGTGCTTACTCAACCGCTGAAGGAATGCTGCATAGAGCCAACGTTGGCGCTGAGCGGGTTTTAATAACTGGCGCTTCAGGTGGTGTTGGCTCCGCCGCTATACAACTGGCTAAACGCCGTGGTGCACACATCATTGCGGTATCAGGTAAAGATAAGCAACAAGACGTTCTAGCTCTGGGAACGGATCAAGTTGTCGATAGAAATGCTGATTTGGTTGCTGAATTAGGCACAGAAACTGTTGATGTAGTTGTTGATCTAGTCGTCGGTTCAGCCTGGCCTTCTTTTCTAGACATCCTGGTCCGTGGGGGCCGTTATGTCACAGCAGGCGCAATAGCCGGGCCTATTGTTGAGTTCGACGTGCGGACTTTGTATTTAAAAGATTTATCGCTGTTTGGTTCAACTTTTCAAGATGATATCGTTTTTGAAAATTTAATCGGTTATATAGAACGCAATGAAATCAAACCAGTCGTGGCTAAATTCTATCCTTTAGAAGATATTCATCAAGCTCAGGAAGATTTCTTAAGCAAAAAACATGTAGGTAAACTCGTTCTCGTTCCACCTCAATGAAAATAGAAAAAATAGATGTTTTCCGGGTTGATCTACCTTATTCAGGCGGTACTTATCGTTTATCCGGTGGGCGTGAATATGGTGGTTTTGACGCCACAATCGTACGAATTACCACAGAATGTGGAATTGAAGGCTGGGGTGAAAGTACGCCTTTTGGTTCAACCTATATAGCCGCACATGCCCTTGGGGTACGGGCTGGCATTGCAGAAGTCGCTCCAAACTTGATTGGCTGTGACCCAAGGCATGTTGATCGAATTAACGAAATTATGGATCACAGTCTGGTTGATCATAATCATGCTAAAACCGCTCTAGATGTAGCCTGTTGGGATATTTTTGGCAAATCTGTAAATATGCCGGCCTATGATTTATTAGGCGGAAGCACGAAACTGAGAATTCCTGTAATTTCTTCTATTCCAGCTGATTCTCCTGAACTCATGCGGCGAAATGTAACCCTTCATCGTGAGCAAGGTTACAAAGGTCACTCGATTAAAATTGGTGCTCTGGATTCAGAAGGCGGCCCAAGCTTGGACGCAGAGCGTATTGAACAATGCTTAGCTGACCGACAACCAGGTGAATACTTTCTGGTAGATGCAAATGGCGGTCTCACCGTTGAAAACGCATTGCGCCTGTTACAACTATTACCCTCTGGCCTAGATTTTTCACTTGAAGCTCCCTGTGCAACTTGGCGTGAAACAATCTCTTTGAGAAAACAGACTAACATTCCAATCGTCCTGGACGAACTAGCCACATCCGAACAATCAATTGTTCAAATTATTGCTGATAATGCAGCAGACGGAATAGGATTAAAAATATCAAAGAACGGTGGACTGACTAAAGGTCGTCGTCAACGTGATATGTGCGTTGCTGCAGGTTTGACTATGAGCGTACAAGATACTGTTGGCTCTGAAATTGCCTTTGCGGCTGTCCTTCATCTGGCTCAAACAGTGCCTGAGCGTTATTTGCGATGCGCACTGGATACTCGCGCAATGGTTAAGCTAAATACTGCTGAATTCAATGTCCCAATCGTTAACGGCGGTGTAATTGCACCTAATATCCCTGGACTCGGCATTAAACCTGATTTATCTGTTATAGGAAACCCAATAGTCAACTATTAAGTATTTAAAGTTATTTATAGTGACATTTTAAGATAAAGATCAAGTCTTTACTCACAGCGGAAACCTTTCATTTGCTCCCCCAGATTCAACTTGGTTACCAGACCCCCCAAGCACTAACATAGGTAAAGATCCCAGTAATCTTAGTACTGGTGAATCATATAATTTTAAGGGTTTTTTATTCATCACGAATTTCCTTACTTGCAGTATTACTTAAATTGATATTGTGGCCCCTAGACTCTTCGATCCATCTTAGTCAGGCCTGATAGAGTTCTAATATCTATCAGGCCCGTTTCACTTCCCGGTGATGTATCCCGTCAGAGGATATGAGACAAAGTTGATGTTCTGAACAAGAGAGACTTCTGTTAATTTAATAGTAATTTATAGGAGTCTTAAGATGAGTAAATATAACTCAGAGAAATTAGTTAAAGCAATTAAACGCAACACCCGTCATAAATATTCAGCCGATGAAAAGATTCGGATTGTATTAGACGGTCTTCGAGGTGAGGATAGTATTGCCGAGTTATGCCGCCGGGAAGGGATCAATCAGAATACGTATTACCGTTGGAGCAAAGACTTTCTTGAAGCCGGGAAACAACGTTTGGCCGGTGATATTAAGCGTGAAGCCAATTCAGAGGAAGTGACTGAACTTCGCAAAGAAAACAATCAGCTAAAACATGCACTGGCCGATGTTGTTTTGAAGAATACGGTGCTTAAAAAAAGTGTGCTTGGCTTGGACTCGACGTGGGACGACGAATGAGTTTGTCGGCGGCTGAAAAAGTGGAAATTATCCATATAGTTGAAGCCAGTGAACTTCCCGTGAGTAGGACATTAGCGGAACTGGGTATTGCTCGCAGCAGTTTTTACCGTTGGTATCAACTCTATCAAATGGGTGGCCCTGATGCATTGGAAAGTCATTGTAAATCTCCCCAACGGTTCTGGAACAAACTCCCCGAATCAGTCAAAGAGCAATGTCTCGAGATTGCACTTCAGTACCCGGAGAAATCACCTCGTGAACTGGCCTGGCAAATTACCGATGAACACAGGTACTTTATCTCTGAGTCCAGTGTTTACCGTATTTTGAAGGCCCATGACCTGATTACCTCACCGGCCTATATTCTGCTATCGGCCAGTGATACCTTCCATACGCCAACCAAGCGAATCAATGAATTATGGCAGACTGATTTTACCTATTTCAAAATCATCGGCTGGGGTTGGTATTATCTGTCTACCGTACTGGATGATTATTCACGGTTTATTCTGAGCTGGATGCTCACTAGTACCATGGGCGCGGGTGATGTCAAAGACACCCTGGATCAAGCGATTGCTGTAACGGGTGTGACAAATGTGCCTGTTAAACACCGACCACGGCTACTCAGTGATAATGGCCCGGCGTATCTATCCGGTGAGCTGAAAGATTACCTGGCTTATCATCAGATGACGCATACTCGTGGAACACCGTACCATCCGATGACTCAGGGTAAAATTGAACGCTATCATCGGTCAATGAAAAACGTCGTCAAACTTGAGCATTATTATCTGCCTGGCGAACTCGAACAAGCCATTGAACAGTTTGTTCATCATTACAACCACGAACGCTATCATGAGTCGTTAGACAATGTGACACCGGCGGATATGTATTATGGTCGATATCAGCAAATCATCGATGAGCGAGCCGTTATTAAACAACAAACGTTAAACCAAAGGAGGTGCGAAAACCTAAAACTGTGTGCCTGATCTCAGGCAAGTGATATGATCGGATAGTCTCTCTTAATTTTAAGAACTAACTGTCCCAAATCATCTGACGACATACACTCACCACTACTTATCCGGTACATCCCCGACTCACTCACCTGAAACTCAACCACTAACTGGGCATCCAAATCATTCGACTCAACCCCTGAGGTAACCTGACGGTAGCCTTTCACCCCATCCCGGACATACCCCTGTAACCCCATCCGGGTATCCAATTCAGCCCGTACATCTCCCCAGTCAATCGGGGAAAGAGAACTCAATTCGCCGTAACTCGACCCCACCTCAAACGGCCCGTAATAATGTTCTGAACCGTCACTGTCGATACTCGACAGCCCCACACTCATTAACTGGTCGATCGAACCCGGTATACGGACACGTTTACTGTAACTCTGCGGCTCAACCGCATTACCACTGCCACTTCTAACATACCAGTTGTGTAACTTCTCCCAATCCCCATCAACGCCGTCTAACCCCCATAACTGAAAACCAACATTAAATAACTCACTACTCGTACCCCAGTCAAACGACACCTTATCGCCCTCTCGCTCACTGGAAAAATGAGATAACGTGACAGGGAGTGTTCCAGTAGATATTACATAATCTTCCACTTCACCATCCATGGCCCCGCCCGTTGGCTGAGGTGAATTATCATCAAAAAAGCCCGATGCCGTATCCGTGGTAATCCTAATTCGAGCAAAGGTCCTGTTAGGCGATTGTGTCTCAACATCACCTAAATCTGTCCAAATTAGAACATAATCGTTAGTCGCTGAGTTAGCCGGTACATTACCCGTGGTAAATGTGCCATCATCATCCGGGTGTGTATTTGCCGGATTAGTGACAGAACGCTCTGCATCTGAAAACGAACCGTCCACATCAAAATCCAGCCAGCTCACCAGTTGCGCTGGTCTCGCACTATTGTTGGTCGCCTTAACCACCACACAATATTCATTCTCTGCGGTAACATAGGTACCATTCGAACCCGTACACCTCATATCACCTGCTGCTTGATATGATTGGAATTCCACCACACCATCTTCATCGTCGAAATTATCATTGTCATCACCCTCTGCATTTGATTGTGGAATTCCTGTCGCTTCAAAATCGACGGTTGTGCCCAGCATAAGCATTGGCGAATCATCAACACCGCAATGAACTGGTTCGTCAGAACTCCCCATACCATAAAGTCCATCCGGCGCATCACCTTGGTCTGAAGGAAGATAAAATAACACTGAATGACCATCACCCCCGGAAGGATTAGTTCCAGATGCAGTGATTTCCTGATAAGAACCAGGAAACACGATGGTTCCGCAACCAGCAGATGGATTGTCTCCATTATTCAATTGACAACCACGGTTTCTCGCCCCTCTTGTATTAACATTCACTATATTGGTTGCAGCATTGACTTCAAATTCATTGTTTCCCGATACCCTTACAAAATTAACAGGGTTGCCGGATACATCCGTTGTCGCACTGTAATCCCATTGGGCCCCATCAATATTAAAAAAGGATTTATGGAGGTTGTTTACGGGTCTATTGAAACTCAAATTATACGTATAACCGTTGCCTGCTGGATTTCTTAAGAATAATGATAGTCGATTTACAAACAGTGGTGGATCTCCTGGTGTGAACCAGTTGTTCCCTGAAAGATTAGGGTCTGATTGAAAGCCCGGTGCTGCAGCAGCCGGGGAACTTCCTACATTACCGATAGCTGCTGTTTGCGTAATCAAGGCCACAACGGAACCACCACAAAAAGATGCGTCCTCTGTAAGAGGATCTCCATCGCCAGCATTAGTGAATACTGCCCAGTCTGCATTAACAGAATTAATTTCCAGGGCAATAGTAATTAAACAAAAAGCAAATAATAAGGTCCTAAATTTTGTCATTTCAACCTCCTAAAAATTGATATTGTCTACGCCATAAAAGTATTGAGATGCATCGTTTAAGCATGTTCAGTGTACATCCTGAATCAGTGAGTTGGCGTCAAAAAATGACAAAGAAAATAATGATAAAAAATTGAAGCCGGGTAAAAAATTTTTCCTGCGTGATACCCGTAGACAATGATGGCCGTATAAACCCCGTAGCCAGATGTGAATTGTGTTTCATACAAAGTCCCTCTGCGATAACGAGACAATTAAAAATCAAGCCGAACGCACCGGCCGTCACCCCTTGAAAACCGCTCGTTCGCCCTGCAGTATGGTTATTATTGTAGATGATAAGGCATTGTTTCACAATACCTCAATTTTATTATGGAAATCTGACAGATTATTGGACATCCAACAAACCGGGCATTATCACGTAGTGTCTTCACTTGTATTGCCGGAGTTACCATAAAATTTGTTCTTTCAGTAGTGTTCTTTTCCTCAGCAAATTTGTACTTGCTCATTTGCCGTGCTAGATAATTTAAGACATGAATACCAATTTCTTTGTTTGTCATTGTGAACACTAAATGCGGCATGACGAGTAAGTTAATGGGGCATTAGCAATAGAAAATAATATTCATGTGGTTGTAAGGTTATTTGCTTCTGATTGTAGCTCAAGATCTCAATGATGATCCGCAGGTTGGTGCCTGGCGGAAAAGGGAAGATTATTTTTTAGGCAATATGCAGGAAAATTTAAGATGTTAAGAGCTTAAGCGTTGCTCGATGTATGTCTTAATGTTTTCTATGTTGGGTTTCATTACGTCATATTTTCTAGGCTTATCTTCGATACCTTCATGATTGGCTGGTCGGTCTGGTTTATGACCTAAAGCTTCGATCACTGTTGCCTCGAATTTGGCTGGTAATGCTGTTTCCAGACAAATCATTGGAATACCTTCCTGCCTGAAATCTTTGGCGACTTTAATGCCATCGGCAGTATGGGTATCGATGACTAAATCGTAGTGACTTTTGATTTCACGGATGATCTCAATTCGATCTTGATGATTACTGCTGCCGGATTTAAAACCGTAGTTTTGAATTTTTTCGAAATATTCTGTGTTCGATAAATCAAAATAGCCATTGGACTCGACTTGACTCCATAATTCAGCAACTATTTTTGGATTACGGCCTACTAAATCATATATAAAACGTTCAAAGTTAGAAGCTTTGGAAATATCCATTGATGGACTAGAGGTAATGTGAACATCGTTTTCATCACGAACACGATAGACACCTGTGCGGAAGAATTCATCAAGTACATTGTTCTCATTAGTCGCTAAAACCAATTTTTCTATAGGCAAGCCCATTTGTCGGGCAATATGTCCTGCATAAATATTGCCAAAATTACCACTCGGTACGGTAAACGAAACTTTTTGATTATTACTGACTGTAGCGTCTAGATAACCCTTAAAGTAATAAACCACCTGAGCAGTGACTCTGGCCCAGTTGATTGAATTCACTGTACCGATTTTATAGCGAGCTTTAAATTCGGCATCATGACTAACGCCCTTGACCATATCCTGAGCTCGATCAAAGCTTCCTTCCACGGCAATATTGAAAATATTCGGCTCATCCAGGGAATACATCTGAGCTTCTTGAAATGGACTCATGCGTTGATGCGGTGACAACATAAACACTCGCACATGGGATTTACCCAACATTGCGTATTCCGCACTAGGGCCGGTATCGCCTGATGTAGCACCGAGAATATTCAATTCTTGATTGTTTTTAGTCAAAATGTATTCGAACAAATTGCCAAGCAATTGCATGGCAATATCTTTGAAAGCTAAAGTCGGACCATTTGACAAGCCCAGTATGGCCAAATCATCATTCAACCAGTTTAACGGCGTAATATCTTCGCTGCCGAATTTCTCAGCCGTATACGTTTTATTAATGATTTCCCGCAAATCTTCACTTGGAATATCCGTAGCAAAACGCGAAATAATCTCAAATGCGAGCTCAGGATAGCCCAGTGCACGCCAATTGGTTAATTCTTGATCTGTGATTTGAGGATAATGTTCACAAATTGATAAGCCACCATCATCAGCCAAACCAGCTAATAATATTTCAGAAAATGACTTAGTGGCCATACCACCACGTGTGCTTACATATTGCATTAGAGTAGTCGCAAAATTTTGGGCTATTATACCTAGACCGCCAAGCGGCAAGAAATAATATCAGTGCTTTTATTCGAAGATTCACAACACTTTAAACTATTTGTTGTCATGGCTGTCAGAATAACTTCAATACTACCAATTAATCTTATGATTATTACCAGATTTTTTCGCACGTCCTTATCAGCTTTGGTTTTGCTGGTTTTCTTTTACTCAAATCCAGGATTTGCGCAACAAAGCGAAGTTCCCAAAATCGAAAATTTCGTTTTAATCGCTTTAAGTAAAAACCAACAGGAATTTGATAATGCATTAGCTGATATTAAAAATGGCTGGCAAGACAGTTATACAACAATGATACTTGAATCCCTAACCTTTATTCGTAGCCCGAGTCATTATGGACAATTAATCGGATTTTTACGTGAACAGACTGGACAAGACTTTGGCTACGACCCAAATGCCTGGTATGAATGGTTATGGTCACTAGATTATCAACCTCATCCGGACTATGCCAAATTCAAATCCACCTTATACGGACTAATCGATGATCCATTTGCCGGATATTTTTCTAACCAACGAGAATCAACTATCCGCCTGGATGAAGTACGTTGGGGAGGTGTAAGACAAGATGGAATTCCGCCACTAAGACAACCGAAAATGATCAAGGCTGATGAAGCTGATTACCTGGATGACTCTAATGTCGTGTTTGGACTCGAAGTGAATGGCGATATACGCGCTTATCCAAAACGCATACTGGCTTGGCATGAGATGTTTGTCGATAAAATTGGTGGTGAGGCCATTGCCGGTGTTTATTGCACGCTATGTGGCACCGTCATCATTTATGACATTGTTGTAGATGGTGAACGACATGAAATCGGTACTAGTGGATTCCTTTATCGCTCCAACAAACTTATGTATGACAAGAGCACCCAATCGTTATGGTCTACATTTGGGGGTGAACCTGTAATTGGTCCACTTGTTGGCAAAGGTATAAAACTACCCCATCGGTATGTTGTGACAACAACCTGGGGCGAATGGAAAAAGCGCCACCCAGATAGCTTGGTTTTATCCTTGGATACCGGACACAATCGCGACTACGGCGAAGGAGTGGCCTATCAACAATATTTTGCTACTGATGATTTGATGTTTAATGTTCCAAAATTGGACAAACGGCTGAATAACAAATCTGAAGTACTAGGCCTGATCTTCAATCAACATCCTGACAAACCCTTAGCGATTGATGTGAATTATCTCGCTGATAACCCGATTTACTATGATCAAATTGAAAGCAGTCAATTTGTAGCTTTAACTGATAACTCTGGTGCCATTCGAGTCTATGAAAACAACGGGGTTAAATTCAATCAGTGGGATCAAAAATATCAAGTAGTCGATGAAAACGGGCTAGCCTGGACGTTATCAGAATCGCAGCTTGAATCAGAAAATGGAGATGTTTTGTCACGATTACCTGCTAATCGTGCATTCTGGTTTGGTTGGTATTCGGCTTATCCGCACACCAGGCTTGTACAATAACTCCTAAGAAATCAATTTATTCTCCCCACACTTACGTATGGGGAATATCTGACTATGCAAGATGCATTTATTCATCCACGAGCATCTCTAATTCCTGTGTTCTTTCAGGTGCCCCGATCTGTTTCAAAATGTACGTCAAAACGAGCGATTGGATACATCTTTGACCTGTCAGGTTCGAATAGCACAACAGATCCCTCGCAAGCCCGACATTGAGTTATAGTGTTGATAAGCTGGGATAAATCCGTGGTATTCTGTCGCTTACGCGAACGCTAATAAACGTTACTGCAAAAAAATCTTCATGTTCATTTCCTTTGTTAATTTCATCAACTAGGAATATCATAATTCCAGAATTTTCTTGACATTTAATTGATAGGAAATAATAATGAAAACGCTTTCATAATTTATATTTTAGAATGCCATAACTGAATTATTAAAATATTGTTATACTATTTTAGTAATTTCATTTTTGATTTTTATTGTAAACCTTATTGCTGAGGAACAACCAACTACTAGAGGAAAGAAGAATGTTGAAGTCTATTCGTATTTTTATTGCCGCATTACTTGTCTCGTTTCAAGCTATCGCCGATGATCCGATCAAAATAAATATGAGTCTGGTTTTTACTGAGAACGAACTGTTAACTCAGGAATTGATCAAAGTGACCGATAAAATTCGGGAGCGCACTGAAGGTTCTGTGGACATCACGGTTTTCCCAGGAGGTCAATTACCGGTTTATAAAGACAATATGGAACAAGTTGTAAATGGAGCAAACTGGATTGCTGTTGAAGATTTAACTTATCCTGGTGATTATGTACCAGATTTTGCTGCTTTAGCGGGCCCCATGCTTTACAACAGCTATGATGAATATGTTGCCATGATGGACACTGATTTAGTTGCTGATTTGACTGCTCAGTTGGAAGCAAAAGGCATCAAAATACTGAACGCCGATTATATGTTTGGTTTCAGACACATGATTACTAACAAAGATATTAAAGCACCTGCAGACTTGGAAGGTTTAAAAATCAGAGTTCCTAAGAGTCAGCTTTTTATCAGCACATTGCAGGCTATGGGTGCTTCACCTACTGCACTTCCCTTCCCTGAAACTTACGCAGGCGTTCAACAAGGTGTAGTTGACGGGCTTGAAGGTTCAATCTTAACGATGTATGGCACTAAAATTTACGAAGTCGCCAAGGTCATGTCACTGACAAAACACTTCCTTGGAACTGTTGGTCTTTACATATCTCCCCAAGTCTGGGACAAGCTATCAGCCGAACAACAACAAATCGTCATGGAAGAAATCGAAGCTGGCGCTGCATCAAATAATGCTAATTTGGTTAAGCTTGACGAGGAATATATTGGCAAGCTTGAGGAACAAGGTGTGACCTTTGTCGAATCTGATACAGCCGCCTTCAATGACTTAACGGCTCCTGTTTATGGCGAGTTTCCTGAGTGGAGCGAAGGTATCCACGCTACTATCATGCAAGAACTCGAAAAAATTCGAAGCGGCAGTTAAAAATTTAATGTCATGCCGGAGAGCTGGTGTGCTTTCCGGTAGTGTTATCCTAGATTCCGATAATGCCTATAGCGAGGGCTAGCAAGATTGTATTAATACATGGGGTTCCTACTTAAAAACTTAGAAGAAATTCTTGCTTCAATAGCCATTTCAATTACTGTTTTGATGGTTATTACTAACGTAGTGCTACGTTATGGCTTCAACTTTGTTTTACCCTGGAGTGAGGAGTTATCAGTCATCTGCTTCATCTGGGCGACTTATTTGGGTATTAGTTCTTGTTACAAACACAAGTTGCACATGGGTGTTGATGTAATCTTATCGTTCCTGCCTAGTAAAACGATTATCCCCTTCAAACTCATTATTGCCTGCTTTTTACTCGGATTAAATCTCTACATGGCTTACCTGAGCTATCAGTACACCATGTTATCCAGCAAGGTCACGCCGGTGATGGGCATGTCCTATTTTTCTATTAATGCTGTGCTAGTAGTGTGTTTTGCCCTGATGGCCATTCACACAGTTAGGTTTATTATTGAAGATATTAAGCTAATCAAAGCTGGTTCGGAACAGGCAAGTTGAGATGGAAGTTTATCTGCCAATTATAATTCTGTTTGCGCTTTTCCTGCTCAATGTACCCATTGCATTTTCCTTGATTGCTTCAGCGATGTACTATTTTTTGTTTATTAATGATTCATTGCCGACAACACTGGTCATGCAACGCTTCATCACATCCGCTGAATCATTTCCTCTGCTCGCGATTCCGTTTTTTATTATGGTGGGCTCGGTGATGAATTATTCAGGTATCAGTCGTAGCTTACTCGCCTTTGCAGATTCGTTAATAGGCCATAAAACCGGCGGTTTGGCACATGTCAATGTCATTCTCAGCACCATGATGGGAGGAATTTCTGGCTCCGCAAATGCCGATGCTGCGATGCAGTCTAAAATATTGGCGCCGGAGATGACTAAACGTGGTTATGGTTTACCATTCACGGCAGCGGTCACTGCTGTATCATCGAGTATCAGCCCAGTTATTCCACCTGGAATTAACTTAATAATCTATGCTTTACTGGCGAGCGTTTCCGTACACCAAATGTTTATCGCTGGTTATGTCCCTGCATTATTAATGGCCTTGTCGTTAATGATTGCCATAACCATCATTGCCAACAAACGCAACTATAAACCTTCCAGGTCTGAACCAGCTTCAGCCAGTGAGCGATGGCATTGTTTTGCCAAAGCAATCCCTGCTTTGTTTATTCCTTTTGGCGTAATTCTGGGCATGCGATTCGGTTTGTTCACCCCCACGGAAGCTGGTGCAATTGCCGTATTCTTATGTGCAATTATTGGTTTTGTTGTTTACAAGGAATTAAAGATCAGCCATTTCCCTCAAATTCTTCGAGAAACTGTGCAAGGTACCAGTGCAGTGATGTTTATCATTATTGGAGCTCTTGTTTTTGGTTATTACATGACGCTAGAACAAATCCCACACAGCATAGCCTCAGCATTAATTGCACTTACTGATAATAAATTCCTGCTTCTTCTATTAATAAACATACTATTACTGGTTGTCGGCATGTTCATCGAGGGTGGCGCGGCAATGATAATTCTTACACCATTATTACTGCCTGCAGTGTTAAATCTGGACGTGGATCCAGTTCATTTTGGTGTCATTATTATCGTCAATATCATGATTGGGGGTGTTACACCACCATTCGGGTCTATGATGTTCACAGTCTGTTCTATTCTCAAAGTCAAAATTCTTGATTTCGTTAAAGAAGCCCTGCCGTTATTGTTTGCACTGCTAATTGTGCTGATGATTCTCACCTACTCAGAAGGTTTGGTAATGTTTTTGCCAAGATTGATCTAAATCTTCTAAGTCAAGATAGTTTCTTAACTCGTTTATCGGCATAATCCTCCGCCTTTGAATACCGGAATTCTTTATGTGGTTTAGAAACCTCTATCTTTTTAAATTTGAAAATCCATTTAACTTTAACGCTGAAGATTTACAAGCTGCCCTTGAAAAAAACCAATTAGATGCTTGCCCTCCCGGACAAAGGGAAACTCTTGGCTGGATATCCCCTTTTGGACGCAATAATGAGTTGTTAGTCTTAGCTAACCAAGGTTTTTATTTAATAAGAATGGCGAAACAGGAACGAATTCTCCCAGCTAGTGTTATTAAAGACCATCTATTGGAACGAGTAGATCAAATTCAAATCGGACAAGGTCGTAAAGTTGGTGGCAAGGAACGGCGTGAAATTAAAGAAGAACTGGAATTTGAACTATTACCCAAAGCATTTACCAAGACGTCTCATATCGATGCCTGGATTGACAGTAATAACTCCTGGCTAGTCATTAACACCAGTACTGCATCCAAAGCTGAAGCTTTAGTAAAGTTGCTGCAAAATTCACTGGGTAACTTATCAGTAACTTTACCTGAAACCGAATCTTCACCAGCTGCCACAATGACAAACTGGCTTTATCTCAATAAGCTTCCACGCGCTTTTGAGTTTGGTCATGAATGCTTGTTTAAATCAAGGGATGATCAAATGAGCACGGTGACGTTCAAAAAACACGAACTCTATAGCAACGAAGTTCATCCTAATCTTGAAACTGGCAAGTTTGTAGCGCAAATAGAATTGATCTGGAGTCAAAAAATCAAATTTATACTGACAGAAGAGTTAGTTCTTAAACGTGTCAAATTTCTCGATGTCATGACAGATAATCTTGACAAACAAGGTTTTGAAACGAATGAAGAAAAAATAGATACAGAATTTGCCTTAATGACAGGTGAAATAACACAACTGCTGGATGAGCTTATGCAAGAGCTCAATGGTAATTAGCAAAGTAGATTACTTAGCAAATAAAAAGTATCTTTACTGAAATCTTGATGATGAGAAAAGTGGGCGGGCCGGGAATAGTCGCGGCTATTTATGCAACCCAACCAAGATGAAATAGCATTATTGCTTAAAACATTCTGCCCCGCTCAATAGTAGCAGGATAAACATTTCCCCTTCCATCGCTCCAAAGCAAAGTCTCAGCCTCTTTGCTCACATCATAACAAGCTTCAGTTTTACTTGGCGGCCACACTGAACAGTAACGGCCTTGTTCGTTAATTCGCCAAGTTCCAAAGGTGGGTCGTTTACCTTCTTCTTGGTAAATAGTCCGCCCGTTTGGATCAAAATATTGTTGATAAACAGTTTCGCCCCAAATGCCGTTCATGGTATTGCCTGACAACAATTGTTTGAATTCATCGGCTGTCATTGTTACTGGTGCCTTATTCTGGTTCCAATAAAATCCCAATGCGACAATAAAAATCACTAACAATATAAGCAAGTTTCTTTTCAAGCCGGACTCCGATTTTTAATCGCTAGCGAGGGTTGGCTTGCCACGGGATAACATGCAAAGTAAATAGATACCTCCTGGGAGTTTCATTTAACAACAATTTCATCCTGAAAGAACACGTAACACAGTTCAATAGATTCCCCCGGCTAAAGCCGGGGTACTAACCGTAACAGTCCTTGCGGGTTGATACAATGAACATCACATCTTAAATCATGTGTGTGATGTTCAATCTATATACACTCATTCATCCGCGGGCAAGCTCGGCATTGAATTATAGTGTTGAAGAGCCGGGACAAGCCCGTGGTATTCTGTCGCTTACGCGAACGTTCATAAATCATTTGACATTCTGTCAGATAATAGTAGCCTACATGTAATGCCTTGACACAGAGTTTTTTTAACAGTGAATAATTACATAGTTCCCAATTCACGCCGTCATCTAAAGCACGACCTAGTGGTCTGACTACTCTTTGTTTTTTTCCTTGCTATATCAAGCAAGTCTTGTTTATTTCCTTTTAACTGTTCAGGGTTTTGAGTATGCAACCAACAATCAGCGCGGCTATCGACATTGGTGGAACATTCACTGACACGGCACTGGCTATTCCAGGGCAATCTTATTTAATAACAGCAAAAAATCCCACCACACCACAAGACCCGACATTGGGAGCGCTAGAGGGATTAAGATCTGCGCTAGACCAGACGCAAATTAATGCTGGCCAGATCACCAGGTTTATTCATGGCACTACGCTCGCGACGAATGCCCTAATAGAACGTCGTGGTGCAGAAACTGCAGTGATTACAACTGAAGGTTTTAGAGACATATTGGAAATTGCTTATGAAAGGCGATATTCCCAATATGACATCATGTTGCAAAAACCGGACTTGATCGTTCCACGCTCACGCTGCTTTACAGTTAAAGAAAGATTAAATGTTCACGGTGAGATACTTGAGCCACTGGACCCGCAAAGTGTCAGTGCAGTAGTAGAACAAATTGACTGCGCTGGTGTGCAGGCACTGGCGATATGCTTATTACATTCCTATGCCAACCCGATCCATGAACAGCAATTACGGGACGAAATTCTTAAGCACCTGCCTGATTTATATATTTCTCTTTCAAGCGAAGTCAGTCCAGAAGCAAGAGAATTCGAACGCTTATGCACAACCGTTGCCAATGCTTATTTACAACCGCTTATGGTTGAATACTTAACACGCTTCGAAGATGAATTTAAAAAACTGGGACTAAATAGTCCGATCCTGATGATGACATCTTCAGCCGGAATGACGACTTTGGAAACAGCTCGTAAATTTCCTATCCGTCTGGTTGAATCTGGTCCATCAGGTGGCGCCGTAATGGCAGCTAAAGTAGCTTGCCAGAGTCAACTTGATAAAGTCCTCTCCTTCGACATGGGCGGCACAACCGCAAAACTCTGTTTAATCAGTAACTACACGCCCAAGACAGCACGTAACTTCGAAGTGAACAGAGCAGCTCGATTTATCAAAGGCAGTGGTATGCCAGTGCGTATTCCGGTAGTTGAAATGATCGAGATCGGTGCAGGTGGTGGCTCTTATGCCGGAATTGATCGATTAAACCGAATTACAATCGGCCCTGAAAGCGCTGGCTCTGAACCAGGGCCGGCTGGTTTTGACCGTGGTGGCACTATTGCCACTGTGACGGATGCAGATATTTCACTGGGCTATATTGACCCGACTCTATTTGCTGAAAAACGCTTAACCCTGGATAAGACTAAAGCGCAAAAAGCCGTAGATAAGACTATCGGTAACCCGCTTAAATTAAATACTGACCAAGCTGCCTATGGTATTAGTCAAATTGTCGATGAAAACATGGCCAGCGCTGGCAGAATGCATGCAGTTGAATCCGGTGTCGATATAGGAACTCGAACAATGATTGCATTCGGAGGCAATGGGCCTCTTCATGCGACCCGAGTTGCTCGGCGTTGTAATGTAGATAAAATTGTTATTCCCCTTAACCCTGGAGTTGGTTCAGCCGTAGGATTCCTTGATGCACCAGTTTCCTTTGAAATCATTCGTAGCCAGTATTCATTGTTAAACAGTATTGATATAACGACCATCAATTCATTGCTAAAAGATATGCTTGGCCAAGCCCGGGAGGTCGTGAGGCGCGGCGCACCTAATACTGAATTACAAGCTAGCTGTTCGGCCTTTATGCGCTATCATGGCCAGGGCCACGAAATTGAAATTCCATTACTGGGTAAGCAATTAACCGCTGAAGAATTACCCGAATTACTAGAAAAATTCGAAGCCGAATATGCATTTCAGTATTCACGTGTGGTACCAAACATGGACATCGAAATTCTCAACTGGGCAGTTAAAGTCAATACAGAAGATAACCCTCCAGAGCCGTTATCAAATATAAGTAACAATCAAGAAATTCGAACTTCTGAAACCCGAACAATAATTTGTGATCATCGGTCCGAGCCAGTTACTGCCAAGATCTATCATCGTCATGAATTAAATCCCGGTGATTATTTTGCCGGTCCAGCATTGGTGATCGAGCCACAAACAACGACACTAGTAAGTAGTGATTATGATGCTCACATTGATAACGCTTTAAATATCATCATGACCAAGAAGGAGAACTCATAATGGCACAGACTAAAACTGATTTACAAGTCATGTGGGATCGATTACTGGGAGTCGTTGAAGAACAAGGGCAGGCTTTGATTCGTGCGGCTTTCAGCCCGATTGTTCGTGAATGCGGTGATATTTCTGCCGGTATTTTCAATCTTCAGGGTGACATGTTGGCGCAGGCTGTTACCGGCACCCCTGGGCATATTAACACCATGGCCGAAGCCGTTAAAATTCTGATGAAGCATTTTCCAGTTGAACAAATGAAGCCCAATGAAATTTATATGACCAATGACCCATGGATTGCTTCCGGTCATTTAAATGATTTTCTTTTGTTACAACCAGCCTTTTTAAGCGGCAAAGTCGTCGGTTTCAGTGCTTGTACTTCGCATCTGTTTGATCTTGGTGGCAAAGGCATGGGGCCGGATGGCACAGATATTTATGATGAAGGTTTGTTTATCCCTCCATGTAAGTTGTTAGAAAATGGCGAAGTCAACCAACTATTGCTGGATATCATCAAAGTTAATTCTCGCGAACCGATTGCCAATGAAGGCGATATTTACGCCTTGATTGCCTGTTGCGAAACCGGTGTTACCCAATTATTAAATATGATGAGTGAATTCAATCTTAGTGATTTGGATGAGCTCTCTAAACACATCATTGAAACCTCAAGAACAGCCACCATTGAATCAATTCAGGAACTGCCACAGAGCACTTATAAATATGTTTTGCCCGTTGATGGCTATGAAAAAGAAATCGAATTGCATGCCACCATGACCATTACTGATCGGGATATACAAGTTGATTTCACTGGAACTTCAAGCTGTTCTAAATACGGAATTAATGTTCCGCTTAATTACACCACGGCCTATTGCGTTTTTGCTATGCGTTGTTTAATCGCATCAGATATCCCGAATAACGCCGGCTCATTAGCACCTTTTATGGTGACTGGCCCGGAAGATTGTATCTTGAACGCACAGCACCCCTCGCCTGTTGCTATGCGGCATACATTAGGACAAATGACCCCAGATTTAATGTTTGGCTGTTTGCATCAGGCTATACCCGATCGTGTTCCGGCGGAAGGAGCATCGTGTATGTATGACGTGCCTTTACGCCATGCACCGGAAGTAACGCGTAATGGTGGTAAACCATTCGGCATTGAACTTACACATAACGGTGGTACAGGTGCAAGGCCGGGGCTTGATGGTTTATCCGCAACGGCGTTTCCAAGCGGTGTCTGGGGTTCACAAGTTGAAATTAGTGAGAGCGTAACGCCTATTCTTATTAAACGGCGTGAATTAATTGCCGACAGCGGCGGCGCTGGTCAATATCGTGGAGGATTAGGACAGCGCATCGAACTTACTCCAGCTACGAATGATGCATTCGTTGTTTTTCTTTCTGTTGAAAGAATGAAATACGCTGCCCAAGGTCGTCAAGGAGGTCGTGCTGGCAGGGCCGGTAAAATAAGCATGGATTGTGGCAAAATAATTCCAGGCAAGGGTGAATTTCGAGTTAATCCCGGTGAAACCATGATTGTTGAGACTCCCGGTGGAGGCGGGATTGGAGATCCAACGGCACGTAACAAAGCCTCTATACTCTCGGACTTGGACAATGAATTGATTACCCCTGAATCATCCCAATCAACTTATAGTCTGGAAGTTTAATCATGAAGATCACCCCAAACCAGAATATCGACGTATTGGCTCCATACGTGTTAGCTGACCTATCCGTTCCTGAAGGTAAGTCCTTAATTTCTCTGGCCCAAAACGAACTGTGTTTTGAACCAACGCCAAAGGTAGTCAATGCGGTGTCTCAAGCTTCTTATGATTTACAGCTTTATCCTGATCCAGACTGGTCTGAGTTAACCGAAAGTATCGCACAAGTTCATGACTTAGAACCCAAACAGATTTTATGTGGTGCTGGTTCAATGGAACTGCTTGAGGTTCTCGGTCGTGTGTATTTATCTACTGGCAATCAAGTTGTAATGAGCGAATACGGTTATTCATTTTTTAAAACTGTCGCTCAGATGTATGGAGCGGCTGTTGACATTGCTGAGGAAATCAACTTTAAGGTTGATATCGATAAACTCCTGCAACGAGTCAATTCAAATACAAAAATCGTATTTATCGCGAATCCAGCGAATCCAACCGGAACTTTGATTAGTGCGAATGAAATAAGGCGGCTCAGAGAGGGACTTAAGAATAATATCTTACTTATCCTAGATGAAGCATATGCTGAGTTTACCGATGAGAAAGACCACCCGCCATTATTTGACTTGGTTGATCTAGGTAACACAGTTGTGCTGCGTACTTTTTCAAAAATTTATGGATTAGCAGGTCTACGAGTCGGCTGGGGTTATTTTCCACCTGATATTTACGTGGGTATGCGTAAAGTTTTAAATCCAAATAACATCTCAGCTCCTTCGCAAGCTGGCGCTACAACCGCCATGCAACAACAGGATGTCGTCAAACAACGAAAAAACACTATTGATGTGATAAGAACAAATTTCTGTACAAACTTAAAAGCGCTTGGACTTCAAGTACCCCAAAGCTACAGTAATTTTGTACTTATCAATTTTAAAGACGAACTAAAAGCCCAAACTTGTTTTAAGGCTTTACGTGCACAAGGGATAATGATGCGGCCCATGGGCGCTTATGGTTTGACTCATTGTTTGCGTGCAACCCTGTCTACTCTGGAACACATGAATCTTACGATTCAACATTTGACCGGTATACTTGAGGAACTTGAATCATGAATTGGCCATCACGCGGTCGTGCCCGTATTGGAATACTGGTACCGTTTACTAACACCAACCTTGAAGCGGACATGGCTATGCTCCGCCCGCCTGGAGTAACTATGCATTACGCCAGATTAGGTGGCTATGACATGGATCAAATCCCCGATGAAAACCAGATGGCAAACCTGGGGGCATCTGATCTGTCTGAACCACTTAGACTTCTGGCAGGTGTTAAGCCTGATGTAATCATGTACGGTTGTACTTCAGCAACTTTGACACATGGCCCAGAATTTGATTTAGAATTATCTCATAACATATTGAATAAATGGAATATTCCTACTGTTACAGCAGCTAACTCATTGGTTTGTGCCTTAAAAGCTCTAGATATTGAGAAAATTGGTTTTGCTTCTCCTTACGTTGAAAACATTAATAAAGATGCGATTGAATTCTTAAACAAAAGCGGTTTTGAAACTGTCTCCAGTGCTCATGTCGAAGATGAATTGGATAATTACGGACAAGGTAATTTAACACCAGAAAAAGTTTGCGAACTGGCAAGACAGTCTGACTGCGATCAAGCACAGGTAATTGTTTTATCATGCACTGACATGAGGGCTGTTGAAGTGGTTGATCAACTGGAAGCCGAACTAGGCAAACCGATTATTACTTCTAATCAGGCTATGCTATTTAATGCTCTTAGGCATATTAACGTGGCAGCCAATGAAATTGATTGTGGGATACTGTTCAAAAATAGAGTTTAATTATTATGTCAGCAACGAAAGTTTTAATTCACTCCGAAGAACCTGAACTGGCTTTAGAAGTTTTAAGTCAGATTCATCCGGATTTATCACCTGCGATTTGCACAAATTATTCAAATCTTGAAAATGACCTGAGGCAATTCAAACCTGAAATAGTGTTTACCTGCCGCTCAGAAACTCAAGTCTTCCCTAGAGAGGATTTACTTAATTGTGAATCCATCGCCTGGATTTCAAATGCCGGTTCAGGCATTAATCATATTTTGCCTTGGAACCCTGACAAAGTAACAGTCACAAACTCAGCCGGCGTCGCGGCAGATATGATGGCCGAATATGCACTGGGTATGATGCTACATTTCTCTCTTAATATTCCAGCTTTACAAAAAGATCAACAAAACCATCACTGGCAGTATCGAACCGTTAGTCCAATATATGGCAAAACGTTGTTGATACTTGGCCTTGGTAAAACCGGACAAGCCATGGCCCAAAGAGCCAAAGCATTAGACATGAACATCATCGGTGTACGTGCCAGAGATATACCCACCAAAAACGTTGATCAAGTCTATGCAACCGAGCAATTACACACAGCTTTACCCCAAGCCGATTTCATTTTAGTCTGTATGCCGCTCTTAGACTCAACAAAAGGTTTAATCGGTGATACAGAGTTCTCGGCCATGAAAGATGATGTCGTACTCATTGACGTTTCTCGTGGCGGTATAGTCCAAGAAAAAACATTAATCAACGCTTTGGATAGCGGCAAACTCAAAGGTGCTGGGCTCGACGTTTTCGAAACCGAGCCGTTACCTGTTGATAATCCATTATGGAATTATCCCAATGTGCTCATCTCGCCTCACTGTTCCAGTGTCTATGATGGTTGGGAAAAACGTTCGGCCCAAATGTTTGCAGAAAACCTGACCCGCTGGAGAAGCGGAGAGCAGCTTAATAACATTGTTGATCCTGAGCGTGGTTATTAAGCCCAAAGTGTTGTTGAACATCATAGGAAAATGCAAGAATGTATAAACTTTACTACGCACTAAAGAGCGCATCCATGGGTACCCGGGTAATGCTGGAGGAAATAGGAGCACCTTACGAATTAATTCAAACAACAGTTGATATGGACAAATCCCGACCACCTGACCAACTGGCGATCAACCCTAATGGTTGGGTGCCGGTTCTGATCTGGGATAATGGTGCAATGTATGAGTGTGCTGCAATCACCGTGTTTCTGTTCGATCGGCATCCAGAAGCTAATCTGGCTCCAACCATTGATGATCCGAAGCGAGCGCTTTACCTGCAGACATTGGTGTATTTCTCCAACTCTGTTCAAAACGCCTTTCAGCTTAATTACTACCCTGACCGCTTTGCCGATACTCAAGCCGACGAGCCAAGTGCCCAGCGACGTGGCAACCGTCGACTTAAGGAAACCTGGAAAGTGATTGATGATCAAATCGGTGACAACGAATGGATGCTTGGTAATAAATTCAGCGCCGCTGATATTTATCTATTCATGTTAACCACCTGGCTGCGACCTGCTCGGGGCCACCCTGCCATCGACGAGTTTCCTAATGTTAAGCGCATTGCCGACCTGGTTGTACAGCGCCCAAGTGTTCAACTTGTTTATCAGCCTTGGATTGAAAATCCAAACTACTAAAGCTTGCAAATGATGTTGCCGTTCACTCCAAACGTTTAGAGACCTTAACAATTTGCTCCCAGGTTTGCTCAGGTAAAGAAATACCACTAGCACGAATTTTTTCACGATAGTCACGCTCGCGTTCACCGGGAACTTCGACTTTATCAAAGCCAGGTGCAGGTGGACACTCGCGTAATTCGGTGAGAATTTGTTCCGCAATGGTTTGCATGGTGTGGGGTTCACGGTAGCGAGTAGTGTCCAGTGCAATCATTAACCAGCTTCCCTCAGTGGATACTGGTCCTAACATGGCTTCTGCTATTATTTCTGCAACTACAGCCAATGCGTAACCCTTAGGACCACCAGACGGCAGTATGGCACCACCACGAAAGTAATCTTCCGGATCACGACTGATCTTTCCTTCTGGGTTCATTAAGGCATTGTCAGGCAAAAGAGCACCCGCACTACGTGCGGCATAAATCCAGCCGCCGGCAATTTTGGAAGTGGCGAAATCTAAAACTACCGGTCCGTGTTCTCCGCCCGGTATACCGATACTGTATGGATTGGTTGGCAAGATCGCTTTGCGTCCACCGTAGGGTACAACCTGGCGCCAATTTACACGCCCCCCACCACCAATGATAATTGCCAGCATTCCTTTGTTTGCTGCCTGCTCAGCAAAAGTACCTATTCGACCTGTATGGCCAACGTTGCGAATCGGTATTGCAGCAATACCGTTTTGTTTGGCCTGCTGACACACCTGATCAGTGGCAATAGACATAGCGGGGATACCAATACCACCATTGCCATCTACTTCAATAGCGCCGAATTTGTTGGTCACAATTTCAGGCTCAACATCGGCACGCATATAACCACTTTCGAATTGCTCAACATATTGAAGCGTTCGCATCAGGCCATGTGATTCCACGCCACAAAGGTTTGAATCAGCCAAGTGGTCTGCTACTTCTTTAGCAATCTTCTGTGAACAGCCAACACCTTTGAATATGCTTGTCACAAGCACGACAACTTCATCTACTGCGACTGTGACTCGTTCACCTTTGAGTTCTAGTTTGCTGCGCACCATAGTTTTTCAAGTTTGATTTGTTGTCAACCTCAGAAGATTCTCACATTTATCCTAGTTTGCGAAGGGTGCTAAAACGTCTCAATATATGGATTCCTACTCAACGGTTATAGTTGAGAGGTTAATCCAACAACATTTTTTTGAGGAGCCAATACGATGAAAAATGAAGGGTATCGCCCAATACCATCAAGACATCAAAACCCTAAGATACGCACATATCGTTCATCTAGCATCTGTCATGTTGCTTTAAATCACGAGTCCTTATACACGATGATGGCAACCCAAGATCACAATTGTACCGAACTCAATCCCTGCTCTTGCCAATTCTGGTAAGTCGACATCCGCAGCCCGATTCGGTCATAATACACTGCATAATAACCACCTTCCATTAGTGTCACTGCATCCGGACGATTTTCCATAACATCCTGAGCCATCACACCGACATATTCAGTCTTGGTCACATCGCTAATATACCTAAATCGATATAATGGATAACCTTGCTCCGACTGACATAGATAATGAATATCCGTCTTGAGACGTTGATCCGACGGAGGTGGCGGTGGTCCACCAGAAATCTGTGCCCAAGCACTGTCCTTGGCTAGCAAGGTAATCATCGCTGGTGGTGTATATTTCACCAATTTCTCTAATGCTTCTCGACGGTCAAAGTCCATAGGCCCACCATCTTGTGACGCATCAATATCAAGTATATCCTTGGTTTGCCGTGTCTGTTTGCTACTCATTGTGTTTCCTTTAACTTGATTTATCTCTTAATGGTCAAGCAACAAATTTGCCATCCTGAGGCACTGCTAAGTGCCGTGAGGAAATCCTAATCGCTGCTCGGGCATTGACCGTAGTCACTGCCTCATTTGAACTGAAAGCCAGATCATGAAGATTTCTCCACTGCGGTCGAAATGACAGAGGAGTGTCACTTCGGCCTTGCCAAATACACCCATTTAAAACGGTGTTCGGTGCTGAGAGTGGTAAATGTATAGGTCTGTAATTGACCTCGGCTAAGTACACTTACCGTTCGGCCGCTTTCGACATCCACCAATCTCATCCGCCAAAAACGCCTCGTCTTGTAATTCCCTTCCCAACTCAATGTTACTTCTCGGCCAATTTTGTCACTCTTAACTATGAACTCCCATTCCTCTCCTTTGCGCCAATATTTGCGCTTTCTTAGGTCAGAGGCATAGTCTCCCGAATCAGTGCCCCAGCCATCTTGTGGAAATACAATGGTTAAATACGGATTACTGAAGGGTGGTAATTCTTTTAAATCACGTCGATCTTTACCGTCTTGGCTGTCGCTATACCAGCCCAGGTAGTTATGTTTATCTACCATGCCGCCGTCCTCGTCTGATTCGGCCTGCAGGCGTACCCACCATTCTCCGTATTTTAAACTGGTATCTTGCGCAGCTTCCGCCACATTAATCCACGATAACCACCAGGGCATGTCATCCAGAGTTGACTCTGTCATCCCGGCCGTAGTGGAGGGATCTTTCTTCAAGCCCGTTTCAACGTTCATTTTGGAAAAGAGTGAGGCAACTGAAGGAATGGAATAATTCGAGACGTCGGTGGATCTCCTAAATACAGCTCGAGCTTTTGTAAATATTTCAGCTATCAAAGAGCTCTCTTCGTCCGCTTCTGTCTCAATTGAAGCTGCCGCTGGTGGAGCAATAGGTGATGCCACACAAGCTGGACTATCACTCACCGGCCCTTTGGGGATCAACAAGGTGACATCCTGTCCCTCGCTATTATTCAGGGTCTGTACCCAATAACCCTTGTAAGCTTCAAATACGGCCACATCCATCGGACTTCCCGTGCTCAATGCCGTATAGCCGGCATCATAGTTCCAAAATGTATCGGTCAATAATAACTGGTTTTGTGCCTGTTCAGGATCACAAACCTGGTTGCCATTAACCACAATACGGATATTTTTCCAATTTACATCGTTGGTGAACGGATGGCTGATTAAGTTGAATTTACCGTCACCTTCTACCAGGTCAATCTCAAAACAGCCTAAATTAGACGGACAGTTAGGATCGGCAGTATCAACCGGTGTGTCAGCACCATCCGGAATGAATTCAAGGTCTACACCTGTTCTCTGTAACACCCAATAGCCTTTGCCTTGTTCCAAGGTGTCTGACAAAGCCATCATCACGTACGAATCGGTGCTTTCGTCACGTTTATACACCACCCAATTTATGTTGTAATCAGTACTGGCTAATCCAGTTGGAGTCGTGGTGCCAAATACGTCCTCAACCGTTTTTGAGGGCGCATCTTTAGATAACCCCACCATGGTCCAGCGGTTATTCTTTAAAGTAACTGGTTCACCTGTCAGGTCCAATGCACCGACTTCAAATGCGCCGATATCACATGAACCATCGAAACGTAAAAAACCGCGTTGGTCGGTGGTTTCACACACGGCATTATTGGCTGTTGGCGCATCAATGGCTGGGGAACCATCCAGCAAGGCATGAGTATGAGTCGGACCGCCATTGTCTTGCAAGGGGCCAAGTTTGGCATCCGCAACTACGGTTGCACCACCACAAGCTGTGGTGGCGATATTGTCAGCACCTGCGAATAGTGTGCCAAACACAGAGCAATCGGCATTAAGCGGACTGACCGTTGCAACATTATCAGCAATAATACTGTTACGAGACGATAACACACGACCAGACGCCACATACACTCCACCTCCTGCTCTATTTAACGCATTACCTGTGACTGCCGTGTTGCCGGTCACCGTACTGTTAGTCAGTGAGATCGCGCCGGGGTTATTGGCGACTCGCAGTCCCCCGCCCAAGTATTTTGCTGTATTTCCTGATACCGTGCTGTTGTATAAATCAACAGTTGCACTGATGGCAAAAACACCGCCTCCGCTGCTAGCGTAATTTCCGCTGATCAAGCTCTCTCTGACAACAGTTCTTGAATAATTAGAATAAATACCACCCCCGGCATTACTCGTACTTACATTATCTGAAATAACACTGTTTTCGATTAGAGTGGGCGTAAGAAAATTAGTGATGCCGTTTTTGACATTGCCGCTGACCACACTGTTATTCAGTGTCAGTGTATTGCTGCGAATAGCATGAATACCGCCGCTGAAACGCGCCGAGACATTATTAGACACCGTCGTATTATTCAGATGCATACTGGCACCATTAGTCAATGACAGTCCACCACCGCCATCAATTCGGGGTGTCGCTATCGTTACACCGGTAGTGGTATTGCCCGTCACCGTGCAGTCATTCAAATTGACAGTGCCGCCGCTAGAGGCCACACCACCGCCGTCAGTGGCCACCAATCCACCGGTAATCGTTAACTGATTTAAAGTAACTGTCGCACCCGCCCCCACATACATCACTCGTGAAACTTGATTGCCGTCGATAGTTGTATTTTCTCCTCCATCGTTGATCGTCACACTTTTGGTGACGCTTAATTGCCCCTGGGTGGTATCAATGGTATTGCCTGCCACACCCGCTCCAAAACTAATTGCATCATTAGTGCCCAGGGCATTTATACTTTCGTTAGGGAAACAGCCGTTTTCCAATATAAATCCAGCATTGATAGTATCTATAGCTTCACGAAGCGTGCAGGTTGTGTCTGTTGCTGTTGAAACATCGCCGGTCGAATTCACCTCAATTGTCGCTGCATGCGCCGCCTGAAACGCCAATGCCTGAGCAATCGCCAAGCTGAGCAATTTAGGTTTGAGTGTGTTTACCCCAGATTTACTTTCATTCCGCTTGTTTACCATAGTCCTTATTCCCATATTAATCGTCTATGCCTACCCCTCTTCCTCTTTGATTAAATCCCGAGCAGCATTTGGGAGATCCCTAGGCTGTGCTCGGGATGACTGGCCCGAACAGTGTTCACCAGATCCCCGTTTTCGCGTGGATAAGCGCGGGATAATTTTTTTACTGTTACTACCCTATTGAATTAAAAAACCGCGTCAATCATCCATTAGTATGATTGTGTAAGCGGTAAAATAAATGGGTGAAAGACGACTAAAATTGAAATAATCCTTATATTACAAAGGATTAGAATGGATTTTAGAACTAGAATCGAGAAATATTAAGGAGATTCTCGCACGCCGCTACTCTGACAGAATAGAAGCGTAATTCTCTTATTCAAGTAAATCCGAGCACATTTTGCATATTATAAAGCCCTGGTTGATTTTGCTTTGCCAGCCACCTGGCAGCTCGCAAGGCCCCATTAGCATAAATATTACGATTTGATGCTTTGTGAGTGATCTCGATCCGTTCTCCGTCCAAAACAAACATGGCTGTGTGCTCACCAACAATATCACCCGCCCTAATTACTGAGAAGCCAATTTGCCCGGCCTGCCTTTCTCCAGTATGACCATGACGACTAAATACACCATGCTGATCGAGATTACGATCTAATTCCTGGGCAATGACATGACCCATTGCCAAAGCCGTACCTGAGGGCGCATCGACTTTGTGCTTGTGATGAGCCTCAATAATTTCAATATCTGCATCCTGGCCAATAGCCTGGGCAGTTAGCTGCATCAATTTAAAAGACAAATTCACCCCGGCACTCATATTCGCGGCCAGCATGATTTTTATTGAGTTAGCAGCTTGTTTGAATTTGGCCAGTTGTTGGTTGCTAAATCCTGTTGTTCCAACAACCAAAGACTTATTACAATCCAGGCAATGCTCAAGATAATCCATAGTCGCTTCAGGGCGAGTAAAATCGATCAAGACATCAAAATCAGATTGCGAGATATCTGCCACTACGGTGATACCAGTCGGATCATGACCAACCATCTGAGCAGCATCATAACCCAGAACATCGCTTTGTGGGTGATCAAATGCGGCTGATAGCTGCAAATCCTTACTGCCTAAAACTGCTTGAATTAAGGTATTTCCCATTCGACCTGAAGTGCCGCTGATTGCGATATTGATCATGTGTTATTCTCCGAACTTAGCTGTTTAATTATAAATCCAAGCATGAGTTTTGACGTACAAATTTCTCAAATTGAGTCGTTATCAATTGCCCAGGCAAAAATTATTCAAAATGATCTTGCCAAACAAACTCGATTAACCGATGAGTTTGGTGAAATAAAGACTATTGCTGGCCTTGATGTAGGGTTTACAGACAACAATCGGATCGCTGTTGGTGGAATTGTAATATTGAGTTTTCCAACTTTTGAAATGATAGAACAACAAACTAGCCGACGTAAAGTTGTATTTCCTTATGCACCTGGCTTTTTGTCTTTTCGGGAGGTCCCAGTATTATTGGAAGCCTTCTATCACTTAAGCAATAAGCCTGATTTATTAATTTGCGATGGGCAAGGTATCGCTCACCCGCGTAGATTTGGTTTAGCCTGTCACTTGGGAACGATCTTGGATATCCCTTCTATTGGCGCAGCTAAATCAAGGCTAATTGGAAAATATACAGAACCATCGCATGACAAAGGCTCCTCGTCTCACTTGGTCGACAAAGACGAGCAAATTGGTACCGTATTACGTACAAGATTAAACACTAAACCTTTATTTGTTTCACCTGGACATCGAATCTCATTCGATTCTGCCAATAAGTGGGTCTTAAACTGCTGCCCTAAGTTTCGTCTTCCTGAAACCACTCGGCATGCTCATAAATTAGTTTCAGGATAAATAGATTCCCCCGCTGTAAACGGCCGGGTATCAATTTTGTTTTGCATGTTATACCGTGGCAAACCGTAGGGAATTTGATCATCGTTAACGATTAAATCTTGTTAATGAATTGATTGTTTACAATTCAGATGTTTAATTAACCGCTTTAATACATATAATAAATGCATCACTAATATTTAATTTAAGCAATGTCGAAGAAGTTAATTTTTGGGGTGGTCGGCGCTTTAGCAGTTATCGCAGCAGCAGTTTTTGGGGGTATTAAATTCCAAAAGCATTTATTACAGCAAGAGCTGGCAGACAACGTGAAACAAGTGCAAGAACAACTCAATGCACAATGGGCTCAAATAAAAATCATCGATAACAATATCATGATCACTGGCGAAACTGTTGATAATGAAACTCATAAAGAACTTATAAGCCAACTAACGAAAGTTAAAGGTATTAATACAGTTACTAGCAAGGTCAAAGTTAGCCGACCGCTGAGCATGGAACAATGCCAGGAAAATATTGACAGCTTATTGGCCAATAATGACGTTGAATTTTCTAGCCAGAATTCAAAGATAGATTCGGCCAGTCATGATGTATTACAAGAAATTGCTAAGAACCTTTGGCTCTGCCCTGATGCCAATTTATTAATAGTTTCACATACCAGCAATGAAGATGACATTGATGACAATATTCAAACTAGCGAGTTGCGCTCCGCTGCGCTGCTTGAGTATTTTAATAATAGTCTTGGTTTCAGTGACCGTCAGATCGCTGCTGTAGGTATGGGTGCGGCGTTTCCAATCGCGATGAATGACAGTGATGAAAATCGTGATCTCAATGATCGTATTGAAATCAAAATCAGATCCATAAATCTATAGATTAGAACCCAATTTGGGTTAAAATTTAGCGCTCGATTATGAGCGTCTATCAAGCAATCAAACGCTGGTGGCATAAACTAAGCTCACCAGTACATTTTTATCATTTCGCAGGCCGTCATCTTAAATGGACGGGTCTGCTTGCCCTGTTTTGTTATTTAACTGGTTTAATATGGGGCCTGGTGTTCGCACCTGCTGATTATCAACAAGGTAATAGTTTCAGAATTATTTATCTCCATGTTCCAGCCGCGGCACTGTCCATGGGTGTTTATGTTGGTATGGCGATCTGTTGTGCTGTCGGCCTGATCTGGAAAATGAAACTTGCATTTATGGTGGCTCGTAGTTTAGCCGTCATCGGTGCAGTATTTACTGCTTTAGCACTTTTTACAGGCTCTGTTTGGGGCAAACCGACCTGGGGCACCTGGTGGGTTTGGGATGCTCGTTTAACCTCAGAATTAATTTTACTATTTCTGTATCTAGGCTTTATTAGCTTATCTGAGGCTTTGCCTGATCGTGATACCGCCAACAAAGCCAGTGGAATTTTAGCCATCGTTGGCGTTATTAACATTCCAATTATTCACTATTCGGTCGTATGGTGGCAAAGTCTGCATCAAGGTTCAACAATTTTTAAATTCGCTAAGCCATCTATTGCCCCGGAAATGCTGTGGCCACTTTTAATCATGATGCTAGCCTTCATCTTGCTGGCTGTAAGTTATGTATTTTTAAACACACGTACTCAAATTCTTAAACACCGAATTAAACGCAGATAAATGTATTTCGACTCAATCAGTGAATTAATAACAATGGCTGGGCACGGCAAATATGTCTGGAGCTGTGTATTTATCAGTAGCTTAGCCATAGCACTGTTGTTTATCAATGCTTTAAAGCATTTCAAGAGGCAACTAAAACTCAATACTAAACTAAACAATTTACCTTAATCATGCATCCTCTACGTCGTAAACGCTTAATGTTGATTATTTATATTATGATCATTATTGCCATTGTTGTCGGACTGATTTTATACGCACTAAGGCAAAACATTAATTTATTTTATACCCCTACCCAAATTGTTAACAATGAGGCCCCCAAGGGGATAAATATTCGAGTTGGCGGACTAGTGGAACAAGGGAGTTTTAAACGTGAGTCAGACTCTTTAAAAAGTGAGTTTTCTGTTACTGATACACAAAGTTCGATCATCATCAGCTACGAAGGTATTCTTCCAGACTTGTTTCGGGAAGGGCAAGGCGTAGTTGCGAGAGGTCAACTTACACCTGAGAATCATTTTGTCGCCGAAGAAGTATTGGCCAAGCATGACGAAAATTATATGCCACCTGAAGTCAAAGAAGCACTTGAAGCTCAAGGCTACTGGAAACACGATCAACAATCTCAAACGACCTATTAATAAATGGCCAGCCCGCCACACTTACAGGTCGAGAATTTAAGTTGTGAGCGTCAGGACAGGCTTTTATTTGAAAATCTGAGTTTTGAGGCATCAGCCGGACAACTGATCCGGGTTCATGGAAAAAACGGATCAGGCAAGTCAACGCTGTTAAAGACCATTTCCGGTTTACTCAAACCAACTGCCGGATTCGTTAACTGGAAAAAGACAGGTATTGCTGCGCTGTATACTAATTATCATAAACAGCTCACCTACATTGGCCATAAGCCTGCTGTTAAATCCGAATTGACAGTTGCAGAAAACATCAGGCACTTACTTTCGTTCAGACAGCAACAGGTCGGGCAAACACAAATCAATCAAGTACTGTCGACGTTATCAATCGATTTATACGAAGATGTTGAAGCAGGATTTCTTTCTCAAGGCCAGCAACGCCGGATCTCGTTGTCAAGACTTTGGCTGGAAGACAGTGAGTTATGGATACTTGATGAGCCCTACACCGCCCTGGATAAAGATGCGGTAAAGCTAGTCAATACAGTCATGCAACGATTTCTTCAGGCAGGTAATATTGTTATCCTGACCTCACATCAAGATACTGATGAACTTGAACAACTCAGTCAAAACATCTGGTTGGGCAATTAGATGTTAGCTGGGCTGATCAAAAATGAAATCAAACTAGTCTTGAAAAAACCGGCGGAAATATTTCAACCTATCATTTTCGGTTTAATCACGATTACACTGTTTGTGCTGGCGATAGGCGTAGAGCAAAAAACACTTTCAATGATAGCCCCGGCAATTATTTGGGTTATTGTCTTGCTGGCGATTTTGCTGTCCACGGATAGATTGTTTTATTCTGATTTTGAAGACGGAACCCTTGAGCAACAACAACTGGCAGCTTGTTCTTTCAGCACAATTATCGGCATCAAATTACTGGTGCATTGGCTGTTAATTGTTCTGCCTCTAATCATCGTTGCTCCCATTTATGCAAGACTACTCTTTTTTGAGGGTGAATCTGTAACGGTTTTAGTCTTAACTTTACTGCTTGGAACACCATCAGTGGCGCTGTTTAGTGCTTTAGGCAATGCTTTAACCTTAAGCCTCAAGCGTGGTAGTTTGTTACTAGGCCTTATAGTTACGCCACTGTATGTGCCTGTATTGATTCTTGCCATTACTGCGATTCAAGCAACCCAACAAGGATTAAATTCTTCAGGCCAACTTGCTTTATTATTAGCCATGACGTTGGTTAGCTTATTGATTTGCTTACCGGCGATTACAGCCGCATTGCGATTGAATAACTGAAATTCCACATTTTTTAAGTTAAGAGCTAGAAATTTCATCCCGGACTTGATCCGGGATCTTCTGACCGGACTAAGCAGCAACTTGATCCAAATCTCGCAGCCGGTCGCTGTACATAATTGAAGAGCTTTCGAAATGACGAATGTCAGCTTCCCGGGTTTATCCAGTTTATTGACAATCTGAAACGGCCATGGCAACAGTTTTAGCAGTCAGTTTGGGAATCTCTCCCATCATAGTGATACGGTTACCCTCTATAACTCGACTATAAACATTCACTATACCAAGCTGATAAGCACCTTCCATATCCATATCGTCCGGTTTATACATGTGTTCGACAAATAAAGAGAAGTTAGACAGACCATCACTAAATACATATTGGCTCATCATGTTTTGCTTATCTGTAGCTGGTTTGACCATTGAATGAACAAGTTCGAAACCGGTAGGCATATTATCCAATTTACAGGTCATTTCTGAATTATCCATTGGCTCAGGCGAATCAACCTGAATCCAATTCAGACCTACCTTAGCAGCCTCAGATGGCTCAAGGTCAGAGTCATCAATAGGCACATCGATTTCAACTTCGGTGAACATATACCGCTCCAAGGCTGCACCCTCATGATCGACACAGGCTGATTGCAATAACAAGCCGGTTTCTTTATCAATCCAGAGTTGATGGCCGTAGCGATATTCATCTTTGGGCTGGATTTTAATCATCTGTGCTTCACGGTTGACGATACGATCTACCTGTCCCAGTTCAAAAGTGTAGTAGTTATCTAGCTTAGCGATTTCCTCATCAGTAAAAGCTGGGAAAAAACGCTGGTCTTGAAACAATTTGCCCTGCAGCCCCATATTTTTGTCGGGCAAATAACAAATTAACTGTCCGGATTTACGAATGATTTCTCTGGGCACACCGTTCAATGAATAAATACGTTCTTGTTCACCGTTAGCATCAATTTTATGGACAATGCCCATTAACTCAACATTTGAGCCACGGATTCCAATCATATTACCTTTGTAGTTTAAAGATTGACCAGCGTGTAGCATACGCATGACCCAATCACGCGCTTCGTCAGGCATAGCACTGACACTGTTGATATTTACCACCAGTAACAGAGCAAAAACGGTTTTAATTAGCTTATTCAAAAAAAGTTCTCAAAGCTTCTGATAAGAGACAAATTTCGAGTACGAGCCCAATCCATTCATCCCTGTCACGCTGGTGAATTCACTATGCTCAACTAAAAGAGCGTTTAGTACATCTTCAACTGCCGCATTGTCAGTTTGCCAATGGGGCATCGACATTGGGTCAGAATTAGGCGTTGTAGTCACTTCAGCGACTTGAGTTTCAACAGCAGGTTGCTGCAGTGGTTGTTGTATAATGAAATACAACCCTAACAACATACTGGCTGCAATGGCCATAGGCCACCAAGGTTTTTTAGCTGTAGCCGTTTTGGCAGGAAACTCAACAACATTACTGGCTGAGGTTTCAGGTTTAATTGTCTCGTTAGGATTTGCTTTAACCTGGGCCATCACTTTAGCTGCAATATCAAACTGCAAATCTTTTTCAGAGACTTCGTTTTTGATTAAATCCTGAGCGACATGATAACGTTGCCAGCGCGCAGCCAGCTCGGGATCATTTTTATAAGCGGTTAAAAATTCATCCAGTTCCCACTGGCTGATTTTCTCATCCATCAAATTCGATAATTTTTCCGACATCTCAAATACCCGTCGACATATTTTCTTTAATCACGGCATCCAGAATTTCCCTAGCACGAAAAATTCTTGAACGTACTGTCCCAATTGGACAATCCATTGCTTGAGCAATATCTTCATAACTCAGACCATCAAACTCGCGCAATATAATCGCCTCTTTTAACTCATCTGGCATTTCCTTGATCGCCTCTTTTAAAACCAGATACATTTGTTTGCCCGCAAATTTAGATTCAGGTGTTTCTGAATCCACCATATGGGATAACTCATAAACACTTTCTTCTGTATTTTGTGGATCAAATCCATATTCAGCCTTTCGCCTGCTTTTATATGACAAGTGATTTTTGGCTGTGTTCACTGCAATCCTGTAAAGCCAGGTATAAAATTCACTGTCCCCTCTGAAGTTATTTATAGCCTTATAGGCCTTAATAAACACTTCCTGACTGACATCCTCGATTTCGGTCTCGATACTGATATATCTGGACAATAACCTTGCCACCCTAAACTGGTATTTTTTTACCAACAGCTCGTATGCTGTATGATCACCAGACTGGCATCTTGCCACCAAGGCTTTATCGGGATTGATATCGTCAGTCACAATAACATCCACCAAAAAGCCTAGCTAGCTCTATAGACTTGAAACTATTAGAAAAGTTCATCCAAATTATGTTAAAAAGCGATACAAGTTTTTGGGTATTATATTGTCTGTAACATAGTTATTGGGTAAAAAATGACGGAAACTATAAAAACAAGTGTGGCCATTATAGGAGGTGGTCTGGCCGGACTCAGTCTGGCGATCAGATTAGCTGATAAAGGCATTCAGGTTCTTATTGTTTCTAAGAAGGAACTCACTGAAGGTTCTAGCCTTTATGCCCAAGGTGGAATAGCAGCCGTTCTAAGCGACGAGGACAGTTTTAAATCACATATTGAAGACACTTTGATCGCTGGTGCTGGCATTTGCAAACACGATGCAGTGGAGTTCGTGGTCAAACATGGCCCAGCCAGCATCCAATGGCTAATTGATCAAGGCGTCAAATTTACCCGTGAAACCAGTGATTTGGGTTATGGTAACTACCATCTAACCCGTGAAGGTGGACATAGTCATCGTCGTATTATCCACGCTGCCGATGCAACCGGCCATGAAGTTGAAGTCACCCTGGAAAGTAAAGTCAGACAGCATCCAAACATAAATCTTTTGGAGAGTCACATTGCAATCGACTTAATTACATCCGAAAAGATTAACTTGTCCGGCTCAAACCGATGTATAGGATTTTATGCTTACGATAACCTGAAACGTCAGGCCATCACTATTGAAGCTGATAGCACCATCCTGGCAACCGGAGGAGCATCAAAGGTATATCTCTACACTAGCAACCCTGATACCTCAACCGGTGATGGCATGGCCATGGCCTGGCGGGCAGGTTGTCGTGTAGGCAATATGGAGTTTAACCAGTTTCACCCAACCTGCTTATTTCATCCCAAGGCCAAATCATTTCTGATTTCAGAAGCAGTTCGTGGTGAAGGTGGAAAATTATTACTGTCTAACGGTGAAGAGTTCATGTCCAAATACGATGAACGCAAGGAGCTTGCACCGCGTGACATTGTTGCTCGTGCCATCGATAATGAAATGAAACGTGGCGGCCATGAGCACGTTTATCTTGACATCTCACATAAATCAGCGGACTTCATAAAAGAACATTTTCCAACCATTTACTCTCGCTGTCTTGATTACGGTTATGACATGACGGCTGAACCCGTTCCTGTAGTCCCCGCTGCCCACTATACCTGTGGTGGCATTGTTACGGATTTGAACGCCAAAACTGACTTAGATGGGCTCTACGCAGTTGGGGAATGTACTTATTCTGGTTTACACGGTGCTAATCGTCTGGCAAGCAACTCATTACTGGAATGTTTGGTTTTTGCAGAATCAGCAGCTAATCATATTAGTGAAAATCTGAATAGTTTTGATATGAGCCAGTTTGAAATTCCACCCTGGGATGAGAGCCGTGTCACCGATGCCGATGAAATGGTGGTTGTAACCCATAACTGGGATGAACTTAGGCGTGCGATGTGGGACTATGTCGGCATTGTTCGCACAACCAAACGATTAGAACGAGCCCTACATCGAATAAAGTTGCTTGATACGGAAATCCAGGAATACTATGGAAATTTCAGGATCAGCAATGACTTGTTAGAATTACGTAACTTAGTTCAGGTGGCAGAACTTATAGTTCACAGTGCACTCAAACGCAAAGAAAGTCGTGGCTTACATTATTCACGGGACTATCCTGGAACTGATGATGATAATCCTATTAAAGAGACGATACTGACACCTGAATAGTAGTTCTAGTATCTAAATTACAACAAGCCAAAGAGATCACAAGGTTTTAAGGACACTTCAGAATAAAGTTGTTTTGTCATTGCGAGCGAGTAGGAGGAGAGTCATTATTTTCTATGAGTAGTAACCTCTCTTCGAATTGCACTATAGATAGTGTCGTCTACTGACTCAGCATCTATGATGATTTTTTGGCCTGGTTTTTCAGGGATAAACGTCACCCATTCTGGGGCCATGGAAACTTTTTTTATTTTATGTACCTGTTTCATTCCGTTATTCTTCTTAATCTCAACCTTGCCATTATGCAAACGAAGACTAATAACAGAATTAGCATTTGTCCTTAAAGCATATAAGCGAATGTAGTAAATACAGCAGGCAACAATCCCTATAATCAAACCGCCCATAATAAACAGATGTTTGGGAATTAAGGTGGTTAATGAAATAATGGGGGTTAGTGCAATTAGAGCATAGCCACAAGCGAGCTTTTTTGACGGTTTTAACTCACAGATTATTGGCTTTTTGAATAAGTCGTACAATTTCAGACAATCCTTTGTCTTGGGGTTGTTGTTGCTCAACCAGCCATTGATTTAACTCTGGGTCCTGTTGAGCGAGTAACCGCTTAAAGTCGTTGATTTGCTGATCAGATAATTTATCTATTTGATCATCAATAAACCTTGTTAACATGATATCCAGTTCCTTGGTACCACGCCGACAACGCCATTTCAGTTTTGCCCGTTCTTTAGCATTCATGCTGTGGGGCTTAACCCCCTCGACGCTCGACAATTAATTTTTTAATTTCGGCAATTGCCAGGGCCGGGTTCAAACCTTTCGGGCAGGCTTTGGCGCAATTCATAATAGTGTGACAACGGTAAAGCTTAAACGGGTCTTCCAGCTCATCTAGCCGCTCACCGGTAGCTTCATCGCGGCTATCGACAATCCAACGATACGACTGCAATAATGCTGCCGGACCCAAATATTTATCACTATTCCACCAGTAGCTAGGACAACTGGTCGAACAACATGCACATAAAATACACTCATAAAGACCATCCAGTTTTTCCCGGTCTTCTTTCGACTGTAGCCGTTCTTTATCAGGTGGTGGAGGTGTTTGAGTCTCAATCCAAGGTTTAATTGAGGCATATTGAGCATAAAAATTGGTCAAATCAGGTACTAGATCTTTGACAACAGGCATATGCGGCAAAGGATAAACTTTAACATCTCCTTTACATTCATCGATTGGCTTAGTGCAAGCCAGAGTATTACTGCCGTCGATGTTCATAGAACAGGAACCACAAATACCCTCGCGGCAGGAACGCCTGAAAGTTAATGTTGGGTCGATTTCATTTTTGATTTTAATCAAAGCATCCAACACCATGGGTCCACACTTATCCATATCCACTTCATAAGTATCTGTACGAGGATTTTCTCCATCGTCAGGTGACCAGCGATATACTTTAAATACTCTCATATTCGAGCTGGTTTTTTCTGCCTTAAAGTGTTTACCTTTTCTAACTACTGAGTTCGCCGGCAATCTGAATTCGGCCATCTTTCGATCCTATTTGGTTAAATCTTTGTTTCCATTAGCAATAAAGCAATTAATACACACGTGCTTTAGGTGCAATGTATTCAACATCATCTGTTAGTGTGTAGTTATGCACATCGCGGTAATTAATATTGGGGTTACCATCATCACCCATCCACACCAGTGTATGTTTCATCCAGTTCTCGTCATCACGTTCGGTGTAATCCTCGCGAGCATGAGCCCCACGGCTTTCTTTACGATTGGCCGCGCTATGAATCGTCACCATAGCCTGACGAATTAAATTATCGAGTTCGATAGTCTCAACTAGATCGGTATTCCAAACCATACTGCGATCTTTGACATCTATATGCGGCATGGAATCCCAAACTTCGCGCAACTTGTCTTTACCTTCCTCCATAATCTCACCGGTTCTAAATACAGCACAATTGGTCTGCATGACTTTTTGCATGTTTAAACGAATCTCGGCGGTGGAAATATCGCCTTCTGCATAGCGAAATTTGTTCAACATTGCTAAAGCTTCATCACCAGCACCCTGTTTAAGTTTGGGAATAGGTCCTGGCTTTACAACTTCAGCCGCGCGGTGAGCTGCCGCACGCCCAAAAACGACCAAATCCAGCAATGAGTTAGAGCCCAAACGGTTAGCACCATGAACCGATACACAAGCTGCTTCACCGATTGCCATTAATCCAGGGATAACTTCTTCAGTACCGCTTTCGCTTAAAGTCATGACTTCGCCATGATAATTAGTAGGGATACCGCCCATGTTGTAATGCACCGTGGGTAAAACTGGGATTGGTGCACGAGTTACATCCACCCCTGCAAAAATTTTGGCCGACTCACTAATACCCGGTAATCTTTCTTCTAAAATTTCCGCTCCTAAATGCTCCAAATGTAAATGAATATGATCACCTTCATCGCCAACACCACGACCTTCACGAATTTCCATGGTCATGGAACGGCTCACGACATCACGTGAGGCTAGATCCTTCGCGTTAGGAGCATAGCGCTCCATAAAACGCTCACCTTCAGAATTAGTAAGATAACCACCTTCACCTCTAGCGCCTTCAGTGATTAACACGCCAGCACCATAGACACCCGTGGGATGAAATTGCACAAATTCCATATCTTGCATTGGTAAACCCGCACGCAACACCATACCACCACCGTCCCCGGTGCAAGTATGTGCAGACGTACAAGAAAAGTAAGCTCTCCCGTAACCGCCAGTTGCCAGCACGACTAATTTAGAACGAAAACGGTGAATCACACCATCTTCCAGATTCCAGACCATCACACCACGACATTCACCGTCTTCCATGATCAAATCAAATGCAAAATACTCAATAAAGAATTCAGCCTGGTGTTTGATTGATTGTTGGTAAAGAGTATGAAGCATGGCATGGCCCGTTCGGTCTGCTGCAGCGCAAGTGCGCATGGCCTGACCTTGACCAAAGTTTGTTGTCATGCCACCAAAGGCACGCTGATAAATCTTACCGTCATCGGTACGTGAGAATGGTACTCCATAATGCTCTAACTCAATAATCGCATCTGGAGCTTCTTTACACATATATTCGATAGAATCCTGGTCACCGAGCCAGTCAGAACCTTTTACAGTATCATACATATGCCAGCGCCAATCATCTTCACCCATATTCCCCAAGGCCGCGCTAATACCGCCCTGAGCGGCCACAGTGTGACTACGTGTAGGAAATACCTTAGTAATACATGCTGTCGATAGTCCAGCCGATGCCATGCCAAAAGTCGCTCGCAGCCCAGCCCCCCCAGCACCTACAACCACCACATCATAGCTGTGATCAACAATTTTATAAGCATCTGTCATGACTTCATCCTGTAGCTGCGATTCTTAAAACGGCAATCACTGATGCCGCACCGAGCAATGCCAACGCAAACTTTATTGCGATAATCATTACCATTCGTGTCCCTTCTGAACTAATATAATCTTCCAATACTACCTGCACACCAATCGCACCATGATAATAAGACACAATAAAAAACAGCACCATAAAGGCCGCAACCCATGGATTGGAAATCCATTCGCGCATTTCTTCAAACCCGGCACCGGCCATGCTGGCAACACTATAAGCAAACCATACACTTAGTGGCACAAGTGCTAATGCGGTTAATCGCTGCATCCACCAGTGGTGGGCACCCTCTTTTGCTGAGCCAAGCCCTTTGGCCTGGCTGATTGGAGTTCTAAATTTCATAAATTAAATCTCTCCTAAGCCGAATAACCGATAATCCAAACCAGTATGGTTAAAACGCCCGCACCCGCCAAAGTTAGATAACCACTGGTATATACGGATTTCATCTCAAATCCTTTGCCCATGTCCCAATACAAATGCCTAATGCCATTAAGCAAATGGTAAAAAAGCGAAAAAGTCCAGCCTAGTAATAGAAGCTGACCTATAAATGAACCTATAAATGACTTTACTCCGGAAAAATCGTCGACGCCTGTTGCCAAGGAAATAATCCAGACGCTTAACAAAATAGTTCCCATGGTCAGAAAAACCCCTGTTGCCCGATGAAATATAGACATCAGAGCTGGCAAAGGCAATTTATAGACTTGTAAATGAGGTGATAACGGTCTGTTGTCCATGTGCTGGTGACACTCAGTATTTAAGGTTAAAAATCAATACAACGCCCGGCGATTTCCCAATCGCCATAGCGAGTAGGCTCGACAGTTTTTTCATAACCGCCTGTTTCTTTTTCTCGCTCACCGTCTTCCTGTGTTAGGGATGACTTTGGGCTTGATGGCTTATGCAAAGTGATAATGGGTTCATCATCCTTGCTAACAGTTTTATCTGCTTGATTCATAGACTGGCACTATAGCTGTTCTTAAATTTCACATCAACTCTTAGACACTAATTGTGACTATAATTCAAAGCTAGTTAATATTGAAATTACAGATGAAAATCGACCCGAATCAACAAAACTCTGTACTTGAATTATCTGAACTGACCTTGATAAAGGTTAGCGGCAGTGATGCACTGACTTTTTTAAACAATCAGTTCACTAACGACATTAATCACTTAGGCGAAAACGATTGGCAGTTTAATGGTTATTGCACCGCCAAGGGGCGGTTGATCGCAATAATGCGATTATTTCGAAAAGACGATGATATTTATCTAATCGTACCAAAATCCATAGCAGAAACCTTGCTTCAACGCCTGCAGATTTATGTTTTCAGGGCAAAGGTGAACTTTGAACAACTGGGACAACATATATATGCCTACCTGGGCACAGAAAGCCAACAAATCAATGATCCCATGACAACTACTGGGCAGTTCAGGCAGACTGATTATGGTTTTCTTATTAACGTATCTGAATCAGAGCAACGTTATTTACAGTTCAGTGACAAGAAAATGAACCAAACTTATAACTTTGTTGATGGAGAACTTGCTGATCTTTACTGGCGCTTATCAGAAATCAACGAGTCAATCCCAACAGTTTTTGTCAGCAGTTTGGAAAAATTCATCCCCCAACATGTGAATTTAGATTTAATTGGGGGTGTAAGTTTCAAAAAAGGTTGCTTCCCGGGCCAAGAAGTCGTCGCACGGCTGCATTATCTGGGTAAATCAAAGCAGTCAATGCGAAAGATGACTTTGACATCAGCCAATCAACTAAATCCTGGTGATTCGCAGTCAAATCCAGAAACCCAAAAACCATTAACCATTGTTGATGCAGTACAAATTAGCAACCACAACCATTCATGCTTGGTTGTCGGACAATTCGAATAAGGCAGGTGATTCATGACTATTTACAATTTCTTTTATAAGCGTCCGTTTCTAACTTTTCTAATGTTGCTGGGATCCGGTCTAGCCTTTGGTGCCATGACGATTAATATATTCAGGCTTGTCGCCGCAAATTGGAAATTTATCACCACCTATGGATTAACGGCCCTGCATGATGGTGGCTTACAACAAGCCTTTGAAATCATCTTAACTGGGATGCTGTCGATGATGGTGTATTTGATTTTTAAGTTTTGTGAACGAGTTTTAATCGACTGGATGCGAGCATTAACACTTCCGGGCTCAACCAAACAAGTAAAAACTTAAACTATTCTTTTGGTTCTTTTTCTATTATTTGAATAAAGGTTTCGTCCTCTTTCACCAAACCCAACTCTGATCGAGCACGCTCCTCAACGGCCTGGAGGCCGGTTTGCAGATCAATGACTTCAGCTTTGAGTTCGTCATTACGTTTTTCCAGTTCAAGGTTTTCCAGTTTGGATGCTTGTAGGTTCTGACGAGATTCCCACAAGTCAATAATGCCATCATTACCAAACCATAAAATCCACTGTGTTAAAGCGATTAGGATGATGAGTGTTAGTAAGACGTAGCGCATTGTTTAGTTTAGGTCCTCATGACCAGTATAGAGGTAAATAACAAGTTTCCCCGGATCTATTCCGGGGTCTTCTTTAAGAAAGTAAGGCATCAAGTTTGGGAGATCCCGGATCAAGTCCGGGATGAAGATGAATAATTTATGTAATAAATTATTCACTTCAGATGTGAAAAAGCCTCCATACCGGGATATACAGCACGATCACCAAGCTCTGCTTCGATAACCAACAAACGATTATACTTGGCAACACGATCAGAACGGCACAGCGAACCTGTTTTGATTTGCCCGGCTCCTGTAGCGACAGCTAAATCAGCAATAGTTGTATCTTCAGTTTCACCGGAGCGATGTGAAATTGTTACACCATAGCCGGCATCCTGAGCCATGCTGATCGCATCTAAAGTCTCTGACAAAGTGCCAATTTGGTTGACCTTAATCAAAATTGAATTGGCAATATTCTGGTCAATACCTTTTTTCAGGATTTGAGTATTCGTTACGAATAAATCGTCGCCCGTCAACTGAACCTTACTGCCGATCTTTTGGGTTAAAGAATCCCAACCCTGCCAATCATCCTCAGCCATGCCATCCTCAATTGAAATAATCGGATACTTGCTCACCCAATCTTCAAGTACTGAGGCAAAATCCTTTGAATCATAACTATTTCCTTCTGATGCCAAATTGTATTGATCACTGTTATGAAACTCACTGCTGGCTGCATCCAGTGCCAAATGAAAATCTTTTCCAGGTTGGTAACCACACTGCTCAATCGCTTGTAATACCAACTCGGCAGCATGGGCATTTGAGTCAACGTCAGGTGCAAAACCACCCTCGTCACCCACCGCTGTATTCATGCCCTGGTCTTTGAGCACTTTTTTCAGTGTATGGAAAACTTCTGTGCCAGCTCGAAGAGCTTCAGAGAAACTGTTAAAGCCAGTCGGAACAATCATGAATTCTTGAAAATCGAGTTTGTTATCAGCGTGGGCCCCACCATTGAGAATATTCATTTGCGGCACAGGCAACTTTATCGCAGTATCTCCACCTAAATGCTGATATAAAGGTTTACCTGCAATCTTTGCGGCCGCATGTGCAGTAGCCAGTGACACAGCCAAAAGCGCATTAGCGCCCAAACGGGATTTATTTTCAGTACCATCCAGTTCGATCATGGTTTGATCGATTGTTCGGTGATCTTGAGGATCCATTCCCTTAAGTGCTGGCAGGATTTCAGCGTGAATATTATCAACTGCTTTTTGCACACCTTTACCTAAATAGCGTTCTCCCCCGTCTCTTAATTCGTGTGCCTCCAATGCTCCCGTTGAGGCGCCAGACGGTACTGCTGCACTAGCAGCAACCCCATTATCCAATTCAACTGCGGCGAATACAGTGGGATTACCACGTGAGTCTAAAATCTCCTGTCCTCGAATTGATGCGATTGAAGCCATCTTTACTCCTTTAACTAAAAAATATGGTCAAAACTGGTTGCAGGTACAGCAGCTATTGCTTCACGTATTGCAACCAGCTGACTGATAAATGCATCCAACTCACTTAGCGGCAATGCATTGGGACCATCACTAAGCGCATTGTCAGGATCAGGATGCACTTCAGCAAATACACCACTGACACCTGCTGCCACTGCCGCACGTGCCAAATATGGCACAAACTCCCGATTTCCGCCTGAACTGGCACCTGCCCCACCAGGTTGTTGAACCGAATGCGTCGCATCAAAAATAATCGGACAACCACTTTCACGCATAATTGCCAAAGAGCGCATATCAACAACCAGATTGTTATAACCAAAACTAGCACCGCGTTCACAAAGCATAATATTATTTTCGCCACCAGCCTCTTTAGCTTTGGTAGCAACGTGCTTCATTTCATAGGGTGACAAAAATTGGCCTTTTTTTATATTTACAGGCTTGCCCGTAGCTATTGCCGATTGAATGAAGTCAGTTTGCCGACATAGAAATGCTGGAGTTTGTAATACATCAACGACTTCAGCTACTCTTTCAGCTTGTTCGGGCGTGTGGATATCAGTCAATACGGGGACATTTAACTGATCCTTAACAGCCTGGAGAATCTCCAAACCCTCGTCTATCCCAAGTCCGCGAAAAGAATGTACGGAGGTGCGATTCGCTTTATCAAATGAAGCTTTAAAAACAAAGTTGACTGGATGCTTTGCAATAATTTCCTTTATATGAGCAGCGGTTTCAAGAATAAAATCTCTTGACTCAATAACACAAGGACCTGCAATCAACAATAATGGTTGATCCAGCCCGACTTCCTGGTTGTTTATTTTCATGATTTAGATTTCTTATAGTCTAACGCGGCTTTGACAAAACTAATGAATAACGGATGACCATCTCGCGGCGAAGAAGTAAATTCAGGATGGAACTGACTGGCCACAAACCATGGATGATCAGGTATTTCAATCATTTCCACCAGGTCATCCACTGATTTACCTGAAAAAACGATACCTTTATCTTGCAACTGTTGTATGTAATTATTATTGAACTCATAGCGGTGCCGATGGCGTTCAGTGATTTCATCAGCTTGGTAAATTTCATGAGCTAAAGTCCCTGTTTGGATGAAGCAACTCTGTCCGCCTAAACGCATAGTGCCACCTAAATCGGTATTTTCATCGCGCTGCTCAACACTACCGCTTGCATCCATCCACTCTTCTATTAGAGCGATTACTGGATGCTCCGCATCACGCTTGAATTCTGTGCTGTGTGCTCCTGCTAAACCTACAACGTTACGTGCATAATCGATAATCGCGGTATGCATACCCAAACAAATTCCCATATACGGGATTTTATTTTCACGCGCATAACGGGACGCATTAATTTTTCCTTCAATCCCTCGTTCACCAAAACCACTCGATACTAAAATGGCATCCACGTTTTTGAGGCGGCTTAAATCACCATCATCCAGATCTTCGGAATTAACATATTTAATTTTAACTTTGGTTTCAGTATGTATGCCGGCATGTGCCAAGGACTCAGACTGCGATTTATAAGATTCAGGTAAATTGACATACTTACCAACCAAAGCAATTTTGACTTTATTTTTAGGTTTCTCTGTATTGTCTATCACCGGTTGCCATTCACTCAAATCAGCCTCGGGCGCATTAATATTAAAATGATCTAAAATGATTTCATCAAATTTTTGTTTGAGATAGAGCCCGGGAATACGATAAATGTTTTTTACGTCAATAGCCGAAATAACCGATTTTTCATGAACGTTGGTAAACAATGCGATTTTCTTACGTGCAGATTCTGCTAATGGATCAGTGGTACGACAAACCACCACATCAGGTTGAATACCAATGCTGCGTAATTCTTTGACTGAGTGTTGTGTTGGTTTGGTCTTGATTTCTCCAGATGTATCCATGTAGGGCACAAGAGTGAGATGCACGTAAAGTGTGTTTTCATGACCTTTATCAACACGCATTTGTCTGATGGCTTCTAAAAAAGGCAGGGATTCTATGTCACCTACAGTGCCACCGATTTCAACTAATACAATTTCTGAATCCCCTGCACCCAGCTCAATACAGGTTTTTATCTCATCAGTTACATGTGGAATAATTTGGACGGTCGCCCCAAGGTACTGACCTTGGCGCTCCTTACGAATTACTCTTTCATAAATTTGCCCGGTAGTGAAATTATTGTTCTTGGTCATGGTGGTACGAACAAAACGTTCATAGTGACCGAGATCCAAGTCGGTTTCTGCCCCATCCTGGGTCACAAAAACTTCCCCATGTTGATAAGGGCTCATCGTACCTGGATCGACATTTAGATAGGGATCAAGCTTCATTAGGGTAACCTTAAGACCACGCGCCTCTAACAAAGCACCTAAAGAAGCCGCCGCAATACCCTTGCCAAGAGAGGAAACCACACCGCCGGTAATAAATATATATTTACTCATTTGAAATGAGAAATCCTTAATAATCAATTAGTTAAAATTATGTCTTAAAGTAGAAAGTAGAATAAATGAGGCAAAATTCTACTAGCTCCGGACGGGAGTAAAGCTTACCAAAATTATGCATTAAGGTATAGCAATTGGACTCAATAAACTAAATTTATTAACGTTCGCGTCAGCGACAGAAGACCACGGGCTTGTCCCGGCTCATCAACACAATAACTCAATGCCGGGGCTTGTCCCGACCCTTCAGCACTATAACTAAATGCCGGGCTTGCGAGGGACCTGCTGTGCTGTTAGAACCTGCCAAGTCAGTGATGTACCTGAGCTCGTTTTGACGTACATGCTGAAACAGATCGGGATAACTGAAAAAACGGAGAAATTAGAGATGCGAGAGATCTCCTAACTACTATTCAAATCGGGATAACTGAAAGAGAGGAGAAATTAGAGATGTCCATGGATAAATGAGTGTATGTAGATTGAACATGACACATCGTAGAGGTGTCATGTCACATCTCCGGGCACCTCTTTTTCACGTTTGGCAATATATTCGAGTAGTGCTTCATCTATTGCCGGGTCTAAATCAGGTTGCTGGTAACTTTTCAGTTGTTTATCAGCATAGGCAAGCGCTCTTTGTGTAATTTCTTTTTCACCTTCTACCTGCCATTGTTCAAAGGAATTATTATCAAATAATTTGGGCATGAAGAATGCGGTTTCAAAGTTTGATTGCGTATAAGGATGGCCTAGATAATGGCCACCAGGGCCAATGTCAGGCACGGCAGCTAGTGCCTCGTCAAAATCGTCCCATTTAACCCCTTCAGTCATCCGGTAGGCCATGGCACATTGTTCGGCATCAACAACAAACTTAGCCATAGAAACATGCATTCCGGCTTCATTCCAACCCGCTGAGTGCCAAATATAATTTGCACCGGCATGGCAAACTGCCATTAAAGTTGTCGCACTCTCATAACCAGCTTGTGCATCAAACGTTTTAGCTCCACCCAGTGTATTTGAGGTTCTCCATGGAACATTGTAATAACGTGCCATTTGACCGATTAAATAATTCATTAAACTAATCTCTGGTGTACCAGCCATTGGTGCACCGGATTGCATTGAGACGGTGGATAAATAGTGCCCGTAAATTGCGGGGGCACCCTTTCTTACAACCTGTGTATAAGACAAAGCAGATAGGGCTTCAGCATTCAATTGTGCCACAGTTGCAGCAGTTGAAGCCGGGGTGTTGGCACCACCTAAAACAAAGGGTGAACATAATACAGGTTGCATATTACGACTAAACGCTCGTAAAGCTCCCAACATGGTTTCATCCCAAACTAAGGGTGAATTACCATTAACATTACCAGTAGTAACCGGATGGGTTTCTAGATAATCCTCTCCGAACATGATTTTGCACATATCAATCACGTCTTCAGCACGCTCACCGGACGTGGTCATTCCCATAAAAGTTTTATCGGAATGTTTCATTGAAGAATAAGTGATCCATAAATGGCGGTGCCCAACTGCAATATCCATAGGCTCACAGATTACATGTGCAGTAGAATGCAAAGCAGGCAAGATATGCGACAGTTTGTGAAAATCGTTCAAGTCCTTGAGAGTACCCCAACGACGTTGATCCTCCAGGTCACGTATAAACGGTGCTCCGGTCATTGGCACAAATATCGATTTGCCATTCCCTAGTGACACTGTTTTTTCGGGATCACGAGCATGGAGAGTAATTTCAGAGGGGATTGACTTAATTAAGTCCATGACCAAACCTCTGTCAAGGAAAACTCGTTCACCGACTACTTTGGCTCCAGCGTCTTGCCAATCTTTTAATGCCGTAGGATCACGAAAATCGACACCAACATTTTCAAGAATATCCATTGACGCATTGTGAATACGCTCTATTTGCCCCTCAGATGCTGGTTCAACATAAGGTATACCACGAACCAAGTTTGGCAACATATTTTCGACTTTGTTTTGTCTTAATTGGCGACGTGCGCCACGTCCACCACGGCGAGCTTTCTCTTCCATTTATTCACCATTGAATACAATTTGTATACATAATATTGTACACCCAGGATATTGGAAAGAAAATAAAAATTTAAGCCTGTCCCGAGGAGTTTACAACGAGGAAACTCCTTATGACTTTTAGGGACTTAAGTGAAGAAAATTTTTATCGAATCTTTAGCAAACTCATGGAAATCCAACCACTACGGTTTTGATACCCGAATGGGTGCGGGATAACAGTTGTCAACCAAATGATAAAACCGGTTCACCAAATAAAGCAGTATTAGGATTAATGCCTAAACCTGGCCCCTGCGGCACTTTAATATATCCCTGCTCTATTTTAATTGGGTTTATATCATCATAATGATGCTCAATATAAGGCTGAGCAAGCCATACACCTTCTAACAATCTCGGTTGAATTGTTGCACCAATATGTACACAAGCGGCAGCAATAATGTCTCCTCCCCAAGAATCATCACAAGTATGAGACATCGATCTAGCTTGGCAAATTTCCCTAGCAGTACGCATATTGGTTAAGCCACCCAGGCGCGTAATCTTGAAGCCAAAGCCATCACACAAACCAGATCCAACTGCATCCAGGACAATGTTCAAGTTTTCCGTATTTTCATCCAGATAAACCGGGTGGTTGAGTTGTGAGCGAATCGAGGCAATCTCTTGAACCGTATTACAAGGCTGTTCAAGGATAATCGGAATGTCTCGACAAGCATTCGAAAAGATTATTGTATCTTTGCTAGTCCAACCTCGATTTGCATCTGCAGCGAGACGAACTTTACCTCCGACTCTTTCAAAAACTTTTTTAACAACTTCAATATCAATTTGCACGTCTCTACCGCCAACTTTTATTTGCAAACGGGGAAAGCCTTCGTTAACTTTTTCTTCAGCGATTAGAGCTACTTCGTCCGCTTCGCCTACCCCCGTAGCATAATAGGATGGCACAGAATCAAAATGACTCCCGCCCAGCAAGTCGCAAACTCTAGAATTAAAATGTTTCCCCATCAAATCATATAAAGCGATATCGATAACGGCTTTTGCATAATTATGACCATTGAGATTGGAATCCATGATTTGACAGATATTGGAAACCAACAATGGATTCTCACCAATTAAGGCGACAGCTATTTGCTCTAGGGCTGCTCTGGCTCCCAATGCATGTTGAGGTTGATATGTCGGGCCGACCGGGCAGGTTTCGCCATAGCCTTTTAAACCTGTATCAGTGACAAGCTGAACAATAGTTGTGTCTAATGCGTCAACCCAGGCATTGGCCATTTTATAAGGACCATTCTTTACTGGAAGATCGTGCTGATAAACATGGATTTCAGTTATTTTCATGGTAGAGAAAGCTTGGATGTGCGCCCACCGTCAACAGTATATATTTGGCCGGTTATAAAACTCGCCTGATTACTAGCTAAAAAATATACCAGTTTTGCGACTTCTTTAGGGGATCCGGTGCGGGCCAGTGGGTGAATTTTACCAATCGATTTGCGAAAAGCTGTTGGATCATCCATAGATTCAATAAAGGCTTCGTTAAGTTCAGTATCGATCCAGCCGGGTGCAACCGCATTGCAACGAATACCATCAGCACCGTTGTCAACAGCAACAGCTTGGGTAAGACCATGCAACCCTGCCTTTGAGGCACAATATGCCGTATGCTTGGGATTTGAACCTAATCCCTCAATCGAACCGATGTTAACGATGGATCCTTTTGACTGGCGCAGATGTGGCAAAGCATGTTTAATCAATAAAAATGGGATGGTCAGATTAATGGTTATAGTTTTCTGCCACTGTTCTAATGTCATTTCTTCAGCAGTTGCCTCGTACATTACTCCGGCATTATTTATCAATACATCAAGCTGACCTGCCTGATCAATAACCTCACGAATCACCTTTTCCGGTACATCAGTATCAGTAAAATCTGCTTGGATAGAAGTGAAATCTTCAATAGTTCCTCGCTGTGCTGTGACAACTGTTGCGCCTTGTGTTTTAAATTCTTCAGCACAAGCAAACCCTATGCCTCTTGAGGCGCCTGTAATTAAGACTGTTTTGTTTTTGAAGTTCATTAGATTAATTTTATTAAGTTACTACTTGTCATCCCGAGCATAGTCAAGGGATCTTTTGATAACCACTTGAGCACTGACAATTACTCAAAGTGATGTAATACCGACTTGCTTTAATCCATTTCACCAACAAACAAAACTGGTTATTCACCTAGATTCCTCCGCTACGGTCAAATGACATGTAGTAGAGACCCCTCGGCAAGCTTTTGTCCCCGAATGGGTGCGGGATGACAGTTCTTTTTTAATATACCGGCTTAGCACCATTAACCTCAACACATGCTCCACACATATAACTCGATTCATCTGAGGCTAAAAATGCCACGACATCAGCAATTTCTTGTGGCTGAGCAATTCGGCCAATCGGAACCGATTCATTTAAAATATCAACAGCTTTATCCGGATCAAGTCCACGAATTTCAAACCCAGTTCTAAGCATTGGAGTATCTACTTCGTTAGGACAGACAGCATTAACTCTTATATTTTGATGAGCATGATCACGGCCAAGGCATTTTGTCATGGTCGCCAGTGCACTTTTAGTTGCACAATAAATCACATGATCCGGTCCAGGATATAACCCCCAACAAGAAGCAGTATTGATAATTTTGCCACCACCAGCCGCAGCCATAATTGGAATTGCTGCACGACAGATTCTGAATGGCGCTTCTACGTTAATCTCAAAAGATAGCGTGTAATCCTCATCTGTTGCCTGTGTTATCGCTCCTCTGCGCATTAGTCCGGCATTATTAACCACGATATCCAATCGACCAAAGGCTTCGATTGCCTTTTCTGGAAGTGTATCGCAATAATTTTTATCAGTTAGATCCCCGCTTGAGATTTCGGCTTTTACGCTAGATGCTCGCAAGTCTGAGGCAAGTTTACTCAAACCATCTACCGAAGTATCCGCTAAAAATAAATCGGCACCTTGCGAGGCTAATGTTTGAGCAATTACTCTGCCCATACCCCCCGTAGCTCCAGTTAGCAAAGCCACTTGTTTTTTAAATCGGCTCAACATTCACTCCAACAGTTAAAAAATACTAATGACATCTGAATCTTATAATAATATAATACTTGTTGTATACAATTATTAATGACTTCTCTATGTCTACAAATAGTAAAGATACTCTTTATCAAGATTTAAAGAAACGAATTCTAACACTGGATTTGGAGCCAGGCACAGATCTTGATGAAGTCAAAATTAGCGGCGAGTATGGCTTATCCAGAACACCAGTTCGGGAAGTCTTTCGCCGTCTCGCTGGTGAAGGCTATATCGAAATTATCAATAACAAAGGTGCTTCTGTTTCGTCAATGAATCATAAAACATTGCGCGATTTCTATTTGGTTGCGCCATTGATTTATTCAACTATTGGACGTTTAGCTGTGCAAAACTCAAGTGAAAAACAGATTAAAGAATTAAAAGTTGCTCAATCAAAATTCAAGCAAGCTGTCAAAGCTAATAACCCGGACAAAATGGCCTTTTACAATGATTGCTTTCACTCTATCACTGGAGAAATGGCTGACAACAAATATATCCAACCTAGCTTGCAGCGCCTTTTAATCGACCATGCTCGCATAGCACAAACATTTTATCGCCCTAAAGATGCAAAAATGCAGAAATATCTAAATCAGGCGGTAAAACAACATGATCAAATTATCAAAGCTATTGAGGACGGTGACGAGAATAGAGCTGCCTCAATTTCACTCGAACATTGGGAACTATCACGTAAACGTATGGAAATGTTTGTGATCCCGGATGCATTGCCATTTGAACCAGTCCTGGTTGCGAATGCTTAACCATTTATCTTATGAGGTAAAAAATGCGTTTTGAAGGTATTTACACCCCGGTAATAACCCCTTATCTGCCGGACCAAAGCATTGATAAAAATGCTTTCTCAGAAGTCGTTGATCATTTAATTGACTCGGGTGTTCATGGGTTAATTGTAGCCGGTACAACTGGTGAGTATTACGCCCAAAGCTATGAAGAGCGGGTCGAATTGATGAAGCTGGCGAATGCCCAAATCAAAGACCGGGTGCCATTAATTGTTGGCACCGGTGCATTGCGTACCGAGGAATCAATCGCTTTTGCTCAAGCTGCAAAAGAGAATGGTGCCAGTTGTCTACTGGTCGCAACACCGCCCTACTCGATTCCAACCGAGCGCGAAAATGCGTTGCATGCCCTTGCTATCGATCGGGCCGCAAAGTTACCAATTATGCTTTATAACTACCCAGGACGAATGGGAGCTATGATGGGTGAAGAATATCTCGACCGGGTTGGACGCTCTCCGAATTTTTGTGCAATTAAAGAAAGCTCTGGTGACATCAACCGAGTGCATTTATTAGCCCGTGATTATCCACATATTCAACTCTCTTGTGGCATGGACGACCAGGCACTGGAATTCTTCGCCTGGGGTGCTCGTAGTTGGGTCTGCGCCGGCTCTAACTTTTTGCCCAAAGAACATATCGCCTTATATCAAGCTTGCGCCGTTGATGGAGACTTCGATAAAGGCAGACGCATTATGTCGGCAATGATGCCTCTGATGCGTGTATTAGAACAAGGCGGCAAATTTGTTCAATGTGTTAAACACGGTGTAGAGATGAATGGTTTATCAGCCGGTGAACCACGCAAGCCACTCAAACATCTAAACAAAGATGACAAACGTCAACTGGAACAAGTCGTACGAACGTTGAAAACGACCATTGCAAAAATTCAAGCTGAAGGACAATCATCATGAGCGAATTACAAACCCGTGAAGAATACCAAGCCATTGCCGATAATTTAACGCTGCCAAGCACCAGCTTTATTGACGGCTCATTCAGAGCATCTAAATCAGGCAAGACCTTTGCTAGTGTTAATCCGGCCACTGGCGATGGATTAGCCCAAATCGCAGCTTGTGATGCTGCGGACGTTGATTTTACTGTCCAAAAAGCTAAGGAAGCCTTTGAAGATGGTCGTTGGCGCTGTATGCATCCCTCAGACCGTAAAAATGTGTTGATTCGCTTGTGTAAACTCATTACCCGCAATCGTAAAGAACTGGCTGTGATGGAAAGCCTGGATTCTGGCAAGCCGATCAAAGACTGCGTAGAAATCGACATTCCCGAAACTATTCACACGATTAAGTGGCATGCCGAAGCCATCGACAAGATCTATGACCAAACGGCTCCAGTTGGTGATGATGCCATGGCTATGATAGTTCGTGAACCAATCGGCGTTGTCGGTGCAGTACTGCCCTGGAATTTCCCGATGTTAATGATGGCCTGGAAAATTGGTCCGGCTTTGGCTGCCGGTAATTCTGTCATTGTTAAGCCCGCTGAACAAACTTCATTGACAGCACTTCGAATTGCCGAGTTGGCAATGGAAGCCGGTATTCCCTCTGGTGTATTAAATGTAATCACTGGCATGGGGCCTGATGTCGGCCAACCTTTGGGTTTGCATAATGATGTCGACATGGTCAGTTTTACTGGCTCAACCGAAACTGGCGCACGCTTTTTACACTACGCAGCAGATTCTAACTTGAAGAAAATCGTACTTGAATGCGGCGGTAAAAACCCTTGTGTCGTTTTGCAGGATGCCGAAAACCTGGATCGAATCGCCGCCCATGTCGTCAATGCTGCGTTCTGGAATATGGGTGAAAACTGTTCGGCGAATTCCCGTTTAATCGTGCATGAAAATATCAAGGACGCTCTGGTCGAGAAAATTCTGCAAAACGCAAATGAATGGCGCACTGGCGATCCGCTCGATCCGGTAAATCAACTCGGTGCTCTGGTCGATAAAGAACATTTCAACAAGGTCTGTTCATACCTGGATAAAGGTAAACAAGAAGGTGCTACTGCGATTTTGGGCGGCGATAGTTTCAACGATGCATTTGTAAATCCAACTATTTTTGACGGCGTCACTCATGATCAAACCATCGCCAGAGAAGAAATCTTCGGGCCGGTAATGTCCATTTCAACAATACGAAACTACGATGAAGCTATTCAATTGGCGAACAACACCGAATACGGATTGGCTGCTTCGGTATTTACAGCTAATAACAAAAAAGCTTTACGAGCTGCACGCTCAATTCGAGCTGGCACCGTAACAGTTAATTGTTATGGTGAGGGCGACATTACCACACCATTTGGTGGCTACAAAAAGTCGGGATTTGGTGGACGTGATAATTCGATTCATGCACACGATCAATACACTGAGATGAAAACCATTTGGGTGGATTTATCGGATGATGATGCGGATTACTTGTCCTGAGCAATGTCATCCCGCACCCATTCGAGTATAAAACCGAAGTGGAGGGATCTCCTTGGGTTGAATTTCATATCAAGAAAAGTAACGACTTTGATCAACGCTCTAACAGTCTTTAGGAGATCATCACGCCACTTCGTGGCTCATGATGACAATTAGTAAGTGAAGGTCAACAAACTCCCTATCGATACCGGCGCAAGTGGTTGGAACGAAGTATTACCTCCTCCCCTGCCTGCCAGAGTTCTTGAGGATACGATTACAACTGACTGGCTGGTCATCGGCGCTGGTTTTGCCGGCCTGGCCGCAACACGCAGACTTATACAACTGCAAGCCGCTGATCGAATAACCCTAATAGATGCCTGTCGTGTTGGACAAGGCCCAGCTGGCCGTAACTCCGGCTTTATGATTGACTTGCCTCATGATTTGGCTTCGGATAACTATTCTGGTGCAGCTCAATCTGATAAGGATGAGATTTTCCTTAATCGCACTGCAATTCTCTTCGCCCGGCAAGGCGCTGAAGAAGCAGAGTTGGAAAAAGGTATTTTCAATCCATCTGGCAAAGTGAATGCAGCCGCCACTGAAAAAGGCATTAAGCACTTGCAGGATTACCAAAAGCACCTGTCGGCGCTTGATGAAGAATGTTCAGCACTTGACGAACAAGATATGACCGAATTGACAGGAACAAATTTCTACAAATCCGGCTTGGTTACTCCGGGTGCAGCAATCATTCAACCCGCCGCTTATGTGCGTGGCATCGCAAACTATTTATCCACCAAGGTTGACTTATATGAAAACACACCTGCGGTTAGCTTTGAGAAAGTTGGTCATACTTATACCGTTAACACCCCCAAGGGTAGTATTAAAACACCCAAAATCATTCTGGCTGTAAATGGCCATGTACAATCGTTTGGTTTTTTCAAACAGCAACTTATGCATGTTTTTACCTATGCTTCAACCACACGGCAACTCACTGAGGATGAAGTTTATCGACTCGGCGGCAAGCACCAATGGAATATTATTCCTGCTGACCCGATGGGAACAACGGTAAGACGAATAACAGGCAAATTATTCGGTGGCGACAGAATTGTCGTGCGCAATCGCTTTACTTACGATCCTTCCATGCAGATCGATGAGTCGCGTCTTCAGTCTATCTCGACTTCTCACAGATTGAGTTTTAACAGACGTTTTCCAACACTCAAACATGTTGAAATGGAATATTGTTGGGGTGGACGCTTATGCTTATCCCGAAATAACGTTCCCGCCTTTGGTGAGGTGCAAAGCAACATTTATTCTGCTGCATGTCAAAATGGATTAGGAACAACTAAAGGCACCTTGTCTGGAATGCTAGCCGCTGAATTAGCGACGGACACTAAATCTAATTTACTAGAATTTTATTTAAAGCAACAAGCACCACAAAAATTATTGTCGGAACCCTTTATGTCCTTAGGTGCTAAAGCAGTACTCAAACTTAAAGAATGGCAAGCCAACATAGAACTTTAAATCATAACTTCAGAAACTTCTAACAGACTTGGAATTACTAATAAGCTGATGCAATTCGTGAACTCATTGGGATAGAGGTAAGCGCCAAATTAAGGGTAGGATTTTCAATTGAGGTGTAATCTGCCAGAGTCTAGTTTTCAACATTGGAGACTTAAATGCTGGCAAGAACAATAACGGCGAAGCAAAAGCTATGGCTAAGCCATGTTAAAGCAGCTGATGCTAGTGACAGCAGTATTGCCGACTACGCCGAAGCCCACGGATTACGCTTAAAGACACTTTATCAATGGAAGACGAAGTTGGTTAAACTGGGGTTTTACGGACCTGGCGCTGAGTCGAGTCAGTCCGCATTTGTTCCGGTTAGACCGGTACAATCTTCTACTTGTATTCCAAGCTGCACGATCAAACTGGTGGATGGGACGAAGATTGAGTTTACCGGTGAATTGGATGCCAAGATAATTCGTTCCATTATTACTAGCAGTGGTTTGAAGCGTTGATCCGTCCATCTGGGGATTCGGTGATTTATTTGTACCGTCAACCTGTTGATATGCGCAAATCTATCAACGGGCTAGTTGCTATAGTAGAGGGCCAGATGAATCTTGATCCGTTTTCCTCAAAGCTGTTTATTTTCTGTAATACCGCCAGAACGATTATCAAGATGGTTGGCTGGGGCGTATTGAGAAAGCTCGGTTTCGCTGGCCTATAAATTTGCCAGTAGATCAGGTTGAGTTGAATGCTAGACAGATTAACTGGTTATTGGATGGCTATGATTTAACCTTGTTACAGGGCCATGCAACATTGCCGCATCACACTGTTCTTTAAGGGGTTTTAAAGTTATTGGCATGGTAAAATACAGCCCATGAATCAACGCATTGAATCCCTACCGAATGAGCCAGAACAACTCAAGAAATTAGTGATTCGACTTCAAGATAAATGTACTCATCTTGAAACAGAACTATCGACAGAACAGACTAAAACCAAACACCAATCGGATTATATTAACCAGTTGATTGAAGCGATTGCCTTGGCCAAACAACAACACTTCGGCTCACGCAGTGAAACGTTTAATGGTGACCAGCTCTCACTATTATTCAATGAAGCGGAAGCCTTATCTGATCATGATAATTCTAAAGAGAATGCTGACGCTGATGATGAAAACAAAACCTTAGTTGAAGCGCACGCTCGTCGTAAAGGCAAAGGAGGCCGCAAGAAGCTGCCGAATCATTTTCCCCGAATCGAAGTTGTGCATGTACTAGATGAATCGGAATGCACCTGTGACCATTGTCAGAGCCAGCTTGTTGAAATGGGGGAGAAGACCTCTGAGCAAATTGAACTCATTCCGATGACAGTTAAGGTCATCAAACACAGCAAAAAGACCTACAGCTGCCCAAATTGCAAGCAAACGATTAAGGCCGCGAAGCTACCACCACAGCCGATTCCAGGCAGTATCGCTAGTCCTGGGACACTTGCGCATATCGTGGTGGGTAAATATATCAATGGAATGCCACTCTACCGTCAAGAACAGGCATTTAAACGGCTCGATATTCCGCTCAATCGTTCTACGCTAGCAAATTGGATAATCAAAGCCGGACTATTGTTCCAACCGTTGATCAATTTGATGCGTGAATCGATGTTGAGCTATGACATACTGCAGATGGACGAGACACAGTGTCAGGTTTTAAAGGAACCGGGTAAAACACCGCAAAGTCAGTCTTACATGTGGCTACAGCGTGGTGGGCCACCGGATCAGCGAATCATTCTTTACGACTATGCGCCGAGTCGATCACAACAAGTTCCGGTTGATCTTTTAGGTGACTATTCGGGTTATCTGCAAACCGATGGTTATGAAGGTTACAACAAAGTGTGTGCTGACAACGAGATTATACAAATTGGTTGTTGGGCGCATGTGCGGCGCAAGTTCGATCAGGCAATTAAAGCTCAGGGAAAGCTCAAGACGAAGAAACTGCCGTTAGCCAAGCAAGCGTTGCAACGCATCCAATTGTTGTATCGAATTGAGAAGCAGGCTAAAGATATTGATGCTGATCAGCGTTTGGTTTTACGGCAGACTCGATCTATTCCCATTCTTAATGATCTTAGAAAATGGCTGGATAAACATTTACCTGTCGTGGTCAAGCAGTCAGCCTTGGGTAAGGCCATACACTATATGGATAAACAGTGGGATAAGTTAACAGTCTATACGACAGATGGCCGATTAACTATCGACAACAATCACTGCGAGAATGCCATCAGGCCGTTTGTCATTGGTCGCAAGAATCATTTGTTCTCAGATACCGTATCAGGCTCCAAGGCTAGTGCTAATCTCTATTCACTGATTGAAACGGCCAAGGCAAATGACCTTGAGCCGTATCAATACCTGAAATTGGTATTTACAGAATTACCCAAAGCCACCATTGTTAAGCAGATTGAAGGCTTGCTGCCATTCAAACCCAATATTGAGTTGGATGAGGCCGCATAAAACTTGTCCGGTTCAGCAATCAACAAGGATTGAAGCAATAACCTTTAATTTAAGAGGAACCCATGACAAAATTGAGGATGCCCTATGATTGAAAGAGTTCAAGGTAGCCAAGCCCCAGGTAGAAGCCAATCAACTCGCTATAATGATTTAATTTGGACAGTTGCCTGTGCCGAGGATGAAAGTTTAGATTTGGCGGGTCAAACTGCCCAGGCATTAAATGTACTTGATGATAATCTTGCTGAGCTGGGTTCAGACAAAACCAAAATCGTATCTGCCCAAGTATTTATCGCCAGTATCGATGACAAACCTATCATGGATAAAGTCTGGCGAGAGTGGATAGGAAGCAATCCAGACCATTGGCCACAACGCGCTTGTTTGGGTGTTGATCTTGGCGGAGATTGGTTAATAGAAATCGTCGTGACTGCTGTCAGAGAAATTTAAGTTACGTCCTTAATTTGGCGCTTACGGATATAGAGAGAATAAGACGGTTATTTTCAGATGCCAGCCTACAAACTTTACTATTTAGTTGCGAGCATTCACGGACAGGATGGTTTTTTAATTTATTACAATCAGCTTTTATGATTCCTTTCTCGATAGCACACCAAATTGGCATAGGCAAATCTAGCTCAATAAAAGCCGGATCAACTCTTGATGCCTGGCGAACCCCTTCTAAAATTGCAGGAATACCACGAAACAAATGCGAATTAAGAGCTGGCCATGGTGCAGAATCAGTTATTACATATACACTATCAATAATTTGCGGTGATTCTTTCACCAACTCGGAAATTGTCTGCTTAATGTTTGTCGTTACACTGGAGAACCAAGCCATATTCGCATATATAAGCTTATGTGCGGGCAGCAGGATCAATATCAACATAAAACCAACTAGTACTTTTGAATTCGTTACCCAAAAAAACAACATTACTAATACTGCAAATGAACAACCAATCACCAGACCCAATCTTATCGATATGACTGTCCCTAAAGGTGCTGTTATTAAATAGGAAGAAAGCATTACGGGTAGAACATAAAGTAATAATGGAAAAATACACATTAGCGGCCTATTAAGTTTATCTTGCAATAAAAGCAGCACTAAACACGCTAAAGCCCAAGCAAACCATCCGATACCTATCCACGACTCATAAAAATACAGTTTCAAATGGCTTATAAAAATAGTAAGGTTTTTACCTAATGCAGAGACCAAATCATAGACCGAAGAAACTGGATGTGCCTGCCGCCAACTCGGTAACTCCGGCAGATACCCAAAATAAGAATATTGCATTAATTTAGCGACTAAATACCCAGCGACAATAGCTAACAACCATATGAAAACTGAAATAAGAGCATTAGAAATATTTTTATTTAAGCTATTTTTTGCAAGATCAGTTTGATTGGGTAAAAGAAACAAAAGAGACAAAAAGGAAAAAGTTTGCAATGTACCAAATAAAACAATAGTACCGATAATGACAACCCATCGTTTGGAAAAACGTTTTGACAAATAAGCCATAATCGCTAAAACCACAATCCCAGCCAAAGAATGTGTTGGCCAATGAAGTTGGGAAATAAATGCGGGATTTATAACAAAGCATGATGAAATCACTACCGCAAGGACTTTTAACCGCTCATCACCGAGAAATTGACTCACAATCACATAGCCCACATACCAAAACAGTAAAAATGCTAAAGTCCAGGAAGCATTTGCAGGAACTGCGCCCAAAAGTTTATGAAATGCGGGCGCTACCCAACGCAAATTCAATTTAAATTCCGTGATCTCACTGGATGAATATTTCCACGCATCCTGACGCCAGAACCCATATTCGATAACCAGGTTCCAGTATTGAACAAAAGAAAAAAGACAAGCGATTAACAAAAACAGATCCAGCGGACTAGAAATGAAATGTAGTCTTTTATAGGACTTAGTCAATTTTTCTCATAGCCGCATCCTAACGAATACAAACTCAGGAACTAGTTTTATCGCCAGCATTATTAGTTGCCAAAAAAATGGAACGTAAACAGTATGTTTTTTCTTGTCAATGGCAGCAACAATCTTGGCAGCAATAACATCTGGTTTTACCCAGAGCATTCCTTTTTTAAAATCTGCGGTCATCGGTGTATCGACAAAACCAGGTCTAATATCAATCACATGAACATTAGAGCTATGCAGCCTATTTCTGAGCCCCTGGAGAAATATAGAAACCATCCCTTTCGCGGTACCATAGACGTAATTCGATTGCCTACCTCTATCACCGGCAACACTCGTAATAACTGCTATGCTTCCACTTTTTTGCTTTTCAAGTTTATTCGCAATATGAGTCAAAAGAGAAATTGTACCCGTCGCATTCGTATTAAGCTCTTCCAATGTTATACCGACATCACTTTCACAAACCTTTTGCTCGGGCAGCGTGCCGTGTGCAATTAACACAATGTCTATCTTGCCCAGTGCATTAAACGCCTTGTTTATAAGCTGCTCATGGACTTCAACTTCGTTTACGTTTAATTGAGCAAAATCGAATGTGGTTCCATTACGGATGCTGAGATCCTTTGCTATAGCATTGAGGCGGTGCATATTGCGGGCAACAAGATAAAGCTGATCTCCTCTTTGTGCAAAAATCCTGGCTATCGCTTCAGCTATAGCTGAGGTAGCACCTATAATCAATACATTGTTCATTATTTAAAAACCCAGACGCTTTGATTGCAACGAGTTAAACACCCCATCAGCGCCATATTGCCTTCGGACGGCCATAAACTGATCCAGTCTGTGGTAACTTTGCTTAAACATACTTTCAGGCATTCGGGCATCTTTAGCCATGTATAGCCTACCTCCATGCTCAAGCACTATCTTATCCAGTTCATCCAGCAGTTCAAATAAACCCGATTGAACTTTAAAGTCCAGTGCCAATGTATAGCCCTCAGTTGGAAAGGACAGGAAATTCTCATTCGCTGGGCCTAAAGCTTTAAGTACAGCAAAATAAGAACTGAACTTAGATTCAGAAATTTTTTTCAGTACCGAGGTCATCCCTGACAACCCGGCTTGCTTAGGTATAACAAACTGATATTGGGCAAAACCTTTCTTGCCATATATCCGGTTCCATTGGTGGATACTATCGAGAGGGAAAAAAATGACTCATAGTGCACAAGCCGTTCAACATAGTCCCCAGCAATTCGATGATAATAAAGAAAATTGAAAGCGCGAATGCTGTATCCGCGAATGCTGTATCGGTTTAACAAAATACCGGGCATATCCACAGGAATTACCAACTTCCTTTTTTTCCCGAGAGCAAGTTCTCCATGTGTTGCATGTTCACCAAATACGAATAATGACTTACCTAGCGATTGGCCAACAGACAAACAGTCTATCCATGCAACAGAGTAGCTTCGATCTTGATATTCTTCAAATAAAGCCAATACTCCTTCGAGATTCTTGGCCTTAATGATGGTTTCATTTATATACGCACTTTGTATCGGTTTCAACTTAAATGTAACTTCAAGTATGATGCCTGTTAGCCCCATACCCCCACAAGTTGCATAAAACAATTCAGAACGCAGTTCCCGTGAACATTCTGTAATCCCGATCGTGCCAGTTACAATTTTAAGAGAGACTACATGATCAGCAAAACTGCCTTCCTGATGATGATTTTTACCATGCACATCACTTGCAACAGCACCACCCACAGTGATGAATTTGGTTCCTGGTGTAACCGGTAAAAACCAACCTTTAGGCACGAATACGCTTAAAACGTCTGATAAACAAACACCCGCGGAGCAGGTCAATAGTCCTGTCGTTTTATCAAAATTGATAAAGTGATCCAAACGGGCAGTGCTGATCACATGTGAGGCTAATGAGCTGTCACCGTAACTTCTACCAAGACCACGAGCAATAAGTGTACTTTGTATATTGTCAGGCAAGCCAGTGAGCACACTCTCATTACTATGAGGGCTTATTATTTCTGAGTTTATTGAAGGGTATTTACCCCATCCAGTTAATGCCATCTAATCTCATACTCGATGATTAAAAACGATTTATCAATCCGATATTTGATGAGCCCCCTGGATGAGTTCTAACTAAACTTGTAGATATAATACACTGAACTTTAGGGTACTGTGTTAAGACTTGATTTTTAGAATTTAATCAATTTAGTAACTTCAAGATGCTGGTATAGCATCGCTGATTCCAACCGGAATACTTTAAGCGTTTGGTTTGAAGCTTTTTTCCAGATGTTTCTGTGCGCCATGTTTATTTTGTATTTCACAATGTCAATTTGATTTCATCTAAGGCTTTTTGAACCTTCATAACATCCGCAGTCTTATCCAAAATTTGATAAATGCCGCGACTACGAAGTAATTGCTGAATTGCTTTAGTTGGTTCATCTTCAGCATACGAAATTAATCCGAGCTGATACAAAACATCAGCAAATACGCTGTCGTCTTGGGTAGAGAGTCCGTACGCAGTAACGAACATTTCACGCGCTTGTTTGAAATTCTTGGCCATTTTATTGAGCAAACCAATTGTAAAGTAATTATTTCTCATCGATTTATGACGTGCTAGATTCTTATTTATCATTAGCGAATCAAATAATACTTTGCTGGCCCGCTCATCTTCCCCCTGAAATAAATAAATCACCCCCAACCCATAATTATTATCAGCCTGAATCGCAGTTAGATTTCCAGCGCTCTCAACTAAATCAAGTGAAATTTTATACATCTGCTCCGCCTTGCTGAAGTCTTTTTGACGCAGACATAAATCACCAAGCAACAAGTAAACATACATCCGCTGTTGTCTTATTTTAAAGGATTGATAGTTATTATCTTTTTTTGGCATATGCTGATCGAGCACGTCATGATATATTGATTCGGCATACTTATAGTCACCTTTTTGATTAACCATCATGCCCAACATTATCTGTAATTCTGTGTCAGTACTAATTAGTTCTGAGCTGCTTTCCATTAAACTTATGGCTTTGTTCACATCCTGTAAATACGTCAAGACAACGATTTCTTTAAACAATTCGATTAGCACATAATTCGGAGCGGCTTTTTTTCTTAAATAAACTTCTTCCAAAAAAGACAATGCTTTTGAAAGATCTCGTTGATGTAAAGCATCAATAGCTTGGCTTGCTCTTAGAGCCAACCGATCATCTGTATTTGCGTTTGACTTTAACTTATTGGCAATATCTACTAGTACCGGCAAATAGAGAATTCGTTCAACAGCAGAATCCGTTTTCTCGTTTAACAAAGCCTGCAAATGATCCAGCAGTTTTGAATCAATTGAATTACTGCACTGTATCCGTACTGCATCACTCGACACTGAACATTTTTCGAATTTGGAGGTATTAATTGCTAACACTGGTTTCAAAAAGCCAACTAAAAGTACTATCAAACAACTCTTAATAAAAAGGAAAATATTTTTTTTCATAAAGATAATAATTTCAAACTCTAATATTTAAGAAAAATTGTTTAATATTTGAAGCATTTCCATGACTGTTATAATTAGTAACTTGAATCAGAAATCAAGCTCTACTCCATAACTTTAGAAATTTTGCCACCAAAATTCATGTTCAGGTAATCCACATCTCTGTGCAACTCAATTAAATTATCATAATGCTTGCTCATTGGATTTCCTGATTGCCCCGGTGCCAGGATAAAATAACTTTTAGCGTTTTGACCAAGGTCAATAATCTGGCGATAACCCGCTCCCCAAATATGCTTAAACTCATCTGAATAATTCGAATACCCATGATTCACTGTGTGCTGTGAACCACTGGTTTTAATTTCCCTGTGGAATATACTTTTAAGTCCCGGAACATAGCTAAAGGGAGTATGGGTGTATTGTATTTTATGCAAATCCCCCCACTGCCAATTACTTTGTTCATCATCGATCAAATCGGTCAATTTATCTAATGCATCATCTAAAGCATACCTGGTCATATCAAAGCAATTTTCTTTATCAACAGTCTGCATATCATCGCACCAAGAATTATCCTCCGATTGAAGTAAGTTCATCAAAAATACGGATGGATGCCTGTCCAATATTCTGTTTACTGATTGTTGATCTAATTCATCGCTCAGAATTCGTTCAACAAGACTTACCATCCATGCTTCAAATATTGACGTGGCCACACTATTGAAATGACTATTCCCATCCCATTTTGAAAGATATTCAATAGCCCTAGATTGCCTTTCATCGGCAGGAATTATTTGCAACAAATAAGGTAGCAGCTTAAAGGATAATAAATCTAGAGTATCACCCTGGATAAGTTTCATACTCTCAGACGTTAACAGTTTATCTTGTTCAATTTGCTTTAAAATAAGTTGTTTTATCCTGATTGCTCTATAAGGTGATTCCCAGTCAACGGTGACAACTGAAGATAAATCACTATCCATTTCAATACGGTCATTTGCTGTGATTAATATTCCACTATCAGGATTAATCTGCTCTGGCATTTGCTCAAAAGGTATCCAATCAACCCACTGGTATTCATCACTCCAGCCTGGGACTGGCAGGCTTCCGTCCCCCTCACGTCTTATTGGTATTAGTCCTGTCATCTTAGACCCAATAACACCACTTCGATCTGCAAAAACTATATTAAGACTGATTCCCGTATACTCACGCAGAATATGTTTAAATTGCTGCCAGTCTTGTGCATAATTCAATCGAAAATGACTTTCATAGGTTGTGTCACTGGGCTCTAATCCGCTCCAGCGGATTGACATTGGAAACTCTAATACAGTATCAACATCACTAATAAGTGGACCGTTTCTAGTATGCCGCACATCCCATATTTCAGGTGTTAGTTGGCCCTTTACTTCAATCAATTCCTCTCTAACGTCCATTTTTTCCCAAGCACCATTAAATTCATATTCATCCTTGCTATTAATTCGCTCGAGAAATAGATCTTGCACATCTGCCTGAGAGGCTGTTATACCCCAAGCAATATTTTGATTTCTGCCAATTATAACGATAGGCAATCCAACCAAGGTTGCACCAACAGCATGCAATTTGTCACCCTTAATTTCTGCCATATACCAAACAGATGGTGTTTGTATTTGAAGGTGTGGATCATTTGCTAATATTGGCAAACCTGATTCGGTATATTTACCTGATACCACCCATGCATTGCTGCCTGTAAATCTGGTATCAATTAAAGGTATCTCAATGATGGATAAAATCTCTGTCAGCAAAGAGCTTGTTGGTTGATTGGAAAATGAATGTGGTGGCGATTTGAAATCTATTTTATCTTCTGTATGCATAAGCATATCAATACGTGATTTACCTAGCTTATCAGTAAGTCGACGTGTTTGCTCAAATGTATAATTTCTACTTAAGTTAAATGCCATCATTTTCACCCAAACCAGTGAATCCTCGACTGTCCACGGTTCAGGCTCAAGTTTAAAAATTAAAAATTCGAGAGGTAAAGTATGCTTTTCTTCAAACCATTGGTTAATACCAGCGGTGTATGCTGTCAGACTTTCTTTAGCAGCGTCGCTCAGATTGACCCATGTCGCCGCTGCAGATTTATAAAAACCCATTGTTCTTAAAAATTTATCGGCGGCTAAAGTTGATGAGCCAAATACTTCGCTTAATCGCCCGCTACCAACCCGACGCTGTAATTCTAGTTGCCACAATCTATCTTGCGCATGAAGATACCCTAAGGAAAAAAATGCATCCCGATCAGTACTAGCAATAATACTCGGCACACCATATTCATCAGTAACAATTTTTACACTAGCATCAAGCCCATTAATTAAAGTTACATCTTTATATTCCGGGAGGCTACGCTGCAAATATACCCAACTTACCCAGGATAATACAATTAACAGAATTGCTAAAAGCCCGATTACGACAATGAATTTTCGCTTCACCATGTCGGTAAATAGAATTCATTATATGTCTTGGAAAAATTTGCTCGATTCACGTCCAAGTTTGTTTCCTTATAGTGCTATGAATTCCAATTTGGTTCTTTAATGGCTATAAAGGCAGCAATCAAACCAACACTTGTAATATAGAACGTCGCCCATTGATGATAGGCCAGAGCAAAACCACTTGGAGCATTATTGGCAAGATCAAACATCGTGCCTGCTACAGCTATAAACCCAAAAAAGAAGGTTGCAAGAGCAATGCCACAGCCAACAATGGTGTAATATTTCGAAACATGAAACTCTTGAGCAGAAGCTAAACGGGCCTTCCAAAGCGCTACTGTTCCATATGCGCATACTCCACCTGCTGCAAATTTTCCTATGTAAATAAAGGCGTAACCTAAATGATAGAGAATCGGAATAGATATAGAACGTATAGATTGCGAGCCTTCTAAACTTAGCACCCATCCAACTGTTTCTACACCGGATTGATATCCAATCAAATTCATAATACCAGCCACAATGCCCCAAATTGCGATTGAAAACGAAAGAAAAATTTTTACGTACCTAAGCGCCAATACTTCCACCTTTTGATTTTATTTGTATATTCATATTTTAGATTTTCAAATATTCATAATAGAATATTTCCAGCGTATAAATATCTTTATCATATTTTGAAATTTCCTTCTAGTTGGTTTTCATTTTATCCTTCAATTTATGTTGTCATAGTTGATTATTGGATTAACAAAGCTAGTTCTTCATCAACACAACTTGCTAACTTTTTTACTAGTTCAGTTTCAAACATCGAATAATGATTACCTGGAACTGTTTGCTTATTCAAATCTGAGATCAGAAAATTCCAGAAATCAAATGAATCGCCCTTGCAGGAAAATATGTTTTCGTCAGGAATATATAAGGTTGTTTTACCCTCATAACTTTGCGGTACATAGTCAGATTCAGCCAACCAATGGAATTTATGGATATTATATAACTGCTCTAATCTCGAAGAAGAAATATCTACTGCCAGCTGAGCAGGCCATTCCACACATTTAACTAAATGAGAAAAACGTTCGACTGGTTGCAGTTGACTCAATGCTTCAAGCACAGATTGGTCATCTTGCTTTAAATTAAAGCCCAGTCTTTTTACAACAGCAATCATTAATGATGGCTCATCATTACGTATCACAAAATCGATCGGTTGTGGTGGTAATAGATCAAATAATAGTAAGTGCTCTAAATTATGGTCAGAATTATTCAGTTGTTGTGCCATCTCAAAAGCAACTAGCCCACCAAACGACCAGCCCGCTAAAACATAAGGTTGTTGGCAACGGATTTTTTCTGTTTCCATCAGATAATGCTGTGCCATCTGTTGAATATTGGCAAAGGAATAATCGTCATACAACATAGGAGATTGCAAACCATGGATGCTCCACTTTTCACCCATATATCGCGCAAAACCCTCATAACATAAAACATCCCCTCCTACTGGATGGACGATAATAAGAGGAATACCTTGACGCTTAGGCGTTAATGCCACCAACGGAGTTTCGGATTTACAAGCAGAATTAAGACGAATTATTTTAGCTAATTCAAACACATTGGGTGCATCAAATAACATGCGTAATTCCAAAGCAATAGCAAAACGCTGTTCTATCTGCGTAACCAGTGTCAAGGCCAAAAAAGAATGCCCGCCCAAAGCAAAAAAATTATCGTAAATACCTACTTTTTCGACGCCGAGAACATCTTGCCAGATCTGGGCAAGCTCTTTCTCAAGCTCATCGCCGGGTGGAACATATTTAGAGACTGGCGCAAAGTCAGACGAGCTTATAACGAGTTTTGTCTTGTCGATCTTGCCGCTAGCTGTCAGTGGCATTTTTTCAACAAATGTAAATACGGCAGGTATTAAATAGTTGGGAATAAGATCTCGTAAATAAATCTTAAATCCTTCCGCCGTTAGTTTTCTTTGTCGATTTATAGCTTCTATAAAAGCAACTAATTGTTCATTATTGTCTATTTCCCACAACATGACCGCGCAATATGCAACCTGTGGGTGTGTAGCTAGAATACTTTCAATCTCACCAAGCTCAGCACGCATGCCTCTAAATTTAATTTGATGGTCACTTCGCCCCAAAAACTCAAAATTACCGTCTTCCAGAGCTACCACGATATCACCAGTTCGATATAGCCGATCTCCTGGGTCCTCACTAAAAGGATTAGGAATAAAATACTCTGCTGTACGAAGTGGATCGTTTAGATATCCTCTGCCTACACCGTCACCTTGTACAAACAGCTCCCCGGCAATCCCGGTTGGTACAATTTCTAATCTTTCATCCAATATGTAAACACTTGTATTCGCAATTGGTTTACCAATGGGAATAGATTTATTTTCGATATTTGGTTTTTCAAGCAACGGATAAATAGTCACATCATCCGCACATTCGGCTGGACCATAGGCATTCAGCAAGGGTATAGCCGGATAAAAATCAAACCACATCATCGCTGTATGGCCATCCAGAGCCTCACCAGTTGGAATCAACCAGCGCAGATCAGATAGCGAAGGTGGCGTACCATTTTCTTGCCGAACGTCAGATAGTATCGCCCGAATCATCGATGGAATAATTTCTAATACCGTAATCTCATTTTGCTCCACCAGGACTATCAACCGTCTTGGATCACGAATCACATCATTAGGAAAAATAGTCACACAGCCACCAGCAATTAAAGCCCCAAGAAATTGCCAGACAGAAATGTCAAAACTTTGTTTAGCACTCTGTGCCACTTTATCTCGGCTGCTTAATTGCAAATGCTCGACTTTAGCGCATAAAGTATTTCGCAGTCCTTTATGCGTAATCATTGCACCCTTGGGTACACCTGTAGAACCGGAGGTAAAAATGACATAAGCTAAACCGTCTGAATCCAAGCAGACTTGCGGGTTTGAGTCGGCCATTTGATTGTTTTCATCATAGTCAAGTAATGACTCCAGACATAATATTCGAGGTTGCATTTCAGTATTAGAGCTTGCAATCGTAGACTCCAATTCCTCAATGCGACTGCGCATACAAATAATAACCGGAACTTTACTTTCTGTAATAATTACCTTTACACGATTTTGTGGATATTCAGGGTCTAACGGCAGATATGCGCCTGCGCTTTTTAAAATACCAATCATAGCTGCCAAATAAGGTAACTCCCTGTCTGCCAATAAACCAATTGTTATTCCGGATTTCGCTCCCTGATCAATCAATCGTCTTGCAATCATATTTGCCTGTCGATTCAACTCAAAATAAGTTAAAACTTTGCCATTGCATATGGCCGCGATCTCATTGGGTATTGATGCTGCTTGAGTTTCAAACATATCAACAAATGTTTGTCTAGCCTGGTAATCGACTTTAGGTCCACGCGCTTGATTAATCAACGCCAAACGCTTTTGTGGACTAAGCAAGGACAACTCAGAAATAGGCAATATTGAATTTTCTAATGCTGAAGTAGCTAGACACTCTAAATATTCAATCAATTGATCGATGGTTGATGCTCGGAACAAATCACTGTTGTATTCAACTGTTATCACCAACTCGGACCCTTCTTCCTCCACCATGAACGTCATATCGTAATAGGCCACTGCTTGATCCAACGGCTCCATCGTAATCTCTAAATCCGATAACGATAATTCCTCCATGGGCGTATTCTGATAGATTAACAATATCTGAAATAATGGACTCTGACTTAAACTCCTCTGTGGCTCTACCGCTTCTATAACTTGTTCAAAGGCTACTTCCTGATGCTCAAAAGCTCCTAAATCCACCTTCTGAATCTGCTCTAGTAATTCCTTAAAACTGTCTTGACCATCCACTCGTGTACGCAACGCTAACATATTCAGAAAATGACCCACCAATGGTTCCAAGTCCTTATGTGTCCGATTGGCAACCACCGCCCCCAATACAGTATCCCTGCTCCCGGTGTAACGATGCAATAACACTACTAATAGTGCATGCAATACCATGAATACTGTCACTTGCGAACCTCGAGCAAAAGATTCTATCGACTTAACCAACTGTTCAGACCAACGAAAATAACGCTTTGACCCCCTGAATGTTTGACGTGCCGGACGGGCATAGTCGCTCGGAAACGTCGTCGTTATCGGCGAACCACTCAAATGATCCTGCCAATATGCCAGTTGACGAGTCATCTCATCGCTACCTGTACGATCACGCTGCCATAACACGTAATCCGAATACCCCAACTCCAATTTCGGTAAAGGTGATGCTTGATCTTCTGTAAACGCCTCATACAACAGGCTCAACTCTTTTGCCAATACTCCATTTGACCAACGATCAGTCACAATATGATGTAACGTCCATAACAACACATGCGACTCGGTCCCTAGACGTATCAGCAATACTCGAAACAACCCTGGATGCCCATAGTCAAACCCAAGTTCAGATTCACGACGTGACAACCTTTCCAACTCTTTGTACTGATCTATTTCATTAAGCCCCTGCAAATTAATCAACGGAAAACTCACCTCACCATATTGAGCTATCTCCATATAAGGACGACGATGTTGTTCCTGAATACTTGCCCGTAATACTTCATGGCGGCGCACTAATTCATGTAAACATAACTCCAATGTCACCGTGTCAAGATCACCCTTAAGTCGTAATAACAATGGCAAATTATAAATACTGGCTTGATCCTCCAACTGCATCAAAAACCACATCCGCTGTTGCGCATAAGATAGTGGCAGCTCATCAGGTTTGGGAATAAAGGGCTTTATTCGTTGTACTGCAGCTCCTTCACCCTGTTGTCGACGAAGTTGAATATAATCACTTAACTGCTTGAAGTTCGGTAATTCAAAAACCTTGCGGATCGGAAGCTCTACATCAAATACCTCGTTAACACGGGCTACCAGTTGTGTTGCCAGTAATGAATGACCCCCTAAATTAAAAAAATGGGCATCCAACCCTACCCCTTCTACCCTCAACACATCCTCCCAAATTCCTGCTAATAATTGCTCAGCCTGTGTTTGAGGATGATCTCCATCGGTTTGGCGTACCGCTTGTTGCCATTGAGGCAAGGCAAGGCGATCCACCTTACCACTGGGTGTTAAGACAAAATCATTAACCCTTAATATCAACGACGGCACCATATAATCCGGCACCTGTTCCACCATAAATGATCTTAATGCCCCGTCATCCAAACAAACCTCAGCCACCTGCTCTACCACCGACGAACATTGTACATACGCCAGCAAACGATTACCCAATTCCTCATCTTCATCTAACACGACCGCCGCCTGGCGAACCTCAGGATGACGACGTAATACCGCCTCCACTTCCATCAGTTCTATTCGAAAACCTCGTAACTTCACCTGGTAGTCCTGCCGACTCGAAAATACTATCGTGCCATCCGGCATATAACGACCTAAATCACCCGTACGAAATAATCGACTGTAGTCTGACTTACTATCAAATGGGTTTGGAACAAAACGTTCAGCGGTCAATCGGGTATCTTGATAATAACCCCGGGCCAGACCCGCCCCTGCAACACACAATTCACCAACAACACCCGGCGCCGCTAATTGGCCCCGTGGATCTAAAATATATACCTTGACATTAGTTAAAGGACGACCTATTGGTACACTATTGGGATCTCGGCTTTGCTGCTGAATATTGTCAATACAATAACAGGTGGCATCTGCCGCGACTTCTGAACTTCCATATAGATTTAACAACGATGACGATGTTAATGTCGATCGAAACTTATCCACCAACTCCCACGATAACTCCTCACCACTGACTATCCATAACTCCGGCATTGTTGACTTATGGTTGAGTGACTCATAGGCCTCTAAGACCACTCGCAACAACGACGGCACCAATACAACTCGACTCACCTGATGACGAGTCAACGTATCGATAAACAATCCAGGGTCCTGAACCACCTCCTCTGGAATAATAACCGCTGGAATACCAGCCAATAATGGCCCGAATATCTCCCATACTGAATCAACAAAACTTAAACGGGTTTTGTGACAACACACTGCATCCGGCTCAAATGGATAACACTCCCACATCCACCGTAAACGGTTTAACACCCCTAAATGTGTACCCACCACCCCTTTGGGCACACCTGTCGAGCCCGATGTGTAAATAATATACGCCGCACTCTCCGACCCTAAAAATGAATAATCCGACTCAAAGGCCCCTGTGAACACCAGCTCATCATCATCCAAAAACAATACTTCACCAGCATCAATACCTGTAAATACATCGGCATAACATCTCTGTGTGATCGCTACAATGGCCCGTGAATCCTGTAAAATATACTCCAGTCTCGGTACCGGGTAGGACGGATCTAACGGCACATAAGCCGCACCTACTTTAAGCACCGCAAGCAAGGCTACAACCGTATTGAATGAACGATCCAGACACACGGCTACCGGTTGTTCGACACCAACACCCAGTTCCTTTAATTTGTAGGCTAAAGCCCAGGATGATTCATCAAGCTCTCGATAACTCATCTCAACACGGCCCGTGGACCGTTCATCGATCAACGCCACCGAATCAGGCATCATCTCCACACGGCGGGCAAAAACCTGTTCTAACCGATAGGAAACTTCCGGAACCAATTCCGTAGTATCTGATCCAATCAGATCAATAACCTCCTGTGTGTCCAGGAAGTTTAATTGTGAAATCCGTTGTTGAGGATCAGTCGTCACGGATAACAATATATTTCTATAATGGGATATCAATCGATCAATCGTCGATGACTTAAATAAATCGCTGTTGTAGTCGATTATTAGATTTAACTCTCCATGTGCTTCTTCTACCGTAATTGTCACATCGTAATACGCAGCAGCGGGCATTTGATCACTTTTGGAGATAGTTACACCTGGCAACTTCAAATCCCCACCTGGAATATTTTGATAAATTATCAGCACTTGAAATAATGGACTTAAGCTCAAGCTTCGATGTGGCTGCACGCATTCGAACACTTGTTCGAATGCTACTTCTTGATTAGCAAATGCTGACAAATCAGTATGTCGAACCTGACTCAGCAAATCAGCGACTGTTGGATTATCTGATAAATCCGCTCTTAGTGCTAATACATTCAGGAAGTGTCCAACTAAAGATTTAGTATCATTATGATTTCGATTGGCGACTATAGTGCCGATAATAATGTCATCGTTGTTTGAATAACGGTGCAGTAAGATAAGCAAAGCTGTGTGAAGCAGCATGAATACACTGACATTTGATTGTCTAGAGAAACCTCTAAGTTGTGCAATAATATGTTTGCCCCAACAATAACGATGTTTTGCACCAACAAAGTTTTGTAAAGCCGGACGAGTGAAGTCAGTCGGGAATGAGGAACTGGCTGGCGGATTGGCAAGTTTTTGTTTCCAGTATTCAAGTTGCTGCTTAATATATAAACTTTCAGCTTGCTCACGTTGCCAAACAATGTAGTCTGAATAGTTAATCGCCAAAGGTAACAAAGGTGATGGTTGATTCTGGCTAAAAGCTCGATAGAGTTCTCCCAGCTCCCTAGCTAAGATATCATGTGACCAACGGTCCGTTACAATATGATGAAGCGTCCATAACAGTGTATGCTTGTTATCTTCGCTACGAAGGAGAAAAATGCGGAATAATGGACTAGTAGTTAGATCGATAGCAAGTTCAGCTTCCCTACGTGCTAATCTATCGGCTTCGCCGTCACGACAAGCAGAAGAAAGTCCAGATAAGTCGATGATCGGTAATTTAGAGTACTCGTATGGATTGACTTTAAGTTGTGCTTCGCCATTGATGTTTTGAACACAAACACGTAACACCTCATGACGGTTTACAAGTTCGTTTAAGCATGATTCTAAATTAACAATATCAAGCATCCCATCGAACTTCAAAGCCACTGGCATGTTATAAATTGTATCTAATTGCTGAAATTGTATTTGAAACCACATCCGTTGCTGGGCAAAAGATAACGGAAGAGATGTTTGCTTAGAAGTTTTGTATATGGGTGCTTGTTCTTGATCTAAATCAGAATGCTTATTTGATAAGAAACTGATAATTTCCGCTTTACGCTTTGCTAGTTCTGATTTCCATTCATAGTGAGGAATGTTTTCCGGACAACGATATAGTAACTTATCTCCTTCCAGCCAAATATGTACACCAAGATCATTAAGTTCAGAAAACAGCTGGCCCAGTGTTTTCATATCTCTCCCTGTTCTAGCTCTCCATGTTGCGAACCCTCTGCTTCTTGCCTCGGTTCACGATTTTCACTGCTCGCCGCAATTAAACCCGCGAGACCACTAACTGTTGGCTCATCAAACAAATAGGCTGATGATATTTTTACATCAAATGTTTTTTGAATTTGTGAAAACATTTGAAGCCCAATCAAGGAATCTCCACCAAGTTCAAAAAAGTTATCTGCTATACCAACTTGTTCAATACCAAGCGTTTCCTCCCAAATATTGCAAAGCACTCGCTCAATTTCATTACGTGGTTCAACATATTCATCTTCAAGAAATCTAGCTCTACGAATCTCATCTTTGTCAGCAGATGTTGTTCTATCCAATTCCATTTGTTGTTGTTCAATTTTCACCAAATCCAGTGAGCTAAAATCACGTTTGGAAACAATTACTTGGGAACTTGGAGAATTAAGAATCGACAATAGCGCAGCTATTCCCTGTTCCACAGTAAATGCATGCTTAAAAAGCACTTCATGAGCTATTTTAAGATTGGCAGCTTTTTGCAAGTCAGATTCACTCATACTTGCTTGTGCATCTGGCAAAACAGAGAGCTCAGACTCACTACCCAGTGCAGTCATGCCAGTATTCTTCCATGCATCATAATTAATAGAAATAGTAGACCTAGCTAAACCCATATTTTTAGATTGAGCGTAGGCGTCCAACACGGCATTTGCAGCACTGTATGCAACTTGTCCCGCACCACCTACTATGGCACTAACAGAAGAAAAGCAAACCAAAAAATCTAATTGCTCTTCGTTCATTACTTTATCCAAGGTCAATATTCCAATGGCCTTGGATTCCAATACACTGTTGCATTTCTCTTTACTGCATTCATGAATTAATCTTCCACCTAATACCCCTGCAATGTGGAATACACCATTTATATGCTCAAAGTTTAATTTTGCTTTATCCACAACAACACGCATTTGATCATAATCTGATACGTTTGCTTTACAAAAAATAACTTCACCACCGAGATTTATCAGCTCTTCAGTAATCTTTTTCTGTCTTAGCGTAGCCGACTCATCAATAGCCGGCAAATCATCATCAATGATCGATCGGCCAACTAACACCAGCTTCGCATGAAACTTCTTTGCCAGGAATTTCGCGATCTGATATCCAACTCCACCAGTACCGCCCAATATTATGTAAACACCACACTGTTTAAATTGATTAGTTGAGTCTGAACTTTGCTCTTTTGCATCATAGGACTCGATTATTTGTACCCAACGCTGTCCATTACGGTAAGCAACGAGTTGTTCAAGATCCGATGATTCTCCTATTTCCTGACTCAATACGTCGACAAACTTCGAATTAGAATTATGGTCTGATGAAAAACAGTTTAAATCTATATCAATACATTTACACTGGATATTAGGATACTCTTGTGGGATGACATTAATTGGACCTAATATTGTAGATTTAATAGGGTCTATTTCCTCATCACCAAACACATTAAACATAGTGTTACAAAGAACAATTAATTCGATAGTTTGATTCACAGATAAACTTTGAGAAAGATATTGAGTTAGCCAAATAAGGCTATAAAAACCTTTATCAAGATTGCGATAAACATTCTCAACTTCCGTCGTAATTTCCCAGGCATGAATTATTTTTGTTGGACGATATCCACGGTCTGATAGTTCGGTAAATAATTGACGATAGTTATCTTGTTGCTGTGGATCAATTTGGTATGAAAAATCACCTGTACGTTGAAATGTTTCACCCATTTTTACTGTCACAACTTTATGACCGTCATCAATTAATTTCTCAGCAAGAGATTCACTAAAATATTCCGAATTCATAAACACCAGATATTCTGCTGGTGCAATTTGCTGACTCTTTTTTACATGCCATCTGACATCCCGCTTCCATGTAGGCAAAAACAGATTTGCTTCATTAGAATGAGATATTGAATTTGCTACATCAGAATTATCAGTGCCTGAACCAGGCTGAATCCAATAACTCTCTTTAGCGAATGGGTAAGTTGGCAGCGGTACGCGATTTAATTTTTTACCTTTATTAAAGTTAGACCAATTGACATCGCAACCGCCAGCCCAGACAGTGGACAAACTTGTAAATAAGTAATCCAAGGCAGGCTTTTTATCTTGCGGATGAGGAGTAGAAGCAACCACAATCTGATTAGAGGCTCTTAAAGAATGTTGCGAAGTCATCGAAGTCAAAGAAATACCTGGACCAACCTCTACCAAGACCTGAGCAGGATATTCTAGCAATTCACCTAAACCTTCAGCACAGCGTACGGCAGAACGCAGATGTTGAACCCAATAGTTCACATCCACTGCCTCATCTTGAGTAATCCAGGTTCCGGTTAGATTGGAAACAAAGGGAATCTTTGGAGATGAAAAAGTTACTTTCTGTAAAATTTTTGCATATGGCTCAAGCATAGGATCCATCATGCTCGAGTGAAAAGCGTGGGATGTTCGCAACGGTACACAACGCACACCCTGTTCAGTTAGCTGATCATGTAAATTAGTGATGTTCGAGGCTGGGCCTGAAACTACAGTTGCGTTAAAAGTATTAATTGCAGCAATTGAAATTGAGTCATCCAAAAGTGGTTTTAAGGCTTGCTCGTCGAGTGCTACTGACATCATGTCACCAGCAGGCATCTCTTGCATTAAACGACCTCGCTCTGCTACTAAATACAGCGTATCTTCCAAACTCCATACCCCAGACAGACAAGCTGCAACATATTCCCCTATACTATGTCCTAGCATGACTGTAGGATAAATACCCCAGGACATCCAAAGCTGAGCCAGAGCGTATTCAACAACAAACAACGCCGGTTGTGCATAGGCAGTTTTATCTAGATCGCTATGATCTTTAATCATATTTCCCTGTAAAGGAAATATGATTTCACTTAGATCACAGTCAATATGTGAGCTGAGTATATTCACGCAACGATCAAATTCTGTTTGAAAAACAGGTTCTTTTTCGTAAATATCCTTTGCCATATTAATATATTGATTTCCCTGCCCAGGAAACATAAAGGCAACGCAGCAACTTTCTTTACCCACAGCCCCAACAATCGAACTCATGTTGTTGGTCAATTTTTTTGCGCCTTCAATCTGATCTTCACAGACTATTGCACTACGGTGCTGAAAATGTTTCCTGCCGATTTGCAATGTATAGGCGATATCTGCAAGATTGACATTTTCGTTCGATAGAAGATACTCAGCCAAATTCTCTGTAACCCGCTCTAACGCCTCTTTAGTTTTTCCAGAACAAAGTAGTATTTTTGTGTTGGTAGAGCTTTCGGATGGAGTCCGGACCGGAGCTTGTTCAAGTACCACAAAAGAATTAGTGCCACCAATGCCCATTGCATTCACACAAGCCCTTTTTGGATGATCAAAGTTCTGGAAAGACTCAGCGCCGGTATTTATAAAAAAAGGACTATTCTCTAAATTTAACTTAGGATTAGGTTTAGTGAAGTTTACATTTGGAGGAATAGAATTGTGATAGAGCGAAAGTGCAGTCTTGATCAGGCCTGTCACACCTGCTGCTGCATCAAGATGACCAACCGTACTTTTGACAGAACCAATCGCACAGTATTTTTTGTCATCAGCATCTGTAGAAAACACTTTTGACAAAGCCGCGATTTCAATGGGATCACCTAATTCGGTTCCCGTGCCATGGGCTTCGACAAAGCCAATCGTTTTAGCATCAACATCCGCATTATCAAGCGCATCCACTACGACTTCAGACAAACCCGCTACACTCGGAGCAGTATATCCCGCCTTTCTGGAGCCGTCATTATTGACTGCGCTGCCTTTTATCATTGCATAAATATGGTCATTATCATCTATGGCGTCATCTAGCCTTTTTAGCAACACCACACCTACACCACTACCAAATACAGTGCCGTTTGCTTCGGAATCAAAGGGTCGACAATATCCATCAGCAGAAAACGGACCTCCCGGAATATACTTATATCCATTAGTATTAAGAGCCTGAACGGAAGCACCTCCTGCTAAACACATATCACACTCAAGATTTAATAGACTTTGACATGCTTGGTGAACAGCTACTAGTGATGTCGAGCAGGCAGACTGAACCGTGTAGCTGGGCCCATGCAGATTTAGTTTATATGAGACTCGAGTGGCTAAATAGTCTTTATCATTCGTTATCAAGAACTGGGTATGATCCTCAAAATCCATCGCACCTTGGTTGGTAACGATGTTTTTCAACATATAGCTATTCATACCTGAACCAGCATATACACCGATCAACCCATCGTAATCCTCAGCAACATAAGCACCATCTTCTAATACATGCCAGGCACATTGAAGAAAATGCCTGTGTTGAGGATCAATCAAACGTGCTTCATTTGGTGGGATTCCGAAAAATGGAGCATCAAACATGTCCATATCATCCAGAACACAAGCGGCTTTAATATAGTTAGGGTTTGCCAAAGTCTCCCGCGACACACCCCTGTTTTCTAATTCCTCATCGGTAAAATGTTTTATCAATTCCTGACCTGTTGATAAAGCTCTCCAAAATTCCTGTACATTAGGTGCACTGGGATAACAGCCGGCAATACCAATTATGGCGATCTCATTCCCCGAGTATTGATCGTCCATTCTACATTCCTCATCATATGTCAAATATTATTTAGGTCATTAATAAGCTAAATACTTGGACAAATTTTTTAGCGTAAATCCGTCCGCAGAATGATTAGCAAGAGCCTAAAACAATTAGTGATTATTTAAATCCTTGGCTTTATGTATTTCAGTAGGCACTATAAAACCAAGTTCCTTTTCACAGAAAACTTTCCAATCTGGTGTGATGGCATCAAACACTATTTTTTCATCCAAATATATATCTTCAGTAACGACATAATTTTCCTGAATATAGACAACTGAATCTTCTGACTCACTTTCTAAATCATTATTGATTGTCTTGATTGATTGATCGGCCCATCCAGAAAACTCACATAGTTGAGACAACATGTAAGCCTTACAATACTTCCCCATTTTTGGCATGTTAATTCCTTGAATTAGCAGTTATTACTCTATTATTGAATACTGATATTTACGGCCTTAGGAAACTGGTTTTAGTTTTGCTCAACCATTTTTTTTCTAAGAGATAACGGCCGCATATCTGTCCACACTTTCTCGATATGATCCAGGCATTTTTCTTTAGACCCCGAAACCTCTAAAGCATGCCAACCTTTGGGAATATCCATATAATCCGGCCAAATTGAATACTGCTCCTCATCATTCATGACCACTGTAAAAACCTCATTTTGATCGTCGTGCTCATCAGACATAAATCGTATTTCCCAATAGATTACATTTTTTTAAGACTATCATGATTCTCTTAAAAAAACTCAAAAAAAGTCTAACGAGAAGTCATTTATTTGACAATTAATTAATATGACCAAACGGCGGTGAAAATATAATCATCAACAAAACAGAATTTTGAAGTTAACTTTAAATCAACGATCTTTTTTAAGTGACTATTTTCCAGATTAATTAACGAGGTTTTAGTATCAGGTTTGATTTCGATGGTGACATCTCGAAAATCAAAGTACTCCTTTACTATGGGAAATAAACATTTATAAACAGATTCTTTAATTGAAAAGACTAATTTATATGGATCTATTTGTAAAACAAATCTATTCATTGATTGGATATTAATAAAATCTCTTTTGGTGCAAATCAATTCTTTTAAATTATCATCTAAAGGCGATTGGGACGCTAAATCAATGCCCACTAAAGAAAGCTTATTTTTTTTCACTACAGCAACACAACAGTAGTCACCATCGTGAGTTATTGAACCTGATATGTCAGTTGGCCAGATCGGTTCCCTTTTAGTACCCACAGGAATTGCACAGTTTGGATAATCCAATTTGGAAAATGCTCTGCGAACAAGACTTCTTCCAGCAATGAACTCTTTTTTTCTTTTTAGTACCATATTTTGAACATAGGGCATTTCTTCTGTAAACAAATCCTCCTGGCACTGATCAATCTTTCCGCAGCAAAATACAATTGGCTCAGGTAATATTTTTTTTAGTTCACAATACATAATATAGTAGTTAGTTACCGCTAGTTGAAAAAAAAGTTCCAATAACTTTCACATTCTATGTGACTATCTACTTTTTATTACCGATTAGTCAGGTTGTTAACAGGTATCTCGCTACAACATCGCCGAATGATTTATCCAGAAAAGAATATAATTTACTATGTTCTTGAGTCACGAGTGGCGCCGCGCGGCATTCAATAAGTGCTGTTAGATAAGCGTCGTCTTGTTGTTTGTTATTGGATGGAACACATAACTTACTTATATCGCTAAACCGGCGCGTCCAAAGAGCCTTTAAGCATACGGCACCTAATCGTCTCACTGGTTTAAATAAAATCGAATCTTCTACCTCATATCTTGGACGATTCGCCAATGCATCTTTACTCAATTCACTCCAGTGTTTACTGGGGCTGATATGGTGCTCTATATGTAATTCATCGGAAAACCTTGCATGGTCACTGGTTCCAAGAATATTTATTGAATTACGAAAAATATTATCCGGGTCCTGAATATCAACAAATCCATGCCAACCGAATACGCTGGCAGTAGCATAGGCAGCACCAAACATGCGGAACAATACCACTAGCAGAGCTGCAGCCCAATTGAAAAAAGCCAGTACAAAAATAAATAAATACCATAAAAACATACCGCCAATTAAGCGCTTAAGAGGTTTGACCTTTCCTCTTTTAGCCAGAAATATGACAATTGTGTGTGCAAAAGTGAATTCCAATGCGAATTTGAAAGCTGCCTTACAAAAATCAAAATAACTCGTCCGATCATGATAAATGGTTGTTTGATTATCCTCGAGTCCATTATTTTCTTTATGATGAAGGTATAAATGCTGAACATGATAATAGTGAGGTATACGAAAACAAAGCGGGTTCAAAATATAAGTAAGATAATGATCAAATAGTTTAACAATCATTTGATCACGAGAATTTTTTATATGCCCAGATCTGAAAAATCTGTTGTGGATATTTGTATGATCAAGCACCTCATGAGGATCGGCAATCACCATTATAGCAACGGCTAAATATAGGAGACTAAAAATAGATGTTTTCCCAGGAAACACGAATAGTAAAAACGGGGGAATCATAATCAATGAGTGATGAATCACAAGCCTGACAAAATAAGCATCAATATCACGATGAAGGCGCTCAGCAAACCAACGTTCTGGCCAACGAATTCTGACCAGGCGTCTAACTTCATTCACAGTCTGTGGCACTTCCTCTAGAGAAAAACATGCTGTTGCGAAGCAACTCAGCAAAACAAGAAAGACTACAATAGATACTATCGATACAAGAGGATTACTAAAATAAAAAAGATCTGCATGCAATACACACATGACAAAGACAGCGGCTGAGCTCAATGTCAGCCACATAATCGAAGATTTTTTAATGTTTAAATCAAGATTTGTAGCTCGTAGTAAAAAGTAAGCTGGAGCCATAGCTAAGAAAATTATTCTCTCAACAAGAAAGAACAATGTACAAAAAACCACTGCAAACAAAGTATACAAATAGCTAATGAGTCGATGAATAGATGTTTCAGTATTCATTGTCATTGTAATGATACCTTCTGCTCAACAATTCGTCTAAACGATGTTCCAGAAAATTTCAATATCGTCAACACAATCAAGGTCAAAATAACGAATAAAATTGGCAAGCTATCAGGATTCCAAATATCCATAATGAATCCGCCTAGAATTGGTGTAATCAAATAAGCAATGTTTACTACTAAGCTTATCGTAGTATTAAATTTGATCAACTGTGTACCCTTGAAACGCTGCCCGACAATAGTTAGAACCAGGGTTATTAATCCACCAACAAAACTCCCCAGTATGAAAGTTATCGGCCATATCCAGATTGAACCATGGGGTAGCATCCAAAGTAAGATTAATGTGACTAACGTTCCGCCAACACATATTAAAAGTAATCTATACCGATTTAACAAATCAGCTAACCATCCAATCAACGGTTGCATCATAAAACTACCAGCTATTAGAGCAGCAAATATATATACCGATTGATTTAAAGTATAACCTCTATACATGGCAAACAACGGCAATAATGAAAGAGCAATAGTATTCAATGCCGAATATAGAAATACCACAATACACAATTGCGGCTCGCGAGCAATACCTCTGAAAACATCGAAGGCTGGCCAATCGCCAATCACTAGTAGAATATTTTTTAGATATAGTACTGGAACAAGAGCAAATGCAAACGTTAAAGCACCGACGAGGAATGGATAATAAGTAGAAATATTAAAGATCGAGATTGAACACACACCAAGGGCAATACTGACTGTCGAAATTGCCATATAAATACCTATCACCCGGCCACGTTTTTCTGGATCAACCATTTGATTTATCCACGTATCACTGACAATGAAAAGCAAACCAAAACCCATGCCTTGGAAAAATCTCAGAAATAACCACAATCCATAGTTTTCAGTTAAAGGTAATAATGCAATGCTGATTGCCCCCAACAAAACACTCAAGTAAATTGTTCGAAAACCACCTAAATAACGAAAAATTGTGGAAAGCCAAGGCGCTAAAATAATTGCACCTACAGCAGGCATTGCGGCTATGATACCTATTAATGCATAATTAAAATCTTTCGCTTTTAAAAATAAAGTCACCAGAGGCGACATCAAACCTACTGAAAAACTAACGATTGCCATACTGGCAATCGCAGCAATAATGCCATACCTATTTGATTGATCAGTAGCTGAAGTTTCTGGCATATAACTTTATTAAGAAACTCATTTATCAATTTGTAACATCATAGCTGCTTTATCCTCTCAATCCTCGCTGCTTAATTTTGTTACGTCGACGAGCACCCCGACTGAGAGTTTTACTCGCTTTTTCTACAGCATCGATATCACTGGTATCTGCTTCATTTGCAGCAAAAAACCCCGCCAAGGCTTTAATAGTTGGAGCTTCAAATAATTGTACGACAGGCACCTCAATATCGAATTCATCTTTTAATGCTCCTGCGATACGAATAGAGATAACAGAATCTCCGCCGAGTTCAAAGAAATTATCATCTACCCCAATCTTCTCTATGCCAAGAATATTTTGCCAAATCGACGCAATTTTAGTTTGAACAGATCCATTTGGAGCTTGATATTCAACTGATAAATTAGGCCTGGGATGTAGTACAGTCGGTGTGATTAGCTTTTTGTCTTGTTGCTGGGGATCATTTTCAAGCTCGATAGGCCGCGTATGTATCATCCCCTTTTTAATAAGTTCGCCAAGGTCACGGGTTGAAACTATTAATTGAGCAACCTCAGAACAGCCGATGATTCGGTCAAAAACACTACACAATTCTTCAGCGGAAATACCTTCTTCATCCATTAGCTTTCGATAAACATCTTCTTTTGCTAACGTGGATGGTTCTGCACTAGAATAGGTTAATTCCTCACCCGATTCTGCTTGTTCAGACTCTGCGAAATTTCTGTACATTTGCCCTACATCATTAACCCGTTTCAAACAAAACCTGTCAATCTCTGCCAATGTGTTGCCTTTGCTATCAAAAATTGTAACGTCAAAAGCCGGAGTCTCACTGAGATTTGATTCGACACCATGAGAACGTGTATAGACTGATATTGATTGGGTGAAAGGGTGTTTAAATCGTAGCCTGTTATAGGAATACGGCATCATAGGCACATTACCCAGGTCGAAACCACGACCCGTACCAATGGATTTATCCAAAAGTGAGGGATGAATTTTGCACGATTTCAAGTCATCAATAAATTCATCAGATAGTTCCATAACTGTGAACATCTCATTATCACCATGATAAACTTTTTTGACATTTTGCCAACGAGGACCATGGTCATCGATTACTGCATCTTCATCGGTAAAGATTTCTGTCAAGTTGTCACAACGAGCAACAATTTCATCCAGATCAACGGCTAATACTGGGATAGTATCAACAACTTTTACCTTGCCCACAACGTGCTTGAGAATCGGTGAATTATCTGAATCCACCTTATTCTGACGACTTTGCACTAAAAATTGATACCCATCATCTGACTTTTCCAACTTAAGCGTAGTCGTTCTTCGTTCACCAACACGAACTCTTAATGGTGTAAGGAAAAAGACATCGGATATTTCCAGTTCATGATCAACAAGCAGGTCATCAAACGCTGCTCTAACCATCTCCAAGTATGTAGTTCCGGGAACAATAGGAACACCAGATATTCTATGATCTGATAACACCCAATGGGTATCCACAGCAAAGTCAGTTTCGTATATACGGATTTCTTCCGACTCATAAACCTGTCTATGCAATAACGGATGTTTTATTTCTTTTACTTGTTGATCATCGATATTAATATACGCGGCATTATTGACAGAAGCACCAATTGCAGCATCAGCCAACATACCCACTTCTCTTAAACCACACCAATCAATTGTAAATACATTATTGCAAGTCCTAAGTTGTTTGTATTCGGCAAAAGAGTCTAAAAAAGCATTAGCAGAGATATAATCAGCTTGTCCATATCCACCCAAAATTACTGTACGAGAACCACACAATAGCAAGAAATCTAGTGCATTAACCTGTTTCATGCGGGTCAACACACTATCCAACACCATCGTCCCTTTAACTTTTGACTGGAACACATTGGTGGCACTTTCCTGACTCATTAGCTGCATAATGTTCTTCCCTGCCACGCCTGCAGCATGAATAACACCGTTTAATTCACCGAATCTCTCGAAAACAGTATCGATAACATTTTCCATATCCTGCTGATCAGCCACATCAGCCCGCATTATCATTACTTGCGACCCTAATTCAGCAAGAATCTTGATGTCCTGTGCAATCTGAGGGAAGCGGGTTAGTTGTTGGTGATCCGTTTCAGACAAGTACTTTGAACTCTCGCTCATCGGCGCAGAACGGGATATCAATACCAATCGTGCTTGTGCGGTTTTGGCAAGGTGTTTAGCTAAAACTAGTCCCATACCTCCCAAACCACCCGTAATCAGATACACGCCTTGCTTACGTATTCTACCCTGTTGTGGTTCAGCCGCTTCAATCTGCAATGGTTCATATGATCTTAACCATCTACGACCTGCCCGGTATGCCACCAGTGAAGCAGTATCAGCTGACATTATTTCTGAAACCAGTTTAGTTGCTAAAATATTTTCTTCAACTCCTCCTGGCTGGGGCACTACAATATCAACACATTGACAAGAAATATTCGTGCACTCTTGAGAAATAACTTTACACGGACCCAATATAGCGGATTTAATCGGATCAACGTTTTCTTCCCCGCTAACACTATGTAATTCATTAACCACAACCATAAGCTGGATTGCCTTGTTGTGACAATATTTTCCCAATGCTTTGCAAAGAGCAACCAAACTCCAAAATTCATTTAAAAACAAAGACGGGTCAGTCGCTTGATCAAAATCCTCATTGAGTCGCGGTGTCAATGTCCATGCATAAATAATTGTATCTGGAAGTGTTTTGCTTTTAGTTAACTTGTTGAACAAAGCATCATATTCTTCGACAGATTTTGAATTCATGAGAATCGTTGAGCTTGACATTGACTGAATATCATCTGCACATAAAACCTGCGTCACCTCGCATCCGAGTTTTATCAGTTTTTTTGTTAACACTTTACTAAGTGAACCCGCATCTGAAAATAAAAGTATTTTTTCATGATTCTGCTTTGCTTCATTCTCATTGGCTTGGGCTGTGTGAATCATGGTCTGCTTCCATGATGGAATGTAAAACCAATTTTTCAAATCCGCTTGCCGGGGTAAAGATAACTCAGCCTGATCATCGATTGCAGGCGGGTCAAGCCAATAACGCTTACGCTCAAATGGATATGCGGGTAGAGCAACACGCCGGTATATTTTACCCTGGTGTAATGATTGCCAGTTGATCGCTATTCCTGCCAACCACAATCGCCCCAATGTGGTCATCATTGCTCTTGATTCGCTGCAATCAGAATCCGGGCGAAATAAACTACCTAACACTGTATGCTCAGTATCCTGATTCGGATGTAGCCGAGCGATATTCATTAACGTGCTACCTGGACCAACTTCAAGCAGTATATTCTGTCGATTTTCTAATAGCTCAGACATTGCATCTGAAATACGCCTGGGCTCTCGCATTTGCCGCCACCAGTAATCTTGACCGAAATCCTGATCAGTAACCCAATCACCGCTCAAACCCGATACTATAGGAATAGTAGGTCGACGATAATTAATGGTGTTGGTTTGAATAGTGAAATCTGTCTTAATCTTGTCAACGCCCGAACAGTTTAATGCCCGGTCAAAATGTAAACGCTGGCAAACAATATTTTTATCATCAAGATGTTTTGAATAAGCTTCTATCAGATCAACCGGCCCAGACACAATGCACCTGGACTCTCTGTTAATGCCCGCATATTCAACACCCGGGTAAGCAGCTAATGATTGCAGCAACTTATCTTTACTTTGATGTACGATTAACATCGAACCTGGTGGGAGTAAATTTAAGCACTTACAACGAACAGCCAATAATCGGCCAATCTCTGATAGATTAAGCACCCCGGCAATCGCAGCAGCCACATATTCTCCGATGCCATCCCCCATCAGCGCCTGCGGTTTCACTCCCCATTTTATCCAGGTCTGGGCAAGTGAATACTCCACTGCAAAAATCAAAGGCTCTATTATTGTCGGATCTGAATAATCAATCGTTGATTGTTCTGTGCATCGTTGCAGAAACACCTGCTTGATCTTAAAACCCAGCTCAGGTTCTAACTGCTCCAAGCACTTATCTAACTGCAAAGAAAACTCAGGAATATGTTTATATAAATCAATGGCAAAATCCGGTTCGTGTGATCCCATGGCAGGAAACATAAAAACAATGGACCTTTTTTCCTGTTGCTGATGGGATGTATAAACACGATGCTGAGGCATAATATCCAAGGTATTAGATATATCTTCAAGACTATGACCGCCAATAATCACGCGCCTATAATCAAACGCTTTTCTACCCATTTGCAACGTATAGGCAATGTCCCCCATATTATGAGGTTGGGTGTGTTTAAAATAATCTTTTAATTGCCCGGTAGTTTCTTCAAGTGCTGTGGCTGTCTTCGTCGATAAAGGAAATATATGCCAGGGCACATTATCATCACTTGGCTGCGGCTGAGAATGCTCTTCCAATACCATATGCACATTTGTACCCCCTACTCCAAATGAGCTAACGCCAGCACGCCTGGGACCATTTTCACAGTGCCATTGCTGCAACTGGGTATTAACAAAAAATGGAGTAACATCAAAATTAATCTTTGGATTAGGTGAATTGAAATGCAAGGAAGGTGGTATTTGTTTATGGGATAAAGCAAGAACAGTTTTAATTAACCCGGCGATGCCGGACGCTGTATCCAAGTGACCAATATTGGATTTAACAGAACCAATCGCACAATATTTATTTTTATCTGTTGCAGATCGAAAGGCTTTGGTAAGTGCTTCAATTTCAACTGGATCGCCAAGAGTTGTCCCTGTTCCGTGAGTTTCCACATAACTAATCGTTTCGGGATGAACGTCAGCATTAGCCAGGGCCGTTGTTATGACTCGCTGCTGACCTTCAATAGAAGGTGCGGTATAGCCAATTTTTTGCGATCCATCATTATTAATAGCAGAGCCTTTTATGACGGCCAATATATTATCATTATCAGCGATGGCATCGCTCATACGCTTTAAAACTACAGCTCCCACACCACTACCAAACACTGTGCCATTAGCTTGCGAATCAAATGGCCGACAATGCCCGTCCGGCGATGCAACTCCTCCTTGCTGATACATATATCCACTGCGGTGGGGAACGCGTATCGATACTCCACCGGCAATAATCATATCGGACTGATAATCCAACAAACATTGTGCACCCATATGCACTGATGTTAATGATGTTGAACAGGTACTTTGAACAGTCACGCCCGGTCCGGTCAAATTCAGTTTATAGCAGGTTAATGTTGCAAGATGATCTCCTCGATTAGCCACAGCAGCTTGGAATTCCCCGATAGAGTCAATCACTTCACGGTTAACAGAATAGTTTTGCAGCAAATAAGTATTAATACTTAAACCTGCGTAAACTCCAATATCACCCTGATAAGAATCCGCACAATACCCCGATGACTCCAGCGCCTGCCAAGCACACTCCAAGAACACTCTTTGTTGGGGATCAGTGATCTGGGCAATAGTTGATGTCATACCAAAAAAAGACGCATCGAATTGATCATAATCATCAATTTCTGGATTTGCACGCACATAATTAGGATTATCAAGTAAACTTTGACTTACTCCCGCTTGCCGGAGTTCCTGTTCTGAATAGTGCTTGATGCATTCAACACCATCACATAAATTCGTCCAAAAAGAATTGACATCGGGGGACCCCGGAAAACGGCAGGCAAGCCCAATTATAGCCACGCTATTTTCATAGCGGTCATCCACTAAATGATTCATTGATTCTGCCTTTGCTGCTTTAAATCGCTTCTTCTACGGCGTGTTGCTTCCGCCCTCTTATGAATCTGCTTGAGATTCTGTTGCTCTTGTAATCCATCATCTGAACCAGTGATAAATTCTGCTAATAATTCAATACTTGGATGTTGAAAAAGATCCAATATTGAAATTTCTTTGTCTATCTTTTGGCTCAGTGAATTATGAACCTGTATCAAAGTTAATGAATGACCACCCAGATCAAAAAAGTTATCTTTTACACTAACTTGTTTTAAATGTAGTACATCTTTCCAGACTTCAGCTATAACTGTTTGTATGCCATGAGCAGGCAACACAAAGTTTTCTTTGCTAGTTGAAACTTTATCTGGTGCTGGTAACGCCTGCCGATCGACCTTGCCTGAATGGTTCAGTGGAATATCATCCAAAATCACATAATCCGTGGGTAGCAAATAATCGGGCAGTTGTTTTTTTAGTGCATTTCTGACAGCTTGTTCACTGACTGGAAGAGAATTTGCGATGATAGTTTCATCTAACTTGGTATCGACAAATGATGTGGCGTGATAATCCTGTCGAATTGCATACAAATTATGTCTATCTGTTCCCGTCAGCAACTCATGCTGGTCAACAACAACATCATAGCCTGAATCTTGCAACAATCTTGTAACCTTCTCTATACGATCTTTAGTATCCCCATCTTCGGTACTATGTACTTCCATTACAATTTGCTTAATACGAATCCAGTCTTCATCCCTGATCCCACAAAGCACATCCCATTCTGCTCGCTGGACATCTATTTTTAATAAATCCACTGTTTCAATCGCTTGCTCTTGCATCAAATCGGACAATGTTTGCAACCGCACTTCAATATTCTCAGATTGAAATTTTCCCTCTAATATTTCATTGGCATTTTCAAGTAATACGGATGCGGTTGAATCACCTTGCTGCTGTTGATTACTAAGATATTGTTTAATCACAGCCACCTCACTATCAGCATCAAGATAATCTGACTGACCTGACATCATCGTATAACCAGAATAGTAGGTGAAGTTTTCGCTCCGGGGTTCGTTTGAAAGACCGATCGGTAATAATTTTGTATTTTTACAATAAAGCTCAGTGTTTAATTGTAATAACTGGAATAACTCAGGTATAGGTTCTAATGCAAGCACTGTAGAATCCGGGCTGTACAAACTGGCAAAAAGAGAAAACATACCAATATTTGCCCCGACATCGATAATAAAACCGTTACTCGGAAGACGGATACCATGTTGAAGGTAACTTTTCTGAGTGAATATTTCATCAAAAACATAATCCGTTTCGTGTCGGTTTTTATGCACCACAGCCATACCATTAGGCAGATCGTAACGAATGAAATCATTGATCATCCTGGCATTGCATCGCTGTGGCACTAAATAAGCAATCAGGCGCGGGTCACCAGCATTATCCTCTCTTGCAATTACAGTTGACTCTTTTATAGCGGCTAATGATTTTATCGTAGCTTCGATTTCAGCAGGCTCAACTCGAACGCCACGAATTTTAATTTGGTCATCCGTGCGCCCAACAATCTCTAGACTGCCATCTTGATTCCATCTGGCCAAATCACCAGATCGATACATCCTTGCGCCCGAATCATCACTAAATGGATCAGGTATAAATTTAGTAGCCGTGGATGCTGGTTGTCCTAAATAACCGCGAGCCACACCTTTACCAGCAATATATAACTCACCCTTAACTTGTGTTACAACAGGCTGCAGAAAATCATTCAATATATACAACTGTACATTTGGCAAAGAATTTCCAACGCTACTTGCAGAGACCTGAGGCTTAACAGTAGTCACTGCGCTATCAACTGTGGCTTCTGTAGGACCATATAAATTAATAAACGATAAAGCCGGCCGTGACTGCTGCAAATGCATGAGCTCAGACCATAGCTCAGCATCAATAATTTCCCCCCCAAGAAGAACACACAATGGCTCTGGTAATAATTCGGGCAATCCAGCCGCAGCAAGTATTTTCCACTGGGTCGGTGTACAATCAAATACATTCACAGCATTGTGGATTAGAAAGTCCCACATTTTAGAACCGTCCAGCCTGATTTCTTCAGGTACAATCACCAGTGATCTTCCCTGACATATTTGAAAAATTTGCTTTACAGAGGCGTCAAAAGTTATCGGTGCGTTAAGAGCGACCCGGATATTTGTTTGAGAAAAGTTTTCATATATGCGTTGCTCTAGGGCATATAGCAAATTGATAACATTTAAGTGAGAAACTTCGACTCCTTTGGGTGAGCCAGTACTGCCTGAGGTATATAGTACATACGCTAAATTGTTAGGCTCGATATCGGTTATTTCACTTATGCCAGTTTGTGGCGTTAATTCATCTAAAGAATCCATGCACAACGCTGTGACTTGCTCAGGGAGCTTGTCTAGAACACATTCTTCAGTGACAACACACGATACATCAGCATCTTGGATTATCGAACTTATTCGATCTTCTGGAAAGTCTGGATCGATCGGGACGTATGCAGCTCCAGATTTGAGAATACCTATTATCGAAATAATCATCTCACAGCTACGCAGCATACATAACCCAACTTTCGAGTCGGCACCCACTCCATGTTTTCCAAGTTGATGGGCTAAAGCATTTGATTTTGTCTGTAGAGTGCGGAAATTGCAGGAGCTTGTTTTATCAATCAGGACAGTCGCTTCCGGTGTTTTCTCAGCCTGATAAGAAAAAATATTATGCAGACAGTACTCTCGATCAGGCACCAGCGCATGATGAAAATCAAACCTCTGTTTGATTTGTGAGTCAGGAAGATAATTTAGGGCACCAACTGGTTTGTGTCTATTCGAGATTACACCACTGAGCAAAGCCAGATAATATGAAATCATGCACTGGGCATCTTTTTCACTATACAAGCTCGAACAATAATCGATCTGCCAATGAATCACTGACCCTATGGATAAACAATTAAGTTTTATCCGGAATAAATTCTCTTTACTGTGCAAACGGGAAGGAATTAAATATTGATCATTGCCACAATCAATATCAGGCCATGAATCAAAATGAAAACCAAACAGACCTTGATCTGAATTGCAGCATTCCTCAAGGTTATAGACATTAAGAAGTTGAGGTTGTTTTAATTCGTCAAGTAAACTTGACAATGACTCTAGTGCCTGAGTGAATGTTTCTTTTCCATCGATAAACATATTCACCGGAAGAATCTTGCAATACGGCCCCAAAGCATGGTCAAGTTGATCAAAAGTCCGGCCGTCGATAAAACGATATATAACGATGTTATCTTGCTCTGTTAAATGCCAAAACAATAAATGAAAAACACAATGCAACAAGTCACCAGGACAAACATTATTCTCACTGGCAATAATATTTAGCTTGTCAGTTAATTGGCTATCAAGCTGACCTGACAGAGAGCAAGTGTCAGCAGAAACACTATAGCTTCCATTCTTCTCATAAGGCAAAAAGATATTGGGTTGTTTATTCTGGCGGTATCGCTTCCAATAGTCCTTATATTTAGCTACCTCCTCGTCGATCAAAAGCTCTCCTTGCCACTGTGAAAAATCGATGTATTGCGTTAGTTCAGAGGAAGATGTATTCGAACCATTGTTTTTATAGTTGTCAGCAATAGCCGAGATAAGATCTTTAATCGTAAACCGGTCAATGTTAAAAGCTGGTAGTGACAGAATCAGTTTGTAGTTATCGTCTAGATCATCTGTTAATTCACAATTGACTAAGGGGCCATGCTCTAGATTAAAATCAGAACAGATCCTGCTTTTAGATGTGAGTAAATTGCCATTGTTAGATTGAAAGTCAGTACCCTGTTTACGTCCCTGATCAAACATCACTGATGGATCTTCTGATACGACTTGAAGCGGGAAAACCATCCCCGGAAGAATACAAAAATGTGTTCTTAGTATCTCATGTTCCATACAGGTTTTAACTATTGCTTTCTTTATTTTCTCGGTGGATATATCAGTTGGCACTTGCATTTCCACAGATACAAATGGCGTTTGTCCCTGAGCTATGAATGTCCAATAATTTTTTTGTTCAATAGAAAGGTTAAATCCTTCAATTTGCTCTGCCACTATCAAATACTCTGTTGATTATCATTAATGATCGGTTGTTCAATAATTGCTTGGCCATTTTGCGGATCTGGATCACCATAAAGATCGGCCATAGCCACCAATACTTGCCTACTCCCTTTAAATGGATCACGACCATGCACGCTTAAAAAGTTATCCAGCATCAAAATGTCACCTTGTTGCCATTCAAAACGCAGGATATTATCGTCATACACTGAACGTATTTCTTCAATAACATCTTCTTCTATCATTGAGCCATCTCCATAAAAGGCGTTTCTCGGAAACTCATTAGGTTCGAACTGACTTAACAAACTTTCTTGAACCAATGATGGAAGATTACTCATATGAAACATATGCATATGATTAAACCAAAGTTTCTCGGCGGTTTGAGGATGAGTGATCATCACCTGGCGTTTTGCACTAGTTCTGAGACGCTCTCCACCACGCCATTCACAAGTCATGCCAAATCGGCTGCAGTAAGCTTCAACTTTCGATTTATCCGTGGTTTGGAAGGCCTCTTGCCAAGGAAGATCCACCCCTTCACCATAATTCCTGACATATAGAATTTGTTTATCGATAAAACGCTGCTTTATTTTTGGATTAATTTTAGAAGTAACTTCTCTTTCACTGGCAATTGGTGTACACCCTCCTTCATCTGCCTGCTCATTACAAAAAAACCAAATCTTCCATGGCCAACTGCTGGCATAAGACATTTCATGATGCAGTGGTATGGTTTGATCTGCAGGAAATTCTGTTGACGTGTATACCTCTGAAGCAATTTCTTTTCTGGGGGCTGCCCGTTCTGTATAGTTCAATAAGTTTTCACTATTAGCCAAAGCAAAGTGCCTGAAATTGTCCGCACTGTTAATTGAAAAACCTCGAAATAGAATTGCCCCTTTTTCTACCAATAATCGATCTACCCATTCCCGATTTGCCATAGCCCAACTGCAGGCATCCAATTCTCTGACAGCTGGTTCTACTATTACACAATAGTCATGATCATCACTAAAGGGGCGATCTGTAACCATTTTAGTTTGAGACACACTAATGGCTTTTCTGTGTGCCTTGGATGAGCGCACCGGCATAGAAAACTTATTTGCATTATCTATCATAATCGTCATATCCTAAAAACAGCTGGTTAACCTGGTTTCCCTCAAATTGCTTTATCTGCACCTTAAGACACCTCACTCCAGGAGGTCATTGCTGACATTGCAACGACAACTTTTCTGGAACCGGAGAAAGGTTCGCGGCCGTGCGACATTCGAATATTGTCTACCATTAACACATCTAAAGGCTTCCACTTCACCGCCATCTTTGCCTGCAGATAAGCTTTTCTCAGGGTATCCAAAACTTCAGGTTCAATTGCACTGCCGTCGCCATAAAAAGTCTGGTTAGGCAATTCATCATCAGCAAATTGAGCACAAAGCTCAGCCGCAAGACCGGCTGCCAATGTTGAGACATTAAAAAAAGTGGCGTGATTAAACCAAAGTTTCTCTTTACTCTGTGGATGAATAGCCACGCAATTCCGGATTTGCCGAGTACGTAAACGACTCTGACTTCGCCACTCATAGCTAATGTCATTTGCTTTGCAGTATTGTTCTACTGTCGATTTATCTGTTGTTTGAAAAGCCGTCTGCCATGGCAACCCAAGACCTTCTCCAAAATTACGTGAATAGGTGTAACCAAGACGAACGAATTTACTGACAACCTCATCAGGCAAGTATTGATAAATACGCCTAGTATCAGACAGTGTGGTTTCCCCACCAGTTTCAGCTGACTTTAAACAATGAAAATAAATTCTCAGCGGGAAACAAAGGTTATAGGACTGTTCATTGTGTAAAAATATTTCTTCTGAAGCTGGATGAGAAGTTGATGTATATATATGTTCTTGCACTGTCTCACGAGGCGATGACCGTTCCTGATAAGAAAGTGCTGGCCCACTGGTAAAGGTGACAAAATTATTAAAATCATCCAGTGAATCAACTTCAAAGCCTCTGAATAATAACGCGCCATACTCCAATAACCATGTATCTACGATTGATTGATTTGCTTTAGCCCAGGCATCTAATTTTAAACCGGCAACATTAGGGCGAATGACCATTGGATAATTTGAGTGATCAAAAAAATCAGTTTGCACTAAATCTTGCTCTGTTACTTTAACTGATTTGCGCTTTGTAAGTTTGAAATCTAAATTATTCATATCTATTTTCTGAGTAGTCCATGGTTATGAAATTTACCTTCGGTTTCCGCTGCTGTAACTGTTACAGCTTTTCGCTTTGAACGGTCAAATTGTGGAGCTGCACCCAAACTGGCAGTCTCAACAGCAGTATTATCAGTTTCGGGTGCAATTCTTAATCTTAGATTATTCAGTCGTGTATCAGGATTGGTAATGACAGCTTGAGATAGAAGCTCAAATTCCTGATGTATTGTTTTAATAGCTGTTCTATCAAACAACTGGGCGTTATAAGTCCAGGATGCTTTTAAATTTTGTCCGACATCAGACACCCATAAGGAAAGATCATATCGGGATACTGGCGCAGAGCACAATGGATACCTGCTGGCTGTTAACCCTTCAAACACAGCATCAACCCTAGGTTCATTTTGGGTGCCAAAAGTCACTTGAAACTGTGAGGAATCCATCGATGTCTGGCGAATATTGACTTTCGAGGCTAATAATTCAAATGGAATATCCTGATGTGCAAATGCACTAAGACAAGTCTCTTTAACACGCTTCATTAGTTCTTTAAATTTAGGATTTCCCGAGCAGTCTGTTCGCATTGCGATCATATTGATGAAATTTCCTACAATTTTCTCGCTATCTGCGATATTCCTCCCTAATGTGCCGGTACCTACTGTGATGTCCTTTTCGCCTGTACGTCTGTAAAGCAAAACTTTTAATATCGTTAATAACAATATATAAATGGTTAGATTTTCTTGTTGGCTCATTTGACGTAAACTGACACAAATTTTCTCGGCAATTACCGCTTCAAATGTACCGCCTTGTAAAGGCCTTGATTCAGAATTAATGGAAAAACTCGATAAATCTAATTGAGCTGGCGCAGGTGACAATCTTTTTTTCCAAAACTCTAAAGCCCCAGACCATTGCCCAGTTGTTTCAGCTTGTCTCTGCCAGAGCGCATAATCTATATATTGGTATGGTAATTTCTTGAGCTTAGGTTGTTTGTTTTGACTCAAACTTCCGTATATCTCAGTCAATTCTTTTAGTACCAGACCAATTGACCATCCATCTGCAATGATATGGTGAAGGTTAATGTATAAAACATGTCTTGAAGCAGTGATTCGAAACACTAAAAATCTATACAATGGTCCCTGTGATAAATCGAATGAACGCATAGAGTCCAGTAAACAATAGTGCTTAAGCCAATTATTACGAATACTCTCATCTAAAGCTGACAAATCTATCAATGTAACATCAGCATGTTTATTTAGATTTCTCAGTTGTAAAGGCTTACCTTGGTGCTCAACTAACACCGTATTAAATATCGAATGTCGAGCAACTACTGTCGATATAGCCTGACGAAAATTACTAAGATTTAATTGGCCCTGCAAATCAATTGCAAACGGCAAATTGAAGGCAATATTTTCAGTGTTAAGTTGATCCGCTAACCATATCCCCAACTGGGCAAAGGACAAAGGAACGGGTGTTTGATCATTTGAGTGATTCGCGTGTGGCTGTTTTATGGCACTGTAATTCTCATCATTACGCCTCAACATTATTTCTTTGCCAAGACCAACAATACTTAGATCGTCTAAAAAAACCTCCAATCCAATGTCTACATTAAAAGCTGATATCACATCAGCTCGAAGTGAAGCACAGACTAGTGAATCCATACCCAACGCCACAGGTGACTTTTTAATATCTACTTTTTCTATGGGCAAGGAAAGCTTATCTGCGATTAATTTATGCAGTTTTTCCAAGAGCAAGCTATTTTCATCAGCAAAATGGGAGCGCTCTTTGATTTGTGTTGTAGCGTTCAGATGCTCAATTTGCTGATCGTTTGCTGGGCGGTAACTCTGCACAACCCGTAACTCACCATTTAAAAAAGCTAGCTTGGTCGCACTACGTTGTACCTTTCCACTCGTGGTTTTGGGTAGTGACCGTCTACGAATCAGTACAATTTGCTCTGGCTTTACGTTGAAAGATTTTAAAACTGCTACATTCATCAATTCCATCAACATAGTGAGGTCTAAATCCTTATAGTTGCTGATTTCACTAACAATAATCAAAGATTCTTTTCCTATGTCGGCTGAGCCTGAAGAATTCAGCTGCACAGAAAAAGCTGCACTGCTTCCAGAGCACAGTGCTGGGTGACAATTTTCAACAGTATGCTCTATATCATTGGGATATAAGTTACGCCCGTTTAAAATGATTAAGTCCTTCAGTCGACCCGTTACGAAGAGCTCTCCGTCCAGCATAAACCCTAAATCACCTGTACGTAAAAAGGGTCCGCTAGAATAGTCAGCAAGATAAGCTTCAAAGCAATCCACATCATCATGCTGCCAATATCCCTGTGCAACACTGTCACTTTTAATCCATATTTCACCAACCTGTTTATCTTCACAAGGCATAAACTTTTTTACTGACACCACGATTACAGATTGACTGGCCTGTGGTGAGTGACCTGAACTGACTAAGGTGATAGCATCTGCATCACTTATGGGAGCGGCGGCCTGATCTGCTTGCAGTGCATGAATAGAAAACTCTTTCGGCGCTAACGGTTGATGCTTATTGCGTATAGTCGCCAACAGTGTGGTTTCAGCAAGCCCATAACATGGCAAAAAGGCTTGCCTATTGAAACCACAGGTTTCAAAGGTGCTTGAAAATTTTTCTATCGTACTGGCCCGAACAGGTTCCGATCCATTAAATGCGACTCGCCAAGAACTCAAGTCGAGTAATTTTTTATCCTCATTTTTTATTTTCTCAACACAAAGCCTATAGGAAAAATCAGGCCCGCCGCTTGTTGTAGCTTTATATTTCGAAATCGCTGACAACCATTTATAGGGGCTAGATAAAAAGCATGCCGGGGGCATCAAAACACAATATGCACCTAAATATAATGGCTGTAGAAGATTGCCAATTAGCCCCATATCGTGAAATAGAGGCAACCAACCCACAACGATATCATCTGCACTGTGGTTAAAACCAATCTGGATCATATTCTGGTTGTGCATAATGTTGCCATGGGTAACTATCACTCCTTTGGGAGCAGCCGTAGAACCTGATGTGTATTGCAAGAATGCAATATCTTGAAGATTTATCTCAGGTTCAGTCCAAGCATCCGGGTCTGAATCAATTTCATCAACATCGATCCAATCTATCGACTCATTCAACAACGGTCCATGAGACTGCAGATCTCCTATATTGACAGATTGACCAGATACCAAGCCAACACGAGCCATACTATTGTTGGCAACAGCCATAAATCTTTGGAAACTACGCGCGCGTTGAGTCCGCGCTGGCGGATAAGAAGGAACAGCTATTAGGCCTGCGTATAAGCAAGCCAGAAAAGCAATTAAAAACAAAGGGCCTGATGGAAACAACAACAATACTCTCTCGCCCGGTTTATGCCGTTGCTGCAAACATACGGCCCATTTCCTTGCATGGTAATCTAACTGACTATAGTTAACTTCCTCCAGTAACAACCCGGATTCATTTAGAAAGGTATAGGCGATTTTTTGTCCATTCCTGTCAGCACGATGCTGTAGAAGTGAGACAAAATTATCCATAACCAATTCTTGCTTAAGTTTTTAAATTTTATTTAATGTTCTGCAATCATAGTTGAGTTAGTAAAATTTGTGAATAAAAATTTTTTTAGACTATCAAGCAGCCGTAAATCATGCATCGATTTGCCTAAAGACAGTAAATTTTGTATCTATTACGGTAAGTACCGTATTAAACGCTCCTTAACTTTAAGGTGAGGAAAGTTAAAAATTCCCGATTGGAAATCGACTGTCAGTGTAAGTATTGCAACTGCCAGCTTAAGACCATTTTATAAAATACCCTTAATGAGTCGCTTATGTTCTATTTCTTGCTCGTAGTGTCCTTGTACAACTTCAGTGTTTCCAATACGTTGTGTTGTAGACATCGCTTTGATACTTATGGTCGAAATCTTTGTGGGCATTAAATGACAATAAGACAGCGATATTGTCCGCCACGGTGGCAAAATATCGCGTCCTGTAGTTTGGCACTTCAGAACCAAGTTGTGTCACAACTATCTACTGTCTGTCTGAAATCTTTTTTTTCAACATTTTCGGCGATAGAAGTGAAAGTCGTTCCATCACTTCTAAGATATTTCTTTGGTTTTTTCAGATAATCCATGTATGCGCTAATTGGATCTTCGTTTCCAGTCACAACTCGATGAATACCTTCTTAAAATGGGCACACGGCTTTAATTCACTGCTTACTTGCAACGGAGGTTTTAGCTGACTAAGGTTTGGCTAGACCGATCGGGATAGATTCCCCCGGGTAAACCCGGGGTGCTTACCGTAACAGCCCTTTAGGGCTGATCCGATGAACATCGCACCTTTATAAGGTACGATGTTCAATCTATATACACTCATTCATCCACGTGCAAGCCCGTGGTATTCTGTCGCTTACGCGAACGCTAATAAAAAAAGCCCAGCAAAGCTGGGCTTTTTTGGAATGATTAAAATTTACTTGATTTTTGCTATTTCACCTGTAGCTAATTTACCTTGGTAATCACGTAAAAGCTCTTTAACTTTAGGCAACATAATATATAAACCAATAATATTTGGGACGGCCATCGCAAAGATCATCGCATCAGAAAAGTCTAATACAGGACCTAAACTCATGGAGGCACCAATTACCACAAATATACAGAAAATGACTTTATAAACCATTTCCTTGGTTGCGCCTTCACCAAATAAGTATGTCCATGATTTAAGCCCATAGTAGGACCATGAAATCATAGTTGAAAATGCAAATAAAGCTGCTGCTATAGCCAGGATATAGGTGAAACCTCCCCATTGACTTTCAAAGGCTTTTGAAGTCAAGGAAATTCCAGACAAGAAACCCTCCTGCCCTTCAGGAATCCAGGAACCTGTTATTGTAATAACCAAAGAAGTCATTGTACAAATGATTACCGTATCGATAAAAGGTTCTAACAAAGCAACGTAACCTTCAGTTGCGGGATGCTTAGTCTGTACCGCTGAGTGCGCGATTGCCGCTGAGCCTATACCCGCCTCATTTGAGAAGGCCGCTCGCCTGAATCCTTGAATCAAGGCACCAATCACACCACCTGTCACACCTTCGGCAGTAAAGGCTCCATCTAAAATTGCACCAAAAGCAGCCCCAACAGAGCCGATATTCATCAAAATTATAATTAATGCCGAGCCAACATATACAGCCGCCATAAACGGTACAATTTTCTCTGTTACCCTGGCAATTGATTTAATCCCACCTATAATTACCAATCCAACAATAGCGGCCATGATCAAACCGAAAACGAAACCACTTAAGTCAAATGGGAGAATACTTGCCACCTGTTTGTAGGACTGATTAGCCTGAAACATATTTCCACCGCCAAACGAGCCTAAAATACAAAAGATAGCGAATAGAACAGCTAGAACTTTTCCTATACCACCCAAGCCTTTTTCTGCAAGGCCTTTAGAAAGATAATACATTGGACCCCCAGAAACTGTTCCATCTGCGTATTCATTACGATAATGAACACCCAAGATACATTCAGTACACTTTGAGGCCATACCCATTAAACCGGCAAGAATCATCCAAAATGTAGCTCCTGGCCCCCCAATGGCAACCGCTGCACCCACGCCTGCAATATTGCCCAAACCAACTGTACCAGAAAGTGCCGTACATAAAGCCTGAAAAGGCGTAACCTCACCCGCATCTTTCGGGTCGAGGTAATCACCTCGAACAATCGAAATCGAATGGGGGAAACCTCTGAATTGTAGAAACCCAAAATAAAGGGTGAATACCGCCGCCGCAACAACCAGCCAGATTAGTACCCACGGTACAGAATAACCAAATAGGGCCTCTGAACCGGGCATTGCTGAAAATATCCTTTCGGAAATCGGATTAAAAATTGGTGCTATTGCTTCATTAATTTTATCAGCCGTGGTCATTTCAGTTTCAGTTGTTTCCTGGGCAACTGCCGACCAAGATGCAAAGAAGCCAATTAGTGTAATCAGTAAATTATTTAGTTTCCTCATCTCGTCTACTCCTATTGTTATGGAACTACGGTTACTGGGACATTTGAAATCTGTACCAGAACACCTGGAACAGAACCAAACAAGCGGGATGTTAAGCCACCCCCACCATGACGACCGACAAACGATTGGTCTGCACCTATTTCGTCACAGTAACTGCTGATAACTTCAGCAATCTGACCATACCGAACCTCACCTTCAATATTATCGCCACCTAACTTTTCTAACATAGGTACGATGACGGCTGACTTGGCACGTTCAAGTTCTTCCTGACGTCGTTTATGACGTTCCTCTAATTCTTCGGGGGTTAAGAAGCTATAAGGCGACCACTCAAGAACATGTATAACCTTTAGCGATGCACCTGCTTTTTCAGCTTGCACTAAGGCATATTGGGCAGTACGAACACTTCCTTCACTACCGTCAATACCCACAACGTAACTTTTAGACATAGTTACTCTCCTAGTTTTGATTAAAAAAAATTCAGCCGTTCGCTGAAGTGCCGAAAGAGTACCTTGTTTTACATCTAAAATAAACACTAAGATGATTTAGACTTAATATCTATCTATTTATAAAATTAATGAATAATCGTTATTCATTAATTTAATTTATGGTGCTAAACGGTTAATAGTCCATTGATTGGTGTCATTACCTATATATTCAAAACGATCGTGCAGCCTGTTTTGACGCCCCTGCCAGAATTCAATTCGATTTGGAACTAGCCTGAAACCACCCCAAAAGTCTGGTCTTTTTAAATTATCTGTATCAATTTGTTCTTTTAAATCAACCAATTGCTGATAAGAGTTAACAATCTGGCTCTGTGGGGAAGCGGCTGCACTGGCTTGACTGCCTTTTGGTCTCGATAAAAAATATTCATCAGATAAGCTTGTATCAACTTTCTCAATCTGACCTTCGATACGTACCTGGCGTTCCAGCTTATCCCACCATAGAGTCGCCGCTGCATAAGGTGAATTAGCGAGCTGCTGCCCTTTTCTGGATTCGTAGTTTGTATAAAACACAAAACCGTGATCAATACCTTTAAGTAGGACAATACGACAACTTGGCTTGCCTTGTTGACTAACTGTTGCAAGCGCCATGGCATTAGGTTCATGTACCTCAGAGTTACGTGCCTGACTAAACCAATCACTAAATTGCTCAATTGGATTTTCATTAAGATCATCACGAGTCAACTTTCGTAAAGCATAATCTTTACGCATATCAGCTAAATCACGATTAACCATCCTCTAATCCTTTTTAGAACAACCTTGAACTGTTTTAGCAATCAAGCCATCAACTACGTCCTTAAGGGCCTGCTCGCTTGATTTTCCATCCTGCTTTGATTGATTATAAATGTTAAGTTGATTATGCGCACTGGTTCCCCTTTCAATAATAGTATAGGCATGTCGAACCTGGTCTACACAATCCAAAGCTTCAGCATCTTCAGCAATAATTTCCATCATTTCATCAAGCAATGTCTTGTAAGCTTTAATTTCTCCGACTCCAAAATCAATCAAACCATCATCTATGCCGTAGCGGTGGGCGCGCCAACGATTTTCTTCAATTAGAAAATTTGCATAAGTACGCCAACGTTGATTACTGCGCCTGAGACGATATAACATCCGCAACCAACAAGCATAGATAGCAGCAATACAAACACCATCATCCACATCTGTACAGATATCAGCTATACGTACTTCCAGAGTAGGAAATTTATGACTAGGTCTGATATCCCACCAAATCTTGCTGGAGTCTTCAATAATGCCGGCTGAAACTAAAACTTCTACATGACGCTTATATTCCGTGTAAGTATCAAAATATGTCGGTAGACCTGTTCGTGGCATTTCGTTCCAGACACAAATGCGATAAGACTTCAATCCTGTGTCCTGTCCACGCCAGAATGGTGATGAAGTGCTTAAAGCTAATAGATGTGGCAATATGTAAGCCGCCTGGCTCATTAAATCAACGCGCAAATCATCATCGGGTATACCCACGTGAATATGCATACCACTGATCAATAACCTGCGCACCACCTGTTGCAGGTCTTTTGCCAGATCATAATAACGATCCTTATCGGTAAGCTGCTGTTCACCGCTCAAGGCGAAAGGATGCGTTGAGCTGGCAATCAAACCCAGATCAAATTCACCGACAATTTCAGACACCGTCGCCCTGAAATGGCCTAATTCCTTACGAGCCTCAGCAATGGTTTTGCATACTGGTGTGCCAATTTCGACCTGGCACTGCAGAAATTCTCTAGTGACTTTATCTCCTAATGCCTTTTCTAACTTTGGCCATACTCCGTCAGGAACAGTTTCAATTAAATTTCTCGATTCTAGATCGACGAGGTAATATTCTTCCTCAATACCAACACTGTAATCTGGATTTGTACTAATCATGCTTGCTCCAGGATTGAATATAAATGTTGATCATCAAGCAAAGGCTCCAATGCCTGATGAATAATGGTAGCCCAACGCATTACTCCAACCTCATCCATCACCAGGTCTTGTCGAACTTCAATAAACAGATGCGGCAATCCACGTCCACGAGCATGCACATCAAAAGCATACCCTAAGGGGTCGATAGCTGTATAAGGCTGATTATCACCAACGACCAAATCATCCCTGATTTTAAGATTTTTCATGAATGGAAGAGCCATACGGTCATCCGTGTCCCACATAACACCAGTATGCCAAGGGCGTTTAACACCATGATAAATCGGGGTAAAAGTATGGATGGCCAAGATCACCGGGTGAATGCCTTTGCTCTGGAATCCATTTAAAACTTCAGCGAATTTATTGTGGTAAGGCCAGAATAATTCATTAACACGAGCCTGACATTGATCTTGATCAAGCGGATGGTTTCCGGGAATTTCCGTGCCTTCGCTGACAATTGGAATTGAACTAGGGTCACTCAAATGACGATTTAAATCGATCACCAAGCGTGAATAACCAGAATGAATGAGTGGTGCGTCCAGCTTATCGGAAATTAATTTAGACAAATTTAGTGCACCAATATCATAGGCGATATGACGCTCAAGTTGGTTTGCATCAAGGCCTAAATCACCTAGTTGTGAAGGGATCAGGTTGCTGGCGTGGTCACAAGTCACCAATACTGGCGCCTGACCGGTTAAATTTTCAACCGTTACAGCCGCCGTCATATCATCATTATTTAATAATTTAAACTTACTTTCGCTCGACATTTAAGTTTTGTAATAGATACTTCCAAAGGCAATCATATACCAACTGTTTTTAACTTGTAAGCACTGACGAGTTAAATAATTATTTGATAAAGCAAACCTGCAATTCCCGATAATGCAATCACCCAAATCACGCCCAGTTTTAATCGAGACAGGGCCAAGAATGCCACGACAGCTAAAAGGATGGCCACCAACTCTGTGTTTCCAGTAAAACCGTTTGGCCAAAATGTGTGAATCGAAAAGAATAAGGCTAGATTCAATATCACCCCAACCACAGCAGCTGTAATGGCTGTTAGTGGAGCAGTAAACTTAATATCATCACGAGTTTTCTCAACTAATGGTCCACCGACCAAAATAAATAAAAACGAAGGTAAGAAAGTAAATAAAGTAGCCACGGCAGCCGCTAGCCAAGCAGCTAAAACGGGATTGCTCAATTCAGCCGTCCAGCCACCGACAAATCCAACAAAGGCAACAATCATTATCAAAGGGCCAGGCGTAGTTTCGCCCAAAGCCAACCCATCAATCATTTGCGTTGAAGTCAACCAACCATAGACCTCTACCCCACCTTGATGAACGTATGGTAAAACAGCGTAAGCACCACCAAAAGTAACCAGGGCAGCTTTAGTGAAAAACAGGGCCATTTGGGTATAGACTGATTGCCAACCGTAAATCATTACAAACATCAGAAACAAAAAAACTATCAAAGCTATTCCTACCACTGCATGACTTATAAATCTACTCCAGTTAAATCTTGCATACTCAGGTGGCAGAGTTTGATCGCCAATAATTGCGTCAGAGACTAAAGGCCCTGATGAGTTATGCTGATCATTCATCTCAAACCATTGCTTATGAAATTGGCTTAACAGCCAACCTATTACTCCAGCTCCAATAACAATATAGGGAAATGGAATCTTTAAAATTGCAATCGCCACAAAAGCGCCAGCTGCCAGCAACCATAGAATCGGATTCTTTAATACATTCCTGCCAATACGAAAAGCTGCAAACAACACTATTGCAACAACCGCCGGTTTGACTCCATACAATATTCCCTGAACTACCGGAAGTTCACCGTAAACTAAATACAACCAGGCTAAGATTGAGAGAATAAAAAATGACGGTAAAACAAACAGCAGACCTGCAATTATTCCACCACGCACTCCATGCATTAACCAACCAACATACGTAGCTAGTTGTTGAGCCTCGGGGCCTGGCAATAACATAGTGTAATTCAAGGCGTGAAGAAAACGCTTATCAGAAATCCACCGACGCCGTTCAACCAGTTCATCATGCATCATACTAATTTGCCCGGCAGGACCGCCGAAGCTTATAAAACCAAGCTTAAACCAAAACTTTAATGCCTCAGTAAATGGAATTTCTACTGGCATAGACTCTTCAGAGTCATCTTTTAAGTCCATTGATTGGTTCATTATTCAGACTTTGTTAGAAGACGTTGGCCAGTCATGAGTTTCATCTACTGCATCTCTTGTCCAACGATAAAATGAATCATATAAAGCCATTCCAGCCTCAAGCTGCTGCAAATCATCTCGATACATTCTGGAAAGACCTAACGATGCAGCTAACAACCCTGGTGATTGTGGAGTCAAATCCAGTCGATTAGTATCAGCGCCACGAACTATTTTAGCTAATCGTAACAATGGCTCCGTTTTTAACTCAAATTCTTCCAACATGACATCGAATGTGCATAACTCGTTTCTATGACTGAAAAATACGTTTTCGATATCAAATGGAGTCGCCTGAAATTTCTCTGCCACCAGTTCTACTTGGGAAGCCGCGACAAATAGAAACCGGGCGTTTCGATCAATAAAACGTCGAATTAACCAAGCACAAGCGATACGATCGACTTTGGGCCGCTGTTTGGTCACCCATAAAGTATGACCGTTATCATTCAATTCAATTTTGCTGGCTGGAATTAATGGTTGACCGGCGTCACGCCAACCAAACATCCCTCCTTCTAGATTCTCAGCATCAACAGCTTGTATCCTTAATACTGCCGCTGAACCTTCGCTAATTTTCAATCCTTTTTGGCACACAACAATGACTTTCTTGCCCAATAATTGCGAAGCTATTGAGATCATATCCGTATGCGGGTGCCTAAATGCTGTAGGAATTAACCTTGGATCGTGGTTGAAGTCCTCATCGATACAAGCATCAATAATAATCGGACAATCTGGAGTGCCTATAAGACGTGATAATTGGGAAACGGTTATTTGGGTAGGCGATGGCATAACATCCTCACTATTTACAAAGTTAATAAAGGATGCGAAATTCAGCTGTCGCCTCACGGGGAGTTCGCAGTCCCCTTGTCAAAGACTATAAAAAAATCAATGGATTCTGTCAATAATTTAGCCTTTTCCAGCACACCTTAAATTAGGCACATTTCTAAGTTCTGATATTACGGAATGATAAGAAATAACCGGTGGATTGCTATAGTCGTTCGTAGTCATTTGTTCACAATGACTCATATGAAGCCACACCCTACCCATAACCAAATGACGTACTGATGCCACCACACCCCTTCAGGTCATTGCGAGCAACACGAAGCAATCTATGGACATCACTAAGGCGATAAAGAAGGCTGCCGATCTTGCTCTATACAATCAATAACAGTCAAGGTTATCACCTTCAACACTTGTTGAACCCGGCTTTAAACGGCTGTTTTGTGCACAAACGGCGGTTGAGCCCGGGTCATTAAAATGCACCGTAAAATCATCCGCTACTTCCATGTGATTGTTAAACATAAAATAAACATCGTCTGTATCGCCAAATGCGGTGTCTACGCTGCCTCCGGTGCTTGAGACAAGAGTCGAGTGATAAATTTTGGCTGTAAATACCCCACCAGAAGTTTCTGCATTGATCACAGAATTATTAGAGCCAGTTGCCCGGAGATAAGAATTGTCAATGCGAAGATCAGTAATTGACGAGGTTAACTTAGTGATCACATGATCAATGGAAACCAATTCACTATCACGAACGATAACATCACTTCCTCCACCTATTTTTATAGCATGATCCGGCACATTCACATCCACTGCGATCACTTGTATATTCGTGTTTCCAGCTAAAAATACTAAGCCATCAGCACCTGCTCCCACGGCTGTCACCTTGAGATTACGCAAAGTCATATCGCTACCAGTGTCTATATCGACTATTTCACCTGAACTTGCATGAGCACCGTCAAAATGGATATCGGCAATCAGCCCGTTGCCATTGAGCCGGATCACCCCTACGCTACTTGCACCGCGTATGACAGTGGCGCTTGGTCCAGCCCCGACCAGAGACACGTTCGCCGGCAGAAGAAGAACGAATACGCCCAGATCATAAACACCTGGCTCAAGCCTGACGATCCATGGGTCCGCTGCTGTTGCACCACTAACTGTAGACATCGCCGCAAGTAAATTCGAACCGTTGGTCGCGTCTGAACCATCACCCTTAACAATGACCGTACGTGCATAAAGATCCGTGCCGTCCGCTCCCGCCGGCCCTTGAGGGCCCTGTGGGCCTTGGGGACCCTGTGGGCCCTGATTACCTTGTGGACCCTGTGGGCCTTGCGGACCCTGTGGGCCTTGTGGCCCTGCCGGACCAGCAGGGCCTTGAGGGCCTGTCAAACCATTCTCAACCAGGGTAGTGACTTCATCCTTGGTGAAATAAAGGTTATCATGATCATGACCGGCATTGCTTAAATAACCCATCACATCTACCACCAAGTGCGTCGGTGTGCTGGCAAACACAGAAATCTCATTAATACCGGCTATGGCGGACTTGAGTACCAGAGCATTTGCTATATCTACTCTTAAGTAGTTCAGTACACTGGAATTCGGCCGCACTGTACCAAATGGAAATGCTGTCAAAAACCCGGCTCTATCGCTTTGGGTAGAAGTGAAGTTAAGTACGATTGCTGCCGGTTCATCAGCCCCATCCGGAACACCGCAGTTGGCCACACCTCCCTGACCGCTGGTATTGCCATTGATCGAATATGAACGAGTCTCTAAATCACCAAATTTTCCACCACTTAATCGCGTATCTATTATCCTGCACGGTGGCAATGGGGTATAAACCAGATCTCTTTCCGCATCACCCAGTGCCAATGTCGCTGACAAATCCTCAAGCTGACCCAGGTTTTGGGTTTTTATTTCACCACCGCGGATAATAGTGATTACCTGATCATAATTTTGAGCGTTTTGAACTTCATTGAGTTGCCTGACAGGCAATTGTTCAAGGTGGGCCCGAATCTCAGCACGCCAGCCGACAAACCCTCTTTGCTGTGCCTCGGGCGCTATACGATTAATAACATTTTGGATAATAATCGGACGATACGTTCTGTCCCATTGTTCTACTGCCTGCTTATATTTTTTTGTTTTATCTAATTGATTCTCCGCAGCAGCAGAAACAATCAATAAAGAACTTAGAAGCAATCCTGTTAAGAAAATAAAATAAATGACAGTACGTGTGAACGGACTCTTATTAGACATCTCGCCACCCTCATTGGCGTTAACTTTTTAGTTATTATTAAAATATTGTTCTTATTATTAGGCTTTATTATTTTAGAAATTTAAAGCTATAACTAAACCCTACAGCCCTTAAATTTATCTGTCAAAGGTAACCCTGATTCCCGGATAAGAATCCTATAAAAGGGTTAAAAGCTGCACCGGCCAAGGGTTTCAGGGATAATCCCTGTTGCAATACAACTCACCTGGCAGGTGCAAGATAATGATACCTCAATCCGCTCCTAAAATTGATATTGATTTCACCGATGAACGGCTAACGAGCAACGCCGGATTGGTGTTTATCGGTCAACAAGCCAAGCACATGAAGGTGCCAGAGTTACTGGATACGAGGATTAAGGTCAAGCAGCGCAATCGCGGGTGCAATGATGCACAGATGTTACTGAGCCTGATTTATTCGTTTTGCACGGGCAATGGGTGTTTGTCGGATGTGGATGCCTTGAAAGCGGATCGGGTCGCGCAACAGCTATTAGGCTTAACCCAAGTCCCTGATTCACGGCGGTTGGGCGAATATTTATCGCGCTGCACGCCGGATGGACTGGATCAGTTATATACCATTATTCGCACCCTCACGCCGTCTATCATTGCACCGGTCATCGCTCATCACCGCGAACAGGACGGTTATATTCCCGTCTTTATGGACGGCAGTGCGATTGAGGTCACGGGCCGGTTATTTGAACAGGCCAATTGGGGGTTTACCGGTGAGGACCAATACTGGTTGCATGGGGTATTTATCGGCAGTGCCTGGGTCAGTGGCCGGTTACATCCTGGCGGCAGTACGGTCACCGGCGATTGGCGCGGTCAATTGGATCAGGATGTGTCGCCGTTGCTTGCGGATACCGATCAGGTCTGGCTACGGGTCGATAACAGCTATTACAACGGCCAACTGATTGAGTATTGCCAGGCCAAGGGCTGGGACTATTCCATCTCGGTCACGGATACCCGAAAGAAAACGCCTATCCTGGAGCAGTTGGAAGGCTTAGCCGATACGTGTTGGGCGGACATTGGTATGGAAGAATCAGCGATTTTTGCCTATTATCAACCAACGAATTGGACCGCTGAGCAAACTTATGTGGTCATTCGCCGGATGGAAGAAAACAAACAACAATTACTGGTGCCGATCTATACGGTCATCCTGGTGTCACGGGGCGATTTACCGCTAAAAGAACTCGTCAAACGGCATCGCGGCAAACAGGGCCAGGAAAACGCCTTTAAAGGCCCGCTGACGGATCTGGATTTACATCATCCGCCATGCCGATCCTTTATCGCCAATCAGGTCTTTTACGCCTGTGGCCAGATCGCCCAGTTGCTGCTGCGGGCGGTGCAATATCAACTGTTACCCGATATCGCCCGTCAACATGGTATTCGGCCCATTATCCGTTATCTGATTCGATCTTGTGCCCGGTTAGTGCAAACGGGCCGACGATTGAAACTGTATTTTGCCAAGACCGCATTCAGGCTGGACTGGATTTATCATGCCGCCTGCCAACTGGAATAACGCAGACCAACATCAATGATAAATTGGGCGGGTGGTAGCCTGCCGATGAGGCTGTATGACTCAATTTGCAGGATGGGGCCCCAAAGACAATAACTTGCCCATAAAACCACCCGTCAGATAACATTATTTATGACTTAACCTTGCTGTTGGATTTGAATTCGATAAATTCCAGAAAATTCCTGCTTTTTGTCGGTTTAACAGGGAATTAAGGAAAGGTAATTGTTACCTAGATTTTACAGTCGATGTGTGATATGTGGACCAAGGGTTTTGAGATGTAATCTACAGAAGTTAACTCAGACGCTCAAACACCGAGATATCAAAAATTTAATAAGTTCCTCTTTTACTAGATTTTATGACCAGATAGATACCAAACACCGTCAATATCATTCCGAAGACTGAAGTTAGCGAAAGCTTCTCATCAAATAATAACCAGGTTAATGTTGCAGCTGATACCGGCACCAGATAAAAATAACTGGCCACCTTGGCTGCTTCGCCGATTCTAATCAAATACATTAGTAACATGACTGCCGCAACCGACAGTACAAAGATTAGCCATATTAAGCCAAGGATGAACTCAAAGCTCCATTCAATCTGACGTGTTTCAAAACTAAAAGCAATAATACCTAGCAAGATAGCCGCCATTAGGTATTGAAAAAATGAACCGGTAATAATATCTACACCATTACCAAAGCGTTTTTGATATAAAGTTCCAATTGAAATAGACAATACTGAAGCGAACGAAAATACCAGTGCGGCTTTATTAACCTCGAAATCACCTAACTGCTTACCGGCAAACAACACAGTTCCGACTCCCACAAAACCGCAAACCAAACCCAGCCATTGACTCCACGCCAATTTTTCATTCAACCATAACAGGGCGACAATAGCAGTGAGAATGGGTTGCAGACCCACGATTATTGCACACACTCCAGCAGGCATTCCCAGACTTATTGCCGCAAACACGCCGCCAAGATAACCCACGTGGAAAAGCGCACCTGCAATCATTTGATGAAGAGCCTCGACGACGGTTAAACGCTTAGAATTAAATATCCATATGATTATTAAAAACAACAATACTGTGATCGACATGCGAACCCACAACAACGTAAACGGCTCTGCATAGGGCAAAGTATACTTTGCTCCGACAAATCCCGTGCTCCACAAGAATACAAAAATCCAGGGAGCTAACTTTACTAGTAGCGATGATGTAGCCAATTTGTCAGATCCCTCCTGTCCTGCCATAAGAGGGGAAGAAATGGGTATTTACAAACGAAGAGGCCAAAATATCGAGTTCTCCCCCTTTCAGGGGGAGTTAGAGGGGGTTACCATTAACCCAGTGTTTTCGCTGCATGAGACAAATTAGTCAGCTTCTGCTTACATTGTTCCCTTGATAAAAACCCCAAACCGCAATCCGGTGCAGCTAACAAACGATCCGCGTCAATGTGATTTAAGGCTTGTTCCAATCTTTGCTGAATTTCCTCAACGGGTTCGATCCGGCTTTTGGCAATTGCTACTACCCCAAAAATCACTTTTGTGTTTTGAAATTTTTCCAATAAGGATAAATCGTTATTTCTATGCGCATCTTCGATAGAAACAGCATTAATGCTTGATCGATCCATCGCTTCAGAAAGATCGAAATAAGCATGGGGATCCGCTTTAGGGTAATCATCCCGATCAATTCGATCTGGATAACCACAGCACATGTGTACAGTACGTTGCACATAATCAGGACAACCATGAAAGGCTCGTTCTAAATTTTCAAAACCATAATCCAAAGCCTCTTTGGGTTTGCGCGCAAACAAAGGTTCATCAATTTGGATATGCTTACAACCCGCTTCAGCCAAAGAAAGCACTTCCTTGTTTAGTGCATCGGCTAAATCCGCACCAAGTTTGGCATTATCATTGTAAAAATCATCTGCATTAGTGTCGGTAATAGTCATCGGCCCAGGCATAGTCATTTTGACATCTTTATCAGTAAATGACTGGGCAATCTTCCACTCATCAGCCAAAAAAAATTCACGTGTTTTAATAGGAGCAGTAATGGTCGGTAACTTTGCAGTATATGAGCCATTACGCAATACTTTGGCTGTAAGTCGATTGAAATCGAAACCATCAATATGCCGACAATGATAGTGAACATAATTTTCACGCCTAACCTCACCATCTGTTGGAATATCTATGCCATACGAGACTTGATCATCGATCACCTCTTTAACACCACGCTGTAATATTTGCTCAGCATCCGGTCCCATCGCTTGTAGAGCTTTGAGCCAGCTCCCCGTAGGATTGGCATTATCTGGCCCATCAAATTCAGGATCAAACCAGTCTGGGAGATTTATATAGTCAGGTTTTGGATAAGCCCCAATAACAGTCGTTTTAAGCGCCATTTTCGTTCCTCGATGTCAGTTATTCTTAACTAAGGTAGGTGATTCTTACATACCCTTGGGTAAAAAAATATCAAAATTTCTTAGCTTTAGAAATGAAAATAATAACTATTTTTTTCATATTAGTGATATATTACTCATTTATTTTCATGCATAGAAGAGTGAAGAATCAATCAGGCTTTAGCATTGGTAAGCAAATTCGAGAATTACGCAAAGCCCGTGGTATGACTTTGGCTGATCTTGCAAAAGAGATCGATCGATCAGTCGGATATATTAGTCAGGCTGAACGTGATAAGTCAGAAGTCACCATCGCCAGCTTAAATTTAATTGCCAAAGCACTGAATGTTGATTTGAGTTGGTTTTTTAATCAGCAACAAGACCATCAGTCAGAGGAAAGTATTTATATCGTTAGGGCTGATAATCGTCGTCAGCTTAATTTTATCGGTGCAGGAATGGCCGAATCGCTATTGTCTCCAAACTTAAATGGAGAGAGTTTGATGATATTAAATGAGTCACAACCCGGGGCTACAAGTGGTGATTTAATTAGACGAGATGTCGAAATGTCAGGCTATGTACTATCTGGCACGTTGAAATTAATCTTAGAAACCAATGAGTTTGTTTTAAATCAAGGCGACAGTTTCGTGTTGCCGCGTAATGTTTTACATGATTTTGAAAATATCGGTGAGGATAATTGTCAAGTCATCTGGTATTTGACCCCAGCTATTTATTAAGGAGTTTAATTAATGAGCAAATCGATCCCTTCTCAGGCTAGTGCTGTTGTTATTGGCGGTGGCGTTTCAGGCGCCAGTGTTGCTTATCACTTAGCTAAACAAGGTTGGCAGGATGTGGTCTTGCTTGAACGTCAGCAATTCTCTTGTGGCACAACCTGGCACGCAGCGGGTTTAGTTGGCACCATGCGTGCTAACGACAGTCATGCTCGCTTATGTGAATATTCTATGTCGTTACTCGATGAACTTGAAAAAGAGACAGAACAGGCAACCGGGTTCAGACAAGTTGGGTCAATATCAATTGCACATAGTGAGGCTCGATTTGAAGAGTTAAAACGAGTTGCATCGATGAATAATGCCTTTGGAGTAACACGAGTAGACATCATTACACCAGAGGAGATAAAGGCCTTATACCCTTTTGTTAATACTGATGATTTGTTAGGCGGCAGTTGGGTTGAACATGATGGTTTTGCCAGTCCCATTGACGTTACCATGGCATTCATAAAAGGTGCACGTTTATATGGAGCAAAATGTATCGAAGGGATTAAAGTCACTGAGATACTAAAAGAAAATGGCAAAGTCACTGGGGTAGTCACTGACCAAGGCCAAATTAAGGCAGATTTTGTTACTGTGTGTGGTGGCATGTGGTCTCGTGATTTAGGCAAATCAATTGGCGTAAACATTCCACTTTATGCTTGTGAACATTATTACGCACTAACAGAAAAGCAGGATGATATACCCCCCACTCTCCCTGTATTACGCGATCACGATAAATGTGCTTATTACAAGGAAGATGCAGGCAGCTTACTGGTCGGTGCATTTGAGAAAAATGCCATCGCCTACGATATCCGTCAACTACCGGAAGATTTTTCCTTTGATGAAATTGAAGGCCATGTTGAGGAGCAGTTGCTCCCAGTACTCGAAGATGCCATGGAGCGTATACCTTTCCTGCAAAATGTAGGTTGGCGTAAATTTTTCTGTGGCCCCGAAAGTTTCACACCTGATGATCAATTTCATATCGGTGAGTCACCAGAGGTTAAAAATCTTTATATTGGCGCCGGACTAAATTCAGTCGGCATCCAAACATCAGGAGGATTGGGCAAAGCTCTGGCCGAATGGATGGACAAAGGTCACGCCCCAATGGATCTGTGGGGCAACGATATTCGCCGTATGCATCCGGTTCAAAATACGACTGCCTATCTAAAAGAACGGGTCACCGAAAGTTTAGGATTATTATACGAAAACCACTTTCCCTTCAGACAGTTTGCAACTTCTCGAAATGTTCGCCACTCCCCTATTCACGAAAAACTAGTAGAACATAATGCCTGTTTTGGTGAAGTGGCAGGCTGGGAACGGCCAAACTGGTTTGCTCCAGAGGGTGTAAAACCTGAGTATAAGTATAGTTTTGGTAAACAAAACTGGTTTGAATATTCAGCCGCTGAGCACAGAGCTTTTCGTGAGAATGTAGCCATGTTTGATCAAAGCAGTTTTTCCAAGTATTTGGTTCAAGGCAAAGATGCCTGTAATGCATTGCAACGAATCAGCTCAGCCAACGTTGATGTTCCTGTCGGCAAAATGGTTTACACCCATTGGTTAAATGACAGAGGTGGTATTGAGGCTGATTTGACAGTAAATCGAATTGATGAAAATAAATATTTTATAGTCAGTGCAGCCGCAGTCACCCATAAAGATTTAGACTGGTTAAATCGTAATATCGATCCGGACTCACATTGCTTTGTCACCAATGTTACCAATGCCTGGGCTGTATTGGGCATCATGGGCCCCAATAGTCGCGCAATGTTATCGAGTTTTATAGACGAAGATTTTTCAACTGAAACTTTTCCATTCGGAACTTTCAAACCTGTAGAAATCGGCTGTGCTGTGGGTTACGCCTTTCGAGTCTCTTTTGTTGGTGAGCTAGGTTGGGAGCTTTATGTACCTGTTGAGCAAGCTCGGCATGCGTTTGATGTAGTAACGACAGCCGGTGAATCATTTGATCTCAAACTCGCAGGCCTGCACTGCCTTGATACAGGTCGCCTTGAGAAAAAGTTCCTGCATTTTGGTCATGATGTAGCCGATGAAGACACTCCATTGGAGGCAGGTGCAGGATTTGTTTGCGACATGAGTAAATCAATTCCTTTTATCGGTCATGATGCAATTGCCAAACAAAAAGAAAAAGATGGACCTTTAACTAAACGACTAATTCAATTCTTGCTTAAAGATCCAGAAGCTATTCTTTATCACCACGAACCGATTATCCGTGATAGTCAAACCGTCGGTTATTTAACTTCGGGTAATTACGGACATACTCTGGGCGGTTCAATTGGTCTTGGTTATGTCAGATGTAAAGAAGGCGTCAATAAGGATTATATCGAGTCTGGCAATTTTGAAATTGAGGTAGGCGGTGAACGCATTCCGGCACAGGCCAGCCTGACCGCAATGTATGATCCTAAGGCGGAGCGGTTGAGGGGTTAGCAAACGTTTAAATACTGACTGGGATTAGGAGATTCCTCCACTCGTTTATCCTTGTAAGAGGGTTATCACTCGATTTTATGCTCGGATGGGTGCTGAATGACAAGTTGAGATGTCATCCAGAGACGCTGTTAAACGTCGTGAGGATCTCCTGCCGATTTTTCGGCTTTAGAGCAGGCTTGTCTGAATTGATTCAGGAATGGTTGCCTGAAGATCCCGGCACAAGGCCAGGATAAGTCTTGACAACTCAGTTGTCATAATTGACAATTCACTTGTCAATATTTATTTCATTAATGCCAGAACTAAATTCAAAGGAGATCTATCAAGTTACTTGGCTAATACGACGAGCATTTAGGCTTATGGGCACTCGTGTTGACCAGTATCTTAAGGATTTAGACATTTCCGCTTGCGATCGATCAGTGATGGATTACTTATACCCTGACCAGAAACTATCAGTACCTCAGATAGCCGAGCTTTATGATGTTTCCCGTCAACATATCCAATCAATCGTGAACTCTTTACTGGAACGCGAGATCGTAGAACTGCATGATAACCCCAAGCATAAACGCTCACCGCTAATTTCATTTTCCAAGTCAGGATTGGAGCTTTATAGAGAGATTCGCCAGCGTGATGATAAAGCCTTTACCTCGCTATTTTCTGAAATCAAAAAATCAGATAGCAAAATAACAAGAAAAACGTTGAAAAAATTAATTGATAAGCTGGCAATTGAAATCGAACAAAACCACCAAAAGGAACAATAGCATGTTGAAAGCATACGCTGATTTTGTAATACGTTTTAAATATCTTGTTGTGCTTGCCACCATAGCAATGGTTTTGTTAATGGCATCTGGTGGACGATTTTTAGAATTTAATAATGATTACCGCGTATTTTTTGATGGTGACAACCCACAACTCGTCGCATTCGAAAACTTACAAGATACCTATACCAAGAATGACAATGCCTTAATTACTATCACTCCAGCTAGTGGAGAGGTTTTCACAAATGAAACATTAGCCATTGTTGTTGATTTAACTGACCGTGCCTGGCAGACCCCTTACTCTATTCGTGTCGATTCACTAAGCAATTATCAACATACTTATTCGATAGAAGACGACTTAATCGTTGAAGATCTCATTGAAGATCCAACGACATTGAGTGAGTCCGACTTAACAAAAATCAAAGACATCGTTTTGACGGAGCCTACTCTCCTCCACCGCCTCGTCTCAGATACGGCCGACATCACAGCTGTTAATATCACTGTTGAACTTCCGGGTGTAAACCCAAATGTGGAGGTGCCGGAAGTTGCCGAGTTTGTTCAGCAGATTATTGACTACGCTGAACAGACTTATCCTGATCACGACTTCCACTTAAGCGGTATTGTGATGATGAATAATGCCTTTGCTCAGGCATCCTTGTATGACATGACTCATCTAATCCCGATATCGTTAATATTAATTCTGCTTATTATCTTTTTGTTTATTCGTGGATTTTTCAGAACACTAACCGTGTTTATAGTAATTTTATTTACTGTAATAACCACCATGGGCTCGGTTGGTTGGCTGGGTGTGGAACTCACCACGCCGCTGATGTCATTACCCACCATAATCATGACACTGGCCGTTGCCGATTGTGTCCATCTGCTAGTGACCTGGGTTCAAGAAGTCAGAAAGGGTAAAGATAAATATGACGCTATTCGTGAATCCATACGCGTTAATTTTATGCCGATATTTTTTACTTCTGTGACCACCGCTATCGGTTTTATGGCACTTAATTTTAGCGATGCCCCACCGTTTCGTCACTTAGGTAATTTTTCAGCTATCGGTGTCATGTTTGCCTTCTTTTACGCTTTGACGTTATTGCCTGCTATGCTGGCGATTCTGCCTTGTAATATTAAGCAAGCTGAATCAACGCGATTTACCCTAATCATGGATAAATTTGCTGATTTCGTGATTAGCAAACAGAAAGTCTTGTTATGGACCTGCTTAATTCTTACTTTTGGTATTGCTGCATTTATTAGTAAAAATTACTTGAATGATAATTTTGTTAAATATTTTGATGAGCGAATTCCTTTCAGAACCCACTCTGAATATGTGGCCGAGCATTTGGGTGGTATATATTTTGTCGATTTCTCATTGGATTCCAAAGAAGAAGGTGGTGTTGCAATTCCCGAGTTCCAAGCTCAGGTAGATAAATTTGTACGCTGGATGGAAACACAACCAGAAGTTGTTCATGTAAATAGCATCACCGACACCATGAAGCGTTTAAACAAAAACTTACATGGTGATGATCAAAGCTGGTATCAATTGCCAGAACAACGCGATCTGGCTGCACAGTATTTATTGCTCTATGAGATGTCACTGCCTTACGGCTTGGACTTGAATAATCAAATCGATATTTCGAAGTCTTCAACCCGGGTGTCAGTAACCTTAGAAATACTCACTACTCAACAAGTGTTGGCGCTAGAGCAACGAATCATCAACTGGATGAATGAAAATACACCTGCAATTGCCACTTATGGTGGCAGCCCAACAGTGATGTTTTCTCATATTGGTATTACCAATATCAAAAGCATGTTATTGGGTACAAGCATAGCTTTGGTTGTTATCTCACTATTGTTAATTCTAGTGTTTCGTTCCTTCAAATATGGCCTGCTAAGCTTAATTCCGAATTTACTTCCTGTGGCTGTTGCTTTTGGGCTTTGGGGGATTTTCGTCTCTGAGATCGGTATGAGCCTTGCATTTGTAACGGCCATGACCTTGGGTATTGTGGTGGACGACACTATCCATTTTATGAGTAAATATTTACGTGCAATCAGAGAACAAGGCTTAAGTGCCGAAGCAGCAGTTAAGTCAGCCTTCTCCGGTGTCGGAATAGCACTGTGGATAACCTCATTGGCATTGGTAGCAGGATTTTTCGTGCTCGGCACATCATCTTTCAAACTTAATGCTGATATGGGCTTAATGACATCACTGACCATGGCATTAGCATTATTAATCGATTTTCTATTATTACCGCCGTTGTTAATCTTAATTTCAAGAAAACGCCGTGATAATAGACTTGACCAAACAATTCCAATTACAGGTTGAACAATGAAAAAACTATTTTTTGCATTAACAATTACATCACTTTTCACTATTTCTGTCTCTGCAGAAACTGCTGAAGAAAAAGGCTTGCGAATAGTTGAGGAGGCCGACGCATTTGATAGCGGTTTTGTTGATTTTACTGCCGATATGGTGATGATTTTAAAAAATCGCAAAGGTCAGGAAAGCATCCGCGAAATCAAAAGTAAAACACTTGAAGTCGAAGGTGATGGTGATAAAAGTCTGTCTTTATTTTTAGAACCTGCTGATGTCAAAGGCACTGCTTCACTCACCTACTCCCATGGGCTTGAGCCAGATGATCAGTGGCTATATTTACCGGCATTAAAACGTGTAAAACGCATCTCCTCGAAAAATAAATCCGGGCCATTTATGGGCAGCGAATTTGCCTTTGAGGATTTGGGTTCACAAGAGGTAGAGAAATACACCTACAAATATTTGCGCGATGAAGCCTGTGGTGATTATGAATGCTATGTGATCGAACGTTTTCCTGCTTATAAGCACTCAGGTTATACCCGCCAAATTGGCTGGATTGATAAACAAGCGTATAGAGCAGTTAAAGTCGAATATTATGATCGAAAAAACACATTACTGAAAACCTTAACTTCAAGCGGATACAACCAATACGCAGGAAAGCATTGGCGGCCTGACACCATGGAAATGATTAACCATCAAACAGGAAAGTCGACAACACTTAGCTGGGAAAACTACGCCTTTAAAACTGGCTTAACTGAAAACGATTTTGATAAAAATGGTTTAAAGCGTTTGCGATGATGGAATACTCGATAAATTCTAACGTAAATCAGAATTTAAATTATTACCTCTGTGTCACTCCCATGAAGGCGGGAATGACTGTAGTTTATCTAAGCTTACTCAATGATGAAGTCTATACAATTTCAATTTGATGTAAGATTTTGGAATGTCATCTTCATTCTGATCTGCTTATGTATCTCTCCATCGACTAACGCCGAATTCTCCGGCAACATTGGCATTGAAGGCCGTTACTTTATTGATGACCCTTTGTTTGCTAAGCAAAGTGAAGATGTTACTGGTTCAATCAGCTTTCAACCTGAGTTCCGGTATCAGTGGAACAACGGTGATAATAGCTTCACCTTTATTCCGTTTGTACGTGTTGATAGCGAAGATGATGAACGTACTCACGCTGATATCAGAGAACTTTATTTTCTTGGGGTCAAAGACGACTGGGAATGGCGAATCGGGATTAATAAAGTATTTTGGGGAGTATTGGAATTTCAACATTTAGTTGACATTATCAACCAAACTGATGCAGTCGAAAATATCGATGGTGAAGACAAATTAGGCCAACCCATGTTGCATTTCGGGTTAAACAAAGATTTCGGCTTACTGGAATTTTTTATACTACCCTATTTTCGTGAACGTACTTTTGCTGGTGAAGATGGCCGCTTGCGCGGCGGATTGGTTGTTGATACCGATGAGGCTATTTATCAATCCTCTGATGATGAAAATCATGTTGATTATGCGTTAAGGTGGTCACATTACTTTGGTAATTTCGATATAGGTATTTCCTGGTTTGATGGCACTGCTCGAGAACCCTTGTTCCAACTCTCACAAGACCAATCCAAATTAATCCCTTTCTACCAACAGATCGAACAAGCCGGACTGGACCTCCAATATACCGGTGAAGAATGGTTATGGAAATTAGAGGCGATTCATCGTGATGGATTAAACCAAAATTTCTGGGCAGCTGGTGCTGGTTTTGAGTACACCTTTGTCGGGATTAATGAAAGTGATGCTGATTTAGGTGTGTTAATGGAATATCAATATGATGAACGTGACAAAAATCAGGCGGCATTTCAGAATGATTTGTTTTTTGGCGCACGTTTGGCAATGAATGATGTGCAAAGCACTGAATTACTAGCTGGATTTGGCTATGATCTGGATGATCAAAGCCGTTCATTTCGCCTTGAGGCCAGTCGCAGATTCGGTGACAGTGTCAAAATTAATCTAGAAGCACAATATTTCAGTCAGATCGATGATGAAAGTCTGCTTTTTGACTTGCGGCAAGACAGTCATTTACAACTGGAAATCGTTTGGTACTTTTAAATAACCCGGAATATTAATTAATGCCACTCAATCCGGTCACCAAGTTCAAACCTTCCTAACCCGGTTTTGCTAAAGCTAACTGAAACAAAGAAAATCCGATCTATAGTAATTCCTCTAAATAAAGCTCCATAGTTTTATTATGATTATTTACTCCTCTAACTTCCCCCTAGAAAGGGGAGATATATTGATAAGCTCAAACAAAGGGTTCCTCCCCTGTTAGGGGAGGATAGGTGGGGTGATTAACTGTTGTTCCAAAGCCTCCCGATTTTATTGCATATCTGATAAATTAGGGGAAAAGTCATAGTCAACCGAAACTTCTTCAACAAATTTATGCAGAGATTTCCTTAATTTATTGATTAAATTGAACTTTTCTTCCAGTTCATATTCTGCCTGGAGTAAATTCATTAATTTCCTCGCCGCGCTATTCAGATCGTCAGCACCTATATAGCTTGCTGTACCGGCCAGCTTGTGGACTTCACTGTATAAACTGTCAATGGATTGCCCTGAATAGGATTTATCCAGAACATCAATATAATGAGGTACATCTTGTGCTAAAGAGTGTATGCTTTTTTTCCACAATTCAATATTCCCGTTTGCTAGCTCGATACCTGATTTAGCATTTAATACATCTGTCTTTCCTTTCGAACGTTCCCGCTGAATATTTTTGGTGACTGAAACCTTTTCCGGAAACCATTTATTTAGAATTTTTATGAAATCAGTTTTAGTCATCGGCTTAGCCATAAAATCATCAAAACCATGTTCCAAAACCTGTTCGCGGTTGCCGACAATTGCATCAGCGGTGAGCGAAACGATTATCTTGGGTTGCTTAATCTCAGTATTATTTCGAATATCCAGGAATGTCTGCATGCCATCAATACCTGGCATGTGTAAGTCCAGAAACACCAGATCATATTGCTGTGTTGAACATGCCTGCAAAGCTTGATCTCTGTCCATGACCTGCTGATGATCTAACTTCAAACTGGAAAGCATGGTATCGAAATAATCGCGTACTATACTGTTATCATCGATAACAAGTACATTAACTGACGATAAGAATGTATATTCAATTTTCTTGTCGTCCTTTTCGTCTCTACTTAAGCGCTCATCATGACTAGGCAGGATTAACGAAAAAATAAACTTGGTTCCCTGTCGATGATTATCCTCAATAGTGATTTCGCCTCCCATCAATTCAACAAAATGATTAGCAATAGCCAATCCAAGCCCTGAACCCTCAAACTTCCTTGTTATAGACGAATCAGCTTGCCAGAAAGGATCAAATAAATGCAACTTATCCTCATCGGAAATACCGACCCCGGTATCCTCAACAATAATTGTAGCTTTAACCTTTTCCAAGGATATCGGTTGATGATCCACCGCAACTGATACATACCCATAGTCGGTAAATTTAATTGCATTAGAAACCAAATTAGTAATAATTTGGCTTATACGAACTGAATCTCCAAGTACATGACACTTGTCTTCTGGTTGCCTGGCGAATCTTAAATCAATGTTTTTTCGGCTCGCCAAAGGCAATAACATGTCCATTGATTGAGAAACAATTTCATAAAGCTCGAAAGGCTTTTTTTGCAAATCTATTTGTTGGGCCTCGATTTTTGCGAAATCCAAAATATCATTGACAATTGCTACCAGTTGATTTGATGATTTAATAACCGGGGCAAGGAGTTCCTTTTGTTTGTTACTCAAGTCACTATCAGCCAATAAATCAAGAAAGCCAATAATACCGCTGATGGGTGTTCGAATTTCATGACTCATATTCGCCAAAAAGCCAGACTTGGCTTTATTTGCAGTTTCTGCTGCCGCTCTGGCTTTAACTAAAGCCTGTTGAAACTCGATTCGTTGAGTAATATCACGGGCAATGGCATGAATCCCGATAATATTCTTGTCTTTGGTAATCGATCTAGAGCTTATTTCGAACGTTTTGACCTTGTTATTCTTACTGATTATGTCTAATTCATAGGTAAAACGTTCATCGCTAGTCATGTGTTTTTTATTAATTCTCAAAGCCCTGAATCGTGACCGGGGGGCAAGTATCTGTGACCATTTGGGAATTTGGGTATCACCTTGAGTATCATAAACTTCTTCAGAAAAGGCCTTATTAGTACTAATCAGGTCTCCATTAGTATTAAAGGTAACGACAACGTCCGAGGCGTTTTCGAATAAATCCCGATACTTTTCTTCACTGTCCTTAAGTGCTGCAGTAGCGACATTAAAATCATCGGTAAGCTCCTTAATTTTTTCTTGCAACCGGCTTCTCCCCGCCTCAATGGCCGCCGCCATATCATTTACACCGCGCTCAAGCTGACCTATTTCAGTTGAAGATTTTTCTGCCACTCTTTGTTTTAATTCTCCAGCAGCAATCTTATTAACTGTGTTCGTCAACTGCATAACAGGCTTGGCTATTTTGGTTCCCATATAAAAAGCCAATAGAATCATACCTAGCAGGCAGGACAAAATAATCACTACACCATTACGTATAACTGTCGTTTGACGCTGTAAGGAGGATGTTTTATCGATAAAAACCTGTACCGTACCTATTTTCTCAGTATCAGCTATAGATTGACTGGAACTGGCAACACTATAGTCATCTACGTCAACAACATTCTGTAGTATCTCTTGAGCAAATACCAACATGTCTTGAGTAATTTGCTGGTCACCAGTAACTAACACCTCGCCATCAATGTGATCAAGTTGATGGTCGGCATTTGAATATTTTGTTAATAATAGGCTATCAGCACGATCGCGCACTAAAACGGCCATGATATCTGGCTCGATTAATACTCTATCCACGATATCGGTCATCAAAGTATAGTTTTCAATTAACACGCTATACTCAAGTGCAGATGCAGTTTGTCTGGCAATAGTCTGCCCCCTATCTACTAAATTCGACTCTATGTCCTTGATTCTTGAATCAATAAAATAGTACCCGAGCACACTTCCAAGCACGATTACTGGCAAACAAGCAAATAAGATAAGTTGATTTTGAAGCTTTTTAATCATTGTTGTGTTTGCTTATTGCTTTATGAATAAAATCTTCGGACAAAGGCTTTATCGATAACGAACGGGCAACCTTATTATTGAATGCGACCGAAAAATATTGGGGATAATGAGAAGCATCAATTTGAGTCGTATTGCCACTAATAAATCCATTTAAATCCTCAGCCAACTGCCTCGCCAATTGTGCCGGAGTTGAATAAACTGCTGCCAAAGCACCTGCCTGCACATAAGAATTGGAATAAGCAATAACCGGTATATTGCGTCGATAAGAGCTTAGTAATATACCTTTAGCAGTATTGCGATTTAGAATTTTAGGATCGACTAAAGCAAACAAAGCTTCAATTTGATCAAATAAATCCTTGCTGAGGTTAATGGGTGAGTCCGCTGCCGGTACCCTTTTAATAACAAGCTCAAGATCATTTTTATTGAACTCGTCAACGAGTTCATCAAGCTGATATCGATAAGATTCATTAATCAAAACACCATAATTTGAGACATTGGGCAAAACAGTCTTAATCAGTGCGACCCTGCGCTTAATTGGCTGATTTATAAACCAGGCTTTTGCATTAGTTTTAGTATATATATTTGTTAGTGAATAAAATGATTGTGCAGGAATCAATGTAGCCCAGACTGAATTAATCAAATCCGTTTGCAGAACCTGCTCAAAAGCCTGCGTGCCCACTGTAATGATTAAGTCCTGTTCGGCAAGTCCTTGGGTCAAGCGGCTGAAATTTTTTATGTCGACTTTTTGCAACCTTTGCGATTCAAAATCGAGCTGTTGCTGAAGTTCAGTAAAAAACTGTGAATGAGAGGTTGATGATTCGTTTAAGATAAGGAATATTCGAGATTGAGGATTCTGGGCTTGAAGGTAAGATGAACCAATTATCAGGATACTGAGTAAGACTGATTTGGTCATTGCAATAATTATTTTTGTAATCGTGCCCAACAATTGCTACTTTTTTAGTTATAAAATCCATCAAACCTCAACCTGATGTAGAGCAACTATTAATTAGAGCTAAACCGCAGGGTGAAATATATTCTCCTATCGAGAAAATGACCAGGAATGAATTCATTCAGTTGATCATTAAAAATATTCTGTACGTGAACCGAGGCTTCAAACATATTGCCGCTAAATTCAAATTCTTTTGCTAAATTAAAATCAACTCGCTTATAAGCTTTAGCACCCTCTCCCAAACTTCTGCCGCTACCTAGAGAAACGGTTTCATCTTTGTAATAACCAACCAGGCTAGCTCGCCAATCATTGGAAAAATGATGACTGATTAAACCACTGGCAATATGCTTAGGAGTAGAAAGCTCAAATTGATAGCGTGGTACGTTATTTGTGCTGTCAATATCTATATATGAATAATTGAGCAACAAATTCGTCTGCTCAGAAAAATCGTGCTTATACTGGAATTCAGCACCTTTAATACTCAAGTCATCAAGGTTTTCAAAATCGCGAATTATTCCGTCAATTGGATCATCGAAAGGTTTTTCTATAACGGGTATCGCATCATCTATGTCTTCATAAAATAGCCGGACATCCCATGAACATGAATCAGAACAACCCGAGCCCAGATAGCCAATATCGTAGGCAGTGATAAATTCTGAATCTAAACCTCCCGAAGCAAGAAAGTCCTGACTGACAGTCACTTCTCCTATTTTCAAACTTAAGTCACCCTTTTCCTCTGTTGCAAATGGAGTACGTGTTGCGGTTGAAATACCAAACCTGACTGTGTGTCCGTTATCCAGATGATGATTAAGAGCTATTCTTGGCGTAACGTCAGTACCACTTATACTATTATGCTCAACCATTACCCCGGTATTTAATAACCAATCCTCCTTAAATCTCCATTCAAGATGGCCAAATCCCCGGCGTAAATCTTTTTCCTGCCAGTCATTGGTATCAAATAAGTTCAACGATCTAACCCGATCTCGCCTTAAGCCAAATCCAGTTACTCCTCGCATTTGATCGTTCAATGTCCATGTATACTGGCCTTCCAGATCAAAACGTTGTGCAGTGCCACTTTCATCAAGTTCAAGTTGAAAATTCTCAAGCTGTTCTTCATCAAGACTTAATCCAGATATTGGATCAAAAAAACTAGTGATACCAAATGCTGTCAAATCAATAGGTAAAGTAGCAAAGCGATCTCTGAATTTACGGTAGTTATGAAAGCCCTGCAGTTTAAATTCATTACCGTTGTCAAAAACATGTTGCCAGGATAATTGTTGAAAATGAGCCTTGTCCCGCCTGAATCTAACTGGGTCGTCAGTAACAGGAGGTGTTACATGACCTTCTCCTCTTTCCCCGCCTATCCAACCGGCATTGAAATAAAGGCTATCATTTTGATCCAGCTGGTAAGATGACTTTATGTTGATGAAAGGCGACGACTTACCATCAAAGTGATCAATAATTACTCCCTCATCTTCCTCCCTTATACCGAAAGTTGCACGACCTGAAAAACGATCCTGTTGCAGTCCTGTTTTAAAAACGGCTTCACGAATACCATTGGAACCTTCACGCAGCCTCACATTTAGACCGGTTTGCTCACTTGGATCAGAGGTGATGATATTAATGACCCCAAGAAAGGAATTACTGCCGTAAATGGCTGAGTTTGGACCTCGAATCACTTCGATACGTTCAATATCATCAATATCAATGGTAATGTCAGACCAGTCCGGCCCACTGAATAAGGGATCATAGACAGATCTTCCATCGATTAGCACCTGCATGCGTCTTGAGAACTCATCATTGATGCCGTGATAGCTTACCGATGAACGATTACCAGTTTCCACACTGACCACCATCCCCGGTACCAATCTAAACAGATCTGGAATTTCCTTAAAACCGGAAGCGCGTATCGTTTTTTTATCGATTACAGTAACTGAATTGGGGGTTTCATTCGCTGGCTGGCTTAGACGGGTAGCCGACAATACCATTGGAATATCGGTTAAAAACTCATCTTCTGATATTAATTCTTCAGTTTCAGCGGCAGCTTTTAAAATCAAACTAAAGTAGCAGAGCAAGAGAACTAACTTAAAGGTGGTACGCAGCACAATCTTAATCATTAAGAACATTTCAATCTCATCTGTGTCTTACATCCTCACAAAATACTATACTACTGCATAATTCCCCGTAAATTGTTACATTTTTCACAGAAATTCAATGGGTTAGACTGAATAATAATACTATTAAATATTCGTAGCGCAGGCCTCCTCTGTTTAGAGGAAGAATTAACATAGATCAATTTATTGCAGAGGTAGAAAATGCTTAAACAAGCAAACGAGAAGAACAGCAAAATTCTGCTCGTTGATGATGATCAAACAATCCTTGATATTCTAAAGCCCGGATTAGAGCAGGCTGAATTTGACGTGCTGACAGCGAGCAATGCTGAAACCGCGATTGATTGTTATGAAAATCATTACCCGGATATTTGTGTGATCGATTTTAGTCTTCCCGACCATGATGGCACAGAATTAGTCAAAAAGTTGCGGCAGATACGATATCGGCCGGTAATCATGCTTTCATCACATGATGAAATAGAGATTGTTGATAAAGCCATTGAAACAGGTGCAAGTCATTATTTAGTAAAACCCCTGTCAGCTAAACAATTATTGCCGACCATCAGGTTATCATTAACTCAATTTGAAGATTCCAACCAACAACTTTCATCTCATTATCATGATAATCCAGCTATTAACTTAGCCGATGAAATATTGAATCAATTTGCATTTGGTATTTTAGTCATTGACCAGCAATGCAACTGTATCAATATGAACAAAATTGCCAGCGAATTGATCAATGGTGACAGCCTGGTAAAAATGATGAACGGGAAAATTTATTTGGATCAAACTATTCGTCAATCCGAATTCTCACAATACATTTCTCAACTTTTCACTACTAATCCAATTAGTTATAACCCGGTTTTTTCAGTTGAAAAAGAACTGCCTGGCCAGTGGTGTCATTTTTATGCGACCAAACTCGGCTCTAATACAAATGGACAACAGGCTTTATTAATGGTTATCGATAGTGGCCAGGATCAACCCTTAACAGCAGATATATTAAACTCCTTGTATGGACTCACACCTAAAGAAAGCGCATTGGCTGAAGCCATAAACTCAGGGATCAAACTTGAAGATTATGCGTTGAATAATAAAATTAAAATCACTACTGTAAAAACCCATTTGAATGCCATCTTCAGAAAAACCGGTACAAACCGTCAGGTTGATTTAGTTCGTTTACTTTCAAGAATATTTGATGTTGTTAAATTCTGACCGGGTATAAATTTTTTTATAAAAATCCTCTATTTGGAGGAAGAATAACTAATTGTAATTTGATTAAATGCATATATCGACATTAAGACTCTGATCTTAGTAACTGCCAAAACAGATGGAGGGTGGTGGGAGACAACAGAGACTAGAAAAAGAATAAGATAGAACAATAATAAGGTAAATGTCGATACGGTTACAGTTTGAGACACATGGCTATTTTTATAGCCATGTCTTATTTTTCAATCACGGTTTAAAACCGTTTCTAGGTAATTGTGTACCTTTACGAGCAAATCCACACCCAAACCTTGCGATTATACCGATCAGAAAAATTAACCCAACTATTCATGATCAAAAAGCAAAAGTTGCAAAGTGGGAATAATAACCGGTGAGACGATAATTATTATCTCTAATTGAAATACGCGTTACCCCCATTTTCACCTGGCGTTTTTTGTTTAAATAATAATGTATTGGTGCCTGCCCTGAGCAACTCCGGATCAACTTGAAGTGCCAAAACTCAAGTTAACGGCATCGGGGTTTTCAGAAAAGGTAGATAATTGAACTGCCTTCCAACATCCTCAAGTCCGTTGGCACAGAACTGCCGCTGCCCCGTTTTCCATGCAAGTTCTCATTAGCGCTGGTGCCACACACAGAATAATTCCTGTATTCAAACGCATAGGAATTATCAAGGAAAAACACCCGCCTGACTAGGTCAGTCTCATTGTTCCTTAACGAACCACAACCTTCTGAACGCATGACCCCTAACTATTGATGGTGTTTCGATCCGTCTGTGTCAGCTCACTATCAACAATAGCCAAATTCTGTGCATATAGTGAGCTTGATATAAGGCACACTAGAAAAAAGTAACACATATACCCACAGGTTCAGCAAAATTACTCTAGTGTATATGTGGATTAATGTTTATATGTAAAGACTCGACGAGGGGACTATTGTAGAATTTTTGGCCGTTTCCTTATCCAATCTAAAAGATAAATCAGCATCTGTTTCATCCAAAAACCAATCGGGGTCCATTCCAACAGTTTCAGCTAATTGTTTTCTAATCTCCAGAATATGTTGAGTACGTTGTTGCTCATACTCGTTCTCACTTAATTCAGGTAAACGCTCGTATTCAGGGTTGAGTTTCAGCATAAAAAGAACCTCAACTTCTTCTTGATCTTCAAATGCTTTCATTACATAGTCATAACCCCTGCGTTTTCGATAGACATCCTGGCCTGCTTGTGTGGTGTAGGGTAATTCCTGTTGCATTAGCAATCTCTTGGCCGGACGTAACGGCTCTGATTCTGTTGCCCTGGCGTCGCGCTCACGCTTTAAGAGTTCACGATTGTAGTAATTCATCTCTTCCTGAATCGTATCGAACACTAGAGGGTCGTCTCGCGCTTGAGTAATGAACATAGAAGATTCCAGCGGGATCATACAAATTCCTATCACTAAAGTGATACAGACAATAATAATGATTTGCCGAATAATTTGTGTATTATTCACGTTGTTATGTAATGAAATAAAAATTAATATGTAAGTGAAAAAGGTAATACAAAATGAAAACAATAATAAAATTTTATACAACAATATTCGTTTTATTTATATCGCTAATCGGCATGTTGTTTTGTATCGGACTAATTAAAAGAACTGAACCCAGCGGCTCACATAAACCAATAATTGAAATCAGTTCAGTGATTTTAGTCTCATCGCTATTAATATTAATTTGATATAACCAGTAATCAGGTCATTAACTCTTGCCAACGATGGCAAGCCACATTATGGCCAGCGCCACTATCTTCAAGCTTAGGTTCTTCCAGCCTGCACTTATCGATTGCAAACCGGCACCGTGTTTGAAATTTGCAACCGGGAGGAGGGTTTGTGGGTGAAGGAATTTCGCCTTCTAATTTTTCAGCTTTACCCCGTTCATCAGGATCAAGCGATAGTATCGCTGACAATAAAGCCTTTGTATACGGATGTTTGGGCGCTGCGAAAAGTTGTCTGGATGGAGCTGTTTCGATTAAGCGTCCTAAATACATGACTGCAACATGGTCACAAACATGTGCCACCACACTCAAGTCATGGCTAATAAACATAAAAGTGATACCGGATTCTTTCTGGATTGATTTAAGCAGGTTTAAAACATCTGCCTGAATTGAAACATCCAGAGCCGCAACACTTTCATCGGCGACAATAAATTTTGGATCAGAGACTAATGCCCGGGCAATTGAAATGCGCTGCCGTTGTCCGCCAGAAAAAGCATGGGGAAAACGGCGTAAATGCTCAAGATTTAAACGACATTTAGCCGCAATCTGTCTTACTCTCTCATCCGTTTCATCCCTGGAAGATGTTAGACCCATCACTTCCAAAGGTTCAGCAATAATGTCCCTGACAGTCATACGGGGACTGAGTGCAGCATAAGGATCTTGAAAGATTAACTGAGCACGCTTGCGGTAATCTTTTAGTTCTTGACCGTTGATTGAACCCAGATCATAACTGACTTCTCCATCGTCATAAGATACTTCACCTCTGGAGATGGGTGCCGCTTTGAGTAATGCTCGGCCCAGAGTGGTTTTTCCTGACCCTGACTCACCAACCAGGCCAAAAAAACTACCCTTCTCTATGGTTACGTTGATTCCATCAACAGCATGGACATAGGATTTAGGCTTAAGAAAACCTCCACCAATCGGGTAATAGACCGATAAATCATTCGAGCGAATCAACACCTCACTCATTGACAGCAGCCATCCTCTCTTCCATTAAATGACATGAAACATTATGTCCCGGAGCGACATTAAAATTATGCGGTATCTCAGTTTCACAACGTTGACCTAAAGACAATGAACAACGAGTATTGAACACACACCCCGTTGGTCTTTCAAGTGGTGATGGAATATCTCCTGGAACCGGTGTTAGTGGTGAATCCAGGTCCTCAAGGTTAGGTAATGCATTAATCAGACCTTGCGTATAAGGATGAGCTGGTTCCTGAATCACTTGATGAACCGTGCCCGTCTCCACTAGATTGCCAAGATACATGACTGCCACACGATCAGCCGTTTGAGCTATTACACCAAGATCGTGAGTAATAAATATAATCGCCATGTGAAACTCATCCACCAGCTCTTTCATCAACTCAATCACTTGAGCTTGAATGGTTACATCTAAAGCAGTAGTCGGCTCATCGGCGATAAGTAATTTTGGTTTGGTAGATAAGGCCATGGCAATCATCGCCCGCTGACGCATGCCACCAGAAAATTCGAATGCATATTGATCAAACCGTTTTGCCGCTTCTGGAATTCCGACGCGTTCCAACATTTCAATCGAAATTTCTTTGGCCTTTTCATCAGACATAGTCGAATGAATCTTCAATTGCTCTACCATTTGATCGCCAATAGTAATGGCAGGTGCGAAGCTGGCCATAGGCTCCTGGAAGATCATAGAAATGGCACCGCCACGAATAATCATTTGATCTTGAGGCTTTTTCAAAGACAAGATATCTATAGTGCCATCATGCGTATTAAGCTTCATTGAACTCTTTGGATCGTAAACTGTATTGTCAGCATTCAGGAGCATTAATGATTTGGCGGTGACTGACTTTCCTGAACCACTTTCGCCAACCAAGCCCAGGATTTCACCTGGTTTCACATCAAACGTAACGCCATCCACTGCTGTGATTAACCCCTCGTCAGTTTTAAAGCGAACAGTTAAATCCTTAACTGAAATAAGCGTTTCTATCATTTGTGGCCACCATAAGGATCAGCGGCATCTCTGAGGCCATCACCCACAAACACAAAGGCGAGCACCAGCGTAATAAAAAAGATGACTGGAATGAAATACCATTGATAATTTAATAGCACATCCGCGCTGGTAACATTTTGCAGCATGACACCAAGTGAGTTAACAGGATCTTTAAGACCTAATCCGATAAAAGACAAAGCAGTCTCTGATAACACCATGTAAGGAAATGAAATTACCAGGTCGACAATAATGTAAGAGGTAAAAGACGGTAGCAGATGTTTCCTAATAACATGCGACGGGGTTGCACCTGAAAGCTGTGCAGCCAAGACATAGTCCTGATTGCGTTCAACTAATAAGTGCGTACGAACACGTCTAGCCAATGTCGGCCAACCTATCAGCCCCAATATTATCGATATAAAGAAAAACCGCATTTCCGCCGACCAGGTGTCCGGCACAAAGGCCGCCAGTGCCATAAAAAGCGGAATACTCGGCACTGTCCGCACTGCATCGGTAATCATTTGCATGACACCATCAAACACCCCACCAAAGTATCCTGAAACACCACCAATTATTAGCGCTAGGACAAAACTAATAAATACACCTAATGTTCCAACTGCAAGTGAAGTATTGATTGCATGTAGCGTGCGTGAAAATATGTCTTTTCCAGTTGCATCAGTCCCAAATATATGAATTCCACCTTCATCAGCACCAAATAGATGAGTATTGAACTTCATCCCAAACATTTTATATTCCCAGCCCTCAACAAATAGCTGAACATGCCGACGTTTTTCCCTATTCTCAGTTGTTACCCATCGGAAATTAGTTTCAATTGAGCGTGTACGTTCCAATGTATATAAAAATGGCCGCATCGAACATCCATTTTCATCACAGAATTTTGGAACCTGTGGCGCACCATTTTGATAATCAGCATCACGACCAGCTATGGTTGGGTCATAAGGCGATAAAAACGGTGCAAACAAACCAAGTAAAACCAGAAACATCAACACGTAAGCGGCAAACATTGCGGTTCTATTACTTTTGAAACGAGTCCAAATTAGTTGCGATTGAGATGCAGTGAAATAAGCTTCTTTGGATTTTTGATCAACCACTTCATCTTTGTTTTTCTTCCAAAAAGCCATGCCTAGCCTCCCATCACTGACTTTCGAACTCGTGGGTCAATAATTGCCAAAGCAATATCCGTAACAAAATTCAAGGTCACGATCGAAGCTGTCAATAAGAATATGATCGCTCCGGCAAGTTGCTGATCATTCGATCTAGCCAAAGATTCCAATAACAGTGCACCGGCTTCGGTTAATGTCAAAATAACTGCAACAATCGGCAATTCATTGAAAACTCGATTTAAGTCAAAGCCTAAGGAATTAATGATTGGACCAAGAGCATGACGGGCCGGATAACGCCAAAGCAACTTACGCCCATATAAGCCACGAGCCTTGGCAGCCGTAATATATAGTTTCCCGGTCTCGTCCAGCATTAAGGCTCGAACTGTTTGAAGCGCAAAAGCTGTGGCTGACCAGCCAAGAATAAACACCGGTAACCAGGCATGCGATAAAAAGTCCTTTACTCTATCGAACGACCATTCCGCATCACGATACTCTTTGGAAAACAACCCTGTCATTGAATCGCCAAACATCACCGTTGAAAACAACATTATCATTAGCGCTAAAAGAAAGTTTGGCATAGCCAAACCAAGATAAGAAACAAATCTTAATGTACCGTTGAGCCAGGCACTTTTTGAGGCTGCAGCAATTATTCCAACGGGTATTGCTATCAAATAGGCAAATAACAAAGACGTCAAACATATCCCCAAACTCAGCAGAAATTTATCACCCAACAGTTGGTTAATGTTTAATCTTAGGATACAACTATCGCCAAAATCTCCTTTAAAGAATACGTTCCCCACCCAACTGCCCCAACGAACCAGAAACGGCCTATCGAGGCCCAAACGTTTTTCCTCGGCTTCAATGTCAGCAACAGTGATTTGGGAACCTTGAGTGTTTTTAAAAGCGAGGTAACGTTCAGCACAGTTTCCCGGCACCATCTCCATTAAGCTGAAGACGATTAACGAGACCATTAATAAGGTAATAATTGCCATCCCCGCACGGGTTAAAGCAAATTGTATGAATTGCGCCATACCCTCTCTTTAATTTAACCTTATATTTATTCCCCTGAAAAAAATGCAGGGCCACTAAGGCCCTGCGTTATTTAATCAACTACTCATCCAAATACCATTGGAACGCCCGATATGGATAGGTTCGATAATATTCATATGAAGCAGTATTAAATTCAGTGAAATTTTTCAATGCATTTCGATGATAAATAGGCGATGGTGCTAACACTGTACCAATGAACAGTAAGTTTTCCACCATGTTTTCTACCAGCCGTTGACCAGCTTCTTCAAATTCCGGAGTTCCGGCAACAGCTGATTGAAAAGCATCTATGTCTTTCATCATTTCTTTAACGTATTCAGGCGGCTCAACACCACTTGCACCATCTGAATCCACCCATTCAGCCCAAAGCATACCTGTACGATGCTCGAAATAAGTCTGGAATGGTGGTACAAAGTTAGCATTATTACCTAACGTTACCGCTAGTGACATGCCTCTGAACCACAAGCCAACGTCCAACTGGTTTGATGATTGAGCAGAACGATATTCATCTGGAGTAACCTCTTTGACTGTGGTTTGTACACCAACATCAGCCCAATGCTGACCGATCAATTCGACTGTTTTGCCATCAATACCTTGAACGGCGAATTGCATATTCAAAACAATCTTGTCGCCATTTGGTAGTTCACGGAAACCATCACCATCACTATCAACCATACCAATTTCATCTAATAAACTCTTAGCCAACTCAGGATCATATTGAGCGTAATGCTGTTCCCATTTCTCATCAATAAAATCAGGACGCGGTGAAAATGCTATTGATTGACTAGGCGTACCTTGTCCAAAAAACGCAACTTCGTTAATTTCATCGCGATTGATGGCAACTGACATGGCTTGTCTAAACTTCAAATCTCCAAAAACTTTACGTTTTTCCAGGTCTTCAGAAGTGACGTTAAATGACACCGCTGGCATCGCAATAACAGGCTTTAACTGAATCGTGTAATCGCTTTTTTCCTGGTTTTCCAGAAGGATAGGTGATGTAGACAACTGCAATGATTGTGATTTGTAATCAACCTCACCATTGACTAGTTTCAGAATTCTTACTTCATCATCATTGATGTACACTTCATCCTGTTCACTAATGTAAGGTAATTGGTTACCAGCTGTATCGACCATATGAAAATATGGATTCGCGACTAGATGTCGGCCTTCAGTTGTATCTTTTGTATAGATATGACTTTCTAATGTAGGCACCACATCAGCAGGAAGACTAGCGACCTTATCAGGTTTGCTCAATAATGGTGAAGGTGTATCAGTCCAGTCAGAATTACCAAAGTATGCAGCGACAACTTCCAAACCGGTCTCAAATCCTGCCTCCTGGGCAAGCGCATCAGCATCTGGGTTAATGTCTGGATGATATTGACCGAGGAAATGCTTAGGCTGAAAACCTTGTGCAAACGATGTGGCAAAGTGTGCCAATAAACCAGGTTTAGGCGAAGGAAGATTAAATACAACTGTTTGTGGATCAACCACATCGACAGTCATTCTTTCACCGGCAACCAACACATAATCTTTGGCTTTTTCGATAACTTTAGAATCTAAAGCCAGGTTGTCGTACCAGAACTTTACGTCTTCAGCAGTAAATGGCGCACCATCGGACCACTTGTGTCCTTTTCTTAAGAAAAACGTCAGTTTTGTATAGTCATCATTCCATTCCCAATCTTTGGCAACATTAGGAACAATGGTCTGCAAGTCATCAGAATAACGAACCAGGTTAACGTGACGCACAGACAAAAAGTCAGATGTTCCAGCTTCAGTTGCATTAGAAAGTACATCTAATGTGCCACCGTATGTACCAATTGAGTCATAAGGCGCGATCACCAACGGCTCTTCAGGCAAACGTTCCGCCAACGGTGGCAACTCAGGATTACCGCGAATCTTTGAATTAAGATCAGCAATATCCGGATTTTCTTTAAAGGTTAACTCACAACCTGCGAGTTCCTGGAATTCTGACAATTCAAATTGTTGTGGATACTTCCCTACCAAATCCGGATTGCCAGCTACCGTGGCAGGCGGGCAATCGGCAAATGAATAGGATTGAAATAACAAAAAACTAGCTGCGACTAGAATTTTGCCAAAGTGTCTTACAAGCATGTGTACTCCTCTTGTTTGAATGTGTGAATACGAACTATAACTTAAAATCATGACATCAAAGTTACATGATTTTTAAAATCGCCGGGTAATATTACGTAGATTCTCAATCTAAAGCAACTTAATTAAAAGTAAATCAAGGAATGCGATATTGCCAATCTAGCCTATCCCAAATTAGAGTTCACTCTTCTGATAGTGTGCCTTTTCTAACCAGTCTATGTTAATTTCAATACCCCACCCTGGGTTTTCAGGAATTTGTACTTCCCCCCCCGCTGCAATCGGTAAATCTGAGTAAACGCCATATTGCCAGGGATAATAATCTTCCTCTTCAATTGAAAACTCAACGTAAGGACCGGCATTTTCCAGCGCTCCCATCAAGTGTAAAGTGAAAACCGTAACTAATGACAAATTTGCTGCATGTGGTGTACAAATCATTCCTGCATCTTGAGCCATTTTAGCCACTCTCAAAGTACGCTCAACACCCCCCATATAACAGATATCTGGCTGCGCCACATTCATGATGCGACTATCTATCATGTGTTGCCATAAACTCAAGTTGTTATCTTGCTCGCCTCCGGTCACATCCAGATTGAGTGTATCGGTCACTTGCTTGGTCCAATTGAGATGCCAATATGGGCAAGGTTCCTCAAAATGATTAATACCATTGTCTTCAAGCATCCTACCTACTTCAATCGCCCGCTTTGGTGAATAGCAACTGTTAGCATCGACCAACAAATCTATTTCGTCACCCAGAGCTTTACGAATCGTGGGAACAATTTCTTCAGTACGTCCTGGCCATTCGTCTTGGTCCCAACCACATTCTGCACCGACTCTAAATTTAAAAGCGTCATAGCCATGTTTATCTTGCAGCCTTAGAAATCGATCAGCCTCATCTTTCGGGGTAATGTCACGTTTCATACTGGAAGCATAAACTCGTAAGGCTCTGGGAGTACCTCCTAATAATTCACATACCGTTTTATTTAGTAATTTTCCATGTAAATCCCAGATCGCTGTATCCAATCCCCCCAAAGCTCTGCACATATATGAACCCGGATATTTATGCTCTTTAGCATAAATACGATCAAGCAGATTCCCAAGCTTAGATAAATCAGAAATATCTTCGCCTAAAGCATGTATTGCGACTTGGCGATGCAGAACTAGAGAGGAAATATCAGAATGATAAGTCGACACTTGTCCCCAGCCTTGCTGCCCATTATCAGCAGTTAATCGAACTAAACCGACATCTTGGGTACAGAACGTTTCTAACTTTTGGATTTTCATTGATATAACTCAATTTATTCGAAAACAAAAGTTAGAATAATTTCAGTTCTAGCGCAAGGTTTGTTTGGTGCTATAGTCAAGCTCGACTATTAACACTATCCAAGGAATTACTCATGACGGAGCAAACTGAAAAACACGACGTACAAGATGTTTTCATGAATTCTCTGTATTGGTGGGGAGTGCCGACATTGTTCCGCGCCGAGCACAACCCTAATCCTAACGATTGCGATATTGGTCTGATTGGCGTTCCACACAGTACAGGTAATGGAACTACAGAAAGAGATCAGCATTTAGGCCCCCGGGCTGTTAGAGATGTTTCAGCAATCGGTCGGCGTGTCCATCTGGATTTTCAGCACGACCCTTGGAATAGTTGCCGTATTAATGATCTAGGTGATGTTCCCCTTCCTCAAGGGAATAATAATGAACAATCTATTCAGGATATTACTGATCATTTCAAACTTATCGACCGAGCCAAAACCAGACCTGTTTCGATTGGAGGCGACCATTCCATCACAGGCGGGATTCTTCAAGCCCTTGGCGGTAAAAATTCAGAACTAACTAACGGTGAAAAAGCTGTTTTGCTACATTTAGATGCGCATACTGATGTATTCTCAAATATGCCCCATTTTCTTGGTGCCAAAAAATCAGCCGCTCATTGGGGTCATTACTTAGTCAAGCAAGGCCATGTAGATGCTGAGCATAGTGTCCAGATTGGCATTCGTGGCAACACACGAACACTCGATTGGCTACAACCTAGTTATGACCTTGGCTATGAAGTGATTACAATGAAACGTTATAACGAAATCGGCAATGACGCCTGTGTTGATATCATTCGTGAACGGTTAGGTAACCGCCCTGTTTATATCACCTTCGACCTGGATTGCCTTGATCCTACTATTGCACCAGCAGTTTCCAACTTGGAACCCGGTTGTAATGGTTTTACCATTAATCAGGCTATCCAGCTTTTACAAAGTGTTAGAGGATTGAACATTATCGGTGGCGATGTGGTTTGCCTTATGCCAACCAAAGATCAACCCAATAAAATTACCGCAATGGTTGCCATGTCGGTCATGTTTGAAATGATTTGTTTGATATCAGAGTCGATTAAGAAGTAGAATAAGTAAGAACCTTTCCATAATATAAACGAATAAAATACATGATTTTTTTCGTTTAAAGTTAAGAGTTAAAATCTTTAAATACCGATGAGTCGACATTCGCTTTTTCATTTAGATGCAAACGCCAAGGGCAGTTTGCAGAGCCAAATTCGCGAGCTGTTAGTTCAGGCGATTTTGGATGGCCACTTGCCTGGGGACAGTGCATTACCATCATGCCGAACATTGGCTAAACAGCTAGGTGTTGGTCGTAATACTGTGGTGATTGCCTATCAAAACCTCGTCGATGAAGGTTTCCTAATATCCAAGGAACGCAGCGGACATTATGTCAATACCGAAATCCGCAGCACTTCGCTAGCGAAAAGAAAACAGACAAATAATGTCGAGCAAGCTGGCTGGTTAGACAAAATAAAATCCAGTCCGTCCAGACTGCCCCATATTTACAAACCTAAAAATTGGCGTGAATCACCCTATCCATTTATTTATGGGCAATTCGATCCAACTTTGTTTCCCATCGCCGATTGGCGCGAGTGTGTGCGTGAGTCAGTCGCTATTTCAGCTATTCATGATTGGGCTGGCGATCGATTTGATCGTGATGATGAAGAACTGACACATCAGATTAGAACACGTTTATTACCACGACGAGGAATATGGGCAAATGATGACGAAATCTTGATCACCAGTGGTACTCAACAGGCCCAATACATTATCTCACAGTTACTGGTTAACAAAAAAACCACTGTGGGAATGGAAGAGCCTGGCTATTTTGATGCCAGAAATGTTTTAGGATTAAAAAAACCAAAATTCATTCCATTAGCAGTTGATAAACGTGGTATCAAAATCTCAGAGGAACTGCAGCGGTGTGATTTAATTTATACTACTCCAAGCCATCATTATCCAACCACAGTAACTATGCCGATAACGCGTCGTCAACGGCTTCTTAAAACTGCGCGAGATAGTAACTTTATTGTCATTGAAGATGATTATGAAACGGAAAATAATTTCTTTACCACCAAACCCATCCCAACATTAAAGAGCTTCGATAAACATAACCAAGTTTTGTATATGGGCAGCCTGTCCAAAACATTAGCACCTGGACTCAGACTGGGATACTTAGTTGGGCCCAGTGAATTTATTCAAGAAGCACGGGCGTTAAGACGTCTAATCATGCGCCATATGCCAGCCAACAACCAACAAATAATCGCCTTATTTATTAAGCGTGGTCATTACGATTCATTGGTTCACCGTATGCATAATGAGTTTAAAGACAGGTGGGAAATCATGAACGCTGCGCTCGAACAACACCTGGGTAGTTCAGTGGACTATTTTAGCTCTGGAGGTACATCATTCTGGATCAAAGGCCCTGACTGGCTAAATGCAGACAGATTACAAACAGCTGCCGCAAAACAAGGTGTATTAATTGAAAGCGGTTCGGTATTCTTTTTGCAAAAACCTAAAATTAACAACTATTTTCGACTAGGATTCTCATCTATTCCTCAACAAAAAATTGAACCCGGTATAAAATTGCTGGCCGAGATTATTCAGCATATGCATTAATTTTACTGCGTTATACGATATATAGTTGGTCGTGCATCCATTCATTTGACAAAATAGCTTCGAAATTAAGACTAACCCGGTTACATTTTAAACAGCCATCTTAGCGAATCATCACCTCAGATGTCATTGCGAGTGAGCGAATTTAATGAGTGATCGTGGCAATCCATTGGCATCCCTTACGGCTCAGCAATGTCAGCCTTTGAATATCTAATGCACAAAGCATGCTAAGCACAGATTAACTGAAACCCTTATTCTGTGAGGCTCAAACAATACAGATTAGAACATCTGTAGATCATTATGTCATTTAACGATGTCGAGACCGGGTAAATAAGTGCATCATAAAACCCGGTTAAGCGTACTGTCTGGAATAGATACTAGGAAATCCTCCGATTACCGTTATAACCGCTTTGAGATTTTTCGTTTAATCACGATTGGATCTGACAGGCCACGGGCCTCTGCCTCTATCAGACTTACTTCAGCGTACTTTCTGAAATTATGCTGAAGTAATTAGAAAAGCTAGATATCGCTCAAAGAAGAAAAGAGCTGGAAGGATAATAAATTTAAACAAGCCCGTATCAACATACTGCTTGAAAGAGGTCATTGGAATCTGAAAGAATGGAAGAATTAGAAAGGTCACTGGCCCTAGTCACGACACACCACTGTCCAATTAATCTGTATTAAAATCACTGCGTTTTAGCAGATGCCTTGTCACAAGGCCTGTATTATTATGCGTTTAATTTAAGGAGCGTAAATTATGTTGGTAGGAGTACCTAAAGAAATCAAAAATCATGAGTATCGCGTTGGATTAACCCCAACTAGCGTTAGGGAAATGATTGCACACGGTCACAAAGTTATCGTGCAAGCTAATGCTGGTGAAGGTATTGGTGCTGATGATGAAGAGTATCAAGCTGCTGGTGCAGAAATTATTTCCACGGCCAAAGAAGTATTCGACAATGCTGATATGATTGTCAAAGTTAAAGAGCCTCAAGCGATAGAATGTGACATGCTGAGGCCAGATCAAATTCTATATACTTATTTACATCTTGCCCCAGATCCTGAACAAACTAAAGGTCTTGTCGATAGCGGATGTATCGCAATTGCTTATGAGACAGTAACCTCACCATACGGTGGATTACCTCTATTGGCACCTATGTCTAAAGTGGCTGGACGTATGTCTATTCAAGCTGGGGCTTATTGCCTTGAGCACCCCCATGGTGGCTTAGGAATGTTATTGGGCGGTGTGCCAGGGGTTGATCCTGCTAAGGTAGTGATTCTGGGTGCCGGCATGGTAGGCACACACGCTACTCACATTGCCGTTGGCATGGGCGCTGATGTTTGGGTTATTGACAGAAATGTTGATGTGCTTGAAGCACACTGGAAGCATTTTGGCCGTAATACCAATACTGTCTATTCGACTCAAGACGCAGTTGAAAAACATGTTCTTGAAGCCGATCTTGTAATCGGTGGTGTATTGATTCCTGGTGCTGCAGCACCAAAATTAGTTACTGCGGATATGGTCAAAAAAATGAAACCAGGTTCAGTGATCGTTGACGTTGCAATCGACCAAGGTGGATGTTGCGAAACGGCTAAACCAACTACTCATGCCGAGCCAACTTATGTTGTCGATGATGTAGTTCATTATTGTGTGGCCAATATGCCGGGTGGAGTACCCCGCACTTCAACCTACGCTCTGAATAATGCAACTCTGCCTCATGCGTTAGCGCTAGCCGATAAGGGCTACAAGCAGGCACTTGGTGATGACCTGCATTTAAGAAACGGCTTAAATGTTCACAAAGGCAAAATTACTTACAAGGAAGTAGCCGATACACTCGGCTATGATTATCAACCCGCTGAAGATGCTCTAGCAGCCTAATCAGATAAATTTTTAGAGGACTTCAAATATGAAAATGACTCCAAGTGAAGCATTTGTCGAAACCTTGGTTGCCAATGGTGTAACTGATATTTTTGGCATTATGGGTTCCGCCTTTATGGACGCGATGGATATATTCGCTCCAGCAGGAATCAGGCTAATTCCGGTAGTTCATGAACAGGGCGCCGCCCATATGGCTGATGGATATTCTAGAGCTAGTGGACGCCACGGCGTAGTGATCGGCCAAAATGGACCTGGTATTTCCAACTGTGTGACTGCTGTTGCAGCCGCTTACTGGGCACATTCTCCTGTGGTTATGATTACACCTGAAACTGGCACAATGACTCAAGGCTTAGGCGGATTCCAGGAAGCCAATCAATTACCTATGTTCCAGGAATTTGTTAAATATCAAGGCCATGTAACTCATCCTAAACGTATGGCTGAATACACAGCCCGTTGTTTTGATCGCGCCATGAGTGAAATTGGTCCCACTCAATTAAATATTCCCAGAGATTATTTTTACGGTGAAGTTGACGTAGACATACCACAACCCCAACGACTTGATCGAGGGCCTGGTGGTGAGCAAAGCCTGTCTGAAGCTGCAGAATTATTGGCTCAAGCTAAGTTTCCTGTCATCGTTTCTGGCGGTGGTGTTGTTATGGCTGATGGTGTTCAAGAATGTATCGCCCTGGCGGAACGTCTTGGCGCTCCGGTTGTCAACTCTTATCAACATAACGATTCATTCCCTGCCAGCCATCCACTTTGGTGCGGCCCTCTGGGCTATCAAGGCTCAAAAGCAGGCATGAAATTAATCAGTAAAGCTGATGTTGTGGTTGCACTGGGTTCCCGCTTAGGCCCCTTCGGGACTCTTCCGCAACATGGCATGGATTATTGGCCTAAAGACGCCAAAATTATTCAGATTGATGCCGATCATAAAATGCTAGGTCTGGTTAAAAAGATTTCAGTAGGTATTTGTGGCGATGCCAAAGCTGCTGCAACCTCATTAACTTCTCGATTGGAAAGCCGTGAATTAGCATGTGATGCAAGCAAAGATGAACGTGCTAAAGAAATTGCTGCTGAAAAAGCCACTTGGGAAGCAGAACTTAATGAGTGGATTCACGAAAAAGACCAATATTCTCTGGACATGATCGAAGAGCAGTCTGGTGAAGAAGGAAACTGGTTACATCCTCGCCAGGTGCTGCGCGAATTAGAAAACGCAATGCCTAAAGACGTAATGGTTTCAACTGACATTGGTAATATCAACTCAGTTGCTCACAGCTATTTACGTTTCGAGCGTCCACGCAGTTTTTTTGCACCTATGAGTTTTGGAAACTGTGGTTATGCTTTACCAACAATGATCGGTGCTAAAGCTGCTGCGCCAGAGCGTCCAGGTATTGCTTATTCTGGAGACGGTGCCTGGGCCATGAGCATGGTGGAAGTCTTAACAGCTGTACGTCATGATATTCCAACAACTGCTGTTGTTTTTCATAATCGCCAATGGGGCGCTGAAAAGAAAAATCAGGTTGAATTCTATGGACGTCGATTCGTTGCTGGTGAACTGAACGATAAAGGCAATGAAAGTTTTGCTGAAATGGCACGCTCCATGGGTGCGGAAGGCGTAACCATTGATCAACTCGATGATGTTGGCGCAGCCTTGAATAAAGCTGTCGATGCACAAATGAATGATGGTAAAACTACTGTCATTGAAGTTATGTGTACTCGTGAGCTTGGCGATCCTTTCCGCCGCGATGCTTTATCAAAACCTGTTCGTTATTTGGATAAATATAAAGACTACGTTTAATATTAGTTATATACAAAAAACGGGGCAGTAAACTGCCCCGTTCTACGTTTACTACTTATTTTGCTATCTCACCCCTGCCTAAGTCTTACCTTAACCCTTTAATGTATTGGTGAGTTTTGTCGCTGCCTCCAAGATATCATCATAATCATTATCTCTAATGCCCAATGGAGCAAGAGAAGCGAAATTAAAACTCATACTCACTAACGCAACGGCAACTCGTTCTAAATCTTGCTTCGAGGCTTTGGGTTTATATTCAGCCAGCCTGTTAGCAACCCATTTCACAAACCGCAAATACCAATTACTAAGCTCTTTTTGTACCTTAGGATATCGCGAAGCAATTGAATATAAATTTACTATAACTATGATTCGTTCGGGGGTTGTTAATCGAGTTTGCATAAAAATAACAACCAGTAAATCCTCTGGACTTTTTCCCATTTTATTGAGCAATTTATCGGCGGTGCTCATCATTTGCTGATATTCTTCGGAAATTGATTTTGTTAAGGCATAAATCAATTGATCCCGATTACCGACAAAATGTCTTAATGCGGGCCTTTGGATTCCAGATTCGTCTGCGATTTTTTCGAGTTGAGCACCACTAATGCCATTGCGCGCTATACAGCGCTCGAAAGCACTAATTATTTCCTTTGCCCTTTGTTCTTTAATACTTAGCCGTGGCATTTCTATACCTAAAAATATTTAATAGTTTTTCAAACCCTAGCCTTGATTCTAAAGATTACTAAATTTCGTCACTAATAAGGATTAAATATTTTTAAGATAAGTTTTCGTTGCAATATTAACTATAATCACACATATAGTTAAATTTGTTATTAAATTTCAATGGGTTAACTATTGCTCAGAATGGCCGATATAGCAATTGAGGCTAATCTCGCCTCAGGTGGATCGGCCCGGCTAGTTAAAACAACCGGCACTTTTGCCCCCATTACAATGCCAGCTGCACAAGCACTCTTAAAATAAACTAGAGTTTTAAACAGTACATTTCCCGTTTCAATCTGAGGCACAACCAGAATATCGGCTAATCCTGCAACCGGGTCAGTTAAACCCTTAAGTTTTGCCGCGCTCTCAGAAATTGCAACATCAAAAGCCAATGGTCCGCAAATTTCTAAATCAGATAAACTTTCTTTTGCCCAGACAGTCATATCACTCGCTAATTGAGTGCTGGGTACCGCTTCATTTACTGTTTCAGAAGCTGATAATAATGCGACCTTTGGTTTTTCAAATCCTAGTTTATGAGCTAATTCAACCGCATTGGCAATAACTGATTTCAATGCCTTCTCATTGGGCGCAACGTGAATTGCCGCATCAGTAACTAACAAGGGCCTATCAGAGCCTGGAACAGTCATGTGAAACACATGGGTCATAAATCCATCGCCGCGAACACCTTTTTCCTTGTCAATTAAACCACGAAGAAAATCATCAGTATGGATATGCCCTTTCATAATGAAATCAGCCTCACCTTGATTAACCATAGCCGTGGCTAATTCAACAGCCTGATGATCATCATTTGCTTTGAGCAGTTTCATATTGCTAATATCCAACTCGATTGCAGCCGCCTTTTTTTGAATTTCGCTGTTATCACCAATTAAAATAGGATCAATTAAGTCTTCTTCGATTGCCTGAGCAACACTTTCTAGAACAGGCGTCGACTGTGCATTAACAACAGCCACGGTTGATCTTGGCATATTTTTAGTTTTGTCCAGCAAATACTGCGGGCACTCAAAAGGTGTTTCGGATAACCACATAGTTAGATTTCACAAATAAAGTTAAAGTTAAAAAATAATTATCATCTTAGATTCATGATTATGACTAATATCAGCACTCAGAACGTTAGACTTATGTCGGCAGCAGAACGCCGCAACACAGGTAAATACTGACGCAATTCATCAATTGATTTACGCAAAGTCGATGCGTGAATAGCAATCGTGAATACAATTTCGTTTTGCTGATTTATTACCGGTACAGCAATAGCAACCATTCCTGGTATGAACTCTTCCTTATCGGTTCCAACACCGGTTTTTTTTATATCATCCAGCTCCTGATTAAGATGACTGATGTCAGTTATTGTCTGCGCTGTGTGGCGCTCAAGGTTTAGGCTGTCAATCAAAAGTTTACGCTTGCGGCCTGGCATGTTTGCTAAAAACAATTTTCCGCTAGCGGTGCAATGCAATGGTACTCTTGACCCCAATGGGAGCTGCACTTTTATAGGCCAATCTGTTTCCACACGGTCAAAATAAATCAGGTCCTTACCATCAAGAAAAGTCATATTACAAGTTTCATCTACTTCCTCTGATAACTTTTGCAAGATAGCTCTTTGTGGGGCATTGGTAATACGCTGCGATAAAATGTTCATTGCCAGCTGTTGCAATTTATCCCCGGGAATTTGGCCCTTACTATAGGGATCTCTTTTTAGTAATCCCGCTTCGTTTAATTGGCTAACTAATCTATAGACTGTGGGTTTGGGAAGATTCAATTCATCAGCCAATTCGGCAGATGTTAACCGATGCGACGATTCTGAAACACGGGCTAATATCGCCAATGACCTGGATAATACTGATTTTTTTTCTGTACTCATTATAGGCAACTGATAATTGAGCACTACTATATGAATTTAACTTCATAACGTCAATTGCAAGCCGTAGCGACTTCAAATATTATTTTTAATCATATCTGCACCTTTTTCAGCGATCATAATCGTCGGGGCATTTGTATTTCCCGAAACTATCTCAGGCATGATTGAAGCATCAATCACTCTTAGGTTCTCAATACCGTAGATTTTAAGTTGAGGATCAACTACACAATCATCATCAACGCCCATTTTACAGGTACTGGTAGGATGATAAATAGTCTGGCTATGCAACCGTGCTGCCTCTAATAGTTCATCATCAGTCTGGAATTTCTCACCGGGAACAAACTCCTCATATATGACACTGGCCAGCGCAGGTGCTTGCGCAATTCTCCGGGCAATTTTTATTGATTCAATCGCTACTTTACAGTCGAGTTCAGTGGAAAGGTAATTAGGATGAACTTTAGGGTGGGTTTTGCTGTCTGGACTGGTGGCCTCGAGATAACCGCGACTTTCCGGCCTGAGCTGACACACTGAAGAAGTAAATGCAGAAAATTTGTGCGCACCATCACCCGGCTTATCGGCACTTAAAGGCTGCATATGGAACTGAATGTCCGGCCTGGGTAAATTCGGGTCTGTTTTTGTGAACACAGCCACCTGGCTGGCTGCCAAACACAAAGGCCCTGTCCGGAATAACATATATTCAAGACCAATCAGAAGTTGATTAAAGTAACTGTTCACTTCATCATTTAGCGTTTTCTCATGAGTCTTGTGTACCAGCCTAATCTGCAAATGATCCTGCAGATTCTGACCCACTGCAGGCGCGTGATGAACCACAGGAATTTCCAGTTTTTGCAACAAATCACCATCACCTATCCCGGAACACTGCAAAATATGAGGTGAACCGATTGCACCTGCAGATAATATCAACTCATTGTTGCATTGAGCTTGACGAAGCTGCCCGGCAACTTCGAACTCCACACCACTCACCCTGTTACCATTAAACAATAATTTGTTAACGTGCGCTTTTGTATAAACCTCAAGATTTTCTCTTTGCATTGCCGGCTTTAAAAAGCCCTTGGCTGTACTCCAGCGAAACCCTTTATGTGCAGTCTGTTGATAGTAACCTACCCCCTCCTGGGATTGCCCATTGTAATCCGTATTTCTAGGTATCCCAATCTGCTCTGCCGCTTGTATAAATTTATCAGCAATAGGACGGCGTACTCGTAGGTCTGAGACTTTTAAAGGTCCGCCAATGCCATGATAATCGTCTTCACCACGTTCCTGATCCTCTGACTTTTTGAAATAAGGCAAAACATCATCATAGCCCCAACCGTAATTACCCAGTTCTTTCCACCGATCATAATCTTCAGCCTGTCCTCGGACATACAGTAAACCATTAAGTGAGCTGGTGCCGCCTAGTACCTTTCCTCGAGGCCATTGCAACTGTCGATTGGCAATTCCCGGATCTTTCTCAGTCACAAAACACCAATCGGTTTTGGGGTTGTGCATGGTTTTAAAGTAGCCTACTGGTATATGAATCCAGGGATTCCAGTCACGCCCGCCGGCCTCCAAGAGTAATACCCTATTATTAGTATCTTCAGTTAAACGGTTAGCTAGTACACAACCTGCTGAGCCTGCTCCTACTATGATGTAATCAAAGGATTCATTATCTTGCATATCGTTAACTCCTGCTGTTCCATACTGATAATAATTAAGAAATTATCGAAATATGATAATAATATATTACATATTTGATTTTTTATCAATATATGTTGACTTTAATATCTTTTTTTGATAATTTTTGTATCGCTTTTTGATATTTAACTAACATCAAGGTGTAAATCATGTCAGAGGACACAAATAACAACCTATCACGCAGAGACTTCATGCAGATATCCGGTCAATTCGGACTAACATCCACACTAATGGCTGCTGGCGCACTAGGCGCTGGTGCAACTTTTTCCGAATTAGCACAAGCAGCTGAAACCACACAGGAGAAACGCTATGCAAATGAGCCGGAATTCGAACTAACATTTGGTGCATCGGGATTTAATGAAAGTAATCTGGATATCCAGAAATCCGGTCAATTATTTTTTGCAAATGATCTGGAAGAGCGAACAGACGGTAAAATTCGCGTTGAGTTTGTAGGCAGCAATCTATTGTGTGGTCAATTAAACTGCATCAAAAAAACCCAACAAGGTATTGTTGATATTTTTTCAGCTTCGACCCAAAACTCAGTTTTTAATCGGTGATGCCATTGGATTCATAACGCCACCCTATGGATTAAATTTATACGTTGCAAGCGGAATAACCGGAATACCCTATTTTAGGCTTATTAAACATGCTATGCCTTACCTACTTGCCTTAACCATCGTCTGGTTAGCTGTGGCTTTTTATGAGCCCTTCTCAACCTTCATGCTTAAGTTTAGTGGTGTATGAGCAATTTACATATTAAACCAACCCATCTAAGGAAAAATTGACCATGAAAATGACCACTGAAGAAGCCTTCATCAAGGTATTACAAATGCACGGCATTGAACACGCTTTTGGAATAATTGGTTCGGCCATGATGCCCATTTCTGATTTATTTCCGGAAGCCGGAATCACTTTCTGGGATTGTGCCCACGAATGTAATGCAGGCATGAGTGCCGATGGCTACTCCAGGGCAACTGGCAAAATGAGTATGGCCATTGCCCAAAACGGACCGGGTATTACTAATTTTGTTACCCCTATCAAAACGGCTTATTGGAATCATACTCCGCTGTTATTAGTAACTCCTCAGGCTGCTAACAAAACCATTGAACAAGGTGGATTCCAGGAAATCAAGCAAATGGCCGCATTTGAGGACATGGTTTGTTATCAAGAAGAGGTACGTGATCCTACTCGTATTGCTGAGGTTCTTAATCGTGTTATTGAAAATGCCTGGCGTGGTTCGGCACCCGCTCAAATCAACGTCCCACGTGATTATTGGACTCAGGTCATTGATATTGAATTGCCACAAATTGTTCGCCTTGAACGCTCACCTGGTGGACCCGCTGCAATTCAACAAGCCGCCGAGCTATTGTCCGCAGCTAAATTCCCGGTCATTTTAAATGGAGCGGGCGTAATTCTAGGCAATGCGATTGATGCCTCCAGGCAGCTAGCAGAGCGACTGGATGCACCCGTGTGCTGTAACTACCAGCACAACGACGCCTTTCCAGGATCACATCCCCTGTATGCGGGCCCGTTAGGCTATAACGGCTCTAAAGCCGGGATGGAATTAATCTCTAAGGCTGATGTAATACTCGCCCTGGGTAACCGCCTCAATCCATTTTCAACATTGCCTGGTTACGGCATCGATTACTGGCCCAAAAATGCAAGAATCATCCAGGTTGATATCAATGCCAGCCGGATTGGTTTAACTAAAAAAGTAGATGTTGCTATTCAGGGAGATGCCAAACAGGTTGCCATGCAGATACTCGAACAACTAAGCGATAGCGCCGGCGATACTGATCGTGAGGCCAGAAAGCAGCTTGTCGCCAAAACCAAGACTGACTGGGAACAAGAATTGGCATCGATGGATCATGAAGAGGATAATGATGAGGGAATCACCTGGAATCAACGTTCACGAGAACGTCATCCTGACCGATTATCCCCGCGACAAGCCTGGCGTGCGATAATGGCAGCATTACCCAAGGATGCCATCATCTCAACCGACATCGGTAATAACTGTGCTATTGGTAATGCTTACCCTAGCTTCGATCAAGGACGCAAATATCTTGCTCCAGGCTTATTTGGCCCCTGCGGTTATAGTTTCCCAGCAATTCTAGGTGCAAAAATCGGTTGTCCTGACGTACCTGTTGTCGGTTTTGCCGGTGATGGTGCTTTTGGCATTTCCATGAATGAGATGACAGCCTGCGGTCGATCTGAGTGGCCGGCAATCACCATGGTCATTTTTCGCAACTATCAATGGGGCGCTGAAAAACGTAACACTACATTGTGGTATGAAGATAATTTCGTCGGCACTGAACTCGATGCGGACGTGAGTTACGCAAAAATCGCCTTGGCTTGTGGAGTAAGAGGAGTACAAGCGTCAAGCATGGATGAGCTTACTGATAAACTGAATGAGGCAATTGACTTGCAAATGAAAGAAGGTCAAACAACGTTTATCGAAGCTATACTAAATCAGGAACTTGGTGAGCCGTTCAGGCGAGACGCAATGAAGGCCCCTGTTCCGGTAGCGGGCATTAATCCTAACGATATGCAGCCTCAGGTTAACACCTAATCTGTTTTAGTGACAACTTTGTCTTGAGATTTGCTATGCTTTGCGTGCACAATCTCAAGACTGTCACCTATTAATTTTGTATTTTGGACCCGTTACATCTGAACGCACGGATTTTATAATTACGGCACAAATGATTAAGCACAAACAACCAGACATTAACTTGTCACCCCAGGTCTCTGACGAAATTCGTAAGACCACTTGTTATATGTGTGCCTGCCGCTGCGGCATAAATGTACACATGAAAAACGGCAAAGTTGCCTATATTGAAGGCAATCGTGATCATCCTGTCAATCGAGGTGTGCTTTGCGCCAAAGGCTCGTCTGGAATTATGCAAGTCAATGCACCGTCTCGGTTACGAGCCCCACTTAAACGAGTCGGCCCTCGAGGCTCAGGTGAATTTGAAGAAATAACTTGGGACAAAGCACTGGATTTAGCCATTACCTGGTTAAAGCCCGTTCGCGAAACCTGCCCTGAAAAATTAGCGTTTTTCACCGGTCGCGATCAATCGCAAAGTTTTACTAGTTTCTGGGCTCAAGCTTATGGCACACCAAATTATGCAGCTCATGGTGGCTTTTGTTCTGTCAATATGGCAGCGGGAGGCATCTACACGATGGGCGGTGCCTTTTGGGAATTTGGCCAACCTGATTGGGATCGCACCAAATTATTCATGATATTTGGTGTCGCAGAAGACCATGATTCTAATCCTATCAAAATGGGCATAGGGAAAATCAAAAAACGTGGCGCCAAGGTTATCGGTGTAAATCCTATACGCTCGGGTTATAACGCCGTTGCTGACGAATGGATTGGTATTACGCCTGGTACCGACGGTTTATTTATTCTCTCAATTGTTCACGAGCTATTAAAAGCCGGAAAAATTGACCTTGATTATTTAGCCAATTTCACTAACGCTGCTGTATTAGTCAATGGCGAACAAGGAACTAAGGATAGTGGCTTATTATTACGTGATAAAGATGGAAAAATGTTGGTCATTGATCGCAAAACAGGCAAGCCAACGGCATTCGACCAAGCTGATGTTAATCCGAATTTAGCAGGTACGTTAGAGCGAGACGGAGTCATCCATAAAACTGTATTCCAGCACTTGAGCAAACGTTATCTCAGTGATGATTACGCGCCAGAAAATGTTGCCCAAAAGTGTGGCATACCAGCGCCCAGAATAAAACGTATTGCTGCGGAATTAGCACGAGTCGCTTTTGACGAAGCTATTGAGATTCAACAAACTTGGACAGACTTTCGCGGCAACAAACATGAAAAAATGATTGGCCGTCCGGTCTCATTTCATTCTATGCGAGGAGTTTCGGCCCACTCAAACGGCTTTCAAACCTGCCGCGCCTTACATTTATTACAAATTATCCTTGGCTCTGTTGAAGTACCGGGAGGTTTTAGATTCAAACCGCCTTATCCCAAACCAGTCGATGCCCACCCTAAGCCACATTGTAAATCCGAACCTGGAAGTCCTTTGAACGGTCCTCATCTGGGCTTTGTGCGTGGACCTGAAGATCTTATCCTAAAAGAAGACGGTAGCCCGGCTCGAATTGATAAAGCATTTACATGGGAAAACCCCATGTCGGCCCATGGATTGATGCATATGGTCATCTCAAATGCCCATGCCGGTGACCCGTATCCAATTGATGTGCTATTCATGTATATGGCAAATATGTCTTGGAACAGCAGCATGAATACCCGTGGTGTTATCAACATGCTCACTGACAAAAATGAGCACGGCGAATATGTCATTCCCAAAATTATTTACTCAGATGCCTACTCCTCTGAAATGGTGGCTTATGCAGATTTAATATTGCCGGACACTACTTACTTGGAACGCCATGATTGTATAAGTCTATTGGATCGTCCGATTTGCGAGGCAGATGGTGCCGCAGATGCCATCCGCTGGCCGGTTATCCAGCCGGATCGTGAAGTTAGAGGTTTTCAATCTGTATTATGTGACTTAGGTGCACGTTTAGGCCTAAATGGATTCGTTAACGAAGACGGCACAGCAAAGTATATAGATTATGCAGATTACATCGTCAATCACGAGCGCAGACCCGGTGTCGGCCCATTAGCGGGCTTCCGTGGTAAAGACGGAAAAGATATTGGCCGAGGCGAGGTAAATCCTAATCAGTTACAACAATATATCGACAATGGTGGGTTTTTTATTAACCACGTTCCTGATGAAGCTGCTTTTTACAAACCTTGGAACAAAGCCTATCAGGACTGGGCAGTCGGCATCGGTATTTATGATACTCCGCAGCCTTACATTTTTGATCTTTATTGTGAAACCCTACGCAAATTTCAACTTGCTGCGGAAGGTTTCGGCGAGCGACAACCGCCTGATCACTTAAGGGAGCGAATCAAACAGACTCACGACCCTTTGCCTATTTGGTACAAGCCATTTGAACAAACGCAAATTGATGAGGACGAATACCCTATTCATGCGCTTACCCAAAGACCAATGGCGATGTACCATAGCTGGGGCACTCAAAATGCCTGGTTGAGACAGATTCATGGGCGCAATCCTTTGTATGTACCAACTAAAATTTGGAATGAGCATGATTTTGAAGATGGAGATTGGGCTAAGGTCAGTTCTATACATGGTGAAATCACCGTGCCCGTAGCGCATATGGCCGCGTTAAACGAGAATACTGTCTGGACCTGGAATGCAATCGGCAAACGTAAAGGCGCTTGGGCTTTAGATGAGAATGCTCCAGAGGCCACAAAAGGTTTCTTACTTAACCATTTAATTCACGAATTACTCCCAGGTGAAGGCGATGGTTTGCGCTGGTCTAACTCCGATCCGATCACAGGACAAGCCGCCTGGTTTGACTTGCGCGTAAAAATCGAGAAAGTAGACGCTTTATTACAAACCCAGCCTGGTTTTGCGCCCATTAAATCGCCTGTTGGCAGAGGCCCAAAAGATTTGAGTTGGCAAGTCGGATCGTAACACTATGACTGATCTACCAAAACAAACCCAACGAAAACTAGGTCTGGTCATCGATCTTGATACTTGCGTCGGCTGCCATGCCTGTGTCACTGCTTGTAAGGGCTGGAACACGGAAAACTATGGCGCGCCCTTGTCGGACACAGGTGCTTATGGCAGCGATCCAGTCGGAACTTTTCTTAATCGAATCCATAGTTACGAAGTGCAGCCTGAACAAGGTTGTGCCCAGACCATCCATTTCCCTAAATCCTGTTTACATTGTGATGATGCACCCTGTGTCACTGTCTGTCCAACCGGTGCAAGTTACAAACGTGTGGAAGATGGCATCGTATTAGTTAACGAAGATCATTGTATTGGTTGTGGATTATGTGCATGGGCCTGTCCTTATGGTGCCCGAGAGATGGACGAAACGGCCGGTGTAATGAAAAAGTGCACCTTATGTGTCGATCGAATTTACAATGAAAATCTACCTCAAGAAGATCGAGTTCCAGCTTGTGTACGAACGTGTCCGGCAGGTGCAAGACATTTTGGAGATTTTAGCGACCCGCAAAGTAACGTTAGTCAACTCATTGCTGAACGCGGCAGTTTAAACTTAATGCCGGAACAAAATACCAATCCTGTCAATCAATATTTACCACCCAGAGCTAAAGATACCTGGACTGAAGTCGATTCGACTAGCAATAATATGCAACCTGTTGCTAAAGAACCCAAAGGTTTCCTTGCCTGGTTAGATAAAACACTGGAGCAACTCTGATGCACCCCGCTCCGTCGATCATTATTTTTACTGTATTGTCCGGCTTAGGTTTTGGACTGCTATTCTGGCTAGGCTTAGGCATTCCCGATTTAGAAGGTTGGGATGCTTTTGGAATCTATCTAGTTGGTTTTGCCTGCTCAGTCATTGGCTTGGTAGCTTCAACTTTTCACCTGGGCAATCCACAACGCGCCTGGCGGGCTTTTACACAGTGGCGCACTAGTTGGTTAAGCCGCGAGGGCTGGCTTGCCGTGTTAGCCTTAATATTTATCGGGTTATACGCATTATGTGTGATATTTTTTGAACATCGAATAGCTCTTTTGGGTTTCATCGGTTCACTCTTATGCTTGATTACCGTTTTTGCTACCTCAATGATATATGCTCAAATGAAATCCGTTCCACGTTGGAATCACTGGACCACTTGTGCATTATTCCTATTGTTGTCATTGTCAGGTGGTGCAATCTTATCTGGACAATCTCTAATAAGCTTTGCATTACTACTTTTGGCTGGTATTACCCAAATTATTGTGTGGACTAACGGTGATACTCGTTTTGTTGAACGCGGCTCGACAATAGAAACAGCTACCCAACTTGGCCATATTGGCAAAGTCAGATTGTTTGAACCACCTCACACAGGTGCCAATTATCTTCTAAAAGAAATGGTCTACCAAGTGGGGCGCAAACACGCACAAAAACTACGTAAAATATCATTTGTGTTAATGTGTGTTGTGCCAGCGGCCATATTATTGTTATTCCCAACTAACTTGTTCACCATTACTCTCGCCGTTTTATTGCATCTCGGTGGCACCTTTATTTCGCGCTGGCTTTTCTTTGCTGAAGCAGAGCATGTTGTTGGGCTTTATTACGGCAAACACAGCCAGTAACAATCAAAAATCTACTGGTGCTAGAGCACCAAAACTGTCATCGGTAACGCTAAATTCAAACTTATGATCAGTAGATTGTGGGCACTGAAAAAATCAAAAAAGCTGAAGTCTGATTAGTTGGCGCGGGTCCGGGAGATCCTGGTCTGCTAACTTTACTCATATTTGAAGTGGGGAGAATATATTTTTTTCCTTACAGGACATTACCCACACTGATGTAAAAATATATGCTAAGGAAACAGGGTAATTATCTTCAATCCAATTTAACTTTAACAGGCACATTGGAATCATTAGTTGATCCATCACCAAGCTGACCTCTGCTGTTATCGCCCCAGCATCTAGCTTCCCCTGTATTTAATCTTGCACAACTGTTGTGGCCCACTAGGCTTATTGCTGTTGCGTTAGAAATACCTTGGACATTTTGGGGAATACCAAAATTATTGACAGTAGAACCATTTCCTAATTACCCATCACCATTTGCACCCCAGCATTTAACAATACCTGAGTTTAGCAACGCACAAGTATGAGGATTACCAGATGCGACTGATTTAGCCGTTGATAGACCGATAACGGGAACCGGTGTACTGGAACTTACAAAAGTATTATTACCAAGTTGTCGACTATTATTATTTCCCCAGCAATTTATAGTTCCGTTCGTAAGAGAAGCACAGCTATGCGCCGTTCCTGTGCTTATGGACTTAGCTCCAGTTAATCCCGTCACCAAAACAGGTATATTCGAATGCGTGCTTGTTCCATTACCTAACCTACCGCTACCATTGTTACCCCAGCATTGGACAGCAGTACCCACTATCGCACAGGTATGTCCACCAGATGCACTAACCTCAGTAGCAGTTGTAATATTGGACACGATCTTGGGTGTATTTGAAGATGTGTTGTTTCCAATCCCGAGTTGACCAGAGCTATTTATACCCCAACATTTTATCTCTCCATTTCTTAATACAACGCACGTATGATTGCCGCCAGCATCAATTTGAATCGCGTTGTCTATACCAACTACATTAACGGGGATATTGGATGAGGTGTTATTACCATTTCCCAGTTGACCGTATCTATTGTAGCCCCAGCACTTTACTTGTCCATTATTAACAATCGCGCACCCATGATTATTATATGTTGATAAATCTGTAGCATTGTTTATTCCCAAGACTTTAACGGCTGAACTGGAATCATTATTAGTTCCATTTCCTAACTGACCGAAATTATTTTTACCCCAACATTTGACAGTACCGTTAGATAATCTTGCGCATCTACCGACGCTTATTTCATCAACTGTAATATCTTCATCCAACAATGTCATGGCGAGCATGGGGATAATGCTTGAATTATTAGAATTTAAATATTCTAATATCTTAGTTTCTGGATTTAGTGTTGTTAATGCACCGCAAGCAGGACTAGCCTTGCTACCGTTTCTAACTTCGAGATGGACATGCTCTGCTCCTGGCACTCCAGTATCTCCTTGAATCCCAAGATAATCCCCGACAGTCACTTCATCATTCACAGAAACAGCAACTTTTCTAGCATGTAAATACAAAACAGTTATATTCTTGTCGGAATCGTAAATAGCGATAGTCTTGTTACTATCAATTCCTGCGGAAATTACTTTGCCTTTCGATACAGCATAAAATTTCCTATTTGCAGTTGCTGCTCCAGCAACATCTTTAGTTTGGATATCTAAACCAGAATGACCATTAATGTACCCATCACACATTCCGGTATTGTTAGGAGTAGCTTTCCAAATGTTGTAATCAAAATTAGCACCAATATTTGCCTTTCTGATATTTTCTATTTTTATTTTAAAAAGAGCAGATGCAATGATGGCTCTATCATTTGTATCAGCGAGAACAATATTGAAAAACCCCGACATTAGTATACCGGCTAACAACATAAGGATTTTCATCTTCGTAACCGCCCCTTAATATCTGTATTTAACTGTCTACTTTTATAAAGTGTAATAGATTTGTCCTTGAAACATCAGTAATTTTTACTATTGATAGTTTTGACACCCCTTTCAATGTCACCAGAACTTTACTTTGGAGTGATTCCTTTGCTTCAAGTCGTATTGTTTCTTTTGTGAGTAGTGATATGCACCACTAATGGTTTACCAACGACTAGGCACAATTCTCGATCCGGTTAAGGCACTCAAATAGATTTAGTGCTTTTTTGGGGAATCGTTAAAGAAAAAGGTTTTTCAATATAGATAAATAAAAATGTTGATGAGATTAAAGTAACTGCAAATGTCAATGGCAGTGCTACCCAAAACAGCCAATCATCAGCATTGGCGGGTGGACATATGATAGACAACATTAAGAATATAAATTTTAATGTTAGACCATGGATAAGATAATAAGAATAACTCATGTTTCCTAACCACCTGATCGGTTTGAATTCAAACAATTTTTTGGTCAACCCATCAGATAAAAAGCAGTCTGTACAAAATACAAAAAATAGCACATATAGCAAGACATATCGCCAGAAGTTATGCGCTTCAAAAACGTTTAATAGTATGACTAAGATAATTGCTATACATAATGCAGCAAGTCCAATTGGCGGCATTTTGTACATTTTTTTATTTTCTGTAAATTCAAAGACTAAGATGCCTGAGAGAAACATTAATAAACGAATGTGACTGCCATAAATTGAAAAATAGATAAAAAACACTAAAGAGATGCAAGAAAACAGGGCAAAACGCATCTCCCATTTCCATGATCTCAATTTAAACAAACCTATGGCTACAGGAATAAGAAGATAATAAAAAACTCATAACTCAATGTCCATGCCACTGTAATTATCGCCTTGATGTCAAATAATCCAGGCAGCAACAAATAATTCTGTAAAATATAAATTAGCCCATCTAAGCCATCTGGAATTTTCGATTCAGCGGGAAAAATAAACGATAACAGTAGATAAATAGCAAATACAGCCGTAAAGGTCGGATAAATACGCTGAATTCGTCTTTTAATATAAAAATGATAATTCTGTGACTTCCTTATCAGAATTCCATAAATCAAATAGCCACTCAATACGAAGAATAAGTCAACACCAATTTTCCCAACATTTGCGAACTGATTTAAGATCATCTTTGTCACAGAGGCATCACTGATCCAAGGCTCAACCAATGATGCGAAATGGACTAAAAATACAAGGAATACTGCAAAGCCCCGAATTCCCTCCATGGACAATATGTTTTGTTTGTCAGCACGGGATATTTCAAATGCTTGTTTTAACCATGATGCCCGATTCATTTTAAGCCGCTTGTTCTAATTCAACTTCAAGTTTATACGGCAACAATGTTTCTATTTGTTCAGTTGGCAATGACCCTGTGCCGAGATTCACGGTTTGAATATTATCATATCAACCCTCTGAAAGACCTACAAATAAAGGGGTTGATCGATATTTAATCCGCTTTTCAGCGACGGTTTAAAGGCTGGAGCAGCTGTAGTAAGGTGGGATAGTATGCCCCTGAACCAGAGTTAACTCATATCCGTCTTCAGCCATTGGGCCTGCTGAGCATTGAGTTGAACATCATACCTATCAGCAAATGATGCGGCCAATTAAACCGCTCTTTCTCTATACGATTCATCAGTAATATGAACCCATTGCCATCACAGACTACCAACTTAATAATTGTTCAGAGTAAGAGTTTTATGCATAACATACTAATCTGAAGATAGTGGACAGAGTGCTAGGCTAATGGATAAATTTCAATTCCACAGGCCTGTTGAACCACTCTGGCATTAATATCGAAAATCGACTTTATATTTTCCTGTGTCAGCACCTGTTCGGGCCTACCGTTATAAATAACTTTGCCTTTACACATTAAATATATGAAATCACAGTATTTTGCTGCCAAGTTTAAATCATGAAGGATCACTCCAACACACGTGCCGTCGCTGGCTTGGTTACGTAATAACTCCATAATTTCAAATTGGTATTTCAAATCCAGAGAAGCGATGGGTTCATCAACTAGCAGATGATCAGCCTGTACAATTAGAGCACGTGCAAGCAGCACCCTGGCCCGTTCACCACCTGACAATGAATTGAAAGTTCTTGTAGCTAAGTCTTGAATACCAACCTGCTGCATTACCTGTCTAACTACTTCCTCATCATTTTCAGGTGAATTGTCTGCACTATCTCTGTGAGGAAAGCGCCCCAACCTTACCAATTGCTCTACACTCAAAGGCCAATGTACAAATGAATATTGCTCCAAGTAAGCAATTCGCCTCGCACGTTCTGTTGACTTGAATGAATCAAATGACTTTCCATCTATAATAAGTTGACCGGATTCTGGCTTTAACAGACCTGCCAAAATCTTTAATAAAGTGGTTTTCCCAGCGCCATTGGGTCCGATAATACCTATTAGTTTTCCCGCCTCAAGATTGACATTCACATCGTCTAAAACGGGGACAGAACAAGTTATAGATTTAGCTTCAATCATTAAAATAACTCTTTGCGGTGTTTAATGATTAAAGCAATAAAAAATGGACCACCGATAATGGAAGTCAAAATTCCAATTCTCAATTCCTGACCAGTGGAAATCACCCTGACAAAAATATCTGCAAGGACTAGTAATATTGCTCCCAACAATGCGCTTGGCACAAGGAGTCTGGAGGGAAGATAGCCGGTGAATGGTCTAAGAATATGGGGTACAACAAGACCAATGAAACCAATAATCCCGGTAACCGGGATAACTGCTCCAATGGCCAATGACAAACCCATCACAATATAAATCCGTAGTTTCTGAATATTCACTCCCAGTGAGTTTGCGGTTTCTTCGCCAAAAGTCAGCACATCCAAAGCCTGGCTATTTTTTAGCAATAAATACCAACCTAAGATCAAGGGAACAATCATAATCAATAGATCAGTAAGTGAAGCATTAGACAACGAACCCTGCATCCATAAATACAAATCACGCACCGCCCAAGGGCTTGGAGCAAGATTAAGTAACAAAGCCATAGCCGAAGCACAAACTGTATTTATCGCCACACCGGCTAAAATCAGGACTGTAATGCTGGCATTACTACCCGCCATCAATAACACCAATATCAGGGCTGTAAAAGAACCTAACATTCCAGCTAATGGCAGCATATAAGCTGAACGAACACCGAAATATAACAAGATAACTGAAAACAGTGCCGCACCACTGGCATTGCCTAGCAAGCCAGGACTTGCCAAAGGATTGCGCATATACCCTTGCATCACGGCACCAGCCAAACCCAGTGTTGCCCCAGCTAAAACAGCAAGCAAGGATCTTGGTAATCTTATTTCCCAAAAAATCAATGAATGAGGTGTCGCTGTCTTATCATTAGAAAATATCTGAGCTAATTCCAAATCTATTGGCCCTATCCATAGCGACACAAAAAAAACAATGGCCAGTACGATTATTAAAGCGGAAATTAATGTACTTTGGCGTAAGCTTTTCATTATTACATTAATCTTTTGGCCGCCTGTACCAATGCTGTGTCACCGCAAATCCACTCTCGTGTAGGCACATAATAAATTTTAACTTGCGCACTTAAATGTTTGAGTACCGGGTGATCTAGCACAGCTTGTGCCCGTGAATAATCATTAGAATACTTATTTAGAATAATGGCTTCTGGCTCTAAATCTATCGCTTGCTCTATCGATATCTGACCATAATCACTAACACGTGCTTCTGATGCGATATTCTTAAAACCTAATAATTCAATCAAATGACTGCCTAGAGAATTTTCACCGCTAATGTAATTATTAGCGCCTAAAATAATTGTCCTGTTGAGAGGACGCAACACGGTCGCTTTGGTAATACCAGCCAGTTGCTCTACAAGGCTTGTCCCCCTTTTTTCTTGTCCAATAAGCTTGGCAACGGTTTGTATATTAGATTTTGCATCGTCAATGGTTCTGGCAGCGGATAACTGCTTTACATCTTTGCCGTATTGTCTGAGACGATTAATAACTCTGGAATCATCAAATTCACTGGCAAAAATATAATCCACATCAAGAGCCAGCATTTCCTCAAGTCGGCCATGATTCAGAGGAATATCTGCTGCAGCTGTCTTGATCATGGAATGCGGATCGACAGCAACATAACTCAGAGAGCGGATTTGTTCTGGATCGGCTAGTGCTAAAACCAGCCGATCCGTACATAGATTCATTGAGGCTACTGTGGGTTTGTCTTGTGCTACAACAAAACTTGAAAACAAGACAAATAGTAGTCTAATAATTTTAATCAAATAAGAGATTTAAAATTCACCACTTAAACCAATAAAGTAAGCGCGCTCAGGTGTGTTATAACCTAGCACTTCCTGATATTCCTCATCGAATACATTGTCGACTCGAGCTTTGACAGATATCAACTCATTAATACGATATCGAGCAGCTATATCGATAACCGTATAATCATCTAGCTCAACCATACTGGTGCTGAAATCCTCATTAAATGCGGTATCAACGCGATCTTTGACATGGCGAAGATTAGCACCAACCTTCAGTGCATTAGCAAGCATTGAATAATCAAGACCTGCTGAGAATTGATGCTCAGGACGTCTGACTAACTGATTGCCCTGGTCGTCCTCAGTATCATTGTAGGTATAAGAGGCATTAAAACCAAAATTATCGGTTAGATCACTTTGGTAAGTCACTTCCACACCTTTACTAGAACTTTCTCCATCAATATTGATTGCTGTATCGCCACTACCTGTAATGAGGTCTTCTATATCACGATGGAAATACGTAATGTCAAAAAATTGACGTCCGTCATCGCTGATATATTCAACACCGATATCGCCACCGTGACTTTCTTCAGGGCTTAGGTTTTCATTACCAGTAAAGTCTGGTGTAAACCCAAATAACTCAACTAAAGTAGGGTTTTTAATACCTGTACCATAGCTTGTATGTAATCGCATGTTTGGTGAAAACTTCCATGAACCAGCTAAACGCCAGGTTGTTTTGCTATCAAATAAATCATTATCATCATAACGAACATTGGCCGCAGCAGCAAAATCAGAGTTATTAAAGCGATATTCACCAACCACACTGTCATTGTCGATTTCACGATTGCCACTAAACGTTGAATTGAGTTTATCCTCTTCGGTTTCCAGGACAAAAGAAACACCTTGTTCGGATGATCCGCTATTCCAGCCATAATCAAGCTGATAGCCATAATGATTACGTTCACCTTTTGAATCAGTTTTACCAAAGGAACTAAAGAAATCTATGTCACTCTGATTTTTAAAATACTTAAGCGTATGATTCAATGCCCCACCCAACTGAGCATAACTCCCTTGTAACAGGTAATACTGTTGATCACCGTCAGAACGATCTTCTATACCATCAACTGGAATAGTGGTGAAATTATCAAAATCACTTTCAAAATCTGTGTATCTCACAACACCATCAAAGCGTAGATTTGCAATGGGATTAAAACCAAATTTAAAATGAGCTGTGGTATTTTCGTAAGCATCATCCTCACTATTCCCACCTGTCGTCAACGTGCTTCCATCAGGCAATGTGTAATTAAATACGGTGTCATCTGCTGAGGAAATACCGTCTGTGTCATAACGCTGAACAGACAATGCATAGTCGACTACCCCCGTATCACCACGCGTTCCGACTGCCCCATTTTTAGTACTAAAGCTACCGTACTCAGCGCTTACTGAATATTCTGGATTATCTAGGCCACTTCCAGATTTAGTAATGATATTAACGACACCGCCAATCGCATCACTGCCCCAAAGTGCACTTTGGGCACCACGCAATACTTCAATACGTTCTACACTCTCAGCCAATAGATGAGCGAAATCAAAGCCTGAGCTTTGTGACGGATCATTGGCTTCAATTCCGTCAATTAATATCAAAGTTTGGTCGGCCTCAGCACCGCGCAAGCGAATCTCGCTTAAAGTTCCAGGGCCACCGTTTCGGGCCAGATTTAAACCTGGAACGTCTTGCAAAATATCAGCAACAAACTCATAACCTTTTTGCTCGATTTCTTCGCTGTCGATAACTGTAACACTGGTACCAACATTGTCGCGACTAACCGGAACCAATCCACCGGTGATAACAATCTCAATTGGCTCGGGTTCTTGTGCCTGCACAGCAGGAATTAAAAGTAATAAAGTTGAAAACAGGATGGATTTACGCATTATTTACATCTCCCAATGTCAAAAAAACTAACCCACGTAATGTGTTTGACACAATGGTGTGGCACTTTCCGCACCGCCATCGAGGCAGATGTCCCTGGTTTTATATCACTCCGTACAAACCTGAGCGGCGAGGCATTTGGCAGGTCTCCTGACTTACGATTTTAGTACGACTTAACCTTCCCGGTTTCCCAGTGGTATTTCAAAGTCACACAATCGGTTACAGTTGCGGGGACAGTCACGGAATTACACCGTATTCCCTATTAATCTTACGAACCAAATGTGTGTGTAGAGTAACGAAATTATTGTTTATTTGCAATAATTCAGATGCTTTTTAATGGCTCTAAAACTAATGATAAAACAGCTATTTAGGCAATTCACCTTTGATAATCTGCGGTATACCGGCAACCATAAACACAACAGTCTCCACATGCTCGGCAAGCCGTTGATGTAAGCGACCAAGTTCGTCTACAAATTGCCTTGTTTCAGCACCCCTGGGAGTAATCCCCAGGCTAATTTCATTAGATACCATGATGATTGGATTGGAAATCTTAGCTAGCATTTTTAAATAATCTTCTCTTTGCTCAATCCAGGTTTGTTCTGAATTATATAGACAATTGTTTACCCAAAAACTCATACAATCTATCAAAACACAAGTCGAATCTAATTCAATTTGATTAAGTGAATTAGCTAAATGAATGGGTGATTCTATAGTTTGCCAATGTTGAGGTCGATCTTGTTGGTGTTTCTCAATACGAGTTTGCATCTCACCATCAACAGCCACTCCAGTAGCAATATATGTAACCTCAGGATAGTTAATGGCCAATGATTCAGCAAAGTTACTCTTGCCAGAACGCGCACCACCAAGAATTAATACAGAATGTAACAAAATTAATTAGCCATGATCTCGGGGCTTTGGTGTGGATGTCAGTAGAGTTGAGCCGGGCTTGAATCCTTTTCTAACCAAGCTGTAAACGATGTCTACTTGGGTTTTAATTTGCAACTCCTTGCTCATCCAAAATGGCTACTGACATGTTTTCAAGGATTGAAATATACGTGATACAAACTGTAAACAATGTCTTTAATACGAACTGGCTTAGTTATGGCGTCCCCACGGGGATTCGAACCCCGGTTGCCGCCGTGAAAGGGCGGTGTCCTAGGCCTCTAGACGATGGGGACCCTGGACTTAGTACCGGCACATTATCTAATAACTCAATGCCGGTGCTTGTGCTGGCACATTATCTAATAGCTCAATGCCGGTGCTGGCTCCTTAGCTAATAAAGCAATACCAGCCTTGTGCCGACACTTTATACATTAACAATAAAAATCGGCCTTAGTTCCGGCACATTAGCATTCTAACCAAATACCGGAGCTGTTATCTGGTGGAGCTAGGCGGGATCGAACCGCCGACCTCTACAATGCCATTGTAGCGCTCTCCCAGCTGAGCTATAGCCCCGAAGGCCGTGTATCGTAAGGCTTGAGAGCTAAATGGTCAAGTCTTTCTAAAGAATAAGTTTTAAGATTATGAAGAAGAATTTATATTACTTTTTAGTGCTACTTTTCAATAAATTGCCCGTCTGCATATTTGTACAGAACACTGGCAGCAAGCGTTTGATAAGGTATACCTTCTTTTAGCGCGCCCCTTCAACACTCTTAGATCTTTAGAAGATAAACGTATATTAATTCTCGCATCTTTTCTAAATGTAGCGTCGGCGATGACTTGATGCTGTTTAATGGATTAAGCAACGTTTTTTGAGCGCTTTGAGTTCACCGTGTTCAAACGAAATCCCTCTTGTTTGTATAAGTACTTCATTTTCTGATGCGCTCCATGCATACACTTTCATAGTTGAATTTTATCTCACATTGTGTGCATTTTGTTATCAGCACTAATTATAAACTGTGAATTATTTACGTAGATATTAGACGCTAATTTGAATTTAATAGATAGAACAAAAACAAAGATTTATAAGGGGCGTTCGGGATCGAGGATGGACGTGACATTATAAATATAAATATGGTGGAGAATGATGAACGACCAAAAAACTATAATTACAGGGTTAAACAAATGAGTATGCTATGGGATGGCTGGATCTGGGTAGCTCTAGCCGTCCCAATTCTTTATGCCCTGGATGCAATATTAGATGTGTTCTTCGTTGGTAAATCTGTTTACCGAAATCCAGTGCATGCCACCGTCTTAACCGGTTTATTTTCAGGCTTCGTATTGTTAATCCTATTGTTTCAACCAGGTTCACTCGACAAACCCAATTTGCCTATTTTAATTGTCGCTCTAGCTAACGGAGCCGTTTATTTATTTCATGTTTATTTTTATTTCCGGGCATTATTTAAGCTAAATGACTCTTCGAACCTGGAAGTTTTTCTTGGCTTTAGTGTATTTTTGGTGCCAGTTCTGGCCTTTTTCTTTCTCAATGAAGAATTGATATTCAATCAATATCTTGGCATCTGTATTGCTTTAATTGGTGTGACTATTCTCACAGTAGCCAGTATCCGGCGCAAATCCTTTGTTAAAAGTTTATTACCAATGGTTGGTGCAATTATTTTGCTATCCATCGCAATGGTGATTCAAGATGAAATCTATCAGCATGTTTCGTTTCGAACCGGATTGATTTATTTCATGGGTGGTAATATTGCTGCGGCACTTTTATTGTGGTTAGGAACAGAATGTAAGGGTGTAATTTCCAGCGCGAAGCGATTCGGACCTCTATTTATGTTTTCACAATTTCTTGGATTGTTAGCAGTCGTTTTCGCACAAAGAGCAATAAATATCAGTCCGTCAATCTCTTACGTCGCCGCTATTGAAACAACTACCCCCTTGTTCATCATGCTGTTCAGTCTATTGTTGTTTCCGTTTTTATCTGTAAATAAAAGACCAGATGCTGCCATTTTTATAATTAAACAACAATTGGTTAAAGTTCCCAGCAAGGTCGTTGCCTTTACATTTCTCCTGGTCGGTATTATTTTTATCACCATTCCTGAAAGCGTTAGCCTGACTTTTAATCGCTAGCGTGGCTTAAATTCCTTGTGGTTTATGGCGAAGAGTTTCATTTGACGTATTTTGCTTGTTACAATCACTTTCGACCTGAACAAGCAAAACTATTTTGGATAAATGCAAAAAATTAAAGCCGCTCTTATCTTATTAACCCTTTCTTTTTTCTCGCTAACAAGTCTTTCGAGTTATTCACAGGAATTACCCTTTTCAGAAAGAGCGTTAAAAACGATCGAAGAAATTTCCGATTATAAAACACTGATTGGTCAGATTAACGCTGAAAAGAAGGACAAAATCGGTTATGAGGCCAGAGCGTTAAAAAAGCAACTTGCTGTTAATGAAGAGGCATACCGTAATCTTCTCTGGCAATTTTCTGATGACTTATTGCAACCTGAAAATATCAGCATCAAAACTGAGCATCAGCAATTCATCATCTCGCTATTAGCGGATGAATCTACTGTTCTCAAACAGGAAATCGATCAGAATAGCCAAACTGTCGCTGGTCTTGAACAACGAATCATTGATGCCAAAAAGAAAATCTTCACCACCAATCAGGCAATCAGTAAAGACAGGCTCGCCGACATTAAATGGCGGTTGTATCTGGAGCGTTTAAATCAGGAACAGCTTTATACCGCGCTGGTGAAAAATGCCTTGAGGTTGGACTTATTTGGTGAAAATGCCACTGATGACTTGAGCCTGGGAAAACTACTGGTTCAAAAACAGGCCGACATGCTGTCCGGCATGATTGGCGATACCAGAGACAAACTCATCAAGCTTGATAAACAGATTTCTGTGATCAGAAATGAATCCGAAACAGGCAAAAAAATCATTACCGATATCGCTTTAAAGAATGTAGATATTCAAAATTATGCTCGCCGATTGCAAAACATGGTTGGCCTGTTGACTGACATGAACGTGGATTCATCGTTATATAAGAAAACTATCATTCAATCACAAAATATTATCAGCACTGATATTTTCGACCGCAAAGTCGCATCTCACCTTTTCACCGAATGGTGGCTCAAAACTAAAAAATGGTTCAGCCAACAAGCCCCAACGATTCTTGGCAAAACAATAACTTTCATTAGTATATTGTTAATCGCCTGGTTCATTGCGGCTATTGTAAAACGGATGGTTCGAGGTTTGTTCAAACGCACAAATCCTAATATGTCTGAGTTAGCTAAGAATTTCTTAATCGGCGTGTCTTCAAAACTAATCATGCTAATCGGCTTTTTGATCGCTCTTTCAAATCTAGGTATTCAAATTGGACCTATTCTTGCTGGCCTTGGTATCATGGGTTTTATCATTGGTTTTGCGTTTCAGGAAACCTTGTCTAATTTTGCCTCAGGATTGATGATATTGATTTACCGCCCATACGATGTAGGTGACAAAATCCGAATTTCCGGCCTGGAAGGAAAAGTTAACAAAATGAATTTAGTCAGCACTACAATTTTTACTTCAGCCAATCACCACCTGACAATTCCGAATAATAAAATCTGGAAGGACATTATTCATAACATTACGTCACAACCGTTAGTGAGAATGGACTTGTTTTTTACAGCACCCTTTAATGCAGCTTCTGACACCGTGCTTGCCCTAATTCGGGACGAAGTTGAAAGCAACCCGATTGTTATTAAGGACAAGCCCAAGAATGTTCATATTCAAGAATTGGAAGAGGATGGCGTTAAATACATCGCCCGCTTCTGGATAAATTCAGATGACATTGATGAAACCCGATGGGTCATCGCTGAAGGCGTTAAAAAGCGTTTTGACGCTAATGGGATTTCAGAGGAAATTATAGAGAGTTTAAAAGTAAGAATAGCTTAAGTTTATAAATACCATTCATATTCACGGCTAAAGATTGATTCCGTGAAAGCATCAAACTCTGCCTGTTTAACATCAGCGTAGATATTCAGGTAATCCGAACCAAAATAATCAGCCAAAAGTTCAGCGTCTCTAAGTGCTTGTAGAGATTGCCATAGAGTTAAAGGTAATTCTGAATCGACTTCGCTACCGGCATTTCCTGAATGCTTCTCTCCTGCATCGAGTTCATTTTTAATACCGTGATGCACACCCGCCAATACCGCAGCGATTACTAGATATGGATTAGCCTCTGCGCCGGAAACACGATGCTCAATGCGCCGATTCTTTTCATCACTGGGAGGAATTCGAAACGCAACCGAACGATTATTGTCACCCCAGTCTTTGGTAACCGGTACAAATTCATCAGGTTTAAAACGCCGGTAAACATTCAAATTTGGGGCAAATAACGCCATCGCTTCAGGCATAGTCGCTTGCAGGCCCGCTACAGCATGAGCAAGTGTTTTACTTGAACTATCACGATCAGCGTCGAATACATTATTACCCTGCTCGTCCTGAAGACTTAAATGAATATGTAAACCACTACCAGACTGATCCGCAAACGGCTTAGACATGAATGTCGCATCATAACCCTGCTCCCTGGCCACCGCCCGAATACAACGCCTTAACAATGCAGCATGATCTGCTGCGATTAGAGGATCATGTTGGTGTTGTAAATTAACTTCAAACTGTCCGGCACCGTACTCACTAATCATGGTCGTCGTTGGGATATTCTGTAGCTCACAAGCTTGCTCAATTGCCGACAAAACAGATTGAAACTCATCAAGCTTGTCCAGTGACAATACTTTTCCCTGAGTTTCAGGCCGATCATTGAACGGCGATCTTGCCGCAACAGGGTTACCTTCATCATCAAGTTTTGGATCAATCAAATAAAATTCAAGCTCAACGGCCAACACTGGTTTAAGTTTTAGTTCAAAAAATTTTTCAATGACCTCTTTTAAGATCTGTCTAGGTTCATACCACAGTGGTTTTCTAGTTTTGTAATCTACAAATTCGCACAATACTTGGCTTCGATTAGAAGCGCCCCAAGGTACAGGCACCAAAGTATTCGCAATTGGAACTGCAAAGGCATCAGGATCACCATCAGAAAATCCATAACCCATCGGATCGGCAGTATTACCTAACACATCAACCAATTGCATGGCCCCACAAACAGGCGTTCCCTGTTTGAAAAACGATTCCATATTTTGCCGTGGCAAGCGTTTACCAATAGCATTCCCACATAAATCAATAATCAATACATCCAGATGTGAAGTGTCTGGATAATCTAGTAGGAATTGCTTTAATTCTGGATTTTGTATTTCTTTACTCATTGCTTCAATACTATGCATTCTATCTTGAACATACGCATCATTGCGAGTACCAAAAATATAAGCAACTCAAACTAACCAATTACAATATTGAGGTAGTCTTGAGGAAACTGTTATTCGCGATATTGGCTCAAGAAGCACAACTATAAAACTTAGCAAGATGTAGTAAAATCATACTATGAAGGTCAAGGAGTTGACGAAATTGATAGAAAGTCATGGATGGTACTTAGTTCGTACTAGAGGTAGTCATCGTCAGTATAAGCATACTACCAAGAAAGGCAAAGTCACTATATCTGGAAAGCCAAGTGCTGATATTCCTCCTGGAACATTAAATTCAGCTTTAAAACAAGCAGGGTTAAAATAGATAACAATGAAATATGCAGTAGTAATTGAAAAAGGAAATAATGGATTTGGAGCATACGTTCCAGATCTTCCTGGTTGTATCGCAGCTGGTGATACCAAAGAAGAAGTAAAACAGTTAATCCAGGAAGCGATAGAGCTTCATATCGAAGCCTTAAAAGAAGATGGAGAGCCTGTCCCAGACCCGTCCTCTATCATTGAATTTATTGATGTTGCTGCATGATAAATTGCTAAAGTGATTCTCAATAACAATTACTTTAAACGGCGACATTAGTGAGTTTCTAATGCATTAAATTAGTAGCATTTAGTTACAACCCATTTGTTATGATTTTTCAGCTTCCTATACCTAAAAGCCCTGAAATTTTTGAACGAATGATTTGCGATTTGCTAAATAGTACCTACAGCACGACCAGTTTTTCACTTCATGGAAGAAGAGGTCAAAATCAACATGGAATTGATATCATCTCTTACGAAAAAAATATTTATTGCCAATGCAAACTACGATTGTCACAGCCCAAAACTAAAAATCAAAAAAAGATCTTTCTCAATGAGCTAGTTAATGATGCAAACAGAATCTTGGCTAAAAACAATGAAGTCTCAAAAATAATTTTTGCAACAACACTGAATAATGATACTAAGTTACAAGATCAGATTTCAACTCTGGGATTTTTCAGTTTTGTCAAAGGATCTTTCGAATTTTGGAGCTGGGATTACATATGTGAGTCAATTTTTTTGCATCAGAAAGTTTTGAATAAATACTTCCCATTTCGGGAAAAGAAAATTGAGCTTTGCGAAAGCAAATTCTAGACTATGGAACAACTAAAGTCGATATCGAGGACCCTATTTACGTCTATCCTAAATCACCATTTCGTATTCAAGTGCAGGCTGACAAACCTATTACTTTGCATTTCAAAACGAAATTTATCTTTTTGCTTAATAACTTCGAAATTTCAACACCTGTCATATATTTTAATGATCGGACGTTTTTCAATGGTAGAGCTGTTTCACTGAAATAAGATATTTTCATTCAAGGATTAAATTGACCAATAAATACTTGCAAAGAGCATTCTAATTTAGAGCAAAGAAAATCTGCATCATTTTTGAAAAGAACCATCGGTGGTTTGAATTTGAGGACGTTTTCGTAAGGGCCATCGGTTGAAAACAGCACACCGTTTTCTCTTAAGTCGTTGACAATATCACTGGCGAGTTCGGTTGCGGGTTCGAGGGTTTGTCTGTCTTTAACGAGTTCCAGTCCTAAGAAGAATCCTTTGCCTCTGACATCGCCTATTACTTCATGTTTTTGTTTTAATTCATTGAATTCATTCAATAAATAACTTCCAGTATTTAATGCATTTTGCATTAAACCTTCGTTTTCGATTACGTCCATTACCGCCATGCCGACCGCTGTAGAGACCGGATTTCCGCCGAATGAGTTGAAGTATTCCATGCCATTGGCAAATTTGTTGGCTAATTCTTGTGTTGTCACTACTGCTGCCAGTGGGTGACCATTGCCGATAGGTTTTCCCAAAACTACGATGTCTGGTACAACATCTTGTAACTCAAATGCCCAGAAGTTTGAACCCACACGACCGAACCCACATTGCACTTCGTCTGCGATACAAAGCCCTCCTTCTTTTCTGACGGCCTCATAGGCAGCTGTTAAATAACCGTCGGGATAGACCACCTGCCCGCCTACTCCGGAAATGGATTCAGCGATAAATGCTGCAGGCCCGTGACCGGTTCTTTGCTTAATGTTTTCGACGCACTCTGCTACTGATTGTGCATAAGCCATTCCTGATTCTTGGCCCATGCCCTTATGTGGCCCACGATAAGGATCCGGAAATTCTGCGATCTCTACGAATTCAGGTTTGGTGAAACCGCCCTTGCGTTTGAATTTGTATGGACTAATTTCGACGGCAGCCGCTGAATTTCCGTGATAGCCCCAATCAAGCACGATGGTGTCTTTGACACCGGTTGCCGTTCTGGCTATACGCAGTGCTAACTCATTTGCTTCAGTACCAGAATTAACGAAATAAACCACGGATAATGGATCAGGCAACGTTACGGCTATTCGCTCAGCAAAATCCAATATGGTTCTGTGTAAATAACGGGTATTGGTGTTTAACACTTTAGCTTGCTGCTGTAGCGCTTCAACCACATGGGGATGACAATGCCCGACATGGCAAATATTGTTCACACAGTCGAGATACTGCCGACCGGTTTGATCAAATAAATAAGCGCCCTGTCCTCGAACAATGTTTAATTTATTTCGGTACGAAATACTTAATGATGGGCCAAGCAGTCGCTGACGGCGTTCAAGCAAATCTGAATCATCTAATAATTCAAATGATTCAGGTGCAAGTTGTGTAATTAAATTTGGGTCAGGACAAATTTCTGACCAAACGGGCCATAACGACTTTTCCCCAACACCGTTGAAACCCGCCCTTAAACCCAACATGTCTGTCATGATCTGAAAATGCAGGTGCGGAACCCAGTTGCCATTAACCTCAAATTTACCGATATGACCAATCAGTTGCCCAGCCTCAACTTCCTGACCTTGTTCTAACAGATCAAAAGCGGTATGAGATAAATGACCATAAAGTGTATAAAACTTAACCCTGCCATCACCTGCTTCATGTTCCAACATAATAGTCGGTCCAAAACCAAGCTGCACGGCATTATCATCCAACGCATATACCCTTCCTGGCAACGGGGCATAAAGTGCTTCACCTGCGTCAATGAATATGTCTAAACCCAAGTGCATAGTGCGATGTTCGGGGGAGATCGCGCTTGCAAATTGATCGGCGGTATAAACATTACGATCCTCACCATAAAGGCCGATTAAGTATGCAATTGAATTGGCTTTATCTTCATCCGTCAGTAAATCTTGGTAGTGTTCAGCCCGAGAATTTTCGACAATGTTATTCAAAGGCAGCACTCGACGGGGAGATCGCTTCAGATCGATATCAAACATATTAACAGGTTGATTTTCTGACGAGGACAACCAGTCAACAATCTTCTCATGATCTTTTATTGCCGAATAACCTGCCGCCTTGCGAAAAACTGCTGTAATAAAACCTGGATTGATTTCTTGCATGCGCCAAAGCAAATCAAAAGCGGGTTTTTGAGATACCAACAGGTAATCATTATCCTGATAATCCTTTGCTCTAAACGATGAGATACAAACACTCATTACTAGGCGCATACGAATCAGATCAAACAAGATGTCCAGCTCGTCTTCTAACAAAGGAAATTTTTTTACATACCCTTTTATAATTTGCTGGCTGGCGGCGTACAAGTCATCTTCACCTTGCAAGACATAGGCCATAGCAACTGCAAGCTCATTAATCTGCTTGCCAAAGCATAGGTCGCCATAATCGATTAATCCTGTCACTATTTTTTCTTCAGAATTAACGATAATGTTGTTGTCGTTGGCGTCTTGATGCACTACAGCACAACGCAAATTCTTTAGCTTAGGCAAAACATGTTGCTCATAGCGTTCAAATAACTCAGCGATTAACTGCCGATTATCCTGATTCTCTATGTGGTCTATATAGGCTTTGCATTGAATCGCATTATCCAGATTCCAAAGAAATTCACTACGATGTGCTGCCGGATGACCAAAACTGGAAAGAGATTTAGACAACCTGCCCAAGTATTCCCCCAAGCTGAGCAATAGATCAGGCGACTTATTTACTTCACTGTACAACTCGCCTTGTAAAAAACTGACCAGTCGTACGCGATGTTGGCCTTGTTCACTTGTTATTGTTTGAATTGATTGTTCATCTGTGCCCTCAATCACCTCAGGCACCAATCCTTTCATCCCGCTACGATTCAGATGGCCCAGAGCAGTATTCTGCAAATCCAAAATATTTGAGTCTTCTGCAATGTTTGAAATTTTCAAAACGAAATCACCCGAATCACTACTTACTTTTACATTTTGATCTCGTTCGCTAACTAAAGGTTTCAGCTCTGCGCTGATTCCATAACAATCTATAAGTAGTTGACTGAGTTGATCGTCATTTAGTTTAGGCGGATCAGTTTGAAAAACCGGGTCAGTGGCTGATTTATTCTTGCTCATAGTTTTCCCAAAGTAATTTCTGGTCGCAAAATAGCCTGATAGTAAGATTCCAAGCTTACCTTTCGAATATCTTTGAGTTGCAAATCACTGTTTACTTTTCTCATCGATTCATCCGCACAAACATCTTTGATACCCTTGAATAAAGCATCTACCGTTTGATCATCAGTATGGATGGAGGTAATTAATGGTAGACCCGGAGTTTTTTTTGTAGTGGCTAAAACCCGAGTTTTTTCTAGTACTTCTGGTTGATGTTGCAGCAACAAAGAATGCGTCACACAATCTACTGCACAAATATCAGCGATTGATTGACCTACATTGAGAATACTTTGACGATGACCGCCTGATAAAATATTTTCTCCGAAAAATGAAATAGATAATCCTTGCTCAAGCAAGTTCATTCGAACAGCGTTAAAACCAGACTGTGAATCGGTGCCATTGTAGGTAAAACGGGCACCTTGATATTGCTGAATCGTATTACGTTGATCATCCGCTTGTACAATATAGAAACTACAATAATTTGGACCTTCACAACCCTGCGCTGAAAATACTGGTGTTCCAATCAGTTTCACTTGTGATTGCAAATGCGAAACCAGAGGAAACCCACAAGTTTGACTCAACAATAAATCTGGCCTTAACCAATATTCAAACAAGTCCTCTTGCGGCTGTGAAAGAGTTTCTGGTGCTGTAATGCCCTGCTTCATTAATTGGCTTCGGACAGCCGACCACCAAGCCTGCAAACTCTGTTGCATTTGAGGCAAGTCGTACATTGGATAAGAAGCATCCATGGCGCAAAAATAACAGAATTAGTGATAAATACCCAGAGATATAATTCATTTCTTAATGATCTTGGTAAATACCTTTAAGTTGAGTTGTTCCCGCCTGTGATGGGACTATTTTTAGAATTAATTTTGCTTTGATTATGGCGGGAAATCTAACCCACCGATAATTACAGGTACAGGTACACTCTGATCCTCGGAAGGAAATAGCTGGCGATAAAGATTATGTCCCCAGCATTTAACATTGCTTGTGTCATCTAAAATACAGTTGTGGTTTATGCCAGCAGAGGCCGCCGCTGAGTGAGTTAGACTTTTAACATCCACGGGTAAATTTGAGTCATCAAAAGTGTCATTGCCTAACTGCCCAAATTCGTTGTCACCCCAACATTTGACATCTCTAAGTCGCGAAGATGGCTCTCCTATTACCGCACAGCTATGAAAACCACCCATAAAAACCTTTATGACTCTTTGGAAAGTTGTTAAATCTAAATTGCGAACGTTAATTGGCCGATGGCTATTGACATTGGTACCGTTACCCAATTGGCCTTGCAAATTGTATCCCCAACATAAAACCGGATTAGAATTACCACTTCTTGATGCACAGGTGTGATAAAAACCTGCTGAAGCCGTTCTCACGTCAACAAGCACTCCGCCCAGCTTAATTGGTCTGGTTGACATTCTGGTAGTGTTATTGCCTAGCTGACCAAATAAATTTCCTCCCCAGCAAGAAATTTGGCCTAGTGCAGTAACCTCACTCACATTAACACCGCAAGTATGAAAACTTCCTGTGGTTATATCTGTAAAACGGTCCGCAACGCTTGTTCCAACAACTACAGGCACATTTGAATTTTCAGTTGTACCATCTCCTAACTGGCCAGAGCTGTTAACACCCCAGCATTTAGCTCTGCGATCCGATTCTACGACACAGGTATGAAAATATTTTGAATCAATGGCTATCGCATCATCAATACCAACAGCTTTAACTGGCAACTCTGAGTCTTCGGTTGTTCCGTCTCCAAGCTGGCCTAAATGATTATTCCCCCAACATTCAACCGTTCGATCAAACAAAATCGCACATTGATGATAACGCCCTACTGCAATAGCTGTAGCAAATGGAAGATTGGCAACAGTTTTGGGGGAACCGTCTAAATTTGACACCGGGATGCCGCCAAGCTCACTAACGTGTTTCCCCCAACATTTAACTTTGCCATTAGAAAGCAAGGCACAGTTGTTAGAATGACCGCTTTAATATCAATAACTATGACATTTTCCTGTTCATCAAATAGCAACAAAGAAAGAATCGGAACGATACTTGATTGATTAGCGCTAACACTGAGGTTAAAGTTCATTGCCACAGTGATAATGATTGGAATTAACTTTGTCAGTAAATTTTTCAGTACCACCATGCTCAGATAATTTATTTAGCCCATCAGTTTATTTAGAAAACTAAAAATAAGTTGTTTATACTGATGTGGATAAGCATGAGGGTTTTGCACATGCTCTGATTTATCAAACAGATGTTCAGAGATTTTTCCACCTGAGTAACGCTTGAGGAAATCTTCTAAATCTGTGCGAATTGGAAACGGATCGTTTTTACTATTGATGATTACTTTCAGCATCACAGAATAACTGTTGTTCATACTTGGAAAGACTCTCGATTGATGCTCCAAACCAACCAAAAATTGCGGTGTTGATAGCGATCCTCCTTTTTTATTATTCGCTGATGTTGAATCTTGAGGATATTGAATATTTTTTTATTTGTAAAAAAAGTAGATAAATTAATATAAATTCGAGCTCAATTGTTATAGACGTATATTCAATTTCAAGAATTTACTCCAACTTATCACCATTGATTTAATCTTTTTCAAAAGTAGTTAACATAGAAACAAAGACGATTTTTAGGGGGGAAATGCAAAACTTCCAGATTTGGCCTGGGTTCGAATATTTATTTTTAGTTCGATATTGGTTTTCTACAAAAGGGATAAGAACAATCAGATAGAAACATGACTGACCTTTTTACAATTATCTGTGAATTTATTAGCAGCAAATTAATGTCATTGTTATTATGTTTATTTCTTAATTATCAAGTCCCAAGTAATTTTGAACTTAACAATAATACTAAGGTCTGTTTTTTATATGCGTTAAGAATAAAAATCGCTTTCACACTACACAAGTAGAGAATAACAATATGAATACTATTTCGAATGCTTTAAAAGAAATCATTCAAGGCAACCCACTTTTTGAATTCGGCTTTCAAAATCAATTATTCAATCAAGCTCAATTCGCCCGTTATCTTAACCCTTTGATCAAAGCACGGCTGCAAAAAGAAGTCAGTGATAACGCGATCATGATGAATCTGTCACGCCTGCGTGAAAGCCTGATCAATAGCAATTTGGATGTTACCCAATACCGTATTGAAAAATTAACGTTGTTTTCTAAATTGGCAAAGTTTACTTATGCCAGAACGGATAAAACACTGCGGGACCTAGCTGTACTACATAGTTATGTATCAGTCAAAAAAGGTTTTTTTCATATGTGTGATTGTGTAAACGAAATTACCGTATTTATTAATTCAAGCGATCAACCTAAATTAAAAAAATAGTTAAAGAAAAACCTCTTTATCAAAACCTTAAGGTTGCTTGCATAGGTATAAAATTTATTGAAGAGTATTCGGTCATCCCTGGAATGCTTTATATGTTGTTTATGCAGCACATCGCGTTACAGAATATCAGCCTGGCAGGCATTACCACTACCTATACCGAAGTTAATCTTTATTTCCATGAAAGAGATGCACGTTTAGCATTTGATACGCTATTTGACAGTTTCACTATTGAGAATACACAGGAGCCAATCACCATACCAAGTTGAACTGTGTCATTCTTAGAAGATTCTTTACAACAACACTATCTAATTTGTTTGACAATCCAGTCCCTTACTTTTATTGCTTCTGGACTGAGACTTTTTTCCTTAGGCCAAACTAAATAAAACGCTTTACCAGTATCGAAACTGTCCGGCACAACCTTGATCAACAGACCTGCATCAATTAATCGATCAACAATATGCTGCCAACCAAACGCGATTCCTTGACCTTCCAGAGTTGCTTGTATGACCAAAGCATAATCATTTAAGCGTAGACCTTCACCTTTATCGTAGAAATCGACTCTATTGGCAGCAAACCAATCTTTCCAACTCGTGCGTGGACGAAATGGTTCATCGAGATGAATTAATCGATGTTTCATCAAATCCTCGAGTTTCTGTGGCCGATCACGTGTGTTGAAATAATCATTTTTAGCCACAGCAAATATCTGTTCACGCGCCAGCTCCGCACAATCATATTCGCTCCAATCACCTTCACCGTGGCGAATACCTAATGAAATTGATTCATCAATTAAATTCACGTCTTTATCACTGGTTTGTAAACGCAAATCAATCTCTGGGTGGGTTCTTCTGAAAGCCATCATACGTGGTAACAGCCAATAACTGGCAAATGCAGTTGAACTGGAAATTGTCACATGATTTTCACTTGCTCTTTGTTTTATAAATTCGATCCCTCGTTGAACAAAAGTAAATCCGGTGGAAACCTCCTGGAAAAGGCGTTCTCCTTCATCAGTTAATAAGACTTTTCGATGTTGCCGATGAAATAGTGGAACACCTAAATATTGTTCTAGTTGCTTAATAAAATAACTCACTGAAGCTTGAGTCATACCCAACTCTTGCCCGGTCTTGGTAAAGTTTCCGATTCGTGCAGCCACGGTAAACACCAACAAAGAGTTGCTGATAGGCAATAATAATTTAAGATTATGCATAGAATAAATCTATCAAACTTATAAAATTTTAGCTAGATTACAAATAAATATTTATCAATTAACATTGAAATATCTAATGACACACGATTTTTGAGAATAGCGATATGAGTCGAACAGCACGTTCCCGTAGAGAAGCCAGGCAACGCGATGTTGTTAAGGCTCCAGCCTATATTCAAAGAAAAATCCCATTTTACGAATTTTTGGGCGAGGAAGGGTTAGTTAAGCTGGAGGAGCAAGCAGATTGGTTGATACAAGAAATAGGCATGGAGTTTCGAGATGATCCTAAGGCTCTTGAGATATGGAAAGCTGGAGGCGCTGATGTAAATGGAACCCGAGTTAAACTTGAAAAAGGAATGGCACGTGAGTTATGCAAAACTATTCCGCAAAAATTTACTCAGCTCGCTCGCAATCCTGACAAAAGTGTTGAGATTGGCGGCACATCACAAGTGTTTGCCCCGGTCTATGGTCCCCCATTTGTTAGAGATTTAGAGGGCGGCAGGCGCTATGGAACCATAAAAGATCACGAGAACCTCGTCAAAATCGCTTATAGTCTGCCCAGCCTTCATCACACTGGTTTGGTCATCTGCGAACCCTGTGACGTACCAGTTTCCAAACGCCATTTCGACATGGTTTACAACCACATGCGCTATAACGATAAACCTTTCCTCGGCGCAATCACTGAAAAATCTCGTGCTCAGGATTCGGTAGACATGGCCCGAGTGTTATTCGGTGAAGAAGTTCTGCAGAACAACTGCGTGATCATGGGTAACGTCAATACCAACTCGCCCTTGCTAATTGATCGCGTGGTTACCGAAGCCGCCCAGGTTTACTGTGGAGCAAGTCAAGGCTTGATTGTTGCTCCATTTATTTTGGGTGGAGCAATGGGCCCTGTGACAACATCTGCTTCCATCGCTCAGGCATTGGCAGAAGCCATGATGGTTGGCGCATTTACACAACTAGTACGACCTGGTGCTCCCTTTATTTTAGGAAACTTCCTGTCGTCCATGAGTTTAAAAAGTGGTGCCCCAACCTTTGGCATGCCAGAACCGGTAATGTCGAATTTAGTAATTGGACAACTAGCCCGACGTTTAGGTGTGCCACTTCGTTGTGGGGGCTCCTTAACAGCATCTAAATTGCCCGATGCTCAGGCAGCAGCAGAAAGTGCTGACTCGATGCTTTCGACAGCTCTTGGTGGTGCAAACTTTGTTTTGCATTCTGCCGGTTGGCTCGAAGGCGGATTAGTGACCGGTTATGAAAAACTGGTTTTAGATGCAGACAGACTAGGCGCCTATCAGGTTATGCTGTCAGGATTACCGATGGATGAGAATGCCATGGCACGTTCAGCATACTCTGAAGTCGAACCGGCTGGCCATTTCCTGGGCTGCAGCCATACTATGGGTAATTATCAAACTGCTTTCTATGATGCCAAACTCTCTGACAGCGAAAGTTGTGAACAATGGGAAGAAAATGGCTCCAAAGATTCAGCAAAGCGTGCCTATGAACGTTGGAATCAAATTCTAGACGAGTATGAATTACCACCAATGGATGAAGCCAAAAACGAAGAATTATTAGAATTCATCGCTAAACGTAAAGCCGAAATCCCGGATGCGTGGTATTAATCAATTATTGTCTAATTGATGAATCTTCTTCAGCCGGTAATCCAACTTCCCGGGAGTGATACCCAAATCCTTAGCTGCATTTGATAATTGTCCTTTACCTTTATTCTCGGTCATGGCTTCTTCTAAGTATATTTTTTCTAATCCTTGCAGATGTTTCCAAAGCTCGGACTTATCATTCCCAGAGTATAGGAAAAATGACAGATCTCTTTTAGCCCGCCAGGACGGAGAAAAAGGCATAAAAATAGAATAATCTAGAATTTTATTATTATTAGTCGCATAAAAGCATCCGAACAGGAATATTGTGGTCGTTATTGGGAGCAATACAGCTGCATTAACATTTTTCCCAATTGCCATTAACAGAAGAACTATTAGTGTACCTAGAAACAAAGGAAATAATGAAATTAAAAGTACTGCGGCCTTTGCTCTTAGGTAAGAAAGCTTTTTGCGATCATAAACAGCTTGGATAATATAATAGATCGATAAAATCAGACAAACTACTGCATATAACTGAAAAATATAGTAGTAATCTCCTGGGATACGGGTATATCCGATACCACCTTCTTTAAACCCAGCAATTATAAGATCACTAATAAATAACAAGCTTGATTGCATGACACCAAACGCAAAAATTAGATCAGGCAGCTTTGTATCAAGTTTTGCTAATGCTTTAATCACGACTAGAATCATTGCCAAGACCAAAATCAAGAAAACATAAAAAAGTTTAAAACCGATAATAGAATGAAGCATTCCAGATAATCCCATAAACTCAATCAGACTCAATGCAAATAAAAAAACAAGTAACCAAATAAAAGCAGTTCCTACATTCCTCTTGTCGATTATTAATTTTATGGCAAGGAATACCTTCAAAATAAGAGCAGCCAGTGAAAAAATACTATATGCAAACATTTAAATCCCTAATCTGAAAATTATTCCCTTCATTAAAATTAATTTACAACATTACTATTTCGTTATTTATTGTGAATATTAGACTTAATTCCATCATCTTGTTGGTAAGAATTATATCTGATGGACGGCATCAAATTTTATAGTTTTCTGATGTCCTGGATACAAATTTACCAAACATTTTATACCACAAGTAAAACTTCTAGCTAGCAAAGTTATTCCTACCTGGATATGTTGAGCTACAACTCAAATGAAATTGAAGCCAATGATTGTTCACAAATTAGAAGAACGTGAAATTACTCAATCATAATGTATATGAAGCTGAACTAAATATTAGGTGAGTAAGACTTATCTTATAGGGATGAAGTAAAAATGTGAGTTTAAAAAAAGATATAGAAAGCTGAGACTTCAGATGCCTGGTATTAATTTACTTAACATCTAATTGATGGATAGTCTTTAAACGGTAATCAAGTTTTCCTGGGGTATAACCAAGTGTTTTAGCTGCTTTTGTAATTTTACCCTTATTCTTTTTTAGAGCATCTTCAATATACAATTTTTCTAACTCCAACAATTTATCCTGTAAGTTGATCTGATCATTTCCAGCATAAAGAAAAAATAATAACTTGTTCTTTTTACGCCACGATAGTGTTCCCGGAATCAGAATAGAAAAATCAATAATCCTGCTATTTGAACAAGCGTATATACAGCCACCTAAGAAAATAGTTGTAGCAATCGGAACAATCACCACAGCATTAACTCTAAAACCTAAAGCCATCAAAAATATAATAATTAATACTGACATGAGCAACGGCATTAACGAAATTAAAATTATTGAAGAACGCGCCCTTATTACATTGTTCCTTTCACTCAAAGTAAAAGTTTTTTTACATATTATATAAATACAACTTATCAACTCACAAATTGCAAAAAGTTGGAACAAAAAATAAAAATCACCTGGAACACGAGTAATCGTGGAATGTAATATCTCCACATCGGCAATTATTAAATCGCTAAAAAAAATTAATACAGCGATTGCAAGGCCGAGGCTATGAACAAAATTCAAGATAACTAAACTTATCTTCGTAACTTGCAACACCAAAACAGTAAATAATATGAGTGAAAGTATTGCTAATACATAATAGATCTTAAGTGTTAAAAGGTTTTTACCAATAATTGTAAACGTTAAAAACTCAACAAAATTCAGTAAAAAAAGCGTCGTAAGCAAAATAAATAATACCTGCTTGAGATCATTCTTCTGCTTTCTAGCCACAAAAAATAAAAAATAACACTTCGCTAACAAGGCAATCAGAGAAGGTATTGCGACCACTGTTAGTTGCAATTCAGCACCTCCAGTTACTACATATGTGACGACAATGCGATTTGAGATATGGACAGACCACTACCAGCTCCCATCAACAAGATATTCATTGATTTTATATTACTTATTTTTAATGTTCTACAAAAATTTACCGGCATAGTTGCAGAAGCAATATTACCAAGTTTAGGGAAAGTTTTTGACATTCTGTTTTGATCAACTTTTGCCATTTCAGAGAATCTTTGATGTGGCCTTTTTCCAACTTGATGTGTAATTAGAAAATCTGGTTTTTCCCAATCCAATTTCTTTAAAGTTTTTCTAAGTAAGCTTTTATGAGTTATAAGCATTCTCGCACATATTTTGTCCATGATCATCTGACCTGAAAATTCATTTTCTGGAAAATGATAGTGACATAACTTGTAACTTTGACTATCGGATTTCATTTCGAAATGGATGAACTTCAATCCTACTTCACTTGGATAAGAAGTGATTAACATTGCCCCAGCAGCATCGCCAATTGTTAGTGCACCAAACATACTTTGAAATTTACTATGGTCATGATTAATCGAATTGATAGCTAACTTTGTAATATTTGAAGAAATCTCAGCTGTAACTAATAGTATTGAATCAAATCCCCTTTTTATAAACGAGTCAGCAACAAACATACCATCTGAGAAACCATGACAAGCATTTGTTATATCAAAGCAAAACCCATTACTACCAATATTGGCCTGGACTATATGTGAAGTACCAGGTTCCAAGTAATCTCTTTCGATTCCACAATAAATTACACAATCAATTTCGCATGCATCGATGTTATTTTCATATAACAATTTCTCCGCAGCTTTTGATGCCATGAATGAATGCTTATTTTCTCTAGAGTTAGCAAATCTTCTTTCAATTATTCCCATTCTTTCGTTAATGAAAGTCCGAGAAACACCAAAATTTGTCTCCGATTTTAGTTCATCCATTAAATCTTCAGATTTAACTATTTCTCCAGGGATAAATGCACTTGCCGCGTAAATATATGAATTAATTGACATTTTAGTAACCTCCAATTTCAATATTAAATTTCTGTAATCAGAAACAATATCAAAAAAAATTTTTATTGCATCTGAAATTAGATGCTTTAAGTTGTTTTTCAATCTTGATGGCTAGGGGTTGGTGCGTTGCACCCTGGTGGGTACGCAGGTAGGTAAGATATCGCGTACCCACCTTATTTTCTTCTGTAGCTGGAATATTATTATGGCTACTTTGTATTTAGTTATTAACACCCTCTCTCTAAGTTGCTCATAATATTTACCTATAGGTTGTAGCAACCAGATAAATATACGACATGGATGTCAATGAGCAACTTTGTTTCCCCTGGTATACAAAGGCGCCACGGATAAAATCACTAACCCCAGTTTAAATTACCGGCAAATAAAGACTACTTAATATTGTGAGAGAAAATTAGGAATTTAGTAATTTTTTCCAGAAATAATCCAGAACACTTGGCTTTTGTTATTGATCATGGGTGTTAATCGTTATTGCTTAGAGCGAGTTGTACACTTTGAATATCATCATGCGCTTTACTCTTTTTTACACTAATGATTTCGTTTTCATGCTCGGCAGTTAAATCTGGAAGCTCAGTTCCTTTTTTAAGATGAACAGATTTGATTTTTATGCGGTATTGACTACCTTCATCTTTTATTATTTCCCCTTTTATGAAGGTGTCTTTGAAAATCGTTAGTTCTGGTTTTGGAACAAAGACTTCTTTGTTGCTCATGACATTTCCTTGGATTTTGTTTTTGCCTTTTGGTTCTCGATCTTATGAATTGATTTAAGTCTATAATCAAGTTTTCCTGGTGTGTAACCCAACGCATCCGCTGCCCTTGAAACTTTACCATTGTTCTGTTTAATTGCATCCTCGATATACTTTTTTTCCAAGTTCAAAAGCTGTGATTGAAGATTGATTTTGTTAGAGCCAGCATATAAAAAGAACATCATATCATGCCTGTTTTTCCATGAAACAGTCCCGGGTATTAGCATCGACAAATCAAAAACACGCTGATTCATACAAGCATAGATACATCCAGCCAGGAATATAGTCGTCATTATTGGGATAATGACTACAGCATTCATCTTATAACCTAGCGCCATAAAAATAATTATCGTAATCGCTGATATAACTAATGGTAAAAGCGAAACTAGGATAATGGATGATTTTGCCCGCATAAGCTGATTAGAAGTGCTGTGAGAAAATGTTGCTTTGACAATCCAGAATAAACAGACAAATAGTTCACTGATGGCGAAAAACTGAAATAAAAAATAAAAATCTCCAGGCACGCGGGTATAAGTATGATGAAGTCTTTTTATATCTACAATGATTAGATCAGTAAAAATTATTAGAAAAATTACTATAAGTCCAAGCGCATGTAGCAATAATACGTATCTTATTCTCTTGTTCAAAATCAAGGCTACCAGATGAGTCGCCAGACCCAGAGAAATTATGACTGAAATAAAATAGAGAATAAATAGCCAAAGCTGATCACCTAATGGTGTGAATAGACAAAATTCAGTTAAATTCAAAAAACTCAAAGCGGTAACTAGTGCGATTAAAGTAGTATGCGCTACCTTTTGATGCTGCCGAAACACATAAAAAAGAAAATAACACTTAATAAGCAAAGCAATCAGGGACGGTATTGATAATAGTGAAAATGACATATTCTTTAAAACAACATCATACTATTCAATGGATAAGAATATTCATTATTGATTAGAGATTAGCTTTTTCTTTTATACCAGCACGAACAATAAAAACATCGTAACTATTTGTTTTTAAACAACTCCTGATTTCAGAAATAACTTTTTTCGTTATTCTGAATTCAAAATTTAACTTGAATTGCAAAAAATTAACGATATGATTAACGCTCTCTCGCCAAATGTAAGTCACTCGCTTACATAATTTAGGTGTGTCTGAATAGGCACACCTATTATTTACTTTACATCTAGGAATTCTGAAACAATCTATCCTCATTTTAACCACTATTTTCTATAGCCCAATCAACAACTGGTGAACCTGATGACACCACTCTAAATCGCCAATTTCAGTCGACGTATTGTCCGAAATGGTGTATTTCTCATCTAACGCCGCTAACCATTGTGGCGAACCTGCAGGCGGACGACCAGTATTTTGATCAATTAAATTAACCTGCTGCTCAACTTCTATAAACCATTTTTTTGAGCACGGCTCAGGAAACTTATCCTGATAAGTTTGTTGTGAAGTTGCAACACAACCAGTTAGCACTAATATGCCGGTCAAAAGTTGAATCTTGAAATTCACTCAGAGCTATCCACGTCCACGATAAGTTGCGACCCCTTGATCTGGAACCCAAACATCTTCAGGTACTGAACCTGACTGATAAAAAACATCAATAGGCATTCCACCACGTGGATACCAATAACCTCCAATACGTAACCAAACTGGGCTCAATGTTTGTTCGAGTCGATTAGCAATTCCAACGGTACAATCTTCATGAAAAGCTCCATGGTTACGAAATGATCCTAAAAATAGCTTTAACGACTTACTTTCAACAAGCAGTTGACCTGGAATATAGTCGATAACCAGGTGTGCAAAGTCAGGTTGATAAGTTAGTGGACAAAGCGAAGTAAACTCAGGTTGCGTGAAGCGCACAACATAGTTAACACCCTGTCTTGGATTTTGTACTGTTTCCAAAATGGCTTCATCTGGTGAATTCGGCAAAGGTGTGTTGGCACCTAACTGACTGAGATCGTCGTAAATCGTTGAACTTAACACTAAGCATACTTTAGTTTTAAAGAGCCAAATTCTAGCGTTTTTTTTGAATTCTTGACAATGAAAAGGCCAGTACTAGGACTGGCCTTCCCATTTCGTCAACAAGGGGTAGATTACTGACGAACTCCTTCAGCGGTTAACATTAACTCTACTGTTGCCGCGGCTGGCCCAAGCTGCCCAACCATATCAATACCAAAATCACCCGGTTCAATAGTTGTTCTGCCCTCAAAGCCTTGTCTATAGCCACCCCAGGGGTCATCTCCACCGCCTATGTGTTCAACGCTAATAGTGACTTCTTTAGTTACCCCATGCAGAGTTAAATTACCAGTTAAATCCGCAGTATTATCACCGGTCGGTGTGTACGAGGTGCTTTCAAATGTCGCCGTTGGAAATTGATCTGTATCCAAAAAATCAGATGAACGTAGATGTTTATCACGCTCGGCATGATTAGAATCTAATGATGTGGTATCAATTTCAACTGAAACTTGACTAGCTGCTGCATCGCCTTCATCGTAGTTAAAATTACCAGAAAACTCGTTAAAACGGCCGTATAACCAGCTATAGCCCAAATGTTTTACCCTGAACTGAACAAAAGCGTGTGAGCCTTTAGTATCGATGACATAATCTGCTGCCGATGCAACAGAAACGCCTGTTAGTGCAACTATTCCGGCAACTGCTGAAATAAAAGTTTTTTTCATATTACTATCCTCAAGTTAATTTTAGTTTTCCGCCTTCCCTAACATTCTGAGCAAGGTGGAATCCTTATCTATAAAATGATGTTTTAATGCTGCTAATGCATGTAAAGAAGCAAAGCCAATTAAGATATATGCCAAAATTTCGTGAATCTCGCCAACTTTATCTTCTAAATTTTTAATGCCTAAATCATCACCGGTGACTATTGCCGGCAAACTAAACCAATTAAACACATCCACAGGCTGGCCCTTGGCCGTGGAAATTAAATAGCCGCTAATAAACATAGCAAACATCCCCAGATATAAGGCCCAGTGAACGATATGCCCAACATTAATTTCCCAGGTTTTATGAGTAGACAAGGGGGCTGGCTGTGAGTTCACAGATCGCCATATAAGCCGGGCAATTATAAAAATCGCCAGCAACACTCCAATACTTCGGTGTATATCTGGGGCAGTTTTGTACCAATCACTGTAATAAGTAAGGTCGACCATCCACAGCCCAAGTATAAAGAGTCCAATGATAACAACGGCACTAATCCAATGGAACACACAGGCTAACCAACCATATGCCTGATCTGTGTTTCTTAGCATTTATTCTCCATTTAGTGATTTAATGGCACTCAAACTTAAAAGCGTATGAGTTAATAATTATTTTTAACATTTTAGTTTATTCGTAAATTATGATAAATAAGAAATTTACAAATTTACTATTTAAAAATTACGAATAATTATGGATAAGTTCAAATCTATGACGATTTTTCTCAAAATTGTCGATGCAGGTAACTTTACTGAAGCTGCGAAACAATTAAAAGTGCCCTTGGCCAGCGTAAGTTATCACATGAGCAAACTGGAAGAATCTCTTGGTATTCGCTTACTAAATCGAACTACCCGTAAAGTTTCACTAACAGATTTAGGGCGCAATTATGCTGAACGTTGCAGATACATACTGGCGGAAGTTGAGGAAACTGAAAACACCTTAAATCAACTGCATAACGAACCAGAAGGCACTTTGAATCTCAATGCTCCGACCTCTTTTGGTACGCTATTTCTGTCAGATTTTATTAGTGAATTCATACAACGCTACCCCGGAGTCAAAATCAATTTAACTCTTACCGATAAATTGGTTAATGTCATGGAAGAAGGTGCCGATATTGTTATACGAATATCCAAACCATCAGACTCAAGTCTATTGATGCGTAAACTGGCACCCATAAATATTATCTTTTGTGCTAGTCCTGAGTATTTACAACGCCATGGTGAACCTAAAAAACTTTCTGATTTAACTAAGCACAATTGTCTTAAATATAGTTACTATCAAAGCCAACGCTGGCAGGCAGCGGGACCATATGGCCTTGAAAAAATAAAAACCTCTGGCAGTTTGCAATCCAATAATGATGAAATACTTAAGATCAGTGCCTGTGCTGGACATGGAATCATCTATATTCCGTCCTATATTGTTTATGAGGAATTACAATCAGGCCGCCTAAAACAAATCCTAGTTGACTATCATGAACCAGGCTATTTTATCTACGCACTTTATCCACCTTCACGTAGATTGTCCGCAAAAACTCGTGTGTTCCTGGACTTTCTAGTGGAAAAGTTTCAAAACACGCCCTATTGGGCTATACATTAACTTCTAGGCAATTGAACGTGAGTTGACCTCAAGAAAGTCAGGTGTTTTGGTTAAGCGATTATTACTGCCAACCTGGGTCAACATGTAATCGATTAAATGCTTGAGCGCCTGAGATGTTGAAGATCGATCATACTCTAATGATATAAATGTGGCAGGTAATGATGGGAAGCCATTTCCTTGCCCAATCACTTTCAATCCTTTGGGAACAGTGCTTTTTGCTAAAGCGGTAACACCCAAACCGGCCATGACCGCCGCGCGGATTCCACCATAACTAGTACTGGTATAAACGATTCGCCATGGTGTGTGATGATCATTTAATGTATGAATGATAGTATTCCTATAAATGCAACCTTCTGGGGCAACCACTAGCGGCAATGGTGCATCGTTGTTTAATGTATGATCGTCTCCCACCACCCAAACTAACTCTTCATTCCAGCTTTCTTTATGATTGACTTGCACATCATTTGGCTTATGGATAGCCACGACCATATCCAGATTTTTGTCTTCTAACATTAGCATCAAGTTCGTAGTCAGATCACAGGTAACCTCCAAAGAAATTTCTGGGTGAGCATTTGAAAATTTACCTAAAATGCCAGGTAAAAATGAAATCGCGAATTCATTAGGAATCCCTAAACGAATATGTCCGGTGACTTTAGGCTGAGTTAAGCTGGAAATAGCCTGGTCATTTAACTTCAAAATTTGCTTGGTGTAGCTTAATAGAATCTCACCTTTTTCAGTCAACTCCAGTTGGCGACCATTTCGGCTCAACAATTCTCCATCTATAATTTCTTCCAGTCGCTTAATTTGCAGACTAACCGCCGGTTGTGAACGCCCTATTTGTGAACCCGCTTTGGAAAATCCGCCGAGTTCAGCTACATTCACAAATGTTCGTAATAATTCAGTGGGTAAATTCTTCATGCAACATCATCCTCAATTGAAGTCCATATTATAAATAAAATTAATAAATAAATTGAAACAATTTATTTTTCAAATACGACAAGGTTATTTATATTTACGCCCGACTAAGATACCCTCACTTAATGACAAACAAAGGAGTGAAATGAGCAGCGACGAACTGAGATATACCCCGCTTTTTGAGTTGCACCAGCAACTGGGCGGCAAAATGGTACCTTTTGCTGGCTACTCAATGCCAGTCCAATACCTAACCGGAATCATTAAAGAACATCAGCACTGCCGTGAATCAGCCAGTCTATTTGATGTTTCGCATATGGGACAAGTCAGGCTTAAAGGTGACAAAGCAGCACAAGCATTAGAATCATTAGTGCCCGTTGATGTTATTGATCTACCCGCTTTCCATCAGCGCTATGCGCTTTTTACTAACGAAAATGGCGGGATTCTGGATGATTTAATTATCACAAACGCCGGCGATCACATATTCCTGGTTGTGAACGGTGCTTGTAAAGAGCAAGACATTGCACACTTGCAATCAAATCTTGCTGAACACTGTGAGATCGAGGTATTAACTGATCAAGGCTTAGTTGCTTTACAAGGCCCCAAGGCCGGCGATGTAATGAAACGTCTAGCGCCCGAAGCGGCTGAGTTGGTTTTTATGACAGCTTGCTCTGCCCAAATTGATGGTGTTGATTGTTTTATTACTCGATCAGGCTATACAGGCGAAGATGGTTTTGAAATTTCTATGCCGGCAGACAAAGGTGATCAAATTGCCAGATTACTGCTAGACCAACCAGAAGTCGAACCTTGTGGCCTAGGTGCTCGTGATTCCCTCAGATTAGAAGCTGGGCTTTGTTTATATGGTCATGATCTGACAACAGAAACGACACCCGTGGAAGCCACTTTATTGTGGGCTCTTTCCAAAGTTCGCCGTGAAGATGGTGAGCGTGCTGGCGGTTATCCTGGCGCAGAGATTATTTTTGAGCAAATCAAGAATAAATCAAAACAAAAACGCGTCGGTTTACAACCTCAAGGTCGAGCGCCCATTCGTGAAGGGGCAGAGATTCAAGGCCCCGATGGTACCATCATTGGTCATGTCACAAGTGGCGGATTTGGCGCTACAATTGGCGGGCCTGTTGCGATGGGTTATGTTGATCGAGAACATAGCGAAATCGGCACAGAATTAAACGCAATGGTTCGTGGTAAGTTACAACCATTAACCGTTGCAAAATTACCTTTTGTTACACAACGTTATTATCGAGGATAAGTTTTATGACTACCAAATACACAGAAGATCACGAATGGATTAGCGTAGACGGCGATTCAGCTACTGTCGGCATCACAGATTACGCACAAGAACAATTGGGCGAAGTGGTTTTTATCGAGTTACCTGACATTGACAAAGATGTGGCTAAAGGTGATGAATCAGCAGTGATCGAATCTGTTAAAGCGGCTGGCGAATTAAAAAGTCCAGCTAGTGGAACAGTCACTGCAGTGAACGAATTATTGAATGACGAACCAGGCAAAGTCAACGAAGACCCTGCAGGTGATGGCTGGTTTTTCAAGATGAAGATTAGTGATGCCAGTGAATTAGATGGATTAATGGATCAATCTGCCTATGATGCCTACGTTGAATCTTTAGGCTAAACAATATCGTTCACACATTTACTTAACCCATCCTTACACTTTAGGAGCCGTAATGTCCGATTCCAGACCCAGTTTATTTGATCTTGAAATGCACCAGGATTTTCACCGACGCCACATTGGGCCAGATGAAACTGAAACGGCGCAAATGCTTGCAACCGTTGGTGCGCAGTCAGTTGAACAGTTAATTGATCAAACCATTCCAGCAAATATCCGCTTAACGGAAGAAATTAACATTGATCCACCAATGAGTGAACGTCGTACTATTTCTTACGTTCGCAAAATGAAGGATCGTAATAAAGTTTTTATTTCTATGATCGGAATGGGCTATTACGGCACCGTCACTCCGAACGTAATTAAACGTGTAGTTCTGGAAAATCCTAGCTGGTATACGGCCTATACGCCCTATCAAGCTGAAGTCAGCCAGGGTCGTTTGGAAGTTTTATTGAATTTCCAGCAAATGATTATGGACATGACCGGCATGGAAATTGCTAATGCTTCTTTGCTGGATGAAGCAACTGCTGCTGCTGAAGCTATGATCATGGCTAAACGAGTTGCTAAAAACAAATCGAATACTTTCTTTGTTTCTGATCGCTGCCACCCACAAACAATCGCTGTCATTCAAACTCGTGCTAATACTATGGGTGTGGATGTGGTAGTTGGTGACGTGCATTCCGAACTCTCTAGTCATGATTATTTTGCCGTTATTGTTCAATACCCAGATACCTATGGCTCAGTTGACGACTTTTCTAACATCGTTACTCAGGCCCACGATAAGCAGTCACTTGTTATTGTAGCCAGTGATTTATTAGCGTTAGCGATGTTAACCCCTCCGGGCGAATGGGGAGCCGATATCGTAGTGGGTAACTCTCAACGATTTGGTGTGCCGATGGGTTATGGTGGTCCACACGCTGCTTTTTATGCCACTCGTGAAGCTTACAAACGATCAGTACCTGGAAGAATTATCGGGGTTTCTGTTGATGCACAAGGCAAACCTGCCCTGCGTATGGCGCTACAAACTCGTGAGCAACATATTAGACGTGATAAAGCAACCAGTAACATTTGTACCGCGCAAGTTTTATTAGCAATTATCGCGGCACTTTACGCCTGCTACAACGGTCCAGATGGCATCAAAACGATAGCTCGTCGTGTTCATCGTAAAACACGAATTCTTGCCGAAGGACTAGAGAAACTCGGATACAGAATCACCAATGACTCTCATTTTGATACCTTATGTGTTCACACACCAGGTATCGCCTGGCGGCTTGCGGCTAAAGCACGAGAGTCGCGCATTAATGTTAGAGTGATCGATAGCGATTATATTGGTCTAGCGCTTGACGAAACGACTCGCAGACGAAATATCGAAGCAATATGGAAAGTTTTTGATACTAAAGCCTTAACAAAAATCAGTATCACAGAGCTTGATGATGTTGTTTTAACTTCTATTCCGGAAAATCTACAGCGGAAAAGCGATTTTTTAACCCATCCAGTATTTAATAAATATCACTCCGAAACTGAGATGCTGCGTTATTTAAAACGTCTTGCAAATAAGGATATTGCACTAGACCGCTCGATGATCCCATTGGGTTCTTGCACAATGAAGCTCAATGCAACGACTGAAATGATTCCGATTACGTTTCGAAACTTTGCGGCGATCCATCCTTTCGCGCCTTTAGACCAAACCCAAGGTTATCAGCAGCTTTTTGAAGAATTGGAAAATATGTTGTGTGAATTGACGGGTTTTGATCGTGTTTCCTTACAACCAAATGCCGGCTCACAAGGTGAATACACAGGTTTGCTCTGCATTCGAAAATATCATGAAACACGTGGCGATGGACATCGAAACATCTGCTTAATCCCACAGTCGTCACACGGAACAAACCCTGCCAGTGCAGTAATGGCTGGCTTCAAGGTTTTAGTCGTTAAATCAGATGAAAATGGTAACGTTGATGTCGCTGACCTAAAGGCAAAAGCCAAAGAGCATAAAGATGATCTAGCGGCTTTGATGATCACCTATCCATCAACTCACGGAGTATTTGAACAGGACATCGTTGAGATTTGCCAAACCATTCATGACAACGGTGGCCAGGTATACATGGATGGTGCTAACTTGAATGCGATGGTTGGTTTATGTAAGCCAGGACAATTCGGTGCAGATGTTATGCATATGAACTTGCATAAAACTTTTTGCATCCCTCATGGCGGAGGCGGCCCTGGAATGGGACCCATAGGTGTTGGTCGTCATTTAGCACCCTTCTTGCCAAACCACGTCGCCGTTGAAGGTGTTAATCCAGATGCAACCCCTGATTCTTCAGTTGGCACTGTAGCGGCTGCTCCCTGGAGTTCTGCCAGTATCCTACCGATTTCATGGGCTTACATAGCATTGATGGGTGCGGAAGGTTTAAAAAAGGCGACCCAACAGGCGATTTTAAACGCTAACTATATCGCTGCTCGACTTAACCCACATTTCCCGGTTTTATATACTGGCAAGAATGGTCGTGTTGCTCATGAATGCATCATTGACCTTCGAGGTATCAAAGAAGAAACTGGGATTTCTGTAGATGACGTTGCTAAACGCTTGGTGGATTTTGGCTTCCATGCCCCAACCATGTCATTTCCGGTTGTCGATACACTTATGGTTGAGCCAACTGAGAGCGAAAACAAAGCGGAGATTGATCGCTTTTGTGATGCCATGATTCACATTCGCCAGGAAATTGCTGAAGTTGAAAACGGTAATACTGATGCGAAGAACAATGTTCTTACTAACGCTCCTCATACTGAAGAGTTGTTGATTGCAGAGACTTGGGACAAGCCTTATAGTAAAGAAATCGCATTCTTTCCATTAGCATGGGTTAAAGACTACAAATACTGGCCCCCTGTTGCCAGGGTAGATAATGTCTATGGTGATCGTAACCTGGTGTGTGCTTGCCCACCCATGGAAGATTACATGGATGAAGCAGCCTAGTTTGTAATTAGTCAGATATAATGCGTTTATGACAGACACATCTACAAAACGTCGCCGACCCATTGAATATGGCACTAAGTTCAGAGGTGAAGATAAGGTCGCCAAAATCCCAGTCAAAATCACCCCGACTACGGCTGAAACACGTTTGCGCAAACCCAAGTGGATTCGTGCTCAGTTTTCTGGCACTGCTGAAGTTCAACGCTTAAAAAAGATTCTCAGAGAGAACAAGTTACATACTGTATGTGAGGAAGCCAGTTGCCCAAACCTGGGCGAATGTTTCGGTCACGGTACCGCTACATTCATGATTATGGGTGACATTTGTACCCGTCGCTGTCCATTCTGTGATGTCGGACATGGCCGACCAAACCCATTGGATAAAGACGAACCCTTTAATCTTGCCAAAACAGTTAAAGCAATGGGGCTCAAGTACGTCGTCATCACATCTGTTGACCGTGATGATTTGCGTGATGGTGGGGCTAACCATTTTGTTGAATGTATTAATCATGTGCGAGAGCAATCTCCTAATACTAAGATTGAGACTCTAGTCCCTGATTTCAGAGGGCGAATGGATGTCGCGGTCGAAATCATGGACAAAGCGCCGCCCGATGTATTCAATCATAATTTAGAAACCGTCCCCCGCTTATATCGCGCTGCCAGGCCTGGTTCTGATTACCTTCATTCATTGACTTTGCTCAAGACATTTAAACAGCATCATCCAGATGTACCTACAAAATCCGGCCTCATGGTTGGACTGGGTGAAGCCAATGACGAAATCTTAGAGGTTATGCAGGATCTGCGTGATCACAACGTTGATATGTTAACTATCGGTCAATATTTGCAGCCTTCACGTTTTCACTTGCCAGTTAAGCGTTATGTCACGCCGCAGGAGTTTGATGATTTCGCAGATCAGGGTTATCCCATGGGCTTTTCACATATCGCTTCAGGGCCAATGGTTAGATCGTCTTATCATGCTGACTTACAAGCTAAAGAGCTAGTCGAATAACAAGCTTCCTGACTATAATCGCTCAACATGAGCGAAAAGCCTAAAGTTTTAATAGTCGCTACCCATCCTGTCCAATATCAGGCACCTTGGTTTCGTCATTTAGAAAAGGAAATAGAAGGCTATGATTTTGAAGTCTTATACTTGACGATTCCAGATGCTGAACAACAAGGCGTAGGGTTTGGACAATCCTTTACATGGGATATCCCATTACTTGAAGGATACCGATGGACTAAAGTAGATGAAGAATTTTTATCAGGTGCTGGCAGTCTCGATAAATTCTCATCGATCAAACTAAACAATACTTCAAAGTTACTAAAGCAACTAAAACCTGATGTAGTATTCCTTACTGGCTGGCAAAGCTTTGCCCTGTTGCAGCTATTATTCGCCTGTAATCGGGCTAAGATTCCAACATTAATCCGGGGTGACAGCAATAATCTAAAGCCACGCAAGGCAACAACCAAGCTAGTACACAAGTTACTACTGAATCGTTATGATAAATTCCTTGCAGTTGGGCGGGCTAACAAAGAATTTTATTTGGAAAATAATGTTAATGCGTCTGACATTTATTTTTGCCCACATTTCATCGACAACGACTTTTTTAGCGAACATGCAACAATGGCCCGGCTTGATCGCAAAGAGCTTAGACAGAAATATAATATTCAGGAACAGGCATTTTGCTTTTGTTATGTTGGAAAACTAAATCCCAAAAAGCGAATCATGGATGTTCTACAAGCTTTTTATGAATTTGATAGCAATAATTCTTACCTCCTGGTTGTTGGTGATGGCGAATTAATACAACAGGCAAAAGAGTTCGTAAATACAAACAAACTTAATGTGTCATTTACAGGCTTCTTAAACCAAACCGAAATTTGTAATGCTTATTCGGTTTCAGATTGTTTAGTCCTCGCATCCGACTTTGATGAGACATGGGGACTAGTCGTTAATGAAGCAATGGCTTGCGGTTTACCTGCTATTGTCAGCAATCATTGTGGCTGCCATCAAGATTTAATTATCAACGGAAAAACCGGCTATGTATTTGAGTTTGCCAACATTAATGATCTAGCCAATAAAATGAATTCGATGTTGAATCTCAACCATCAAATCTATTGTCAAATGAGTAAACAAGCTCAATCACATGTCATCAATAATTATTCAATCGATAAGGCTACTGGTGGTTTATTAGAAGTATTAGACAGTTGTTTTAGCAACGATTAGGCGCATTTCTCAAACAAAAGCAAAAATATTTTATTTCGTTTTTCACATAATAAATTACATTTGGTATTAAAATTAACTACTTGTTTTAAATGGATAATTTTATGTTGCTAAAATTTAGTAATTGCCATGTATCCAAGCACCTTGCTGACAATATTAACTAAATATAAGGTTAGAGATTGTAATAATTAAGTCATTTTGTTTTATAATCCTTAGTCTTTTTTCTAGTCGCCATGAATTCACATTCTTGGCAACTTAAGAAAACAGGGGAACAAACTATTAACTTAATATATGGAGATCACTCTATGAAACTGCTTAAAATAGCAGCTTATACAACTGCTTTATTCTCATTAACTGCTATGAATGCTCAAGCAGGCACGCTTGAAGATGTTCAAGCGCGTGGTGAGCTAAACTGCATCGTATCTACTGGACTTGCCGGTTTTGCCGCACCAAATGAAGACGGTCGCTGGGAAGGTTTAGACATTGATTTTTGTCGTGCCTTTGCCGCTGCTGTGGTAGGTGACGGTGAAAAAGTGAACTTTGTACCCACTACTACAAAAAATCGATTTACAGTACTGAACTCGGGTGAAGGTGACATCATGTTTCGTAACACAACGGAAACAATGAGTCGTGATGCAGACCTTAAACTAACTTTCTTACCCGTTAACTATTATGATGGTCAAGGCTTTATGATTCGTAGTGAACTTGGTATCGAATCAGCCAAAGATTTAGACGGTGCTTCAGTCTGTATCCAAACAGGCACTACAACTGAACTAAATCTTGCTGATTTCTTCCGCACTAACGGTATCAGTTATGAGCCGGTTGCTATTGAAACTAACGAAGAAGGCATCGCTAATTATAGCGGCAACCGTTGTGATGTTTACACGACTGACGCTTCTGCTCTGGCTTCCACTCGTGCGGCATTAGAAGATCCGTCTGCACATATCATTCTTCCTGAGATTATTTCCAAAGAACCACTTGGTGGTGCTGTTCGTCATGGTGATGATCAATGGTCTGATATCGGCAAATGGGTTGTAAATGCAATCATTGCAGCTGAGGAACTTGGTATTAACCAAGGAAATGTTGAAGAACTTGCAAGCGCTGCTGGTGATAACCCAAGTATCAACCGCCTGTTGGGCACTGAAAGCAATATGGGTGAAATGATAGGGCTTGACAATCAGTGGGCCGTGCGAGCAATTAAAGCTGTAGGTAATTATGCAGAAATCTTCGATAGAAATATTGGACCAGAAACTGCGATTGGCCTTGAGCGAGGTTTGAACGCACAATGGACTGACGGCGGCATTTTATATGCTGCACCAATCCGCTAAGGATTATTAACTAAGGGGCGCAACTTGCGCCCCTTAGCTTTTAGTCACCTGGACTTTTCCACAAACAGACACAGAGAGGAGCCTTCGTATGAGTGAAGCCGCGGTTCAGCAGCCAAGTAGCGGCAGCATAATGCAATTATGGAACAACAAGGAATCCAGATCGGTTATTGTTCAAATCATTGCTGTTGCTATTTTCTTCGCCTTGGTATTCTATATGGCACGCAATGCCATCGTAAATCTAGAAACTCTGGGCAAAGATATTAGTTTAGATTTTTTGGGTCAAACTTCGAGTTATGATATCAGCCAGCATCTGATTGAATACAGTTCTACGTCAACACACTTCCGGGCAATGCTAGTCGGTATTATTAATACCTTATTAGTGGCTTTTTGCGGCATTATTCTCGCAACCATTCTGGGCTTTTTACTAGGTGTTTTCCGCTTATCTAAAAACTGGCTAACCAATAAACTGGCTTATGTCTATATTGAATATGTACGTAACGTTCCTGTTTTGTTACATATTTTAATGGTACATGGTGTTATTATTCATTCGCTTCCCGTACCTAAAAATGCTATCTCTGTCGGCGATGGTGCCTTTTTAACCAATCGCGGCTTTTTTGTGCCAAAACCATTATTTGAACCTATGTTCTGGATAGTTTTCGGATTATTTGTCATAGGTATACTCTTTACAATATGGTTTCGTCGCTATGCTAAAAATGTCCAGGATCAAACAGGTAAACAATATCCTGTCTTTTGGATAAGTTTAGCGGCAATCATTGGCGTGCCTGCTCTTGCTTTTTTGATCCTGGGCATGCCCATTACCTGGGATGTGCCAGAATTGAAAGGCTTCAACTATAAAGGTGGAATGGTTTTAAGGCCGGAATTTATTGCTTTATGGCTAGCATTGTCACTGTATACCGCTGCCTTTATCGGTGAAATCGTTAGGGCAGGAATTACCGCTGTCAACTGGGGCCAAACAGAAGCTGCCTCAGCATTAGGTTTAACTCGCAGCCGTACGTTAAATCTTGTTGTAATTCCTCAAGCACTCAGAATCATCATACCGCCTTTGACCAGTCAATACCTGAATTTAACTAAGAACTCTTCTTTAGCTATTGCAGTCGGATACATGGATATAGTGGCAACTGTTGGCGGAGTCACTTTAAATCAGACTGGACGAGAGATGGAATGTATGACGATTGTTTTACTGCTTTATCTGACATTTTCGTTAATCATCTCGACGTTTATGAACTGGTATAACAAACGTATAAAACTGGTCGAACGGTAGGAGGAAAAACAATGACTGATACAGTGCAAAATTATAAAGTTGGTGAACATCCTTCACTACCCCCCCCATCTAATACTGTCGGACCAATTGCTTGGATACGGGACAATCTGTTTTCATCTCCAACGAATATAGTGTTAACCCTAGTATGCGCATGGCTGCTATATAAAATTGTTCCAGGTTCATTAAACTGGCTATTTTTTGACGCAGCTTTTACTGGAGAAGATCGCAATGCCTGTAAGGCTGTTGCCGATGGAGCATGCTGGGCCTTTATTGGAGAACGCTTAGCATTATTTACCTATGGTTTTTATCCGGCTGAGCAACGATGGCGCGTTAACCTTTCTTTTATATTATTATTACTTGCCATTGTCCCGGTTCTATTCGATAACATTCCTTTTAGAAAGTACGGCTTGATTTACGCCGCCCTATTCCCATTTATTGCAGGTTGGTTATTGATTGGTGGTTTTGGATTGGAACCGGTACCAACGAGTGAATTTGGTGGCCTGATGCTGACATTAGTCATAGGTGTTACCGGCATTGCTTTTTCTTTTCCAATCGGGATCTTGCTGGCCTTGGGCCGAATCTCAAATTTGCCTTTAATTAAAATGTTTTGTGTCGGCTTTATTGAGTTTATTCGGGGCGTGCCATTAATCACATTACTGTTCATTGCTTCGACAATGTTAAGTTATTTTTTACCACCAGGATCAAGTTTTGACTTGCTACTGCGGGTGTTGATTATGGTGACAATCTTCGCTGCTGCCTATATGGCCGAAGTCATACGCGGTGGTTTACAGGCTATACCCAAGGGTCAGTTTGAAGGCGCTGATTCATTAGGCCTTAAATATTGGCAAACTATGCGTTTGATAATACTCCCACAGGCATTAAAGATTTCCATCCCCGGCATTGTTAATACATTTATTGGATTATTTAAGGATACAACACTTGTTGTTATCATTGGATTACTAGATCCATTGGGCATTGGCCGAGCGTCTTTAGCAGATACTAAGTGGACAGGCCTTTCTACCGAAGTTTATTTATTTATTGCGTTGTTCTTTTTTATCTCCTGCTTTGCGATGTCACGCTATTCATTATACCTGGAGAAAAAACTGGACACCGGACACAAAAGATAAGGAAAAAATCATGACTGAGCAAGCAGAAAACGTTAATCAAGCATCTACACAGCCAAGTGACGAAGTTGTTATTGAAATTAAGAACATGCATAAATGGTATGGCGATTTCCATGTGCTGCGAGATATCAATCTTGAAGTAACCCGAGGCGAGAAAATCGTCATATGCGGTCCCTCTGGTTCCGGTAAGTCCACCGTTATTCGATGCATCAACCGCCTTGAAGAACATCAGCAAGGGCATATCATCGTTGACGGAATCGAACTGACCAATGACCTAAAAAACATTGAACAGGTTCGACGTGAGGTCGGCATGTGCTTCCAGCACTTCAACCTGTTTCCGCATTTAACCGTAATGGAAAATTGCACACTTGCACCAATCTGGGTACGAAAAACGCCTAAGGCAGAAGCAGAAGCCACTGCGATGGAATACTTAGAGCGTGTCAAAATTCCTGATCAGGCTAACAAGTTTCCAGGACAACTGTCAGGCGGACAACAACAACGTGTTGCTATTGCCAGAAGCCTATGCATGAAACCAAAAATCATGTTGTTCGATGAGCCGACATCTGCGCTTGACCCCGAAATGATCAAGGAAGTGTTGGACACCATGATCCAGCTTGCTGAAGAAGGCATGACCATGCTTTGTGTAACTCATGAAATGGGATTTGCCAAAACAGTTGCTAATCGGGTTATTTTCATGGATGCAGGACAAATCATTGAAGAAAATGAGCCAGAAGAATTCTTTAATAATCCTCAAAATGAACGTACCCAATTATTCCTAAGCCAGATACTGGCTCATTAATTAACCCACACATACCCACTAGTGATACCAACTAGTGGGTCAATTAAATGGCTATAACATAGCCATCTCGCTTTAGCATTCTCATTTTTTTTAATTTTCAAGCTTAATTCGAGCACGCACTTTTAAAACAAATTCCCCGTGTAACTATCTATACTCTCAGACAAAGAATGATTATACTGCCTATACCTACGCAGCTTATAAAATTCAATGGGAAAATATAATGAAAGCAAATCTATCTACTTTAGAAAATAGCCTTTTCGAGCAAATACTTGAATCATCACAAAATAATTCTGAAGTAATCGCTATTCACGAAGACATCAGATCAATCACATACGGCGAACTTCAATCTCAAGCAGAAAGCATAGCGCAACAGTTGTATGACTATGATTGCCAAATCGAAGAACCTATTGCAATCATTACTAACGGTGGGATTGATATGATTGCAGGTATGATTGGTAGTATGCAAGTCGCTGCCACCTTTGTTCCGCTTGATTTTTCCGCACCCATTGAAAGAACCACGCAGATGCTTTCGGATTTGCAAAGTAGAACTGTTATTGCGGATGAAGGTTTAAACATCGACCACATAGTTGGGCCAGAAACAAATGTTATTCGCCCACAATCCGGTGTTCAAAGCTCCAAATTTCGCCCCCTGCGCGATGAAAGTATTATTTATGGTTTCTTTACATCGGGCAGCACTGGCCAACCAAAGTGTTGCCTAAACACGCATCTTGGATTATCGAACAGGTTTGCTTTTAACAGTTCTGTTAAATCACTAAGCGTAGGTGATTCTATTCTGCAAAATTCTAAGCACACTTTTGATGCAGTACTGTGGCAAACTTTATGGCCATTGACTGCTGGAGCAACAGTCGTTATCCCCAAGCGCGATAAGCTGGTTGATATTGAAAGAACTGTCAACACTATTTATACACACAATGTAGTAATGACCGACATAGTGCCCTCTGTTTTGACTGTTCTACTTGATTATTTGGACCTCCATCAAAGCGACAGGGAAAAACTAAAAAGCTTGACTGAATTATTTGTTGGAGGAGAAGAAACCTCTGTACAGCTAGTTCAGCGTATAAAAAATATACTTCCCTGGGTTCGCTTAACCAATACCTATGGTCCCACAGAAGCGGCAATTGGCATGATTTACCATCATTTTGATGGAACTGAAACGGATGACATTCCTCTAGGCAAGCCTATTCCTGGCGCCACAGCCGTTATCTTGGATGAGGATCTTAAGCCTGTAGCTGAAGGAGTTGTTGGACAATTGGCTATAGGCGGTAATTGCTTGGGCGCTGGATATCACAATGACATTTTAAAAACAGAGAAAGCATTTCCAACTATTGGCTCCACAGAAAACAAGCAGAGAGTTTTCCTGACTGGCGATCGAGCGGTTGTAAAAAATGAGCGGCTATACTTTCGGGGACGTGCCGACAAACAAATTAAAATACGAGGTGTCCGCATAGAATTAAAGGAGGTAGAAACATCATTCGAAGCTCACCCTGAAATCATCCAGTTCCGGGTCGTACCTGTATCGAGAACAATTGGTGGTACACAGCTCTATGCATTCTATACAGCACATTCGACTCTACCTATTTCTGAATTGAAGGGCTTTGCTCATAAACGGCTGCCCAGTGAGTTTATTCCTTCACATTTCCAACAAATAGATGCCTTTGAGACAACCAGTGCCGGAAAAATTGACCGTACTAGACTCAGAAACATGGCAGCACCCAAAGTTAACAACACAAACTCCAGTACATCTGATGCGCTAAAAACGTTAGTGTTAGAACAAACCGGATTAACAGTCGACTCTAATGATAATTTATTTCTTGCCGGTTTAGATTCGCTGAATGCGATGCGCCTCGCTTTAGCTATAGAACAAAAATTCAATATCTCTATCTCTGCCAGGCAACTATATGAAAATCCAACTATTGCTGCCATTGATAAACTCCTTGAAAGCCCGCCTGTTAAACCTCCTAGTAATTTTAAGCCCGTTCTTTATACCTCTCTCGCCCTGTTTGCGATAGGGCTTGTTATGATTTACCCCACTCAGGTACAGGGGACACTGCTGTACATTGTCAAGAGTCTTAGTGCGGTCATATACCTCGTCACTCTGGGGATCGTAATCGCTGCCTGGATCACCGCCAGCGGTGCCAGCAAGCATGTGGCTGAAGTGTTCAACGGGAATCTTCTCAAAACAGTTATCGCCGCTTCAGCAATAGGCACTGTCACACCTGTATGTGGATTGGCAATTTTGCCGGTAATGGCCGGGCTATTGGCTACTCGTGTACCACTCGCACCCGTGATGGCGTTTTGGTTATCCTCTCCAGTGACAGGACCGGCTATATTAACAGCAACCGCTGCCACCTTAGGCATGAACTTTGCTATCGGCAAAGCATTAGCTGCTTTTGGCCTGGGCATTTTCGGTGGCCTGGTAGTTGGATTGCTAAGCGCAAAACCCTGGATCAAATCGGTTTTACGTGATAACGCCTTTGTCGGAAAGCTTGGCCAAGTGAGTCAAGCCGATAAAATCGAGTGGGCTATATGGCGTACGCCTGAAACACGCCATCGCTTTGCAAGAGAATTCCTTGCAACCGCACGCCTTGTACTAATGTGTCTGATCCCGGCATTTATCGCTGAATATTGGCTGCAGCACTTACTGGAGCCTGAGTCTCTATCAATTTATGTTGGTGAAGATGTCTGGTGGGCTATTCCACTGACAGTCCTGATTGGAGCACCTGCTTATATTGATGCTTTTGCGGCTCTGCCCCTGACCCGTTCTCTCATGGATCACGGTATGTCGACAGGTGCTGCAATGAGTTTTCTCGTGTCAGGTGGCGTTGTCAGTATCTGGGGGGCGATGGCAATATTCCCGGTGCTTAAAATCAGGCCATTCCTTCTCTATCTTACCCTCGCTGTAACCGGGTCGATGGCAGTTGGTTGGCTATTTGGGATGACCGTTTGAATTAAAGTTTAATTTACTATCACTAGATTTTTATGATTGAACCAAGTTCAGTAAATCCCGTAATAAGTGCGGGAAACAGTTATTTAGAAGCAAAATAGCGATACTTATTTTAAGGTTTCCTCAAGACTAACAACATGGTTATAAGCATCTATGTCATTTTGATCTAAATAGCTTTGTCTGGCCTTGGCATAATAATCTTCTGCTTTATCAAGGTTATTGTTAGAGTCAAATAGCAATGCCATAACATCCGGCAGTCTAAAATACATATCCCTTTTGCCAGAACGCGATAGGATTTCAGATGCCTTGACTCTAAATTCCCAGGCCCGGCCTTGTTCTCCTTTTGATTTATAGAGGCTGTAAAGTTTCATATAGTCACGTGCTTGTCGCACCAAATTAATTTGCGACTCATAATTAAAAAGCTTCGATTCAATATCGGATTGCAATGCTGCGATAGTATCCAGGGACGCATGTTTTTCACGTAACTCTGATAAAACCAGCATAGCTTGATGATCTTGACCCGAGTCAGCGTAATAATTTGCGGCCTTCACTAATGCATCACGCTCGTCATTATAATTCTGTTGCGAACCATAATATCTTGCTAATGACTTAAATGCACTTGCGACCGCTCCCGAACGCCCTAGCTGTAGATTTTCTTCTATTGAGGAATCAATAATCTGCTTGGCAATGTAGCTTCGGCCTTTGCTCAGATAATATCTGGCAATCAATAAATCATCATAAGCGTTACCCGCACGTTTGGCGATTTCTCGTCGCTTTGCATACATGCGCCCAATCAATAACTGAGTATTTGCGATTTGCTGATAGTTATTTGATTGTTCAAAAATATCCAATGCCTCAAATAAATACACTTCAGTTGACGCTAAATCTCCTTCCGTAGCCGAGACACGGCCAAGTAATTGCATCACCTCTCCAAGGAAAAAACTATCTTGTTGATCAACAGCTAAAGATGCTTTTTTTATTAAATAATGCCTAGCTTTCGCATAATTGTCATTATTAACCCAACTGATTAAGGTTTGTTTATCTAGTTTTATTGGGTTGGATTGCTTAGTAACAATTGGGTTTTTCTCAATATCCTTTAACAGTTCTTGTTTGGGATCCGGTTGTTGAACATTTAAATTCTCTTGCTCAATATAATTAGCGGCCGGAACGGAATCAACATTGTTTTGTATAACATTTTCATTAGGTTCTTGAGGTTCGTTTTTATTCTGGTACAGGGTAAGCACCAAAAGTGAACTGGCTAAAACTATAGAAAAAACAATACTATAGAGCGTATTCTTTTGTTTTTGTCTTGAAACTGACATCGCTGTTTAGAACTACTTGTTCACTACAGTATCCCAAACTTTGAACTAAAGGTCAAAATAGTAAAACACAGTAGATTTGATAACTTAAAAATTTTATTTTAAAGCTAAGGCTATCATCGATTTAGCTATGGGTGCAAAACGACCCACTCTTTTAAATTCAACCTTACTAAAACCGGCCTCTCGCAGCAAAGTCGATAATGTTGCTTCAGAAAAGAAACGAATATGTCCATCGTCCCATAAGGGATCATAATGGGAGTCCGTTTTACCTGCTAATGCGATAACAAGGTTTTTAATATAGCCGTGATATGGAGTGGAAATAATCGCCCTGCCTCCTGGCATTAATAAATCAAACACTGATTTAGCAAATTTACGTGGAAATTGAACATGCTCGATAACCTCGAGACTATAAACGATTGGGAAGGTGCCAAATTCTTGTTTTAAGTCTTGGTAAATATTTCCAGATTTAAGATTTAAGCTTGGATAGGCTTTTTGTGCCACCTCAACACCTGTCTTTGAAGGTTCAATGCCAGTGACGTGATAACCCATTTGTGCCAAATGATTTGCCGTCCAGCCATTTCCAAAACCCACTTCAAATAAACGTTTATCTGATAAATCATAATCATTAATGATTTCAACCAAAGGATTTACGAGATAATCATTTTCCCAACGTCCAGTACCGAAATACTGATAATCACCTTCTAACTTAACGTTTTCGTTCGAGTCACTCACTCCCGCATATCAACCTAATTTGACTTTATTCGTGCGCGTCTTCCACCTTTGCGCTGAGTTGGTTGTGCATTTTCAGAGGCAGCTCTTATTAAAATAGTTTGATCCGGCCACATCATGTTTACAGTTTGCCAACCTGTCGCAGGCAAGCCGGACTTAACCTGATCAATCTGTGCACCTACAACGACCAACAACCCACCGGGCATGAGTTTATCTAACAAACCAGATATCATTGCCGTTAAATTCGGATTGTTTTCAAGTAAGATCAAATTAAAAAAGTAGCGCGATATATCATCCAGAAATGATAAATGATTTTGTTTATGCACAGCAATTCTGATGTCCTTGGCCGTAAGTCCCTGGCTAGCTGACAGGCCTTGATCCGTTTCAACATTGAGCACCAAACGTGTAGTCATGGGCATCGCTTGTGATATCGCTAGGCAATTATCATAAAGCGCTTCACCGCAGCATAGAATCAAACCTGAATCGTAGTCACTAGCCATCATAGCCAGGAACTGTGGAGCCGGAGAACCCTTATTCAATAAACCCTGATCCATTTCAATAATACAGTCACAAACAATAATAATCGGATTATAGTTCAGTTATTGCTCAGTTCATTTAGTTATTTATGGCTATAATCCATCAACCCACTAAGGATGTATCTATGTTACCGGACAATATAGAAGGTTTTTCTAACCAGCTCGCTGATCAAGCTAGAGAAATTGCTTTGAAATATTTCCGTAAAACTCTAACGGTTGAAAATAAATCTGATAATTCACCGGTCAGTATTGCTGATAAGGAAATTGAACAAACCTTAAGAAGCATGATTGCTAGTGAATTCCCGGATCATGGTATTTTGGGTGAAGAGTTTGAAACCAAGTCAGCGGATTCGGATTATCTTTGGGTGATTGATCCCATTGACGGTACTAAAAGTTTCATTTGCGGCCATCCTTCGTTTGGAGCATTAATTTCCCTATTAAAAAGTGATCAGCCTGTGCTGGGTATTATTGAAATTCCAGCCATGGGAGAAAGATGGCTGGGAATTGATGAGAAGGGAACATTTTTTAATGGTAATCAAGTTCATACTAAAACAACACAAAGACTATCTGATGGTATTTGTTGTGCTACCGGACCAGATTTTTTCAAACAAGATGAACTTCCAATCTACAATCAAGTCAGCCAACATGGATCATTTAGATTATTCGGCGGGGATTGTTATAACTATGGCTTACTAGCAAGCGGTCACGTAGATGTTGTAATGGAAGCCGGCCTTAAGCCTTTTGACTTTATGGCTTTGATACCTGTAATCGCAAACGCAGGGGGAATAGTTACTGATTGGCAGGGAAATGAAATGACTTTAGAGTCGTGCGGTCAAATTCTAGCTTGTGCTAATGAGGATTTGCACAAACAGTGCTTGGATGAAATTAAAAAGGCCGCATAAGAGGCTGTGTGAAAACAGCTTTTAAGCTCCTCCGATATCTAAATGCCTCGACCCTGGTCGAGGCATTTCTAGTTGAATGATCTTTTTGCCAATTACGCAAGCTGTTTCAATAGGGGTTTAACACCCAGAATGTTGATCGTTCGCAGCAGATTGTAGCTCAACACTCCAATACTGTATTCACTGTAGGCGGATTTTTTCCCCCAACATCGGAACCGTCCGCCATTGATTAACCGTTTTAGCGTCCCAAACGGTGGCTCCACAATAGCCATTCGTCGTTTCATCAACGTGTCAGAGGCTAAGGCATTGGCCTTTTGCAACGCCTCTTCATAAAAGTGCCTGGATAGCTGCCGTTTGGTTGATTTAGTACACTGAGGTCTCAGCTCGCAGGAGCGGCAATCACTCACCTTGGGGTAATACATCGTCAACTTGTCTTTTTTATTCGCCGTACGCCTGGACAATGTTTTCCCAGCCGGACAAATATAAATATCCTCCTCGCTCACATAGGTAAACACTGAACTTGGAAAGATGCCTTTTTGATTATTCCTTGCACGATTCGAGGGCACCGCAACCGTTACATTCGGATAATCACACCCAGCAATATGTTCTCCATTGGAATAACCCACATCTGCTAACACCATCATGTCGCCCTGTTTGAGCAATGCATTCGTGGCATCAACCATCGGTTTGAGTGAGCGTGTATCGTTACTCTCCTGTGTCAGGTCATGATGAACAACAATCTGATGTTTGCTGTCGACTGCATGTTGTACATTGTAGCCGGCCACAGTGCCACCTCGACCCGCCCGCATGAGCTTGGCATCCGGTTCGCTTGTACAACGCTGGCTATGTCCTGATTCGATGAGTTTATCCAGATTATTTTGCGCTTTGTCACGTTGAGATGTCAGCGATGCCAACACACCTTTGACCTTATCTTCATTAAACGCCGGCTGAGTACATTCAGCCGAATCCATTTGCTCTAGCTGCTCCAGGTAGTGTTCAATTTTTTGATCTAACCGGCGAATGCATGTCGAGAGTTTCTGTTGGCTAATGATGCTGTCTTTGCTTGCCGCTGACTTGAACTTACTTCCATCAATGGCAATCACTTCACCAGAAATCAAGCCCGCCTGACGACAGAATAAAACAAAACAACGACACACCTGTTTAATCGCCTCACCGTTATCCTTCCTAAAGTCAGCAATGGTTTTAAAGTCAGGTGCCAATTGCCTTAACAGCCAAATCACTTCTAAATTACGCTGACATTCTTTCTCTAGCATGCGGCTACTGGTGCGTTGATTCAGATAGCCGTATATATACAGTTTCAATAAGTCACCCGGGTGATAGGGCTTACGGCCCGTTGATGCGGGGTGTGATTGAGTGAAACCATACGCTGAAATATCAAGTGAATTAACAAATGCATCGATTACTCGCACAGGATGATCAGCAACAACGAATTCATTAATGCTCGGGGGTAACAGCATCGACTGCTCTCTAGCCGTGCCTTCTATGTATCTCATAAAAAATAACCGCGAACTGTGTCGCGGTTATTTTATCAAGTCAGGTCGATAGCAGTGCCGTTTTCACACAGCCTCATATAGCGGCCTTTTTGTAGTAAAAAGCTTATAATTTGTTCGGCTGTTTAGTTACACGCAAATAAGGCTTTTGCTCATCCCAACCTTGCGGGAACATATCTTTGGCCTCTTCATTAGTTACCGCCGGAACAATAATGACATCCTCACCATCTTTCCAGTTAGCTGGTGTTGCAACTTTATAACCTGCCGTTAATTGCATTGAGTCGATTACACGTAATATTTCATCAAAATTACGTCCCGTGGTCATAGGATAAATCATCATTAACTTGATGTTTTTATCAGGACCAATAATAAAAACAGTACGCACAGTAGCATTAGTCAATGCAGTTCGGCCTTCTGCCGTTCCCTGTTCATCAGCGGGAAACATGTTATATAACTTGGAAACATGTAAATCGGTGTCGCCGATCATTGGAAAATTAACTGCATAGCCTTGTGTTTCTTCGATATCACTGGCCCAGGCTGAATGATTATCGACCGGATCAACACTCAAACCGATTACTTTGCAGTTACGTTTTTCAAATTCAGCTTTTAATTTGGCAACCTGCCCTAACTCAGTTGTACAAACAGGGGTGAAATCTTTTGGGTGAGAAAACAGAACACCCCAGCTATCGCCGAGCCATTCATGAAAATTAATTTCTCCTTCGGTTGTCATGGCCGTAAAATCAGGCGCTTGGTCATTAATTCTTAGTGACATGTGTTTATCCTCTTAAGTTAAGTATCAATATCCATCAGGGATATTATATATGTATCTGGGTCAGATGTTTTTCAAGCTTTAATCGCTAGCGAAGGTTGGTTTGGCACGGGATAATATACAAAGCAAAATAGATACCCCGGTGTTTTCGGTGGGGAGTTTCATTTGATCAATGAAGCTTTAATGCGAGTGATTAGCCATTGGTTAATTAAATCAATTTCTTCCATCACAACTTGATGCTGCATTGGGTATTGATGCCAGACAGGATCCATTCCATTGCTGACGAGCCACTCTCGACTTTTAATAGCTAATGCAATTGGAATAATCGGGTCGTATTCTCCATGCGCATAAAAAATATCAGGTTTTTGCTTTATATCAATCTGATCAGCAATCGGCACATAAGTTGACAGAGCAACAATACCGGCTAGTGGATAATCGAGACTTAAGCCTGAATATAAAGCTATAGCTCCGCCTTGAGAAAAACCGGCCAGGAATATCTTTTCTGGCTCAAAACCAAGGCCTATTTGCTCTTCAATAAAACCCTTAATGATCTGGGCAGATTCTTTGATGCCTTGTGCGTCCTGCCTAACAGCCAAATCCATCTCTGCTATGTCATACCAACCTCGCATAGTCATGCCACCATTAATGGTAATTGGACGCATCGGTGCATGAGGAAATATGAACTTTATTCCAGGCACATCACTAAAGTCCATAGACTTTAAAACCGGCACGAAGTCGTTTCCATCTGCGCCTAATCCGTGTAACCAAATTACTGCAAACTCAGGATTTTCCTTGGTTTGTTTAATAATCGTCTCAGAGCTATTGTTCATAAATTGCAGGTAAAGAAAAAAAGCTAATAAGCAAAAAGCGGCAAAAAATAAAATTTTGCCGCTTTTAAATATAAAGTACAGGGTTTTAGCCTAACTGTTAATTAGAAAAGCCCTTCCACCTGACCTTCGTCATTAATGCGGATATGGTTTGCTGCTGGAACTCTTGGCAGGCCAGGCATAGTCATAATATCGCCACATACGACCACGATAAATCCAGCTCCAGCAGATAATCTCACTTCACGAATTGGAACTACATGTCCGGTTGGGGCGCCTTTCAAGCTCGGATCAGTTGAAAAGCTATATTGTGTCTTGGCAATACAAACTGGAAGATTGCCAAATCCAGAAGCCTCAAGATCCTTGATCGCATTACGTGTTTTTTGGTCAGCCGTAATATCGTCAGCACGATATAACTTGGTGGCAACAGATTTGATCTTGTCCCAAATACCCATATCGTCTGGATATAAGGTACCAAATTGACTCATACCACTATCGGCAACTTTAACCACTTCTTCAGCCAATTCAGTGGTACCATTTCCGCCATTAGCCCAATGACTGGCTTCAATCGCCTTAACACCGTGTTCAGCAGTAACCTCTGTGACCACATCCATTTCAGCTTGCGTATCAGCACTGAATTGGTTGATTGCGACAACCACAGGTACGCCGTATTGCTTGATATTCTCAATGTGGCGAACCAGGTTAGAGCAACCTTTTTTTACCGCTTCGACGTTTTCTTCCGTTAAAGCATCTTTTTCAACTCCTCCATGCATTTTCAAGGCACGGATTGTAGCGACTAAAACGACAGCATCAGGCGCTAAATCTGCGCTACGGCATTTGATATCGAAGAATTTCTCAGCGCCAAGGTCAGCACCAAAACCGGCTTCTGTGACAATGTAGTCAGCGAGTTTCAAGGCGGCTTTGGTAGCAATAACAGAGTTACAACCATGGGCAATATTGGCAAATGGACCACCATGGATAAAGGCTGGATTGTGTTCAAGTGTTTGTACTAAATTCGGCGCCAATGCGTCTCTCAATAACACCGTCATTGGGCCTGGAGCCATCACCGCTTCGGCACGAATCGGTTCACGGTCTCGCGTATAACCCACTACAATTCGGCTTAACCGTTCTTGTAAATCTTCCAGGTTTTTGGACAAACAGAAAATCGCCATAACTTCAGAAGCTACAGTGATGTCGAAACCGTCCTCTCGCGGATAACCATTCGCGACACCACCCAGTGAACTGGTAATTTGACGTAACGAGCGATCATTCATATCAACGACACGGCGCCATGAGACGCGGCGAGTGTCAAAACCAGCTGCATTGCCCCAATAAATATGATTATCAATTAGAGCTGATAACAAACTATGGGCAGAAGTGATAGCATGAAAATCCCCAGTAAAATGCAGGTTGATATCTTCCATTGGGATAACCTGAGCATAGCCACCACCAGCAGCACCACCTTTCATACCAAAACACGGGCCAAGTGAAGGCTCACGCAAACAAACCATGGCTTTTTTACCAATCTTGTTCATGCCATCTGTCAACCCCACTGAGGTTGTGGTTTTACCTTCGCCAGCTGGAGTTGGTGTAATGGCAGTAACCAAAATTAATTTGCCATCAGGCCTGTCCTTTAGCGATTCAATGTAATCCAGACTAACTTTGGCTTTGGTATGTCCATGAGGCATTAAGGATTCATTTGGAATATCCAGCTTAGCCGCAATTTCACCAATAGGTTTAATTGGTGCGGCGCGTGCAATTTCAATATCACTCATACAAAATTCTCTGCGATAGGGTTATGGTTTATATTCGGGTAAGACCCGGTAATCGCCCGGTATTTTAGTCCGAATTGACCCGATATAAAGGTAAATCGCGCATTTTACAGCTTAAATTCGAATTTGATAATCAAATTACGAAGTCGATCATCGAAAAAACGAAGAAGGCTTAGATTTGTAGAACAATTTTGCCGAAATGCTGGCTAGACTCCATCATTTGATGAGCTTTGACCGCTTCTGACAGAGGAAAAACCTCGAATATCAACGGCAGCATGGCTTGACTGGCGAATAACGGCATTACTGATTGTTGGAATTGCTGAATGACTTTAGCTTTTTCCTCAATCGGCCGAGAGCGTAAAACAGAACCTATAATACGCTGGCGCTTAACCATCATTAGAGCCAGATTAATTTCTGCCTTTGTACCCTGAGAAACTCCGATCTGCATCAATGTGCCGCCTAAGGCTAAGGAGCGCATGTTATCTTGGTGATAAGGGCCACCGATATGGTCAAGAATTACGTCGACTCCCCTACCCTTGGTAATTTGTTTGATCTCATCAGCAAAAGATTGTTGTTGGTAATCAATGACGTGATCAACACCTAATGCCTTAACCCGGTCCACTTTGCCAGTTGAACAAGTCACGAAGGTAGCTACTTCTGGAGTTAAGTGTTTACACAATTGAGTTGCCGCGGTATTAACTCCCCCGCCTCCACCGTGTAACAAAACCGACTGCTGGCCGGCTAATTGCCCTAACATAAAAACGTTAAGAAAAGCAGTGATATAGGTTTCACATATACACGCAGCCTGATTGAAATCCAGTGCCTCGGGAATCATCATGATGTGATCTTCATAAGCCGTGCAATACTCGGCATAACCACCTCCCGCTACCAAAGCAAATACCCTGTCACCAACTTTCCATTTAGTCACCTCATCGCCAACTTGCTCAACTACTCCAGCAACTTCAAGGCCTAAAATTTCTGATTCTCCTTTGGGAGCAGGATATTGCCCCATCCGCTGCATGATGTCAGGTTTGTTGACCGATGTAGCGTGGGCTTTAATTAATACTTGGGTAGCAAATGGTTCAGGCTTTGGGCTGTCCCCCAAAATCATCATTTCCGGGCCCCCAAAATCCTTGAGCAAAATGGCTTTCATAGTCATCCTGGCTTTAAAGCAACTCAGCGATTTGCACGCTATTCAAGGCCGCACCTTTGCGCACATTGTCAGATACCACCCACATATTAAGCCCCCTAGGGTGAGAAATATCCTCACGAATACGACCGACAAAAACATCATCCTTGTGGGCAGCTTCTGTTACAGCGGTTGGATAACCTCCGGGAATTTGGGTATCCAAAACTGTAATCCCAGGTGATTTCTTCAGAATTTTCATCGCCTGCTCGGCTGTTATTTTTTCTCTCGTTTCGATATGTACTGCCTCTGAATGCCCGTAGAATACCGGCACTCGTACCGCAGTTGGGTTGACTTGAATCGAGTCATCTTCCATGATTTTTCGCGTCTCCCAGACCATTTTCATTTCTTCCTTGGTATAGCCATTGTCCAGGAAAACATCTATTTGCGGCAAAGCATTAAAGGCAATCTGCTTCGGCATGGCTTGTGGCTTTATTGGTTTGGCATTCAACAGGTTGGCCGTTTGCGAAGCCAATTCTTCAATGGCGACCTTACCAGCGCCGGAAACAGCCTGATATGTAGCTACATTAATACGCTCTATACCAACCGCATCGTAGATCGGTTTCAATGCCACCAACATTTGAATCGTCGAACAGTTAGGGTTGGCAATAATATTGTTGTGCCCTTGTATCGCATGCGGGTTAACTTCAGGCACTACCAGCGGTTTATCGTCGTCATAGCGAAAATGCGAGGTATTATCGATAACCACACAGCCTGCATCGGCAGCAATAGGCGCATACTCAGCGGAAATAGAACCACCAGCAGAAAATAAGCCGATCTGGGTCTTGGAAAAGTCAAATTCGGCCAAGTTCTCAACTGTGACTGATTTACCATTGAAGTTGATTTTTGTTCCGGCAGAACGCTCACTGGAGAGTGGATAAATATTCTCTACTGGAAAATTTCGTTGCTGCAAAATATCCAGCATGGCCTCGCCAACTGCGCCAGTGGCACCGACAACTGCTACATTAAATTTGTCTGACATAAATTACCTTATGATATTTAGTGTGTTAATTCAAAGCCTGGATTACCGCATCACCCATCTGACTTGTGCTGCAAACACTATCATTTGATGTCGCGATATCTGGTGTTCGTAATCCTTGGGCAAGCACCTGTTTAACTGCTAATTCAATTTTATTGGCTAATTCTCCCTGACCTAGTGAATACCGTAGCAACATTGCTAGAGATAAAATCGTAGCCAGAGGATTAGCTTTAGACTGTCCGGCAATATCGGGAGCTGAACCGTGAACAGGCTCATACAAACCTTGTGAGAATTGATTTAACGAGGCTGAAGGCAACATGCCAATTGAACCTGTCAACATCGCCGCGCAATCCGATAAGATGTCCCCAAACATGTTGCCGGTTACGATGACATCAAACTGCTTGGGATTTCTTACCAGTTGCATGGCCGCATTGTCGACATACATGTGACTGAGTTCAACGTCGGAGTATTCTGTTGCCACCTCCTCGACTACTTCCCGCCATAATTCTGACACTTCCAATACATTGGCCTTGTCTACCGAACATAAGCGATGATTACGAGCTTGCGCTGTTTTAAAGGCAGTATGCGCGATTCGCCTAATTTCTGATTCACTATAAACCAGCGTATTAAAACCGACCCGTTCACCATCGCGATCTTCTATGCCACGTGGTTGGCCGAAATAAATACCTCCGGTTAACTCGCGAACAATCAAAATATCGAGATCCGCAACTATTTCAGCGCGTAGTGTCGAGGCATCCGCTAATTCAGAATATAAAATCGCCGGACGTAAATTTGCATACAGATCAAGCTCAGCACGTAATCTTAGTAATGCGGTTTCCGGGCGTTTACTGCGTTCAAGATTATCCCATTTAGGTCCACCGACAGCGCCAAGCAATATTCCAGCCGCCGATTTGGCTTGATCTAACACTTCCTGAGGAAATGGATCGCCACTTTTATCGTACGCTGCTCCGCCTATATCTAGCTTACTAATTTCAGCATCCAAACCGTAATCTTGGTTTAAAAATTGCAGTAATTTTTGCGCTTCGTTAACGACTTCAGGCCCGATGCCATCACCTGGCAATAGTAAGATTTTCGCACTCATTAATTAAACACCCAGGGAGTAATTTTAGCTCGCTCAGTTTCATAGGCTTTGATTTTGTCGGCTTGCTGCAGCGTGATGCCTATATCATCCAGACCTTCCAGCAAACGATGCTTATGGCCCGGATTAATTTCGAACTCATAAATCTTACCAGTATCGGTTGTCACCGATTGATTCGGTAAGTCAACATTAAACTCGCAGCCTACATTTTCAATCACTTCAGCAAACATTTCATCGATCTGCTCATGAGATAAAATCACAGGCAAAATGCCATTCTTAAAACAGTTGTTAAAGAAAATATCAGCGAAACTGGGGGCAATAACACAGCTAAACCCATAGTCCAACAATGCCCAGGGCGCATGTTCACGCGAAGAACCACAACCGAAGTTTTCACGTGTCAACAAAATCCCCGCTCCCTGATAACGATCGTGGTTAAGAACAAAATCCGGATTAAGTTGGCGTTTAGAATGGTCCATGCCCGGTTCACCTTTATCAAGGTAACGCCAATCATCAAACAAATTTGGACCAAAACCAGTACGCTTAATAGACTTTAAATACTGCTTTGGAATAATTTGATCAGTATCGATATTGGCTTGATCCAATGCCGCGACTAATCCTTTTAAAGTTGTAAATTTTTGCATCGCTAGTTACTCAACATTTACATCAACAAAATGGCCCGTGACCGCTGCCGCTGCAGCCAAAACAGGTGAAACCAGATGTGTGCGCCCGCCTCTTCCCTGTCGACCCTCAAAATTACGATTTGAGGTCGATGCACAACGTTCACCCGGCTCAAGCTGATCTTCATTCATCCCCAAACACATTGAACAACCAGGTTCACGCCATTCGAATCCTGCTGATTTAAACACCTGATCAATTCCTTCTTGCTCCGCCTGTTGTTTAACCAAGCCTGAGCCTGGAACCACCATAGCAAGCTTAATATTCTCGGCCAGTTTTTTACCTTTAATCACATCCGCCGCAGCCCGCAAGTCTTCAATCCGTGCGTTAGTGCATGAACCAATAAAAATTTTATCTGGGTGAATATCTTCAGCCTTCATTCCTGGTGTTAAATCCATATATTCAAGCGCACGTGTCATTCCTTCGCGCTTTACTGGATCATCCTCTTGCTCAGGATCAGGCACGGTTGCATCAATTGGCATGACCATTTCAGGTGATGTTCCCCAACTCATAAAGGGTCTGATTTTGCTGCCATCTAATTCGATTTCCACATCAAATACAGCATCAACATCACTATGCAAATCTTGCCAATAGTCAACCGCCTGCTGCCATTGCTCAGCTTTAGGGCTATATGGCCGACCTTCAACATATTCAATTGTCTTATTATCAACAGCGACTAAGCCGGCTCTGGCCCCTGCTTCAATTGACATATTACAAACTGTCATCCGCCCTTCCATAGTTAGCGAACGCATTACTTCACCTGCAAATTCTATGGTATATCCAGTACCACCAGCCGTTCCAATCTTTCCGATAATAGCCAGAATCACGTCCTTAGCCGTTACTCCCGGCTGAAGCTGACCATTGACTGTCACTCGCATATTTTTTGCTTTTTTCTGCAAAACACACTGTGTTGCCAGAACATGCTCAACATCTGAAGTACCGATCCCAAATGCCAAGGCACCAAGCGCACCGTGTGTGGAAGTATGTGAATCACCGCACACTATAGTCATACCTGGCAATGTTGAACCCTGCTCTGGACCTATAACGTGCACGATTCCCTGCCGAACATCATTCATACCAAATAATGTAATGCCGACTTCTTCACAGTTATCTGTCAAAGTGGTTACTTGCAGCCTGGAAATAGGATCAGCGATACCCTGAGTTCTATCAGTAGTCGGAACGTTATGATCAGCTACAGCCAAATTGGCATTAATACGCCAGGGTTTGCGACCAGCCAGTTTTAAACCTTCAAAGGCTTGAGGTGAAGTGACTTCATGCACGAGTTGTCTGTCTATATAAAGTATACAAGTGCCATCATCATATTCATGGGCTAAATGCGCATCCCAGAGTTTGTCATAAAGCGTTTTGGCCATTGAATCGTACCTAAAACTATTTAGCTTGAAATATTAACCAAACTAATTTATAAATCAAATTTATTATTTTTATAATTTTAATTCCAAATAGGAATATATGGATTATGATCAATTAAATACGTTTATCACCTTGGCTGATAAGGGTTCATTCTCGCTCAGCGCCGAAAAGCTTAATATTACTCAACCTGCGGTTAGTAAAAGAATTGCACTGCTAGAGGCACAATTAAATTGCAGATTATTTGACCGTGTTGGTAAAACTAACAAGTTAACTGCAGCCGGTGAGTTAACCTTGGTCCGTGCAAAAAAAATTCTTAATGAGAGCAAAGAGTTACGGCATGACATTGAAAATTTAACGGATGCTGTTTCTGGGAAGCTAGTCATCTCCACCAGCCATCATATTGGCCTGCATCGATTACCACCCATTTTACGAACATTTGTCGGGCTATACCCAGACGTAGAACTCGACATGCGATTTACCGATTCGGAAATTGCCTATTACGACGTATTGCATGGTGATACCTCGCTTGCTATCGCTACACTTCCCAGCCAAATAGATAATAAGAATATTCAGATTTATTCATTGTGGTTGGATAAGCTAGTCTTGGTTTGCGCAAAAAACCACCCTTTGGCGAAACTTAAAAAACTCAGTGCTGTGGATTTAGAGGCTCACAATGCTATATTGCCGGGCGTAGAAACCTTCACTCGTCGTATTATTGATCATTATTTTCAGTCGCAAAATCTGAAGCTTCCAATTGCCTTTGAGACCAACTACCTGGAGACAATTCGAGTCATGGTTTCCTCCGGCTTGGGCTGGTCAATCCTACCGGATATTCTTGCCAGCAAAGAATTGAAAATCATATCCTTTCCGGCGTTAGATCTAACTCGTGAATTAGGTGCGATTGTAAACAAAAACATGACTTTGCCAAATTCTGCCCTAGCAATGATCGAATTATTGAAAGCACAAAGTGATTTCAATAAGCTAAATTGATTGATTCTCCTGGTCTTGTGCCGGAACCGCAATATTTTTACTAAAATCCGGCTAAACTAGGGATTCTTACCGTAACAGTCCTTGCAGGCTGATCCGATGAACATCGCGCATTATTAAAATAGCGATGTTCAATCTATAGTTATTCTCTTACTTAATCCGACGTGCATTGCAATAGGAAGGATTCGGAACAACCGTTAACCACCCCTCCTATCCTCCCCTTAAAGGGAAGGAATCCTTTGTTTAAAGCACATTCATACTTCTCCCCCTTTCAGGGGGAGTTAGAGGGGGTTAGTAACCCATGATAAAACTATGTGGCTTTATTTAGGGGAATAACTATTTATACACTCATTCATTCACAGGCACCTCTAATTCCTACGTTCTCTCAGTTATCCCGATCTGTTTCAACATGTACGTCAAAACAAGCTCAGGTACATCACTGACCTGTCAGGTTCGAACAGCACGGCAGATTCCTCGCAAGCCCAGCATTGAGTTATAGCGTTGAGGAACCGAGACAAACCCGTGGTATGCTGTCGCTTACGCGAACCCTAACAAAAATTAGGCGCCTAGATTTAAAGACTGAGGGTTTACTAGTCGCTTGGGTTTAATCGATTGACCCTGGATGATCAATCCAATGCCAACAAACTGTTGCCCTGATTCTAAATAAAGTCTTACCAATCCTTTTGAAGGTAATCCAGCTTGGTTGATAGATTGTCCTTGAAATAATCGCTCGACTTGATGGTAAGTCAATTCAATACTAGCAAGATGACTTAGAATTTGATCAGCGGGCTGAAGTAATTTTTGTCTGGAATCGCAATCAGGTATTGCACGCAACTGATTCATAGTCACAGCTTGATCAATTGACAAATTACTTGTGGTGAGTCGCCGCAAATGGCTAACATGCGCCCCACAACCTAGCGCTTCGCCCAGATCATTGGCTAGAGATCGCACATAGAAGCCACTGGAACAATCGATAATGACATCCAACTCATCATTGTCGAAATCCAGCAAGTTAAATTCATAAACTGACACTCGTCTCGGTTCACGTTTTACTTCAATACCTTGCCTGGCTAATTCATATAATGGTTTACCATCCTTTTTTAAGGCTGAATACATAGGTGGAACTTGATTCAGAACACCGACAAAGCTTTGCATCGCCTCAAATATTTTTTCTCGAGTAAGGTTGACTTGCCGAGTTTGAATTATTTCACCGTCAGAATCATAAGTGTCTGTAGTTTGCCCAAGCTTGAATGTCGCCTGATAGGTTTTGTCTGAATCCAGTAAAAAACTGGATAACTTAGTTGCTTCTCCAAAACATAATGGTAGTAAGCCTGTTGCCAAAGGGTCTAAGCTGCCTGTGTGTCCGGCTTTTTTAGCGTTTAGCAGATGCTTTACATCTTGAAGAGCCTGATTTGAAGTTAACCCTTTGGGTTTATCAAACAACAATAGGCCTGATACGTTCTGTCGGGGCTGAGACATTACAAGCTATTGACTATCTTTGCTTCTTGCCTGTTCTATCAAGCCAGTCATTTTCAAACCATTTTCTACGGAAACATCATAGATGAATCGCAGATTAGGAGTGGTGCGTAAATCCAGGCGCTGGCTCAACAGACGTTTTAAGTAACCCGCGGCGCTGGTTAATGCCTTAATCAGTTCTTTGTGCTCGCCATGATTTGAAAACTCAGTCACATAAACTTTGGCCTGTTTTAAATCCTTGGTTAGCTTGACATCAGTCACAGTAACCAAACCGACACGGGGATCTGACAGTTCTGTAATAATCTGCGCCAACTCGCGTTGGATTAGCTCACCAACACGCCTTGTTCTGTCTATTTCCATAAACTTTACAGACTCTGTGAATGACTTAGATGGTTTGTTGTTCTTCAGTAAGCTCAAATATTTCTAACTGATCACCAACTTTGACATCGTTATAATTTTTAATACCGATGCCGCACTCCAGTCCAGACTTAACTTCGGCAGCATCGTCTTTGAATCGGCGTAATGAATCGAGGTTACCTTCAAAAATAACCACATTATCACGTAGCACACGAACATGCCGATTGCGACGAACAACACCTTCCAACACCATGCAACCAGCAATAGCTCCAATCTTAGGAGCACGAAAAACATCGCGAACTTCTGCAAGTCCAATAACATTTTCCTTCGTTACCGGTGCCAGCATGCCGGACATGGCTGCTTTCACTTCATCAACAACATCATAAATAATGTTGTGATAACGCACATCAACACTTTCAGCCTCAATCAGTTTCCGGGCCGTAGCATCTGCACGTACATTAAAGGCAATGACAATAGCATTAGATGCTAATGCTAGATTCACATCAGACTCGTTTATGCCGCCGACCATACCGTGAATGACTTTAACTTGGATATCTTCACGAGATAGTTTTTGTAGAGACTCGGTGAGAGCTTCAACTGAACCTTGAACATCTGCTTTAACAATCAAGTTTAAGCTCATAGCATCTTCGCTACCCATGTTATCGAACAGATTTTCAAGTTTGGCCGCTTGTTGTCTAGCCAATTTAATTTCTTTAAATTTGCCTTGTCTAAACAAAGCTATTTCTCTGGCCTTGCGTTCATCCGAGACAACTAAAACTTCATCTCCAGCTGTTGGGACACCAGACAGGCCCTGTATTTCAACAGGCGTTGAGGGACCAGCATTTTTAATTTGGTCACCATGTTCATTACTCATGGCCCGCACTCGGCCGGACTCTTGACCTGCCAAAATAATGTCACCTTTTGTCAGCAAGCCCTTTTGAACTAGAATAGTCGCAACCGCTCCACGACCTTTGTCCAGACGGGCTTCAACTACAAGCCCGGAAGCGTGACCTTCATCAGCTGCCGTTAGTTCCAGAATTTCCGCCTGCAACAATACAGCATCAAGCAAATCATCAACATTTTGCCCCGTCATCGCTGAAACCGGGATCATTTGGATATCACCACCCCAGCTTTCCGGAATCAAATCATGTTGAGACAATTCCTGCATGACTCGATCAGGATCAGCTTCTTCTTTGTCCATTTTATTAATTGCAACTACAATCGGAACATCGGCATCCTTGGCATGGCGAATCGCTTCAATTGTTTGCGGTTTAACGCCATCATCTGCCGCTACCACCAATATTACAATATCAGTCGCTTTGGCTCCGCGAGCCCGCATTGCTGTAAATGCTTCGTGACCAGGTGTATCAAGGAAAGTCATTTCACCTTTATCAGTACCAACACGATAAGCACCAATATGCTGAGTGATACCTCCAGCCTCACCTGAAGCAACTTTTGCCTTGCGAATAAAGTCGAGTAACGAAGTTTTCCCGTGGTCGACATGACCCATCACTGTTACAACAGGTGGCCTTGGATTTTCTTCATGTTCTGTGACTTCATCTTCTAAAACCAACAGTGCCTCTGGGTCATCCGCAGCAGCCATGATTGGTTTGTGACCCATTTCTTCAACCACAATCATAGCGGTGTCTTGGTCGATGACTTGATTTATAGTCACCATGCTACCCAAATTCATCAATGCTTTGACCACATCAGTACCCTTGACTGACATCGCATGAGCTAAATCAGAAACACTAATTGCCTCAGGAACCATGACCTCACGAACAATTTGTTCAACAGGCATCTCAAAGGTATGAACATTATCTGTTTCAATCTTTTTCTTTTTATCAGCCTTGCTGGCTGCTGCTAACTCTTTGCGTTTAGCTTTTTTCTTCTTACGTCGATCAGCAGCTGTGATTTCCTGCTCTTTACGACGTTTGGCACGCAGGGCTAACTCTTTATCTCGCTCAGAGACTTCTGTCACCGGTTCCGCTGGTTTTGGCGGTTCGATATCAAGCGCCTCGGTAGTAAACGGGTCCGGCGTTGTTTGATCTTCTTCAGCAGGATCAGGTTCAGCCTCGTCGGCTGAAGTTTGCTCTACTTCAGATTCAGACTCTTCAGCTTCTACTGGTTCTGGCTCTTCAGGTTGCTGTTCGACCGATGGCTGTTCTTGTTCAGCAATAGTTTCCTCTACTTTTTCCGGTTCAGAAACCTGCTCAACTTCGGCTTCTTCAACAATCGGTGGTTCTTCAATGACTGGCTCTTCGACCGGTTCTTCTTCCACTTGTCGCACAAACGTACGTTTCTTCTTAACCTCAACCTGGATTGTTTTCGAAGTACCTGTTTTTGTTTTTTGCTTCAGATTGTTGGTCGAACGGGATTTAAGTGTGATTTTGCTACGTGTCGATAAGGTAGAACCAGCCTCTTTAGTTTCAGCTTTTGCTTTACGTAAATGCATTAGCAATTTACGCATCTCTGTTTCGTTCAGGGTATCATTAATATCTGACTTACCAGTCACACCCGCTTCGCTTAACTGAACGAGCAGTTGCTCTGGCGGCAACTTAATCTGATTTGCAAATATTTTAATTAAAACTTCAGTCATGGTTTATACCTTTTTATGCACTCACTGAAACCAGGGTTCCCTGGCTTTCATAATCAGTGCGCTTGCTTTTTCTTCACCTAATTCAGGTAAAATTTCCAGCAATTCATCGGTGGCAAAATCTGCCAATTCTTCAGAATCTTCAATGCCATTGGCTTTTAATTTTTCTGCAGTCTCTTCGTCCATGCCTTCAAGATTCATCAAATCTTTTTCGGCTTCAGCAGCACTGACAGCAGCAGACTGAATCAGTAGAACATCCTCGGCACGATTGCGTAATTCTTCCACAACGTCTTCGTCAAATTGCTCAATATCCAGTAACTCCTGTTTCGGCACATAGGCAACCTCTTCAAGAGTGGTGAAACCTTCTTGCACTAGAATCGTGGCGACCTCTTCATCAATATCCAATTGCTCCATCAAACGTGCTCTGGCTTCTTCTTCCTCACCTTCAGCCTTCTCAACCGCCTGATCATTGGTCAGTATATTAATTTCCCAGCCACATAATTCCGTGGCCAATTTCACATTTTGACCATTTTTACCAATCGCCTGAGATAACTGGCTTTCATCAACGATTACATCGATTGAATGCGTATCCTCATCTATAACGATCGATTCAACTTCAGCCGGTGCCAAGGAATTGATCACAAATTGAGCCGGGTCTTCAGACCACTGAATAATATCGACTCTCTCGCCACCAATCTCATTGGAAACGCTTTGCACACGGGCACCTCGAATGCCCACACAGGCCCCGATTGGATCGATTTTGGGGTCAGCCGAATAAACTGAAATTTTTGCGCGCGAACCAGGATCACGAGCGCCGCTTTTTATTTGCAGAAACCCTTCATTTGCTTCTGGCACTTCAAGTTTAAATAATTCAACTAAAAACCGGGTACTGACGCGATCCAGATAAATCTGAATACCACGTGCTTCAGGGTTTATTTCACTGACCAGGGCACGAATTCGGTCACCTTTTCGTAGCGCTTCGCGTGGAATCATTGCTGAACGCTTCAATAAAGTCTCGACACCATTGACATCGACTATAGCGCCATCACGTTCCATTCGTTTCACTGTCCCGGAAACCAACTCACCTAAGTGTTGCTGAAACTCAGTTACAACCTGACTACGCTCAGCTTCGCGAACTTTTTGAATAATAACTTGCTTGGCTGCCTGAGCCGCAATACGACCAAACTCGACTGACTCCATTGGTTCTTCAATGAAATCACCAACATTCAGTTCTTCGGAATGTTTACGAGCATCAGCTAAGAAAATTTGCGCATCGGGATTAATCATTTCTTCATCGTCAGCAATAACTTCCCATTGGCGAAAAGCTTCATGATCACCAGTTCCTCGCTCAATAGCGACCCTGACCTCAATGTTCTTAGGGTGGCGCTTACGAGTCGCAGTTGCCAAGGCAGCTTCAATGGCTTCAAAAATAATGTTCTCATCTAGAGATTTCTCTCTAGATACAACTTCAGCCATTAACAAAATGTCATTGCTATTCATCATTTAACTCCGACGCTAAACCTAATTACTCCATTCAGGAGACAACTTGGCAGAATTAATGTCATCAAATGGCAAGTCATAAGCCTCACCATCTACTTCAACAACGATTCCAGTCTCAGTGACTTCTGTCAATTGACCTGTAAATCGTTTACGCCCAAGGTACATACCGTGAGTCGTTACTTTTACTCGCTCGCCACAAAATTTTTCAAAATGCTCGGGTTTCACTAAAGGCCGGTCAATTCCGGGCGATGAAACTTCAAGCATATAGTGCCCTTTAATCGGGTCTTCAACATCCAACAGCGCACTGATCTGGCGTGACACTTTCTCACAATCATCCAGCGTGATGCCATCAGGACTGTCTATATAAACCCGCAATAATGAACTTTTGCGTTGCGGTACATATTCAACTGCAACTAACTCGTAACCCAGTGCATTGGCACCTGATTCGACAATTTGTTCAATTCGCATGGTCTTAGGCCCATTCCTTAAGAGCAAAAAAAGTGGGCATTAGCCCACTTTCCTCAATCCTGTAATGCAATCAAACATCGATTACATCTAAAATTTCTTGCGTGCCTTAGCACTTCAACTAAAAACCCCGCTTGTGCGGGGCCGTAGTTATCTTCTCGTCATCTTTTCGCCTTTATATTTGGTAGCGGGGGTAGGATTTGAACCTACGACCTTCGGGTTATGAGCCCGACGAGCTGCCAGACTGCTCCACCCCGCATCAGCGAGCCGCTATTCTAGTCATTTTCCCTTAAATATTCAATAGTTTCGAAAGCTTTATTTAAGCAATTTTTGCTTTTTTACAACGACTTTTTTAAGTGGAGAAAGGTTGATTTCATCCCAAACAACATTGCTGGCACTGGTGAGTATTAAAAGTACTGCATCAGCCACCTGTTCAGGCAAAATACTATTGCCGGAATCAGTTCCTGGTCTAAAAGAAAGATCATCAAAAAACGAACTGGCCACCATGCCCGGATTGATCAACGCTACCCTTATATTGCTTGGAGAACATTCTTGTCTAAGCGCCTGCGAAAAGCCACGCAAACCGAATTTAGCCGCTGAATAAACCGAGCCCATTTTTCCCCCACTTAAGGCAGACTCCGAACCTATAAAAATAACATCACCACTACCACGGCTTTTAAAAGCTTGAATAAATTCTCTAACCAAGATCATCTGCGCTAACAGGTTTTGCTGAACTTGAGCTTGGATTTGTTGTATTGAAAACTCTTCCAGGCTACCGAAGCGACCTTGTCCAGCATTCAAGATCATTGCATCAAGTTCGCCACATTGCTCAGAAAAGCTGCCTAGCCGGATTTGGTTATCGACAACTTCATTCAAATCTAAATAAACAGGCTTGAAGCGGGTGTGTGAAATATCAATGGATTGTGGGTCTCGTGATGTCCCAATAACGAAGATATTCTCTGCCAATAATTTTTCTGAGATAGCATGTCCTATGCCTCGGCTAGCACCTGTTACAAGAACTCTTTTCATATATCACAGTAGTACAATTTATTCTCTGGCAACCAGCTTAGAATCTGCTTTTTACAGTATTCAATCATATCTTTTTCAGCAGCAAGCGAGAGGCACTTCATTCCCTTTACATCTTCCATCGCGAGATTATAAAGTGGCTCCTCAGGATATAGCTTTTTAATTTTTTTATAAAAATCTTTTGGCATACGAAAACCACCCATACTGACGGAATGTATTGAGTCTGCCGAAATTTTAGAAAATATCTTTTCAAACAATCGCTGGTAACTTTGTTCATAACCTCGATAAGTCACCATAGGGTCGAACCTCAGACCAAGCTTCCATCCTTGCTGCTGTAAGCGTTGCATAACATTTAAACGCTTATCTACATTCGGCACACCATTCTCAAACCGCTTAGAAAAATCATCGGGTGTAAAACTAAAAGCAGCGACCACATTATCTAAAGGCCGTCGATCCAGTAACGACTGAGCCTGAGTACTTTTGGTTCTGATTTCTAAATATGCCCACGGGATTTGTTCAAACACGCTCAAGCAAAAAGCCATAAATTCTGTTACCGGCTCAAATGCGAGACTGTCACAGTCATAACCTGAAAAAAACCAGGGTGATTGTGATTTATGCTCCGTTGCATACTTTATTATTTCGTCAGCGAAATCTTCATAATTAATAAACACAACATAATGAGCTGAACTGTACATACCCTGTAAAAAACAATAACGACAATCGTAGACACAGTTAAGCATGTGGGAAAAATAGTAGTTAGAATCACCTCCCACACCGTATCCTGGCGGAGTTGGCAAAACTAAGCCTTTGTGCTTTTTAGCCAAAATTAACGACGGGTTTTGTTTTTGTAAACGAAAATTCTGAGCCTTAGGATTGAACACTTGTGAGTAGCGTTCGCACTGTATTCTTTCAGCCCTTGAGAATCTGCTCAACACTTTTTGTGTTCGTGGATGTGAAGCTATCTCACGCTCTATGTAAACCGTAGAAACCAAACTAAACTTCTAACCGAATTTTTTTCAATCTATCACTTAATGAATTCAATACTTGTTTGGCATAGTCATATTGTAATAATTCTTGACCTGCTTGCTCGCCATGCACATCTAACGCCTTCAACAACTCCTCACATTGCAAACGCTGAGCATAAGATAATTTGTACTTTTTATATATTTCTTTTTTAACATCAATAATTTGTATTTTATTATTAAAGTTTTTTATTAATTTAGTTTCAAGCTCATTTAAGTAATAATCGACAACTTTAATCTGTTCCCCGATCATACTTGTAGCCAGACTAAGGGTAAATTCATTTAAGGGTTGATCCTGGTTGTCCGATACAAATTTAAAACTATTTACATATTCCAGGCTTGCAAACCGAGACACGGTTTGAAAAAAGGCACAGGCTTCCATATCGTAAAGTACTTTTTGAGGATAAGTTGTCTCTGGTTTATCCACAGTTACAAGCGCCTCACTATTTACAGCTGAAGAACGTAAAATATTGATTGGAAAAACAATTTTAGCCGATGTTGAATCGATGACTTTATTTACTCGCCACAGACTACCGAGTGGATGAAAAGCATGTCCGGCGACCCCCAGGTTTGTCCACATGACTGGTTCATTGACCTGCCCTCTTAAGCCGCCAAGGTAGGCAGTCGCTGCTGCACAGTTGATTTTACCTTCACCACTAATGATTAACTTGACACTTTCATTAGCGTAAACCGGGAAAGCACCATGCCTAATATCTTTGGTCAGTCGATATAATTCGATAAGTGGCTTAGCTTCAGACTGATGAGCAACAATGAAGTTTCGGTTTATTTTTTGGCTACCCATAAGGTCACCGTCAACGGTGCATTGGATTTTGAAGTTGATTGCAGATGTTCAACTTGGGTGATTTTTAGGTCTGCATTTTGGCACCACTGAATCACTTCCTCATCAGCAAAACCTAATCTTCGGTGAGCATGTTCCTCACGTAATAATTCCATTTCGTGTGGAGCGAAATCCACAACCAATAAAAAACCTTTAGATTTAAGTAAACGCGAGGCTTCATTAATAACGATTACCGGGTCATTTAGATAATGCAATACGTGGTGTACTGTTATTAAATCGACGGATCCAGACGGCAGCGAAACGTTATGAATATCACCATGGCGAACCTGGCAATGTGTCAATTGTTTTTCTTCGAGCTTGGCTCTGGCAATGGCTAGCATCTCCCGGTTAATATCGATACCCATACCTCGAATGATGACATCACCAAATACTTCAAGCATGCGCCCAGTGCCGGTACCTAAATCCAACAAGTCCTCGATTTTCTTCCCTGCCACAGCATCAAGCATAGCTTGTTCAACCTTTTCTTCAGAAACATAAAGGCTGCGCAACTTATCCCATTGTTTGGCATTTTCCTGGAAATACGATTCTGCTTGCTGACGATGTTCTTGTCTTATTTTTTGCATACGAGTTTCGTCCCGTTGCAATACATCATCATTATCGAGCAATTCGATTAGAGCTTGAGATAACTGCCTTCCTGGCTGCTTGTCAGTGACCCGATAAAATACCCAAGCTCCTTCCTGAATACGATCCAGAATGCCTGCATCACACATTAACTTTAAATGCCGGGAAACCCGTGGTTGACTTTGGTCAAGTATGTAGGTGATCTCACTGACAGTGAGCTCGTTGCGAAATAGAATCGCTAACAATCTTAATCTTGTATGTTCGGCAACCGCCCTGAGGCCACCCAGAAGTTTTTCCATGGTTTTGTTTTAACCTGATAACAGGCGCATTATAACGGATGTATTCGTATAAACTCTATCAATGGCGATAACAACACATATTCTTGAAGCATTGTTTCCGGTGCTGGCTCTGGTTGTTGCGGGTTATATCTTCAGAAAAAAAGGATTTCTTGGTAAGGATTTTTGGCGTGCGGCTGAGTCGCTAACTTATTTTGTTCTGTTTCCTTGTTTGATTTTATATCGCTTGATCAATGCCGATTTTTCCCAGTTTGAAATCAGTTCATTAGTTATAGTTGTATTAGCGTATTTTCTTATCCTGACCCTATGCACCTGGTTGATCGATAAAAAGTTTTTGTCATTATCTCATGCACCATGGACATCATTTTTACAAGGTTCGATTCGCTACAATACTTTTATTGCATTAGCCCTTTCCGACAAGCTTTTTGGCGAACAACTGTTTGCCTTATCAGCGCTGATCGTCGGTCTATTTATTACTATTGTAAACATCATCACTATTATCGCCTTTAGCGCTGAAGGCCGGCCTTCGCCAGTTACTATTGGTATGAATTTGATAAAAAACCCTTTGGTATTAGCTTCTATTATTGGTATCGGAATAAACTTAAGCCAGATTAATATTCCTGTGTTTGTTAGTGACACACTATCTGTTTTTGGCCGCGGAGCATTACCGTTAGCGATTCTGGCAGTCGGTGCTGGATTGAAAATAAAGTCGCTAACCTCAATTGACTCACCAATTTTTTATTCGTCTATTAATAAACTACTGCTTTCACCTGTGCTAATGGCGATATTAGCTTTCATATTGATCGATGATCAGAGCACCCGCAATTTATTAATCATTTTTGCCAGCATCCCAACAGCCTCAGCGGCTTACATTATGGCCAGAAAACTTGGGGGTGACGCTGAATTAATGGCCAGTATTATTACTTTTCAAACAATTATTTCAACATTGTCAGTCACTGCAATTTTGTTTTTAACTTTGTGACTTTAATCCTCCAGCTCATAAACAACAGTGACAGAAGCTGAAATTTCCTGCTCACCGCCCATCACAGGTACCGAACTATCCATCATTTTCGCCTGACGCATTTCCGAGCGATGATAAACAGGCTGTGGCATTCTAACCCCTGTTTCACTAATGCTTACCACGTCACCGACATCTACGTCTGCTGCGCCCGCATAAAGCTTAGCTTTTTTCTTAGCATTGGCAATCGCAGCTTTACGGGCTTGATCCAACAAAGCTTCATCATCGGCAAAACCAAAGCGAATTCCTGAAATTTGATTGCTACCAGACTCAACCACATCATCCAATAAATCCCCTAACTTTTTGAGATTGGTCACTTTTACCGTTACATTATTAGTCACCTGATAACCGGTCAATTTGGGCGGCTTGTTATCTCTGGAATAATCGTATACCGGGTGAACATTAAAACCAGACGTTTGAATATTCTTCTCGTCAATATCCGCATCAAGGAACACTTCAATTACCTGTTCCATCAGTTGATTATTTTCTTTCAAGGCATCTGCCGCTGTTTTAGCTTGAGTGTTCACCCCACTAGAAATCCAGGCAGTATCCGGTGGTGCTGAAACTTCACCTTTACCCGAAACGGTTATATATCGTCCTTTATCATCGGCCATTGCTAGACTTACCCCCATGAATAAAATAACCGCCACCAGTGCGGCATGGTTTAAGAATTTTATCGGATTGAATAACATAATAACTCCAAATAGTTTTACACATTGTGCCACGTAATACTTAATCATGGATTAACAATCTTGTTTGTTGTTATATTACAAACTCGTTGATACAGAAGTGCGGACCATGACAAAAGAAATCAAATATCAGCCTTTACCATCAGATAAAATTCCTCGTTATGCGGATATAGCCACATTTATGCGACTGCCGCACGTTAATGTTGAAAATGCTGACAATGTCGATGTAGGGATAGTTGGGGTCCCCTGGGACAGCGGTACTACCAATCGCCCAGGAGCACGCCACGGTCCTCGCCAGGTGAGAGAAATGTCAGCATTAATGCGTCGTTATCATCCTGTATTAGATATTAGTCCTTATGAATTGATAAACTGTGTCGACCTGGGAGATTCACCAGTCAACCCGATCAACCTCAATGATGCTTTACAAGGCATTGAAAGTCATTTCGATAGTATTGTTGGTAAAAATATCACTCCCTTATCTTGTGGCGGTGATCATTTAACCACCTTACCTGTATTAAGAGCCCTCGCTAAACGATATGGCCCGGTGGGCATGATCCAGTTTGATGCTCATACCGATACTTGGGACAGTTATTTTGGGGATAATAAATTCACACATGGTACGCCTTTTAAGCGAGCAATTGAAGAAGGTGTTCTTGATCCCAAACGTTATGTACAAATCGGCATTCGTGGTGGCTTATATGACAAAAATGATTTTGCCTGGCAACAACAACAAGGCGTCACCATGTTCAGTATTGACGATTGTTTCTCGCAAGGCTTGGGTGAAATTTTGGAACAGGCTAATCAAATTGTGGGTAATGGTGATACCTATGTGACGTTTGATATTGATTGTTTGGATCCAGTATTTGCTCCGGGTACCGGCACCCCTGAAATTGGCGGTTTCACTAGTTATGATGTGCAACAAATGATCCGATTATTGCGAGGCAGAAATATCATTGGTGCCGACATGGTAGAAGTATCTCCACCATTTGATACGTCTGGGGGCACTGCTTTAATTGGAGCAACAGTACTGTTCGAACTATTGTGCATAATTGCCGATAACTTATCCGATAAATAATTGAACGGAAAATCCGCAGCTTAATTTCAAGATACTCAAACTTGTTAAATAAATATTTCCTCAATGCTAGACTCAACAACACATCAGATTCACAGGAGATAGAATGGGACGCTTAGATAATAAAATAGCTATTGTTACAGGCGGGGCTTCAGGTTTTGGCAGTGGTATTGTTGATTGTTTTGCGCGTGAAGGCGCCAAGGTCATGGTGGTTGATATCAATGCTGACGCAGCAGCGGCTAAGGCTGAAAGTATTAATTCCTGTGGCGGAATGGCGGCTTCACTACAAGTTGATGTTACTAATCTGAACGACAACCATGCTATGGTTGAAAAATGCAAAGCGGAATTTGGCGGCGTTGACATTTTGGTTGCTAATGCTGGCCTGGGCCAACGGCCCTGCCCTATAGAAGAAACCAGTGAGGAAGATTATGATCGCCAATTCAATGTAAATGTCAAAGGTGTGTTTTACAACTGTAAAGCTGTGCTACCAACATTCAGGCAACAAAAATCCGGTAATATCATTATCACTGCATCTGGTATTGCACTTCGCCCCCGGCCTAATCTTGTTGTTTACGGTGCAACCAAAGGCGCTGTATTAAATCTGTCTAAAGGCCTGGCGCTTGAGCTCGCTCCTGAAGGAATTCGAGTCAATGCCCTTTGCCCAGGCCCTGGGGATACACCTATGCTAGCGGAATTTATGGGCGGTACAGAAACTGATGAAGGACGGGAAAATTTTCGTTCAGTTTTGCCATTAGGTAAATTAATTCGCCCAGAGGACATGGGCGAAGCCGCTGTGTTCTTAGCAGATGAAAGTGCCTCGAGCCGGTTAACAGGATTGATGCTGCCCGTTGATAGCGGCAGGACAGTTTGAGGGATGTTTGCGAAATCGTCATTTCTACCACGACACTTGTCATTCCGACCATCAACTTGTTATTCCGAGCGTAGCCGAGGAATCTCCTTACAATTGACTTTGCTTCGATTTAAGCCCGAGCAACGATTAGGAGATCCATATGCCATTTCATGGCTCAGGATGACAAAATGGAGTTAGTCAAATGACCACCGAAACCTCAAGACTGCGGCGTGGTGGCGGGCGCACGGCTCGTAAAGCTGCCCGCAGCGATGAAGCAGAACAAATCAATCCCTGTCCACCCGGACAGATCGGCGGTCAATACAAACCTTTAACCGATTCTGATATCAAGCGAATCTACCAGACCGCTTTAAAAATACTCGCTGAAATTGGCATGGCCGATGTGCCAGACGTGTTAATGGAAAAAGCCTTGGCTAAGGGTGCCAGCATTAACGCTTTGGGCAGATTGTCTTTTTCACAAGCATTTATTGAAGATATTATAGATGGCGCGGCGAAGTCGTTTATGTTTTACGGGCGCGATCCAAAATATGATTTTGAAGTAGGTGGCGATAAAGTGTATTTCGGCACCGGCGGTGCCGCTGTCCAAACACTGGATTTAGACACCGGCCTCTATCGCCCTTCAACGCTTGAGGATTTATATAACTTCACCCGCCTGGTCGATTCTCTAACCAATGTGAGTTGGTTTACACGTTGCTGTGTAGCGACCGATATCCCGGATAATCGGGATCTTGATATAAATACTGCTTACGCCTTACTCAAGGGTACGAGCAAACCTGTGGGGACCAGTTTCTTTATTGGTGACCATGTACATCCCGTTGTAGAAATGTTCGATATGGTTGCAGGGGGCGAAGGTAAATTTTCACAACGTCCGTTTTGCAAATCCCACATCAGCCCAATTATCTCGCCATTGAAATATGGTGAAGATGCAGTTGACGTCACACTGGCAAGTATTCAGCACAACATACCGATTAATGCCATCATTGCAGCTCAATCGGGTGCTACAGCACCGGCGACATTAGCTGGTATGTTGGCTCAAACAACGGCCGAAACCTTAGCCGCATTAATCATGGTGAATTTGTTTCAACCCGGCCACCCAATGATTTTTTCTAACTGGCCATTTGTCATTGACCTGAGAACTGGCTCTTTTTGTGGTGGCGGGGGTGAAATTTCCATAATGAATGCAGCATCTGGACAAATCGGTAATTGGCTGGGCTTGCCTACTGGTGTTGCCTCTTCAATGGCAGATGCAAAAGCTGTTGATGCACAAATGGGCGCTGAAAAGGCTATCGCTGCCTTAGCTGCCGGTTTAGCCGGTTCAAATATGGTTTATGAATCTTCCGGCATGATGGCTAGTCTCTTGGGCGCATCCTTTGAAGCGTTTGTTCTCGATGATGAAATGTTGTCACATATTTACCGCACCATCCGCGGTGTTGAAGTTAATGATGAAACCTTAGGCTTTGAAGCAATCAAAGAAGCAGTCACCGGGGCTGGACATTTTCTCGGTGGAATGCATACCATGGATGCCATGCAACGTGATTATTATTATCCACAACTGGCTGATCGTAATCCCCCGGTCACCTGGGCCGAAGAAGGTGCAAACGATATTTGGTCAGTGGCAAAAGAAAAAGCTAAAACGATTTTGGATACATACCATCCTGAATACATTGATGTAAAAATTGATCAAAAGATTCGAAATAAATTTAATATATTACTTTAGTTTTATCGCTTAAATAATGCTTCTTTAAATTTTTGAATGTTATATTCTAGCAACGGATTAACACCCAGATAGATGCATGCAGCCTTTTTCAAACATTAGAGTTATTGATTTAACTCACGTCATTGCAGGACCGTTTTGTACCCATCAGCTTGCTGCCTTAGGCGCCGATGTAATTAAAGTTGAGCCGCCTGATAACCCCGATATGCTGCGAGCAAAAACCGACGAATATCCAGCTGAGGAAAAAGGACTAGGCGCTTTTTTTACTAGTCAGAATGCTAACAAGAGAGCAATTTGTGTTGATCTTAAATCAGAGCAAGGTCAGGAAATCATTAAAAAGCTCATCGCTACTGCTGATGTCTTGGTTGAGAATTATCGAGTAGGTGCTTTGAGCAAATTAGGCTTAGGATATGATGATGTGGTAAAGATCAAACCTGATATCGTTTATTGCTCCTTAACAGGGTTTGGCCAAACCGGCCCACTTAACGAACGCACCGTTTATGACAATGTCATCCAGGCCTATTCCGGTTTGATGGCTGCCAATGGTACAGAGGAAACCGCCCCTGTCAAAATCGGCCCACCAATCCTGGATTATGGCACAGGTATTCAGGCTGCTTTTGCAATTTCGGCAGCATTGTATCAACGAACTTTTACAGGTGAGGGTCAGTACATTGACATCGCTATGCTGGACTCTGCACTAATGTTAATGAGTTCTAACATCACTCATTATGATCAGGACGACCAATTATTACCTTTGTCCGGTAACAGCAGTGCATTTAATGCCGGCTATGCCTGCTATCCGACCAGACAAGGACTATTAATGATTGGTGCTTATACCTCCGAACAGGTCAAAAACATGTGGATTGTCTTAGGTGATCCTGATCACGCCAAACAGTTTGACGGCATGCAACCACCTGGACTCATTAGTCATCTCAAATCTGATAGTGCCCGAATCAGCAAAATACTTTTGGAAAAATACGCAGATGAGTGGGAAATCGCATTTAATAAAAATAAGGTTCCTGCTGCCAGAGTTAGAAACCTCGATGAGGTTCTTGATGATGAACAACTCAAATATCGTAATGTCATTGGAACAACTAGAGATCGAAATGGCGAATCCCGAATTCCACTGGCCTCCTATAAGTTCAAAATCAACGGCCCTGAATTAAAACGCCGACCACCGATGCTAGGCGAACACACAAAAGAAATTTTAGAAAAACTCGGTTACAGCAATCAACAAGTCAAAGAACTAAGTTCTAACAACACGATTAAGTAATGTGGAAAACCTTACTACGGGTTCAATTCATTAAAGCGCAAAGACTGGCGTAGCAAACAATAACTTGCTTATAACTTATCAAAAAGCTAGAGCGGCTATAATTTTTTTGTAAATTATTTTTAATTGTTTTTTCACTGAAATTTATAATTGCCATTGATTTTAACGTCTAAAATTACCGAGTGGCTTTGTGGTTTGAGGAGTTGGACTTCGAAGTAATTGCCCGGTCATTACATGACCGGGCTTTTCGAATTATAACTGCGAGTTAACATTGAGGAAACAAGAACAAGAACCCTTATTACCTCGCTAATTCTTTAAACAAAATCAATTAGTTATAATTGGAACCTGGTAACCATCATAATACTCAATGATCTCGATTTGTACTGCAGAACTTGGATAAATAGAATTTATAGTTGCAATATCCGTAGTACTCATACCGCTCCTCTGGCCGATATCACCTAAACCAACCCCCGGCATCAGGGGAACAATTGTCGGCTGCCCATTGATAGAAAAAGCATGGCTAGAATAATGCATAATCGATCCGTAATCATAAGATTGAACATCGCTTGCGCCTATGATTTGTTGGTTAAAATTATGTTCTTTTCCTGGCTCTACGTTTTCTAGTCGAATCTCGACATAACTATTTCTATCCTCACGAGATTGCTCATGGAACATGCCTAAAGCATGAAGAAATTCATGGACTGTCGACCCAAATCCACAAGCGGAAACAACATTCAGTTCCTGTGATGTTACAAAAACATCTCTCCTGTCACCAACATAGGAGTAACAGGCAAACGTATCGTCAACGACCCGAACATGATAAGGAGTGGTAGCACTCGCTGGAAGCTCAATAATATCAACGTTAGTTAAGGCTTCTATATGAGCCACGGCATTTCTAACCATTGTAGCAACATTTGAAGATACATTATCCAGCCGATAGTGCAGAGTATTATCTGGCCATCTGAATCCATCAATAACCACTCCATTTGTTGCTACGGGAGAATCATCTCTAGGAAGCAGAACAGCAATGTCGCCTTCAACTAACCCGATGCTTCCTATATTTTCATAAGTAACAACCTTATTGACACCGGGGCCGAGCAGACGCGTTTGCCCTGTACCCAAAGAAGGTAAATTTTGGTTAACTATAATTTCGTTAGCATGTATTAAAGTAGTCCCTATGAAAAGATTAAATAAAAACGTGAGGATATAAATAAGATATTTTCTTAAATACGTTAGTTGTGTTTTCAATAATAGGTTCATATTTTAGCCTTGAGTCTTAAAGTATGTTTGATCAACATAACTTGTCAGTTACAAACACCAATATAGTATTGAGCTATTGAGCAGTTATGCTCAACTACTAAGGCCAATAATATCCCCAACCCATATTAATCCACTGGCGGTTCCGGCATTGCAATTTGTCGTGTTAAGAGAGTTCAGAATGATTTTTACGTTTTTGCCTGAGTGCAGCGCACTAAGCAAGATTGTAAATCCAGCTTTATATTCTGAATCCAAGGATGGATTGCTGGGAGAAACTGACGCAGTATAAAACTCAACATTGCCAACACAGGGATGATTATCCAGCGTAAATCGAATTTGCCCGTAACTTGGATGCACACTTGCGACTGTTGATGTGATTTCTAAAGCAAATGAGAATGATGAAAACACCATAGCGCAGATAAATAGACTAAATCTCTTCATGATAATTATCCTCAAAAAATAACAACCCCACAGAATACCTAAGCTGAATTCAAATACAAGCAATATTTGTTAATGTTAGTCTATAGAACATAAGTTATGGGTTGGGATAGACCTGTTCATGGACTATTTTACCTGGATTGTTGTAACGAGCAATCTTGATTCACTGTTACCGCTGAAGATGGGCTGACAACATATTGATAATCGAGGGTACATTGCACTACACCACTGTATGATCATATTAGAAAACACCGCAGCATAATGATGGAGCAAATTCGAAATTCAGACACCTGGCGCCGACAAAAAGAGTGGCTTTATAGTCGCACTGTCTGTGCTTAGATCTATGCCACTACATTAGTCTGATAGTCACTAGTTAGAACTTTAAAGTCATCTTTGATCCAGGGGATAAGGTTAATCAGTTCGTTACGACAGGATTTTTGTACCAGGTTGCGGCAAAGTCCACCAAGGTCTGCGGGCAGTGCGGCAAGTTCATCTCGTCGAGCCCACAGTGAAATGGTTCGATTTACGGTTGGGAATGGAGATGGATAAATGTCGAGCTGGTTTCTAAAGTGTGGCGTATTGAATAAACAGATTGGTGTTGTTAATGCCCAGCCACCATATTTAGAAATTGTCGCGAAAATCGATCGAGAAGAATCAAATTCGTTTTGATAAGGCAAGTTCCAACGGATTCGATTTAGATGTGTTTCGATCATTCGCCCTATTTGCAATCTATAACTATAGCGAATGAGCGGCATGTTGGATAGCTGTTGCTTTAAATCTTTATTTTTCTTGATTGCATTTTTTGCAGTAACAACGATTAACGGCTCACTGATTACCGGATGACGCTCCAGAATTTCATGATGTAAGTAACGATCCGCTGTTACGATTAAATCTACATCACGTTTAATTAAAGCCTGAAAATGTTCTTCAGAGCCCCCTGTCCAAGCGGTGAGTTGACAGCCGGGAAACTTATCACCCAAGGCAACCATTAAATCTGGAGTTAACAATACATCCAACCCATCCATGATGGCGAATTTAAGACTAGGTAGCGTCGCCAGTTGTAAGTCCATCATTTCAGTACGAACAGCACTAACAGCATCCAGAATTTTATGCGCATGAGGCAAAAACCAGCGCCCCGCTGTAGTCAATGTAATTGGGCGAGCTGACCGGTCAATCAACTGTGTATTAAGGTTTTTCTCTAGGTTGGAAATATGTTGGGAAACAGTTGAGGGGCTGGCCTTGAGTTTTTCGGCCGCAACAGCCATTGATCGTGCTTCGGCGACCAGGACAAAGACGTTTAAAGTTCTGAAGTTGATGTCAAAGGACATGGTGCTATTTTTTACAGGCTACGATACATAAAGGAGATCCTCGGCAAGCTTTTATGCCCGAATGGGTGCGGAATGACAAGTGGTTGGTAATAACTAATCATTATCTAAAAAATTCATTGGCGCACTGATCAGTTTTTTGACCAGAAAAGCATCAATACCTTCCAGGCCACCTTCGTATCCGTAGCCGCTTTCTTTGACACCACCGAAAGGCGTTTCAGGTTGTGCTGGGCTGACTGTGTTGATGGCTACAGAACCAGCCTCTAATTCAGCAGCCATCTGTTTTGCTCGTTCTCCTGAGCCAGTAAAAAGATAACAAGCCAAACCATATGGAAGCGCATTGGCTTTTTTAACTACTTCACTTCGGTCTGAGAATTTTACTAACGGAGCAATTGGACCAAACGGCTCTTCTAACATGATTCGACTATCATCACTCACTTCCTCCAAAACCGTTGGGCTGACATAATAACCTTGCTCAGGAAGCTCAGGCGCGATATAGGCCACATTCGCACCTTTGCCTATGGCATCATCAAGCAAATAATGCATGGCTTTAATGCGGCGCGGATTAGCCATTGGCCCCATGGTTATACCCGAGTTCATACCATCACCGATAACAATTTTTTTAGCCTGTTCAATGAATATTTTTTGAAATTCATCATAAACATTTTCATGAACAAAAAATCGACTGGGTGCGATACAAACCTGCCCGGCATTACGGAATTTGAAACCTGCCAGTGTTTTTGCCGCAGTTTCAACGTCAGCATCATCAAAAACGATTGCCGGCGCATGACCGCCTAACTCAAACGTGCAACGTTTTAACCCTTCACTGGCTTGTTGAGCCAACAATTTCCCAATCGGCACCGAGCCTGTAAACGTGATTTTACGAATCTGTGGTTTTTGAATTAAGGTTGATGAAATTAAAGCCGGATCACCAAAAACAAGGTTAACCACACCTGCTGGCAACCCTGCTTCAATCAAGGCTTCGACCAGCAATTGTGCCGAAGCTGGGGTTTCTTCTGCTGCTTTTAAAATAATGCTACACCCTGCCGCTAAAGCCGGTGCAATCTTCCTGACTGGCAAAATAGCTGGGAAATTCCAAGCTGTTAATGCCAGACATATACCTACTGGCTCAGGTTGACTATATTGGACTAGATCTTCTGAACGAGGTGGATAAGTTGTTGATTTTAATTTTGTAGCTGCCTCACCATTCCAGCGCAAAGTTTCGACGACACGCGACCACTCTCCCTCAGCCTCAATGACAGGCTTGCCCTGCTCTTGTGTCATAATCTTGGCATACTGGCCAAGATTTTCTTCAATAATGTCTGCCGCAGCAAACATTACATCATGGCGCTGTTTCAAACTTGAATTGCGCCAGACTTCTAAACCAGCTTGTGCTGCTTTGACAACATCCTCAAGATCCGACTCACGTGCATGAGGCACCTGCCCCAGTACTTGCTCGGTAGCGGGGTTAATTAAATTTTCGCTTTGGCCTGTCACGCCCGCATCGCGGTGTTCAGCACCAATGATTAACGAAATACGATCAAACATGTAGTTACCTTTCTATTCCTTTGAAGTGGTTGGTTAGCTCATTAATATTTTTCGTGTTCTCTATATTTTCGAATGCATTAATAAATTTGTCGATATTTATTTTACCTCTAACGCATGTTTTAATTTTGTTGCCAAACTGGGTTTGGGTAGCCGGACAACGAGGATCCCCTGTTGGGTATAACCGCTTTAATTCAAAAATTTCTCCGTGATTCATTTTTACCTTAACACAGGCTGCTTCTGGTGATTCGTCTAGATTGAATAGATTGTCACTAATCTGGTAGCTGATTTTTTCCATAGCAGCTTGTAAATCTGCGCGATTAAGAGAATCCTGACTAATATGTTCCGGCTTAACGTCATTATCAATTAACACACAGGCTAGGGCATAAGGCAGACTAAACATAGCTTGATTTTCATCCTGCGGGTCATCGAACCGCAGGGTTTTTAGCACCATACTTGTTGTCGTGATTGAAACAGATTCAATATCGTTTTGGTCAATTTTATTTTGCTGCATAATTCCAATTAAAGCTTCTACTGATGTCTGAGCACAGGAACAAAGCGGAAACAGCTTAATAACTAAACCAGGGTCTATTAAACACCATTGTTCTCCAAGTTGCAGAGCTGATTGTCGATTGAATTTTTTCCCGGCTATTAAATTAAACGGTCCTTCAGTACGTTCAAAAACATCAATAGGTACACTGGCATCTGACTGAGAAATTTCAACAGCATCAATGGCACGTTTGACCGTTTCACCAACTGCGAGCGGCTTCGCATCCGTACCATGCATACAACGAAGTGGCGAAATATTCAAAGCAGCAAAAGCGATAGCTCTGGCAATAGTTCGTTCATTTAGCCCCTTGAGTTTAGCCAACGCAGCTGCCGCACCGATCACAGCAAGCACACTCGTAGGCCAAAAGTTGTTTTCATAGAGCGATGAACCAACGGCTAAGCCCAGCGCATAAGTGATTTCTGAACCTGCTATAAACGCTACCAATAACTCTTTGCCAGATTTATTATCAGCCTCGGCATAAGCCAGCACTAAGGGAGCAATAACAACTGTAGCATGGACGATACCGGCATAACAGGTATCGTCCATATCCAATGCATGTGCTGCCACTGCATTAGCATAAGCCGCTTGTTTTACCGAAAATTGTTCGCCATTAAATAGCGAAGTGTTTTGTTCTTGAGAGTTAAAAAATCGCCGCGCCAATACTTCAGCAGTTTTACCCGCTTGAGTTTTGGAACCTGCGACACCTACTGCACTGACATCAAGAAGTGCTTTTTTAGAAATATTACTAATAACCCGGGGAAGCTGTGAATATTCCAGGTTGTAGGCCCAGTTTGCTAAATACTGGGCCAATAGTCGATCTTTGCTATGTTGTATAGAGTTACTCAATATAAATTAAGAATTGAGTACTTCGCCTAACGCCTCCAAACAAAAGGCTACGTTAGCTTTACTGGCTGCTGCACCCATCAGTCCGATACGCCAGGCTTTACCAGCCAATGCACCAAGACCTCCACCGATCTCTAGATTATATTCGTTCAATAATCGGCTGCGGACTTGGGCATCATCAACACCTTCAGGAATATGCACTGAATTTAATTGCGGTAGACGATAAGGCTTTTCTACCACATACTCAATTCCCATACCTTCAAGGCCTGCACATAATTCTTCATGACATTCCTGGTGGCGTTGCCAGGTTGTTTCCAGCGTCTCATTTTGTAATAACACCAGTGACTCATGTAAGGCATAAAGCTGATTTACCGGTGCCGTATGATGATAGCTACGCTTAGCGGTGCCAGACCAATAACTCATGATTAAAGTTTGATCTAAAAACCAGCTTTGCACTCGCATCCCGCGACTGGTGATTTTTTCAACCGCTTTTTCGCTGAAAGAAACGGGTGACAATCCCGGAACACAGGATAAACATTTCTGGCTACCAGAATAAATTGCATCAATACCCCAGTCGTCTACATAAAGCGGTACGCCTGCTAGTGAAGTCACTGCATCGACAATAGTTAAACAGCCGTGTTTTTGCGCTAATTCACAAAGGGTTTTAGCATCTGACAATGCACCGGTTGAGGTTTCAGCGTGGACAAACGCGAGAATTTTTGCATCTGGGTTTTCTTTTAAAGCGTCTTGTACTTTTTGTGGGTCTACTGGCTTACCCCAATCATCGTAAACCATAACCGCTTCGCCACCACAGCGCTCGACGTTTTCTTGCATACGGCCACCAAAAACACCATTGCTGCAGACAATCACTTTATCACCATGCTCAATCAGATTAGTAAAACAAGCTTCCATGCCTGCTGAACCCGGAGCAGAAATCGCACTAGTCATTTGATTAGAGGTCTGAAAACCATACTGCAACAGTGTTTTCACCTCATCCATCATGCTAATAAATAATGGATCTAGATGGCCCAAGGTCGGTCTTGATAATGCCTGCAAAACACTCGGATAAACGTCCGAGGGACCGGGCCCCATCAAAGTTCGCTTAGGAGGATAAAATGACTGAATATTCATAGGGTTAATTAACCTTTTTAAACTTAAATATCTTTCAATAAACCAGCAACTGTTGATCCAAATGATGATGGATTTGGCGCAATTTGAGCACCTGCAGAACGCAGAATTTCAGATTTTTCAGAAGCCGATTCACCAAAGGCTGAAACAATTGCACCGGCATGTCCCATCTTGCGACCTTTAGGTGCTGATAAACCGGCCACATAAGCTGCTACCGGTTTTTTCATCGTGCTTTGAATATATTCCGCTGCTTCGGCTTCCTGCGGCCCACCGATTTCACCAATCATCAACACCGCATCAGTATCGGGATCATTCTCAAAGTGCTCTAAAACATCTTTAAAAGAGCTACCATTAATCGGGTCACCGCCAATTCCAACACTGGTTGAAACGCCAATACCTTCTGCTTTCATTTGTTCTGCTGCTTCGTAACCAAGCGTACCCGAACGTGTTACGACACCGACTCTACCCGGTAAATAAATATGGCCAGGCATAATCCCTGTCATCGCTTTGCCAGGGCTGATTGTACCGGCACAGTTTGGTCCCGTCAGCATCATTCGATTCTCTGCTTTAAAACGACGCATAAAACGTTTTGCCCGCATCATATCTTGAGCCGGAATACCATCGGTAATGCACACGCAATATTTAATCCCAGCTTCAGCGGCTTCCATAATTGCATCGCCAGCAAACGGTGGTGGTACAAAAATAATGCTCGTATCAGCACCAGTTTCCTGCACCGCTTGATCCACTGTATCGAAAACTGGAACGTTGCATTGTTGTGTACCACCTTTACCTGGTGTGACGCCTGCCACGACATTAGTGCCGTATTCCTGCATTTCTTCGGTATGAAATGCGCCTATACGTCCGGTGATCCCTTGCACCAGGACTTTTGAATTTTCATCAATTAAAATTGCCATGATAATATTCCTGGTTAAGGGTTAAGCTTGTGCAGTAGCTGCAACGGCTTTGTTAGCAGCATCAGCCAACGTATCAGCCACAATTAATGGTAAACCACTGTTAGATAAAATTTCTTTACCTTGTTCAAGATTAGTCCCGGCAAGTCTTACGATTACTGGCACAGTCAAATTTAATTTTTCAAATGCCTGGATAATGCCCTCGGCAATCCAATCACAACGATTGATTCCGGCAAAAATGTTGATTAAAACCACTTTGACATTTTTGTCTTTTAGCACCGTCTGAAAGGCCATACGAACACGATCAGGTGAGGCCCCGCCACCAATATCCAAAAAGTTAGCCGGTTCACCGCCTGCCAGTTTAATCATGTCCATGGTTGCCATAGCCAGACCAGCACCGTTGATTATGCAACCAATGTCACCATCAAGGCCAACATAGTTTAAACCTCGATCTGCTGCATAGCTCTCACGTTGGTCTTCCTGTGATTTATCTCGCAGCTCAGAAATTTCAGGGCGGCGAAACAGTGCATTATCGTCAAATGACATTTTTGCATCCAATGCGTAAAGCTGATTATCGCTGGTTAGAATCAATGGATTGATTTCGACCATTTCGGCATCGTTATCAATAAATGCATCGTAACAACCTAACAAAAGATCAGACATAATGCGTACATGCTCACCCATACCGAGTTGATATGCTATTTTACGGGCATGAAAAGGTTTCATTCCTGTTGCCGCATCGACTGACATTTTCACCAGCGACTCTGGATGTTTCTCAGAAAGTTCCTCAATTTCCATACCACCTTGAGCCGATGCAACAATCATGATGCGCTCAGACTTTCTATCAAGCACAAAACCTAAATAAATTTCTTGGACAATATCCATGCCCTCTTCAATATAAAGGCGTTGCACTAGTTTTCCACGAGGACCAGTTTGATGAGTGACCATGCTCGATCCGAGCATATCAGCGGCAGCATCTCTTATTTCTGAATCGCTTTTGCAAACTCTTACGCCCCCGGCTTTACCACGTGCGCCGGAATGAATCTGGGCTTTAACCACCCAGGCATCACCACCAAGCTCAAATGCTCGATAGCCCGCTTGCTCAGGGCTATAAGCAATACCACCGCGAGGTACTGGCACACCATATTTGGCTAATATTTCTTTAGCCTGATATTCATGTATATCCATCGATTAATCCCTAGTGTGTTACTTAACTTGAACGTGAAGCAATGGCTTCACCCATTTCAACTACGTTTTGAGCCATGCGAGCTGATGCTGCATCAATCATACGCCCGTCTAGTTGAGCTGCACCTTTACCTTGGCTGGCTGCTTCTTCTAGTGCGGCAAGCATCCTTGTTGCTTTGGTTAATTCTGCTTCTGATGGACTGAACGCTTCGTTAGCGAGATCGATTTGGCTGGGATGGATGGCCCACTTTCCCTCAACGCCTAAGGCAGCCGCACGTTTCGCAGCATCCACATATCCCGTTGGATCATTAAAGTCTCCAAACGGCCCGTCAATGGCTCTAAGGCCATAAGCGCGACATGCTACCACCATTCGCGAGATTGCAGAATGCCATTGGTCACCAGGATAGTTTGGATTTAATCCACCAATGTTAACTGTGCGTGCTCGATTACTGGCAGCATAGTCAGCCACTCCAAAATGAAGTGCTTCCAAACGTCCTCCAAAACTAGCAATCGCCTCGACATTAGCCATGCCTAAGGCCGTTTCAATCAACGCTTCAAGCCCAATTTGATGCGGCAAGCCTTTTGCAACTTCGATCTGTGAGATCATTACCTCAACCGTGTATAAATCTGCAGGAACACCTACTTTAGGTACAAGAATCGTATCCAGGTGCTGACCTGCTTGCTCGACGATATCCACCACATCGCGATACATGTAATGGGTATCCAAACCATTAATCCGAATCGAAACCGTTTTACCTGAGCCCTTCCAATCAAGATCATTCAAAGCCTGAATAATGTTTTCTCTGGCGACAAGTTTTTCATCAGGTGATACAGCGTCTTCCAAATCTAAAAAGATATAGTCCACATCTGAACTAATTGCTTTTTCGATCATGGTTGGGTTAGAACCAGGCACCGCTAATTCACTTCGTTGTAACCTGAATTTCTTAGTTTTATGAAGGGTGTAACTCATTTCTCATCGCTCCCATGAGGTGATCTATTAATTTGCGATATTAATACATCCATAAATTAATCAAATAGACTGGATGTTCAGTATACGACTTAAAAAATCGAATACCCGTCAATTTTATAAATTCAAAGCCATAATCCGAAAAATAAAAAGCTAAGAACTTTAAAGGAATACAAAGCGGCACATTTTCGACCTAAAGTTGTGCCACTTAGCAATCAGTTAAATGAAACTCTCCGCTGTAAACGGCGGGGCACTTATTTTGCTTTGCAAAATGTATCCCGTGGCAAGCTACAGGGAATTTAAACCTCGCTAGCGATTAAAAGATCGAATAGTCGACCTGATGATTTTTGTCCAGATCATTATCAACTGCCGCCATTGGATATTTCAGTCCTGTAGCACAGTTATAAAGCACTGCCGTATCATCTTGACTGATTAAACCCTGCTTTAATGCATTTTTGTAAGCAACCGCTGTCGCTGCGCCCTCTGGACAAAGCAACAGACCATCTTCTTTAGCAATATGGTCTCTAACCTCAGCTATTTCTTCATCAGAAACCATCATGCCAAAGCCATCAGACTCACGGACAGCACGAATTATTAAAAAATCTCCAACTGCTATCGGAACACGGATTCCAGCCGCAAAAGTATGAGCGTTTTCCCAAAGCGGTGCATGCTCTTCACCATCCTGCCAGGCTTTAACAATAGGTGCACATCCCTCGGCTTGAACGGCCACCATTTTGGGCAGCTTGCAATCAATCCAACCCATTTCTTTTAGCTCATGGAAGGCTTTCCACATACCAATTAGACCTGTGCCACCGCCAGTCGGGTAGAAAATCACGTCTGGCAAATTCCAACCCATTTGCTCGGCCAGTTCTAAACCCATGGTTTTTTTACCTTCAATTCGATAAGGCTCTTTTAGCGTAGATGTATCGAACCAACCAACGGATTCTTTACCTTCACCCACAATCTTGCCACAGTCATTAATTAATCCGTTGACCTTCCAAACTTGTGCACCCTGCTGTTGGATTTCACGAATATTGATATCCGGTGTATCTTCCGGACAGAATACGGTTGCCTTTTGTCCAGCACGTCGAGCATAAGCTGCCATTGCCGCACCTGCATTACCGTTTGTTGGGATTGCCAAATGTTCAATACCAAACTCTTTAGCCATCGAAACGGCCAAACAAAGCCCACGCGCTTTAAATGATCCTGTAGGTAGTCGACCTTCGTCTTTAACAATTGCTTTACCAGGTAAAGCCCCTAGACCTGGAGCGGATAAATTAAGATCAATTAATGGGGTAACAACTTCGCCTAATGAAACTCGGTTTTCAGGATTAGCCACAGGCAACATGGATGAATAACGCCAAAAACCGGGCTCAGCGGAATTAGCGATATCCTCTTTGCTAACTTCGGCCGCTAATCTTTGCAAATCATAGCGAACTACCAACGGCCGACCCACCTCGGAAAGACCATGCACTTGACCAGCCGGATATTCTTTACCAGTCATTGAACATTCAAGATGGGTGACATAAGTCTTAGTCATAATTAGTCTTCCTAAAATACTGAATTAGTGGTTATAAGCCTTGTAGAGTGAATCTGCCAAGTAAGCTCAACAAAAATAAAATCAAACGTAAAAATATCTAAATTGGAGTGGATTTTACAGTTTAGTTATTCATGTAATAGTTCCAATTTTGAAATTCGTTACTGTACAGATAACCAAACTTTTTATACAAACCTTGGGCAACATGGTTGTCCTGTGCTGTTTGTAAATCTATTCGACCAGCCCCCACACTATTGGCTTCTTGCCGTGCTCGATCTAATAAAGCAAATCCCACTCCTACACCTCTGATACTTTGGTCGACAAATAAATCATAAAGCACCAATATTTTTATCATCTCAACTGAGCAAAAAGTTGGATAAAGCTGAGTAAAACCGACAGGTTTGTCATTTATCAATGCTAAAAAGATTGTCGATTCATTGTTGGTCAAACGATCATGAATAAAGCTTCTGGCTAATTCCAAATCACCTGACTGCTGATAAAATTCACGATAGGCGTTAAATAATGGAACTACCAATTCAAGATCATTGACGTTGGCTCTAATAATTTTCATACTAATCTAGCTTACATCCTCTAAAGTGATGTGGGCAATGCTCACCTGATTGTAAAACCTTAACCATAGCCGTCCAGGTATCAATATTTGCTTGTAACAAATCTACACCTATTGCTTGTTCAAATTCTTGCCGTCTTGGACCGGTTAATTCAGCCAGCTCTTGCTTAGCCTGTTCGAAATACCAGGAGTTTCGGTTGAATAACGAAATATCGCTAAACCCAGCATTTTCTAATGCCCTTTGATAACGCACCGGCGAGGCCATGGCAAATTCAAGCCCTTCCAGTTCGATATACTGTTTCATCTGTGGTGTGGGCTCATCGTCATGTGAAATCAACCAATCTGATGCCACAAACCAACCATTAGGCTTTAAAACTCGAAAGGCTTGTTCTGCCAAGGTTTCCTTATCAGAAATATGAATTATCGAATCCTTGCTGAAAACAACGTCAAATTCAGAATCATCAAAAGGGAATGGACCTGGTGCGACTTTTTGAATCTCGACTCGATCTGAGAATCCTGCTTCATCAACAAGTTTACGAGCCGTCTCACAAACCGGCTCCTCTACATCAATACCAACAACTCGCGCTGCACCGTAATCACGAGCTAACGACAGCGTTATGCCGCCAGCCCCGCAACCAATATCTAAAACTTTTTTCTCGTTTAAATCCAGGCCAGTCAACAACCTGGCAACTTCTTCCGGACCACCGGGAGATAGATAACCTTCTCCCCAGATTAATTCTAAGAAGTTAATACTTTGTTTATCGTATAGGTTTTCGCCGTGACTCATGTTCTAAAAGTTTTACCAATTGATTTAGTTCTCCTTGTCATCCCACACCCATCTGGGCATAAAAGACGCTTTAGCATCCCTTGCAAGCAAGGATAAACGTTGAGAATCTCCAAAATACTGTTTGGGCACTGGTTAACACCACCACTTTCTAAATTACCACTAAATAGCATAGATCATCACTAATCGATTAATGCACGGTATCTGAGTTATCGATTAAACAGGACAGCTCCTAACTGGTCAATTAATGCACGATATCCGAATTCTTGGTTAAACAGGATGGTTTCTGGTCGGTAAGTCAATGCACGACATCTGAATTATCATCGTCTTCACTATCAGCACTTGGTTCCACAATTTTACCGATGCTAATTAGTTTTTCATCTTCACTAAGGTTAATCAAACGCACGCCTTGGGTGTTGCGACCAATCACTGATATCTCTTTAACTCTGGTCCGTATTAACACACCACCATCAGTAATCAACATCACTTCATCTTCTTCGGCAACCAATTCAGCACCAACGATTTTACCGTTACGCTCACTTGCCTGAATTGATATAACACCTTTACCACCGCGACCCTTAGTTGGATATTCAACTAACGCTGTGCGTTTACCGTAACCATTCTCTGAGCTTGTTAATACAGCGATAGATTCCTCATCAGCATCACCGGGCACCGTAATCAAGCTAATAGCCTTATCATTTTTACCCAGATTAATCCCTCTGACTCCTCGGGCGGTACGGCCCATTGCTCTTACCTTTTCTTCATTAAAGCGTACCGATTTGCCTGCATCACTGAACAACATGATGTCATAGTTACCATCAGTTATGCTGACACCAATCAATTGATCATCTTCGAGCAAATCAATCGCACGAATGCCACTAGAGCGTGGTCTAGAAAAGTCGGTTAACTGACACTTTTTGACTGTACCGTTCTGTGTGGCCATCACAATAAAATGGTCTTCGTCATATTCACGAATTGGCAGCACAGTAGTAATTTTTTCGTTTTCTTCAAGTGGTAGTAAGTTCACTAATGGTTTACCGCGAGCTGCTCGCCCCGCTTGTGGCATTTGAAATACACGCAACCAATACACTTGCCCACGATCAGAAAAACACAAAACGGTGTCATGAGTGCTGGCCACAAACATGTGGCTGACAAAATCTTCATCCTTGGTTTTTGTTGCCGTTTTACCACGCCCGCCACGGCGTTGTGCACGATAATCTGAAATGGGTTGAGACTTGGCGTAACCCGAATGAGAAATCGTCACCACCACATCTTCTTCGACTATCAAATCCTCATCATTTAAATCAATAGCCGATTCTTCAATCTCAGTCCTGCGTTGATCTCCGAATTTGTCTCGAATTTCAACCAATTCTTCTCTGATGACTTGCATCAAGCGTTCACTACGAGTGAGAATGTCCATTAAATCTTCAATTTGATCCAGGAGATCTTTATATTCGCTATGAATTTTTTCCTGTTCAAGACCGGTTAAACGATGCAACCTAAGCTCAAGAATAGCCTGAGCTTGGGTTTCGGATAATAGGTAACCTTTATCCGATAAACCAAATTCTTTTGACAGATCCTCGGGCCTGGAGGAATCAGCACCTGAGCGTTCTAACATAGGTAAAACCACACCAGGTTGCCAATACTGTGCTAATAATTTAACTTTAGCTTCGGCTGCATTGGGCGATTTTTTGATTAAAGTAATGATCTCATCAATGTTGCTTAAAGCAACCGCCAAACCTTCCAAAATATGAGCACGATCACGAGCTTTGCGCACCTCAAATATTGTTCTGCGGGTAACAATCTCACGCCGGTGGCGAATGAATTCCTCTAATAATTCTTTAAGATTGAAAAGTTTGGGTTGGTTATTAATTAGGGCAACAATGTTAATCCCAAATACTGATTGCATTTGAGTATTACGGTAAAGGTGGTTCAAAACCACTTCCGCCACCTCACCGCGCTTTAATTCGATAACCATACGCATGCCTTGTTTATCAGACTCATCACGCAGGCCTGAGATTCCTTCCAGCCTTTTGTTTTTAACCAGCTCAGCAATTTTTTCAAGTAAGCGGGCTTTATTAACCTGGTAAGGCAATTCGGTAACAATGATACTCTGACGCGATGTTTTTTCGTCTGTTTCTATTTCAACTCGCGCTCTGACATAAATTTTACCTCGGCCATTACGATAAGCATCCAATATACCCTTACGACCATTGATTATTCCTGCAGTGGGAAAGTCCGGCCCAGGAATATGCTCCATTAATGTTTCAGTACTGATGTTTTCATCGTCTATCAAAGCCAGGCAACCACCAATAACTTCGGATAAATTATGTGGTGGCACATTGGTTGCCATACCAACTGCAATGCCGGTAGAGCCATTGACTAATAAATTAGGAACACGGGTAGGAAGAATTAACGGCTGTGTTTCTGTCTCATCATAATTAGGCCCGAAGTCGACTGTTTCTTTTTCAATATCTGCTAATAACTCGTGGGCAATTCGTGATAATCGAATCTCTGTATATCGCATCGCTGCTGGAGAATCACCATCGACCGAACCAAAGTTACCCTGACCGTCAATTAACGGATAGCGCATGGAAAAATCCTGCGCCATACGCACAATCGCATCATAGACAGCCGTATCACCATGGGGGTGATATTTACCAATCACATCACCAACAATTCTGGCTGATTTTTTATAGGCCTTATTCCAATCATTTCCAAGCTCTGACATGGCATAAAGCACACGGCGATGAACTGGCTTGAGTCCATCTCTGACATCAGGCAATGCCCGCCCGACGATGACACTCATGGCGTAGTCGAGATAGGATTGACGCATCTCCTGTTCAAGGTCTGCGGAAAGGGTTTCTTTTGCGATTTGATCCATGTAGCTATTAATACTAGGTTGTTTTATTCGATGCGGTTAGAATGGAACGCTAGCAGATTTTAATGGTCTACCCCGGTACCATTTGATTTGAAATTTTCAGTTATTAGGGTCCTAAAAATTGGTAGTTTTTTGCCTAAAAATACAAGACAAAATTATACCATGATGAGCATTAAAATACTTATCGGTTTAGGGATAATTTTTGATATTTATGCTTAATGATTTATTTATTAATAATAAATAGTTAAGGTAATTTATTAATGTTGTTTGTTAATTTAATTTTCAAGCTGAATTAGCGAATGAAACGATTAGAAAAAAGATAGATAGATTCAATGACAAATTCAGCTTCAAATGAGTTAATTATTGCGAAATGGATCGTACCCATGGAAGGCCAAAAAACCATTTTGACTGACCACTGTTTAGTAAAAAATGGCCACCTAATCGAACAGATTCTGCCTGTTGAAAAAGCGTTTCGTATCTATCCAAGTCATAACAGGATTGAATTAAATAATCATGTTTTGTTACCTGGACTAATTAATTGCCATACCCATGCAGCGATGACTTTATTCCGTGGTATTGCCGATGATATTCCGCTTAAATCCTGGCTAGAAAATCACATTTGGCCATTAGAAAGTCAATTCGTGACTGCTGAATTTGTCAGAGTTGGTACCAGCCTTGCCATCGCTGAGATGATCCAAAGCGGTACAACCTGTTTTAATGACATGTACTTTTTTCCAGATGTCGTTGCTCAAACAGCCGAATCTTTGAATATGCGAGCAGCGGTTGGGATGATTATGTTGGACTTCCCCACTGTTTGGGCCAGTGGTCCTGAGGAATATTTGAGTAAAGGCTTAAAGCTTGCTGACGAATTAAAATACTCGTCACTAATTAGTCCAACCTTTGCCCCGCATGCGCCCTACACTGTTTCTGACGAACCATTAAAACGCATTCGTGTATTAGCTGATGAATTAGATTTACCTGTGCATATGCATATTCACGAAACTCAGTTTGAAACCGAACAATCAATTGATCAATATGGTATGCGGCCGCTAGAACGACTAAGTAATCTTGGATTACTTTCTCCCCGTCTTATCGCTGTCCACATGGTACACCTGTTAAGTGAGGAAATTCAGAGTCTAGCCGAGCTTGGTGTCAATATCCTGCATTGTCCGGAAGCAAATTTAAAATTAGCCAGTGGCATTAGCCCAATCAAGCAGTGCATGGATGCTGGAATCAACATTGCGCTGGGCACCGATGGTGTGGCCAGTAATAATGATTTAAATATGCTTGGTGAATTACGCACAGCCGCGCTGCTGGCCAAAGGTGCATCTTTAGATGCGGAAACTGTTAATGCCTGGCAAGCATTAGAAATGGCTACTATTAATTCAGCCAAAGCACTAAATATAGACTCAGTATGTGGCTCACTAGAAAGTGGTAAAAGTGCAGATATGATAGCGATTGATTTATCTGATTTGCATTGCCAACCGGTTTATAACCCGGTTTCACACATCGTTTATTGCGCATCACGTTCGCAAATCAGCCATAATTGGGTAGAAGGGAAGCTACTCATGGAGAATCGCCAGTTAACACAGATTGATACCGAGCAATTGCTTGAACAAGTCACTGAGATTAGCCAGAATATCTCCTCGCATTGATAATCAGATTAAGATGAATACTAATGTAGATCATTCAGAACTGGACAAATTTAATTCTGTTGCGTCCAGATGGTGGGATCCGCAAGGCGAATTCAAACCTTTGCACCGAATGAATCCCTTGCGCTTACATTACATTAATTCAAGAACACCACTTAAGGAACAATCTGTACTGGATGTGGGTTGTGGTGGTGGTTTGTTATCGGAAGCTATGGCTGCTGTAGGTGCAAACGTTATAGGCATTGACTTGGCTACGGATGCGCTTGAAGTCGCCAAGCTTCATTTACTAGAAAGTGGCTATGATATCGAATATCAACAGATTGCTATAGAAGAGCTAACACAGCACAAACCCACACAGTTCGATGTCATCACCTGTTTGGAAATGCTGGAACATGTACCTGAACCTGCATCGGTAATTAATGCTTGTGCAGAGCTAGTTAAACCCGGTGGAAGTGTTTATTTCTCTACTATCAATCGCACTGCCAAATCTTATTTGATGGCTATCGTTGGAGCTGAATATGTACTCAAGTTGCTACCTAAAGGTACTCACGAACATAAAAAATTCATTCGCCCTTCTGAACTTGATCAGTGGGCACGTCATAGTGGTCTAATGCTTAAGCATTCCACCGGAATACACTTCAATCCTGTAACCGAACAATTCTGGCTAGCACCTAATTTGGATGTTAATTACATCAGCTGGTTTGTTAAATCATGAATAATTTTCGTGGTGTGTTTTTTGATCTGGACGGCACATTAATAGACACAGCACCTGATATGGGTTTGGCACTGAACTTACTACTCGAACGACATCACAAGCAACCGTTACCCATGACTAAAATCCGACCAAATGTTTCACATGGCAGTGCAGCCTTGGTGAACTTAGGGTTTGGAATTGATCAGTCAGATTCAAGTTTTGAATCCTTGAAACAGGAATTTCTGGATATTTACCAAGCCAATGTTGCCGTTGAGTCAAAACTATTTAGCGGAATGGATCGAATTTTAAAAAATCTTGAAACTACAGCGATTCCGTGGGGAATTGTCACCAATAAACCCGCCTATTTAACAGATCAGCTACTGGATAATTTAGGATTATTAAATCGCGCTGCCAGTGTGATTAGTGGTGATACTTTAGCGGTCAGGAAACCTCATCCAGAGCCATTATTGAAGGCCTGTGAAATCGCTTCATGTATTTCAAGTGATTGCCTGTATATAGGCGATGCCGAGCGAGATGTTGAAGCAGCAAAAGCCGCCGGCATGATGTCCTGTGCCGCACTATATGGATACTATACAGAAGATGAAGATCCAATCACTTGGAACGCAGATTATTATATTGACTCTCCTATTGAATTAGAGCAATACATTAAACTTCCTTCTCAGAACAAGACAGTAAGACTATGAGTCTATTTGATATGGCAAATCAATCCGTTGATAACCTGGATTTCAGCAATAGAACTTACTTAATTACCGGTGCAGCTAATGGTATTGGCAAAGCCTTATCAATAGCATTATCCAAATTTCAGGCTAGTGTAATTCTACTGGACAAAGACGATAAAGGACTCAATTTAGTTTACGATGAAATCAGTAAAATCGACAATGCTGAACCTGTCATTGTGCATCAAGACTTAGCTCAATTAACACAGGACCATTGTGAAGTTCTGACAACTCAAATTCATGAATCTTTTGGCCGGCTAAATGGGTTGGTTCATTGCGCTGCCGAAACCGGCCACCTAGCTCCTATAGAACATTATGCAGATGAAGATTGGGCGAGGGTCATCTGGGCCAATTTGCATTCCCCTTACATGTTGACTCGTAAATTAGTTTCTCTATTAAACACTAACGATCAAGCCACAGTAATTTTCACTTTATCCGAACAGGCGAGAAAATCGACTGCTTTTTGGGGAGCATTTGCGGTGGCACAACAAGGCCTTAAAGCGCTGATTGAAACTTGGTCTCAAGAGACTGAAAATAATAATACTAACTATTTAATATTAGACCCAGGTAAAGTTAATACAGACTACCTTACTCAACTATACCCCGGACTTAATGCAGAAAATTATCCCGATCCAAAAACCATTGCCAAAGCTTATCTTCTATTACTCAGTGACAGCAAAAATCTACATGGGAAATTCCTGCAAATCAAAGATTTACAACTAGAAATACTTGACTAATCGGTTAATTAACTAGCGCTATTCAATTGCGAAAGAATACGTGAGGCAGGTACGTATCCAGGAATAATTGTACCATTGTCTAAAACGATATTCGGTGTGCCCCGAACGCCACCGTCAATGCCAATTTTGAAATGCTCAGCAACCGGGTTTTCACATTCTTTAGCTTCAATTTCTTTGCCAGCCTTAGCATCGGTTAAAGCTTGTACCTGATCATCGGCACAATATGCTGATACGGCTTTGTCGTAACTCTCGGAATTTAACCCTGCACGTGGCCACAACAAATAACGAACTTTGACACCAGCATCAACTAAATCAGGGATCGTGTCAAAATGCAGCTTACGACAATAACCACAATCAATATCAGTAAAGACTGTGACGTAATGTTCTGCGTCATCTGGCCCCATGATGATCATTTTAGCCTCATTCAGTGAAGCCAGGCTTTGACTCATTTTTTCGGATTTATACTCAGATAACAGACTCACCTGCCTGGTCGTATCAAATGCTTCCCCTACTAATAAATGCTCGCCTGTTTCGTAAGCAAATATAGTTTGTGAGCCCAAGTCAACCAAATAAACACCGGGCATCGCAGATTCAGCAATACTTTGAATCTTCATATTTTCAGGGATGACACCAGAAAGTTTTTCTGTAATTCGATCCACGTCTGCAAAAGCAGTTATTGATACAAAACTGGCCACGAATGCCAGCGTTTTGAATAATTTCATTTACACCTCATCAGATTGGTAGTACTACTAGCGGTTTGCATTATCGCATGACTTGCTGCATTAGAAGTTTTAGTAAGGTAAATTTTACAAAAGTTCAATTTTCAAATAAATCTGTACCGAACAGTTTGATTTTACTCGTTTTTTTGACTATCAACCAGTTTCCCCTGATTCCCGGATAAGAATCCTATAAAAGGGTTAAAAGCTGCACCGGCCAAGGGTTTCAGGGATAATCCCTGTTGCAATACAACTCACCTGGCAGGTGCAAGATAATGATACCTCAATCCGCTCCTAAAATTGATATTGATTTCACCGATGAACGGCTAACGAGCAACGCCGGATTGGTGTTTATCGGTCAACAAGCCAAGCACATGAAGGTGCCAGAGTTACTGGATACGAGGATTAAGGTCAAGCAGCGCAATCGCGGGTGCAATGATGCACAGATGTTACTGAGCCTGATTTATTCGTTTTGCACGGGCAATGGGTGTTTGTCGGATGTGGATGCCTTGAAAGCGGATCGGGTCGCGCAACAGCTATTAGGCTTAACCCAAGTCCCTGATTCACGGCGGTTGGGCGAATATTTATCGCGCTGCACGCCGGATGGACTGGATCAGTTATATACCATTATTCGCACCCTCACGCCGTCTATCATTGCACCGGTCATCGCTCATCACCGCGAACAGGACGGTTATATTCCCGTCTTTATGGACGGCAGTGCGATTGAGGTCACGGGCCGGTTATTTGAACAGGCCAATTGGGGGTTTACCGGTGAGGACCAATACTGGTTGCATGGGGTATTTATCGGCAGTGCCTGGGTCAGTGGCCGGTTACATCCTGGCGGCAGTACGGTCACCGGCGATTGGCGCGGTCAATTGGATCAGGATGTGTCGCCGTTGCTTGCGGATACCGATCAGGTCTGGCTACGGGTCGATAACAGCTATTACAACGGCCAACTGATTGAGTATTGCCAGGCCAAGGGCTGGGACTATTCCATCTCGGTCACGGATACCCGAAAGAAAACGCCTATCCTGGAGCAGTTGGAAGGCTTAGCCGATACGTGTTGGGCGGACATTGGTATGGAAGAATCAGCGATTTTTGCCTATTATCAACCAACGAATTGGACCGCTGAGCAAACTTATGTGGTCATTCGCCGGATGGAAGAAAACAAACAACAATTACTGGTGCCGATCTATACGGTCATCCTGGTGTCACGGGGCGATTTACCGCTAAAAGAACTCGTCAAACGGCATCGCGGCAAACAGGGCCAGGAAAACGCCTTTAAAGGCCCGCTGACGGATCTGGATTTACATCATCCGCCATGCCGATCCTTTATCGCCAATCAGGTCTTTTACGCCTGTGGCCAGATCGCCCAGTTGCTGCTGCGGGCGGTGCAATATCAACTGTTACCCGATATCGCCCGTCAACATGGTATTCGGCCCATTATCCGTTATCTGATTCGATCTTGTGCCCGGTTAGTGCAAACGGGCCGACGATTGAAACTGTATTTTGCCAAGACCGCATTCAGGCTGGACTGGATTTATCATGCCGCCTGCCAACTGGAATAACGCAGACCAACATCAATGATAAATTGGGCGGGTGGTAGCCTGCCGATGAGGCTGTATGACTCAATTTGCAGGATGGGGCCCCAAAGACAATAACTTGCCCATAAAACCACCCGTCAGATAACATTATTTATGACTTAACCTTGCTGTTGGATTTGAATTCGATAAATTCCAGAAAATTCCTGCTTTTTGTCGGTTTAACAGGGAATTAAGGACCAGTTTCAAGCCTGGGCAAAACCAAACTTGGCTATGTTAAAATCGCGCCATGAGAAAAACAACTATTCTATTTGGAATTATAGTGGCGTTGACAAGCGGGCTCGCCTGGGCCGACATTTATGTCTATAAACACCGTGATGGCACTATTCTAATCACTGAGTATCCGCAAACTGCCAACCCTAGTTACACTTTGCTTGAAGTCAAAAAATCAGCAAAACGCACCAGTAATCTACCTAGAGTTAATGTTTATTCTACTAAGCCTAAAAAACCTCATAAAAAAATCGTTAACTCACCCTATGATGCAACCATCAAGGCAATAGCAAGGCAATATGGTGTCGACCATAAAATTATCAAAGCCATGGTTCAGGTTGAATCCGCTTTTCAGCCCAGTGCAATTTCACCTAAAGGCGCTCGGGGTTTAATGCAACTCATGCCTGGCACGGCAAGGCGCTACGGTGTTAACAACAGTTTTGATCCTATTCAAAATCTACTCGGTGGCGTTAAGTACTTTAAAGATTTGCTCAAATTATTCAACAATAATTTGAGGCTAGCCCTAGCCGCTTATAATGCAGGTGAAGCTGCCGTACAAAAATACAAAGGCATCCCGCCTTACAAAGAAACCCGGCTATATGTACAAAAAGTGATTCACTATCATCGTTTGTATACCTTAGCCAATACTTAAATCATTAACTTTGCAATTTAATAATCAGGAGATAAAACTATGTCAGTAGCTCGCGTAACCGAAATTATTGCTTCCGGAGATAGCTATGAAGAAGCAGTAGCAAACGGTGTAGAACGTGCCGAAAAAACATTAAAAAATGTTCAAGGCGCCTGGGTCTGCGACCACTCGGTTAACATCAAAAATCAAAAAATTGATGAACATCGTGTCCGCTTAAAAGTCACCTTTGTTTTGGAAGACTAATTTATTTCAGGCAATTCTGTAAGTTTTAGCTTATAGCCTGTAAATAAAATAAAACCGTTTTTGTCCGGGCCAGCAATGCTGGAATTATCGACTCCCTGGCCCGGCAAACTCTCAAACTCCATTAATAATCTCCAATTTTTGTCCTTACCATACCATAGTGATGCAATATTGTTTTTATCTGCATATTTCATGATCGGTGCTAACACACTCTCATCTGGCAATAACAACATTTCATAAATGCTGCCAACATAATTGCCACGATCAGCTGCATTAAACACTTCTACAGCTGCATCGCCAAGGTTACTGGTAGTCACAATCCCACCATAATCTATCCTGTCTTCCCCCCAATAAATTTTATTGTTGGCAAATACCACCGCTGTGGCTTGAGAATCGAGTTTATATTGCCAATTGGTGCCTTTATCTGTTGAAACATAAGCTCCTCTATTTTTACGTGTATCCCCTGTTGTCACCCAAATATTTTGTGTCGACGGATCAACGGCTACCCGATGAATATGCGCATCCGATTTTACATCGGCCTGAAAAATAATTGACCATAGCCCAGTGGCCGCTTCTCGCTTCCAAACATTTTTGGAAACCCCGGGCTTCTTAGGGCCATATTCACCAACGTATAAATTACCCTGATCATCTGAACTGATAGATAACCAAAGCGCACAGCCACCATTAATCGTCTTAATCTGTTCAAATGAATGACCGCGGTCTTTGGACTCGTAAATATTACAGGGTGCCCTTTCACTCCAATGATCATTATCGGTGCTAATTACAAATGTATTACGCTTAGTAATATGAAAACCTAAGATCGCCGCATTGAATTCGTATAACTGGGTAATTTGATCATTAAGTGTATTGATACTAAAAAGTTTATTGCCTTGTACAGCGTATGCCTGACCTTGACTGTCAATAGCAAAACGCTGGAGCTGATAAGCAACAGATTCAATCGCTGACAGATAGATTTTTTCGTCAACGGGTAAAACAGACTGCTTAACAACTTGCTGACAGGTGGTTAATACTGGCAACAATAAAAGCAAACAAAGTTTTGCAATTTGAAGTATTTTTTATCCTTGTTCTTCTTGAGCACTAACCACAGCTAATGCAGAAACATTAACCAAGCCCCTGACGGAAACAGAATTGGTCACTACATGAGCTGGTTTTGCAACACCAACCAACAATGGACCAATCGAAATACCATCACCCAGGGTTTTTAACAGATTCATAGCTATATGAGCAGCGTCGATATTAGGCATGATCAAAACATTCGCTTCACCTGATAGCCTGGTTTCCTTCATATAGCGAGATCGCTCTAAGGCGTCCAGTGCACTATGGGCATGCATTTCGCCATCAAATTCAAAGTCCGGTTGTTTACGTTCTAATATAGCAACTGCGTCACGAACTTTTTGTGCAGACGGATTATCATGACTACCAAAGGTTGAATGCGATACGAATGCAACTTTAGGCTCCACACCAAAGTCACGCACTTGATTGGCAACTAACACTGCCAATTCGGCCAATTCTTCAGCCATAGGATCAGTGGTAATATGGGTATCACAGATAAAAACAGTACCCGTTGACATTATTAGTCCAGATGTAGTTGATAAATCTCTGACTCCTGGCTTTAAACCAATAATGTCGCGAACATATTTTAAATGATCCGTAAAAGGACCAACACTACCGCAAATCATAGCATCAGCGTCACCTCGTCTCATCATCATAGCTGCTACGGCTGTTGGTACAGTGCGAATAACCTCTCTGGCTTTATCCGGTGTAATACCTGAGCGGCCCAAGTGCTGATGATAGTCGGTCCAGTATTCGTTATAACGCTCATCTTCATTAATATTAACTAAATGAATGTCTTGCTCCAGATTTAAACGCAATCCCAGTTTTTGGACCCGGCTTTTGATCACATCAGGACGGCCAATTAAGATTGGTTTGGCAATTTTCTCATCAACCAGTTGTTGAACAGCCTGTAAAACAATCCAGCTCTCGCCTTCTGCAAACACCAATCGTTTAGGCTCTTGCCGAGCTTGAGAAAAAACCGGCGTCATTAATAACATTGAGCGGAACATAAACTCAGACAATTTGCGTTTATACTCGGCAAAATCTTCAATCGGCCTGGTCGCTACACCGCTATCCATCGCTGCTTTAGCCACCGCTGGGGCAACTTGTGAAATCAATCTTGGATCAAATGGTTTAGGGATGATGTAATCCGGACCAAAAGTATTGGACTCACCATAAGCCTTATAAACCTCATGGGTTGTCTCTGCCATGCTCAAATCAGCTAACGCTTTGACACATGCGATTTTCATTTCTTCATTAATAGTAGTTGCACCTACATCTAGAGCACCTCTAAAAATATAAGGAAAACACAGAACGTTATTAACCTGATTCGGATAGTCTGAACGACCGGTAGCAATAATCGCATTGGGCCTGACTGCTCTCGCTTGTTCCGGCATAATCTCCGGCACAGGATTCGACAAAGCCAAAATAACCGGTTGTTCTGCCATTTTCTCCACCATTTCAGGTTTTAAGGCACCGGCTTTGGAACAACCTAAGAAAATTTCCGCTCCTTCAATGGCATCCATTAATGTTCGAGCATCTGTGTTATTAGAATAGCCTTGTTTGTATTTGTCCATACCCTCTTCACGGCCTTGATATATCACCCCACGACTATCACAGACAATAATATTCTCTTTTTTCATACCTAAAGAGACTAACAAGTTCAAGCATGCAAGAGCTGCAGCACCCGCTCCGGAACAAACCAGTTTTACTTCTTCAAAAGATTTATTAATCAGTCTAAGACTATTCATTACAGCCGTGGCAACAATTATGGCCGTACCATGCTGATCATCATGAAACACGGGGATATTCATTCGCTCACGCAATGATTCTTCCACTTCAAAACATTCCGGCGCTTTTATGTCTTCCAAGTTAATACCGCCGAAAGTGGGCTCCAGACTGGCGACGATTTCAATTAATTTTTTTGGGTCACGCTCATCGACTTCAATATCGAAGACATCAACGCCAGCAAATTTCTTGAATAAAACTGCCTTACCTTCCATCACCGGCTTTGAGGCTAACGGACCAATTTGACCAAGACCAAGTACAGCAGTGCCATTAGAAACCACACCAACCAGGTTACCACGCGCTGTATAGTCACTGGCCGTGACAGGATTCTCAGCAATTTCCTCACAGGCAGCGGCCACCCCAGGTGAATAGGCTAATGACAAATCATGCTGAGTGGCCATTGGCTTGGTTGCTTGAATTTGTAATTTACCCTTTGGCTCAGCGCGGTGATAATCAAGCGCCTTTTGTTTTAAATCCTGCTCCATATTCAATCCTTAAACTATCTCTTGTAAATCAATTTTAGCTTGTTAATAAAGTTTTTACCGCTATAAATACAAAAGCCGCACAATCTGTGCGGCTTTTTAATCCTAGCATTCGTTCAAATACAATGACTATTCTTCATCTGTCTCAATTTCTTCCAAGGCCGTTGGATCCATCGCTCCATCGACTAACTGAACATAAGCCATAGGTGCATTGTCACCAGGACGGTTACCACACTTTAAGATACGCAAATAACCACCAGGACGATCTTTATAACGCTCACCAAGTTCATTAAACAACTTCGAAACCGCATCTTTATTACGTAATCTAGAGAATGCTAAGCGACGATTTGCTACTGAACCTTCTTTAGATAAAGTGATCAAAGGCTCAGCTACACGTCTAAGCTCTTTTGCTTTGGGTAAAGTCGTTTTGATCTGCTCGTGCATAAACAGAGAGCTAGCCATGTTTCTAAACATGGCATCTCTATGCGAGCTGGTTCGATTTAGCTTACGTCCTGATTTTCCATGACGCATGATGAATACTCCTGTGAATCTTACTTATCACCAGGCTGGCGAATTAACGCCGGTGGCCAGTTTTCCAAAATTGTTCCAAGTGCTAAACCACGCTCTTGTAACACATCTTTAATCTCATTAAGTGATTTTTTACCCAGATTTGGAGTCTTTAATAATTCAACTTCAGTACGTTGAACTAAATCACCAATGTAATAAATATTTTCTGCTTTCAAACAATTCGCCGAACGTACAGTTAATTCAAGATCATCCACTGGACGTATCAATACCGGATCAATTTCCGGCTCATCAACATTCTGGGTTTCTTGAGCAATTTGCTTAAGATCGACAAATACTGAAATCTGATCATGCAATATTGTTGCCGCGCGTTTGATCGCACTTTCTGGGTCAATCGTACCGTCAGTTTTCATTTCGATAATCAACTTATCAAGGTCGGTGCGCTGCTCTACACGGGCATTTTCAACAGAATAGGTCACTTCTAATACCGGGCTAAATGAAGCATCCAGTTTCATTGCACCAATAGTTTTGTTCTCACCGGACTTATCCATCTCAGCAACACGGTAACCACGTCCCTTTTCGACTTTGATTTCCATTTCCAACTTGGCATCATCAGATAAATGCGCTAAGACGAAATCAGGGTTAACGATCTCAACATCGTGCTCCAGCTGAAAATCGCCAGCCGTTAATTTGCCTGGTCCCTGCTTATTGATTTTAAGTACAGCTTCTTCTTTTTCATGAAGTTGAATGGCGACATTCTTAAGATTCATTAATAAATCAATAACGTCTTCCTGTACGCCTTCAATAGTGGTGTACTCATGTAATACACCATCAATCCGCACCTCAGTGACTGCACAACCAGGCATGGAAGAAAGTAGAATTCGACGCAACGCATTTCCTAAAGTATAGCCAAATCCGCGCTCAAGTGGTTCTAAAGCAACTTTGGCACGAGTACCGTCTGATTTTACATCGACAATACGAGGTTTCAGGAAATCAGCAATAGTATCTGTCATGTTAATCCTCGAGAATAACTCACGGGTTAAGGTTATATATGTTGATTATTTAGAATAAAGGGCAACAACCAGCGACTCATCAATATCTGCGGATAAGTCGCCTCGTTCAGGCTGAGATTTAAAAACACCTTTAACGTTTTTAACATCGACATCAACCCAATCTGGAAAACCAATTTGCTGCGCAATTTCTAAAGAAGCAGTTATACGTAGCTGCTTTTTGCTTTTCTCTCTAACTTCCACCTCATCACCAGCTTTGACCTGGTATGACGGAATATTAACACGAGTACCGTTAACCATAATCGCATTATGGCTTACAAGTTGTCGCGCTTCTGCTCTTGTAACACCGTAACCCATTCGATAAACAACGTTATCCAATCGGCTTTCCAGCAGTTTAAACAGGTTTTCACCCGTTGAGCCTTTGATTCGGGCCGCTTCATCATAATAGCTGCGGAACTGTTTTTCTAAAATGCCATACATACGGCGCATTTTTTGCTTTTCACGTAACTGACTACCAAAAACAGTTACACGCCCAGGCCTGGCGCTTGCTTTTGCACCTGGAACACGTCCAACTCGACATTTTGATTCTAACGAACGCGCCGGACTTTTAAGAAAAAGGTCTGTGCCTTCTCTGCGAGCCAGTTTACAAGTTGGTCCTAAATATCTTGCCATAATAATTCCGAATTAAACTCGACGTTTTTTTGGTGGACGACAACCATTATGAGGAATAGGTGTCACATCCGTAATACTGGAAATCTCTAATCCTAAGGCATTTAATGCACGCACCGCAGATTCACGGCCAGGGCCAGGGCCTTTGATGCGAACTTCGACATTCTTAAGGCCGTATTCCATAGCTACTTTACCGCAGTTTTCAGCAGCAACCTGAGCTGCAAATGGTGTGCTTTTACGCGAACCACGGAAACCGGCTCCGCCAGCAGTGGCCCAGCTCAAAGCATTACCGTGGCGATCAGTAATGGAAATTATGGTATTGTTGAAAGAAGCGTGCACATGGGCGATACCATCAACTACATGCTTTTTAACCTTAGATTTTTTTGATCCTGCTTTAGCCATTTGAATTACCTTTTGATTGGTCTGCGTGGACCTTTGCGAGTTCTTGCATTAGTCGATGTGCGTTGACCTCGAACAGGCAATCCACGACGATGACGTAACCCGCGATAATTACCCATATCCATCAATCGCTTGATGTTCATTGATACTTCACGTCGTAAGTCACCCTCAACCTGATATTGAGCAACACTTTGACGCAATTGGTCAGCTTGTTCCTCAGTCAAATCTTTGACTTTAGTCTGGCGATTAAGACTAATCGATTCACAAATATCCTGTGCCGTATGACGGCCAATGCCATAAATAGAGGTCAGTGCGATCTCTATATGTTTGTTAGCAGGTAAATTTATACCGGCAATTCGAGCCACTTGTGTTGTCTCCGCTTAAGTTTTCAAAAAGCGCGTAAGGATACCGTTTTTATCGCTTGTTTTCAATAGCTTACAAGCGATTTTGACTAGCCTTGACGCTGTTTATGTTTAGGATCTGAGCAGATCACCCGGACCTGGCCATTACGTCTAATGACCCTACAATTTCTGCATAATCTTTTTACTGATGCTCTTACTTTCATGCTATTTCTCCAACAATTGATCTTAGCGGGTCATTCCAAGACCACCCCCGGTTAAGGAGGATTTTTTCATTAAACTTTCGTACTGGCGTGACATTAAATAGGATTGCACTTGTGCCATCAAGTCCATGATCACCACCACAATTATTAATAACGATGTACCACCGAAATAAAAAGGCACATTCCATTTCACAATTAAAAATTCAGGTATCAGACAAACCAGCGTTAAATAGGCTGCCCCGACTAAAGTCAGCTTAGACACGACATTATCAATATAGTTAGCAGTTTGAGCACCCGGACGAATACCTGGTATAAAGGCACCTGATTTCTTCAAATTGTCTGCGATATCTTTAGGATTAAAGATTAATGCTGTATAGAAAAAGCAGAAAAAGATAATCATAAAGGCGTAAATCAATACGTATAACGGTTGCCCAGGAGCCAACAAAGTTGAAATATCAGCCAACCATCCCATGCCTTCACTGCGACCAAACCAGTTACCCAAGGTGGCAGGAAATAAAATCAAGCTTGAAGCAAAAATTGGAGGGATAACACCAGCCATATTAAGCTTCAATGGCAGAAAACTGCTTTGACCCTGTACCATTTTGCGGCCCTGTTGCCGCTTGGCATAATTAACGGTAATACGCCGTTGGCCCCGTTCCACGAATACAACGAAATAAGTGACCGCAATAGCACCTACAAACAAGGCAATGACACCTAGAGACGAAAAGGCGCCAGTACGTGCTAATTCTAATGTTCCACCGACTGCAGCAGGTAAGCCCGCCACGATACTACAAAAGATGATTAATGATATGCCGTTACCTATGCCACGTTCTGTAATTTGCTCACCTAACCAGACCAAAAACATGGTGCCAGCCACTAATGAAGCTACTGTGGTTAATTTGAAGCTTAACCCTGTAACTAATACAACGGGCGCGCCGTTAACCTGTTGAGATTGAATTGCTACCGCGATGCCTAAGGCCTGGAATCCAGCTAAAAATAATGTACCGTAACGTGTGTATTGGGCAATTTTGCGACGTCCTGCTTCCCCTTCTTTTTTCATTTGCTCAAGAGTCGGTACAACCGTCGACATCATTTGCATGATGATTGAGGCTGAAATATAAGGCATGACACCTAAAGCTAAAACTGATAACCGCTGCAAGGCACCACCGGAAAACATATTAAATACGTCAAGGATTGAACCCCTTGTCTGCTCAAATAAAGCGGCAACAGCGGCTGGATCGACACCCGGGACAGGGACGTGAGTACCAAATCGATAGACGAGCAAAGCCCCCAGCATAAATAGAATACGCTGTCTCAATTCAGACATTTGTCCCATTGAAGAAAAGGTTTTGCCGCCGGCTTTGGCCATTATTCTACCGAACCTCCCGCTGCTTCAATTGCAGCTTTAGCGCCAACAGTTGCTCGGACTGCTTTTAAGTTCACTGCCTTGGTAATTTCACCGCTGGCAATCACTTTTGCAGATTCGATGTTGTGTTTAATAATCCCGGCTTTTTTCAAGCTGATTAAATCAACCACATCACCTTCAACTGAATTCAATTCGCTCAAACGCACTTGTGCTGTTTTAACGGATACTCGTGATGTAAAACCAAATTTTGGCAGGCGGCGTTGCAATGGCATTTGTCCACCTTCAAAACCAACTTTATGAAAACCGCCGGAACGTGATTTTTGACCTTTATGACCACGTCCTGCTGTCTTGCCGACGCCACTACCCGGACCACGGCCAACACGTTTGCGATCTTTTTTAGCACCTTCGGCTGGTCTAAGCGTATTTAGTCTCATTAGATCGACTCCCATTGAAGCAAATAATAAGCATGATTAATCATGCCGCGGTTCTCAGGTGTGTCCAGCACTTCGACCGTTTGATGGATCCGGCGCAAGCCAAGACCGCGAACACAGGCCTGGTGCTTTTTACTGCGGCCATGGATGCTTTTAACAAGCTTAACCTTGATTTTTTTCTCTGCCATTTGACTAACCTAAAATTTCTTCGACAGTTTTTCCACGTTTGGCAGCCACTTGCTCTGGACTGACAGATTGCTTGAGCCCTTCAATAGTGGCATAAGCGACATTGACAGGATTGGTTGTGCCAATGACTTTGGCTAACACATTTTCTAAACCTAACACTTCAAAAATCGCACGCATTGTACCACCTGCGATAATTCCAGTACCTTCAGACGCCGGACGCATTACCACAGAAGCCGCACCATGGCGACCAACAACAGGATAATGTAACGTTGTGTTGTTTAAATTGATTCTAACCATGTTGCGGCGCGCATTCTCCATTGCCTTTTGTACAGCAACTGGTACTTCACGCGCTTTACCGCGGCCAACACCGACACGACCATTACCATCACCAACTACAGTTAATGCGGAAAAACCCATTAAACGGCCACCTTTAACAGTTTTGGCAACACGTCTAACGCTAATCAAACGCTCCTGAGTTTCGTTTGACGATTGTGTTATTTCTCTACTCGTTACAGCCATTATAACTCCTAACAGTTTAAGCCGCTTTCACGTGCGGCATCAGCTAATGCTTTAACACGGCCATGATAATGAAAACCACTACGATCAAAAGCAACATCTTCAATACCAGCTTGCTTTGCTTTTTCGGCAATTGCCTGGCCTACGGCTTTAGCTGCTTCAATATTGCCGCCATTTTTTATCTTGGCTTTGACTTCGGCTTGTAAAGTCGAAGCACTGGCCAACACCTTGCCATCATCAGCTGAAATCACCTGGGCATAAGTATGGCGTGGTGTGCGATGAACACACAACCTGTCTTTTTCTAAATGCCGAATACGTGCACGCGTTTTTCGCGCTCGTCTGACTCGACTCTGCTTTTTAGTTAACATAGCACTAAAACCTATAGTTATTTTTTCTTCGCTTGTTTGCGAATGACATGTTCATCTGAATAACGAACACCCTTGCCTTTATAGGGCTCTGGCGGACGAAAACGTCGAATTTCTGCAGCAACCTGACCAACCAGTTGTTTGTCTGCACCTTTGACAACGACTTCCGTTTGGCTAGGTGTTTCAATCGTAATACCCTCAGGTACATCATAAACAACAGGGTGTGAAAAACCCAAAGTTAAATTGAGTTTGTTACCTTGAGCTTGCGCACGATAACCTACACCAATTATAGTCAACTTTTTCTCAAAGCCCTTAGACACACCCTCGACCATATTATTAAGAATCGAGCGCACTGTACCTGACATCGACTTGGCATGCTTACTGTCATTTGCAGGCTCAAATGTTAACTGACCATCCTCTTGACCGATACGAACATCTCCAGTCAATGCAAAACTTAATTCGCCATTGGAGCCCTTAACAGTGACCTGTTCATCAGCGAGTTTGATTTCTACGCCGCTTGGAACAGTAACCGGATATTTTGCTATTCGAGACATATCACTAATACCTAGCTAACGATACAAAGTAATTCACCGCCAACACCATTTTCCCGAGCGTTACGCCCAGTCACAATGCCCTTGGAAGTCGATACAATGGCCACACCAAGTCCATCCTTAACTGATGGAAGATCCTCAGTACCAAAATACACACGACGACCGGGTTTACTAATACGTTTGATCATGTCAATAACAGGCTGACCTTGATAATACTTAAGATCAACCGTAATTGATTTCTTACCATCGGTTTCTGTTTCAGAATGACCATTGATATAACCCTCATCTTCAAGCACATTTAAAATTGAATGCTTGACCCTAGAGGCCGGGAAAGTCACCGTTTGCTTATGTGCTTTTAACGCATTGCGAATTTGCGTCAGCATGTCAGCGATTGGATCTGTCATTGCCATGTTCTTAAACCTGATCTACCATTGTTTATTGTAACTGGTTTGTCACCAACTTGATTTCACTACACCCGGCACCTGGCCACGCATAATTAATTCACGTAATTTATTGCGGCTTAATCCGAATTTACGATAGTAGCCGCGAGGGCGACCTGTCAATACACAGCGATTACGCTGACGACAACGACTACCGTTAGGTGAAAGCTTTTGCAATTTAATCATCGCATCCCAACGCTCATCATCCGACAAAGATTCGTCGATAATCTGAGCTTTTAATGCAGCGCGTTTTGCTGCATCGCGCTTGTTAATGCTTTTGCGTTTTGCTTCACGCGCAATCATGGATGTTTTAGCCATACTATTGAACCGTTTCTTTGTTTTTTAGTGGAAAACTAAAAGCTTGTAACAATGCTTTAGCCTCTTCGTCTGTCTTAGCTGTGGTAGTGATAGTGACATCTAAGCCACGAATGGCATCAATGTTATCGTAGTCAATTTCAGGGAATACAATTTGCTCTTTAAAACCAAAAGAGTAATTACCACGTCCATCAAATGATTTGTCATTTAAGCCACGAAAATCACGAATACGCGGTATTGCCACACTAACCAGACGATCTAAAAATTCATACATACGTTGACGTCGTAATGTTACTTTGCAACCTATAGGCCAACCTTCACGAACTTTAAAACCAGCAATCGATTTACGTGCTAGGGTTTGCACCGGTTTTTGGCCACTGATTTGAGTTAAATCATTGGTCGCATTTTCCAATACTTTTTTATCACCAATCGCCTCACCTAAACCCATGTTCAATGAGATCTTAGTGATTTTTGGCACTTGCATGGTATTTGCATAACCAAATTGCTCCATCAGTTGCGGAACAACTTTGTCACGATAATATTCTTGTAACCTAGCCATCTTAATATCTCTTAAGCGTTCTGCTACGCGTCTATAGGTTCGCCGGAAGACTTGAAAACACGAATTCTTTTACCATCTTCGGCAAGTTGAATGCCAACACGGTCAGCTTTGTCCGCTTTGGCGTTATAAATAGCGATATTTGAAATATCGATGGGCGCTTCACGCTCAACAATACCACCAGTATCACCTTTGTTTGGATTTGGGCGAACGTGCTTTTTCACTAGATTTACACTATCAACTAATGCACGGCCGTCTTTCAAAATCTGCAATACAGTGCCTTGCTTGCCGCGATCACGGCCAGCCAGAACAATTACATCATCACCTTTTTTAATCTTTTGCATTGCCCAAAACCTGTTAGTACCTTTAAATCACTTCTGGAGCAAGTGACACAATTTTCATAAATTTATCGCCACGCAACTCACGAGTTACGGGGCCGAAAATACGAGTGCCGATCGGCTGGTGCTGCTGATTCAATAATACTGCAGCATTGCTGTCAAACCGAATCAGCGAACCATCACGGCGACGGACGCCTTTTTTAGTGCGTACGATAACCGCATTGTAAACATCACCTTTTTTTACCCGGCTATTAGGTAGAGCTTCCTTGACACTAATTTTGATAATGTCACCAATACCTGCATAGCGGCGTTTGGAACCACCCAAAACCTTAATGCACTGCACTCGTTTGGCACCGCTATTGTCCGCTACAGATAATGCACTTTGCATTTGAATCATTGCTTTGCTCCAGTTCTACTCAGCCCGCTCAACCACTTCGACCAATCGCCAGTTCTTTGTTTTGGAGATAGGCCTACATTGTTCAATCACTACCGTATCACCAATGCGGCAGTCATTGTTCTCATCGTGCGCATGAAACTTGGTAGAACGACGAATGTATTTTTTGTAAAGCGGATGCTTTACTTTACGCTCAACCTGGATAGTTACCGACTTATCCATTTTGTCGCTAACCACTACGCCTTGTAGTGATCGTGCTTGACGAGTTGCTTGTTCAGTTTCTTGCGTCATAGCTATGCTTTCGCCTTTTCGTTCATAATAGTTTTGATACGTGCAATTTCCTTACGCACTTGGCTAAAGCGAGCTGGGTTAGATAATTGCCCACTACCACGCTGCATGCGTAAGTTAAATTGCTCTTTACGCAATTCAATCAGCTCTTTTTGCAAATCGCCGTCTGACTTTTCACGATATTCTTTTGCTTGCATTAGATTGCCTGCCGTTTAACAAATGTGGTTGAAACGGAAAGTTTCGCACCGGCCAAGCGAAAAGCTTCTCTCGCCAGCTCTTCGCTTACACCTTCAATTTCGTATAAAACATGACCGGGTTTAATTTGGGCAACCCAATATTCCGGATTACCTTTACCTTTACCCATACGTACTTCCAATGGCTTTTTAGAAATAGGCTTGTCAGGAAATGCTCGAATCCATAATCGGCCACCACGTTTAACATGACGGTTAATCGCCCGACGTGCTGCCTCAATCTGACGTGCTGTCACACGGCCACGACCAGTCGATTTAAGACCATATTCACCAAAGCTGACTTTATTACCTCGTAAAGCCATGCCACGGTTGCGGCCTTTTTGCTGCTTTCTAAATTTTGTACGTTTTGGTTGTAACATAACGTTCTACCTTAAGTTGCGGTATTCGTCGCAGGCGCTGCTACCGGAGCAGTATGTTCTTCATCACCGAAGACTTCACCTTTGAAAATCCACACTTTCACTCCAATAATGCCGTAAGTAGTTAGTGCTTCGGCAAACCCATAATCGATATCAGCACGCAATGTATGCAGAGGCACTCGACCTTCTCGATACCATTCTGTACGTGCAATTTCCGCACCGTTCAAACGGCCAGATACCATAACTTTGATACCTTTAGCACCCAGACGCACAGCATTTTGTACTGAACGCTTCATGGCACGGCGAAACATAACTCGACGTTCCAATTGTTGGCAAATGCCTTCAGCAACCAAGTAGGCGTCAATTTCCGGCTTGCGAACTTCTTCGATCGCCACTGTTACCGGACTGCCATTAAGCTTAGTCAGTTCAGCACGTAACTTTTCAATATCCTCGCCCTTTTTACCGATTACGATACCGGGGCGAGCAGTTTGAATCGTTACATTCATATTCTCAGATGGCCGCTCGATAACAATATTGCTGATCGCGGCGTTAGCGAGCTTTTTATTTAAAAAATCTCGAACTTTTAAATCGGCCGCCAATTTATCAGCATAATCAGTGTTACTGGCATACCATTTTGCATTCCAGTCTTTGACGATACCTAAGCGAATACCATTAGGTTGTACTTTTTGACCCATCAGTTAGCTCCTGTCTCATCAGCCACAGCTACAGTGATATGACTGGTACGCTTTAAAATCTTTCCGGCACGCCCTTTGGCACGTGCACGCCAACGCTTTAATACTGGTCCTTCATCAACATGAATTTTGCTGACGATTAATTCATCAATATCCGCACCTTCGTTATGTTCAGCATTAGCAATCGCCGACTCTAGCGCCTTACGGATCGGGCTGGCTGCTTTTTTAGAACTGTATTCCAGCAATTCCAACGCCTTATCAACGGGTTTATTACGAATCTGATCCGCAACCAAACGTGCTTTTTGTGGCGAGATTCGAATATATTTTGCAACCGCTTGTACTTGCATGGTCTACCTCGCCTTCTTATCTGCAATATGGCCTTTAAAAGTACGGGTAGGCGCGAACTCACCTAACTTATGTCCAACCATATTCTCGTTAACCAAAATAGGCATATGCTGACGCCCATTATGAACAGCAATCGTTAAACCAACGAATTCAGGTGTAATCGTTGAGCGCCGTGACCAAGTTTTGATTGGTTTACGACTATTTTCCTCTTTTGCCTTCATCACTTTTGCCCAAAGATGATGATCGACAAATGGGCCTTTTTTAATTGAACGTGGCATAGTTCTACTCTATCAATACCTGTTATCGTTTGCGCCGACGGATAATCATGCCGTCTGTGCGTTTATTACTACGCGTTTTCTTTCCTTTAGTGGGCACACCCCAAGGTGAAACCGGATGCCGGCCACCAGAGGTTCGACCTTCACCACCACCATGTGGATGATCGACTGGGTTCATGGCTACACCACGAACTGTTGGGCGAATACCACGCCATCTTTTCGCACCAGCCTTACCTAATTTACGCAATCCATGCTCTGAATTACCTACTTCGCCAATAGTGGCACGGCAATTTAGATTTACTTTACGCATTTCGCCGGAACGAAGTCTTAACTGTGCATAATTGGCTTCGCGGCCAACATACTGTACAGCAGCGCCGGCAGAACGCGCAATTTGCGCACCTTTGCCGGGTTTCATTTCAACACAGTGAATCGTTGTACCCACTGGGATGTTTTTTAGCGGTAAACAGTTACCTTTGCCAATACCCGCATCAGTACCTGAGGCTATTGGATCACCCACTTTCACACCTTTGGGTGCCAAAATATAACGGCGCTCACCATCACGATACAAGATCAAAGCAATGTTAGCGCTTCGATTTGGATCATATTCAATTCGCTCGACCTTGCCTGGAACACCGTCTTTATTACGTTTGAAATCAATTAAACGATAATGACGCTTGTGACCACCGCCACGATGACGGACAGTAATGCGTCCGGCATTATTACGACCACTGATGGCACGCTTGGGTTCGACCAAGGCTGCATGAGGTTTACCTTTATGTAAACCAGGCGTATTGACCGTGACCATACCACGGCGGCCAGCGGATGTAGGTTTATGTTTTACAACTGCCATGATTATGCCTTGCTATCTAGAAAATCAATATCATGTCCGGGCTTAAGCTTGACATACGCCTTTTTCCAGTTGGAACGCGCACCTGCAATGCGTCCAAATGACTTGCGCTTGCCCATGACATTAACAACTTGAACGCGATCCACCTCAACTTCGAAAAGTTTTTCAACTGCCGCTTTAATTTCCGGTTTTGTTGCACTGGGCAAAACTTTGAAAACAATCTGTCCACTGCTTTCAGCTGCTAAAGTGCTTTTCTCAGAAATATGAGGAGAGACTAGAACTTGATACAAACGATCTTCATTCATTGCAACTTCTCCTGTAATTCATTCATAGCTTGCTCGCTGATCACCACTTTTTCATGTGCAATCAAATCGACTGGACTTAAATTATGTGAACTAGCCACTGACACGAAAGGTAAATTTCTGGCCGATAGTTCCAGATTTTCATTGCCGTGAAGGTCAACCAATAAACTATTCGCTGCTTCAAGGCCATTTAGTGAATTTGATAACACTTTAGTTTTTGGCGCATCCAAGCTAAATCCATCAACAACAATCAAACGATCCTGGCGTACTAATTCAGCAAGGATCGAACGCATTGCCGATTTAAAACTCTTGCGATTCACTTTTTGCGAAAAATTCCTAGGTGAACAAGGAAATGCATTACCACCGCTACGCCAGATAGGACTGCGTGAAGTACCGGCACGGGCACGACCTGTGCCTTTTTGACGCCATGGTTTTGCACCGCCGCCTCTTACTGCAGAGCGATTTTTCTGAGCTTTAGTCCCCTGACGTGAACCTGCTTGATAAGCAGTCACCACCTGATGAACTAATGACTCATTAAAAGCAGCATCAAAAATATCCTGATTCAGTGAAACTTTTGCTCCACTTGAATCGCCACTGATGCTTTTAACTTCTAGTTCCACCTTGAAACTCCTTAAAACCTATTCTCGACTTCGGTTATGCGCTAGCGCGCACTTTAACTGAAGGATGAATTAATAAATCCTGTCCTTTCGCGCCGGGCACTGAACCTTTCACAAATAAAAGTTCACGCTCAGCATCAATATTTACGATGGCCAGGTTTTGTTGAGTACACTTAACGTTACCCATATGACCTGCCATTTTCTTCCCTGGGAAAACCCGACCTGGGTCTTGGTTTTGTCCAATTGAACCGGGTTTACGGTGTGCCTTTGAGTTACCGTGTGTCGCACGACCGCCACCAAAACCATGGCGTTTCATAACACCGGCAAAACCCTTACCAATCGTCACACCAGTCACATCAACAACTTGGCCAACTTCAAAACTATCGATTTTGATCTCATGACCCACTTCGATCTCTTCTTGAGCTTCATGCAAACGAAATTCCCATAGGCCACGACCTGGTTGTTGCCCTCTTTTAGCAAAATGACCCGCTTCGCCCTTGCTTAAGCTTGAAGCTTTTTTCTCGCCAACTGTCACCTGGATTGCATCATAGCCATCACTATCAGCAGTTTTTACCTGTGTGACTTTATTTGCCTGCGCATGAATAACTGTTACTGGAACTGAACTTCCATCTTCCTGGAAAATTCGAGTCATTCCAATTTTGCGTCCAACTAATCCGATCGCCATGATACTTCTCTTATCTTTATCCGTCGTGTTTTACGAATTCAATTTAATTTCAACGTCTACACCCGCTGCCAGATCAAGTTTCATTAAGGCATCAACGGTTTTATCAGTCGGCTCGATGATATCCATAATGCGTTTATGAGTTCTGATCTCAAACTGATCGCGTGCTTTTTTGTTCACATGCGGAGAGCGTAACAATGTGTATTTTTCAATTCGAGTAGGCAGCGGAATAGGGCCACGAACCAATGCTCCTGTTCTTTTGGCCGTATCAACAATCTCCAAAGCCGAACGATCAATCATGCGATGATCGAATGCTCTGAGTTTGATTCTAATTTTTTGACTATCTACTTTCACTGCTGTGCTCAATCTATAGGGTTAAGACTTACTACTATTCAATAACTTGTTTATACAAAAATTTTAGCGACGACACCGGCCCCTACCGTTCGGCCACCCTCTCGGATCGCAAACCGTAAACCTTCTTCCATCGCTATCGGGGCAATAAGCTCTACACTCATCTGAACATTATCACCCGGCATCACCATCTCAGTCCCACTCGGTAAATCACATGAACCTGTCACGTCCGTCGTACGAAAGTAAAACTGAGGTCTGTAGCCATTGAAAAAGGGTGTATGACGACCCCCTTCTTCTTTACTCAAAATATACACTTCCGCCTCAAACTTCGTGTGTGGCGTAATCGAACCCGGCTTGGCCAAGACCTGACCACGCTCAATATCTTCTCGTTTGGTCCCGCGCAGTAAAATACCCACGTTATCACCCGCTTCACCTTGGTCTAATAACTTACGGAACATCTCTACACCCGTCACCGTCGTCTTAGTGGTCTCTCTAATACCCACTATCTCCACTTCTTCACCCACCTTAATCACACCACGCTCTACACGACCTGTCGCTACCGTTCCTCGACCTGAAATCGAGAACACATCCTCGACCGGCATTAAGAAAGCACCGTTTACCGCACGTTCTGGCTCCGGAATATAGTTGTCTAACGCCTCCGCCAATTCAACAATTGAAGCCACACCAATCTCTGATTCTTCACCTTCTAACGCTTTTAACGCACTGCCTTTAATAATCGGCGTGTCATCACCTGGAAATTCGTACTGATCCAACAGCTCACGCACTTCCATTTCAACCAATTCCAACAACTCTTCGTCGTCAACCATATCGGCTTTGTTCAAAAACACCACAATATGCGGTACACCTACCTGACGGGCCAATAGAATGTGCTCACGGGTTTGAGGCATCGGGCCATCTGCTGCGGATACCACTAATACCGCACCGTCCATCTGGGCTGCACCCGTAATCATGTTCTTGACATAATCCGCGTGACCCGGACAGTCTACGTGCGCATAGTGACGGCCTGCAGTTTCGTATTCAACGTGTGAAGAGGCTATCGTGATACCACGTTCTTTTTCTTCCGGTGCATTGTCAATCTGATCAAAGGCCGTGGCACTACCACCGTATTTCTCCGATAACACCTTCGTCATCGCCGCCGTTAACGTCGTCTTACCGTGATCTACGTGACCTATCGTGCCTACATTGACATGTGGCTTGGTGCGTTGAAATTTTTCCTTAGACATCTATATATCCTCGTAATGTCTTAACTAGCTTTCTTTAAAACGACTTCAGTTACGTTGCTAGGAGCCGGCGAATACTTGGCAAATTCCATTGAGTATGTCGCACGACCCTGAGTGGCAGAACGCAATGAAGTTGCATATCCAAACATTTCAGAAAGTGGCACTTCACAGCGTACAATCTTACCGGCCGGTGCTTCTTCCATAGCCACGATAACACCGCGGCGTGAATTCAAATCACCATTGACTGAACCCATGTATTCTTCTGGTGTAACCACTTCCACATTCATAATCGGCTCCAATAAAACAGGCTTAGCTTTTTGGCAACCTTCTTTAAAGGCTAAAGCACCCGCTGTTTTAAACGCGAATTCTGACGAGTCAACTTCGTGGTAAGAGCCATCATATAAAGTTACTTTGACATCAACAACCGGGTAACCACCCAACACGCCCGATGTCATTGCTTCTTCAATACCTTTATTTACAGCAGGGATATATTCTCTTGGAACTACCCCGCCTTTAATAGCATCGACAAACTCATAACCATCACCACGCTGCTGTGGTTCAATTTTCAGGTAAACATGTCCATATTGACCACGACCACCTGATTGTTTTGCGTATTTATGTTCTTGTTCGACCGGCAAATTAATCGTTTCACGATAAGCCACTTGTGGTTTACCTACATTAGCTTCAACATTGAATTCGCGCTTCATACGGTCAATGATGATGTCCAAATGCAACTCACCCATGCCGGAAATAATAGTTTGACCGGATTCTTCGTCAGTCCGCACACGGAAAGATGGATCTTCCTGAGCCAATTTGCCCAAAGCCACGCCCATCTTTTCTTGATCAACCTTGGTTTTTGGTTCAACAGCTTGTGAAATAACCGGATCCGGGAACTCCATGCGTTCAAGCGTCACAATGTTATTCGGATCACATAAAGTATCGCCGGTGGTGACTTCTTTTAAACCAACAGCCGCGGCAATATCTCCAGCACGCACCTCTTTAATTTCTTTACGGTCATTGGAGTGCATTTGAAGAATACGACCGATACGTTCTTTTTTACCTTTGACCGGGTTGTAAACTGTATCACCCGACTTCATTACACCAGAATAAACACGGAAGAATACTAATTGACCAACAAATGGGTCGGTCGCGATTTTAAAACCTAATGCAGCAAATGGTTCGTCATCATCAGAGTTACGCACCACTTCTGTCTCGTCTGCAATGCCTCTGATTGCAGGAACATCTAAAGGATTGGGCATAAAATCGACTACAGCATCTAATAACGCTTGAACACCTTTATTTTTAAAGGCTGAACCACAGAGTACACAGACGATCTCATTATCTATGGTGCGTTGACGCAAACCTTTTTTAATATCTTCTACAGATAATTCACCTTCTTCAAGGTATTTATCCATTACCTCTTCATTCGCTTCAGCCGCAGCCTCAACCATTTTTTCACGATAAGATTCTGCTTCAGCCAGCATGTCATCAGCAATGTCTCGCTCTTCAAAATTCACACCTTGAGTCGAATCGTCCCAGTAAATGGCTTTCATTTTGATTAAATCAACGACACCTTCAAAGCGATCTTCAGCGCCAATAGGTAATTGAATAGGCACTGGGTTGCTGCCTAAACGGGTTTTGATTTGATCAACACAGCGAAAGAAGTCTGCTCCAGCGCGGTCCATCTTATTAATAAAACACATGCGAGGAACGGCATATTTGTTAGCTTGACGCCATACTGTTTCCGATTGAGGTTCAACACCACCGACCGAATCGAATACCGCAACCGCACCATCTAAAACACGCAAAGAGCGCTCAACTTCGATGGTAAAGTCTACGTGTCCCGGTGTATCGATAATATTGATACGATGTTCGGGATAATTTTGTGCCATACCCTTCCAGTGACAAGTCGTTGCCGCTGAAGTGATCGTAATACCGCGTTCTTGCTCTTGTTCCATCCAGTCCATAACAGCATTACCATCATGAACCTCACCGATTTTGTGAGACAAACCCGTATAGAAAAGAATACGCTCGGTAGTCGTTGTCTTACCCGCATCAATATGCGCCATAATTCCTATATTTCTATAGCGCTGTAATGGTGTTGTACGTGCCACTTTCTTATTCCAGTCAATAATCTATCTAGTTAGAAACGGTAATGTGAAAAAGCTTTGTTAGCTTCAGCCATTTTGTGCACATCTTCCCGTTTTTTAGCTGCGCCACCGCGATTTTCAGAAGCATCCATTAATTCCCCTGCAAGCTTGGCAACCATGGAACGCTCGCCACGCTTACGTGCTGCATCAACCAACCATCGCATCGCTAATGCATTACGGCGAGATGGACGCACTTCTACCGGTACCTGGTAGGTTGCACCACCAACTCGGCGACTTTTCACCTCAATAATAGGGCGAATATTTTCCAAAGCCTGGTTAAATACTTCCAACGGATCACGTTTAACTCGATCCTGAATAATGTCTAAGGCACCATAAAGAATGCTTTCGGCAACAGACTTCTTACCGTCCTTCATAATGACGTTTACAAACTTAGTCACCGTCTGATCACGAAACTTCGGATCAGGCAAAATTTCTCTTTTTGGTACTTCGCGTCTTCTTGGCATCAGATTTACTCTTAGCTTCAATAACAAAACACCACTTGTTGAAAGCAGTGTTAGTAAAAAATCGATCCAGCCTAAAAACTTAAAGGCTGAGGTTATTTCTTAGGACGTTTTGCCCCGTATTTAGAGCGACCTTGCTTACGGTCTTTAACTCCTGAAGTATCTAAGGCACCACGGACGGTGTGATAACGCACACCAGGTAAGTCTTTTACACGACCACCGCGAATTAACACAACCGAGTGTTCTTGCAGATTATGTCCTTCGCCACCGATATAGCTTGTAACTTCATAACCATTAGTTAACCGGACCCTGGCGACCTTTCTCAAAGCTGAGTTAGGCTTCTTCGGTGTGGTGGTATAAACACGTGTGCAAACACCGCGTTTTTGCGGGCATGCTTCCAATGCTGGAACATTGGTCTTTTTGACCTGTTTGCGCCTTGGCTTTCGAACTAATTGGTTAATAGTTGGCATAGTTACTTCACTTCAAAAAAATACCCTGCACAGTTCCTGTACAGGGAGCGGCGATTCTAGGCAACAAGCCCGTTTTTGTCAACCTAAATACCAGATTTTATGCGGGATTCAGGGCAAAAGCGCAGCAAAGGCTGAATTACCCAAAAAAGCGGCAGCCCAGAGGCTGCCGTTAGCTTAAATTAAGGCAATAATTAGGCTTCAGAAGCCTCTGCTTCTACCGTTTCGACAATTTCATCTTCAGAGCTAGAAATATCGGAAAAAGCATCTTCAAAAGCCTGCTGCGCACTGGCTTTTTTGTTTAAACGCCGCTGTTCATGATAGGCCAGACCAGTTCCAGCTGGAATCAGGCGTCCAACGATTACATTTTCCTTCAAACCACGCAAATAATCGGTTTTGCCGGTAATCGAGGCCTCAGTGAGCACTCGAGTGGTTTCCTGGAAAGAAGCGGCTGAAATAAACGATTCTGTGGTTAATGAAGCTTTGGTAATGCCGAGAAGCATTTGGGTGTAATCAGCGGGCCTTTTACCCTGTTTAATCACCTTTTCATTTTCTTCCAACAAAATTGAGCGCTCAACTTGCTCACCAGGCAGTAAATGCGTATCGCCACCGTGGTCAACACGAACTTTACGCAACATTTGGCGAATAATGACCTCAATATGCTTATCGTTGATTTTTACACCTTGTAGACGATAAACATCCTGCACTTCATTAACAATGTAATCACATAAGTGTTCTACACCGCGTAATGTCAGAATATCCTGTGCAACTGGCGGCCCGTCTACTAAAACTTCACCTTTATTCACGGTTTCACCCTCAAACACAGCAATTTGGCGTATTTTAGGGATTAACATTTCGTGTGTTTCACCGTCAGATTGAGTTAAAACTAGGCGAACTTTGCCTTTAAGTTCTTTACCAAACGAAACCACACCAGTAACCTCTGCCAAAATTGCAGGCTCTTTAGGCTTCCGTGCTTCAAACAGCTCGGCTACACGAGGCAAACCACCAGTAATATCACGTGTTTTTGACGATTCTTGTGGAATTCGAGCTAAAACGTCTCCCTCACCCACATTAGCACCATCTTTAACGGTAATAATCGCACCAGGTTGAAGAATATAACGCGCTGGAACATCGGTCCCAGGAATAGTCAGATCTTCACCTTTATCATCTACTAATGAAATCGTAGGTTTCACACTGGCAGCTGAACCACGGCTCTGACGGGTATCTAGCACCACATATGTACTCAAGCCTGTATATTCATCGGTTTGTTTCTCAACGGTTACGTCCTCGACCATGTCAGAAAACTTAACTGAACCGCTTACCTCAGTAATAATTGGATGCGTATGTGGATCCCATTCTGCGACAATTTGACCAGCAGCAACGGAGTCCCCTTCGCCTACTGAAAGCGCACACCCATAAGGCAATTTATAACGCTCTTTGTCTACACCATGGATATCACGAACAACTAATTCGCCAGAACGGCTGATTACAACCAGCTTTTTATCCTTGCGAGTGACGAATTTAATATTGTTAAAGACAACACTACCTTCGTTTTTAACCTCTACGTTGCTAACCGCAGCAGAACCAGTTGCAGCACCACCGATATGGAAAGTACGCATGGTTAACTGTGTGCCGGGCTCACCGATACTTTGTGCGGCGATAACTCCAACTGCCTCGCCCTTATTGACTTGGTGGCCACGACCTAAATCACGACCATAGCACTTAGTACAAATGCCATAACGGGTTTCACAGGTTACCGGTGATCTAACCAATACTTCATTGATATTGTGATCTTCGATCAAAGCCACAAGTGCCTCATCAAGCAAGGTATCATTTTCGACCAATACTTCCTCAGTAACAGGGTCAACAACATCACCAATCACCACACGACCCAAGATACGATCACCTAAAGGAATCACAACGTCACCGCCTTGTACTAGAGCTTCACGCTTGATACCGCGACTAGTACCACAATCTTCTTCGGTAACCACCTGATCCTGACAAACGTCAACCAGACGACGGGTTAGATAACCTGAGTTTGCCGTTTTTAATGCCGTATCAGCCAAACCTTTACGTGCACCGTGGGTTGAAATGAAGTATTGCAATACATTCAGCCCTTCACGGAAGTTCGCTGTAATTGGTGTTTCAATGATCGAACCGTCTGGTTTAGCCATTAATCCACGCATTCCAGCAAGCTGCCTGATTTGTGCATGTGAACCACGAGCACCTGAATCGGCCATCATGTAAATAGAGTTGAATGAATCCTGAGTCACGGTCTTGCCATCAGCATCCACAGCTTCATCTACACCCAACTTGTCCATCATAGCATTAGCAACGCGGTCACTTGTACGAGTCCAGATGTCGACAACCTTGTTGTAACGCTCACCGTCGGTTAGCAAGCCTGAGGAATATTGGTTCTGGATACTTTTGACTTCATTTTCAGCCGTATTCAAAATTTCATCCTTCTCGACAGGAATGACCATGTCGTCAACACCGATAGACATACCTGCCTTGGCCGCCATTGAGAATCCGGTGTACATTAACTTATCCGCGAAAATAACCGTATCCTTGAGGCTAACATCGCGATAACAAATGTTGATGACTTCAGAAATTGCTTTTTTCTTTAATACACGGTTAAGATGTTTAAAAGCCATTCCGGCTGGTAACAATTCTGACAATAAAGCACGACCAGTAGTAGTATCATAAACTTTATAAGAATCGACGAATTCACCATCTTCATTGGCTAATTGCTCACGAATTCGCACTTTAATCTCAGCGTGAATGCTCAGATTATGGTTTTCATAAGCACGTCGCACGTCACTTACATCGGAGAACCAACGACCCTCACCATGAGCACCAACACTATGTCTAGTCATGTAATAAAGACCTAAGACGATATCTTGCGATGGCACAATAATCGGCTCACCATTGGCTGGTGAAAGAATATTGTTGGTCGACATCATTAATGAGCGTGCTTCCAGCTGTGCTTCAATTGACAAAGGCACATGTACGGCCATCTGGTCGCCGTCGAAGTCAGCGTTGTATGGCGTGCATACCAATGGATGCAATTGAATCGCTTTACCTTCAATTAGCAGCGGCTCAAACGCTTGGATACCCAATCTATGCAGAGTTGGAGCCCGGTTTAACAACACTGGGTGTTCACGAATCACTTCTTCAAGAATATCCCAGACTTCGGGGGTTTCCTGCTCAACTAAACGCTTAGCTTGTTTAATTGTCGTCGCCAAACCCTGGTATTGCAGTTTGCTGAATATGAACGGTTTGAATAATTCCAACGCCATTTTCTTGGGCAAACCACATTGATGCAGTTTCAAAGTCGGGCCTACTACGATTACAGAACGACCTGAATAGTCAACACGCTTACCTAACAGATTTTGTCGGAAGCGACCTTGTTTACCCTTAATCATGTCGGCCAGCGATTTCAACTGACGTTTATTAGCTCCGGTCACAGCTTTTCCACGGCGACCATTGTCTAATAACGCATCAACCGACTCCTGTAACATACGTTTTTCGTTACGTACGATAATGTCCGGCGCATTCAATTCAAGCAAACGCTTAAGACGGTTATTTCGGTTAATAACGCGTCGATATAAATCGTTTAAGTCAGAGGTCGCGAATCGACCACCATCTAATGGTACCAATGGGCGTAAGTCCGGTGGCAATACCGGCAACACTTCCATGATTAGCCATTCAGGTTTATTTCCTGATGTGAGGAAAGCTTCGATAACTTTTAATCGTTTGCTTAATTTTTTAATTTTGGTTTCAGAGCGTGTAGCCGCTAAATCATCACGTAATTTAATGGCTTCTTGCTCACAATCTAACGAACGAAGTAGATCACGCACCGCTTCGGCACCCATACGGGCTTCGAACTCATCACCATAAAGTTCGATAGCATCCAGGTAAGCTTCTTCTGTCAAAAGAGAACAACGCTCTAATGAAGTCATACCTGGATCGACGACCACATAGGCCTCGAAGTAAAGTACACGCTCAATCTCACGCACAGTCATATCAAGCAATAAACCTAAACGTGATGGCAAAGATTTCAAAAACCAGATGTGTGCAATAGGACATGCGAGCTCAATATGCCCCATACGTTCACGGCGAACTTTAGTCTGAGTAACTTCCACGCCGCATTTCTCGCAGATAACACCACGATGCTTAAGGCGCTTGTATTTACCGCACAAGCACTCATAGTCACTGATCGGACCGAACAACTTCGCGCAGAACAAACCGTCACGCTCTGGCTTAAAAGTACGATAGTTAATGGTTTCAGGTTTTTTAACCTCACCATAAGACCAGGAGCGTATTTTTTCCGGTGATGCAACACTAATACGGATTGCATCAAAATCTTCTTCTTTACCTGGTTGTTTGAATAATCTAAATAGATCTTTCATTTTAATTCCTCGATAGTTTATCGATTAAATATATTGCCCTAACTTAAGAAAACCTTAGTCGTCCAATTCGAACTCAACATTTAAGCCAAGTGATCGAATCTCTTTGGTTAATACGTTGAACGACTCAGGCATACCTGCATTCATGCGGTTATCACCTTTAACGATGTTCTCGTAGACTTTTGTTCGACCAGTGACATCGTCAGATTTAACCGTTAACATTTCCTGCAGGGTATAAGCTGCGCCATAGGCTTCTAATGCCCAAACCTCCATTTCACCGAAACGTTGGCCGCCAAATTGAGCTTTACCGCCTAAAGGCTGTTGCGTAATCAAACTATATGGGCCAGTTGAACGGGCATGCATTTTGTCATCCACCAAGTGATTGAGCTTCAAAATGTACATATAGCCAACCGTGACTTGACGATCAAACTGCTCACCGGTACGTCCGTCAAACAAAGTAGTCTGTCCGCTTTGTGGTAATCCAGCCAGTTTCAACAAATCTTTAACTTCACTTTCCAAAGCACCATCGAAAACCGGCGTTGCCATCGGCACACCGCCAACAAGATTTTTTGACAATTCAATAATCTCATCATCAGACAATGAATCCAGTTGTTCAGCTTTTCCGCTTTTATTGTAGATCTTGTCCAAATATTTTCTTAAATCAGCAACTTTGGCCTGCTTTTCTAACATTTGATCGATTTGTCGACCTAGATGTTTAGCTGCCCAGCCAAGGTGAGTTTCTAAAACCTGACCGACGTTCATACGTGAAGGTACGCCTAATGGATTAAGAACGATATCCACAGTTGTACCGTCTTCCATGTATGGCATATCTTCCACAGGAACGATTCTGGAAATAACACCTTTATTACCATGACGCCCTGCCATTTTATCGCCGGGTTGTAGACGACGTTTAACCGCTACAAACACCTTAACCATTTTCAACACACCTGGGGCCAAATCATCACCGGCAAAAATTTTGTGGCGTTTCTCTTCGAATAAATCGTCAAAATATTTTTTCTGGCGAGCTAACTGTTCACGAATATTTTCGACCTCATCATTAACCTCAGCGTTTTTCAGGCGTATTTGGAACCATTCATCACGAGTTAACTCAGTCAAATAGGCTTTGGTTATTTTTTCACCTGATTTAAGGCCCTTGGGACCGCCTTCAGCCTGTTTATTTAATAAGGCTTTTTCAATGCGGTCATAAACATCGGATTCAACAATACGATATTGATCATCCAAATCTTTACGCACCTTGGCCAAATCAGACTCATCGATATCTCGTGCACGTGCATCTTTTTCAATGCCCTCACGCGTGAATACCTGTACATCAATAACCGTTCCTGACATTCCGGAAGGCATGCGCAGTGAGGTGTCTTTTACATCTGAAGCCTTTTCACCAAAGATTGCACGTAAAAGCTTTTCTTCAGGAGTAAGCTGAGTTTCACCTTTAGGCGTCACTTTACCAACCAATATATCTCCCGGAAGAACTTCTGCACCAACATACACAATACCGGATTCATCCAGTTTAGATAGCGCCGATTCACTGACATTCGGAATATCACGCGTTACTTCCTCGCTACCTAACTTAGTATCACGAGTCACACATGATAATTCCTCAATGTGAATCGAAGTATAAATGTCTTCCTTAACCAGACGTTCTGAAATAAGAATGGAATCTTCGAAGTTGTAACCATTCCAGGGCATGAAAGCAACTAACACGTTGCGGCCCAACGCTAATTCGCCCATATCTGTAGATGGGCCATCTGCTAACACATCGCCACGTGCGATTGCATCACCCACCTTGACTAGTGGTCGTTGGTTAATAGTAGTATTCTGATTCGAACGGGTATATTTAACCAAGTTATAAATATCTACACCTGGCTCGTTGACACTGGTTTCATCGTCATTGACACGAACAACGATACGACCGGCATCAACCAAGTCAACTACGCCGCCACGCTTAGCAATTACAGCCACACCAGAATCGCGAGCAACTGTACGCTCAATACCGGTACCTACAAGTGGTTTTTCACTCTTAACGGTTGGCACTGCTTGGCGCTGCATATTTGATCCCATCAAAGCACGGTTAGCATCATCGTGCTCAAGGAATGGAATTAATGATGCAGCAACGGATACGATTTGTGATGGCCCTACATCGATGAAATCCACTTGATCTGGAGTAGATAAAGTAAATTCATTTTTATAACGGCAAGAAACCAGCTCGTCTGTTAATTTCCCGGCATCGTTGTGAGTCGCATTTGCCTGAGCAATGACATATTTACCTTCTTCGATTGCTGATAAATACTCAATATCTTCAGTAATAACTCCTTTTACAACTTTACGATATGGGGTTTCCAGAAAACCATATTCGTTAGTTCGTGCATAAACCGCCATCGAGTTAATCAAACCGATGTTTGGACCCTCAGGCGTTTCAATCGGACAAACTCGACCATAATGAGTTGGATGTACATCTCGCACTTCAAAACCGGCCCGTTCACGCGTCAAACCACCAGGGCCTAAAGCTGAAACACGGCGTTTATGTGTAACTTCCGACAAAGGGTTGGTTTGATCCATAAATTGCGAAAGTTGACTGGAACCAAAAAATTCTTTAACAACTGCCGATACAGGTTTTGCGTTAATCAAATCCTGTGGTGTCAAATTGTCTGTTTCAGCCATATTCAAACGTTCACGAACCGCACGCTCAACACGAACCAAACCAACACGAAATTGATTTTCAACCAATTCACCCACTGAGCGAACACGTCGATTACCCAGGTTATCGATGTCATCAATATCACCTTGACCATTTTTCAGACCAATTAGAATTTTCATCACATCAACGATATCTTGCTTGCTTAATGTGCCTGGACCTTCGTCATTATCACGGCCCAAACGTCGATTTAGCTTCATTCGACCTACTGCCGACAAGTCATAACGCTCAAGATTAAAAAACAGATTGGTAAATAATGCTTGCGCAGCTTCTTTCGTAGGAGGCTCACCTGGACGCATCATACGATAGATTTCAATCTGTGCCTCAAGTTCACTATCAGTGGTATCAATCCTTAAGGTTTCAGAAATATAAGGGCCACGATCTAGATCATTGATATAAATAGTCTCAAGTTTAGTAATACCCAGTTCCAGTAACTGTTCATACAGTTCCTGTGTAATTACCGTATTGGCATCGGCAATCACTTCTCCTGTTTCTTCATCAACAATATTATGTGCCAGCGTTCGACCTAGGAAGTAGTCAACCGGTACCGATACTGTTTTGAGTTTAGCGCTTTCCATTTCACGAATATGGCGAGCGGTTATACGTCGACCTGCTTCGACGATAACGGTTTTTCCATCTGTTAGTTCAAATGAAAGCTCTTCACCGCGCAAACGTGATGGAATGAATTCCATTTCCACACTGTCATCTTTGAGAGTAAATGTATCGTTTTCGAAGAATAAGGCCAGAATTTCTTCAGTATTAAACCCTAATGCACGTAACAAAATTGTTGCAGGCAATTTGCGGCGACGATCTATACGAATATAAAGTAAATCTTTTGGATCAAATTCATAATCCAACCAAGAGCCACGGTAAGGAATAACCCTGGCAGAGAATAACAACTTACCTGAAGCATGGGTTTTACCACGATCATGATCAAACAATACACCTGGTGAGCGATGTAGTTGTGAAACAATAACGCGTTCAGTACCGTTAATCACAAACGTACCATTGTCTGTCATTAAAGGCATTTCACCCATGTAGACTTCTTGCTCTTTAATGTCTTTAATTTTACGATTGGTAGGTGTACTGGCTTCTTTATCAAATATAACCAATCGTAGAACGACTTTTAAAGGAGCGGTATACACCAACCCTTTTTGTTGACACTCACGAACATCGAAAGGCGGATTCTCGAGCCTATAGCTAACAAATTCCAACATTGAGCTACTGTTGTGTGCTTCAATAGGAAAAATTGATTTAAATGCAGCTTGCAAACCTCGATCGACACGTTGTTCTGCCAGCACTTCAGCCTGCAAATATTTACGATACGACTCAAGTTGAGTTTCAAGCAAGTATGGAATTTCCATTACCGGCTTTTTGCGTTTACTAAAGCTCTTACGAATTCGCTTTTTTTCCGTAAATGTATAAGTCATAAAGACACCCTGGGGTTTACCCTTTAGTCCAGATTAAATTTGAGGAACCTTTGATTAAGTCCATAATGGCACAGACGCCGTGCATTGAGTGTTAGATGCAAGGCGCGTTGCGCCATTAAGGGTTGTTCCCTTGATCAGCAATGCAACACCGTAGATGATACTCAATGCCGCGTCCCGATTGGGTTTGCCACAAATGGCGTGCTCGCAGCGTTGCAGCACTCGTTGTATAGCTACGACATGCAACCTTCGTGCTGCGCCTTGCGATCCCATCCATTTGCAAAAAACTGTGCTCATTAGCGACTTATTCAGAAGTTCCTTGAATACAAATACACAGCAGCAACCGACCCTCTTGGCCGGTTGCCAATGTGAATATTTGTCTAGTTTTGAACAGTTTAAAACTAATTACTTAAGCTCAGCGCTAGCGCCTGCTTCTTCAAGTCGCTTCTTGATATCTTCAGCTTCGTCTTTTGAAGCAGATTCTTTAATAGTAGTTGGTGCTGATTCGACCATGTCTTTAGCTTCTTTTAAGCCTAAGCCTGTGATCGCACGAACGACTTTAATGACGTTAACTTTCTTCTCACCGAATGATGAAAGCACAACATCAAACTCATCTTTTTCTTCAGCAGCACCGGCATCAGCGTCGCCTCCAGCAGGAGCTGCAACTGCGACAGCAGCTGCCTGAGCCGTTACACCAAATTTTTCTTCCATCATGGTAATCAGCTCGGCGATATCCAGAACCGATTTTTCCGCGATTTCATTCAACAATTCTTCATTACTTAAAGCCATGATTAATTCTCCAAAATAAAATAATTACTGAGCAGCCTCTTTGCTCGCTTGATACGCGTTAAGAGTACGCACAAATTTTGACGGTACTTCATTAAGTGTTTGAGCCAGTTTCGTAATAGGCGCTTGCATAGTACCCATCAGTTTTGCCAACAGCTCTTCGCGTGAAGGTAGTTTTGCCAAGTCAGCGATTTGTTGCGTAGACATTTCAGCACCGTTCATGGCACCTACTTTGATTTGCAAAATATCGTTATCTTTGGCGAAATTATTCATCACTTTCGCGACAGCCACTGGGTCTTCCGATGCCGCTAATGCAATAGGGCCAACGAAATGATCACTCAAGCACTCAAAGTCAGAACCTTCAACAACGCGTTTAGCCAGTGTGTTTTTCAAAATTCGAACATACACACCCGCTTCTCTTGCTTGCGACCGCAAAGCAGTCATTTGAGCAACGCTGAGGCCACGATATTCAGCCAACACAGCTGCTTGAGCGTTAGACATAGCGTCTGACACTTCCGCAACCAGGGCCTTTTTATCCTCTAAATTGAGGGCCATTTGAGTTACCTCCAGTTTGTTTACGGTTGCCCAGTTCAGGAGAGTCCTAGTCAGGGTTCACCGTCTGCGCAGGATGATCCTATGATCGATTAAACTTCTCTCAGATGAGTTCGGTTCCTGCGGTCTTTGACTTGCCTTACTAAATCACCGAAGTAATTCAGCCAAGCACCCAAATCTTTCTAAACGTCAATCGTCGTACGATCCACCCGGACACCAGGGCCCATGGTGGTTGAAAGTGTTACGCGACGTAAATATTGGCCTTTTGCTGCAGCCGGTTTTGCTTTAACCAGAGCGCCCATTAAGGCCAATAAGTTTGACTTAAGTGCATCTTCTGAAAAAGATGCTTTTCCAATGGAAGCATGAATAATGCCTCCTTTATCGATCCGAAACTGTACTTGACCGGCTTTTGCATTTTGCACTGCGGTCGTCACATCAGCGGTTACCGTGCCAACTTTTGGATTCGGCATTAAGCCACGTGGTCCTAGAATTTGACCAAGCTTGCCAACAACACGCATAGTATCTGGCGTAGCAATCACCATATCAAAATCCATATTGCCTTTTTGCACTTCTTCGGCCAGATCATCCAAACCCACCAAATCAGCGCCAGCTTCTTTAGCTTGGTCAGCCGCTTCGCCATCAGCAAAGACAGCTACACGCACGTTCTTACCTGTACCACTTGGCATAATTGCAGAGCCGCGTACATTTTGATCAGATTTACGCGCGTTAACACCAAGGTTTACTGAGACATCTACTGATTCATCAAATTTGGCGCTGGCTGTTTCTTTAACTAAAGTCAGCGCTTCATCAAGCATATAGAACTTTTCATTATCGACTTTTTCTGCCAATGCTTTAGCACGTTTTGTCATTTTAGCCATCTACCTATCCCTCCACTTCAATGCCCATACTACGGGCACTTCCAGCAATAATCTTAACTGCCGCATCCATATCGTAAGAACTCAAATCCGGTTCTTTAGTTTTAGCAATTTCTTCTAACTGAGCACCAGTCACAGTTGCGACTTTATCTCTGTTTGGAACTGAACTGCCTTTGGTAATTCCAACTGCTTTTTTTAACAAAATCGCAGCCGGTGGAGTTTTCTTGATGAACTTAAAGCTTTTATCGCTGAAAACAGTAATCACAACCGGAATTGGCAAACCTTGCTCCATGCTTTGAGTTTCAGCATTGAATGCTTTGCAAAATTCCATAATATTGACACCATGTTGTCCCAGTGCAGGTCCTACAGGCGGACTTGGATTAGCCTGTCCTGCCGGCACTTGCAACTTGATGTATGCATCAATTTTCTTAGCCATGTTTATCTCCTGACGGGTGCAATCGCTAGTTTTTCGTAGCTCCCCGTATAGTTAATATTTAGGTTTAGCCTTTTTCGACTTGCCCAAAATCAAGTTCAATCGGTGTTGACCGACCGAAAATTGAAACCGAAACACGCAGTGTCGATTTCTCAAAATTTACATCTTCCACGGTACCGTTAAAATCAGCAAACGGCCCATCAACAACTCTAACCACTTCACCGGGTTGAAATGAAAATTTAGGTTTAGGAGCAGCATGCCCCTCTTCAACCTGAGCCATAATTGCTTGCGCTTCTTTTTCAGAAATGGGCGCAGGCTTTGAGGCTGTCCCACCGACGAATCCGCTGACTCTGGGCACACTTTTAACCAGGTGCCAGCTATCATCATTCATTTCCATTTCGACCAATACATATCCGGGGAAAAATTTTCGTTCGCTGGTGCGTTTTTGTCCTGCTCTCATTTCCACCACTTCTTCAACTGGCACCAGAACCTGGCCAAAATATTCTTCCATTCCAGCGCGCTCAATGTGGTCTTTCAAAGATTGTTGAACGTGTTTTTCATAACCTGAAAAGGCCTGAATCACATACCAGCGTTTTTTACTCATCAATCTTTGCCTTTTAAATATAAAACTTAAGGTTTAAACACCTAAAACCATGTCATAGATGACTTTGACTAACAGTGAATCCACCAACCAGATCAATAATCCGATCAAAATCACCATTACAATGACAATCATAGTTGTTTGAGCTGTTTCTTTTCGAGTTGGCCAAACAACTTTGCGTATCTCAGTTCTAGAACCCGTAATGAACTTCCAGGCTGCCTGACCAGGGTTTGAAGTTAAAACAATCAATAAACCAGCAATAACTCCACCAACGACCATGCCATAACGGATCAATATCGAGATGTCAGGGAACTGATAGAATCCGACCACACCAGCAGCAATGACTGCTAGTGCAATGAGAATTTTAATTTTATCTAACACTTCGTTTTATCAACCTTATCGTGGCAGGCCAGGAGGGAATCGAACCCCCAACCTGCGGTTTTGGAGACCGCCGCTCTGCCAATTGAGCTACTGGCCTAAAATGCAGCAAAGCGAGTAAGCCCATCAGCTTACTCGCTGCTATGCAAACTGTTACTTATACAAAAATTTTAGCGACGACACCGGCCCCTACCGTTCGGCCACCCTCTCGGATCGCAAACCGTAAACCTTCTTCCATCGCTATCGGGGCAATAAGCTCTACACTCATCTGAACATTATCACCCGGCATCACCATCTCAGTCCCACTCGGTAAATCACATGAACCTGTCACGTCCGTCGTACGAAAGTAAAACTGAGGTCTGTAGCCATTGAAAAAGGGTGTATGACGACCCCCTTCTTCTTTACTCAAAATATACACTTCCGCCTCAAACTTCGTGTGTGGCGTAATCGAACCCGGCTTGGCCAAGACCTGACCACGCTCAATATCTTCTCGTTTGGTCCCGCGCAGTAAAATACCCACGTTATCACCCGCTTCACCTTGGTCTAATAACTTACGGAACATCTCTACACCCGTCACCGTCGTCTTAGTGGTCTCTCTAATACCCACTATCTCCACTTCTTCACCCACCTTAATCACACCACGCTCTACACGACCTGTCGCTACCGTTCCTCGACCTGAAATCGAGAACACATCCTCGACCGGCATTAAGAAAGCACCGTTTACCGCACGTTCTGGCTCCGGAATATAGTTGTCTAACGCCTCCGCCAATTCAACAATTGAAGCCACACCAATCTCTGATTCTTCACCTTCTAACGCTTTTAACGCACTGCCTTTAATAATCGGCGTGTCATCACCTGGAAATTCGTACTGATCCAACAGCTCACGCACTTCCATTTCAACCAATTCCAACAACTCTTCGTCGTCAACCATATCGGCTTTGTTCAAAAACACCACAATATGCGGTACACCTACCTGACGGGCCAATAGAATGTGCTCACGGGTTTGAGGCATCGGGCCATCTGCTGCGGATACCACTAATACCGCACCGTCCATCTGGGCTGCACCCGTAATCATGTTCTTGACATAATCCGCGTGACCCGGACAGTCTACGTGCGCATAGTGACGGCCTGCAGTTTCGTATTCAACGTGTGAAGAGGCTATCGTGATACCACGTTCTTTTTCTTCCGGTGCATTGTCAATCTGATCAAAGGCCGTGGCACTACCACCGTATTTCTCCGATAACACCTTCGTCATCGCCGCCGTTAACGTCGTCTTACCGTGATCTACGTGACCTATCGTGCCTACATTGACATGTGGCTTGGTGCGTTGAAATTTTTCCTTAGACATCTATATAGTCCTCTTCAAATTACTAAACAAAATCTTAAACTTTTGGAGCCCATAACCGGATTTGAACCGGTGACCTCTTCCTTACCAAGGAAGTGCTCTACCGACTGAGCTATATGGGCTTAACAAATAGCACAATCTGCAAAGCTCTTGCCTTCTCATAAGCTGGAGCGGGCGATGGGAATCGAACCCACATCATCAGCTTGGAAGGCTGAGGTTCTACCATTGAACTACGCCCGCCTGTTATGGCTTTTTCCTAATCCCTTCTCTCTAACTGTGTCAATGCACGTCTGACACCGAGTGGTGGAGGGAGAAGGATTCGAACCTTCGAAGGCATAGCCAGCAGATTTACAGTCTGCCCCCTTTGACCGCTCGGGAATCCCTCCCGATGTCGCAAACGCGCGATTTTCTTACTTAACAAGGGATTTGTCAACCGGCAAACCCCTTGTTTTTACTAGCATAATTCCTAAAAAATGCTGGAGCCCGCTGACGGATTCGAACCCCCGACCTGCTGATTACAAATCAGCTGCTCTACCGACTGAGCTAAGCGGGCTAAGGGGCCGGTATTTTAGGGAATAGTTAGGCAAACATCAATCAAAACTGGCCTTATGATTGTGTTTTTATGAACGAATCGGATAGATGATGGTTAAATTGCCAATAAAAGCTGAATTTACAGCCATTTCTATAGTTTTACTCTTAATTAATCCGATGTGCATTGAAATCAGAAGGCCACACAACGACCGTTAATCACCCCACCTGTCCTCCCCTCAGAGGGGAGGAACCTGTTCTAAAAATTAGAGGAAATACTTTAACGCCCTTTCCATTGTGGTTTGCGCTTTTCAGCAAAAGCTTTGGCACCTTCAAGCTGGTCTTCACTCGTATAAAGTGTGGCAACAGTTTTAAGTGTATGTTGATTAGCCATATCCAGGGTTTCCTGAAAATTACGATCTTCCGCTTCCCTGACGGTTTCCTTGATTGCTGCATAAACCAACGGTGGACCTTCAGAAAGTAGCTGGGCGACTTCCCTTGCCCGCTCCATCAATTTGTCGGCTGCTACGATTTCATTGATCAACCCCCAATGTTTGGCTTCCTCAACGTCCATCCAGCGGCCAGTAAATAATAATTCCATTGCAATGTGATAAGGAATTCTTTTGGGTAACTTAATTGTTGCTGCATCAGCCAATGTACCAGAATTTATTTCTGGAAGCGCAAAGCTTGCATGTTCAGCAGCGATAATAATGTCCGCAGATATCATTAACTCAAAACCGCCTCCACAAGCAATACCGTTGACAGCTGCAATGATAGGTTTATTTAAGTCTGGCAATTCTTGAATTCCGCCAAACCCTCCTACTCCATAATCTGAGTCCGGCGCCTCACCATCAGCAGCTGCTTTTAAATCCCAACCCGGACAAAAGAATTTTTCACCGCCACCAGTAATAATCGCTACCCGCATTTGTGGATCATCACGAAATTCGGCGAACACCTCACCCATAAGTTTACTGGTTGGTGCATCAATCGCATTGGCTTTGGGACGATTCAAAGTCACTTCTAGAATCGAACCGTTCTTTTCAACGTTTAAAGGTGACTGCATCACGCATCTCCGATTAAGTCTGGTTGGAATTGGATAAAACCCAGCATTTCACTGGTTGGTCGAGTCGATAACCATCTTCAGTTTGTGTCTGTTCGAATTGTGACTTAACTTGTTGATTATAAACGTCTTCGAGTTCATATCGATCAAGTGAATAACGCATCATTTCATCAATAAAGGCCTCAAAACTGCTAAAGTTATCACTGACCTGATAAGTAAATTCCTGACACTGGCTAAACAGCTCTCTAGCAACTTGATCGATAGCCTGCTTGGCCTGTTCACGTATGGGCGTTTCATCCAAAAACAGTTCACAGACATCTTGGTAACTGCCCTGTGCGATAGGTTCAGCTATGTATAATGTTCCGTTGTCTTTTAACACCCTTTTTGCTTCTAGTAATGCGTCTCTCATCGACTCAGTTGGAACATGATGTAATGAATATATAAAAACAATGATATCAGCCCAATCATCTTCTATTTCGAGCTTTTCGGCTCCACCATTTTGGATTTTGAAACCGGGCGTCTCAAGCTCGCTTATTTTCCAGGATTCAAGATTAGGTTCAATACCAATTACATCAGCTCCTTGTTTTACTAATTCTTTTGCCTTGCTGCCATCACCGCAGCCAATATCAACGACATTCTTGCCTTTAAAATCAACAGTTTCAAATAATACTTCGAGATCTGAATCATATTGCTTCATTAGTCATTAATCCTAATTAACGCATCGGCCGCAAATACACTTCCATCTTTACAGACCATCATCGGATTAATATCCATTTCAATTAATAAATTCTGCTGATCAATAACGAACCGTTGGATATTCATAATTGTCTCGATGAGTAGTTTAGTATTAATAACCGGCCGATTGCGATAGCCATTCAATAATCGGACAATTCTTAGCTTACTGATGGCCTGTTGAATCTCTTCATGACTGAAAGGAAATAAGACAATGACCGTATCTTTTAATAATTCGGTGTAGATTCCTCCTGCACCAATGACCAGATAAAGTCCAACGATTGGGTCTCGGTTGACGCCAATAATTAACTCGATTTCGTGGTCCAGAATCATCTTTTCAACCAAAAACTGATCTGAATGTGCAGATAACTCATCAACGGCTTGCTCGACTTGTGAAGCATTGGCAAGGTTAAGTTTGACTGCACCCAGTTCAGTTTTATGCGCCAATTTATCGCCTACAGCTTTAATAACTACCGGAAACCCTATTTTCGATGAGACTTCGACTGATTCCTGCTTGCAAGAACATAAACCAGACTCCGCTATGGGTATAGCGAACTCGGCTAATTTCAGTTTGGACTTGTATTCATCCAAGGTTCTGGTCAAAGCCTTTACATTTTGCTGATTTTTAAGAGGGTTATAAGGCTTAACCTCAGCATTGATTTTGCTAGCCGCCTCAATAGCTGCCAATGCATTTTCAATACCACAAAACGGGACGATATTATGTTCAAGTAAATTTTCGGCAATGCGTTCAGGCATGGCTTCAACTAAAGATGCCAGAATCGCGCTTTTAGAATTTGTTTGCGCTGCAGACGATTGCCAAGCGGCCAAAGTGACATCCCAATCATCGAGATCACAACGATCTTCCCTGGGAAAATCCATGACTAACACATTCATGGTAAACCCTGACTTCATGACCTCACTGAATGTGGCTGTCAATCGGTCGAAATTCGCCCAATCGAAGGTATGGTAATCAAACGGGTTACTGATACTCACCAAATCATGGACGGTGGGCCGAATCCGTTCAATATCCTGATCGCTAAAGTCTCGAAAATCGATCTCAAAATTTTCTGCAGCATCACTGATTAAGGAAGCTTCGCCGCCAGAGCAACTCAGGCTGACCAAATCATTTTTTGGTAAAGCCCCGCAGACATGCAACAACTTTAAGGTTTCAAGAAATTCTTCTAGTGAATCAACACGGGCTATACCTAAGCGCTCAAATAAAGCATTCATGACTTTATCATTACTGGATAGTGAAGCCGTATGACTCATGGTAATGGCTGCACCTTTTGCAGACTTGCCCGTTTTTACTACAACTACTGGTTTTTTGTGCTGATGTGCAATCTGAATGGCCTCACAAAATTTATATATATCGTCCAGCCCTTCGATGTGAAGGCCAATAGCCGTAACACGATCATCCTGACACAGCTGGATAATCATATCTGACATACCCACCATGGCCTGGTTACCCAACGCAATCATATAAGCAATGGGCGTAGCTCGCATATTCATGGTTAAATTGATCGCGATATTGCTGGACTGCATCAAAATCGCCACGCCAGACTCAACCCGTTTGCCGCCATGTTGATCGGGCCACAGCAATGCCCCATCTAAATAGTTTATGAAACCATAACAGTTTGGTCCTAGTACTGGCATGTCTCCAGCAGCACTGAGTAATTGCTCAGTAAGATCAGTATCACCGGTCTCATTAAAGCCTGAGGCATAACAAACAGCCCCACCAGCACCAATCTGGCTGAGTTGATCGACTATTTCTATGGTTTGGTGACGATTTACACCGATAAAACTCACATCCGGTGTCGCTGGTAAATCATCTACAGTTCGATAACAGGTTCGCCCTTGTAATTGCTCACGTCTTGGATGTACAGGCCAGATCTCACCTTGATAACCCATTTTGTCACACTGTTTGGCTACAGCTTCAGCAAAATGGCCACCGAATACAGCAATGGACTTGGGTTGTAAGACGCGGCTGAGATTTTTTGAGAGATTTGCCATTAAGTTAAGAGCTCACTACGTCCAGTTTTATATAGAGGGCCATACTTTTAAAGGTCCGTAAAAATTATGGAGATGCCGGATCGAGTCCGGCATGACCAATAATGTAGTTCTCACTATTCGCTCTCCATTATTAAGCGCCCAACGGTCTCAACATATTTCTGGAAATAATATGACGTTGGATTTCGCTTGTGCCTTCCCAGATACGCTCTACACGTGCATCACGCCAGATACGTTCAAGCGGGAAATCAGACATCAAACCCATGCCGCCAAAAATCTGAATCGCCTCATCTGCCACATAAGCCAACATTTCTGTGGTGTAGACTTTTGCTATTGCATAATCGCTATCTGTAGCTGTACCTGCATCAGTTTTACTGGCAGCTTTTAATGTGAGTAACTCCGCGGCTTCAAGTTGTGTTTTCATGTCTGCCAGTTTGAAACTGATTCCCTGAAATTTACCAATCACCTGACCAAATTGCTTGCGGTTAGCAGCCCAATCCGTTGCTAATTCCAATGCACGGTGAGCACGACCCAGGCACATCGCAGCCACTTGCAAACGAGTAGGCCCAAGCCAGTCGTTAGCGACTTCAAAGCCTTTGTGCTCTTCACCCAGGACCTGACTCGCTGGCACTCGGCAATCATCAAATTCCAAAACGCAATTGTGGTAACCACGATGTGAAACACTATGGTAGCCATCTCGGACGGTAAAACCGGGTGTACCTTTATCCACCAAAAATGCGGTAATTTTTTTACGTGGCCCGCGTGGCGAATCTTCAACACCCGTTGCCGCAAACAAAATCACAAAATCCGCAACGTCTGCATGAGAAATAAAATGTTTGGTGCCATTGATAACGTAATCATCACCATCACGGTCGGCCTTACATTTCATGCCACGCAAATCCGAACCCGCATCCGGTTCTGTCATCGCTAAGCAATCGGTTTTTTCACCGCGAATGCAAGGGAACAAATATTTATCACGCTGTTCACCTTCACAGGCTTGCAAGATATTGCTGGGACGACCTACCAAATATTGCAAAGCAAAATTAGCCCGGCCCAGCTCTCGTTCCAGTAAGGTAAGAGAAACAATATCTAAACCGGCACCACCCAATTCTTCCGGCATATTGGCAGCGTATAACCCCTGCTCAATCGCGCGTTGTATTATTTGCTGAGCCAGTTCAGGACGAACCTGGTCCGTTTTTTCTACTTCCTCTTCATAGGGATAGAGTTCCTGCTCAACAAAAGCACGCGCGGTTTCTACAATTAATTCCTGTTCGTGTGAGAGTTCAAAGTTCATTGTCTTAACTCCTAAACTTTACGTTTAATACCAATACTGCGCCCTGCCACATCTGGTTTGTCCAGCTGAGTATGCGCCTGGGCAATAGGGTTAATTTTTTCCAGCATCCAATCAGGGGCCGCACCGGCTTTGCCCGATGTTGCATCCACGTGCAGCATCATTTGTTCACCGGTGGCCAACAGCTCATTCGAACCTGAATGATAAACACAGTGAATCAAATGCAACTGTTTTTCATCATGATCTAGAATTTGCGTGGTGCTATGAATGGGCTCAAGACCGGCCACTTCTTTAATATGTATAATATGAGTTTCAACGGTATAGTAGCTGCCGATATCATCCAGATAAGCTCTATCAATACCAAGATAACGGTACAGTGCATCCGAGCTATCACCAAAAACTTGCAAATAACGACTTTCAGTCATGTGGCCGTTGTAATCCACCCATTCAGGCTGAACAACTGTGTCGAATAAGCGTAGAGGCTGAGAAATATCAATTTCAGCCTTATCGTCACCACTATGAACATTTTTGTAAAGCCGCTCTTCATGTTCGGCCAATACCTGGCCGGCACCATAATTTTGTGCTTTCAAAGCCTGTTGTACAGCGATTAGGCAATCATCACGAACTCGCTCCAGCTCACGCACATCCACTCCGTCTGCCTGATCATCGGATTGGCTAACGATTTTGTCTAGTAACTCGTCATCAAGCTCTGGAGTATCCATGAGTTTAGTCCAGGGCCACTTTAACGCCGGTCCGAACTGTGACATAAAATGGCGCATTCCCGGTTCACCACCAGCTATTCGAAAAGTCAAAAATGAACCCATTGACGCCCAGCGTAACCCGCAACCATATCTCACGGCATCATCCAATTCTTCAGCCGTGGCTACATCATCGTGGACTAGCCATAATGCTTCGCGCCACATGGCTTCCATCAATCGATCTGCCAGGAATGCATCTATCTCTTTGCGCACATGCAAAGGCTTCATACCGATTGAGGTAAAAAGAGTCTTTGCTTGTTCAATGCAAGCAGGATCAGTTTGCTCACCGCCTACTAACTCGACCAGTGGTAACAAGTAAACCGGCTGAAATGGATGGGCCACCATAAACCGGCCGGGATATGTCATTTGAGCCTGCAATTTAGTGGGCAACAAACCGGATGTTGAAGACCCAATCAAGGTATCACTGGGTGCATGGCTTTCAATTTCAGCAAGAATTTTTATTTTGACATCTTCACGTTCAGGTGCGCTTTCCTGAATAAATTGAGCATCATGAACCGTTTCTTGCATTGAATCACAGAAAGTAACACTACCTTTTGGTGGAAACGGTGCAATAGTCAGCTTGGACATAGCTCTATCCGCATTCGCCATGACTTCACTTAAACGACGTGGTGCTTCCGGGTGTGGATCGTACATTTTTACATCAATGCCATTCCACGCCAGTCTGGCAGCCCAACCTGCGCCGATTACACCGGCACCGATGCATGCTGCTCTTTGAATTTCACCCATAGTTAAACTCCCTAAATATTTCTAAATCGGTAAATAATTTTTGCTCCAGCTGGTTGCTACTACGCCGCTGGCAATCAGTCGTTCGACTTCGTCTTCACTCAAACCTAACTCCATTAAAATTTCCCTGCTTTGTTGACCATGCTTAGGGGCTTCACAAGGAATTGTGATGGTAGATTCAGTTGGGCGAATAGAATTAGGCGCCACTAAATCGACACTATGACCTGATGGGTGGTCTGGATTACGAATAAACGAAAATGTTTTTGAATTCAAATCAATTTCATCGCTGTTCATTTGATGAATAAACGCTTCTCTGACGCCATGCATTTGACCTAAAGGTTGAGCAGCAATATCCCGTGCTAACAATGTTTCAACCCAACGGCTCATTGGTTCAGTGATGAATATTGATTCAAGCTTAAGTTCAAACTCCAGCACAGACATCTCATCAACCGAACCTAGTTCTACTATTTCAATTAAATCAATCAGCTGACTTTCTTTTGCTGCCAGAAAAAACCAACCGTCTGCAGCCTGGTAAGCTCTATACAGAGCGTTGTAACCTTTGACTTCTCGGCTACTGGGTTCATTAAATTCATCCCTGCCCTCAAAATCATACATAAAGGGAACTTGGATTAAATTACCGGCACCACATAAGGACGATCGGGCAATATCACCCTGACCGGTTTGCTCCCTTTGATAGAGCGCAGCACCAATTGCCACGGCTGAGCAGAATCCTCCCAAAACATCAATAGTACCAAAGTGAGCATGTTCCTCAGGAGTGTCCATACCGCCACCAAAACGCAGCATCACACCTGTGGAGGCTTGTGCCAAGTCATCATATCCCGGGGTGTCACTGCGAGGACCGTATTCAGGACCGCCGTAACAATCTAACTGACACAGTATAATTTTGGGATTAATCGATTTCAGCCGATCATAATCAAGACCCAAAGATTCAAGTTGGCGATCAAACGCATTGATGGTGATCACATCTGCCTGTGCAATCAATTTATCCAAGATGGGTCGCGCCTCGGGCGCTTTTAAATCCATTAATATACTGCGCTTGCCCTTATTGGCATGCATTCCAAAAATCACCGTATTCCACGGATCCATGGAAGGCTCAACCGGGCCCAATAAGGTCACTTCAGCACCAAATCTGGATAATGTAGAGGCAATCGTTGGACCAGCAATCACATTGGTTAAATCCAACACTTTAACGCCTGTAAGCCAACCTTCTTCTGGACCCATTGGTGCTTGATTTGTATTTTTAGGCTCGATATCGGCCAGGATTTGTTGACGCTGCTGATCGGTCAATGGTGCTGACTTTTTAATCATCGATTGCTGATCACCTTTAAGCCAAGCCACATTACCTAATTGCAACATTTCACCATGGAGCTGATCCTGGACTTTCAAGACCAATCCTGATTGTTGAGCATGCTCAGAGTTGAGCCATTCTTTGGAAGTTCGCTGGGCTGCACCTGGCGCGCCAATTTCGCCAAAAATAGTTTCCCACTCATAAGCCGTTTTGGTTAAGAAAACATCTTTGAGCTTAGTCGAGACAATATCAGACCAACGACGGCTCAACGGATAATTGGACAGCGTACAATCCGCTCCATCTGGCCATTCAGCCGTATTCAGATAAGCACTAAACTGCGGTAGCCCTTGATCTACCAATTCATCCCATAATCCCATCCTTTTTAGTATTCGAACCGGATGGTCTTTGTGTGATGCCGAGACAACGTAGAAGTAACGTCCGTCTTTGCACCGATAGTTTCTATAAAATGGATCCAGATACTCTTGCAACATCGAGTATTCCATATCCATAGGTAAATCCTCAGCCCGGCGCCTATCAATTTCCTTTTCACGATGTCCTTTATAACGCTCAGGATAGCCTTCTACATATTGAGAGTTATAGGCCAGACCTTCCATTAATGCCGAAGCTAAAGGAACTTCAATGCCGTCACCTCGACCGGTTGATTCCCGCTTAAACAAAGCAAGCAGCACCGCCATGGCGCCTAAAACACTGGCATAAGCAGAGGCCAACGGCAATGGAGAAAAACTCGGATTGATACCCATTAGAATACGATTGAGTCCCATATCGGTGCATTGTCCACAAACACTGGCGACAATAGCTTCCCATGCCGGAACGGCTGCAAGTTGATCATCAGTAGAAGCGAAACCGGGCAACGAGAGATAAACGATATTTGGATGTTCAGCTCGAACTGTTTCAGCGTCCAGTCCCAGACGTTGCATCACTGAAGGACGGAAATTTTCAATCACTACATCTGCACTAGCTATTAAATCTTTTGCAATAGCGAGATCGGCATTTTGTTTTAAATCGAGGGTAATACTTTGTTTCCCTCGATTGAGCATCCGTGCCGCCGGTGATTGCCAGCGAGGACCGTCAGGAGGGTCAACCCGGATAACTTCAGCACCAACATCGGCCAGAATCATAGCCGCAGCTGGCCCGGCAATATATTGACCGAAATCAATTACTTTTACCCCGGCTAATGGCCGCTGAACCATATCTTTCTATCCTATATGGCGCTTAAGGCTTAAACTTGCTTGTTTAAGCCCAATTTTTGCCGGCCTTCCTCAGGGCTGACCACTCTGGCACCAAGCAACTCAATGATCTTTCGAGCTTTTTCTACTAACTGAGCATTGGTAGCTAAGACCCCTTTTTCAAGATACAGGTTGTCTTCTAAACCAACTCGCACATGTCCGCCTAAAATCACTGCTTGTGCGACCATAGGCATTTGCATACGACTAATACCAAATGCTGCCCAATTCGCTCCTTCAGGCATAGCATCAACCATGGTTTTCATATGTGCTGTATCAGCAGGTGCGCCCCATGGAATACCTAGACATATTTGGAACAAAGGCGGCTGATCCAACCAACCTTGTTGCAACATGTGCTTGGCCAACCATAAATGACCCGTATCAAATACTTCCAGCTCGGGTTTAACTCCGGTTTTCTGAACTATTTTTGCCATTTTTTCTAACATGCCAGGTGTATTAGTCATGACATAATCGGCTTCAGCAAAGTTCATGGTGCCGCAATCCAGGGTACAGATCTCTGGCAATAATTCTTTGACATGGATTAATCGCTCATCAGCACCCACCATGTCAGTACCATCAGCAGATAAAATTTCACCAGCATCCAAGTTTCCCAGGACAATATCCCCCCCCATACCCGAGGTTAGATTAATGACTACATCAGTATCACTGCTGCGAATACGATCAACCACTTCACGGTAAAGTGCGGGATCACGGCTGCCCTTGCCTGTCTCAGGATCACGCACATGACAATGCGCCACAGTTGCTCCCGCCTTAGCCGCTTCTATTGCTGCGGTTGCTATTTGTTCAGGCGTGACGGGTACATGGGGTGATTTATCGGCGGTGTTACCGGAGCCAGTGACTGCACAGCTTAGAACTACCTCTGGGTTCATGATCATCTCCTACATAAAGTTAGGTGAATAGACTCCCCCGTCTAATGCCGGGGTGCTTATCGCTTTCGCGAACGTTAATAAGAGTACCAAAGTCGCTCCCAATAAGTATTCATTTTTCGTCAAATTTTTTGCAATTTTCGGCATAAGGGTTCATCATTAGAACTTTCACTAAAGATTATCCATGGATAACTCGAATACAAATTACTCGATAAAGAATATCGCCTTTATTTTGTTGCCTGAGTTTGCATTAATGTCGTTTTGCAGTGCCAGTGAACCCTTGCGGGTTGCCAATCGGTTAAGTAAAAAGTTATTATATTCATGGAGCCTTTATTCAATCGACGGCAAACCTGTGACTTCAAGCAATGCCATGATCAGCCAGGTTGATGGGTCGATTAAACAGGTTAAAAATGCTGATCTGATAATGATTGTTTCCAGTTTTAATCCCCAAGCCAGTATCTCGAAACCTTTGACGCTGGTATTAAAACAACTTGCATCGAGAGGTATTCTGATTGGTGGTGTTGATACTGGTCCTTATATCATGGCGCGTGCAGATTTACTTGATGGCTACAAGGCAACAATCCACTGGGAAGATTTGGCCAACTTCCGTCAAACCTTTCCACAAGTGGATACGTTATCAACTCGTTATGTAATCGATAGAAAGCGGCTCACTGCAGCGGGTGCGGCGGCTTCAATGGACATGATGTTAGATTTAATTAGCCGGCAGCATGGCCAACAGTTAGCTTCACAAATTGCAGAACAATTTATTTACTCCCCTCCCAAGCAACTTGATGGCGAACAACGATTGCCAGTTTCGCAGCGTTTACAAACAGATCACCCAGTTATTCTGGAAGCCGTATCATTAATGGAAAATCATTTGGAAGATAACTTAACCACCGCTCAAATAGCTGAACTTTGTGGCATCTCTTTGCGACAACTAGAACGTCTGTTTAGGCAGTTTTTAAACTCAACTCCAGGCAAATGGTATAAGTTACTGAAACTAAAAAATGCTCGGATACAGCTTAAACAAAGCCGATACACTGTGGCCGAAATTGCTGCCAATAACGGCTTTGAATCGACATCAAGCTTCAGCCGTGCATACAAAGCCCAGTATCAACGCTCACCCAGCGAAGACAGGACAATGATCAAAGGCATTTAGAGTTATTCTGTTCTACTTTATTGGCGCCTGCATATCGATTCAGGCTGTTCAACACTCGTTGCTCCAGGGGTTGATTGAGATTAATCCAATAACGCTGTGGGTAAGTTAAGAATTCATGTTCGGCAACGGCTGCTAAACCCGTATTAGACAAATTGCTAGCTAAATCATTAGCTGTTTTTTTATAGGTAAATACACCTAAGGATAAAACCCGTTGCCCATTAGCGAGAACTTTTTCATAAGATTCCCCAACACCAGCATTCTGTAACCGTTGCTTCAAGTCTTCAAGATTAGCGGAATTATTGACAGGAATCACAACTCGATAAGCAGAAACTTTTCGTGCAGCTTCAGAAATAACCCGATAAGACAAAGCCTGTATGGCGAGTACTTCTTCAAATTGATCCAGTACAGTAGTTTGTTCAATTGGACCTACATTGGCACAATTACCCGGCAATTGGGAAAGACTGGAATCAAGTAAACTTATACCAATCGCATCGGCAGGTACTTCACTTACTTTAGAGTTAGCTTGACCATCCTCACTGCTCAAATTGGCGAGCAAAAACACGAAAATGTTTAACGCCAGTAATATTCCTATTATTAACTTCATTACGAATGATCCGCGATGACTTTAATGCCCTTTAAAACCAATTCCGGTTCTTTGATTACAGTATGCTCAAGTAAATCAGCAAACTTATCCATGTCTCCTCCACATAGATAAATATTAACACTATAGCCTAACGATTTACGCATGCTTTGAACAATCGCATCTATGCCTCCGGCAATCGAATAAAGGACTCCCGAGTACATGGCTTGATCGGTATCGAGAGCAAACACACTGGCATCACTGTGTTTAGCCAAGTTTAAATTATCCGCTTGATTCAATGATTCCAGAGCTAAATTCACACCGGGAAAAATCACCCCGCCTTCAAATATCCCATCCGAATTTACCGCATCAACTGTTACAGCTGTACCGCAATCAATTACAACTGATGGAGACTGATTAAGCGCATGTGCTGCAATCATAGCCACCCAACGGTCAACTCCTAGGGAATCAACAGGTTGATAACGATTAATGATGCCGTATTGGCGCCGCTCAGGCTTGATAAATTGAGGAGTTAGACCCAGAACTTCTTTCAATAAAACGCTAAGTTGCTGGTTGTAATTTTGATTACGGGTGCTTGAAACCAAAATATTATTAATGTCGAAACTGTTCTCCAGCTGATTTTCCAGAGCTTGGGAAAAATCAGCTCTTTTGCTGGCTCCAGTCAGCCATAGAACTTCACCTTCGATAGCCCACTTGATCCTGCTATTACCTGCATCAATTAACAAATTCATAGACTTGACTCTCTCCTGACTGATATTTCACCAAAATAATGGGCTTCGATACTCTTATCGGGTAACTTTATTAATAACGCCCCTTCATCGCTAATCCCTAAATACTTTCCATTTATATGCTGATTTACCTGAGACAAAACAATCTTTTGATCTTTCAAATAATCGATCTGATTCCAGCGATTTACAAAATCTTTCAATCCATTCTGAGCAAATCGATCAAAATAAATTTTTAATCGCCAGAGAGTTTTGGCAATAATTAACTCGCGGTCATTGACAGCTAACCCAGAATTCGACAAATCTGCCACAGGCTGTGATATCTGTTGTTTTGTACATTGATCTAATTCGATATTCAAGCCAATACCAATAATAGACATATATCCTGAGTCACCGCATTTTTGAGTTTGGATTAATATTCCTGCCAGCTTTTCATCACCCAGATAAACATCATTTGGCCACTTGACGGCTAAATTTGAAACTCCCAACTCTTCCAACACATCAACCAGGGCTATTCCTGTAATTAGGCTTAAACTCGATAATTCGGGCAGTTTAAGATCAAAGCGATAGGCTACAGACATAAGAATATTGCTTGAATCAGAAGCTAACCACTGCTTTCCACTCCGACCCACGCCAGCAGTTTGACTATCGGCAACACAAACATAGCCGTGAATATCCATGGTCTTTGTCTGCTCCAACAACCAAGAATTAGTCGAGCTAAGCTGCTCAAAACAGAAAACTTTCCAACCGATGTTCTCACCAAGTAAATCCAACTCAGCTATTATTTTTTCTTTGTTTAATGTCATTGGCGCAATGATATAATCCGGCTCCGAACTAATCCAGCAGTAGCTCACTTGAAGATCGAACGAAATCCTACCCGAGAAGTACGAATCGGCTCAACCTCCATCGGCAACAACCATCCGATTGTTGTACAAAGTATGTGCGCAACTAAAACTCAAGATATCGATGCAACTGTTGAACAAGTTAAACAATTGCAAACGGCTAATGCCGGTGTCATTCGAATTGCGGTGGATAGTAAAAAAGATGCTAAAGCTTTAGCTGAGATACGCCAACAAACTGACGCCAATCTCTCAGTCGATTTACAGGAAAATTATCGCTTGGTTGAAATGGTTGCCCCACACGTTGATAAAGTCCGTTACAACCCCGGCCATCTCTATCATCATGAACGTGACAAACCCTGGCAGGACAAAGTTAAATACATTACTGAGATTGTGGCTGAAAATAATTGTGCCATGCGTGTAGGCGTGAATGCCGGATCAGTAGATCCTGCCGCGCAAGATAAATATGACAAGGAAGATTCGATATCACCCATGTTAGACAGTGCCAGCGATCATTGTGAATTATTGGACAGCATCGGCTTCGATCAATACTGCGTTTCATTAAAGGACTCTGACCCCAATAAAGTCATTGAAGTCTACAAACGATTTGCTGGTAAACATCCAGAAATACCATTGCATCTGGGTGTCACTGAAGCAGGCATGCCACCGGAAGGCATCATTAAAACACGTATTGCGTTTGAGCAATTAATTGGACGAGGCATTGGTGATACGATCCGAGTTTCATTGACACTACCTAATCCGCAAAAGCACGAAGAAGTGCAAGCCGGCTTTGACATTCTAGATGACATCAAGCATGGGCGAGTAAGAAGTGTGGTGGTCTTTGATCCTAATAAACTTAATATTATTAGTTGTCCGAGTTGTTCCCGCGTTGAAAACGAAGCCTTTGTCGAACTCGCCCAAGAAGTCAAAAAAATGACCGAGTATGCAAAAGATCATGCAATCACCATTGCGGTCATGGGTTGCCGTGTGAACGGTCCCGGTGAAACCGATGATGCGGATTTAGGACTATGGTGTGGTCCCAATTATGTGAACTTAAAAAAAGGTGAAGAAAAAATCGGCGCCTACAAATACGATGAAATTATTCCAATTCTCCAAGGTGAATTGGATAAGTTAATAGTCACTAAGACTCAATAACCTACTTCGTCATTTCCGTACTGAATCAAGTTCAGCACAGGCTCCGTCGGGAATCTAGGCGAACGAAGCGGAAAGCTCTTACTTTCTCCGAACTACCCGATACTCAGCGTCAACGGCTTCTTTAACTTCTAAACAGTCTCAGAAACCACCCCTCTTGTTTCAAAAAGCACGCTAAAACGGGCTTATGTAGAGATTTATCGCTACATCCGCTTTTTAATTACCCTATATTCAGCGTCTAACGGTTGCCGATGACTTCTTGCCTTTACTGGCTGTGGCTTCAACCCAAATCGGGAAATCAAGCTCATTGATAACATCACCACCAATCCGGCGATAACTAAATAAAAAGAACCAATTAAAGCCAAACCAAAAACAATCAGGGCTGATACAAGCATCAAGCCTTTAGTTAAATAGCCTTTAAAATCAACTTTATTCATTCGTCTACTCCGAGAGTGTTTTTTCATACACGTAATTCTATTCAATCAAGCTTAAGGAAATCTTAAGATCGAAACCCTATAATTATTGAACTATATAAGGTCAAACCTTATATAATTAAATATTGGTTCTGGGGGCGACTGGCTTCGACGTGGGTCGCGAAACCATCGGAGCATGCCGAGGTGCAGATTTCCTCGTAAATCCAACTGCAAACTTTTAGTTGCCAACGACGACAACTACGCTCTAGCAGCTTAAGCTAGGCCCTTATCTCCGTCTTGCCTACGTGATGGATGTATAAGGTCAAATCAGTAGGATCGCGCTGCGACTTGCCTGTGATCACAGCGTTAAACTTAAGGCGGGCTCGCTGCTCAAAGCGCTAGTCTGACGGTGCTGAAACAGTTAAAAACTAAAGGCTTAGACTAAGCATGTAGTCGCCGATGAGCGTAGGGCTGACGGACGCGGGTTCGATCCCCGCCGCCTCCACCAACCAAGCATCCAATACCGTCCAACAAAGTCCCAAAAACCCAGTAAATACAAGCATTATAGCCAATTTATCGTCCAACGCTGTCCAATAACGTCTATTGACATCTACCCCCAAACGGGGGTACTTTTAGGGGTATATCATTATTAACAACAATCGATACCCCCAAATTGAGTTTAACAGACATAAAAATCAAAGCTTTGAAACCCAAAGAAAAACCATACAAGATCTCCGATTCAAAGGGTCTGTATTTATTGATCAATCCATCTGGCAGCAAGCTTTGGCGATTAAAGTATCGAGTCACTGGTAAAGAGAAATTATTAGCCCTTGGCAGTTACCCTGATGTTTCCCTGAAAGATGCGAGGTTTAAGCGAGATGAAGCGCGCCAATTACATGCTGATGGAGTTGATCCTGGCGCTAAAAGGAAAGCAGAAAAACGTGCCAAATCAGAATCAGCTGAGAATTCATTTGAAGCCATTGCACGAGAATGGCAAGAGAAATTCAAAATAAGATGGTCGCCGAATCATGCTGAAAAGATACTTACCCGCTTGCAGAACGATGTATTTCCATGGCTAGGCAATCGCCCTATTGCTGAGATTGAGCCGCCAGAACTCCTAGAGACAATCAGACGCATTGAAAACCGCGGCGCATTAGACAGCGCACACCGAACCTTGCAGACATGTGGGCAGGTATTCAGGTATGGCGTTGCAACAGGCCGTTGTGACCGTGATACGGCTGCTGACCTGAAAGGCGCCCTTCCTCCTGTTAAGAAATCGCACTTTTCAGCAATCACCAAGCCAGTTGAGTTAGCTAAGCTCCTAGTGGATATTAGAGGTTACCAAGGACAATTTGTAACTCGCATTGCTTTGAATATCATTCCATATGTATTTGTGCGTCCAGGTGAGCTTAGACGTTCTGAGTGGGACGAAATTGACCTTGATCAAAAGCAATGGATTATTCCAGCGAGAAAGATAAAAACACGCATAGATCATATCGTACCGCTTGCCGATCAAGTTGTTGTCTTGCTCCAAGAAATCCAACCACTCACTGGTCATAGGCAATATGTATTTCCAGGTGCTCGATCACCCAAGCGACCTATGAGCGAAAATGCCCTTCTCGCCGCATTGCGTAACCTTGGATATACAAAAGAGCAAATGACCCCTCATGGTTTCAGAGCAACAGCTAGAACACTGCTGGATGAGGAATTGGGCTTTCCACCGCATCTAATTGAACACCAGCTTGCCCATGCTGTTAAAGATGCAAATGGACGGGCCTATAACCGTACTGCCCACTTGCCACAACGTAGAGAAATGATGCAAGTATGGGCAGACTGGCTTAATAAAATAACAGATTAGCATATGTATTTGGGCAAGCCATTTTATTTAATAGATGAGTTTATTAATTTAATAAATCAAGATGGTTTAAATGCCAATATAAATGACATCATAGACTGGTCTAAACAAGAGCATCTATTGCTTTCTGCGGCAATCGATCCACAAAAGCTCTTAAGAAGCCACAATATCTCTATCTATAGCACTCGCGATTATTACACTGTTGATATTCTCAATGAACCTATTGACAATAACTATTACGCCGAGGCTGAATACAATGACTCACACGAGTTTGATCAAGTTTATTACTATAAGCAACTTTTTCCAAACAACTCAGATCCAAGTGGCAAACGTATCGAATTATTTCCAAGGCTTCCAAAAAACAACTATAACTTGAGTTACTTTGCCTTTGTTCCACCATCAAAGCTACGATTTCATGATGAAGATGATCCAAATCCTTACTGGATATTTACTGATAGTCTAATATTTAAATCACTAAAAGTTGATAAAGTTTCAAATCCTGAATTCTATTTCCTTAGATCAGATAACTTGGGATTCAACTATGACCCTATAGAACTAATTTTATGCTCAAATAAACTTGAATCACCTGTAGTAATTAATGCCGAATTCATACAACTACAACTTTTCATCACGATTGATATAGCAAGCGCTTTTATTGAAAGTAACGCATACAAAGAATTTGTAATAAAGATTAAACATCGATCTAACTATACTCAACTTATTAATCAAGATAAGAACTTTAAGGACTCATATTGACCTAGCCCCGGAAAGTTGATCCAGTTGATGAGATAGGATTAGGTTTACTATTTAGCTTAAAGGAGCCAACTTATGCCTAAAGGTAAACGTGTCCCAACTGAGACCATTATCAAAACACTGCGTGAAGTGGAAATTCATCATGCTCAAGGTCACACCATTTCCGAGAGTTGCCGCCAGTGCGGTATTACAGAGCAAACCTACTACCGCTGGCGCAAACAGTATGGCGGTATGCAAGTGAACCAAGTTCGTCAGATGAAGGATTTAGAGAAGGAAAATGCACGTCTTCGCAAAGCGGTGTCTGATTTAACGTTGGATAAATTAATCCTAGAGGAAGCGTTGTCGGGAAAGTATTAAGCCCGGAGCGTCGCCGTTTATGTGTTGATCATGTTCGTGAGCAGCTTTGTGTATCTGAACGCAGAGCCTGTCAAGTAATTGGTCAACCGCGTTCCACCCAACGTTATCAGCGTATTGTCAAAGACGATGAAGCGGCACTGACAGCGGATATCATTCAATTGGCGAGTGAGTTTGGCCGTTATGGGTATCGACGTATTACTGCACTGTTAAAACTGTATCTGGGTTGGTGTGTCAATCATAAACGTGTGGAACGTATCTGGCGACGAGAGGGGCTAAAAGTACCGAGCAAACAACCCAAACGAGGCCGACTATGGTTCAATGACGGTTCGTGTGTTCGATTGAGGCCGAGTTGGAAGAATCATTGTCAATCAGCGTTTAAAACTGGACACTTATCAGCGAGTAAAACTGAACAGTTAAATTCAATATAATTCGGTCATTAGCAACTCAAGTGAAGCGTAGCGGAACTTGAGTTGGGCTGTTTCTCCTGAGTTCCCTACGATGATTTTTTCTTTATGTTGGTCTTGAGTTTGAGCTTGGAACTGGACTGCTTAAATCGGTACGAGTCATTACCCGTTTCAATAATTGAGCAGTGATGGGTGACTCGATCCAGTAAAGCGGTCGTCATTTTCTCATCACCAAACACCCGCACCCATTCACTGAAGTTTAGATTGGTGGTGAACAGGATGGTTGTTTTCTCATACAACTTGCTGATTAGGTGGAATAACAATGCACCACCAGAAGCCGGAAACGGCAAATAACCCAGTTCATCGAAGATAACAGCATCCAAGGGCTGCATAATCCGTGCCAGTCGTCCCTGTTTATCGTCCTGCTGTTCTTTGATGAGCAAATTCACCAGATCGACCACGTTGTAAAAGCGTACTCGTCGACCTGAATGAATGGCTTTAATACCAATGGCGGTTGCTAGATGTGTTTTACCTGTGCCGGTGCCACCGACAAAGATCAAGTTGTGAGCTCGATCCATAAAATCGGCTTGTGCTAAATCTTTGATGAGGGATTGTTCAACCTTGGACTGGGTAAAATCAAATTGTTGTAGATCGCGATGGTGTGGGAACTTGGCGACTTTCATCTGGTAGTTTAGTCGTCTGACCTCTCGGTCAGCGCGTTCGGCATCCATCAATTTGATTAACCCGGATTGCAGAGTGACCTTGGTGCGAGGTGAATCGATCAGCTCAGGCAAACAGTCAGCCATGCCGTGCAGTTTTAGCGCTTTGAGTTCATCGACGAGTTCAAGCATGATTGACCTCCTGGGCGCAAAGTTGATCATACCGACCTACATTAGCCACTGGTGGAACGCTCAGTACCGGGGCATCGGTGATCGTCATCGCTTGAATCGGCTCAGATTCAATTAATCGATGCACCAGATTGGTAATGACCGATAGTTGGGTTGTCTTTGCATCTAATGCTAATTCACAGGCTACACTCACGGTTTCCAGGCCATGCTGACGAACCAATAGTAATAATTGCACAAACTCCCGATCACCCCCGTCACGTTTGAGATAGCGGGCTTTAAGCGTTAACAACGCTTTAGGTAATTCCCAATCGACAAACGGGGCACCGTTGCGCAACGCACCCGGTTTAATCTCAAGCACTGGCAAATAATGCCAGGGATCAAAGATCATTTGGTCTCGTGCAAACGAGCGCTGATGTTCGGCGACCACCACGTCATTGACGACAACTTTAATGAGTGTGGCATACGCTCGTACAGAGACTACCTGACCGACATACTGACACGGTACCGAGTATTGGTTGCGATCATAGTGCACCACACAGGTCGCATGTACACGCGCTAAACGTTCATAATACCCATCAAAAGCCACGATGGCACCACGCAAGTGGGCTTGTTCCTCGGCAAAGACCTCATCAATTAACATGGATTTATTCGTGGGGTGTGGACGTTGACCCATCTGCTTACAGCGTTGTTCCAGCCATTGGTTTAATTCATTTAAATCCGCAAACGTTGACCGTGGCACAAATAATCGCTGACGCATAATACCGACTTGGCGTTCAACCTGACCTTTCTCCCAGCCTGCAGCCGGCGTGCAGGCAATCGGTTCTATCAGATAATGATTCATCAGGCTTAAAAAACGCCGATTAAACTCTCGGTGTTTACCTTGGAGAATGCTATTCACGATCGGCTTAGGGTTATCGTATATCATCTTCTTCGGTAATCCATCGAAGAACTCAAACGCCCGGATATGTGCATCAAAGACCATCTCCTGGGTTTCTCTGGAATACGCGCGTAGATACGATTTACGTGAATGGCATAATCTAAAATGAGCCAGCTTAATCTTGACGTTACAACCCCCCAAGATAATCTGCTCGTGTGACCAGTCAAACTGACACGCTTCACCCGGTGCAAAGATCAAGGGTATATAGGCCTGTTTGATCGACTGACTGGACTGGTCCTTCCAGGCTTTGACAAACCGCTGAACGCTGTCATACGCCCCTCGATAACCCTGAAGTTGAATGCCCTCATACAATTGGACAGCAGTACGTCGAGCCCGTACTGAACGGGTGGCATCTACTTCAAGCCATTCGATTAGCTGGGGTTTGAATGACTCCAGCTTCGGACAGACGATAGGAACTGAACGCTGGTAAACCGGTTCGTTGGATTCATTTAAATATTTATATACGGTCGTGCGCGATACATTAAATTCACGGGCCACTTCGCTGACATTGCGGCCGTCGACTAAACACATTCGTCGTATCTTGGTACAGATATGCATGCAGATCACCTGACAGTTTCCTCGGATTCTTAACTCCGAGACAGTTAATAGTATGGTGTTCAGTTTTACACGCTGATCACCCCCGAAACTGTCCATTTTTGCACGCTGTTTAACATTGTATCGGCTCGGTTATCCGCATCATAACCGAATCATACTGAGTCCCGAAATAAAACGACTATCTCTTCTTGCTCGAGAGAAACCCAAACGTATTGAATGCTGCCTATTTTTTAATCCCTCCGACCTCTTTAACTGATTATTATTCTGGCGAACCCTGGCAAATGGGCGGCAAATCAGTTAACTCGTATTTGGCTTCAATGTCGGCTAGAGAGGTATTATCGCCCAAGCGCCAGCATAGAAAATCAAAATCATCGACTTCAGGGATGTCTAAATTCCATAAACGGGCTGGCCCTTGTTCAGGAATTGTCAGAATTTGCGAACCTTCGTTAAACCATTGCGCGATTTTTATTTTGGAAGCATGCTCCATTTGAGTAACCGGTTCTCCTGTTTTTACCTCCCATATCTGTACCGTATTATCATGCGATTTGGTTAGAAATTGCGATTGATTTTCATTCCAGACACTATCCAAAAAGGCAGATCCACCTCGATATTCAGAGACCAACTTACCTGTTCTAGCATCCCAAACCTCAATGTCATTATTTCTTGAACGAGTAAGAATTAAAGATCCATCACCAATCCATCTTACCTCACTAAGTTGTTTATCAAACTTTATTTTTGAAACTAAATTTCCCGAATTAGTCTCCCAAACTTGAATGTTATTATCATCCAACTTGAAGAGTATCAGCGATCCATCACTATTCCAGGTTATATGTAAATCAAAAAAATTACTCATTCGTATTTCATGAAACCGTTGCCCCGTTTCTGGCTTCCACACTTCAACAACACCATCTCTAAAGACCGTACTTTGGGTCAAAAGCAACGATCCATCACTATTCCATGCTACACGCTCAATTTTAGGTGATCGTATTGTTGAAATTAGGTGTCCCGTTTTAGCCTCCCACACTTCAACAACAAGACCATCTCTAATGAGCCTGCTCTGGATCAAAAGCAGTGATCCATTGCTACCCCATGTTGCCTCCGCAATTTGTTTATCAAGTCGTATTTCAGAGATAAGTTGCCCCGTTTTGGCCTCCCAAACCTGAATAAAACCATCTCTAAACAATATACTTTGAGTCAAAAGCAACGATCCATCACTACTCCATGCAGTATGTACAATTCGTTCGTCAGATCGTATTTCTGAGATGAGCCGCCCTGTTTGGGCTTCCCATACTTGAACTAGACCAGTTCTAGTGTCTCCACGGGTCAAAATCAGTGATCCTTTACTATTGAATGCGACATGCTTAATTTTATAATCTGGTCGTATTTCGGAGATCTGTTGCCCTGTCTTAGCTTCCCATACCTGAACAATTTGATTCTGTTGCCCTCTATCCCTTCCCCAGGTTGAAATTTGCGACTTTTGCTTATTCCAATTAGCTCCCTGTGCATCAACATCTGGATTCAAGTACAAATTCGGCAATTTAAACTTTAATCTTTGAGCTAACTGCTCAGCTGTTTCTGCAAAAGCAAGGTTTTCATTGTGACTTACTCCTGTTGCAAGCACCAATTTGGCCGCGTCAGCATAATCCAGATTTGTTATTGCCGTTTGAGCTAAGGCCAATAATGCCTGAGAGCGATTGCGGTCACTCAGTGTTTTGGCTTCAATGGCTTGTCGTTCTGATTCTTTAGCCTTTTCGAGTTGATAAAAGGAAAATCCTCCAGCCAAGCTTGCAAAAACGGCTAAACAAGTAATCAGAATAAACCGCCGCTGATCAAGTTTTTTGCGTTGTTTTTCGCGCTCAATCAGCTCTTCACGAACTCCTATACTGGCATCAATAAATGCTTGTTCCTCGGTACTGAGCCAGTGTGGATGGGAAAGCTTGAGTTTTTCATATTGTTCGAGCTCAACACCGGAAGCCGGATCAAGGTTTTCGGTGTTTTTATCCGGTCTTTCCATTAACCGATTTAGGTCTCTGAGTTTGGTCGAGTGTTGCTGGATCTGGCCCACCAGCCAGCCCCATTGGCGGAAGATTTCTTCGTGGCTGACTTCGATATCGTTTTCGCTGGCGATCAGCAGGCGTTGATGGGCCTCGTCGGCCAATTTTTGGGCCAGCGTACGAGTGTCTTGATCAAATTCGTCCAGGTTGGCAGTGCGCCGGGTGATACCACCTGTATCGTTTACTTGCAAGAGGCGGGCGAAGACGGAAAACAGATTTTCCTGTTCATTTTTGGTCAGTTTGGCTTTAACTTCATCGGCGGCTTTAGCGAGCACGCCTGAAATACCGCCCACCTCTGTATAAGCCTGCAACAGCATTGTATTTTGTTGTTTTTGCAAGCGATTCCAGCATTGTTCCAGTGCCATCTGGATTAAAGCAAGGTCGCTGCCCCGATCACGTTTATCTTGGCGGATGGCTTTGACCAAGGCATTAATATCGTCAGCATTATCATAATTCACCAGCTTAAGCGGTTGGCGGATGATGGCTTCCAGACCCTGGCCTTGTTTCTCGGGATCATCAATGATACTGCGTAGGCGAAAAACAGATTGCTGATCCGATTCAAGTCGCTGTTTTAACGGGTCATAAGCACGGCATAGATTAAAATAGTCAGAACGAATAGTGGCAATAACCCTTACTTCAACCGGACATTTAGCACTACTCAGATAGAGCAATAAATCTAAAAATACATCAGGTTTGTCCTGTTCATAATCACGTTGTTGTAAAAAGTACTCTTCAAATTGATCGACCACCAATAACACCCGGGTTTGTTCAATTGGCAAGCCGCATAGCAGATTGTAAGCGATAGTTTCCGGATCCTTTGATTGAAGTTCAATATCAAGCGTTTTACCCAGCTGTTGATAAGCAATATGAATGCCCTTACGCAAACCCGCCCAGGCATCACTTTGTGGACGCATATTGACGACATGCCAGACATTGGCCTCATTGGGGGTTGAGTCTTTATCTTCAAATGCACCACTGCGATATTTGGGCACTAGGCCAGCATTAACCAGCGAGGATTTGCCGCTACCGCTGTCCGCATCAATAATAATCAAGCGATTTTGACGAAAACGTTCGATTAATTCTGCGAGTTCCTGATCGCGCCCGAAAAAGCGGGCCGAATCGCGTTCGGTCATGGCTCTTAAGCCAACAAACGGAAATTCCAGGACTTTTTTCGGCCTTTGAACAGTTGTATCCAAAATGGCGGCGATTAACTTGTCCAGATTTTCTGGATTAGAAAGCGGATCTTCTACCCCTTGATGCTGCCTCAATAAGCGAGGCACTTTTTCCAGCATCTCATTTTCTAAGGTTTGCGCGAAAATCGGGATAACTAGATAACTCTCATCGGTGGTTGCCCGGTCAATGGCATCGTCGACTTCGCGCCCGACCCAATTGAGCACTCCGTTCTCACCAATCACCACGGCAAAAGCCGTTGATTGCGCCAGCCCTTTTTCAATTCCTTGAGACCAGCGCTCGCCTACTTTGAGATCTTCTTTATCAAACCAGACATTCAATCCAGCATGTTGAGCCTGAGGATGCGCAAGAATAGCCTGCCTGAGTCTGGCAGCATAATCGGTGTCATTGCCGGAATGGCTTAAGAATAATAATCTTTTGGATGATGGTTGATCGCTAGCCATTATTATTGTTATATCCTCAATGATGTAAACATAAGGTTTTTATTTAAATTATTGATTATAACTTTAGCACAGAAGATGGTGGACCGCCTTTTTAAAACCAAACTCAGTTTTTTGTTAGTAATAGGAATAGAGGGTTCGGTGGCTATTGTAAGTAATTCTGAGTTGTCGCCGATCACGATATTGCTGTTGCCATACCAATTTTTATCATCAAATTCTGTACAGATTTGGCAATCAACAAAAGCCTAATAATCAGTAAATTCGAGTCAGACCCGAATGGCACTTACTTATTGATAAGTAGTTGAATTAATTTCAAAAAAGCTGATCCAATGGTAAGCTTTAATTCGCTAAAACCACGACTCACCACAGGACCAACTTACCCATGAATAATACGCTTTCCCGTACCCGTCATCAACGTAAACGTGTGGAATATTATGCAAGTTCCAGTAGTAGCTATAGCTACTTTAATCTGCTCACAAGTGATGAACTGTTTGATACGGTGGAATCATTACTCCCCGATCATCGAGAACGCCAGTATCCCCCAACAGAAACGTTATCGTTATTTCTGACCCAAGCTATGAGTGCTGACCGTTCGTGTCAGAATATAGTCAACCAAACGGCCGTTGATCGACTGGTTGGTGGATTAGCACCAGTGAGTACCCACACGGGCGGTTATTGCCGAGCCCGCCAGCGTTTACCCAAATCAATGGTTATGAATTTAGCCCTGCATGTTGGTGAGTTAATTGAAAGCGAATCATCCAGTGAGTGGCTTTGGCAGGGACGGCGTGCTCAGAGACCGGGGTTGGGTTTTCCAATCTGTCGTATTGTTGGGATCACCTGTTTAGCTACCGGTGCCTTGCTGAATGCGACAATGGGGCGATTTAATGGCAAAGGTACTGATGAACAGAGCTTATTACGCACCTTGACCGATACGTTTAAGCCGGGTGATATTGTTATGGGTGATTCATTCTTTGCAACATGGTTCTTTATGTTGGACCTACAGAGCCGGGGGATTGATCTATTAATGGAACAGCAAGGAGCTAGACAACGTGTCACAGACTTTAGAAAAGGGAAACGATTGGGGCAACGCGACCATTTAATCACATTAGCAAAACCCAAGACCAAACCGCAGTGGATGAGCCAAGCCTACTTTGATTCAGCCCCCGCGTCCATTACCGTCAGAGAGTTTAGAGCGGGTGCTAAAACGATGGTGACGACACTCATCTGCCCTAAGGCAGCCCCCAAATCCGAACTTAAAGCACTATATAAGTCCCGTTGGCATATCGAGCTTGATCTTCGCAACATCAAAGACACCCTAGGGATGAACGTGCTGAGTTGCAAATCCCCTGATATGATTGAGAAAGAAGTCTGGGTGTACCTGTTGGCATATAACCTGATCCGTTGGATGATGGTGCAATCAGCATTATTAGTCGACATTAACCCTCGAAACTTGAGTTTCAAGCACAGCTTGCAACTGTGGCTGATCGTATCAATAAAAGTGACCGACGCTACGCCTGAACATCGTGCGGCTATATTGCACATGATCGCCCAGCAGAAAGTGGCTAACCGTCCAGGCCGAATAGAACCGCGGGCCGTAAAACGAAGGCCTAAGGCCTATTCACTACTAACCGTTCCCAGAGATCGGGCAAGGAAAAATATCATACAATATGGACATCTTAAAAAAATTAAGTAAGTGCCATTCGGGTCGGTAACGAATTTCTGTGCTGTGCCGGGTTCAAAATAATCAGAAAAGCTAATTGAAATAGAAATCCATTCATGCTCCTGAAAATAGTATTTCATATCCTCATATTCTGAATCTTTCGCTTCTATTATAGATTTATCAGAATACTCATTTATATCCAGATACCCTGTTGCCGATTGAGATGATTTTATCCCACTCTGTTTTAGTTTATTTTTATTTACATCTTTACTTAATTTGTCATTTTCACGTTTTTGCGATGGGGTCACTTCGCCAGGCGGCAGTATAAAAACGTCTTGTGCAAAGCAGTTAACAGAAAAAACCATCCCGATAAATAAAACAAATGCACGACGGAACATTAGTGTATACCTATAATTCTTTACATTAAAAATAATTTAGATTGAATTTTAATGTAAAAATTTCTTAAATTGTAGTCTTTTTGCAAACTAATAAATTAGCCCTATACAAATACGGTTAGATTAAAGAACTCTAAGCAAAGTCATTTTAAGTGACTCAACAGCAGTATATTCAAGAACGATCATTTTTTGAATTAACGTAAATATTTTAGTGCATTAAGTTACTTTACTGATATTTAATTTATGAGACATGATACCTTGGTATCCCTTCGTCCAACGTGGCCAACTACTTTCAGCTTCCGGCATCGATAAATTAACATCCAGGAATTATCGGTTTGCTCAACCAGTTTTAGCCACATCCACCACTATATTCAGCCAATACCTCTCGACAAATCTCTGAAGTGCCATGCCATTTCAATAATTCGCATCGACACAAACATGTAAACAATGATCAAACCAATCGACCAGATCAGATGGTTTTTAGATTTAGAGATCTTTCTAATTCCATCAATTAAATTCAGAGCCATGAGCACGATGGATACACCAATAATACCGTAACCGCCGAACTTTTCCGGCGCAAAATTCATGATTAAATCAGACTTTTGATTAAATTGACTAGTACCGATCGTCAGTAAAAAAGCGCACATTAAATAATTTCTAATGTGATCAAAAACATCCTTAACCAACCCTTTATCGAGTGCTGCGTTAAGACGGTTAAGCATTAACCAATTTCAGTAAGGTTATTAGCAGATTTGCTCACCTTTACTCCCACTAAACCTTCATTATCCAAACGGATGCTCAAGCACGATTGTCTGATTCCGTTCTGGCCCGGTAGAAATAATTTTGATTGGTGTCTGCAAATATTCTTCTACAAAACGTAGATAATCTTTGGTCTGCATGGGCAACTGATCATAATCGGTCAAGCCTTCAGTTGGCTGATCCCAGCCAGATAGAGATTCATACACTGGTTCACATTCTGCAAAATCTTCTGCTGCATAAGGTGGTGCTAATCTTTCGGATCCATGATGCTGATAACTAGTACAAATTTTGATTTCGTCCAGACTATCTAAAATATCAAGCTTGGTAATACACAATGCAGTTACACCGTTGACCTGGGCGGAACGTTTTAAAGCAACCAAATCTAACCACCCACAGCGCCGGGGACGTCCAGTTGTCGCACCAAATTCATGACCTCGCTCACCTAATCGTCTACCTACTTCATCGAACAGCTCTGTTGGGAACGGTCCGGCTCCTACACGAGTAGTATAAGCCTTAGTGATACCCACAATTTCACCCAAGCCAAGAGGGCTAACTCCGGTACCAGATGCTGCACAGGCAGCAGTGGTATTAGAAGAAGTCACAAACGGATAAGTGCCGTGATCAATATCCAGCATCATTCCTTGTGCACCTTCAAACATAATCCTTTTACCAGCAGCCTGGTGAGCTAACAATTTCCCAGTGACGTCGGTAATCTGGCCTGCTAATTGCTCTGAATAGCTTAAACACTGATCATAAAGCTGCCTTAAATCAACTGGTTTCTCATCAAAACGTTTCTCCAGAACAAAGTTATGCAAATCCAATGCTGATTCTAGTTTTAGCTTAAGTCGATCAGCATCAAGTAAATCACCAGCTCTAACACTGCGCCTGGCTACTTTATCTTCATAGGCCGGCCCGATACCACGGCCGGTTGTACCTATAGCTTTATCCCCCCTTGCCTTTTCTCGGGCCTGATCTAATTGACAATGATAAGACAGGATTAATGGACAGGCTTCACTGATAAACAATCTGGATTTAACATCGAGGCCGGATTGCTCCAGCAAATCCATTTCTTTTATTAAAGCATCAGGCGCAAGCACCACTCCGTTACCAATCAGACACTCAACATCGGGTCTGAGGATACCTGAAGGAACAAGATGCAAAACAGTTTTACTATCGCCAATAACCAAGGTATGACCTGCATTATGACCGCCCTGGAAACGGGCTACCACATCAGCCTTATCGGTTAACAAATCAACTATTTTTCCTTTGCCCTCGTCACCCCACTGTGTACCGACTACGACAACACTATTTGCCATAAACTCTTTCTCTATCTCTTGTTAGTGATTTTCCACTCGCCATTGTCATTAATGATTTCCCGACTGTAAGCTTCAGACTCTTCTTGTTGCAAACCGACAACAACTTTCTCACCTTGAATCCGTAATTGATCAATCAACTCATGCAACACCGGGTCAGTACTAAATGGTGCATGTATCAAGCCATCATTACAAGTTTTTAGTCTAGCAAAATTTAAACATTGCTTGAGGTCAGCACTAAAACCTGTCGCCGGCCGGGCTTTACCGAATGCTTGTCCCACATCGTCATACCGACCACCCTTGGCAATCGCATGGGCATATTGATCGCAATATACACTAAACACAGCTCCCGTATGATAGTTAATCCCGCGCAATTCTAAAAAATCGATACTGATATTCAATTCTGGCAAATAGTCAGTCAATAGTTGTATCAGGCTTTTAAACTCATAAAACTGATCTTTAACTTGTTGGTCACAATTTTGTAACAATGTTTCAGCAGCTAAAAAGACTTCTTCTACTTGTCCCTCCAAAGATAAAAGTCCATTAAAAACTTTGGTAGTTTCAGCATCAAGTTGATAACGATTAGCGAAATCGCTCAGGTCAGGCCAGGACTTTCGCTGGCAAATATCTAATATCTGTGCTGATTGCCGCGAATCAAACCCAGCCTGTTGAATTAAAGCTCTAAAAATACCAACATGACCAAGATCAATATATAGATTAGTTATACCCAGAGCCTTTAAAACGTCAGCACATAAACGGATGACTTCAACATCGGCTTGCACACCCGCATGACCGAACAGTTCTGCACCAAATTGAATGGGTTCGCGGCTATGGAAACCGGAACGATCAGCTGTTTGCAGTACAGAACCAAGATAACACAGACGATTGATTGATTCCTGGTTCAGGACATGCGCATCTATTCGGGAAAGCTGTGGGGTCATATCCGCACGAATACCCATCATGCGGCCGCTATATTGGTCAGTGACCTTAAAAGTTAATAAATCGAGATCATTACCCGCACCCGTCAACAGTGAATCTATGAATTCAAGCAATGGTGGTTGAACCAACTGGTAACCATTAGCCGCAAATGTATCCAGAACCTGACGTCGACATTGTTCCAACAATCTAGCCTGTTCGGGCAACAGTTCATCAACGCCGTCAGGCAAAAGCCACTTGTTTTTATTAGTTGTCACTAGCGTACAAAGTATAGCAATATCAGGCCTGCAGTAATCAAGCCTATACCAAAATTTCTTAACTGAGATTCTGGCAACTCACGCATACGTTCCAGCATAGATTTATAACCGGACGGATTAAAAAAAGGCAACAACCCCTCAAGCACCAGAAGCAGTGCTATCGCGCTCAATAAGCTCTGCCAGTCAAGCACCCAAGGGCTCCCTTATGAATTAATTGGCTTTAGATTGCTTAAAATATTTAAAGAATTCAGAGTCCGGCTCAACAATCATCAGATCGGATTTGTCACTAAAGGTATTTTTATAAGCGTTTAAGCTGCGGAATAAATTATAGAATTCTCTATCTTGACCAAATGCATCAGCGTAAACAGCAGTAGCGGTTGCATCACCTTCACCACGAATCTGCTCAGCCTCCTTGTAAGCATCAGCCAATATGATTTCCCGTTGCTTGTCCGCATCTGCCCTAATTCTCTCGGCAGTTTCTGCACCTTTTGCTCGGAAATCATTAGCAACCCTTTCGCGTTCCGCTTCCATTCGAGAGTAAACACTGTCACTAACCTGTGGGTCTAAATCCACACGTTTTAGGCGCACATCGACAACTTGAACACCGATTTCTATGGCCTCGTCATTAACCGCATCGCGCACTGTATTCATAATAGTGACACGATCACCTGAAATAACATCTTTGACAGTACGACGACCAAATTCTTGCCGCAGACTATCATTCACGCGTTGTGCTAGACGAGCACTGGCATTGCTAGTTAAGCCTCCCACTGTTACATAGTATTTCGCCGGATCGTTGACCCGCCATTTAACAAATGCATCGACAATCAGGTTCTTTTTCTCAATGGTCAGATAGCTTTCCTCTTCCTGATCCATGGTTTGAACCCGGCCATCGAAATAACGTACGTTATTAATGAACGGGATTTTAAAATTCAACCCGGGCTCAACATTATCTTGGACGATCCGTCCGAATTGAAACACCAGTGCTTTTTCGCGCTCATCAACCCTAAATATAGAACCGGCGATAACTAGCGCAATCAGCGCCAATACGATCAATATGGCTTTAGCTTTAGTATTCATTAATTCAATGTCCTCCCTTGACGGATTGAGTTACTACTCGAGGATGATGAGGAACTCCTCGAGCTGCCAGAGCTACTGCTTGAGGATTGAGGAGCACTCGATCTGGGAACCGATAACGAACTTCCAGTGGATTGATTATTGTTTTTTAACAGCTGGTCAAGCGGCAAGTACATCACGCTACCTGAGCTACTGTCCTTATCGATCATTAGTTTGCTAGCATTCCCTAGAACCTGCTCCATGGTTTCTATATAAAGTCGGTCACGAGTTACATCGGGAGCTTTGGCATATTCTTCCAAAATGCTGGAGAAACGTTGCGCATCACCCTCTGCCCTGGCAACAACACTCGCTTTATAAGCTTCTGCTTCTTGCACGATCCGTGCAGCCTGACCGCGAGCTCTTGGAAGAATATCGTTTTGATACGCTTCGGCCCTATTCTTGGCTCTAACCTGGTCCTCACGAGCTTTCACTGCATCATCAAAAGCGGCTTTAACTTGAGAAGGCGGCTGAGCATTTTGCGCTTCGACTGCTTTGATATTAATACCGGTTGCGTAACGATCCAGAATCTGTTGTACCAATTGTTTGGTTTCACTAGCAATTGCTGCACGACCTTCAGTAATAGCAAAGTCCATAGAGTTACGGCCGACAATTTCACGTACCGCACTCTCAGTCGCTTGGCGCACAACAATTGAAGCTGGCTCACTAACGTTAAATAGCAACTCACGGGGATCTTTGATATCGTATTGCACAGCAAACTCGATATCGATAATGTTTTCGTCCTCAGTCAACATCAAGGCTTCACGCTCTTGTTTGACTTTTCCTGCACCGCGGCCGTTCGCTCTATAGCCTACTTCTACAGTGTTAATGTTTTGCACATCAATAACTTCGACCTCATCAATAAAACGAGGACGCCAGTGCAAACCTGCATCAACAGTTGATGAATATTCTCCTAATCGCAAAACCACGCCCTGCTGACCTTGTTGGATAGTGTAAAAACCTGACCCTATCCATACCGCCAAAGCGATGATAGCAATTAATCCAAACGAAAATTTACTGGGTAAACTTGGTGACGAAGAACCACCACTGCCACCTCCACCTGAGCCGGAGGATTTCTTTTTACCACCTAAAATCGTGTTAACTCGGTCACTAATATTTTTGACCAATTCATCAAGGTCGGGCGGACCTTGGTTCTGATTTTTCCGGTTCCAAGGGTCTTTGTCTCCCGAACCGGGTTCATTCCATGGCATAGTAAAACCTGTAAGTTATGTCTTTAAAAAATATGCGTAGTGTAGCATGAGAGTATATGTGGTTGAGAATACTCAATAACAAGAACTCAACCTTAAATTATTTCACAATCTTGAAATTCCTGCTGCTTTTTCAAGCGGTTATAATCGGTTTTATATAAAGAAATCGTCAAGACGCTAAATCCCTTTTCATCAATTGTCTCTTTTTGCACCCAGTCATTTTGATAAAACTTCGCACGAAGCTTTGATAATGCGGGTGGAACCCTAACCGTAAGCTGAATTTGCTTGTCTTTAAAATGATCAGCAATGGCTTGTAACAAAAACTCTTCACCTAAACCAGATATCGCTGACATCCAGACTTTGGCAGGTGCATTCAGATTTGCAGGCATATATTTAGCCTCAAAATCAGATTGGTCAATTTTATTAAACACCAGAATCTGGGGAACTTGATGGGCATCAATTTCCTCAAGTACTGCATCGACATGATCAATCAAATCTTGATGACGAGCATCATTGACATCAACAACATGAATCAATAGGGCTGCACTAGCCACCTCTTCAAGTGTCGAGTGAAAAGCTGAAACTAGTGAATGCGGTAAATTACTAATAAAACCAACCGTATCAGACAAGATGACAGGCCCAGTATTCGGTAATTCAAGTTTACGCATAATTGGATCTAGCGTAGCAAATAACTGATCCGCGGCATAAACATCGGATTGGGTTAATCGATTGAACAAGGTTGATTTACCGGCGTTGGTGTATCCGACTAAGGAAATAACTGGAATCGGAATACGCCGACGTGCCTTACGCTGCAAGCTTCGATGGGCACGCACTTTTTCAAGCCGCGTCTGCAAACTGCGAATTCGTTTACCGATTAGGCGTCTGTCAGTTTCAAGCTGGGTTTCACCCGGGCCACGTAAACCAATACCACCCTTTTGACGTTCCAAGTGAGTCCAGCCACGTATAAGCCGGGTTGACAGGTGTTTGAGTTGAGCTAACTCAACTTGTAATTTACCTTCGTGACTGTCAGCACGTTGAGCAAAAATATCGAGGATCAACCCGGTCCTATCTAATACACGGGTTTGCAGTGCTTTCTCCAGATTGCGCTCCTGCACCGGAGTCAAAACGTGATTAAAGACGACCAGACCTGCATTATATTCGTTGACAAGCACGGCTAAGTCCTCAACACGCCCCTTTCCAATATAAGTCGCTGAAACCGGAGATTTACGAGTCGCGATCAGAGTAAATTTAACCTCCGCTCCGGCAGAGCTAACGAGCAACGATAATTCATTAATTGAAGAATAGTCTTTACTGCGATTATCGTTAAATTGATGAACAATAATCGCAGAGAGAGAATCCCTTTGACCAATGGGTTCATGATCGACAGCACTAAGGCTGTCTACTAATGAAGGATTTTTATTTATCGCAGTATCAGTTGGACTTAATCGTCGTCACCACCGTCAGCCGGAGCAACTTTAACCATGCGGCTTGGAACAATGGTTGAAATAGCATGCTTATAAACCATCTGGCTAACGGTATTTTTTAACAAGACGACAAATTGATCGAATGAGTCGACCTGTCCTTGCAATTTAATGCCGTTCACTAGATAGATGGATACTGGTACTTTCTCCTTTCGTAGTACATTCAAAAAAGGGTCTTGTAGTGCCGTACCTTTCTGCTGGCCCATTTATTTTCTCCATTTAAAATTATTAGAGTTTCAACTATTTATAGTTGATTGGTTACAACTTACACTAGGAGCTAATGCTCATGTGCCGAAGTATTACCGATTCAAACTAATCACGCAATTATTTTTTGCATTAAAGTTTCTTTATGTAAGATATCTTTGCACTGAGTCATTATCAATACCATTATACCCGACAAACCAAACCAATCCAGGCTGATTTCGCAACCAGGTGAGCTGCCGCTTGGCAAGTTGACGAGTCGCTGCAACGGCCTGATCAATCATTTGCTGACGATTTATTTTACCTTCCAGATACAACCAAACCTGGCGATAGCCCACTGTACGCATGGACGGAAGCTCCAGTGTTAAATCACCTCTGCTGCAAAGCTGTTCTACTTCCTCTATTAATCCTAATTCAAGCATTCTCAAAAAACGCTGTTCAATACGTTGATGTAGTTTTGCCCTGTCAAATGGCATCATAACTAGTTTCACTGCTTGATATGGCATTGCGTTCAACTGTGCTCTTTTGAAGTGCTCGGAAGGTGTCAAACCGGTGATTTCATAAACTTCTAACGCTCGTTGGATACGTTGCGGGTCATTTTTATCTATGGTTCCAGCCGTTGCTGGATCAAGCTGCGATAATTTTTCATGTAAAGCAGTCCAACCTGCTTTTTTAGCTCTCTGCTCAATGCGTTGACGAACAGTCTGGTCTGCTTCAGGCAAAACTGATAACCCGGATTCAAGCGCCTTGAAATAGAACATACTGCCACCGACTAGGACTGGGGTTTTATTGAGGGAATGCGCACGGGCAATTTCATCTAATGCGTCACCCCGAAATGCAGCGGCAGAATATGATGCTGCAGGATCTACAAAGTCGATAAGCTTATGTGGAGCTTTTTCTAATTCTTCAGCACTGGGTTTAGCTGTACCAATATCCATTTGGCTGTATACCTGTGCTGCATCAGCATTGATGACCTCAATGTTATAGTTCTGCGCTAAACGAATGGCTGTGTCAGTTTTACCTGAGGCTGTTGGCCCCATAATAAAAACGACTTTATTTTTGTCTTCAATTAGTGGTCGATTCACTATTGACCACGCTTAAACCACTTATCAACCTGTGAAAGCTCAAAACTAAACCAGGTTGGCCGGCCATGGTTACACTGACCACTTCTTTCTGTTTGCTCAATCTGCCTCAACAAGGCATTCATTTCTTCTAATGTTAATTTACGATTTGCTCTCACAGAACCATGACAGGCACTGGTTGATAGAATTGTATTTGCTAATACTTCGGTTTGATCTGTAACACCATGCTCATTAAGATCAGCCAAAACATCTCTGACCAATTGTTCCGTATTTGCCTTATTTAACAATGCTGGCACGGAGCGCACAACGATAGTTGTATCTGTCAATAGATCAATATCAAATCCGGTCTGAGAAAAAACTTCCTTAAGCTGAATCGCTTGCTCGACTTCTTGTTGTGTGAGTTTGATTTCAACCGCAATGGCTAACTGTTGAACTACTAAATTTTGTGCTTCATGTTGCGCCTTTAGCTTTTCGTAGGTGATACGCTCGTGAGCCGCATGCATGTCAACAATCACCATACCCTGTTCATTTTGGGCGACAACATAAATCCCATGTAATTGCCCAAGCGCATAGCCCAAAGGCGCCGAGTCATAATCAGGTTTATCTTCCTGCACAATCGGTTTTTCTTGCTCGTCTTGTTGGCTATATAAAGTTTTATATGATTGCAGTGATTCTTTCACCAGCATTTGCATTTGCTGGCTAGGACGTGCAACCTTGGATGCAGTAGGGCTTAGCAAACCAGTTGAAGTTTGTGTAGCCGAGATTGAAGTCGATTGTTCGCTGATTTGCCGATCAGGACTATGCTCAGCGATTGCCTGTTTAATACTACGATAGACAAAATCATGTATGGCTCTACCATCACGGAAGCGCACTTCAGCTTTAGCAGGATGCACATTAACATCGACTAATTTTGGATCAATGTTTAGATACAAAATCAGTGCCGGATGTCGATCGTGGTAGACCACATCTTTATAAGCCCTGGTGATGGCATGGGAAATAGTTTTGTCTTTAATAAAACGTGAATTCAGGAACAAATACTGCCGATCACGCTGGCTTCGTGTGTAAGTCGGCCTAGAAATCCAACCTGATAACGATATATTTGTGGCTTCTACATCAACTTCGATCATGTTACTGACAAAATCTTCACCAATGAGACGCTTCAACCTTTGTTTTAGTGCTGCTGGTTGTTCGGCTGAAGGTAAATGGTAAATTTTTCTGCCGTTGTGTATTAGTTCAAATTCCACTGTCATCGACGACAAAGCTAGTTGACGCACTACCCGTTCTATATGATTAAACTCCGTGGTTTCAGTACGGATAAATTTGCGCCGGGCTGGGGTATTAAAAAACAGATCGTTGACTTCGACTGTAGTGCCTGGTTGTGCAGCAGCAGGTTGCGCTGTAGACATTTCACTATTGCCTTCAACCTCTAATTGCCAGGCGTGAGTTGATTCAGCAGTTCGAGTCACAATACGAAAACGTGATACTGCAATAATGCTGGGCAAGGCTTCGCCACGGAAACCGAGCGTGCCGATTTGGTATAAATCGTCTTCCTCAATCAACTTGCTAGTCGCATGTCTGGATAACGCCAATGGAAGATCGTCATTGAAAATTCCCTGACCATTATCAGTAATCGTGATTCGTTTTATACCCCCTTTTTCAATATCAATTCGGATTCGATCCGCACCTGCATCCAGAGCATTTTCAACAAGCTCTTTAACAATCGAGGCAGGCCGTTCAATCACTTCACCTGCAGCAATTTTGTTAATTAAATGATCGTCTAGAGCTTTGACACGATTGGCTTGAGAATTAGCTATCATTTAATTTTCGGCTAAAACCCTGAATCCGTTTTTTTCTGCATAACGGTTAATGCCATTAAAAATGGCTCCGGCGATTTTATTTTGGAACTTGCTGTTTTTGAGTTTTTTCTCTTCGGCAGGATTTGAGATGAAAGCAGTTTCCACCAGAATCGATGGAATATCGGGTGCTTTGAGTACTGCGAAACTTGCTCGCTCGACATCATTGCGCAACACCGGTCCCACCTTGCCCATTTCATGTAATACATCACGCGCAAAAATTATGCTTTCACTTTTGGTATTGTCCATCATCAAATCATAGAGCACGCTTTTTACATCATCATCTTTGTCAGCAAAATAAACGCCCCCCAAGGTGTCAGCAGCATTTTCTTTTCTGGCTAAATATTTAGCCATTTCACTTGAAGCGCGTTTGTCGGATAAAGCATACACTGATGAACCTTTGACGGTACGCCGTTTTACCGCGTCGGCATGGATTGAGACGAATAAATCTGCACCGTAATCCCTGGCTAACTTAGTGCGCCTGCCAAGCCCAACATAATAATCGCCCTTGCGAATCATTACCGCACGCATGCGGGGATGAGCATCAATTTTGGCCGCCAGTTTTTTGGCAATCGATAACACTACATTTTTTTCAAATGTTCCGCGTTTACCAATCGCCCCAGGGTCTTCACCACCATGGCCGGCATCAACGGCAACCACTAATTCTTTATTTCTAGTTGCAGGAACCTGAGTGTTATTAGATTTAGTAGGTTCATTAATTTCAGGCTCGGATTTTTTTCCGGCCAGAATTAATTGAGGGTCTGGCTTGGGATTGACTCGATTTAAATCCACTACCAAGCGTTGTCCATACTGTGCATTAGGCGCTAACTGAAAAGCATTAGCCTTAACACTTTCATTAATTTCAATGACCACTCGATAAGTGTCCTTATCATTTTGGCCGGTGCGGATATGACGAATTACACTAAACTCATCTTTGGGAGATGGAACTTTGGCTAAAAACCGGGAATGCTTTAAATCGACCACAATTCGAGCCGGATTCGACAAAGTAAAAACATTGTACTTAATGGGCTTGTCGACATCGAAAACCAGTCTTGAACCTTCGGGGGAATGCCAGGAGCGCATTGCTTTTACATTGGCAGCAAAGCTGGTTACCGCCGCGATCATTAGAACGCAAAACGTAAAGATTGATAGTATTAGTTTATTCGGATTCAACATTTTGTATTATTGATTAATACCTTACGTTCATCACCTTGAAGAAGAATGCGGATATCATAATCGGGAGCGGAAAGTATTTCCATAGCCCGTTCAGGCCATTCTATAAAGATGACATTGTCGTTTGTAAAATAATCTCTAAACCCTATTAGTTCTAGCTCTTGTTCGTCCTCTAACCGATATAGATCAAAATGCACTATGGTGAATACTTTAAGTGGATATGTCTCAACCAACGAAAATGTCGGGCTTAATACTTCATCTGAATAACCCAAGCCATTTAATACACCTTTGACAAACGTGGTCTTGCCTGCACCTAAATCACCAGTCAAATGAACTCTATCAGGCGCTTGTAAACCAAAGCTGAATGCCCGGCCGGCAGCCAGCATTTCATTTTCAGTGCCAATAATCAGCGATTTAGTCAGCATGCAGTTGATTGTGTATCACTTGAATCTGATCGAATAGATCAGTCGCAATCATACCAATTTTACCCCGTTTTGCAGCCAACTTATCTGCAGCACTAGCGTGCAACCATACTCCCAGACAAGCAGCTTCAAAAAGGCCGTATCCTTGTGCCATTAAGCCAACAATACAGCCTGTTAAAACATCTCCCATGCCCGCTGTAGCTTGACCTGAATTACCGGCAGAACAAACTCGAATCGACCATTGTTCGCTAGCGATTAAAGTTCCAGAGCCTTTTAATACGCAAATACCTCCATATTGATCAACAATGGCTTTAGCCGCTGCATATCGATTTGCCTGCACATCACTGCCACTACAAGCTAATAAGCGTGCTGCTTCTCCCGGATGTGGAGTCAAAATCCAGTTTTGCCGTTTTTGTTTCTCCTGGGCCAATAAATTCAACCCGTCTGCATCAATGACCAGTGGTAATTCTGATTGCATTACTTGGCTGTAGAGACTTCGAGCCCATTGTGTTTGACCTAGTCCCGGACCCAGTGCCAATGCTTGAAACTGCTCAAGCTGCGATTCATTGTGTGTGCTTTGAGTTAATAATTCCGGGTAATTCAAAGCTAACTGTGAAGCATGTTGCTCATGTGTAATGACTTTGACTCGACCCGCTCCTGTACGATAGGCCGCTTTACCTGCCATTAATACAGCTCCAATCATCCCTGGTGCTCCACCAATTACTCCCACATAACCGGTTGTGCCTTTATGGGCATTTTCATGACGCTCAATTAACATTGGCTTGAGTGATGTTTGAGTTAATAGCCTGGCGGCAGTTTTTCTTGATTTATAGGCTGATGACTCAATGTCTAGATCGGTGAATTTGATTTGGCCACAAAATTCTTTGCCGTCAGCAGTGAACATGCCGGCTTTTAAGGCTATAAAAGTCGTGGTTGTATCAGCCCTGACACAACATCCCATGACGCAACCTGTGTCACTGTTCAATCCAGTAGGTACATCACAGCAAACGACTGGAACTGATGTTGAATTGATAGTGCTAACCAACTCTAATAGAAAACCAGTTATTGGACGATCAACCCCTGTTCCTAATAAAGCGTCAACAATTAAATCCGTAGAGGTCAACTCGTTAGATAATTCAGTGTCAGGTTCAAGATCGAAGATTTGGCAACCTTGTTCTAGCGCAAAATCATGCGCTTTTTTAGCGTCATCAGTTAGCGGTGGTTTAGCTGCATAGACAACAAGATCTAGGCCGCTCTGCTTGGCAAGACCTGCTACAACATAACCATCACCACCGTTATTGCCGCTGCCACAAAAAATTGCCAGATGTTTTGCGGTGGGGAAACCTTGCTGAATACAATCAAATACGAATTGCCCGGCACGGGTCATTAACTCATAACCGCTAACACTGCCACTAGCGATAACTGTCTGGTCAATATCACGACAATCAGCAGCAGTATATAATTGCTCTGGCAGTTGGTTGTTCGAACAGTTTTTCATGACCCAGATAGATTACCAGAAACTCAAAGACGAAATTAAATCCTTAAGTCTGAATTTAGGCTTTGATCAACTCGGCGTCACTGATGCTGATTTGTCTGATACTTCAGCTAAATTCCAGCAATGGTTGGTTCAAAGCTTTCACGGCACTATGAAATATATGCAAGTCCATGGCGATAAACGCTGGAAGCCTGCAAAACTGGTCGATGGCACGATCCGGGTTATTTGTGTTCGAATAAATTATTGGCCGGCTGACGAGGCTGAAAAACAACTTGACCATCCTGAAAATGGCTACGTATCCCGTTACGCACTTGGCCGTGATTACCACAAACTGGTCCGCAAACGTTTACAACGGCTTGCCGATGAAATCCAAAACACCATTGGTGATTTTGGATACAGGGTCTTTTGCGACAGTGCACCGGTGCTGGAAAAGCCTCTTGCTGAAAAGGCAGGACTGGGCTGGATTGGCAAACATACTAATTTAATTAACCAACATGAAGGATCCTGGTTTTTTCTGGGCGAGCTTTATACAGATTTACCTTTACCTGTCGACGAACCAGTCACAGACGAGCATTGCGGCAGTTGTACGCGTTGTATTGAGATTTGCCCAACCAAGGCAATCGTGGCTCCTTTTGTGGTGGATGCACGTAGGTGTATTTCTTATCACACCATTGAGCTGAAAGGCTCTATCCCTGTCGAATTTCGCAAAGCCATGGGCAATCGCATTTACGGCTGTGATGATTGTCAGCTAGTCTGCCCCTGGAACAAGTTCGCTCGACCAACTCAGGAAATAGATTTTTTACCTCGAAACAATTTGAACGAGCTAAATTTAGCTCAATCTTTTCAATGGGATAAAAGAACTTTTGAAAGTAAAACAGAAGGTTCAGCAATTCGTCGGATAGGTCATGAAAGATGGTTGAGGAATATTGCTGTAGCATTAGGAAATACACCTAAATCGGGAACGGTTATCAGCACACTAAACTCGCGAAAAGAAGATTCATCAGAATTAGTCACAGAGCATGTTGAATGGGCGTTGGAACAACATCTGACTAAGACATAGATTTCCCCGGCTTTGTATCGGAACCCCAATATTATTACAAAAATCCGGTTAAACCCGGGGTATTTACCGTAACAACCCTTCAGGCTGATCCGATCAACATCGAACCTAAAGCAGATTCGATGTTTAATCTAAATACACTCGTTCATCCATGGGCATCTCTAATTCCTCCGTTCTTTCAGTTACCCCGATCTATTTGAAAATGTTCGTCAAACGGGCTCAGGTACATCACTGACCTGTCAGGTCCGAATAGCACAGCAGATCCCTCGCAAGCCCGGCATTGAGTTATAGTGTTAAAGAGCCGGGACAAGCCCGGCATTGAGTTATAGTGTTAAAGAGCCGGGACAAGCCCGGCATTGAGTTATAGTGTTAAAGAGCCGGGACAAGCCCGTGGCTTTCTGTCGCTTATGCGAACGATAATAAAACGCCAGTTTCACGAAAGCCTGTAAATAGAATATTCTTACCATATGAAAAGAGAACAGTTTTTAAAATTACTGGGAACACCCCCATTAAAAGCAAGCCTAAACACAAAGATTATTGAAGAAGTGGATTGCGGCTGTTTTGTTAGAAAAAAGGTTTCATTCTCTTCAGAGCCTGAAGAAAAAATCTTCGCTTACTTATGTGTTCCCAAAATCGACAGTCCAATGCCGGCTGTATATTGTTTCCATCAGCATGCTGGAAATCATTTGCTTGGAAAAAGTGAAGTCGTGGGACTTGATGGTTCACTGGACCAACACTATGCAAAGGAGCTTGCCGAAAAAGGCTTTGTTACTATTGCTGTGGATGCAATCTGTTTTGAACAAAGGGCATACACAAAAGATCCTTTTAAATACCATGTGCATCAACTCAATACACGGCTAGTGCAAGGACAAACCTTGCTAGGGAAAATTTTATTCGACGTTTCATCAGGAATTGATCTTCTACAATCCCTACCTGAAGTGGACTCTTCTAATATTGGCTTCATAGGTCATTCATACGGTGGACGAACAGCTTTGTTCGCACCTGCTTATGATCGCAGAATAAAAGCATCAGTTTCTAGCTGTGGATCAACAAATTACAAGGATATGATTGCCCACAATACTGGTGTACAACTTGATTTTGTAATTCCAAATATCTTGGAGCATGGAGATCTGGAAGATGTAATAAAGCTGGTTGAACCGGCAAGCCTTCTGATTGTTGGCACTGACGACGATAAGTGGAGTTTAAGCATTGACTATATATCCAAATATTCCAGCGAAGCCTTTAAACAAGGTATGCTTAAAACAGCTATTTTTAAGGGCAAACATCAGTTTAGTGATGAAATGCGTTCACTCGCTTATGAATTCTTAGACAAGAATCTACGTGCAAACTTGCAATGAAAGTAAACCTTCAAATAAACATCGTGCGGCGGTAATATTTTAATTCTTCAATGGATTCTCGAATATCGTCTAACGCTTTATGGGTATTGCGCTTTTCAAAGCCCGCCATGATCTCAGGACGCCAACGCATTGCCAGTTCTTTTAAAGTGCTGACATCAAGATTGCGATAATGCAGATAACCATTTAATTCCGGCATGTAGGGATACAAAAAACGCCGATCCTGACAAATTGAATTTCCGCATAGTGGTGATGTATTTTTGGGCACATATTCGCGAATAAAATCCAGCGTCAATTGCTCTGCCTGAGCTTCTGTGATTTGTGAATTTCGAACCCGTTCAATTAATCCCGTATCACTATGAGTAGTCTGATTCCAGTCATCCATTTGCCCAAGTAATAACTCGGGTTGATTAACCGCCAACACCGGACCCTCAGAAACAATGTTTAAATGCTGGTCGGTAATTATGGTGGCAATTTCGATAATACGATCCGTTTCCGGAAAAAGTCCGGTCATTTCTAAATCCATCCATACCAGCGCATTTGCATCCTGCGGCATTATGACTCCTAATGTTGGCAACGATTATGCTAGCATAAAGACTAACAGACCCCAGGACATCACGCCATGCTTATCAATGAAAATTGCACCCATCAAACCGAATCCCTAAGTTCCGATCACATTGCTGAATTGTTAAAGCTAACCCCCGAGTGGACTCACGATGAATCAAGCAATATGCTGAGCAGAACATTTAAAGTCGATAGTTATGCCCAAGGACCGGCATTTGCTGTAGCTATTGGGGAAATGGCAGACCAGCAAGATCATCATCCGAATCTGCATATTTATTACAAAAAGTGTGTGGTTGAATTCACGACACATTCTGCTGGCGGCATATCTATCAATGATTTCATCTGTGCGGCTAAAGCTGATCAGATTTATGCTGGCTTTTGAACCTTAGAATTTGACGAATCTTCAAATAGCAAGAAACGGATTGAGCTTAAATCTCTAAATAGATTTAATCCACTTGGATTAAACAGTAGATTTAGAAATGTCAACGTTAAATTACATTCCACTTACAACCGATGAAGTTAACCAGTACAGAAATGGGCATGTGGATAGCAACAACCAGCTTCCTGAACAACTTGTCACTGATGGTTCTCCCTGTCGCCATTGTTTAACTGATATTGGTAAGGATGACCCATGTTTGTTGTTAGGATATCAACCTTTTCCTGGAATGAATGCTTATTCAGAAACAGGGCCTATTTTTATCCATGCCGACAACTGTGAAAGATATTCAGATCTAGAAACACCAGAAATAATCAAGAATCGTGAACAAGTGATGATTCGCGGTTATGACAAAGATGATCGAATTATTGAAGGCACCGGAAAAGTTATCGACACGAAAAATATTACAGAAGAGGCTTTAGAAATCTTTACTAATCAACATGCAAAGTATTTACATGTCAGATCGGTCACTAATAATTGTTATTTTTGTAGAGTAGAGTTATCCGTTTAATATTCGCGCCGACCTTCAAAAGCCTGGCTCAGGGTCCCCTGGTCCATATACTCTAATTCACCGCCCATTGGTAGCCCACGAGCAAGTCTGGTTACTTTGAGATTGCGCTTGCGGGCAATATCACCAATATAATCTGCGGTTGCTTCTCCTTCTACAGTAAGATTCGTAGCCAGAATAATTTCGTTAACCTGGCCACTTTCGAGTAATTGGATTAATTGGCGTACCCCTAACTCATTAGGACCAATTCCATCCAGTGGTGACAAATGACCCATCAAGACAAAATACATGCCTTTGTAAATGCCGGCCTGCTCAACGGATTCCAAATCTGCAGGCGTTTCCAACACACATAAAAGCTGTGGGTTACGATGGCTAGAGGCGCAAATATTACAAAGCTCGGTCGCACTGAAGTTATTACAACGTGAACAATGTTTAACCGTTTTTAAAGCATAATCCAGCGAAGCCAGGATCTCACGAGCACCATCCTGATCACGTTCGAGCAGATGGAAAGCCATGCGCTGAGCGCTTTTAGGGCCAACACCCGGCAAACACTTAAGTGCTTGCTGCAGTGCGGCAATGGCACTAGTTGGGGACATTAAAATGGCAGATTCAAACCAGGAATATTTAATCCTGAGGTCAAGCCAGACATTTTTTCCTGGGTCGTTTTTTCAACTTTACGTACTGCATCATTTACAGCAGCAGCAACCATGTCTTCAACAATTTCCTTATCATCTGCCATTAAAGCCGGATCGATGGTGATGCGTTTAACGTCATGTTTGCAAGTCATGATCACTTTTACCAAGTCACCGCCCGCGGCACCTTCTACTTCCAGTGACGCTAATTCTTCTTGCGCAGATTTGAGTTTTTCCTGCATTTCCTGCGCTTGTTTCATAATGTTGCCTAAACCTTTCATCAGACCTTCCTTAACTAGGTTGCTTTAACTGAACCTGGAATAATTGTTGCATCCAGATTTTCCATTAATTCTTTAATATTTGGATCACTTAGAATCTCCTGTTCGGCTGCCTTAAGCGTTTGATCTTGTTTTTCTTTATTCAACTGTTGCGGTGTTTTTTCTGTTAACTCATTTATCGTCAGTTTTAAATTTATCTGTCGATTCAATCTTTCAATAAATGCATTTTGAATCAGCATCTTGCGTTTATCATTAATCAAATGCGAACAACTGTCATCAACAAATAATTCAACAATATCGCCCTTTGATTCATTAACCAATGAATTCATCACGACTTCACGAGCAAAACCTGTTAAACCTAGTGATTCAGCGAACTCAGGCCAATTTGTGCTGTTGAGTTGATCATCACCATTGGGATTTGATTGCTTCGATTCAGCTTGCTGAGGCTCACTAAAATCAGTATTTACAGACTCGGCAGATTTAGCGACCTTTTCATTTTGCTCAAGCTCAGGTTTAGTTTGCGGAGTTTTAACCGAAGCGGGTGAGGGTTTTTCTACCTGTTCGGGCGCAAACGCAATCATTCTCAGTAGCGTCATCTCCATACCCGTTCTTAAGTCTGGAGCCAGATAAATATCACGTTTGCCGAGTAAGGCCATTTGATAAAACAACTGTAGTGTTTCTTTGTCAAATTTGTCGACGTAAGTGGCTAATTGCTCTTTATCGGTAATGGTCTCGTTATCAATATCCGGCGAAAACTGTAACAAGCTAATCTGATGAAATTTCGCCAATAACTCCTCTAACCCATTCACGAAGTCCACTGATTTTTCTGCCATTTCTTGAGACACTTGCAAAGCCTGATTAACATCATTGTGGGCTATTGCATCTAAAATTCTGAATATGAATCTGTCATCGACTAATCCCAACATAGATCTGACTTGGGCAGCTTCCACTTTGCCACCACCAAAAGCTATGATTTGATCTAGCAGACTCAATGCATCTCGCATACTGCCCTTGGCCGATCTAGCCAAGAGCCTGATCGCAGACTCTTCAAAATCTATTTTTTCAGCCTTTAGGATAAGTTTAATTTGCGAGGTAATCTGTTCGATACTCAGTGCTTTAAGATAAAACTGTAGGCATCTGGATAAAACCGTAACGGGTAATTTTTGCGGATCAGTAGTGGCTAATACGAATTTAACATGTGGCGGCGGTTCTTCAAGAGTCTTTAATAACGCATTAAAACTATGCCCGGAAAGCATATGAACTTCGTCTATCAGGTAAATCTTGTACTCACCGGTTGTTGGTGCATATTGAACATTATCAAGTAAATCACGCGTATCATCGACTTTGGTTCTTGATGCGGCATCAACCTCAATTAAATCGATAAACCGTCCTTCATCCACTGCCTGGCAATGACTGCATTCATTACATGGAGTCGAAGACACGCCATTTGTTTGGCAGTTCAATGACTTGGCTAAAATCCTCGCCAAAGTTGTTTTACCAATTCCACGTGTGCCCGTAAGCAAAAACGCATGATGAACTCGATTATTATCAAGCGCATGTTTGAGTGCACTCACAACATGTTCCTGGCCTACCACTTGCGAGAAGTCACGTGGTCGCCATTTTCGTGCTAAGGCTAAATAACTCACTAATGAATCTAAATACTGAAACTGTCTTTATAATTAAAAAGGATTACAAAAAAGGCAATGACCCGCCTGACCCGGCACCCAAAATAATTGCTACGGCTGCTTCCTTCCGGATCTGACCGGGTTTACAACTTTCCGTCACCATGGAGACGAGACATTGCCGGTCAGCGATTTTAGCACAATCATTTTCTGGCTCACGGATAAATCGATCACATTAGCAGGATAATTTGATGCTGCGATCAATTGCTTATCTAAGATAAATCCTTGAAGATGAAATAGATTCCTACGGATAAGCCCGGCATTGAGTTATAATGCTGAAGAGCCGGAACAAGCCCGTTGAAATCTTCCACTTATGCGAACGCTAGTAAAAGATTTGAAATTCAAACAGTTAAGAAGAAAAAATAAAACGGGATGGAATAACACAAAAAATCAAGGAGTTTAAAGGCGGGCTAACCCGCCTTTCTCCAACCTCTCATCAGATGATCTTTACCTACCCTTATCTAAAAATCATCGCTGCGAATTATAACAGGAAAAATTCAAAATAGTTTCATTTAATGCTTAATAGAGTTAGATAATAGCGGCAAATCATAAAAGCAATTTAACTCTATCGAGGAACCACAAAATTAATTAATAAAGAAACCAAAATAATTTTATTTTTAATAACAGCTCTTACAAGGGATTAAGACACCCCCAACAGCTATGGGAAATGTTTAAAATCAATTCCATTGTGCAAATCCATACAACTCTTATTTTAGTTTCATCATTGGCTTCTAAGTATGCTTATCTTGTAGCTCAGAAGCAAAGTATGTCATGGCCTGTTTAAACACGTCCCTTTCGTGTGTTATCCGGGATAATTGCCTTTTAAGATACTCAATTTCAAGCTGAAGATCTTGGAATGTTTTTCCTTTTCGGTCAGCGTCTTTGTAAAATTTATCTATCCACAAATAGATACTCAATGTATGGACTCCTCCCCCCTAAGGTTATAGGGAGAAGAATCATTTAGACAAACAAATGAGGAATCCATACATGAAAGATGATAATACAATTGGTGTAGATTTAGCAAAGAATGTGATTTATGCCTGCGTTATTTCGCGCACACAAAAGGTTTTGATCAGCAAAGAATTCACACGTGTAAAATTCAAAGAGTTTTTAGTCCAACAAGAGCCATCACTGGTTGCCTTTGAAGCCTGTGCAACGGCGCATTATTGGTCTCGGTTTGCACAGTCTTTCGGTCATCAAACGAAGATTTTGCCGGCGTTAGCGGTAGCGCCGTTCAGACAGGGTCACAAGACTGATAAGAATGATGCGTTGGCAGTTGCCGAAGCCGCTAATAGACCCAATATTAAGCAAGCACCATATAAGACGGTTGATCAACAGGTGTTGCAATCGATACAACGATCACGAGAATTATTGATTGGCGATCGTACTGCTTTGGTAAATCACATTCGCAGCATCTTACTTGAATTTGGATTGGTGATTCGCAAAGGAATTTTTCCTGTGTACTCACGTGTTCCCGAGATTCTGGAAGATGGTGAGAATGAATTACCGGACAGTTATCGCTCCACATTGAATTTACTCTACAACCGTCTTTGTGATCTACGTGATGATATTAATGTGATGGATAAACACATTGCGATACTCATCAAACAACACCCAAGCTGTGGTGAATTAACCAAATTAGAAGGTGTTGGTCCGATTGGTGCGCTATTACTATATTCATCCTTAGGCACCGGTGAAGCCTTTAAAAATGGTCGAGAGTTTTCAGCTTATTTAGGACTAACACCAAAACAATACAGTAGCGGTGGTAAAACCCAATTAGTGGGTATCAGTAAACATATTGCCAATAAGCGATTAAGAGCCGTTCTCATCCAGGGTGCTCGTGCGTATATGCATCGAGCTAAACATGGCACCACGACGAAAGATAAATGGTTGTTGGCATTAATTGATCGATCCGGAGCGGGCAAGGCCGCTGTCGCGTTGGCCAATAAGAATGTTCGTACTGCCTGGGCGTTAATTACTCAAGGAACAGAATATCGAAAAACTAAATTCATGGAGCAGGGATTATCTGCGTAGATTCAGGATTATATATTTAAAGTAACGAGAGGAAGTTCATCAAGCAAGACCAAATCAGATAAAGATATCCACTCAGCTAAAACCTGTGCGGCTTCGAGATCACAAAGATCAAATACTCATTGAGGAAGTTGAGTGCGCATACATTGTGGGTTAGGAGATAGCCTCTCCATTGAAAAACCGAATATACGTAAGCGTCTTAATTCTGATTGGAAATCTGCTTGTTTAACGAGACTATAAATTAGATTGTGTATTTGCTTATTATTAATTGATTAAGTTAAGGTAAGCAAACAATGAACAAAGATGAACTTGAAGCCTTTGCGCGTGAGGCAGCCAAAGGTATTAAAACTCAGAAAGATCTGGCTGAATTTTCAAAGATACTCACCAAAGTGACGGTTGAAGCGGCATTAGGTGCAGAACTGGATGATCATTTGGGTTATGCCAAACATGATTCCAGCACGACAGGCAATACCCGCAATGGATATACCTCCAAGCGTTTAAAAACTGAAGACGGTGAATTTATCCTGGACACACCGAGAGATCGGTCAGGCGAATTTGAACCGCAATTAATCAAGAAACATCAAACTCGCTTCACGTCGATGGACGACAAGATACTGAGTTTGTATGCCAAAGGCATGACGACGCGTGAAATTGTCGCCACCTTCAAGGAGATGTACGATGCGGATGTGTCAGCTTCACTGATTTCGAAAGTGACTGATGCGGTGATTGAGCAGGTTGTTGATTGGCAATCGCGGCCCTTGGATAGTATTTATCCAATCGTTTACCTGGACTGTATCGTGGTCAAGATTCGCCAGGATCGCAAGGTCATCAACAAATCGATTTATTTGGCCTTAGGCGTGAATATGGAGGGTCACAAGGAATTATTAGGTTTGTGGCTGGGTGAAAACGAAGGTGCTAAGTTCTGGCTGGGTGTACTGACTGAGTTACAGAACCGCGGCATCAACGATATTCTGATTGCCTGTGTGGACGGATTGAAGGGATTTGCTGATGCGATCAATACCGTGTATCCCCATACTCAGATTCAGCTGTGTATTGTCCATATGGTACGAAACTCGATTAAGTATGTGCCCTGGAAAGATTACAAGCCGGTGACGGCTGATTTAAAACGGATTTATCAGGCCAGTACCGAGGAGCAAGCTTTGCTTGCACTGGATCAATTCAGTGAGCGTTGGGATGGCAAGTATCCTCAAATCAGTAAATCCTGGCGTACCCATTGGCCGAATCTCAATACGTTATTCAATTATCCGGATGATATTCGCAAGGCCATTTACACGACCAACGCCATCGAATCGTTGAACAGTGTGATTCGTAAAGCGATCAAAAAACGCAAATTATTTCCCACTGATGAATCGGCAAAAAAAGTGGTTTATCTGGCGATTATGGATTCGTCTAAAAAATGGACGATGCCGATCCGTAACTGGAAATCGGCATTGAATCGTTTTATGATTGAATTTGAAGATCGGTTATCCGATTTTCAATGATCATAAACCCGTGGCAAATACACAGAATTATTTACAGGGTCTGTTTAACAGTAGGAGTCCATATACTTAGTCGCCACACCCATTTCATTAGCCACATCAATTACACTGTTATCATCTTCGACAACCTTCGCAGCTGCTGCCATTTTAAATGCATCAGTATATCGTTTTACATCAGCCATAGAATTTATATCCTTTTTATACTGTTAAAATAGTTATAAGAACCGAATTAAAAAACTAAAACGTTGACACAACAATTACCCCTGAAAGCTAAATCCCTATGTGCTTATGTTAGGTTAATAACCAATAATTTATTCTTGATTTCATAGTCAAATTATTACTCTTCGATTATTCATCTCAGCGACTTTCCTAGTCCATAACTCAAAGCAGATACAGTTCCAAAGCAAAAGTAGATCTTGATCATTTACTTGTTGTGATGATACTAATTTTTCAATATGTTCTTTGCTCACATATTCAGACCACAGCTGATCACCTTTAATTAATATTTCATGCATAACGTCATGCTGTTCACACATCAGTGAGGCTTTGAAAATGGTGTTGTAGACAGTTGATTGCATGCGTTCACGGACGATATTAGGAAGCAACCCCTTCATAGACTCCCGTAGAACATATTTATGCCAATTAGTCTGGTAATCGAAAAACATATGGACTGGAAGATTTAGCGAATATTCAACTAATTCACGTTCTTTGAATGGCATCAGAGTTCCTAAGCCATAATATGCCGCCTCATCACGTATGATTGAGTTTAATTCAAGACTGTTGTGATTAAAGAATTGTTCATAACGATCCCGTCCAAATTGCTCATTACTATATTTAATCTCAATTTCAGAAGTTTCTTTTAAATATGCCTTAGCGATATCAGTTAGCCAGTGTGGATATTTTTTCTTATATTTTGATGTAATACCGTTAAACGGAAACACCCGTCGCAGCACTGGATTTTTATAAAAGGGCATATCGGGGTTTTTAATAATATGCTTAAAGCCGGCTATTTTTAATCCTATCGCTTGGCTAGAATACAGTAAATCTCTAAACCAATAACGATGGCCAGCAAATAAATGATCGCCAAATTCTCCTGTTAAGAAACAATGATGATTCAGTGCCTTAAGAATTGGATAAGATTTTCGCCGTTGTAATAGCATCGGAGGAATCCAAATATGATTACAACTGTTATGCAACTGGGACGGATCGCCACTTAACGGCAAACAGTCACCAACATTAATTTGAAGTTGTTCGAGCCCAAATTTCTCATACAGCATATTGAGATAACAACGTTCATCGCACTCACTAAATCGATCAAATACATGTGATATGGCTAACAATTGAACGTTATTTTGACGCGCTAATCCTGTAATAGAACCTGAATCTAAACCACCACTTAACAATATCGGAACTGTAGATCTGCCATTTATAACTCGTTTAACTGCATTGTTAAGCTTTAGCCGGAATCCATCCAGAGCATCTTGATATGAGAATACTGAAGATACTTTAGTTCTAGACTGATCAAAATACCAATATTGAATCAATTGTCTTCGATCAGGTGTAGAGTCAAGGTAACAACCAGCCGGCAACTGTTTTATTGGGCTAAATAATGCATCATTGGTAACTGTTGGTTGATTAATAAAATATGCCGCAACCCTAGACTTGTTTACCTCAAATATAAGGGGTTTGTCCAATGAGGTAATTGTTGTGGGGCAAGCTCGGACAATCGCCATTTCGTCAGATGAAACAAGTGTCATATTATCTAGGGTAGGCAAGTAATACAACGAGCGATCGCCCATCGGGTCACGGCATAAAATTAACCGTTTTTGAGTTTTAATGTAGATAATAAAAATGAAAGGTCCATATATTTGATTTAACCAACACTCTCCTTGATCTAAAAAACCTTCTAAAACACATCGTGCAACCCCATCAGAATGATGTTCAGATATTGTTTGAGTTACTGTATTATTTTGTAACTCATTAAAATTATCGATTCGACCAATCAGCAGTATCCAGGCGTTTCGATCTTGGCTTTCCACTGGCCTAGCTATCTTGTGATTCTGAATTGTATTTGGATACTTTATGCCAACTGCACAAGAACCTAAATTTGCGGTTTGGATAGAAGATTCTGAACATCCAAACAATGCGTTCGTAAATGCCCGTATTTGATATCCATCAACGGATCGATCATCGTGATAAATCATGGCAGCTAACGAAAACATGTCTTTATAATTTGACTCTCTGATTGATATGAAAAACCTATCTCAGAAATCTTCTCGTCGTGCGGCAAAATCGATGCCTATACCTGACATACCCATGACCAGCTTATTTAAGTCGCCAATGAATTGGATACTGGGAGGGTTATAAGATTTCATCTTAGCTTGAGTTATTCGATTTGGCCAAGATCAAAAAGCATTTCGACTTTAAGGCCATCAGGACCTTTGACGAAAACTTGGCGCTCACCTGAACGGGGTACATCCGTTTCACTATAAGGTATATGGTTATCTTTCAGTGTCTCGATCAAACCTGTGTAATTTGCACCCTCCAGTGCGACATGTGACAACACGGCATTTGAACTCTCGATCATGGAGTCTTCAATAATATGGATCAGAGCCTGCCCATCACTGTATAACCAGGCACCGGGGAACGGAAACGGAGGCCGTTCACCCAATTCCAGGCCAATACATTGCGTCCAGAATTCAGTCATTGCATTAAGATCACGGGTTTTTACTAAAACATGATTTAGTCTCATTTGTCCTTCTCCTCGTCAAAATTGAGCTTGTATTCGACGGTGCTAAAAATGAGCAAATCTTCTCCAATATTCTCTAGATCATGCGCGAAATCCCCCTCTTCACTGTGATTGTAATAATGAACGTCACCTTGTTCGTAAGTGATTCTTATTACTTTTCCACCGTCATAGTAAGAAACAGCCTCCCCCGGGGTTAATGCCACCCAGGTATAATCAGTAGTATGTTTGTGAAAAGTAACCGTTCGCCAGGCTGAAGACGAATCTCCCACACGCGAATGGAAGCATCTTGGAAAATCAATCTAGTCCCAACTTGTGCTGGAATTGTCTCTGACTTCAACTCGTCTACCCTTGCCTGTGGCCAGGTGTCAAAATTGCCTTGTTTATTGAGTTGCTGTGTAATCATCTTTTGGCGTCTTTAACTGGAACCGTTCAAAAAGGGATAATCGGTATAACCCCGGGCATCACCACCACCAAAAAGTGTATGTGGATCAGAAATTTCATTTAACTCAGCATTAAGTTTGACCCTGGCAGGATAATCCGGATTAGTTAAAAACTTACGCCCAAACCCAACCATGTCAACCAAATTTCGACCCAACAAATCTTCAGCTTCTTGGGGAGTTTTATTGCCAGTTGCAATAATCGTATTGGAAAAAACACGTCTTAAATCAACTCGAAATGTGTCAGGTATGGTAGGCGCATCATCCCAATCGGCTTCACATAAATGGATGTATGTAATGCCCAAGTCATTGAGATGCCTAGCGGCAATCATGATCGTGTCCAGTATTTCTGGATCGTCCATGTCCTTGAAACTGATGAACGGTGATAATCTGACACTGATCTGCCCCTTAAGTTGGTACCAGTTTAGAAGTTAGTCTCTGGTTAGGGTTACAGTTTCCCTTCAAGAAGGGCTGGAACGTAGTGTAAGCAATTCTTGAAGGGTTTGGCAAGATCGTCTGCGGGGCTGGTGGTCGATAACCTAGCGATGAGTGTGGTCGAATTGTGTTGTAATGGACCCGCCATCGCTCAACCAGCACTTGTGCTTCAGTCAATGTATAAAGCACTTCACGATCCAACAGTTCATCACGTAGCTTGCCATTGAAACTTTCATTGTAACCGTTCTCCCAGGGAGAACCGGGTTCAATAAATAACGTTTTAACTTTCATTTTGGTTAACCATTCACGTACAGCCCTGGCCGTGAATTCGGACCCATTATCGGAGCGAATATGATCAGGAATACCACGTGCCATGAATAACTGTTCTAGAGCGTTGAGTACACTAGCACTGTTCAGACGTCTCTCAGTAATAATCGCCAGACATTCTCGGGTATATTCATCAATGATGGTTAACAGTCGATAAGCACGACCATCATCCGTAAGATCTTGAACGAAGTCATAGGCCCAGACATGATTCTTCCAACTCGGTCTTAATCGAACACACGAGCCATCATTGAGCCATAGTCGACCTCGTTTGGGTTGTTTACTCGGTACTTTTAGCCCCTCACGTCGCCAGATACGTTCTACACGTTTATGATTTACACACCAACCCAGATACAGTTTTAACAGTGCAGTAATACGGCGATACCCATAACGGCCAAACTCACTCGCCAATTGAATGATATCCGCTGTCAGTGCCGCTTCATCGTCTTTGACAATACGCTGATAACGTTGGGTGGAACGCGGTTGACCAATTACTTGACAGGCTCTGCGTTCAGATACACAAAGCTGCTCACGAACATGATCAACACATAAACGGCGACGCTCCGGGCTTAATACTTTCCCGACAACGCTTCCTCTAGGATTAATTTATCCAACGTTAAATCAGACACCGCTTTGCGAAGACGTGCATTCTCCTTTTCCAGATCCTTCATTTGACGAACCTGGTTCACTTGCATACCACCGTACTGCTTACGCCAGCGGTAGTAGGTTTGTTCGGTAATACCGCACTGACGGCAACTCTCGGCAATGGTGTGACCTTGGGCGTGATGAATTTCCACTTCACGCAGTGTTTTGATTATGGTCTCGGTTGGAACGCGTTTACCTTTAGGCATAAATTGACTCCTTTAAGCTAAATAGTAAACCAAATCCTATCTCATCAACTGGATCAACTTTCTGGGGCTAGGTCACCATTGTTGCGGGATTTAGATGAATCTCTGAGTTATTAATGAATATAGAGGTTTTATTGGCGGGGAGTATGGAATTCGAACCCTAGGAAGTTTTTTACGTTTTAGATGCTTCCTAAGCTATCAAAGTCAAGTATTAAATTGCAATTGAAACTAGCAATTTGGTTTAGAAATATAAAAGACTTTTTGTTTTATTATTCAAACATTTCGTAAATTTCTCCTAAATATAGTTCAAAAGACGTACTGTGAATTTGGCCCAAAGAGGTGATTTAACTAAATAACCCGTAAGTTCTCTGTTTTTCGTCTAAATCTCGAAACAGAGACTATCAATATGGGCAGTATTCCGCACTGTCGTAGGATACTCGAAATATCGTAAGTCGTTGATTAAAATAGAGTTTTTTGTGGCGGAGAGAGGGGGATTCGAACCCCCGAAAGGCTATTAACCTTTACACGCTTTCCAGGCGAGCCCGTTCAACCACTCCGGCACCTCTCCAAAAGGGTGGCTAAGAGTATAGGAAATTGGCCTATTCGGCAATATCAGCTTGATAAACTTTTCTTTTGCGCTCAAAAAACCCGGATAACAAATCTGCACACTCTTGCTCCAAAACACCACCTGTAATATCGATCAGATGATTGAAACTAAACTCATCAACTCGCTCAATAACACCAAAACGCTGATCCGATGCGCCATAAACCAACCGCCCTACTCTGGCATTAATTAAAGCACCAAAACACATCAAACACGGCTCTAAGGTTACATACAGAGTTGTATCAGGCAAACGATAATTCTGTACTGATATGGCAGCTTTTCTGAGTGCCAATATTTCCGCATGAGCAGTTGGGTCATGATCGTTAATCGGTTGGTTCCAGGCTTCACTAATAATCTCGTTATTTTTGACCAGGACTGCACCAATGGGCACTTCGCCTATATCGGCCGCATGCTGGGCCAGCTTCAAGGCGTGTTGCATCCATTCAACATCGCTGGCAACCATTTTATTTATCCCCTCTTTGCATCTTAGAATTCTCGGTTTTTAACAACAGTACCCCGTCATATTAAATTCGACAGCCTATTTAACGCCGCTCCCCCTAACAGGGGGAGAATATTATTTTCCAGACTTTTTAACAAACTTAACAAGACTGTTAGCTCATTAACTATAGTAGTTGTTACTCCCACTCGATAGTCGCAGGGGGCTTACCGGAGATATCATAGACTACCCGGCTGATACCGCTGACTTGATTGATGATTTTGTGGGAAACTTCGGATAAAAATTCATGTGATAACCTGGCCCAATGAGCTGTCATGAAATCGATTGTTTCCACAGCTCTGAGAGCAATAACATATTCATAAGCTCTATTATCACCGACTACACCGACTGACTTGACCGGCAAAAATACAGCGAAAGCCTGACTGACCTGGTCATAAAGATTATGTTCTCGTAAGGCATCTATGAATATTGCATCAGCTTTTTGCAATGGCTCTATGTATTCAGGTTTTACTTCCCCAAGAATTCTCACTCCCAATCCAGGCCCTGGGAATGGATGGCGATAAACCATTTCTTGGGGCAACCCTAACTCAACCCCAATTTTCCGAACCTCGTCCTTAAACAACATTCTTAGTGGTTCAATTAATTCCAAGCCCATGTCCTCTGGCAATCCACCGACGTTATGATGGGATTTAATCACCTTGGCCTTCCCTGTTTTAGAACCGGCAGATTCAATTACATCTGGATAAATAGTTCCTTGAGCCAGCCACTTTGCATCTTGAAGTTGCCCCGCTTCGTGCTCAAACACTTTAATAAATTCATGGCCAATAATTTTACGTTTCTCTTCAGGGTCACTCACACCTGCTAACTGCTGATAAAATTGATCTTGAGCATTTACCCTTTTTACTTTGACACCAAGCTTTTGGTTAAAAATTGCCATAACATCATCGCCTTCATTAAGGCGCAACAAGCCATGATCGACAAAAATACAGGTGAGTTGATCGCCAATTGCCTTATGCAGTAAAACTGCTGCTACTGCAGAATCGACCCCACCGGATAGGCCAAGAATGACTTGATCAGTGCCTACTTGGGATTTAATTTTCTCAATTTCGTTTTCTATAATGTTACCGGCATTCCATTCGGTTTTGCTGCCGCAAATATCGACAGCAAAGCGTCGGATTAAAGTTTGACCTTGTTGAGTGTGGGTGACTTCCGGATGAAATTGCAGACCGAAAATTGGCTTATTTTTATGTCCAATGACAACATTTTCAGCATTAGCCGTTGATGCCAATTTTTCAAAATAATCGGGTAGTTGAGTAACTTTGTCAGCATGACTCATCCATACATCCAGTGTTGAATGGCCTTCCAGCAGCAAGCCTTCGGTTAACACATTATGGTGGTTGAAAACGACATTAGCATGACCATATTCCCGTTTATCGCTAGTTGCGACCTTGCCACCAAAATAATGAGCCAAAGCTTGCATGCCATAGCAAATGCCCAATACCGGCACATCAAGCTCAAACACGATATCGGGAATAAACGGCGCACTGTGTTCCGTAACTGTCTCCGGACCACCTGAAAGGATAATACCTTTTGGACTGAAGTTTTTAATCGACTCTGGGTCCGCATCCCAGGCATAGATTTCGCTATAAATACCTATCTCACGCAAATTACGGGCGATTAGCTGCGTGTACTGGGAGCCATAATCCAGTACCAACAACCTGTCAGAAGTTAATGATGTCATAAGATTAAATCTTCAAATTTAAGCGACAAACAACATACAACGGCAAACCAATATGAATAGATTGCTTCGCTCTGCTTTCATACCCGAATGGGTGCGCAATGACGTGAGGCAACTGTATAGCGACAAAACACAATACTGCGCATCCTTTTAAAAAAATTCTTCTAACGTTGCTGATAATTAGGCGCTTCCTTAACAATACTCACATCGTGCACGTGGCTTTCCTTAGCCCCTGCATTGGTAATACGTACAAACTTTGCTTGTCTCAATAAAGACAAATCGTTGCTACCTGTATAACCCATACTTGCCCTTAGACCACCCATTAATTGATGAATAATATTTGCCATCGAACCTTTGAACGGCACTCTGCCTTCAATGCCTTCTGGGACTAATTTGTCTGGATTTTTTGTGTCTTGTTGAAAATATCTGTCTTTGGAGCCTTTTTGCATAGCGCCGAGCGAACCCATACCACGATAAAGCTTATAGCTACGGCCTTGATATAAAACTATTTCTCCTGGTGTTTCTTCGCTACCCGCTAATAAACTCCCTACCATCGCAGCGCTGGCACCTGCTGCCAGTGCTTTGGCAATATCGCCGGAAAAGCGCAAGCCACCGTCTGCAATCGCTGGAATATCTGTTGATTTCAAGGCTTCACACACTGAACGAATAGCTGTGATTTGTGGCACACCAACACCAGCGATAATCCGGGTTGTGCAGATTGAACCTGGACCGATGCCTACTTTGACCGCATCAGCCCCCATATCGACCAGATCCAGAGCAGCTTCACCAGTCGCAATATTTCCTGCAATCACCTGAACATGTGAATAGTCAGATTTTATTTTTTTAACTCTATCCAAAACACCTTTGGAATGACCATGTGCAGTATCAACCACGATGACATCAACACCGGCATTGATTAATTCTTCCACCCGCTCATCGGCATCTTCACCAACACCAACTGCCGCGGCAACTCTTAATGAACCATGTTCATCTTTGCTCGCATTCGGATAATCACTGGACTTTTGGATGTCTTTAACCGTGACCAGACCTTTAAGATTAAAACCATCATCGACCACTAAGACTTTCTCAATTCGATGCTCATGCAATAATTTACGGATTTCTTCCTGAGTTGCACCTTCTAATGCCGTAACCAGTTTGTCACGCGGCGTCATCACTTCACTGACAGGGCGATTAGTATCAGTCACAAAACGCAAATCACGATTGGTCACAATGCCATTGAGTTTGTCATCTTTTAAGACCGGCAACCCTGAAATATTATGCTCTTGGGTAATATTAATCACATCGGCAATTGATGTGTCGGCAGTCACCGTAATAGGGTCATTAATAATTCCTGTTTCATAACGTTTCACCCGGCGCACATGTGCAGCCTGCTGCCTGGGCTGCATGTTTCTGTGAATGACTCCAATACCTCCTTCCTGAGCTAAACATATCGCTGCAGGCGCCTCAGTCACTGTATCCATGGCAGCAGAAAGCAGTGGAATATTGAGGCTTATCGAACGAGTAAGTTGAGTTTTAAGGCTAACATCCTTGGGTAAAACCTCTGAACGGGCCGGAACCAAAAGGACATCATCAAAGGTGAGAGCTGTTTCGTATAGTTCCATCTGCGAATTATACAGACAAGGGTAAAATAAACAAAAGATAATCGAATAATTTTGTTAAATTTTAGGTAATGAACTCAAACCAACAACATATCTATCAAGTCAGCGAGCTCACTTCTGAGGTGCGTCAATTGCTTGAAGCCAGTTACCCGAATATTTGGGTGGAAGGTGAAATCTCTAATTTGGCCAGACCGGCATCCGGGCATTTATATTTTTCGCTCAAAGACGATAAATCCCAGATTAGATGTGCTTTTTTCCGCAATCGTATGAATAAGTTGGACTGCACCCCGGAAGATGGAGTGCAGGTTCGAATTCGAGCCCAGGTGAGCCTTTATGAGAACCGCGGGGATTTTCAACTGATTGTGAATCACCTCGAAGAAGCCGGTCTCGGTAATCTACAAATTGCATTTGAAAAACTGAAACAAAAGCTGGCTGCAGAAGGTTTATTCGCTACTGAATTCAAAAAAGCATTGCCCCGCTTCCCTAAAACTATCGGCGTGATTACCTCTGCCACCGGTGCAGCTATCAAAGATATTCTTAGCACATGTGAAAGACGGTATCCGATTGCAAAGATTTTAGTTTATCCAGTTCAAGTCCAAGGAGAACATGCAGCCAAGCAAATTGAAAAAGTCCTGCGTGAAGCTGATAAGGCCAGTCTTTGTGATGTATTAATTGTGGGTCGTGGCGGTGGCTCGCTTGAGGATTTGTGGGCATTTAATGAAGAAATTCTAGCCAGAGCAATTTTCGACTGTCAAACACCTGTGATTTCAGCGGTTGGCCACGATATTGATTTTACTATTTCGGATTTCGTTGCTGATGTTCGTGCTCCTACGCCGACAGCGGCGGCGGAACTGGCTACACCTGATAGTCAGCAACTAAATTCACAATTCATACAAATTGAACAGCGTCTATTTTCGTTAATGAAGTCAATACTGATCAATCGAATTCAACGTACAGACATGCTTACACGACGGCTAGTTCATCCAACTGAAAAATTAAAATCCTGGCAGCAGTTAAACATTCAATTAAGTGAACGGCTAAAAAATCACATGCAAACTCAACTAAATCAACAAAAACAGTATTTGAATCATTTAAATCGCCTAATTCAAACTAATTCACCACACAAAAGCCTGTTGCAAATCGAAGATAAGCTTAAATTACTTGATTTACAGCTAATTAAATCAGGTCAAGCCAAACTAAACCTTCGAATCAATGAGCTTGCTTCGCTGACTGATAAACTTATTACCTTAAGTCCACAATCCACACTAGAGCGCGGTTATGCAATTGTCACTGAGACCAACCAAAACAAAATTCTCAGAAAACTTCAAGATGTCAAAGCTAAACAACCAATTAATGTGCAATTAGCAGATGGTTCATTTGCTGCCACAACAGATGAATAGCCGAGTTTGCTCTGGCAAGATACAATAACAATAACGGGCACACGACAACAACCATGAATGAACCATTGACCAAATTTAATACCTACAATGACGAGTTAAAGCTGCAAAATGCCAATAAAGCGTTTTCGATGAAAAAAAGAATCATTGTCAACACGCTTATCGGCTTTTTAGTTCTATTCCTGACTATTGGATTGGGAGGCACTTTCTATTTGATCAAATGGTTAAATAAAGAATTCGATCAGAATTTAAGCTCAAAGTCTCGCGTTCTGGTTTCTTTAGTTAATGCAAATGAAAATGGGGTCGCGTTTGATTTTTCTGAGGAATTTATGCCGGAATTTGGGCAAGGCATTGAACCTGAGTATTTCCAATTGTGGCTTAATAATAATAAAACACTGGATAAATCCGAATCATTAAGCTCTTTGACTCATCAAACGGATTTGCCGGTCAGTGACTTCATTTCAACTGAGGAGAAATTCAAGGATGTCGCCTTACCAGATGGCCGCGATGGGCGCATGGTCAGGGTCAGTTTTTTTCCAAAAATCCAGGATGATCCTGATGCTAATGAATCTTTAATTGATCGCCTGCCGGTGATCACGCTTGCGATCGCCAAAGAGAGGGAATCACTAGATAAGACCATTAGAGATTTTGTCTTAATATTTTCTGCAATTGTTATTTTGTTCACCGTTATTGCGGCTCTGACGATTTGGCAGATGGTCACCAAAGGTTTAAAGCCGCTTAAAAATTTACAACGTAAAATGTCTGTGCTAGCGATAGACAACTTGTCTGAACGTCTGGATTTGCCTAATCCTCCCAAAGAGCTTGAGGATACTGTTGATCAATTCAATCGTATGCTTGAACGCATGCAAGAAAGTTTTGAACGTGAAAAAAGTTTTACTTCGGAAATTGCACTTGAATTAAGCACACCGATTTCCGAGATGCGCAGTCTGGCAGAAACAGCCATTAATGAGTCACCGACCCCGGCTCAATATCAAAATATTCTCGATTCAACCCTAGAGATGGAACAAACCGTTGCCAACTTGATGGCCCTGGCTCGCTGTGACAAAGGTAATATTGTGCTGGAACCACAAGTCATCAAACTGGCAAGCAGAATTGATAATTACTGGCTCAAACATGCTGACAAAGCTGTCCGCAAATCAATACGCCATGTTAATCATATCGATGAAAAATTCAAGATTATCTCCAGCTCAGCAGAGTTGGATGTCATTTTTAATAACTTGATTGTCAATGCTATTAGCCACAGTATTCGCGGTACTGAAATCACTACGTTTTGTAAAACACATGATGATATTCTTTGTGTTTGCATGACCAGCCATACCCGAAATATAACCGCACAGGACTTAGATAAAATGTTTGAGCGGGTCTGGCAAAAAAGACACTCCAGCAAATTGCAGGGCAACTCAGGCCTGGGATTAATATTGGTAAAATCCTATGCTGATCTACTCGGTCTTAAAATAGAAACCGATTTATCAGATCAAGGCTTATTGACGATCGAACTTTGCGGTTTTTATCAAGATCATTAAGAAGCGCTTATTTTTGAACACAAATGTTTAGCTAATATTTCCGACACTTTCTCATGTCCATATTCGCTGAAGTGGCCACGGCCTAGTTTATTATTTTTAAAGCCATAGAGATAATTTTCAGTATAAGGCCTTAGTTCATTTGCCAAACTCACGGTTGAGATATTTTCTTTACCAGTGAATTGTAAAAAATTTTTATTAATCTGCTGATAGTATTCTTGCCTGGATAAATGTCTCGAGTTTTGAACTTTATCTCTTTCAGGAAGCAAGAGACTGGAATGCGGGATACTTAACACAGTAAAGCCAGCGTTAGCTTTTAAAGTTTCATTTTGAAATAGTTTGATTAGCTTTTGAGTTAACATCCAACTATTTTCAAGTTCTTGTTCATGTTTTTGTCGTTGTGCTAAGTCAACCAAACCATCATTTTGTCGTTGAACAGGTGGATGTTTTTTTGCCGTAAAAATTTGGGGAAGTAGTTTGATCGAGTTTCTAATCAATTCGAGCACTCTGAACTCTAGCATCAATCGATAATAGCCAAATTTGGCCAACCAGATTCGTTTCTTAAACCCTGGCTCATCTACAAATTGATTACCGACAACTAACTGATTATTCTGAACAGAAAATAAGGGTGATGGACCAGAATAATAGTAAGATGAGTTGTCAGTAATGTCGTTACCTTGGAAAAAACTCAGGATCACTTCATCTGGATGATACTGGACAACTTCATTACGCAACATCAACAATTCATGACCTGTACCGTAATTTGATACACCAAATCCCAAAGTCTCGATGGTTTTATCAGATAAGGTGGTGCAAGTTTTTAGCTTTTCCGCAAGTAAAAACCAGAATGATTTTTGATATGGGACTTGTAAAGCCTCTACAAACGAATCGCCTAATACAGCAATTCGAAACACATTCTCAGGTTTATTAACTTGATGATTCTTATCATGGTAACCCTGATTATTAATTCTGACAAAGGCTCTTCCCTCATTGGTGTACCAGGCCTCACCTCCGCCTATTAGGGCCTTCCCATAGATCGGATCTGGTTGCCAGAAGGCCTTACTGCCGTACTCGGTAATACGTAATACTATTTCCGCCACGACCAATGGAATCAACACAGTGAAAACCACCAGGAACAACCTTTTTTGACCGTTAGAAAGCTTCACTAGAATAGCGTGTAGATAAAAGGAGCCAAGCTTGAGCCTTGAGTCAAAACAATCAGCATTCCTAACAGTAAAAGTGTCAGAATAATTGGTGCAAGCCAGAATTTTTTTCTCTCACGCATATAACCCCAAAGGTCTTTAAACAATTCCAGCATTTAATACGGTCTTTCAAAATCATTTTGAATTGGATCAGCCGAATCAATCCATTCGGGCTGATTGGGTTTTTGATTCTGAGTCAAGCGGAAAACCAATCCAATCGGAGTCACCAACAAGAAAAAAATCAGTAATAAAATTAATTGGGAAATCACGTGGCCCAAAATCTGCCCAAAAATCATCCAGACTTTGTAAACCGGTATTAATAAGTTATTGTTGACGAAATATAGGCACAATAGAATGATAGATACAAGCCAAGGCCAAATCAGAATCTTACCCAGCACCCATGCTAATAAACATCCGAATACCACGGCAATAAAGCCTGCCAAAATAAAGACAAATTTTTTAAGTTCATTTGCTTGAGGTGTCGGGGTTTTAGCTAAAATCTGTTTCATGCCGCTAATTGATTTTTCTTATCAACAATAAAATTACCAATGATCAAATAATCCAGGCCACTTTGCATAAAGCATTTATACGCATCAGTTGGTGTACACACAATCGGCTCACCTCGTATATTAAACGAGGTATTAAGCAACACACTACCACCCGTCAACTTTTTGAACTCAGACAGCAATTTATAAAATCTAGGATTCGTATCTCGATTTACCGTTTGGACTCTGGCAGAACCATCAACATGTGTTACTGCCGGAATGGTCAATTCGGTTTTTTTATCCCCATCTCGCGGACCTGAAGCACTTAACACCGGTGCTGTAAACAACATGTAGGGGCTCTCATGTTCAAGATTAAAATATTTCGATTTATCTTGTTCTAAAACGGCTGGTGCAAACGGCCGAAAATCTTCCCTAAATTTGATCTTTTGATTGATGATTGACTGCATATCTGGGTTGGTTGGATCCGCTAAAATTGACCTTGCTCCTAATGCTCTGGGTCCAAACTCCATTCTTCCTTGAAACCATCCTACAACGAATTGATTAGCTAATAGTTTTGCTGTTTCACTATACAAATTACCGCTTTCGATAGAATTGTATATCGCACCAACTGCTTTTAATTCGGTTTCAATTTGATCACTATTAAATTCTGGTCCAAGTAAACAACCTGACATCTGATCCTGACTACAACTGTGCTTGGACTTTTTAAGATAACCGTGCCAGAAAGATAATGCTGCCCCTAAGGCTCCACCCGCGTCACCTGCTGCAGGTTGTACCCAAATCTTTTTAAATGCTGTTTTTTGTTTCAATTCGCTATTGGCAACACAATTCAGTGCAACACCACCCGCCAAACATAATTCCTTACTATCTATAACAGAACCAGCAAAGTTCGCGATAGCAATGATTTGCTGTTCGATAACCTTTTGAATGGATGCCGCTAAATCTTTGTGTTTTTGTGTGAGTTCAGTTTCTGGTTTTCTAGGTTCACCGGAAAACAAATCATGAAAATGCCTCGATGTCATCGTCAAGCCGCGATGATAGTTGAAATACTTCATACTGAGTTTAAAACTCCCATCCTCTCTACTCGTAATTAGATTTTTAAGAATTAAATCTGTATAAACAGGATTTCCATGAGGTGCTAACCCCATTAGCTTATATTCGCCGGAATTTACCCTGAACCCACAATAATAGGTGAATGCTGAATACAATAATCCAAGTGAGTGTGGAAAATGAATCTCCTTTATTGGTTTGAGTTGATTACCCTCTCCATACCAAATAGAAGTTGTCGCCCATTCTCCAACACCATCCAGGCAAATTATCGCTGCATTATCAAAGGAGCTAGGATAGTATGCCGAGGCGGCATGCGCTCGATGATGCTGATCAAAATATAATGTAGGCAACTGATTTTCATTACAGCCACTTAAACTGGCCAAAGTTTTTCGAATTGACCGTTTAATAAATAATTTATCTTGCAGCCATATTGGAATAGCGGTTCGAAAGGAATTAAAGCCTAAAGGTGCATTGAGCAAATAGTTTTCAAGTAAACGCTCAAATTTGATCAGTGGTTTTTCATAAAAAACAACGGCTTCAAGCTGGGTGAGTTTTATTTTTGCCTGGTTTAAACAAAAGTTGATTGATTTTATTGGAAAATTTGGATCGTGCTTGATCCGAGAAAAGCGCTCCTCTTGCGCTGCGGCTATAGTTTTTCCATCGTGAATAATAACCGCAGCACTATCATGGTAAAAAGCTGATATACCGAGTATGTACACTTAGTTTTCAGTTAGGTTTCGCCACAACGATCCGTTCTCGGATTTTTGATCTAACATATCTAGCCATTTTTCATGTTCGGCCAATTCTTTGTCCGTTGCTTCAACAATGCGTAACTGTAGAGATTCTTTTCGTTTGGATTTTTTTTGACTGGAGTAATTTTCCTTAAAATTAATCTCGCTACTGTCGGCCAAAAATGTGGTCTGACCACCTGTCATGGCCAAATAAACATCGGCTAGTATTTCCGCATCAAGTAAAGCTCCATGCAGGGTACGCTGCGAATTATCAATACTGTAGCGCCTACAAAGTGCATCCAGGTTATTTCTTTGGCCCGGATGAATTTCCCGCGCTACAGACAAGCTGTCTGTGATTGTGCAAATTTCTTCGACGTTGGTTTTGTTGTTTTCCAGAAGGCTAAATTCATAATTGATAAAACCAACATCAAATGGAGCGTTATGAATAATCAATTCGGCACCATCAATAAATTGGATAAAATCATCCGCTATATCTTTGAATAAAGGTTTGTCTTTTAAATCATCCAGTGTCATGCCATGCACACTGGCCGCCCCTTCGTCCACTTCTCGTTCCGGGTTGATATAAATATGAAAACTTTGATCGGTCTGCTTGCGATTAATCAGTTCAACAGCACCTATTTCTATGATTCGATGACCTTCCGTGGTTTCCAGACCTGTTGTTTCAGTATCAAGAACAATTTGTCTCATCTATTTTCCTTTTCTAGTAATTCATCTATAGCTTTGTTAGCCAGTTGATCAGCCTTTTCATTACCCTCATGACCAGCATGACCTTTAACCCAGTGCCATTCAACATCATGTTGCTGATTTATCTCATCAAGTTGTTGCCACAATAGTGCATTCTTAACTGGTTTTTTTGCTGCTGTTTTCCAACCCTTCGATTTCCAATTACTCAGCCATTGAGTAATCCCGTTTTTAACATATACAGAATCAGTGTATAGCATGACCTTAAGATCAGATCGCTTTAGTGATTGCAGCGCTTTGATCGCGGCAGTCAGTTCCATTCGATTATTAGTGGTTTTAAGTTCCCCACCGTAAAGTTCTTTATAGTGATTACCGGATTCGAGCACTACACCCCAACCCCCAGGACCAGGATTACCACGGCAAGCACCATCAGTATAAATAATGATTTCAGCCACGATGACGGGCCGCAGGTTGAGGCAATTTAGGATTAAGCCGTTTTTTAATTGAATCAATCATTGAGATTTTTGCGGGTTTCCAGTCTTTTTTCTTAGCCAGGATTATATAAACACCGGCAAATACAGGCCACCAACGATCTCCTGCTTTATCCAGAAATCCCAAAGCCCGGCGAACTTGAGGATGACTGACCGGCGGCAAATAATCCATATAACAGCTGGCAAAAACCTCAAAACCAATTAACTGCAGCCAGTCCTTAACATGACGGGCGCTGTAACTGGTAGGGGTTGCTTTGTTTCGTTTGATATTTTTGCTTAGAAATTTTGATAGTCCTAATAAACTTGCTGGATTAAAACCTGTCAATACCAAAGTACCATCCTCATCAATAACTTGACTGATCTCACGCAGAACCAAGGTGGGATTCGGACTAAGATCTAATGTATGCGGTAAAACCACTAAATCTGCGGCTTGTCTTCCTAACGGTAATTGATGCATGTCACTGTAGATAGAATAGTCTTTGCCACTATTATGATAAATATCAGAATCGATAAAGTCGTTATCCAGATGAATTCTAATATTTCCATTAACCTGGTTGAGATAACTCGCACCGATAGGAATACCAAGCTGCAAGCCAACCGCATAATATTTCTCTGGCAATAAGTCTTTAATTTTCTCAATCTCGCGATGGATGAAACTCTCTGCGAGTTGCCCCGTTAACCAGTGCCAGTCATTTTCAGGTTTATTTCGGGGAAATGTTTCCGACATTAATCGTTAAAGTTTGTATTGAACAGGCGTATTGTAACGTACACACGGAATAGATACCCCCGGGTAAACCCGGGATTGTTACTGGATCAGCCCTTTCGAGCTGATCCAGTGAACATCGTAGTTTATAGAAAAGCGATGTTCAATCTATATACACTCATCCATCCACGGGCAAGCCCGTGGTTGTCTGTCGCTTACGCGAACGATAATAACAAGTTGACCTGATGGTAGCTAAACAATATTATCTGCCGATGTTTGGTTGTGCCGCAAAATGTTTGTTTAAGTTCTCAGCGATAATTGTTCTGCTTTTTTTTGTTGCAGGCTGCGCCAGCCTGGAGCCACCCCAAAAGCAACCCCTGGATACAAAAACGGCAGATATTCAGCGTCACGATGCATTCAAGCAGCGCGAACTCAAACAACGCGCCGAGAATGAACGGCTGGCCCAACAAGCCGAGACAGATGTCTGGCAAATTCTGAAAAATGGTTTCAGTTTGCCAATTCAAACCAGCCCTCATGCCCAAGAGTATGAACGTTGGTTAGCTAAACATCCCAAACACATTTCCAGACTAAACAAGCGCGTCAAATTAGCCTTACCCTACTTAGTTCAGGAAATTCAAAATCGTGATTTACCGATGGAACTTGCCTTGGTTCCAATGATAGAAAGCAGCCTGAATACGTTTGCCACCTCACCAGCAGGGGCAGCCGGAATCTGGCAGATTATGCCAAAGACCGGTAAATGGCTGGGACTTAGAATCGGAGGTGGCATTGACGAACGGCGTAATATTCTTGAATCAACCCGTGTGTCGCTGGATTATTTGGAATATCTGACCGATTACTACGATGGCAACTGGGCATTAGGTATTACGGCCTATAACGCAGGCAACGGTAATGTTAACAGAGCATTACGAAAATCAGCTAAACCTAATAGTTATCAAAGTCCTTGGAAATTACCTTTAAAAAAGGAATCCAAAGAATATTTTTCTAAAATTATTGGCCTTCGAAATTACATCAAAAAAACGGGCACTGAATACCCGGCGTTTAGTTATTTGCCGATGGAGAATTTCTTCACCGTCAGTCGAACCGCACCCAGTCGCTCCTTCACCAATATCGCTAAACAGTACAATACCGATGTCGAAATAATCGGTTATTTAAATGCAGATTATTTGTCACAAAAAACTTTAAAAAATCGCACTACTATATTGATTCCAAAAGAATTTAATGATCCAATCGTCGCCGAAGATTTTGCAATAGCCGAAATCAAGCCATCACTTCGGAAGCATAAAATTCGGCCAGGAGAGAGCCTGAGTGTCATTGCCCGAAAATATAATACAACCGTAAGTAAACTAAGACGATTAAATAATATCAAGGGCAGTTTGATTCGAGTCGGTAAAGTCTTATTAATTCCTATTTACTAGCTGAGCTCACGAGTTAAAAGCAAAGCTGCTTCATTACCTTTCTCAGTTTGGTAATAATCTTTACGTTTGCCGACCTGTTTAAAATCATTTTTTAGGTAGAGACTAATTGCCTGGAAATTGGACTCACGAACCTCCAGCATAATTTTTTCAAGACCAAGATTCTGACAATGTCGAATTAAACCGGTTAGTAAAAAGCGACCAACTCCTTGGTGTTGAGATTTCTTACTAACTGCCAAATTCTGTAACTCTGCCTCTGGCTCAATAATCTGAATCACTGCATAACCAACTAATTCTCGCTGCGAAATACAACCCAAAATTTGTAGTAATGGATTTTCAAAGCAAGCTTTTACTTTTGCTTTTGACCAGGGTGACAAATGAACTTGCTGTTCAATTGTTATAATTTGCTCAACTGCGCTGAAATCCAGCAGCTTAATCCTAAGATCGCCAATACTCACACTAATAATGAACGAATGAACAATAAATCCTGCCAGCTTTTGGCCTTATCGATAGGGTTGCGTAACAAATAAGCTGGATGATAGGTGACCACCAGGGGAATCTTGCCTTTTTCATATAAATGTTTTTGTCCTCGTAGCCGACTAATCGACGTGTTAGTGGCTAACAGGTTTTGAGCAGCAATTCGTCCCATGGCAACTAACAATTGAGGTTGTATTAATTCAATCTGCTGGATTAAGTAAGGCTCACATTGGAGGATTTCAGCGGCTTCGGGATTTCGATTGTTTGGGGGTCTGCATTTAAGAATATTAGCGATATAGACATCCTCACGTTTCCAACCCAGTGCCATTAACATTAAATTCAATAACTGGCCTGCCCGCCCGACAAACGGCTCGCCTTGTAAATCCTCATCACGCCCAGGTGCCTCACCCACAAACATTACTTTGGCATTCACATTTCCAACACCAAAAACTGTTTGGGTACGACTTTGGTGTAAATGGCAATTCTTACAAGCTGTAACCTGCTGCTGCAGGGTGGATAATTCGGGGGTATGTTCTGGCTCGATACCGCTGCTTTGCGAACCATCCTCTCGATCTACATTTCGCAATTTATAAACATCAATGCCCATTTGCCCAAGCAACGGTTGTTTTTGGTTCGAATCCATATCAACTATCAAATATATTAAACTGCGTCTCTTTTTAGTGGTTGGCACATACAGTGTACTCCACCACCACCAGCACAAATCATACTGACGTCTGGATCATAGACTTCAAAACCCAACGCTTTAATTCTATCTTTCAAAAAATAGCTATTTTCAGGTAACAATACTCGATCATTGCCTAAAGAAACAACATTGCAACCAAGTTTCATCGTATCCTGAAACGGCACCTCGATAATTTCAATATTTTTAGATTTGAGCCAGGACACAACTGTTGGATCGGTACATTCTATACAAACCGCGGCTAACTTCTCAGCCAACATAACCACCATCAAATCGATATGGACGTAATAGGGGTCAATATCGATGGTCATCACTTCCCAGCCTTCTTTTTCAAACCAGGATTTGATTTGCATGGCACTTTGCTCCTGCGAGCGCCCTTCATCACCTTCCCAACCAATCAATAAAGTACCGGGCTCAATAATATCGAAATCTCCTCCCTCAAAATGACCCGCCGTAACATAATCATAAATAGGAATACCGAGTTTTTGATAGGTTTCTATGGCTCGAAAATTTTCTCCTCTACGCCACCACTGCGCCATATTGGTGATAATAGCGCCATAAGGTGTCATGACCGAAGAATCTCTGGCGAAGATTTGGTACGGCAAATTTTCATCTGGCTGGTGATAATGCACCGTTACTCCCGCACTTTCATAGGCGTTCACCATTTCTTTATGTTGAGCAATAGCAACTTGTGAGTCAAATACATTGCCACGTCTTAAGGTTTTCTTTGACAGGGAACTGGTTTTCAGCCACTGATAATTCTCAACCGGACCCAACAAGACATCTCTGAGTACACCATAATCACTATTACAACCCCAGTTTTCTAGCTCCGGTGTTGACCCCTGGGAATTTCTGCAACGTAAATTAAAATCATTCATTCGATTTCTCCAAAACCTTTTTATGCTGTATTTCACCCTGGCTCAATCTCAATTCCCGATTTGCCAAAGCCGTAATCGCATCATCATGATGACCGACAAAGATCATTGTTTTACCTGCTCTAGCCAGTTTTTCAATGACTTGTAAAATAGTTGAACGCGAATACCGATCAAGATTAGCGGTAATTTCATCCAAAATCAAAATATCCGGATTCTGCGTCATCGCTCTGGCTATCAATACCCGCCGCATTTGACCGGATGAGATTTGATGCACTCCCGAATTCGCCAAATCCATCAAATAAAATTCATTTAAAAGAGATTTAACTTGCTGTGTTTGCCCAGAATCAATACTGTCATAAACACCTATACTTGAAAAAAAACCTGATGCGATAGCATCTTCAACTGCAATATTATAGTGATAAGCTTGTTGTAATTCGGGGGATACATAACCGATTAATTTTCGAATTTGCCAAACACTGGAACGTTCGTTAAAACCATGCCGCCAAATAACGCTATCAACCGAGGGCCGAACTTCAGCCAGTAATGTTTTCAATAATGTTGTTTTACCCGCAGCATTCTCTCCCCTTAATAACCAACGTTCTCCTTGATGAACTGTCCAGTTTATGTTTTTCAGAATATGTTCGTTTTGCAAGTATACGTTCAAGTTTTTGAGTTCGATTAATTTTTTCCCCGTCTTTCCTTTAAAACCCGAACCATCAAATTTATCAACCCTACTGCTAGACTTTGGTTGCTGATACGCGTTTTTTTTAACACTGCTAATTTTTCCTGCTGCAAGAATTAATCGATGTGTAAACAATTTTTCCACAGCTTCGACGCCGTGCTCATGCCAGGATAATACGATCTGTCCACCTTTTTGTTTGTATTCGTCTAGTAACTCAACCATTAAATCAAAACGAGCAGGATCCACGCCGTTGAATATTTCATCCAGAACCAATAGCTTTGGCTCATGAATCAAGGCCCGCGCAAATAAAACTGCAGATTTTTGGCCATGGGAAATCGATAAAAAGGATCGTTCTAGCAATTCAAACAGACCTAATCGGTTGCAAAGATTTTCAAGTTTTTGTAACTGACAATTGCTCAGGCGAGCATAAACCATGATATTTTGCTCAAAACCACTGGCAATCACTTCATGGCAGTTAATATTTCGTGCACCACGTACATATTCATCTTGCATACCATAACTGGCGTACCCGATTTGGTTTTTGACCCCAGCTAATAAATGCGTTGCCTGGGAGCTTAAGCCATAAAGTCTTGATGGAGGTTGCTTAGCTACTGGCCAGAGCAAACCGGCAATGGTTTTTAACAAAGTTGTTTTACCCGCACCATTTTCACCGTCAACTCGCCAATGTTGATCAGGTTCAATCAACCAATTAATGCCATGCAACACTTTGTGACCTGACAAAGCTATATCAGCATTGTTTAATTGAACCAAGAATTTTCCAGTCACAATATTAATCTACTATTTTGATTGATTAGTTAAATAGAACTGGATTGTAGCTGGTTAAAAGCTGTCTAACCCTAAATCATCAAACAATTTAGCAAGCAACATCATGATTCATGTTGTTCAGGCTATTTTCAGCTAATTAAGTGACAATGAAGCAGTTCAATATTTAAGGGAACCAAAATGGCCAATATTAATCGTAGAAAAGTGTTAAAAGGAATTTCGGCTAGTGCTGCAGCAGCAATAGCGCCTTTTAGTTTACAAGCAGCAAAACTAAATAAAGATGCCCACCAGCATATCGCAGTTTATATCAATGCTAACCACGGACACTTTAAAAATTCAACTTCAAATGAAATTATTAACACCAGCAATAAACCTATTGTTTTAAACACTCAAGAGCCCATCGCTTACAAACAAGCTAATGGAAAGAGTGTCACTTTGTATGTGAATTCATCCGATGAACAATACACATTACAACCTGGTGAAAGGCTGCCTTATTACGCTAAAGCAACATTAATAGATTCACCTCAAAATTTAAATGCAATAAGCAAAGTAGCTAGTGACTCCATAGCAATAGCGTGAAGAAACGGGGACGTAGCACATTTTTTCATCAATGAGTACAATATAGTACAACCACTACTAAGAACGTGTTACGTCCCCCGACAACTTGCAAGATTCATTATTATTCAACAAGCTCAACTTGGAAACCGCTCAAATTCCCTGGCATGAGTTACAACGTTTTTTTGCCCAGGGAAAAGTGCTATGCATCAATAACAATCAAGATCTAGTTTCCATAGCTGAATCAATCGCAAATGATGATTCGCAGCATATCGACGAATTAATTAAGTCTAATACAATCAACCTTGTTTCAGATCAACAAGCTAAGCAATGGTTCGAGAATGATCAGAATGTCTGGGCAGTAGTAGTCGCTCCATGGGTATTAGTGCAAATACCAGATAACAATTAATGTTCTGGATCCTTATCCTCGTCTAAATTAAGGACTTCGGGCACTGATTTGACATTGGAAAACTTCTGCCGAAAATAAGGTAATGTCATGATAGGGCCGGAAACAAAATATAAAAGACATAACACAAATAAAACATTAGGTGGATCAGAGGAAATCAACACAAAAATGAAAACTAAAACAATTAAGCCTACAAACGGCATTCGTCCTTTTAGATTAATATCCTTAAAACTGTAGTAAGGAATACTGCTAACCATGGCAAAACCCGCCAACACGGTAATAAAAAAAGTCATATACGGCCAGTCAGAGCCACGCTCATCGTAGCTGAAAATCATCCACACAAAAGCCGCAACAAACGCTGCAGCAGCTGGACACGGCATACCCTGAAAAAAACGTTTGTCTGATACTGTCATTGAATTAAATCTAGCCAAGCGTAATGCCGCACAAGCCACAAATAAAAAAGATGCAAGCCAGCCGACTTTTCCTAATGAGGATAAAGCCCATTCATAACTTACCAAGGCCGGTGTCAATCCAAAGGCAATGACATCAGAAAGACTGTCATATTCTTTACCAAAATCGCTCACAGTATTGGTCATCCGTGCTACTCGGCCATCAAGGCTGTCCATAATGGCCGCAATAAAAATTGCCGCACCAGCCACATCAAAATTTCCCTTGGTTGCTTGAATAATCGCATAAAAACCGGCAAACAAACTCGCCGTTGTGAATAAATTCGGAAGAATATAAATTCGTTTGCTACGCTGATCCGGTTCAGCGTGAGGTTGCTGCGACATGACTTAAACGATCTAAGAAGTTACATTAAGTTTCGCAATTATATCATTGCCGGACATTACTGTATCACCGATGCTAACCATGGCTTCAGCAGATTCAGGTAGAAATACATCGACTTTAGAACCAAAGCGGATAAAACCGTAACGCTGACCCTGGTCAAGATTTTCGCCTTCGCTAACATGGCAGAGAATTCTACGTGCAACTAAACCCGCTATTTGAACAAAGACGATATCCTGATCATCTTTAGTTTTAATCCAGATCGCATTACGCTCGTTTTCCTCTGATGCTTTGTCCAATGCAGCGTTGACAAATTTACCGCTGTGATACCAGATTTTTTGAATGATGCCAGCATAAGGAGAAAAGTTAGAATGCACTGAAAAAACATTCATGAATATACTGATTTTTAACGCTTTTCTGTTCAGATATGGATCATCCGTGGGCCCTGTAAAAACAACTTTTCCATGCGCTGGACAAACCACTTCTCCCATCCCTTGTGGAATAGTTCGAGGTGGGTCACGAAAAAACTGCAGCACAAAAATGGCAAGAATCCAGCAAGGAATTGCTGCATAAAATCCGACAAAAAAATTCACATTAATTGCCAGTAAAAGGCTAAGAACAATGTGTACCCGACCTTCTTCAGCAAAAAACGGAAAAGACTGTTTATTATTCATATAACTCCATCCTAAACTAATGTGCCGCCCTAAGGCGGCACAAGATTTTTTATCCAGTTTTAGTTAGTTGACCGATTGGTCGACAATCTTACCCTTGGCAATCCAGGGCATCATGCCCCGTAACTTGCCACCAACTTCTTCAATCTGGTGCTCTCGGGATTGTTTACGATATTCATTCATATTTGCACTATCTGCTTCATTCATTTCGCTCATGAATTCTCGGGCAAATTCTCCTGACTGAATTTCCGAGAGAATCTTTTTCATTTCTGTTTTAGTTGCATCAGTCACGATTCTTGGGCCACGAGTGAAATCGCCATATTCTGCTGTGTTAGAAATTGAGTAACGCATGTCAGCCATACCACCTTCATAGAGCAAATCAACAATAAGCTTTAATTCATGCAAACACTCAAAATAAGCCATTTCAGGGGCATATCCGGCCTCCACTAGTGTTTCAAAACCAGCTTGAACTAATGCGGTAGTGCCACCACAAAGAACAGCTTGTTCGCCGAACAAGTCAGTTTCAGTTTCTTCTTTAAATGTGGTTTCAATAACACCGGAACGGCCACCACCATTAGCCGATGCATAGGACAAAGCGATATCTCGGGCTTTACCGGTTGCGTCTTGTTTAACAGCAATTAAGGTAGGTACACCACCACCTTCGGTATAAGTAGAACGAACTAAATGCCCCGGACCTTTGGGTGCAATCATAATGACATCAAGATCTTCTCTGGGCGTAATCAAATCGAAGTGAATATTTAGCCCATGAGCAAAAGCCAAGGCCGCTCCGTTTTTTATATTCGGTTCAATCACGTCAGTATAAAGTTGAGCTTGTTTTTCATCAGGCACTAACACCATGACGACATCTGCTTCAGCCACCGCATCTGGAATGTCTTTAACATTAAGTCCTGCATTTTTGACCTTCTCAGCAGAAGATGAACCCGAGCGCAGGCCAACTACCACATCAACACCGCTGTCTTGCAGGTTATTAGCATGAGCATGGCCTTGCGAACCATAACCCAAAATAGCTACCTTTTTGCTGCGGATAATATCCTGATCAGCATCCTTATCATAATAAACCTTCATGTTTATCCTCTTTTTTTCGAAAAATAGTTGGAAAAATTAAATCTTGAGTGCACGGTTACCGCGCGCAATACCTGAAACACCAGTACGGACGACTTCAATAATATTCTTATCACCCAAAGCTTCCAGAAAGGAATCAATCTTACTACTGTTGCCAGTTAGCTCGATGGTGTAAACCGTGTCAGTGACGTCAATAATACGCCCGCGAAAAATATCAGCAAGACGCTTCATTTCTTCACGGGATGAATTATCCTGTGCTTTGACTTTGATCAGCATCATCTCACGTTCAATGAATCGATTTTCGGTTAAATCCTGCAACTTAACGACTTCAATCAATTTATTGAGTTGTTTGGTAATTTGTTCAATAACGCTATCTGAGCCTGTGGTCACCAATGTCATTCGCGACAAGGTTTGATCCTCAGTCGGCGCAACAATTAATGATTCGATATTAAACCCACGAGCTGAAAACAAGCCGGAAATCCTGGATAAGGTTCCAGGTTCATTCTCCATCAGTATAGAAATAACATGTCTCATCAGGCCAACTCCCTTTGCTCATGGGCATCAACCTCAGCCGGCTTCAAGTGCATTTCATGATGACCTTTACCTGCTGCAATCATAGGATAAACGTTCTCAGTTTGATCGGTAATAAAATCCATAAAATATAAACGTTGGCGATCAGCAAGAGCTTCTTTTAAGGCACCTTCGACATCAGCAGGTTTTTCAATGCGCACACCAACATGCCCAAAGCTTTCTGCTAATTTAACGAAATCAGGTAAAGCATCCATGTATGAATGAGAATAACGGCGCTCGTAGAAGAATTCTTGCCATTGTCTAACCATACCTAGGTAACGATTATTCAAGTTCAGAACCTTTATCGGCAAGTCATACTGCAAACAAGTTGATAACTCCTGGATACACATGACAATACTACCCTCGCCGGTAACGGTAGCCACAGTAGCATCTTTATGAGCTAGCTGTACTCCCATAGCGGCTGGCAACCCAAATCCCATAGTCCCTAAGCCACCCGAATTAATCCAACGCCTGGGTTGATCGAATTTATAAAACTGGGCGGCAAACATTTGGTGCTGACCCACATCCGATGTTACAAAGGCTTCACCACCGGTTAATTCATAGAGCTTTTCAACAACATATTGTGGCTTGATGACATCATCACCTTGATCATAGGCGAAAGAATCTAAGGCCCGCCATTTGTCTATCGTCTGCCACCAACCCCTTAGCGCTTCGGCGTCCGGCTTAGTTTCTGAAGCCTTAATTGCTTCAATCATTTCTTTAAGAATGAGTTTAGCTTCCCCGACAACCGGAATTTGAGCCGGTACATTTTTACTGATTGACGAAGGATCGACGTCAACATGAATAATTTTCGCATAAGGGCAAAATTTGGCCAGATCACCTGTGACACGATCGTCAAATCGTGCACCAACTGCTAGTAAGACATCACATTCATGCATGGCCATGTTGGATTCATATGTGCCATGCATACCTAGCATGCCAATAAACAGTGGGTCAGTTGCGGGGTAACCGCCTAAGCCCATCAAAGTGTTGGTGCAAGGATAACCTAGTGATTTGACCAGTTCAGTGAGTTCTTCGTGGGCTTCACCAAGTATGATGCCGCCACCCGTGTAAATGACTGGGCGCTTAGCTCCCAATAGTGCTTCAACCGCTTTTTTAATCTGTTTAGGATGCCCACGTTTGGTTGGTTGGTAAGAACGAATGAAAACCGATTCAGGATAGTGATACTCGGTCTTTTGAGCCGTGATATCTTTGGGAATATCAACCACGACAGGACCAGGCTTACCTGTGGATGCAATATGGAACACTTTTTTCATGGTTTCAGCCAAAGACTCAATGTCTTTAACTAAAAAGTTATGCTTTACACAGGGTCGGGTAACACCAACAGCATCAACCTCCTGAAACGCATCTTGACCAATCACACTACTTGGCACCTGGCCTGAGATTACCACCATAGGAATTGAATCCATGTAAGCCGTGGCAATGCCTGTTACTGTATTCGTCACGCCTGGACCAGAAGTCACCAAGACCACTCCTGGTTTACCCGTCGAACGCGCATAGCCATCTGCCGCATGGGTGGCACCTTGCTCATGGCGGACCAAGATATGCTTTACTTCATCTTGCCGATGTAGTGCGTCATAAATATGTAACGCCGCCCCGCCAGGATAACCGAAGATATATTCAACCCCTTCATCGGCCAGGCACTTGATGGTGATGTCAGCACCGGTCAGTTCCAAAATGCACCTCTAAAACTATATGGATAAATAAAAGACAGTGTAGTATAAACGCCCTAATATGCCATGCAAACCCATTAAAACGCTTAAATATTAACTACACACCCAAATGCAACCCGTTTTTTTTATTGCCGACCTTCATCTATGTCCACAGCGACCTGAGACAAATCAATATTTTGAAGATTTCATCCGGGAAATCTTTATGCCGCGGAGTAATATTTTGTACATCCTCGGTGATTTATTCGAATATTGGATCGGCGACGATGGTGCCGAAACACTCGGTTATTCAAGGCAACTTGAATTACTTACTGAGTTAACCGATCTGAATAAAGATGTATATTTTATGCATGGTAATCGAGATTTTTTGGTGGGAAGCACATTTAGCGAAACGACCGGCGTTAAGATACTAAATGACCCAACAAAAATAGATATTGCGGGAAAAACTTGTCTTCTAAAACATGGTGATGATCTATGTAGTGATGATGTTGAACATCAAAAATTCCGACTAATGACACGTGATGCAGCCTGGCAACATGGCGTACTGTCTAAATCTATTGAGGAACGTTTAGTAATGGCATCACAGATGCGACAAATGAGCGGCAGTAGTTACAAACCATCTGAAATCATGGATGTCAATGAAAACACGGTTGCGCAGCAATTTATAGACGAGAACATTGATATCCTGATTCATGGACATACTCATAGACCTGCAACCCACGATTATCGAATCAATGAAGATCAAAAACAGCGCATAGTTTTAGGCGATTGGCATCAAGGTATCAGCTATTTAAAAATTGACCATGGCGGATTCGAATTAGTCCGTCCCTGATGATTTACTAACAACACCTTTATCGTCTAACACTCTCACATCCGGCTTACAGTTCAATTCTTCCACTTAAAAATAATTAGCTCAAGGCACCCAGAAGTGGCTTAGAAATGGTCAGTTGGCATCCAGACTTTAACAATGACGTTTACTGCATAACTACATCTTCTCGTTCATAAGCATCGCATACCATTTTTCCATATCATAGGTAATATCTTCTTCCAAACTAAATGGCCCTGGCTTATATCCATGATTAATTCCGCGTTGAACTAACTCACACATCTCCCAATCTTGCCTATTACTAATTTCCCAAAATTTCACAATATCATCCACAGAGGTTTCGCCATCACAAAGTAGTTCATCGATTACTATCGTTTGTTCTGGACCATTGGGTATAAACTGAGTTAATAAGACATAATCTGGAGCTAGCACATAAAAGTTTGAAGGATAAAGGCAATATCCATAGACTCTACCTAGGTCATGGTTAGGTAAATTTTCAAATAATGATCTGCGGGAAACTCCCTCAACAGTAAGAGTATTAAAATCAGGTCGGATACATTGCCATCCACCAAATATAGGCGGACTCAAAATATCAGTTTCCCCATCAGTCATTACTCTTGAGAATTCATGATGGACGCTATCACAGTGATAACATTCATTAAAAGTTGCCAGAACAATTTTCCAATTAGCATTAACTTTTGCTTGCATTCTATGCTTGTTAAGTAATGTTTCTATTGGATAAGGACCAAGTCGCTGAGAAAACGCGTCTATCTTGTCAATGGAAAACAAAGCATCCTTATTCGGATTAACATAAACTAAGCCGCGCCGTACTTTTACAGCTAATTCTACCAACCCATAATTTGAATTATCTATATAGTTTATGCTACGAGCCTTTCTTAAGCTCCCATCTAAGTTGTAACACCAACTATGAAATGGACAAACTATAACTTTAAGATTTTTTCCGCTGGCTTCTCTAATAAGAGTTGCTCCCCTATGTCTACATACGTTTACAAATGATTTAATTGAATTATCTTTATCGCGAAGCACAATGATATCTAGCTCCCCTACACGCGATGTTATGAAATCACCAGGTGAAGATAATTCAGATTCTCTTGTCACGAGTTGCCATGAATTGTTCCAAATTGTTTCAATTTCGGTTTTGTAGATATCTTGATCATAGTAATAATTTACTGGCAATGTTTTCGCATCGGTGATTGGCAAGCTAATTAGATCCGTTTTATTGTTTGATTGACTGACCTGTTTCATTTTTAATACCTCAATGTTTGTGATAGATAATTCTTTACAATTTTCAAACAACCAATCGATCAACCAAATTTCGTGTTTTTCTATAAAATCTGACGCTCAATAAAACACTACTAGAAATAAAAGCTATAGTTGGCCCGAACCAAAGAAAATTAATACTTAAATCCAGGACAGAAACTAGTATTAGACTAATTGGAAGCCCTAATATAAAAAACAATAGAATTTGTACAAATAAAGGCCACTTTGTATCACCCATTCCACGTAATGCTCCCAACATGATCTGGACATGGCAATCGGCAATAGTACATATTGCCACAATAGCGAGAATCGACGGCGCAATAACTATGACCTCGTTTTGGTCGGTTACAATCCGACTAAATTGGGTGGGAAACATCAGCATTGCGACAGAATATAAACTGATAACTGATAACGTCATTAGAGTTGCTAAAAGCACAACTCTTTTTAAAGCTTGTAAATCTTTCCTGCCTACAGAAAGGCCAACTTGAACAGAAACCGCAGCACCGATTCCAATAGCAAGGGTGCCGGTGAAATTAAAATAAGTCATGCCCACTTCATGTGCCGCAGCCCATTGAGCACCGTTAGAGGCCATCAAAAACCTCATAACCAAAAAGATGCTTACCTCACACACCACTTGCAAACCAACAGCCACACCCAACTTGCTAGCTAGAATGATTTCTTTACCAGGAGTCTGCAGCTTTGTTACTATATTTAGCTTATTACCTAACTTAAAAACGGCAAATAGAACTATGGCCGCTTGAATAAACATCACAATAACACTCCCCAGTGCGGCACCTTCAATACCTAAGGGTGGTAAGCCAATTCCAGAAATTCCAATTGATTCAAGAGCTGTATCGCCAAAGACTAAAATCCATGTAAGAGGAAGATTAATAATATTAGCTGTTACTATTCCAATGATTAACGCGTTTACATACTCATAAGCTTGAAGGTATATTCTCCCCGCAATCATTAAAAAAAATGGAAATAAGTCGAACACTCTTATTGACAGATATAAATTTGAAAAATTAGCAATATCAGTGGGAATACCTAGCGAAGGCAATGTTGGTTGTACTAGAAAACCAATTAGAATTACGATTACAGCAATTACTATAGCCAAATAGAAGCTTTGCCAAAGTAGCCTTGACGCAATATTTTTATCCTTTGCTCCAACTGCCTGAGTGACTAGTGGGTCAAAACCATAAATAACACCCATGCCAAAATAGGCTAACCCATAATAAATTTCACTTCCTAGACCAATAGCTCCCAATTCAACAGTGCCGACTCTCCCTATAATAATCGTATCGACAGTATCTAAAAGTTGAGTGCCAAAATTTGTAAGAATTAGCGGAAACGCAAGGTAGAGAAATGAATTTATTTCCGTTCTTAATCCTGAAGCTGAATTAGATGACAATTTATTCAAAATCAGATATTCATCTAAAATCTATAATATTTTCCTGAATTATAAACCGCCGAAAAGATTTTCAATTCAAATGATGTTTAATAGCCATAAAGCGCTTTTGAATAATTCTGCTCTTCGGCTCCTTTTAATGAAGTATTATTAGGATCAAGAAAAACCATGACTACAGTTATTCGGGGTTTGTTCGTTTTTAACACCCCAACTCCATGAGGGCAAGAAACACCATCAAATAAAATCATTTTATTTTTTTGAGGATATATTTTTTTTCTAATACCATCTACTTCGATCACAAACTCCCCTCCATCAGCTTTTGAATTATCTGTTAAAAATAAAACTCCGGAATAGGGATCTGAATCCACATGCCATTCATATCTTGAGCCACTTGAATATAAAGCATTGATATTAATGCTTATAGTATCGACATCGCATGGAACACAATTAATACCAAGGCTCTGTGAGACCATTTGCATCCATTCATCTGCATATTTATGCCAAAGCCATGGAAGATCACTTTTTATAGCATCACCCGCGACGACATAATAATCTAAACCAGCTGTCTCTTCTGATTCTAATGATCCAGGTAATTTTCCTTTATTTACGAAATGTTTTGAATTCTTTTCAGTAAACTCTATTATTTCTCGTATTTCTTCTTCAGTTAGTAAATTTTCGAATTCAATGGGCAACATGATTTTCTCCGTTTTACTTTCTCAATAACTACATTTAGTGTCAATTCTCAATTGGGTTTCACTTTTTTAGCACAAATCGCAAGAATTTCTTTGTAGCCTCTGTCGATTGAAGCTTGGGTAGAAGTTTTTAGGAGGATTTCCATATTAAATCTTTTGCTAAGCAAATTAGTTAACTCATGTTCTTTGATATAAATACTAGGGAAATAATTATTTCCGAGTTTATATTTTTCACATTCAAGTATTGTTGTAGTTACTAGATAACCATCCACCTTAAGTTTATTTAATAGCTTGCCTAAAAAAATTTCCAAATATGGCTTATCGGATACTATCCCTTCAATACAAAATGCACTTGAGACAATGTCAAAATTCTTATCTGTAGACGCTGGGAATGGATTACTTTTAAGCAAATCAACAGGTTCAACAGAAATAATTTTGTTTCTAAGCCTATCTTGTAACAGTTTCCATTGATTACCATCTCCTAACTCTATTTCAGAGACATACTTAAAGTAATGACTCCAATCAAATGCTGAATCATGATTTCCACGCTTCCACATTTTGATTTCGTCTCTATTACTCTGCTCATATTCAGTAAACGTAATAGAGCCAACCGACCCACTGGCACTAATAAGTTGATATATCGTTGGTCCCCCACCAACTTCAAGAAGACTCCCGCCCTTTGCTAACCCAAGATGGTAAACTTTATTATAAAAATTTAATAAAAACTCATTTTCACTATCAATATCCCGATAATATTCTTGTAAATATTCTTTTGTATCAAAATTCATTATCGTGTTAGAAAAATTAGCTGTAGGCTGCTTTTAGATTTAGAAATATAAAAAATATCTTGCGAAAATCTACCGGCAGAAAATCATTGATCAGCATACTTCAATCCTCGTTTGATAAAATTTGATTCAACTTCTTTTAATTCATACAGATCAATCAAATATTGTTTAACATAGTTTTCATCAAGATCGTTTTTACATGTATAAACATCAGCAGAAACAAAGTTTTTATTGGGAAAAGTGTGTACACTGAAATGACTTTCTTTGACCATGAGAAATCCACTCCAGCCGCCAGGATCTCTTATATGATTAGGCTCACACCATTCTATTACTATCTCAGACAAAGGACTCATGCCCAATTTGTCTGGCACTTTGGAAAGAAATTGTAAAATATTATCTTTGTCTAACAACTTCTCTCTGTCTCCTTTATATCCATCTATTGTCAGATGCTCTCCGAAGTGTTTCATTTTCTTATTTGTTCATTAAATTATTTTAACTTTATAATTCATTTTATATAGTTTGTCAAAAAATATATTAAATTTAATGATAAATAAAATATTTTGATCAAGAGCAATCAGACTTAAGGGGGCTTTCCTGCTGCTATCTTTTGGAAATCATATAAAATAAATAACTACTCATTAGGACAATCACCGGGAAGAAGTAGTAATGTGCTTAACTAACAATCACTATCACTTTACTACTCGGCAATATTTGGATGATGTGAAACTGTGGAAACTGTAAAAATATTATTCTTATTTTACATGGCACCAATAACAGACTTAAACCGGCAAAAACCAGGTACACTGCCCTTTTTAGTTAGTTGCCATTTCGGTCAAGTGTTTTTGCCACATACCAACAAGTCGCAATAACTTTAAAGTCATTTTGAACAGCAAAGTCTAAACCCCTTTCAACGACTTTTCTTGCCAACCCTTTGCCTCTTAACTCGATTGGTGTATGAGTTGAATAAAACTCAATTGTTTTCTCATCAACCATACGATATTTAGTTTGTACTATCCCGCCATCGGAATTGAGAATAAATCGATGATTTTCTTTGTCATGAATCACATCATGATCGTTAACTGGGGGTTTTATAGCTTTTTCCTCATGGTAATACTAGTGGGTCGATCATAACCCACATGAGCTGATTCTCCGACTTTGACAAAACCCAGAGATGCAAAGGTTTGGTGATTTTCAATTAATTCAACACGGGTTTCCAATTCAAGATATTCAAATTCGTCTGCAATTGCCATTTTCTCGATGAGCATAAACATCTGTTTCGCCAATCCTTTTTGGCGACACTGACTAGTCACGGCAACCTTGCCGATATATATAGCCTCATCAAGCGGTTTAAAAAATGCACAGCCAACCAACAGATTATTTTGCTTTGCTATCAAGAAATTTTCCTGGTTTGCCTTTGATTCTATTGCAGCCAAATCCAGTCTATGCAAGGATGATGGAGGGTCTATTCGCTCGTCCATATAAGCAAAAGCATCATGTAATAAATTCAAAAGCCCTGCCCAGTCTCCAAAGTCTTTTGGATTGAGTTGAAATTCAAACACAAAACTAATACTAACTCTTTGTCATTTGGCAAGCATCTGCGTTGCTTAGAATCTCATTTGAATAGGTAAAAGTGCCTTTTTCTAATACCTCATCGACAGCCTTTAGCAATCCAGTCAAAGCAGCTCTGGCAAACCCACCTCCTACACTTACTCTTTTTACACCGACCTGTTGCAATTCAGTCAACGAGAATGTCGGTTGGCGAATGCCCATCAATGCGTTGACCGGCTTGGAAACCTCACTACATACAATTCGAATATCCTCAAGACTGTTAAGTCCTGGCGCAAACAAAACATCTGCTCCTGCTTTTTCAAAAGCCAGTAATTTTTTAATGGTATCGTCTAAATCTGGACGGCCATATAAATAGTTTTCTGTTCTAGCCGTTAATAGAAAGGATTTTTCTCTAGCTGCTTCAGCGGCAGCATGGATACGTTCAACTGCTAATTCAAAAGGATAAAATGGACTCTCGGGTTGACCAGTTGCATCTTCAATTGAACCTCCGACTAAGCCAACAGCAATCGCATCAGATATAATTGAAGCACAATCTTCAGGAGAGTCACCATACCCGCCTTCTAGATCAGCAGATACTGGCAAGTGTGTTGCTGCCACAATCGCTGCAGCATTGTTCAGCACTTCTTCACGGGTAAGTCCTGTATTCGAATCAATTCCACCAGCTGAATCTAATTTTCCTAATGAAAAAGCTAATCCAGCACTCGTGGTTGCCAACGCTTCAAACCCTAATCCGGCCAATATGCGAGCGCTGCCCGCATCCCAAGGATTTGGAATCACAAATATTCCGGGTTGATTGTGTAACTCACAGAATCGCTTATATTTCGATTCTTGATCAACTAGTTGTGGATTGTCATTTGTCATGGTCTTTTCTCCTAAAGATTTTAATCTTTAAACTAGAATCCTTAAAAAGATACAAGCATCAAATGTATAACTACGCTTAATAAAAAACTTATCTATATGCGCTATACAACCGTTCAACCCAGTCAAGTTGACCATCAAACTGACCGGCAAAATCCTGCATCCGCTCAGGGACTTCGCTAGGCCAAGTGATACCGTAACCTTCTGGCATGACGATTGGGGCCAGCAAGGACGCTGCAGTCAGATCAGCACGAGTAAATTGATCACCAACCATAAATTCATTATCCGCATAATGATTGGCTAAATTATCCACAGTTTTGCGTATTTCCTTATTATTTTTAGCGGCAGTTTCGTCGTTGATCTTCATGTAGTGACGCATTTTTTCCTGTAGCTTGGGAAACATTTTCTTTACCAGAAATGGACCGTACCAAGGACCGCCTCGAGTGAAACAAGGAATTACGATTTCTGGATAGTCAAGCATGATGTGATAAACCACTAATCTGACTTGTGGGCCAAGATTTTTATTGGCGAATTCTTCCCATTCCCGTGCTTGTTGTTTCTGCTCTTCATCTATTGGCGTCAACCGACTCTGTTCGAATTTCAAATCAAGATGATCAATAATCTCAGAAGAGCCTTGCACAACACTATCACCATGCTGGAGCAAGGGAACATGGGTTTTACCGCCAAGCTTTTTGGTTTTACGCACGTGCAAACCAGGCAGTAAAGTAACCTTTTTATGTTCGATATTTTTGTAATCCAATGCCCATCTGGCTTTTTCACAAAAATGGGAAATGGGAAATTGATAAAGCGTTAACATGGCTCTCCTTTTAGATTACGGCTACGCAATAATACATCACCGATTATTAATAGTAGCTTTATAGTGTACCCAATCTACAATTGCCCGGTATTCGGCGACTAAAGGCTTTCTGCCTTGCTGTTCAATGCTACGTCTGAACTCTTCCAACTCTTCAAAATGACCGGCTGCCTTGTTTATGTATAAAAACTGTTTTTCATTGACGGATTCCAATGACTCCAATCCTTGGATAACTTGATCATAGTAAGTCAATACCCACATACTGCCTAAGGCGCTAGCTAGAATATTTATACTCATCACCCAACTAGCCATATACCCCTGAGATAACACAACAAGCATTGCCGCTAACAGACTCGCTGATGCGCTGACACATATACTAACAATGGAAATACGAATCCGACGTTGCTTATCGCCATTGGCCATAAAACCGGTAAATAATCCAATCCATAAACCGATATTGAGACTGACCTCGAATAACTCTATGCCGACTTCAAAATCAAGACTCATCACACGGTAAGAAACACCGGCTCCAAGCACAAATAATCCCGCAATGTAATTTAAGTAATTACGATGGACCTGCATTAGACCTGCTTTTAGGCGATTTACTTCTTCCTGGTTGATAGGCTGCGTGTTGAGGGACAAACGCCGTGCTTGTTGGTTTTGTTTAGGTCTGAACATAAACGAATATCATTTTGTTTACAGATTTAGTCTGCTAAATTTGATTACAGTTCACTAACTATATCAGCTAGTTGATAAATACTTAAGTATGGCTTGACAGCCAGTTCTTTTCAGCACTATTTTCACTGTTTTAAAATCGAATATGTCATGCTTAGCTTATTTACACTTCTGGTCACCACATCTGGAACTTTGCTGTCCTTTGCAGTCATTCTTACTCAGTTTATTGGTGCACAAAATGAAACCTTGGAAAAACTGGCTATCATTCAAATTGCAAGTTTAGCCTTGGCAATGATATTAGCTTTGATCATTTATCTCAGACTCTCGAAACAACGCACTGAAAATGTAGCCAAAACAGTATTTACCACAATGCCGGGGTGGTTGATTTTTATATTGCTGTTAATGATTATTACCGCACTGCTCGGAGATTTATCGGTTTTGCTGGTTCGTTTGACAGGGCACTCGTTAACTAACTTATTTCACCTGCCCAGTATTTGTATTTTCGTTTTCTGTTTGATTTATGCTTTGTTGTATTTTAACTACTCTCAAAACGATAAAACAAAACCCTAAGATGCACCCACAATCCACCAGCTCAGGTCAAATTTTTGTTAAGTTCTGGATATTATGCTTGCTTTAATTAAAAACCAAATAACTGGGCAATGAACTGAATGTCAACTTTTCACTTCATCAAAGGACCTTATTTACTGCTGCTAATTGCAGCGGCGGTTCTGCATATTCTGTTAGCTGTATTTTCACCAGACCCAAACGGCTATGTGTGGGATTTTTACTCGGATGCAATTATCTGGGTTTATCAGAATAAAGAACTACCGATGGTGGATTCTTGCTGGGTTTGCTATCACCCACCCTTATTGCCAGTTATTGGCGCGGCCATCTTTTCGCTAGTCGATTTTTTTACTGATTCAATTGATATCAAGCTGTTTGTTGTCACTTGTTTGTTGAATCTTGTTTCTCTCATTTTTTGTATCTACGCATTCGCTATATATCTGAAATTCAGAAAACATGAAAAACTCGATCTGGTATTGTGGGCTTTTCTATTATTTGTACCTGTCAGATTCATAGCCTCATTTAGTATTGAAGCTGACGTTTTGGTCTCTACCTTTATTGTTATTTCACTTTACTATTTTGTGCTTTTTACACAAGAAAATGACCAACGAACCCTCTACTTAAGCGCAGTATTTATAGGCTTAGCCTCATTAACCAAATACACCGGCGTGGTGATTGCCGCAGTTTACGGTGGCATTCTACTATTCAGATTTTTAAAAAATATCGGCAGCGAGAATTTCTTAAATGGTTTGAAATTTTTTCTGATTACTTTTGTGATCGGAGGGTTTCCTTATGTCAACAACATTATCAATTACGGCACACCAATAAAAGGTAACAGAGCTTGGGATAATCCTGGCTATTATATGTACAGTTATAAAGAGTTTAGTATCCCGAAAATTATTCAAACGTTCGAAGATGACAGACCGATAAAGTTAAAACACTACCCCCAATACAATTCAGAGGTTCTCAACTCCTTGTATGGTCAAATCTGGACCGACATGAGTTTTTTTACCATTGCTTACCGCCATGGCCAACATGAAACCAAACATATCTATCAAGGCAAGTTCATGCCAAAACTACTGTTGTGGGCTATTTTGATAACAGGATTAGTGCCTTTAGTTAGTGGAGTGGTTGGATTTGGTATTTTGATGTTTCAAAAAAACAGCTATGTATTGACTGTTATGTTCTTCGTTTCTATTGCCGTTTACGTGCATTGGTTTATGGGACACAACGCCTGGATGTTAAAAACGAAGTATTTACTGTATCTGTTACCCATCTGTCTCATTGCAATTAATAACGCCGGCTATTTAATAAAACCTGTAATTTTGGAAAAACTTTTGTTACCCTCCGTTTTCTTATCATTTTTATATTGTTTCTTCTTCGCTGTATTTTAGAAATTAGTGGGTAAATTATGACTGATTCTCTCTACGAGAAAATATTGCCTTATTTGAAAATAGCTCGGTTCGATCATTGGTTTAAAAATATTTTTATGATCCCGGGCATTATTGTTGCCCTGTATTTAGATCGATCATTACAGTTAGGTTCTATCATCTGGCCGACTATAGTCGGTGTTTTAGCAACGGGATTCGTAGCATCAAGCAACTATGTGATCAACGAGATTCTAGATGCTAAATTCGACCGTTTACATCCTGTCAAAAAACATCGTCCTGTCCCTTCCGGTCAGGTTAATTTGTTCTGGGGGTACATAGAATGGATTGCCCTAGCAGTAATAGGCCTCGCATTAGCGTATTCCATTAATAAACCCTTTTTCTACTGTGCTTTAACGTTATGGATCATGGGTTGTTTTTACAATATTCCACCTATCCGGACCAAAGACAAACCCTTTCTGGATGTATTATCAGAATCAGTCAACAACCCACTGCGCTTGTTATTAGGTTGGTATTTAACCGGTACCGAACTAGTTACGCCCCTGTCCCTAATCATGGCTTACTGGATGATTGGCGCCTTCTTCATGGCTATTAAGCGTTATGCTGAATATGAGCGCATTGGAGACAAAGAAACGGCCTCAAGCTATCGTGCCTCGTTTAAATTCTATAATCATGAGCGGCTGATGATCAGCATTATGTATTATGTAGCGGCATTTGGATTGTTTTTCGGTATTTTCCTGATTAGATATAGGATTGAACTCATTTTAAGCATCCCTTTCATTGCCGGCTTCGTTGCCTGGTATATGCATCTGGCTTACCTTAAGGATAGTCCCGTTCAATATCCTGAAAAACTGTATAAAGAAAAAGGTTTTGTGACTTATACTGGATTTTGTTTTGTTATTGTGATCTTCTTATTATTAGTCGATATACCCTTTGTCGATCGTTTGTTTCCTGAGACTAAGATGCCTTGAATGATGATTGACTCGTACTATTTAAGCCCTAACAGTGTTTAGGAGATCCCTCGACAAGCTTTTATGCCCGGACGGGTGCGGGATGACAACATAGTGTTATTTTGATCAGCACGAAACAGTCTATCCCCTGTCATTACGACCGTAGTGGAGGAATCAATGGTTTTTCTAACGACTCAGTAAGTTCAAATGCCATCTTCTCTTTTCTAAAAGTACGTTAAGTAGAACCTGTGTAACTATCCCTAGCTTCTCATTGCTGCTATGCGTGGATCGAAGTACAAGCCGTTTAACACACATCTTAACAAGTTCACTACTTATTGAATTAACTAGGGCCTAAGAAATGCCAGAAATCCCTCGACAAGCAGTGACCTGAGCAGCTTGGAGATGACGAATTCGCCTGATTACTGATAAACAAATATATCAGGCCAACTATCGTTACCAGAGTGATAAGTTAAGCGCACAGCGGTGGCGGGATCGGTATCAACTTTCCACATAAACAACTCGTAATCCGCGGTATCGTGCTCATGGCCACCGGTACTTGCTGCAAAAACTAACCATTTTCCATCTTGAGTTAGCTTAGGGAAATACTCATGACTGTATTCCCCTGGCATATCAACCCAGACTTTATTTTTGCCCTCTACAAAGTCATAGCGCTTGAACAAATTCTGTCCTTTGCCGCCGTGGTCAATGTAATAAACAAATTTTTCATCTGGACTCCAGGTCACCTGACAACCCTGGCCGATATGAATAGGATTGTTGATTTTATATACAGCGGTCATACGCAGTGGGCCACGGACAGTTACCGCCAGTTCACCTTTTGAGTTAAGCATCGGTGTTTGTAAACCTGCATGCTCCGGCAACTCCAATCCAGCACTATCATAAATTTTTTGTTCTTCGCCAGTTTCTACATTCACAGTAAACACATTGGAATTATCTCGGCGAAAACTCACCTTTTTACCGTCTGGCGCCCAGTTAGCTTCACTGGCTGATTCTGTCAGCACTCTCTCCGCTCCAGTCTTTAGGTCTTTGAGAACGATATCCCAGGGAGATGGATCGCGGAACGACTGCCAGGTTTTACGGGCGCGCTGGAAGACAATCTGACTGCCATCTGGTGAAATTTTGGGGTAATTTTCTGTATGTGGGTGATCAGTGACTTGAGTAATCTCTCGATTCGGCAAACTCATATAATAAATATCGTGATTGCCATTGCGGTTAGAGCTCCAGACGATGAAACCTGGTCCACTATTCCAACCGCTAATCGGTTCAGAGTTATTTGCAGTCTCAATTATTTTTCCTGCTGGTGGCGCATTGATTGACCAAGCTTTGCGAGTTGCTTGAAAACCATAAAAAACTGCCACCAAACCTATGACCACAACAATACTGGTCAAAATTGTAGCGAGCTTAGATTGGGCTTGAACAGGACGCTTAGTAGGAGTTTTAGAAAACAATGGTTTAAATAATAACCAAGCCACCCCAAGTAAACCTAATGTGTAATCAATAATCTGGCTGCATAAATGCACCGCTAGCATAATAAGCACAGCACTACCTAACGCCACACCATAAAGACTCAAGATGCCAGCCGCACCGGCCTCATAACTACCCAGACTTAAAAATGTCGGTACTGGCAAACTGGCTGCGGTTTCACCTGCGATTAAAATTGAAACTAATTGACCGATAGATAATTCAGCCAATTGTGGAAAACTTGAACGCACTACCCCCAGGAAAAGTAAGCACAGTCCTAGATACTTTGTGATCCGCAGGCCAATGGTCAACCACACTACTTTGTTGAACTGTTGGCCTGCAATTGTAGTTTGTACAGCTTGATTAAACTCGTTAACAAACTGTGCGAATTTTTGTACCAATTTATTTGGATGGTTAACAGCAAAACCTGTAATCCAACGTGTGATCCATGGCCCCAGGATTTTCATGGCGAAGTAAATAATGACTAAGGCAATAATCAATATGACCGCTCCGCCAGCCAATGTCAGTTGCATTTGGCGTTCAGTCAGAATGAACAATGCCAATATCAGCACCACGGGTAGAATAACTGCAATATCAAAAAGGGTTGCAAACACCAGCGAACTCAAGGAATGACTAACATGAGTGTTGTTGGTTCTTTTGAGTAAACCAACAAAAACCAGCTCACCGACTCTGGCAGGCAACAAATCAACCGTCATGTTGCGCACTAACGTCACTGGAAATAAATCACTAAGCCCCGGTTTGGTTTGATCACCGGCCGCTATTAACAGCGCTTGATAGCGCACACTTCGCAGCCATACTCCGATCAATTGGGTAGTTAAATACCACAACAGGCCAAGCAAGCTGACATTGCGAATTAAATCAACCAGCTTGGAGAGATTAATTTCTTGGCCAGTATTGGAAAACACATAAAGCAATACAGCCAACATGCTGAAAGAAACACCTGCACCCAACAGTAAGCGATAAATTACCTGCTTTATATTCAATCTATTAGAATTCATTTTTAATAAATTACATGAGTCAGCAATTTATCATTTTGCCATTAATCCTGGCTGAAGCTATATCGCGTCGAAGCCTTTTTCTATATCAGATTTTAAATCAGACAAATCTTCAAGACCAACAGCGATTCGAATCAAATTATCGCTAATGCCTGATTCATCACGCTCGGCTTGAGTCAAGCGACCATGAGTCGTGGTAGCAGGATGTGTAATTATCGTTCGCACGTCACCTAGATTAGCGCTCAGAGACATTAACTCAGTATTGTCAATAAATTGCCAGGCTTGTTGTTGATCACCTTTTAAACGAAATGAAACAATACCTCCCCCAGCCTTTTGTTGCTTTAGTGCTAACTGCCGTTGTGGATGTGAATCAAGGCCAGTATGAAATACTTTCTCAACCTCGCCTCTTGATTCAAGCCATTGCGCTAGTTCTAAAGCACGCTGAGAAATAGCATTCATACGCAAAGACAAAGTCTCAAGCCCTTTCAAAAATACCCATGCATTAAACGGACTCATTGTTGGCCCGACGGTGCGCATGATGGAAAACATATCATCACCGACTCGTTTTTGATCGCCGACTACAGCACCACCGACACAACGACCCTGACCATCGATATATTTGGTTGCCGTATAGACTACAATATCCGCTCCCAAAGAAAGCGGTTTTTGTAGTACAGGGGTACAAAAACCGTTGTCTACCACCAAGACTGAATTATTTTTATGCGCAAGTTCAGATAATTCTTGAATATCGATCAACTCTTGCAGTGGATTAGACGGTGTTTCGGCAAAAAACATCCGGGTATTAGGCTTAATTGCTTGCTGCCATTGTTCAAGCTCCAAGGGCGAAACGAAATCACACTCAATACCAAACCGGGTCATTATTTTTGAAAAGAAAATCGATATCGAACCAAACACACTGCGTGAACACACCACATGATCACCGGCATTCAACAAACCCATACACGCCAGCAGAATGGCCGACATACCAGAAGCCGTGGCAACACAAGCTTCCCCCCCATCTAGTGAAGCTAGGCGGTCTTGGAACGTTCTGACTGTGGGATTCGTAAAACGGCTATAAACGTTTCCTTTGCTATCAGGTTCAAACTTCGCTGCTGCCACCTCTGCATCTTCAAAAATAAAGCTGGAGGTGGCGAATATAGCTTCAGAATGTTCGTTTTCCAGGCCACGATTGTGACCAGCACGAATCGCACGGGTTTCATCCTCGTATCCTGACCAATCGGTGATTTTCTTTCGTGGCATTAGCGACCTTTGTATAATAGTTAACTATCAAAACGCAATGAGCATAATTGAGTTCAAGGCAAAAGTGAGCGAATAAAGCGCAGTTTATACTAATAAATGAGCATTTAGAGCGAATTTTTAACGATGAAATCGCTATGCGCAATAGTTTTGATTACATATAACCTGTTAGATCAGCCAAATCAAGAATACTTTGCGACTGTTGCACTTTGTTGGAATCTTTACGCAGAGCTTCTATGGATTGGAGATATTCCTCATTGATATTTCCGGTCACATATTCACCACTAAAGCATGAGGTATCAAATTCAGTGATGGCCGGGTTCTCCTCGTGGCAAGCATCGATTAAATCCTGCAAATCCTGGTAAATAATCCGATCAGCCCCAATTTCGTTGGCCACATCCTGATCATTACGATTGTAAGCCACGAGTTCATCCGAAACCGGCATATCAATACCATATACATTAGGGTGGCGTACTGGCGGAGCTGCGGAAGCGAAATAAACTTTACGCGCCCCTGCTTCTCTGGCCATTTGAATAATCTGCATAGACGTTGTGCCACGCACAATCGAATCATCAACCAACAACACATTCTTACCATCGAATTCACTGGCAATGGCATTGAGCTTTTGTTTAACCGATTTTTTGCGTTGAGACTGGCCTGGCATAATGAATGTTCGGCCAACATAACGGTTTTTGACAAAACCTTCTCGATATTTAATATTCAGCATATAGGCCGTTTCCAGAGCTGATGTACGCGATGAATCAGGAATTGGAATAACCACATCGATATCATGATCCGGCCATTCACGTTTGATTTTTTCGGCTAGTTTTTCGCCCATACGCTGGCGTGCACGAAATACTGAAATCCCGTCCATGACTGAATCAGGTCTAGCAAAATAAACATATTCAAAAATGCAGGGAGAATGCTTTTCACTCTCAGCACATTGACGCGAATGAAATTTACCGTCGTCCTGAAAGATCATCGCCTCTCCAGGATGGATATCGCGAATCAGTTTGAAATCGGCCATGTCTAATGCCACACTTTCAGAAGCAACCATATAACTCATTTTGCCCTGGTGATCGGATTTTTGACCATAAACCAACGGCCTGATGCCGTGCGGATCACGAAAGGCTACCAACCCAAACCCGACGATCATAATAACTACTGCATAGGCACCACGACAATGTTCATGCACTCCCTCAACAGTTTTAAACACATGATGAGGCTTTAACTCATATTCATCACCAACCACTTTTTGTAGTTCATAGGCAAATACATTCAACAAAACCTCTGAATCAGAAGTGGTATTGATCTGGCGTAAATTGTGCTTAAACAGTGATTTACGTAAATGTGCTGTGTTGGTCAAATTGCCATTATGTACAATAGAGATTCCAAAAGGGGTATTCACGAAAAAAGGTTGGGCCTCATGCCGGGAATCACAACCGGCAGTTGGGTATCGTGCATGGGCAATTCCCATATGTCCCTGTAATTGCACCATATGACGGTTACGAAATACATCATTAACCAGACCGTTGTCTTTGCGTAAATAGACACGCTCACCGTCACTGGTCATCATACCGGCTGAATCCTGACCACGATGCTGAACCACAGTCAGACCTTGATAAAGTTGCTGACAGACACCGGACTTACCGCTATCAATCAAACCAACTATTCCACACATATCATAAAACCTCTTGTGTCAGGACTTATTTAAATAGTCGGATAAATTATCCGGAATAAGCCCGTGAATAAACTTGGCCAAGGGTTTGAAATGCTCAACCAAAATAGATTCCTGCCACCATGGCTCGTTAGGAAAACCTGTAAATCCGGCTAAAAGCACTAACACCGCTATAATAATCGCCCCCCTTAGCAAACCGAATACACCGCCTAAAGACCGATCTATACCCGTCAACCCAGTCGATTCAAATAGTGACGATAACATATAACCTAATAAGGATAACAGTACCAATGTAGCCACTAATACCGCAATAAAGGAAGCAATTAACTGTAAAGTGGGATCATTAAGAAATCGCTCAAAATGCTGGGTAAAACGATTGGCGAAAGTAAATGCTGCCCAAAGTGCCACCCCCCAGGTCACTAACGATAAACTTTCCCGGACAAACCCTCTAACCAGGCCAATGAGAAAAGAAATGCCGACTATTAGCAGTATTGCAATATCGAGCACTGACATGTAAAACCCCTTAGGTTAAGGATAAGATTTTAAAAACCCTTTGACACCTGTATTTTCTTTAACCAGTTCTAGTGCGCGCGCAGCTGTCACCCTTTTTTCATAGGGACCGACCCAAACACGAGTTGCTTGTCCTGCATCTGTATCAACGACCTCGTATCTCGAATCGAATCCATTTTGATTTAATTTGGTGATCAGATTTTGCGCATTTTCCGGTTTAGAAAACGTGCCAACTTGCACCACCCATCCTCGTGTAACATTTTCAGCTTTAATTCCAGCTAACTGCTCAGTTTCTACCTTCGGTTGTTCGACAGTTTCTTGCACAGGTTCAGGTGCAGACTCAATCGCAGCAACTTCTTTAATTGTTTGAATTTGATCTTGTGTTTCTACTGCTTCAGGTTGCTCAAAAGACGAAACAGTTTCTTCTATAACCTGCAATTGGGGTGTTGCGTTTTCGTCAATGATAACAGGCTGTACCTGCTGTTCAGCACCTTCACCCACGGGAACCACTCTGGAAATATAGGTTTCCGCCTCTTCCGTGCCGACAATCCATTCTTGAACCTCTTCGGTCAAATTGTCTGAATTTCCTACGCCGGGTCCTTTACCCTGCAAAATCATAGGAATAAAGACCACTCCTAATGCCAACAGTACACACGCCCCCACTAAACGGTGTCGAATATTAAAGTCTTGCTCAGATTTTTGTTTTGCCATGTTTTTAGTTCACCCTTGTAAGTGCGTCAATATATCTCCCACAGTATGAAATGACCCAAATACCACAACCCGATCATTAGCCTGTGCTGTTGCTATTGCTGCTTCAAATGCTGCTACCGGTGAGGTGTGACAATTATACTTCACGTCGGCATTAACTTGAAGCAACTCAGCACTTAACTGTTCGGCATCTGTACCTCTTGGTTCATTCAGAGTAGCTAATTCCCAGCAATCTATATTAGAACAAATCAGGCTGATCACCTGCTGAATGTCTTTATCCTCCAACATACCGAACACAGCCAAAGTCAGACCCTGAGTAGGATTTTGACTGAGAAATTCATTCAAAACACTGACAGCATCAGCATTATGAGCCACATCCAAAATGACTAAACGTTGTTGATAGTCAAGCTGTTGCAGGCGCCCTTGTATCACAGCGCTAGTTAATCCCTGGCGAGCAGCTTGTTCACCGACAGGCAAGTTATTATTCAGACAATGCACAGCCATTAACACACCCGCTGCGTTTTTGATTTGCCCTTGGCCCTTTATTGAAGGCATTGGTAGTTGGGATAATTCCAGGTATTTGCCACTGTAGCCATGCCAACCCCAACTGCTTTTAGCTGAGGAATAATCATAATCGCGTTTAATCAGCTTTAAGTCAGCACCGACATCATCGGCTTGTTTAAGTAATGTCTTTGGCGGAGATAAATCTCCACAGATAGCAGGTTTATCAGCCCGAAATAAGCCCGCTTTCTCGAAGCCAATTTCTTCACGTGTCTCTCCCAGCCACTGAGTATGATCCAATGCAATGTGAGTCAATAAAACGCAATCTGGCTCCAAAATATTAACCGAATCTAAGCGCCCTCCCATGCCTGTTTCCATGATTAATACATCAGGTTGTCTGTTTGAAAGACTATCGATCGCTACTAAGGTAGCAAACTCAAAATAGGTTAATGGAATATCTTCACGCAGTTGTTCGATCTTCTCAAACGAAACAATCAAAGTTCGATCGTTAAGGTTTTCACCGTTGTACCGATAACGTTCATTAAATCTAACTAAATGAGGCGAAGTAAATGCCGCAGTCGAATAGCCTGCCTGTTGATAAATCGATTCAAGCAGGGCCACTGAAGAACCCTTACCGTTGGTACCGCCAACAATAATAATCGTGCTGTTATCTAAGTCTGGATTTAATCGCTGATAAACTTGCCTGACTCGTTCCAGGGTCATATCGATAGAACGAAAATGCACAGTTTGTGCATAGTCCATCCATTGCGTTAGAGAACGCGGCTGGCTATTTGTCACTTATGTTTTCTGGGTCTTTGTTTTCAGAAGTGGCAGTCGGTCCAGCTTCACCAGCTGGAATAAATTCCCCTTCGCTAACTTCTGTTCCTAACATCATTAACAATAGACGATTCAAGGTGGCCGCCATATCACGACGATCAACTATCATATCGATAGCGCCATGCTCAAGTAAGAATTCAGAGCGTTGAAATCCTTCAGGTAATTTCTCGCGTACAGTTTGTTCAATGACTCTGGGGCCGGCAAATCCAACCAGTGCATTAGGTTCGGCAATAATAATATCGCCCAACATCGCTAAAGATGCCGAAACCCCGCCCATGGTCGGATCAGTTAAGACAGATATAAATGGCACTTTTTTCTCTTCCATTTGCGCCAAAACCGCAGATGTCTTCGCCATTTGCATCAACGAAAACAGCGCTTCCTGCATGCGCGCGCCACCACTGGCTGAAAAGCATATATATGGAACACCAGCTTCAATTGCCGTCTGAGCTCCTCTGACAAACTTATCACCAACCACTGAACCCATAGAGCCACCCATGAATTCGAATTCAAAAGCGGCCACAACCACCGGCTGACCTTTGATGGTGCCTCTAGTCACTATTAATGCATCGGACTCGTTGGTTTTCTTTTGCGCTTCGTTAAGCCTGTCTTTGTATTTTTTGCTATCTCTGAACTTATACGTATCAACTGGCTTGATTTCGTCAGCGATCTCTACAAAGGAATCTTCATCAAGTAACCAATTTAAACGGGTTCTGGCACCAATGCGCATATGATGACCACAACGCGGGCAAACCTTCTGATTACGCTCAAGTTCAGCGTTATAAAGCACCGCATCACATTTTTCACATTTGCTCCAAACACCTTGCGGCACTCCTTTCTTAGCAGCACCGGACTTTATTTTGGGTGGAATTAATTTTTCAAACCAGTTCATTTACTTCGCTTTACTTAAAACCTGATCAGCTTCTCGAACCGCTATTATAGTCTCCTTTATCTTAACTGCATCCTTAATCCCCGGTTTTATTTCTGTACCACTAGCTATATCGACTGCATACGGTTTAACTGTCAAAACCGCTTGATAAATATTCTCGGGAGTTAAACCCCCGGCAAGAATTAAAGGCTTTTGGATATTTATATTCTTGAGAATCGACCAATCGAAAGCTTTTCCAGTGCCTCCGGGAATGTTTTTAACATAAGTATCTAACATCACCGCAGAAGCGGAATTATACCGACTAGCCATATTGTCAATGTCTGTTTGCGAATTAACCCGTAAGACTTTGTAATAAGGAACACCAAACTTCTCACAATCCTCTGGCTTTTCGTCACCATGGTATTGAATTCTATCAATCGCACTTATAGCTTTGATTTTATTAATAAAACCATCATCAGGATTGACCACAACCGCCACTATTGTCACAAATGGCTGAACACTTTGAGCTATTTGCTTAGCCTGATTTAAGTCAACACAACGAGGACTTTTAGGATAAAAAATCATCCCAATTGCATCGGCCCCACAATCAGCAGCAATTTCAGCATCCTGGGGCCTGGTCATGGCACAAATTTTTATTCGCGTACGCATAGGTGACTAACTTGGATAACTCTATCAATACTTCGCCATTAATATAATTCAAAGTCTAGCACAGACAACTAAACGGCTTTAGATTCCGTTAAGCTTAAGAAAAGTCAATTTTCAATATTTGTATTAATCACGCCAGAATTAATTGCTCTATTTTTTTCTTCTTCAGTATAAGGCCTACATTGCACTGAATAAGCCTTTTGCCACCATTGAAAGCGCTTAATAAAGAACCGTGCCCGCCTAAAATAAATGCCATAACCTTTTACATGACAGGCACCATCCTGCAATGGAATATTAGCGTAGACATTTTCTTCAGGATAAATCAGATATGGAAAATACAGGCTACTGGTGATTTTGTAATATTTGCCATTGTCAGCGATGGTACTGCATGGCAACGAGGTGCAACCTGTGAACTGATATTCCTCTCCATTAATAATTTCCTGCTTGCCCGTTGTATAAACCAACTCTTCAAATTGAGTGCCATAAAAATAAAGCGCGCTAAAAACCACATGAACTAGTAAGAACCCTAACGCAACCAGCATCCCTCGAGTAATGAATCGTTTGGAGGAAAACCGTTTACTACCCTGTTTATCCTGCCCATAGGCCATCCAACTAATTAAAGACTTGAAATGGTTGAAAATGAAGGCCAATGGTTTCCAAACCGGAGAAAGTAAGGTTTTGATAAAACCTAAAAATGGGCTGATTAATGGTATTTTGTTTGGAACGGTTTTTTTATTCTCGCCGGTTTGCGTTTTTTCACGTAATTGCTTGACCCGCTCAAGAATGTCCTCACCTTCAGATTGTTTTTTATTGACCATAAACCTTTTTCAATCAGCTGGGAGGATGAACCGTGATTTGTCTAGTTTCCGTTTTATAATCAATCTGCATGATACCTGCTACTCCCTCTTCAAAAAGCAAGGTCTTGGCTATGGCTGGCTTTATCATCGATTGAATGTAGCCGGTTATACCCCGCGCACCATGAATCGGTTGATAATGGTCTTTACACATAGCCTGTAATACTTGATCCTGAATCGTAATATCCAGGCCAGCACGGTTTGATTCAATCATTTGTTTTAATTTATTTATTTCTCTATGTGCAATACGTTCAATAACATCCAGAGCCAAAGGTTTAAAACAAATAATATTCTGCCTGCCATTAAAACGATTCAACAATTCTGGTGGAAGTTGTTGGTCTAATTCGGCCAGTGCCAGATTTTGAGCCACATCAAAATCGGGTTCAGAAATAAAATGATCTTTGCCTATATTGGTTGTCATCAGAATAATGGACTCACTAAAAGAAACCGTCAGCCCCCGGTTATCTGTCAGCCTTGCATCGTCCAAAACCTGCAATAAAATCAAGAAGATATCAGGGTGAGCTTTCTCGATTTCATCCAATAATACGATTCGCCGGGGATTGCGCCGCATTTCATTGGTCAAAATACCTCCCGCCTCATAGCCTTCATAACCAGGGGGAGCGCCAATTAACTTAGCCAGGGCATGTTTTTCCTGATATTCGGACATGTCAAAACGCAACAGAGCTTTTTCATCATCCAGCAATTCTGCCGCCAGTGCTTTCGCCAACTCTGTTTTACCTACTCCGGACGGACCCATATATAAAAATGCACCTTGAGGTTTATCATCAGATTGCAATCCGGCTCTGGAAATTAACACTTCATCGGTCAATTTTTTCACTGCCACTTGCTGTCCAAATACTCGATTACCGAGATTGATTTCCAGGTTAGCCAGCTTTGCTTTTTCATCCTGAGTCAGTTTACTAACGGGAACACCCGAAATTGCGCTAAATTCATTTAAGACGGACTCTTTGGTCAATTCAAGCCCGTCATTGATTTCACCGGTTAAAGTTTCAAACTCAGTTTTAGAAGCACTGACTAATTGTTGATAGCGGACAATTTTCTGATTGAGTTCATTGACTTCGGCTGAGCCAAGGTTTCCCTGTTCCATATAGCTCGATAATTCGGCCAGAGAAGTTTCCTGTTGAGTTGTAATAACTGATTCTTCCTTCAGAACACGTTGGGCCCGCTCTTGTTCAAGCCTGATTTGGTTTTCCTTTTCATCTTCGAGTTCTCTGATTTTTTGTTCAGCTGCAGCAATTTCCTTAAACACCGATTTGATTTTCTGTTGTCGATTATCCCAGGCTAGTTGAATATCCCGAATCTGTTGCTCCAGTAAATTTAGTTGTTCTGACTCAGCGGACTGGCCGAGAAGTTCAATTTTTTTTTGTTCTAATTTATATAGCCTTGGGTCCTGGGCATGCGCTTGCAAGCGGTAACTGGTCAGAGAGCGATCCAGTAATGTAAGCGAACGCTCTGGTTGTGCCCGGCTCAAACCAAAATCACGCACACGATATTTATTTGTTAATGTTATTGCAGTCTCGATGGATTGATCTGATGCCTTTATACGATGGTGTTTTTCCAGTCGGTTTTTAGTTGTAGTTTTGATAATTTCAACTAGTGAGTGTTCGTCCGGCTCATGGATATCCAGCAGTGTGAATAACTCGTGCATATCAGAATGACACTTCAGCACAGGTTCCAGATCACCGTCGCGAGTCTCCAAAATCACTTGAAATTTGCGGCTTTTGATTTCGCGCATCAATCCATTTATCAAGTTGCTACAACCGTTATTTCGACAGGCGTCTATAAAATCACGCATATCATCGATAATGAGTACCGTTTCGGGCGTGTAAGACAACCTTCGCAAAGACTTTTCAAACGATTGATTAATTCGATTAGGATCTCCAGAAGCAAACAGGCCATCGGTATCCAACCAGTAGAAACGCTTACTGACGATGTCGAATGGAGCATCAACCTCCTTTTTCCTTAGTTGCAAGCCCTGGCACAATGCTGAACAACCTACCCCTCCGGGTCCGATGAGTAATATGCTGTTAGCATGCTTACGCATCAATACCTTAGTCATACGCTGCAGATCCTCAGCGCGACCAACTAACTGAAAGCCTGCATGCCTGCTTAAATAATCTAGTCCACGGATGAGGTAATCGCTAACGATTGTCATGTCTTGATGAACGCTATGTTATTGATGTTTAAATAAACCAGTCAGTTTTTTATTGTCGTGTTAGATATTAAAATCCGATAAAGAAGATTTTTCCTTGCCCGAGTCTTGTTGCTCTGATTCCGGTTGAGGTGTATCTGAATCGTCCTGCATCACATCAGCAGTTACACTTTTGGCATCCTGCACTGATTGGGCTAATTTTGCCGCAGCCTGCTCAATTTCCATCTGCAAGGTTTTTTGATCTTGTAACGCTGCCCGAGTAATGTCAGTGGCCTTATCACTCACTTCTTTGATACTGTTTAACTGCTCAATCGCTTTGGTTAACTCATCATTTTGAATATGCAAATTGGTAGCGTTCTTAATGGCTTCCATTCCGGCAATTTCTCCCGTCATTTCGTTCATGTTACTGAGCGTATTTTTAATCGCGGTTTTAGACTCATTCAAAGCTGCTGCATTCACTGCTGTCAAAACTGTACTCAAGCGACTGGCAATTCCGGCTGTGCCGCTGGAATGAATTTTGCGGGTACTTTCAATTTGCTGGCGATTCGTGTCTTTCATGGAGCGAATATCACGTGACTCTTTTGATAATTCACCTAGCGTTTCCAGCGAATCCAGCTTGGCTGAAGTTAATATCTCAACATGTTCGTTGACAGCTTCGAGGTTTTCTTCCCGAACTACCCTTGCAACCTGACTTTCAGTTTCTTCGATATGCTTAAACTTATCTGACAATTGTTCATTTGTACCCTCGGCATCTTTAATAGCCTCATTCACCACCGCAAACACTTTTTGCAGTTTGCCATTAAGATCATCGACATTTGAAATTTGATCTTTAACACTTTCCATATGAGATAATACGCTGGCCGAGCGATGCTCAGTGGTATTCACATAATTCAAAGCCGACTTCACTAACGCTTCTTGTCGTCCTTTGTGTTCATCGGAACTTAAATCCAGCAATTCTCGCAGCTTTAGTTTTTCTTGAGCAAACTCAGCAAATTGGGATTCACGGTTCACCACTGTCGATTCGATCTCGCTTTGTAGTTTGCCCAGTGAATTCTCAATATCCTCCAATTCATGCTTCTTGCGAGCTATATCCTGCTTACTCTGAGCACTTATACCGCCAAATAAATACCAGGGCTTATTTGCTTCTAAAGCAACAATATCACTATTTAAAGTTTTGATACGGTTTTGAAATTGATCCAGTTGCTGATTTTGTTCATCACGTAATTTGGCAATTCTTTGTTCTTCTACTTTATCGTCTTGAATTTCTTTGAATACGTCAAAAATTGCACCATCACTAGCCATATTGAGCCGATTTACTGCATCAATAATCTCAACTAGCGGATTAATTTGAGTTTCAAAATCTAATAAAGCTGTATTCATGTCTTCAAAAACACTTTGTAACTCACCAAAGGTTTCGGTATCTGACAATTCAATAATTTTTTTAGACATTTCCTTACGGTAGGTCATTAAAAATTCTTTGAAAATCTCAAAAGCAGCTAATTTTTCCTGATTATCCTCTTTACTTAATGTCTCATCATAAGCCAAGGTTTTGGCAATTTCCGCTTGCTTTTGTTCAGGAGAGGCATCTGATTGCATGATAATCTTATGAAAAATATTCTCCTTGATGTTAGCGAATTTTTGCTCACTAACTGATTCCTCTTGCTGACTTGTCGTTCTCCGTGAAGTTCCATATTTTTCAACTGCATCATCAGCAATACTTTTGCTTGAACTTAGTTTGGTTCCACTTTCAGACATGACTTTCTCCCGTTTAGATCGTTTTAGGCAGTAATTTAAGATTGATGAGAGTCATTTATCACTCAAGGCTAGCTATATTAATTAAATTTAATGGCATACACAACAAAGCTAAAGAAGTTTAACTTGGTGCAAATGTTACATTTAACATGGAAAAAATAATTATTCTTTTATTATCAGAGGTTTATTAAAACTTCGTCATTTGCATATGATTCAAATAAGTTGTACTATTTTCAAGCTATTTTACTGTCTGAACCCAATTCAGATTTCACGAAAAAAACACAGAGGAGACTTTAATTATGTCTGATACACAAACTCCTGATTCTTCACGTCGTAATTTTCTTAAAACAGGTGCTGTCGGAACAGCTGCAGCAGTGGCTGCCGTTCCTTATGTGGGCAAAGCACAAACTGTTTTAAAAGTTCAGGCTGCCTGGGGCGGTGGAATATTCCTGGAATTTGCCCAAGATTACGTTAACAAAGTTAACGAAATGTCCGGCGGATCGTTAACCATAGATTTATTAGCGGTCAATTCGGTTGTGAAAACTGCTGAAATGCAAACTGCTGTGCACAAGGGCGTGCTTGATGGCGCTCACCTGGTCACAGCCTATTGGTATTCCAAAAGCCCTACTGCCTCATTATTTGGTACCGGCCCCTGCTTCGGCTGGAATGCTAATCAACTTCTCGGTTGGATTAAATATGGCGGTGGTGAAGAACTCTACTATGAACTGATGGATGCATTAAAACTCGACATTGTCGGCTTTTTTAATAGCCCCATGCCGGCGCAACCTCTGGGTTGGTTTAAAGAACAAATTACCGATGCCAGTCAAATGGAAGGCCTTAAGTATCGTACTGTTGGTTTAGCTGCAGATGTATTGCAGGAAATGGGGATGTCGGTAGTACAACTCCCCGGCGGTGAAATTCAGCCCGCAATGAAAAGCGGTTTGATCGATGCTGCTGAATTTAATAATCCAACCTCGGATAAAGACTTTGGTATGCAGGATGTGTCCAAGGATTATCATCTGGCTAGTTTCCATCAAAGTCAGGAAGCGTTTGAAATTATTTTCAACAAAAGTCTATTCAATAAATTGGCTGACGAGCACAAAGCCATACTTGAGTATGCTTCTGAAGCAGCCTCAACTGATATGTCCTGGAAATATCAAGACCGTTACTCCAACGACCTGATTGCGCTTGAGGAAGAGTTTGGTGTCAATGTTCACCGTACTCCAGATGCAGTGATGGATGCCCAACTTGCGGCTTGGGATATAGTTGCTGATCGCATTGCGGGAGAAGATCCCTTCTTTGCTAAAGTGCTTGAATCACAAAAAGCCTGGGCTAAACGTGTAGTTCGTTATGAATTATTAAATGCACCAAATTATAAAGGTGCATACGAACACTACTTCGGCAGCCTCTAAATTAACTAACTAATAACCGGAGGTTCGAGTGGATCTCCGGTTTTGTTTGTTTGAAACACACGTATAATCAAAACCAGACACCAAGGGTTTGTCCTAAGCAAACATGAATAAATTTCTACACTTTGTTGATTCACTCAGCGTCTGGGTGGGCAAGGCTTTTGCTTGGTGTGTGGTGGTGCTGACTTTTGCTACTTGTTATGAAGTATTTGTACGTTATGTATTAAACGCTCCCACCGTTTGGGCTTTTGACATGAGTGTACAAATGTATGGCTCCTTATTTGTCATGGCCGGTGCTTATGCACTGGCACAAGATGCTCATGTACGCGGTGATGTGTTGTATCGATTGATGTCACCACGAACACAAGCCTCGGTTGATCTGGCACTTTATATTCTGTTCTTGTTACCTGCTGTGTTTGCGCTTACCTGGTATGGTTACGGATTCGCTAAAGACTCCTGGTTTTACAAGGAGGTAAGCTGGAGCAGTCCGGCACGCATCCAGATTTATTTTTTCAAGACTTTAATTCCGATCGCTGGATTTCTAATTTTCCTGCAAGGCTTAGCCGAATCAATTCGCTGCATTATGTGTATTCGCGATGGCAAGTGGCCACCACGTATACATGATGTCGAGGAAACTGAAACAGCATTAATGCATCAACAAGAAGATAAGCAGACACAGGTAAATGACTGATCCACAAGTTGCCATCTTAATGCTAGGCCTGTTTATTTTTATGGTCTTGTTGGGTTTTCCGATTGCTTTTACATTGTTGGCGATGGGCTTGGCATTCGGTTATTACGCCTATTACGATCCGCTGCGTATGGATACGGTTTTTGACAATCGTATTTTTGATCTAACGGTACAAAATACTTTCTCGGTGATGTCTAACGATGTACTGGTGGCTATTCCACTGTTTTTATTTATGGGCTATATCGTTGAACGTGCCAATATAGTGAATCGTCTGTTTTTTTCATTACAACTTGCCGCCCGTCATTTGCCTGGCTCAATGGCCGTTGCCGCGTTAGCGACTTGTGCAATTTTCGCCACCGCCACTGGAATTATTGGCGCAGTGGTTACATTGATGGGCATGTTGGCATTTCCAGCCATGCTCAAAGCAGGTTACGACCAACGTTTCGCGTCCGGAGTAATTTGTGCAGGTGGCTGCCTGGGAATATTGATCCCGCCCAGTATTATGTTAATCGTCTATGCTGCTATCGCAGAACTTTCGCCGTTGCGATTGTATGCGGCAGCCATGTTTCCTGGCTTGTTATTGGCTGGGTTTTATATGCTATATGTCATTATCCGAGCCACATTAAATCCCTCGTTGGCACCTAAACCCAAAGAGGAAGATGTGCCTCCTGCCGGTATGATTATTTTGCAGGTTTTAACCTCGGTTATTCCATTGGCATTACTGATTCTGTCAGTTCTAGGTTGTATTTTATTTGGATTAGCTACTCCGGCTGAAGCTGCTGGTGTTGGTGCCATGGGTGGCTTATTGCTCGCTTTAATCTATCGTTCGCTCACCTGGGAGAGATTTAAAGAGTCTGTTTATTTAACCGCCAAAACTTCAGCAATGGTTTGCTGGTTATTCGTCGGTTCCTGGACGTTTGCATCAGTATTTTCATATCTGGGAGGTCATGCTTTAATTGAGCATTGGATTTTGAGTTTAAGTTTAGGGACGGTGGGCTTTTTAATCCTCGCTCAAGTGATTATTTTCCTGCTTGGCTGGCCGCTTGAATGGACTGAAATTTTGATCATTTTTGTGCCGATCTTTTTGCCTATGCTGGACACTTTTGGTGTTAATCCTTATATGTTTGCCATGTTGATTGCATTGAACCTGCAAACGTCATTTTTAACTCCACCGATGGCGATGTCTGCCTATTATCTTAAAGGCGTAGCACCGCCATATATTCAACTTATCGATATTTTCCGTGGCATTATGCCTTATCTAGCTATCGTGATTTTTACCATGGTCATTATCTATGTATACCCAGAAGTAGCACTGTGGTTGCCGGATTATTTCTTTGGTGAGCTTCCCGGTTACTAGTATGACTTTGCATTCATTGGGTATCAACCAGGCTGTTTCAGTACTCAACAAAGGGGAAGCTAGTTCTGAACAATTGGTTCAGGATTGTCTGGATCGCATTGATCAATTCGACCCAGAAATTAAGGCCTGGGCTTATCTTGACCCTGAATATGCACTAAAACAGGCCCGACGGTTTGATAATGATCGACGTAAAGGCAAAACTAGCGGGCGACTACATGGTGTGCCAATTGCGCTTAAGGACATTATTGACAGCGCCAGTCTACCAACAGAACACGGCTGTGATTTATTCAAGGGAAATATTGCCAAACAAGATTCGTTTGTTGCCTCCCAGTTGAAACGACAAGGCGCTGTAATCATGGGTAAAACGGTTACTGCCGAATTAGCCACGTTTACGCCCGGAAAGACACGCAATCCACATAACACTGATCATACGCCAGGAGGATCTTCCAGCGGTAGTGCTGCCGGTGTTGCATCCTATATGGTCCCAGGAGCACTTGGAACACAAACTAAAGGCTCGATGATTAGACCGGCTTCGTTTTGTGGAGTAGTTGGGCTTAAGCCTACTTATGGTTTAATTCCACGCCAAGGTATTTTGCAACAATCTCCATTTTTAGACCAAGTAGGCGTTTATGCTCGCAGTGTTGAAGATACTGCTTTACTTAGCGAGGTTTTGATCGGTTCTCATCCACAAGATCCAGCCACAGCTCAAACCACAATTACTCCTGCACTGTTAAATACTTGTATTCAAGAGCCTCCAATAACACCTAAATTTGCGCTTGTTAAAACAGCAGCCTGGCCTAAAGCCAATAGCGACACTCAGGCTGGATTGGAACAGATCATTGAGTTATTGGGAGACCAAGCAGACGTCATAGATTTATCTGGTGACTTCGATCAGGTTTGCGCTCAATTGGATTTGATTAATGAAGCTGAGATCGCGACTTATTATGATGCGATATATCAACGAGGCAAAGATTTAATCAGCTCTAGCCTAACCGCTCAGATTGAACGTGGAAAAGAAGTTAAGGTTAAAGATTATTTAAACGCCAAGCATCAACGTGAACGTCTGAATTTGATTCTCAATGATTTATTCTTGACTTATGATGCATTAATCACACCTTCCGCTATAGGTGAAGCGCCAAAAGGTCTTGAGTCGACGGGTGACCCAATTTTCTGTGCACCCTGGACATTTTGTGGCACACCGGCAGTAAACCTGCCTTTACTACAAGGAAAATCAGGTTTGCCTATCGGAGTACAATTAGTCGGTCAACGGCATGATGATGCCAGATTGTTGAGAACGGCCAACTGGCTCAATAAATTTGTCGATTCGGAGGCAAATCATGAAAAATGAAACCATTGCTGGGTTTTTAGGCACACTGATCCTGAGTTGTTTTTTGATTGGGTTAGCGGCCTCCATCGGCAAACCCCCATTTTGGGTCATAGTTTTATTAGTCCTAGCAGGAGCCTGGTATGCTTGGTTTCAGGATACGATTAAAAATCCTGATGCTGAATAAGATCAAGCAACCCTATCTTTTGGCTCTCGGCCGTCAAAAATAGCATCGAGATTATCTAAAGCCCTAAAACCCATTGCATCACGAGTTTCAATTGTTGCGCTGCCTAAATGAGGTAACAAAAAGACGTTATCTAAGTTTCTATATTGAGGGTGAATATGACTCGGCTCCCCATTAAACACGTCTAATCCTGCTGCATAAACTTTTCTGGATTTTAGTGCAGCGGTTAAATCATCATCGTTGACAACCGCACCGCGAGCAGTATTTACTACTATAGCACCATCAGGTAATTGAGCTATTCTGTTAGCATTAAGCAAACCTGCAGTTTCAGCAGTAGCCGGACAATGTAAAGACAACACATCAGCAACTGCAAGCAAATCATCAAGTGAGTCATGGTAAATCGCTCCAGCCTCAGTCTGTGAATCTAATCGCCGTCGATTATAGTAATGGATCTGCATATCAAAGCCTTTGGCTCGCTTCGCGGTCACTTGCCCAACACGCCCCATACCTATCACTGCAAATCGCTTTCCAGTAATTTGTTTACCTAGCATAAAAGTTGGATTCCAATCATGCCAATTATGCTCGCTGACCATTTTCAATCCCTCACTGCCACGTCGAGCTGCTCCCAACATACAAAGAATCGCAATTTCAGCAGTTGCATCGCTGAGCACATCTGGAGTATTGGTAACGATAATACCTTTGTCTTTAGCTGCTATCAGATCACAGTGATCGACACCGACTGAAAAATTGGCGATGGCCTTCACTTTGACTGGCAATTGATTGATGACATCAGCGTTGAATTGTTCTGTATGACAACACAAAATTGCATCACAACCCTTTGCGTGCTCAATCAGTTCATCTGCGCTGTATAGCTTATCTTCTGGATTAAAACGGCAATCGTAGTCCCTTGCTAATCGAGCTTCAACATTTTCAGGCAACTTGCGGGTAACAAAAACTTTAGCCATTGTCATCTCACTTACCAAAAACTAGGTAACGTTGCTGTGTCCGGAAGTTTAAATTCATCCGGATAGTTTACCTTAGTCAGATAGAGCCCGTTGGGCGGAGCCGTAACACCACCTTGGGTACGATCTTCGCTTTCAAGTATTTCATTCGCCCAAAATATTGACTTCTCATCACAACCGATAGCAGCTAGCACACCCGCTATATTCCGTACCATATGGTGTAAAAACCCATCCGCTTTGATATCAAAATAAACAAATTCACGCTGCTGTTGAATATCAATAAATTCGATAGTCCTGGTTGGACTCTTGGCTTGGCAGGCAACTGATCGAAAGGCATTGAAATTTTGTTTACCAATCAAATATTGGGCTGCTTTACGCATACGGAAAATATCCAGATTTCGATACTCCCAGGTCACATAGCTCTTCAGAATCGCAGGACTGATTCGGCGCAAGTAATAAATATACCGATATTGCCGACTGATGGCACTAAAGCGAGCGTGAAAGTCATTATCTACCTCTTTTATCCAGGGCATGGAAACACTTTTAGGCAAATTCGAATTAATACCACGCAACCAAGCATAACTATCACGATCCTTATGTGTCTGAAAATGAATGACTTGCCCGGTTGCATGCACTCCTGTATCTGTACGCCCGGCACAATGAGCTCTTGTTTGCTCATCTGCGACCTTACCAATTGCTGCCTCAACAGCCTCTTGCACTGTTTCGACATCATTTTGTAGTTGCCAGCCTTTAAATTGAGAACCATCATACTCGATCAAGGCTGCGTATGTTCTAAGCATTATTAAACTAAAGGATTATTCATGGCAGCACTGTAACTGATTCGACCGAAATCTCAAGCACTTGCCTGCGTTGACTTAGTCGAAATTTTCTATAATAGTGACTACATGGACACGGAGTTTTTTTTCAAGAATAGCTGGATTCGGTTTCCATTTGATCCAGACCTAGCAAATTGGGTGAATCACACACTTCCGTATGCAAGAAAGGCTGTTAGTGCTTCTGAGAACCAACAATGGCTACGCTATGGTGGCACCTGGTTTGCTGGAGTAAACGTTTTGAAAAACGACGAGCATGGTTCAGTTGAAAACGGACCAATGCTTACCGGTAGCTTCGCCGATTTTATCCGAAAAGATATGGGCTTCGATAACATTTGCTGGGACGCTGGCCAGGTATCAGTATGTTACCCGGGTTACCCAAAACCTATACAATCTGAATCGCAGGCGGCATTCGCATATAGACTTAAACGTGATGCTGCACATGTTGATGGATTATTACCAGAAGGTCCTGATAGGCGTCGGCATTTACGTGAACTTCATGGTTTTATTCTTGGTATACCTTTAGTCGAAGCTAGCCAGCGTGCTTCTCCCTTAGTCGTTTGGGAAGGTTCGCATGAAATCATTCGTCAGGCCTTTAAATCTGTCTATTCTGAAGCTGCACCTGAAGACTGGGGCAATATCGATGTGACTGATATCTATCAACAAACTAGGCGGCAAATTTTTGATGACTGTGAACGAATTGAAGTCCACTGCCAACCGGGTGAATGCTATCTGATTCACAGACTCGCCCTACATGGTGTTTCTCCATGGAAAGAAGATATTAAAGCCAGCATTGATGGTCGTATGATTTGTTATTTTAGACCAGAGATTTCTGGCCCTGAGCACTGGCTAAATAGTTCATAAACATTCAAAAGAAAAGCCGGCCTGACAAATCAGACCGGCTTCCTTACTAAATGCATATCAGCCAATCAAAGGATTGCATATATACCCCTTCGTTCATGCTACCCCCCATGTCTGACAGCATCTAGTGAAACCTATGCTGATTTAGACATTTACCTGATAAATACAATTATAAGGATTTGAAATTGTTAATTCAGTGAAAAAAGATTACTGTAACATTAATTTTCATTTTGATTAAAATGAATTAATCTAATTTAAAGCTGTCTCTTGCTCTTCCAGCTTATTGCTTAACAACTTCATCTCTATTCTATCGAACTCTAGTCGACCTTCTCCAGAATAATGAACTCTCGGTTCAATCAAAGTTAATTCGTCAACTTCAATCTTGAAAGTTACAATTTCTTCACCAGGAACAAGCTCTTTATAAGCAAGCCGGGTCCCATTTTTAGTTTCCAAAACGTCGACAATGCCTGGAACCTCTCCCTGCTTACCTGAGGCTTTTAAGAAAAACTTAATTTCATAAACACCTGGGACAAAATAATGCCTGATTCCATAAGCCAATGGTCCTCTTCCATCTTCCGGAGCAGCAGCGATTCGAAAACCTTTACCATTTTTTATTCCAACTGCTGAACCCATTCTTGCGGCTGAAAGATGCGGGATTTCAGCGCTAATATCCCCTATGAATTTAGGAGCTTTGGGAGGCGTCCCCTCAACAAGATATACCTTTCGATCAGGATAATAATGGTGAATCAGATGCCTGCTGCTAAATCCCCCTTTCATAATTAATGGGTCTGATTGTAATCCTTTGGGGTTCCATAATGTTTCATACATCATGCCTCTTGGGAAACCATGAATCAACACAATAGAATTAGGTGGTACCGCTTTTATCATCTTTTGGTATTGGGCTTTATCGGCACTTCGCTGGATAATTTCAACACCGTATTTATAAAATGTTCGGGCTGAAGCTTGACCTACAAAAGCAGCAACAAACAAACAAGTTAAGGCCTTGCTCCAACTAGGAATATGCCAATCCATCTGTAATAAACGATGAACACCTAAACCAGCAAGAAGTACAACAAACACTAAAGTTTCATAATAATAAACAGGCGCGACCTCTTCAATGCCCTTAAACCAGAAAGCACCATAACCCAACCATACTAGCAACGTACCCGCTAACATCATCAAACTTATTCCTTTGGTTCGCCAACCAACCAAGGTAAGGCCCAGCAAGGCTATTAATGAACCCCAAAAACCCCACAGTCGAATATTCAAAGTGGATAAGTTGAATTTGATAAATTCCCAGCCTTCTGCCGGCGTAAAGTTATAATCAAGTTGATTTCGAATACCAAACCCTAGACCATCCAGACGATTGTAATAAAGATAAGTCGGTAAAAACGGATCACCAGTCACTCTGTAATTATAAATAAAAAATACTATTACACCGATAATGGCACAGCTTGCAAATACAACAGTAGCAATAAGGTCTTTGATAGTGCGGGAGCGAAATAATACGTAGAGAATGTGTAACCCAAAAGGTATTGCAATTAGAAAAGCCGTAAAAGTCCGATTCAGAAACAAAAATGCCCAGGCCAGACCTGCAATAACAAGATAACTGTTTTTACGATCCTCAAACCAAGCTAGATAGGCCCACATCATAATTGCTGTGGCCATTAAACCCGATGTGTGACTTAAGACTGAACCCTGCATTAGCCAAAAATAGGGACTGACAAATAACAAGCCCACAACGATCCAGATTGGAATTTGTAAACGTTCTGCGGCCTTGGTGATAAACCAGACAGACCAAAAAGCAGCGACTGCAACCATGATTCTCGGATAATCTATGGCTACACCGGGCATCAACCAAACCGAATGAGCTGGTGGATAACGTGATAACCATCCTGCCTGTTCATCATTGATGATCATACTACGAGCAAAAGATTCAATGCCTGGGGGAACAGGCGCACTAATTTTTCCTTGCAAAAACAACCATGCCTGAAACAGGTAGCTATTTTCATCAGTGGTAATAAATTCTTTTAGATAAACATGCTCTCCCATCAACAAAGCACCAAATGCAGCCATAATAGAGCAAAGAAATCTGAAATATGTAATTCTGAGACCCAAAAATCTGTCGGGGGGGAAATATTTGTCAGGCATTGAGTTTTTACTTTTAGTTTAAGCTGTAATCACTGGAGAACTATTTGGCCCGGCTAAGCGAGTAAACTAGGGCGCAATTATATTGAGCAAAAATATATTTACAAGTTACTTTCTTTTAGTTAAAAAACCTTTGAAATATGAACAAGTTAAAGTAATAATAAGCCATGCGTGGTAAATCTTACTGTAATAAAGTTAAACTCGTGCTGACCAAGCGCTCAGCTCTTGCGCATCCTTAATACCTTTCTCTGATAATAAATTCAATTCCATCTATCTTGCTTAGTGAACTAAGCATTTTGATCAACACCTAAAGGTATTTGTATGAACACATCAACTCAATTCAATGGCCCAGATACTGATGGGCATTTCGGCATTTATGGCGGACGCTATGTCGCTGAAACCTTAATGCCATTAATTCTAGCGGTAGAGAAAGCCTACGATCAGGCCCAAACTGACCCTCAGTTTCAACAGGATTTTGATTATTACGCCAAACATTACATTGGTCGACCCTCACCACTTTATTTTGCTGAGCGTTTAACTGAACAGCTCGGCGGCGCCAAAATTTATTTCAAGCGCGATGAACTCAATCATACCGGTGCCCATAAGATCAATAATACGCTGGGGCAAATTTTATTAGCCAAACGCATGGGCAAAACACGTATTATCGCCGAAACCGGCGCTGGCCAACATGGCGTAGCTACTGCGACGGTTTGTGCTTTATTTAATCTGCCCTGTATTGTTTATATGGGTGAAACCGATATTGAACGCCAGGCACCCAATGTTTTCAGGATGAAACTGCTCGGCGCCGAGGTGGTTCCGGTTACCAGCGGCACTGGAACCTTGAAAGACGCTATGAACGAGGCTTTGCGTGACTGGGTCAAAAATGTCGATGATACGTTTTATATTATTGGCACTTGCGCGGGTCCGCATCCCTATCCAGCTATGGTACGTAATTTTCAGTCAATTATTGGGCGTGAATTACGCGAGCAAATTACGGAAGCTGAAGGTCGATTACCAGACAAGTTAGTCGCATGCATTGGCGGTGGCTCGAATGCTATTGGCCTTTTCCACCCTTTTTTAGAGGATGAAAGTGTACAAATGTATGGCGTTGAAGCTGCTGGTCTTGGTATTGAAACTGGCAAACACGCTGCCTCACTAAATGGCGGTGAACCCGGTGTATTACATGGTAATCGTACTTATCTACTGCAAACCGCTGACGGTCAGATTATTGATGCCCATTCGATCTCAGCAGGATTGGATTATCCTGGCATTGGACCCGAACATTCATATTTAAATGATATTGAACGGATAAATTATGTTGCCATTACAGATAATGAGGCACTTGAAGCTTTCCAACTTTGCTCGAAAATGGAAGGCATATTACCAGCATTGGAACCTTCACATGCCCTAGCCTATGTCAGCAAACTGGCACCAAAATGTCCCAAAGAAGAAGTTATCGTCATGAATATGTGCGGACGTGGAGATAAAGATGTCTTTACTGTAGCCAAGGCATTGGGGGTGGAACTATGAGTCAGCGTTTAACACAAAAGTTTGAGCAATTAAAATCTCAAAATCGAGGTGGGTTGGTAACCTTTGTCACAGCCGGTGACCCCAACCCACAGGCTTCTGAAGCGATTTTGCACTCATTAAGTGCCAGCGGTGCCGATATCATCGAACTTGGTATGCCCTTTTCTGATCCTGTGGCAGACGGCCCGGCGATTCAACTTGCCAGTCTACGTGCCATTAATGCTGGCATGACGTTGCCCAAAATTATTCAGATGGTAAAAGACTATCGAGCCATAAATCAAACTACTCCGATAATTCTGATGGGTTACTACAATCCAATTTATCACTATGGCGTCGACAAATTCATTGATGATTGTGAAGAAGCTGGGATAGATGGTTTAATCGTTGTTGATTTGCCTCCGGAAGAAAATGACGAATTATTTATTCCGGCTAAAGCAGCTGATATCGATTTAATTCACTTGATCACTCCAACGACGGACCAGTCCCGGCTGGAGACTTTATTAGAAAAAAGCAGTGGTTTTTTATATTACGTCTCTATTGCTGGCATCACGGGAACTCATAGTGCTAAGGAAGAAGTCATTAAAGAGCGCGTCGCTTTTATTCGCCAAGGTACTGATTTGCCTGTTGCCGTCGGTTTTGGTATTAAAACTGGCGATGATGTCGAAGCCATGACTCAGTATGCTGATGCAGCTGTGGTTGGATCTTCTATTGTAAATATTATTGAAGCTAATCAAGATGCCGACAGCCAGACCTTGGTCGATTTAGTCACACAGAAAGTCAAAGAGTTGGCTAGTGGTTTGTAAGCTCGTCCCGCACCCATTCGGGCATAAAAGCCTGTCGAGGGACCTCCTTAAGACTATTTGGGCGCTGGCAATTATTCAAAGTGATGCAATACGGATATACTTTACTCCGTTTCACCGGGAAACGAAACAGGCATCTAAGGAGATTTCTCCACTTTGGTTTTATACCCGGAAGGGTGCGAAATGACAAGACCGGTTAATTGTCCAGCAATTCAATCCAATGAACAACAGGAATGTCGGCTGTACTTTCCAGATGCAGCTGACAGCCTATATTAGCTGTAGCTATTAAATCAGGTTTACCTGCATTGATTGAGTCAAGTTTATTGCTAAGCAGTTGAGTTGAGATTTTTTTCTGAAAAATTGAATAGGTTCCAGCTGAGCCGCAACATAAATGAGAATCTGCAATAAACGTTAATTCAAACCCACAACTTTTTAATATGGTTTCGACTAATCCATTTAACTTTTGCCCATGTTGCAAGGTACAAGGTGGATGAAAAGCTATTTTTCGATTTTCATTGACTTGTAATTTTTCCAAGTCTTCATTGATTATTACTTGGCTTAAGTCTTTTGTTCGACCTGCAATCTTTTTAGCCTTTTCAGCATAGTCTCCATCATCTGCTAGTACTTCCGCATATTCCTTTACCATGATGCCACAACCACTCGCCGTGCTGATTATCGCTTCAATTCCTTGCTCTACATGTGGCCACCAAGCATCAATATTCCGGCGCATTTGTGACTTTGCCTGCTCCTGATCGTTAAGATGAAAACTCAATGCCCCACAACAAGCTTCTTTAGTCTCGGTGATTACAGTAATACCAAGTTTATCTAGCACACGTGCAGTTGCTGCATTTGTCAAAGGTTTCATCCCAGGTTGAACACAACCTTCAAGCAGCAACATTTTTCGTTGATGATTGGTAACTGGCCGAATTCCGACCGGCTGATTTGTAGGGATATTCTTTTTTAAAGATGCCGGCAGAATGCCCCGAAATAATCGAGCTAGTCGCATACTTGGGGTCACAAACTGACGCCGTGACAAAAACGTTTTCAAACTCCAACGTTGTAATTTTTCGAGAGTACCGCGTGATGTGTTTTGTTCAACCACTTCTCGCCCAATATCTAGCAGCCGATGGTACTCAACGCCTGACGGACAGGTGGTTTCACAATTACGGCAGGTCAAACAACGATCCAAATGCAAGGCTAGTTCATTGGAGGGCTGCACACCTTCAAAAACCTGCTTGATTTGATATATGCGACCACGTGGCCCGTCAAGTTCATCACCCAAAAGTTGATAAGTTGGACAGGTAGCATTACAAAAACCACAATGGACACATTTGGCGATGACCTGGCTGGCAACATCTCCTTGTTTTGTATTAAGAAATTGTGGGCTTAATTCGGTGTGCATTCAGAAGTCCTGATACATCCTACCGGGATTGAAAATCCCATGTGGATCAAAAGCATTTTTAATATTTTGATGTAGCCGCATGGACACAGGATCAAGTGCAGAAAAAATTTCAGTATTACGATCGCCACCACGAAAATGTGTGATTTGGCCTTTTTTATCAGAAATTTGATGTTTTAGCTCTGGTGTTATTTGATTAAACAGCCAACGTTGAGCACCGTTCCACTCAATTATTTGCTCTGACCCTCTGCCAAATGATCCAGCCGCTGAAGGTAAACCCACTCGTTGAACAACAGCTGCATCTTTAAACTCTGATAATTTGTGATTTTTAAGCTCAGACCAGAACGAATCATCCACTGCAGTACTGTCTCCACCAATATCAGCTATGGCCGCCGCAACACCATTTTCAGTTCCCGATAATCGAATTTGGCTTTGGCCCTGACGCCAACAGGTGGCTGTTATGGGGTAAGGTTTAGCCGCGAGTCGATTAAAAAATTCAATGGCGGTATCTGGATTATCCTGTTCAAGAGTAATCGTTTGTTCTATTTCAGCAACAGGCATTACTCTGAGCGAGATTTCCAGCAATACTCCAAGGGTACCAAGCGATCCTGCCATTAATCTGGAATGATCAAACCCTGCAACATTTTTCATTACCTGACCACCAAACTTAAGTACTTCTCCTTTGCCGTTGATAATTTTGACTCCCAACACAAATTCTCGAACAGCTCCAGCATAAGGTCTTCTTGGCCCGGAAAGTCCAGCAGCAACCAAACCTCCAAGAGTCGAATCGGCATTACAAAATGGTGGCTCAAACCCTAACATCTGATTGTTTTTAGCTAACAAGGCATAGATTTGGCTGATTTTTGTACCGGCTCTAGCCGTGATGACTAACTCACTTGGTTCATAATTGATTACACCAGCGTGGTCAGCATTACTTAATGGTTTACCTTGGGGAGTACGGCCATAAAAAGATTTACTGTCTCCGCCAATAATATTAAGCGGTTGCTTATCGGCTATCGCTTGCTGAACTTGCTCAACTAGACTTAGCTCTGAATCATTATCCATTAGAATCGGTCTAATTCTGGAAACGGTACATTACCCTGGTGCACATGCATGGCATTATGTTCGGCGCAGCGGGATAGCGTTGGAATCGCCTTTCCTGGATTGAGTAATTGATTGGGATCAAAAGCTTGCCGCAAACGGTGAAATTGATCACGCTCTGCATCATTGAATTGAATACACATCTCACCAAGCTTCTCCACTCCGACACCGTGCTCACCAGTGACCGTGCCACCCACCTCGATACATAACTGTAATATCTTGCTGCCTAATTCTTCAGTTTTTTGTAGCTGACCTGGGACACTAGCATCATAGAGAATCAATGGATGTAAATTACCATCGCCAGCGTGGAACACATTGGCAACTCTCAGTTCATATTCCTTGGATAGGCGGTTAATTTCAGTCAACACATGCCCTAAAGCTTTACGCGGGATAGTTCCGTCTATGCAGTAATAGTCAGGCGAGATACGTCCTACGGCTGGAAACGCTGCTTTGCGACCTGACCAAAATAAAGCTCGCTCGGCTTCATCCTTAGCCTGTCGTGTCTCGATTGAATCTTGTTGTTTTAATATTGAACGGACTCGTTCACATAATACCGTGACTTCCTCTTGCGTGCCATCAAGTTCACAAAGCAAAATGGCTTCGGCATCAACAGGATAACCTGCTTTAACAAAATCCTCAGCGGCCCGGATTGCCGGGTTATCCATCATTTCAATTCCAGCCGGGATAATTCCATCGGCAATAATCGCTGCTACAGCATCACCTGCCTTTTCTACTGAATCAAACACACCCATCAACACTTTGGCTGCCTCCGGGATGGGAAGCAATTTAACCGTGACTTCCACGATGATGCCAAGCATTCCCTCAGAACCAATCATCAGAGCCAACAAATCATAACCATGATTATCCAAGGCTTGGCTACCGATAGTGATTAACTCTCCTTCAATGGTGACGACTTTTAGTTCTAAGATATTGTGAACGGTCAAGCCATACTTCAAGCAATGAACACCGCCTGCATTTTCAGCTACATTTCCACCTATTGAGCAGGCGATTTGTGAAGACGGATCGGGTGCATAATATAAACCCAAGTGTTCAACTGCTTGCGAAATGGCTAAATTTCTAACCCCCGGCTCAACTCTGGCAGTGCGATTATGCTCATCGATATTAAGTATTTGGTTCATTTTAGCCAGACTTAACACAATACCTTCTGCATGCGGCAGCGCGCCGCCAGAAAGGCTAGTCCCAGCCCCTCTGCTGACGATAGGAACTTGATGTTGATTGCATAAATGGACACAGGCTTGCACTTGCTCAATAGTTTGCGGCAAAACTACTAATAATGGCTGTTGTCGATAGGCACTCAAGCCATCACATTCATAAGCTCTGAGTGATGTAGGCTTATCGATCACAGATTCAGTTGGCAGAATCTGTTTGAATAATCGGCTGAGCTCGGATCTATCCATTATTTCGATTTGCCAGTGTTAGCTTTGACTGCCACATCAAAAGATGCATTCGCCCATTTTACTAATTCGTCTGGCTCTTCTAATGCTTCTTCCGGTGCTTGATAGTAAGACAATTTAACAATTTTATTTTTCTTGGTGTACTCAAAAGGCCCTAGCCCTTTAGCTTCATATTCACTGGCAAGTTCTTTATCTACTTTAAAATAAAGTTGGTCATCCGCGACCAGGCCAAACATCAGGCCTTGGTAGAAAACACCGTGCCCACCAAACATTCGGCGCATCTCAACATCACCAAATGCTGCAAATAATTCTTTTAGATAATCAATATATTCTGACACCTTACTTAGGCGATTTTCACCACCACCCTGCCAGTCACTTCACTTTTGATAAAAGCATCAAACGCATCGGGTAATTGATCAAATTCGATAGTGTTTTGCACGATTTTATCGAGATGGTTGAACCTTAAATCATCAGCCATTCTATCCCAGATTTGCTGGCGCCATTGTTGTGACATTTCGATAGAGTTGATCCCCAATAACGAGACACCGCGTAAAATAAAAGGCATAACCGTTGTGTTGAGCTTGAAACTACTAGCCAAACCAATCGAAGCAATATTGCCCCACGGACGAGTAGTTTGCGTTAACCAGGTTAAAGTATCTCCACCTACTGAATCAACAGCACCACCCCATTGGGCTTTTGCTAGCGGTGCTTTTTCAGGTTGTGTATCCTCACGGCTTAAAAATGATGATGCCCCAATCGATTTCAGATATTCATATTGATCTTGTTTGCCGGTGGCAGCGACAACCTCAAAGCCTTTAGAAGAAAACAGATCGACGGCAAACGAACCCACTCCTCCTGTTGCGCCGGTAACTACAATAGGTCCCATATCTGGTGTTTGGCCCATTTTTTCCATACGCTCATAAGCTAGAGCAGTAGTAAATCCGGCTGTACCAATAGCCATGACAGTATAAGAATCCATTTCCTCTGGGATTTTGATGATATCTTTAGCATTAACTCTGGCATACTCGGCATAACCACCATCTACCGTTTCTGATAAGCCTTGCCCATTTACTAAAACAACATCTCCAGCTTTGAAATCAGAATGTAATGATTCATGCACTATCCCGGCCAAATCAACACCACCATTTAAGGGATAAGTGCGCAGAATAGGTGCTGTTCCTGTTGCTGCCAAAGCATCTTTGTAATTAATGCATGAGTACTGAACTTGGATGACCACATCACCTTCGGTGAGTTCATTAACTTCCATTTGAGTAAAACCAGCCTCAATACCTTGGTCAGATTTATTAATTCGGTATGCTTTGAACGCCATACAAACGTCTCCTGGCTATAAAATTAGTTATCAGTTTATGTTTTAACATAGAATAGGATAAATGAAGTTAATTTTTAAAATCAAAGAGAATACAGGCCATGGAAGAAACTATTTTTAGCAAAATCATCCGCAAAGAAATTCCGGCGGATATTGTCTATCAGGATGAGTTAGTAACCGCATTTAGAGATATTAATCCACAAGCACCGACTCATATTTTAATTATTCCAAACAAACTTATTCCGACCGCTGCTGACGTTGAAGCTGATGATGAACTAGCGCTTGGTCGCTTATTTACGGTGGCAAGAAAAATAGCCGAAGATGAAGGAATCGCTGAGGATGGCTACAGATTATTAGTCAATTGCAAGGAACATGGTCATCAGGAAGTCATGCATTTACACATGCATTTATTTGGTGGCCGGCCGCTTGGGCACATGCTGCCCGGTTAGATTTTAAATTCTAACTAAAAAAGGCGTTGCATAGACAACGCCTTTTTTCAATTTCAGAACAATTAATTAAGTATAAATCTTTGGAGCACCTACTTTATCGTGAATTTGGTTACACAACTGTGGAGACAAATCCATGCATTGTGCTAATTCATGCAAGTATCTGGCTTCTTTATTTGTATCCAGATCAATGGCAATTAGTGAAATTGCATAAACATTTTGTTCCAAGCCTTTAGGCACACTGTGGGCAAATTTATGTAAATCTAATGGTTGAGCGATTTCATTACGAACAAAATCCATCTCCGCTTGTGAAACATCACCCAGTTGCTTAAGAATGTTTTCACCTTCTTCCTTGTCAACTTTACCATCTGACTTGGCCGCATTAATCATTGCTCTGATCAACACAGTGGCTTGGTTATTCGCTTCTTGGCGTTGTATCTGAGGCTCAGGCTCAGCATTACCGAAATCAGGTTTAAAGAAACCGCCACCGCCAGGGGTACTCGTAGTTTGAGTTTGCTGGGGTGCCTTCTGCGTGAATTGTTTCATTGCCATACCAAGCAAGCCACCTAATAAATCATTGCCGCCTCGCCCGGCACTGCTGCCGCCACCGCTCAAAGCACCTTTTAGAATATTACCTAAAATATCACCACCGCCTCTTGAAGCACCACCTTGTTTACCAAGCAAGCCGCCTAAAATTTTAATTGCATCAACTGCATCTACCATTTGTTTTTCCTCTAAAAATATTAATAATGCTGCCAACCCCTGTCAGAACCGGCTGAGCGAGTGTAGCATAGAAAACTTAACTGAAATTAACTAACGACTTTTTACTTTAAATATATATTATAAATATTTGTTTTTATTAAGTTAATTTACACTGACTGAAAATACTTGTAGAGGTTGTTTAACACCTTTAACTGTATATTCGCCTTTGAAGTGACCTACTTTCTCAATCTGATTGTTGAAATCTCCTGAGACGAGAACAGAACTATCCAATTCCTTAGTTAAACTTTCCAGTCTGGCAGTACGGTTCACTGCCACACCCATCACCGTAAAATCGAGCCGCGATGGAGCACCAACATTGCCATACATAACACACCCCTCATGCAGACCAACACCAAACTCAATTTTGGGTTTGTTTTGCCGGACTCTCTCGATATTGATTTGCTGGAGTTGTTTTTGTGCAGCCAGTGCACTTGCCAATGCACTCTGGCAGGCTTGTGCTATTGATTTTGAATCATCGACAGGAAATACGATTAACATTGCATCACCAATAAAGCGTAATATTTCCCCACCCTGCTTTTCCACATTTTCATGCACGATTTCAAAGTATTGATTAAGTGTCTCAAGCATTTGCTCCAGAGAGAGTGTTTCGGTGTATTGAGTAAAATTCCTAAAATCGCTGAACCAGATTGCTGCTTTAATTTCCTCTCCAGCGCCACGTTGAATCTGCCCTTCAAGAATTCGGCGTCCTGTCCTTGGGCCAATATAAGTCTCCAATAAATTTCTAGCCAATCTTCTAGTTGCTAAGGTCTCAATAAAAGGTGCAACGTAAACGGATACATCCGTTAAGAAATCAATACAATTGCGGGAAAATCCTTTTGGGTGATCAGTGGCATAGGTAGCAGCATTGATCAGATTATTACTAAATCTGATTGGGCAAGCCAGATAATCGGTTAATCCTTGATCTTTTAACTGGAACAAAACAGAGTGTGAATCTTTTGGCAATTCCGTCAATGTTTGCCTAAAAGATTTTTTCTGTTCATTAATATATTCAATTGGACTGCCAATGTAATCTTCAGTAGCCAGTACTTCTTTACTTATCTCTTGAACACGGGCCCCGCTTCCTTTATCCCAAGTAGCGGCCCAGGCCATGACTTGTGGATGCAAAGTTCTGAAATTTATTCTTACTCGACTAATAGGAATACCCAGTTCTAACAATCTACCGCACATTGCATCAATAAAGCTGGCGAAATCAGTGTTAAATCTACCTTGATAAAATAACCAGTCTAAGAATTGGATTTTTTTCATAATCTTCCTAATTCAAATTGCTGCCCCTGGCTTTGGATTATTAATGCAGTCGTACCATCTTTTTTTTGCTCTTGCGCCCACTCAACCAATTGATAAAACACATTGCGATGAATCAAAGCATAAAGGCCTTCTCTTATATGTAGATAGGGCCTGGGCTGGGAAGTTACAAGATCAGTATTTACGTGAATTTGGTGATCCACGCCGGCGAGTATTTCATCATCAACATTGGTGCGAAATAATAGGGTTTGTGTGTCACTTAAGACCTTATCAACTTCGACAGCGACAAATGGTGCATCATCAACTTGAATTTTGTATTTTTCAACCGGTGTAATAAGAAAATAATCATCAGATTCTCTTTTAAGAATAGTTGAAAACAGTTTAACCATGGGTTGACGCTCAATTTTCGAGCCTTGATAAAACCAACTGCCATCAGCTGCTATGCGCATATCCATTTCACCACTTAGCGGTGGGTTCCATAAATGTACTGGAGGAAGATTTTTGTTATTAATACGTTCGAGGATTTGTTCTAATTCACTGGCAACCATTTAGCAGATCAATGCTGGAGTTGCGGTTAGCTTAGCATAATCACATTACTGATTTATTGATAAATAAATGGGCTAAAACACTAGCCACATAACCCAACGCAATAACGGGCGTCCAGCGCAAATGTCCCATGAACGTATAAAGACCTTTGGATTGTCCCATTAAAGCAACACCGGCAGCTGAACCTACAGAGAGCAAACTACCACCAACTCCTGCAGTCAAAGTAACTAATAACCATTGTCCGTGCGACATATCAGGATTCATAGTCAATACTGCAAACATGACAGGAATGTTATCAACGACAGCAGATAAGATACCAACCAGTACATTAGCGATGGTAGGACCTAATTGGTTATACATTAATTCCGATGTAACCGCCAAATAACCTAACAAACTCAGACCCCCAACGCACAGCACAACACCGTAGAAAAACAACAATGTATCCCACTCTGACCGTGCAACTCTGCGGAATACATCGAAAGGAACCATCGATCCTAAGCGGGCATTACGCCTAACTTCCTCAACATCCATATCGTATTTCTTAGCTAAATAGGCATAGCTGTAAGTTTTTTTTAAGTAATAACCATAGAGTTGTAAATAAGCCAATCCAGTAAACATACCCATTACCGGAGGTAAGTGTAAATTGGTGTGAAACACCACTGCCGTAACTATTGTCAATAAAAAGAATATTATTACCCCGATGCCACCTCGTTTCATCAAGACTTGTTTTTGTGACTGCATGGTTTCCCTACCTTCGGGAACGGCCATCATCATGAAGGCAGCAGGAATTAACCAATTCACCACTGAAGGAAGAAATAGCCTGAAAAATTCAGTAAATTCAATTACCCCTTTTTGCCAGACCATTAGTGTGGTGATATCACCAAATGGACTGAATGCACCACCTGCATTGGCAGCCACCACAATATTAGTACAACCAACTGCAATGAAACGCTTACTATAGCCACCAACAGCCATGATCACTGCACACATAATAAGAGCAGTAGTTAAGTTATCGGCTACGGGTGAGATAACAAAAGACAAAAAGCCAGTCATCCAGAAAATTTGCCTTAAGTTAAATCCTTTGCGGGTCAACCAACTTTTAAGTGCTTCAAAGACATTTCGCTCTTCCATCGCATTGACATAAGTCATCGCCACCAATAGGAATAGCATTAATTCGGCATATTCCAATAAATTATGCCGTGCTGCTGTCTCAACCATTTCCCCATTACCATTTTGACTATAGGCAAATGCGATCAGAGCCCATATCAACCCGGCTGCAAGCAGGACCGGTTTAGATTTGCGCATATCCGTATATTCTTCAAGAATCACTAGAATATAGGCAATAATAAAAATCGTCAGGCAGGTGTAGCCTAACTTACTGTTGGTAAGATTTAATATATGAGCTGTATCAGCTTGTGCCCCTGCTGCCCACAGGGGGGATGACAGAATTAACCCTAGAATAAAAATTAGATAATGCATCGAGATTGCTTATTTTTTGACGGCAGTATGATACACCCGAAACGAATTTCAGGCATGAAAAAAGCGGTAACAAAGCGTTACCGCTTTTTATGTGTGTCTATTTATCAGGATAATGTTGGGATATTAAAATCTGCACCAGAACGAATACCTGTTGGCCATCGAGTGGTCACAGTTTTAAGACGAGTATAAAAACGCACTCCTTCCATACCATGAATACTGTAATCGCCAAATAAAGAACGCTTCCAGCCACCGAATGAATGATAGGCAACCGGTACTGGAATCGGCACATTAACGCCGACCATGCCTATCTGGGCATAGCGAGTAAAATGTCTGGCCGTGTCGCCGTCGCGGGTGTAAATGCTAGTGCCGTTACCATATTCATGATCATTGATCATTTTTAGTGCCGTTTCATAATCAGCAACCCGAACAATACTAAGCACCGGCCCAAAAATTTCATCGGTATAAATCATCATATCCTGGCTGACATTATCGAATAAACAACCGCCGACGAAAAAACCATCTTCATGCCCTTCAACTTTTGCACCGCGACCATCAACAACCAGTTTTGCACCATGCTCGATGCCTGCATCGATATAGCCTTCAATTCGATCTTTGGCTTCTTTAGTAATAACTGGCCCTAGTTCAGCTTCATTATCTTGATAAGTACCGATCTTTAGAGCTTGGACTCGAGGCTTAAGTTTTTCAATCAATTTATCGGTAGTATCATCACCGACAACAACGGCAACCGAAATCGCCATACAACGTTCTCCGGCTGAACCATAGGCAGCGCCGATTAACGCATCGGTAGCTTGATCTAGATCTGCATCCGGCATAATGACTAAATGATTTTTGGCACCACCAAGTGCCTGCACCCGCTTGTTATTTGCAGTGCCTGTTCGATATACATACTCGGCAATGGGAGTAGAACCCACAAACGAAACCGCTGCGATATCCGGATGTTCAAGAATACGATCAACAGCAAGCTTATCGCCATTGATCACATTAAAAACACCTTCCGGCAAGCCCGCTTCCTTAAATAATTCAGCCAACAATAAAGGTGACGAAGGATCACGCTCTGATGGCTTTAAAACAAATGTATTACCACAAGCAATCGCCATGACATACATCCACATAGGCACCATACAAGGAAAGTTAAATGGTGTAATACCTGCGCACACGCCTAGTGGTTGACGTACTGAGTATGAATCTATTTTGGTGCCAACTTGTTCAGTAAACTCACCTTTGAGATGACTGGGAATACCACAGGCAAATTCAATAACTTCTAGACCGCGGGTTAACTCCCCTTCCGCGTCACTCCACACTTTACCGTGCTCACGGCTTAGCGCTTCGATGACTTCGTTTTTGCGTTCTTTGATTAAATTCAAATAATTGAACATAATGCGGGCACGCTTTATTGGGGTTGTATCCGCCCAGCCTTCTGCTGCCGCTTTAGCTGCAGCAACGGTTGCATCGATCTCTTCAAGACTAGCTAACGGTGCCTGAGCAATTACTTTACCTTCTGCAGGATTATAAACATCTGAATACCGTCCTGATGTTCCTGCAACTCGTTCACCATTAATATAATGCGTTAATGTTTCAGTCATTACATCACCTTTAGTTGAGAATTGTGTGTTTACAGCGTTGAGTTAAAAGCCTTATGCTCCAGCCGCCGAGTCTAACATTCAGAAAACATCGTTATAGTGCCAAAAAACATATGCTTTACAAACCACGTGATGATACATCAATCCGCGTAGCTTCTCTCACGATAAGTAGAAAAATTAAACATGATCAGAATTGCTAATGTAATCCCTACACCAACTAAAACCATTGTATTCATAAATGACCACCCAAACTCGCTTAAAAACCAGCCGGATGTCAATGCAGTAGCTGCCACAGAAAACGCAACTAATAGATCATTAAGACCCTGTGTTTTGGATTTTTCACGTTCGGTATAGGCACTGGTCAATAGTTGTGTTGCACCAACGAATAAAAAATTCCACCCCACTCCTAACAAAATTAGTGCTAAAGCATATTGGGCGTAAGTCGAGCCAGATAAATTACACAATGTGCATAATATAATCATTACACAACCGGTCATCATCATTGGCAGTAAACCCAAGCGTTGAATTAAAGTGCCAGTAAACAAAGAAGGAATAAACATACCCAAAATGTGCCATTGGATAACCAATGCTGCCTTGGAAAATTCATGACCATGGTGATGCATGGACAGTGGTGTTGCCGTCATAATTAAATTCATCGAACCATATGCAGTCAGAGCCGAAATCGCTGCCACTAGAAATATCGGTCGAACAATTATTTCTGACAAAGGTGTTTTAGCTTGTGCCTTGTTTTCTTCGATAACGGGCGGGAAACTAACGAAAAGCACGATGAACATCATCATTGTAAATAGTACCGCTGAGCCCACATAGGCACCTGCAAATTCTATCTGCAACAGATCACGGGTGAAGCGAGCCAAGTTTGGTCCTAGAATTGCGGCGACAATACCTCCTGCTAAAACATATGAAATTGCTTTGCCTTTGTATAACTTGCCGGCTACTTCAATAGCAGCAAAACGCAGATACTGGCCACAAGACATACCACACCCCATAACGAAAGCACTCAGGCAATATAGAGTGAAATTCTGCCTTGAAATCGCAAAGGCTATCAGCGCCGCGCCACAAAGTGCAACAGACGCACCAACTATAAACCCTCCACGTCGACCAATTTTGCCCATCAAGATAGACATCGGATATGAACAAATCATCATTGCCAGAAACGTCATGCCCACACCTAAGGTTGCGTATTGTGCTTTACTGGCAAGATTAGCACCGACCATTGCGCTAGTCGTAATCATAATTGATGCTGAACTAACAAATAATGCCTGGCAGGCCGATAGGCGCAATATATCTTTATTCACTATAGGGTTCGAGCTAGCGGTTGTTTGCTCTAATGATACCGATTTTTAGGTTATTGATGGATTTATTTACTGGTAAGATTACGGCCTTGAAAAACCGACTATTGGTTAATGAGCGTAAAAATCAAATCAGCTGAAGAGATTATTAAGATGCGTGCTGCCGGCCAGGCTGCAATGCAGGTTCTGGAAATGATTGAACCCCATGTCACAGCTGGCATTACTACGGATGAACTAAATACTCTGTGCCATAATTATATTGTTAATGAGCTTGGAGCTACCCCTGCACCTTTGAATTATCAGGGTTTTCCCAAATCTATCTGCACATCTGTCAACCACGTTATCTGCCATGGTATACCTGGTGAGAAAAAACTCAAAAAAGGCGACATTATTAATGTCGATGTCACTGTCATTAAAGACGGTTATCACGGTGATTGCAGCAAAATGTTCGGTATCGGTAAGGTTGGCGTGCTGGAACAACGACTGATGCGAATCAGCCATGAATGCTTAGTCATCGGCATCGAAATGATCAAACCCGGTGTCACTTTGGGGGATATTGGCCATGCAATCCAATCTCATGCTGAAAAGAACGGCTTCTCGGTAGTCAGGGAATATTGCGGCCATGGTATCGGCACGGAATTTCATGAAAGCCCGCAAATACTACACTACGGCACACCTGGAACCGGCATGCAGCTGCAAGAAGGCATGACATTTACAGTCGAGCCGATGATTAATGCAGGTAAAAAAGAAACGCGATTGCTGGCTGATGGTTGGACTGTGGTGACCCGTGATCATAAGCCTTCAGCACAATGGGAGCATACAATTGCAGTGACTAAAGCTGGGTTTGAAGCATTGACATTGTTACCCGGTCGTGAACTTTAACAGATGAGCAAATCGTTCAGTTTAAAATCTTTTGCTGACAAGCTTGAGAACTTCGATCAAACCACCTCTACAGAAACTTACAAAGCCCTAATCAAAGAATGTCGGGAACAGCTTTATTCGGACTATTTGAATAATGTTTCAGCGGCCAAAATTGTTAAAAACTACACTGACTTTATAGATTTATTAATTTGTCATATCTGGGCGAACTCAAGCTTAGAAAAACAGTCTGTCTCACTTTTAGCCGTCGGTGGTTATGGCCGCGGAGAATTACACCCTTATTCCGATATCGATTTATTAATAGGTTCTTTTAATTCCGCTAGCAAAAGCCAGCGAGATAGCATAGGTAAATTCGTTCGTTTCCTGTGGGATATCGGTCTTGAAGTTGGTCATAGCGTCAGAACGATCAAAGAATCGATCCAGCTTGCTAAAAAGGATATCACCGTGCTCACTACCCTAATGGAATCAAGAGCACTAATAGATGAACAAGGCTTTATCGACGAATTATTAGATAAGCTCAATTCCAAAAAATTCTGGCCTGCAGCGAAATATACTGCTGCCAAGATTAGTGAACAATATGAGCGTCATCTGGCTTTTGATGATACTGAACACAACCTGGAACCCAACATAAAAGATGGACCAGGAGGCCTGCGTGACATTCAAACTATAGTTTGGGTGGCTGGCCGCCATTACAACAAGGTCGATTTGAATGTGCTTAGCGAAGAAGAAATTCTTAGCTCCCAAGAGTCTAAAACGTTAACCAGATGCCGCAATTTTCTGTGGAAATTACGTATTGGTTTGCATTTACACGCTAAGCGTAAGGAAGATCGCTTACTATTCGATCATCAGCGTTCCCTGGCAACAGATTTTGGCTATGAAGATAATAAAAATAATTTAGCCGTCGAATTATTGATGAAACGCTATTACCGAACGGCTAAAGAAATTCGCTTGCTTAACCAAACCCTGGTTCAATTTTTTCAAGAAACAGGCGAACAAAAAAGACTTTTGGTCAAAAAGATAAACCCCAGATTTAATAGTGTACGGGGTTACCTAGAAGCTATTAGCAACGATGTATTTATTAAGCATCCACCGGCTTTATTAGAAATATTTTATTTATTGCAATCGAATTCCAAACTTAAAGGTATTCGAGCTAATACGATTCGATTAATTGCAGACAGTTTGACCAAGGTCGGTACTAAAATCAGGCAATATGACGAATCCAAGGAACTTTTTCTACGGATACTCAGGCACCCAGATGGTCAAACCCATGCTTTACGCAATCTGGATGCTTATGGCGTATTAGCAGCTTTTATTCCAGCCTATCACCGTATTGTTGGGCAAATGCAGCATGATTTATTTCATGTTTACACTGTCGATGCTCATTCGTTGTTCGTATTGAGAAATTTAAGGCGTTTTTGCTTAAGCAAACATAAATCTGAAGAACCCGATGCATATAATGTCATGAGTCAAGTCACCAAGCGTGAACGTTTATTCCTGGCTGCCCTGTTTCATGATATTGCTAAGGGTCGTGGAGGCGATCATTCTGTTTTGGGTGAAAAAGAGGCACTTCGGTTTTGTAAATATCTTGGTTTAAGCAATCTGGATGCCAGTTTCATCGCCTGGCTTGTACGCCATCACTTGACCATGTCCTGGACAGCACAGCGTGAAGACATCAGCGACCCTCAGGTGGTTAACAAATTTGCCGAACTGGTGGGTGACCAACAACACTTGAACTGTTTATATTTGCTTACAGTTGCCGACATAAAGGCCACTAGTCCTAAGGTCTGGAGCCGCTGGAAAGGAAAATTACTATGGGATTTGTATATTTCCACTTCACGCCGGTTAAGCAGAGATTTACCTGCCAGTGAAGATGTCACCAACCGCATTAATGAAGCTAAAGAAGTCGTCATTAAAAGACTTGCAAGGAATATATCGCGTGCTGTAATCGAAAACTTCTGGCGAAGCCTGGAACCACAATATTTTCTACACTTTGGCGCTGAAGCCATTCATTGGCAACAACAAACTATATTATCTGCTGCAGCACATGAAATTCCCTTAGCTAATATTCGCTATAACAAGGATTTAGAAGCCAATCAAATTTTGGTATATGCACCTGAACACGATACCCTGTTACCTATTGTTTCTGGTGCAATTGATCATCTTCACTTTAGCATTATCAACGCCCAGATCGAACGTTTAAAAAATGGTATGAGTTTGCTGGCCTTCGTCACTACTGACCAGCAAGGTCAAGCAGTCAATGATCATTGGCGCTTACAACAAGCCAAGGATTACTTAAACAACTTGTTGCGATTAGGCGAAAAAGACTTAAGGCCGAAAAGACGTTTGGTCAGCCGGCGCAGCAAGCATTTCCCAATCAAAACTGAAGTCAGCTTTACACAGTCAGATGCCGGTAATCTAACAATCATGCAAATAATTGCTCAGGATCGACCTGGTTTGCTCTATCACATTACTAGCGCACTATTGGAAAATAAAATTCACCTGCATACGGCAAGGATTAACACTTTGGGCGAAAGAGTTGAAGACCACTTTTTTATTAGTGATAGAGATGGGCAACAAATCGAAGACACACAGGCACTAAAAGAGTTAGAAAGGTCAATTTTAACTGCACTTGGCGGTTAGGAATTCTTTATAATCTAGCGCCTAACCATTTAACTGATTTACCACCATGCGCAAACTGAAAAAAATCATCGAACAGGCGTTTGAAAATCGCCAGAATATTAATTCGAACAATGCTAGTGCTGAATTACGTGATGCGCTAGCAGATGTCATTAATGCTTTAGACAAAGGAGAAATCCGAGTTGCAGAAAAAAAACGTAATCGCTGGAGCGTTAATGAATGGATGAAAAAAGCAGTACTGCTGTCATTTCGTACTCGGGAGAAATCGGTGATCTCGGCTGCTTACACCAATTTTTTTGATCAAGTACCACTTAAATATGCTGACTATGGCCGTAATGATTTTGTCAATGATGGTGCACGGGTTGTGCCTTCGGCGGTAGTCCGAAAAGGTGCCTTTATTGCTCCTAATGCGGTGCTTATGCCCAGTTACGTTAACATTGGTGCTTATGTCGATGAAGGTACCATGATCGACACCTGGGCCACTGTTGGGTCTTGTGCACAAATCGGCAAAAATGTTCATCTATCAGGCGGTGTAGGAATTGGCGGTGTATTAGAACCCCTACAAGCATCACCAACCATTATCGAGGACGATTGTTTTATCGGTGCTCGTAGTGAAGTTGTTGAAGGTGTCATCGTCGAAAAAGGATCAGTAATCTCGATGGGAGTTTATATCGGCCAAAGCACACGAATTTATGATCGAGAGACAGGCAAGATCAGTTATGGTCGAATCCCAGCAGGATCAGTAGTGGTCTCTGGAAACCTACCCGCTAAAGATGGTAGTCATAGTCTTTATTGTGCAGTCATCGTTAAACGGGTCGATGAAAAAACACGTAGCAAGGTTGGTATCAATGAACTGCTTCGGGGAATTTAATTTTTAACGCTAATGATGTTACAATCCCCGGGTTTTTAAAACACTTACACATTCAACAAGAGGTAAACATGGCCGGAAAATTTGAAACTTTTACAGGAAGCGGCGGCAAGCGATATTTCCGTCTTAGAGCGAGCAATGGTATTCCAATCTTAGCTAGTCAGGGATATGCTGACAAACGTGGTTGCACTAACGGCATCAAATCAGTAAAAAAACACGCTCAGGACATTAAGAACTTTGATAAAAAAGTCGCTAAAGATGGCCGTGTGTTTTTCAACTTAATGGCGAGTAATGGCCAAGTCATTGCCAAAAGTCAAATGTACAAAAGCCGCTCGGGCATGAACAATGGTATAAAATCAATTATGAATAATGCACCCGAAGCAACAGTAGCAGAAGTGGAAAAATAAACACACTTCATTGAACTTTTAAAAAGCCTCGCTTAGCGAGGCTTTTTTATTATCGTTCGCGTAAGCGACAGATTTTATAAAATATCGACTAATTTATGATCTGACCAATCCCTTGTTAACGAAAGTTAACATTCGTAGTACAATTAAAGATTACCTTCTAGGTTTAGGCGTTTTATACTAAAACCTTAGGAGTATAATAGTCATAACGTAATTGCTATATTTATTTAGGGGTAGCAATAAGTTGGTACGTAACACATCAATAGTCTTAGTTATCTCTTTTTTATTGTCAGCCTGCTGCGAAAAAGAAGGCAGTTGGCTTAATACGGTTATCAAGAATCATGCAGCTAAAATCGCTGCAGCAGCGGCTTTAGAGTCAAAAGCCGCGGAGTCATCCTCAACTCTTAGCGCTAATGCAGCAGTAATATCTGGCAAAAAGGCTGATACGATCAATCTACAAGAACCAGTTTTGAGTAAAACGAGTAGTAGCGATACGCAAACAACCAAGGCTGAAACAATACAGAAGATTACTGATCAACCTGAAGACAAGGTTGCCAAGACAAGCAACTTACAAACTAACAATATTGTTGTGGAAGAAGAAGCAAAACAAAGCCCTGCTGTGTCGGAAACATATGAGCAAACTGAAGAACAGCCGTCCGAGATTATCGAGACCGTTACACAATCTTCAGACCAAAACACCAACCATGAGGAGCTAAACACTGATAACATGGATGAGTCTGATATTGTTATCTATAAGGAAAAAGTTGACGAAGTTGAGATTGCAAAAGTTGAAATTGAGAAAACCAATATTCCGGCAATTGCCCAAGGTACAACTGATAACCAAATGCTTAGTCCAGATGAACCAAGTGAAGAAAATGTTGTTAATGATCGCCAACAGGCAAAGCTACTTTTTGACACACAACTTGATCGCAACGAGGCAATAAATGTAATCAATAAACAGGATCAGCAAGAAACTACTATTAAATCCACATCCCCAACGATAAGTGCAACGAATTCTATTGAAGAGCAGGAACTCACTACCGCTGAGATTCGCCAGCTCAATCAACCTCAAGAACTTAGTGCAATAATAGAAACGTCAGAAGAACAAATCACTGCTGAGGAACCTGTTCAGGAAGAGCTCGCCTCTAGCACCAAACAAATTGATGATCAGGCTAAGAAATTATCCGATTTAATGTCTTTATTAAACGAAGAAGACGATACAGCTATAGAGCAGATAGTAGAACAGGCTAAATTACAAGTTGAGCAAGAACAAAATCTTGAATCCGAAGTTCATAGAAATCAACGTTTGCTAGAACTCTTATCCAAAGACATTAAACAAGCCAATCCCAGCAATTCGAAAATCAGCCAAGAATCGCTTGAATTGCTAAATGAGATTTTGAGTGATTGATGTCATGATGATGTTCACCATAATGCACTTACTTGGCCTATCGCTAGGTTTCGGTGTAGCCATGGCACTGGATTTTATTTTATTAAAAAATATCGTCAAAAATGACCCTGTAAATAATTCTGTGTATTTGCCACGGGTTTATGATCATTGAAAATCGGATAACCGATCTTCAAATTCAATCATAAAACGATTCAATGCCGATTTCCAGTTACGGATCGGCATCGTCCATTTTTTAGACGAATCCATAATCGCCAGATAAACCACTTTTTTTGCCGATTCATCAGTGGGAAATAATTTGCGTTTTTTGATCGCTTTACGAATCACACTGTTCAACGATTCGATGGCGTTGGTCGTGTAAATGGCCTTGCGAATATCATCCGGATAATTGAATAACGTATTGAGATTCGGCCAATGGGTACGCCAGGATTTACTGATTTGAGGATACTTGCCATCCCAACGCTCACTGAATTGATCCAGTGCAAGCAAAGCTTGCTCCTCGGTACTGGCCTGATAAATCCGTTTTAAATCAGCCGTCACCGGCTTGTAATCTTTCCAGGGCACATACTTAATCGAGTTTCGTACCATATGGACAATACACAGCTGAATCTGAGTATGGGGATACACGGTATTGATCGCATCAGCAAATCCCTTCAATCCGTCCACACAGGCAATCAGAATATCGTTGATGCCGCGGTTCTGTAACTCAGTCAGTACACCCAGCCAGAACTTAGCACCTTCGTTTTCACCCAGCCACAAACCTAATAATTCCTTGTGACCCTCCATATTCACGCCTAAGGCCAAATAAATCGATTTGTTGATGACCTTGCGATCCTGGCGAATCTTGACCACGATACAGTCCAGGTAAACGATTGGATAAATACTATCCAAGGGCCGCGATTGCCAATCAACAACCTGCTCAATCACCGCATCAGTCACTTTCGAAATCAGTGAAGCTGACACATCCGCATCGTACATCTCCTTGAAGGTGGCGACAATTTCACGCGTCGTCATGCCTTTGGCATACAAACTCAGTATCTTGTCGTCCATCGACGTGAAGCGAGTTTGATGTTTCTTGATTAATTGCGGTTCAAATTCGCCTGACCGATCTCTCGGTGTGTCCAGGATAAATTCACCGTCTTCAGTTTTTAAACGCTTGGAGGTATATCCATTGCGGGTATTGCCTGTCGTGCTGGAATCATGTTTGGCATAACCCAAATGATCATCCAGTTCTGCACCTAATGCCGCTTCAACCGTCACTTTGGTGAGTATCTTTGAAAATTCAGCCAGATCTTTCTGAGTTTTAATACCTTTGGCTGCCTCACGCGCAAAGGCTTCAAGTTCATCTTTGTTCATTGTTTGCTTACCTTAACTTAATCAATTAATAATAAGCAAATACACAATCTAATTTATAGTCTCTCAAAAATGAAACCTTCAGGGCTAATCACTATCGAATGATTTATCAATTATCCTTGTTCGTTACCTTCGGTCTTTGTGTGCTGTGGATTTCTGGCTTTGGTTTTCTCTGGCATTACCTGCAAACCGACCCGCAAAAACTCTGTAACCCAAAAATCTGGGCCAAATTGTGTTTTGTTATACTTCTGACTTGCAATGGAATTTTTATCCATCACTATCTAATCCCAAAACTTAAAACCTGTGTTGGCCGAAAGTTAATGGATCATCTCACTGATCGTCAACTTCGATTAATTTCAACAACCGGTGCGATTTCCATGGTCGGATGGGCTATTCCGTTCATCTGCGGCACGGTATCAGAGTTGAATTACGTCTACCCTTTTACCGGCTTAATGTTTGCATTTTTGATGGTATTGCTTGCTGCTATTATCATGGCAAATGGATTTTTACGCATAGTTTATAGAAATCACCATCGATACCAAACAGAAATTCCAGTTAAGCCTATCTCACAACACTAAACTGACTCAGCCTGATAACTTAAAATTCTCTAAGTAAATTCGATACAGCATCTATATGCTTTATCAGTGTTACTTTTTGTGACGTTTTGGAATTTTTCCAGCGGTTAGCTTTGGGAATTAAGACTTGATCAAAACCTAGCTTATCCGCTTCTTTAATTCTCTCTTGGCCTCTTTGTACCGGCCTGATTTCGCCGGTCAATCCAATTTCACCAAACACGGCAAGATTAGTAGGTAATATCTTGTTTTGATAACTGGATAATACAGCCATTGCAATCGCCAAATCAGCCGCTGGCTCCTGGATCTTGACCCCGCCTATGACATTAACAAAAACATCATGATCATAAAGCGAACAACCAGTATGGCGGTGAAGAACGGCCAAAATCATGGCCAAACGTGTAGCTTCCAGGCCTACTGTTAAACGTCTTGGATTAGCCAAAGGACTTTTATCAACTAAAGCTTGTACTTCAACCAATAACGGCCTAGTGCCTTCCATGGCCGCTAAAACAATGCTTCCCGGAACCGGGTCACTTTGTCTGGATACAAACATGGCAGACGGATTGCTTACTTCTTTTAGGCCTTGATCTGTCATCGCAAAAACACCGATTTCGTTGACGGCGCCATAGCGGTTTTTTATTCCACGTATCAATCTAAAGGTGGATGAACGATCCCCCTCAAAATACAGTACCGTATCAACCATATGTTCTAATATTCGAGGTCCGGCCAAATGACCATCTTTGGTTACATGCCCTATCAACAACACCACACAACCCGTTTGTTTGGCAAGTCGAACAAACGCTGCGGCGGTTTCCCTGACTTGAGTGACACTGCCCGGAGCAGATTGAAATGATTCACTATAGAAGGTCTGAATGGAATCAATGACTAAAACTTGAGGACTGCTGGTTTGACAGGCTTTTAGTGTTCGTTCTAATAAATTATCGGCAACAATCTGTATACTGCTACCTGAAACATTTAACCGCTTGGCCCTGATAGCTATTTGCTCAACAGATTCTTCTCCAGAGACATATAAAACCAAAGAATTGGAGCTAATTGCTGAAAGCGCTTGCAACAATAATGTAGATTTTCCAATACCCGGATCGCCGCCAAGTAATACCACTGATCCAGGTACTAAGCCCCCACCTAACACTCTATCAAATTCATTTTGACCAGTGCTGATTCTAGACACCTCAGATGACTGAACTGCCGATAACAGTTGAACAGCCCGCGGCTCAACAAATTCAGTAAAGCGCTTTTTAGAACCGGAAGATTTTGAATCAGCCTGCAATTTGGATTCAGATAATGTGTTCCATTGACCACATTCCTGGCATTGTCCTGTCCACTTAGGATAATGGGCACCACAATCGGAACAAATGAAAACTGTTTTAACGGCCATTAGCCTGTATAAACCCTAGGCACGCGTTTCGATACGTGTGTTAGCAACTCATAAGGAATTGTTTTAGCCGCATCAGCTACTTCTCTTACAGGCAACTCATTTCCCCATAAGGTCACGGGGTCACCAATCTGGGCTCTATGAATGTCAGTTAGATCAACTGACATTGTATCCATCGATACTCTGCCCAAAATTCTGGTTCTCTGTCCACAAACTACAATTGGGCTACCCGTTGCTGCGTTACGAGGATAACCATCAGCATACCCACATGCAACCACGCCAATTTTCATGTCTTTATCAGCGGTGAAGGTCTCACCATAGCCGACACTGTGACCCTTGTTCAAAGTCTTAATTGCTATTAATTCTGAAGTAAAATCCATAACTGATTTTAGTTCGAATTTAGCATCGACATCACAATCAATGGTCGAAGTTCCATACAACATGATTCCCGGTCGATTCCAGTCTTTGTAGCTATCAGGCCAGGCCATGATGGCACTTGAATTGGCCAGACTTGTTTGCAGATTCGTATCCTGTATCAAACTATTGAATCTATTTATTTGGATTTGAGTAAAATCGTTTTGTGTTTCATCTGAGCTGGCGAAATGCGACATAATGCCAACAGCATTGATTAGATCATGATGTTTAAACTTTTCTAGTGCTTTAACAAAGCCATCGCAACCTAACCCCAGTCGATTCATGCCTGTATCGATTTTTAACCAACAATCAATAGGCTTTTGGCCTTCACGATGTCGAACTAATAAATCAATTTGGTACAGGCTGTGCAACACAGGCATTAATTGATAATGCGCCAACAACTCAACTTCATCTGATTGACTAAAGCTGGATAATACTAAAATAGGATGATTGAGTTTATCCAGCCTGAGTTCGATCGCTTCCTCTACAGTTGCAACAGCGAATCCATCTACCCTATTTTGCAGTACTTTTGCACATTGAATTGCGCCATGACCATAAGCATCGGCTTTGATCACTGCAAAGTTTTTACTTTTTGGTGCTGCTTGTTGGGCAATTAAAAAATTATGTTGAAGCGCAGCCAAATCAATCTTGGCAATGGTTGGACGCATTAGAAATCAGGCGGCGAAAAATGAGGTGCGTAGTTTTCGAATCGGGTAAATTCACCCAGGAAAGTGAGTCGCACTGTCCCTATAGGACCATTACGTTGTTTACCGATAATGATCTCTGCTGTGCCCTTATCTGGACTATCTTCGTTATAAACCTCATCCCGATAGACAAAGAGTATTACATCAGCATCTTGCTCGATGGCACCGGATTCGCGCAAGTCGGACATGATCGGACGCTTGTTCGGCCGTTGCTCAGGATTCCGACTAAGTTGAGATAATACTACCACCGGAACATTTAATTCTTTTGCCAGCATTTTTAACGAGCGGGTCATGGCGGATAACTCTGCCACGCGATTATCAGTGCCTGTTGTCGCCTGCATTAGTTGCAAATAGTCAATTACTATCAATCCCAACGGTTGCTCTAGAGAACGGGCAAGGCGACGGGCACGACTACGAATCTCCAACGTATTTATGCCTGGCGTGTCATCAAAAAATATAGGCAAATCAGCCAGGATACGGGTACTTGAAGCAAGAGTGTCGATATCAGCCTGAGTTAAATCTCCAGAACGGATACTCTTAATACTGACTCGACTCAGTGAGCTTAAAAAACGCATAATTAATTGTTCAGCTGGCATTTCCAAGCTAAATACAGCGACAGGAAGTTTGTCTTCTCTAACTACATTTTCGACCACATTCATGGCAAACGAGGTTTTACCCATAGAAGGACGGCCAGCAATAATAATCAGGTCTGAACGCTGTAAACCTGAAGTCATATCGTTCAACGAAGAATAACCGGTGTCCATTCCGGTTAATTGACCCTTTGTCTGGATCAATTCTTCAATCTTATCGACGGTGACTTTAACCAGTTCCTTTGCCGATTTGAATGAACTCTCGCCGGCCGCATGATTCTGGGCAATATCAAAGATTATTTTTTCTGCTTGGTCCAGAATTTCACGTGGCTGTTGATCATTTGGTGAATAGGCATGCTCAATTATTTTGTTACCGGCATTAATTAATTGACGTAAGATCGAGCGATCACGAATAATATTCGCATAAGTGACCAGATTGGCTGTACTCGGTGTGTTTCTCACTAGCTGGTCTAGGTAAGCTAACCCGCCTATATTGTCCAATTCTTTGCGCTTATCTAATAATTCTCGGACAGTGACCAGATCAACTGGATTGTTATCAGCCTGAATCGCAAGAATTGCGTCATAAATCAATTGATGGGTATGTGTATAAAAATCCTCTGTGCTAACGGCATCAACCACATCATCAAAGCGCTGATTATCCAACATTAGGCCACCTAAAACTGACTGTTCCGCCTCCAATGCCTGAGGTGGAACTTTCATTATTTGGGTGATGTTGTCTGCTTGGGTTTGTTGAGCCATTTCTTTATATTTTTAGCTAAATCTATGCACGATTGAATTCAATTCAGGCCGTACAATATACAGCAAGACAGATGAATTTTTCCATAAAAAAAGCGGTGTTTTAACACCGCTTTTTGACAGAACATTAAATCAATTGCTTCAGGCGATATCTTCAGGAACAACTTTAACATTGATCTCAGCACGAACTTCAGGATGCAACTGAATTCCCACCTGATAATCACCAACTTCCTTAATTGGGCCATCAGGCATTAGAACTTCAGAGCGCTCTAATTCATTACCACCCTTACCCACATAATCGCAAATCTCAGTTGCCGATACGGAACCAAATAACTTGCCTTCTTCACTTGCTTTAGCAGGAATTTCAACCATCATACCATTGAGTAAATCAGCACGTCCTTGAGCCTTAGCTAATACATCCTGTTCTTGAGCCAGTAATTCAGCTTTACGTGATTCAACCTCAGCTTTCGCCTGTTCTGAGGCACGTACTGCTTTGCCATGTGGAATTAGATAATTACGCGCATAACCTGGCTTAACATTGACGATATCGCCAAGTTGACCCAGGTTTTGAATTTTTTGTAACAAAATTATTTCCATCACTCACTCCTAGCGATCGTGCTGATCTGTGTAGGGTAACAGCGCCAGGAATCGTGCACGTTTGACAGCAGTTGCCAGTTGGCGTTGATACCGTGCTTTAGTTCCTGTATTACGGCTAGGGATAATCTTACCGGTTTCAGTGATATAACTCTTCAGGATGTCGAGATCCTTGTAATCAATCTCGTCAATGCCTTCTGCGGTAAAACGGCAATACTTACGTCTTCTAAAATAACGGCTCATTATGCTGCCTCCTCAGTTTCGGTTTGAGTTTTTTCAACTTGTGCTGAATCTTCGGAATCATCAGCATTATCTTGTGCATTTTCATTAGCCACTGGTTTGACCTTAGATTCTTCCTCTTCTTCTTTCAAAGGAGACTCTTCGGTAATGGCATGATTACGCTTAATGATCAATGAGCGGATGATGGCATCGTTATATTTGAAAATACCTTCGAGTTCTTCACGGACACTGGCATCACATTCGACATTCATCAAAATATAATGCGCTTTGTGAATTTTATTGATGGTGTAAGCCAGCTGACGGCGGCCCCAGTCCTCTTGACGATGTACTTTACCACCTGCATTTTCAACCAGGGTTTTATAGCGTTCGACCATACCTGGCACTTGTTCACTCTGGTCAGGGTGGACCAGAAACACGATTTCATAATGTCTCATATAATGCTCCCTTTGGGTTAAACAGCTTCCCGGCCAATCCGGTGAAGCAAGGAGAAACAAAGAGCGCGTATTCTAAGGGATTAAACACTATTTTTCCACAACAAAAACCTTTGGATTCAACCCATTAGTCCAACTTTAAGTCGAGTAATTGCAGTTCCGTATAAAGATGATCAAAATTTTCGGGTTTTAATTGAGTGGTTTTACTAAAACGAGGAACAGGTAATCTTTCTATGTCACCGCCCATTGCCCGACCTTCAATAAATCGGCAATCAGCAGCTAACACTGCCGGTTGCTCGGGTAATAGCAAATCTGCCAGTTGTTGACCATGCTGTCCAAGAAAAACTCTGTCGCTGGTAAACAAGACGTCGAAATAAGTAACACCCTGCCCTTTTTTCTTAATCGAAAAGAGAATTAGACACTGTTGACCCTGATAATTAATTAGCACGGGTGTAACCGGTAGTGAAATATGATCTTCAAGCAATGTTCTTAATTCATGCGAACTTTGTTGATAAATCTGCTGTGGATCAGTAACTAACGTTAAATCAGTTGCTGTACCACTTTGTTTATGCCAGATATAACGACTATCATCTAAAACTGTGTAACCCACATCATAGAGAATGCCTAGCGTATTTTTTGAGCTAGTCATTATGGTATAGCTGCTATTCGGATCAGACGTGGCATCAGCCATGATGCCTTTCCCAAGCCCTAAACCCCGTAATGATTTATCCAGATACCAGGCACAGATATTGACGATTCGATGATAGGCTTGGTTGATTTTACGATCTGCGTAAACCATGCCTAAAAACCCTAAAATTTGACCCTGGTCTTCGATAACTCTGCCTAAATCCGGCTTGGATTCTAACCATTCATAAGTCATTAGGTTTCGCCAACGCTGAGGTTCAATTTTACGATTCATTTTTGCATGTAATAAGTCACAGATGGCTTCAATATCTTTAGCCTCGGCTGGACGAATGAATGGTGCGAGCATCATTTTTTAAGTCTCAAAAAGTGATTTAGGGTTACACCAATTTGCTGCCGGATGCTCAAGAATTAATTGATTTAACTGTGAAGTAAATGACCAACCATCCTCATCCATATCGAGATGATGAGTCAAAAATCCTGTCGGTTCATTAATCGGAATCAGCCCTGTTCTGCGAGCCTTAAGATGTTCACAAATCATAGACAGTGTCTTTTCGGTTCCTGCAAAGCGTGCTCCTTTTTTCCACTTTATGGGATCGCAATGACAATTTAGTTGAGTTAATCCATTGATGGCTTGAGTGTTATCAGTCATACCAAAAGCAGATACCCCACAATAACCGGCTTCAACAAGATGCTCATATAGATCAGGATCAATTCGATTCCAGGGAGGCACTACAACCTGAATAAACTTTTCATTAAACAAGGAAAATAAAATTTTCTTTCCTCGATTTAAATCATCTATCACAACCTGCAAACCACGATGCAAACCCAATTCCCAGGCACCTAAACCCTGCCCCCGTGGAGCATGGTTAATATGTGCGTAACCATGCTGAGCAACAACCACATGTTGATGCTTAATCACCTCATCTACTAAAGAAGAATCAGCATGTTTTGGAATAACAGCCAACAATATACCCGCACTTTGTGACTCATAAATTAGTCGATCTAACTCATCAGTCGCGCTGACAGCATCATCATCCCGCCACCAAAACGTGGACGTCAAGCCAGCTTCGGCCCAGCAATCAAGTTCTTTTTCTAAAAGGGGAGGTAACACGTTTTTTGAGGGTTATTTATTTAACCTAATCTAGATAACTAATATAAAAGCGATTATAGGCCAAGCAGAGCACGACTGGTACTTACAGGCACCTACATTATATTATTCTGACGTAGAGGCTGTTCTTTGTTGCTATTTATTCTTCACAGTTTTGTTTGAAGACGATAGCTGTAACACTGTTTGTTTTTATTAGAGGCCTAATTGCTAAATGGTTGCCCCTGAGTTCTTTAAAGTTATATTGCATATTTGCGTAATTTTTTAATGTCAAACTATCTATCACTTCAGCGTCTGTACTAAATTCATCCCTCACCCATGTCATACAAATATCACTATCGGCAGGTAAACTAGAGACTGTATTTGGCAAGGATGATAATGGGACATTTATAGTAGGTGTTTTATATTCATATAAATCTTTATTAGGATTAAGTGAGCTTATCATCAGAATGGACTTGTCTGATTTTTTTGATATGGTTGTGAAATAGGAGGTATCTGGATGACTCACCGCCCCTATTGCTGGATAAGTCCAAATGCCACCCGCCATATTATCTAGAACACTGTACACCCAGCCTACTGGCGATAATAAATTTGTATTTGCACTAAATGCATTGTGCCAATGATAAAATTTATCGATATTCGAATTTGAAAAAATCATGATTGCTTCAGCATGAAACGCGGCGTTTTGAATTTGTGATGGTTGAGTGTTAGGTGAAAGTATGCCGAATTCATGAATCTCACGTGAGATTGTTTGACCGTTTAGCGTCTCGACTGTGTTCCAGTATTGAGTAAAGTCATCTATTTTCCGCTGTATTGTCGTCGCGAACTTGTTGTTATTTAATTGGATATAAAATGAAACAGCTAGAGCAGAAAGTTCACGATTAGTATTTCTCAGACTGGGAGTAATTTCTACTATGGATACATTATACTGTGTGTCAGTGGTTGTCACGCCGCTTACATTGTAAGGCATGACTTTGATTTGTGGGTCGACTCTTTTTATCGCATCAACCATCCTTGTATAATGCAAAAAATATTGATGTTGTGTGCCGCAAAAGCGGTTTAAACCACCTGCTTCAGTACCCACCCTATATCTAAAACTTACACCTGGATACTGAGCCTTTAATGTGCTCGCTATTTTGAATGCCATCAACCATGAAACGGTTTCATCTCTGGGTATTCCAGCAAAACCATAACCATCCTCACATAAACTGTTGTAAACGTAGTTAGATAAGTCTTCCGGCGTATTGTCCATGACAATGGTAATGTCATGGATACCGCTATTAATATAGGGATCAATCCTATCGAATAGCTTTTGTTGATTTAACACAATATTGGCATCAAAAAGATCGCCATCTTGCAACGGCTCTCCATTTTGCCAATCTGGGTCCCATCCGCCTAAAATACGTACTGTTGAAATACCATCAGTAAAAGGAACGACATTACCCACTTTATTCGGGGGGAAATCTGTGTTTTGTAAATAGCCAGGTAAAACTCTTAAAAATAACCCATTCTTCATCCACCTATCAGTCAAAGGTGAGTTTCTCCAAAATGCATCACTTGCCAAGACCAAATTAGTAAGTAAACAAAGCGTAATAATTAAATAAAATTTTTTAAACATAGTTTTATTTTAAGATTAAGTCAGTTCAACATATTTAGGATCAGTCTGAGCTGTACTAAGATTGATGCAAATAATTCTCACTAGTCACCGACCCTTTGTCTTGTCCTCACTAGTCACCGACCCTTTGTCTTGTCTCTTTAACTTACCCCCATCTCATGCAAATTAAAAATGAAACCGCAATATAAATAAAGTTTAAAACACAACCAAAAATAGACAATTCTGGTTGCTTTTTAGGATTAACGGTAGCGTAACCAACAATCATTGAGGATTCATTAAGATATTGATATGTACTAATTATCGCGATGTAATATAAAAATATCGAAAAAAATAACAAATCTTTTGATAAGTTTATTTCGAAATAATGATAGAGAATCGGATAAATGATAATACCTACAATAAAAAATATCCCCCGATTATTTTTTATCCATCTATACATCGGCAAACTAGACTGCTAGAAACCTAAAGAAGTGGCTGAACCAACGCTACCTGCAATATTAGGTGGAACATGGAAGTGCTTGAGAGTTTGTTCTACCACCTGACCAGCTATTACTCCATTAGATGTATCAGATTTTCCGGTTAAAATGGACTCTGCGGCACTATTTACAATCCCTATACCTGTAGCTACACCAGTTAGTGGAGGTAGAATTCCAAGCGCGCCTGCAATTTTCCCAACCAACCAAAATGGACTTTGAAAACCATGATTAACATTACCATCAATTCCGAAAGAATCATCAGAGGGTGGTCTATCACATGAACATCTGACTGCATCATGACCAATTTTAATGCCTGCAATTTGATTAACACTATAATTGTACATATAGCCATTATATGCCTGTATAGCACCTAGTAGTGGATCACCACCAACTAATTCTGCAACTAGGGCCCCAGCAGCTACTGTCCCAACCAAACTACCACCTGTGCCGATAGTTATACCTTTACCCACGGCTCCTGCAGCGAAGCCCTCAGCAAATCCACCCCCTTGAATTTCTGCAACAATTCCTCCAACAACTCCATGTGCTGTAATTGCAGTCAAACTACTGATATCCCCACCAGCTAAAGCACCACCAACAGCACCCAACGCTTGGGTATTGATATGAGCCCCCACCGCCGCTTTAAGTATATCCCCCAAATCACCCCCGTTGAGACCTGCAGACGCCGCCGATGCCGCGGGGAGTGGTATTTTTGCCCATGGAGCAGCTAATTGAAGTGCAATCCCTGCATATTTCTTTATACGAGCCTTCCTAGCCTTACGTTTTAGCCATAAATAAAGATCACTGGCAGCGATCTCTTGATCTAACGCAGCATCAAATTCTGGTGAATGCCCTCGCAGTGTGTGCAGAAATTTAATACTACATTCCGCACACCCTATGGCTTTTCTGGCTCTGTCTCGAGCTTGATTTCTATAATCTTTGGCATTACCTTTGGTTAATCCTCCATAGTTCTTAACAATTTCATTGGCAACTCCAATTCGTGCTTTTAATTGGTTAATTAGTCCGGGGTCAGTGACATAAACCCTATCATAAGTCCATGTCGCACTATCACGCCAACCTTTACCTTCGTAACACCGTGCAACACAACGCTCACGAAGCTGATAAAACCGACCACCATCATAATGGTATCCTCCTGATCCCGGCACTCGTGCAAAACCCGTTGGATCCGTAAAAGAAAGCGGATTATTCCGAACATAAGAATAACGGTTATACGATTGCAAATCCGTTGGGCTGGGAATCAAGGCATCCGGGCTTAAGAACCGGCCGATCACCGGATCATAAATCCGGGCGTTCATATTAATCAGGCCAATCTCATCGTCCATCTCATGACCGGTAAAGCCGCGGTTGCTAGAGCTGGTGATTTCTCCATCAGCTTCGGTCCAGTCGGCATCCCGGCGTTCACCCCAAGGATTAAAGCTTAACCGCTCAACAATATTGCCATCATTATCAACAATGACATCCGTTGAACCCAAGTGATCCTTAAATAAATACTGCCTTTCGATTTCCTCGTAGCTGCTTTGGTAGATGTTGGTACTGCCCAGCTGCTCGTACTTGATCTGGAGCGTGGCCGCTCCCACCGGAATATAGTATTTCCAGAAGGTTTGACCGGCATCCTGGATGTGCTCCATGCTACCGCCACCATAGTAACGAGTGAGCTTGCCTGCCAAGGTGGACTTGGTAATACGCTGGAAATCCGATCCGTAGGTATACGTCACGCCTCGAGCCTCACCGTCAATCATCGCAGCCATTTGCTCGGGTTTATTAAACGCCGTCCAGCTCACTGTGCGTTGACCATTACTGGTTAAATTACCATTTAGGTCATAACTGTAAGCCCCATACGGATTAAAGACGTTTTCAGTGACATTGACTGAGCTATTCTGCTGAATTGAGGTGATTGCATGGGGACCGTAGCCGTTCTCACCGTAGTTCATGATGCCCACATCGGAGCGGTAAGTTATATTACCAAGTACATCGTAGTCATAGTCAACACTATAAGTACTTTGGGTTAAATCTCCGGGCGTGGTGGTGCTCTGTGTTAATCGATTTAAGTTGTCATAACTGAATGTTTCAACTGCATTCATGATGCTATCGGCGCGTTGAGTTAGATTGCCAATCGCATCCATAGAATAAGATAGATTCTGAATATGCTCACCATCAAATATCAGTTCAGTTGGGCAATTATTCCCTTCTGGACATGGAGGTGATACATATAGCCCTGAACCGGTAAAACTATGAATGTTTTCTAAATAATTACGTGTTGCATGGTAATTTCGCCTTACACTGACGCCGTTTCCATAATGCTCCTGGGTGATATTGCCTTTAGCGTCCATTGCTTCGGCACTCCAAAGGGTTTCATTGATATGGTCACCGTCAATATTAGATACATTACGCACTGAAGACAGGTAACCTTGAGCGTTATAATCATAGAAAATACGGTTTAAATAACCTGGAATCCCTACTGTGTTACGACCAGGATAACGGGTCTCACGTATCCGACCATTAGAATCATAACGTTGATAGCTGGTCATCATCATACCGTTAATCCATTCAAACACTCGGCTTGGCCGACTACGGTCATCATAGGCGTGCCGACGTTTATAATTGGGTCCGATCGTCTCATATAATTGGCCAATGCCGTTAGCAGCTGTATCATATTCCCAGCTGCTAATTTGTTCTTCGGTGGTACCTTGTACTGTGCGCTTTGTTGTGCGCTTTGTCATCCGTCCTAACAGATCATACTCGGTGGTAATTTCCTGGGTTTTTGCATCGGTTTGTTTAATGAGCTGACCTAAAACATCGTAGTCATAAGTCCAGTATCCCATATTCGGGTCATCCATCCAGATTTTACGACCGGCGTGGTCATAGTCCATGGTCACTTGATTACCCATCGGATCAGTCGTGCTGAGCAAGTTGCCCACCGCATCATAATCATAAGTAATAGCATTATTGTCATGATCAATCACCTGCTTTAGACGTCCGGTAATATCTACTACCCGGGTTTGATTTTGATTTTTGGCATTGGTCATGGTCGTAGTCAAACCGCTATAGCTAATCGTCGTATCGCTACCGTCCGGGCTGCGGGTGCGCTCCAAGCGGCCGATTACATCGTAATAATAGTTGGTCCAATACACCGTCTCATCCTGGTAATACGGCACCGATTCAAGGGTAATCTGCCCTTTTGAGTTATAGCGCTTCTCAGCGATCACCGTTCGTCCGTCGAAGCCTTTGGTTTGAGTTCTAATTTCTCGACCTAACGAATCAAAATAAGTGATCACATCAGGTTGGCCCTTTGCCCTACTGGTTATCATCAACGGATTTAATGAATAATCCGTAGTCGACCAGGTGCCATCAGGATAATCGGTACGTACAAGCCGACAGAACTCATCATAGCTCATCGTAGTCACTAAGCCATTCACATCGGTCACAGTTTCGGCAGCATCACAACGTGCGTGGTGTGTTTCGCTAGCTGTATGACCCAGTGCATTGATTTTGCTGATTATATGCATCCCCGCTTGGTCATAGTTGATAATACTGGTTCGGGGATCAATGTTTTGCCCACTTACAGTGGTACTCACCTCATTACCAAACCCATCGTAGCTGTGTGTTGTGGTTAATCGAAATTCAGACCTGTTCGGCTCAATAATCGTTTGTTCAGGCAAACCAGTCGTTGGGTTGTACACGATTTGGGTTTCACGGATCTGGTCGACTTGTCCCGGCGCATGATGCGTGACTGTTGTTAGCTCCGGCAGACCTATTAACCAGTTCGTTGTGTCGTTTTTGTAATCAACGTCGGTTTTTGTCCAGAAACTGTTCTGAAAATCGATTGATTCATAAGGCGTATAGTTCGGCTGAACAACTGCCGTGACAGTGGTGGGATTATTAAAGGCATCATAGACGGTATTCGTCCAGTTTTCCCTGATCTGACCGAGACCTAATTCATATTCAACCGAGCGAGTACGGCGAATTTTCGGGGCATAGGTGAATTTCCCACTGGGTTGTGCTATCCGATCCTGGGTTTCAGCAATGTCACCCTGCTGGGTAAAGGTGCTGACTTCTTTGATAAAGTTAGACTGATAATGCAACGATTCGACATTGCCAACAGGATTCCCAATTGCGTTAACATCATCAGCTTTGTAAGCAAAACTTTCACGTGACATGCCAGTAACTGGGAAATTCTGATAATTTCGATTGACGCTGAGTATTTTTTGATTTGGATCCCACACATGGCGTTGATAAAATCCTAAGTAGCCGTGTCGGCCATCACTGAGCGCATTGAAATAGAAATATTGCAAGTGGTAGTTGCCGCTGACTCCGTCGCTTTGCCAAGTATCTGATACCAATGGCATCGGCCCAATAACCTTGCGGTTTCGATAGGACGGAGCAGGTGATGATGAAGCAATAAAGTTATAAACCGTCGTGTCCATCATCGATTTATAAGCAATGGATGTTTCTGATCCCAAACTATCTATAATACCAACCAGCATATCCGCCGGTTTGGCATTGCCAAGATAAGTAGCAACATGATTCCCGCCTAATAAGTTTTTGGTTGACATTAAATAATCAACCGCTCCATCCCCATTCAAATCCATCAGACCACCAAAATGCATTGGCGTATTATTTTCATTCATCTCATTATCCACCAGGATATTAGGAAAATGAAATTGGGCCGTATCATTGCCCCAGCCCTGGCCTGTATTAAGAAAGGTTTGCTTAACCGTATTACGATCTCTGTCTCTGTAGGCGACAACCCAGTCCACCAAGCCATCGCGGTTGATATCAAAAAATGAACCTGAAGGTGGTCCGTGTGGATCACCACCTGCTGCGGCTGAATAATTACGCATAACCGCTCCCACAAGCGCGTAATTGGGGTCAATTACCCAGCCTTTACCGGTATTCAACCAAGTGTTGTTATATTCAACGCCGGTTAGAAAATCTTTATACGAACGCACCCAGTCGACTAACCCATCACCATTAACATCGATAAAATCACCACGACGTTGAATAGCGTCACCCAGATTTTGACCATTAATGATGTTATCGGCCCTGGTATAGTCGTTAATATAGTCTGGTAATTGGTAGTGATTGAATACTTGCCAACCCGTGCCCGTATTTATCCAGACATTTCGGTAGGATTTGCCTGCGTCAATGCCCCTGTGCGGACTGAGTAATCCTTGAACCAAATCCACCAAGCCATCACCATTAATATCGACAAATTCGGTGCGCTTAACTGGATCATTGTCCATGTTTTGCGCATCGCGGTAATCTAAAATATAGGCCCCGTCAGGTAGGTTCCAGTTAGGTGAGTAAACCCAGCGGCTACCATCATTAATCCAAGTTTTGCGTATTCCGTTCCCATTTCTGTCGTAATACGATCCCACCCAATCCGGCAGTCCATCTCCATTAACATCGACAAGATGAGATATTTGCATAGGCTTACCATCATCCAAAAGATTATGTGTCACCATGGCCCAAGGCGGGACGAAATTATTTAAAGAGGGAGCTCCCCAGGTGAAGTTACCGTTATTATTTAACCTGACTTCCCGAACAAAAGATGACCCGTTTTGTACTGCACGAATAATATCCGGATAGCCATCACCATTGACATCGGCATAAATCGCATGTTGTACCATTTCTCCTCTGGAAGAGCTTTTGTTCCTATTGATATAGTAATCACGCGTGATAATTGGAGGTAACTGAGCAATTCTGACCCAGCCTGAACCGGTGTTTTTATAAATATTACGAACCGACGCACTTGAATCTTCGCTTCGATAAGATTCTATAAAATCAACATAACCATCATTATTGATATCAAGAAAATCACCTCGTTTGACCTCAACGTTGTACCCGCAAGCGGCACAGCCCCCGTTCTGTCCATCGCTAACCCAAATGTCCTGATAATCATAAACTCTAACCGGTAGCTGGTATGGCGTATTTAGTGTGAACCCATTGGTTGTATCATTCCAAGTGAATTCATGGCGAGGTAAACAACCACCATCTGAACCACACTGCTGGACATACCATAACCTGGTAAGCTGACTATTTGGCGAGTTTTGGTATCCAAAGCGATATTCTTTAACTAAATTTGCTCCGATATATGTTTTAATACCTTTAATAGCATATTTATTTTCACGCTTAATTCCATCCTCAAATGCAAACCGTTTTTCAGCTTTTATCGAGTATTCAAATACGGCTTTTCGGTTACCTGGGGTTGAACCGTTCCCTGTCCAAATTACTTCTTTAGGCAGAAAAGCTTGACCGTTCAAGTGTTGATAGTTGTACTGTATAGAATTCCCTGATCGATCTTGTACAGAACTTAATCGCCAACTCAGCGATATATAATCAGTTCCCCCCCGCCAACGTAAATCATTCCAATTGAATATTCTTTTTTCTCCATCACTACCATAGACAATAAAACGATCTAAATTAGTACCAGCACTGTTGGTGTATTTTTCATACATAATCTTAGAAAAGGATTCCATCTCAGTACGGTATATTGCTCCATTTTGCCAATGATTACCTTGCGCTAAGATTAATCGCTGGCCATCCAGGCATAACTTATCGTAGTGGTTATAGTGCACACCACTCGCGTGGCCATCTGTAGCATGAGAACTACCGCAGCGATGAATCATCGAGGTAAAACCACTAAGACCGAATCCCACTCCCATCAGGCCATTGCCACCTTGGCTGTTATAGGTCACGGCCAACTCGGGGTTCATACCTGCCACACCGGCTGGTACGGAAATCGGCATTGAATAATTCGCCGCTCCCGAATCATTAACTGAAAAACTACCCGGAGTCACCCCAGGATATTCAGCCCATGAGACAGATGGCAGTAATAAAAAAATACTAATTAATACTATTTCAACGGAGCGAAATAATTGCATTTGCTAAATCCCTCGTGTCTATTTTTAAAAAGTAACAAAGGGGAAGCACGTAAAATGCAATCCCCTTTGCCATCTACCCCAGGAATCTTTCTTGTTATTCGTTTAAGAAATCTATTTCAATCCTATGAGATTTTTTTCATACATAAATGATCCACAGCCGAAACCCATATAGATGATAGTTGATTCGTTAGCAGGAAATTGTCAAAATTTTAAAAAGCTAAAAATTTGCAAATATAAGGTAAAATTTAGCCTGCTTTAACGTTCTATATTTCAGAAAATAATGAACTTATGAAAACCAATTACCAATTTCCTGAAATCTTAAAATATTTACGTAACCAGGAAGGCTGGCCTCAAAGTCATATGGCTAATAAACTGAAGGTTAGTGCTGGTACTTATTCAGCATATGAGAGAGGATTAAGTGAACCCAGTTTGTCTATACTAGTTAAGCTCTCCAAGATTTTTAACGTATCAATCGATTTTTTAGTCACCGGCAAAGAATTTGTAATGCCAGTTACAACCGAGCAAAGAGATTTGGTACAAGTCGAGAAAATAACAACCCGTATAGAAAATCGCATTGATAGGCAAAATCGCCTATTAAGCTCCATCAGTGGAAGATTAGAGAATGATATCTCGACATTAGTAAAAGACTATAGCGATGAATTTTCCAAGATATTTTCAAGAACTTCCAGCATTACCATACTTGAAGAAGAGTTATGGAATATTGAAAGTTGCTCGCGTAAAACACGAGTTTTATACCCAAATTTTAATGAACTTCTTACCTATGACTCTGCTTCCAAGGAATACATAAAAACAGAAAATTTACATAGTTATTTAATGAATCTTAGAAATCAACCGGAGTGTAAATACATTGATATTTTTGCATATGATGTCGATAACAAAGCAATTTTAAAGTACAGAAAGTTAATCGAAGATCAATGCGGAAAGGCTACTCTAAAACGCGTTGAAACTTGGAAATGCCAATTACCGATAATCACTCAATGTGTGGTTTATGAACTAAAATTATCCACTTTCAAAGATAATTATCCGTCGCTATTTAATCTAACAATCGATTATCTTTATAAAGACCGTTACTTAGCTTTAATTATTAGTCCTCATATAGAGTTTTTTGGGCTCCATCTTCTCGCTGACAAAGAACATTGTCGCTACATTATGGATTTCTTCGACTATTTATTAAGTGAGTCTAAACGTTTCTAAACCGGATTGTGCAAAACGATTAAGCTCCACAATCATAGTTCAATGTTTTATCATTGCAGCGATTACATCAGATCTTAAATTATCTGATGCCTGGTAAATTTGAAAAATAATAAAATAATTGCTGTATTTAACCAACCATTTAACTCAGCACAGCTCACAACACATTTGTAAGAGTAATAATTACAATTCCTCTAATTTCTTGATGTTATCTTCGGCTGTTTGTTTCCAGTAAGTTGCAAGCCCTGTATTGATTTGAGTTCCGACGCCATTTTCATAAAACTCTGCTAAAAGGCGTTGTCCATAAGGGTGACCTTGTTCTGCAGATAACTTGGCATATTCGAATGCCTTGTTTAAATCCAAACCCACACCTTTCCCTTCAGCATAGAGTAGTGATAAACGAAACTGTGCTTCGGGTAAACCCGAATCTGCCAAGGGTGCGAGTTGTTCATAACCTTTGGCATGGTCCTGGGCCTTAATAGATTCCAACCCGGTTTGTAACTGTTGCTTGATTTGATCAGACAATCCATTTGAGGCTAATTGCCTTTTCGCATAAAGCGTAAATACATCATCTACTGCCCTATCATTTTCACTAGCCGTTTCTTCAGGCATACGTGGCTCGATTACAGGTTCCTGCTTATCCAAACTAGCAACTTGTTGCTCGGTTTGTTCAACCTGTGAAGAAAGATTGTCTTCGCCGGCTTCACTGTTCAAGGTTTCATCGTTCACGTCCGCAGCAGCTATCTCCTCAACTGACTCAGTTTGCCCTGCCTGAGTTTCTTCAACAGATTCCTCAACGACAACAGACTCAGCTTCGGTAACTTGTTCTGAAGACTGCTCTTGTTGTTCTTCTGTTTCTACTTCTTCAACTTCGACGGCTACTGAAGTTTCTACACCTTCAGGCAATTCCGGGTATAAAGTCGAAAATTTTCTCACCCATGGGCGTTGATCGCGTAAATCTTGAGGTAATGCTCCGATTTCAACTGCCGCATCATTCCACTGTGTAAAACTACCCAAAATAACTTTATAGTATTGAGTTCCCTTTACAATCGACGCGATTACAGTTGCACGTCCGGCGAGAGCGTATTGTTGAATAAATTTATCCGTTTTTGCTTGTTCCTTCGTTGCAAACAATTGAATGGTAAAATTTTCTGCTGGTTGCGAATATATCCAGGGCCAACCCGTTAATTGCTGGGCATTAGAATCTGCTTGCGCTAGTTGAATTGGGTCGGTATTTTGATCTATTTTCTCGATTTCAGCATCGATTAATTCGCTATTACTGGCTGCGAGTGCCACAGGGACAATACTTAAATGATCAAAAATACTAATATTCTTACCTGAAAATGATGATTGGTCTTTCAGTTTTTCCCTGGATTGTTGATAAAGATCAAGATATTTCTGCATAGCTGTTTCTGCAGCACGCTGATACCAAAGTGCTGCTTTTTCGGGATTCTGCTTCACTCCCCAACCTTTTTCATACAAAGTCGCCAGATTGTATTGGGCCTCGGGAACATTTTCATTGGCCGCTTTTTCCCACCAAAATTTAGCGTTCGTATAATCCTTTTTTTGTGCATAGATAGAGCCAAGATTAAACATGGCCGGTGCATAGCCCAGTTCAACTGATCGTGAATATGATTGTTGTGCTTTATTTAGATTCGCTGCAACCCCATCTCCCTTTTCGTATAGAACGCCCAAATTAAACCAAGCTTGCGGATCCATTGGATTCGTTGACGTTTGTTCTTGCCAATGTTGGAACGAGTGATTTTCTTGGGCCAGGCTATGATTAAAAACCAAGCAGGCAAAAAAACTTACTTGTACACAGAATATAACTTTAATAAATGAATCAAATCGCATCGGCGTCTGTCTCTCCTGTTCGAATACGATATATTTGTGATAGCGGTTGAACGAATATTTTACCATCACCAATTTTTCCGGTGTTGGCCGCATTAATGATGGTTTCAACTATAGTTTCGACTCGCTCATCTTCGCTAGCAATTTCTAATTTAACTTTGGGCACAAAATCGACCACATATTCAGCACCGCGATAAAGCTCGGTATGACCTTTTTGGCGGCCATAACCTTTAACTTCGGTAATCGTCATGCCAGTTACACCAATATCACTGAGTGCATCCTGAACATCATCAAGCTTGAATGGCTTGATAATCGCAGTGACCATTTTCATGGGCAAATCCTGTCTAAGATTGATTTGCCCGGATTATAGCAAAGAGTTTTATCAGGCGGCTTTTTGGTCGCTGGAAGCGAGTTGTCTGAGCACATAGTGCAAAATGCCTCCGTGCTGGTAATACTCCCATTCTTTTGGTGTATCGATACGCACCTTCACATCAAAGCGTTTTTCATCACCGTTGTCATCGACAACTATGGTCACACTCTCAGCACCAACTTCAATACCTTCAATGCTATACAGCTCTTTTCCAGTCAAACCTAACGACTCGCGACTATCGCCTTGATTAAATTGCAGGGGTAAAACGCCCATGCCGATTAAATTAGAACGGTGAATACGTTCAAAGCTCTCAGTTAATACAGCTTTAATGCCTAACAAAGCCGAGCCTTTCGCCGCCCAGTCGCGAGAAGAACCTGTACCATATTCCTTCCCAGCAATGACCAATAGCGGTGTACCTTCTTCTTGATAACGCATGGCAGCGTCGTAAATCGTCATTTGCTCGCCACTGGGCTGATGGCAGGTCCAACCGCCCTCCGTCCCTGGTGCTAACTCGTTGCGCAGACGAATATTAGCAAATGTACCGCGCATCATTACTTCATGGTTACCGCGCCTGGAACCATAAGAATTGAAATCAACTTTACTTACACCGTTATTCTTCAGATATTCACCTGCAGGTGAGTCTTCTTTTATTGCGCCTGCCGGTGAGATATGGTCAGTGGTAATGCTGTCACCCAACCTGGCCAAAATCCGGGCATTTTTGACCTCAGGCACACCGGGAGGTGTAGCCGACATACCGGCAAAGTAAGGAGGATTTTGGATATAGGTTGAATCAGCCTGCCATTGATAAGAGCTTGACTCAGGTGAAGAAATTTCCGCCCAATTTTTATCTCCTTTAAATACATCTGAGTATTTTTCCTGAAACATTTCTCTGGAAATTGTTGAGGCAACGACTTCGTTAATCTCCTGCTGCGATGGCCAGATGTCTTTGAGGTAAACATCATTCCCTTCGCCATCTTGTCCTAGCGCTTCACTATAAATATCAACATCTGCTCGTCCAGCTAGAGCGTAGGCCACAACCAAAGGTGGTGAGGCCAAAAAGTTCATTTTTACTTCAGCATGTACTCGGCCCTCAAAGTTACGGTTACCCGATAACACAGAAGTGGCAATCAAATTATTTTCTTTAATGCCCACGCTAATATGTTCTGGTAATGGTCCTGAGTTACCTATACAAGTCGTGCAACCATATCCCACAACGTCAAAGCCAAGTTCTTCTAACGGTTCCAATAAATTTGAATCTTTAAGATATTCAGTAACTACCTGTGAACCAGGAGCAAGCGAAGTTTTAACCCACGGTTTGACATTCAAACCTTTTGCAATGGCGTTTTTAGCTAACAAACCTGCGCCCATAATTACATCTGGATTTGAGGTATTAGTGCAACTGGTGATCGCGGCAATAACCACAGCACCATCTGTCAATTCGTAATCATCACCATCATGACTGACTTGAGCAGGTTGGCCAGAGTCAGGATCCTCAGCGCGCATATCAGAAATTAAAGCACTTATTTCATTTGATGCGGATTTGAGTGTAATCCTATCCTGTGGACGTTTTGGGCCCGCCAATGAAGGTTCAACTTCAGCTAAGTCAAGCTCCAACACATCAGTATATTCAGCTTCGGTGCTTCCCGATTCTCTAAACATACCTTGATGCTTGGCATAAGCTTCTACCAAAGCAATTTGTTCTTCACTACGGCCACTTAAATGCAAGTAGTTTAATGTTTCAGCATCAACAGGGAAAATGCCGCAGGTAGCGCCATATTCAGGCGCCATATTGGCAATGGTCGCTTGATCTGCTAGGGATAAATGATCCAGGCCATCACCAAAAAATTCAACAAATTTTCCAACCACACCTTTTTCCCGCAGCATTTGTACAACTGTCAGAACTAAATCGGTCGCTGTAGCACCTTCTGCTAACTTGCCGTTAAGCTTAAAACCAATGACATGTGGAATCAGCATGGTGATCGGCTGACCTAACATCGCTGCTTCAGCTTCGATACCACCCACACCCCAACCTAATACTCCTAGACCATTAATCATGGTGGTGTGTGAGTCAGTCCCGACCAGTGTATCCGGGTAAGCTTGCAGCACACCATTATTAACGCGATTGAAAACAACTTGAGCCAGATATTCGAGATTTACCTGATGACAAATTCCAGTTGCCGGCGGTACAACCTGAAAATTATCGAACGCCTGCTGCCCCCATTTTAAAAAAGTATAGCGTTCCTGATTACGCTTAAATTCAAGTTGTGCATTCAAATCCAGTGCATTTTCTTTACCAAAGTGATCCACCATCACTGAGTGGTCAATGACTAAATCAGCAGGCGAAAGTGGATTAATCAATGTTGGATCGCTACCCAGGGCACTCATGGCATCACGCATAGCGGCCAAATCCACCACCGCTGGCACACCGGTAAAATCTTGCATCAATACTCGTGATGGTGTGAAAGAAATCTCATCATCAGGCTCAGCAGTAGGGTCCCAGTTTAATACAGCCTCAACATCCGCTGCCGTAACATTTACTCCATCTTCAAAGCGCAGCAGATTTTCCAATAAAATTTTTAAGGAATAAGGAAGCCTGCTTAAATCATGCTTGTCTTGTAAAGCTTGGAATGAGTAAATCTCATAGGATTTATTGTTAACTTCTAAAGTTGTTTTGGCATTAAAACTGTTAGTCATGTCAGGATTCCTCTCATAGCATTAGATTGACATCATTGCGCATCATTATCGCATACGCAGAAATTATTAGTATTTATAACACTAATAATCGCTGGCAATATTTAGGACAGATTATGACCTGACAAAAACCGAATAGTTTCAGCCAAAAAAGTTAATGTGTGGTAGTAAAGCTCTCACCACAGCCACAACTAGCAGCGACATTGGGATTATGGAAGACAAAGGCTTCGGATAAATTCTCGTGGATATAGTCGATTTCGGTGCCTGACACAAAAGGCAAGCTTTCATCATCAACAATAACTTTTATGCCATTTGTCTCGAATACCTGGTCATCAGTATTCACCACATCGGTTAACTCAACTACATAAGCAAAACCGGAACACCCTGAGGTGCGCACGCCAAAACGCAAGCCAACTTTAACCTCATCGTTGTCTAGATAAGATTGAACTTGCTTTGCTGCTGAATCCGTTAATGTAATGCTCATGCTAATAATATAAGTCTTAACAATTGAATTTTAAGTGAATTCTGAAAATTTTTCTAATGTTTAACGATTAATTTTAGATTGAATACCAGCCAAAATCCCACGCATAATATTAACATCCTGTTCGGACATACGTGAGCGGTTAAATAAACGCCTAATCCGGCCCATTAAGCGATCAGAGGGTTTATTGGTTAAAAACCCGATTTCATCCATAATTTGATGTAAATGTTCAACAAACCCCTCTACTTGACCTGAAGTGGCATGTTTTTCAACTTCTGACTCAGAAACATAGGGTTCAGGCACATCAATGAATGCCATTCGAATTTCGTAACAAACCAGCATCACAGCAGCAGCTAGATTCATAGAAGAAAACTCCGGATTGACCGGGATGTGGATTAATTGATGACTCAATTCGATTTCTTGATTTGTTAAGCCGGTTCTTTCCGGCCCGAAGACAACAGCAACGTTCCCTTCTTGGCTCTGATTGATGATTTTCTTAGCCGCTTTACTCGCATCAACATTATCCCATTGCAAGGAACGATTACGTGCTGTTGTCGTAACCACATAATGACAGTCGCTAATCGCCTGTTCTAATTCATCACAAATCTGTGCGTCGACCAGAACATCTTCTGCCCCGCTGGCCCTGGCTGTAGCGACTTCACTAGGAAACTCCTCTGGTGCTATCAAAAACAACTGTTGCAAACCCATATTCTTCATAGCACGGGCTGCAGCACCGATATTTCCAGGGTGGCTGGGACGCACCAGCACAATTCGAATTTTATTCATCTTTACAATGACTTCAGTAAATTTCTGAGAATTATATCCTTATATGCTTTGCGCCATGATCGTGACTGGTTAAAATCCCCTATTCGCAATAACAACATTATTTATGCACCCTTTTGTCAACATTGCCACTAAAGCCGCCCGCAAGGCCGGTTCAATCATGGTCCGCCATATGGATCAACTTGATCAAATTGAAATTCAGGCAAAGGGGCGCAATGACTTTGTCAGTTCGGTCGACAAACTGGCTGAAGAGGAAATTATTTATACCATCCAAAGCGCGTATCCGGATCACGCCATTCTGGGCGAGGAGTCAGGGGAAAGCGGCGATAGCGAGGTTCAATGGATTATTGATCCATTAGACGGCACCACAAATTACCTGCACGGCTTCCCTCAATTTTGTGTTTCAATCGCAGTTAAGCAAGATAATGTGCTGGAGCATGGCGTAATTTACGATCCATTGCGTAATGAATTGTTTGTTGCCTCTCGGGGTCGTGGTGCACGTTTAAATGACATTAGAATCAGGGTCAGCAAGGCCCAAGGTATACAGCAATCACTGATAGGCACAGGTTTCCCATTTCGCCAAAATAAAGATGTTGATGGTTACCTGCTATGTATGAAGGAAGTAATGCAAAGCTGCCATGGTATTCGCCGTGCTGGCTCAGCAGCACTCGACCTAGCCTATGTGGCTTGTGGTAGATTAGATGGTTTTTGGGAAGCCGATTTACAAGCCTGGGATATGGCCGCAGGTGCTTTGCTAATAAAAGAAGCCGGCGGCATGGTCTCGGATTTTAATGGCGAAGACAAATTCTTGGACACCGGGAATATCATCACAGCAAATCCAAAAGTGTTTATTCAGTTGACTAAAATCCTACGCAAAAATCTTAAAACCTAAAGCGTGTCAAAACAAGCTAAGAATCTGCAACACCATACTCCAATGATGCAGCAGTATTTGCGCATCAAAGCCGATTACCCAGAAATCTTACTTTTTTACCGTATGGGTGATTTTTATGAGCTGTTTTTCGATGATGCTGAAAAAGCAGCCAAACTGCTTGATATTACCTTGACTAAACGCGGCACCTCAGCCGGCCAACCCATCCCGATGGCCGGAGTCCCTTTTCATAGCGCTGATCAATATCTGGCTAAATTAGTCAAGCAAGGTTATCCAGTCGCAATTTGCGAGCAAATCGGTGACCCGAAAACTTCTAAAGGACCGGTAGAACGCAAAGTTCAACGCGTCATCACGCCCGGGACGTTGACTGATGAAAGCCTTATGGAGGACAGAAAGGAAAACTTACTGGTTGCCTGTTATCTTGATAATAACAACCACGCCGGAATCGCCTGGCTGGAAGCGGCAAGTGGTTACTTAGGCTCAATGGAAATTGACCAGTCGGAACAACTTGTCGATGAGTTAGTACGTCTGAAACCGGCCGAAATATTATTACCAGAGTCATTAAAGCTGCGTTTTGATATTGACTCCATCGCCCCTGCCCAAACAGTTGCGGATTGGCAATTTGATTATGACCGTGCCAGGCAAATTTTAAAACAAACTTATGCTACCAATGATTTAAAAGCATTTGATATTGAAGAAAACCCATTGGCCATTCGCGCTGCCGGCGCTTTGCTCTATTACGCCAAAGATATGTACGGACGTCAGCTTCCTCATTTACAGGAGCTAAAATTTTATAAAAATGATGACCTACTGCAAATTGATGCGTCAACACGTGCTCACCTCGAAATATCGGAGTCTAATGCAGGTGATAAACGGTTTTCGCTGATCGCCTTATTCGATCAATGTAAGACGGCAATGGGTGGAAGGCTGCTTAATCAATGGCTTAATAATCCCATTCGTGATCACGATGTACTACGCCAGCGTCATGCTGCCATCGAATATTTTTTGGAAAATGATTATCAAGCTATTCGAGATATTCTTAAATCGATAGGAGATATTGAGCGAATCGCAACGCGCATTGCCCTTGAAACTGCAAGACCTGGTGATCTAGTGAAATTGCGTGAAGCCATCAGTGCTTTAGACTCTCTCATTGAAGTAATTAAAGATTCAAACCTGCCATTACTTGAGCAACTCAAGTCTCAGCTTGGACCCTTCCCTGAACTATTAGAGCTTTTATCCGGTGCAATAATGGATGATCCTGCTGTGCATTTACGAGATGGAAGTGTAATGCGTGAAGGTTATAGCACTGAACTGGATCAATTGAGAAAACTGAAATCAGACTCGGGGGCTTTTTTAATCGAACTTGAACACTCCGAAAAAAAGCGTACGGGCATAAAAAATTTAAAAGTGCAATATAACCGTGTGCACGGTTATTACATTGAATTACCCCGTAGTGTAGGTGACGAATTGCCGGAAGGATATATCCGCAGACAAACTTTAAAAAACGCGGAACGCTTTATTACCGAAGAATTAAAAGTTTTTGAAGATAAAATTTTAAGTGCTAATGAAAAAGCACTAGCACTGGAGAAATCGCTTTATGCCGAACTACTCAAAACATTGTTTGAACATGTTGCCAGTGTACATTCATGTGCCAAGGCTATCGCGCAAATTGATGTATTGTGTAATTTTGCTATACAAAGTCAACGTTTGAATTTAAATAAACCTGAACTTGTCAATCAAAGCATTTTAAAGATAGAACAGGGCCGACATCCTGTTGTTGAATATTTTGGCGAAAATCAGTTTATCGCAAATGATACCGATTTGGATGAAAACGCACGAATGCAGTTAATTACCGGTCCAAACATGGGTGGCAAAAGCACTTATATGCGGCAAACAGCAATTATTACCTTGCTCGCACATACTGGCAGTTTTATTCCTGCTACTAGTGCTACGGTTGGCAATATTGATCGAATTTTTACGCGCATTGGCGCCTCTGATGACCTGGCATCCGGTCGTTCGACTTTTATGGTGGAAATGACTGAAATGGCTCTAATACTCAGAAATGCTTCCCAGCAAAGTCTGGTATTGGTCGATGAAATTGGCCGTGGTACTTCCACCTTTGACGGTCTTGCATTGGCTTGGGCTTGTGCGATATGCCTATCCAACAAACAGGCATTTACCCTTTTTTCGACCCATTATTTTGAGCTGACCACCCTGCCTGAACAATTAAAAAATTGTATCAATGTACACCTGGAAGCCATAGAGCATGAACATTCCATCGTCTTTCTTTATGCTGTAAAACCAGGGCCTGCCAGCCAAAGTTACGGATTACAGGTTGCCAAACTCGCCGGTATTCCACAGACTGTCATTGATCAAGCAAAAAATAAACTGCAGGAATTGGAGCAACTCCAAAATCAGCAACTCATTGAGCGCCATGATCAATTGCCTTTGTTTCAAACCTCAACAGAATCTGAAAAATATGCCGAACTGTTTGATTTGCTTGATGAAATTGATCCTGATGAACTTACACCCAGACAAGCTCTTGAGGCACTCTATCAAGTAAAGAGCAAATATAAAAAGTAACTCTGTAGTTCTTATCTTTAAGGATTAGTTGACATTATATAAAGATTTCTTTATATGTTGTCTTATATTCCTAATTATTTTTCACAATGTTCAGATGGTTTAGACATCAACATGTAATTTTTGACTGTGATTCGACCTTATCCCGGATTGAGGGCATTGACGAATTGGCCGAAATAGCCGGTGTAACCAAGCAAGTTAAGCAAATGACAGATCAGGCGATGGCTGGTGAAATCGCTTTAGAGGAAGTTTATGGTAAACGCCTGGAGCTTATTAAACCGACCCAAGACGATATATTGAAGCTCAAACAAGCCTATAAAAACACCGCCACTCTTCACGCTCAGAGTGTAATTGAGTTATTAAAAGCACACGATCATGATGTATATATTGTAAGTGGGGGTTTAATGGAACCAGTGCGTGAATTTGGCATCTCAATTGGTGTGCCTGAACAGAATATCAAGGCTGTAGGTGTAGATTATAACCAGCTTAGTGGTCAATGGTGGTTAAACAATCAATCACAAAACGACTGGAGTCCGGAGTACCTGAGTTTTCATCAAACTCCTTTGACCTTGAGCGAAGGCAAGAAAACGATAATTTGCGAATTAACTGATTCCAAACCTGGACGACGGATGTTAATTGGTGATGGAATGAGTGACCTGCTTGCCGCTTCACAAGTTGATACATTCGTAGGCTATGGAGGGGTTATCAGCCGAGATAATGTGGCCTCAGAGTCTGAGATTTTTATCAAATGTGAATCACTGTCCCCTATTTTGGCATTAGCGGGAGGCGGACAATTAATCGAGTCCTTAAAACAATCAGAACCCGGATTACACACACAAGCTTTAAATTGTTTACAACAAGCGGTCCAATTCAAACACACAGAAGTAAAAAACTATTTGATTAATCTTTATAACCAAAGGAATGATGATGTTTAGAATTCTTATTGCCGATAAATTAGGTCAACCGGGTATTCATCAACTCGATCAATACCAAGACGTTAAGTATGATGTAAAAACCAACCTATCTCATAACGAATTATGTCAGGACATTGCAGACTATGATGCGTTAATCGTTCGCAGCGCAACCAAGCCTAATGCTGAGGTTATCGAATCAGGTAAAAAACTTAAAGTGATTGGCCGAGCCGGCATCGGTGTTGACAACATTGATGTGAACAAAGCAACCCAACATGGCATCATTGTCATGAACACTCCTCAAGCCAACACGATTGCTACAGCCGAGCATGCGATGACTATGATGTTGGCGGTCAGTCGTCACACAGCCTGTGCTCATGCTGTGGTTCAATCTGGACAGTGGGAAAAGTCCAAATTCACAGGACAACAACTCTACCGTAAGAAACTCGGTTTGATTGGTTTTGGCCGTATTGCACGACTGGTATGTAAATATGCCAAAGCGTTTAATATGGAAATTTCTGCGTATGACCCATATATCTCTGAGAGCGTAGCAGCTGAACATCAAATCAAACTAGTCAACCTGGACGAGCTGTTGAGTACTTCAGATTATATTTCACTACATACTGTTGCTACAGCAGATACCCAGAACATCATTAATAAACAAACAATCAGTCTAATGAAACCGGGCGTGATTATTATTAATTCTGCACGGGGTAAATTAATCGATGAACAAGCTTTAGCTGATGCCCTGAAATCTGGACATGTTAAAGCTGTAGCCATTGATGTATATAAGAATGAGCCACCTGCCTCAAATCACCCTTTGATAGGCCTTGAGAATGTGCTGACACTACCTCACTTGGGTGCAAGCACCATTGAGGCCCAAAGTGATGTCGCCAAACAAATTGTCGAACAAGTTGTCGATGCATTAAGGGGGGATGATTTTAAAAACAGCATTAATATGCCATTCAATATTGGTAGTGATTTTGAGCAAGTACAACCTTTTTTATTGTTAGCGGAAAAAATCGGGGCGTTGCAATATCACATGGCAGACGCTGCTATAGAAAAAATTGAGATCCAAATTACGGGTGAAAAGGCAAATTCGTTGGTAAAACCCGTTGCCTGTGGCTTACTCAAAGGACTACTCGACAACATTCACGGCGGTCTGGTAAATTATATTAGTGCTCCAGGTTTGGCCGAATCTCACGGTATTAAAATCAGCCAAAGTCAAAGCCAGCACCCAGGTGAATACAGCACCTTGGTCAGTGCTAAATGTTTTTTCCGAGGCGGGGCCTGCCGATTAATTTCCGGTACTTTGTTCGACAAGCATGCTCGAATCGTTCAGATCAGTGACTATCATCTGGATATCGATCCTAACGGCACGATTCTGATTATGCTGAATCATGATCGGCCCGGTGTCATTGGTAAAGTAGGTACAATTCTTGCTGATCACAAAGTTAACATTGCCGAATGGCGTTTAGGTCGAACTAAACTGGGCGAACAAGCCATGGCTTTCATTAATCTGGACAGCGAGCCTGATTCAACTGTGATTAATCAGATTACCGCAATTGATGATGTCATAAAGGCTAAAGTTATTTCGCTTTAGTCTGTTCAAAATGCACTAATGCTGTAGAAAACCCGGTTTAAATCTACCAATATAGTTATATAATTTGATCTTCCAAAAAATAACTCATCTATGAAAAAAGCGTTAGTATGCGGGGCCGGCGGCTTCATCGGCAGCCATTTAGTCAAGCGATTAAAATCTAAAGGGTATTGGGTAAGAGCTGCGGATCTTAAGCATCCTGAATTCAGCCCAACGGCAGCTGATGAATTTGTAATTGGTGATTTACGCGATCAGGCTCTGGTACATTCAGTCGTGGATATCGCTTTTGATGAAATATATCAGTTGGCAGCCGATATGGGAGGGGCTGGATACATTTTTACCGGAGAACATGATGCGGATGTGATGCACAACTCGGCGACGATCAATCTAAATATTCTCGATCAAGCGGTCAAAAACAAAGTTAAAAAAGTGTTTTATTCATCCTCGGCCTGTATTTATCCAGAATACAACCAAATGGACCCTGATAATCCCTTATGTGCCGAGCATTCTGCCTATCCTGCCGATCCAGACAGTGAATATGGTTGGGAAAAGTTGTTTAGCGAGAGGCTTTATCTTTCATACGCTCGTAACTATGGCATCCAGGTCCGAATTGCACGGTTTCATAATATTTTTGGCCCTGAAGGCACTTGGCAAGGAGGCAAAGAAAAAGCGCCGGCAGCATTGTGTCGTAAAGTTGCCGAAGCCAATTCCGGAGGTGAAATTGAAATTTGGGGTGATGGTAAGCAAACACGATCATTTTTATATATTGATGAGTGCCTGGAAGCAATTGAGCGCTTGATGGAGTCCGATTTCCAAGGGCCGGTCAATATAGGTTCGGAAGAAATGATTAGCATCAATGGGCTGGCAAGTATGATTAATGATTTTGATCAAAAGAATCTTAGCTTTAAGCATATTGACGGGCCACAGGGAGTAAGAGGTCGAAATTCAGATAATCAATTGATTTTTGAAAAACTTGGTTGGAAGCCTGAACAACCCCTGACTATTGGAATTGAAAAAACTTATCGTTGGATACAGTCACAATTAGCGGCTCAAGCATAACAACTGAGGCTAGTTTTAAGCCAAAGGGAAAACTAAATGTCTATTATCATTTTTATTATCCCGATGATGTAGTCAGTGCAGACCATTTTAAAGATTTATGCGAAGGCTTAGCTGAGCGAGGCTGGCAAGTCACGGTTTTTACCAGCAATCGCTATTGTAGAAACCCCGGTCAGATTACTCCCAAAACAGAAACAATTAACGGCGTTACCATAAAACGTAGTTGGCGACCCGCTTTCAAACAAGCAAGTCACGCGGGCAGATTGGCAAATGGATTTTTTGTTAGTGTAGGCTGGCTATTCAAGACAATTACATCTACTAAACCCGACTTTTACATTGTCGGTACCGATCCACAATTTTCTCAATTGTTATTTCCATTTCTGAGATTAATTTCCCCGAAAACAAAGATTGTACATTGGTGTTTTGATCTTTACCCGGAAGCGGTTATCGCCAGTACTAGCAATAACTTGCTAATTAAGTTTTGTGAGCTAAGCAAACCCGTTTTTAGAGTTCTTTATCGATTCGTCGATATTATGGTCGATATAGGCAGCTGTATGAGAAATCGCCTGGATGATTATCAACACAAAGCCTCAAGACAAACTCTTGTGCCATGGGCTTTAGTCGAACCGCAAAACAAACCTGAAGTAAATCCAGATGTACGCCAAAATTTGTTTGGTAACTCACAGTTGGCTTTACTGTACTCAGGAAATTTGGGACAGGCCCATGAGTATTCACATTTTTTAAAATTAGCTCGAAGTGTACGCAAAAGAAATCCAAAAATTATTTTTGCATTTTCTTCTTCTGGCAATAAATTTAACGAATTTAAATCTAAAGTAACTGAAGAAGATACAAATATTAAATTTCTACCTTTTGCAAAAATTGAAGAACTTCAGGACCGACTTGCGGCCGCCGATATTCATTTAATCAGCTTAAAGAAGAAATGGTCAGGCATTGTTGTACCCTCAAAATTTTTTGGTTCATTAGCAATGAGCAGACCATTGCTTTGCCACGGGCCTGAAAGTTCAGCAATTAATCACTGGATTAAGGAATTTGATATCGGTGAAACGCTAACTGAAGCAAACCTTGAAGAAGTTGCTGAAAAACTAATATGTTTTGCCGAATCTCCGGAGTTACTCCAACAATGGCAAGATAATGCCCATCAAGCGTATTACAGCCAATTTTCTAAAAAAATTATTCTTGATAAGTTCGATGAGCTGTTAATGCAGGCTAAGGCTCAGTTCTGATAATAACGTTGTTTCCCAACACCAAATAATCCATTTTCGTTCTCAAGAAGCACTCTACTGCCTCTTGGGGCTGGCAAACAATAGGTTCATTTTCATTAAACGAGGTATTTAGCACAATTGGCACACCGGTTAACTCAAAAAACTTGTTTATTAGTTTGTAATACAAGCTATTGGTTTGTTCGCTGACCGTTTGTAATCGACCACTACCATCGACATGCGTCACAGCAGGTATAAGCTCTCTTTTATCTTCCTTGATCATAAATACTTGCCCCATGAATGGCACTTCTGAATCTTGCTCAAACCAGTCAACCACATGATCAGCTAAAATTGACGGCGCAAACGGCCTGAATGACTCTCTGCGTTTTATTTTAAGATTTAAAATATCTTGCATATCCGAGCGCCTGGGATCAGCCAGGATCGAGCGATTGCCCAGTGCCCTCGGGCCCCATTCGACTGCACCGTGAAACCAGCCAATCACTTTGCCCTGTTCGATTGCTCTAGCTACCTGAGTACAAAGTTCATCCACATCTTGTATCTGTGTTATAGAACAGTTTTGCTGTTCAAAATCGTTGACATACTCCTTAATCACAAATTGATATTCTTGCTCAGAAAAATTCGGTCCCCAATATGCATGTGGCATTCTTAATGACTTTTTATCTATTCCCTGCTCAATCGCCACAGCAAAAGCGGCCCCAAGTGCACCTCCTGCATCGCCGGCTGCTGCCTGTATATAGACATTTTGGAAAGGCGTTTGCTCAGCGATACCTCCATTTGCCAAGGAGTTCATCGCGCATCCCCCTGCCAATGCTAGATTTTCAGATTGATGTTTATCGTAAAGACGATTACATAAATTAAAAAAAGCTCGCTCATATATTACTTGGGCAGAGCAAGCTAAATCTTTATGATGCTGCTCAATTGGATCTTCGGGATTTCTAACTGGACCAAGAAATTCGACTAAACGATCACTAAAAAAATCACTACAAACCGGTTGACCTGATTCGAATCCATAAGTCGATTCGTTGGTATGATGCAAAAAATAATCTAAATCAAGTTCATATTTTCCTTTGCGATCATAAATACATAACTGTTGAAGCTGCTCTACATAAACCGGATTACCGTAGGCTGCCATACCCATAACTTTGTATTCATCACCATAATGCTTAAAGCCTATATACTGAGTTAGGGCCTGATAAAAAATACCTAAGGAATGTGGGTAGTGAACATAATCATCAGTGGTAATTTGATTACTTTGTGCATAACCCCAAGCGGCACTGGAAAAATCACCAAAGCCATCAATTGACAATACACAGGCCTGATCAAAATCCGAGGCATAGTAAGCTGAGGCCAAATGAGCGTGATGGTGTTCGATTTTTCTGAATTTTGATTTAACTTCGATGCCTGGAAAATGCGTATCAAAATCTGCTTCGGCACCTAATCTGGTTCGTGTGTTTTTCAGTCTTGATTTTACGAATTCCAATGAACGCTGATTCTTTAGCACATAAAAGATCTTCTTGCCAAGGTTAGCATAAGGATTGGAGTTAAAGGCAATAAAATCAATGTCTTGCAGCTGCAAATCGGTGCTATCTAAGCATGCTTGTATCGATTCGGCTGGGAAGCCTGCCCAGTGTTTAACACGATTTAACCGCTCCTCTTCTATTGCAAAAACTAGCCGGCCATCTTTTAAAATACATGCAGATGAATCGGCATGATAGGCATTAATACCGAGTATATTAGCCATTTACTAACAACTTCTGATAAGCAACTAACATCGAGTCCGCGATACTCGACCAGAGATAATTCTTTTTTACTTCACTGATTGCGTTTATTGACATTTCACTCGCCCGTTGTGGGTTTTCTTTTAGGTAACGAATCTTTTGTGCTATATCTATCGGGGTGCCATTGGTCATTAAGCCTGAATTAGATTGCTCAACAATCTCGCTTGCGCCAACTTCAGGAGTTACTATTACTGGGCATCCCGAGGCCATTGACTCAATCACTGTATTGCCAAAATTCTCTGATAAAGACGGTAATACCATAACATCTGCTGACTCATATAAAGATTTTTTAGCTTCCCCATGTTTAGCACCTACAAATTCAACCTCGATATGTTCTTTCTCTTTGATTTTAAGATCGCTGACCAATTGCTCCAGTTGAGGCTGATATTGTTCATCATCATTACCCGCAATCGTCAACTTAACATTAAAATCCAATAGTGTTAAAGATTCAATCAACTTATCGATCTGCTTTTTCCAACTCAAGCGACCAATAAACAGCACCTGAAATACAGAAGAATTGACATGGTTTATTTTTCTGTTAATCAGATCAGAGTCTACACCATTCGGGATTATAACCATTGCCGGAAAGTTATAATCGAATTTGCTTAATTCTTGTTGCTCGCGCTTAGAAGTCAAATGAATTAGATTAGCTTGTTCAAGTGTTGTTCTTTCGAATAATCTTAACCAGGCGCTTTTAACAATCGTTGATTTATTTTGAATTAATGCTTTTTCTAACATTCCTCTGGGAGAAACCACATAAGGAATTTTATTTTTAACTGCTAACCGAGCCGCAATATTAGTAGGGTATAAGAATATGGAATGTAAATGTACCAAGTCATATTGATTTATATTATCAGTCAAGGCTTGCTTAAGCTGATGCGAATAATAGATACGCCTTAAATATTTTGATTCACAGTAATAAATCCTGATTCCATCTTTAAGATATTCCTTGCCATGCTCAACATCAGAGTTATTTTTTCCATCAACACTAGTAGTAAAAACACTAACATCTGTATGCTTACCAACCAAAGCCTTGCAAAGACCATGAACTGAATATATCGGGCCGCCATAGCGTACAGCAGGCCAGTAAGTTGGAACAACGTGTAAAACCTTCATCTATTTTTAGCTAATACTTTAAACAGATTGGGTCGCTGTTTTATAAAAAATCTTTGGGGCGGCAAGAATAGTTCCAAGCGTGAGACCTAAAATCAATAATATGAATAAATCATTGTACGCTTGAGCAGCATTGAAGTAATTTATAACATTGGCGAATAAAAATGCCATCAATGATTTTTGAAAAAAACTCAGTTGGAAATCATGTTGCTTTATAAGCTTATTGGTGACTAGTATATGAGAAGACAAAACCACCACCATAACCACGAAGATAATAAGGCCTAAAATCCCTAACTCATTTCCCAATCGACCCAAACCGGTTTCGGCATTCCAAACCGATCGTCCAACCGAAAATCCAGTCACACTTTGGCCAGTGGACCCTACACCGTCTCCAATAAATCCAATATTCTGTAATGTATAGTTGAATGAATTTGCCGTTGTCGAGAGTCTGTCTGCTGTATCTCCAAATAAAGTAAATGCTCTGGAGAAGTAGTCGCTCGCAAATGACAGCATTAGAATTTGTTTTTGGAAAACCAGATAAGTAGAAATCGTAACAATAAATATAGTAATGACAGCCATAATCACGAAATTCTTATATCTTGCCTTGGAGTCATAAAACGCCAATAACAGTAATGTCAAGCAAAAAATCGCAAACAACGCATACATTTTACGACGCCCTGTGAATACGCCTGAAAACAAACACGCAATGGTCAAAAGATAAAGGAGTATTTTGGCGATTCCACTCCTTGAATGCACGGCTAATATCAGGCTAAAACAGGCTCCTGTTGCCAAATGCCAAGCCGCAATTTCACTAGTGCGCGCTATACCTGCATGAGCATCCAGATAGCCTCGAATTGAATGTTCATATATATCTATACCACCACCAATCTCTTCGAAAATCGGGTATTCTAATCCAAACACCGACAACCAAATTGTCAAGACTAATACGGCAACCCCGATCAAGTAAAAAACAATAAACCTGGCAATTGCCCTGTAATTATCAAAAATTAAACTCGCATAAATCGCAGCTACGATCGGCCCCAAGTAAATAGAAATTCCAACTATAGAAACGGTAGGGTTCCCATAATTGAGAAAACTGTAAAATGAAGAAAACAGAATAAATAAAGAATACAATCCGATAGAAAGTTCCAAGCTGGGATTATCCAAAGTCAAATGACGAATTCGCCAGGAATCATTAATAATAAAAGCCAGTATCAAGCAGATTGCAAATACAAATATAACCGCTGTGGAATAATAGACAGGTTGATCAACCATGATTTTCCGAACCGGATCTTGGATAAATCCAGCAAGAATGATTAAATATACTCCCCAACGCCAGTTAGTTAACAGTACACTAATACATATGCAAAACAGGATTAGGATAGCGAGCATCATGATTTAGTTGCATGTAAAAATTCAATCCTATCATAAATCGAAATTTGTGATAGCTCATCCAACAATTTTTCAGTATATCGGCCACCACCGTGTCGACCGCCTCGTTTATCAGCCTGTGGAGAATGCCATAAATGAATTAGCGGTAAATTGGCAAATGGATAAATATTAAGGATCTGCGCTCGTTGCCAAAACTCATTGTCTTCACCACCCCAGCCACAGAAACGCTCATCAAATCCACCTATTTTCTTATAAGCTGACCGCGTAATAAACAGGCTTCCCCCACCTTTGGCATTCTGTAATATGTAGTCAGGTGTATAGTTTTTATTAAGATTTTGGTTATTCAATAATTGTTCCGTATTCTTTTTGGTGAGACCAAAAATATAGCGCTTTAAATTAGCAAGATCGAAACCTGATTCTAATAATTCAATATGTGAGTTGGTATAACAAACGGGTACTAACAAATCATTATCATGTAGTACTAAATAATCTCCTTGGCACTTTTCCACACCATAATTGAATGATAAAGCGCGGTTATACAAATCCGATTCACCCACCTGCAAATGATAGTAGTCGACCCAGTCAGGCAATTGATCGTGTAACTGTGAATGTTTTGATTGTTCAACTACAATACATTCAATATCGTCATACGATTGAGCAGCTATCGATGCAATGACCAACTTGAGATGCAAAATTTTATCGCTCCCTCTATGCCCTATAATGTAACTCACCTTTGGTTTGCCACATCTTTTCCTGGCTGTATCAAATTGAAATTCAAACTGGTTTAATGCTTTTTGAAAAAGACTTTTTGACAGATAAGGGAACAATCTGGGTGCCCTTAGATACGAAGTAAAATCACCTAGAATACTCAATCCGCAGCCAGTTGGCGCCGGCACAGATATTTGTTTACGATTGGCAAGATAAAGCCAATCATCATTAGGTCTTTTTAACTTGACCTGATAACCCGGCAACTCCGTTAATATAATTGACAACCAGTAACGTATTTTATATAGCCAAGACATTTAGACTAAACCAAAAACCGTGTCTTAACTTCATAAGCCCAGCGTCGTGCCCAAGGATAATTATGCTGCATAAACTCAGGTTGTGACTTCCAGTTTTGCAATTTAGGCATTGTCTCAAGCCATTGCTTTATTGGTGTTTCAAAACCTGTCTTCTTTTTGTTCAAAACTTGTATCGGCAATCGACCATTGAGTGTTTGTTTTATAATATTTCGCTTACTAGGTCTTAAAATTTTTACAAGTTCTCCGGCACAAATCTTAATCAAAACCCTATCAACAAAAGGCACTCGCAATTCAAGCGAATGATACATGGATGCCCAATCTGCATCTCTTAATAATTGGTTTTTCATGTAATTATCAATTTCCAATGCAGAAACTTTAAGATAATAGTTACTAATTTTTTTTAGTTTCTCCGCTAATTCAAAATCTTGCTGGTCTAATTCTTGCAGACCTTGTTGTAAAAACTTATGATCAAAAAACATATCCAGCTCATTTTCCAAAAACAAATTGCGTTTCAGATAATAGGCAGAAAGAAAAGGATCTTCAGAGAAATGCGTAAATCCCTTGATTTTGGGGTGTGTCAAGCGTTTGAGCAATTTCAACTCAGCTATTTGATCTAATGGAATTCCACTTTTTGACACTCTGTTTGCCAGTTGCAGAAACTTTGAATATTTTGGCACATCGGTAAATGAAGGATAACCTGCCAGTACTTCATCTGCACCGAGACCCGAAATAACTGCTTTGTAACCAGCCTTTGCAACGGCCTGGCTAATCAACCAAACATTTAAACCATCGATACTGGGCTGATCCATTGAAGAAAAAAACTCCTCCAATACTAACTCTGTATCATTCAAATCAATATTAATAATCTGATGCTGTAATTGATAACGATTGGCCGTTTCTATAGCTAACTTAGATTCATTTCGCTGTGCATCGAATTCTTCAAAATCCAGCGTAAATGCGATGGGTTTATCCTCTCGCTCGGCCACGTAACTCGCAAGAACAGTCGAGTCAATTCCAGATGACAAAAATAAACCTACCGGTACATCCGCCACCAGATGGCTGGTCACGCTGTCGGATAAAGCCTGATCAATTTTCGCAAAATCGATATCCGCATCGGCTGCATTTTCAATATCAGCAAATTCATCATAAATCGAAAAATATGTATTAATTGCCAGCTTTGACTGTTGACTTAATTCTAGATACTGACCAGCTTGTAATGCCTTAATCTCATTGTAGATTGTAAAGGGTTCGGGAACACTACCCTGGCGGATAAAACCACACCATCCTGCTTCTGAAGGGGTTAATCGAAATTCTGGTTGGGACGAAATCGCCTTAACTTGTGAAGCAAATACAAATTTTTCTTCGCTTAAATAGAAATAAAATGGTTTTATTCCAAATGGATCTCTGGCAGCAAACAACTTGCGAGACTTTATATCCCAGATAGCAAATGCAAACATTCCACGCAACATTGGCAACATGGCGGATCCGTAACACTCATACAAAGCAAGGAGCACTTCTGTGTCAGATGTGGTTTTAAATCTATAACCCTTATTGATTAATTGTTGCCTTAATAGCTGATAGTTATAAATTTCTCCGTTATAGGTAATAACATAACGGCCAGTTAAATCCTCCATCGGTTGATTTGACCGCGGATGAAGGTCAACAAAAGACAATCGGTTATGTGCAAGCCCAATTTGCTGATCTTCAGCGTACCACAAACCAGTATTATCAGGGCCACGTCGAAACATGCTTTTATTGATACGTTTCAGCAGGTTATGATCAACCCCTTGGCCGCACCCGTAATTATAGATTCCGGCAATACCGCACACTTTAATTCGGCTTGGATAAAATTTTATCGAAATAGTCGATAGTTTTTTTAAGCCCCTGCTCTAGCTTTATAGTGGGTTGCCAATTCAATTGTTCGTTAGCTAAAGTAATATTAGGTTGGCGTTGTTTGGGATCATCGAAAGGCAATGATTTGTAGATGATTTTTGACTTAGAACCTGTCAGGTCAATGATTTTTTGAGCTAGCATTAAAATTGTAAACTCTGATGGATTGCCAATATTTATCGGTCCTGTGATCTGTTGACTACTATTCATAAGGCTGATTAAGCCATTGATCATATCATCAACATAACAAAATGAACGAGTCTGTGAACCATCACCATAAACTGTAATATCCTTTCCAGATAAGGCTTGGACAATAAAATTTGATACCACTCGTCCATCATTAGGATGCATTCTTGGCCCGTAAGTATTGAAAATTCTGGCAACTTTTATTGGCAAGCTGTGCTGACGGTGATAATCAAAAAATAAAGTCTCGGCACACCGTTTACCTTCATCATAGCAGGAACGTACCCCTATAGGATTGACATTACCCCAATAATCTTCAGTTTGAGGATGAATATCCGGATCACCATAAACTTCAGAAGTTGAGGCCTGCAAAATCTTAATATTTAATCGCTTTGCTAAGCCTAATAAATTAATTGCCCCGTGCACACTGGTCTTAGTGGTTTGGACAGGATCATTTTGATAATGTACTGGCGAGGCTGGGCAAGCCAAATTGTAAATTTCGTCAATCTCCAGATAAAGTGGAAAGGTTACATCATGCCTAATCAACTCAAAATTAAAATTGTTCATCAAATGAAATACATTACTTTTTGAGCCGGTATAAAAATTATCGACGGCAATCACTTCGCAATTATTATTCAATAATTTCTCACATAAATGCGAACCTAAGAAGCCAGCTCCGCCGGTTACTAATACTCTTTTCAATTTTTTTCACTCTTTTTAAAGTCGGTTTTACCCACACACAGTACCAGAGCCATCAAACAGAAAAACGGAATAGCGACTGATGGCAATAACAAGTTATTCTCCACTGATTCATGTATAACAAATGCGATACAACCCATCACCAATGAGCCAATAATATACGCCAAATCAGGGTTATTATTTATCAGCTTTAGAACCTTATTTAAATACTGATATAAGATCGTCATCAGTATAAGCATACCAATTAGCCCAGTTTCCGCCAGTAAATTCAGATAACTGCTATGCGCATTAACTATTCTTAGCGGTGATAATTCGTCTGTCTTATAAGCTATAAAAATCCATTCAAAGGCTCCTGCCCCAACGCCAAAATAGGGAAAATCCTGCCACATATTTATTACTGCCAACCATAAGGCTGGTCTACCACTCAGGGTCAACCTTTGCGTTAGTTCTTCTACGTTTAGCTCTTTACTACCGAAAAAAATCAACAACCCGACTACCGAAGCAGAAAAAGCAAGCAAGATTAAGACAAATTTCAAGCTAAAACGCCTGAACAAAAATAGAATATTAATCAGCACAAAAGACGCAATTAATGATAAAAAGCCCCCTGCGGATCCAGATTGGATACTGCCATATAAAAGAACAAGTTGTCCTGCAAGTACAAATAAAATTAATAACAGATCAATAAAATTCTTATTTATCTTAATCCTATTAACCAACAATATTAGTAAAGCAAGGCCAGCAGCGAAGGAAAGATTAATTAATGCAGATAAGTTATTGCTGTTAATAAAAGTACCTGTGAGCCGATACGAATGTCCATCCATCTCGCTGGAACTAATATATTGATACCCCAAATATTTAGATGTCAAGTCAAACAGGATCTGATAAATACCAAGGAAAAAAATGACGGCCAGTAGAAAAACTAGTTTTTTTGGGGTAACAACCAGATTTTTAGTTAATATAAATATACTGATATAACAGAAAAAAAGAATCAAAAACCAGATGGTTGCACTAATATCAAGACTCATTGTGGCGAACCCTTTTAACCCATAAGCACCCGACTGCCATATTTCCACGCGCAGCTCAGAAATTGATTGCATTACCCATGAGGGAATAGGTATTATTTGAAAGAATATGTAGCACAAGTAAATAAGGAATAATACTGTTATCACAGCACTGTTATTTTGATCTTTAGGTGTTATAAATTTCCAAACCCAAAAGATACATGCACAGATAGATAACAACACAAAAACTAATGAAATGTTTTGTTTGTAAGCAAAGTGAAACGGCAACAACGATACCACTAAAACCAGGCATAACAACAAGAGCAAGATACTTTCTAAAAATAGAGAGCTTATTGACTTAGTTGCGGACATTGGTTTTCACTTTTAACAATAGTTCAGTTTGCTCAAACATTTCTGAATGACGATGAATTTGTGTCATCCCCCGATAGTCCATTGAAAAGGTAAATAATCGATTTAATCTATCAATAATTTTTTCCTGGCTCACCGAATCACTATTAATAAGCGCTAGCTTAAAACATAACATGGCTATATTTGCCTTTAGATCTTGATCTTTTGGCACTAACGCAATCAGTTCATCAAGTTTCACCAAAACATAATCAAATGGAGCTCCCTGATCAATCAGCAGATTCAATTTGGTAAGATGAGAATTGATATTTCTAGGACTATATTTTTGTGTTGCTGTTAATCGGTCTTGGGCTTGAGTTAGCGTTGCCTGGGCTAAGCCTTTATTATTAATCGAGGCTGTAGAATAGATATTAGCAGAAGCAAGTGTCTGGCCAATTTCGGAGTCCCATGACAAAAATCTAAACTTCTCGTTATTGATATTAAGGTCCTCTACATATCGAATGTCTGAACTTAAACTATTTTCTCTTGACACTTCGTTCATTCTCTTAAGTGAATTCTGAAGTCTTGTAACATCCAAGAATAGATTTATTGAGACATACACCAATAAAAGTGTAACAGGCAGGGTAATAAGCTTAATTAGAAAACGCAAGCTGGTAATCAACTCTTCAACGCCTTTTCAATATCAGGCAGTTTCTTTTACTTCATTTCCGTAGTACGAATAATAATAGTTCAAACCATTCTTACCATAAGCTTTGTTTGGCTTATCTAGCTGGGTAAGAACTAGTCCGGTCGGATAGACACGGGCAATGTTTAAACGCTTAATTGTTTCTCGTGTCATTTTAATTGTGGTCGACCCAGCTTTGACTGCTACTAGCAATACATCAACAAGTTTGCCCAAGACCAGTGAATCACTGACTGGCAAAACTGGAGCTGTATCAATAACAATAAATTTATATTTAGGTTTTAGCTCATCCAAAAATTGTTTGAACTTCGAGCTGGCTAACAATTCCTGAGGATTTGGAGGAATCGTTCCGGATGGCAATATGGTCAATTGGTCAAAGGTTGAATGCCTATAAGAGGCCTCCTCGAATGTCGCCAAACCGGCCAAATAATCAACCAACCCTGTAATTTGATCTTCCGGCAAGTCTGATTGAAAAACATCAGCAATTCTTGGCTTGCGCAAATCTGCATCGATTAAAATAGTTTGATCAATTTTCGAAAGCGAAAACGCCAAATTTGTTGCGACAGTAGTCTTGCCCTCAGCTTGTACAGACGAGGTAATAAGTATCGCTTGAGGCTGCGCATCAATTTTAGAGAACAATAAATTGGTGCGTATATGATTAATGGCTTCAGAGAAAATTGATTTCGTATTCGATGTGTAATACACCTCTGGGTCAGATATCTGCTTTTTACCAGAAATAAGGGCCGATAATACTTTGCTCGAGAGAAATGGTAATTGACCTAACACAGGCAGCCTGAGTTTATGCTCAATATCTTCCACAGTTTTATAGGTTCTATCCAGAAATGAAAGCAGCAGCGACAAGACGATACCCAAGAAAGCGCCAAACAAACCCCATAATAATATCCCCCTCTGTAAATTGGGAGAGAATGGAGCTCCTGGCACCTCAGCCTTATCCAACACTTTTACAGTATTAACATTTTGATCGCCTGAAATATTGAACCCTTTAAATCTAGTTAAATAACTTAAATACAAATCTCTGTTGGTCTCAACTTCTTTTTCCAGTTTGGCCAATTCGAAGACCAAATCTTGACTATCAAGGTTCCTTCCAGCCGTTCTGTCAAGACTAGATTTTAAAGAGCTTAGTTCGATGTATGCTTTTCTCACTTCTGGATGCTTAGATCCATAGCGTGCTAATAATTCATCATAATTTAGCTTGGCTTTATTGTATTGCCTATTTAATTCACTGATATTGGCTTCACTTTGACTTTCAAAACTGTCAACATTAGTAAGCTGTACTTCTCTTTGAAAATCGATTAAGCTTTTTTCGGATTCCAACAGTTCATTCTTGGCGGTTTCAAGCTGATTGACTAACCAACCCATTGTTGTCTGATTCACTTGTTGTTTTGATTCTAGAATATAGTCCTGATAGACATTAGCAATTAAGTTTAGTATCTCGGCTGCAAACACTCGATCTGTAGAAACAAATGATAAGGTTAACAACTGACTACGGTCGCCTCCTGAAACCCTCAATCCTGATTTTACTAAATGAGTATATTGTGCAAGTATTCGATCCTGTTGATTGGTTTGTACAGCCTCTACATTTTGAGTCTCAATCGGAATATCTGAACCACGAAATGTAGAAGAAATATTATTAATGATCTGCTTGAGTTGATCAGTTGCTTGACCGATCCATTCATACAAAGGTGAGCTTTTTAAATGGGTCGCAGCTTCGGTTGGAACATTAATATCACTCGAGACAATTCGCTCTGCAACTTTTGCAGCAAGTGTTTTACTGGTTAAAATTTCAAATTGAGTTTGATAATAATGCTGTGTTAAATAAACTAAGAATCTCGCACTTTCATTACCTGTAATACCAGAATTAAGATCTGGTTCATTAATCATGGTCAACGAAGAACGATAGAGAATGGGCTTTTTAGCAGTATTGTACCAACCTAAAACCGCAAAAATTATAGTACTAAAAACTATCAGGTATTTAAACTTTTTAAGCGCATAACCCAGGTTAGCTAAAAAATGGCTAGCCTGACCTGTGGCCTCATCTCTGTCAAATATTGCAGATATTCTAGATAGATTCGAACTTTCCCCTGCCCCATCGTCAAATTGATAACTCTTATTCATTAGTCTTTAAGAATCAGGTTACTAGTCATTTAAAACCAGCGTTTCTTTATTGTAATTACATCACCTGGTTCTACTGGTTCATGCAATTTCACTTTTACTGCATCCTCAGCTCCATTCCTGCGAATCCTTACGTTACGTTTTGATGCAAAAGGTGTATAACCACCAGCGACGATAATTGCCTGCTCAACCGTTAAACCATTCTCGAATTCATATTTACCTGAACGATTAACCTCCCCATAGATGTAATAATGCTCGCTCTTTTTAGAAAGATTATATGAAACGATATCCCCAGGCAAAATAACCGAATCCAGGCCCTCAGGAACAATAATTGAAGTGCCTCTTTGAATTTCAATTGCATCCATATCAAGCGAATTGATGCTGACCTGTGCTAATGCTGATAAGATTCGAACAGTCATGCCCTCTTGATAGTCAATCGTCCCAGCACTCTCAACAGATCCGGTCACTATAATCGGCCTATAACTGACTATATTGACAGAAACTTTGGGATCAGCAAGAAAACCTGCGCGAAGCCTTGATTCTAACTCCTTAGACAAAGAAGCCATTGTTTGGTTAACTAATCTGAGCTCCCCAATAAGAGGGTAGTTATAGACTCCTGACAAAGGAACTCTCATGCTATCAACACTGATGTCGGGTTCACCAAACACCGTCACCGATACGATATCACCTGGTGATAAACTATAAGCATCACCTGTGGCAGGATTAGAATTAGCAGTTACCGTAGATTGTTCAACATCATTCTGTGCCCATACAAGGTTACAAAACAATATCAACGACAATAAAAAAGAAAATTTATTAATATTGGCAATCATCATCAAAAATCCTGAGTGAATATCCTGTCACTCACGAAAAATTTTAAAAAACAAACTATGGTTCGATTATTTATGTCTTTAGAGTAGTTTTATTGATTTTCCAGCATTGAGTTGAATGAAAATATCATAATAATCATCGTCATAATTTGCGTCCGCACGAGTTGAATCTCTCTCAGCATGTCCATATCTGAATCCTATACCCAACCATCTTCTAGGATGGTAAACAAACCCAATACCATAGTCATCTGTTTCGTCTTCACGGCCTGAGCTATAGTCATCATCAATACGATTGTAATAAGCTAGTAAATCAAGTTTTTGCGGCAAGAGCTGATAAGTAAGGTTTACCCCTAAAATTCTTGATTCAAAAAAGGTTGAGGCGATTTCTGTAGTTTCTTCAAAACGCTCAGAACCATAAAAAGTAAATGCAGTACGATGAGTAGGCTGCCAACGTAATTTAGCGGAATATGATGTTTCATCAACATCATCAAAGGCAGGATCATCAAAATCTTTGTCTAATTTACCGATTTTCGCTTCCGCTGAGGTGATATCACTAATAGACCACAAAGCACCAATATAATAACCCATCTCGTCGCTATCCAAATTACGAATGGTATCGTTGTCATAGTCAATTTCAGTACGGTTTGCTTCAATAAAATATCTTACTGGACCTTCAGTATTATAAAAGACAGCCCCACTGATATGATCATAATCACGATCACGTAAATCAATCGCACCAATAGCGATATCATTAGGATCTTTTAAAGTAAAATCATTTTCGGAATGGGAACCGGCCAGCACAAATTGAAAACGGCTTTGTGGGCGACCAATCGTAATTTGTCCACCTACTATTTTTGTTTCAATATCATCAGATTCTGCACCGTCATTAACAATTCGACTACCACTGGCATTGCGATCTTCATTAGCTTTGGTATAACCCGCGTGCAGCCCTAAATCTATAATTTCAGTCAACTCATACAATAGTCCTGCAGACAGCGAATATCTGTCAAAATCATTATTATCATTATCATCAAACGCTACAGCAGAAGTCTGCCCTCCTATTTGGTAAGAGAGTCGATCCCATCTATTACGATAAATAGCGCCTAAACCAAACCCTAAACCATCATCTTTACGTTCGCTAGTCGTCGTTCTCTCTATATTGTCATGATGGGTATAACCTAACGATAGTGAAGCATACAAGCCATCATCCACCGTACGAGGATCTACTCCTCTGGACTGAACTAATTCGTCCTGTGAAATTTCAGATTCAGGTTCATTACCACGAAAACAGGCATCTTCCTGGCCGCAACGTACACGCTGTACAGCAATTGGCTCGTTTAGACGTTCCTGTGTTACAACTCCAATAGGAACTCCAAAAGTGGAGACCTTGGGCACGCTTTTAACCGGTGAAGCTGAAAAAGTCGGCTCTGCTTGCGGTGTGGTTGCAAACTGAGCATAACTCACATTAGTAACTCCTATTACTAATGTGCTCAGCAATATTTTGATATTTCTTTTCTGACCCATACTCATACCCTACTACGTATTAAGCTGTAAGTAAAAATTTCAATTCCGACCAACATTAGTTGATTGGACAAGGAATTGTAACTACAGTCTCATCAAACACTGTAATCCTTCTCGTTGGAGATTCTTTCCTGATTATTCGTGGAGTTCTGATGATGCGAGTTTCAGGCTCGCAAACAACTCCGCTTGGTGTTGGACCTCCAATAGCACCAAGACCTGCTCCGGCGAAAGGAAATGCATACTCGCAAACGCTGAACATATTTTCATCGGGTTCCAAATCCACATAACTAATGTTCAGTGGAAGAAAATCATAACCGCCATCTTCAGCCATCGCGACTGCACGATCAGGGTCACCCAGAAACATCTTGCCACCTACAAAAGCCACTTGCAGAGGACGTCCGTTATCAATAGTGCTAAGTGCTTTGGTATAACGCTCTTCAGGAATATCCTCTTTTGCGGGAAGATCAAACAAATCTTTAAGTTGTTGATATGTGGCCTGTGTATGGTAATTGCCCTCTTCCCAATTAGGAACTGCTGAAACTTTCATGCCATTGCGAATGTATGCATTGGCCAGCTCAGCGAAACCAATCTTCTTGGCTATTTGGCTCAGCGGCCTTACATTTGCACTATTGAAGAAAACTAACACAGGTAAACGTCGCCCTTCGAGTTTTGCCTGATTAATCCGGTCAATTTGACCAGGAGCAATAACAGCTTGCCCTTCATCGGAATATAATGAAATCAGGATAGGGGCATTAGAGTCTAAACTCTCAGAATTGATTTTTCCTTGAGGTATCGGGGAATCGGTAAAATACCAATAATCATTGGATTGTTCCAGCAGTGCCAGCAATTCATCTGCAGACGCATGCATATGCGCGGGTAAGCCAGAATTCAAAAATTCTTCAACATTATCAGGAACAGTAATCGAGGGGTCTACACCATCAGCCCAATCCTGATTATGCACTTGACGGAGGTTAGGATCTTCCTGATTCACTGAGATTACTTCTTGTTCTTCAAAAAATTTATCTAACAAATCTTGAAGTGCAGGCTCCTCATGTCCACCACCGGAACCATCATTGGCTGCGTCTTCAAGCTCAGCTTTTAGAGTAGTTAATGAGTAAGAACCTGGAATAGCTGTTGGATCCTTAATAAAGTAGCTGGTTCCGCAAACGCCACCTGGTAATACAGGTTCCAGGCTCGTTGCAGCGCCTTCAAGATGTTCCCGGGGTAATCCAGCTGCTTCTGCAATATCAATAGTTTCATCCACGCTTAAGCCATTACGCATGGCATAAAATAAAACTGTTACCGGATGATAGCCTTCTTCAAAGTAAATTCGTACTTCGTCTTCTAATTCTGGCGGCTGAACTTCATCGCCCGTGAAATCTTTTGGATAAACGAATTCAGGTATTGCCGATTCCAGCAATGTTCCTAATCTGACATCATTTTCGTACCTTGCCTGTGCTGATGACGCTGTAAAAAGCGCTACCGAAACAAGTGAACCCAGCAATAAACTTTTTCTATTTAACATTTCTAGTACACCCAGCTTCCTACATGACCGAATTATTAGTTAGATTTTGACACAAATCGTCTTAAAAATACAGTTAAGACAAGGGTTTGTGCCTTATAAATAAACCAATTCAACATCGTTCCATAATCCTTATCTCATTATAATTTTTGTTAATTTAACTATTTTAACTGAATAGCATAAATTATTTTAATTGCCATATTAAATAATACCCTACCTAATATTATTTAATCAGTTAAATATTTCTAATATGAATAATCTAGCACAAATTTAATGATTAATATATGGCTTTAATACATCTGGAACAGTTATTGAACCATCACTATTTTGGTAATTTTCTAATACCGCTACTAACGCTCTGCCCACAGCTAAACCTGATCCGTTTAAAGTGTGTAAAAACTCAGTTTTTTTATCAGCAATTTTCATCCTGGCTTGCATTCTTCTGGCCTGAAAAGCCTCACAGTTGCTACAAGAAGAAATTTCTCTGTAAGTGTTTTGACTTGGTACCCATACCTCAATATCATAGGTCTTGGCAGCCCCAAAACCCATATCTCCTGTGCATAGCACAATGGTGCGATAAGGTAACTCAAGCAATTGCAGTACTTTTTCGGCCGCTTGAGTCAAATCCTCCAAGGCTTGATAAGAAAGATCTGGGTGAACAATATTCACCATTTCGACTTTGTCGAATTGATGCATTCGAATCATGCCTCGAGTGTCTTTACCATAACTCCCTGCTTCGCGCCGGAAACACGGTGTATGCGATACAAACTTCATTGGCAATTGAGCTGTATCAACGATTTGTTCGCGCACAAGGTTGCTTAATGGAACTTCGGCAGTGGGGATTAAATACCAGCCCTGATCGCTGGCTAACGAAAATTGATCTTCCTCAAACTTAGGCAACTGTCCAGTTCCTTGCAGAGAATGCTGATCAACAATATATGGCACATAAATTTCTTGGTATCCATGTTCACGAACATGTAAATCAATCATAAACTGCGCTAAAGCCCGATGTAATTTGGCCACTAATCCTGACAAAACCACAAAACGAGAGCCCGTCAGTTTAGCGCCGAGCTGAAAATCCATCTGTTCCGCACCCAATTCGACATGATCCTTGACTTCAAAATCAAATTCAGGAATATCCCCCCAACGCCTGATTTCAACATTATCATTTTCGTCTTTACCAACAGGCACCGACTCATGAGGTAAATTCGGAATTTCTAAAGCAGTATCTTTTAACTGCTGTAGGACAATATTTAATTCTGTCTGATTTTTTTTAAGCGACTCTGAAACTAGCTCAACCTTTTGCATTAAATCAGCAGCATCTAATCCATCACGCTTAGCTTTTCCAATCTGGGCCGAGAAGGTATTGCGCTGATTTTGCAGCTGCTCAGTCTCGACCTGTAACGATTTTCGCTGTAATTCGAGCTCTTGCAGTTTTTTAACATCAAGCTGATAGCCACGCGTTGCGAGCACATCAACTAGTTGCTCAGGGTTTTGTCTTAATAATTTCGGATCTAACATCTTTTTTAGTTCATTAAATTACGTGCCAACAACCACCCTAACCAGGTTGCAGTCAAGCACAAGCCTACGGTAGCAATTATATTCAATATAGCTTTAAAGTATTGTGAGTTTAAGAATAAATCTACCGTTTCCAATGAAAAACTGGAAACAGTGGTAAAGCTGCCTAATAGTCCAACAATAAAAAACAAGCGTATGGCCTCATTGTGTATTTTATAAATAAACACCCAGGCCAAAATCCCTATAACAAATGAACCAATGAGATTTACGAGCAAAGTTCCAATAGGCAAATCTTGAATCGAATAATGTGTTGCTACCCAACTAACAACATAAAACCTTAATAACGCTCCAATTGCTCCACCGCACATCACTGCGAACAAGTTACTAAAACTCACTTTTGCTTCTTATCGTGATCAAGCTTTTTCAAATAGTCTAAGCGTTGACGTATTTTACTTTCCAGGCCTCGATCAACCGGGTAATAATACTGCCGATCCGATAATTCATCGGGAAAGTAAGTTTGTCCCGGGCTATAACCATCCGCATCGTCATGGGCATAATGATAATTCTGTTTATAACCCAAGCTTTTTTGTAGCCTTGTCGTCGCATTACGCAAATGAATAGGCACTTCAGCAGATGCAGAGTTGTGTGCGTCTTCTCTTGCCATCTTGAAAGCTTTGTAAGATGCATTACTTTTGGGTGCACTAGCCAGATAGGTTGTTGCTTGAGCTAATGCCAACTCTCCTTCAGGCTGACCGAGTCTTTTCAACGCTTCCCAGGCATCTACCGCAACCGTCAATGCTCTGGGATCGGCATTACCCACGTCTTCACTGGCAATCACCGTTAAACGTCTGGCGATATAAAATGGATCACAACCAGCACCAAGCATTCGAGCCATCCAATATAGACTTGCATCAGGATTAGAACCACGCACTGATTTATGGAAGGCTGAAATTTGTTGATAGAATTGATCGCCACCTTTGTCATAAGACAGCAGCTTTGAGCCAGCTGCTTGTAAGACATGCTCTTCAGCCAATTCATGTGAGCCGACGGCCATCGAATCGACGCTGATCTCCAACAAATTTAACGCTCGTCTGGCATCACCGTCGGCTAAATCAGCGATTAATTCTTTTATATTATCGTGAATTTTTAAATTCGAATAATGTTGTTTTAAGTCCTGCAAACCTCTATCAATTAACTGTAAAAGACTTTGATTCTCGATGGCTTTTAAAATGAATACACGACAGCGGGACAACAATGCGCTATTAAGTTCAAATGATGGGTTCTCTGTTGTTGCGCCGATAAAAATAATAGTAGCGTCTTCGATATAAGGTAAAAATGCATCCTGCTGAGCTTTGTTAAATCTATGCACTTCATCGACAAAAACTACAGTTTTACGGTTTTGGGCAAGATTAGCTTGAGCAGCGCTTACCGCCTCACGAATATCTTTGATGCCCGATTGCACAGCTGAGACAGGAATCCAGTCGGCATCAACATAGCTAGCCATGAGTCTGGCCAAGGTGGTCTTGCCTGTACCCGAAGGCCCCCACAATACCAATGAATGAATTTTACCGGCTTCTAGTAATTGTCTTAGTGGTCTGCCTGTTGCCAGCAGTTGATCTTGTCCGACGACATCTTCAAGGCGGGTGGGTCTGATTCGATCAGCAAGTGGCGCAAATGAATTTTTAGTTGAGGTATCCAGGCTTTTGCTTTAAAAGTTTTCAGTATTATCAATCACATCAACCCCCTCTGGCAAATCGAAGCTGAATAAGGACAGATTAATCGGCGCATTTTCCTGTAATTCATCAAAAATCAACTGAGTCGTACGCTCAAAACTATCTGTCAAACGCATCGTCTTTAACTTGTCATCTTTAAAACCAATACGAATATCGACAAACTGAGTATCTTCAATCTTGGGTTCTAACAACAGCCATTCGTAATCATCAGAACTCTCAACGCTGGAAATTTCATATTGTTCGCTAATATCACCATTGCCAGCCAACAACTCTGCTGGTGTACCAGCCAGGGTTTGTTGATAATTTCTGACCGTTACCTGCTCCAGTTCAATATCGTGGACCCAAATTTTATTGGCATCGGAAATAATATTTTGAGGCAGCGGTATGGAATACTCCCAACGAAAACGGCCTGGCCTGGCGATATATAAAGCACCACGGCTTTGATCAATAATCTGCTGGTCAGCGTCAAAAACCGTCTGTCTGAACTCTGCACGCAAGGTGTTCACTGTACTATAAAATTTTTCCAGACTGGAAATTGCGCTGGCCTGACTTAAGCTGAACACCGAAAGAAGTAACAGACCAAACGTAAATTGGCTGACTAATAAAAACTTTTTCATCGAAACTCCTTAAACTTCCGGTGGTGGTGCAACCAAAACCTGGCGTTTTCCACCTGATTCTGGGGGGCCAACCACTCCGGATTCTTCCATTGTTTCGATCAGTCTAGCCGCTCTGTTATAACCTACCCTGAACTGTCGTTGCACCGATGAAATAGACGCCATTTGTCGTTCTGTTACAAACCTCACTGCATCATCATAAAGCGGGTCTTCCTCGCCGCCGGCACCAGCATCCAACCCAGCCACAGGTTTTTCACCTTCAATTCGTGAAACCTGTAACACACTTTCATCGTAATCGGCTTCACCATTTTCTTTTAAATATTTGACTACATTGTGGACTTCACTGTCATCCACAAAAGAACCATGAACCCGCACTGGCAAAGCAGTTCCGGGTGCGAGATAGAGCATATCGCCATGACCAAGCAACTGTTCAGCACCCATTTGATCAAGTACTGTACGCGAATCCACTCTTGAAGAAACCTGGAAGGCAATTCGACTTGGCACATTGGCTTTTATCAAGCCGGTAATGACATCAACTGATGGTCTTTGTGTAGCGAGAACTAAATGAATACCTGCTGCACGTGCTTTTTGAGCAATACGGGTAATCAACTCCTCGACTTTTTTACCCACGACCATCATCAAATCCGCCAACTCATCAATAACAACCACGATATACGGCAATGATCTGAGCTCTTCAGGTTCCTCACCATCTGCTACCAGTGGGTCCAGAATGGGTTGGCCTTTATCCTGAGCTGTTTTAATTTTGCGGTTATAACCGGGAATATTACGCACGCCCAACGCTGCCATTAATTTGTAGCGCCGCTCCATTTCAAATATGGCCCATCTGAGTGCATTAGCCGCTTTCTCCATATCGGTAACGACGGGACACAATAAATGTGGAATGCCTTCATAGATAGATAATTCCAGCATTTTGGGATCGACCATGATCATCCGCACCTGCTCTGGAGTCGCTTTATAAAGCAAACTTAAAACCAAAGCATTGACACAAACTGACTTACCAGAGCCAGTAGTACCAGCAATCAGTAAATGCGGCATTTTAGCCAGGTCAGCAACCACAGGCTCGCCACCGATATCTTTACCCAAAACTAAAGTAAGTGGGGAAGCTGTATTTTCATAATCTTCTGACGATAACACTTCAACAATGTTAACGATTTCCCTATCTTCGTTTGGAATTTCAATTCCAATAAAAGATTTGCCGGGAATATTTTCTACAACACGGATACTAACCAGCGATAAAGCACGGGCTAGGTCATTAGCTAAATTGGTAATTTGACTGGCCTTGACACCAGGGGCAGGATCAATTTCGAACCGAGTAATCACCGGGCCTGGTTGCACTTCAACTACTTGAACCTCAATATTAAAGTCCAACAGTTTTTTCTCTAGCAAACGCGACATGGTTTCCAATGATTCACGAGAATAACCAGAGGTCTTTTCACTAGGTGGATCAAGTAACGAAAGTGGTGGAATAGCTCCGGATGGTGCATCCTTATTAAACAGACTGACCTGTTTTTCCCGTTCTACCCGCTCGCTAATTTTAGGCGTAACGACTTTAGGTTCGATTTTAGGTGGTTCTTTTGTTTCAAGTTTTTCGCGCTTTTGTTTAACACTCACTTCGCGTTTTTCTCGCGCTTTCTCACCCGCTTTACGATCAAAAAATCCTTGTACCTTGGCAGCGCAGTAGTCATACATGCTGCAAATCCAGCGTCCAAGCGTATCCATGACCGTCATCCAGGAAATTCCGCTGAACCAGCTCATCCCCATTAATAATAGTGCCAACAGGAAAATGCTAGCTCCAATATAACCGAACATTGGCCGCGCAAATGCAGCGGAAACATCACCGAATACCCCACCGGGGATCCAGGAAATAACGCCTTGTGGTCCGCTAGAATGGAGATTTTCCAGACCACACCCCCCAAGCAGTATCAACACAAAACCGACATAGGCAAAAATCCGCTGATTTAAACTTACCGGTTCTTGGTCTCGACTTTGATAAAGTTTCCAGGCTGCTATTAAGACCAAAAGAGGAAAAAGATAAGCCATTTTGCCGAATCCGTGGAGCAGTACATCGGCCAACAGCGCCCCGAATCTTCCACCCCAGTTTTGCACTTGCGAACCTTCTGGAGTAACCGTATGTGACCAGCCTGGATCATTGGGTGAAAAACTGGCCAGACACATGAACAAATAAACCACCAGCGCTAGCAAAAAATAAAAAATACCTTCCTTGATTAAAACCACCATTTTGGGGGTGATTACAGGCGCGTCTTTCTTCTGGGGTTTCTTTGTAACTTTTTTAGTTGTAGTGCTCGCCAAAGTAGCTCAATTCAGTCATTGTACGGGTGCAGGTATTGTAGCGTATAACGTCAATATACCAAGGCTTTATTAGTGTAAAAACGATTAGTTATGGGGTTTACAAGCTAAAGCTTGAAATTCACTCTTTTTCCCTCTATATCTACTGGTTGAACTCATCTAAGGAAAGATTCAATGTCTGATGTTAAACACAGTCGCTTATTAATTCTTGGCTCCGGGCCAGCAGGTTATACGGCAGCATTGTATGCAGCCCGTGCCAACCTCAACCCAGTACTGATTACGGGCATTGAACAAGGAGGTCAGCTCACTACCACTACCGATGTAGATAACTGGCCTGGCGACAATGACGGGGTACAGGGCCCTGAACTAATGGATCGTATGCTCAAACATGTCGAGCGTTTTGATACTGAGGTTATTTTTGATCATATCAATAAAGTCGATTTATCTGTTCGGCCCTTTCAGATTACCGGTGATAGCAATGAATACACTTGTGATGCGATGATCATTGCTACAGGTGCATCGGCTCGTTATCTAGGGCTTGAGTCAGAAGAAAAATTTAAAGGCAAAGGTGTCTCAGCTTGTGCCACCTGTGACGGCTTTTTCTATAAAAACCAGCCGGTTGCAGTTATAGGTGGCGGCAACACAGCAGTGGAAGAAGCATTGTATTTATCCAATATCGCCTCTCATGTGACTGTGGTGCATCGACGTGACAAACTGCGCGCTGAGGCTATTTTACAAGATAAATTATTGGCTAAAACTAATGGAGCTGGCAATGTGACCGTTGAGTGGTTTCATGAACTGGATGAAGTCCTGGGTGATGATATGGGGGTAACTGGTGTTCGCCTGAGAAATAACCAGACCGAACAAACCAAAGACCTCGACGTGATGGGCACATTTATTGCGATTGGTCATACCCCCAACACTGAAATATTCAAGGATCAGCTAGAGATGGAAAATGGTTACCTTAAAACGGTTGGTGGGCAAAGCGGAAATGCTACTCAGACCAGTATCCCGGGTGTATTTGCTGCTGGTGATGTGATGGATCATATTTATCGCCAAGCCGTTACCTCCGCTGGCACAGGTTGCATGGCCGCACTAGATGCTGAACGCTACTTAGAAGAGTTGAGTGGTGAATGACTCTGACGACGATGCCAAGTTGTTCCGTGAGTCAATGGCTGGGGTTCGCCCTTTAAAAAACGATAATAAAGTTTCCGAGAAACCTAAACCTCAACCCTACCCCAAACAACGCATTGCCGATGAGCTCAAAGTACTGGAAGAACTCTCTGACAGTATTAGTGACGAATGGGTAGAACTTTCAGGAGACGAACTTAGTTATGCCAGAAATGGCATTTCCCGCCAAATCATGCGCCGCCTGCGCTCAGGCAGATATATTATTGAAGCCGAGTTGGATCTTCACGGATTAAGGCGAGATGAAGCCAAAAAGGAATTGGTTCGGTTTATTAAGGAATGCAGTCTAAAAGGTATTCGTTGCGTACGCATCATTCACGGCAAAGGCCAACGCTCCCCCAAAAAACAACCCATCCTCAAAACTAAAACCGCCAACTGGCTCAAACAAATGGACAGCGTATTGGCCTATTGTACCGCTCCCAAAACCGATGGCGGGACTGGAGCGTTGTATGTGCTGCTTAAGAAAAAATGACGCTCGATACAAGCGTCATCCCGGGCGAATGAGAGACGAAATGAGTCGAGGGATCTCCTTACGACTGTTCGGGCATTTGGTGTAAGTTTTTACTACCTCCAGGTATTTCACAGGGATTGTCCAGTACCTCCTAATGACTGTTCGGGCTTATCTGAGAGCCTTTCGCCCCACCTCGTCATTCCCGCGCAGGCGGGAATCTAGTGACGTGTCTAATAATTCAGAATTTTCTAGTCCATTACCTCTAGTTATAACAATTGCAGAGCCGGGCTCGTAAAACTATAAATGGCTTACCGGGCCTGAAACCACTATAACTAAACTCACGCTCGTTTCAGCGTAGTTTTTTAACAGATAAATATTCTCCAAATACACTGAGCACTAAGAAAAGCCCTTGGATTCCGGACAGCTCTTCGAGCCTCCGGAATGACGACGAAGTAAAATCATTATGCGAGGGAATATTGACTGGAGAAAATTTTTTATTTATTTCTCGGATCAATATACCGCTTTCGTTTTAGCAGCACCGTCGCCTGACTGGCGATGCCCTCACCTCTACCAGTAAATCCTAAGTTTTCAGTGGTAGTAGCTTTAACACTGACACGGCTAATTTTCATATCAAGATCATCCGCGATGTTCTGCCGCATACCGTCGATATATGGTGCCATCTTGGGTGCCTGGGCAATGATGGTGCTGTCCAGATTGGCGACTTTGAAACCTTTGTCAGCGATTAGCCTCTTAACCTGTCGCAATAATTCTCGGCTATCCGCATTTTTATATTCAGGATCAGTGTCGGGAAAATGTTTGCCTATATCACCTAATGCCAAAGCACCAAGTAAGGCATCGCTAATCGCGTGTAGCAATACATCTGCATCTGAGTGCCCAATCAATCCTTTTTCGTAAGGAATCCTGACGCCGCCGATTATCAGGTCGCGTTCTTCTGCGAAAGCGTGTACATCAAATCCGGAGCCTATTCTTAGGTCTGTCACTAATTTCTCACTATAATTTTATATTGTAAGGATGATTATAAACTCTGCAGAATTTGGTGTTAAACTTCTAAATAACAAGAAACCCAGGAACAAGTCTAGATAATATAAGCGTCAAGGATGTATATAAAATAAATAAGAAAACTTTTCCCACACTTGTTGCGGGATCTCTCGGACAATGGAATGGATTCTATGTCAACATATTATGTCTATATCGTAACGAATAAGTATCATACTGTTTTCTATACTGGCAATACCCACAACCTCGTGAAACGCTTAACGGAACACAATGGCAAAGCTGAATCAAAATCATTTGCTAGTAGATACAACTGTACGAAATTAGTTTACTACGAAATCGCGGAGACGCTTGAAGTTGCACTACTTCGAGAAAAACAAATCAAACGATATAAACGAGAGTGGAAAATTAATTTAATAACTAAAATGAATCCAAAATGGGTTGATTTGAGTATGATTTTATAATTCCATTTTGCAGACCCCGGCACAAGGCCGGGGAATGGGTTCACAAAGATTCTTGAACTATCAACTTTGCCAACTCCAAATCCTGTGGAGTCGTGATTTTAATATTAGTACGACTTCCTTCAACGATAAAAGGTTTTATGCCTAAGGCTTCGACCGCCGCTGATTCATCGGTGCTAAGTTGATCATTTTGCAAAGCCTGGGTCAGTGCCTGCCTTAAAATATCTATCGGAAAAAATTGTGGGGTCTGTGCTAGTGCTAGTTCATTTCTGTTGATGGTTCGTTGAATCTGATCGTCAGAGTTTACTTTTTTCACTGTATCAACAACTTTGTTTACCAGTATTGCACCAGAATCACTTTTCGTTCCTAGTTCAATCAAGCGATCAATATCCGAGATTTCGACGCAAGGCCGCACTGCATCATGCACTAACACCCAATCTTCCTTGCCAGCATGATTCTTCTGCAAAAAATCCAGACCGTTCATAACTGTGTGAATCCGCTCTATTCCTCCTTGATAATGTCCCAAAAACCGCGCATGGGTTATTTTCAGATCAGTCCAATGCTCATCATTTTCAGCTATTCCAACTACAACGCCAGTAACCAAATCACAATCCAGCAACCTATCAATACTGTGTTGCAATATAGTTTTACCGGCAATTTGCAAATATTGCTTGGGTAACGCAGCCTCCATGCGCTTACCAATTCCGCCAGCGGGAATAATAGCCCAGATATTTATTTGCTCAAGATTCACTTGTCACTACAACATCAGCGGTTACAATCCTGTGCGATTATAACCGTTAGATGTTTTTCTTTTGTCCTTGCAACACACTAAGACAGACATATTTAGCCCAGAACTAACTAGTCACCAATCAACCTATTGGACGGGTTTGCATGGGTGTGCTAGCGCTTTGGCAATCAGTAGGTTGTTCGAACAACAAAATAAACCTATTTTAGTGATTGCCGATAATAGCCGTAGAGCTGAACAAGTCGTCGAGGAATTGAACTTCTTTCTCGACGATTCAAACCAGGTTCAACTTTTCCCGGATTGGGAGTGTCTACCCTATGACCGTTTTTCACCTCATCAAGAAATTATTTCCTCTCGCTTGGCTGTGCTTGCGGATCTGGTTGATTCAAAAAGGAAAATTCTAGTCTTAACTTTGGCTAATTTGATGCAGAAGCTGCCACCCGTTGAATATATCAGTGGATTTAGCTTCAAAATCAAAATTGGTGATCAACTCGATTTAAATGATTTTCGTACCCGGTTACAAAATGCCGCGTATCTTTCTGTTTCTCAAGTTATGGCTCCCGGTGAGTATGCTGTACGTGGAGGGTTATTAGATGTTTTCCCTATGGGCAGCCAAGCACCGCTTCGAATTGATCTGTTTGACGATGAAATTGAAAGCCTGAAATATTTTGATCCCCAAACCCAGCGTACCACCCAAAGTATTGAATCAATTGAATTGTTACCCGCACGTGAATTTCCCTTACATGATGATGCCGTCAGTTTCTTCCGGGAGAACTTTCGTAAGGTTTTCGAAGGTGATCCCAAACAGCAAACGGTTTATAACGATGTCAGTAATCATCACGCCAGTCCGGGGCTGGAATTTTATTTTCCGTTGTTTTTTGAGCAGACGGCAACCTTATTTGACTATTTGAATGAGCAAACGCTAATCGTTCAAACTGAGGATTTATACAACCAGGCAGAAGTCATTTACGCAGACATTGAGGATAGATTTACTAACGCTAATCTTGATCCTTCCCGAAGGGTACTTCCACCACACCAGCTTTATTTAAAACCTAACAGAATTAAGGAGCACATTAATAAATATAAAAACATCATTATTAAATACCAAACAGCCAATCACTCTGGGTTTGATTTCAAAGCTGGCCAACCGCCGCTTTTTGAGGTTGATCCCAAAGCACAAAATCCTTACCAAAAGCTGATTGATCATCTTAAAGCAGCTGGAAGTTCACGAATACTGATTGCGGCCGAAACACCAGGACGACATGAAGCCTTGAGCTCAATTTTGGACCAGCATCAATTGAAGGTTAATTACATCGATGATTGGTCGTCATTTATTCAACAATCTACTGAATTAGGGATTACCGTCGCACCAATCGAACGTGGATTAGTTCTCGCAGACGTGGATTTAGAAATTATTTGTGAAACTCAGCTCTATGGCGAGCGTAGTGTAACTACAAGAAAGTCAACAACCAAACACGACCCTGAATCAATCATTCGTTCTCTGGCCGAATTAAAAATTGATGATCCAGTTGTGCATGAGAATCATGGCATCGGCCGCTACAAAGGTTTGAAAACAATCACCCTGGACGACATCACCACTGAATTCATGGTGATTGAATACCAGGAAGAAGCCAAACTATACGTGCCTGTACTGTCACTGCATTTAATCAACCGTTACACCACAAGTTCACCGGAAACCGCACCACTGCACCATCTTGGCAGTGATCAATGGGGAAAATTAAAGCAAAAGGCCAAAGAAAAAGCCTATGATGTTGCTGTTGAGTTGTTAGAAGTCCAGGCCATTCGAGAAGCGCGCAAGGGTTTTAAATTCAATATCCCACAGGCTGAACTTGATTTATTTGAGGCCAGTTTTGATTACCAGGAAACGCCAGACCAACATCAGGCCATTGCCGAAGTTATTGAAGACATGGCCAAGACAAAACCTATGGATCGATTGGTTTGCGGTGATGTTGGTTTTGGCAAAACCGAAGTGGCTATTCGGGCAGCTTTTGTTGCTGCCCACAACGACAAGCAAGTGGCCATGCTTGTCCCCACTACATTGCTGGCGCAACAGCATTACGAAACCTTCCAGAATCGTTTTGTCGGGCAGGCAATTAATATCCAATTGTTATCGCGCTTTAAATCAGCCAAGCAGATTAAACAAACCCTTTTTGAAGTAGCATCGGGTCAAGTTGATGTGGTTATCGGTACACACCGATTGTTACAGTCAGACATTGATTTCAAACGTTTGGGATTGTTGATATTGGATGAGGAGCATCGATTTGGTGTAAGACAGAAAGAACGCCTGAAAAAACTACGCCACGAAGTCGATATTCTCACTTTAACAGCCACCCCTATTCCGCGGACACTGAATCAAACCATGTCCAGCATGCGGGATATTTCAATTATTTCCACACCACCAAAAGATCGGTTGTCTGTGCAAACATTTGTACGCGAACGTAATAAAGGACTAATCAAAGAAGCTATCCAACGAGAGGTTCGCCGAGGTGGACAGGTTTATTTTTTACACAACGACGTTCGCACTATTCCACAGCAGAGGGAAGAATTACAAGCATTAGTACCGGAAATCACCATCGGTGTAGGTCACGGACAAATGCCTGAACATCAGCTGGAAACAGTGATGCAAAATTTCTACCACCGGCGGTTTAATGTGTTTATTTGTACTACCATCGTCGAAAGTGGTATCGATAACCCGGCCGCCAACACGATTATTATTAATAAAGCAGATAGGTTTGGCCTGGCACAATTACACCAATTGCGTGGTCGAGTTGGGCGTTCTCACCACCAGGCATTTGCTTATTTGCTGGTGGAAAATTTTAAAAGCATCACTAAAGACGCACAAAAGCGCCTGGACGCGATAGCTTCACTGAAGGAGCTAGGAGCAGGTTTTGCCCTCGCCTCCCATGATTTAGAAATCCGTGGAGCCGGCGAGCTACTAGGTGAAGCACAAAGCGGCACTATCGACCAGGTTGGATTCAGCCTTTACAGCCAATACTTAAACCAGGCCGTCAGATCACTAAACCGAAACAACAAGCAGATTGACTGGACCGCACAACTCAATAACAGTGAAATTGATATCGAATTACCTGCCTTGTTACCGGAAACTTTCATCCCTGATGTGCACATGCGGCTGATTTTTTATAAGCGTATCGCCAGTACGACGAACGCCAATGATCTAAATGAATTAAAAATTGAACTGGCTGATCGATTTGGGTTTTTGCCTGATGCGGCAAAATTATTATTAGAGCTGGCCACGCTCAAGCCCATGGCTCAACAACTGGGTATTACACGCATTCAACTTGGAGAAAATGGCGGTTATTTTGAATTTATTGAGCAGCCTAATTTTGACCCGATTAAATTGATTAATCTTATCCAACAACAACCTCGAAACTACCAGCTACAGGGCAACGGTCGCTTGAACGTTAAAACTGAATTAGCTAACAAAGATGAACGAATCAAGCAGATTAAAACTGTAATTAATCTGTTAACTGATTAATTCTAGCAAGTGAGCAACGAATCAACTCCACCACTTTATGCTTATTCTGATCAAGCGCCTGCATGACTTGTTCAATACTTATCTGGTCTGATTGCAATCCAGCAGCGGGATTTACAACTAATGCGATCAAGGCATAATGCATACCTGCCTCACGTGCTAATGCGGCCTCTGGCATGCTGGTCATACCGACCAGATCGCCACCATCATTTTTGTATTTACGGATTTCGGCAGCTGTCTCTAACCTTGGCCCCTGAGTCACCGCATAAGTTGCCCTATCGTGAACATCAATTTCGTTTTTAGCGGCACATTCAATCAGAATCTGCCGCATCCCAGGAGTATATGGATGAGTAAAATCAACATGTCGAACGTTTTTTGATTCGCCATCAAAAAATGTGTGGGGTCTTGAATGCGTGTAGTCAATTAATTGATCAGGGATCACTAAGCTGCCGTCTTCGAAATCAGTATTGATAGCACCAGCGGCGCCAACGGCGATAATATTTTTAATACCTTTTTCTTTAAGCGCCCAAACGTTCGCACGATAATTGACTTTATGCGGTGGAATCGTGTGACCATGACCATGGCGAGCGAGAAAAGCTATCTTCTGCTCACCGAGATTTCCACTAACTAATGGACTTGACGGTTCACCATATGGAGTGCGAATGATTTCTCGTTCAGTAATTTCTAATCCGGATAGTTTAGCCAGACCACTGCCGCCAATCACGGCCGAAATAGTTTGTGTCATTAGGCAACGCTTGGAATCAAGGGAGGCATAGCAGTACAGATTTCAGAACGAATTTCCGGCACTAAAGAATGTAAATCTTCAGCAATCGAGGCTTCGTCAAAGTTATTGATATGCACTTCAATAGATTGAATCGATTTTTCAACATCAAGCCATTTGAATTTACGGCTGTTGGCTAAAAAGATTTTTTCATAACCTGTTGCGGTCAGCATTTCATCTGGATAAAACAGCTCTTCTTCCAGCTTCTCTCCAGGGCGAAGGCCAGTAAAGACAATATCGATATCTTTACCTGGTTCTTTACCACTCAGTCTGACCATTTGTTCAGCTAAGAAGGAGATTTTTATGGGCTTACCCATATCCAGCACATATACTTCGCCGTTTTCAGCGAAGGAACTCGCCTCGAGTATCAGCTGTGAGGCTTCACGAATAGTCATAAAATAGCGAGTCACATCAGGATGCGTCACAGTAATCGGTCCACCCTTGCGTAGTTGTTGTCTGAACAAAGGCACTACACTGCCTGCCGAGTCCAGCACGTTTCCAAATCTAACAATTACATAAGATGTTTCAGATTCTGCATCCAGCGCCTGGCAAAACACCTCAGCTACCCGTTTGGTTACTCCCATCCAGTTTGTTGGATTAACTGCCTTGTCAGTAGAGATAAATACAAAACGCTCAGCACCATATTCATCGGCTGCCAATGCAACATTGCGAGTGCCGAGCACATTATTTTTCACCCCTTCTCGAAGTTGCCCTTGTAATATCGGCACATGTTTATAGGCTGCCGCATGAAAAACGACATCCGGCCTGAATGCCGAAAAAATGTGGTTAACGAGTTTGTTATCACAAACATCACCAAGAATGGTAATCAATTTTAGTTGCGGATGACGATGTGTAAGTTCGTGATCGATCTTATAAAGATTAAATTCACTTTGCTCAAAAATAATCAGTTGCATCGGATTAAATTCTGCAACAAGGCGGCTTAGCTCGCTGCCAATAGACCCGCCACCGCCAGTAACCAGTACTGTTTTATTATCTAATGATTCACGAATTTCATCCCAATCCAGCGAAACCGGCTCACGTCCAAGTAAATCCTCAATTTGCACCTCTCGCATGTCATTGATATTTACCCGACCACTAACAATATCCTGAACGGCTGGCAAAGTGCGGAAATTAACACCTGATTCTTCACAAAGCTGAACTATACGCTGCATTTCCTTATCGTTAGCACTGGGAATAGCAATGATGACTAATTCGATGGCGAGACTTTCACACAGTTCCCCTATTGTATCCGTGGTCGCGACAACGGGAATGCCACGAACCTCTTGACCAACTTTTGCCAAATCATCATCAACAAATGCCACCGGATCATACATTTGCGGGCTAACACGCTTTAAATCCCTGACTACTTGTTCCCCGGCCACACCGGCACCAACTACCAATGCCCTACGACCAATGCGGGAAGAAAAATGCTGATCCTTCATTAATCTGTACAGGGCTCTGGATGCACACAGAGCAGCCGTTAATAAAATCGCATAAAAAACAAAAACTGAACGCGGCACGTAGGTCAATCGAGTTACAAAGAAAATAACAATGGCAATCAAGATGGTACCGGCTATTGTTGATCTGAGAATCAGAAACAAATCGGGCATGGACGTAAACCGCCATAAGCCTTTATGGGTACCAAATATGATATAGACCAAAGCCTGGGTAATAATTACATAAGGCAATAGTAATTTTGCTTGTTCAACAAATACTTCCGGTACAACACCTAAGTTATAACGCAGCCAATAAGCGCCAGCCCAAGCAATAGGAATTGCAATAAGATCATGGAGAAAAACCTGCCACCGCTCTAGAACAGAGCGCAATCTGTTGCCCAAAGAAGCAATGAATGTTTTTGCTTTAGTTTTTATCAAGCTTCCCCCAGCCATAAAATTTCCGCTTAATCATCAACTAAATGGATGTTTGTTTTAGTACAACCACGGTGATAACTAGCGCTATTATAAGGGTGATCAGGGAAATGATGCCAGTGACTTTTGTATGATCGGATGGATTTGGAGCCATTTGCTGGTAAATATGCTGCCGATGGGCCTCCCAAACCCTCTCTCCACGAATCAATCGTTTACTAAATGTATAGATGGTATCACTCAAAAACCATGCAAATAACAGTATCGGAAAGATGATTGATAGGTTAAATTGATTGTGAAGTTGCAAACTAATGACTGCAAATAGCCCGCCAAGCATGGTGCTTCCAGAATCTCCCATGAAAACTTTGGGCGGTGAAAAGTTCCAATACAAAAAACCACAAGCTACTGCGGCCACAGCTAAAAATAACATGCTTTCCCCGGTTAATTGAAAATAACTGAGCCAAACAGCAAAAATCAGTCCGGCAATTAAAGCTTGAAAGCCGGCAATGCCATTAATACCATCCATAAAGTTGTACATGTTAATAAAACCAAGCACCCAGACAAATCCAATTAAATAGGAGGCTAATGATAGTTCTATATCAATAAAGCCTATATTCAAGGAATTAATACCACCAAAATATCCAACTGCGATCATTGCCACCACAATCTGAGCCACAAACCGCAAACGTTTGGACAGATCTCGAATATCGTCAATAAAACCAACAAGGCCGAGAACTATAATAATAAGTAACCAAATAGATGCTGAATTCCAAGCCAAGTAGTCATTAGCTGCTAACAGGATTACGCATAAAATAAGTATTAACATCATTACTACACCACCTATATGTGGTATGGCCTGGTGATGAGAACCTCTGTCAGTGGGTTTATCAAGCCAGTGATTTTTTATCGACAGATTTTTAAAGACGCCTATTAGTACAGCAGTCAGCACCGCAACAAATAAAAAAAGTTGAATCAGCTGCATCATCATTAAATTTTGGGCAAATCTCTGTTGGGGTCTGTTAAAAAATTCTGCGCATGATAATTAAAATCATTGACTGCGGCATCTGAATCATAAGATAGATTCTGATTCATTCGATCAGCCGTTCCACTACTATACCCGGATTTTTTTAATTTTAATAATATTCGATATAAAAACACCGGCAAATGAATAATACGAGTGGGTCGATTCAAACCTTGAAAAATTCTAGTAACCATAGAATGGTAACTGAGCGTTTCTCCACCAATCAAATTATAAATTTTAGAGCAAGTCACTTTATTATCAATCACATCGACGGTCGCTTTAACCAAATCATCAACATGAACCGGTTGCCTTAATCCGTTTGCTTTACCTGCCACAGGAAAAAAGCCATATTTTTTTATGAATTTAGCAATTGTTGAAATGTTCGCATCCCTTGCGTAACCATAAATCATGGTTGGCCTGAAAATGGTGTAATCGACTGTTGATTCAAACATTTTTTTTAGTTCTGACTCAGCTGCTAATAACTTGGCTGCCAGTTGTTGATCCTCAGCATCTGTTGCTTCAATTTTAGACTCGGCACTGGTCGAACTAAATGCGATACATCGTTTTACCCTGGCATGTGTACTAAGACGGCTGAAAAACTGAGGTAATAACCATAAAGGCGCTGCATGAATCAGTATTTCCGGATTTAGTTCAGGCAGTTCGGCTTTAGTAATGTCAGTTTGGTGCCAACTGCAATACAAGTCAATTTCTGCCGGACATTCGTGTCTGCCTAGCGCGGTCACCTGATAATTACTCTGAGCAAATTTCTTTACCAGTTGAATTCCAAGTAGACCACTAGCTCCCGTTACTAATACAGACTTCACTTGTACATTTATCTAGAGAGTGTTTTACCGGCAAATATTTTTAAGTTGGTTGCAGCATAACGACCAAGTATGCCCATGTAAACAAGTGAGGATACAATCGGACCATAGTGTTTACGGTAAAATTTTCGATAAAAACGCAACATACCTTTGTGCAAATACCAATTGACACGATATGGCCGAGTCAGGCTGCTTTTACCCTTTACATGCGTGACTGTAGTGTCTTTGAAATAAGCCACTTTGAAACCATGCAGCCAAAATCGCTTACACCAGTCCAGATCTTCGCAATGCATAAAATAACCTTCGTCCAGGCCACCAACCTGGTTTAAAGCATCATGACTTACCATCATAAATGCACCAGAAATGGCTTCAATGAACTGTTTATCATTGGAGATTCCATTGTCCATTTCAACATCATCTCCATAATCAAAATCTGCTAATCGAGTTTTATTTTTAAAAAGACGACTTAAACCAAGCGTCCTGACAATTGCATTTTCAGGTGTTGGAAAACGCCTTCTTGACGTTTTTTGTGTAGTGCCGTCTTCATTGAGTATCTTGACCCCTGCCAAACCAATTTGTTGATCTTCAGCCATCTGCTGAACCAAAAATCCAATGGTACTTTTACTAACCAAGCAATCTGGATTTATCAATACATAATAATCAGCTTTGGTGGTGTTTAGCACAATGTTGTTGGCCTTAGCAAAACCTTGATTTTCAGTATTTTTGATTAAGTGTAGGTTAGTGTGTTGCGTTGATAACTGCTTAATATGGTCAAAACTATCGTCGGTTGAAGCATTATCCACCACATATAGATCAAGCGGATAATCTGAAGCCAATATTGACTTGACGCTGCGCTCAAGCCAGATTCCGGCATTGAAATTAACAACGATGGCGATAACCGAATTCACGTTCTTAAGCTAGCGTCAAAGTATCGTTACGTCCTGATTTGCCCTTAATTCCATCAGCAATTCCTTTAGCGATCATTTTTATATTAGCTAGCCGATCACCGGCAAATAAACCAAAGAAAAATAAAATTTGTCCCAGTCGAACCCAATCGGCCAGCATCCATTTGAACGGCATATAACGCCTCTTATAGAGCAAAAAACTGTTACGAAAAATATAGTAATACCGAAATGCATGGTGATAAGGCACATTGCGCCAACGCACAAACCAGATGCGCGTTGTTTTTTCTCCTAGGCTATGACTCATCACAGCTTTACAACAGCCATAAGCCTGATAGCCTAAACTTTTTGCACGCAAAAACCACTCTGTATCGATATGGTCGATAAAAAGTGACTCATCCATCACACCGATTTCTTCTATCGCTTTTAATGGAATTAAACTACCCGATGAAATTAAAAAATCAGCCTCTACCAACGAATGATTGACACAGGAATTTCGGGTAAAACGAAACCAATCTATTTTGACGAAATCTGATAAATCGTTATGCTGATCGCTATAACGTGAACCAATTGCACAAAATAACTTATTATTTTGATTCAGTTGTTGAGCAGCTTTCAGCATCTCGGAAATCGTGTTTTCGTCAGGCAGACTATCTTGATCAAGAATCAAAACATACTCACTGCCTTGAACCTTTGCATACTCAATACCCAGATTGTGAGCCTTACCAAGACCGAGGTTAGCGGGCAAAAAGCAATAGTTAACCTTTTCGCAAACTTGCTTGATTTCATTTTGAAATTCAGAGTTATTATCAACCACAATGATTGACTCAACTCGAGATAACAAGCGGTTGATTATTGTGGCTAGTGTTCCCAAATCTGGATTATGGGTGACGATCACGGCTGTTACTTTATTGCTGACAGAAGTGTCAGAATCAACTTTTGGCATGTATCTGCTTAACGAAATAAATTGGCTTTTCTTTATGCCCTTCATGATAAGTACGCATCTGAAGCTCAGCCAAAAGCCCAAACAGTATTAATTGCAAACCGACCATCATCAAAAAAACGGCTAACAATAATAAGGGTCGATCACTAATAGAAACGCCAAAAAGCTTTTGAATGCTAAGGTAAAAGGCCAAAAGGAACCCCGCAGCACCTGATGCCAGACCCGGCAGGCCAAAAAAATGAATCGGACGATTATTGTAATCAAGTAGAAATTTAACGGTAATAAGATCAAGAATGACTCTAAATGTTCTGGAAATGCCGTATTTGGTAGTCCCCATAGTACGTGGTCGGTGATTAACCTTCACTTCGGCAATCTTGACTCCCATACGGCTGGCAATGGCTGGGATAAAGCGGTGCATTTCGCCATATAATGTTATCGTTTTTGCTACTTCAGCACGCATGGCTTTTAGCGTACAGCCGTAGTCATGTAATTTAACATCAGTCGTTTTGGAAATGAGCTTATTAGCGAGCATCGAGGGTAGCTTGCGTGAGATAAAGGTATCCTGCCGGTCAAAACGCCAGCCACAAACCAAATCAAAGCCTTCATCTATTTTTTCCAATAGTTTGGGTATATCGGCAGGGTCATTCTGACGGTCTGCATCCATGGTAATCACAACATCCCCGGTTGCATAATCAAAACCTGCAGCTAGCCCGGCAGTCTGACCAAAATTACGACGAAACTCCACAATAACAACATTAGGATCTTGCTCTTGTATATTTTTCAATACAGCCAGACCATCATCTGTACTGCCGTCATCAACGAATACGATTTCATACTCGTGTGGCATTGAATCAACCGCTTGTTTAATTTCTTGGTACAAAGGAGGAAGGTTTGGCGATTCATTAAGTAACGGCACGACAATTGAGATTTTCAATTTAAAGCTCCGAAAAAAATATTTTGATGATTATATCGATTTAAATTATTTTGTGCGGTCAGGCCAGCAATAATTAGTGTAATTGGACTGATTTTTCATTCAATACTTGGTGATATATATCAACCAACTCAGATATTTGCTGCTCGACGGTATTAATTTTTAATTCCGACACTTTTTCTGTATCTATTCTCTGCTTATAAACAGACGGATTTAAGTCAATTTGTTTAATAATTTCAGTCAACTCGCTGGCATTTCCAATCTCAAACTTAAAACCGTTTTGACCTTGCTGGATAATTTCTGCCAAACCTCCTGCATCGCTGGCAACGATCCAAATACCCGCTAGCACTGCCTCTCGAGTAATTAAACCAAAACTTTCAGGCCACATTGAAGGCGCGATTAACACATCAATTTGGTTGTAAAAATCCGCCATATTTTCGGAATTGAACTTGGGCAAATATTCAACTTCAGTTGTATGCCAGTTATCCGTTTTAGATTCAGCCAGGCTAAAGTCAATGACTTTTATTTTTATGTTATTTAAATCGAGATTCTCAATAACACTCTTAAGAAAATAAAAACCTTTGTGATGACAAACACTACCTGTATACCCTATGACAACTTTACTGGTTGAGTCCACATTTTCTGGTTTTACTGCCAATGCATCGACACCATTTTTATTAACGATGACATTGTCGATTCCATTTTTCTTATATAAATCTGCTTGATAATCAGATACGGCTATAACATTGTGTGATTCTCTGAGCAATGTAATCAATAGCTGTTTTCGCTTTAATGTTCGTTGAGCATCATCGGTTGTCTTAGTTGCAATTAACGCATTGGATTGTAATTTGTCTACAGACTCACCATTTTTATCAACCAGAAACTGATGATCAGACAGCCACCAGTTATCATGAACAGTAACGACAAACGGCACTTTGGCATCCAGGGCTGCTTGCAACATTGAAGCCGTTAAACGCTGGATGCTGTGAAAATGAATTAAATCAGGTTGATGGTACTGGATATATTCAGCAAAGATCCTCTCAATATTTGCATCGTATTCACGTAAATCCACATCGGGGCCAACTGGCACACTTACTGATGTCACCCGAACCCCTTCATGCTCGTATTCTTTTAGCTGATAAGCATAAATATTGTGAATATCACAGGTGAAAACAGTGACTCGAAAAGAATTCCCATAATCGCGTTTAAGACCATTGACAATATTTTCAGCAACCACCGTGGCCCCGCCCATAGCTATGGGAGCATAAAGCACGTTAACGATGACAATGTTTTTGACACCGTCTAAGGTTTGATCATTATGTGTCTGTTTGTAAAGTTTCTGTAGCTGCGACAGTATGGTTTTGAAATCAGCAGAAATTTTAACCGTTGAATATTCCGCGACTGCATTAGAAGCCGCTGTTTCACCAATTTGTTGTCTGAGTTCATGATCTGTTATCAACTTATCGAGAACATTAAACCAATCCTCTGAGTTTTCAGCAATGTAACCGTTTACTCCATGACTAATCGCTCGCTTGTAAACATTTGTTGGTGAAGCAACCGTAGGCAATTTTAAATTTGCTGCTTCAAGCCACTTGATTTCACTCTTACAATCTGCAAACAGCCCTAGTTTTAATGGCGCCAAATTAATATCTGCATGAGACAAAACTTGTAAATACTCTGCAATTTCCAAAAATTCAACTCGATGCACTCTTTGTTCATAAGGGCTTAGCTGACTAGGCAGAGTCAGATACCCCATCACGACTAACTGAAGATCTGGATGGCGATCAAACAGTTGAACCAGCACATCCGCTATTAGAGCAAAATCTTCATCATGTGTTTTTGAGCCGCTACCATAAAACAAAGTTATCTTGCCAGGTTGCTTAATTGGCTTAATTGATTTGACCGCTGTTTCACTATACTTATCTAACGCATTAGGCAAAATAAAGGCATTACCCGTACCAACTAATTCCTCAAGTTTTTCTTGAAGTACGGGCGTGGTCGTTAAAGCAAACTGACATTTTTCAATAGCTCGCCGATATAGATCTGCGCCTTTTAAAACAGCTTTAAATTCTTTGTGACTGAGTTGCCCGGTAGCCTGGTAATACGATTCAAGAGTCTGCCGATCGAAAATCAAGTCATCAGTATCATAAACAACTATTTTTCCGAGCTGGGATGCGTATTCGACATTAGCTATTGCTTTGGGATAACCCGGTATGCGATAGAAAATAATAATGTCATGATAATGAATCTGATTTTTGACTTCAAAATAGTCGGTCCAATTTAACCACTTGCATCTCAACCCCAACAGTTCAAGTTGCTCTACTTTTTGTTCAACGCGATATCGAAAACACTGAGGTATAGTGACTTCACAAACTATCAATACCGAACCATCATAATTGATCGTATTGCTGCTAAATTTCTCAGGCAAAAAATTAAAACTGTCATTGCTGGTTGCCGGGTCTAGATTCAGGATTCGAAACTTACTTAGAGTCAGTTTCACAAATTGCTTTAGACTACTCAGTGAATTTATAGATACCAAAACCAGATTGAATACGGTCATTAAAGCTGGCCGACCCTGAATACGCATCAGGGCGGCATCTAACCTTTTACGATCTAGTTTCTTAAGGGCTTTAAAGCGGTCAATCATATAATTGGTTTATAAGGCAACTCAAAATCATCTCGATTCTGATCAAGATTTGGGTTGTAGTAAGGATCACCTTTTTCTAGCATATCGCCATGTACTTTCCAGAGATTTGCCTTCTCCTGGTTAAGTCGATCGAGTTTTTCGCCCTTTTCATCATAGCCTCTGGAAATGGATTCATAATGATAGGCTTCACAATACGGGGTGAAAATATTTAAATACCCTGCCTTAATCGCGCGCAAGCAGAAATCAACATCGTTGTAAGCGACTTTAAATTCATGCTCATCAAAACCATTTAATTGTTCGTAGATGGATTTTTTCACAATCATCAAAGCACCTGTTAAAGCACTAACGTTTTGAATCACATTTAACCGATTGTAATAGCCAGGTTGATGGCGCGGAAAATTCAGATGCAAATGTCCAGCCGCACCGCCCAAGCTAATACCTACTCCTGCATGTTGAATTTTATTGTTAGCAAAATAAAGCTTGGCACCAACAACAGCAATCTCTTCACGTTGTGAATGTTCGAGCAGACCTTCCAACCAATCATGATTAATAACTTCAACATCATTGTTCATTAAAACAACCTGGGCACCGTTCGATTCGGCCACACCTTTATTCACTAGGCTGGAAAAATTAAACGCAATATTATGTTCAACAAATTTGATTCTTGAATCCAGGTTTGCATAATACTGCATTTTGTCGAAAGTCGAAGATTGCTCAGAATTATTGCTGACCCCGATAATTTCGAAATTTGAATAACAGGATTTTCGCAAGATTGAGTCAATACATTGAGCTAATAACTCAGGTTTATCCTTAAATGGAATAATAATACTGACCAGTGGATGATCAACTAGATCACGTTTTACCCGATAATAATTAATGATATTTCCATCCAAAACCTCAGCTTCAATATTCCGCCGTTGGATGGCTGATTCGACCGCTAATTTACCTCGTTCATGAGTATAAGGTTTCGCCTTGGTGCTCATGCTGCTTGAAGTTTCCGAACGCCGCCAATGATAAAGTATCTGAGGCACATGTTCTATTTGCTTGGCAAGCTCAACCATCCTCAGCAATAAATCGTAATCTTGGGCGCCATCAAATTCACTGCGAAAACCACCAACTTGATCAAATAACTGTTTGGTAAAAACACTAAGATGTGTCATGTAATTATGTGAGAGCAATAAATCTGGCGAGAAGTCTGGTTTGAAATGCGGGGACTCGTATTCGCCATCCAGGTCAATAAAATCCTCATCACTGTAAAGCAAGTCTGCCCGTGTTTGATTAATATGTTTTACTATTTGATATAAAGCATCTGACTCTAACTCATCATCATTATCCAGCAATGCAAAGTAGTCTCCTTTGGCCATGGCAGCAGCTTGATTACTGGCCCCGGAAATATTCAGATTTTGCTTAAGAAACTTTATTTTTATTTTGCTATTGCGCGGTGTCTTTAAACAAAGTTTAGTCAGTAAACTAGTTGAGCTATCATCTACAATACAAAGCTCCCAATTGTCATAAGTTTGCCTGGTAACTGACTTGATGGCCTTTGATAACACCGAAACAGGGGCATTATAAACGGGCATTAAAATTGATATTAACGGTTGATAGTCAAACTCAGTTTGTGGTTCAGCCTGGGCACTTTTTTGCCTCTCATACCACCAGCGCGCGTAATTATCACGTGGCAGAATGTTTGCATTAATGGCTACCATTTAGTTATTCACTTGTGAAATTGATGCATTCAATTCGGCAATACCAAATGACTGCTGATCATCAAGCACAGAAAAATGAATCAAATCATAGCGCCGGTCCAGGGGAATATGATCTCTTTGGTCATCATCAGCTGCTACACCTAACGAAATAAAATAGTCACCCGCTGCAAGATTGACATTAAATTCAAACCGTATTTCAGTGACCTCGCCACTTGATGAAACATTTAATAATTGATTTTTGAGCCTGTTATTTGTGCCATAAACAGTTTTGCCATCAGTGGTTTTGATGGTCATCCCATAAATAAGATTAGCAAAAGGTTGACTGAACGCCGTAGAAAAAGTGAGAGAAAGTCTGTCACCTTTTTCACATTGATGATTAAACGGTTGATTATTTTGCAATAAAACATAATCGAAGATCTGTGCGCGTCCATCGCCCCAGCGATATTCTTGTGAATTGTATCCTTGACGATTTTTGCAATGATCGACGCTATGATCATGGCTAAGAGCAGAATAATCTTCTTGTTCATTTGGTTGTGCCGGTGATACTCCATCTGACTTTGCATACTGTTGTTCTGAATCCTCAGTTTCAGACTTAAACAGCATATCAAGATATTGATTCACCACATCTTTAGGTTCTCCAATATTTTGAATCTGGCCCTTATCCAGAAACAAAGCCCTGTCACAATGACTCACCACACTTTCCATCGAGTGACTAACAAAAAGTATCGTCACACCCTCAGATTTTAGTGATTCAAGCTTGCGGAAACACTTGCGTTGAAAACGGGCATCACCAACTGCTAAAGCCTCATCGATAATCAAAATATCGGGTTTTAAACTAATCGAAACTGAAAATGCCAGTCTGACATACATACCGCTGGAGTAGGTTTTAACCGGTTGATAGATAAAATCACCTAAACCCGAAAATTCTATGATTTCGGGTAAACTTTTTTTGAATTCTTTTTCATCGACTCCAATAATTGCGGCATTTAATCTGGCATTTTCAACTCCATCGAATTCAGGATTAAATCCTGCTCCTAACTCTAAAATAGCAGCAATTCTGCCATTAGTGTTAACCGTCCCAACTGTTGGCCTGAGTGTTCCGGCAATGATTTGCAGTAATGTCGATTTTCCAGAGCCATTTTGTCCGACAATACCAAAAGTTTCGCCCTTGGCCACACTAAAACTCGCATCCCTTAAAGCCCAAAACTCCGTATACAGTTTTTTCTTGGTACTACTTAAAGCTTGTATTAAACGGTGCACAGGTTTTTCATAAGCCTGATAACACTTACTAACCTGTTCAACATTGATCACTGTACTATGGTGAGCTTGATCAGAGCACATCAGCAAACACCTTCTTAGTGCGTTGAAACCACCACCAACCGATACAAAAAACTAATAAAGCAACACATGTATAAAGGGCAAGAATTAGTAAATCAGGCGGCTTACCCCAAATTACTAGATTACGGAATTGCTCGATGGGAACAGTCAATGGATTTAAATACATCAATGGACGAACTGTCTCGGGCACTACCTCAATCGGATAAAAAATTGGACTTAAGAATAACAATATTGTGACTAAAACTCCGATCACCTGTGATAAGTCACGAATAAAAACAGTCGTTGAGGCAATCAAGTAAGAAAAACCCAGGCTCACTAGAGCTAACGGCAATATCACCAATGGGGTGAATATAATTGTCCAATTAATCTCATGGGCTGTCAGCAGATGAGCAATGATTAGTATTATCATGCTGACAACAAAATGAAATAAAGCAGTCACCACCGAAACGATTGAGAAAACTTCTAAGGGAAATACTACTTTTTTAACGAACTGAGCATTACCGGAAATCAACCCTGGCGCTCTGGATAAGCATTCCCCTAACAAAGCATGCAATATCAAACCTGAAAATAATACCGTGCCAAACTGACCATAACCCTCCGCTCCTTGCCAACGCATTTTAAATACAAAACTGAATACAAACAGATAAACCAACAACATCAACAAAGGATTAAAGAATGACCATAGCAGACCAAACATTGAGCCTTTATAACGCTCTAATACTTCACGCCTGGAAAGTTGCTTGATCAGCCCTGCATTACGACAAACAACCTTGATCGGGTTATTCATTAGCATTAAACATTGTTTATAGCCAGGAAATCAATTTGGTGATGTATTGACCGTAACTACTTTTACCGTAATCCTGGGCTGCTTTACTGAGTTGCTCAAGATCGATCCAGTCATTGCGATAGGCTATTTCTTCCAAACACGCAATTTTCATACCCTGGCGATTTTCCAGTGTCTCGATGAACTGTGATGCTTGCAGTAACGAATCATGCGTTCCCATATCCAGCCAGGCTAAACCTCGTCCTAATACTTCAACTGACAATTTTTGCTGTTCAAGATAGCACTTGTTGACATCTGTGATTTCCAGTTCACCACGATCTGAAGGCTTTATTTCTTTAGCGATATCAATAACTTGGTTATCATAGAAGTACAAGCCTGTCACTGCATAATGAGATTTAGGCTGCTCGGGTTTTTCCTCCAAGCTTACCGCTTGTCCGTACTGGTCAAACTCAACCACCCCATAACGCTCAGGATCATTGACTGGGTAAGCAAAAACAGTCGCCCCTTTTTTCTTGGCTGCTGCGGCTTGTAACGACACTTTTAAATCATGCCCATAAAAAACATTATCGCCCAAAACCAAAGCCACATTATCGCCTCCGACAAACTCAGCACCGATAATAAATGCCTGCGCCAGACCGTCCGGAGAAGGCTGGACTGCATAAGACAAATTCAAGCCCATACGCGCACCATCTCCGAGTAGTTGTTGGAAACGAGGAGTATCCGATGGTGTAGAAATTATTAAAATATCTCTGATGCCTGATAGCATTAAAGTTGACAAGGGATAGTAAATCATCGGCTTGTCGTAAACCGGCAGTAACTGCTTTGAGACTGACATCGTTACCGGGTACAACCTTGTACCAGAACCGCCAGCTAGAATTATTCCACGCATTAGGCTATTGCTCCCAATCTTTGACCACTATAAGTAGTAGCTATCTCTCCACACCACTGTGGATTATCTAAATACCACTGAATGGTTTTGTCTATGCCGCTGGCAAACGTTTCTTGCGGCGTCCAATTCAATTCAGCTGCGATTTTGCTTGCATCTATGGCATAACGCATATCATGACCTGGCCGGTCTTTGACAAAACTGATTAATTCTCTATAGCTCGATAACTTACCGCTAGGTTGCTTAGCATCCAGAATGTCACAGATCGTATTGACAACATCAATGTTTTTGACCTCATTGTGCCCACCTACGTTGTAAACCTCACCGTTTTTACCTTTTAAAAATATCGTATACAGAGCACTGGCATGATCATCCACATAAAGCCAATCACGCACGTTTTCACCAGAACCATAAACAGGTAACGGTTCATGTTGAAGTGCTTTTTGAATCATCAAAGGAATCAATTTTTCCGGAAATTGATAAGGACCATAATTATTTGAACAGTTAGATATCACCACCGGCAAGTCATAAGTCTCGCCCCAAGCTCTGACTAAATGATCAGATGCGGCTTTACTGGCTGAATAGGGTGAATTAGGTTGATAACGGGATTGTTCTGTAAATAACCCATCTGTACCTAAACTCCCATAAACCTCGTCAGTAGAAATATGATGAAATTTAAACGCTTGTCTACGGGCTTCATTAACAGTGGATAAATATTTTCGTACTTGCTCCAACAATGTGTAGGTTCCCAAAATATTGGTTTGGATAAACACATCTGAACCTTCAATTGAGCGGTCAACGTGTGATTCTGCGGCCAAGTGCATCACCCCGTCAGGTTGAAATTCTGAAAAGGCTTTATTCATTGCTTCGCCATCACAAATATCAGCCTTTAGGAATTGATAACTTGGATTGTTAGAAACTGCTGACAGCGTCATTAGGTTTCCAGCATAAGTTAACTTATCAATATTCAAGATTTGATGGTTGGTGTTGTCTAACAAGTAACGAATGACTGCCGATCCGATAAACCCGGCACCACCTGTGACAATGATTTTCAAATTTTCACTCATGACTAAACTTTATAATAATCCTTGTACCAATTGACAAAACGCTCTAAACCTTGCTCGACTTCGACACTTGGATTAAAGCCAAAATCGGCTTGTAATTGCTCGATATCAGCATAAGTCTCTTTCACATCACCATCGGCCATAGGCAATAATTCTACTTCAGCCTTCTTACCTAGCGTTGTTTGCAGCACATCAATAAATCGCATAAGTTCAACCGGTTTGTTATTGCCGATATTATAGATTTGATAAGGTGCTGAGCTCGATGAAGGGTCAGGATCCATGCCACTCCACTCGGTATTGCTTGATGCCGGTTTTTCCGAAACTTTAATCACTCCATCTACAATATCATCAATGTAGGTAAAATCACGGCGCATATCACCATGATTAAAAACTGGAATTTTTTCACCGGCCAAGATTGCTCTGGTAAACTTAAAATATGCCATATCAGGCCTGCCCCATGGACCATAAACGGTAAAGAAACGTAACCCTGTACAAGGCAACCCATACAAATGAGCATAAGAATGGGCTAGCAATTCATTCGATTTTTTAGTCGCTGCATACAGTGAAACCGGATGATCAACATTATGCTTAATCGAAAATGGCATGGCTTTATTAGCACCGTAAACTGAACTTGATGAAGCAAAAACCAAATGGTCAACATCATTGTGCCGACACAGCTCCAGCATATTAACAAAACCCGTCAAGTTAGAATCCACATAGGCTTGGGGATTCTCCAGGGAATACCGTACACCAGCCTGCGCCGCAAGGTGAATAACCCTTCTGAAACTATGCCGGGAAAACAAAGTCTGCAAATCCTGATAATCAGTCAAATCCAGTTTTTCAAAACTAAAGTGTTCAGATTGTTCAAGTGGCTTCAATCGATCTTGTTTCAATTGAACATCATAATAATCATTTAAGTTATCGATTCCGACAACTTGCTTGCCCTGCTCTAGCAAATACTGACTTACTGCTGCGCCAATAAAACCAGCTGCACCTGTAACTAAAATTGGGGCTTTTTCAGACATGGTTTATTGATCCAGCCATTTTAAATAGCGATCAACTCCTTGTTGTACACTTAGAAACTCTTGGCTATAACCTACCGCTGCCAACTGACTCATATCTGCCTGTGTATAGCTTTGGTATTTACCTTTCAGGTTATCCGGAAAAGTGATGTACTCGATTAACTCCTGGCTTTGAATACTTTCAAGACTCAATGATCCCAAGCCTTTTTTATCTTGGAAAAAATTGACCACTGCTTGGGCCACTTCATTAAAACTCTGGCACTTACCTGTACCCAAATTATAAATTCCAGACAATTGCGGATTTTCTAGAAAAAACAAATTGACGTTGACCACATCTTCAACCGATACAAAATCGCGCAATTGTTCTCCATTAGCATAACCGTCGGAACCTTCAAACAATCGTACCTTACCCTGTTTATTAAATTGATTATAAAAATGATAAGCCACAGAGGCCATACGCCCCTTATGTTGTTCACGTGGACCATAAACATTAAAGTAACGCAAACCGACAACTGGAATAGCCAGATCTTGCTGTTTTAATCGTACGTGTTGATCGAATGCCAACTTAGAATAAGCATAAGCATTTAAAGGATACTCACATTCTGGCAACTCTCTAAAGTCCTGGCCTGCGCCATAAACCGATGCTGAGGAAGCATAAATATAAGGCACTTTAAAATGCTGGCAGTATTCGAGTAAAGCTTTGGAATACTGATAATTGTTATGCATGACATAACGACCATCAGTCACCATGGTATCGGAACAAGCCCCTTGGTGTAATACGGCGTCCAGTCCTGGAATTTTTTCAAAGTGAATAAGGCTTTGATAAAAGTCGTTTTTATCTCGATAATCAGCAATCGTGCAATCGGCCAGATTTGGAATTTTGGCAGTATTAGTCAGATTATCAACCACCAGAATATCATCTGCAGATCGTTGGTTAACTGCTTTAACCAGATTAGAACCGATAAATCCGGCCCCACCTGTAATGACAATCATGTTTGCTCCTTGATTCGTCTAAGCGCTTCAGTTATCTCGTTAACATCGGCTACAGCGGTTCCAAGTTTTGCTACCACTACTCCGGCCGCCGCATTGGCTACTTCCAGAATCTCATCTATATCAAGATTACTGGCTAACAGAGTACCTAAGCACGCTATCACGGTATCTCCTGCGCCACTAACATCATAAACTTCGCGGGCACGGGCAGGACTGTAATGCACTTGATTGTCCTGTTGGTAGAGTTTCATGCCTCGCTCACTTAGAGTGATCAAAAGTTGATCGATATTCAGCTCTGATACTAAACGTTTCGCCTTATCATCCATTTGGTCATCATCTATGACGCCGCCAACCACTTGCTCGAACTCGCTCAAATTTGGAGTTATCAAACTGGCATTTCGATAGCGTGAGTAATCCTTGCCTTTAGGATCAACTGAGACTGGCAAGTGTTTTTGTCTGGCCCTATCAATCATGGCACTGACCTGCGCCAAACAGCCCTTGCCATAATCAGAAAAAATAACCGCACTGGCAGTAGCCATCAAATCTTGATAACGATCATAACAATCGTTGAGCAAAGACTCACCAGGTATGCGCTCAAAGTCCAACCTGATTAATTGTTGATTCCTAGAAATAACACGCTGTTTTACTGTGGTCTCATAATCAAAGCTTTTTACAAAGACAACATTGACACCGGCATCTTTGAGTATTTGCTCCAATTCATAGGCATTATGGTCCTCACCAACAATTGACAACAAGGTACATTTCGCACCCAGATTTACAATATTGAGAGCCACATTAGCGGCACCACCACCACGTCTGTCTCCATTATTTACAGTTACGATTGGAACAGGCGCCTCGGGTGATATCCGTTCAACTGCACCAAACCAATATTGATCCAGCATCACATCACCTACTACCAGCACATGAATTCGGCTTAAATCTGGAAATAGTGTGTCAGAGCTCATGAACGGCCTATACCATAATACCCAAACCCAGCATTTTTAAGCACTGGTGGATCATAAATATTACGCCCATCAACAATGACAAGCTGACGCATTTTCTGTTTTAACAAATCAATATCCAAGGCTCTGAACATCTTCCATTCAGTTACAACTACTAAAGCATCAGCCTGGTATACGGCTTGATAAGGATCTTTGACAAGTTCAATAGCCTGCTGCTGCTGAAAAATATGAGCTGCCTCTTGCATGGCAATGGGATCATAGGCTTTTATTTGGCCACCTTTGCTGAGTATTTGTTCGATGATGACGCGGCTTGGTGCCTCACGCATATCGTCCGTATTAGGTTTAAATGAAAGCCCCCACAAAGCAAATGTAAGCCCACTGAAATCCTCGCCAAAATGCTTTACAAGTTTTTTTACCGGAACAGATTTTTGATCGTTGTTGACCGCTTCTACAGCCGATAATATGCGCGCATTATATCCGTGTTGCTTTGCAGTGCGGTGCAAAGCCTGCACATCTTTAGGGAAACAGGAACCGCCATAACCACAACCAGGGTAGATAAAATGATAACCAATACGTGGATCAGAACCTATTCCCTGACGTACCGATTCAATATCCGCACCTAGTTTTTCTGCCAGATTCGCCATCTCATTCATAAAAGAAATTTTGGTGGCCAACATCGCGTTAGCCGCGTATTTAGTCAGTTCGGAAGAACGAATATCCATGCGAATAACACGATCATGATTTCTATTAAAGGGTTGATAAAGCCGATGCATGACGTCGAAAGAACGATCACTGTCAACACCGATGACGATACGATCAGGCTTTAGAAAATCCTCTACTGCCGCACCTTCCTTCAAAAACTCCGGATTGGACACCACATCAAATTCAACCTCTACCTCCTTTTCCCCAAGCACCTGCTTGATTGCTGTTCTAACTTTATCGGCAGTACCAACAGGAACCGTAGACTTGGTCACAACCACACGATAATTATTTAGATTCTCACCGATTGCTTTAGCTACAGCCAATACATGGCTTAAGTCAGCTGAACCGTCTTCATCCGGAGGCGTACCTACAGCGATGAAAATTACCTCGGCATAATCGACACCTTGCTTGATATCTTCACTGAATTCCAGACGGCCGGCTTGCAAATTTTCTCTAACTAAATTATCTAGTCCAGGTTCGTAAATCGGCAATTTTGCCTGTTTTAGACCTTCAATCTTGTCAACATCGTTGTCTATGCAAAGGACATGATTACCGACCTCTGCCAAGCAGGTGCCCGTGACAAGTCCCACATATCCAGTGCCGACAATGGTTACATTCATATTATTGATTGGGCGTTATAAAAGTGGGCTAATTTTAACTGTTTAACCTTATCAATTAAACGTTTATGGCTGTTTTTAAAAGAAAAAAGCGGCATAGCCGCTTTTTTCATTCTAGCTTGAATTTAATCTGAATTTATTCTTCAAACTCTATTTGATCACGATTTTTTTCAATCACATGATTGCCTATGCCTTTGACTTCCATCAAATCTTCAATTGTTTCAAAGTTACCATTTTCTTGGCGATACTGAACAATTTTTTCAGCCAGTTTTGGCCCGACACCAACCAGCTCCTCAGCTAATTCATCCACAGTTGCGGTATTAGGATTAAGCGCAAATGCAGACAATGAAAATGCTGTAGCAAATAAAAAAGTGGGAATAGAAAAACAAGATTTATTAAACATAACAACCTCCATGTTGTCGAATTAAAGTCCATTAACATCCTTGCGGATGGATTTCTAGTATTCAATATAAGTTAGTTATTGTCAACAATTTGTCATTCTGAAGAACGAAACATCCCTCACAAACAAGGGGTAAACATGAGGAATTCCCAATCACTAGACGAATCTGCCATCGTCATCCTGAATTTGATCCGTCCCTTAAAAGTTATAACTCAATGCCGAACTTGATCCAGCACTTATACCCTATAACAGTAATGCCGGACTTGATTCAGGGTCTCCTAAAGCCTATTCATGCCTTATAGAAGGTAGAGTTCGTCTAAAAACATTCCTCTGCTGTGCTTTTATACCCTCCTGGCAGCGGTATGAAAAAAAGAGACCTTAAAAGTGTATTAGCCTGTAACCCCTATCGAGTAGCCAATTCCTGTTGACTTTTAATTTTATCCAAACGGGTTTGAGCATCTTTGGCTTGTTGCTGGGCTTTTTTCATTTCACCACGGGTGCGCAATCTAGCCGCCATACTGATTAGATATCCCAGAATCAAACCGATACCCAGCGATGCGAATATGGCAAGATAAACCTGTGTTTCGGTAGATAATCCAGCATAGTAATTAATACTGACCATTTGCTGGTTTTTTTGCGCAAAAGTAAACGCCAGCACAAAAAAGACAAGTAAAAGAACAATGTTGATAATCTTTTTCATACAATGATTATCTCATTAATGAATTATCGGTCAACCCTTTCCCTGAGTTCGCGCCCTGGTTTGAAATGTGGCACATGTTTGGCAGGCACGTAAACGCGCTCGCCCGTCTTTGGATTTCGACCTACCCGTTCTGGACGATAGTGCAACGATAAGCTGCCAAAGCCGCGTATTTCAACGCGCTCACCACTGGCAAGCGCGTTGCAGACATAGTCCAGAATTTGGTTAACGGCAAACTCTACATCTCTGTAAGCTAAATGAGGTTGCTGTTCCGCTAGTTGTTCAATTAATTCAGATTTTGTCATTATTAAGTCCTGATTTTTGATCAAGTTAACTTAGTCAGACTCTGAAGAGCCTCCTTCAGATGATCCTGCGCTCATCAACTGCTCTTTAAGTTTATCACCCAAAGTGGTTGATGAGACTGATTGGCGTGAATATTCTTCCAATGCTTCGTCTTCCAGGTCCAACTCAAGGGCTCGAATCGACAACATAATTTTACGTGATTTGCGATCAATACTGGTGATCTTAGCTTCAAATGAATCACCGGAACTGATGATTTTAGTGACATCGTCTACTGGATTACGTGCTGATTCCGAAGCTCGCATGTAAGCTTCGATACCTTCACCTAATTCAGCCGATACGCCACGTTTGTCTACTTCCTTGGCGACTGCTGTTACTTTCGCACCTTTAGGATGTTCAGAAACATATTGAGTAAATGGATCGCCTGAAGCTTGTTTCAAACCAAGAGAAATACGCTCACGTTCTGCATCAACTGCAAGAACGACTGCGGTAACCTCGTCACCTTTTTTATACTGACGTACTGCTTCTTCGCTAGTCATATCCCAGGATAAATCGCTTAGATGAATTAAGCCATCAATACCCCCGTCAAGGCCGACGAACACACCAAAATCGGTAATCGATTTAATATTACCTGTGATTTGATCGCCTTTATTATGGCTAACTGCAAATTCCTCCCACGGGTTAGGCTGACATTGCTTCATGCCGAGTGAGATACGACGACGTTCGTTATCAACATCTAATACCATGACTTCGACTTCATCACCAATGTGGCAAACACGTGAAGGATGTACATTTTTATTAGTCCAATCCATTTCGGATGAATGCACCAGACCCTCAACACCATCTTCCAACTCCACGAAAGCACCATAATCAGTGATATTCGTCACCTTGCCAAAAATACGGGCACCTTCAGGGTAACGACGTGGTAAATCTTGCCATGGATCTTCGGTAAGCTGTTTCAAGCCAAGCGATACACGATTCTTATCACGGTCAAACTTAAGCACCCGGGCTTGAATTTCCTGACCAAGTTCAAGTACTTCAGACGGATGTTTAACCCGCTTCCAGGCCAGGTCAGTGATATGTAGCAATCCGTCTAGGCCACCCAGATTAACGAAAGCACCGTAATCTGTGATGTTTTTAACCACGCCCGTGATAATTTGACCTTCTTCGAGGTTGGATAGTAATTCCTCACGCTCGGCTGACATTTCGTTCTCAACCACAGCACGGCGTGAAACCACGATGTTATTGCGAATACGATCAAGCTTGATTAATTTGAAATCAAAAATTTCATTTTCTAGTGCTTCAGGATCCTTAACCGGACGCACATCGACCTGAGAACCAGGCAAGAATGCACGAATATCTTTAACCGTAACAGTGAATCCACCTTTAACACGCCCAGTAATTCGGCCAGAGACCAATCCATCCTCAGCATGAATCGCTTCAAGCTCTTCCCAAGCTCTGAGGCGCTGAGCCTTCTCACGTGAAAGCCTGGTTTGGCCAAAACCATCTTCTAATGATTCCAAAGCCACTTGCACCACATCGCCTTCTTTGACAGCGAGGTTGCCTTGATCATCTTTAAATTGTGAGGCGGGAATTTCGGCTTCGGATTTAAGACCGGCATTGACAATAACAAAATCGTTATCGGCTTTAACAACTTCGGCATCAATCACTTTGCCGGGTTGCATGATTTTATCTTTAATACTCTCTTCAAATAGTTCAGCGAAACTTTCTGACATGGGTTTTCTCGGTACGAAATAATACGTGTTAAATGTTAATCGTCGATAACACCCCAAAATGGTGGGGAGGTGTTATCACCTGCTTACTTATCGATCAGCAATACTATTTTTCCAAACACCTGTTCAATATTCATTGATGTTGTGTCCAAGATCACTGCATCTGCCGCCGGAACCAGTGGCGAGTGCTTTCTGTTCGCATCTTGCTGGTCTCTTTGCTCGATGTCCTCGACAAGGCGCGTAAGGTTAACATCGAAACCCTTTAGTTTCAACTGTTTATATCGCCTTTGTGCGCGGCTTTTTGCGCTGGCGGTAAGGAATATTTTAAGGTCAGCTTCAGGGAAAACGACACTACCCATATCCCGCCCATCTGCAACTAAACCTGGCGCCCTTGCTGCTCGTCTTTGCAAATCAAATAATATTGCCCGCACCGCTGGTTTGCTGGCGTATTCTGAAGCCAGCTTACCTGCATCTTCATGACGAACTTTATCGGTTACATCCTCACCATTAATTTGTATAGCAGCACCGCCATCTGAGGTCGGAATAAAGACAATATCCAAAGTGTTAATGAGTTCATTTAAAGCAGCTTCATCATCGCTAGAAGTTTCTTTTTGATGAGCTGCGTATGAAAATGCTCGATACAAGGCACCACTATCGAGATAATGCCAGCCATAATGCTTGGCGATCATCTGGCCAATGGTTCCCTTTCCTGAACCCACCGGACCATCAATAGCTAGAATATAAATATTTTGTGCCTGGTTCACTAAGCGATCTCAAGATTTAATCCGGCACCAACAGCCAATTCATGGAAACCTGGAAAAGAAGTCGCCACATTACGGCAATCGTTAATTTTGATTGGTGCTTGGCTAGCTAATCCAGCCATAGCAAACGACATAGAGATTCGGTGATCATCAAAACTCTCCACTTCGCCGCCTTTTATATTTCCCCCTTCAACTATCATACCGTCATCCAGCTCTTCAGCATTAATGCCCAAAGCCGTAAGCCCTTTCACCATTGAGGCGATACGATCACTTTCTTTGACTCGCAGTTCTTTGGCACCTGTCACTACAGTTTCACCTTTAGCACAAGCTGCAGCAATCATTAAACTGGGGAATTCGTCAATCGCCGAAGCAACCAGCGTCTCAGGCACTTGAATCCCTTTTAATTCACTGGATGTAATCTCTATGTCAGCGACCGGCTCTCCGGTAGATTGGCGCTGGTTAAGTAAATTAATATTTGCCCCCATCAGCTTTAAAATTTCAATCGCCCCGGTGCGAGTTGGATTAATACCGACGTTTTTAATAAGCAATCTGGAGTTTTTAGCAATACTGGCCCCAACCATGAAAAAAGCAGACGACGAAATATCCGCCGGAACATTAATCGCCTTGGCCTGTAACGATGATGGCGGTTGCAAACAGATCTTCAATCCATCAGTAGCTAGTTCGCAGCCCATATCAGCCAACATTCGCTCCGTATGATCGCGGGTCTTTACCGGTTCGATGACTGTTACTGGTGAATCGGCATATAGCCCGGCCAACAAAATTGCAGACTTTACTTGGGCACTGGCCACTTCAAGCTTGAATTCCTGTCCGCTTAGTTGATTGCCTCCGTTTATTCGCACTGGTGGAGTACCCGTCGAGCTTGGGTTAATATTTGCCCCCATCGTTGCAAGTGGTTTAACCACACGCATCATCGGTCTTTTGCTCAAAGACTCATCACCGACCAACATTGAATCGAACAATTGAGCCGATAACAAACCTGTTAACAAGCGCATACTGGTGCCTGAATTACCCAGATCAAGACTACTCCGAGGAGCTGTTAATCCTCTTAATCCATTACCATGAATAGCCAGATGTCCCCGATCAGGGCCATCAATAAAAATCCCCATTTCACGAAAGGCATGAATAGTCGCGAGCACATCCATACCCTCAAGCAAACCACTAACTTCGGTGACACCATCACATAATGCGCCGAAAATCACACTACGATGAGAGATCGATTTATCACCTGGAACTGTGACTTCGCCCGTCAAAGAGCCACCAGGTCTTACTAAATAATTAATACTCATTTTTCAAATTGTTGTTTTTGCTGCAAACGTTTATCGACTAATTCATCGCGTATTTTTTTAGCCAGGCGAAATTGCTGCTCAATAGTGCCGCCGTCACCATTTTCGATCAGCATTTGTAACTCGGATAATTGCGCCTTATATTTTTCAATCATTTCAAGTATCGGCTGTTTATTGGTTAAACACACGTCCCGCCACATTACGGCATCGCTGGAAGCGATGCGAGTGTAATCCAAAAAACCACCGGCAACGACCTGAAAATATTTATCAGCATTCTCTAGCCGGCTGATTGCATTAACCAGCGCATAAACTAACACGTGAGGCAAATGGCTAGTGGCAGCAAAAATCTGGTCATGACTAGACACACTCATCTCCAGTATTTGGCTCCCTGTTGTCTGCCAAAGCAGTTTGATTTTATTAATATGCTCAGGATGGTTTTCTGGCAATGGAGTAATAATAGTAAAACGGCCCTGAAATAATTCGGAGAATGAGGCATCAAAACCAGAATACTCAGTTCCCGAAATTGGATGGGCTGGAATAAAACGATCTAATTTGTCCCGTAAAGACTCAGTTGCCACTTTAACCACGTGGCCTTTTACACTGCCAACGTCAGTGATAACACAATCTTCTTCCAGATCCGGGTAAATAGCTTGGAATTGTGGTTGAATGGCACCTACTGGTGTGCCGATCACCACTAAATCTGCACCTTGAACAGCTTTCGCGGAATCATTAGTGTAATTATTGATATAGCCTTGTTGTTTGGCGTTTTCTAACACTTGTAAATTACGACCAACAGCCACAATTTCGCCAACTTCACATTGAGCTTGATGCAAAGCTTTAATCATTGACCCACCGATCAAACCGGCGCCAATGACGACTAATTTCCTACAACTAAACAATTATAAAACTGCAGCTGGATAGGAACCCAAAACTTTGTACATGCCAGCTATTTCTTCAAGCTGGTTTAGTACTTCAGCGATTTTTTCGTCCTTTGCATGCCCCTTGATGTCGATGAAAAACACATATTCCCACAAACCTGTTCGGGATGGTCTTGACTCAATCCGCGTCATATCCAGGCCGTTTATAGCAAACGGCTCTAATAATTTATACAAAATCCCTGGTTTGTTCTTACCAGCGATCAACAGGCTGGTTTTGTCATCGCCACTAATCGGCACGTCGTTATGTCCGATCAACAAAAAACGTGTGGTGTTGCCAGGATTATCTTCAATGTCCTCGGCAAGAATATTTAAATTATAAACCTCGGCAGCCGATTTACTGGCAATGGCAGCGGTTCCAGTTTCCATGGCGACTTTCTCCGCAGCCTCAGCATTGCTAGCAACGGCCCTTTTTTCAGCAGATGACAAATGAGTCGACAGCCAACGCCGACACTGCGCCAAAGATTGACTGTGGGAAAAGACCCGAATTATTTTTGATAAATCTTGATCCTGACTCAACAGGCAGTGGCGAATTCTAAGTTCTACCTCACCACAGATTTTCAAAGGTGTTTCCATCATTAAATCGAGGGTATGTGTCACTGCTCCTTCTGATGAGTTCTCTACCGGCACTACTCCATAATCGGCATCGTGCGTCTGTACTGCCCGAAATACTTCCTCGATGGTCGGCTTGAGAATAATTTCAGCAGACTTGCCAAAATGCTTTTGTGCCGCAGTTTGTGTATAAGTCCCTATCGGCCCTAAGGCAGCGACCTTAATTTGCGACTCAACAGATAATGTAGCAGACATAATCTCACGAAAAATCCTGGCCATTTCCTCATTAGGCATTGGCCCAGCATTACGTGCTATAACTTCGCGTAAAACTTGTGCTTCACGATCAGGCTTGTAGAATTCAGCATTCTCAGATTGTTTCTTAATCTTAGCTATTTCTACAGCGTGTCCAACCCGCTGATTGATCAAATCCTGAATCTTTTGATCGATGGTGTCAATTTTCCCGCGTAATTCTTTAAATTCGTTATTATCAGTCATTGTTGTTGCACTAAGAATTAGGCGGCTGAACCGCAACCACCACAAGCGCCGCTACCACCCACAGATTGAAATACATTATTAAACACAAAAGTGGCATTCACCCCGTCGTCGGCAAAATCAATTTCTGCGCCTTCCATATAATTCAGAGCAACAGGATCGATTAACAAACTCAACTTATCATCCTCAAGTTGATAATCATAATCGGACTTTTGATCCGCAAACGTCATGCCATATTGCATGCCGCTACATCCCCCGCCAGCAACGTATACACGCACGCCTAAAATATTGTCATCTGCTTCTTCCAATAGGGAGACAAACTTTTGCTTAGCCGCGGGCGTGATTTTAATTAAATCATCAACACTTCGACTGTGATCGATTGAATGTGAAATCGACATATTGTACTCAACTGGTACTTGATTACTAACAAGTTAATGATAGACGATTTTTAAATCATGACAAGCACAGTTGCTGCATTCAAATCAAAAAAAGCTGGGGCTATCTGCCCCAGCTTTTAAATTCAAAGGATAAAGTTAGGGGGCCGGAGTGAGCTCCAATGCTCCGGTAAATTCTAAGACTAAATAACCGACCTGCTCAGTGGTATGAGTACGTTCGCTATCACCAACTTGGTCTTCATCAATGGCCACCGTAATTGCTGTAGAAGTCAGTGCACTAGCATCACGCAAAACTGCCCAGCCACCATTATTACCATCCATTGCAGCCATAGTAACGATACCTGCCTGTGGAGCCAGAGCGAAACTTTGGCTAAAGTTATAGCTATCTGCGGTAGCATCCAAGCCATTCACCGTGTCTGCACCTAGAGCTGCTTCGTATGCAACACCATTTATGTCCCCCATACCCTGTTCGATGACAATAAATCCAACTTCTTCATCAGTTCGAGTAATATTCGTGTCTTCAGCTACATGTTTACCCGTAAACAAGCTAGTCGATGTTGGTGGAGCCGAGCGTGAAGCGCCTCGATTCCAAAAGGTAGACCAGTCAGCATCATTGGTCGTCATAACCTGACCTAACACCACCGGTGATGTATAGCTGTTGAGATAAGTTTGCGCTTCACCTACCCAACTATTGTTTTCATCAGTCACAGTACTAGTATAGTGTTGCGCCTCAATTGAACGGCCATCGGCCAGCGTCCATTGCCCGGACTCCATAACCAAACAATGTACTTCGTCGGCCGTGCTGGCATTACCCGATGGATTCTGCAATCTCACATCAAAGCTGCTACTACCTAGATTACGCATTCTGACAACAACCGGCACAGTATTATTGACGTATTTCACCGAACATACAGCAACTGGATCAACATAGATTTGACTCAATCCGACACTCACCCAATTATCATCGACATTACTGACTACTACGGACTCCAACCAGGATTGAGAGGCTTGCGAGGTTACAGTCCAATTAAAGTTAACTGCAGTACTATCCTGTCCATCAGAAACTGAAACAGAAACATTATAAGTATCAACAGCCGCCGTGATTGTTCCCGCAATTTCACCCGTAGTCGTATTTATTGAAAGTCCGGCAGGCAATCCTGTCGCGAAAAATGTCAGTGTGTCCCCGTCAATATCGCTGGCAACGATCTGCAAGCTGACTGTATCTGATTGCTGATTGGTCTGATTGCCCGGGTTAGTGACCGAAGGAGGTGTGTTAACACCGCCGTTGGAACAGATTGCCAGATCATCAAGACCCGCTTCAATCAGGTCACCAGGACCTGCCCCATCCGAAACCACTGCTCTTAATCGAACTGTTGAGTCGGCAGCGATGGTTGCAGTCGCCTGCGTCCAAACCGCATTGCTGGTTTGATCGCCATTACTGGCCAGTTCAATCCAGTTACTGCCACTGTCCAGTGTATATTCGAGCCTGAAATAATCGCCACTGGCATCATCGCCGGCATCACGCTGACCATGGAAATACCAGATTGATAAATCAGAGGCCTGAGTGACAGTATAGTTTGGTGATTGGACTGAACACTCACCACCATCTACATCATCGGTTCCAGCTCCAGTATTAACCGCCGTAAACAAGGCCTGACCGGTTCCGGTTGTGTGATCACCTGCCAGTTGTGTGATCACTCCGCCATTGACAACTTCTGTTGGTGTGCCAGTAATAAATGTGCCAGTAGTACAAGTACTGCTGGCGTCATTAGTCCAACCACCATTACCTGATTCAAAATCCAGATTAACCGTACAGATCGATAACTCGTTAACCGTCCAATTGAAATTGACCACAACTGGATCAATGCCATCCGTAACTGTCACGCTTACAGGATAAGTACCGGTAGCATCTGTTACCGTACCAGAAATCAATCCAGTTACCGAATCAATACTCAGATCAGCTGGTAAGCCTGAAGCACTGTAGCTCAGTGTATCGCCGTCGGCATCAGTAGCATTTATCTGCAGGTTAACGCTGTCAGTTTGTTGACTTGTCTGATCACCTGGATTAGTCACAACTGGAGGTTGATTTACGTTATTGACTGTCCAATCAAAGTTTTGTGTATCACTCAAACTCCCATCCGAGACATTCACCTCTACCGTATAACTACCGGCTGAAGTACTGCTTAACGTTCCAGTAATCGCTCCGGTACCGGCATTGATTGAAATGCCGTCAGGTAACTCAGTGGCACTATAGTTCAATGTATCACCATCAGGATCACTTGCGCTAGCAGATAAGCTTACGGAATCACCTTCGTTGTTCGTTTGATTCCCAATTGCCGAGTCAAAACTAGGAGCTCGATTCACATTATTCACCGTCCAGTCAAAACTGACTGAAGGACTGAAAAACGCATCGGACACTGTAACTTGCACGTTATAGGTTCCGGCCGAATCAAAGTCTAGATATCCGCTTATCTCACCTGTCGAAGCATTAATCGATAAACCTGGGGGCAAGCCGGCGGCACTGTAAGTCAGCGTATCACCATCTGCATCCGTAGCCGCAATTTGCAAGCTTACCGTATCATCTTCACCGTTAGTTTGATTACCTGGATTGGTCACTACAGGAGGATCATTATCCGGGGTGACTGTCCAATTGAAATTTACCGATGTTGTATTAGTTTGATCGTCTACCGTGACTTCGACGGCAAAAACTTGTGCAGCAGCGGTGATGGTTCCACTGATTAATCCAGTTGATGAGTTTATTGATAATCCGTCAGGTAATCCGGTGGCACTGTAACTCAGCGTATCGTCATCCGCATCCGTGGCGACAATTTGCAGACTGACTGCACTGCCCTCGGCATCAGTCTGATCACCTGGGTTAGTCACTTGTGGTGGTTGGTTACCCAAGACTGCCGTAATAACTACATCATCGACCGCTGCTTCAACTAAACTGCCACCCGCTGCATCTGCCGCTTCAAACAAGATATAAACTGTTTGACCAGCAAAAGCAGTTATATCGAACGATTGCTGCTGCCATGAAGCATTATCCTGATTAGGGTCACCCAACTCCTCAAGAAGTTGAGTTGTCGAGCTGCCTACAATTGAAGCCCTGAAGAAGTCATCGCTGGTAGCATTATTTAAATGTGCCAAATAATAATAAAATGACAAATCGATAGCACTCGCCGAAGGTAAAACTATATCCGGGGAACGTATTGAGGTAACACCATTATCGATATCATGAGTACCAACACTGGTCCCAGCGAGCGGACCGGTTACCAGATCGAAAACGCCACTGACTGTTGTGCCTAGCTGCTGTGGACCGCCTGAGTTAGTATCTTCAGGGTTAGCACGTACCCATTGTCCCGTAGTTGAGGTGTCAGTGCTATCTGGATTAGTAATCCAACCCTGATTACTCTCGAAATCATCGGAAAAGATCGTAGTAGGCAGTACAGCACCATTATCAATATCTAGAAAAACAGCGCTTACAACACCAGTATTACCGTTTGAGTCAGTTGCCTGGATGTAAACAATATGCCGGCCTTCGGACAAACCCGTAGTATCGATTGAGGCCTCGATGCCTTCAACGCCAGAGTTAAAACTACCATCCGAGGCTGACATGGGCGTTCCGGTTGCAGTTCCTGACCAAGGTTCAACATCGATAAAGTATTCAGCTGAGATCACATTTTGAGTTGGCTCAGTACCATTTGAGTTATTAAATCGTTGATCAGAAGCGGTTGCACTAAGTGTGACTAAGGTACCTGCAGGCACACCTGTTGGGCTAGTAGGCGCAGTAGATTGATTAATGACATCCGGCCCACCAGGCAGTTGATAGGCAGCCCTAGCTGCTTTAACCGCATAAAATAATGCAGGCAAATTGTCTCCAAGCAATGTGTTTTCGAAATAATTACAACTTTCAAAAAATTGCGTCCCTAGCTCAAAGGTATAAGCTGGCAAACCCAAATCACCATAAGCAAAACTAGTCGTCGTACCATCTGTTGGATATAAACCAATCGATTGCTGTGGTGTATGACCATTGAAGAATGCCATTTTCCGACCAAATGTTTGTAAATCTGTACCGTTAGGTGCCGGATTAGAAGTAAAGCCCCATGGCCATAACACTAATCGACCTGAGCTATGCACATCGATATAAATACCCATAGTATCGTCGGCTGCTGGATCAGAGACATTTGGGCCACGAGTATCAGCGAAATTTGAACGCAAATAATTCATCACAGCTTGTGCTTCAGGCTCTGATGCTGCAGATGCACCACGGTAAGTAGCGCTGCATTGATTACCGCTGGATCCTCCACAGCACCCCCATTGATAATCAAAGTTGCGGTTTAAATCCGCACCCCGGTTATTGCTGGTTGGTCCACAATAATTCTGATTGGTATTCTTTCTCCATAATAAACCTGTTTCGGCAAATTTGCGTCCATCTGGATTAGCCACCAACATCAAATGAATTTCATGATGATCAAGCATCCAGGTGGTATCTGCATCGACGCCATAATTTTCAACCATCTGTACCGCAAAACGAGTCATTAATTCCGCTGTGGTGTATTCCCTTGCGTGAATTGCACTAGTAAAAAATATTTTTGGTTTCACTCCACCAATCGCACTATTGGTTAATTTAAGTACATTTAAATCGTAACCCCCTAACCCCTGATTTTTTTCCCAAGTGTTCCCCACATCTGTCCAGGTGGCTAAATTGGGGTAATTGGAAACAATATCCTGAGCAGTCTGGAAAGTTCCCTCTACTGTGCGATAGCAGGCAAATCCGGGAATAGTCGGATAATTATCAACTTCCAAGGCTAGAGTTTGAAATTGGGAATCAGCTGATTGTAATGGCGCTGCCTGCCTTAGAGTAGCTGATGCTTGCGGTAATCGCAGCTGACGGTTAGTAATATATTTTTCGTTTAGCGCCTGATCTAACTCAACCCGCATTCCATTATTAGCAGTAATAGCAGTTAGATTATCGTATTCATCTTGAGTTAAATGGAAAACTAAATAACCATTTTCATAATTCGATTGCATGGGCTCAAGTCCCAGTCCAAATTTGCGGGCCTTGTCGGCATCATCGAAATAAACTCTGACTATAACTTCACCGTGCTTATGCAATAAAGTTTTGATTGAATTATTTTGAGCATTAGCTGGCGGCGATAATGTCAAATTACAAATAATAAATAAAAATAGAAAAAAGCTTAGGACTCGGCCTGATTCAAAAGTGGCTAAAGAAAGATTACGACGGTTCATACTAGATTCTCCAGACTCATGTGTTAAGCAATCACTGATTGCGACATCTCACCTAAAACAACTTATTACGTCACGACAAACGCTTAGTAGACCCCGTACACGGAAAAAATATAACATATTTTATCTTTTTATAAAAATTAAATTATTTTTTACAACAATGATGAAATATTTTGAAGCTCAGTGTAAATCATCAGATCTCATGGTAGAGTTCAATTTAGTCGAATCAGATCAGAACAATGCCAAGAGAAATTCATTGTGTCTTTTTAAATAAGCAAGCCAAAGGTTTGCAACGGGTTCCCTGGCCTGGGGAATTGGGTCAACGTATTTATGAAACCGTTTCAATCGATGCCTGGAAGTTGTGGCAGGAAAGACAGGTCATGCTAATTAATGAGTATCAGTTAAACACTATGGATGAAAATGCCATCAAGCTGTTGGAAGATCATATGATTGGTTTTTTATTCGGTGAAGGCGATTATGTTGGCGCCTTGCCGGATGGCTATACACCGAAAGAATAATTACTGAATCGAATTAATATTCCTTAATACAGTACGACTTTTTAAGTTTCTTCCCTGCAAGCTTTGATTTAATAAAATTCTCATTAAACGCTTACTCTGCTCGACTTCAGTATTATTATTAAATTTTTCATTTGCCAATGCGAGTAAAGTTGAGCCATTGACCCGCCAAACCGATTCGGATTGGTGACCATTGGCTAATACGGGCCCTTTATCCGGATAGTAGTCATAGGTTTTGTCGGCTTCAATGATTTGATTGTTAGCATCATGCTCCAGTTGCAAACCATAACCAATTTCACTCAATAATTGCTTTTCAAATACTCTTAACACAATTTGCTGCTGTCGTCCTTCACGTAGCGAATCTAAAGCCTGATCATAATGGCCAAATAACTGTTCGTGAGGATCATGTCGATGTAATAATTTGATCAGTAGTTCGTTCATGTAATTCGCACATAACCAGGACTGTTGATTAATAGCGGGTGCAATGCTAGTGGTCTCCGCACCTGTTAAGGTTTGAAGCTCTCCCTTTCCGGACCAACTTAACAATAGTGGTTGAAACGGACGAATCAGTCCTCGAATCTTTGATTTAAGCCGCCTCGCCCCTTTGGCCAATAGACTTACTCGGCCATAATCTCTGGAAAAAGCATCGATTAACCAACTGGATTCAGAGTAGGGTCGAGTATGTAATATATAAGCATCCTGTTGCTGAACACGAACCGCCATTATTCTTCAAGATAGCCCAGGGTTCGCAGTGTTAAATCACTTTCAGCCCAACCTTCTTTAACTTTAACCCAAAGTTGAAGATAAACTTTTTTGCCGAAACATTGCTCCATTTGCTGGCGTGCACGAGTGCCGATCTTTTTTAAGCGTTCGCCATTTTTACCAAGGAATATAGGTTTTTGTGAATCTTTATCAATCCAGATCAAAACGGAAATTCGATCTAATTTTTCGGTTTGCTCAAATTCTTCAACTTGAACGGCACTGGTGTAGGGCAATTCTTCACCCAATTGCTGAAAAATCTGCTCACGCACCAGTTCACTCGCCATGAAGCGAAAGGTGCGATCCGTGACCATGTCTTTGGGGAAATCAGCCTGTCCTTGAGGAAGATAGTCAGCGATTAATTTCAAAACCGTGTCAACGCCGTCACCTGTTTGAGCCGATATAGGAATTATTTCGTCAAAACTATATTTTTGATTACTTTGTTGTATTAAAGGTAACAATTTAGTTTTATCTTTTAAAACATCTATTTTATTAATCAATAACAACGTTTGGGAATGATTTTGCTTAATCAACTTTAAAACTTTTTCATCATCCTGGTGCCAGCCTCGAGCATCTATTAGCATTAGATTTATATCCACTGTTTCTAAACTACTGCTAGCGGCTCGGTTAAAAACCCGATTCATATAACTCGATTCACTTTTATGAATACCAGGTGTATCAACCAGGACTAATTGATAGTCATCCCGGGTTAAAACACCCAAAATACGATGACGTGTCGTTTGCGGACGCCTGGAAATAATTGAAACTTTTTGACCGACAATCCTATTCAGCAAGGTGGATTTACCAATATTCGGCCGCCCTATTAAGGCTGCCCAACCACAACGATATTGTTGTCTTAACTCAGTCATTTTTCTTTGCTTGAGCCACTAAGTAGTCAAGTGCTTTTTGGGCGGCTTTTTGTTCCGCTTTACGTCGGCTACTGCCTTTACCCTTGAATATTTTGTCTGCATCCACAACCCGGCACTCGACTTCAAACGTTTGCTTGTGATCTTTACCGCTAATATTGAATACCGAATATTCAGGTACATCACTACCTCTTTTTTGCAACCACTCTTGTAAACTACTTTTGGCATCTTTTAGCTGCACACTTAGATCAAGTGAATTCAGTGTCTGGGAGAAAGTATCTTCGACAAACTTTCTTGCTGCTTGATCTCCTCCATCAAGATAGATGGCTGCAATGATCGCCTCCAGCACATCTGCTAAAGTTGAATCACGATTATGGCCTCCGGATTTTCCTTCGCCGGCGCCCAAGATTAAAAAATCATTTAGTTCAAACTCTCGTGCGATAGCCGCTAAGGATCTCTGTCTAACTACGTTGGCCCGTAATCGGGTCAAAATACCTTCAGGTTGATCTGGAAATTTATGGTACAAGTGATCACTAACCACAAAACCTAAAAAACTATCGCCCAAAAACTCCAATCTTTCGTAATTAGATTTGGATTTACTGCGATGGGTTAATGCCAATGTAAGCCAGGCAAGATTGTTGAATTGGTAATTGAGCTTACGCTGTAATTTTTCAAGATCAGGTTTAACAGACATGGAGAATCAGATAATAGAATCGCCGATTCGGCCCCAATTAATATTCCCCTTGTTCCAGTTAAACCAGATAAAAAATGCTTTACCGACTAAAAGCTGATCATCAACAAAGCCCCAATAGCGACTATCGTTACTGTGATCACGATTGTCACCCATGACGAAGTATTGACCTTCCGGTACTGTAAATTTAAGCGCACCTCGATGCCCACCTTCGTCCCACAAGATTTTATGATCTACCCCACCTAAACGTTCAGTTAACATTTCAGCAAGCAATCCCGGCTCACCTGCTTCTAGACCGCTAAATTCACCAATCTTTTCAATATTTACGGGTTCACCGTTAATAATTAAGCGTTTATTGCTATATTCAATTTGATCACCTGGTAGCCCCACCAAGCGTTTGATAAAGTTTATCGACTCATCACGTGGATATCGAAATACCACCACATCACCACGCTCGGGATCAGATAGAGGAACAACTTTCGTATTTGCCACCGGCAGGCGAATACCGTAGCTGAATTTATTGACCAAAATAAAATCACCAATATGCAAAGTCGGCAACATTGACCCTGATGGAATTCGAAATGGCTCAGCGACGAACGATCTTAAAACAAATACAGCTAGTAATACCGGGAAAAATGATCCCAGCCATTCATTCATCCATTTGGGAACCTCGGCAATTTTATTCCAGATATAAATCGCACCGGTAATCACTACAGCCGAAAACAAAATCAGCGGAAAATTCATTACGAATCTCCTCCGACTCTTAGCACGGCTAAAAAAGCCTCCTGGGGTATTTCAACTGAACCAACTTGTTTCATGCGTTTTTTGCCTTCTTTCTGCTTTTCCAATAACTTGCGCTTACGGGTAATATCACCACCATAACATTTTGCTGTCACGTTTTTCCTTAAGGCCTTAACTGTTTCACGCGCAATTATGCGCGATCCAATAGCCGCTTGTATAGCCACATCGAACATTTGTCTGGGTATTAATTCGCGCATTTTTTTCACTAATTCACGTGCCTTGTATTGGCTTTGAGATCGGTGTGCCAAGATCGAGAGCGGATCGACTCGTTCACCATTGATCATAACGTCGACTCTGACCATGTCAGCAGGCCGGTAATCCAATAGATCATAATCCAACGAAGCATAACCGCGGCTGACTGACTTAAGCTGATCAAAGAAATCCAGAACCACCTCACTCATGGGAATTTCAAAATCCATGGAGACCTGGCGACCATGATAATTCATATTTTTTTTAATCCCGCGGCGCTCCATGCAAAGCGACATCACCGCTCCAATATAATCTTGTGGCGACAGAATATGAGCTTCGATATATGGCTCACGAATCTCAGCAATATAATTCTGATCCGGTAATTGTGACGGATTATCAATTGAAATAGTTTTGCCATCGGTTTGTATGACTTCGTAAACTACAGTTGGGGCAGTAGTAATCAAATCTATGCCATATTCACGCTCAAGCCGCTCCTGGATGATCTCCATGTGTAACATGCCCAAAAAACCACATCGAAAGCCGAATCCCAGAGCTTGTGAGGATTCAGGTTCGTATTGTAATGAAGCATCATTCAAACTTAACTTTGCCAATGCATCACGAAAATCCTCAAAATCAGCGCTGTTGACAGGATAAAGACCTGCAAACACAGGAGGTTTGACTTCTTTAAAGCCTGCTAATGCTTGATCGGTGGGATGATGGGCATTAGTTATTGTGTCGCCAACGCGAGCGCTTCGTACGTCTTTGATGCTGGCAATTACATAGCCAACATCTCCTGCACTAAGCACTTCAGACTTGGTTTTTTTGGGGGTAAAAACGCCAACCTCATCAACTAAAAATTCAAGGCCATTAGACATCATTTTAATGCGGTGTTTAGCACTCAATTGACCCTCAACGACTTTGACCAAAGTTACCACGCCCAAATAATTATCAAACCACGAGTCCATAATCATGGCTTTAAGCGGTTTTTCCCTATCGCCAATCGGTGCCGGAACTTTTTTAACCAGTTCTTCCAGCACCTGCTCGACTCCCTGACCACTCTTTGCCGACACCAACAATGCCTCGCTGCAATCAATCCCAACAACTTCCTCAATTTCCTGCTTCACTCTTTCCGGTTCAGCAGCAGGCAAATCGATTTTATTGAGGACCGGCACCACCTCAAGGCCTAAATCAACAGCGGTATAGCAATTAGCCACAGTTTGAGCTTCCACCCCCTGAGCTGCATCAACGACTAATAAAGCCCCTTCACAGGCCGATAATGATCGCGAGACTTCATAAGTGAAATCCACATGACCAGGCGTATCAATTAAATTTAGTTGATACGTCTGCCCGTCAGATAATTGAAAATGCAAATTGACGCTCTGAGCCTTGATGGTAATACCTCGCTCACGTTCAATATCCATCGAGTCCAAGACCTGTTCTGACATCTCTCGATCTGACAGACCACCACAAATCTGAATAAAGCGATCCGCCAGGGTTGATTTACCATGGTCGATATGCGCAATAATGGCGAAATTGCGAATTTTTGCTTGCTCTGAAGCAGGCATGTTAAAACCAATATTAGTCCGAATTTAAAAGCCGCTTATTGTAGCCGTTTTCTTTTACAGTCGTAATATTATGCACAGACTTAATTAATGATATTTGCGCATTGATTGCGCCAAAACGGCTGTTTATTTTTACGTAATGAAGTTGGATGAATCCCCGAAGCGCGGAACTCAATCGTAACTTGACCGTGGCAGGCTGTATTTAATACTGAAATGCCTTTCCGCCGGTAGCGATCAACAATCTTCCGAGTTGGATGACCATAACGATTCAAATATCCGGCGCTAAATATGGCTAGGTCTGGGTTAACCGCTTGCAAAAATGAATGGGTCGAGGAAGTCTGACTGCCGTGATGTGGTGCAATCAGCACTTGCGTTGCAAGTTCATCACTGTAATCAACTAATAAACTTCGTTCAGCCTCTTTCTCTATGTCTCCAGGTAATAAGGCTGAACCATATCGGCTTGAAATTTTTAATACACATGAACGATTGTTTGCTCCACTAACCTGCTGTTGGGTCAGGAACATAAAATTCACATTGTTCCAGCTCCACTTATACCCTGACTGACAGAATCTGAAATTATGATTTAAATCTGGCTCACTGATAAAAGTTTGTGCCGGCTTCAAATCGGAACGGTTCAAGGCAAAAAGGCCGCCAGCATGATCAGCATCTCCATGGCTGATCACCACCGCATCAAGTTTAGTGACCCCGTGTGCTTTTAAAACCGGATAAATCACACTTTGAAAATAACTAAAACCATCGGCACTCCCAAAACCGGTATCGATCAATAAATTTTTATCGCTAGTTTGGATCCAAATAGCCAGACCTTGTCCAACATCAAATACTTCCAATTTAAATTCACCCCAGTACAAATTCTGTTTTGGGTTAATGGCTAACGGCAAAATCAAAAAACCTAAAAGCCACTTGCCTGACCAGAATCGGTAATATCGCCACAAAATGATGCCAATAAAAGCTAGAGCAATACTTATTTGCTGATATAGCTGAGGCATCATCCATGACCAATTCAGTTCTACCAAACCGTTCAGCCATTGATATAAGTAACTTAGCCATAGATCTGCCAGATCAAAGCACAATATTGAGAAGTTCGTCCAACCCAAAGTCAGCATCACCAGGCCAAATAAAATCGCCGGTAAAACAAGAAATGAAACTAACGGAATTGCGATCACATTTGCCAGGGGAGAAATCAAGGATAATTCACCAAAAAACAACAGGCTCAAAGGTAGCATGGCAATCGATAAAATTATTTGCAAGGCTAATACCAGAGTGATTTTTCGCACTAGTAATGAATTTAGACCAATCGATGTAATAGTTGGCTTCACTTCAACATGGATAAACTGCAACAAAATCAACCCTACCGCTGCAAAAGAAAACCAAAAACCGACTGATAACACTGAACTTGGCCAGATGATTAACATCGCAATCAGGGCAAGGCTATAACATCGACTAAAACTTGTTTTTTCACCGAAAAGTAATAATCCCACCGTAATTGCCAACATTAGCCAGGCGCGCTGACCTGATAAGGGCAAACCAGTTAATAACAGATAAATGCCCGAAATCATTAGACCCGCGATCCAACCTGTTTTTTGGGCAGGCAAGACCAAACAAAACCTTGGCATAAGGCGCCAAATCAAAGCGAAACTCAACGATGCGAACAAAAACACAAGACCAATGTGCAAACCAGATATAGCTAGCAAATGGCTAGTTCCGGTACGTCGTAAAGTCGACCACTGCTCTTCAGTCATTAAATTTCGGTCACCCAAGGCAAGTGAAATAACTAATGAGCTAACGGGGCTATTAGCGGAAAACCTATGCAGATCACCAATCAATTTATCTCTGAACTGTAAATAACGATTATCTAGAGACTGACCCGGAGATAAATTATTGATTTGTTTAAGTATTCCGGCAGCTTTAATATTCTGCACATAAGCCCAGGCCTCATAATCAAAACCATACTGATTCAATCGACCGTGTACCGGCTTTAAGCTAACAATAAATTCACCGCACCATCCTGGCCTAATATTTGAATCAATAGGCTGGTAATTGCCCAAGCTAATCTTTCCCTTGAATTCAGTAATCTGGTTGTTTAAATAAATTTGTTCAGCTTGAAAAAGTAGCCGCTGATAGTGTGAAGAATGGGTTTTGATGTTCAACAAACAACCCGAAGCTATCAAAGGCTTTTTGACCAATGACTGAGGTAAATTCTGACTAAAAGAATAATTAGCAAACAGTCCAGCCCAACAATAACCAAACACAAATACAGCAACTAATCTTGTGTTGAACTTTTTGAATAGCCAAAGCGCTGATGCAATGATTATTAAAGCCAAAAGAATTGGAATTGATGGAAGAAAAAAACCACGAAACAGACTCAACATCCCTGCAAGCAGCATCAACGAATGATACACTGTAAGCCTCCATGCTAACGTTTACGGGAAAAGTATAGCTTAAAAATTAATTCATGCTGAGTCAAAATGCCAAGAAAACTAATTAAACGCTTTTTGCCTGAACAAAGCGTTCTCAGAGAACAAAAAATCTTTCAGCTTTGTGAGCATTGGCTAGGTGATCCGGCATTATGGCAACTTTCCCGCAACTCATTTGCCACTGGTGTGGCAATCGGGTTATTTTGTGCTTACCTGCCCATGCCCCTGGAAACACTGGTCGCGATTTTGATGGCTGTGGTTTTTAGAGGTAATTTACTTATCGCTGCTGCCCTGGTCTGGGTGTCCAACCCTCTAACCTGGCCATTTATGTTTGGCACTGCTTATGTTTTGGGCGCCGAGATTTGCTCGGGGTTTGATTTTTACCAGTATGATTTTTTCAACGCTTTTCCTGTTGCCAAACGCTATATTGAGTTATGGGTCGGCTGTTTGATTATCGGCCCTATACTCGCTACGATTGGCTATTTTGCTACTTTAGGATTATGGCGTTTACACGTCGTTACACGCTGGCGTGAACGCAAACGTTTTAGGTTAAAAAAATCGAAACCCGCTAACTAGACCTGCTCAAGTGATGCAATAAATTCATTGGCTTCATTGATCGAAGATTCCATTTCTCTGATCAAGCGTTCAACATCATCTGAAATTGATTGATATTCAGATTGCAGTGCCGCAACTGCTCTGGCATTAAGATTATGCTTGAGAAATAAAACCTGATCTTCAAACACTTCCAGAACAGGTGGCATTTTACTCTCGGCCTGGCGCATGGCACTGATTAAATCCTTATATTGAGACTTAGTTCGCTTAAGCTGGGCTGAACTTTGATTACGCAAACTTTGACTTTGATAGCTGTCTAGTTCTTCCTCCCACTCCTCAAATAAATCCTCAGAAACTTTTTCAACTGAATCAATGCGCTTGCTCACGTCTTTAGCACTGGCAACACTTGATTCATATTCCGCGCTTAATTTATCGTAAGTATCCTTCAAATCACCACCATCATAATTGACCATCGAACCAAATTGTTCCAAAGCATCTTTAAACTGCTCCTTGGCCTGCTCTTGTGAATCCCGGGCTTCTCCAATTCGATCAACCAGGATGTCACGTTTATGAATACCGAATTTCTCCAGGCCTGAATAATAAGCGGTCGAACAACCGGCGAATCCGATAATCAAAACTAGCGGCCAAAGTAATTTTTTCATTGTGTTTTCCAATTCTTTATGGGTTGAAAACGCGTAATGATATATCAAAATTTGCTTGTTAGCATATAATCTGCTTTTGGTATTAATGATTGAAAAAATGACAACAAACAGTCTAGAAAAAATGTATTCACCCAAATCGATAGAGCAAAAACACTATCAACGCTGGGAACAAAACAATTGGTTCGCACCAAGTGGTAAGGGTGAATCGTATTGCATCATGATCCCACCACCTAATGTAACTGGCAGTTTACACATGGGGCATGCTTTTCAAGACACGATTATGGATTTACTCATCCGTTATAACCGCATGTGCGGTAAAAATACGCTTTGGCAGCCTGGTACCGATCATGCTGGAATTGCCACGCAAATGGTAGTTGAGCGTCAACTCAATGCCGAAAACAAAACCCGTCATGACCTAGGTCGTGATCAATTTATTGAACGAATATGGGAGTGGAAAGCTGAATCAGGCGGAACTATCACCAATCAATTACGACGCATGGGTGCATCTCCTGACTGGACTCGGGAACGATTCACCATGGATGAGGGTCTGTCTGATGCGGTGAAAGAAGTTTTTATTCAATTACATGACAAGGGACTGATTTATCGTGGCAAACGCCTGGTTAACTGGGACCCGGTTCTTCACACCGCTGTTTCGGATCTGGAAGTATTATCAGAGGAAGAAAACGGCAAACTCTGGCATTTACGATATCCACTTAGCGACGGTTCAGAATATTTAGTTGTCGCAACTACCCGCCCGGAAACGATGTTAGGCGATACGGCAGTTGCTGTGCATCCCGAAGATGAGCGTTACAACCATTTAATCGGTCAACATATCAACTTACCTTTGGTTAACCGCAAAATCCCAATTATTGCCGACGAATACGTTGATCCGGAATTTGGCTCAGGTTGTGTCAAAATCACTCCAGCCCATGATTTCAATGACTATGAGGTTGGCATGCGGCATGCCTTGCCTAAAATAAACATTTTTGACGATAACGCTGCTATTAATCTGCCTGACACCCCCTATCACGGTCTTGATCGTTATGAGGCTCGTAAAAAGGTGTTGGAAGATTTTAAGGCGTTGGATCTACTCGATGCCGAACAAGAACATAAATTAATGGTGCCCCGTGGTGATCGCACCGGCGTTGTTATTGAACCTTACTTGACCGATCAATGGTTCGTTAAAGTCGAACCAATGGCTAACGCAGCCATCAAAGCAGTAGAGCAAGGCAAAATTCGTTTTGTACCTGACAACTGGAGTAACACCTATTTCGACTGGATGAATAATATTCAAGACTGGTGTATCTCCAGACAAATCTGGTGGGGCCACCGTATTCCGGCCTGGTACGATGAGGAAGGCAATATTTATGTTGCCAGAAGTGAAAGCGAAGCGCTCGCTCAAGCCAAAACCAAACTTGGTTATGAACCCAACTTACATCAGGACAACGATGTTTTGGATACCTGGTTTTCGTCTGCATTATGGCCTTTTTCGACCTTAGGATGGCCAGATCAAACCGAGGAATTAAAGACCTTTTATCCAACTAATGTGCTGGTCACTGGTTTTGATATTATATTCTTCTGGGTCGCACGCATGATTATGTTCGGTATTGAATTCGCCGATAATATTCCATTTCATGAAGTTTATATTCACGGTCTGGTACGCGATGCCGATGGACAGAAAATGTCTAAGTCTAAAGGCAATGTACTTGATCCTTTAGATTTAATCGACGGAATTTCTCTTGAAAACTTAGTCGAAAAGCGCACCCAAGGAATGATGCAACCGCATCTGGCTAAAAATATTGAAAAAGCGACTCGGCGCCAATATCCTGACGGCATCCCGCCTTTTGGTACCGACGCTTTGCGATTTACTTTTACATCACTGGCCACTCAAGGACGCGATGTTCGCTTTGATTTGGGCCGCATTGAGGGTAATCGAAATTTCTGTAATAAGCTGTGGAATGCCGCCCGTTATGTGCTGATGAATATTGAAAATCAGGATGTTGGCTTAGAACATGGCAAATTTGCATTTAGCCTGTGTGATCAATGGATAATCAGTTTATCGCAAGATGTAAAACAAAAATGCCATGATTATATTCAGAATTACCGATTCGATTTATTAGCGCAAACACTTTACCAGTTTGTTTGGGATGATTATTGCAGTTGGTATTTGGAATTATCCAAGGCAGTTTTAAATAATGACGAGATTGCCGAAAGCACTAAAATTGGTACCCGTCATACTTTAGTTAATGTTCTAGACGATATCTTGCGGCTGCTACATCCAATCATACCTTTCATTACTGAAGAAATCTGGCTTAGCATAAAACCTTATCTGGCTGACCAGAGTGAAACAATAATGTTGGAATCTTATCCTGTTGCCGATCAAGAGAAAGTTGATACTCAAATAATAGAGGAAATTACTTGGTTGCAAGACGTGATTACAACAGTTCGGACAATTCGCGCCGAAATGGACATCGAGCCACGTAAACTTCTGCCTGTTCTACTTCAAGACCATTCGCAAACTGATCAACAAAGACTTAATGATCACTTGTACTTACTGAAATCCGTTGGTCGAATCGAAAGTGTTGAACTGTTGGCAAATGACCAATCAGCACCTGAAAGTGCCACCGGCCTGGTTGGTAATATGAAAGTACTACTACCTCTAGGTTCATTAATTGATAAAGACGAAGAACTTGCCCGACTCGAACGTGAAATTAATAAATTACGCAAAGACATAGGTAAAGTTGAAGCAAAATTAAAAAATAGTAATTTTGTTGAGCGTGCTCCTGAAGAAGTTGTCACCAAAGAAAAAAATCGCGCTAGTGAACTGAACACAGCGATTCGCCAGTTAGAAGAACAAAAGTCAAAAGTCGAAAAACTTTCCTAGCCTTAGCTCTAATATCATACATACCTAATAGAAAAGGCCCGAATGTTAACCTCGGGCCTTACAGTTTCAGATTTGTGATTTACTCTCCAGCTGCTGCTGCTTTCCTGAAATTCTTAATTTCACCGCTCTTGACGCGTGAGAAATAAGACTCCATTTCACGTTTCACAATAGGTGCTAAGAAATATAAGCCCAGGATGTTAGGCACACAAATTAAGAACACCAACGCATCGGAAATTTCTAGGATTGGACCCAGTTGGACAACACAGCCTAAGGCCACGAAAACACAGAACATAATTTTATAAATCGTCTGTCCCATCTCACCCTCTCCAAAAAGATAAGTCCACCCTTTAAGCCCATAGTAAGACCAGGAGATCATGGTTGAAAAAGCAAACAACAAAGCTGCAAAAGCTAAAGGATATGGAAACCACTCAAATTTGGTTTGAAAAGCGGCCGATGTCATGGCCACGCCTTGTGCATCACCTGCAAATCCAGGATAAGCGACTTGAGTAGTACCTATAACCAAGGCAGTAATCGTACAAATAACAATCGTATCAATAAACGGTTCAAGTAATGACACCACGCCTTCAGTAACAGGCTCATTCGTTTTTACTGCTGAGTGGGCTATTGAAGCAGACCCTATACCTGCTTCGTTTGAAAAAACAGCACGTTGGAAACCGATGATCATGGCACCTAATGCCCCGCCAGCAACACCTTCACCGGTAAAAGCACCAGAAAAAATATTAGCTACAGCCTGAGGAATCACGCTGATATTCATGAAAATAACTATCAAAGCAAAAAAGCAGTAGAAAATAGCCATAAAAGGCACAATTTTTTCAGTTACTTTGGCAATTGACTTAATACCGCCAACAATAACCATAAATACCACACCTGCCATGATTAAACCAAATAACCAACCATAGCCATCAAGTGCTCCTCCTGCCACGGTATTCATTTGTACATAAGCCTGATTAGACTGGAACATGTTGCCAATACCCAATGCGCCAATAAAAATACCAATAGCATAGAATGTACCCATGAATTTTCCAAAGCCTTCCATACCGCGATCCGAGAATCCTTTTCTGAGGTAATACATCGGACCACCTGAAACGTGGCCATCTTCAAATTCTTCCCGGTATTTAACACCCAAGGTACATTCAACAAACTTGGTCGACATGCCGAGAAAGCCAGCAACAATTAACCAGAATGTCGCGCCTGGCCCACCAACAGTTACGGCTACTGCAACACCACCGATATTACCAATACCAACTGTACCTGAAACCGCCGTAGCCAGTGCCTGAAAATGTGAAACCTCACCATGACTATTAGGATCCGCATAATCACCACGAACTAACTCAATAGCATGCTTAAAGCCACGCAAGTTTACAAACCCCATGTAGATGGTAAAGAAAATTGCACCAATGACCAGCCACAAAACAACCAAAGGTAAACTTGCATCGCCAATGGAAATCCTAAAAAATACGATTTCCCCGATTAATTCAGCAATTGGAGCTGTTGCGGAGTTAATTGCTTCATCAATTCCTGCATAGGCATTATTTAGCACAAAAAATATTGAGCTAAATGCTAAAAGTAAACGACTCATAGGGTTTCTCCTCTAAAGTTAATAGTTAGTTCGACAACTTAAAATATTATGGAACAACCGTTACCGGTACAGATGATGCTTGTACTAGAGCTGCGGTAACACTACCGAAAATCATGGAGTGCAAACGTGACTCACCGATTTTTCCGATATAAATTTGAGCAATATCATGCTCGCTAGTTAAATCGACCAGCGTTTCAGCAATTTTTCCATGGCGAACAATTGTTTTGATATCTAAACCGGAATCTGCCAGCGCTGATGCTTCAGGATCCAAAACCACCTCATGGGCTCGCTGAATCTCAGACTCACGGCGTTTGTGCCTTTGTTCGTTCTCCTCGGGGGTATTAAATGTATAGGGTGACCAATCTATTACATAAGTTAAAACCAGATTGGCGCCTGTTAATTTGGCATGGTTTACAGCAGCAGCTAGAGCCCGCTTACCACAATCACTCCCATCTAGCGCAACCAGGATATTCTCATTCATAGTTACCTCCTCTAACTTAGTTGATGAACGGCTAATTAAGATTAAATGATTTTAATGTAATTACTGTAACGACCTAACGGCCAAATCAATAGAACCAGCATATCCTGTTGAGTTGTGCCAACAATACAAAAGGAATAAGAAAATATCGACCTTTAAGAATAAAGGCTATTTCTGAAAGATTGGGTGTGGAGATAGCTGATTCACTTTTAAAAAGCGAATCAGCTACAATTATTTTATTTGCCTAACAGACCAATAAGGGTACGACAGGCATCGGTTGCCTGCTGTTGCTGTGCATCATCTAATTCTAAAGAAGATAACGATGCATAATTAAAAGCAATTCCTATCAAACCTGAGGCTACTATCTTAACAAGTTTCTTGTCCGCTTTAGGTTTGAATTCTGACAGCCTGTCTGCTGTCCAGTTAACGTAATTTTTATACCAATCGCGTAATTCCTTTTGCACTTTTGGATAACGTGGTGCTGCAGCGTATAAGTTCATAAGAACCAAAATACGATTAGCCGAGGTTAAATCAGATTGCAAAAGAAGCATGGAAATTAATTCATCAGGTCCGCGATTTGCTTTGCGTAATATCTTGGTCATGGATGATTGTGCGAATTTATACTCCGCCACCATGGATTTAACCAGGGCAATTATTAATTCATCCCGGTTACCAATGAAGTGTCGTAAAGCCGGTCTTTTGATCGCAGACTCTGTCGCAATTCTCTCAAGCGACGCACCATCTAATCCCCACTTGGAAATACAACGCTCAAAGGCATCGATAATTTCCTTACTCCGCTGTATTTTTACACTCTTTCTCGCCATGTCACTCTCTATAATTTCTGAAATTTTAACATCTTATGTTGAAAATCTTGGTTGTCAATATCAACTACCTCAAATTGTGATTAAAATAATTTAAGTCAATTTTTATGACAATGAAAGAAAAATTAACTTAAAAATTAATAACTTAGAATCAAATTCTATATTAACTCAAATAAGATTTGTATCCGCCTTTGCTCGTTTATTATTTTAATACTGGAGCTAATCGTTTCATTTGTACCTTTTCTTCAATAGTAAGCTGTTTTAAATAATTTGTCGACAGCTAATTTTTGCCAATAAGCTTATACACGCTGTCTCGATTCGTAAAATTGTATCACTTAATTCAATTTTATTTAGTTTTTGTTGATTAAACAATTGCAGCTCTTGCTCCGAAAAACCACCTTCAGGCCCTACAATCAAAACCAAGACTTTGGCATCAGAACTTAAGTTTAAGTCTTGAGTCTTAGCACTTGGTTCAGCCACAATCAGTTCAGTTTGTCCCGGATTAAAACTATTAATTAGTTCCTCTGGTGTAGTCGGGGGGTGGATTTTTGGCAAATAATATTGCCCACTTTGCTTACATGCACTAATGCAAATTCGTTTATACCTATCAATCTTGTTGTTGATATTTGTTACTACACTGTATCGAAACATCAACGGAATAAAATCTGTCATACCTAGTTGTGTAGCCATATCCAACAAAACATTGATACGATCCCCTTTGGGCAATGCGCTCGCAAGTACAACTCTGGGGCACGGAGGATGTAACTGATCAAGTTGATTTACTTTAATGTGCACTGACTTTTTTGATATAGACTCAATCATACTTTGAGCGATTAAACCAGTGCCGTTAAATAATGTGACTTTATCACCTACACTCAATCGTCTAGAGCCAATCATGTGCTTAGCCTCATCATCCAATAATTCAACCAGCTCTGAGTCTGCCGACAAACTTGATAAGTAAAAATTATTCATTATCTTGGCTTTATGTAAACATCGAATCTGACGGTTTTACCGAAGTATTGCAAATCCGGTTTGACTCCGAAAATTGGGCCTCGGTCATGATGTTTGATAACAATTCTTTTAGCTGTAGATTTAAGTGCTTTTTGCACTAAATATTCAGCGTCCGTATCATTGCCGGCAACACTTCTTAGAACTTGCATAGATTTGGATGATTTTGCTGTTTTTGCCTTACTCACAAACATTGTATCAATATAAATGGTATCTAACTTAACTTCGCATTGCGTTAACCAATCACTACTATCAACAAAACTTAAATGAATATTATTATCACTTAAGTATGAAAACCGCTGCAAACCATCAAATAAAAGCAGAGCAATAGGAGCGGATCGTTCTAGACAACTCACCTTTTTGCCTGACGCTGCTAAAGTCATTGCGTCTATCCCAAACCCTGCTGTCAAGTCAGTTACATGCTTGGATTTTTTGCCTATCGCCTGTAATAATAAATTTGACTTCGCCAAACGAGTTGTTTTGGGAGCATTGACAGATAAGGGTAAAAATTTTTCTTGCCCGAGCCAGTGCAACTGCAACTTATCATTTTCATATGCCAACTCATATTTTGCCTGGCTCTGTGGAGCCAACAAATGAATATTTTGTTGTTCTGCCCAGTGCATCAAGTAATCAGGCAATGGAAATTTTACATACGCCGAATTGCGGTTATCGATTAGCGTCACTGAGTTATAGCTTTTGAAAATAAAATGCTATCATAGTTACAAACTACTTTTTCACAAGGATTAATCGATGGGATTTCTACAAAACAAAAAAGCTCTTATTGTCGGGGTTGCCAGCAATAAATCGATTGCTTGGGGTATTTCTCAGGCTATGCACCGGGAAGGTGCTGAGCTAGCTTTCACCTATCAAAACGAAAAACTACAAGGACGAGTGGAAAAATTCGCTAGAGAACTCGACTCGGAAATAGTTTTGCCTTGTGATTTATCTGAGGAACAGCAAATTTGCGATGTGTTCTCTGCCTTGAAAGAACGATGGGGTGAGCTTGATATTATTGTACATTCTGCCGCCTTTGCCCCAAGAGAGGAACTTGAGGGCATGTTTGTTGATGCTGTAACTCGAGAAGGATTTAATACTGCCCATGAAGTCAGTTCCTACAGTTTTGCGGCCTTAGCCAAGCATGGCAGACCATTACTGCAAGGCCGTAACGGAGCGCTGTTGACGTTAACCTACATCGGTGCGGTTAGGTCAATGCCTGGTTATAATGTCATGGGATTAGCCAAGGCGAGCCTTGAAGCTAATGTCCGCTATCTCGCTCAATCGCTTGGCCCAGAAGGCATCCGGGTTAATGCCGTGTCTGCAGGCCCGATACGAACACTAGCAGCTTCAGGAATTGGCAGTTTCAGAAAAATGCTCAATCACAATGAAAAAGTGGTTCCACTAGGCCGCAACGTTACCATAGAAGAAGTCGGTAATGCTTCGGCCTTTTTGTGTTCAGACCTTGCCTCCGGCATTACCGGCGAAATACTTTATGTTGATGCTGGTTTTAATACCGTCGGCTTAAGCGCCCAAGTTCTCGAAGCAATGGAATAATCTTAATCGATTTAAGTCTAAAGATTTTCTTCGAAGATTTGGATATCAGCCTGTTCGCGCAATGACGCCAATATATTAGTGGTCATTTCGTTACCGAGTCGTCGTTCCAGGTTAGCAATTAAAGTTGCTCGATCTTGTTCAGTAATCGCTGCTAAAGCTGTGTCATCAATGTCCTCAACTTTAGTAAATTGATAAACAGCATAACCATTACTTAAATTGACCCCCCCGAAAATAGAATCGTTATCTTGTGGCCGTGGCTGTTCGAAGACTGCTCTGCTGATTGTGGCTTCATTACCGGCCTGTGCTGCTTCACGTGTTTGGGCTAAATCAACTAAACTATAGCCTTCAGATTCAGCCAGGCCTTCCCAGTTAGACGACTCATCAGTTGTTAGTTTTGCCAAAAGTTCTTCACCTTTTTGAGCTGCTATTTCCTTAGCCTTACGACCTTTCAACAATACCTCAATTTGATTTTTAACCTGCTCTAATGGTTTGGCTTCAGCAGGTTGATAATCACTTTTACGTAACGCAATAAGCTTGTTCTCTCCCACTTCAACTACATCACCATTGAGATCATCTTGCAATACGAGATCACTAAAAGCCATATCTCTAATCCCGGCTTCTGTAGCCACATCGGTTCCCGCAGCTCGAGTAAACCAATTGGATTGCTTGATTTCCAAGCCTAATTCATCGGCTATAGGTTGTAAGCTCTCTGGTGACTCAAAGGCTAGATTTTTGAAGGTTTCGGCCTGTTCGACAAATAACTCCACCGCCCGATCACTTTTAAGTTTTTCTTCGATTTCAACCCTAAGTTCTTCAAACGGTGGGACTTGTTCAGGGGTCAATTCGGTTAGCCTAATAATGTGATAACCAAAATCAGTTTTCACCGGCTCACTTATTTCATCCTGGCTTAAAGCAAATACTGCATCTTCAAAAGGTTTAACCATAACACCTGGCGTAATAACTCCTAGATCACCACCATTATTGGCCGAGCCTTTATCATCAGAATTTTGTTTGGCCAATTCAGCAAAATCCCCCCCGGCATTGATTTTTTCCAGTAGGCCTTTTGCTTTGTCTAGCGCTGCCTGTTCCGCTTCTGCACTGTCATCAGCAGGTTTAATCAAGATATGACTAGCTTTTCGGACCTCTGGTTTGGAAAAACTGGTTTTATTTTCTTCAAAATAATTAGTCAGTTCCTCTTCCTCTAGCGGCTGATCGTCACGTAAAGACTCTGCCGAAAGTTCTATATAGTCGATCTTAATTTGCTCTTCGGTTTTATATAAATCAGAGAAGTCATCATATTGAGTTTGAATTTCTTCAGCGGAAATTTCAGGTTCAAATTTGCTGGTTTCGACAATAAAGTACTGAGCATGACGTTTTTGTTTTTGCAGTTTGAGAACATCATTGAGTTCTTGCTCATCGATTTCATAACTGCCATTTAAAGCTTGCTCGATTTGAGCATATGCACCCTGGCGGCGTTGTACATTTTCGAATGTCTGTACCGTCCAATTATTACTTGCCAGGAGTCTGCGATAACGCTCTTCATCGAACTCACCATCAGTATAAAACGCTTGATTAGCTTTAATACGCTCTGCCAGATCACCATCGTTCAAAGTGTAGCGCCGATCTTCAATAATTTGATTGAGTAACGCTTCATCAATCATTTGATCAACCGTCTGGCGCTTGAATGTAGGGGTATCAAAATAATCATCAGGTAGATTATTTTGAAACATTTGGCGCATTTGTTGCTGACGGGCACGGAGTTGATTTTGATAAGCTTCATAACCAATCTCATCACCGTTAACACTGGCAACATCCACCTGGGCAGCACCCTCAAAATAAGAGTTGATACCCCACAGGGCAAATGACAAACAGATCGCCCCAATTAAAACATAAGAAATGAGGCTGGTCGCTTTACTTCGAATTGTTGATAGCATAATTGTTTCACAAATAAAAATGGCGAGGATTACTCCTCGCCTGGATATCTTTTTAGCTTAAGAGTTTTTTAAACTAATGGCGGAGCGGACGGGACTCGAACCCGCGACCCCCGGCGTGACAGGCCGGTATTCTAACCAACTGAACTACCGCTCCGGCGTTTCTAGCAAAAAAAGCTCTGGTGGGTGCTGCAGGGATCGAACCTGCGACCTACGGCTTGTAAGGCCGTCGCTCTCCCAGCTGAGCTAAGCACCCCCGCGAGGAGGCGCTAGTTTACGGCATCCTTAAGTGCTTTTCCAGCCTTAAATTTAGGTACATTTGAGGCTGAAATTTGGATGGATTGGCCGGTTTGCGGGTTGCGCCCCATGCGGGCAGCTCGATGGCTTACAGAAAATGTTCCAAAACCTACAATACCGACGCTATCGCCATTTTTTAAGGCAGATGTAATGCAATCAACGGCGGCATCCAACGCTCTGGCAGCATCGGCTTTTGAGATATCGGCTTTATCGGCTATACAATCTACGAGTTCAGATTTATTCACAAGGATAGTCCTCTGTTGTTTATTAATTGAATAGTATATTATGGTGTCGCAGCGCGACGCAGCCACGTTATACCAACTCGCTGATAACCATGTCAAGGCAAGCCTAAATTGACTTAAGTAATACTAAGTGCTTGAAAAATAAAGTGCCAATTGAACAAGTTTAGTTAATCGATTGTTTTTACTGACAGCAATGTCAAGTTAATAATATTATTCTAGAAATAGCTTTAAATAATTAATTTTTTCTAATCTTGAAATAAAAACCATTAGTGTCGGGCTGGAGCCGGTGTTTGACCTTTTTCACCCTTGGCCGGTTTTTTTGCACTTTTAGCTTTGCGACCAATAGTTTGAGCCGATGGAGAACGTTCTAAAGCTAGTTCTAACACCTCATCAATCCATTTTACCGGCATAATTTCAAGTCCAGATTTGACATTATCTGGAATTTCCTTGAGCTCTTCCTGATTTTGATCTGGAATCAGCACCGTTTTAATTCCTCCTCGATGCGCGGCAAGTAATTTTTCCTTCAATCCACCAATAGGCAGGACTTCACCTCGCAAGGTGATCTCACCTGTCATGGCAACTGATGATTTAACCGGTATTTCCGTTAAGGAAGAAACAATTGCTGTACACATACCAATGCCTGCACTGGGACCATCTTTTGGCGTTGCACCTTCAGGCACATGCACATGCAAATCAAACTTTTGGTAAAAATCCTCTGCGATACCGAGACCATGACTACGGCTACGTACCACAGTCATCGCCGCTTGAATAGACTCTTGCATGACTTCACCTAATTTACCAGTATAGCTCTGCTTGCCTTTACCAGGCACTTTAGCCGCTTCAATAGTCAATAATTCACCACCGACTTCAGTCCAGGCCAGACCCGTTACTTGACCGATCTGATTCTCTTCTTCAGCAATACCATAACGATGGCGGCGCACGCCCAAATAGTCTGCAAGATTATCTGGTGTAATTTGGTAGCTTTTCTTTCTCTTGTTTTTTAATAATTGCTTGACCACTTTACGACAGATTTTGGAGATCTCACGCTCTAGATTTCTCACCCCGGCTTCACGGGCGTAATAACGGACAATGTCCAAAATCGCCGCGTCAGAGATTTTGACTTCATTTTCCTTAAGGCCATTATTTTTGATTTGTTTTTGCATTAAATATTGTTTGGCAATATTTAATTTTTCATCTTCGGTATAGCCTGACAGACGAATCACTTCCATCCGATCCAATAGTGGAGGTGGAATATTTAAAGTGTTAGCCGTAGCTATAAACATGACATCAGAAAGATCATAGTCGACTTCCAGATAATGATCCGCAAAACTATTATTTTGCTCAGGATCCAATACCTCTAACAATGCTGAAGATGGATCTCCCCGAAAGTCCATCGACATTTTGTCTACTTCATCCAACATAAACAGTGGATTACGAGTCTTAACCTTACTCAAGCTTTGGATAATTTTGCCGGGCATTGAGCCGATATAGGTGCGCCTATGTCCTCTAATTTCAGCCTCATCACGCACACCACCTAATGCTACTCGGATAAATTTACGGTTAGTCGCTCTGGCAATAGATTGACCGAGAGAAGTTTTACCCACTCCAGGAGGCCCAACTAAACACAGTATTGGCCCCTTGAGCTTTTTGGCCCGTTGTTGAACGGCCAAATATTCAATAATACGTTCTTTAACTTTCTCAAGACCATAATGATCTTCGTCTAAAACAGTTTCTGCAGCAGAAATATCTTTACGGATGGCTGATTTCTTCTTCCACGGTACTGATACCAACCAGTCTATATAATTTCGTACAACAGTGGCCTCTGCTGACATCGGTGACATCATTTTCAGTTTTTTCAGTTCAGCATCTGCCTTTTCCTTGGCTTCCTTAGACATGCCCGATTCTTCTATTTTTTGTGCCAATTCATCAACTTCATTAGGTGCATCCTCCATTTCACCAAGTTCTTTTTGAATCGCCTTCATTTGCTCATTCAAATAATACTCACGCTGGCTTTTTTCCATCTGTTTTTTGACACGGCCCCGAATACGCTTTTCAACTTGCAACAAATCAATCTCAGACTCCATGATGCCGAGGATGTATTCCAAGCGTTCACGCACATCATTCATTTCCAAAATCTTTTGTTTTTCTTCCAACTCTTTTAATGTCAAGTGGGCGGCAATGGTATCCGCAAGCCGATGAGAATCATCAATGGCAGAGACTGAAGATAAAATTTCCGGAGGAATTTTTGCATTAAGTTTTGAATACTGATCAAATCCTGTAACGACTGAACGCATCAATACTTCTTCTTCCTGACTATCTACTGGAATTGGTGTAGGGATAATCGTTTTGGCTATAAAACACTCTGCATCTTGTACAAAACCTTCCACGTCGGCTCGTTTTTCACCTTCAACTAAAACTTTTACAGTGCCATCAGGTAGCTTTAATAATTGTAATACATTGGCTATGGTTCCAGTAGTATATAAATCTTCCGTATTAGGTTGCTCAATGGTAGGATCGATTTGCGACAACAATAGAATTTGCTTGCCTGTATCCATGGCTTTTTCTAAAGCCTTGACAGACTTATCTCGACCCACAAACAAGGGAATAACCATGTGCGGAAAAACCACCACATCCCGAAGAGGTAACACTGGATAAAGATCGTTTAATAAATCTTTTGATTGACTGCTCATAAAACTCCTGACTATCCGGGCAACAAACCCATTAAAACTATGTCTTTAATATGGGGCTAAACGAATAATATCTCAATCTATAAATAGATATAAATATTAACAACTGAAGGTCAGTGCTTGAGAACCTTAAGACAAAGTGTCGAGTTAAGACGCGATCTGTTTTTGCTTATCTTCTAAGATAAATAATGGCCTGGACCCCTCATTAATCACGCCTGCATCAACAATAACTTTCTTAACACCTTCCATTGAGGGCAGCTCGTACATCGTTGATAATAAAGCGTTTTCCAGGATTGAACGTAATCCACGAGCTCCTGTTTTGCGCTTCATTGCCTTTTGCGCAACGGCGGCCAAAGCATCTTCCCTAATCTCAAGTTCAACCCCCTCATACTGCATCAGTTTTTGGTATTGTTTAACCAGTGCATTTTTGGGTTGAATCAGAATTTCTACCAAGGAGTCTTCGTCGAGTTCTTCCAGTGTTGCAACGACTGGCAAGCGGCCGACGAATTCAGGAATCAGACCATATTTAATCAAATCTTCCGGCTCTAGGGTACGTAAAGTGTCACCGATATTCTTGACTTGATCTTTACTTTTGATATCTGCTCCAAAACCAATTCCACTTTTCTCGGAACGATCACGTATTACTTTATCCAAACCGGCAAAAGCGCCTCCACAGATGAATAAAACATTACGCGTATCGACTTGCAAAAATTCCTGCTGTGGATGCTTACGCCCACCTTGGGGTGGCACTGAAGCAACTGTACCTTCGATTAATTTCAGCAAGGCTTGCTGTACACCTTCGCCAGATACATCTCGCGTTATCGATGGATTATCGGCCTTTCGCGAAATTTTGTCGATTTCATCAATATAAACAATACCCATCTGGGCTTTATCGACATCGTAGTCGCATTTTTGCAGTAATTTCTGAATAATGTTTTCGACGTCTTCACCTACATAACCCGCTTCTGTCAATGTGGTTGCATCTGCGATGGTAAACGGCACATTGAGTTGTCTGGCCAAGGTTTCAGCCAAAAGGGTTTTACCGGATCCAGTGGGACCAATCAATAAAATATTACTCTTGGCGATATCAATATCTGAGGATTGCTCATCGCTTTGAATACGTTTGTAATGATTATAGACAGCTACCGACAACACCTTTTTGGCGTTCATTTGCCCTATCACATATTGATTCAGGCTTTCATGAATCTCTTGTGGAGTGGGAAAATCAGATTTGCCTTCACGATTGGTGGTCGCGTCTTTTTCTTCGGTATGAATAATGTCCTGGCATAAATCCACACATTCGTCGCAAATAAATACCGACGGCCCGGCAATCAGCTTGTTTACTTCATGCTGACTTTTGCCACAAAATGAACAATATAGGAGCTTTTCGCCTTTATCGTCCTGCTTGTCGTCTGCCATTATCGTACCCGATCGTGTCTAACACTTATAAAGATGCTATGTTTTAGCCTGGATTGCAAGTTTTTTCGGCATATCAATATGCTTAATCGGCCTTAGGCGCCTGCGCTCTATGCTCAATAACTTCATCTACCAAGCCATATTCAACAGCCTCATTACTATTTAAGAAATTATCGCGCTCGGTATCCTGCTTGATTTTTTCGACATCTTGGCCAGTATGGCGTGCCAAAATGTTATTCAGTTCCTCACGCATACGTAGAATTTCACGGGCATGAATATCGATATCTGTAGCCTGCCCTTGAAATCCACCCAAAGGTTGGTGAATCATAATTTTTGAATTTGGCAGCGCAAAACGCTTTTTCGGGGCACCACCAGTCAATAAAACTGCCCCCATACTGGCTGCTTGCCCGATGCAAACTGTACTGACATCAGGTTTGATAAATTGCATGGTGTCATAAATAGCCAACCCTGAACTTACCACCCCACCAGGGCTATTAATATATAAATGTATATCTTTATCTGGGTTTTCAGATTCTAAGAATAATAGTTGAGCAACCACAAGGTTAGCCATGTTATCTTCAACCGGACCAACCAAAAAAATCACCCGTTCTTTAAGCAGGCGCGAATAAATATCAAAAGCACGTTCACCACGCCCGGTGGTCTCGATTACCATGGGCACTAAGCCCAGGTTGTCGATCGTAGAATTTTTGCTATCTTGATTCATGAATGTTCTCTATTATTGAGTCTTAATCTAGATCCATAAGTTCACTAAAACTGATCTGTTTTTCACTTACATCAGCCGTTTGTAATAATTTCTCTACAACGACTTCTTCAAGCACGGTAGATTCTAGCTGCTGCATTCGTTGCTGGTCCTGCATATACCATCTCACAAATGCATCCTTGTCCTCATAGGTCTGGGCCATATCATTGAGTTTATCTTTGAGCATGTCTTTATCCAGCTTGATCTCATTAGCTGTGATCACTTGTCGCACAATCATGCTGAGTTTGACACGTTTTGCAGCTTCTTCTTTAACCTCATCATCATTGATATTAACTTGTGATTCATCGAGCCCCTGTTTTTTCATTTGCTCAACATTCGCTTTTCGAATTAAATCGGCCTCATCATCGACCAGCTGCCCAGGTAAATCCACTTCGTTATTTTCGGATAACGCTTTGAAAACATCTTCTCGTACAGCCATGCGAATCCGGTTATCAACTTCACGTTGCATATTTTCTTTGACTTGATTGCGAAAACTTTCAACTTTGCCGTCTTCAATACCTAAAGATTTGACGAACTCCTCATCAATTTCGGGTAGTTCTGATTGCTCTGTCTTGTTAATAGTGATTTCAAATTGCGCAGTTTTACCCTTCAGGTTTTCGGCTGGATAATCATCAGGAAACGCCACGTCAATTGTTTTAGTTTCTCCTGATTTCATACCAATCATGCCCGTTTCGAAATCCTTGAGTAACATTCCTTCGCCAATCACGACCGGATAATCATTAGCCTCACCGCCTTCAAATGCTTCACCATCGACCGTTCCTTTAAAATTGATAGTGACTCGATTACCCTCTTCTGCAGCGCCATCGGCTTCAGTCCAATTCTGTCTTTGCTTGCGAATCGTATCGATAGTATTATCAATATCTTCATCTGCGATTTCACAAATCTGCTTTTCAATATTAATACCAGATAAATCGGTTCGCTCAACACTTGGAAACACATCAAACGTGGCTGTGTATTCGATATCCTGGCCACGAGCTATGTCTTTGGGCTCGATGGTTGGACGAGTAGCAGGTTCAATTTTTTGTTCAGTTAAAGCTTCCAAATAGCTGCGGTTGATCATCTCACCGGCAATTTCATTCAATACATCACCGCCGAATTTCTTATCAATCACACTGGCGGGAATTTTGCCCGGTCTGAACCCCGGTAACTTTGCGGTTTTGCGAAGTTTAGACAGTCTTTTGTTCAACTCCTGCTCAATTTCTTGGGCGGGAAGTGTAATTGTCATTTTCCGTTCAAGGCCTTGGTTTGAGGAAACTGAAACCTGCATAGTTATTTGATCTCTTTGATATTACATTTAAGGATATATTATGGTGCGAGAGGAGAGACTCGAACTCTCACGGGTTGCCCCACTGGAACCTAAATCCAGCGCGTCTACCAATTCCGCCACACTCGCACGGAAACCGCGTATTCTAGCTATATTTTCTGCTTTGAGCCACCATTATAAAAAGTACACTACGGTCAATAAAACAAGTTGAATGGGGTGGACGATGGGGCTCGAACCCACGACCGCCGGAATCACAATCCGGAGCTCTACCAACTGAGCTACGCCCACCATAAAAACTGGCACGCCCGACAGGACTTGAACCTGTAACCTACGGCTTAGAAGGCCGTTGCTCTATCCAGTTGAGCTACGGGCGCTCAAGCCGGCTGTGTTTGAATGCCAAATGGTCGGGGCAGCAGGATTCGAACCTGCGACCCCCTGCTCCCAAAGCAGGTGCGCTACCAGACTGCGCTATGCCCCGTTCACGGTTACACTAAACCGGGTCGGCAATGTTACGGTTTGTAAACCTAATCGTCAATGATAATTAGCTGATTTGTGCTTGAAATATAATTATTAAACCGCACATGAAATCCATTAAAAATCGAATTTTTTGGAGTATTAGATGAGTGCAGCTAAAACACACGGATTTCAAACCGAGGTCAACCAATTATTAAAATTAATGATTCATTCGCTTTATAGCGAAAAAGAAATCTTTTTAAGGGAACTCATATCTAATGCCTCTGATGCGTGTGACAAACTGCGTTATCAGTCGCTCACGAATGCTGAACTATTAGATGATGACGATGAATTAGCCGTTCACGTCAGCTTTGATAAAAAGAAAAAGACCATTACCGTCAAAGACAATGGTATTGGCATGACTGAAGACGAAGTTATAGAGAATATTGGCACTATTGCACGTTCAGGGACAAAGCAGTTTCTCGATTCTTTGACTGGCGAAAAAACTAAAGATGCGCAGCTAATCGGGCAATTTGGTGTTGGTTTTTACTCAGTTTTTATGGTTGCCGAAAAAGTCACCCTGACTACGCGTAAAGCAGGTAGCGACACCAGTGAAGGTGTAGTCTGGTCTTCGGACGGGCAAGGTGAATATATTCTGGGAAATGCTGATGTTGAACAGCGGGGTACAACCATCACGCTCAAACTCAAAAAAACCGAAGACGAATTCTTAAATGACTATCGGCTCAAGAATATCATCCAGAAATACTCCGAACACATTTCCTTGCCTATTTACATGCCTAAACCTGAGGATGAGGAAGAAAAGGACAAAGAAAAAGATGATTTAGAGTGGGAAGCTGTAAACAAAGGAACTGCCTTATGGGCCCGGGCAAAGCGTGAAATCAAGGCTGAAGAATATAATCAGTTTTATACCTCCATGACTTATGATTCCGAAGAACCACTATCTGTGCTCCATAATCATGTCGAGGGTAAGCAACAGTACACCTCCTTATTTTTTATTCCATCCAAGGCGCCCTTTGATCTATGGGATAGAGATCGAAAAACCGGCATTAAGCTTTATGTACGCCGGGTTTTTATCACAGATGATACTGAAAACTTAACGCCTTCATATTTACGCTTCGTGCGCGGTTTAGTCGATGCCAGCGATTTGCCATTAAACGTCTCCCGAGAAATATTACAAAAAAATCAAGCCATTCACAAAATCAAAAGCGCATCGGTTAAGAAAATTTTGAATGAACTGAAAAAAATGGCCGAAAAAAAACCAGACGACTACCAAAAATTCTGGGCCGAGTTTGGCCGAGTGATGAAAGAAGGTGTAGTAGAAGATTTTGAAAATAAAGAGACACTGCAAGAATTACTGCGATTTTCAACAACTAATGATAATGAACAAAAGCAAACTGCATCACTAAAAGACTATGTCTCGCGCATGCCGGAATCACAAAAATCGATCTATTATTTGACCGCTGATTCTCATAAGGCAGCGGAGAATTCACCTCACCTGGAGCTATTCAAGAAAAACAAAACTGAAGTTCTTTTGCTCAGCGATCCAGTTGATGAATGGTTAGTCGCACATATGCACGAATTTGATGGCAAACCACTGAAATCTATCGCTAAAGGCGCTGACTTAGACGACATTCAGAACGAAGAGGCTAAAGAAAAAACCAAAGAGCAAGAAAAAGACTTTTCTGATCTGATAGAAAAATTTAAAAAAGCGCTGGAAGATAAAGCCAAAGACGTTCGTCTAAGCCAGCGTTTGACTGACTCACCAGCATGTTTGGTTGCTGATGAGCATGATCTCGGCGGTAACATGGAACGTTTGCTTAAAGCCATGGGGCAAGATGCACCTGGAAGCAAGCCGATTCTGGAAATCAATGCAGAACACCCAATTTTGGTTAATCTCAAAGACAAAGACGATAAAGTCGAAGACTGGGCCAATGTACTGTATGACCAGGCTGCTTTGAGTGAAGGTGCACCGTTAAATGATCCAAGCTCTTATGTAAAACGTGTTAATGCGCTATTGAGTGAGAGCCTTTGACTGATACCTCCCGAGTCATTCTGGCGAAAGCCAGAATCTCCTAAATCTGGCTTATTACCGAGGAGATTCTGGACAATCCCTTTGGGATTTCCAGAATGACGGCGGGCATATTGATAAGATGACTGTGCACTTTTAGCTAAGACCATGAACCGCCATTGCAAAACCTTGCTTGCAATCGCCAGCTTATTTGGAGCAAGCAGCATTATTATGGCTAGCATTGGCGCTCATCCCGCCTATGAAATATTAACTGCTAATAACCAGGTAGAAACTTTCAATAAGGCTGTCGATTACAGCATTTATAACGCTCTGGCATTGATTGGATTAGCAATTTTATGTCAGTTATTTGAGGATCATCGATTTCACTGGGCTGGTTACAGTATTGCTTTAGGCGGCTTTGTTTTTCAAACCAGCCTTTTTCTTTATACCCTTGCTGACATGAAGTGGTTGACGGCAATCACTCCAATAGGAGGCGTGCTGATGATTCTTGGATGGATATTTATCGGACTATCAGTATTACTCAAAATCAGGAATTAATTTTAACTTTGTTAATTTTCTGATTACATCATTAGGGTTCTTTACCAAAACAGCATCTAAACCAGTGTTCCTCGCACCCTCAACATTCTCTTGAGTATCGTCAAAAAAGATGAAGTCTTTGGGTACATAACCCGTAGCTCGGCAAACTGCTTCAAAAGCTTCTACATCAGGCTTTCGCAAATTTAATTCGCACGAAACGAAAACTTGTTTGAATAATGACGTAACTTGTGGGTATTTTTCACTCCAAAATTCATGGTGTTTAGTATTAGTATTTGAAAATACATAGCAGTCAATGTTCGTATTGATCTCGTTAATTATACTAATCGTTTCCGTAATCTGATCTTTGAAAATAGCATTCCAGGCAGTTGCTATTTCATCATTGGTAGCCGTTAACTCGAATTTATAACGCAAATGTGATGCATAGTCAGACCAGTTAATTTTGCCAACTTCATGATCCCTATATGCTTGATCCATCTGAAATCGGTTTTTAATTTCAACTTGATCGAGGTGACTAAGTATTTCGAATTGCTCGAATGCTAATTGAAAATCAATATTGACCAGAACACCACCAAGGTCAAATAATAATGCTTTCACCAAGTATGTTTACAGTCAGATATTAATCACATTATTTTTGTAATAATGTGACTCACGTGCATCGGTTACCCAGTCAAGTTCTTTATCGCCATCCTTAATACGATTACCGTCTTTATCAGCACAGCGCTGACCATAAACGACAGCTTCATAAAGCTGACCGCGTGAGCCTACATAAGTGTGCTCGAATAAAATACTGCGGGTTACCCGCGCTCCACTTTGTAAATAACAACCATGACCAATCCAGGTCGGACCAACTATTTCACAACCGGCTTCAATTCTTGAACTGGCACCAATATAGACTGGGCCTTCTATCCGCACATTATCCCAGTCAACGTTTACGTTCATGCCTGTCCAAACGCCCGTTTTAACTTCCCTACCTGGCATATCAACATCCTTGAGTTCTCCCAACATCATTTGCTGGGTCGCTTCCCAGTAATCGTTCAAGCGGCCGATGTCGATCCATGAAAATGGCTGATTGATAGCATAAAAAGGTGATTTTGCTTTGAGAATATCGGGGAACAATTCACTACCAAAATCATATTCTTTATTCTCTGGAACTAAATCCAGTATTTGCGGTTCAAAAATATATATACCAGTATTGACCAAATTTGATTTTGCTTCGTCTTCACTTGGTTTTTCTTGAAATGACGTGATTTTTCCATCGTCATCACAAACAACCACCCCGTAATTACTAACCTGATCATGCGGCACTTCTTTAACTACAATGCTGGCCTTAGCACCGGATTGCCAGTGTTTACGTACCGCCGCGGTCAAATCAAGATCAATCAGGGCATCACCACAAATAACTAAAAATGTATCGTCAAAAAATTGACTGAATTGCTGAATTTTTTTCACCCCACCTGCTGAACCGATTGGTTGAGAGATGATTTCCTTCTCTTCAATGTGACCTTCAAACGAATAACCAATATCGACCCCCCAGCGCCTGCCATCGCCAAAATAATGCTCTATACGCATTGGTAGATGACTGACGTTGACCATAATTTGATCAAATCCATGCCGAGACAACTCTTCAATCAAATATTCCATAACCGGTTTACCCAGAATAGGAATCATTGGCTTAGGGAGTTCATAGGTCAGTGGCCGCATTCTTGTGCCTTTTCCTGCAGCCAGAATCATTGCTTTCATAAATGTTACTCGCACAAAAAACTGGGCGTAGTATAACACTACGCCCAGCTGACTATTTGATTTAGTTAAGCTGCTTCGGGCTGCTGTTTCTTGTCAAAGATGATTTGTTCACCATCTATATCCACCATGATGGTATCGCTTTCGACAAAGTTACCAGACAATATCTCCTTGGATAATGGATTTTCCAGATAATCCTGAATAGCACGCTTGAGTGGTCGAGCACCATAGACCGGATCGAACCCGACGTTGGCAATTTTATCCAATGCTGAACCTGAGATTTCCAGACCTAAATTACGACTTGCCAGGCGTTTACGTAAACCATTAATTTGAATATCAGCGATCATGCGGACTTGCTCACGCGAAAGCGGATGGAACACCACCAAGTCATCAATTCGATTAATAAATTCAGGTCTAAAATGATGTTTAACGATTTCCATGACCGCTATTTTCATGGCCTCATATCCTTCCGCACGTTTTTCTTGAATATCAGCCGAACCAAGATTGGAGGTCATAATTATAACTGTGTTGCGAAAATCAACAGTACGTCCCTGACCATCTGTCAAACGGCCATCATCCAGAACTTGCAATAAAATATTAAAGACTTCAGGATGCGCTTTTTCAACTTCATCCAACAGTATCACTGAATAAGGTCGACGCCTAACTGCCTCGGTCAGATAACCCCCCTCTTCGTAACCTACATATCCAGGTGGAGCACCAATCAACCTAGCTACCGAATGTTTTTCCATAAACTCAGACATATCGATTCGGACAAGTGATTCTTCACTATCAAACAAAAACTCAGCCAATGCTTTGGTCAGCTCAGTTTTACCTACACCTGTCGGGCCTAAGAATAAAAAAGAACCATAAGGACGTTTGGGATCAGAAAGACCCGCACGAGAACGCCGAATAGCATCTGAAACGGCATTAATGGCTTCGTTCTGTCCGATCACACGTTTGTGAATATGTTGCTCCATTTGCAGCAATTTTTCCCGTTCACCTTCCATCATCTTGGCAACCGGAATCCCTGTCCATTTGGATACGACCTCGGCGATTTCATCCTCAGTGACTTTATTTCTAAGTAACTTAGTCTCGGTGTTTTCCACCTCATCCGCAGCGGTTAGCTGTTTTTCTAGCTCCGGAATTCGACCGTATTGCAGCTCTGACATACGCGCCAGATCTCCTGCACGACGAGCAGTTTCCATTTCCATTCGAGCACGATCTAATTCTTCCTTAATGTGCTGCGAACCTTGAACCGCTGCCTTTTCAGCTTTCCAGATTTCATCCAGCTCATTGTATTCGCGCTCCATTTCTTCAATTTCCGATTCCAGCGTTTGCAGACGCTTTTTGGAGGCATCATCGGTTTCTTTTTTCAGCGCTTCTCGTTCGATTTTTAGTTGAATCAGTTTTCTATCGAGCTTGTCCATGGCTTCGGGTTTGGAATCGATTTCCATTCGAATTTTACTGGCAGCCTCATCCATTAAATCAATGGCCTTATCAGGCAAATTGCGATCCGTAATGTAGCGATGGGAAAGCGTTGCAGCAGCCACCAATGCCGGATCATTGATTTCAACACCATGGTGAACTTCATACTTTTCATTCAAACCACGCAGAATCGCGATCGTATCTTCAACCGATGGTTCATCGACTAATACTTTTTGGAATCGACGTTCCAATGCCGCATCCTTTTCGACATATTGACGATATTCATCTAAAGTCGTCGCACCAATACAATGCAACTCACCACGTGCCAAAGCCGGTTTAAGCATGTTGCCGGCATCCATAGCACCCTCGGCTTTCCCAGCACCGACTAAAGTATGCATCTCATCAATGAATAAAATAATTTGTCCTTCTTGCTTGCGCAGATCAGTTAACACAGCTTTCAGGCGTTCTTCAAAGTCACCGCGGAATTTTGCCCCGGCTAACAAGGAACCAAGGTCTAATGATAAAACGCGTTTATTCTTTACACCTTCAGGCACTTCACCATTGACAATACGTTGGGCTAGGCCTTCAACAATGGCTGTTTTACCCACACCAGGCTCACCGATTAATACTGGATTATTCTTGGTTCGGCGTTGCAAAACTTGAATCGCTCGGCGAATTTCATCATCGCGGCCGATTATTGGATCAACTTTGCCCTGCTCAGCACGTTCCGTCATATCAATGGTATATTTTTCCAATGCCTGTCGCTGTTCCTCGGCATTGGGATCATTAATATTTTCACCACCACGCAGATCAGTGATGGTTTTCTCAATGGCTTCCTTATTAGCGCCACACTCACTCAGAATATCTTTGAGCTGTCCTTTATCCTCCATGACTGCCAAAACAAACAATTCACTGGAAATGAATTTATCATCTCGTTTCTGCGCCAACTTGTCGGTAACGTTTAATAAACGCCCTAGGTCATTCGAAATATGAACTTCACCTGCCTGACCTTGAACCTGTGGCAAACGATCCAAAGCATCTCCAAGTTGCGAACGTAACAAATTAACGTTCACGCCAGATTGAGTGAGAATATGTCTAACCGTGCCACCTTGTTGATCCAACAAGGCAACCATCAAATGAAGCGGCTCAATAAACTGATGATCACGCCCCACAGCCAAACTCTGGGCATCACTAATCGCCAATTGGAACTTCGATGTTAATTTATCCATGCGCATAACAATAACTCTAACATTAGATTTTCTATTGTTATAGTTATGGGGTTTTAATGGAGTTTTATCAACTCATGTAAGTTCAAGTTCGCCAGATAAATATTGCTGAAAAGTATCAAAAAAATCAGCCGCTATTTTACGGGTTGCACTGACAAACAAACGCGAACCAATTTGGGCCAATTTGCCACTGGCCTGCAACCCAGCTTGATATAAAATTTGTGTTTGCCCATCGTCTAACGATTTTAATTCAACATCAGCAACACCCTTGGCAAAACCGACCACACCGCCTTTACCGCCACCTGACAAGGTATATTTATGTGGTGGTTCGAGATTGCTTAATTCTATGTCGACATCAAATTTTGCCTTGACCGGGCCGATTTTACTGGTGACCTTGGCTGCAAATTCTGTGTCAGAAATCTTTTCCAGGCTTTCACAACCTTTAATACATTGCTTTAAAACAGCTGGATCATTTAAGGCTTGCCAGACGGTATCGACATCCGCTGGGACTGAGTACTCTCCATCAATTTGCATTGCTACTCCTTATCAAATCTATTTTGAAAATAAACCAAGCTATTAGGCTCATCAATATCAACTAATATACCGATATTATCAACATCGACATAGCTTATTGCACCTTTGTAATCATTAAGAATTTGTTTTGCTCCTTTATCACCTGAGAGCTGCTTTAGTTGCTCAAAGTATTTGCTAGACCATAACAATGGGTTCCCTATTTGGCCTTTATATCTCGGTATCACAATATCGTCATTATTGTGAAAGGCGCTAATAATTTGATTGAACAGGTTAGACTCAACAAACGGCATGTCTGCTTGCATGATCAAGACAGCATCGCAACTCGATTGTATTGTTTCAATACCGGCTTTTATTGAAGTGCTTAATCCTTTTTCAAAATCAGCGTTATTGATTAATTTAATTGACGGGCCGGAGATTTGTTGAGCAATTTTCTCGGATTCGTGACCAGCCACAACAACGATTTGATCGACATCAGATTTTGTTAGATTAATAAGCACATGTTTGAGTAGAGACTTGCCATTAACTTGAGCTAGTAGCTTATTGGTTTCACCCATCCGACTAGATAGACCGGCGGCTAACACAATAGCAGAAACTTTTGGATATGTTTTACTCACCCTGACGCAAAGCTAAGACTAGACCAGCAACAATTGAGACAGCAATTTCCGCAGGATTGCTGGCTTTAATATCTAAGCCAATGGGTGCATCAATTCTAGATGTGTGCGATTCTTCAAACCCATCTGCTTTTAAACGTTCTATTCTTCCAGCATGAGTTTTACGGCTTCCTAATGCACCAATATAAAACGCCTGTGAGTTTAAAGCAGCCTTGAGCGCCGGGTCATCAAATTTAGGGTCATGCGTAAGTGTAATAACCGCCGAACGGTGATTAAGTTTTTGATCATCAAAAAATTCCTGCGGCCATTTATGCACCAGATTTACTTCCGGAAAACGCTCTTCAGTCGCAAAAGCTACACGTGGATCAATGACATGAACCTGGAAACCTAACTCGCGAAGAATTGAAACTAACTTTTGACTGATATGAACTGCACCGACGATGTAGACATTAACCTGTGGATTAAAGGGTTGCATAAAACAGCGAGGATTCTGTTCAATAGTCACCGGGCGATCTAATCTTAATGCTTGCATGGCTGACGTTTTATCAGTATCTGAAAGGTTGACAGACGAATTAATATCATCAACGGATATTGCTACAAGATTACTTTGCTGCTCGAGTTCGACTAACAAAATCGATGCTTTATCTTGTGCGTTAAGCTGAATCACTTCAGTCAATTCTTTTTCAATAGCATTAGTAACTTTTTGAACAAAGATTTCAATGTTGCCCCCACACGCGAGACCGACTTCCCAAGCTTGTTCATTACTAACACCAAACTCCAGTAGTTCTGATTTACCTGTCTTAATACAGTTTATAGCCTGGTCAATCACTGCTGTTTCGACACAACCACCCGAAACTGATCCCTGAAAGTCCAACTGCGAATTAATGCACATCATGCTGCCACTACGTCGAGGGGCAGATCCCCATGTTTTAATAACAGTAGCCAAGGCAACTTCTTTAGCGCCTGCTTTCCAACTCACAGCCTGATCCAATACTGAAATTGCGTCGTCCATTAAGCTGCTCTAGAAGTCACTTTATTCAGATTTAAATTTAACGATTCAATCAATTGGGTCAGACTTTGCAGGTTATGTATGGGTAACATCTGATCTACGACTTTATCCAATACGCTCGCGCCTTTTGCTTTGGGCTCATAGCCGTCATAACGCAGTAAAGGATTAAGCCAAATGATCTGCTTACTACTGCGTTTTAACCGATTCAGATGCTGATTGAGTAAGTCCTGATCTCCTCTATCGAGACCATCAGTAACAAACATTATTTGAGATTTACTATTAATAATATTTCTTAAGTAGTTGTTATTAAAATATTTTATACACTCACCAATTCTTGTGCCACTATTCCAATCGTGTACGTGCTCACAAATTTGCATTAAAGATTCATCTATGTCCCGTTGTCTTAATTGCTTGGTAATAGATGTTAGTCTGGTCGCGAATAAAAATATATGGACATGATCTCGGGCTTGATTTAGCAGGTGGGCGAATCTAAGCATAATACGCGAATACCGATTCATAGAGCCAGAAATGTCTACAAAAAGCACCAATGGAGAATGTTGTAACTTAGGTTTCTTATGCTTTAAATTGACAACCTCAAAATCATATTTACTGCTATCTCTTAAGGTGCGTCGAAAATCGACTTTTTTGCGCTGATTTGTAGTGATAAAACGCCGTGCTGGAATTGGCTTGAAGGTCAGTCTCATCTTGTTCAACAGAGATTGGGCTTGTAAAAACTCCTCGCTGCTCATGGCTTCGAAATCCATGGTTTGTAAACGTTCTTGATCAGACCAACTTAAATGAATGGTTTCAACCTCGGTATGAGTGTGCCGGTTTTGCTTTGGGGTCGAATTAAAAGCATCCAATGTGCGCTTGGAAAAAGTTTTTTCAGATTTAGTTTTTACTTTACTTCTAGGCAACGAAACGGCCAAGGCAGAATCAGGTAATTTTGCATTACCCCAATACAATGCAAAGACTTGATTAAAAATTTCTTCATTCTGGTGAGTATTAATTAAACTTGCTTTTAATGCCCAATATAAATCATGCCGTCCTTTTAATGGCACAAGGCTGATCGCCTGCGTGGCTTTTATTACTAGGTCGCTGCCAATAGTAATCCCGGCTTTGCGTAGTAAATTTATAAATCCGACTACCGAACTAATAAGCTGCGAATAACCTTGGTCCATCAGGCAGGTTGAGATTTTTCTAGCAGTGATTCAATTCTTGACTGATCAAATGTTTCCACATCTTCTTTATATTTCAATACCACGCCTAGAGTTTGCTCAACGACTTCAGGAGCAAGCGATTCAACTTCAAGTACCGACAGCGCATTCGTCCAGTCAATAGATTCCGCTACACCAGGTTTTTTATAAAGGTCCTCATTACGTAGCGACTGCATAAATGAAACAATTTGGGCAACCAGCACATCTGATGACTCGGGAGCTTTTAGTTTCACAATCTCAAATTCACGATCCGGGTCTGGATAATCAACCCAATGATAAAAACAACGTCGTTTCAACGCATCATGAATCTCCCGAGTACGGTTGGAAGTAACAATGACCACCGGAGGTTGTTTTGCTTTAACCACACCAAGCTCTGGTATTGAAACTTGAAAATCGGCCAGTAATTCAAGCAAATAAGCCTCGAACGGTTCATCGCCGCGATCAAGTTCATCAATCAATAAGACATTAGGTTTTTCACCAACAGCATCTAGCGCCTGAAGTAATGGACGTTTAATTAAAAATTCTTCAGTATAAAGCTGCTTATCCGTTACAAGCGATTTTTGCACTGATGATTCTGACATTCTGATTGCCAACATTTGGGCTGGATAATTCCATTCATAGACCGCAGTAGAGACATCAATCCCTTCATAGCATTGCAGGCGAATTAATTGAGTGTTCAGGGCCGAGGCTAAAACTTTTGCTACTTCTGTTTTACCCACGCCCGGCTCCCCCTCTAAAAACACAGGGCGTCCAAGTTTAAGGGCAAGTAATAATGTTACGGCAAGACCTCGATCAGCGATATAACCCTGCTCGGCTAAAAACGATATAGTCTGCTCGACACTTTCAAGAGGGGAACTGGCCACGGATTTTTACCGATTAGTTAGCTTTCCAACACTATTTTAAGTTAAAAACCGTACCCTATTGCAAGTTTATCAACTCGCCGCCGCTACTGCTCTTGCTGCCATCACACTAACAAGATGACCACGATATTCAGCGGAAGCATGAATGTCGCTATTGAAGTCATCACTGGCCACAGCAATAGAACGTACCGCATCAGCAGAAAAATTATCAGCCAGTGCTTGTTCCATTTCGCTGGCTCTGAATACGCTCCCTGCTGCACCAGTGACAGCTACACGAATTTCTGCTTGAGTTTGTGCGACCATGACACCCACAATTGCGTAACGAGAAGCAGGATTAGCAAACTTGGCATAACCGGCCTGCTCAGGAACTGGAAAACTAACCGCAGTGATGATTTCACCTTCACCTAGTGCTGTTTCAAACATAGCCGTAAAAAAATCATCAGCCGAAATATCACGTTGATCGGTATGTATTGTTGCGCCCAAACCAACTACCGCAGCAGGATAATCCGCTGCTGGATCAGCATTTGCGATCGAGCCACCGATGGTGCCGCGATTACGCACTTGCACATCACCAATCTGACCCGCCAAATTGGCCAAGGCAGGAATTCTACTTTGCACCACGGCACTGCGATGTACTTCACTATGGGTTGTCATGGCGCCAACACGTATTGCCCCATCTTCTTCATTAATACCGCTCAGCTCACTGATTCCAGCTAAATCTACTAGGTCAGCATGCTGTGCTAACCGCTGTTTCAAGGTCGGGATCAATGTCATGCCACCGGCTACGATTGTTGCGTCGTCATCGGCTAATAACTGACTGGCTACACTTAAATCACTGGGTTTATGATAATTAAATTCATACATAATTACTCTCCTTAAGCTTGACCGTTAGACATGGCTTGCCAGACTTTCATTGGCGTGGCTGGCATATCGATGTGCCTGACATTGTAATCACCCAGTGCATTGACAATCGCATTAATCACCGCTGGCGGGGACCCAATTGCTCCTGCCTCACCGCACCCCTTTACGCCCAGAGGATTGTGTGTACAGGCTGTGACAGTTGTATCAACAGTAAACGACGGTAAATCATCTGCCCGGGGCATACAATAATCCATATAGCTACCGGTTAATAACTGTCCTTGATCGTCATAAACACAGTTTTCTAACAATGCCTGACCAATACCCTGTGCTAGCCCACCATGGACCTGCCCCTCAACAATCATCGGATTAATAATATTTCCGAAATCATCTGAGGCATGAAAACTAACCAAATCAACCACGCCTGTCTCAGGATCAATCTCGACTTCACAAATATATGTTCCTGCCGGATAAGTAAAGTTAGCAGGATCATAAAATGAAGTTTCTTCTAAGCCGGGCTCTAGATCTTCTAACGGATAGTTGTGTGGCACATATGCTGTCAAAGCTACGTCACCAAATGCAGTGACTTTATCCGTGCCTGTAACTTTAAATTCTCCATTTTCGAACTCCACATCCGCTACATCGGCTTCCATCAAATGTGCAGCTATTTTTTTAGCCTTGGCAATGATTTTCTCAACCGAACGATAGATCGCTGAGCCGCCAACTGCAATTGAACGCGAGCCATAAGTACCCATTCCAAAAGGCACTTTATCGGTATCGCCGTGAACGATTTCAATCGAATCATAATCAATACCCAGCATGTCCGAAACCACTTGGGCAAAGGTTGTTTCATGACCTTGCCCATGTGAGTGAGAACCTGTCAAAACAGTGACTGACCCGGTTGGATTTACCCTGATGGTTGCTGCTTCATAAAGACCGGCACGGGCACCTAAAGCACCCACAACATTAGATGGTGCAATTCCACAAGCTTCAATGTACGAGGCCATTCCGATTCCTCGCAATTTACCTCTTGTTGCGGCTTCGTCTTTACGGGCTTGGAAACCGGCATAATCAGCCGCTTCAAGCGCCTGATCCAAAGTCACTTCATAATTACCGGTGTCATAAGTCAATGCGACCGGCGTGTCATAAGGAAATTGATCAGGTTGAATGAAATTACGGCGCCTGAGTTCGGCCGGGTCAATATTCATTTCTTTGGCGGCCACATCAACAATACGTTCCAGCAAATAAGTCGCTTCTGGTCGGCCAGCGCCTCGGTAGGCATCAACCGCCACCGTATTTGTGAATACTGCTTTAACTTCACAATGAATTGCAGGTGTGGCGTACTGACCGGCTAATAATGTAGCATGTAAATATGTGGGCACACACGGTGCAAAAGTGGATAAATACGCTCCCATATTAGCTAGTGTGTTACAACGCAAACCAAGGAACTTCCCGTTCTCATCCATTGCCAATTCAACATGGGTGACATGATCTCGTCCGTGTGCATCTGACATGAATGATTCGGAGCGCTCAGCCGTCCATTTCACTGGTCGCTTAAGTTGCCCTGCTGCCCAGGTCACCATAGCTTCTTCAGCGTAATGATAAATTTTAGAGCCAAATCCTCCACCAACATCGGGCGCGTAAACTCGGAGTTTATGCTCTGGAATGCTGAGTACAAAAGCACCCATCAATAGCCGAATAACATGTGGATTTTGACTGGTGGTGTAAAGCGTGTAATCGCCACTACTGACATTGTAGTCGCCTATTGCTGCACGGGGTTCGATTGCGTTAGCCACGAGTCGATTATTAATCAGATCGAGCTGAGTAACATGATGTGCATTTGCGAAAGCTGTATCGGTTGCCTCTTTATCGCCAAGCTCCCAATCAAAACACAAATTACTGCCAAGGTCGTCATGAATAGCCGTAGCACCCTCATCCAATGCAGCCCGCATGTCAATTTGAGCGGGTAATTCTTCATAATCAATAACTATGGCTTCAGCCGCATCCCGTGCTTGTTGCCGTGATTCGGCAATAACCAAAGCCACTGGATCACCCACATGTCTAACTCGTCCTTCAGCCAGGATGGGATGTTTGGGTTCGTTCATAGGTGTGCCATCTTTTTGGGTGACCTCCCAACCACATGGCACGCCACCTGCCTCAGCAAAATCCGCCGAAGTATAAATAGTAACCACACCTGACATAGCTGCGGCATCTGTACTGTCTATACTATTGATATTGGCATGCGCATAAGGAGAACGCACAATCCAGGCATGAGTTTGATTCGCTAAATTAATATCGTCAGTATAGGTTCCCTGACCTGTCAGAAAACGATAGTCTTCGCGTCTAGTAACAGCTTCACCAATTCCTGCATGTCCCATCTTAAACCTCCCTCATCATTTGCGCGCCGTTTTGCACAGCTTTAACGATATTGTGATAACCGGTACAGCGGCATATATTCCCTTCCAGCCATTCACGAATTTGGGTCTCATCAGGATTGGGATTTTGATTGATCAAATCAACAGCACTCATGACCATACCGGGTGTACAAAAGCCGCATTGCAAGCCATGATGGTTTTTAAATGCCTGTTGCATAGGATGCATGTCATCACCATTGGCAAGCCCTTCTATAGTTGTTACAGACTTGCCATCAACCTGAGCTGCTAACATTGTGCAACTCTTCACTGATTGACCATCAACATGCACGACACAAGCGCCACATTGACTGGTGTCACAACCAATGTGAGTGCCAGTCGAGCCACCCTGGCGTAATGCTTCGCTGAGCAACTGGGAATCCGGAACTTCAAGCTGGGTAGAAGTTCCATTTAATTGAAACGAAATACTAACCGTCATTAGACCTCCTCAAGTTATATGCTGGAAGATAATTCCTGCTTACTAGTTACAACCGGCTGTGTGGACCGGCAGGCAGGCGAATCATATTATCATATAACACTCAACGGCTAAATGCTGATCGTTAGGCATTTACGATGTAGGGCTGTCGCTGTTTGTATCTACCACGGCTATCAACAATCAATTTGGCATGTTGTGCTAACAAACCATAATCAAAATCATCATGGTCTGTTGCGATAATCACACAATCATAGTCAGTAACATTTTCCACTGTTAGATCCACACTATTCATATCAAAAGAATAGTTACGAATTTTGGGAAACACAGGAATAAACGGATCACTGTAATCAACTTGAGCGCCCAGCTTGGTTAGTTTATCCATGATTACCACTGCTGGTGATTCACGCATATCATCAACGTTCTTTTTGTAAGCAATCCCCAAAACCAGGATTTTGCTTGAGCTTAAAGATTTTTGCTGTTGGTTTAAACCAAGCATAACCTTTTCGACGACATAGTCAGGCATGGCATTATTAACTTCTCCGGCAAGCTCTATGAAACGTGTATGCACACCGTATTCACGTGCTTTCCAAGTCAAATAAAATGGATCAATGGGAATACAATGTCCACCTAAACCGGGGCCCGGGTAATAAGCCGTAAATCCAAAAGGTTTAGTTTTGGCTGCATCAATGACTTCGTAGATATTAATGCCCATTTTGTCCGCCAATACTTTCATTTCATTCACCAACCCAATATTGACAGCGCGGTGGATATTCTCCAACAGCTTGGTCATCTCTGCGACTTTGGTTGAACTTACTGGAACAATTTGATCACAAACCTTTGCATACAGGGCTTTTGCCAATTCGAGACAATTCTGTGTATGGCCACTGACTATTTTGGGAATAGTCCGAGTAGTAAAGTTTTGATTGCCGGGATCTTCTCGTTCCGGGGAATAAATTAAAAAAACATCTTTTCCTACTTTTAGACCATCTGCTTGAAGCCGAGGCAACAATTCTTCTTCGGTGGTGCCTGGATAAGTCGTGCTCTCTAGCGAAATAATATGTCCTGGTTGTAAATGCGGAAAAATCTGTTCGACAGTATTAATGACAAAGCTTAAATCAGGCTCACGATATTGATTCAATGGAGTGGGCACACAAATTACGATTACATCTGCATTTCGTAACTCACGAAAATCTGTAGAAAAACTTAAGAGTTGATGTACAGCGCTAATTCGTTCAGACGGAATATGTTTGATATAACTATTTTTGTTAGATAACGACTCAACTTTTGCAGGATCAATATCTATACCTATGGCATTGCAACCATTTTCTGCAAAGCGCAATAACAGAGGTAAACCGATATACCCTAAACCAATCACTGCAGCTGTAAATTGGTTTGTGTTAATTTTATCCAGTTGTTTATTAAAAATATCTGTCATTAATAAATCCTAACTATTCAGACAACCAATATACGAAATTCGAGCTTAAATTACACTTATGATTGTTACTAAAGCTCTAAATACAACATTGTTATGACTAATCACTGTGACAAAGATTCCTATAGTATAATGCCGCAAAAATCGCCTAACACTCAGGAGTGACCATGTCTAAATCATACGATGTAATTGTTATCGGATCCGGCCCGGCCGGTTATGTTGCTGCAATTCGGTGCGCGCAGCTAGGCCTTTCGACAGCTTGTGTAGAACGTTGGACTAACAAAAATGGAAAACAGTCACTCGGTGGGACATGCTTAAATGTCGGCTGTATTCCTTCCAAAGCGTTATTGGATTCATCCGAGCAATACCACAAACTGACTCATGATTTCAAAAAACACGGCATCGAGGTGGAAGGTGCGCGAGTTGATGTGCCAAAAATGATTTCCCGCAAGCAAAAAATTGTAGATCAATTAACCGGCGGTATTGGCATGTTATTCAAAGCCAATAAAATTGATTCAATTCATGGCCACGGTAAATTATTGGCTGGTAATAAGGTGGAAGTCAGCAATCCAGATAATGGCGAAGTGATTGAAACCATCGAAGCTGAAAATGTGATTCTAGCCAACGGTTCTATCCCAATCGAATTGCCTTTTTTACCCTTTGATGGTGACCGCATAGTCGACTCAGCCGGTGCATTGGAATTTACTGAAGTGCCTGAAAAACTAGCGATTATCGGCGCTGGCGTTATCGGCCTTGAACTAGGCAGTGTTTGGCGCAGATTAGGAGCTGAAGTTATCATCTTGGAAGCTTTAGAAACATTTTTGGCAACAGGCGACCAACATGCCGCTAAAGAAGCTGCTAAACAGTTCAAGCGTCAAGGTCTTGATATTCGTCTAGGAACCAAAGTTACAGGTGCGGAAAACACTGGTGATAAAGTAAATATCAGCTACGAGGACAGCAACGGCACACAAAGCCTGGAGGCAGATCGCTTAATTGTTGCCGTTGGCCGCAAACCTTATACAGATGGCTTGTTATCAGATGACTGCGGCGTCCAACTTGATGAACGTGGCTTTATTAAAATTGGCGACGAGTGGCGCACTGATGCTGCTAATGTTTTCGCCGTTGGCGATACCGTTCGTGGTCCAATGTTAGCGCATAAAGGCTCCGAAGAAGGTGTCGCTGTTGCTGAAATCATTGCTGGCAAACACGGTCATGTTAATTTCGATACCATCCCATGGGTTATTTATACTGACCCTGAAATCGCCTGGGTTGGCAAAACCGAGCATGAATTAACCGAGGCGGGCATCCCCTTTAATTCAGGTCAATTTCCGTTTGCCGCAACCGGTCGTGCTAAGGCTATGGAAAGTACCGCTGGTTTTGTAAAAATTATTGCTCATGCTGAAACAGATCGGATTCTTGGTGTGCACATGGTTGGGCCTCACGTTTCTGAATTGATTGCTGAGGCAGTGGTAGCGATGGAGTATGCAGCCAGTGCTGAAGATTTAGCTAGGACCGTACACGCTCACCCGACACTTTCTGAAGCTGTTCATGAAGCTGCATTGGCGGTTGATAAGCGCGCTATTCACAAAGCTAACTAATAACTAATCAAACATATAACTAGAGACTCGGTATGACACAGTTAGCGGCTGAAATCTTCAAAGCCTATGATATTCGTGGAATTGTAGACAAAACACTTAACTGCGAAGCAGTTGAGTTAATAGGCCAAGCGCTTGGTTCATTGGCATTGGAAAAGGGCCAATCCAGCATTATCATTGGCCGTGATGGCAGGTTATCTGGGCCTGAATTATCCAGTGCTCTAGCCCAAGGAATAATGGCCTCAGGTTGCGACGTGATTGATATTGGTGAAGTCCCGACTGGCTTAGTTTATTACGCCACTTTCAAACTGGACACTCAATCCGGCATAGCACTGACCGGCAGCCATAATCCACCCGATTACAACGGCCTAAAAATGGTTATTGCGGGCGAGACTTTATCGGGAGAACAAATTCAAGGTATTAGACAACGCATCGAAGATGGTGATCTTAAATCCGGTCAAGGTCAGCTTTTACAACAAGATATTATTGAAACTTATCTGGATGAAGTCAGCAGTCAAATCAAACTTGCGCGTCCTTTAAATATTGTAGTCGATTGTGGTAACGGTATTGCCGGCAAGATAGCTCCCGAACTATTCAGGCGATTAGGCTGCAAGGTCACTGAATTATATTGCGAAGTCGATGGCACATTTCCAAACCATCATCCTGACCCAAGCCAACCTAAAAATCTTGTCGATTTAATCAACAAAGTTAAAGAAATTAAAGCTGATTTAGGTTTGGGTTTTGACGGAGATGGGGATCGTGTTGGCACTATAGCACCTAACGGCGAGGTAATCTGGCCAGATCGACAGATGATCTTGTTTGCACGTGATGTTATTTCACGTAATCCAGATGCGACAATTATTTTTGATGTTAAATGCTCGCAGTTATTACCACAAGAAATTGGCAAAGCAGGTGGGACACCGTTAATGTGGAAAACCGGCCATTCACTAATCAAAAAGAAAATGAAACAGTCCGGTGCCTTGTTGGGTGGTGAAATGAGTGGACATATTTTTTTCAAAGAACGCTGGTACGGTTTTGATGACGGTTTATATGTTGGCGCAAGACTCTGCGAGTTATTATCACAATATGACGATATTCAACATACTTTTAACTCACTACCGGATTCTGTCAACACACCTGAAATTCAAATCCACAAATCTAAAGAAGGTCAGCAACATGCCCTAATTAAAGAGTTAGTTGCACTAGCTAGTTTTCCTGATGCCAAAATCAGCAATATTGACGGCTTGAGAGTAGATTATGATGATGGTTTTGGACTCGCTCGCGCATCCAACACTACACCAACTGTTGTGATTCGCTTTGAAGGCAAAGATAACCATGCAATCGAAAGAATTCAAAAGGAATTTAAGTCTTTATTAAATCAAGTCGACCCAAATTTGGATTTACCCTTCTAGCTACAACACCGGTACACTGTTTCAGCTAAATTTAAGCGGGTTCAGCTGGGGATCAATATTTTTATCATTAATCATCAAAATTAAGTAATTTTCATCCTATCAGCTTGTTAAAAATTGTATATTTAGCATGCATTTAGGTTGATTGTTTGATTAAATAATTGTAATGTTTTTAGGCATTACTGTATTGCATACTTTTGACGCAGTGAGACGTTGTACTTGAGCTAATTTAGTAAACTCGATAACTAAACTATTCTTCATAAATAACATCTAAGCTTATCGAATGCAACGAGTTTCAAGCGGATCAAAAGTATAGTCTTAAGGGATGATAGGTAGATCATTAATTGTTTAGCAACACAGTAAGCTAAGTAAATGTCGTAACCTTTCACTTAGAAGGACTTAATGAATATGAAGATTTTATTAGTAGAGGATGATATAGAAACAGCCCGTTTTATTGAAAAAGCGATGCGTGAAACAAACCATATATTACACCATGAAGATAATGGCGCTGATGGCTTTAATGCTGCGATGGATGGTGAATATCAGGTAATCATTGCTGATCGCATGCTACCGCGTATGGACGGTATTAAAATGATTACCAAGCTTAGAGAAAACGATAACTATACACCTGTCTTGATTCTCAGTGCTTTAGGCGAAACGCAACAGAAAGTTGAAGGCTTACAAGCTGGTAGCGATGATTACCTGACCAAACCCTTCTCTTTTGCCGAATTACTAGCTCGAACAGAAGCGCTAGCACGTAGACAACCCTTCAGCAAGGAGAATAATCCAGGATTAAAACTAGAAGATCTTGAACTAAATCGCTTAAACCGTGAAGTTTATAGAAACAATGTACGCATTGATCTAAATGCTAAAGAGTTCATGATTCTTGAATACCTAATGCAACATGTTGACCAAGTGGTCACACGAACCATGCTGCTGGAAAACGTATGGGATTATAACTTCGATCCTCAGACAAACGTTATTGATGTTCATATCAGTCGATTACGTAGCAAGATTGACAAAGGATTCGATCCACCTCTTTTACATACCAAACGTGGTATAGGATACATTTTGAGTGCAGCTAGCTAAGGAAATCAAGTCATATAATATTGATATTGAAAGACTCGTATTTAAGTCTAGTTCAACCCTAGCCATTCGCTTCAAAAACAGTACCGCTGACAATTTAAGCATTCCTTTTAGTTTCTCTTTCAATGCAGTGAAACAGCCATGAAAGATGTAAACCAAATTTCCGACAATATTGCTCACGACCTTAAAACCCCGCTGGCCAGGTTACGCAATCGCCTAGAAGAGTTGAATGTTAAATTAGGTGAAGATTCGGAACATAAAGGCGACATTAATTTTGCCCTTGAACAGGCTGATCAACTATTGTCGACCGTAAATTCGATACTGAGAATTGCCAATATAGAATCTCAATCGGATCAAATAAATTTTAAATCAATCTCTCTATCTTCTATTCTATTCGATGTAATTGATTTGTATGAGCCCACCATCAACGAAAAAAACATTACGCTAAAACAGAATCTGCTTAAAAACGCACAATGCAAGGGAGATAAGGATTTATTATTCCAGGCGTTTGCAAATTTGATCGATAACGCGATCAAACATACCCCAGAATATGGTGTTATAAATTTTGACCACACCGAATCTGACAAAAAACATGTTATTACACTCTCCGACACCGGCCCAGGCATTCCTCCCGAGGAACACGACGCTGTGTTCAGCCGTTTTTATCAAGTTGACCCCAGTCGTAACCATCCTGGCAATGGATTAGGCCTCGCCTTAGTCAAAGCTGTAATGGATTTGCATGGTTTTAATATCCGCTTATTGACCAATGATCCGGGTTTGGTCGTTTTAATTGAAATACCAACATAGTCCATGTTACCTGCCCATCTTTACGTCTAGAAAATTTATCCAACTTCGCTGGATCACCAACTGCATGTATCCCTTAACTCAGCATAGAGTTTTATTTGTACAATAAATTCAGCATTGATTAATTTATATCTATTAAGCTAGCTTAAAACCCATCACGTATTTTATTGGGGTTAAGACAATGTCAAGATACATCGCTATGCTATTAGGTTTAATGATAGTGGGTTGCACAACCAGCCCTGCCATTCGCACACCGGTTAATGACAGCATCAGTATAGAAAAAGCCCGTCAAACCAAGCAAACCGGCAAACAAGTTCGCTGGGGGGGGCTCATTGTCGATATTGAGAACAAAAGTAATTACAGTATTATTGAAATTGTTGAACGGCCGTTAACTCGCTATGGTGTGCCCAAGGTCACAAATAAAACAGGGGGCCGTTTTTTAGCTAAAAGCGAAGAATTTCTGGAGCCGGAAAACATAAAAAAGGGCCGTTACATAACTGTTAACGGTGTGTTAGACGAGTATCAGCCAGGCCAAATCGGTGATTATGAGTATGAATACCCTACTCTCAGTATTAATGAATATAAAGTCTGGCCGGCAAATAAATATCGGCCTCATTATCGTTATCACTCTTTCGGTTATTATGGACCCTACTGGTGGCATCACCCCTATTATTTCGGCCATTATCGTCATCACCACCACTATTGGTAAGCCTACAGTTTAATAATGAAGATATTCGCTAAAATCATTGTTGTTCTAATTAGTTTAACTTTACTGTCAGCTTGTCAGTCAAATCGGTTAAATATAGATAATTCTGCGGCGACCAGTGAACCCAACTTGATCAGTGCGGAAACCGATTTAAACAAAAAATTCCTCTGGGGAGGTGAAATTCTTAGCGTCGAAAATCTTCATCAAACAACTGAGTTAACGATCATTAGTTATCCATTAGATAGAAGTGAAAAACCGAAATACAACAAACCCTCTACTGGACGGTTTGTGGCCGTTTACCCGGGGTTTCTTGAACCAACTGATTATCACCAAGGACAATCAATCACTATTGTTGGAACCCTGCAAGAATTACGAAATGGTAAAGTTGCCGAGGCTGATTATCTATTCCCAGTGTTAAGCACCGATCAAATTAAACTTCATGGGAAAGCATCCAGAGGCTATCGTTTACCATTCACCATCGGCATCGGAATAGGAATCCATAATTAAAATTAATTAATCGACAAAGTTTGGACAAGCTTAAGACTGGATAAAATTAGCGTTAGCTTGCATAATTAAGAAGACAAAAATAAGACTAACCAATCCATTAATGCCTTTAAATCTATTTTTAACTTTGTTGGTTAGTCTGTGGTAGGACTTTTTATGCGTATACAAGAAACTTTAAGAGTAATTATTCGCTCGCTGTTGATTACATCATTTCTTACATTTAGTTTGGCCAACATCGCTGTAGCCCAAACTGATACAGATAATGACGGTCTTAGTGATAGTGACGAGGCAACCTGGGGAACAGATCCTAATAATCCAGACACAGATGAGGATTTAATTGATGATGGCACTGAGCATGCTCAAGGCACTAATCCTAGACACCCTGATAGTGATGGAGATGGCCTCATTGACGGCGAAGAAGTCGCGCAAGGTACTGACCCACTTTTGATCGATACTGATGAAGACGGTATTACCGACACTGATGAAGTTAATGGAAACACGAATCCAACCCAAAAAGATAGTGATGGTGACCAACTTGATGACAATATAGAAATTATCAGAGGCACTAACCCCACTAATCCTGATACCGATAGTGATGGAGTAATTGATGGAGACGAAATAGCCAATAATACAGACCCATTAGCTGCGGACACCGACGGCGACGGAATAAATGACGGTGACGAAGCTAATTATCAAACTTCCCCTAACCAATTCGACACCGATGGTGATGGTTTATCTGATGGCGAAGAAATCAATGGTTCTACCAGTCCTATTTTAGCTGACAGCGACCAAGATGGATTATTCGATAATGATGAATTAAAACTGGGCACCAAACCCGACCAAATCGATACGGACCAAGATGGTCTGAGTGATGGTGAAGAAGTCGCTCGCAAAACCGATCCGTTAAACACAGACAGTGATTCAGACTCTATCAGTGATGGCGATGAAATTGCGATGAATACCAACCCTTTACAAGCTGATACCGACGGTGACGGCCTCAGTGACAAACAAGAATTTGATGACAATACTAATCCATTAAGCCTGGATAGTGACGGTGACGGCATTAATGATAATGATGAAATTTCTCAAAATCTCAATCCCGCCCGATCTGATACTGATAGTGATGGCATCAGTGATGGCGAAGAGTTGGCCAATAACACGAACCCTGGCAAAGCCGATACGGATGATGATGGACTGGCAGATGGCATTGAACTGCTCAGACAAACTCAACCAACCAATCCGGATACGGACAATGATGGATTAAATGATGGTGAAGAAATTATTCAAGGAACAGATCCTATCGCCGTTGATACGGATGGCGACGGTATCCACGACGGCAATGAAATTACACTTAATACTAATCCGCTTCGTGCTGATACTGACGGAGATGGTATTAGTGATGCGGATGAGTCGAAACACAATACTAATCCAACTTTAATAGATTCGGACAATGATGGCATTATTGATGGTCGGGAATTGGAACTGGGCACCCAACCTAACAATAAGGATTCTGATGAAGATGGTCTAATTGATGGCCATGAGATTGCTCGTGGCACTAACCCAGCTAATCCAGATTCTGATGAAGACGGTTTAAGCGATGGCGAAGAGATTAGCCTTAACACTAATCCTGCTGAGGCTGATACCGATACAGATGGACTTAGCGATAGCGATGAAATCGCCAATAACTCTGATCCACTCCTTCCAGATACTGATTTCGATGGCTTAGTCGACGGTGAAGAAATTGCCGGCAACACTGATCCAACTTCTCCCGACACTGATGCTGACGGCTTATCTGATGGTGACGAAATGGTCAGCGGCACTGATCCAACTAACGCCGATACAGATGGTGACGGCATTTCAGATCAGGAAGAATATAACACTAACACAAATCCATTAGTCGCTGATAGTGATGAAGACGGCATTAGCGATGGCGAAGAAATTGCCCAACAAATGAATCCTTTAGAGCCCGATTCTGATGGAGATGGTTTACTAGATGGTGATGAAATCGCCAACAATACCGATCCCAGTAATGCCGACAGCGATGGTGACGGACTACCTGATGGTGAAGAACTAAATCTTGGCACTAATCCACTTAAATCCGATACAGATGAAGATGGATTACCCGATAACCTCGAAATAGCGAATAATACCAATCCTGTCAAGATGGACACTGATGGAGATGGCCTTGATGACGGCAATGAAATAAATCGCAAAACCAACCCATTAAAGGCCGACACAGATGAAGATGGTCTTAATGATGGTCAAGAAATCACAACTAACACTGACCCTCTTAAAATCGATACGGATACCGACAGTTTAAGTGACAAGAATGAAATAGATCGTGGCACTAATCCTCTAAAACCGGATACCGATGAAGATGGGCTTACCGATGGTGAAGAGGTTGCTAATAATACTGATCCAACCAAGATTGATACTGATGGGGACGGATTATCTGATAAAAGCGAGCTAGAGAAAAACACTAACCCGACTAAACCAGATACTGATGAAGATGGTTTGAATGATGGCGATGAAATTGTTAATAACACAGACCCACTTAAAATTGATACGGATGCTGATGGTTTAAGCGATGGCAACGAAATCGCCAAAGGGACTTCACCGACCAAACCGGACAGTGACGAAGACGGTTTGCTTGATGGAGAAGAAATTGCCCGTGGAACTGACCCATTAGTTCGTAATCAAGCCAGCGAGCCCGAACAAACTAGTGAGGTTGAAACTGAACAGGTCCAAGAGCAACAAGAACCGGATACCGATGTAGAAGAAGTTGTTGTAGAAGCTGAGCCAGAACCTGAAGTCATCGAACAACAAGCTGAAACAACAGAGCAGCCTGAGGCAGAGGCTGTAGAAGAACCAGAAGTCGAAGTTGCTGCAGTTGAAACTGAACCTGAAGTCATCCAGGAAGAGCAAAATCAAGTCGATGATGCTGAAGCACAACAAGTGGCTATCCTAAGCAACGTCAACACCAAATGGCTTAATGAACAGTCAGCAGAGAAATTTACCATCCAGCTTTTTAATCACACGGATGAGGCCAAAACAATCGAGTTTATCGAATCGTTTGACTTAGCCGAACAAGCCAGGGTTGTACCGCTGCCCTCTGAACAAGGTATTCAATATACGGCTGTGATGGGCAGCTACAGTTCCTGGCTAGAGGCTGCTAAGATTATTGCCAGCTTTTCTAAAGAACTGCGCCGAACAACGCCGTTAATTGTAACTTTTTCATCATTAATATCTTTGCAGTCTAATTTACAGACCAGTAGCAGTTAAAAATTGTTGTCTTGAATTAAGACTTTTTTTGCACTTCCAGTTTCCAAACCTGCCTGAAACCTTTAGGCAGTTTTAGACCGCGTTTAGCTCGGTCACCTAGATAATGATCTATCTCTGATGGCTTCAGGTTTAAATAGCGTTTGCCTGAATGAACTATAAGATGATCGCCTTCAACGAAAGCGGCAGCAGCAACAACCTTTTCTTCACCAGCTTTTAATTTCGCTGCGGGTATATTGATAAGCTTAATGCCTTTGCCTTTAGCCAATTCTGGCAATTCAGCCGCAGCAAAAACCAACATATGTCCTTCACTTGTAATTGCAGCAATCCAGTTTTCATTGTCATTATCTATTATAGAAGGTTGTAAAGTTGTAAAACCTTTTGCTACACGGATAACCGCCTTGCCCTTTTTATTCTTGGTTTGAAAGTTCTCCAGCATACCAATAAAACCGTAACCCGCGTCTGAAGTCAGCAAATACTTGTTCGAAGCCGGCCCCATCATCAAGCCAGTAAAATTAGCTCCTTCTGGCGGATTCAAACTGCTGGTTAATGGCTCACCAAATCCCCGAGCTGAAGGTAAACTATGAGCGGCTATAGTGTAAGCCCGGCCGGTACTATCCAATGCCAACAACAGTTCATTGGAGCGTCCTTTAGCTGAGTTTAAAAATTCATCACCACTGCGATAATTTAAAGCAGCACCATCTACCTCATGCCCTTTAGCTGCCCGAATCCAACCTTTACTCGACAGTATTACAGTGATTGATTCGGATGGTATCAATGCAGTCTCATCCATGGCCTTGGCTATTTCTCGTTCTGCCAACGGCGAGCGCCTGGCATCTCCATAGTCCTCTGCGTCTTGTAATAATTCGTTACGAATCAGTGTTTTCAGTCTTGCTGCTGACTTCAAGATTTTGGCTAACCGATCCGCTTCCTCTTTTAGTTGTGATTGTTCAGACTTGATTTTAATTTCTTCAAGCTTGGCTAAATGGCGCAAACGCAAATTCAAAATCGCTTCGGCCTGGACATCCGTTAATTTAAAGCGCTTGATTAAAACCTCTTTGGGTTTGTCCTCAGTTCTTATAATCTTGATCACTTCATCAATGTTTAAATAGGCAATTAACAGACCATCGAGAATATGCAGACGTTCATTAATTCGATCCAGCCGGAACTGTAATCGGCGCTTGACTGTATCCTTTCTATATTCCAACCATTCTTTAAGAAAAGTCTTTAGATCGAAGACTTTAGGACGCCCATCCAAACCAATTAAGTTAAAGTTGACTCGATAACTTCGCTCCAAATCAGTGGTAGCAAACAAATGACTCATTAACGGTTCGATATCAACACGATTTGATTTAGGTTCAATGACTAGTCTAGTAGGGTCCTCATGATCGGATTCATCTCGCAAATCCGCGACCATAGGCAGTTTTTTAGCATTAATTTGGCTAGCGATTTGCTCTAGCACCTTGCTTCCCGAGACTTGATACGGCAAAGCATTAATCACTACATTGCCGTTCTCCTTTTTCCAAACCGCACGCTGCCTGAGACTGCCGTTACCTGTTTTATAGAGTTCAATGAGTTCGGCTTTAGGTGTAATAATCTCCGCATCGCTAGGAAAATCCGGCGCTAATACATGTTCACACAAATCTTCCACTGTTGATTTAGGCGACTCTAATAAGCGAATACAGGCACTGACGACTTCTCGTATATTGTGAGGTGGAATGTCTGTTGCCATACCCACAGCAATACCTGATGCGCCATTTAATATCGCATTCGGTAGTCTTGCTGGAAGTAACTTGGGTTCTTTGAGGGTACCATCAAAATTCGCCAGCCAATCGACCGTACCTTGCTCAAGCTCCTCCAACAAACTATTGGCGTAAGCTGTCAACCTGGCCTCGGTATAGCGCATGGCCGCAAAGGACTTGGGATCATCCTGTGTACCCCAATTACCCTGACCATCAACCAGAGGATAACGATAGCTAAAAGGTTGCGCCATTAACGCCATAGCATCGTAACAAGCAGTCTCCCCATGAGGGTGAAATTTACCGATGACATCTCCGACTGTTCGCGCTGATTTCTTGAACTTGGCGTTAGCATGCAGATTTAACTCTGACATCGCGTAAATAATCCGACGTTGTACAGGCTTCAAACCGTCACCGACATGCGGCAAAGCGCGATCAAGAATAACGTACATGGAATAATCCAGATAAGCCTGCTCAGCAAACGATTCCATCGGCATTTTGGTGATTTCAGCCATTTGCGCGTGGGGAATACTCAGCTGTTTGCTGGATGAAGTTGTCTTTTTTCGTGCCATAGCGGTCCTAATTATAGTATTCAGAAATGTCAGGGACTAATCGAAGTAATTCTACCCCCTCTAGCTCCCCCTGTGAGGGGGAGAAGGAAAATTATTCGAAGTGAGGCCGTGCAATTTACGCCGCCCTGATTCACCAGGAAGTCAAAGTACAAATTGAATAACATCATTTTCAATGTCCATTGTATTCCCCAATTAAATTATTCTCACTAGCGGCACCGTTGTACGTTGTGTCATTGCCAGTGGGGAGGATAAGTGGGGTTCAACTCATGCAAACAATCGCCTGATAATTTCATATCTAGCTACTAAACAATTGCCTTGTCACCTTTTTCACCTAACCATTTTTTCCGATCAGGCACACGTTTTTTAGCCAGCAACATATCCAGCATATTAACGGTTTTTGTCGGCTGTGGAATTTGCAATTGCACCAAACGCCGGGTTGCCGGGTCCATGGTCGTTTCCTTGAGCTGGCCGGGATTCATTTCACCTAAACCCTTAAAACGCTGTACATTGACTTTACCAGTGATTTTTTCTTTTTCGATCCTTTGTAGAGTTTGTTCTTTCTCATCTTCATCGAGTGCATAAAAAACTCGCTTGCCGACGTCAATGCGATATAGCGGTGGCATTGAAACATGTACTCGCCCTTCTTCGACCAAGCAGCGAAAGTGCTTCAAAAACAAAGCACATAACAAGGTCGCAATATGCGCGCCATCGGAATCTGCATCAGCCAGAATACACACCTTACCATAGCGCAGATTATCAGTATTGATACTACCTGGGTCGACTCCCAGCGCAACTGAAATATCATGCACCTCTTGTGAGGCCATGACCTCTCCAGAATCAACCTCCCAGGTGTTTAATATCTTTCCTCGCAGTGGCATGATGGCCTGGAATTCTCGATTCCTGGCCTGCTTAGCCGAACCGCCAGCCGAATCACCTTCTACCAGGAAAAGCTCGGTCAACTCTAGATCTTGTGACGTGCAATCGGATAATTTCCCTGGCAATGTTGGTCCCGCTGTGAGCTTTTTACGCTTAACTTGCTTACTGGATTTTTGCCTTCTTTGAGCCCTTTCGATAGCAATTTGGGCAATGCGCTCGCCCGCTTCAATATTCTGATTCAACCACAGGCTGAAGGTGTCTTTGATAATGCCTTGTACAAAAACACTGGCTTCACGAGAAGAAAGTCTATCTTTGGTCTGTCCGGAAAATTGAGGATCTTGAATACGCACCGACACCACGTAACTTAAGTCTGCCCATACATCATCGGGAGTGAGCTTTATCCCCCGGGGCAATAAATTCCTAAAATCACAAAACTCTCTTATTGACTCGGTTAGGCCAGTTCGAAACCCACTGACATGGGTTCCACCTTGTCCAGTAGGAATAAGATTAACGTAACTTTCTCTGAGCCAGTCCCCTTCCTCTGGTACCCAGAATAAAGCCCAACTTAACTCACCGCCCTTATTTTTAACTTCCCCTGAAAAAGGGTCTGCCGGGACACATTCTTCGGCGGTATTTTCTTCAGTCAAGTATTCAACCAAACCATCTTCAAAATGCCAGATTTCGTCATTGTCACTATTCGATTCGTCTTTGAACTTAATTACAATACCTGGGCATAGGACTGCCTTGGCATGTAATAAACGCTTTAGACTTCTTAAATTGAATTTAACCGAATCAAAAAACTGAGGATCAGGCCAAAAACGGATCACTGTGCCGGTATTACGTTGTCCGACTTTACCAATTTCCTTTAATTCAGTACGTTTGTTACCATCTTCAAACTCCATTTGATATTGTTTGCCGCCACGTCTGACCCAAACAATGAGTCGCTTGGACAGAGCATTCACGACAGACACACCCACACCATGCAACCCACCAGAATACTGGTAATTTTTATCGGAAAATTTTCCGCCGGCATGCAGCCGGGTCAAAATCAACTCCACACCGCTGACTTTTTCCTCTTTGTGTTTATCAATGGGCATACCACGGCCATCATCAGCTACTGTTAAAGAACCATCTTTATGCAAAATCACGCCAATGGCCTTGGCATAACCCGATATGGCTTCGTCGATACTGTTATCGATCACTTCCTGAGCTAAATGGTTGGGACGCTCGGTTTCGGTATACATCCCAGGCCGTTTACGCACGGGGTCCAGCCCGGTCAATACTTCTAATGCCGAAGCATCATATTTTTGATTCATTCAAACTCTTTTCTATTTAACAATTACTATCTATCCCGCCGTTGTATCAAGCATAGCGTAGCGAAACAAGGTAAAATCTGAGTGCGAATTGTAACGAAAAGTCATGGTAAAGAAAAAGACAACTGAAGACACACCGGATTTCGAAGTAGCCTTAAAAGAGCTCGAGGCAATTGTCGAACGGATGGAACAAGGTGAACAGACGCTGGAAAACTCTCTCAAAGATTTTGAGCGAGGCATGGAACTGTCCAAGCAATGCCAGGAAAACCTTAAAAAAGCTGAATTACGTGTCGAAAAAATGCTTCACAATAACGCTTCGCAACAAAACCAAGCTAAAAATAACGAAGACGAATAAGTGTTATCCCATTCAGATTTTAATCAGCAGTGGGCTGATTTACAGCTACAAACTCAGCAACAACTCGATAAACTTCTGCCTGCAGAGCAATCAGCTCCGCAACGCTTACATCAGGCCATGCGCTATGCCTGTCTCGACGGCGGCAAGAGATTACGTGCTATTTTAGTTTATGCCTGCGGTCATTTATTTGAGGCTGATAATAATGTCTTGCATATTCCTGCTTGTGCTGTTGAATGCATGCATGCTTACTCTTTAATTCACGATGATATGCCTGCGATGGATGATGACAAGCTCAGACGCGGGCGACCCACGGTACACGTGGAATTTGATGAAGGTACGGCTTTACTTGCAGGTGATGCCTTGCAGGCATTTGCTATTGAATTATTATCAAATCACCCTTCTCTTAAGGAGTTAAAAACCTCCACCCAACTGCAATTAGTCAGTATTTTATCTAAAGCTTCTGGTTCACAAGGAATGGCTGGTGGTCAGGGCATTGATCTGGATTCGATAGGCAAGCAGCTCAGTTTGACTGAACTTGAGGTTATGCATGAGAAAAAGACAGGAGCTTTAATATGTGCATCTGCATTGATGGGTGCCATTTGCAGTGAGAACGTGTCTGAGCAGGAATTAACAGATTTAAACTGCTTTGCCGATCATCTGGGGCTGTTATTCCAAATCACTGATGATATTCTAGACGAAACCAGTACTGCCCAGGCACTCGGTAAAACGGTAGGAAAAGATAAAGCCGATGATAAACCCACTTATATAACAGTGTTGGGCCTTGAAGCATCACGTACACAGGCTCAACTTCATCATCAAAAGGCTTTGGCATACCTTGGAAAGATCGATAAAAATATCAACTTTTTGGTACAGCTGAACGATTTTGTACTCAACCGAACCTTCTAAAACCAAACTGTTTTTCTAAAGCCAAATGCTCTAAAAACCGTTAAACTAAAGGTTTATGCTGAATTCGATAACATGATTGAAGCACAAGATTATTCATTACTGAAGTCGCTTAACTTCCCGCCGGATTTGCGCAAACTGGAAGAAAACCAGTTAGAGCAGGTTTGTGGCGAATTACGTGACTATTTGATTGAAGTTGTATCACGCACTGGCGGGCATCTTGCTGCTGGCCTGGGCACAGTGGAACTTACCGTTGCCCTGCATTATGTTTTTAATACGCCTTATGATCGCCTGGTTTGGGATATTGGTCATCAGGCTTATCCGCATAAAATTCTTACCGGGCGCCGCGAACAATTACACACTATTCGTAAGGCAGGCGGCTTATCCGGATTTTTAAAGCGTGATGAAAGCGAATACGATACCTTCGGTGCTGGCCATTCAAGCACTTCCATCAGTGCAGCCTTGGGTATGGCGACCAGTGCCGCCTTAAAAGAAGAAGATCGTGATGTCGTTGCGATAATCGGTGATGGTGCTTTAACTGCCGGCATGGCCTATGAGGCGTTAAATAATGCTGGTGATATGGATGCTAATTTATTAGTCGTCTTGAACGATAATGAAATGTCGATTTCGCCAAACGTGGGTGCATTATCTAATTATTTAGCTCGAATTCTGTCAGGCAAGGCATACATGAGTGTGCGTGAAAACAGCAAATCTGTGCTTAGCACTGCCCAACCCGTTCGATCACTAGCCAAACGCTGGGAAGAACACATGAAAGGCATGGTAACGCCTAGCACACTATTTGAAGAACTCGGTTTTTATTATATTGGCCCTATAGACGGTCATGATATCAACACCTTGGTCAAAACTCTGCAAAATATGCAACAAATACAGGGACCAAGGTTTTTACACATTATTACTCAGAAGGGTAAAGGCTTTGATCCGGCTGAAGTAGATCCTTGTATATATCATGGTGTTAGTCCATTTGACCGCAGCACTGGAAAACTTGAGAAAAAACCTTCTCCAGGAAAGTCTTATACCAGTGTCTTCAGCGATTGGCTGTGTGATATGGCACAGCAAGATAAAAAATTAGTGGGAATAACACCTGCGATGCGCGAGGGCTCTGGTCTGGTTGAATTCTCCAATAAATATCCTGAGCGTTATTTTGATGTGGGTATTGCAGAACAACATTCGCTAACTTTTGCTGCCGGCTTGGCCTGTGAGGGATTGAAGCCTGTAGTGGCAATCTACTCCACATTTTTGCAACGCGCTTATGATCAATACATCCATGACATCAGTATCCAGGATTTGGATGTCACTTTTGCTATTGACCGTGCAGGTTTAGTTGGCGCAGATGGTGCCACCCATGCCGGTGCTTATGATTTTTCTTATTTAAGATGTATACCAAATGGAGTGATCTTAGCCCCCAGCAATGAACAAGAGTGCCGTGATATGCTTTACACCGCGTATCAATATGAAGGCATTGCCTGTGTACGTTATCCCCGAGGCACCGGCCCTGGCGTCGCCACTACGAAGCAAATGAAGGCTATACCTATTGGCAAGGCTAAATTAGAACGTAAAGGCAATGGCATTGCCCTGTTAGCTTTTGGTTCCATGCTTGAACCCGCAATGCAAGCCGCACAAGAACTCGAAGCAACAGTAGTCAATATGCGCTTTGTTAAGCCTCTCGATGAAGAATTGATTCGATCACTGGCCGAAACACATGATTTACTCGTTACCATCGAAGAAAACGTGGTGATGGGAGGAGCCGGTTCTGCAGTCAATGAATTTTTAGCGAAAAATGGCCTAAATACCCATATCTTGAATTTAGGGTTACCCGATGAACACATTGATCACGGCAACCCAAAAACCATGCTAGCTGATTGTGGTCTGGATAGTCACGGCATCATTGACAGTATTCAAAATATTAGACTTGGAAAACTTGCGCAGGGCGCACAAAGTGCTTAAACTGCGCGCCTTTTGACCAAAGCAAAAATGGGCACTGTAACCAACAAACAAAACTTAAACATCATTCCTGACGTCCAGTCTTATCTGGATACGCGTGAAATTGCGATTGATGAAGTTGGCATAAAAGACCTCAAATACCCTATTGTTTTCAACGATGGTGAAAATCGGCAACCTACTATTGCTAATTTTTATATGGCTGTAAGTTTGCCCGCTGATCGTAAAGGTACGCACATGTCCAGATTCGTTCGATTACTTAATGACGAATTTAACGAAATATCTCTGGGTTCGATGCAATCGTTGTTAAAAACAATGACTGAGACCTTAAATGCTGAACAAGGTCGGATTGAGCTTGAGTTTCCTTATTTTTTAACTAAGCAGGCGCCTGTTAGTGGCTTGGCCAGTAAAATTGATTATTCCATTCATATCCAAGCCAAAACTGATTCAGAGTCCGAACAAATTTTTCTCATCATCACGGTACCCGTTACCAGTTTATGCCCTTGTTCAAAAGAGGTTGCGGCTTATAGTGCCCATAATCAACGTTCTCATATCGTAATTACTGTTGATCAACAAACCACTCTATCTGTTGAAGCTTTAATTAAAATCGCTGAAAAACAGGCCAGCAGCGAACTGTATGGCCTACTAAAGCGTAGCGATGAAAAATTCGTTACTGAACGAGCTTATGATAATCCCAAATTCGTCGAAGATATGGTCAGAGATGTAGCACGGGAACTTATGGATAATAAACAGGTAGCTGGATTCATTGTCGAAACCGAGAATTTTGAATCCATTCATAACCATTCTGCTTACGCTTGTATTAGACACAAACTTTAGCAAAACTAATCGGTGTCTAATGCCATTACACTAGTCTTACTCAGTCTAGTTTTTAATGGTTGTAATGACGTCACATTTAAAAAATATTCCATAAAAATCAGATCCAAGGGAATGATGATTGCCGGGGCGGGTGCTGTATGGGCCATTTGGCAATTCGCCTATCTTTATTTTTTTGAGTCCGGTCTGATTCTTGACCCGCTGACAATTAACTTTGGCATTGTTACTGGCCTAATTTTAGTCCTGGCCAATATTCTTTTGCTGGAATGTTTGACACATCTGGATATCAGCTTAGGTGCAACAATTTACAGGCTCAACACCATTGGAGTTGTGATACTGTCGTTCCTTTTGCTAGGTGAAGAGCTTGGACCTTATAAACTGATGGCTATAGGTCTTGGGGTTTTCAGCGTGCTTCTACTCTACAATCCATCCACTAGTGTTAGTAGTAAAAATATTTATTTGCTGTTTTTAGGCTTAATTATTCTGGCATCCTTACTCAGAGCTAGTTATGGTGTGGTTGCTAAATTAGCCATCAATCAGGGAGCAAGCATCCAAGGTATGATCCCATTTATAGCATTGTGCTGGGTATTTGGGGGTTTGATTTATGCGAGTTTAAAGGAAAAACGCATTCGATTAACTGGGAAAAAACTTGTTTATATGACGATCTCTGGCACACTGATTTTTTTGACCGTAGCAACATTGATGCAAGCCATCAGTTTGGGCGAAGTCAGTACCCTAATACCTATTGCAAATTGTAGTTTTATAATCGCCCTGATTTTATCTGCTATATTGAAACTAGAACGCGTTACATTGCATAAAATAGTTGCCGTATTGATTGCCGCCTGTTCAATCATTATGCTTTCAAGGTTATAGAAACATTGAAAACTCATCTGAACATACAAAGCTTTTTAAATGATAAATTAGGCTATTATTCTTAAACTCACGGTAGCGATGAGAATTGGTATTGATTTAGGTGGCACTAAAACGGAAGGGATAGTTTTATCTCAAGATAATCAAGTCTTAGAACGCATTCGAATTTCCACTCCTCAACAAGACGGTTATCAGGCCATTATCGAAAATATAGTTAACCTGGTTAAACAACTTGAGGATAGCGTCAATAAAGAATGCACTGTTGGCATCGGCACACCCGGATCAGTTGTCAAAAGAACTGGCTTATTGAAATACTCGAATACTGTTTGCTTGAATGACAAACCATTATTGGCAGATTTAGAAAAAACGCTAGATCGCAGAATTAGAATTGAAAATGACGCCAACTGTTTTGCTCTTTCCGAAGCAATCGATGGAGCAGGTCAAGGTTATGACAGTGTATTTGGGATCATCATGGGTACTGGAGTTGGTGGAGGAATAATAATAAATCAAAAGATATTATCAGGTCCTAATGGCATGACCGGAGAATGGGGACATAACGTTTTAAATCCTAATGGCAATAAATGTTACTGTGGCCAAGACGGTTGTGTCGAAACTTATTTATCAGGACCAGGCTTACTCAATCAACATAAACTTAACGGCGGTGATGAGTTTGATTCAGTGGAACAATTACTCAAACTATCTGAGTCAGGTGACTCCATAGCAAACAAAACCCTGGAAGATTTTTATGACCATTTTGCCCACGCCATTTCATATATTATAAAAGTCTTGGATCCAGATGTTATTGTTCTAGGCGGTGGACTATCCAACATCCAACAACTTTACACCAATACCTCAAACCGAATTAGCAACTATTTTTCCAAGTCAATCATTATCAATATTGTCCAAAATATACATGGTGATAGTTCCGGGGTACGTGGCGCTGCGTTCTTATGGGATCAAAAATAAAGGGTTCAGCCCACAACTGGGCAAAACCCTTTTCACCTACCCCTAGTACGGCTAGTACTTACTTTATTTTGTAATTCTTAAAACTCTTAAAAAACATTGCCTTATAGATAAACAAGGCACATAAAATACTGCCTTAGACTAAATTTTTAATGGCTATCTAAAAAGAATTTAGACAAGTCTCAGGATAAATATTAACTTGTCTGTGTGAAACATTTCTCTCCTTGTGGGTTTACCCTTGCTGATTGCAGGTTAATTTAATTTTTTTTGATTGTCAATTTAAATTGTTAAAAATTATTAATTATTAAAAATATTTAATTTTCAATGCCGGGTGGTAAAGTTTGATTGTAGTCATTCTCTTGCATCCATTCCCAGTCTGGTCCAAACCAACCGTATTCAAGAAAATCTATCTTGCCTGATTTACTGAAGATTATTCCTTCTCGCTTTAGTAATTGCATTTGTCTGGGATCTTCAGCTCCGTCCTTGCGAACACTAATCCGGCCCTGACTATTGATAACTCTTTGCCAGGGTATATTCTTACCCTTAGGAGTATGCGCCATAGCATAACCCACCTGACGTGGGCCACAGTTGCCCACCATCTTGGCAATTTGCCCATAAGTCGCAACCTGCCCCTTGGGAATTTGCTTAACTAACTTGTAAATGCGTTGATATAAAGAATCAGAAGAATCGCTATCCATTTAGCTCAGGGTCAATAATTTCATAGCCATATTCAAGACTACTGTCGCATAACCAATGCCAAAAAGAAAGTGCAAAGCTGCGGGTGACATAAATATCAAATTTATCCTGATTATCTGAAACATTATGAATAATTGCAGGATAATGATGATCAAAGCTGGACAAAACAACTTGACCTGCCCGAAAAGAATCTTTATCCAAAGGCAAGTTCAGTCCTTTAGCCATAATAGACCGACTCATCTCGCCTTTAATCCTTACGACGGTTCGCGCCGAAGATAGATTCTGTAATGCACCTTGCTGATCTTCGAGCTGGTTTGACATAGATTCTAAAATTGTCGGATCAGTGGAGACGATTAAATATCGACCAGGACCAATCCAGAGTATCGATGATTCTTCATTAGACGAAGCATGGCCAGTAGCCGGTAAAGACAACTGTAAAGTACTTTGCACCACATCATTTACAGCATCGTCATCAAAAACCACCAGATTCAACATAGTCAGATCTTGCCGCTCCTGTAATAACACCACAGTTTCATTGCTAACACCATGAACACCCGGTTGATAATCGGTATAAAGCGCAGATTTTGCCTGTAATTTATCCATGTAGACGCTCTCCTTGCGGATCCAGAAAATGCGGACTAACGACCTTGGCTTCAACGACTAAATCACGAACTGGATAGTGCGCATAAACGGTTTTATCTTGCCATTGTTCCAATCCACCCGTAATAAATGCTAATGCAATATTTTCACCTAACTCAGGACTATATGTCATAGACGTTACATGCCCTAAAGAATCAACTGGTGTTTGGGTGATTTCGGCTTGAGTCAATAATTGTGACCCGTTTTTAAACGCCTTAGTTTTATCTGTGGAAACCAAGCCTACTAACTGCAATCGATCTGATTCGTTAAATGCTTCACGGCGCGCATAATGCTGACCGATAAAAACAGGTTTTTTACAGTTTTCCAACATTTTACCGAAACCTATGTCTTGAACTGTCATGCGGCCATCTAGTTCAGCCGCTACCACATGACCTTTTTCAATACGCAAAGCACCCATCGATTCAGTCCCATAAGGCTTAATATCGAATTCTTTGCCTTTATCCAGAAAATATTGCCACACCGATTCACCATAATCTGCTGGCACATTGATTTCATAAGCCAACTCGCCAGAAAATGAAATACGATAAATTCGAGCTTCGACTCCACCGATAGTAGCTTCCAGATAACCCATAAATGGCAGTGCTTCGTTACTTACATCCGTGTCATCAACCACCCTTTCCAGCACATTACGGCTATCAGGCCCGGCCAGAGCAATTCCTGCCCACTGGTCAGTTACCGAGAACACTTGTACTCTAAGTTCAGGCCAGACGATTTGAGTTAGATGCTCTAAAAACAACATTACACTAGCCGCATTAGCCGTTGTTGTTGTCATTAGATATTCGTTTTCAGCGATTCGAGTGGTTGTGCCATCATCATAAACAAAACCGTCTTCACGCAGCATTACACCATAACGAACCTTGCCAACCTTTAAGGTATCAAAACGATTTAAATAAACACGATTAACCAACTCACCGGCGTCAGAGCCTTGAATACAAATTTTGCCCAGAGTTGAGACATCCACAATACCTACTTTAGTGCGCACATGTTTCATTTCACGAACATAAGCCTGGCCAAGCGTCTCGCTTGAACTCACAGGATAATAATGCGGACGTTGCCACTGACCGACATTCAACATTATTCCGCCGTTTTGTTCGTGCCAATGATGAATGCCTGTACGTCTGACCGGAGCAAAATGATAGCCTACAGAACGGCCTGAAAATGCTCCCATTGCGACAGGGGTGTAAGGCGGTCTAAATGTTGTGGTGCCCACTTCTTGCATCGTGCAACCACGTGCTTCCGCTAGAATCGCCAGCGCATTAACATTAGCCGTTTTACCCTGGTCTGTAGCCATACCCAAAGTGGTATAACGCTTAGTATGTTCAACAGATCGAAAACCTTCACGTTCAGCCAGTTGAATATCAGTTAAAGCAACATCGTTTTGATAATCCACCACCTGCTTATGCTTACTTTCCGGCACATACCAAAACGCTTCAGTTCGATTCGAATTGCTTTGCAATGATTCACCTGTCTCGCCATTGGCTGCCATCTCACCGGATCGAATACAATCCTCATGTGACCAAATACCAGCTGCTGCACCGACGGTAATTGAATGGTCGGTCTTAAGTGTTGATAGATTCAAGGTGACCAATTGATCATCAAAAATTGGTTTACTTCCACGGTGACTCTGCAAATGCAACGTTGGCGTCCAGCCACCTGACATGGCCAAAACATCACAAGACTGATCAAACTCTAAGCCTTGCTGCTTAATAGCAACTTTTTCTACTCGTTGCCAACCACGCGCATCTGTCACAACAGCATTACAATAAACCTGGACACCTGACTGTCGCACCTCATCTGCTAATTCATGATCTGCTCTTGAATCAACGATGGTGACATTACAATCAAGGCGATCTAAATCTTTAGCTAGTGAATAAACCGAGTCATTATTGGTAAAAATAGTAATATTTTGACCAGGAATCACACCATAATAATTCACATACGCCTTTAGCGCATAAGCCAACATTACACCCGGCAAGTCATTATTACCAAATACTATTGGACGTTCTAGCGCCCCTGTTGCATAAACTGCCTTAGCAGCATTAATACGCCAATAACGCAACCTTGGAGAAAAATCATTATTGCTTCTAACTTGTTCTACCGCGCCATAATCTCCACTATCATAAGCGCCGAAGACTGTTGTTGCTGGCATAACAGTCACATTATCCCACTGTTCGAGTTTTTCTAACTGCTCAGTCAACCACCGCGTCTGCTCACCAGAATCAAAGCGCGCCATACCTCCTAAGCGTGAATGCTCATCAGCAATAATGACTTTTTTACCTTGCTCAGCCAAAGCCAATGCAGCACTAATACCTGCAACACCACCACCTACAACAAGCACATCACAAAACACGTTTACACGATCATAGCGATCAGGATCAAACTCCTTGGTCGCCTTTCCTAATCCAGCTGCCCTACGGATAATGGCTTCATAAAACATCCAGGCTTTAGCCGGCCACATAAATGTTTTGTAGTAAAACCCAGCCACCAGGAATTTGGAAAACACATTATTAATACTGGAAACATCAAACTTCAACGATGGCCACCGGTTTTGGCTGGTTGCCTCAAGACCGTCAAATAAACTAATCATGGTAGCCCGGGTATTTGGCTCTAATCTTGCTCCCGAGCCTAATTCCACAATCCCGTTGGGTTCTTCACTGCCAGCGCTGATCACGCCACGTGGGCGATGATATTTAAAACCTCTTCCGATCAGTTTGACATTATTAGCAAATAAAGCGGAAGCCAGTGTGTCACCTTCATAACCGCTATAAGACTTGCCATCGAAGCTAAACCGAATTGGTTTATCAAAATTTATGCCTGTGGCATTTCGATTACGTCTAGCCTCAGTCATCTTTCATCTCGCTAGGCAAATAGGAATCATAAATTTCATGGGTAAGCGTATTTCGCTCAACCACCACCCAGGCCCTGCAACCTGAAATATGACTCCACAGTTCTTTATGTTTTCCTCTGGGATTGTTTCTCGAATAAACGTACTCACGCCAGGCATCTGCATCGTCGTTTTCCGGGCGTTTAATCGTCGCGTCACCTTCATAGCTGAATTCACTATGATCACGCACACCGCAATATGGACATTTGATTTTCATGTCTAGTGAGCCTTTGGCACCGGACCGGCACCACGTTCGTCAATCAAATACCCTTTTTCAAAACGATCCAGGGTAAAGGCAGCGTTATGTTCATGCGGCTCATCATTGGCAATGGTATGAGCAAAGACATGACCGGAGCCAGGTGTTGCCTTGAACCCTCCGTAACACCAGCCACAATTCAGATATAAACCTTTAATCGAAGTTTTAGTGATAATCGGGCTACCATCCATCGACATATCCATCACCCCGCCCCACTGACGCAATACTCGAATTCGACTTAAGGAAGGCAACATTGCCATACCACACTCAATCACATGTTCTACCGTGGGTAAATTTCCTCGCTGAGCATAACTATTGTAATAATCCAAGTCGCCACCGAATACCAGCCCTCCTTTGTCTGATTGACTGATATAAAAGTGTCCGGCACCAAATGTGACAACCATATCAATAAAGGGTTTTAAACCCTCAGTGACAAAAGCCTGCAATACGTGACTCTCTATGGGCAGTCGCATACCCAGCTTTTCTGTCAAAGTCGTGGTACTACCGGCAACAGCTAGGCCTATTTTCTTAGCCCGAATTGTGCCGCGTGTCGTTTCTACGCCTTGAATTGTATTGCCATCACGTAAAAAACCGGTGACTTCACAGTTTTGAATCATATCGACGCCACGCTGGTCAGCACCGCGGGCGAACCCCCAGGCTACTGCATCATGGCGAGCCGTGCCGCCACGCGGTTGCAAAATCCCACCGAAAATTGGGAAACGTGCATTTTCAGAATAATCCAACATAGGGATAAATTCCTTGACCTGCTCCCGATCCATCAATTCAGCATCAATGCCGTTTAGACGCATAGCGTTACCACGACGTGCATAGCTATCAAGTTGCCCGGGGGTATGCGCCAGATTGAGCACACCACGCTGAGAGAACATGACATTGTAATTCAGATCCTGGCTCAGCCCCTCCCAAAGCTTAAGCGAGTGCTCGTAAAACGGCGCATTGCCCTTAAGCATATAATTAGAACGCACGATGGTGGTGTTACGCCCCACATTGCCGCCACCTAGATACCCTTTTTCAAGTACCGCAACATTTGTGATGCCGTGATTCCGGGCCAGGTAATACGCTGTTGCTAATCCGTGCCCGCCTCCACCGATAATAATGACGTCATATTCCGCTTTTGGCTCGGGGTCACGCCAGGCCGGTTGCCAGTTTTTATGGCCGCTAAAAGCATTTTTAATGACGTTAAAACCTGAATAGCGCATTGTATAAAAAGATTGTGATGTTTCAGGCCGCCAATCATACTGCTAGTCGTTTCAGGGTGCAATTTTATTGTCATAGAAATAGGAATTTCAAAGCGCAAATTCGGCAAATTCAAACATGTCTGCTAGCAATAGATTCCCCCGACTAAAGCCGGATACTTACCTTAACAGCCCTTTAGGGCTGATCCGATGAATACACTCATTCATCCACGGGCAAGCCCGGCATTGAGTTATAACGTTGAAGAGCCGGGACAAGCCCGTGGTCTTATGTCGCTTACGCGAACGTTAATAAAAAGGGCCAGCTTAAGAAACTGGCCCACAAGTAAGTAAGGGGGTAGGTAAGAGGCATACCTTGTATGCCAAGATGAGAATAGTTCTACAAGTGTGAAAGTAACGTGAAGATTAGATTAAAAATCCGAACGGAAGGCTAAATTAGTATAATAGGTTTATGGAGGAACATTTTGACATAAACCAAGCATTACGCGTTTTTGACAAAATCGTAACCAACGGCATTAAGCATGAAGATAAACACTCCTACCAAGGAATGACTGCCTGGAGCGATGTCGATGGCTATACTGTCCAACTTTCAGATGATGAGGTAAGCGTTTCAATCTACTTTCATAACAGATATGAATTTGACTATGACACAGTACGTCAGCTTGAATCGTTTCTCAGTAAACTCAAAGCCATTGACGAATCGATAACTTAGTTAAAGCGTTTTTGCATCTCTTTGAGGTTTTGCATACCCTCTGCAAAACTATTTATAGGTATATTCTGTTCAAATTCCTGCACTAAATAATCGTGAAATCGAATAGTAGCTTTACTGCCCGCGCTAAATTGATCAATCACATTTATTAGAGGCTCGCCTGTAAATTCGCATTGTTTACTACAATCGGACAAGTCTATTTTTTCGAATTCATCAACCTGAAAATAACCTCGAGAAAAACTGGTTTGCCATTCATGGTCGATGACCATTCGAGTAACTTGGTTTCCATCGGAATAAAACCGAAAAATCATGGCACGAAAATCCGGGTGATTTTTGTACCGCAGCACATGGTTGAGATTACATTCGACATTTCCCGATTGTTTAATGTCCAGGCACCAGATCTCCCACTGGCCTAAACCCTTAAATTCAATCAGTTTATTTTCTTTGTCGTCTTGAGCTTGAGTGAATCCGAAAATTAATAAACTCAAACACAGCAGTAAATGAGCTGGGAAATTAATTTTAATCTGCATCTATAAGCAGACATTGCGTACTGATGGAAGTTCAGATTTGGATAACGACGCAACCGTCCAAACCACCCTGCTCGATCGCTTCGTGCGCTTTCGCCGTTTCCTGAAGAGGATAAGTTTGTGCTATTCGATGTTTTAGCTGTCGGTTTTCAAGGGCACTGTTAATACCAGCAATCGCCTGCTGTTTTGCTAACTCGGGCATGTTGTAAACCAATACACTACGAATAGCGATGTTTTTAAACATTAATGGATAGAATGGAATTACCGGTTCCATCATTTTCGATGAAGAATAACTGGCAATCACGCCATTAACTTTTAGCATTTCAGCACTGTCATTCACATTCATACCAAACTCAACATCGATAATACGATCCACACCAGCCCCATCAGTGAAATCCAGCACCGCTTTAACTACATCATCGTCTTTGTAGTTGATCAGCAAATCCATACCTAAATCTTTAATTGTTTCTAGCCGATCAGTGCTCCCAGCCGTACCAATAACCGTTGCTCCAGCAAGCTTGGCCAATTGTGCTGCGTAATAACCCACTCTCCCGGAAGCTCCTGTTACCAATACGGTTTGCCCCTGTACTCCGCCCTGCAAATGCACACAGCGATGAGCTGTCATCATCGGAATACCGGCACAGGCACCGATCTCAAACGAAGCTTGCTCCGGCAAATATGCAGCACGATCGCTTGGCAGAACTACATATTCTGCGGCCGTACCGAGATGACGTTGAAATTGTGCTTGATATACCCACACACGCTCACCAACACGATCAGTTGCGACACCCTCACACACTGCTTCGATTACCCCTGCTCCATCACTATGTGGAATCACATAACCATCAACAAAACCTGGTGCTTGCGCACCTGCACGTTTTTTAACATCAGAAGGATTGACCGCTGAGGTTTTAAGCCGTACCAATACTTCACCCGGTGCTAGTTCCGGTACCGTTCGATCACGATAGATTAAGACATCGGCGGCAGCACCTGTTTGTTCAAAATAAATTGCTTTCATGGTTTTTATTATATGCCATAAGTGACAGAAGCTTGCTCGGAGAGTATGCTTTAGTGATGTCTGTGAACACGAAGGAGAAGTTTGCATGAACCTGGAACGAGTAATTTTCGGATTCTTTATCATTCTGGCCCTGACGTTGAACTTTGTTTTTGTCATGGGTGATATTGATAATATCGAACATCACAGTGTTTGGATTCTGACCATAGCCATTCTGGTTAACTTGATTGCCACCGGACTTAAACTGGGTGATCGGTCTCAAATTGGTGCATTATTATTAGCTGCCAGTTTAGTCGCTGATGTCCTATTAATTTCTTCAAGAATAGTCTGGGTTGTCAGTCCGGAAGCGGTGGTCACCATTGTTTCGTTAGCCGGTGGTGCGCTTGTCGCTAATATTGTCTCGGTACTGATTTTAGTCGGCGATACTTTGATGTCTCGTAGATAAAATGGCCGCAGGATCGGATTTAGATCGAGTTTCTATGGTCGTACTGCGCTATATGCGCAGACCCTTTTTTGCTTTAGTACTGGTTTACGCAGTCGGCATTATCGGTATGTCACTGATTCCTGGTTATGATGAAAATGGCAACCCCGAGCACATGAGCTTATTTCATTCATTTTACTTTTTTACCTATACAGCCACTACTACAGGCTTCGGTGAAATCCCATCTGCTTTTTCGGATGAACAACGTTTGTGGGCCATTTTTTGCCTTTATACAGGGGTGATTGCATGGCTTTATGCAATTGGATCGATTATTAGATTATTGCAAAATCCGCATTTTTTATTAGCTCTTAACGAATATCGTTTCACCCGCATCGTCAAAGGCATTTCTGATCCGTTTTACATTATTTGCGGTTTTGGTGATACCGGCAGTCTACTAGCGCGTGGTCTTAGCGACCATCACATGCGAGGGGTGATTATTGACAATGATATCGAACGTATAAAAGCTTTAGCCTTGCGTGATTATAATATGAGGATGCCGGGTCTATGCGCTGATGCCAGCAATCCTAAGCATCTGGTTCACGCCGGTATTCAATATGATAACTGCCAAGCCGTTGTGATTCTTTCCAATGATGAAGACATTAACTTGAAAATTGCGGTCATGGCGAAGTTTTTGAATCCGTCGATTCGGGTTATTTGTCGTTCGACCACACCACGCTACGAAACCCATTTAAGAGAATTAGAAAACGTTACTGTTATTGACCCTTTCGAAATTTTCGCACAACTATTGAGCATGTCGATTTCCTCGCCACAACTACATAACTTAAATAGCTGGTTAGTCAGAGCAACTGACACCAAACTTGGCAAACCTTTAAACATGCCTAAAGGTAAATGGTTACTCTGTGGGTATGGGCGAATGGGTCAATGGATACATCAGTATTTTAAAAAAGATGATATTCAAACTACCATTATTGATCCCAATATTACCTCTTCCGATAAACTGGATGTATTAATCCAAGGTCATGCTGATCACCAGACCTTAAAGAAAGCGGATATTAAAACGGCTGTGGGGATCGTCGCTGGAACTAACCACGACACCGATAATCTCAGCATTCTGCTAAGCGCCAAATCGTTAAACCCCGATATGTTTCTAATCGCCCGTCAAAACGAGCATGAAGACCAACTCGCCTTTGACGCCGCCCAAGCAAATTTGACCTTACAACCTAGCCTTACCACAGCACGACGAATATTAAAAATACTGATTTCTCCTATGGTTCAAACTATCATTGATTATTTACAGCAGCGGGACACTAGTGTTACGGAAGATCTCATAAAGCGATTACAACACGCAATTGGCGAGCAAAAACCACAGTTATGGCGGGTCAATTTGTGCCCGGGCGAAACCACTGCAGTCAACGAATTGCTCCAACACAAACAAACATTGTCACTAGGTGATTTGATTCGTGATCCGCATGATCTCAATGCTTCATTAGCGTGTGTGCCATTTATGATCGAACGTAAAGATCGGAACATAATGCTGCCGAATAATTCACAACAAGTTCGATACGGCGATGAAATACTGTTTTGCGGCACCATGAAAGGCAAACAAATGTTATCAGCGTCCTTAAATAATCCTTATACGCTGCACTATCTGATAACAGGTGAAGATGCACCGCGTGGGTATTTTTTCAATTGGCTAGCAAACAAAACAGAAGTCAAGATTACTTGATACATCGTTATTAAGACAAGATTCAAACAAAATCGACCTGATAACCTACTCTAGGAAAATGCACGCAGACCTCGCCGACTAGCTCATGCTCTCTTAAAATTGAAATAGTCTTAGCATCCACAGTGTGCACACATCCAACTGTCGCTTCTTCGCCCCCATCGACTGCCGGTTTAATAGAGACTTGCATACCTGAAGCTAAGCCTTGAGGATCATTTTGATCGATTTGTATTTCTGTTTGTGTCGTCGCAGCTTTGGAGATCTCCAAAGCTTGTTGAGATGAAAGGTCAGATGAATCACCGTGACCAATTGCTGCAACGTTTTGTTCCCACTCTTGTATGCATGGAAACTGGGAAAGAAATTCCGGCCCAGATTCCCAACGGCCGCGAATAAACCAAACAAAATAATAAATCTCCAGATCAGCCAATCCCGGTTGATCAGTAAATAAAAACTTGTTTCCCGTGCTGGCTAAACTTTGTTCAACCCAGTCCAAATGACTTCGTATCTGGCTTATGATGGGTGCTAATTTATGGTGAAATTGATTTAAGTTATTCTGCCAGTCCGGACCAAAATAAAGTCGACCTCGGTCGCGGGCGAAATCTTCGGGCAGTGCTTCACCAGCAGCACCCAATACTAATTTAATTGATTCAACAAAGACTTGTTCTCCCCAGCGACTCATCCCCCAGGCCAAGCCCTCAGAATTATTTGGAAAATAACTGGGTTCAGGAAAACGTCTCTCTAGCTCTCGCAAAATACATTGGCTATCACAATAAATATCAGCACCAATTTGCATGACCGGTGTACGTCTGTAACCTCCTGTTAATGCAACCAAATCAGGTTTGGGTGGGATTCGAGGAATTAACACATTTTTCCAGGAAAGCTGTTTAAGCCCCAAGCCTAACCGAACTTTTTCAGCAACCGGTGATTGTGGATAATTGTGCAGAATGATTTCAGTCATTTATAGTAATCTCTCCTCAATTAATTTGGCAGACGTGCGTCTTACCCGCGAAGGCAAATATCCAGATAAATCAAACTAAGATTGGATTGTGGATAAGTGCTACACATTTTATAAATAAAAAAGACTTTAATATCAATTAATTACAGATAATAACTATAATTTAATCTAAGTTAACGAACAATTGATTTCAAACCCTCAACAAATCGACCAATTCCTTCTTCCGCCGTTTCGGGTGTCATTGCACCATATGCAATCCGCATGTAAGTTCCATCGTTCGAACCAAAGGTCACGCCCGGAATGGCAGCCACTTTATGCTCTTGGATTAAGCGTTGACATAAATCCAGCGAGGAAATGTCTGTGTTGATTTTTAAATAAAAATAAAACGCGCCATTGGATTTGGGATAATTGCAAATGTCACTGATTTCATCCAGAGCTGAAATCACAATCTCTCTGGACTCTCGAATAGGTTGTTGTTGTTGCTGACACCAAGCTTTGCCCTGCTGCATAGCCTCGATAGCTGTGAATTGCGAAATCACGGCCGCACAAATAAGTTGAGTATCCTGAATCTTTAATATTGGATCAAACAACACCTGCGGAATAACCATGTAACCGATGCGCCAACTGGCAAACCCAAATGACTTGGACAACGAATAAAGTGAAATCGTATGCGCTTCACTGCCAGGAATTGAAGCGGGAGAAAACTGTTTAGAATCACCATAATGAAAATACTCATAGGCCTCATCATGAATATGATAAATGCCTTTTTCCCGGCACAAATTATTCAATACGGTTAGGCTTTGTTTATCCAACACCACCCCGGTTGGATTCCCTGGTGAAACTGTAACAATCGCTTTAGTCTTAGGTGTGATTGCTGCTTCAATGGCCGCCAAATCTAGCTGATATTGCTCATCTGTAGATACCAGCACAGATTTACAATTCGCCATTGCAATCGCCATTTCATGATTAAAGTAAAACGGTACCGAAAGAATGAACTCATCTCCCGGATCAGCAATCGCTAGCACCGCATTTGAAAAAGCCAGGTTGCCACCGGCTGTAACTACTATACGCTGAGCATCGGTAACTTGAATATCGTTATCAGCATCAAGCTTGTTTTCAATAGCTTCCAACAATCCAGGAATACCGTGCACAGCTTTATAAATATGATTACTGGAATCACTATTAAACTTTTCGATGCCCTGGCTAATCTGCTCAGGAGGGCTATACCAAACAATACCCTGCCCTAACGAAACTGTTCCCGGGTTCTCACGAATCCACTGCCCGACAATCGGGATAATCGGATCCTGAACCGCCTCAATTCTGTTTGATGGTGATAAAGTCATGCAGGCATTTTAATACTTTTAAGACATCAAAAGTACCCTCCCGTCATCCCTGCTGTCCTTGTCATCCCGGACTTGATCCGGGATCTCCTCAAGACTGCTCGGGGGTTAAACAAACGTCGACTAGTCGTCATTCCCGCGGAGGCGGGAATCCAGTCGAAATTTGACACTGGCCCTAATTATGCTGCTCGCATTCGCTCAGTCGGAATGACCTGCGATGGAGATCCTTTGACTACGCTTTTATACTCGAATGGGTGCAGAACTGGCATTAGTGCCAAATATCCGGCATTTCGTCTTTTCGTTTTAGCATGAACTCTTTAAGGATTCATTAATACCGGGATCAAGTTTAGGTTGTTGATATTCTTTAATCATTTGTTTGTATTTTTTGTTTGCTCGCACTAAGGTATCTTGTTCGCCGTCTTCTTGCCATTGTTCAACTGGTCGGTTGTCGGCTATGCTGGATTCATAGAATGCAGTTTCAAAATTTGCCAATGTATGTTGGCAGCCGAAAAAATGATTCCCCGGTTCTGCTTCTTCAAAAGCTTGCATGGCAAAACCATTTTCATCTAAGTCCATGCCTTTTAGCATGGTGTGCAATGCGCCTAGGTAATCTGTGTCAATTAATAATTTTTCGTAGCCGACTGTCAACGCGCACTCTAACCATCCTGCTGCATGCAGGACAAAGTTAGCGCCAGATAACACTGCTGTTAGCATTGCGTTAGTGCTTTCCTGTGCCGCCTGTGCATCAGCAACTTTTGAACTGGTAAAAGCACCTGAACATCTGAGTGGCAAACCAATTCGCCTGGCCAACTGCCCTGCTGCCCAAGAGGCTAATGCTGGCTCTGGCGTACCAAACGTAGGAGAGCCTGTTTTGAGATCAACCATGTAACAAAGTTGCCCAAAACTGCTGGCGAACCCGGTCTTTCCAACTGTCCTAGCGCAACACCAACTAACACTTCAGCGAATGATTGAGCCAAAGCACCGGCCATTGTCACCGGTCCGGTTGCGCCGCCCAACACAAATGGCACGACTACTGGACATTGATTGGCTCTGGCATAAGCCCGCAACGAGCCGGACATGGCCTGATCATAGACCAACGGTGAATTCATATTGATATTGCCCATAATCACACAATGCTGATCTACAAAATCAGCTCCAAACACCAGCCTTGCCATTTCAATGGAATCTTCGGCCCGTTCTGGTGCAGTGACCGACCCCATAAACGGCATGTCTGAATAACGCAAATGGGCATAGACCATGTCCAAGTGGCGTTTATTCACGGGCAGATTAACCGGCTCACAAACCGTACCGCCGGAGTGATGCAACCAGGGTGACGAGTAACTCAATTTAATCAAATTCTGAAAATCCTCAATGGTGCCATAACGGTGACCACCATCCAGATCACACACAAACGGTGCACCATAGGCCGGGGCAAATACAACATTATTTTCACCAATCAGAACCGAGCGCTTTGGGTTGCGCCCATGCATGGTGAACGAACGTAGACTGGTTTGTTTAATAATATGGCGCACATGCCCGGGATCGAAACGCACTCTTTCACCTTGCACATCAGCACCTGCATGCTTCCACAGCTCAAGCGCTCGTTGATCACCTCTGAACTCAACCCCTATTTCTTTGAGAATGCGATCAATATGCAGCTCAATCAAGTCAATGCTTTCACTACCCAAGATTTCGTAAGTCGGCAGCGAACGCTTTACGCCTGTGATTATTGTTGGTGTTTTAGAAGCTTTACGCTTAATTTGACGCTGTTTACGCCTGCTCGAACATGTAGGCCAGTCATATAATGTTAGACAAATATTTTGATTAGCAACTTAGTCAGTAAGTGTATATTTTTACAAAGTAAAGATACATGAATAAAGTACAGAGTATTGTTTAGCCTAGCAGCAAAATTTAGGAGATTTCTCCACTGCGGTTGCATACCCATAAGGATACGAAATGACATGCTATAAATATCCCTCGACAAAGCTTTTATGCCCGAGAGGGTTCGGGATTGACCCTACGGGTCAACTTCCCCAAAGTTCAGCGAGCCGTTTATCCCTGCCACAAAGGTAGCGATAGGTTTTGTAGCGGACCGGGTTTTTTTTGTAATAATCCTGATGGCCTTCTTCTTTACCCATAATCGGATAAAACGTAGTTGCATCAAGAACTGGTGTGACAACCGTTTGATTCGGGAATTTATCAACAACTGCTTGTCTAGAAGCATCTGCCAACTCACGCTCTTTACCATTTGCAACAAAAATCGCACTTAAGTATTCATGACCTTTGTCACAGAACTGACCATATTTATCAAAGGGATCGATGTTGACCCAGAAATGATCAAGTAAATCCTGATAACTAATCACCTGTGGATCGTAGATTATTTCAACCGCTTCGTAATGACCGGTGTGATCACCATAATAAGTTGGATTTTCTGCAGTTCCGCCCGTAAAGCCGGAAATAACTTCGCTCACACCTTCAAGCTTTTCAAAGTCTGATTCCATGCACCAGAAACAGCCGCCGGCGAAATAGGCTTTGTCAGCAAATGTATATTGCACTGGAATTAAAACCAGCCCCAAAGTTAATAGCAATATCTTTTTCATGGTCCCTATGACAATTATAAATTGGATTAGTTTAGTTCGATTTCAAGAGTTTTGATCACTAAGGGATAGGTTAACAATTCACTTAATTCTCTGTAATAACTTGTGACTGAATTGACACCATAAATTCATCTGATCTGACTTTAAATGTACAGCCTTTTGTTTAAATTCTAAGCTAGACTCGCCGCATGCGTTATCAACCAAGACCCAATACTGAACACCGACCATTACTAGGAATCTTGCTAATGGTATTGGCCATGATCATCATTCCAGTGCTGGATATTTGCGCGAAAATTCTTAATGAATCATATCCTGTATGGCAGGTTGTCTGGTCAAGATTTGCCTTTCATTTATTGTGGTTGATGCCGATTGTAATTATTACCGGACAAAAGTGGTGGCGATTACCCGCACATCCTGTCTATCAGTTTATGCGCGGCTTTTTCTTGCTTATGGCCACCGTATGTTTTTTTATCTCGATTAAAACCAACCCTATCCCGGTTGCATTGGCCTTATTGTTTGTCTCGCCACTGGTAGTGACTTTGCTTTCTCCGTTTTTATTAGGTGAAACGTTCGGTTTGAGAAGATTAATTGCGACTATTGTAGGGTTCATTGGAGTGTTAATAGTTATTAACCCAGGCGCTGACGAATTCAATCCCACTATATTATTAGCGTTACTTGCCGGTGTATGTTATTCGTTTTATATCATCATCACCCGCAAAATATCCAGCAGAGGCTCTGCCATCATGGCCATGTTTTACACGGGGTTAGTCGGGGTGATTATACTGGCGCCTGTGATGCCATCGATTTGGGTCATGCCAGATGCTTATGGATTAGGACTAATGGCTATAATGGGTTTAATCGCTGTCAGCGGGCATTATTTAATTACCCAAGCCTGTTATTATGCTCCTGCCTCACTGGTTTCACCATTTAATTACACTGAAATCGTCAGCGCAACGTTGCTCAGTTTTTTTATTTTTGGCTATTTGCCAGAACCTCGTGTTTGGCTGGGTATAGCAATCATTTGCTTAAGTGGGCTTTATATTTCCATTCGCGAACGAAAAGTAGCGGCTTCTTGAGAGTAAATTATTTTTGGATAGAGGCTAATGCACCTGCCGCGCCAAGGTATGCCGTTGCTACTACTTTGTTAGCCGTTCTGGTTTTAAGTTTAGATATGAATTTAGAAGCAAATAACGCGTAAGCTGAATAAACGAAAAAAGATAATACCGTTCCTGTCATAGTAATGACGGCTCCCTGCAGAAGGATAGACTTTTCAGGAACCAGGAACAGAGGGATTAACATCAAATTAAACAAAATGACTTTTGGGTTAGACAACGAAACCATGACTGCGAAGGCAAACACTCGTGAGTTTTTTATTTCTCCGCTTGGTTTAGATGAAGCTGGTCCAGCCTTGAACGCTTTATAAGCCATAAACAACAAATAACCAACCCCCATCCATTTCAAGTAAATCAAAATGTTCATGAACTGGGAAAGAATCAGTCCTAATCCAGTCATTACAATTACTAGATTTAAACCACTAGCAAATGCAAAACCCGCTGAGGCAACAATTCCTTGCTTAGGGCCGTAACTCAAAGTTTGCCCGATTGCATACGCAGCATTTGGCCCCGGGATAGCCAGTGCCGAGGAAAAAGTGACAATAAATAAAAGCCAAAGAGAAAAGTCCATAGGGCGCTTAAGTTCCGCCTTTGTTAAAAATTAGATTATAACCTTGGACTACTGCCAAGGTCATTGTCAGTAGTGTATACGATCAGATTTATTGATTAAATATCGAGTTTTTTAAAGTTAAACTTTAACTATGAAATTAAATGTTTATGGACAACTGATTGAAGTAATTCGCAAAGATGGGAACTGGACTGTTTTTTATTTAGGTAATGAAGGAAAAAAGCGACTAGCCAATGATATTCGCGTGCCAAAAGAAATTAGGGAAACCGAGTTGATCGAATATATCACCGACTTGTGTCACGAATGGGCAACACCGAATAACAATAAAGTAAAACTTTTAAAATAATCCTTTTTTCATATCAGAATACTAGTAACTTTGAGAAGCCGAGCATCCTCTTTTACGTCCGAGCAATCTGCGGGATACCCTCGACAAGTTTTTATGCTCGAATGGGGTGGGATGACACAAGTCACCCACCACCAGTTACATCAATAAATGATCCGGTTGTGTAGGATGATTTATCCGAAAGCAGCCAAGCAATGGCTTCAGCGACTTCTTCGGCTGTACCGCCGCGTTTCATAGGGACTAAGTTTTTTACTCGCTCAACGCGGTCAGGTTCTCCACTAAGCGCATGAATTTCAGTATAAACAAAAGCCGGACGGACACTGTTAACCCGGATACCTTTCAAAGCAACTTCCTTTGCCAGACCAATGGTCATGCTGTCGAGAGCCCCTTTTGAAGCAGCGTAATCGACATATTCATTGGGCGAACCTAATTTAGAAGCTATAGAAGAAACATTGACTATTGTCCCACCTACTCCTCCAAATTCAGTCGACATCCGTTTTACTGCTTCTCTGGCGCAGAGAAAACTACCGAATACATTAGTTGAAAAAACACGTTGCAACCGATCTTCAGTGATTTTTGCAACTGGAATCTGCTTATCCAGAATACCCGCATTATTAACTAATGCTGTCAATGTACCGAGCTTATCATCCATCTGCGCAAACATATTCAAAATGTCTGCTTCTTTAGAAACATCAGCATGAATTGCTATTGCTTCAACACCTTTGATTTTCACTTCGGCGACTAATGCATCAGCAGCAACTTTATCCCTGACGTAATTAATGCCTAGGGCATAACCTCCTTTGGCCAGCAGTCTTGCTGTTGCGGCACCGATGCCTCGACTGGCACCGGTGATTAATGCGATTTTTTTCATTAGTAAATATCTCTATTTAAAGGCCCAAACAATCAGTTGGAGATCCCTCGACAGGCTCGGGATGACCCTAAGAAATGATATTATGTTCCGGGCCAAACGGAAAATGGGTTATGTTTTCCGCACCGTCTTCGCTAACGATTAGGATATCGTGCTCACGATAACCACCTGCGCCAGGCATACTCTCAGGTAACATAATCATGGGTTCAATTGAAACCACCATTCCAGGTTCTAACACCGTCTCAATATCTTCACGAAACTCAAGGCCTGCCTCACGGCCATAATAGTGACTTAAACTGCCAAACGAATGGCCGTAACCAAAGGTTCGATATTGCAGCAGGTCATAATTCTCGAATATTTTATTAAGCTCTAACGCCACATCCATACAACGAATGCCTGGCTTAACCAACTCCAAACCTTCACGGTGAACTTCACAATTTACTTCCCAGAGACGTAAATGTTCATCACTACAATGATCAAAGAATAGGGTTCGCTCTAAGGCCTGGTAGTAGCCGGACACCATAGAGAAGCAATTCAAGCTCAGAATATCGCCTTTTTGTACTCGACGCGTTGTCACAGGATTATGCGCTCCATCAGTATTAATCCCGGACTGGAACCAAGTCCAAGTGTCCATCAGCTCAGTGTGTGGATAGGTTTTAGCTATTGCTCTGACCATAGCCTGGGTTGAATGCAAAGCTACCTCATACTCAGGTACATTTTCTTGAACGGCTTCGACTAACGCCGCACCACCAATATCACAAATTCTCGCGCCTTGTTTAATTAATGCGTGTTCTTCGGCTGACTTAATCATACGCATTTGCATGGTTGGCACACCAATATCAACCAACTCAACACTATCCAATGCATGTTCAAATTTCTGCTTACGCTCTAATGTGACGTGATCAAATTCAATACCAACCTTGCCCTGATTTGGCACTAATTTTTGTATACCACGAAAGAAATTGTCCTTCTGCCAGTCAGTATAAACCAGATTATCATGACCAAATGTCTGTCGATAAGGTTGACCACCATCAATGTTTGCAGTCAATGTCGTAATGCGATCTTGTGTCACTACTAATCCATAAGGGCGACCAAATGCACAGTAAACGAAATCTGCAAAATAATTGATATTATGAATCGACGTAAAAACGCTAGCCTGAATATCGATGTCTTTCATATAGTTACGCAACTTTTCTAAACGTGAACTCATCTCTTGTTCAGAAAAAGTGGGCTTTGGTGGTTGACCGTTATTAATCTCGATCAAGTCTGGCATTTGCATAATAGGATTTCCTTAAACTGTTGTATTAATGGATACTGAACAGATCCAACATTAAATTTCAAAAAGAAAATTGAAATTTATCTTATCTTCTGGGTATAATCCATCCCAAGGTATGATAAAAAATGGTTACAGATGGGGTTATTTCAGGTGAACCATTGCGGATTTAGGAGTAACGTTTTATAGACAGATTTCGTTCCGTCCATCCTCCTTCCCGTACGACAAACCCCTCTTTGGACGGAACTTTTTAAAGCCCCGCTTCTACCCCAGGCGGGGCTTTTTTTATCTATAAAGGAATTTTAGATCGTTACTTTCTGAACTATCTTATTGCGCCGTACTGTAAATAAAAAAGCAATGATAAATTCGACGGACATGATCAAAACAATTGTCGGTGCGGGAGCACTGTCAATGAAAAAACTGAGATAGATGCCTAAAAAAGTCGAACTCGCTGCAATCAATACCGAACACAACATCATTTGATCAAACCGGCGGGTCAGTAAAAACGCAATTGCACCGGGGGAAATTAGCATAGCAATTGCCAGAATAATTCCAACAGCCTTAAGTGCTCCTACGATGGTTAGAGATAAAACAGCAAGCAGACCATAGTGCAATAACCTGACAGGCAAGCCGATGGCTTGTGCGTGCTGATTATCAAAAGAATGGACTAATAAATCTTTACGCCTAATCAATATAAAGCAAACTGCAATCAAGGCGATAATTGCACTTTCAAATATGCTAGCCCAAGTTACTCCTAACATATCGCCGAATAAAATATGGTCAAGGTGAACATCAGTTTCGACTTTGACATAAAGCACTAAACCTAGTCCAAACATTCCCGAGAACACCACACCCATTACAGTGTCTTCTTTTATGCGGCTATTTTCTTTTAAAAAACCTGTAGCTATAGCGCAGAACATACCCGCTGCAAACGCACCAATAGCCAAAGGAATTTTCATCACATAGGCTAATACTATTCCTGGTAAAACCGAGTGTGAAATCGCATCGCCCATTAAAGACCAGCCCTTTAAAACTAAGTAGCATGACAACATTGCCATCGGCACAGCAACAAGCAAGGTAATGACAAACGCTTTTTGCATAAACCCAAATTGAAATGGCATTAATAATTGCTCGATCATGCATTACCCTCTAAAGCTAATTTCGCTTTTCGCTTAGCGGCTAAAAACCCATGAATTGGTGCGAAAATGAATGCGGTTAAAAATACTAAAACCTGTAGGACAACAATAATTCCACCCGTAGCACCATCTATGAAATAACTTAGATAAGCCCCAAATAAACTTGTTAGTACACCAATGGCGACACTAATAATAATCAGAAGTGGAAATCGATCAGTTAGAAGATAAGCCGTTGCGCCCGGAATCACTACAACTGCGATAACCAAGAACGCACCAACGGTCTGTAAAGCTGCGACCGTTGATGCACTTAACAGAGTAAAGAAAATTACTTTTAATCGATCAGGATTTAGGCCAATAGAGCGAGCATGGTTTTCATCAAAAAAAGCAACCATCAAATCTTTCCATTTGGCGACCAATACAACCAGACTAACCCCACCAATAATTATCAGTTGCAAAGTATCACCGGGTGTAATCGCCAGGATATTGCCCATGATGATTGTTTGAATGTTTACCGATGCAGGCGACAAAGATACCATGAATAATCCAAGCCCGAAAAACGAGGTAAAAATCAAACCGATGATGGCGTCTTCTTTAAGCTTGGTCCGTTGGTTAAGAAACAACATTGATCCTGCCGCCAATCCTCCTGACAAAAAAGCACCAAGCGAAAAAGGCAAACCCAACATATATGCGCCAGCCACGCCTGGAACAATGGAGTGTGATAAAGCATCACCAATCAATGACCAACCTTTGAGCATTAAATAAGCAGATAAAAATGCACAAACCCCACCTACCAGAGCGCTAACCCAGATAGCATTAATCATATAGCCATAGTTAAATGGTTCTAATAAGAATTGCATCTAATTATTTGTTTTTTCTTGGTTTTCTTCTTGTGGTGAATCTTCCTCACCGTAGATGACAAAAGGTCTTTCATCATCGGTAAGTACTGTCACCTGTCGAGGGTCTTCATCGTCGTGTAAATCTGCACCTCCCAAGATGAAGTGCCTAAGCACACCACCAAAAGCCATCTCTAAGTTAGATTGTGTAAATACATCTTTTGTTAGACCGGATGCCAGAACAGTACCGTTGACCAAAATCGCTCGATCACAAAACTCAGGGACACTACCCAGGTTATGTGTCGAAACAAGCATCACTCTCCCTTCATCACGTAATGACTTCAACAAGTCAATGATTTGTTCCTCCGTAGTTACATCAACACCAGTGAAAGGTTCATCCAACAATATCACTTGGCCTTCTTGCGCAAGGGCACGAGCCAAAAACACGCGCTTTTTTTGACCGCCTGAAAGTTCTCCAATTTGCCGGTCTGCATGTTTAGCCATATTGACTCTATCTAACGCTTCAGCGACAAGTTGGTGATCTTTTTTTGTTGGCATACGCAACCAATTCATATGACCATAACGCCCCATCATGACAACATCTTTAACCAAAACAGGAAAGTTCCAATCCACTTCTTCACTTTGCGGCACATAAGCTACCAGGTTCTTTTGCAAAGCCTGAGATTTTTCCATACCCAGAATCGAAACATCACCTCGTGCCAAAGGCACAAAACCCATAATCGCTTTAAACAGTGTTGACTTACCACTGCCGTTAACACCGACTAAGGCAGTGATCGTTCCGCGCGGAATTTCAAATGTCGTATTTCTTAATGCAGTGTGGCCATTACGATAGGTCACGGTAATATCATCTACAGTAAGTCCAGACTCAACAACCTGTGGATGTAATAAATTTGAAACTTCGGCTCTCACTCGCTCAGGCCATTGACTATTGTTTCGGTCGTGACGCGCAATAAATCAAGATAAGTGGGTACTGGCCCATCGGGCTCACTTAGTGAATCAACATAAAGTTGACCACCATATTTAGCGCCTGTTTCACGAGCCACTTGTTTTGCCGGGTCAGCAGAAACTGTGCTTTCACTAAATACAGCCGGAATATTATTCGCTCTCACCTGATCGATAACTTTACGCACCTGCTGGGGTGTACCTTGCTGATCCGCATTGATTGGCCATAGGTATAGTTCCTTAAGACCAAAATCTCGAATTAAATAACTAAACGCTCCTTCACTACTGACTAGCCAGCGGTGTTCTTCTGGAATAACTGCCAACGCTTCGCGAATAGGAGTTGCCACAGCTTCAATCTCAGCAGAATACGTCTGAGCATTCGCATTATAAATCCCGGCATTATCTGGATCATGCTCCACCAACGCTTTACGAATATTGTCTACGTAAATTAGTGCATCACTGGGTGACATCCAGGCATGCGGATTAGGTTTACCACTGTAAGGCCCTTCTCCGATGCCCATGGGCTCTATGCCCTCGGTAACAATAACACTGGGCACATTGTTCAAATTATTAAAAAACTTTTCGAACCAAAGTTCTAGATTTAAACCATTATAAAGAATTAAATCTGCATCCTGGGCTTTGATAATATCCCTGGGCGTGGGCTGGTAATTATGAATTTCCGCACCAGGTTTAGTAATCGACTCCACAATAGCTGCATCACCTGCAACATTCTCGGCCATGTCAGCAAATACTGTAAACGTAGTAATCACCTTAAATTTATCAGCTGCAGATACTGTATTTATAGCTGCTATCAATAAAGACAAAGCCAAAAATAACACCCTGAATTGATTCTTAAACACTAAACTTTCCTGTTTTTATTTCGATTTGTTTATTGTACTACAATTTTTAGCCTTGGCTAAACTTTATTGCAATGGCATAATATAACCATGACAGAGAATTTAAAAGACTCAGCCAATCACGCTCAACGATTTGAGCACGTTAGAGCAGCCCATCAACTTGAGATGGCTGAAGACTATGTGGAAATGATTGCTGACTTGATTGAAACACATGGCGAAGCACGAGCAGTTGATCTGGCAGAAAACTTTGGTGTTAGTAATGCCACTGTTAATAAAACCATTGCCAGATTACAGCGTGACGGTTTGGTTGAAAGCCAACCTTATCGTTCAATTTTCCTGACCGATGAAGGCAAGCAAATGGCCGAACAAAGCAGGGATCGTCATCAGATCGTTATCGACTTTTTAAAAGCGATAGGTGTTAGTGCAAAAACAGCCGAAATGGACGCTGAAGGTGTTGAGCATCATGTTAGCGAGGAAACTTTGAAGGCTTTTAAGAGGGTGATTCGGAGTTATACGAAATGACAACTCCCACGTTATCATCCCGCACCCATTCGGGCATAAAAGCGTAGTCGAGGGATCTCCTAAACACTGCTCGGGCACTTGCAATTACTTGAAGTGATATAAGTCAGTTTGCTTAGACAACATTCACGGGGAAGCTAAAGTCTAAATTTAGTAAGCATCGCTTTATTAGCCGTTTTGTTTCCCGGTAAAACAGCGCAAAGCAAGTCTGCATTGAATCACCTCGAATGATTACCGTCCCTCAGGCAGTAAATTCGGCAAGAACGTCGATAACGGCTCAATAAACCAAAATATAACTAACGCTAGAATTTGGATTAATACAAACGGCAATATACCCTTATACATCTGCGTGGTTTTAACTTCCTTAGGTGCGACGCCACGTAAGTAAAATAACGCAAACCCAAATGGTGGGGTTAAAAAAGATGTCTGTAAATTAACAGCGATTAAAATTGTCACCCACTTAGGATCAAGATCACCACCAAAAATTACTGGTCCAACTATTGGGATAACAATGTAAATAATCTCAAGGAAATCCAGCACAAACCCCATGATAAAAATAACCACCAACACCAAAAGCAAAACTGCATGTTCACTGTCGAACTGACGTAGAAAATCTTGGATATATGAATCACCGCCGAAAGTCTTCAGGGTCAGGTTAAGCATCTGCGAACCGATTAGAATCACAAATACCATTGAAGTAATCTTTGTGGTTTGTAACACCACGTCGCGCATCACTTTTTCTTTTATTAAGATATAGCAAGCATAGAAAAAGCCGGCCAAAAAGATGTAATAACAAAGTGAAGCAAAAATAATAGCAATTTGATTCTCTCCGGAAATTTCACTAATCTGCATACGTAAATCAAAGCTGCTCGATATGAGTAATAAAATTACCGTTGATATAGCCGTCACGACAATGGGCCAGCGTTGATATTTATCACCACATAATCGAGTTGCGGCTAACAAGATTGCTCCACCTGCTCCTAAACCAGCAGCGGCGGTTGGATTAGTCAACCCTCCTAAAATTGACCCCAGCACCGCAATAATAAGCACCAACGGCGGGAATACGACCCTAAGAATGTCATTACGACTAAGCCGCGAAAATGAGATTGTCATCCCCCAAATAGCCATCAATATGGGGATTAAATAGATAAAAAACGCACTGCCCGGAGAGGTCTGCGGGTGAACCATCAAAATGTCGAGAAATAACAATCCAGTTACACCCAGTAACCCAATGAGTATAGGTATAAGATTCTCATCTGGAAATAAAGTCCAGGCTAATGCCATAATGATCCCTGCTAAAATGCACAGCATGGTGACCTTGGATGAAAGTGGTGCTGCAGCAAACTCACCAGCGGCTCCGGGAGCGGCTTGTTGAGGACCATTGATTCCTAACGCAGACAATAATATCCACAATGCGATAATGGCCAATGGTAAACCTATCACCCAGCCTATGGGCTTGCGATGCGTCTTTTCCCGTTCCTTGGCAAGTTCTGCATCGAATTCATGTACGGCAGGCGCTTTATTAGGATCACGCAGAGCCACAAATAATATATAGGCGATATACAACAAGACCAAGACTAAACCTGGAATCATAGCCGCTTTGAATAAGGTGCCAACAGACACAACTTCGCCTGGATGGGCTTCTGAATAAATTTCACCGACTTGCTGCCCAAGTAGAACCAATACTATGGACGGTGGAATAATCTGACCCAATGTACCCGAAGCACAGATTGTTCCTGTAGCTAATTCTGTACTGTAGCCATGCCGAAGCATGGTCGGTAAAGATAATAGCCCCATGGTCACAACAGTTGCGCCGACAATGCCAGTAGAGGCTGCAAGTAAAGCACCAACTACTACCACTGAGATTGCTAAGCCACCAGGCATAGCACCAAAAGCTTTGGCCATTGTGGTAAGTAGGTCTTCGGCAATTCTAGATCGCTCAAGTGTAATACCCATAAAAACAAACAAAGGCACTGCCAAAAGCACATCTACTGATGGCCCGCCTAATATGTTGCCGAATATTCGATTGGGTATTAGCCCTACATTCCTTAATATTGATTGCCAAGAATCCTGAATGATTGGTTCCCCAGATTCTGTTACTAAAGCCCCATTACCGTTTAACACTAAAATTATTGTTAGCGAAATCAGGGCACTGCCGCCCAATGCAAAAGCAACCGGAAAACCGGAAAGAATGCCTATCAACAGACAGGAAAAAACAATAATTATTGAAAGTTCTATGCCATCAAGACCGAATAACACAATAACTTCCTAATGGCCCGATGATGGCTCAGGTAAAGAATCTAAATAATCTTTATCTCGTAATGCTGCGATCGATCGATAAATGATGGAAACAGCTTGCAAGAACATGACTAAAGCAAAAATCGGAATCAAGATTTTAAATAGATAAACGTGATCGAAACCAGATGGGTTCGATGAAAACTCTAATTTCCAGGAACGGAACTTGATGATGTCACGCGAAAGATTGACGCCCGAGTTTGAAATCGAACGCCACATATAAAACCAACTGAAATACCAAAGGACTAAGGTAAATGGCACAAGTAAGACACTGGCACCAATTAAATCTAACAGACGTTTAGTTCGATGCTTGAGCCCACCATAAATTAAATCGACCCTGACATGCCCGCCCTCGACCATGGTGTAGCCCGCTCCTAACACAATCAAAATAGCGTTAAATAACCGCAACTCCTCGGAAAACCACTGTGGGGTTGCACCAAAATCCGGTAAAAACGGACCCAAACTCATACTTGATTGCTTGAATATGGCTTGCATAAAAACAACCAATACTTGCTGGAAAACCATTAACAAAGCTAGCCAGGCTATAATTTTGCCAACTCGTGAAACACTATTATCAATGACATCGGCCATGCAGCCGAGCCGGCGCGGCTTAAATAAACCCCAAAAAAGTAATAATAAGACTGCACCTAGAACGACAAACAACAATTCTTTTGAGCCACCATAACGAATAAAGGCGCTCCAAAATTCTTTGTTTGACCAGATGCTTTCGTTCTCCAAGAAAGACCCCTAAAAACGATGCCGGAGTGGAATCACTCCGGCATTAATTAATTTAATTTAAATAAAGTTAACCCAGGTAATTAAATTCCCAGAATTCTATTGCGTTGAGCAGCATAAGCGGTTTCAGAAATACTCGTCCAGCCAGCTGTCTTTTTCATTGAATCGAGGAACGAGTCATAGATCTTTTTAAACATCGGATCGCTCATATTTTCTTCAATGACTTCAGCAGAAGCTGTTCCAAACGCATCCCAGACATCATCATTAAATTGCAAAGTCTTAACACCATCATTGTCAACCAATCGTTGTAATGCATCGCCATTATTTGCCAGATATTGAGACAAGTTCCAGATATTAGCTTCAGCAGAAGCTACTTCGATTATTTTTTGATGCTCTGCACTTAAGCTATCAAAAACATCATTATTGACAACCGTCATTAAGCCAGCACCTGGCTCATGATATCCCGCTGTATAGTAAATTTTAGTGATTTCCTGAAAACCCGCTTTTTCATCCGCCCAAGGACCAATCCACTCTGTTCCATCAATGGCACCCGTAGAAAGTGCTTGATACACCTCGGCTCCAGGAATATTTTGTACTGATGCACCAAGCTTGGACAAAACTTTACCACCCAAGCCAGGCATTCTGAATTTTAAACCTTGAAAATCTTCTGCCGAGTTAATCTCTTTCTGAAACCAACCCCCAGCCTGTAAACCAGTATTACCTGCCAAAAATCCACGTAGACCAAAATCCGCCGCTAATTCATCATGCAACTCACGCCCGCCCATGTGGTAATACCATGTATTTAGTTCAACAGGTGTCATGCCAAATGGTATGGCAGTGAAAAATCCAAAGCCTGGGTGTTGGCCGATAAAATAATATTGCGCAGCATGGTACATATCCGCTTGCCCGGAAGACACTGCATCGAACACCTCAAAAGCACCCACAAGCTCACCGGCAGCTTTAATTTCAATTTCAAGAGTACCGCCTGACATGGTATTAACATTATCGGCTACACGTTGTGCTGCATCGAACACCCCAGCAAGACCACGCCCCCATGAGGTGACCATCGTTAACTTAGTTTTATCTTGAGCTATTGCTGGTGCACTGATTGCTCCAGCTGCTGCAGCACCGACAGCTGCCTTTTTCATGAAATCACGACGTTCCACTATTAAACTCCTAATTTATCTGTTGTATTGATTAACATTCCGTTTGTGGTTTGTGACGGAATGAGCTGGCCGTAGATGTTACCACAATATTTATCTGGCTACAGAAAAGCCAGAAACCTTGGCTTTTCAGGTGTTTAGTTGATTTTTTACATGCTTTTTACTAATTAATTTAACTTTTCTGGGGTTATCCGCTATGATGTTCTGGCATTTTTATCAATACCATCTTTAGAGGAAACGACCATGTGCCAGATTTTCGCCTCGATTCCAAGGGAAGAATATGACTATCAATCACGCTCGATTAGAATTCAGGGACATGTCACCAGTATCCGGCTCGAAGCCATGTTTTGGCATATTCTGGAAGAATCAGCCCAAGCACAAGATATGACATTGGCCCAGTTTTTAACGCAATTGCATGACGAAGTGCTTAACTTGCATGGTGAAGTTTACAACTTCGCTTCTTTGTTAAGATGCGGGTGTATTAACTATCTCAATCATATTAAGCATGATAGTAAGGCAACGGCAGAACTCATGGAAGAAGCCAAAACTAAATCGATTCGTATTTCAGATCCATCACAACAAAATGTTAACTCAGAGCAAAGATTAGCCTCATAACTAAAAATATTAGTTTCACAAGAAACAAAATAAAAATGTTTTAATCAGGCTCTTCACAAGCCCATTCAGTCATTATGTAGTAATACTATACTACCCTTTTTCAATTCAACTTGGTTAATATTTTGACTTGACCATAAGTTGGACAGACACATGAAAAAGCTCATACATATGATGATTCGTGTTCTTGATGAGCAACGATCTGTCGATTTTTACAAGTCAGCATTAAATCTTGATGTGGCTCTGCGCTTGGACTTTGATGATTTCACGCTGGTTTATCTGCGTAATGAAGATGCGGATTTCGAAGTAGAACTCACAATTAATAAAGATCAAATTGAAACTTATGATTTAGGCAATGGATATGGACATGTGGCCATTGCAGTGGATGACTTGGAACATGAGCACTCTCGTATGACCTCGATAAGTTTAAAACCGACCGATATAAAAGAATTTTTCCGCGATGGAGAATTATTGGCCAAGTTTTTTTTCATCCAAGATCCGGATGGTTACAAAATTGAAGTACTGCAAAGGCACGGCCGTTATCAATAACAGAATAGAGTATCAGGAGTTAACATGAACACAACACCGAATCTTAATTTTTCACGCAGGAAATTTCTCAAAACCAGTAGTGCAGCCACCCTGGTGATTATGGGTGGAGCACTGGTAAACCAGCAAGAAGCGTGGGGAATGGAAACTCAAATACTTAAACCTGAAACTATGCATACTTTGATTCAAATGGCCCGTGATATTTACCCCCACGACCGGTTTTCCGACAAAATTTATGCGGTTGCTGTTAAAGATTATGATGATACAGCCGTTGAAGACGAATCACTAAAGACAATGATCGAAGATGGCATTGGTGAACTGAACCAATTAGCCAATAATGGCTTTGGCTCTGATTACATCAATGTTGGCTGGGAAGCAGATCGAAATGCACTGCTCAGACAGATTGAATCCGGGCCTTTATTTCAAAAACTGCGTGGTGATCTAGTAGTAAGTATTTACAACAACCATGATGTCTGGGCGATGCTGGGTTATGAGGGCGAGTCATTTTCCCAAGGTGGCTATATCGAACGTGGCTTTAACGATCTTGAATGGCTATAGGAGGTAGTGAAAATGGCAAAGCAATATGATTTAAATGATGATTCTGTTGTAGTGGTAATTGGCTCAGGTGCTGGTGGCGGAACTTTGGGAACAGAACTAGCCTTATTAGGAATTGATACCGTTATTCTTGAAGCTGGTGGACGCCATGAAATCGATGATTTTGAAAACGATGAATGGGCAAACTTCGGTAAGATTTCCTGGTTGGATAAACGCACCACCTCTGGAAGCTGGCGAGTTGCCAACGACTTTTCCGGGCTCCCAGCCTGGATTGTTAAAGCTGTAGGCGGCTCTACCGTCCATTGGGCTGGTGCTTCACTGCGATTTCAGGAACATGAATTTAAAGCCAAAACAACTTATGGTGATATTGATGGTGCCAATATGTTGGACTGGCCACTTACACTAGCAGAATTAGAACCCTATTACGATAAAGCCGAAGATCGCATGGGAGTTACCCGAACCCATGGTATCGAAGGCTTACCTGGCAATAATAACTTTAAAGTCATGAAAGCTGGCGCTGACAAACTCGGTTATAAAAACTGCCATACAGGACGTATGGCAATTAACTCAGCACCAAGAGATGGTAGGCCAGCTTGTAGTCAGGTCGGGTTTTGCTTTCAAGGCTGTAAATTTGGAGCCAAATGGTCAACACTTTATGCCGAAATTCCTAAAGGCGAAGAAACCGGAAAACTGGAAGTTCGACCTAACAGCCAAGTGTTAATGATTGAGCATGATGATAGCGGCAAAGTTAATGCTGTAGTTTATGCCGATAAAGATGGTAATCAACAACGGCAAAAAGCACGCGCTGTCTGTGTGGCGGGCAATTCTATTGAATCACCTAGATTGCTATTGAATTCTAACAGTAGTCTCTTCCCTGACGGGCTTGCTAACTCCTCAGGCTTAGTAGGAAAAAACTACATGCGCCATATGACAGGCAGCGTCTATGCTGTATTTGACAAACCTGTACATATGTATCGCGGCACCACTATGGCAGGGATTATTACTGATGAATCGATAAATGATCCACAGCGCGGTTTTGTTGGCGGCTATGAGATGGAAACCTTGGCACTAGGTGTCCCATTCATGGCCGCCTTCTTAAATCCTGGCGCCTGGGGACGCGAATTCACCGCTGCTATGGACATGTATGAAAACATGGCCGGCATGTGGTTGGTCGGTGAAGATATGCCCCAGGAGTCTAATGCTATCACGTTGCACAACAGTGAGAAAGACCAATATGGCATGCCCGTACCGAATGTTCATTTTGATGACCACCCTAATGATATCGCTATGCGTAATCATGCCTATCTACAGGGCTCAGCTGTTTATGATGCTGTTGGGGCAACACAAACCTACCCTACTCCACCTTATCCTTCAACGCATAATTTAGGTACTAATCGTATGAGCGAAAAGCCGGAAGATGGTGTGGTGAATAAATGGGGTCAAAGTCATGACATTGCGAATTTATTTGTCTCGGATGGTAGCGTATTCACAACCGGTGGCGCAGAAAACCCAACGCTGACCATCGTTACTTTAGCACTGCGACAAGCGGATTATATTGCTGAACAAATGGCTCAAAAAGCGATTTAGCTAACTCACTATATCGATTAAATCTTTTAACATCTGCCTGATGATGGATAACTGATCATCGTTGGACAAACGATGATCGCCATCTTTCAATAACCGAAGTTGGACATCATCCGACTTAAGCTGATTTAATGTTTTAAGCGAAACTTCCCATGGTACATCAGCGTCACGCATACCGTGAATAAATCGGCTTGGACAGTTAATGCTAATTTCATCCCTTAGTAACAAATTGTCGCGTCCATCCAAAACCGCTTGATAGGTGACTGGCAATGGGTCATCATATTCTGAAGGCAAGTAAATAACACCTTTGTTTTCGAGTTCTGCTTTTTGCTCCTCGGTAAAATCGTTCCACATCAAGTCCTCAGTAAAATCTGGCGCAACTGCTATTCCTAACATGGCAGCAACCTGTTGCTGAAGTTTTAACGCGGTTAACAGCATAATCCAACCACCCATACTAGAACCGACCAAAATTACTGGACGTTGGTCGACCACCTGCTTAATGACTTCGACCGAGTCCTGCGCCCAACGGCCTATACTGCCATCTATGAATTCACCTTCCGAAACACCGTGACCAGAATAGTCAAATAACAAACAAGATTGCCCAATAGATTGACAATAATCATTCAGCATCGTTGCCTTGGTACCTGACATATCCGATTTATAGCCTGGTAGGAAAACCACCACTGGATCTTTGCCATCAGTAATCTTATAGGCGAGTTTATGTCCAGCGGTTGATTCGAATGTTTTAATGACTGTCATTACCATGATTAAACTGTTGATATTTTATAAAGTGTTCAGCTTGCTCAGCGACCGATTTTGAAAAAGTCAACTGAGTATGCGTCACTGGCAGGATTATATGATCGCTTAGCCCTCGAATTCTAGTTTCGTCAACTAAAATTGTGCCATCTCCTGGTTGGCTGCCAGGCAATCCCAATAATCGCCCAGCACCAAAATTACGATTTCCAGCTATAACACCTACATGGAAATTTTCGGGCCAAACTGAGACACCTTTTGTGAGTTGCGAATCTATTTGCACGCCTAAAAGTTTAGTTCCATATTTACTATTACTCAATTTTTGCGCCACTATTGATCCGGTAAATGGCGAACCTAAACAAACCACATTGCTAGTTGGTTTAAAATCTAAATAGTTTTCAAAATAAGCGCGACATACTAACCCGCCCATGCTATGACAAATAAAATCAGCTGAATTTATCTGCTTCGCTGTGATCCATTCGTGCAAAAGCCTGGCACTGTTATCAATAGTCTTAGTCCGAGTTGGATAATTAAAACGTAAACACGGGTATCCTTTCACCGAAAAATACTTTTCCATCCGGTAAAAAATCCAGCCGGAAAGTAGAAAACCATGAATAAAAATGAGCGGTTTCAATTATTTTAGTTTCATAAAGGTCCGAACAGTCTCATGGAGACCCCGGATAAATATTTCGTATTTTCCAGGATGACGGCCCTATATTGTTGAGCCTACTGAGAATTCTACATAGGGGAAATGAGCCAAAAAAAGCCTGACCACTTCATAAGTGGCCAGGCTCTTATAAAAATTAAAAACTACTTATTCAGCAGCAGTCGTGATTTCTACGCGACGGTTTAACGCTCTTCCTTCTGCTGTGTCATTAGATGCTATAGGATCACTTTCACCATGACCTACAGTATTAACACCACTAACACCTACAGAACCTAAGAAATCTGCAACTGATTGAGCACGACGCTCAGATAAGCCCATATTGTAAGCTTCTGTACCGATTGAATCAGTATGCCCGTGTGCTGTTAAGCTTTTGCCAGCCAAAGAAGCGGCAATGCTAGATAAGTACGCCTCTGCCGCATCAGTCAATGCCGATGAATCAAACGCGAAATGAGTATCCTCAAGCGCAGCATGAATTTCACAGCCACGGCTGTCAACTTGTGCACCTGCAGGTGTGTTTGGACATTCATCCAAACTGTTTAAGACACCATCACCGTCATCATCACCATCGCCGGTTGGAGGCACTAATGTTTTTGCACCGGCACAACCACCTAAAATGACTGCGAAGGCTGATACCGCTGCGAGATTCTTTAGTTGTTTTATATCCATGATATTAGGTATTCCTCTAGCTAATTAAAAATTGATCGAACCACAAAACCTACCCGTACATTATATTCATGTTGCCGTTATATTCAATTATGAATATCGTTTTTTATCGTTCTAATGTAACAACGATTTCACCGATTATATCGTCAGATCGCGGCATAAAACGCTCTAAAATCTGGATATTGATTGACTGAGCAAAGGCGGGTTGCAGCTGTTGTCGACTCATCAGTAAATCTTTATAGCCTAAGCTGTTGAGGATAGAAATTGTCTCATTATTAATATCATTATCCCCACCAAAAGGAGCAGAAAAACTACTGCTAATTTTATGCTTAGGTGATAGCTCCAGTAAATTTTTTGCCACCACTATCTCATTTTTTTGCTGTTCAGATGATAAGGAGCTCAATACATAATGATTCAAACTGTGATTCCCGTAAACGATTAGAGGATGCTCGGGTAATTTACTATTTTGCAAATATGGGTACTCTGGATAAATATCTATCTCGACATCAACTAAAAATCGGTCCAATGCCAGGTCAAGTTCTGCGCTATTGTTTACGGGATTTTTACTGTATCGATAAAAACGTCCTTGTTTATGACTGAATTGATAATCTCGTTCAAATTCGTTAACCAAATCATGGTTGATTAAATAACGGACTTTATCTCTCCAATTCCAGCGTTTTTTGAAAGTCAGCGGATTGAGAAAAAAAGTTAGCGGGCAATTAAAAGATTCAAGAATTGGTAACGCATTTTCCAGAACATTTTTATAACCATCATCGAAGGTTATTGCTGCCAACCCCTTTTTTTCATCTACACTAGCAAATTCTTCCAATGATACGAATTGAAAAAACGCCGAAACTTGTTCTAGATGTTTTTGCAAGACTTCTGGATGGACATTGTGCAGTGTATTTTGTAACCCATCTGGTATAGTCTCGGCAATAGAGTGATAAAGCAAAATAATGCCATTTTGTGCGGCAATAGACTTTATTTTATGTTTGAGATTCGATGACATTTTTTAATGACAGCAGCAATCGAATATGTAATATACACACATATTTGACTTGGAGATAGCTGACTTGGGACTCAGACTGGGGATTGACACAGGCGGAACGTTTACCGATGCAATTTTGCTCGACACAGAAAAAGGCATCTTGGCGACTAACAAAGCCTTAACGACTTATCACGACTTGTTTATTGGTATAAGTAACGCTGTCAGTGGTTTGGTAGAAAGCTTGAGTGAACAACAAAAAGCGATCTCTATGGTTGGTTTATCCACCACCTTGGCAACCAACGCTATGGTCGAAAATCACGGGCGAAATGCGTGTTTAGTACATATCGGCCAACCTAACCACGTAATCAATCACCCCACACTCAAACAAGCAATTGGCGAGGACAGTACCATTTCTATTGCCGGTGGCCATAAAGCTTCGGGTGAAGCTAATGCTGAACTAGACCTGGAGAAACTTGAACAAGAAATTAAAAAGTCAAAGTCACCTGCTTCCGGTTATGCTGTGGCCGGCTATTTTTCCGTACGCAATCCTGATCACGAACTTAGAGCTAAAGAACTTATTACGGCATTAACCGGCTTACCGGTCACCTGTTCACATGAATTAACATCAAAACTGGATGCCCCAAAACGCGCTTTGACCTGTTTATTTAATGCACGTCTTATTCCTTTGTTGACCTCGTTAATCAATTCGATTGAGAAATTGCTTGAAAATTATTCAATCAACGCACCAGTAATGGTTGTCCAAGGTGATGGTTCATTAGTTTACGCCAAACAGGCTCTACATAAACCGGTAGAAACCATTCTTTCCGGGCCTGCGGCCAGTCTCCATGGGGCTCGTTATTTATCCCATGCTGAAAATGCTATTGTTTCTGACATCGGCGGCACCACTACTGATGTAGCAATGTTAGAAGATGGAGCTCCAACCATTGATCTCAGCGGCGCCAATGTCGGTGGTTGGCAAACCATGGTGGAAGCCGTTAGTGTCAACACACGTGGTTTGGGCGGTGATAGCGAGGTTCTGCTAAAACTCGGGGAACCGAGTCTGTCAACTGAACGTGCAATCCCAGTCTGTCAATTAGTCGATCAATATCCTGAAATGGGTAAGATTCTGGCTGAGCAATTGGAAAACGATACTCGAGAAACAGATGGCCGGTTTGCAGTCAAATTGCTGGAGATTACTAACGATAACGTTTTTCGTTCAAGTAGTGAAAAGCGAATCTATGAAATTCTCAAACAGGGACCTAAAGATTTAAATACCTTATTCGAATCTCCAGCATTCGAACGTGCATTGGCACGATTACGCAAACGCGGCATCGTAAATGTTGCTGCATTTACTCCAACTGATGCACTGCATGTAGTCGGTGCATTCGAAAAATGGAATCCGCAGGATGCGATTAATGTAGCGAAGTTGATGTGCAGGTTGATCGAACGCCAAATCGATAAAGAAGTCGATATAAAGCGGTTCAGCCAACACGTCATTGATTTAGTTGTTGATAAAACTTGCCGCGTGTTATTAGAAACAACAGTTTTGCATACCTATGATCAAACTAGCATGGGTAAAGACATGGATGCAGACCGACTCAGTAGCGTATTATTAGAACAACCCGAGAACATCTTTTTTGATTCTAAAATCAAATTCAAACAACCGATTGTCGCTATTGGTGCGCCAGCTGCGATGTTTTATCCACAAGTCGCTGAACGATTTTCCACAGAGTGCATTGTTCCCGAACATGCTGGTGTGTGTAACGCGGTCGGTGCTGCAACTAGTCGTGTGTTACAAAAAGTACATGGCCTGATCACTTCACCAACCGAAGGTTTATTTCGCGTGCACTCCAGCGATCAAATTAAAGACTTTAATGATCTCGATAAGGCACTTGATTATGGTAAATCTTTTTGCGAACAACAAGCCGAGTCCAACGCTATTAATGCTGGTGGTGAAAACATCAAGACCAAAATCTCACACAAAGAAGTATTTGTAACTGGGCCGGGAGATCATCAATTATTCATAGAATCGAAAATCGTCGCCACTGCTGAAGGTGAGCCCACTGGCATTGAAAACAGCTAATCGCTTGTATCAAGACCAATTTTTCGGTTAATCTAAAAAGAATGTCGATTCACACAATCAATAAATGAGTAGTCAGGCCACTCACCTGGGCTTTTTGCTACTGCCTGAATATTCCATGATTGCGTTCACTTCTGGAATCGAGCCTTTGCGTATGGCTAATCGATTATCAGGCAAAAAGCTATATGAGTGGAGCGTTATCACTACCACTGGGGAACCAGTAAAATCCAGCAGTGGTTTGACGATCCTTGCAGACAAGACTCTCGATAATGCCTTACCGCTTGATATGTTGTTTGTTTGTGGTGGTGTTAATGTACAAAATCATGCTGATAAATCCACTCTATTCTGGTTAAAGAAACTAGAGAAGACCCAAACATCTATGGGTGCAATTTGTACTGGCACTTATTTATTAGCCAAAGCGGGACTATTAGACAACCACCGTTGTACCATTCACTGGGAAAACATGGCCAGTATGAGGGAGGAATTTCCTAATATTATTGTTTCCTCTGAATTATTCGAAATCGATAAAAATCGCTATACCTGTGCTGGTGGTGTAGCGACACTGGATTTGATGCTTAATATTATTAAAAAACAACATGGCGGCGAACTCGCGGCATCAATCTCAGAAGAATTTATTTTAGAGCGTATTCGTAATCAACATGATCGTCAGCGTATTCCATTGAAACAGTTCCTCGGCACTGGTCAACCAAAGTTGATTGAAGCTGTAACCCTAATGGAATCGAATATCGAAGAACCCATGAGCCTGGACGAGCTTGCTTATCATGTTGGTTTATCACGTCGGCAACTCGAGCGTTTATTCCAGAAATATTTGCAATGTGTACCGACTCGCTATTATTTGGAGCTGCGCTTAAAGCGTGCTCGTGAATTACTATTACAAACCAGCAAATCAATCGTTGACGTAGCTTTCGCCTGTGGATTCGTATCAGCCCCACATTTCAGCAAATGCTATCGAGACATGTTCGGTATCGCCCCACGTGACGAACGTCGAATTCGCCAACAAGGTGATGTTGCTAATAAAGCAGCGGCGAGTTAACTCTTTACTTACCTTGTCATCCCGAGCTTGTCGAGGGACCTCCTAACGATTGTTCGGATCTTTATCGAAGGAGGAATTAATTAACAGAGATTCCTCCGCTCTTATATCCCCGAATAGGGGCTATCGTTCGGTCGGAATGACAAGGACAGCGGATCGTCGATAGGCTCGGCATGACAGAATCTGCTATATTTTCACCATCACAGAAATCCAAGGAAACAAAAATGATACTTTATGGTAGTTACACCTCTCCTTTTGTCCGTCACTGCCGCATTGCTTTGGCACAATCCGGTTTCGATTTTGAATTTGTCGAAGCTGACTATGCTATGAGTGCAGAACGGTCTCCAACGGCTAAAGTGCCCTTTTTCTCTGATGGTGACATCATGCTGACTGATTCAAGTTCAATTTTGAAATTTGTTCGTGAGAAAGCAGGTAGTGTATTTCTCAAAGATATTCAAGATTATGAATTGTTTACCATGACTAATACAATTTTAGACACCAGTATTAATTTATTTCTATTAGAAAATGATGGCTTTGGTCCAGGACAAATCAATTATTTAAGCCGCCAACAAAATCGCGTTGAGTGTGGACTTAACGAACTCAGCACTCGTTTTTCAGCTGATTCAGATTTATCACTGGATAGCTCGCTGCGTTGTGCCTGTTTTCTTGACTGGGCTTTGTTTCGTGACCGAATCACTCTAGATGGCTTAGACAATCTCGAAGGATTAGTTGATAAAGCTAGGGAAGATGAAGTTTTTGCTAGCACTGCACCTAATTTGACCTAAACATCAACCAGGTACACGCAGTGGAAATCGATAGTAGGCCAGAAAAAGGATTAGACCAATCTGTCAAAATTCACCCACTATCAGTCCATATTGGTGCTGAAATCACTGGTGTAGATATCGCAGCACCTTTATCTGAGGCTACCGTTACAACTATTCGTAATACACTGTTACGCTGGAAAGTTATTTTCTTTCGCAACCAGAACCTAGATCATGCTAGTCATATTCGCTTTGCCCGTTATTTTGGTCGTCCAACACCCGGTCATGTAGTTTTTGGGGGTGATTCGTTATTTCCAGAAATCTATTCGGTAGCCAAAAACCGTGCTGCTAACGCTGGCAAAGACCCGCTCCGACGGAGCTGGACAGATTGGCATACAGACATTACTGCTGCTATTAACCCTCCTGCTGCTTCGATATTGCGTGGCGAAACCATACCGCCCTATGGAGGTGATACCTACTGGACTAACCTGGTGGTTGCTTATGAACAATTATCAGAAAAAATGCGTGATTTTGTTGATGGTTTGCGCGCAATTCATAGCTTCAATGAGCCTTCTCAAGTTAAAGACGCTGAAAAATATACAAAGCATACGGATGAAAACACACTAATCGCCGAGCATCCTATTGTCACTATACATCCAGAAACTGGTGAGCGGGTACTCTATATTAGCCCCGATTTCATCAAAAGCATCGTTGGCCTCACGCCAAGAGAAAGTCTAGTTCTGTTAGAAATGTTATGGGAACACGCTGTACGAACTGAATTTACTGTACGCTTCAAATGGGAACCCGGCAGCGTCGCCTTCTGGGATAACCGAGCTACCGCACATCTGGCTCCTAATGATATCTTTTCTACAGATTTTGACCGCCAACTTTATCGCGTTACGCTTGCTGGAGAAGTTCCGGTTGGAGTAGATGGACGCTCATCAATTACTTTATCAGGCGAACCTATACCTGAATTATGAATATCAGTGTGCGATAAATATTTAGTTAGACTATCGATATAATTTATCTTATTATATCTTTGATGATGCTTTATTGAACCAAATCACAATAAGGAAGTAACTCATAATGGATTATGAAAACTACAAAATACTTCGATAGAGTTCGACATCGACCTGATCGTAGTTTTATTAAAGAGCATTGGGTTCGGCACGTTATCAATTATCCTGAAGAAACAGATATTCAATCGGATGGTCGAATTCGTAAATGGGCTAAAATTAAAGAGATGGATGACCGATATTTACGAATCATTGTTTTAGAAGATGGTGAAACAGTTCACAATGCTTTTTTTGATAGAGGATACAAGTCATGAAGATGACATACTTTGAAGATACAGACACTTTATATATTGAATTCAAAGAATCTGGTTCTGTGGAAACTAAGGATTTAGATGAAAATACCTTGCTTGATTTAGATTCTAGTGGAAATGTTATCTCAATAACATTGGAACAGGCCAGTCAACGAACTGATGTGCATAATTTAACTTTGACCGGAATAGCAGCTTAAAACAAAGCTAATTCATATAGCCCCGATGTTCGATATACTTTTACTACTGTTCTTTTTTATTACATAAGTTATAACAATAGGAAATACCAAAAGAAAAAAACCAACAATTTCAATTGCTTCTCAAATTAGGATTGCATCATATAAATGATAGGCCAATTAATGAAAGTAGCGATGGATCTATAACATAGCAGGGACTGTTAGAGCTGGTTCATTGGGAGCACGAAAATACTAGGGGCAATGAATATACTGATCTAGATGGTATTCTTGTTGGAAGGGCTTTTGAACTTGTTGCAGCAATGGGTTATTTAACACCTTGCATAATTGCCAGATGGGCCGTTTCTAACTTTGGCTTTAAGTTCACTGAATTTGGAAAAAAGATAACTGCAAATTCAGAAGAACTTAATAAACATTTTCCTGTTTCGGATAGAAATATGGTATTTGTCATAATGTCTTTTTCCGAGGACAATCTTCTTATTGATGTTTATAATAGTGCAATCAAGCCAACAGTTAAAAACTTCGGATTCGAGTGCGTCAGAGTAGACGAAATAGAATACAACCGCAGAATCACCGATAAGGTAATCGAGTGCATTCGACATGCCAAGATTATAATTGCAGACCTTACAGAACAAAGACCTAATTGTTGCTACGAGTTAGGTTATGCTCATGCCTTGGGAAAAGAGGTAATCCACACTATCAAAGAATCGAGACTATAAATTAGATTGTGTATTTGCTTATTATTAATTGATTAAGTTAAGGTAAGCAAACAATGAACAAAGATGAACTTGAAGCCTTTGCGCGTGAGGCAGCCAAAGGTATTAAAACTCAGAAAGATCTGGCTGAATTTTCAAAGATACTCACCAAAGTGACGGTTGAAGCGGCATTAGGTGCAGAACTGGATGATCATTTGGGTTATGCCAAACATGATTCCAGCACGACAGGCAATACCCGCAATGGATATACCTCCAAGCGTTTAAAAACTGAAGACGGTGAATTTATCCTGGACACACCGAGAGATCGGTCAGGCGAATTTGAACCGCAATTAATCAAGAAACATCAAACTCGCTTCACGTCGATGGACGACAAGATACTGAGTTTGTATGCCAAAGGCATGACGACGCGTGAAATTGTCGCCACCTTCAAGGAGATGTACGATGCGGATGTGTCAGCTTCACTGATTTCGAAAGTGACTGATGCGGTGATTGAGCAGGTTGTTGATTGGCAATCGCGGCCCTTGGATAGTATTTATCCAATCGTTTACCTGGACTGTATCGTGGTCAAGATTCGCCAGGATCGCAAGGTCATCAACAAATCGATTTATTTGGCCTTAGGCGTGAATATGGAGGGTCACAAGGAATTATTAGGTTTGTGGCTGGGTGAAAACGAAGGTGCTAAGTTCTGGCTGGGTGTACTGACTGAGTTACAGAACCGCGGCATCAACGATATTCTGATTGCCTGTGTGGACGGATTGAAGGGATTTGCTGATGCGATCAATACCGTGTATCCCCATACTCAGATTCAGCTGTGTATTGTCCATATGGTACGAAACTCGATTAAGTATGTGCCCTGGAAAGATTACAAGCCGGTGACGGCTGATTTAAAACGGATTTATCAGGCCAGTACCGAGGAGCAAGCTTTGCTTGCACTGGATCAATTCAGTGAGCGTTGGGATGGCAAGTATCCTCAAATCAGTAAATCCTGGCGTACCCATTGGCCGAATCTCAATACGTTATTCAATTATCCGGATGATATTCGCAAGGCCATTTACACGACCAACGCCATCGAATCGTTGAACAGTGTGATTCGTAAAGCGATCAAAAAACGCAAATTATTTCCCACTGATGAATCGGCAAAAAAAGTGGTTTATCTGGCGATTATGGATTCGTCTAAAAAATGGACGATGCCGATCCGTAACTGGAAATCGGCATTGAATCGTTTTATGATTGAATTTGAAGATCGGTTATCCGATTTTCAATGATCATAAACCCGTGGCAAATACACAGAATTATTTACAGGGTCAAAGAATCAGATCAAATTTACTTCGACATATTGGATTATAATTTTATAGTTTACCCAAATATAACCGAATTAAAACAAAGATTAGAAAAAAGACTTAAAGAATATCTTGACTAGCATTTGAGCTCTGAGGGACATCAAAATTTCCACTGACTATCGTCGTCTTCTACGTCGACGCCCTTCACCCCCTTCACTTTCAGTTGATTTAGAAAGGAACTTAGGCTTAGGTAAGTTCACCACTTTACTTAAATGTGGATAACTGGCAGTTTTGTGTGGAATGGCCATGGCTTCGACGAAGTGATCCTGAAACTTGGCCTCGACTGCAGTTTCGATTTTTTCGATTTGTTTAACGACCTTGCTGATTTCTCCACGAGCATTCTGGTCAAGCAATGCTATACGTGCGCCCGTACCTGCAGCATTACCTGCCGAGGTCACGTAATCTAAATCGCAATCGGGAATCAGACCTAGAACAGTGGCATATTTAACGTCGATATGACTACCAAAGGCTCCTGCCAGACGAATACGATCAACACCATCGATTTGCATGTGATCCATGAGTAACCGCACACCGGCATAAAGCGCTGCCTTGGCAAGCTGGATGGCACGCACGTCATTTTGAATAATCTTGAGTTTGACTTCACCATCATGAATCAAATAAGAAAAAGTACGGCCGTCTTCGATGATACGTGGTGATTTTGCTGCCAGTGAGCCGTCAATCACACCATCGGAACTGATAATCCCGGCCAAAAACATCTCAGCAATGATTTCAATAATCCCCGAGCCACAAACACCGGTAATGCCGACGTCCTGCACTTGAGCCTCAAAGCCATCTTCGTCTGACCACAAATCACAACCAATGACTTTGAAGCGGGGTTCCAGGGTTTCAGGGTCAATACGTACGCGCTCAATTGCACCAGGTGCGGCGCGTTGACCACAACTGATCTGGGCTCCTTCAAATGCTGGACCTGTCGGACTGGAAGCAGCGAGCATGCGTTTGTTGTTGCCTAAAACAATTTCAGCATTGGTGCCGACGTCAACCACCAAAGTGATTTCATCACGCTGATAAGGCGCCTCTGACAAGACCACGCCAGCAGTGTCGGCACCGACATGACCGGCAATACACGGCAATACAAAGGCACGCGAGCCTGGATTTAGAGAAAGATTTAATTCCGAAGCCATAACCGTGATCGCTTCATCTGTTGATAAAGCAAAAGGTGCACCACCTAGTTCAGTCGGATCAATACCTAACATCAAGTGATGCATGATTGGGTTGCCGACCAGGGTAATTTCGACAATATCAGTGAGCTGGATCCCTGCTTCCTGACAAACACTAGCTGCAAGTTCCTGTAAGGCTTCACGCACGGCAGTTGTCATTTGCTTATCACCACCAGGATTCATCATTACATATGACACCCGGCTCATCAGATCTTCGCCAAACTTTATTTGCGGATTCATCAATCCGGCTGAACCTAATACCTCTCCATCATAAAATGAACACAGATGGGCAGCTATGGTCGTTGAACCTACATCCACAGCCATGCCATAAACCGTGTCTTTGAAGCCAGGCCAGATCGCTATAATGCGTTTCTCACCATAAATTGCAACGGTAACCTTCCACGCTTCTTTACGTAAAATGCCCTGTAACTGACCTAACAAGTAATAATCGATATCAAGGCCAGATAAGTCCCATTGATCTTTAAGCGCTTCCTTTAAGCGTTGTAAATCACCAGATGGGTCATGCATGTCCGGCTCACGCACTTCTACATAGTGCAAACGGATTAGAGGGTTAACTTCAATGTCGTGCACTTCAGCACGTTTACGCACAACTTGTTTATGTACTTGGCTATCTGGTGGGATATCAATAACCAGATCACCTAGAATCTGTGCCGAACACCCTAGTCTGCGTCCATCTCCCATGTCCCCATAAACGTCCACATAATCTTCTTCTGTATCGGTAAAATCTGACAAATGATCAGCTTCTGATTCAATGCCATGCTTGGGGAAACTACCTACACTTTGTACGACTTGACAGCGACCGCATAGGCCATGCCCACCACAGACTGAATCTAAATCGACGCCCAAGTCTCGCGCCGCATCTAGCACGGTAGTGCCTTTGGGGAAATGCCCACGTTTACCCGAAGGGGTAAAAACAATTAAAGCTTCATGCGCTGCAGACATTAGTCTTCCTTCTCATAGGTGATATCGTTTTCATGGAACGTATGATAGTCGCTGGCATCGGCAACGTAAATATGGCTGGCGATTTTTAAATAGGTCGGTAAATCCAAAGTTCCAGACATAATGCTGGTGTAATCTTTAGCTTGATGTTTCCAGAACAGATTGCCACCGCAACGCTTACAAAAACCTCTTTTTGCCTGTTCTGAGGATTGGAACCAGGTTAAGGATCCCTGATCGTCGATAATCAAATCTGTATCCGCAGCGGCTGAAGCTACGACGTAGTTACCACTGGTTTTTCTACACTGACTGCAATGACAGGCTTTTATATCTCTGAGCTCGCCAGTTACCCTATAAGTTACATTGCCACAAAGGCAACTACCTGTTGCCCTTGTGGTTGTTTCACTTAATGAATCAGGCATTGCCCCTGGCGCGTCGACGACCACTGCGGCGACCACCACCAGCACCTGCAGCATTATCAGCAGTTTGACCGGCTGCAGGTTCACGGTAACGCTTAATCCAACGCAAACAATCTGGATCATGACCGAGAATTACATCAGCACCCAGAATAGCCGTCATGTCTTCCTCATGCAGTGGATTCATGATGGCTGAAGTCATGCCAGCACAGGCTGCCATGGTCAAAAAGGCTCCGTTCATACCGCGGCGGTTTGGTAATCCAAAACTAAAATTCGAAGCGCCACAAGTCGTGTTCACTTTCAACTCAGTGCGTAAACGATGCAATAACTTTTGGACTTGTAAACCCGCGGTATTGATTGCTCCTACAGGCATCACTAAAGGGTCTACCACGATATTGCTGTAGTGAATGCCATGATCCGCTGCACGTTCAACAATCTTTTTAGCAACATCGAAACGCACATCCGGGTCTTCAGAAATACCTGTTTCATCATTTGAGATTGCGACTACAGCAGCATCGTATTTTTTGACTAGAGGTAGAACTTCTTCCAATCGTTCTTCCTCACCTGTCACTGAGTTAACTAATGGTTTACCTTGGTAAACAGATAATCCTGACTCCAGAGCGGCAACAATTGATGAGTCGATGGCTAAAGGAAGATCGGTAATCGATTGAACCAATTGAATACATTCAGCCAGAATTCGCGGCTCGTCGGCCAACGGAATACCAGCATTGACGTCTAACATGTGCGCGCCGGCAGCCACCTGGGCTTTGGCATCAGCTTCAACACGTGAATAATCGCCGTTTTTCATTTCCTCGGCCAGAATCTTGCGGCCAGTTGGGTTGATGCGCTCACCGATGACGCAAAAAGGCCGTTCAAAACCGATTGCGATTTCCTTGGTGGCGGAACTGATGATGGTATCAGTCATTATAAATCCTCTTAAGTTAGTCGATGGGGTTATGCAAGTTAAAACCGGTACCTTTTCTATCTAGATCAAAGGCACCGTCGGCCAATGCATAACTATATGCCGCGCTACGTCTCATGCCACCTAAAGGATACATGTGGACTTTTTTAATGCCGCAATCTGGATCTTCAGCTTTATATTTAGCTAAGTCGATAATTAATTTATCAGGAGATTGAACCGTCAATAGTTTAGCAACGTTGCGCGCTTGCTTGGTTAAAAATTTCATTGAAGCACCGATACCGCAGGCTTTAGCGTGACCAATCAATGCTTTTAAACTGGCTAAACCGGGAACTCCAATGTGTACAGGCAATTTATTACCAGCAGCTTGAATAGCCTTGTCCCATTTTATAATCGGCTCAGCTTCAAATACAAACTGGGTCACAATATATAAATCCGCATCAGATTTATCAGCATAATTATTTTTAAACTCCAATGCTTGTTTGAGCATGCTATCAGGAATATCGGGATTCCCTTCCGGGTGGCCAGCTACGCCTATTTTTTTGATGCCGAATTTATCAAATAGACCCGTATCCATTAAGGCCATGGAACTGTCGTAAGGGCCTAATGGCCTGTCCACAGCACCAGCTAATGCAACGATGTGATCAACACCGGCCTCACTGGTTACAGCATCCAAAAATGTAGTTAAATCTTGCTCGCTGGGAACAGATCGGCCAACAATGTGTGGAACGGGCTCAAAGCCTTCACCGCGTAAGCGTTTAGCCGTGCTGATTGTGTCTCGATAGTCAGAACCAGGTAAAAATGTCACAGCAATCGCACAACCAGGGCGTAAATGTTCCCGATAATCAGGAATTTTCGCCGCTGAACCAGGTGTGGTTTCAATGGTGAAATCGGACATAAAGTCCACAATTTGCTGCTTCATTTCAATGCTCTATTGTTAACTGTGTGTAGGGCGCGTAGTTTGCGTTTTTCGCAAAATCACGCTTTCCTAAATACGACGAAATTTAACTTTCCTCTGACGCTATAATGCCTTTATTGCGAATAATTTGCTCTAGCCTGTCATCAGGAAATTCAGCTTCTAAACGTTCGGCAACTACTTTTGCCTCGGCTTCTAAATCATCACCACAAGGCACGGACTCACGGCGCCAATCTTCCAAATAGGCGTTGGTATCGATTTTCCTAGCCCGCATTGCAGCACGGTCAATGGCTTTCTCAAATCGCACATCCAAGACGCGTTTGGCACTGGTTCTGCCTTGCTTGGCAATCACTTGCGCAGGTATATCGCGCCAATAGACGATGGTTAATTTTGGCATTCAAGCTACCTCTACTAATTGCGTTAAACTGGTTTTAAGTTCACCGTAACCGGTGTATTTGTAAACATATTCCAACCCCAGAAACTCAGCATGTTTTTTGGCTTGTTCCTGTAATTCGGTAGTTGGATTCTGGGCCAAATAAACAATGCGTTTATAGTTACTGAACATCATTTCTTTAAGCATCGGATTATCAAGGCCGTAAGGTTTAATCATTAACGCTTCAAAATGCCGTACAAAAAAGTCTGTGAAGTAAAACGATCCCAATTCCTCTTCCTGAATGGCATCAAATTCTTTGAGTCCGGCAAAAAAAGCATAACAGTGCGCTCCGGGTAAACGCTCCACGCCCTCTTCTTCCAATAATTTATCCAACAAACCACCGGTACCGCAGTCACCAAATCCAATAAAAATTTTTTCGTATAAGGGCTTATAACGAGCTAGCTCTTCACGAACCAAACCAGGTATCTTATCTGGATAATTATGATATTTAGCTGGGATGCAATGCAGATCGAAAGCATCCCATTGGTTGGCTTCGTTTAGTTCAAGAATTTCCTTGGCAAGGGCACCACAGGCTAGTACTAAAACTTTGGCGCGCTCCTGAGCATCGCTAGCTTTTTGTGAATCAGGCTGCTTAGCCGGCCTTGGCACGGCTTTCTGCTACCAGTTGTTTGGCCGTTTCCACTGCCACCGCCGCGTCACGACAATATGCATTAGCACCAATTGCCTGGCCAAATTCTTCGTTTAAGGGCGCACCGCCAACTAACACAATGTAATCATCACGAATACCTTGTTCTACCATGGTATCAATGACAACTTTCATGTAAGGCATGGTTGTCGTTAACAATGCTGACATACCAAGAATATTGGGATTATGTTCTTCCATGGCTTCCAAATAATTTTCGACCGGGTTGTTGATACCGATATCGAATACCTCAAAACCAGCTCCTTCCATCATCATGGAAACCAGGTTTTTACCGATGTCGTGAATATCACCTTTTACTGTACCGATAACCATTTTACCGATTGTCTCAGCACCAGTTTCAGCAAGTAATGGCCTAAGAATTTCCATGCCTCCTTTCATAGCATTAGCTGCCATCAATACTTCGGGAACAAATAAGATGCCATCTCGGAAATCGATACCAACGATTCTCATACCTTCAACTAGCGCATCATTGAGGACTCTAGAAGGTGACCACCCCCTTTCTAAGAGGATATTAGTGCCTTCTTCGATTTCTTCTTTTAAACCGTCATACAGATCGTCATGCATTTGCTCGGTCAGTTCTTCATCTGACAATGCAGACAGATCAATATCGTCCATCGGTTCTGTATCAGCCATGTGTAGTCCTCTGATTAAATTGATATCCAGAGTTTACTGTAGGTTTTGCGTGATTTCTATACTGCCGTTAGTGCGACTTCACATTATTTAAACGCGACACAAAACCCGTTTATAAGCCAATATCTACAAGGCTTTAAGCCACATTTTGAAAGTAATTTTCCTGACTGAATTGATAGTTCAATTGCTTGACGATTTCTAACACTAAATCAGAACGATTTAAGGTGTAAAAATGCAGTTGATCAACGCCTTCGTCAATCAATTTTTCGCACAATTCTAAAGCTAAATCTAGGGCTAATTGATGCTGTGCGGCAACATTACCCTCCATACCGGAGAAGTGCAATGAATAGTAATCAGGAATGGTTGCGCCGCAACGCTGACTAAATCTTTTAACCTTAAAGAAATCGTGAATCGGTAGAATTCCGGGTACAACTGGTTTGTTTATCCCTGCTTTTGCCAGCCGATCACGAAAACGCAAAAATGTTTCCACTTCGAAAAAATACTGGGTAATAGCACGGTCAGCACCAGCATCGAATTTAGCTTTTAAAACATCAAGATCAGATTGAGCGGATTCGGCCTTGGGGTGAATTTCAGGATAGGCTGCCACACTGACTTCAAAATCACCAACATTTTTGATCGCTTCAACCAATTCAAGTGAATTTTGATAACCTTTAAGGGAATATTTTCTCCTCGCATCCCCGGTTATGGCGACTATGTGGCGGATACCATGATTCCAGAGTGATTCCAAAATAAAATCTGTTTCACTTTTTGTGGCATCTACAACAGTTAAATGAGCTGCTATCTGAGTATGAGCATGAGCATGAAGTTCGTAAACAGTTTCAAGACTTTTCTTACGGGCACTTCCCAAAGCTCCGTAGGTTACAGAGAAAAATTCTGGATCGAATGGTTCAAGATTACCAACAACTCGCCAGAATTCATTTTCATCTTCTCTTTGAGTGGTTGGAAAAAATTCAAAAGAGTATTTTATATTTTTGTTGTGATTGTTGTAGTAACTCATTTTATGTCTCCTGAAATAATATAAAGATATCTTTATATTATTATATTAATTGCATTTGTCAAGCCTAGTTTTAAAAATACGAGTCGCCATTAGCTAAACAAAACCTTTTCATATCGTTATAATCAGCGCAAAATTCAGACACCACGGAGAATTCATGGCCAGCATTATCGATGGAAAAGCTTTTGCTCAAAGTTTAAGAGAAAAAATTGCAGCCGATGTTAGTGAGCTAAAAGATCAAAATGGATTAACTCCAGGATTAGCCGTTGTACTTGTCGGTGAAGATCCAGCTAGCCAAGTTTATGTTCGCAACAAAGCCAAACAAACCGAAGAAGTTGGCATGAATTCCTATGAGCATCGTCTGGATGCTAATACCTCTCGCGAAGATTTACTGGCCTTAGTCGACCAATTGAATAATGACGACAGTGTTAATGGTATTTTAGTACAGCTACCCTTACCTCCTCACTTAGATGACAAAGAAGTGATTAATGCCATTAATGTCGAAAAAGATGTTGATGGGTTTCACATCCTTAATGTTGGGCGATTAAGTATCGGTGAAGATTCACTAGTCCCCTGCACACCCTCCGGCTGTATCATGATGCTTAAAGATCAATTAGGTGATTTAACCGGACTGAATGCAGTCGTTGTTGGGCGATCAAACATCGTCGGCAAGCCCATGGTACAACTATTGCTTAATGAGAACTGTACAGTAACTGTTGCCCATTCGCGTACTAAAGATTTACCTGACGTTTGCCGCAGTGCTGATATCTTAGTCGCTGCCGTAGGCCGTGCGGAAATGATTAAGGGAGATTGGGTTAAACCTGGAGCTACTGTTATTGATGTCGGTATCAATCGCATCACAACAGATGAAGGTAAAAATAAACTGGTTGGCGATGTTGAATTTTCAACAGCTGAACCTGTATCCGGCGCGATTACTCCTGTTCCTGGTGGTGTTGGTCCAATGACCATTGCTTGTTTATTGAACAACACTTTAATCGCAGCAAAACGGCAGAACAATATCTCTTGAAAAGACCTAACTGTTTTGTCAATTCAGTAAACTATCCCTGCTGAATTTAGTATTAGTTGCAAGATCTTTTGTAATCAGGAAAGTTCAATACTATTGTTTAAATAACAGGTTTAAATCTAAGCAACGAAACGTACGCTAAAGCTAAATATTGATTTGGAAATAACGATTAAAAAGTTTTTTTCCCTGATTTGTTACAAAAACTTCCCGATAATCCGTATTTCTCACTATCCACCCCTGTAGTTTGAAACAGTTATAAATTTCTGCACCTAAAGCTCCTCCAATATGCGAATCGTTTTCAGTCCAGTCTCTGCAACTACGTGCAAATATTCGTTTGGCTGCGCGTGCACGATTAATATCTACACCCAGTGATCCGAGGAAGTTCTTGCCCTGTTCAGTTGCTTCAAATGAATTATTAATTTCAACTATAAAGTTTTGTTGTTTTAGATGAGCTGTAATTCGAACACCTAGCCATCCTGCAAGATGATCATAACAAGTTCTTGCGAATGCCATTTCAGACATGGGCACTCTATTCTGCTGATCTTCTACAGCAATTTGCTCTCCCATGATTTCGAATAAATCACTGACTGTCTTATCTTTGATTTGGAAATAACGATATTTACCTTGTTGCTTTACTTTGATCAAATTAGCATTGCTTAGCGCTCGCAGATGAGTTGATGCTGTGTTAGGTTGAACCTGTGCTATTGCTGCAAGATCAATAGCTGACCGCGCAACCCCATCAGCTAAGGCTTCTAGCATTCTAACTCTGGATGGTGATGCTATAGCTGCTGTCACCTGCGCTACCTGTTTTGCTACATCCATACTTCGATGATTATCGATTTGTTTAATTATTTAAAAGTATAAGCTTGGCTTTTTCTAAGTTCAATTAAAACCTTACGGAGCTAAATAATGATTAAATATATCTATCCAGATGGATCACATTGCTATCGGGCTATACATACCGTTCATGCGGTTTTTCGTGACGACGATGGAAAATTGATCACACGTGTTCATAAACCTGAAGGCGGATTTAAAATATTTGAGATAAAAGGATTCGAAATTATAAAAACTGAAGTTTTCTGCGATTAAATCGGGTGCATAATTAAAACTGATGAAATTTGCTCATGACTAGAATGATGCCATAGCTGAAACTCGCTTATAATTACTTAGGTCAGTTGATATTCATCACCAGCAAATGGAAAAACCACAAGGCGATAAACGAAATAACATAAAAACTTGGCACTATACTCCGTCGCTTCCTCTGGGAGTATCGCCTTATTTTCGCTGGCCTATGGATTTCACGGCCATAATTAAATGGATACTTAAGGCCTGGTTACCGTTGTCCGAGCGCTTGATTATCCTGCTCATTGCGATTGTCTCCTGGCGCTATTTTCATCCCAGCTTAGAACAAACAAAAACACTTTCACTTGATTGGATAGCACAACTATATTTTCGCAACTTCGCGCTGATGATTCTAGTAGCCGGAGGGCTACATTTATATTTTTATATTTGGCAACGACAAGGTGATGAGCGACGTTATGACACTCGGCCATTTCCGACAGACCACCGTAAATTTACTTTCAACTCACAAGTGCTGGATAACATATTCTGGACCTTATGTAGTGGCGTAACAATCTGGACGGCGTATGAAGTGTTGATGATGTGGGCAATAGCTAACAGTTACGCTCCCTTGTTATCGCTGCCAGAACATTTACCCTGGCTAGCGCTACTCATCTTTGTATTGCCAATGTGGGAAACTTTCCACTTCTTCTTGATTCACCGCCTCATTCACTTTTCTCCGATGTACGAACGAGTGCATCGCCTTCATCATCGTAATACCAACGTTGGGCCTTGGTCAGGTCTGTCGATGCACCCGGTTGAGCATTTAATTTATCTCAGCACCGTGCTGATTCATTTTATCGTTCCTGCCCATCCATTGTTGATTACCTTTCATCTTATGTATTTCACATTGTCAGCAGCCACAACTCATACTGGTTATCAGGGTATTACTTACAAAGGTAAACTAATCTTGCCACTTGGCACCTTTCATCATCAATTGCATCACCGTTACTTTGAATGCAACTACGGTGGACTGGAAGTGCCAATGGATCAATGGACCGGTAATTTTCACGATGGCACAGCCGAATCTCATCAAGAATTTCTTAATCGACGCCGGCAAAAGCAAGCATCTAGAAGTTAAAAGCTTATCTAATTAAGACACCGACCTGTAAATTTGACTTTAATAGAACGAATTGCTATTAATTTCAAATAATTCACCAGGTTACAATCTTGTCATGAACACGCAGGAAGATAAAAAACAAATAGCGCCGCTGACGCTTCGCCAGAAAACATATCAATTACTGGATACTGGCAGTGACGACTTAACCGGCAAGTTGATCGATTGGTTTTTAATGGCTTTGATTGCTGTTAACGTGGTTGCAGTAATCATGGAAACGGTAGAAACTTTCCAAGCCAAATACTCTGTCGAGCTTTATTGGTTGGAAATCTTCTCAGTCTTTGTATTTACTATAGAATATGTTTTACGCTTCTGGTCTTGTGTTGAAGCACCCGAATATCAAAAGGATACCAGTCATTCTATTTCAAGACTGAAATATACTTTTACACCGATGGCGATCATCGATTTAGTTGCAATTGCACCTTTTTACCTTGCCTTCTTGTTTAATATTGACCTGCGATTCCTGCGAGTTTTAAGGCTATTGCGCATCTTTAAACTCACTCGCTATTCAGAAGCAATGACAACATTGCTCAAGGTCCTTCGCGAGGAGATCAGCAGTTTTGCCGCTGCTATTTTTATCATGATCGTCATTATGATTATTGCTGCCAGTGGTATTTATTTGGTCGAGAAAGATCATCAGCCTGAATATTATGGCTCAATCCCTCAATCAATGTGGTGGTCGATTGTCACACTGACCACAGTTGGTTATGGTGATGCTTACCCAATAACCACTTTCGGTAAAATCTTTGCAGCTGTCATTATGGTCGCTGGTGTAGGTTTAGTGGCTCTACCAACGGGTATTTTAGCTTCAGGTTTTTCAGACAACTTACATCGCAGCCGGGAAAAGATGACCAAAGAACTCTCAGAAGCATTGTCTAATGACGTTATTGATGAAGACGAGGAAAAATACCTGGACAACCTCAGAAAAGAATTAGGCCTTACCGAAGAAAAGTTTGCAGAACTCAAGGAATCATTAATTGAGCACAAATCAGAATCTAAAGGTGATTCTTCTTCCAGCAAACCCTGCCCGGTTTGCGGAAAGTAGTTTATGGCCCTAGTTTGTAGTTGGTCACTCTATGACTTAGGTTCTATATGTGGCTTGTCCACTTTCATATAAGCCATTTTCTTGGTTAATTTGTCGCCTCGAAAATGCAATACATCAATTCCTCTGACTGTAGCCACATTATTTCCATTATCCATACTCAAGCGCCAACTCGTTAATACTTTGCCGTTTTCAACTTCTACAAAAGTATCCTCTCCCTCAAAATGAATTTTGCCTTTCGCGCCTCCGACAAGTGGCGTAAAGGCCGCCCTTATTGCTTCGTGTCCAACATGTCTTCCACCGGTGGAATCCTCATAAACTCCGTCTTCGGCAAATGCTGCAACTACATCATCGAGATCCATGCGATTAAATGCATCAACAAATTTATCTGTTAAGGCCAGTAATTCATCTCGTCTAACACTCATATCTCTTATCCTCTGCTGCGAATTCTATTTGTCATCATCACGCCTAAATGCACCCTGGACAATTCTATCAATCACCATGGCACAAAATAGTATGGCAAATCCGCCTAACAATCCCGGACCTTTAGCTGCATATTGCAAAGCCTCTAATATCACTTTACCTAAGCCACCGCCCCCGATTAGAGAGATGATGACCACCATAGATAAGCACATTAAAATTGTTTGATTGACGCCCGTCATGATTGACGGCAGTGCCAGTGGTACTTCAACATCTTTCAACAATTGAAAACGTGATGCACCAAAGGCCTCTGCTGCTTCTTTGATCGAATCCGGGACTCCGCGAACGCCTAATGCTGTAAGTCGAATCACCGGTGGCATACCAAAGATAATAGTAGCTAAAATACCGGGTGGATTCCCGGTCCCAAAAAAAGCGATTATCGGAATCAAATAAACAAAGGCAGGCAATGTCTGCATTAAATCCAACACCGGTTCAGCTGCATTGTAGGCTCGCCTGGACTTTCCAAACCAGATTCCAAGTGGAATACCGATGACCACGCAGATCAACACCGCAGCACCGACTAATGCTACAGTTTCCATGGCAATTTCCCAATAGCCTAAAAAGGCAATATAAGCCAGTGATGCTGCTGTAAAGATGGCCACTCTGGGACCAGCAGCACGCCAGGCAACCACACAAATCACTATCATAACAACCGGCCAGGGTGTGCCGATTAAGGCTAAACTTAAAGCATCTAAAATGGATCTGACACCAGCGGTGATACTGTCAAATGCCCCAGCTCCTGCAACGGCAGCATTATCTATTTTAGTTTCCAACCAACCCGCAATTACTGTAAAGAATGTTTCGTTTTCCTTCTCTAAAATAGCCTGTGAAATTTGCTTTTCTGGAAAAGCATTTAGCACCTCGAGTGGACTATCGACCGTAAATTTGTAAATTGTTAATGGCGCAATCAGTAAAACCAGGACAATGCCAAGAATAATATTTTTCATCTTGCGACCGCTTTCCACAAGCTTGTTATCAATACGCCAACGTGAATACTGCTTTTCGTAAACTACATTTGCATAAAATCCTTGCACCAGCTTAAAAAACAATAACAGCAACACTCCAAAAACTAGAATTTGCGTTGCTTCAGCGTTTGCAGCAACAGCCAGTGATTCACTTTTTTCTGCAGCATTAGAGATATTTTCAGCTAATTTTTCAAAACGTTCTGGATCCGAACCTTCCAGTCGTGCAGCCTCAGCACGCTCAAGAAATTCTGCCGCTCGCTCTCGTTGTTTAGCTGCACGATCAAAAAACTCAGCGCCTGGATCGCCCCACCAACCTCTGCCGATCTGTACCCAAGCGATCATTTCCAGAATCAAGAATCCCCAGAACATTCCCCAAACAGCACGTGAAGCTGCCCAGACTGGACCTAGCAGTGCGGCAAAAAAGTTAAATGTATTCGGAAGTAGTCCACTGGAGGCATGAATCTTGTGGAAACTCTTGGAATAATAATCACTGTTTTCGACAGCAAATTCTTTTATTGATGCGTCGAGTGCCTCGTGATCAACTTCAATATCCGATGCAGCGATAACGCTCACATTTTCATTTGGTTGTGCCATTATTCTTTACCTCCTTGAATTCCTCGCAATAACCTGGGTTTGGTCACTACACCTATCGGTTCGCCATTCGAGGTAATGACAACAGGTTTATCTGTATTGACTGCATGGTCAATTAGTTGATCTAGATCAGCTTCTTCATCTGCCCGAGGTGCACCCTCGAGATCACCATCATAGCTATCCAATGGCTCGAGAATTGAATGCGCCTTAACTAATTTAAGTTTGGAAATACCTTGAACAAAATCACGGACATAATCATCGGCTGGATTCATGACAATTTCTTCTGGCGTACCAATTTGTACTATTACACCGTCTTTCATGATGGCTATACGATGCCCGATTCTTATCGCCTCATCCAAATCATGAGTAATAAATAAAGTGGTCTTTTTTAATTCGGCCACCAGCGCCTTGAATTGATCTTGAAGCTGCATTCGAATCAATGGATCAAGCGCTGAAAATGGCTCATCCATCAACAACACCTCTGGGTCTGAAGCTAACGCTCTGGCGATACCAACACGCTGCTGCATCCCTCCAGATAACTCTTTTGGCAGGCGATCTTCATAACCGACGAGGTCTACCAGTCTTAAGGCATGATCAGAAACAGCCCACCGTTTGGATTTGGAAACGCCACGAATTTCTAATGGATAAGCAACATTGTCACGAACGGAGCGATGTGGCATTAAAGCCATATGCTGGAAAACCATACCAATATGATTAGCACGCATTTCTCGAAGCGCACTGCTGTTGAGTTTTGAAACGTCCTGACCTAGGACTTCAATATAACCGGCCGATGGCTCAATTAATCGATTGATATGACGAACTAATGTGGACTTACCCGAACCAGATAAACCCATGATACAAAAAATCTCGCCACGGGGGACTTCAAAACTGGCATCTTGGACACCGATTACACAGCCAAACCGCTCTAAGACTTCGGGCTTACCAATGCCCTCGTTCTTAACTGCTGCTATTGATTCGTCTGCGCGTTCTCCAAAAACTTTCCAGACACCCTCTATCTTGACGACTGATTCTGTCATCAGCTACCTCGCAATGAACATAAAAAAATGCCGCCTGTAAGGCGGCATTTGTATCTTAGATTATTCGCTTAACCAACCAAGCACTTGATCTTCGTTAGCCGCTACCCATTCTGCTGCATATTCAGCAGCATCCTTTTTATCGACAACTAGTGCGTAAGTGAATTCAGATACAGTATCCGTATCAAGCTTCATGTTACGAAACAATGTTGCCACTTCTGGGTTTGACTCTTCCAAAGCCTTGGCATAATGAAGGTGTAAATAAGCTGTATCCCAAGCTACTCCTGCGTCAGATTTTTCCAACCATGCTGGGTCATCTGTAGGTTGGATGACATTCCATTTAGAAGCATCATAAGCTGGTTCCTCTAATACCTGCATATCATGCAAGACAAATACGTAATGCGGCGTGTAACAAAACCCAACCCAAGGTTTATTCGCTTTAATCGCATTGTCTAAATCTGCATAGGCGAGAGTTTCATCACTTTCAGTTAGTTCAAAGGTTTGATCGTAGCCATAAGATTTAGCACGAATCTTTTCAATATTTGTTGAAGCCCAACCCGGCGCTCCAATCCAGATTTCACCTTTACCATCGCCGTTACTGTCAAACAAAGCTGCCACATCCGGATTAGTTAAATCGTCAATTGATGTAATTCCATTAGCTTCAGCAAACGCTTTGGGTACACACATTCCTTGAAACGCTGAAACACCATTAGAGTTCATCACAACAGTGCCCTTATCTTGAACAAAAGTATCATGAAGATTTTGTTGATTTGGCATCCAAACTTCAGGATGAGCATGCATGGCACCAGAATCCATTGCCTCAAAAACGATAGGGTTAGTACCATTTTGCAACTCGACTTCCAGCCCAAGGTTCTGTTCGATCGCAACTTTTAAGACATTTGCTGTTGCAGCCACTGATGGCCAGTTCGGCACTCCAATAACAATATCTGCAGCCGTTGCTACCGCTGACATACCCATGCTAGCGCTGAGCACTGCACCGGCAAATACACTTTTAAATTTCATTTGTTAATCCTCGTGTGAATAATATAGAAAATGATTGTTACATTCGTAACGTGATTAGTAGTTGACAAAATTTGTTTTCAAGATGATGAATATTTATCAAAACTGAAAATGAATTTCCCAGTTGCTATAATTGAAAGTAGTTCTACTGTAAAAAATTCAGCAGGCAATATATCACTCATGGTTATATACCCTGATTCCCGGATAAGAATCCTATAAAAGGGTTAAAAGCTGCACCGGCCAAGGGTTTCAGGGATAATCCCTGTTGCAATACAACTCACCTGGCAGGTGCAAGATAATGATACCTCAATCCGCTCCTAAAATTGATATTGATTTCACCGATGAACGGCTAACGAGCAACGCCGGATTGGTGTTTATCGGTCAACAAGCCAAGCACATGAAGGTGCCAGAGTTACTGGATACGAGGATTAAGGTCAAGCAGCGCAATCGCGGGTGCAATGATGCACAGATGTTACTGAGCCTGATTTATTCGTTTTGCACGGGCAATGGGTGTTTGTCGGATGTGGATGCCTTGAAAGCGGATCGGGTCGCGCAACAGCTATTAGGCTTAACCCAAGTCCCTGATTCACGGCGGTTGGGCGAATATTTATCGCGCTGCACGCCGGATGGACTGGATCAGTTATATACCATTATTCGCACCCTCACGCCGTCTATCATTGCACCGGTCATCGCTCATCACCGCGAACAGGACGGTTATATTCCCGTCTTTATGGACGGCAGTGCGATTGAGGTCACGGGCCGGTTATTTGAACAGGCCAATTGGGGGTTTACCGGTGAGGACCAATACTGGTTGCATGGGGTATTTATCGGCAGTGCCTGGGTCAGTGGCCGGTTACATCCTGGCGGCAGTACGGTCACCGGCGATTGGCGCGGTCAATTGGATCAGGATGTGTCGCCGTTGCTTGCGGATACCGATCAGGTCTGGCTACGGGTCGATAACAGCTATTACAACGGCCAACTGATTGAGTATTGCCAGGCCAAGGGCTGGGACTATTCCATCTCGGTCACGGATACCCGAAAGAAAACGCCTATCCTGGAGCAGTTGGAAGGCTTAGCCGATACGTGTTGGGCGGACATTGGTATGGAAGAATCAGCGATTTTTGCCTATTATCAACCAACGAATTGGACCGCTGAGCAAACTTATGTGGTCATTCGCCGGATGGAAGAAAACAAACAACAATTACTGGTGCCGATCTATACGGTCATCCTGGTGTCACGGGGCGATTTACCGCTAAAAGAACTCGTCAAACGGCATCGCGGCAAACAGGGCCAGGAAAACGCCTTTAAAGGCCCGCTGACGGATCTGGATTTACATCATCCGCCATGCCGATCCTTTATCGCCAATCAGGTCTTTTACGCCTGTGGCCAGATCGCCCAGTTGCTGCTGCGGGCGGTGCAATATCAACTGTTACCCGATATCGCCCGTCAACATGGTATTCGGCCCATTATCCGTTATCTGATTCGATCTTGTGCCCGGTTAGTGCAAACGGGCCGACGATTGAAACTGTATTTTGCCAAGACCGCATTCAGGCTGGACTGGATTTATCATGCCGCCTGCCAACTGGAATAACGCAGACCAACATCAATGATAAATTGGGCGGGTGGTAGCCTGCCGATGAGGCTGTATGACTCAATTTGCAGGATGGGGCCCCAAAGACAATAACTTGCCCATAAAACCACCCGTCAGATAACATTATTTATGACTTAACCTTGCTGTTGGATTTGAATTCGATAAATTCCAGAAAATTCCTGCTTTTTGTCGGTTTAACAGGGAATTAAGGGTTATATATTGTCCAGAAAAGATCAATTCAAAACGTTATATGTGCTTGATTTTAGTTGGAAAATTACAGTATTTTAATTTTTTGCCAAGGTATATGTTCAATCATTTGTCGGCAATGTTTAAATTTTTATCATGACTTAGACAAATTACGCTTTTTATTATTTGATTAGTCACGAGCTTAAATCCCCTGTATATCAATTGGGTTAATGTTAAAGTTGTGACAGATAAATATCGATCATACGGAGATTGTTTCATGATTCTCTACAAGGGTATGGATGCACAGATACTTGAAACGCAATACAACTTGATTGCCAGAAGAGGACCCGACTTTCCTAAAGTAGTTGAGCGGTGGATTGCCCGTAGTGCGGCACACTGTGAAGCTTCTGGAGCCAGAATGAATTTGGCCTACGGTGATGGCGAACGTGAGAAAGTTGATTTTTTTAGTGGTGGCGACAGCAATGGGCCAGTGGTTGTGTATATACATGGAGGCTATTGGCAACGCGGTGACAAGAATATGTACAGCTTCGTTTCGGAAGCTTTTATTAAACACGGTGTTTCCGTTGCTGTGTTAAATTACAACCTCACTCCATCTGTTCGCATGGGACGGATGCCTGGACAAATTAGCAAATGCGTTGCCTGGTGTTGGCACAATGCGAAAGGGTTGGGTTTCTCACGTGATAAGTTATTTGTAATGGGCCATTCAGCTGGTGGCCATTTAACAGCAATGATGATGGCAACAAATTGGCCTGACCTCGACAGTTCTTTACCGGCTGATCTGGTACGTGGCGGTATCCCGATTTCTGGTTTATTTGAACTTGAACCACTGGTTCATACTTCTTTGAATGAAGGCCCGCAAATGGATATCGAAGAAGCAATCTCTGTAAGCCCCATATTCATACCTCCAGTGACCAACGCCCCCCAGCTAGTCGTTGTCGGCGGTGCTGAAACCCCGGAGTTTTTCAGGCAATCAGACAGTTATGCCTATAAGTTTCAGACAGATAAACGGCAGATGGAACGTTATGATGTACCTGATATGGATCATTTTGATGAGCTGGAACGTTTGGCGGAAGATGACAGCGTTTTCTTCCAGAAATCAATGGATCTAATCCTTACTAATTCATAACCGATAAGATCATGAAAATTCTTCATCTAATTGCACAAACTCTCTGGCTGACTTTTTTAGTTTATTTTTTGCTTGAGCGAAATAATATCAAGCAAATGTTGGGAGGATATTTTTGGATGGCTGCCGTAGTGATTTTCATTGTCACACTGGCCTTATTTATTAAAAGGCCAAGGGAGTAGCCTACTTCAGTTAAATCTAAGCACATAATACTTTAGCATTGTTTAGTTGAATTTTTAATCAAAATTCAACTAAAATTAGAATTCATTTAAGTTATTCATCTTGATCTAGTTTCTGGAGGCATTATGCGATTCGATTTTGTTCCTTTTTTTAATCCTGGTGAAAATATTCCATGGACTCGAACCGCCTCAATGATGCGCCAACAAACCCAGCTTGCGGAGGACGCTGGATTCACCACGGTTTGGTTAACCGAACATCATTTTGCTCATAATGGTTATCTCAATGCCACACCAAATCCAGTATTGATGTGTGCCGACCTGGCTGCTCATTCAAAGAAAATTAGAGTCGGACAAGCACCAATTGTATTACCCGACTGGCATCCTTTACGTGTCGCTGAAGACGTCGCTCTACTCGACAACTTGACTGAAGGACGGGTCGATTTTGGCTGTGCAAAAGGCATTAATGAACGCAGTACTATTCAGTTCAATCTTAATGCAGACCGCCGTGATGATAAGAAATGCTATTCACTGTTCCGTGAATGCCTGGATATCGTTATTAAAGCCTGGACCGAAGACCCTTTCAGTTATAAAGGCGAGTTCTACATATTTCCAGTACCGGGCTGGCATGAAACTAACCGAATGTTTCTCCCACACGATAAACGCTATCACGCAGAAGACGGAGAATATATCGGCATGTATATCCATCCACGCCCTTGCCAACAACCGCATCCGCCAGTGTGGTTGATGTCAAACGCACCATTCACTTATGATTTTGCCGGCACAAGTGGTTATAACTTGATCGCCATGTCCAGTCCTAAAGGAAATATACGAGCCTGTTGGGAGGCTTATCACAAAGCGGCTGTGAAAGCTGGTAGCAATGATTTGAAGCTAGGTGACAATCTGGGAATGTGTGTGGTCATCTATGTTGCCGATACCATGGAAGAAGCTGCCGCAACGATCCGCCCTTCAATTAATAAATACTATGAACTGTTAAGCGGGACCCGGCCCAGCGGAGAATGGATGAAAAAAGCCTATCTTAATAAAGGTGAAGAACTTAGCTGTGTCGATGCTGAATCAGACTGGTTTGATTTCTTGATGTCCAGAAATATTATCTGGGTAGGTACTGCTGATTACGTAGCAGAAAAAATGCAAGACTATCGAGATGACGTCAATGTCAATCACATCATGTTACTACAACAATTCCCAGGTGTACCCTTTGAAAAGATTATCTCCAGTATGGACAAATTTTCCGAGCACGTGATGCCACAATTCATCTAAGGAAATACCATGTTACAAATTTACGGTAGAAAAAACTCAAACCAAGTCATCCAATTAATGTGGACGGTGGATGAACTTGGTCTTGAATACAAGCGTCATAATGTAGGTGGATCGTTTGGCGGTCTTGACACAGAAGAATACGGCAAAATGAATCCTAATCGTCTAGTACCCACCATCGACGATAACGGTTTCATTCTATGGGAATCCTACGCTGTTATTCGTTATCTTTGTCGGCAATATGGTAAAAGCACATTATGGCCCGATGACCCACAGAAAGTTGCTTTAGCAGACCAGTGGATGGAATGGACTAACAGCCGATTTATGGGCTCTTTTTTTCCGATCTTTTGGAGCCTGATACGTACTCCTAAAGAGCAGCAGGATGCAGACAAAATTGCCCAATCGGCCCAAGCAACTGGTGAATTATTACAGATTGTTGAACAACAACTTGAAGGTGAAGATTATTTAACTGGAGACTTTTTGACCATGGGTGACATCCCTTTAGGTTCGATGATGTTCAAATATTACACACTTCCCGTTGAACGACCTTCTTTACCGAATATCGAAGCCTGGTATGCGCGATTACGTGAGCGTAAAGCTTATCGAGATAACGCGATGAACCCGTTCGGCACCAACAACGAAGAGTGGCTGGCCTTGGAAAAAGCCGACCCAGACTAGAATGATCAAAAAACTCAAGCATCCTTCTTCACCCAATAAAACCAGCGAAAAAGAACTAACTGTTGGCGATGAGATTCGTGCAGTCAGAAAAGCCCGGCAACTCACCCTCAAACAACTAAGTGAACTTACCGGTCGATCAGTTGCTTACTTAAGCCGAATTGAACTAGGTGAAGCTCGCATCTCCGTTGATTTACTGACTGATATCGGTAATGCATTAAATGTCGACCCTAAGTGGTTTTTTCCTTCCCGCGTCGGGAAAGGTTATTTGGAACGCAGTTGTGTAGTTAGAGCAGACTCTCGTCGACCCCTTAGCAATTTGTATACGCGTTCAACACAGGAGCTTGGCTTCAGTGACGAATTATTATCTAGCTCGTTAGCTGGTGAGTGTTATATGATGATCTCCAAATTTCCGCCTGGAAAAAATACTCAGCAAGACAATCGTCAAGGTTATGCTTTTGAAGGCGAACAACACGGCATTATTATTCAAGGTTGTGTTGAATTAACTCTTGCTGATGAAGTTATTACTCTTAATCCCGGCGATAGTTTTTCTTTTTCTTCAAAAATTCCTCACAGACTAAAGAATATCAGTGATGAAGAAGCTGTCATGATCTCTACCATGACCCCAGTTAGGATAAGCTGGTAACTTTACATCTGCAAATTACATTAAGCTGCAATATTAAGCTATTGGAATAACCTGGTTTGTGGTTGTCACTCATACTGACAATGAAATTTTCAAGTATAATGTAAAAAAATAAACGCTAATCCAGGCTAATACAACTAATTTAAGAGGAGTAAATTAAATGTCAAATAAAAAAGAAATCAAACACAGGGTCAAGTCATTTTTTCTAAACAAGGATATACCGGGCGGACCTGCCGCTGTAGCAGCGGGTAACGCACCAGTCACAAGAGGACTTAGCGAACCCGAGTCGAGACACTTCAGCATCTTTAACCCGGACGATCAAGCCCGTAGTACCGAACTTTTATTGCAAACCATTGAAGCGTTCTCAAAAGCTGAAACTTCTGAAGAGGGAGTTTCAGACGCGATGCAGATTTTGGAGCAAGCTGCCGAGCAAGGTGATATGCAGATGGCCCAACATGTCTTGGGTATATTTGCTACACACGCTGCCAAAATCAAACCTGGCACCACTTCATTGCCCATCCCTCCTCTTGTTTTTGCAGCACCACAAGTGAATGATCGAAGCGTCCCAATAGCAGCTGAAGCAACAGATGAACTCGATACTGAAGAGCTTGCAGGCGAAGATTTATTACACTGGTTTCGCGAGGATATACATTTAAACGAACACCACCGGCATTGGCACATGGTTTATAACACTTCAGGCATTCCCACCGGCACACCTGCCGGGCCGGCATTTCCGATCCGGATGAAAAAACGCCAAGGCGAAGTATTTATCTATATGCACAGGCAAATGATCGCGCGCTATGAAACAGAACGAATGACTGCTGATCTGGATCCCGTAATTGCCCTGACAGATTTTTCAACCTCACTGGGTGAAGGCTATGACCCCAATGCCCGTGAGCCAATAAACCTGGGATATGTAGCTCGCTCAGCTGATGCCACTATGCCCTCGGCAAGTCAATTTGATCTGGAAAACCGACGCCAAGCGTATCATACGTTCCTCCAGACCGGGAAAGTAGGTGGTATTGACATACCTATAAATGCTCAAACTGTTGGCACAGTACTGGAATCAAATATTGCATTACTGGAAACTGAATTTCATACCCGAGATGAATATTTTGCTGCCAGAGATCTGATTAGCCCGCTGCAATTACATAACGTTGGACATGGCGTGATAGCTGGCGTGGGTGATCCCGGTTTTGGCGTAATGACTAACCCACACACATCCCTACAAGATCCCGTTTTTTGGCGCTGGCACAAAATGATCGATGATCTTGCGGAACAATATTACAGTAGTTTACCGTCTTATGATTTCTCACAAAGTCAAGTCACAATAGAATCGAATCAGGATGAGAGTGACTCTGTTGTAATACTCACTAATTCCGAAGATACAGGTCTTGATTTGGGAATGGACGATAGAACTGCATTGAAGGCACAATTGCATACTATCGCGCAGTCATCGTTTGAAAATGGTACACCCGGTAGCAGCACATTACGCACAGGCTTTAAAACTGAACAATTCATCTATCAGCTGCGCTTTCACGATGGTAGCCCTTCAGTTCGAGAATTTGAAAGAGATTCATTATTTTGTGAACGCTTTGCCATTGGCTTACAAGTTTTATCAACGCAAGATGTTGAAGCCACAGCCCGAATTTTTATTTGCGCCGATGCATTCTTAGATCTGGATCTATCTCCAGCCACGTCTTTACGCGCGGCCATCAGAGCACAAGAACATCGGTTTTGGATCGAGCTTGATCGCCAACCTGTTACGCTGTCCACAGGCGAGAATATTCTTACTTTTCTGGCCGATGAGAGTAGTATTGTGCGAAAACTTAGGGGCCAGGCTATTTGGCCTACATCTGCGATTACAGAACAGGATTTTGATGAACTGCACGACGATGCACCCGGTGATCGTGACGATTACTGCGATTGTGGCTGGCCAATAAATTTGCTTTTACCCAAAGGAAGCGAAGCGGGAACACCTTTTAAAATCATGGCCATGGTCAGCGAAGGATCACCGAACCTAGGCGCAGGTGCATGCGGTTCAAGAAGTTTTTGCGGTTCTGATTTTAATGGCTATCCCGAGCTAGATGATATCAACATGGGATTTCCGTTTGACCGTCCTGCACCAGATGGAACTGTTAATTTAATTCGTCAAAGCCCAAATATGGCGATACGATCTTTCACCATCCGACATCAACCGGATCTTTGGTCAGAATTAAGCTTGAACTGAGTCTCATTAAATATCGGGTAGCGCTTGGCATTAACTCAAACAGCGACTTGCTGTGGTGAGCCCGCTAATAATTCTCTATCCAGCCATGCTATGAATACTTTGATTTCCGACCTGATAATGCATTTAGGATGAGTATACAAAGACAAGCCTTGCTCCAGTATCAGGCTTTCTTTTACTGGCCGGGTTAACTGACCTGTTTTGATTAACTGACTAGTGGTTTGTCTCCATGCCAGAGCTATACCATGACCTTCAATAGCTGATTGGATCATCATCGGGTAGCTATCAAAAACTGTTCCTTTGCTACCCACCGTGAAAGTCATGTTCAACTGCTCCAGCCAATCATCCCACTCGATCCAATCTTGGGGGTAGACTTTATGATGCAAAAGCCGGTGGTTTGGCAAGTCTGTTAATTTTAACGGATAGTCATATTGATCCAAATAACTTGGACTGCAGACAGGAAAAACTTCATCCGGCACAGTAAAAACCAAATCACAATCACCACTGTCTCTCGTGGAAGTCTGCAGAGCTAAATCAAAGTGTTCCGATGTTTCAGTAACAGGCCGAGTTGAAACTGAAACTTTTACCTCAATGTTTTGATGAGCCTGGTAGAACTTTGACAACCGTGGCATCAACCAATAAAGCCCTTCACAGAGTTGGGAGAATAGAATCACCTCATTACTCTTTCCCGTTCTTCTCAGTTGAACAGCACTAGTTGATATGGTTTCAAGTGCACTGGACACCGATTGATTTAATGCTTGTCCATCATCCGTTAAAAAAACGGCTCTATTTCTACGCGTAAAAAGTTTAGTGCCGAGATTATCTTCCAGTGCCCTAATCTGACGACTAACAGCTGCCTGTGTAAGATTTAATTCCTCCGCTGCTTTGGTCACACTACCAAGTCTGGCAGTGGCTTCAAAAGGTAAAAGGCTGGCCATGGGCGGCATCGATTTTCTAAATTTATTCATTACTTTAAATTATAGATTATAGCTTATAAATCATTTTTAATAGGATATTAGTGAAATTATACTTGATTTTAATTTATACATAATGAATCACTAGAAGATGACAAACACAACACAGTCAGATAATATTAAACTGGCAATATTCTCGGTTCTTATTGCAGTATTCTCACTTTCGCTAGGTGATGCCGTGATTAAATCAATGAGCTTGAGTTTCCCACTTTGGCAGATTTATGTGATTCGTTCTCTTATATCGGTACCGATATTGCTGATCATTCTTAAATCACTAGACCCTGATGTTTCAATCATACCCAAATCGATGAAGTGGGTAGTCATTCGCAGCCTTCTACTAGGTTGTATGTGGATCGCCTATTACACCGCCCTACCTAAAATCAAATTATCGGTGGCCGCAGCTGTTTACTACACTATCCCGTTATTTATCACCTTGTTTTCCGCCATGTTGACTGGAGATAAGGTTACTGCCAAATCCTGGCTTGCAATTTTCATAGGGTTCACAGGTGTATTGATTATCGTCCGCCCAGATACACAAGGATTTAATGTATATGTGCTATTGCCGCTGGTTGCGGCCATCTTATATGCCTTGGCAATGATTCTAACGCGAACAAAATGCATAAATGAAAACCCCAAGGTACTTGCCATAAATTTAAACATGACATTTATTGTGATGGGTCTCATTGCGACGGTTATTCTAATGATCGTAGATCCATCAATCACACAAAAACAAGAAAACCCTTTCTTGCTTGGGCACTGGACTCAGATGAATTTAAAGAGTTGGCTCGTCATGGCTGTGCTCGCTATTGTTATCACATTAGGTAGTTTATTTGCAGCGATTGCCTATCAAAATGGCCCTTCCTCTGTCATCGCGTCATTTGATTATTCTTATTTGGTGTTCAGTGCCATGTGGGGATTAATCTTTTTTGCTGAAGTACCGGATGGATTAACAGTTATCGGAATGATTATGATTGCCGGAGCAGGTTTAATCGCGGTGAGGCAATAAGTTTTGAGCTTGAATATAATCGATTAAGAGCACCTATTGACGCTTTGTAAAATAATCTTATCCTGGTCGATGGTGACATTTTGTCCACTTTCAAACAAGATGAAATCATCCTCCGAAACTTCAACTATAGGACACGAAATTTCATACAACTTTGCAGCAACCAAAACACCTGTTAACAAATTAATGTCCGCTTTGGGGAGTATAAAAGCAACCGGGCCAACACCTCGCCTTAGCGCTTCAGCAACGCCCCCCGGAGTGCCTGCAGAGCCTCTAGCTCCAGGTAAAACCAGTATAGCGTTAGAAATACTCTGGCCAGCTTGAGGATGCTGCTGATCAAGTATTGAGCCATCATTAGGATCAAAACCACCCCAAAAACTTAACGACTCATCGAGTTTTAGCACTCTCCCTGTAGCTTGACCAGAATTTAGAACATGAACGGCTTTGACCAAAGACTCAGCCATTCTGGCTCCAAACCTTGCTCGACCAAAGTTGATCATCTCGTCGGATTTCACCGGCTACTGCGCTTTCAACACAATCTTGCATACTTGCGAACGCAACTTTCACTGGCAACATACCTGGTGCGTAATAAGCCCATTTTGCTGAATTCGTCATCACCGTACCCTTGCAGCCGCGAACCACCGGACTGAAATAAGTACAGGTATCAACCAACACTGTTATACCCGCTTTTTTAAGTTGTTCTAACCATCCTTTTGCCTGAGCGAGTTGAGCTATAAAACGGCTGGTCGTCACATAAAAAGTGACAGCAGAGCTTATTTGACGGTTATCCAGTAACTCAATTAGTCGTTCGAATTCGGTATAGGAGAAATGTGGCGTACCTAAAGCTACCATATCCAATGCACCGAAAACTTTTGAAGATAATGAATCACGTGCTTGAATTAATTCTTCTGCAGTAATTTTGTGATAGACCTCAGCCGATTGTCCTTGCAAAGCAGTCTCTAGATCTGGTGCTTCAGGTGTAACACCAACAGCATGAAATAAACCCACTCCGCCAGATGCAGCGGCTGCGGCTGCAATAGCTTTTAAACTGTCTTTGTGTGTTTCCTTCGGTAAACCGGTTATGACTGGTACAGCAGAACCCACAACTTTGCCTACAAAATGTCCTAACACATGACAGAAAAACTCTGTTTCTCTAATTGCTTCCGACAGATCAGATACATCAATGTGATAAGTCCCTCGTCGAGCCGAATCAGTATGTAATCCCGCATCAGGAACTCGTTTTGTTAAACCGCATGCCACGTCTAAAAAATCACCATATTTATTGGTCCGCGCACCAATTACAGAATTGAAATTGGCTACCGCATTAGACTCACCGACTATAATGTGCTCGCCGAACTTAGGATGATCAGGAAGTTGATAGGGCGCACAAGTCCAAACCGGCTTAGCACCTAGTTGCAAATACAGATCTGCTAATTCACGAGATTCGGATAAAACTGTTGGATCAGCTTGATCACGGACTTCTTCACCAATAAGTGACACAGGAACCGTGTTAGTCCAGGCAGGAATTTCAAATTGAGCATTATGCTTGAGCAAAAACCTAGCAAAATCTAAATGTGCACGGCCGTAATAGTGACAAGCATCAATATGTAAATAATTGGTCGGCAAAAGCCTGGTTGCACCCATTATCGCGGCTGCTTTGACCACCAGTTGCATGGCAAACTGCATAGCTGGCCCTGCATCACCGGCAAGAATTGCCCGCTCTTCTGTCGTTAATCGCGGCTGTTTATTAAGGTTTTTACTAGTAACCACTAACGGTTGAGTTTAATCGCTAGCGAGGGTTAAATTCCCCGTGGCTTGCCACGGGATACATTTTGCAAAGCAAAATAGATACCCTGCTGTGAACGGCAGGGAGTTTCATTCAGACGGCCAATTTAACCAGCAAATCCCCGGTCTGGACCTGACTGCCCGCTTTAACCAGAACATCGTCAACCAAACCTTCGTTTTCTGCATAGAGTATGGTTTCCATTTTCATGGCTTCAAGGGTGAGCAGTTTTTGTCCCTTTTTGACCTTATCGCCTTTTTTTATTGCTACATTAACAACCATGCCTGGCATAGAAGAACCGATTTGCAACGGATCATTTTCATCGGCTTTGGGATGAGCAACTTCGGCAACGACTAAGGAGCGATCAACTACAGTTGCATCTCGGGGTTGGCCATTCAGTTCGAAAAACACGGTTCGCTTACCATCCGCCGTTGGGTCTCCAATCGCTAATGATTTGATAATAAGCGTTTTTCCTACTTCAATATCAACAGAAACTTCTTCACCACGTTTAAGACCATAAAAATATACCGGTGTCGGTAATCGTGAAGTATCTGCATACTGCTTGCGATGAGCAATGTAATCTTCATAGACTTTTGGATACATGACATATGAAAGCACATCACGACGGGTCGGCGGTTTGCCAGTCAATTGCATGACTTTTTCGGCCTGATCCTTGAAATTTACCGGTTTCAAGGAAGAGCCTGGTCGCCCACGTAATGGCTTGGTGTCTTTAAGAATGCGTTTTTTGACTTTTGTTGGAAAGCCACCATAAGGTTTGCCCATACGACCACTGATCAAATCCACCACCGACGATGGATAGGCTAGCTCACGTTCCGGATCGAGTATATCCTCGGCAGTTAAGTCATTAGCCACCATAAATAACGCCATATCACCAACAGCCTTTGAGCTGGGTGTTACTTTAACAATATCCCCGAATAATTGATTCACATCGGCATAAAGCTGACACACTCTTTGCCATTGATCGGCCAAACCCAGCGCTCTAGCCTGTTGATAAAGATTAGTGTACTGACCGCCCGGCATTTCATGTTTATATAAATCTGCTGTCGCTGGCAGGGTTTCGCTTTCAAACGGGGTATAAAATTCACGTACTGAACGCCAATAATCCGCTAATTGATCCAGGGCATCGATATTCAGCTTGGTTGCGCGCGGAGAAAATTTTAGCGCCTCAACAATTGTGTTGAGATTTGGCTGCGACGTCCCACCAGAAAAAGGAGCCAATGCAGCATCAGCGATATCCACTTTCGCTTTTCCCGCATTAAGAATAGTTGCAGCTTGAATGCCAGCCGTATCATGGGTATGAAAGTGAATCGGAATACCAACTTCCTGCTTTAACGCTTTAACCAAAGTTCCAATTGCATCAGGTTTACACAAACCTGCCATATCCTTGATAGCCAGTATATGCGCGCCCATAGCTTCAAGTTCCTTGGCCATATTGATGTAATAATTCAAATCATATTTGGTTCGTGATGGATCAAGAATATCCCCACTGTAGCAAATTGTAGCTTCTGCAATGGCTCCAGATTTGTTAGCTGCCTCAATGGCAACTCTCATGTTGGGCAACCAGTTTAAAGCATCAAATATTCTAAAAACATCAATACCTGCCTGCGACGATTCGTAGACAAATGACTTAACAACATTGTCCGGAAAATTCGAATAGCCGACGGCACTCGAGGCACGTAACAACATCTGAAATAGAATATTCGGAATCCGTTCACGCAAATCAACTAAACGTTGCCAGGGACATTCTTTAAGAAATCGCATACTGGTATCAAATGTTGCTCCACCCCACATTTCCAGAGAAAACAAATCTGGAGTCAATCTGGCATACGCATCGGCAATATTAAGCATGTCATCGGTGCGCATGCGTGTTGCCAGCAACGATTGATGAGCATCACGCATGGTTGTGTCAGTCACCAGTAGACGTTTCTGCTTGAGAACCCATTTGGAAAAATCTTCGCTACCTAATTCAAGAAACACATCGCGGGTGCCTTTGGGCAGCGGTCCAGCAGCATTTATCTTCGGTGCCGCGGCAGGTGCACGACGTGTCGCTACAGCTCTACCTTTTACTGACTCGTTTTCATTAACAATGACATCCGCAATATAAGTGAGTAAGCGACTGGCTCGATTTTGGCGCGATACAAGTTCGAATAAACTAGGAGTACTATCAATAAATCGTGTGGTGCAATCACCGGCCATGAAGATTTCATGGCTCATGAGTTTGTCCAGAAAGCGGATGTTAGTTTTAACACCGCGAATACGGAATTCCCGCAGAGCACGCTGCATGCGTTTGACTGCATCATGAAACAGACGTCCACGCGCCGTGACTTTCACCAACATCGAATCATAATAGGGATTCACGATCGCACCTGAAAACGCACTACCAGCATCCAGACGAATACCCATGCCTGAGGCTGATCGATAATGGGTGATTCGGCCATAATCCGGCATAAAATTATTTTCAGGCTCTTCAGTAGTGACCCGGCATTGAATTGCAAACCCTATACATTGAACTGCACTTTGTTCTTTGATGCCGATGGTTGAATCAGATAAATGGGCACCTTGGGCAACCATAATCTGAGACTTAACAATATCGATACCCGTGACTTCTTCAGTGACAGTATGCTCAACTTGAATACGAGGGTTAACCTCAATGAAATAAAATTTACTCGCCTTTACATCGACCAGAAATTCAACTGTACCGGCATTGGCATAATTGGCCTGCTCACCAATTTTTACTGCTGCTTCACAAATCTCCATACGCAAACTGTCAGCTACATTAGGGGAAGGTGCAATTTCAATGACTTTTTGATGGCGCCGCTGTACCGAACAATCACGTTCATACAAATGGACCAGGTTTCTGTGTTCGTCACCCAAAAGCTGAACTTCAATATGTTTGGCCTTTTCGATGAACTTTTCTATAAAAACCTCATCACTGCCAAATGCATTCAAGGATTCACGTCTGGATACTTCAAACGCTGTTTCCAGTTCATTATCACTGTGAACGACTCGCATACCGCGACCACCGCCACCATGCGCTGCCTTCAAAATGATTGGATAGCCAACTTCCGCTGCATATTGCTGCGCTTCTTTTAAATTAGCTAAAGCGTTATCGCTACCACCTAAAACTGGAATCCCTGCTTTCAGTGCTAATTTACGCGCGCTTACCTTATCACCCAGAGATTTGAGTGTTTGAGTGCTGGGACCAACAAAAATAATGCCGTTATCGCGGCAAGCTTTAGCAAAAGCAGGATTCTCCGATAAAAAACCATAACCAGGGTGGATGGCATCAACATCGTGCTTTTTAGCAATACGGATGATTTCATCAATATTCAAATAGTTCTTGATGGGTTCGCCAGGCTGACCAATTGGATAAGCCTCATCGGCTTTGAACCGATGTAAAGCATAACGGTCTTCATGGGTGTAAAGTGCTACTGTTCGTATGCCTAATTCCGCCGCAGTACGAAAAATCCTGATCGCAATCTCACTGCGATTCGCTACCAAAAGCTTTTTGATTTCTGCCATCTAACTCTCTTCTAACAGGTGCCAATGTGATGAGCTTAACAATAATTTGAGCGAAAATATATTGCTGCATTTACTATAATAGTAAAAAAATTAGTTAGAGACGACACCCATTTATACTGCCGTCACAAATTTTAAGGATCAAAAAAAGATGAAAAAAAATTGGATCACGCTAGCCGCTCTATTACTACTGGTCGCATGCGCAAATACCGATAAAAAAACACTTAAGGCTTTAGAAATTAGCGAAAGCGCATTTATGGAACGTGAATGCCAACTCAACAGTTTCTTTGTCAACGAACCCGAGTTCTTTGAGCTGAAAAATAAATTATTTTGTAGCGGTGAGCTGGAAATCATAAAATTGGAAGAAATATCTGAAACTGAAGCCATAGCCGATTACAAAATCACTTTCCAAGCCAAACAGAAGAATTTAAAAGAATGGTTAGCCGCTTATAATCGATTTCAGGCTCGCATATCTCCTTCTCCACAACAATTGCAAGTTAAAACCCTTATTGAGAAGCTTTCCAGAGAAAATCGTGACTGGGTATATCAAAAACAGACCGTTAAATTAACACTCACCGAGGATGGTTGGACGGTAGATGATGTGATTCGTTAATATCCTATTTGTTAGTTCTTATACTGGAATTGGTCACAGATTTTAGAATTTCCACAATTACCCGATCTCGTTCAGCAGCCAATTCACTAAAATGCCGACCGGCACTCATCGTATTGCAACCATCAACCATTTTGTCCCGAAGTTGTTGTGTTAATTCTGGTGCTTCAAGCCGTGTCCAGGGTAATTTCAATGCTGGTCCAAATTGGTCCAGATTGGTTGCCATCCCACCTTCACCACAGGCCACATGGAAAGCCATACACTGCCCCATCAAAGCCATTCGTGGAGCTGGGCCATTTATCAGCGCTGTATCAATCTGCTGTGGCGTGGCTTCATCGTTATCCACCATGTGCAAGGCTTCACGCCATAGCGCTTCCTGTAAGCGAGTGGCAATAAAACCGGGGATTTCCTTATTCATTACTAAAGGGGCTTTACCAGCTAATTTGTAAAAATCATGAGCCCATTGCACTGCTTCAGCCGAAGACTTTTCACCACCAACAATTTCCACCAGCGGTAAAAGATAAGGTGGATTAAAAGGATGACCGATAACTGTCCGCTCAGGTGTTCTGCATTGTTGCTGTATTTCTGTCATGGTCAACCCAGAAGTACTTGAAGAAATCACGACATTTTCATCAACTAACTCACCGAGTTGTTGATAAAGTGATTGCTTTAAACTGAGGATTTCCGGTGCACTTTCCTGGATGAAATGTGAATCCTTAACAGCTTGCCCCAGATCATAAGATACTGTTAATCGATCACGTGAAGCACCTTGTTTCAAACCAAGCGATTCAAGGCTTATCCAGGCCGTATCAACTATTTCATTAAACGAATCCAGTTCAGATTCATCATGCAAATAACTGGTTACATCATATCCTTGAGCTAAAAAGTGAGCCGCCCAACCACCACCAATAGGCCCAGCTCCAATACTTGTAATTTTTGTTACCTGATCGGGTCTAATAATCTCTTTGCACACACTTAGCGTCCTTTAAAAACAGGTTCACGCTTTTCTACAAACGCTTTAACACCTTCTTCTGCATCTTCAGATTTGAGCATGGCCCTATAAGTCGGCAAATCCCCCGTTCGCATTTTTGAAAATGCCTGCTCCAAAGGAACACATTCGATTGAACGTAAAACTTCCTTGATCGTCTGTAATGCTAAAGGTGCTGATTTAGCCAGTTGAGTCGCCCATTCTCTGGCAGCAGTCATTAAGTTCTCATACTCAACAACCTTATTGACCAAACCATATTGTGCCGCTTCTGCTGCAGACATCCGTCGACCTAATAGAAACATTTCCATCGCAATATTATGTGGAATACGACGCGGTAATCGTTGAATTGCACCAGCATCAGGAATAATTCCAAGTGGCATCTCAGGTAAGGCGAATTCAACATGATCGGCCGCGATGATCAAATCACAGCCCATTGCCAGCTCAAACCCGCCCCCGATTGCCAACCCATTTAGTGCGGCAATCACGGGTTTATTCAAATTCCAATTTTCCGTTAATCCGGCAAAGCCACCATCTCCATAATCTGCATCTTCCCACCAATTATCAAGATTCATTTCTCCAGCATTTAAGGATTTAAGATCCCAACCAGCTGAAAAGATTCGATCACCTTCAGCTGTTAATATCCCAACACGTAACTCCGGATCATCTCTTAACTGGGCGAATGCATGACCCAACTCGCGGCTCATCTCAAGACCAATTGCATTTACTTTGGGATTATTTAGCTTAACCTCAAGAATGTGTCCATCACGGACGACTTCAATAAACTTTGTCATATTACTTCCTCAATCTTCAGAATAACTCAACTGAAAAACCTTCATTTTAAGCAAATGCTGGTATCACCTCGTTACAAAACAGCTCAAGTGATTTTTTCTGGTTTTTTCGATCCAAACCCATGCTCGCGTAGTAGATGAATTCATCAACCCCCAATGCCTCATATTGCTTTAATTTGCCGATGACTTCATCGGGAGTACCAAACATTAAATTCTTTTTTAGCATCTGCGGGTCATATTCGGTTCGGTTTTCCAGTTGAGCCAGATCTATCTCAGCCGGAAATCCATTTTTGACATCGCCCAGGTTTTTATAGAGGTTTTCAAATTGGGCAAGCTGACGTTGAATAGCTTTAATTGGAATTTCCCAATCTTCTTGTGTGGCGTAAACTGCGGTATGTCGCATCATGGAAAAAATAGGCCGCGGGGCATCTGGAAATTTAGCTAAAGAATTTTCCAGGTGCTGTTTATAAAGCTCAGCTTCAGAAAATTCCCGGGTGAATGGCCAGGACATTATGTGACAATGATTTTCCACCGCATAATCGTAGGTAATCGGGGAACGTGCGGCTACCCAGATTGGCGGATGAGGCTTTTGCAATGGCTTGGGTACGGAGGTGGACAAAGGAAACTTCCAGAACTCACCATTATGCTCATAATCCCCCTGCCACAATGCTTTAACCACAGGCAGCATTTCATTCATATAACGCCAGCCTTCGGTCTGTTTAAGGCCTGGAAACATACGATCAAACTCACGTTGATAAGCACCTGAACCGATTCCAAATTCTAATCGTCCACCGCTATATAAATCCAGCAGCGCCGCCTCGCCGGCTAGATTAATAGGATGCCAATAAGGAGCCACTGCTACAGCTGTGCCCAGACGAATATTATTGGTATGCGCAGCCCACCAGGTAAGAATCTGAAATGGGTTAGGTGCTATTGTCATTTCAAGGGCGTGATGTTCGGCTGCCCAAACGATATTAAAACCACCTGTTTCGGCCATTTGCACCATTTCCAAGGTATGCCGTTCCACATCACGCATATCCCATTCATCCGTGATCCGTTCCATATTGACTGCTAATTGAAATTTCATTTTTACCTCTAGTGTTAAGCTCTAATATGATTACTATTTGTGAATAATCGCAGGTTCTTATTCAAGTGCACGAACTTCCCCTTCAATATCATCACCCATGTAGACAGCAAACTTGCCGTATCGGGTTTCATCTACATATCGCAGGTTCTTATTCAAGTGCACGAACTTCCCCTTCAATATCATCACCCATGTAGACAGCAAACTTGCCGTATCGGGTTTCATCTACATAACGCTGTAGCATTGAATGAGTTGGCTCATCGATCAAATTATCCCAAGGAATATCATCGAATCGGTAAAATCGCATCCCCTCTGGAGCCAAGCCATGGGCTTTACCTCTATAACAGATAACATTTATGCCAGTCTTTTGATCCTCATAGACGGCATATAAAAACTCGATGGATGGTTTAAAGGTTTCACTGGACAATTTATCCAACAGACCCTGTAGGTTAGGCTTGCTATTTGTCATCCCAATACTCGGAACAGTGAACCTACCGGTTGTTTCGTCTTGCTTAAGCAATAATGTGCCTCGATGCTCCAATACCACATTGATCCTAACATCGCTGGCCTTGCTCGCTACGTCCACCAATGATTGCTCTAAGCCCAGACTAAAATAACCTCCACTTACATAGCCAAGAGCCGGATCGTCTTGATGATCGAAATTCATTACGCGTCCTATTAGCACCACGTGATCACCCGCCTCAATATGATTTTCAACGTTACATTCAAACCAGGCAACAGCATCATCAATTAGCGGCGTGCCTAACTGACCAAAATGCCAAGGCGTGATTTCAAATTTATCGGCTCGCTGAGTTGCAAACAAGCCAGAGGTCTGCTTTTGGGTTTGTGCAAGAACATTTACTGCAAACCCTCGGCCTTCAAGAAATACTGGCAAACTAGCAGCAAAATTACTGATACAGACTAACAACAACGGCGGGTCAAGTGAGACGGAGGTAAATGAGTTGGCGGTAAAACCGCGCGGAGTGCCATTGGATTCAACTGTAGTGACAACTGTAACACCGGTTGGAAATTTACCAAACGCATTACGTAATTCTCGTGTATCAATATCAGTGCTCATTAACCTGATTCAAAAAAGATAACAACATCTGATTATAAGTTCCCGGCGCCTCAGTCAATCCCATATGTTTAAGTTCAGGCAAAATAACCGTTTCTGACTTTGGAATTTCTTGTGCGATTGCATGCGCCATCGCTGAGGGCTGTCCACTATCCTGCTCACTTGTTGCTACCAACGTTCTACAAGCAATAGGAGGATTTGGTGCTATCAACTCACTAACCCCCTCGGCTAATACTCGGTAACAACTTGCGTAAACAGCGGGATTATTCGCTAGCACCCACTGTCGCACCAAATCAATCGTTTCGGGATTCTGTAACCTAAAATTATCGGTAAACCAACGAGCCAATGCCACTTCGACAGTCGCAGCTTGACCTTGCACGTCGACCTGCTCAACTCGCTTATTAATCGCTTCTTGCTCACTATCACTACGAGTATGTGGTGAATTCAAAATCACAAGAGCCGACAAACGCTCAGGATGATCCATGGCAAAACGTCGTGCAATCATGCCGCCTAGTGAAAAACCAATTACTGTACAACAGTCAACATTCTGCTCATCTAAAAGTTGACGGAGCTGCTGTGAGAATAATTTAAGATTCGGTCGAATCGGTGGCGCAGGGCTTTGGCCATGGCCCAACAGATCATAAATTAGTACACGATGATCTTTCGATAACGCCGGAATCTGCCATTGCCACATATGACGATTCAATCCCATACCATGTATCAATACAACAGGCTGACCCGTTCCATGCCATTCAAAGCAAGTACCATCTGATGCAACTAAAGCGTTCACTTGATACGCCTATTCATTAGCCAGATTGATCTGCGAAAGGTTTATAGGCAACGACTTCAACCTCTACTCTTACGTCAACTAATAAATCATTCACCACTGCTGATCGTGTGGGAGGCTCGTCTGGAAAATATTCACTATAAACTGAATCAAAGCCGGGGAAATCCGCTCTATCTCTAAGCCAGACCATGGACTTGATTACGTCAGACATTTCACAACCTGCCAGCTCAAGCGTTGTTCTGATCTCTTGCAAAACGGCATGTGTTTGTTCTTCAATGTTGCCGTGAGTCATCACTTCACCGTTGTCAAAGGGAATCTGACCGGTTAGAAAAATAAAATTTCCAGCACGAATGGCTCGCGATAATGATAATTTGCGCCCGTTAATGATGATCGGTTCGCCAATCACTTGTTTATTGTTTGACAAACTATCTCCTGAAAATTGCTGATAAAAAATTCGACGTCTATATCTTGATAATAGCTTTATTTAAAGCTATACAGCTGCTGATTATTCGTCAATGCATGTCGAAAAAACATTCAGGGCCTGGTTATTAACAGGCACAATATTGTGTGTCTGTTTACGAAAATTCAGATCTACAGACATATAAGGACTTTTTCTTTAGCAACAAATTATTCACACCGGAAAAATATAAGCATGAGCGAATTAAAAACCTATCAGATGTTAATCGATGGCCATTGGGTCGATGCCAGTGACGGCAAAACGTTCACCAGTATCAATCCCGCTAACGGAGAAACGTGGGCAGAAATTCCAGAAGCTAGCGCTGAAGATGTGGACCAGGCCGTTCAAGCCGCACATCGTGCATTTACCGAAGGGTCTTGGGCCAGCGCTGTTCCTACTGAACGAGGACGCTATTTACGTAAGCTGGCTGACTTATTGGCTGATAAGTCAGAAGAATTAGGACGTACTGAAACCATCGACACTGGCAAAATGCTCAAAGAAACTCGTTGGCAAGCAAAATATATCGCAGAGTTTTTTCATTATTACGCCGGTTGTGCCGACAAAATTCACGGTCAAACCCTGCCGATTGATAAACCCGATATTTTCGCCTTTACTGATCGAGTACCATTAGGAGTCGTTGCTGCGGTCGTTCCCTGGAACTCACAATTGTTCCTGGTGGCGGTAAAAATCGGCCCGGCACTAGCAGCTGGCAATACTGTTGTTCTCAAAGCATCTGAACAAGCTTCTGCTGCAATGTTGGAATTTGGCAAACTAATTGAACAAGCAGGTTTTCCTCCCGGAGTGGTTAATATAGTTTGTGGCCACGGTGATCCGTGTGGCAAAGCTCTGACTTCACATCCATTGGTACAGCGAATCAGTTTCACAGGTGGTCCCAGCGCAGCCAAGCATGTTCTTTACAATTCGGCTGAAAACTTTGCGGAAGTCTCACTCGAACTTGGAGGCAAATCACCGTTTATCGTATTTGAAGATGCTGATATCGAGAGTGCTGTTAACGGCTCTATCGCCGGAATCTTTGGCGCTACCGGCCAAAGCTGTGTAGCCGGATCAAGGTTGTACTTGCATGAAAAAATCGCCGATGAATTCTTGCAAACTATGTGTTCACAGGCAGCACAGATAAAAATCGGTGATCCACTGGCCGAAGAAACCCAGATGGGGCCATTATGTACTCAAGCACAACTCCAGCACATCGAGCAACAAGTTGCTCAAGCCAAATCTGAAGGTGCAACGGTGCTCCATGGCGGTAAACAACCACAGGGCTCAGGAAACGGACTCTATTACGAACCCACCATAATCGAATGTCCAAGCCAGAATTTAAAAATTGTCGATACAGAATTATTCGGTCCAGTGCTAAGCGTAATCCGTTTTAAAGATGAAAAGGAAGTTATTAATCTAGCCAACGATACCCGGCACGGATTAGCCGCAGGCATTTTCACCAAGGACAGTGCTCGTTCTATTAGAGTCGCCAAGGCAGTTAGAGCAGGAATCGTCTGGGTCAATACCTATCGTGTCGTTTCACCTATTGCGGAATTTGGTGGTTTTAAAGGTTCAGGTTATGGGCGAGAAAGCGGCTTCCAAGCTATGTATGACTATACCCGACCCAAAACAATCTGGATGAATATGTCTGATCAGCCGATGGCCAATCCCTTTGTAATGCGCTGAGTAATCTCAATATAACCAGTCCACCAGTTAGGCTACAAGAGCGTAAACTACCGCCACTAGCGGACCACAAGCAGTTGTACATGAATACTTACTTGTGAGTGAAGATCGGTCATCCATTCACAAGATTGTGCACAAGCAATAGCTAACCTATTATTTTTTAAAACTTTGGTGGACAAAATATAGGGCACTTTTTAGCTTTGTTTCTGTCATATCAATAAATTTAAGAATTTTTTGTTTCGATGATACGTAACTTCAAATATACGAGTTGGTTTATTATTGCGCTGGGACTGGTATTTGCTTTAATGGCATTGTGGCCTAAAAACAAAGCTCTCCATCATGACTTCTCAATTGCTGATGAAGACTCACCCATCGTGATTGATCATCAGCCTTGGGACACACTGCTCAAAAAATACATTGATGAATCCGATGGAAAGATCAGCAAGTTCGATTACAAAAATGTCTCAGAACAAGATAAATCTAATCTAAAAACGTATATCGCCACGTTAACAAAGGTCCAGGTCGACAAACTAAATTCAGTCGAACAAATGGCCTACTGGATTAATCTTTATAACGCTTTGACTATACAAATCGTTCTTAATGCCTACCCGATTGATACCATCAAAAAAATCGACTCACCTCTTTTCAAGACAGGGCCCTGGTCGAAAAAACGAGTTCAGGTTGAAGGTGAACCGTTAAGTCTGGATGATATAGAACATCAAATTTTGAGACCTGTTTACCAGGATCCCCGGGTACATTATGGAGTGAACTGTGCTTCACTAGGCTGTCCTAACTTACAATCACAGGCTTATACCGCAGAAAACTTAGAAGAACTGCTTGATCTTGGTGCTGAACAATACATCAATCATCCTCGAGGGTTAAGTGTTATTAATGGCAAACTACATGCATCTAGCATTTATAAATGGTTTGCCAGTGATTTCGGCGGCGAACAGGATTTACTGGATCATTTCCTCGATTACGCCAATGACGAATTAGCCCAACAACTGCAACAACACACACGAATCTCCGATTACCACTACGATTGGTTGATCAATGAGAAATCATGATTAACGGCCATACTATTGCATTAATTATTCCGGCTCTGAATGAAGAAAAATCAATTTCCTATGTACTGAAAGATATTCCAGAACAAGTCGATCAGGTAATTGTTGTGGATAATGGCTCAACCGACGCTACCGCACAGATTGCTAAACAACTGGGAGCCAGAGTTATCGTTGAACAGCAACGTGGTTATGGCTCGGCCTGTCAGAGCGGTATAAAAGTCGCTACTGACTTCGATATCGTGGCATTTATGGATGCTGATTACAGTGATTATCCTGCAGATATCCTTAAAGTTTTGACGCCCATCTGCCAGAATAAAGCCGAATTTGTGATCGGATCACGTTATGAATCAGACCAACGAAAACAAGTCATGACCTTAGCGCAGCGAGCTGGAAATCGATTCGTTTGCTTGTTGCTGCATAAACTCATTGGGTATTGCTATACCGATTTGGGCCCTATGCGTGCTATCCAGTCTAAACGATTAAAGCAGTTAAACATGACAGATCAAGACTATGGTTGGACCATAGAAATGCAAATCAAGGCCATACACCACAGATTAAAAATTCGGGAGATTCCCGTTCGTTATCGACCCCGCATCGGTGAATCAAAAATTTCCGGGACCCTAAAAGGGTCGGTTTTAGCTGGCTATAAAATCCTATTCTGGACGGCCAGAAGCCGAATAGTCAGTCCAGGCTAATTTGGTTCCCCTGAACAACTGCCAGGCGATTACGGTAAAAATAGGGAAATAAACCAGAGTCCATCCCCACCAGGGCTGCTGATAGGCGCCAATATGTTGTTGATCAAGGTGAAGCCCGATAATATAGCTGAACCACATACTCACACTAGCAACCCATATCCAAAGACTAGAAAACAAGCAAGCAAACGGCAATAACCAAAGTAGATACCACGCATTAACAACCGGTGAAACTGCCAATAATAAGCCTAAGACCATGTCTGCCCGGAAAAAAGGAGTTAATCCTTTTTTATCGAACATATATTGAACAAACAGTATCACCCAACCTATTGCAAATAACAGGGCGAGCAAATACCGTGCTGTTTTTTTAGAAAAAAAATATTCAAACAAATAATAAAAACTTGCATTAAAGCTCCAGTTTTGAGCAAACTGAATCAGTACGCTAATATCAGTATTAGCTTTAATCAAAAACGGCAAATAAAGCACCAGCAATGCTAATGCGAAGACAACCCAATAACGCCAATTAATCTTGATCAATATAAATGGAAGTAAAACCAGCACAAAAATTTTGCTGGCCAGTGCAAGAGCGAGACAAATCGCAGTGAAAAAATAAGATTTGTGTATTAATAAATATCCCGCAAGCAGAATAAAGAACACGGGGATAACATCTGGATGTGCAGTAAAGACTACCTCTTTGATCACCAAAGGATTCCAGGCATAAAGCATCACTACATCTAAGCTTACCCAGCGCGTCAATATAAAAATAATGCCAAGGTCAAATAGCAAATTTATAACTTGCAACACATCGATATTCGCCGGCGAAATAGTATATGCTAGTAAAAAGATATATTGTAAAACTGGCGCATAAATGGTCGGATAGTCAGGATTATTGACTGAATCTAACAAATCCTGGCAGATGGGCGGCAACTGATTGTCCACAAACAAGGATTCAGGACTGATGCCATAGGGGCTACCATAGTGAACAAAAACACAACCATCGAGCAAATATCGAAAATAGTCATCCTCAAGGATTGGATCACCAATAACAGCCAATAATCGCAGAACAATAGCTGTCCCGATCAACTGAAAAAAAGTGATTTTTTTACCCGACTGGCACAGATAAAAATAAAACAAAAACAATACAGCGCTGTTGAACAACCCAACGAACAACAACTGAAACAGATCAACACCTGTTGATCCACTGATAATCCACCAACAATAACCGGCTGCCGATAAGCACAGCAGCATCAATAAATATGTATACGGAACTTTATCTGCAGAAACGCTGTCTATTGTATTTTCCACTTTAAATAATATATCTGATCATGAATTCAACCAAATGTTCAAATCTAATCTTGATTTTACTAATAAGCTTTCTTACCTTTTTTGCAAGCCAATTGATTCATGCATCAGGTTCGGGCGGAGCTGATAGAACCAGGGCGAATCAATACGAATTGGGTAAAAAAACATTTCAAAACAAACTAGCCTGTGATCAATGTCCCTTAACATCAATCGAAGTCAATCAGCAAACTGCGCGAGAATTATTACCTAAATTAAGACGCCGGGGAGAATTAGGAAAATTGCTAAACTGGTCTGAACGTTTCAACGTCAAGGTATATTTAAAAAAACGCTACAATCTGTAAAGAATCTATGACGGTTGACATAGTTTCAGTTATCACCTATCTCAGTATTTTGGTTACTGAAAAATAATTTTTGCACAATAATCTCAACCAGAATTCTAATTAATAATCATTGACAGTAAATCTGTCATAAAGGATCGGGGGTTGCCACAGACTTAAATTCTATTTCATTATTGGAAACGTTAATATCCGCTAGCGGTTGTTCAAATGAACCGCTTAATCGGTTACCGGCAACATCTTCAAACATTGGATTTATTACAATTCGGTAGTTCTGATCCTGCCAGGGCTTGATGGGTTGAAAAAGCCACTGCGAATCGGCAGCTCCTAGATCAATGTGACCCGGAATAATAGAATTATTTTCATCAATAACACGAATACTATAGGCGAGTGACACATGGTCATGGGGTTTGTTTAATTGAATGTCGAGCCAATCCATTGAGTTAAGTTGTGGTGTAATGACATTCCACTGGCTGAGGTCAACAGCACTATAATCCGCATCAATGACATTAAAGATCTTGTTGAATTCAGCTGTTAAATTACAACCCTGTTCATTACTTATGCTTGAATCAATTTGTAAGGTATATCGATTCCCGCTTTTGATTGCTCGTCCCATTGTATTATGTGCACGCAATCCTGTTTTAACACGTCCGGGATCAAGCAATAATGTCAATCGATGTCCATCAGGGCTCCACAGATCAACCTTATTAGCCAAAAATGTGCCGTCTACAACATTTTCATTTTCATCCAGTAATCGAATCGCTTTCAGGGCATCGTTACGATGCATGGGTTGATCGAAATAAACGTATAGACGTAACAGATTTTCAGGCAGTTTATCCGCCCTGGGGTAAACTTCGGTGACAGTCGGACTATTTTGACAAGCTTGGAGAATTGGAATAAATCCAACCAGGCAATAGAGGAATAATACTAATCTAGTCAATACCATAGGTTTTTCTGGCAACTTAACCGCCATCATCTGACAGCATTAGATCAAGAGGCCATTAAACGCAGTAGAGTTTCATTGTGCCCTATCTCGGACAAGATCAGAATAACCCGCATCTGCTTTAGTATGTTCTGAAATTCACGAAAGAAATCCTGCTCCGCGGGATACTCATAATCAGGAAAATTATACTCACTAATAAAATCGGGTAGACGAAAATAAGCGCTCTTGCGAAAGGACACTAAATCAATATCACCAGTCTCGATATTACGCTTTAAGGTTGCGATATATTGCGCATCCTGATCAGCCACCTGTAAAACACCTGATAATGATAATGGGCGGGATGGAACCCCAGCATGTCCCCACATTTCAGGTGTGGAGAGGCTTTCCTTTTGGTTTCCTTCAACCAAATCTGCAACACGAATCAAGTCAGCATTACGCTCTTTATGTACGATGAGCACATAGTCTTGCGGTTTTTGCTGCTCATTTAGTGCAGAAAAATGTAACACGTCAAGTGGTGTGTTACCGTAGCCAAGCTCGGCGACAATTTTCCCGCGCACATGCGCTCCATCTTTAAGGTCTTTTGTTGGTATCGTCACTAATGGCGTACAGGTATAAGCAGCAACAACTGTTTGCTCTCCATCCAAATCTATCACCGTCATCGCTCTGATCGGTGCACGAGTTTCAATTTGATCGTGCACAGTATGGTAGATCTCGATATGCGTTGTATCATTGGTTTGCTCAAAGGGATAAGGGGTTTGTCGTAATGTTGATGCGAATTCCCCCGTCGACAGACCTGAGACAAATAATGTACCGTCAACATAATCGAGGTCGGTGATGGCAAGCGTTGTTGCAGGGATATCGCGCCAAAACTTAACCCCATCATCAACAGCATCTTTAATTTGTTTGGAGGTTTGTGAATATTTAGAAAGATCAACGATTGTTATTTGAGCGGATGCATCCGTTCGAACAATCGCCGGTTGCGATTTTCCCGCGGCGGTCATTGTTAATGAAATCCATATTTCACCGCTTACTGGATGTGCTGCAATATCATGATAAATGATATCCCGATCGCTAAAAAGTCTCTGCAATCGGATCTTCCAGAGTCAGAGTATGGCTCAGGCGCTTTCGAAGCGTATCATTGGATCTGGTGAGATGTTTGAATATGATCAGCCCTGAATTGCAGATAAGAGTTTAAATAAGTAATGATTTATTGCCGAAGAAAATCGAAAAACAGTATTATGTATTGCGGCCCGACTTCTTATTCCAATAATGCTCTGAGAACTATATTCGCCATGTCTTTATCTTTGGCTTGATCATCCTTTATCCAAATCGTTTCATTTGCTTTACTGCTGAGTAGCCTTTTTGCAGTGTTTGTGTCTGTTTTAGAATTAATCAGCATAATAATTTTCTGCAAATGTGAGCTATTGGCAATGTTGCTTAGTTCATAGCTACAACCTTTTCGACCTGCGTGATAGTCACGCAAATCCATTAATACTAGATCTGTTTTTGAAATTAATGCATCTAGAGCCAATTTCCAGGTTGTATCAAAACACAAGAATTCATTGACCCTGAATCGTCCATCTGGATCAGGGTCAAAATCCAGTTGAACCACTTCTTGCTCTAAGTGAGCGCTATCACGAATGAATCTGTCTTGTAATCTACCGTTTAAAAAATCAAATAATTCATTGGGTTCAAGGGTTCGTATTGCAAGATCTTTGCCTGCTATCATGACTGTGTTTCCAGTATATCGCCATCGTTCAAGAACGTTATCGAATAATTTCTTTATCCCATCGTCTTCACGAAATACGCGTAGTAATAATAAGGTCGGTGGCTGATGTTTGGGTTTTAAAAGCGGTTGTAATATAAAATAAAATGAAGGGATTATCAGTATGCCGAACATTAATAGATAAGCATTTATGCCTAATCCATGACTTAATATTAATGATTGGAATAATAAAACAATAAGCCACACACTAATAAGCAGGTAAATATATTCTGAGAAGAATTTGTCATCATATAACTTGGCAACTCTCCTTGCCAAACTTCGAAGCGGAAAAAAAGCAATCAGCCAGGGCACAATACCAAATAAGATAAATACAATGTAAGCATTGGTAAGTCGGGCTAAATCAAGTATCCATGAGTTGACGTTGTTCCCGGCGAGAGAGTCATCCAGCAGTTGGTAGCCAATCAGTGAAGCGCTAACGAGCAAGAAAAAGATAACAAGCAAATAAGGTCCGACTGTTCTAAGTTTTGAACTGGTCAAAATAATAATAAAGACTAGAAGTGGTAGTTGTTGACCATACAACCAAATCATAATTCCGAATAAAGTGATGGCTTCTCCTAGGTTCAACAATAAAATCAGAACACTCACACAAAAGGTGTAAGCTAACGATAGAACAGCTATTTTGAGGCTGGACCAACGCTCTAGAAGTCCGATGCTAGGTATTATCGGCCAGGCATAGGCTAACAGTAATTGGGCGGTTCTTCTGATTGGGAAAGGTTCATCAGCTGTTGCATTTTCTAAATTAAATAGAGCAATAATAAAAGATAGTATTAATCCTAAAAAGGCAATAACGAATCTATATCGCCATATTGCTTTTTTATTTTGTTCGTTTAAAGCAAGTGGAATAGAATTTAAAAAACTGTGCGGTTGTTCAGATTTCAGTGAACCCTGTTCAGCATCATCTTTTGGGCTTTCGTCCAATTGCATAAAAGACAGTATTTTGCTGTTATACCTTCGGGCAATAATCAACCCTGCCAATGAAGCCAGAACCAGGGCACTAATCAGTGCAAAAATAATTTGACCATCGTAATTATTATTCATGTCTATGCCAAATGATAACTACAGAGAATGTAATTTTATATTACTGCAATTTACTGATTCCGGATGTGAAATAGATCACGTTTTAAGAGCTGAAATAAAGTTATTCATAACAGGAGCGAAACACACCCAGCCTTGGAATGTAGTATTGGAAGAAACTTGGGTAGAAAACAGAAAATTTGAATTCGATTTTCCAGTGTAACAGCTCAAATGGGCTACACACCGGCGGCTCGTTTCAGAGAGGAACTGGCCTTGAATTCAAGTTTACGAGATGCAGATATGATCATCGTTTCACCTGTTCTCGGATTACGAGCCTTACGTTCTGGTATCACCTTTGTCTGAAACCGGCCAATATTAGGCCCTAAGCTCAGTGAATCATCGTTCCGCAGACAATCAACCATGCATTGTTCCAATGCCCGGAAAGAATATTGATGATGTCACTTCTTTTTACACCAGAAAACTGATTTAAATAATCTACTAACTCAACTGTATTCACTTCGGGTTTTTCCTAATCAATGCTAATTTACTAAAAAGTTAACAGATGTGAGATAGGATTAAAAGGTTGACGTAACTTACCTTATACGACGGGAAATCTATTTTGCTTTGCATGTTACCCCGTGGCAAGCCAAACCCTCGCTAGCGATAAACGGTTTCATCCAATTTATTTAAATCCTAAACATTTTCATCAAAGACGTAAGTCAGCACATCAACGGCACAAGTATGGTCTGGATAAACGAATAGCGGGTTGATTTCCAATTGAGCAATTCGGTGTTTATTTTCTAGCACATAGTCGGTTATTCGCTTTATCGAATCAGACAACATGGTCATGTCAACTTTGGAGCGCGATCGAAAACCTGCCAATAGTTTTGAAATTTTGAGTTGCTCAAGTGCTCTCTCAATCTCGATCTGTGTTGCTGGTAATAATAGAGTTAGGGCATCGGCGAACAATTCAACAAAGATGCCACCGCTGGATAAGGTCAGTGCATGACCGAATTCAGCATCATGGCGAACACTGATCATCAGTTCGGCAATAGGTGAAGGTTGCATTTTTTCAACAATAAATTTTTCAGCATGTATTGCAGGATTTGCATGCTCGAGTTCAATCATTATTTTCTCTAGTGATTGATCAACTTGTTGCCTGTCTCTTAGATTGGTTTGTATAGCACCAAGTTCAGTTTTATGTGCGATTTGATTGGAATTGACTTTTAACACCAGTGGGAACCCAAGCTTGTCAGCACTCGCCCCGACTTGAGCGGATTTAGCTAATATTCCTTCAGGCACCGTTAAACCTGCTGCCTTGAGCTCACACTTGCTGTGCCATTCATCTTGCTGTCGAGTCAGTCGATTTGCTGGCATGTTCTGTGGTTTAATTTCCAGTGGTTGTATACCATGGCTTTGCTTGTTGCCATACCAGGTGGCATGATTTATGGCCTCAAGGGCTTCATGTATGCCTTGTAATGGCGCTATGCCGTGTTCAATCATGAATTCACGTGATTCGATGTCTATGTTTTCAGGCAAGGTGGAAATAACGGCTGCCGGAATGTTTGCTTTGGAAGTGGCATGAATGAAAGATTGAGTATCATTCAAATAATAATGTTTACTTTCATCCACCTCTTTTAGTGGAAAGTCCTGCACAATCACGGCTGCATCATAATTATCCTTAAGCGCTGCTTCGAATACAGGTCTAACTTTATCAGGCTGGCCCCAGATTGGCGTGGTGTAGTCTAAAGGATTGGTCACATCAGCAATCCGAGGAAGCTTATCCACCAACCCGGCAGCCACCTGAGTTGACGGTTGTGGAAATTCCAGACCTATTGTTTCAGCATAATCAGCCAATAGTGTTGCGCCGCCACCCGAACACGTGAATCCCATAATACGATCACCATCTGGCTGACCTGCAATAGATAAGAATTTTAAGGTCTCAACCAGTTGTGTTGGAGATTGAACGTTAATAATACCCAAGCGATCAAACAGTGCCTGATATAGTTCGTTTGTCCCTGATAATGAGCCTGTATGGCTAACAGTTAATTCAGCTCCTATTTTAGAAGTGCCGGTCTTGAGCACAACAATGGGCTTGTTTAATGTGAACGCTTTATAGGCCACCTGACTAAATGACTGGATGTCTTTTAATCCTTCGATATGCAAACCGATGGCCTTAACTTCATCAAGTTCGCACATTACATCGATAAAGTCCTCCAGTTGTAATACGGATTGATTTCCCGCTGAAACCATATAAGCCAGAGGCAATGACCGTTGGTTCATGGTAATGTCAGATGACAACATCCCGCTTTGGGTGATTATCGCTGCACCATAGCCTGGACAATAACCACCATGTCCAAACGGCCATAATGCTGAGTGGTTGATAAAATTAATCAAGCCATAACAATTTGGCCCAATCAATGCTAAATCACCAGCCACATCGACTAACGGCTGATCAGCATGGCCACCCTGCGCACCATCTTCACCAAATCCAGCAGTAAAACAGACTACACCTCCGGCTCCAACATTTGATAAATATTCAACGATTTCTACCGCAGGTTTAGCTGGTACAGCTAAAAACACAGCATCCGGTGGTTCGGGAAGTTGGGTAATGTCAGCAAAACAAGGCAAACCGCCCATAGTCTTGCGTTTTGGATTAACGGGCCAGATATGCCCCTTGAAACCAATACGCTGACATGCACGCAAGGCGATATCGGCATCATGCCCACCAATAAAAGCGATATGTCGAGGATTGATTAGACGCTTAAGATTTTGTCTGACCGCCGGTCTCATTGCTAACCGCGCTTTTAAATCATGCACCCAGTGGTCTTAAGATTGATCGTGTAATGATGTGTCGCTGTATCTCTGATGTTCCGTCCCAAATTCGCTCTAATCTGGAATCACGCCATAACCTTTGGATTGGCAACTCCTCCATAAGACCCATGCCACCATAGATTTGCACTGTGTCATCAGCAACTCGATTTAACATTTCCGAACAATAGACTTTAACCATAGCAGCATCGGCATCCTGCATAGTACCAGCGTCTGCTTTTTCGACTGCATTCATGACTAAAAGGTCTGCGGTTTTTAGACCAATAGCCATATCTGCTAATTTGAATCCAGTTGCCTGGAATTGACCGATAGGTTTGCCAAATTGCTTTCGATTCGCTGCCCAATCTACAGCAAGATCATACATTCGCTCTGCCTTGCCACAACATGTTGCTCCAACCCATATGCGCCCCATCCCCAACCATTTGCCAGACAGTTCTAGACCATGCCCTTCTTCACCAAGAATTTGGTCATTACTCAAACGCACATCGGAAAAATTTAATTGGAAAGTGTGGTACCCCCGATAGCTCACACAACGATTGCCTTTGGAAATATCAAACCCTTTTAACCCTACATCGACCAAGAAAGCTGTAATTCGTTTACGTGGTCCACGTGATGTTTCATCAACTCCGGTAACAGCAAACACGATAGCAAAATCAGGCATTACCGGGCCAGAGATAAAATGCTTTGAGCCATTTAATATCCAGTCATTACCATCTCGCCGGGCATTGGTTTTCATGGACATGATATCGGAACCGGCCTCAGGTTCTGTTAATGCAAAAAGCTCTCTTTTTTCAGCTTTTACACACGGTGTTAAATAACGCTCAATCTGATCTCCTTGACATTCCATCAGCAATTCAGTGGGACGACCTATCCATGAATGCAGTGCATGAGAAGTTTTCCCGTATTCACGCTCAACCACAGCCATGCTGGTATAGTCCAAACCGCCGCCGCCAACTGACTCCGGTAAATTTGCTGAATATAAACCCATCTCAATTGACCGCTGCTCAATTTGACGGCCTAACTCGATAGGCACTTCACCCAACTGATCAACTTTCTCTTCATGTGGATAGATTTCTTCTTCCATAAATCCTCTTATGGTTTGTAGAAGAAGCTCGTTCTCGTGACTAAGTTTTATATCCATGGCAAATGTAGTCTCGTCTATGGTTCTTATACTGTTAATGGTTCCAGGTTTGCATTATCGTCTTAACCGGCTCCTCTAAGGTTAAGTTTATCTCTCGCCTGTTGTGGAGTTAAAACCGTGGCTCCCATTCTTTCAATAATGCCGATAACACGTTCAACCAATTGGGCGTTAGTCGCTAAAACACCTTTGTCCAAATATAGATTGTCCTCAAGACCCACTCGAACATTTCCACCCATTGCTACAGCAGCGGCAGCCATTGGCATCTGCATTCTGGAAATACCAAAACCGGCCCAGCTAGCATCGGTGGGCAATTCATCTTTCATGACTTTCATTGTGTCGACACTTTGATCCGCGCCCCAGGGGATTCCCAAACAAATCTGAAAAATGGGTGGATCGGCGATTAAACCTTCAGCAATCATTTGTTTAGCAAACCGGATGTGCCCCAGCTCAAACACTTCAAGTTCTGGTTTAACGCCCCACTGCTTGGTTAACTCAGCCATTTTTCTGAGTGTTGGCGGCGTTGAAATATAAATATAGTCATCGTTACTGAAGTTAAGTGTTCCACAATCTAAACTGCAAATCTCAGGCAATAGTTGTTCCACATGAGCTAACCTTTCAACTGGACCGATCATATCGGTGCCAGGACCAGGCATAGCCGGATCAGTTGCATCTGGAACCCAATCTCCTCCCATGCCGGCGGTAAGATTAATCACCACATCAGTATCAGCACTACGAACTCTATCCACAACTTCAGCGAATAGTTTGGGGTCACGTGAGCCTTTGCCAGTATCAGGATCGCGGACATGAATATGGGCAACTGTTGCACCGGCTTTTGCTGATTCAATCGCAGCATCGGCAATCTGTTTTGGCGTCACCGGAACATCCGGATGGCGGCTTAATGTATCACCTGCGCCGGTTACAGCACAGGTCACAATAACTTCATAATTCATAAATCACTTCCTATTTATTCTCATTGTGCAAAATCTACTCTCGCTTTTTTAACGAATAATCGACTAAACTATCCAAAATTCGACCCGATAAGTTGTCTGATTAAACCTTAAAATTATTACCTTTCGATGTCCAAAGTAAAGACAGTCAATCTTAAACAACAGCCGCAGAAGATAGGTTTTGTGTTAATCCCACGATTCAACATGATGTCGTTAACAACCATCATTGAACCCTTTCGCATTGCCAACTATCTTTCAGAAAATCCACTATTTCAGTGGAAATATGTTTCGTTTGATGACACAACTCTTATTGCAAGCAACGGCATGAACATTGAATGCGATCTCATCAATGCAAAACACAAGTCTAACTTTGATCTGATCGTTATCCTTGGCAGCTGGGGATGTGAACATTATGTCAACAAAGGTTTATTCAATTGGTTGCGGTGGCAACATTTGAAGGATGTCAATATCTGTGCAATAGAAATGGGAATCTATATCCTCGCAAGAGCAGAAATCCTATCGGGCAAAGCAGCAACAACTCACTGGTCATTGCTAGCAGGTTTTGCAGAACAATTTCCGAATGTCAAACTGAAGGAACAACTATTTACCATAGACAGAAATTTAATGACGTGCTCCGGTGGAACTGCAGGAATAGATTTAATGTTACATCTCATCTCGCAGCAACACGGCGATCATTTGGCTGCTGAAATTTCTGATCAAATGATTCACCACCCTATTAGAGAAGCCAAGTCGTTACAACGCCATACACATGGAAGTGCTTCAGATTCAATACATCCCTATATTGATAGTGCTATAAAGTTGATGGAGGCAGAAATTGTTGAGCCTTTGAGCATCCCGGAAATTGCTAATCATGTGGGGTTGTCACAACGCCAATTGGAGCGTTATTTCAAACGCTACCTTGGATGTTCTGTAGTGCAGTTTAGTCAGCTATTACGCTTGCAATATGCACGGGTGCTATTGACCAGCACACAGATGTCGATTCGTGAAGTCTCGGTCGCGAGCGGTTTCAATTCAATGTCACATTTTGCCAATGTTTTTTATAAGAATTTTGGCAAAAAGCCCAGTCAGTATCGGCTTGCCTGGCCTGATACAGAACCTGCTCCATCTTGGCCTGGAACTGTCTTCTCTTTAATTCGAGATTCACAATTCAGCACTGCTCATGGGAAAACAAAAGCCGGTCACTAGGTGACCGGCTTTGATTGTAAATATTAGCTATATTTAAGGTTGGCTAGTTACTAGCTGATTAAGCAAACCACCAACGTTCGGCGTTTTTCTCGCCATCAAGTTCCCAGTTATTTCCAATCACTTCAGGAACAAATAGCTTTTCACTATGTGCAAGTACATCACTTTGGAACAATGGAATCACAACACCGCCTTCATCATGCAAGATGCGCTGCATTTCCACATACATTTCTCGACGTTTTGCCTCATCTAGCTCAGCACGGGCCTGCACCAGCAACTCGTTGAATCTGTCGTGTTTCCAAAATGTATCGTTCCAGGCTGCGTCTGCTGAATAAATTTGTGAAAAAATCCAGTTTTCCGTGGGTCGCCCACTCCAATAACAAGCCACCCAGGGTTTTTGCATCCACACATTAGACCAATAGCCGTCATCCGGCTCACGAACAATTTCGATGTTAATGCCCGCAGGTGCTGCTGACTCTTGCATTAATTGTGCTGCATCCAATGCACCGCCAAAACCGGTTTCAGCAGCGTGGAATTGTACGTTTAGTTTTTCCATGCCTGCCTGTTTAAGATGATACTTGGCTTTGTCCAGATCATAGTCTCGCTGTGGTATCTCATCAGTCGTAGCACGATAAATATTGGCCGGACCAATTGGTGTGTCATTTGCCAGCTCACCATAGCCAAAAGAAATTTTATCCAGCCATTCCTGCCTTTGAACAATGTATTTCAAAGCCTGCCTCACATCGATGTTGTCAAAAGGCGCTGTATCCGTACGCATTGGTAGAGTGATTTGCTTGTTACCTGTTGTCGATCTGACGATTACACCAGGTAATTTTTCAAGCCTTCCGGCCGTTTTCAAATCAACATTGCTATAACAATCTACTGAATCAGTACGCAGTGCATTGGTACGAGCACTGGCATCGGCTATTTGCAAGGTTTCTACCTCATCAACATGGGCCCTGCCTTCTTTCCAGTAGTTAGGGAAACGTTTGGTAAATGTTCTGACGCCAGGGTCATGTTCGGCCATCACATAACCACCGGTACCGTTGCCTGACTCCCAGTCAATTGTGCCGTCACCTTTAGAAGCACAGATATTGATATGATAATCCGTCATTAAAAATGGAAAGTCGGCATCACCACCGCTTAATTCCACAGTCACCGCATTCGGACCATCTGCTTTAACAGAAGTTATACCAGCGAGAATTGCTTTGGCAGCAGAATCTGAATTTTCGCCTATATGGTGATTGAGCGAGTCGACCACATCTTGAGAATCCAGGGTTTTGCCATTGTGGAATTCAACACCTTGTCTGATTTTAAAATTCCAGGTCTTAGCATCAGGTGAGGCTTCCCAACTTTCTGCCAATTCTGGAATTAATTCGCCATTGGCATCCACTTCTGTGAGGTTATTGCGCAGTTGTCCGAATTGGACGTTGAGCATGTAGGAGTCAAGAATTTGGCCTGGATCCAAGGTATCACTGGTAGCACCACCGGTTATACCTATTCTCATGCGGCCACCTTTCTTAGGCGTTTGAGCTTGAGCTACATCAACCAATGACAATGCAGAGCTCATTGAGACGCCTAATGCCAGCGCTCCCTGCATAAACTGCCGGCGCGAAACCTTGCCATATTCAAAACTTGACTGAAGTCGTTTTACTTTTTCAGCATTTTCCCGATTGGAAACTTCAGTCGATAGATCAATTGACTTTAGTTTATTAAATCGTCTTTGCATTTAATATTCCTCGTGTGTAAGTAAATTAATAATAATAGATAGGATAATGAATAACCAGAATTAGTTGCTAATGTATTTAAAATTGTGAAATCCCCGTTCAAACATTACCTACCTAAGTTATAGATTTATGCACAAGCATTATATTGATTTACAATGCTCATGACTTCCGTGTGAATTATTGATATTACTAAACTGGGCCAGCCAGTGTAGTATAAATTCGACAGATTTATCTGTAATTCGCCGAAACATAATAACATAATCAATTAAAAATTAAGTGAATAGACTTTAATATTCCAGTCTTATCAATTATTTAATTCAATAGTTCCAGCGGCAACTTTTCTATAGTCCGAAGTAAATGCGGATAGATTAACAGTATTATTCTCAAGTTCCCCCGCCAGAATTATTGGTTCATTGACAAAGGCTGGAGAATGCATTCGAAAGGTAAACCTTGAAACCTGTGACTGGGGAAACTGCGAAGTCGTCATATCCATCATCAGGGTAGCGATGAGTGGACCGTGCACAATCAAACCAGGGTAATTTTCCACGTTCATGGCATAGTCCAGATCATAATGAATTCGGTGTCCATTAAAAGTTATCGCTGAATAGCGAAACAGTAAAACTGAATCCGGTACAATTTCGCGTGAGAACTGCCAGTGCTTTTGCTGATCTTCTTTACCCGCTTTAGATAAATCAAGCGAGGCCTTACCTTGCCGATAAACCAAAGTCTGTTTATCTATGAGTTTAGTTTGTCCACCTACTTGATAATCGTGAGTGATGATCAGGAAGATCAGGTTTCCACTTTGCCCTTGCTTAGCCGATACATCACTAACTGTTGAGATTTTTGTTATTTCATCACCTGCACAAAGCGATTGATGAAAACTAATATCATTTCCTGCCCACATGCGCCGGTAATCACCTACAGGAGGAAATAATCGCTCATCTATATAATGGCCGTCACGGCCTAATTCGCTGTGTTTACCTAACTCAGGAAATAATGACCAGTAAATCAAATGAGTCGCGGCCTCATTGCTGGTAACATCTAGATTTAAAGTTACCAGAAATTTATCTATATGACCCTGGCTGAGAAAATCATGCTCAATCAGCTGTTTGCCTTTCCACTCTTGAAAGTCTTGTTCATTCATATGTCTAATATCGATAGCATTAACTGTGTCGACATGGGCCGATTTTCACTCAAGGACAAAATATCATTTATCAATTCTTGAGCCTCATCAGCATCCATTCCACCATAGGCCATGAGCATTTTTGACTTTTGAATTAATTCTTTTCGGCTGACAGGCATGTCAGGGTCACCCTTACACTTATCACGTTGGATACTAATTTCAGTACCATCGGTTAATTTCACCACCACATTAGCGCCCCATGAATCAGGATAAGCACTCTGGTAATTCGTCCCAACTGAAAGGCTGACATTATTTGTCCACTGAGAAAAACGTTCTCGGGATTGTTGATTGAAACTGTCAAAGTTTATTTTTCCATCCTCGAGAGCCGCTACTACACAATGTTGCAGTGAAAATTTTGCCTCATACAATGATTGAGGCTGGGGACGATCACAGACATTGAGAGCTGCTTGATAGGTTTCGATAGAAATTGTTTGTACTGAACTCATTTCAACTTGATCAGCAATTTCAAGGGCCGCATCGACAACCGGATGAGTATGACGGCAGGATGGCCAGGGTTTTATTGAGGTTTGCACAAGCTGCCAAGGATCATCTGGGCCCAGCTTTAAAGCATCCGGGTCTGGATTCGAACACATACCGGCAAACATACCTTTAACGCCTTCAATAATTTCTGCCGGACCTGTAAATCCACCGCTAGCTAATTGCGCTGACAGTAATCCTGATTCGGCTGCCCTGCCAGCATGCAAGTGCTTACTCATCGCACCCGTTTCCAGGAATTGCCAAAAACCACTGGACTGCGTACCTGCATTACCAAGCGCATCTACGATTTGATCATGCTCTAGATTTAACAAGCTGCCTACGGCCATGGCCGAACCAAATGGACCACAAGTGGCTGTGTTATGCCAAATTTTATAATGCTCTGTGCCCACTGCCATGCCTACTCGTGCGCAAGCTTCAAAACCATATAATACAGCTCGTAAAATATCATGGCCCTGACGGTCAGCATTCAGAGACATTGCAACAACAGCAGGAATGATGACACAACCAGGATGAGTCACGGAGGTACGATGCAAGTCGTCCATTTCAACAATATGAGTTAACGCTCCCAGGGCAAAGGCTACTCTACCCTGATCATTTTTTTTGTCTTTTACCCACTCTAAAATAATTTGACCAGCAGGAGTCGAGCGCCCTGCGACTGAATTTGCTACTGCATCCAACAAAAATAGCGCTGCCGCATCTAAATCGGCTTGGCTAATCGATTTTTGCTGAATTTGTTCAGCGAGTTGAGAAGTTAAGCTGGATGTAGTCATGCTATTAGGTTTAGCTAAATTCGTCTTTTATAGCTGCTGTATGTTGGCCCAAAGCAGGACAAGCAGCGAGCTGATCAGAATCAGATTTAGGGATTGGTGATGCTGGCACTTGAACTTGACCTGATGCTGTCATGATATCAGTACGTCTAAGATGCGGATGGTTAGATAAGCCTGCTATATCATTGACATTACCGTAAGCAATTTGTGCTGCTTTAAGCCGTTTAATACACTGATCAAGATCCAATCGACCAACGTTTGTCGAAATCGCTACTTCAAGATTTTTACGATTTTTTACACGCAGTACATTACTGGAAAAAAGTTCATTGTTATATAAATCGTCATCAGCAAACACATTCTGGCACAGTTGCAGCCACTCCCTCTCGTTTTGAATTGCAATTAAAATTACGTGCCCATCAGCCGTGGTATAAACACCATAAGGAGCAATTGATGGATGTCTTAGCCCTACCCGCTTAGGCTGATTGCCGGAGTAGTCATATTGCAGTAATGGCACCGCCATCCATTCTGCCATAGCATCAAACATGGAAATAGAAAATGATTTTCCACTCTCGCTCGATTGCCGCTCAATAAGTGCTTCTAAAATAGCAGAATAAGAATACATACCACTGGCTATGTCACAGACTGAAACTCCAACCCTAGAAGGCTCTGATTCTGAGCCAGTAACATAAGATAAACCTGACTCCGCTTGTATCAGTAAGTCATAAGCTTTGCGCTGACTATACGGTCCATTGGGCCCATATCCCTGAATCGCGCAATGTATCAATCTCGGATTAATTTTTTCTAACTCCGATTCGGTTAATCCCAATCGATCCAGGCTACCAGGAGAAAAGTTCTGAACCAACACATCCGCCTGCCTTAATATATTTTTCAGCTGCTGCAAATCATCACCGTCTTTTAAATTCAAAACCAGGGATTCTTTACCGTAATTCAGCCAGGTGAAATAGGTGCTCTCGCCTTTAACGGCGTCATCATAACCACGGGCGAAATCTCCTTCGGCTCGCTCAACCTTAATTACCCTCGCGCCGGCATCTGCAAGCAAACGTGTGCAAAACGGTGCTGCAACAGCATGCTCCAAAGCGACGACAAGAATATTATTTAAAGCACCCATGATTAGTAGGACCGGGGCAAATTAAGTACATGTTCGGCTAGATAGGACAAAATCAAATTAGTCGAAATTGGCGCAATTTGATAAAGCCTGGTTTCCCGAAATTTTCGTTCAACGTCGAACTCAACCGCAAACCCATAACCACCATGTGTTTGTAAACACATCTCAGCCGCCTGCCAAGATGCATCTGCTGCAAGTAATTTAGCCAGGTTCGCCTGTTCGCCACAGGGTTCGGATCGCTCATACAAACCAATCGCTTTTTCCACCATTAAATTCGCCGCTTGGGTTGAAGCATACGCACGTGCAATAGGAAATTGAATTCCCTGGTTTTGAGCAATCGGACGATTAAAAACAATTCTTTCCTTGGCATAACGTGTCGCTTTATTGATAAACCAATATGCATCACCGATACATTCTGCGGCAATCAAAATACGCTCAGCATTCATGCCACTTAAGATATATTTAAATCCTTGTCCCTCTTCCCCAATCAAACTGCTTGCCGGTACTTTCAGGTCCTCAATAAACACCTCAGTCGTCGCATGGTTAAGCATGGTGGGAATCGGTTTGATAAATACCGTTTTGTCTTTTTCTTCACGTAAATCGACCAAAAATACGGACAAGCCTTCGGTGCGTTTTTTGACCTGATCCTTTGGCGTAGTGCGCGCCAGCAATAACATTAAATCAGAATATTCAGCCCTGGATGTCCATATCTTTTGACCATTAACGACATAATGATCCCCTTGTTTTTTGGCAACGGTTTTTAACGAAGTCGTATCGGTCCCACTAGACGGTTCAGACACTCCAAATGCCTGCATACGCAGTTCACCAGTAGCGATCTTAGGCAAATATTGCTGTTTTTGCTCATCCGAACCGTGCCTGAGAATTGTCCCCATGGTGTACATCTGTGCATGGCAAGCCGCACCGTTACAACCGGATTTATGAATCTCTTCCAAGATTGCAGCAGCGGCACCCAGACTCAAGCCACTACCCCCAAATTCTTCAGGGATTAATGCAGAAAGAAAACCGTTATCTGTAAGCGTTTGTACAAACTCAAGGGGATACTCAGAGTTTTGATCCAATCGGCGCCAATATTCTCCCGGAAAATCCAGGCAAAGTTTTCTGACCGAATCCCTAATTTCACTATACTGATCGGATTGCATTGCTAATATGTCATACCTCGAAAAGTCGGAAAAATTATAATCTATATGTCGTTAGATAAAATCATGGCTTTACGACATTAAAGCTAAATTTTCGACATTCAAAACTTATATACCGCTAGCAATACATGATATATGATCCGCTCGTTGAGTTATGAGTTATGAACGTGCGAACCGAGAATAGTCATCAAGATCAAATACCAGCTTCACCTTTTGCAGTTGCAAGTATTGTCATTTCAATGGCTCTGATAGCGGTCGGTGGCGGTCTTCTTTACGCATATGTCCCTACAAAAGTCGCTTACTTAGGGCTTGAACCCTGGGTGGCGGGAGCGATTCTCACAGCCACTGGAGCAGGTGGTTTTCTCGGCTGTTTGATTTCAGGACCTATGATCAAACGTGCCGGTCATGCCCGTGTGTTTTCAAGTTTTTGCGCACTAATTATTCTTGCAGCATTAGGCATCGCACTGTCAGATAACCCTTATGTCTGGATGGTAGTGCGTTTCATTTATGGTGTATCCGTGACTGGCCAATTCATCGTTTCACAAAGCTGGTTGAACGATGCAAGCGAAAATGCCTGGCGCGGCAAAGTGATCTCCACCTTTTATATGACTTATGTATTATCGATTGGTAGCGGTGCTTATTTGCTTTCACATGTCGACTTGGATGGAGTCGGCGCACCACTACTGGCGATACTGTTTACGTCCTTGGCTATCCTTCCGGTAAGCTTGACTACACTGCGTACACCACCGCCACCAGAAAGCATTAGTGTTGCGGTTAAGTCAGTTTGGAGAATTTCACCAGTAGGTCTGGTTGGCATGTGCATTGTTGGTGGATTAACCATGTTAATCCAGGGATTCACCCCAATTTATGCTGCCGCTAATAATTTTTCTCAGGACAACATAGCACTTTTAATGTTTTTTATGCAATTCGGCATGATAGGCATTCAAGTTCCACTTGGAGCACTTTCGGATAGATTTGACCGACGCAAAGTCCTTATCCTATCCACCTCAATTGTTATTCTGGCTGCCTGTATTGCAACTCAATTGAATACAACTGAACTGATTTGGATGATTCTGATTTTCGGTATATGGAGCGGCGCGACAGAATCTATTTACTCTATTTCCAGTGCTCATGCTAATGACAGAGCGCAGCCGCAATACTACGTCAGTCTCTCCAGTACGTTATTAATTGTCTGGTCGCTATCGGGTGTGCTCATGCCAGCTCTGACAACAGCATTAATGCCGACTACTGGAATTAAAACGTTTATGTGGCTGGCGATCGCTTTGGCTATATTTTATTTGGGATTCGTTATTTATCGAATGACGATCACAGAACCCGTGCCGGAAGAAGATCAAATTTCACATCAAACTGTTTCTGCCCAGGCTCCTCTGACCAGTGAGTTGTCACCGATCCAAACACAAGAAGATAATTAAGCGGTAATCAATTTGTATTGTTCGAACCTGAATAGTGTTTCAAGATCTCTCCGCTCGCTTCACTCGGTCGGGATGACATGGCTAAAGGTTCGTAGTAAAGGGATTTTATGCCCGAATAGGTGCGGGATAACAAAAGTAACGTCGAATTGCGACCCTGTCATTCCGACCAGCGCGGAGGAATCAACGGCTTTTCTTATTACTCAGTGGTTTCAGTGGACAGTAATCTCTTTAAGAAACCCGTCTAAACGGGAGTAAGTCAGGTCAAAGTCACTTCAGGTCTGACAAGATAATGACAATCAAACATGCTCGTTTCGTTTCCCGGTGAAACAGGTTAAAGCAAGTCCTTATTGCCTCCACTTCGAATAATTTCCAGTGCCCGAACAGCCAGTTGGAGATCCCCGCCTTCGCGGGGACAAGCATCATTCTGATGCCTGCCTCAAATCATCACAAATAATGCCGTTGTAAAGGCGAGGCACAAAGTAAGTGCTTTTAGGTGGTAAGGTTTTATCTTTTTCAGTTAATTGAACCATCTGCTCAATCTCTACAGGGTAAATAAAAAATGCTGCGGTTCGAGGCTGTTCTACGAGTTTTTGTTCAATTTCTTCTGTCGAGTTTTCGCCACTGAAATAAGTAATGCTTTTGTCCTTGGTTACATTTTTTATTTTCAGTATTTTATTCAGAACTTCTTTATCGAATACCTGGTGATCCAGAATGACATAAAGCTTCTGGTATTTGGCCAATATTTCTGGTTTCCAGCAAAGTTCATACCATTGACCATCCAAAAACATTGAAAGTTGATGTTTTTGGTTAGGCTTACGCGCATGAGTTTGAGTTGTGATCGTAAACTTCTTTTCGAGTTTTTTAAGAAACTTGGATAATTTCAAACTGCTATCGATCTCAACCATTCTATTGTAGTCCAGAATTTGCACTGAGTTGAAATCAAAGTAAGCGCTACAAACTCGTTCAACGTTTAAATCATGTTTCTTGGATTTTTTGCTAAGCTGTTGTAAAACCTTACTACGATGGTGACCATCGGCGATATAAGCATGATCTACAAAACCTGCAAGGTGTTGTAATTGTTTTATTGTTGACTTGTCACGTATTGGCCACACCCTATGTAAATCACTATTCTCAGGTAACCGAATAGTCAATGCTGGCTGATAATTATCTCGATGATTTTCCAGCAATGCCGTTAAATCTTCATTTGGTAAATGGCAAACTAAAACAGGCTTTACCAACGAACCTCTATCTAGCAGTAACGTTTTTGCATCCACTTCCTTAGGTTTAAGCGTCTTTTCGTGGGGTTTGATATTTTTACTTACAAACTCTTGTAAGTCTGTTTGTGCCACAAACCCGAGATGTGTACCAAATGCAGTGATAATCTCATAAACATAAATTCCTGCTTTAACGGCTTGTTTGAGCTCACCGTTATCTAAACATTCTGCGAACTGGTACTTGGCTTTTTCCGCGAGTTGATCTGTCTCAGAAGCAAATTTCCGTTTGGGCAGAACAGCTCTAAACGGATATACAATCATGATAAATAGAAATTAGTGTTGGCGTAGTTTTAGAAATATACCTGAACGAACTTTGGGGTCAAACCAGGTCGATTTGGGTGGCATGACTCGATTATTGTCAGCAACGGCGTACATTTCTTCCATCGAAGTTGGATAACAACCCAACATTAAGCGCCAGCCTTCCTCGGCACGTTCTTCTAAACCACGCAAACCATTTAAACCTGGCACATAATCTAACCTGGGATCAGCGCGCATATCTTCAATGCCCAGAATGGGTCTTAATAAACGGTCTTCCAGGATTGACACATCCAGAGATTTTACTGGATCTGGATCCTGGGCAAATTCTTTTCTAATTGTAAGGTGGTACCAGTTATCGTCCAGCAACATGGCAAATTCACCTTTTTTACGCGGCTCGGCTTCATCGGCATAGTTCACATGTAAGGCATTAACCTTGAAAAAAGTATCCAACTTTTCGAGAAACTCCGGCACAGTTAAATCACCTAAATCCCTCACGGCACGATGATACGCGAGTATGCGCATTTCATCATCGGGAAAGATCGAAACCAGTAGATTGGTGAAAGAAGGGTCGCTCAAGCCTGCGCCACGTTGTGCCATTTTATTGGCGTAATTCTGACCTGAAGCACAACGATGATGACCATCTGTTAGATAAACAAAAGGTACTTGAGCAAATGCCGCTTCCAGATCCGCTACCAGTTGCTCATCATCAATCTTCCACAATTGCTGATGTAATCCATCTTCGGCCATAAAATCCAAAGCGGGCTCTGTTTCAGTCAGTTCTGCAAATTTAGCCGTAATTCGGGCATTAGAGGGATAGGCGATGCAAACCGGACTGGAACTGGCGCCGACCTCATATAAGTAGCGAGACAACTGCTCTTCTCTGGAAGCACGGGTATTTTCATGAATACGAATTGTATTATCGGTATAAGCTTCAATCGGCATTTCTGCAACAATACCCGTTTGCACATGATCATCGATTGACAAGCGGTAGATGAAAAAACTGGGCTTTTCTAAGGCTTCAAAAACGTTTTCATCACGTAACGTTTGCAAGTTATCAGCATTGATTTTTAACAACTCTTCAAAGCTGGGGGCTTCACTTTCCGGATATTCCTCAGCAGAGCGCATGGTATTGAGAAAATTTAACGGATTCAAACCCGCATATTCCCCACGCTCTTCTGGAGTTAGCGCATCATAGGCTGGCGAGACAACCTGCTCAGCAACAGATTGCTTAACAACATAGCCAGTTACCGGAATTAGTTTAGCCACAACGTTAAACTAAATAAGACGGATAGCGAAGGGAATTCGAGGCAAAACCGAAAGAAAGAGGACAGTTTACACGAAGTAAATGTGCATCTTGATTGAGATTTTAACGATGAAATCACTAGCTAACCGCTTTTAGCCGTTATTAGCCTGGAAATCAGCCATGAAATCAGCTAGTGCCTGCGCACCTTCGATTGGCATTGCATTATAAATGCTAGCACGAAGACCACCGACACTTCGGTGACCTTTAAGGTTGAGCAGTTCTGCTTGATCGGCTTCAGCTAAGAATTTCTTTTCTAGTTCCTCAGTAGGCAATCTGAAAACCACGTTCATATGTGAACGGCATGCCACATCGACTGGACTACGGTAGTAACCGTCACTATTGTCGATAGCAGAATAGATTAAACCAGATTTTTGTGCCGCTTCAGCCGCAATTACATCCAAGCCACCTTTGGCTTTCATCCACTTCAACACTTTGCCGGTCATATAAGTTGGAAACACAGCCGGTGTGTTGAACATTGAGTCTTTATCTTTGTGAATGTCGTAACGCAGATAGCGAGCCATCTCTTTGTTGGTGTTTTCTAAAATGGAATCACGCACAAACACTACTGACATACCGGCGGGACCCAAGTTTTTCTGCAGCCCCCCATAAACCAAGTCGAATTTATCCCACGGAACTTCTCGCGACATATAATCTGAAGACATATCGACTACTAACGGCACATCAATATCAGGAAATTCCGGGAAGCGAATACCGCCAATGGTTTCATTAGAAGTAATATGCAAATAACGAGTATTGTCTTGTAGTTCAATTTCATCGGCATTCGGCATACGGGTAAAGTTTTCATCGGTACCGTCCCAGGCCACATAAACATCACCACAGGCCTTACCATCGGTAATCGCTCCTTTGCCCCAAGTGCCCGTATTTGTATAGGCACCTTTAGTTCCAGAAGTTAGCAAGTTCATAGGCACCATGGCAAATTGCAGATGCGCACCACCTTGAATGAATAACACACTGAAATCTTCCGGCACTCGGTAAACTTCTTTCATTAGCGCCATGGCTTCCATGTGTACTTCGTCATAGTGCTTACCACGATGACTCATCTCGATTAAGGACATACCACTGCCTTGATAATCAACAAATTCCGCTTGGGCTTCTTCTAATACTTCCAGAGGTAAGGTGCAGGGTCCTGCACAAAAGTTATAAACTCGTTTACTCATTTTTATTCCTATGCATTCACACAATTAATTACGTCACCAGCCTGATGGGCCTGAATGACTTCGATGACACCTTCAGCGACCGCATTTTGTGCCTGGGTGGTAGAAGCTCCAATATGGTGGGTACCATAAACATTTGGGTGCTTGGCCAAAGACGAATCGAATTCTGCCTCACCACTACCAGGTTCATTGGCATAAACGTCGAGTCCTGCTCGAATACCTTTATTGTCCATTGCCTCAACTAACGCAGCTTCGTCAACAATTTCACCACGTGCTGTATTGAGAATGATGGTGCCGGGCTGCATTTTACCCAACATTTCAGCGTTAATCATTCCCTTGGTTTGATCATTGGACGGCACGTGGAAACTGAGGATGTCACAACCACTTATCAAAGCGTCCATGTCCTCAACTTGTTGAATACCCAATGACTCAATTTTCTCTTGCATGGCTGGATCGCGATCAGCCTTGGCAATCACAAAAACATCAATCCCAAAAGCTTTGGCTCGCTCTGCCAAAGCAAAACCAATTGAACCCAGACCAACCACGCCTAGTTTACGACCGTAAAGGCCTTGCGCTTGCGAATAGCGTTTTTTATTCCATTGCCCTTGACGCAATTCAATTACGTTATCAGGAATGTTACGATCAATAGCGATTAATAGGCCCATTGCAACCTCGGCAACAGCCAAAGCATTTTTTCCTGGCACATTACAAACATCTACACCATGTTCACGTGCGCAAGGTTTATCTATTGTATTGGTACCGGCACCAGCACGTATCACAAGTTTAAGATTGCTGGCTGCCTTGACGGCTTCTTCTGTTACCTTGGTGCTGCGAACAACTAAAACTTCATTGTCTCCAATGGCACCAGGCAAATCATCAGCAGTTAGATCCGGTTGCAGGCTACATTCATGACCTTCAGCCTGAAGTTGCTCAAAATAGTTTTGCGGAAATTTATCCGCGAATAAAATTTTCATACTAATTAAAGATTCCTTGGCCCTTTGTATTCAATACATGCGTTTATTAACCATCGTCCCAGAAAATCGGCAAAGCTTCTGCGTACGATTAGATCAAATTCGGCGTGATTATCCTCTTGTTTTGGGTAAATTAAAACATTCATTTTTGCAAAAACGGTTTGAGCACACTGTCCAGACCCAAAAACTGAAGGATGAACATCAAATGTTGTGCCTTTATTCATCACCTCCAATACCTTGTCACCTTGGATATTAATGATGGTTTGACCGCCGCTGACATCGTTAATTGAAGCAAAAACGTCTTCTAATGCACCACTAAGCATAGCAACCTTGGCATGCATGTCCTCGCTATCAGTTAACAACAACCATTGATCTGGGCTCATCCATAATACTGACAAGCCGTCTTTTTCAATCACTGTATTAGCTGTAGCAGGCAATTCGACATTCAATATGGTTTTGACCGCCTCTGTAAATGCCGAATCCGATAACAAGCCTCGCAAAATAAAATGCGACCAGAAAGGTTTTTCGGTGATTTTGATAGTTGCTAAATCAACGATCGGCTCATCGACCGCAACTTCTACCAAAGGTGAATGTTGTACAGCTTGATTAGACATTTTGACGTTCTCCTTCGGTATCATAGAAAACCGGGCTACAAATCTCGGCCACTAAGGTCCGACCATCCGCCAGTGGCGCATAGATTTTTTGGCCCATTTTGGAGTGACCACCCTTAACTAATGCCAAAGCGATGGAATGACCCAGCGATGAGCTATAGTAACTTGAAGTGACATGCCCAATCATCGGCACTGGCGCTTCAGTAATATTGGCATCGGCCACCAGTTGTGCTCCTTCAGGAATTACTTGATGGGATACTTCAGTTTTAAGCCCAACCAACTCCTTGCGATTCTCACGTACGCAATCAGAGCGAGACAGTGAACGTCGACCGATAAAATCCTTGGTTTTGGAAACAATCCAACTCATGCCTAAATCGATCGGTGTGACTGAGCCATCGGTATCCTGACCAACGATAATGAATCCCTTTTCAGCTCTTAGTACGTGCATGGATTCAGTACCGTAAGGTGTAATGTTGAATTCCTCACCCGCTTGCATACAGGCTTCCCAGACATGACGTCCATAGTTAGCGGGAATATTAATCTCATAACAGAGTTCACCGCTAAAACTGATTCGGCATACACGCCCTGCTACACCGGCTATCGTTCCTTCCCGCATGGACATAAAAGGAAATTCTTCAGGATCGAAATCAATATCGGTACAAATTTTCTCAATGACTTTGCGACTGTTGGGACCAGCCAAACCTATTGTTGCCCAATGATCCGTGACCGAGGTAAGTAACACTTTTAACTCTGGCCACTCAGTTTGCAACCATCGTTCCAGCCAGGCCATAACATTGGCTGCCCCGCCGGTTGTGGTAGTCATGTAAAAATGATTCTCACCAATGCGTGTCGTAACACCATCATCCATGACCATACCGTCTTCGCCTAGCATCAGTCCGTAACGGCACCGGCCAATACCTAGTTTGCTCCAGGCATTGGTGTACATGCGGTTTAAGAACTCGGCTGCATCTGGACCTTTAATATCGATCTTGCCTAGTGTGGAAGCATCCATAATACCGACACTATCACGCGTCGCTTTGCATTCGCGATTCACCGCAGCATGCATGTCTTCGCCGGCTTTGGGGTAATACCAGGGTCGTTTCCATTGACCAACATTCTCAAACTCAGCACCGTTTTCGACATGCCAGGCATGCATGGCGGATTTTCTGATTGGATCGAATAAATCACCTAACTCAGATCCGGCAATAGCACCAAAAGTTACTGGCGTATAAGCCGGACGGAAGGTTGTTGTACCGGTTTCAGGTATTGTTTGACCTAATGTTTGAGCAGCAATCGCCATCCCGTTGATATTGCCAAGCTTACCTTGGTCAGTACCGAATCCTAACGCAGTGTAGCGTTTGATATGCTCAATGGACTTATAGCCTTCTTGAATTGCCAGCATGATGTCAGAAGCAGCCGTATCATTCTGATAGTCCACAAACTGTTTGGGACCTTGTCGATCTTTATGCGGAGAAGGTACCAACCACAATGGCTGAATTAGCGATTCCTTTTCCTCTACAACTTCCGGCATATCAGGTAACTGCACCTCAAAACCGGTTGCAGCGGCGGCTTTAACACCCGCTTTAAAACCTTCGCTAATACATTGACTTAAGCCAAAGGCACCATTGGCTGAACCGCAGCTTGTTTGAGCAGTCTGCATAGATTGACCGGGTACAAAACAAGCTAATTCATCATCCCACCGAGCTTTGCCACCGGATTGAGCAAATAAATGTACAGCCGGGCTCCAGCCACCGGAAACCACAAGTGTATTACAATCGAGTTGCTTGGTTGTGCCGGCGATAACCTGCATTTGCTTATCAATAGCTGCAATGCTAACGCCTTCAACTCGGCTCGAGCCTTTTACATCAACAACAACATGTTGATTGAAAATCCGCACACCTTTATTGCGTACTTCAAGAGCCAAATCACCTTGACTGTTATTGCGTGAATCGATCACGGCTTCAATCTCAAGACCTGCTTCAACGCAATCCAACACAGTACGATAAGCACTGTCGTTATTTAAGAAAAAGACAAATCGCTTGCCTGGACGCACGCCATAACGATTAATGTAAGCCGACACAGCCGAAGCAATCATTACCCCGGGTTTATCGTTATTATGAAAAACCAAGGGTCGTTCAAAGGCACCTGTTGCCAAGACCACATGTTTGGCACGAATCCGCCACATCCGTTCTCTGGGTATATTCGGTCCGAATGCGGCAGGATCGTGATCCGTTACTTTTTCGACAGCGACAAGGAAATTGTGATCAAGGTATCCGTAAGCACAAGTTCTAGATAACAATGTCACATTATTCAGGGAAGCCAGTTCAGCCACTAGTTTAGATACGTTTTCTGCTCCCGATGCCCCATCAATTTGAAAACGATTGTCCAGTATACGGCCGCCAAACTCGCTCTGATCATCAATTAATGTCACCCTGGCACCGGAACGAGCAGCAGCTACAGCCGCACTTAAACCTGAAATTCCACCGCCAACAACTAATACATCGCAATGATGATTGGTTTTTTCATAGCGATCAGGATCGGGCAATGCGGGGGAACGGCCTAAACCTGCCGCTTTGCGGATGATCTCTTCATATTTGTGCCACAACTTTTGCGGATGCATAAAGGTTTTATAGTAAAAGCCAGCTGGCAATAGCCGTGCGAAAATATTGTTGATTGAACCGACATCTTTTTCAACACTGGGCCAACCATTGACAACTTCTGCAACCAGGCCATCGTACAGCTCAACCTGGGTGGCACGTAGATTAGGGACAGTTTTTGCACCTTCGCCCACCTGTAAAATCGCATTTGGCTCTTCAGCACCGCTGCCGACAATGCCTCTGGGACGATGATATTTAAAACTACGGCCAACCACATCGATACCGTTGGCAATTAAGGCTGATGCCAGGCTATCCCCTTTATAGGCATTCAGTGTTTTGCCGTTAAATCTGAATTTAATCGGCTTACTTCGATCAATACGACCGCCGGAAGCTAAACGTCGCTGTTGCATCAGTCCAACTCCTCTGGCGCTTGCTCGCCGACTTTATAAATTGCCTTAATCTCGTAGGTCACTGTGTCACGAACGGCATTAAACCATTTGCCACAGGCAGCACTATGACACCACTGTTCTTTATGATGGCCTTTTGGATTTTCACGCATAAATAAATAATCACCCCATTCCCGTTCACTCAAACTGTCGGGATCTAAAGGACGAACAATATGGGCTTCACCGCCAAAAGTGAATTCATCCTGGTCACGAGGACCACAATAAGGACATGTAATTTGTAACATCGCGTAATCCTCGCTAACCCGAATATTGCATTAGTATTTGAGAATTTGGGTAAATCTGTCTAAACAGGCTGGGCGATCGTTGACTAAACCTTATTGGAATAAGGTTAGGCAAGGATCGTTCAGGATGTGACGATAGATTTGTCAAAAACTCAAATAGGAAAGTATTTTTCAATCGCATCAAAGGTAAATTCCCTACAAGCCTTAATTCACTATTAATTCGTCTCATTTCTAACTCCGACTAATACAATATTCGGGTTAATGTGCGACACCGGCAGCGCCATGTTCATCAATCAACGCACCGGTATAAAATCTGTTTACATCAAATGCCGCATTTAATTCATGCGGCTCATCTTTGGCAATTGTATGTGCGAATACCCATCCTGAGCCTGGTGTTGCTTTGAAACCACCGGTGCCCCAACCGCAGTTGAAATACAACCCTTTGACATCAGTTTTGCTGATGATCGGGCAGGCATCCGGACAAACATCAACAATTCCACCCCACTGTCGTAATTGGCGTACACGACTGAAGATTGGGAACAATTCAACAATTGCAGCAATGTTACCTTCAATAATCGATAGGCTGCCGCGCTGACCATAGCCGGTGTAGGCATCTACACCCGCACCGATAACAAGTTCGCCTTTGTCCGATTGACTCACATAGCCATGTACTGCATTGGACATAACAACCGTATCCAAAACCGGCTTCATGGGTTCTGAAACTAATGCCTGCAACGGATGGCTCTCAATCGGCATGCGTAATTCAGCCATTTCGGCCAGCACACTGGAATGACCAGCGGCGACCACACCAATCTTGCTGGATTTGATAAAACCTTTAGAAGTTTCAACACCAACTACAGCACCGTTTTCACGTCGAAAACCGGTGACTTCACAGTTTTGAATAATATCCACACCTCTCGCGTCAGCACCGCGGGCAAAGCCCCAGGCTACTGCATCATGACGTGCGACACCGCCTCGAGGTTGGAAAGAAGCACCTAAAATCGGATAACGGGCATTCGGTGAAGTGTTAATAATTGGAATTTGTTCTTTGATTTGTTCTGCATTCATCACTACGCCGTCAATACCGTTCAAACGATTAGCATTGACACGGCGCTCAATATCCCGCATGTCCTGCAGCGTATGGCCTAGATTAAAGACACCACGCTGAGAAAACATGACGTTGTAGTTCAAATCCTGGCTTAGCCCTTCCCATAACTTCATGGCCTTTTCATAAAGATGGGCAGCTTCGTCCCACAAATAATTTGAGCGAACAATAGTGGTATTACGTCCAGTATTACCACCGCCGATCCAGCCTTTTTCCAGCACGGCCACATTGGTAATGCCATGTTCTTTAGCCAGATAATAAGCTGTCGCCAAACCATGACCACCGCCGCCTACAATAATCGCGTCGTACTCGGATTTTGGCTCGGGACTACGCCAAGCTTGCTCCCAGTTTTTATGGTAGCTCAGGGCGTTTCTAGCCAGTGAAAATATCGAATATTTTTGCATTTTGGATGCTTACTCCGATCTTAATTGTTCAGAAAATCGCAGGTAATAGTTACCTATGACTTTTAGCACTCAATAACATTAACAGCCAACCCGCCACGGGCTGTCTCTTTGTATTTGGTTTTCATGTCAGCGCCGGTTTCGCGCATGGTTTTGATGACTTTATCTAATGAAACAAAGTGGGTGCCGTCTCCTCGAAGTGCCATTCGCGCTGCATTAATTGCCTTAGTCGAAGCGATTGCATTACGTTCAATACAAGGAACTTGCACTAAACCGCCGACCGGGTCGCATGTTAAACCAAGATTATGCTCCATCGCTATCTCAGCAGCGTTCTCTATTTGCTCAACCGTGCCACCCAATACCTCTGCTAATCCACCTGCGGCCATAGAGCAAGCTGAACCGACCTCACCCTGACATCCAACTTCGGCGCCAGAAATTGATGCGTTCATCTTATACAATGTACCGATAGCACCGGCCGTCAACAGAAAGCGGACAATGTTATCATTATCAGCGCTTTTGTAAAAATTCACATAATAGTGAAGTACTGCTGGCACAATACCTGCCGCACCATTAGTTGGAGCCGTAACAACACGCCCACCTGCTGCATTTTGTTCATTAACCGCTAGTGCATAAAGATTAACCCAGTCCATTGCGCTGAGCGGATCAGGCGTCTCACTTTTGTCAGCAATTAACAATTGATGTAAGCGTTTTGCCCGACGTTTCACTTTCATCCCACCCGGTAATACGCCTTCGGTTTGAATACCAGCACTGACGCATTCTTTCATGACTCGCCAGATTTTGAGTAACTCGGATTTGATTTCTTGCTCTGAGCGCCACGCCTTTTCGTTCTCCATCATCAAGTCACAAATGCGCAAATCGTGTTGATTACAGAGTTTGAGTAATTCGTCACCGGACGAATAAGGATAAGGCAGTTCAGTATCGTCTTCTTTGATCCGATCTGCGCCGACAGCATCTTCGTCGACAACAAACCCGCCACCTACAGAATAATAATCACGTTGGCAGACTATATCTCCATTGTCATTAAGTGCGAAAATGCGCATGCCATTTGGGTGAAATTCCAATGATTTGCGTTTGTGCATAACCAAATCTTCAGATTCATAGAAATCGATCATGCGCTGTGAGTTCAAACTCAGTTTGTTGTCCTGGCGGATTCGTAGCAGAATATCGTCGACCGATGTTGGATCAACCACATCGGGCTCATAACCTTCTAAACCAAGTAAGACCGCAGTATCACTGCCATGGCCTTTTCCCGTCGCTCCCAATGAACCGAACAGTTCTGTTTTAACCCGGCTGGCCTGATCGAACACACCATCTTTTTCAAGTCGTCTGAGAAATAGATTGGCCGCACGCATAGGCCCAACCGTGTGCGAAGACGACGGGCCTATACCGATCTTAAATAAATCAAAAACGCTGATTGCCATGAATTTCTAAAATTTACAAACTTAAAGGGTTTAAAGTATCTTAAGAAAACATTTGTTATAGAATTGTTCCCACAAAATCTTTAGTGTTTTCCGAAGGCACTAAATCAACCATTCTATCAAGCCTCTAAAGAGGTGGTTATCTATTTACGACGCCTCCTTTTCATTTGCAGACAACCGTTGGATCACTTACTAATCGAGTCTGCAAAAAATTATGGCATAGGATTATATATGTCCTACGCCATAATAATCACTAGGAGAGTGATTTATTTAGCCAATATGAGCTCTCCCTCCTGTTCCCATTCTTTCAAATCTTCTTCCGAGGCATTAGGCACAAACCAGCCTGTTGCTGCCCATAACAATCCAAAGCACGGTGATAACCAACATGCAAAAGCAAACGGTGCGTACAACAGAGTTTCAACTCCAAGTGTAGCTGCTACAAATGCCCCGCCGACATTCCAAGGTATCAGAGGCGAAACTAATGTACCACCATCTTCTATAGAGCGGGATAAGTTGGTTAAAGCAAGTTTTTTTCCTCTGAATGCTGGCGCAAACATTCTTCCAGGTAATGCCAAGGATAAATACACGTCACCCGTTACCACGTTTGTACCAATTGATGAGGCGGTGCTCGCGGTGATTAAACCAAAACGTCCTTTAGCTATCTTTAGGATATTTTCCAGTACAACTTCAAGGCAGCGTGTCTTTTCCAGGGTCCCGCCGAAACCTAGTGCTATCAATACTAGTGTAATGATCCAGGTCATTGACTGAATCCCACCCTTGCTCAACAACTTATCAACAGATTCTATGCCAGTATTACTGACAAATCCATTTTGCATGGCATTAAAAACATCATGAAGCGATACACCTTGCCCGATCATCGCAACTACTCCTCCAAGTATTACACCGGTAAAAATAGATGGGAGAGCTGGAAATTTTTTAACAGCTAAAACCACTACCACAGCAGGAGGCAATAACAACCACCAGGATAAATTAAATTGTTCTTGCAATTGATTGCTGATAATTTCAACGCTTTCAGCTTGTATCGCGCCACCAGAATACTCCATGCCCATAATCGCATAAATAATTAGCGCTACCAGCATCGCAGGGCCTGTAGTTGGAATCATCCCCCGGATATGATCCCAAAGGTTGGTGCCACACACCGCAGGAGCCAAATTTGTCGTATCAGATAGCGGTGACATTTTATCGCCAAAAAAAGCACCGGAAACGACTGCCCCTGCAGTTAGGTACATAGGAACCCCCAAACCTTCACCTATGCCTACTAAGGCCAGGCCAACCGTACCTGTGGTTCCCCAAGAGGTACCCGTTGCAAGCGAAACAAGGGCACAAACCAAGCATCCGGCGACTAGGAAAATGCCCGGGCTAAGTATCTCTAATCCATAATAAATCAGTACGGGCACCGTACCGCTTAGTATCCAGACACCAATGATCATTCCGACAGTCATTAGAATGGATAATGAGGGTAAACCTACACTAGCAACATGATACATCCCATCTGCGATAGCTGGCCATCTATACCCTCTTCTCCAGGCAAATACTCCGGATATTAGTATCCCGATTGCAAGGGGGATATGAGGGGTAAAATCGTCAAAAATGAATAATTGAACCATTAACAACGCCATAGTTAATACTATCGGTAATAACGCCATTAATAGTGATGGCTTTTCAATTTCTGGTTGTTCTACATGCATGAAACCTGCTCCTTAAGTTTTATTTTCCTCTTCGTAAATCAAAGATTTAAGTCATTCCTAAGGGATCCAAACCTCATCAAACTTAAAAGCCGAAACCCCAAGGAGCAAAAATTATAGAAAAGCAGATGCATTCAAACAAATATTAAATTTTGCTAGTTACATCACAAAAAATGATATTATTGGATACATGCTTCAATTCAGACAAATACAAGCGTTTTATGCCGTCATGACAACTGGGACTGTCACCCAAGCAGCCAATCAATTGGGTATTTCACAACCAGGTGTTAGTAATTTAATTGCTAACTTTGAGCACTACATCGGATTTAAACTATTTACTAGGATTAGAGGCAGATTACATCCAACACCCGAAGCCCAGCGTCTATTCAATTCTTCCGAAGGCGTAATTGAAGGCTTTGATATGATTACAAGACGGGCATCAGCTATACGTCATTTGCAAACCGGAAAACTTATCGTCGCAGGCTTACCCGAAATGTCGTTAGAGTTTTTACCGGTTTTAATAACACAATTTTTAACTCAAAAACCTAACGTAAATATTTCATTTCAGACTCGCGCATCAACAAAAATTCAAGAAATGGTTTCCGATCACTTGATTGAAATTGGCATCACTGAAGGTCCTGTAGCTCATGATAATCTCAAGATAAGACAATTTTCTTATCCTTGTTATTGCGTGGTACCCAACAATCACCATCTGACAAAGAAAAATATCATCACCCCAGAAGATTTACATGAGCAACCCTTAATCACATTAGGGCCTTATCACATGACTTATCATCGATTAAGGGAGGCTTTTACTAAGCGCAATTGTGTCTGGAATGATCGTTGTCAGACTCGACTGTTCTCATCGGCTTTGGTTTTTGCACGTGAAGGTCAAGGGATCGCCTTGGTAGACCCATTTACAATCACGTCCCAAAGCTTAAAAAAAGTGGTGGTAAAGCCTTTCAAGCCAACTGTTTCTTATGATTTGATAACGATCACAGCAAAAGACAGACCGCTATCCTTGTTAGGGGAATCCTTTGTAAGTTTTATACACGATGAAATGACGGCAGCGCAGGAAAAATTCAAACCAGAATCATTTCTAAATCAATTTTAGACTGAGAACAGTTGTCCTGGGATTTTATACTAGAATAATCGAAATCATTAAGCACACATAGGCCCGACCGTGTGTGAGGACGACAGGCCTATGCCAATCTTGAATAAATCAAAAACGCTGATTGCCGCTGATCAGCTCCGTACTTACAATCAAACTTCCCGGTACACAGGAAAGCGTGAACACAAATCTGCTACTTTTTCACGAGTGTTATCAATAACAGATTCATCACCCATATTATCCAACACATCGCAGATCATGTTGGCAACTTGTGACATCTCAGCTTCTTTAAAACCACGAGTAGTTGCGGCCGGAGAACCCAGTCTCAAACCACTAGTCACAAACGGTGAACGCGGATCATTAGGTACTGAGTTTTTGTTAACAGTAATATGAGCACGCCCTAGGGCTGCGTCAGCATCCTTACCGGTGATGTCTTTGTCAATCAAATCCAACAAGAACAAATGGTTTTCAGTTCCATTAGATACGATTTTATAACCACGTTCCTGGAAAGTTGCCACCATAGCTTTGGCATTTTTCAATACTTGCTCTTGATAGTCCTTAAATTCAGGTTCCAATGCTTCTTTAAAGGCAACTGCTTTAGCAGCAATGACATGCATCAAAGGACCGCCTTGCAAACCTGGGAATACCAAAGAATTAAATTTCTTTTCTAACTCTTCATTGGCTTTACACAAGATCAGACCACTGCGAGGCCCACGCAATGTTTTATGAGTAGTTGTGGTACAAACGTCTGCGATAGGCACAGGATTAGGATATAAACCAACAGCAATCAAACCTGCAACGTGAGCCATATCAACCATCAGGTATGCACCCACTGAATCAGCAATGTCACGAAAACGCTGCCAATCAACAATACCAGAGAACGCTGAAAATCCCGCAACGATTAATTTGGGCTTGTGCTCTTGCGCCAACGCTTCGACTTGCTCGTAATCAATATCACCTGTTTCAGGATGTAATCCGTATTGCACAGCGTTGTAGATTTTTCCAGAGAAGTTGACACTAGCGCCATGAGTCAAGTGACCGCCATGTGCCAAACTCATACCCAAAACAGTGTCACCTGGCTGGACTAAAGCCATGTAGGCCGCAGCATTTGCAGACGATCCAGAGTGCGGTTGCACATTAGCGTAGTCAGCGCCAAAAAGCTGTTTAGCACGCTCAATAGCTAAGGCTTCTGCTTTATCCACGTATTCACAACCACCGTAATAACGCTTGGCCGGATAGCCTTCTGCATATTTATTGGTTAATACTGAACCCTGAGCTTCTAACACACGGGGACTTGTGTAGTTTTCTGAAGCGATTAATTCGATATGCGCTTCTTGACGCTTGCGCTCATCGCTTAAAGCATCAGCTAATTCCGGGTCGAATCCGGCAATGGTTTGAGAACTGTCGAACATGGGAAATCTCCTGAAAAAAGGTGCAAACAGCAATGGTATTCAAAGATGAGAATATACCCAAATTAATTATTTAAATTAAGTGATTTATACAGCTTATTACGGCAGTTAAGCAGTAATAGTCGATTTCAGAATATTCACCATGGTGGCGTGGGCGGACTCATCACCAACATTGACTAGCTTGTGTGGTAGGTCACCTCGATAACGCCACGTTTCGCCTGGCTTTAAAACTTCAGTTTCATCCCCAACTGTGATTTCTACCAGCCCCGAAAACAAAGACAGGCTCTCTACTGAGCCCGGTGCATGAGGTTCTGACTCCAATACTCCACCAGATTGTGATCGATAATCATAAACCTGAACCCAATCGACCGTTTTGAGCCAGCCTATGATCGATAAAGTCACCAAGCCATCTTCTGAAGATAATAGCGGCGTACCAGCCAGCTTTTGATGCTGAATAAATTTTGGTTGTGTATCGCAACGCAACATTTCATCAACCGAAACATCTAATGCACTGCTAAGACGGTCAATGGTGCTTAAAGTTGGATTAGTTTCATTTTTCTCGATCTGTGAAATTATAGATTTAGCCACACCGGACTGCTCCGATAATTCACCTAATGAAAGATTAAAAGCTTGCCGCAACCGGGAAATGGTTTTACCCAGTTGTTCACCATGAGCTGACTGTTCTTTAGGTGTTTTTTTTATCGGCATATTCGTTCTTTTTAATTTACGAAACCTGTTTAATAGGATACAATATGTTCGATGAAAAGAACAGTTTAACTGTGAAAACTCTTAACCGATTGATTTAAAATGATTAATTTAACAGACCAAAATGGCGATAAACACAAGCTAGATGCTGCCGAAGGCTGGCGCGTAATGGAAATTATCCGTGAACACGGCTTTATGCAAGGTATTTGTGACGGTTTGTGTGAATGTGCCACCTGTCATGTTTATGTCGACGAGCCCTGGGTTGAAAAACTCTATCCTGCTCAAGATCAAGAAATCGATTTATTGGATGAATTACCTGACTTTGAGGAAAGCTCACGTCTAAGTTGTCAAATCATTTATGACGAAACGCTTGATGGACTGAGCCTGACTATCGCCGAAGCGGCATAAAACTTTGCTCAGTTGTCATGCATGGATGATTTGCGAAAATAAATCGCTATAATCTGCCTCTTAACCGTTAATCATTAAAGACCTAATATCATGACTTACGTAGTGACTGAAGATTGCATTCGCTGCAAATACCAAGATTGTGTGGAAGTTTGTCCAGTTGATTGCTTTTATGAAGGCCCCAATATGCTGGTCATTCACCCGGATGAATGTATTGATTGTGGAGTTTGCGAGCCTGAATGTCCTGCCGAAGCGATTTTGTCAGATACTGAGCCGGAGGCCGACAAATGGTTGGAGTTAAACACAAAGTTTTCCAACATTTGGCCCAACATCAGTATCAAAGGTGAAGAACCTGCCGATGCCGATCAATACAAAGGTGTAGAAGGAAAATTCGATAAGTATTTTGAGGAGTAATTTATCCCTCCTAACCTCCCCTGAAAGGGGAGGAACTTGCTTTGCAACGCTAGTAGATACTGATAAAAATTAAGAGTTTTACATTCTCTCCTGTCAGGGGGAGTTAGAGGGGGTCAATCCTCTAAATGCACGTTCCATTTCCCATGGGCAATTACTCGAAGTGATGGAATGCGGACTTGCTCTAACCCGTTTCACGGGGAAACAAAACGGGCATACATGGAAATTCCTCCACTACGGTTTTATGCCCGAATGGGTGCGGAATGACTATTCACTATCCCATCTGCCTAAGATAAGTCTGATGAAAATGGCGCACCATAACCTCGGAAAGTTCCTCATTATCGGGATCAACTATATACCAGCCATGTTCAAAACAGCGTTGCGACATGCCCTGGTGGACTGATTCGATAAAGCCAATATCTTCCTGTTGCAACACGTCACGAGCCCAGATGGTTCGCAGCTCACGTCGATCTGACATCCCTGGATCAGTTGACTTCGCCACATCAAGTTGAGCAATTTTACGCCGAGCCCGATTTGGGCCTATCGGCAACCATTGCGAAATGGAGAGATTTCCCGGTCCTGCAAATTGAGCTAAACCAATATTTGGAAAAAGGTGCCAGAAATGCAGATCCATATCGTCAAATTCTGGATTCAGCGGGTAAGCCTTGTTGTCGGCTTTGCCTGAGGATGGAATAAAGACGTAACTATAGTTTTTATGCAGTGTTTGTTGTTGGTTCGGGACATCAAGCATATCGCAAAAAGATTCATGACCCATACGACAGTGATAACATTCAAGAAAATTATCGACGTGAATTTTCCAGTTTGCTTTCAAATCGACAGGATGCAAAGCCGAAACCTGATCACTTAGCGTATATTGTTTTACATTCGGTATAGTTTCGAGCACCTGCTGTTCCAACCCTGGCCAGAACTGTGCTATCGACTCCGCATCCCGGTCCAGGTTGACAAAAACGAAATCCAGTAACCGGTCTACCCGCACCGCTTGTAGACAGATTCTGGATATATCAGGGCTTTGAGAGCTTGATGTTGCGCGGTTATGACGAAGATTACCGTTTAATGAGTAACTCCATTGATGGTAAGGACAAACGATAACTCTTTTTTTGCCCACTGCTTCTACAAGTTTATGTCCGCGATGTGGGCAAACATTATAAAACGCCTTTACTTCATTATCCTCATCACGCACAACGAACACATTCTGGCCTAGAATTTCAGTCGCCACGTAATCGCCAGGTTCGCTAAGTTCACTAATGTGGCAGGCATATTGCCAGCTTTTGAAAAACAGCTTCTCTTTTTCCTGAGTCAATACATCATCATCGACGTAATAACGTGCCGGTAATGCTTTCAAAGCCTCAATCGAGGAATCGTCAAAAGCAACCACATTCTCAGATGTTTTAGAGGACATTTATCGCTCCTTAAGATTCTTTACTAACAATTAATCGAGTGTTGACAGTTGAAAATAGTCTCATAACAATATCACTATATAGATACTAAATCCGCCAGTAAAGAGACTTTAACAGACAAAATGAATGAATCACTCCCGCCTTTCAAGATTGCCATCCTGGTTGTTCCAAAATATTCCCAGTTAACTTTAGCTGCTCTCGTTGAGCCAATGCGAATGGCTAACACTGTGTCAGACCAACAGCTTTATACCTGGACCTTTTGTAGCGACAGCCTTGATAAGGTGATATCCAGCAGTGGTTTTGACTTGGCTATTGATCATCACATTACAGGGCTAACAAATTTTGATGCAGTATTTGTTGTCGCTAGTTATGAAATTAAGAGTTTTTGGTCAAAAGAAATTTCCACTTTTTTAAGAAAAGCTGCTCGCAATAACATAATTATTGGAGGACTCGATGCTGCTCCTTATTTATTAGCCCAAGCCGGATTATTAGATGGTTATCGGGCAACGACTCACTGGGAAGATCTTGAAGATTTTAGCTACCACTATCCCAATGTTGAGGTGGTCTCCGAGCGCTACGTTGTTGATCGTGACCGCATTACGACCAGCGGATCGCTACCCTCTTTTGATTTCATGCTTGATTTCATTCGTCAGCGCAATGGTCTGATGTTGGCGATGAATGTCTCTGGAAATTTCCTTTACGACCAGGCCAGGCCAGCATCAGAACAGCAATATATGATTGCTGCTTCATCTATTAGTGAGCTTCATCCTAAAATCAAAAAAGTCATCAAACTGATGGAACAAACATTACAAAAGCCCATATCAATAAAATCACTGGCATCAGCAGTAGGCTTAAGTGAGCGTTCACTGTTAAGACGCTTTCGCGCTGCACTCGATGTTAGCCCACATCAATATTATCGATCACTAAGGCTCGATCTGGGTCGACGCCTACTGGACAACAGTGATTTAAATGTTACCGAAATTGCCCTTGCCTGTGGTTTTGACTCGCGAGTCGCGTTCACACGGGCATTTAAAGGCGCTTTTGGAAACCCTCCTAGAACCCATCGCAACAATTTGTGATTAAATAGATTCCCCCGGGTAAACCCGGTGATCTTACCGTAACAGCCCTTTCGGGCTGATCCGATAAAGATCGCACTATATAGAGCAGCGATGTTCAATCTATATACACTCATTCATCCACGGGCAAGCCCGTGGTATTCTGTCGCTTTCGCGAACGATAATAAACGATTTAAAGCGTACCGGGATACTCACCACCATCAATAAGGATGTTCTGCGCGTTAATGTAACCTGCTGAAGCACTGCACAAAAATGCACACAAAGCCCCAAATTCTTCAGGGTTTCCATATCGTCCAGAGGGAAGCTTTTTAAGGTCGTTTGCCTCAAGTGTTTGAGCGCTTTCTCCTGGGGTAATCGAAGCCATCTTCTCATAATATTCGGTAATTCGGCGTGTATTAAACGAACCGGGCAACAAATTATTTATGGTCACATTGTGTCGCACAGTGGTTCGAGCTAAACCCGCCACGGCTCCGGTCAATCCCATCCTGGCACCATTAGAAAGATCAAGGCCGATAGCAGGTGCTTTAACTGCATGAGAGGTGATATTGACTATACGCCCAAATCCTCGCTCCATCATACCGTCAACTGTTGAACGGATTAAATCCATTGCAGAAAGCATATTAGCGTTGAGGGCTTCAAGCCAGTCATCGTTAGTCAACTCCAAAAATTCTCCTGGTGGTGGTCCTCCCGAATTAGTAACAAGTATATCTGGGTCAGGACAGGCTTTAAGTAATACTTCTCTTCCCTGTGGCGTTGTAACATCAGCCAACACAGGCGTTACATTTGATCTGGCAGTATGTCCGATATCCTGATGTGCTTTATCCAAACCCTGTTGATTACGACCGTTAATAACAACATCGACACCTTCCTCAATAAGCGCTATCGCACATGCACGCCCTAGACCTAAACTTGAAGCACAGACAATTGCTTTACGCCCTGAGATTCCTAAATCCATACCAATTCCTTCAAAGTTTACAAAAAAACAAGTTTAGCGCAGCTGATTGGTGTTGTTCTATATTTTCTGATCCCAGTAAGGAATCCCCCCAAAATACGCTGAAAAATAGTCGATAAAGGCTCGTACTTTTGGAGCCAATAATCGCGAACTCGGATAGACTGCCCAGATGGCGGTTTGCGAAAGCAAAGGAAAATCTCGAAGTATTTGTATTAGCTGCCCTCGCCGTAAATGTTTATAAACGCTCCAGGTTGAATTTATTGCGATACCAAGTCCATTAACGCACGCATCCCTTACAGCTTCACCATTATCAGCGCACAAGTGCCCTTTAGTTTTAATGTTGATATGACCATCAGGCGCATCAAAAACCCAATTTTCTAAACCCATTAAGTTAATGCATTGATGTTGTGTTAAATCAGCAGGGATTGTTGGCTCACCAAACTCTTTTAAATAATCAGGTGAGGCACAGACAATTCGATTATCAGTTGCCAACTTTCGTGCAATCAACGTTGAATCCTTAAGTTCTGCATTGCGAATAGCGATATCAAACCCACCTTCAACTAAATCGACAATCGTGTCAGAAAAACGAAAATCAACTCTGAGGTCAGGGTAATTTAATAGAAAATCTTTTAAGGCTGGTACCAAATGTATGCGACCAAACGAAGCAGGAGCTGAAACTCTCAATGTCCCTCTTGGTGAAGCATCTCCAGATCCCACCGAAGCACGTGCTGTTTCAATAGCAGAAAGTACCTCTTCAGCATGTGGCAAAAACGCCTCTCCGTCTGCAGTCAACGATATTTTGCGAGTCGTGCGGTGAACTAATCGAACACCAAGATCTTTTTCGAGTTTATTTATATATGAACTCGCTACCGCTGGTGAAATTCCCATTTCTTGACCGGCCTTGCTGATGTTATAAATGCTTGCTAGCCGAACAAACAACTTGAGATGTTCAATATTCATTTCTTATTATCAACGAAAAATAAAAACTGATTATTAATTTAAATTGATTATCAATTTTTAGATTAAAAATTACAATACCTCTTAATATCTTGATTTACAAATATTGGAGAATAACTATGGCTTATTATTCAGTTCTTGCAGTAACACCTACAAGTGAAGACTGGATTTCTGATTACCTGCCTGCTGCTAACGCACTGGTCAGCAAACACGGAGGCAAATACCTTGCGCGCACGGCTAATCATGAACGTTTGGAAGGCGAAGGAGAGGACGCCGCACTGAGAATTATCCTTGTATGGCCTTCCAAGGAAGCTGCCGTGGCTTTCATGAATGATCCTGACTACGTGCCTCATCTTGAAGCCCGCACTAACGGGTCTGTTAGTCATCACTTTCTTATTGAAGGCAAAGACGATTTAACCCTCGCCAGCGATTAATATGCTACAAAAAGTTAAAAATACAGAATTTCAATCTATCAACCGTGGCTATAACTCGGTGTTCCAGGCACAAAAATTGACGCTTGGATTAGTTGCTCCGATCGAGACATATGGCAATAGTCCAGTACCATCGATGATCGATCATTTGAAACGGGTGCAATTAGCGGAAAAACTTGGTTTTTCCGCAATCTGGTTGCGTGACGTTCCGTTCAATGTGCCTTCGTTTGGTGATGCAGGACAAACTTATGACCCATTTGTCTATTTAGGTTATCTTGCTGCACAGACACAGGATATCGCTCTCGGTGTTGCTAGTATTATTCTGCCACTAAGACATCCTGCTCAAGTTGCCAAAGCGGCAGCCAGTGTTGATGAATTATCTGGCGGGAGATTGATCTTGGGAGTTGCTTCTGGAGATCGTCCAGAAGAATATCCTGCACTTAACTTTTCCTATGATGACAGAGGCTCTCGCTTTCGTGAAAGTTTTAAGTACATCAGACGTATGGCCGAAGATAAACCCTCTTTTACCAATTATTATGGCAGTCCAGGCACAGGCATGGATATGTTGCCTAAGCCTGCAGCTGGAAAATTACCACTGCTAATTACAGGAGGTAGTCAGCAAGATAACGATTGGATAGCAAAACATGGTGATGGTTGGATGCTTTATCCTCGTAATGCAGACTTGCAATCGAAGATCATCAGCGAATGGAGAGATAAAATAGCGACAGCCGGTCGACCAGCCCAACCGATTATGGAGCCGCTTTATATCGATATTACTGACGATCCACATGCACCCCCGAGACCGATTCATTTAGGTCTTAGGCTTGGTATCAATCATCTGCGTGATTATCTAAAATCACGGCGGGAGATTGGAGTTAACCATGTGGCGTTGAATTTGCGTTTTAATCAAGCAGATATTGAAACAACATTAAAACATCTGGCCGACGATTTACTGCCAGACTTTTCATAAATCAAAGGAACACAAATCATGCAAAAAACCATTTTAATCACCGGCTCAACTGACGGTATTGGATTAGTCACTGCCCAAAAGTTGTATTCAATGGGCCATCATCTATTGCTGCATGGACGCAATCCTCAAAAACTGGAAGATGCGCTAACAACTGTGAACGGCCAGGAAGGTGAGGGTAAGGTTGATAGCTATGTTGCAGATTTATCCAGTATGGCTGAAGTGAAAAAACTGGCCGAGGCCATTACGGAAAAACACAATAGCCTGGATGTATTAATTAACAATGCCGGGATTTACAAGACTCCAAATTCTATAACTAGCGACGGACTCGATGTGCGGTTTGTGGTTAATACACTAGCACCTTATTTACTGACCCAACAGCTGTTACCGATGCTCGGCACATCAGGGCGAGTGGTTAATCTCTCCTCGGCAGCACAAGCGCCAGTTAATACACAAGCCCTAATGGGTCAGACCAGATTGGATGACATGGCTGCATATGCGCAAAGCAAATTGGCAATTACCATGTGGACACGCATAATGGCCGAAAAACTCAGTGAGGGCCCTCAATTTATTGCAGTCAATCCCGGTTCGTTATTAGCCAGCAAAATGGTTAAAGAAGGCTTTGGCGTGGCTGGCAACGATATCAGTATTGGTGCGGATATTTTAATTCGAGCCGCATTGTCAGATGAATTCGCACAGGCTTCTGGAAAGTATTTTGACAACGATTCAGGTCAATTTGCCTCTCCTCATCCCGACGGACTTGATCAACAAAAATCCACACAAATCGTAGATACGATTGAAGCTGTTTTAGCTAAATTGACTTAATTGAAGAAAGCTAAATTACTGAGCAAAGCCTTAAGGCATCAAACATAGCCGCTGCAACATTGCGGCTAGAGACAGCGTCACCGATTCTATGTAATTCAAAACCCTCAATCTTGTCACTTAGTTGATGCTCTCCAGCCAGGAGTCGTTGAATATTAGTAACACCGTTATTACACGAATGGCCACGCAATTGTTGATATAAATCATCCTCTGGCACGGTACCATGCTCCACTATCACCTGATCAGCTTGTAAGATTATTCTCTCATCTGTTAGTTCGTGAATGAAATGAGCAGCTACACTCTGCCTATCTTTTTCTAAAGCAATCAAACGATAGTCAAGCAATGGCTGTATATTTGCGAGCGCCAACTGCCGACGCCAAATCACCCTTTCACCATAATCTAGTTCGGCTGCTGGCTGCGGATCAAGCAACACTAATTTTTCTAGTTTACCCTGCGACTGGCAAAACTCAGCAACTGTCAAACCGGGGTGACGTCCAGTACCATCATAGACGATAACTTTTTCCTTTATAGGTTCATTGCCTGTCAACAGATCATGCACCGAGGTCACATACTCGTTCCCGCTCAACCAGTCCAGATCAGGTGATCCACCCGTCGCTATAATGACACAATCAGGTGATTGCTCTAAAACATCATCAACTTCGACCAGGTGTTCAGTTTCAACTGTTACGTCTAATTTTTGCAATTCAGAAATCCGCCAATCGATAATACCGATCACATCCTTACGCCAACTTGCTGCTGTTGCCAATCTCAGTTGTCCACCAAGCTCTCTAGTTGCTTCCAGTAAAGTCACTTTATGGCCACGTTCGCCCATAATACGAGCAGCTTCTAAACCCGCCGGCCCACCTCCGACAACCAAGCATTTTTTCTGTTGCTGAGCAGCCGGAATCGTCTGTATCCAAAATCTCTCCCGTGCTGTTGCAGGGTTATGTAAACAGGTTGGCCGATTATCACCCATACAATGAGTCATCCCCACACAAGGACGAATGCGTTCTTCCTCACCACGCTTTATTTTATTGACAATGTGTGGGTCAGCTATATGAGCGCGTGTCATAGCCACCATGTCTAGAAGGCCTTTTTCGATGGCGTATCTCGCTGTCGCCAAATCTACGATTCGCGCTGCATGAAATACCGGCAAATCAACTTCTTTTTTAAAAGCCCCCGCTACTTGCAGCCACGGTGCTATTGGTGAAGCCATTGCCGGCATGCAATCAGTAAGCAACTTTAGCTCAGTATCCAATCGCCCATAATTGGCATTAAAAAAATCAATCAAACCCGAGCGCTGAAAAATCTGTGCAATTTCTACACACTCATCAAAGCTCAACCCACCATCAACAGCCTCGTCAATTGGAAAACGCATGCCAACCAAAAAATCATCGCCCACATGCTTGCGAATTTCTTCGTGCACCAGCAACCCAAATCGGCAACGGTTTTCAACTGAACCGCCAAATTCATCAGTACGATGATTCGTCACTGGTGATAAAAACTGACCAATAAGATGCCCACCAACCATAGTTTCCATGCCATCAAGCCCTCCCTGTTTTGCTCGATGTGCTGCATCACCAAATGCTTTAATGACTCGCTGAATATCAAACTTGTCCATTTCCTTAGGGAAGCTACGATGGCCAGATTCCCGCACCATAGAAGGGCCAATCGTAGGCAGCCAGTTTTGGCTATTAGTCTCACCTCTTCGCCCCAGATGCGTTAGCTGAATCATTATGGCCGTGCCTTCGGCATGAATTCGCTCTGAGAAAGATTGCAAATACGGCAGTATACGATCTGTGGACATATTCAACTGACCACTTACCCAAGTTGAATCTGCATCCACGTAGGCCGATCCACCAAACATCGTCAATGCGAGCCCACCTTTGGCTTTTTCTAAATGATAGCGTTGATAAGTTTCTCCCGGCATGCCACCGTTTTCTTCAAGCCCACAGGCATGGCTGGTGGACATAATGCGATTAGAAAACGTCACATGACGAATTGAAAAACTTGTCAGTAGCGGATCGTTTTGCATAGGTTATTTAACAATTTTAATTAGCTGACCAGGTTCAGGCTCGCCATCCGGGTACATACCATTAAGTAGGCGTAATTGCGCTTCGGCATAATTCGTCAATGTTGATTGCTGTGCCAGCTTAGCAAAAGTATCACCCGATTTAGCTTTTATAATTTTAAGATGTCGACCTTTTGCCAGTTCTTTTTCACTTTCATTTAAGTTGCGAACACTTTTTACTGTATCGAAAAATTCCTGACCAGGTAGTTTGCCCTTTTCTTTGTCTGTTGCGATTAATACGAAAGCCCGTTTGCCTTGAAACACAGTTGCTACACGTGAGTCTTTGTTTCCATAAGGTGTTCGCAATCTTGCCACACCCGAAGAACCTTTGAGTCCGGTAACCGTAGTAATAGGCTTTAATTGTTCTACCCCTGCATAACTACGTTGCAAATAGGCTTGTGGAGTCTCTTTATAATTCAAATCATCCATACCCATCAGAATGACTGAATCGTTTGTATTTGCTGTGGACAATAGACTGCTAGGCCGATTTTCGATGCGCCAATTTTCCGGGAAAGTCACCGTAAAATCCAAATCATTGTGATAAAACTTATTACCGCGTGTCACACCTTGGGCTTCGCCCTCAGCAAAAACAAGTCCGTTCAGACGCTGCAAGAACTCATCCCGGTCCTTGCCACGAGTACCGTCTGTCTGATGAACTTTAGCTGCAGCGATTACTTCCTGTAACCGAGCATCATTCCTGGGATGGCTAGCAAAAACACCATGATAAGCTCGCGCTTGACGATCTTCTTCTTTGGCACGTTGTTTTTCAAATTCTTCTTGATCTTTTAAGATGCCAATCACATCAATCATATCTTCGGGGTCATAACCCACTGCTGCAATATATTCAGCACCAAGCCGATCCGATTCTAATTCTGCTGCACGACCATAACCACTAATCACTGCTGAACCTAAAATTGAAGATAAATCTCCCGCTGCTCGATTGCCTGTTGCAATCACTGCCGCTGTTGCCAGAATTCCAGTCAATTGCTGCTTACTTATCGCTTTAGCGCTATGGCGAGCGGTGACATGACCTAGCTCATGTCCCAACACACCTGCCAATTCCGATTCTGAATTCATATATGCCAGGATACCTCGACTGATATAGATATAACCTCCTGGCAGGGCAAAGGCATTAACAATCGGTGAATCAATCACATGAAAGTGGTAGAACAAATTATTTCTATGACTTTTCTCAGCTAACTCCTCTCCCAGTCGGGTAACATAGGCCTGTAGCTTTGGATCATCATAAAGCTTGTACTGTTTTAAGATTTCCTGATGATATTTTTTCCCCAGACTTATTTCCTGTTCCTCACTTATCATCATAAAATCCTGCTTGCCGGTAACCGGATTGGTAGCACATGCAGTCAGAAAACTAATTAGAAATAAACCAACAAAAATTTTGTAGAATTGCGTCTTCATGATGAACTCAATATTATTCTCACAACTACTAGTATATTTAAGTTCGATATTTAAATAAATCAATAACTTAGGCAAAGAATATGGATTTACAAGCTAAAACCGCCTTAATCACAGGTGCCGGCAGCGGTATTGGCCGACAAATCGCGCTTACGTTTGCTCAAGCTGGAGCGAATGTGGGCGTGGCAGATTTAAATTTAGAAACTGCTGGGTTTACCGCCGATGAAATTAACAATCATAGCGGTAATGCGATGGCTATCGCCATGGATGTCACTGATGAGCAGCAAGTCGATCAAGGCACACAAGCTTTAGTGGATCAGTATGGCCAAATTGATATTTTAGTTAGTAACGCAGGTTTTCAACATATTGACCCGATTATTTCGCTGGATTTTGCTGACTGGAGAAAAATCATCGCTGTTCACCTTGATGGCGCATTTCTCAATACCCGCGCAGCAATGCGGCACATGGTAGAACAAAAAACTGGCGGCAGCATTATCTTGATGGGTTCAGTTCATTCGAAAGTGGCTTCTCCTTTGAAGGCCCCTTATGTCAGTGCCAAGCATGGCGTCTTGGGGCTTTGCCGAACTATTGCCAAAGAAGGAGCTGAACATAATATACGGGCTAACGTGATTTGCCCTGGTTTTGTCAAAACACCGTTGGTCGAAAAGCAAATTCCAGAGCAGGCAAAAGAGCTTAATATTTCAGAACAAGAAGTGGTTAAAAAGATTATGCTCAAAGATACTGTCGATGGTGAGTTCACCACCACAGAAGATGTTGCCAACACGGCATTGTTCTTAGCAGCGTTCCCCAATAATTCACTGACAGGTCAATCGATAATCGTTAGCCATGGTTGGGCAATGGAATGATGGAAAGACCATCATTAACATTTTTTGTGTCATCCGGCACCCATTCGGGCATAAAACTACAGCGAAGGGATCTCCTTCAGACTATTCGGGCTTTAATCGAGGAAGTAACCAGCTCACGGAGATTTCTCCACTCACTTGCAGCTCGGTCGAAATGACATATTAATCTAAGTAGAAACCATGAAACGAATAAAAATTTTTATTGCTTTATTGCTCTTCTGTCTTTCCGCTTGCAGCGAAGAAGTTATAAGAAACCTACAATCAATAGAGGATTATGAAACTGCCCGAGAAATTTTCTGGAGCAAACTTTATCCGAACGGCGGCGAAACACTTTATTGCGCAGAGCAATTCGGCGGTGGCTACAACAAAGGTATCAATATCGAACACGTTTTCCCGATGGGTTGGGTTGCCCACACACTTAATTGCGGTCGCCGTAAAGAATGCCGACGAAATAGTGATTTATTCAATCAAATTGAGGCCGACTTGCATAACCTCTACCCTTCGCGTTCGGATATCAATGAAGAACGTTCCAGTATCGCCTTTGGCATGGTTAACGGCGAAAAACGAAACTACGGCTCTTGTGACTTTGAAGTGCAACATCACCGGCCACGCCTAGTAGAGCCCCGCGAGGAAGTCCGTGGAAACATTGCCCGCGCCATGTTTTACATGGCCGACACCTACGAGCTTAAGCTTTTCGATAAACAAGTTGCCATCCTGGAAAAATGGAACCGAGCTGACCCTCCCGATGATTTCGAAAAACAACGCAACGATAAAATTGAAAATATTCAGGGAAACCGCAATCCGTATATTGATGGGAAGACATTTTAGTTTTAGCGTGAGTGACATAAACTGGTAGATGTTGCATCATTATAAATGTTTGTTAAAAACAACTATTAATAATTAACCCTTAAAATTGCCGACTCTTCATATCGGAAATTCCAAAGGAATTATCCGGTATCCAGGGAAATTTAAATACTAGATTCCCGCCGGAGTTTATGCTGAACTTGATTCAGTGCGGGAATGACGGTTAAATTAAATGCTTGAACAGATAATAATAACTTGGGACGACAGCATTTACTGTGATTCCGAGAGAGCACTCTTCGGGTATAAACTCCGTGAACAGAGGAATCTCCAAGGGTTGACTTGTGCTTCGATTGGTCTGAACAGCGATTAGGATATCCTCACGTTTATCCTTGCTTGCGAGGGTCGCTTCGCTTTTATACCGAATGGGTGCCTCAGGACGACAAAAGTTTGTAAAACTTTTGTCGTTTTGTGAACCAGTTCATAGAATCGTCAGTATTTTCGGCTTAATATTCGCTTTAACAAGAACTTAACTTTTAACAGCAATGTCAGCAGAAAATAAATATAAATTGTGCATGGGGTCATTTCTCCTTGTTGGTTTTATTTCACTAATCGTTTGATTGATTAGAAAAATTTCCAACAGACTCAATAAAATAACTACAAAACCTAACTATCCAAAGGAAAACTTAATGAAATTACTTATCACAAGTTATTGTGTGGTATTAGCGTTAGTAATAACCACCAGCGTTTTATCAATCGCAAGCTTTTAATCAACAGGTTTTTCTTGTGTCCAGGCTGCGCTGTGCTATAGCCTGTTTCAATAAGCCAGAAATAAATTGATAACGATCGGGGCTCACTAACATAGACCAAAGGAATCTGAAAGCGGTTCTACCACAAAAAGCTAGGCCTGATGAAGATGAAGCTGATGTTTTAGCTTATTCCCTTTTCAACGTGTTTTTCAACAGGTGAGTATTCAGTGAATCTACGGAATAATGAGACAAGCCATTACCATTGGATTGCTTCGCTGTGCTTTTTATACAAGTATCGGTGCATAATGACCGAATAATTAACAGCACGATAAAACATCATAGGCTCTGATACATTAATTAAATTCACAAACTACATATTCTTAATAGCCACACTTCTATCCAGAATTTGTTTCAATTTTTGTTGATCAATAATTTCCCCATCTACATATCGTAGCAGTTCATCAATACGGTCATCTCCCCAAAATATTTGATCATCAACACGAAATGTTGGCACGCCAAAAATTCCAAGTTCGATGGCTGCTTGCGTTGAATCAATTAGTTTTTGTTTTATTTGAGGGTTTTGAGCACTCGCGATCAGCCATTCTGAGTCAATATTACATTCCTTTGACACCCGTTCGATGTTCTGTTCAAGAGTAATATCCAAGCCTGTTACCCAGATCGCATCAAGCAGTTGCTTGGCATACTGTAAGCGTAGGTGATTATCTTCAATCGCAATCGCTGTTCTAAGTGCTAACAATGGATTAAATGGATGAACTGGAGGCCCTTGCACTTCCAAGCCATATGCTGTTGCACGACGCAATACATCGGTAAATGTATAAATACGCTTTACCTCAATCTCAGCCGGGCCTTTATGCTGATTCGCTTTTAAAAGCCCCGCAAACAAAATTGGCTTAACAACAATCTCTAATCCCGAATGCTGACTAATTCTTTCCAATTGAGTTGAGGCCAGCCATACATATGGACTGATCGGGTCAAAATAGAAATGTATAAATCGATCAGTCATTTCAATCGTTTAGTTAAAAATAGTTTTCAGACTCATTGCAAAGCATCATCAATGCCGTTGGCTAGCCTTGCGTTGCCAGGCTAAGTATTCAAAGTAATTTTCTAATACTAAGATCTAAACCGACTAAGAAGAAATGCCACCCGAGGGCGGTGGAGTATTTCCACGAGCACCTGGTTTCTGCTTCTTTATGCTCTCAAGCGTCACATCAGACCAAACACATAATTTAGTTAAGAAACGCACTAATCCATTGGTTATGCCTCGGGCTAGGTTATCTCCCACTCTTTTATGGGTAATCTGATGCTTTCCTTGAAGTTGCTGATCCATGTTAGATTTCATTAAAGAGGCCCTTCATATTGCGCTAAATCAATTATATCAGGTCTGAAACTATCATTGTCTGAACCCACGTTCGTTTAGGCGTACATTTTAAACGGGTACATATCTACTGAATTAACGCAGTAGTAAGAAAGCCGCTAATTTCTCAGATTCTTACCTGTATCAAGCAAGGTGCTGATGCGTGCATGTGTAGCTTCAGTTTGGGCAAGTTCCAAAAAGGCATGACGCTCAGCATCATATAAATCCTGTTCCGTCCAAATTGTCCCTGGTTCGACATCACCTCCTGAAACAATACTAGCAATAGCTCGGCCAGTAACTGTGTCATGGGGCGTGAACATGCCTTTTTTGTGCCCTTCATCCAACCATTCTCCCATAGCCTGGTAAACTTCTCGGCCGGGCATGGTTAAATCGGGCCGTGCGTGGTGAATAGGTGTGGCTTGCTGATTGATAAATTCCACTGCATTAGAAAGTAATCGATCACGGTTCATGAGATAAGGATCAGAATCACGTAACATCGCTAACTTACGAGCCTGTTGTGGTGAAGTCGCGGTACGACCATAACCGATATTCATAAAGGCTTTCCAGCATGCATCTGAAATATTACTGGTTTCCAATCCCAACTTATTTACCCAGCGATATAAATTTTCCTTACAGCCGCCGCCTGCCGGCACTACACCAACCAGGCTTTCCACCAATCCCATCACGGAATTTGCATGACAAATCACGTGCTGCGCATGTAACACCACCTCAAAACCACCACCAATCGACATTCCAGCCGGCGCAGCAACAACTGGAAAACTTGCTTGTGCCATTTTGTGCACGGTTTGCTGGAAATGATCCAGGAACCGATCCAAACCATCAAAATCTTGGGCTTCAATGAATTCCCTGACCGCCCCAAGATTGACACCACAGGAAAAATGCTGCGCATCATTGTGAACAATTAACCCTTTAAGTCCCATCGGTTCAACCTGAGTTAAAGCATCGTCCAGAATTTGCATGGACTGGGCATCAAGTGCGTTCGCTTTGCTGTGAAATTCGACTAGAGCAATATCCTGATAATTGAACCAGCTTGCTGATTCATTTGTGTTAAGAGGTTTTAAAGTGTTGCGTGTTTCATTAAACCGAATAACTCCAGGAGCACGGGAAATGGTTTGCCACTCAGTATTGTTGTCGGCGGACTGCCATAATCGACGCTCATAATTACTTTCTTCAACCCGATAAAATGATTTTTTCTCACTTGCCAAGGCTTGTCCTAGTACGGCTGGAATGTCTCTTTGTTCTGAATTCAATCTATCAATAAAATATTCAAGGCCGACTTGATCAATGATTTCAAACGGTCCGGAAATCCAGTTATAACCCAATTTCATTGCCTCATCGATAGCACTGGGGTCATCACCGACCTCTGGAATCAACGAAGCCGCATAACAAAGCGTTTGAGACATTACTCGCCAGGCATAATCGGCATACTCACTATCGTCATCCAGTAAACACTTAATACCTTGCTTTTCAGCTTTTAAGGCTATATCGATGTTAGGACGGTCAAAATCCACATAAGTGTTACTGGCAAAATCCAAGACTTGTTTATCGGCCATTGGATCGGCCTGATAGTAAAATCCCTTCCCGGATTTATTGCCACGCTGATCATTGGCAATCATCTGCGTCATGACTTCAATCGGCTCAGCCACCGCATGAAAAGCATCTTGCTCCGGCAAAATGCTGACCAGTGATTTCACGACGTCAGACATCAAATCAATGCCGATCAAATCATAAAGCCCGAATACGCCAGTTTTAGGAATACCCATGGGCCGGCCAAATAAACTGTCCGCAATTTGGGGTGCCATTTTCATTTTGAATGCTTCATGCAAAGCACACTGAATTGCAAACACACCAACACGATTGGCTAAGAAACCCGGTGTGTCCGCGCAGGGAACAACACCCTTGCCCAGATTCTGCTCACAAAACTGTTCCAGCTTATCCATCACCTCATCACTGGTATATTTACCACGCACCAGCTCGAGCAAACGCATAAAGCGTACAGGATTGAAAAAGTGGGTAATAGCAAAACGCTGTTTAAGCTCTTCTGACATGCCTTCAGTCAGTAACTTGATTGGTATAGTCGAGGTATTTGAAGTCAGGATTGCGTCACCATGAATATGTTCAGCCACCTGGGCATAAAGTTGATGTTTAATGTCCAAACGCTCAACCACAGCCTCGGCAACCCAATCGCAATCAGCGACAACAGATAGATCATCACGGATATTTCCCAAGTGGATTTTTGCTTCAGCCTGTTCGCTCATCAGGCCAGACTGATTTGGATCCTTTAATCTTTCCAAACCCTTTGCCGCGATAGCATTTACATCATCGCCTTCACTAGGTAAATCCAACAACCAGACTTCAACACCCGCATTGGCCACTTGTCCGGCAATGCCAGAACCCATAGTTCCAGAACCAATCACTGCTACTTTTTTAAACATAATCACACTCAATCAAATTTGAAAGGCATTTCCATACACTTAACAGCAAGTGTCTGGTCAGCCGTGTTAATACTTAATCCCTCACCTTGATTTGCCATAACCTGACTAATCGCATCACTGTCTAACATTGCAATCGCTAAATAGGCACCATAGCGTGGCGATACACAATCGGAAAACACATCACCAACTTTTTTCTCTTGCAAATACACAGATTTATCTTCCGGAATTTCATTGTGGCCGATAGCCACTAAGCCTATCAAACGAGAAGGTATACCTTGCCTTTGTTGTTCTCGCAAAGCTTCAAGACTTAAACTTTCTATATCTTGATCCAGATGGCAATATTTTTTTAAACCACACTGTAATGGCGAGTGATGGAAGTCCATGTCGTTACCAAAGGAAAGCAAGCCACTTTCAATTCTTTCAATCAGATTGGGACAACCCGGACCAACGTTCAAGTCAGCACCTTTTTCGAACAATTCATCCCAAAGCTGACAACCTAGCACCGGATCATCAACATAAACTTCAAAGCCACCTTGTTTTGACCATCCAGAGCGCGATACTACAAATTTATGACCTTGATAATCCAAACGCTTGTAACGAAAAAACCGAATCTCATCAACGATCTCACCAAAGACCCGACGCATCAATTCATCTGCTTTAGGGCCTTGAATCGCAATTGGCCAAATATCCGGTTCACTAATTTCAACATCCAAACCCAAACCTACAGCAAGGCCTTTAGCCCACAGCTGCACATCTGAATCGGCAATACTTAACCACCAGGTGTCCTGCTCAATATGAATCGCGATCGGATCATTAATCATCAAACCGTTCTCGTCACATAGAGGCAAGTAGAAACATTGATCGTCCTGGGCTTTACTTAAGTTCCTGGGTGTCATCAGTTGGACTAACTTGAATGCGTCTGGCCCTTTAATCTGAACTTGTCGTTCAACAGACACGTCCCAAACCTGAACGTGCTGACAAAGATGCCAATAATCCGCCTCGAAAGATCTGAACATCGTCGCCAGCAGCATATTGTTATAGACAGTATAAGCCTTAACTCCAAGAGCTTCGACTCTAGATGTAAACGGTGTTATACGAATTCGTCGTGATATAGAAAGTGTAGCCACTTTTACTCTCGGGTAGTCTTAAAAACTGGCTAATAATGCTACAGCATTAATGCATGAGCAAACGAAAAATAATCAGTCTCAGATTAAATTATTGTTATGCTGAACTGTATAATAGTTATTAGATCAGCGTCTGGAAATTATGAAACAGATTACACCTATTCATTTATTACGTTCATTTGAAGCCGCTGCCAGGCATAGCAGTTTTACGATTGCCGCAGATGAGCTAAACATTACTCAAGCTGCAATTAGCAAACAGATTAAAGCATTGGAAAAGGAACTGAACAGCCAGCTTTTTAAACGTAACGCTCATGGCGTGACATTGACTCACAATGGTGAAAGATACTGGCAGGAAATAAAAACTCCACTTAGCAAGATTGACAAAGTCACCACCCAGCTTTTTGCTGAAAAAGATCACTCAACCATAACCATCAGGGCAAACATTAGTTACAGCCTGGATGTGTTGAGTCACAAGCTCGATTGGTTTGCTGATCAGCATCCTAATTTGAGCATTGAATTAGTTCATAATGTTTGGAGCAAGCATGGTCAACAGACAGATGCCGATATCGAAATCGACTATCGAGGTATCGACCCTAAAAACAAGTCCTTCAAACTTCTGCATCAGGATTTTATGTTTCCAGTAATCTCCAACTATCTGAGCATGGGTAAAATTAACGAGCTTCCGCTGATTAAGATTCTGGGTTATTACAGTGAATGGAATTGGTGGCTTGAACATGCAGCCAAACTCCAAGGTCAACAACTAACGGCTAAATTAAATGAATGGATAAACAACCGACAACAAGATATTCGTCGAAATCGAAATATTATCCGAGTTGATAACTCTTTATCAGCTTACAAATTGGCAATAGAAGGCTCAGGCATCGCCCTGGCTCGTAGCTGCCTGGCACAAAATTATTTAGTCAACAAACAATTAAAGCGAATGGCTAAAAATATCGAATTTGAAGCCGTTGAAGGTTTTCATGTTCGACTTAGTGAATCCGGACAAGCCAAGAGGGCCTGCATCGAGTTTGTGGAGTATTTATTGGAAGACTAAAACTATATTGATAAGATAACTTTACATAAAACTAAATATCGATATAATTCGATATATGAATTTAGATAAAGCTATTGCCGCTCTTAATAATCCAATTCGACGCAAGATTCTTAATTGGCTCAAGGACAGATCAAATTTTCCACCAGCTTTGCCGGAACATGCCGATCTTGAAGGTGTCTGCGTGGGCTACATCCAGGAAAAAGCATGTCTTTCCCAATCCACAATTTCCAACTATATGGGGCTTCTTAAGGAAGCAGGGTTAGTGATTGCCGAGCGTCACGGGCAGTTCACCTTCTACCGTCGTGATGAAGATGCTATTAATTCGTTTCTAAATGATGTTGAAAAAGAACTTTCGAAATCATAGTGCTTTGATAAATTCAATTGATAAATAGACATTTAAAACAATTAATTAGCGTTAAGTATTAATGTATTTTAATAGAAATAACCAAGATAAAAAAAGGAAGCTCAATGCATGAATCTTCAAGTCCTCATCATATCCTCGGAAGTCCCTTGGAGCTTCCTTGTGGTGCGGTTTTAAAAAATCGAATTGCCAAGTCAGCCATGTCGGATTCGCTTGGTAATGGTGAGGGCGACTCTTCTGAAAAACAAGCCCGACTTTATGAAAGATGGGCGGAGGGTGGATCTGCCGTATCAATTATTGGTGAAGTCCAAGGTGATCCACGCTATCCAGAGAAACCTGGAAATTTAGTTTTTGGAGCTCAAACCGACCAACAGTCAATCAAATCTTTGGTTAAACGAGGCACTACTAATGGAGCCCATTTGTGGCCGCAACTTGGTCATGCTGGCGCCCTTTCACATTTACCAATTAGCCACCCCAAAGGACCATCTGTATTAGACATCGAAGGTCTTCAATGTGCGGGCATGACAATAGAAGAAGTAGAAACCCTCCCCCCGATGTTCGCAAAAACTGCGACTTTCTCAAAAGATGCGGGATTTAACGGTGTTCATATTCACGCCGGGCATGGTTTTTTGCTAAGTCAATTTCTCTCTCCTCTGTTCAATCATAGGACAGATAATTACGGCGGTTCGATTGAAGCACGCCGTCGGATTATCGTCGAAGTAATAGACGCTGTGCGTAAAGCTGTTGGTCCGTCGTTTCCTATTGGAATCAAAATTAACTCGACAGATAAACTGGAAGGTGGATTGACGGAAAATGATGCATTAGAAGCAGTTCGAATGCTCGACCAAACTTCAATTGATCTGATTGATATAAGTGGCGGCACTTATTTCCCAGGCGCAAAATCGAGTTCTGACAGTTCATCAAAAAAGGGGCCGTACTTTATTGATTTTGCCCGACGTGCCAAAGCGGTAACTGACATACCGCTGATGTTGACCGGTGGATTCACCAAACGTGAGCAAGCAGCAGATGCGATACTGAGCGGAGCCGTCGATATGGTCAGTTTGGCTCGTGCTATGGTACTCAACCCTGAGCTTGCAAATGATTGGTTAACCGAACAAGATTGTGACCCGGAATTTCCGGTATTTAACGAACCATCACCAGGCGGGATAACAACCTGGTACACCATGCGGCTCACCGCATTAGGAGAAGATAGCGAGGATAAATTTACACTAGATCCTCAATCTGCCTTGGATATTTATGAAGAACGTGATGCTCAGCGTAGTATTAAATGGATGGAGAAATACTCATGAACTGGAACGCAATTATTGCCATTGCTGAAATTGTCGGAGTGATCGCTGTTGTTATTTCATTATTGTATCTGGCAGTTCAGATTAGATTCGCAAGACTTACAGCGGCAGATACTTCCCGAACAGCCAGAGCAATCGGTGTACGGGAAAATGTCGTCTCGATAGCGAACAATACTGGACTGCGAGAAAACTGGTTGGCCGCATCAGGTTTGAATTCGGAGTATGAGGCCCTGGCAAAAGAAATGAATGTCAGTGTTGATGGTGCAATGCAAATTGATCACATGTGTCAAAGTTATATGTGGCTGCATTGGGGGCAATTTAGATCAATTAAAACCACTGCGGATCAAAAAGAATTAGAACACCTTATTTCAGTGTTCTACTCTACGCCGCCATTATTAGTTTGTTGGAGGAAAAGCCCTTACGGTAGAGCCGTATTTGAGAGCGCTTTTGTTAAGTTTGTTGATAATGCAATTGCAAAGTGTGAAAAGAAATCGAAGGGAAAACTAGTTAATTAATAAAAGTTAATATGGTCAAACAAAGAAAACATTATCCGCAGATTATCAATGATCTAACTATTACTAGCCGCTGACTGTGGTGATGATAAATATTCGATAGCCTTATCAGTATCAATTGTAAAACCATTGAATACCACATTTCGTTCTGGGTCGATAACGATTATCCATGGTGTTCCACCAGTACGATAATTTTTCATGGTTAAGGGGTTCCCGGAAGAAGATCCAGCATCATGTCCCATAGGCATGCGCAAATCGTATTGAAGTTGAATTTCTCTAACTTTGTCTTTGGTATTAATGCTATAGCCCTCGAACACAGTTTGAATTCCAGCAAAGACTACGTTCTCATTTGAAGCCAAAGCCTCCGACATTTTTTTCAAAGATGGAAAGCCATGTTTGTGGCAACCGGGACACCAGCTCTGAAAACACTTTAATATCACCCATTTACCGTCATGTTGTGCCAGTTTAAAGTCAGTCGGATTCCCTTCAGCATCAATCCAAAAGTTTATATCCAATTCGGGTGCTTGTTGACCCACAATTCCCCGATTGGACGATGAAGCATCCACTTCTGGTGAAAATACTAGCGCAGACATACCATAAACACCTATGATGGATTGTAGTAACTGACGTCTATCCATTTTAGATTTAATCTTGATTAAAATTAATCAGACTAAAGATAATTGTCGAAGTTCAATATCTGTTTTGAGTATTAATTTTCTTTGTAGCAAGAATTACACCCGCTGCAGCTACGCCCATTCCTAACCATGCTATGTGTGGCATTTCTTCACCTAAAAGTATCCATCCAAAAACTGCAGCAAATGGCGGCACTAAAAACATTAATGCTGAAACCCGTGATACTTCACCTATGCGAATCATTGCCAATAACAGACTCATGGCTAAAATTGAATTTCCAATCACTAAATAAGCCAAGGCAGCTATAAGCTCACCATTCCATTGAACTTGCATTGTTTCAAAACTGTAAGCTAAAGGAAAAATAACACATAACCCAGCGAAAAACTGCACTAGGTTTGAAATGACAGGATGATGATTCACTCCAAAGCGTTTCTCATACAAAACACCGGCTGTGATTCCAAATAGGCCAAACAAACCAAATCCAATACCAACCATGGTTGCGGGTTCTATTCCCGATCGTGAAACTATAACAATTATCACACCAGCCAAACCTAATATCAGACCAACCCAACGAAGCCAGTTGATATGCTCATTAGCAAATTTAGGTGCCAAAATTGCAACTAAAATTGGTTGTAACGACATTATGATCGCAAGAACACCTGCGGAAACGCCTTGTGAAAAGGCAAACCAGGACATGCCAAAATAGATTACTTGCACCAGAATGCCGACAATGGAAATATGCAGCCACTCTATAGTTCGATTAGGTAATGGTGGTCTTAATATTAAATAAAATGGTATCAATAATATTATTACCAAAAAATACCGCCAAACTAGTAATGTCATCGGTTCTGCATACTGCAAACCCACTTTGGCGACACTGTAACCAGCTGCCCATAGCACAACAAATATTAAGGGCACAATAGACAAGACTATTGGCTGAAGTGAATTTTTACTCTCTCTTTTTATATTGAATGCATGCAAACTTCTCAGACTAGATCTCCAATTTTAAACTAACTTGGCACAGAGAATCATGGCTTAAAAAAATTCTCCTGAATACAAAGTTCAATAATAATTGGGCAAAATGGTTGACGGATTTAGCGCAGGATCAATTCTCAATCGTGAAGAAAAACATAAAACTCTGCGACATATTTTCCCTGCCTCATTTTGGATTTATATATTTCAAGCCAAGGACCTGAACTGATTTGGGCCGCATGGTTTCGAAAAACGGGCGATGTATATAAGCTTAGAAAAAACCATTTCCAGAACAGTTTTTGGTTTTCTCCGGGTTTATACGACACTTGGATAACCGCATAATGACCTACTGGAATTGTCTGTAAGGATATTGCAGTTTTAGGAGAAAAATTATTAGGAATAGCAATACACGCATCGAAACGACACACTTCATCAGGTGTTATTGAAGAATAGTCCCAGGTGACCCCAATAATTTCTGTGTCTGGTGTCCATAAGCGATTTATCCTTGCCCAAGTTTCAAGGGAGTTGATTGCATCTTCGCCACTGCCGCAGTGATATTTCCCAAAACTTCTGACATAGGCCAGATTAGTAGATGGCAATTTGACTACTTCGATTTCCGGATATGAGGATGGTGAATCACGATAGATGCCGATAGTACGAAATTTTTTGTACAGCATTTCAATGTTTTTGCGCCCTCTTCTATGCTCCATGCTAAATATATGATTTGACCGGAATTGACGTGGACAATAACCAAAATGATCTCCAAATGTACGTGAGAACAACTGAATTGATGAGAAACCGCATTTGGATCCAATATCTACAATAGGCAACGTACGTAGATTGCTTAACAAGCAAGCAGCCCGTTCCAGCCGAATTCGTTTTAAAAAACGACCGGGCGATTCACCCAGCTGATCCTGAAATATTCTCGAGAAGTGATATTTAGATAAACAAGCCGCGCCAGCGAGATCATCGAGTTGTATGTTTTTGGAAACATTCGCATGAGCAAAACTCAATACCTGATTGAGCCTGATACTGTATCTGTTTTCAGGAAGTAATATCGACATAGTTAGTTTCTTACTAGCCCTGATAGTATAACTATTTCAGTGGATGTTTGAATTTTTACCGCTCCGATTATTAAAAACAGCAATAATCGACAACTATCAAATTTATTAATAATGATATGGTTATGTTGTCCTATTAGTTTGTCTAAGTTCACTCTTGTGACGAATAGTATTTGCCTAGCAGAGGAAAAAATCATGCTCAATTCAAAATTAGTATTTCTCTTCATAACAGCAGTTGTGATGTATGGTTGTGCAAACCCTGCTGCAAATGAACCTAATCAAGATCCTTTCGGAAAATGGCGCACCCAAATTCAAACCCAAAATGGAGCCTGGTTATCACATGGAATTATGACTTTCTCTGACATTAAAAAAGCAACATATTCGTTTCATAATGGACGAATCTTATTCTTTGAAACTAATAATCAAGGTTTGTGGAAAGGGTATTGGATAGAAGATACTTGGGGATCAGTACGTTGTTCAATTGAACGAGATGGCAGCAAAACCTGGGGGCAAGCAATTTTCCAATTCGACAAAACCTATAATAGCTTTAAAGGAACTTGGGACAGATGTGCAGATGGACGTAAAAACCTATGGATAGGGAATCGTTTATGATTATTTTGATATAGAAACCTGTCTAGAAAAACTAAGCTTAATCACTGAGCACAGGTTAATGAGCGAAAGATAATGATAGTTTAATGAAAATTAGATTACAAAATTTGGGTAATTTGTCAGGCGGGACTTCCCGCCTGACAATAAAATATTAGTGGATATTAACGGTGTTCCAATTGCCGTCACCAACTTCTAGCTCTTTGTAAGTACCAAGCACTTCACCAACTTCATTAAACTCAACGTTAGTCGCCCCTTGGTAATTTACTTCACCACCATCGGCCAGAATTTGCAGAGCCTTACCCAGTTCACCTGGGCCGATTTCTTCTCCTGGGGCATTAGCAACGGCCATCATGTTAGCTTGAATCGCTCCACGATCGGCCGAACCTGCTGCTTGTATGGCCAATGCAATTAATGCCGCTGCATCGTAAGACTCTGGCACAAAGGGGCCGTCACTTTTAATACCTTTTGAATTCCCATATTCTTGAAACGCATCGGCACCTGATGCACCGCCAGGAAGCGTTGCAATTGCACCATCCAAATCCGAACCTATCGCTTCTAGGAGTGACTCACCAACCATGCCATCAGCCATAACAAAATTACTAAATGCATCAGCATCGATAGAACCTTGGATTATGCCTTTTCCCCCCTGGTCAACATATCCGAATACCGCCAAGTGTTCTGAACCGGATGCTGCCAAAGCACCTACTTCAGCTGAATAATCAGCCTTGCCGTCTTCATGCGCAGCACTCATGGAAACTTTTCCACCGGCAGCCTCAAATGCACCTCTGAATGATTCATCCAGACCTTTGCCATAGTCATTGTTGGTGTAAGTAACAGCCACTTCTTTAATTCCCCGTGACATCAGAACATCAGTTAACACCTGACCCTGACGAGCATCTGAAGGAGAAGTTCTGTGGAAAAAACCGTTATCGTCAATAGTAGATAATGCTGGAGATGTTGCCGATGGTGAAACCATCACCACACCATTTGGTACGGCGACATTGTTAGCGATTGCAGTCGTAACACCGGAACAATCCGCGCCCATAATCGCGGCCACATTATCAGAAGTAATCAAACGTTCTGCTGCTGCCGTTGCTGCTGCCGCATCCACACAGGTTGAGTCGGCTCGTACTCCGACCACTTTTTGACCACCTAAAAGATTGCCAGATTCAGACGCCTCCGCCAACGCAAGCTCTGCACCGCTGGCCATATCAGGCGTGAGTGATTCAATTGGGCCGGTAAAGCCTAAAATAATGCCTACCTTGATATCATCAGCAATAACTGGCGCTGATAAACTGGCGGCTAGAATTGATGTTAATAAGATCTTTTTCATTAGTCTCATGTTCCTCATCTAGTTTGTTAGAAAATAATAACAATAGTTAATTTCGTTTCCGCACAACCTCTGGCAATATTCCGCCAGGGCTGAATCGTAGGACTAGCAATAATACCAGACCCATAAAAAATAAGCGCATATGTGGAGCATTTTCAATCAGATGTGATTTTATGGGACTGCTGTCAGCCATCCAACCTGTTCCCCATTGCATTAACCATACACCCACGGGCTCCGCTTCAATCCAGACCAGCCAAATCAAAAACCCACCCAGCACTGAGCCCATGTTATTACCGGAGCCGCCTACAATCACCATGACCCAAATCAAAAACGTGTAGCGTAAGGGCTGATAGCTGGTTGGCGTGAATTGCCCGTCTAGTGTAGTCAGCATAGCACCTGCCACACCAATCACTGCAGAACCGATAACGAATATTTGCAAATGCCGTTTGGTTACGTTTTTACCCATCGCACCAGCAGCTATTTCATTATCCCGAATCGCTCGCATCATTCTGCCCCACGGTGAATTCAATGCTCGGATACTTAATAGGAGAATGATTATTAATACTATAGCGAATAAACTGCTGTAACACAGTTTAACGAAAATGCTGGAAGCCTCAATAACATGCTGCTTTAAAGCTGCTACTTGCTCAACCTCGTTTAATGCGTCTAGTGAGCTGCTGTGCCAACCTCTAACCAAATCAACAAACCAGGGACTATTTTGCAAATTGACCTCATAAGGCACCGGTCGTGACAAACCCGTCACATTTTTAACTCCACGTGTCAACCAATCCTCATTTTTTAAAATGGCGATGATAATTTCTGAAATACCTAGCGTTGCAATTGCCAGATAATCGGCTCGCAAGCCAAGCGCTACTTTTCCTATTAACCACGCAGCTCCCGCTGCCACAAAACCACCGATGACCCAGGAAAAAATAATCGGCATGCCCATGCCACCCAGAAATCCAGTCTTAGCCGAATCAATAGCTTCAATCGCAGAAACAGCGGGATCAAGAAAATAGCGGGTTAAAAACAACCCTCCAATAATTGTTAGCGTCAAAGTGATCATTCGACGCCTAGATGGTGGCAAACGACGGTAAAAATAAATCGAAAGTCCGATTGTTAATAAAAATGCAACTAAAGCTAAAACCAAATTACCCCAGCCAACCTGCCAGGCTGCTGCAATTGGCGCACGTGAAACTAATACTGCGCTGACACCGCCTAGAGCAGCAAAACCCATAACACCGACATTCAATAAACCCGCATAACCCCATTGCATGTTGACACCTAACGCCATCACTGCAGAAATCAAACAAAGATTGAAAATGGTCAAAGCAACTGACCAGGATTGAAACACGCCAATTATTACTAACAATCCAAAGACAATTGTATAGGCAATAATTATTCTTTGAGTCGGGTTCATATCACCTTGCCTTTTAAGATACCGGTTGGCCTAATCAACAGCACCAACACCAAAATAATGAACGACACGGCAAATTTATAATCAGTCGATAACAATTGCAGCAATCCTTCTGGTGCCAGACTTTCCGGCAATAAGTAGGTAAACACTTTTTTATACGCATAAGTCACCGTGACTTCGGAAAAGGCAATTACAAATCCTCCTACTATGGCACCGAGTGGATTGCCGATTCCACCGACAATGGCTGCCGCAAACATTGGCAATAACAATTGGAAATAAGTAAATGGTTTGAAACTCTTATCCAGACCGTATAATGTACCCGCGACGGTTGCGAGAACTGCGGCGATGATCCAGGTGATTTGCACGACTCGATCAGGGTTAACGCCAGACAAAAGTGCTAAATCCTCGTTATCTGAATAAGCACGCATGGCTTTACCAGTGCGGGTTTTTTGCAAAAACCAAAATAATAACATCACTGCAATAATCGCAACCAAAACGGTCAAACCCTGAGAGACTTTAATTGTTAAACCTTCATTCAAGCCAGTCATTGCTTTAAATTCACGAGCACGGATAATAAAACGTTCACCATCAGCAAAACGTTGATCGTCCGGGCCGATAATGAAACGCACCAATCCATTCATCATGAACATCACACCAATAGAAGCGATCATTAACGTCACCGGTGGAGATTTATGATGACGGTAGTATTGATAAACCGATTTATCCACCACTAAAACAATAATGATGGTAGCGACAATCCCAACAGGTAAAGCCAATAATGCCGTGGGTAATGGCCCAAGTGTTACACCTTTGGATTGCAGCCACCAGGTAGCCAGAATTGTCGCCATGGTGCCAAAAGCCATGGTGTCACCGTGGGCAAAATTAGCAAAACGTAAAATTCCAAACACTAGTGTAATACCAAGTGCGCCCAATGCTAGTTGGGCACCATACGAAATACCTGGCACAACAATAAAATTGAGCAATAGAACAATGGCATTGAGAAAGTCAGTCATTCTATCCTCCCAGAAAAGACCGTCTAACTTGAGGATCAGCTAACAGAGCCTGGCCTGTATCTGTATAGCGATTCTCACCAATGACAAGAACAAACCCGCGATCAGCAATATTGAGCGCCTGCCTGGCATTTTGTTCGACCATTAAAATCGAAACCCCAGTTTTTCTAACCTCCAGGATTCGGTCAAATAATTCATCCATCACTATTGGCGAAACACCTGCCGTAGGTTCATCCAACATCAATACTGAGGGCTGAGACATTAACGCCCGACCGACAGCCACCTGCTGCCTTTGACCTCCCGATAATTCACCAGCCAGTTGATCTTGTTTCTCTTCAAGAATCGGAAACAGACGATAAATCTGCTCTAATGTTTCAGTGTAATCATCATCACGCAGAAAAGCGCCCATCTCCAAATTCTCTCGCACAGTCATTGATGTGAATACATTGCTGGTTTGCGGTACAAACGCTATTCCCTGAGCGATGCGGTCTTGAGTGGTCAATTCAGAAATGTCTGCCTCTCGAAGTCTTACTTCACCGGAGCTAAGGTTCAACATGCCAAGCAAAGCTTTCATAGCAGTAGATTTACCTGCACCATTTGGGCCGACAATCACTGCGATCTCACCCTCATTCACATCGACTGTGCAACCCTTTAATATGTCAGCACCACCATAGCCACCAACCATATTTTCTCCAATCAGTGAACATTCCTTATCATTGATTTGCGATTTTTCCTCGTCAACAGTTTTAGTACTCGCTGGTTTGTTTTTAAGCCCTCTGCCTAAATAAGCCTCAATTACTTCTTCATTATTTTGAACTTCTTCGGCTGTTCCCTGCGCTAAAACCTTACCCTCAGCCATACAAATTACCGGATCACAGAGCCGGGCAATAAACTCCATATCGTGTTCGATCATACAAAAGGTATAACCTTTTTCCTGATTAAGCTTAATAATGGCGTCGCCAATTTCGCGCAATAAAGATCGATTTACACCTGCACCAACCTCATCCAAAAAAACTATCTTGGCATCCACCATCATGGTTCGACCCAACTCTAGCAATTTCTTTTGTCCGCCAGAAAGATTGCCCGCCAGCTCATCTGCCACATGTGACATATTTAGAAACTCAATTACTTCCTCAGCTTTATCGTGAATCGTTTGTTCTTCTTTAGCGACTTGAGACCGCTTGAACCAAGTCTTTAGCAGATTCTCGCCTGACTGTAAGGCCGGTACCATCATCAAGTTCTCAGTCACGGTCAAACGGGAGAACTCGTGTGCGATTTGAAAGGTTCGTAACAAACCTTTTTGGAAAAGCTCGTGTGGTTTTAACCCGGTTATATCTTCATTATCAAGAAAGACTCTTCCATGGGTCGGCGTATATAAACCGGCGATCGTATTAAAAAGAGTAGTTTTGCCTGCCCCATTAGGTCCGATTAATCCAGTAATCGAACCTTTGGCAATTTCAATAGACGCCCCATCAACCGCTTTTAATCCACCAAAATGCTTGGAAAGATTTTCAACCCGTATCATTTAGAAAGATTTGCTTGATATATTTTTTTCATGAACACAAACCTTAAATGATTTAAGCAAACTTTTGCAAGCAATTTTGCTTATGCTCGAGTTGGATATGGCTACGTCATGCCGGTACTGAATCCGTCATCCCGGACATGATCTGGAGTCGGCACAGGCTCCAACCGGTATCTCAATAGAGAAATCGTGATCTATTCATAATGTCTTAGCGCTAAAACTGCTACTCACTGAGAGTAAATAACCGGAAACCAATCTTCCCTTAATCTCTGTCCTTCAACCATATCATGTCCTGGAAAAGGTGGTGATGTTCTTCCAGGTCGTGTAACGTAATGCGCATCATCGCCTACTAATCTCAAGGAAAAAGCCCTGCGTCGCTGACCTGTTTCATTACCTCGTGCACCATGAAGAGTTTTGTAATTAAATGCTACAGCATCTCCAGGCTGCATTTCCCATTCCATAATACTCATACCTTCGGCATCTGGATCAGGCACTGCCATATAGGCGTCTTCATCAGGATAGAAATCTTCTTCAGATAACCATCTGGTCGGCAAGACAGGTTTCTCCCATTTATGAGAACCTACTACACAGCGTAAAGACGCCTCTGTCACAGAATCAACCGGACACCAAAAGCTAACGGTCTGTTCTCCTTCTACAAAATAATAAGGGGAATCTTGATGCCACGGTGTTGGCTTTGATGTTCCAGGTTCTTTGACAAGGACATGATCATGGAATACCTGCACCGATTCTGATTGCATAAGTTCAGCGGCAACATGACCGACGTTTGAGTTATAGATAACTTGTTCAAATTCAGGAATGCGAGTCCAGTTACAATAATCATCAAAAAACCGACCTCCCTCACCCTCTTTGAGGTTCTCCGCTGCATAAGGACCCGGCTCTGTCATGTTTCGTTCAATACCGGCTTTTATTACATCAACCCAGTCACTAAACAAACCTCTGATCAATACAACACCGTCTTTTTGGTAAGTTTCAATCTGTGTTTTATTTACATAATCGCTCTGCAACATCATTAACTTCCATTTGAATTATCTATCAGGCATTTTCGATAATTCAGTGTCATAATGTCAAATAATAAATAAACATGTAAGTAATAGTATTATGTTATATCCTGGGTTACGACATATTAAATATGTGATTGCAGTGGCAGAACATCGAGGAGTTAGTGCTGCGGCCAATAGCATCAACATTTCACAGCCTGCATTATCAGTTGCCATTGCTACCTTAGAAGAGCACCTGGGCCAACCGCTATTTATACGTCGCAAGGGTCACCCGTTGACGTTGACTTCATTTGGTCGAGAATTCATAAAGCAGGCTACTGATTTAGTTGATCAATTTGAGCAGTTGCTTAACCCTAATGAAGTTATGGCTGAATATAAACGCCCAATTGTGCTGGGTTGTTTCGATGATCTGGGGCCGATAATTACAGGCCCAATTTCTGCTCTTATCAGACAACGATATCAAAATGTAAATTTGCAAATAGAGATGGGAAGCTTTGACTCGCTGATAGATAAAATGATTGCTGGTACGATCGATTTTTCAATCACCTATGATTTAGGCCTGGACGCTATATTTAATACTCAGCAAATTGCTGAAATTTTACCCCATGTCCTGATTTATCCAGATCATCCATTTAATAACCGTAAAAAAATCCGATTAAAAGATTTGGAGGCAGAATCATTAATCCTGGTCAATCAAGAACATAGTATCTGGCATATGACAAACTTGTTCCGGCAATATAACTTAATACCGAAAATTACCCATCGTATCGCCACCTTTGAAATAATGCGAAGCATGGTGGCTAACAAACTGGGAATTAGTATTTCATATACAAAATCTCAATCAAATACGAGTTACGACGGCAAAGAATTAATTTATAAAGAAATTGCTGATAAGTTATTACCGCAGCCTATCGTCATTGCTTCAAATTGTAAAAACCCTTTGTCACCATTCACACAAACACTGATTAAGGAGATTGCGGGTATAAGAGATCTCTTTTACTAACATCCAGGGTAACCATGTTAGTTCACATTAAGGTCACCAATAATTCGATTCAAGCAATAGCAGCAGTTTTAAGTTTAGTCGTGAAGATCGATTTCAAACATGGGCAGGTATCTTCCGGGAATGCTTTGTGATTCTTTTTCGCCAGTCTTCAAAGCACCTGCTGTCAGATAAAATCGCTCAGCATTCGGATCGCCTTGAATAATCATTTTGCTAACAGCCATGCCCCTAGCTATTCCCTTTGCATGTTCAATCAATCTGCGTCCATGTCCTTCACCAATTTCGCTCGGATCAACAAATAAGGCATCAAGGTCCGAAACATCTTCAGATAATTGCTTCAATATATAAAAGCCAATAACTTGATCATTATTTTTTAAAACGTAAGCATGATGATCCTGTAACTCTTTTTCAGAGTACGACAACTCATCCCGACAAGCTTGCATAAAATCATCGGAATAACCCCAAAACGCTTTTGAACGAAAAGCTAACTCACCCAATTCTTTTGCTTGCTTAGGCTCTGCCCTTTCAATTATGTAGCCCACGTGCCGCGCCGACTAATAAGCACTAGCTCTATAAGGTTGATGTGCGTAATACTTTGGTCTGGAATCAAACCTGATATGCAACCAATCCACTCCACCACCTGCTGTGTTTAACCAGAATAGTTTATCTGAAAGCTTGCTTGAAAACGTTTGTGCAATAGTTTGAAGCATTCGATCTTTTTGTGTGTTAGGTGCAGTACGCAAAAAAGCCGCCAAGTGGGCATAATTGGCATCATTATCAAATGGTGTCGGTACAACCAAAGTTGCATCTCCACCCAAATTATCAAAAACTACAATTTCCTGCTCAGCTGCTTGCTCGAAATATTCCTCAAAAGGCACAGCATCTTGTGGACGATCTAGCCACGGTGAATCAATTAAAACGAATTCAAAAAGTTGAAATTTATTTTGTATCGATATGGATGGTGTTTCGAATCTAAAAGCAGAAAACGGTGAATCGATCAATGTTTGTATCAAGAATGATCTGAACGATTCATTACTGAGCAAATGCTCAATCACTTGGTCATAGTTCAATACTGATTGACCATCTATCAGAACATATCTGTCTGTACCTGATTGTAGTTTTTTTATTTCGGTTTGAAACATATTGTTACTAGTGGATTTAATAGTTAGGCATCAATTCCTAAAAATTAATGCAAATTATCGCTTAAGTGTTTACTCACATCAATGCAGTTAATTTTGTTCAATAAAACTGCTAAAGTGAACACGGAATAGCAAATTAAATTAGATACTATGATTAACTCTACAGAAAATAATCTTGATGCCGTAGTTGCCGCTCCCGAATCTCATATTGTTTTACTCGAGAATGAAGAAGTAAGAGTTTTGAAGGTGGCAATTCAGCCTCAGCATAAAGAGCCATTCCATACCCATAAATGGCCCAGTATTTTCATTATGCAACAACCTGCTCGCATCCGTTATTATGACTCAGAAGATCATCTTGCTTATGAGACACCAGAAAATGCTGAATCTAAAAGGTTAGACACTGAGTGGCTTGGACCAGAAGGGTTACATGCTGTTGAGAACATTGACAGTCATGTTTATGAAGCCCTTCGAATTGAATTAAAAAACAGTTCTTTCAAATAAACCGTTTTATTTGAAGCTTTAAATTCAGCTCCTTTAACATGTTTGCTAGAAAATCTTGGACATAAATATGCTATTTGGGTCTTCTTTATAATTTGCGAAAGGCGGACAAATATTAAATCCAAATTTCTTGTATAAGTTAACAGCGGGAATAAAATAATCCATCGAACCGGTTTCCAGACTCAATCGTTGATAACCTCTATTTTCAGCCTCAGTAAGAATGTGTTGTAGCATCTTCGATGCCAGCCCCTTGCCACGATAATCTGTTGAAGTACGCATGGATTTAATTTCACCATGATTGAGTGACAATTCTTTTAGTGCTCCGCAACCAACTAGTTCGTCCTGTTCCCACATGGTCCAGAAAGTAATATCCGGTTTTTTTAACCCCTTGATATCAAGCGCATGTTTGCTTTCCGGTGGAGATATGGATTTCATATCCTTGATATGTTCTTCCAGAAAATCGGCGATTTCTGGCCCGCATAAATCGTCTATTCTTATTAGCATTCTAAAATAACATCCACGGGTTCTGGCAATTCATTTCTGGACTTAAACTGCGTAAAGTGATCCGTTTACTCTTTCGACCCCTGTTTAGCCTTTTTAGGCCGGCCACGTTTTGGGGCAGTTATTACAAACGTATCTTCTTCCGTAATGGCTGTAAAATAATCAGCTTCTTCTTTCAAGATAGCTGCAGTCGTCTGCTCGACAGCAGCGATTTCAACTCGTACACCCCTAGATTTCAGGTATCTGACCAGTTCTACGTAATCAGAATCTCCTGATAAAATTATAATTGTATCGACCTTTTGTGCGATCTGCGTAGCAAATATAGTCAAAGGTATGTCTGCAGACTTATGGCATGGGACCACACTGCCATGAAAATTTTCATGTAAGCGCTCTGATAATTTTGAACTAATCTGTTTACCTTCACGAAAATAAATTAACCGGTTTAAAGCACGCTCATGCAGCAGTTTTGGAATTAGCGTGTCAAAATTCGCATACACATTTTTCTTTATTAGTTCTTGTAAACTGCGTTCAATGTTGTTTCCGTCTATTAATACAGCTACGTTTTGGTCAATTTTAATCATACAAAATAAGTATAGAAGATAAAGTTAATTCGGAATGTACATTACATTTGCTTTGAAATCCCGTATTTAATAGGCCCGAACCTTTTCCGCCCCTTTATATAAAATATCCGCCCAATTTTGATTGACCAAGTTTCGTTGTTTAATTGCAGTTTCATCCATATCGCTCTTAGGTCTTAATAGCTCAATCATATCCGGATGGTTGCACTGCCCCCGAATCGGCAGCCAGTAGTTCTCACCAATCACCTGGCTTCCACCAGAAGCAACATAACCTTGCAATGCAAATCCAACTCTGCGTTGCTTGCTTTTATTTGGTTGGGAAGCATGGATAACCTGCGCATTATGAATTGACATTTGACCTGGACGCAAAATCAAATCTACACTTTTGCTTAAGTCTAAATCTGGAATATTTTGCCCTCGAGTCAAAATATTATCTTCACTAAAGGTATCGTCGTGGTGCCGAATTCCATCTTTATGCGTCCCCGGGACCATCGTCATGCAACCACTTTCAAGATTGCTGGGTGTCAATGCGATCCAGGGAGTTGCAAAGTTTTTCGGTTCAATGCCCATATAAGTGGCATCTTGATGCCAACTAACAAAATGCTTGGTTTGTGGCTCTTTGATAAACAATACGCTGCCCCACAAAGAAAAATCGGAGCCAAGCAAATCTTCGATAGCATCAACAACAATAGGGTGATGTGCAAGTTCATCCAGGCACTTTAAAACCAAATGTGTATTATTACGATTCTCTGCATTCAAATGCTCTGGGTATTTTGCTTCTGCCTCCTCCAGCTGTCGCAGATACTCAGCGGCTTCCTCTTCAGACATAACATCAACAGGCAAAACAAAACCTTGTTCATGATATTGATCAATTTGTGATTGCGATAAAATTTTTCCCACTATACAGCCTGAACTATTTTATGGAATTTAGAGAGGCCACTATAGCAAAGTTAATGTGACAGTTCATCTTGAACCCTCATTCTCGTCATTCCGCAGAGCATGTCTGGTGTTTTTGGACCATAGAGATCTAGTTGAAGCTCGAGTCTGAACATATTTACTCGAATTCATACTCCTGTCATTCCCGCGTAGGCGGGAATCCAGAGGAATTTTAAAATACTGCTGTCAAGTTTAATTAGAGATTAATTACTATTTTCATCCAATTCTCTCCAGTCAAATTTAACTGGAGTTGCCACCATATTATAGTCAACTTTATACGAATGATCTTTATCTGCCACTGAGCAAATACCCACGAAGTCACGATACTTACCCTGTTCTCTTAGCGGTGTCCCTGTAACTAAAATCCGCCCGTTACAATGAGGGTAAATACAGGGTGCTTCCAAACTAGAAATTACATAATAATTGCCATCACCTCTCCCTGCAAATTCACCACCACCAATGTAATACATTTTGTTCTTAGCATTTTTTAAATTAGCACTTGTTATCCTTTTTTCTTTCTCATACGAAGTAACGAATCTTGCATAAAAGAAACCTAGAAAAATAGCTATCAAAAGTATAAAGATAACTTTCGATATAAAACCGACATCTAATTTTAAAATAAATAAAATAGAGAGAATGGAAAGAGCAAAAGTAATCAGTTGTGCTAATGAACTAATCGCGGCTTTTTTATGCCCCTGATCCTCTGGAATTTTAGTATGCGCCAAGTTAAGGACGGGATTCAAATCTGAGTTGTGATCTGCCAGAGTAAGGTTTTCAATTTAGGAAATTCTTATGCTGGCAAAGACGATGACCGATCGCCAACGTTATTGGCTGACACATATTAATGCCGTTGAATATTTTGACGGCAGCATTGCCGACTACGCTCGAACCCACCAATTAAGTATTCGAGATGTCTATAACTGGCGCAGCAAGTTAACTAAATTGGGCATATGGCAACCCGCTGATAAAGCACCTGATTTTATTCAAGTTAAACAAACCAATAATGATGAGTCTAGCTCAGTGTCAAGTTGCACGGTCACATTTTCGAATGGGAGTCGACTGGAATTGCAAGGTGAGATATCAGAATCAATACTTGGCATTGTCCTTAATCGTATGGAATCATCTCATTGATTCGACCATCTTCGGATTCGGTGATATTTTTGTACCGTCATCCTGTCGATATGCGTATGTCGATTAATGGTCTGGTGGCGATTGTCGAAGGTGAGATGAATCTTGATCCGTTTTCGTCAAGGCTGTTTATCTTTTGTAATAACGCACGCACAATTATTAAATTGGTTGGCTGGGATGGTAATGGATTTGTGTTGTTATTGAAACGTATTGAGAAAGCCCGGTTTCGCTGGCCGGTAAACTTGCCCTTGGATACGATCCAGTTATCGGCTCAACAGATTAACTGGATTCTGGATGGCTACGATTTAACTTTATTACAGGGCCATTCAACCTTACTGCACCACACAGTACTTTAGAGATAAAATAGCGTTTAAAGTCCTGTATATACAGGGCTTTCGGGTCATCGCTGTGGTAAAATTCAGCGCATGAATAATGGCACAGAATCACTACCCAATGACCCTGATCAGCTTAAGGAATTAGTGGCTCAACTACAAGCTCAAGTGACCCATCAAGCAGGTCAAATCAATCAACTTCTGCAAGCCATTCAGCTAGCAAAACAGCAGCACTTCGGTACCCATTCTGCTAAATACGACATAGACCAGCTCTCGTTTTTATTCAATGAAGCCGAAGCCTTGGCCGATCATGAATCAAACTTACAAGATGATGAACGTGATTCGTCGGATGACTCATCCAACACGAACGTTAACGGCCATATACGCCGCAAAGGTAAAGGTGGTCGCAAAAAACTACCGGATCACTTTCCACGTGTTGAAGTGATTCATACACTGGATGAGGTCGATTGCCACTGCGATCATTGTCAGAGCCAGCTAGAGGTAATGAGTCAGAAGAGCAGTGAACAGCTTGAATTGATTCCGCTGACAGTCAAAGTGATTCGACATATTAAAAAGACCTATCACTGTCCTAACTGCAACAAGGCATTAAAGCGGCAAAACTTCCCCCTCAACCGATTCCCGGCAGTATTGCCAGTCCAGGGACATTAGCCTGTGTGGCGAATGGCAAATATATTAACGGGGTTCCGCTGTATAGGCAGGAACAAGACTTAAAACGCCACGGCATTCCCATTACCCGTTCAACCTTGGCGTTCTGGATGATTAAAGCAGGTTTATTAGTACAACCGCTGATTAATTTGATGAATGATCAGCTATTAAACCACGATATTATAAATATGGATGAGACTCGCTGTCAGGTATTGAAAGATCCACAGAGCCAATCATATATGTGGGCCCGACGAGGAGGGGCACCGGATCAAACGATTATCTTATATGACTATGCCCCCACTCGATCTCAGCAAGTACCTATAGATTTATTAGGGGGTTATGCGGGGTATTTACAAGCAGATGGGTACGATGGCTATAATAAAGTCTGTGATCAAAACCAGATTATTCAATTAGGTTGTTGGGCACATGTGCGTAATAAATTTGATCAGGCGTTCAAAGCACAAAAGCAACTCAAACTCAAAAAGACCACGTTAACCGCCCAGGCATTAAACCGTATTCGGTTGTTATATAAGATCGAGAAACAGGCGAAGACATTAAGCCCTGAACAATGATTGGTACTACGCCAGCAATACGCCATACCGATTCTCAAGGATTTACGGAGGAAATGGTTGGATAAGCACCTGATGGTAGTGGCTAAACAATTGGCATTGGGTAAGGCCATGCATTACATGAATAAGCAGTGGCCGAAGTTAGTGATCTACGCTCAAGATGGTCGATTGAACATTGACAACAATTGTGTCGAGAATTCAATTCGACCCTTTGTCATTGGCCGTAAAAACTCTCTTTTCTCCGATACGGTATCCGGTACCAAAGCCAGCGCTAATTTATATTCACTGGTTGAGACAGCGAAAGCCAATGGTCTGGAACCGTTTGCCTATTTAAAGCATGTCTTTACTGAATTACCCAAGGCCACTTGTGTTGAGGATATTGAAGCCTTGTTGCCGTTCAAGCCAGAGGCTGAATTGGAACAGGCAGCATGAACACATCGGTCAGATAAATATGGAAAATATAGAAATTTATAGTATTGCAAGTGACGATGGAATATTTTCGATTAAAGAATTTATTTGTTAAGTTGCGCCTGTCATTCTCATTATTTAAATAACCTAATCCAAGTTCGCTACAAGTAATATCGGCATATCTCCACAAAACATTCTTTGTGATGCTTCGCACCAAGCTCTAAACTCAACCTCGCACATCACCATTCCTCCCAACTACAGATTTGCTTTTAATGGTGTTTCATTGATATTTAGCATCGCTATTTCTTGTCCTTATATTCATAATAATTAGTTTCATTTGTATTGTTAAATGCAATTAGTGTTGTTATATTGCCTCTGTACATTACCAACCCCTTATGTACAAATACTTACTTTAACCCCGCGCCCTGCGGGGTTCTTTATTATGATACTGTCGAGATTTATCACTTGTTAACAATTTCGGATTGATTTTGTATATAATCTACCACAGCACAGCCTTGCGGAATTTTAGCCCAGCTGTCTTAACAATAAATAGACAAAAGTTACTTTTTCTATCTTCGTCATCTTCATGAATAGCTTGAAGATCACTGACTTCAAATGTTTTAGTAGGTTGAAATAATGATAGACACATTAGAAAAAAGCTTTAAAGCAGCATGTTTGATGCTACTACTAATAGTAGGACTTATTTCTTCCTCGGCCTATGCACAAAGTATCAGCACAGTAATAACACTTGCAGGTTCAATGGATCCGGGTGATGTTGTCAATGTGAGTGTCACAACAACTTGCAATGATCCCAATAACTGTTTGGCTGAAACAGCCTTCGGCGAAACAGGTCTGATTACTGTAACCGGGCCAGCAACGCCTACGTCTATAAACATATTGCCTGAATTGGGATTTTTTACCAATGGCAGTAGTGTTACAAGAACTTTTCCCATCACGATCAATGCCGGTGCATCCCAAGGCGATACTATTACCATCAATGCTACTCAGATAGCATTTTGTTTCAGTTTGCCAGGAGGTGCGGCCAATTGCACAGCCTCGGACAGCACCAGCTTTACTGTTACACCAGTATTACTATCCTCATTTTCTTCACGCAAAAACGGCAAACAACTGAGATTGGATTTTTCCACGGAAAGTGAATTATTCAATATTGGTTTTAGACTGTGGGGTTTGGATGGTGTAACGCGGCAATGGTTACCGCTGAAAAAATTTATTCTACCAAGCCATAACAGCAACAGTCTAGAAGTACAGGACTATAGCAAAACTATCAAGATACCAAGGCGTTTTGGCCAATTAATAGCTGTGGGTTTATCGAGTGTGGACAGTGATGGCACCGAACATCATTACGGTCCGTTTGAATTAGGCAAGGCTTATGGCGGGGAGAATAACCTTGAACCTATAGACTGGGAACAGGTTCGCACAGAGATTGATGAACAGATGTATGAGGCTGGATATACATCGCACCTAAAGCGAGGTTATATCAAGCAGGCATCACTAGTAGAATTACAAGATGCAGAACAAGCGATCGAATTTGGCATCAGCCGGGATGGGGTTTATCGAATCACCTCAGAAGAGCTGATTGCACAAGGCATTGATTGGAGTGAGGTAAAACTCAATAATATTGCACTGGTTAATGCATTTGGTCAGCCAATCGCAAGATTCGCTAAATCCAGCACAAAACTGGATGGCCATAAGGTATTAGGAAAACAGGGTCAGATCGTTTTCTATGGTTCAGCACCTGATCAAACGTCAGGTATTTATACTGGTGAATCGATTTACCGTCTAATAAAAGACCCAGTAGCTGTTCGCAAGGCACAAAAACAGTTAAAACAAAACCTAGAGCCGACCTTTCCTGACTCTTATCAGGAAACTATTCTTCAGGAAGACAACAGATTATATTTACTGGATAGCCAGGTAGATGACCCCTGGGTTCATGGGTTAATCTTGAGCCAGACTGGGAAGCCACGTTCTGCTGCTGATCTTTTTGATTTGCCAGATGATGTGCTGGCCGAGGGTAAGTATTTACACGTACAAAGTGCTCGCACTACTGCTTTGCCTGCCCAAGATGACAATAATGATGGTCAGCAAGATGCAGAATATTTACTCCAGGGAGTCATGCTGGACACAGCAAATCAACCTGTTTACTTGAATACCGAATCCGCAGTAGGCAAAGGGAACTGGAATCTGTCATTCCCAATCCCAAGTGATGTAAGTTTAAATCTTGATAGTTTGTTAGTTGGAGTAATCTTAAGTACAGGCGTGGGCTATGAGTTTGCACAGCTTCATCTGGATAGTCTGGGCTTGTCATATCGGCGACCATTTCTAGCCAAACAGGGCGATGACTTTCTGACGTTTGAGCACGATGAAACCGAGCACACTGGTTATCAAGTCACTTTGCCAAAATCGGGTAAGCCTAGCATATTTGCCAGTGATGGATCGAATCTAGTCAAAATCCAGCTTGAATCGAAAACCACCATAAAAAGTGAAACAGGTGAAAAGCAACACATCATTAAGTTTCTAAAGCTGGGTGGTGCAGACTTGGCCGCAGATGATGAGCCAATACGCTACTGGGTTACTAATCAGCAAGGTTATCTGAATGTTGATTATGTGAACTTGCAAAAACTGGCAGATTCACAAATGATGATCGATTCAAATCGATTATATGATTATTTGATCATTGCTCATCCAGCTTTAATGAGTGAATCTTTGCAAAGCTTTGTTCAGCACAAAAATGCAATAGGGTATAACGTAGGTGTGGTTGATTACCTGGCGATTCAGTCTGCATTCGGTGGCAACCAACCGGGGCCGCATGGTTTAATCGCATTTCTTGAGCAATTACGTGAGTCAGATTCATTATTAAAGTACGTATTGCTGGTCGGCGGCAGCACCTATGATCACCGTAATTATTTAGGTACCGATGCGGTGACGCTTATTCCAAGTGACTATGCTGCTTCGACATACTCTAATTTCACCGCAACTGATAGCCTTTATGTACAGGATGAGCAAGGTGAATTTTTTGCGGCGATCGGCCGCTGGCCTGCTAGAACCCAGGAGGAAGTTGCGCATATTGTAAATCAGACCATTCAGTGGGAAACGCAGTCATCACCATCTTCGTCCACATTACTAATAGCTGAACATATTGATCCAGCAGAACAAATTGATTTTGCTAAAGCCTTGGATAGCCTGAAATTTCACCTGCCAGATGAGACTGAGATAGATGAAGTTTATATTGAGGAAATTATGGTTGACAATCCGGATTTCACGCTCGCACAGGCGATAAATGAAGGCAAAAGCCAAATTCAAACCCATTTAAAAAATGGACCTGACTGGGTCTTGTTTAATGGTCATGCCAGCACCCGGCAACTGTCCAATGATAAGTTGTATCATGCCAATGATGTTACTGCTATGACAGCCACTAATCCCAGCTTCTGGTTGCCTCTGGCATGTTACGTCAGTTACCATGAATCAACCCATACTAATACGCTGGCTCATCAATTAATGTTTACTGGTAATGCGGTTACCATCACAGGTTCGACTCTACTGTCAGGACATGGTGATAATTTGCAATTGGCCAGAGAGTTGATGAATAACTTATTCGTTGAAGGTGAGGGTATAGGTCAGGCAGTAAATAATGCTAAAACCAGCTTGAGTTTACCCGAAGTGAATGTCAATTGGGGTTTATTAGGCGACCCATCTCTACGATCGCCATGGCTACGAACGCCGCTAGGCCAGGGCGAATTACCACAGCGTCCTGAACTGGGGGTGGGGAGTAATTAGTTCCATTTTCGTATGGTGACTCCCACTTCATTTAAACAGACTCCCTTAACTTAGCGCTTACGAATTTTATATTCGTTTTTTATTTTTAGTTGTACATAATCACAATGCATTTTGTCTCGATTTAAATTCCGCATGCTTGCGATCTCATCAGGGCTCGCTATATCTGTGGAACTATTCCTCTTAGATACACTTTTTGTTTTTGTAAAATCCCATAATCCCTTTTTAAATAAACAGGTCGTTCTTGTATAGGAATTTCAATGACTCCGATTTTAACTCCTTCAAGTTCCAAAGCCCTATAAGAAAACTCAACAGGTTTTTGAGTTTTAGTGTTTACAAATTGTTGTAGACTCACATCTTCTAGATGTTCATCAATACCAACTAATTTGCTTCTCCCGCCTTTAATTTCTTCTACACCTATCAATATATATGCATCAATTCTTCTGAATGAGTTAGCAAAAGCCAATATGTCTTTAAGTAGTTCACTTTTTGCTTTTTGATTTACTCCAACAAATGGATATTGTTCTTTCTTAAAATCCAGACTCACTCCTTCTTCTTCGTGTAGCAGTTGCAGTATTTTCTATGTATTACTGATAATTTTAATATTTTATCAAGATAAATTTGATATGCAGACTAGTTTTCAATAATAAATAGAAAATTATTATTGGCCTCCCGGATTTTAGATAAATCAAGTTAAATTCTAAATAAACTGGATTCCTGCTCCCCGTCTTCACGGGGACAGGCTCCTTGGGAATGACGAGCAACAGGTATTGAGTTACATCCTAGCAGGCTCTCCACTACGCTGCCGACTTTCCCAATTTTCATCTACCCAATAAGGTGCTTCTTTGACTTTTAATGGCTCTTTGCCAAGAATAATATCAGCACCTTTTTCACCGACCATGATGGAGGGAGCATTGAGGTTGCCGTTGGGGATGGTTGGGAATATGGATGAATCAATAACTCGCAGGTTTTCTGTACCGATCACTTTGCAGTTGGAATCGACTACGGCCATTGGATCATCAGTACTGCCAATTTTGCAAGTGCACGACGGATGGTAGGCACTTTCGACGCTGTTTCTAACCCATTCATCGATTGCCTCATCTGATGTTATGTCTGCGCCCGGTTGGATTTCATCCCCGCGGTATTCGTCCATGGCAGGTTGATTGATGATTTCTCGGGTCAAGCGAATACAGGCACGCCAGTCTTCTATATCTTGTTGTTCTTTTAGATAATTAAATAATATTGACGGTTTGTGATTCGGATTATTGGATTTAATTCGCACATGACCACGACTGGCCGGTTTATTGGGGCCGACGTGGACTTGAAAACCGTGTCCATCAAATGCAGCGTTACCGTCATAGCGCATGGCTGCCGGTAAAAAGTGATATTGAATGTCAGGCCACTTGACTCCGGCTTTAGAACGAATAAAAGCACAAGACTCAAAATGATTCGTCGCACCCAAGCCAGTTTTAAACAATATCCAGCGAGTGCCGATCAAACCTTTGCTGATTAAATCCAGCTTGCCATTCAGTGAAATTGGCTGAGTGCAGCGAAACTGAAAATAGACTTCCAGATGGTCTTGCAGGTTTTTACCGACACCGGGTAACTCATGAATTAATTCAACGCCGGCATTTTCCAATACTGATTTTGGACCGATACCGGAGAGCTGTAATAATTGAGGTGAACCAATCGAGCCGGCAGAGAGGATCACTTCTTTGTTAGCCAATATCTTTTCTGCTTTCCCGCCCTTTTGAATTTCAATTCCAATTGCCTTTTTACCATCCATTAACACTCTGGAAGTCATAGTGTTACTCATTACCTCCAGGTTGGAACGATTCATAATAGGACGTAAGTATTCACGTGCTGTCGAGGAACGCACACCGTCTTTGACCGTCATGTGCATTGGGCCAAAACCTTCTTGCTGATAACCGTTGTAATCTTTGGTTTCGGGGTAGCCCGCTTCTTTACCTGCTTCTATGAAAGCTCGATAAAGCGGATTCAAACTCATGTTATTACCGTTGCAGGTACCTATGGGACCGCTACCACCGCGGTAATCATCTTCACCATGCATCCAGGTTTCAGCTCGCTTGAAATAAGGTAGGCAATCTTGATAACCCCAACCTTGAGCACCCTGTTCAACCCATTGCTCATAATCACAAGCGTGACCACGTACATACACCATGCCGTTTATCGACGAGGAACCTCCCAATGCTTTACCGCGTGGGCAATGCATTACCCGATTATTGGCATGAGGTTCGGGTTCGGTATCGAAATACCAGTTGAAACGTTTCATGTTCATCGGGAATGACAACGCTGTCGGCATTTGCACAAAGATATGTTTATCGCTGCCACCGGCTTCGATTAATAAGACACGATTGTTCTTGTCTTCGCTTAAACGGTTTGCTAACACGCAACCGGCTGAACCGGCACCGACAATGATGTAGTCGTAGGTATTGTTATTCAATTTAAGAAATCCTGCATAATTTTTCAAATCCCGTCATGCCGGACTCGATCCGGCATCCAGTAGCATATCTAATTACTCTGTAGCTTAATAGGCCAAGCCACTGCAAAATGTACTCTGAAATGGGTAATGAAATATAGAGCTGGCCTGGAAGGCCCGTTACAGCATTCGCCTGAAAAACAGCATCGGTTTGAGATGCACTCGTTTTCATATAGAAGCCATTGGATTCCCGCCTACGCGGGAATGACGATGGTGTAGTCATTCGATGAACCTTATTCATAAGGACAGTCCACATCACCGAGTTCTACATATACACTTTTGACTTGAGTATAAAAGTTAATCGCTTCGGGTCCATTCTCATGGCCGATGCCGGATTGCTTGTAACCGCCAATAGTAAGTTCTATCGGATTTAGGTTATAGTTATTTATCCAGCAAGTTCCAGCTTGTAGTTGGGCAATGACTCTATGACCACGTTTTATATCCTGAGTAAACACCCCTGCGGCTAATCCATATTCTGTATCATTTGCGGTTTTAATGACTTCATCTTCGTCTTCAAAGGTTAGTAAAGACAATACCGGACCAAAAATTTCATCCTGGCAAATGGTCATCTCGTTAGCGCAGTTATCAAAAATTGTAGGTTCAACAAAAGCGCCCTCTTCGCAACCAACAGGTCTCACTCTGTTACCGCCGCATAATAGCCTTGCACCCTCTTCAACGCCTTTGTTGATGTAACGAAGTACCTGCTCCATGTGGTCAAGTGATATCAATGCGCCAACCTGCGTTTCAGGATCCATTGGGTCACCAATCTTCAACTTTTCAGTGCGATTAACTAATTGTTCAACGAATTTATCTTTGATGGATTGATGGACAAATACCCGAGTACCATTTGTGCAAATTTCTCCACCGGAATAAAAATTCGCCATCATTGCAGCAGACACGGCGTTATCGATTTCAGCATCTTCAAAAACAATCAACGGTGATTTACCACCTAGTTCCATTGTTACATGCTTGATGGTGCCAGCAGCTGCTTCCAATACTTTGCGGCCAGTTGCGGTAGAACCCGTCACTGAAACTTTCTCAATATTGGGATGACTTGCTAACCCGCTGCCTACCTCGGCATCCCCCGTAAGAACATTAAAAACACCATCCGGCAAACCGGCTTCGGTGAAAATCTCAGCTAACTTAAATGTCGTCAATGGCGTTGAGGGTGCAGGCTTATAAATCAAACTATTGCCACAGGCCAAAGCCATGGCCGACTTCCAGCAAGCAATTTGAATAGGATAATTCCAGGCGCCTATTCCAGCACATACACCTAATGGCTCACGGCGGGTATAGCCAAAGGCATTGTTTAAATCGACATGATAGCCTCGAATCGTAGGCGCAATACCGGCGAAATATTCAATGCAGTCCGCACCACTGGCAATATCAACGGCTATAGTTTCCTGAATTGGTTTCCCCGTATCCTGGGTCTCTAGTTCAGCCAGTTCATCATTACGCTCTCGCAACAAACACACCGCATTCATTAGAATTCGTGCACGCTCTGTACCTGTCATCGCTGACCAGATTCTAAAACCTTCCGAAGCCGAGTCGACAGCTTTGTCTAAATCATCCAATCCTGCAAGCTGTATATCAGCCAACACCTGACCATTAGCTGGATTTATATCTTGATAAGTTTGACCCGATGCACAATCAACGAAATGACCATGAATATAAATTTGTTGAATTGACATTGCTTTATATAGCTCCAAATAGATTTCCCCGGCCTTGTGCCGGAACCTCAATATTTTTACTGAAATCCGGCTAAAGCCGGGCGCTTATCGTAACAGCCCTTTTGAGCTGCTACGATGAACATCACATCTTAAATGATGTGTGTGATGTTCAATCTAAATACACTCATTCATTCACGGGTAAACCCGTGGTATTCTGTCGCTTACGCGAACGATAAAAGAAAAATCGATTGGCTGAAACAGCCAATCGATTATAAATGAATCAGTTACAGGTAAACTAGATTATCTGTTTAAAAATTCCAGTTCCCTGCGGTCTTCATAGTCTGGTAACGGGTGTTCTTCATGAAGCGTTTTTACCATTCCATAGATCATAAGAAGAACGATGACCGATATCGGTAATCCAGCTACGATTGACGCGGTTTGTAACGCACTTAAACCACCCGCTAGCATAAGCACAGCGGCCACGATACCAGCGGTTAATCCCCAGAATATACGAAATTTTATAGGTGGATTTTCGTCACCCATTGATAGCATTGTACATAGCACTAACGTGCCAGAATCAGAAGATGTAACGAACCAAGAGATTAATAAAACCGTAATCAGAACATAAATCGGGTAAGTGAGCCAGTCATATCCGAATCCAGCGACCGTTTGAAAAACGCCAAGCGCATAGTCTTCATTAACGGCTTCTAATACTCCAGCACTATTAAATAGGTCAACACCTGCAGCCGCACCGCCAAACACACCCATCCAAATAATTACGACAGAGACTGGCACAAATAACACTGCAAATGTGAATTCTCTAATCGTACGGCCTTTAGATACACGTGCAATAAACATCCCTACAAACGGACACCATGCGATCCACCAACCCCAATAGAAGATAGTCCACCAACTTTGCCATTCATTACCGACTTCCCGGTTAATCCAAAATCCCATAGGGATGACATTCCACAAATAGTCACCTGCTCCGGAAATGGTAATACCAAGGATAAAAGCGGTTGGACCAAGGACAAGGAATAGCAGCAGCAGACCCAGACTTGCCATGACATTCATTTCGGACAAAATCCGCACACCCTTTCCAACTCCAGATGCCGCTGAAGCAGTGCCTAAGACAGTGATGATTGCAACCAGAATTAATTGGTTTGTAATCGTGTTCTCCATAATACCGAGGCGCTCCATACCGGCACCGATTGGGACAATACCAAGCCCCAGTGAGGTAGCTATCCCGAATATGGTTCCGAATACAGCGATCAAGTCTACAAGGTGCCCCCAGGGACCATAAATTTTGTCTTTCAATACTGGATATAAAGCGACCCTTGGTGTCAATGGCAAGTTGTTTCGATAGGCAAAATAAGCCAAGCACATGCCCGTCAATACATAAAGGCCCCATCCATGAAAACCCCAGTGGAAACTTGTCAAGGTCACTGATTTAACAGCTGCTGCCGTGGATCCTGCCTCAAGGCCCTCCTGTGTTGCAAACGGATTTCCTTGAATATGAAACATAGGCTCCGCAACACCCCAGTAGATAAGCCCTGAGCCAAGTCCCGCGGAAAACAACATCGCGACCCAAGAAAATGTTGAAAAATCAGGCTCATCATCCTCTTTGCCAAGCTTTACATCGCCGAATCGACTAAACAGCACCCATAGAGAAAAGAACAGTGCTGCATTTACAACCAACACATAAAACCAATCTAACGATCCAATGACAAAGCTCTTGCCCGCAGAAAACACTTCAGAAGACCTTTCCACATCGATGATCGTATAAACGACAAAGGCAATGATCATAATCATTGAAGCAATCGCCATGGTTGCATTCATACCAGCAAATAAACCTTTCTTTGCGACCAGATCCTGCGCACTCATTTTCGATTGTTTATCCATGTTCCACCTCTTGAATTAAATTAGTTAAATACATCATGACTAACGAACCGTACCGGCTGCGCCTTTCATACTCGCCTCTTCGGCCCAGGCATTGAATTTCTCGGCTATCGAAGCATGATTAGCTGCCCACCATTCGGCATTGGACAGAATAGAAACCGCGTCACCACGTGCTTCGCCGTTAGGCAGATTCTCTTGGACATCCTGGGGAATCAAGCTCAACGCGGATTGTCGTGTCGGGCCGTTAGCTAAATATTTAGCTTGATTAGCCATTGATTCACTGCTACTGGCAAATTTAATAAATTCCATCGCTTCGGATTTATTAGGGCTACCTTTGACAATGCCGAACAAATCCATTTCGACCACTCGTCCGTCCCAATTAACCGTATAATGTGAGTCTTCTTCTTTGCTGCCTTCGACACCAGTCGTTGCCCAAATTGAGCTCATAGCAACATCGCTGTTATTGAGCATGCGAATCGGATCACGACCATTTTCCCACCAGACAATATGCGCCTTGATTTGATTTAATTTAGCAAAGGCTTGCTCTAAGCCCTCTTCTGTTTCTAAGGTGCTGTAGATTTCATTCGCTGGCACACCATCCGCTAGCAACGCCCATTCCATAATGACAGAGGGGTCTTTACGAATGCCCCGACGACCAGGAAAGCTCTTGAGATCAAAAAAATCAGAAATTGTTGCAGGCGTTGCATCAGTAAATGCCTCATTGTCATAAGCAAAGATTGTTGCCCAAACAATTACACCTACGCCACAATCATTTAGCGCACCATCGATAAAGTCACTTTTGTAACCACTACCATCAACTCCATTAGGCAATGAAGAATGATTGATTTTTTCAAGCAAACCCTCATTACATCCACGCAAGGAATCCGCTTGAGTTAAATCAACAACATCCCATTTGATATTGGCTGACTCAACCTGATCTCTTATTTCCTTAAGTCCACCGGCATAATGATCGACATTCACCGATTTGCCTGTTTGCTGTTCATATGGATTTACAAATCCCAGCATTTGACTGCGCATATAAGGCCCAGTCCAGGTTGTAAAAGTCAGGTCTTCATGTGCTTGAACCGGAGTTAAAGCAACTAAAGTTGCGGTGAGTAAGCTTGTCCGAAAAAGATTAAAAAACGGATAATTAGATTTTCGTATCATCTACTTCTCCTCTAAAGTACTGTGTCTATGTGGTTTGTTATTTATTGGATGCTTATCCAATAAATTGGACGATTGTCCAATATAATTGATATACTGTTAAAATACAAGTCAAAACGAGACTTATAGTTAATACATGCAAAACGTTAATATTGCTAACTTAAGGCGCCAACAACTCATCGAGGCGACAATGGAATGCGTTGATGAGCATGGTATTAATGGAACTACCATTTCGAAAATCAGCAAACATGCTGGGGTTTCTAATGGCATCGTTCATCATTATTTTCACAATAAGGATGATCTACTGGAAGCCACTATGCGATTAATGCTAGAACATTTAAAACAGGGAATTTTGAAAAGGAAAGAAACGGCGAAAAATCATTACGAATGCATTGTCGCAATTATTGAAGGTAATTTTTCTGCCAAACAAATTGAACACAAATCGACAAAAATTTGGTGCTCATTCTGGGCGGAAGCTTTGCATCAGCCTGCTTTGAATAGACTGGAAGTCATTAGTAAAAATCGGATGAAATCAAATCTTGCCTATCATTTGAATCATTTACTTCCTAAAGAAAAAGCAGGGCTTGTTGCCTCAACAATGGCTGCTTTGATCGCTGGGTTATGGTTGCATGGCGCTTTTGACAAAAATGGTATTAATGTCGAAAAGGCCAAAAAGCAATGTCTGAACTATCTAGATCTTGAACTCAATTCAAACTAAGCATTACTAAAGCATCCCTTCATACTTTTTTGCAACCCAGGCCTGCATAATGCGGTCAGTAATCATGGCCAGCAACGCCATTGATAAGCCAGCGATTAATCCCAAGCCTGTATCCGCCGCGCTAAGCGCTAAAAAGATTTGCTGACCCAACCCAGTTGTACCAACCAAAGCAGCAATCACCAACATGGCAAAACCGTACATAATGGTTTGATTTAAGCCCACCATAATAGTAGGAATAGCTAGTGGCACTTTTACCTGCCAAAAAATTTGGCTAGGTGTACATCCTTGTTCAACGGCGACTTCAATCAACTGAGGTGAAACTTGACGTAGGCCGCTCTCTGTATAACGAATAGCGGGAACAAAAGCATAAGCGATTATCGCCAATAGTGCCGTGAACTCACCGACTTGAAAAAACATTAATACCGGGATCAAAAATACAAACAGCGGGATAGTCTGAAAAGTATCAGCAATCGGTCTGACGATTGAAGAAACACGGTTACTGGAAGCTGCCCAAACTCCGATGGCAGAGCCGAACAAGAATGACAGGATTACGGCAGCCCCACAGAGATAAATTGACAACATAGCACGTTCCCACATGCCAGTGATTAGAATAAAACCCAGCGAACATCCAGCAAACAATGCCACAGAACGCCCCCCTGCCTGCCACGCTAGCAAAACAACCGCTGCAGTTAGAACAATCCAAGGCGCACCAGTCAGACCGTAGTAAAGTATATATGCCAGTGCTGCTATGGTTAAACCAGCTTGCCAACTTTTGCGAAACCCAATAAACACACTCAAAGCCAATACTGCTAAAGCATATCCCCAGCGCATGGCTTCTGTAAAATCAAATCCCCAGGTTAGTGGCAGAATGGCTTTACTAAAGCCAATGCGAAGCGGTAATAAGTAATAAAAGAAAAAGGTATTTTTAATGTCGGTTAAGAGCTGGCCATAACCGGCAACTATACCTTCCAGTTTTGCATCCAGCCATTCCGATACTGCTTTTGAAAAGCCACTACCTTCGACAGAAAAATCAAAACCAATGGTTTTAATCAGAACACACAATCCGATCAGTCCAAGAATTAGACTTATCCACATTTTTTTATTAGCCTGATTTTTGGCTTTGGTGGCATCGTCCTGAGTCACATAGGCGGATGAAATCCTATCCATGACAATAGCAATCAAGACAATTACAAACCCAGCCAACAAGCTTTCACCAAATCGCGCTTTGCGGATCGTGCTTAGCACTTCCCAGCCGATATCCCCAAAACCACCAATGACTGATGCAATAATTACCATGCTCAAGGTCGCCATGATGGTTTGATTAATTCCGACCTTGATTTGTGCCATGGCAGCAGGTAATTCGACCCAAAACAAACGTTGATAACTGGAAACCCCGGACATCTTAGCGGCTTCAACAATTTCGTAAGGAACTTGTTTCAAACCTAAGTGCACATTTCTGACCATGGGTGGACAAGCGTAGATTGCGCTAGCGATCAAACCTACTACCGGCCCAAACCCGAATAAAACAAGAATTGGAACTAAATAAGCAAAGGTTGGCATGGTCTGCATGATGTCCAGAATCGGCGGCACAATACGTTTACCTATCTCTGTGCGATCAGCTGCTATACCAATTGCCAGACCTAGCAATAAGGATAAAGGAACCGCTATCCCAACCAGTGCCATCGTACTCATTGATGGATTCCAGTAACCGGACAAAGCGATATAAAGCAGTGCCAATAAACAAATAATGGCTAAGCGAATTCCCGAGGCATGCCAGGCCAGCAGCACTACACCTGCCACAGTGATCGGCCATGGTGTCCACTGTAAAATATCGCGCAGCAAAATCATTGGCCATTCTAGAATCGCGGCAATGGCACGTGTAACGGGCTTCACCACTTCGACGATTGTATCCATGGCTGTATTGATCCAATCTGCCAAAGGAATAACCCACTCCGCTGGAAATTTATGTAACCAGCTTAAAGCACCTGAAAAAAAGTGAACCACTAAAGCAGCGGCGGCCAGTAATAACCATGGTGATAATCCAGAGTAAAAAAAGTTGCGCGAAGAAGCAGTCGGATTAAGAACTGTGCTAGCTGTCACTCTTTCCCCCGCTGAGTGCATTCGCTAAACGTTCAGGTGTGATGACGCCTATTGTATTGCCACTTTCATCTTTTACAGGCAATTCACCGCCTCGCTCAGCACTCCAGGACAGCGCATCCTCAAGTGTCATATCGGTGCTTAAACCTTCACCTGAAGTTTCCATCGTTGATGTTTCCATCAGTTGTGAAACTTTAATAATCTTGGTTCGAGGAGCTTCTTTTACGAATTCTGCAACATAATCATTGGCAGGTGAAAGCACAATTTCCTGGGGTGTGCCCACCTGTACAATTAAACCGTCTTTCATGATTGCAATGCGATCAGCCAGACGCACGGCTTCCATAAAATCATGAGTGACGAAAACAATGGTTTTATGAAACATCGTTTGCAGACGTAACAATTCAGATTGCATTTGCCAGCGAATCAGTGGGTCAAGTGCACTAAAGGGTTCGTCAAGAAACCATAATTCCGGATCAACAGCCAACGATCTAGCGATACCAACACGTTGCTTTTGTCCACCGGAAAGTTGATGTGGATAAGCTGCATCACGGCCTTCCAAACCTACTAACTCGATCATTTCCATGGCCTTGTCATAACGTGTCTTTTCATCAATACCTTGCACTTTGAGCGGAAAGGCAACGTTATCGACAACTGTCATGTGCGGGAATAAACCGAAATGCTGAAATACCATTCCCATTTTGGTGCGACGTATCGACATCAGTTCTTTCTCAGAAACTGAAAGGAAATCTTCACCGTCTAATAGTAGTTGGCCAGCACTAGGCTCTGTGAGACGCGACATGCAACGCATCAAAGTAGACTTCCCCGAGCCTGACAAGCCCATCAAAACAAAAACTCGCCACGTTTTATTTGTAAATTAATATCGCCACTGGCGACAATACCACCGGAACTTTTTAACTCCTTGCAAAATTTATCGCACTCATCACCAATGGGTAAAGCCTGGCTAGCAAGTTTGGATTCGCTACCTTCACCAAACACTTTCCAAAGCTTTTTACATTCGATTGTTATGTCTGTTTCTTCTGACACTTCCGTTCCCTTAAGTAAATAGTCAGTGTGTATATTCTATCACCCTACTTTGCTCCCTTATCAAAGAGGCAGAAAGGACTTGTCCCGCACTTGTTGCGGGATCTCCCAAATTTGACTCCTCAGTGCTCACTATGAGATCCCGGCATAAAGCCGGGACAGGCTATTACTGCTCTTTAGAGGAAATTAAAAAGGATGTAACATCTCGTCAAAAATTGGCCCCAAAAACAAAAAGGCAGGACATTATTGCCCTGCCTTTCATCAATTTAGTTGAATAGATTAATTAGCCGCAGCGACCCACTCAGACCAAGTGCCTTCGTTATTGGCCATCCAATCTGCAACAATGTCTTCAACCTTGCCACCATTCTGATCAATGGCTGCCATCATGACTTGTTGGTCATCAGTTGAAATTTTCACTGCTTTGAGGATTTCCAGTGCTGCAGGCCATTTTTCACCTAAGCCTGACCAAACTACCTTGAATACGCGTGATGCCGCAAAGTCACAATCATTCACTTCGTTAGGATTCGAACCCCAAGCTGGATCTTCAAAGCATGCGGCTTCAGCAACCGGCATATCCACCCATTCGACTTCGTATTCAGCTAACGCCCAATGTGGTTGCCAGAACACCATCAACAATGGGCTCTTTTTAGCAATGGAGGATTTCAATTCTGAAATCAAAGCACCTTCACTACCAGCCGGGACTGCTTTAAATGGAAGAGCCAAACCTTTCATCCTGTCCGCGCCGGGTGTTCCCCAATCAGCAGGATAGTCAATCAATCGCCCTTCAGGCAACGTTTCTGCAGTCGCGAAGTTAGCTGCACACTCTTGCAATGCTTCCCATGCAGGTAAGCCTGGGCAGACTTCTTTAACGTGAAGCGGATAAACAAAGCCTTCGCGTGCATCAAAACCGGTTTCACCAATATCTTCGACCTTGCCGGCGTCTGCCATCTTTTTCCATAGGTCTGGTGCATTACTACTCCACACTTCCATGGCGCCGTGGATTTCACCGTCTGCCATGGCGGTAAACTGGGCATCATAACCGGCTGTTACATACTCGACGTTATAGCCTGCTTTTTTCAGGGTTTCGCCAGCAATATGTGCACTGATGTGCTGACCCGTCCACTCATTAATGGACAATTTTATTGGCTCATCTTTAGCACCCATATCAGCGGCATATGTTCCTGTTACCCCTAGAGATAATGACAACGCTGCCATTGTTATTACACGTCTTATCATAAGTTCCTCGTGTGATTAGTTTAAAAAATACCGGATTATCCTAGTTTAAGCTCAACCCTTAGTCAAATTTTTAAAGGGTCAAATAGTTAAACTTAAAAACAATTAATCATTTAGTGGCGGAAAACGGGTCTTTGCGGCAGCGACCGTCCAATCCATGTGATTACGGACATATTCCTGACTGGCATCACGTGGGGGATTGTAATCCCAAGAAGGCAAAATGCCTTTCTGCATAGCTTCATGAACCGAACGCCGTCGTTTTTGAGTTGCAATAACATCGCTGCGAATTTTCTCACTGTCCCATCGGAGCCCGGTTTCATCTTTAAATGATTGAACTAACTCGCTGTATGTTTCATCCATAGCCAAATTAGTGAGTTCATCGGGATCATTTTTTAGATCAAACAACAATGGAGAATCAGCATCGCAATGAATATATTTATAATCACCACGGCGAATCATAAAAACTGGATATGCTGTCATCTCTGCACAATATTCACCAATGGCCTCATCATGATCACTGCTATCACCGATTGCATGTGCAAGTAATGAACCACCATCAACAGGTTCAAGAAATTCAGGTTTGCTGGAGCTATTCATCCCACCAAAATCAACCATGGTTGGCAAAATATCCGCTAATGAACAAGCATTAGATATTCGTTTATTCACTATTTCTGGACCTGCCATGATTAATGGCACTCGAGCGGAATATTCAAAGAAATTCATTTTGTACCAAAGACCACGCTCACCCAGCATATCGCCATGATCAGCAGTAACAATAATAATCGTATTATCTAACTGCCCGGTTTGTTCTAACGTTTCAACAATCTCGCCAACTTTACTATCGAAATAAGACGTGTTGGCATAATAAGCATGGCGCGCATTGCGTACTTCATCATCAGTAACAGCTACCGTGCTGGCTTCAATGCCATCCATTAACCTTCTGGAAAAACCATCCAGTTGATCGATACTTAAAGTATGCTTAGGCATATCGATATCTTTAGGACGATAAAGATTCCACCATTTTTTTAAAGCAACATATGGGTCATGTGGATGGATAAAACTGGCCACCATGCAAAACGGTTCGGTTTTGTCGCGAGCGTAATCAAATAATTTGCGTTTAGCAAAAAAGCAAACTTCCTCGTCATAATCAATTTGAAAGGTGGCAGCCGCTACTCCCGCCTCACGTACCGAATCCATGTTGTGATACCACTTATCGATGCGCTCATCCGGCAATTCCCAATCCGGTGTCCAGGCATAATCGGAGGGATAAATGTCCGTAGTTATTCTTTCATCAAACCCATGTAATTGATCGGGACCAACGAAGTGCATTTTTCCAGACAAGCAAGTTCGATAACCCATCAAGCGCAAATAATGCGCAAAGGTTGGTATTGAGGCCTGAAATTCACTGGCATTATCATAAGCAGCAATACGCGTAACTAACTGGCCTGACATAAAACTGAAACGAGAGGGTGCACACAACGGTGAGTTGCAATATGCTGAATCAAATCGTGCACCACGCTGGGCCAATTTTTCCATGTTGGGTGTTTTAACAAGTTGATGATCATAAGCACCTGTAAATTGTGGCGCCAATTGATCGGCCATGATCAAAACAATGTTAGGTGATTTCTGCGTCATGACTAAGCCTGGTTTCGAATAGGTTGTGTTCCTTGAAGCATAGCAACGATTAAAGCATCGCGCTCGGCCGCTGCAGTCTGTACATCTTTCCCTGCTGCCTCGTCCTCGACACCTGTTGCCAAGCTCTCAGCCAATTCTGGGGTTAACTCTGCATCGCCCATGTCGTCCCACCAACGGTGAAAACTATCACGGTAACGATTACAGAATTCTTTTAACCCACCTTCTCCTGCACCGAGGTGAAATAACATATGCGGACCCATGGCGGCCCAACGCAAACCCGGACCAGCCCAAACAGCTTTATCGACATCTTCAACAGACGCCACGCCAGACTCAACCAAATAAATTGCTTCACGCCATAACGCTGCTTGCAGTCGATTAGCAACGTGGGCAGTGACTTCACGCTTAACTCGAATCGTAACTTTTCCTATTTGCTGATAAAACGCTTCGGCCTGTTTCATTACCCCTTTTTCTGTTTTTTCATTAGTTAATAATTCAACCAATGGAATTAAATGTGGGGGATTAAACGGATGACCAAGTAAAAAGCGGGCCGGATTTTTCCAGCCTTGCTGCATTTCACTTAGCATCAAACCTGAAGCCGAAGAAGCAACTATCGCTTCTGGATCAAGAGAATCTTCGATTTTCGCATAGAGATCATGTTTGATCGGTAAACGCTCTGGGACACTTTCCTGTACAAACTGAGCACCCACCACAGCTTGAGCTGGGTCATCATTAAAAGCCAGGTTTTCAGGATCGCCTTGAGGAGTCATGTTTAATGCTTCCAAAGTTGGCCAGGCACGCTTTACGTAATCGCGCACAGACTGCTCAGCATTGTCCGCCGGATCATAAACATTGACTTTTAATCCGGCAGCAAGAAATAATGATGTCCAACTGGCGCCAATAACACCGGCACCGAGTACGGCAACTTGTTTTATTTCAGACATACAAATCTCCTTAATTTATTAATGCTCGAACAGTCGTTGGGAGATCCCTCGGCAAGCTCGGGATGACAGTTGAAAGGCCTGAACAATAACACTGTCATTCCGACCAACGTGGAGGAATCTCGGCACTCTGTCATTTCGCATCACATGGACATAAAACCATAGCGGAGAAATCTCCTTTGTCTAAATGACGCACGGTTCAAAACAATCCTGGATTCAAAGGTGAAGCAGACGTCAGACCGCCATCAACGGTATAACACTGCCCTGTCGCAAAGGCAGAATCGTCACTGGCCAACCAAACTGCCATTTTGGCAATGTCTTGTGGTTGACCGAATCGTCCAACTGCATGTCTCGCTAACGCATCGGTCTTAGCTTTTTGCGGGTCATCGGCCAATTCGAAAGCCGCATCCGCCATATCAGTCATTATCCAGCCTGGACAAATCGCATTACAACGTACGTATGGGCCATGATCAGTTGCTATCGAACGAGTTAAACCATGCACAAAAGCCTTGGAGGCGTTGTAGATTGCCATGCCATGATCAGAAACTTTGCCGGATATCGAGCCAATGTTAATAATTGATGCGCTTTGTGACATGATCGGAATCATCGCCCGACAGGCAAGGAACACCCCCTTCGCATTTACGCCCATCAGCATGTCCCACTCTTCATCAGTGGTTTCGACAACGGTTTTTTCAATCTGCACGCCTGCATTGTTGACGAGAACATCTAACTGACCGAATTGATCAGCTACAGTTTTTTTAAGTGCTTCGATGTCCGAATTCTGAGAAACATCAGCAGTTTGCCACAGAATATTTTCTGGCAAATCTTTGTCACGCTCACCTCGGCCACAAGTTATCACTTGAGCACCCTCATCAACAAAAGCATCAACGATCGCACGACCAATTCCCTGGCGTCCACCAGTAACTAATGCTGTTTTACCTGTCAGTCTCATTAGCTGTGCGCCACCATTACATGCCGCACAGCGGTATAAGCATCCAACGCATAAACAGACATATCACAGCCATTACCGGAACCTTTCATCGCTGTCCAAGGCATCTCAGGCGTACCGACACCATGAGTGTTAACCCAGGTAAATCCATAACGCAATCGACTGCACACTGACATCGCCCGCCCAACATCTTTGGTCCACACCGATGATGCCAAACCATAAGAACTGGCATTAGCCCAACTCAAAGCATCCTCCACCTCGGAAAAACGTGAAATGGATACCACCGGACCGAATACTTCGTTACAGGCAATTTCGGCATCGTTATCAACATTGGCGATTACTGTAGGTAGATAAAAATAGCCGTTACCTTCAGGGATTTTTCCACCGGCTACAATTTCAGCAGAACTGGACTCAGTTCGATCAACAAATCCTGCTACGCGATCACGCTGGCTTGCAGAGATAACCGGTCCCATTTCCACGCCCCCTTCTTTTTGCGCACCAATCTTGATGCTGCTCACTGCTGCTGCAGTATCAGCCACTACTTTATCGTAAGCTTTATCCGTAACCATGATTCGACAAGGCTGGGCGCAGTCTTGTCCGGCGTTAAAGTATGAACCGCCTCGAATTGTTTCAACTACTGCATCAATATCAGCATCATCAAACACAATCACCGGTGCCTTACCGCCTAACTCCAAGTGGACATGACGAATCTGGCTTGATGCTGCTCGCATGGCCGCCATACCGGTTGCTGGTGAGCCGGTTACTGTAATGCCTTCCATTTGTGGCGAATTAATCAATTGATCTCCGACAGTTAGGCCTTTACCGTGAATAATGTTCACAACACCAGCAGGCAGAATATCGTTAATGATCTCAGCCAGTTTCAGGGTTGATAAGGGTGTCATTTCTGAAGGCTTTAAAACCACCGAACAACCCGCTGCTAATGGGGCTGCCAACTTCCAAGACGCCATCATTAACGGATAATTCCAAGGTGCTATCGCTGCTACTGGACCAACCGGATCACGGCGAATCATAGAGGTAAAACCTTCTACATATTCACCTGTCGCCGAACCACTCATGGTTCTAGCTGCGCCGGCCATGAAACGAAAGACATCAATCGTTAACGGCATTTCATCATCGCGAGCACTGTTAAATGGCTTACCGCAATCCAAGCTCTCCAGTTCTGCCAGCTCATCAGTTGCTGCTTCAATCGCATCAGCCAACGCAAGCAAATAGGTAGCACGCTCAACAGGCGTTGTCCTTGAATAAGATTGAAATGCTTGTTCACTCGATTGAACCGCTGCTTCAACTTGCTCAGTTGAAGCTTGGGCAATTTGAGTAATCTCGTTAGCTGTTGCTGGATCAACAATGGCTAACTTTTCGCCTTGTCCCTCAACGAATTCACCATTAATAAGTTGTTTGGTTTGCATAGTTAAACCTCTGTTAGAACTTTACGTTTTCAGCGCCTTTTAACCCCAGGCGTTGTCTAGCTTCTGCTGGAGTCGCAACAGTGTGCCCCAGGTTTTCGATAATACTGCGAATCTTGGTCACTTGTTGTGCATTGGATTCGGTGAGTTCACCTCGACTAATATATAAACTGTCTTCGAGACCAACTCGCAAGTTACCGCCCAATCCGGCTGACTGTGTTGCAAACGGCATTTGTTGGCGACCGGCTGCCAGTACCGACCATTCATAGTCATCGCCAAATAATTTGTCCGCGATGGTGTGCATGTGCATTAGATTATCTGGATCGGCACCGACCCCACCCAAGATTCCAAATACCATTTGAATAAAAAATGGTGGTTTGATCATGCCTTTATCAACAAACCACGCCAGATTATATAAATGACCCAGGTCGTAACATTCAAATTCAAACCGGGTACCGTGACCTTCACCCAATTCTTTTAGAATAAATTCAATATCGGTAAACGTGTTACGGAAAATAAAATCCTCCGTCATATTTAAAAACTCGGGCTCCCAATCGTGTTGCCAATCTGAATATTTCGCAGCCATTGGGAAAATGCCAAAGTTCATTGAACCCACATTCAATGATGCCATCTCCGGGCTGACTGTCATCGCCGCTAACACACGCTGTTCACGGGTCATGCCCAAACCACCACCGGTTGAAACATTAATCACTGAATCACAGCCCGCTTTAATTTTTGGTAAAAACTGCATGAACGTTTCCGGCCGTGAATCCGGTTTACCGGTTTCTGGATTGCGTGCATGCAAATGTAAAATCGTCGCACCCGCTTTGCTGGCTTCAATCGCTGAATCAGCGATTTGATCCGGTGTAATAGGTAAATACGGTGACATGGTGGGTGTATGAATACCACCGGTCACAGCACAAGTAATGATTACAGATTTGGTCATTGTTATAACCTCATTTGTTGGACTTGGGCACTAAGCCCACCGTCGATAATCCACAGTTGGCCGGTGGCATAACGAGCCTCATCACCTGCCAACCAATTCACCAGATTAGCAATATCCTCTGGTTGACCATAAGTTCTGAGTGGATGCACATCACGGACTGCTTTTTGCAATGTTTCAATATAACCACTGGAACCAAAAAAACTTTGCAACATTGGTGTATCTACATAACCAGGGCAAATTGCATTCACCCTGATATTTTCAGGGCCATAGTCGCAGGCCATGGCTTTGGTTAAAGCATGGATCGCACCTTTTGTTGCACAGTAAGCAGCTAATTGCGGGTCGGCAATATAACCATCATAGGAACCAAAATTAATGATGGAGCCTGATGTCGATTTACGTATCAACGGCATTGCATATTTTGATGTTAAGAATGTGCCAGTGACGTTAATGGCAAAAATGCGGTTCCAGTCTTCCAGGGAGGTGTCCTCGATGGTGTACTCAATTTCGATGGCTGCTGCATTCACCAAGATATCCAGTTTACCTTGTTCTTGTTCGATACGGGCAAACAAATCTTTAGCGCTCTGCTCACTAGTCACATCATGTTGCTGGAAATGGATGTTGTCACTGTCTTGATCGTTATCCCGAATGTCGGCCGCGTAAACAGTGGCGCCTTCTTTAGCGAAGCGCTGGCAAATCGCTGACCCGATGCCACCACAACCACCTGTGACAACTGCTACTCGCCCGCCAAGATAATTTTCTTTAACGGCACTCATGCCTGGCAAGCCTTACGATAAGCATCCAACACCAAACCGTGGAAATGATGAACCGCATGTTCACTCATACCGCTGCCGGATGGATCAATCAAATATCGACCTTGTTCAAAAGCCGGGGTCGCCATTCCACGTTGTACACTTTCAACTAAACTGATGTCTTCAGGCTGTAGTATGTCATCAACAAATTTGATGGCTTCGATTTCAGCCTCATTAGGTTCAGCGGTTTCAAAAAAGAAGTCGAACACTTCATAGGTTTCTGTTTCATTAATTGGGTAAAAGCGCCACACCATAAAATTACCGCGACCTGGATAACGCATCAGCGTCATGTTTGGCCATAGATACCAGACAGCGTGATCAGTCACTGTTGCATCTTCAACCGCATAGGCTTTGTTATCGCTACGCCCGGCTTTAGCCATGTGACTGGAATAAATGCCATGGGTGGTTACTTTATAAGTATCCATTTCAACCAAGGAACAAAAGTCCTTGTGCGCAACTGGGCAGTGGTAACACTCCAAGAAATTATCTACCACTGCTTTCCAGTTAGCCTTAATTCGATAGGTTAATCGGTGGGCAAATGTCAGATCGCCAATATCTGGGGCGTAGGTTTCTATTTCTGATGCCAGATCACCGGACTGCTGTGCTAATGGAACTGCCGTTTGATCTAAGTTCACAAAAACTAAATGACAAAAGGTTTCAATCTTGACTTGGTTGAGACATATCTTAGAAATCTCAAAATTTTCTATAGTTTCAGAACGTCGAGCACGTTTTAGTTGGCCGTTTAAATCATAAACCCAGGCATGATAAGGGCAAGTAATTGCACGGGTCTGACCTTCGCCAGATAACAACTCATGACCACGATGTTTGCAAACATTATAAAAAGCTCGTAGCTCGCCTTCCTTGTCGCGTGCAGCAAATATACTTTGTCCCTGAATATCAGCCGCGACATAGCTGCCCGGTTCACGCAACTTTTCTTCATGGCATAAAAATTGCCAAGATTTATGAAAGATTTGCTGACGTTCGATATCTAGAAATTTAGGGTCACGATAGCATTGTGTATTAATCGAATATGATCGCTCTGGCACAGGGTCATACCCTTTAGCAATTTTTTCCAGCTCTTCACTGCTCAACATAGTATTCATTCGTCGTTACCTCGCAAATGAGTGTTGGATAAGATGCGGGCAAAAGCCTATTTTTTCGGGCCCATATCTAATAATCTGTGTAGTTAAAGATTAACAGTGGGATTGATGATTAGCTTGATGTTTTTCGTCATATTTCATGCAATAATCGTCTAATGCTGAATCCTACCGAACCAAGCCCCGAAATTCACACTACCTGCCATATTGGCATGCTGTTATTGCCCCAGTTTAACAGTATGGCTATGCACGCTTTTGTTGATCCTTACCGTGCAGCCAATTACCTTCGCGGTCACACGCTCTATCAATGGCATTTTTTGAGTTTAGACGGTCAGAATATCACCGCCAGCAACGGCGTAGAAATAAACAACACAGAGCATTATCTATCATCAACAATCAATTTTGACTTTATAGTTGTTAACGCCAGTTGGACACCGGAAAAATTTCAATCACACAAACTACAAACTTGGTTAAAGAATGCTGCCGATTCAGGTATAACGCTAGTTTGCTTGGATACCGGTGCATTTGTTTTGGCTTTTGCCGGTTTAATGGATGGTTATCGCACCACAGTTCATTATGAGCATATCGCAGCTTTTAAGGAATTATTTCCCAAATCTAAAGTTGAAGAATCATTGTTTGTTGTTGATCGAGATCGACTTTCTAGTTGCGGTGGAATGACGGCTTGTGACTTATCCCTAGAGATTATTCGCTTGCAACACGGCATTGATCTGGCTAACGCAACGGCCCACTATATTTTTCACGAACGTTTACGCACAACCGAGGAAATCCAACAATCACCCAGCCACGAACCTGTTGGTTACGCCGCACCCAAAGAATTACGCGATGCAATTATTCTGATGGAACGGAATCTGGAAGAACCGTTAAAAATCCCCGAAATAGCAAACTACTTAAAAATTTCCCAACGCCAACTCGAACGTTTATTCAAAACGTATACCGCTGAAAGTCCACTGCAGTACTATACCAACATCAGTTTAGATCGAGCTCGGGGGCTAGTCACACAAACTGAAATGCCCATCGCCGAAATCGCCAGTGCCTGTGGCTTCAACAGTGCGGAACACTTTACTCGCTCATACAAGAAACGTTTCAACATCGTCCCTAGCAAAGATCGAACCGAAGGCCGTATTCCTTTTCAATTTCGATCTTATCCAGGTTACGCTGGAATTTGATCACATAAATGAATCGACTAATCTAAACTAGATTCTATTTGGATTACCAACAAGGAGTTATTAATCAGCAACCGACAATCAAACAATAGTATACCAATTGATCAATTCAGCGGGGCAGCACTGTCATCAGTGACATCTTCAACATGATGATTTATATCAGTGATTATTTGGTAACGCTCTTCCTCCGTCAAATTGTGTTCGCTCAATGTATCTAGAAGGTGACCTACGAAAGCGCTGAAATGTTTTGCATGGATACCTTTTCCTTGATGCGCATGAGACATACTTAACCCAGAATATTGCTCTGGACCTCCAAGGGCAATCGTAAAAAATTCTTTTTGCATGTTCTTTAGCCGCTGCATGGACGTGTTCTTGAAAAATTCTGCAAGGAGTTCATCATCGAGAACACGTGTATAAAACGAATCGACTAGTTGAATAACAGCTTGTTCCCCGCCGATTTTTTCATATAACGTTTTTTCATTCATGAGATACCTCTTGATTAAATCTTCATGCTGTGTCGTTTTACTGTATCAAAACATATGAAATTTAAATTGACTTAGATCAAGCTTAATTAGGAACATAAAATGATATGAATGGTTTATTGAGAACGTTATCCAGTTTGCGTATTAGTTTGTAGGTAAGCTGAAATATGACTTATCACAGATCAATTAACGAATCAGTAATACATGCTTAAATTGCAAACATACTTCATTGATATCAATAATTAGATGGAAGAAATTGTAGGCAGCAAATGGCATTACTGGGTGACAGGCAAAGCCAGACTGGATTATCCTGAACACTCAGTCAGTTTGCGTGAATGTAAAGACCAGGTGGCCCTTATGTATCGGGCATTTGGAGGTGATGCAGGAAAACGAATTAGCAATAGTTTTGTTCGCAGGCATAAAAATCCCAGAAGCTGGATTCAAAAACTTGCCGGTACTGGCCATGGTTGGGATCTGGCATCAGTGAATGACGAATATGTGCGTTTGCCAGACAGCCTAGCTATCTTCCCGGAAACTAAATTGAATCGGAAACTGTATGTTTGGCTGACAGCACTAGCTATTTTTGTTGAAACACCAGTCGAAAATATAGCCCTAGCCAATCAACTCGCCACTTTGAAATTACTGCATACTTATCCCGGGTTTGAACAGATCTACCGTGAATTAGTTGAATCGCTTATCCAGTTTCGCCCAACAAGCAAAAGTCAAAATCAGATCCAATTTGAGCAGAGAATTCACAATGCACTTAGACACCCTGGTTCGGTGACAAGTTCTATTGATCTTGATGACAGTTACCCTGTCTGGATGTGGGTTTATCCTAGTTCTAAGTCAAATAAAAAAAATCCTACTCATGATTCACAGATAATTAAACAGCAACATAATTCATCCGTAACCGAAGATCATCGAGGTAAATCACATCAGGCTGAAGAAGTTGAAGATCCTGATGGCCGTAGTGGTTTAATGGCTTTTCGGATGGAGAGTTTGTTTAGTTGGATTGAATTCACGCCGGTAGATCGTACTGAGGATGATCAAAGTGATGTCGATGCTGACATTGCTGACGATCTCGATAAGTTAACCATATCTCCTGGTTCGACTTCAGCTAAGCGCGTGCGCATGGATTTGGACATTGGTACAAGTGATCAGGATGACAGGATAGTCGAACCGGTGCAGGTGATGTTGCCGGAATGGGATTATCGCACTAACGAATTAAAAGAAGATTATTGTTGTCTGAAAAATATTAATTTAATCGACTCCCCGCCTTGTAATTTACCGGATCATTTAAAACATTCAGCTCGGCAATTAAAAAGACAGTTTGTAAGTCTATTACCGCAAAAGCGATGGCTGAGGAATCAAACAGAAGGAAGTGAAATCGATATTGATGCCTGGATTGAATACGTTAGCGATCCTAGCAGACCGGAACAGAAAGGTTTATACAGACAATGCAGGCAGGTAAACCGGGATATATCCTGCTTATTACTAGCTGATTTATCACTGTCTACTGATTCGTGGGTGAGCGATGCGGGGAGAGTGATTGATATTATACGCGATAGCGTTTTTCTGTTTGCCGAAGCCTTATCTGGCTGTGATGATCGTTTTGCTCTATGCGGTTTTTCATCAAAAAAGCGCAGCTCAATTAACTGGCACACCTTCAAGTCCTTTGAGCAGTCTTATGGTAATCAGATTCGTGGTCAAATAGCAGGCATGGAACCGGGGTTTTACACCCGAATGGGGGCTGCGATTCGTCATGCTGAAACCCTGTTGAACACTGAGCAGACTACACACAAAATTCTCTTGCTACTGACCGATGGTAAACCCAATGATCTTGATCGATATGAAGGCCGCTATGGAATTGAAGACACTCGGCATGCACTAATGGAAGTGAGACAAAAAGCAGTGATACCCTATTGTGTGACAATAGACCAGTACGCTCGTGAGTACTTACCCTACATATTTGGTAAAGGAGCATACACCCTGGTTCAGCAACCAACTCAACTGCCATTGCGTTTGCCAGGGCTATATCGGCAATTAACTCAAGTATGATCGTGGTAGGCGTAGTGTCTAAATTTTTCTATGTCGGCAATAAAAATCGACTCTCTTTTAATCTGAAGTAATTGTTGATCTTCTAGTTGCTTTAATATACGAGAAAAAGTTTCAGGTGTTATTGAAATAATGGATGCTATTGTTTGTTTGGGAGTGTCAAGCTCAATATTTGCAGTGACTGCATTATGATTGGGTATTAGCCCGTTCAAATAATTGATGACACGTATGGTTGCGTTTTGTAATGTTAGACTATCGATTTCCTTAACTTTGCGATGTAAGCGCTGGCTTAAATCGGCAAGCATTGCCATAGACAGTTCCGTGGAATCCTTTAGTAAATTTATAAATTGCTGATTATTGAAACCGATGACTTCGCTTTTTTGTAATGCCACACATGTCGCAGGATAACGGTTTACATCCAGAAACATAACTGCTTCAGCAAACAAATGGCCTGGGCGCACAATTTCCAGTACTTTTTCCATGCCATTGGCGGCGGTGCGGGAAATTTTGACTTGTCCCTTTTTTAATAAATAAAAACTATGGGCGACATCACCCATGTTAAATAACATCTGGTCTCTTGCCAATTTTATGCGATGACTATTATCCAGCAATTGCTTGCGCTGTTTATTCTTCAGCGCACTGAACACGGGCAATGTGGCTAATAGTCCTAATTCCTCACTAGTGGTCATGGGCTTGATATAGATCAATTACTTTGTTGTTGGTAGCACCTAGTATTCTAACCTTATATTTGTTGTTAGAGAGCGGATAATGCCTGAATCGTTTTCGAAATCCATGGCAAGAAACATCTATATTGGTGGCAGTGTGTTTTTTATTTTGCTATTTCTCGGCTTAACCTACCACACGGAAAAAGTCTTACCAGAACGGGACAATCGTGCCAATATTAATGAAAAAGTGGTGCTCGGAAAATCTCTATGGGAAGTACATAACTGCATTGGCTGCCATACTATTCTAGGTGAAGGTGCTTATTATGCGCCCGAATTGGGAAATGTCTATCAGCGTAGAGGTGGTGAATTTATCAAAGCCTGGATGAAAGCGATGCCGACAAATGCACCTGGCCGCCGACAAATGCCGAATTTTAACCTGACAGAGGAAGAACTGGATGCCCTGGTTGAATTCTTTAAATGGACCGGGGAGGTTAACACCTCAAATTGGCCACCCAATATTGAGGGTTAATTATGAAGACCACTTATAAATTCCCATCTCAAGCCGTTGCTAAACCCTATTTTATTGCTGCGATTGCTTTGTTTGTCGGGCAAATAGTATTTGGTGTGATTTTAGGGTTGCAATACGTCATTGGTGATTTCCTTTTCCCTTACATTCCCTTTAACGTCGCCCGAATGGTTCACACGAATCTGCTTATCGTCTGGTTGCTGTTTGGTTTCATGGGGGCGGCTTACTATATCGTCCCGGAAGAAAGTCAGCGCGATTTGCCAAGCCCAAAATGTATGTCGTCAGATGATTTGGGACAGTTAGTTCTTAAAATTAAGAGAGACTATCCGATCATATCACTTGCCTGAGATCAGGCACACAGTTTTAGGTTTTCGCACCTCCTTTGGTTTAACGTTTGTTGTTTAATAACGGCTCGCTCATCGATGATTTGCTGATATCGACCATAATACATATCCGCCGGTGTCACATTGTCTAACGACTCATGATAGCGTTCGTGGTTGTAATGATGAACAAACTGTTCAATGGCTTGTTCGAGTTCGCCAGGCAGATAATAATGCTCAAGTTTGACGACGTTTTTCATTGACCGATGATAGCGTTCAATTTTACCCTGAGTCATCGGATGGTACGGTGTTCCACGAGTATGCGTCATCTGATGATAAGCCAGGTAATCTTTCAGCTCACCGGATAGATACGCCGGGCCATTATCACTGAGTAGCCGTGGTCGGTGTTTAACAGGCACATTTGTCACACCCGTTACAGCAATCGCTTGATCCAGGGTGTCTTTGACATCACCCGCGCCCATGGTACTAGTGAGCATCCAGCTCAGAATAAACCGTGAATAATCATCCAGTACGGTAGACAGATAATACCAACCCCAGCCGATGATTTTGAAATAGGTAAAATCAGTCTGCCATAATTCATTGATTCGCTTGGTTGGCGTATGGAAGGTATCACTGGCCGATAGCAGAATATAGGCCGGTGAGGTAATCAGGTCATGGGCCTTCAAAATACGGTAAACACTGGACTCAGAGATAAAGTACCTGTGTTCATCGGTAATTTGCCAGGCCAGTTCACGAGGTGATTTCTCCGGGTACTGAAGTGCAATCTCGAGACATTGCTCTTTGACTGATTCGGGGAGTTTGTTCCAGAACCGTTGGGGAGATTTACAATGACTTTCCAATGCATCAGGGCCACCCATTTGATAGAGTTGATACCAACGGTAAAAACTGCTGCGAGCAATACCCAGTTCCGCTAATGTCCTACTCACGGGAAGTTCACTGGCTTCAACTATATGGATAATTTCCACTTTTTCAGCCGCCGACAAACTCATTCGTCGTCCCACGTCGAGTCCAAGCCAAGCACACTTTTTTTAAGCACCGTATTCTTCAAAACAACATCGGCCAGTGCATGTTTTAGCTGATTGTTTTCTTTGCGAAGTTCAGTCACTTCCTCTGAATTGGCTTCACGCTTAATATCACCGGCCAAACGTTGTTTCCCGGCTTCAAGAAAGTCTTTGCTCCAACGGTAATACGTATTCTGATTGATCCCTTCCCGGCGGCATAACTCGGCAATACTATCCTCACCTCGAAGACCGTCTAATACAATCCGAATCTTTTCATCGGCTGAATATTTATGACGGGTGTTGCGTTTAATTGCTTTAACTAATTTCTCTGAGTTATATTTACTCATCTTAAGACTCCTATAAATTACTATTAAATTAACAGAAGTCTCTCTTGTTCAGAACATCAACTTTGTCTCATATCCTCTGACGGGATACAGCTATTCAACAAATCTAGCAGCACAGCAAGAGAGTGATATGCCTATTGAAGAGGCTGTTTTAACCACAGCACCACAAGTTCCACCCCCGATTACTCGCGATCATCCGGTCAAATTGATAGTAAACCTTGATACAGTGGAAACTGTAGGACGTCTTGCAGATGGGGTTGAATATACATTCTGGACATTCGGCGGTACTGTGCCCGGCAGTTTTATTCGAGTTCGTGAAGGTGATGAGATTGAATTTCATCTTAATAATCACCCAACAAGTAAAATGCCACACAATATAGATTTGCATGCGGTTACCGGGCCCGGCGGTGGAGCCACATCCTCATTTACCGCGCCAGGACATTCTTCGCAATTTTCATTTAAGGCTATTAATCCCGGATTGTACGTTTACCACTGTGCAACGGCACCCGTTGGTATGCATATTGCCAATGGTATGTATGGTTTGATTCTGGTCGAACCTGAAGGTGGTTATCCAGAAGTTGATCGTGAATATTATGTGATGCAAAGTGAGTTCTATACCAAAGGTGCTTACGGCGATGAAGGTTTACAGCCGTTTGATATGGCCGAAGCGCTGACTGAAATTCCAGACTATGTTGTATTTAACGGTTCAGTTGGTGCTATGGCCGGTGACAATGCAATTCGAGCCGAAGTCGGTGAAACAGTGCGCTTGTATGTCGGCAACGGTGGCCCCAATCTTGTTTCATCCTTTCATGTTATTGGTGAAATTTTTGATGATGTTTATGTGGAAGGCGGCGATCTGATTAATCACAATGTCCAATCAACCATGGTTCCAGCGGGAGGCTCGGCAATCGTTGATTTCAAAGTCGATGTGCCCGGGACATTTATTCTGGTCGATCATTCGATTTTTCGGGCCTTCAATAAAGGCGCGCTCGGTATGCTTAAAGTTGAAGGAGAAGAGGATCTGGTCATTTACTCTGGCAAACAGGATGAAACAATTTATTTGCCTGAGGGTGGTGCTGTCCAGAGTATTGCACAAGAGGAATCTCAAGTTGCTAAAGCAAAGGACAAGGGCGAAAGAATATTGTTTGGGCAACGAGTTTACGATCAAAACTGTCTAGCCTGCCACCAGGCTAATGGCCAGGGCGTGCCAGGAGCATTTCCGCCTTTAGCAGGTTCAGATTACCTGCTCTCTGACCCTGAACGCTCGATTGATGTGTTATTAAAAGGGTTATCCGGTGAGATAAGTGTTAATGGTCAAACTTATAATGGTGTAATGCCTGCTGTCAGCTTGAGCGATGAACAGGCGGCTAATGTTTTGACCTATATCTTAAACACCTGGGAAAATAATGGTGGTGAAATCTCACCAGATCAAGTTGCTGCGGCTCGTAGTTCACATTGATGTGGAGATTTCGTTTCATTGGTTTTATAAGACTGTTTCATTTGTAGTCTTGGCGGGTTTTAGCCAGTTAATTAGTGCAATCGAAAATGAAACTGAATTCATTGAAAATAATGGCATGGTGTATATTCAAGCGGGTTCATATACTCCATTATTTAAGCAAGATGAAGAGGCAGATGAAATTCAAGTCGAATCATTTTATCTCGATCAGTTCCAGGTAACGAATAATCAATTCGCTGAATTCATCAAAAAATTTCCTAAATGGAAACCTGAAAATATAAAGCCAATATTTACAGATAAGAATTACCTCAGACAGTTCAACGACCAGTCCCAAAAGGACATTAATAACAAACCGGTGACTAACATTTCCTGGTTTGCAGCTAAAGCTTATTGTAAATCACTAGGGAAACGCTTACCCACAGTGGATGAATGGGAATATGTCGGGCAAGCAAGCGAAGATAAAGTTAATGGCACTGACGATCCCAAATATCGTCAGCAAATACTACAATGGTATGCAAAGCCTTCGTTTTTTAAGTTGCCTGATGTTGAAAATACCATCCCTAATTACTGGAAAGTTTATGGCATGCATGGTGTGGTGTGGGAATTAGTCAGTGACTTTAATACTTCCTTGGTGACGGGTGAATCCAGAGGTGACAGTCAACTCGAACAGGATTTATTTTGTGGTGCCGGTGCAGCTTCATCAGTTGATCCAAATGATTACGCTGCTTTTATGCGTTATGCACTAAGAAGCAGTTATGAAGCTCATTACACTTTGTCGTCATTAGGGTTCCGTTGTGCAAGGGATGCAAACTTACTAGCAAACGAGGCAACAAATGAAGATTATTAAGTTTCTTTGTCTATGCTTGATTTCAGGTTGGTTGATGGCAGCGGATCTTGCTGACAGCTCGATATATCATATTGAATCTTCATGGTGGAATCAAAATAATACGCAAATTGAAATCACTGAATTACAAGGCAATGTACAAATCGTTGCTTTTATCTATACGTATTGTGAACATACCTGCCCTACCATCATTGCCAAAATCAAGCAAATTGCAAAAGCACTGCCTGCTGAAATCCATGACAATGTCAAATTCACCCTGATTTCCCTGGACCCTGACAGGGACACCCCAGAAATCTTAAAACGATATATGCAAAAACAACGCCTTGATGAACAACAATGGACAATGCTTAGTGGCGACCCGGATGATGTCCTCGAACTGGCGGCACTTTTTGGTGTTCGCTATAAACCAATGGGCGTTTCGGACATCGCTCATTCGAATATGATTTCCGTACTTGATCAACAGGGCGTGATTTATTATCAAATGAAGGGGTTAAATCAGGATATTAGTGTAATCATCGCTGAGATTAAAAAAATTATTTAATGCACTGTATTAGGATCAGACTTGATTAATAACAAGGAGTTAATCAGCAACCAAAAACCAATAATCACGACGCTCCTAATAACCAACATTGTCGGGGCTTTTCCTACTACTAACCAGCCAAGGCAATACCGTTAACTGTTTCGATTGGCATCATCAAACTGAATTCAGGAGCAGGAAGATAACTCGGACCCAACACCAGCACACCAAGAAACGTGGGAGTGATGAACTCCCTCGCTACGCCGAGGAACTCAGCTGCAATTAAAGCGCCAGTACGACGCCAAAGGGTCAGCAGGCAGGTGCCTCAACTCTCCGCATTGCATGTTATTCAACGGTGATTTATTTGTGTACAATTCGTACGGTGAGAATCCGAATGAACAGGTCGTTTCCCAGTTGGTCATGCATGACTCAGCAGGAGCTTCGAATAGCTTCCGGGCCAGCATCCATCCAATCGGGTCACCCCAGTAGGTAGCATACTCGTTATTAACGGCCAGATTGCCAAAATTCTGGGGACGCCAAGCGAGAAATCGAATGAAGTCGGTGTACCTAGCGATGCTAATCTCTGTCGGCAGTTCGTTCCCAGCACTCTCGCATGGGATAAAATCATGTTTTAATCTACAATGCCAAACATCCAGGAATACCGGCAGGACGACCTTGTGGATATGTTCGTCGAGCCCACGTGCGAGTGCGGCGCGCATCGCCGGTAGATCGCCGCTGTCCTCGGCCCAAGTGTTAGTACGTGTCAGATGTCCTGCCCGCATCAGCATTGATCGATCTGTGACATAGTTCGCTATGCGCTCATCAAACGTCGTGCTGATCCTGGCCATGTTGTTAGCCGTATTCGCGTCAAGGTCGGCGATAGTACTTGCGTACGACGCGTCATCGACAGTAAGGGCCAACTGATCGACTGCTGCCGACAGCAACCCCGTCACAGTGCTCACTGTCTCGCTTCGGTCCATGATCTCAAGTTGTGTGGCGAGTGAGAGGGACTCGCCGACCGCCCACTCCACCGCACCGGTGCCACCAACGATGATTATACCGACGAGCCCTTCGACAGCAGAAATACCAAGGCTGATGGTGCTGATTGCAGAGTTGTAAACCTCTTGTCGTTTAAGTTGGTCGTATTTCATCTGATTCACTACATAGGACGCACGCCCGAAATTGGTAGAGTAGACCGACAGGATTTCTTCGCGAAACGTATTCTCGTAGTCCCTGATATAGACGATACTGTCGAGTTCGGTGTCAAGAATAGATCGAACCCGTTCGTATGCTGCCTGCTGTATCCCGCTCGGAGCCAAGTCTGGGAGCTTGCGAAGACCAGCAAGACGGTTGCCCGCTTGACTGACTGTCGAGTAGGTGCTGCGCAAATCCCTTGCTGTAGTGTGAAGCACCTGCTCGCTGATGTGTGCATAGGCAACGGCATCGTCACCTTCAAAGACAGGGAAGTCCTGCTGGAAAGCGGAGATATCTCGGCCGTTAAGATGGAAGACGCGCAAGCCGGTTTTGTGACGACCGATCAGCAGAGGCTGACCCTCGCCACGATCCCACACTGTAGTGTGATCCCACGACGCGATCCCGAATCCATGTGCTGTCGAAAATGCACTGTTGACGCCGGCAGGTACTGGGTTTTCGTAGAAGCTCGCCTCTCCAGTGAGATCGGCATAGGCGTATGTCATTGTTCCGTCAGACAATGCGCCATACAGTTCCAGCTGCCCATCAGAATCGACGTCTGCAAACCGAAGGTCGCTGAGTAGGCCGACGTTGAGTTCGAATCTGGTGGCGAACGAATTGTTCGGCACCGTCTTGATAATGTTCATAGTGCCGCTACGGATGAATAACTCATCGTAGCCGTCGCCGTCAATGTCACCTGCCGCTGCCTGTACAGGATTCGTCGATTTAAGCCCGAGATCATGGATATTTGGGCTTGCGTAGTCAATCTCTTCCCAACCATCCTTGGTCAGAGTGTGGTTTCTTAAATGTCTTTCATTAACCGAAAACAGTGTGTTCGGGTACTTTGACCCCCAAATTCGGGCAGGAATTAGTTGCGTCACCACATCGTGGGCGACGACTGGAGATGATATAGATCGAACCGTTGCTGTCCGGTCTGACGCCCACGTCACCAGTTCACTGGTCCCAGTCGGTCGTCGGGATTTGGATTTATCGACTTCAATGAGCAGGTAATCGACTACACCGTTAGAGTCGAAGTCACCCACGAACGAGACAGTGTGGTCGGATGTAATGTTACTGGCGGCTGCTGTGGTCACAAACGTCCCTTGTTCTGGGTCCCAATCCAAAAGACCGATTGTCTGCATGCCATCCGAAGTCGGTGGGCGAACGGCGAGCTCATCACGGCCATCACCGTCGAAGTCCGCCACCCGAATCGATTGCACCCCACGGCCATTGTCGGTGACCCAACCTGGAACGGTAATCCGCTCGCCTGTCTTTTCGTCTTTGAACGTAAAAGTGTCACGAGCCATGCCCGCAAGTCGATGAACTTTGAATGGGACAAATCCACCACAGTTGATATTGCCATTTAGACCGCAGTCATCCGCCAGCGGCCGGTAAGTCCACACCGTCGTGCTCTGTGGCTCGATGCCGATCGCCTCTGGCCAGTTATCCCCATCAAGATCGGCATAGGTAACCAGGGCACGATTCGTATGTCGATTAAAATAGGCAGCCCAACCATTGCTGTCACGCCACGGAGGTATTGACGCGACACCACATCCCAAGTCTTTCGAGTCGCATGAGAAGGAAGACGAGCCTGTCAGCGGCGTGGCGAGCACTGCGGCAATTGGATCGGGCGGCGATTCTTTCTCGGTACTATCGGGTGTTTCCCTGAGCACCTCACTCGGCACCTTGGGATCAGTGATCTCTACATCGCGATTGGTGTTGTCGTGGGTGCATGCAGTGGCCAACAAGGAGCACATCAGGAGTAAGGCGAACCCTCTATCTTTAATCTCTTTTTTCACTGAATAGACTTCGTCCGCTTTATAATAACCTGCATTAACGCTAGAACGGCTCAAATCATTATCGAACAGTTCTATATTTTGTCTATCAAGACTTCCTACTTTAATAATTTCAGAATTCTTGGGTGATAGAATAATATTGCGATCAAGTGATATATTCTTATTTTCATTTGTCATGTTAATTCCTCTATTTTAATGTCCTCAATTTTCTCTTGTACTAAGCATTCTTCTATTTAATATATTCCTCACTTTTTATTGTTAACACTTTGAAACACTGGAAATTCTATGTCAATCATCTATTAGTATGATTGCGTGCCGGGTTGGATTACAAAATTAACCGAATCTAAACTAGGCTAATGTCACTCTAAAGACCTGAAATGAAACGAATCAAGCCATCCTAAATGATAGCTTGTGGCGATTGAACGGCAACAAAACTTCGATTTGCTTCAACGTCGTGGCTTTGGGCAATTCTGTGAGAATGATAATCTAAAATTGATATAACTCTAATTCATTGACGTTTGTTGTTTCTACCAACGAGTTGAGGCTTTTGCCCTGACCTTTTTGTGGTTAGGCATTATGATTGAATCGAGATTGAAAGAATTGCCCGAAGATAGTTAATAGAGTTAGAACGGTAATAAAACTTCAATCTACCCAATAATTGTTTGGGTAACTTAGTAAAACCATCTTAACATATAGATTAAAACTCCTACTTAGTACTCAGATTTACGGCAAAATAGAATTTACCAACAAGAAGGATTAATACTATGCTCAATGTCCGAGAACAAAGATGAATAAAGCAACAATAGGCGCGTTATTCGCACTTATATTTGTAGTATTAGAGTCTGCTCAATTTGTATTCTTTGGCGGCCTCTTTCAGAAGATGGACTCTTTTTTATTCGGGTTTTTAATCTTCGGAATGACAGTATTCTTTTTTGTTGGCTGGACTATTGTCTTCCATCCCGATCAATTTAGAACAGCACTTAGCTTACCAAAACAATTATTAGCCGTTAACCTTGGCGCTGTAATCACGTTTACAGCCTACTTACTTTCAGTTCAATTACTTGAGCCAGCGATTACCTATACGATTTCATCTGGAGTCATGCCAATAACAGCCTACGTACTTTATCGACTGGGCTTACGTGAAGGCGAACCTATGCGAAATCGATTTGAGGCCGTTGGTAATTTGCTAATTTTTTTAAGCATCATTTTTCTCACTGTGATTACGGTGACTGGTTTTTCTGGTTTTGTCCGGGGAGATCAACACATAGCCATTATTGGAATTCTGCTGGCTATCATTGACGGAGTATTTTTTACGTTAATACTGGTTTACTCTCAACGTCTCAATAAGGCAGGCGTCGGTCCCAGCGCAGTTTTGGGATTACGATTGCCGCTGTATGTCATTGTCACTGGCATGATTGCTTTTAGTGGCAGTCGAGCTAGCCCTATTCTTGGTGGATCAGAAATAGCCTTATACGTTCTAACCGGATTTTGTTTAACTATCCCGCCTTTGTACTTTTTGCAAAAAGCGATACCTATGTTATCAACATTAACGCTCAGTGCTATTACAGCGCTGGGTCCCTTTGTCATATTCTGCCTGCAGTTGGTTGAAGGTCGAGTTGACTATAGTTTGATGACATTAACAGGCCTGACAATTTATATTACAGGGGCAATTTTATCGGCCACAGGCGCTGTTAAAGCCAGTACTGCTAAAGTTAGTGTATAACTACTACAGTTCAATTTTTAACCATATAGGAATAAATAGATGATAAACAGCCAGACAGATATCCCGGCAGATGCGGAACAACGCAAAGCGGTAAAACCACTTGTAGCCTATAGTGTTGAACAATTGCCCAAGTACGATAATGATTTCTATAGTGCCGCTAAAAATAGCCTTAAAAAAATTGATGAGGTCACTGCCCAACCACGTGATGCAGCTTGTTTCGAAGTTCCGGCAGGCCATTTTTTTCGTATTAATAGTGTTGAAGGCCCGCAGGTAGGTGACTTGAATCTATGGAATCTTCATGATTTGAATGAACGATTTTTTAGTGGAAAAACCCGACAATTACACGCTTCACATGTGAGTATTGGTGATAGGTTATGGAGCAACATTCCCCATTTAAGACCGATGGCAACGATTACCGACGACACACTGGCATGGTATGGCATTGATGATGACGGAGGTAGTGTTCATGATGTAATCGGCACCCGTTGCGACCCTTACACTAATCATATGCTTAAAGGTATCGACTATCATTATTGTTGCCACTCTAACCTAACCCGGGCATTATCAAAATATACCGGGTTATCACTAGAGAAAGTCGAGCCACATGTACACGATGTCATGAACGTGTTCATGTGCACGGGTTTTACGCTAGACACCCATCAATATTTCATGAAAGCCAGTCCGGTCAGACCCGGCGATTACATTGAATTTTTTGCAGAAATCGATTTACTGGGTGGACTATCTGCCTGCCCAGGTGGTGATTGCGGCAGCAGCCACTCTGACGATGCAACACCCTGTTATCCTTTGCATATTGAGATCTTCAAAGCTAATGAGCAGGCCCTGAAAGATTGGCAACCTGCTCAACTAAATGCGTATTCACGAACACACGGTACTTAATCAGTTCATTGTTTTGACGAAAGGCAAAACAGCCTAACAAAGTGAGAACAACTAGTCAGAACTGAAATTACTTAAGGAAGACTCCCAGTTAGAATGCAGTTTATCGGGCCTGAAACCACTTTGGCTTGGACTCAAGCCCGTTTTAACGTACTTCTTCAAGAGGTAAATATTCACTGTATCCACCGAGTAATAAGAAAGGTCAGTGGTATCTCCAATTACTCTGAAATTTCAAGGGTCAATTCTCCATTTCAAAAGATACGCTGTAACAGGCGTGTTGTGTTGGTGATGCAACTGATCGTTTCAACATTCATTCTGAACAAGGTGGAACTGACTGAAAACATTGGTGAATTAGAAAGGCTCAGGGCCAACTCATTTCACCCATGATTACTTTGGAACTGATATCCAATTCGGTCTCGCCCTCTAAACCTGGATACCGGGCTTTCATTCTTGTCATTAAGTCAGCGGCATCAGCGGCCTGTGTGGCTTGTTCTTCAAATGCTTTCACATATTCGCGAGTGCCTTCAATCGCTGCAATACTTTGTGAACTCTCACCCAAATAATGTCCGGGAATAACAACCTCAGGATTCAGAGCCTGCATTTGGTCTAAGCTTTTGTACCATTTTTGACGAGATTCTGGTGTCTGAGTATCTGCGATCCAGGCATGCATATTTTCATACAACAAAACACCACCCAAAACTGTTTTAGTTGACGGAATCCACAAATATGTATGCTTGGGATCGTGACCATCAAGACCAATAATCTTAATTTCCTGTCCGTCAACAAGAAGCGTGTCAGTTTCAACCACTTCTGGGAGAACCAACGCTTGAGGTGCATTTTCTTTTAGGATCGGTCCCCAGTAATCCAGCTTAGGTTGTATGGACTTTTTAATATAGGCTTGGGTAGTTGGGCTGATTAGCACTTTGGCTTTCGGGAAAGCTTCAGTAATTGCATCCAGGCCAAAGTAAAAGTCTGGATCACCATGACTGATATAAATCGTTGTTAGTTCCTTTCCACTTGCATTAATCAAATTGATAAGTGTCTGGGCATCATCACGTTGAAACTGGGCATCAACCAACATCACCTCAGTTAGACCACTGACTAATACCGATGAAATAGGAAAAAGACTTTTCGCACCAGGATTAAAACCGATGGTTTCTAACTGGGTTTCGGATTTATTTTGTAGTGTAGAACATGCAGCCAACGTTATTAACGTGCCGAGAGCAAGTAATCTTTTGATCGATTTGAGCATTTTAAACTCCTTAAAAGATGGATTTCACGAATGAACAAACTATATATTGCAATAATCGGCACAAAAACCCTAAAATAATCAATAAACTGTTGCATAAATCGGCATAATGGATCGAATCACTGCTTCAAAAGTATTTATCAATATTGTTGACCTAGGCAGCATGGCGGCGGCGGCCGACGCCTTAGACATGTCACGTTCAATGGTGACCCGTTATCTGGTTGAAATGGAAAACTGGGCTGGGACGAGATTGCTACATCGCTCTACCAGACGATTAGGTTTGACCAATACAGGTGAAAAGATTCTTAATCAGTGCCGAGAGTTGGTTTGCCTTGCTGAAGAATTAGCTACTTCCTCAGAAATCATTGACGATAAACCCAGTGGATTATTACGAATAAGCTGTGCCCAGTTTATGGCACAAGAAGTCATCGGTCCTTTTGTTGGTAATTTTTTGCGTAGTAATCCAAATGTTTCTATTGATCTTCACATTAGTAATCAAAAAGTCAATTTGGTTGAAGAACGCATTGACCTTGCTGTTCGAGTTACAAACGATCTTGATCCCAATCTCATAGCCAGGCCATTAGGGCAACTGAACTCTGTACTTTGTGCAACTGCTGATTACTTAACTAAAAATGGGCAACCACAAAATATCGGTCAACTAACCCAACATAACTGCCTAACTTATACCTATTTTGGTAAAAGTCTTTGGCGCTTCAAACATAACAATGAAGTAGTCACTGCCGCCGTTGCTGGAAACTTCAGTGCAAATGAATCAATGGTCTTGCTTAATGCTGCTTTATCCGGTGCCGGAATAACACTGCAACCCAAACATGCGGTAGCGAAATATTTAGCTGACAGTAAATTGATTGAGCTGTTACCGGATTATCTACCCGACTCGCTTGGCATCTATGGTATTTATCGATCACGCAAACATATGTCACTCGCATTGAGAACACTAATTGATGATTTAGTAAATTACATTACAAGCTGTGATTTATAGTCGGTTGCCTATTTACTTTTCAGCCATTGACGCAGCTCAGATAGCTGGTATTTGATTCGAAAACTCCGGCTTTTTCGACTTCTTCCAATACCAACTCAACAAGTTCAAATTGAGATTGCGCATTCACATCTTCGAAATAAATATGGCTGGGCCAGGGATCCATAACAAAATTATCTTGCGGTAGGTCAATGGTTTCACTGACACGCTTTATCGCCTCTACATTTACTCGCGCATATTCGGCAATTTCCATCTTGGCTGCTTCAAGGTTACCGATACTGTTACGGTCGATTTGCGGTGATCCGACCCCGGCTGTCAATGGCATATTACGCTGGATAGCTTGATCGGCATAAAACGAAACATCGACTTTATCGGCTTCAAGGCGCATGATGAATGTTGGATTCACGCTGATCTTGGCTTCAGTCAACTCCAGCAAATTAACCCCATTATTGGTTTCAGTCTGTTCTGCCTTGCGGCGTGACCTGCGTACCTTCTTTACTGCCTGTGAGACATAGTCGCCGCGGTAGTTATTATCAAAAACTCGCATCGCATACGGTTTGTCCTTGATCATGTGCCGTATTGCGCGAATCGACATGTTCTTGCAGTTTTCAGCGCCGATGAAAAAAGGCGAACCAGACGCATCCGACAGTTCAATCCAACCATTGGGAAATATTTCGATATGATGATCCATCCAGGGCCCAAGGACTTTATCCGCTAAGTGGTCCAACAAAGCATTAACATTATCAGGGTCGTGAACCACATCGGCTAAAAGCGGTTCCTGGCCATATATATCTGCCGCAAGGCTGTAAGGGGCAGAAATCTGCAGTAAGGGAGGCAATCCAGTTAAGATTTCGGTGACGCGCAGGATCCCGTCAATAGCATGTGGTACACCCGTGGAAAAATCAGGTGTTTCCAATTCCCGCCAATTACCCTTGTTGATCAAAGGCTTGTCAGGGTCACAACCTGGAGGGAAACGATCTGGATACATAATTTCTTGACCGAGCGGCTCGCAGGTCATTGAATAAAGCGCCCAGGTTACATACATTTTCTGAACCCCCAACAATCGGCAGACTAGTAGGTTTGTCCGAACGTATCGCCAAGGATCAGAATTGTAATAGTCTTTCGACTCGATTCCGTATAAATCATGCAAAATCGCAAGCACCAACATATGCACCGAGGCCGTTGCATGAACTTTATCTGATGGTGGTGGAATCGCGTAGTTCGCATCGAAGTCTCCGGCGATAGCGGCATCAAATATTTCTATCATTTCACGTTTGGCCTCTACATCGCCCGATTGCCAACGTGCCAGTAGGTGAAGTCCGGTGGGATAAGAATAATCTTCAATATTAGCCATTGTTCTGATATCTCCTTCGTTGCTCAAGAGGTGTTACTAACTTGCGTTATAGTGCAGTATAGTGAATAATGGATTTATTAATATGTCCATTATTTAAAATTCTTTATACCCATTTGGAGGTAATAATGCCGAAGTTACCAGGCGGAGCATTATTGTCTGGATTCAATATCGAGAGAGATTCCTCGACTCCCATTTATCGACAGCTTGATGCCTCATTACGTCGGTTGATACTTAGCGGCACCTTAGCAGCAGGACAAAAATTACCTTCAACGCGAGAATTAGCAGTCGACCTTGGCATATCACGAATAACAGTTAAGTCAGTTTATGAACAACTTGTGGCTGAAGGTTATGCCCAAGCCAAAACTGGATCAGGAACTTTTGTGGCACAAGGCCTTGAAATTGAAACCACTCAGAAAATAGATCGTGTACGCCGCAAACCCAAAGCGCCCAAGATTGAGATACCTGATCGTGCACTCAAAATTATGTCATCCCAGGCAAGCGCTCGACATGGCGAAACCGAACCTTTCAGGCCCGGTGTTCCTGCGCTCGATTTATTTCCTATCAAACTCTGGAACAAATATTTACTTAAAGCAATGCAATCGGACCATCGCCATCATTTGAGTTACGGAGAATTGAACGGGAGTGCTGATCTCCGGGTCTCGATTGCAAATCACTTGGCAGATGCGCGAAGTATGCAAGTTGATCCCAGACAAATTGTTATTACCTCAGGTGCACAACAGGCGTTCGTTCTTATCGCGTTTGTACTACTCAATAAAGCTGACACGGTCTGGTATGAAAACCCGGGTCATATTGCTGCTCGTGATGTGATGCAAATCATGGGAGCAAATATATCGCCGGTACCGATAGACAGTGAGGGTCTCGATATCCAGTACGCTATTGAAAATTATCCCAAACCTTCAATTATTTTTACGACTCCCTCCCATCAACAACCACTCGGGACAACAATGAGTTTAGTACGCAGGCTGACCTTGCTAAATTATGCCCAGGAAAACGATGCCTGGATCATTGAGGATGACTACGACAGTGAATTTCGATACCAAGGGCGACCATTACCGGCACTTAGCGCATTGGATAGTCAGCACCGGGTTTTCTACGTGGGGACATTTTCTAAATCAATGTTTGCAGCAATCAGAATCGGGTACATTGTCGTTCCCCTGGAATTGTTGGATTCATTTGCCAAAGCGGCAAATCTCCTCGGGCATCGATCATCTGCAATCGTAGAACAGGCGTTGTCTGGATTTATGGATGATGGACGTTTCGTTGAACATATTAGAAAGATGCGACACGTTTATCGCGAGCGTAAAGATATCTTGTTTGAATGCCTCAAAAATGATTGTGGCGATTTCCTAGAGCCGCAGAAGACCAATGCAGGAATGCATATTGTCGCCTGGTTAAAAAACAATTTGCAAGATCAGGCAGTCCATAGTGCTCTGCTTGATGCCGGAATTGAATCTTTGCCTTTGTCGGTTTACAGTGCCATACCTCTGGCACGCCAAGGAATAGTATTAGGTTTTTGCTGCACCCATGAAAACCGTATTTCGAATCTAGTCAATCGCTTATCCAGGACAGTTGATAAAATACAATAAGTTTTGCTATACCAAGTTAGATCACCTTACCTCTAACTTAATTTAACTTTTCCTCTAAGTTTTTCTCGCAGCTTAGTCGTTGCTTCGGGGCTGCCGTCATGAAATGAACCAAACCATTTATCCCAGGGCATTTCACTATTGCCATAATTACATTCGTAATAACGATGATGCAGTTGGTGGTGGAAAAAACCCAAATGCAATGCGCTTTTGTCTTTGACCAACAAACTCTCATAGCCGGTGTGGGAGGTGACAGCACCAATAGTTAACCACTGCATGTGAAATAAAACATGAATCGGATGCGAAGCCACCACCCAATGAATTAAAACTGAACTCATGTAAATTAGGTGTTCAACAGGGTGCATGGATAACCCTGACCAAGGACCCACATTGACATTGCGGTGGTGTAGTGAATGCGCCAATTTGAATAACGGTGGCCAATGTAAAAATCGATGCACCCAATAAAAGTGAAAGGAATTCCACACCGGAATCAGAATAAAAATCAGTAAAAACCATACAGGGTTTTCAGCAAAACTCAGCCATGGAATAAGTCCATTGGCATAGGCCCACATCATTAAAACTTCATAAGCTGTCCACAATGCCACACCACTGGCTAAACTCCAGAACATGTTATCCAGCACCTGGTTATTCCAGTCAAAGCGTTTGTTATTTCGATTCAAATCCCGCTTGTCGAATTTACGCTTAAGCCCTTGCTTTTTGTAGGTATAAAAATAAAGATGCAATCCACCGGTGATAACTATCATGATAATCATGTTACGCAGATACATCTGGGCAATCCAGTCGAAAGCAAATTCCTTACAGCGTTCCAGCGCAGGCTGAAAATAAAACCAGATGACCACAGCGATAGCTACCATGATCAGATGTTCTGAGGCAGTCAGCCATGACTTTCTTAGCCACATAAAAATAGCCAATGGTTGGGGCGGCAACTCAAATAACGGGTTATTTTTAATTGGCTGGCCAGGGTGTGGATGATAATTCCAATCAGAATTAGACTGATTTTGATCAGTATTACTTTTGATCTGTTCTGTCGCTTCCATTAGTAATTTCTCAACTAATTTATTAAATAATTAACTTAACTATTTGTTTTTATTAATCAATAATCGTTTCTATTTTTTACAACCACCTCACCGCCAGACTGTTCCGGCTCAGTATCAACCAACTCTTCCGGAAAACCTGGTGCTCTTAAATTCTCACCACAATCATCTTCCAATCGTTTCACCACAGAAGATGACCAGGCCCTGGGACCAAAGCGTTTTAGTCCATCACGCATAATATCTACACATAACGGTGATAGTTCCAAAGGCACATCATATTTCTTGCCCAACTCGTCAAACAGTGTCAGATCTTTGACTTCGTGATCCATGGTGAAGTTAATGTTATAGCTGCCGTTTAGAATTAACTGCCCTTCGGTTTCATGGACGAACGAGTTACCCGATGAAATACGAATCGCATCATAAGCGACAGCTAAATCAATTCCTGCTTTTTTTGCCACCATGAATGCTTCGCCTGTAGAGATTAATTGAACACCAGCCAGATAATTCGTAGCAACTTTCATAATCGAAGCAGAACCGATTTCACCAGTATGCAAAACATTACGTCCAACCACAGTTAATAATGGCAGGACTTTATCGAACGCTTCCCGCTTACCGCCAGCAAAAATAGCGATGTTCCCAGTTGCTGCACGATGACAACCACCGGACACTGGGCAGTCCATTGGAATAGCGCCTTTGGCAGAAACTAACTCACCCAGACGGCGAATTTCATCGGCATCGGTTGAACTCATTTCCAACCAGATTTTGCCTTCTGACAACCCTTCAAGAATACCGTTTTCCTGCTCCATCACTTGAGCCGAAACCACCGGTGATGGCAAACAAGTAATAATAATTTCATTGTTTTCGGCCAGCTCTTTACCACTAGTGGCCGCTTTAGCGCCCTTGTCTAAGAGTGGCTGCATTTGTTCTGGATCAGTATCCAGAACAGTTAAATCAAAACCGTTTCTGAGTAAACTACCCGCAAGTTTGGCACCAACGTTACCAAGCCCTATAAAACCAATTTTCATTCGCTATTCCTCCTGTGTACTATTGAATACCACTTGATCATAAGAAATAAAGATGCAATATTCAAACGATGCTTTTAGGGTCTATGACCTTGTTTTTTTAGCGCATTTATTATGAGAACAGATCTGCCAAACTTACCAGCATTACTCGCATTTGAGTGCGCAGCCCGGCATTTAAGTTTTGCCTCGGCAGCCGTTGAATTAAATCTTGCTCAATCCACAGTCAGTCATCGGGTCAGACTACTTGAGAGTCAACTTGGCTGTATGTTATTCGAGCGCTTACCACGTAGTCTTAGGCTAACTGAAGCAGGTAAAACGTATTTGCCAACGGTTAGAAAAACTTTTGACGAATTAGCAACGTCAACTGTTGGATTATTTGGCAGTAATTCCAATAAAATTATTTCTATCCGCGCCTCTGTCTCATTCGGATTGTTATGGTTAATACCACGATTGCACTCTTTTTGGTCACTACACCAAAACATCACAGTTAAACTGCAAACTTCTGTTTGGCCGGATGATTTATCAAAGGAAGATATAGATTTAGAGATCCGTTTTGGGCACGGTGACTGGGAAGGCTATCAAACAGAACTCATACACAACGATGTGGCTATTCTATTATGCAATCCATCGACACAAAAAAGCAACGGTAAAGTCAAACAGTTTAAATCACTGCTGGATAAGAACTTGATTCATATCTTCAGCATGGAAGACTTATGGTTTCGTTTTTTTCAGGATAATAATTTGGAATTTAAACAAACATCTAAAAGTTTGTATGTTGATACAACAGCAGCAGCGCTTGATCTAGCAAGTACTAATCATCATACTTACGTTTTTGCCCCCAGATTACTAACACAAAAGCATGTTACTGAAAAAAAGCTGGTTAAGGTTCATCCAGTTGAGCTACCGATTAATTCTGCTCATTATCTGTTAACACCAATCACATCATCGCCACCAAAACCTGAAACTGGATTGTTTAAAAGCTGGCTGATCGAACAATTAAATAGCCAATAATTCTATATCATTGCGAATTATTATTTTCCAAGTCATCAATAGATTTCAAAATCGAGTCTGGAATTGGACAGGATTTACCCGTTGAGTAATCAACGTATACAGTCATAGCGTCTCCAGCTGCCGCAATACGATTAAGATTTTCACTATATATAGTGATCTGCATGTTGAATCTTTTCTCCCAGACTTGATCTACTTTGACTGCTATTTTGATATTGTCAGGATAGGTTAACGGAGCTCTAAAATTACAGGATGTCGATGCCAAGATTGGCCCAACATTATTGGTTTTAAAATAATCAATCGCTCCAATCCGTTCATAATACGCCATTCGGGCAGACTCAAAATAACGAAAATACACCGTATTATTGACATGCTGAAATGCATCCATCTCACCCCAAACTACTTTTTCATCAAGGATTACAGGGTATTCGTTTATATCTATGCTCATTAAGTTAATTACCTAAATTCTGATTTTTAACTGCCTATCATTTTTATAAAGTTCATCAAAGTTCCTGATGCTAATTTAGCAACTAGAGCACTGACTATACATAAATCAGGACAATCTTGTTAAGGATATGTTTGTGAACACAAAAGATGCAATTCTAAGGCTATTGTCGACTACAGTATTAACCCTTGCATAATGTGACATGAGTAGAACCCATTGACTATTTGAAACTCACCAGAGTCCACTAACTAGTGTTGGCGCCTCTCCCTAAAATAGAATCACAGGAACTTAATCGCCCCGGTGATTCTAATTAGATTAAACAGTTAGTTGTTAATTAGCCACCTGAAATTGTTTTCTTTCCCAGCCAATATTTTCCGATGTGAATTCCGATGAATAATTTCTGTAATAAAATATTTGCACATAAAGCGTATCAGTACCGGGGGGAATAGTATAAGGCACTTCATTGATGCCTCCCTCATACCAAGCGCTGTGGATATTTTGACCCCTATAAAAGCTGCCAATCCAAACGCTCATCCAAGCGACAGGTTGTTGCCCTGAAGAAATACTGATTACACCTTGTGTTTCTGTCAAGACTTCACCTTCCACTGGTGCAATAATGTGAGGGTCTATGCTTAAGTCGATCGCAACTGGGTAACTATAATCTACTGTCTCAATTACTGTTGAACCCTTACGTTGATAGGTCATACGCGCATATAGTGTGTTTATACCGGATGGCAATTCAATCAGATCTCCGCGAAACCCACTATTAAGGTAATAACCCACATCAACCAGACCGAGTTGAGTGCCAAACGAGATCGTGTAGAAGTCAATGAAATGAGTATCGACATCCCAGACAAATACGGTAGACGGGTTAGTCAGCACAGTTCCATCTACCGGCGAAAATATCTGTGGTTGATGTTCAAAAGTTACGTCAACATAATTTTCAACAGGCGTCCAGATACCTTTTTCATCTTGCGCACGAATTTTCAATGTGTGCGGAGATAAAAACGGGCTATCAGGATCTGTATTTAAGGCCGAGTGGTCACAACTAAACGCCTCATCATTGGAATCAAAGACACCATCAGCTTCACCGTCTCCATCCAAATCAACGTCGTGCTGTTCTGCAACCGGATTACAATCCAGCCAAACCATATCAATGTTTGCAATAACACACTGCTCCCAATCTGTATCGCTTGGATATATCAACCGCGGGCAAACATCATCAACATGCTGACCAAATGAATGATGATGACCAAATTGGACACGTGAAATGGATGTTACATTTTGATCAGCGGTTACCCTGCCGGTAAACTCAAAGTCTTGTGAGTAGGTGAAAGGCTGCATCAGATCAGTTGTTGCTGGTAATGGGTCAACATTAATCTGATGTGGGAAATAACTAATTACATAAACAGAACCGGCACTGGTGCGACCATTTGAATCACTTTCCCAGGCAGAGACAATTGCATCTACCGTACCATCATTGTCAACATCACTAAATAATGGGTCACTGTATCCGAATCCCTCTCCGGACGTGGCACCCACATAGCGAATATCATAATTTCGCTCATCAATTTGCGTAGTTGCAGGGTCATCCTCAATGGTTAAATCAATCACAGCTTCAGGTGCACTTAAATGCTCTTGAAACCGTTCATTAAAGATAATGTACCAAACACCGTTATTACTCAGGCCATTAGCTGATAGGCTTTCATGACCCAAAATTAAATCGTCTCTGCCGTCATTATTAACATCTTGAATGATCTCACTGCTGCGTACAGCATTAGTAATTGATTCTCGATTGCTGGTGCCTGGCACAACGTACTTAAGTGACCAATCATTGTCGGAGGTATTAATGGTTACCGGTAAACTGCCGTCAGACGTTTCTGCTAAATCATCATCCAGATACACATAAAACGAACTTGGCTGGCTAGCTTGAGTGGCCTCACTGCCGGGCGCACTAATGACTAAATCCGCTCCCCTTGATACACTTTCAGCATTGTCGTTATCAAGATTTCCAACCGCTAAGCCATGCAGTAAATCATCTTGAGAGCCCTGTATTTTTATCAACCCCAGGGTTGAACTATTCAGCTCAACATCTTGTCCTGGCACACCTTGCACCAGATCCTTATAGTTTTTGACAACATAGACATGATTAACACCGACAGCAGAAGGATCATTACCAATAATCAGCTCATCCTTGCCATCGTCATTTAAATCCGCAATTTCGAGTGAATTTCTACCAAGTTGTTCCCCAGATTGTGAGCCATTAAATCGTAAGCTATAAAATAGATTATCATTGACATCAACAGTTTTTTCAGCAATGGATGATGATTTTAACTGGTTACAAAGCTGAGCATATTCAATCAGATGGACTCTGCCTTTGTACTGGTTATCCAATCCATCATACGATGATGTTAATAATAAATCCGGACCCGACGTGCAGTTTTGAAAATCAATGGCCTGATCGGTATTGACTAACCGCGCAACTAATAATTCACGTAAATTCTCTAAATCTGTACCTGCTATTCCTGTAATTCTTAGATTCCAATAGGGATTACCCAATGCATCGCGTGAACCTAAATCAATGATGTTGTTATTAGCTGGTTCATCAATAGCCGCCTGTAAAATGTGATCCAAGATAATATATGTAACGCCGTTCAAGTTATTTGCCTGATATGAATTTAAAATCAGATCATCTTTGCCGTTACCGTCAATATCATCAATAACCTCAATCCGAGCACCTGAGTCCCCAATTTCTTCACCAATTATTTTAAGGGTCCAATTGTCCGGTTCAATACCAGCAGGATCTGAGCGCAAATCAACTTCCAGCCCTTTTCCAGCCATATGGAACTCATCAAGTTTTGAGCCATAAATTAAATAAGTCTCACCTTTACACAGGTTTGTACCATTTGCCGGAGTGCAATCATTCTCGTCTTCTTGGATAATATCGTTTTGTCGTGCGCCGACCGCCAAATCTGTTTTACCGTCCCCATCAAAATCACCGGCGTTGATTCCGTAATAACCCAAGGTATCATAGTCATTAGCCCCATTAATGCGAAAATTAAACTGCGCATTTGTATCAGCCATATCGGCATCATAAGAACTGTGGCCTGTTAATGAATATAAAAGAAAAAAGCCAATAACGAAGTATAAAAAGATTTTTGTATTATTTAGAGTTTTAAATCTCATGGTAGTTTCCTTGTGTTTGTAATTAAAAACATAGTTAGTTACAACTAAGAAATTAATATTTAGATGAAAATAGATAATAATTGACTGTAACTATAGACTCTCCACAAACAATAAAATTAAAGAAATTAAACACTATGATTTATTGGAAATATTAAGTAATTAAGAATTGACGAAAATCCAGTAAGAATTTAGTTTTTTGTATAAAATGCAAGAAAATGGACAACGTTCTGAATTTTCAAGCATTTCGGAAGAACAGACAGAGATGGTTCATTTACACCGCTTGAAATGATTGGTTACAAACCACGAAAAATAAATAGTTTAATTAAACTTAAGTGATCTTAAAGATTCTTTCTAATGAGATTTTAGTTGATTCTAAATTTTTTATCTGACCAACAACAATAAAATCAGCGATATATTTTATCAAATCTTACAAAGATCAACTGTTTGAGCTAGCGCGAAACTAAAATTTTGATTAGGAACAGAACTTACTCAATTCAATGTTTGACTTCAATTCAGGTATCTAAAATTGATAAATACTTTACTGCCCTTTTGGCTACACTTTTACGGGAATCTTTTGCTAAACGATCTAAATATGGAATTATCCATTTAGCCAAGCGACGATCAGACTTTGCCCAGCCCACAAGCGTTTGCATGGTCATATTCAAAACTATCCAGTCAGTATGATTTTCCAGGTTCTTCTTGAGAATTTTTTGGGCCTGGCTTTTCTGTTGCTTACTCATAAAGCCATCCAGCATCTCGAACAGGTTCGCCAAAGTCCACTGAGTCGAAGCCTGATCGATCTTGGAGATTTCATTTATAAAGCCATCCATATACGGCACTAGCCAATCTGGATGTTCGCGACAAACTCGCTTTAGAGCATTTGAAGTTCTGAGCCTAACAATCTCATCATCGCTAAAATAGCAGTCATAGAGCTGTTTTATTTGTTTTGGCTTTGCCAAGACAATGTCCACAACCTCAACAGTTCGGCCTAAGGAGTTAGGATGTCCTCCGGTTAGCATAGATTCAAATGATTCAGTAACCATGGTAAATATTCAGGAAATTAGATTAAGAACTTTACTGCAAAATAGTACACTAACATTAAACCGACTTTCTATCTGAGGAGATACTAAATGAAAAAAACTGTAACTTTAGCTGCGGTGCTTTATTCATTATTAATCACATCAAATTTGTTCGCACAGGATAACAAAGTTCGAGCCAAGGAAATTAAAGATGGCATTTATGTTATTGAAGGGCGTGGAGGCAACATTGGGCTGTCAGTTGGTGAAGATGGTGCTTTCATGATTGATGACAAGTTCGCACCAATGGCTGACAATATAAAAGCAAAAATTGCTGAAATCAGTCCCGATACCAGCATAGAATTTATACTCAATACGCATTGGCATCGAGATCATACGGGTGGCAATGAATCTTTTCATAATGATGGCAGCGTGATTGTCTCACATGACAATGTCCGTAAACGCCTCGAATCAGGCGGCGCGATTAATTTCTTCAACGCTGAAGTCCCGCCCGCCAATCCTGGTGCATTACCCATGATTACTTTTACTGAAAACATGAGCTTTCATATGAACGGGCAAAAATTAGACCTCGTACATGTCGGCCCCGGCAACGCACATACGGATGGTGATTCTGTGGTATTTTTCTCCCCCGCCAATATCGTGCATACCGGTGATTTATATTTCAATGGCTTCTATCCATTCATTGACCCGGATAATGGCGGTTCAATAACAGGTGTGGTTGAAGCGGTTGATGAAATTCTGACCAAGATTGATGATGACACTATTGTTATCCCTGGTCATGGACCACTCAGTAACAAATCTGAATTAACTGCTTATCGAGACATGCTCAGCGCCGTTGCTGAAAATATCAGTGCGCTTAGAGCCGAAGGAAAATCTGATGACGAAATCATCGCTGCCAAACCCACTGCAGACTTTGACGAAGCTTGGGGGGGTGGTTTTATAAAGCCTGACACCTGGGTAAAGTTGGTCACCACAATGCTATAAAAAAGCATCATATACAAAAGGCCCGGCTAACGGGCCTTTTGCCTCGCCAAATCAACTCAAATGATGGACTTCTCCCAAACCATAAACAGGTGTTGGAATTCCTTCCTGACGCGCCTTTAACTGTAGCGATAAAAATTGTGAGTAATGCCGCGATTGATGTAAGTTTCCACCGTGAAACCACAGAGCCTGCTGTTGCGTTGGTTTCCACATGTTACGCTGCTCACCTTCCCACGGCCCTGGATCTTTGGTTGTGTCTGATCCCAATCCCCAGCATTTGCCAACTTTATCCGCCACTTCCTGGGAGATGATTTGTGCTGCCCAGCCATTCATTGAACCATAGCCTGTTGCCAGTACAATCAAATCGGCTGGCAATTCACTGCCATCATCAAACATCACTGAGCCTTCTTTAACTTCAGTGATGTTGACACCGCTTTTTAATTTAATCTTGCCATCAATGATTAATTGTGAAGCACCCACATCAATATAATAACCTGATCCACGGCGCAGGTATTTCATGAATAAACCTGATCCGTCATCACCCCAGTCCAACATAAAACCGGCCCCTTCAAGCGCTTTATAAAAATCGGCATCCTGCTTGGCCATTTGCTCATAAACCGGAATTTGAAATTCGTGCATGATGCGATAAGGAATTGAAGCAAAAATCAAATCTGCCGTATCAGTCGTAATGCCATTAGCAACCGCCTCTTCTGAATAAAGCCCCCCCAACGCCAAGTCCATTAAAGTTTCTGATCGGGCAATATGAGTGGTTGAACGCTGAATCATGGTGACATCCGCACCCTGTTCCCACAGTGCAGCACAAATATCATGTGAAGAATTATTTGAACCGACCACCAGGCACTTTTTACCTTTGTATTGTGCACTATCACCATGCTGACTGGAATGTTGTATCTCCCCTTTAAAATTTTCCTGGCCCGGCAATTCAGGAATGTTAGGTACACCTGACATGCCCGTTGCCAGGATAAGCTGCTTGGGTCTTAGTGTTACTTTTTCTCCATCTCGAATGACGTTCACCACCCATTCTTCATTGGCCTCATCATAGCTCGCATCAGTACACTCGGTTTGAGTCCAGTAATTCAACTCCATGATCTTGGTATAACTTTCAAGCCAATCGCCAATTTTGTCCTTGGGGGAAAACACAGGCCAATGATCAGGGAAAGGTAAGTATGGCAAATGGTCATACCAGACAGGATCATGCAAACATAAAGATTTATAGCGTTTACGCCAGGAATCGCCAGGGCGTTCATTTTTTTCAACAATGATTGTGGGGACTCCCAATCGCTTCAAGCGTGCACCCAAGCCAATGCCTCCCTGTCCACCACCAATAATCACACAATATGGCTGTTTGCTATAACCTAACTCAGCTTCCTCCTGTTGCTTTCGCTCCAGCCAATTTTTTCGGTCTTTAAATGCACCGTGCTCAACACCAGTTGGCCTGGTTCCACCTTTCGCCTCCTCGTGACCTTTTAGCTCAACCATAGTTGTCAGTAAGGTCCAACACTTCCCATCTCGCAAACGAATATAGCCTTTACCTCTTGATACGCCAGTCTCAAACGTGAACCATGAATCAACAACACCGTCCGCTTCGCTTGCCTCACCGTCTATTTTCCAATTTGAGGGTTGGGTATTGGACAACGTTGTTTCCAGCATAGCTTTGATTTCATCTTGTCCCTCCAGGGTTTTTATGTTCCAGGTGAATGAAACTAAATCTCGCCAATAACAATCATCCTGAAATAAATCAGAAGCTGCAGATATATCATTATTGCTAAGGGCGGTTTCGAATTCGGATAGCCAGTTGGCCACCTGTTCAATAGGTGTAGTCATAATTCCTCCGTTTGATTAGTTATTAAAACTTGGACTAGATGAAGAATTGAATCAGCGGCACTATCTAGCTAATTCATTTTATGGGATATAGTATTTATGTCAAATCGCCGCGATCAAGTTAACTTCCTTTTCGTCATTGCGAAGGAGTAAATTACACGAACGACTGCGGCAATCTATTAAATTATATCCTTGTATAGATCTTTCCAATCAGGATTCATTTTTTGAATCAAAGCTAGATTTTTACTCCTTGAGCCCGCCTTAATTTGTTTTTCTCGTGTTATCGCTGAGTACATATCGTCTAATAATTCGTACCATACAAGCTTAGTAACGTCATATTTCTTGGTAAAACTATCAACTAAATGATTCTTCTGTTGATAAATTCTTTGAGACAAATGACTGGTAACACCTGTATAAAGTGTTCCATTTCTTTTACTAGCTAAAATATAAACACAGGGTTGTTTCATCGTCCTTGATGCTTTTTGAAATCGGGTAATAGATTGAAAAGATTAACATATTAGAAGGATGTTATGGATTGCTTCGCTTCGCTCACAATGACATCATGCAGTCGGAGATGGATCGGGATGACAGAGTCCCATTAGCAAGACAGTCTTTCAGCAACAAAACCAGCAATCTGATCCAACGACTGTTGTGCCTCGGGGATTTCAGGATACCATTCGAATACATGCCACATGCCTTTCCAGATGTTTAGTTGAACATCAATATCTGCTTGCTTCATCTTAGACGCCAAACGTTGGCAATCACCGACGAATAAATCTCTAGTACCGGTAGTGATCAAAGTTGACGGAAAGCCAGGTTTATAGTCCGCATACAATGGTGAAATGACGGGATCTTTTAAATCATATCGGCCTGAATATGCTACCGCTGCGACTTTAAGATGAAGTTCGTAATCCAGCGTCGGATCAAATCCAGTCGGTTGTTTTTTACTTTCACTCCTTGGACTTAAATCACACCAAGGTGACATTAGCGCTATCACTTTTGGTAGCGCCATTCCCAATTCCCTTGCTCTTAGTATCACTGCCAATGACAAATTTCCGCCTGCTGACTCACCGGCTATAACACATCTGTTTGCACTAATGTTTTCAAGTAGCCTCCTATAAACAGCTATGCCATCCTCAATTGCGGCTGGACAACTAAATTCCGGTGTACGTCGATAATAGGGAGCGACAACTTTTAGGCCGAGTCTTGAAGATAAGCCGGCAATAATAGGCAGATCAACATCAGGGCTGCCAACTACATAGCCACCGCCAAAAAAGTACAAAATACAAGTATTATCATTTTCGGCATTATAATTTTTTGGACTCACTACCATTGTTCTAACACCTGAATATTCCTTTATTACAGGCGCTTCTATCTGCGAGCCAATGATTTTTTTACTCTCGACTAAGGCCAATTCATGCTCTTCTACACGTATTTCATTTACCTCAGATAGATCACGCGTTTCTAAAGGCTCGGCATTTTTTATAAAATTCTGTGCAGCCTGACTAACGGCATCGTTAACTGTTTTCATGCTTCGAGAATCGGATATGAGCCATCTTCATCATGCGTTTCAGGCCCGACTAAAGCCGGAGAAAATACACAGACAATTTTCATATCGGTTTTAGCTTTAATCCGGTGACGATCATTTTTATCCAAGGCATACATTGAACCTGGGCCAAGCTGATAAACCTTACTGGTCGCCAAATCGGTAAGTTCGGCTTCCCCTTCAATAATAAGATTTGCTTCAAGATGATTTTTATATTCCATAATCTGATCCGAACCCGCCTTGGCCGTTGTATGGGTTAAGGTGAAACCAAGACCATCATCACGAAGCAAATAACGGGCACTGCTCCACACCCCAGGCTTTTCCCGATAATTCCCTTTTGCCTTAAGATCATCCAAGTTACGTACAATCATTATGAGTTCTCCATAAAAATAGTCTACGCCGTGATTATTATACAGATGAGCCAATCGACTAGTTGGTGCGAGTTTATCAATAAGCTAAATAATTAAAGCCCAAACAGTAGTAATCAATCTGCTTTCTGGCAAGCAAGACACAAAGCGGGTTATGATCAACCCTATAAGGTTTGGAAATGATTTGAAGTAGAAGGAACACGGCTATGCCAGATATTACAATTGTTACCGAGAATGAATTAAAGCAATGTGTTGCACTTGATAACACCGTTATCGATGTAATAGATCAGGCCTTCGCCACTTTAGCAGGCGGTGAAGTTGTTATGCCACCGATACTGAATTTAGTGATTGAAGAGTATCATGGCGAAGTCGACGTCAAAACAGCATATGTCCCTGGTTTAGACGGATTTGCCATCAAAATCAGTCCGGGCTTTTTTAACAATCCCAAAATCGGCCTGCCTAGTGTTAACGGCATAATGGTGGTATTTGACAGCAAAAACGGACTTGTCAAATCAGTCTTGCTCGACAATGGTTTATTGACCGATATCCGCACAGCAGCAGCCGGTGCAGTGGCCGCCCGTCACCTGGCACCACAAAACGTCACCACAGCGGGTGTGATAGGTGCCGGTGTACAGGCTGAACTACAAATCAAGGCACTTCAACTCGTGCGCAAGTTTGAACACTTATTGGTTTGGGCCCGTGACGCTGAAAAAGCTCAAACTTATGCAGAAAAAATGACAAACGAACTAAACTGCAGTGTTGACGTAGCCGCCAGCGCACAGCAATGTATAGCTGACTCTCAGTGTGTCATTACCACAACCCCTTCTGAGCAAGCCTTAATCCAAGCCGATTGGTTGCATCCGAATCTACACATTACCGCCATGGGATCCGATGCACCCGACAAACAAGAATTAGACCCTCAGATCGTCACCAAAGCTGACAGATTCGTTGTCGACAGAGTCTCACAATGCATAATTCAAGGTGAGCTTCGCCCTGCTCTGGCTGCAGGTTTAATAACAGAAAATGATACCTTTGATGAGCTGGGAGAGCTTTGTGCAAAAATCAAACCTAGCCGTCAATCACAAGAAGAAATCACCGTATGCGATTTAACCGGTACAGGTCTACAGGATACCGCCATCGCCGATTACGCCTCCAAATTGATTCAAGCAAAAGGCCTTGGCAGTGTAATTTCGAATTAAAAACTCAGACAAAATAGTTAAAAAGCAATTGGCTATTCATGTTTAAAACAATGATAAATTATTTAATAACCCCCTTAGGTTTCATTGCTGCCGCCTATTGTCTTTTTGTCATCTTTGTTTATTTCACTCAGAGCTCTCTTTTATTTTTTCCTGACAATCGGGATTTCTCATCTTGCCCCAATTTAGAAACCTATAGCTCGTATCCCCAGGTCATTCAACAAGACAATCAAGAAATCCGGTTTTATTTAAGGCATCTACCAGATGCCAGAGGTTGGGTTATCCATTTTCATGGAAATGCGGGCGGGGCTTGTGATCGAAGTTTTATCCTGGAAAACATCGGCGATTTGTCTTTAAATATTATTCTTGCTGAATATCCTGGTTACTCCGGGGATGCTAACAAGCCTGGAGAAAAAGCCTTTTTGTCTAACGCGAAAACCCTTTTGCATTATGTTGAAGAACAAAATAAGCATGACCTTCCAATCTTTCTTTACGGCGAGTCATTAGGTACAGGTGTTGGCATCAAATTAGCGAGCGAATCCGATATCAAAGGATTAATTCTTCAAAGCCCATACACGTCCATAGCAGAGATTGGACAACATCACTATCCATATTTACCCGTAAAATTTTTAGCCAAACACAAATTCAAAGCCGATGAGTGGGCCAAACAGGTGAAGTCCGATGTCATTATTCTGCACGGCAAAAAAGATAGAATTATCCCGATCGAATTTGGGGGAAAATTAGGCGCCTCTTTTCCCGGCAATGTGGATTTCCAAGAGTTCCCGGATAGAGCGCATAATGATATGGTCAGCGACAATCCTCGCTATTGGAATGCGGTTCGAAGTTTTTTAACGAAACGCATTTAGTTATTAAATTTCGCTAAGCTAACACCGAAATAGATTCGAACGGCATTAATAAGATTAACGCACTGTGATTTACTCTAGTTGCTGAGCAGGCAGGTTAATTTGTTGCACACCTTTTAGGTGTTAAGCTATAAAGTTTAGAATACTACAAACGATTGGCTAGCTCTGAGAAGGATAATTTAACCGTGAAGTATATAAAAAGTTCGTTGCTTATTATTGCTAGCATCAGCCTGGCAAGCATGGTCGCTTGTAGTGAAGAGGAGCGCCTGCCAACCGAGCAAGAATTTAAAGCTGCCAAAGCGTGGCTAGCCTGCTCTCAACAGGAAAGGTGGGATAAACTCTACAATCAAGTCGGCACTATCGCAACAAGACTCGCTGTTCAAAAGGAATGTGGCGTAAAACCTCCATTTGTGGAGGAAGATTAAACACTAATATCAATCTAGATAGCTTAGTTGGTTGTACTTACCAAATGAAAATCTTGTATGGAAACTTGTTAATACTTAATCCGTGCCGAGGAAAGGACTTGTCACTTTAGCTTCGCAAACTATTGTTTTTAAAGGTTATATTAAAACGAACCCAGAATGCATATTGATCTGCCCCTTAAGTTGGTACCAGTTTAGAAGTTAGTCTCTGGTTAGGGTTACAGTTTCCCTTCAAGAAGGGCTGGAACGTAGTGTAAGCAATTCTTGAAGGGTTTGGCAAGATCGTCTGCGGGGCTGGTGGTCGATAACCTAGCGATGAGTGTGGTCGAATTGTGTTGTAATGGACCCGCCATCGCTCAACCAGCACTTGTGCTTCAGTCAATGTATAAAGCACTTCACGATCCAACAGTTCATCACGTAGCTTGCCATTGAAACTTTCATTGTAACCGTTCTCCCAGGGAGAACCGGGTTCAATAAATAACGTTTTAACTTTCATTTTGGTTAACCATTCACGTACAGCCCTGGCCGTGAATTCGGACCCATTATCGGAGCGAATATGATCAGGAATACCACGTGCCATGAATAACTGTTCTAGAGCGTTGAGTACACTAGCACTGTTCAGACGTCTCTCAGTAATAATCGCCAGACATTCTCGGGTGTATTCATCAATGATCGTTAATAACCGATAAGCACGACCATCATCCGTAAGATCTTGAACGAAGTCATAGGCCCAGACATGATTCTTCCAACTCGGTCTTAATCGAACACACGAGCCATCATTGAGCCATAGTCGACCTCGTTTGGGTTGTTTACTCGGTACTTTTAGCCCCTCACGTCGCCAGATACGTTCTACACGTTTATGATTGACACACCAACCCAGATACAGTTTTAACAGTGCAGTAATACGGCGATACCCATAACGGCCAAACTCACTCGCCAATTGAATGATATCCGCTGTCAGTGCCGCCTCATCGTCTTTGACAATACGCTGATAACGTTGGGTGGAACGCGGTTGACCAATTACTTGACAGGCTCTGCGTTCAGATACACAAAGCTGCTCACGAACATGATCAACACATAAACGGCGACGCTCCGGGCTTAATACTTTCCCGACAACGCTTCCTCTAGGATTAATTTATCCAACGTTAAATCAGACACCGCTTTGCGAAGACGTGCATTCTCCTTTTCCAGATCCTTCATTTGACGAACCTGGTTCACTTGCATACCACCGTACTGCTTACGCCAGCGGTAGTAGGTTTGTTCGGTAATACCGCACTGACGGCAACTCTCGGCAATGGTGTGACCTTGGGCGTGATGAATTTCCACTTCACGCAGTGTTTTGATTATGGTCTCGGTTGGAACGCGTTTACCTTTAGGCATAAATTGACTCCTTTAAGCTAAATAGTAAACCAAATCCTATCTCATCAACTGGATCAACTTTCTGGGGCTAGGTCACTATACCTTTTTATAGAATTTATATGTGAATGACTAAAATGTTTGCTTTTCAGAAATTAAACTCGAAGAAGGTGGTGTTTGATACTGTTCTGTGCCTATATCTCCTAGATTGGTATTAATATTTTCGGATTCGTTTTGCTATCTGAGTACAATAATCAGCAAAGTTCAAAGCCGTTGGCATCATTTGAGATTTCAGATTTATCGTACTTAATATTTTTATAGTTACTTTCTACTTTTTGTTGTGTCGATCTATTCATTATCAATATACGTCTATTTCTTTATAAATTAGTTTAGATCATATTTTATTCATAAATTAATAATCATTGTGATTATTTCTGTAATCTTTAAATACACATCTCAAATACTGTTAAATATAGGCATTTCGTTTACCTTTCTATTAAACTTTTATCATTCGCAAAACACAATAAACTATGTGTATTCAGCACATCTCCGCACTTATTAGAACCTATCTGGTGATAATGCTTGAATTAATTCATCAGAAATATGTGGTGTGCGATTCAAGATTAAATCTGCACTGAGTTGTGCTAGTACTGGTGCGGTTTGAATGCCATAACCTCCCTGCCCGGCAAGCCAGAAAAAACCTTCGTCATGTGAGCTGAATCCGACAACTGGGTTTTTATCGGGTGCGAAGGTTCTTAGCCCAGCCCATGAATGTTCGATATGGTTGACCTCGATATTCATAAACTGTTGGAAGCGGCCTATACCTTCTGCCAGAATAATATCTTCCGGCCAGGCATCATGTGGTTCAACCGGATCTTCGTCAGCAGGCGACACAATCAACAATCCACTTTGTGGTTTGGCATACCAGGATTCTGATGCACTGAGTACTAAAGGCCAGTGGTCAATGTTTTTATACTCTGGCACCTTAATCAATGCTGCTGAGCGTCGCTTGGGGGTTAGCCCAACTGGATCAAGTCCCGCCATCGAAGCAACCAGATCCGCCCAGGCCCCCGCCGCATTGACCACGATTGGAGCTGAATATATTCCATTCGATGTATTCACCTGCCAAAGATTATTTTTATGAGTTAATGATTCGACCTTACCGTTATTTTTGATCCGTCCGTTGTTTGTTTTGAGCACACGAATATAGTGTTGCAGTAACGCATCGACATCGATATCCGACGCGCCCCGCTCAATGGCTGCTTTATAAATTTTGTCCTTACGTAGTACCGGACATAGTTCTAGCGCTTCATCGACATCAATAATGTCCAGTCCAGTACTATTGCCAAGATACTGTTCAAATTTCTCAACTTCGTTTTCACCGGCAATCATGAGATCACCTCTGGTATGCAACAGCGAACCTTCACCTAAGACTTGTTCAAGTTCGGTATACAATTGCTTACTATGCTGGTTTAACCCCCGCAACACTTGATTACCATAGTTGAGAATAAACATGGCGGCAGAACGGGATGTTGAGTGATAACCGGGCTGTGACTCAGCTTCTAGCACAATTACATCCGCTTGTTCTGATAGCCTTGAGGCAGCAGAAATGCCAGCCATACCACCGCCAACCACAATAATGTCAGCGGATTTCATTTGTTTTTCACGCTTGGTCATGAGCTTTATTATCGATCCATAATAGCTCACTGCCAAGTCAGTTTATGTTTTGGAATGCAGTTGGAATTGGCTTAAATTCCGAACAAGATAGGAAGATCCCTCGGTTGCACTTTTATGCCGGGCGGGTGCGGGATGACTGTCATTGATAAAGTCAATGACTCAATAATCTAGTCTTGAGTTAAACTGCGAATCATCATGAACACGAATGCAATTACTATCGACGACATTAAAGCAGCAAGGCAACGCTTAGCTGACTACATTCGCTATACACCTGTCGCTGAGTCTCCTTCACTGACACAATTAACAAAACAGCCTATTTATTTAAAACTAGAACACCAACAAATAACTAGCAGCTTCAAAATTCGTGGTGCGAGTAATGCGATTGGACAATTAAGTGATCAACAAAAACAAGCCGGCGTTGTTTGTGTCTCCACCGGTAACCATAGTCGTGGTATTGCTTTTGCCGCTAAGCAAACTGAAGTTAAAGCACTCATTTATTATATGTCTTCATTAGTGCCATATAACAAAGTCAAGACGATTGCGGAACTTGGTGCTGAGGTGAAGATCGCCGGCATTAGTCAGGATGAAGCCGAGTCAGAAGCACTTGAGTATTGCCAACAAAGTGGTGCAAATTATTTACCTCCATTTGATCATAGGGATATCATCTGTGGCCAGGGTACTCTTGAGCTGGAAATCCTGGAGCAAGTTCCTGATGTTGAGTCAGTCCTGGTTCCGTTGTCTGGTGGTGGGATCGGTTTAAACAATAAATTCACTTTTGATATTGTAAAAACTTATGTTGATCAAATTCTGCAAGTCTCAGAAGCAGAAATTGCACAAGCTATCCGCCATACCTACTTTAATGAAAAACAAATCATAGAAGGCGGTGCTTCAGTCGGCATTGCTAGCTTATTGGCTAATAAGACAAAACTCGCTGGGCCAACCGTCGCCCTTCTCAGCGGCAGTAATATCGACATGTCTACACATAAAACTGTGTTAGATGGTGCGAATAGTCTTTAGCAAATAACTTAATTATTTGGTAAACGTAAATAGAAACTGCCTTACCTATCCTGGCTACTAGAATCTTGAGGTGATGGATTAATGACTCATCTGAGTATTATTAATCAAGTTGCCAAGTAAACTAAATCATCCTGTGTCTACGCAATTAAAAGGACTCGATAAATCGAGCCCTTTCATAAAATTATTGGGCTTGCTTCTATGAAGAAAACCACCAGCGATGTGCGGAGCGGGCACCATCATTCTCCCAACTAGCTGCGATGCTTTCACCATGTTGGACATTACTTCGCCTTGCACAAACAAAATTTACAAAAATTGGAATAATAGTACCACCGTCATCACGGGCTAATTGACACATTTCCCTATACATATCTGCCCTTAAGTTATCATCCAGCTCAGCTTTGGCCTGTAATAATAATTCATTGAAACGTTCATTCTGCCAGTGTGATTCGTTCCAAGGCGCATCATCTTTATAAGTCAAGGTGAACATCTGATCCGGCGTTGCACGTGCACCCCATTTTGCAAAGACAAATGGTTTTTTCAACCAAACATCTGACCAATAACCGTCATTAGGCTCACGCACGGTATTAATATTAATACCGGCTTTTTTGGCTTGTTCAGCATATAGCACACACATATCAAGTGCCGCTGGGAAGATACTATCCGCTGCTGATAAATCAACAGTGAGCGAATCAAGACCTGCTTGTTTCAAATGAAACTTGGCTTTATCTGGATCATATGCACGCGGCTCAATATCCGGGAAATATGGCATATTAGGTGACACATGAAAATCATTACCCGGAATGCCTGTGCCAAACAGGATCCTTTCTACAATCTCTTCCCGATTAATTGCATGTTTAAGTGCTAATCTCACATCGAGACTATCAAACGGTGCCAAATCACAGAACATTGGCATGGTAATGGCTGAACCACTAGGTGTGTTATCAATGGCAATATCTGAATTACGCTGCAATAATGCCAACGTTTTTAAGTCCACAGAGGTCATCGAATCTATATCGCCGGTAATCAATGCTGCCTGACGTGCATTAGGGTCATTGAGTACGGTGAATTCAACACTATCAAAATGAGCTCCCTCACGATGCCAGCCGTCATGGCGCTCAAAATCCATACGCACACCAGCTTCAAAATTTATCATCTTGTAAGGCCCGCAACCATCGCCACTTTCCCAGTCGATTGTCCCGTCTTCATTTGCTGGACACATTGCCATGTGATAATCGGTGAAAAACCAAGGTAAATCAGCAATACCAGTATCAAGCTCAATTACTACGGCATGATCGCCATCAGCCTTCACATCAGTGATATTAGCCATCAATGATGCCGCTGCTGAAGTAGTATTCTCTCCACGATGGTGATTAATCGATGCGATTACATCTTTAGAAGTTACCGGCTTGCCGCTATGAAAACTTGCTTCTTTGGCGATTTCAAATGTCCAGATTTTAGCATCCGGTGAAGCTTCCCAATTCGTCGCCAAATCTGGCCCCAAACCATTTTCTGCAGTGATTTCAGTCAAATAACTTCGGTGTGTATGAGCAGTTTGAATTTGCCCAACACTTAAATAGCTTCCAGGATCGTTTTTATCAGAAGTGTTTGCATCATGAACCCCCACTCTGAATTTACCGCCTTTTTGTGGGGTTTGGGCTGAAACTTTTGCAGTCCACAATGTTGATGCAGCGGTCATAGTTAAACCTGCTGCCATCGCATGCGTCATAAACTGGCGTCTTGATAATTCTTTGTTTCTACCCGCCTTAAGTATTTTGTTAAAAAAATCTTTGTTTTGTGTCGTGCTCATCTCGTTACTCCATGTTAAATGATTTCATTTATCAAATGACTATGCCTAATTACATCAATATCAAAGCTTATTTCCAATAATTTCCAAAATAATAGTGTCAAATGTAACTTTTCTATTATGAAATTTTATTTTGAGAAAAAACTTTATGTTCGTCTTTAAGTATACGACATGTGTCTGTAAACACAATTTTCTTGAGTCAAAAAACTAAAAAGGCCCGTTTAACCGGGCCTTTTATACTATTAAAAAACTTAGCCTCGCATGTTTTGACCTCTTGGATCATAAGGTGAAGGCTCAATGACTCTGGCACCGCATTCAACACCAACGATGTGAACACTAAGTTCGGTTCCAGGTGTCACCATGTCAGGTTCGACCAATGCCATGGCCAAGCTTTTGCCAATGGTATGACCGTAACCACCGGAAGTCACGTAACCAATGCGTTTGCCGTCTTTCCAAATCGGCTCATAACCACTGGCGTCTGCGTCTTTGGAATCAATTTCCAGCGTCACTAGTTTCATTGAAGCGGTATCACCCTCTTTCTCTTTCAAAGCAGATTCCCGGCCATGAAATGCTGCTTTACTGAAATCGATCCAGCGATCCATAGCGGTCATACCCGGCGTGTATTCTTGACGGAATTCCATAGACCAAATCCCGAAGCTCTTTTCCAGTCGCAGTGAATTCAGGGCATAGTAACCGACTTCACGAATGCCAAATTCCGCGCCTGCCTCAAGCAGAATTTCTCGCAGAGTAATATGTTCGGCCGCACTACAATTGATTTCATAGCCACGTTCCCCAACAACTGAAAGCCGCCCAACTTTAGCTCGGATTAATCCGACATCCATGGTTCTGCAACCCATAAAAGGGAGTGCTTCATTGCTGACATCCTCGTGAGTCAATTTAGCCAACACACCTCTGGCGTTCGGCCCGGAAATCGAAAAGCCCACTACTGCATCTGAAATGTCTTGTACTGAGACATCACCATCATCTTCACTGATGTGATCCTCAAACCAGCGCATATGCCATTCACGTAAATAATAGGAACCCATTATCCACCAACTTCCGTCACCCCAGTTGAACAACGTTAGATCGCCTTTGAGCTTACCTTCCGGTGATAACATGACAGCTAAACGTGCCCGTCCAGGTTTGGGCAAACGAGAGGACATCATTTTATTCAACCAGGCTTCGGCATCAGCGCCGCTGACTTGGTAACGTGAAAAACCGGATATATCCAGCAACCCGACTTGTTCACGAATGGCTTTACATTCTTCAGCCACCACTTCAAACGCATTGGAACGTTTGAGTGTCGGTTCCTCAACAAAACCTTCAGGGCCAAACATTAATGGCACTTCCAAGCCCCAACTGCATCCCCACAAAGCGCCGGCTTTAGTCATGGCATCATAAGCTGCCGATTTTTTCAGTGGCCGACCTGCCGGCAGTTGTTCATTTGGATAAGTCATTACAAAACGACGTGAATAGAATTGACCGGTGGTTTGTTTGATGTATTCACGATTCGAGGCAAAGTCACCATAACGGGCGATGTCCATGGACCAGGCATCCGCTTCGGTATCACCATAAATCATCCATTCCGCCAATGTCTTACCGACACCACCACCCTGTAGAAAACCAGCCATAACACCACAGGCCAACCAGTAATTTTTAACACTTCGAACCGGTCCAACCAGAGGATTACCATCGGGTGAAAATGTAAACGCTCCGTTAACCCAGTTTTTAATGCCCACTTCTTGCAGACAAGGATAACGGTTGAAGGCCATCGTCAATTCATCTTCAATGCGATCGGTGTCTTCCTGAATCAATTCAATACCATAATTCCAGGGCGCGCCGTCTACATTCCAATGTTTATGATTGATCTCATAGATGCCGACCAAAATGCCTTGCTGATCCTGGCGCATGTAAGTGAAGCCTTCCAGATCGACAGTCATTGGCACTTCAAAATCCAGTGCTGCAACTTCCGGGATGGTTTCAGTTACTAAATAGTGATGCTCAAGCGGTGATACCGGCAAGTCCAGACCAACCATTCGACCGACCTGTTTGGCCCAGAGTCCACCTGCATTAACAACGTGCTCGGCATGAACACTGCCTTTTTCAGTGATCACATCCCAGGATCCGTCACTGCGTTGATTCAGCTCAAGCACCCGGTTATGTTCAATCACATCGGCGCCTCTTTTCTTTGCAGCCCTGGCATAAGCGTGCACAGTACCAGTGGTGTCGATGTAACCTTCGCGATCGGCCCATAGGCCGCCTATAACACCTTCGGTATCCATGATTGGGCATTTTTCTTTTATTTCTTGAGGCGTCATTAAATAGCAGTCTTCAATGCCGATGGTTTGGAAGATGCGATAAGCCGATTGTAACCATTCCCAACGTGCCGGTGCTGAGGCCACGGTAATACCCCCAGTCATGTGTAAGTTGATGTCCTGGCCACTTTCCTCTTCAATCTCTGACAGCAAATCGATGGTGTAAGCCTGCAGTGCAGCCATGTTTGGATCTGCGTTTAAGGCATGTATACCACCAGCAGCATGCCAGGACGATCCTGCAGTTAAGACATTGCGCTCAATAATGCAAACGTCTGTCCAACCGTATTTTGCCAAATGATATATAACTGAAGCACCGACCACACCGCCGCCGATGACCACTACTTGATAATGTGATTTCATGTTAGCTCCTCTTTTTCACCGGGAAGGGTGAATGACTTTGCAAAGTAAAGTTGAATCATACATAATCTAGACATATGTGTCTAGATGATTTACATTTAATCCATGGCTAAAAACGTTCACAAGTTACAACCCCGACCGCAAACAAAAGTGACCCGTGAAGATTGGGTACAAGTCGCCTTGAACACGTTGATTGAGGAAGGCATTGAACAGACCAAAGTGATGATTCTGGCAAAAAAACTTGGTGTTTCACGGGCCAGCTTCTATTGGTATTTTGAAGATAGACAGGTTCTTTTAGATGAGCTGATTAGTATATGGTGTGAAACCAACACGCTGGGTCTGATTGAACAAGCGCTCAAGCCCGCTTCAAGTATCGTCGAATCGATTGCCAATGTGTTCAGTTGCTGGATGGACGTTAAAAGCTTCAATCCACGCTTGGATGCTGCCATTCGCGCCTGGGCTCATCAAGATAAAGCCATTAATCAGTTAGTTGATGATGAAGACGATAAACGATTAGATGCAATTAAAAACATGTTCATTCAACATGGTTATCCCCAAAAGGAAGCTTTTATTCGAGCCAGGGTGCTGTACTTTATGCAAATCGGTTATTACGCACTCGAAATTCAAGAATCGTTTGATACCCGATTTTCTTATTTCGAACCTTACATTGTTTCATTTACCGGTGTAAAACCCACTAGAAAACAAGTTCAGCAGGCCAGGAAAATAATTTACTCAGGCGTTTCAACAACTACTATGAATAGAGGAGATCTAGATGGTTGATCAGGCAAGACGCAGACGCGGTCGAATAAGTCATCAGGATAGTACCGAATCTCCTGCAAGGCAAAAAAATTATCGCCTGCTTCGTAATCCGTTTACCCCGCAAACCGTTTTTTCAGACGACGAAATCGCTGCGATTCACGATACTGCTTTGCGGGTGCTTGAAGAATTAGGCATAAAAGTATTGTTACCGGAAGCCATCGAGTTATACAAAAAGGCGGGGGCAATTGTTGATGAAGAATCACAAATGGTTCGCATCGGACGAGACATTGTTACTCAAGCGTTGACCACTGCCCCTAAATCAATCCCTGTGATTGCAGGAACCGAAAAACGAAACTTCACTCTGGAATTAGGTGCTTTGATGTTCGGTGCAGGTGCTGGCACACCTAACGTAACTGATTGTGAACATGGACGTCGAGCCGGCACTCAAAAGGACTTTGAGGATTTCCTCCGCCTTACACAGTGTTTTGATGCTTTACATCTGAATGTACCTTTTACAGAATCACAAGACATTCCAACACACCTGCGCCATTACGCAACTACACGTGCGCAGATAGTTTTATCTGAAAAATTTCCATTTTTATATTCCAGAGGCACACCACAAGCCGAACAGGCCTTTGAGATGTTCCAGATTGCACGTGGTGTGGACGTGGAGGAATTTAAACAGAACGTATATTGTTACACGATAATTAACACCAACTCACCGCGTCAACTGGATATTCCTATGGCTCAGGGTATTATCGATTTTGCCCGTTGGGGACAACTTTTAATTATCACTCCCTTTTGCTTATCCGGCGCTATGGCACCAATAACAGTTTCAGGTGCAATCACATTGCAACATTCTGAATCCTTAGCAGGTATTGCATTAGCGCAAATTGCAAATCCGGGCAGCCCAGTGATGTATGGTAATTTCAGCTCCAATGTTGATATGAAATCAGGCGCTCCCGCTTTTGGCACACCGGAACATGTAAAAGCTACTCTAGGCTCAGGGCAATTGGCTCGCCATATTGGCCTGCCCTGGCGTGCAGGTGCAGGTAGTGCTTCTAATGTTTGCGATGCACAGGGCGCAAATGAAAATCAAATGGGCATCTGGGGTGCTGTACTGGCCGGCGCAACCACACCCATTCATACCGCGGGTTGGCTGGAAGGAGGACTGACCATTTCATTTGAGAAATTTATTTGTGATATGGAAGTGGTGCAAGGCATCGCTGAGTTATGTTCACCGACAGCTGGAAGTGCAGAAGAAATCGGTTTTGAAGCAATTAAAGACGTTCAGCCTGGCGGACACTTTTTCTCTACTGAGCACACCATGCAACGCTACAAGACTGCGTTTTATGAGCCATTGGTTGCCGATTGGTCGAATTTTGGTAACTGGACCGAAGCCGGTTCAAAAACAACAACAGAGCGCGCAACCACTATATGGAAAAAAATGTTAAACGAATTTGAAGCACCGAAAGTCGATGAATCCATGATCGAGGAACTGGATGCTTATATTGAAAAACGAACACAACAAGGCGGTGCGCCGCCAGTCAGTTAATGGTAACGAGTTAATAGAAACAGGGTTAATAGGAGTTAATCATGAGTAAAAGCTATGATGCAATCATAATTGGTGCAGGTGTTATCGGCACAGCCACTGCATTTGAAATGGCCAAAAAAGGCTGGAAAACCTTATCCATTGACCGTAACGGTGAAGCCGGTCACGGCTCGACATCAGGGTCATGCGCAATCATTCGAGTGCACTATTCTACGCTTGAAGGCACCGAATTCGCTTATGAGGGTTTTCATTACTGGCGTGACTGGGCCGATTATCTTGAATTCACCGACGAGCGTGGTCTGATTGATTATCACAATGTCGGTTGCTTAGTCATGAAAACAGAACACAATGGCTATCTAGAATCGCACATTAACAATTGTGATCAAATTGGCATTCCCTACGAGCATTGGAACATGGATCGAGTAAGAGAATGTATTCCCGGCATTGACATGCGTTCTTTCTCACCGGCAAAGACAATGAATGACCCCGCTTTTGGAAAAACCACAGGCGGTGAAATTAACGGCGGTGTATTCTTCCCGACTGCTGGTTACGTCAACGACCCGGCATTGTCGAGTCACAACCTGCAGCGAGCTGCCGAAAATAAAGGCGCAGAATTTTTGTTCAATCGAACGGTGGTTGAAATCCTGCAACCTGATGGACGAGTGACTGGTGTTAAACTTTCAGATGGTGAAGAAATTTCAGCACCTGTTGTCATCAATGTTGGGGGACCGGCTTCAGCACAAATCAATGCAATGGCAGGTGTTCTGGATGACATGAACATAAAAACTCGTGCACTGCGCCAGGAGGTTGTTCATTTGCCTCAACCCGAAAACATGTTTGCTGACGGTGTCGGTATTGTGGTCTCTGACAGTGATATCTCCTGTTATATGCGCCCGGAAAAGGGCAATCACATTTTGATCGGTTCAGAAGACCCGCCTTGTGATGATCACACCTGGGTTGAAGATGACACTGATTATAATCGCGAGTTTACCGACCAATGGCAGACCCAGGCGATGCGTTATGCGCAGCGAGTTCCATCTGTAGGGATACCAAGCCGACTCAAGGGCGTGGTTGATCTCTACGACGTTTCCGATGACTGGATTCCGATCTACGACAAATCACAACTCCCGGGTTTTTACATGGCATGCGGTAGCAGTGGCAATCAATACAAAAACGCCCCCATTGCCGGTAAACTAATGGCTGAACTGGTTGAATACTGTGAAAACGGCAACGATCAGGACAACGATCCATTGCAGTTTAATCTGCCCTATTTGAATCGCAGTTTTAACACCGGCTTTTATTCCAGAAAACGTGTCATCAATGAAGAAAGCAGTTTTTCAGTACTGGGCTAATTGCTAATCGTATGTAAGAGGAATCGAAATGAGCGGTGCCAATCAACACATCGAAGATAATGTTACTTATCAAAATGTGGGCACCGTATCAGGGGGCAGCTTAAACGATATCAAGCCTGAGCAGCGTAGTAATGCACTGCGAGGCGCGCAATTGCTAGCAAAATCATTGCAAGCTGAAGGGGTTGACGTTTTGTTCGGCTATCCTGGCGGTGCAAATCTGGAAATATTTGATGTACTGCGTGAATTCGATATCCAATGCATTCGTACCGAACACGAGCAAGGCGCGGTTCATGCTGCCCAAGGTTATGCGAGAGTAACCGGAAAGGCCGGTGTTTGTCTGGCGACATCGGGCCCTGGCGCCACCAACCTAGTGACAGGCATCGCAGACGCTAACAGTGATTCCACCCCCATAGTTGCCATCACTGGCAATGTACCATCGCATTTGCTCGGTAAGAATGCATTTCAGGAAGTTGATATTGTCGGCATTACCAAACCCATTACCAAGAAAAATTATCTGGTCGATAAGGTTACTGAAATCCCAGAAATAGTGCGCGAGGCTTTTGCGTTAGCATGTGGCAACCGGCCCGGTCCGGTGCTAATAGACATTCCTAAAGATATTCAGCAACATTATCCACGTGACCCCGAGGGCAATTATACCCCTCCACGAATTCCTGCAGTCATTGAGCAACCCCAAGCTAGTATCGGTGGTCTGACCGAGAATCAACTCGATACAGCCTGTGACATGATTCATGAATCCAGCCGCCCTGTTATTTATGCTGGAGGAGGCATAGTCTCAGCTGATTGTACGGACACACTATTACAACTGGCTGAGAAATTGCAATGTCCGATTACCAACACAATTATGGGCCATGGGATTGCCCCGCCGGATCATCCGCTTTCACTGCATATCTTGGGTATGCATGGCAGCAAATATGCCAATGTAGCAATTAATGAAGCAGACCTGGTCATCGCCCTGGGAGTCCGCTTTGATGATCGTGTCACCGGTAAGGTCGATGCATTTATTCCCAAAGGAAAAATTATTCATATTGATGTTGACCGCAATGAACTGAACAAAAACAAATCCGTGACGCTGCCAATTTGTGCTGATGTAAAAATCGCGCTAGAACAATTGCTTGAACATGCAAAGGCTAGCAATACAAATGATTGGTTGAATTACTTGCATCGTTTAAGAGCAGACTATCCCTTTACCATCCCTGATAAAGACAAACTCAGCCCGCAGTTTGCGATTGATTTGCTTAGCAAAATGACCGCAGGCAATGCCATAATCACGCTTGGTGTCGGGCAGCATCAAATGTGGGCGATGCAACATTATCACAGTCAGCGACCACGTTCGTTTTTGAGCAGTTCGGGTTTTGGTACGATGGGCTACGGCTTGCCCGCCGCGATCGGTGCCAAAATCGCTTCTCCTCAGAGCATGGTCATTGACATCGACGGCGACGGTTCTTTAAACATGACCATTCACGAGCTAGCTACTTGCCACCGTTTTGGTATCGGAGCAAAAGTTGTGGTGATTAACAATCAGTGGTTAGGCATGGTGCGCCAGTGGCAGGACATGATTTACGATAAACATCGTTCCAGCTCAGATTTATCAGACCCCATGAATGTTAAAGCTAAAGATGGTTCAAATATTTATCCTAACTTCCTGAAAATCGCGGAAGGTTATGGCGTTAAAGCCGAACGGGTAACTAGGAAAGAAGAACTTGCAGCTGCCTATGAACGAATGCTCACCGATCCAAACGAGCCTTATCTGCTTGATCTAATTGTAGAACGTGAAGAAAATGTCTACCCAATGATTCCTGCTGGTGGTACTTATAAAGACATAATCTTGAGTGAAGAGGATTTACCCAAAAGTGGTGCAACCAGTCAGGGTAGTAATATTTAGGGTTCGTTCACTTACTGAAGATAATCCACTTACTATCATTCTAAAAGAGGAACGAGTCATGGAAACCTCATTCTCTGTTATTCCGACCAACGGCTTTTCTAACGATTTTATCAGTTCAGAAGTTGGGTTTCTTTTTCAGATAGTACGCTGCAACGGGCTTGTCAAACATCCTTATTATGATGGGCCTGAACAATATAGACCTGACCCTGACGAGTGGAGGAATCTCCATTACTATACCGTCATTCCCGCACAGGCGGGCGTAGTGCCCAATGGGTGAATCCAACGACGTTTCTAATTACCCTATCATTTCAAAGGTCTATATTTCGATTCAGGATGCACGCTGAAACGGGCGCCCCGCTGCATCACCGATCTGTCAGCCTGTTACGGACTGTGTTCCACTGTGACATCCCTAGCAACTTCGTAACTTCGCATGCTGAGTAATAAGAAGAGCTACTAGATACCGGATCGAGACCAGCATTCAATTATGGACTTAAAGGAGCCGGATCAAGTCCGGTATGATGATAGAAGTGTTCAAACAAACATCGTGAGATCCCGCAACAGTGCGGGAAAAAATTTCTCACAGGTACCTAAGAAATACAGTGTTTCATGAATAATCAAACGCCCAATCGTTGTAGGAGCCTTCGCCTCGATACCAGGGAACTTTTTCGTTGGGACTTTCACCATGATTCCAGCGCATCGGTGCTCCTTGGTTTTGTGCTTTTTTAATCAACTGACGCCGTTTTTGACTGAGGATAATTTGCTTTGTTAACTCCGGCTCATTCCATTTTTGTTTAACTTCGGATTCGAACTCGTTTACAAGATTTCGATAGTCTGAATTTAAGGCAAGATTGTTCAATTCAGTTGGATCTGCTTGCAGGTCAAACAACAAATCAGGATCATGAGAGGAAGAAATAAATTTGTATTGGCCGCGCCGTATCATAAAGATAGGCACCGGTGTTGCCTCGGCGAGATATTCAGCATAAACACTACGTGTCGGAGTGGACTCTTTTTGATTAAATAATGCTGTAAGGTCAGTGCCTTCCAGTGACTCGGAATCAGATTGCCAGTTTTTACCGGTAGCAAGACCATTAAAAGTGGGCAATAAATCAACTAGTGAAACCAATTCTAAAATTCGCTGCGGCTTAATCCAAGGTACATACATAAGCAAAGGAATTCGCATAGCTTGCTCAAAGAAATGTTTTTTGAACCACATGCCACGCTCACCCAACATTTCACCGTGATCAGAAGTAAAAACAATAACTGTATTTTTGTCTTTATTAATTATCCTTAGCATATCAAGAATCTTTCCGATCATCAGATCAATGTAGCTGATCGATCCATAATACGCTTGCTTAGCTCTTAAGATGTCTTCATCTTTGAACTCAACATCGAGCATGGAAAAATCTTTCAGCAGGCGTACTGAGTGTGCATCGTGCTCAGATTCCGACATAGCACCTGTGGTTGGCAAAGGAATATTTTCATGCTCATACATATCCCAAAATTCTTTTTTGCACAAATAAGGCTCGTGCGGATGTGTGTATGACACTTGCAGAAAAAATGGCCTGTCATCATCTGAATGAGCCAAGTCATGCAGATGTTGAATCGCCATCTGAGTCACGTTTTCATCAAAATCAATCTGCACACTGCGTTCACAAACACCAGAGATCAGTACCCCGCGTGAGTCATTGGTATCACGTTTGCCTTCATCACCCCAGTTAGGCACCCAACTAAAATCAGCAGGATATAGGTCAGCAGTCAATCGTCTTTCGAAGCCATGATACTGATCCGGACCAATAAAATGCATTTTTCCTGACAAAGCGGTTTGGTAACCCAGATTGCGTAAATAATGAGCATAGGTTGGTACGCTGGCAGGCATTTCCGCAGCGTTATCATAAGCACCAATTTTCGAACACAGCTGCCCTGTCGCCATAGAAAAACGTGAAGGTGCGCACAGTGGAAAATTACAATATGCTGATTCAAAGACTATACCGTTTTCTGCCAAAGCCTCAAGATTCGGGGCTTTGCAGATCTTATCGCCATACATCTTTAATGAAGATGTAGTAAGCTGGTCTACTTGAATAAATAAAATATTTGGCTGGTTCATTTTTCTAATTCCAGTTATTCTGAAAACAAATACATTGGACTCGACCAGGCGTTAAAACCATCTACAGTTGTAACTCGTATCCAGATTGGGTTATCACCAATATCATTAAGTTCAATAGGAATTGTCTCAGTGAATGAACACTGGTCTAATTCTTCTGGCAAACGAAAAATTCGAATTTTTCGATCAAGCCCACCTGCATCAAGAACCAGATCGTCCAAACTTATTTCGGCCAAATCAAATTTTGCTTTAATCAGTGTTGTTTCGATTTCCAAAGATCCCTTATCGCTTGATAACCAGAGATCGCAGCCACCCAGATTCCCAGTGGTGATGGCATCGAAATAAACCGCATTTCTATCTTTAAGCTCAAAATTACGTTCATGATTCCAGGCATTAATCTTTTCCATCTGGTTAATCGTGGCATCAGATGTTTTTATCTGTCCAAGCCAGTTGGTTTGTCTGCCGCGTCCTTTATATTCAGCGCCTTGCCAAATCACTTTGATTCTGTGGCCCAAATCATTACTGTCATATGTCCGCAAGCTTGTAACTATCTTGTCACCATTGAGAATATCTATCCGTTCGATGGGTGAATGTGCATGAACGTTAATTTTCAAATTAATCCCGTTATCCTCAACCGCTGCTATGTCACCCATCATTATTTCTGAAGTCAGTGCCGGTGCTACATCATGATATCGTGGATCACGCCTATAAAGCTTAAAGCCGTTATCAGCTTGAGCTTTAATGCTGATGTACATGCGGCAACCTGTAGTGCCGTAGTGATGCCGACGTCGTAGGCATTCGAAAATCGAATCGCGAGTAAGTTTGTTTGTCAGGAAACAGGTCAAGCCACTATAGGCACCAAATTCAGATGCACCTGGATGATTAGCACCTGGGGCACCTTTGTGCCCATCACTGTTGCAAACCAAACCAACGCGATACCCCAATTTAAATGCGTCAAACATTATCCATTCAAAAGTTCCCCAATCAGAATGAACCTCAACAGCAGTGCGCAATTTTGGCGCATCAGCATATGCAATATCTGCCGGACGCCCACCGACATGTGCATAAACGATACAATCTTCGTCGTCGAGTTTTTTAAATAAATGTCGAATCGTAGGCGCATCACTATCGATATCAGAGCGATCAGTTAACAATGCGTGTGAAGAACGATATATCGGACGCCCCTCCAGCCGATAAAACACATTGTGATCTCCACCAACGGGTGTATTGCCGGACCATTCATAACCGGGGAAAACAATGAACTTTTGATCAACATTGAACTCATTTGAAAGCGAATTAATTTGCTGCCAAAACTCGGACTTAATATGGAAATCATTGGCTTGGTGACTGGTTACATCAAGAAAAGCGATATCACGCGCAAATTCGAAATACTCTTTTAACGGGTTAATGCCAACCGTTTCGCCACTTTGACCATGCAGATCGCCCCAAAAAGCCAACGTTTCACCCTTCTTTATGAGCAAAGGATTGGATGAGCACAATAAGTTACCTTGTTTATCATGCAGAAAAAACTCAACAAGATTTTCATACTCAACACTTAAGTTTTCAATAGTTATAGCGCGTGATTCATTGTCACAAATCATTGTTTCAGGCAAGCCATTAACATTCGTTGACGCGCTTAAGAGTAATTCACCCTTAAATTGATGCGTTGCATTACCCCAACAATCTTCTACTCTTAAACCTAATGAAAATATTTCACCGGGACGACGCAATGTCGGTGCTACTAATACATATTTTTCAGGCTGACCCGCTACAATACGAATAGCCTTTGAATCGATTGGGAAAAAACAGCTTGTTGCGCATGGATCGACTAAAACTTTGAACTCATATGTAGATTCACAAAACGTCTGTAAACGATAACCCGGCGAACCTTCAGATCGATCACCATAGACGATGGTTATGGTATCACCTGGACGCATGAAACCTTTTTCGACGGTGACTCTCAAACCGTTATACCAAGGGCGTTGATGTGGGTAAGGTTCAGCATAAAGATGAAGCTTTACACCGTTGGAAGCCTTCGCAGTGACATAATTTATGCCTTGTGGATCATCGAACTGAATTCTGCCGCCATCATCCGTCCAACGATGAACAATTTTAATAGCACCCGTATCATCCAAGCCATATTCACCAACCGTATAAACCAGTTTGAATGTATGCAAACTTCGGACTTCAAAATCACCGGTTGGTACCAGGCTAACACTGCCATAATCTGCATCAAGCTTCCCTGGCAACAGATCAGGCCAGACATCTCCCATAAATTGACTTTCAATGATGGACATACACTCTATCGCAAATCAGCTCCAAACAGACCATATCACTTAATTCGATTTGCAATATAGGTCAGCCAAACACGAAAAACTATCGAACTCGGGCCTTGAAATACTGTGATGAGATTCATCTAATTACCTCGTCTGAATCTATCAAATTGCGTAACCAGATGGGAAGGAATCGTTGCTGATTTTTGGGTGTCATGGTCAAAATATACATAGATACTTTGTCCAAACGCACAGCGATTACCCGATTGCCAAACTTCCTCACCAACTGTAAAACTCTTAGTGCCAATCTTTTCGATCCACGTATGCACTTCGACCTCATCTGCATAAAAGATTTGAGCTTCATAATCGATATTCATATTTACCAACACGGCACGCCACTGCTTAAAATCAAGACTTGGGTTCAGTACTTTAAATATTTCTCGGCGTCCGGCCTCGAACCAGATAGGCACAAAACAATTATTGATATGCCCCGCGCCATCGGTTTCCGAGACGCGAGGTGTAATCGGTGTAACAATCATAGTGGCTGTTTGCTCTAAATTATTTGCAACTGAATATTACATAAACAAAGTTTAGCCGCTTGATTTTATTCGCTACCTAACACCAACCATCTATAGCAACTCGCTAGAGTAATTCAGCAGCTACTGTAGCTATTTCTGAACGTTCTCCTTGAGTCAGATTGACGTGGGCAAAAATTGGATTGCCACGCATTTTGCCAATAACGTGTGTGAGTCCACAGGAACGCTTAGTTAAAAAACGGTTATCAATTTGATCGGGGTCGCCGGTAATAATGACTCTGGCATTTCGCCCTGCTCTGGTCAATAAGGTTTTCATTTGATGTGCAGTAAAGTTTTGAGCCTCATCGATAATAATATAGGCATTATGCAAAGTACTGCCGCGTATAAAGTTAATCGGCAGAATTGGCATTTTTCCACCTCCAGCATCATTGGTAAGTGAATCGAAGTCCTGAAGTTTTTTCGATTTTTTTAACCGGGCACCAGATTGTTGCAAGACTTCATAGACATCGCGAATGGCGCGTTTGTAAGGATTAAATTTTTCATCCAGATTACCAGGTAAAAAACCGATATCGTCGGCAAGTTGATCATTAGGTCTGAATACATAAACTTTGCCCGGATGATTTTTTAGCAGCTTATCTTCTATCGCCACAGCTAAAGCCAATATCGTTTTTCCAGTACCGGCTTGCCCTGTGAGTGCTACAATTTTATTACGTTCATCAAAAGCAACTTGCAAGGCTAATTCCTGTTGGGCATTCAAAGGCTGCACCAACTCACTGATTAATGCACCATAAGGTTTGATTACATCATCTTTGACATGCCCAGATGACCATTGGCTTTTGCCTAGGGACACTAATACAGGTTGATCCGAAATTCCTTCATGGTCAATAGGCTTCCCCTTAACCCAGTCATTAGTTTGCTGCTCAGTCAAAATAACCTCAGTTGGCGCTTGATAAAGATTATCAACACCATTGCTGAAATTAGCCGCTGTATATTCTTCTGAAGCAAGACCGATTGCATGCGCCTTGATCCTTACTGCCGAATCATTGCTAACAATGACAACCCGATCAGGATAGTTTTCATCTTGACGATAACGCAATGCAGTAGCGATGATTTTATTATCCGGTTTTTCCAGGTTGAGTTGATAGTCATTTAAATCTTTAGCCTTCGGCTCAGTACTATCAAGGATAAAATAACCACCGTTACGTAGTTGAATTTGCCGTCCCGGTTTTTTAGATGTAGTCAATTCCAGGATAGCATTAATCGCCTGCCGGGCTTCATATTCAGTATTACTGCGTTTTTTGAGTCCATCTAACTCCTCCATCACCGTCATACTGACGACAACGACATTATCCTCAAAAGTATCGATTGCGTAGGGATCGACAAGTAGGATGTTGGTATCGAGAATAAAAACTTTACGGGCAGATTGAGGCTTAGAACTGATGGTTGTTAATAACTTGTTTTTGGATGCCATAAAAAGCGTTTAGCTATATATTTACAACAGTCTCAAGCATAACATCAAAATATTGCAGTTGTATTAAAACCTTTAAATGATATTAGCGGAATTCAAAAATGAAGATTGTTGACTTCTTCTGGTCACATCAAAGCCCTTATTGTTATTTCACACTTGATCGGTTGATTAAATTAAACAAATATGATGGTGTCGAAGTTCGATTGAATGTCGTTCTGCCCGGCGTCTTACGTATTGCTGACACTTTTGCTGACCGAGGTCAACTGGAAATTGACTATTTTAATCATGATGTGCGGCGTACTGCCGAATTTCTGGGACTGGATTTCGGTGAAGCGAATCCTTATCCAGTTGAATTTAAAACCGGCTCAAAATGGGTTGCTGCTGCTGAACAACCTCGTATCGACAAACTCAACTATTTAACTCAAGCCGCCAATGAACTGGGACAAGGCTGGGCATTTTTAGATCAGGTTGCTCGGTTAATTTGGGATGGAAAAACCAAAAACTGGCATCTGGATAACCATTTTCAACTAGCTGTTGAACGAACGGGGATTGAATACCCACAACTTGTTGAACACATGAAAAATAACAAACACACTTATGATGCCATTTTTGCTGCTAACCAGGAAAAAATGTTCAGTGCCGGCCATTGGGGAGTGCCTTGTTACGTTTACAAGAACGAAGCGTTTTACGGCCAGGATCGATTCGATCAGCTAATTTGGCGTTTAGGGATTAATTGGTCACAAGGACGTGATAATTCAAATTAATTAGACGGCACATCCATGGTTGGGTTTTCATCGAAAAACCCATCAGGCATCCAATGAAAATCAGCATAAACCACCGGTTGTACAGGCCAATCTTCTGGTCTGGGTAAGTGATGGTAATTTAGCGTGTACCAGACAACGATATCGTCTTGCTCGATATTCCGGTCGGCTTGCGTCCATCTAGGCAAACCATTGCCACCAGCATGCTGATTAGGAAACCAACCTGCTGGGTATAACTCATTTGAGTGTCCTTGGCTGACCCAAAAATGCTTATACATAAATCCGGCACGTTTACCTACCGAAGAATCAGGGTGTTGATAGGGAAAGGTATTGACGCCAGGGATTAGCTTGTATGCTACTGGTTTACCGTACGCGTTTAGCTTGTCTTGATTGCTAACTCTCCAATATCGAGAGCTGCGTGCATTTATTTCCCGCTGCGCCGATAGTTCATTCTTAAACAGCGTTTCTTTGGTAACAATGGCGTTACCATGTGGGTTATTGCTTGAAATGGGCGCAGAACTGAAATTAACTTCACTGGCGGTGTTTTTGTCGCCATCTATCGCCATGTCAAACCGAAAACTAAACACGTGCTGGTGCACATGTGATTCAGTGCCCCTACCTACTTCAGTACCAAATTCACTTACCACACCATTTTCAATGGCAGATGGGAAAGGTATACCCGTTGCTTTTATCTCTACACCTATGGTTCCATCTAAATAAAAATACCAAAAGAAACCGTAGACATAGTTTCCGATAGTAGCGACCGAAGATATAACTAACCTTCGTGACCGTGTAACTGTAGATTGATTCGCTGAAGGCACTGAATACTTCCACAAAGTACCAAAGTCTTCCTCGTGCATGCATACTGCATTTTTGATCTCAACGGGGTTGCCATGCCAGTCATGACTAGTCAGATCAAAATAATGGATATGCCCTAAACAATCACAGCCTAAGCGCAGTGAATCCAACGAAACCCCTACCCCATACTCACCCGTGTCAAACGCATTTCGTCTAAAGTTGGCACCACGTGGATCACCATAGGGCACTACCATTTCGGCCATTGAAGCTCGCTTCATAATCGTGCGCAGCTCACCTTTATCACGGTAACCGATATCATATAAAACCAGCCCATCCCGTTGAGAAAAGCCTACTTGCACCTCCCAGTCATGCCATTTCACGTGATAGCTATCCACCACAAAACTGGGACCTTCTGGTTGGGTTATATCGATTGGTTTTAAATCTTGCCGTTTTTTAGCGCGCCGGATCGGCCCAGGATCAGCCGGAATTGGTACTACACCAAAATCTTCGATACGAATGATTTTTCTTTCGCTTAAGTCAAATACTGGATGTAAACCAGCGATCGGTCTCGCGTAAGGGTTATCTCCCGCGTCATTTTTAAGCCAGCAATGGCCGAAAGCAAGACGCTTTTCGTTTTCTTCTGTTGCGCCGAAATTCCCCGCTGACCAACTTTCAATTAGGACATTTTTAGCACTATCTAAACCACGTAATTTTAATGCCGCAAGAAATTCAGGGTCATTACGGGCAAGTTTACAAGCTAGTGCAAATTCGTCAGGGACAATTCTTGCTTGCACACCAGGTTCGTGACGCCAGTCATGTAACTGTTCGTCAGAGAAATTAACCAAACCACGCAAAGTTCGATTTGAGCTAGGCTCATAACAACATACATAGGCGCAGCGTTGTTTAGGGAATTGCCCGGATTCATCCAAGGTAACAGTTTCGAACCACGAGCTAGAATCTAAACCCGCATATTTCTTAACAATTTGAACTGCGAGTTTTATTTCTGCAGCGGATAGAGGGGCTTTTAGTGTATCCATTGAGTCAGAATAGCATGATCAGTACGATCTCTAATGCTTTAACTAGAAAGTGTAGCTACAGCCTCACGTAATTTGGTATCAAGTTCAGCATCACTTAGTATGCCTTTTTCGACATCAAAATTGTTATGAAAACTAGGCACTGATAATGTTGCCTTAACTTCACCGTCAAAAAATTGCATTGAATTAGTCGCGGCTGCTAACACACTACCCGCCCCTCCAGGCCCAGGAGATGTGGATAACAACACCATGGGTTTACCTTGATAAACCTTGGCATTAATTCGTGAGCACCAATCGAACAGATTTTTGTAGGCCGCTGAGTAAGAACCATTATGCTCTGCGAATGAAATCATTACCGCATCAGCATCCCCGATTTTGGCACGGAAATCTTGCGCTAACTGAGGATGACCTAATTCTTCTTCTCTATCCTGACTGAATAAGGGCATTTCATAATCATTTAAATCTAAGATTTCGACTTCCGCCCCGCCCACCAGACTGGCTGCATAAGTGACTAATTTTTTATTGATTGATTTAGTACTACTGCTTGCTGCAAAGGCCAATATTTTCATGATTTTCTATCCGTTTTTGTCGTTAACGGATTTTAACCATAATTTAGAATGAGTTAAATAATTCAGGCTTTGTTGAGCCTAGTTCTTGAAATATACTCGGCTGATATTGTTATGAGAGCACGAGATGGCAACAACTAAACAACGACCTAATATTCTTATTTTCATGGTGGACCAATTAAACGGAACCTTATTTCCTGATGGTCCGGCTAATTGGTTACACGCACCAAACCTAAAGGCCCTTGCGCAAAAATCAACACGTTTTTCAAGAACTTACACTGCATCTCCATTATGTGCACCTGGACGGGCTAGCTTTATGTCTGGTCAACTACCTTCGCGAACTCGCGTTTATGACAATGCAGCTGAATTTGCTTCAGCCATTCCGACTTATGCTCATCACCAGCGTCGTGCAGGATATCACACCTGTTTATCAGGAAAAATGCACTTTGTAGGCCCGGATCAACTACATGGATTTGAACAACGCTTAACCACCGATATTTATCCCGCTGATTTTGGCTGGACACCCGATTACCGTAAACCCGGGGAGCGTATTGAATGGTGGTATCACAACATGAGTAGCGTAACTGGAGCCGGTGTTGCGGAAATTTCTAATCAACTTGAGTACGATGATGAAGTTGCTTATAACGCCACCCGCAAAGTTTATGACCTGGCGAGAGGTAATGATAATCGTCCTTGGTGTTTAACGGTCAGCTTTACTCATCCACACGATCCCTATGTGTCACGGAAAAAGTATTGGGATTTATATGAAAACTGTGAACATTTGCTACCTGAAGTCAGTAATTTAGGTTACGAAAATCAAGACGCTCATTCAAAACGTATTTTTGACGCTAATGACTGGCGCAGTTATGACATTACTGAGCAAAATATTAAGGACTCACGTCGTGCTTATTTTGCAAATATTTCTTACCTGGATGACAAAATCGGTGATGTTATGGAGGCACTGAAAAATACCGATCAAGAACAAGATACCATTATCGTGTTTACTTCCGACCACGGTGACATGATCGGTGAGCGTGGGTTGTGGTTCAAGATGACGTTTTTTGAAGGTTCGTCGCGTGTTCCATTAATGATCAGCTCACCAAACATGAATGTCGGCAGTGTTAACACACCTGTTTCCACCATCGACATTACACCAACATTGGCCGATTTAGCCAGAGTAGATTTATCAGAAGTTTTGCCCTGGACTGATGGAGAAAGTATTCTGGAATTGGCTAACGGCGAACAAAGAAACTCACCGGTGTTAATGGAATATGCGGCGGAAGCGTCTTATGCTCCTCTAACCGGAGTCGTAAAAGATAACTGGAAATACGTGCAATGCGAACTGGACCCCCCACAATTGTTTAATCTGGATGATGATCCGCATGAATTAAATAATTTAGCTAAATATTCAGGTACAGATGCTAAGCTAGCTGAATTAAAAGAAATTGCCGATCAGCGCTGGAATATGCAAGAATTTGATGCTCAAGTCAGAGAATCACAAGCCAGACGCTGGGTTGTTTACGAGGCTTTGCGCAATGGTGATTATTATCCCTGGGACTACCAACCTTTGCAAAAGGCCTCAGAACGCTACATGCGTAATCACATGGATTTAAATGTAGTTGAAGAAAATGCACGCTACCCAAAATAGTATGGAGAAAATGATGCGATCAATATCTAAATTAATCATTAGTTCGATACTTGTATTGAATCTTGCCGCCTGTTCAAGTACGACTAAAAATTTTCAGCCCGGAGTTATCCCTCCAGCACCACCGGTGACGCAGTCGAAAACATCACAAACCAAAGCCTTGCTCGAAGAATATGCCGAGCAAAACGATCTAAAACTATATCAGTCGGGCCCTGATTATCAGCGTGTCAAAAAAATGGTTAAACGTTTATCTAAAGCTGCTGGACTGACTGGACCAGATTTCCCTGTCTATATCGCTGATGCAGGCGATGTCAAAAATGCGTTTGCCATCAATAGCAACACAATTGTAGTTTACAAAGCTTTGCTGGATGCCTTACCCAAAGATGAAGAACTTGCTGTAATCATGGCGCATGAAGTATCACACATTCTCGGCCAACATAGTGAAGATGATACAGAAAGAAATCGTGGTACAGCTGTGGCACTGGGTTCGATTTTATTAGGCACTGCCGCAAGCATCGCTACTGGTGTTGATGCGGTTGGCGACACTGTTGCTAATACAGCCAATACAATCGGTGCAGGCGCTTTTGTATTATCTTATGGTCGTGCACAAGAATTTGAAGCTGATCATATTGGTTTACTGCTTATGGCGAAGGCAGGTTATGACCCGAAAAATGCGATTTCTGTCTGGGAAAATGCAGACAAGATTTTAGGCAAAGGCCTTAAAAACAGCTTTCTTAGCTCCCATCCCACTTATGGAAACAGAAAACGACAGTTACAGGAAGCCATGCTTTATGCCGAACCTCTTTACCAGGAAAACAAAAATAAATATTAATCGTTTGATGGACCTTACGGATTCATCCGTTTTGATTGATTTTGATGACAAATAAAAATAGATTCTGAGCACAAAAAAGGCCGCTGTTGAGGCTGTGTGAAAACAGCTTTTAAGCTCCTCCGATATCTAAATGCCTCGACCCTGGTCGAGGCATTTCTAGTTGAATGATCTTTTTGCCAATTACGCAAGCTGTTTCAATAGGGGTTTAACACCCAGAATGTTGATCGTTCGCAGCAGATTGTAGCTCAACACTCCAATACTGTATTCACTGTAGGCGGATTTTTTCCCCCAACATCGGAACCGTCCGCCATTGATTAACCGTTTTAGCGTCCCAAACGGTGGCTCCACAATAGCCATTCGTCGTTTCATCAACGTGTCAGAGGCTAAGGCATTGGCCTTTTGCAACGCCTCTTCATAAAAGTGCCTGGATAGCTGCCGTTTGGTTGATTTAGTACACTGAGGTCTCAGCTCGCAGGAGCGGCAATCACTCACCTTGGGGTAATACATCGTCAACTTGTCTTTTTTATTCGCCGTACGCCTGGACAATGTTTTCCCAGCCGGACAAATATAAATATCCTCCTCGCTCACATAGGTAAACACTGAACTTGGAAAGATGCCTTTTTGATTATTCCTTGCACGATTCGAGGGCACCGCAACCGTTACATTCGGATAATCACACCCAGCAATATGTTCTCCATTGGAATAACCCACATCTGCTAACACCATCATGTCGCCCTGTTTGAGCAATGCATTCGTGGCATCAACCATCGGTTTGAGTGAGCGTGTATCGTTACTCTCCTGTGTCAGGTCATGATGAACAACAATCTGATGTTTGCTGTCGACTGCATGTTGTACATTGTAGCCGGCCACAGTGCCACCTCGACCCGCCCGCATGAGCTTGGCATCCGGTTCGCTTGTACAACGCTGGCTATGTCCTGATTCGATGAGTTTATCCAGATTATTTTGCGCTTTGTCACGTTGAGATGTCAGCGATGCCAACACACCTTTGACCTTATCTTCATTAAACGCCGGCTGAGTACATTCAGCCGAATCCATTTGCTCTAGCTGCTCCAGGTAGTGTTCAATTTTTTGATCTAACCGGCGAATGCATGTCGAGAGTTTCTGTTGGCTAATGATGCTGTCTTTGCTTGCCGCTGACTTGAACTTACTTCCATCAATGGCAATCACTTCACCAGAAATCAAGCCCGCCTGACGACAGAATAAAACAAAACAACGACACACCTGTTTAATCGCCTCACCGTTATCCTTCCTAAAGTCAGCAATGGTTTTAAAGTCAGGTGCCAATTGCCTTAACAGCCAAATCACTTCTAAATTACGCTGACATTCTTTCTCTAGCATGCGGCTACTGGTGCGTTGATTCAGATAGCCGTATATATACAGTTTCAATAAGTCACCCGGGTGATAGGGCTTACGGCCCGTTGATGCGGGGTGTGATTGAGTGAAACCATACGCTGAAATATCAAGTGAATTAACAAATGCATCGATTACTCGCACAGGATGATCAGCAACAACGAATTCATTAATGCTCGGGGGTAACAGCATCGACTGCTCTCTAGCCGTGCCTTCTATGTATCTCATAAAAAATAACCGCGAACTGTGTCGCGGTTATTTTATCAAGTCAGGTCGATAGCAGTGCCGTTTTCACACAGCCTCATATAGCGGCCTTTTTTGATTATGAGATCTTAGTGTATTACAAACCTAAAGAATCCGCAGTCTCCATAGATACATAGTTTGTACCTGTAGGTAGGCCCTTTGCTGATGCATAGCTATTAACAGCTCGTTGTGTCATTGGGCCATAAATGCCATCAATCGGGCCATTGTAATAACCAACACCTTGCAATTTTTGTTGCAAGTCAGAAACTAAAGAAGGCGTCATGTTGACATCGCAAAGTACTTCACGCCAAAGCAATAATTCTTCCGAAACTTTTTGACGCTTCTCAACAGTTGCCACTTCCGCAGGTATCACCGTTACATTTTCACTTGCTGGAGCTACCTCAACCTGCTTGCGAACTGTTCCATACTCAGCTGGAACTATAACTTCACGTGTTGTTTCTGGGGTTGCTACTACTGTTTTAGTAACAGTACTATATTCTGCAGGGACAATCTCTTCCCGGGTAGTCGCAGGAGTTTTAACTACAGTTCTAGTAACTGTTTCGTATTCCGCAGGAATAATCTCTTCCCGAGTAGTTGCTGGAGTTTTAATCACTGTCTTAGTTACTGCTTTATATTCTGCAGGAATAATCTCCTCACGCGTAGTCGCAGGAGTTTTAACTACAGTTCTAGTAACTGTTTTATATTCTGCTGGAATAACTTCTTCGCGGGTAGTCGCTTCAGCAACTAACACACGCTTAGTCACAGTTTTGTAAGTCGCGGGCACTTCGACCAGACACATTATTTCTCCAGTGCTTTCATCAGTGCGAGTTTGTAAAGCGCCGTCGATCAATCCAGAACCACTCTTCCAAACAGTATGAGCAGGTTTATCCAGAACTTCCTCTGTCACTGTCTCGTATTGAGCTGGTACAGTAACTAATTTAACTGTTTCAGGTTTAACTAAAACTTCTTCTGTAACTTCCTCATATTCAGCAGGTACTGTGACTAACTTAATGGTTTCAGACTTAACTAAAACTTCTTCTGTGACCTCCTCATATTCAGCAGGCACCGTGATCAATTGAATAGTCTCAGGCTTAACCATCACTTCTTCAGTTACCTGCTCATATTCTGCTGCGACAGGAATTAGCTTGACCGTCTCAGGCTTGACCATAACCTCTTCAGTCACTTCTTCATAAACGGCTGGAACAGTCTCGAGTGTGACTGACTCTTCTCTAACTAAAACTTCTTCTTCAACCCAATCATATTGTGCTGGAACCACTTCGATTTTCTCGCTAGCTTCCTGTACCACTACTTCCTCTGTTGTCGTTTCATATTGAGCCGGAATTAATACTCGGGCATAGCAGTGGCCAGGTTGGGGATTAGGTGGAAACAAAGAAGCATCCATGGCAGCCATACTTTCAGCGGCAGCTTCGGCTGTTGCTTGCGCCAGAGTTGCACTTTCTTCTTGCGTTTGTACTTCTTTTTCCAATGCCAGGGTAGAACAACCTGACAATAGAACAGTCGCAATTGAAAGAGCCAATAGCGGCTTATTCTCAATCTTAGTTTTATACATTTAAAATGATCTCCGTTTGAATTTTTCTAGGGTATTTAAATGCTTGAATTCATTTACGATTCAAGGCGGCTTACTCGCCCTTTGAGTAAAAATAACACCATAGGGCAAGCTGTAAGGGATTATATTTTTTGAAATAAATGAATCTGTTAACAATTGTTACATGATCTATGTTTTGAATTAAGAATATTCCTTATCTATTTGTTTTTATTATTTATTTATCAAATAAATTTTTCTAGTTAAAAATCTTTTAACTGAAATTTATTCAGGAATAACTAATCATGTAATTGCTGGTTGAATAAGTTTGAAACTTTTTTGGAATATTAATTCGAAACAAAAATATTTGACTCTTGGTTATAAAAGAAAGATAGATTGTGTACTATTTCCTAATTAATAGTAATGCAAGTAGACAATAACTGGCCAACCGAGGAGAAAGCATGAAGCAATTAATTTTACATCCCACTAGTTTATCCTCTGATGATCATCGGGCATTTGCACATGCGTTGCGGATTGCTTTAAATGATCACACTGGAATGTACATTATTCATGCTGCTGAGTCCGAAAATAAAGAAATAGACTGGAAGCAGTACCCTGCCGTTAGAGAAACATTACACAAATGGGGAGAGATTGAAGCAGGCGTAGAGAGGAATATTATCCATGATCTTCTTGGTTTAGACATTGTTAAAGTTGAAGCTAAGACAAAGAATATCATTGACTCCATCATACACTTTCGTAAACAACATAATCACGCAATAGATTTAATTGTTGTTGGTACTCAAGGACGCAAAGGGTTGCCTCGTTGGTTAAAACCCTCAACCTCAGAGGAAATTGCACGTAAAGTGAATATCCCGTCTTTGTTCGTTCCCTATAATGCAAAGGGATTCGTAAACGCCGATAACGGCCAAGCTTCAATCAATAATATTTTAATTCCAATAGATTATTCTCCCCCCGCACAAATTGCAGCTACTATGACTGGTGAATTCTTACACCACTTTAAAGATCAAAACCCTACTATTACTTTTCTACATGTAGGGGACAAACAAAATTCACCAGAAATTGATACTCATGTATTCGGAGAAGCTAAAACTAATTATCAAATTAAACCTGGAAATCCTGTTGATCAAATTCTAGATACTGCACAATCAATCAATGCTGATTTAATTGTAATGATCAGTCATGGCCATGATGGCTTTTTGGATGTTGTCAGGGGTAGCGTGACGGAACGTGTGTTGCATGAATCTCCTTGTCCGCTACTGTTAATTCCAGCAAGATGATCTAAACACCATCTTTAGTTTCATTTTATTATCGTTCGCGTAAGGATGAGAATACCACGGGCTTGTCCCGGTTCTTCAACACTATAACTCAATGCCGGGCTTACCCGTGGATGAATGAGTGTATTTAGATTGAACATCACACACATCATTTAAGATGTGATGTTCATCGGATCAGCCCGAAAGGGCTGTTACGGTAAGTACCTCGGCTTTAGCCGGGGGAATCTATTTTTGTTCAGATATTGAATAAATAGTTTCTAGCAGTTCCTCCATTTTTTCAAAATCTTGAATAACTACTTTTGTTTTATCCTTAAGTGTAAGAGTGACTTTATTGACCGTATTGTCTTTGCGAAACGCTTTTTTGACATGAACAATATCAGTGATATCGAATTCAATTTTTTCTCGCCCAAACTTTTTGAAATTCTCAAAATGATTGAAAACAATTTGTTTATCGTTTAATTGAATATATGCATTGTCTACATTCATACTTAGATTTTGAAAATAAGGGTTGGCTTTTTTTACTATTAAGTATGGAATCAAAGCAATAGATGCTGCTAAGTAGATAAAAAATGTTTGTGGATTTTCATCAGCATAAAACAACGCTGCCATTAAAAACCAAATAACTGCCCAAAACAGCATGATTAAGTAATACTGTTCACGCAGTTTCTTTGCTGTACCCGGTTTGAGTTTATGTCTCATTCGAGTTCAAACTCCAGCTTGGCAATTCCTATTCCACCTGATTCACCTGCCCCACAATAAAGCAAATAAATGTTTTTATCCTCTTCATAGATACAAGGATCTCGCAATTCATGCACTGGATAATCGGCAGCTCCAACCAAAGATTTTTTGACTGGCAGACCAGCACCTTCCCATTGTAGTTCTGATTTTATAATTATTGATTCTGCTTTCATCTTCCAATTTCGCCAGTCCCTATCGATATTGATTCGTGCGTGAGAAATCGATTCAGGCTCATCACCTATACAACTAAAAAAGATGTGTAGAATATTTTCTCGAAGCAATAGAGCTGTGTGCCTGAGAACACGATTGGGATTACCTGATTGAGCAATGTTTTTTATCATCTCACCTTGTTCAAACGGCCCACCCCATGAACGAGAACGTGATAAATAACCTGCCCAGGTTATGGCATATATCCAATTTTTATACTTAAAGGTACGAAAGTAAGCCGGTCCTAATAAATCTTTTTGTGCTTTAAAAGTTAGACCATCTTCAGAATAAGCAATTCGGGTTTGCTGATCGGCATCGGCCAACATCCCGTGGTAGTACATAAAAATATGTTGATTTTCAGCATCAATATGCACATCAGGTGAGGCAATGTGGGCATATAAATCTGTACCTTTTAATTGATTTGAATACTGAGATATATCCTGAACTTCGAAATAAGAATCTTCCAAATCCAAAGCACCTTGTGAGTAAATTTGCCATGGGCCCAGAAGATCGTCTGCGTACGCCATACGGATATACCTTCCACGATGATGGGCAAAATATAAGTAGTATTTCCCCAATGGATCTTTTATCCAGTCAGGCACACGGATCAAGGACGGTCCATTAATATTAGAACCAATTCGCTGATCCAGCTCGGCATGAATTATTGGTTGGTTAAGAAGTCTTTTAGCGCTGACTGACATTTACCACAATCTTACAAATCTAAATTTCACCTAATTAATCAACTCGCAATTATCAATTTTACTAGCATCAACTGTTTGTACCATGGTCATATTCTTAGCTCCCATTTTTATTTTAAGAATAGCTGAAAAGCCTTTTGTTTCAATGAGTAATTGAGCTTGCCCAGTGGCCGCAGAACTATTTTCACATCGTAAATCGTAGGTTATTTCGTTATCAGCGTGTGGTAACAAACCACATTGATAAAATGAGGGGTGGTTGAGAATTGGAAATAATGTGTTTATCTCAACTTGATTTAAACAACGTTTTTCCTTTGTTATTGTATTACTCAAATTTTCTTGCAAATGGGGCAATAAAGTTTTAGCAATAAGCTCATATTCTCCTTGAGGAATTGAAACAAATGTTTCGGCATGTACACAGTTAAGAGCGAAACTAGCCAATATCAAAATATTCTTAAGTTTTGGCAACATTGTTATTTATAACTGGCATATTTTCTAAATCATACTATTAAACTATTTATACTCGGAACTAATTTTTCAGTACAATTTTAATCGCTTGCGAGGGTTAGCATGCCACAGGAAAAATTTCACAAAGTAAAATAAATACCCCGCCGTTTACAGAGGAGAGTTTCATTTGTGCTTAATTTTCCACTAAACTAGCAACCACGATATTCACATAACCGTTTACGGAGAATTGATGAGCAACAAAATCAAAGTTGAAAAACCGATGGTCATTTTACACGGCGATGAAATGGCTCAAATCGCTTTTACTCGAATTATTGAGCAATTTATCACCAAACGTCTTGATATTGATTTAGTCGAGATTGATTTAACCGCCGAGAATCGACTCTTAACTAATGGACAGGCAGTTCTTGATGCCATTGAGGCGCTTAAAGAACACGGTGTTGGTATCAAGAATGCCGGCATGACGGTCAATCGAGATCAATTAGATGAGCTATTGGCCAAGCATCCAAGTATCAAGGAAGATGAACTGCATCGCCTGGCAACAAAATCTCCCAACGGCGCTATCCGCAAAGGTATTGGTGGCAATATCACTCGCGAGGATATTGAGTTTCGCAACCTGGAAGTTAAACGCCCAGGCTGGGTTGGTCGTGACATAGAAGTCGATACAATGGAAAACGGAGGCATTAAAAACAGCTTTAATGAGCTATCAAAATCTACCGGTGTAGTCAAAGTGATGTTCGTTGGCTCCAGTGGCGACCCGGTTGAATTACATCGGCGTTTTATTAAACGAGGTGATCCATGGTTAATTTCTACTAACAGTATTGAAGAAGTCAAAAAATGGGCCCATAACTTTTTTAAGCGGGCTTTGGATGAAAAGCGCGATATTTATCTCGGCTTAAAAGATACCGTTATAGCTGGTTATGACGGCACTATGCGTAAAGCTATCGAGGATATATATGAACAAGATTATAAAGACAAAGTTGAAGCCGTCGGGCTTTCTTACTTTTACGAATTGATTGACGCCCAGGCAGCTCGTATTGTTGCTAATCCACCCGAGCGTGCTCTTTGGGGTGTACCTGACAACAATACCGGTCGTAAATTATTCAAGCTGGTCCGGGAACTAAAAAAATATGGGATCCCTAAGCGCAAATACCATGTGTCGATTTCGCGCATGAGCGCCGGTGGTGGTGATCAATACGGAAGTTATAACGCCCCCATGGAAGAAGATGGCATCATCAAAATCATTGTCGATGGTGAAGAAAAACACGCACGCGAAGTCAAAAAAGGTGATCCGTTATTATTCATGTCCAACGATTTGGAAGCGATTACCGACTGGATTACACAAGTGTTTCGTGATGCTTCGGTTAAGGACAAAGAAGTCTACTTTGGCCTCAAGCGAGAATACATGGAATATGATGAAGTATTTAGCTATGCAATCAATGAAGTGCGTGCTCGTTTAGCCAAAGCGGCAACTCCACCACCCTCATTTATGATTATGCGCCCTTCCCGGCAGCTCCGGAAAATGATTACAGACCCTCCTCGTAATGCTCTATATCCTGCTCAAAACCTGGATGGTGATATTTTTTCTGACATTTCTGCGGCACTTGGCGGCAGTCTGGCCACGGCAAGTTCGATCATTGAAAGTAAAGACGGCACCATGCTTTATGAAGCACCGCATGGTACCGCTCATGATTTATATCTGCGTTATCTGGAAACAGACGGCAAAGAAGCTAATTTCAATTCCTCAGCACTGATTTATGCCTTGGCTAACGCATTGGAGACACTTGGCAACCGAGAGAGTAATCAAGCATTAGTCGATTACTCTCATAAACTTAAATGCGCATTAATTGATACCGTTGATCAAGGAACAATAACAGGTGATATACGCGGTAAAACTACAGACCCGGATGCTGAACAATTAGTCGATATGTACGGTTTTCTTGATGCGATTGAAAAAAATTTAGATAGCTAGCCAAAAAAGATCACACGGCTGCCAGCATGCTTGCTAACGGCAACCACCCAGTTAAAGCGGCCTTATGGATGGGTTTAGCTATTTTGTCGTTTGTGAGCCTTGCAGTTGCCGTGCGTCAATTAAGCTCAGATTACTCCCCTTTCCAGATTCTGGGCATAAGAAGTTTGCTGGGAGCATTATTTTTAGGTCTACTGATTTTTTTCAAAGATCGATCCTGGTTCATTACTAAGTCTCCCAGCAAGCAAATAATTCGCAATACATTTCACTTCGCAGCTCAGTATTTATGGGTTATCGGAATTGCCTTGTTACCACTGGCTGAGGTTTTCGCACTGGAGTTCACTACGCCTGCTTGGGCAGCATTATTAGCCTGGTTATTTTTGGGTGAAAAACTCACCTTCGCACGAAAGTGTGCGCTTGTGTGCGGGTTTACTGGTGTGTTGATGATTATCAAACCGGGCGTTGAAATTTTCCAATCTGCTTCCATGCTAGTCATTATCTCAGCTTTGTTTTTTGCTTTTTCAGTAATATTTGCTAAACAGCTGACCAAAGTTGATAATGCTGCGACTATTTTATTTTACTTTTGTTTGATCCAAATGCCGTTTGGGTTAATTCCGGCTTTTTTTAACTGGGCACCTATTACATTAGATTCTCTATGGTGGTTTGTCTTAGTTAGCATCTGTGGACTCAGTGCACACCTGGGCATGACCAAAGCCTTTCAAAATGCCGACATTATGTTCATCCAGCCAATCGATTTTTTGCGGGTACCCTTAATTGCAGTTGTTGGCTATTATTTTTACTCTGAAACAATAGACTTTTGGTTGCTAACGGGTGCATTAATTATTTTTATGGGTAATTTTTACAATCTAAAGGATGAGCTAAACCAAAATAGCGATTAAATCTACTTTTGTCGAAACCCTCTATTCGCAACTTAGTGATAAATCAACCTTATAGGAAGATCCATCTTTTCGGTTAAATTCATCATTGATCAACAAACCCGTTTTATCAATATCACCTCTGTGCCCAAACTTATAGATTTGATCACCAATGTGAAATACTACTGCTACGGTGCTCGTAATTTTCATACCTGTAGCATTAATGTATAACCCGTCACCGTCTGTATCCGCTTGCTTGAAACTTCCCCAGTCTGATTTTGCGTTTAATAATCCAGGTGGATCAGCAAATTCACAACGTATTTCAAGATCAACCTGGTTGCCGTCAATTGAGCCAGTAATATGTCCTGCTGTTTGTTCAGCAAACGCTATTGTAGAAATCATGAAAATAATCAATGAAGATAAAGTGATAATTTTTGTTTTCATTTTACTTGCTCTAAGATTTAGTTATTAAGTAGTAATACTACCTATATCTAATTTGGCTTAGCAAGAATTGTCTTTGGTAATTATTCACACGACTAACGTATAGATTCCCCCGGCCTTGTGCCGGAACCTCAAGATTATTACTAAAATCCGGCTAAAGCCGGGGTGCTTACCGTAACAGCCCTTTCGGGCTGATCCGATGAACATCACATCTTAAATAGCCTATAAAACGATTAAATATTGATAAACATATCCAAATAAAATGGAACCTGATAAACCAATTAGTAAATAAAACAAGAACACAGGTTTACGTACCAAGGCATATACAGCTATCGCAGCAGGTATCGAAGACACCGCCCCTGTTAGCATGAAAGTCATCGCTGCTCCAGCAGACATACCCAAGTCCATTAATCCTCCAACCATTGGTATGGCTGCATAACCATTTAGATATGATGGCATACCGATCAGTGCAGCTAGTGGAATCACATAGGCTTCGTCACCCCCAATATAGGTTTGTACCCATTCAGGATTAATATAAGCCACCATCAGACTTTCGATAAAAAATGCTAGTGCAAGCCATTTACCCAGAAACAAGCTAATAGACATAAACTCGTCTTTGAATAAAGTCACACGGGTTGGATCGCTCCAGAATTTAAACTGTACAGAAGTGTTTTCAACCGGACTGCAACTTGAACCACAACCACCTTGTTGCTGTTCAAGTAAAACATTTTTCATCAATCCCGCTCTCTGAACCACAAGCACAGTAAAACCCGCAAACAAACCTAATAAAATCGCAAAAATCGCTTTCGCCAACGCAAAATCAAAACTAATTCCTGCAGCGGTAAGAATAAACATCTCAGGATCCATGACTGGCGATGCAATCCAGAAAGACATCACCGGTGCCAACGGGACGCCTGCAGCCAGTAATGAAGCGATCAAAGGAATCACACCACAGGAGCAAAATGGTGACAGTGCCCCAAAAATTGAAGCGATAACAATTGTTTTTAGTGGATGTCCGGAAAATACCTGAGCCACTATCTTATCAGCTCCACTGGCCTTAATTGCTGCGGCTAAGCTTACGGCCAGCATGAAAAAAGGGGCAATACTGATAATAGCATCTAAGATAAATTTCAGGCTGGCAACCGCTTGAACCGGATTGATAAGACCAAGGACTAACAGGGCTAACAACAAAGCCAATATGACCTTGTCTGGCTTAAACCCGAAAGGTTTAGAAATCGTTTCAGTTAACGTTTTAACAGTCATGGTTATCACCTTAATACTTTATTTCTAGAATTATCGAAATATATATCCAAAAAAACTCAACCTGCCTTTTTTAAATCAACTCGAATGCAACATTCGGCCTTCAAGTAATCAATCGCCTGATTCAGCTTGTCATAATTAACAGAACAAACCAGCGCTGCACCAACTCGGCATTGCTCGATCAATCCTGCGTTACGCAAATGCAATAAATGATGAGATAAGGTCGAACCCGGTACGCCGAGCTCTTTTTGGATTTCACCCACTTTCAAACCATCATCACCCGCTTCCACTAAGATTTTGATAATACAAAGCCTCGTTGCATTACCTAGTTGAGCAAAAATCTCAGCCGCTTTTTCGTTTGTCAGTTTCATAATTTTAATTTATCTGAGTCGTTTCGAATTGTCAACTATATTTCTAGAATAATAGAAATTAATAGTAACAAATTTGACCAATAGATCACCTAAACAGTAAACTGATCTAACAAAATCATCAACACTATGGAGGATACAATAATGATTGATTGGTATATTGAAGGTATTTGTTTCGGAAATTGCAACTGTGCCTACGGTTGCCCCTGCTAGTTTGAAGCTGATCCAACTCATGGAAACTGCCGAGGCTTTGAAGCCTTGCAAATACAAAAAGGCCATTTTGCTGATACTGACTTATCTGGCCTCAGAATAGCCATGCTCTATGCCTGGCCCGGATTAATTTCCGAAGGTAAAGGGGAATTACAGGCGATTATTGACGAAAATGCCAATGATGAGCAAAGACATGCTCTGGAGACAGTTTTGCACGGCAAGGAAACGGAGGAAGCTGCTACTCACTGGTGGGTATTCCATGCCATGTCAGACACCGTACACCCCACTCTCTTTAAATCGATTAACTTAGAGATTGATATGTCTTCTGTTACTGCTCGAGTTGAAATACCGGGTGTGTTGACTTCATCCGGTGAACCCATTCGCCCAGATCACACCAGTGATGCTGTTCACAGAGTACAAATAGTCATTCCAAATGGTATTGAGTATGAAGTTGCGGAGATGGGCAGTGCCAGTACTAATACAGAGTCAGAGTCAGCCATCCGGCTTGAGCTTAAGGACAGCTATGGTCAATTCAATGAATTACGGCATAGCGGCACAGGCATTGTGAAATAAGCTTTAGTTTTATACACCCCGTGAACGTCAATCTTTCACATTCTTTTGAGCGTGTTCTAAAACATGATCGTGTAGTTGTTTTAAGCGCCTTAATCGTAGTAATGATGTTAGCCTGGTTTTACACTTTGGCAGGTGTAGGCATGAGCATGAATGCCTTTGAAATGACTGCAATGCCCAATCTTATTGTCGAACAATCTTCAACAACGGTTACTTACAACTCCTGGGATTTCTTGCATTTTAGTTTGATGCTTGCCATGTGGTGGTTGATGATGATAGCGATGATGCTACCCAGCGCAACACCTACCATTCTGTTGGCAGCTGCATTAAATCGTCGTTCTCAATCAAATAAAGCACCGTATGGCCGAACTGCTTTTTTTACAGCGGGTTATCTCATCGCCTGGTTTATATTTAGTGTAATTGCCGTGCTTTGCCAATGGTTGTTGGAATACTCAGGCATGATGTCTAGCATGATGCAGAACTCAAGCCGTACCATAGCAGCAGGTTTATTACTAATGGCCGGCATCTGGCAATACACACCTATTAAACAGGCTTGCTTGAGACACTGTCGATCGCCAGTACATTTCCTAACCCGCAATAGACGACCCGGGGATATTGGTGCGTTAGTTATGGGATTACATCACGGTGCCTATTGCCTGGGATGTTGTTGGTTTTTGATGGGACTGCTGTTTGTTATTTGCATAATGGATGTATATTGGATTATTGGTCTAACTTTGTTCGTCTTAATCGAAAAATTGTTTTCTAAAGGCCCTCTTTTCAGTCAAGTATCCGGTATCACAATGATAGCTGCGGGTATAATTCTGTTAGCATCCTAAGCTAAAGGAATCGTTGATGAACATCGCCAAATTAAAACAAGCTGAAACTCAGTTCCTGGATAAATATCCAGGTGGATTTATGCATCCAGATTTACAAGCTATTAGTAAGAAACACAAGATGGAGCAAATGATAACTCAGACGCAGGATATTTTTGCCAAAAGTAAATTCAAAGATGCCGCTACAGTGACTGAAAATATGACCAAAATCATTGGCCGGTCTTCCATGGTTTCCATGTTCGAAAAACCCAAATTTCGAGATGTAGTAAAAGCATTAGCTGATAGAGAACAAAAATCACTAAGTAATGGTCTAAAGAATTTATTGCATGGTAACCAGCAAAAAGGTTTTGAGGCAATGGTTAATGTACTCAAGCCACAAAAATTAGCAAAATGGTCTCTTATTACCGTAATTCCAAATTACTATTATCCTGATAAAGAGGTTTTTGTTAAACCAACAACCGCCAAAGGTGTAATTGAGTTTTTTGAGTTAGAAGGTTTAGTTTATAAACCCGCTCCAACTTGGGAGTTCTATCAAAAATACCGAGAATCAATAACAGAAATGAAGAATGAACTTGATTCATCTATTGCACCAAATAATGCGGCATTTGGTGGATTTTTAATGGTAAGCATGAACTTTTAAGCCTTAGTTTTCCGGGTCACCCTTACTCAAGGGCCGAGTTTTTAGTGGCTTTACTAATAAATCCAGGCCTTCAATTTTCAGACCCAGACAAAGTTCCATCAATCGCCCTAACTCACCGCTCGGAAAACCATGCTGCTTAAACCAAAACAAATACTCCTCAGGCAAATCTACTAGCGACATGTCTTTGTATTTTCCATAAGGCATTTTCCACTCGGCCAACTTGAGTAAATCTTGCCTAGAAAAACCGAGTTCCAGACTGGAATTATCAGAACATTTCATAGTATTAATATAAAACCGATCTTTTTAATATTTGTTAACAATTTAGTTGCCTCTTGTAACTTTATTTAACAGTGTTGGCAAAAACCCTAATGTATATTACCACCCACGATGAACGTTAAGGGGTAGGTTCATCGAAACAAGAATACATGATGAGCTTTAAGAGCTAAGTTCATTAAAACAACAATAGGTGACGAACGTAAGGGATTAGTCATCGAAAACAAGGTGATCATTAAGGGGTAGGATCACCGGAAAGTCTCTCCTCTCTGTGTTTATGGCATGGCCTTCGGGCCATGCCTTTTTTATTTGACCTGTCAGACAACAAGATCGACTCTCTATCGTCCGCTAGCAATAACAGGTTCAGCCACTTATTGATCAGACCATCACTGACCCTCAGTGAAAAAACGCAGGTCCCCGCCTCATCTGGGTGAATGATGCAATAACATTGACTGAGTCGGTGATTTGATTATCGGTCAATAGACTATCACCCTACTGAAAAACTCATCGATTTATGCTTTTTTATAGCTTCAATCAATAATAAAATTAGTGGATTGATGATTAAGACTAAAATAATTAGTGATATCTTATTGCCGTGAAGAGAACAGTAATTCTATTAATTCTACTTGTATTAGCAGGGTGTAGCGCCAACGGCCTGGTGATACGTTATTTTTATGGTGAATTTGACGATAAGATTTATGACCAGATCACAGCTTATGCAACGTTCAACGAGGAGCAAAAAGACCAGATCAAGCAAGCTGTAGACGAATATAAAACCTGGCATCAAGAAAACGAATTACCAAGATATGCAACTTTCCTGAACCAGCTTTCGGCTCAATTAAATAGTGGCGAAATCACGCAGCAAACTGTTCTTGACTATTTTGAGCAGGCACGAAGTTTCGCAAAAACAGGATTCCAACACTCACCTTTATATAAACATCCCGAATTTTTCATCACATTGTCTGACAAACAGGTTGAAGAAATAGAGCAACATTTTGCACAGCAAGACGAAGAATTTAACGAATGGTATCAAGAACGTGAACAGGAAGGTGGTGATGAGGCGAGATTTAAGCGAATCGTAAAAAACACTAAACGAATTGCTGATATAAATCTAAGTCAGGCTCAACAAAAAATCATACAAAATGGCCTTGAACAAATTAAAAGCGAGCCGTTAGAACGACATGGGATTTATAACCGCTGGCAGGCTGAGTTTGTCGAGATACTGAAGCAAAGAAATAATTCAGATTTTATCAATACGATAATTAATCATCTGGGCACTTACCAAGATCAAATTAAAATTGATAACCCCGAGCAATATGAAACCAATCAAAAAATCGCTGCTGAAACACTCAGCAATGTATTGAACAGCCTAGATGAGAGACAAAAACAGTCATTGCTTAAAAGGCTAAACGAAACACAACAGACGATAAATAAGCTTGCTGCCGGTTAACTGGCTTTTTCCATATCAAAAACATCATCGACCGGAATGTTCAAACCATTTAGTAGATGATTTGTTCTTCCTGCAGTGGTAATGATTCGTAGCAATTCCGCGTGCTCTTCATCAGTCATTCCACGTGCCTTGGCTGCCGCTGTGTGGGAATGAATGCAGTACTCACAGGAATTGGCGATAGACACTGCGACATAAATCATCTCTTTGGTTTTAAAGTCGATTAACGTTTCCTGGACCATCACATCACGAACACCTTGCCAAATTTCTTCTAATAGCGGCGGATCAAAAGCTAAATAACGCCAGAGGTTATTTATATAATCGGTACCACGAAGTTCTCTAATTTCGGCAAAGACTGCTTTAACTCGTGGATCAGACTCAGAATTCTCAGGTGCTTTTACAGTACTCACGGCTTATCTCCAGAAATTTCTTTCTGGCATTATCCACCTGAGATTTCGTTAGTGCAATGGTTACATCAAGGAGCACCGCACTCAAACTGCTTTTGCCACTCGGTTTCATCTTTTATTGCTGGGTGCCCATACCACCAAACCGGAACCTGTACTTCAACCTCAGCAGAACCAGTGTTGCCGTTCGCATCGGTAAGATTGAGTTCGACTGTATAAACTCGGCCATTACCGTTACGGTATCGCGCCGCTTTCAATGCGATATATCGACAATCAGCAAAACTGTGGGCCAAATCTCTTCTAGGGTTAGGTCGCCTGGGCGCCTCATCACTGTCAACCGACACAATTTTCACGTCAGAAATTTTTAAACTTGAATCTTCGTTATCTGAGACTGATTTGACCAGATCACGAACGCTAAAGATTCCATAGTAATACCAATATGGCAGCTTCAAAACCGACTTCTTCAACTCAATTACTGGTGGCTCGTCATCAGTTGAAAGAATGTTAATAATTAAACTATCAAGAGCTTCATTACCGAATTCATCGACAACTTTCAAAGTGACTTCTACAGAAGTTGGTGCGGAAATCCCTGCTGAGTCAAACACCGGATTTGCACCGATAATTTCAAACAAGCCATCGCCATCGAAATCCCACTCGTATCTGATTCCAAAATCAGGCTCATTAATAAGCCTGTCAATTAACATACCATCTTGAGAATTAAATAGATTGGCCTGATTTGCTGTATCCTCAAGACAGGAAAATGCCCGAACACTGCCATCCATATAAGCCATATTAACGGTATCAGACGAAGAGGAATCAAAACCTTGGGGATCACAAAAATCAGGTTGCTGCAAAACATCAATGTCCCCCGGTGCTGTCCAAGGTATATCGGTGCGGGTTATTTCTCCTACTATGAGTGTATTTGATGCACCATCAAGCGCATCCCTTAATCTAGTAACATCGGGAATATAAGCAACACCATCGTCAATACCACTATTGAATGCAGTCACTGTGGAGCCATTATCCAGTGGTGAAAACACACCGGCTATTCGAGTATGAGTACTGTTTGAAGGCTCACCGGCTGCCCGAAAAACAGCGGGCATTTGATCGAGCAAGGGCAGATTAACCGGATCATCCCAAGGTTTAAATCGATCAAACTGATCAAATAAATCCTGCTCTCCAATAAATGGCAGAATGCATACTCGCCAACTGAATAAAGGATCTGGGTTAGTTGCTGTCTGAATGCTCTGGAAATTGCAAAACGACGCGTTACTCTCGGAAAACAGCCCAGCAGCATAAGCTGGAAAATGTAAGAACGTATCATGGTAATTTAGCAAGCCCAGTGCAATTTCACGGAGCTTGTCTCGTTGCCCTACTCCATTAGCATCCAGTTGTACCTGCTCACCAGAATTTATAGTGACATCATTTCCTGCATCAGCAACAGGTTGAGCAAAAGCAGAAAAAGTAAATATATAAATCACCAGCCCAAAGAAAGCACTTCGCAGTGACCAACAAGCCATGACAAACTCCCTTGTTATGATCAACCTCTGTAATATTTAACCATAGTGCAAATTCGAGTCCAGATCAAGACTGAGCACATGGTTTCATTTAAGAGTGTTAGATGCTTAAGTTATTCTGGATATTTTTTGAATTGCGGCAAATTATCCGTGATCACATACCAAATCGCCTTGTTTTCGACAAAGATATGATCATCAGGTTTAACACCCGGATCATCATCCAATGCACCCAGCGGAATCACAGCTATACCCCGATCAGGGTCTTTACGTGGCACACCTGATCCACAGGTTTGACAAAACGCATGGGTGAAAAATTTGGCTTCCGGTAATTTATAGAGCTTAATATTCGCCTCACCACTGACGAAAGTTACACCGTCGATTGATGTAAAACCGTTGGTCGTAAACGCCGCTGAGCGGGCTCGACGACAACGCGAACAATGACAGTTATGGATAAATTTGAATGGCTCTGTGATTTCAAACTGTACAGTGTTACACAGGCAACTTCCACGAACCACACCTTCAGTTTTTTCTGGTAGTGGTTTATCTAAACTAGCTTGCTGATTGTCTTCGGAAGGATATTCATCATGTTGAGGCAAATCATCAGTGATCTCAAACCAGGGTGCTTTTGAAGCCACAAAAATATGAGCATCAACATTTAGTCTTTCTTCATGCGAACCGGCCGGGACATAAACAGTCTCACCATCTTCACTAAAATCAGGAACAACAGAACCACAGTGCGCACAAAACGCCCTTTCTATACTTGAGGAAGATACAAAAGTTTTTAACGTCTCCAAATCTCCTAGCCATTGAAAATCACTATGTGCTATATCGATGTAAGTCCCAAAAGCAGCACCGTGCGCTTTTCTACACATCGAACAATGACAGTGAGTTACAGTTCTAGGTGGAGCAGAAATTAACCACCTGATTTTTCCGCATAAACAACTTCCTTGGCTCATCTTTATCAATCTAACTTTATTAATAACGATAAGTTTACCTATTTATTTACAGCCATGTCACTAATAGATAATGACCAAATACACCTATTCTCAAACTAATTCTCATATGGACTACCTTTATCCTTAGTTTGTGTCAAAAGAAAACAATAATCATAGCCATTGAATCTGGTTATTTCGGAAAATCTATTAGCCACATTAGTTGCCATTTCATATACCAGTGATATGATTAAATACTTGCGGAGGGCTAATAATGGCAAAGATAATTAACCGATAATAATAATTAGCATATGTTCGAGTACTAACAAATGAAAATATTCCTTTCGTATGCTAGTGAAGATCGCAAAATAGCTGAAGGGATTGAGCTAGCTCTTTCTGGTTCTGGATACACTGTTTTTTTTGATAAAACCAGTTTGCCTCCGGGAGGGGATTATCATTCCCGAATTGCCAAGGCGGTTTCTGATGCAGATTTGTTCATTTTTTTAATAAGTGAAGAGTCAATCTCTGCTGGCAGCTATGCGCTAACGGAACTTAAGTTTGCGCGCAAAAAATGGGCACATCCTAAAGGAAGAATTTTACCTGTTCGCTTGCGTGAGATTGACTGGGAAAAAATTCCAACTTATCTGAAATCAATAACAATTCTAAGTCCCGTTGGGAATGTTGCGGCTGAAACAAGAGCAAATGTAGTTGAGATGACTAAATTATTTGAGAAGCCAAATCTAACCAGTGATAACAAATTCGTAACTAAAGATGGTCTTGTCGGCAAGTACCCTAATTTTTTTAAGCCAATAAAAATAGTTACAATATCACTTATTATACTTATCTCTGCTATCGGGTTATTAATCTATCAACAAAAAAGGACTTCTGTAACTGAACTTCCAAGCGGAGGAATTGTTGGCCCTGATGCAACATTCGCTGAGTCACCAACACTAAATACTGATTGTCAAGAAATCACAATGTTAGATTACTCAAAAGTCCCTCCAGTATCCAAAATTATTCAATATTGCGGGCCTTAAATAACCGGAGAAATATAAATGTTTAAAGTATTATCAAAATCCATTTTAGTTTTCATACTCATAACCTATCAATACAGTATTTTTGCAGATGACCAATCAGATGCAACAAATGCGGCACACAAGATTGTTAATTTACTCCAAAACAAACAATACGAAACTCTCTGGGATTCAAAGATGAGCGCATTTTTTAAATCTACTGTTACTAAAGATTCATTTCTTGCAAATATGACTCTGGGTAGGAGTCAACTTGGGGAGGCAGTTGAATCCAAATTTATTGATATGGCCTATTCACAGACCGACCCCGCTACTGGAATAGAAGGAGAAATCTATGCATTCAATTTCCTTAATACATATTCTTTCACAAAAGCTTATGAACGAATCGTAGTAATAAAAGAAGATGATGGTGAGTTTAGATTGGCCGGATTATGGGGAGCACCAACTCAGTAATAGTCAGTTTAGCTCTAAATTAGTTACTCACATATCTATAATCAATGCTAATGCTAACCATTTATTCAATTCCGTTATCCCTGTATTGTGCCAAGCTGCGAATATTACTTCGTCATAAAAACCTTGAATGGCAAGAGCAATTACCACCTGGAGGATACGGCTCAGATGAATATAAACAAATTATCCCTTCCGGAAATTTACCCGCTTTAATAGATGGAGACTTAGTCTTGGCTGATTCCGAAGCGATTGCGGAATATTTAAATGAAAAGTATCCACACCCGTCTATGCTGCCTGAAAATATTGAATTACGTGCCAAAACTCGTGAGCGCTCTCGCTTTCACGATACTCGACTGGAACCTGAAATTCGAAAACTTTTTCCATTTATAGATGAAACCAAACGTGACAATGAAATCATTAACAAACAATCTGAAGCAATTTCACAACGTTTGCAGCAATTCTCTCGATCATTGGTAGACGATGGTTTAACAATTAATAATCAATTAACACTTAGTGATTGCGGTTTCCCGATAACTTTTGCCTGGATCAAAGCTTTGACCCCTATATTCAATCTCAATATCAATTGGCCAGATCCAATTATTAAATATCAAAACAACGTGATTCGACATAAAGCTGTAAGTGATGAGTTAACTAGCTATCGACCGTGCTTGCAGCAATGGTTGGACTCGCAATCCAACTAGTTATTAATTGAAATTAAAGGTAAATCGCATCCATTGTTTTTCGAACCTGTAATACAATTCTGTTTTAACACATACAGATCTAATCTAAATAAGTGAACGATATAAATGACTTAACTTGCTGCGGACCTGGTTATGCATCTCCGCAAGCAGCCATGCAGGCACCGCGAGAAAAACTTCTGTACACCATCGCAATTTATGTTGGCACAGGCATCCAAAAACCTGATTATTTAGCGACAATTGATGCTGACCCTGACAGCCCTACCTATTCTCAAGTCATCAGCCGTTGTGAAATGCCTGGTATCGGTGACGAATTACATCACATGGGCTGGAATGCGTGTTCCTCCTGCCATGATGATACATCGATGGAACGACGTTATTTAATCGTGCCTGGTGTTAGAAGTTCGAACCTGCACATCGTTGATTGTGCAACTGATCCGCGTAATCCGAAAATACACAAGATTATTTCCGGCGACGAAATCAAAAGTAAAACTGATTTGTCAGCACCACATACTGTTCATTGTCTTGGTTCAGAAATCATCATTTCCATGCTAGGTGATGCTAAAGGTAACGCGCCTGGTGGTTTCCTCCATCTTAATAAAGATTTTGAAATTATCGGTCGTTGGGAAAATGATCTAGGCGGCATGAAGTTCAATTACGATTTCTGGTATCAACCTAGACATAACGTTATGGTGTCGAGTGAATGGGCCGCACCGAATACCTTTATGCCCGGCTTTGATCTGGAAGAAGTCGGAATGTTGAAGTATGGTCGTGAACTGCATTTTTGGGATTTCGAAAAAAAGAAAGTTGAAAACACCGTTTACCTGGGTGAAGATGGATTAGTGCCTCTGGAAGTAAGATTCCACCATGATCCGGATTCAACTCATGGTTTCGTCGGTGCAGCACTATCATCAAACATCATCCATTGGTATAAAAAGGATAAGGAATGGATCGTCGAAAAAATCATTGATATTGAAAATGAAAAGCACCCTGAGTGGCCTATTCCCCTGCCCGGAATGATTACGGTCATTTTGATTTCCATGGATGATCGTTTTTTATATTTTTGTAACTGGCTTCATGGTGATATCCGCCAATATGATATCAGTGACCCACACAATCCGGTATTAACCGGTCAAGTATGGATGGGTGGTTCGCTTAAAAAGGCACCTGTCGTAAATGGTGTCGAAATCGCCGGCGGACCACAAATGATTCAGTTGAGTCTGGATGGCAAGCGGCTTTATGTTACCACCTCATTATTCTCAACTTGGGACAATCAATTTTATCCGGATATCCGTCACAAAGGCGGTGTGATGTTAATGGTGGATTGTGACACTGAAAATGGCGGTATGAGTATTAATAAAGATTTTATCGTCGATTTTGGCAAAGAACCCAATGGTCCATCGCGTTGCCATGAAACTCGCTACCCAGGCGGCGATTGTACCTCCGACATTTGGTTATAAAGAGATAAACAATGGATCATCAACAACCCTATCCAGCAGAATATCTAGCCGATATTCTTAAAGAAGTAAAAACAATTGCAATGGTTGGCGCCAGCCCTGATCCAACCAAATTCAGCTATGGTGTGCTTCGTGTTCTGCATGAGCAAGGCTATAACATGTTGCCGGTTAACCCTAAAGAAGCCGGAAATGAAATCCGCGGCCTGAAGGTCTATAAAAGCTTGTCAGCAATCGATCAACCTGTCGACATGGTCGAGGTATTTCGCGCCTCCGAAGCATTGCCGGGCATTGCCCAGGAAGCTGTTGATATCGGAGCAAAAGTACTGTGGGCACAAATAGGCGTTTATAATGAAGAGGCGGCAATACTGGCTGAAGAGGCTGGATTACGAGTTGTCATGAATCGTTGTCCCAAAATTGAACTATTCCGCCCGTTCTGGAAACCGAAACTTAACCAAACCATATAACAATCGATATTTTTAGTTCTAGTGGACTTAGACCAAACTTTCAAAGTAGAGCTTAAAAATAGCGGCGTAACCATAAACGTGGGTGCCGATGAACCGATTTACAATGCTGCACTCAAAGTGGGCATACAACTACCTATCGGCTGCGAATACGGCGGTTGTATCACTTGTGCAGCAAAATTGATTTCCGGTAAAGTGCGTCAACCCGGCGCCACAGCTATCAATAGACGACAATCCCAGGCTGGATATATATTACTCTGTGTTGCCCGCCCAAAAACTGATTGCGTCATTGAAGACGGCGTTGAATCGCATGATCAGCTCTACCAGAACCCGTTTGCATCAGGTTAATTTATACATATCACTTAATTCGAGTCTGGACCCCAATTCTCGAATTTGATTATTATTTAATTCTTCTGCCCATTCTTATGTAATAAGACAATAAGATCTTGGAAAACTAATGTAGATTATCTAAACTACAACAGATAATCATTAAATTATAAAAACTTAAATTTATAGCTTTTCGAGGGTTTCTTATGGAAAACAATAACTACAATGAAATTCTTAATAATGGAGTTGAATACTGGAATAATTGGAAAATACAATTAGATAAGAACCCCGATCTAAGTAACCTCGATTTTCGAAGACAGAACCTCAGTGGAATAGACTTGTCTTACTGCAAGCTACTAAATACTAACTTTTCACGCTCAATACTTAAAAATGCCAACTTAACTGGAGCTCAGCTAAATAACGCGAATTTCAAGAGAAGCTGTCTACGAGGTGCTAAACTTATAAATGCGAATCTTACTCGGGCTAATTTCACCATGTCTGATATGCGACGAACAGATTTAGCTGAAGCAAATTTAGATCGAGCTAAATTTCGAGGGACACAATTAGTCAATTCAAACATATCGAATTCTTTTTTAAAAAATACAAATTTACAGAAAGCAAATTTATACCGTTCAAATTTCGATAACACTATCTTAATTGGAACTAAATTCATTGATACCGACTTGACAGGCGTCGAAAATCTTAACACTTGCACTCCCGAAAAATCATGCATTCTTGACTCACGCACTCTTAGTAGATCGGCTAGTTTACCAATACACTTTTTGTCTTCATGCGGAGTTTCTGTTGAAACTATCCAATCTATGTTACAAAAATTTCAAGGAGAACGTTACAGTTGTTTTATTAGTTATTCCTCAAAAGACAAACAGTTTGTTGATAAACTTTATAATGATTTAATAAAAAACGATGTTCTAGTCTGGTTTGATGATATGGATATGAGGATTGGTGACGATATTCTAGACACTATAACCGACAACCTAAGACAACAAGATAAATTAATTATAGTACTTTCAAAAAATTCTATTTCAAGTAAATGGGTAGAGAGAGAAGTCAAAAGTGCATTAAGAATGGAAGAACAAGAAGACCGAAATGTCATCATGCCAATTAATATTGATGATTCTGTGTTTACTGATGTCAATTCAAATAAAGGGTGGATAGACGTCTTAAAATCTAAATCTATGGGTGACTTTCAACAATGGGAAAAATTAGCTTTATATGATAAGTCTTTCGCTAGATTATTGAAAGACTTATCATATGTTAGCTAATTAATATCGAAAACAGGGTCGCTTAGAAAAGCTTTTTGTTCGCCTAGATATCCGATAGAAAAATTAAACACCTGACTTGAACGGCTGCATCTAATTAAGTTCAGCCATTTACATATCAAGTATCCTTTTTCTATCTGTATTATTTTTCTAGACATTACTAAATTTCCTGTTTTATATTAAGGATGCGTAAATTATATTAAATTAGCATTAATAATAGCTGAATTGTCCTCTAACAATTAAATCTTTAAGGAAAACAGTTTTTATTATATGTATTTGACAAAATTAACTTCTTACGAAAAGAGAATTACGGATAGTTTATTAACTCAAATTTTTGAGTGCGACTAAATTTCTTAATCTGGTATTCCCGTTGACTTGCTAGCGACCTGTTTGGAAAAGTTTCCTGGAATACCAGATTTACAGGGCGACGAGATTTTGTATATTGAGCAGCTTTGGAATTATCGTTATTGTGTTCATATAGCCGACGTTTGATGTCAGTGGTGATACCTGTATACAGTGTGTCGTCAGCACACCGAAGAATATATACAGTCCAGTTCGAATCAGCTTTATTCACCTAATTATTTTATCTTAAGGCTGAATAAAATTAATTATTAACTGTAATGTCCCATTCAAAAATCTAAAGATTATTTATAAACAAATCACTGCAACTTTGGTATTCTTCGCCTTAATCGGGAAACAAAATTCATCATCGGCTTCACTCTGACAGGCATCACCTTTGCCATCATTATCACTGTCTTCCTGTAGCGGGTTGCTGATCAGTGGGCAGTTATCTGAACTGTCATTAATGCCGTCATTATCATCATCATTATCACATGCATTACCCTTACCATCTGAATCTGTATCCAGCTGGTTCGGGTTGTATACCTTAGGACAATTATCAACATTATTTTTAATACCATCTTTATCATCATCGTTGGTATTATCAACACGAAAGGCTTCAACTAAGGGTCCAGTGATGTTAAAGCTGGTTTTATTATCCGCCGCATTGATTAGTCCTTGTGCAATACCACAGGGCTCACCCCTACAATTTAATCCTGGATTTGAGAAAACATAATTCCAGGCAGCATCATCTAAATAAGACATGATGGTTCCTTGTGATCCATTTCCATGACCACACGAAAATCCGGTATACCCACCCGAGCAAGGTGAGCTTTGAGCCGGATTAGCAGATCTTCGCTCATGACCGGAACCCAAATTATGACCTAGCTCATGTGCAAAGACAGAATCCGATCCCCAAATCGCGAATTGAGTGACGGAAAAGGCATACTGCGACCTATCACCATTGACCCAGGCCACACCAGATACTGAACCGCCACTTGAGAAAGGGAGTACCGCAACCATGTCCGCGAAGTATTGATTGCGCAATGCGGGAATACCCGAAAATGCGTTTCTCCCGTCAGTGACTTGATCCAGAAGGGTTCCTATATTTGCATTGTTATTGAAAGCAACCTCTCGGGCATGGGCAAGCTTTAACTCAATGTGTATTGAGCTGCGTGCATAAGCTGCATTGGCAAAAGCAATCATTTGATTTATTCGGGTCAGCGGATTCGAAAAGCCACCGGCAAATTCCGGTGAATATAATATCAAAAGGGTTATTTCACTTTTGTTGGTTGCAGAGGCAACCGCTGAGTTAAGGTGTGTTAAGGGACTAAAACTTTTTTGTACTGGCGCAGCAGGGGGTATACGCATATCATTACCAAGGTTAATCTTATTGCCGGACCTTATGTAATCAATTAGAAATGCCTGCTGATTCTCGTCTTCACTTACACCATAGTTATATTTTGCATTACTAAAACTGGCAAAAACGCTGTCTTTACCAAATGTGATGACTGCTGAACCTCCCCCCTGCAATTCACCGATCAATTGTACATCACCGTTAGCAGTGGTCCACTTTTTATCGATCCTAAGTTGTAGAGAATCACCGTGAGGTAATGGTAGATTAATTTGATTGCCAATACTTAAAGCTGACATATCCCGATTTATTTGAATGGGATAAACCGCTCTATCTTGAAATATCTCAGACTGGGACAGCTTCGCTTGTGGTACAGGCAAAAATTGAAACAAATTATTATCTTGTGCCTGCGCTTTGAATGTAATACAGAAAAAAAGCAATACAGGCAGATATGCAAATTTTCTTAAGATCTTTCTCAAACACTCCACCACCTTCTCCTTATTAAAAAATCGACATCAAGCCAGAAATCAAAAAATCAGCAATATAGGATTGTCACTAATGTTTAGAAATCCAATTAATTTCACCTGCCAAATAAGTTTCTCAAGCGACTAAAAAATCCGTAACTTACTTAAGATTATCTGCCCGATTGAGCTAATCTTGTCTAAACGTAATCGTTATACAATTTCGCTATACAATCTAAATGACCCTGTCTTAAACCACTATGAATCATTGATTTAACATAGGAAGTTAAAAGAGCTTACTTAGGAGTTTTGACATCTTCGGGTGCAAAATTACATATGCCTATGTTTTAAGAAATTCAAAAAACCCCGGCATAAAGCCGGGATTTAAATAAGAATTTGATGGCCCGGCATAAAGCCGGGTTGTATATAAAACTATTTAATGTCCCAGTATAAAGAAGCCGGGATACAAATATTTTATAAAGTTCTACCCCTTTTCAGGGGAAGATAGAGGGGATATTAAAGCGCTTCGACGATCATCGCAAAACCCATACCTGTGCCAATACACATAGTGACCATGCCATATTTGCCGCCTGTGCGGTTAAGGCCATTCATTAACGTTGCAGTGCGGATAGCACCGGTTGCACCAAGTGGGTGGCCAAGTGCAATGGCACCGCCGTTGGGATTAACCTTCGATTTGTCCAGATCAAGTTCGTTACAAACAGCTAATGCCTGCGCGGCAAAGGCTTCATTGAGTTCGATCCAGTCAAGTTGATCTTGAGTCATACCAGCACGTTTTAAACACATCGGAATAGCTTCTTTAGGACCGATACCCATGACTTCAGGTTCAACACCTGCGACAGCGGAGGTTACAAAACGTCCGATAGGCTCAAGGTTGTATTTTTTTAAAGCCGCTTCACTCGCCAGCAACACAGCGCCTGCACCATCTGACATCTGAGAAGAATTGCCGGCTGTGACAGAACCATTAGCTCTGAACACAGTTCGTAGTTTGCCCAACACTTCAGGGGTTGAACCAGGGCGTGGACCTTCGTCATCCGTCATGGTACGGGATTTAATATCAACGCCCATACCATCTGCGGATGGATAAGAAGTTACTATTTCATAAGGCAGAATTTCATCTGTGAACCAGCCATTTTGAGTAGCATTGATCGCACGATTGTGTGATTCGGCTGCAAACGCATCCTGGTCTTCACGATTAACACTCCAACGTTCGGCAACTTTTTCTGCCGTAATGCCCATACCGTAGGCAATGGCAACATTGTCATCAGCAAACACATTCGGGTTTAATGAAACTTTGTTACCCATCATAGGCACCATAGTCATCGACTCAGTACCGGCACCAATCATCACATCCGCCTCACCAAGCCGGATTTTATCTGCCGCCATCGCAACAGCTTGAGAACCGGATGAGCAAAAGCGGTTGATCGTGACTGCAGGTACATTATCGGGATAGCCAGCTAATAAAACACCGATCCGGGCCACATTCATACCCTGTTCGGCTTCAGGCATTGCGCAACCTACCACGACATCTTCTACAACGTTTGCGATTTCTGGTTGATCAGCAACCACGCCTTTAAGTACATGGGCCAGCATATCGTCTGGGCGCACATGTTTAAATGCACCTTTGTATTTAGCCACCGGTGTACGCACGGCTTTGACAATGTAGGCATCTTGAATTTGATTAGTCATGTTCGTTCTCCTAGTTTCTTAAGGGCTTGCCAGTGGTTAAGGTATGCGCAATACGCGCCTGCGTTTTTTCGGTTTGTAGCAATTCAACGAACGCATCCACCTCAAGTTTCAATAACCACTCATTAGTGACATAACTGCCTTCTTCAACGTCACCACCAGTTAATACAGTCGCAATTCGATCTGCAATCATATAATCATGCTCGGAAATGAAATTACCTTCGAGCATATTGACAGCCATCATCATCAATGTAGCTTTACCAGGTTTACCCGCCACCTTAACTTTCTGACTTCTAGATACCGGACGATAGCCTGCTTCGGCTAATGCTTTAGCCTGGGCTTTGGCAACATATAATAGTTCATGCGGATTACCAATAACCACATCCTGATCTGTCATTAAGCCTAATTTGATGGCTTCAAGGCCGCTGGCTGAAACTTTTGCCATTGCTAAAGCCTGGAAAGCACGTTGAATATGGGGCATCAAATCACCACCTTTTGCCAATGCAACAGCACGTGTAGCCATTTCTTTGGATCCGCTGGCCGCTGGCAATAAACCTATCCCGGCTTCAACCAAACCAATGTAGGACTCCTGTGCTGCTACTGTTACATCACAATGCATCTGAGTCTCACAGCCGCCACCAAGTGCCATTCCTTGTACAGCAGCGACTGTAGGCACGTAACAATGTTTAAGCGCCATAGTCGCTTGTTGAAATTGAGAGATCATTTGACCGATTTTGTCGAACTCACCGGCCTGATGAAAACCCATGGCTTCTTTTAAGTCAGCGCCAAAACTAAAAGGTGCGGTTGGATGCCAAACCACCAACGAAGAAAAATTCTTTTCTGCTTCTTCAGTGGCTTGGATAATGCCCTCAATCACACCCATGCCGATAGTGTGCATCTTGGTTTTGAAGGTCAGAATGCCGATATCATCACCTTGATGCCACATGCGTAGCGAATCGTTTTCAAATACGGTTTCACCAAGTGATTTGTGTATGATTGAACCCACCACATTTTCTCTCAATACTTGTCGCTCATAGACAGGTGAAGAAGAAAGCGGAATATAGGCCTTTTCTGAGGGAGAATATGAGCCTTCAGCATTATGAATATCGTCAATGCCGTTTACCCAGGCAGGCAATTCAACATCAGCCATCAAGTTACCCGCCTCTCGCTCTTCACTTAATAGTTTTACGACATTCTTAACACCGGTTGCTTGAATGATTTCAAATGGACCCATGGCCCATCCAAATCCCCAGCGGATAGCTAAGTCAACATCACGGGCACAGTTCGCGATTTCTTCCAATGTCACCAAACAATAGTGGAACAAATCTCGAAGGGAGCGATAAATAAATTGTGCTTGCGGATGATCTGATTCTCTTAGAGCTTGAAAATTTTCTGCCCAGTTCGGACTATTGAGCATCGCTGCGACATCTTTATCGAATTTATTGTCGGCATCGACATAGTCGCCTTTTGCAGGACTAAAAACCAATTTACCTTTTTGAGCATAAATACCCTTGCCGGTTTTTTGACCTAGTACGCCTTGCTCAACCATTTCAGCAATATAGGCTGGCGTTTTGTAATACTCACTCCAAGGATCATCCTTTAAGCCCACGTCCATCGTATTGATGGCATGCTTCATAGTATCTAAACCCACGACATCCATAGTTCGGTATGTACCAGACTTTGGACGGCCCAAAGGTTTACCTGTTATCTGATCAACCACCTCAAGCGGAATACCTAACTCATCGGCATGGTGCATAGTTGCCAGCAGGCTGAAAATACCAATGCGGTTACCGATAAAGTTGGGCGTATCTTTAGCAACTACCAAACCTTTGCCTAGAGTGCTAACAAAAAACGGCTCCAACACTTCCAGAACTTCAGGCTTTGTTTCATTACAAGGAATGACTTCAACTAAATGCATATACCGCGGCGGATTGAAAAAGTGCAAACATAAAAACCGCTCGCGTAATCTTTCATTTAATACCGTAGCCAATTCATTAATGCCCAGACCCGATGTATTAGTAGCCAGAATGGCATGATCAGCGACATAGGGTTCGATCTTGTCGTACAGATCTTTTTTCCAATCCATGCGCTCGGAAATTGCTTCAATTAACAAATCACAACTTTTAAGCTCTTCTAAGTCATCGTCATAGTTCGCCGGCTTAATTAGTGACTCTAAACCGGAGGTGGCAAACGGAGCAGGCTTGAGTTTTGCCATTTTTGCAATTGCGCCTTTGGCAATGCCTGACTTATCACCCTCCTTGGCTGGTAGATCAAACAGGACTGTGTCCACATTTGAATTCGCAAGGTGTGCTGCAATTTGTGCGCCCATTACACCGGCACCTAATACAGCGACTTTTCGAATATTTCGTTTCATTTTTTCCTCAATATATCAATAAGTTAAGGGGTATAATTAAATAATTACATAAATTAAATAATTTGCGCTAAGCGAACACCTTCATCGATAGCTCGCTTGGCATCAATCTCTTCGGCAAGTTTTGCTCCACCAATAATATGGACATTCTGACCCGCTGATTCGAGGCGTTCATAAAGTTCATTATTGGAAAGTTGACCTGCACATAAAACAATATTGTCCACTTCCAGTAATTGCTCTTTATCATTCACTTTGATGTGCAAACCCTGATCAGAAATCTTCTCATAAGACACGCCACCAATCATGTTAATGCCTTTATCTTTGAGTGACTGGCGATGAATCCATCCGGTTGTCTTGCCCAAACCTTTACCAAATTTTGTTGTCTTACGCTGTAGCAAATAAATGTCACGAAACGGTGGTATTGATTGCTTTTCTGTAATGGCACCACGACTTTCATAATCAGTGTCAATACCCCACTCTTTATAGAACTCTTCTTTATCCAGTGAGGTAGGTTCGTGATCAGGGTCGTGGGCAAGAAATTCGGCCGCATCAAAACCAATGCCTCCGGCACCAATGAGAGCCACTTTCTTGCCAACCGGTTTCTTATGCAGCAATACATCCTGATAAGTTAAAACCTTAGACGAATCGATACCTTCGATTTTTGGGATACGTGGTCGTACACCAGCGGCAACCACCACTTCATCAAATTCCTTAAGTTCGGTTTCAGTTGCCTCGGTATTCAATCTTAGATCAATATTTAATTCTTCCAATTGAACCTTGAAGTAACGAATGGTTTCATGAAACTCCTCCTTGCCCGGAATTTCTTTGGCGATATTAAACTGTCCGCCAATTGCGTTATTACGCTCAAAGATGACAACATCATGACCTAACGACTTTGCTTCAATGGCGAAAGATAATCCCGCCGGACCCGCCCCAACGACAGCAATTCTTTTTGGTCTAGCAGCTTGTGTCAACGTAAATTCGGTTTCATGACAGGCCTTTGGATTCACCAGGCAACTGGCAATTTTTTGTTTAAAGACATGATCCAGACAAGCCTGGTTACAACTGATACAGGTATTAATTTGATCATGACGACCCGCTTGGGCTTTATTCATGAAATCCGGATCAGCCAAAAAGGGTCTGGCCATTGATACCATGTCCGCCTGGCCTTCGGCAATAACCTGATCAATAACACTTGGCATGTTGATCCGATTAGTCGTAATCAGTGGAATCGAAACTTCACCTTTAAGTTTTTCCGTGACCCAAGCAAATGCAGCACGCGGTACCATCGTAGCAATTGTTGGGATTCGTGCTTCATGCCAACCGATCCCCGTATTGATTATCGTTGCACCGGCCTTTTCTACTTCTTTAGCTAACGCTACCACCTCAGGCCAGGTTGATCCTTCATCAACCAGGTCCAACATAGATAGACGGTAAATAATAATAAAATCATTACCCGTCTTTTTGCGAACTGCGCGAATAATCTCTAGGGCCAGGCGAATTCTGTTTTCAAAGCTACCACCGTACTTATCGGTACGCTTATTCGTCCTGGGTGCGATGAACTGGTTAATGAGGTAGCCTTCAGAACCCATGATCTCAACACCATCGTAGCCCGCTTTTTGAGCCAAACGGGCACAATTGGCAAAGTCCCAAATGGTTTTCTTAATGCCCAGAGAAGTCAGCGCCCAGGGTTTAAATGGTGTAATCGGTGATTTTATCCGTGACGGTGCCACACAAAATGGATGATAGCCGTAGCGTCCAGTGTGCAATATTTGCAGACAAATCTTGGCACCTTCGACCTCATGCACGGCATTCGTCACCACCCGGTGATGTTTGACCTGCCAGGGAAAACTCAATTGTGAAGCAAAGGGTGCAGTACGACCTGCCAGATTAGGTGCCACCCCACCCGTTACCATCAAACCCACACCGCCTTGTGCACGCGCTTTAAAATAAGCCGCCATACGCTGGTAGCCATTTTTGGCTTCTTCGAGACCAGTGTGCATGGAACCCATTAACACACGGTTCTTCAAGGTTGTGAAGCCGAGATCAAGGGGCTGGAAAATGTGGGGGTAACTGCTCATAGAAAAGTGAATAATTGGAATTTGTTTATACCACCTCTAACTCCCCCTAAAAGGGGGAGAAGGGAAATTATTCGAAGTGAAGCTAGTCGGATTTGCATAGACATCATTCACCAGGAAGTTGAAGTATGAATTTAATTAACATCGTTTTGCTTTAATGTACGTTTTATTTCCATGTTAATTATGTTGTAAGCTTGCTGGAGAATTTTTCATCAAAATCAGTCCCTGTTCCTCCCCTATCAAGGGAGGCTAGGAGGGGTTCTTCTACAAAATCAATGGCTTTGTGAGATAGTTGGATTTCGCGGAAATACATTAATCGCGTAAATCCTTATGCGAGATCTTGCCAACATTTGTCTTCGGAATTTCGTCAATAAATTCCACAACTTTTGGACGTTTGTATCCCGTCAACTGTTCTTTGCAATAAGCTTTCACATCCTCTTCAGTTAGCGAATCTTTAGCCTTAACGACAAACAGCTTGACCACCTCACCGGCATTTTCATCAGCAATACCAATGGCAGCCGCTTCGACAATATCGGGATGCTGGGTGACCACGTCTTCGACTTCATTTGGAAAAACATTAAAGCCGGAGACCAGAATCATATTCTTCTTGCGATCTAATATCCGCACGTAACCTTTCTCGTCAATGGTGGCAAAATCACCGGTGCGGAAATAGCCATCCTTTGTGAAAGAATCTTTATTGGCATCGGGCCTGTTCCAATAACCTTGGGTCACCTGTGGGCCTTTTACACATAACTCACCTTCAGCGTTAATACCCACATCTTTACCATCATCATCTTTGATCTGAATGTAAGTTGATGAAATGGGTAGTCCAATGCTGCCCGTAAATTCAGTGATATCCAATGGATTGATACATGCCGCCGGAGAAGTCTCGGTTAATCCGTAGGCTTCAACAACTACAGTACCTGATGCAGCTTCCCATTCCTTAGCCACGTCTTTGGTCACAGCCATACCACCAGCAAAACTGAGTTTCATATCTTTAAACTTAATCTGGTCAAAACCGGGTGTATTAAGCAGTTTTCTGAACAAGGTGTTTACACCCAGAATAATATTAAAGTCTGTTTTTTGCAGAATTTTGACGAATCCCTCAAAATCACGGGGATTGGTAATCATAATATTTTCGATTCCCATGCTCATCATAGTAAGCATGTTCGCTGTCATACAGAAAATATGATACGCAGGTAACGCCATGATGGCTTTATCCTGTCCATGAACGAAATCGCTACTTATCCAGGCATTTGCTTGCAGTACATTGGCAACGATGTTGCCGTGAGTTAAGACAGCACCTTTTGATACACCAGTGGTGCCTCCCGTGTACTGTAGAAATAAAACATCGTCAAAACTCAACTTCGCATCTTTGCATTGAGATTGCGAACCAATTTTCAAGGCATCCGTAAATCGTACCGCATGTGGAATATTAAATTTCGGAACAACTTTCTTGACGTGTTTCAAGACGAAATTGATCAGTGCTGATTTTGGAAAATCCAGACAATCCCCGATCTTAGTTGAAATAACATGTTTTACTTTAGTATTCGGTAAGGTTTTCTGAACCGTATCACCAAAGTTCTCTAAAAATAAAATCCCATCAGCACCCGAATCATTTAATTGATGAGTTAATTCGCGAACTGTATACAGCGGATCAATGTTGACGACCACAATACCGGCCCGCATAGCACCATAAAGTGCAATGGGGTACTGCAAAACATTCGGCAGCATAATGCCAAGTCGTTGACCTTTTTTCATGCCCAGATCATTTTGTAAATAAGCTGCAAATTGCTGACTTAACTGATCAACTTCAGCAAAAGTTAGAACTTTGCCGAAGTTTGAATAACCGGGATTATTTGGGAATCGATCACAAGTGTTTTTGAAAAAATCGAAAACAGATGTGTAATCGCCGTAGTCAATATCGTGTGGCACCCCTTCAGGGTAGGATTTCAACCAAAATCGTTCCATTACATTACCTCTTTTAACTCTGTACGATTAGTATTGTATAAAAATTTAAGCCGGTTGTTTTGCGGCCAGTGATGTTTTAACCATTAATAATATATCTTGCAGATATTGCTCCCGATCAACCTCTTGCTGTTTGCTCTTCCAAGGCTTTAAGTACCAGTCTTGAATCAAGACGAGAATATTGTGCGCAATAAATGAGGACTGTTGTGTGTCAAAAGTACCTTCTGCAACGCCAGCATCTATAATGGCTTTGTAGTTTGCGATTGTATTAAGTTCAATCTGTTTAGAATCCACCTGATGTTTCTCAGGCAAGCTGCGTGTTTCAAAATATAAAAAGAATAACCAAGGCTGCAAAATACAACTGTTATAAAACTGCAAGCGAATGGTCGTTTCCAGTTTTGACCAGGCATCGGTTTGTTGGCGGCCAATCTGCATATATTGCTCTGAGACTTCAGAGACAAAATTTTTGACGATGACAGCAATATTCTCTTTTTTTGATATGCAAGAATAAATACTGCCCATGCTCACCCCGGTGGAATTGGACAAATCGCGCACAGACATTTCGTGAAAACCGATTTGTGATGATAATTTAAATGCCGCTTTAAAAATCTTTTTCAAATTAGCAATGGCAACGTGACTTTTTTTGATCTTTATATCGTCTTTATTTTGTTCATAAATCTTTTCAAATAACTTCTCCCCTTTATAGGGAAAAGCCTTTTGATAGGCATCAAAACAGGAAATATCCGGAAAATCCGAAACTTTTGCGACCAGCGCTGTCATATGGTTAAGCTTTGAATATTTAACTTGCTAAGGAAGTAGAAATAGATTAACATAAAAAAAGAACGAACGCTCGTTTTATTTTTGAAAAAACGCAATTATTTTTAACCGGTCAGTACCAGGAAACCAAAATGACTACATTTATCGTTTTATTGATAGCTTTAGCCGTGTTTTTTACGCTTAGCTTTAAGCAAATATCTTTACGTACTTCTGCTATTGCAATGGCAGCAACTGCACTGTTTTCGCTGATTGCAGGTGCGAGTGGAATTCTTTCCTTCTTGCTGATCATAGCTGCTGTAGCAGTGGCTGTGCTATCAATGGATAGCATAAGAGAAAAACATTTAAGCAAACCGATTTTTACCTGGTTTAAAAATGTTTTACCTGAAATTTCTGAGACAGAGCAGGAAGCCATTGATGCCGGTACTGTCTGGTGGGATGGCGAGCTGTTCAGCGGCAAACCTGAGTGGAACAAATTACTTTCGATGCCCAAGCCCTCTTTCACTGAAGAAGAGCAAGCTTTCATGGATGGGCCTGTAAAAGAACTCTGTGCAATGGTTGATAACTGGGAAGTCAATCACAACACAACCACCATTCCACCCAAAGTCGAAAAATTCATTAAAGATAACGGCTTTTTGGGCATGATTATTCCCAAAGAGTATGGTGGTCTGGATTTTTCCGGTATGGCGCAAACTGAAATCATCAGTTTACTGGGTTCGACCGGTGGCTGTATTGCCAACTATATTACAGTGCCCAATTCACTCGGCCCCGGTGAATTGCTAATCAAATACGGTACTGAAGAACAAAAAAATTACTACTTGCCACGTCTGGCTAAAGGTATAGATGTCCCCTGCTTTGCTTTGACTGGTCCATTAGCTGGTTCAGATGCAACTTCATTGCCTGATACCGGAGTGATCTGCAAAGGTGAATTCGAAGGCAAAGAAGTTCTCGGCATCAAACTTAACTTTAAGAAGCGCTATATCACCTTAGCCCCAGTTTCTACATTGATCGGTTTAGCCTTTAGATTAGAAGATCCTGATCACTTAATGGGTGATGTTGATGATTACGGCATTACTTGTGCCTTAATCCCGCGTGAAACCAAGGGAATTAAAATTGGCCGTCGTCACCGTCCTATCGGCGACCCTTTCCTGAATGGTCCGATTGAAGGTGAAAACGTCTTCGTGCCTCTAGATTACATTATTGGTGGTCCTGAAATGGCCGGTAAAGGCTGGACAATGCTGGTTAACTGTCTGTCAGTGGGTCGTTGTATTACACTACCCAGTATTTCCAACTCATTAGCAAAACATATGTTAATGGGTACTTCTGCGTACAGCGCTGTACGTCAACAGTTTGGCTTACCAATTGCCATGTTCGAAGGTGTACAAAAACCATTAGCGCGAATCATTGGTCTGACTTACATCATGAATGCTGCCAGATTGCATACAGCACAATCATTGTCTTATGGTGAAAAGCCCAGTGTGCCTTCAGCTATTCTGAAATATCATTTAACTGAAATGGGTCGTCAAATTGCCCTGGATGCAATGGACATCCACGGTGGTAAGGCAGTGATGCTTGGCCCCAAAAACTATATTGCGGATGCTTATAGCTCGATTCCAGTGGCCATTACTGTCGAGGGTGCAAACATCATGACTCGCAATCTAATGATATTCGGTCAAGGTGCAACCCGCAGCCACCCTTACGTCTTGAAGGAAATGGAACTGGCAGGTCAGGAGATTAACGATTCGACTGTCTCTGAATTCGATAAAGTCTTTTTTGGACATGTTGGTTTCTCAATGTCCAATGCAGTACGTTCTCTAGTTTTAGGTGTAACCGGTGGTCGTTTCACTAATACTTCTGGTAACGCGAAATTAATAAAACATTATCGTGAATTGAATCGTTTGAGTGCAGCTTTTGCCTTGATCGCTGATGTCTCCATGCTGACATTACAGTCAAAGCTTAAATTCAAAGAAATGTTATCGGCTCGTCTGGGTGATTTACTAAGTTACTTGTATTTAGCTAGCATGGTGTTAAAACACTACGAATCTGAAGGTTGTCCTGAAGAGGATTATCCGGTAGTTGCATGGGCTATCAACTATTTGACTCATCAATATCAAATTGCCATGCAGGAAATCTTGCAAAATTACCCCAGCAAATTGCTGGCAATGAAAATGCGCTTCATTATTTTCCCTTTAGGCGCTCGATTTGATATGCCTTCGGACAAACTGGATAAGCAACTGGTTAAGTTATTTGTTACCGATACCGAAACTCGAAAACGGTTACTACAAGGTACATTTGATGAAAACCTGCCAACCAACCCGGTTGGACATGTCAATGCGGTATTCATGCAAAGTCTTGAGCTGGCGCCGGTATATAAGAAGATTCGAGATGCAATTAAAGCTGACAAGATTGAAAAAGCTTTGGGTAAAGAACAAATCGAATTGGCGCAACAAGCAGGCGTCATTACCGATACTGAAGCTCAACAGTTATTCGATTTTGATGCTGAGCTAATGGAAGTCATTCATGTTGACCATTTTGAAACCAGCGAAATAGCAAAAGGTCAGCAGTCTGCGCCTCTAGTTACTTCTGAGGCGGCATAGCTTCTGCCTAATTTTCTAAGTCTACCCCTCCTATCCTCCCCTGTAAGGGGAGGAACCTTTTCAAAAGTGTTAGATAGTCACAGAAAAGTTATTGTTCTCCCCCTTCCAGGGGGAGTTAGAGGGGGTAATCATAAATAATCTACAAACACTACTAAACACCCTCCCCCAAACAGGCAAAGTTATCTGGATCGGTTTACGACCGGCAAAAAAAGCAGCAATGCATGTTCTCCAAAGTGTACAAGCCAATACAAAAAATGGATTGGTTGGTGATCGTTACAATGGGCGTAGCGGGAACCGCCAAGTGACTTTAATTCAGGCAGAGCATTCACCTGTAATCGCAAGCTGCCTGGGAGTTGATGTAATTCCACTTGAGCTATTACGCCGCAATATTGTAGTCAGCGGCATTAATTTGCTGGCACTAAAAGATAAAGCATTTTCGATTGGTGAAGCAAAAATGGAAATGACTGGCCTTTGTCATCCTTGTTCGTATATGGAACAAGCTTTAGGCCCTGGTGGCTACAATGCGGTGCGAGGTCACGGCGGTATTACTGCCCGAGTTATTCAAGACGGCAAGATTTCAGTGAACGATAAGGTCAGTTACTTCAGTGAAAGTGTTGATACGGAAATGAGTCACATCTGGCCATGACCGTGTGCCATCTACGTCAAAATGGATAGTATGAGCGCCTGCATCATAACCGCTTTTTAGATCAAACCAGTAATCGCCCACCATTACCGTCTCATTAGGGCTCACTGACCAGCTGCTAATTAATTTCAAGACACCTTCCGGATCGGGTTTGGGTGCACAACATTCTCGGCCAAGAATATTTTCTTGCTTAAAATACCTCATCAGGCCACAGGCTTTTAAAGTGGTAAAAGCAATCTCTAAACTGTTACGGGTAACAATTCCCAAGTTGTGACCTGTTGTTGTTAAATGATTTAATAACCGTTCCACATCAGGTTGCGGCTGTGCTTGATGAGCCAGCTCAAGCTCAATATCATAAAGTTCTTGATGAACTCGTTGGGCCTGGTCAGCCGGTAATTTTTTGATTTCTTCCAAAATAGGTTTGTCTTGCGGCATACCAAGCTGGCTACGTATAGCATTGAAATCATGACAGGCGACAGTAAGTGTGCCGTCCATGTCAAAAATCCAGTTTTTGAAGTTTTGAAGCTGTGATTTCATTGGCTAGAATTTTATTAACGTTCGCGAAAGCGACAGAATACCACGGGTTTACCCGTTGATGAATGAGTGTATGTAGATTGAACATCACAAATTGCAACCTATTTGAACTGTGATGTTCACCGTGTCAGGCCGAAAGGGCTGTCACGGTTAGCACCTCCGGCTTAGCCGGATTTTATTAACGATATTGAGGTTCCGACACAAGGCCGGGGAATCTGCTGGAAAACGCACTTGAATAGAATTACTATTGCCAACATATATTTAAATCATTGACCGATCAGCCAGGAACACGCCATGAAACAATACTTGCAATTTTATATTGATGGACAATGGGTTGACCCATCAGCTCCTAACCAGTTAGAAGTTATCAACCCCGCCACAGAAACCCCATTCGCCAGCATAAGCATGGGCTCAAAAGCCGATGTTGATAACGCGGTAGCCGTCGCGCGCAAAGCATTCAACAGCTATTCCAACTTCAGCGTCCAAGAACGGATTGAACTAATGGAAAACGTCATAAACGTCTACAAAAAGCGTTGGGATGACTTAGCCGAAGCGACTTCAATGGAAATGGGATCGCCCATCAAACACGCCCGTGGTGCTCAGGCAGCGCTGGGCTTAGGTCATATAAAAAGCACCCTGAATGCATTGAAGAATTTTGAATTCGAAACCGTTAAAGACGACATGATCTTGCGTCACGAACCAATTGGTGTTTGTGGGCTAATCACACCTTGGAACTGGCCATTAAATCAAATTTCTGCAAAAGTGTCTCCCGCCCTGGCAGCCGGTTGCACAATGATATTAAAGCCTAGTGAAGTCTCACCGATTACCGGCATCGTCTGGACTGAAGTTATGCATGAAGCCGGTGTGCCTGCTGGTGTTTACAACCTGATCAATGGTAACGGTCCGGATGTGGGCGAGCATATGTCTCGTCATCCAGATATCGACATGATGTCATTTACCGGTTCAACTCGCGGCGGCATCGCTGTAGCAAAAGCATCTGCAGATACTGTTAAACGAGTCGGTCAAGAACTCGGCGGAAAATCGGCAAATATCATTCTTAGTGATACTGACGTGGCTAAAGCAGTTGCCGACGGCATCGATTACGTTATGGATAACAGTGGTCAATCCTGTAACGCACCCACACGAATGTTAGTGCCTGCTAATCAAATGGACGTCGCTATCGAAGCCGCCAGAGCAGCTGCGAATAAAATTCCTATTGGCGACCCCTCATCTGAGGACACTGAAATCGGTCCTGTTGTAAGCGATATCCAATACGAGAAAATTACCGGATTGATTCAGGCAGGAATTGATGAAGGTGCCACGCTGGTTGCAGGCGGTCCGGATAAACCTGAAGGTTTAGAAACGGGTTATTATGTAAAACCAACAGTCTTTGCTAACGTCAGCAATGACATGACCATTGCCCGTGAAGAAATTTTTGGTCCGGTAGTTTGTATCCTCGCCTACAACACTGAAGAAGAAGCCATTGAAATTGCTAATGATACAGAGTATGGCTTAGCCGGTTATGTATCCTCAGGTGATATGGAACACGCCAAAGCCGTCGCACGTCAAATCCGCGCCGGACAAGTTGCCATCAATTATGTTGGCGGTAATACAAATACGCCTTTTGGTGGCTACAAGCAATCGGGCAATGGCCGTGAAAAAAGTGTTTGGGGACTTCATGAGTTCTTAGAGCTTAAGGCGATTACAGGCTCACAAGCGAGTTAGCAACTATTCTGATAGAGTTCGGTTATGGTAACCGAACTCTATCAATTCCCACATCATGTCATTAGAAAACTATAGCCGTGGGTTAGACAAAAACCAGGCTAATTACTCGCCACTCACCCCTGTTTCTTTTTTACAAAGAACAGCCAGCGTTTTTCCTGATTACATATCAATCATTTCTGAGCAAAAAACCTACACTTGGCAGCAAACTCATGAGCGTTGCCTGTTATTTGCCAATGCTTTGATTAAATCCGGTATTAAAAAAGGTGACACGGTCTCAATCATTGCCCCAAATACATCGGCAATGTATGAAGCCCATTTCGCGATTCCTATGATCGGTGCTGTGATTAACACGATTAACACCCGCCTCGACCCTATGTCGATTAGCTATATTCTTGACCATTCAGATTCAAAACTGATATTCGTTGATAGTGAATGCCTTCCAGACGTCAAACAAGCCTTTGAATCAGGAAATCATCAAATTCCGCTAATTTGCATTAATGATTGTGAAGACTTTGCCAATCACATCCACGACGAACAGGATTATGAAGATTTCCTAGAACTAGGTAGTCTCGATGAAATTAATTCTGATTATCAGATTGATGATGAATGGTTTCCGATCAGCCTTTCTTATACGTCAGGTACAACAGGCAAACCTAAAGGTGTTGTCACTCACCATCGTGGCGCTTACCTCAATGCGCTCGGCAATCATCTTGTCTGGCATATGCAAAAAAATCCGATCTATCTTTGGACCTTACCGATGTTCCATTGTAATGGTTGGTGCTTCCCATGGACCATCGCCGCTTTAGCCGGCACTAACGTTTGCATGAGGAAGATCGAAGCCAGGGCGACTTTTGAGAATATTGACCAACACAGTGTCACGCATTTATGTGGTGCGCCCATCATACTCAATATGCTGATTAATGAAGGCCGAAAAGTGGATCAACCTGTCGAAGTGATGACAGCTGCTGCGCCACCACCAGAATCAACACTTAAAAAAATTGAACAACGAGGATTCAATATCACTCATGTTTACGGCTTAACTGAAGTCTATGGACCCGCTGTAGTTTGTGAATGGCAAAAAGATTGGAAAGATCTCACAGACAATGATATTGCTGAACGCAAGTCCCGACAAGGTGTTAATTATCCTGGACTGTCTAATTTAGATGTCATCAACACAGACACTCAACAGCCTGTTAAAGCAGATGCAAAAGAGATTGGTGAAGTTTGTTTTAGAGGGAATATCGTAATGATGGGATATTATAAAGACCAGGATGCAACCCATGAGTCATTCCAAGACGGTTGGTTCCACAGTGGTGATCTTGGGGTTATGCATGAGGATGGCTACTTACAACTTAAAGATCGTTCAAAAGACATTATAATTTCCGGAGGCGAAAACATCAGCACCATCGAAATCGAAAATGTGTTGTTTCAACACCCAGACATAATAGATGCCGCTGTAGTCGCCAAGCAGGATGAAAAATGGGGAGAAGTGCCATGTGCATTTGTCACTGTGAAAGCGGCGTCAGATTTGACAGAACAAGACATCATCGATTTTTGCCAAAATAACATGGCCAAATTCAAAATTCCCAAGAAAATAATTTTTGGTGAAATAAACAAGACCTCCACCGGAAAAACACAAAAATTCTTGCTTAGAGAAATAGCTAATAACAGCTAATGAGCTGTCTGCAACTTAGGCTTCTGAGCCAAGAATTACTGTCTATATTAGAAATTTCGTTAATATTTTCATACAAAAAGTGTGAATTTTTCCTAGAAAAAACGTGAAACGCTTAATAACAGTAAGGCAATTACAATCTGTAAACTGATTTATACCTAGCAAAAAATATTTGGAGGATAAATCATGAAAGGGTTAAAACAATACATCTTAAGTGCATTAGTGGGTTTACTTTCCGTTAATAGTGCACAGGCATTTGAAATTGGCGGTGTTGCCTTAGGCGCTGAACTTCATTACACGGAGTTTGAAGATTATTCATAATATTAACGGTATAAACAAAGTGATGTTGTCATTTGGCGGTGAAAAAGTCAGAGACGAACTCGATGTACTGTTTGAGTTATTTACCGATATAGTAATAATGCATTGAGATTGTCAATGTATGAAAAAGTTGAAATATGGGGTTTCAAATATATCATCCAAGTTGCCTGGATCAATCAAGTCTTTTTCTCAGGCCAGCACTTTGAGGCCAACAGTGAAGGCAATACAGTCATAACTATTCTCGACCCGACGGAACAAGTGATAGAGCTGTACTTAAGGGTTTCAGATTCAAATATGTCAAAGACGAAGCGGCTTCAATGACAGACTCACATTACATCAAAGATATTATCATTGATCTAGAGAACGGCTTTGTTGAATTTAACGATGGTGATAGTGATGATTACTTTGATTACAATATTAGTTATGCAACCATTTATTAGTCATTAATCTCCAACAAAATCACAAAGGCTGGCGCTGCCAGCCTTGCTATTTTATAGACTCCCCGGCCTAGTGCCGGAACTTCATAACTTGTTGAATACTATTCCGGCCTTGTGCCGGAACCTCAGGATGCCGGTTTATACCAATCTGCTTAAATACTCAGTCTTACTATTGCATGGACAAGTAGCCATATAACTAAAGCCATATACTCTTACCGGTACAATTAATGTATGAATAATTTTTATGACAAAAAATATACATAGACATAATAAATTTTAGATAAAAATCGGGGATTGAGTTATGAATTATTTAACTGCTGCATTAGCCTTCTCGGCCATTATGATCGTATTAGCGACTCTGGTGACAGTGATCGTTGAGGCAGTACATGGAGTTCTGAGTCGACGAAAACATGACTTTGAACATATGTTGAAACAACTTTATGAAAAAGAAATAAAACCTAAAGCCACGGATATCTTAAAGGATAATTTAGAACAAACCGATAAATTCATAAAGGATTTAGTTACAAATCCAGCAATAGCACCAGCTAAAAAAGGAAAACTAGACTGGATATTTCCCAGTAAAACGTTTGATGAGCTCACTACCAGACAATTTGTTGAACAATTTAGAGATACTCAAGTAGGGCAAAAACTACTGCAGAAAAATGATCAAAATGTTGATATTTTTATATCTAATATTGCCTACGAATTTGAACGTTACGGACAAGCTGCCAGCAAATATTTTCAGAAAAAAGCAGCTGTGTTGTCTATTCTCGCAGCATTAATATTAATAGTGACATTAAATGTTGATGCGATTTTGTTATTTGAAAAATTGTCAAATGATAATGATCTTTCCAAAAAAATTATTGCCGAAATAAATATTGATGATTTCGAAAAGGAGTTCATTGATAGAGCTGAAAAATTAAGCCCAAGTGAACTTGAAACAATTAATGTTGAATTTAATCAAGCATTCGAAAAAATCAAAGATGAAGTAATTAAACTAGAGGAATACAACCTCCCCCTTGGCAGCACATATTTCCCCTGGTGCTTAAATTCGACAGCCGAAATAGATGTTCGTTGCGAGTCTTTAATCAATCAAAAACTTTCCCCTGAAAACACTTTCTGGGAAAGTGTAAAAATTACGCTCTTAAACTTTTTGAGTCGTATTCCAATTATTTTTACTACACTAGAAGGTGGAAACTGGTTACTTAGAATGGTATTAACTACAGCGTTGATAGGACTAGGAGCACCATTTTGGTTTAAAACTTATCGGTTTATTGCTCAGTTTGTCCCAGGACACCGACAGCCAGAGGAAGATAGTCTTACAGTGAGACAAAGTTCTCAACAAACTATTTTACAAAATCATCAAATCCCGCTCCAAACATCACCCACAACGAAGAACACTACTAGTGAAGAAGTCCCTGCTTTTTCCAAGGCGGAACAGCAACAAAAATTTGCTTTGCAAAAAGGTTTAACAACCCGTGATCTGAAATTGATATTTAACAGGGGAATATAAATCCTGCGGTTAACCAAGTCGAAACAGATTAGATTTCAATTTATTAACCGATCAGGAAGTACAACTCCAAAGTACATATCCGCCCTTATAGCATCTTTCAAGTTTATTTTCTCTTTCCAAATAAACTAAATGCGACAATGCTTCCAGCATGGCAAAGGTCATCTGATTTGAGTCCAGTTCACGGTTAAACAAAACTGGTAAGATTTCATAGGCAGTAACCGGCTGCTCGCAGGCAGTTATTAATGTATTAAGCCGGTCATGATGATGGTGTTTGAGTTGATTGATCCGAACATTACAACCAGTAAAGGGAAGTCGGTGGGATGGTAGAACTAACGCTGAATCGTTAATATCTTCAAACCCGCTTAATGATATTAGGTAATCTTGAATTGGGTTAGCGCTTAAATCCTGAACTGGCATAGGAATATTGGGAGTGATTTTCGGCAGGATATGATCCCCAGCTATTAAGATATTTCTATCCTGATTATAAAGTGAAATATGCTCTGGGGAATGCCCTCGTCCTTCGCGGCACTGCCAGTTTGATCCGGCGATCTCTAACTCATCTAAATGCTGAATCCGATAGTAACCTGAAGGTAATTGGGAGCATCGATCCCGATAGGATGTTTTAAAAAACTGCATTTGTTCAAACATCTTATCGGCCAGCCCATGCTGCCTGAAAAACGCCAGCATTCTTGCTCCTAACACACCGGATTCATCGTGATACAGCAAATTGGCTTGCAGCCATTCGATACGAGACATAAAAACCTGAGCGCCGGTTCGCTCTACCAGATCGCCACTTAAACCAACATGATCAGGATGATAATGCGTTAAGATGATTTTCTTAACGGGTTTAGATGCGAGAAAAGTCGCTAACAGATTATCCCAAATAGCCAGACAATCTTTACTCCCTAAACCGGTATCAATCATAGTCCAGGAATTTTTATCCTCAACTAACCATATGTTTACATGATCTAATGCAAATGGAAGCGGCAATCTCAGCATATAAATGTCTTCGGCCACTTGATAAGGAACGCCTACGGGCGGCGAATCCATTACATATTCAATATCAGTGTTCACTTGTTATTCTCAATGTAACGTTTAATTGATCTTAAGGAAAAGTAACCATGATGAGCCAGATGGTCAGGCTGATAAAAATATTCCTTGCCAACTGGACAGGCCAAACGGGCCAAGCATTTATCCGCACAAGGGGAATTTTCTATGGTTCGATAACCAATACAGGCATTGAGATTAAAATTACCTATCTCCCTGACAGCGCCTACCGGACAAGCCGACTGACATGGCTTATCAATACATTTTTCACATACTTCTTCTGCCACAGCATATTTAGTAGGTGGTAATTTTTCTGAAATCAATAATGCCGTTCGATATGCAAACCAGGTACCGTATTCAGCATTAATACCGGGACCTACTATCGATGGCCTGCCCCAACCGACCATATGACCCAATTGTTGCAATGGCACTATGTATTCAGTACTCGGATATACAACCCTATATCGGGCTTTAGGGAGATGTTTAGAAAGAACCTCTATAGTAATAGCCTGACCCATTTCATCAAGACAATCCCCTTGTGTCTTGTTTATATCTTTCAAGTACTGCCAGAAACTACTTCCCTTAGTACCAACTAAAAGCAGCGAGTGATAATCTTTTTGTGCATTTTCACAAAGAGTATTAGTAATCGATTCAGGCAACATTGAAAGATTAAATGCTGCTACTAGATTTAATCCGGATTTTTCTAATTTGGTACACATGTTTTGATATATCTGTAACATCTGATCCATAAAAAATACTTTTACTCTGTTTCGAATCGTGTAAGAGTTCGGATTATGCGACAAATTTCATTACTAGGCCATCGTGGCGCCAGAGGATTATTGCCCGAAAATACTTTGCCTTCCCTGGCAAAACCGTTTGAATTCTCAGCTCACGGAATTGAATTTGATCTGCAGCTTTCTAAAGACAACGAATTAGTGATTTATCATGACCTGCGGCTTAAATCCAACATCACTCGAAATGTTCATGGCAAGTGGATAAAAAAAACAGGGCCACCGATTAGACAACTTACACTGAAGCAATTAAGGCAATATAAACTTGGTCGTCTCAATAAACACACCGCTTATGGCTTGTTGTATAGAAAGCAACAAACTTTGCCTGATCAATCTATTCCCACCTTGGCTGAAATGATTGAATACTTTGATAAGTTGAATTTGAACAAAACTCTTCTAAATATAGAAATCAAGCATTCGCCTTTAGAACCTGAGATTTGTCCAAGACCAAGCACGCTTGCAAAAAGAATTGTGCAAGAAATTCATCGTTTAAAAATTAATAAACGTTGTGTAGTCTCTTGTTTCAATTGGGAAGTCGTCAGGGTCGTGCGAGAAATTGATCCTTCTTTAAAGATTGGCTGCTTAACAATGGCAGACCCAACTGAAGATACACTTTCACCAGTAAAAGGCAAAACATCATTATGGAACGCGGGATTGGATATCCGAGATTTCAATAACATCGTGCCTGATATGGTAAAAGAGTTCGGTGCTGAGTATTGGATTCCTTATTATAAAAATCTAAGTAGAACAGCAGTAGTTACAGCCCATTCACGTGGTTTAAAAGTCTTTACCTGGACTGTTAATCACAAAGCGACAATGAAAAAATTAATGAAATGGGGCATTGACGGTATTATTTCTGATTATCCTGACAAACTAGAAAAGTGCTGGGCTCAATGGTCATCTAAAAATAAGAAATAATTGTTATACTCTGGCTTTTCACACATAGGATTACAAACTGAATGAATGTCCTGGATATCAGGAATTTAAAGATCGATTTTGCGCTTCACGGCAGCACGATTTCGGCTGTCAAAGACGTTTCATTCAAAATCCCACATGGCAAAACAGTCGCCTTGGTGGGAGAGTCTGGCTCGGGCAAATCAGTAACGGCTCAAGCCATTATGCGAATCCTACCTAAAATTGCCACCATCCCATCTGGCGAGATTCTATTAAGCACTGATTCAAATAAACCTGCTATTGATATTGCCAAACTCAAGGCAGATAGCCCTCAGATGCGTGATATTCGTGGTGGTAAGATTTCGATGATTTTCCAGGAACCCATGGTTTCATTATCACCCTTGCATACCATCGGGGATCAAATTAGCGAATCGGTACTGTTGCATCAGGCTGTTAATAAAACTCAAGCAAATGAATTAACTAAAGACATGTTAGACATGGTGGGTTTCCCAGATCCGGGACGTGCTTTAAAAACCTATCCTTTTGAGTTATCCGGTGGCTTGCGACAACGTGCCATGGTCGCTATGGCGTTGGTTTGTAAGCCCGCTTTATTAATAGCAGATGAGCCAACCACAGCACTGGATGTGACTATACAGGCACAAATTCTAAAACTGATTAAAGATCTTCAAGAAGAATTACACATGGCAGTGCTGATGATCACTCATGATTTGGGGGTTGTTGCCAATGTGGCTGATGAAGTTGTTGTCATGTACCACGGTGAAGTTATGGAAAGTGGCTCAGTTAGGGATATATATACCAATCCCCAGCATCCTTATTTGAAAGCGCTGATGCAGGCCGTGCCACATTTTGACATGAAGCCCGGTGAACGATTAAAACCAGTACGCGAAATTGAATCAGAACTGGGACGATTATTAATTGACAAGATAGACACAAATAAAAGTGAAGAAAACAGCATTCACTTAAGTGTTAAAAGTCTGATTCGAACGTTTGAAATACGGCATAAACCCATGTTCGGGAAAGCAGAGAATAGAGTCATTCGCGCGGTTGACGATGTTAGCTTTGATGTATTTCGAGGTGAATGTTTTGGATTAGTGGGCGAGAGTGGTTGTGGCAAAACAACATTGTCTAAAATTCTGATGAAGGCATTACGTCCTAATCTTGGAGTGGTCACGTATTATGATAATAACAATGCTGTAGATGTACTCAATCTTAAAGACGAAGAGTTGTTTAATTTTAGAACTAAAATGCAATTCATCTTCCAGGATCCATTTAGTTCTTTAAATCCACGCATGACTGTTTACGACATCATCCGTGAGCCATTGGTTATTCATAATGTAGGCGACGAAGCTTATCAAATCGAAATGGTGAAAGAGCTGATGCGATTGGTCGGTCTAGATCCAAGGTTCCTAAGCCGTTATCCGCACAGTTTTTCTGGTGGTCAACGTCAGCGTTTAGGTATCGCCCGGGCACTCGCATTAAAACCAAAATTACTTATATGCGACGAACCTGTTTCCGCTCTTGATGTTTCTATTCAAGCTCAGGTACTGAACTTACTTAAAGATTTACAACAAGAACTTAACCTGACCTATATTTTTATTTCGCATAATTTAGCTGTAGTCGATTATATTGCCGATCGAATCGCTGTCATGTGCCGGGGACGACTTGTAGAGGTAGCTCCTAAAGAAGAGCTTTTCAACAATCCAGTTCATCCCTACACACGAGCATTGCTCAATGCTGTGCCTTTTCCCGATCTGAATAAACCCCTGGACTTCAAACTGGTCATGGATAGTAAATCGTCTGAGCCTGGCGCATGGCCATCACCTTACACCTGCGGCCCAGAGTTTCCTACAGGGCTTAAGGCTGTTAGTAATGACCATTTTGTACAGACCGCAATCAATTAGATGATTAGGCTAGTTAAATATTTTGCTGTTTTGTATTCACTGGTTGGCACAGTTTTTGCTGTAAATCTAGAGCCTGAATACTTTGCCGAACAACTTGCATCGGGCGAGCTGCCACCATTAGCTGAGCGTATCCCACAAACACCGTTGGTGATGGATGAATCATTAGGCAATAAGACCCCTGGCGTTTATGGCGGCAAGTTAAACATGCTGATGGCCAAGGACAAAGACATTCGCCGTATGGTGGTTTATGGTTATTCACGGGTTGTTGGTTACAACGAAAATCTGGAGTTGATTGCTGATATTGCCGAATCCTTTGAGAATCATGACAACAAGGAATTTGTTTTTAAGCTGCGCAAAGGTCATCGTTGGTCAGACGGGCATCCCCTCCGTTCTGAAGATTTCAAGTTTTACTGGGAAGACATTGCCAATAATAAGGATTTAAATCCATTTGGCCCACCTAAAACATTGTTAGTCGATGGTGAATTACCCCAAGTTGAGTTTCCAGATGAACTCACTGTTATTTATCGTTGGTCAAAACCCAACCCCTATTTTTTGCCAGAATTGGCCGCGCCACGTCCATTATTCATTTATCAACCCAAACATTACTTAAAAAAGTACCATCCTAACTACGCTGACCCCGAACAACTGCAGCAGCAGGCAGAAGAATCTGGTAAACGTAACTGGGCTGGTTATTATTTAAAAAAAGCACGCCAATATAAACTCACCAACCCCAAGTTGCCTTCATTACAGCCTTGGGTAAATACTACGAAACAACCTGCTGAACGCTACATTTTTAAACGCAATCCTTATTTCCACCGAATCGATGTCAATGGCCTGCAAATGCCTTATATCGATGAAGTCATTGTCAGTATTGTTTCCAGCAGTTTGATTCCAGCCAAGGCAGGCGCTGGGGAATCGGATTTACAGGGACATTATTTGCGTCTGGATAATTACACTTTTCTTAAAGAAGGTGAAAAGCGTAACGACTACGAAGTACGTTTGTGGCGAACCATTAATGGTGCACATAAAGCCCTATATCCGAATCTGAATAGTAGCGATGAAGTATGGCGTGAATTAGTACGTGATGCTCGCTTTCGGAGGGCATTATCCTTAGGTGTAAATCGTCATGAAATTAATCAAGTTGTTTATTTTGGTCTGACTAATGAAAGTAACAATACGGTTTTACCCGATAATGTTTTCCATAAACCAGAGTTACAACAACGTTGGGCAACTTATGATCCACAGCAGGCAAACAAACTGTTAGATGAGGTTGGACTCGATAAGCGTAATAAAAAGGGGTTAAGGCTCAGACCAGATGGCGAACCACTTGAAATAATAATTCACACAGCGGGTGAAAGCACTGAAGAAACTGACATACTGGAACTCTTGCATGACAGTTGGTTAAAACTTGGCATCAAAATTTACAGCAAACCTTCTCAGCGTGAAGTTTTCAGAGAAAGAGTGTTTTCAGGTCAGGCGATGATGTCGATTTGGAGTGGGTTGGAAAATGGCTTGCCGACTCCTGACATGAGTCCACACGAACTCGCCCCCACTTCCCAAAATCAATACCAATGGCCCAAATGGGGACAATTTTCAGAAACCAAGGGTGAGCGCGGTGAAGCACCCGACATGCCCGAAGCAAAAAAATTATTCGAACTTAATCAACAGTGGAGTCAAGCTGTGAATGTTGCTGAACAAGAACAAATCTGGAAACAAATGCTAGAAATGTTCTGCGAACAAGTTTACAGCATCGGTATTATTAATTCGGTACCCCAGCCTGTTGTAGTAAACCGTGCTTTACGTAACGTACCAGAGCAAGCTATTTATGCCTGGTCGCCAACGGCTTATTTTGGCGTTTATCACCCTGACATTTTTTGGTTAGAACAATAACATGCTGAACTATATCGGCAAACGCCTGTTACTAATGATCCCAACGCTGTTCGTGATCAGTGTGTTGGTGTTTATCATTATTCAGTTACCTCCTGGTGACTACCTGGAAAGCTACATTGCTGAATTACAAAGCCAGGGCGAATCAGTTGATGACGCAAAAATCAAGTTCCTACGGCAAGAATACGGCCTCGACAAACCTTTGTATGAGCAATACTTTGTCTGGGCCAAAGGTCTATTGAAAGATGATTTAGGCTATTCATTTGAATTCGACCTGCCCGTCAGAGAAGTTGTTGGTGACCGTATGTTCCTGACTATCATTATTTCAGTTGTCACCATTATTTTCACCTGGATGATTGCTTTCCCTATCGGTATTTACTCAGCCACACATCAATATAGTTGGGGGGATTACGGTTTAAGTTTTCTGGGTTTTATCGGATTAGCCACGCCGAATTTTCTGTTAGCTCTGGTGATGCTTTATCTTGCTAACGTTTATTTAGGCACTTCCATTGGCGGTTTGATGGACCCTGAATACATTGATCAACCCTGGAGCTGGGCCAAAATTAAATCGGTATTGGAGCATTTGTGGATACCGGTCGTCGTGATTGGCACATCCGGCACTGCTGGTATGATTAGACGACTGCGTGCGAATTTACTCGATGAATTACAAAAACAATACGTAACGACCGCTCGCGCCAAAGGCATGAAAGAAGGTAAATTGGTTCGTAAATACCCGCTGCGCATGGCGCTAAACTTTTTTATTGCTGACATCGGTAGTTTATTGCCCAGTGTAATCTCAGGTGCTGAGATAACTGCAGTGGTGTTGTCTTTACCCACTACCGGCCCCATGTTGCTTAGTGCACTACAAAGCCAAGACATGTATTTGGCAGGATCATTTTTGATGTTTCTGGCTTTACTGACGGTCATTGGCGTGTTGATATCCGATATTTTACTGGCTGTTACGGACCCGCGAATTCGTTTACAAGGTGAGGTCACCAAATGACTCAGCACTTTGTATCCGATAAACCATTCGATCCTTATTCTGTTGAACAGTTAACAGAAGAACAAGAAAAGTATTATTTCGCTTCCCAATGGCAATTGATGTGGTGGAAACTCAAGCGCCACAAACTGGCATTGATTTCTTCAATAATGTTATTTTTTATCTATTTCGGTGCTTTATTTTGTGAGTTTCTGACACCTTATAACTTGCATACACGTAATACAGATTTCATCTATGCGCCGCCGCAAATGCCTCACTTTTTCCACGAGGGGAAATTTATCGGGCCATTTGTTTATGGCCTGGACTACGAACTCAACATGGAGAATCTCAAGCGAGAATACACACCAAACCCAGAAAAAATTCACAAATTGCGCTTTTTTTGTGCAGGTGACAGCTATAAATTCTGGGGGTTATTTGAAACAGACAAACACTTCGTCTGCCCAGCTGAGGATGGGCAGTTTTTCCTAATGGGAACCGACCGGCTCGGCCGCGATATGTATTCACGGATTTTTCACGGTGCACGGATTTCGTTAACCATTGGCCTGATCGGCATCGTAGTTAGTTTTACATTAGGGATTATCATCGGGGGAATCGCCGGTTATTATGGCGGCTTTATTGACAATGTTATTCAACGCCTGATCGAGGTTATCCGTTCTTTCCCTGAGCTGCCGTTATGGATGGCCTTGTCGGCTGTGCTACCGGTAACCTGGAGCCCATTGTTAATATTTTTCGGAATAACAATAATTCTGGCCATGCTCGACTGGACTTCACTCGCACGTGCTGTGCGTTCGAAATTATTGGCACTGCGTGAAGAAGATTATTGCACAGCTGCACAACTTATGGGAGCGAAACCCAAACGCATCATCGGCAAACATTTATTACCAGGTTTTATGAGCCATTTAATCGCATCAGCATCGCTATCGATTCCAGGCATGATCCTGGGCGAAACCGCTTTAAGTTTTCTGGGCCTCGGGCTCAGGCCGCCTATTACAAGTTGGGGGGTATTACTCAATGAAGCACAAAATATCAACGTCGTCGCGCTCTACCCCTGGTTAATGCTTCCAGTCATTCCTGTCATTATCGTAATTTTAGGATTCAATTTCCTCGGTGATGGTCTACGTGATGCTGCTGATCCTTATAAGTAACAAACGTTGAGGCATAAGAAACCATAAGCATGGATTATCAGAAAAGAGTAAGCGTCTACCGTGGCGACATCGAAGAAAGCATTCACTTCGGAGCTGCGGCAGTCGTGGATTCATCAGGTAAACTAATTCATTCAGTTGGCAATCCTGACTTAGTGACCTTCCCACGCTCGGCTTTGAAGTTCCTACAGGGCATTGCTTTGATTGAAACAGGTGCTGCTGACGCTTATAACCTTGATAATCGACATTTGTCCTTAGCTTGCGCCTCTCATATGGGAGAATCTTTTCATATCGAGTTGGTAGATGAATGGCTTAAGTTAATTGGTTTAAGCATCAATGCACTCGCCTGCGGTCCTGACTATCCTCTGGATCAGGAATCCTGTTACAACAGATTAAGAAATAATGAGGATCGAAGCAGCGCATTTCATAATTGTTCGGGAAAACATGCCGCGTTTTTAACAGTCTGTCAACATCTAGGATTCGACCCTCAAGGATATAATCAGTTAGATCATCCTGTGCAGCAATTATTTCAACAAAACCTAAACTACTTCATTCAATCGGACTCATCCAAACTCAACTGGCAGGTCGATGGCTGCACATTTCCAGCCCCAGCAATGAAACTGAAAGACATGGCACATGCTATGGCCCGATTTGTAGGGCACGATAACCCGGATGAATCAAAATCACACGCATCGAAACGATTACAACAGGCAATCGCTGAATTTCCACAGTACATGTCCGGCACACACGAACTGGCTGCGCATTTAACCAATGCCACAAATGGCAGAATACTATCCAAAATCGGTGCCGAAGGTTATCACATCGCGATTGACCGCGAACAAAAACTGGGCATGGCCTTGAAGATTGCTGACGGCTCGGTACGAGGCATAAATTTTCTACTGATCAGTTTATTGGATGAGTTGGGCTTACTAGATAGTGGTGAACGTGAAAAACTGAAACAGTTTTTGGAACCTGAGATTCTTAACAGCCACCAGCAAGCTGTAGGAGATATTCGAAAACCAGAATTAATCTCGACATTAGACGTAAATTCTTGATAAATAAAAAACAAATTTAAAACCTAATTCCCTATAATTTATCATGGAGTTACTGCCCAGTAGGTTTATGTTTAGGCAGGAAAACACAACGAGATTTATTTCATGAAGGATGCAATTATTAAAGACCTTGAGCTTCAATGGAAAGATCATTTCCATATGAGAGATCAGTCATGGAAAACTGTAACTTACACAGCTGTCTTTTTTGTTGGAATATTAGGCCTTGAAATAAAAGGCTCTGAGAATTTTGTAATGTATTTTGCCTATTGCTTACTTATCCTAGTATCAACTGTTGGTGGACTAATAGTTTCACATCACAGATTAAGACAAAAGCAAAAGTTCGAATTCATAAAAAAATACGAACAAGAGCTAGGTCTATACGACTTAAAGAAAGATATCATTCTCTCCACTGATTATGAGAGTGGTGCTATTGGAAGAATATTCACTGCCGTATATCTCGAAGTAATTCAGTACTCTTTTAGTGTGATCGGTATCGTACTTATATTTGCGCGAGCAATTTAGACTCATCCGAAATCCTGACATTCCGCCAAAACATTGTTAGCTAGAAATCAATTATACTAATACAAACACATTTATTTACATGCTCAACGGATGAGGATATTTTCCATGAATTTCGGCAATCTCATTTAATATTTCTTCAGATAATATTGTTTCAACTGATTCAATTGCCGTTTTGATTTGATCAAGATTTGTGGCACCAATGATATTGCTGGTAGTAAATGGCTGTTGGTTGACAAAAGCATGTGCCATAGTGGATGGATCAAGACCATGTTTACGTGCGATAGCAACGTATTGATCGACGACAGCCATGATATCATCAGCAATGTATTTGGTGAAATAATGACCGAACAGTTGCATACGTGAGCCCTGAGGTCGAGCATTGTTTTGGTATTTGCCTGATAGCACTCCCATGGCCAGTGGTGAGTAAGCCAGTAATCCGACTTTTTCCAGGCAGGAGATTTCAGACATACCGAAATCATAGGCACGGTTGAGCAAGTTATAAGGGTTTTGTATCGATACGACTCTGGGCAAATCATGTTTTTCTGCCAAGCGCAGAAACTCCATGGTTCCCCACGGACTCTCGTTGGACAAACCAATATACCTGACCTTTCCCGCTGTAACTAATTCATTAAGAGCTTCAAGACTTTCCAATAACGGTACTGGATCATCGTCAGGATTGTAGGAATAACCGAGCTGACCGAATAGATTGACTTGGCGATCCGGCCAGTGTAATTGATACAGATCAATGTAATCAGTCTGCAAGCGTTTCAAGCTGGCATCACAAGCCTCAAAGATACTTTGCTTATCCAACCGGGTTTCACCGTTGTGCAAGTGTGGTCTTGCATAGGGAAATCGTGCTGCCCTACCCATTACTTTGGTAGCCAGAATAACCTGATCGCGCTTGCCGCTGTGCTTAAACCAGTCACCGATATATTGTTCGGTTAAACCATAGGTTTCTTGCCTTGGTGGCACTGCATACATTTCTGCGGTATCGATGAAATTAACGCCATAATCCAGTGAAAAGTCGAGTTGCTCGAAGGCATTTTTCCTGCTGTTCTGTTCACCCCAGGTCATAGAACCCAGGCAAATCAAACTGACATTAATATCTGTATGACCGAGTATTCTGAATCGCATTGTTGCTTACCCTTTGCTGTAAAACTGACACTTAGTTATGCGTCAGCTTGTTCAAGATATCTGGTTGGCTACTGACCTCCTCGACGCTGCCTTCAGCAACGAGTTTGCCTTTATCCAGCACTAGTAACTTGTCGAATCTGTTTATGTAATCGGTATTACTTAATACCCAGATTACGGTTTTATTTTTCATCAGCTCAAGGACTCGCCCAATTAATGCTTTTTCAACTTTACCATCAAGTATTGTGGTGGCTTCGTTGACAATCAGAATTTGAGGGTTTTTGATTAAAGCCCTGGCTATGGTCAGTTTTTGCCGTTGTGCAGAAGTTAATTTCGCGCCGCCTACTCCAACTGAATATTCCAAGCCAACTTCGATGATCTGCTGTTTGAGCCCTAATTCGCTAATGACATCTTCGATTAGCTTGCCGACTTTTTGTTGAGCATTAGCCTGACCGTAAGCAATTCGCCCAAATAATATATTGTCCTGAATCGTTAAGTGACTGGACACTTTTTCGTCACTATTGAAATCAATCAACTCATTGTCATCACCCAATTCTTGTTTTAATAATACGTGGGCGTTGACGATTTTTTCTTGAACATCTGGTGTGATTAAACCTAAACGATGTCTTGCAACATTTAATTTAAAGGCCAAGTTCAGAATAGTCTTTTTATCTTCCTCGTTAATCGATTCCAATGAAGCACCACCGGAAAGTTTGGATAATCTGGCCAGATCAGGCAAGTCATCTACACCGACAAAACTGAACCTTTCAAACATGGGACTGCCCTCCGGGACATCCGAAAACATATCCACCATGATTCTGGCAGCCTGCAGACCGACATTAAGCATGGGTTGTTTTAGCTCAGCTTTATTGATGACATTATCAACTTTAGGATCCGATAATAAATCCAGAATTTGAACTCCTGTTTGAACTGGCATACCAAAAAATAAATTCTCAGCTGCTGTCATGTTGGTGTTGTATTGATTAGCGTCAAGATTTTCCACTAATTTTGAATAATCATCCTGATGCAGAATTTCACGCAGACGCTGCCTTGCATTTAGTATGCCCTCAGCAAGATGAGGATAATTCGATGCATAAATTGAGCTAAATAATCCTAACTGGTAAATATCATCTTCGAGATCTGCAATTTTCAGAGTATCAAATAGATGTTGACCAAATGACTCTTGATCGACACCAGCCGCCTCATGATTAAGCCATTGTGCGTTGATGTCATCTTGTGAATTAGCAGATGCCTTTGAGTTTTCAACATAACGTTGACGTAATGCTAGTTCTTCTCCGGAGTACTGCGCCTGGACTTTGGGTTCATTTTTTAGCCCATAAAGCAAATTCTCTCTGACTGAGCCGGTGAACACATAAGAACGCTGATCAATATAGGCAATATTACGACCCAAAATGGATTCTGGTAATTCAGCTATATTCTGTGCACCTATTTTGATCTGTCCGAAATTTGGTTGTAACAAGCGCGCTACTAACTGTGTTAAAACACTTCTGCCACTACCTCCCAATCCAAGCACTGCAACATGATTGTCTGAGTCAATAGAAAAGTTAACGCCGTCTAGTGACTTAACAAACTCATCTTCACTGTAAGACAGTGATGTACCTTGGATAGAATCATTTGCAAAACTGACAATCTCTTGGTCTCGATCTTGCAATGTTGGATCCAGCATGTTTTCAGGTTGGAATTGATCAATAATTTGTTTGTATTTGACACGCACATCTTCGGTGATTTGATAATACTTGAGCAGTTCCTTCCATGGCGAAGCTAAATCTTTGTATGCCGCAAGTACTGCAACTAACGCACCCAGCGAGAGTTCCCCTGTAATTACAAAATAACCACCGATGCCATAAAAGAAAAATGGTGTTAATTGTGCCAAAAAATTATTTAAGAATTTGATAAAGAATTTCTTTTTATAAATACTAAAGCGAATCTCGTATATCTTGGCTAGGCGATTTGAGGCATGTGCTTTCTCATAACTGGAGGTGTCATTAACATGAATATCAGAAATCCCTGAAACCGTTTCGCCTACCTTGTCAGAAAACTTTCGCACAGCCTGAACTCGCTGTTTTGCTAGTTCATTTACCTTGCGTTGTAATTTGGGAATAATATAAAGTTGTGGCGGATACAATGCTACCGCCGCCAAACCAAGCAATAAATCCTGATTAAAGATGAAAAACAAATAAGTGATTAATAAACCACCTTGGAAGGCTGGTAAAGCAAAGGCATCACCAATAAAACCGCCCAACGGTTCGGTTTCGGCAGTAATCATGGGAATGATTTCACCCTGAGACACCTGCTTAAATCTTGGTATCGGAAATCGTAAAATCCTGGAGAACAAGTCAAATCTAAAGCGACGCAACATACGCTCGCCTAAAATTCCTCGATAAACGTTAATCACATACTTAAGGCCACCGTTGATCAGCACCAAAACTAAAAATAACCCACTAAGCAAGAATAGATATTTAACTTGATCGAGAGGGTACCCAAATATTTGATCGGGAATATTCACCCCGCCCAATGCACTATTGATGATGACCTTAGGCACTTCCAGCGAAGCATAGACAAACGGCATGGATATCGCTGTCAACAATAGCAGCAATAGCTGATCTTTCTTGGTATGCTTGAGAATATAGCGATAAATGGACGGTTCTATTTTGTTTTCATCCACAATCTTTTCTGCAAATTGTTATCATGATTTGATACTAGCATTAGGCCCTTATTTCCCCAAGTTTAGATGAAAAAAATTGCCTGTATTGTTAAAGGTTATCCACGCTTGTCCGAAACATTTATCGCGCAGGAAATCCTGGCATTGGAACAAGCGGGTGTTGATATCATCATTTATTCCTTAAGACACCCGACAGATACCTCTGTTCATCCAGTACATAAAAAAATTCAGGCCAAGGTTCATTACCTGCCGGAATATTTGTATCAACACCCTGTTCGAGTCAGTGTTTCTTTGTTTAAAGCTTTGTTTAATAAGGGTTTCTACACTATTTTGCCCAAATTCATAAAAGATTTAATGCGAGATCTGACACCGAACCGTATTCGCCGATTTGGCCAGGCACTAGTATTGGCTAATGAAATCGAAGCGAATAGGCAGTGGTTATATGTGCATTTTTTACACACTCCTGCCTCGGTGGCACGGTATGCCAGTTATCTCACTAAATTACCTTGGAGTTGCTCAGCCCATGCCAAAGACATCTGGACTTCAAGGGAATGGGATATTCGTGAAAAATTAGCTGAACTTCAGTGGCTGGTGACTTGCACCCAATCCAACACAGAACATTTAAAAGCTTTAAGCTCAACCCCAGAAAAAGTGTCACTTTTGTATCATGGACTGGACTTTTCGCGTTTTCCACAACCCACTGAATGTAATCAATCCAATGGCTCAACAGCTATCTCACCCGTTCAGATAATATCCGTTGGCCGGGCCGTGAGTAAAAAGGGCTATGATGTTTTATTAAATGCACTAGCTCAACTGCCTCACGACTTACATTGGAGCTTTACTCATATTGGTGGCGGTCCATTGCTTGATGAATTAAAGACCCAAGCAAAACAACTAGCAATTGGTGACAAAATTAAATGGCTGGGAGCACAAAACTTCGAAGAGGTAATAAAGCATTATCAGACATCGGATATGTTTGTACTTGCCTCACGAATAGATAAAAACGGCGACCGTGACGGTTTACCAAATGTATTAATGGAAGCAATGATGCAAAAATTAGCTTGCATAGCCAGCAATATCTCCGGAATTCCAGAACTGATCTGCGATCGCCAAAATGGCATTTTGGTTGAACCTGAAAAACCGAATGAACTATCAAAACAGATCAGGGAATTGATTCAATCACCTGAGTTGCGTAACAATCTGGGTGAAAATGGCTATAAAACCGTCACCCGAAAATTCTCATTAGAATCAAATGTTCAAATGCTGATTGATCGGTTTCAGTAATGCGAATTGGTTTTTACGCTCCGCTTAAGCCACCTAATCATGAAACTCCTTCTGGTGATAGAGCCATGGCGAGATTATTGATTAAGGTGCTGAAAGCACTAGGCCATGATGTTGAACTGATTTCTGATTTGCGCAGTTGGGATGGAACAGGATCAAGCGAAGTGCAGCAAAATATTCAGGCTCAAGCAACTAAAGAAGTCGAACGACTTAAAAAGTACTTTTCAAAAACGACACCACCGGAATTAATCTTCACCTACCACGTTTATCATAAAGCACCCGACTGGATTGGGGTCGAACTGGCAAAACAGTTGTCGGTTCCCTACATCTTGGCCGAAGCCTCATTTGCACCTAAGCAGGAAAATGGGCCGTGGCATATTGGTCATCAACAAACATTAAAATGCATTCAAGCTGCCAAAATGATTGTTTCATTAAATCCAATCGATAGTGAATGCGTCCAACCGTTATTAACTAACCATCAATCCATTGAACTGATCAAACCTTTCCTTGAAATTGATGGGGTCGAGGTTGAGAATCGAGCAATCAAAAAACAGCAAGCGGCTGAAAACTATAATCTTGATACGAATAAATGTTGGTTAATCACTGTCGCCATGATGCGTGAAGGCGACAAGCAAGCTTCTTATTATCAACTAGCAAAAGCGCTAGTTAATCTCAAATCTAAAGACTGGAATTTGATTGTGATTGGCGATGGCAAAGCATCAGAGGAAATTAGAGGCTATTTTTCTAACATCAGAGAAAACTGTACATTCTTAGGTAAACTAGGCCAAAAGCAAATATACGATTGGCTTTGTATAAGCGATGCATTCGTCTGGCCTGCTGTTAATGAAGCCTATGGGATTGCCTTACTCGAAGCCCAAGCTTGTGGTTTGCCTGTAGTGGCCCAGAATTATGGTGGTGTAGGCAGTGTTGTTGAAAATAATCAGACCGGTTTTGTGACAAAACCTGAGTCACCACACACATTTGAGCAGGCAGTAAAGCAATTAATCAACACCGAATCCTTAAGATCAGAATTGGCCCAAAACGCTAAAGAAAAATTCTCAAAAGAACATTCATTTAAAGCAGCTTGTGAAAAAATCGAGCTAATCCTTAACCGAGTGTAGTTAATGAAAATCTTTTTTATACGTCATGGCGAAACCGAGTGGAATAAACACAAAAAGTACCAGGGTCACACAGATACCTCGCTATCTGCTGATGGAATTCAGCAGGTATCACAATGGCAAGTACCTGCAAAGATTGAACATTGGTTTTTGAGTCCGCTTAATCGCGCAATTCAAACTGCTAATCTTCATCAGTTACAACCCAGAACGATTGTAAACGAACTAATTGAAGCCAATTGGGGCGAATGGGAAGGACGGACTTTAAAGCAAATCCGACACGAAAACCCCGGACTTGTTGAAAAACTTGATGGTCAGGGGCTTGATCTTTGTCCACCAGGAGGCGAATCACCACGCCAAGTCCGTACTCGATTGGAAAAATGGCTGGAAACACTCGATGGGTCTCATCAACGCATTGGTGCTGTTACACATCGCGGGGTCATTCGTGCGGCTTTGAGCCTAGCTACTGCGTGGGATATGAAATCTGACCACCAGATCAACATCACTCATAACCACGCTTATGAATTTTTCTGGGATAACGGGGAATTAACTTATACCAAAGAACACAAGCTGATTAGCTGTTGAGCGATTGAATGAAATCAATCAGATTATCACTGACCTGTTCGGCCGCTTCTAACAAAATTGAATGTTTATAATCAGGCAAAATAACAAGTTTGGAATTCGGTAATTCCTCAGCAATTAAACTGTTAAGTCTAGGATTACAACCGCCATCATTTTCACCTGTTAAGACCAGACATGGAACATCTATTTCTTTCAACCACGGCATCATCTCGGTTCCGGCATAGATTCGAAACACATTCAAAAAAATATCGGGATCTGTATTGACTACCTGATTCAAGCGCCGTTGAATAATTTCTGGATGAGCTTCAATAAAGTTATCAGTAAACCAACGATCAACCAGTGTTTCCAAAACTTGAGGAATCCCCTTTTTTTCCATTGCTTTGACTACAGCCCAGACTTTGGTGCTGTCTTCATCGGTCCTACCAGCTGCAGTCGATAATAATCCTAATGACAACACACGGTCAGGATATTTGCGTGCATAGGCTGGGCCTATCATGCCTCCTAAGGAATGACCGGCAAAATGCGCTTGCTGAAAACCTGTTTGTTCTCTAATTCGCTCTAAATCTGCAACAAGTTCATCGAGTCCAAACTCTGACTCAGGCAGAGGTGACTTTCCATGGCCTCTCAAGTCATAAGTAACAACAGTGAAATGCTCACAGAACTTAGGCAACATGAAGCGCCAGGTGTCTCGAGCCGCACCAATACCGTGGATTAGGAATAAGGGTTCACCATTACCCTGGATTGAATATGCACAGTCGATAGCAGTTGTTGTTTGTTTCGGATTTATTTCCTACCTCCTCTAGCTCCCCCTAAAAAGGGGAGAACAACAAAATACCTAAGCATTATTCCAGCACTATACAACCATTCACTAACTATCTAAGGGTTCCTCCCCTTCCAGGGGAGGAAAGAAGGGGTTATTTTAACCATATTTATCAGCACATAATTCGCCACCTGAACCCCAATCTTGCAGATCGACGTCCCTAATGACTATATGAATACTTTCCGGTGTGCCACCACAGGTCTTAATAAAACTATCTGTTAATTCTTTAACTAATTCACGTTTTTGATCTTTGCTTCGACCCTTAAACATTTCTACTCTAATAACGGGCATTGTTACTCCTATTTTGCGTCAACAAAGTTCTAAGCAGCGGCAGTTGCGCCAGCTGAAAAGTATGGCATGACTTCTTGAGCTAATTGCTCTATGGTTTCTAGTGTTTCAGTTTGACTCATGCCAAAGTTTATATTCAATATCATCCTGTCTACTCCGGCATTAGCATAAAGGCCAAGTTTATCGACCATTTCTTGCGCTGTACATATAGTCAGATTTTCAGCCGTTTGTTCAACGCTCATCTTTCTGGGAAGCGGTTTAATCATCCCGTTCTCAACAATTCCAGGGCCAGTAAAGACATTATCAAATCGACTGTAATAATCGTGCGCTTTTTCCACTTTGCGCCGCTGGTCAGTTTGATTATTAGCCATAAACGTCACTCTCGATAAGGATAAGGTCAATTCCTCACCTGTCTCACCAAGATCTTCTTTACCGCGATTAAAAGCATCAACCTGGTCCAGCATCAACTGATGATTACCGGCCAGAGGTGTAGTTTGGATATGAAAACCACGCTTAGTGCAATGATAAATCCCTTCAGGGTTCATCACCGCCATCATAATCGGCACAGCACGGGCAGGTCGTGGCATGATTGTAAGCGGATCAAAATTATAGTATTTACCCTGCCAGGAAACTTCTTCCTGTGTTAACAAGGCTTGTAATACATCCAATGATTCATTGAACTTTTCCTGGCTGATTTCAAGCGGTGTATCGAGCCGCTGCATTTCAAAACCAAAAGCTCCACGACCAACTCCTAGCATTAGCCTTTGATCAGTGAAAATATCCGCACAAACAACCTCACCTGCATAAACACGCATATCATGTAATGGCAATACCACCACAGAGGTCATAATCTTAATTTTCTCGGTAATACTTGCCAGCTTGACAGCAAACTGCAAAGGTGCAGGCATCATCAGAATATTGATCAAATGGTGTTCAGTAATCGACACCGCATCAAAACCAAGCCGGTCAGCCAATATTGCCTGATCGATCATATCCTGGTAAATCCGATCACCACCATAATCTTTGTCCGGGTAATAGGCTGATAATTGGATACTGAATTTCATGGCTTTTCTCTTGAAAACTATATCTTTAAACAATGATGCATGATCAAGAATAAATTAACAAACGAATTATTTTGGATAAAATATTCGAAATTTTCGATTTTTATAGTAATGAATCAGCAAAATCTACTCACTTTCCTGACAATTATCGAAACTCGCAATCTTAACCATGCGGCGCAAAAACTTAACGTTACTCAATCTACTGTTTCAGCTAGACTGAATTCACTTGAAGAAGAATTAGGTCAGCCGTTATTTCATCGTAGAAAAAGTGGTGCTGAACTGACTTCAGCCGGCTTCAAGTTTGAACGCTATGCCACTTTAATGACAGACTTATGGCGACAGGCAAAGCAGGAAACTGCACTACCAAGTGAGGTTGCTGTTGTTTGCAATCTTGGTTGTCACCCAGAACTATGGTCAGGTATAGCTAAAGAATTTTTCCAACAAATTCGCGATAAAGAACCAAAGGCAGCTTTATCAATTTGGCAAGGTGAACAGGATTCTTTAACACGCTGGTTGAACACAGGTCTAATCGATGTAGCTATTTGCTATTCGCCAACCTTACATGAAAATTGGACCGCAAACATTTTGCATCGTGAGAGATTATTATTAGTTTCTTCGGTTAGACGAAAATTAATGCGTTGGGACCCTGGTTATGTTTACGTCGATTATGGTGAGCAGTTTAGACGCGCTCACGCTACAACCTATCCTGATGGTGACACCCCAATGACTGTATTTAACTCCGCCCAATGGGCATTAGACTATTTGCTTAAAAATGGCGGCTCGGCTTACCTGCCAGAACGATTGATTCAGAATCATCTAAACAAGAAAAACTTACACATTGTAGAAAAGGCTAAACAGTTCAATCGTAATATTTATCTCATTTTTGACACAAAGACTGTGACAAATTGGACTTGGATTGAGGAATTGATAAATACTAAGTTAGCGGTTTAATAATTCAAGATGACGCCGAATATTATCCTGAGCTTTTTGTTCATAATGCTCAAGGTAATAATCTGAATAATAAACCTGTCCATCTTTCATCAAGTTCTGAAGGAATACTTTCTTACCTGTCGCCACTGAATCAGCAGGTCTTGGTGGAAATTCACTCTGCACAGCTAAGCTGTCTTTCATGTAATCATCCCAAGGCAAGCCAAAGCTAGTCAGGTCTATGTCAGCAATCAATTTGCCGTCTGCTGTCTGGGGCACATCAACATGGCAGGTATTCATGATTAATTCGTCGACACTTTGACGTAGTGCCGGCACCAGTTGATTTTCTGACCTTTGTAAAAACCAGTCGCGGCTTTTAGCCTCATTGTCAGATGCACCTAAAATGTAAATACAATCATGGAACCAAATCGCTAATTCAATAGCATCAGCAAATTCAGCATAATCTTTACAGTCATCAAAGTAACCAATACTCACCTCAATATGCTCAGTATTATGGTAGCTACGCCAAGCTTCGCTATACATAGCCACCAACTCATCAAAGACTTGAGCCGGTGTGTCACCTGTATCAACGTATGCGTTTCGCTGCCACAGCGAAATAAATCTGTCTTTCAATTCAATCAATTAATGTTTATGTTCTTGTTCTAATGTTTTAACTTCACGTAAATGTGATTTATTTAATCGGTCGCTTAACTCACGCATGACATAAAGCGACATACTTGGATTTTCTGATAATAAACTCATAAAAGAATCTGATTCAATTCGCAATACCGTTGCTGGACCTGCTGCCCGGATGGTGGCAGAACGCGGTGCATTTGATATTACCCCCATCTCGCCAATGATTTCGTTCTTACCCCTTTGAACAATAACATCGACTCGGCCATCTTCATGTTCAACCACAACCTCTAAAATTCCATCTAGAATTAAAAAAATGGAATCGGAAGGATCGTTAAGATGAAAAAGGAAATCCCCATCTGACAGGCACAGCTGCTCACTGGTAAAAGCAATAAGCTTAAGTTTAGATGCGTCCAGCTTTGAAAAAAGTGGAACCCGACTTAACTGTTTGGCTTCTTCAAATACATCCAACAGTTTTGTCCTCTTATATAGTCTGTAAACTTGATCTTAACAAAATTAATCTAATCTTACACGTTAAGTCTTTAATTGATTGATTTGCTTGATGTTAATTTATGAACCAAACTGGCTGTCATGGCGGCACCTTCGATATTCAAAGACATTGTTTCAATATTCGGCTTTTGTTCTAGTTTAGCAATCGCCTTGATCAGGGTAGCTGTAGATAAATCCTTTTCTCTGACGATCTTTAAGACGTTCTTATGTGCCAGAGCCTGAGCTCTTAGCAATTGCTCTCTCTCAGCTTGCCCCTCAAAGGGGATAACGATTGCTTTGGTTGTGGTGACTAATATATCCATTATCGTGTTATAGCCAGCCTGTGAAATAGAAATCTTGCAACGTGACATTAAATCAAGAAAATCACTTCGGTTACGCTCTATTAAAACATTTTCTGACTGCTGCTCTAGCAGCTTATTAAATTCCGCTTCTGAAATATTGTGTCCCACCAGTATGTGCCATCGATAGGTCAAACCCTGAGATTGTTTAGCGGTGTCTAAAACCGTTTGATAGAGCTTTTGCCCTACCGCTCCTCCTCCTGCTGAAACTAAAATTGTGTTTTCTCGTCTTGTTTGACAGGTTTGAACTTTAGTATTTTTAGCTACATAACCCGTGTAATAAAGCTTATCTAAAAATTGTTTCGCCTGAGGAAAACTCTGCTCAAATGGGATGAACGATTTATCCCCATGCACAAATATTGCATCAAAATAGTCACTGACAATATTTACTATTTCATCGATACGACTTGGCTTAGTTTTAGGTTGGATAACATCCCGTATAGAACATGCAACCAATGGCTTGTTTTGAGTTTCGACTTGAATTCGCTTTAATAACGGTAACAATTCGAAACGCATCTGTCGTCGGCCAAATGGATAAGTCTCAATCAACACTAAATCTGGCTTAAACATTTGATAGATATTAAGCAATTTTTTCTGTCGTTGTTGCTTGAATGCTTCCGTAATGACTTCATTACTTTGATCATAAAGATTAGAAAAACTCGAGTCAGTTTTAATCGGTGCAAGCTGTTTAACTTCGACTGAACCAAAATCTATTTTTGATTCTGGAATGCCACCGCTGACCACAATCACTTTAAAGTTATTTTCAGCTAAGGCTTGGGTAATTTGAGCTGTTCGATGTAAATGCCCCACTCCCAGCAAGTGCTGGACATAAACAAGTATTTTTTTCATCTTTGAATCAATTCGGCCACTCTACGATTAACATTCTCTAAACCGTTAAGCAGCTCTGGTGCTCCAAACTCTGAAGGTAGTCGCTGGTCGGGTAAAGTCTTCAAAGCCTCTATCAGTAACCCTGTGTTTTGATGAGCTGAATATTCAAGTATTGAAACTAATTTTCTTTCAGCTGCAAATTCAGCTCGAATTCGCTGCTCCAAGCGAGGGACTTCGCGTGGTACCAAGATTGCTTTTTTATCAAACGAAAGGATTTCACAAAACGTGTTATAGCCTCCCATAGCAACTATTCCTATTGCATTAGCCATGAGAACCTCAATATGACTATCAAACGTTTTTACTTTTAAGTTTTTTATTTTTCTAATTCGCTTTTGAAAATCTCTTTGCGCATTATTGGCCATAAATGGACCAAGAACGATTAAGCCTGGTGTCAGTTCACTACTATCGGTTTGCTCATAAGCCCTTACTACCCAATCAACCAGTTGCTCACCATCACCACCACCGCCAGGAGTAATTAGGATATAAGCTTGATCTTTAAACTCTCTGGGCAAATAGGATTTGGCTGGCAGCTGGCGCTTCAGATAGCCAAGATAATGCATTTTCTGGCGGGTAGATTTGGGTAAATTGATACCCTGGATTGGATTTACAATTGATTCACTGCCGTAAACCCAAATTTCATCGTAAAGCTTATTCAATGCCGGCAGTACTTGCTTACGCTGCCATTCGGCCTGTAATGCCTCAGAGTCATCCATGACATCACGTAACCCAAGAATATTGGTTGTACCGCGAAGTTTTAATATCCTCAGAGTTTGAGCTACCTCACCGCGTAAACCCAGCGGCTCTTTATCGACTAAAAAAATATCAGGTGAATAAATTTCGGCCGTATGCTGAATAATCGAGGAACGAATTGCCAAAGTTTGATCTAAATCAATGTGCAGGCCCAGTGACGTGTAATCACCGTCACGTAATTTCACCACACCCGGAATCCGTACAAAATCCACCCTTGCTTTAAAATCGAATTGGCTGATGATTGGCGAACCAGACAAAATCAACACCGATAGCCCTTTATAGGCATCTACTAACGAATGAGCTATCGCACGACAACGACGTAAATGCCCCAGGCCGAAACTATCATGGCTATAGATAAGAACTTTAGCGTTGTGTAACCTGTCTAAATATTGCGTCATTTAAATGCTCGATTAAAGGCTGTATGGTAACTTATCTGTAATAAAATAATAATGTCTGAAAATATCAATAATTTACAACAACTTAAATTGCATCCGTTATTTAAAAATCTACGTAAAGCACATAACTGGCTGGCTGGCAAAGCGGTGGTCAAGCAGATTCCCAAACGTATTGCAGAAAACATTAATGCCCAACAGCAAGCCAGCGAGCGTATTATTGGTTGGGCCCAACTAGGAATAGTGGGGGCATTCGCGATTCTCTACGCCATTTCACCTAAAACATTTTCTGAATCTGCCATGTTCGCTCCTGTGCCTTGGTTTTTAGGTGCCTATTTGATGTTCACCCTAATTAGGCTTTACTTAAGCTATAAAAATAAACTCAATTTTACTTTTTTGATTATCTCAATCATTGTGGATATGGCTCTATTGTTTGGCCTGATATGGAGTTTCCATATTCAATATGAGCAACCGGCTTCATTTTATTTGAAAGCACCGACATTACTTTACGTCTTTATTTTTATCGCCTTAAGGGCTTTAAGGTTCGAGCCGGGGTTTGTCGTTTTTGCCGGACTGACTGCTGCATTGGGTTGGTTATTTATGTCTTACTACGCAGTCTCTGAGGTTGGCATGGAATTCATCACACGAGACTATGTTGAATACTTAACCAGCAATAAAATTTTGATTGGCGCTGAATGGGATAAAGTGATCTCGATTTTAGTCGTCACAGCCATTTTAACGGCCGTCATTGCCAGAGGACAGCGCTTGCTTAAAGAGGCAGTACAAAGTAATGCTGCGGCAGAGGATCTATCACGTTTTGTTCCTGATGTGATTGCTCAACAAATTAAACATCAATCCACTGAGCCGGATTTAAACGCTACAGAAACTGGGGAATGCACTATTTTGTTTATTGATCTGGAGGCATTTACATCGGTCAGTGAAACCATGACTCCCCAGCAGCTCGTAGCAACCCTTAATGCTTATTTTGCCGTTGCAGCCAAACCCATTCACGAAAACGGTGGCATTATTAATCAATTTCAGGGCGATGCGATTTTAGCCAGTTTTAATATCCCCAAACAAAACCCGGATCATGCGGCTAACGCTATCAACGCTGGACTGGAGATTCTGAAAACATTGCAGTATACAGATTTTTCCGGTATTAAATTGAACGTTCGAATTGGGATCAATACAGGTCAGGTAACAGGTGGCTTGGTTGGGATACCGGAAAGAGTTCATTATACAGTACATGGTGATGACGTAAATGTCGCTTCGCGACTGGAGCAACTCAACAAAACTCATGGGACACGACTACTGCTTTCACACAAAACCATGCAAGCAGCTGGCGATGAATTTAATTACCGATTGGTAACTGAAGAAAGTTTGAGGGGGCGCTCAAAACCGATGAGAATCTTTACTATAGATAATTTAGAAAGTAATTCTATCTAACAATTTATATAGAAAAAATATAAATTCATCAAATCATAATTGAATTAACGAAACCTCATCATCAGCTCATTGTAATTTTTAAGAATCAGATTTTCATCATTGATAGGTGCAACAAATAGCTTGTAACTATTACTTAGATGAAGGAAAGTAATATTTAGCCCTAATTTCAATAGATTTTGCCTACAACCAAAGAAAATTATATCGAGAACTAGTAACTTAAACAGGCTAAATGAAACTCCCTGCCGTAAACAGCGGGTTATTGTTTTTGCTTTGCATTTTATACCATGGTAAGCCAACGGGAATTTAACCCTCACTAGCGATTAAACTATCCACCGTTCTTACGCGCAAAAGCCGAATTTTAAAGACAATGCTATGTAGTTAAATATTCGATCACGTATAGTGGTATAGTTCATTAGATCTGGTTTTGTTGTTTTGTTTACGTTATGAATGAAAGTCAGCTCTAAGCCTTAAAATTGAACTGATAATACTAGAGCAAAATGATCTTTAGAAGTGTGCATTTTCGAAACGAGATGATTAGAAAGAGGGATATGAAATACTATTTTACTAAAACCTTTATTGGTTTACTGATCAGCTTGCTTATGTTGTCTAATAGTTGGGCAACTATAATCAACGAACGTCGTGTTGCATTAGTGATTGGCAATGGTGAATATGAAAACGTGCCTTCTTTACTTAATGCTAAAAATGATTCACGTTTAATTAAAAAAACATTGCAATCAATAAACTTTGAAGTTATCTACATTGAAGATGCCTCTGCGGCCAAAATTGACAGGAAAACTAGAGAGTTTAGTAACAAACTCAAAGAGGCAGATGTAGGACTTTTTTACTATGCCGGCCATGCTATTCAATATGAGGGTAATAATTTCCTGATTCCCACTGATCTGCTTGCAGATTCTGATGAAGTCTCAGCTAAATATGATGCAGTTAATGTCAATATGATCATTGACAGAATGAAAAAGGCGAAAAACCCAACTAATATTATTATTCTGGATGCATGTAGAGATAACCCATTTGCAGCTAGTAGCCGAAGTTTAACACGTGGTCTTGCGCCAATTAATGCAAGTGCAAATGGTATGTTTTTTGCGTATTCAACATCGCCCGGTGATGTGGCAACTGATGGCAACGGCAACAACAGTCCATTTACAATGGCCCTCAGTAAATATATTACTAAACCTGGAATTACCATTCATGATGTATTTACCGATGTAAAAGTTGATGTCAGCCGACAAACAAACAACCGACAACGTCCATGGACAACAGATTCATTGCTAGGTAAATTTTACTTTGCCGGTGCGAAAGATCCCTCCGAAATTAAACGCTCTGTAGAGCTGGAAAAGCTTAAAGCAGAAAGCGAAAAACTCAAGCGTGAACTCGAGCTGGCTAGGCAAATCGCAACAAAAGCAAAAACTCCTTCACAAAAATTACCCATTGGTTCAAGTAAACAATCCTTATCTATAGTTTCTCAGAAGGCGAAAAATGATGCTAATTTAATAAACTCGCTGGAACCGGAAGTTCCTACAAATGACAAAGTTGATTCCCAAAAACAAACTCTGGCGGCAATAAACCGCAAACAACCTGCTCAAGATCATATTCTTAAATTGAACGAAGACTGTCATAGAAAATACACTGATTTAGCATCCACTCGAAGTACAAGAAAAACCATATATTGTTTTAAAAATATTCTGGGAAAATATCCTAACGACGAAAATGCATTAAAAAATTTACAGGCAATTGCAGATTATTATGAAAAAAGGATAAAAAGTAAGTTACTCAGAAAGGAATATAGTGATGCGGAAAGTTATGTCGAAATTTTGATACTTATCGATATTGCCAAGGCCTATCAGTACTCTCAACAAATTGATGAGCAAAAAGTAAAAATTAGTGCTCCTAAAAAATTAGATAAATAATCAGTGATATAATTTATCGCCAATTTCAACTTTCATCTTCAATTGGATGATACGGTCTGAAAGAATTGATGAATTAGAAATAGACAATTCTTCAAGCTTAGTGAAAGGTAGTGTGGGTTTCTCTGATATGTCTGTGTAAGATAGTTACCCGTTCTATTGTTCACGACAAATAAGATGATCGTCATGACGCATTTTACACTAAAGCAGAAGGCAGACGGATAACGCTTGTATCTTGTGATCAGTTTTTCAATGTCTTAATGAGTAATAATTAGCTCCGCTGACTCATTGTCATAGGGCTGTATGAATAGATTCCCATCACATTTTTCTAACCCATTATCAATTAACGCAGAGTGAGTCATTAATGGTTGGCAATTGAGCTGTGTATAATCTTGCCGTTTGATGATGGTCGTAACTAAAGCATTGTTGATGTATAACTGCATGGCACGCTCGTCATAACGAATTTCTGTTTCAATCTCACGATAACTGCGTTGAATTTTTTTAAAATCGATTGGGGAAATGGGATGAGCATGATCAAGCAGATCAAAATTATCTTTCTTTCTTGAACTACCTTGCTGCGAAGATGTTTCAACATTGTTTGGGGCTAATAAACTGGTTAGTTGATATAGTGGCGAATCAGTGGGCTCAGTATGAAATATATCCGCTATATGTTTGCCCGCTTCAGTCTGACGATTCCTGGATAAGTATAAGGCAGCCAGATTATATTTGAGGATATTTTGCTGAGGATTGGACTTGTGTAAAGCCTCAAGTTTAGTCACTGTTCGTGGCCACATGTCTATTTCGACTTCCTGCTTGAAAACGATTAAATCTCTAAGCATGGCTATGTACCATTGATCAGACTCAATTTTATAGGCTTGTTCAATCGCCGCCCTTGCTTGATAGGGTTCGTCTAAGTAATAATTTACTATCGCCAGATTGATAAGTGCGGGTAGATAGTTTGGAGACATACTCAAAGCAAAACCCAAGTGTTGTTTGGCCTGAGATAACCTCTCACGAGCCTGAAATAAGTTATCGGCTGTTAGGGATTTCTCAAACTGCTCCATACCGTGACGATTCTCTAGCACTGGTAACAATAGAAGTTGTGCTTGTTGATTTGAATAATCACTCAGCGCCATCATGATTTTGACCTGTGCAAGTGCTGATGAGAGTTGCACTGAAGGATAACGTTCGACCAACATTTCCATGAGGTCGCTGGCATCTTGATACAGACCTATTTGTGACATGACAATTGCAAAATGAGCAAACCTTGAATCCTCCCTGAGCATCAGAAATCGATTTAATAGCATCTCGTGTCTGACTGCATTATCCTGGTGAGATTTACTTTTTTTATTAGCACCTGTCTCTTCACTCCAAACATCAAAAAATGAGCGTTGGTTCGCCGTCAATCCATCCCAAATGTCAAAGCCAGCAATTGAAGCATAAATGAATCCCAGGTCATCAGCCTTTAACTCGTTGATTCTACGAGCCTCATGGGTTAAAGAACTGTACACATCTTGTTCAATGACTGAAAAGCTATTGATTTTATTGAGGTAATCATCGTCGCTATCAGAATCTGTTAAGCGTCGAATCAAAAAATGACTCCAAAATTCATTGTTGTTAATGTGTGCAAGTTCATGGCCAAGAATAAAGGCAATACGAGCGTCACCTTGAGACAACGAAACGTTTTCATAGCAAAGTTCAACGGCGCCAATAGACAAAATTATATTGTTATCTGGTAATGAGACTGCCCAGGGTCTGGAGATAGTATCAAGAATGATTAAACCCGGAGATCGAATACCCTGGGTTAATGTTGCTCGTCTAATTTTAGGGTAAATAGTCTCTACACGCTCGACTAAAGGAGAGTCTTCAGGGTTCACCCTTCCGAACGTATCAATATAAAACGCGCTGGTATAGTGTTCGTTGGCCGCTGCTAAGACTAGATTTGATTGAAAAAGAAAAAGCAGTACGATCATGCATCTGATCATATCCCTAACCAAATTTTTAATTTATTCAGGGAAACAGTAAGCGCTTGATAGTCAAAGTTATTCGCATCCTGATTTGAAACAAGTGTATTGATCGTTTGTTTAAACTCGAGCAGTTGTTCAGCAGAAATATAGCCACTTAAAGAATCAACAAACTGCGCCTTGTGATCACTAATCAGTGCAATTAAATGTTCAGTGTCGTCAGTCTGGAGAGTAGCTGATAAGGACAAAACTGAAATCCAGTATCCAAGGAATACTTTTTCGTCACTGTCGATTTCAGCCAGATAATATCTTTCTAATTCAGAATTGAGTTGTTTTTCCGCTGTGTTTTTTTGATAAATACTTAGTAACGCCGATGCCTTGTCTTTGTAGGAAGAGCTTTGAGAAAAAAACATAAATCGCTTGATATAAGCCATGATTTTATTTCGATCTTTTAATCGATTATTTAATGTAAATAAAGCACCGTATTCAATACCAGTTGTTTGTGGATTAGAATCTGCCGAAAAGCCTAAACTTTCGTCAATTTTGGGCAAACCTAGATTGTTTGTGGTAGCAGATAAGTGCTCCGCAGCATATGAGACCAGAAGTTGATTACCAGTTTCTTTAGGTCCTGCCAAATTAAAAACCAAAACAAAAGCAACAACACTGACTGAACACAATGCCACCGCACCGTTCAGCCAGGGATTTGATAATTTCTTAGTCAGAGATTCAAATCTTACCCGCAAATCATTAAGAAAAGATGATTTCTGCTCAGATGCAGTTTCAATCGTGCTTTGAGTTTGCGAAAAATCAGATGCTGCTTTGAGTACCGCTGCTTTCAAAAAACGATTTTCAGCACTGGTTATTTCTTCTTGCACTAAATTGTCTGCGTCTGTGACAACAGTGCCTTGTACAGATTCGACGCTGGTTGATTTGTATTTTGAACTCGCCAACTCCAAAATCGCAGCTCGAATTTCTAAGAGTCGATTCTCTCTGCCCTTACGATAAAGAACATCAATATCAATACCGTTCATTAGCCCGGTACTCCATAATGGGAGTTAAGTGCTTCTCTAAGTTTATTTCTGGCTGCGCGGTATTTTGTTTTGAAGGTATTCACTGGAATACCAATCAACTCTGACAATTCTAATTCAGTTACTTTTTTGTTCTCAACTGGCCGTTGCGACTGGGTCCAAAGCAAAAAGGTGCATAATTCCTGGCAAGATAATTCTTGTTCTATCTTTTGACCATCATAAACTTTTTTGAGCTTTTTTCTGGCTTGGTCAAAACTGCTCCATGCATCATTTGCAGTTTGAGAGGTTAATAACCCAATCATGTTCCAATCGAGGCGATCTTTTCCGTCCCAGTATTCTGACTCATGACGTAGCAGGAAAACGGTTCTTAGATCACAGGGAAGATCAGGAATCAGTTTAGTCATTAAATACTCGATCGCATGTTTTTGTTCTATATCCTGATCAACATCAACACTTTCATCCACCGGAACGAACTCATGCTCTTCTGAGTCCAGATCACTAAATGATGAGCTAGACTGTCTGACGTTTTGATACTTCCAATAATCACGAATCGTATTTTTTGCGATGGTGGCTATGAAAGCTGGAAACTTTTGCTCTTCTTTATAATTGGGTAATGCCTGAATAATCTTTGTCCAGATTTGCTGCACTAGATCTGGACGATCATCAACATTCAGACAATTTTTGTAGACAATCTTTTTAGTCAGATCAAAGTATCGATCCAGTAACCGCTCGAATGAGCTTTGATTGTTACTGGTAAGATAGTCGTTGATTAGTTGTGCGTCGTCGTTCATCAGAAAAAAGCCTCTATAGTTTAGCTATAGAGGCTATAAATCCCATTTTTGTTATTATTGATGTTTAAGATTAATCTTAATTGCGACTGGTTCGCTTGCTGTATTAACCGCATAGTTTGCTGGTGCAGTATATACAGCCTGAGTGATTTCGGCAGCAGGTCGACTGGTTCGATTAATCACACCAGGTGAAAGATTAGCGACACCACCATCTTCCAAAATCAAATCTTTTTCCCCAGATTGCTCAAATTCAAGCAAGCTTTTACTGACTGAATACTTAGCCGCAACTTGTTGAATATTAGCGATCAATGAAGCGGTGTTATTTGACGTAGGTACGATACCCATTTGATTGGCATTGCCATGTGAAGCAAACACCAGGTCAAGTTTTTCCAAGCCTTTTTGGTTATCAAATCGGAGCCAACCTGAAGCGGATGGAATGGTGATATTTTGACCATTTGTAACCCGACCTCCAGTAGAAATTGGAATTATCATCGTATTACCGGAAGATCCTTTATGCAGTGCATGCATATAACCATCACCATTTGCTGATACATGAACACGAATCCTGTCACCTGATTTAAACACATGACCTGAACTGACACGTTTAGGTGTGTTACTACCTTTACGAAGTAGCTCTATACTATAAGTGACCCCGGGATTTTCCAGTTTTTCATAATAGTTAGAAATGTCTCCCAAGTTTTCATTATCGGCTTTATCAAAATTCTGACCCGCTCTTTCATTCGAGGTGATAGTTGAGGCACTTGATCCGCTGCCGAATAATGCTTTAGTTGGTGAATAGAACAAGTCTCTAGCGTTTTGTTCTTCAGATTGTGCAACAGCTGCTGTCGCGATCATTACGCTGAATATTAATGTTGTAAATTTATTCATGTCGATATACCTCATATTTTTGTATCAAATTATTGAATGAAAACTTTATGTTTCTCTAATGCACTACGAAACTCCGGTTCCCCTCTTAAATTGGCCAGATCCGGATCAAAGCGCAGTGCATCGTAGTTTTTAAAGCCGTATTTCAAAGCTTTATCCAAATACACTAAAGACAAATCCGTGTTATCTGTCAGCGAATAGGCGGCTGCCAGGTTATATAACACAATGTTATCCTTTTTATTTCTACCTTCTGCTTTTTTCAATGCATCCAGGGCAAGATTCATTTTTCCAACATGCATGTAGGCGGCCCCTAGATTTGAATACCCTTTGGCCGTCTTCCGACATTTAATCGAACTCTTGAATTCATTAATAGCGTTGGGAAAATCACTCATATTTGCATACAACATACCTTGACTGATATGTGAATTTGCACTGCAAGCATAAGCACCTGAGTTAAGCCCAATTAAAGCAATGCTTGCGATTAAAACTGATTTTTTAAATTTCATAATTAGATTCCTTATCTTGATATCTACTACTTATAACGAGCCTGATTAAAAAAAGTTTTATTGAATAAAAACTCCAGCTGCCTCTAAAGTTGTTCTGAATTCCGGTTCTCCACGCAAATTAGCCAAATCAGGATCAAATCTGATCGCATCATAGTTAGCAAAGCCATTTGCTAATGCCTTCTCTAAGTGAACCAGGGCAAGATCGGTCTGATCACGTAATGAATACAACGCCATCAGATTATAGTTCAGGTTAGGGTCATCATCGTCCAACCTTTCTCCTCTTTTCAGAGCGTCATAAGCCAGGTTATATTTGCCAAGTTTCATATATGCAGCGCCTAGATTCGAATAGCCTTCGACTGATGGCGATTTGTCAACCGCTGCCTTGAATTCAATAACAGCATTTTGCATATCATTCTGGTTAGCGTATATCAGCCCTTGATCAATATGACTTCTGGAATTACTACACCCACTCATGGCCAACATCGAAGTCAGACAAATTGCTAATGCGAGTTTATGGTTTTTTGTTAACATCTTTATTCTCCTATCAAGTACATAGTTAGTTATATTAATCGGTAATAGAATAATCGAAACTGGACATCGACCAAGACACTGACCGATTTATGTCATCGAATCTCCAAACATCATTCAATCTCTGTGTGATTTGCTGAATATAAGTATGTGGCGAATCAACCTCTTTGAATGTACCCTCAATTGAGGATATGAACTCTGGAAATACATCATCTTCAGTAACAATAGCTATAATTTTTCCACTTCCAGTGGGCGGTGAAGCTGCAAATGCATTGAACTTTATTTCATCTTCTGAAAACTCATAGTCATTAGAAGGTATGTGTAAAGTTTTTAATGCCTTAACACGATGATCTATATTCTGCTTCAATGTATATTTATTGGGAAATAACTGCACAATATCTCCTGTAGAAGAAACGTCCAACAAGATCAGATGACCATCAACAGGACTAGTAACCTGCATAATCATTTCTTCGCCGATTCTATACTGGTCTCTTTCAGGTAATAAAGTTATGCGAATTTGTTGGTTATTAGCAGGAGTTAAATTTTCAACAATATAATCAGCATTACTGATCTGGTTTAAATCTGGAGGTTGATTGTTCAACTGACTGACATCAGCAATGTAAAGGTTTTCAGGGGTTTCTAATGTCGGGGTGAGACCGGTTCGACAATGCCTAAGATTACGTTTACAAAACGCTTGAGATTCACTGCGAACAAAACTAAGTGCTTCTGCACGGGTGACAACTTGATCAGCGTTTACATCAGCCTCCATGTCTTTTACAGCCCTTATGAATAGATTCGTAAACACACTCCCTTGACCTGATTCGATATCTATTAGAGCTTTTTGCCAGGCTGAAACAGCAGTCCAAACCACTCGCCTGGGTGCGCTTTCTATAAAACCTGTTTCCTGGCGATGTAAGTCAATAATCTCCTTTGACAGAGTTGGTGCAGATCCAACCAGTGATGTAATGGTTTTTTCATATTGCTGGGAATCAGGCTCCGTCATGCCTCGAGTCAAAGTGCCGGAATGGCAGGAATCAATGATCATCGTTACTGAACGATCATTTAATTTGTCAAATATAGTGCTGATTTCATCATCGCTGATCATATTGTTGACCTGCTGCCCCGCTTCAATAGTGGCATCGTATGCCGCTATCGCTTCATCATGATTATCGGCCTCATCTCCATTCAGATCCTGCGTCTGAAAACCATGCCCACTATAATAAAAAACGATCTCATCGTCTGAAGATGTACCCTTGACTAGCCATTTATCGATAGAAGCCAGGATATTTTCTCGTGTTGCATCCCTATCGATCAGGAGCTTGATGTTGTTTTTTTCAAATCCTAATGAACCTTGTAACAATGCCGCTATATTTAGAGCATCAGTTTTAGGCCCATTTAATTTCGGCACATGTGGATAATCACCTATACCTATCACTAGTGCCTTTTTTAAAGCATGAGATTCATTTTGAATAAGTAATGCGAGAAACACATACAAAACCATACTCAGCTTAAATTTAGACACTATCCGGGTCATGATTCTGTACCCCCTCTTATCAATTTGCCTATTGAGTAATGATCTCGACACGTCTATTTTCTGCTGCATATGGATCAGCACTAATTAATCTCTTTTCACCCATTCCATATGCATTAATCCTGCGTGGCTGAATACCATGGTAATTAACAAGATATTGATAGACAGAGGATGCACGACGATCAGATAATGATTGATTATAACTATCACTGCCTTTTGCATCAGTATGCCCAATCAAATCAAAGGAAAATTCCTGAAGATTAGAAGATTTTAAGGCGATAGCTAATTGCTCGAGCTGCAATACAGCAGTTTGAGTTAGAACATCAGAATCGAACTCAAAATTAATGGCAGTCAGGTTGATTCTGCCAGAAGAAGTAGGTGTAAATTGACGTGTTTGAACTCCTTCAAATTGTTGCTGTTGCACATTATTTTCAATGATCAGATCTTTATCTGGCATCAAACTTTTTTCTATAGTCCCGGCATCAATAATATCTCCCTCAGCCAAGGTAGTGTTGATGACAGCACAAGATAATGCCAACCCTGTTATTGTTAAAAGAAAGTTTTTTTTCATTGATAGCTCCTTAATCTAACATGTCATATATATTACAAACGACTGTAAAGCAAAAAGGTTTTTAAATTAATAAACCCCTATAAATTTTAATGCTAATTAGTTTCATACTTTAATATTAACTATAGTTATATCATGAACCTATATTACTTTGTACATATTAAGTAAAGATGAAATCGGATAGATTGACAAATTTTAAACACTATGTGAGCAATCCATTTTTTGTTTTGTTTCTGATATTACCGGGTTGTGCTATTAACCCAAGCTCGCAGTTTGAAGATCGCATCATAGATGCCGGACTGACTAAAGCAAACGTTAAATCAGAACTTTTTGACATTGTTATCTATAAAAAAGCTAAAAGACAATCTACAACTCTTCACGTTTACATCGGCGGGGATGGTTCACCATGGATTAGAAAACGCTATAAAGCGAAAGATCCAACATCGATAAGCCCGGTTATCCTAGATCTGATTGAAGTAGATTCCAATAATGCCATCATATTAGGTCGCCCTTGCTATCATCAATATGGCAAGGGCAGAAATTGTGATGCTAAATGGTGGACATCACATCGCTATAGTATTGAAATCGTAGATAGTATGGTCTATGCGCTAAAGCAGTATCTTGCTGATAAAAACATTCATAATGTCGTACTGATAGGTTTCAGTGGTGGCGGAACACTGGCTATGTTAATGGCAGAAAAAATTAAACAAGCAACCCAAGTAATTACTATTAACGGCAACCTAGACATTGATAACTGGACCCGACAAAACGGGTATACACCACTGTTTGGATCTCTTAATCCAGTCGAGCGTGAACCATTACCTGAAAAAATTAAACAGCTTCATCTTATTGGCGGCAAAGATAAAAACATCGCTAAAACAGCTATTATTAAACATTATCAGGGGCTACGAAATGTAGAAGTAAAAGTTTATCCAAATCACACTCATCAGTGTTGTTGGAGCGATATTTGGCCAAATACATTAACTCTTATTGAACAAGGCAGATAACTATGAACCATCTGCCTTGCTTTTTGTAATGAAAGTTGAGAAATACTAGAAGTTCTTTCTTATCCCCAGCGTAAAATATTCCTGATCAATGTTATCAAGCCCGATGGTCTTATTCACATTAAAGAAAACGGTCATGCCATGTGGAAACAGGGCATTTAACCCTAACCCCACTCGACCATAATTACTGTCCGTATCATCCAACGGCACCTCAAAAATCGTCGGTATACCGCCTCCTGCTGCATTTATTCCACTTTGACTAAAGTCAATACTAAACGGATCATTTAAAAATCTCGCTCTCAATGAGTCCTCACCGTCCTCAAACTCATGAATCCACGATAAACTTGCACTCGGCACCAACACCCCAAAACTCCGACTGAAGGCCTTCGATACCTGCAGGTTAATATCCGACGTGACTGACTTGATTTCCTGCTTATCAATCTCCAGCGCTAACCCAAAACCTGGTGAACTACCTCCCTGTATCCTTTCGGCAAATCGATCTATGGTCGCATCCAGATAATTCACCCGTGCTGAAATATCAAAATCAAACCCACGACTATAGGTTTTTCCTACACCTAAACTTAACAATAATTGATCGCCCGAGCCTTCGCCTATAGCCGACTGATTCACTGTTACTCCACTGGCCGTATAATTTAAATTACGGGTATTGGTGTAATCACTGTCTCCATAACCAATCACGCCGTCCAAAAACCAGTTATCTTTAAGCATCCGGGTTGCGTAAAGTGATAGCGTTGTAGTATCAGTCTCCAAATCTCCGCCGTTATTACTAAAGTCGGTATCCGAAGTGCCATAGCCGATTGCTGCACCCACTACCGTTTGTGAATCAAGCAGATAATCCGCCCCAACAGTCAGGTTATAACTGTCGTAGTCAAAGGCAGAAGAAATCAAGGTTTCGTCCTTCTCAGCAGTACTGCCCAGCCCACTGACATAGACTCCTAAGCGTCCACCTTCTTCAGGCAATGTGCCTTCACTATCACCCGCTGCACCACCAATTTCAATTCCATAGCCATCTTCTTTATTATGCTCCAAAGTCGGAGTATTGCCCGCTAACCCCGGTAACGGATGGGTTTGGCCTCGGCGCAGCGCTTGATAAAACAATTGTTCGGGACTGGTTTCGGCTGTGTAGTTGTCATTTGTATCATAAACCGCCTCATCTCGATCAAATACCGAATTGGTTTTTCTTGGTGCATTCGCTAACACTCTACGGCGATCACGTTCAAAAGGGTCAATCTTAGAAATGTCCTGTGAAGTTTGTGATAATGCTGGACGCAAAGCCGCTAATCGTGAAGCAATATTACTCAACTGACCCATATTTAACCGGCGCATGTTGATGGACTGACTAGTCAATTCTTCTGAACTCATGTTACGCACGCCTGTCGCTTGTAAGCCATTATTACCTTCTCTAATGACATCTCCACAACGCTGAAACAAATCACGCTGTGCCGCACTTAATGAACCCTGGCTAGCTCCTAGTTGAGGACATAAGTTTTCGATCGCTGTACCGGCTGAAAACTCAGGCGTACCAGGTTGAATCAATGGGTTATTGATAATCTTACCTTGTGTGCCTGCATTAATCGGACACATACCCTGCCCTGGTGAGCAACTGCGGGTTACTGTACGGGTTGTCGCTCCTTGACAGTTATTACCACCTTGACAAGTTCGAGTCTGACGCACTGATTCAATACAGTTCGCATTACACGCCTGTACTACTCCGGCATCTCGCCAGTCACTGAATACTCCATCGGAAACAGGATCAGGAGTAGGTTCTGGATCAGGGTCTGCAGTTGTTGATGATGAAATTTTGCATAGAACATATATCGCATAAAGAGTGCTCTCAAGGCCAAATCCTGTAGAAACTGAAAGTGATGATGCTAAAACCTCGCCACCATCATCCGTACAAAAATCTCTAATGTAAAAAAACCGGGAATTCGCTTCTTCATCTGAGTTTAGTATTACTTCCTCAAAATACTCGCACTGAATAGCTTCCGCAGATTGTGCTTGCAGCCCGTAACCTGGAGGACACGATAACCCCTGTGCCATGACTGTGTTCGAAACGGATAGATCATAAATCGAAAATACCAGACAAACCACAAAGAGCTTAATTGTTTTTTTCATCTTCCTAGGCCTCTTTAAACTTTATATACTGATTACACTCTAAACAGAGTAACTATTAAAAGCAATATGACTAATGTTATATTGATGTTCGGCATAAATCAAATAACCGGTTACTTTAGCATCATATGATTCAAATAATTGAGTTGGTAGAGTTTAATATACATCAATAGCAAAAAGCCAATCTTCCCAGATCATGTGCTCGATATGAATATGAATAGATTTAAAGTTAGTGGATACCTGTTTGTTTGTTTTTTTTGCTACTTCGTTTTTGCTGCACTGTCGCTCCCTATCAACATGGAAATCGATCATCATTTTAATTATGATGCTGCAGATTATATTTATCAAAACGGATCAATACCAGTTATTACCCTGGATGAGGACCGCATATACATAAGCCCAATTGGCACAACCCGGTCACTGCGTCCACCATTGACCTATCTGGTTGCTGCCAATGTAGCGAAGTTGTTTTCTTTTACGAATATTGAAAAAGCCAAATTATTCAGACTTGGTTCTTGCTTGCTAGGCGCGTTATCACTGGTCTTTATATTTCTTTGTCTGGGCCTGTTAGTTAATCCCTGGATAGCTGGATCCGTTAGCATCTTAACTGGTTTAATGCCTCAATTTAGTTATTTGGCATCACATAGTAATGACGATATAGGTGCTATCTTTTCAACCAGCTTTTTATTTTTTACACTCGCCTTTTACTATCAATACAAAAATCGCCTGGCAAGTTTTATACTTTTTAGTAGTTCGTTTGGCCTGGTCATTCTATCCAAGTTTACAGCCTGGTTGTGCTTACCAATAATTTTTTTATATATAGCTTTTATTTCTCGTTTTCATCTTATAAAGATTTATAAATTCTATCCACTTTTTATACTTTTATTCATTTTATCTGGAGGATGGTGGCTGCTCTTTAATATGTATCATTATGGGATAGATGATCCTATTGCGTATGATTTTGCGGTCAAATTACAGGAACATACCTCTGACATCCCTCCGAACCAACAAGGCTATAGATCTCAAGGCATAGGCCTGTTGCAAATTCTTGGCAATCACGATGAGTTTCTATCACAGACATTTAAATCTTTTATTGGTTATCTCTATTGGCTGAATTACAGAATCAGCAACTTAGCTTATTTATTCTATGGAGCTATATTTTCATCAGGAATAGTTTACTACTTATCGCGGTTTTATCAGTTTAGTGTTCATCACAATCACTTAAGCAGAGAAACCAAAGATCGTTTCTTTTTCGAAACCCTGTTAATAATTATAATCATTTGGCAATTTGTCTTTTACTTACACCATAATCTGGTGCGCGATATTCAACCACAAGGTAAATATCTTTTACCCACCGTTATCCCTTACCTGATCTTATTTTGTTTTGCATTAGAGTCTATTTTAAAAAAATATGATTATATGCCTCTCACAGCACGGTTTGGAAGTAAAACCAATATCGTATTTTGTTCTATTTTTATTGCTTGCTTAGCAGTGTTATTGCATTTAAACACGGTAAAAAATTACCTTATACCGATATTCAAACCTACTACATATCTCACGACATTAAAGCAATTAAAACCTTTGGATCTTCAATCAGATATTAAAATATCAACGACTGAAAATGTCACAGTGGCAACTTCACGGAATAGCTGGAAACTAGCGTTTAACAAAGAAAATGCTTCGATATCATTGCAGGCATCAATTTGTGAACTGTTTTCGAGCAATATAGTTTTAACTGTTAGTTTGGAAGCCTCTTCTTCCGGTGATTTCAGAATATATCTGGACGAAAATGATGTTGGTAAATATAGGCTGAGATACTGGCAACCCTTTAATAAAGGGTCATCCACTTTAATTTATGTCATTGGAAGTAAAGATTGTTCAGCGGCGAAATTTAATATTACTAGTAAAGCAAAAACATTAATAATCAATCAAATTTATATGGGTGAACTTAAAATCAGCCCTTATAACAAACCTATGTATTAATGATGTGATTGCACAACTAAATTCACTATATGTTTGTATTTTTCCAACCTTTAGGAACAAAATAAAATTCACCTCCTTCATGCCCTCCCCTTGATAAAGGTGCATAGCGCGGAACTTGTTGCACATTATCCTGGGTAGCAACGGCTACTTTTAAACCAATCTGTGAGGCTAAAGAATCACCGTCCAACAAACCATTGTTTTCATTCAAAATGTTTAAAAAGGCATTTGCAAAAACTGAATGATTACCTCCTAATGCATCTGCAACGGGTTGCAAACCACCGGCAGACAGTACCTTACGGGTAATCGATCTGATGTCCTCACGCAAGCGTTCTAGTCTTTTTCTGGCGGATAAACCGCTTCTCAATGTCACTACACCGGAACGCATCAATGACCCAGCATAACAAGAATCAGCAATAACCATGACATTTCGTGCACTCATCGCCCTGATCTGGTCCGTAATATCAGAGTTAGATACCCAACGTGTTGTACTGCGATTAGAACCATCTACAGGAATCCAGTAGCCTCTATCGTTGGCAGGGTCCAGATGACCGTGTCCCGCATAATAAACCAATAAGTTATCGTTTTCGGTCAGTTTCTTACGCATATCTTCCAGGGCAATTAGTAATTCATCCCGAGAAACATTGGTCTTGAGTGTTACTTTAAAGCCGTATTTATCCTGCAGAGTTGCCGCTACCTGTTTAGCATCGTTGACAGCTGTATTCAGCGGCGGCCAACCCTGAGTTGCATCGTAATTATTATTACCAATCACTAGCGCATAATAATTACCGAAATTCAACCTTGGCACAGTCAACTCACCACCACCAATATAAGCATATTGACCCTCAGTCGAGGGCTCTATAACAATCGATGTTCGGGATACTCGGCCTTGATCATCTGTAGCCTGCATATTCAGGGTTAGCGGCTGATTGGATACTTCAATGGATTTTAAGAATAAACCGTTCTTATCAAGCTTTTCAGGTTGATCATTAATAGTAAAGTTAGTGATTGTTTTAATTGGATAAACGGCACCCACCAAATTTACAACAGACCCCGCACCCACCACAGCTTTTTTTATCAATCCCGTTTCTTGCTCTTGCTGCTTGGGCCATCTAAGTGCAATCACTGGCCCATCTTCAGGCACTACTTTTTTCAGCTGTGATTTAGCTTGGTCCCGTTCTTGCTCAAGCAGTTTAATTTCAGCGACTAGTTTTTCAGTCGCCTTCTTCTCGTCTTCTAATGCTTGATTCTTAAGCTGAATATCTGACTCAAGCCGAGCGACTTCCTGCTGGCTTGGCCTTTGTTCTATTTGTTGTTGTAAAGAAACTATTGTTTGTTGAGCTTGCTCCAATTCGGATGTTCTGGTATTGACCAAGTTTGATTTTTTATTCAAATCACTAGCTACCAAACTAATTTTTGTTTCTAAATCAGCTATATAGGAAGTTTTGTCTTGGTTCGCCTTATTGGTCTCCGAGAGGCGTTCAGTCAAAATCTCAACTTTATTTTTCTTCTCCTCTATATCTAGTTTGTAGAGTTCTAATTGAATCTGATGTTGTTGTTCGCGTTCAGACAAGGCCAGCTGTACGGCATTAAGTTGATCCGCTGGGGCCATAGAGGAAGCCTGTATCTTTAACGTACTGATTTCATTTTCAAGCAGCCGAATTTGTTGTGCTTGTTGATCAAATATTAACTGATTGCTCTGTAATTGCTGATTCGCTTGTTCAAGCTTTAAAGAATATGCATTAACTTTTTCTACATTTTGTTGATTAGTATCAGCTAACTCCAGTTTTAATTTTTCTACTTCGCCGCCTTGCTGTGAAAGTTCTTGTTTGGAAATTTTTAGATCTTGAACAAGTTGGGATTTTTCCTTTTCCAGTTGTGCAGCTACCTGTTCAAGCTGTTGTGAAGGGCTCATTCGTTTAATCGACGTTTTTAAGTCCTCTAACTGCTGTCTTAAACGTTGTGTAATTTTTTCTTTTTCATTAATAGCTTGTTGTTGTTTTTGTAGTTCCGAGCGCGCAAGCTCAACTTCCCCGGCCAATAGTTGTTGTGAAGACTCCCCAGCTTTAAGTAATTCCAGTTCGGATCTAAGGGTCGCAATTAAAGTACGTTCAGCATTGAGTGCGCTACGTGCTTCAGCGAGCTGCCGCTGTAACCCATATGTATCTAAATTCCCATTTGGAGCGGTATTACTTTGGGGCTGGTTAATCCTAGTTTTCTGTTGTTTGATCTCACGTTCGAGTTTTTGAATTTTTGACCTGGAATTAGATAAATTTCCTTTCAGATTATTAAGGCGAGTCGATAACTGGCCGGACAATTGTCTTTCTTGGGTCAGGTTTTGGCGTAATTTTTTAATTTCGTTTTGGTCTTTTATTCTTGCTTGCTCAAAAACTGACGCATAGTCTATTTGCTCACCGCTCAAGCCTGATGCTTTGCGATAATAATTCATTGCGGCGACTAAATCCTTTTCAACACCTAATCCCGCTTCATATAACCGACCCAAGCTCATGATGGCCGGAGTATAATTTTGATTGGCAGACAAGGTATACCATGTTATTGCTGCTGCATAATTTGGAGTTTGGCCCATCCCTTTTTCATATATTTCTCCCACATAATACTGTGCTTGTGCATCTCCCTGAGAAGCTGAATCAAGCCATACACTTAAAGCAGTATTGATATTGGCACGATCATAGGCTGTAAACTCTCCACCACGAATACCACAATCAAGCGCTGAAGTTTTTATGGGTCGTCCTCTTGAGGCATAAACTCTGCGAGTTCCAAGCTGTTTAACCTTACCGGGCAGTAAACAATCAACAATGCGGATTTGCTCTGCAGTCAAGCTGGATTGATTGGTAGGTTGTATTGACTGATGAACAGATTCAGTTTGCGCACAAGCAATAATTAAGACTACGCTGACAGTAATAAGCAAAGACTGCAACGTTTTTTTCATTTTTAAGCCCCGGAATTAAGCAAATTTGCTGTTCTAATATCTTTTATTAGAACAAGCATAACCGATCTTAGATAACTAGCCAATATACAATTAGAGATATTTTTTGATTTAAACTCTTTGTGATTTTGGAAAAATTTCTTCTTCAGTTTTGTTTGGTAATATTATTGGAATATTTTTCGCCAATGTAACCATTAGAGAACGTTTAGAGCAAACCGAGTGAATACTAGAAAAAATTCAATCAAATGGTCACTGATTGCCTATTGGCGATTAATCGTAATTACAACAACTTTACTGATTATTTTAATTGTTGCTTTAAAATCTGCTGGTTTTTTTAATCAGTTTGAGTTGTTGCTATATGACCAATTTGTAAGACTGACTACTAAATCTGAACAAAAGAGTACTCAAATTGTAGTTATTACAATAAACGATCGAGAGATGTCAGAATATAACTGGCCTTTAACAGATGAAAAATTAGCTGAAATTCTGGATCAAATCTTGGCGCTTAACCCCACCGCCATAGGTATAGATATCTACCGGCCTGAGAAAATTGACCCCGGTGGAGATAGCCTTAATGCATTGCTCGAAGAAAATAATAATATTATTGGAATCTCGAAATTTGGATTAGCTGACGAAGTTATTATTAACGCTCATCCAGAATTAGCTTCGGATGGCCATTTTGGATTTTCAGATGTGTTAGTTGATAGTGATGGTGTTGTTCGCCGAGGACTACTTTTTCTGGATGATGGCAAAGAGTTTATGCATAGTTTTGCACTAAAGGTGGCAATGAGGCATCTACAGGAAAAAAATATTGTTCCTGTAGCAAGCAATAATAATTATATGCAACTAGGAGCAACCACTTATATACCTCTGGACTCTAATTCAGGGGGATATGTAAATGCTGATTCACGCGGCTACCAATTCTTGATCAATTTTGATAAAGCGTATTCTGAAATGGAAATCCTGACCTTGACAGAATTCAAGGATAAATACGATCAAATATCCCTAGAAAATCAGATTGTATTAATTGGTACAAACAGTGAGCTCGTTAAAGATTACTTCAGAACTCCATTTAGCAAATCGGGAGATATTTCGAATCAATTTCCTGGTGTAATGATCCATGCAACAGCGGTTTTGCAACTTGTCAATCAAGCATTAGAAGAAAATAAACCGATTCGCTATTTCTCCGAATTCCATGAAACCATTATTCTAATAGCCGTAATCATGTTGACTATTTGGATGGTTTTAGCTTTCCGACAACACTTTATAATTCTGGCTTTCATCTTGGCTGGTAGTTGTATTCTTTTGTTAATACTAGGGATGTCATTTAGGAACAATATTTGGATTCCGTTTGGCTCGACCCTAGTGTCGTTTTTTGCGGCTTGTGTGCTCTCAATTGGACTACTGAGTTATATTCGGGCACGTGAAAAGAGGATCCTGGCCTCGCTGTTTTCTAAATATCTGTCCAAAGAAATGCTGGCGGAAATCTGGAGTTCAAGGGACACGATTCTTGCCGATGGATTACCTCAATCACAAAAACTTTTTGTTACTGTATTGATGGCAGATGTGGCTGATTCAACTCCAGCGGCAATAAAACTTGAATCAAGCGAGTTTATGCAATGGATAGGTATTTCGATGGAGCTATTAGCTGAAAAAATTATTAAAAGGGGCGGCTTAATTGAAAAATTCCAGGGTGATGGCATCACAGCAATGTTTGGCGCTCCAATACCAAGTAAAACCAATGAAGAAACTCAATCTGATGCCTTGTCAGCTGTTAATGCGTGTGTGGATATTCAGCTCGAAATTGATCGATTAAATCAAATCAGTAGTAAAAAATCATGGCCACCCATTACCTTAAGAATGGGATTAGCAAGCGGTGAGGTTGTTGCCGGTAGCATAGGCCATAAAAACCGAATGCAATATACTATCTTAGGTGAGGCTCCTAATTTATCCGCAAGACTCGAATCTCTAGGCAAAGAAATTTTGGCTCAAGATCAAAATCCGGCAAAGACGATTGTACTCATGAGTAAGGAAACCGTATCATTGATTGATGACGGATATTCAGTTAAAGATATGGGCGAATTTTATTTAAAAGGAATTGAAACTAAAACACAAGTGTATCGTTTATTATAAGTAACGGTGATATTTATTTGCACCAGAATGACCTTAGTGCTAAATGAGGTAAAAAATAACAGAAGTATTTTTTAAAGATTGGATAAATTAACAGTGAGCTTATCTACTTCAATAATTTTTTTAATTGTCTGTTTCACACATTGTGTTTTTCCAGTGCTGGCAAACGAAGAATCAGACATTTCTGATATAGAAACTATAGTCTATCGCCCACCATTATTAGGCGCTCCAGATGCCAGAGTTGGCGCTGCAACCAAATCTTTATTTGCTGACCCAAAGCAGTTGAAAATCATCGCCCCTAGAGATCACATAGGCCATACCATTTCTTCATCACCGACTCTTTATTGGTATCAACAAAAGCCCTCAAATCAAGTTAAGTTCTTTTTATATAAGAATGGTGAAACTATATTTAAGACCGAATTGAAGGTTAAATTGAGCGGACTTCAAACATTAAATTTTTTAGATCACGAAGTGCATTTTACAGAACAGGGTTTATATTGTTTCTATTTAGAATCAGTGAATGCACAATTCAACGCAGAATATGCAGATTCAAATTGCATATATTATGCACTTAATGAAAATCCTACATCTGCCGAAAATAACGAATCAGATTTAGATAAAATAAAAATCCTGGCAAAAAAAGGTGTTTGGTATGATGCTTATCATCTACTTCATGAACAAGATGAACTAAACACTTCAATTCAGAATACATATATCAAGCTTTTGCATCTCACCATAAAATTAGAGTGGCTTAATGAAAAGCTATACAATGATTAAACGATTTACTCTAAATCTAGTTTACTGGTTCCTAATTCCCTGCCTGACAAGTCTTGCGTTTGCATTAGAAGAATTAGAAGAGATTCATCTTCCCCCCGGCCTAAAACCATCTTGGAATATGGAGCCAGGAATAATTTATACAGACTATAACCCGGATTCGGGTTCAACCTGGAAGACTACAATTGAAGCAGTCAATGGCGATGAATATGTACTACGTGAGCAAGATGACTGCACATTTACCCATAAGCTTTGGGCCGCGATGCCAGCTCTAACCTGGGAAAATTGTTCAGGTAGTAGTGGCAAAACCAAAATAACGCAAATTAAAGGCAAACTATGGCCAATTAATAAAAATTTGAATTATGAAGTCTCTTATCGTCGTAATAATAACAGTGGTGAAAAATGGAGTGGCACTAGAATTTGTAAAGCTGAAGGCGCTTTTAAAATTAAAACGAAATCAGGAGTTTATGCCACATGGAAAGTTCGATGTGCAGATCAGTGGATCACCAAGATATTTTATTACGCCCCAAAAATAGAAGAAGTAGTCGCTATTAAGGTCCTGCATACTGAATCGAATGAAAAAGACTATGCTCTTGAGCTGATAAGCCGAACCCTTCCATCCGGAGAATTACTCGTCACAGGTAATTCTTTGAAAAAGGAAAAATCGGTAGCAACCCACTCTACTGCTGAAAGTATTGAGGATCAGATCAAGGCTACTCAACCATCAGAGCAAAGAATTGCTTTGTTAATCGGTAATGCCGATTATCAATATACCAGCAGATTGGACAATCCTGTTCATGATGCAACGGCTCTGGCCGAACGATTAGAAGATCTCGGTTTTGAGACAATGCTCGAGCTAAATATCACTAGTAAGAAAAGATTTAAACAAGTTATTCGTCACTATAAACAATTCCTTGAAACATCACCTGAGATAACAGGTTTGTTTTACTATGCTGGTCATGCTGTACAAGTCGATGGTGTAAATTATTTGATTCCAACACAAGGCGATATTCAAGATATCCCTGACTTAAATGATGAGGCTCTATCGTTAGACTATATTACTGAGACTGCACAGTTAGCTGGAAATTCGGTCAACATGTTTTTGTTAGATGCCTGCCGGGACAATCCATTCCGTGGATTTTCCAGAAGTATGAGTCGAGGTTTAGCTAACCAAATCACACCAGAGGGCAGTCTGATTGTTTTTTCCGCAAGCCCTGGTAAAGTGGCTATGGATGGAACAGGCCATAACAGTCCCTTCATGGTTAACTTATTAAAATATATTGATACACCAGGAAAGCATGTCTTATTGATGCTGCAAGATGTAATCAATGGTGTTCGACAACAAACACAAGGCGCACAAGTTCCCTGGATCCAGTCATCACTCTACGGTGATTTCTATTTCAAAAATAAGTTCTCGAGAAACAATGAATAAAGTTTGATAATAAATTTATATCAGCGTAATCCATCGATCAAAACTTGAATTAGCTTAGATAGAAGTCTTTTTTCTGATAAGAATTCAATCAAGTCATAAAATCAGAAAGGATAAAATTCGCTATCTGCTCAACGTTGTTTAAATCCAAAACCGGGATGTCAATATTTATTCCCAGTTCTTCATCTATAGCAACAGCAATAATATTTTCGTCAGTTTGACACAACAGCGGAAAACCTAATGTTGGACGATGTAATTCTATTTTGTTTATCTGCGCTTGTTTATACCCCTCAACTAAAACCAAATCGCAGTTTTGTGAATCAACCTGAATCAGACAGTCTCCTAGAGTTTTCTCTTGGGTTTGTTCGGTGATCTTAACAAAACGTTTAGCGGATGAAATTAAAACCTGATTTGCTCCGGCTGCTCTTAATTCATAACTATCTTTACCGGGAACGTCAATTTCGAAATCATGATGTGCATGCTTCACTACAGCTATTCTCAATCCTTTTTCTGTCAACGCAGGAATCAATTTTTTTAATAAACTGGTTTTTCCAGTTCCGCTAAAAGCAGCAAATCCTAATACTGGAATATTATCGCTCATTTTTCACTATTCTCAGTTCTGCCGCCTTAAGTTGTTCGACTGTGTTGATATTTTCAAAAAAATGTTCACCCCTAAGATAGTCAACAAATTGATAATTATGTTGCTGGTACCAACGATCGATCTTACGTTGTCCAGCTTGCAGAAACTGATTCAAACTTGATCTGAGCTCAGTCTTGATCATAGCAAATACTGGATGTGAACGTTCTCCATCACTAACACTAACTATATTGGCATGTGTTGCTATATGCTTTTCCAACATTTTTGCAACTAGATTTTCAGGAAAAAAAGGCGTATCACAAGGTACGCAAACCATGAGTTCTGTTTGACAGTGTTCAAGACCAGCTAAAATTCCGGCTAAAGGCCCCTGATAACCACTAAGCTCATCTTGAATAATTGGATAATTTAATTGCTGATAACTTTCAATGCTTCGATTGGCATTAATAATGAGATTATCAACCTGAGGATTTAGTCGATCAATCACCCATTCGATTAATGGCTTATCACCCAGTTGCACCCAACCCTTATCCTTTCCTTGCATCCGTCGTCCTTGGCCACCTGCCAAGATTAGTCCGCTGACACGCAATACAACACTCCTTTTGGATGAATGCACCAACAAGTATCAATCAGATCAAAGTCACGATCATGCTGATGTGAAACTAATAATAATGTACCACCCTGATTTTTATATCGTTTAAGCACACTTACTACATGATTAAAAGAATCCTTGTCGACAGCCGTGAATGGTTCATCAAGAATCAATAAGCGTGGATTAAATAATAGTGATCGCGCAATCGCCACTCTCTGTTTCTGACCCACTGAGAGATTAGCAGCATTTTGCTCAAGCAAATTCTCAATACTAAGCTCTGCGACAATACTCCTCCTTTGTTCATCAGATAATCCATTAGCGGAATTAGTCGCGTAATCAAGATTATTTTCCACACTGGTATCAAACAAAAAAGGTTGTTGATGAAGGTAAATGCTTTGTGCTCTAAGTTGGTTCTTGATTTGTTTAAATGTAGCGCAAGGCTGATCAGCCAACACAAAGCTGGCTGCTGTTGGCTCCAGTAACCCGGACACTATTTTTAAAATGGTGGTCTTGCCCGCACCGTTTTCTCCTTGCAGAAGAATACTTTGGCCAGAAGTGATACTGAATTTAAAACCACTAAATACCGAACGACCGTTAAAAGAATGGCTTAGTTCTCTGACTTTTAGAAAAGGCTGTGTCATAACAAATGATCTTTGTCTGAACCGAGTTTAAATACGGTGTAGTTAAGTAATAAAGCGGTTAATAACAATACCAAGCCCAAGGCAATGCCACTAGTAAAACTTCCCTTAGTCGTCTCTAGCGCGATTGCGGTGGTCATATTTCTTGTGTAATTTAAAATATTTCCACCGACCATCAATGCACAACCCACTTCAGCAATAATACGGCCAAATCCAGCCACCACAGCAGCTAAAATCCCAAATCGCAACTCTCGTATCGTGATTAATATGGCCTTCCACTCCGGCAACCCCAGCGTAATTGAAGTTTCCCGGATTCGTTCATCGCAACCTTTAAACACAGCAAATGTCATCGCCGCAATAATTGGGAATGCGAGAATTATCTGACCAATCACCATCGCCGTTTGTGTAAACAATAACCCCCAGTCACCCAGAGGTCCGCTGCGCGACAAGGTAATGTAAAGTGTTAATCCCACCACTACAGCCGGCAAAGCCAACCAGGTTTCAAGCAATAAAATCAACGCTCTTCTAAATACAAATCGATGAAAGGCTAGTAAATAGGCAGTAATAATCGCAAACGGTGAGGCGATTAATATTGCCCTTATGGAGACTGAGTAAGAAACCCAGATGATTTTCCATAAATCAGCATCAAAGCCGATTAACAGCTTAAACGCATCGATAGTCGCATCAAATAAAGATTCCACACTAATTCAGCCAGCTATAGGGAAAAACAACTGCTGTCCATTAATTTTGAATTCAGCGATCAGCTTTTGACCATGCTCTGATAGCAGCCAGTTAATAAATGCTTGGGCACCGCCAATATTTACATGCGAAAATTTTTCCGGATTAACCGCAATAATGCCATAGGGGTTAAATAGTTGTTCGTCACCCTCATATACAATTTTCAGATTTGACGATTGATTGGCGTTTTGCGCCAACCAGGTCCCGCGGTCAGTCAGTGCGTAAGCATCAAGTTCACTGGCAATTTGTAAAGTTTTTCCCATACCTTGTCCTGATTCACGATACCAACTGCCTTGTGGTGTAATACCAGCTTTAAACCACAGCGCCTTCTCTTTCTTATGCGTACCAGAATCATCACCTCTAGAGAGAAAAAGAGATCCTGTGGTTTTGATTTGGGAAAGCACGTCCTGGACTGACGAGATTTCGCTAAGAGCACTCGGACCCACAATAATAAAATCGTTATACATCACATCAAAACGCTGTACCCCATAACCTTGTTCGACGAATTTCAACTCATCAGTTTTGGAGTGCACTAAAATAGCGTCCGCATCGCCATTTTTGGCAATAGCTAGAGCCTTTCCCGTACCCACCGCAACCGTGTGTACATTAATGCCTGTTTCGGTTTTGAATTGCTCAATTAAATAATCCGTTAATCCACTGTTATCAGTCGAAGTTGTGGTGACCAAGCGTAAAACGTCATTGGCATGAACATGTATGCTCAATAAGAAAAATGTCAAGATAATTTGAATTACATGTTTCATATATTCTGCCCCGTTTCATCACGAGGCATTTGATCAAGAACAATATTCTCAGTGCCATTGTAGACAATGAAATATTTTCCCTTGGCTCTTGCAATCAAAATGACATTATATTTTGCTGCCAATTCAACACCCATAGCCGTCACTCCAGAGCGTGATAATAGTACTGGGATACCCATTTGTACGCTTTTTATAACCATTTCGGAAGTTAAACGGCCGGTAGTATAAAACCACTTTTTATCATTATCGACTCCATCTAGCCACATTTTGCCTGCAATCGCATCGGCAGCATTATGCCGACCTACGTCTTCAACAAAATAAATAACTCGCTGGCTATCATCCAATAGTGCACAACCATGCACTGCCCCTGCGCTACGATAGATTTCATTAAATGGTGTAAGGGTTTTTAGTGCTTGATATATTTGAGATTGATGAATTGAAATATTGGGCAGCGGTTTGGCATCAAGATCTTCGAGCAAATCACCGTAAACTGTACCTTGACCACAACCTGAGGTAACCGTCTTTTTATCCAAATCCACATTTTCTGCTACCATAGCTTCCGGCACTTTGACAGCTGCCGCATTAACCTGCCAATCGATTTGAACTTCTAAGTCCTGAGGATCAAGCAAATCATCCAACATACGTTGGTTTCTCAGGTAACCTACAACAAGATTGGCAGCTTCACTGCCCATGGTCATTAAAGTGACGATTTCTTGACGATTTAAATAAACTGTTAATGGGCGTTCATCAGTCACCGCCAAGGATTTTTTACGACCATAGGCGTCAAGTGTTTTGACTTGTTGAGTGAAATTAATGTTATTGCTCAAGACTTTTCAGTGCTAGTCCAAATTCCAAACTTTATATTAACTCTTACATAAGAAAAAGTAGAAATGATCATTGAACTCACATCAAATAAAATACTAGATTCCCGCCTACGCGGGAATGCCAGCTAATAGTTACTAAGAGAATTAGTATTTTTAAATGGATTAGTCATGATTCCTGAGCGGAATCAAATTCAATCAAGCCGCCGCCGAAATTTTCACCGCACAGTATTTAAACTCAGGAATCTTACCTACTGGATCAATAGCTTCGTTGGTCAATAAGTTTGCTGCTGCCTCATGAAAACAGAATGGGATAAAGATATCCCCGTTTCTAAGGCCCGGCATTTCCCGGGCAAAGGCTTTAATCTTCCCGCGGCGCGACTCAACCACTATTTCATCACCTTCTGTAACGCCCATTTTGGTCAAGTCATCCGGATTTACTGAAACCGTCGGCAATGGCTCAATAGCATCCAAGACACTAGCCCGGCGAGTCATGGCGCCGGTATGCCAATGTTCAAGTTGACGCCCGGTGATTAATACAAATGGATATTCCTCGTCCGGATGCTCGTCGGCAAAGACTAAATCAACCGGCACTAACTTGGCTTTCCCTGATTTGGTTGGGAAACCATCAGTAAACACAACCGGCTGACCCGGGTCATTTTCATCGTCACAAGGATAAGTAACTGTGTCATTTTCTTCTAAGCGTTGCCAGGTAATACCATTAATGCTTGGCATAACACTACGCATTTCCTCGTAAACTTCAGAAACGTCAGAATAATTCCAGTCTAGACCCAGACGCCCAGCCAAGTCTTCAATAATCTCAAGGTCTTGCCGAGCATCACCTGGCATCTCTAAAGCTTTACGACCTAATTGAACACGCCTGTCAGTGTTAGAAAAAGTGCCGGTTTTTTCAGGGAATGATGAAGCAGGTAAGACCACATCTGCTAAAAAAGCTGTTTCTGTCAGAAAAATATCCTGAACCACTAAATGCTCGAGCGCAGCCAGAGCTTCTCGTGCATGGTTTAGATTGGGGTCGGACATAGCAGGATTTTCACCCATAATGTACATACCTTTGATTTTGCCTTCCAAAACGGCATGCATGATTTCGACCACCGTTAAACCTGGAGTACCATCAAGCTCAGTGTTCCATACTTGTTCAAATTTTGCTTTAATCTCAGGATTATCAACACGTTGATAATCAGGGTAAACCATGGGAATCAGACCCGCATCGGAAGCCCCCTGAACGTTATTTTGACCGCGTAATGGGTGCAATCCAGTCCCGGGACGCCCGATTTGACCTGTAATCATGCATAGTGTGATTAAACGACGCACATTGTCCGTACCATGAATATGCTGTGAAACGCCCATGCCCCAGAAAATAATTGAGCCTTTAGAGGTGGCATATTTTCTAGCCACTTCACGAATGGTATCAGCATCAATACCACATATCGGCGCCATTTCTTCCGGTGAGAAGGATTTGATGTTTTCTTTTATTGACTCGTAATCTTCTGTGTATTTTTTAATATAATCCTTATCGACCAGATCTTCTTCAATAATGCAATGAATCATAGCACTGATCAAAGCCACATCAGTATCCGGATTAAATTGCAACATGTAATCGGCATAACGCGCTAATATGGTACGACGTGGATCCATCAAAATTAGAGTCTTGCCGTCCTTGGAAGCATTCTTCATGAAAGTCGCCGCTACCGGGTGGTTATTGGTTGGATTGGAACCAATAACCACAATCACTTCGGCATCAGCGCAATCTGCCACTTGGTTGGATACTGCTCCCGAACCCACACCTTCAAGCAACGCGGCAACTGATGAGGCATGACATAGACGGGTACAGTGATCGACATTGTTAGTCCCGAAACCTGTTCGCACTAATTTTTGAAATAAATAGGCTTCCTCGTTAGAGCCTTTGGCTGAACCAAATCCTGCTAAAGCATCACCACCGTTCTGATCACGAATGGATTTCAGTCCGTTGGCTGCCTTTTCCATGGCCTCTTCCCAACTCGCTTCCCGGAAGACGGAAAGTGGGTCACCCGGATCCATGGTGAAATCACCAGATTTTGGTGCATCATCGCGACGAATTAAAGGCTTAGTCAAACGGTGTTTGTGTTTGACGTAATCGAATCCGTAGCGCCCTTTCACGCAAAGTCGTTTGTTATTGGATGGACCATCACGGCCAGTCGTATAAAGAATTTCATTGTCTTTGACATGATAAGTCAGCAAACATCCAACTCCACAATAAGGACACACCGAATCAACCGATTTATCTGGCTCTTTTAAGCCTACTTCGTTAGCCGGCATCAAAGCACCAGTTGGGCAAGCTTGCACACATTCACCACAAGCCACACAGGTGCTATCCCCCATTGGATCGTCCAGATCGAAGACAATTTTAGAGTGGCCGCCACGATGGGCATAACCAATCACATCATTAACCTGCACTTCACGACAGGCCCGTACACAGCGTGTGCATTGAATACAGGCATCCAGATTGACAGCAATCGCAGGATGGCTGATATCGAATTGTGGTTGATGACGGGGTGAAAATCTTGGTTTAGAAATCTCAAGCTTTTGAGACCAGTAATCCAGTTCAGAATTCAGAGTGTAAGCCGTCTCAGCCATATCAGATTGCAACAATTCCAGTACCATTTTCTGTGACTTGACACTGCGTTCATTATCGCTGGAAACGTTCATTCCTTCAGTCGGATAACGGCAACAGGAAGGCGCCAACGCCCTCTCACCATCGATTTCCACCACACAAGCACGACAGTTACCATCAGCTCGCATGCCATCTGTATAACAAAGATGGGGAATATCTATACCTTCACGCTTAGCAGCCTGCAAAATGGTTTCATCTTGATCAGCCTCAATAAGCTGGCCGTTTAAGTTAAAACTGATGGTGTCTGGCTGAATCTTATTCACTGCCGCCATTAGGCCACCTCCTCTTTGAAATATTTAAATACACATAGCATGGGATTTGGGGCGGCCTGCCCCAGGCCGCAAATGGACGCATCTATCATTACCTGTGATAAATCATCCAGTTTTACTTTATCCCAGTTAGTATCTTCCATTAGCCCTGCAGCTTTGGATGTCCCTACACGGCACGGTGTGCACTTACCGCAGGATTCATGGGCGAAGAATTTCATTGCATTTAGAGCCAAATCACGGGCTTTATCTTGGTCTGAAAAGATAATTATTGCTGCCGAACCGATGAAACAGCCATGAGGCTGCAAAGTATCGAAATCTAACGGCAAATCTGCTAATGACGCTGGCAAAATCCCGCCTGAGGCCCCCCCTGGGAAGTAACCGTATAATTCGTGCCCATCCAACATGCCACCACAATATTCTTCAATGAGTTCATTTAAACTGATCCCCGCTGGTGCCAAATGCACACCTGGGTTTTTAACCCGACCACTGACAGAGTAGGAACGTAAGCCTTTGCGCTCGTTGCGACCAAATGAAGTAAACCAATCTGCCCCTTTTTCAACAATATCGCGCACCCAGAACAAAGTCTCCATGTTATGTTCCAAGGTCGGCTTACCGAACAAGCCAACTTCGGCAACAAAAGGCGGCCTTAATCTCGGCATGCCGCGTTTACCTTCAATCGATTCAATCATGGCAGATTCTTCGCCACAAATGTAAGCTCCTGCACCGCGTCGAATCTCAATTTCCGGTAAATTTTTACGAAACACCAATTCGACATCATCAATGGCTTGCCGCAATATTTCGATGCATGCTGGATATTCATCACGGACATAAACGTAAGATTTTTCAATACCTACGGCCCAGCATGCGATCAACATGCCTTCAAGAAAGCGATGCGGATCCCTCTCTAAATAATAACGATCTTTAAATGTGCCAGGTTCGCCTTCATCAATATTGACGGCTAACAAGCGAGGACCATCAAAGCCACTAACAATCCTCCATTTACGACCCGCCGGGAATCCTGCGCCGCCTAGCCCCCGTAATCCAGCACTTTCGAGCGCTGATATTACCTCTTCCTTGTCTTTGCCACCGTTGTAGCATTCTTTGAGTAATTTATAGCCACCGGCTGATTGATAACCAATTAAATCAATAACCGTATCTGGAATCGGATCTTTAGTATCTCCCTTATCAACAAGACTTATAACTTTTGCCTGATCGGCATGAAGTACTGGATTTTGACCAACAACGGCAACAGGAGCAGTTTCACAGCGACCTACACATGGCACACGCTGTATTCTGACATTCGAGTCGGTTGAGGTTTTAAGCTCAGTAATCAGCTTTTCAGCACCAAACATCTCGCAAGTAACCGAATCGCAGACTCGTACCGTCAAAGCCGGGGGTTGGGGTTGATCATCCTTGACCACGTCGAAGTGATGATAAAAAGTGGCGACTTCGTAGACTTCAGTCGAGGCTAATTTCATTAAATCAGCCAGTGCAACAATATGTCCGTCCGAAATATGTTTATAGTTATCTTGTATCTTATGCAGATACTCAATCAGCCGGTCTCTTTTTAAAACCGGCTCATCTAATAATTCGATTAATTCTTCACGAATTGTAGGATTAACCGCCCGACCCTTAGCCGCTATGCGTTTGCGTTTATCGCGCTTCACTTAACTATATGCTCCACTGAGATGATATGCAGAGTATACAACGAATTAGGGCTGACTCCATTCCTGCTGCGACATTGAAAAATTTATTATAACCGCTGTAGTTTTAACTGCTTTGATCACCTGAAAAAGGATTTCTATTTTATAATTCAACGAGTTTTAAGTATTTTGGAGCAACCATGGAAAAATACAAAATCATTCGCGATGGTTCACCGGTAGAGGTTCCGGCTGTTAGTTTCATCTCAACTCACATGAAATCCTCAGCCATGCCCTGGTTTTATCGCCCCTATACGGTTCCGGATACCGACATTTTTTTTCATCATGATTTGATTCATCTTTTTGAGCCTAAAGATAACTGGCTTTATTTTCATAATCTTTTAGGACCCAATAAAGGCGAGAAACACATTGATACCCAAATTATAGAAGCAATCAAATCTTTGGGGGTCATTCCAGAGTTTGACACGCATCAGCTAATCCGTGCACAAGCAAACTGTGTGCACCAGACCGCCAAACCTCAAATATCAGTGCCTCACCGGGATTTTGACAAGCCGGGTTGTGTCTATGTCTATTACGTCAATGATTCAGACGGTGACACTGTTTTGTTTGATGAAAACGGTGAACTTGAGGCTTTAGTTACCCCCAAGGCTGGCCACATGGTCCGTATGGATTCAAGGCAATACCATAGTGCTACGACACCTGTCAGAGCTGAGCGACGGTTTGTTGTTAATCTATGTTTTGAAGAACAATAGTTATCTACTTGAATTTGTGACAAAAATAGGACCAAGAAATAACTCGATCATCACTTTGACTGTATCTTTTTTACAACACTTGAATATTTTTGTTGTTTTTTAGCAAAATAGTTGTTGCAAATTGTTAACTAATCCTTTTAAATAAGCTTTACCTAAGTAACTTTAGGTTCTCATTTTTAAATATTTAAAGAGGAGTATTTACTCATGAACAAAAAACTTATTGCTTTAGCAGTATCTAGTGCAATCGCAGCACCAATGGCTATGGCGGAAGATGACGGCCCAAGGCTATATGGTCGTATCAATCTTGCGTTAGAAGTCAATGATAGCGGTGATGACACTGTTACTGATTTACGCGATGTTGTCTCACGTTTTGGTATTCGTGGCGAAGAAGATCTGGGCAATGGTCTGGAAGCTATCTATCAATATGAATTCCGTGTCAATGCTGACCGCGGTAACCTTGGTTCTACTGGCGGTGGTGGTGCAACTCAACGTTTGAGTTGGGTCGGTCTTCGTGGTGGTTTTGGTGAAGTCAAAGCAGGTGCAATTTGGGGCACACACTTTAACTTTGTCGGTACTCACCTGGATCCTAGCTATTCACTGGGTTATTTTGGTTACAGCTCATACGGTGGTGGTGATTATCGTATTGAGAGTGTGGTCAATTACACGGGTAACTTTGGTCCTGTCAGTGTAGGCGTAGACCTTCAAGTTGATGACAGCAATGCTGCTGATGATAACCTTGACCGTTACGTAGTTGGCTTGAAATATAATGGCCCAGTTAGTTTGGCTGTTGTATATGATGAGCGTAAAACTGCTGCAACTGTTGGTCAGGTTGTTACGAGTGTAACTCCAGTTGGAGGCGGCACCCCAGATATTATCGATGTTCAAGATATTCAAGGTGAAGGCGACAATGACATTGAGCATTTATCAGTTGCTGGTGCCTATAGTGGCGACGGTTGGAATGTCAATGTTGGCTGGCAAACTGTTGAAGATGATTCTGGCGCTTTAGATCGCGATACTTACCATATCAATTTCGGTATTAATGCAGGTGATTCAGGACGCGTACTTCTTGGTTACTGGAATGGTGAGGGTGACGGAGCAGACACCTCGGAAGGTGATGGTGTTCTTCTAGGCTATTACCACTCTCTGAGCAGCCGTACCCGGCTTTACTTTGAAGGCCATACTGGCGATATTAATGATGCAGATAGAGACGTTTATCTGTTCGGTATTCGTCACGACTTCTAAGCCTATTTAGAAAAATACAGCTTTTAAGTATGAAAAAGGCGCCTATAGGCGCCTTTTTTATTTCGGCTTATTTCAATTAAGTTATTTAATAGATCAATCAAACGCGTCCACAAGAATGCCGATGTGTTTCTCATAGTTACGCCAGCGTTCGACTGACTTTTTATAAATCGGCTGCCTAACTTGCCAGATACTCGCTGTTCGCACCGACGAAGTCGATTTATGTGACTGTAAACAAGCATCATCCCATTCAAGTCCAAGAAAGTTGATAACCCGTCTTGTTATCATTTCCTGGTCAGAAATTAGCTCTTCGTACTGTAAATCATAAAAAGGAATCGGTAGAACCTTGTGCCAGTGAGCCATCAATCGAAGATATTGCTGGTAGTAACGTTTTAATTGTTCTAAATCATATAACGCACTAATTCCCCTGGGGAAATATTGGAAATAATTCGACAAACAGGTGTCAATTGGATCGCGTTTGCAATGGATGATTTTGGCATTTGGTAGTGCCAGCGCAATAAAGCCTAAGTGCGCAAAGTTATAAGGCATTTTATCTGTTATATGATTAATCTGATCGGACTGTATATATTTCTTAATATATTCAAGATAGTCTTTAGCAGCAGCTCGTAACAATTCGGAGTTAGGTTCCTTAATAGCATGGGGATATTCGAGTTGGGTTTGCTTTTCATAGTTTTTTATTACTTCAAATAACTTGCCTAATTCTCCGGCGCCATAAACAACGGGATGAGAAGCAATTATTTTTTCGGCCAGTGTGGTTCCTGAACGCGACATACCCACCACGAAAATTGGTATATTGGAGTCCACACCAAACTTATTTTTATGTTCATCGAAAAACTCAGCCGTATAAACCTCAATAATGTTATCGACATGTTGCTCAAAGCTATCAACATTGAACGGACGGCTTTTAGCGATTAAATCATTAGCAAGTTTGTAATATTTAAAAGCTAAATCATATTCACCACAGTCATCTAAAGCTTTACCTAAAGCAAAGCCAAATTGCACTTGATCTCGCTCTGAAATCAAACCTGACTCAATTTGTTTGATCATTTGCCCAATTACAGGGTTATCTTTATCCTTGATTTTTTTTACAGTAACTAAGTTTCGGTAGGATTCACCATAATCCGGTTTGATTTTGATCGCCTTGGAATATTCTTCCATGGCTTCCTCGACTCTCCCTCTTGCTGCCAAGGCAAAACCAAGATTGTTATGTGACATCGCAGAGTCACTATTCAGCGCTATTGCTCTGCGGTACATGGCTTCTGCATCTTCTGTTTTATTGCCACCTGTCATGGCATTACCTAAATGATTGAGTACCGTAATATCTTGTTCATTAAGCTCTAATGCCTTTTGTAAGACTTGCTCTGCATCTTCAAAACGACCTAGGGAGTCTAATACCGCCCCCATATGAGATAAGATTTTGATATCAGATTCTTTGTCTTTCAGCTTTTCAAAATATTCCAGCGACTTTTCATATTGGGTCTGATCTTGATAGAGCCTGGCCAAATTATAAATAACTTCCTGATTTTCAGGTTCTAACTCAAGATAGTCATGTAATGCCCGTTCTGCTTGTTCTAAATTTCCAATCCCAACAAGAGCAACACCATAATGCCGCAACAATTGTGGAACTTTTTTAAAGCCATGTATCTTTTCTAATAACTCGAGAACTCGGGAATAATTTTCTGACTTGATTAATGCGGTAAACAAATTATTTCTGATATCTTCTGAATTCGCATCTAACTTATAAGCTTTTAGAAAATACTCAGCTGCCTCCTTGTCCTTATCTTGCGCACCTAAGGCCATGCCCAGGCCATGTAATGCCTGGGTAGAGTTGCCATTTAGTTTTACAGCTTTTCGAAATGCCATTTCGGCATCATCAAGTTTTTCTTGTAACATATAGGTATTAGCCAAATTCAACCATCCTTGGATTAAAGCCGGCTTTTCTTTAACAGCTATCGAGTAAAACTTAGATGCTTGCTGTGCATCACCTTGTGCATGGTATGCAAAGCCCAGATAATAATTTGCAGTTGGATTCTTGGGCTGGGATTCTAAGATACTGGCAAAGGTATTAATCGCTGAAGAATAATCACCCGTTTTAATCTCAGTGCCACCTTTTTGCATCAAAGATTTGATTTTTTGCGGGCTAAGTTTGATTTTTGTTTTTTTTGGTGGCTGTGCCTGAAAACTAAAACTCTTTTCCAACGGGATATGCCTTAAAACTAATTAAATTTATAGCCTAATTTCAATGGCTTATCACCATTAACCTGTGCATGAAAGGAGACAATTACACGGTCTTGGTCACCTATATATGGATAAGGCATATGTTTTAGATGAGAAGGAAACACAACTAACTTGCCATCTTCTGGAACCACATCATGACTAGCATCCTGGATATAAAAGCTACCCAAATCAAGGTGCCCACCTCCTTGAATTTCCAAATGTGGACCATAAAAACGTGTAATACCATTGGGAAAACCAGGATCTTTGCTACCTGCGTTACCGGATTGGACATAGTAAACACCTGACCAAGAACAATTACCGTGAACATGTACTTCGTGGAAGTTATATTCATTCGTGATTTGGAACCAGATGCCAGAAAGATTGATTTTTATGTCTTTAATCTGCATTTGTTGCCAATATTCACCATTTACTGCACTGGAAATCTCAAACACTGCTCCCATGATAAATTGAGCTAATTGCATAAATGGCTGATGATCTTCATAAACTTTATGTAAGTCATCAGCACTAGCATAACTTTTACTGCCTGGTTTGCCGTGCTGATTGCGATGTTGGCTGAAAAGCTTTAGCAATTCAGGATTAACAGTTGCTGCCTGATCAAATCGCTTGACCAGCAATGGCACTGGCCAATGCAAACTCACATTTGGATTGTCTGGATGTTTTAGACTCATTATAGAAATTTGCCTACGTTACCAACAATTTTTTCAATATCATTTATATTTAAATACCTTTTACCACTTTCTACCGTCCAACGCTGACAATTTAAACTGTGGATAAAAGGCTGTTTTTCTGAGCCCATCATTAATTGAGTGACATACCTTACTCCATCTCTATGACCAAAACCTGAGATCACAACTTCACTATCAGGAGAATAATTTTCAATTTCCGTGATGGTAAACTCATCCGCAACAACTTCAATCGACGTCAAGGCTGTCGCAGCTAATTCAGTTTTTAAACTACAAAACGGCTCATACTCTTTTATATCATCCGGGCGAATTGGACCAGCTGCTTGAAAATAGATATCAGAGTGTCCCGTTTGAATAAACAAATTCTTCGTCAGAATAAATTGCGAAGCTTCCAAAAGCTTGGTATCCCGACTAGCACATGAAATAGCCAAGATACAGGTAAGAATAATGATTAAAAATTTATTTATCATTGCGCACAAAAGATGTGCTGAATTATAGCCTTAGCTTAGGCTCATAGCTAACATTGAGTTGAAAATTCTTTAATACCAAAAAACAGGCCAGTAAAAACTGGCCTGTTTGGTAAGATTACTTGATTATTCCTAGGCTGCTGCAACTTCCCTTTTTTTGCGGCCTTTTTGCATCATTACAATCAATCCCAACAACACTAACGCTGGAATAAACAGTAAGTACTTAGTCGGTTGACTCTGAGGTGCCATTACCGTCTCAACGACTTGATCAAATTCGAAACCAGCTTTTTCAGCCGCGGAATCAAATCCGGCATTATCGACTATCATTTTACCGTCGTCTTCAAGCAAAGTTAAACCCGCAGATTCCAGTTTTTCCTCAGGGCTCGCGCCTTCCCCGACTGGTAGCAAAGCAACGAATGAACGCGGATCACCTATATCATCCTCACCTAACATCTGTAAGCGTAATTCTTGGCCAGGCTCCATTCCATTAACGACTTCCATAATTTGCAAAGGATCTGTCTCAGCATATGGAGGAAAGATTTTATCCATCCAGAAGCCAGGTCGGAATAACGTGAAGGCGATTAACAATAGCAACGCTGACTCCCAGATTTTACTTCTGGCGAAGAAATAACCTTGTGTTGCAGCTGCAAACACCAGCATCGCAATGGTTGCAACAATGAATGTAAACATCCCTTTGCCCCAACCAACATCTATTAATAATAAATCAGTGTTAAAGATGAATAAGAAAGGTAATGCCGCAGTTCTCAAACTATAAAAGAATGCCACAAAACCAGTTTTTATAGGATCACCGCCTGATACTGCCGCTGCCGCAAATGAGGCTAATCCCACAGGCGGCGTGACGTCAGCCATGATCCCAAAATAGAACACGAATAAATGCACAGCGATTAACGGCACTATTAGACCATTCTGTTGACCCAGTTCAACAATAACCGGTGCTAATAACGAAGAAACAACAATGTAGTTAGCCGTTGTTGGAAGGCCCATACCTAAGATCAAACTCAAGATACCGGTCAGAATCAGAATCAACATGATTCGACCGCCAGAAAGCACTTCTACAACATCAGCAAGCGCTGCACCTACACCTGTTTGTGAGACCACACCAACGATAATACCGGCAGTCGCTGTCGCCAAACCGATACCAATCATGTTTCGGGCACCATCAATCAAACCTTCGATCAAATCATTAAAGCCTTGTTTCCAGCGCACGCTTAAATCAGTTTCACCGCGGAACATTGCAAATAGAGGCCGTTGAGTTAATAGGATAAAAATCATCAGCGCAGTAGCCCAGAAAGCTGAAAGTTTTGGTGACAAACGTTCAACCATCAAACACCAAACCAGGACAATAACGGGCAAAATAAAGTGCAAACCAGAGCGAATTGTTGGGCGAGGTTCAGGCAAAGCAACTACCGGTGCATTGGGGTCATCAATTTCAAGATCAGGATAACCAGCACCAATTTTCGCCAGGAAGAAGTAAATCACGGCTAAGCCTGCTGCTATTACCCAGGCTGCCGCGCCGCCTAACAATGGTTTCATCCAACCCAGCAAATAATAGGTTCCAAAACCGATTACGCACATCAGAATGAAACCGAATAAAAACCCCATCAAACGTCTCTGCCAGGGACCTGGCTCAACCGCACGAGGAAGACCAGCCATATTGGCTTTTTGGGCTTCAAGATGAACGATATAAACCAACGCAATATATGAAATTACTGCTGGTAAGAACGCGTGAGTAATAACCTGGAAATATGAAATACCTACGTATTCAACCATCAAAAATGCCGCAGCGCCCATGACCGGAGGCATAATTTGTCCGTTTACAGAGGACGCCACCTCTACCGCGCCGGCTTTTTCCGCCGGAAAGCCTACTCGCTTCATCATCGGAATTGTAAATGTTCCGGTCGTTACAACGTTGGCGATGGAGGAACCGGAAATTAATCCTGTTAAACCAGATGAAACTACGGCTGCTTTAGCAGGACCACCACTAAAGTGTCCCATTAACGAAAATGCAACCTTAATAAAATAGTTACCTGCTCCGGCTTTATCGAGCAAGGCTCCGAATAATACAAACAAGAACACGAATCCAGTCGAGACACCAACCGCGATACCAAATACACCTTCTGTGGTTATCCATTGATGGTTAACAACTTCATTAAGCGAATTACCTTTGTGTGCAATCAGGTCCGGCATGTATGGGCCGGCGAAGGTATACACCAAAAATAACGTTGCAATAGCGGTTAACGGTGGACCTAAGGCTCTAAACGTTGCCATTAACAACAACACCATACCGATGCAGGCAACAATAACGTCCTGCTGGATAGGTGCTCCCGGCCGATCTGATAATGATTCATAAAATAAAAACAAGTAGGCCGCACAAAATGCACCGACTATGGCGAGTGCCCAATCAAAAATTGGCACATGATCACGCGGTGACCCTTTAAATGCTGGGTAGGCTAAAAATGCCAGAAAAACGGCAAAAGCCAAGTGAATTGAACGTGCCTCGGTATCATTGAATACCCCAAAACCAACGATAAATGGAATCGGCGATGCAATCCAAAGTTGAAATAGCGACCAAATTAAAGCCGCGCCTAATAAAATCTGTTTTGTAATCCCGCTGGGATTCCTTCCCCCGGTATCGGTTGAAGCGACCAGATCATCCAATTCAGAATCGGACATCTTGGTATTTTCAGTCTGTGATTGGTCTTGTGCCATAACCATTCCTCAGTAAGTTTGTGTGATCAATAGCAAAACTAGAATACTATTAACCTAGTTAGTGATGGCGATTAAATCCTTCTCGCCATCGAAAATCTTGTGTCATGTAAAGCGAAATGGAGAGCTAAGCTCTCCATTTCTAAAAAAATCAAAGAAATCAGTGGATTACATCCAGCCTCTTTCTTTGTAGTACTTAGCAGCACCATCATGCAAAGGCGCAGACAGATTGTTTACAATCATGTCTTCTTCTTTCAAGTTAGCGAATGCTGGATGAAGCTTTTTGAAACGATCAAAGTTATCGAATACCGCTTTGACAACTTGATAGATAGTTTCTTCATCAGTATTAGTTGAAGATACGAAAGTTGCGCCAACACCGAAGGTTTCAGTGTCACCGTCGGTGCCATTGTACATGCCGCCAGGGATAGTCGCTTTAGCATAGTAATCATTGTCACCTGCTAATGCATCAATTTCAGCACCTGTAACAGAAATCAATTTAGCATCACAAGAAGTGGTTGCTTCTTTGATTGATCCGTTAGGGTGTCCCACTGTAAAGATAATAGCATCAACGTTGTTGTCACACATCGCTGCTGACTGCTCAGAAGATTTAAGCTCAGAAGCCAGTTTAAAATCATCTTTGGTCCAGCCTAATGACTCCATGACCACTTCCATGGTGCCACGTTGACCTGAACCTGGGTTACCGATATTCACGCGCTTGCCTTTAAGGTCTGCAAAAGTTTCAATACCTGCATCGGCACGAGCAATCACAGTAAATGGCTCTGGATGTACTGAAAATACAGCTCGAAGGTCACCATTAGCACCTTGCTCTTCGAACTTGCTAGTGCCGTTGTAAGCATGGTACTGCCAGTCAGACTGGGCAACACCCATATCCATTTCGCCGGCTGCAATCGCGTTCAAGTTAGCCACTGACCCACCTGTTGATGGTGCGGTACATTTAATGTCGTGATCATCTTTACCCCGGTTAACCAATTTACAAATTGACTGACCAACGGCGTAATAAACACCTGTTTGACCACCAGTTCCAATGGTGACGAATGTTTCTGCCTGAGCAGTACTGGCCATTAATACACCAGCTGTTACGGCTGCTATTGCCAAACGTTTCATTTTATATCTACCTCCTGATAGAGTTAAAAAAAGAATAATAAACCTCACACTGCTTAACTGCAGTGATCCAAGGTCAAAAAATCCAGTTATATGCTGAATATATGCAATATTCTTTGCATGCTGCATACTAACGCAAATAAAAACAGCATTTCAAGTCTTGCTTTTCAATTAAATTTAATATATCAGTGGACTAAGGACATACAAATTTAATACAAATGCTTGACAGAAAAGAACAACCTGCCAAAGATCTTGATGAGTTACAGCAACTGCTCGGGCGTATAAAACAACGTAACTCAAGCATTAAATTAGGGCGTCGTTCCTTTAACACATTAACTGGAATGATCGATAATCCCAGGCATACAGCATTAAGTTCAATTTCTGAAATAGCCCGGGAAATGCATGTCAATGCGTCAACACTAACACGTTTATCGAAACGATTAGGTTATAGCGGATTTTCTGAATTTCAGAATGTGTTTCGTGAGCATATTTCTCAAGAGCCTAATTTTTATAGTGACAAGCTAAATAGATTATTGTCAGACCAAAATCCCGATGAGTACAAAAATTTGTCGCTAATAGCCAATGTCGCTCACGATGAAACATCGAATATTTCTGTCATGCTGAAAAATATTCAACCGCAGACTCTCGATGCAATCACCGAAAAAATTGCTAACTGTAAGTCGATACGCATTCATGGCCTACGGCAATTTTTCTCGCTAGCTTGTTTTATGTCTTACGGTCTAGGCATGATCCGAGATAACGTTGATGTATTTGGCGATTCTGGTCATGGTGTAGTGCATTCGTTAGCACAATTGAACGAAGACGATTTATTAATTGTTCTGGGAGCAGAACCTTACACACGAGCTACAGCTGATGCTTGCCGTATCGCATATGAACATGGTCTTGGTGTTGTCGCCTTAACTGATTCTTACGCCTCCCCTTTGGCTGCCCACGCCCATCATGTCGTTATTATGCCGATTGAGGGTCATTATTTTGGTAATAATGTTGCTTCCTGGTTTATTTTCGCAGAGGGCTTACTCGATGTAGTTGCCCATCACCTGGGGGAAAGATCCATTAAAGCAATCAAACGTCGTGAACAATTGATTAAAGAATTCGGTATTGCACAAAAAGCTAAAATTTAATTCGCTAATTCGTATATTTGTTATAGTTCCAATTCCCTATAGTTAAGGACAACTCCATGACCCATGTCTTTCATCGTAATCCACACTTGAACTACCCAACAGCAGTCAAGGGAGATGGTGTCTATTTAATTGATAATGATGGAAAACAGTATCTGGATGCATGTGGGGGGGCAGCGGTTTCATGTTTAGGTCATAGTCATCCAGCAATCCTCAATGCTATTAAAGCTCAAGTGGATCAACTCGCCTACGCACATAGCGGATTCTTTACCACTGAGGCAATGGAAAAACTCGCTGACAAATTAACGGTAAGCTCACCAGGATATATGAATAAAGTTTATTTTGTCAGTGGCGGTTCTGAGGCAATGGAAGCAGCGTTAAAGCTGGCTCGCCAATACTGGACAGAGCAAGGTCAAAATAATCGCAAATATTTCATCGCCAGACGTCAAAGCTATCACGGTAATACTTTAGGTGCACTTGCGGTGGGCGGTAATGAATGGCGTCGTAAACAGTTCAAGCCTTTATTAGTTGATTTTGAACACATTTCGCCCTGTTATGCCTATCGCTATCAACATGATGAAGAAAACGAACAGGACTATTCGATTCGAGCTGCTAATGAATTGCAAACCATGATCGATCAACTTGGCAGCGAGAATGTAATCGGATTTGTTTGTGAGCCGGTTGTTGGCGCCACAGCCGGCGCTGTTCCGGCCACAAAAGGTTACTTAAAGCGTATTAGAGAAATCTGCAATCAAAATGATATTTTACTGATACTTGATGAGGTCATGTGCGGCATGGGCCGTACCGGGTATTTATTTGCTCATGAAGAGGATGGAATAGATTGCGATTTGATTACCATAGCCAAGGGCCTGGGTGCGGGCTATCAGCCCATCGGTGCTACACTGGTCAGTGATAAAATTTTTCAAACCATTTATCAAGGCAGCGGCTTTTTTCAACATGGCCATACTTATATGGGTCACGCAGTAGGTTGTGCCGCTGCGCTGGCTGTACAAAACGCTATTGAAGAGGAAAACTTGCTGGAAAATGTCAAAAATATGGGGGACAAACTGCAATCACGGTTATTAGAAGAATTCCAATCACACCCCAACATTGGTGATATCCGTGGCCGAGGATTGTTCAGAGGCATAGAATTCGTGCAAGATAAAATAACCAAACAACCATTTGCTTGTGAGCGAAAAATTAACGCCAAAATCAAACAAACGGCCATGCAAAACGGATTAATGTGTTATCCCATGGGAGGCACTATTGATGGCGTTAATGGTGATCATATTTTAATTGCTCCTCCATTTATAATTGATGAAGCTGGGTTAGATGAAATTATCCAGAAACTTAAACTAACTATATCTAGCGTACTGGAATAATGTTTGAGTTCGAAAAAGCCGCTGAACAAAAAATTACTCAAGCAATAGAGCGAGGTGAGTTTGTCGATTTACAAGGTCAAGGTTTACCTCTCAACCTGGATGATGATGTCCATGTGCCCAAAGAACTAAGAATGGGATTTCGGATTTTAAAAAATGCGGGTGTATCACCTACTGAAATCCAGGTGTTAAAAGAGATTAATAAACTCAAAAGAGAGCTTAAATTAGCTGAGGACAAAAATTATAAGCAGTTATTAATCAGCCAAATTTCTATTCTACAAACCAGGCGCAACCTCTAGCGAATTCGAAGAATTTCGCAAAAATTGCAGGGTTTTATGTGCTGTCATTGTTCTTTGTCATAAACCTTCTTATGCATTTAATGAACTTTTAATCCAAACCCCTCACTAATTGAGTTAAGGTACTAATATAGTAAATAGCGTTTAACACACACTATTTTGCAGATTTTGCCAGTTAGTGGCTAAAATTTACTAGAAATGAGTAAATTTAATATTGAAATCTGTAGTCGCGAGGTTTACGAAGTGATAAAATTTACTTGGGTTTGCGAGATTGTTAGTTTTATCATTGTGGGCGACGTATTTTAAATAATACGTAAAATAACGGATCAATCTATTCTCACCTACCCCTTGTCTAAAGATTGCTTCGAACGCCCACAATGATCTTTACTTTCCTTAATTAGCAGCGCTAACTATTTCACTTTGGTTTTATTAGGCCAATCAATTTGCTAAAAACTTGCGCTTCAATAATCATCAAATTTGAAAATTTACAGAAATATTATTTACCTATATTCCGTTTTGTATTAGAAATTTGACAAAATTCCTAATTCTTTTTGTGATTCAAATCTCAATCTCAACAGGCCATAGTTTGCGAACAGAATTCACCAGATAACACCTATCAGCCCGCTCTAAATCAACTTGGGTAAGTTTACGTTCTGTCAGTTCGCCATGATCCAGTAAATATTGGCGGTAGGTACCGTTTAGCAAACCACAATCTACCGGCGGCGTATATTTCTTGCCAGCAATTTCCAGCACCAAATTAGCAATACAACTCTCTGTGATTTCACCATGCTGATTAATTAACAACACATCATCAAAATCAGCAAAGCGTTGAGAAAAATACTCATAAACCAACCGCTGTGTGGTTTTGTGATAAAGATAAATATCACTGTTATCAATGGGTTGATCGGCGAGCTTAACCCTAAAATTCCGGGGTGAACTTGACTGCTTAAAATCTTTTATCTGAACTTCTGCTTCGCCATTTCTAGAGACTAATAGGCGTACACGCCGAGATTGAACTTCATCTTTTACAGAATCATTCAATTGTTTTGTGACAACATCCAAATCAACCGCAAAGTCAAAATACTCGGCAGACCGCTGCAAACGCGTCAAATGATAATCAAACAGAAAAAATCCATCTTCAGGTGTCCATAGCAATGTTTCCAATAGCTGATGAATAAAGGTTCCCTTACCCGAAAGCACCTTGGATTTTGTTAAACATTCCTGATACTCAGAGTGGGCGGAAGAATCCCAAACTATACCTCCGCCAACCCCGTATTCGGCTTGATTGTAGCGTTTGTCGATTAAAGCCGTTCGTATAGCTACATTCAACTGCATGGACATATCAGGGCGAATGAAGCCGATGGTACCTGTATAAATATTTCGTGGTGAGGGTTCCAGTTGATTGATAATTTTCATGGTATTGGCTTTAGGAGCACCTGTTATCGATGCACATGGAAACAAAGCTTTCAAAATGTCAACCAGTGAAGCATCTAACTTAGCTGAGACCGTGGAAGTCATTTGCCAAACCGTCGGGTATTTTTCGACTTCGAACAATTTAGGGACGTTCACGGAACCTGAGTAAGCGACACGGCCAATATCATTACGGATCATATCGACAATCATGAGATTCTCGGCCCTGTTTTTTTCCGATATCTGTAATTCATCTCGAAGCTGATAATCTTCTTCCAAAAAACGGCCTCTTGGAGCTGTTCCCTTCATTGGCTTTGAGCTGATTCGATTCCCATCGATTTGGAAAAATAACTCCGGCGATGCACTGCATAAAGCAAAACGGCCCGTATCAATAAATGCACCGTATTTAGCATTAGCCGCAAAACCCAAAAATACGTCCTCAGCAGATATATCCAGATCAGCATATTGACGAATGGTGTAATTAACCTGATAGGTATTACCATCTCTTATCTCGTTTTTAATTTGATTTATTTTTTTAGTGTAATCAGGCAAATTTGAATTTAGCGACCAAATTGTTTGTTGAAAAACATTAACGTGATCGGAAGAAACCCATTGATCCAGATCGATAAACTCACACTTCTCAAACAAACCAAACCATAACAGCGGAAATTCACCTGGCGGATGCGTAATTAATGCTGTATCAAATGCTGGTGAGGCCTCATAACTAATCCAGCCGGCAGCCCATAGCCCCTGTTCTTGTACTTGGAATTCAATCTGCTCCAGAGTGGTTAGAACTTGCTCAAGCCTTTCAATACTATAAATCTTCCGAGGTTTGCTAAAAGACAGCCATTGCTCTTGACTGTCATCACGAATAATAATTTTATGCTGCACTTAGCTTTTTATTTTTTTTGCTTAAAAAGCTTCATCTCGTGAGCAACTGAATATTCAATCAACTGACGGAATGTTGATTCTATAAATTCCTCGCTGTAACCGTGCTCAGCAGCTTGAGATTTGCGCTTGGCGATAATAGATTCAATACGCTCATCATCACGAATTGTTTCAATCGATGTTTTTATATCTGCGGCCCTTTCAATATAGCTTATACGTTTTGCTAATAAATCCAGTAGTTGTTCGTCAAGATAATCGATAGCTCGACGTACGTCCTGCATGGATTCACATTCTTGGGGGTTTTTAGTGCTACATTCGGTCATATTTTTGGTCAACATTTCTCACCCGCTAAGTTTACGCGGATCAAGCAAAGCCTCAAGCTCTTGTTTTGATAAATCAGTCATTTCAACTGCCACGTCGATTATTGGGCGTTTTTGTTGATAAGCTGCTTTGGCAATTTCAGCGGCTTTCAGATAACCGATCACCGGGTTTAAAGCCGTCACTAAAATTGGATTTCTACTCAATGATTTTTCCAAATTTTGCTGATTAACTTTAAAGGATTTAATCGCCTTATCAGCCAGCAATATAGAAATATTTGCAATCAAATCAATGCTTTGCAAAATATTATAGGCCACTACCGGTTGCATTACATTAAGCTGGAAATTACCCGATTGACCGGCAATAGTAATCGTCTGATCATTACCCATTACTTGAGCACAGACCATGCATGCCGACTCAGGGATGACTGGATTCACTTTTCCCGGCATTATCGATGAGCCGGGTTGCAAAGCCTCTAATTCGATTTCACCCAAACCCGCTAATGGACCCGAATTCATCCAGCGCAAGTCATTTGAAATCTTCATGATACTTACAGCCACGGTTTTCAGCTGCCCCGATAATTCCACGATCGCATCCAATGCACTTAAACTCTCAAAAAAAGAGGCATTAGCACTAAAATTTACTTCCGTTTGCTCGGATAATGTTTGTGCGAACCTGTTGGCAAACTCTGGATGAGCATTGACTCCCGTTCCTACAGCCGTTCCTCCTTGTGCCAACCGATGTAATCGAGGCTGAACTGATCGAACTCGTTCAATCGAATTTTCAATCTGTAATCCCCAGCCTTGCAGTTCCTGCGACAATTTGACCGGCATGGCATCCATTAAATGCGTACGGCCGGTTTTGGTAAATTCATCAACTTGCTTAACCTTATCTAAAATACTGATATGTAAATGCTCAAGCGCTGGTAAAAGCGCCTCTTGAACCGCAATAGCCGCAGATAAATGGATAGCAGTTGGAATCGTGTCATTGCTGCTTTGCCCCATATTGACGTGATCGTTGGCAGAAACGTTTGTCCCCAAAGAGGCGCTAGCAAGATTAGCAATCACTTCATTCGCGTTCATATTGGAGCTTGTACCCGAGCCCGTCTGAAACACATCTATTGGAAATTGCTCATCATGATGATTTTTAGCAACCTGTTGTGCCGCATCGATAATCACTTCACCAATATCAGCATCCAATTCACCAAGCTCAACATTCACAACCGCAGCTGTCTTTTTAATTAAACCTAAAGCTGAAATAAATCGCTTCGGCATAATTAAATTACTGACTGGAAAATTATTAATGGCACGTTGAGTTTGGGCCCCATACAAGGCATCAATCGGAACTTGCAATTCACCCATACTGTCTTTTTCTATGCGAGTTTTCATCATCAAAGGCTCAATTTCAGCTATAGTCGCTATTTTACCGCGTCTTATTTGGAAGCAGCACAACTGATTGAAACAGATGAATAATCAGAGCAAAAACCCAGGCTTAATCAGTTGCATTATCCCTGTTTACAACCGTGAGCAATTAATTGTTGAATGTGTCAATAGTCTATTGGCTCAATCTTATGATGATTATGAGGTTATTATTGTTGATGACGGCTCTACTGACCAAACTCCGGCAATAATAAAAAATCTAGCGACTGAGCATCCAGATAAAATCAAAACCTTTAGTCAATCCAATCAAGGCCCGGGGGCTGCTCGGCAGCTCGGTTTAGATCATGCACAAGGAGAGTATCTACAGTTCTTGGACAGTGATGATTTGATTTTACCAAGTAAATTCGAATTGTTTGTTCAAGCCTTTGAAGGGGGAAACAAGCCAGATATTGTTTACTCCACCACTCATTACTACGAAATCGGCAATCCCCAAAGTTACATAATCTGGAAGCAAACTAATAAGCCCCTTGATTCGTTGCTACCTCAATTTTTCCAGGAGCGTATCTGGGGCACCGCCACACCGATTTATAAGCACTCGATAGTAAAACAGGCAGGAAGAATTCTACCTCTGTCCTGCGAGGAAGATTTGGAATTTGAATGTCGAATCGGATTACAGCAACCAAAATTGCAATTTATAGACCACCACTTAACCGATATTCGCCATCACAGTGGTGACCGCTTTAGTGTGGATAATCCTAACCGTGCTATGCAGCTGTCGCATCAAATTCAAGCCAGACAACATATTTATCATACAATGCTTGAATTCGGCCTGGATCAAAATAGCCAACAAATGAAGCAATTAGCTCAATTCATGTTTCTGTTAGCCCGGCAAGCCGGGGAATTAAACCTGGCACAAGAATCTAAAACTGCATTTGAATTAGCCAAAACAGCAGGTAAAGAACTGGGTAAAAAAGATAAACTCGCGATGGAAATCTACCGAGTTACCAATGTTTTAGCCGGACATAAAAAAGGTTCGCAACTGTTCAGTGGTATTTATAACCGATTACATAACATTAAGAATTGAAGACCAAGCGTTTAGCTGTCAGACAGGCCTTAGTGTTTTTTCTATTCAAGCTGGAACCTCTACTGCCTCATAACTGAAATATCTTTTTCGATATAACTTCCAGTCTTGAGTATTATTTTTACACATGCCGTAACGAAATGATGGAATAGCGTTCGGCCAGTGATAACGCAAATCACTGAACCAGATACAAATTTGCTGATTTTCATTTTCAACTTGGTAAAACACCGGATAAACGGCGAAATCCCGAAAGGGTTGAAACGACTTGTGAGTCCAAACTTCTTTACCCTGTTCACGCAAGGGTGATTTTTTAGGTAACAAGGAAAACTGATACCACTTCAACTGATCCGGCAACTGATAATAATCTTGTTGAGATGGTTTGCCCAAAAACGCACTGATCGCTGAAGCAATTGGATCATCTATTAGCCTTAAATAAGCCTGGTCAATTTCATTGTGATTTTGCTGTATAACCTGCCAATAAAATGGGGAAAACGTCTGTGGTAATAAAGTTAGACTAGAATTCACATCAACTTGCCGATCATCCGTTACCACTTGTTGGTAAGCCTGATGTTTTATTTGATAAACCAGGCTTAAATAAGCAATTGGAACGAGCACAGCCAGCCATCTTAAGGTTGATGTTTGTTTAAAAAATAATACCGTCAACACAATCAGAGTACATAGCGTAAAGTAACCGTCAACCACGAAAAGTAAGTTCATACTGATCTTGTGGTTACTCAGAGGCGCCAGCCACTGTGTTCCGTACATCGTCAAACTATCTAAAATAATATGTGACAGCAAAACCGCTAAACTGATCCAGTACACTAAAATCCCATGCTTTCTCATACCCTTAAACATACTCCAGCCCAACCACAGTAACAGCGCCCACAATGGCGCCAGTACAATCGAATGGGTTTCGGCTCTATGCCAATAGGCTAGAAACTCCAGAGGATTTAAGGGAAATAGAACATAATCAATGTCAGGGAAAAGCGCTGCCGCTGCGCCAACAAGCGCTCTTTGTTTGAAACTTATTGTTGATTTGGACGACCCTAAAGGTAGCTGTGCAACCGATGCACCGATCACAATATGCGTCAATGCATCCACGATTCAGTTAGTCCGATGCCGTATCTTTATTTTGACGGGGATCAGACTGTTGACGGCTATTGAAGGCAAATAATTTATGCCCCTGATCTATCTGCTTAATTAATTGTTTTAACAGTGCACGGGTTCTGGCGTGTCCTTGGCTATTATCGAATAGGTAACAGGAAAAACTGGTTAGATACGCGCTGGTTACCGCAAATTCATCAGCGGTGCGTTTTAAACCGTCATGCTCACGTCCTGCAACGTCCAGAAACCATTGAACTGTTCTGCTAATACGAGTCACACCATGGGCCTGGAGATGAAAATGGCCCGGTTCGAATTTATAGGTCAGCATTTCCTTAACTATGGGCTTATGGGGCATGAGACTTTCAAACCAGCAAAAAATGCATTCAAACAGCTTATCCTTATCTGAGAGGCAACGATAAGATTCATTAGAGGACAGCTTCCAGATTGCTCGATCAGCCCGGTCAAACAATGCCTCAGCCATATCATCCTTAGAACGAAAGTGTTGTCCGATATCCGCTAAAGAACAATTCAGCGAATCAGCAATCTGAGAAAAGCTTAAGGATGACCATGAGCTTTGCAGAGCAAGCTCAATAGCCTGATCAAGGATACGTTGGCGGTCTAAAGATATTCCAGTCATAAAATGATAACCGCAGCTAAACTATAGATATTATAGTTTAGATTGCGAAACAATCCTGTCATTGCGAAATAAGCGAAGTAATCCACAAGCCCAATTTTTTCCAAAACGAAAGCGAATTTAATATAGGCGCACAAACATCTTCTCCTTCTCTACCCCGCAGAATCGGTGCAGCTTCAATATCTTCTTTGCTTAAATGTCTAACGCTCTTATAAACTGGGTTATCAGAATCTGGATTAATGACTTTGACTGTTCCTCGCAATTTTTCTTCGCAAACTGCCACCGCAAGAGGTTTTAGCTCCAAAGCTTTCCGATTTTGTTCACTAGCCAACCATTTCATATCCCACACCCGGGCCGTTCTATCAGTAGATGCTGTCACTATCCGCCGCCCATTGGCTGAAAACGACACCGAATTAACCCTGTCTGTATGCCCTCCCAGAGCCGTTGATGCCCATTGCCCCTGTTCATCTTGTGCCCATACCCGGACTGTACCGTAATCTGAGGCCGTCACAATCCGGTGGCCATCAGGTGAAAATGACGCCGAATTAACTCTACCGGTATACCCTTCCAGAACCGTTGATGCCCATATTCCCTGCTTATCTTGTACCCATACCCGGACTGTACGATCAGCTGAGACTGTTACAATCCGGTGGCCATCAGGTGAAAACCTAACCAAAAAAACGCTACCGGCATGTCCATCCAAGGTCGTTGATGCCCATACTCCCTGCTTATCTTGGACCCATATCCGGACAGTATCATTACGAGAAACCGTCACAATTCGGCGGCCATCAGGTGAAAACCTAACCGAAAAAACGCTACCGGCATTCCCTCCCAGAGCCGTTGATGCCCATTGCCCCTGTTCATCTTGTGCCCATACCCGGACTGTACCGTAATCTGAGGCCGTCACAATCCGGTGGCCATCAGGTGAAAATGACGCTGAATAAACGCCCTCTGTATGCCCTTCCAGAACCGTTGATGCCCATATTCCCTGCTCATCTTGTGCCCATACCCGGGCTGTACGATCAGCTGAGGCCGTTACAATCCGGTGGCCATCAGGTGAAAATGATGCGGAATAAACCCTACCGGTATGCCCGTCCAGGGCCGTTGATGCCCATACTCCCTGTTTATCTTGTACCCATACCCGGACTGTACGATCAGCTGAGGCCGTCACAATCCGGTGGCCATCTGGTGAAAATGACGATGAATAAACCCTACCGATATGCCCTTCCAGGGCCGTCGATGCCCATATTCCTTGCTCACCTTGCACCCATACCCGAACAGTATCATCACGCGAAACCGTCACAATCCGATGGTCATCAGGTGAAAATGACGCCGAAACAACGCTACTGGTATACCCTTCCAGGACCGTTGATGCCCATACTCCTTGATTATATTGTGTCCATACCCGGGCTGTACCGTCAGCTGAAGCCGTCACAATCCGGTGGCCATCAGGTGAAAATGATGCTGAATAAACTCTATCGATATGCCCTTCCAGGGCCGTCGATGCCCATATTCCTTGCTCACCTTGCACCCATACCCGGACTGTATCGTCAGCTGAGGCCGTTACAATCCGGTGGCCATCTGGTGAAAACATAGCCGAAGTAATTTTATCTGTTTGCCCTTCCAGTGCCTTAAATCTCCATAGACCTTGCTCAGGTTGTGTCCATACCCGGACCGGACCGTCACGCGAAACCGCCATAACCTGGTGACCATCAGGTGAAAATGACGCCGAATTAACTCCACCGGTATGTCCTCCCAGGACCATTGATGCCCATACTCCCTGCTTATCTTGTGCCCATACCCGGACTGTACCGTCAGCTGAGGCCGTCACAATCCGTTGACCATCTGTTGAAAATGACGCCGAATTAACCCCTACTGTGTGCCCTACCAGGGCCGTTGATTCCCATACTCCCCGCACATCTTGAGTCCACACCCGGGCTGTATCATCAGCTGAGGCCGTCACTATACGACTGCCGTCTGGCGAAAATCTAACCGAAATAACACTATCGGCATGTCCTTCTAGAGCCGTTGATTCCCATACTCCCTGCTTATCTTGTGCCCATACTCGGACTGTATGATCAGCTGAGGCCGTCACAATCCATTGGCTATCAGGTGAAAATGACACCGAATAAATGCTATCGGTATGTCCTTCTAGAGCTGTTGATTCCCATACTCCCAGCTTATCTTGTGCCCATACCCGGACTGTACCATCAGCTGAGGCCGTCACAATCCGGTGGCCATCAGGTGAAAATGACGCCAAAACAACACTACTGATATGCCCTTCCAGGGCCGTTGATGCCCATTGCCCCTGTTCATCTTGTGCCCATACCCGGGCTGTACGATCAGCTGAGGCCGTCACAATCCGGTGGCCATCTGGTGAAAATGATGCCGAATAAACCCTACCGATATGCCCTTCAAGCTGCGCATTAAGTCGGGAAAAATGCGCCGAACGTCCTAAAACCCAATTTGCAGCTATTGATGTTTTACTGATTAGTACCGTTTTCAGCTTTGCGACTAAGGCAAGCCTCATAGCCCGATCATATTGACCCGACTCAAATTCGGCTTCAGCTTCTGTTGCTAAAAATTGAGAACGTTGCAGTGATAAATCTTGGTTACCTTTAATGACTAAAAATCCGCCAATGATAGTGACTATGGCTGACGCTATGATTGCAAAACTTAACCATTTTTGCAGCCGTTTGCGCTGTTGAGCCTGTTTTTGTTCTTTTTCGGCTCGCTTTATTCCTTCCAGTTCTTTTTGCTTTTCTCGTTTTTCACACGCGTGAATGTAGTTTTTGCCCTTTTCTTCCAGGTCTTTCTCATATTCTTCATCCTTCAGTAACTTGATAGCCTCTTGCAGCCTATTACCGCGGTGGTTTAAGAATTCGGTTTTATCATCTCCTTTGGCATTACTCCAATCATCGGCGGCATGTTGTACTCCTTCTAATAACAACAAACTATCCCGCTCTTTTTCCAGGATCTTCACCAGTTGTGGCCAACGTCGTAATAAAGCTTCATGGGCAATTTCAACGGTGACCTCATCGCCAATCCCTTTTTTTACTAACAAACGACGTTCAACCAAGGCTTCTAAGAGTTTAGCCGCTTGCGGATCATCAAATTGACTTAACTTAGGAACTTTACGTTGAAAATCTTTGCTAACCCGGTCAATCCGAACCAGCCTAGGGATAAATAGTGAATTCAATAATTGTGCTTGCTGGCTCACAGTGGAATCAGGGATAACTTTTTCTAAAGCCTGTTGAGCGGTGATTTGGATAGCCTGATTTACTCCTCCTGTTTGCTTTAATTCTTCTTCCCCGATGGTCGCTGTGGCATCATGCTCCCGCATTAGTCGTTGCAGAGCAAATGCTAACAATGGCAGTGCATCTTCTTCGTTTTTCATCTCCTTTTGCAGCTTGGCAATCACTTCAGCTGAAAAAACGGGGGATTCAGGGCCGGCTTTTTCTCGCAACACCTCAGCCGGCCGCCTGATAATGCCGGCAATTTCACCTGCAGGCACTGGTGCCAGGCTCAGGGTGTTTTGATGAATTCCCTGCAAAAGCTCCGCATCTTGCAGAGAACTATAGTTATCGCTGCGGATAGTCGCTAAAAATACTAAATCGCCTGAAAACATTGCCGCTCTGATTAACCTGAGCAAATGTTTGGCATCTTGTCCTGCATCCACTGCAAAGAGTTCTTCTGCTTGATCAATGGATAAAACCGGCAGAGGCTGTTCAGTTATTTCATCAGCTAATAGACGTTCTGCAGCAAGAACACGAATGGTCTGTAACTGTTCGATAAAACCGCTTTCGGTTTGCAAGGATTCTCGCAATTCGGCTCGATTAACGGATTGATCAAACCATTTATAGACATCTTTTAATGCAGAAATTAAACCTTCTTCTCCTTCTATTGCACCGCCTCTAATCACCCGAATCGGTTTAAATTGAACCCAGGTGGCATCATCCCGGTTGATTCGTGGCAATAATCCTGCTCGCAAATAAGAACTTTTTCCCGCACCACTTGCACCCAGAATCACTAACATGCGTGGCGGTGATCTTGAAGCTAGACCTCGAAGTCTATCGATACCACGAACCAGGTCAGCATCACGACCAAAAAACACGGCTGCATCTTCAAATTCAAGCGCTTTTAAGCCGCGATAAGGCGAACGCCAACCAAATGGGCCATCAGAGTCCGGTTGCAGTTCAAAGCTATCCGGGCTGATACCTGCTTTTTTTAACCCATTTGCAAGCCGCTTGCAGCCATCTTCGGCCAGGTAAGTGACATCAAATTCTTTGGTGATTGGGTGAATAGTTTTGTAACGTTTATGGGGTTCGCCAAACAAACGTACAATCTGCCATTGATTGACCAAACCTCCGGGCAAGTCACTAAGCTTTACATCTTCAAGAAGCAAAGCAAAAAGTTTTTTATTTAGCTCCTTGGCCAGTTGATATTCATCATTACACCATTTGGATGCTAGCCAGGCTTTAGAAACAAGAAATACAACTGCTTCACAACGATTCGTGGCCTGCTCCAGCGCATCTAACCAGCGTTGGCCGGCAACCAGCCCACTATCAGCATGAATATCCAGAAACACATCATTTTCATCACTCCAGCCTTCTTCCGCCAGCCATTCCCTTAAGGCCAGAGCCCAATGATCATTCTTGCTGGAATGGCTGATGAAAATTCGTGACATTTTTTATGAATATTGTTTGTCTTATTAGTTATCCCCTATAAGTCTAACTCGAAATGATGAATTCAAGAAATATTATTGAATATGATTTTTGACATAGCCATGACACTTAATCGAGTTTCGGACAGGCTCTATCAGAATGACGATAAGAGAGTTAAGAGAGAAATGGGTATTTAAACAATATAAAGCCTAATTATTGCCAAGCCTCATCAGGATGTTCTTCGGCATCTTTTAAATCTGAAGCAAAAAGCTCTTTCAATTCTTCTTCCCTGGTAATCACTTTACTTTGGAAACCTTCATAGTCTTGAAAGTATTGCTCGTATAGCTCGGTGATGACTTCTTCGTCATGTTTTTTGAACATTAATGCAGCCCGTTGCGCTCGATAACCATTAAAGCCCAAATGACGAAGCGCGTCGCGGCCAAGTTCAAGTGATGAACCAAAAGTCACTCGATAAATATCCTGCTTGGGCACTCCTAATTTTAATAATTCAAATGCGTGAGAGCGATTTTCCGCTCTAACCAGTAGTCTTATATCCGGAAAGTGTTTTTTGACCGTTTCAACCAATTCATTAATTTTTTCACGCCCTTCAATGGCAATGATCATTAGTTTGGCGGATTTGGCACCGGCCAGTTCTAACAGCTCCACTCGACTGGCATCGCCGTAGTAAACTTTGTTACCAAAACCTCGCAAAACTTCAATATGGCTGGCATTGTTATCGAGAATTGTCATTTTAAAACCATTACTGGCCAACAATCTCCCGGCAATCTGGCCAAAGCGTCCATAGCCGGCTATCAATACTGAGTTATCTGCCGGCTCACTGATTTCATCATCATATTCGGCCTGAACATTTTCCGGTTTATGTGATTCAAAAAATCGCTCATAGAAAATAATCATCAGCGGTGTGATTAACATTGTCAGGGCCACGACCACTATAAGTGGATTAGTCAACGTGGTTGAGATCACAAAGTTTTGGGTAGCAAAAGAGAATAAAACAAAGGCAAATTCACCGCCTTGAGCCAATGCGAAAGCAAATAACATGCCCGAGTTAAAACTCATTTTGAAAAACTTACTCAAGGCAAATAAGACCACAAATTTGACCGCTATTAATCCAATTACCAGACCAATAATCATCAACGGATTGGCAAACAGAACATTGAAATCAATACTGGCGCCGACAGATATAAAAAACAGTCCCAACAACAAACCCTTGAACGGTTCGATATTTGATTCCAATTCATGCCGGTATTCACTATCAGCCAGTACCACGCCAGCCAGGAAGGTGCCTAATGCCGGTGAAAGTCCCACTGCTTCCATTAAAACTGCGATTCCGATAACCAGTAATAATGCCGTTGCAGTAAATATTTCTCTAAGTTTAGTATCCGCAACAACTCTGAAAACATGACGCATCACATAACGTCCGACAAAAATGATTCCAGCTACAGCAGCGACAACTTTCAACGTGCTTAACCAGCCTGGTTGACCTGTATTCTGCCCCGAAGCCATGGTCTCGGCTGTAAATCCTACTGCCAACAATGGCAGCACTGCCAACATTGGAATCACTGCAATATCCTGAAATAACAACACTGAGAAACATGATTCCCCAGCGCCGGTTTTCATCCAGCCTTTTTCATTTAAGGTCTGTAAAACGATGGCTGTTGATGACAGCGCGAGTGTCATACCAATCACCAATGCGTTTTGCCAAATCAATCCAAAAGCTATGGCAATAGCTGTTATCAATAAAGTGGTTAACAACACTTGCATTCCACCCAGACCCAATATTGGTCCACGCATACGCCATAGCAAAGATGGACGTAGTTCCAGACCTATCAGAAACAACATCATGACTACACCAAATTCGGCGAAATGCATCACGCCTTCTTCATGGCCCACAAGTTTCAATACAAATGGCCCGATGATGACACCGGCAATTAAGTAACCCAACACTGAACCCAATCCAGCACGCTTGGCAATCGGCACGGATACAACTGCCGCAACCAGATAGATAAAGGCTTGGAATAGTAAACTATCGCTGTACATTGACTAACTCTTGATAAAAATTAAACAACTGCATGTCTGAATTAATATAATCCAGGCTGGCAATTGATGACCAGTCAAATTGACGGTCTGATAATGCAGTTAAAATTACCCGATACTGCTGAAGATGCTCACCCAGTCTAATTTGATCGTATCGATTACCACTGCTAAAGGCCACAAATGGTGGCAGATAATTCATGCCACAGAATGTTGCTGTTTGTTGAAAAGGTAACAAAAAGTTTCTTAAGCGATGGTTATGGACACCATCAATAGAATAATCGTCGTTATCCTTGCCCGTGCTCACAGTCGATAACAGACGTTTACCAACCAACGCGTTTCCATCACCATAGGCAAAGCCATTTTTGAGCACCAAATCCATCCACTGTTTGAGTATTGGCGGACAGCTATACCAATAAATCGGATGTTGGAAAATAACAATATCGTGCTCCAACAACAGCTCCTGTTCTTTATCAACATCAATCATGAATTCAGGGTAAATATCGTATAAGTCGCGGAAAGTTACATTTTTAAATTCCCGATAAATTCTGATTAAGCGCCGGTTGACCATCGATTTATGAATAGCAGGATGGGCAAATAATGCCAGGATTTTATTCATCCTCCTCTCCTACTGGCTGTCCAAATCATGTTTGATTCAAGGCCTGTTTAAATTTTTCCACCCTTTTTTTGTTTGCTCCCAAATCCGAACGCCCTACTCTGGAGGCAGAGCGCAAATGAATTTTGTTGTTATCCTGATCGATACGAAGCTCAAAATCATCGACAAAGCCAAACAAGCCGGATTTGAATTCGGCGGATAAGTAAGAATCATTTTGCACGACTATTGTTCCACCAAGTTTCTTTATTGCACTGGCAAGTGTTTCCACATTCAATTTCCCTAAATCGAGTGCGGGGACAAAATGCTTGCTATCTTCAGGATATTCGGAACAAACACAATTCGGTGTTTTTGGGCACATTGATAATTTATCGACGTTAGTATGCTGAAATGTTTGGTTTTGAGATGATTTACCCAGATAAAAAAAGTAAATTACTACTACTAATGTAATTAAGGTCAGTAACATTGCGGCATATTTCAGCATAGTATGATTGAACTATATAATAGCAAGCTAGTCTATACAGAAAACATAAAATAGGGTGATGTATGTTAATTCGTAGCAGACAAAATAGCGAAATCAGACCCAGCGAAATTACGCCTGAATCTATTTATCATGATCGGCGTAAATTTCTTGCTGGTGGCGCAGCATTAGCTCTGGGCCTCAACCTGCCGTCAACAATGGCTGCAGTCACTAGTGATAACGATTTACCTAAGCCTTTCGCCGATGCAGCAACCGGACCTTTTGCTACTGATGAGGAATTAACAGATTACAAGTCAATCACCACTTATAATAATTTTTACGAATTCTCGACCGACAAGCACGCACCCGCTGAATTAGCCAAAAAATTTGTCGCAAGACCGTGGACAGTGAAAGTTGAGGGAGAATGTAATAATCCAAAAGAATGGGATATTGATGAATTAATCAAAGCTTTTCCTCCTGAAGAACGTATCTATCGCCATCGCTGTGTCGAAGCATGGTCAATGGTTGTACCCTGGATCGGTTTTGAGCTAGGCAAGTTAATTAAACATAGCGATCCAACTGGTAATGCTAAATATGTGGAATTTGAAACGCTATACGACCCTGAGCGCATGCCGGGCCAAAACGTTGGGTTTTTCGGCCAAGTCTTGGATTGGCCTTATCGAGAAGGTTTACGTATGGATGAAGCCATGCACCCATTAACGATTCTGACCGTTGGCTTATATGGAGAATATATTCCAAACCAAAATGGTGCACCGGTACGACTAACTGTGCCGTGGAAATACGGCTTTAAAGGAATAAAGTCTATTGTCGCTATTCGCTTCACCGAAGAGCAACCTCGAAACACCTGGAATGTTCAAGGTCCCTCTGAATATGGTTTCTACGCTAACGTTAATCCTGAAGTCGATCACCCACGCTGGTCACAGGCCAAAGAGCGTCGGTTTGGAGAGCTATTTAAGCGCGATACCCTAATGTTCAATGGCTATGCCGAAGAAGTTGCTGACTTATACACGGGCATGGATTTAAGCACATTCTACTAGCGTAATGATTCAACCTTTTTCAGCAGCGACAGTTCGCTGGTTAAAAGCTATTGTTTTCCTTGTCTGCTTATTACCATTCGTATTGCTTACGGTTAGCGTTCTAACAAATTCAATTACAGGTGAGCCCGTTGAAACGATGACACACATCACTGGAGAATGGGCACTTCGTTTTTTGTTAATCACCCTGGCAGTAACACCTATCCGACGATTATTCAATTTTCCCGATTTAATCAAATTCAGACGCATGTTTGGCTTATATGCTTTTTTTTACGCCTTTTGTCACCTGCTTATTTATATTGTATTTGATCAATTTTTTGACTGGGGAGAAATTCTGGACGATATTTTGGAGAGGAAATACATTTTTGCCGGCATGTTGGCATTAGTTCTAATGATTCCTCTAGCCATTACCTCAACCAATGGCTGGGTCAAACGCATGGGCGGAAAAAATTGGAGAAAGCTGCATAAACTTGTTTACTTAATAGGCATTGCGGCAGTCACTCATTTCATCTGGCTGGTCAAAGCTGATTACACTGAACCGGCAATATATGCTTTGATCTTAACTATTTTATTAGTTTACCGAATTGTCGTTCATCGCAAGAAAAAACTCACCAAAATAAAGTACGCTTAACTTGCTTCCGGCAAGTATTAGACCCATATTATCCCAATGGATCGCACTGAATCTTTCTATGCACCGTGGGATACGGTTAAATCACTTTTAATTCATCTTTGGAGTTACCGCCTACGTATTGGCATAGCGCTAATCTTGATGATTTTGGCCAAACTGGCAACAATTGCCGTTCCACTGGTGCTCAAAGATATTGTCGATCAACTGGAAAAACCCTCCCCAGGCCAGCTAGTTATTCAATTACCGCTAATATTATTATTAGCCTATGGTGGTCTAAGATTCGCAAACTCACTTTTTAATCAGCTACGTGACTTAGTCTTTGCCAAAGCCGTACTCAGATCAATTCGAAACATCACCTTAAAAGTATTCGAGCATTTACAGCACTTGTCACTAAGTTATCATCTTGAACGTAAAACAGGAGGTTTATCACGTGATATTGATAGAGGCAGCCGGGCGATTAACGAATTATTACGAATCCTGATATTTAGTGTCTTCCCCACTCTGTTTGAACTGACTGTAGTCTGTATAATTTTATTCGTTCGTTATGAACCACGTTTTGTGATTGTTACTCTGATCACAATTATTTCTTACGGCATCTATACCTACTCAATCTCTAATTGGCGACTTAAGTTCCGTAAACACATGAATGAGGCTGAGTCTAATACTAACACCACTGCCATTGACGCCCTGATTAATTATGAGACCGTTAAATATTTTACTAATGAGAGGTTAGAAGCTGAGCGCTATAACGAGAATCTTAAGCACTGGCAAGAAGCAACCTATAAGAGTGAATTTTCACTGGCCGTTTTAAATCTTGGTCAAGCAACTATCATCGCGATTGGATTGACGTTGTTAATGGTGATGGCTGGCCAAAACGTCGTCGATGGAAAAATGACCCTCGGTGATTTTGTCCTGGTTAATGCTTTTTTATTGCAGCTATATGTGCCGTTGAATTTTCTAGGCTATGTTTTCCGTACTTTGCAAAATTCGTTAGTTGATATAAGCCGTATGTTTTCCTTACTTGAGGTTGAGAAGGAAATTACTGACAAAGCCGACGCAAAACCCCTTCAAATCAGCAATGCTAACATCAAATTTGACAAAGTTAGTTTTGCCTATAAACCTGAACGCCAAATTCTCGACAAGGTCAATTTTAACGTCCCTGGCGGGCAAAAAATCGCTATTGTCGGCCATAGTGGTGCAGGCAAATCAACCATCGCCAGGTTAGTATTTCGCTTTTATGAAATTACTGCGGGCAGAATTCTGATTGATAATCAGGATATACGAGAAATAACTCTAGAAAGCTTGCGCCAAAATATTGGTGTCGTCCCCCAAGACACAGTTTTATTTAACGATACCATTGAGTTCAATATTCGCTATGGCAAACCAGATGCTACTGATGAGGAAATTCGTCAGGCCGCTAAATTAGCCTACTTACATGATTTTATTGAATCTTTACCTGATGGTTATCAAACCGAAGTTGGCGAGCGTGGTTTGAAATTATCAGGTGGCGAAAAACAACGCTTGGCTATTGCCCGAACCATTTTAAAAGATCCACCAATATTGTTGTTAGACGAAGCCACCTCAGCTTTGGATTCAAAGTCCGAAGAAGCAATTCAAACTGCATTGAATGCTATAGCCAAACAGCGAACGACTCTGGTCATCGCCCATCGATTATCAACAATCATGGATGCAGATCAAATCGTTGTACTTGATAACGGCCGAGTGGTTGAAACCGGCACTCATGATGGATTATTGGAAACTCAAGGCACATACAATGCACTTTGGCAACTGCAACAAAATTCCAACAATGAGACTGTAAATAAGAGTTAACATCACTGGTATAATGTTTAACAAAGTTCGATCACTATAATTAAAACATTTACCAAATCGGGGGACATACATGAATAAAAATCAAAAAATTCACGAAGCTTATAAAAGAATTATCAATGTTTTCAAACAACGCCCCCAACAGGCGTTTAGTACGACTCAAGGAACCGCAATCATTGATGACGGAATGAAGTGTACTTTTACTCAGGGAGATCATAGTGCCGTCATGGACATGCCCGAGATTATGGGCGGTGATGATGCTGGCCCGACACCAGGATTTTTCTCGCGGGCAGGCATCGCAGGTTGCGTGTCTATGGGTATCAAACAAACTGCCATCATGGCAGGAGCCAACTTTGATACTGTTTCGGTAGAGGTTGAAACTGATTTTGACGATGGTGCTTCAATGGGCTTAGGAGGTTCGAGTGCCGCGCCACTTGAAACCCGGCTCACTATCAGCATTAAAAGCGATTTATCCGAACAGAAAGTATCTGAGTTGGTCAACAAAGCACTCGAAGTCGATCCCTGGTTTCTGGCGCTTCGAGACGCCCAGCAAGTTAAATTCGAGATTACTGTAGACAAGCAGGCATCATAATGGAAGCTAAACTTCAATTGCGTGTGCAGCGTTATGGATGGGATGCGGCAGCGCCCGTTTATGAAAAAGAGTGGCATCAACATCTCGCTCCGGCTCAATCTTCATTGCTTGAAATGAGCGACTTGAAACCTGGTCTAAGAGTCATCGAAACAGCTGCAGGTTCTGGATTAGTAACATTCCCGGCCGCCAGTGCAATTGGACCTGAAGGTCAGATTCTGGCCACCGATATTTCCGGGGAAATGGTGAATGCTGGAAATGCTGCAGCAGCAAAACTTCAATTGTCGAATGTTACTTTCAAACGAATGAATGCCGAATCTCTAGAATGCAAGGATGATAGCTTTGATCAAGCGCTGTGTGCATTCGGGTTAATGTATATGCCAGATCCTAAAATTGCTCTGGCAGAAATGAATCGAGTACTTAAACCGGGTGGCCGTATTAGCATTGCAGTCTGGGGGGAGCGGCGAAACTGTGGCTGGGCTGAAATTTTTCCTATCGTTGATGCCCGGGTTAACTCACAAGTCTGTCCTTTATTTTTCGGTCTTGGAACACCAGGTGGTTTGCTTTCGACCTTGCAGACTGCTGGTTTCTCTGATCTTGAAGAGCAACGAATTCAATCTAATTTGTCATTTCCAAATGCACAGCGACTGTTGACTGCTATTATCGATGGCGGTGCAGTAGCTCTGGCAGCAAAACGATTCGATTCGACGACACGTCAAGCTGTTGATAATGAATTTCTAGCCTCGGTGGCAGACTATCAGCACGGTGACGCATATGAAATTCCGGGTGAATTCGTCATCGCATCCGGAATCAAATGAATTACCTTTAGCTTCAGCTGATGCTCTATTTTCAACAATGATTACTTTTAACCTGCATGTTCCGTTTCAAGCTTATTAGCACTGCCAGGTGTTAAACGATCACGATGAGTCACCATATCGTGGTGAAGCTTATTAATAATCTGACTACCTGTTTTGACAAACAGAAAAGGGAAAATTGCATGTAATAAACAGGCAATGCTTCCTACCGCCATAGTGAATGAAAATCGACAAGCATGGCATAAGTGCTGGAAATAAGTTTCACTTACGGTTTCTAGGTGTTCTGTAAAGTAACTCATGATATTGGTCCTCAGTTAGTGAGGTTATTATGCTAGATTCCATCTATTATTTCGTTCTAAAAATACCATAATTTACCAATTAATTAGTATAATCGTACTAATTAATTTATATTTTTAGAACGATGGATAGAATTGATATAAAAATATTAGAATACCTTCAGGAAGACGCAAATCTCAGCAGTGCTGAAATTGCAGACAAAGTTAATCTTAGTAAAACACCCTGCTGGCGCCGAATCCAAGCGTTGGAAAAATCCGGCATAATAAAAAAACGAGTGGCGTTATTAGACAGGGAAAAACTGAACCGAAGTGTCGATGTATTCGTGTCTATTCGCACTAATCAACACAATGCCAAATGGTTTCAGGCCTTTTCCAAAGTCGTAAAAGACTTTCCAGAAGTCGTGGAATTCTACCGAATGAGTGGTGATGTTGATTATTTAATGCGGGTCGTCGTCGTTGACATGAAAGCGTATGATGCCTTTTATCAACGCCTAATAGAAAAAATCGACATTGATACTGTCAGTTCCAATTTTGCAATGGAACAATTGAAATACACTACCTCTATTCCGCTGCGATAGATTTTGGAAAAGTGTAAAGATTAAAATTTAACCTCTACATTCATTTTAAGTAAATGCTTCGACCTCAAGTGCTTGCGAAATTCTGGCTAAAGCTTGTTTTTCCTCGGCACTAACCTGTTCACCTCCGAAACCCAGAAATCCACCTTCAGAAGCCGCCATAGCAACCTTTTCGCCTATTCGCATCGACCATTGTTTAAATTCCTGCGCTTCCTGATTGGTACATTTTTCAGCTAACACAGTACAAACCTGCTCGCATTTTTCCACTGCTGCGTCGACTAAGCCTTCACGGCCTTGACCTGTATATGGGTTATTGGTCAACACTTCAGCACTGGATTTTTCTTTATCTTTAAGACGCGCATGAACAACTGACTGAATTAACTCGTTTTCGGCATGACCTTTGACTGCGTCAATCATTTCCTTAGTCAAAGCAAATGATTCTTTCATCGTTCCCAGACCGCTCTTACCGGCGATCATCACACCCATGCCGACCATAACCGGTACATCAAGAATTAATTGCCATTGTTCCTGGGTGAAATCTGCTTTTGTTGTCATTTCATATCTCCTGCTTGTTGTTAGTTTGGCGATTCATAAAACACATATGAAGTCGAATAATCGCTGAACTCAAAATAAACTTTTTTCTCTCCCGAGTCTTTTTTACCATTTAAATTTTCATCTAGTATGCCGTAACCAAACCGATATGGCCTGGCCACATCTTTTGAAATTCCGGTCGAATCTGCTGTGGTCAATTTATCAATTTCCAGAAATCGTTTAACTAATGTATTCCCTGCATAAATTTCCAATACACCGTTAGTACCCGTCCAATTCTGCACGGCCCGCCCTATCTTATTCTGTGATTCCTGAGTACAGGAGATCAATAACACTATGCTTGATAACAGAATAATTTTTTTCATCATCACTGCCCTAATCTTCTTGATTGAGTTTCGTTTTCATCTCATCAAGCCTGGCCATTTCTTCTTGTCCCAGTTTTGGATATTCAAGATCGAGACTGGATAGACTTTGCTCAATTATCTGGGCAACTTTCAAGCGCATATAAGGTTTGTCATCTGCTGGAATTGCGTACCAAGGCGCCCAGGGTTTGGATGTTGCGTTTAACATTTGTTCGTAAGCATTCATGTAATCATCCCAATAACCCCGTTCTTTGACATCTGAGGATGAAAATTTCCAGTTTTTAGTTTGATCATCAATACGAGCGATAAATCGATTTTTTTGCTCCTGTTTTGAAACATTCAACCAGAATTTAAGTATCACGGTACCATTTCTGGCCAAGTGTTTCTCGTGATCAATAATAGACTCATAGCGTTGTTGCCAAATATTGTCTGAAATATCCGGCAATTTCTGTCCACCTAAATACTCAGGATGAACCCGTACTACCAAAACCTCCTCATAATAACTGCGATTAAAGATTCCAATTCTACCCCTTTCCGGTAAGGCAATAGCACTGCGCCAGAGAAAGTCATGATCGAGCTCCAATTTTGAAGGTTGTTTGAATGAGTAAACCTGAAAACCGGCTGGATTAACACCACGTGTAACGGCTCGAATGGTTGAATCCTTGCCAGCGGCATCCATGGCCTGAAAAATCAGCAAGATTGAATACTTATCCTGTGCATAGAGCACTCTTTGCAAATCATCAATTCGATCAACAACTTTTCTTAAAGCCTTTTTGGTTTTTTTCTGATTCGGCAACTGCTCCGGGCCTGTTGGAGCTTGGCTAACTGAAAATCCCTGGTCGGCTGGGATTAAGTACTGATTTTCTATGGCCTTAAACATTTTGATTATCCTTTTGCATTTATCGCCTTGACCGTATCACGGGCAATCATTAATTCTTCATTAGTTGGAATAACATAAGCATGAAGTTTACTTTGGTCAGTTGTAATTAGTCCTCGTGCATCGTTAATCATGTTCTGATTTCGTCCTTGATCAAGATAAAGATGCAAACACTCAAGTTCACTGCAAATTCGGCGCCTGATCTCAACAGAATTCTCACCGATACCCCCGGTAAATACAATAGCGCCTACTTCACCGCACATTTCAACAAAATATTTTCCAATATAACGGCGTACACGCCGGCAAAAGATATCAATAGCCAACTTGGCCCTACGATCCTGTTTTTCGGATTCTTCTTCTAAGAGCTCACGCATATCGCTAGTTAACCCAGAAATTCCAAGCAAGCCGGAACGTTTATTAAGCATGTTATCGAGATTGTTGAAGTCCATACCTTCTTTAAGGTGAAGATATTCCAGAATCGAAGCATCAACATCGCCACTTCGAGTACCCATTAACAGTCCTTCAAGAGGAGTAAACCCCATGGAAGTATCAATTGACACCCCGTTTTTGATCGCACACGCAGAGCATCCATTGCCTAAATGTAGGGAAATGATATCGGTATTACCTTTGTCCAAACCCGTTAAAGCTCGATATTGATATGCGATGTAGCGGTGTGAAGTACCGTGAAATCCATAACGTCTAATCTTATGCCGGCGATAATATTCGTAAGGCAACCCATACAAATATGCTTGTTCTGACATGGTGGCGTGGAAAGCTGTATCGAAGACGGCCACCTGTGGCACTGAACCCAGCAATTTAGTGGCGATTTTTATGCCCTTTATATTAGCCGGATTATGTAACGGCGCTAATTCCACACAGTCTTCAATGCCCTCAATAACCTCGCTATCGATCAAAATCGATTTACTGAAATTCTCACCGCCATGTACAACACGGTGGCCCACCGCGTGAATATCAGCATAAGAATTAATCGATTCTATGGCTGATTTATCTGAAATTACCCAGCGCAATACCAGCTCGATTGCGGCCTGATGATTGACTATCGGATCAGATTTTTTGATTGCAGGTTGTCCAGGCACTTCATATTTAATTAATGACTGCGTGCCGATCCTTTCAACTTCACCTTTGACCAGGCACTGGTCAGAATCAGTTTTTATAGCATCAATGTCTGTCGCTATAATTTGGAATTTAAGTGACGAAGAACCGCAATTTAAAACTAATATATTCATCGATCTATGCCCTTGGACTTGGGCCAGCAATTTTTGGGCACTTTATTACCGGCCACTTCGAAGTTTTCACAATAAAGAAATTGTGGATGATAGTGACCAACACTAAAACCAATTCCGCCTATCACTACCGTAATTAGAAACAACACTGTTAGTAACTTGGTCGAATAAATCATCTCAGCACCAGGTACTAACATAATAACAACGTAATAGAGGATGTATGGCAATGAAAATAAAATGGTCGCAATGGTTAAAAGCTGACCTAACCAATAAAGCAGTGTACTGGCCTGTTCTAAATGTGACCAATAACCTGATAACACCCAAATAGTCGGCAGCGATAGTAATAATCGGCCCCGCCAGGTCGAGAATGATGCATTTTCATCATCGATTCTAAAGACAAATCCGCAAATTAAAGCGGCCAAAGAAATAGCCCAGACCACAAATAAATGTTCATAAAATACGGTTTTATAAACGCCGTAGTTAAAACTCAACATCCAAACTGTGGGAGCCAAGGCTAAGGCCGTCAAAACAAAGGATTTTTTTTGTGATCCGATCACTGCTTTATCTCGTTATTTTGATCATTGCAGTAATAATTAAGCGATGTGCTGGTATTCTCTCAAAGTTTTCATGGTCTTAAGATTGGAAACCAGTTCAGGTGTGGCAGACAAAACTGCCAGGCCCCGTTTCATACCGGTCTCTTGCTGCGAACTCATACTGGGGAAAAACACTTTATAATTATACTGTTGATGGGCTTTTAAATAATCCAAGGTTAAAGCCTTGCCTTCTCCATAATCATCATAACTATAACCTTTGTCATCAGGCACCTGGAAGTCATCAATCAAAATAACGGCATTCACCCCATACTCAAAGATCAAGCCTAACTCCTCGGCTAAGGGTAAATCTTTTTGCCAATGTGCATCCAGGTAAAAGAGTGCGGTTTTTTGCTGTATACCCGCCTTTTCAATCAGTTCCTTTATGAATTCCCGGCTATCGTTAAGATTAATATGAACGTTGGAGAAACCCCGTAATCGTTGGGATGCAAACCCATAGTTTCTTGCTACCGCTTCGACGGTGAAAATGGGCAAATCGACCGTCTGCGCCATGTATTCAGTGGTAGTGCCTTTATAGGTACCTGTTTCGACAATGCAATCGAATTTGATTGTTTCTATTAATTCAAGAAATATTTTTTTTCTAAAGTACTGACCATTAAAAGGACCACCCCAAGCTAGTCCTTGTTCCGGGAACCTATGATACTCATACCTGCCTCGAATCTTATCCCCCAGAATCGCCCATATCAGTTTACGCAGCATAAGATGTTTAAGAGTCTGGAACTACTAACTTAAAGTCGCTCTAGAACACTGGAAAGATAGTGGGAATAATGATCAACCAGCATCAAAGCAAATAGCATGGCCAGATATTGAATGGAATAGACGAAAGTTTTGCGGGCCAGTAGATCATTGTAGTTTCGATAAAGTTTAATTGCGTAGTACAAAAATACGATATTTAAAACCAGTACCCCAACAAGATATAACCAGCCACTCATTTGTACAGCAAACGGCATAATGGAGACAGCTGTCAGCAATATTGTATAAAGCAAGATATTTAAGCGGGTGAATTTTTGTCCGTGAGTGACTGGCAACATGGGGATACCTGCTTTTGCGTAATCTTGATATCGATATAACGCAAGCGCCCAAAAATGTGGGGGTGTCCAGACAAATATAATCAAGAACAACAGCAAAGCATCTGCTGTTACTTCGCCGGTTATCGCCGTCCAACCTAGAACTGGCGGCGCCGCTCCGGCAGCTCCGCCTATAACAATATTCTGTGGTGTGGTATGTTTAAGATAAACGGTATAAATCACCGCATAACCAATCAGCGACGCAAAAGTAAGTACTGCCGTTAAAGTATTAACCTTAACCACTAAGATAACCATAGCCACTGCCGCCAGAATTAGAGCAAACATCAGCGCCTGATGAGTACTAAGCTGTCCGGTTGGCAGTGGTCTTAGTCGCGTGCGTTTCATCACTGAATCGGCTTCACTATCAAATAATTGATTGATTGCTGCACCTGCAGCAGAAGCCAGACCGATACCCAACGTTCCCCAAAAAAATAAACCAAGCGGTGGCAGGCCTTGTACCGAGAGAAACATCCCCACGATGGCAGTAAATATGATCAACGCAACAACCCGAGGCTTGGTCAGCTCATAGAACTGCACCAGCATTGTCTTAACAGACAACTCCGGTTTTTTCGTTATCGCATTATCAAGTTTCATTAACTTTGTTTCTCACCTGCTTTAGAGACTCGTAGTAATCGACCCAGATCCTTTTGCATATCTTTAGGATTTTGATCTGCTGCAAAACTCATCACTAAGTTACCGAATGGATCTACAAAATAAACACGCTGTATATTATCACTCGGTTTGCCGAATTCAGTCACAAACAAATCATTAACCGTTTGATTCTGACCGATGGGGATATTATATCGTTGAACTTGCGGATAATCTGCCAAAAGTTTGCTATCAATATCCGCTTGATCGCCGGAAAGTAGAATCCAAGCCAATTGCACTCTCACCATTCGGCGTCCTTGGGAGAATCTGACTTGGCGAATATTGTAAAGATTGGTCTGACAACCCTTATCACACGCTGCATGATCAAGTACCAACATGGTCCATTTGCCCTGGAACGCTTCAATATCCACTTGTTCACCATCCGCATTAATCAATTGCAATGCTTCGAGTGGCCTAGCTTGAGGTTGGATCAATTCACCGCGATTAACAAAACTCTTTGGTGTATAAAAAAAAGGACCAATAATCGGAAGACTGAACAATATAACCAAAGCAATTAATGCAAAGCGGGCTCGATTGCGCTTCTTTTTCATATCTTGCGTTAATGGGTCAGTCATTTTCTTTATCCTTGTTGGCTGCTCTTAAATTTAAAACAACAGTAATTAATAATAACGTCGCCGCTAATGCGAACCATTGAACGGCATAGGCCTTATGACGGGCTATCCAGCTATCATCTTGTAATTGCCAGATATGTTCATAACTACCCGGCTGATCCGGATCAAGTATAAAAATCAAAGGCTGTACTGGACTATCTGTAGACTTCTCAAAACGTTGTAAATCTAATTGTAACCACAGATTATCCGGTTCATTAGACTGCTCAGGATCTCCAAGATAAAAATGCCCCTCCGTCGCCGGAACCAACAACCCGGTTAGTTGTACATCTTGATCCGGGGTTTCAATTACAGGTAAAAATGTTCGATCCACTCCCCATGGCAACCAACCCCTGTTAACTAAAATCAAAATTTCAGTGCCTGTTATTTTCAGGGGAGTCACCAACAACAAACCTGTTACTGTATTATTAACCACGTTGTCGACAAAAAAGCCACTTTCGGGCAAATATTCACCGCTAACTTGGACTTTGTAGTAACTCCAGTCATTAGCATTAACTACTTCACACGGAAATTCTTGAATAGGCTGAACAACTCGTTGGCTATAACTCGATTGTTTTTCAGCCTTAAATTCTGAGCGGTCAAGTTGCCACATGCCTAATCTGAGCATAATGGCCATCAAAACGAGAGCTAAGCCGTTGAGCAGTAATTTCTTGGTTGAAAACGAATTGGGCATTAATCAAGAATGGAATATACTATGTTTTTACAACTTAAGTTCTAACCGAATGATCAGCTGGATAATCTATTTACTTTTCGCCTTAGCAGGCGTGGCTTTATTCATGAGTGTCGTGTTCATGATGAAAGATGGCGGCAAAGGAACCCGTAATGTCAAAGCATTGACGTTTCGAATTTCAATTTGCGTTGTATTATTCATCATCGTTTTGATCGGTATGGGAACAGGAAAAATCATCCCTAGTAATACACTTGTGCCGCAGCAAACACCTGAGCAACAATCTGAATAACAAACGCCGCCAAGGTAGTCCCGGGCGGCGTTAATACTATATCTTAGTCGGCTCTATAAAACGTAAACGAATACGAATAATAATAACCAAACGGTATCAACAAAATGCCAATACCAAGCTGCTGCTTCAAAGGCAAAATGATTCTGCTCGGTAAAATGCCCCCAAATCACACGCAGCAATACAATAAATAAAATCAATGTTCCAATTGTCACGTGCAGGCCATGAAAACCGGTCAACATGAAAAAGGTCGCGCCATAAATCCCTGTTCCAAGAGTTAAACCATAAGCCGTATACGCTTCATGATATTCAGCTGCCTGAAAGTAAAGAAACAAACAACCTAATGCAACAGTCACCGCTAACCAGAAAATAATTCGTCCACGTTGCCCCTTGACGAAAGCCCAGTGGGCAAACGTACAGGTCACGCTTGAGGTGAGCAGAATGATGGTGTTCCACATGGGCAAACCCCAGGCACCGATTGTGGAGAAAAAACCTGCTTGCTCTACATGTGTATCAGGACCTAACACCTGTGGTCCTGCAGGACCTGCAGTTGGCCAACCGCCATTATATCCCGGCCACAGGATTTCGGCCTCATCAAGCCAGGGAACCGCAAGTTTACGTACATAAAATAAGGCACCAAAGAATGCCGCGAAAAATAATACTTCGGAAAAGATGAACCAGCCCATTCCCATTCTGAATGATGTATCAACCTGGCCACTATAGTAACCACCTTCACTCTCACGAATGACTGTGCCAAACCAGCCAAACAACATGTAGATCAGGACTGCCGCTCCAATCAACATGATCCACTTTCCAGCTGCCATATCGTTTAATAAAGTCGCGGCGCCAAAAGCCAAAATGAATAAACCAATGGTGGCGGTAATAGGCCAATGGCTTGAATGGGGTACGTAATAATCACTCGGTTCGCTCATCTCTTGTCCCTTAAAAAACTTGTTTATTAATGAGAAATCTCATCCGCTCAGTGTATATTTTACAGAATATGCTACGACAACGTTAGTTTTAATTCTGTGCATACTTTTCCGCATTAAAAAAGGAATATGCCAACGTAACAGTATGAATATCATCAGGTAAATCCGGATCAATAATAAACCTGACAGGCATATCTTTCTGTTCATTCCCTTCCAAAGTTTGTTGCTTAAAACAAAAACATTCGGTCTTGTTAAAATACTTTGACGCCGATCCCGGGGTCACGCTTGGAATTGCCTGTCCAACTACAGGTTGTGAACTATTGTTCTTTGCGTAGTAAATGATTTCATTTATTTCACCGGGATGAACTTTCAATTTATTTACCTTGGGCTTGAATTCCCAAGGCAATCCGGATGTCGATACACTGGTAAATTCAACAGTGACCAGACGATCTTTATCCACCTGCTCCTGCTGTGCCGCAACTTGTTCAACTTGACCTGTTTTGCCACCAATCCCTGTGATATCACAAAATAAATCGTACAACGGTACAAGCGCATATCCGAATCCAAACATGCAAACTACAACCACCAGCAATTTAGAGATTAATGGTTTGTTAGCAATCATTTTGAATTCAATCTAAACACTCAACTCTGTTGATACAGAGTAAACAAAAATAAAAGCAGCACTGCTAGAGCTAACAGCAGTGCCAATCTTATGTTCTTGCGCCTTTGGTCAGATGGCACAATTATTTAACTACCGGTGGGGTCTCAAATGTATGATAGGGTGCCGGAGAAGGGACTGTCCACTCAAGTCCTTCTGCGCCTTCCCAAACCTCAGTAGTTGCTTTTTGACCACCTTTAACCGCCTTATAAATAATGTAGATTAACAGCAACTGCACTAATCCTAAGCCCATCGCGCCAACACTTGACATGAAATTAAACTCGGCAAATTGCAAGTTATAATCAGGAATACGGCGCGGCATTCCGGCAAGACCCAAAAAGTGTTGCGGGAAGAAAGTAATGTTAAAGAAAATAGTGGTTAACCAGAAATGCCATTTTCCTAACCTTTCGTCATACATATAACCCGTCCACTTGGGTAGCCAATAAAACACACCGCCCATCATTGCCATAATGGCGCCAGAAAATAAAACGTAATGAAAATGTGCCACCACGAAATAGGTGTCATGGTATTGGAAATCGGCTGGAACAATTGCCAACATTAGACCCGACAAGCCACCTATGGTAAATAAAAACACAACTGCTACCGCATATAACATGGGTGTTTCAAAGGTCATTGAACCACGCCACATGGTCGAAACCCAGTTAAAGATTTTGACACCCGTCGGCACTGCTATCAGCATGGTGGCATACATAAAGTACAACTCACCTGCTAATGGCATTCCAACTGTAAACATATGATGCGCCCAAACAATGAACGACAGAAATGCAATACCTGCGGTGGCAAATACCATTGATTCATAACCAAACAGTTTCTTGCGAGAGAAAGTTGGAATAATCTGCGAAATAATACCAAATGCCGGCAAAATCATAATATACACTTCTGGGTGACCGAAGAACCAGAAAATATGTTGATACAACACTGGATCACCACCACCTGCCGGATCAAAGAAAGCCGTACCAAAATGGCGATCTGTCAATACCATGGTGACAGCCCCAGCGAAAACCGGCATAACTGCTATCAGCAGGAATGCAGTAATCACCCAGGTCCAAACGAACAACGGCATTTTCATCAAAGTCATACCAGGAGCGCGCATATTAAATACTGTAACGATGACGTTTATGGCTCCCATAATGGATGAGATCCCCATCATGTGGATAGCAAAAATAGTTAAGTCAACACCGATACCGCCCTGTAATGTTAATGGTGCATACAACGTCCATCCACTGGCAGGGCCTCCACCGAAGAAGAACAGACCGCTTAAAATCAATGAGAATGCGAAGGGCAAAATCCAGAAACTCCAGTTATTAAGTCTGGGCAGTGCCATGTCAGGCGCTCCAATCATCAAAGGGACTTGCCAATTAGCAAATCCAACCATGCCCGGCATGATGGCACCAAAGACCATGATTAACGCATGCATGGTGGTCATTTGATTAAAAAAGTGCGGATCGACCAGTTGTAAACCAGGCACAAAAAGCTCGGCTCGGATAATCAACGCCATAAATCCACCAACCATAAACATGACCAGTGAGAAAATCAGGTACATCGTACCGATATCTTTATGATTGGTCGTGGTCACCCAACGCATAAACCCCTTTGCCGGACCGTGATGATGATCGTCGTGATGATGTTCTGCTGTACTAGACATGCTCAAAAACTCCTAAAATCAATTAGTTGCGACTGAAGTCGCCGCGTTAATTTGTTCACTGGTGGTTTCACTACTGGCAGTAGAATCGGCTGGTGTTTGATTTTCAGCCACCCATTGGGCGTATTCCTCCTGGGTTACGGCTTTAACAACGATTGGCATGAATCCATGATCCTTTCCACATAATTCGGCACATTGACCAGTATAGGATCCAGGTTCATCAATTCTTACCCAACTTTCCGTTATGTAGCCAGGAATAGCATCTTTTTTAACGCCTAATTGAGGAATCCACCAGGCATGGATCACGTCAGCCGCTGTAAACAAAAAGCGAATTTTTTTCCCGACAGGTAGAACTACTTCATTGTCTACCTCTAAAAGATAGTTCTCTCCTTTTTCTTCTCGCCCTTCAATTTGTGCCCGTGGAGTCGATAGCTTGCTGTAAAAATTGACATTATCTTCAAGATACTCGTACTGCCAGAACCATTGATAGCCCGTAATTTTTACAGTCATGTCAGACTGAGTTGTATCCTCCATACGAATCAATGTTGCGGTTGACGGTACAGCCATACCGATCAAGATCAAAACTGGAATGACCGTCCAAACGATTTCTAATGTAGTACTGTGATGAAAAGTAGCCGCTTTTGCTCCCTTGCTCTTGCGGTGTGCAAACATCGAATAAAACATCACGGAAAAAACCAGGATAAATATGATAAAGCATATGAGCAGTATCAAATTGTGCAAAGTTAGAATTTCAGCCGCAGTTGAAGATACCGGTGGTGGCAAATTCAGTGCGTACTCGGCCATTGCACTTGTGGCAATCAAAATCGATGCCAACCCAACCAAAATTGATGGCAATTTGTTTCCTAGGGGTCTAAACATACAGTCCAACCTTATTCCAATCTTGTTCAAATAAAACTTTTCAAACGATGTGCTAACCGTCTTCTCTCTTGATCAGTTAACCAACATCCCAATTCGATTTGTCTACCTTTTGATTTCATCCACAATTTAGATGGATGCCATCCTTCAGCGATTTCCAAAATTACTTTAGTCCAATAGGTCTGAAAACTAAAGCTTTGTTCTCGATTAGCAATACTACGCTTAACGCAAATATTAGCATTATCGATCTCAACTAACTCGTAGTCATTATTATGCCTTACGCAGACATAAAATCCAGTCGCTACGGCCAAAAGCTCCAATCCAGCAAAGGGTAACACCAACCACGCTCCTTGGATATAAAACCAAGTACCGATTGAAGCTAAGACTATTGCCAAAAATCCTACGATCAAACCCGCCTGGGCTTTGGTTAAGGAATGATTACGAGTAATCAGTATTCTTTTGGGCGAATCACTTAACACATCGGCTCTAATTGTAACGGAACTAACCATATTCTGGTAACCATCTGACACAAAAAATGCTAATTCCTGTCATAAATATTTAGTAACACTAGGTTTACCGACCGATAGTCAATTTAATGTGAAACCGATCATTTTTCTGTTAGATTCAAGGCATTGAATACCATGGAAGGTTTATAAAGTGCTATTTGATCGATTCAGACGATCTATTTTTCCCAGAAACTGTCTATTCTGCCAGCAAAAATTATCAATAAATCAGTGGTTTTGCGGTGATTGTCAGCAAAGTTTACCTAGAATTAAAAACGCCTGTCCAATATGTGCCAATATTGTTGATCATCAGGATATTTGCGGCTTTTGCTTAAGTCATACCCAGTATTTTGATAGCACACTGGTTCCATTTGAATATAGACAACCGATCACCCAGCTGATTTACAAATTCAAATATAAAAATAACTTTTACGCCTACAGGCCAATGGTGGAGGAATTAATTGCCTTATTAGTGAAATCACGACAACCGCTACCAGAAGTAATTATTCCCATACCATTACATCGACGACGATTAATCAGACGTGGCTACAATCAAAGCAGCTTAATCGCCAGGTCACTCTCAAAAGCATTGAGCATCCCCTGTGATAATAAATCCCTAATCAGGAATAAATATGCCAAGCCACAAATTGAACTTACTGCAAAACAACGCGAGCAAGCTGTCAGAGGCGCATTTAAAGTGAATACGAAATGTAAATTTAAGCATGTCGCGTTGGTCGATGACGTAATCTCCACATCAAATACCGCCAATCAAGCATCAAAGGCATTAAAAAAATCTGGAGTGCAGACTGTAACGCTCTGGGCTTTAGCTAGAAACACTTAATTAATAACTATCCTAAACTTCAAGATTAGCTTTTGCATCGTAGCCCGAAAACATGGTGGACTGTAGTTATAGATTTAAGTAAGTTTCAGTGAACTATTTGAATAAAAATATTTCTCGTATCATTGATACTGATTATACAAAATTGAAACCTCGGTTTCAGTTAAAGCTCGATTGTAAACTCTCAATTCATCAATCAGTCCATTGAAAAAATCCGTGGTTGTGCTTCCATCATAATCTTGACCGATGCTCATTCGTGCTGAGTCTGATAATTCGAAGTTATTATCATTAATAGTATTTATTTTTATGTTATCAATATAAATTTCAACTACGCCATCATTAAGGGTTACAACCAGATGATGAAATTTATCGTCGTTATAACCACTACCGGATAGGAGGTGAGCTGACCCTTTCGGTGACACAAATATTTCGCCGGCTGTGGCTGTACCAATACGGAATATATTGTCACCTATAGAACTATGCATTGAAAAAATTATATTACCGAAAACATTCGCTGGTGATGCTTGTGTTTTAAAATATACAGACACTGAAAATTTGTCATTAAAATTATTTGCATTGCTTATAGCATTTAAGCTAATCCAATCATCAACACCATCAAAGTCCCCTGCTTGATTATCGATTCCTGTACTATAATTTAATCCCCCACCATCAACGTTATAACCATTTCCCGAACTATCATTCATGTTCCCATCAAACTTATAATGCACCACTAAGCCGTCTGTGGGCAAGGTTGGCGGCGTTGGTTCGTCGTCAAATAAAAGCAACGGCAGCATAGAAGTAAGATCAACTTTTTCAAAGATGAACCCTGCTATGTCATTAGTATGTTTTGACAGATTAACCTCGTCAGGTGTTATTGGAACGAGTGGGTAGTTCGATGCGTTCTCATCTAAATTTAGGTTTGCCCCTTTTTTATAGGCGTCCCAAATTAACTCAGAACAATAAACCTTGTTGTTGAAGGGCAACAGAAAAGAATCGTATACAGTGTCTTTCCAATTATTTATCGCAATATTTACGATAGATTGGGCTTTTGTGTTGGAAACGCTTGAACGTTTAAAAGAAGCAGTCTTTTTATATTTTTAGTTAAAATGTCTTGCAAATAAAATCTATCAATGCCGACACCATCACGCCGACCTCTTGCGTGGAGAACTTCAATATAATCAGCACCTGTTTTCGTAATAAGCGCAGCATGTTGAAAAAATCCAAAGCCTACTCCGTCTAAAAACCCCTTTGTTGCTTCTTCCATCGCTGCGGCAGAACAATTTACTGGCTCGATATCTTCGCCACCATCACATGCTCCAAAGAGTAATATATCCCCTATCTTGCCTTTGATATTAAAAAATTCCAGTTGTCCGAATTTTTTGTCGCATTGGCATCTTCTAATAAAGATAAATTAATTAAGCATAATAGAACAAGTATTATTATTTTCACTAATCTTAAACCCTTGTCTTTTCTTATAAGTTGTTTGGGACACGAATGTTAACACGTTTTTTTACGTATGCATCCTCACTCTATGCCGGACGTAAAAATTGTTTTTCTATTACTCCTCGATCTCTGTCCTCCCTTTTTGTTATTCATCTTAATTACGCTAGACACCATGGATAGTAGGTCGTGGCGGTGACGATAGTAAATAGTCTTATTAGTCACAAAGCCCCGTCTCCTACAACTGTTACTAACTCCTCGGCCAGAAACACTTGACCCTAAGACTTTCTCTGGTAATCTATATAGATTAAATGGATTTTTAATAAGCAACACGGAGGTTGCCATGTCTCACCTGTATCATAAATTCACTCATAAACATTCTGGTTTCACACTCATTGAGCTGATGATTGTGATAGCGATTATCGGTATTCTGACTGCGATTGCGATGCCAGCCTATCAGGATTATTCGGTCCGAGCCAAGGTTACCGAAGCCATCAATGCCCTTGCTCCTGCAAAATTGGCAATTTCTGAATCATTTATTAGCAACGGAGTGATGCCCGCTGCGGGTTTTACCGGATTTTCTTCATCGCAATCAAAGTATGTTGATTCAGTTACTTATTCGCGCGCTGATGACACCCATAGTTTAATCACCGTTGCACTTAGAAATTTGGGTGCTGCAGTTGCTGATGGCCAAACTTTTGGGCTTTATGCACTTGGAACGAATGTTAGTGTTGAATGGGATTGCGCTCAAACTTCTCAAGATAATCTTGATGCTAAATATCTGCCAGCTCCATGTGCCGACCCAGCTCCAGATGTAAACGATGCGGACACATACCTGGACTAACGATGATTTCCTCAAACCTACGGCTCTTTGAGCAAAAACTGATTGAGAAAGATCTGATTACTCAAAAACAATTATACGAGATTAAAAAATCGAATGAGTTCTTCATTTACGGTCTTTTTGAATCACTACTCAATCAAAAATCGATCGCACTTGAACAGCTTTATCAGACTGCTGCTCAAGTTTGGTCAGTGCCGTTTATTAAGCTGACACACAATAACTATGTCCCAATTCATGATATCGATATTCCCGACAAAGTGCTTGATGATATGGAAGCATTGATGTTGAAGGATGAAAATAGTAATCATCTGATTGCGCTGGGCAAGCCAGAGAAGTTGAGCCAGATAAATCAACTTGGTTTTTACACTGAGCAGAAACTCGAACCAGTGCTAGCGGATATTCATTCTATCCGCAAAGCTCGAAATCAGCGCCGTCATTTAACGATCAATAACAGCAATAATCCAGTAGGTAGCAATGATTTAACGGCATATCTTGAAAAATCTTTAACCCACAATGCGTCGGACGTCCACGTAGAAATGTTCCATGGTCATTGCAGTCTACGCATCAGAGTTGATGGAGTATTACATCCGCTGGCATCTATTAGTTGTGATCAAGGCTTGAGATTGATTTCTCAGACTAAACTTATCGCTCATATGGATATTGCCCAATCGAGATTGCCACAGGATGGGCGATTTACTCATCAGATTAAAAACCAACCCGTTTCTTTAAGAGTTAACAGCATTCCAACCATTCATGGTGAAAAACTGGTGCTTCGTATTCTTCAACAACATGCAAAACAATTTAAACTAAATCAAATCGGTTTAAGTGCCGAGCAATATCAGTTGATTCGTGAGATTATTAAACAACCCAGCGGCTTGATTTTAGTTTGCGGACCGACAGGTTCAGGAAAAACTGTCACACTGTATGCATTACTCGAGCTACTTAGTACCGGCAAAGAAAATATCAGCACCATTGAAGATCCTGCCGAAATTCAGGTCGAGGGAATTAATCAAATCAGTATCAATCGAAAATCGGGATTGGATTTCAGTACAGCTTTAAGAGCCTTACTACGTCAGGACCCGGACATCATTATGATTGGGGAAATTCGCGATAACGAAACAGCGCAAATCTCTGTCAGAGCAGCTCAAACCGGACATTTAGTTTTAGCGACGTTGCATAGCCGGACTGCAGCAAATGCCGAAATCCGATTGTTGCAACTCGGTGTTAATCAGTATTCTTTAGACCAGGCTCTAAGATTGACAATCGCACAACGTCTGATTCGAAAACTATGCCCGCAATGTCAAACCAAACATGATGTTTCTAAGTCAGCGATAGAGCTTTTTAATAATTCAAATTTAGCTGTTCCCAAACATATCTACCAAGCTTTGGGTTGCCCGCTTTGCTTACAAGGATATAAGCACAGAACGGGTATATTCGAATTGTTGACTGATAAACACCATTTCGGCCAAGTTGCTGCGGCAGATACTAGTCTAATACAGGCTGGTTTAAATCAAGTCGCAGACGGAAAAACCAGTCTGGATGAATTATTACGTGTATTGTGATGAGTAATCTTTTTTGTTGGAAAGGTGTCGATTTTCAAAGTCACACGATCAGTGGAAGATATTATGCTGATTCCAAAACCGATCTGAAATATGCACTGTATCAACAGCAAATAGTGATTAAAAGAATTGATCTGCAACAGCAATTTTTACTCAACTTGCGTCGCTGGCTTAATAACCAACAAACGTTATTTTTCCTTGCACAGTTGTATTCGTTGCTAAGTATCGGGCTCAATTTAAACAGAGCAGTTGCCATATTAGAGCAGAATCAATCCTACACACTTTTAGCCGAACTAACGACTTGTCTAAAGCAACAGTTAGCGAAGGGAGAACAACTGTCCACAACGCTTAGCCTGTTTCCAGAATTGTTTGACAAGATTATCCTGCAGCTGGTACGCAGTGGTGAAGCCACTGGCCAGATCGATACATCGGTGCAGCAAGCCTTTGACTATTATGATCAAAAGCAAAAAACATTAAGCCAATTTTTGACTGCCCTGCTCTACCCTGCGGTGTTGTTTTTAGTGTCTATGGGTGTGTTGGCAACCTTGGTCATTTTCGTCATCCCCCAATTTGAATCAATCTATTCCCAATCCAAATCACAATTGCCTGGGCTCACTATCATGATTTTAAGCATTAGTGACTGGCTGAGCCTGAATCTTAGAGCATTGTGTGTGGGCAGCTTTATTGGTGCTACTATCTTGTTGATATTACAACGCCATTACAAATTTCAATGGACACAGCATATTCCCTTTGTAGGCAAAACAATCAAAAAGCTCAACACCTTGAGGTTCTGTCAAACACTGACTGGTCTTTATGCCGCCGGGCTCAATATTACTGATTGTCTAAACTCCTGTCGGAATTTGAGCTCAAGTCACGAATATCAACATGCCATCGATCAAACCTTAAACGAAATAAAAAATGGACGCAGTCTGGCCGCTGCATTGGCAAGCAGTAATTATTTCGATACTTTGATGATTCAACTTATTCAAACCGGTGAAGAATCAGCAAATCTCAGCGCCATGCTGGATCAATGCAGTCACTATTATCAAGAGCAGCTTAAGAATAATTTTGATCGATTAAAAATCATTTTGGAGCCGATTTTGATTGTGTTTCTTGGCTTCATTATCGGCATAATTTTGATTGCTATGTATTTGCCAGTATTTAATTTAGGAGCTAGTTTTTAAACTCATGCGAGTGTTTTAATGGCTAGCAAGAGTTAGCATGTCACGGGATAATATACAAAGCAAAATAGATGCCCCGCCGTTTACGGTGGGAGTTTCTTTTTTTCCGAACTCCCATACCCGATCGGCGTCAGGGTGACGTTCTTAGGTGGCAATAGCGAAAGAGTAGTGATTCATAGTGTCACCAACTTTGTTAAAATTCGCCAACAATGACATTCATCCAAATATTGCAGGAAAATCCTGTTTTTCTCTACACATCGATATTTATTGTGGGTTTGTGTATCGGCAGTTTTTTGAATGTTGTAATAAGCCGGCTGCCACCATTGATTGATGACGAGCTGGCAGACATGGTCGATCATCCTCTGCCAAATTTAATCCGTCCTGGCTCACACTGCCCTCACTGCAAACAACAAATTCGCTGGTTCGACAATATTCCTTTATTAAGTTATTTACTTTTGGGGGGACGTTGCCGTGACTGCAAAGAGAAGATCTCTACTCGATATTTCTGGATTGAATTGATGACTGGCCTGATTTTCATAAGCTGTGCAATCAAATTCGGGTTAACGACTACATTGCTCTGGTCGCTAATCCTGTCCAGCATGTTAATTGCCCTAACTTTCATCGACTTAGATACATGGTTATTACCCGATTCAATCACACTACCTGGCATCGGTTTGGGGTTGCTATGTAATCTCTCTTATGAATTTGTCCCAATCTATGACGCTGTTATTGGCGCAATAGCTGGCTATAGTGTGTTATGGCTGATTTACCAAATTCATCACCGTCTGACATCTCGACAAGGCATGGGTTATGGCGATTTCAAATTACTGGGCATGCTTGGAGCCTGGCTTGGCTGGCAATCTTTGCCGATTATTATGTTGTTATCATCCATAGCTGGCATAATAATTTTTCTGATCTTAAAGCTAACAATGAATTTTGATCATACCCGCCCCATTCCGTTTGGGCCCTTTCTGGCCGTGGCTGGCTGGCTATATATGATTAATCAAACTCATTTGATGCAAATCATAAGCCCGCTATAATTGCCGACTTTCACACGACCTTGTAGAACTTGATAGAACCAGCTACAACACTTGCGCCTGTTATCCAGGCTGAAAAATTAGTCAAACGCTTTGATGATACCGAGGTCGTCAGTGCTATCGATATTCTTGTCAGTAAAGGCCAATGTTTTGGAATATTGGGTCCAAACGGAGCCGGTAAAACCACCACCATTCGCATGATGTTGGGTCAATCTCCATTTAGTGATGGTCACTTAAGTATATTTGGATTATCACAACCTCAGGATGCAGCTGAAATCCGCTACCGCTGTGGTGTGGTTCCTCAACAGGATAATCTTGATCCTGACTTTAGTGTCAGCGAAAACCTGATGATTTACGCCCGTTATTTTGGTATGGACAAGACCCAAATTGAGCGGCGTATTGGTCAATTGCTGGAATTCGTTGAGTTAACTGATAAAACTAATACTAAGATTGATAATTTATCTGGTGGTATGAAACGCAGATTGAGTATTGCCCGTGCCCTGATCAACAACCCTGAATTATTGATTTTGGACGAACCCACCACCGGCCTGGACCCGCAAGTACGGCACATGATCTGGGCTCGGCTAAGGCAGCTAAAAAAATTTGGCAAAACTATTCTCTTGACCACTCATTATCTGGAAGAGGCCGAACGCTTGTGCGATGAGCTGGTTATCATGGATCAAGGTCGGATTATTGCTCAAGGTTCACCTAAACAGTTGATCCTGGAATATGTTGAACCCCACGTGTTCGAGATTCGAGCGCGCATTAAGGAACTCGGCGAACAAATAAGGTCGTTGGCAAATACGTCTATGGAAATCATTGGTGACAGCACTTATGTTTACACCGGTGAACAAAACGATGTAATTGCGTTGTTACAATCGCAATCTGAGCTTGAGTACTATCATCGACCTGGTAATCTGGAAGATGTATTTTTGAAATTAACCGGTAGGGAACTGCGTGATTAAGGCTCTTGATTTCAGCCCGCCGCGCTTTAACTGGCGTTGTCTATCTGTATGGCTACGCAATGCAACGGTGTGGAAAAAATTAATGGGGCCCAGTTTGTTGATCAACTTTGGCGAACCCTTTCTCTATTTACTGGGACTAGGCTATGGACTAGGTCAATTCGTAGGCAACATCGAGGGCATGCCCTACCTGATGTTTTTAGCATCAGGAATGGTCGCATTTTCTGCCACCAACACGGCTTCCTTTGAAGCGCTTTATTCCGTTTTCACCCGCATGGTACCTCAACGCACTTACGAAGCTATGTTAGCCACGCCACTGACTGTTGATGATATTGTCGCCGGCGAAATGTTATGGTGCGCCACCAAAAGTTTAGTCAGTGGAACTGCGATATTAGTGGTCGCCGCATTGCTGGGTGCTGTATCCGGCATCAGTGCGATTCTGGTCATTCCGATATTGTTTCTAACCGGACTTTGCTTTTCAGGTCTAGCATTAATGATGACGGCGGTGAGCCGCAGTTATGATTTTTTTAATTACTATATGACCTTATTCATCACTCCGATGTTTTTATTTTGCGGTGTGTTTTATCCGATTGAAACACTTCCCGATTTTCTGGAACCTATTGCCAAAGCCCTGCCTTTAGCACACACGATTGAACTAACTCGTCCTTTAATCTCTGGCGGTACGGTAGATAATCCTTTGGTTCACCTGTTAGCACTCAGTGGGTTTGCATTATTCGGTTATTATGTCGCAGTGGTCTTAATCCGCAAACGATTAATCGTATGAAACGTTACACGGATCGCTATTCTGTAGGTCTGACCGGTGGCATTGGAGTTGGTAAAACGACAGTCACTGATCATTTCTCCAAGCTGGGCACATGCATTATTGATGCCGATGAAGTATCCAGAGCAATTACAGCATCTGGCCAACCTGCGATAAAACTAATAGCACAGGCGTTTGGCAAACAAGTACTTAGTGATAATGAAACGCTTGATCGTGCAAAACTGCGTGAAGTGGTATTTGACGATCAAGCAAAAAAACAACAGCTAGAAGAGATATTACATCCCTTGATTCGCGACCAGATGCAAGCACTAGCTAACGATGCTGATTCCGATTATGTGATTTTTTCCATACCTTTGTTGATAGAAACGGGCCAGACCGATAAGTTTGATCGAATATTGGTTATTGATGCACCGGATGAAAGACGTATTGAATGGATTAAAAAGCGCAGCGGTTTATCGATACAGCAAATCAGGAAAATCATTCAGTCACAGATATCACGTGAAAAACGTCTTAAGCTGGCAGATGATGTCATTAACAACGACCAAGACCTTGAGCATTTATATCAACAAGTCGAATCTTTACATCAAAAATATTTACAACTCACTAATTGCGAAGACATCTAAAGCATTAATATATGTTTGTCGAGATATTTCTGACGCCGATTCTTTGCGAATTTCTACGAATGACTGCAAAACATAGGGTAAATAAGCAGGACTGTTACGTTGACCTTGATATTGAGACACAGTCATAAAAGGCGAGTCAGTTTCTAAGACTATGCTTTCAAGTGGTAACTGTGCAGCTAGCTTTCTGAGTTTAGTCGAACGCTGATACGTCAACATCCCACCAAAGCCAAGTTTATAACCCAAATCAATCAGCTTATTGGCCTGTTGTAGGCTGCCGTTAAATGCGTGGGCGATGCCTCCTCTAAGTTGATACCTGGTCAACAACTTGATCAAATCATCATAAGCTTTACGACAATGCAATATCACCGGTAAGTCAGCAGTTTTTGCAATAGCAAGTTGTGCTTTGAGTAATTTAATTTGGTCAGCCTGATTCAAATCTTTAACATAAAAATCCAGGCCAATTTCACCTATTGCTATCACCCTAACTTCAGTTAGGATCGATTCAAGCAATTGCAGGTCTGCTTGCTTATGCTCTGCCAAATATATTGGATGCAAACCTACTGCGGAATAAAGCTCGGGATGAGAATTACATATATGTAACAGTGCTGACCAACGATTCTGGGTTATTGCCGGAACAATAATTTTTTCTACACCTTCTCGCCTCGCTTTGGTTAAAACCTGTTCACGATCATAATCAAATTCGGGTAAATCAATATGGCAATGAGTGTCGAATAATTGCATGACTCAATTCTAACGCCAAACCAAGTTAAAATATGTTCATGAACAAATCACAGAATAAGATCGTTCAAGAACGGCGCTTTCAAGGCGTTGAGCGAATCTATGGACAACGAGCGCGGAAAAACTTTGCTGAAGCTCATGTATGTGTAATCGGTCTGGGTGGTGTAGGATCATGGGCTGTAGAGGCGCTTGCACGCAGTGCCATCGGCCAGCTAACACTCATTGATCTGGATAATGTAGCAGTTTCAAATATTAATCGACAGCTTCACGCTCTGGATCAAACAATTGGTCTGCCCAAGGTTGAAATTATGGCTGAGCGTGTTAAAGCCATTAATCCAGTGTGCCGAGTGAATCAGATTGAGGACTTTATTACCCAGCAAAATATTGAAAGTTTAGTGACAACTAAATTTGACTATATCATTGATTGCATTGATAATTTTCGTCTCAAAGCGGCTCTAACTGCACATTGTAAACGGCACAAAATAAAACTGATTTTGACTGGTGGCGCTGGCGGTCAAACCGACCCGCAATATATTAAAATCGCCGATCTAAGTCGTACTGAACACGATCCGTTACTGGCCAAAGTGAGAAAATTACTGCGTCAGGATTATAATTTTTCCAGAAACTTAAAACGCCGTTTCGATATTCCCTGTGTCTATTCGGACGAGCAACTGCGTTATCCATCTGCAGATGGTAAAACCACATTTGATAAGGCTTCAAGCGAAACCACTGGTGGACTCAATTGCGCCCAAGGATTTGGCTCAGCTGTGACAGTAACTGCCAGCTTTGGTCTTTTTGCTGCTAGCTATGTATTAAGAAAACTGGCGCTAAAACAATGAAGCAATCATCAATTGTATTAACGACGTTAAATGCTCGTTATATTCATGCGTCATTAGGCTTGCGCTACCTTTACGCCAATCTCGATGAGCTACAACGCGACGCAAAGTTAATAGAATTCACGATTAAAACACCAACTGAGCAGATTATTGACAAGATACTGGCACATAGTCCCAAAATTGTCGGTTTCGGTATCTATATCTGGAATATCCAACAAACCACTAAGCTTATTAAAAAATTAAAACAACTCAAGCCCGACATTCAGATTATCATCGGCGGGCCTGAAGTCAGTTACGAATATGAAAGCCAAGAAATATTTAAATTATCTGATTATTTGATTACAGGTCAGGCGGATTTTGCTTTCAAAGCATTATGCAAACAACTTCTCGAGCAAGAAGAATACTCAGATAAGGTCATCAACCCTCAACCCATTGTACTGAAGGACTTAATACTTCCCTACCAATTTTATAACTCAGAGGATCTGGCTCATCGGGTGATCTACGTGGAAGCTTCACGCGGCTGTCCATTTAAATGCGAGTTCTGTCTATCGTCACTGGATAAAACTGCCTACCCATTTGATCTTGATCAATTTCTAGCACAAATGAGTGATTTATATGATCGCGGTGCACGAACGTTCAAATTCGTTGATCGAACCTTTAATCTCAAAATCGCATCCAGCGTCAAAATTCTTGAATTTTTTCTTCAGCGCCTAAACGATGATTTGTTCTTACACTTCGAATTAATTCCAGATAATTTGCCCGATGCTTTAAAAGATCTCTTGATCAAATTCCACCCAGGCACGCTACAGTTCGAAATAGGCGTACAGACATTTACTGAAGAAGTGCAGACTTTGATCAGCCGCCGCCAGAACAATGAAAAAACCAAACAGAATATCCGCTGGCTCAAACAAAATACGCAAGTGCATTTGCATACGGATTTAATTTTTGGACTGCCGGGGGAAACACTACAAAGCTTTATCTCAAGCTTTAATCAGCTCGTTGAACTTGGCCCTGATGAAATTCAGCTAGGTATTCTCAAACGTCTGCGAGGTACGCCAATTATTCGTCATACACATGAGTTCGCACTAGAGTTCAACTCGCAAGCTCCTTATGAAATTATCTCTACCCGGGATATTGATGCGATTACCATCGGAAAAGTTACCCATTTTGCCCGTTTTTGGGACCGGATAGCGAATAGTGGTCGCTTCCAAAGTTCAATACCATTAATACTCGCTAAATATCCATTCGAGAACTTTATGGCTCTAAGCGAATATTTGTACAACCAATTTAAACGCAGTCATTCAATTCAACTGGAAGATTTATTCCTTGCTGTAGAAGATTTTTATTTTGATGGTGAACAAATATTGGCTGCCATACACCAAGATAAAATCCGCAGTAAGATAAAAACCAGGCACAGCCCCAAAACCAAAGCGAATCGACGACAAATTCAACACCTTGTTGCTTAATTCGTATATCGAATTTTTCTATTCAGCAAATCTAATTTTTCATTTGCCCACATTACAGATAGTTAATATTATCTGCCATACAAAAACCAAGGAGTACCCTTATGGATAATTTGATTTCTCGACGCGATTTCGGTTTATTGGCTGGATTAGGCTCAGTTTCTGCTGCAGCAGCGGTTAACGGTTTTATTAGCCCAGCCCAAGCTCAGACAATGCCCGCACAACGTTCAACCCTAATGAGTATCACCAATAAAGCAGGCACAAGCCACACTTTTGTCACCCACAATGATGGCCGAGTAACCATTCATCTGATTGATGCACCATCAGGGTTAATCATTGTAGATGGTGGTGACGCCAGTGAATACTCAGAGGAAGTCCTGGCCATGGCCAACTCTCTCGGCAAAGACATTGCTGGAATTATCGTGAGTCATGATCATCCGGATCATACAGGCGGTTTGAATAGTTACAAAGGGTTACCCATTTTTACCAGCCAAGGTATATTGGATAATATAAAAAACGGACCATTTAACAAACCAGAAAATTTGGACGACATCCAAGCTCTTGATGGTGATGAAATGACCATGGCGGGGTTAACATTGAAAATTCATAACTACCAAAATGCTGAAGCAAAAGAGCAGATTGTGGTTGAAATTCCTGAAATGAGTACGGCCATTGTTCAGGATTTAGTTTACAATAATTGTTACATGTTTCCTGGCATGGACCGAAGCAACTGGATCACTATTCTGGAAGAATTAAACACTAAACTAGACGCTGAAAATATTTTAGTCGGTCATGGTTATCCTTCTTCTCAGGGTGAATTGACTGTGGCAGTCGATTACTTGAATGAGTATCAACGATTAATTTCTGAATCAGCAGATGTCGATGATCTAGCTGCAAAGTATCAGGCACGGTATCCCAATTTTATGGGTGAAGGTTTATTAGGATTGCAAAAATTTGCATTTAAATAGCACCAGGTTTTGATTTAGCGATATTTATTAGTGGAACTAATCCATTCCTAGACAGAGAGAAACTGGTATGAAAGGCGGGCTTAAGCCCGCTTTTTTCATCCATTATCGAATTGTAGTATCATGAATCCAATATATTTCAGCACTAAATCACACAATGAACATTGAATCATTCTTTGATAACCAATCTAATACCTTCAGTTATGTCGTCAGTTGCGATGACACTAAACAATGCGCAATCATCGATTCTGTTAAAAACTATGATCCGGCTTCCGGCCGCACCGATACAAAATGTGCTGACGACGTCATTCAATATCTAAAGGATAATGATCTGAACCTTGAATGGATTTTGGAAACTCATATTCATGCTGATCACCTAAGTGCAGCACCTTATATAAAAAATCAACTAGGTGGTAAAACGGGGATCGGCAGCCACATTAGCGACATACAAAAAATCTTTAAATCACTGCTTGCCGAAGATGATTTTAAAACCGATGGAAGGCAGTTTGATCATCGTTTTGAAGACGGTGAGGAATTTAAAATCGGCAACCTCAATGCGCGAGTTATTCATACTCCTGGACATACACCTGCTTGTATTACATTTGTTATTGAAGATGCGGTTTTTGTTGGTGATACCCTGTTCATGCCCGATTCCGGCACTGCCCGTTGTGATTTTCCGGGGGGTGATGCCAAAACACTCTATCAATCCGTTAAAAAAATCCTGTCACTGCCCGAAGATTATCGGATTTTCATTTGCCACGACTATGGCAGTGCTGAACGTAAACAAGTTAGTAATATAACTTCTGTCAAAGAAGAAAAAGAAAACAACATTCACGTTGGTAATGATATTAGTGAAGGCGAATTCGTAAAAATGCGCTCAGATCGGGATGCCACACTGAAAATGCCGTTTCTGATGATTCCGTCAGTTCAAGTCAATATGCGTGCCGGTGCCATGCCACCTCAAGAAAAAAATGGCGTTCGCTATATCAAAATTCCGGTAGACGTGCTTTGATACTATCATCCCGGGCACCGATCCGGGATCTCCCAACGACTGTCTGAGCTTTCAATGAAAAAGGAATAAGCCCAAGGAAATTCCTCGGTTCGTATTTATGCCTGAATAGGTGCGCAAGCGCACTCACTCGGAATGACATGAGTGTTTGGTTTGTTATCCCGCACCCGTTCGGACTTAAAAGCTTGTCGAGGGATCTCCCAATCGCTGTTCGGGCTTGTATCGACAGAGCAACAGTGATCCAGTTAAATCCAAATATCTGAAGTGCAATCACCGCCAGGATAACGCATCTCATGACAACGTGAAGGCCCATGTGGTTCTTGGCCGAAGTCAACAAAGAAATCCGGGTTGATACTCATCCCACCGTTTTCAGTGTCGCAATCAACCTGAATCATACAAGCACCCGCATCTTTCATACCTGGATAGAATTGGTTATCCCAGGTTGAGAACAACGAAGTGGTCACATACAAACGCTTTCCATCCAAGGAAAGCTGTATCATCTGTGGCGCTCCTTCAATTTTATTGCCGTTTACTTCTGGAGCCTTACCGAGCACACCCCCTAACCAAACTTGTCCAGTCAATTTCGGATTGGACGGATCAGAAATATCATATTGGCGCAAATCTCCGTGCAGCCAATTGGAAAAATAAATGTATTTATCATCCATCGAAACCAGAATATCAGTAATCAAACTGGGTACAGGGAAAGGCCAGCCCTCCACTTCGATCGGATCAATATCAATGACTTTTTCAACTTCCCAGCCTGCTCCATTTTTATGCCAATGAAACACGTTAGAAGATAACGTTGCAGCCACAAAGCCATGAGTGGAATCAGGATTATGATGAAAACGCACTTCCAGCGGGATCATACCTTCTTCACCCAGATCGACTGATTTATCAATCTTTTTACCATCGAAATTCCAAAAATGAATTGAATGCCCATATTTACCCGCGGCCACATCATCCAAATCAAAACCCGGCATAAAGGTATTCGGTGCCCCCCACTCGGATGAGACCATAACGTTATGACGCGGCTGATACCAAAAGTCATAGTTAAAGTTCATGCCAGTGATATCGTTCTCCCAGCGGCCAACGACTTCAAAGTCCTCATTAAGATGCAAAAACCCTCCTGGACCCTCGCCTTTAGCATCACCCAGCATAGAAATAATGATGTCAGAACCTAAACAATGAACCGTATGCGGGCCAGATAAATCTGTTTTGTCTTTTATTTCATCGCCTTCAACTACTTTGTGTAAGCTGGGCGCACGTGGATCAGTTGCTGTATCGACAAAATGCAGTCTCGAGCTGCGAACCCCGGGCAAAATCAAATATTGTCGGGATTTATCCGCATCATGATGACAAGACGAACAGGCATTCCAACCGGAATGATGCAGTTCATCACCAATATTAGGCATTTCCAAACGGTGGATAACTTGCGAATAAGTCGCACTATCGGGATCAACATCAACAGTGGCCAGATAATCTGGCTTTTCAATTCCGGTTCCTGTGTAAAGAGCTACTGTATAAAGTAATTTTTCACACTCGGCCTGCATGGCCTCCTGTGGTGAAGCATAACCGGGACCACAACAGGTTTTACCATTCTCTGACATGTCTTCCTCCAACTGAATAAATTAAATAAAATCGTTTATGTAAACGAAGCCGCTTTCACAACCAGAAATTCATAGTAACAAAACCAACCTTAAGAGGCAATTTTGCAACTAGCCTGTCAAATCGGCGTGCCCGAGATCTTTTTTCGGCACGATTCGGTCTCGTATCAACTGTTTAAGTGAAGTAATTTCCGGAAACCCTTGTTGCTCTTTGCGTGACCAAATCACGGTACCGTTATGACGGATTTCGAATTTACCACCCTCTTGAGCTGGCTTCAGAGAGACTTCATCCAATTCTTCGGCAAATGTAGACAATAATTCCTGAGCCATCCAAGCAGAACGGGTTAACCAACGGCAACGATAACAATACTCTATTTCTACTTTATGAGTTTTCTGCATGATTTCAAATGGAGGTCATAATCTGGACTGCTTAAATATGTATGAACAGTAATCCTACTATAAATAGTACTGATTAGGTCAGTTAACAGTAACGCTGATTTTTTCCGACATAACCGGTGGATCATGGGGGATATGTAAATGATTTCCTAATAGCAACTGCAGGGTATGCTCCCCAGGTTCAAGCTGAATCGTTGTTTCAGTTTGCCCTTTGCCAAAATGCTTAACATTATCACTAGACGGCAGTGATTGAGTCATATCCGGTAATTGGTCATCAGTGAGATCAATTAATAAATGATGATGTCCAGTATTATCAATATCAATTCCTGCTGGTGCGACCCCCATGCCAGACAATCCAAATTTGACCGTGATTTCACCGGATAGTGTTTGACCATCAACAGGCTCGATAAAATAAACTTTCGCTCCCTCTGGAGATTTCGAGATCAATTCACTTGCCAAGCCTACTTGAGAAGAAACTAATAACAAAGCTGATGCAATAGAAAAAATTATATTGTTCATATAAACCCTCTTCTGGTTGAATGTAATCACCCGCCCCGTGAGTAGTATATCAAATCGAGATTATCTGAAAAATTTATCCCCATAGGCTCAACTGCGCTGGATTTTTTGAATTAGGTTTGATAAACCAACTGGTATTCATCGGCTGCCCTGTGCCAACAAAGCCATATTTTTTCTTGGCCACCGCAAAGCGCCTGGCTATTAGTTGTGCGTATTCCCCGGTACCATGCATTCGATAACCGTAACGATTGTCATATTCTTTACCACCACGTGATTGGCGAATCAGACTCATGATGTGATCAGCTTTTAATGGTTTATGAATCTGTAGCCATTCCTTGAATAGATCCTTGATTTCGTGCGGCAACCTGAGTAATACGTAACCAGCATTGATCGCTCCCGCTGCACTGACTTTCTCCAAAATTGCCTCAATTTCATTGTCATTTAAAAAAGGAATGACCGGGGCCACCATAGCCATTACAGGTATACCGGCATCACTTAGTGTTTTTATAGTTTTAATGCGGCTTTGTGGCGCTGCAGCCCTAGGCTCAAGTTTGTTACTAAGCTTATGATCTAATGAGGTCACTGAAACCGCAACCCGGCACAAATTATCCTTGGCCATGTCTGCTAACAGATCGATATCGCGGCAAACAAGCGCCGATTTAGTCACGATGGTCAGCGGATGTCTATACTCGTGTAGCAACTCGACTAATTGCCGCATAATCCTGAGCTTCTTTTCGACCGGCTGATAAGGATCGGTATTGGTACCAAACGCTAAGGGGCGGCATTGATAGCTTTTCTTGGATAAATAACGCTTTAATAAAGTCTGTGCGTTGGGTTTGATTAAAATCTTAGTTTCGAAATCTAAGCCTGGTGATAAACCCAGATAGGCATGAGTTGGACGGGCATAACAATACACACAACCATGCTCACAGCCTCGATAAGGATTGACCGACTGGTCGAATGGAATATCCGGTGAATTATTAAAATTGACAATAGTCTTGGAGTGATCCTCAATCAACTCTGTGATCGGTTTAGGTGCTTGCTGGTCATGAATAAATTCAGGTTCGGTATCAGTAATTAATGATTCAAATCGATTTGTGCAATTACTTAGCGCCCCCCTGCCTTTGTTATATTTTAACGATTCGTTGTCTATTTTTACTTCGCTCATCGTTAATTAAGCATAACTCAATTGGCCATTCAATTCCCTGAATTTTTATGAAATTTTTTTGCTGTGCCGTTATTTGTGAAAAAATATTAACTGATGTAAAACCGACCGTAAAAAGTGCTATACTTTTTTCCCAACCAGATGATGTCGAAGGGGTGTTTGTAATAATACAACGGCATCGTAACTTTAAGTGGACTTGATTTTCATACGGGGGAAGTTATGAGTTCAACGCAGTTAGACAGGCGTAGTTTTATGAAATTATCTGCCGCAAGTGCGGCGATGATGAGTACACCATTTCTTACTTTTCCAACTGCTGTTAATGCCGCATCATCACATCATCTTGAGAGCAAAATTGAAAAAGCAGTAAAAAGCATGCGCCGTCGAGGCCTGCTGGATCGTAGGGAACGCACAGCCTGGTCGGTTTACGATTTCACCAGCGGCGTTAAACTGGTTTCCATTAACGAAGACCGGTCTATGCAAGCAGCGAGCATGATTAAACCTTTCGTGGCCCAGGCGTTTTTTATTCAACACAACGCCAATCCGGCCCGTTACCCCTATAACAATCGGGAAAAATATTTGCTTGAGCGGATGATTCGCTACAGTAGTAATAGTGCCACTAACAAGCTTATAGATATTGTTGGCAAGCGAGCCAAGCGGTCTTACCGGCCGACGAAGGTGGAACGTGTCTTGAAATCTTACAGCCCTGGGTTATTCCGGCAGACATCAATTGTTGAGTACATTCCCCGAGGTGGCAAAACCTATCGCAATGCAGCCTCAGCACACGATTACAGCCGCTTTCTATATGCCATGTGGAATGACAATCTGCCACTAGCTAATCAGCTTAAATATTACATGGGATTACCCAACAAAGACCGCATCACAACTAAAGTGCCTAGTATTCCCAGATCAGTCGATGTGTATGATAAAACCGGTTCGACTTCAAGACTGTGCGGTGATATGGGGATCGTTGTGGCTAAAGACAAGAAGGGTAATGAATATCCATATACCTTTATTGGTATGGTTGAACGAGACCGCCGCGCCGGTTCCTATACACGTTGGATCAGATCACGCAGTAATATTTTACGCGAAATCTCGGCAATCACTTATGATCATATGGATTCGATTTATCGCTTAAGTTGATTGCTTAAACTCCTGTTCAAAAGCAGCAACCGTTCTAGTAGTTATATCCTTGTTTAGGTGCTCATTGAAGTGCTCGATAATCGGTTGTATGTCCAAACCTAACTCTGTAAAGCCAATTAAATAATTGCGAATCCTGTCTGACCAGTTAATCGGATAAGGCACTCCCATGGGTCTGGCAAAACGATGCATCCAACGTAGAAAAGGTAAACATAAAGTTCTACCTCCTGCCTGGCGGAATTTCTCATGAATGTAGCCTTCTTCGCCGCCAAAACCACGAAATTTGCTATTAAATCCGGGCCAGGCTTGTTTACGACAGGCAAACAAACCCAATCCTTGCATTGGAATATCAAAAGCAGGCCCACCCAGATTCTTAGCTCGTTCATCGTAACCCCACACCCCATACATACCTTTATTCCACAGAGGCTTGAAATGAGTCGATAACCGCTTTAAGTCATCTGAATACATTGGCCCCTGTAATAAGTCTATTGAATTCGGATGAGCTTCAAAATACGCCAGCAATTTTTTTATCGCACCAGGTTCAAGCAAAACATGACAATCCATACACAAGACATAATCCGCATCGGTATATTCAAAAATTTGATCACGAATTGCTGTACTGGTTTTATCAGCTACCGGTTGATAGCGATAATGTTTTATCTTGCTGTCCAGCAGCTTTAAGTCCTGAGCACATTTTCCCGTTGGATGATTGTCCAAAACCAGGATTTCCGTGTCTTCTGTGACCTCTGGATGATAAAGCCGGATCGCCTGAGTTGAAAAATAGACGCCATCATAATCATCATAGGTGGCCATACCAATACAAAGTTTTCTTTTACCGGTTTTTACTGTTGCAACCGGGATATTGGCCTGGCTCTCAAATGTGGTTTTCTCCCGGAACTTGCCACTAGCTGGCGTTGCCTTGAGTAATTTTCGTAAAAAATCGAAATTAATGGCCTTATTGGCTACTAACTCAACAAGTTCAAGCAATAAGGGCTCTAATTGTTCAAAACTGCTGTAAACCAGGCGAATACCTGCTACTTGCCTGGCGATTTCACTAATCTGCTTAAAGCCATGATCCTCAAGATTTCTGGCATTCACATTACATGCCATCAGCTCCATCCCTGTTTGAGCCGGACTTAAGGCTTCAATAACTAATTCACTATCTTTGCTGTAACAGGGAAAGATGAACAAATCAGCATTTTGATTTTCTAACCGCTGTGCATATTCGCCAATAAATTCTACCGGCCAGATAATCACATCGTTTGTTTTAATTTCCCGCTCAGGATTGAAGCTCTTGATTAGTTGTTTGGCGACCTCCAAGCCTGAAGGTTTGACATTAAAAGGTCTGTAAAAAGCTTCAAAGCTTGTATCTAATGGTGAAAATAGAACCAGTTCGTCAGTTAGATATTTATAGCCTCGCGATACTAACCAGGCAGCCATAGAAGTTTTACCTGATCCGGTATTCGCTGGAATAACCAGATTAATACCACTTTTAGTTACCGCCGCAGCATGTAAGGCGATGTATTGATTCGTATTTTCAGCAACCGATCTGATCACTTCATTCATTAAAGCAACTGCTGCCCTATTCAAATCCAGATTATTGGCTAATAATTTATCGGCTTCGAACAACTGCAGTGTGCCTTGCTGATTTTCTTGCAATAAAAAATGGATGTCCATTTGATTTGCCTGAATCGGCTTGAAATCGGGAAATAATATTTCAGCTTGAGTTGAAAATGAGCATGGGAATTCTACAGCCAGGGTCAATTGTGCAATTTGAAAGCCAATAGTTGGCATAATTAGTTCAGGAAAATAGCCTGGTTTTTGACTAATTCATCAATCGAATTCACTACATCGTCGCGAATCTGTTGTTTAGTTTCTGGGAATGCTTCTTGCAACAATTCAATAATCTGGCTTACAGTATTTTTACCATCACATAAACCCCAAACTAAGGCTGCGCTTGAGTTCAAATAAATTGTCATGGTATGTATGGGACTGTAAAGCAAATGTTCATCGTCCATTTGTTCCAGGCGAAACTGCTCATTTTGTCTCGGTGTCTTTTGTTCTATCATCTTTTTAGATTTCCTAATTTATTCTTACATGCATACAATAATCGACTGGTTATATCCGATATCACCTTGCTGGGATGATAAAAGAGATAACACCATAGCAAAGATTTTTCAGGTGCCACATTATAATTCACATGCATCCACCACGGTGATGGCCTGAATAACATCTTAATGCGTTTAAACCAAGCCTTATCTCGTTTCAAAATATGAGTATAAGGAAGCATCGCTTGTCCCACACCATCAATTTTTTTTCCTCTGGATGGGCTAATTTTTTCTTTTAGCCGTTGCGGCAGATATATCGAATAATACAAACATCGTATTGTATTAATAATAAAAGGATAATCTTTATGCAATCTCTGCCAGTCCAAGTCATCAAAGTAAGTTTCGATATATTTCACAATATCGTGTTGGTGAATTAATCGGACTTCCGCTGAGATACTAAATGTATGACGACACAAATGATTCAACATTGAGAAATGATCTAATGTTAATGCCTGCATATTTTCGTTAATCTTTATTATCTGTGCAGCATCAATAATCTGTTCAAATTTCTGGTTGCCTTCTACATCTCTGGAATAAATTTCGTCATGCACTTCGAGACTAACTTTCATTCCATCTATCACTTTGATTGCATTGGGAAGATGATGGATGTCACCCATATAAATACTGGGATACGATTGATCAAAAACAAAGTTCAAGTCTTCTAAAATCGTTTTAGCTTCATCCTGATCTGACTTTCTAATCAGAATATCAATATCCCGCATTGGCCTGTTTCCTGGCTGCGAATAAATCATGTGTGCAAGTGCAGCTCCCTTAAGCAAGACCAATCCAATTTTTTGTTGCTCAAACTCTTTAACTACCAACGCTAAAACATTATTCCTTGTTTGCGCAGCTAATTTATGTCTGAGTGTTAATGCTTGTAGTTGGCGCTTGATATGCTCCGTCAACTCCAATTTATTTTGTTTGCTAAATTGATAAAAAAAAGGCGCAACACCATGCACTTCAGCTTGTTCGACTAAACTTCTGGATTGATTAATCCCGGCTTGAATCTCGGCTAATTGAGCTGCCGAAAAATCCTTCCCAAGTTGATAATCAATTGCTTTTGCTAATACCTGGTAGTCGTTCAAAAATCGTATTAATAAGTTCTTCAACGTTTTTACTGATCTTACACATTAAAAGACCATTTTAGTAGCAGCACATCAATTTCATGCGTATTATTCAGTGTTCGCTATTATTCCACACTTTTCATAGATACAATGAAACTGACATTTTACCGAACCTCATCGTTTACCCCTGAAATTCGGCCCTCTGTAGTAGAACGACAATGGATGGAAGATTCTCAGCAAAAGTTTGCTTATCGCTGCTTACCTTTAAACATTGCCAATGCTCACGGTTGGGAAATTTTGTGTCCATGCTCTTTCACTGCCACATGGGATGGTGGCAATTCAAAGGACTCCATCAGGATACAGGCAGATACTGAAACACACCTTATGCCTATGAGCCATTTTGGTGATGGTATTTTGACTTTCCCTGTGCAGGGACTCATTAGAACCGAGGAAAATTACAACCTTTGGGTGTCCGGTTCACCTAATCAAGTTAAACGGGCAATTGCGCCATTGACTGGAATTATCGAAACTGACTGGGCACCGTATACCTTCACCATGAACTGGAAATTCACCGAATCATTATACGAAGTCGAATTTATCAAGGGCGAGCCTTTTTGTTTCATGTTTCCTATAAGGCGAAACTCACTTGAGATTATTGAACCAAGATTTCGAGATCTAACCGATAACCAAAAATTACATCAAGCCTACACAAAATGGAGTGAGAGTCGTAACGATTTCAACCAGGCCCTGGAAAATCAAGGCAGTGAAGCTCAGACACAAAAGTGGCAAAAGTCTTATTTCCGTGGCCTCAACCAAGACAATGAAAAAGTAACAGATTCACATCAAACCAAACTTAAATTACAACCATTCAAAGATGAATCAAACAGTAATCATGAAATTTAATCGTAAATCTGTGATTAACGATTTTTGAGTTTTTTTACTATTTCCTGATTAGCTTGGAGCATTTGCAGTTCTTGCAAACGACTGATCTGTTGCCATTTTATGGTTTGATTCTCTCTGCCATGCGCTTGACCCACAAATTCTGTTACTAAATAAAAATTGAGATTTACTTTTCGATGGGAGTATTGATAGTCAAATCTCTCGAACGGTTGAAATCCTGTAATTGTAATTCCAAGTTCCTCATGCAGTTCACGCCTTAACGCTTTTTCAATCGATTCATCATTATCGATCTTACCACCAGGGAATTCCCATTGGCCAAAATGCTCATCGTGAGTATTGCGTTGCGCGACAAGAACCTTAGTTTCCGAAGAATCCAGAATGATTCCAACAACTACCTTAATCGCAGTCATTAATTAAGAACGATAATCGGCATTAATAGAAATGTAATCGTGTGTCAGGTCACAAGTCCAAACACGGGCTTTACCTTTGCCGATACCAACATCAACTGTGATATTAATATCAAAGCCTTTAAGATGTTTAGTGACTACAGATTCGTCATAGTTTGGATTGAGCTTTCCTATTTTAACTATCTCTACTTCACCCATGGTGATAGTAAGCTTATCGCGATCAGCTTTTTCTCCCGCTTTGCCAACAGCCATAACAACCCTGCCCCAATTTGCATCTTCACCGGCTATTGCCGTTTTGACCAAGGGTGAATTAGCGATAGACAAACCAATTGTTTTTGCCGCTTTGTTAGACGCTGCCCCTGTCACATCAATGGTGATAAATTTGCTCGCCCCCTCCCCATCTTTAACCACTTGAGTCGCTAAATCCTGCAAAACTATCCGCAACGCAGATTGGAATGATTTCAACTCTCTTTGATTTTCAATTTTTTTGTGATTCGACTGACCAGTAGCCGCCAGCAGGACTGTATCGCTGGTCGAAGTGTCGCTATCCACAGTGATACAGTTAAAAGTTTGATCCACCGCCATTCTCAACTGTTTCTGTAACAAATCAGCCGGTACAGCTGCATCAGTAAAAACAAAACACAACATAGTGGCCATATCCGGTGCAATCATTCCCGAGCCTTTGGCGATCCCGGCAATAGTAATCAACTCACCGTTAATTTCAGCTGTTGCTGATGCGCCTTTGGGATAAGTATCGGTAGTCATAATTGCATTCGCAACATCTGACCAACGATTAGGCTTTAAAGAGTTCACTAGTCTTGGAGCCACTTTGCTGATTCGCTCTACCGGCAACCTTTCGCCGATCACTCCGGTAGAGGCCGCGAAAATTTGATTCTGGGGGCATTTTAGTGACTTTGAAACTGAAGCCACGATGGCTTTAACATCGCGATCCCCTTGTTTACCAGTAAAGGCATTGGCATTACCAGAATTAACAATCAGAGCACGCGCTTTACCCTTGGCTAAGATTTTCTTACACCAATCTACCGGTGCTGAGCAAGTTTTCGATTTAGTAAAGACTCCCGCAATTGTCGAGCCTGAAGCCAACTCTGCCAGCATCACATCTTTACGACCTTTGTACTTAACACCTGCACCAGCAGCTGCTAGTCGTAAACCCCCGATTTCAGGTAAATCGGGAAATGATTCCGGGGCTAGTGGGGATTTTTTCATCTTAAAAACTGATATTTACTGTTTGTTCGGACTGTATACTCAAATCAACCGCTTGTCATCCCGGGCTGACTCTGTCATCCTGAGACACTGTTAAGCGCTGTTCGAGCATCTCTACCGCTTCGTTTGAATTGAAAGTCTGCTGATGGAGATTTCTCCACTGCGATTTTATGCTCGGGGGTGCAAATGAAGGTGGCGGAAATTCCTCGGCTCGCTTTTATACCCGAATGGATGTTTATGCCCAATGGTTGCGAAATTATTATTAACTCAACTTACCATGACAACGCTTATACTTCTTCCCTGACCCACAGGGACACGGCTCATTACGGCCCACCTTGGGCATTTCCCGCACATAGGGCTGTGATCCATCAGCTACCTCTTTTTCATGCGCAACTTCAGGTCCCTGCGACGGACCAGCCGCTTGCGCATGTTCAAATTTCATCTTGCTCTCGTCGACTGGTGGCTCAGGCTGTGGTACTGCTTCAGTATTAATTTCGAATTTTGCCAAGGTGGCAATCACCGAATTCTTCACCGTACCCAGCATACGCGAGAATAATTCAAACGACTCACGTTTATATTCTTGCTTGGGATTCTTTTGTGCATAGCCTCTAAGGCCAATTCCCTGACGCAAATGATCCATATTGGCCAAATGTTCTTTCCAATGCGCGTCCATCATTTGCAGCATGACCGCTTTTTCTACCTGACGGACAATCTCTGGCCCATAGCGCTGTTCTTTATCTTTATTAACCGCAATGACCTGATCAAGAATTTTCTGGCGCAAGGTTTCTTCGTGTAATTCATCGTCTTGTTCAAGCCACTCGCCCACCGGAAGCTTGAGATTGAATTCATCCTGCAGATCTTTTTCCAACGACGGCACATCCCACTGTTCTTCCATACTTTGATAGGGGATATGGCGAGAAATTACATCATTGACCACTTCTTCACGAATGGTTTGTATATTCTCCGATATATCATCACTATCCATCAAGGCATTACGTTCTTGATAAACTACTTTACGCTGTTCATTAGCTACATCATCATATTCAAGCAGTTGCTTACGTGCATCAAAGTTTTTGCCTTCTACTTTTTTCTGTGCATTTTCAATTGCTTTGGTGACCCAGGGATGTTCAATAGCCTCACCTTCTTCCATACCAAGTTTTTCCATCAGGCCTGCTACTCGATCAGAACCAAAGATGCGCATTAAATTATCATCCATGGATAAATAAAAGCGACTTAAACCCGGATCACCCTGACGTCCGGAACGGCCACGCAACTGATTGTCCACCCGCCGCGATTCATTACGTTCGGTCCCCACAACAAATAACCCACCGGCTTCTAAGACTTGCTGATTACGCTGCTGCCAGTCTTGTTTGATTTTTTGTTGCGTATCGGGGTCATCATTGGCGGCTTCTAGCTCAAGTTCTAAATTTCCACCTAGCACAATATCCGTTCCACGGCCTGCCATATTAGTAGCTATGGTCACAGCACCTGGCCGACCAGCCTGAGCAATAATTTGTGCCTCCTTTTCATGATGCTTGGCATTCAGAACCTGGTGATTTATTTTTTCCTTATTCAGGAATTTGGATAACAATTCTGAACTCTCAATTGAAGCCGTACCCACTAGCACAGGCTGATTACGTTCCCTTGCTTCCTTGATGGAATCGACAATCGCCTGATATTTTTCCTTAGTCGTGCGAAAAACTACATCAGCGGAATCATCTCTGACCATGTCCATATTAGTGGGAATGACTACTACTTCCAGTCCATAAATTTGTTGAAATTCAGTCGCTTCAGTATCCGCCGTTCCGGTCATACCGGAAAGTTTTTCATAAAGACGAAAATAATTCTGGAAGGTGATTGATGCCAGCGTCTGATTCTCTTGCTGAATCTTGACGCCCTCTTTGGCTTCAATCGCCTGATGCAGGCCATCACCCCAACGCCGTCCGGGCATCATTCGGCCAGTAAATTCATCGATGATGACGATTTGACCGTCACGGATAATATAGTCGACATCCTTTTGAAATAAATACCTGGCCCGCAAGGCCGCATATAAATGATGCAGCAGCGTGATATTTGTTACGTCATACAAACTGCTGCCTTCGGGCAAAAGCCCTGCTTTTTCAAGCAGTTGCTCGGCATGCTCATGACCCTCTTCCGTCATGAACACCTGCTTGGATTTCTCATCCAGGCTAAAATCACCCGGCCCTTCTTCTTCCATCTGCTGGGTTAGATTCGGCACGATTTTGTTAATCTTTTGATACAAATCCGTGCTTTCCTCAGCTGGACCTGAGATAACCAATGGGGTTCGGGCTTCATCAATCAAAATCGAATCGACTTCGTCGATCACAGCAAAACTCAAGCCGGTTTGTGCACGCCTTTCTTTTTGGAAGGCCATGTTGTCACGCAAATAATCAAAACCGAACTCATTATTGGTGCCATAAACAATGTTACAACGATACGAAGCCTGTTTTTCCTCATATGGCTGGCCGGAATAGATCACCCCAACTGACATGCCGAGCTGTTCAAAAACTTTGCCCATCCAGCCGGCATCACGCCTAGCCAGATAATCATTTACGGTAACAATATGAACTGATTTACCGGTTAATGCATTTAAATAGGCAGGTAAAGTCGCAACCAAGGTTTTACCTTCACCGGTGCGCATTTCAGCAATTTTGCCTTCGTGCAGAACAATACCGCCGATCAGTTGCACATCAAAATGACGCAAACCCAACGATCGCTTGGAAGCTTCTCGGGTTAGTGCAAACGCTTCAACTAATAATGAATCGAGCTTTTCCCCCTCGGCAACGCGTTTTTTGAATTCCTCGGTTTTGGCTTTTATATCATCATCGGACAGCGTTTCATAATCTGATTCAAGCGCATTAACTTGGCCGACGATCTTACCCATCTGCTTGACCAAACGCTGATTACGGCTGCCAAATACTTTTGTTAAGACTGATCCGAACATGAAATCCTAATGATTTATAACTATTTATAGAAACTGAGCATTATATGGGGATATTTGTCGCTAAAACAATTTTTTCGGGGTTAATTTTTTGAATGCTACTATGATCGTATTGTATTTACTCTAAGAAACTTCACCCCTGCTAATCTCCCCTAAAATGGGGAAGAATTTAATATTGAAGCCAATAAGTTAACTCCCCTTCCAGGGGGAGTTAAAGGGGGTAAAATTAACTATCTGACTTATTTCAGCTAAAATACTTCCATGCCAACCCACCAATTTAAATCCATCGCTGATATTGTTGATAATGTAGTCAGCAAGCACCTGCCGGAAGGCGATATTAATGCATTATCCAAGCAATTAGACCGTATCATCACATGTTGGCCGCGCTGCACCCCTGAATTACTCAGTCAAAACGTCAAACCTGTCAGACTTGATGAAGAAATACTGATTGTTGAGACTCATAGTCCGATCTGGGCCAACAAAATGCGTTATTCGGTTAGATCGGCGTTGGCCAAACTGCATGAACTTGGATTTAAAGAAATAAAATTTATTAAGATTAAGGTTAACCCAAGGTTGAGTGTTTCAGACTAACTCAACCCATTTCAAATGAGTGAATTTGTACAATTGAAGTCAGAAAACGACTGGATTGAATCCTGGCAATTACTAAAGTTCCTCAAACCTTCTCTAGATCAATCTGAACTTTTAAATAATCGTACACAATTGACTATTGATGGTTATAAATTATTTGGATTACAAGAAAACCAAAAATTGATTGTTGTTGCTGCAGCAATACTCGTACCACATATTATCGATAAATCTAATTTCTGGATTCTGGACATGGTTACTTTGCCTGAATATAGATCACAAGGATATGGATCAGAAATGTTGAATTATTTAGAAATTTTCGCTATGGAAAACCAATGTAAAAGAGTGATTGTGCATTCGAGATTGGGAAGAGATAAAGCACATAGTTTTTACCAGCAAAAAGCTGATTTTGAAGACTATGCTTATCTATTCAGTAAAAAAATTGGATAGCTTTAGAGTTAACCTATTATCCAAGCTAAAACTTTTTACTGCGCAAACTGTAACTGCTGGGTGAACAGAATCGGCGGTTTTTCAGTTTTTTCAAAAGTAACCATTTCCCATGCTTTTTTATTTGCCACCAAGGCACGTAAAGCCTGATTATTAAGCGCATGCCCGGATTTGTGGGCTGTAAACTCACCGATTAATGGATGCCCCAGCATGTATAAATCTCCGATGGCATCCAAGACTTTATGTTTGACGAACTCATCGCCATAGCGCAATCCGTCTTCATTGACAACATTTGAGTCATTTAAAACAACAGCATTATCAAGACTACCGCCTTGCGCCAGGCCGGCATTGCGCATCTGTTCCAAATCTCGCATAAAACCAAAAGTTCGAGCGCGGCTGACTTCTTTGATAAAAGAGGTTGAGGAAAAATCAACGCTGGTTTTTTGGTCTGAGTTAACAAAAATTGGATGATCGAAATTTATGGTAAAGCTGATTTTGAATCCATTAAAAGGCTCAAAACGTGCCCATTTGTCGCCGTTACGGACTTCAACCGGTCTAGTCACCCGCAGGAATTTTTTCGCCCGGTTAAGCTCCTCAATGCCTGCGGATTGCATCAGGAATACAAACGGGGCGGCACTACCATCCATGATCGGCACTTCTGCAGCGGTCAAATCTACATAAACATTATCGATGCCCAAGCCCGCAAAGGCGGACATCAAATGTTCGACAGTGCCAATTTTGACATCATCCATAACCACGTTGGTCGAAAGCCTAGTATCGCCAACATGGGTGGGATCGGCGGAAATTTCCACAACCGGGTCCAGATCAACCCGGCGGAAAATGATACCGGTGTTTGCGGGTGCCGGCCGCAGGGTCAAAAATACTTTTTCACCACTATGCAGCCCAACACCCGTTGCACGGATGACACTCTTCAAAGTTCGTTGTTTTATCATAGCAACTTTGGTCCAAAGTTTTGAAGGCTAGTTTTAGGTCTGCATACAACGATCATGACCGAAGATGCTACACCAATTCCTGGTGTTTGTGTACCTTAGTCCCAAACCTTCTGGTTAATAGATTTCCCCGGGCTTGTGCCGGAACTTCAATATTATTACTGAAAATCCGGCTAACCCCGGGGTTGTTACCGTAACAGCCCTTTCGGGCTGATCCGATCAACATCGCGCCTTAATAAACCAGCGATGTTCAATCTATATACACTCATTCATCACGGGCAGCTCTAATTACTCCGTTCTTTCAGTTACACCGATCTGTTTCAAAATGTACGTCAAGCCGGGCTAGTAGGTACATCACTGACCTGTCAGGTTTGAACAGCACAGCAGATTCCTCGCAAGCCCGTGGGTTTCTGTCGCTTACGCGAGTGCTAATAAACAACTCGAGTTATGGTTCTAGTCGGCCTGACGACGTAAAAATGTCGGAATATCAAGCTCTTCCATATACTCATCATCCTTGCTGGCCAACGCATTAGCACCGGAAACCATAGGTTGCCGGGCACGTCTGCGTGGCTGATCCATAATATCATCGTCATCACTGGCGACTTCTTTTAGGAAAACCGGCTCAGCAAACTCACGTTCCACTTCGCGTGCCTGCGCTCTGACTGGTGTTCGTTGACGATTCTCAGCACGACCGAATTTTCGCCCACCAATACCAGTAGCAACAATCGTTACGCGCAAGGCATCATCCATATCTGGATCAATGGCCGTACCAACGACTACAGTCGCATCATCTGATGCATATTCCTGAACGATCTGACCCACCGCGTCGAACTCACCAATTTCTAGATCAAGACCGGCAGTCACATTGACCAATACGCCACGCGCACCAGAAATATCGACATCCTCCAAGAAAGGACTGGAAATCGCCGCTCGCGCCGCGTCGACCGCACGATCATCACCGGCTGACATTGATGAACCCATCATCGCCATACCCATTTCGGACATCACTGTTTTCACGTCAGCAAAGTCAACGTTAATCAATCCCGGCTGGGTAATTAACTCAGCAATGCCTTGCACCGCGTTGTAAAGTACGTCATTGGCCTTGGCAAAGGCATCGGTTAATTTGGCTTGTTTGCCCAAAACGGTGAGGATTTTCTCATTAGGAATGGTGATTAATGAATCCACCGATTCAGCTAATTCACAAATACCTTTGTCCGCGATCATGGCACGTTTGCGACCCTCAAATGGGAACGGCCGGGTAACGACTGCTACAGTCAAAATGCCCTTTTCCTTGGCCACTTCCGCGATGATCGGTGCTGCACCTGTACCAGTACCTCCACCCATACCTGCTGTGATAAACACCATATCGGCATTACCCAGCGCATCAGAAATAGCTTCCTTATCCTCGACAGCTGCCTGCTGGCCGACATCTGGATTGGAACCAGCACCCAAACCCTTAGTCAGGCTGCTCCCCATCTGGATTTTGGTTTCGGCAGATGAGCGAGATAGCACTTGCGCATCGGTGTTCGCATTAATGAATTCAACCCCTTCCAGGCCTGAACTCACCATATGCTCGAGCGCATTACCACCACCACCACCGACACCGATGACTTTGATGACCGCTTGTTGGTCGATTGTATCTAGAACTTCAAACATAATTGCCTCCGTTAAACAATATTAAAAATAAAAGTATGTAAAAGACGTAAAAAACATCAAACTAAAAACTCCCTTGAAACCAATTTTTCATACGTTCCCACACCGATTTAAATGTCGATGGTGATTTGGGTTTTTCCTTGGCCACGCTGGAACGATTGTTGTAGCCAAACTGAATTAAACCGACGCCGGTTGAGTAAATCGGATTGCGTACCACTTCACTTAAACCTCCCACGTACTGCGGCATGCCCAATCTGACTGGTGCATGGAAGACTTCTTCGGCCAGTTCGACCATGCCTTCCATTTTTGAGGTGCCACCGGTGAGTACGATGCCGGAACTGATTAAATCTTCGAAACCGCTGCGCCTGAGCTCGGCCTGGGCCAGGCTGAATAATTCTTCCACCCGAGGCTCAATGACTTCTGCGAGCAACTGCCGAGTTAACTGTTGAGCCGGACGATCACCAATACTCGGGGTTTCAATCAAATCATTGGAACTCACACCACGAGTCAGCGCACAGCCATATTTCTTTTTGATCTCATCAGCCGCCTGGGTCGGAGTTCGTAGTGCAACGGCAATGTCATTAGTAATTTGGTCACCGGCAATAGGAATAACAGCAGTATGCCGAATTGCACCATCTATAAATACTGCCATGTCGGTAGTTCCGCCACCAATGTCAATCAAACAAACACCCAGTTCACGCTCATCATCAGTTAGCACAGCTTGGCTGGATGCAATCGGCTCAAGAATAATGTCATCAACTTCAAGACCAACCCGACGGATACATTTAATGATGTTTTGTGCGGCACTGACAGCGCCAGTGATAATATGAACTTTAGCTTCCAAGCGTACCCCGCTCATGCCAATAGGTTCACGAATTCCTTCTTGTCCATCGATAATAAAATCCTGGGGAAGTATGTGTAGAATTTTCTGATCGTTTGGAATCGCAAGAGCTTGAGCTGCCTCTATCACACGCTCGACATCATTATGCTGAACTTCGCTGTCACGAATCGCCACCACGCCGTGCGAGTTAAAACTATTAATATGAGCACCGGCAATCCCCGCAAACACAGAATAAATTTGGCAACCAGCCATCAGCTCAGCTTCTTCTATGGCACGCTGAATTGATTGCACTGTTGATTCGATGTTTGACACCACACCTTTTTTCATACCTCTTGCGGGATGATGGCCAACACCAATAATCTCAACGTCACCCGCAGGTGAAATCTCAGCCACAATAGCTAACACCTTGGACGTTCCTATATCCAGCCCAACAATTAGATTACTTTCCGTCTTTTTGATCATTTCTAACCTACTCGCTCATATTCTTGTCGATCTTGACTGCCAGTTGCAGAAAATCCTGTGGCAGTTCTTTCTCATTCCAACGTACCGCAAAACCATTTGGATAACGCAAATCAACACTATCGACTTTTAATAACTGTTGATCGAATGCTCGTGGAAATGCAGCTATAAATCTATCTACTCGTTGCTCGACAGCTTGCTTACCTAAATTTAGGGTTAATGCAAACGGAGCAATCTGTCGCCAATCCAGCACCGGAACCGGCTGCTCTTTTTCTTTAAATAATTCCATTAATGCCTGTTCGGTAAGTTGCTTTTGTTGTTCGCGTGGAATAAGAACTTGGGCCTCATAGGAGTAACGCGGTGTCATGGTTAAATGGGTAAGGACTAATTGTTTTTCAGCAAAACGTTTTTTCCAGTCATAAAATTGCTCAAGTAAATCTTTTTCTGTGCCTTGGGGCCCATCTAAATAAGGTAAATCGCCAGCAATTTTTTTGTCGACTACAAACGGTTTAGCCCGGGAATTGAGATATGCATCTTGCCCCCACTGGGCAATTGCTTTTTGCTCACTTAAGCGGATATGGATTGAGCGTGGCCATTGTCGCCTGACAGAAACTTGATCGACCCAGGGGATGTTTTCGACGACTTGCTCTACTTGCTTAAGATCCACCGCAAAATAATTATTCTTAATCAGCGGCAAAACCTGTTCTCTGATTTGTTGTGGTTGTAATTGCTCAAAATCGGCACTGATCCGTAGTTCTTCTACTTGAAAACTATCCGGACTGAATAACTGGTCAAAAGCAAACATGATTGATGAAATAAGCAACAACAAACTAGCCAGAACAATCGCCGGTTTTTTTATTTCGATTTCAGGCTTGATAAGTTGTGGCTGAGTTTCAATTTCCCTGGGTTTGCGTATACGTAGCGGTCTTCTGAGGTTGACATCAAACTCCTGTGCATCAGTTCTAATTTCACCTAAAGTAGGTTCGAGACTTAAATCACGGTTAACGCTGCGTCTCATGCTGCCAACTCCGTTGTTCCCGCTGATTCCAACTGCGCCGCCAAATGAGTAATATCGCCCGCACCCAGCATCAACACCACATCACCATCGCTCACCACCCTATTCAACAATTCAGGTAGTTGTGATAATTCTTCAACAAATAATGGATCGGTCAAACCTCTGGCACGAATACTACGGCACAAGGCTCGACCATCGGCACCACTGATTGGCTGCTCACCAGCAGGATAAACCTCTGTGATAATTAACGGCTGTTGGGCTTCTAACACCACACTGAAATCATCAAGTAAATCACGCGTACGTGAATAACGGTGAGGCTGAAAAACGACTACCAACTGCCTTTCGGGCCAGGCATCTTCTGCTGCCGCCAATGTTGCCTGTAACTCTCTTGGATGATGGGCATAATCATCAATCAAGGTAAACAAGCCAACTTCCGATTTAACTTCGCCACGTTGCTGGAAGCGTCGTCCTATTCCTTCAAATTCTGACAATGCCTTGGCCACATCAGACATAGATACTCTTAATTGATGAGCCACAACAATGGCCGCCATAGCATTAAGCACATTATGTTTACCCGGCATTGCCAAGGTGAAACGTTCCTTATCGCCATTAGGTAACATCGCGGTAAAACTGGTACTAAGACCGTTCTGAGAAATGTTGGTAACGCGATAATCGGCTTGCTCACTTTCACCATAGGTTAAAACCGGTTTTTGGATTTCCGGCCTGATTTCCTGAACAATCGGATCATCAATACATAAAACCGCCAAACCATAGAATGGTAAGTTGTGGAGAAAATCAATAAAGGTTTTCTTCAAGGTGTTGAAGTCACCCTGATAGGTCTCCATGTGATCGGCATCTATATTCGTCACTACTGCAATACGGGGCTGCAAGTGTAAAAATGATGCATCGCTTTCATCAGCCTCAGCCACCAGATATTTACCCTTTCCAAGCCGGCTATTACTATTAGTGCTATTGACTAAACCTCCTACAATAAAAGTTGGATCAAGTTCACCGCAGGCCAGCACTTGCGCTATTAAACTTGTCGTTGTGGTTTTGCCATGTGTTCCAGCTACAGCAATGCCTTCATCACTAAAACGCATTAATTCGCCCAGCATTTCGGCTCGTGGAACGATTGGAATAGCTAACTCACGAGCGGCAGCTACTTCTGGGTTTTTATTGCTGACGGCCGTTGAAACCACCACCACATCGCAATCATTAATGTTTTCAGCGGCATGCCCAATATGTACAGTTGCACCGGCATTAATTAAACGTTGTACCACTGGACCATCTGACAAATCAGATCCACTGACTTGATAGTCCTGATTTAACAACACCTCAGCGATACCACTCATACCGCTACCACCGATACCGACAAAGTGAATATGTTTGACGTGCTCACGCATATAGCACCTTCTCACAAACTCTAACGGCTTTTTTAGTCGCATCGGTTTTAGCTAACGCCAGTGTGTTAGCTGCCATTTGAGTTAGTCGTTCTCGATCTGTCAGTAAAGCCGACAATTTAACGGCCAAGCTCTCGCTGGTTAAATCCTGGTGTAACAGCAAGTCAGCAGCACCATTTTCAACTAAATATTCAGCATTAAAAACCTGGTGATCGCCGGCAGAATGTGGATATGGGACGATTAGTGCCGGCAAGCCAGCGCTGGTAATTTCTGCAACAGTCATAGCCCCAGCACGGCAGATAATCAAATCAGCCCAAGCGTAACTGTCGGCTATATCATCCAGATATTCGCGCACATCCACCTCAAGACTATTATCCTTGTAGTCTTGGATTACAGTTTCTGCACGACCTCTTCCCGTTTGATGTCTGATTTGCGGACGAATCGAATTATCGAGCAACGAGACCGCTTTGGGTAAAGCCTGGTTAAGACTCAAAGCCCCCTGGCTACCACCAACAATCAACAGCCTAAGCCTGGCTTCGTTCTGGCTCAAACGCTGATTTGGCTGATGCAAAGCGATAATGTCATCCCGGACAGGATTACCGACAACTTCTGCGTCGTTGACTAGGCCTTTGGTATTGGGAAAAGCGCACATCACTTTAGTGGCGATGTGGGCCAACACTTTGTTGGTCAAACCAACGATGGCGTTGGCTTCGTGTAAGATCAGTGGAATTCGTTTCAATTTACCGGCAATTCCTCCAGGGCCGGCTACAAAACCACCCATGCTTAACAGGGCATCCGGTTGACGACGTTTAAAAATCGCCATCGCCTGCAAGACAGCTTTAGATAACTGCAAAGGCAACTTTAACCAACGCACCAAACCGGTTCCACGCACACCTTTAATATCGATCCATTCAATGTCAAAACCCTGCTCAGGAATTACTCTGGCTTCAAGCCCTTCGCGAGTGCCCAGCCAGACAATGGACACACCTTTTTTTTGCAGTTCTTTGGCTATCGCCAGTGCTGGATAAATATGTCCGCCGGTGCCGCCTGCCATGACCATTAACATTTTCATCGCTCACCCCCCGGTTCCTGCCGTACTTCCCTGTCAATGGCAAACAAGACTCCCATGAGTAAACAATTTGCTACTAACGAACTACCGCCATAACTCATAAAAGGTAACGTCAATCCCTTAGTCGGCAAGACACCAAGGTTTACCCCTATGTTGACAATTGCTTGTAAGGCCAGCAATAAGCCAATACCCTGTGCCACCCGAGATGCAAACATACGACCAGAACGTTCGGCCAGTCTTGCTAATCTGAAAATTCTTAAGATCAGTAATGCAAACAAGATGATTACAGCAGCAAGACCTAAGAAACCCAGCTCTTCTCCAATCACAGCCAGCAGAAAATCGTTATGGGCGTGCGGCAGGTAAAATAGCTTTTGGATACTGTTACCCAAACCTACTCCAAACCACTCACCACGACCAATCGCAATCAGAGCTTGTACTAACTGAAAACCACTATTAAAAGGATCAGAAAATGGATCCATAAAACTCAAAATACGCTGTAACCGGTAGGATGATGTCATCGCCAAAGCAGCAAACAAACTGGCACAAATACCAAGCACTAGCATGAAATGTGTCATTCGCACACCGCCCAGAAACATCATGCCAATAATGGTCGCAGCGATTACAACGGTACTGCCAAAATCCGGCTCCAGCAGCAACAATATCGACATTACGGTGAGAATTAATCCCATCGAAACAATGCCGACTTTAAATTCTTTAACCCGGTCACCCTGTCGCACTAAAAAGCTGGCGGTATAAATAATCATGATCAGTTTCATGATTTCTGACGGTTGCATCCGTATCGGCCCTAACGGCAGCCAACGCTGACTACCATTGACAGATATGCCTACCCCCGGGATCAAAACTACGGCCAATAATAGAAACCCTAAAACTAAAAGAGCTTTGCTGTAATACTGCCAATAAGCTAACGGGAATAGCGATACTCCAATCCCTACTGCCAGTCCCACTATCAAGAATGCCACCTGCATAAACAGATGATTAAAATTACTGCTTGCGAGTTGATGATCATTGCTGACTGTAGCCGAAAACACCATTGCTAAACCGAATAGCATGATTGATCCGAATAAAATCATTAGTACTGGATCAGGGCCAGTCACCTCCCACTGCTCATGGCGTGGTAGAGCCTGTGTGACGGGACCACTCATTCGAAATACTCCTTCACCGCAAGCTTAAATGCTTCACCGCGTACGATATAATTTTTGAACATGTCAAAGCTTGCGCAAGCCGGTGAAAAAAGCACCAGATCATTTTCAATCGCAAAATCATCAGCCTTGCTGATTGCTTCAATTAGTGTTTCTGCATGGGTTACCTGAGTTTTCTCGGGAAGAATTTTTTCTATCAGGCCTGAATCACGACCGAATAAAACAACTGCCTTCACATGTTGTTCAATAGCGTCGGTCAAGACTGAAAAGTCGGCATCTTTAGCATCACCACCAACAATCAAAACGATGGGTTTAGTCTGCCCGCTGATCGATGCCAATGTTGCTCCGGGATTAGTGCCCTTTGAGTCATTAATCCAGTCGGCACCATTGAAGTTGCCTACTAATTCGAATCGGTGCGGCAATCCAGTGAAATCTGCAAAAGCAACTACAGCTTTGGTTAGATCTGCCCCAATGAGATAAGCCAGTGCCAAAGCGGCTAGTGCATTTAATTGATTATGTTGCCCTTTGATTTTGAGCGTATCAATAGCTACTAGTTGAGTATTGCCCTGATAAAGCCAGTCACAACCGGCTATGGTTTTAATACCAAAATCTTCTTCACTACTTGGTTCATCCAAGCCAAAGCTAATGATTTTTTCCGCCCGACTGTTGATAGGACGGGTATCCTGGTCAGCGCGGTTATAAACGACTTTGCTTGCGTTATTAAAAATACGCTGCTTCGCGGCAACATAGTCATTGATTGAATCATAACGATCCATATGATCCGGACTAATATTGAGGATAACTGCAACACTTGAATACAGGTTACTAGTGGATTCAAGCTGAAAACTGGATAATTCAAGTACATAGATATCAGCTGGCTTTTCGAGCAAATCCAAGGCAGGTTGTCCGATATTGCCACCGACTTTTACGTTCATGCCCGCCGCTTTTAATAGCTCACCGCATAATGCTGTGACAGTGCTTTTGCCATTCGAGCCTGTAATCGATATAACTTTTGCCGGATCACTTTCATATGCAAACAGTTCTATGTCACCGACAATAGACACGCCTTTGATTTCCGCCTGTTTGATTTCAGCACTAGACCTTGGTACGCCCGGGCTTAGTACAATCAAATCAGAATCCATCAATCTAACCGAATCTAGCCTGCCAGCCACAAATTCAATGTGTGGATATTCAGCTTTCAATACTTCCAAATCGTTAATTTGGTTACTGGCATCCATTGCAACCAGGTTCATCGGTTTGTCATTCAAATAACGCAAACAAGAACGCCCTGTTTCACCTAAACCGACCACACAAGCTTTATTCACATCTTTGAGTAATACGCTGGTTTGATTATTTGAAGCTACGATCATGATCACCTCAACTTCAAGGTGGCCAGGCCAACCAAAACCAGCATTAAACTAATAATCCAAAAGCGTACGATCACTCGTGGCTCCGGCCAACCTTTAAGCTCAAAGTGATGATGTAAAGGCGCCATGCGGAAAATTCTTTTACCGATCAGCTTGAACGAAGCCACTTGAATAATCACTGACAAGGTTTCGACTACAAACAAGCCTCCCATGATGAATAAAGCAATTTCCTGCCTAGCGATGACCGCGACTACTCCAAGCGCTGCTCCTAGCGATAACGCGCCGACATCGCCCATAAACACTTGCGCCGGATAGGTGTTAAACCATAAGAACCCTAACCCAGAACCAACGATAGCAGCGCAAAATATAATCATCTCACCTGCACCAGCGATGTAGGGAATGCCAAGGTATTCGGAGAAAATCACATTGCCAGTCAAATAACAAAATACCGCTAACCCACCAGCCACCAACACCGTTGGCATGATGGCCAAACCGTCTAATCCATCGGTGAGATTGACTGCGTTACTGGAACCTACGATAACCAGATAACTCAAAATCAGATAAGCGATGAATCCAAGCTGGAAAGTCGCGTTTTTAAAAACTGGGAAAATAAACTGAGTTTCAGCCGGCCCGGACGCTGTGCTGTACAACCAAAGCCCAGCGAGAATGGCAACTAGTGATTGACCTAGAAATTTGTTTCTAGAACCAATGCCTCGCGGGTTTTTGTGTTTAATTTTCAGGTAATCGTCATACCAGCCTATCAAACCGAATCCGATAGTTACGAACACAACAATCCAAACATAGTGATTAGTTAAATCGGCCCACAATAAAGTTGAAATTACCAAGGCCAGGATAATCAAAGCGCCACCCATGGTTGGTGTGCCGGATTTCTGCAAATGCGATTGTGGCCCATCGGTACGGACTGTTTGACCGATTTGCCGGTCAGTCAATTTACGAATCATTTTGGGGCCGAGTATTAAGGCTAAAAGCAAGGCAGTAATAACGCTGCAGATACCACGAAAAGTCAGATAACGAAAAACGTTGAGGGCATTAAAATATTCAGCCAGTTGATCGAATAACCAATACAACATCAGTGCTGACCTCGCTGATATGCTTCTTCAAGAACCTGGACTACACGCTCCATACGCATTGAGCGTGATCCTTTGACTAAGACAACCACACCTTCACTGATTTCAGTTTTGAGTTTGCCCAAAAGCTCTGACAAATCAAGTGTATTAAAGCCAGTGTTTCCAAAAGCTTGCACTGCGTTGGCCATTAATTCACCCAAACTGAGAAAACCATCCACCTTTTTCTCACGGGCATACTCTCCAACTAGTGCATGTAACTGAGGTGCAGTTTCACCCAGCTCAGCCATATCACCGGCCACCAAAATCTTCTTTGTTCCCGGCAATTGCATCAACACATCAATGCCTGCTTTCATTGAATCAGGATTGGCGTTATAGCTATCGTCGAGCAACAAAACATCCTGACTTAACTGAATTGGCTGTAAACGGCCCGGGTATGGATAAACGCTCTCAAGACCATGTTTAATCTGATTCAAATCAACGTTCAGTGCACAAGTTGCCGCCACTGCCGCTAAAGCATTCATAGCATTGTGCTGACCAAGCAGATTTAATTTGGCCTGAAATTCACCATTGGGGGTTTTGAAATCAAGCTCTACTCCCGTGGTATCGTGAGTAACTGTTGCGCTAACTGCTGCCAGGGAGTTCAAACTGAAATCGATATAATCACGCTCACCAACTAGCGCTTTCCAAAGTGGATAATTTTCATCATCAGCGTTTAATACAGCGACACCATCCTCGCTAAGTCCTTCAAAAATCTCACCTTTGGCTTTAGCTACTTCAGTAACATTATTAAAAGCCTCGACATGTGCCAGCATAGCATTATTGACTAATGCAACTGACGGTCTGGCAAGCTGTGTTAATAACGAAATCTCACCAGCATGGTTCATACCCATTTCAACCACGGCAGCTTGATGATGTTTATTCAGCCTCAACAGTGTTAATGGCACACCGATATGATTGTTCAAATTGCCCTGAGTGACTAAAACTTCATCATAAGCTGAATCTAGAATTGCACCGATTAGCTCTTTAACGGTGGTTTTGCCATTACTACCGGTCACACCAATTACAGGTAACTCAAAACGATTGCGCCATGATGCCGCCAACTGCTGTAGGCCGGTCAGTGTATTTTCAACCTTTAGACAAGGCCGCTGTGTATCAACTTTTTCACTGACCAATGTAGCAGCTGCACCTTTTTCAAAGGCAGTTGAGACAAATTCGTGGCCATTAAAATTTTCTCCGCTCAGTGCTACAAACAACTCACCGGCCGAAATATTACGGCTATCGGTAGAGACGCCAATGAAAGCGACATCATCCCCTTGCAGTTCTCCATTAGTGACTTGTGCGGCTTCCAGCAATGACATCACGTCCACGACTCCAAAGCTTGTGTCACTAGCACTCGATCGGACATTTGAAGATATTGGTCACCAATCTGCTGTGTCGTTTCATGTCCTTTGCCAGCGATTAAGACTAAATCACCAGGTCTTGCTTGATTAATCGCCCAGTGTACTGCCTGAGGCCGATCACTAATCACCTTAGGCCGCGTAGTCATACCAGCCAGAATATCTGCAATAATATTTTCAGATTGCTCATGTCTCGGATTGTCATCAGTAACAACCGTCACATCGGCATGTTCTTCAGATGCTTGCCCCATTTTAGGCCGCTTATCTTTGTCACGATCCCCGCCACAACCAAACACACAATAGAGTTTTTCATGCACGTGATCTTTTAGCGATAACAAGGCTTTTTCTAGCGCATCTGGGGTGTGAGCATAATCAACAATCACCATCGGTTTATTGTCACCACCAAAAACTTCCATCCTGCCGGGGACCGATTCAAGTTTGGGCATCACACTACTAATTTTTTCTTCGTTAAAACCATAGGCCAGCAATGTGGTAAATACCGCTAATAAATTTTCGATATTGATTCTTCCGATCAATTTACTGGTGAATGTATTGACACCGTTTTGGGACTGGATTTCTAATCTCAGACCATTGGCAAGCGTCTGCGATTTCAGCAAACGCACATCAGCGTCTTCAGCCTGACCATAAAACCAGGCACGCTTAGCATTAGTTCGATTAACAAAATTTTCAACTAGCGGATGGTCAGCATTCATCACTGCATTGCTCAATGACTCAAATTGAAATAACTTCAACTTTGCGTTGGCGTAGTCTGTGAAATTTGCATGATAGTCAAGATGGTCATGTGACAAGTTGGTAAATACGGCCAAATCAATCTTCAAACCATCAAGCCGGCCTTGCTCAAGCCCATGCGAAGAAGCCTCAAATGCGACGGCCTCAACATTTTTATTTCTAAATTCAGCCAGCAGTTTGCGTAATTCAAACACATCCGGTGTGGTCAAGGAGCTTGCTGTGAGGTCGTGAACCAGCCCTTGCCCGGCGGTACCGATCACAGCACTCGTAAGGCTGAGTTTTTCTAATGCCTGGGCGATTAAATGTGCACAAGTGGTTTTACCGTTGGTACCAGTCACGGCAACCAATGTCATGGTTGACGAAGGATCGCCATAACAGTTATCAGCTATTCGAGGCAAATGTTGCTTGAGTTGATTAATTTCGATTAATGGAACAACTGCAGTAGCTTTTTCTGCTAACTCAGCATCAATCAAAATTACACTGGCCCCGTTATCTATAGCTGAATCAATGAACCTGCTTCCATCTGTGCTATCTCCCCGCAGTGCAACAAAGACATCGTCTTTTTGAACTCTACGGCTATCCAGCACTACATTATTGATTGAGATATCTGGCAGCTTTATATTGGCAACATCAATACCTTGCACTAGATCACGCACATGAACATTAGCCATCATGACTTTTGTTCCTGATTTTTAGCGCTGTCTGCAGTCAGTTCGATTTTGTCAGGCGGCACATTCATTAAACGCAGTGATTCCGCCATCACATTACGAAACACTGGTGCTGCAACCCGGCCCCCATAATAATGTTCACCACGTGGATCATCGACTACAACAACCATAATTAAACGCGGATCATCAGCGGGTGCAAAACCTGCAAACGCTGAGGTATAACGCTCTTCCGCATAACGCCCGTTAATTAATTTATGAGCCGTACCGGTCTTGCCTGCGGCCGAGTACTTATCCATTGCTGCACGTCTTGCTGTGCCTTCTGTCGACACCACTTTTTTCATCATGCTTCGAAGTTGGGAGACCACTTCAGGAGCAATCACTTGGTCACCGTCAGGGGCTTTTTCCTGCTTAAGAATGCTTACCGGTAAACGACGTCCATCAGTTGCAAGCACCGTATAAGCACGAGCAATCTGCACTGGTGTCACTGAGAATCCATAACCATAAGATAAAGTCGCATGCTCAATCGGCCGCCATTTTTTACGATCTGGCAAAATACCGTTAATCTCGCCTGGCAAACCTACTCGCGTTGAACTACCATAGCCTAGATCTGCTAATAAACTGCGGAATTTTTCCACTGGAAAACTCATCGCAATCTTGGTGACGCCAACGTTACTGGATTTGATCACTACTTTTGAGACATCAATCAATCCGTAGTTATGGGTATCTTTGATCGTACGTCTACCTACTGTCATGTAGCCAGGTGTGGTATCGATTAATGTATCCGGATGAAAACGCCCACTTTGCAGGCCCATAGCCACAGTAAAAGGCTTGGTGGTCGAACCAGGTTCAAGCATGTCAGTGACAGCTCGATTACGGAATTTTTCGCTATCAAAGTCCTTACGGTTATTGGGATTGAAACTTGGTTCATTAACCATCGCCAGAATTTCGCCAGTTTGTGCATCCAGCACAATCGCCGTACCCGCTTCTGCCTTATGCTCAACAACAGCTGCCTTCAAATAACGCTGGGAAAGATGCTGGATACGGGCATCTATACTAAGATGTAAATCCTTGCCATCAATCGCTGGTTCAATACTCTCGATGTTTTCAACCACATTACCAACACGATCACGCAAAATTAATTTACGACCATCTTTGCCAGTCAAATGCTTGTCGTAAGCAAGCTCTATACCCTCCTGACCTTGCTCATCAATATTAGTAAATCCTATTACATGAGCGGCTACCGGGCCAGCAGGGTAAAAGCGTTTGTATTCGCGTTGCAGATTTACACCTGTGATCTCCATTTCCATGATCTTTTGTGCATCGGCAGGGGCCAAATGACGCTTTAAGTACATAAATTCTTTGTTTTTATATTTCTCGAATTTTTCCTCAATTGTTTTGAGCTTAATACCTAATTCTTCAGCTAATTCCGACCAACGTTCAGCAGCATTGCCAAACTCTTGGGGGTTAGCCCAAACTGAATCGACTGGCGTGCTAACAGCCAAGGTCTGGCCGTTACGGTCCAAAATTCTGCCACGATTAGCTTTAACGGTAACATCACGGACATAACGCGCTTGGCCTTGCGCTTGCAAATAATCCTTACCCAGGACTTGCAAATAAAACGCGCGTGCACCCAGTAATACAAATGCCAACATTAAGCAAAAAACTACAAGGCTGTAACGCCAGTGCTCAGTGTAGACGCGGCGGTTCAGGTTATCCATCACGCTCTTCTCCAGTCCACACAAACTGGGTTTGCTCTAGCGTTGGTACTTTTAGTTCCAACTCTTTGCGAGCCTTGTTTTCAATCCTGAGTACTGACCAGGTTGCTTGCTCCAATAGCAACTTACTCCACTCAATATTAAGCTCGTCGCGTTGATCATGAACGGCTTGCTGCTGGACGAAGACTGTCCGATTAAGGTGACGCACATAGATCACAGTCAAAGCGCTGATTAGTAAAATCAAACCCATCAATAACAGGGCCCGGTTCATATCTTTTCACCTATTTTTTCAGCCACTCTGAGAATGGCACTACGCGAACGTGGATTTACATCAATCTCAGCCTGGGTCGGCCTGATTGGTTTGCCGATTATTTTTAGCCTTGGATTGAGCATATCGGCAGTAATTGGAAGATCTTGCGGGTAATCATCCCCCTTGGCCTGATTTTTGAAAAACTGCTTTACAATTCGATCTTCCAGGGAATGGAAACTAATCACTGCCAAGCGGCCGCCTGTTTTTAACCACTTTAGTGCTTGCGGCAAAGCCACTGCGATTTCTTCAAGTTCTTTATTAATACTAATGCGAATGGCCTGAAATACCCGAGTTGCCGGATGTTTATCAAATTCCTTGATGGGAACAACCTTTTTTATTAGATCCGCTAATTGGATGGTGGTCTCTAAAGGCTCAGTAGCACGCTGATTAACAATTGCCCTGGCAATACGAGACGCAAACCGTTCCTCGCCATACTGTTTGAACACTTTTCGTAGTTCAGATTCCTCGGCCTGAGCCAGCCATATTGCTGCAGTTAGCTCAGCTGATTGATCCATGCGCATATCCAGCGGGCCGTCTTTAAGAAAACTGAAACCACGCTCTGCCTGATCCAGCTGGGGCGAGGACACGCCAAAATCAAATAACATGCCATCGAGTTTTTTATCGCACGAGGCTTGTGATAAAACTTGATCCAACTTAGCAAACGATGATTTGTAACTACGAAATCGTGAATCATCTTCTAGATATTCCCTGGCATGATCAATCGCCGCCTGATCTTTATCCAAACCAATTACACGGCCTAACTGACTCAGTTGTTTCAGGATTTGGCGGGAATGACCCCCTCGACCGAATGTCGCATCTAAGTAAAAACCATCAGGTTGTAGCTTAAGTGCTGTTATCACTTCATTTACCAAAACGGGTTCATGCTCGGAATCTGTCATTAATCATTAAAGCGACAGAGATTCCAGATCAATGGGTAGCGCATTATCAGAAAAATCTTCTGCCAGCCATTGATCTCGTTTTTCATTCCAGATTGACTCACTCCAGAGTTCAAATTTATTAACTTGTCCAATTAAGACCACCTGTTTATCCAGGTTGGCGAATTCTCTTAAGGGGGGTGGAACAAGCACCCTGCCACTTTTATCCATATCCACTTCGGTAGCATGACCAATCAAAATACGTTGCAACCGTGCATTTTGGCTATTCATGTTAGGCAAGGCGGCAACTTTACGTTCCAGCACCAACCACTCTTCTATCGGCAAAATCCACAAACAACGCTCACTGTGATTAACAGTAATCACTAACGAACCGTTGTGATTCTCAATTAGCGGCTCTCGGTATCTGGTTGGTATTGCCATGCGGCCTTTGGCATCCAGATTTATATTATTTACACCTCTAAACATTATCTCTTTTTGCTTGTTTTATTCCATTTATTCCCACAATTTCCCACATATCGACACTATAGTGATCAAAACCCCAGTGGTCAAGCAAATTTCACCACTAAGTCTTAGAATTTTTGATTTAAAATTAAGTAATTAGCGCAAATTTGGACATTTGCCACGAACAAAAGTTAAAGTGAATTATGAGGAAAAAAAGCTTACTTTTTGATAAATAAAATTGTTCGATTTTTGATATTGGAAAAGATGAGAAAATAATAAAGATTTTGTAATTTTCAAAAAATTTTCAAAATAATGTGGAGTTGGTCGATAAGCCGGGTTCTGTCATGGGCAATCATTCATCTGGGTTTTATGTCACCATAAAACTCTAGCAACCTACCCGAATCCTGTGCGGATCACACATGCGAGCATTAAATCTCGCTGGATTCCTATTTGGTCTTGCTCCGGATGGGGTTTACCGTGCCACTACTGTTACCAGCAGTGCGGTGCGCTCTTACCGCACCATTTCACCCTTACCCAGCACCTTATTTAATTGTTTATACACGTTGTTTACATTCACTCAAGAGTTTTTGTAATCTCTTTCAAACCACTAAATAAGGTGCTGGGCGGTATATTTTCTGTTGCACTGGCCGTCGGCTCACGCCGCCCAGGCGTTACCTGGCATCCTGACCCGTGGAGCCCGGACTTTCCTCCCAGCACCTTATTTAATTGTCTTTACGCGTTGCTTACACTCACTCAAGAGTTTTTGTAATCTCTTTCAAACCACTAAATAAGATGCTGGGCGATTGCCTGACCAACTCCAATACTAATTTTAAGGCATAGTTGTTAGCTAGACCAGCTCTAAGTGAAAAACCTCAATAAAATCAATTGTTTTTTAACTCTACACCCATTTCATAAAAATATTTTCGTGACTGACCGGTAGTTTTCGCCAAGATTGCTGCAGCATCTTTGACCGACATATGGTCCAGCATGGATTTGAGTAAATTTTGATAATCGAACTGTTCAGTTTGTTCTGAATTTGATGAATTTCCACTTATCACCAAAACAATTTCTCCACGTTGCTGGTTTTCATCGGCATCAACAAACTGCTGGATTTCAGCCAGAGTAGCACGCTGAATAGTCTCAAATTTCTTGGTTAGCTCGCGGCAATAACAGGCTAAACGCTGTGAACCTAAGATAGTTACACAATCAGTAAGAGTGGCCAAAATTCGATGAGGTGATTCGAATAAGACCAGTGTCGATGGATCATTGACCAGCTTATTCAACCTGGCTTGCCGTTGCCTTGTTTTAGCCGGTAAAAAGCCAATGAAGCGATAGTCGGCTGTGCTAATACCAGCCACACTTATTGCTGCCATAACTGCACTGACACCCGGTATGGGCACCACCTTAATTTGATACTGATGCGCAAGGTCAACCAGTTTATAACCTGGATCGCTAATTAACGGCGTTCCAGCATCAGATATTAGTGCAATTTTTTCGCCATTTTTGATGCGTTGGATCAAACGGTCACAGAGAGCTGCCTCATTATGTTCATGCAATGAAATCAACGGCTTGTGGATGCCTAATGTACGCAGCAACTGCCCACTATGGCGGGTATCTTCTGCGGCAATTAAATCCACCTCAGACAAGGTTAGTTTGGCACGATCTGTAATATCGGCCAGATTACCTATTGGAGTTGCAACAATATATAACATTCCAGGTTTGCCTAATACACGACTCAATGACTATACTCTGTGTTTCGAAGAATTAAACTCGAATAATGATACAAGCAAAAACTAATGTCTGTCGCTGTTTTGGGGTACTAGCCATAATTTCAATACTGGCCGGTTGCGCTTCACTAGAGCTACAAGATGGTACCTGGGCAGACGCTGAGGACAAGCCTTCTGAAACACAAACTGATACGACTACGCCAATTCAATCAGACGGTACAATTGCAGAGCAATCGAATCAGCTCAGTGCCGAGCAATTGGTACAAAGTGCTGCTACCAAGCCTCACCCGGAAAAAGAAGAATTACTGCTCTATGCGGTGAGCGCCTATCTGGATCGGGGCGAACTACTCAAGGCCAGTGCTCTTCTAGAGCAAACCAATCAACAAAAACTACCACAAATCCTGCAACTCCGTAAGGAAGCTTTATACGCTGCACTAGCAATTGAACAAAACAATCTCCAACAAGCCGAACAAATTATTGAACGCCTACAAGCTTTTAAGAGTAAAGATCCTGTTTTTAATAACTGGATTTTGTTAGCTGAGAGCAAATTGTTAGAGAAAAAAGGGGATTTTCTACCATTACTGGAAGTGATGAACCTGCAGTTAGGATCATTGGATGAAACGCAAAGGCAGCAACATCTGCAAGATATCCGGGCATTAGTTAATGAACAAAGTCTAGAAAAACTCTATCAATTCCGTCAGCAAACCGGTCGTGAAATTGAACTGGGTTGGATTGAACTAGGCATTATTGAAAAAAAACGCGAGTTGACGCCGCCTGCGATTTGGCAACAATCGCTTATTCTTTGGCAAAATGCTTACCAGGATCATCCGGCGGCGGAAATTCACCAACAATTGGGGGAAACACTGGCAACAGAACTAGACGAAACCGGTATACGTACTAATTACTCAATTGCCTTGCTCTTACCTTTAAACTCTCCCTATCAAGAAATAGCCGAAACTATACGCGATGGTTTTGGAGCTGCCGCTGCAGCCAAGGACCAGCGTATCCGAGTTTATGATACAGGTTCTAGTCTGGATCAAATCTCAGCAAAATATCAGCAAGCTATTGCACAGGGAGCACAAATCGTAGTTGGACCTCTAGGTAAAGCTGCTGCAAACCGATTAGCTCAAGAAACTGATATCGTCAAACCAACAATATTACTCGGCAGCGTCGATATTACAGAAGATACGGTATTAACTCCTGAAACTTTTATGTTTTCTTTGGACCCCGAACATGAAGCCGACGCGATAGCTAACCTCGCGTATAACCGTGGTTATAACCGAGCTGCGGTGCTTTACCCCGAATCAGGGCGTGGAAAACGACTAAATAATGCTTTTGTAACTCGTTGGCAGCAACTAGGAGGCAGTATCGCTACTTCAGTGGCTTATGATAATGAGTTATATGAAGCAGTCACACCTGTGGATCGTTTATTATCCAGTGCTTCACCCGACATTATCTTTTTGGCTTCCAATGCTCAACAAGGGCGCTTACTCAGCCAAGTGATTAGTGATCGCCGTCCGAACACTGCAATTTTTGCTACTTCCTCGATTTATTCTGGCCAATCCGATCCAACCCGGGATTTTGTTTTGGACAATGTCATTTTTACCGATATGCCCTGGATGATTAAAGGTTTTTCTAACGCTCAGTTCAAAAAGCAACAATTAGCAGCAGATAGATTGGAATCGTCTAATTCTTTAGACCGTTATTTCGCTTTTGGAGTCGATGCTTATGCTTTGGCAGCAAGACTTGTGCAGTTTATGCAACAGCCTGGGGCTTCAATTAAAGGGGTAACCGGAAATATACAACTACTAGGTAATCGCTTCCGTATTACGCGTCCTTTAGTCCAATTTGTTGAAGGAACGCCTGAACCCGTTAACTAAAATCATAAAACCGCCATGGATTGGCTCAAAAAAATAACTGCCCCGCATCTGCTTGTTGGGCGCGAAGCCGAAAACATCAGCCGTCAATATCTTTGTCAGCAAGGGTTACAGCTGATTGAAAAAAATTATAGTTGCCTCTATGGTGAAATTGATTTGATTATGCGACACAAACAGGTCTTGGTTTTTGTTGAAGTACGCTACCGAAAGTCTAAGGATTTTGGATTAGCACAAGAGACTGTCACTACTCTCAAGCAGAAAAAAATTATCAAATCGGCACAATATTTTCTTTCACAGAAAAAAATGTTAAATCAGTGCCCGTGTAGATTCGACATTGTGGCGATACACGGTACAATACCCGACCATAAAATCAACTGGATTAAAGACGCGTTTTACGTCCAAACATGAATCAGGTGTCAGATAATACCGTTAGTCAAATATTTGACGACAGCATTCATACCCTTCAAAACAGTGCTGACTCTTTGACGCCTTCAATCCAAGCAGCATCTGAATTAATGGTAGATGCACTTGTCGCTGGCAACAAAATACTGGTTTGCGGTAACGGTGGATCAGCCAGTGATGCTATGCATTTTAGTGGCGAGTTATTGAATCGCTTTGTGGTCGAACGACGGCCCTTGCCTGCAATCACACTCGCTGGCGATGTGGGCACTATCACAGCTATCGGCAATGACTATGACTTTGACCAGATTTTTTCCAAACAAGTCACGGCACTGGGAAACCCGGGTGATTTGTTATTAGCAATCACCACCTCGGGTAATTCCGGCAATGTTTTAAAAGCCATTGATGCGGCCCATGAAAAACAAATGCGAATCATTGCATTAAGCGGTAACGGTGGCGGCAAACTTTCAGGCATAATTCAGCCCGATGACATCAATATATGCGTGCCATCGGCTGTAACAGCAAGAATTCAGGAAGTGCATGGTTTAGTCATACACTGCTTTTGTGAAATTATTGATCAACATTTTTCAAATTAGGAGTAACTTTCTACAATGATAAAGTCCAAATCCTTAAAAACTATAATAGCCACAGTGTTAGTGGCGTCTTCGTTCACCGCTGTCATGAGCGGCTGTACCTTTGTTGCCGCAACTGCTGCCGCTGTTACTGCAATTGATATCGTCAGAGACCGACGCACAACAGGCAGTTACATTGATGATGGGCTAATTGAAGCTAAAGCTAAATATGAATTGCTCACTAATCCTGACCTTAAGGGAACAACTCATTTCAATGTCACCAGCATGAATGGTGTTGCGTTATTGACTGGTGAAGCACCTCAAGCTGAACAACGCACACTTGCTGTTGATATCGTCCAGGATATCGCTCAGGTTCGCCAAGTTGTGAACGAAGTAAAGATTTCTGGCAAATCCAGCTTGCCAAGCCGCTCTAATGACGCCTGGATAACAAGTAAGGTTAAGGTTAGGTTATTTGATGCTGATAATCTTGATGCCACACGAATCAAGGTCGTTACTGAATCCAGCATCGTTTATTTAATGGGACTGGTTTCGCGTATTGAAGGCGATAGTGCTGCTCAAGCTGCCCGCACCGTTACTGGTGTTGAGCGAGTTGTTAAAGTATTTGAATATATTGACGACGAGTAAAATTACAACTGCCAGTGAGCTGGCAAACAGTTTAGATTTAAAACGGCCGTTAGTCTTTACTAACGGCTGTTTTGATATTCTCCACCGTGGCCATGTAGATTACTTACAGCGCGCTAAAACTCTAGGTGAGAGCCTTGTCGTTGGTGTCAATAGTGACGATTCTGTGCGCCGGCAAAACAAATCTCCGGAAAGACCGATTAATTCACTTGAAGATCGGCTGGCTGTGCTAGCCGCACTTGAAGCAGTAGATTACGTTATCGCTTTTGATAAAGACACACCTTTTGAATTAATTAAGCAACTAGTTCCCGATATACTGGTAAAAGGCGGTGACTGGGCAGTAGAAGATATCGTCGGCAATGATGTGGTTTGGGCAGCCGGTGGTGAGGTCAAAAGCATTCCATTTAAGTTTGAACGTTCTACCACGAATTTAATCGAAAAAATCAGAAAATTAACCAACGATTGCGGCTGAGTTTGTCTTCACATTGAGCTAGCTGTGAGGAATAAATTGCCGCACGATTTTGCACTTTATTAGCGACAGCTAAAAGCCAACCCTTGTTTTGATAGGCACCTCTAGAATAACCACCCCGGCCTTCATGATAAGCCAAATAGTGCCCTCTTACATCTTCCACAGGCAAAGCAAGTTTGATTTTAGAGCCATTGATATACCAACCAATAAAATCTGTGGCATCGGCAAAATCGTCTCGCTCAGCCAAAAAACTGTTAGTTGCCTTACGGTATTCACGCCAGGTTGTATCTAATGCTTGCGGGTATCCATATGCCGTCGAAGGTCTAAAAGTCGGGATGATTCCAAACAATCGTTTTCTAGGCGGCTTAGCATTTGCCTTGAATTTCGATTCCTGATGAATAAAAGCGAGAATTGTAGCCTTTGGCACTTGCCATTCGACACTGGCTTTATTTACCTCTTTATACCAGCCACGCTTATTTTCCAGTAAGTCACATGCGTCATTAATATTTCCCAAGCGACCGGCACAGGCCGACAGTAATACAGTAGCAGTCAGGACGAATATGAATCTAAAATTATTAAACCACACAAATCACTGGCTACTACTTTAAGTAACTCAAAAAGGGCTCAAGCTCTCCCAGCGCTTTTTTATAAACATTACGTTTGAACGCGACAATATTGCTAGCGGGCTCCCAATAATCCACCCATTTCCATTTATCGAATTCAGGCTGACTACAAGCATCAAGACAAACATCACGATCCTGACCTAGAAACTTAAACAAAAACCAGATTTGTTTTTGACCTTTGATCGGGTTACGCCTGAAATGATTGGCCCTGAAACGTCGTGGCAAATCATAGTGCAGCCAATTAGCCGTATTGCCAATATGCTCTACTTGATGTGCAGCCACGCCAATTTCTTCTTCAAGTTCTCGAAACGCGGCCTCTAGAACGGTTTCCTTAGGTTCAATACCACCCTGAGGAAACTGCCAGCCATCATGTTTGGTTCGCCTCGCCCACAAAACTCGACCCGTATTATTACTTAAAATAATACCTACATTGGGTCGATATCCATCTTTGATTTTTATGCATTGTTGATTTATGTTAATCACGCTGTTAATGCTCTATCACACTCTTTTTTCTATCATTTTGTACGCTATTCGTAGGCAGATTGTACATGATTCCAATCACACGGCAATGCAGGTAAAAGCATTTGTGAATTTTTCACCTATGAGCCTTGGCTTTTGAAACTTGATTAATTCACTAAGCTTTTTGGGTTGAATTAGATTCCCCCGGGTATACCCGGGGTGCGTACCGTTACAGCCTTTCAGGCTGATCCGATCAACATCGCACCTTATTAAACCAGCGATGTTCAATCTATATACACTCATTCATCCACAGGCTAACCCGTGGTATTCTGTCGCTTACGCGAACGATAATAAAATTGAGTTAATCAAGATTTAACAACCGTTCACGATTTATTAATTCCTTATTAAGCTTGATTTAGCGATACTCCCGCCATGCATCAAGTTCAAAAATTGTTTACCTTTTTACGAATAATTTTCAGCATTTTTGTGCTGATCTTCGTGATCTGGTTAATCAAAACCGGCCAGGTTAATACTTTTTTATTAAACCTTTGGTTGAATACTTAATACGGAGTCAATTAAATACAAATGACTTTATGTCATTCTCGAGTCTCAAAAATAACGTTATTCAAAAACAGGGGATAATGACACGGAACTATCATTCCATGTGCTACCGAGAGGTGTATTCGTGGTGACTTGCGGAATATTAAGGGTAAATAGTTCTTTACCATCACCTGTAATTTTATCAACTTCAATTAACATACTCGAGTTCTCATCAAAATTCGGCCTACTGAGAAGATATAATTTATCCCCACAGGGATATTCTATTAACCCAAGTGCACCATCGACAGAGGGTTCAGGGAACGTATAGTGAAGTGTTTTTGAAACCACAGTATTGGTGGTTCTGTTATAAACAAACTTATAAATAGTATCTCCAACAAACCTGAAAAAAACCAAGGCCGTTGGGTTATTGATTGTGTCTGGATCTACAACTATGTCACCTAAGCCCGGAGCATCATCCTCGAATATATATCCTGAGGCAGGGTTATTATTATCTTGAAGTAAAGTTGGCGTGGCTGTTGGATTATTAAGATCAAAAATATACATCTGCCCGTCATTATCATCCTTACCTGGCGTATTTGCAATTTGTACCCACAACTCGTTATTGATTACGGTTGCGCCAGCCGGATCCGGATTAGCTAGATTATTATATGCTGGAAGGTCTACATCTGCTAAATCTGTTAAGTTATTTGCATTTAGGTCTAAAGAATAGAATGTCCTAATTTGATTGTTACTATTGCTTAGTGCATCCCAATAAAAACCATAGAGTTTATTTTGAGCTGGATGTCTGCCAAAAACTGAATATGTATTTGGAGGAGGAGAGATTGAAAACTGGTTGACAGTGAAACTCTGAGAAGTCAGCCCTAGTGTACCATGACCGGAAATAACCTGTGGTGACCCCTCAAAAAACTGAGTAAATGATAGAAAAAGTTTCGGTTCTTCGATTTGAGAACCGCGTTTTTCTACACATATTGGTATATCAATATCAAAATAAGGTACGGTAATTTGTGCTAGTAATGTTACGGGAAATAGAACCAAACAAAAAAGTAGCGCGCGGACCTTTCTTAAAAAATAACTCATAAATTATTTCTCATTAGATTAGATTGCTTTTCGAACACAAAGGCTGACTCATCGAATCTTCTGCCGCTTTTGTGATAACAGTCACTATTGATCAACCAATACGGCTTTTATCCAATTAATACGAACATATGTTCTAGTGGGATCAAAGCATTGATTAGCCTGTGGTTCGATTTCAACCGGTGTTTGTGCGTGAAACGAAGAAAGAAGTACGGCATAACTAGCTTGTAGTTCGGCATTAAAATTAGGGCCTGTAGAGTTAGTCGCAAATAAAAATTCAATTGCCGTACCAGTTAAACAACCATCATCATCATGTAAAGTAAATCGATGAGACCCCCCTTCTGTATATACACTGGTCACAGTTGACGTTATTGTCTGTGCTATAGCAGTATGCGAAGTTAATATTAAAATCATGCTAATGAGTATTTTTTTCATATCCTATGCTCCGGTTATAGAATTTTGACTGTAAATATCTGGGCAAGATTGACGATCACTTACCTAAACTTGATAGAGATTTATACTTGATTCACTCAATGCTTACTTCAAAAATTTTTAAAAATATAAAAATTTGTAAATATTGAGTCAGCCTCTGATCTGCCCTAAATCTTTTATTTCAGAAACGGCGTATTTATAAGAAAATATTATCAGTTTGCTGAAATTCCAAAATATTTACCCAACATGAAAGATAGCCACAAAGCTATATCTGGCAAACAAACTTGAAATAGAAGTAAGGGAATTTTCAGTGTCGGCTATGAATAATTCTCATTGGTCATCGCCTCCTCTAGATACAATGCGCTGGCTTAGGCAACCCTGCATAACGTGTTGCCTGCTTGGCTGGACCATATGGAAATAACTCGTAAAGATTTTGACTGTTGGCCGCTTCTGGACCAATCACCTCTCTTAGAGCTTTGATGAATATTCGCATGGCCGGCGAATGGTTATATTCTTCGTAATAGTTTCTTAAAAAATGAATAATGTCCCAATGAGTCTGGGTTAATTTACAATGATCCTGTCTCGCCATGTATTCGCAAACTGTTTCAGACCAATCATTACGATTTAATAGATAACCTTCCGGATCGGTCTCGATTCGAATGCCATCGACTTCAATGTAATCCATTACCAACTCCGCACTATATCGTAGTCGAGTGTTAAATCGATAAATTCATCGTAGCCCAGCGCTCGAACACCATTGATTAAATCTTGTTGCTGATAGCCTCTGGCTTTAAGGTCTGCCACCAACACACTTACATCACCTTTGATCATCGCCAGAACCGCTTTGTTTGTGTCAGTATCAACAGCATTATAAATACCATCCTCTATGAATAAGACGCCATCCTGAGGTGATGTTAACGTCTGCAGCTGGCTCACAGACTGGCAACGCAATGATGATTTGTTAATAATGTGTAGTATGGTTTTCATTCAGACGGATAAAATAAAATCCTGATTTCGCATCAATACATCGATTTGAGCCTGATCGACGAGTTGAACAGGAATTATTAGCTTCTCGACATCTAGGTTACGTGCTGTTAAAGACTGTTGATCTATATATACCTCTTTGATGTCGTAATATTTATCTAAAGAACGATAAGTCTTAGAAAAATCCTCAAAACCTATTGCACCGGTTTGCTGATCGGCTATTAACGAAAAAACACCCTCGTCCATGAATAACATCGAAACTTGTTGTTCAAAAGCCCCGAACACCATTGCCATCTGCAACTGTTCTTTAGCTAAATGACTACCATGCGGTGGCTGTCGGTTAATGAATAAAATGCGCTTGGCCATGATTAAGCTGTAAAAGTAATCACTCGATCAGCCTCGATCGTTGCTTCAACGAATTGGCCCAACCCTGCCAATACAAACGCTGTATTGATATTGTCGCCTGGCTTTCCTACTGCTTGTGCATGTTGTTGATCTAACATGCCTCGTTTTAATGCTGAGTTGCTACATACAACCAAGTCTAATCCATTTTGTTGTGCAAATTCAGACCAGGCAGATGTGATTTTACGCTCGGATTGCTCGGGAGCTGCAAAATTGGAGGCCACATAAACACCATCGAAATAGAAAAAAACCTGTTCAATAAAATGGCCTTTTTTGATGGCGGCTTTGGCAAAAGCAAGCGCGCTATCTGCTGCTTGATGTGTATAAGGGCTGGCACCTACCAGAATTACGAATTTCTTTTGCTGGTCAGTCAAAACAAGCTCGCTTATATCGTTGTTTTTTGGATGTAAAATATGAACGTGTCATTTTCATGCTCATTATCAATAAGTTCATAGCCAGCTTGATCAACAAAGACCTCAATATCTTTTTCTGTAGCTGGATCGGTTGCGATCAGCTTCAATACAGCATCGGCAGACATTTGATCTAATGCCTGTTTAGCTCGTAAAACCGGTAATGGACAGAATAAATCCGATGCATCTATTTCTGCATCAAACCCTTGCTGGTTGTTTTGGTTTGCTTGATCCACGTTATATCTAGTTGGGAACGAAAAAGAATAATTATAACTGTTAATATTTAAGGGCTGTTGACCATAATCCAAGCCATTTGCAAAGTTCATTGCGCCTTCAGACAGTCTCAGTTATGCTGGCATTTTTAGCTTCGCCTTACAATACAAAGATGTTTAAACAGCTAATCGTCGGCATAATGAGTTCCATGGTTTTTGCCTTAAGTGCGCAAACCACAGATTTTAATCTTCCGGATTTCGGTGACCCTTCGGCATCGGTCATTTCGCCAATACAGGAAAAGCGCTTGGGTAAGCGCCTGATGACCCAGGCCAGGCGTGCATTTCCCTATGTTGTAGATCCCGAAATTGACGCTTACATCTCCCGCCTTGGAAACAGATTGCTCACAAGTAGTGATCTGCCTGATCAAGAATTTCATTTTTACCTGATAGACCGGCCCGATATTAATGCCTTTGCTATTCCTGGTGGCTATATCAGTCTAAATACAGGCTTAATCGCTAGCACCCAGACTGAAAGTGAACTCGCCGGGGTCATGGCCCATGAGATCACGCACGTGACTCAGCGTCATTTACCACGGATGATTGCCCGGCAAAAAGAACTCACTGTACCTGCTGCGGCAGCAATTATCGGTGGAATATTGCTCGGCGGTCAGGCTGGAGCAGCGGCTATTGTCAGCTCAAATGCCTCTCTGATTGGTGATCAATTGAGTTACACCCGTGACTTCGAACGTGAGGCAGATGCTTTTGGTATGCGCATCCTGGTTAATGCTGGTTTCGACCCCAATGGCATGCCGAATTTTTTCAAAATTCTTAAGGATAAAACCCGGCTGCTGGACACCAACGCGCCTGAATTCTTGCGCACTCACCCTCTTACGATTAACCGTATCAGTGAATCAGAAAATCGGGCATTAAAATACAATACCAGCCCGGTGGCATCGAGTCCGGATTATTATTACATGCGGGAAAAAATTCGCGCCTTGGCTGAAAATAAACGCACCGATAAAGTTGTGGCCGATTTCAAAGCCCGGTTAGATGAAACACCACAAGCGTTAATGAAGTATGTTGAATACGGTTACGCTTATGCTTTGATGGAGGATAAGCAGTTCCCACCAGCTGGCAAAATCGCCCAGCGTTTACGCAAAGAACAGCCCAACAATCCTTATCTGGATAATTTACTCGCTCAAATTGAAGCGAATGCGGGGAATTTTGCTGAATCGATTAAAACTATAAAAAGCGCAGTCGATAAACATCCTAATAATGATGCGGTTAAAACTGATTATGCTGATATTCTGCTCAAAGCAGGCAAAGCCAAGCAATCCGAAAAAATATTACGTAAGTTAATCCAAAGAGATAAAAACAATTCGTTTCTTTATCGCTTGTACGCAAGAGCTAATGGAGAAATGGGCAACACATTCGAGTCACACAAAGCCTTGGGTGAATTTTATTATTTGCGCGGCAATTATCAAAAATCATTGGATCACTTTTATCAGGCCAAGAACAACGCCGGTGATAGTTATTATAATCAGGCGGGCATTGATGCTCGCATTAAAGAAGTTCAAGATGAACGTTTAATATTCGAGCAAAAAAACTGATGCTAACTCAAATCATTGTCATTGGCTTTGCGCTATTAATTGGATTAGCTTGCATTTATGGGCTGTTATTCCCGAAAAAATTAATGAGTCAGGTTGATACAGTCTGGCAGAGCAAATCCGGTATGCCTATAGCTATCGCTGTCAGGTTAATTCTGGGATTGCATCTCATTGCCATCGCACCATTTAGTAAGTTCCCTGCAGCAATAAAAATTCTTGGCTATGTCGCAATTATTGCCGCCATAGCAATCCCAATAATCGGTAAAGAACGGATTGATAAATTGCTCAAATGGTTTGAACAGTCCGGCGACTCTATTATTCGCCTCTGGCTGTTAGTGGGTTTGGCTTTTGCTGGATTTTTGTTATATGCAGTAATTTAAATTATCCCCTCTTAATCTTAAGAAGGGATAATTATCTTTTAAATTCCTAAAAGAACATCTTGGCGGCCATACCAAGCAAATCGTCCACTACTGAGCCGTCATTGTCTGAATCAAGAAACATACTCAAGCCTTTACTGAGTATACCCGCATTGTTGCTGCTGACTTTTTCCTGGCCAAACATGTTCTTGGAACGTGAATTCTTTGATAATGAAGCCATAAATAAACCCGCTGCTATGGGCAGTAGTTTTTTTAGAATGGTTGAGCTGATACCCGATTTTTTAGATGCATTCGCTGCAACCTGACGAGATGCATCTTTATTGCCTAAAATATGACCAAGAATGCTATTGCCATCTTTAATATATTCGTCGGGATTAACCTTTCCAGCATCATCCAGATAACGCTCGTGCTTGCCTGATCCTAACGCATCGATTAATGATTCCAGACCTGCTTGGTTGCTGGTATTTTTCTTTACACCCTCAGAGAGTGAAGGAATCAAATCGAGCAATCCTTCAAAAGCCTGTTTTTCACTTAGGCCCGTTTGCCTGGCAGCTTCGCGCACTGCGGCACCGTCGTTAGTTTTTAAAATTGTCTCAAGAAGACCCATGGTTACCTCCGGTCTGTAAAACGATTGTTGATTATAACGATATATGGGGATTGATTATAGCGAGTAAAAGCAATGCCTTAAAAGCATTTGTAAACTTATGTTTCTTCCGGATGGCGCAAACTGCGACTGGCGAATATCGCCCCCAGAATTAAACACAAGAATGCCCCAATCGCCACTGTTAAACCGACAGCATGAAGCGGGGGGGTCTTGGAAATAATCAACATGCCAAACACTAAAACTGTAGAAAAACAGCACATCCACAGTGCTCTAAAAGTCGATGACCACTCGTCTTTATGATCAGTAAGACGATGAAAAAACAGTGAATAGTCCAGCCCTAAACCAACCACTAATAACAGTGACACTATATGGAAGACATTTAGAGCAATACCTGAAAATGCTAAAGTAAATACGGTTAACCCCACCGCCATTAAAGTTGGTAAAATAATTTTAAATGGCCGAATAAAGTCTCTAAAGCTAATAGCAAGTAGTAAATAGATACAAAATCCGCCTATCGTAATCAGCTTGATCATATTATTGAGCGCGTTTTCCATTATTTTATTGGATTGGTGTTGTAAGCTAATAAAACTAATCCAATCTTGATCTGGATAAGCACTGTCTAATTCATCAGCAATAACTTGTTCACTAACCACACGATAAAGTAAAATCGGCGCATACCATTGATCATCTTTTTGATGTAACAATGCTGAGGCTTTTTCATCCAAGTCATATTCCTTTAAGCGTGAAATGGTAATCGGCTCTAGTAACTTACTTTGCTTTACATCAGCGATAAACTGGTCAAATAACCCTTTTTTGAATGGAAAACCTTCTAATGCCTGATTTAAATTTGCAACCAAAATGTTTTCATCAGGTAAAGCTTCACGACGTTGTGTTTGCCGCTCGACACTAGGCAAAAATGAGGCAACTGAAGCATAGTCAGAGATTTTATGCTGGTTAATCAATTCTCTTAAAAAAGGCTCCAATGCTTCAAGACGCTCTAAAACCTGTTGGTCATTGTCACCTGTAACCAGGAATAAATTTCCACCTGACCAATGACCCAATTCTGCGCGAATCTCCCGATCTAAAGCTGTCTGAGATTTACTGATCGGGCTTAACGAGCGGGTGTTGTAATCAGCAATAGTTCGATCTATTAACAGTAAATAAACTAATGCGGCTATGGTTGCTGCTAATACCAACCATCTTATTTTATAAGCCGGTAAAGCAACACGCTCTAATGCATCATGTAATCCTGACAGACCTTTATTTGAAGGTAGCTTATGCGGGAGGATTAAAGGCAGAATCCACCTTGTGGTCGTGGCCGCCACTAATAACCCGGTTATGGTAAATAATCCAAGCTGTTGTAAACCCCGCATTTCTGCAAATAACAATGAACCATACGCAATCACTGTTGAAAACACACCTAAGCGAAGCGTTGGCCAGATTAATTTGAGACTTGATTGAGAGGGGTCGTTTTTGCCATTTTTTAGGTGGGTAAAAAAATGAATAGGATAATCTATCGCCACACCAATCAGCGTAACGCCGAATGCCAAGGTGATGCCGTTAATCTTGCCGAATACTAAAAGAATAGCGGCTATGGCCGAAATGATGCCACAAGCAAGAGGCACAAACACCATTAACAACATTGGTAATGATCGTAACGCCAACAACAAAAAAAAACCCACTCCGGTGGTTGCCATAATGCTAAGTAATTTGACGTCATCACGAATCACATCGCGGCTATACACCGCAAAAGCACCAGGCCCGGTAATATCAAACTCGACTTGGTATTGCTGCTTGAGCGCTTCCATTTGTTTGGTAATGAATTCATAAGCATCAGATAAGCCATCTAAGTCAAATGCAGTAGCATTAAGTTCCAAAATCATCAGACCACGCTGACCGGATTGGGCCAGCCAAGTACCATCAATTAATCTAGATGCTGAAGACTTATCCTTATCCTGGCTTATTATTTGCTGCATGATATGCAGAATTTCCCCGGTTGGATCAAAACGGATAAATCTTTTCTCTAATGATGCAAGAGGTGAGGTAAGGCCCTGCATTCTCTGCTCTAATGCTGCGTTTAACCCTTGCTCGGTCATTGTTTGCGTGGCCAGCCGATCAGACAATAAATAACGATACTGTTGGATCAACTGTTGTTGAGGCTGCGTTAAACCTTGTGGTGAGTTGTGAACCGCAAGAATATGGTTTGAATCAGAAAACCTTTGTGCCAGCGCTTGATTGGCAGCAACGATTTGCTCAGTATTATTACTGCGGATTCCAATAAACATCAGGTTGGAAGTCGCTCCCTTATCAAGCAGATCCACCATTAAACTATCAACACGAGATTCACCTTTAGGTAAAAAAGCACCTAAGTCAGTGGTCATGTGGAATCGATTGAAAACGAATACTGTAGCGCTAACTACAACTAACAATAACAAGCCTGCATAGAAAATTTCCAGCCGGCTTGTCATGTTTTATTAGTCGAAAACTATATCGACAATGGTGATCTCGGACTCACTATCATCTGCTTCAATGGTGATAATTTTATTGACTTCGCGGCCTGAGCCAAATATTTCGACCTGACGTACATATTCAGCAACTTGGTCCTGCTGTGGATCTAAAACCAAGTGCCATGCGTTTTCATCACCATCAAATGTCAGCTGATAGTATTTTTGTAATACCTCAATGTCTCCAGCAAAAGTAGCACGAATACTTTCGATTAAAGTTCTAACTGCCGGATGTACATCAATCGACAATTGTTGCTTCTGAGTATTATCGTTATCGCCTGTTCGCTCACGTTCAATACGAATGATGTCATCCTCAATTATTGTTACCTCCTGGTGGGGTGAGGTGACTTCACGTTTTAAATAACTGGGTTTGGTGTAACTTAACGATCCAGTGACTTTGACTGCATCGGTAAAAAAAGCAAAATCTTTAATTTCCTCAAAACCGGCCGTGAAACTATTAATTTCCCCCATGGTTTGCATCAACTCTTCTAAAGACCAGTCTTCGTTGGCTTTTGCAACACCAGCTATTTGTAGCAAAGTGAGTGCAAAAATAATCTGTACTATTCTTGTCATCCTTCGTTAACTCTTATTTATTTGAAAAGCGGTATATATTGCTGCCGTTAACAATAAAACCGCCCCGCCCTGATGCATGACCCCGATCATGACAGGCACTTTTAAAACCAGCGTAAGAATACCTAAGCTGACCTGAACCAGCGCTAAAATTAGCAAAAGATTTAAACCCAATTGCACCGCTGATTGTGGAGTTCGCCGCATATAAAAATAAAAATAAACAATAACGGCTAAAGTTATCAGGGCTGTTACTCTGTGCTGAAACTGGATTGTAACGGTATTTTCAAAAAAATTCTTCCACCAAGGCGATAAACTCCATAATAAATCAGGTACCCAGGTTTCGCCCATCTTAGGAAATGTATTGTAGATAAACCCCGCCTTTGTGCCGGCCATGAACCCACCGCTGATAATCATTAATGCGATTAAAGCAAGCAACCATTTGATAAAACGACTGCCTCGGGGCCTGAAGCTGGCTGTGTGTACTTTTTTTATTTGATTATGTGACAGTAATAACCAGAACATTAAACTGTAAATCAACACTGCCAATGATAAATGTGCGACCAATCGATATTGACTAACATGCGGATCGTTAACCAGGCCGCTTTTAACCATATACCAGCCCATTAGGCCTTGTAATCCTCCTAGGGCAAACAGACCCCAAAAAGCAGGCATTTTTGATTTTGGGATACGCTCTGTATAGGCAAAAAATAAAAATGGCAGTAAAAATACTAACCCTATTAATCGACCTAAGACCCTATGAATATACTCCCACCAAAAAATTCTTTTGAACTCAGTCAAGCTCATTCCCTTGTTAACTTGCTGATATTCCGGGAATTGCTTATAAGCATCAAACATTTGCTGCCAATCATCCTGATTAAGCGGCGGAATAGTACCCATTAGTGGCTCCCAGGTCACCATTGATAGACCGGATTGGGTCAATCGGGTGATACCACCTACCAAGATCATCACGTAAATCATCAGGCAGCAGATGATTAACCAGATTGAAACGCTACGAGTGGACATCGTGATTTCTACAAGTGAAAGGCTAGACTTGTCCCGGCCCTGTGCCGGGATCTTCCTGATACAGTAAACTGTCTCTACAAGATCCCGCAATAAATGCGGGAAATGTGTGCTCCCAATTAAAAGAACAGGTAAGGCACGAAACCATAATGACTAAGTTAATTAGGCGGCTAAAATAAAAGTAGCCTAGACTTTAGTAAACACCAAAGTCGCATTGGTGCCACCAAAGCCAAAACTATTGGACATAATAGTGTTTAAACCGGCATTCTCTTTTACCTCGGTGACGATTGGCGAGGATTTAGCATCTTCGTCCATGGTTTCGATATTAGCGGAAGCACAAATAAAATCATCGTCCATCATAATCAGCGAATAAATCGCTTCATTAACACCTGCTGCGCCCAAAGCATGGCCTGTTAGAGACTTGGTAGAACTAATTGCTGGCATTTGATCGCCAAAAACTTCTCTTATCGCATTCAATTCAGTAATATCACCAGCAGGCGTGCTGGTTCCGTGAGTATTCAGATAGTCAATCGGCTGATCAACACTTTCCATGGCAATTTTCATACAGCGAACCGCGCCTTCACCTGATGGCGCAACCATGTCATGACCGTCCGATGTCGCACCATAACCCGTCAATTCCGCATAAATCTTGGCACCACGAGCTTGTGCATGCTCCAATTCTTCCAAAATAACGACACCACCTCCACCAGAAATCACAAAACCATCCCGATTAGCATCATAAGCACGTGAGGCTTTTTCTGGTGTGTCGTTATATTTACTCGATAATGCTCCCATGGCATCAAACATCACTGTAAAGGTCCAATCTAATTCTTCGCCACCACCAGCAAAGACAATGTCTTGCTTATCAAGCTGAATCAGTTCAGCACCGTGACCAATGCAATGAGCACTGGTTGCACAGGCGGAACTCATACTGTAATTCACCCCTTTAATCTTATATGCCGTCGCTAACACTGCTGAGTTAGTACTGGCCATAGTCCTGGCAACCATATAGGGCCCAACTTTACGAGGACCTCGTTCGCGGAAAATATCTACAGTATCTTCAATATTGGAAAAAGATCCACCGCCGGTACCCATCACAATACCTGTACGAGTATTAGAAACCTGATCTTCGGCTAAACCAGCATCTTCAATGGCTTCTTGCATGGCCAGATAGTTATAGGCCACCCCGTCTCCCATGAAGCGACGCTGCTTGCGATCAATTGAGCTTAAGTCAACCTCGATTGGGCCATAGACATGGCTGCGAAAACCCTTCTCTTCATATTCTGGCGCAAATTGGATTCCAGATTTGCCCTTTAGTAAAGATTCCTTAACTTCACGTTTGTTGTTGCCAATACTGCAAATAATTCCAAAACCGGTAACCACTACTCTACGCATGTTTAACTCCCTACAATTGTGACTGGGTAAACAAGCCCACTTTTAAATCTTTACCTTGATAAATGAGCTGACCATCCGCTGCGACAGTACCGTCCGCAACGCCCATGACTAATTTTCTCATTATGACACGCTTGATACTAATTTCATAAGTCAACTTTTGTACATGTGGCATAACCTGACCGGTAAATTTAACTTCACCAGCACCCAATGCCCGGCCCTTGCCTGGAGCGCCCAGCCAACCCAGATAAAAACCAACTAATTGCCACATTGCATCTAATCCCAAGCAGCCCGGCATTACGGGATCGCCCTCAAAATGACAATCAAAAAACCATAAATCAGGACGGATATCCAATTCGGCTTTCAATACTCCACGACCATGAGCTCCACCTTCTTTGGACACATTGGTAATTCGATCAAACATCAGCATTGGTGGTAACGGCAACTGCGCATTGCCTGGGCCAAACAGTTCGCCCTTGCCACAGGTAATAATGTCATCGTAAGAAAACGAAGTTTGCTCTTTCGCTACATACATATAACTATTCACTTGCTTCAAAAAGTCAATTATCTCATGTGCTATCAAACCACGCGAATAAATCTAGTTAGAAATAGCCAAAATAGTTGTTCAGTTACGGCATTTATTTAGTACCATTGTATGTCTGCTGAGAATAATTACGATGTCTTCGCTTATCCATAAACTTAAAACAGCATCACAGCTATCAACTGGGGAATGGCTTTTGTTTGTTAAAAGCTGGCTTTTGATGTTGTATATACGTGTGCGTATGGACTTAACTCCATTTAAGAGCTGGAAAGACTGGCTAATTAATGAACCGACTACTGAATATGATCCCTTAACAGAAACACAAAAGAATCTCATCAGCAAAACCCGGCGTATGATTGTACTCGCATCTCGCTATCACATAATTAATGCTAACTGTTTACCCAAATCATTGGCTTTGAAATGGCAGTTAAAGCAACACAAGATCGATTCCGAATTGAAAATGGGATTGTCACTGGAAAAACCCGATTTCAAAGGCCACGCCTGGTTGGTTCGTGGCGATGCTGTACTCAATGACACTATGGATGTTGCCAAACAGTATCCTGTTGAGCAAAAAATAGAGCATCGTCCTCTCATAAATTAATGTTAGAGAAAATTCGCAAACCTGAAATTCTATTGATGCTAATGGCTGCAGCAGTGCCGCTGAGCTTTGCCACTTGGACGACTTTGCTTAACAATTTTAGTATTGAACGCGCGGCTTTCACAGGTGCTGAAATAGGCGTCTTACAGAGCCTGCGGGAAATTCCAGGATTCTTGGCTTTTGCTGTCGTTTATTTATTATTATTCATTCGCGAGCAACGACTAGCCTATATTTCTTTGATTTTGCTTGGTGCCGGAACCCTAATCACCGGCTGGTTTCCAACTGCATTAGGTTTATATATCACCACCATGATCATGTCGATCGGGTTCCACTATTATGAAACCCTGCAAACCTCATTAAGCCTGCAATGGTTAGGCAAGGAAGAAGCTCCTCATGTTCTAGGTAAACTTATCAGCGTTGCTGCGTTTACCTCGATTGTTATTTACGGTGTCATCTGGCTAACACGAACTGTATTGCAACTTGATTATGTCTGGATTTACGGCATAGGTGGAGGCATGACGGTACTGATAGCTGTATTTTGCTGGCTGCTTTATCCGACTTACCCTGAAAAAGTCACTCAGCATAAAAAGGTTGTGTTACGCAAGCGATACTGGCTTTATTACGCGCTAACCTTCATGTCTGGGGCTAGACGCCAGATTTTTATTGTATTTGCCGGGTTTTTAATGGTGGAAAAATTTGGCTATAGTGTCAAAGCGATTGCCATGTTATTTTTGATTAACGCTGCTATCAATGTTTACATTGCCCCAAAAATAGGCAAATTGATCGGGCATATTGGAGAGCGCAAAGCGTTGATCATTGAGTACGTCGGTCTGTTTGTGGTTTTTACTGCTTATGCATTCGTCGAAGATCATCGTATCGCCGCCGGGCTTTATATTGTTGATCACATGTTTTTTGCTATGGCTATCGCTATCAAAACCTACTTCCAAAAAATCGCTGATCCAAAGGATATCGCCGCTACTGCCGCAGTGGGTTTTACTATTAATCACATCGCCGCTGTTTTTCTTCCTGTCATTCTCGGGCTGGTCTGGCTGACCTCCCCTGCCCTGGTGTTTTTATGTGGTAGTGCGATGGCGTTGGTCTCCCTGTTATTGTCACTAAATATTCCCTCAACACCTGAACCCGGTAATGAAGTGATCGTGGGGCATAAAGGCCTGGCGGCTGAGACTGGATAGAAATGAGTACACTGAACTACGACACCCGTTACCCGGGAATTGAAGATTTAAAGCGCAAAGCTAAAAAACGCATTCCTAATTTCGCCTTTGATTATGTCAATGCTGGCATTGACGAAGAAATCGGTAAAAAGCGTAACCGCCAGGCATTTCATGAGATTGAATTAACGCCTCGATATTTAACTGATGTAGGATCAGTCGATATCGGCACCGAAATTTTCGGTAAACGCTACGATATACCATTTGGTGTCCCGCCAGTTGGCCTAGGCAATATGATGTGGCCGGGAGCTGAGTTAGCATTGGCTAGGGCAGCACAAAAGGCCAATATTCCCTATATTCTCAGCACTTTCAGTACCACTGATCTTAATCAAATTGCTCAGGCTGCACCGGACGTGTGCTGGTTCCAGCTCTACATGCCCAATGATATTGAGGTCACCAAGGAATTGATTCACAACGTAAAACAGGCTGGATTTAAAGCATTGGTCATTACATTGGATATTCCGGTCGGAGCCAAACGCAATCGTGAACTCAAAAACGGGCTCAAATTACCTTTTAAACTCACACCAAACATCATTTGGCAGAGTATGATCCATCCAGTTTGGTCAATCGGAACCTTACGCCATGGCCAACCGGATTTTGTTAACGTTCTCAAGTATCGCAAAGACGCTACCCAAGGTTTAGCGCAGTTCATTACTAGCTTCACCCAAAGTGGCGTGACACTTGATCGAGTCAAAATGGTACGCGATCTATGGGATGGGCCATTAATCCTCAAAGGTATTCAAGATAAGCGTAATGTCGAAGAATCCATTGATCACGGTATTGACGGTATTATCGTCTCCAATCATGGTGCCAGACAGTTAGATGCCGCACCCAGCTCAATTGAAAGTCTCAAACAACTACCCAACTACGCACACGAAAAACTTACCATAATGGTCGATAGCGGTGTACGCACCGGACTAGATGTAGTTCGTGCTAAAGCCTTAGGCGCACAAATGGCTTTTTCCGGCCGTTCATTTTTCTATGGTATGGGGGCGTTAGGGAAAAAAGGAGCCAACCAAGTAATCGAAATCTTCCGCGATGAAATCACCCGTACTCTGCAACAAATCGGCTGTTTAAGTTTCGATGAAATGGATGAGAGTTGGTTGAGTAACGACCCCTCCTAACCTCACCTGAAAGGGACGGTCATCAATTCATAGTAAGCGAGTCCAGCCCGGCACGATACTATTTTATTGGAAATGAAACGGGCAATAAAAAATTATTCTCTTAACTTTGTCTTCAGTTTCCCGGTGAAAAAGATTGTTACAAGACCGAGTTGCCTCACTCCGAATAATTTCCCATCCCTCCATCCCGATGCTGACTCACTAAGCGTTTGACTTCTTCGCCCCACAGACCTTCCAGATCATAAAATTCGCGGGTTTCCTGGCGCATGACATGAACGATAGCATCATCGAAATCCAATAATATCCATTGTGCAGTATCCATACCTTCTTTGCCGATAGGTTTGATCTTGTAATCCAGTAATTTTTCCATTACAGCATCAGCAACCGCTTTGACATGACGATCAGAACGACCGGTAGCAATAATCATGTAATCAGTGAAACTGGAGATTTCAGTCACTTCCAAGACATTTACGTCCTGGGCCTGAATATCGTCCAGTGCCTCACAAATTAAGTCTTTGAGTTGTTCAGGTGTTTTCATAGAGTTTATTTTCAATAATGTAATCTAAAACTTGAATCGGCAAATCCTTTTGTAAAGATTCTACTGCATTCAATTTTTCACGTATCTGAGTGGATGATATATCCACAAGCTCGGTTTGAGCAAAGTAAATCATTCCGTTAGGTTTTTTAAATAATTCATCTTTGCAAGCTGCAACATATTCATCACCCCAGGATGAATAGAGCTCATAACCTGGTCGACGCATAACACAAATATGCACATGATTCAGGTAATCTTGCCATTGCTTCCAGTTTGGGATATCCAAATAGGCGTCCATTCCCGTGATAAAAGCGAGTAAATCATCAGGATATTCTTGCCGAAATGACTTGAGAGTATCAATCGTAAATGACTTGCCTTGGCGTATGCATTCGCGATCATCTGCAATGAGTTGAGGATAATCTTCAACAGCTAACTCGACCATTTTTAATCGATGTGCAGAACTGGATCGCGTAGGCGAACGATGTGGTGGGGTGGCACTTGGCAAAAGATGAATTCGCTCAAAGTTAAGCTCACTAGCCAGGGACAAAACACTCAGAAGATGGCCGTTATGGACAGGATCGAATGTGCCGCCAAAAATCCCGATCATTGCGGCGAACTTAAGTATTGCCTACTTATAATACAAACGGCTTGCATTCAGTTCCCTTCGCTCGCGGAGTTTAGACCCGAAGGATACTCGGTTGGGATGACAACTCGGCATACTTTGAAACTAACGATAATTTAAATCCCTTTAAGGTCGGATATGTCCTTCACCAATGACAATAAACTTCTGGGTGGTCAAACCTTCAAGTCCGACTGGACCACGCACATGCAGTTTATTAGTGCTAATACCAATTTCTGCACCAAGTCCATATTCATAGCCATCAGCAAATTGAGTTGAAGCATTAACCATGACTGAACTGGAATCGATCTCAGTCATAAATCGATTAGTATGGGACATATTTTCGCTGATAATGGAGTCAGTGTGGTGTGAACCATATTTCTCAATATGATCAATTGCCTGCTCCAGACCATCTACAACTCGAATCGCCAGAATAGGACCATGAAATTCAGTGTGCCAATCTTCTTCTGTTGCATGGGTCAAACCTTCACCGAATTGGCGAGTTTTGTTACAACCTCGTAGCTCGATATCTTTTTGTTGGTATTTCTCGATTAAGATGGGCAATACTTCTGCCGCCTTAGACTCAGCCACTAATAAGGTTTCCATTGCTCCACAAATACCATAGCGACGCGCTTTAGCGTTATAGGCCACTGCAATAGCCTTGTCATTGTCCGCATCATCATCGATATAAACATGGCAATTGCCATCCAGATGTTTAATCACTGGAATAGTTGATTCTGCACTGACTCGCTCAATTAAATTACGACCGCCTCGAGGGATAATAATATCCACATAATCTGATGATCTGAGTAATTCACCAACGGCGCTGCGATCCGTAGTATCAATGACCTGAACCACTGCTTCTGGTAACCCGGCTTTAGCTAATCCTTTAGCAATACAAGTAGCCAAAGCTTGGTTTGAATGAAACGCCTCCGAACCGCCTCTTAAAATAGCCGCATTACCGGATTTCAAACATAAAGCTGCCGCATCAATGGTCACATTAGGTCGTGATTCGTAAATGATTCCAATCACCCCTAATGGGATACGCATTTTGCCGACTTTGATGCCACTGGGCTGAAAACTCATATCGCTTATTTGTCCAACCGGATCAGGCAAGAGAACAATTTGCCTCAGGCCATCAATCATGGTGGCAATACGTGCTGGTGTTAATTCCAACCTATCCAGCAACGCCGCTTCCAGGTTATTTGCTTTACCGGCTTGTAAATCTTTTTGGTTGGCCTCAATGATTTCAGGCTCTGCCAACTCAATGGCATTGGCAATTTCTGTCAATGCCTGATTTTTTAGGCCAGTGCTAGCCCGCGCAATCTCACGCGCTGCCGATTTGGCGTTTTTACCAAGCCCTAAAATGTAATTTGCGACTTGATTACTGTTATCTTCAGCTAACATGTTGCGGTACTCCACATATCGAAGCGATTATTCTCTCATATTCTGTCCAAATATCTGCCTTCATTGTAGTGGTTTCTCGCCCTTTTATCATTCTATCCAATAACGCTGCCTGGCGATGAATACTTTGCCATTGCGGATGTGTCAGGCGCCTCAAAGCTGATTCGATCAACCCAGCCCGGCTACTCCATACCCGGTGCTGTTTGAGCACTTGAGATAGATGTTGACCCTGGGCAACCGCGCCAGACATATCTAACAAACTGCGTGTCTCTCTAGCCAACGCCCAATTAATCAAAACCGGTTCCATCCCCTCAGAACGCAAACTGGCTAACATTCGCAAAGCACGTTTCAGATTACCAGCAATAGCTGCATCAACTAAACCATAAATACTAAAACGGGCACCATCCTCCACGCTTTGCTGAATCATATCAACGCTTATAGCGTTTTCAGGGTTTAATAGGGCAAACTTTTTCAGTTCCTGATCAATAGCCAATAAGTTACCTTCCAGGTAATACGCCAGTAAACGACTGGCATCATTATTAATCGATAATTGATATTGTTTTGCTCTGGTTGAAATCCAATTCAATAATTGATTCGGTGAAACCGCATAATGTTCAACGGCTACTCCATTTTGAGAAATTTGCTTAACCCATTTTGTATTTTTAACACCCGCTTCGAATTTGCCAGCCAAGATCAATAGGACAGTATCTGCAGCTGGATTCTCTGCGATCTCGGCTAAAATCTCTGCCCCTTTGACTCCGGGCTTACCGGTTGGCAGCCTAAGCTCGATCAATTTTTGCTCAGCAAACAAAGACATACTGTCAAATTCACTGGCAAATCGCGACCAGTCGAATCCGGTCTCCATAGTAAAAATTATTCGCTCGGCAAAGCCTTTTTGCTTAACTGTTTGGCGTAGCAAGTTAGCTGAGTCTTCAATCAACAGCGGCTCTGCACCGTGAAATAAATAAACCGGTGCTAGATCCGCTTTAAGGTGAGTGTTTAACTCGTGGGATTTGAGTAACATCTAGCCCGAATAATACATGAAAGGATGAGATTTAGGGGCAATCATAAAATTAATCTATAAGTGCCTAATTTACTAAATGTTTGTTCGAATACCAGTCGTTTTTATGTAATGTTCGGGCTCGTCATCGGCAATTACTCCGATTCTGTCTCCTTCTCGTAGAGTTGAATTTCAGCTTCGAGCTCTTGCATTTCTTCTGCTGTAGCTACAATTTCCCCTGTTACTCGAGCAAGGCGTCTTGCAACCGCTTGAGCCATATCTTCATACATTTCTTCTTTTAGGAATTCTTCTTCACTATCGGCTTGCAACACTTGCGACGAATCGTAATCCAAAATACGGCTGGCAGTGGTTGATCCACGCCTTAACAATGCATCGCCAGAACGGGTCATAACACGATAGCGTGCCGTATATCTGAGGCGATAACGAGTAGCTCTACCACGATCATCCAGAGTAACCGGCTTTCTATCATATATTTCAGTGGTGAACTCCAAAATAGCGTTCGAACCTGAGATTGAATCAGCAACTTCCAGGTCACTAAAATCAAACACCTCTTCTAGCTCATAAATAAAGTCCCTATCCTCACTCACAATGGCGATTGGATTTAATTCAGCTGCATATTCATACTTACCACGCAAATGAAATCCACATGAGCTTAAGAGCACTGTAGTAAGCAAAATAATGGTAATTCGTTTAATCATTTTTTTACCTGTTTTTCCGTTTCAGTGAAATTATAACCTGATGTGATTAGAAGTGGGCAAAATTAGCATACCACATTCACTAAACGCCCCGGAACCACGATAATTTTCTTAATCGGCTTATCCTGCGTATAACGTTGAACGACAGGATCCTCAATAGTCAGTTTCTCAACTGCCTGTTTACTGGCTGTGGCAGCAACTTTCAAGTGCCCTCTGAGTTTTCCGTTAATCTGGATTACATATTCTATGCTATCACTCACTAGCGCCTGTTCATCAATCAGTGGCCAAGCTGCATCGATTAATTCGCTTGTACCTTTTAATAATTGCCATAACTCATGAGTAATATGCGGCACAATCGGGGCCAAAACTTTGGTAATAGTGACTAAGGCCTCATAACAAACCGCTGTTTGTTCAATATCAGTTTGATCCACTTTTTCAATTGCGTTTGTCATCTCCATGCAAGCCGCGATAACCGTATTAAAGTGATGTTTGGCATAATCACGCTGGATACGCTCCAATAATTGATGAACCACCAGTCTCAATTCTTTGGCTGACTGGGATTGGGGAGTGCTTGACCACTGCAACTGACCCACATCATCTAGCCAAATTACATTATTAATCGATTGAAAGTACTCAGCGCTACTATGAATCAAATTCCACAAACGCCGCAAAAAACGATGTGCACCGGCTACTGCATCATCATTCCATTCCAGTGCCTGTTCAGGTGGTGAAGCAAACATGACAAATAATCGCACAGTATCTGCACCATATTGGTCAATCATCGCTTGTGGATCGACGGTATTACCCTTGGATTTGGACATTTTTGCACCGTCTTTTAATACCATGCCTTGGGTCAGCAGCCGCGTAAACGGCTCATCGCTGTCGATTAAACCAATATCTCGCATCAGCTTGTGATAAAAGCGGGCATAAAGCAGATGTAAAACTGCATGCTCTACACCGCCAATATATTGATCCACAGGTAACCAATAATTTGCACGCTGATCCAACATGGCTTGATCTGAGTCAGGGCAGCAAAAACGGGCATGATACCAGGAAGATTCGACGAAGGTATCAAACGTATCAGTCTCTCGAGTGGCTATTGCATCTGTGCCGGATACGGTGGTTTGTAAAAACTCCTGCATATCGGTTAACGGGCTACCAACACCTTTTAATGCTACATCTTCGGGCAACTTAACCGGCAAATCTTCATCAGCCACGGGATGAACATTTTCGTGCTCATCGTAAACCACAGGTATCGGACAACCCCAATAACGTTGTCGCGAAACACCCCAATCTCGTAATCGATAATTAACCCGGCGGCGACCCAGGGATTTATCTTCTAGATGGGTGGACACAGCATCAAAAGCAGCTTTGTAATCCAGACCGTCAAATTCACCAGAATTAATACAAAGTCCATATTCGGTATAAGCCGCTTCACTAATATCTAACTGTGATCCATCACAGGGCGTAATAACTGGTTTGATTTCGAGCTTGTGCTTGGTAGCAAACTCCCAGTCGCGTTGGTCATGCCCTGGTACCGCCATAACGGCACCAGTCCCATAACCCATTAATACAAAGTTAGCTACCCAAACTTCTATTTTCTCACCACTAATTGGATGAATAACCTGGATTCCCAAGGGTTTACCCTTTTTTTCCAGCTTTTCAAGCTCTGCTTCTGCCGAGGCGACTTGTTTACACTCTTCAATAAACTGGCTTAATTCAGTATTATCGGTTGCTGCTCGCTTGGTCAAAGGGTGTTCGGCGGCAACGGCAATAAAAGTAACCCCCATTAAAGTATCTGGCCGGGTTGTATAGCAAGTTACTGTTTCGCCGTGCTCGCTCAGAAAGTCTATTTCAACCCCTTCTGAGCGGCCAATCCAGTTACGTTGCATCGTTCTTACTGCTTCCGGCCAACCTTCAAGATTGTCAATATCTGCTAACAGTTCTTCTGCGTAGTCAGTAATACGAATAAACCATTGTGAGATTTCTCGTCGTTCAACTGGAGCACCAGAACGCCAGCCCTTGCCATCAATAACCTGCTCATTAGCCAAAACAGTTTGATCGACAGGATCCCAGTTCACTACCGACATTTTTTTATAAGCAAGCCCTTTTTCTATCAGCTTGGTAAACAACCATTGTTCCCAGCGATAATACTCTGGCCTGCATGTTGCTAACTCACGTGACCAGTCATAGCCATAACCCAACCGTTTGAGTTGCTCCTTCATATACGACATGTTTTGGTAAGTCCATTCGGCCGGGGCGACCTGATTTTTGATGGCAGCATTCTCAGCTGGCAAACCAAAAGCATCAAACCCCATTGGCTGCAATACATTCTTACCCTGCATGCGCTGATAACGTGAGATCACATCACCGATGCTGTAGTTGCGAACATGACCCATATGCAGCTGTCCACTAGGGTATGGAAACATAGACAGGCAATAAAATTTTTCCTTATTTGGGTCTTCAGTGACCTTAAAGCTTTGCTGCACTTGCCAATAGGCCTGCACCTTGGCTTCAATATGCTTGGGCTGATATTCTGGTGTTGTCATGGGCAGTATTCTAATCAATTCTTGGACTAAACCAATAATTTTTATCCTACTTCCTGTATAACAATTTCTTGGTAAAATCAGCGCCTGTGATAATTCAGATACTACCCAAGATATGAAAACCAATATCCAAAATGCTATCAATCAGCAAATTAACCAGGAACAATCGGCTGCCTATATTTATTTAGGTATGAGTGCATATTTTGAAGCAGAAAACCTGACAGGATTTGCCCATTGGTGCCGTATGCAATATGAAGAGGAAATTGCTCACTCAATGAGATTATTTCAATATTTGCTGGATAGAGGTGGTCAGGTCATTTTAGACACTATTAAGGCACCGAGAATGCATTTTGATTCTCCTCAGCACGTGTTTCAAGTTGCACTTGAACAGGAACAAGCGAATACCGAGTCTATCGATAAAATGTACCAACTGGCTTCCAAGGAAAATGATCATGCGACAATCAGCCATCTACAATGGTTTGTCGATGAACAAGTCGAAGAAGAAAAAAATGTAAGCGAATGCCTGGCTTTAGTTGAACGAGCTGGTAATGATGCCAATGCTATTCTTTATTTGAACGACAAATTTGGCGGCCGAAGCGGTTTAGACACAGCACAATAGATGTTGATCTATATGGGAAAATTCAATCCGCCGCTGGTCAATTTTGAAAAGTTTCTTAAATTGATTCAGCTCTTTGATTCGCTAGTTTAGCCTGGCGCAGTTGACCCAAGGCTTGATGGCTGTTGGCTACTAAGCGCCAACAACCCCGTCTTAATGAGGCATGGGCATTCGATAATGACGCCGCGCGTTGAGCAAAGTTGATGGCTTGATTGTAGTCACCCAATAACAAATGTGTTTGTGCGGCTAGATACCAGGGAACCGGGTCAGTAGACTCTATTCGGATTGCGCGTTCTAAAGTAACCAGAGCTAGTTGTGGCCGCCCCGATTCTTGATACTGAACTGCTTTATTTAACAATGAATTAATAGTCGGTGACGAGGGTGGCAGGATAACTTTGTTCTTATCATAATTCTTGTCAACAATAACAGCACATGCACTTAAACTGATTATCAACACGATTAAAGTAAATTGTTTAACTCTGTGCATTAGATTACTTTCTGTTAGTGCTGCCCTGATTTCGTTGCGAATCGTTATCGCCGGAGCCTCCAAAAAGCACTTCAAACCAGTCTTTAACTTCATCAACCACACTCTCTACTTTTTCCGGCATTTCAAAAGTTTCAATGATTTCCGGCAATTCCAGTTCAACAATCTGATTACAAGATTGAAATTGTGAGGGTTCTGTACCTAATCGAAATGGAATTGATACAGCAAGCTCACACTCCGGTTCGGTTCTAAGGCCAGTCAATTTATTGACACTTAAGTAATTGACATCAGGTGGAGGAGTATCTGGCCATTCCCGCAGCCGTAATTGGTTAAAAAGATGCTGCCACACTTTCATTGCACCGCTAGCACCAGTCAATCCCATTGATTTGTTATCATCGCGGCCTATCCAAACTACCGCCACCATGTCACCGCTATAACCTGCAAACCAGCTATCACGATAATCATTTGTAGTCCCAGTTTTACCGGCTATGCCATAGTCACTGGGAAACTGACTTGACAAGGATCTCGCCGTGCCTGTTTTAACCACTTGTTTTAAACCATAATCCAATAGGTGATTTGCGGCTGGCGATGTTACCCGCTGTACTGTTAGCGGATAACGTTCAATCGGTTCATCATCTGCAGATTGCACAGTTAATATGCCACGTAATGGCGAATTAAAACCATCATTGGCGATTGTTTGGAACATTTGCGCCACTTCAATTGGCGTATGCTGACTAGCGCCGAGTAAAGTTGATGGAAAAGATTTGATTTCTGAGGTCAGTCCAAGCTGAAACATGGTATCAATGACAGCATCTACACCCATATCCATGCCCACACGCACTGCGGGTATATTATAAGATCGAGCTAAGGCCTCGACCAAAGTAACATTGCCATGATGTTGCTTATCGTAGTTACCCGGACTCCATTTTTTTCCAGCATCATCAATAATGGTTAGCGGTGAATCAGGAATCGAGCTCATCAAAGTATAATCATTGGAACGTTCAAACGCGGTAAGGTAAACCGCTGGCTTGACCAATGATCCGATGGAACGTTTAGCATCTAACGCTCGATTAAAGCCCGCAAAGTCAGTGTCACGATCTGCCGTTAAGGCCAAAATTTCACCACTACTGGCACGTAATACTACAATTGCGCCTTGCAAAGTTCCTTCTTTAAGATTTTTACTTTGCTCAATTTTTTCGATGGATTCTTTTAACGCTCGATCTGCCGCTTGCTGAATAACCAAATCCATGGTTGTGTAAATCGCCATTCCCTCGCTTTGCAACAAATTCTCGTCATATTGTTGTGTCAACTGTCGTCTAACCAGATCGAGAAAAGAGGGGTAAGAACTTTTACGAATAACGGTATTCTTTTTTACTCCCAGTGCAGCCTGTTTGATTTTCTCGGCTTGTTGTGCCGTTAATGTCTGCTCCGCTTGCATAATATCGATAATGACATTACGGCGCAGGGTTGCACGCTCAGGATTACGTATTGGATTGTAATAGGACGGACCTTTGATCAATCCGACTAATAATGCTGACTCATGAGTATCAAGCTCACTCATCGGTCGGCCGAAATAAAACTTGCTGGCCAATTCAAAACCATGAATTGCCCGGTTACCAGCCTGGCCCAGGTAAACTTCATTCAGATAAGTTTCCAGAATCTGCTGTTTGTCATAATGCAACTCCAATAAAATGGCCATCACCATTTCCTTGAGTTTGCGTTTAATGGTTCTTTCCGAACTCAAATAAAAATTCTTTACCAATTGCTGAGTGATTGTGCTGCCGCCCTGCACTACCCTGCCTGCTTTGATATTAGCGACCATTGCTCTGGCGATACCAATAAAGTCCACGCCATAATGTTGTAAAAACTTTCTATCTTCAGTTGCTAATAAAGTAAGAATAAAATCCTCAGGAACATCATGAATACTGACTAAATCTCTGTCTTCATGCTGTCCGGGGCGAAGGCTACCAATTAATTGCGGTTCAAGGGTAAATACTGAAACTAATGAAGAATCACGCAGATTTATGATAGATTTGATTCGATCAGCACTGAACTCGACCCGTAAAGCCAAATCCAGTTGTTGCTCTTCCCAAAATTTGTAAGGTCGGGTCACCAGGCTGACAGAATTCTCAGCCACCTGATAGCTGGCCATGCGATCAACAGTCGTAACTTTTCTATAGCCTAGACGCTCCAGCTGATCGATAAATGCGGCTTGATCCATTTTTAAACCAGGATAAATCTCCTGTGGTCGGGCATAAACATGAGCAGGTACCGCCCATTTTTTACCTTCAAATTGGGCGACTACCTGGCGGTCAAGTTGATAAACCCAATAGCCGCCAACAACCAGGCCCACAAGTAAAACAACAAAAAACAGCCGGACTAAGAATCCAACTAATCCAACAGATTTTTTTGCTTTTTTTCTACGTCTAGCCATCTAAATCCCTGGGGGAATCACATGCCCAGCAAAAATCAAAGGTCACGGGTGAACACTCCTGACAACAGGGGCAAAGCCATTGTTCATCAGTAGCAGCTTGTTCAAATTGTGCGATTAATTGCTTAGCCTGATCTAGATCCTTTTCATCGGTTAGCCAAACTTCAGGGTAAGCGTGAGTAAAAGGCACTTCACCCATAGCGGCCGAAGCATTAGTGTTTTGCAATAATGCTTTGATGTGATTTTGATCCAGTAAATCTAAAATTAACTGCGCCTGCGGCAAATCCTGCGCTTGATAGAGTCTTATCATTTAACGATGAATTATTGTTCGTCAACCTTATTATTCTATCAATGCTTGAATCAAGCCTGAAACTAAAAACAAAGATAATTGGTATTATTGGTTTTCAGCATCAACAAGTTGCTGATCTTCAGGCCAAGCCCGGATGATAGCTTGCACCAGTGTTGCCAATGGAATAGCAAAAAACACCCCCCAAATCCCCCATAGTCCACCAAAAAATAACACCGCCACGATAATCGCCACCGGATGCATGTTCACCACCTCAGAAAACAACCAGGGTACTAACACATTGCCATCCAGGGCTTGAATAATAAAATAGGCAATCGCCACATAACCAAAATCCCAAGACCAACCCCATTGAAACCAGGCAATCATCAAAACCGGAATAGTCACTACTGCTGCACCAACATAAGGGACTAATACTGATAAACCAACAGCAACGGCTAATAAGGCGGCATATTGCAGCTCCAAAAACACAAAAGTTACGCCACTGACAGCTGTAACAATAAGGATTTCAAGAAATTTGCCTCGAATATAGTTACTGAATTGGGCATTAGATTCGCGCCAGACTTTATTAGTCAATTGGCGATCACTGGGCATGAAGTTGGTAAACCAGTCGATGATTTTGTCTTTATCTTTAAGAAACAGAAATACCAAAATCGGCATGATAATCAAAAAAATCAGAATCGTGACTATGTTTTGCAATGATGAAACGGAAATGGAAAGCAGCTTTTGACCGTAAATCGTAATTTCGCTACGAATAATACTAATCACATCACGGATTTGGTCTTCTGAAACCAAATCAGGGTAACGCTCAGGCAGTTGCAGCAAAGTAAACTGACCACGGTTAATAATAAAGGGTATCTGTTGTACCAACTGACTAATCTGTTCAGTTAACAGCGGTAATAGCCAAAGCAAAATAGCGAATAACGAAAACAAAAACAATATGAATACTAAGCAAACAGCCACAATGCGCGACAAACCAAAATTTTGCATACGCTTAACCATACCTTCCAATACATAGGCCAATACCATTGAAGCCAACACTGGACCGAGAATGTTGCCAAACAGAAAAATAATTACCGAGATGATTACTAACAACAATGCCAGGAAAACCACCTGTGGGTTGGAAAAATGACGCCTAAACCAATCGGTAATTAAATTCATAGTGACATTTTAGCTTATCTAGCTGTAATCTCCCGCATAACCCCATTCAGAGCTTCAATACCAAACTGACGTTTAATGACTTGCGCTAGCGATATTGAGCCAGATGCCAGTAATTTATCGTGAAAAGACTTAAGCTTAAATGAATCCTGTGACTGCTCCCGTCCACGTAAAGCATTAATCATCGCCCACCCAAGCGCATAACCCATAGGTACTGTGGGAGCACGGGTATACCAAGAAACATCTGCCATGGCCTGTTGCTTAGTAAAACCTAAACGGTCACATAGTTTCTGCGCTGCCTGTTCTTTGGAAACATTATTAACATGCAAATCAACATCAATTAGAACTCGCAATGCTCGCCAGAGCCTGTCTTTGAGCAAAATAAATTGATTCAACGGCTGATCTAAATAACCTTGTTCAACCATCAATTGCTCAGTATAAAGTGCCCAACCTTCATAAAACGTTGCTGATGTATTAATAATTCGAGGCCAAGTAGAACTTACAGGATTCAGATTAGCAACAGTGAACTGCAAATGATGACCGGGGTAGGCTTCATGCACACTGGTATGCTTTATTGCCAAGAAATTATGTTCACCTAATGCCTGCTCATCATCAGTTGGCGTCACATAATAGAACCCTTGCTGTTTGTCATCGCCAACCATAGGCGGCATGTAGGCAGCAAATGGAATTTGATGACGCAAGAAGATTGGAGTTTCAACGACATCCAATTGATCAATTGTCGGCAAACTGACAAGGTCGTTGTCTTTAACAAAAGCTTTTGCCGATTGCATCGCCTCTTGGTAAATCGAAATTAACGAATTGCCATCTGGATGATCAGCACTAAGTTGTTGAGTTAATCCCTGAACATCCTGATGTCCAGCCAATTCCTGGCAAGTTTGTTTTAATTCTAAACAGGTTTGTTCTGCTAACCTCAAACCAAAATCGTATAGCTGTTGATGATTAATATCTAATCCATGACTTAGCTGTAGCAATTTATTAAACCGATGCTCACCGCAAGCGAAATTGCCCTGAGCCGTGGTGCCGATTTCAGATGCCAAAAAACGGGCAAAATTTTGTATGGTCTTTCGCGCTTCGTCTATTTCCTGTACTAATGAAGGTCCGCGACTAACTGCCTCCTCAACTTTGGGATGACTGGTCAATGAATGCATGAATACATCACCAGCCTTGGCAGACTGAATCGTTTGCTCCAGCCAATCAAACGGAATCACTTCAGGTTGCTGCTGTAACATTTCTTGTGCCCGCCACAAATAATCAGGCACTGCCTTCAGTCTTGATGACAAGGCTCTTGCGAATCCTTCAACTGGCCTTTGCAGTAATTGATCTATAGCATTTAAGGGTAGGTATCGTTGTGGGTCACGAAAGCGCCAATCAAAGTTCAACAAAGCCTGGCGTTCGAGATAAACATGACCAATCAAAGAATCGAAATCCAACTGCCGATCAGCATCCAGATTTTGATAATCCACTTCTTCAAGCGTATTCAGAAGATTGTCATGCAGTGTTAACAACGCTCCCATTTCACTATTGGAAAATGGAGTTAACTCGCCCGCATGATTTTGACCACAGTCCACCGCCGTTTCCGGATGGAAGCGAAACCAGGCACTGAAATAATCATTAACTAGACTATCAAATTCAGTGTTTGGGTTTTCAACACTATCTTGCATTTAAGGCAGATAATTTTTAGGACGGTCAATTATACGCAAGCGCTATGTTAATTTGTTTACAAATTAATTATTCTTGCTCAAGAGAATCGGAGTTGGTTTTTTTTAAATCTACTAATAATCGCTTGAATTCTTCAGACTCATCCAACACTTCCCCGGCAGAGTTTTTGATTAAATCAACCTGCTTATCGGATAAGTTAAACGTGGTTGGAATTCGATGTAGCTCATACATTTCTTCTGCATTCGGGTGAAATTCAAAACTTACCTCGATTAAATAAGGCTCGGTTTCAAAACAGTCAGTTTGGTCTATATTTTGCCTGGCATATTCCCAACAACGATCAATTGTCACTTGGTCACGCCAACGCGACATATTCTCGCGCATCATACTGATAGTTTCAAAACTCAATGAATTAATCGAAACATTTAAGGCAGAATTTATAGCGTCTTTGAGTTTAATCTGCTTGCTTTGGCTGGAATCAATAGCTGATGAGGATTTAGCATCGACAACAATCACCACCGCTTTACGCACGTCTTTATGATCAATAAGCTTCAAAGTATTCCAGGCTCCGCCTTGGCGCTCGAAGACATTAATAATTGATCGAAGTCCGAGATTATCGGTCAAGACACCATCATATAAATGAATGTAAGGGTAATTCTCAACATCCTGAAAGGTTTTATATTTATGGGCCAAATGATAATTGCGAGATCTTGCATCACCTTTTTTTAAAGCATCTCTAACCCAACGTGGCAACTTATTATCACACTGGTCACTTTTGTTCCTGAAGGTAATTGGACTGAAAGCCACAGGCACAGCTGATGAGGCCATCACGGCTTTCGATATTGGCATCTCGGAAACATTCAAGCAAAACATATCAAACTGACGTTGCTCAAAAGCGATTTGAGTGCCGAAACCAACTTCTGAAGCATTGATCATAATAAATGGCGTATCTGCCCGCTGCATGGCATCAATGGTCGAGCCATCAAATAACAACTTATCCAAATATTTTGCTGCCAGATCGCTACGATCAAAGGCCGAGGTTGATAGATTAGGCCAATGCCATGGGCTTAGTAACAGCTGATATAAATCGAGTTGAAAGTTATGTCTTAGGAACTTATCCTCATAATCTTGAAAGATTTGATCGCCATAAAGCCCATAGTAAGCCGCAGTAAAACTACCACCTGATACTGAGGTGATTAAATCGACTTCATCCAGCAATGATTTTTTCTGACCATCAATTTCAATTTCAGTTTGTTTAAGTTTTTCCAAGACACCATAGGCCAAAGTAGCCGCCCGAGTTCCGCCGCCAGAAAAAGATAAAACTAAAAACAAAGAATCTGAGCCATTGGAAACAGAGTTACTTAAATAGTAACCGTCGTTAGTGTTAACTTCCGGTAGAAAATAATCAGGAGGTTGCTTTATTGTGCAGGCAGAAAGTAAGAGGCAGAAAAATAGAATAATAAAGGAAAGTGGGCGAAATCCTTTTTGCGGAACAAGCTTATTTTTTAATCTCAAAGTCATCGGCATCTAGTTTAGCCGGAAAATGTTCTCTAAATTCATTTAACGCCTGCATATCCAGTGTTTGTGTGGCGAGCATTTGATTATCCTTACAATCCACCATTGATTTGCCCATAAAGTCTAAAATAGCTGTGCCACCTGAAAACGAATTACCGATACCATCCTCACCAATTCGATTAACGCCGACCACATAGCTTTGGTTTTCGATCGCCCGAGCTACCAGTAACGAGTCCCATGCAAACTGGCGTGGGCTAGGCCAGTTTGCCACATAAAGCGCCACATCATAATCATCTCGATTACGGCTCCATACTGGAAAACGCAGGTCATAACAAACAAATAAGGCAAATCGCCAGCCATTTAGTTCAATCACCACCCGTTCATCACCTGCGGTGAAATTGACATGTTCCTTACCATAACGAAATAAATGACGTTTGTCATAATAATCAAATGTGCCGTCTGGTCTGGCCCATAACATGCGATTCACAAACACGTCTTCATCCAATTTCATAATCAGACTGCCTGTGATGACAGCATTTTTTTTGCTGGCCCTTTCCAACATCCAGGCAACCGATTCACCGTCCATTGTTTCAAAACAATCCTTGGGATACATAGAAAATCCGGTACTGAACATCTCCGGCAATACAATCAAATCCGTTTCATCAATCGCCTCAAAATGCGCATCGTACATCGCTCTATTGCCTGCTGGGTCGTGCCAGAGGATGAGGTCTTGGATGATGGTGACTTTTAAATTATTCATGTACTTCTTAGCTAAGTGAAGTTGGATCAGTTAATTATAAAGAAAATGTTCAACTCCGGTGAATAATTGCTTTTAGTACACCTTATTTAGGTTAAGAACTTAAACTTCTTTGGACAAACGTTATTATGAAAATTAGTATTCGTTGATAAAATTTAGTATATTGTCTATGGGAAAGAATAAAAGGAGGCTAAATTATAATGCTGCTAAACAAGTCCTTTAATTTTCTAAAGATAATTTGCTTACTACCAATTATCTATAGTGATTACTTATATTCTGCTGATTCGAAATATATAGGTGGTTATAACCAGAATGCTAAAACTGTTATTATTTTCGTTCATGGTGTTCTAGGGGACAGTAGGACAAGCTGGACGAACGAAACTACCAAAGAGTATTGGCCAGAATTAATAACAAAAGATCCTGACTTTAAAGATTCTAATGTCTATGTCTTCGATTACCGTACATTACCATTAGCAAGAAGTCTCACAATACCTATGGTTGCGAGAGAAATGAAGGATCAATTAGAAAGAAGCCATGTTTTAAATCATCCAAGGATAATTTTCCTCGCACATAGTATGGGAGGGTTAGTAGTTCGTGAGTTTTTAATTAATTCGGAAAACGTTGTAAATAAAATTGATTTTATATATTTTTTCGCTACACCCACAAATGGAAGTCCGGAGGCACTAATAACTAGTTACTTAAGTCGCAACCCTCAATTCGGAAATATGAGACCCCTCCAATCTGATAATTATCTGGCAATATTACAGACTAATTGGCTAGATAGAAGATTCAATATCAAGTCATTTTGCGCTTTTGAAGGAAAAAAATTGAGATTTGGCTTATTCAATTATCGCAAAATTGTAAACCAGGCCAGCGCCTTAAGTTTATGTACTGAGCCAGCAACTTTGATACAAGAGAATCACTTCAATATAGTCAAGCCATCAATAAGTTTAAAAAAGAACGAAACCAACGCATATTATGCATTCAAAGAGGCCTTTGAGTTAACTAAACCTGTATTTATAACTGACTTAAACGAAAATCTAATATCCAGCGACCATAAGCCACATGGTGACATACAAAAGGATAGAGTGTATTGGAACTATAAAAATAATAGCATTTATATTAACAACAAACATTTTAAAAGAGGTTTACTACTGCATCCAAATGGACCAACTAGTGATGTTTATTTAAGCCCAGACGGTGAGGTAGGCGTCTTCTATGATTTAAAACCTAGAAAAAATAATTTCAAGAGATTCAAAGCAACAATAGGTTTAGCTGAACCAGAATGTGAACCTATAGATGGAAATTCTGGTAGTGTTGAATTTATCCTTAAAACAGATGACTATGAAGGTTTTTCAAGAACCATAAAATATGGAAAGACATATCCGGTTGATGAGTATGTTGGGGATGTTGAGCGCTTAGAATTGATTACGAATAATAATCGGGATGGAAATAGGTGTGACAGCGCAGTATGGGCTAACGCACGTTTGGTGAGATAATAAACGATCAGCAATTAATAATTGATTGTTTTTACATATCTTAAATCTCACATTCTAACGATAAATACTTAATTTAGTAGTTTGATCGGTACAAGAGTTACATGACTAAGTGTCACTCTAAGCCACTCAGTGCTGGAGGATCTTTGTTTAGGCCCGAACAGCCATAAGGAGATTCCTCCACTCACTACGTTCGGTTTTATGCCCGAATGGGTGCGGAATGACAGCTAAGAAGAACCGCTCCCTGTCGGCGGCACTGGCATCGGGAAAGGAGTGATTTTATTTTTTTCACCAGAAGCGGAGGTGATTTTATTAATGCCTTCTTTTTCTACTTCATCAATGCGCAGGATGGCGTGCATGGGGATGTAAGTGCGTTTCACGCCTGAGAATTCGGATTTGAGTTTTTCGTCTGAGGGGTCGACTACCAATTGTGAGCGTTCACCAAAAATAATATCGCCGATTTCGACAAAGGCGAACATGTTGCCCTGTGAGACTTCACGGGCATGTAGCTCGTATATATTTCCCTGGTTCTGGAAAACGACCCGGTAGATTCTTTTTTTCTGGTTCATCGTTTGGCTAATTAAAACTCTATTATCGGATTATAACATGTGGGTTTAATGGGCAGACTACCCAAATATACTTGGTCTGGTATAACTAACAGATACTTTCTTGGCTCGGACATCCTATTCATTTCCCGATGAATATTTAAGGTGCAAGTCTTAATTTATCCTTCTTCTTGTCATTTCCCATGGCCCCGGAATGAATCCGGGGAACGTTTCCCGTGCTTGTCACGGGATCTCCTTCGATTTGTGAAATATAAATTCAATTCAGTTATTTTCAAGCTTCAGCAAAAAATCTTTTATAGCCGGAAGTACTATTTCTGGGTGATCCATATGCACATGATGCCCTCCTGCCACTTCATGCCAAATTAGATCTTTAATCAGCGCGGCACGCTCTTTTAGAACAATCTCACCGCGGAAATTCGAATCTATTGGCCTGATCATCAAAGTTGGTATTTGAATATCTCGCATATAAGCCTGTGCCTGTTCTTCAGACAGATAATAAAGTGATGGCAGGCGTAATCTTGAATCTGAGCGCCAAATATATCCTTTATCAATTTTTTTAAGATTGCGTCTGACCAGTTTTTGCACCGCTGTCCTTGAAATGTCACCTGCCATGTGTCGATGCTCAACTGCCGCTTCTACATCAGGATAAACGGTTTTAGATTTTGCCGAAGATTTAATATTCATCCGTACAGATTTGTTCAATCTCTGCGGCAAATGTTCAGCTGCGCTAGTTATCGGTCCTAAGCCATCCAGACAAATCAAACCTGACAACTTATCCGGGAAAGCCGAAGCAAAGATACTTGCCACTCCTGCTCCCATCGAATGACCCAGTAATACACACTTATCCCAATTTAGTTCTTTTATAACTTCATAAATATCGACCATGTAATCAATATAATGCAGGATTTCCCCTTGGGGTCGATGACCGGAGTGTCCATGCCCCGGGAAATCCAATGCAACTATTTCATAATCAGGCAATAATTCTGTTAATCCTGTGAAGCTTTCCGCATTATCCAGCCAGCCATGCATGGCTAATAGTTTCAGATTCGACTCAGCCTGCCAATGCATTGCGGCCAAATCGATATTACGTATCGAGAGTTTTATTTCTTTAGGTTTTCTCATCTTCAAAACAAGGTCATTTGAGAGGCAACAATATCATCAAAATCCAATTCAACACACTGCAAAAGCCCTTCAACAGCGGGTTTTAATTGGCGCTCCAAATAGTGGTCATAATCAGGCTTAGCCGTCAAATTCACCGCTGGTTCTGCACCATTTAGAGTAATCATATAATTGATTTTTCGTCCCGGCTTATCCAGTTTTCGAGCTGCCTGTACGTGTGGCGGCACATTTTTTGTATAACTCGACAGTGGTTTGCGCAAACGCTTACTGTAAATCAATTTTTCATCAAACTTCCCTTCCACAAGATTTTCTGCTAATTCGAGCACATATTCTTCAACTGGCTGATCGGTGAATAATCTTGCCAATACTTCTGTTTGGGCTTCACGAGCAAACGCTGTCCAATCGGTTCGCACTGCTTCCAGACCTTTTACTACGAGTTCAGCCTTTTCACCATCACGTATAACCCAACCAGCATAGCGTTTTTTACTACCCTGATCAGAGCCACGTACGGTTGGCATAAAGAACTTTTTAAAATGTGTTTCAAACTCAATCTCCAAGTAACTGGGCAAATTGAACTCCTGTCGGATCTTCTGTTTCCAGAATTGATTCATTTGTTGCACCAACTCCTCACCTGTTTGCCTTGCCTGTTGAGTGTTCAAGCCCGACTCAAGTAACACAAAAATTGAATCGGTATCTCCATAAATAACATCGCGACCTTGCTGTTCAATATACGCTTGAGATTGTTGAATAATTTCATGGCCTCGCCGGGTAATGCTACTAGCCAGGCGTGGATCGAAAAAACGGCAAGCATCGGTCCCCAACACCCCGTAAAATGAATTCATAATAATTTTGACTGCATGTGAAAGTGGTTTGTTATTTTGCTTCTTGGCTTCGTCACGCTTTCCCCAGAGTTCTTCAATCAGCTCTGGAAGAATGCTTTGATCTCTGGAGAAATTAGCTTGCAAAAAACCTGGGATTGGGTTTTCGCCCGGCCGGGCCAAACCCAGCGGATCAATCCGAAATGTGCGAATAATACTGGGATATAGGCTTTTGAAATCCAACAACAACACATCGTTATATAAACCGGGTTTGGAATCGATGAGGTAGCCGCCTGGGCTGGGCGTATCATCAGTTTGAGAACCTATATCTGGTGCTACACAGCCTTTACGGTGCAATCTCGGCAAATATAAATTATCGAAAGCGGCCACCGAACCGCCGACCCTGCCAAACGCAAGACCTGTCATCGCAGAGCGCTGTATTGCAAATTCAATCAAACCAGTAGTCTTAAATATTTCGGCAACCAATCGGCAGTCTTCTAAGTTATAACGTGCTAACTGTACTTTATCAGTATTGAACAAATTACTGATTTGGGCAGGTTTATCCTCATCAGTAATTAATTTACTCTTGCCCAGTAACTGGTGAGCGACAAAATCCAGGGTAAAGCTTTCAAAAGACCAAAATGCGGCTCTGAGCATTTCAATGCCATCCATAACCACACGTCCTGAAATCTGAGCAATGTTCATTTCTCCCGCTTGTCTGGATTTAAAAATTCGCGCTTCGGTATTTTGCCGGCCCAGATTTAGTTTCAGTCCTAACTGCTGACATTTTTTCTCAAGCACAATCAAATCGAAACCCACAATATTCCAACCAATTAACAAATCAGGATCATAGTTGTGTAACCAAGTCATAAAGGACAGTAATAAAGATTTCTCAGAATCATACAGACTCCACTCAAACTCTGGTTTAGCAACAATGACAGAATCACTCAACATAAACACATGGTGAGCATCCTCGCCATAAACTGCAATGGAGTATAAATCCGTCGCGGTAATATCTGTTTCGATATCAATTGAAAGCCATTTAATTTTTGGTTTTAACTCTACAGGTTTAAGTTTTGGATTAATAAAGATCAACGACCCATTGTCATCGGTTCGGTGCTGCCCCGCCAGTTCACATGAGGAAGTAATAAAACGTTCCATTAAAAAGCGATCTGTTGGTTTTACATCCGATTCATAAAGCTTGATCCCTCTCGCAGAAGCTTGTTCTGAAAATTGACGTAGCTGATGTTGGTTAGAAAAATACAGCCCATCCACCGATTTATTGTTTAATGTCGATAATTTTAGTGTCTTGCGTTGATTGAATAATTGCACCAGGTCTGCGCCTAGTTTTTGTTCTGTTTGGATAAAACATACAGAAGGCTGATCATTGATGATTAGTTTTACAGCTTGTTCACCTGTTGTTCCCCAATAGCAAAGCTCTACGCCCTGTGGCGTTTGTTGCCATTCGCGAGTAAGTATAAAAATTTGCATAAAGTTTTTCGGGAACACTGGAGCCGATTAGTGGTCTATGTATGCTAAACTAATTTTCGATTAACGTACAAAAACTGCCAACAATTCTCTCCATTTATGTTCATTTATTTATGAGATATGCAGTTAATCTTTTTTCTAAAGTTTAAATTTGTGCTATAAACGACATTTGTGCAACACACAATAAGTGTGTTGATGACACGATTAAGGATACTTAGAGGATATTTTATGAGCAACGAGAATAACACGGAAAACCACACATTCACTTTGACTGATAATGCCACTGGCGAGCAATATGAGTTGCCAGTCTTAAGTGGAACAGTCGGACCCAAAGCGATTGATGTACGCCGACTTTATCGTGATACCGGTATGTTTGCCTATGATCCGGGCTTTACCTCTACCGCTTCTTGCTCATCGGCAATCACCTTTATTGATGGCGAGCAGGGTATTTTAGAACATCGTGGCTATAGCATCGACTCGCTGGCCGAACACAGTGACTATCTGGATGTATGTTATTTGCTGTTATACGGCGAACTACCGTCTGCCCAACAAAAAAAGGAGTTTGATAGCAGCATTACCCGACATACTATGGTACACGATCAGTTAGCCTCGTTTTTCAAAGGTTTCAGGCGTAACTCACATCCGATGTCTATCATGGTAGGTGTAGTTGGCGCTTTGTCGGCCTTTTATCATGACAGTACTGATATTAATGATCCCATGCAGCGTATGACCGCCGCACATCGTTTGATCGCAAAAATGCCAACGATTGGTGCAATGGCGTATAAATATTCGATTGGTCAACCGTTTATTTACCCTGATAACGACAAAACCTATGCTGAGAATTTTCTCAAAATGACCTTTGCTGTGCCCTGTGAGCAGTACAAAACCAATCCAGTGCTTGCTAAAGCGATGGATAAAATTCTGATCTTACATGCTGATCATGAGCAAAATGCTTCAACATCAACTGTGCGTTTAGCTGGTTCATCCGGTGCTAATCCGTTTGCATGTGTTGCATCAGGGATTGCTTCACTTTGGGGGCCAGCACATGGTGGTGCCAATGAAGCTGTACTTAAGATGCTTGCCGAAATTGAGACTGTCGATCGGATTCCCGAATTTATTGAGCGCGCAAAAAACCCGGATGATGATTACCGACTAATGGGATTTGGTCATCGTGTTTATAAAAACTATGATCCACGCGCTAAAGTTATGCGTGAAACCTGTCACGAAGTTTTACATGAGCTGGGCATCAAAGATTCGCCGCAGCTTGATATCGCTATGGAGCTGGAAAAAATTGCTCTTGAAGACGAGTATTTTGTGAAACGCAAACTCTATCCTAACGTCGATTTTTATTCAGGTATTATTCTCAGCGCCATGGGCTTTCCAACTAACATGTTTACCGTCATTTTTGCTATCGGCCGAACAGTTGGCTGGGTTTCCCACTGGAAAGAAATGATTGAAGACGATGAAAAGAAAATTGGCCGTCCGCGTCAGCTTTATACTGGTAATGGACATCGCCAATTTGAAAGCGTTGATAAACGCGCTTTTCAAGCAGCTCCTTCAAATGGCAACAGTGAAAATGGTAACAGGTCTATTTGGGGCAAATTATGGGGCAGTAAAACCTAATAGCTTCTGATGCACTGTTTTGTTTACAAAGGCGACCGCAAGGCGGACACATATTTATACCTCACCAAGGAAGGTGATTTTTCCGATGTCCCCGAAACATTACTAAAGCTGATGGGAGAACTTGAGTTCGTCCTCTCAGTTGATTTAGCTAACAGAGATAAACTAGCTCAAGCAGATATAGAAGTGGTTTCCTCGCAGCTGAAAACTCAAGGCTATTTTGTGCAATTGCCACCTTCACATGATGTTGAAAAATTGCTTGTTTAGATTTATCTAAAAATAAACGTCAACAGACCCTAAATGATTAAAAAAATTCTTTTTACTCTATTTGTTGCTGGCGTTGTATTTCTATTCTACAAACTAAAAAACGCGCCACCTAAACCTCAGGAACCTAAGCATGAGGCGCCACAAGGCAAATTATCAACCCAACTAATGGCTTATATCATCGTTGGTTTTATGTTGTTGTTCTCTGCTATTTATTTTGCACTGAATTGGCTGGATGATCGTAGTTTGCTTACCGTTCGTGTCACCAGCGCTGAAAACATTGTGACCGAATATCAAGTCAAAAAAAACGCGCTTAAAGATCGTAAATTTACTACTGCAGATGGCCGCATTATAGAATTAGGGGACAACGAACGCCTAGAAATCTTGCCACAAGGCAATGCCAACTAAAAAACCCATCGTCACTATTACCTTATTGGCAATAAGTATTGTGGTTGCACTGATCTCCGGCCTGGGTGATCGGTTAGAACCTGTGTTTGGGCTTTTTTATAGTGTTTATACTGAACCCCAATTCTATGAGATTCAACAAGGTCAATTGTGGCGATTAATTACACCCATTTTTTTACATTTTGGGATTTTGCATTTATCCATGAATGGGGTAATGATATGGATATTCGGACGTTTGCTGGAACCCTTGCATGGGGCTGTTGTCTATATTTCTATCATAATTGTCATGGCGATCATCTCAAATACAGCTCAATATTTAGTCACCGGCCCCTTATTTGGTGGGCTTTCAGGCGTGATTTATGGTCTACTGGGTTTCGTTTGGGGGTTAGGAAAATTTTCTCCTTATTACCCTTTAAGATTGGATCCAAAATTTACTGGGTTTGTGGTTGGTTGGTTTATATTATGCTGGTCGGGTTTGCTAGAAAAAATTGGCATTCATATTGCTAATACAGCTCACACAGCTGGCTTAATCAGTGGTGTAATATTAGCCTATGCAGTAGCAAAGTTTCCAAGGAGTGTTTAGGAGTTATGAACAAGTTATTAGCCACCTTCTTATTATTACTAATGGCTTCTTTGGTTTATGCCGATGAGTCCATATACAGTAAATTTTTTGGTACATTTTCAGGTCAAACTGAAGTTGATGAAAACCAAATTCGTAATCTGGAAGTTGAGATTAAACCCATCAAAAAAGGCTTTAATATAAGTTGGAAAACGATCAAGTCAGATCAGGCAGGCAGTGGCAAGACCAAAGCCTATTCCATTGATTTTGCAGAGTCCGATCGGTCCGGCATTTATGGCTCAGCCATGAAAACGAACTTGTTTGGAGGACAAGAAGCCTTAGACCCAATGAAGGGTGAACCCTATTTTTGGGCCAAAGTAACTGGTGATACTCTCACTGTTTACGGTATGTTAATCACAGAACAAGGTGACTATGAAATCCAACGCTACGACAGAACATTGAAAGGCGATAAAATGGAATTAATTTACACTCTGTCCAAGGCAGGGCAAATCGTTAAAACCGTAAATGCTCAATTGAGTAAACAATAGCCCGTCATCAGTCTTGTCAGCCATAAACTAATCGCTTATAACCAAAATCGTTAATTCTGCATATTGATAAACCATTCTTGCTTTTAAACAGCAAAAATTCTAATCATTAACCATATCCATGCGTTTTTCGCTACTATCTAAGTCATGGCTGAAGACGATTCAACACATCCAAATAAGACAGGAAATAATAATACAATAGCATTGGTTTGCTCTGAGGGACTTGGAGATGGATTGCTGCAATTAGTATTCGCAAGAAATTTGACTAATAACGGCTATCGTGTGACTTTTTTCAATAATCACGTTGCCCAATTGGACAGCCTGATTAAAGGAATTACTATTAAACCACATCCCGAACCTAACACTATTTTCAATACCTTGGATCAATTTGATCTGACTTTGTTTGACTCTGGCAATCCGCAATTAAAAAAGCTCTCACCCCAGGAGCAGGATTATTTAGGCAAAAATTATATTTGTTATTCAATATCTAAGAGCCAGCCAAGAATTATTCATGATTATGAAAGTCTTTTAAAAAACAAACTACCTAGCCAAAATCATCATAGCCTGATGAGATTTAGCGAATGTAACCGGTGCATTCGTAATAAAAAGAGAAAAGCATTCACAATACCTGAACACATAGCCTGGTTTTGTCATAAACACTTATCACTAAGCGACACTACAACTTTTAATAATTTACAAAAACCTGAGAGTACTTTTCGCAAGTATGACAAACGAGTGATTATCCATCCCACCAGCAGGAATTCAAAAAAGAACTGGAAACAAAGCTATTTTCTAGCTCTTGCAAGACAACTCAAAATAGATGGCTGGCAACCAATATTCAGTGTTGCCCCGGTGAAGCATTAGAATGGACTAAGATTGTTAACGATGAGTTTGAAATCCCAGTATTTCCATCGATTCTTGAATTAGCAGATTATTACCATGAATCAGGGTTCCTAATCGGTAATGACTCTGGAAATGGTCATTTGGCATCGAACTTAGGCATTCCAGTGCTAAGTATTTTTAATCGTTTCAAGTTCCATCATCCCTGGCGGCCTGCCTGGGGCCAAAATCTGTGTATTTCGCCTTATCTTTCCAAACATTTAGTCGGAAAACACTGGAAGCCATTTCTGCCAGTTAAAAAAAGTATACAAAGCATTCAATCAGCTAGTAGCGATGAATTCCATCAAGCAATGACATTTTATCGCTAGCGAGGGTTTGGCTTGCCACCGGATAACATGCAAAGCAAAATAATTGCCCTGCCGTTTACGGCAGGGAGTTTCATTTACAACTCGCGTGCACTCAAAAACTCAACATCCGGCCAGCGTTCTTGAGTAAGTTGTAAGTTCACCTTGTTAGGCGCGATATAAGTCAACACATCTGCACCGTCTAAAGCCAAATTAGTTTCATTTTTGTTTTTAAAATCACGCTGCGTTTTCTCATCAGGAAACTTCAGCCAACGTGCTGTTGATACTTGGACACCTTCAAAGCCGCAATCAACACTGTATTCGGTTTTGAGCCGATGGGCGACAACATCAAACTGTAAAATCCCCACTGCTCCCAAAATCAAATCATTATTAATCAACGGTCGAAAAACTTGAGTCGCCCCTTCTTCTGAAAGCTGAATTAAGCCTTTTTGCAAAGCTTTAGCTTTAAGAGGATCTTGCAGTCTAACTCGCCGAAACAATTCAGGCGCAAAAAACGGGATGCCCTGAAATTTGAGATCTTCACCTTCAGTAAAGGTATCACCTATCTGAATCGTGCCATGATTGTGTAAACCAAGAATATCGCCTGCATAAGCTTCTTCAGCCTGATCACGGCGAGATGACATGAAAGTAATTGCGTTATGTACGGCCATATCACGTTTAGCACGTACATGCTTGACCTTCATGCCCTTGGAAAACTTACCAGAAGTCAGACGCATAAAAGCAACACGATCATGATGATTCGGGTCCATATTGGCCTGAATTTTAAAAACGAAACCGGTTAGTTTTTCTTCGCTGGGTTTAACGATTCTCGAATCTGCTGCACGAGCTAATGGAGCAGGAGCATACCTGGAAAATTGTTCCAGCAACTCATCAATGCCCAATTTATTTAGCGCTGAACCAAAAAACACAGGTGTAAGCTTCGCTGCTAAATAATCTTGTTCATTAAATTCATGGCTGGCACCACGAACTAATTCTATTTCGTCGCGAAAATCATCCGCCTCACTACCAAGGATTTGTGTCGCTTGCTGTGAATCAAGCCCTTCTATGAACTGCTCAGCCTGCTTGCCATCCTTGCTGGCAAATATATGTAGTACATCATCATAAAGTCGATAAACACCCTTGAATAATGATCCCATCCCGATAGGCCAGGTCATGGGCGCACATTGAATATTGAGTACAGACTCAACTTCATCCATCAATTCAATCGGTTCACGCCCTTCACGGTCCATTTTATTAATGAAAGTCATAATCGGTGTATCACGTAACCGGCAAACTTCCATTAGTTTAATGGTTCGCTCCTCAACGCCTTTCGCCACATCGATAACCATCAATGCAGAGTCGACTGCTGTTAGTGTTCGATAAGTATCTTCAGAAAAGTCGGCGTGGCCAGGCGTATCAAGCAAATTGATGATGCTTTCACCATAAGGAAATTGCATTACTGATGAAGTCACTGAAATTCCACGTTGCTTTTCAAGTTCCATCCAATCGGAAGTGGCGTGACGTGACGCTTTCCGGGCCTTGACGGTCCCTGCCATCTGGATTGCTCCGCCGTAATAAAGCAATTGCTCGGTCAAAGTCGTTTTACCCGCATCTGGGTGCGAAATAATTGCAAAGGTACGACGGGTGTTAATTTGTTCTGCTAGTTGTGACATAAGATTTTAGAAAAAAAGGAACAGGATTATCGTTACTCAAGCCTGTTGACTCAAGTACATAAGTAATGTTTTAGCTAAGTTTCCGCTTGTTTAATGACAACCTGTAAACGTGATTGCAACTCTTTGCGTCTATCGGAATTGATTGCACCTACACCATACCACTGGGTTTCATATTCAAATAATTGCTCAAGTTTTTCTTGATGGCTCAGTGCCGATTTCAGCCCTGCTTGTAATTGTTGTAACTGATAATTCATACGTTGTTGCTTAGCATGATCTGGTGACTCCAGATCAAATAGCACCTCCAGCTTAATAGCCAACTCAGCTAATAATTGTTCATTATGCTCAAGCTGTTGGTCTGAATAATCTTTTTCACCCTTGATGACAATTTCAGCTTGATTGACCCGCTCCAATAACTTGGTATAGATTTTTTCCTGAATATTTTCTACTGTTTCAAACTCGGCTTTTAGAGTATTGAATTTATCCATATTTTTGTCAGCCATGGCTATAAATTCCAGCTCACAGCACAGCTGCGCTGCTCTGCGAAATTGAACATGACTGCTGATACGACTTCGTTCAGGCAAACCCGCCAGGTGCGATTCATATTGATCACAAACCTGTTTAAAACGTTTAAGAATTTTTTCCTGCCGATTCTCAGGTAAATCTAATTGTTCAAATTCATCTTTTAGATTCTGATAATCAGATTGGCTTGCTGGTAAATTTTGGTCTTCAATGTTCTTTAAAACTTTAATCTGATCAATAATTTTATAAGCACTGGCTGCCTGCTGGTCTTGTTCAACCAGCAAAGCTTTATGTTTGTTGCGTTTAAACTCAAACACTTGATCACAAAGCTTGCGGAACTTATTCCACTGTTTACGAGATTTATTAAAATGAGTAATACCTACATTCTTCCAGCTCACCTGCAAACGTTTAATTTGCTCAATGCCTTCATCAATATTTTCTTCATCAAGATTCTCAGCCAAATTGACTGCACGCTCAATTAACTGATCATATATCGCATGGTTTTCGTTTTTTTCATCATTGAGCTTGGCCTTTATTTTGTTCATAACAGATTCGAACTGCTGCTGCAGGTGTTTATTCTCAGAAAAAAAGACCGGAGTGAAAGCATTCCACTTTTTCCAATTCTGACTATATTCCGTTTGAATTTGTTTCCAATCTACATGTTGCCAGTCAATTTGAGCGAGTTCTGACTCGACTTGATCCATCAGTTTTTTTCGAGACTCAAGATTCGAATGTTTTGATTTCTCTAATTCTTTCAGATATAGCTCGCAGGGCTCATAGGCTTTATCAGCAGCCAACTTAAATCTATCCCAGAGAATGTCGTCCGCCTGAGCATCTGAGGTGGCCAGTGATTTCCATTTGTCTTGGATTGCTTTAATTTGTAACATTAATTCTTCAGGTTCGATTTGAACTTGAATTAATGCTTCCATTTGCTCGCAAAGACTTTCTTTCTTGGGTGCGGTGACAAACTTGTTCAAGCCTCTAAGTTCATTCAAAGACTGACTGACTAAGGTCAGCTTTGCCTGCTCCTGGTCTTGTAAGGACATTGGGAATTCACTGAGCAAATTCTGAATGTAATTGAATAAACGATTAGCTTTGATCAGATTCTTTTGCCGGATATGGCTTTTTAGAATCGTGACCTTCTTGTCAATTTCGTGACGTTTTTCATAGAGTTTTTTTTGTTCGGATTTAAATTGCGATTTAATTTCGGCATGATGTCGTCTGATTTGATCGTGTAACTTTGGTTCATTGATGGAGAACGGCCAGTTTAATTCCTTAGTTAAGGTATAGTACTTTTGTTCAAACAAATTTAAGTTTTCGTACTGTTGGGCTGAATCAGCTTCAGTGAAATTTTTATCGATTTCGGTGTAAGTTTGAATCGTGTCTGTGAGTCTTTGTGCAGCGGCATTTAAGCCATGAAAGCGTTCATTGGTCTCGGTATCAGGGCTGAAATTTTTACATGTGTGCTGCCATTGCTGATTCAGTTCATCAATTTTGCTGTGCCATAACTTTAGTGCACCTTTATCCAGCGTCTCAATTTGCTCCTGTAAATCATCACATAGAGACTGACAAAGCTGGTTCTGAGCTAATTGATATTCTTCCAGTGCCGCTTGCTCTTTAGCAGCACTAATTTTTTGCTGGCAAGCTTGTACTGCTTGCTGATGACGTTGCTCAAATTCAGGTTTATACTGATCTTCTATTTCTTGCCAGCGAGTTTCTAGCAGATGGACACGATTAACAGTTAGATTGTCATAGTCAATTCTGGCTAACCGTTCTAATGCTTCGCAAATTTGAGTCAAATTATCTTCTGCTATCTGTTTTTGTTTTTGCTTGGCTTTTATTGTGTGAATCTTTTGCCGAACTATCTTAAGTACGTTTTTATCGGTATTTTGAGTTTGAAGCTGGCGCAAAAAATCCAGATTCGAGATTTTTTCGGTCGCCGATTTGCGTACAGCGGTAAGTGGCGAATTCGATGCAAACAATACCAATATCCCGTCATCATTTGAGTTACTAATTACTTCATCGCAATCAGAATTGTCTGTCATTTGCACAATCAATTTTTGTTTGAATAAAGAATCATCAGCTAGTACAAATAATTTTGCCGCAGTGGCTGAATCCAGTTTATCTGAATCAGAAAACTGTTGTTGAAGTTGTATTAATGCCTGTTCTCTAACTCGGCTATCTACATCATTAAGCACAATACGGCTTAGACTTGATGCATTATTACTACCAGTCAGCGATTTAACCGCAGCCAGTCTAACCTCCGGATCCTGGTGCTCAATTTTAGGTTTAAATAAATTGCCAAACATGTTTTTAGTCATTACGTCAATTCAGCGATTAAATCATGCTCGCTGGAATCCACAACTTTAATTTTAATAATATCCCCGGGCTGGATATTGTAATCTGATCGACCAGGGTTAACATAGACTAAACCATCTATCTCAGGTGCATCTGCCTGGCTTCTGGCGATAATAGTTTGGTCAGCAAATTCATCGACAATAACGGGTAATTCTCGGCCGATTTTTTGCTTCAGTTTTTGAGCAGAAATATCTGCCTGCAATAACATAAAGCGCTCAAGGCGTTCTTGTTTGACTTGCTCAGGGACTGGATTGAGTAATTCGTTGGCCATTGCTCCTTGAACAGCAGAGTATGCAAAACAACCGACTCGATCTAATTGTGCCAGTTCGAGAAACTCAAGCAGCTGTTCAAAGTCTTGTTCTGTTTCACCGGGGAAGCCCACAATAAAAGTGCTACGGATGGTCAGATCCGGACAAATCTCACGCCAGGCATTGATGCGTTGCAGATTGTTTTCAGCCGAAGCCGGGCGTCTCATCGCCTTTAATACACTTGGACTTGCATGCTGAAATGGAACATCTAAATAAGGTAAAACCAAACCTTCGGCCATTAGCGGCAAAATCTCATCAACATGCGGATAAGGATATACATAATGCAAACGCACCCAGATACCCATTTGGCCCAACACTTTAGCTAACTCCAGCATGTTGGTTTTTAGCGGCCTAGCCTTATAAAACTCCGTTTTATATTTGACATCAACACCATAGGCACTGGTATCCTGCGAAATAACTAATAATTCTTTGACTCCGGCACTCACTAAGGCTTCTGCTTCTTGCACAACTTCGCTAACAGGCCGGCTGACCAGTTTTCCCCGCATAGAAGGAATGATACAAAATGTACATTTATGGTTACACCCTTCAGCAATTTTTAAATAAGCATAATGTCTGGGAGTCAGCTTAATACCGCCGGGTGGCAATAACGATGTAAAGGGGTCATGCTGAGGTGCAGGCAGATGATTCCTCACAGCTTGCATAACTTCACTAGTAGCCTGTGGGCCGGTTACTGCCAACACATCAGGATGCACTTGTTTCACCAGATCGCCTTTAGCCCCTAAACAGCCGGTAACAATGACTTTGCCGTTTTCCTCTAAAGCCTCACCGATAGTATCTAGCGATTCAGCAACAGCATCATCTATAAACCCACAGGTATTGACGATGACCAGATTAGCATTTTCATAAGAGCCGGATATTTCATAACCTTCAGCCCTGAGTTGGGTCAGTATTTGCTCCGAATCAACAGTAGCCTTCGGGCAGCCTAAACTGACAAAACCAACTTTAACGGGAGAGATTTGTTGCATCGCTGACCCAATACCATCATCAAGGCTTAAGCAAATAACGTTTATTTTGGAACTCGACAATGGCTCCGGTGCGCATTATCTCAACAATATCGGCGCCATTAGGCAAACTATCGCCTTCTTTATAAATTGTAAGATCGAGCATCACGAATCGTTGTCTGGCATCGCTGGAGTAAGAAACCACGTTTACCGACACATTGCGTAAATTCTGGTGTAACACTTCTTCATAATCATTATTATTCGATACGGCAACAGCCACCTGTTGGTTTTGTTCAGGTACTTCTTCAACTGGCTCCGAAACTGCTTGTTGTTGTGTTTGTTGTAAAGCTGCCAATTCCTCAGCCTGTTGCTGGATTAGAGTTTGCTGCTGTGCCAGAGCTATTTCTTCCAGTTCTGCCGCTTGTTGAGCCTGAACAGTTTGTTCAACAGATTGCTCTATAACCGTTTGTGCCGGTTCAGGCTCTATTTGTGGTTGGCTTGTTGCTTGAAGATTATTTTGCTGAGCTGTTAATTCAGACTGCTCGGTTTCAGTAGTAACAGCAGGTTGTTGTTGAATTTGCTGGACTTGATCGACTTGCTGATTCGAGATCTGTGTCTGCTCCACAGGTTCTGGCGCGATTTGCTCTACTTGAACAGTCTCAGTTGGTTGGTTAGCTTGACTGCTTGTTGTTTCGCTAGTAGATGGTGCAGCAGCAGTAAGAGTTTGCTTTTTTGAGTCAATATTAATTAATCCAGTGAAATACATGCCTGCCAATACTGCCAACAAAACTAACACAAACACTAATAAATTCAGCCACCAAGGTGTGCCTTGAGATTCCCGTTTGGCACCATCAGCAACTACTGTTTCCAGTGTTGGCACTTGTCCTAACGTCTTTTCTCTTTCCGATTTTTTTAATGCATCAAGAATATAAGACATTGTGCTTTAACTCCGTAAGCTCATGGAATTAGTTTTCAGATTGAGTGGCCTGGGCCGAATTCGACAACCCCAACTTGCTTAACCACTCGGGTTGATATTGACGAGCACCCCAAATTGAAGCAAAAATCAGACCAATAATCACCACGGCAAAGCTGACCCATTTAAGCCAACTTGAATGACCGATTTCGATATCGTTGCCAAATACCTCCTTAGCAGCTTGCCGAACAACATGATGGTCAACCATGGCTCTATCTGTGGCGTAAGCTCCCATTAAACAGCGATCGCAAAGCACATTAATTAGGCGTGGAACACCTTGGGTGTATTTAAAAATTTCTTTTACTGCTTTTTTGCTAAACAACTGGCGTTCACAACCGGCAACCCGCAGGCGGTTTTTTATATAGGCACCAAGTTGTTGCTCATCCAACTCGCCTAAATGGTAACGCGATTTAATACGTTGTGATAATTGACGCAGATTCTGCGATGACAACATTTCATTTAATTCTGGTTGACCAACCAGAATAATTTGCATCAACTTATCTTTATTGGTTTCAAGATTAGTCAACAACCTGACTTGTTCGAGTGTTTCAATCGATAATTGCTGCGCCTCATCAATCATCACAACAACCCGCCTGTCATTAGCGTAAGCTTCCAGCAAATAGGCGTTGAGCGCATCGTTTAAAACCTTGGCCGAATCACTACCGTGGTAATCAATTTTCAACTCATCACAAATATACTGCAGCAACTCAATACTGCTGGCTCGGGGATTCAGTATTAAAGCAACTTCAACATTTTCTGGCAGTTGTTGTAATACACTTCTACAAAGCGTTGTTTTACCCGTACCGACTTCACCGGTTAATAGTATAAATCCACCTTGCTCACTCAATCCGTAAAGCAAATGCGCCATCGCCTCACGGTGCTGATCACTGAGGTACAGGTATTTTGGATTAGGGCCTATAGTGAAAGGTAAATCACTTAAGCCAAAGTATGCTTTGTACATAGGCCGGTATTGTACTGGTTTTCTAGTTAACTAGGGGCAATACGCGAAAATCGAGAACGTAAAATATTGTCAACATTATACCCCATCAGAATCTCGTCAATCACATCTGCTTTCGGGCACGACCATTGACAATTTGTGGATTCATCTATATCAGCGCTGTTTGCAAGAACCGTTAGTTTATGAAACAGTTTTATTTGCTCAATATCATTATAAATGGCTTCACCGATGTGAACGGCGTTACGAATTTTATATTGTTTGAATTTATCAGGGTTAGCCAATAATTCGTCCAGACTTGAGAATTTACTTAACAATTTAGCCGCTGTTTTAATCCCCACACCATTGGCACCGGGTATATTGTCGACTTTATCTCCTGCAAGTGCCAGAAGTTCTGGAATTTTATTTGGCATGACACCAAATTTTTCTGCAATGCGCTGGGCATCATAGACTTCGTCACGGGCGAAATCCCACAAATAATCGTGTTCATCTTCCATGATTTGCGCCAAATCCTTATCTGCGCTGACAATAGTCACGCCAAAATCCAGTTCTTTATATCGAGCAGCCAGGGTAGCAATAAGATCATCAGCCTCGAAATAATCGCTTTGCATACATTGAAAACCCAACTTTTCAGCTACATCCATACACAAACTAAATTGGTATTTGAGTTCTTCTGGCGCAGGTTCCCGGTTTGCTTTGTAGGGCGGGTAGAGTTCTTTGCGATAGTCAACTTTCGTATTACCGTCAAAGGCGATTGCGATATGTTTCGGGTTTACATTCGCCAAAAAATCACTTAAGAAATATAAAAAACCATACAAAGCATTGATAGGCCTGTTTTCTTGATCAGTGATGGTGTCAGGATAGATGTACCAAGCCCTGAAAATATAAATACTGGCATCGATTAAAAAAACCCGACAGTTGGTATTTTCGCGGTGAATGCTCATTTACTTGTTTGTTCGACATTTCTAAACATTAGCCAACAACCAAAAATAAACATGGGTAGGGTTAACAACTGTCCCATTGTAAACCAATTAAAAGCCAAATAGCCAAGATGTGCATCAGGTTCTCTAAAAAACTCTACGCTAAACCTTGAGATCGCATAGCCAATTAAAAATAAGCCACTCACTTTCCCAGCGGCCCTCGGTTTTGATGAGTACCACCATAAAACTAAGAATAATACTAATCCTTCTAATGCGGCTTCATAAAGCTGTGAAGGATGGCGTGGGAGATAATCAGCTGCAGGGAAAATAACCCCCCAAGGAACATTGGTGACACCGCCCCAAAGCTCTTGATTAATAAAATTTCCAACTCTTCCAGTGCCCAAACCAATCGGTACCAAAGGAGCCAGAAAATCTGTTACATTCCAGAACGATTTATTTATTTTTCTGGCAAACAGCATCATCGCAACAATTACACCTAACAAACCACCGTGGAACGACATACCTCCCTGCCAGAGATAGAAAACCTCTAATGGATTAGATAAATAGTACCCCGCCTTGTAGAACAATACATAACCCAGTCGACCACCAATGATCACCCCCATGGCTACGTAGAATAATAGATCCCAGACTTGATCTTTGCTCCAGCCACTATCTTTTTTGTTGGCTCGCCAAACCCCTAACCCAACACCCGCTGCAAACCCAATTAAATACATCAGACCATACCAGTGAATACTGAGCGGGCCAATGCTAATAGCGACTGGATCAAAGTTAGGATGTTGAATCATGTTACGACCTTTTTGGGCTGTATTCTAGCATTGAGAAGCTAACTTGGCGTGACAAAAGCAATTCAGAGCTGATTCAGCCGCCCGACCTAAAATTGTCACAACCATTCAAAACTTATGATCAAACATTAGCCACAATGACAAGATGATGTAGCTATGAACAGCGGTTATAATCTGCGCCAAAATGTTGGCATTCAAGCATTTGATCAAATTCCATGAACAGAATTTATTGAGGATCTACATGATTAAAAAAATAACCTGTTTAGTTGTATTTTCATTACTGGCATCTGCTGTAATCGCAGATACAGTAGTTCGTTACACAATCAGCGATTCAGTTTCGTCCCAGGTCGATAAGCGTATTGCTTATGTCTCCAACGGTATGGTTAGAGTAGTCAACACCGGTGGGCGAATCGAACCGGAAGCAATCTTCAATAGTGAATCGGGTGAATTGACCCTGATTGATCATCAACAAAAAAGTTATATCAAAGTCAATGAAAAGGAACTCACGGCCATGGCAGGTCAGATTAAGAGTTTAATCGACAGTGTCATGAGTGAATTACCTTTCAACAATCCACTTGCCCCCACAGCTGAAGAAAAATCAGTAAAACACAGTGGTATTCAACGTCGTGTTGCCGGTATTTCTTGTGAACTCTATGAAATTCAGTTAAACGGAGCAAAAGAAAGTGAAGTCTGTATCGCTAAGTCTAATCGGCTGGATATTTCGCCCAATGATTATGAAACCTTGGAGAACCTCTATAAAACTGGAGATCGGTTAGCCAAAACAGCCCGTGAAACTATTGGCCAGAGCCTAGGCCCTATTCCAGAGTTTGGGGCCGGTGAGCTCGGCGGTTTACCCGTCTACATTCTTTCCGAATCAGGCGGTGTGCAAATTGAATTGACTCTTACTGCCATTGATAGTGAATTAGTATCAGCCGACTATTTCAAAATCCCAGAGGGTTATCAGCAACAAACTCTACCTTCATTGCTCTAATTCACAACATCTCTAACTCGATAGCTTGATTGTAGGTAAAATACCTTCAATCAATCATCGTAATAACATGTCGGCCAGCCCTTATCTTTCAGTAGTGATGAGCGTGTTTAATGGCGCTGATCAGCTTGAGAAGACCGTTCAATGTATTATTGAGCAAAGCTTTGTGGATTTTGAATTTATTATTATTAATGACGGCTCAACAGATAACAGTTTGGAGCTATTACAAATAGCTGCCGAACAAGATCTGCGAATTAATATTATTGATCAATCAAATCAGGGCTTAACTCGTTCATTAATTACAGGTTGTAAGCAGGCTCGAGGAAAGTATATCGCCAGACAGGATGTCGGTGATTATTCTTATCCAACTCGATTCGAAAAGCAGATAGCGTATTTTGAGAGTAATCCTCAGGTTGTTGCGGTATTTACTCAGTTTCAAGTTATTGATGATAACGCAGTGGTTATTTCACAACATCAACCTGCCCCGGATTATATTGAATCGGCCCTGGATTACAGTGATGGAAAAATTGCTACACCTTCTCATCATGGTAGTGTTATGTTTGTCAAAAATATCTATCAACAAACCGGGGGGTATCGCTGGGAGTTTCGCTTCGCCCAGGATTTGGATTTATGGTTGCGAATGAAAGAACATGGCGATATTCAAGTCATTGATGAAATACTTTACCAAGCATTATTATCAAGCAACACAATCAGTGGCATGCATCATCGAGCGCAAAAAAAATATCATGACATTATTGTTGAGTCTGCTCGTGTTCGGCGTAAAAGTGGTGACGAGCAGAACATTCTAAGACAGGCGTCTACGATAAAACCAAGTCACAACAAGTTGATACTTAATGCCGACAAGTCCAGCACTTTGTATTTCATGGGTTCATGCTTATTACCAAAACAACCCCAACTTGCCAAAACTTACTTAAAGCAAGCTATTAAAAAAAACCCATTAAATTTAAAAGCCTGGTACAAATTAATAGTTAATGCAAATGCAGCTAAAGGATAAAAAAATCTTGGTCTTATGCTGCCGAGGCCAGTTTCAGGATCATCTGGTTAAACGCCTGGCACAAGAATTTACAGTATGTGCAATTGTCAGACATAAATATGCTGCTACGAATACTCTATTTAACAAATTTATCAGTAAATTTTTACAACCCATTGAATTAGTTAAACATATTTATGCGAGACTGAAACTTGCTGAAGATAATAAACGAGCCGAACAATATATTCTGTCAACATTCAAAACCTCGTATGAAGGTCTAAGCCAAATCCCGGAAATTTTCACTCTCGATGTTAACGAACAACGTGTTATCGATTTTATTCACCAACACCAACCCGATATGATTTGTGTTAATGGCACTAATTTATTAAGAGACAACTTACTCGACCAAACCCAAACTATTCCCTATGGAATAATTAATCTACATACTGGTTTATCGCCCTATTCACGTGGTGGTAATTGCAATCTGTTCATGTTGTTAGAAAGAAGACCAGAGCTTGTCGGCATTACCATTCACCATATCGATAAAGGCATAGACAGTGGCGATATTATTATTTCAGCTCAGGTTGATTATGATCAAAATGATAACTACGAAATCATTGATGCTAAAAGCTTTAAATTGGGCATAGAGGCAATGGTGGAGGCTTGTAGGAGATTGTTCTCAGATACTGCTGATCGGGTGCAGCAATGGGAACAAGGTAAACTATTTTTAAATCGCACCGGTTATAGCTACCGACCTTATCATCGCTTACAAGTCAATCAACTGATTGATAAAGGTTTAATTCGTGAATATTTAGAAAATAAAGATCAGATAAATCAGAACGTGAAAACTATTGGCAACTTCAGAGAAGAAAATGATTAAACGTTTTGTCAATCGCAGTAAAGACTATGCTTTACTTATTCCAGGCCAGGAACAAAAAAAGATTGATGCACTTAAAGGCAAAGTCAGTTGTCTGCTTTACCATCGTATTGAGGATTACGGCAAATTCGAATTTCTTGATCGCGGCGGATCACCAGTTACGAGCCCTGATGATTTTGAGCAAGAAATTGAATACCTAAAAAGTCTTCCGGCTAAGTTTTACACACTAGAACAATTACAAACCGATGAATTTCCGGACTCACAGACTATAGGGGTCGTGATTTGCTTCGATGATTGTTTCAAGTGTAATTACAATCAGGGTTTTGAAGTGCTTGAGAGATATTCAATTCCAGCCGTTTTTTTTCAGTGCACAGGTTTTATAGACCAAACAGATTTAATTTGGGAACATGCCTTATATTGGTTTTTTTATCATGATCAATATAAGCAAAACTTTTTAGCAAAAATAGATCACCATGTTAAGCACCTGGATATAAGCAAAGACAATTTGCTATCTCAGTTGCGTGAGCATGCCAACCCCAAAATCATCGAACAGGTTATAACTGAACTGGTAGCAGAACTTTCATTAAAACCCACCATTCGCAAACTTGCGCAATCGATTTATCCAGACTCTAAACAGATACAACGAGCGGCGAATCTCAGGTATGAAATAGCCAGTCATGGACATCATCATTACAAGCGTGAAAACGTTTCTACCGAAGACTTTGAACAAGAACTAATTTCTTCACAATCTATTATTAAGGAATTGATTAACAAAAAACCTTGCTCTTTTTCTTATCCGTTTAATAGTTATTTGTCATCCGATCATGAACTGGTTAACAGATATTTCGCAAATATAGCTACTGTTGACCAAAAACGTTTAGTTGAAAGTTTCAAACCGGATATGCAGGTTGTGCCGCGACTCACCTGGCCCGGTCAAAGCAATAATCGTTTTCGAATGAAACGCTGGCTGTTAACAGGAAGTTTCTAACTAACTACCAATGCATTACCACCACGTCTTGAGTCGGCAACGGCTTCGGCACTATCAGCCGATATTGAAACTGCATTAACACCGCCAAAATAGAAATCTCGTTGTGGAAATAGTTGCATATCTGGATATATTTTCCTTAACGTCGTCAGTATATTTTCGTCTAACTCTGCTGCTTCAAGGTAGAGGTGATCATCAAAATGCAACCTGCAGGCTTCAACCGCCTGCTTTAACGGAAAATTCAACAAGATTTCGTTGAGCAAAACCTGTAATACAGCCGTTCGTATTCTATTTGAGCCTCCTGAACCTAAAGCAATAATTTGCCCAGGCTTAATGGCAATGCCAGGGCACATCATTGAAGACAAGCGCCGATTTGGCTCCCACTTATTCAAACCTAACGGATTTAAGTCATCTTCACCCAACATGTTGTTTAACATGATGCCTGTTCCGGACAATATTTCACCACAACCCTCCCCGTTGGAAACGGTTAATGCAGCTACATTACCTTCGGCATCAGTAACTGATATGTGTGTTGTGCCTCGATTAGCCTTTTGCCTGTTAGCTATCTTTTTCGAATAAGTGTCTAAATTGGCTTGCCCAAATAAAATACTCTGCTCAAGCTCGCGATAAGGTGAGTTTGCTAAAGCTTCAATTCTGGCCTGCTGGGTCAGCTCTAGTGTCTGTGCTAATAACTTATAATAATTCTTGTCATCCTGATTACTTGTAAATTGAGATATTACTAGTTCACTGGCAAATTGAATTAGCATTCCACCCGCTGAAGGAGGCGGGTTTAAGTAAACTTGACTGGAATCTAGCGAGTACCCCAACGGCTTACGATAAAGCACTTTGTAGTCAATCAAATCATTTATAGAAATTGATCCGCCATTAGTACTGGCAGATTGTTCAATTTTTTCGGCGATTTCTCCTTTATAGAAAAAATCCTCACCTTCAATCGCCAAAATCTCGAATACATCGGCTAGTTCAGGATTTTGATAAATCTGGTTTTCTTTTAGAACACTGCCATTTGCAGATTTTACAAATAACTGACGGGCACTTTCCCTATTGATATAAATAGGATGAACCAGCTGTAAAATACCAGCTTGTTCTTTTGTAATTTTAATACCTGTATTGATTACTTTTGCTGCCGGGGCTACTAACTCACTAATCGGGATTCGACAAAATTGTCGATGAATCTCAAACATACCACCAACACAACCTGGCACAGCAACCGTACCATTACCCATGTGAAAACCTTGAGTGGCACTGCCAAAATCAACTACAACCTCTTCAAAATCTAATTCTTCTGTTAGTTTTTTTGAACCGGGTGTATGCACAAAAAAATCAAGTGAAAATGGTTTCTCATCTTTAGTCTTAGCAACCAAGAAACCACCGCCACCTAAAGAAGCTAACACTGGCTCTGCCACACAGGCCATAAAAAAAGCCGCAACTATTGCATCAAAGGCATTACCGCCTTCTCTTAAAACAGCTTCAGCTACAGCTGTGGTTTCTGGGTGCCCGGTTGCAACAGCACCTTTTATTTTCATTATTTAAAATCCCAATGCAGGTATGGCTACAGACTCTGAATTAAATGGTAGAATCGACTATATGTCCAGAGCATCTTGCCTAAGCTCGATTTCCGGCATTATTTTGAATCGTTTTAGCCACAAACTAATGAACAATACTAATGGATTGGTGTCAGAATACTTAAGAAAATTCTGCAGTATTTGAGCCAATAACTTGCAACAATGGATGATGAGAAATGAGTTACGAACATATTAAACTTCCTGAAAATGGTAACAAGGTCACCTTGGCTGGTAAAAAGTTGTCTGTGCCAAATCAACCTATCATAGGTTTTATCGAGGGTGACGGTATTGGCCCGGACATCACCTCCGCTTCACTCAAAGTGCTGGATAATGCAGTGGAAAAAGCTTATCAGGGTAAGCGTAAAATTGCCTGGTGTGAACTTTATCTCGGAGAAAAAGCGGCCGGCATCTATAGCGGGGACTATTTTCCTGAGGAAACGTTAGATGCCATCAAAGATTTATTTATCGCTCTTAAAGGCCCATTAACTACACCAGTTGGCGGAGGCTTCCGCTCACTTAACGTTTCCCTGCGTCAAGATTTAGATTTATACGCCTGTGTTCGTCCAGTCAAATATTACCAAGGCGTTCCTTCGCCACAAAAAAATGCCGATGATGTAGACATGGTTATTTTTCGTGAAAATACAGAAGATGTTTATGCCGGTATCGAATACGAAAGCGGCTCAGAAGACAATAAAAAATTAGCCAAATTTTTACGCGAAGAAATGGGCGTTGAATTTTTTGAAGATGCCGGCCTGGGTATCAAGCCTATAAGCCCGTTTGGCTCTAAACGCTTGATCAGAAGCGCGATTAATTATGCGATCGATAATGATCGTAAAAGCGTCACCCTAGTCCACAAAGGTAATATCATGAAGTTTACCGAGGGTGCTTTCCGTAACTGGGGCTATGAATTGGCCAAAGATGAATTTGCTGATGTTTTGATTACTGAAGATGAACTTTGGGATCAACACGATGGAATACAACCAGAAGGAAAGATCGTCATCAAAGACCGTATTGCCGATATCATGTTCCAGCTAATGCAACTCAGGCCAGCTGAATTCGATGTAGTTGCAACAATGAACCTTAACGGTGATTATCTATCTGATGCCTTAGCTGCTGAAGTGGGTGGTGTAGGTATCGCACCAGGTGCAAATGTCGCGGATCACATCGCAGTATTCGAGGCCACACACGGCACAGCACCAAAATACGCCAACCAAAACAAGGTCAACCCTTCATCGTTATTGCTCTCTGGTGTGATGATGTTGGACTACATGGGCTGGAAAGAAGCCGCAAAACTGATTAACGAAGCTTATCCACAAGTCATTGCCGATAAAACTGTAACTTACGATTTCGCTCGCCAGATGGACGGCGCAACAACGGTTTCTACCAGCGAGTTTGCAGGTAAACTGATAGAAAAAATAACGGCTTAATCAAAGGCAGTATTAATACTGCAGATCTAAAGCCTATGGCAAAGATTCTAATCATTGATGATGATAGAGAACTTTGTGAACTACTAGAAGAATTCCTTTGTAGTGAAGGTTTTGAGATTGCCTGTGCGAATGACGGTTTGGCTGGATTAGAATTATTGAGCCTAGAACAACCAGATCTGATCGTCATGGACATCATGATGCCTAAGCTCAACGGTTTGGATACACTAAAACAACTGCGCAGTAAAAATCTGCTCTTGCCCGTTATTATGCTGACAGCAAGAGGTGATGATATTGATAAAATTGTTGGTCTTGAGTTGGGTGCTGATGATTACTTATCCAAGCCGTTTAATCCCCGGGAATTAAGCGCCAGAATTAAGGCCATCCTCAGACGAACCACGGAAGATCAAATTAGTTCTGTTCAGGACTATACTGTTGAGGACATCATTGTAAAACCCGGTTCCAGACAAGTGTTTTTGGACAATGTTGAAATTGAGCTGACGGCGGCAGAGTTCGAAATTCTACATTTGTTATTAACCAATGCGGGCCGGGTTTCTACTAAGGAAGCATTGACCGAAAAAGCCTTATCACGCAAGCTTGAAATGTATGATCGAAGTATTGATATGCATATTAGTAATTTGCGTAAAAAACTAGCCAATAAGCCTGACGGCACACAACGTATCAAAACCGTCAGAGGCATCGGCTACATCTACCCTTTAGGCTAACTCATCTTTACACCTTCTTTACACACAAAAATTTTTTAAATGTTAATGTGTGATGCATAACCTATTAGTGTAATGAAAGGGCTATTTTTAAAAACATTCATCTGGTTCTGGTTGACCACCATTATCACCATTTCGGCCACTTATTTTATTAGTTCACGTTTGGCAGATGATGACCGTCATGATCACGATATTGATGAAATTGTTGAACATTACTTTGAAGAATTAGAACAAGAGTTAAGCGATGATGGTATTGAGGGATTCTCAAGGGAGTTAAAACATCAACGGCTGCCACGTGGAATCGGAGTACTCTTAGTCGATGACAACAATGCTGTTGTCGCTGTCAAACGAATTCCTAAGCCAATTCTGCGTCATTACCTGGATCAAGGAAATTGGCCCAAACCCAGAGGCAGAGAGCTCAACCTAAAGCAAAAAAACATTCAAGTCGATGCTAAAAAACTCACATTATTCATGCTCTGGCTGCCAAAAAAATTACACTCAGAGCATGCTGACCATCAGCCCTGGTTTAAACCTTTTGAACGTACGCCAATCTGGGCGGGTTTTAGATTAGTCGTAGCCTTATTGGTTAGTGGATTAATTTGTTATCTATTAGCGCGCTATATTTCAAAGCCAATTCTTAGATTACGTTCAGCAGTTAACCAGCTCGAACAAGGAAATTATGATATTGAGGTTGCCGGTGAATTTAGTAAAAGAAACGATGAGATCGCGGAACTTGCTACCGATTTTGATCGAATGTCGGCTGAAATTAAGAACCAATTTCAGCAACGTGAAGATCTACTGCGCGATATTTCTCATGAATTAAGATCTCCATTGGCGAGAATGAGGGTTGCCTCTGAGTTAATTAAATCTAAAACTGAAACATCAACCTTCTCTGAAATTAACCGCATTGAAAGGGAAATCCATCGACTTGATGAGTTGATCGGTGAAATTATTGACTTTTCCAGACTTGAGAATCAATCAGAAAAAGTTGAAAAGCAACAATTTAATCTGATCGAGTTAACCTCACAGATTATTAATGATGTTAATTTCGAAGGTAACGCCGATAAAAAACAAGTCGTACTTAATACAAGTCATAAACAAATACAACTCAATGCCAATAAAACCTTAATTTCCAGAGCTATAGAAAACATATTGCGTAACGCCATAAAGTATACAGCCCACCAAACTAATGTAATGTGCTCTATAGATATTCTAGAAAGTATTATTGTCATTAAGGTCGAAGATCAAGGTCCAGGTGTCCCAGAACAACAACTGAAAAAAATATTTGAGCCGTTTTACCGCTCATCAAAGTCTCGAGATCGAGACAGTGGCGGTTCAGGTCTAGGTCTGGCCATCAGCAAACGGGCGATTGAGCTACATGCTGGAGAAATAAACGCGGAAAATGACAAGGAAAATGGATTAGTCATCACAATCCGATTACCATTAGCAGCTTGACAACTCTCTGGTGCTGATGAATTTCTACTTTGGACATATTAATAGTCTTTCAAATGATCAAGCCTCACTGTTTCAGGCTGAATGGCTAAACAAAACTATTTTTTCTCAAAACTCAGACTGTATATCAACTCACATAGAAGAGGGGTTCAGCCTGACACTGATCAATGATCCAAAGAAAACATGTCCCTTCCAGTCACAAGAGATTTATATTAGCGATGACTTTGTATGTGCCACAGATTGCCGATTATTTAATAAAGCAGAACTTGCAACCCAACTGGATATAAATCCGGATTCAGATCACGAAGAGTTCTTTGTCTCGGCTTATTTAAAGTGGGGAGAAGAATTTCCCAATAAATTTAACGGTAAGTTTTCATTCATCATTTGGGATCGAAATCATAAATATTTATTAGCCGGCCTTGATCATCTAGGATATGGAAACTTTGCTTATAGCCAGGTCGCAGAAGATTGCTATTTCTCTTCGGATTTGGAAATTTTGCTTGATCAACCGAAAGTGGATAAATCAATCAATATGAAACGATTTTATCAATGCTTTCACTATTCGAATAACACTGCCGAACAATCCTATTTTCAACATTGCCATTACTGCCCTGCAAGTCATGTAATCAAAATAAGTAAAACCGAAACCCGGACTATTGATTACTGGAAGCTACTTGATAATAACTTCTCGCAAAAAAACAAAACACAACCCGAATACACAGAAGAATTTATCTCAATACTGCAAGCGGCAATGGACCAAGAGCTTGACGAAAACCAAAAACTCGGACTAATGCTTAGTGGTGGTTATGATTCAAACCTTTTGGCAGCCGTGTTAGCGAACAAAAAAATTTTCAGGAAAAATTTAATCTGCTACTCATACGTTTTTGACAAATTCAAAAGTTGTGATGAAAGCCAATATATAAAATCAACTCTCCAGCAACTAAACCTATCTGGGAAACTCATTAATTGTGATGACAAAACTATTCTGTCCGATTTAGCAACCAGGCATGTGCCTAAGGAAGTCATCAACCTGGATTCTTATTCTTCGTTGCCGGAAACGATTTATAAAAAAGCTCGTCAGGATCGTTTAGACGTCTTAATTAGTGGATTAAATGGTGATGATATATTTGGCGGTGTTCGCTATATGTATGCGGATTTATTAATACAAAAACAATACCTAACCATTATTAAAAAAATGCTTGGCACTAATTCCTTTTTTAAACAAGCCCACAAATTACTCCAATTTGGAATACGGCCAATTCTGCCTCAGTCTGTAAAATCAGTTTATAGAACGTTTGTTAAAACTAAAGGTTCTAATGGCGCTTTTAACATATCTAGTGACCAGGTTAACTGTATTGAGAGTCAATCGGCATTAAAAAGATGCAAACTTTTTCATCATCAAAAACTATTAAAACTAATTTATTTTAGAAGTATGCCGGAAACCTTATATTACTTAAGGAAAAACTTATATCTTCGATACAACCTGCAACTCTTACTGCCCTACTATACTAAGCAAATGCTCGAGTATATGTGGCAGCTACCTGTACAACATTTAGAGGAGCAAGGTAAGTTTCGAGGGGTTCAAATTAGCAGTCTTAGAAAATTTAATCTTCAACATATACTAAATCGCAAATCAAAAACCAGCTTTCATCCACTTATCGAGCAAGGCATTATAGAAAACAAACATAGAATATTACAGATCGTTGAGTCTTCTAAGTTAATCGAAAGCACAATGGTCGATAAAAATGTTATTCAAAACTTAGTGACTGAAATAGGAAAATCCCAAAAGTCTTGGCCAATAAGAATATTTATTTTAGTTGAATTATGGTGGAGGTTATTAAATCAAAATGAAACAAACAAAACTAATACTGGTTATAGTCAAATGAATATCAATATTTAACCGCAATGCTTGCAAATCAATATTATTGATTTGCCCATATTGAGCGTATTGTTTAGCTAAACTTGAATAAACTTACAGAATCTCAGGCCTTTGTTAAAATGTTATAAGCCTGCACAGACCATACTGCAATATATTTGGGCGTGATCAGATAAAAATTAAAGTGGAAATCTCTCGTTAGCACCGCCAGATTCTACTTGATTACCTGAGCCTCCCATCAACAGAGTCTCTAGTGAGCCTATCTCTCTAAACTTCGGGCGCGTGTATAGCCTTTTAGTTTTCATTGTATGAGTTTCTCTAACTATAAAAATCCATTAACTAATTGATTTATAAACAACATCTGGAAATGCGTACTCGAATCTATGTACAAAGTGACTATACAAGAAAACAGTGATAAATGCAGCACTTGTTTGATGACTTGTACTTTTGCCATTAAAAAGGGAGTATATTGAATTCCAAAAAATTAAAGAAAATTCTTTATTTTTCAATAGGTTACAGGTATCGTCTGAGAAACACCAATTTTTTTGTCTCAGTCACTTAACAAAAATTAACAATCGTAATTGCCAAATTCAATTAATTACAAGCCTATCAATAATGTTTAAGTCTTCAACGGCTTCATCAATGCGGCTTAACAAACCTGCTTTTGTTGATAAATCTTCAACGCTTCCTTCCAGGACAATCTCTTCCAGGTAAAACCTGAATTCTCCTTCAACAATACGATCCAGTTCAGGTATCAAGTGCCCGATTTGGTCATGCCATGAAACAAACTCTAACCCTTCATTAACGCTGATATCAAGCTGGAGTTCAGTGCCTGGATAATACCCCTTAAATAATGCAGTTAGTTTTTCTTTGAGTAATGCATCAGCCAACACACCCGATACACTAATCGCTCCTCCAGCGTGTTTTTTAAAGACTATTGTTTCCGATTCTTCTGAGCCCGTAATTTTAATATCGTTAATATAGCGAGTTTGCTTGCTGATCTGGGACAGAATCTTTTGTTCAGCCAACTCCCTGTCATGTTCAGATTTGAATCGACCATTCATGACTACTTGGCGGTCTGAGAACTCAAACCACACCTCGTTACCTTGAAAACGCTCAAATAAATATTCGTAATCGAGTAATTGTTGCATGGTAATCATTCGATTACTAGCCTGAGCCTCGACAATGATTTCGTAGCTAGGAAAATATTGATAAATCAGCTTTGTGATGAGTTCCAGATTTGCTGGATTTTTAAACCCGCCGGTAAACTTGACCTGGCCATTCTCAATCAGGATTTGACCAAAAGCCGGTTGAGGTTCATACAGCACCTGCTGGTCAATAATATTACGAACACCTGCAACCTCCCTGGCAAGATTAAACTGTGCCGTACGATTATAATTAACACTCACATCCCCAATAAAAATGACATCCCTACCATCTATTTGATATTGGGTAGTTATTCCATTTTCAACATAAATTTGATCAAGGCTAGTTTTAATTTTTGCTGCAACGTTCTTGGGGACAGTGACTACGCAGATCACTGTGATGATTACAAAACTGGTAAAACCTACCAGCCAAATCCAATTTCTTTGACTCATCAACAGTTAATTTGCGATTCGGGCGTTGATAACACGAGCATTTGCTGACGAGAGATTAGTCGCATTAACACCCGTTCTTAAGGTTGCTTGTTTCTTTGCACCTAACGTAGCGCGTAGATCACGCCTAATTGTGCTAATTCTTCCAGCTTTATCTTTGATTTGTACATCTACAACGATGTTACGAATCGGCACTGTAGTAGCATTTGCCACGCGCACTATTAGCTCGCCACTATTGGCTGACGCTGCTCTAGCCTGGATATATTTTTGTGGATTATGCGGTAAATCCAAACGCAATAATTCAGCATAGCTTTTTTTGCCGATTTTTGATTTGCTCCGAGAAGCCACCTGGAACTGTTTGATAGCTTCACGAGTATTGCCCTCATCAAGCGCAATTCGCCCAAGCGTGTAATGGGTGACATCATACCCAGATAATAAGTCCAAACTACCTTTTAAATCTTGTTTGGCCGCTGACGTATTACCTAATTCATATTTTAAAGCGCCGCGTTTCGCTAATGGGGCAAAAAAGTCAGGATTTTTAGTCACTGCACGGTTATAACTGGCCATTGCCGCCTGCCTTTTGCCCTGTTCTTCCGCTAAGTCTCCGTCCAGCAAATCAAATAACGCTTCTCGCGGTTCGATTTTTTTTGCTTTTTTTACTAAGTTTCTTGCTTTGCTGAATTCTCCTTTATTTGCTGCCTTTATCGCTTCATCATAAGCATCATAAGCAGGTTTCGTTTTGAATAATGTTCGTAAGCGCTTTTTGTAGCGCTCCGCACCCATTTCACCACCTTGAGGTAATCTTGCAGCCGTCTCACGGTTCTTGGCCACTCGTTGCTGCGAAGGTGGATGTGAGGCGAACAAACCACTGATCCAATCCGATCTGCGGCCTTCAGATAATCTTACAAACGTTTGTTGAAGATCAATAGCAGCTTTAGGGTCATAACCGGCACGGGACATATACTGCATACCATAATCATCTGATTCAAGTTCAGCTCCTCGACCGTATTTTTGATTGATTAATTGTGCACCGAGCGAAGCTGCCTGCCCATATCCTTGCCCACCAGCAATTGCAGCACCAATAACGCCAAGTTGTAATCCTAGTCCACGAGTTTGGGCTTTTGCACCGTGTCTAGCCGCTGCGTGTACGATTTCATGACCAAGTACAGCGGCTAATTCTGCTTCACTATTTAATTCTGTTAATAAGCCTCTATTAATGGCAATTTTTCCGCCAGGCAATGCCCAGGCATTCGGTACTGAGCTATTAAGAACCGTAAATTCATAAGGTAGTTTACGATCACTAACAACAGCTAACCTCTGACCCACTTCTTTGACATAATCTTGCACGCCGGGATCAACCACATAATCACCACCTTGGGCCTGTCTGTAGGGTGAATAGGCCTGCTTACCCACATTAAGTTCCCATTCTTCTCCGACTAAAGACAGCTCACGCTTACCTGTCACCGGATTAGTTGCACAAGCGGCTAAAAATAAAGTTACTGTGAGCGATACGAAAAATGCTTTGAATTTTTTAACAAGCATCATTAAAGCCCTATTTATTGTGTTTGGCTGATTATATACAAGATGGCTAAATTTTGACTGAATTGTTTAGTATAAGATTATTATTAGTCATTTAATTCAAGGACTTAGTACACAAGAATAAATTCAAAATTATGGCAAGATCGAGCTATACTTGGCGGTTTTAAGCCATCTTATCGCCATGGATGAAATCAACTACACACAATTAGCTCTAAGCGAAATTAATAATAAAACCAAACCCTTGGGTGCACTGGGGCAATTGGAAGCAATTGCGGTTCAATTAGCAACTATTCAACAAACATTAAAACCTGAAGTTTACCCGGCCAGGGTTCTAGTTTTTGGAGCGGACCACGGTGTTAGTCAGCAAGGTGTGAGCGCATTTCCTGCTGAAGTGACAGCACAAATGATGGCTAATTTTGCCTCTGGCGGTGCAGCGATAAACGTCATTGCACAAAGCGTTGGAGCATCAATAAAAGTGATCGATGTGGGTGTTAATGCAGATCTATCAACACTGAGCAATATCGAACAGCGTAAAGTTAAATACGGTACGCAAGATTTTACTGACCAGCCTGCAATGAACTTGGAAGAATGTAATCATGCATTGCAAGTTGGTGAAAACCTAGTAATTGAAGCTTACGAACAAGGAATAAAAACTCTAGCCCTTGGTGAAATGGGAATTGGCAACACCACAGCGGCAGCGGCTCTAATTTGTGCGTTTACCGGCCATGAGACTGAAAAAATAGTCGGGTTAGGAACGGGTATTAACGAACAGGCCTTGCAAAACAAATGTGCCGTTGTTGCAAAAGCTTTAACCCTGCATCAGGATATTTTAGCAGATCCTAAACTAACCCTCGCCGCTTTGGGTGGCCTGGAGATAGCAGCACTAACTGGCGCTATCCTTAGGGCTTGTGAGCTTGGCATCATAGTTGTGATTGATGGATTTATATCTACTGCCGCCGCGCTAACTGCCTGTCAAATTAACTCAGAAGTTCTCCCCGGATTAATTTTTTCTCATCAATCAGCAGAACAAGGCCATAAACTGGCATTGGAATTTCTAAAGGCAGTGCCTGTTCTTAAATTGGAGCTACGACTTGGTGAAGGCACCGGTGCGACTTTAGCTCTACCGATTCTTAAAGCTGCTGCTAACATTCTTTCTGATATGGCAACTTTTGAGCAAGCTGGTGTATCGGGAAAAAACGATTAGTGTCTAATTCGCTAAACTTGCGTGAGGAAGTCGGTTATTTTTTTACCGCGATGACATTTCTGACCCGCATGCCCGTCTCGCGTTGGTCAATAAATACTAAAAATAGTTTATTAAAGTCATCTGTGTATTTTCCGCTGGTCGGCATGTGTGTTGGTTTAATTTGTGCCGTGACTTATTATCTTGCTGCAAACCTTTGGAATCAAAATGTTGCCATTATTCTGGCGATAGCCGCGAGTATCGTTGCTACAGGTGCCTTTCATGAGGATGGCTTTGCTGATGTCTTGGATAGCATGGGTGCTTTTGACAGGGATAAAAAGCTGCAAATCATGAAAGACAGTCGGCTTGGGACTTATGGCGTTAGTGGTTTAATTTGTTTGTTATTAATTAAATTTTTTTCCCTGCAGCAGATTGTTGATCATGGACAAAATATTTTGATTGCCTTTGTTATTGCACACACTCTGTCACGTTGGATTTGCCTGCCTCTGATTTATTTTAATGATTATGTCAGTCCGAATTCCAAGTCCGGTAAGGATTTAATTGCTAATGCAACCGATGAAAGGCGTTTGTTAGCCAGTACACTATTCACACTATTACTAATTGCCTTATTGAACTTAGCTAGTTTGATTCTTCTTGTTATCGCAATAAGTTTAGTGTGGTTGATCACTCAATTTTATTTTAGACGTTCATTTGGTGGCATCACAGGAGATTGCCTTGGTGCGGCCAATCAAATCACCGAGGCCACGGTTTTTCTTATATTCGCGCTATATGCCAACTAATCGACAAGAAATTTATCTTATCCGCCATGCCGAAACAACGGCTGATGCAGACCAGGTGATTGGTCACACTGATGTTCAACTGTCTGTGACTGGCAAAAAAAATATTGCCAAGCTTGGCAAGAGTTGGAAACAAGACCTACCGGCAAAAGTTTATTGTAGTGGCTTAATCCGGGCTAAACAGTCCGCTGAAATACTCAATAAGAACTGGCAGCTTGAAATCGAACAAGATGATCAGCTTAATGAACTGAATTTCGGTCTGTGGGAAAACAAATCCTGGGATGAGGCTTACAATACTGATCCGGAATTCTTCAATTATTGGGCAGAAAACTGGCATATGGAAGCCGCTCCAATGGGCGAAAGTTTTGAAGATCTGGCTAATCGTTGCCGAGACTGGCTTAGTACAGTAAGCACCGACGATTCACCCATTGTAATCGTTGCTCACGCCGGTAGTTTAAGAGCAATTACCAGCATCTTGCTTGATTTACCGGCTATTAGCATTTTCAATTTCGAGTTCAACTATGCCGGCGTAACCAAATTTGAAGTGAGTGATGAATCGAGCAGACTTATTTATTTAAACAACTTTAATTTTGTGTAAGAAACTATTTGTATTTACCATTGTCAGAGAAGTTTCAGAAAACGGGGCAAGTTGCACACCGTTTGTTAATCAGTATGATGATGAGTTTAAACTACAACTAACTATGAGCCCTGGCAAAATAATACTGGCAATTTGCATCGTTATTTTAATCGGATTGTTTTTTATATTCGATCTGGGTCAGTATTTCACTTTGGAAAACTTAAAAGCACAACAGGCTAAATTCCAACAATTTGATTCTGATCATCCCTTTCTAACCAAGTTTTCATTTTTTCTAGCTTATGTAGCTGTAGCTGCATTATCGTTGCCCGGTGCCCTGATCATGACACTTGCGGCTGGCGCTTTTTTTGGTGTTTTGACTGGTTCAATAATCGTTTCTTTTGCATCGACTATTGGTGCTACGCTGGCAATGCTGGCCGCCCGTTATTTATTTCGGGACACCATTCAATCTAAATACGGGCACAAGCTAGAGGCTATCAACAAAGGCATAGATGAAGAAGGCGGATTTTATTTGTTTACGATTCGCTTAATTCCGGTGGTGCCCTTTTTTATGGTCAATTTGGTCATGGGGTTAACAACAATCAAGACTTTAGTCTTTGCTCTAGTTAGTCAACTTGGCATGTTACCCGCCACAGTCATCTATGTGAATGCCGGTCACCAGATTGCCAGCATAGATTCGTTGAAGGATATTGTCTCTCCAGCCATTATCATTTCATTGGCGGCTCTTGGGTTGTTTCCGTTAGTAGCAAAAAAATTAATCGCATTTTACAGGAGCCGAGATGGCCAAAAAGTTTGATAACAACCTAATTGTGATTGGCGCTGGTTCTGCTGGTCTGGTGACGGCTTATATCGCTGCTGCTGTCAAATCAAAGGTCACCCTTATTGAAAAGCACAAAATGGGTGGCGATTGTTTGAACTATGGTTGTGTGCCATCGAAAGGGTTGATTCGCTCTGCCAGAATGTGTGCTGATATGCGACGAGCAGACAAGTTTGGTGTAAATCCAAGTGAGCCAGAGTTCGATTTCTCTAAGATCATGGATCGAATTCAGTCCATCATCAAAACCATAGAACCGCATGATTCGGTTGAACGCTATACCTCACTTGGCGTTAACTGCATTACCGGCGAAGCAAAAATCACCTCCCCCCACGAAGTCGAGGTTAATGGACAAACTTTAACTGGCCGACGACTCGTGATTGCTAGCGGTGCTCGGCCTTTTGTGCCGCCGATAGAAGGACTTGATCAAATCAGCCCGTTAACTTCAGATAACGTCTGGGAATTAAAAACGCTACCAAAGCGCCTGGCTGTCTTGGGCGGTGGTCCAATTGGTTGTGAATTGGCGCAATCATTTGCCCGTTTCGGCAGTGAAATCACCCTGGTTGAAATGGCACCCAGCATTATGATCAAGGATGATAAGCAGGCGGCTAAGCTGGTTCATGAAAGTTTGGAACGTGATGGTGTAAATATTCTCACTGATCATAAAGCGGTTAAAGTAAATAATGGTGATAACAAAGAATTGATTTGCGAAACGGGTGAACAGCAGGTAGCCATAGAATTCGATGAAATCCTGGTGGCTGTAGGACGCCGGGCCAACACTGAAAATCTAGGACTGGAAGAGCTTGGAGTTGAAATCAACCCGAATGGGACAGTTAAAACCGATGAGCGTTTACGAACTAATGTTCCCAGCATATTAGCCTGTGGCGATGTAGCTGGACCTTATCAATTTACTCATACCGCTTCACATCAAGCCTGGTATGCCAGTGTTAATGGTTTATTTGATCGATTTAAAACCTTTAAGGTTGATTACAGTGTCGTTCCCTGGGTCACTTATACCGAACCAGAAGTCGCCCAAGTGGGCATCACCGAGGATCAGGCTCAGCAACAAGGCTTGGATTTCGAGGCAACTGTCTATGAGTTAACCGGATTCGACCGGGCATTGACAGAAAGCGATACTGAAGGCTTTGTGAAAGTCATTACCCCCAAAGGCAAAGACAAAATTCTGGGTGCCACTATCGTTGCTGCCCACGCAGGTGAAATGATCACTGAATTCACCCTAGCCATGAAACATGGCTTGGGTTTAAATAAAATCCTCGGAACCATTCACCCTTATCCAACCTGGATGGAAGCTAACAAGTTTGCCGCAGGCAACTGGAAAAAAGCCAATGCACCACAATGGGCGCTGAAGTTTTTAGAAAAATTTCATAACTGGCAGCGCTGATTTCAGCGTTTATTAGCGTTCGCGTAAGCATACGATAACCACCCCGAGTTTACCCGGGGGAATCTATTTGACAATAACCTATTGGTAAATTAGACTAGTATTCTGGTCTATTATGAACTATTTATGATATGGACATCAAAGAAGAAATTGGCTCTTACGAAGCAAAAAGCAAGCTTCCTGAAATCCTCAGACGCGTCGCATCCGGGCAGCGCTTTACCATTACTAATCATGGTAAAGCCATTGCTGATTTAGTTCCGGTTCAAAAAACAAACCGAAAAAAAACAAAATTGGCTGTTCAGGGCATACTCAACATGGAGAAATCTACTATTGCTGACTCTGAATTAGCGGATCTGAAAGCACAAGGACGTAAATGACCGGCTTTGTGCTGGATAATTCTGTAGCTATGCGCTGGCTGCTGCAGACCAGTAATACGAAAAATCAAACTTACGCTGAAAGCGTTCTGGTTTCATTAATAGAGAATAGTGCGATTGTTCCTGATCTGTGGCATCTTGAAGCAATCAACGTGCTAATCAATGCCGAAAGAAACAAACAGATCAGTGCCCAGCAACGTGAAATTTTTATTGTACAACTTGAAAATTTACCCATCGAAATCGATGCAAGCACCGCCCACCAGGCATTCTCCCGAACTTTGAATATTGCCCAAATCTACAAACTCTCGAGTTATGACGCCGCCTATCTTGAACTAGCTATCCGAACAAACCAGCCACTAGCAACACTAGACAAACAGCTGTGCAAAGCAGCAAAGATAGCTAAGGTTGAAATTTACAAACCAAACGAGTGATACGAAAACCTAGAATCCTCCCATACGGTGAGATGATCACTGAGTTTACCTTGGCCACGAAATATGGTTTGGGATTAAATAAAATTTTGGGGACTATCCACCCTTATCCAATCTGGATGGAAGCCAACAAATTTGCCGCCGGCAACTGGAAAAAAGCCAATGCACTTCACTGGGCGTTAAATTCCTGGAAAAATTCCATAACTGGCAACGATAAAAACCGTGTTGTATTAAGGTGGCGGCATCACATCGATCGGGGGCGGATTGGACACAGATACATTGGCCGTTTCACTGCTAGAAAATGGTCCGACCGATGTGGTCGTAAACATGCCCACTGTATTGGTGGTAAAGGTCAACACAATGACACAATTTCCGCCTGTCGCAATGGTGGCATCGTTGACAGTAAATCGATCGGTGGTGCCAAACACTAACGGGGTGGCATCACAGGTCGCATTCGTCACTGCCGGATCGATATCCAAATCAAGCTCACCGGGCAGATTAATACTGAATCCAACCCCAGTCAGGGGCAGCGGCGCATTATTCGTGATGGTATAGGATAGCGTACCCTGCAAGCCCGCAATCAAACTCGATTGATCAAAACCGCCCGTGATGGTCGGCACTGGAACTTCCAGTACATCAATCGGTGGTGGATTGGACACAGATACATTGATCGTTTCATTGTTAGATAATGGTCCGACCGATGTGGTCGTAAACATGCCCACTGTATTGGTGGTAAAGGTTAACACAATGACACAATTTCCGCCTGCCGCAATGGTGGCATCGTTGACAGTAAATCGATCGGTGGTGCCAAACACTAACGGGGTGGCATCACAGGTCGCATTCGTCACTGCCGGATCGATATCCAAATCAAGCTCACCGGGCAGATTAATACTGAATCCAACCCCAGTCAGGGGCAGCGGCGCATTATTCGTGATGGTATAGGATAGCGTACCCTGCAAGCCCGCAATCAAACTCGATTGATCAAAACCGCCCGTGATGGTCGGCACTGGAACTTCCAGTACATCAATCGGTGGTGGATTGGACACAGATACATTGATCGTTTCATTGTTAGATAATGGTCCGACCGATGTGGTCGTAAACATGCCCACTGTATTGGTGGTAAAGGTTAACACAATGACACAATTTCCGCCTGCCGCAATGGTGGCATCGTTGACAGTAAATCGATCGGTGGTGCCAAACACTAACGGGGTGGCATCACAGGTCGCATTCGTCACCGCCGGATCGACATCCAAATCAAGCTCACCGGGCAGATTAATACTGAATCCAACCCCAGTCAGGGGCAGCGGTGCGTTATTAGTGATGGTATAGGATAGCGTACCCTGCAAGCCCACAATCAAGCTCGATTGATCAAATCCACCCGTGATGGTCGCAAGGGGCACTGGTAACACTTGAATCGACGTTAACGGAGGCCCCGGAATACTCGCCGTTTCGTTACTGGTCAGCGGACCAATTGAGGTTGCTTCAAACGTCCCGGCGGTATTAGTGATAAAGGTGAGTGTGATTTTGCACACGTCATTGGCCGCAATGGTTGCATCGGTGACAGTAAATCGATCAGTGGTGCCAAACACAGTCGGGGTGGCATCACAGCTCGCATTCGTCACCGCCGGATCGACATCCAAATCAAGCTCACCGGGCAGATTAATGGAGAAATTAACACCTGTGAGTGGGAAGGCGTTGTCATTGACTACTGTGAAGGACAAAGCACCTGTTTGACCGACAACAAGCGATCCCGGGCTAAAGTCCCCGACGATATACACCGGGGGCGGTGCTGTTAATGTAATGGGCGAAATACTGGGTGGTGCAACAGCAGGCCCTTCATTACTGGTTAGACTTCCAACAGTGGTGTTAAAACTGCCAACACCATTAGCTTGAAAACGAATCACAATCGTGCAGGTTCCACCGGCCTCAATGGTGGCATTAGTCAGGTTAAACTGATCTAATCCGGCAGAGACTGCAGGAGTTGGATCACACGTCGCAAAACTGTTAGTGGTATTGAGATTTAACTGTATCGGCAAATCATTATTGAAATTAACACCGGTCAAGGCAAATGGCGCATTGTTGGTGATCACATATGTCAACGTGCCTGATTGACCATTAATCAAGCTGGATTGATCAAAGCCCCCGGTGATTGTTGCTACAGGCAACACCTCAACGGCTGGCGGCAGAGGTTCAGTGCCCAGATTTCCTGTTTGATCACTATTAAAGGGACCAATCTGTGTGGCCGTGAATGAACCGACCGTGTTGGTGGTAAACGTCACCACAATAGTACAGGTGCTGTTCGCATCAATTGTCGCACTGTTAAGTATAAATTCATCCGTTGAACCCACCCTAGTCGGGGTCACATCACAGGTGGCATTACTGTCACCAGGATCTACATCCAAATCTAGTTGAGGTGGTAGATTTATCACAAATGAAACACCCGTCAGCGGAACAGGAGCACTATTGGTGATCGTATACGTTATCGTGCCTTGTTCCCCTACTATCAGGCTGGATTGATCAAAACTACCATTAATAGTGGGGGGACCGGGATTAATAGTCAGCACAGCCATTGCATTACCGAATGTATCTACACCATTAGTGAAGTCTGATGTTGAAAACACTTTATCACCCGCATCACTGGCACCAATGCCATTAACCCGAATATTGATTATGCAATCGCTGTTGGCAGGAATGGATGCGTCGGTTAAATTGTAAATGCCTGAACCCGCATTCACGCTTGGGGTTGTGTCACAGGTATTGTTGGATTGAGCTGCATCCAGGCTTAGGCCAGCAGGTAAATCATTGGTTATGCTGATATTGGTTAAAGGGACAGGATTCGGGTTTGATAACGTTACTGTCAGATCGGTTGTTTCTCCAGGATTCACGGTATCCGGATTAAATGCAGCTATAACCGTCGGGTCAGCCGGTAAAATGGTTAAGCTCGCCGAGGCATTATCAAAAGTGGTTGTTCCATCAGTGAAGTTTGCTGTACTGAATTCCTTAGTACCAACATCCTCAGCACGTATACCGTTTACGGGTAGAACAATAACACAATCGCTATTAGCATCAATGGTCGCGTCGGTTAAATTATACTCCTCCGTATTGGCTGAAATTTCTGGGGTCGTGTCACAAGTGTTTGAAGCACCGCCCACATACAAATTTAATCCAGAAGGCAATATATTTTGAATACTGACCCCGCTTACTGGTCCATCACTAGGATTAGTCACAGTAACTGTTAAAACTGTAGTTTGAAACGGCTTGACGGTATCAGGATCGAAAACCGCCGTTACTGTTAGATTATTCGGTAAAATAGTCAAGCTCGCCGAAGCATTATCAAAATTGTTGATTCCGTCGGTAAAATTAGCAGTAGTGAACTGTTTAGTACCAACATCCTCAGCACGTATACCATTTACAGGTAAAACAATAACACAATCACTATTAGCACCAATGGTCGCGTCGGTTAGATTATATTCCTCTGTATCGGCTGAAACTTCTGGTGTCGTGTCACAGGTGTTCGAAGAACCTCCTACATACAAATTTAACCCAGAGGGTAGTATATTCTGAATACTGACCCCACTGACTGGTACATCACTGGGATTAGTTATAGTAACCGTCAAAACTGTAGTTTGAAACGGCATTACAGTATCAGGGCTAAATTCCGCGTTCACAGTTAGAGGATCATCATCCAACAGTAGCAGCAAGTTAATAGGCGTCATGCTATTTGCAGAGGCAATGCTTGCAAAGAATTGAACTATGCAACATAACGCAATGCTAAATATCACATTTAAAAAACTACAAATATTACTGAACTTCAAATCGCCCCCTCAAACTAATTATTATTTAATTCATTCTCAGTAAAATACATGCCTAAAATTAAAACATGATTATTCTGTCATTGAACAAACTATTAATTGCGAACCAAGTATAACCACTATACCACGCGTAAGGCAATGCTGTTTATCGAACTTCAGCGCTAAACAGACGCTGTTTTGTTTCTAAAAATACTAACTTTATATCAATTGTGGTCGAAAATTCATCTTAGCAAACATGTGTTGGGTTCTCTTAGAATTTATTGATTTTACAATCATTCCTGTTGTGCTTTTTCCAAACCCTTAAGAAATTTCCCCAGCGCTTCACCCGCTTCTTCCGGTGTCATATTTTCAAGTCCTTCTAGATTTTCAGAGTATTTTTCCATTTGAGCTTGAAATTTACGCGCTGTACGCTCTGAACTAACATTTAGAAAAATCATTATCACCGCTAAAATACCGATCACCAACTGTGCTTTTTTTTGATCGATATTGTGAACTTCCACACTGGCATGAAACATCAACTAAAAAATCAATGCCACACCAATAATTGAGCCCAAATACGGTATCCATTGCAACAACATCATCAGCGGGAACACGGCCATTGAGTAAGCCACACAACGCCATGATGTATGAAAGCTCTGGGTTGACCCCATCAATTTCCAGATCACGAACATGATCGCACCGCTGACAAAACTACTAATAATCGCTGCAATTGGCAAAAATATAATCGCTGCGAAACCAGCTCCTGCACCAAAACGTAGCCCACCACCAAATATCGATATTACCGCAGCGATAATGCCAGCGATAGCACCCATGACTGCAACGTAAATTAAAGGTTCAACATAGCCACCGGTTTTTTGCATCTCACGATAGAATCCTGATGGATTCAAAATCACTGACATAGCGTCTTCTATTACCGTTGAAAAACTAAAACCGTTATTTTGTGACATGGAACTAATCCTCTGTGTATGCTAAGTAGGTAAAGAAATTAATTATATGCTTGATTTTCATCAACAAGATTAACTCAACTTAATAAATCCTACCAGGTAGCCAAGTGATTAAATCCGGCAATAACCATAATAATGAAATTGCGATTATATGTAATAAAATAAAGGGCATAACACCTTGATAGATTTGCCCGGTAGTGATTTCAGCCGGTGCAGCGCCCCGCAGATAAAATAAAGAAAAACCAAATGGAGGGGTTAAAAACGAAGTTTGCAGATTAATGGCGATTAACACAGCCAGCCAAATCGGATCATGGCCCATCAGAATCAAAGCGGGCACGACAAGGGGTAATACAATCACAGTAATCTCAACAAAGTCCATAAAAAACCCGAGTATAAATATAATCACCATACTAAAAATCAGTGCGCCCGTTGCACCGCCTGGCATAGCTTCAATCAACTTTTCTACTCTGACGTCACCGCCTAAACCAATAAAAACCAAAGAGAAGATACTGGCCGTCAAAATGGTGGCAAATATCATCGCGGTTATAGTCATCGTTGAAGTTAGTATCTGTTTTAGTTTATTTTTTAATACTGTTTGTCTCAAAGCGATGAATAAAGAATATAAAGAAATTAGCATCATGATTGCGTAAATGAGCCCAAGCATCAGGTCATTAATTCCTGTATCACTTCTTTGTAATCGAACTGGAATTGTCCCTGCGACAACAGCTAAGATGAATAAAAATGCCGCTCCCAATACTATAAGTCGCTTCGATGCTCCAAGGCGGTATCCTGCTAATAGCAACGCTCCAACAGCACCCAGCGACGCAGCCTCACTGGGCGTTGCCACACCACCAAGAATTGAACCCAACACAGCAACAATCAAGATTACAGGCGGGGCAATCGCGCTAAAGACTTCTGCAATTGAGACTTTAGACTCTTTATTAACTATTGGGGGTGCGCTATCTGGAAACACCTTGGCATAGATGATTAGATAAACAATATATATACCTACTAAGAACAGCCCAGGGACAAAGGCTGCAGCGAATATCTGTCCGACTGAAATTGTTTCAACTGAAAACTTTCCTTGTGAAAATTGCGCTTGTTGGAACGCATTCGACATCACATCAGCCAAAATAATCAATAGCGTTGAAGGCGGTATAATTTGACCCAAAGTGCCTGACGTACAAACAATTCCACAAGATAGTTTGGGATCATAGTTATTCCTTAGCATCGCTGGAAGTGCGATTAACCCCATTGCGACAACTGTTGCACCAACAATGCCGGTTGATGCGGCTAGTAATGCACCGACCAAGACTACAGAGATACCCAAACCGGCTTTGCGTGTGCCAAACAACCTACCCATAGTTTCCAGTAACTCTTCAGCGATCCGGCTTTTCTCCAACACCGTCCCCATAAACACAAATAAGGGTATAGCAATCAACACATCATTGCTCATTAAGCCAAATACGCGCTGACCAAGTGCACCCAATAATGCTAAGTCAAACACTTCCTGCATCCAACCTAGTAAAGCAAATAAAGTCGCAACCCCTGCTATCGTGAATGAAGCCGGATAGCCTAATAATATGCCAATAATCAGCGCCAAAAACATCAGCATATCCAGCGGCAAATTCACTTTGTATTCCTGGAATGATCAGCTAATCGCAGTAAATCTCTAAACAAACATGAACATGCTTGAACGATGAGTAAAACACAGAATAGTGGTATCAATGATTTGAGTAAAAATGATGCTGGAATACCACCAACTGATATGGGTCCCTCCATAATCGCCCATGCGTTTTTTACTGATGGCCATGAATAAATCAACAAAACAACCATAGCGGGAATTAGAAAAAACAGGTGCCCAAAAATGTTGATTAATGCCTTGCCAGCAGTACTTAATCTGGCATAAAAAATATCAACACGAACGTGTCCATCGACCAGCAACGTATACCCAGCACCAAGCATGAATAAGGCTGCATGCAAATAAAGTACACTTTCATCAAGGAAGATATAACTCACTCCAAATACATAACGTAGCAAGACTAATACAAACTGCACCAGCACCATTAATAGTGCGCACCAGCGCACTAGAGCGCCAACGATGTAATTTATCCGGTCAAGCCGGTCCGCAATTGCTGACATATTATGGCTGACGGAGCTTAGATTGAATTATTGTTTCAATATTGATAGTTCAAAGCACGTGCATTCATCTGACCATTATCAGCATAAACCATGTAATCGGCGATGGATGTTCGATAGATAAGAAAGCTTTCGACAATTCGTTTAACTAGCTCGTCTTCATCTTCACGCAATTCAGCTATCACTTCACCGGCTGCATTTCCCAGGGCCACCATAACGTCATCCGGTAATCTTTTAACCTGTACACCTTCATCATTAACCAGCTTGGTCAACGCTTGTGCATGTTTAGTGGTGTATTCTGTCCACACTGGGTTGTAAAGACTTTCGCAAGCAAACGATACAGCTTGTTTTAAGTCTTCAGGCAACGCGTTGTAAGCTTCTAAATTGACCGCGCATTCTTCGGCAGAAGAGGGTTCGCCTACGCCCGGCCAGTAATAATTCTTAGCAATTTGATAAAACCCTAATGCGCTATCTGTCCACGGGCCAATAAATTCTCCTGCATCCAGGGCACCGGACTGTAAAGCCTGAAACATATCGCGGCCTCCCATTGCCTGGACAGCCATGCCAATCTTTGAACACATTTCTGATGCTAAGCCGGTGGTGCGAAACTTAAGCCCCTTAAGATCATCGACAGTATTAATTTCCTTGTTAAACCAGCCCTGCCATTGAGGGCCTGAATTACCGCACAAAAATGGTTTTAAACCAAAACGCGCATACATTTCATCATAAAGTGCCTGACCTCCACCATGTACCATCCACCCAACCTGTTCATCGGCACGTAAACCAAAAGGCTGGGAACCGAATAGTAAAATCCCTTTGGATTTGGACCCCCAATATGCTGGCACTGCGTGATAGAGTTCAGCCGTCCCTTCAGACACTGCATCAAATACACCCCGACCCGGAACCAGCTCTCCGGCGGCATATAATTTAACTTCTATACGCCCTGATGAAAGCGTATTAATACGGTCAGCCAACAACTGAGCCGCCACACCCGGTCCGGGAAGATTCTTCGGCCATGCGGTGACCATTTTCCATTGAATTTTATCCTGTGCAATTGCAGGTGCCGCAATTGCCGTGGCAGCAGTGGAACCGACTATACTTGATTTAAGAAATTTACGTCTTAACATTGTTCACCTCTGTGGTTGTGTTTAGTTTCGGGCTAAAAATTCATTAAGCTTTACCCTCTAATCCGGCTTTTTCAACCTCACTTGCGCCGGGAATAATCATTTCAAAGGTATCATTTACCACCGCATAATCGTAGTAGCCCATTCGGGCTATAGGCCGAATTGCGGAAATATCAAGCTTACCAGACTCTAATATGACTTCATCTTGTACATGAATTCTGGTCACTTCAGCAAATACCACGTCAACACCCCCCACAGGCGTATGACCCTCAAAAGATTGAGTAGAAAGATAACGGCATTCGAAATGACAAGGGCTTTGCTCAACCCTAGGAACCGGGCAGTCAATTGAATTTATCTTGTTCACTGAGGCATGGATAAATTCATCTTCATTAGCGTCAAGCGCCATGGCCGAGGTATTCACTGACTCACGTAAATTATAAGTAGCGATATTCCATACAAACCATCCGGTTTGCTCGGCATTAACAACAGTATCCTTGCGCCTACCATCAGGATAACGGTTAGCCGCAAACATAACCATATGCGGATCAAAGGTTAGATTTTGCCACTGACTATGCGGAGCTAAATTAGCGATACCATCATTGCTTATTGAGGATAACCATCCTATAGGCCGTGGTACTGTACAACTTTTAAATGGCGAGTACGCTAGCGGGCATTTTTCCTGCGCTGGAGCATAGTGCATGTTTGTAACTAATTGGTGACATTCGGCCTATACTATACCAGGCAAGTTTAAATTATTTTCTTTAGCGCACTCAATCGCTGTTTCATAACCAGCATCGGCGTGACGCATGACGCCCGTTCCCGGGTCATTCCACAACACGCGTTCAATGCGCTTGGCAGCTTGCTCAGTGCCATCACAACATATGACAACACCGGCATGTTGTGAAAAACCCATGCCTACACCGCCGCCATGATGGAGTGAAACCCAAGTTGCACCTGAAGCGGTATTCAATAAAGCATTTAATAGTGGCCAATCTGACACTGCATCTGAACCATCTTGCATGCTTTCAGTTTCACGGTTAGGTGAAGCCACTGATCCTGAATCTAAATGATCACGGCCTATCACAACAGGCGCTTTAAGCTCACCGCTGGCAACCATTTCATTAAATGCTAATCCCAAGCGATGACGCTGACCTAACCCCACCCAACAAATTCGAGCAGGTAAGCCCTGGAAACTAATGCGCTGTTGCGCCATGTCCAGCCAGTTATGCAAATGTGGATCATCAGGAATCAGTTCTTTAACTTTTTGATCGGTTTTATAAATATCTTCAGGATCACCAGATAAAGCTACCCAGCGAAAAGGTCCGACACCGCGACAAAACAATGGCCGAATGTAAGCTGGTACAAAACCCGGAAAATCGAAGGCATTGTCAACGCCCTGGTCTTTAGCTTCTTGACGAATGTTATTGCCATAATCAACCGTTGGAATTCCCTGATGATAAAAGTCCAGCATTGCTTTTACATGGACAGCCATCGACTTTCTGGCCTCGCTGGCCACACCATCAGGATTCGATTTTTGCTGCTCGTGCCACTGCTCCATGGTCCAGCCAATTGGCAGGTAACCGTGGACTGGATCGTGTGCCGAAGTTTGATCGGTAACCAAATCTGGTTTAACACCCTGTTCAACCATTTGCGGCAACAATTCGGCAGCATTGCCTAATAGGCCCACCGAAATCGCCTCACCACTAGCATAGGCTTGTTCAATCATAGTCAGTGCTTGTTCAAGTGAATCAGCCTTTTTGTCTAGATATTTGGTTCTAAGTCTAAAGTCGATACGAGTTTCATCACACTCAATACACAAAGCACAATATCCAGCCATAGTAGCCGCCAGAGGCTGGGCACCGCCCATGCCACCTAAACCGGCTGTTAATATCCATTTGCCACTTGTATCACCGTTAAAGTGTTGTCGTCCGGCCTCCACAAAGGTTTCATATGTACCTTGCACAATGCCCTGACTGGCAATATAAATCCAGGAACCTGCTGTCATTTGACCAAACATCATCAAGCCCTTTCGGTCAAGTTCATTGAAATGCTCCCAGGTTGCCCAATGTGGCACCAGATTAGAATTAGCGATTAATACTCGCGGAGCATCGGCATGGGTTTTGAACACTCCAACTGGTTTACCAGATTGAATTAACAGGCTTTCGTCTTCTTCAAGCTGTTTTAAAGCCTCCAAGATCTGATCGTAACAATTCCAGTTACGAGCGGCCCTGCCAATACCACCATAGACAGTCAATTCTTCTGGACGCTCGGCGACATCAGGGTCCAAATTATTTTGAATCATGCGGTAAGCGGCTTCGGTGACCCAGCTTTTGCAAGTCAGTTCGGAGCCTCTAGGAGCCCGAATCACTCGGTCTTTATCAATTCGATTTGACGTCATTATTAATCCTCACTGGTTTTTAACGATTTGATAATCATTGGTTGAATACTTTGCGGCCAGATCATAACGATTGCCCGGATACATCATGGTTACGTAAGTGACTACATGATTGTTTTTCCATGTACGTCGAGATAATTTCAAACAAGGCTGCTGTTGATCAAGCTGTAATAATTCGCGTGTTTTTTCATCAGGCATAATGGCCTGCACTCGATGCTCCATCTGGTCAGGCCTAAACTGAGCCATGAGATAGCTTGTAGATGTTTGAGTCTCAAAGTTAATATCCATAAATTCTGGAATCATTTGTGAATTAACGTAACGCTCTTCCAGTTGGATAGGCACTGAATCTTGAAAATGCACAGTCTTCAGATAAAACACATCCTGGTTTGGCAGCAATTGCATTTTTTCAGCAATCTCGGCAGATGCCTTGATTTTTAGATGCATGAGCACTGTTGAAGAATGTTGCTGTCCACGCTCGTCTATTTCTTCAGCAATATCCTTAAGCTGAATCAAACTGGCATGCCCAGGCGTTTCACTGACAAATGTACCCAGGCCATGGACACGATTTAAAAGACCTTCGCGAGTGAGTTCTCGTAAAGCACGATTTACCGTCATTCGTGAAACATCAAGTGAATCCACTAATTCATTTTCTGAGGGGATTTTTTGACCCGCTTGCCATCGTCCCTCTGAAATTTTTTGGCTAATCACATTTTTTATCTGCTGATAAAGCGGCTGAGCCGAGGCTTTATCAACGACTGACACAGTATTAACCGCATTCATTAACATTGCTCCTGTATCAGGTTGTTTTTTCGCCATTGCCCCTTTGCCATCACTGCCTGGCAATGGTTAGCCCCGATTTCATAAGACAATACTGCGGGATGATCAATATCCCAAACAACCAAGTCAGCACATTTACCCACTTCAAGTGAACCGATTTCATTATCAAGTCCAAGAGCCTTAGCTGCATTAATCGTTACGCCTGCTAGTGCTTCGGTTGGCGTTAACCCAAACAAGGTACAAGCCATATTCATGGTTAACAATATTGAATGCAATGGCGAAGAACCTGGATTCAAATCTGTAGCAATCGCAATCGGCACATTTTGTTCACGCAAAGCCTGTACCGGCGGAAGCTGTGTTTCCTTAAGTGTATAAAATGCACCGGGCAACAAAACTGCAACTGTATTGTTCTTAGCCAATATCTCAGCTTCTTCTGCTTGCAAATACTCAATATGATCTACTGACAAAGCACCTCGATTGGATGCCATGACTGCGCCACCTAAATGACTAAGCTGCTCAGCATGTAGCTTGACCGACAAACCAAGCTCTTCGGCTTTATCGAAAACCCTTTCCATTTGTTCAACTGAAAAAGCGATACCCTCACAAAACCCATCAACAGCATCAACTAAATTTGCTGCAACTGCTGCTGACAGCATTTCACTGCAAACTACATCAATATATGCTTCTTTATCGCCTTGATACTCAGGTGGTAATGCATGAGCACCTAAAAAAGTCTTTTGCACTCTAATTGAATTTTGCTCGGCCAGAGTGCTGGCGACCTTAAGCATTTTTATTTCGTTCTGGGCATCTAATCCGTAGCCCGATTTAATCTCGACTGTGGTGACACCCTCATCCATTAAATCCTTAAGGCGCTTATCGGCTTTTTTAATTAACTCTGCCTCACTAGCTTCTCGGGTATGCTTTACAGTCGAATTTATACCCCCACCAGATCGGGCAATTTCTTCATAACTCGCACCTTCTAAGCGCATTTCAAATTCTTGAGCACGGTGGCTGCCGTAAACAAGATGCGTATGGCAATCAATTAATCCTGGTGTGACTACCTTATTTTTACAATCAATAAGTTGGCAATCTGAAACCTTGTATTTTTTCGGCATGTCTTCATCTGACCCTAACCAGGCTATTCTGTCATCCTCAACTACCAAAGAACTTGACAAAATAAGGCTGTATGCCGCCGGTTGTGACATAGTAGCAAGCGTTGCGTTGGTTAATATTTGAACTGACATTAAACTATCCTATACTTGTATATACAAGTATATATTTCTTATGTTAAGATTGCAAACAAATTAGCAATCATCATGTCATGACCGAGAAAAAAGGCGATTCAATTTGGGTTAAAAATGCTTTTCTGGGAGATAGCTGGGCTGAGAATGTTCGTATAGAGATAGATAATCACGGCGACATCATAAATTACCAGTCAGATAGTAAAACGAACGGTGCAAGAATCGTCCAAGGCACCCTTCTGCCCGGAATGACAAATCTGCATTCCCATGCTCATCAGCGCGCTATGGCGGGATTAGCTGAAAAAGCCTCAACATCTTCCAGCAACCAAGATAGCTTCTGGACCTGGCGCACCACCATGTACCATTACCTTGAGCGCATTCAACCAGACGATCTCAACGCCATAGCCAACCAGCTTTACCTGGAAATGTTGCAATTCGGATATACCGGTGTCGGTGAATTTCAGTACTTACACCATAATATTGATGGCAATCCTTATCAAGACCGCGCAGAAATGACCAAACAATGTCATCAGGCGGCAATTGAGACCGGCATCGCTTTTACTGCCCTACCTGTTTTATATGCTTATGGTGGATTTGGTACTCAGTCTGCCAGCGATGGACAGAAACGATTCTTAAATAATGCTGATCAATTTGCCGACATTGTTAACAGCCTCGATCAGGAAATTATCAAATCAACTAATTCTTCTCTAGGTATTGCCCCACATTCCCTGCGCGCCGTCGATCAAAAATTACTAGAGCTAACACTCTCCATCTGTCCTCAGGTAGAAATTATTCATATCCACGTTGCTGAGCAACTCAAGGAAATTGAAGATTGTTTGACCTGGAGCAAACAACGCCCGATTGAATGGTTACTGAATCATTATGATGTAAATCAAAAATGGTGTTTGATTCATGCAACACACATGACCAAAGCTGAAACTGAAAGTTTGGCAAATTCTGGTGCAGTAGCGGGGCTTTGCCCGACTACTGAAGCTAATTTAGGTGATGGTTTTTTTAATGCCGGACAATACTTCTCTTTAGATGGCTGTTGGGGTATTGGCTCAGATAGCCATATTTCTATTAGCCCTTTCGAGGAATTACGCTGGCTGGAATACGGTCAACGCTTACTGACGAATCAACGCAATGTTTTGAACTCCAAAGACCAACCCAGTACCGGTCGACACTTATATCAGCAAGCTCTGAGAGGTGGTGCTCAATCGACAGCAAGAAAAACTGGCATGATCAAGCCTGGCTATCGCGCTGACTTTGTTGTTATTGACGATGAACACCCACGACTTTATGGTCGTAGTCAAGACGATTTGATAGACAGCCTGATCTTTTCCGGCAATGACAATCCTGTCAAAGATGTTTACGTGGGCGGCGTAAAAGTAATTGACAACGGCCAGCATAAAAATGAGCAAAATATTCAACAAAATTTCCGATCAACAATTAAACGTTTAGCGGGTTAAAAATGCGTGACTGTATTGTATTAACACCTGGTCAAGCTAACTTGGAGCAACTGGAAGCTATCTATCGAACAACAGCCAAAGTTGAATTAAATCCAAACTGCAAACCAGCGATAGAAAAAGCGGCAAGCATTGTTAAAAGGGCTTCTGAAGGTGATGTGCCAGTCTATGGAATTAACACGGGCTTTGGTAAGCTTGCCAGCACCCGAATTGAACCAAGCCAAACTGAGCAACTTCAACGTAATTTGATTCTTTCTCATTGTTGTGGGGTCGGCAAGTCACTGTCAGCTAACATCGTTCGATTAATTATTAGCCTCAAGTTACTTTCACTAGGTCGAGGTGCTTCAGGTGTTAATTGGGCTGTCATCGAGCAGCTACAAAATTTACTTGCACATGACATTATTCCGTTGATCCCGGAGAAAGGTTCCGTTGGTGCTTCGGGTGACCTTGCGCCATTAGCCCATTTAACTGCAGTACTGATTGGAGAAGGCCGTGCTTTTGTTGGGAATGAGGTCATTTCGGGCAGTCAGGCACTTCGCCAAGCAGGACTTACTCCCATCACGCTCGGCCCCAAAGAAGGCCTGGGCATGATAAACGGCACACAAGTTTCGACAGCATTAGCACTAGCAGGTTTATTTGACGCCTGGCGTCTAGCACAGTCAGCATTAATCACAGGCGCCTTGGCTAGTGATGCTTTAATGGCTTCAACAGCTCCTTTTCGCAGTGAAATTCATGCTCTACGAGGCCAAAAAGGTCAAATTGATGCCGGAGAATGTTTAAGAGATTTATTACTTGGCTCTGAAATTCGCGAGTCACACCGCGAGGATGACGAGCGTGTACAAGACCCTTATTGCTTACGTTGTCAACCTCAGGTAATGGGCGCTTGTATGGACATATTAAGGCAAGCCGCTAATACACTTGAAATTGAGGCCAATGCTGTAACAGACAACCCGCTAGTCATTACTGAAACAGCAGATATTGTCTCAGGTGGCAACTTTCATGCTGAACCTGTTGCATTTGTGGCTGATCAGTGTGCTCTGGCGATCAGCGAAATTGGCTCAATCACTGAACGCCGTATCGCTACTTTAGTTGACCCGGCTCTTAACTATGGTTTACCCGCATTCTTATCGCCAGCACCGGGACTAAATTCCGGTTTCATGATCGCTGAAGTGACAGCAGCAGCATTGATGTCTGAAAACAAGCAAAAAGCAGCGCCTTGTTCAATTGATTCAACGCCAACCAGTGCGAACCAGGAAGATCATGTGTCCATGGCCTGCCATGGCGCCCGTCGATTATTGGACATGAATCAAAACCTGGCAGCTATTATTGGCATTGAATTATTAACAGCAGCACAAGGCGTGGAAATTCGAAGTCCACTAAAAACCAGCCAGTCATTACAAAAGGTATTAACAAAACTCAGAACCAAAGTAGATTATCTGGAGAATGACCGTTTTATGGCCAATGATCTGCAATCGGCCGGTGAACTTGTACTAAATGGTTCTATCGTTCATTGCATAGAGAGCCCGGGATTACCAAGATTATGAAAGTGTTTAGCGTATTAAAAGGTGGCTCACCAATCATCCTGTCTCAACCACATGGAGGCACTTTTGTCCCTGATGAAATCTCGAGCAAATTCAACGATACAGGCCAGGCATTGGCAGATACTGACTGGCATATCAATCAGCTTTATGATGGTCTGCTGGAAAACGTCACTGTAGTGCAATCTCATATTCATCGCTACGTGATTGATGCGAATAGAGATCCGGATGATATTTCCTTATATCCAGGGCAAAACACTACCAGCCTGTGCCCTTTGACAGATTTTGATGGTAATTCAATATATCAATCTGGACAAGAACCTTCAGTAGATGAAATTGGAGATCGCCAAAAAACCTATCATCAACCCTATCACGATGCTTTAAATGGAGAAATAGAACGTATAAATCAACTACACGGTCAGGTAATTCTTTATGACTGCCATTCAATTCGTTCAAATATCCCTTTCCTGTTTAAGGGAACACTGCCGGACTTCAATATCGGCACTTATAACGGCCAATCCTGTAGCCAAGAAATTCAAACAACTGTTGAGCAAATTTGCGTCGAAGCTCAGGACTATACTCATGTTGTAAACGGCCGCTTTAAGGGAGGTTGGACAACGCGTCGTTACGGACAACCTGATATAGGAATACATTCTATTCAGATGGAGCTGGCTCAATCGACTTATATGCACGAATCGGCCCCCTGGAACTATAACCAATCCCGAGCTAATGAAACCAGACAATACTTACGAATAATTCTCAGAAAATTGCAATCACTTATAATAAGTTAAAAGCGGGAGAATGTAGATTAATACAGTGAACACTAAAGTATTTTGGTGAAAATACTCTACGATCTCTGCAAAATTGCTTACCCCATAAACTACAAACTCCCGCATAAAATCTTATTGGTTGTTCGATGCAGGTTGATTTCGTTCAGCTGGAAAATGCCAGGCAATTCCACTTAATTCTTTGGGATCAAAATTTGTAATCAAATATTTAACTCGAAAGTGATTAGCCAATCGATTCAATATGTCCATACATACCGCCTTGCCATTTCTAAAATCATACAAAAATGATTTGGAACAACCAATTGTATCTGCCAATAGAACGATATTAGTATCCTTACTGTTTAACTTTTTCCTTAGCAAAGAAACTGTATCCCGTCAGAGGATATGAGACAAAGTTGATGTTCTGAACAAGAGAGACTTCTGTTAATTTAATAGTAATTTATAGGAGTCTTAAGATGAGTAAATATAACTCAGAGAAATTAGTTAAAGCAATTAAACGCAACACCCGTCATAAATATTCAGCCGATGAAAAGATTCGGATTGTATTAGACGGTCTTCGAGGTGAGGATAGTATTGCCGAGTTATGCCGCCGGGAAGGGATCAATCAGAATACGTATTACCGTTGGAGCAAAGACTTTCTTGAAGCCGGGAAACAACGTTTGGCCGGTGATATTAAGCGTGAAGCCAATTCAGAGGAAGTGACTGAACTTCGCAAAGAAAACAATCAGCTAAAACATGCACTGGCCGATGTTGTTTTGAAGAATACGGTGCTTAAAAAAAGTGTGCTTGGCTTGGACTCGACGTGGGACGACGAATGAGTTTGTCGGCGGCTGAAAAAGTGGAAATTATCCATATAGTTGAAGCCAGTGAACTTCCCGTGAGTAGGACATTAGCGGAACTGGGTATTGCTCGCAGCAGTTTTTACCGTTGGTATCAACTCTATCAAATGGGTGGCCCTGATGCATTGGAAAGTCATTGTAAATCTCCCCAACGGTTCTGGAACAAACTCCCCGAATCAGTCAAAGAGCAATGTCTCGAGATTGCACTTCAGTACCCGGAGAAATCACCTCGTGAACTGGCCTGGCAAATTACCGATGAACACAGGTACTTTATCTCTGAGTCCAGTGTTTACCGTATTTTGAAGGCCCATGACCTGATTACCTCACCGGCCTATATTCTGCTATCGGCCAGTGATACCTTCCATACGCCAACCAAGCGAATCAATGAATTATGGCAGACTGATTTTACCTATTTCAAAATCATCGGCTGGGGTTGGTATTATCTGTCTACCGTACTGGATGATTATTCACGGTTTATTCTGAGCTGGATGCTCACTAGTACCATGGGCGCGGGTGATGTCAAAGACACCCTGGATCAAGCGATTGCTGTAACGGGTGTGACAAATGTGCCTGTTAAACACCGACCACGGCTACTCAGTGATAATGGCCCGGCGTATCTATCCGGTGAGCTGAAAGATTACCTGGCTTATCATCAGATGACGCATACTCGTGGAACACCGTACCATCCGATGACTCAGGGTAAAATTGAACGCTATCATCGGTCAATGAAAAACGTCGTCAAACTTGAGCATTATTATCTGCCTGGCGAACTCGAACAAGCCATTGAACAGTTTGTTCATCATTACAACCACGAACGCTATCATGAGTCGTTAGACAATGTGACACCGGCGGATATGTATTATGGTCGATATCAGCAAATCATCGATGAGCGAGCCGTTATTAAACAACAAACGTTAAACCAAAGGAGGTGCGAAAACCTAAAACTGTGTGCCTGATCTCAGGCAAGTGATATGATCGGATAGTCTCTCTTAATTTTAAGAACTAACTGTCCCAAATCATCTGACGACATACAATTGAAATTCGATTTAAACGTTAAAACATTAATATCAGATTGCTTTTGCATTAGTTTCCATCCAAAAGTTAAACCTTAATGCTAACGCAAGACCCTATTTAGTAATTCCAAATTCATGGAAAAATGCTAGAAAAAACAAATAATGATGAGAATTTTAAACTAGAGAGATATTTGCCGAAATAGCAACTATTCTGTTTGTAAGTTACCTTATTATTATCAATTTTTAACGTGCAACTATTATATTCCAGCAAGCCCCAGAATATGACTCAATTTAATGAAGCAAGCCGATTCAGAATAATGAAAATCAGATTCATTGACTAAATCGGCTTTGCCTACTACTTAATTAGAGAGACTAGCGTCGATTTATCAGAGTTCTCCAGAACGATGTGTATCCAAAGAGATACAGTGAAACGCACCACCCCAAGTCCTGCCATGACGCCAACGAACTGGGATAGGTCGAAACCCATGTTGAGCTAAACGATTAATCAGCGGAAGCTGTTGTTCTTCAACTAATACCGTTCTTTCTTCACCATCGATTACCAGCAAATTCATCCCAATATTGTTAGAAGCTTTGGGAGTTGGTGAGTAATACGGTTGGCCAACCATCTCAGGTGCTTCAATTAAATTCCATTTGTATAAGAAATCGGGAAGATTACTATCAGTCACATAAGCTGGATTTATCAAGGCATGACCTTCACACAATGGAATGAATACAACATCAATATGATCAGGTGACAACGACACTGTATGTACTTTAACGACTCCTTGACCATGATAACAATCCAGAGTTGATTGCAACCATTGAGCACCGGCGATATTAGCAGTGTTATTAATATCAATAATAATATCGCGGCCTAAACGCATACAATTTGCCGCATCAAACAAGGGCTCGGTTTCGTTGATTCCACAATCACGGGATAAATCATAGGTATTATCAAAAAGTTGAGGCCTTGGTGGGCACAGCAAGCCAGAATAGTTACGCTGCTTGTAATAATCCAATAACAGCTTTCTAACAGCGATCCCCTCAAAGTAACGACCGCGTGTTGGCGATGGCACATCTATAGCGAGATCACCATGTATCAAAGTCAAATCCCGTACATTGATTGCACTTTCCTGTTCAGCCCTCCAATATGGAGATTCAACTGGCATAGAAAGATCAAGTGTTAATGCATTGATTACTCGCACGTCCTGGTCTACCAGCACTCTCCTCAATTGTTCTAAGTCTTCGTGAGTTTCATCTATTACCTGCTCAGGCATTTTGGAAGCAATCGCTAACTTTACTTCGTCGTCGTCTAAACGATCAAAATTAAGCTGCGATATATCATCCATACTAGGAAGATAGGCATTAGTGGGATCACCAAGTATTATTTCGTGAAGCTTGCCCCATTCATTGACACTCCAGACATTGCTGATGTCGTCATGTGTTGGTGCGAAATAATCAATTTCACTTTTTAAAACTGCGTTATGAATCATAATTGAGCTCCTCTTAATTTAGTTACAAATATCACTATACATCTCTCTATCACAAAGTGATAGATCAACCATAAAGCTGTTCAAGAGAGCGAGGAGTCAAATAAACCACATAACTAGCGTAAGACTAATAAGCATTCCGACACAAGCAATTAACTTGATTACTGGGTTATAAAGTTGCTTCTTACCTATTTCCATTAATATGGATTTGGCGAAAGCTCTGACCGATAATACGATAAAGGATAACAACATAACCACAAACGGTGTTGTTGACTCAATAATTACTGCAACAGCAGCATCCCCCAAATCAACCGCCCTCTGAAAAAATACTATAGCCAACATTGCAGTCAGCTCTGCAATCAAAAAGATTCGCCAGTTATCTCTAATTAACGCCAGGATACCGGTTCGAGAACCACTTGTTTGAGTGTGTTTTACTGTTTCAATAATATTCGGACAACAAACCCACAACACCACGCCAACAATAAAGTTTCCCAAACAAAACAGGACTATCCCTGTTGCAAATGGTATAAACTCATATGCATGATCCGCCATCACAATGCTTAATGTTAAAAACACCACCGATATCATCATAGAAACAAAGGCTTTCCAGAAACGAGGATTACTTGACTTTAAGCTTACTAGCTTAGTCCTACCTAAAGGGGGTTCAACTGCAAATAACAGTGCACTTGCAAAGGCCAGCATAATAGCCATAACTCCGAATGAGTTGTAAGCGACTCCGAATACTAAATGATTAATTAATGGCACTAGCACTATGGCTATTGAGTTTAGCGAATCGGCAATGACTACATCATCCCTGTGCTCCAGAGCGCTGAAATAATAAAACACAGCCATTGCGCCGAATATGCCACTAATGACCATTACCGCTCCTTTCGCTAAGTTAGGTAACTCACAAGGAAAAAACACATAGAAAGCCAATGCAGGAAAAATCAAAAATAAAGATGAAATAATGGGGCCATCCCAACGATCCTGGAAAATATGGTTGGTTTGAAACACGTCCATGAGTAAAACCACCGCCCATAATAAAGGTGGAATCCAAACCACAACCCAAAACTCATTCCAGGAGGATACAAGTAATTCGATCATGTTTGTTGCGTCCACCAGATTTGTGTGGACTGCCTGGGAAACCCTGCTAAATAAATCCGCCACATTGGGGGTTTACCCAAAGGAGTTTTATCTCGATAGAAATTTTCGGTGAAACATAAAATGCGAGTGGTCAAAACAACCATCCACTTACAAAACTCGAGAAACGAATTTTATTCTCAAAAAAATCAATAACCTAGCTTGCTTAACAAAAAATGCATCGCTGATTTGAAATAGTGTGTCGTTACCCAATCCAAGCTCCTAAATCCATTGTCTACCTAAACTCTTAACAATAGGTTTTATAACATCAAAGAACATTAAACAATAAAAAACATTAAAAATTGTTCATTACTTGCTTTTCATTTGCAAAAAATGGGTATATACTAACCGAACTATATATGACGAAATTTAGTCATTAACTTAAGATAAGAATCAATATGGGGTATGTAAAACGCTAAACGGTAACTACCTTTACCGTTTAGCGCTTTTTTTTGATTAATAACAAAACCCTCCCATATAAAAGTAGATATGGCGCTTCAGTGAATGCCTTTAGGAGATCCAAATGAAACCCCCCATCGTAAACAGCGGGGCATCTATTTTGCTTTACATGTTATCCCGTGGCAAGCTAACCCTCGCTAGCGATTAAGGCAAGATGCTTAAGACTGTTAGTTTTTAATATGTCTCAGTAAATATTTAAGACTAACAACTGCGATTATCTAACTAGTGTCGTTTTGTGTTTTATCGACTTTTATTTTTTCAAGTTTGGGTTGCAGAGTACTACGCTTAACGCTAGATACCATTTCTGCGTGCTCCAGAGCAAAATTAGTCTGCTCAAAAAATTCCTTATAAATTGAACCTACAAGATGATCTACTAATTCATCCAGCGGATGAACACCGTAAAATGCATCTCGGATCATAGGAGCCATGTTTTTAAAGCGTAATGTATTTGCTTTATGGTGAGACTTGAGTTTTTCGTAAAACTCGAAGATATTCTCAACTTCATTAAACAACTTATTCAAATCCCCCATCTGCACAAAACGGGTTCGATTATTTTCATCTTTTAAATTTTGCTGCAACGAATAATAATAGGCCGTCAGAAAATAAACAGGTTTTGACTTTGTAAGCTTATCTAAGTCAAAAGCCATATACATTTTTTCATCCTCAATCTCAAAATTACTAATAAATACAATACAGTATTCCATTAGAGGTTTTTTAAGATACTGTTCATATTCTTCGATAGAATTTACATTTAAAACAAGGGTGTTGTAGTTATAGGATGCAAGTTTGTCAAAATTATCAACGTGATCGATATGGCATGCTAATTCGTATTGTGTATTTTTGACCATCATTTTAAATAGAAGATAAAAATAATATGAACTGCCTGTTTTTATATTAATAGGAAAACCCCTATCCATAGCGCTGATTATTTGATTCATTCGTTCATGCAGATCGAGGTCCGTGATAATCAGAGGATGATTCTCGATGGTTCCTAAAAACCATCTCTGTAGTTGAAGCATGGATCTAATATGGCCGTTAATGTAGCGCGGTGATGAAGATCGCAAATAACAAACTTTATTTTTACATGCAGTTCGCTCTGCAACTGGAATAACTTCAGAATCATCGTAAACAATAACAGCAGCAGTCATTCCAGAACTGTTCAACATTAAAGAAATCTGGTTGAAATAATGCCGGTCGTTAACGATTATCAAAGAAGTATTCTTTTTAAACCTACCTGGTGGCGAAAATACGTGATCTACCCACTTATATTGAGTTTTGATGATTGTAAAGTGATCATCCCATGGACCTATCATCAAGATTGACGGGCGTATAAAGTCGAAGAAAACCGTTGCGGTTTTATTAACCGTTTCTTTGAGGTCGCTAATAGTATTTATATCTACTGTTGTCATACAACTACGTTTTTTATCTAACCCCTGCGTGTTTCTCGTATACTAATCAAGAGTTATTTATAGCATTCAAAAATAGCCCTAGCAATACATTAAATAAGCTGAATATTAAATGGTCCCAAATTTAGACCCCAAACTTTTAAAAATACTTAACAGGAAACGATTGATTATGGAGTTTTTAATTAGGAAATAAAGCCTTGTAAAAAGGATTTGCTCTGAAATCCTCACTGATATATGCGGAAGTAAATTCAAATTCACTTATCACTGTGCCTTCTCTATAGATATGACCGCAAAAATGATAATCTGGACTCATTTCATCGGTTTGTAAATAAGTGTCAACTTGAAAATCTACAATATCTCCCTTTTTAACCTCTTGCTCTGACGGGAAAACAGGAAAGAAAACAGGCACCCAATTTGTAGGTTCCTCAAAAGTATCTAACACACGATCTTTTGCTATCCCAAATAATTTTAACCAACAAGCCAGGCCATCGATCTTGCAATCTTTATGAATAGCCACTGAAATACGAGTACTAATTGGAATTGATAAGCGCTTATTGAATTGTATATCTTCCATGACTGCAACAGAACTCACTATCCAGTCACTTGGAATGTTTGCTATTGCAACTCGTATATCAAAAGGCCTACCACTAATCCCAAAAATTTTGTTTATGTATTTGCTATCAGTCTCACAAATCCCAAGATTAGCTTTAAATTCTTCTCCGAGTGAACAGACTGCGATTTTTGACATACAGCGATCAATAATGAATTTGGCGTTTTTTTTTAAAAACCTTTGCTTAGCATCATTAAGCACAGTAATAACAGCTTCTGAACTCGCAGGACAACCTAAAATTTCTGAAATACAAATATCTACTTTTTCTGGCAATTCAACTTTAGTGGACAAACCATGAATTAAAACGATCTTATCTGAATATGGGCTGTTGTTAACTTCTTGTTTAGCTTTATGATAAGCCTCTTCAATAGCCTCAATTGCATAGACTTTCTTGGCACCACACTCAGCAGCACATAAGGCCCAATTAGCATGCGCACCGGTTCCAATATCCAAAACTATTTTTCCACTTACATATTGATCTATCTCAGCTCTATAAAGTTGATTACGCCTGGAATCATTTGTCATGAAATCGTACATATAATCGTCGTAAACGGAATAATCTCCGCATGTGGAGTACATAACCGGCTTGGAATCCGTTAAATAGGATTGGGTTACTTCTTCCGGGACTAAATTAATCGAATAATTAAACTGCTGATTTTTATGAATTTTTAACATTTGATCTTGAGCATACGACGATATTAATTTCACAAGTAACTATAATTTTTAAAAATGTAAGTTTTATAAAAACTGGAAAGTTAAGATTAGTCAATAAAAAGGTTATAAATTCAAGTATTCACCATCTGCTCCACTCATATTTTCCTTTGCTTCTTATTTGTGAAGTACTATAAAGCAATTATAGTTGCATTTCAGACTGTTTTTCATAATCTCTAACGACTGGCATCACATTTTGTGTTTTATTTCAATTTCACAGTTAATATGCTATTAAGCTAAGCGAACAGGAGAAAAATATTGGTACAGAATTAATCCGGATTGAGAAAACATGTTACCAGGTGGTGACTTTCCAACCACAGAAGGAGAAAATAGATTCCCCCGGCTTTGTGCCGGAACTTCATAACTTGAATACTATTCCGGCCTTGTGCCGGAACCTCAATATTATTACTAAAATTTGGCTAAGCCCGGCGTGCTTACCGTAACAGCGCTTTAGGGCTGATCCGATAAACATCACTTCTCTACAAGAGGTGATATTTAGTCTATATACATTCATTCCTCCACGGGACAAGCCCCGGCATTTAGTTATAGTGTTGATGAGCCGGGATAAGCCCGGCATTGAGTTATACTGTTGAAGAACCGGGATAAACCCGTGGTAGTCTGCCACCTACGCGAACACTAATAAAACATCTAGCGATGGCTTACACTGTTGAGTTATATTTTGAGATATGAATAAGTTTGAAATCAATGCAAGACGTGAAATAAACGAGGTAATACGGGAAACAGTAACCGCTTTCTTTGACTATATTCGACCATCAATATTGATGATCGGCCCGTGGGATGACTATTTTACAAACATAAAAACTCAGTATAAATGGGCAGATCACGTGCTCTCACCGCCCAACAATCTGAAAAATACATCATTAGTAATTGTAAATAATCGCCATTATTTTAATCAAATTGTTTTAATGCTCAAGAGTTCTACTTCAGTAATTGTTTATGATGAATCGGAAGTTGTACCAGTTGAGGAGCGGATCAGATGCCATAATCGAGTTTGCTATCTGAAATCTTCTTCACCACGTCATATTAACGGTCATGTCAGATCGATGCTTCAATTGCAAAGGTGGTTTCTACAAGACACGGAAAAATTACCACTCATCGTTAGCGACCGTCGCTTGCTGCAGAAGCTTCAAGCAATCGTCACAGTAATGGATCGAGGGTTGCCGATTAATATTACCACCAGTAATCCTTATTACTTTTTTCTGTTGTTCAAAGCTCTTGTTAAAAATACACCATATCAACACGTTCGCTTTATTGATAATGTAAATAGCTTTGATGAATTGGCATCACATAAGTACACCACGCTTATTCTTAAAGTGAACTCACTTAACGAATATCGTCATTATTTAAAAAAAGCTTTGATGGAATATAGTATTGTTTTTATTAGTAGCTTTGATATCAAGAGCGAAGAAACATACGAAGCGATTAGTCTGCCTGAGCTTGCTAAGTCTAAGTCCGCGTTTTTTCTAACGGCGTATTACTATTCATTACAACAAAACCTAAAAGATGAGAATAACCGTACACGTTTCGTACAAACCGGAGATTTAAATAAACTCTATAACAAGGCAGAGAACATATTGGATTTTTACGACAAGCTCAGGTTATGTTATAAGAAAAACACATTACGTTTTAAAAATAAATCACCGATGATAAGTGGAGCATCTTATGGTAGATATCCCTTGGGTGATTTAATTGAACATCTAGAAGGTGAGATATATAGAGATGTTTTAGAACAAACTGATTATGGTTTGGATTATGCAGTAATGGTCTCAAACGTTAAACGCAGTGTATTAAAACAACATAAGCTTAAAACCAATTCTGCATCGAACAGGAGGAAAGTTACATGAATTGGACTTCTAACAAGGTTTATTGTCAAAACAGCCCAATAGGCGGGAAAGGTAACTTCGCTCTACAAAAAATTAAACAGGGAGAAACCGTTATCGTTTTTGGTGGCGACGTAATTGAAATTGAAGAATTCCTTAAATTACCAAAACAAGTACAAACATTTCCTTATCAGATTTCCGACAAACTATTTTTTGGACCAACAAAAGTAGAAAACGTTGATAGTGCTGATTACATAAATCACAGCTGTGACCCAAATGTTGGGTTTAATGGACCTATGATGTTGGTCGCAATGAGAGACATTTCCAAAGATGAAGAGCTAACATTTGATTACGCAACCTGTATGACTAGTGCCATAATTGACATGAATTGTGATTGCGGTTTAAAAAATTGCCGAGTAAAAATAACTGGAGAAGATTGGAAAAAACCAGAATTACAAAAAAGATACAAGGGGTTTTTTCAACCCTATATTGAACGGAAAATTAATGGGTTGATGCCACCACAAAGTTTTTCAGTTGGATAATGCTGCGAATAATTTTCTCCGTTCCGGAGATATTCAAGTATTTCAGAAAATTGATACTTTTTGGGCATCATTATAGAAGCTTGAGGCCCTTTTTATAAGACATTCAAGTAGATTAATAATGGGATTGATCTGTCAGTGCTCTTATCGCAGATCATGAATCTATGAGTCTTGTTGAATTGGTTCAACTAAATGTGCATTATGATGAATAAGTATTTATTAACTGATACACAAGAATAGATTATGGCAGAGAAGCAACAAATCAAAAGACCCAGTGGAGGCAGACCTCGCGCAAAAGACCGCCAAAATCCACTTTGTACAAAAGTCAATCAAGCGGCACGTCAACATCTAAAAAAATTGGCAGCGGATAGTGGTAATAGTCAGATCGCCGTGCTTGAACATATCATTATAAGGACAAAAAAAGTGCCTAAATTAGAGAAATAAGACCTGTCTTAATTGGGAAAGACCCTGAATAAGCAGCAATGGATGCTGCACTGTCTTACAGGTCGGGAATGTTGTCGTTCCTGGGAGATCGTTTACATTTCATACCGGAGACATGGTTTACACAATTGAGCATTTGGGAGGTTCCCAAATGCCTTGGAGAACGTGTAAACCGATGGATGAGAAACTCAAATTTGTTGCCCGGCTTTTAGACGGCGAGAAAATGACTGGGTTATGCCGGGAATTTGGTATATCCAGACCCACCGGCTATAAGATCTTTAATCGATACAAAGAATCGGGTCTGCATGGACTTGAAGCACGTAGCCGACGACCCTATCGCTATGCCCATCAATTACCCTTTCAAGTCGAACGGGCCATATTATGAATTAAACGTGACTACCCGGATTGGGGCGCACCGAAAATTCGAGACAAACTCATCAAACTGTATCCGATGATTCCAACGCCAGCCAAAAGCACCATTCATGCGGTATTAGATCGACATAGCTTAGTGAAACAAAAGACAAAACGCCGCTACCGCGCCCAAGGGACACTGCTGAAAGAAGCTCATACGCCTAATGGATTGTGGTGTGCCGATTACAAAGGTGAGTTTATGTTAGGCAATCGACACTATTGTTATCCACTAACCATTACCGACTATCGATCGCGTTACTTACTGGCCTGTGAAGGCCTGAACTCCACCAAGTCTGAGTTAGCGTTTACCCTATTTGAACAGGTCTTTAAACAATACGGATTACCCAAAGCCATCCGGATCGACAACGGGGTGCCTTTTGCCAGTTCACAGGCCTTTTTCGGTTTAAGTAAACTAGCCGTGTGGTGGTTGCGATTAGGGATTCGACTGGAACGCATCAAACCCGGCCATCCACAACAAAATGGCCGCCATGAACGCATGCATTTAACCCTCAAACAGGCCGCCACCAAACCCGCCTCGTTCAACTTCTTACAACAACAGGAACGCTTTGAACAGTTTCAAGCAGTTTACAATCATGAACGCCCGCACCAGGCACTAGGTGGACAGTATCCGGCTGAAGTCTATACACCTTCAGTACGCGAATATCGACCTGGTAATCAGCCTGACTATCCGTTTCATGATAAAACACTTCGCGTCACCCAGTGCGGCCGACTTTGTCTGGGCAATCGTAAAATCAGCTTAAGTAAAGTCTTTGCCGGTCAAACGGTTGGCATTCGAGAAGTTGAGGATAGAATATGGCTGGTGAGTTTTATGAACTATGACCTGGGATTCTTTGATGAAGACGTCGGCAGAGTTGAACCGACCACGAATCCTTTTGTAACTAAACTGTAAACCATGTGCCCGGTACAAAGTGTAAAGAATGTCTTCGGAAAGGACCCCATATTTTAGTGGTGGGCCGTGGGCGACTCGAACGCCCGACCACCTGATTAAAAGTGGCCATGTCACAATGGCTACCCTATAGAAATCAACCACTTGCGACGCTTGCTAAACTAAATTGTGCCAGTAAATAACAGAAAATACCGGTAAATCACAGTCACTTTGGCACAAAATTGGCACACCTTGGTTTCTCTCATCATAACCCAATGGCTTCAATTATCGTCTTGGTTGGTAAAAATAATGTTTGAGGCTCTTGCTTCAAAGATATAAACCCATACTTCTTATAAAACCCAATCGATTGCTCTTTTGCATCCACAATAACGGCAAAACTTGCAGAAATTTCTGAGGCATCAACAATCCGTTTCAATGCATCAGTCAATAAGCGTTCGCCAACACCCTGCCGATGAAAATCCTGATCTACTGCAAATCGTCCAATTCGAATCGCTGGAACGGGATAAGCAGGAAGCTTTTTAGCAATGGGTTCAGGTAAATCACTCAATGTTACAGATGCATTGCTCAACGTGTAGTAGCCAATCACTCGCTTGTCATCCAACATAACATAGGTTGTTGCAATGCGCTTTTTATCATTTTGCAACGCAAATGATTTTAGATAGTCATCGAGTGCTTGTACACCACAACCAAACAGATTTCGATCATGCCGCCTTGCCAAGCGTTCGATCTGATACATCGCGCTAAACTATTTAATGATTGGACTGGTTAATAGCGCGCCTTAACCGTTTATTCGGCTTAGATGGATTAATGATTGATTTTGCAAAGGTTTGAGCATCCTGCTCGCTCAAATGAAGGTGCGTCTGAATTTTTTCAACTGCAGCAAGGTAGGCAGTGCGCTTAATAAAGTCACTGGTTGACAAACCTTCCATATCAGCAGCATGTTGTATCACTGCCTTTTTCTCAGGATCAATTCTAAAATCTATTCGTTCAGTTGATGGCATTTCATTCGAAAATCTAATTGTAACAACTTAATTGTACGGCATTTGTACGGCTATATCAACTTGTATTCAGCGAGACTATTCGACAATCACAGACACAAAGACTAGCAGAGAATGAAAACATAAATTCACACCAGGCAATAGTAGCCTTCTTTCAGATTGCCCAGGTTACAAACAAGCTCCAATTTCACTAAATATCTTACATCACGTTGCGCTGTTCTCTTTGAAACCGACCAGTGCTGGACAATACTATTTGTCGATAGGCGCTTCGTTTTATGAAGTTCACTCACGAACCACAACTGCCTTAGATTAAGCTGTGTAGCAACTTCAACACCAATATTAATATCAATGACGACAATTTTGTCGCTATCTTTATTTGATCTACAAGGATGGTTTGAAGTTGATCCAATAAATGATGCTTCATCAGATTCGTACTGAATATCCAAGTTTAAAGCTTCAATGAGGCAGTGCAACATTGGTGGATAAGATTTAAGCAAAATCAATAAGTGTGTTGATTTTGGGACGTTTTTTCCTTGGTACCATTTATTTATTGTGTGGTAACTCACACCTGTTTTTTTACCAGCGAATTTGATCACCGATGAATCTTTTGCATGCGCGTCTTGTAGTGTTTGACGAATAATTTCTAGCACTAAGTTTCTTTGAGCAGAGGGTGACCAAACTTGGCTATTTTGTTTGAATGACACATCAATCTCCTTTGGATATAGTAAAAACCAACACAATTTTATTTTCTGAATTGATATTTCCGGCTATAGAGAGCTGTTATGAAAGACTTGGACAAAAACGAAAACAAAAATCAAGCTTGTGATGCAAAAAGACTGGCAGCGATGTATATGCGCATGTCAACAGATCATCAAAGATACTCTGTAGACAATCAGTCAGATGCTATCTATGAATATGCTAAAAATAAAAATCTGGAGATTATTGCCACTTACGCAGACAAAGGTAAAAGTGGATTAAAAATTGAAGGTCGTGACGAATTAAAACGTCTTATCAACGACGTTCAAACTGGCGCCGCCAAATTCAAAGTCATACTTGTCCTTGATATTACTCGCTGGGGACGATTTCAAGACGCGGATGAAAGTGCCTTCTATGAATATACCTGTCGAAATGCAGGAATTGATGTTGAGTATGTTGCAGAACAGTTCGAAAATGATGGCAGCCTAGGTTCGGACCTCATTAAAAGTGTCAAACGTTCAATGGCTGGAGAATATAGTCGTGAGCTATCGAAAAAAGTTTTTGCAGGACAGTGCCGCCTAATTAGGTTAGGTTATAGACAGGGAGGCCCAGCAGGATTTGGTTTGCGTCGGATGTTGATAGATGAGTCAGGCGCACAAAAAGGAGAACTAAACCGTGGTGAACATAAAAGTCTTCAAACTGATCGCGTTGTTTTGGTACAGGGCCCTGAAGAAGAACTCAAATGGGTGCGCTGGATGTACGATGCCTTCATTGAAAAGAACTTTAATGAAGCTGAGATAGCGATCTATCTCAATCAAAAAAAGGTTAAAACTGATCTCAACAGAAATTGGACACGTGGCACTGTTCATCAAATACTCACTAACGAAAAATACATTGGTAATAATGTTTTTAATCGTACGTCCAACAAACTTAAAGCACGACATGTGGTTAACCCTCCAGACATGTGGGTAAGAGCGGATGGCGCGTTCGAAGCCATTGTCAAACCTGAAAAATTCTACAAAGCACAAGGCATTCTTCAAGAAAGAAATCGACGTTTCACCAATGAAGAAATGCTCGATAAACTAAAAAATTTACATCAAAAGCAGGGATTGCTTTCAGGCATCATCATTGATGAACAAGATAACATGCCATCTAGTAGTGCCTATCAACATCGGTTTGGCAGTTTGATTCGAGCTTACCAACTGGTTGGGTTTGTTCCGGATCGTGATTACCAATACATTGAGATAAATCGGCGTTTACGCAAATTTCACTCCAAAACAGTAGAAGATACGATTCTAAAACTGCAAAAGTTAGGTGCTTATGTAGAGCATGATGAAAAATCAGAATTGCTTTATATTAACAACGAACTCAAAGTTTCCCTTGTGATTTGCCGATATTTTCAAACTAAAGCAGGCACATCCCGCTGGAAAATACGATTTGATAGAGGTTTAGAACCTGATGTCACGATTGCAGTTCGGATGAATTACAGCAATCAATCACCATATGACTACTATCTATTCCCCTCTATAGATATTGAATCTTCTATAGTCAGGTTATCGGAGCACAATAGCTCTATCTTAGATCACTATCGATTTGATGATTTATCAACATTTTTCATATTAGCAGAACATGTACAGATCAAGGATGTAGCATGAGCATGAAATCTCGTAATCCAGTCATCAAGATGATCCCTGTAGACCGAATTCATATTTTAAATCCACGTGTCCGAAACCAGAAAATATTCAGGAATATTTCTGAAAACATTACCACTGTGGGTTTAAAGCGTCCGATCACAGCGACTCGATCTAAATCTAAAATTCCAGAAAAGGATTTTGATCTTGTTTGCGGTCAAGGAAGGCTTGAAGCTTTTATAGCCCACGGCCAAAAAGAGATTCCTGCAATTTTAATTGATGCCACTGAAGAGGAGGCTTTGATTATGAGCCTCGTTGAAAACCTAGCACGGAATCTGCATCGGCCTCTTGACCTATTGCGCGGTATTGAAGCATTAAAGCAAAAAGGATATGGTCGAAAAATCATAGCTCAAAAAACAGGACTTAAAGAAAGCTACGTTAGGGTCGTCCTAAGATTATTAGCTAAAGGTGAAGATCGATTACTGGCAGCAGTGGAAGCTGGTCATATTCCCGTCAGTGTTGCGGCATCAATTGCTAATTCGCCACATGATGAGCAAAGAATTCTTCAAGAAGCCTACGAAAATCACGAATTACGTGGACATAAACTTAAACGAGTAAAACGTTTATTAGACAAACGCAAGCAACTCGGCAAATCACTTAAACGTTCTGCAGGTTCTTTGGCCGAAAACCAACAAAAGAAACCTACTTCACATGATGTAATACGAATTTATCAAAAAGAAGTGGATCGAAAACGATTGCTTACCCGCAAAGCCAATGTCACCAACAGGCATATGACGTTTATTACAGAAGCCTTACGCAGACTATTTGCAGAAAGCGATTTTTATCTGATCTTAAAATCCGAAGGCCTTACTTCTGTGCCAAAACCTATATCTATGCTACTGGATGCAGAATTGTGACCCAAAATAATAACACTTCGACCAAGCATGCAATAAAACTTGCATTTGACGACAAAATAACCCAATTGAGCATCAACAAAATTATACCAACGAAGACAATTCCAGACGGGATGCAGGCAAATCGAAAATTCAATCAGATACTCGCATCAATCAAGGAGGTAGGAATTATCGAACCTCTTGTTGTTACAACAAATGGAAAATCAAGGCAGCAATATATTTTACTGGATGGTCATGTTCGATTAGAAATATTAAAAACCCTAGGTATTCGTGAAGTCCAGTGTCTAATTTCATCCGATGATGAATCATATACTTATAACAAGTACATTAGTCGTATGGCTCCGATACAAGAACATGAAATGATAAAAAAAGCTGTTAAGCGTGGCGTTTCTGAAGAGAAAATAGCTAAGGCCCTTAATATGGATGTGACAACTATTATTAAGAGACGTAACCTGCTAAAGGGAATTTGCCAAGAAGCAGCAGATTTACTGAAGGATAAAATGGTTCCTGCCGGTACATTCTCTATACTGAGAAAAATGAAATCTTACCGTCAAATTGAAGCTGCCACATTCATGAACGATGCTGGACTATATTCAGTACCCTATGCGCAAGCTATTTTAGGCGGAACACCAGCCGACCAATTAGTGGATAAGGAGAACCCTAAAAAAATTAGTGGCCTCAGCGACGAACAAATGGCTCGAATGGAAAGTGAAATGGCTAATCTTCAACGTGAGTATCAGCTGATTGAAGAATCTTACGGTTCTGACGTACTAAATTTCACACTTGCCAAGGGCTATCTTGGTTCACTATTGGGAAACGCTAATGTTGTACGTTATCTTGCGAAGCTACATCCAGAGATCTTATCTGAATTTCAGAAAATTACCGAAATTACCTCACTTGAAAAATAACATGCGTGATGATCATTCATCTTGCTGACACTTTAAGTACCTGATCAATAATCAGGTGGTCGCGCACAATATTATTGTTTTAAATCATAGGGTTAGTTGCACTGATCAACAACAGATTTAACGATTCTGGCACAAAATTGGCACACTATTATGTGTCGAATACCCCTTTCTTAAATAGAAAATACTTGTAACCCATTGTTTTTATTTGGAAAAATGGTGGGCCGTGGGCGGCTCGAACGCCCGACCACCTGATTAAAAGTTTCTATCTAAGCGTATAAATCCTTTAAAATCAATGATATACAGTTATAATTAAGTTTGGCGAGTTCCCCTTATTGAACAATAACTTAAGTTAAATTTTGATAATTCATACAAGCTGGGCAATGTACCCAGATTGTATCTATTTCAGCTTACCCAGTTCTCTACTTTGAGTTTTGGTATTTTTTTAAAATGTCTTAAGTTATTCGTTACTAGAATGGACTCAGTACTTAATGCATGACCTGCAATCATTGTGTCATTGTTCCCAATTGGATTTCCATTTTTAAGCAAAAAACTATGTAGTCTTGCATACTCATTTGCCGCGGCTTTGTCCCAAGCAATAATTTGTTCTAGTCGATCACAAAATTCCTTGATAAGTGCTTTGTACTTGGCAGGTTGACTGGAGCGTTCAGCACCAAATAATAACTCTGAATAAGTGATTACAGAAATACAAATGATATGTCCATCCTGAGTTTTCTCTTGAAGTGTTTCAAGTGTTTTGACCGGATGCTCTTTCATGATATAGCTGCAGATATCCGTATCTAGCATATACAAGATTAAAACTCCACGCGATTTGTATCCACCAGATCAGGCCGTTCGGACATAAAACTATCATCTGCTTTTTTCGACTTAGCAAAAGAAAGCCAGGTTTTTCGTTTTGGTTCAATGATTAAACGATTACCATCTTTATATACTTCAACTTCATTGATACCTTCAAACTCCATAGATTTAGGAATTCTGACAGCTTGATTTTTACCATTTGTAAATAATTTTGCTGTGTGCATAATATTCTCGATTTAACTGTATAGGTCTAGTATATGCCTTAACTTGTATATGTCAAGCATATGCCTTTTATTCACAGCTACAAAATCATTCCACCAGCAATAATAGAAGCAAGAAATAGTTAACAATCTTTGAGTTATTCATGGACAGAGGCGGTAATTTGATTTTCAGCTTATCTTGTCAGGGACAATTTGCCCCTTAGGGATTCGAACTCCCGACCATCTAGTTCGAAGCCATTATGGTGGTCTCGAACCACTATAAAGATCAATGACTTACAAACTTTAACTTTGGGCGTTTACTGCATTTAGCTCTATTTAAGTAATAGAATAAAACCCAATTTCTCCCCAGTGACTGATTTGAGAATTTGAGTCTAGTCTTGAAAATTATCGACTCATGTTTGTTGATTCTTATAAGCAACCAATTAATTTCAAAATCTCTTGCATACTGATCCAGTCAGAAAATTCCTCGATTGCCTGCGCAACGACGTCTCGTGCAGGCAGAATTTCACCTTTAAAGCTATTTCTGTTTACATTAATAGCGTTTAGTAATTCTTCTGTGGCAGAATCAGCGCATGATTGTTGTCAATGATGGTTGCAATATTGATTACGCTGCCTGAGTGAGTAAAGTTGTAATTTGAGATTCAAACGTTTCGATTTCTTGTGCACCTGAAATCAGGTACTGTTGATTAATGATAATCGCAGGTACTCCCCGAATTCCGCGTTGCAACCATTGTTGTTCACTAGCTCTGACCTGGTCAGCATATGTCTGTTTATCTAAAATCAGTTTTGCCTGAGCTTTGTCTAGCCCTACTTCATCTGCACACTCAGTTAATACAGCAATTTCATCCACGGTTTTTCGTTCGCCGAAAAAAGCGCGGAACAAACGCAGTTTCAGTTCGGTTTGCTTGTTGAACTGTCTTGACCAATGCAAAAGCTGGTGGGCATTAAAGGTGTTAAACATTCGCATTTCATCAAAATAATCAAACTTAAAACCTAATGAATCGCCAATATCCGTTAGTCGTTTGCGGGCGGCTATACTGCCTTCAAGGGTTGTACCGTATTTTTGGGCCAAGTGTTCGCGCAAGTTTTCACCGCCTGACGGCATATCGGGATTAAGTTCAAACGGGTGCCAGCGAATATCGGTTTCAAGTTCCGGGAAATTTAATAAGGCTTTTTCCAGGCGTTTGTACCCAATAACGCACCAGGGGCAAACCACATCGGAAATTATATCAATACGCATATTATTCATTGCCTTTTACCTTAAGCTTTGACATCAGATTTGAAACGGTCTGCATTGGCAGCCTCTGCAGCATGAATATCACCTTTACCAAAAAAAGCTGGAAAAGGTTTGGGAATTGTCAGCGCTTTTTGTGTTTTTTCGCGCCCGTCAATGCGTTCAAACCAGGCGTTAAGATGATCAAGGCCGTCAACAGAAACTTTAGCCCAATAATAGGAACGCGCCCAGGGATAAGTGGCCATATCAACAATGGAATACTCATCCCCCAGAATATAGTCTTTCCCGCTTAGCTGTTTGTCTAGCACTTCAAGTAATCTCCTGGACTCTTCGACATAGCGTTTAATCGAGAACGGTTCTTCATGACCCTGAGCTGCGGCAATACGCTGAAAATACATGGCCTGACCCATCATCGGACCGATGCCGCTCATCTGAAACATCATCCATTGCAGTGCCTGCGAGCGTTGCTTTTGCCCCTGCGGCAGGAACTGTTGATATTTTTCCGCCAGATACCAGAGTATCGCCCCAGATTCAAACACAGAAAAATTATCATTACTTCGATCGACAATCGTTGGAATCCGACCATTGGGATTAAGTTTTATATACCAATCTGACTTTTGTTCTTGCTTTGAAAAATCAATGTAAGTCAGTTCGTATTCAACATCTGCTTCTTCCAAAAAGATAACCGGTTTCCAGCCATTCATGGTGGAAGCAGTATATAAATGAATGTCAGGTCTATTGCTCATCGTTTTTTCTCATTTGGTGTTGTGAGAATTGTGAGATAGAATGTTACAAAAATCAACCAGTATACTTTTTGTAACCTAATATGCATACAAAACCTAAACTACAACCAATCCGATTATTGACAACATGCAACGAACCCTGCCCAATAGAGCGTGGTATGCGTCTGATAGGTGGCAAATGGAAAGGATCGATATTGTGGCATCTAAGAGATGGCCCTTTGCGATTTAATGAACTCGCCAGGCAGTTGGGTGGTGCCAGTAGAAAAATGATTAATCAACGTTTAAAGGAAATGGAAGAGTACGGCATGATTACCCGAAACGTAATTTGCACCAGGCCAATTGCAGTCTCTTATGAAGTGACCGAGTTCGGTCGTTCTGCTGTAGGATTTCTTGAGCAACTTAAAGATTGGTCGCTACAGCACAATATTTAATAAATCCTATGTTGTCATATCTGGTACCTTGTTGGAAATTATCCTAAGAGTGTAGTCTATTGTTCATTTACTATCAGGACCCCGTATTTGAATTTACTATCCGCGAACATACTGCCTTTGGGGGTATTTCTCAAAGTTCTTTTCCCGGGTAGATTTCATCTGGAAGGTGAAGTGCTTCGAGCTCATTGATACAACCCAAGTTTATTCGGTAGCATCCGGGGTTAAGACGGGTTTCGACGAACGTATGGATACCACAACGCTTGCAAAAGTAATGGCGAGCCGTCTTGGACCCAAACTGGTAGCTCGACAATGCGTCAGGTTCCATTGAAATTTCAATGTCGTCGGGTTCAACGATTGCAGGCGTCATAACGATACCCTTACGAGCGCACATGGAGCAATCACACCGCATCGTCTTCTCTATGTTCGGATGTGAAACTGAAAACTGAACTGCACCACAGTGGCAGTGCCCATCATATTTTTTCATTGAGCATCCTTGATAATTCGGTATTATATTCCAATAATATACTTATGCGGACGGTATTGACGGGCGTCAAAAGATCTTATGACAGGAAATCTGTTTCGAATGGATATGACGTCAGGTTTTCGTAGCCAGTTTCGGTAATTACAACCTGATCTTCCAGCTTGACGCCGCAAGGACCACCGACCTCACCAAAATACACCTCGACACAAAGGCACATGCCGGGTTCCAGCACACCGTGGTAACCACAGTCATCCCAATCTTCGGGATAGCGTAGGGAAGGATATTCATCGCATAGGCCAACACCGTGGTACATCACCCCATACCGTTGCGCCTGATATTTTTCTGGCAGTTTCTGCCCTCGATCCTTGAGGTCCTGAAAGCTGACGCCGGGCTTAAGCAAGGACATATTGTGCTGAATATGGTCATAAGCCGCTTTATACAGATCCTTTTCATAAGGTGTCGGCGGTTTGTCGCCAATTTTCCATGTGCGGGACAAATCGGCACAATAGCCGTAGGGACCGATCAGATCCGTATCGAAAGCCAGAATGTCGCCATCTTGCATGACGCGAGGGCCGCATTCCTGGAACCAGGGGTTGGTGCGTGGCCCGGACGACAGGATGCGTGTTTCGATCCATTCGCCGCCACGAATAAAGTTACCCTTCTGCAGCTCAGCCCATGCGTCGACCTCAGTCTTTCCCGGAACGACCGCCCGGCGCATGTCGTCCATGGCAGCCTCGCACGATGCAATGGCGCAGCGCATGGCATTCAGTTCGTTGGCGTTCTTAATCTTTCGGGCGTGCTCCGTGACCTCCTGGCCGGGGGATATCTCGAATCCCAAATTCTCTAACGAGCGCAAGCCATCAATTTCGATTTTGTCGACAGCCAGACGACAGTTTTTGCCACTGCGCTCACGCATCAGTTCATCAATCTGTCTGGCGAAGGATTCAGCAAGTTCGAGGCTTCTATCACCGGTCTCAAAATAGAAGAAGCTGGCCCCGTGTCGAACTTCACGGACTAACGGCAGATGGGCGGAAAGGTGTTCACCGGCATGAAAATCCCACAGCACCATGTAACCATCGGCCGTTACCAGGCAAGCACGACACGGATTATGAGTCACCCAAAGCTGCATGTTGGTACTGTCGGTGGCATAGCGGATATTCAGGGGATCGAACAACAGCAAACCACCCAGGTCGCGCCGCTGAATTTCCCCAACAAGTCGTGATAATCGATAGTCTCGCAAAAGCGGTATGTCGGGAACCGTCAATCCCAACTTCTGCCATTCCTCGAATGCCAGGTCCGTCGGCCCAATTTCGACCCGGTCGGGATTGTTGGGCGTGCCGTCTGGCAACAGGTCGCTGTTGCTAATACGCCGTCGATAAGGATCGATCTTCCGATTGGAGCCAAGAACATAGGGGTCGGAGCTCAAGTCATCACCTCTCGTATAATTATTGTCGCCAACATAGTATAACCAAATCGAAATTGAGGTTTTTTCAGAATTTGCGGCACGTAACCTGAGCATCCTGTTTGCCGCCGGATCGAATGGCGGTTACTCCAGCAAGGTGGCGCGGCGGCGACGTCATATCGAAATTCTCGTGTGAGTGCGTCCAATGTCTAAGCCCGCATATTTGCGCCATGTGCGTCATAAATCGGCGCACCTAGCACCTCCGCGTCATAGAGATTGCCCAGGATTTCAACTTGAAGCTTCGCTCCTGGCTCCGAAAAGGCTGCTGATACGTAACCCATGGCCATTGACCGCTGAACATGATGCGCATAGCCGCCGGACGACACATAACCAACGGCTTTTCCATCCGCGAGAATTGCCTCGTCGTGCGACACATCGATGCCATCGACATCAATGGTCATCGTTACCAACTTTTGTTCCGCGCCAACCTCGCGGGCTGTGAGGGTTGCTTGCTTGCCGACGAAATCCTTGTTCCAGTTGATGAACATATCCATGCCGCTTTCGATCGCATTGAAATCCGGGCGGTATTCCATGGTCCAAACACCCCAGCCTTTCTCGAGCCGCATCGACAGCAACGCCCGTGCGCCATACCAGCGATAGCCCAGGTTGTCTCCGGCCTCTTCGATCGCATCCGCCAGCCGTATCAGGTATTGCGGTTTACAATAAATCTCATAGCCCAGCTCACCAGTGAAGTTGATCCGGTTCAGGATCACCGGTACGCCGCCCACATAGGTCTGGCGCAGGTCGCGAAATTTAAAAGCATCCGCGGAGACATCGTCACGGGTGATCCGCGCCAGCAGCTCCCGGGAATTTGGACCGGATAGCGCGATGCCGTGCCAGTCATCTGAAACATTGGCATAGGAAATACCTTTGGGCAGATCCTTTTCGAACCATCGGCGGTGCGCCTCTTGTACGGCGCCCGAACCAAACATCATAAAGTGGTCTTCGGCCAGGCAAGCCACGGTCAGGTCTCCGGCCAGCTTGCCTTTGGGCGTCAACATCGGCGTCAGCGCCAGGCGTCCGGGTTTCGGTACATAGCCCGCCAGGATATGGTTTAGATGTTCGCGAATACCTTCGCCCTTGAATTCATGTTTGGCGAAATTGGCAATTTCAATGCCACCAACGGCTTTACGCACGGCCTTTATTTCACGAGCGACATATTCATGCGAGCGGTTGCGTTCAAAGGTTGGCTCTTCGTGCGCATCATCAGGGCCATCGGCAAACCATTGCGCGTTTTCGAGGCCGAAGCCCTGATCCATTACCGCGCCTTTGGCGATCAGGCGATCATAGAGCGCGGTGGTTTTTTGCTTACGGCCTTTTGGCAGGGTTTCGTTCGGAAAGGTCATCACGAAACGGCGCTCATAGTTTTCAGAGGATTTAACGGTACCCCAGTCAGGCGAGGCGAATTCACCGTAACGGGCGACGTCCATCGCCCAAACATCGATTGAGGGTTCGCCGTCAATCATCCATTCGGCCAGCGTCAGGCCGACACCGCCACCCTGACAAAAACCGGCCATGACTCCAACTGCAACCCAGTAGTTTTTCATCCCGGGCACAGGGCCGATCAACGGGTTACCGTCAGGCCCGAAGGTGAACGGTCCGTTGATGACATCCTTGATACCTGCGTCATTCATGGCGGGCAGTCGCTCTAAGGCCTTCTCCAGGCGGTCCGCAACACGGTCCAGATCCGGCGGCAGCAATTCATGACCAAAGTCCCACGGCGTACCGCTGACTTTCCACGGTGTGGCCTGGGCTTCGTAGGTCCCCAGCAACATTCCCATGCCTTCCTGTCGGCAATAGATGTTCGCTTCGAAGTCGATCCCGTGCGGCAGTTGCCTGCCGAAGTTGGAAACAACATCCATAGGCTCGGTGATCAGATAGTGGTGCTCCATCGGCTGAACCGGCAGATAGATGCCGGCCATATGCCCGACTTCACGTGCCCAGAGACCACCACAGTTCACGACATCTTCAGCGTTGATCATGCCCTTGGGGGTGGTAATGTCCCAGCTTCCATCGGGGCGCTGGAACATTTCGGTTGCGCCGCAATGCGTAAAATACTGTGCGCCATGTACTTTTGCGGCCTTGGCAAAGGCATAGGTTGTGCCGGACGGATCGAGGTGGCCGTCCTGGGCATCCCACAGTACAGCATGGTAATGCTTCGGGTCGATCAGCGGATGGCGTTCTGCCAGTTCCAAGGGGGAGATGAATTCCTGATCCAGCCCCATGTACCGCGCCTTTGAACGCTCAACTTTAAGGTAGTCATACCAGCCTTTGGTCGAGGCCGCATAGAAGCCCCCGGTCTGATGTAGGCCGACCGACTGTCCCGACAGTTCTTCGATCTCTTTGTAGAGATTGATGGTGTAAGACTGCAGGCGCGAGATATTAGGATCCGAGCTGATTGTGTGGATACCGCCGGCTGCATGCCAGGACGAGCCCGAAGTCAGCTCGTTGCGTTCCAGCAGCACCACATCCTTCCAGCCAAACTTGGCCAGGTGAAACAGGATTGAACAGCCAACAACACCACCGCCAATGACCACAACCCTGGCATGGGTTGGAAGATTCTTAGCGCCAGCACTATCATCTTTTTGTATTTCGGGCATTATATTATTCCTAAAAAATCAAGTTCGTGAATTAAATCGCAATCAAAAACCGGTCGCCGCGCCTCCTTCGGCTTTGAGCTTTATCTTGAATACATCAAGTTCGTCGCGCATCGCTCAGAAACCCAGCGTTGGTTCCAGGACAATCCGGTCGATCATCACATCGGCGGGTTGTTCCAGCGAAAAGCAGATAGATCGCGCTACATCGTCCGGCACCAGCCCAGTCGGGTGTATGTTGACAAACGCATCCACTGCTGCTTGATCACCCTTGTAGCGATTTAGCTGGAACCCGGTCAACACAACGCCCGGGTCGATCTGAGTGACGCGGATAGCGGTAGCGGCCATGTCCATACGCAGCGATCGTGTAAATCCATCCACGGCGAATTTGCTGGCGCAGTAGACGGCCGATTTCGGATAAGGCGTGAATGAACTGATCGAGCCGATATTGACGATATGGCCCCGGTTTCGAGCGATCATTCCCGGTACGATATGCGAGGTCATGCGAATCAGACCGGTGACGTTGGTGTCGATGACATCGTCGCTCGCGCCTCGGTCGAGGTCCTGGAAGACCCGCCAACCGCCTGCATCGTGGCCGGCATTGTTGACCAGGATATCGATGTCGCGCCAAGAGGCAGGCAACCCGGCCAGAACGGCGTTGACACCTCCCTCGTCGCGCACGTCTAATTCGACCATCAACCCACTGTCGCCCAGTTCCGCCGCCAGCCCTTCTAATCGGTCGCGGCTGCGTCCGGTGCCGATCACACACACCCCGCGTTCGGCCAAGTGCCGCGCGGTGGCGGCTCCGATGCCGCTGCTGGCGCCGGTGATCAGTGCGACGCTGCCGGATGTCAAAATTCCGTTCATATCATATTTTCTCCAAAGATGGCTGCACATAGCGCTATGGAAGTAGCCTTCTCTTCCGGCACCTGGAGTAGATCCTACGTGCTACAGATAAAACGTATCGATGCCATGCCAAAGCTATGGCTGTCGAGCGCCTGACTGGCGGCATCGACCAGGCATAAATCGTTAGCTAGGCCAAGATGGTTGTTGGCACATAAATTGATCACCTCTCGATCACCGCCAGGACCTGGAGTTAATATCCGGCTCGACTGAAGAGAATGCATCGCCCGCTCGTGTTTCATCGTGCCAGCGGCTTAGATTTCCCCTAGTGCGTTCTGTGTCCCTTCAACCAGGTTCATAACTTAATTCCAATTTATCGGAAAAATGCAATTAGATATAATTAATCCACCGCTATTGGAACCAACTATCCACCGTTGCAGCATTATCTTCAACCCACTGTGCAGCAAAAGCAGTCGGATCCTGGTTTTCGACCGCCAGTGCATAGGTCCATCCGGATAATGTGTCCGTGTCCAACTTTACATTGCTTAGCATCGCGACAGCATCAGGCTGCGCAGTCTCTAATACGGTTGCGTAACTAATATGCAGATCATCCGTATCCCAAGCGACACCAGCGGTCGACTTCTCCAACCAGCCTGGAATATCGTTCGGTGGTACGATCAACCATTTCGAACTCTCATGCGCAGGCTCGTTCAACATCACAAGGTCATGAACCTCAAACATGTAATGCGGTGCATAGCAATAAAATACGACGTTCTTGCCCTGGTCGACCGCAGTACCCACTGCTGCCATCGCGTCGTCCTCATCCATGATCCGAAGGTTCATCGTCTTGTCATACCGGTAGGAGCGTGCACGGACCTGCTCGATTAAGGTCGAAGTCCAACCTTCGGCCCCGATCCAGACATCCCCCCTGCCATCACCATCGGCATCAAAGTTTTTGGCCCTCTCGGGATTCGACAATTCTTTGAGATCAGTGATGCCGGTGCGTTCCGCCGTGCCTTTAGTCACGCACATTCCCTGCGATCCCTTAGGGCCGCTTGCCTTTACCTTCACAGTCTTCCTGCCATCAACATATTCCCGCCTAAGGTAGTCAAGGCTGGGCAGCCAGACTTCGGGGTGAACATGAATTGTCCCGGCATCCATAGCTGCGAACATGGCGGCATTGGTGCTGTCTTGTAGTTCGACGTCGAGGTCGAGTCTGTTTTCAAGTGCAACTTTGAGTACATGAGCAGTGGCTTGTCCGGAGGGCCAGTTTGGAACACCAATGACCATATCAGCAGCTAAAGCTGCAGATACAGATCCCATGATCGAGATAGCAGTTGCAAAGATAACTGCAAATAATTTGTGTGATTTCATATCTAATTCCTCTTTTAGGGCCAGTGTCAGTACGCAAAGCGACTCGGACCCGGCCTGTTATGTTAATAGTCTGTTTAGTAAACAAAGTATTGAACGCTTCAACGTCCTGTTCAAGCGCTCAATCGGGTTGACGAAAATCTTATCCGGCTGTTTCTGCATTCAATTCTGCGCTCGTCGAAGCGACACCCACGGTTTTCCTGCGACTGTCATTGTAGATTGCCTTGATCAGAGAACCCCCCATCAGGACCATTACGAAACTAAACGGAAGTGCTGCAATAACCATCGCTGTTTGGATCGCTCCCAGTCCACCGATAATAAGCAGGGCACCAACAACCAAAGCCATCGCAACGCCCCAGAAGATGACGTGTTGGCTTGCTTTGGGGCTATCATCACCCGCTGCGTTGATTGTATTGATAATCAATACCGCCGAATCAGCGGAAGTCACCAGGTAGGTGAGAAGCAGAATAACAACCATCACAGAGAATGCCCAAGTTAGCCCATCGCTGAGCAGAACGGCCAAGGTCGCGTAAAGCTGGTCAGAAATTCGGGCACCCAAAATGGAGTTTTCAGCAACACCACTGAGTTCGAGGTCAATCGCCGTGCCGCCGATAAAGGAGAACCAGACGAAGCACATGATTGCAGGAACGATCATCGCGCCCAAAACAAACTCACGTACTGTGCGGCCACGTGAAATTCTTGCCAAAAACAGACCGACGAATGGAGTCACCGCGATCCACCACGCCCAGTAGAAAACGGTCCATCCCCCCTGCCAGCCTGCAAGCGCCGCGCCGGTTTCTGTTCCGTCATCGGACCAGACGGTAATCATGATCCCCGGCAGAGCGACCAGATAATCCCAAATCCCGACAAACAGGGCCTTGATGCTGAAAAACGTTGAACCAAAGACAAGAAAAAATGTCAGCAGGAAAAAACTCAGACCCATATTGGCATTTGAGAGCCATTTGATCCCCTTCCCGACACCTGAGAGTGCAGACAAGGTCGAGGCACCCATAATCACCAAAAGCGACACGATAATAGCTGTAATCGATGCTTTCTGTTCACCACCGTCGGTGGTTGTCAGCAACCAATCACCCACGCCGATACGCGCCAGACCCGCAACAAACTGCTCGACACCAAAACCCAGAGTTTGAGCAACACCAAGTACTGTAGCCACAACAGCTACGACATCAATCACGTGCCCGATTGGTCCGGAAAGCGATTTTCCGAATAGCGGGATGAGTGCCGTACGCACGGTCAGCGGCAAGTTTCGGCGATAAGAAAAATAGGCAAGCGCAAGACCGGCAATGGCATAGGCACCCCAGGCGGATAATCCCCAATGCGCAAAGGACCAAACATACGCTGAACGAACGGCTTCGGCTGAAGTTCCGGCCACCTCACCCATGATAATATTTGGGTTGTTCTGGAAGTGATAAATCGGCTCTGCGGATGCGAAGGTCAGCATGCCAATGCCAATACCTGCGCTGAACATCATCGAGAACCAGGAAAAATTCGAGAATTCCGGTTTTTCATTGTCGTGGCCCAACCGAAGGCGACCGGCTGCAGGCAAGGCCGCCAAGACAAGGCAAAGTATCAGAAAGAACGCAACCGCGTAGATATACCAGTAGTTGAAAATGCCCAGAATAAGCGTATTGAGCCACCCCAGTGTTTCAGCAGCTTGGTCCGGAAATGCAACGGCCCAAACGACTAGCAAGCCCACGAGGATCTTTGCAGATAAGGCTACTATTTTACAAAATCCAGCGTAAAATCCGGAGTCTGATACAGGAATTGATAATTCCATTATTGGTGGTTTCATAGTTTTCTCCTATTTAAAATCATGGTTATCGTATCGGGATCAATGACCCCGGATACCGGTGGCTGCACATATCACTTTGGAAACAAGCATATCTATATTCATATATTCACCTCTTTTCATTTGATTAAACTTGGATAATTTTCTGATTTAGGCATAAACCTTTAGCTCTAAAAGTCCGTCCTGACACCACCCTCGGCCTTGCGTTTTTCGACGAAACTGTCGAGTTCTTCCTTGATCGCAAGATCCAATGATGGTGACTGGTAAGCTGTAAGTCGTTGTTTCCAAACCGCATTAGCGCGTTGGATCGCAATAGGTTCACCCGCTTCTTTCCAGGTTTCGAAATTGCGCCAGTCACTGAGAACTGGTGAATAGAAGGCATCGCGATAACGGGCTTGTGTATGGGCAGTGCCAAAGAAATGGCCGGCCGGACCGACCTCGCCAATCGCGTCCAGCGCAAGCTCGTCTTCGCTGGTATTGAGTGGCCTAAGGAACTCCGCCACCATTTGCAACAGATCGATATCGAGGATGGTTTTCTCGTAGGAGCAGCACAGGCCACCCTCAAGCCAGCCGGCCCCGTGCATCAGCATGTTAGCTCCACCGTTGATAGCGCCCCACAATGAGAACACGCTCTCAAAGGCCGCCTGCGCATCGATGGTATTGGCCGCGCAAACATTAGAGGAACGATATGGGATGCCGTATTTTCGCGCCAACTGGCCGCCGACATGTTGTGCTTTCATGTATTCCGGGGTCCCAAACGCCGGTGATCCCGATTTCATGTCAACGTTTGAGGTAAAACCACCATACATGGCTGGTGCACCCGGATTGACCATCTGACTAAAGGCGATACCCGCCAGTGCTTCTGCATTTTGTAACACCAGGGCACCGGCGATGGTAACCGGTGCCATCGCTCCAGACAGTGTAAACGGTGTGATGACGACTGCCTGGTTCATGCGTGCGAGGTCGATGACGCCTTGCATCATTGGAATATCGAGTTGCAGTGGCGAATTGGTGTTGATAATGGAAAACAGGCAGGTTTTTTCTCGTAACTGATCCATCGTCAGACCATGAGCGATGCGAGTCATTTCGAGCGAATCCGCGATTCGGTCCTCGCCCAGCGAATAGACGCAGTAGGCCTTATCGGTCAATGTGATGTAGTCGTAAATGCAATCCAGGTGCCGGACCGAGGCATGCACGTCCACAGGTTCCACCGGGTAACCACCGAGTACATGCAGGATGTTGTGCATCTGTGCAAGACGCAGGAAGTTGCGGTAGTCGTCCTGGTTGCCAGTGCGGCGCCCGCGATCAATATCCGAACAGTTTGGCGCACTCGCCATCATATCGAAGACAAGGTGCTCGCCACCGAGTACTACCGAGTGCTCAGGGTTGCGTGCATGCAGCGTGAAATTACTCGGTACTGTCGCGATTTTCTCCAGGATCAGATCAGGGTCAAAATGCACCTGCTCAGCACACTCATCGACCTCGGCACCGGCTTCGCGCATAATGCGCCGCGCTTCCGGGTGCAGAACGCGTATCCCGGTTTCAGCTAATACCTTCAGCGAACTTCTGTGAATAGCTTCTAGCTGATCCTCCGACACAATGGCCACGGACTGATAGGGCTTTTTCAACTGTGTGAATGGGCGTTGATCGAAAGATGCCTGGGTTTCCGATGCATTAGTGCCTCTACGTGCTCGTCGCCCCCTGGTTTTTACATCGTTCATCTTTGCATCTCCTTAGTTCAAACGACCTGAATCATGATTAAGGAGAACCTTTATCGCTTCTCCATTATTCAACGCGGTAAAACCCTCATTGAAATCTTCAAAATCAAAAACATGAGTAATCACCGGTGAGATATCGATTCCACTTTCGAGCATCGCCAGACCTTTATGCCAGGTATCGAACATTTCACGGCCATAAATAGTGGTAAAGCGCAAGCTCTTGAAAATGGCCTTGTTAAGGTCCACGGATACTTTGTTAGCAAACAGACCCAATAAAGCAATTTGTCCACCATTATTCATGGCATCAATCATCTGATCTAAGGCAGATGGCGCACCAGACATTTCAAGTCCAACATCAAACCCTTCTTTCATTCCAAGTTCTGACATTAAGTCTTGCATATTGTTAGTCCCAACCTTGAATCCTCTTGTAGCGCCCATCTTTTCAGCAAGCGCCAACCTGTTTTCGTTCAGGTCTGTGATAACAATATGACGCGCTCCAACATGCCGGCAAATTGCCGCCGACATCAGACCAATCGGTCCAGCACCGCTAATCAAAACATCTTCGCCAGTCAGATCAAATTTCAAAGCCGTGTGCACTGCGTTGCCATAAGGGTCAAGTAGTGCGGCAAAATCATCCGGTATGCTATCGGGAATCGGATAAACATTGTCAGCTGGGATCACCAGATAATCCGCAAATGCACCCGGACGATTCACCCCGACCCCTTTAGTATTCGGACAATAATGCTTGCGACCCGCACGACAGTTACGACAGCTACCACAAACAACATGACCTTCACCGCAAACACGCTGGCCAATGCTAAATTCGTTGACACTGTCACCTAATGCTTCAACGACTCCCACGAACTCATGGCCGACGGTCATTGGATATGGAATTGTCGAAGCTGCCCAGGCATCCCAATTAAAGATATGAATATCAGTCCCGCAGATTGCGGTTTTCGTAATCTTGATCCTGACATCACCCGGCCCTACTTCGGGTACGGGCACCTCTTCGAGAGTGAGACCGGGGGCAGCTTTCTGCTTCACCAACGCACGCATGTCTTTCTACTCCTTCATTGAATGCGATTAAATCAATTCGAACGCCTTGCCAACCTCGGTAAACGCGGCGATGGCCTGGTCAATCTGGTCAAAGTCGTGATCCGCAGACATCTGCGTGCGAATGCGCGCCAAACCCTGGGGCACTACAGGATAGGAAAAAGCGATCACGTAAATGCCTTTGTCTAGTAATGCGTCGGCCACTTTCGACGCCAACGCCGCGTCGCCAATCATCACTGGTATGATCGGGTGATCACCCTCAACCAGGGTAAACCCAGCTGCGTTCATGCCTTGGCGAAAACGTGCCGTGTTTGCCCGCAATCGATCCCGCGCTTCGTGACTGGTGGAGGCAATTTCGATTGCCTTGATCACAGCAGCGCATATCGAAGGCGTAACGGCGTTGGAAAAAAGATACGGGCGCGCGCGTTGACGCAGCAACTCAATAATTTCCTTCGGTCCGGCAACGTAACCTCCCGATGCGCCACCGAGCGCTTTTCCGTAGGTGCCGGTCAATATTTGCACACGACCTTCAACACCCTTTAATTCTGGTGTTCCAGCACCACGTTCGCCCAGAAAACCTGTCGCATGGCAATCATCAACCATGACGGTTGCATCATATTTTTCCGCCAGATCGCACACACTCGACAGGTTAGCGACAATTCCGTCCATTGAGAACACACCATCGGTCACAATCAGGCGCAGGCGGCAGTCCTGTGCCTGTATTAGTTGTTGTTCGAGATCGACCATATCGTTGTTCGTATAACGCAGACGACGCGCCTTGCACAGGCGGATACCATCGATAATGGAGGCATGGTTAAGTGCATCCGAAATGATGGCATCGCGATCATCCAACAACGGTTCGAAGATACCCCCATTAGCATCAAAGCAGGACGGAAAAACAATACAGTCTTCCATATTCAGATACGCAGCGGTCTTCGCTTCCAGCTCCCGATGCAAGTCCTGTGTGCCACAAATAAAGCGTACCGACGCCATACCGAAACCATGATGGTCCAGAGCTTGTTTCGCCGCGTCAATCAAACGCGGATCATTGGCGAGACCGAGATAATTATTGGCACACAAATTAAGCACCACCCGGTCACCGTCGGGACCCGGGGTCAGAATCTGGCTCGATTGTGGAGAATGGAGCACACGCTCGCGTTTCATCGTACCAGCGAATTCAATTTCCTGTAACGTGTTCAGCGCGCCATCAATTAGGTTCACAAGATAATATCCTGTTTACTGGAATTTATGCAATATATTGGACTTTTAGTTTTCGCGCAAGTAAAACTTGAGCTTTACGATGGAATAGTTTTCAGACGGTGGGCGAGGGTCCGCGATACTGTGAGGGCTGTGCGACCAGCAGCAATGCTTCGGTCTCAGTATCCGAACGGTTGGCGATACTATGCGGTCGGTCGGCGCGGTAACGCAGTGTATCTCCAGTCTCGGCATCGACGGTTTTGGCGTCAACGGAAATACTCAAACGACCGCGCAGACAGGTCAGGTGCTCGAAGGTGCCATGCACATGGGCATCGGAATCCAGTTTACCGCCGGGTTGTATGATCAAACGGTACCATTCAACAGGTAAAACCGTACGTCTCGGGCTCAGCAAGTACAGTTCACACAGACCATCGGCACTGCGACGCATCGGCGTTGAATAGTGATGCAGATGTTCGATCGGATCTTCCTGACGCACCTGCTGATCGAGAATGCTCAGATCAAGACCCAGAGCCTGGGTTAATGACCAGACAATGGAAAAGGTGGGATTAGCTGTCCCTCTCTCAATTGCTGACAACATCGATTTAGACACGCCAGTCCTCTCAGACAAACGTTCCAGCGTCAGGCCCAATGCTTTGCGGGCTTGCTTGACGTGCTTACCAATATCTGGAGCTACCGAAGACATCATAGTGGAATAGCGTTTATCTGATTGACAATTCGTTTATTTTCTCATATATACTCCGATTTTTCCACAATATTGGAATAAGTAAATTATTATGGAATATATTAGCACTCGGGGTCACTCACCCTCTGTCAGACTGAAAGATTTATTGACTAGCGGCACCGCGGAAGATGGCGGCCTTTATGTTCCTGAATTTTGGCCGACATTATCCACCCAGAAGCTCGATGAATTTGCATCAAAACCCTATGGCGAATTAGCTTCAAAACTGCTTGATATCTTTGGCGGCGAAGACTGGGTCGCTGCAGATTTTTCAAGCAGTATCCGGCACGCATTAAACACTTTTACCATAGATCATCCACCGCTGGAGTGCCTCGATGGACAACTATGGGCGCTTGATCTGTTTCATGGGCCGACTTGTGCATTCAAGGATTATGCTTTGGCGCCGTTAGCTGAAACCATAGGACGTAAGCTCCATCTTGACAACAGTCAGGCGACGGTTCTTTGTGCAACATCAGGTGACACAGGTGCAGCAACCGCCGCTGCATTTGCAGGGCGAGCGCGAACCCGTGCGATCGTTTTGTTCCCAAAAGGAAGAATCTCATCGGTTCAACGACGCCAGATGACTACGCTAGGTGCCGAGAATGTTCTCGCCCTGGCAGTTAAAGGCGACTTTGACGATTGCCAGCGACTCGTTAAACAACTATACCGGACCGAAAAAGCCATTGAATACGGTTATACGGCTGTCAACTCAATTAATCTCGCACGAATACTGCTACAGACGGCTTATTACATTTACAGCGCTTTTAAGGTTTATAAGACCACTGGTCATTCAGTCAATTTCATTGTACCGACAGGCAACTTTGGAAATATATTCGCAGGCTATATTGCCAAGCATTTGGGGGCACCCATTGCAACGCTTGTTATTACATCGAATGAGAACGATATTCTCCCGCGACTATTTGAAAGCGGGCAGATGTACAAAAACATTACGCAACCGACTATCTCTCCCAGCATGGATATTCAAATTTCAAGCAATTTCGAGCGAATGTTATGGCTGATAAAAAATCAAAATAGTCAAGCAACACGCCAGCTGCAAGATGAACTTGACACGACCAATAGTTATAATCTTTCGAACGCTGAAATGGCTATGCTTCGCCAGCATTTTAAAGCCGTACGATGTAACAAGGAACAAGCACTTGAGACGATGCGCTGGGCCTGGAAAAAATTCTCCAGGGTAGTCTGCCCACATTCTGCAACCGCATATTTTGCTGCAAACACATTAAGTGATCATTTGGCAGGACCAATACTGGTCACAGAAACCGCACACCCAGCGAAATTCCCGGAGGCGGTTGTGGCTGCGCTAGGCAATGAGCCCCCGCTCCCAGATACCCTGGCAAATATTCTTTCCGGTAAAGAACATTTTATTGAAGTCGAGTCCACTGTTGAATCTGTACAAGCCTCAATTGACTCAGCTTTATAATCTAACAACCAAAAATTTCGATGGATACAATCACAGTTTTGGAACAACTGGGAAGTAAACCGGTTGACACCTTAATAGTTGGAATGTCAGGCATTGGTAAGTCATGGCTTTCCCGGCAATTAGATGCTAGTGGCTTTTGGCGATATATCTCGGTCGATGCAAAAATACAATCACAACATCTAGCCGAAGAAATATTTTCCAGGTTCCACAAAGAAGTCGCTGCTGGCCCGATGATTTCACGACTTTATGCACTCGGTGCATTAAGGCTCGACATTGAGCACCATCATGAAACCCTGGCCCCGTTAACAGCATGGCTGGGCATGCCTGGTGGTTCTAAGTTTGGTGGCATTCCATTTAAGGAATATACACAACGTCAGAACACACATTTCAAGGCTGAAAGACAGGTAATAGAGGAATTACTAACCATGGAAAATAACGGGCACCCACTATTGGTTGATACAAGTGGCTCTTTTTGCGAAGTAATATCAATCGATGATCCTATTTTTGCAAGCATACAAAAAAAGTTTCGAATTATCTCGCTGCGTGAAAGTGATGCCGCTATTAATATGTTAATCAACCGATTTCGTGCACACCCGAAACCCATATACTATCCCCTCGATCTTTTACAACAATATTGGAGAAATTTCTTGAGCACCAGGCAACTCAACGAACATGATGTCGTTCCCAATGAGTTTGCAACCTGGGCCTATGAAAAGTTGATTGTCAATCGCCGAAAAAAATATGCCGCCATAGCCGAGAAGTCCAATTTGTGTATTGAGGCAGACTGCCTCCACCAGGAAATGGCCCGGTTCAGTTTATGTCAACAGCAGATTAGAAAATGACGATAACTTTATCGCTTACCTATTACCTAAACTTTGACTTGAACAACTGAAAACGATGTGTCCGGTACAAACTGTAAACAATGTCTCCGGAACAGACCCAAGTAAACAACAATGGCTGCAACGCGGAATACAGGGAGTACCGGCGATTATCTTTAATCAACAGTACCTGATTTCAGACTAAGAAGAAACTTTGAGATTTTACTTCGAAGAAGTACAGGCGTGCCGCTTGATACGACACGCTTTGAAGTTTTACCGGTATGGGTTTTTGGTCTAGCTGCTGAACCACCAACGGTGATAGGATCGGGCACCATCCAAGGTCCAGTTGCTGGCGATGCTGGGGCCATGTTGAACATTTTTTCGCCGTCCCATCACATAGTTACCGAACAACGGAGTAACCGTGCCGCCATCGTCCCGGCACAGGGTCATCATTTCAGCATACATTTCGGTGCGCTTGGTCTTATCAAGTTCTTTTTTAGCTAACAATAGTAGTTCGTTAAATCGTGGGTTTTTCCATCGACTTTCATTCCAGTCCGCTTCGGCCGCATAAGCCAGGGTGAACATCACATCCGGTGTTGGCCTAGCACCCCACCCCACCACGCAAAAAGGTTTTACCAACCAGACACTGGACCAATAACCATCGTTGGTCTCACGAACAACTTCAATATTCAAGCCCGCAGCCTTAGCGTGCTCTGAATACAGAACCGCTAAATCGACGGCTCCTTCAAAAGCAGCATCGGCAGCATGCAATTGTACAGTCAGGTTCTCCATACCGGCCTGCTTGAGATGGAACTTTGCCTTGTCAGGATCGTATTGACGTTGTTCCAGTTCACTATAAAAGGGCATTGATGAAGCAATTGGATGGTCATTGCCGATAGTGGCGTGCCCATAAAAAATCTTCTCAATAATGTCGTCACGATTAATGGCATACTTAAGCGCCAACCTGACATCAACATTGTCAAAAGGAGCAGTATCACAATGCATGGGCAAGGTATCGTGCTGGGCACTTTCAACACTTTCAATGACTAAGTCCTGATTTCTGGATAACAAATTAATGGTCTTTAGATCAATACCAGCAATGGCATCAACATCGCCCGTAATCAAGGCAGTTTGTCGTGCATTGCCGTCATTCAAAGTAATCATCTCAACCGCATCAAAATAAGCACCCTCACGATGCCAGCCGTCATGACGCACACATTCGCTTCGAATACCTGGATCGTGATTAAGCAGCTTATAAGGGCCGGTTCCGTCGCCGCTTTGCCAATCGATACCGCCGTCAGGCTTGGCCGGGCACATCACCAGGTGATAATCGGACAATAAATAAGGTAAATCCGCGTTGCCCGCAATTAATTTAATAATAATGGCGTTATCACCATCTGCCTTGATATCTTCCACATCCAGGAGCAGGGTTTTTGCCGCTGATGCAGTATCCTCACCCCGATGGTAATTTAATGATGCTATCGCGTCGGCCGAGGTGAACTTTTTGCCGCTATGAAATACAACATTGTTAGCTAATTCAAAACGCCACTCAGATGCATCGGCAGAGGCTGTCCATGAAGTGGCTAGGTCAGGTCCAAGCTCGTTGGTCTCAGTAATTTCCGTTAAAAAACTTCTGAACACGTGATTTAACTGAATCATATAGTCAGATGCAGTGGTGCCCGGATCCAGACTGTCAGTGGTATTTCCGTCCCTCATACCCACTCTGAATGTCCCACCTTTTTGCGGTGTTTGCGCCCATACGTCAGTGGACCACAATGAACTTGCCCCCGCTATCGTCATTCCCGCCGCCAGAGAGTGCTGAATAAAATTTCTTCTGCTTAACCTCTTGTTTCGGGCTTCATTAAGTAAAACATTAATCAAATCTTTGTCTTTCATTGTAGATTGCTCCTAAATTAAAGTGTGAACATATAAACTAAATTGATAATCATCAACTTGGGCTTACAGCCTTTTGTGTATTAAGTTAAAAATATCTGTGACCATAATTAGTCTCCTATCCTAAAATTCGAGTTTCTTAGCCTATTGCATTAAAACTAGTAAAGTTACCAACCCCCACAGCGTCATAAAAAAATGTGTTTTCTGGGGAGATTCATCACTGGCCCAATATACAAACCACTCACCCGCTATTAAAAAAGCACACCATATGCTGGTGAATCCCAGCAACGAATAAATTGAAATCGCTCGAGCTGTTTCAACCGACACCTTGCCGACAAACGCCAACAATAAACTTGCAGTCCCCAACCATAATCCGCAACAGACGATAAATTCATAACCAACAAGCAGAACAAAAACTGTTTTGAATATGGAAGGGTTTTGAATCCGGCGATTAAAGTGCGACTGGTAAATCCCGCCATACAGCGGTGACACGGCCATGGACATCTCCATCACCCGAATAACGTAGTCCCGATTGTTATCCGGATGGCGTATATTGCTATAAACACCAATGCTCAACCAGAGTGCCGGAAATAGAACTACTATTGATTGAGTCATGATAATTGCCGATTGCAAATCCATATTTTTAACCAACCATTTCCTCTTTCATGGATTTAATTTCATCAGGGGTCATGTGTTTAATTTTTTCCCATGCCTTGGATTTTCCCGGATTTAGCAAGCCATGTGGATCCATGTGTTTCTTCAAAATCAGATGATCAAAATTTGCACTTTTTAAACTGCTATCATCCAGAAAATAAGTATGTGGATCAGAAACACCGCAACCATGTTTGCGATAAATATCGATAATTTCATAAAGACGTTTGTCATTTTTATAAAAAACGACGGGCAAATCTAAAGCTGTCAGTTCACCACCAATGCGCACAAATTCATGGTGCATCATGGCTTCGCAGCCCAACTCATGCTTGAGTGCATCGACCAGATTCGGGTCAATTGGGGTAGGCAGACGGCATTGCAGATAAGTCACACTCGGATCGACTTTTAACACTCGTAGAGTGGTGTGATTAAATGCAAATTCAAACACATCAGGCAATTTCTTTTCAGCCATTTGCTGTTCATCCTGGCATAAATCAAGACTACCGTCATAGTCTTCGACAAGTGCTTCGAAAGCATTGATGTGTTGGTGGTCAACCAAAGACAGCATAATATCTCTGCCCGGCTTGATCCAGGTTTCCAGTTTGGCGAAATACGGCACAAAACCTGCCGCTGCCGTACAGACTAATTTTCGATGTAAATCATCACGATGTCCCAACGCCAGCCCGGCTTCAAAAGCCAGACGATAAGACGGAAACGATGCCATACAATGAATCCAGTCCCGTCGTGGCACGATTTTCAATGTGACTTCAGTAATGACACCGTTTATGCCCCAGGCATGATGCAAAAGATTGATATCCTCAGCAATGAATTCATGAACTTTAGGCTCTTTTTCCACCGAAAGCGCAAGCAAACAGCCAATAATTCCCGGATCCCGTAACATGCCGTGTTCAACTGAGCCTATGCCAGTTGACCCGCCGCTGACAAAACCGCCAACCGTTGCAATTCTCTGGGTGGAGGAAAATATGGCCAGTTCCTTGCCCTCTGCCTGTAATGCCTGATTCAACACATAGAGATTACATCCCGCTTCAGCCCTGACATAATGTTCAGTAATTTCAAGAATCCGGTTAATGCTGGTCATGTCGATCACCAGACCTCCTTCAAGGGGAACCGCCTGACCATAATTGCCGCTGCCCCGACCGCGCAGAGTGATTGGAATTTGATAAGTGACGGCCAGTTTAATCACTTGCTTAAGTTGCTCCCGGTCACTGGGCTGAACGATTAAATCGGCGATACAGTGATCCAGCCGGCGCTTAAGTATGGGGCTGTACCAGTAGAAATCCCTGGACTTAACCCGGCGAATAGTTTCCTGGCGAAAATGAGGAATATCACCAAGTTCTGAAATAAATTTTTCCCAGTCGATCTGACGATTAGCTGTCATTTCACAAAACCTGTTGTGTTAATTGGTTAAAATCAGGATTTTTTAAACTTTCCCAAGACTCACAACGTAAATACTGTTGCAGCCGCATCCGTGAAGCGCCGCTGATTACTGCCGAAGTATTCGTTGCATTACAGATTAAAAGATCAGATAAAACTGCCTGATCAAAAAAAGTGGGTCTGTGACCTAAGCTTTTACTAGCGATTGTGGTGATCGAGCACAGCCAGCGGTCGTAAGGAGGATCAAGGTGCCCTGCCAGTATAGCCAGTGAAAGCGAGTGCATCGGATCAAACTTTCCAATCGGACAAAAGGCATCGGCAACATTATCGCAGCCAATAGCAACATTGACCCTGGCGTCAACCAACTCTTTTATCCGCGTCATGCCTCTACGGTCAGGCGTTCCCTGATTTCTTCCCTGCAGGTATAAATTTGTCGAGGGTAAAGCGACGACCGACAAACCCGATTCAGCCACTAAATCAATGGTCTGTTTAAGTTCACTGCCATGGCAATTCATTAAAGCGCAGGCGTGGCCACATACAACAGAACCCTGAAACTTAAGATCGAGCATGGTTTTCGCAATTTGAGCTAAACCATTCAGCTTTTCCAGGCTCTCATCAACATGAAAATCCAGCTTCAGGTTATACTTTTCAGCCAGTTTGAAAACCGTGATCAGTCTTTGTTCGACATCATTGTGCCCAAGTAAAAACACGCCCAGTACAGCACCACTTGGACAGCCATTGGGTTTGGCTGATATCCGCCTGCAAATAGCATTCACACAATCTTCATTATCAAACAGCTCTAGCGAGAGTAACGGACTTCTTTCCAGTTGTAGCTGATCAGCATATTCTTCACTGAGTTGTTCGATAACACGCCATGCCACAGGTGCTTGTTCAGGGTTTTGCCTGTCCGATGACCAATCTATATGTGTACGGACCAGTCCACAACCACTTACATAAAGTTCTTCAAGCCCTTTGCGGGCCCTCAAATATATGTCATCTTCAGTCCAGTTAAGTTTGTCCTGAAACTGAACTTCTATGGCATGGTTCAAATCACCACCGACACCTCCCAATCTTTGCACTGTATAACATTTATCCAGATGACAATGTGGCTCGACCAGCAAAGGAAGTATGATTTGCCCCTTAATATCAACTTTAGGAGCCGAAGTGATGTTATTGTTCTGCACAAAACCACGTATTACGCCATCAACACACAATAAGTCACCATATAAACAATCCTGTTCAACCCTGGCATGCGAGGTCACATCATCTGAGACCAGTGCTGATGGAATCCGGGCATTTTGAATAATCAGTTTATCCGGCATTATCTATTTCCCCTTAATGAAATGGAAAACTGATTAAATTCATTCAACATGGCTATCAGGTTATCAACTGCGCGTTCGAGCAAAATTTCGCCCCGCTCAGCGGATGCATTAGCTGCATTGCCGCAGGCGCCATCCTGGTTTAAGTCATCAATCAACCACCCCAGTTTCACGGCACCACCTCCGGGACCAATGTAATCAAACTGCTGCGCCCATGATTCACCATTAGAGACAAAATTTCTGGCTTTATCCATTGCGACCAACTCGTTACGGCAAGCCAGCATCACGGATGTTTCTGATTCACCCGCATGCAGCCCATGACGATGTTCATCGGGATCGAGCAAATCACTGCTGTCAAATAATGAAAACCAGGAACAATAAGCGGTTATCAGACCATGATTCAATCGCAAATCTCTGGCGACAATATCCAGTGCAGAAATATTGCCACCATGGCCGTTAAAAAATAACAGCTTTTCTATACCCGTGCGTGCAACACACTCACCTATCTCCATCCATGCCTGTATCAGCGTTTGTGCAGAAAAACTCAGTGTTCCGGGGAAGTGCATGTGCTCATTACTTTTGCCTATAGGCATGCTGGGAAGAAACAATACCGGCAAATCACCAAGTCTGGGTACTGCCCGGCTGACGATTTCCTCAACAATATCACTGTCCACCGATACCGGAAGGTGGGGACCATGTTGCTCAATGGCGCCAACAGGCAACACAGCAATGGTGCTTTTACCATCCAATTGCCGAAATTCATCAGCCGTCATATCTGACCAAAAGTGTGTATTGAGCATTTAGCTATCCCTCCGTTGTTTTTTAGCAGCTATCACCTCTACCTCCACTTTAAAATCTTCCAGGGTAAATCCACTAACGATCATTAGGGTTGAAGCAGGTGGAGGATTAATGTCCTTAATAAACTCATCTCTTGCCTGCATATAGTCATTCATATATTCCCTGGCAGTTAGATAAGCATTTAAGCGAACGATGTCAGAAACCGTCATCCCGGCGGCTGCAAGGATCTGACTGATATTATTAAAACAAATCGCCGCCTGTTCCCCGACTTGTTCAGGAATGACTTGATCCTGCCCTATGCCAAGTTGACCTGAACAAAATAGAATGTCTGAATTGGCATGCACCATTACACCATGTGAATAACGGGCAAATGGCGGATGAATATTTGACGGTGTGAAAAACGAATGGGTCATACTGCACTTCCCATGTATGGCTTTGATACGTTCTCATGTTTCAGCATTTGCTCCAATCGAGTTCGGGTTTTTTCGATAAAAGTCTGACGCTGAGCATTTGTAGTCAAATCAATGTTATGCAAACCCAACCAAAATGATTTACAGCGGGGATGGCAACACAGTTTTAAAGAACGCATGATAAGCTTTCTGCCAGGAGCTCCCATCACAAGGGACCACCACCATCTGGAGGAACCTAGTGTCGATACCACACCGATGAGTCGAATATTAACTAATTTACGTTTCCATGGATTATCTGAGGTAGGCAACTCAAATGTGGCGTACGGTACCCAGACACGATCAATCCAGCCTTTTAACATTGCCGGCGGTCCATACCACCAGGTCGGATAGACAAAAATCAGTCCCTCACACCAACGTAATAATTCCAAATGAGCCTTGATTGGCTGTTCGTTTAACTGGGGGATGTGGTAATTAAGCCGTTCCTGTTCGTTCATGACAGGATTAAATTTTGACGCATACAAATCCAATAGTTGAATATCATGACCGTAGCGCCGCACCGTTGACACCACAGTATCACGCAAAGTTGCGCAAAAACTGGTATCAACCGGATGACAATAAACCACTAATAGCCGCATAATCTTTCAAGACCTTTCTCAAATGAGATACCTTTTATAACTGAGGCCCTGAAAAAACCTGTGCCAGAGGAAGGGAAATGAATGTGGAACTTTACTTCCAATTCACTCAAAAACAGTTTACCAATTTTAATTTTGCTTTGCAAGCAACAGCAAAAGCAATCTTTTTGTTACTTAGATTAGCGCACCGCCAGCCTGATCGGCTAACCTTATTTTATATTTTTCAATCTAATGAGCGCAAGGATACTCAAGTATTGCAAATAGCAACAAACGAAATGCTGCATAAGCTTAGACTTTAGATACTGGCATTTTTATAGTCGAGTTCAAGCGGGTCAGCAATCACTGCACCGGGCGATTTGACGAGCAACACACGCTGCGAAATATCCTGAAAATCGTTTCTGAAATGTACCGAACTTTTGAGTACAACCATTTTTTGTTTTACAGGCTCAATGCCTAGATGTCTAAGGATTGACTGATCTGCAACCTGTATCTTTTTCGAACTCACTATAACCTTTATTCCTTCTATATCCAGCAGTGCCATTGGACCCAATTGCATGCGTGCACCAAGATACATGGGACCGGTTGCGGTGAAACTTCCATTCCCTAAATTGAGTACCTTAGCTTGGACAGACAGCGGAAAATGACCCGGCATATCCGATTTGTCCCCCAGTTCAATGTCTATCATTACTCCCGTTCCTGCCTGATGCGATTTTGCAGCCACCTGTGCATCAGCAATGACTGCGACAACGGCGTCTTGAACTTGCTGGGCAATCAATTCTCTCAGAATGCCTGTCGTATCACCTGTGCCTCCGCCCCCAGGATTATCCTGTGTATCAGCCAAAATAACTGGTTTATCAGCATAAGAGCTAATTTCTATTGCCTGCGCAACGGCATCTTTCGCAGGCAGAATTTCACCCTTAAAGTTATTTTTATTTATATTAATCGACTCTAGTAAGGTTTCAGTAGCAAAATCAACGGCATCCTGTGATCGACCATAAGCGACGACGGCCGGCCCAACCTGCTCAATATCAGACAGATGAAAACCGACTGCAATTGCAGCAGCATAAACTTCATCATTGATTACCTCAGGTAACCCAGCATAAATCGATGAAGTGGGCTCCATCCATGTACATCCCCAGTTCAGGGGAATTAAAAATTCTGCTTTTCGTATAGACTTATGCCATTGTTCTCCATTGAGCAACCGCAATAAATGACTGGCTGCACGAGCACCTGTTTCACCCATGTCGATATGAGGATAAGTACGGTATATATCTATTACCGTTGCCAAGTTGACCATGTTCTCTGTTACGTTGGCATGCATATCCAGACTAACTGCAATAGGCATTTCATTGCCGACTAACTGGCGAACCCGTCTCAGGATTTCACCTTCACCATCGGCATAGGTTTGGGTAACCATGGCACCATGTAAATCCAGATAAATGCCATCAAGTGGCATGTGTAGGTGAATTTGATCTAAAAGGATGTCGCTGATGCGCTCAAATGCATCATCTGTAACATAAGAAGATGGACGTGCGGAACACCACAAAAGCGGCAAAATTTCATGATCAGTCTGACTGAACGTTTGTAGCGCACCGGCGGCGGGTAAATGCACACCCTCTATAGCACTAAACAGCTCATCGCCAATCACCAGCCCAGGCCATTCGTCAGTTTCAACAAAATCTTCATACTCTGCCAGAACTGGGGCGAATGTGTTGGTCTCATGCTGCCAGCCACCCACTGCTATCCTCGCCATCGTAAAAACCTCCAAGCCTTAATTTCGTGTACGAATAATATGTCAGGCCAATCATAATAAATAAAGTGATTATCGACTAACAGTTTTCTCACCAGGTAATCGCTATGAATTACCTAGGTTAAATCAAATAGTTATCAATAGATGGATAATTACTGGGATGAAATTGTACTAAGCAGATTGAAATCCAAGATTCGCCTTGATTCAATACTTCGTTGTTATGGGTATAGCTCCACGAATCAGTACTTAATAATATTCAATATTCTTCACGTCCTTATCCATAGTCTAAAGAATAATATAAGAACACAATAGTTCTATTAAAATGCAAAGCTTGATTGATAGCCTAGGACAGATATCATAGCCGTATAATTGTTAAATCATTAATTATCAAAATGAGGCTGCCATTAGCATATAGCACAGACTTAGAAAGAACAATCGATGTCGAGGAAGCTTACGAGCTATTTTGGGAGGGATATATCGTAGCAAAACAGAATTTCGAATGTGCTGATGAAAATTGTAATATCCAAATTACAGCAGCTAATCTTGATAAGCTTCGTGAAAACATGAAGCGTGATCCATTTTACGTCACCAAAAATCTTCATTCTACATTTTGCGGCTTTAATCCACAGAACATAAAAGTAACATGTGCTAAATTAAAAACAAAGAAACGCAGCGTTGCCAAATCTGCTGTAATTCATTTTTGCACAACTCGGCCTAAGTCTCACTATCAAGTAAAAAATAGCGCTAACGCTAGAACCAAAGAAGATCATGGCAAACCTGTCATTAAGGATAAAAATCTAAAAAAGAAGTATGAGCTTGAAACTCGCCCAGAAACGCCTAGACGATACTCAATCACACCACTAGTAAGTCACTACAGTAAAATATGTGACACTAAGCAAAGCAATATTGAGGTAATTGAAACAGATAGATTCTCAATTTCCTTTGATCATATGTTTGTACATGTTAACGGCCAGTCGACTGAAAGTCTTTCTCCATTCTGGAGAATATACTACGGTCAATCAGATATTTTAAAATTAAAGAATGGTCAATTTTTGATTAAATTTCGCAATACTTTTGAGTACCAAGGTCACCAGATTAAGCCATCATTATTTATTGATAACAGACTACTCGAAAAAGCATTCAATAAAAAATTGAAAGAAAAGAAATTGACTCATTACGCGTCAAAACACGAGCCTGGGTGGGTGTTTGTATATTCTTCTCCTACATACAATTTATCTAAAGATAACAATCATTATCTAAATTTCAACATTAAAACAATGGACTTTTTTGATTTGCGGGATAGTTTTTCAATCAATTAATGATTTTGTAATAAGTCCAAACACCTACATACTAAAGTCAAAGTATTCGCTCGATTTTGACGCATCTTATTTATGTACAATTTTTAGACTGCCAATAAGATTAACTTGGCCATGCGAAGTCCTAGAAACCATATCTTCAAACCTGGGAAGGCCTATGAAATTTGTTGGATTCTATTGGATCAATTACCCGTTGGTTAACTTTCACAGCGCTCCCCTGGTTGCATGAAAACCATTGAATTTTCTAATGACTAAATTTCTTTCAGTTTGGTAGGGCAGTGAGTGCTGTTAAGGATCTCAATGAGATAATCCTTCTTATTAAAGAATCTGTTATTTCAATCTAATGGTGTAGATAAATTCTTTGAAAATTCGTCCAGTCGTCGGATTCTTTCTTGCTTTCGTTTGCGATCATCGTAAATTAGCTTTATTGCAAAACCACCAAATATCAATGCTAGAACACCGAAAAAGACTAGTGCTTGTAGTTGTGCTTCGGTCATGGTTGTTTCTATTTAAATCGTCGATTTGAACGGATAGTGAATGTATTAGTTTATCACAGCTGGTTAATTCGTTTGTTTTGGGTAGTAAATTAGCTCAATCAGTGATGATTAAATTACATTGATGATGACTAATGGAAAGTAGTATTAATTTCGTGATTCCGTGTCGATACTGCTGACGCTATGTCGCACTCTTCGAGTGCCCGCAACATAGCGTCAGCACTGGGTTTGCGAGATTCTATCGAACAAAACCATTGAACAGTTTAGACTGAACAGTGGAGCGTCTTGGATGGGTTTTCATTGACCACTTTTATCCGATAATGATAAAGTTATTCTCGATAGCTAAAGCGTCACTCCCTCCTGAAAGGCGCTAGTGGAGGATTTAATTCATCATTGCGATACGTTTATTTTTTAAATCTATCGCATTTTATTCATCAGGGAGTTCTATCTCCTGCCGCATAAAATCATCGGTCATTTGCTTTCCTTTTTCTATGCGGATTTATTCATCTTCCTTTATTAAATTGTAACTGGCCATGGAGGTTAAACAGCCAATCACTTTATACATTGATGATATCTTCAACCAGGCGTGAACAGTCCGAGCCTGACCCTAGTGGGTAAACGTGGGCGAACAGGCATTCAGTTGCCGCTGAGTTTGAGTTGTCAAACCAGGTGTTCTTACAAACTAGTTAGATGATTGATTGAGTATTTAGAAAATGTTTGATGTCGATGAAACAGCCAAGGCTATTACTGAGCTTCACTTAAAAAGACGCAAACGAAAGTTTCAACCCTCAAAGCTGGATGCACATGCCCATTGTATTTTGGCATTACAACGAGCAGGATTATCCCTATCACAACTCCAACTGTATCTTGAACAAGTAGGTGTTAAAGCGGCACGCTCTACGATTCATTATTGGCTAAAAAAACATGGCGAGATTCGCTTCGGTCGATAAACAAGTCGGAAGTGTGATGAAGGTCTTGCAAGGCCGAGTGATTAAAAGTGTCGGGACAGCATGTAATTATTAGCAAGCCTATCGACGAATTGGGCGCTATTTAAACAACAATCGGTTTGGGAGTATGCGCAGCCTTTCTATTCCAATTGCGATTTCTTACTTAGAAAAACGGAGTGAGTCGGTACGACAAAGCACTTTAAATCTGGAACGACAAGCGATCCAGGCACTAATGACTAACGTATCTCATCAGCTAGAGTCTGACCAAAAACTACCAACTATAAAATCAGAGATTGATACGGTTCGGGTTGGTAGAGCCTATACGCCCGATCAGATTGATTTAATTTGTACATCACAATCTAATAAGAATGCCTTGGCTACACGCATTGCTTATGCTGCCGGGCTAAGAGCCCATGAAATTTATACACTTAGACGAGTGAATGAACGCCCTGCTGATACTCGACCTGTAACTGAGTATAAGTTTAAAGGTAGAGAAGGTATTACATATACTGTCCATGGTAAGGGCGGATTAATCAGGGAGGTGCTGATTCCTAAACCACTATCCCAACAATTAGAAGCACTGCGCTTAGAGACGCCCAAATTAATCACGGATAGAAAGGTTCACATTCAGTGCCACTATGACATCAATGGGGGTCAGCGCTGGTCATCGTCGTTTACCAAAGCAGCAAAACGGGTATTAGGTTGGTCAGAAGGGGCACATGGTGTAAGACATGCCTATGCCCAGGAACGCATGGATGAGCTGCAATCGCGATATTTAGATCGAGAGATAGCGCTTGAAACAGTCAGTCAAGAATTAGGGCATTTCAGGCCCAGCATCACTGAAGTTTACTTACGTTAGAGGAATAATTAATCAAGGGGATTTCACCGGTTATTGGCCATTTCAATCTGCGTTAAAAACGCTAAACCAATAACCAGTGAAGTAAGCAGCTCAATGGTTAAAGTCCGAGAACTTGGCTATTCTTGAACAAAATTTGAGCCACTTGTTGAGTGATAAAATACACCCGTCGTCCGAGCTTCTGTCGAGCCTGATTGAATAATCGGGACATTTCATTGTCTTGCTGAAGAGTGATACGTAAACCATTCTTTGAGCGATTTAACACTTCAGCCAAATTTTCTATGGTCATTAAAACACCGTATTTGTCAGTTAGTTTATCTTCTAAGTAACTAGAAGTATTCATAGTTTTATCCTCTTAAGATTCATTAAAAGTATTTGTTACAGGCATTAAATGCCGTAATCGTAAATTAAAAAAGTGAATAAATCGGCGAGGAAGTCACCGTCAATGGATCAGCTTAAATTAAAGTGGATTCGATAGAATTGAGAATCACTACATCGCTGAAAAATCCTATAGCATGCTACGCATATTGAATCATGACTATGAGGGAGATGAATAAAATCGGAACTAAGGCAAGCTTGCATCCGCATGTCTTACTAACTATTAACTTATCTTGTTTGACATACCTTTTCAAGGTTCAATTCATAATTTAGCGAAGACTATGCTTAATTAACATTATTTATTAGAAAATCTTCTAATCTCTTTTTTGTAGAAGACTTTTTCCTATAGAGTTTGATTTAACCGTTTAAAATGTAGCAATATATGCTACACTTTGATATTATGACATTACACCTCAGTAAATTACTCTTCAAAGACTACCGCCGTAGGGTACTAGAGCTTTTACTACTTAATCCGGATCGGCAATTCCATGTCCGGGAAATCGCCCGCTTAACTGATACCGTAGCAGGGACTGTGCATAAAGAACTTACAAACTTGGCAGATTCAGGTTTACTCATTAACGAAACAGTGGGTAATCAAGTGCAATACCGTGCCAATACTGACTGTCCTGTTTTCAGTGAACTGCAAAGCATTATCCGAAAAACCACCAAACCTGAATATTCTCGAATAAACAAATTACTTGAACAACACCGCGATGCGATTTTGTCTTTAGCCCGAAAGAATGGTATTCGGAATGTACGGGTATTTGGATCGATGGCTCGTGGCGAAGCGACTCAAGACAGCGATGTTGATTTTCTGGTTGAACTTGAAGAAGGTCAGTCCGGATTTGCCCTGGGTGGATTTCTTGAAGATGTTTCGGCATTGCTGCATCGCAACGTTGATGTGGTTACTGAAAAGGCTCTACACCCCAAGATACAAAAACAAGTTTTACGTGAGGCAATTGCATTGTGATCAAAAAGGCCAAAGATAATACGGTTTATATCGATCACATGCTGGAATCCATCAGGCGAATAGAAGAATACATTACTAGTAAAAAACAGTTTTATAAATCTGCAATGGCTCAGGATGCAGTTATCCGCAATCTGCAAGTGATGGCCGAATCCAGCCAGCGCCTGTCACCTCAGGTGAAAAAGAAACACCCTGATATTCCCTGGAAAAATATTGCCGGGTTTAGAAACATTCTGGTCCATGATTACCTGGGTGTTGATATTGATGTCATTTGGAGTGTGGTGGAGCTAGAGTTGCCTAAATTGAAGAAAGCCCTTCTAACATTTGGAACGACAACAAAATAATCGGGAGATTCAAACTCTAGGCAAAGACCTTAAACCCAACTATTAAATATGCTGAATTTTTTCTGATAAATTTTCTGTTCTAAGGTGTGTATAGCGTTTCAGCATTTGCATGGATTTGTGTCCAGTAATGGATGAGACTTCCTGATCAGAAAGCCCTGCCTCTACAAATCTACTGGTGGCTTCATGACGCAGATCATGGAATCGCAAGCCCTCAATTTCTGCACGTTGAAGTGCTTGTGTCCAGAATTTATTAATTGTGTAAGGTCGACGTTTTCCATCCCGACCCGGTTCTCCAAAAAAGATCAAATCCGTATCAATCGGTCGCACCGGATAACTTAGTGCTTCAATCAATGTTTCCCGAGCTTTCAGTGTTAGGGGAATCGTTCGCGTTTCATTATTTTTTGTATCAAACAATGTCACAGTATTCTTAGCTAGATTAACTTGTTTGCGAGTCAGGTTTTTGATTTCGCCTAAACGCATAGCGGTATAAATGGCCAGACGAACCATCCAGCCTAGCATTGGATTTGAATGTTCATCACAAGCTTCCAATAAACGTTTCTCTTCATCTCCGATTAATCGCCGATTTCGGCCTTTACCTGGCGATGGTTTTCTGATTGAGGAAACTGGATTGTAGGTCAAGCCCATGCCCCACTCTTTGATGGTGATAGTAAAAAGATGACTAAGTAATGCGAGTTCGAGCCTTACTGAATTGTTACTCAACCCTTCTGCTAATCTTGTATCGCGATAGTTAGAAACAAGATCAGGTGTAATACCGGCGAGATTATATTTCCCCAAGTATGTTTTTAGAATTTTAGCAGTGGCAATTTCGTGAGTATGTGTACTTGCCTTTTTAGTGATTGATACCTCATTTACGTAACGATCCAGTGCCAGTGACAATAGTGGGCTCTCCCTCATTAACGGGGGACAAAGGTATTCATTAAACTAATTTTGTTGAAGATTAATTTAATGGAGAACACCGATGTCCCACGCCAATAGAATTATAGGCATTCCTAATTTACAAGTCGAACGAGTAGAACGTCACGGGAGTATTGAGGTATGGGCTAAACCTACTAAACGACCTCGTTGTAAACACTGCCAGTTTCCTCGTTTAAAGATTAAAGCCACCCATAGTAGAACCGTTAAACACACCCGGCAAGGCAATCAGGTCATGATTTTACATCTGCGGGTGCCTAAATATTATTGTCAGCAATGTAACCGCTACTTTCGTCATCATTTCGCCGGTATCAGGCCCCGTTATCGATCATCTGAATCCTTCCGGCTTGAAGTGTTCGAGGCCCATCACGACGGCGTGACACAGCGTAAGATTTCGCGTACCTATAACATTAGCCCTGCCACCGTAGAGCGATGGTACCAGTTCCATATTGAGCGCAAACGATCAGAAATGGCTAATCGACCCTGTCCTCAGGTGCTAGGTATTGATGAACATTTTTTTACCCGTAAAACCGGCTATGCCACCTCCTTCGTCGATCTTAAAAATCACAAGGTTGACCTAGCCCCGGAAAGTTGATCCAGTTGATGAGATAGGATTAGGTTTACTATTTAGCTTAAAGGAGCCAACTTATGCCTAAAGGTAAACGTGTCCCAACTGAGACCATTATCAAAACACTGCGTGAAGTGGAAATTCATCATGCTCAAGGTCACACCATTTCCGAGAGTTGCCGCCAGTGCGGTATTACAGAGCAAACCTACTACCGCTGGCGCAAACAGTATGGCGGTATGCAAGTGAACCAAGTTCGTCAGATGAAGGATTTAGAGAAGGAAAATGCACGTCTTCGCAAAGCGGTGTCTGATTTAACGTTGGATAAATTAATCCTAGAGGAAGCGTTGTCGGGAAAGTATTAAGCCCGGAGCGTCGCCGTTTATGTGTTGATCATGTTCGTGAGCAGCTTTGTGTATCTGAACGCAGAGCCTGTCAAGTAATTGGTCAACCGCGTTCCACCCAACGTTATCAGCGTATTGTCAAAGACGATGAAGCGGCACTGACAGCGGATATCATTCAATTGGCGAGTGAGTTTGGCCGTTATGGGTATCGACGTATTACTGCACTGTTAAAACTGTATCTGGGTTGGTGTGTCAATCATAAACGTGTGGAACGTATCTGGCGACGAGAGGGGCTAAAAGTACCGAGCAAACAACCCAAACGAGGCCGACTATGGTTCAATGACGGTTCGTGTGTTCGATTGAGGCCGAGTTGGAAGAATCATGTCTGGGCGTATGATTTTGTTCAAGATCGTACCGATGATGGTCGAGCTTATCGGTTATTAACGATCATTGATGAATACACCCGAGAATGTCTGGCGATTATTACCGAGAGGCGTTTGAACAGTGCGAGTGTACTCAATGCTTTAGAACAGTTATTCATGACACGGGGTATTCCCGATCATATTCGATCAGATAATGGTGTTGAATTCACGGCCAAGGCAGTACGCCAATGGTTAAATAAAATGCAGGTTAAAACGCTATTCATCGAACCCGGTTCACCCTGGGAAAACGGCTACAATGAAAGCTTCAATGGCAAGTTGCGTGATGAATTGCTGGATCGTGAAGTGTTTTATACGCTGACTGAAGCACAGGTGCTGATAGAACGATGGCGGATCCATTACAACACGATTCGACCACACTCATCACTAGGTTATCGACCACCAGCCCCGGAAACGATCTTGCCAAACCCTTCAAGAATTGCTTACACTACGTTCCAGCCCTTCTTGAAGGGAAACTGTAACCCGAACCAAATACTAACTTCTTAACTGGTACCAACTTAAGGGGCAGATCAATGGGTATCGCCGTATTACTGCACTGTTAAAACTGTATCTGGGTTGGTGTGTCAATCATAAACGTGTAGAACGTATCTGGCGACGTGAGGGGCTAAAAGTGTTAAACAGCGTGCAAAAATGGACAGTTTCGGGGGTGATCAGCGTGTAAAACTGAACACCATACTATTAACTGTCTCGGAGTTAAGAATCCGAGGAAACTGTCAGGTGATCTGCATGCATATCTGTACCAAGATACGACGAATGTGTTTAGTCGACGGCCGCAATGTCAGCGAAGTGGCCCGTGAATTTAATGTATCGCGCACGACCGTATATAAATATTTAAATGAATCCAACGAACCGGTTTACCAGCGTTCAGTTCCTATCGTCTGTCCGAAGCTGGAGTCATTCAAACCCCAGCTAATCGAATGGCTTGAAGTAGATGCCACCCGTTCAGTACGGGCTCGACGTACTGCTGTCCAATTGTATGAGGGCATTCAACTTCAGGGTTATCGAGGGGCGTATGACAGCGTTCAGCGGTTTGTCAAAGCCTGGAAGGACCAGTCCAGTCAGTCGATCAAACAGGCCTATATACCCTTGATCTTTGCACCGGGTGAAGCGTGTCAGTTTGACTGGTCACACGAGCAGATTATCTTGGGGGGTTGTAACGTCAAGATTAAGCTGGCTCATTTTAGATTATGCCATTCACGTAAATCGTATCTACGCGCGTATTCCAGAGAAACCCAGGAGATGGTCTTTGATGCACATATCCGGGCGTTTGAGTTCTTCGATGGATTACCGAAGAAGATGATATACGATAACCCTAAGCCGATCGTGAATAGCATTCTCCAAGGTAAACACCGAGAGTTTAATCGGCGTTTTTTAAGCCTGATGAATCATTATCTGATAGAACCGATTGCCTGCACGCCGGCTGCAGGCTGGGAGAAAGGTCAGGTTGAACGCCAAGTCGGTATTATGCGTCAGCGATTATTTGTGCCACGGTCAACGTTTGCGGATTTAAATGAATTAAACCAATGGCTGGAACAACGCTGTAAGCAGATGGGTCAACGTCCACACCCCACGAATAAATCCATGTTAATTGATGAGGTCTTTGCCGAGGAACAAGCCCACTTGCGTGGTGCCATCGTGGCTTTTGATGGGTATTATGAACGTTTAGCGCGTGTACATGCGACCTGTGTGGTGCACTATGATCGCAACCAATACTCGGTACCGTGTCAGTATGTCGGTCAGGTAGTCTCTGTACGAGCGTATGCCACACTCATTAAAGTTGTCGTCAATGACGTGGTGGTCGCCGAACATCAGCGCTCGTTTGCACGAGACCAAATGATCTTTGATCCCTGGCATTATTTGCCAGTGCTTGAGATTAAACCGGGTGCGTTGCGCAACGGTGCCCCGTTTGTCGATTGGGAATTACCTAAAGCGTTGTTAACGCTTAAAGCCCGCTATCTCAAACGTGACGGGGGTGATCGGGAGTTTGTGCAATTATTACTATTGGTTCGTCAGCATGGCCTGGAAACCGTGAGTGTAGCCTGTGAATTAGCATTAGATGCAAAGACAACCCAACTATCGGTCATTACCAATCTGGTGCATCGATTAATTGAATCTGAGCCGATTCAAGCGATGACGATCACCGATGCCCCGGTACTGAGCGTTCCACCAGTGGCTAATGTAGGTCGGTATGATCAACTTTGCGCCCAGGAGGTCAATCATGCTTGAACTCGTCGATGAACTCAAAGCGCTAAAACTGCACGGCATGGCTGACTGTTTGCCTGAGCTGATCGATTCACCTCGCACCAAGGTCACTCTGCAATCCGGGTTAATCAAATTGATGGATGCCGAACGCGCTGACCGAGAGGTCAGACGACTAAACTACCAGATGAAAGTCGCCAAGTTCCCACACCATCGCGATCTACAACAATTTGATTTTACCCAGTCCAAGGTTGAACAATCCCTCATCAAAGATTTAGCACAAGCCGATTTTATGGATCGAGCTCACAACTTGATCTTTGTCGGTGGCACCGGCACAGGTAAAACACATCTAGCAACCGCCATTGGTATTAAAGCCATTCATTCAGGTCGACGAGTACGCTTTTACAACGTGGTCGATCTGGTGAATTTGCTCATCAAAGAACAGCAGGACGATAAACAGGGACGACTGGCACGGATTATGCAGCCCTTGGATGCTGTTATCTTCGATGAACTGGGTTATTTGCCGTTTCCGGCTTCTGGTGGTGCATTGTTATTCCACCTAATCAGCAAGTTGTATGAGAAAACAACCATCCTGTTCACCACCAATCTAAACTTCAGTGAATGGGTGCGGGTGTTTGGTGATGAGAAAATGACGACCGCTTTACTGGATCGAGTCACCCATCACTGCTCAATTATTGAAACGGGTAATGACTCGTACCGATTTAAGCAGTCCAGTTCCAAGCTCAAACTCAAGACCAACATAAAGAAAAAATCATCGTAGGGAACTCAGGAGAAACAGCCCAACTCAAGTTCCGCTACGCTTCACTTGAGTTGCTAATGACCGAATTATATTGAATTTAACTGTTCAGTTTTACTCGCTGATAAGTGTCCAGTTTTAAACGCTGATTGACAGCTAAAAGTACCGAGTAAACAACCCAAACGAGGTCGACTATGGCTCAATGATGGCTCGTGTGTTCGATTAAGACCGAGTTGGAAGAATCATGTCTGGGCCTATGACTTCGTTCAAGATCTTACGGATGATGGTCGTGCTTATCGACTGTTAACCATCATTGATGAATATACCCGAGAATGTCTGGCGATTATTACTGAGAGACGTCTGAACAGTGCTAGTGTACTCAACGCTCTAGAACAGTTATTCATGGCACGTGGTATTCCTGATCATATTCGCTCCGATAATGGGTCCGAATTCACGGCCAGGGCTGTACGTGAATGGTTAACCAAAATGAAAGTTAAAACGTTATTTATTGAACCCGGTTCTCCCTGGGAGAACGGTTACAATGAAAGTTTCAATGGCAAGCTACGTGATGAACTGTTGGATCGTGAAGTGCTTTATACATTGACTGAAGCACAAGTGCTGGTTGAGCGATGGCGGGTCCATTACAACACAATTCGACCACACTCATCGCTAGGTTATCGACCACCAGCCCCGCAGACGATCTTGCCAAACCCTTCAAGAATTGCTTACACTACGTTCCAGCCCTTCTTGAAGGGAAACCTGTAACCCTAACCAGAGACTAACTTCTAAACTGGTACCAACTTAAGGGGCAGATCACCCTCAAAGAGACATTGCAATCCATAGATCATGAAGACCATCTCATCCAAACGGCGCTGGAAATCATTAAAAGACGAGTCTTTAACCAAGATGCGTTGACCAGCCCTAGAGAAGTTGAAGCCTTTTTATCACTAAAATTGGGCCAGGAATCACAAGAAATCTTTTGTTGTATTTATCTGGATAATAAAAATCAGGTCATTGCCTTCGAAGAGTTATTTAAAGGCACCGTTGACCAGGTTTCCGTCTATCCGCGGATTGTTGTGAAGCGCTGTTTAGAAGTTAACGCTTCAGCACTGATTTTGGCACATTATGTTCCGTGACACATAATGGGCTTTATGTTGCCAGTTTCATTATGTGCCCATATTGACCTATCGTATTGATTTTTAATTTTATGTTTTCATATTTGGCCACATAATGATCCGTGATGGTAAGGAGCATTAGTTTTGTCGCAATCATAGATAAATGATTATGTTTTATCTTTTGAGATTTTTGCTGATTGCTTTGCTCACAATATTTTGTTGGCTTAATAACTCGTCGACTTGATTGATATCAATATCAGAACTAAAAAATTTCCGCATTGAGAGAATTTTGTTCAATGCGGAATAGAGTGTATTGACTTATAAAGACGTCAGCCAAGTCAACAGGTCTGCATCAGCATGCCATGCGGAAGGTTGGCTGACGCCATCACTATCTGCTGGCGGTTCGCACAGTTTTAATGCCTGCTGTTTCATTCGCAATGTAATTTCTGCATAACGGTTCGTGGTCTCCAGGCTAACATGCCCTAACCAGCCCCGAATGACATTAACTTCAACGCCTGCTTCAAGCAAGTGGACAGCGGTTGAATGCCTGAACACATGCGGCGTAATCCGACATGAAGGTATCCTTGACGTATTGCTCTCAATATCAGCCGCATATTTGCGCACGCGTTTGTAAATCCCAAAGCGTGTTAACGGTGTGCCTTTCGCTGACATGAATACCGCCGCATTCGTCTGCGCTTGCTGCTGTTGGATAAGCTGTGCAAGCACGTCCGCAGTCTGGCCCCATAATGGACAGGTTCGCCACTTGCCGCCTTTGCCTTTTAGCCGAACACTGGGTGGGTGATCAAACGTAATATGCCCAACACGTAAATCCGCGACTTCCTGTACCCGAGCACCAGTATTATATAAAAACAACAATAAAGCACGATCTCTTAGGGCGTAACGCCCCTGGTCAGGCAATTGGTTGAATAACCGATCTATCTCATCGCGCGACATAAATCGAGTGTCGGGTAAGGTGACGCGCTTGATGGGAATCGTCGCCACTTTCTCAGATTCGCGCAACATCTCAGGCACTTGCCGTGCAATATAGTCATAAAACGTATGCAGTGCGCCGAGTCGCTGGTTGCGTGTAGAAACCGAGTTATGCCGGGATTGCTCAAGGTCATGCAGGAAGTTTAATACCTGCTCAAACGTGAGGTGCTTAAGCTGCAACTGACTGACATTTAAATTTTTATCTGCTGCAACATAGCGCAGGAATAATCGCAGTGTATCGCGATAACTGTACACCGTGCTTTCACGCAACCCCTTTTGTTGGGGCAAATATTCCAGCAAGAATCCACGGATAACCATTCCTAATGTTGTATTCATGATGTGGTCCTGCTAACCGGACAGGCGAATGCTTCAAAACGGTGATTGGCCTGCTGTAATAGATCACTGGTGATAGTGAGATACACCGCTGTACTCTTGGGATTGACATGACCCATAAAGGTTGACAGATGATGCAGACGATTTGCCGGATTTAAGTCATCGCGGTACCAACGCAGTAAGGTACGCACGGCAAACGAGTGCCGTAAACTATGAACACAAGGATGGGCGGTACCCGGTGCAACGGCATAGGATAATTTGGGTAACAGACGATCCCGAAAGACATTACGAATGGTATTGGTGGATATGCTGTGCTTGCCGTTCCAAGAGAATAAGGGGGCGTTGCCTGTAACGGGATAACCGTAAGTCTCACGTTGAGCCAGATAATCCCTAAGACGCTGATGCAGCCTGGGGCCAAACGGCAATTGTCGAGTTTTACTAAATTTAGTGTCTCGAATCAGCAGGATATCACGCTCCAAATCAACATCACCATATTGAAGACGAGCGACTTCACTGATACGAAGGCCTAATCCGGCAAGTAACGCAAAAATTATCACATAAGTCGGCCCACGTAAGGGACTGCGGGGATTATCGGGTAATTGATCTGCAAGTTGAAGCAACTGGCGGATTAAAGACGACTCAAAGATAAACGGTTGCGGCCGCCGTGTTTCTCGCTTCGGCAGACTCATCAGTGGTGAAGTCACTATGATCTGTTGATCGATCAGCCATTCATAGAGTCGCCTGATTACACCGAGTAAATGATTATAACTTCTCGGATTATCACGATCACGGGATGCCAGAAACTGATCAAGCACCGCGGCGGTGATGTCATCACTATCGTTGATGTTTTGTTCGACTAACCAGCGATCAAACAATCGTAGTGATCTGTCTTCAGTGTCAAACTTACAACCCAGTGCCCGTTTAGTGGCGAGATATTGTTTTATCTGCTGAGCAAGTAAGCTCTGGTAGCCTGTCCATAACGTTCTCATAAAATCTCCTCCTCGCCCATGGCAAGCGGACGTAGTTTATGAAGCGCAACCTTGCCATAAATTTGTGTTGATTCTGGCGTTCGGTGACCCACATAATCGCCAATGATTTTGAACGGAATATCCGCATTGACCAGCCGCTGGACACACGAATGCCGAAAGGTATGAGAACCGGCACGTCGAACTTTGATGCCTACCGCATTGATATAGTGACTTGCCCGCTGTGAAACACAATAATGAGAAATGGGTGTATAGGGACTCTTGTTGATCAGGAATAAATCACGGTAGTTAACTTGCGGACGAGCACATTGCAAATAGTCAATAATGGCTTGGCCCACACTCGTTGACAGCGGATACAGGGTTGAGTGACCACCCTTACGGCCAGTGATATGCAATTGATTCTGTTTCCAATCGATATCATCCAACCGGAGTGCCGCCACTTCTTTTGCGCGTAACCCATAACTGGTCAGTAACAACAAGATTGCATAATCCCGTTTGCCTTGTGCATCACGCCGATCAATGACATTGAGCACACGTTGCACATCGTCCCAGGTGATTGATCGGGGGATTGAGGATTGCCGATAACGGCGACCTCGGGGAACAGCCCGAGCAAGATCAGTGTTAATCTTCTCTTGGCGGTAAAGATACCGAAAAAATGTCCGTAAGGCACTGCCATAACCGCACACCGTCAACGGCGAAAGTCGTTTGGCACAATCAATCATAAATTCATTAATTAACTCAGGGGTAATCAATGAAAAATCGTCAACACCTGCTTGGCTAAGATATGATTCAAATACCCCTAAATCATATTTATACCGACGGATGGTGTCTGGCCGTAGTCCCCGCTCATCGTGCAAATGGGGAAAGAACCCCGGAACGGATGCTTCAAAGGGTAACGGATCACATGGTTTATCTATCTTAAATTCTGGCAAGATCAACTTAAGCATCTGTTCAATAGGAACTCGAGCCGTTGCACGTACACAGGCTCGATCTTTGGCACTCTTACACCAGCCACTGTGCGTTTGCACCCATTGATCAACAAAGGGAAACAATAAAGCGGGCAAGTCTGACCAGGTGCTGGCCTCACATGACCGAGCATATTGATTAAAACGGATCAGTATTTGAACTGAGCGGATGACGGTGACGCGAGCGGCTTGACGGTCTGTCAGCCAATTAACGTATTGATCAATAGCTGGACCCAGCCATAATGCTCGAATACGATCCAACGTGCGGGGTTTGGAATAATAACGTTCCAACATAAATAACCTCCTATCTAAAATTTATAAGGAGGCCATAGCATGCGCCTGATCACATCATTATGTGGCCAAACATGAAAGCATAAAATTAAAAATCAATACGATAGGTCAATATGGGCACATAATGAAACTGGCAACATAAGGCACACAATCATCCCAGCGGTGCGCCAAGAAGCGTGTTAGTTAAATGTTACGCAAGTAACTCAATTACAGGAGTTAATTGATGGCTAGAGGAGCATGCATCGTATGTTAGGCCATATTATGTGTGAAGCCTCCTCGACAATGTGGTCGGTATCTGCCCTAACAGATGCTGGACTGATAGCCAGAATCTTACTATGACTACGAAAGAAACCAATGTCTGACGCCTCGAAGATTGGACTGTCCGTTATCAAAGTTAGGGCCAGGGCAGAGTTGCCGGAGACTTATCTGGCTTGGGTAAGTCAGTCTACGACGGGCCGACGATCATCACTCCTGACTTTACTTGGTGATTGTCCCGGTAGCGAGCGAAGCAACGAGCTGAGCCAGGGGTAGAGTTGGAGTCTACGGTAAGGTGCTGACGTAACTAACATGAACTTGGGAACCGTTGATCGCTACCTTTTTGAGGTACGGGCGCCTGAACCCTTATGTGGTCAACGGGGCGGAGTCTTCGTAGTAGTCGGAGGTTGGGAAAGCCAGCCACATGGCAAAGGAAGACAGTTCAACAAAGTGTATGTTCAATGTGAACTAAGCTGGAGATAAACGGTAATGTTGACATCGATGATAGCTGAAAAGCAGCGAACCCTTGCAAGCAAAGCCTCAGATGATCCAACATACCGATTTAACCGTCTGTATGACCTTCTACACTGGGATAAATGGATTCATCATGCGGCACAGGCGGTACTGTCCCGACCGGGCAGCCGAACAGATGGTGTGGACGGTACGACCCGCAATTACTTCAAGGATCATTATGATTGCCAAATGGCAATGTTGATGAGCCAACTGAAGCGCAAGATGTACCAACCACTTCCGGTAAAACGGGTTCACATTCCTAAAGCCAATGGACGCAAACGACCGTTGGGCATTCCTGCCCTGCGGGATCGTATTGTTCAAGAAGCGATACGAATGGCGCTAGACCCGATTTACGAGAGTGATTTCCAACCCTATTCGTTTGGCTTTCGCAAAGGACGGCGTACCATGGATGCAATAGCCGTATTAATGCCGCTGGCCAACACCAGCATCAAGCACTACTACGTTATTGAAGGCGACCTAAAAAGTTACTTCGATACGGTCAATCACCGTATCTTGATGAAGTTACTGCGAAAACGGATTGCCGACGATTCCCTTCTGAACCTGATCCATCGGTTTCTTAAGGCCGGTGTCATGGATGAGCAGCTCTTTGCGCAAACAAAAACAGGTGTGCCGCAAGGGGGAATTATTTCCCCACTGTTGGCGAACATCTATCTCAATGAGTTTGACAAATGGGCCGATCAGAAATGGCACGTTAGCCCTTATGAAAAACAGAAAAACCGGCTAGCAGGTCGAGGGAATTATGTCATGGTGCGCTATGCCGATGATTTTGTTGTCGTCAGTAATGACGGGATTGCCGGTGTTAGGCAGACCAAGGCTGACATAAAGGCGTTTCTTCAGGATAAGCTCAAGTTGACCTTATCCGATGAAAAGACCCGTATCACACATGTTAATAAAGGGTATGACTTTCTCGGACTTACAATCCGTAGAGCCAAACCCGAAGGCCGCTGGGTGGTTCATCTCAGACCGGCCTTAAACAGTGTGAAACGAGTAAAAGCCAAGATCAAAAGCCTGACGGCCCAAAACCAAACACTGTATGATGAATATACCAAGATGCAGCAACTCAATCAGGTGGTACGAGGATGGTGTGAATACTACAAACACACCTCTTTACAATCTGATTTAGAAACCATCAGCCGATATGCCTGGCATCGATACCACAAGTGGTTATTGAGGAAATATAAAGGCAGTCGAAAGGTACAACTTATCAAGCAGAAGACCCGTACCATCCTACGGCGGCAACGATGGGTTGCCAGTACCCATGGCCTTGAGTTACATCAATGGCTTCCCTCACCAACGGAATTACAGCGTTCCCGCTACAGAATGAAAGGCCGTAAAGGCTTTGATCATCCTTATCTAGCGGAGCATGTTGAAACGTTGGTGCCTGAGGGACACAAGGGACCCAAGCCTGCTATTTATCGCACCCAGCGAGGTGAAGCGGGTTATCGAGGTGCCCCGATGGATTGGCACTATCGTCGACTTAAAGTATTAAAACGTGATGGCTTTGCTTGTGTACACTGCAAAGACCAGAACGATTTACATGTCCACCACAAGAAAGGACGTAAATCCTGGGCCGTGAAGGATTTGGTAACTTTATGTCGTTATCATCATCGTCATGCTCATGGTCTTGCTACAAGTTAACTGATTGTTGAATGGAGAGCCGGATGCGGTGAAAGTCGCACGTCCGGTTCGGAGAGAGGAATGGGAGAAACCGCTGATCGGAAGATCCGTATGGCGCTCCTGTTCCTACTCTACCAGTATGTGAACCCAGTGCTGCGGATCAATCCATTACACTTCGCCTTAAAGAGGCACTCGCCTTGATAGATGTTCGAGTTTTAGACCATATAATTGTAGGCGGTTCGACATGTATGAGCTTTGCTGAGAGAGGCTATCTCTAATGTTCACCGTCCTTTTAACATAAGGGGCGGTGATTTTTATGTAAAATGATTGCAGAAAAATTAATCCGACAAGTCAGACAATATGAACACAGAGAAAAAAATCACAAAAAACCGACCGCCTTTTGGATTCACTTGGCAAGACAGTGAACTCGTCCAGGTCAAAGAAGAAGTACCGATCTATGCTGAATTATTTGAGTTGTACCTGATTCATAAACGTAAACAGACTGTGGCCCGTATTCTTAATGAGCAAGGTTATCGAACACGAACAGGAAAGAAATTTACTTTTACAGCCGTTGACCGATTACTACGCAACCCTACTGCTAAAGGTATATATAGCTACAGTGTTTGTGAACCGGGCACAGGTATTAATAAACAGCATGAAATGCGTATCTCCCCTATCGTGAGCAAAGAGACCTGGAGCCAGGCTCAAGCCATAATGGCATCCCAAAAAGGCAAACAAACTCGATCAGCCACTCAGGATGTTTTTCTTGGCAAAGTGTATTGTGGATGTGAACAGCCAATGGAGATTCTATCGAAATCGTTAAACTACTCCTGCCACAAGTGCAATTCCGAAATCCCGATTGATGACGTGCATGCTATTTTCGAAAAATCCATTGAAGATATTCCATTCCCTGATCAAAAAACACTCGATAATCTAGCTGGAAATAAACATCCTAATTCCACATCAGCAATCAAGTCTAAAATCTCAAAATTAGAACACGATATTGAAAAATTGTTCGAGTTACATAGTGCCGAAGCGATTTCGTTGGATATATTCAAACAACGCCATGAAAAGCTCAACACCCAGCTTAATGGCTTAAATCAAACCTTATCTAAATTAGATCAGAAACCAATTAAAACCTACGATTCATTATTAGCCTACTGGCACTCTATCGATACCAAAACCCAGCATCTGATTGCTGATATTATTCTTCACGACCTTACGTTGAAATCGAATGTGGCGGCTATTTCTCTCTATCCCCTTTTTAACTTCGCCCAACAAGTCCACGTAAGGGGGGTGTAACGTGTACATCCTGGAAATTGGCACAACCACTTAAAAACTGATTCAAACTAATCTATACTGGATAACGCTGTTTAGATCATTGAATTCTCAATAACGGCTGTGATGCATTAAGCATCACCACCAACCTGAGACTTTGATGAGCTTACTGATCGAGTAGAAATCAACACATTTCACTGATCATAAGCCAAACAGCTTGTGCTTCTTGGCACATGGCTTAAGGAAACCTAACCATGAAGCTAAGTGAAACTGCACAATTATTGTATGACAAATACGGCCAGATCACGCTCACCACCGAGCAATTGGCAGAGGTTCTGCATTACAGAACACCAAGAGTGCTGCTAAATGCCGTCAGTGCTGAGCGCTGCCCAGTCCATACATTTAAATGCGGAAAACTTCGTGTCGCAGATATCCGTGATGTCGCGGATTATCTGGACCGAAGACGACGCATGGCGTTATAGCCGAAAAGCCGGGGCCTACCTGCCTCGGCTTTTTACAAATCTGGTGAAAAGAATTAAGACGTTCTCAATTTACTTTACAGCTAAGTTTTTACATCTAGTTTCTGGATTTCTTAATTCGCTCAAGTTTTAACTTCTTAATTTCATTCTTTATATCTCGCAATTCATCCGAGTCCGTAAATCTCAAATCTATTGCCAATTTCATCGGAATAATGGATGAAACAAATAGAATGCAGAATATTGTTATATTTATTGCAAACGAATCCTTATCAATACTATTTAATATACTAAGAAATTCAAAAATGTTTGAAATACCCTTGCTACTAAAATATTGAAATACGAAGTAACCAAATACAAGAATCACAACGAATACCAAAGCTGCTATAAGAAACAGCTTTATTGCTCGAGCACTTCTATCCGCATTAATTCTGCTTTCACGCTTGTGAAGAGCAAATATCTCGTTATCTATATCTGACTGAGTTCGTTGATTTTGTATTTTGGTTGAGTTATCAACAATATTAATTTCATCAGCGTTAACATCTTTAAGTTTGGTTTTCATTGAAATCTCCATAATTAGTCGAATTTCAAAAATAGAAAACCATTCTGAATCCTAAATGAATATTTTCATAGTTAATATCAGAAATATCGCTATTTCATATCACCAGTAAGCCTTGGATTTCTTGCTAACTAGCTAATACATCCAAGAGAATAAAGTTTGTTTTTGTAAAAAAAATCAAAAAGAGGACTATCTACAAACAAGTCGCAATACCTTGAAATTTTCAAATCCTGGAAAATCCACCACAATTATATGACTTAAATTCTTCTGTCCTTGTAACCGAAAAATGTCAGACCAAACTCTACAAACGCTCAACCTAGAACAGGCCGCAGAGTTTCTTCAGCTATCCTGCAATGCCCTTCGTGAAAAAGCCAAATGTGGTGCAATCCCAGGAGCTAAAATTGGAAAACGCTGGGTGTTTATTAAATCTGACCTTGTCGGGTGTATCAGATCACGGTATGCTACTTCCCGGCAAGCGTTGCAAGTGGCAATCATGGAGAAATCTTTATGTCACTATACAAACGCAAAAACACCTGGTGGGTCCGGTTTACGGCCCCAGACGGAACGCGAGTACGACGCTCTGCTCAAACGAAAAGCAAAGTAGCGGCCCAGGAGTTTCACGACAAACTCAAGGCGCAATACTGGGATGCTATTAAGTTAGGTCAAAAACCCCAGCGAACCTGGCAGGAAGCTGTCATTCGTTGGTTGTCTGAGACCCGGCATAAAGCGTCTCATGAAGACGATAAAATGAATCTCAGATGGCTTGATCAGTATGCAAAGGACTGCTCGTTAGATCAGATCAACCGAGATTGGATTGATCACGTTACTTCAGAGCGTTTGAGCACAGGTGTCAGCCATGCCACGGTGAACAGGATGTTATCAGTCATACGCGCGATGATGCGAAAAGCTGAGCGAGAATGGGAATGGATTGAAAGAGCACCTTATGTCAGGTTGCTGCCTGAACCCAAACGCCGAATTCGATGGTTAACCAAGGAAGAAGCAAACAGGTTACTGATCTGCCTTCCTGATCACCTAGAAGCCATGGTCAGATTTAGCTTAGCTACAGGTCTTCGTAAATCAAACGTCACTGAACTGAGTTGGTCACAAATCAGCATGGAACGGCGTGTTGCCTGGATTCATGCGGATCAAGCAAAGGCTAAGCGGAGTATTAATGTTCCACTAAATATGGATGCCCTAATGGTGTTACAAGATCAAATTGGAAAACACATGGAACGTGTATTTACCTATAAAGGTAATCCTATTAACCAAGTCAATACGAAAGCCTGGAAGAAGGGTTTGAAGAAAGCTGGAATCCTGAACTTTCGCTGGCATGATCTCAGGCACACTTGGGCAAGCTGGCACGTCCAACAAGGTACCCCATTGGCCGTGCTGCAAGAGTTAGGGGGTTGGGAAAGTAGTGAAATGGTTAGACGATATGCACATCTAGGAAATGAACATACAGCCGTCTATGCGAATCAACTTTCCCTGCAATCTGACTCAATTAGGGGCACATTTGGCACAAATCTGGCACACTGCACAGTGTTGGATAGCCACAAAATAAACGTAAGTCATTGATATTATTGGTGGGCCGTGGGCGACTCGAACGCCCGACCACCTGATTAAAAGTCAGATGCTCTACCAACTGAGCTAACGGCCCATCAAGAAGTAAAACCTATATCAGGCTTTGGCAAGGGTGCTGATTATCCTGTTTGCCTGGATAACTGTCAACTAATCAGTGCTTTAACGGCCCATTTCTTGCTAACACACTAGCCACCAATTCAGCGGCTTCATTTTTGGGTTTATTTAGTTAGCCACCGAGATTCTTTAAGCGTTCACGGGCAAAATCTGACACCTGATTGTTTGGATAACGAGTGATGATATCGTTAAAAACATTGCGGGCGTTGGTTGCATCACCTTGCTCGTAATATATATATCCGATTTTTAACAATGCATCTGGAGCACGATCACTGTTTGGGTAGTTATTTACTACATTAGTAAAAGCCTGTCTCGCATTATTAAATTCACGGTTAACGTAATAAGCTTCACCAGTCCAATATTGGGCATCGTCAGCAAAGGTACTGGTTGGGTGAACGGCCAAGAGCTGATTAAATGTTTGAATGGACTCGTCATATTGACCTTGTTTTAGCTGCTCGAAACCATTGTTGTACATGTCCTGAGCCGAAATTGAACTGGTTGTGGTTTGCGGCAACGCTTGTGGAGCCGGCGTGGGAGTAACAGCTGGGTATTGTCCGTTTTGACTACCACCCACCTGGATTTCATCAGTTTGAGCCTGGTACCCGCCTTGCCCGGAAGTTTGATCGATAGCGCCAGTTTGTGGTAAGCCTGCTTGTCCCTGTTGATAGGTATAACCCGATAATCCTTCCTGTTGATAAAGTCGGTCCAGTTCTGCCTGCTGACTTTCGGCACGGCGACTCAACTGATCCAGCTCATATTGGAGCACTTCAACCTGATTTTTTAAGCCAGCATTCTCAGTTTCTAGCTCATTGATTTGTGTTAATAGATTTAAGGCCCGCTTTTCCTCGGCTTCAACTACTTCAACTTGATTAGAACTGCGACCATATGACGTACAGCCAATTATGGCCAAACTGCTGAGCACAATAACAAAAAGGTGTGGTGTTTTAGATAGAAATTTCATCTTGGAATATATTTTGTTTAGTAGTTATATAGTTTACACCATCAAAAAAAGCCGGGCGGACCCGGCTTTTATAGGAAACTATCGATTAATACAATAATTCGACACGGCGATTTTGCCAAAGCTCAGCCGAAACCGGATTTTCTTCGCCATAAGACACTACGTCTGAATTTGACGCGCCCAAGGCTGACATAACCGCCTGCACAGTCTGGCCACGTCTCTCTCCCAAGGCCAAATTGTATTCACGGGTGCCACGCTCGTCAGCATGTCCTTCAAGTACAACCGATCCACCGGTTGAAGCCAGATGCTGAGCATGAAACTGCACAATCATGTCTGACTCTGGGTCAAGACCACTGCTGTCATATTCAAAATAAATGGTTTTGTTGCTTAATGGATTGCTTAAATCATAACGTCCACTGTCGACAATGCCGTTCGCATCCATATAAGCTTGAATTTCTGGGTCAATACCTGACGTTGTATCGCCAATTTCGGCTGAAACACCAGGATTTTCTTGCAGCTTTTTACGCCCGCCACAAGACGCTACTACTACTGCCAACAAGGCAACCAGTAATATTTTAGCCATTTTGTTCATTAGATATACTCCTTATAATTTCCTGTTAATCGGTGACCACGCTGGCTCTCGCACGTCACCCTGTTGAAACCTTAACGTCTGAGCGACACGTCCCAAATCGGACACCACAGATAATACTCCAGAACGTCCTGCTTTGGTAGCATAAAGCACCATTTCTCCATTGGGAGCGAAGCTTGGAGACTCATCCAAATCACTCTGCGTCAATACCTTAACTGAACCGGTATTTAAGTCCAATAAACCAACTCGGTGACCCTGGCCTTGATCGGTCACCATAGTAATTTTCTTACCATCAGGTGAAAACGAGGCTTCCGCATTATAACGTCCCTGGAACGTTACCCGTTGTGCTGTACCTCCGCCTGCACCAACACGATAAATCTGCGGTTTGCCGCTTCTTCCAGAGGTAAATATCAAACTTCTACCATCGGGAGACCATGAGGGAGAGGTATCAATACTACGGTCACGAGTGATTCGTGTTAATGCACCTGTACCTAGGTTCATCACATAAATCTCCGGATTGCCATCTTTAGACAACGTCATAGCCAATCTAGTTCCATCTGGTGAAAACGCGGGAGCAGAATTTTGTCCTTTAGATTGAGAAACAATTCGGCGTGTTCCTGAAGCCAGATCCTGTACATAAATGACACTGCGACCTTTTTTTATCGATACATAGGCTAATTGACTACCGTTTGGTGCCCAGGCAGGCGACAAAATCGGTTCACCGGATTCCAACACATTTTGAGGTCCATAACCGTCGGAATCGGCCACTTGTAATAAATATCGTGATCCTGCCTTAGTGACATAAGCGATACGTGTATCAAAAGCACCGGGCTTGCCAGTTAATGCCAAATAAATAATATCTGCGATTTGGTGTGCCACACGTCTAAGCAAATTGGGCGGCACATTAAAACTGCGACCTTCAATGGGTACTCCACGACCTACATCCAGCAACTGGAAAGAAACGTTGTAACCAGAACCTGAGGGAATAACTTTTCCCACCACCAATGCATCAGCTTTTAATAAACGCCAATCCTTAAAATTAACGTCCTGGGCATCTGTTGGGCGATTCAAGAAATCCCTTTCCGGAATCAAATCAAAACGCCCACTTCGAGCCAGATCTGAGGAAATCACTTCACTAACATCTTGTGGGGCAGATTGTGAGTTCATAAACGGCACAATGGCAATTGGAATACCACCGATTACACCTTCGGTAATGTCAATTTCCAGTACCGCGTTTGCTGGCATAGTAAATAAACCAGAGATTGCGACTAGTAAAATACTTAGTTTTGCTCTCAATAACCTTTTCATCATGTTTTTATCCTGGAGGATCAAAGTTAAATACAAATTCCTGATAATGCGGAAACAAGCGAGGATTATCTGGTATGGGTAGCGGTGAGGCTTTATATACCGCATTAATCACTGAACGATCAAAAATTGGGTCGCCACTGCCTTGCTGAATTCTAGCAGATAGTACATCACCACGAGGGTTAACCCGAACTCTTACTTTTGCATTAGCGCCAGGCCTGACTGACCCAGGCCGAATCCAGCTATTGGTCACCTTAGATCTAATTGGACCAACAAAAGGTGAAAATAGTGCTGCTGCCTGCTGCCGAGCCTGTTCTTCGGCAAGCTTTGCTTCTAACTCAGCCTGTTTGCGTTTTTCTTCCTCAGCCTTTTTTCGCTTTTCCTCTTCACGTTTTTTCTTGGCTATTTCCTCTTTTTTCTTTTTCTCTTCTTCTAATTTACGCTTTTTTTCTTCCTCTTCTTTTTTCTTTTTGGCTAATTCGGCCTGCTTTTTTTTCTCTTCTTCTTCCTTCTTCTTTTTTTCCTCTTCTTCTTTTTCTTTTTGCAAGGCAAGTTCCTTTAGTTTGGCTTCCTCTGCCAATCTTTTGGCTTCGGCTTCTTTGGCCTTTTCTTCTTCAAGCTCGCGCTGTTTAGCTAATTCTTCAGCTTTTTGCTGCTCCAGCTTGGCTTGTTCCTCTTGAAGCTTCTTTTCTTCTTCAAGTTTTTTGATTTCTTCTTCTTTCAACTTGGCTTGCTGTTCAAGATCCTCTAACTTTTGTTGCTTTTCTAACTCTTCCTGCTTTTTTAACTCTTCTTCTTGCTTGAGTTTTTCAAGCTCCTGATTAAGCAGGTTTTCGTCTATGACTTGAGCCTGGATTGGTTGGACCTGGGCACCACCAACTTGGATTTTTTTGGTCGGATTCCAGAATAAATTAAACAAAATAATGCCCAACAGAATTAAATGGACAATAATCGCCAGAGAATAAGACTTGAGATTGAGTGCAAACTTATTGTACTGACGAGGCTGATTCAAACCTTTATCCTTCCTCAGGTGCCGGTTGGGTCACTAAACCTACACTTGGCACACCCGCAGCCTGTAACATCACCATGGCCTGAACCACACGTTCATAAGGAACCGTTGCATCACCTTTAACATAGAAAGGCGTTTTTGGCTGATATTTAAGTACCGCCGCAGCTTTGGCTCTGATTTGATCAGGCTGCGATGGTGCTTCGTCTTCATTTGCGTAAAGTAGACCTTGCGCATCAACCGAAACAATAAATTTTTCTATATTTTGCTCTTCTTCAACGACTTGAGCACTGGCCTGAGGTAAATCGACCTCTACGCCTTCGGTCAATAACGGTGCGGTAGTCATGAATATCACCAGTAAAACCAACATGACATCAATATACGGCACCACATTGATTTCACTCATGGGCTTACGCTTATGATGCCGCCTCCTTAAATAATCTGCCATAAGGTTACTCTCCTCAAACCTCTTGTTGAACGGATTGATCGCGTCTGACTTGACGGTTCACAATACTGAGAAATTCATCCATGAAAATTTCATAGCGGGTAATTAATGAATCAGCTTGATTGGAGAATTTGTTATAGGCAATTACCGCTGGAATTGCAGCAAATAATCCCATTGCTGTAGCAATCAGCGCTTCAGCAATCGCAGGAGCCACCGTAGCAATCGTAGCCTGTTTCGCTAAACCTATAGCATGAAATGCATTCATGATGCCCCAAACTGTGCCGAATAAACCAATGTATGGGCTGATCGAGCCAACAGTTGCTAGAAATGGCAATTGTGACTCTGCTTCCTCGACTTCCTGTGACAAAGAAACTTGCATGGCACGTTGCACGCCACTGATCAACTCAGAACGATTTAAGTCTTTATCTGCCAATCTTGTATATTCACGATAACCGGAAACGAATAAACTAGCCATCCCGGTTGGTGTCTCGTTATTGGTCCAATGCTGATATAAACCTGTTAAATCCCCACCAGACCAGAACTCATCTTCAAATTCATCAGCTTCAGCTTCCAGATCACGAAAACGAAACCATTTTTTGAAAATAATTGCCCATGAAATCACCGATGCCAGCAATAAAATGAGCATCACGATTTGCACCAAAAAGCTGGCCTGGGCGATCAGCTCAATGACGTTAAGGCTGTTACTGGGAAGAGTTTGAATATTCTCCATAAAATCCTTACATCTCTTTATTTATCATACGGTTAATTTGGGTCGGAATTCTAACAGGTTTGAACTTTGTTGCATCAAGACAAGCCATTTTTAGCCGTGCTTTAGCCAAGACTGTGTCACCGCGTTTTACATTTTGTTCTAATATGAACCCTGCTTTGGATAAACTTTTTACTATCACCGAAATAGTTAACAAATCATCCAGTTTTGCCGGTTTTAAATAATCGATTTCTACCCGTCTTACTACAAAAATTAAGTTTTGCTCATTCGCCAGCTCAGACACTGGTAAATCGTGTTTTCGTAGCCATTCACTACGTGCTCTTTCTAAAAACTTTAAGTAGTTAGCATAGTAAACCACACCTTCGGCGTCAGTATCTTCATAATAAACTCGAATCGAGAATTCAAATTGCTGCATGTTGTTCAGCGCGTGTGTTTTGGGAATGATAATGAGGGCAACTGAAAGCCGGATGAATTAAAAAATGTATAACTATCGGCAACTATAACAATTCCGGCTGATTCTTGGTCAAATGCTCGGGAATGCTCAATCCTAAATGCTGCCAAGCCGTACGCGTGGCCACTCGACCTCTGGGTGTACGCATTAAAAACCCTTGCTGAATTAAGAACGGTTCTACAACATCTTCAATCGTCCCGCGCTCCTCACTAATAGCCGCAGCTAAACTGTCTATACCTACCGGACCACCGTCAAATTTCTCCATGATTGCTAATAATAGATTTCTGTCTAAAGTATCCAGTCCATACTCATCCACTTCAAGCATGTCTAGAGCTAAACCGGCTATCTCTTGATTGATTGTTCCATCACCTTTGACTTGTGCATAATCTCGAACCCGGCGTAATAAACGGTTGGCAATTCTGGGCGTGCCGCGGGAGCGTTTTGCAATAGCCATTACACCTTGCTCATCTGCTGCAATACCCAAAATATCCGCTGAGCGCTTGACGATACGAGCTAAATCTTCAGTGTTGTAGAATTCCAGACGCATGACAATACCAAAACGATCACGCAGTGGTGAGGTCAATAAACCTGCTCTGGTGGTGGCACCGACTAAAGTAAACGGAGGCAAAGGTATTTGCATGGTACGAGCAGCCGGGCCTTCACCGATATGAATGTCTAATTGTCGATCTTCTAATGCTGGGTAAAGAATCTCTTCAATGACAGGACTTAAACGATGAATTTCATCAACAAATAACACATCATGTGGTTCCAGAGAGGTTAACATCGCCGCCAAATCTCCTGCTTTTTCCAATACCGGCCCGGAAGTCTGGCGCAAATGGGACCCTAATTCGTTAGCAATAATATGTGCCAATGTAGTTTTACCCAGTCCCGGAGGGCCGAAAACTAATACATGATCCAAGGCTTCCTTGCGCCCAATAGCGGCTTGAATAAATATTTCCAGCTGATCACGGGCCTTAGGTTGACCACGAAAATCATCCAGATTGACGGGTCGTAAACTACGTTCTATGGCCTGTTCCCGTGAATCTTCAGGATCTGACAATGCTGAAACAATTCGTTCTTCGTTCATTTGCTGGCCATGTTTCTCAGCGCTTGACGAATTAACTCTTCACTACTTAATCCCGAATCTAACGCACGAATATGATTTGTCGCTTCTGCCGGTTTATAACCCAATGCGATTAAAGCGCTGATTGCGTCTGTAGTTGATTCAGTGACGGATTTTTCCGTGGTGCCGGTGACCGTAGCACCGGTATCAAACATTTGATCGACCTTGTCACGCATTTCAATCAACAGGCGTTCAGCCGTTTTACGTCCAATTCCAGGAACTCTCGTTAGTTGCATAACATCTTCAGCCATCACACAGGCTTGAAACTCCTGCGCATTCATTGTCGATAAAATAGCTAACCCTACTCTTGGACCTATTCCATTAACTTTGAGTAGATTACGAAATAATTCACGTTGCTTGATACGGCTAAAACCATATAACAGTTGTGCATCCTCACGCACCACCAGATGGGTATGTAATTCGACTTTTTCTCCAACTTCAGGCAAATCATAAAACGTGGTCATGGGTGCTTCCAATTCATAACCAACACCAGACACATTCAACACCAACCAGGGTGGTTGCTTATGCAGAATAGTTCCGCTTAAAAATCCAATCATAGACTGACGGCCTTTGTATCAATTTGCGACTCTACCTGCTGCGTATGTAGATGGCAAATTGCACAAGCTAAAGCATCAGCCATATCAGGTTGCGGTGTTTCCTCAAGCTTTAATAATAAACGCACCATAAATTGCACCTGTTCTTTTCTAGCGGCACCTTTGCCAACAACAGCCTGTTTAATCTGTTTGGCTGAATATTCGTAGACCGGTAAGTGACTATTCACTCCGGCACAAACTGCTGCGCCACGCGCTTGGCCGAGTGTTAATGCAGATTTGGCATTATTGGAGACAAACACCTGCTCAATACACATCACATCAGGATCAAACTCGCGAATCATGCTGGTGATTTCAGTAAAAATTTTACCGAGACGTTCGGGTAGTGGCTTATCGCCCAAGATAATATAACCACCTTCTATCATTCTCAGGTCTCTACCCGCTTTTTCAATAAGACCGTAGCCGGTATAGCGTGAGCCTGGATCAATACCGAGAATTCGTGGGTTTGAACTCAAGCGACTTCCATGTCATCAGGGAAACTAGCGTTGGTAAACACATCCTGCACATCATCAAGATCCTCAAGCGCATCAATCAACTTCATGACTTTTTCTGCATCGTCTTTAGTCAGTTCAATCTCAGTAGAAGGGCGCTGCACAATATCCGCGTCAACAGACTCAATCCCGGCATCTTTTATAGCTTGATTGACATCCGAGAAAGCATCTGGTTGGGTCAGCACTTCGATACTGCCGTCTTCATCAGTCAGCACATCATCGGCGCCTGACTCAATAGCAATATCCATCACCTGCTCTTCATCCACACCAGGCTCGAACACAATAGTTCCAACCTTGCTGAACAAATAGGCAACTGAGCCATCAGTACCTAAATTACCACCGTGTTTACTAAAGGCATGACGAACCTCACTCACGGTTCGATTACGATTATCAGTAGCACATTCGACTAATATAGCCACACCAGCCGGTGCATAACCTTCATAACGGATCTCCTCAATATCAGCACCATCGCCCTCGCCCGTACCACGCATGATCGCCCGATCAATCGTATCCCGTGTCATGTTATTCGAAAGCGCCTTATCTATTGCCGCACGTAGTCTTGGATTGGAATCCGAATCACCCCCGCCTTGACGCGCTGAAACAGTGATCTCACGAATTAATTTGGTAAATAATTTACCGCGCTTGGCATCTTGCGCTGCCTTGCGAAACTTGATGTTGGCCCATTTACTATGACCTGCCATTTATGCTCCAATCATGCTGTTATTTATCAGGCGATTTTATCATTTTCCTGTGCACGGCCCAAACAATTGGACACCAACCCATCATAGCAGTAGCCAGAATAATCAAACCCAGTACTGAGACTATATAAGTCGGGGCTAGATATCCATAAATCAGCATAGATACACTGATCAATATACGGACAGTTCGTTGCAGACGACCTAGGTTTTCAGTCATTGGCATTTCTTACCATTTTGTCTCATCAGTAAGCACCTTAACTCGAAAAGAAACGAGTCAAAACGGGCCTTTTTAGAATTTTTTGCTATTCCAAGCCTAATCTTCATCAAGCGATATACCAGTATTTCTAATTCATCAGTTCTTTCAGTTTAGGGCCATCTAGTTCAAGATGAACGCTAAAACGGGCGATGAAGATATTACTAATTTTTCAGGTAGTTCAGCCATTTAGCATCCACTCCACCGCGTCTGTCACATGCAACGCCGTACTATCAAACAAAGGCATGTCAGTATCTTGATCACTAATCAATAAATCAATCTCAGTACAACCGAGGATAATTGCTTGGGCACCGTTTGCCCTTAATGATTCGATGACATTTAAGTAAATCTCTCTTGAGCTGTTTTTTACCTTGCCCTGACATAGTTCATGGTAAATGATTTCGTGAACACTGTTGCGCCCCTGTTTATCTGGCACGATGACTTCAATATTATAATTCTGCTCAATATGTCCTTTGTAAAAGTTCTGCTCCATGGTGAAAGCAGTAGCCAGCAAACCCACTTTTTTATAGTCAGCTTTGACAATCGCCTTGCCGGTTGAGTCAGCAATGTGTAGCAAAGGAATTGATAATCCATCGACAACTTGTTCTGCTAACTTATGCATCGTATTCGTTGCGATCAACAATCCTTCAGCACCGGCTCTTTGCAAACCCTTTGCAGCATTATTTAATATTTTACCTGCTGTTTGCCAGTCACCATGATGCTGCAGCTCAGCAATTTCATTAAACTCCACGCTGTGCAGCAAAATCTTAGCCGAATGCAACCCACCCAAAGCTTCGCGTATGCCTTGATTTAATAGGCGATAGTAAACACTGGTCGATTCCCAGCTCATGCCACCCAGCACGCCGATCATTTTCATTTAAGGTCTATTAATGTTAAAAATATGATTTAATCACATCTCATAAAAATTCCTAGCCCAATATGCGCAAAATCGATCCAAACCAACTTTTAAACTTCATCAAAGCCTCACCAACACCGTTCCACGCAACTGCCTCGATTACTGAACAGTTACAACAAGCTGGTTACCATCAGCTCAATGAAGCCGATTCATGGACTCTTCAAACAGCAGGCAAATATTGGGTTAGCCGTAACGATTCTTCAATTATTGCGTTTCAATTACCAGCCGGCTCAGTAATCGAAAAGGGCTTGACGATGATTGGCGCTCATACTGACAGCCCTTGCCTAAAACTAAAACCATTACCCGAGAAAACCAGCGAAGATTACTTCCAAACGGGTATTGAAGTTTATGGTGGTGCTCTGCTAAATCCATGGTTTGATCGGGATCTTTCTCTTGCCGGGCGAGTGACTTACAGCGATAACAAAAAAAATATTAAAAGCACCTTGATTGACCTGCAAGACGTAATTGCGACTATTCCATCGTTGGCTATCCATCTTGATCGCGAGGCAAACAAATCGCGTACTGTGAATGCACAATTGCATTTACCACCCGTATGGTTTCAAACTAAAGGTAAAGAATTCGATTTTCGCGATTTGCTTAAGCGATTGCTAAACAGGAAAAAACTGGTTGACGACATCGGGCAAATTTTAGATTTCGAACTGTATTATTACGATACTCAAAGTCCAGCCGTTATCGGTCTGAATAATGAATTTATCGCCAGTGCCAGGCTTGACAACCTTTTAAGTTGTTTTGTTGGCCTGCAAGCCGTAAAAACCACCCCTAAATCAAAAGGTGCTCTATTGGTTTGCACGGATCATGAAGAAATCGGCAGCAGCTCAGCCTGTGGTGCTAATGGACCGTTTTTAGACAGCGTATTAAAACGCATCGGCCAAACCGAAGAAAATACTCAACGCTTAATTCATAACTCCAAATTGATTTCCGTAGATAATGCACATGGCATTCACCCTAATTATACTGACAAGCACGATCCACAACATAAACCTTTAATCAATCAAGGTCCGGTAATCAAGGTCAACGCTAATCAACGTTATGCGACTAACAGCGAAACAGCAGGCTGGTTCCGACATATTTGCCAGAGCAATAAAATTCCCGTGCAATCCATCGCTGTTCGCAGCGACATGGGCTGTGGTTCAACTATCGGGCCAATCACTGCAAGCAAAATCGGCGTTCGCACTATCGATATCGGCGTGCCACAACTTGCTATGCACTCAATCCGTGAGTTTGCGGGTGTGGATGATATTAATCATCTTTATAAGGCATTAACAAAAGCAATTTCTAACTAGTTCGATATTTATCATTTATAGCGGTTCATAAAACTAACAAACTAAGATAAAATTCAAGGATTACAATTATTTAACCTTAGATTGGGGTAATGATTCAGCGAACTCTATTAGTTTTTGTTGTGTATTTTTATATTGTTTTCAGTTTTGCTGCTGAAACCACTCTAGAAAATGAGAATCTAAAGAAAACTGGTGAAAAACCAAAAATAATCCTTATCGAGCCTGATGTTGAACTAGCACAGGTATTAGCGAGCGGCGCAACTGAGACCCGCGCTGACTGGAGCGAAGCGGGAATGGAGAACACAGAATATTGGATCAAGGAATACTTCTCCAAAAATGATTTGGACTTTGATAATTATTCTATTCCTGATGGTGAAGCATTTAATAGACAAAGACAAATCAGAGCACTACACCGTGCTGTTGGGATATCCATTCTCAATAACCAAACTGTACCACTTCCGACTAAAGAGAATTTCAACTGGACCCTTGGCAAGGGGGCAGATACATTAGGGCAGGATGGTGCCGACTATGGGTTGTTCATATACCTCAGGAGAGGTTATGGAACTGGAGGACGTATTGCCTTATCTGTAGCAACCACGGTGTTATTCGGAGCTGTCCCTGTTGTCAGTTATCAATTTGCATTCGCAAGTCTTGTTGATCTTGAGACCGGAAAGATTGTTTGGTTCAATGATCTTAAACAAACAGTCGGCGATCTTCGAAAACAAGAAGGAGCCGAAAAGACTATTCGAGCATTATTAACGGAATTTCCCCAACTAAATCTACCTAAAGTCGCATTAGGCGAAAAAACACTAGAAAGCGTTGAAGCTTCGGGTGGTAATTGTGTTTCATGTTAAATAAAACAAAATTCTGGCTAACCGTTTGTTTAATTGCCGCAAGTTTTGCAATCACTGGTTGCCATACAACCAATGTTGCAGATATTAAACCAGGAGAGCGCCCTGCATCTGATACGGATATTGGTGGTTTATGGTATCAAGTTGAAAAAATTGAAAAACAAATTAAAAACTCTCCCAGTCGCATTCGAGACCCAGAATTAAATCAATATATCTACGATATAGTCTGTGACGTTGCAGGTGAATTTTGTTCTGATATACGTGTTTATATTGTTGACGTCCCTGCTTTTAATGCTTCTATGTACCCAAATGGAATGATGATCGTCTGGTCAGGCTTTTTACTACGTGCCCAAACAAAAGATCAAGTCGCAAGTGTCATAGGCCACGAAGTGGGACATTACGTCAAACAGCATTCTCTAAAACAAATGCGTAGTGCCAAAAACCTAAATAATCTTTTGCTTGGAATTGGTATGGTTTCTTCAACTGGAGGTTTAGTTAGTTCTCTAGCTGGAGGCGCCCTTTTTTACAAGTTCAGTCGTGATCATGAACGGGAATCTGATGAGTACGGATTGAATCGCCTGAAAGAGCTTGGCTTGAATCCTAAGGCCGCAGCCCAAATCTGGATTCTGGTCCAGGAAGAAGCTCGTCAATACCCTAAAAGCAATCAACCATTTTATTTGTCAACTCATCCTAGTACTAGGGAAAGGATAAAAAACCTGGGCGGATCTGAAGATATGGAATTATCAAAACCTGATCCAGAATATCTCGCTTTAATAGAAAAACACTACCCTAAATGGCTGAAACGTGAAATTTCTAAACGCAGTTACAACTCTAGTGAGGTTGTCTTAAATCGACTAGCCAAAGCTAACCCAAATAATGCTATGGTTAACTTTTATCAGGCTGAACTCTATCGTCGCCGAAATGAAGAAAAAGATTTGGAAAAAGCTAACGAACACTACTTATCTGCAATAAGACTCGGCTACCAAAATCCAAAAATTTACAAAAAGTTGGCAGAACTAAGTATTAAGAGAAATTCAAACAACCAAGCCATTGATAACTACCAAAAATATATCGAATTTGGTGGGCTTCCGATTGCTGAACAGCAAACAATTGAACAAAAAATTCTTAATCTAAGGAATTAATAGCATGCTAAGAATTCTCAAAATTTCACTGGTATTAACAGTATTGCTTTTGTCTGGTTGCCAAACATTCAAAGCTGTCGATCCGAATCAACCCACGAAGCTCGGCAATATTGAAATTAAAACTGAACGCCAATGGTCACAATACAATTCCTTAGATAAAACCGTGAGAATTCTCACCCGTGATGGCATTTTATTGAACGTAGTTAGCGTCATTAATGTCAAAGACGGACAACATATTTATAAGCAAAGAGTTACTGAACGTAACAAAGGGTTTAAGTTCGATAAATCAATGACTCTACAAGAAGCAGCTGAGCTTTATTTGGATGCCTTAAATGTCTCTGCCCATAATATCGAAATGTTAGATGAAACAGAACGAACAGTATCCAATAATGAGGCCATTAAACTCGAATATATTTATGACACTGAATCTGGACTAACCTACCACCAAATGGCTTTAATCATTAAACATGGCAATCAAATCGATATCCTTAATTGCTTCGCACCCCAGGAACACTACTATCCCTTATTAGAAAACGAGTTCAATTCGATCATCAATAGTGCACAAATTCCGAGTTGATCAATATTATTACAAACATAGATTGCCATGAGCTAATCATTTGAACAAATAATCCCAAAATAAAATTATTTATCAATACCGATTAACTTAATGATTAAGTCACTTTTCTTCGACAATGATGGTGTTTTAGTATCGACTGAGCACCTAGTATTTGAGGCTAATTGTGAAGTACTCGAATCTCTGGGTGTGGCCTATAGTCTGGATGATTTCATTGATCACACCCTGTTGACTGGAAAAGGTTCTTGGGGATTTTTAAAAGATTGCGGCTTTGATGAAGAATCTTATAAGGAGTTCTTGAAATTACGAAAGACCATTTGGTATGAAAAATTAAGGTCTCAAAACCACGCCATTCAAGGTACGTATGAAAGTTTGGAAAAATTGGCACATCTTGATCTTGTGATTACTACAAGTGCTAAGGAGGAAGTCTTTAAACTTAGTCACGAAAAGTCGGGGTTACTTGATTATTTTAGTTCTTTTATTACGCGTGAACATTACTCCAAAATAAAACCCGCTCCTGATATTTATCTAAAAGCACTGGGAGATTCTAATTATTTCACTGAGAATATATTAGTGGTTGAAGACACTCCACGTGGAATCCAATCTGCCAAAAGTGCGGGACTAACAGCTGTTGCAATTCCTCATCAACTAACTGTTGGCCTGGATTTTAGCGGGGCAGACTACATTTTAGATGGTATTTCAGAGCTACCTTTGTTAGTGCAAAAAATCAACTCTGAAACACTATAAATTTTTTACTGAACTTCCCAAAACTATCTCTTTACGGCTGTCCAATAAATTAGTGATAGCTGATCTTCTCTAGCTAATAATGTAAGATAAGCGCCTGATTTAAAGGAGAAAAGGTCATGATTGCAAGATTAGTCGTAGCTTTAACCAGTTTATTTTGTTCATTTACAGCTTTTGCTGAACCGCTAAAAATTGGATTTTTAACCACTCTTTCAACCAAAGCCGGTTATCTTGGTGAAGATATTCGTGATGGGTTTATGCTTGCTGTTGAACAAAACAGCGGACAGCTCGGCGGCGTAGACGTTGAAGTAATTGTCAAAGACGATGAACGAAAACCGGAAAAAGGCATTGAAGTCGCTGATAAGTTTGCCAAAAAAGACGGTATTAATTTGATGACAGGGATTGTTTTTTCTAACGTGGCCATGGCTGTCGTTCCTAAAATGGTCAACCAGGGAGTCGTTTATATTAGCCCCAACGCAGGGCCTTCCAAACTTGCCGGTGAGCTGTGCCATAAGAACTATTTCAACGTAGCGTGGCAAAACGATAATTTACACGAAGCCACAGGCAAACATGTTAATGAGGCTGGCTATAAATCAGCCTATATTCTTGCACCCAATTATCCTGCTGGTAAAGATGCATTAGCTGGGTTCAAACGCTTTTATCAAGGCGAGATTGCTGGCGAAGTCTATACCAAGCTTGGCCAATCAGATTATTCTGCAGAACTTGCAGCATTGCGTGCAGCCGAACCCGAAGCGGTGTTTTTCTTTTTACCCGGCGGTATGGGAATTAACTTTGTTAAACAATACTCTCAAGCAGGTTTAAATGAATCTATTCCATTATTCGGTCCTGCTTTCTCATTCGATGAGCGTATTCTGGGCGCTGTCGGCGATGCCGCTGTTGGAGTTATGAACGGCTCACAATGGTCACATGATCTAGATAATGAGACCAATAATCAGTTTGTTGAGGCATTCAAGGCCAAGTACGAACGCACGCCGACGCTATACGCCAGTCAGGGTTATGATGCCGCTAATTTAATCTCCAGTGCCCTATCTGCGACAGGCGGTGATACGTCTGATCAAGATGCATTTATTGCTGCACTTGAGAAAGCTGAATTCGATTCGGTTAGGGGTAATTTCAAATTCGGCCCCAATCATCATCCGATTCAGGATATTTACATTCGCGAAGTAGTCAAAGATGGCGATAAAGTGACCAACAAATTGTCTGCAAAAGTATTTGAAAATCATCAAGATGCTTATGCTGGGGATTGTTCATTGTAAGGTTACGAGAAGCGGATTAAAGCGCTGTCATCCTGCACCCATTCGGGCATAAAAGGCCTGTCCCCACGAGAGCAGGGATCTCCTTACGACTGTTCGTGCTTCTAACGAAGGCAATCCTTGACTTAAACTAGGAGTAAACTCATTAAAGATTCCTCCACGTTGGTCGGAATGACATTATTCACTTTTAAAACATGATTCTTTTCATTGAGCAACTCTTCAACGGTTTACAGCTGGGTGTAACCTTATTTTTGCTCGCTTCAGGTCTGACACTAGTATTTGGAATCATGGGATTGATCAATTTGTCCCATGGTTCACTCTACATGGTCGGTGCCTACGTAACTGCTACAGTAACCCATCAAACCGGTAATTTTTTCTTAGGGTTATGTGCTGCTCTTATCTGTGCAGCCATTCTAGGCGTCATCATAGAGGTGGTGATTATGCGCCACCTGTACCATCGAGATCACCTTTATCAAGTATTAGCCACATTTGGATTAATCCTGTTTTTTAATGAATCAGTGCGAATTATCTGGGGCGCTCAACCTTTATTTATAGATATTCCTCAATCATTAAATTTTACTGTTAATCTTTTCGGGCAAGGCGGCTATCCGGCTTATCGAATCGCCATCATAATTTTAGGCATTGTTATTCTGCTGGCTTTATATGCGCTGATTTTCTATAGCAAAATCGGCATGTTAACCCGGGCAGGCTCCAGTAATCGAGAAATGGCGCAGGCCTTGGGTATCAATATTAATCGTCTATACACGGGTATATTTGCTTTTGGCGCTGTGTTATCAGCATTAGCTGGCGGGCTGGCCGGTCCCATTTATGCCGTTGAAATTGGAATGGGTGAAAGCGTACTGATCCTTGCCTTTGTAGTCATCGTTATAGGTGGCATTGGTTCGATCAAAGGATCTTTTATCGCTGCACTGTTAATCGGTATAGTCGATACTTTAGGACGAGCCTATTTACCTGCCTTTTTTAAAACTTTTATGTCTGCTTCCGATGGTGCCATCGTTGGCGGGTCTCTCGCCTCTATTGCGATTTACTTGCTTATGGCTGTGATATTAGTGATTAAGCCTCAGGGATTATCTAGCAAACTATGAGTCTGTTAAATCGCCAGAACATTATTGTCGGATTAACATTCTTGATACTCCTTTTTTTGCCACTGATATTAGCAGCGATTAATGAAACCTATTATGTTTCGATTGTCAGCAAAATATTTATCTATGCCCTGGTCGGCATCAGTCTTAACCTGATTATTGGTCAGGCTGGCCTGGTTAGCTTTGGGCACGCTGCTTTTTTCGGTATGGGTGCCTACGTTTGTGGTGTACTTTCACATCATGCAGCTAATAATCTGTTAGTGTTCTCTGTGTTTCCTGGAACCAATAATGCGCTAATTAGCTGGCCATTAACTGTTCTAGTGTGTATGTTGTTGGGAATCATTATCGGCATCATTTCGCTACGCACAACCGGTGTTTATTTCATAATGATCACCCTGGCATTGGCTCAAATGGTTTTCTTTTTGATTATTTCCATCCCTCAGTATGGCGGTGAAGATGGCTTAAGTCTGTGGACACGAAACGAGTTAGCCGGCTTAAACTTACAAAATGATAGTCAGTTTTATTACGTTTGCTTAGCTTTTGTAATGCTCTACCTATGGATTGCGCATAAATTCATGCACTCTGGTTTAGGCTTAATGATTAAAGGCACTAAACTGAATCACCAGCGTATGGTTGCGTTGGGCAACCAACCTTTCCAATCACAGTTGATCATTTTTGTTTTATCGGCGATGGGAAGTGGCCTAGCTGGTGCATTAATGGTAAATCTAACCCAATATGTTAGCCCTGATTATCTGCATTGGAGTTTAAGCGGAAAGTTTCTAGTGATCGTTATTTTGGGCGGTATTGGTTTTGTATTTGGCGGTCTTTATGGAGCAATAATACTACTCGGCCTGGAAGAACTGTTGTCCAGTTATACCGATCACTGGCATTTCATCTTAGGTATCGCATTGGTTGTTATGGTGTTGACTTCAAAATCAGGGTTGTATGCTTCAATAGCAGGTAAAAAAGCAACATGACTACCCTTTTAACGGCTAGCAACCTAAAAAAAAGCTTTGGGGGACTAATTGCCGTCGACGAATTTTCAATCGATTTAAGGCAAGGTCAAATTCACGCCTTAATCGGCCCTAATGGCGCAGGCAAATCAACTGCGATCAATTTGTTGACAGGCGAACTAGTTTTAGATCAAGGAGAAATACAATTACAGGGACATAATCTCAGCGAATTATCAACCTGGCAACGTGCTCAAGCTGGAGTGGGTCGCACCTATCAAATAACTTCAGTCATTAATGAAATCAGCGTGCTTGAAAATATGCTGATTGCCTTATTAACCAAAACGCATCAGCAGTTGATTAATCTAAAAGCAGTGATGAAAAATCAAGCCTTGATAGAAGAGGTAAATGATCATCTTGAGAGTTTCAATTTACTTGAGCAAAGTAAAAACTTAGCCGGAGAGTTATCACATGGAGAACAAGGCCGATTAGAAATCGCAATGTGCCTGGCCACTAAACCTAAAGTATTGCTGCTGGATGAGCCTATGTCCGGCATGTCATTGCTGGATGGTCAAAACATGATTGAGTTGTTGAATCGTCTCAAACAATCAACAGCCATTCTGCTGGTCGAACACGATATGGAAGCTGTGTTTCAATTAGCGGATACCATATCCGTGATGGCATCAGGTAGGATTATTGCGTCTGACACACCGGAGAATGTTCGCAAGAATCCTTTAGTGATAGAAGCATATCTGGGCGATGATGATGCTTGAACTGAATCAGATTTGCACAAAATATGGTTTATCTGAGATTCTTCATAATGTGAGCCTGTCTGTCAGTGAAGGTGACATTGTTACGCTTTTAGGCCGTAACGGCATGGGAAAGACCACCACCTTACGTACGATTATGGGATTGAGCAGAGCTTATCAAGGTCAAATATCGTTCCAAAATCAAGCTATTCACAAGCTACCCATCTGGAAAATAGCCCAATTTGGTATCGGCTATGTACCGGAAGGCAGGCAAATATTTCCTAACTTGACTGTACGCGAAAATCTAATCGCCACTGCCAACACCTCTAAGTCACAGCAGTGGAGTGAAAAAACGATTTATGAGTTGTTTCCAAGACTTGACGAACGCCAGCAAAACATGGGGAACCAACTTTCTGGTGGTGAACAGCAGATGTTAGCTATCGGTAGAGCATTAATGACCAATCCCCAACTGCTGATTCTGGACGAAGCCACCGAGGGACTCGCTCCACTTCTAAGACAAGAAATCTGGCAATGCTTGCAAAAATTAAAAGCACTTAAACAATCAATTTTAATCGTCGATAAAAATATTAACGATTTATTGAACATCGCTAACTATCACTATGTCTTAGAAAAAGGAAAAATAGTCTGGCACGGCAATTCTGAAAACCTGATCAATAACAAAGAGATAATCGAAAATCACCTTGCCATATAAAAAATAAGAGGCCGAAGCCTCTTAGAATTCAGGGAGTGAGAAAACTAAATCAATTATGGGTAATTCTTAGATTGCTAAAATAAGCATCCGTTTCCGGTTCAGTGAATAAACCAATTCCACCTGCCAAATCAGCATCTTGAAACATCTCTTCGACGACCATTATTTCTTCACCGTTGATGGAGAATTTGGTATTCACTCCATCGACTTCAATTTTTAAAGTAAACCATTCACCGGGTTTGATATCGGCATATTTCTCATATTTGTTTGGAAATTCTTCACGCAAAACATGCCACGGATAGTCAGGAATGGAGAAATATTGGCTAGTAAAGTTGCGACGAGGTTCAGGCTCCAATGCATTCAAAGGTCTTAAATAAAAACCTTCGTACTTAGATTTGTCTTCATTTACTCGAAACACGACACCAATAAAACCCCTAGCCCATGCTGGTGCGCCTTCTATTGCATTACCGGCCAAATCGATTTCGATAGTACCATTGCTAAATGGCTCGTTATTGAGCAACAGATAGGTGCAGTTATCACAACCACCCTCTTCTATGCTTTTATGGTCTGGATCGACTGCCACTTTGATCGCTTCGCGGTCATTGTAGTTGGTGACTTCAGCGATAACATTGACGTTTTCAGTTCCATCTAATGTATTCAGTGGCATTCTTTGCATATTGTCAGCGTTGCTGATCGTAACAATCGCGGCTAGTGCACAAGCAAAAATAGCGGCAAGTGATAATTTTTTCATGCTCAATCCTCTTGATGTTTATTAATGAGCGCTAATTATAGTTATTGAAAATTTCAATGAATAATCTATTATTCAATAATGAAAATCGAAAAATTCGATATAGATTCGCTTTCTTTTCGTCAACTGAAAGTATTACTGACGGTGATTGAACTTGAGTCTGTCAATAAGGCAGCAGAATTGCTAAATACGAATCAATCCAATATCAGCTATGCACTGGATAAACTGCGTCAGGCTTTTGATGACCCGCTTTTCGTGCGCTATGGCAACGGCGTTAAACCTACACCCACAGCTCAAATCATTGCTGATCAAATTAAACCAATTATAGATAATTTAAATGCTCTGCCTGAGCAATCCAGCTTTAATCCTGGTGAACTTGATAAAACATTTGTGATTGGCGCAACCAGCTATGAAATTAATCTAATTCTTCCAGCCCTTAGAGATCTACTTTGGTCTCAAGCTCCTTTATCAAAGTTATCAATAAAACTCATCGGTGAATTTAATTTCGAGGCACTGGTCCATGACTGCCATGTATTACTATCACCCCATTTGACCGATATTGCTAATATTCGTTATCGAACATTATTTTCAGATCCCTATCTGACCTATTATGATGCTAGTGTTCGTAAAGCACCTAAAACACTCAAAGCCTTTTCGACTGCTGACCATGCAGTGGTAGTTTATGGTTCACATGCCAATACAAGAATTGATGACGCTTTAAAAAAGCTTAAGCTTGAGCGCAATATCAAGCTTCAGGTCGGTAATTTTGATTTTCTGCCGGTGATGATGAAAGGCACAGACTTGATCTCAACACTGCCAAGCCGGTTCACCAAAAACATCATGGCTGATTTCGGCACCATAAAATGTCCTATCGAACTTGATCCCATTCAGCACTATTGTTTATGGCATGAACGCTATCAACATGACCCTACACACCGTTGGTTACGCAGCTTGATTATCGAGGCCTGTGCTCAACTAAAGGCTTCGGATCATTTGGTGAAATAATTTTTTTAATGCCGATTAGTTTGAATAACTAACGCTATACCTCCGATTATTGCAAACGAAGCAACTACTAATCGTAAACTAATAGGCTCTGCTAATAATAAAACTCCACCAAAAGCTGCAATTACCGGCACGCTAAGTTGCACTGTTGCTGCATGTGTAGCCTGTAAAAATGGCAAAGCACTATACCAAATGGCATACCCAACGCCAGAGGCCAAGGCTCCAGATAATAAAGCTAATACCACTCCTTCTATATCAAGACTAAATTGCTTCAAAAACAGGACACTGAGCAGTAGCGTAATTGGAACTGTACGCATGAAATTTCCAGCGGTAACCGCTAAAGGATTGGTCGCTTGTTTACCGCGGATGGAATAAATACCCCAGGCTAATCCGGCCAATAACATTAATAATGATGAGATCAAAGGTGGTGTAGTGACACCTGGGAGGAACAAAATGATTAAACCAATAACAGCCAAAGTAAAACCGATCAATTGAAACACTGAAAATCTTTCGCCTTTGAATAAACCAAAACTAATCATCGTGATCTGAACAGCACCGAACAATAGTAAAGCACCGGTTGCCGTAGAAAGATTAATATAAGCAAACGAAAATCCTGCCGCATAAACAAACAAAGAAATTGCTGAAAACCAATCTCCTGTGCCTTGATTGCGGCCTCTATTCAAATTAACTAATAACCACAACATAACGGCTCCAGAAACCAGCCTAATGGCGGTAAAACTGGCTGCATCAATCTGAGTTTCGGCAAGTGCTAATCGACATAGTAGCGAGTTTCCGGCAAAGGCGATCATTGCTAGACAGGTCAGAATAAAAATACGTAGTGTTGACATTGATATTGATTAACTTTTTCTTTTTAAATTCGAAATGAATTTATTGATGGTCAATTGAGCTAGTAGTTCCTGGCTGGATATCGATCTTTGACTATCTAACAACCCACAACTATACGCCAGTAGACCAACAATTGATTCGGCGTCAATTCCCTGCTGCCGCATTTGCATGAGTGAATTAGATCCATCACGTTTTGACATTCGATTACCTTGCTCATCTTGCATCAGCTCCACGTGCCAAAAATCTGGAACATTAGCATCAAGAGCTTCAAACAATGCAATTTGCCGACATGTCGAATCAAGTAAGTCTTCACCTCGCAACACATCTGTAATTTCCATTGCTATATCATCGACGACTACGGCAAGTTGATATGCAAATAACCCGTCACTGCGTCGAACCACAAAGTCACCTACCTCTGTTGCCAGGTTCTGGCTAAATTCACCCATCAATTTGTCTTTAAAGCACTTGGATTGATTATTCACTTTGAAACGCCATGCAGGTAACCGGCCCTTAATTGGCTGTTCGTTTTCTGGTGTAATGTTTGGATACTTATCAACACAAATTCCCGGATAAACTGGCAATTTCCCATGTGGAGCACTGGCCGCTTCGCGAATATCTTTTCGAGAACAAAAACAAGGATAGACTAAACCTTTTGCATAAAGATCCTGTAAAGCTTGATGATAAGACTTCGTTCTGCGTGATTGGTAAAAGTCATCCATTTCGCTCGAAGCCGACGGCCCCAAGTCCCAGTTTAAACCCAACCACAGTAAGTCATCGATAATCTGTTTGTCAGAACCTGACCTGACCCGAGGCAAATCCAAATCTTCAATACGCAGAATAAAATTTGCTCCCATAAGCCTGGCTTGCAACCAGGCTAGCAAGGCTGTTCTGAGGTTACCTAAATGTAAACGGCCTGTGGGACTAGGTGCATAACGACTGACTAACATTATGAAGGCTGCCGACGCAAACGCCCGTCTATTGAAAGTAATCCTAAGAATACTAACAACATTCCCAAGATAGAATTTAATTCCAACGACTCATCCAGGAAAAATACACCAAGAAATATTGTGCTAATTGGAATTAAAAAAGCGACCAAGGTGATATTGGTTGCGCCGGCTTCAGCCAGGATTCGAAAATACAATATGTAAGCGATAGCTGTACTGAATATACCTAGCATGATTACTGATAAAACGACCTCAGTTGAAGCAGATTGAAACAATGGAGCTGCAAACCACCAGCAAGCAATCATCATATAAATTGAAGCCGCTGTAAGGGATGATGCACTTGTCAAAATTGGAGAAATGGACTTCAGCCGCTTACCATAGATACTGGTTAATGCATAAGATACCGAGGCAGCAAGACAAGCAAGCTGACCAATGACCTGATTATGTTGTCCAAACAACGCACTTGGGCCAATCAAAACTATGACGCCGAATAAGCCGATTAATACACCAATTAGCTTATGAGAAACAATTTTTTCGTCAGTTGTTAAAAAATGAGCTAGGATCACCGTAAATAACGGTACTGTTGCATTCAAAATCGAAGCCAAACCACTTTCAATATAAGTTTGTCCCCAGACGATCAGAGAAAAAGGAATAACATTATTAATTGCGGCCAAAATGCACATGCTTTTTATTTGATCAGCGCTGAGTTTGATCGGCTTTCGAGTTACAAATAAATATAGCCATAATATAATCGCCGCCAACCAAATTCTGATGGTAACTATTTGGATAGGCTGTAATTCTGTTAAGGCAATTTCATTGAAAAAGAATGACCCTCCCCAGACTATTGATAGCACAATCAACAAAAACCATAATTTTAGGGTCATTAAATTCTCGATTTGTATAACATATTAGTGAGCTGTTTTTTTATGCTTAATTTGATTTTCTGAAACGTCGTCCGTCAATACAAACCAGACTGAAAATAATCAATATCATACCGATAATGGCATTAATGGTAAAAGTTTCGTTGAGAAAGACAACACCTAAAATCAAAGCACTAAGCGGTATCAAAAAAGTGACCAACAATAGATTTGTTGTCCCGGCTTCAGCCAAAATATAAAAATAAATCAAATAGGCCAAGGCACTACTTAGCACCGCTAAACTGATAATCGATGCCCATCCTGGTATCGAGGCCTGAAACGTAAACACTTCCCCTTTGGCTACACAAAAAACCAGCATTAAGACAGTTGAGCCCAATAACATCCCAGCAGCTGATTGAGCAGCCGGAAGTCTGCGTAAACGCTTACCCCAAATACCGGCGAAAGCATATGAAATAGCAGCAACAAGCACTGCCGCCTGACCCAACGCCACATCACGTTGCCCACTTAAAGCCACTGGACCAATTAAGCAAACAACACCAATAAAGCCGGTTATTACACCTATTAGTTTATTAACCGACATTTTCTCATCCTGAGTCATGACGTGGGCAAGCAATACTGTGAACAACGGTGTAGTGGCATTGAGGATAGCAGCCAATCCACTTTCTATATAAACCTGCCCCCAAGTTATGAGTGTGAAAGGTATCGCATTATTAAGCGCTCCCATGACTAACAGAATTAACCACATTTTCACACCAAGACTTTGCCATTTTCTGATGATCAGCAGATAAAGCAACAATACCAACGCCGCAATACCCACGCGCAGTGTAACTGTCATATATGGAGAAAAGTCCTCAAGCGCGATTTCAGCCAGGAAAAAAGAGCCGCCCCAAAGCACAGAGAGAATAACTAATAAGGCCCAAAGTTTGGCAGACATGGCGATTCCTAATTGTTAACTGATGCTATTTAACTATTTTAGTAAATCAGGGCCAATCCGAATCTTGCTATAAAGTGCCGGGAAAAGCCCCGCCATCAAGTACTACATTTTGGGCTGTGACATAACCGGCTTGTACACTGCATAAGTAAGCACAATACTGACCAAATTCCATAGGATCGCCAAATCTCTTCACCGGGATCGTCGATTTGCGCATCTCGGTCGCCTCCTCAACTGATTTACCCGTCGACTCGGCAATGTAATTCATTAAGCCAGGCAATCGATCCGTAGCAAAAATACCGGGCAGCATGTTATTAACAGTCACACCTTTTGGAGCAACTTCTCTGGCTAAACCTGAAATAAACCCCGTTAAGCCTGTTCGGGCACCATTCGATAGCCCTAGAACTGGAATAGGAGCTTTAACCGCAGCAGAGGTAATGTTAACAATACGCCCAAACCCCTTTTCACACATACTATCTACTGTTGCTTTGATCAAACTAATCGGCGTCAACATATTGTTATTTAATGCACTCAACCATTGCTTTTCATCCCAGTCACGAAAATTACCGGGCGGTGGTCCACCGGCATTATTGATCAAGATATCTGGATCAGAACAAACTTCCAGTAGTTGTGCTCTGCCTTGTTTAGTAGTCACGTCTGCTGCCACTGGTGTTATAGTGGTTCCAGTTGCTGCTTTATTGCGGACCTCTTCGGCTGCCTGTTCTAACGTCGACTCTGTTCGCCCATTAAGAATAATATTCACGCCTTCTTGGGCCAGTGAAATAGCACAGGCCTTGCCCAAATCCTTTGCTTGATGCACATACAATGGCGGTTTTACCCTGAATTCCTAAATCCATCGTTTTTTCCTAAGTTAAGTAGAGTGAATATTAAACCCTAGATAAACAACGCAGCAAGTCTGGCAAACATCCGTTATGATTATGGGAGTTTTCAGCAAGAGAGTCAGAATGAAACTAAACTGTGATATGGGTGAAAGTTTTGGTCCTTGGCCGATGGGCAATGATGAGCAAGTCATGCCGTATCTTGATATGGCAAATATTGCCTGTGGCTTTCATGCCTCTGACCCTGTCACCATGGATCAAACGGTGAAGTTAGCTATACAGCACAATGTCGAGATTGGTGCTCATCCAGGTTATCCAGATTTAGTTGGTTTTGGTCGTCGATCAATGAAATGCGGCACTGAAGAAGTCAAAAAAATGGTGATCTATCAAACTGGCGCTTTACAAGCATTTTGCCAGTCTAATGGCACCAGCCTGACTTATGTCAAACCTCATGGTATGTTAAACAACGATATGATGCGTGACGATGAGCTGATTCAGACTATTATGCAGGCTATTGCCGATTATGACCGCAATATCAAGCTCATGATTGTTACGACACCACGCTGGCAGGAACACACTAACATGGCAGAAAACATCGGCGTAGAATTATTATATGAAGCTTTCGCTGATCGGCTTTATGACTATGATGGACAACTAACGCCCAGGAGTATTGAAAATTCTGTTCATAGCGATCCGGCTTTAATTACTCAGCAAGTCGAAAATATGTGTGAAGGTTTTGTGATCAACCGTGGTGGTGAAAAAATCGAGATTCATGCCGATTCAATCTGTATACATGGCGATAATCCTGCTTCGATCGAAGCGGCTGCAAAAATCAATCAACTCTTGCACAAAATATAAAGCCTCGTAAGTGCCCGACTTTCCCAAGATTGAAATCGTTAACGAGTCGACTCTAATTGTTTATTTCAGTGATGAAATAGACATACAGTTACCCACTCAGATTGCCTTTGTTGTTCATCAACTCAATGATTGGCAAGATGAGATCATCGACTTAACCCCTTCCTATACCAGTGTGTTGATTTCGTTTAATCCGGTTTTGATTACTGCTGAGGCACTAATAGAAAAAATCAATCCTGTCATTCATCAGTCTGAGAAAAAAACTGTTGAAACCCAAACCCGCTTAATTGAAATCCCGGTTTACTATTCACCTGAAAGCGGGTTAGATCTTGAAGATACTGCCAATACAATTGGCATGTCTATCGATGAAGTTATTCAACTTCACAGTGGGCCAAAATATACCGTTTTTGCTCTGGGATTTATGCCAGGTTATGCTTTTATGGGAATTGTCGATGAACGTTTACGGTTACCGCGTTTAGACACCCCTCGAACCAAAGTTCCGAAAGGATCGGTTGCAATTACCGAGAAGCAAACCGCCGTTTACCCTGAAAAAACACCTGGTGGTTGGCGATTATTGGGACGCTCACCGATGAAACTGTTTGACCCGAAGAATAACCCTCCCCAACCCTACCAAATTGGTGATCGAATTAAATTTCAGCCAATAAGCAGAGAAGAATATTTATCCCTAGGCGGCGAGCTGTGATGGGTCTAAAGGTAATAAAGCCGGGTGTCTTATCTACTATCCAAGACTGGGGGCGTTATGGGCAACGTAAAAATGGCTTGTCCATAGGTGGACCCATTGATGAACACGCATTTCTTTGGGCTAATCATTTATTAGGTAATTCCGCCAATTCAGCAACTATAGAACTAACCGTTGGTCTTTGTGTGTTTGAATCACACTGCAACACCATGATTGCGATATGCGGTGCTGATATGGATTTAACTATCAACAACAAGTCTGCAGAAAATTGGTCAACACATCCTATTAAGGTCGGTGACAAATTAAGTTTTCGCTCTGCAAAAACCGGTTTGCGGGCCTATTTAGCCATCAGATCTGGATTTAAAATTGAACCAGTATTTGACAGTTGTGCAACGGTCACACGTGAGCGACTGGGTGGCTTGAATGGTCAGGCTTTACAAGAGAACGACCTGTTGCCAACCAAGAACCAGGATTATTTCTTAAACCAAAAACGTGTTCCGAATTCGTACTTGCCGCATTACAAAAAGCAAACCAAATTAGAATTCATTCCTAGTTATCAATTTGATCGTTTTGAACAAAATCAGCATCAAGCTTTCTTGCAAAATCCATTTACAGTCAGCCACCGCATGGATCGCATGGGATGTCAGCTTCAAGGGCAAAAAATAAAGTATTCAGGATCAGGAATAATTTCAGAAGGTGTAGCGCTAGGCAGTATTCAAGTGCCGCCTGATGGACAACCCATTGTATTACTTAAAGATGCGGGTTCGATTGGAGGCTATCCTAAACTCGGTTGTGTAACACGATTAAGCCTGAATAAGCTAGCTCAATGCCGTCCTGGAGATGAGATTAGCTTTTCTATTGCTGACTCCAAGATCGCGAGCCAACAACTAACCGAATTTTATCGATTTTTTGGGGTTTGACTAGGGTCATAAATAAATTACAAGTTTCATCATTCTGGCGCAGGCTAGAATCTTTTCGGGTCAGCGGCTAATTTAAACAGAGAATAGGTAGAGACTAAAGCATTAACAGTCCCTACGAGATCCTGGATCAAGCCTGCGCTGAACTTGATTCAGTATCCAGGTTGACAGTGCTGTTTACTATAAAATAGGCAAGTGATATTCAAGGTTCTAGAAATATTTATTGTTAGGTCGCTTTTTTCAACTGTTCCCAAGCCGCATCTAAAGCCGACTTCAATATAGCAACCGCTTCATTAATTTCATCTTCGTTAATAATTAAAGGCGGCATAAAACTTATTCGATCAGGTGGAATCGAACGTAAATACAGCCCCCTATCATGAGCTAAATCCTGCACTAAGGTGCCGACTTTTAGGATCGGGTCATACAGTTCTCTTTTGGGTTTATGTTTTACCAACTGAATGCCGCAAAACAAGCCCATTCCCCTGACGTCACCTACTAAGGGATGATCCAACAGGGCCTCGCATCCCTTTAGAAAAGGCTCAGAAACTTTGCGTACATGTCCAACTAAATCAATTTCATCGTAGATGTCCAGAGCCTCCAAGGCAACGGCTGCACCAACAGGATGACCAGCATAAGTAAAACCATGTCCCAAAACTCCAGCCTGGTCCGAGTTTTTCATCAGGTCATCAAACAAATCCTGCTTGAACATGATTGCTGACATAGGAAAAAAAGCAGCGGTCAGTGCTTTAGCACAAGTTGTGCTGCTTGGCTTTAAACCGAATGCTTCAGCCCCCCACATATAACCGGTGCGACCAAAGCCACAAACCGTTTCATCTACATGAAAGTGAATGCCGTACTTCCGTATCACAGCTTGCATAGCAGGCCAGTACCCTTGAGGAGGACGAATTGCCCCGCCACCTGATTGCATGGGTTCAGCAAAAAATGCGGCAATACTATCGGGACCGGCTTGCAAAATGACACATTCAAAATCATCAGCCATACGTTGTGAAAACTCTTCCTCGCTTTCGCCATCAAAAGCATTTAGGTAATAATTAGGTGTTTCTGTTTTAAGAAAATCATCCATGGGCAAACCAAAATTGGCGTGCATATGAGGTTGCCCAGACAATGAAACCGCCGCAACCGTGTTGCCATAATATCCCCGCCAGCGGGAGATGAATTTACGCCGCTGTGGTTCACCACGGGCCACATTTCTTGCCCAAATAAATTTGATCATGGCATCATTGGCTTCAGATCCAGAACACTGGAACATGGCCTTGTCAAATGGCACCGCCGCCATTGAAGTCAGGCGTTTAGCCAGTTTAGCGACATTAGGATGAGAGCGTCCGTAAAACGTTGGTGCATAGGGTAATACATCCATTTGCGCTTTAGCAGCCTCGGCAAGGCGATCATTATGATAGCCCAATGAAACGCAACCTAACCCGGAAAAACCATCTATCAACTCCCTACCGTCATCGGTTTTAATTCGTACGCCGTTACCTGAAGTCACCAATGCCGTTGGTCCGGTTTCGCTGTGAGAGCGAAGGTTGGTCTGTCCATGAACATGGAAGTCACGGTCTAGACGATGAATTTGATCAATGTCCATATTTACATTCCTGCTACATTTCTAACTACTCATTAATTTCAAAAGCTGCTACTTCGATTCAGAATGTAAGCTGAAACGGGCTTGGAATTATATCGCTCTCCTGACAAGCCCGTTATAGAGTGCACTTGAATCAGACAATTAGCCATTAATGTATTTATCTTCATATAAAGCCCCATGGATTGTACTTAGCTTTTCAATCGTTCATTTTCTGGATCATAGACATGCGGTGAAATCCGTACGGCATTTCTGCTCTCGCCGAGCACTCTAACCGCACATTCTTCTCCTATCTGCAATATACCGTTGTGAACAAATGCCAACGCAAGTTGTTTGCCGGTTCTAAATCCCATGGTGCTGGAAGTTACATAACCTTTACATTCACCGTCTTTGATAACAGGATCAGAAGCGATTGCATCCGCACCCGTTTCCAATAGTTCAAGCCCGATAAAAGTCCACTGGGGTTCGACCCGCTGTTGTTCTATAACTTGATCGCGACCGATAAACTCTCCCTTATTTAGATTAGCAAAATGTGCCAAGCCGGCATCAAACAAGGTGTATTCCGTGCCAAAATCACTGCCCCAGCCGTGATAACCTTTTTCAATCCGCATGGCATTGAGAGCATACGAACCAAAATCGCAAATATTATGTTGTTGGCCTTGTTGCCAGATAGCATCATAAACCTCTTGCAGATCATTAGATGCCAAATGTAATTCCCAACCTAGTTCGCCGACATAGGACACCCGCATTGCGGTTACCTGAGCTCCGGCTATTTCAATTTCAGCCACACTCATCCAGGGCATTGCTTGTGCTGATAAATCCGCGTTGGTCAGCGCTGACAACAGTTCTCTCGATTCAGGCCCCATCACCATTAAGGCAGCATCGTGGTGATAACCACGCCTAACTGAGATATCCGAATTATCGGGCTTATGTTGAGTTAACCAATCAAAGTCTCTTAGGTCGGTCAAAGTCGGTCCGCACAACAGAAACTTGTCTTGGCTGATCCGTGCGATAGTGGCCTCAGACCAGATTCGACCCTTATGGGTTAACAAATAACTGAGACGGATCCTGCCGACTGGCGGTACCGCGGAGCAAAATATATAAGATAAATATTGCTCTGCATCTGGGCCTTCAACTGTGAATTTAGTAAAGCCTCCGTGATCCATAATGCCAACATGATCCCTGACATTCTCACACTCTACTTTAACCGCAGCATGCCAAGGTTCTCCATGAAAACTTAACTCACCTGTGTTTTTAATATCATCGCGTTCAAACCAAAATGCTCGCTCCCAACCAGCGATTTGTCCCATGACCGCCCCTTTATTTACCAGGTTTTGGTATAACGGTGTTGTCTTTACCGGTCTTGCCGCTTGCAAGATTCGGTGCGGATAAGGAATAGCGTATTGCAAATCATAAAGCTCAGACGCACGTTGACGAGCATAATCAAAACTGGCCCAATCATCGAAGCGCCTTGGATCCCAAGCTGCCAGATCCCATTCGGTTTCTCCCTGAACAATCCACTCAGCCATGGCTTTACCGATGGCAGCGGAGTGAGTAATGCCGATTTGAACACCCGTGGCATGATAAAAATTGGGTAATCCCACTGCAGGCCCAACGAGAGGTAATGCATCGGGTGAGTAAGCGATAGGCCCATTAACAAAGCGTTGTGCACCCGCCTCCGCCAGCAAAGGCACATGTTCAATAGTTTGTTCCAGCACTTCGAGAATATCATCGACCGAATCAGGAAATAGAAAATGGGCTACCTCGTCCGGCGCACCTTCAGGCCAAACCGGGCGACCTGCATGCGCATAAGACCCAAATAGGAATGCACTGCGTTCACGGCGCAAATAAAAACGTATATCTGGGTCACGTACTAACGGGAACAAATCTGTATCTTCTTCCAGTGCTTTGAGTTGATCGGTCACCAAGTACTGATGCTCAAGTGTCACCACCGGCAGATGCTGACCAACCATGGCCGCAATCTTTTCCCCGTAAAAACCGGCCGCGTTAACCACTATCTCAGCGGTTACTTCACCCTTGTCTGTTTGAATTTTCCATTCGCCTGTTGGACTGCAGGAAATAGCCGTCACCAGCGTAAAACGGGCAATCTCTGCACCTTTATCTCTAGCACCTTTCGCTAAGGCTTGAGTCAACTGACTCGGGTCAATATCACCCTCATAAGGATCATAAATACCGCCTAATATCGTATCGTTAGCTTGCCAGTAAGGATGCATACCTTCCATTTCGGCGGGTGTCAGTATAGCCAGCTCAAAACCAGCACTTTGTGAAACACCGACCAGATGCTGAAATAATTCAATTCGCTGCTTGGTGTGCGCCGGCCAAAATGCTCCAGTGTGCCGGTAAGTGATTGGGCTGCCGACTTTTTCAGCCAAGTCCCTATAAATTTGCCAGGCATAATTGCCGGCCCGCATGCCCAGCCAGCTGGTGGCATAAGTTGGAATGTTACCGGCCGCATGCCAGGTTGAACCGGACGTGAGTTCATTTTTCTCAATCAGCAAAGTATCGCTAATACCTGCTTCGGCCAGGTGATACAAAATTGAAGCACCAACGGCACCGCCACCAATAACAACAACTTTTGCGTGTGATTTCACGTATTGCCCTAGATTATTTCCGGTAAATGAATGGGGAAAGCCTGACGAATGGCTGCTTCAGCTTTAGCTGATAAGTGCTCGGCAGGCCCAAGTTGTTCGATTTCTTTAACTCGTTCCACCGCACGGTCCCAGATGGTTTTTTCGCCTTCCTCTACCCAATCGGCAATGGCCTGCCTGTCGCCAAGTTCGGGGTACTGGTACTCGGATTTCATTAACTCAAGGGTTTGTGCTTCACCTAAATAGTGACCCGGTCCTGTTACTACATTTTCAATCATATCCAAATCAATGGCTCCGGTAGAAAACTCCACACCTCTTACACTGCGCAAAATCGCACCACACATATCATTGTCGATCACCAGCGCTTCTGGCGAAGCAGCCATGATTGAACCTAGCATACCGACTGATAGATTGATCATGTCGGCACCGGCATGCGCGGCCAATGAAATGGTATAACCTTTTTCATAGCCCGATTGGGCATCGACAAGTTTGGCATCAGTCATCCCAGCTGATACGGTTGATGGCAGACCCAAATCAAGTAACAATTGTGCGGCTGCAGCATTGGCCACTGCCGACTCGCCACTACCTCCAGTCATCGCACCGGTACGAAGATCTGAAATAAAAGGCAAAAAAGCAAAAATACAAGGAAAGCCAGGCTTGATCACATCAACAACCATTAAACCGGCCAGCGTTTCAGCCAAACCTTGCGCCAGGGCACCTGCCAGTGTCACTGGGCTAGTCGCTCCTGCCTGCGCGGCGGTGCAAATTTGCAGTGCCATCCCCTGCTCAATGGCTGCTTGCATGATTTGAATACCTTCATCAGCATAGCGAAGCGGAGAAACTGCATGCACAATCACTGCAAAACAAAACGGTTGACGTTGAAATCTGCCTGGCTGACCTAAGGCCACATCAAATAATTGCACAACAGACTCAACATGATCAGCCGAATCAAAACTAACACCAATAGGCTTATCAGTGGCTTTCAAGCAAGCAAAAGCAGTGTTTACATCCAATTCATACGGGCTTTGCATATCACGTGCAACGACAGGTCTGATGCCATAATGAATATGATCACACACCCCCAAGATTCTCATCAGCCGGTATAAATCATCTAATGTTGAATCCCTGAATTCGAGTTTTTCAGCATCTAATACCTGAACTGCTGCCCCTGCCGAGCCTATGTGAACATTACCACCGCCTATTTGTATACTTTGATCCAGGTTAAATCCCGGTAGCTCAACACTAGAAGCTGCCCTGGCTATGGCACTTTCAACCATAGCCTTGGGGAAAGTTATACGTCCGTCGTCGCGGCGCTTAGCGCCTTGCTCACAGGCTTTAGTGGCAAAATTCTCAGGAGTAGCCATACCCACTTGCTCAAGGATAGCTAATGCGGATTGAACGATTTCATCACATTGAACCGCTGTTAACGGACGAAAACGCCCGCCCAATGGAATTAATTTTTCCACCGGCCCAGAACTGGACGGCGTTTGTTTTCTTGCTCTCCTAGATGTCACAGTAATTTTTCTTTAGCGAAATTGATTGCATAGTGATTAGTCCAAAACACCACCTACAATCGACTGACATAACTCAGCAACAGCAATATGTGTCGTTTTGGCTATTCCATCCACATTTGGATCGACAATTCCATGGGTGGAATTGATTAGTCCCTGGCTAACCATGGTTTCGATCAACCTTCCCTCTGATTCGGGCGTGTGTAACAATCTCGAATCACCAGTTCTAGCAGCCATAGCGGCGGCTATAGCCGTGCACCCCCAATTTGATACGGCTGCAGTCACCAGCACATCGGCACTTGTTACTGCACCGATTCCGCCACCACAAGGGCAATCACCCCGGGCGCCATAAGGCACATGAGTTTGTACCGCATCGGCAACCTTACCCATGCCGATTTCATTACCTCCGTCACCTACAGCGACAACCGGAATCTTCCAATTCAATGCCTCGTCAAATAGGTAATCAATCCGAGCCCTGCCCATACCATAGTCACGGCCGCGCATATTGTAATAAATACCATTTTCGTTACGCCCGACGCGTTCGGTGGAAAACAGCAAATCCGGTGACAAAGTATCGAGCAATTCAACCGCTTTGGCTTTGCCCTGATCATCTTCTGTTGGGTAGGCTTGCATGACAACAGTTAACTGACTTTTGTCTTGGGCAGCGATGTGTGCTGCTTCAAGCGGCACTGCACATGCACCTGCTACAGTTGTCACCGCTTCGATTGGTTTTAGTAAGGCTTGTTCGGCCAATAATATGCAAGTTGCATGTCTACTTAGTCCCAATGCACGAACAATTGCCGCAGCACCGGATGGTCCATCATTCTCACCGATTTCAGGCGAAATCCAGGCACGTGAGACAGATCCTGTAGTGACAATCACTGTGCCTCCCTCGGGCACAGCCAGTAATGCATCTGCCGCTGCTCCCACTAATGAGCCTTGTTGCTGTGCCCGCGCTGCTTGATAAAGATGCTCAACGCCCCGATTACCAATATCGATATTAACCAAGCGATCCAGACGGTCGTCAAGTTGTGACAATTTCTGAGCTGTTACCGTCATGTTGTTTCTCCGAATAAAATACGGGTGAACCATTTCTTATCGTTCAGATTTTCCGCCACTTGATCTATGGCTTTGATTACTGCATCAGCAAGTATTTCAACTCCACCAACACGTTTTACGGCACCTGGTGTGGGCTTTAGGCGCACGGAAACACGTCCTCCCGGCTGTCCATGGGTATTAACGGTAAGCACACCACAATCTTGCAACATCAGCATACCAACGGCGGCTGAGGCTTCGGCCGGAACAATAACGGTATTATCCTGGCCTGATTTTTCCAGCACCAAATCGAGTACATCCTGTTCATCAATCATCGGGCCCAAGGCTGATCGTTGCACTCGGTTTTGACCCAAACGCTGGGCCAATTCATCTGCTATTTTTTGACCATCGGCCGCTTCATCGATCAACATTTGTGGATCAAAGCCTTGCAATGAACGTAAAGCCCCGGCAGCAATGGGTGCACGTGCTTCCATACCCAACTCAGAAGCTTTTGCTGCAATCTTCACAAGCGCCTGTACATCTCCTGCCATGACACCAGCCCTAGGCCCTGACAAACCGGCTTTATCGGTATTGGTAATAGTCAGGTCTGCTCCCAGCTGTAAACTTTTTTGCCTTGGTGCAAGACCGGTCTAAGTCTCGCGCCATAGGCTTCATCTAATAAAACCGTTGCACCAACTTGGTTAGCTATTGCAACTACACTTTCAGCCGCCTAGTCTTCAAGTTTGGTCAGTGAACTAGTTACTGTGGTTATTACTACCAAACTGGGCCGATACATAGTTACGGCATCGACCATTCGCACCAGATCACTGACCTCTACTAACTCAACATTAGCCAAATGACAGCCACGGATTACGGAAGCATGGGAACGATCTCCTTCAGGCACAAATGACAACACTGGCTGATCATTCGATAAAGCCAGCACTACGGCGATAATACCGGCGCTGGTGCGATTAAACACGGCGACTGATTCAGATCCATTGCCTCCCAAATGCTCAATGGCGACAGACTTTAATTCATCATCGAATAATCCTGGCCCTACCCATTCCTCACAGTATGTGGATAGATCTGTTGGCGTGAGAGAACAATAACGCGAATTACCGGTAAATATAACAATGCTGTCCGGACCGTTTTTGCGGACATACTGAGCTGCTATGAATTGAGCCTGCCGGAGCCGTCTAATTTCGTCCGCACTCGAGCGAAGGTGTTGACCTCGGGCATAACCGACTTCCAGGTCAATAGGATTTCCAAAACGGTCTTTACTCACTCTAACACACCGCCATGGTGATACACTTGCGGTAGGTATAAGCTTCCAATGCCCCCTCAATGGAATACTCACTGCCGATGCCACTTTGCTTAGTACCACCATAAGAAGTGCCGGGAATCTGACCACCTCCTTGGTTAACCTGAATCCAGCCGGCGTCTATCTGCCGAGTCACGCGCATAACTGTTGTGGCATCGTGACAAAAAACAAACGCCGCTAGGCCATAATGCGTGTCATTAGCCATTTGAATTACCTCTACTTCATCAGTCCAGGGTATAGCAACCAATATGGGCCCAAACACTTCTTCTCTGGCGATGCGCCAGGAATTATCCAGGCCACTTAAGATAGCCGGATTAGTAAAATAACCTTTGATTTCTTCTTGTGGCGGCGGCGTTGCACCAATTAAAAACTCACACCCCTGTTGTTCAGCTTCCAGCACATAGTTGCGAATTTCGTTATAACGTTCAGCATTGATCACGGCACCTATGTCACTGCTTTCATCCAAAGCATCGCCAACTTTCATTTTGGCAACACTTTCAATCACCCTTGGCATCACTTTATCCCAAATTGACTCATGCAAAAACAACCTGGAACCGGCCGTGCAAGATTGCCCTTGACGAGCAAAACGCATGGCATTAATGATTCCCGTAACTGTGGTATCTATATGCTTATCTTCGCCTGCATCGGGAAAAACAATACAAGGACTTTTGCCGCCCAGTTCCAAAGTCACTTTAGCAATGCGATCAGCAGCCGAATGCGCGATTAATTTACCGACTTCTGATGAACCGGTGAAAGATAGCTTAGCGACACCGGGATGATTAGCTAATGCCGAACCGGCATCTTCACCAATACCTGTCACTACATTTAACACACCTGGTGGAAAAATATCCTGAGCTAATTCGACAATTCTCAACACAGCCAGTGGTGCATCCTCGGCTGGTTTCAATACCAATGTATTCCCGGTAATCAGCGCCATCGAGATTTTAACTGCACCTAGTTGTAAGGGTGAATTCCATGGGATGATTGAACCGACTACACCAACGGGTTCACGAGTGGTGTAATAAAAAACATCAGATCCTAACGGCAATGTTTCTCCCTTTAACTCAACACCAACACCACCATAATAATTGAACACACCGGCGGCACCTGTAACTTCACCACGTGATTGGGTTTTAATGCAATTCCCTGTTTCGGCAGCTAATAAGCGAGCTATTTCCTCGGCATGAGCAGTTAGACGTCGACTTAATTCAGACAACATGCGACCTCGTTCACCGCCTGCCATGGTTTTCCATGACGTGAATGCATCTACAGCAGCTTGAACAGCAAGATCAATCTCTGTAACACCACCTAGCCCTACCTGCGTCAAAATTTCATGCCGAGAAGGATTCTCAATCTTTAGTTTTTCTTTACTCTCAGGCCAATGCCACTGCCCGTTAATAAAACTGCCTGCCAGTCCTTGTGTGGGTAATTTGGCTTCGAGAAGTTGCTGTACTGCAGTCATTACTTCATTCTCCTAACTACTTGACCAACTTTAAAAAACGCTTTAATGAAAATCAATCAAATAATTTACATGTTTTTGTGAATAAATTTCATTCAAGATATACTCAAGTTTATTCATTCGTACTCCATTTTCATGACCAAACCACTACTCGGGATTCGTCACCTACAAATGATCAGTACCATTGCAAAGACTGGTCGAGTCACGAATGCTGCTGAAGAATTGGGTTTAACACCCTCTGCACTGTCTCATCGCATTAATGAAGCAGAACGACGGCTAGGTGTTAAGTTGTTTGAACGACGACACAAACGGTTGCGCATGACTGAAGCGGCTGAATACCTGGCTCAAGTCAGTGAAAGACTAATTCGAGAATTGGAACTGGTTGAGGCCGATGTCCAAAAAATGAGTAGCGGTGTCGAGCATGTCGTTAGAATCACCATAGAAGCCTATAGCTCCTATCACTGGTTACCGAATTTTTTGGAGTTCTTTTCTGCCCATAGCAAAGGCATCGAAATTCAGGTGATGACTGCAGTGGATACAGACCCACTTGTGGCACTTAAAAATCGTCACGTCGATTTGGCAATTGTCTCCGGCAATTTAACGAAACCTAATACCAAAGAAATCCTGTTGTTTCGAGATCCTTTGATGTTCATCACTCATCCTGCACATTCATTAGCAGCAAAAAAATATGTCGCTGCCAAGGATCTGGAGAATGAAGCATTCATTACTTATACCAAAATCCCTGAACCAGATCGGGAATTTGCGCAATTATTTCGTCTCGAAGGTTATTATCCTCGCTGGAAAGCTACAGTGGAGGTGCCGGAAGCAATTGTCGAGCTGGTCGCCGCGGGACAAGGAACAAGTGTTTTGGCTGGCTGGGCAATCAAACCACATGTTATCAACGGCCGTATTGCTGCCATGAAGGTTAGTAAAGACGGAATACTGATACCTTGGAATGCTGTGTTTCGTGACGATGAAAATAGCAATAGCCCAGTAATCAAAACAGCCGAATTATTAAAAAAGTGGTGTAAAACTACTTACGGTGGATTTTAAATATCGACCTTGCTCTTACAACTCATTTATACTCGCTAAACTTTAGACCTGTTAAGACTAATGAGTATGCCTAAACATCGTTTACCCAAAGGTGTAGTTGCGCCAAATTTAACACCGTTTAACGAGGATCTTTCAATTGCTGAGGATATTTATGTCTCTCATGCTAAACACCTGCTTGCTAATGGTTGTGTGGGATTGGCGCCCTTTGGTACAACCGGCGAGGCGCTTTCAGTTGGTATAGATGAGCGAATTGTAGTTTTGCAAAAGATGGTAGATGCAGGGGTTGATCCTGCTCAGCTTATTCCTGGTACTGGATTAACGAATGTAGCAGACACGGCTCGATTGTCCCGGACATGTATCAAACTAGGCTGTGCAGCAGTGATGACTTTGCCACCTTTTTATATCAAATCGGTATCTGATCAAGGGCTGGTTAATTATTTCACGCAACTGATTAATGAAATCAATCATCCCGACCTTAGAATTTATCTTTACCATATTCCTCAAGTTGCCGGTGTTGGGATTCCTGTAGATGTGGTTAAAACATTGCACCAGCAATTTCCCGATATTATTGTCGGCATCAAAGACAGTTCGGGCGATTGGGAAAATACCAAAGCGCTGTTGGAAATTGAATCTTTGATTGTTTACCCTGGTTCAGAGTTACCGCTAATTGATGCTTTGGACTTAGGCGCCAATGGTTGTATTTCTGCTACCGCTAATTTGAATTCTGCAGCTATCGCAAGCAGCATTGGCCAATATGTGGACAATGATAAAGATGGTGCTCTACAAACACATGAAAAAGTGAAAACCTTCCGACAACAGGTTCAAGCTTATGATTTGATTGCCGCACAAAAGCAAATTCTTGCGATCCAGTCAGGTGATTCTCGCTGGACTAATGTCAGACCGCCTTTGTTGGCGATGAGTAAAAGTCAAGGTGCCGAACTAATGGCTAAACTTTCCTCGTAAGGATAGTCTCACTACGGTTAGGATGACCGCTTGTTTGTTCAGTTTCGGGTTCATATAACCTTCATCCAGGCCATACTAAACTGTGCTTTCATTCAGACTGCGAGGGTTTCTTATGAACTCTAAAATAAAAGCAGCTTTTAGGTGGATTGTACCAACGGCGTTAGTGATTGGTTTTGCTTTTCAGACTGCATTTGCCGACCACAAGCATTATAAAAAACGCCATAAATATTCACATAGTTATCATCACAATCATACCCCTTATTGTGATCATGGCTATGGATATAAACATCGTTATAGAAACAATTACTACCATAATGGGCATTATTACCATAAGCCTCACCATTATGGATACAAACGTAAATATCGAGATGGACATCGATTTAAACGTCATTCAAAATACTATGGACACCGCTCTGGTTATCGTGGCGATGGATTTGTGGTGATTTACTACGATTAATTAGCCCCGGATTCAATCCGGAATTTCCCAAATCCGACTCCTTCCTTTCTCATTGAAACCCCGGCATTTAGCCGGGGTATGAGTACTAATATTTAATGCCCCGGCGCAAAACCGGGTACTCAGAATATCTTCGTTTCCAATCCTGCTGCCATATACATACCAAATTCCTCACAATCTGCTAACCACTGTTGCTGAAACTCACCTTTCATGACCAGTGGCTCATGGATTTCTTTCCAGCGTAATCCGGTTATGATTTTTTGCATTGACAATGTTGCGCCAGTGCCATCCAACCCGCCTTTAATAAACAAGCTATAGGGTAATCCCTGTGTTTGCTCTAAACAGGGATAATAAATTCGCTCAAAAAAATCCTTAATCTGCCCGCTCATGTAACCGAAATTTTCGGTGGTACCCACAATGATGCCATTAGCCCAAAGCACATCGTCTGCACTAGCGTCTAGTGGTTCGGAGAATTTGATCTCTATCCCTTCGACATCAGGGTGTTTTGCCCCAGCCAATACTGCATCGGCAAGTTTTTTTGTGTTGGGTGAAGGTAGATTACAGACGATGAGTAAGTTTTGCATAATTACAGTTTGCCAAATAGAAAAAGGGCGGTCAAACCGCCCTTTCTTGATATTAACTTAATGTCAAGCTGCTTCTTTTTCCAGCTCTTCACTGTACTGACCTAAAGATGCCAATCCATTCATACGGGCACGATGTGCGGCAACTTTTCTTCCTGCTTCAACATTATCTGGACTTCCATTCCAGGCTGTCATCGCGGCTTGTTGTAAAGCGCGGCCGTAGGAGAATGTAACATTCCAAGGTAGATCTTTACCCAATGAATTCATGGCACTCAAATGAGCTGCTGCCTCTTCATCAGTTTGACCACCCGATAAGAATGCAATGCCTGGTACTTCTGCGGGGACTGTGCTGAGCAAACATTCGATTGTTCGTTCAGCGACTTCCTGCACGCCAGCTTTATCAGTTGCATCAAGACCTGAAGTCACCATTGAAGGTTTCAAAACAATACCCTCCATGATTACACCTTGCTCTCGTAATTGATCGAATACTAACTGCTGTGCCGATTGTGTTGCTTCGAATGAGCGCTCAATCGTATGGTCACCATTAATCAATACTTCAGGCTCCACAATAGGCACAATGTTGGCTTCCTGACAAAGCGCTGCATAACGTGCCAAACCGTGTGCATTAGCCATGTTAGCTGCTGGGCTTGGTGTGGTGTCAGAAATGTTATAAACCGCGCGCCACTTTGCAAAGCGGGCACCCAGTTCATAATATTCAGCTAAACGATCTCGTAAACCGTCTAAACCTTCTGTGACTGTTTCACCAGGGTGACCAGCTAATGCTTTAGCTCCAGCATCAACTTTAATGCCTGGAACAATGCCCAAATTTTGCAAATGCTGCGCAAATGACACACCAGAAAGCATATTGTCACGAAGGGTTTCATCAAACAAAATTGCCGCAGCAATATAGTTTTCAATACCTGGAGATGTGAGTAACATATCACGATATTCGCGTCGTTTATCCTCGGTGGTTGGAATACCCAATTTTTCAAATCGTTTGGCACATGTTGGATGACTTTCATCCATAGCCAAAACGCCTTTGCCCGGCGCTACCATCGCCTGGGCGGTTTGTTTTAAAGCTTCTATATCCATCGTTATTAAACTCCTGCTATAACTTCTTAAACTTGAATAACTTTCATTACATTCGTACCACCGGAAACACCCGTGAGATCACCTTTAGTAATGATGATTCGCTCACCAAGATGAATAATTCCGCGTCGTACTAATTCATCAACAACTTCTTGATCGGCCTGTTTTTCAGCAAATTCGCCAATATCAAGATTAACGGGAAACACACCACCGAAAAGCGTTACTCTTCGGTGGGTTGAAATATGGCGAGATACTGCATAAATCGGTATGTCGCCTAGTACCCTTGACAACCATTTTGCGGTATCGCCAGATTCGGTCAATGCAATAATCGCACTTATATTAAATCGATTTGCGACAAACATACTGGCCATGGCAATGGCTTCATCCACCCGGGCAAATGTTCCTTCTACACCAAAATGCTGTAAGGTATTTTCACTCAAACGGTGTTGTTCTGCTCCACGGCAAATGCGTTTCATCGCACTAATAACTTTATCAGGATGCTTTCCGATAGCCGTTTCAGCAGATAGCATTACTGCATCAGTGCCATCAATCACTGCGTTAGCTACGTCTAACACCTCTGCACGTGTTGGAATTGGGCTATCAACCATAGACTGCATCATTTGAGTGGCAACAATAGCAACTCTATTATGTTCGCGGGCTTGCTTAATGATGCGTTTTTGCACACCAGGTAATTCATGATCTCCAATTTCAATACCCAGATCACCACGAGCCAACATCACAGCATCAGTTGCCTGAATGATATCTTCAATATTTTCAATCGCTTCGGTACGCTCAATTTTTGCGATCATCTTGCCGCTGCCGCCAGAGGCCTTGAATAATTCTCTTCCCACTTGAATATCAACACCGTTTCTAACAAATGACAATGCTAAAAAATCGGCATGCATTTCACCGGCTGTTCTTATATCCCTGTGGTCCTTATCGGTCAAAGCAGGTGCTGATAGTCCACCTCCTTGTAAATTGATACCCTTGTTATTCGACAACGGCCCAGCCATCTCCACCTTGGTAAATATCTTAGAGCCTTGAACTTTTTCTACCCGTAACGAAATATCACCATCACCCAAAAATAACAAGTTTCCTGATTTAACGTCCCGTGGTAGTTCTTTGTAGGAAATGCTAACTTGATTTTGGTCTCCTGCGGCCTCATCAAGCTCTGCATCAAGCACAAATTCATCACCTTGATTAAGTTCAATCTGGCCGTCTTGAAAGCGGCCTATACGAATTTTCGGTCCTTGTAAATCAGCTAAGATTCCTACATATTTTTTTTGCTCAATCGCACACTTTCTGACCATCTCAGCCCGGGCAATTTGTTCTTCTGCGCTGCCATGAGAAAAATTAATACGGGCGACATTCATACCCTGTTCGATCATTTTACAGATCATTCCTTCAGAATCAGTAGCCGGTCCTAGTGTAGCGATTATTTTAGTACGCCGAAATTCTGTGTGATAGGGATTAGTCATTGTGTTGTTATCTCCTCAGGCAGTTGTTCTTTGCTCCAGTATCTCTACCGCTGGAAGCGTTTTTCCCTCCAGGAACTCCAGGAACGCACCTCCTCCAGTAGAGATATAGGAAATTTTATCGGTAAGATTGAATTGGTCAATAGCTGCCAAGGTGTCACCCCCACCCGCAATTGAAAAAGCGTTGCTATCGGCGATTGCTAAGGACATTGTTTTAGTACCTTGAGCAAATTGAGGTATCTCAAACACGCCCACTGGCCCATTCCAGACAATAGTACCTGCGGTTTTCATCATCGCCGCATATTTTTCTGCGGTTTCAGGACCTATATCCAAGATTAGATCATCATTACTAACTTGATCTACAGACTTAATAATCGCCTCAGCCTGATCCGAAAACTCAGTGGCAACCACCACGTCAGTTGGAATCGGGATGTCTGAATTATTCACTTTGGCATTTTCGATTAATGCTTTAGCTTGAGGAATCAAGTCAGATTCATAAAGCGATTTACCAACCGAATAACCCGCTGCAGCGATAAATGTATTGGCGATACCACCACCGACAATAAGTTGATCAACTTTACTGCTTAATGTTTCCAATACTGTTAATTTGGTTGAAACTTTTGATCCACCAACGATCGCCACAACCGGCGATTCTGGATTTTTCAAAGCCTTGTCTAAAGCTTCAAGTTCCGCTGTTAATAATGGACCGGCACAGGCTTGGGGGGCGAATTTCGCAACACCATGGGTAGAGGCTTGAGCACGATGGGCTGTACCGAAAGCATCCATCACAAAAATGTCACAAAGCTTAGCCATTTTCTTAGCTAGATCGGCATCATTAGCCTTTTCGCCCGGATTAAAGCGAACGTTTTCTAATAGTACAACCTGGCCAGCAGCCACATCAACGCCATTGAGCCAACCTTTAACAAGTCGCACTGGTTGACTCAAATGAGAAGATAAACAATCCGCAACGGGTTGTAAGGAAAATTCCTCAGCATATTCACCCTCAGTAGGACGACCCAGATGTGACATCAGCATGACGGCTGCATTTTGCTCTAGCGCAGATTTAATAGTTGGCAATGAAGCCACAATTCTTTTGTCGCTAGTTACTTTGCCATCAGCAATCGGCACATTCAAATCCTGGCGAATTAGAACCCGTTTGCCATCAAGCGCTAAGGACTTCATTGAAATGACTTTATTCATAAAAAGTAAAAATCGGAGTCCATAGACTCCGATCTAAAATATTTAAGCCGCGTTAACCAGGGCCTTAGTCGTATCTAACATTCGGTTAGAAAAGCCCCACTCGTTGTCATACCAGGCACACACTTTAACTAACGTACCTTCAGTAACTCGTGTCATACCCGCATCATAAGTTGAAGAATGGGCATCATGATTGAAATCACTAGAAACTAATGGTGCTTCGTTATAGCCGAGAATACCCTTGAGTTCTCCTTCTGCTGCCTCTTTTAGAATACTGTGTACTTCGTCAACTGTAGTTTCACGTGCAGCCTGGAAGGTTAAATCAACCAGAGAAACATTAATGGTAGGCACACGAATTGAAAATCCATCCAACTTACCATTTAAATCAGGTAACACTAAACCTACAGCAGCAGCGGCACCCGTTTTGGTTGGAATCATGTTTTGACTGGCAGAACGGGCACGACGTAAATCTGAATGATAGACATCGGTCAGGACTTGGTCATTCGTATATGAGTGAATCGTATTCATCAGACCGCTGACCACACCAATTTTTTCATGTAGAGGCTTTACTAATGGCGCTAAGCAGTTAGTGGTGCAAGAGGCGTTTGAAATAACAGTGTCAGAAGCTTTTAGAACATCATGGTTAACACCATAAACGATTGTTGCATCAACATCACTGCCACCAGGAGCTGAAATAACAACCTTTTTGGCGCCGCCCGCAATATGAGCACTGGCTTTTTCTTTGCTAGCAAAAAAACCGGTTGATTCCAACACAACATCGACACCCAATTCATCCCAAGGCAATTTAGCGGGATCACGCTCTGCCAAGACTCGCATTTTGTCGCCATTTACAGTCAGGTAATCACCGTCTACACTTACCTCACCGCCGAACTTGCCATGTGCTGTATCATATTGCAGCAAATGAGCGTTAGTTTGAGCATCGCCCAGGTCGTTAATCGCTACCAGGTCAAATTCATCACCGCGACCAGATTCAAACAAGGCTCGGCAAACATTACGTCCAATACGTCCAAAGCCATTAATTGCAATTTTAATTGCCATCACTGTTTCTCCACAGATTCAAGTTAAGATTGATATAGCCTACAAAATGGGCCGTTATTATAGCGATTTAAGCTATCGCTTGCTTTACGGTATTTACAACATTTTCAGTCGTGATACCGAGATATTCATAGACCGCGTTACCGGGTGCGGACTCCCCAAAACCGTTAATGCCAACAACATTGTTTCTATGTTTAGTGTATTTAATCCAGTAATCGGCAATACCTGCTTCAACTGATATGATTGGCAAATCTGTTGGTAATACTGAGTTCTGGTAGCTTTCGTCTTGCGCATCAAATACATCAGTTGAAGGCATTGAGACAACTGAGACTTGTATTCCTTCATCCTTAAGTGTCTGCTGTGCTTCAAGTGCTAAACCAACTTCCGTCCCTGTTCCGATAATTACGGCTTGAGGTTCGCTGGCAGCACTGATGACATATGCTCCTTTATTAATATCGGTAATTTGCTCTGCTGTTCGCTCCACAAACTTGGCATTCTGACGGGAAAACAACAAACTGGTTGGACCATCTTTACGCTCAACGGCATAGCGCCATGCCACCGCGGATTCCAAGGTATCACAAGGCCGCCAGACTGACATATTGGGCATTAATCTTAAGGTTGCGGCCTGCTCTACTGCTTGATGAGTCGGGCCGTCCTCACCCAAACCAATGGAATCATGAGTGAAAACGTTAATATTCTGTATTCCCATCAATGCAGCCATTCGCAGTGCATTGCGCGCATATTCTGAAAACATCAGGAAGGTTCCACCATAAGGTATAAAACCACCATGCAAGGCAATACCATTGTTGATGGCAACCATGCCAAACTCACGCACACCGTAATAAATGTAATTACCACTGGTATCATCTTTAGAGATTGGATTACAGGTGCTCCAATTGGTGTGATTCGAACCCGTTAAATCAGCCGAACCACCGATAAATTCCGGTAGAAACGGTCCAAAACCATTAAGTGCAAACTGGGAAGCTTTTCGAGTAGCAGCAGTCTCGGCCTTCTCATTGGTATCATTGATAACACCATCTGCCTTATTCGCCCAATCATCTGGTAATTGACCACTTGTGCGTCGTTTAAACTCTAAAGCCAATTCCGGAAATTCCGTCTTATAAGCTTCAAATTTTGATTGCCAGTCGCTTTGAGCTTGCTGGCCTTTTCCTGTGGCTGACCAACCTGCATAAACTGAATCTGGAATCTCAAAGGGCCCATGATACCAATCAAGCTTTTCACGCACTAAAGCAATTTCATCTTCTCCAAGTGGTGAACCATGAGAAGATTCTTTACCGGATTTATTGGGTGATCCAAAACCGATCACGGTTTTACAACAAATAAGTGTAGGTTGATTATGATTTACTTTGGCTTGATCAATCGCCACTTTGACAGCTTCAGGATCGTGCCCATCCACATTTTGAATGACCTGCCAATTATAGGACTCAAATCGCTTGGGCGTGTCATCGGTAAACCAGCCATCGACTTCACCATCAATTGAAATGCCATTATCGTCATAAAAAACGATAAGTTTGCCTAAACCCAATGTACCAGCCAATGAACAGACCTCATGGGAAATGCCTTCCATCAAGCAACCATCACCCGTAAACACATAGGTGTAATGATCAACAATACAATGCCCTTGTTGATTAAAATTCTCACCGAGATTCTTTTCCGCCAATGCCATACCAACTGCATTGGCGATTCCCTGTCCTAAAGGACCTGTGGTTGTCTCTACTCCTGGAGTAATGGCATATTCTGGGTGTCCTGGCGTTTTGGAGTGTAATTGACGGAAATTTTTGATTTCCTGCATCGGCAAATCGTAACCCGACAGGTGCAACAGGCTATACAAGAGCATCGAACCGTGGCCATTTGAAACGACAAAACGATCGCGATCCACCCATTTTGGGTCTGAAGGGTTATGTTTGAGATAATCTGACCATAATACCTGGGCAATATCGGCCATACCCATGGGCATCCCGGGATGGCCTGACTTCGCCGTCTGAACAGCATCTGCTGATAAAATTCGAATAGCATTTGCCAGTTCACGCCGACCAATCGCTTGATTTTCAGACATGTTATTACTCTTTAAATCGCCTACTTAAAATTTTGCATGCGATAATAGCAGATTGACTAAGCTGGGTGTAGATAAGCCCTGAAAAACTGGCAATTTTAGATCATGTTGACACCTAAAACAAACATGCTCATCAAGCAATCAACCATAGAAATGTTTACTTTCTAACTTATATTCATGACGAACGACACAGTTCAAAACCAAATTGAGCTAGCTGCCCACTGGCGTCAATTTTGTATTGCCATATTGACAGGTAAAATGGTTAATCTTGGACCTCTAGATATTCCTCACCATTTGCAGGATGATTTTATTCAATTTCTTCATCGGCACGGCCTGGAAACATTATTGATTGACCTGATGGATCAAAACGAAATAACCAACCTCTTACCTAAAAACACGATAAACCATTTAACTAAAATCAGACGTGATACCCATATAAAGGAAATTTACCGAGCAAAACATCTACAAAAATTCTTGGATTTATTAGCTAAAGCTGAAACCAAATGCTTGGTTTTGAAAGGCGCGGCTCTTGCTCATAGCTTTTATCAACACCCGTTCCAAAGACCTCATTTGGATACTGATATCCTGATCGAACAAAAAGATAAGGATAAGATTAATCAATTATTACTGGCTAATGGATTTATTAAATCCACTAATATTTCTGGCAAGTTAATCAGTCATCAAAATACATACAGACAAATTGATCTAGGCATTGCCCATGCCTATGATATCCACTGGAAAATTTCGAATCGTAATGCCTATGCTGACCTATTCGATTTCAATAAGCTTTATGAACGTAAAATAACTCTCTCTGGGTCAGATTTTTCATTTTATACACTTGATGAGATAAATACATTTTTACATCTTACTGTTCATTATTTCGGGCATCGTAGTGATGAACGTGATCGTTTAATCTGGGTTTACGATTTGCATTTAATCGCAAACAAATTTTCTAACCAACAATGGGATTCATTACTGGAAATCTCAAATCACAAGCGTCTTGACCCTTTGATCAAACATCTATTGGAACTGTGCAAAAATACATTAGCGACAGAAATACCTCAGCATGTTTTTGACAGGCTGAAACAATCACGAATTCAGCTCAGCGAGATCGAATTTAAGCGACTAAATGCTGAGCAGTGGACAAGGATTGATCAGTTCAAATCAGACTGGGACGTTTTTAATTTTAAGCAGCGGTGTTTGTTGTTAAAAGAATATTTATTACCGCCGAGTGATTTCATTTTAAAGCAAAATAATTCTACTAATAAATTATTATTACCTTATTTTTATATTCGCCGGATCGTTACTGGAGGAATTAAACTTATAGGCAAGTAATGTGTTCAATCTGTTTCTACAATCAGGTTGTTATTCATTAATTCATCAATTAAGTTTTTCAAATCACTTTCAATTTGATCAGCCGGTGCATCATACTCTTGGATCATAATTTCGACCACTTTAGCAGGTTCGCCATGTTCAGCCAACAAGTCAACCATGCGTGCTCCTACTTCATCCAAACCAAAGTATTTACCGCTTTCAAGGTCAAGAATAACCAGCTCATCACCCACTTTTTGGTTTACCGAGGTTTCTGGAATTTTATACAAGTTAATAATCTCTTTAGTAAATTGAAGATTAGTTTAGCCTAAAAAAAACCGGGGTCAATGACCCCGGTTTTATATTAGTTGTAATAGTGTTTATTGCGGAGGAGTCAAAGTCCAAAGCTGACCAGCCCAGCCATCACAGGTGTACTGATAAGCACTATCTTGACCATTAGATCCAGCTTCCAGGCACTTACCACTATGGTCTGCTTTCACCTGATAATAGCCACCATATGGAACTACTTCCCAAAGCTGGTTTGATGTTTGATTACAAGTGTATTGCATCACATTTGCTTCGTTACTTTGGGAGCTGCCCTCAAGATCTAAACATAAATTACTATCTTTGTTAACGATTTCATATTTATTTCCAACAGGCCTAAATTCCCATTGTTGATAATCGGAACCATTACAAGCTTCTTGATATACATCGCTATTTACATCTATATCATGATTATCTAAGCACTGTGCACTTTTCTTGTTAACCAAAGTAGTGCTAGGTCCGCTCGGTGGATCACCTGGATCACCCGGATCACCTGGGTCGGTACAGTCACCATTGCTGCTACTATCATCGACTAGATCAGTCACTGTAAAAGTGATGTAGCTATTACCGCTCATGTTACCAATTTCTAGATCACAGTCGGTCACAAAAGTTCCTTTTACGTACTCATGAGGATGGAAGTCACCTTGAACCGTAACTACGATAGTTGTTCCAGGATTATTCACATCAAACGTGAATGAACCACCGTTAGGTACGCTGGGATCTGGATTACCATCATTATTGCTATCGTAAAGCAGCGCACCGCCTAGGCCGCCTTCACGGACACGGATACGCTCACTGGTATCGCGATTAGATGCCCAATCAGTTATCGTAAGTGTTACCTGAGTTTGACCATTGATGCATTCGCAAATAACAGGTTCATCTACGATGACTTCTGACGGATCAAAATCGTTGACTGTTACACCATCCGCTTCACCCGTTGCATAAGCAATGTTGACAAAGCCTTCCGGTGCATCTGATCCTGAAGCTTCAATTTTGAAGTTATCAACTTTGAAGGTTTCGTTAGAACCACCGTAGTAGTTAGTCACACGGAATCTAAAGATTGTATTGCTGGAGATATAGGCTGATACATCGAATGACTCAGTCTTAGTCGATGTTTGCGCACCCCAGAACTTGTCAATCTCTGTGAATGAACTACCACCATTCGTTGATACCTCAAGAGCTACAGCATCGTTGCTATCAACACCAGAGTGTGTCACCCAGTCGAAACTTAAGGTCGCAGTTTGCATATCGCTTAAATCAACTGCACGCTGAACACTCGGTTTGAAGTTTGAACCACCTGGATAGTTATAGTCGTTCATCCACATTTTGTTGTTACTACCCACTAAGACTCGACCTGATGATGCACCTCCACCTTGAGGATCATTCTCAGTCCAACTACCGAGGAAGTTAGTATCTCCGTCATTACCTGAATAAGAGTAAGCGGGAGAGAAATCATCAAACCAAGTTTTTGATGTAGAAGAACCACCATCAAGAACCACTGAACAAGTGTAAGTCACTGTTTGACCAACAGCTAAGTTACCGATTATGTTGTCACAAGCAGGAACCTGTGGATCGCTAACTTCAACGTTAATCAGGTCAACCGCACCGGTGTTAGTCACAGCAATTTCGAAATCTACTGTAGCACCAGGCTCAAAAATACGACTATCTTCACCTTCTTCTTGCTTGCGAATATCGATTGAAGGCTCATCTGGGCAAACAATATCGATATTGGCAACACCACCGCTGCCACTCGTCTCAATTTCAAGCCTGCTTACATTTTGAGCGTCAACACTAACCACCTCACGGCTATTATTGCCTAATCCTTGCATAGTCGATGTAGTGATTAAGGCACCACCAGCATCGTAGGCACGAATTTCATAGGTTTCCGTTGTGCTCTCGATATCGATCGTGGTCACCGAAGCAACTTCATAAGGCGTGTCAAATGTGACGATCAATGTACCACCGGCTGCATTATCGTCTGGATCGTTTGTATCACCATCTTCAGAGATAATCAGAATGTTACCTTCAGCGATTGCATTCTCACCAGGTGTACCCATTGCGCCACCTGCACCGACACCAGGACCACTAAAGTCTTGGTTAGGTGTACCCAGGTCATTATCACCGCCTGTTGGAATCGAGCTGTTAAAGATCATCGCAGGATGATTGGCCGGATCGTTAGTGGTCACTGTAATACCGAAACCTTGGTACTCATCATCGATGATTGTTCCAGCTGCCAGATTATTACCATCGGCATCGGTATCGAAGTCGATAATAACAGGACAGGTTTGCGGTAATTCTTCAACAAAATCATTACCGGCATCAGTCTCACCTGGGATCAGATTAACACCAATTTGATCGTCAACCACTGTATTACTATCTTGTGGATCACCATCTGGTTGCTCATCTTTATCAGACACACTGGTATAACCGGCTGGTTGAGTTTCAACCACTGTGTAGTCACCAGGAGCCAGATCAGTGAAGCTATACGAGCCGTCAGCAGCAGTTGTTGTGCTACCGACAGTGGCACCACTGCTATCTTGCAACGTAATCTCTACGCCGCCCAGGCCTGTGTCACCAGTTCCATCACCGTCGTTGTCGACAAGTACTTGACCTTCGATGTTGGCAGGTGCTTGTTCACCAAAGTTATTACCATCATCAAGCTCACCTGAAGTGACCGTGACAGCTATTTGGTTATCAACTGTAGCGTCACCGTCAAATGGATCACCATCTGGGGTTTGATCTTCATCAAAGATGCTATTCAAACCAGCAGGTTGTGTTTCTACCACAACATAGTTGCCTGGATTTACTCCAGGGAAGCTGTAGTTGCCATCAGCACCTGTGGTAGTAGTCGCAATGGCTGCACCATCGGGCTGACCATCTGCATTTGAATCCACGAACCATTCAATCACAACACCTGGAATCGGCGTGTCGACATTTCCATCTCCAGTCGTATCCTCGCTGACATTACCAGTGATACCGCCTTGGTCTACATCGACAAAGTTGTTATCGGCATCAGCTTCGCCAGGTTGTACTGTCACAGGGATTTGATCATCCACAGGTGTGCCGCTATCTGCCGGGCTACTATCCTCTGGGCTTGCGTCATCATCGCTGACATCAGTCAAGCCTGCTGGAGTTAATTCAACGACAACATATTGACCTGGAGAGACCGGATCAAATGAATAACTGCCATCACCAGCTGTAGTTGTAGAATCAATCGCCGCACCATCTGGATTTCCATCACCATTAGTGTCTGCATACAGTTCAACTGTCACACCAGATTGTGGCGTATCACCAGCACCGTCGCCGTTGCTGTCCAGTAATACAAAGCCACTGATTGATCCTTGATTTTCATCAACGAAGTTATTTTCAGTGTCATCTTCACCCGGCTCGAGACCAACACCGACGCTGTTATCAACAGTTATGTCATCATCTTGAGGCACATCACCATCTGGTGCTTGATCTTGATCTAATACATCAACCAAGTCAGGGTTTTGTACTGGAACAACCACATAGTCACCCGGTGAGACATTCTCAAATAGATAGCTACCGTCCGCGGCTGTGGTCGTGCTATCTACAACTGTTTCACCTGTATCAACTACGCCGTTACCGTTGGTATCGTCAAACAATTCAACGGTTACACCGACTTGAGGAGTATCACCAACACCGTCACCATTCGTGTCTTCTAACACTGAACCTGAAATAGTGCCTTGGTTCTCTTCGACAAAGTTGTTGTCCGAGTCTGTTTCACCTGAGGTCAATCGAACGCCAATTTGCTCATCAACGGTTGTTACCGGATCAAAAGGATCGCCATCAGGTGATTCATCTTGATCGCTAACACTAACAAGATTCGCAGGTTGGGTTTCAACCACCACATAATCGCCAGGCGCCAGGTTATTAAACGAATAGCTACCATCAGCACCGGTTGTTGTTGTTTCTACAGACGGTTCGCCGGCATCAAACAAACCGTTATCATTTGAATCTTCGAACAATTCAACAAGCACACCCTGGATAGGTGTATCCCCTACACCATCACCATCAGTATCCTCAGTTACCGTACCTGTAATATTGCCTAGGTCGACATCGACAAAATTATTATCAGTATCATTCTCACCAGGATCAACTGTTGATGCAATCTCATTATCTACTGTTGTATCGCCATCAAATGGATCGCCATCAGGAGAAGCATCTTGATCGCTCACGTCTTCTAAATCAGCAGGCTGAACTTCAACCACTACATAGTTTCCGGGAGATAAGTTATCGAATGAATAACTACCATCACCAGCCGTTGTAGTTGAATCTATGGCTGTACCGTCTGGTTCACCATCGGCATCAGTGTCTTGATAAAGTTCTACTGTGACGTTCTCTTGTGGCGTGTCACCTAAACCGTCACCTGTTGTGTCTTCAGTCACTGTACCGCTGATAGAACCTTGGTTTTCATCGACAAAATCATTACCTGTATCAGTCTCACCAGGAACAATCGTTACGGCCACCTGGTCGTCTACAGTAGTGTCACCGTCGAATGGGTCACCATCAGGAGTGCTGTCTTGATCACTCACATCACTCAGACCCGCTGGCGTGTCTTCAACAACAACATAGTCACCTGCAGGGACGTTAGTAAACGAATAACTACCATCTGCAGCAGTAGTTGCCGGCGCCCCTACTTGAGGTTCACCCGCATCAAACTGACCGTTGCTATTGGAATCTTCGTACAAGGTTACAGTCACACCTGCTTGAGGTGTATCTCCAGCACCGTCACCATCTGTATCCTCAGTCACTGTACCAGTAATGTTGCCTTGTTCACGATAACCAAAATCCACATCATCGCGTGATACGAGTGCATCAGATGTAGCATTTAATACCAGATCAACATCAGCAGTATCTGGAGTTACAGGATTAGTCGTTACAGGATCATCCAAGTCATGAGTTTGTTGCAAATTATCTAATGGTGTGCCTGACACTGTTACTGTGTAACTGCCTGCAGGAAGATCTGTAAACTCATAAAAACCATTGCTGTCCGTCGTCATAGTGTCACTGACAGGTCCAGTCAAGGTAACTGTTACACCAGCGATACCTGTTTCAGAACCATTGATATCACCGCTGGCATCCAGGTCATTCCAAACCGTGTCGCCAATAGTGCCTAAAGGACGATAACCAAAGTCAACATCGTTGTTAGTCTCACCCGGAGTCAACGAAACAGTCGCTTTGTTAGGCGACGCTGGTGTAGTTGTAACACCGTCATCAAGATCATAAGTTTGCTGTACTGCCGTTGTAAAAGAAGCAGGATCAACTTCGACCATGTAAGTACCAGCAACTAAACCTGTGAACTCATAAAAACCCGTTCCATCGGTTGTTGTTGTATCAAGTGGTGCACCGCCGCTGTCAAGTAGATTTACTACAATGCCAGATGCGCCTATTTCACTAGGCAAATCTTGCACCCCATCAGCGTTGTGGTCAAACCAGACTAAGTCACCTAAGCCTACTAATTGTTGAGAATCGACGAAATCATTGCCATCGTCATCTTCTGCTGCCATTGTTGGATCAGCGGCAGTAGGATCAACTAAAACTGTAACCGGGATAATATCATCAAGAGTATCAGGATTAGATAAATCACCACCACTTGGATTATCAATAGTGGTATCACCATCCGATAACGAGTCATAACCTGGCAAGTTTGTTTGAACAACCACATAATTACCGGCAGCTACGTTATCAAACGTATAGTCACCAGTAGGACCAGTGGTCGTAGTTTGAAGTGCGGTTGCGCTGTCCGGAAAGCCATCAGGAACTCCAAGAGGCCCGGTTTCATCTACGAACAACTCGACTGTCACACCTGGTAACGGTCCATCAATAGTCCCATCACGATCAGTATCTTCACTGACATTACCGCTTATGGAACCTAAGTCGTAATAACCAAAGTCATTCGAGTCATCATTTTGACCTGGTATGGTATCCGCCAATTCTCCAGCAGGATTATCAGAATCAATATTGTCATCGCTACCCACATCTATCGGGCTTGACACTAATCCAGTCGGTGTTGTTACGGTAATTGTAAATACTGGCTCATCACTAGAACCATCACCATCATAATCTTCGTCCGCCAACAAGTTATCGAAAGAGTAGATACCAAGGTTGTCAGTAAGGGTCGTCAAAACGGTTTGATCACCATTTTGATAATCGATTGTTAGCGTGACTTCAATGCCTTGTAAACCAGGCTCGCCAGCATCTTGGATACCATTGGCATTAGCATCAAACCAGACGAAATCACCAATACTTGCAAGTTCAACATAATAACCAAAATCAGCGGTTACAATATTTTCACCTTCAGATAAGCTCACCGCATAAGGATCAGATTGACTATTATCATTAGTATCCGCTGCACCAAGACTATGCCAGTAACCAGCTAATCTATTAGCTTGGTCTGTAACATCTACCACATAGCTGCCAGCAGGCAATTGATCGAATAAATAAGCCCCGGAAACATCGGTTACTGTGGTGGCAATCCTTGGGTCACCTGCATCAATATCACCATCAGCATTGAAATCATAATACAAGTCAAGGGTTACACCCTCAATGCCAGGCTCATCATCGCTAGTACCGGCCAAACCATCAGGACCTAATAGGCCATCGTTAACACCATCTGCATCAGCATCCAACCACACTAGGTCACCAATAGAACCAGCGCTAGCTGCGGCATTGACGTAACCGAAATCTTGGTCAAGATTAATTCCATCGTTAACGCCATCAGGATCAGCACCAAGGTTGATCACTGACTCGCTATCATTTCCACCATCTGGATCAACACTGTTTGTTAAGCCGGCTGGAAGCGTAGTGATGTCAACTCTAACTGTATAAGAGGCGGCTATATCTGCAATACTACCGAAGTAATATTTTCCGTTAAGAGCCGTTTGAGTCACATCAAGTAATGAACTACCGGTCACGTCATACAATTCTACAGTGACAAAACCGATACCCTCACCGTCATCTGGCAATCCATTACCATTGCGATCAAAAAATATTGTATCGCCTAATAAACCATCACCAGTTTGGTGTCCATCTGGCACATAGCCGAAATCCTGATCAAGATTCGCTATACCACCCGAAACAGTAACTGTACTCATGCCATCTAACATGCTATCAGGATCAGCAGATTGCTCTAAACCTAATAATATTGCATTGGCATCAACAATTTGAACGGTATAAGTACCATCGGCTAAGCCATCAAATAAATATAATCCGTTTTCATCAGTCACATCAGAGGCGACATGACCACCTTGATCATCTAACAAAGCGATTGTTACTTCAGAGATGCCCAGCTCTGAAGCATCCTGCGTACCGTTTGCATTAGCATCTAGAAAAACAGTATCACCAATGCTGTTATCTAATAACGTATCTGGCTGATAACCAAAATCAACATTCAGATAGTCATCACCTGGCTCCATAACAATAGGCGTTGTTAATTGATTATCTGGACTATCCGCCAGTTTGCCAAAATCATCCGGGTCACCCGTTTGGGTATAACCCGTTGGTACTGTTGCTGGATTAACCACCACGATATAAGCATCATTTGGCAATTCGGAAAAGATATAACTACCGTCTGACTCAGTTGTTGTAGTACCAGTGCCAGTAAAGCCATTTTGATCAACAGCAGCGGTAAATGGCGAATCTACGCCAGGTTCAATGACACCATTTCCATCAGAATCATTATAAATAGTGAGTTCTACCCCTGCCAGACCAGGTTCAGAAGGATCTTGAATTCCATTACCGTTGGTATCCGCCCAGACTCTGTCACCCAAAGCTGCTGTGCCAGTATTGCCATTGGGATCTTCCCAAATATAACCAAAATCCGCGGTAAGGTTTGTTTCGCCCGGCGATAAATTAACCGTATAGGGCAAGCTTTGGTTACCAAAATCGGCACCTGGTAAAACAGGATTCGTTGTTTGAGCTATACCTGCCGGTAAAGTTGTAGCGTCAATTTCAACTGTATACTCACCTGGCGGTAAATTATTAAACATATAGTTACCATCAGCGTCGGTAACTCGAGTTCCAACAGTGTCTCCAACCGCATTTTTGAGTATAACGGTAACACCTGCTAGCCCCGGTTCGCCTGCATCCTGCATTCCATCGCCATTTTCGTCGACCCAGACGTAATTACCTACTGCTGCTGCAATCTCTTCTGGAACGGGAATCAATAAAAAGTCTGTTCTTAAAATAAAGACATTAGAGGCATCTATTCCAAACCAATGCCATTCATAAAAACCCGGCGGAACAGCTACAGGTGGATCATAGACAAAAACCTCTTCTTCCACGTTCCCTGAAGGATCGGTATTCAAGGTGATTAGCTCGCCATTAGGCGCAAAAAGCTCGTATCTAATACTCGGAGAAATTCTAAAGTCGGGACGTGCGTCATTATCATCAGGTGGATTTGGCGCACCTACTCCTCCTTCAAGGTCTCCGGCAAAATCCGCATCGGAGTCGTAAAAATTAATCGGAGGCGCTACGCCTGCTGGAACTTGAACATTAAAGACCCAGTCTCCGTCAAAGGTATTGTCAGGCGAGTTTAATGGTGGATCAAGCAAGAAGTTAATTGGGGATGCCCCAATGATGATATCTCCAAACGCACCAACTATCGGCGAAGATGTCGCATCTGATCTGACACGTAATTTAAGGGCATTGAAGAATTGTTCGGCATTCGGGTCGCCATTATAGACTAGCTCCATTCGATACCAGTAAAAGCCACCTGCCCCTTGAGCTGCTGGGTTAACAGGATGATTCGTCACATACGAATCCCACGCGTCATCCGCAAAATCAGTATCTATTCTGACTAAATCTACATCTGTCCCAGAGCCATCTCTATTAGGATCACGGTATAGCGTATAGGTATACCCAGATGTAAAGAAATTAACATCATATCTGGTTGTTTGTTGGAAGCCCGCATCTCCATCAAATAATTCGATATCAAATGTTGTTGCCGATGCAGGAATCCCTATGAGAATTTCTGGTGCAGCGTAACTGATAGCCGAGAATGGCCCCGTAATCGCCATAAAGCGACCGTCTGTATCGCTTGCGCTTGGCCAACCTATCCAATCAGATTGCGCATGAGCCTGGAAGCTGAATAAATAGGTGAATAAAAAGAATAAAACGCTACCAACACACGATAGCACTCTCGTAAAAGCCATGTTGTTACCCCTTGTCTTTTAACTGTTTTTTAACTTACTTGCCTAATTACTAGATATATTAAACTACATCTAGCCTCACATTACACCAGAATTTATCTGACTAAAATGAAGTTTACTAGATTATTTAATACTTGGGGAGATTATTTTTGCGTTTTACAAAATTTAACAATTCACTCACCCAACTCGTTGTAAAACTATAATTGATACTGACAGTAAAAATATTACATTATTGTAATATTATATTTATTAACTATGCTAAGTACTTGACTTTACACCTAATTATTTAAGTTTAAATCAAATTCGGATACCAATAATGTATTAAAATCCTTAAGGTTTATGACTGACTATTACTACTGATTTATCCAAATTGTAAATAAAAATACAAAGCTTAACTGTGCAAATGTTGAAGGAAATTTTGACTAACCTAAACCTACGATACGATGGCAGAGAATTTGATAATCGTCTCTATATATAATGTACAAATCACAATTTAATAAAATCTTCTTGTTATCGATTATCGGTTTTTTTTATCGAAGTCTATCCAATTTAGTCAAACCATTAATTGGAGCATCTCCCTACCACGGACGCACTGATCATTTCATCAAACGATATCTGATTCATTTGCTCAGCTTTAAACGGGTGCCCTTGAAGTTTTCTCTCACTTCAGAACAAACTAAAGAAGCGGGGCCTGGGGGTCAAGCTTTAGCAGTCATATACGCTATTAGCTTTTCACAGTTTTATGGATTTGGATATCTACATACGCGATTTCATCATATTGCACATGCCGATCGCCCGATGAACGAATGGGCCAAAGCATGGGAAAATTATTTTAATTTGGGTCATGAGGAAACATTAACCACGCAAACAAATACAGATTGTATTAATTTTGGCGATATAGACATTCAATTAGCGGTTATTTATAAACTTGATGATACCTCACAATTATTCAAAAACTCTTTGCCGTCGATAAAAAGAAAATATTGGCACAATAAGACGAAAATTGAAAAAGCAGATAATGTTATGTTTATTTGTATTCATGTACGCCGTGGTGATGTATCTGCAACTAAACACGAACCTATGTACACCGGTACTGAATACGTTTTACAAACAATAGAACAGCTAACAAATGTTCTAGATACAATGCAGTTTAATTATGAGCTACATTTATTTTCTCAAGGAAATCAAGATCAATTCAAATCACTGGAGGGATTTAATATCGTTTATCATCTGGATGAAGATGCGATCAGCAGCCACGCTCAACTTGTGAACGCAGATATTCTGATAACAGCAACAAATAGTACTTTTAGTTATACCGCAGCCTTATTATGTGATGGCATCATTCTTTTTGAAAAAATAGATAAGCATTTTATATTTTCTGCTCTTGATGGGTGGGTTCTCAGGAAAGCAAACGGATGTTTTAATTCAGTTGTGCTGCAACAAAAATTAGCTGATTCGAATTATGCCTCGTATAGAGCATCTCATTAGTTCTTGATCGCCATAATCTGCTGTTGAGTATAACCGTTTGTTCTTGTCTTGATGTAGAGATAGCCTAACTCATAGATTGATTAGGGTTCTCATCAAAGCTGCAGCCCCATAGTACTGGGCAAAAACCAGAATAATCACACTCTATTTAAGAGTAGTTATCTTCTGTGTTATTCACTAATGCTTTTGATTTTTGAGCGGCGAACCATTTAAACGAGAGTGTTTTCAATTTTCTGCGATAATCCTCGGCTTGATCCATCCCAAATTCAATTATCTTATCGGCTGTGTTCAATTTTGAGGCGTGAGCTGCAATTTGTGGTATTCGCCGGATTCTTTCATCCAGTAAACTTGAAATCTCCTCTGTTAAGTCACGATTCCCTGGTTTGCTCGCAGCTAATTCACACATATATATTTTAGATAAATCACAAAAATCATTATGACTCGATTTTAAAAATAACCAGACTGATTCAAGATAAGTAGTATTTTCACTTCTTTCCACCGCTCCATAGAAGTCCAGTAATCGATTCAATCTCAATGGCCGTCTAAATGGCTTTATTTGAATCATAGTACGCTTGCCTGATTCATTTGTTCCCCACCAGCTACTTTCCGGCATCTGCAAAATTCCTTCACAATTTTCTTCTAATTCAACTTGCGTTGTATGACTATCTGTTAAGATAATTAAGGGGGTGTAAGGTACTTTCATTCGCGAAAGAATTTCCAGAGCCTCATAGTTATGTGAAACCTGTGTTTTTTTCTTCCAGCGATCAAGTTGTGACTGAGAAAATGATTCCACGCCCAACTGAATCTGACGAATCAGATCTTTATTGTCTCTTACAACTGACTGATGAGAAATAATATCTCTAACTCGTGTTTGAAATGTCAGCTGCATGTTCAACTCCTTTAAGACTGAACCAAGGCCACTCAAATGCTCAGCATAAAGCAAAAATTCATCATCATAAAAAAACACATGATTAAAATTCGGATTTTCTGCTCGAAAAGTGGTTAACAAATTTTTTATATATTTAGGGCTATGATGCCTGATCTTATGCGTCGTATAAAAGTCCTTTACCTCGCAATATGTACAGGTATACGGACAACCTCGGGAAGCGGTGACCACACAAATATCGCTTGATTTTGGGTAGGTTTGATAAGATGGCATAGGCAGTATGTCCAGCTCATCAATATTCCTCCTTGGGGGATTTGCCCTAATCTGCCCATCCTTGGTTCGGTAAACAATTCCGGAAACTTTTTCAAGGCTTTTTCCTGCCAATAACAATGGCACTAATTCTGAGACAGTTAGCTCTCCCTCACCTACGACTACGACATCAATGGCACTATCCTTAAACAGGTTACTGGCATCCAGTGAACAATAGCCACCTACTATGATTGGAACATCTTCAAAAAAACTCTTGAGAGAAATCGAGAGGTTTTTTAATTCATTAATTTCATGGCCTGTAGAACTAATGCCAATAACTTTGGGGCTAGATTTTTTAAGCGCAAGTGGGATTGTTTTTTGGCTTGAATCGTGCCGGTATAGCAGCGTTTGCACCGAGTATCCGATTGCTTCGAGAGCGGCATGGATATACGCTGACCCAATGGGGGCAAACAGATCGTTATCAAGCCTGCTGTCACTAAACCAATTCAACAGGTGGATCAAACAAATATCCGGGGATATATTCTTATTGGTTAATTGAGTAACTCCCATTTGTAATTCTGATGTATATGGAGTATCAGTAAGCCGATTTTTTTGAAGCCTGAAATCCTGTAGAAAAAATGTCAACTCATCTGTCGATTGAAATTTATACCTATACAAAATGGTTGATAGTGATATAGCTGATTTGAGCGCTTGTTCATTATCCAATGAGGGCAATGGAGCACAATCTACTGCTATTAAGTCTTTATTGAGTAATACGTCTGGATAACAGATATCTGCAAAATAAATAACATCAGGAACTTCATTTACACAAAGATATTGGTTCAAGAAATTATAAATATCTACAACTGCTAGCTGATTTTTAATGGAGAATCCTAAATACTGTTGCTCCTTAATCCCATAAAGAATCAATAACTCATACTGTTGTTGCTGGATAAGTACCGTATCAACATTCACTACCCAACTTGATTGATTCAATCTTGCTTGACCAGCGCTTCTTTTTGTCTTTGATGACATCAAGACAATAAACCTCTACCTGCTTTTGCAAGGCATATTATTCGGGTAATCTTAATACTATCACCACCCAGTCTTAATAACTGAAATAATTAATTTACTCTCGGTAAATACTAAACTATACCTCCCCAGAATCAACGTCAGCTACGATAGCGCTGACTACACTCGATAGATGTTCAAAACCGTCAGGATAGTAAATTCGTTTAACAGGTATTTTTTCAGCCAGAATGGAAATAGTTGTTAATTTATCAAGTTGTTTACCCAATGATCTATAACCATCGGCAAGAAAACAATTCGACATAAGCTTAAATAAACTATCTGCCGCTGATACATTTTCAATTTTAACTTGATTATCAGTTTTTGCTGTTGATCGTATGGGCAAATAGATTCTATCAAGCTTAATATCATGACTAGAAAATGGTGTGCTCGAAAACGAAGAAACCGGAACGAGTAGTTTTGATGTCTGACTTGATATTGTAGGCAATCTGTTTGTTTCAGAACCAACGAAGTGTTTGGCGGATTCGAACCACATATGCATTGCCGGATAACCTGCCGATGCATAAAACCCTGTCTCTATACTTCTAATGTTTAATATGTCATCAGTCATCAGTGGATAACCTTTTTGATGAAAAGCAGCGGCTAATGTACTCTTGCCACTTTTACTTCCGGCCAAAAAAGCCACGGCTTTACCTTTTATATCGACACATGAGGCATGCAAAACATGGTTGCTCGCTGTCAGTTCAAGCCAAAAACTCAATATAGAGGTCAACAACCGGGACTCTATTAAGGCAAAATCCTTAATTTGCTTGGGATGGCAATAAATCTGGTCAAAGGTAATATAATAATCCGCCAATTCGGATATAGAAATAACATGATAACCATCCAAGCGGTAAACCATTCCGGTTTTTTTTCCGCTATTAAACTTTATAGTTTTTACAAAAGTAGGTTTTAGATTTTGCCAGTCATCTGCAAAAGGAGGGGTATTTACGATGCTGAAATAAACATCAATTTCAGCTGCTTCGTGGTTTTTGATTAATAAATGATTAAACTCAAAAGGTGTAGCTAAATGATGCCCATAAATCTTGTATATCGCATTGTTTGATGAGCCGGATCTCAATAGACAAGCCAATATCAATTCTTACTTATGTGATTAATCAATGAGTTCGTTTTTCTAAAATGAGTACCTGGGCAAGGTAAGTTCTAGTATTAGGTAGGCTTAGTGTCAGTATATCGAGGCCAAAGTAATTAAATCTTTTCGAAATTCCGAACTGCTATAAACCAAGCTGAGTGTGAACATTTTACTTGTATAACTTAAGGTATTAGTAGTGAATTAAACAAACACACCCCAAAAAAAACAAATCAAACAGCAAACGAACTGTCAACCTCGTTACCAATACCATATCCATAAGTAATGGCATCTGATAATCGTCCATAACGAACCAATTTTGGTTGATGATAAACCTGTTTGTTTTGTGCTTGCTCAACCATAACGTTTGGCAGTTCTGTTTTCGTATCTTTTTGTTTTTTATATACATTCATGACTAACACCTTGCGTACCTTACAATACTGCTAGTATATATTAAAAGTTGTGTTGTTGTAACCATATTTCAAGGGACAAAGTTATCCAGGCCGCTTTATCATAAGCCGCTCTGTCTTGAAAAAAAAGCGCTAAATTGTGCTTAAATATTCGACTGTTAATCATACCCAGTTGCTCAGATCTCATGGTATTGGTAATTTCCTCAACAGCTTTCGCACTATTTTTTCTAAACCCTTGCTCTAAATACAAACCAGGGCCTGTTCGACCTTCTCTACGGTTGACTAAGCCGTCAGGTAATACATCAACAAGGCTATTTCGCAAAATTAATTTGTGATTCAGCCCTTGTGCGATTTGATCTTGGGGTATTGAAAGAACAAAGTCAGCTAATCTTGAATCTTCCCAGGGATTCCAACTTTCAGCCCCGAATTGAGCGGTACTCCGCTCGAACCAAACTCTAAGCCGTTCTCCCACATTACAATTTAACACGCGGCTACGAAAAGCAAGCGCTGAATCTTTAATTTGCGAATCTGAATTGTTGATTTCGACCCATTCCGGCATTTGCAAACTCATCAGCCAGTCGTAAGTTTTTGTTTGTTCAAGTAATTGTGGTGATATCCAATTACGCGCATAAGCACGTCTTCCTTTACGCCAGCGGTGTACTCTTTGTCTTAGTGGACGTAGTATTAATGGCGATACATAAGAATATGAAAGAGCTTGTAACCAATTGAGCTTATAGGCTTGTTTTTGCAGATATAACTCGCGAACCATTTTGATGATCTGGCCTTTTTTCATCAATCTGGAAAAGTAAAAGGGGTTTGGGCCACCAATTAATGCATCACCATTAATTCCATTCATCCAGACCTTAGGAAAATTAGAATATTGAGAGTAGTGCTCTAAGGTTGCATGAAAAAAGGAGGATATAGGGCTATTATATGGCTCATCAGGGTGGAATTGATATTCTGGATAGTTATACAAAGGCGCATTATCTAACACGCTATATTCCTCCAAACTTAACCCCCATCTAGACGCTACGGCTTGTGCATAGTTTTTCTCATTCGCCTGGTGGTTATTACCATAGGTCCAGTTTATGCATTTAATGTTTTTTGTGTTAGTTGATTGATTATTAGTAATCTGGGCTCCAGCTATTGCTGCAATCGCAGCCGAGTCTAAACCTCCACTTAAAAAAAGCCCAATCTGACCTTCACAACGTAATCTATCGCCTACACATTGGTTCAATAATTCTCTGAAATGTTCGGCATATTCTCTAGAATCTTGATAGTTGATTGTAGATCCTGGTTCCGGTCGGTAATATTGTGTCTGGGTAAGTTGATCATAATTCACTTTAAGGTATTCACCCGAGCCGAGTTTTTCAATACCTTGGTAGTAGCTCATGTGTCGACCACCATGACCGGGCAAAACTAAATCCCTGGCGATCACATGACGGTTCAATACAGGACTATAAGAATTGTCAGCAAGTAATTGTGAAGCTTCTGTGGCAAAGCTAAAACTATTGTTAGTCCAACGATAATAAAAACCTCGGCAGCCTGCCCTATCTCGGGCTGCGTACAATTTTCTATTATGTGAATCCCACAGTACAAATGCAAAATCACCGAGTAGATGTTTGGTGCAATGCTCAGCCCAAACAATATATGCTGCCATGATTAGCTCAGCATCCGTGGGCGTTTTACTCAGTTGATTTATTTTGCCCTTTAGTTTTTGTATTAAGAATTTCCTATCGTCAACACGCGCATCGGCAACCAAAACTAATCCCCGATCCTTATTAACCAGGGGTTGAGTTTCTACTTTTGATTCAGGTGTAGTGTGTAATGCTAAATGGGCGAGACCAACCTCTCCTTTTAAATAATAGTGAATACCATCTTTTCCACGATATGATGCTCTGCCTGCCATTCTAACAAGCAATTCCCGCTCAACCGGGCGCTGATCAAAATTTATTATTCCACAAATACCACTCATAAATTTAAGATCTTTTATTCATTTGAACTGTTGATGATCAAGCAACGTGATTGCATAGTTTAAGGCTAAATGAGCGATGTATTCGATTTAATAAACGGACAATTCACAAAAAAAAGCCCGGGATCAACCCGGGCTTTTTTGCTAATTGATTGTTAATTAATTACTGGAAACGATTATCCAAGTCACATAAAACCACTCGCCATATCCGCCGTATTTATTACTGACACGGAATCTAACTTTAGTGTTCTCCGAAGCATACTCAGAAATATCATGGCTAGATGTCTTCCAGTAAGACTGTTTACCTGAGAACTCCTTGACTAGATGCCAGTTTGAACCACCATCAGGTGATACCTCTACTGCCACACGGTCATCCCAGTCAACTTTCTTTGAAGTTTTGTACTTAAACTTCAACCAGACATCCGTTGATGCACATACATCAACCTCTCGCATGATCTTAGAGCCTTCTTTGGTCATTCGAAGCAGGCCATTTTTGATTTTGACATAACCCCCATGTGGGCCATTGCCACCTGCATCGGTTTCTTCCCAAGGTCCACTCCAATCTCTATCACCATTATTATTGTCATAGGATTTGTAAGAGAAATAATCCTTGGCATGACCTGCTGTGCTACCTGGTGGGCATTCGTTGGGACAAATTTCCCCAGTATCACCTTCCAGATCATGGACCTTAACTTTTAGATAACCGTTAAGACTTGAGAAATCACCGATTTTGAGATCACAGTCCGCATGGAACTTAGCTTTGACAAACTCCTTAGGATGATGAGTTATAGGAGAAATTTCATCCTGCACAGTAATCGACAACGTTTTACCACGATGCTCGGCAGGAATTTCAACCATAAACGTTTCACCATTGCCGACTTGCCCTGAGAAAATCACCGGATTGGCTGTGTCATCTGGATTGCTTAGTTCACCACTAAGATTTCCAACCCGAACTCTTATCGTTTCATGTTCATCACGACCACCAGTATTGGTAATTTTGAATGTAACCTTAGCTGGACCAATTTCACACTCAACACATTCACAGATTTCTTCGCTATTCTTCATAAAATCTATGACTTTAAACTCAATATAACTACCTCCTGACTTAGTCAAAAGTTCAAGATCGCAGTCAGGGTAAAAACGAGATTTCCCCCACTCGGTTGGGTGATTACCCGGACTCTGAACAGAAATCGTCAATGGCATACCCAGATATTGCTCTGGAATATTAGTGATTTCTATTGTTCCACCGTTAGGAACCGTTCCTTCAAATAAGATTGGGGCATTGAAATCATTGCCACTAAACTGTCCTAATAAATCACCAACACGCACTCTAACTGTTTCATTCGGGTCACGTTGGAAGGAACCGTAATCGTCCCAGTCAGACATTTTAAATGTAATATTTTTCATGCCTTTGCAAGGAATACATTCATCATCGCCCGGATCGATAGTAAGCGTGTAATCTTCAACTTCCCCATCAATGGACTCACCCCCAGGGGTACCAATACTCGCTCCATCACTTGAAAGCCTAAAACGGGCATAGGTCACTCCATCACCTATGTCAGCCGGAATCGTGAATAACAACGCCACACTCGTCGCCCCCGGAGCCACCGCCGCCGTAGCAAACTCACTCGGCGTATCAAATACGCCATTTTGATTGAAATCAATCCAACCATTCAACGTCGCCGCCACGGATAACTCATTTCGCACCACGACATCAACCGTATACGTCCCGGTATCATCTTCATTTAATACCGCGAAACTCGCCACACCATCCTCATCATCCGACACCGCATTGTCATCACTATCGGCTGCAGCTGAAGGTAATCCATCAAACTCTAAATCAATCTCAGCGCCCATCACCAAGCGCGTGTCAATATCATGTTGAGGACCCCCCGCTGAGATCGACGTGCTATAGCTATCCGGTGCATCACCAAAGTCAAACGCATCACCGGCAAACACATCCGCTGATACATTCAAAAAGTTCAGGTTATTCGGATCCATACCATTCAACGTAATGTTATGAAAACCCACTCCCAGATCCGTCACCACTTCATCAGGCGCCGCAGCCGGGGCCGGACCATTCTCACCACCTGGCTCACCACTACGATCATCCGGATCGTAGGCCGTTGGATTCACAGTCGGATCCGGACAGTTCGGGTTCGATGAACCGGCAATTCGATACAATTCCCACTCCTGATTCCCAGACGGGTTATTATTAAGACAACACGGCACGCCGTAAGGCACCGTAGGCGGTTCCGGGGTCACACTGATCGCTATCGGTCCACCAATCGATATGCCTGTACCAGCCATACTGTTATCACCGGGATTACCTGGAATCGCATTCTCTTCCAGCGCATCCGCTGAGACTACAAACGGGAAGAATCCCGTGGCTAATCCATCATTAGGGGTATTCGGATCATCAGACTCATCCGGATAGGCCGGATTTTCAATACTACCCGCACGATCCGAGTCACCGTCATAAATATCCAGTGCACACTGATTCGGATCATCGATTAACGCACGTAAACTGATTGTACCGTCATAACCGGTAGAAGGCGCTTCCGCTGGGGGGACCGGAAACGAAGGATTGTCCTCAGTCATGCCCATAATACCAATCGTACTGCCCGCCGCTAAAAAGGGCAGACCATTCGAGGCCACGATAAACCCATTCAGTACATTACCCGTCGTTTGACCAGGAAACGGAAACGTTGTCGCATTCGGTTTGACATCATGCGGTGGATCAACCTCGACCCAGCGTGCCACTAAATGGTAAAAACAAAACTGTGCACCCACCCCGGTTTGACACGCTAAATCAAACGCAGGATCCAACTCGTCAATCGGATGTGGCGAACCTTGGAAAAAGTCCACCCACTGGTTATCGGAATTAACGTCCGCTAGAAAACTGGCAATTAATTCATCGGAGTTGATATTCCCCTCAATATCAACATCAGGATATAACTCAAACCGCACTAATTCTTCATACACAACCGGCGGTAAGCTCGGATCATTCAATGTGGGAAAATCCCAAAAGGCCGGGCTCGCTCCACGATCTGAGTGTAAATCCGGATCAAACAACGATATTTCAAGTTCACTCGTCCCGATAGGCACCCGAATATGGACATTAAAGACTTGGCCGTCCATCGACGGAGCGCCTAAACTCGCCAACCCCTGGGAGGCCACCAACACCTCACCGTCACCGGCATTACTGGATGGAAACCCATTCGGTGTTGAAGGCGGTGCAATCTGTGTCTGAGCGACTGCACTAAACGAAAATAAAATGAAAAAAAGATAAACGAAAAATGAGCTGACTGTGGCTCTGACTAGGTTCATGATTAACCCCCTGAAATAGTTAACAACCCTGAAATAGTTAAAATTTATAGTCTTTATTATATCACTGACTACAACGTTCAATTTATACCACTACCCCATACACTAGAACTCTACCCTCATCGTGTTTTGAGGTCAAATAAATAAGGTGTGAAAAATTACCATTTTCTAGTAAAACAGTTGGCAATGAGGCTTTATTGTAAACTAAAAACAGATATATCCTTTTATTATCAATAGGTTGAGTACATCCAAGCACAACACATCACAATTGTAGAAAATTGTTACACTAGATTAAAATTAATTAATATCATAAAGAATTAATTGCAATTAGTGACGGATTTTAATAAAGCACTAATGTTTCTCAAAAAAACCAGACTAATTATTGAATTTATAATTTAGAAAAAGGGTGCTCAATTGAGCACCCTTTTTTCTTTTACTAGTAATACTAGTAATATTAGTTTAATGGACAGCCTTGTTCGTTCTGCTACTCAAATATATCTTCTGCTACATTGCATATTGATTTATCAAATTAGGCTAACAGGGTTTTATTTCCTGTTAGCCTAAAATTTATTGGACGTTCAAAACCCTTGTTTGTGCAATCAATCGCTTGTTATGCTCAGCCAATTAACTATAAACCACTCGCCAGAGTCGTTGTAACTGTCACCAATACGAAATCTTACCCTGGTATTTGCTGTAGCAAAGGCAGAGATATCATAGTTGGCCGTGGTCCAACCAGTTTTGCCGATAATTTGCTCTAACACCGTCCAGTTTGAACCACCATCAGAAGACACTTCAACTGAAATTTCATCGTCTGCATCAACACGATTTGACATTTTATATCGGAAAGATAATGTGGCATTACTGGAGGCACACAAATCGACTTCGCGCTGTATTGCAGAATCCTGGCGCCTTAATCTCAGCTTGCCATTGGTTATCTTCACATTACCGCCCGTGGCCTGACTACCACTACTATCATTCTCTGCCCAGTTTGAAGCCCAGTTACGATTACCGTCATTATTAGAGTAAACTTGATCGGTAAAATTATCTTTAACTTCGCCCGCTGTATTGCCAGAGCAAGAACCGCCTGGGTCACCAACGTTTGTACCCTCAACTCTAATCAACATATCTTTCAAGCTACTTGAAGAAGTTGACTCAGGCAAACTGGGATTCTGTGCCTCTAATACGGTGAAGGCAAACTTGCCATATCTTGCTCCTTGCAGGTTGCCATTTATTGGATTGTCATAGTTGATACTGATATCACTGTCATAAACAATGGCAATACATGTTTGCCCTACTAAGGCCATCAAATCATCATTATCTAGTGGCTGTACATTATCGATTTTATCCAACTGATCCTGTGGAATTGTTCCGGCCACGAAATCCTCAACAGACCAAGGTGGATTTTCTGGCAAGAAAAACCAGCCTTCATCCTGAGTCTGGCCTGACGGTATCAACACTATGTCACCAGGAAAGTTAATATTCCAGTTTAACCACGGATTACCAACTTCAACCGGGTTATTATCATTAACCAACCAGTCTGGCTCAACGCCATGGAATGCCGCGGTTTGTTCTATCGTAGATATATCATTATCAATGGCTTCCTCGTCAAGAATCACAACACATAAATCCGCTTGTTGGCCCGGATCGATGGTAAGCGTGTAATCTTCAACTTCCCCATCAATGGACTCACCCCCAGGGGTACCAATACTCGCTCCATCACTTGAAAGCCTAAAACGGGCATAGGTCACTCCATCACCTATGTCAGCCGGAATCGTGAATAACAACGCCACACTCGTCGCCCCCGGAGCCACCGCCGCCGTAGCAAACTCACTCGGCGTATCAAATACGCCATTTTGATTGAAATCAATCCAACCATTCAACGTCGCCGCCACGGATAACTCATTTCGCACCACGACATCAACCGTATACGTCCCGGTATCATCTTCATTTAATACCGCGAAACTCGCCACACCATCCTCATCATCCGACACCGCATTGTCATCACTATCGGCTGCAGCTGAAGGTAATCCATCAAACTCTAAATCAATCTCAGCGCCCATCACCAAGCGCGTGTCAATATCATGTTGAGGACCCCCCGCTGAGATCGACGTGCTATAGCTATCCGGTGCATCACCAAAGTCAAACGCATCACCGGCAAACACATCCGCTGATACATTCAAAAAGTTCAGGTTATTCGGATCCATACCATTCAACGTAATGTTATGAAAACCCACTCCCAGATCCGTCACCACTTCATCAGGCGCCGCAGCCGGGGCCGGACCATTCTCACCACCTGGCTCACCACTACGATCATCCGGATCGTAGGCCGTTGGATTCACAGTCGGATCCGGACAGTTCGGGTTCGATGAACCGGCAATTCGATACAATTCCCACTCCTGATTCCCAGACGGGTTATTATTAAGACAACACGGCACGCCGTAAGGCACCGTAGGCGGTTCCGGGGTCACACTGATCGCTATCGGTCCACCAATCGATATGCCTGTACCAGCCATACTGTTATCACCGGGATTACCTGGAATCGCATTCTCTTCCAGCGCATCCGCTGAGACTACAAACGGGAAGAATCCCGTGGCTAATCCATCATTAGGGGTATTCGGATCATCAGACTCATCCGGATAGGCCGGATTTTCAATACTACCCGCACGATCCGAGTCACCGTCATAAATATCCAGTGCACACTGATTCGGATCATCTCATTGACAGCATGCCGGTTGAAGTGTGCAAACTGGCTCGGGCCAATCGATCCAAAGTCTGTCAACAAGAGTTGGATACGGCTCCGGATTATGGTTATTGTGCCGCTCAAAATACTCATTATTTTGGTTATAAACTGCATGCAGTGTGTACACTTGATGGGGTAATTAAAGCCTTTGATTTGTCTAAAGCGTCGACTCATGATATTCATTATCTCAATGACATCAAAACCCAGTTCCAAGACTGTATCCTAATCGGCGATAAAGGGTATTTGAGCCAGGCCATTCAAACTGAATTATTTGATCATCACCGGCTTAAGCTTGAAGTGCCCAAGCGAACGAATCAATATGATTATAAGCCTTTTAGTCCTCTGCTTAGAAAAGCACGTAAACGTATTGAAACCCTGTATTCTCAGCTGTGTGACCAATTCATGATTCGACGAAACTACGCTAAAACCAGCAACGGCTTTTGTACACGGATACTTGCCAAAATCACCGCCTTTACCGCCATCCAATTGTATAACTCAACCCATGGCTTGGAACTGAATCATATCAAAAAGGCTATTTAATAATGCACAACGGGTTATCTATAGTCTTTTTATGTCGTTAATTACGACGGTTCATTTATACCACTACCCCATACACTATAACTCTACTCTTACTAGTGTTTGGACGTCAAATCCTTAATTCCCTGTTAAACCGACAAAAAGCAGGAATTTTCTGGAATTTATCGAATTCAAATCCAACAGCAAGGTTAAGTCATAAATAATGTTATCTGACGGGTGGTTTTATGGGCAAGTTATTGTCTTTGGGGCCCCATCCTGCAAATTGAGTCATACAGCCTCATCGGCAGGCTACCACCCGCCCAATTTATCATTGATGTTGGTCTGCGTTATTCCAGTTGGCAGGCGGCATGATAAATCCAGTCCAGCCTGAATGCGGTCTTGGCAAAATACAGTTTCAATCGTCGGCCCGTTTGCACTAACCGGGCACAAGATCGAATCAGATAACGGATAATGGGCCGAATACCATGTTGACGGGCGATATCGGGTAACAGTTGATATTGCACCGCCCGCAGCAGCAACTGGGCGATCTGGCCACAGGCGTAAAAGACCTGATTGGCGATAAAGGATCGGCATGGCGGATGATGTAAATCCAGATCCGTCAGCGGGCCTTTAAAGGCGTTTTCCTGGCCCTGTTTGCCGCGATGCCGTTTGACGAGTTCTTTTAGCGGTAAATCGCCCCGTGACACCAGGATGACCGTATAGATCGGCACCAGTAATTGTTGTTTGTTTTCTTCCATCCGGCGAATGACCACATAAGTTTGCTCAGCGGTCCAATTCGTTGGTTGATAATAGGCAAAAATCGCTGATTCTTCCATACCAATGTCCGCCCAACACGTATCGGCTAAGCCTTCCAACTGCTCCAGGATAGGCGTTTTCTTTCGGGTATCCGTGACCGAGATGGAATAGTCCCAGCCCTTGGCCTGGCAATACTCAATCAGTTGGCCGTTGTAATAGCTGTTATCGACCCGTAGCCAGACCTGATCGGTATCCGCAAGCAACGGCGACACATCCTGATCCAATTGACCGCGCCAATCGCCGGTGACCGTACTGCCGCCAGGATGTAACCGGCCACTGACCCAGGCACTGCCGATAAATACCCCATGCAACCAGTATTGGTCCTCACCGGTAAACCCCCAATTGGCCTGTTCAAATAACCGGCCCGTGACCTCAATCGCACTGCCGTCCATAAAGACGGGAATATAACCGTCCTGTTCGCGGTGATGAGCGATGACCGGTGCAATGATAGACGGCGTGAGGGTGCGAATAATGGTATATAACTGATCCAGTCCATCCGGCGTGCAGCGCGATAAATATTCGCCCAACCGCCGTGAATCAGGGACTTGGGTTAAGCCTAATAGCTGTTGCGCGACCCGATCCGCTTTCAAGGCATCCACATCCGACAAACACCCATTGCCCGTGCAAAACGAATAAATCAGGCTCAGTAACATCTGTGCATCATTGCACCCGCGATTGCGCTGCTTGACCTTAATCCTCGTATCCAGTAACTCTGGCACCTTCATGTGCTTGGCTTGTTGACCGATAAACACCAATCCGGCGTTGCTCGTTAGCCGTTCATCGGTGAAATCAATATCAATTTTAGGAGCGGATTGAGGTATCATTATCTTGCACCTGCCAGGTGAGTTGTATTGCAACAGGGATTATCCCTGAAACCCTTGGCCGGTGCAGCTTTTAACCCTTTTATAGGATTCTTATCCGGGAATCAGGGCGTCAAATGAACAGCAACAGTAATATTACCGTTTTTAGGTATTATTATAGGCTTGATTTGATGATATCAATACAACGAGGGTGATTTATCGTTTATTAACAATGAGTTAGAATCTTTCTCAAGATTACAATACCCTTTGTTAAAATTTGTAGCATTAGATTAAAAATTTTTAATTTTTAGATAATTGTATAAATTATATTTCCTGGTGGTTTTTAACTATAGGATAATTCTTGCTCGCCTTTATTTATTCTGGAATAACATTAACTTGTATCATGATTCATGCTTAGGTACGTATTAATTTTTACCGTAGTTGCCACGATTTTAAATGGCATGGGTTACTGGTCAAAGCTTGTGGGATTTACTGATAATCAAGGCTATCAAAATCTAATTCTAAAAAAACAAGATATCTATGAGCAAAGTCTATTTTATTATGAAAATCCTGGACTGAGATCTGAACAAACTGAAAATGAACTCAAAGCTGAATACCGGGAATATAAGTCATTACTGTTTGATCATGTTTACAACCCTTTCCCCAACCAGATCTTATTCAAATTACTAAAGTATTTTGCGGCTATTATTTTTGTACTAGTTTCAATCTATTATTGTAGTAAGTCTAAGTCGAGAATTTATTTAAGTAATACCCAAGCCATTATCTGTTTTTTACTTGTAGTTGCCAGCCTTACTACTTTTTATAATTATGGTTGGCAGCCGGTAGCGGCTGGTTTTAATTTGTTTTTAATTGCTTTAATTGCTTTATTTTCTAAAATTGAGAATGAGGATCTGCAATTCTTATCAAAATGCCTTGTGGGCTCGGTTGGCATCTTGTTACTCATGGCTCCTATTGAGTTATCTCGAGCTTTACAAGTATTTAATACCCAGTCATTATTCAAAATCAGAATGTCTGGATTTCTGATTCAACCCAATACATTGGGCATCTACGTCGTCTGTGTTTATGGCTTATATCTAACTTTTTGCCGTGATTGGCAAAAAGTATTTTGCTTCGTTTTAGTTACTCTCGCTTGTCTAATTTTGATCATCCTAAGTGGGTCAATGACCGCAAGCATCGTGTTTTTAATCGTAGTATGTTTATATTCAATTGAAAAATATACTCATCTCAATCTGAATAACTTGTGGATTTTAGTATTATTAATTCTCATCGCCTCCAGCTTGTATTTTTTTGAAGGCCGGGATTCATTACCGTCGTTACTGTCACGCTTGAATAAATTCAGCTATTACTTTTCTACAGACCCTTCCTTAAGAGATTACTTAATGGGTCAAGGGATTGGGATTGGCACAAATTTACTGTTACAAATACAAGCGTGGATTCCATTTTCAGAGTTCACTCAAATACCAATCAAAATAAACACTGATTCAACACCATTATTATTGATGATTCAGGTAGGTTTTGTTGGCCTTTTGTTATTCTATGGTTTATTGATAAAAGCCATGATCCATCATAAAGAGTTAAGATTAATGTACTTGACCATTATTCTTTGCAGCCTAACGATTAATATCATTGAGATATTTCCCTTGAATATTCTGGTTGGATTAATGTTAGCTGGTGGCATCTCAAACCTTTCCAAAGCACAATAGATTCGTTCATTAGTAGATTTATTTCAATTCACCACTGTCAATTGCGAATTTGTTTTTCCCTCAATGTAGCAGGACTGATCACTTTAGCGGCAAAACTGTTTTGGGTGAACTCCAAATCACTGTCATGACCACACGGATCCTTAATCAGTGTCTTCCACGACCAAAAGGTTTCATCCTTAATCTGTTTGCCTAACAGGGTAAAATATATTTGCGCAGATTCGTCAACTTCAACAGGATGGGGCAAGAAGAAAAATAAATTGTCCCATGATTTTAGACCCGGAATTCCGCTATCAAGATGAATATCAGCTGCCAATACTGACTCAAACCAACAAACAAAACCATGCAATATTGATTTATCTTCAACAGAAAATTTTAGTTGCTTATTAGGATATTGGTTAGCTTTGATATCATATGAATCAACGTCATAAGCTATCTGGGATTTTGATAATAAATACTCACTTTTTACACGCCCCTCTATTGGATGGTTTTGTAAGTATTTGTTCGCAACATCAAATTTAACTCCTAAACTGGAATCAGTAGGAAACTTGGTTTGCAGATAAATTTCTTCACATGAAACAGGTGCTACTCTTAGTGTCACCCTATCAGGAATTATTTTTCCACCTAGCTTGAGCGATTGTTGATGAAATCTGCGAATCAGCTCTTCGTGCCTTTGTCCTATAACTGCTTTGGATATCAATTCTGAAACAATAACATCCACTTTTTCAGGCAATTCAACCTTTGCTGCATCTTCATTAATAAATTCAATTTTGTCAGCACATGAATTCTCGGCCGCTAATTGTTTTGCCAACTCAATAATATCTGTTTTCTCTATTGCATAAACTTTAGCTGCTCCAGCTTTTACGGCCAACAGCGCCAACAAACCACTCCCGGTACCAATGTCTAAAACGACATCGCCCTGCTGTACAACCTGATTGATCGCTGCCTGATAGGACTGGGATCTGGCTTGATCAGCGACCAACATCCTGTGAAATTTTATATCACTATAATTAAAACTCATTGGGTTCAAATCCTAAAATCAAACAACATTATATAATTATGATAAATGACTGATAATGATTTTGTTAGCCAGCTGATATTATGAATTGGCTATTTGCTTGAACCACGTAACAATTTAATTGTATTATGCAATTATGAGTACTAGAGGTTTTCTTACCAATCAATTTCTGCTAGCCATGCCTTCACTCGAAGACGTCAACTTTTCAAGAAGCGTAACTCTGATCTGTGAACATAATGAAGAAGGTGCATTAGGAGTAGTCATTAATCGACCAACAAATTTATCCGTTCGTGAGATTTTCGTGCAACTCGACCTTGAGGAAAAAGGAATAGATTGTTCAAACGTAGTACATTTCGGCGGGCCAGTACAATCAGAGCGGGGGCTGGTTTTGCATGAAAATTTAGGTAGTTGGGAATACACGCTACCAATTACTGACTCCTTGGGGCTCACTACCTCAAAAGACATTCTTAACGCATTATCCAAAGGCAAAGGACCCGATTCATTCATCTTTGTTCTTGGGTACGCTGGTTGGATTGGGGGCCAGCTTGAAGCAGAAATTCAAGAAAATTCATGGTTAATCGTTCCCTCAAGTCGCGAAATACTGTTTGAGACTCCTATTGAACAGCGCTGGACCAAAGCAGCTGCCTTGGCTGGCATTGATATTGCCAAAATCTCCTCTCAAGTTGGTCACGCCTGATTGCGAACAATATTAAGTTTTGATTATGGCCATAGGAAGATCGGCCTTGCTGTAGGTAATGATTCAGTAAAAACCGCAACTGAATTAACCACAGTTTCTTCAAAGGATGGTGCTGCAAATTGGGCTGTGCTAGATAAAATTATCAGCGAATGGCAACCTAGCTTATTACTATTAGGTTTACCGTTAAACATGGATGGATCAGAAAGTGAGTTCTGTAAACAAGTTAGATTATTTGGCGAACAACTTAAGAATCGTTACAATCTTGCTGTCGACTATGAAGATGAGCGTTTAAGTTCTAATCACGCAGACAGCTTTATTCGCCAATCTTTGAATCGCGATCAAAGAGCAAGTAAAAAGCTACAAACAAAGCGTGATCAAATTGCAGCCAGATTAATTTTGGAAAGTTTTTTAAATCGAAATGAGTGATATTGACGTCTATCAACTGTTGGATAAGATTACAGAGCAAATTAAATCCAAAGACTTGAAAGGTCCGTTATTGATCGGTATTCACACTGGCGGCGTATGGTTAGCTAATGAGCTTTATCAACGGCTTGAATTGGCTGAACCTGTAAACACCATCGATATAACGTTTTATCGCGACGATTATCAAAAAGTTGGATTACAGCCTAATGTTAAAGGCTCTCATCTACCCTCAGATATGCATAATCGTGATGTGATACTCGTCGACGATGTACTTTTTACTGGACGAACCATTCGAGCCGCCATGAATGAAATTTTTGATTATGCACGTCCTGACTCAATTACATTAGTGGCACTTATTGATCGCGGCGGGCGTGAATTGCCCATTCAGGCTGATATTGTCGGTAAAAAAATTGAGCTTGAGAAAGACCAGCATATCAAATTAAATGGCCCAGAGAAATTATCACTCGAAATGACTAACGCTAAGTAATTACTCTGAGTTACAATCGGGTTTTAATGAACTTCACTGATATTCAGTTCGATTCCCACGGCCGGTTACGGCATTTCCTCACTATTGAAGACCTTCCCAGGGAAACCTTAACTCAAATTTTAGATACGGCTGAATCATTCATCAGCTTTGGCCAACGTGAAATCAGAAAGGCGCCGTTATTGCGTGGTAAAACAGTAGTAAACCTGTTTTTCGAACCGAGCACACGGACACGCACTACTTTTGAAATTGCTGCCAAACGCTTATCGGCAGACGTCATCAATCTAGATGCCAAGCGCATGTCGACAACCAAAGGGGAAACATTGCTGGATACCATACGAACTATCGAAGCGATGAAAACCGACATGTTCGTGGTCCGGGATTCGGCCAGCGGGGCGGCTTTCTTGATTGCTCAACATGTTTTGCCTGAAGTGAGAATTATAAATGCCGGTGACGGCCGTCATGCTCATCCAACCCAAGCCATGTTAGACATGTTTACAATTCGCCAGCATAAAAAGCAATTTCAAGGTCTATCGGTGGCCATTGTCGGCGATATTCTTCATTCACGGGTTGCTCGATCACAAATTCATGCATTAAAAACACTTGGTGTCAAAGACATTCGTGTGGTTGGGCCGAAGACCTTGATACCTACTGCCATCGAAAAACTTGGTGCGAAACCTTACCACCGCCTTGAGCCAGGCATAGAGGATGTTGATGTGGTGATGATGTTAAGACTGCAACTCGAGCGCATGGAGGGCCAGTTAATTCCAAGTGAGCAGGAATATTTTCAGCTTTATGGTTTGACAGAAGATAAACTCAAGCATGCCAAAGACGATGTTATTGTGATGCACCCTGGTCCAATGAATCGCGGGCTGGAAATCGCATCATCGGTTGCCGATGGCGACCATTCAGTGATTCTGCCTCAGGTAACGAATGGTATCGCGATTCGTATGTCCGTAATGGCCACAATTATGGGAGGCAGTGGCTGACATGAAACTCGCTATCCTTAACGGACATCTTGTCGATCCTGCAAATAATATTGATGAAAATCAAAATTTATATGTCAGCGATGGCACTGTCGTGGCTGTTGGACAACCACCCGATGGATTTACAGCTGACCAAACAATCGACGCGTCAGAAAAAATCGTTTGTCCGGGACTGGTAGATTTAAGGGCCAGACTGCGTGAGCCGGGACTGGAAAAAAAGGCCACTATAGATTCAGAAACACAAGCAGCCGTTAAAGGGGGTATCACAACCATCGTATGTCCCCCTGATACCAAACCTGTTATTGATACGCCGGCCATGGCACAAATGGTACAACAACGCGCCTGGCAAACTGGCCGTACATTTATTCATCCCCTTGGCGCTTTAACTCAAGGCTTAAAAGGTGAGGCCCTCACCGACATGTGGGCCTTGGCCAATGCTGGCTGTGTTGGGGTCAGTAATGCGCTTAATCCAGTGATGAACAGCCTGGTTATGCGCCGTGCGATGCAGTATGCCTCGACCTTTGATATTCCCATTTTTTTACACCCACAAGATCCTTGGCTGACAGGTAATGGTGTTGTCCATGAAGGCTTTGTCAGTACCGAACTTGGTTTGCCTGCTATTCCAGAAGCCGCTGAAACCGTTGGTGTAGCACGTGATTTGTCTCTGATCGAAACAACCGGTGCCAGAGCACACTTATGTCAACTTTCGAGCGGCCGTGCTGTGGCAATGCTATCTGAGGCACAAGAAAAAGGTGTAAATGTCAGCGCCGATGTCACTGCCCATCATTTGCATTTGAGTGAACACGACATTGGTTTATTTAATACACTTTGTCACGTTCAACCGCCATTACGCTCAAAGCAGGACCGACAAGCATTACGAGATGCTCTTAAGACTGGTGTCATCACTGCTATTTGTTCCGACCATCAACCACATGGTAAAGATGCGAAATTACTCCCCTTCTCCGAATCCGAGCCAGGGATTTCCGGTTTAGAAACATTACTGGCATTAACAATCCAATTAGTCAAGCAAAACGAATTATCGCTGAGTCAAGCCATACACTTGATTACCACAGGCCCAGCTCAGATCGCAGGTATTGATGTGGGGCATTTATCAATCGATGCAAGAGCTGATATTTGTATTTTCGATGACAATTGCAAATGGACGTTATCAGAGCATAACATGCTCAGCCGCGGTAAAAATACACCCTTTATTAATCAAACCTTCAATACCAAAGTCACTATCACAATTATCGGCGGTGAGGTCGTTTATCAAGCCTAAGTTATTAAGGTGATAATCGTAATAGATTCACCCGTGTAAACCCGGGGTACTTACCGTAACAGCCCTTTAGGGCTGATCCGATGAACATAGCGCCTCTATAAGGTACGATGTTCAATCTATATACACTCATTCATCCACGGACAAGCCCGGCATTGAGTTATAGTGTTGATGAGCCGGGACAAGCCCGGCATTGAGTTATAGCGTTGAAGAGCCGGGACAAGCCCGTGGTATTCTCATCCTTACGCGAACGCTAATAAATCCGGAATTTGGCATGTAATCTTTAATGACCGCATTAACAACTTTTCAACTTCCATTATTGATTTAAAATAGAAAATTTATTGAGTCCTGGCTCAGTATAAAATCGGGCTGATAAATTTCTAACTTTTATATGACTGACTTAACACAACGATATCAGAATATTCTGGAAAAAATTACACAAGCTGAAATTCAATATCAGCGTGAGCCGGGTTCTGTTAACTTAATAGCTGTTAGCAAAACCAAACCCGCTGAGATGATTCGTGAAATGGCTAGTCTTGGACAGCAGGCTTTTGGGGAAAATTACTTGCAAGAAGCCATTGCAAAGCAACAAGAATTGAAGGATCTGGATTTAGAGTGGCATTTTATTGGTCATATTCAGAGTAATAAGACTAAAGATATCGCTTATAATTTTGATTGGGCACACGGTGTTGACCGATATAAAATCGCCAAACGTCTGAGTGATCAACGATCCGATGATAGTCCTGCTCTGAATATTTGCTTACAAGTAAATCTTGAAGCAGAACAAACTAAATCAGGACTGGCACCTGAAGAAGTGATCGAGTTGGCCAAACAAGTCTCACTGCTTCCAAATATTAAGTTACGTGGATTGATGGCAATACCCTCGCCTAACAACCCATTTGAAAAGCAGCGCCAATTGTTCTCTCAATTGCGGAAATTACTCGAAGCTGTCAACCAAACTGGACTCAATCTGGACATCCTTTCAATGGGCATGACAGATGACATGCAGGCGGCTATTGCTGAAGGAGCAACTCATATTCGCATCGGCACTGCTCTATTCGGTGCCCGCCATTACGTCTAAGTCAAAAAACCTTATAATCAGGCCCATGGCAGGAATTAAATTAGGATTTATTGGCGGCGGCAACATGGCCAGCAGTATTATCGGCGGGCTAGTGGATGATTCGGCTTATGAGATTTATGTTGCTGACCCGGATCATGTTAAATTAAATCAACTCAAAAAGGATTTTGAGATCCAAATCTGTGACTCGAATCAAGCGCTAATTGAAAAGGTCGATGTGGTGGTTCTTGCAGTCAAACCACAGTTAATGCAACGAATCGTCGAGCCTTTGAAAGACGCTTATACTTTGAACTCTCCATTGATCATTTCTATTGCAGCCGGCATTCAATCGCATCAAATTCTCAACTGGATAGGTCGTGAAAGTGCCGCCTTTGTTCGGGTTATGCCGAATACTCCGGCGTTGGTCCAATCTGGTGCATCCGGGCTATTCGCGGTAAACACCTCGGCACAACAACAACAGATCGCTACAAATATCATGAATGCTGTAGGTATCAGTATTTGGTTAGATAATGAAGATTTGATTGATAGCGTGACAGCTGTGTCAGGTAGTGGTCCGGCTTACTTTTTTTATCTAATGGAGTCCATTTACGATTCAGCACTTAAGAACGGATTAGAAGCCGACACAGCAAAAGCACTTACCCTGCAAACTGCTCTCGGTGCAGCTAAACTTGCTGCCCAAAGCGATAATGATTTTGCTACACTGCGCCAACAAGTTACATCGCCTGGCGGTACTACAGAAGCAGCTGTTAATGTGTTGAAGGAGCATGGTTTTTTAGATTTAGTCGACAAGGCAGTCTCACAAGCTGCGATTCGGTCAAAAGAATTAGCAAAAGGATAGAGCAAGATGGGCAATGGTTATTTTAACAATGCAGGGGTGTATTTAATCGATACGTTATTCAGTCTCTACATTGGTGCAGTAGTACTTCGGTTTTTATTCCAGGCAATGGATGTTGATTATCATAATCCAATTACCCAGTTTCTGGTTAAAATTACATCGCCGCTTTTAAAGCCTTTACGAACCATTCTACCTAGTACTGGTAATATTGACCTATCCTCACTATTCTTAGCTTTAGCTTTGACTTTCGCTAAGTTTTTTCTCAGATTTAATCTTGCTGGACAAAGCGCTAATATAGCCGGCCTTTTGGTTCTATCTGTAGCTGATGTTCTGAGTGTGATCTTGACGATCTTATTCTGGACGCTTTTGATCCGAGTTATTTTAAGTTGGGTTAATCCTGACCCCTACCAACCTGTGATCAAGGCTTTATATCAATTTACCGAACCCTTGATGGCGCCAGCACGACGTATAATTCCCGCTATTGGCGGCTTGGATTTATCGCCTATTGCCATTTTTATCTTAATTCAACTGACCTTTATGTTGGTTCATCGGCCATTAGTTGATTTTGCTTATCGCTTAATGTAACTACACAGCAAAGTTTCAATAATTATTGGTTTGAAGTTAAGAATTTGAAGCAGAAGGTTGAAGCAATTGGCTATTAAGTGAGTCGTATTTTTTCATCGCTGACTCAGCTGCTTTTTTAAACCAAAATTTTGCTTTATATAAATCCTTCTCAACCCCCTGACCATCTCGATAAAGTTTGGCCAAATTATATTGTGCCTCTGGCAATTCAGAACTGGATGCTTTAAGCCACCACCTGGCAGCCTGTGGATAATCATTTTCTTTAGCCATGATCACTCCCAATTTAAACATGGCCGGCGCATAGTTTTTTTCAGCCGCTCTAAGATAATGTTTTTTTGCCATCGATTCATCTACTTCAATACCTAACCCCATGTCAAATAGCATGGCAAGGTTATAATTCAATTCAGCAGAGTTAGGGTCTTTTTGCAGTTCGTTGTCCCAGATTTCCAACGCTTTTTGGTAGTTTCCGGCGTTAAACTCATCCAGACCGGCATCCGCAATACTGTAGATGGGAAAAAAACTAATTAATAATAAGATTGTAGCGACTAACAATCCGATAAATTTGCTACCCCCTGTAAATCGCACTTCAAATACCATCATTGCTCTATCTACTCACTTACAGGAATAACTATATTATCATATGGACTTACCAGTGGTTCATGCTTAAAAAGCATGGAATAGAATTTTACATTCCCGGATTTATAGACTGGCCAGCATTCGCGCAACAATTTCCTTAAGAAACTTTGCAGCAACCATAGCTGTTATACCATTAACATCGCGAGCTGGATTATATTCCACAATGTCTGCACCAACTATTTGGCCTTTGAATTGATGAATAAGATTAATCACTTCCCGAGTTGACATACCACCAGGCTCGTAATGTGCCACGCCTGGTGCAAACGCTGGATCGAGACAGTCCATATCAACAGACAAGTAGACCGGTCCATCAAATTCCAAATCGCTTGGAATTCCGTCTTTCATTTCAAAAACTTCAACACCAAATTTATCTGCTTGTTCACGTTGATGAGGGTTGCTTGTTCTAATTCCGACTTGGACCAACCTCTTAACTAAACCTTTTTCCATAATACGCGCAAAAGGACTTGCGTGTGAGTGACGATTGCCATCCAGTGAATCATATAAATCCGGGTGGGCATCAAGATGGAGTATATTCAAATCAAAATAAGCATCCGCGTGAGCCTTGACTATTGGGAAGGTTATCGAATGATCACCACCAATGCTCACCACCTTGCTTTCGGTGCTAATAATTTTTGAAATATGGTCTTGGATTTCTTTGAAAGCAGTGTAATCATCATCAATATCCAAGTCGCCCAAATCGTGCCATTGCTCAGATTCGCCCAGATCAATTCCATTCTCTGCGGTAAGATTTGATGAGTGCGAGTGCAATGCCTCACGAATAGGAGTTGGCGCTTGAGCAGTACCAAACATGAATGAAGAATTGTCGTCGAAGGGAATCCCCGTTACAGATATTAATTTAGGCTTTGTCTTAGAATTTATAGTCATATTCTTAAAATTTTTCAGGTCTTTCAACTAACGAATGATTTTTATCAATTAGTTTTTAGTCCTATAGTTAATGATCACTCTTGGTAGGATTCCAATTCGACATTTAGATGTGTGACTGCTGTAAAGAAAGAAACATGCTCGGTAATATGTTTACGCTCATTATCTAAAATCTGATCTTCATCAGCGGCTATGATTAAACGCCCTATGGACAAGGCATTTGATCCATCCAAAATACTAAACCACCCATTTATTCCGTCCATACCAGATTCAGATACGATAGCAAATTCTGGAAGTGATTGAAATGCAAGGTCAACAAAGTTGTTGGCTTGCCCTATGTGCTTAATTTGATCGTTGGTAAATTGAACCTGATATTGATTAGTACCTAATTGACCTTCACCTTCTTCAAATACAATATAGCCAATTGTTTCATCTTGCCTTTGAGTATCAACATCCTCTCCAACGTGTTTGCCTATATAAATAGCATTTTTCCATATCGGATTCGTTCGCTTAGCTCCACGGCTCCAAAAAGTCGACCATCTATCGTCATTAAACGACATAACTTGACCAAAAATTATCGGGCGGTTAGCAGATAAATAATCATGGCCATAAGATTGTTGTTGGCCAACCCAAGTTGTTGCGTTATCAGTAACCGTGCTAGTTACTTTATGCGCTTCTAATTTGCGGCCATCAGATAATAACCATATGCCTTCTTCAATTGCCATGCAATATACAGTTTCAGCAAAAACGGGATCAATATCACCAGGGTTTTGCAGCTTGATTTCAAAACTCTGGGCGCCAACATTTTGCATTCTTATGACAACTGGAGAAATATTATTAACATAATGTGGGGTACAGACTGCCACCATTGACTTGTATTCATTTTGTAAATCTACTTGAACCCAATCAGCCCCGACGTTATTGACAGTTATAGTTTCAAGATACGCTTTTGGGTTAGGAAATTCATATAAATAACCGGTAGTAGGAATATTCGCTGCCGTTTTTAATCCAGAGCCAACAACAGCGATATTTTCGGAAACTGCGACATCCCGGCCGTAATTCAATTGCGAAAAACTAAAAGCGGATTCGGGTAACAGTCGTCCGTCAGGAATCCATTGGTCGTTGACCTTCTTAAATACATAAGCAGACCCGGAATTAATAGCCTTAATCCCATCGCTTGTGGCACCGGCAACCATTCGATCCTGATCAATATCCATGCTAATCCCAAAACTGACATTGTCTCTGTCGATATCTGGGGGTGATAGTCTTTGATTAACCACCCACGCACCATCAATAAAGTCATAAGTAAATACCGAGCCTACTTTTATGCCCAAGTCATTCGATGCATGTGGAGCACTAATAGCAAGTTCATTGCCATTGAATGAAATACGGTACCCAAACAGTTCAACCCCTGTCTCGGGAGGCACGATGGTTTGTTCTAATATCCATTCTCCGCTTGTGTCACTGTAAGAATGCACTCTACCCGAAGTTCTTGAGGTAATTAAATTCTCGTCAGGGTGATACAACGAACTAATGATAACTTTGGAATCTTGCACATCCACAGCTGCACCAAATCTTACATATTGATTCAATGTGGTATCAGGATGCAGTAATTTTGCTTGTTGTTGCCATTGATCAAGTTGATATTTAAATATATATGCTGACCCTCTTCTGTCGGCACCACCAGGTCTGAATGTAATCGCAACCTCTGGAGCTCCTACAACTATTACATCCCCATCTATGGCAACGGCTTCCCCGAACAGGTCACTGTCTAAATCAAGCCCGGTGGGAACTAATTTTTGCTTTTCGAACCATTGTCCATCTTCGTATTCAAAGATATATGCTGCTCCAGCTGCATTACCGACACTATCATTACTCGCAGCACCTACAACGATCCTGTTTCCTGATATAGCAACATCAGTTCCAAACCTGTCACCTGAAACGTTACCCGACCCAACTAACGTAGCTTCAAGAGTCCAAGTTTGGTCAGATTGACGCCTGAATACGTATACCGACCCTCCAGATGCAGCATTAATTGCCTCTCCTGGAGCGGATATTACTGCCACATCACCATCTATTTCTACTGCAAACCCCATCTCATCAAGTGCGTAGGGGCTATCCAATATTTTTTCTATTAAGCCTAATGTTTCAAGACGTGTTCTTATTGTGATGGGAACTTCAATATCATTGACTTCAGTTAAATCACTTAAATCAATTGATCCATGAGTGATACCAAAATCAAACTCTGACTGTAGATCTAGATTCACTATTGTATTTTGATCGGCAAAAACTGTTCCACCGACCAAACTTGGAGTTATCCATTCAGAATCCGGAGTTAAATTCCAAGAACGTAAACCATCTGATAATGAAGAAACATCGATCGACTCTGAAATTTGAATCGGTTGCTGTAAGTCATAAGGTCTTTCAACTTCAATATAGAATTTCCCAGGCCACACAGTCAAACCGTCGTAATTTAATGCACCTGCTGCGTCTACAATCTCTCCTGTAGCTGACTTCCCGGTCCATGGAATCGCAAATCGAGTCGTTACTATGCTGGGCTTGCTTGATCGGATAATACGATTAATCATATCACTCGATGTATCATCAGGATAAACAGACTGGATCAATGCCGCCACCCCTGAAGTATAAGCTGTCGACATTGAAGTACCGGTGCATTCGCTGTAGCCGTCTGCATTTGTATCCTGACAAACGCTTGCTCCTGTCACTAGTGCAGTGGATAAGATATTTTCTCCAGGCGCCGAAATATCGACGATTGATCGACCAGTATTGGAATCTGCAAGGAACTGATTAAGGTTGCCATGCATGCCAACAACCAAGATATTAGGTTGCGGATAACTAGCCGGATAATAAGGAAAAATCTCTAAATCCCGACTATCATTGCCAGCAGAGGCGACAAAAAGAATATCTTTGTCTGCAAGCGCTGCGATTGCATCACTCAATGCCTGACTAAATGTGCGTCCTCCCCAACTATTATTAGTAATCTTTACATTAACACCTCGATCGTGCATATCAATCACATAATTGATTGCATCAATGGCATCTGAGATGCTGCCAGTGCCGTTCTCATCCAGATACTTAACAGCCATCATCTTGGCATTCCAGGCCACACCCGCAACGCCAATACCATTATTCGTTACCGCACCAATAATACCTGCCAAATGCGTGCCATGGCCTCTATCATCCATAGGATCTCCATCATCATTATGTGCGTCATAGCCATAATAATCATCTACAATCCCATTTAAATCATTATCGACACCATCACCCTCTATCTCATTTTCATTGGTCCACATATTGGCGGCCAAGTCCGGGTGAGTGTAATCAACCCCTCCATCAATAATAGCCACCACCACATCCGACTCTCCAGTGGTAATATCCCAAGCCATTGGTGCACTGATATCGGGGTCAGTTTCATGAGTTGAGTTCAAACCCCATTGTTGTGGAAACAGTGGATCATTGGGAATCGCTGATTCATGCATAATATAGTCAGGTTCTGCGTAGACATAGTCACCCGTTTGATTCAGTGCTTCAATTGCTTGCTCGACAGTCATTGAAGGGTCAGTGATTTTAAACGTGGCCAAATCAAAATCTTGCATCTGGGTATCACATTTTTTCTTTTTCTTGCCGTTTTTCTTTTCCTTTTTGCAGCGTTTAAACTGCTTCATTTTTTTCATCTTCATGCCATAGGGCACAATGTAATTTGAGTCGATCAATCTAGCGACAACCTGGTCTTCTACACGCTCAACCTCATCATCGTCGTCGTCATCATCGTCGTCGTCATCATCGTCGTCGTCATCATCGTCGTCGTCTGCATGTACATCAACGATTTTGCCAAAAAAGGGATCTGGAACAACTGAAATGACTTGTGAAATTGAAAACAGTACACAAATGGCTAAAGCTAGCCACAGCTTGAGTACAAAATATGCAACAAATCTGATCATTAGGATCAAACTCCTCAAAAAATATTGTGTAATAGACCTAGATGTTGATGCAGTATCTATCCAGATTTACGACAAATTAGCATATACCCCACAACATCATACCCCAGAAACAAAAGACCTAACACCTTGTCATTGTTAAATCTTGTTAAAAAAATAACTAATTTTAGTTAATTATTCAAGACAAATTTTTATTATTTTGCTTCAAACTTAGTTGCCAGGTAAATTATTAATAAAATTGCTGGAATGCCTAGGGCCGCTGCATAGGCAAAAAAGCTAACATACCCAAAGTTATCGACAATTACACCTGAGAACCCCCCCAAAAATTTCGCCGGCAAAGTCATCAATGAACTAAATAAAGCATATTGGGTTGCTGTGTAAGTTGTGTTGGTCAGGCTGGACAAGTATGCAATAAACGCTGACACTGCAATTCCACCGCTAATATTATCGGCACTAATGACGACAGCCAGCCAATAAATATTCGGCGTGCTTGTTGCTAACCAGGCAAATAACAGATTAGTCAAAACCACCATTACAGCACCTAACAATAGTGGTTTATAAAGCCCAAATCGAACAACAAGTATTCCTCCTAGCGCGGCACCCAGAATCGTCATAAAAAAGCCAAAAAATTTAGTTACAATTGCGATTTCCTTCAAATCAAATCCCAAATCAATATAAAACGGGTTCGCCATTACCCCCATAGTAATGTCACTAATACGAAAAACACTGATGAACAAGAGTATGGCAAGTGCTAATAAGCCGTTACGCTTAAAAAAATCAGCAAACGGATTAATTACAGAGGAAATAAACCAGGCAATGAATCGTCGAATTGTCTTAGGGAAATAAGGATATTTTTGATTAACTTCCGCGGCTACTCTAAGTTGCTCTTGTTCAACAAGCTTCGCCGTTTCCGGTTCATGGATTAACAGTGTAGTAACTATGCCTATTGACATAAGTGCTGCCATAGTCAAATAAGCGCTTGGCCAGTTAGTAATATCAGCGATATACAATGCTCCGGCTCCGGCCATTAATAGTGCTAATCGATATCCCAAAATATATGAAGCTGCCATAGCACCTTGTAAATCAACCGGTGCTGATTCAATACGATAGGCATCAATGGTGATATCTTGGGTTGCAGAGGAGAATGCCACTAATAGTCCAAAAACAGCGATCCAAAATAATTCAGTTTTTGGGTTAGTAAAGGCAATTAAAATCAGACCTATTGCAATACCAGCTTGAGCCAGGAACATCCAGCTGCGACGACGCCCCAGCCAACGTGTTAGTATCGGCAAATTAACGCTATCAACTATCGGCGCCCAAAACACCTTAATCGAATAAGTAATTCCAATCCAACTAAAAAAACCAATCGTGCTTCGACTTACATCTTCAGTTCTTAGCCAGGCCGAAAGCGTTGAAAAAACCAGTAAAAAAGGTAATCCTGCTGAAAAACCCAAGAATAAAAGCGTTAGAACTCTTGGGTGCCGATAGATCGAGATTAAGTCAAAAAATGATCGTCGTGGCTCAGAGATTGAGGTCATAGTTGATCGTCAAGGGCGCATGATCTGAAAAGCGTTCATCTTTGTAAATACTGGCTGACTTGGCCATCGCTGCTACTTTTGGCGTGGCCACATGATAATCAATTCGCCAACCTGTGTTGTTGGCCCAGGCTTGACCTCGATTTGACCACCAGGTGTATTGTTCTTCACGCTGATCAACAGAACGAAATACATCTACATAACCCGCTTCATCGAATACCCAGTCCATCCAAGCCCGTTCTTCTGGCAGAAAACCGGAATTTTTTTGATTAGATCGCCAATTTTTAATGTCAATTTTTTTATGGGCGATATTCCAGTCACCGCAAATAATAAATTCGCGCCGTTGGCGGCGCATTTTCTTCAGGACAGGCTCCAACCTAGCCATCACATCATATTTAAAATCTTGTCGGATATCACCACTAGTACCGGAAGGAAGATAAAGCGAAATCACACTTAATTTGCCGAAATCAGCTTGTATCCAACGACCTTCGGAGTCAACATCCACCCAGCCTAGTCCTTTGGTCACCTTATCAGGTTCATGTCTTGTATAAATCGCCACACCACTGTAACCTTTTTTCTCGGCATCATGAAAATAATTAAAATAGCCCTTGGGATGAAATACTTCTGCCTCGAGTTGCCACAGCTGAGCCTTGGTTTCCTGAAAACACAGTACATCGGGCTTGTTTTTAGCCATCCAATCAAACATACCCTTACGCGCTGCTGCGCGAATTCCATTTAAGTTTAGTGATACGATTTTCAAAACGTTGTCCTATATAATTGTGAATCCAATGATAAACCATTAACAACTAAATCACATGCTCGCCTACCAGGAAAAATTTATACGCTTTGCACTCGAGAATGAAGTACTTAAATTTGGGGAATTTACCCTCAAGTCGGGGCGTATCAGCCCTTATTTCTTCAATGCAGGCTTATTCAATGACGGACAGAGTTTGGCCCAGTTGGCTGGATTTTATGCCCAAACAATAGTCGAACATGGTGAAAGTGACTTTATGCTTTATGGTCCGGCTTATAAAGGTATTCCACTTGCTGCGGCTACAGCCATGGCATTTTCACTTAATCATAACTTGACCGTCCCCTACGCCTTTAACCGCAAAGAAATCAAAGATCACGGTGAAGGCGGTCAACTCGTTGGGGCTCCAGTACATGGGCGAGTAATTATCGTTGATGACGTCATTACCGCGGGTATTTCAATCCGAGAGTCAATTGAAATCATTGAGGCTAACAAGGCTCAAGTAGCTGGTGTGTTAATCGGCTTGGATCGCCAGGAAAAAACCCTGGACAGCGAACTTTCGGCCATCCAACAAATCAACCAAAGTTACAATATTCCGGTTTATGCTGTCGTCAACATGGACTTATTGATAGAATATTTGAGCAGTGATAACAAATATAAAAATTATCTAACTCAAATGCATCAATATAGAGAGAAATACGGAGTAAGTAGCTAGTGCGAATTGTATTGTCAGTAATAATACTACTGTGTTTTGTCACTCATTTTGCTTTCGCCTCTCAGACTGAAGCTTATTTGTCAGCTAGAGCTGCCCTGTCTAACTCAGATTACGACAAATACCGAAAACTCTATAAAAAAATTGATGGCTATAGCTTAAAGCCAGTTCTTGAATCGAATTATATTCTCAAACGATTCGATCACCTCAATAGCAACACTATAGAATCTTTTCTTGATAATAATGCAGATATTTACACAAGTAATGCTGTTCGCACTAAATATTTAAACAAACTTTTAAAACAAAATAACGTTAATAAATTTCAGCAGTTTTATAAGAAAGATACCAATAATATTGATCTGGAATGCCATTTTATTAACAACACCATTAATTCTAAAAATATTTCAGCAGAAAAAGACCAGCGTATCGAGAAACTCTGGTTAACCGCCAATTCCAGACCGGATAGCTGCAATCCGGTTTTTAAAACCTGGAATAAGGCTGGAAAATTGACTGATCAGCGAGTATGGGAGCGCATCGAACTCGCTATTAACCGCAGCCGTTATCGACTAGCCAGTTTCTTAGCTAAAAATTATTTGTCCAAAAAAGAACAAGCCATTACCGATTTGTGGATTACAGTCAGGAAAAATCCCAGAAAAAAACTCAGCTCAACCGGTTTTTCCAGCACCGAGTTTGCGGGCAAGATTATTGCTGACGGACTGGAACAAATTGCTCGAGAAAGTCCTTCAAAAGCTGTGCAAATCTGGGGGAAGCTGAAATCGGCTAATTCCTCTTTAAAAAAATTCGATCGCCAAGTTTTTGCCGGCATTGGTTTTCGCGCAGCAATTAATCATCAACCCAACGCAACAAGTTATATGCGTAAAGCCTCATTTGATCAAGAAAAAGTACGTGAATGGGCGATGCGCACAGCTCTGCGAGAAGGACAATGGCAAGATGTACTGAATTTTTTCGATCGCTTGACGGAAGAAGAAAAAACATCCTTGGATTGGCGTTACTGGCAGGCTCGTGCTCTAGAGCAAACCGGTCAAGCAGAACTGGCCACAGAAATTTTTCAACAAATTTCAGGTGAACGTGATTTTTATAGCTTTTTGGCTGCAGACAAAATTGATGGCGATTATCAAATGAACAACAATCCGATAACTGTGCCGACAGAAGAACTCGAATCCACACGGGCCTTCCAGGCAGCTAAAGAACTCTATTATGTCGAAGATGTCAACGAAATGCGACGTCAATGGCAATGGGCGATTCGGGATTTAGACAATACACAATTACAAGCCGCAGCAAAAATTGCCTCCAGTTGGAATTTTCACGACCGGGCGATTATTACGGCTGGCAAAGCCCGATATTTTGACGATGTGAATCTACGTTTTCCGGTTATTCACAAAAGTACCGTAGTTGCTAATGCTAAAAAGCAAAAACTTCCCGAAGCCTATGTTTACGGCATCATGCGCCAAGAAAGTGCATTTATGGAGGATGTCCGTTCCTCAGCTGGAGCGATGGGGTTAATGCAAATTATGCCCGCCACAGGTAGATTAATCTGGAAAAAGCAAAAAAAACCTAACTATCACTCGTCCCGGCTTTTAAAACCCAAGGAAAATATTGCCGCTGGTTCATTTTACTTACGCGATATGCTAAACACTTTTAATGGTCACTATGCAATGGCTACCGCTGCCTACAATGCGGGCCCCAGACGTCCTAAACAATGGCGGCCTAATAGAAGGCTGGACGCTGATATCTGGATAGAAAATATTCCATTCAGGGAAACTCGTGGCTATGTCAAAAACGTGCTCGAATTCAAGACTGTTTACGACCATCAACTAGGCAATAAGATGCAGCGCATCAGCAAACTATTGCCCAAAGTCAATGCCGGATAACCCACAAACACAACCCATGATCTGGATTGCCGGCGGTAATGGCTTTGTCGGTCATGAAATCGCATATAAACTAAAATCTCAGGGCTACACGGTGGTGCTGCTGAGCCGTTCTGAGTCTTCACATACAGATTTTAAAATCTCTCAAACTGATTACTCTGTTGAAGATTTGGAAACTAAATTCAACCCCAATGATATCTTGATTAATCTCATTGGCATTCTTAATGAAAAGGGTTTTAGCGGTAAAGGCTTTACTAAAGCCCATGTGGAAACCACAAGAGCATTATGCCAGGCTGCTGCCAATGTGGGTGCTAAACGTTTTTTGCAAATGAGTGCTTTACACGCTTCGGCAAGAGGTCCTAGTCATTATTTGATCAGTAAAGCCCAAGCCGAAAAGGTGGTGGAAGAATCAGGGCTTGATTACACTATCTTCAGACCTTCAGTCATTTTTGGTGCGCTGGATAGTTTTACCAACCGCTTTGCTCAACTTATTAAACTTTCGCCTTTTGTGTTCCCCCTGGCCTGTCCCAGATCGAGGTTTCAACCTATCTATGTCAGCGATGTTGCTGAATGTTTTGTACAGTCGATATCAGATTCTCAAACTACTGGACAAACCTACAATTTATGTGGTCCTGATGTTTTTACGTTGCTGGAAATTGTTGAACTTATTACTAAAACCATGGATAAACGCCGGAAAATTATTCCCCTGAGTCAGGGTTTGTCCAAACTGCAGGCAACCGCTTTACAATTTGTTCCCGGCAAACCGTTTACCCGGGATAATTTTAAATCGTTACAAATAGACAGTATTTGCACGGATAAGACAGGATTGCCTTTCGAGCTATCAAAAACCTCATTGACTGATGCGATTAAAAATTATCTAGGCTAGCCAGGTATTGATCCCGCTGAGTCTTTTTTAATTTAGCCAGTCTTTTAACTTCAGCATAAAAAACTGAAAAATCCTCCCCGGATTTATAAAATAATTTTTCAAACTCATCGACCTTGTCGTAATACGTTCCAACAGCGACTAAGTTTGCATTATTTAAATCTTGGGCAAACCACTTGTCCCAGGGGCTTTTAAAATCAAAATCAGTTTTCAATTTTTGATACTCAAGTTTTAGTTCAGCAAAAAGATCTTGCTTTTGCGCAAGCTTAAGGACTTGTTCGAGTTCAGAACGATATAAGTCAGTCAGTTTGGTTTTGTACCGAGTAATTAAATCCAGCACGATGTTTTCAAACTGTTGATTTCGTTGGTACCACGCTAATTGCTCAGTCTTTCCCTGTTGCTTCAACCAAACCTCTACACCTTTATTTTCAACCAATGTTGCAAAGGATTCATTAAAGACCGTATCACCTTTGACATATACTATTTGGTGACTAAGTTCATGAAAAATCAAACTGGCGAGATTAATCTGTGAATAATTTACAAACGTATTTAAAACCGGGTCGTTGAACCAGCCTAAGGTTGAATAGGCCTTAACCCCACCAACAGAAACGTCATAACCCTTAGCTTTGATTTGCTGAGCTAAATCGACAGCCGGCTGCTTGGAAAAATATCCCCGATAAGCCTGACAGCCAATAATCGGGTAACACCAAAGATAAGGCTCTAACGATAATTCAGGTGCGGCAAAAATATTCCAGACCACATAAGGCCGCTTTAAATCAGCATAATAAGTGTAACTTTTGTTGTCTGGCAACTTTAACTGAGTAGAGGCAAATTGTCTGATTGACTTGACTTGCTCAAGTTTTGCTCTAAGTTCTGCTGATGTGTTTGAGCGTTGCAACCAACTATCAATCGACTTTGAACTATGAATAACCTGCCACTGACCCTTGACTGATTGAGCATAATAACCTAAAGATTGGCAACCACCTATTAAGATCAGTGTCACCATCAAAACTACTGATAAAATAACCCGCATGGCCGTTGTTATACCTGAAATAGTTTAAAGATGACTGAAAATTTTGATTTATTAGATTGTTATCTTGTTGGTGGTGCGGTACGTGATGAGTTGCTTGGCTTGCGTCCTATCGAGAGAGACTGGGTAGTTGTCGGAAGTTCAGTGGCACAAATGGAATCACTCGGGTTCAAAGTTGTTGGCAAGGATTTTCCGGTTTTTTTACATCCGAAAACCAAACAAGAATACGCACTTGCTCGAACAGAACGCAAAACCGCCCCAGGACATACCGGTTTTGAGTTTTATACCAGCCCACAAATCACTCTGGAAGAAGATTTACAGCGTCGTGACTTAACAATAAACGCTATTGCAAAAAATTCTAAAGGTACGTTTATAGATCCGTTTGGTGGTCAGCAGGATATTAGAAACCGAGTATTGCGCCATGTATCAACGGCGTTTTCTGAGGACCCACTGAGGGTTCTCAGAGTCGCCCGATTCAAAGCCCAGTTCGCACCATTTAATTTCTCCATCGCTGATTCAACCATGGTTTTAATGAAAGAGTTAGTTGCGAATAACGAGATATCAACCTTAAGCCCAGAGCGCATCTGGAAAGAAACAGAAAAAGCATTACTGACTGATAAACCGTCTTTGTATTTTGAAACCTTACGCCAGTGTGGTGCCTTGAAAATTTTGTTTCCACAAGTTGATGCATTGTTTGGTATTCCTCAACGCCCCGAGTATCACCCTGAAATTGATAGTGGTATACACACTATGATGGTGGTTGATCGAGCAGCAGAATTAACCGACGATTTGGGTATACGCTTTGCTGCTTTAATTCATGATTTGGGCAAAGCGCTTACTCCCAGGTCACAGTGGCCTAGGCATGTCGGCCACGAGAAAAAAGGATTAAAACCTTTATCGCAGTTGACCCAAAAATACCCCATTCCTAACAAAATCAAAAACATAGCAGCGCTTTGTTGTGAATATCATTTACAAATGCATTTTTTCTTTGAATTGCGAGCCGAGACAATTCTTAAATTGATTGAAAAACTAGATGGTTTCAGACGAGAAGAACAGGTTGAGCAATTTGCTTTACTGTGTCAGGCCGACAGCCAGGGACGAGGTGGCGACTTGAGAAATAAGCCTTATCCACAGGCTGATTTACTCAGACGAATCTTTGCCGAGGTTAATTCCATTACAGCCAAGGATATTGATTCGAGAATCTCGGCTGGACCCAAGATTGGCAAAGAAATTAAAAAACTGCGAATCAGTAAAATTGCAACAATTAAAAAAAGTAAATCAGAGTCTAATCATGTCAGTAACTAAAACAGCCTTAATCACTGGAGGCGCAAAACGTATTGGCAAAGCTTTAGTTGAAACTCTACATCAACAAGGAATGAATATCGTATTTCAGTATCACCATTCTGAAAATCAGGCTAATGAAATTTTGACTGATTGTAATCAACTACGTCCAGGTTCAGCTATCTCGGTTTGCGCTGATCTGCAATCAGTTGAGACTTATGAGGAAATCTATCATACGGTTTTTGATGCTTTTGGGCGGTTGGATGTACTTATAAATAATGCTGCTGGATTCTTTCCTACTCCATTTGAAACGGCCTCTCAGAAAAATTGGCATGAATTAATGGCTGTTAATGCGGCAGCTCCTTTTTTCCTGGCTCAGCAATGTTATGAGTTACTTAAGCAAAGCCAGGGCAGCATTATTAATATCACTGACATCTATGCTGACAGACCGCTAAAAAACTATCCGATCTATTCCGCCAGCAAAGCCACTTTAACAAATTTAACCCTTTCCATGGCTGAATCATTCGCACCTGATATTCGTGTAAATGCTGTTGCACCCGGTGCAATATTACCTGTGGAAAATGAGGGCCTTGAATCCATGCAAACCATAATACAAAAAACACCCCTTCAAAAAGTTGGAGGAACTCAAGCTATAGTCGAGACTGTATTATTTCTGATCAATGATGCCTCGTTTATTACCGGACAAGTCATCAAAGTAGATGGTGGACGAAGTATCGTTAATGCTTAATTATTCCTCGCTAAGACAATCATGGAATAACCCGGCATAAAGAACAATAACAAATCCAGTTTGGATAAAATCCACACGAACGGGTAAATCAAACTGAACAGTTTGAATTTTTTTTGATTTTTTGACATGTCCTCAGCAGTTACAACCGTGCCTTTGGCCGATTCTCCATCTTTTTGAATTTTTTCGAACAAAAAGCTTATTAGCGCATCGTAAAGTTCAACAAAAAATTTTGAATAAGTGTGATGCTCAAGAATTGAAAATTTCCCCATCGTCAGCGATGAAAGGCTTTGTAGATCATAACCTGGCCGTACATGACCGTGCTTTTCATCGGTCAGACCTATTGCCAATCTAAGCTTTCTGACCCAGGCTTTAGGTCTGTAATGTGGGACATTGATAATCAACTGGGCATCTGGCTTCATAATTCTGGAAAGTTCAGCAATGAATTCCTTGTCAGTATGAATATGCTCAAGAAAATCGATAATCACCACTAAGTCAAAGGTATTGTCGGTAAATTCAGTCTTGCCACCATCTATTTGCAGCACATTATTACCCACCATATTCTGAATCGATGAAACCACATGTTCGTCTAAATCAGCGCTATACCATTGCCCACCCTTTTGCCTTAGCAGGTAACTGATCACCCCATTATCTGCACCGATATCCAGGCAAGTCTTATCATTTAAATCAGGCAAATATTTCTCAATGGCAGCAAATTTAGCTTTTTTCAAAATTGATTTATCGTAAAGCTTGAGCAACATTTGTTGCGATGATTTTAATGAGTCTGTATTCACTTTTTAAAGTACAAGTTATTGGTTTGGTCGTTCCCGATATTTTTTAATGTTATAAATCCGAACTTCGCGATCTCGTTCACCCTTGATAACTTGCGCCGGCACCACCCACAAAGTTTTTTCCAGGTGCCCAAGAAATTCCGGATCCGGTTTTACTTCCAAAGCCAAGTAATCAAAATTAATCCACTCTCCTCGATAGAATTGATTTATCAAATCCCTCACTGAGGGTTCAACAAACAGCTTATCTTTACCCGCACCACTGTAAAAACCAATTAGTAGGTTATTAGTATAAAGCAGCATTTCATCACTTACATTCTGCTCAATCCAGTTACCCGCATCTTTTAGATAATGTTTGTTGGTTATGCTGGTCAATCCCTCATATATATTGACTAACAATAATAGTACAACAAAGATATAGCCTAGATTTGATTTTATAGTTTTACGGGGTTTAGCTTGCCAGCGTTCATAGATTTGGTTCAAGGCAAAAGGCACTACACAAAGCAAAGTGACTGCTAACGCCAGTGGATAACGATCAGTTAAAAAGAATTTCGTTAATGTAAATACGATGAGGATTATTAAGTTGAACAAAATGAACAACTTCCAGGGTCTGACCGAATGTGTCTCTGGAAAAATTAAATTACGGCTGTTTCCATACCAAACTAAATAGGCATAGGGAATACTTAAAATGATTAAAACTTGAGCAAATATAATTCCAAATACTGTCCAGATATAGACTAATCTTCCAGTTGTATCCGAGGATGAGTCAATAATGTATTCTTTTAGAATTTCAATTTTCTCGTCAAGAAACTGCCCTGCCTGCGACCAGCCTAATAAAATATTTTCGTAAGAAAAATTCAAGTTACCTATGTTGATATTTGGTACGTGTAGCCACCAGCCAAACAGTGCCGCAAGCATAAGTGTTGTAGTTAATATTAGTGAATAGAATAAAATTCGATTCATTGGCTCAAAATTGACGCGTGAGTTCAAATAGATAATTGGCATTGCGATTAAAAATACAGATCCTTCTATTCTGAACAAGGTCGCTATAGACATGGCTATCATGCTGAACAACAAAAAGCATCTTGAGCGTACGTGCAGTGCTCTGACAAGATAGTAAAGAGACAATAAATAAAAAGCGATGTAACCATGATCCCGAATGATATAAGAACGAAGTTCATTCAATCCCGGGAAAAACACGATTATTAGTGCTGCGATTGCTACTGTGGCGGAGTTAGCGCCAATTTCACGTATTAATAACAAAAAGGCAATACAGGCCAGCGCATTGAGTATGCAATTCAGGACATGGGCACTAAACTCAAGCTCTAAGCTTGTTATTTGGTGTATTAAACTAATTAAAAAAGGATAAAGCGGCCATTTGTGCGAAGCTATAGCTTGCTCAAAATCACCACGAGTAAACGCATCTGCTGCCTGTAGATAAAGAATACCGTCTATATTAATAATAGGGTCTGCATAAACTGACCATATCGAAATTGCCACACTGGCCAATACAGTGTAGAAAAAAAGCCCAACATTAAGCTGGGCTTTGCAAGTATTCTCCATTTGATTGAGGTTAAATCCTGCTCCAGTTAGAATTTAAACTTTAAGGTCGCTAAAACTGTGTTTTCGCTACTTGCATCACTATTATGATCTGGATTTTTACGATGCAAAAAATAAGTCGTCAGTTCAATGTTTCTTCTGGGTTGGAATGAGTAATACGCTTCAAAAGCCTGTTCGCTAGCACTAGGGTTTAAATTGATACGCTCTTCATTAAAAAACAACGGCTCACCGAAATCTTCACGTCCCTCTGGCACAATTAAATCTGCGCTACCACTTTTTACTTTTAGCGGTCTGGAATAACCTAAACCAATCCGATCTTCCGGGCGAAAAATTCCTTGTCCAACTAAGCCTAAACCATAAGAATTACTGCGGATGCTGGAGAAGTTTTGTAAATAACTTTCTTCCCAATCATCGACTTTTGTATAACCTTCTGTGTAGTTACCTATGACAGAAAACTTGTCATTAAATTGATACGAACCAGACAGTCCAATTGAAATCGTATTAGATTCATCAACACTTAACACGCCGCCGGAAGCACCGCCGAACAAGCTGCCCATTTCACGGATGGAACCCAATTGTAGGCCCACTGCAGCTTTATCTTTTTTATATTTACCTTCAATAACTGCACTGTCACTCTCTAAACCGTATTTGTCCGGCTCCTCGTTTGAGGACAAAGCAAAGCCAAAACCGAAATTATCGCTAAGTTGGTAACTTGCATGACTGGCAATCCCCTGATCGGTAAAACCCAAATATGGATTGGTAAAAGTACTGGTATATTCAAATCCCGGTGTTGACTTTGTCTGATCTTGAGCTAATGCAAAGGCACCCAACTCGGTTCGAATACTGTCATTTAGGCTAAATCGATACTTTGTCCCATCGCTGGATTGTTGATAAAAATTCAATTTGGTTAAATCATCATTGTAGTCATCAATAACATCGCTTGGATCAAGCCGATTATTGATTTCGTCTATTTCATTGAACCCGGATGTCAGGGTTGCATAAGAACTCAAATCTGCGCCTTGATTGACAACAAAAGTGTCTGTCTTCAATTCCGCTTCCGACAACAGAGAAAATAGATTCGGTGCCGTTTGTTTTGCGCTGATGCGTTTTGTCATATCAAAAATATAACCGCGATCATATATATCTGTAATAAAAGTATTTTCTAAGCTATCCTCATCCCGGTTTCTTAAAACTCCCCAAGCTATAGCACCTCCAATTAAAACCGCTGCTACCGCTATTCCTCCTCCACCAGATGAAGATCCTCCTCCTGTATCTATAGGAGCTAATGCAGCCTGAACATTTAATAGACCCCTGCCATAGATCGGATCAGTACCCGGATCACCTCTGTCATCAGCCGTGCTTAGTATTATTTCTGCAACCTGCTGAGCAGATAAATTGGGGTTTTGAGCAAATATTTGGGCCGCAACCGCGGCAACATGTGGCGCTGCGAAAGAGGTTCCTTGAATACCTGAGAATCCATTAAACCCCGGAGCGATTATAAATACCTCTGCGGAATTACCGGCACGATTTGAATAAGGTGCAATATTACCATTAGCATCCGAAGCACCTACAACGATTGCCCTGCCACCTAGGCTTCTGGCATAGGCACCGTCCCGGTTGGGGTCAGATTCGGACTCATTGCCGGCTCTCATAATAGCAAGTTTGCCAGCATTTACCACATTGACCCATTCACTGAAACTACCTGTAGGGCCGGTCGTTTTAATAACAATTCGAACATCACCGCGAGCAGCGGCTGCTTGCAGGCCTCGGTTGGTAATATTTGTATCTCCGATGAAATTAGGACCCACAATTTTGATGGGTAATATTTGCACTCCTGAATATACACTTGACATAACTCTAGCTACTACCGTGCCGTGCGTACTAGCTGTTTGATCTTCTGGATCATCATCATTGTTGAAGACATCGAAACCACCAGGAATGACATTGGGTGTTCCGGGCGCAACACCAGAATCAAGTGAAGCCACGACTTGTGCTTGAGAAGGAGTAGCCGCTAAACAAAGCGACAAGGAAATAAAGATGGATTGAACTAGTTTTCTGAATGACATTAATAAACTACCTTGAATGAGCAAAAAATCTAATTTTAATTGTGAATGTTCAAATGAGCATCCTGATTATAATATAAATCAGACCAACTCATAGTAAGGATAAACGTGAATTTAGATGAGGTTATTATTCGTTAAAAAAGCGCTTCTCATCCTCAAAATCCGGTTTAGTTCCGCGCGCCTGGTAGATTCGATCAGAACAATAATTCAACAACTCAGAATTAACCTTTTGATCGCTTGCCAAGAAAGTTCTTCTCGCTAGAAAGTCACTCAACTTTTCAACCTGCCCCTTGTCCAGTTCATATTGCAGTTGTGCCTTAATAGTATTATTTGACCCTGGAATCTGATCGGCCAGTTCTTGGTCGCTCTGGCAATATTCCAAAACTGAATCTATTTCCCCGCCATAAACGCTTATCAGTTGATCGAAAGTATCTCGATCCAATCGTTGGTCGTACTTTTGCGTAGGCTCTTTGTTTTGATCATTTGCACCAATAAGTAAATGCTCAGCAGAAATGGATTGTCTAATTTTTAAATGGTTTGATCCGGATAATTTATCGATTACCTGCTCAGCAATGGCTCGGCAAGTTGTGTATTTGGTTGGAATAACCGCGAACAAATTCAGTTGATCGTCAGGCTTTGATAGTAAATCTGTTTCCTTCAAATCGTCATTCGGATCACTTTTTTCGCCTTTAACTGGTAATAGCCCATGATGAATCTGGCTAAGATCATCTAAATTAAGATTTATTTGTGGGTAAGTAGAATTAACCTCATTGAGGCAGAATTCAATCTGCTGTGTATTTGGCTGTTGTGACCTTTCAGTTTGGGAATCAATATTGAAATACCAGGTTCCAAATAATGTTTTGTCTCGCCAGGGTGCTGCAAATAACAAGCGATTTGAGCTGCTGGTATTTTTCTGTGCAAACCCGCTTTGTAAACCAATTGCGGTGTCTTCATAGTGATGATTTACAACTAAGTTCATGGCCATGCAGAAATCAGGATAATCGGTACTGTCAAAATTAAAACCGGAAATATTCTCAGCTGTTTTTGCGGCGCTACAGAATATAACGTTATCTGCTGAAACATGATATTCCGTCTGCTTGATCTGGCACTTAAGGTTTAGCTGAAACTGATTTTTATTGATAACCGCTAATGATTCAGCTTTGAGGTAATTAAACGCATCTGCCCCGGCATTTTGTGCTGTTTTAACAAAAGCCAGTCCGAGTCTTTCAGCATGTTGCACTTGTGCGTCGTACCAAAGCCCCGCGCCCGTTACAGTTTCATCATTAATTACTTGTGCGTATTGATTTAGCTCACTTTTTGAAATCCAACGTGCTTTGGGTAATTTTCTACCAGGACAAGTGATGGCTTTTATCAGATTATATAAACCAAAACCTGTACTAACAGCCAATCTAGATCGTTTCAGCTTTCTCTCAGTAGGCAGAAGGCAGGGCAATTGTTTTATTAAGTGTGGCGCAATTTTTAATAAAACCTCTTGTTCTCTAGCAGATCGTATAGTTCTGGCTAAATCTAAAGTTTGTAAATAACGAATCCCACCGTGAATTGTTTTTAGAGAGTTGGCTGAAGTTTGTGAGCAATAATCCTCAGCTTCAACCAGTAATGTGTTTAATCCCCGGCTCTGTGCCTCCCACACCATGGCACAACCCTGTATACCACCACCTACAATGACTAGATCATAGTGAGATTTTACATTTAGTTCACGCAAAGTATCTAACCTTTGCCTAACTGCTGAGCAATGGTATCGTAAATCAAGTTCACTGTATTGGTAAAAGCTTCCAAACTATGCTCGCGTTCGATAAACGCCTTTGCCTGCTCAGCCTTGGTGTCCGCTAACTCAGAATTACTGACTAATTCATTCATTAGCTGCGCAAAATCTGAGGGTGTTGGTTCAGCTAAAAAAGCTATTTCAGAATTCATCACTTGAGTATGTGTCGGTAAAGCCGTAGCCAACAAGGGAACACCCGATCCCAAATAAGAATAAACCTTCATGGGAGTATTAATTCCTTTTATCCGCGGCGACAATAGAAAATCAGCCTGTTCCAGGTAAGCACCCATGTCTTGTATCGGTCTTGGCCCTAAGAATTTAATATATTCACTTAAGCCCAAATCATTGGCTTTTTGTGTGTAGTGATCAATATCTTGTGATTTACCACCGATAATCAATAAACAAACGTGCTGATTTTTTTTGGTGTAGACAACCAAACTATCAATCAGCAAATCAATGCCTTGATAAACCTCCAAATTACCAATATACAAGCCGATTTTTTGATTCGGCCCAACTAGTTCACGCAAATCGTCGATCTGGTTGCCCGATTTTTCACTCGAAATCAATGAGATGTCTTTGAGTAAATAAATATCGTCAGATTTATAGTTGTAAGCATAATCAGTAATAGCTTGGCACACGGCCACGGCTGCTTGGCTATTCTTAATAGTCTTACCTTCAAAATAACGCACTAAAGGCACGATTAGTTTAAATTTATCGCTCTTTTCTAACAGTTGTTCGGTAATTACTGAATCCATATCATAGACATAAGGGACTTTACTGAACGGTTTACAAAACATCGCCAGCGTTGCCGACTCTTCGACCGCATGGATCAAATCGTAGTTATTTTTTCTTAGCATGCTGATCATCTTGAAAAATAAGATCAGGTCACAATACAATTTTTTAATAGAAAACCCGGGTGAGATTCCTCTAATCTTTAGCACTGGATTAATTCTATGCACGGTTGCATTGGGATACTCTTTGTTTTCACCTTCGTGAAACGTCAAAATATCAACTTGATCACCCCTTTCACTTAATGCTTTGACGAGTAAATCAACCGCTATAGGCGTCCCTCTTTCCTGATAAAACGGATGTGGTGCTAATAACAATATTCGCATTGTTCTAATCTTGAATCTGTACCACAGGCGGTTTTTCCGGAACATCTGTATTCATAACCCCTGGAATGGACATCAGATTTTTGCCGATTAATAATATTCCAAACAAAAGAAATACCGGTTTTTGCCAACCATTACTAAATCGGCTTAAGCCAACCCAAATGCAAACAAATCCCAATGTTATTAACAAGATGGCTGCCAAAGTTAGCTTTTGATTAATAAATTCAAGTTTAATGTGGCTTGTACCCGGATCCACCTTAACAGCCATAAATGTATAGTTAGCCTTAATAATTTCAGCTTCAGTGTCATTTACAGATGCCGTCCAATACTGATGATAATTTGTTGGAATAAAGACTAAAGTCGCTTCATCTGTGTTTACATCAAATTCAAGCTTGCTCGAATAGACTTTTAGATTTGAGACTTCACAATTTTCAGTTAGTTTCTCATCCGCTAACACAGGTTGCGCTAAAACCACCGGGCGTTCAAGCATTTTAGCCAGTTTGGCAAATTGATGAGGTATTTCAAGGATGGTTGCGTTAGCGATTTGATCTGAAGCACAATATGCTCGCTGCTGGTGATTTTTGACCTTATACAAAACTTCCGTCTTGTTTTCATAGATAGGCTCCAAATGATCGCTTTGTAAGCCCAGATTCGAGACAACGTAGCGGGTATTGAGCAGGGGCAAAATCTGCAATTGACCTTCAAACAAAAACAAGATGCCATTTAACGTAACGTGAATTTTCCGATAAGCTTCCCGCATAAAATACAGATAATCGCTGGGAGCAGTTGTTTCATACCCTCCCAATGTCGATAAATCATAATAACTCAAAATATTATGATGATAACCCGTGTGATTCATCAACAAAGCCGTGCGAAAGTCACCATCAGTATTGCGAATTGTTTTAATAATTTGATTTTCCGGAAAATGTTTATCTTCAGCTATTCGGGTATTAAAGTTATAGCCAGTGACCACCAATTCAGAAAATGTCAGTACGATTGCTAATGGAATAATGAATTGATGCTTTTTGAACTTCGCCAGGCAAATGCTGACAAGTAAAAACATTCCAAGATAAATCATCCATGGAATAAACTCTTTTAGTTTTAAAAGATTACCATACGTAATTTCACCTATCCCCAGCCATAACAGGATTAACCCTAGGGCGGCTATCACTGCCAAGTAATTTTTATTGCGTAAATCATCCAGCAAATACTTCGCACCATAGGCAGACAATATGATAGCCATAAAAAGCACTAAGGTAATTATCCGGCCATAAGAACCTGAACCGGCGAAAGGAATCATATTAAGCAGACTGATAATAAGCGGATTGCGATTAAACAAGGCTGTACATAGAAAAAACATAATCGCCATGACAATCACCAACCGGTCTTTTGCTATGAATCCCCGAATCAGTCCGTAGACGCTAAGATATAGACAAATCAGACCGAAATAGACCTGAAATTCGACCACATTACTACGTAATATTTCCTTAATTGGAGGTATCCGGCCCAGTTCCCCCAAATAATTCGGCATTAAAAACCGAATCACATCCAGACTGTTAGGGAAAATATCCTTTGCCAGCTGAATCAGTGATGCGGCTGAAATGTCTAAAGCATAACGGTTGTATCTGAAGTCCTGTGTACCGCGTAGACCCTCGGCAATTTCCTGTGCTTGCCATAGAGCATCCGGTAACAGCAATGCCCCGGCACATAGGTATATGAGATGTATCCACAGCCAATTTTTTAATTTATCGGCCCAAGTGCTTTGTTGGACAATTAGCACGTAAAAAGTATTGAATGCCCCTATAAACAAAAACGTATAGAGCACAATTTGAGTGTAGCCACTAGTATAAAACAGCACCACGGTAACAATTAGGCCTAATAAGCCTGCGAGATTGGCTCGATTTTTTAATACAAATAAATTCAAGCTTAGCAGTAGCGGCAGCCAGAGTTGTGTGGCTAAATGCTGAGGGAACAGCAACCAGGCGATTTGATGCATGTTATAGGTCCAGGCGATAGCACCCAATACTGCTGCCGAGGCAGGCAGTGAAAGCTGGACCAAAAATACATACATAAAAATACCGGCCAGTAACAACCTGAACCAGGTCGAAAAATCCAATGCATTAGGAATATCCATAAAAAGCTGGAACAGGCTGGTCGAAAAAATCCCTGTACCTTGCCCTACCGTTGGTTTGCCACTAAAAATATGTGGCAAATACTGAACGTTATAACCGTGCTTGGTGCCCTCCCAGAATTCTTTTTTATAGGGATAATGCGCCGTCGGTGAATCAGACAGCATAGTGTTTTCTGCTTTGTTTTTGCCGAACTCGACACTCCAGGAAGGCTTTTCCAGCAGGAAATCGAATGCACTTAAATGCTTGTTCAAAAACAGAACATCAAACAAATAGCCTGTTGCACAAACAAATAGAAAAAGGATCGCGAACAGATGGGTTCGTTTTTGAATATGCTGCATCCAGTGCCTTATTTATCGATTGTTCGCTTGGGTATTAAATGACACGAAATTATATATTGACTGCCTGCTAAACGATACTCGCATCAGGTCGAATAAAACTCAGTTTAGCAGTGTATAATCGCCAGCAATTTATCCGCACAACCTTTGTATGGCTGATTTCAATGCTAAACGATTAATTCAAATTGTAGTTACAATTTTATTGATTGTTTATGTGTGCTATTCAGCCGGAATTTTTTCTGCCGAAGGTCGACAGCAATTTAAGGATATGCTGGTGGATGTTAACTGGACTTTTATTTGGCTATCACTGCTGGTTTCAGTTGTTCAAAATCTCATCAGCATCCGTAAATGGCATATTGTGGTCATCGCCAAAAAACTGATCGGCAATTTTTGGCTACTGCTGAAATATTTATACGTCAGTCGGCTCTATAATTTGATTCTCCCAACCAGTATGGGCGGTGATGTAATACGCATTTATCGCCTAGGCAAAGTTAACAATAGCATTGAAAAAGCGGCAGCATCGGTTTTTGTCGAACGTTTTACCGGAATGCTGGTGCTGTTAATTCTGGCCGCGGTTTCATTCGCATTCATGGCAAAAGCAGATACAAAATTGTTCGCACTGAGCTTTGCTTTTGTGTTGCTGGTGACCTTGATCTTGGGCTGGGCTGCGACAGATAACCGCTTTGTGAAATTGCTTAAGCATATTGCTGATCGGACTAATGTTTCATTTATTCTCAAAATTGCAGACAAATTTGATGAATTTCAAAAGTCCATTCGTGAAGTCAGCAAAGATAAAAGTTTTTTGCTGCGCTTATTCGGTTATTCGGTCATCTTTTACATACTGGCAGTGCTGAGCGTTTGGGTTAGCGCTCTGGCCTTTGAGCAAAATGTGTCAATCATACACATGATTATTGCAGTGCCGGTGATTATGCTAATCATGAATTTGCCTGTCTCGATCGGTGGTCTGGGACTGATGGAAGCCTCCTACACTGTCTCTTTTGAACTGCTGGGCTACTCGGCTGAACTTGGCTTAATTACCGCATTGGTAATGCGAGCTAAAGCTTTGCTGGATGGATTAATCGGTGGTTTATTTGAACTTAAATCCTGATAATCGAACACGCTTGGATTACAATAACGCCCTTTCTTAATCCCACTTTGACCATATCTATAAATCAGCGAAATGTATATTGATTCCAGAGAATTGCCTGAAAATCATCTGGCGCACGCTGATATATGCATTGTTGGCGCTGGGGCAGCTGGCATAAGCATTGCTCAGGAATTTATTAGCACCGGCAAAAAAGTCATCTTACTGGAAAGCGGTGGATTCGAATATGATCAACAAATCCAGGAACTTTATTTCGGTGAAAATATTGGCCTTAGCACTTTCGATGTGCACGTTAACCGCTTGCGCTACTTCGGTGGTACGACTAACCACTGGGCGGGACACAGCCGACCACTTGATGCGATAGATTTTGAAAAAAAATCCTGGGTCCCCCACAGCGGCTGGCCCATAACCAGGGACGATTTACAACCATACTATTTGCGCGCGCAACCTATATTGGATCTTGGTGAATATCACTATGAGAATCTGGAGATTCTGCTGAGTGGGACTGGGTTAAATGCATTGGAACTGGATGATAAACGCTTAACAACAGCGCTTTATGGCCAAAGCCCACCCACACGGTTTGGACAAAAGTACCGTCAAGAACTTGGTGATGCTTCTAATATAAACATTTATCTTTATGCCAATCTTTTAGAACTTGCTACTAATGAATCGGGCTCAACAATTACACAACTTGAGGTAGCCAGCTTTGGAGGTCCGAAATTCAAAGTCCAGGCTAAACAAATTATCTTGGCAACTGGTGGTATGGAAAATGCGCGTCTATTACTGCTATCGAACAACTTAAACAAACATGGTTTAGGCAATGAGCATGATCTTGTTGGTCGCTACTTCATGGATCATATTTTACTTAGACCGGGACTAGACATTTCGTTTACTCATCCAGGTTTGGATCTGCGTCTTTATCATGCCCTGCATGAAGTCGCAGGCGGTAAAAAATTCGCTATTGTTGCTGCGTCGGATAGCCTACTAAGAGAAGAAAAACTAACTAATTTCCGCATGCATCTATATCGAGTCGGTCCTCATTATCAGACTCCTATAGGTGGTGTTTTTTCTACTATTGATGGTTTCACGGGAGAAAATCCCTTGGAAAAAACACGTAACAATTCAATTGCCACGCATATGGTGCTGGAACCCGTTCCCAACCAAGATTCACGCATCACACTCTCAAAAACTGAATTTGATTACTTTAATCAACCCAAATTGGAAGTTAACTGGCAGGTTGAAAACGCTGATCTGGAACATGCTTATCGGGCCATGGAACTACTGGCTCTAGAGTTTGGGCGCCTCGGACTTGGACGCGGTTATAGCCAGCTTTTTCGAGACAGTACAACTTGGCCGCCGCACACTGAGGCTGGCAAACACCATTGCGGCACTACCAGAATGGCCGCTACTCCAGAAAATGGTGTGGTCGATGCTAACTGCAAGGTTTTTGGCATCGATAATTTATATATTGCCGGTAGTTCGGTATTCCCAACAATCGGTTACGCAAATCCCACAATCACCATTGTCGCACTGGCTTTGCGATTGGCTGATCACTTAAAAGCACACTCGTCATGACAAAGCCCATTCAATCTAAACGTGCTTTACTCAAGCTAGTTGTAGCAACACTCACCTCACCTTTGGTTTTGTCTGCTTGTGATTCGACTAAAAAGAAAAGCCAAGAAGTAAATCAAAAATTGCTCACTCAACTACATCATCACGGCGTCGCGGCGCATCTTGGCAGAGTCAATCAAGAAAATAATCCTTCATTGCAGTCTAAATCTCTACAAGACCTGGTTGTTGAAATCCTTGCTGACCTTGGTTTGGACATTGATACCTTGACTGAGAATGATGTAGAGAATCTCCCAAATCTGTTAGCTGAAAAAATCAGACTGGATTTTTCCCAGGAGCGAGTACTTGCAGTTGACGGCTGGCTGCTGTCAGAAACTGAAGTCAAAATTTGTACATTGATCTTGCGTAACATTGAGCAAGCCAATAGTTAATCACCACATAGCTTATGAATACCAATGTTGTCCAACAAGAATTTGATACCAAAGCGGATACCTATGAATCCTATCGGTTAGCTGAGTGGTACAAAGCTCATGCGCAGGAAATCGCCAAACACTGCCCAGAAAACATCAATGGTGATATCCTCGATATAGGCTGTGCCACGGGTTATCAGCTCAGACTCTTGGCTAAAAAAAACCCGAATTCAAATTTAGTAGGTATTGATTTGTCGCCATTAATGGTAGAACAAGCAAAAAATTATTCTTCTGAAGCAGACCGGTTCCATTTTTTAGCCGCAAATTGGGAAGATTTAACCGAGCAGGACGAACAACTGCTGCAAAGATTTAATTTTAAACTCATTATTTGTGCCAATACTGTGCACTATTTTTTGAATCCTGAAAAAGCTTTGCAGAGTATGTATAACATGCTTGCTGACGACGGTGCAGTGCTGATCTTGGAAAGAGAAAAATCTGATTCGCTGTTGACCTCCATATGGGGATTTTTGCACCGACACATGATCAAAGACCAAGTCGAATTTTATTCTGCTCAAGATATTACTGAACTATTAGATAAAGTTGGGTTCAGCAATGCACAAGTCATCAGTATAATCAAAAAATATTTTTACAAGGGCAAACTCTTTACCAGTATTGCCCTGATTAAAGGTAACAAATCGAATGGTTAATTTAACACTGCTTGAAGCCTTAGAGCCTAAAGAATTACCGGCTGAATATGCCGTGCTGAAGGACAAGAAATTGCTTGTCACCGGTGCGGCTGGCTTTATTGGTGGTGCTTTATTCAAGCGACTAGTTGAATATGGGTTAGATGTCACCGGTACGGTCCTGTATTCAGAAGAAAAACAAGCCTTATTAGAAGAAGGCTACAAGGTTGAAATTCTCGATTTAGCCAGTGATGAGAGCTGGACCGACTTGCTTAACGGCATTGATATTGTTTTCAATATCGCTGCTATGTTCCAGGAGGTGGAGCTAGGTGAAGCCATGTATTTCAAAGTCAATGTAGATGGCACTTTGAAATTGATTAAAGAAGCTAATCAAACAGGTGTAGAACGCTTCGTTCATTGCAGTACTGTAGGGGTTCACGGTCATGTCAAAGAAATACCTTGTACTGAAAAATCACCTTATAACCCTATGGATGAATATCATCGCAGCAAATTAGACGGGGAGCTGGCTGTACTAGAATACGCCAGGTCGCTACCTGAAGATGGCATGATCGTTACCGTAAACCGCCCTGCCATGGCTTATGGCCCTGGCGACTTGCGCATGATGAAATTATTCAAGGCTATTGCTGATGGCAAGTTTATGATGATCGGCTCTGGTGAAACCCTGGCTCATCTGGGCTATATCGACGATCAGACTGATTCATTCCTGCTAGGTGCTATCAGACCTCGCGAAGACGTTCACTTAGAAGAATTTAATATCGCTTCCGGTTCGCACATCAGTTTAAATCAGCTTGCCTCTTATATTGCTAAAGCAGGAGGTGTAAAGCTCTCCAAGATTAAAATTCCACTTACACCGGTCTGGTTTGCTGGTCTTTTGTGCGAAATAGTCTGTAAACCATTTGGTATCAAACCCCCCTTATTCCGCCGTCGGGTCGGATTTTTCAGCCATAACCGTTCTTTCGATTTAAGTAAGGCCAGAAAGCTGCTGGGCTATGACCCTAAAATGGGCGAAGAACAAGGGATCAAAATTACGCTGGATTGGTATAAATCCCAGGGACTGATTTAAATGTGCGGGATTGCCGGTATTACCGGCTCAAATAAAGAACAGGCCATCAAAGTCATGTCGGACATTCAGGCTCACCGCGGACCGGATGACGAAGGGTTTTACCATGATGAATTTATTTCTTTAGGCTTTAGACGCCTGGCCATTGTTGATCCGACTGGCGGTCAACAGCCCATTTCTAATGAAGATGACACGATTCATATGATTTGTAATGGAGAGATCTACAATTCGCCTGAGGTTCGTAAAGCTTTAATTACTAAGGGCCATCAATTTAAGACTCATTGTGATGTTGAAGTCATTATTCATCTTTATGAAGAATATGGTGAGGATTGCGTCAAACACTTGCAAGGTATGTTTGCCTTTGCTGTTTGGGATAAACCCAATCAAAAATTAATAATCGGGCGCGATCACTTGGGTCAAAATCCGGTATTTTTCTGCCACAAAAATGGCGCTTTCGCCTTCGCCTCGGAAGTTAAGGCCTTATTGGCCTCGAAAGTTATTGAACCAAAAATTGACACCGAAGGCATGTGGCATTATTTATCGCTGCGTTATATGCCTGATCAGCATTCCATGTTTGAAGGGGTTCATAAACTGCCTGCTGCTCATTATCTTGTTTACGAAAATGATCAAATCAGGACTCAGCAATATTGGGATGTCACCTTTAACAACAAGCTTGCGGGCAGCGAAGATCAGATCGTCGATCAATTAGAAGAATTGTTACGAAATACCGTTAAAAGCCATTTGCTTAGTGATGTCCGTGTTGGAGCATTTCTAAGCGGCGGTATTGATTCCGGCACAGTCGCTTCGATAATGGCAACCTTAGTTGACGAACCGATCCCAAGGTTTTCAATCGGAACCAAGGAAAAGGAATTTAACGAACTGCCCTACGCCAAAATGGTATCAGACAAGTACAAGATGGAGTCACATGAAAAGATTGTGGAACCGGACTTAATCCACGCCATTCCATCAATGATTTATCACATGGATGAACCAGCCGATCCGTTTGGTTTTGGGGTTTATCTTGTTTCTGAAGTTGCGGCGGAACATGTCAAAGTAGTCCTGGGCGGTGACGGTGGCGATGAAAACTTCGCCGGCTATGACCGCTATTACGGTCAACGAATGGTCGATTACTACTGCATGATGCCCAAATGGCTGCGAGAAAATGTCATTAAAAATGTTACTGACCGTATTCCAGAAACTTTCGGTTACAAAAGCCTGGCTCAAAAAGCAGCTTGGGTCAATGAGATGTCCTTGTATTCCGGTGGTGAGCGCTATGCACAAAGCTTTGGAGTGTTACGCTTTACCCGAGAGTCAAAGGAAAGGTTATTCACCGACCAGGCCAAGCAAAACTTTAAAGAATATTCGTCAGCGGAAAAAATTCTCAAATTTTTTGACGCCGATAATGCCAATCACGTGGTCGATAAAATGCTCTATACCGACTTAATGACCCGCATCCCGGATCATTTATTGATGATCGGCGACCGTATGACCATGGCCCATTCTCTGGAATCCAGGGCGCCGCTGATTGATTACAAAGTCGCTGAGTTTGCTGCCAATATTCCCGCTGACATGAAACTTAAAGGTAAAAATCTTAAACACATGCTACGCCGGGTCGCTTCACGCTATTTACCTGATGATGTTGTCAACCTGGAAAAACAGGGTTTTCGCTTTCCTCTGGGCATCTGGTTTAGAACTGATTTAAAAGACTTTTTACGTAATTTATTCGCTCAATCCAGATTCGTTGAATTGGGAATATTCAATCCTCAATACATGAGCAAGATCCTGGAAGAGCATATTGCCGGCAAAGTCGATCACAATTACCGTATCTGGTGTCTGTTAAACCTGGAAATCTGGTATCGGCTATACTTTGAAGGTGAGACTATTGATTCTTTACAGGATTATACGAATTCGTTGGCTTGAGTCTGTTGACCTCACCTAACCTCCCCTGAAAGGGGATGGGCAATAGTTTGTACACGAATAGTTCGGATTAGCGCATTAATAACTTATAGGAAAATGGAACGGGCATTGAGTATTGTCCTTGTTCAACAGAATCATTCAGCTTCCCGGCGAATGTTGTCAAAGTAAACTGACTTGCCTCACTTCGAGTAATTGCCCGTGGGGGAGCTAGAGGGGGTAAAATACCGCAAAGCAAATACTAAACTTAATCTTTTGAATAACAAAACCGAAATAAACAAAACCCATAAGGTCCTCACCGAAAAAGGCTCGGCATTAGCCAAGTACCAAAATATAATTATCGGCAATTCCTCTATCAGCTATTTAATTTACTTCGAACTGTGTGCCTGGCTAGGCAAAATACCAGGTGCTTTGGGTATCGCAATACGCAAAATACTGTGGCCCAAGCTTTTCGGTTCCTGCGGTAAAGGCGTGATGTTCGCAGAGCGAATCGTTTTACGTCATCCTAAGAAAATTCACCTTGGTGACAATGTAGTCTTAAGCGAAGGCGTAGTATTAGATGCCCGCCATGATACAAACGATAACGCATTGGTTCTTGGCAACAATGTGATGTTATCTATCAATGTGATGATTTCCTGTAAAAACGGTACAGTTAAGATTGGTGATCGTACCGGACTAAGCGCCCACACCATTGTTCATGCTACGAATGATAGCAACGTAGATGTTGGCAAAGATAACATCATCGGTCCACAGTGTTACCTGGCCGGGGGTGGAAATTACAATCACGACAACCTTGAAATCCCTATTCGTGAACAAGGTATTGTTAATGATGGTGGCGTTACCCTCAAAGACAACGTCTGGCTAGGAAACAGGGTCACTGTTTTAGGCGGAGTCACCATGAACTCAGGCTCCATCGCCGGAGCGGGTTCAGTAGTATCAAAAGATGTACCCGAAAATATGATTTGCGCTGGTGTTCCAGCGAAGGTAATTAGATCAAGATAACAGCGTCATCGCGGAAAATACGTAGTATTTTCCGGGATCTCATGATGACTGTTCGGGCATCAAAAGGTATTCACACGATGGCAACTCGCACTTGATTGACATATTATTGTTATGCTCGGCTACTCTAAGTTGCGATTAAATACGAAGCATATGCTATTTAGTTATTGTGCCACACAGGTCAACAAATAACTTTAAACTCTTTTCAAAAAATGGAGACCAGGAATCAAAAGAAATATTTTTTGCGCATTGAATTTGACCTTTTTAAGTGTCGTAGTTATTTCCTCAACAATCCTCATGGATTCATTCCGTTCTATTGAATGTACTGCCGGTGTAACTTGTAGATAAAATATCAATAAACAGTCCGAGTAATCTTTTGTAGACTTATTTTTAATCACTCCCCCCAAGCAATCTCTAGCTCGATTTAAATCATCAACAGTCGGACTACCGGTCATCAACGGATTGAGATTCACAATCCCGTCTTTGGCTAATGATCGCTTATAATTGGCATAATATTTACCATCAATAACAAAAGCAAATTCTATAAACACAACATGAACAGAATTGGCATCTAAAACTTCAGCATCATATCCTTGATTTCCAATCTTTAAACGATAAAGATGATCTAACGGATAATCACTATATTTAGCAAATGAACATAATGCTAAATATTCGTCCTGAAATTCTTTTAATAACCCCTTAGTCTCAAAATAATTTTCTTCTTCTCTGTAAACTCTGTCTCTATATTCTACTAACTCAAAATAATCCTTCTTTTCTTCTAATTCATTATTTATGAGAAACTGATTACACATTGTGTTTTATTTGAAGTCCTTGCTCAGGCTAAATTAGGGCTTTCATTATCACATGATATTAACAGTATGAAGTAGCAAGATCAGCTAAATCTGTGACTTAGAGCAGCCGAGCATCTAACCTGAAACGGATTAGAGCGAGGACTGTTTGAGATGTGAATTCTCGAGTTCCCGAACACCTACTTTAGATGAGAAACGTAGGGAACCCGAATGGGTAATAATGGGTTTGGTTAATTTCGCCGAACAAAAAGTAAAAATCAAAGAGATCCCGGCACCAAGGCCGGGAAATTATTATTAAATATACCAGTAATTAACTATCGTTCACATCCGGCCCATCCGCCATAAACTCATTAAATTCTGCTTCATCAGCGCGGCGTTTGGCTTTAGCGCGGAAGTCTTTGAAACGCTGAGCACGTGACTTTATTTCTTCCTTGATTTCGTGAATACGGTCATATTGAGTTTGTTGATACTCATTAAATACCACATTGTCACTTTTTCCATTTCCGAAACCATCATTTGATTGCCAGTACCCGCTTAAATTTGACCAATGATAGCGAACTGCTGCTGGCAAGTCTTTTATATGATTGCCTGCCATGATCCAAAACAAAATAACCAGGCCCAGCGGCCAGAAAAACACAAAACCAAGAACCATCGCGGCTATGTTCACACCAGACCAGTTGCCGCATTTACCTGAGCCACGATTACAAAATGTATGCATTTTATAAGATTGATCATGAGTTGTTGTGCTTGAAGATGTCATAACATGCTCCTTAGGAAATACTGTTAAAGTTCACCCTATTCTCCAGTGTTCGTATTGGGTAAATCACTCTAACGGTTGATAATGTGAACACTGTTCACATATAATATAATAACTCATGGACAATTTGCAAGTAGTTGGAACAAAAAAGTTAACAATGTTCACATTAAATCAGCTAAATTACCTAAAATTTGAAGGCGTAACAGCATGAAAAAGCCCTATCATCATGGCAATTTGGCCGAATCCTTACTTAATGCAGTGGATGAATTAGCCACAAAATTCGGATTCGAGGCGGTTACGCTTCGCGGTTGCGCAAAATTAGTGGGTGTTTCACCTTCTTCAGCATTTCGACACTACACTGACAAACGAGCATTGATGACTGCATTTGCGACCCGGGCACTTCATCAACTCTCGGGTTCAATGGAAGCAGCTAAGTTACAGGCCGAAAAAGATCAAACTGATGCTTTTTATGCGGTTGGATTAGCTTATGTTAACTTTGCCTTGGAAAAACCGGCTTTTTTTCGCGCCATGTGGCGTGAAGAAGCCATTTACTCTAATGATGAAGATTATATTGTTGCAGCTAACAAGCTCAGTCAGCACCTTAAAGGAGGTTTTGCGGAAACCATTGAAGATGATGATCCAACAAGTTTTAGCCCTCAGGAGCTGTTAGCCTGGTCCAGTGTTCACGGTTTGGCAAACTTATTTGTCGATGGACCTGTAGCAAAAGATGAATCAAATGAACAGAAACTCGCCAAGGCAGCTACAATGATTCGAGCTTTAGCACCCGCATTTGAGGATGTGGTAGCCCTCGAAAAACCGGACTAGGTGCATTTCACTTATCACATAAAACATCCAGAATTAGACTATTAGAACAATAAATTATAATATAAATGTACGATTGGCATATATTTAAGTACTTTTAGTCATTAATTTACCATATTAATTGGTTTATATTTATTTCTCTACTAAGCAACGAAAAGGTTGTTTAGCCCGATAAACTTTAAATGAGGAATATATTATGTTACCTAAATTAATCACAAAATCTATCCATGCTTATCTAGATTATCCAGTTGCGGTCGGTCTGATGATCATGCCGACTCTATTCGGTCTGGGAGCATCACACCCATCTGCATTTTGGCTTTCAGTAATTACCGGCGTTGCTGCATTTTTTCTAACTTTGCTGACGGATCACCATCTTGGCGTCTTTAAAGTTTTGTCTTATAAAATACACCTGACGGTCGACTTTTTAGTTGGAGTAGTTTTCGTCGCTGCACCATTTATTCTCGGCTTTAGTGGTATTGATGCGATTTATTACTGGGTACTTGGTGGGACAGTACTTAGCGTTGTCTCAATGCATCAACCTGATGTAGTTGCTCAACCCGCTTAATGTCATCTAAGGAAAATGTCGTCAATGAAACCTTGACGACATTTCTATTTCAAAAATTAAATTTAGAAATATAAATTCCACAAAGATAACGTCAGCAAATTTGATTTTAGCTTACCAATGAGAATCATTAATCAAACCAATTAGTACCTGAATTTAGTTTTTTCACAATTGAATCGAACCTGAATCCAGTTAACGTGAAAAACCGGTGTAAATGGGTTTCCTCAACACACTTAAAACAACCTATTGATCGATCCTTCTAAGACAAACTGACCCGTGACTCTAAATATTAGCCAGCGTAAATTCAAAACTAGTACTACATAATTCTATATTGGGTAACTCCGATGCTGATACTGAGATATTAATTATTGATCCTGTTTCGATATCATTTTCTGGCAAGCTTAGAAGAAACTCTTTTTCACCATCTTGGTCTGTTAGAAAATCAAACGAATCCAAGCTTAAGTGGTTAGGATCATCGCTAGTCACACTAACAGTAAAGCTTCTGGGTGTTGGCGGGACAGGTGTTATAGTAACTCGAATAATTCTTTGAGGACCAAATGAGCCTAGAAACCTGGGTTCATAACGGACAGTACAATTAGTACCTGGTGATGTTTGTGCATGAACTGGAAGATTAACAGCCGTTATCACAGGCGCAGTCCAAGCTGTACCAAGCCCAATTCCTTTTATTATCTTACGCCTATTCATGCGGTCTTTGAGGTTAATTCGAAGCACACCACAGAATAACATCTGCTGACCATCAATTACAACCGATCACATTGGTGATAGTTCAGTTAATTGTTTCAAAGCAATTTAGTTGACAGGATTATCGATTCGCCTATTCTACAGATAACCGCAGTAATGGTTATTGTATGAGTTTTATATAGTTTTGATGCCCGAATAGTTTTTATCAGACCCGGGGCAAACCCATACCGCCTCTCCTAAGCAGGGGCCGAAGTGAGCAAGCGCACGCTGGAATGATCATAATTAACACATTATTAATTTAAGGCCCGAGCAGACAAGGAGATCCCTCGGCTACGCTTTTATGCCCGAATGGGTACGGGATGACTATTTAATTATGGAATAATTAAATAGTCATTTGACTAACGGCAATGCCTCGACAATCGCATCAAACCATCGATCTGCCATTAGCATTTCACCTTTTTCGTTGGGATGAACGCCGTCATAGGTGAGCTCGTTGACGTCGAAACCTTCGAACATATCAACCAGAATGACAGGTGAAACCTCAGTACTGACTTGATCGATTAAATTGGGTATCAAACTGGCAAGTTGTTCGACAGCAGCGGCTTCACGTTCACCTTTTGCAGTTGGAATCACTCGTGCCAGCAAAACCACAACATTTGGGTTATCTTCACGGAGTTTTTCAATAACGGCTGAAATTTCAAATACTGTTTGATTATTATCTTGCCCCTGAAATGCATCGTTAGTTCCCAAGTGTACTAAGGCAATGTCAAAATCATAGCCTTGCATCCAATCACCAAGGCTACCGGAGCCGGTGTTATTGTTTGGATTACGACCACCCCAGATATGATTTACTTCCCAGGCAAAGTGCCCCTCATGGTCTTTATCAAATGATTGCCCCTTGTAATCCGGCTGTGGAGTTTCACCCTTAGAATAAGTATCAAGTTGAGTATTCATGGAACCAACAAAATCAAATTTGATATCGGCATCGATGAGTTTTTTCCATAAAAAATAGCGGTAACTGGCACGGTTAATTTCAGCATGTGTAATTGAGTCACCTAATGGAAGAATGTTGTAAGTTCTGTCAGCCTTAACGTTTTCAATCGGCATTACCAAAATCACGAAAACTAACAGAGAAAAAAAAGATGCGATGCGAATCATATTGTTACTCCAAACAGTAAATCTGTTTTTTTAATCTATTAACACCAATAAATTTTAGCATCAAACAAATACAAGACGCATTACTGACATTCTATATTTCCGCCTAGCTGGGAATGACTAAGCAATGATACTAATACTGCCGACTTAAACGGCAAGATGAAGTGTAGAGGAAATTGATGAAATACAGATGAATTAAATGGCTTCGAAGGCTGCTAATGGTTCCTTGTCTTCTAACTCACTTTCATTGACCGGAACATTTTTACGAACCACAAACATAGCAACAGCATAAATAAAGAAAGCTAAACCCATAACCACAATGAAATTTGTAAAAATAGAAATTACGATAGCCAGATAGCCCCCAAGAACAGTAAAAAATCCATTTAGCGCCCAGGCCCAGGGGATAGCTGCTGAGTTATTTTTTGATAAGCCTAGGATACCGATCGGGAATGGCATACCCATAAAGAATGACACAGGGGCGATCATTAAACCACCACAAATTAATCGAACAGGCAAAGGATAGGCCAGTAAAAAATAGAACAGTGATTCAAAAGTTAAAATGAAACCAATTCCGTATAATACTATGATTAAAAAGACAATCTGTGTTCGATTATTGACCCATTTCAAAAATCGTTGACTCAACATACTTCCAACACCAGCGCTTAGTAACATGGTGCTGATTACTAATACAAATGTATGCACCGGAAATCCAATCAGTTTGTGAAATAGTTGGATAAAAACCACTTGCAGCATGATAAAGCCTAAGCCTAAACAAGCGAAATAAGCGATGTCACGCGACATCCCAGGCCAGGTTGCATCCTTCATATTAGTTCGCAAAATTGGTAGCAAAATAAAGATTAAAGCAAAAATTATTGATACCGCTGCGACAACAATGAGGTGAATCCAATCTTTTGGATAACCGTTGTTTAGTTGAGTATTGAGCAAATAAGCTGTATTTGAATCCAGCATGTTTTCCTTGCCAACCTTGTGCGGCTCTAGGTTTTTACGAATCATGCCAAAAAACGGTGAATAATCTGTGACAGGAGTAATGTCCCAGGGAAGCTGTTGTGCAAGTTCAGAAGGAAAAGGTGTTTGCAGCAGATTCGTATTTAAAACGTTATTGGATTCGTCTAAAGGATTAAAGGCTATAAAGTTTGTCGGGACTTGTTTCCCAGGTAAGAATGAGAATACGGCCTCACCATCTTTTGATAACCATATAGATATAGCATTTTCCTCAGTTGCTTCAGGAGCCGAAATTCTAACCGTTAGTTCTTTATTATTAACGTTTGTAAGCTCACCCAACCACAAATTTGTCGGCACATTGTCAAAAATTTGAGCACCTAAGATAGCACCTGAGAAAATCTTCTCCCCTGACTCTGCCAGAACTTCTACATTAACGTCATACGGTAAGCCATTTTGCAAATACGTACCAAGCTGTATTTGCAAAGTATTCATAAACTCTCCCTGGTAAATCCTTTTAGCTTCAAATACCTTGTCAGCATAAATTTTTGCACTTGGTTTTTTTCTTACAGGCCGATAAGGCTCAAAACTGATTTTACGATTCACATAGGAAATAATGGTTTCGACTTCCTGTTCAGTCCACGGCTGCATTTTGATTAGCAAGGTAGGCAAAGTATCAGCAACTCTTGGTTCAATGACCAAAGCATGTTTATAAAAATCCTCGTATCCTAATTGATGCCAGGCCTGGGCCGCCGTCGTCATCATTCTTGGATAAATATGATGATTGATTTGCATCACGCCATCATCTTTAAGGTGGGTAAAATATTCGAGATAGGCTTCAATCGTTTGTAAATAAGCAACCCCGGCCGCGGTCGAGCCCTGAGTAATACTGGAAGTGGAATGATTAGAAAACATCTGAATGATGTCATATTTCTTATCCGTCGAACGTAAAAAGCTGCGTCCCTCACCTATTACGGCGTTCACATTAGGATGGTTATAGATCCCCCCACCAAAATCTTTGAATTCGTTTCGTTCCGTATTAATGATGGCGCCTACAAGTTCAACCGCATCAATATGTTCGGCTCCAAAAGCAAGTGCAGCCTTGGTTTCACCACCAGCAGAAGAACCAATAATTAAAACCTCAGGATCAATACCTTTTGTGTCAGTAAAGTAATGGGCAATAGAATTACGTCCGAAAAAATAAGTATCGGGTTGTTCGGTCCGGACTTGATCGAAAAATGAAAAGTCACCATCAAAGCCACCTAACCAGGATCCCTGAGTGCCACCATCTATAGAAAACAACAAGGCATTTGGCCGCGCCGCAAAAATCTCTAGTTTAGAGACTGGATCCCATTTGACCATCCAACGCTTACCTTCTTCGATCATCTGATCATTACCCCGCTTATTGGCGTGCCCATCAAATTCGATGTAACCAATTTTAACCAAAGGTGTCACGATCAAAACTGCAGCTAACCCTGAAACGACAAAACTAACAATCTTGCTGGGTTGCATAAAACAAATGAATGCGATCAAACTGGCCGCCGAAGCGACAAATATCATACCGCCCGGCCCATAGCTTGGTAATAAAGGGATAAAAATCAAACAGGCACAACCTGCTGCAATCAGATCGAAAAAATACAGCCGATCAATATCCTGGGAATAGGTTTGAAAAATTAGTGCCAGAGCTAAACCCGCCGCAAAAAACGGTAACACTAAAGCAATATACATCCCGGCCCAGCATAAAATTTGAACCAGTAAGTTCTGCTGATTAATTTCAAAGCCAAACGGCAACAGGTTAAAAATGAATATCACCATCGGCGCCGCTATAGCGAATAACAATGCCAGCCTGCCTAGGTTCCGTTTAATGCGCTCAGGATCAAAAGGAAACAGATATAAATAGATACCACCCAAGCCCAGTGCGAACATTGCTGAAGTCAAAGCCATGTAACCTGTATTGGGCGCCAAAATGACTTCCATGATGCGAATCATGGACAATTCCATCATCAACACAGCAAAGGAAATGGCGGCCACTCCAAAGCTGATTGATCTATTCGCTGACTTACTCACAAACTGGATTTTATGTTATTGTGTATTGGATTTTGGCCCATCTGAAGGGGCGCAAATATAGCATGGATTAAATCTCAATTAAATGTGATTAATGAGTGTATATTCAGCTCTGTTTCTCACCCGGAGGCTGGAGTAGGCATAAGATAAACGTCAGGCCAATTGTCATTGCCGGTATGAAAAGTTAAGCGGCTGGCCGTTTCTGCTGGTGTACCCACCTGCCACAAAAAAATCTCGTAATCTGCGCTATCATGTTCATGATCGCCTGTGCTAGAAGCAAAGATCAAATAATCTTCTTCTTGTGAGAGCTTGGGGAAATATTCATGACTGTAATCTCCAGGCAAATCTAACCACATTGTTTTTTTATCTTTATCGGGTTCATAGATAAAAAAAGCATTTTTCTGCCGGCCACCGTAATCCACAAAATATAAAAAGCTGCCGTCTTTGCTCCAGGTTAACTGGCAACCGTCAGCTATCTCCTTGAATTTGCCATTTAAGTCGGCTATCCCGATTCGGTGTTGCCTGCCTCGCAAAGTAACGGACATGTTTTTCTTATCTGGACTCAGATGAGGCGTTTGTAAAATAGTTTTATGGCTAATATCACCTTCACCGCTTTTATAGAGAAGCTTTTCTTTGCCGGAATTAATATCGATTTGAGTAAATTCGATTAAATTGCGGATGAAGTAAACCTTTTCGCTATCTTGCGACCAGGTTGGCATGTTAGCATCTTTTGCCAACAGTCTTTCCTCACCGGTTTGTAAGTCCAGCAAAATCACATCCCAGGGCGCCATTTTGCGTTGCGATACCCAGGGAATATGTGAGCGGGCAAACACAACATAGCGTCCATTGGGCGAAACCCGCGGGTAAAATTCAGTGTGTGGATGGGTAGTAAGTTGCGTAATTTCACGACTGGGCAAATCCATCCTCAGGATGTCGTGATTACCGAATCGATTAGAACTCCAGACGATAAAACCTGTTGGCAATTCCTCAGCCTGAGTCACTTCGCGATCTAGGATCGACTCTCCTGTAGGCGGTGGTGTAAATCGGCCTTGTTTTAATTTCCAGCGCATACCTCCTGCCACAGCGATAGCTAATAACAAAACCAAGCCGATTCGAAAAACAATTTTATTCTTGAAAATCATTTGCTTCGAGTATTAACAAGTAGATGAAGACAAAATAATAATCCAAAAACTCTGTATTTGACCTGAACTTTAATAATTATAGGGACTTGGCTGCCCGTCTGGTCGGGTTTTGAACCACTTCAACGTCCACATATATTGTTCAGGTGCTAGCCTTACTAACTCCTCCAGTGCCTGATTCATCTTAACTGCATCTTCTTTTTCGTCGCCTGTTGGAAAATTTTCCAACGGTTTGAGGAAATTAATTTCATAACCAGCCGGTATATACTTAGTCATTACCGGCACCACCTTGGCATTGGTCATTTTCGCCATTCGTCCCAGTACCGGCAAGGTTGCTGAAGGAACGTCAAAAAACGGTGCAAACACGGATAATTCAGGTCCAAAATCCTCGTCAGGAATATAGTAGCAAACGATTTTTCGCTTGATCGCCCTAACCATAGGCTTGAGCCCCATGTCCCGCAAAATCATTTTGCCCCCAAATCTTGATCGTCCTTTGCTGACGAACCAATCTAACACTGGGTTCTTCAAGGCCTTCATCATTGAAACGCCCGGTGAAATCTTAGAGGTATAGATGCCTGCATAATCAATACCGGTTGCGTGTGGCGTCAACAAAATAATATTCTCTCCACGATTGACAAGATTCATGTAATGATTAATACCGCGGATATAAGTCATTTTCTGTAAACGTCTAAACGGTAGCCACCAGATCACCCCCATGTCGATAAAATTCTGCCCGTAACTACGATAATGCGCACGCAGCATCTCATAACGTTGTTGCTCGGGTAGTTCTGGGAAACACAATTTAATATTGACCGTAGCAATATGACGACGCTTTTTATTGAATTTATAAAATAGGTCACCAACTCCTGAACCAATTGTCCGAGATATTTTCCGGGGCAGAATCGCACAGATAGCCAGAAGCAGCATCAACAACCAAATTCCCCAATAACGCGGATGTAAAAATGACCATTTGAACTTAGGGCAATAATAGACCGTAGGCAATTTGGCTTTTGCCTTTTGCTCCTGAAGATGTTTGTCGGTGGCTTCCACTACTATCGTTAAATCAGAAATGTCTTTAATGCTGGACAATACTCAGATATTACTACTAAATCATCATAGCAATCCAAATCTCGCAATTGGGGTAATAATAAATCGAACTCAATATCGCAATTATTACAACTGTCAATTGTTTGCACAAACGCCTGTTCGCTTCCCCAATCCACCCCAGCAAACATTTTTGCATCTGTGAATTGACTACCTATACAGTAATAACCACCATCTATCGTCGGGCCAATGATATTTTTTTTTGCCAGCAGAACGTTATAGGCTGACTCTAAAATCTCTGAAGGACAATGTGGCACATCGCAGCCCATGATTAAAGCTGTTCGATTTTCAGCACGTTTTGAGGCCATGGCTGCATACATTTTATCGCCCAGATTTCCCTCGCTTTGTACGCTCAGCTTACATTGATACCGTCGTGTAAGTGTTTCAATGAATTCGTCTTCAAAATCCGGCCATAGTGATAATTCAATCGTTCCAGGCCAGTGAAGAGATACGTTATCCAAAGATTGTTCAACCAATATTTGAGCAACTTGTTTAGCCTGCTGCGGTGATAATGGTGGTGAGAGTCGGGTTTTAACCTTCCCGACAACCGGTTTTTTAGCAAACAGAATTAATACCGGCTCAGCGCTCATCGAATTTGACGATACACTTTTGCAAGTCGATCAGGGCTAACGCCAAGCCAATACAATGCCCGTAGCCACCACATTAACAATATTGTTCTTACTATTCCTCCCTTTTGCCAACGCCTGGCTGAAGTTATGACTGGATCATGGATGAATGCAGGTTCAGATTTTTGTTTGGCGCGCTTGGAAAATTCCACATCTTCCATCAATGCCTGATTTGGAAAACCACCAAGCCTTTCGAAAAATAAACGTTGGGTGAAAATTGCTTGGTCACCAGTACTGATTTGTGTCAGTCTTGAACGCTTGTTAATAAACCAGGAAATGAGTTGAAACATCCATTTGTTATCGTCAAGTTGGACATTAAATCGCCCCCATTGTCTTTTGCTTAACAATTCAATAATCAACTTATCCGCATTATCTGGTAACCGAGTATCACAGTGCAAAAACACCAAATAGTCAGACTTAGCCACTTCGGCAGCTTGATTCATTTGCGCTGCCCGGCCAGCTTGCTGCGTTACAACAAGTTTGACCGGTTCAATCTGGGTAGCAAACCAAGATTCTATTTCCTTAAAATCAGGATCTTGCTGGGTCGCAGCAATAATAATTTCAGAGATATTGTTAAATTCTGATAAGTGCGCAATGACTGCGTTAATTTGATCAATAGATTCCCGGTAAACCGGGGTAATCGCACTGATCACAACTGACGATTATTTCTCGCTGCGATGCGCATTCTTAAAGCATTCAGTTTAATAAAACCCTCGGCATCGGCCTGATTATATGCGCCCTGATCATCTTCCATGGTTGCCATCCGCTCATCAAATAATGAATCGTCCGAACGTCTGCCCAACACCATGATACCGCCTTTGTATAATTCCAGTTTAACCTGACCATTCACCACAGCCTGGGATGCATCGATCATTTGTTGTAACATTTTGCGTTCAGGACTCCACCAATAACCGTTGTAGATCAAACAAGCATAGCGCGGCATCAGTTCGTCTTTTAAATGAGCCACTTCCCGATCCAGGGTAATAGATTCCATGGCCCGATGGGCTTTAAGAATAATACTGCCGCCAGGCGTTTCATAACAGCCGCGTGATTTCATGCCAACATAACGATTTTCAACTAAATCGGCTCGACCTATACCGTGACGTCCGCCCATTTCATTTAAAGTTTGCAACACATTGGCAGGCGACAGACGTTCACCATTAATAGCAACAATATCACCAGCTTCAAAATCCAATAACACTTCTTCTGCTTCATCTGGCGCATCCTTGGGTGAAACAGTACGCCTCCAGATTTCAGGTCCTGGCGTACACCAAGGATCTTCCAGCTCACCACTTTCATAGGATATATGCAGCAAATTCGCATCCATCGAATAATCCGAACCACCATCTTTCTTACGCTCGACCGGAATCCCGTGCTGATCGGCATAGGCAAGTAAGCGTTCGCGTGAATTCAGATCCCATTCACGCCAAGGCGAAATGATTTTTATGTCCGGTGCCAACGCGTAAGCTCCCAATTCAAAACGCACCTGATCATTGCCTTTACCCGTCGCACCATGACTGACCGCATCAGCTCCGGTTTGCTTTGCGATCTCAACCAAATGTTTGGCGATTAATGGCCGTGCAATTGAAGTTCCTAATAAATATTCTCCCTCATAAACCGTATTCGCCCTGAACATCGGAAAAACATAATCGGCAACAAATTCCTCTTTCAAATCATGAATGAAGATTTCTTTAATGCCCAATGATTCAGCTTTTTTTCGTGCCGGTTCTACTTCTTCACCTTGGCCTATATCCGCCGTAAAGGTTACAACCTCACAGTCATATTCATCCTGCAACCATTTGGCGATAATTGATGTATCAAGCCCGCCTGAATACGCTAAAACTGCTTTGTTTATTTTCGACATTTTAAAAACGATAGTTACTGTAGCTCGGCAATTCTATACCTTTAATCCTGCAACTTGTATAAAAATCTTACTCGTACAAGCATGTGCTAACAACAAGAAGATTAGCATTATCGGTTTGAGTTCAGCTAGAATTGAACGTTTCAGTAAATAAAAACAATATGATTAGACATTTACGTTCATTGCTTGATCTATCTGCTCAAGAAGCTGAGCAGATTATTGCGCGTGCAATAGAGCTAAAAGCGATGGATTTCAGCTCTCAACCCACACCTCTCACCAGGCGTAGCGTTGCCTTAATTTTCGAAAAGCCATCCACCAGAACCCGGGTTTCTTTTGCGACAGGTGTATCAGATTTTGGTGGCAGTTGTATTTTCTTATCTCCTGAAGAATCGCAGCTTGGTCGTGGCGAGCCCATCTCCGACACTGCCAAAGTACTTTCGCGTTTAGTCGATTTGATTATCATGCGAACCAATTATCAAACGACCATAGAAGAATTGGCTGAAAACGCAACTGTTCCTGTGATTAATGCATTATCTGATTTATATCATCCTTGTCAGGTATTAGCCGATATCCAGACGTATGTCGAACATAAAGGTGCAGCTAAAGGCATCAAAGCAGCCTGGATTGGTGATGGCAACAACGTCTGCCATTCCTGGATTAATGCCGCTCGATTATTCGATTTTGAAATTAGTATCGCTACGCCGGAAGGATTTGAGCCTGATCAAAACATTTGCCAGGCAAACATTGATCGAGTCACACTAACAAATGACCCTAAAAGTACAGTTAATGGTGCAGACGTGGTCATTACTGACACTTGGGCAAGTATGGGGCAAGAACAAGAAAAGCGAGAACGCGAAAAGATATTTAAGGACTTTACTGTTAGCAATGAATTAATGGCTCACGCCAAAGCAGATGCTTTGTTCATGCATTGTTTACCTGCTTATCGCGGCTACGAAGTCGATACAGATGTCATCGACGGTCCACAAAGTGTTATCTGGGATGAAGTTGAAAACCGTTTACATGCACAAAAGGCATTAATGGAATTTTTACTGGTAGAGACCGGGAACGTCTAATGCATTGTGCCGTTAAAGCAGAGAACATCAGCAGCTGCATTGGTAAGGATAATATTCTCAAGCAGGTAAGCTTTGAGGTTGAACGCGAATCTATTACATCAATTTTAGGCCCTAGTGGCAGTGGTAAAACCACGCTGCTTAAAACTATTGCCGGCTTTCAACCTATTTGTAAAGGCGAGTTGTTGATTAACGGTCACTCAATGAGTCGCCCCGGTTTCACACAAACACCGGACAAACGTTCTGTGGGCATGGTTTTTCAAGATCATGCTCTATTTCCTCATCTTAGCGTTCTAGAAAATATACAAACCGGTTTACGTTCAAAAAGTTCTTCAAAACATAAACTGGATCGACTGATTGAAAAATTACATTTACCACACCTATTAAAGCGTCGACCACACGAACTATCTGGTGGTCAACAACAACGTACGGCGCTGGCAAGAGCGTTAGTCGCAGACCCGGATATTATTTTGTTGGATGAACCCTTCGCTAATCTTAATCAGGATTTACAAATCGAAGTCGGCATAGAACTGGTTGATATCTTGCGTGATCAAAAAACCACCGCAATCATGGTCACCCACGATCAAAATGATGCTATGGCGATAAGCGATAATATTATTATTTTAATGCACGGTCATTTTGTTCAATCCGGCCCTCCGGAAGCACTTTACAATCGGCCAATAAGTAGAAAAGTCGCATCTTTTTTAAGCCGGGGTAGTTTTATTAGAGCCAAGTATCTGAATGAAAATAAAGCACAGACGTCTCTGGGCACAATTGAGATCAATGTTGCCAATAATAAATATGTTCAGCCCGGAGAGGCGTTAGACATTTGGTTACATCCTGAGGATATCATTATCGGCCAAGGACAAAGCGTGGATGTCATTGATCAAGCTTGGCGACCACTTGATTTATTAATAAGAGTTCGCACTCAAGATGAGCAAGAATTATTAATTAAGGCTAATCAAGACTTGAATAAACTTAATCGTGAAAACCTGCAAATAAAACTTAATGATCAAATCACCTACAGTGCTTTTGTTTAAAACTTCCCTGTTATGACTGTATTAACTAGACTCCAGTGCCAAAATTGCTCCGCTCAGCTTGATCGTTCTGACGCCTTCGAAAAGACCTTGAAGTGTAAATACTGCGGTTCGACTTATCAGCTCGAAACACCGGCAGACGCAGACTTTTCAGAGGAATTTACTCAATTAGTGCCTAAAACGGGTCTCAAGGCGGTCAAGCCCGATGATCTAAAAATTGATAAAAGCTCCAACTCATTCCAAGCAACACGTATTTGGCGTAAAAACGGTAGTTTTATACTCCTTGCTATGGCAATCATCTGGCTGTTGGTAATACTGAACCAAATTGCTGAAACTTGGCTGGAAGGTATGAATGCTTCAATCCTGTTTTTACTTGTTTTTGTCGCTGTCGGCGGCCTACTGCTTTACCGGGCGCTAAGTGAAATCTTTAATCAATCAACACTTACGGTCAATAAACAATCGGTCAACCTAAAAACAAAGCCATTTGCCTGGAAAGGTGACTTTAGTTATCCATTAAACAAAATTAAATATTTCGAAATCGTACCGCCGCCTGGCCCATCCATTTCTCCCTCTACCAAAGCATTTCGACTGTGTGCCATCACAGCCGATGATATGCGGTTAACTCTGTTACATAAAATTAAAAATCCCGGGCATGCGATTTATTTGTTAAGAGAAATTAACGAGTTAACCAAAAAGCAATAAGCTTGTCCCGGATACTGAATCGAGTTCAGCACAGGCTTGATCCGGGATCTCTCAAAATTATCTGCTCTCTCGCATACAGTAGCCGAGACAGATATTATTCAATCACTCCTGATTTTTTAAGCGAGGCTAGTTCATCTAAACCTAACTCGAGCCAATCGTTTAAAACCTCGTCACTATGTTGTCCCAACATCGGCGGTGGTTTGTTGTAATCAATTTTTGTTTTAGAAAAATTGATCGGGTTTGCGACCAAATCTACTTGTCCTGCTTCATCATGTGGCAATTTAATATTCATCTGTCGGTGTTGGATTTGCGGATGGTCGAATACTTGGCTTATATCATTAATCGCACCACAGGGAATTTTTGACTTCTGTAACTCAACCAACCAATAGTCACTCGAGTTTTGTATCATCTTGGGCTGAATCAGTGCCGTTAACTCACTACGATTAGTTACTCTAGCCTTGTTGGTTGCAAATTTTTCGTCTGTAGATAATTCATTAAGACCTAACAGTTGGCAATATCGAGCGAACTGACTGTCATTACCCACCGCGACAATAATAAATCCGTCAGCCGTTTGCAAAACCTGATACGGGACAATATTCGGATGAGCATTACCCAAACGTTGCGGTGACACACCTGAGGTTAAATAATTACTGGCCTGATTCGCCAACATGGCCACCTGACAATCGAGCAAAGCCAGATCAATAAATTGACCTTCTCCGCTGCTTTGTCGGTGATTTAAGGCAGCCAGAATCGCAACTGAAGCATACATGCCTGTCATCAGATCTGCCACTGCCACACCGACTTTTACCGGCTGGCCACCCGGTTCACCAGTAATGTGCATTAATCCGCCCAAGCCCTGGATCATAAAGTCGTAACCAGGCGATTCAGCATAAGGGCCATTTTGACCAAATCCGGTTATTGAGCAATAAACTAAACCCGGGTTATTCGTCTTCAAAGATTCATAATCGAGACCGTATTTCTTTAACCCGCCTACCTTAAAGTTCTCAATCATGACATCTGCTTTTTCGGCCAGGGAGCGGATAATTGCCTGACCTTCAGCTTGACTGATGTCGATAGCCAGTGAACGTTTACCACGATTGGTTGATAAAAAATAGGCAGATTCAATCGCTTCGCCCTGCTCGCTTTCAACATAAGGTGGCCCCCATCCACGAGTATCATCGCCTTTACCGGGGCGCTCGATTTTAATTACATCTGCACCTAGATCAGCCAGCATCTGACTGCACCAGGGGCCAGCTAGAATCCGGCTCAGATCGAGTACTTTCAATCCTGTAAGCGCTTGTGGATTAGATTGATTCGAAATCATACTTTACTCATCGTCAAAACAAATTGATTAATTAATGGGTGTGATTGATTAGATAGTGCTGAACGTTCCGGCTGAAATGCCGTACCGATAAAAAAAGGATGCCTAACCAATTCAATACAACGTGGGTCGCCATCACTATCATAGGCACTGACTATTAAGTCACTATCCTCAAACAAGTGAAGATATTCACGATTAAAACCATAACTACAATGGTATTTTTCGGTGATCACCTCTGCGCCATAAATCCCAGATATCTTTGTATTTTCTTGTAAATTAATCGCCCCGCTTTTTTCAACCAAGGCGCAAACTAATGCGTTAATGAGCGGAAATTTTGTATCGGCATTAACTTCAGTATTATCGGCCTCGGGCATATCAAGCACATTATGGACATATTCTAAAATTGTATGTTGATAACCGCCGCAAGTGCCTAAAAAAGGTACATTATTCTCACACGCATATTTTATCGCTGCTAAAGCTCCAGCGGTATTTTCATATGGACTGGCTGGTACCGCCCAGATACCGTGGTAATCTGATAATTTCTCATCCAGATCTCCCTTTAACGCCATGGTATAAATCCAATCATATTGTAGGGTGAGTTGATTATGTTTTGCAGCAATTTGTAATGCCTTGGGGGCGGCCTGATGAGCGATTACTTCAGAATTGTAATCACCGATTAGTGCTGTTTTAAGAATGGCTGCCATAAGTTGAAACTTCAATCAAAGATGTAATCTTAATCGCTAACTTATATAATCAACAGCCTGTAAAAAGCAAGCCATTCCATGTCAAAACGCGTACTTTATCCAGGAACCTTCGATCCGCTGACTCTTGGTCATATTGATTTAATCAAACGAGCAGCGCGTATGTTTGATGAAACCATTATTGCAGTTGCGGCTAACCCACAAAAAGAACCAATGTTTAACCTCGCTGAACGCGTTTCCATGATCGAAAATTGTATAAAAGATATTCCATCAACCCGGGTTATTGGCTTTTCAGGTTTATTAATCGATGTTCTTCAAGAGCAGGGCTCCCGCGTTGTTTTACGTGGTCTGCGAGCGGTCAGTGATTTTGAATTTGAATTCCAACTTGCCTCAATGAACCGCCGTTTAAATGCCGATACAGAGACTATATTTTTAACACCCTCTGAAAAATACACCTTTGTTTCTGCGTCAATTGTCAAAGAAATAGCCAGGCTTAACGGTGATGTGGCGCAGTTCTTACATCCACATGTCAATGAGTGCTTAATTGAGAAACTTAAACAAAACGGCATAGGTTAATGGCTCTGACCATTACTGATGTCTGTATAAATTGTGATGCTTGTGAACCGGAGTGTCCTAACAATGCTATTTATCAGGGTGAAGAAATTTTTGAAATAGACCCTGCCAAATGCACCGAATGTGTCGGCCATTTTGACGAATCGCAATGTACCCGTGTTTGTCCGGTTGAGTGCATTATTCCTAATCCTCAATACCCGGAAACACCGGAGCAGTTATTGGAGAAGTACCAACAGCTGACAGCAGGTTACTGATTTTACCGTTTCGGATAGGCCTTCCCAGGTTTAAATCAGAAATCCGGGAATTTCAGTACTCGTCATTCCGGTTATTTAGCAGGATTTTCCTAGGACAGTTAGGTGATCCCTTAACAAGCACATGGCAGAGGCTGGTCAAGTTTGACACTTAGGACAATAATAAGTCGCACGTTGACCCTGTACGATCCGCTTAATTTTTGATTTGCACTGAACACATCCCTGTCCGTTTTTTTCGTAAACGTTCAGTCGTTGCCTGAAATAACCCGGCTCACCTGATGAATTAACGAAATCTCGTAGTGTTGTACCCCCAGATTTTATCGATTTTTTTAAAACCAACTTAATTGACTGCACCAACAGCCCATAACGTTGCTTGGCAATTCTGCCTGCTTGTCTACTCGGATGAATTCCGGCCAGGAACAAAGCTTCGCTGGCATAAATATTACCTACTCCGACAACAATCTTACTGTCCATAATAAATGTCTTGACGGCTTGTTTACGGGATTTGGATCGTTGGTATAAATATTCACCATTGAAATATTTGGACAAAGGCTCCGGACCAAGATCCCGCAATAATTTGTGTTGTTCAATATCACCATCAGACCATAGAATACAACCGAAACGCCGGGGATCATGAAAACGCATAATTGCCCCATTTTCTAACAACCATTCGACATGATCATGTTTACGCCGAGATTCTTGATTAGTCACAATTCGCAGACTTCCAGACATACCAAGATGGCATAGCATAGTTCCAAGGTCATTTTTAAAGAGTAAATACTTGCCGCGCCTGGACACTTCGCCAAAAGCCGAATGCTCTATCGCCCGTTTTAATTCTTTGCTATCGATTCGCCAACGCAATGCCGGCTGATGTACATTCACTTTAACTACTTTTTGGTCAACGACATGTTTCACAATCCCACGGCGAGTTGTTTCAACTTCAGGCAATTCAGGCATAATAGCTCACAAAATCGATCGACATATTGTGAATTTTACAGTCAAAAATAAACGTACCCAATCAACTTTCACTGCATCTAGCCAACAAACTGTTTTAGCTGCCGCATTAGAATCAGGTTTGGCTTTACCACATAGCTGTCGTGCGGGAAACTGTGGAAGTTGTAAAGCCAGACTCATTACGGGAGAAATTAATTCGTATGGGTTTATCGAGTCGGCACTTAGTGATCAGCAACTTAAAGACGGCTTTATTTTGCTATGCAGTTCAATGGCAAATTCTGATCTTGAAATCGATATTGAGGAATTTAATCAGCATTTTTCTGTTGTCAAATATTGGCCTGCACGGATTAAATCGATGAAATTACTTTGCCATGATGTTATGGGCATGACCTTAGAGCTCGCCCCGGGACAGAGAATGGATTGCTTGCCTGGACAATATTTAGATGTTGTGATTGCTGATAATCGTTTTCGCAGTTTTTCTATCGCTAATGCTGTTGGTGACGATCTAGAATTTCATATTCGCAAAGTCGAAGATGGAGAATTTACAAGCCGAGTCTTCAATGAATTTAAAATCGGCGATATTTTGCGGCTTTATGGACCTCTTGGGACATTCTTTATACGACAAGAAAAACAAGGGCCAATTATCATGTTAGCCGGCGGCACTGGTTTTGCCCCAATCAAAGCATTACTGGAACAATTACAGCAAATCCATAGCCAACGCCCGGTAACACTCTATTGGGGCGTGAGAACAGTTGAAGATATATACATGAAATTCTGGCTGGAACAATTCTCACAATCCAACCCATGGTTCAACTTCTCAGTGGTTATTTTCGAAGCAGACGATACCTGGAGTGGTCGCAAAGGGTTTGTACATCAGGCCATCGTAGATGATTATTATGACTTATCAGACTTTGTAGTTTATGCCAGCGGGCCACCGCAAATGATCAACGCAGCAAAACAGAACTTCACTCAAAAAGGATTAAATCCAGATAACTTTTATTTTGATTCGTTTGATTATTCGGTGGATTCTTTAGCTTCGATTAATCAAAAATCTTTAACTAAGCCCTAGCCGGTTCTGACTTTACTTCGCCTTCAACTACATTTTCTTCGCTGATGACTTCCGCTTCTTCAGTAGTTTCTACATCGACGATATGATCGTCTTCGGATTGTAGTTTAGGTAAGGGTAAAACCTGCTCAAGCCCCGAGCGATAATATTCCAACGCTTTGTCGGTCTCACCTAAATCTTCCAGCAATTGACCAAGTTCACGGTTGGCTTCCTGACTGGAACCGGCTGTAATAGCTTGTTGGTAATAGTTTCTTGCTTTATCCCAGGCTTCGCTGCGAACTGCTAAACGACCTAAAGTTAGTAAGAGGTTACCATCTTGTGGTTGGTTGTTTAACCAGCCTTCAGCCAAACGCATTTGCCGTGGCGCATCATGATCAACCAAACCGTAGGTGTAAGCTAAATCTGAATTCCAGGTTTTACGTAGTGTTTGGCGAATCAGGTTCTCTGCTTGTTCGGCGCGACCTTCATGTAATAACTCATACGCATATTGATCGACAATTTCCGGAATTTGACGCTGCTTTTTACTAAGTGAATTCCAAATTTTATCGATTTCTTCTATGCCTTTGTCTTGGACACCTTGCAACAGATTCGAACAAGCTTCATTTTCACAAGCAACGGCTTCTTCGGCGGTGAAGTTTTTTAATTTTTTAAGCTTTGGTAATTGTTCCAATACACCTTGATAATCACCGCGTTCACGATTTACTGCAAGCAACATGCGCTGAACTTGTTCACTCTTGGGCACATGGAACAATAAACGGGTTAAAGAGTTTTTCGCTTCATCTAAATCTCCAGCTTCGTATTGCATACGTGCCTGAGTCAAATCAACCGCCACTTTGCTGGATGGATCGTTATCATAGGCCTTTTTCAAATACTGATCACGAGCATTGGGATTACCGTTTTGCTGTGCCGCATGGGCAGCCGCTAAATAATTTAAAACCGGTGCCGGACTTTTATCGACTTTGGCCGTTAATTGTTTTTCTGCAGAGTCCCATTTACCTTCAATCAAATCGATATAGCCACGCTGCATGGATTTACCGGCACTGACTTCATCTTTTTTCTGCTTCCATGCTCCAACACGTTTTTTGGTCCCAAATATCCAGCCAATAAAACGAAATAATAAATAACCAATGATGAATAGTGCTATTGCTCCAAGAATGAATATCCATAAATTAGCTTCTATGGTGTAAGGGTCCAAGTGGAATCGAACATAGCCGTTGGTGTCTTGTGTAAAGGAAGCTAAGCCTATTGCTGCTACAAAGGCTATAACGAGTAGTAGTATCAGTTTCATCTTCTTCCCCTAGCGCTCTAATTGCTTGAGTCGGCTGACGCAAGTTGTTTTAAGACTTCCGCAAGCGAGGCCGAGGAACTGCTGATATCAGGTAACTCAGGTTCAATATTAATCTGGACCAGATCGGCCAGTCGACTGGCAACCGATTGCACGTCTTCATTATTCGCATCAAAAAACTCACCTAAAAGTGATTGAGCCTGGCTGATATTTTGCTGATAAACCCCACCATTACTTTGCAATACAGCCCTTTGAGCTCCCCCCAACATCAACTTAATATTCTCACGAATAAAGTATTCTTGTTCAGGAGCTAAGACGACATCAGACATCGGCCCGGTTTTTTTGATTCGAACCATGTTTTTTAAATCACCTGCGATACCGGAACCTACTTCGCCAATCGTGTCACCAAGTTTAGAGCCCCAGTCCTTAAGTAAATTACCAGCGCCTTCTAATGATAAAGCATCTGATTCACCTTCAGCTGAAGTTTCAGTGGATTGTTCTGCAGTTTCTTCATCAACCGCTTGTTCAGATAGGGATTCATCATCAGCTAAAGTTTCAAGAGGTTTAAATGCCAGTGTATCTACTGCAGTGGCAAGGTTACCCAGATCTTCAGTTAAAGCGGCCTTATCGACTAACTCCACTGTTGCCAAGCTTTTAATATTTCCAGCAATGGATTCTCGCACCGGGTCAATAATAGGATCAGAAAAAGCAGTGAGACGCTCATCAGCAATACTAAACGCTGTCTGTGCACCCGTTACATCACCAGCTAGGGACAACCGTTGCTCGCCAATAGACAGTAATTGCGCCACTTCATTGAGGCCAAGGCGTTTTTTCGCATCTGCTAACACCTCGTCGACTTGCTGGATTGCAATTTGCTTAATTTCATCGCTACTGGGGATAGAAGCTGCTGTCATGGCTTCAGAATCACTATCACTTGTTTCTGCTACCGCTTCTTCTGTTACAGTTTCAGCCTCGGATTCACCTGTTGTTTCACTAGCTGCGACTTCGGTTTCTGTTGTTTGTTCCCCAGAGGCAACTTCCTCGCTTTGTTCTTCAACAACTTGCTCGTCTGCTTGTGTAGCCACGCTGTCACTAACTTCTTCAGCCACAACTGACTCTTCAGCCTGATCTGAGCTGGCAATTTGTTGTGCCGAAGTTTCTGTTTCTTGTGCCTGGGCTTCTTCCGTCTGTTCTGCTGAGCCATCAACTTCAGCCGATGACTGTGTTGAATCGGAACTATCAGCCGCATCACCAGCTGCAACCGAAGTAGATTCCTCAGTATCGGCCGAAGCCTGAGCACCTGCGGACATTGCACTGAGTGCTTGCTGCGACTCAGTCAATGACTGAATCTGCTGCTCCAAAGAAGCTATTTGATCAGAATAATCCACGGCCGCTTGTTCGGAACCTGTTGCTTGAGCACTTTTCAGGGATTTGGTGTCATACCAGTTATATCCTGTCCCAGCCAATGCCAACAGACTAACAGCCATTGCTGTTCCAGCCATTCCTTTACCACCGGAATTAGCTGCCGCCATCGGCTCTGATTGTTGATCGAATCCCTGATCTTGTTCAACTTCTGCTTGTGTTTTATCAGCTTCCATTTGCTCTATTTCCTCGTGTTCATCTTCAACCTCGACTTGAGTGTCATCTGCATCAGCAGTGACCTCATCGACGGTTTCTTCAATATCCGGCGTCTGTTCTGTTACTTCCTCTACTGCATCAGATTCAACTTCAGATTCAACGGATTCTATGTTTTCATTTTCCGTTGCATCAGTATCCCGGTTATTTCTATTCTTTCTTCTACTCATAATAATGGTACCTGTTATGCACTAATCATCCCTGTCAGGGGGCATACTTTAACATTCAGCCCAGAAACTGACAAAAAAAATGGGTTATTCTAAATAATCTTCCTCTTCTTCCTCATCAGCTTGCTCATCTTCAGGTTCATTCGCAAGTTCTGACACCGCTTCCAACATGGCTTTATCTCCGGCATTGTCGGCGACATTTATTTTGTTAATCTCAAAATTTTCACAAACCTCGGCAATTCTTCTACTGGCAACCACAAATGGTACATCCAATAATAGATCGCTGTTTTTACCCAGCATTTCAAACAGATTGTTAAGACCTGTTGCACTGGTCACCGTCACGGCCTTAATTGATCCTGCTTTTAATTCCTTTACAACAGGTTTTACATCAAACTGCGGAATGACTCGTTGATAACACTCGACACTCTCAACATTTGCATAACGCTTAACCAGTTCAGCAGACAACAACTCGCGACCATATTGACCACGAAATATCAAGATGTTTTCGCCTGCCACCTCCTCAAGCTCCGGGGTACTGAGTAAACCTTCACTGGAGAAATTATCGTCAGGAACGATATCGACCTGAATATTATTTTTAGTCAATGCTTCAGCTGTTGCCTGCCCGACAGCTGCCACGATTAAAGTCTCCGGAAACTTAAGTTTCAACGATTTAAGTGCCTTCAAACCATATTCAACTGCATTGACACTGACAAATATCGCAATATTGATTTGCGATAAGTTCTTTAACTGTTCTTTGGCTGCGTCAGTTAAAGGGCTGGCGGCAATAGTGATGGTGGGAAAATTGATGGCGCTGCCATTATTGGCTTCGATCATGTCCAAAAAGTGGCTGGCCTGCTCCTCAGGCCGAGTCACTAATACGCGATATTGATTAAGATCTATCATTCACTTTCTCGATTACTGTGATTGCTCCTCTGGCAATTAATTTATCAGCCATTTGTTCTGATGCCAATACAGGATTTAACTCTGTAATGTTTTGATATTTGAACTCATGCTTTACTGAAACAATTTCTGACCCATCTGGCAAGCCAACAAAAGCAAACATCTGTAAATTATTTTTTCTAAGGTTTGCATAAACACCGATTGGCATATGACAGCCACCTTCCAGTTTTTCATTAACGACTCGCTCGGCAGTCACACAGATATTAGAATTCAGATCATCAAGACTGGCGAGGTATCCATTAATTACTTCATCATCATCCCGGCATTCGATGCCAATGGCACCCTGACCTACTGCGGGGATAAATTGTTCTTCATTTAAGTATTGCGAAATTCGTCCTGCCAACTCTAACCGCTGTAAACCTGAAACTGCCAGAATTAACGCATCGTAGTGACCTGCATCCATTTTGGCCAGACGAGTATCTACATTACCACGTATATTCTCAACTTGTAGATACGGATAATGATGGTTGATTAAACATTGACGGCGCAAACTGCAGGTGCCAATGACTGATTCCGGTTTCAAACTATCTAATGACTTGTTGTCCCTGGATACAAGCGCATCTCTAACGTCATGTCTTTGTAGGATAGCACCGATATGCAAGCCATCAGGCAACGTTACAGTCACGTCTTTCATTGAGTGAACCGCCAAATCGATTCGCTTGTCATAAAGCGCTTGCTCCAACTCTTTGAGAAACAAGCCCTTACCCCCCGCTTGGGACAATGGGGCATCAATAAACTTGTCACCTGATGTCGTGATTTTGACTAATTCGACATCAATATCAGAGTGTTTTTGCTTTAATAAACTCGCCACATGATTAGCCTGCCACAAAGCTAACTGGCTTTTACGAGTTCCTATTTTGATTACCGCCACAATCTCAAACTTTAATCTAAAGGTGCGTATTTATAATACATTTTTGCCTGCTAGTGAGGATATTCTTCTATAAATAGATTTTCTCTGCTAATCTCAGTTTTTTAACTATTGTAGTCTGGATGAGTAACAAAAAACTTTGGGGCGGACGATTTGCGGCGGCCACAGATAAAACTGTTGAGAAATTCACCGCTTCGGTACATTTCGACCAACGCCTTGCTTTATATGACATTCAAGGTTCAATTGCCCATGCCACAATGTTAGGTGATTGTGGAATTATTTCTAAGCAGGAGGTGAAGGAGATTTCTGATGGATTGGAACAGATCCGAAGAGACATCGAATCCGATAACTTCACCTGGCACGATGAGCTGGAAGATGTTCATATGAACATTGAAGCCAATCTGACACAAATGATTGGCGATACAGGTAAAAAGTTACATACTGGACGTTCACGTAACGATCAAATCGCCACTGACATGAGACTTTATGTCAGGGATGTAGTTGATGCGCTTATTGATAGAGTTAAAGATTTACAACAAGTACTTGTTGATCTGGCGCAACAACATACTGATACGATTATGCCGGGATTTACTCATTTGCAAGCCGCCCAACCTGTTACTTTTGGACATCATATGTTGGCCTGGGAGCAAATGCTGGAGCGGGATCGACAACGATTAATCGATAGTCAATCACGATTAAATATTTCTCCCTTAGGTGCCGCCGCACTAGCAGGTACCACGTATCCAATCAATAGACATCAAACAGCTGAATTACTGGATTTTGATAAACCTAGTGAAAATTCACAAGATAGTGTTTCGGATCGAGACTTTATTCTTGAGTTTTGCTCAAATACTGCAATTTTGGGCACCCACATTTCCCGTATGGCTGAAGAAATGGTGATTTGGTCATCGGATAAATTTAAATTCGTCGATTTAGGAGATGCGTTTTGCACAGGCTCCAGCATCATGCCGCAAAAGAAAAATCCAGATGTGGCCGAATTATTACGTGGCAAATCAGCCAGACTAGTAGGTAATCAAACTCAATTGCTGGTATTAATGAAAGCTCAACCGCTTACCTATAACCGTGATAATCAAGAAGATAAGGAACCTTTATTTGATAGTGCTGATACAGCACTGGCTTGTGTCGATATTTTAGTACGAATGCTGGGCCAAATTAGCGTTGACAAAAATCAAATGTACAAAGCGGCCAGTGAAGGCTTTTCAACTGCTACAGATTTAGCCGATTATCTGGTCAAAAAACACATTCCTTTTCGTGACGCTCATGAAATCGTCGGAAAAGTGGTGGGCTATTGTGTTACCAACAATATAGAACTCGACAAACTTAACATCGAGAAAATGCAAGAGTTTTGCCCATTAATTGAAGATGATGTATTTTCCTGTTTAACCCTGGAAGGTTCGGTCAGCAGCCGCAATCACATTGGCGGCACTGCTCCAGGACAGGTTAAGCAGGCAGTTAACCGAGCCAGAGAGCGTTTAGAATGTTAACAGGATTTTATTGAATTCCTAATCACAGATTTATTGATTTTGTAGTGCTCTACTATTTTGTAAATTGCATGTTTAAATAACAAAGATAGAAATATACCTCTCGTATACCTCAGAATTGTTGAAATGCGATCCATACTATTGTCTTGTTTATACTTTGCGACGAGTAAACCATGATAATTTGCGGTTGCTGTACTGCTTAATGAAAGCATGTTCATATAACTGACTCGAGAAAATGAGTCGATCTTGTTGTTTTTTTAGTATTCCAAGAAACAATAATTCAAGGGATTCAATTTCTGATAAATTTTTACCTTTAACAAAAGATCTAAGATTATTTGAAAGTTTAGGAGATTGATTGATGAGCCTAGTCAAAGACTCAATATGCATAATAAATTTATGATCTGATTTATCAACTAAATTCACTATAGATTCAAGCTGCTCTCCATCACTTAACCGTTTTGCAATAATAGCAAGGATAAATGGCTGACCACCACTAAAATCGTAAATTTTATTACGATCATGATCAGAAAAAGACAATCCTACTTTCTCAAGGAACAGCATAGTTTCTATCTTGCCGAAGTTGGATAAATTTACTTTATAATCTTCACCCCTATGCCCGAACCAACTTGTTTGTAAGCCAGTTGTCATCCCACAAATTAACCATGTCACATGATTATTCTTTGAATATCGTGGTAATAATTCAAAGATGAGTTCTTCAATCAAATCCCTATAACTTAATCTATAAATCGAATCAATTTCATCTAGAGCTACTATAGTACCTTCAGGTAGTGTCTGAGCAAAATTGATGATTAAATCAATGGGCGACTTTTCAAATGTTTCAAAATCAGGTCTTTCAAATTTTGTATTAATTTTTGAGACTAGGCTGCGGCGTGTTAAGGCGGCAAATAAATAGTAAACCCACTCAGCAAACGAATCTCCTCCTATCGCTGTTAAATCCACAATTATTGTAAGGCGCTTCATGCTGTGCCCCCATAATAATGTGTTTACTGCTAAGGAGGATTTTCCAGTTTGGCGGGCACCGCCAATAACTATTAAACCACCATCCAGCAACCGTTGTTTGATAGAAATATCAAAATCTCGCTCCAAATATATATAACGTCTTGGGTCAACGGTTCCTCCAATTTGGATAGCTCTTACATCATTAGTGTTACTAGAAACTTTTGATGCTTGTTCGTCATCTAATAGATGCTCAACTTCATCTCGTAACAATTCAAAGTCTCTATCAAAACTCTCATGCCGAATATCAAGAGCCTGTTGTTTTACGTATTTTTTGAAGAGAATCTGGTATCTGCTTGCTAGATGGTAGAGTTGAACCTCTAATCAAAACTGGCACTAAAGGTATATTTCGATGAATTGCCGTAGTTACTTCCCTTCTTACAGGATCGTCATCGTTAAAAATTCGTGATCCACTTTTTTTTCCCAATGGGCCTGTCCATTCGGGACCAATAACCACAAGCATTATTTTTGCTGAATTTAATGCTTTCTCCAGAACTCGCTCATAATCAGCACCTACCTATGCGTATAAATTTCACATCTAAAAATACTTCAGAGTCACCAAAATGATTACTAAGGCGATCTGCAATTCGACCCGCCTCACCACTAGTATCAAAACGACGATAACTTATAAATACAGACGGCTCGTAGGCTCCATCTACAACTCCACTAAAACTATTCTTCACGCAATCCCCGCAACTGATAATGGTTTCCATTTACAAAAGGGCAGAAATATTCTTCTCTCACGCTAATGAACTCATATCATTACACTCCATCTAAAAATAATGATATTTGATATTCTGTAACTTTATTTTCAGTCAGTTTGAAATTCATTCTGAAATTAAATACATAACTATTTGAGTTTAATCAAAAACTCGCTACAATTTCTACTCAACACAGATTATAATTGAATAGATGAAACTGTTAATTAACACTCTTCTGACAGGAATTCTGCTGATCGCATTATCAGGATGCGGACAAAAAGGTCCTCTTTACGTGCCTGATGAACCTGAACGTTCATCTAGCGAACGTTTAGAAGGCTACTACAAACGCTATTAATCCACTCCTCCGCTTTTAAATCAAGATGGATGGCTTTGAATACAGGCAAGGCAATCTTTATGCTGATGATTTGGCGATAGCTGATATCGCTGATCAAGTCGGAACGCCTTTTTATGTTTATTCAGCACAAGGTATAAAAAATAATTTCTTAACGCTGAAGAATGCCTTTGGTGAGCGTCCGCATCATATTCACTATGCCGTTAAAGCTAATCCAAACTTAGGCCTGTTGGCCTATTTGAAAAGCCTAGGGGCCGGTTTTGATGTCGTCTCCGGTGGAGAATTAATTCGTGCGTTACAAGTCACTTCTGCCGACAATATCGTTTTCTCAGGTGTTGGGAAAAGCAAGTCAGAACTTAAGTTAGCACTTGATAATAATATCTCGTCCATCAATATTGAATCAGCTGCTGAGCTTGAGCGTCTGCAATTGATAGCGGCTGAGTTAGGTACCGTTGCTCAAATTGCCATCAGGGTTAATCCAGATGTCGATGCCAAAACCCATGAATACATATCAACCGGACTTAGAGAGAATAAATTTGGTGTTGATAATGAAACAGCGATTAATCTTTACCAACAGATAAAGGATATGCCTAATGTCAAGGCCGTAGGCATCGCCAGTCATATAGGCTCGCAAATCACTACTCTCGAACCCATGATCGAAGCGGTAAAAAAAGTCTTAGCGCTTACTGATCAACTTTCCGAGCTGGGTGTAGAAATAAAAAACCTGGACGTGGGCGGTGGTCTTGGCATTCGTTATCAGAATGAAAACCCGCCATCTTATGAAGATTATGTGGCGGCTTTACTAAGCGCTGTTGATAAAAATCACAGTCATTTACATATCTCAATTGAACCGGGTCGTTCAATCGTTGGTAATTCCGGCTTATTGGTCACGCAGATAGAATATTTGAAAACCAATAACGAAAAACATTTCGCTGTGGTCGATGCGGCCATGAATGATTTGATACGTCCGGCACTTTACAAAGCCTGGATGAATATCAGTGAAGTCGTCCAAAACAACAATAAACCAATTCGGGAATACGATATTGTAGGTCCTATTTGTGAATCAGCGGATTTTCTCGGAAAAAAAAGGCAACTCGCCATAGAACAAGGCGATTTAATCGCGGTCCAAAGTGCCGGCGCTTATTGCTCCAGTATGGCGTCAAACTATAACAGTCGACCAAGACCGGCCGAAGTGCTGGTGGATGGCGATAGGATTCATGTCATTCGGAAACGTGAAAACTATACTGATTTGTTTGACAAAGAAATTATTCCAAAGTTTTCAGGGAACTGAGAATAACGCACCATCATCTCGGACTCTGATCCGGGATTTCCTAGGGATTGTTCAGGCTTTAATTAATAGCAGACCCTGTCATCAATTGCTTTAGAAGCCTTTTAAGGAGATTCCTCGGCAAGCTTTTATACCCGAAGGGTGCGGAATGACATATGGCCTTAGTAAACAGCACCTGTCATCCTGAGACGCTATTAAGCGTCGTGAGGATCTCCTCACGACTGTTCGGGCACTGGCACACTCGAAGTGGGAGCAATGCGGACTTGTGCCGGGACAACCTGAGTTTTCACAATACCGGCCTTGCTTTAACCTATTTCACCGGGAAATGAAACGGGTACCTCATGCAGACTCACCCCTCATTTGTCCCAAATGAGTGCAATGACAACACAGAATATTAGGGGACGTAACCATGGCTACGTTCCCTTTTTCACTTGAATCTTTTAAGGCCTAACTACCATAGTCGAACAATTAGCATGCCTAACTACACGAGACGCATTAGGACCAACCAAGTAATCTTTTAACTCAGGACGATGCGAAGCCATAACAATTAAATTCATTTTTGTTCTATTCGCATAATCGAGAATTTCAGTGTATATGGTGCCATGGGCAACAATCTGTTTTTTTCTGATGGATTCTGGAATGTTTTTAGCAACATAAGCCGCTAATTTTTCTTTTGTGTCGGCAATCATAGTCTTCTCATGATCTGCCGGAAAATAAGATCCAACTATACTCATACCAAAATCAGGTACAACAGTCATAATGTGCAATGTTGAATTAAATGTCTGCGCCATTTCAACAGCGGTTTTAACTGCTTTGCGTTGACTTTTAACATTACCTAAATCAAGAGGTAATAAAATTTTTCTATACACGATTGAAATCCTCTACTTGTTTCTTGCAATTTTTCCTTCCACTATTATATCAAAGTGCCATCAAAATTTGCGTTGACTTTGATCAACACAAATTCAGTTGATTTGAAGTAATAACATTTAAGAGTAAAATCAGCACCCCAATTTATTTGAAGACTTTTATGTCGTCAATCGTCATTACAGCATTGTATAAGTTCGTAGAACTTGAGGATTATCAATCACTCAAGCAGCCGCTATTGGAACTATGTGATGGAAATGGCATGAAAGGTACATTGTTATTGGCCCTTGAAGGCATTAACGGTACTGTAGCCGGCAGTGCTAAAGCAACTCAGGCACTATTAGACTATTTCTCTAAGGATAAGCGCTTGGCTGATATTGCTTATAAACAATCCTATGCTGATGAAATTCCATTTTATCGAATGAAAGTCAGACTCAAGAGTGAGATTGTGACGATTGGTTTGCCAGATGTCGATCCGCGGAAAAAGGTTGGAGAATACGTTAAACCTAAAGATTGGAACGAATTAATCAGCAATCCAGAAGTTTTTTTAATTGATACTCGAAATGACTATGAGTTTGAAGTTGGCACGTTCGCAGGTGCAATCAATCCGAATACCAATAATTTCCGCCAGTTTCCTGAATATATTCGTGACAACTACGACCCAGACAAACACAAAAAAATTGCTATGTTTTGCACAGGTGGAATACGCTGCGAAAAAGCCAGCTCTTATTTACTTGATAAGGGCTTTGAAAATGTCTATCACTTGGAAGGAGGCATTCTGAAATACCTGGAAGAAGTTGATAAACAAGACACGCTTTGGCAAGGAGAATGCTTTGTTTTTGATCAACGGGTTACAGTTGACCATGATCTGAAACCAGGTGGCTTTGACCAATGCCACGGTTGCAGACGTCCTATCTCAGAACAAGACAAGCAATCTGACAAATATCTTAAAGGTGTTTCCTGCCCCAAATGCTACGATAATTTAACCGATGATCAAAAAATGCGTTTTGCTGAACGTCAAAAGCAAATTGAACTGGCTAAACAACGTGGTGAAGATCATATGGGGAAAATTTATCAGGATTGATGGATTGTACAAATTATTGTACAATTAATTTTAATATTAGATACCCAAGGAAATACAAATATGGAAACCCTGAATATTAACTATTCAGCGTTTCGTCAAGAGTTAGCAAGCTGGCTAGACCGGGTCACGGAAGATCATGTCCCTGCTAGGATCACTCGAAAATCCAACGAATCCTGTGTAGTCATGTCAGAATCTGATTACAGTGCATTGATGGAAACTTTGTACTTACTCAGCACAGCTAATAATGCCGAGCGCTTGAATCGATCGATAAAGGAATATCAAGATGGCAAAACAGTCTCGCCTGAAATCGACTGGGAAGCAGAAACACTTTAAAGTTGAATTCACTCAGACTGCATGGGAAGAATTCGAATACTGGTCACGCCAAGATAGGCAAAAACTAAAGAAAATTTTTGCACTTATAAAAGAATGTCGTCGTACTCCATTTAAAGGCACTGGTAAACCTGAGCGACTCAAGCATCAAACTAATAACATCTGGTCCCGACGAATTGATATTGAGCATCGGCTGGTTTACGCTGTTGATAAAAACCGGCTAACAATTATTCAGTGTCGGTTTCATTACTAAAAACCTATTCCCTGGCTAGATACCAGGGTCTCCGTGAAAGACTCTGCCTGATTTGCAAGATACCGGAACGGGGCCCGGGATAACCAAGCGTAAGCTTGGTTATTTAATAAATCCCATACTTTCGAGCTTTACTAGTACTCGGTGTGCGCCAAGATCAGGAGTTAATTCTGATGTGTCTATAACAACTTCCGCGTTTTCCGGAACTTCATAAGGATCATCGATACCGGTAAATTGTTTAATTTTCCCAGCCCTGGCTAGTGCGTAAAGTCCTTTTCGGTCCCGTTCTTCACATACTTCCAAAGGGGTGGCAACATGAACTTCAAGGAAACCACCACCAGCTTCTACCATTTCACGGACTTTGCGACGAGTGCTAGCATAAGGTGCAATCGGAGCACACAGTGCGATTCCACCGTGTTTAGTAATTTCAGAGGCGACATAACCTATTCGTTCGATATTGAGGTTACGATGTTCTTTACTAAAACCCAACTCACTGGATAAATGTGTACGCACTACATCGCCATCTAACAAAGTGACATTACGGCCGCCAATTTCCATTAATTTCAGTAACAAGGCATTGGCGACTGTAGATTTGCCCGAACCTGAGAGTCCGGTAAAAAACACTGTAAAGCCCTGATGACTGCGCGGCGGGAAGGTTTTGCGCAATTCGGCAATAACTTCTGGATATGAAAACCACTCTTCTACCTCTAGCCCTTCGCGTAGTCGGCGGCGGAACTCCGTGCCAGAAATATTAAGCTTGGTATCTGGTGCTTTAACATCCTCATCAGGCATATATTGAGCCCGCTCAGGTACATAGACCATGTGTTGGAACGGCACCATAGTGATGTCCAGTTCTTCTTCATGTTGCTGGACTAATTCCTGCGCTTCATAGGGACCGTAAAAATCCTCACCATTGGAATCCTTTCCAGGACCAGCATGATCACGACCCACAATAAAATGCGTGCAACCATAATTCTTACGGATAATGGCATGCCAAACGGCCTCACGTGGACCACCCATCCGCATCGCCAAAGGTAACAGGCTCAACATTGTGGTCTGCTCCGGGAAACGTTTGATCGCGTGCTCGTAACAACGCACACGGGTAAAGTGATCTACATCACCGGGTTTTGTTTGGCCTACTACTGGGTGAATTAATAGATTGGCTTCTGCTTGTGAAGCCGCCCGGCGATTTAATTCTATATGAGCGCGATGCATCGGATTGCGGGTTTGAAACGCTACCACTTTGCGCCAACCTACTTTTACAAAATAATCCCTTAACTCCGCTGGCGAATGGCGCAAGTGACGAAAATCATAATGATCAGGAGGTGCGATACCTTTCAATTCACCGCTGACATAAACATCGTGAGTGTGATCGAATAAATAAGCAACTCCTGGATGAGCTATATCTGTACTGCCGAATACTTTCTGAGCTTCATTTTGCTTATCTGGATTCCACATCTCGTTTATTTTCAAGGTAGCGATCAATACACCTTCACGATCACGAAGCGCCAAACTATCCTCAGATGACAGCTCGTCCGCTATGGACTGTGGGATATCTAAAGTGATAGGCATTGGCCATAAAGTGCCATCAGCCAAGCACATATTTTCGACAATCCCTTCATAGTCAGCTTTTGAGTTAAAGCTGGCCAGAGGAGAAAACGCACCATTCAGTAACATTTCCAGATCGCAAATCTGCCTGGTCGTTAACGTCCAGTTGCGATAATCACCTGCTGCCTGTTTTTCTTGTGCAGATTGCTCGGCGTCTAAATAAAGATTAACTAATTCACCGCCGTGAGGCGCTTTGAAACCACCCATAGGAATTGTCCGAGATTTATTCGTTAAAAATGGACGGGGATTGTAGAATAAACTGGTTTAAACTAAAAGCCAGTGTGAAGACTTTAATTGTTTTAAATCAAACAGATGACACTGCCCCGGCGGAAGATTATGATTTTATTATTGGTGTCGATGGCGGTTGCCGGTGGTGTATTGAAAATAATCTTAAAATCGATCTTGCAGTGGGTGATTTCGATAGTTTAGAAAACCATCATTTTGAACAACTTACTAAAATTGCGGGCAAAATCGAGCAACACCCAAGCGAGAAAAATCTTACTGATTTTGAACTTGCTATTGAGGCAGTGCTAGATCAATCTCCAAAAGAGTTAACTGTCTTAGGTGTTTGGGGAGGACGTACCGATCATGCCCTGGCGAATTTGCTTTGTTTGGCACGCCAATCAAATCTGTTGCCCGTTACAATGCCTGGTGAGAAACAAAGTGGCTATTTACTTAAATCTGGATATCAAATCGTAATCGAATATGAACTTGACCAAACTGTTAGCATCATGGCTTTGCTAAACGATTGTCATGGCGTTTCTAACACCGGTATGAAATATCCGCTGACTGATGCGAGTATTCCGCTTGGCACAGGCATTGGAATTAGCAATCAAACTGTCACTAATCCAGCATCAATAAGCTTAAATGACGGCGTTTTGCTAGTTCTAACAGACAAACACTCTGATAACAGAATTATCACTTAAGGGAGTCAACATGGCTGTTTATGAAATTAATCACCCTCTAATCAAACATAAACTCGCTTTAATGCGTGAACATGACATAAGCACCAAGCAATTTAGGGAACTAGCCAGCGAAATTGGTGTACTACTAACCTATGAAGCAACGCGTGATCTACCTGTTGAACCTGTGACTATTGAAGGTTGGGCCGGTGATGTTGAGGTAGAAAAAATAAAAGGCAAAAAATTTACGGTTGTCCCCATTTTACGTGCAGGCATCGGCATGCTGGATGGTGTTCTGACTGCAGTACCCAGTGCCAAAGTAAGTGTAGTCGGCTTATATCGTAATGAAGAAACGCTGGAACCCGTGACCTATTTCAGCAAACTTGTGGCGGATATTGCTGAACGTAGAGTCATTATTATTGATCCAATGCTGGCTACGGGCGGAACACTATTGGCCACAGTGGATTTACTCAAACAAACCGGATGCAAACAAATCACTGGATTGTTTTTAGTAGCCGCCCCAGAAGGTATTAAGAAAATCACCACAGCTCACCCTGACGTCGATATTTACACCGCCTCAATTGACGAAAAACTAAACGATGTCGGCTATATCTTGCCTGGGTTAGGCGATGCTGGCGATAAAATATTCGGAACCAAGTAGGAGTAAGACATGAATCAAGTCGCTGATTTAGACAATCCAGTTAAGCAAATCATCGTTGGTGCACAAATGCTGTTTGTGGCATTTGGTGCCTTAGTTCTGGTGCCCATACTGACCGGCCTTAATCCAAATGTAGCTTTGTTCACCGCCGGTATTGGTACATTGATCTTTCAATTAGTAACCGGGCGACAAGTACCGATTTTTTTGGCCTCTTCTTTTGCTTTTATCGCACCCATTATCTACGGTGTTCAACAATGGGGCATTCCCGCCACCCTTTCAGGTTTATTCGCAGCAGGCTTAGTCTATATGGCACTTAGTGGATTGGTTACCTTAAAAGGCCGCGAGTTTCTCCATCGCTTGCTACCTCCAATAGTTGTGGGTCCAGTGATTATGGTGATTGGACTAAGTTTGGCACCCGTTGCCGTTAATTTAGCTTTGGGTAAAACAGGAGACGGTGCAGCAGAACTCGTCCCTCAAAACAAAGCGTTAATCGTCTCTATGTTTTCGCTTGCAGTAACCGTGTTTATGGCTATTCTGGGCAAAGGTATGTTCAAATTGATTCCGATACTCATCGGTATAATTTCCGGCTATGTTTTATCCATGATCATGGGACTGGTCAGTTTCGATGCAATTGCTGCTGCACCATTGTTTGCTATTCCTGAGTTTGTCATGCCGGAAATAAATTGGCAGGCGATTTTGTTTATTATCCCGGTTGCGATCGCTCCAGCAATAGAACACATCGGTGACATGCTGGCAATCAGCAACGTTACGGGTAAGAATTACCTGGAAAAGCCGGGTTTAAATAAAACATTGTTAGGAGATGGTCTGGCCACTTCAGCCGCTGCTATGGTAGGTGGACCACCTAATACGACCTACTCTGAAGTAACTGGTGCTGTAACACTAACTCGCGCATTTAACCCAGTAATAATGACCTGGGCCGCCTTATTTGCGATCGCCTTATCCTTCTGCGGCAAGCTAGGAGCATTTTTATCGACGATCCCCACCCCCGTCATGGGCGGAATTATGACGTTATTGTTCGGTATGATTGCGGCGATTGGCATTAATACTTTTGCTAACGCCAAGACTGATTTAAGCAATCCTCGTAATCTCGCCATTATTGCGTTGATCCTGGTTTTTGGTATCGGTGGTATGCAATTCAGTGCCGGTGATTTTGTTTTACAAGGTATCGGTCTAGCAGCTATTTTGGGCATTATCCTGAATTTGATTTTGCCTCAACGTTAATAGATTTTCCCGGCTAAATCCGTGGTCTTCTGTCGCTGCGCGAACGCTAAAAGAAAAGGCCCTGTTACAGGGCCTTTTCAATAGATATGAGATAAAAGTTACGCTAGATCGAAACGATCAAGGTTCATTACCTTGGTCCAGGCTGCGACAAAGTCATTGACGAATTTGTCTTGGGAATCTGTGCAGGCATAAACTTCGGCCAGTGCCCGTAACTGTGAGTTTGATCCGAAAATCAAATCAACCCGGGTTCCTGTCCATTTGAGTTCGCCGCTAGCTCGATCACGTCCTTCAAAAACTTCGTCATCATCTGAAGCTGCTTGCCAGGTAGTGCCCATATCAAGCAAGTTGACAAAAAAGTCATTGCTCAATGTTCCGGGTCTATCTGTGAAAACACCGTTATTGGAACCGTCCGCGTTTGTACCCAAAACTCGCATACCACCGACTAATGCTGTCATCTCAGGAGCGGTCAGCGTCATCAGCTGAGCACGATCGACCATTAATTCCTCTCCGGTTACTGCAAATTTTGCCCGTTGATAGTTACGGAAAGCATCCGCAGCAGGCTCAAGCACGTCAAAAGAGTCCACATCTGTCTGCTCTTGAGAAGCATCATTACGACCAGGTGTAAATGGCACGGTTACATCATGACCAGCATTTTTCGCGGCTTGCTCGACTCCAACGCCACCGGCCAGAACAATTACATCGGCTAACGAAACACCTTTGCCATTTGCCTGTGCATTGTTGAATTCACTCTGTATACCCTCTAGCGTGCTTAATACGCTAGCCAATTGCTCAGGTTGATTCACTTCCCAATCTTTTTGCGGCGCTAGACGAACACGAGCGCCATTGGCACCACCACGCATATCAGAACCACGGAACGTTGAGGCTGACGCCCAGGCAGTTGACACAAGCTCGGAAACTGACAATCCAGAAGCATTTATCTTAGCTTTCAAATCAGCAATATCATCATCATTTATTAAATCATGAGTCACCGCTGAAATCGGGTCTTGCCAGATCAATTCTTCCGCTGGCACTTCCTTGCCTAAATAACGTGCACGGGGACCCATATCACGATGTGTTAATTTGAACCAGGCACGCGCGAATGCGTCGGCGAACTCCTCAGGATTTTCATGGAATCGCTTTGAGATTGGACCGTAAATCGGATCCATCTTCATCGCCATATCGGCAGTGGTCATCATCAATGAAAGTTTTTTATCTGAACCGTCAACTTCTGGCGCATGATCTTCCTCAGCCAAATCCTTAGGCTGCCATTGATTCGCTCCAGCAGGACTTTTGGTGAGTTCCCAGTCATATTTAAACAGTACATCAAAATAACCACTATCCCATTTTGTAGGGTTCGGTGTCCATGCACCTTCTATACCACTGGTGATTGTATCGACACCTTTACCGCTGCCGTGTGTACTCAACCAACCACAGCCTTGAGCTTCAATAGGAGCGCCTTCTGGCTCAACGCCAACATTGGCTGCATCACCAGCACCATGAGCTTTACCAAAAGTATGTCCACCAGCAGTAAGCGCTACGGTTTCCTCATCGTTCATCGCCATTCGTGCAAACGTTTCACGAATGTCGCGTCCAGATGCTATTGGATCAGGATTACCGTCTGGCCCTTCTGGATTGACATAAATCAAACCCATCTGTACCGCAGCAAGCGGATTCTCCAACTCACGATCACCTGAATAGCGGCTATTGGCCTTGTCACTGGTGGCAAGCCATTCGTCTTCTGAACCCCAATAGATATCCTGTTCCGGCTCCCAAATATCGGGACGTCCACCTGCAAAACCAAAAGTCTTAAAGCCCATAGACTCAAGTGCACAGTTACCAGCTAAAATCATCAGATCAGCCCAGGAAATTTTTCGGCCGTATTTTTGCTTAATCGGCCATAACAACATACGGGCTTTGTCCAAATTGCCGTTATCCGGCCAGCTGTTTAAAGGTGCGAAACGTTGGTTTCCTGTGCCTGCACCACCGCGGCCGTCACCAACCCGATAAGTCCCCGCACTGTGCCAGGCCATACGAATGAAAAGACCACCGTAATGACCATAATCCGCCGGCCACCAATCTTGACTGTCGGTCATTAATGCATAAAGGTCTTGTTTGACCGCATCAAGATCAAGACTCTTGAATTCTTCCGCATAATCAAAATCCTCGTCCATCGGGTCAGACAAAGATGAGTGCTGTCGCAAAATATTTAAATTTAACTGGTTTGGCCACCAGTCACGATTTGATCGACCTCCTCCAGCGGCATGTTCTCCTGCGCTAGAAAATGGGCATCCGGTTTCGTTTTTCATAATGTCTCCTATCTGATCAGGTTGCTTAGCAGGACGGTAACTATAATACGTTCGTCTCGATAGGGCCAATCGATTTTATAACTCTTTTCAATAGATTTTATCAATCAAGCTTTGTTGACTGATTTGGGCAAATTATTTTTGATTATTTCAGTTAATTTTATTAACTCATCGTGTTTTGGAAAGCCACTTCGCCATACCAATCCAACTTGACGATAAGCCGTTTTGGCTAGTGACCTAATTGCAATATCATTAGATTTATCATTTTCAATTGCTAACGCAGGCAGCAAGGTTGCACCCCAGCCAGCCTGTACCATTTGCCGGATAGTTTCCAAGCTGGAAGCACGAAAATCGGTTCTCAGATTTTGATTTTCTGATGTCATTCCGCAAACATCCAGCGCCTGCTCTCTAAGACAATGCCCCTCATTTAGCAGTAACAGAGTTTCTTGCTGTAGCTGCGACTGAGAGATTTTTTTACTCTTAGCAAATCGATGTGATTTATGACAAGCAAACCAAAACGGTTCATTGAATAAGGCTACAGCTTCCAAAGCCTGGCTTTCAACAGGTAAAGCCAATAACAAGGCATCTAATCGATGCTCCTTTAATTTGACTAAAAGCTCCTCAGTAATATCCTCATGCACAATCAGATTCAATTGACTGAAATATTTATTCAATAATGGCGCCACCCAAGGTAACACGTATGGACTGATGGTCGGAATAACACCTAAATTAAACGCACCGACTAACTCGCTAGTCTGTGACTTAGCGATTTCAACGATGTCATCCGCACTGGCGAGAATTTCCCGGGCTCGAATGACGATTTGCTCTCCCACGGGCGTTAAATGAACGTTTTTATTAGTCCTCTCTACCAGAGCAACTCCGAGTCGATCCTCCAGCTTTTTTAATTGTGTGCTCAAGGTTGGCTGACTGACATGGCAAGACCTGGCGGCCTGACCAAAATGGCCGTAATCAGCAACTGCTACCAAATAAGCTAATTCTTTTAAAGTCATAGGATAATTTTGACAAAAATTTGTAACACAAAATCATATAATAATCCGTTTTTGACCGTGAGAGATACATGAGTTCTTATTCAACTGTGCAGAAATTAACTGCTGAGGCAATCGGTACCGCTTTACTGCTCGCTACTGTCGTAGGGTCTGGAATTATGGCCCAACGCTTATCGGGTGATTCAGTTGGATTGGCATTGCTATGCAATACTATTCCGACAGGGGCTATTTTGGTTGTGATCATTACCATATTTGGCCCAATTTCCGGCGCTCATTTCAATCCAGCGGTGACAATTGTGTTCTGGATTAAAAAAGAGCTTTCACTACAACTTGCACTCATTTACATCGCTGTGCAAATAATAGCTGGAATTCTGGGTGTTCTCTCTACCCACATTATGTTTGAAGAAACGCTTCTACAAGCCTCAACGACGACTCGCACCGGTACGGGCCAATGGTTTGCTGAAGGCATAGCAACGTTTGGTCTGTTGCTTGCTATTTTAGGTGGTCTACATTCAGCACCAAAAGCTGTCCCCTGGTTAGTCGGCCTTTATATTACTGCTGCTTACTGGTTTACCGCCTCAACTTCGTTCGCTAATCCCGCAGTGACTATTGCCCGTGGCTTTTCCGATACATTTGCCGGTATTGCACCAGCAAATATAGCTGCTTTTATAGTCGCCCAAATTGTCGGAGCACTAATTGCTCTGGCGATTTGTAATTTTGCTTTTTCAGACCCAAAAACGAACCCTTAAAAAAACGTTCGCTGCTGAGTGTGTCTCAACCAGTTTTTCCGGCGTTGATCACGATGACTTTTACTTTTCAAATCAAGTAATCTTTGACGAGGATGATTGGCTATTTCATGCAACAAGGTAAGCAAACTTTTTTGATCTGCGCTGGGTTTTTGCTTCTCCGCCTCAAGTTTGATCAGTACGGATTTAGCTGCAAAAGCCGGGTCGATTGCCGTCGGCAATGAAACTAACCAATTCAATATAACCAGCTCGGCTTTGTTATTGATTTGGTCAGTAAAAAAAATAGTAGTGAGCCTAGCTTGAGGATCACAACCGGGAAATACGAATAAATTCGAAGAGTTATTTTGTCGTGCTGGCATGGTTTTATCTCCATTAATGCCAGGGCAAGACGGAAACTGAACAAGCCTTTGAAGGATAATGTAATGTTGGTTCCCGCCGAAACACCCCGTTCGGTCATAACGTTCGTTAACGGCAGGTCTCCTGGCTCACGGCTCGAATGCCTGTTTCACCTTCCCGGTTTTCCCAGTGGTCTTGAAACAAACTCGCCGTTTACAGTTGCGGGGGCAGCATCGGAGTTAAACCGATTTCCCTTAACCATTAACACCAGTGCTAAGAATACACAAGCTCTAGTAGTACCACAAGGGATTATATTGAGATTTTACGACAATTTAAATTTTCTTATCGATTTACGCCAGATACTTTACAGACTCCAAACCATGTTTTTGCCAATCATCATAAGTCGTCATCTTCAAGCCCAATCTATCATAATGAACTGCAAGATAACCATCTGATCGAGACATGACAGCATCCGGATTAGTTTCTAACACTTCCTGAGCCATCACACCTACATAACGCACTTGGGCACCATCATTTCGGTATCGAAAACTATAAAGCTTATGATCGTTACACGACTGACCAAGATAATTAATATCAGTTTTAAGCCTAATATCTGAGGGTGGAGGTGGTGGGCCACCCGATATTTGCGCCCAGGCACTATCATTCGCTAATAACACAATCATAGCAGGCGGCGTATATTTAACTAACTTACTTAATGCATCACGCCGGTCAGGATCATCTACCGACAAACTGTCATTTTTATCTTGAGAATTCTTTTTCAATTCGTTGTTTACAGTTTCCATAACCTTCTCCTAGTCTGGGGAAATATAGCATCTTTCAAAGTATACACCACAAATAACGGCAATCTAAAACAATCATCGTTAGATTCTTTATAGTACATACCTTGCTATAAATTTACTTGACAAACTAATATCAAAATAGCAAATGTCAATAATTATCATGTACATTCTATTATGGATATGCTATACCTTAAATATTAGCTAATAGTGCTTAGTTAATTTTACGGAGGATAAAAAAACATATGGGAATAACACTAAATAAACTAACCCAAATTAAAGTGGTTAGCCTTTTCGCACTCAGCTTCTTCTTCCCGCATCAATTTAGTTTCGCAAACAACTTAAAATATGACGAATGGTTTGTTCGTTTAATAGCCGAAGCTCCTGCTGAGAATCTGAAAGATGCTGGTAATGTCTTAGGAAGCCTGCGAAGTAGTTCAAATGACTATGACAAACATGATCTTAAAGAACTTCCGCCGTTTACTGCTCCTTATCTGACTATTGTTTTTCCTCATCCGGAATGGGGTGATAAAGCCGGCAATTATGCCAGTGACTTTCATCGCACCCGCCACTGGCGTTTAGGTGATGAGTGGGAGTTCACGGTGAATGCCAGCACTGCAGACCTGGAAGTCACATTGACATGGGAAGGTTTTGATCGCTTAAAACGGCTATGGGCGATGCAGTTAATTGACTTGGAGAATGGCACTGTAGTGGATGCGGTTAAAAACCGAAAACTTAATCACTACACTTTTAATATGGCTGGCACCTCACACAGGTTTAAATGGGTATATCTTGCGAGGCCAGCACAATGAATACCATCATTTTTTCCATCCTGGCTGGACTGAAGCAACCGATAATTAAACTTTTCATCCTGGCACTGATGTGCGTAATGGTTAATCCCTTGCAAGCACAAGTTTGTGGCACTACCAAGAACTTAGCGGCAGGCCAGTGGACCATGGTGGCATTGCCGTGCTCACCGAATACGCCGACAGTAGCAGGTGTGTTCGGTGATGATTTAAATTTAGCCGATTACGATCTACGCTGGGTAGTCTATGAGCGTGATGAAGCAACCGACACCTATGTCAAACTTGCTACAACATCTTCCATGCAGCAAGGTGATGGTTACTGGATTCTCAGTCTTGATGGAGCAAATTTTGATGTAGATGGCACCGCTACTCCCCTGACGATGAGCGCTAACTGTCCTTCAGCGGCTGGATGTTTTGAAGTAACGCTGACCCCGCCTGATAGTAATACAGCTACCCGCCAGAACATGGTGGGGCATCCATTTCCTTTTGATGTAAATTGGGCTGATGTGGTGGTTGAAGTAGATGGTGTTGGCTTTACGCCGTCTGCAGCAGTGGCTCAAGGTGTTTCTAATGTGATTAACAAATACAACACCGGCAGCAATAGCTACAGCCCTTTTGATGACGTTACCCCTATGATGGAGGGTGTACTCAATCCCTTCGATGGATTTTGGGTTGAAACCCTAGGTGGATCGGTTGGCAAAACAGTTAAGTTATTAATTTCTGATCCGAATCAGCCACCTACAGCACAAGACGATGCGTATAACTTTATGGACACGGCTGATCAGAATGTTATGGCCGCTGACGGTTTATTTGCCGATAATGGTTCAGGTACTGATACATTAGGCGCTCCAGCCGCTACGTTGGTCAATTTTGGTGGGGGTGATGTGGGCGGTACCGTAACGACGAATGCCGCGGGTGCATCTGTTCCTCTAGCAGGCGGCAACCTGACCGTCAATGCCGATGGCAGTTGGTCATTAACAGGTCAACCTTTCAACCCAGGCACGTTCACCTTCGATTACCGGCTGCAAAATGCCAGTGGAATGTCGGATGCCACAGTAACACTGACTATTAGCCAGGCAGTCGCTTGCATGAATGACGCTTATACGGCCACCGGTAATGTGAGCATTGATACGACAAACGGCCTCATCAATCAAGGCGTGTTGGAAAATGATACAGGCGCGCCGCTTAGTGTGACGGCCGTACAAGGTGTGGGCGCGAATGTAGGTGTGGCGACGGCTACAAGCAGTGGTGGTTCTGTCACCTTAGGTTCAAACGGCGAGTTCAGTTATACCCCACTGGCTGGTTTTAATGGCCCCGACAGCTTTATGTACACTGCCAATATGACCGAAACCTGTACGGTTGATATCACCGTCAGTAACCGAATCTGGTTTATTGATAATTCAGGTGCCAATGGCAATGGCACACTCGGTTCACCGTTCAACAGTATTGCTAACTTTGTGGGCACAGCGAATGATCAAGCTGGCGACACTATTTTCATCGATACCGGTAGTGGCAACTATACCGGCCCGTTGACGTTATTTATGGATCAAATTCTGATTGGTGAAGGCGCAACGGACACGATAGCAAATATTTCTGGGATTACAGTCGCCCCGCTGAGTGATGACTTGCCTTTTACCGGTGGTACTAAACCAGTGATCGCCCACGGCACGAATAACCTGACTTTGACCCAGAATAACACTGTACGTGGACTGGATTTAAGTAATACTGGCGGCACGGCTCTGGTTGGTAACGGTTTCGGTAATCTGACGCTCTCAGAAGTCAGTGTGACTAATACCAGTGGTGTGGGTGTAAACCTTAATAATGGTAACCCCACTGCCAGCTTTACCAGTATTTCGGCCAGCAACGGGACTAATGGAATTGTTCTAGCTAACACCACCGGCAGCTTTACCGTAACCGGTGATGGCTCCACTGGAACACAGGGTGGCAACGGCACCGGTGGCACCATTCAAAACACAACTGGCACCGCTATTAGTGTAACCAATGTGTCTAGTCTGAATTTGAAAAACATGACCATTAACACCCCCGCGTTGCATGGCATAGATATATCTGAACTCGGCGGAACCAGTCGATTTGATAACATTACAGTAAACAACGTGGAAAACGGGTCCAATCACGGTATACGTCTTCGAAATTTCGCCACTCAAAACCTGTTTTTTGTCATCGATAATAGCCGGTTTACTGAATCAGACACAGGCGGCACAATGGTGTTGGTGCAGTTTCGTGGAGCAATTGGCGCAACCGACATCGCGGTTGCGGATAGTCGCTTCGATGCACTTGATCCGGTTGCATTCCAACTGGATGGTTATGAAGGAAGTGGTACATTGACATCTGGCACCCTGAGCCATAGTTTCCTGCGCAACACCCTGCAAGATTCCGATATTGACGGTGTAGGCACCTCCAATCATAACTGCGGGGGATCCCTGATTTGTGGTTTTAACATTCTGAATAATGTTTACGAGGATCTGGCGAAAATAGGCAATGCCAACTCTGGGCTGCTTAACGCCGGTTACGGCAGTGGCGCTATTGGCGCAGGATCAGATATGACGCTGAATATCTCAGGCAATCAGTTCTCGGCCACCAATGCTTCCAGCATTGATCACCGGCGCGGCATCAACATTATCAATGAAGGCACCGGCTCTGATGTCGGTGATATGGATGTCACGATTGATAATAACCTTGCCGATGATATTGGCAACCGGGAGGCGCTGCATATTTCTAATCGTGCCGAGGGCGGCGATGTCCTGAACATGGATATCAGCATCACCAGAAACCGATTTGGTACAGCGGCTATAGCAGGCACAACAGCGAACAATGTCGGCGGTTCACGAGACGCCATTTTTATCGAGAACCGTGCCGGTAATATGAATATACTTTTTGGTGGTAGTGCTCCCAATGCAAACACTGTCAATTCTGACAATGATGACAGCGACGCCATTGTTGAAGTTGAGTCTGATGGAGACAACGGCAGTACTCCAATAGTCAATATGACTATGACACATAACTCCTTCGCCAGTACTGGGGACGCGCGGGTGCAATTTGACATGCTGAGTGATTCGACCGGCATGTGTGTGGATTTAAGAAATAACACGGCCGCAAACTCGGCGACCGAATGGGAGTTTGACGGCAACGGTCATTCAACCGGAATTAAAATAGAAGGGGCAGGTACCGGTAATGTTACACAAGCACAATTACAAGGAGCGCCGCATAATAATACAGGTGACTTCGACTTATCTGTTGGGCCAGTAACCAATAACAACAACACAAACTGTCCGGTTCCGATTTTATAGAATATATGGTTTAAATAATTACGGGATATTCCCAAATTTACCTTAAGGAGGTTAAAAATGTCTGAGCCTTTTTTGGCAGAAGTTCGGATGGTTGGTTTCAACTTTCCACCACGTGGATGGGCATATTGTGATGGCCAAATATTGCCGATCAATCAGAACCAATCACTGTACTCACTTTTAGGCACCACTTACGGTGGCGATGGACGCACCAGTTTTGCCCTACCCGATATGAGAGGTCGAACCCCGATTCATGTCGGTAATGGTCATACTGAAGGTCAAAAATCCGGAGAAGAAACGCATACGCTTAGCATTCCAGAAATGCCGAATCACGATCACGCAATGAACGCTACCAATGCCAGCGATAATCTGGAAGATCAACCCGAAGGCAAAGTATTTGCCCAGGCCAGTGATAATCTATACGCTAGTTTTGGCACTAGCGTACAACTGAATAATCAATCGGTGGCTAACGCAGGTAGTGGGCAGGCACACAATAATATGCAGCCATGCTTGGCTATTCGCTTTTGTATTGCCCTGCAAGGGCTTTTCCCAAGTCGAAACTAGGAGGAAGTTATAATGTCAGAACCCTATGTAGGCGAAATCAGGATGTTCGCCGGTAATTTTGCACCACGTGGATGGGCGCTTTGTGATGGTCAACTTTTAGCTGTTTCTCAAAACGATGCACTATTTAGTTTGCTTGGTACTATTTATGGAGGTGATGGCCGGACAACATTTGGATTGCCGGATATGCGTGGACGAATACCAATCCATGCTGGCAGTGGACCCGGATTGAGTCCGCGCTCTATTGGTGCCAAAATCGGGGCAGAAGAAGAAACCATTACCCTTGGCCAATTACCCCCTCATACTCATTTGCTCCATGCAACCAGTGCAACTGCATCAACTTTAGACCCAGTTGGTTCAGGACTTGGGACGCCTGGCTCCACCGACGTTTACACCGATCAGCTTGATGATCTTGTCGATATGAACTCACAATCTGTTGGTAATGTTGGTGGCAGTCAATCACATTATAATATTCAGCCTTATCTGTGCGTTAACTTTATTATTGCACTGGTTGGCGTTTACCCATCCCGACATTAAGGAGGAAATATCATGTCAGAACCTTTTACAGCAGAAATCAGAATTTTCGCCGGTAACTTCGCACCACGTGGTTGGGCGTTTTGTGATGGACAATTACTCCCTATTTCACAAAACACCGCCTTATTCTCTTTAATCGGTACAACTTACGGTGGCGATGGACGCTCTACAACAGGTCTGCCCGATCTTAAAGGCCGGGCCCCTATGCATCCAGGTCGGGGCCCAGGATTAACGACCAGACGACTTGGCGAAAAAGCAGGTGTTGAAACAGTCACTTTATCAGAATCGCAAATGCCCAATCATACTCATGCTATGCGGGGTAGCGAAGAAGATGGCGATTCAACTACCCCAGCCAGTGACAGATTGATTGGTGGGGGTAATGATATTTTCAGAGATCCTACTGCTTTGGGCGCCATGGCAACTGAATCTCTGCCACCTGCTGGCAGCGGTACCGCCCATAACAACATGCAGCCTTATTTGGCTATGAATTTTATTATTGCTTTACAGGGTTTATACCCGTCCCGAAGCTAAGGAGGAACGATGACTACTGAAACTCAAACACAGGAAAACTCATCCGAAACGGATCAAACCAGCGAGCCGGGCATCACCCCTTTTCTTGAACTCTCACGGTTAATGGCGGTGGCGATCCAAAACAACGATGGCGCATTAGTCAGCAAGGCCCAAACAGTGCCCGATGGACCCTGGCAAGATAATTGGACATCAGTTGCGGATGGTAGCTATGATTTATTGGATTCTGGTAGCACCCGGGATGGCCGGGTCGCCATTGTGGCACAAGGAAAAACTGATCAACATATCTATTATATAGATGAGGCTTCTGATGAGACTGATTCCAAGTGGAACACACCGGCTGACTTGGGTCGCCCGGCTGCCGATGTTTCACTTTTAGCATTGGCAATGGCCCGCGATGCACAGGGAAGAATCGAGATATTTGGCGCAGATACAGCCAACCATTTATGGTGGATTTATCAAAACCCTGACAAAATTGTCGAGAAAAAGATTGAAGTTACACCGCCAGGCAGTGATAAACCGATTATCGTCACAGCAGAAGTTTCAGAACCGCCTGATAACCCTTGGAGCGACTGGCAACAATTGCCAAGCCCCCCTAATAACATTATCCGCTTAATGGTAGAAAATACCGTTGAAGACTGGATTTATTTATTTTTGAGCACGGAAATCGATACGCTTTATCGCCTTGAGCAGACCAAGGCCACCAGCCTTCAGCCAGACGATTGGAGTCAACCAATAGAAATGACGGCTTCAATGACACCGACATTTGATCATGTGACAACGGAACTGGATATAGAAGGTGCTATTAATTTATTTGCAGTTGACAACAATGGCCAGATTATCCATACCAAACAGTCACCACCAAACGGACCAACCTGGAGCCCGTGGACTTACATGAGTATCATTAGCCTTAGTCCGCAGAACAGTATTTCAGCACTGTCGGTGGGCATTGACGGTGACGATGATTTAACAGTTGCAGCCCGTACCGATGATGGTTATTTGCATGCAAATAACCAACGCAGCGCTGAATTCGGGCAATGGTATGGCTGGAATGTAATTGGTCATACCAGTGCCAATGGTGAAATCATTCTGGATTATAATTCTGATGGTCGTCAGAGTTTGTTTTATCATGTTGGCTCTGAGGATAATTCGCTTGGATTAATTTCTCAACTTGCGTTGAATTCCACCGAATGGACTGCAGAATGGACTATGTTAGCCACTGACAATGTCTCACAAGTCAGTGTGACCAGGGATTTGACACCATAGTAACGGGATATATGTTAAATGCTGATCCGCTTCAACTCAGGACCATTTCAGAAACGGATATTCCTTTTCTAAATCGCTTATACGCCAGTACGCGGGCTGAAGAAATGGCCTTGGTACCCTGGAGTGAGGATGAAAAAAGTACTTTTCTGGATCAGCAATTCCAGGCTCAACATCTGTTTTACCAACAGCAATTTCCTCGAGCGAAATTTGATCTGGTTTTAACGGATAATGAACCGATCGGGCGGCTTTATGTTGATTCTCGCGAGGATGAAATCAGACTGATTGATATTGCGCTGATGCCGGAATATCGCGGCAATGGAATAGGTGGTAAATTGATGAATCAAGTTCTTGAGCAGGCTAAAGGTGAATCCAAGCCTGTGCGTATTCATGTGGAACATAATAACCCTGCGATGCGATTGTACCTGCGGCTTGGCTTTGAACAAATTGATACTAATGGTGTTTATCATTTAATGGAGTGGAAAAATGGCGAATAATGTGGCCTTGAATGAGCTGAATGATACTGATTTCAAACCATACATAAATAAAGTCTTTACAACAACTAACGACGAATCACCTTCATTCGAATTGCTAGAAGTTTCTTTACAAGGATCTGAACCCTCAAACGGCGAACGTCATGCCTTCTCACTGATATTCCGTAGCGAGAATACATCGTCACCTCAACAAAGTATTTACCAACTACAGCATGATGACTTAGGGCAACTGGAATTATTCCTTGTGCCCATCGGCCCCGATGACAAAGGCATGCGCTACGAAGCTGTCTTTACTTAAGCTCTACAAAATTAAGTTCTTAAGGCCGATTTTTCATTTAGCTTTACCTGCCATCTGCAAAGCTAGTTGTTGCAGTTTGTATGGATTACGGCTTTAATTATTGTTATGAAAGCCGTGCTTATCGACTTGGATGGAGTAATTTACGATAGTAAATCTGTTTATCCTGGGGCTGTTGATACTATCAATTGGTTAGCTCAACATAAAATTCCTTATTTATATGTAACAAACACTACTTCTAAACCACGCCAAACCATTGTTGACAAAATGACTGGATATGGAATTGAGGTCAAAGCAGAAAAAATCCTTACTCCTTTAATGGTTGCTCAGGATTGGTTACGAAATGAATATGTACAACCAATTGCTCTGTTTTTGCCCGAGAATTCCAAAACTGAATTCACAGATTTCGAAATCTATGATCCTAAACATCATTCCAATGTTGGGGCAGTTCTAATCGGTGATTATGGTGAATACTGGAATTATGAAACTCTAAATCACGCTTTCCGTTTATTAATGTCTAAACCCAAACCCAGGCTGGTGGCTTTGGGCATGAGCCGTTATTGGCATTCCAAAAACGGCTTGGAAATGGATGTAGGTCCCTACATAAAGGCACTGGAATTTGCCAGTGATTGTGAAACCATTGTTATGGGTAAACCTTCAACGAGTTTTTTCAGCACCGCAGTTGCCCATCTAAATTTAACGCCTGAGCAAGTCATGATGATCGGTGATGATTTAACCAGCGATATTAACGCTGCTCAAAATACTGGACTAAAAGCGACTTTAGTCAAAACCGGCAAGTTTCTACCTGATGATATAAATGCTAAACAACAAGCCGACTGGGTGATCGATTCGATCGCTGATCTTCCCCAACTTTGGAAGTCGATTACTATCTGAGGCTGGCCAGAATATCCGAGTAACCTGCACGGTAATCGGAATACTTAAATTCATAACCCAGTTCGATTAGGCGTTTATTACTGATACGTTTGCTACCAGCACGACGTTTGGGGACTTGGTAATCGCGCTTTGTTTCAGCAATATTCAACCTATCTGCTAGCCAGGCCTGGATTTCGCTTAACGCTGCCGGAGAATGATCAGAAGCTAAAACCACCTTGGCATTTACTGCGCCCATTTCGGTTAAGTACACCAACACCCTGACACAATCTTCGCTATGAATCCGATTGGAATAAATGACAGGTTGCTTAGCTGCTAGCTGTCCAGATTTTATTTGCTCTAACATACGGTTACGCCCTGGGCCATAAATCCCACTAAAACGCACAACTAATCCAACTGGCAAACCCAGAATTTGCTGCTCGGCTTCTAACATGATTTGGCCATTAAATGAGGTTGGCTCAGTAACTGATTGTTCGTCTACCCATTCACCATTATTCTGAGCATAAACACTGGTGCTGGAAACAAAAATAAATCGCTTTAATTGACTTATGGATTTACCCAGAGCATCGATTAAGTTTTTGGCCCCTGATATATAGGCTTGTTGATATGCCTGTTCGTTAAAACTACTGGCAGCAAGAATATAAATAATCAGATCAATATTAGCTGGCAAAATACCGGGATCAACAGTTTGGCTTAAGTCTGCCTTTATTGGGACAATATGCTCAGGCAGTGAACAGATATTTCGCTTGAGACCGAAAACTTCATGACCGTTTTGATGCAATTGAATACCCGCTTTAGTGCCTATATCACCACAACCTGCTATCAAAATACGCATCAACTTCGCCTCGCTAACCAGAAAGTAATCAGCCACAAAGGTAACACCAGAAGCGTCTCTTTTATGGCAGCGAACACATTATCTATAGAAAAGATTTTATCGAAAACAGAACTGTGAGCTTCGCCCACACCACCATGTTCAACCGGGTTAAAGATAGCAAATGGAGCTAGATAATACTCACTGCTAAGTGGCCACAAAAAAGGCGCCCCCAAAGGTTCCACAACATCTACACCCAGATAATCACCTAATAAATGCGACAGAAATACAACGAAACCCACCCAGAAAACCATTTTTGTTTGTTCAGTAAACAGTCTTGAAATCAAAGCACTCAAAGTAGCGAAAACAAGGGCCATTCCAATCGAATGCGATATACCGTGATGAAAACGATTAAAGTCCCCAATAAACCATCCAGGAAGAAAATCCAGATCAGGTGCATTAGCGGCAATCAGTACGAATCCTAGCCACCCGAGAGACTGATAAAGTTTCTGCTTGAGTGGAATATTGGCGGCGGCCAAACCAAGCAAGGTATGTCCTACTGGTGACGGCAACTGAGTTTGTGGTGGTTGGAGGTTGAAGATTGATCTTGGTTTTTATCGGAATCAGTTTTTACAGGATCATAACCATGCCCACCCCAAGGATGACAACGAGCAAGTCGTTTGATGCCCATTGCCACCCCTTTGATCGCACCATATTCAATAACAGCTTCTTTCATATACTCAGAGCAAGAGGGGGCAAATCGGCAATGAAAACCGACTAGCGGTGACAAGGTTAATTGATAGCCTCGAATTAATTTGGTTAGAAGATATTGGGCAATGTTCATTATTTACGACTTAACTTTCCAGCGGGTCTCACCTGCCAAATCTTCGATTTCGATTCCCATTTCAGTTAATTGGTCACGAATCTGATCAGCAGCGGCAAAGTTCTTAGTCTTTCTTGCTTGTGCTCGTTCGTTGATTAGTGACTCAATCAATTCGACATTTAAGCCCTCGGCTTGTGAAAACCAATTCTCCGGATCATCACCAAGTAATCCCAGGAGTTGGGCCGACTTAATCAATTGGGCTTTAAGTTTAGACTTCTGCTCTGCTGAATCCGTTGAGTTCAACTCTCGTGTAATAGCATACAATTCGGCGATTGCCTTTGGGGTGTTCAAATCATCTTTAAGTGCAGCTAAAAATCTCTGCGGAAAATCTACCTCGTCAGCTAATGGGATTTGTGCATGATCAAGCAATGTACCATACAGCCGATCCAGATTTCGTTTCGCTTGCTTTACAACATCATCGTTCCAGTCGAGCGGCTTACGATATTGCGTACTTAATAAGACCATGCGGATGGTCTCCCCTTTGTGATCATTGAGTAAATCATCAACCAGCAAAACGTTACCTATCGACTTGGACATTTTTTCTGAGTCGACATTGACAAAACCATTATGTAACCAGTATCTAGCAAATAATTTTCCACCCTGTGCACAAGTACTCTGTGCAATTTCATTTTCATGATGTGGAAAAATTAGATCGTGACCACCAGCATGTATATCAATTGTTTCGCCTAAATGCTCTTTACTCATTGCTGAACATTCTATATGCCAACCCGGTCGACCCCGGCCCCAGGGACTATCCCAGCCAGGAACATCCTGTGCTGAAGGTTTCCATAAAACAAAATCTGCCGGGTCTTTTTTGTAAGGGGCGACCTCAACTCTGGCACCAGCAATCATATCTTTACGATTACGACGAGATAAATGACCATATTCCTCATAAGCTGGGACATTAAATAATACGTGTCCTTGTGCTTCATAGGCAAAACCGCCGACTATTAATTTCTCAATCATAGCGATCATCTGAGGAATATGTTCAGTGGCTCGGGGCTCTATTACCGGTGGCAATACGCCTAGTTCTCGCATATCTTGATGATAGACATCAGTGAATCTGTCTGTAATAACAGAAATGGGCACACCCTGTTCCTTGGCCGCAGCGTTAATCTTATCTTCAACATCGGTAATATTCCGGGCATAAACAACATTGTTGAATTCATGCTTCAACAATCGAAATAGCACATCAAATACCACCGCCGGACGGGCATTACCTATATGCGGATGCGAATAAACCGTCGGACCACACACATACATGGTGACTCGATCCGAATCTAAGGGAACAAATTCCTGCTTGCTACGCGCAAGTGTGTTGTAAAGCATGATTGACATGAGCGCGATTATAACAACATCATGTCACCTGCTTGGATCTACATGCCAAACATTTTTTTAAGATTATCAAAACCGGCCTGATAGACACCCTGAATGGCAGCTACCGCTTCTGATTCAGATGCTCCTGAAGGCTCAAACTGGCTTGACCATTCAACCTTAGCCCCGTCTCCATCTTCAACAACCCGAATTCTTGATTTGTAATTCATAACCGGCAATGGGCCTGAAAGGATTGAATATTCATAGGTATGTTCTTCTTCTGTGGGAATTAGCTTTTCGACAATCTCACCACCACCGACAAGTGAGAGCTTACGCAACATACCACCCTCTTCCAGTCGACTTTTCTCTACCGCTGGGTGCCAGTCTGCCAGTGCATTAAAATGACCAATCAGCTCCCAGACCTGCTCCGGTTTTACATTAAGATGAGTTGATAAACTGACTTCAGACATTACTTCCTCCATTTATTAAAAAAGATCAAGTGTAGCAGATCAGCTTAAAAACATCATGGACCATAATGTTCAGCTAATTTTCATCTTGATCCCTGATACTTAAGTCTTTATGAATTTCAGGAGAAGAAAATGCCGAACCTAAATCGCAGAGATGTTCTTAAGTCAATCGCTATTACTGGATCCGTTGCAGCAGTTCCTTTAGGTGCTCAGGCCGTGTCGAAAAGTTTATTAGCAGCTGCCGAACCGAGTCTAAAACCCATTCCGTTATATGTTGATGTTATGTTAGGTCAAACACAAGGCAAGCAACAAAGCGAAATCATCAATCAAGGAAATAAACCTGTAACGATCACTGAGTTTAGTCCTTCATCATTTCAATCTGTAAACGGTCAAGTGACGGTGAGTGTAACCACACCTGAATTGCCATTTACTTTACAGCCTGGTGAAAGCATGCCTGTATATGCAAAAGCAGATTCACCTAACTCAGCTCGCAGCTCAGTGCCGGTGGTACCGACAATTGCTAGTGAAAAAATTGCCATCAGCACTTCAGATACGTCGGTGAATGGTGAACTAATGGTTTCAGTTTTCGACTGTCAATTTATCTAGAATCTAAAAACTAAAATTTATCCCGTCCTTGAGCCGGGATCTAATACGTTTAGCCGCGCATCGCGCGGCTTTTTCTTGCCTTTTATGCCTAATTTGGTAAATTTGAGCTGTAAGGCATTGAAAGGGACGAGTAAGTCGAATCATTTGCTGTTAGCGATCAGGAGATGGTGTAAGCCCTGAAGCAACCCGACTGAAAATCACCCTGGAGCTGCTGGCTGAAGACAAATAGTTGTGTAAGCTTAGACGTGTGACCTGCGACATAAGGTCATATCTGTGATTGCAGATAATAAGGCTGTTTTTGTGAAAAAGTAGTAAAACCGGGTGGTACCGCGTTGACAGAATTAACGTCCCGGATGTTGGTTTACAGCATCCGGGATTTTTTATGGACTGAATGACAATGTATAAACTGATTTTAGGCAACAAAAATTACTCATCCTGGTCGATGCGACCATGGTTAGTCATGCAAAAAGCTGGCATTGAATTTGAGGAAATTGTGATTCCGCTCTATCGCAATGGATACAAACAGGCCCTTGAGCCTTATTCACCTTCTGGCAAAGTACCGGCTCTGGTCACCGACAATTCCACTATCTGGGATTCGCTGGCTATTTGCGAATTCATTGCCGAGATTAATTCAACAATGTGGCCTGAAGACTCTCAACTACGAGCCTGGGCCAGATCTATTAGTCATGAAATGCATTCTGGATTCGCATTAATTCGGGAAAATATGCCAATGAACTGCCGCGCTACAGATCGAAACGTAACTATTAGCGATCAAATTCAAGATGAAATACAGCGCGTGCAATCAATTTGGCAACAGTGTTTAGAGTTGAATTCCGGCAATTGGTTATTTGGCAATTTCAGCATCGCCGATGCCATGTATGCTCCCATTGTCAGCCGCTTTAATACTTATGGGATCGAGCTGAATCAAACTTGTAATGAATACATGCAACATGTTTTGAATGATGAAGATGTTAAAAAATGGTTTCGTGCTGCAGCCGAAGAACCTTATGTAATTGAAGCAGCTGAAGCTGGAAAAGTTAGGAGTTGATCATGGAATTTAAAGATGTAGAAAGTCGTTATAACGGGCCACAAATTGAACAAAACGTACTGGAATTTTGGCGCGAGAATGATATTTTTGAAAAATCAATTGAACACAGTCAAGGCAACCCCCGCTTTTCATTCAGTGAAGGTCCACCTACCGCCAATGGTTTACCTGGTATTCACCATGTTTTAGCCCGTACTTTTAAAGATATTTACCCACGTTATAAAACCATGCGTGGCTATTATGCACCGCGCAAGGCAGGTTGGGATACTCATGGCTTACCTGTTGAACATCAAATCGAAAAGGAACTCAAAATTTTCGATAAAAAGCGAATTGAACAAGAAGTTGGCATTGATGAGTTCACCCGTCGCTGCCGTGATTCAGTCATGCGCTATATCGGCGACTGGGAAAAAATGACCGAACGCATGGGCTACTGGGTTGATCTAGATCAAGCCTATTACACGCTAGATAATGACTATATCGAGTCTGTCTGGGCTCTACTCAAACAGATTTGGGATAAAGGCTTGATTTATCAAGGCTATAAAGTTGTTCCTTATGACCCTCGTATTGGCGCCACCCTATCATCACATGAATTAGCGCAGGGCTATAAAGAGATTGTCGATCCGGCAATAACAGTTCGTTTTCGATTAACAGATGATCCAAATACCTCGTTTCTGGCCTGGACCACAACGCCATGGACCATCCCTTCGCATCAGTTTCTGGCCGTACATCCTGATATTGACTATGTTTATGCCAAACTGGAAGATGAAACAGTAATTGTTGCTAAAGCATTACTTGAACAAGTATTAGGCGAGCAAGCTTATAAAATCACACAAACCGTTAAAGGTAGCGAACTGGTCGGTAAAACCTACCAACGACCATTGGATTACCTGACCGACGAACACCCTGACGTCACTTTCAGAGTCTATGAAGCCGACTTTGTCACCACCGAGGACGGCACCGGCATTGTCCACTGTGCTCCGGCTTATGGTGCAGAGGAAATGCCAATTGCCTTGGAAAACGGTATTCCAATTGTTCATGGTGTTGGTTTGGATGGTTATTTTAAGGAAGAAGTTACGCCGGTGGCGGGCGAATTTTTCAAAGATGCCGATCCCATTTTGATCGAAGTGATGCGCGAAAAAGGCGTTTTATTCAAAAACGAAGAATATACGCATAACTACCCTCACGGTTGGCGAACAGGTGATCCAATCATTTATTACGCAAAAAATGCCTGGTACATCCGTACCACCGCGATCAAAGACCGAATGGTTGAATTGAACAATACGATTAACTGGGTACCGGAAACCATCAAACAAGGCCGATTTGGCAACTGGTTGGAAAATAATATCGATTGGGCGCTGTCACGTGAGCGATTTTGGGGGACGCCTTTGCCAGTTTGGACTGATGACCAAGGTGATATGATTTGTATCGGCTCAGTTGCTGAGTTAGAAGAATTATGCGGCAGATCAATCTCAGATATAGATTTTCACCGCCCTGCCATTGACGATGTCACCTTTGAAAAAGACGGAAAAACCTACAAGCGAGTACCAGAAGTCATCGACTGCTGGTTTGATTCAGGTGCTATGTCCTACGCTCAGTGGCATTATCCTTTTGAAAACAAAGAAGAATTTGAACAACATTTTCCAGCTGATTACATTTGTGAAGCCATCGATCAGACTCGCGGCTGGTTTTACACTTTGCACGCTATTGCTTCGTTAGTTTCTGATAGCGTAGCTTATAAAAACGTGATTTGCCTGAGCCACATTGTCGATCAGCATGGTAAAAAAATGTCCAAATCATTGGGCAATATTATCAATCCATATGATGTGTTTGACACCGTTGGCGCTGACCCACTACGTTGGTATTTTCTGGCCAGAATCGCACCCGAAGGACAAAAGCGGATTTCTATCGACATCGTTTCAGATGTGGCCAGCAACTTCATTAATACATTATGGAACACATACGCCTTTCTCATTATGTATGCCAAGCTGGATAATATTGATTTAAACCGTCAAGTAGCCATTACTGAGCGCCCTGAAATCGACCGTTGGGCGTTAGCGTTGCTGCATAAAACTGTTACGGTGGCGACTGAGGCCATGGATAACTATGATGCCAAAACAACTGGAGAAGCGATTGAGAATTTCGTTAATCAACTTAGTAATTGGTATATTCGTCGTAATCGCCGGCGCTTCTGGAAAGCCAAAGCAAGTGACGATAAGCAATCTGCATATTTAACACTTTATGAATGTTTAAACACCACGCAGAAGCTGATTGCACCATTCATGCCATTTTTGGCGGAGCATATTTATCAAAATTTGACTCGCAGCATAAATCCTCAGGCCTGTGAAAGTGTGCACCTGGTTGAATGGCCTAGCATTGATTCAGACTGGCAAAATGATCAACTGGTTGAGGAATTTGATGATGTGCAACGTATTATTTATTTAGGCCGTGCCGCACGTGAACAGAGCAAGGTCAAAGTTCGCCAGCCTCTGTCAAGATTATTGTTACGCGTGCCAAACGACATAGCTAAACTAGCTGCCGAAAAGCATCAGGCACAATTAAAGGAAGAATTGAATGTAAAGGCAATTGAATTTGTGGCCGCTGATGCAGCACTAATTCAATATCGAATCAAACCCAATTTACCCAAAATTGGAAAATTATATGGCAAACAGATTCCAGCTATTAAACAAGCACTATTAAGTGCCAATGGCCGTGAGATTGCCGCAGCTGTAGCTCAACAACAAAGTATTGAGCTTTATGTGGACGGTAACCATCTTAAATTTCAACCGGACGAGGTGCTGATTGAAACTGAGTCTGCCGAAGGTTACTCCTGTGCTGAAGCCGATGGGTTTTTAGTTGGCCTGGATACAGAACTCAATGAATCACTGATTCGAGAGGGCTTAGCACGTGAATTAGTCCGTACCATTCAAGATGCACGCAAACAAGCAGGCTTGGAAATTTCAGATCGAATTGATTTGGCAATTAATGGCAGTGATGCCGTCATGCAAGCCGTTGAGGAATTTAAATCGTATATTATTGAAGAAACGTTGGCAAATGATCTTGTTAGCACTGAAAGTTTGTCAAAAGGTTACAAAACAGAAAAAACACTTGACGAACACAATTGGCTAATTAAACTGGTAAAATCTGAAAACTGACCAAAAATGACAAAAGATAGAATATGAAAAAACCTGTGCCTTTTAAGCTTGACTCGTTTCTGCCGTTCAAGTTAAACACAACAGCAGATTTAATTAGTAGGGACTTCGCTGAGATTTATACCAATAAACATAAGCTCAGTCGTTCGCAGTGGCGTATTTTAGTAACGCTTAATGAACATGGACAATTAACAGCCAAGCAGGTTTGTGATTTGACCTATATGGAAAAGGTCATGGTTAGCCGTGCAGTAAAAGAATTAGTCAGACGCAAACTAATCAAGCGCAAAATTAATAAAAGTGATAAGCGATCTATGTTTCTTGAATTAACAGTTGGCGGCAACAAAGCAATTCAGCAACTAATTCCAGCGGTAAAAGAGTGGCAAACCGTGACCAAGAAAAAGTTAGGTGCTAAAAATTATAACGCTCTGGTTGATCTTCTTAATCAGGTAAAAACTCGGTATGAAAAATAAAACTCTAAAGCTGCAGCTTTAAAGCCAGTCTCCCGCTGCCTGTAAAGGTCTCTGGTTATCAACCTCGCTGATCCAAACTACTAATGCTTTACGCTCAGCTGGCAGGCTTTGTCTGGGTAACTCGGTGACCAAATTAAAACTACCGTTCTCTAATGAGGCAACCTGTGCACTGTGACCTAAAACAGCAAAATCATGAGTCAGTGTTCGCCCTCGATTCTCTCCCGCACCGATTTCGTTTGTAATATCAAAACCCAAAACCGCACAATGAACAATTACGTTTGTATCCATATCGATTAAGGGATCAAAGTGTACTGAAACTTTTTGACCTGTGATCTCGGCACTTAGTTGACCCACTTCAGCAGATTGCAAATCGACCAACTCATGACGCTTAAAAAACCCTCGCCATTCTTTTCCGTCGACCACAAAGCCAGGCGTATAAACCTGACTAATACCACCTTCTTCTCGATAAAGACGTTGTCTGAAACTAAAATCGCTACTGGCCAGTTCATCTTTCCAGCCTAACCGGTCCCAATAATCAACATGAAAAGCTACAGGAATCACATCTTTCCACAATCGTGGATCATTTTTAAGTTGGCTGATCCAGGCGTCAGCAGGCGGACAACTACTACAGCCTTCAGACGTATAGAGCTCAATGAGCTGGTTTTTCTCTTTACCCGAGCTGATAATTGTTGATTCAGCCAAAATTGATGTATTAAAGCATACGGCTATTAATACAACTGAAATATATTTAATCTTCATTTTGATCACCCGATGAACTATCGATTCCCTCGGGTAACCCCGAGGCTGTTATCGGAATAGCCCTTTCGGGCTGATCCGGTGAACATCACATTGCTACAATTCGTGATGTTCAATCTATATACACTCATTCATCCACAGGCAAGCCCGTGGTATTCTGTCGCTTTCACGAACGCTAATAACTACAGACTCTTTTATTTTTGTTAAGTTCACCATTACTACATATAAAAGCTTAAAGACTTACAGTTAGAATAAATGCCAGAAATTCGCATCATTAGTTTGGGCACAAAATTACCGTCTTGGGTAAATACGGCCGTGGATAATTATTTAGCACGCATACCCAGGCATCAATTTGTTATGGATTTAATAGAAATACCCACCAGCAAAAGAACCACAACCAGCAATATTAAGAACATTCTTGCTCATGAGAGTCAAAAAACCCTGGATAAAATTCCGGCTGGTTTTGTTCATATTTGCTTGGACAGGAGCGGACAGCATCTGAGTTCGGAAAAATTGGCTAAAATTATGCAAAATTGGTTGGATGACAGTCAAAGTGCAGCGATAACTATTGGGGGGCCGGAAGGGTTTCCTCAATCACATCTACAAACTAGTCAGCAGATATGGTCATTATCAACTTTGACATTGGCTCATCCGGTAGCACGTGTCGTTTTAGCTGAGCAACTTTATCGTGCCTGGAGTATCATGTCTGGCCACCCTTACCATCGGGGCGAAAGCTATTGATGAATCACCATGTCTATTTAGCCTCTGCATCACCAAGACGACGTGAACTACTTGAACAAGTCGCTATTCGTTATTCTGTTATCGAACCTAATGTAGATGAGTCTAAATTAAACGACGTGGACCCACAGGCTTACACACAACGAATCGCTGTCGCCAAAGCATTTTATGTTAATCAGATCATAAACCAGCAAAAGTATGAATATCGTCCAATAATCGCCGCTGACACCGCTGTAGTATGTGATCGGGATATTTTAGGTAAACCAAAAAATAAAACTGATGCGATTTTAATGCTGACACGTTTATCAAATACTACCCATCAAGTTTACTCGTCGATTTGCCTTCTAAGAGAATCCAGCCCCGAAGTTGTCACTCAGATTAGTGATGTGACTTTTAGATCGCTTTGTGAACAGGAAATCGAAGAATATTGGAATTCAGGTGAACCCGCCGACAAAGCAGGAGCTTATGGTATTCAAGGCCTAGGAGCAAAATTTATTAAACATTTAAAGGGTAGTTATTCTGGTGTAATGGGTTTACCGTTGTACGAACTCATGAGTTTATTAGACAATAGACCCTTATGAGCGAAGAAATCCTAATCAATGTTACTCCTCAGGAAACTCGGGTTGCTATTGTTGAGAATGGCATTTTACAAGAGTTGCATGTTGAACGTAATGAAACCCGTGGCATTGTCGCTAATATTTACAAAGGTAAAGTGGTGCGCATATTACCCGGCATGCAGGCGGCATTTATTGATATTGATGAACAACGCACCGCTTTTTTACATGAAGTAGACATATTTACCCCCCAGGAAATAGAACAAGAAAAAGATAAAACCGATGATGACCAGCAGTTGGAATCGATTGACGAAAAACCCGTTCGTATTCCAATCCAGGAAACACTGCATGAAAGTCAGGAAATTATCGTTCAGGTGATTAAAGATCCACTGGGTGATAAAGGTGCACGCTTAACCACCGAACTCACTATTCCCGCGCGGCATCTGGTCTATCTTCCACTAACTGACCATATTGGAGTATCACAAAAGATTAGCGATCTAGAGGAACGCGAACGCCTGCGCGAATTACTAAAAGAGATAGTTCACGAACTCCAAGTGCCTGGTGGTTACATCGTGCGCACTGTAGCCGAATCGGTCAGCCGTGATGAGCTTATAGAGGACATTCGATTTTTAAACCAGCTTTGGCAACGCATTCAAAATCGGATCAAGGAGGCTGAATCGATCGGATTGGTGCATGAAGATATTCCTTTATTACTTCGAACTATGCGCGATCATGTCCATGATGGAGTAGAACGGATACGAATTGATTCTGCCGAGGCAACTACAAAAGCACGCGATTTCGTACAAGACATTATTCCTGATGTAGCAACTAAGATCGAGCACTACAAAGTCGAGCGCCCTATTTTTGATTTGTTTCAGGTTGAAGATGAAATCAATAAGGCTTTACAGCGAAAAGTACCGCTTAAGTCCGGTGGTTATTTAATTATTGATCAGACCGAGGCCATGACCACGGTCGATGTCAATACAGGAGGTTTTGTCGGTCGGCGCACCATGGAGGAAACATTATTTAAAACTAATTTAGAAGCTGCACAAGCTTTAGCCCGGCAATTACGGTTGCGCAATATTGGCGGGATTATCATTATCGATTTTATTGATATGCAGGATGAAGAGCACAAACGCCAGGTCATGCGTGCATTAGAAAAAGCTCTGGCTAAAGACCGAGTTAAAACCTTTATCACCGAGATGTCATCACTGGGATTAGTGGAAGTAACACGCAAACGTACTCGTGAAAGTCTCGGTCGAATGCTATGTGAGCCCTGCCCAGTTTGTGAAGGCAAAGGCATCGTCAAAACAGCAGAAACGATTTGTTATTCAATTTTTCGAGAAATTGTGCGTGAATCTCACTTATTTGAAGCAAGTAAGTATCTGATTATTGCTTCCCAGATTGTCGCAGACCGACTTCTCGATCAAGATGCCAAAGGCTTACAGAATTTACAGGACTTTATTGGCAAACCTATAAATGTACAAGTTGATTCGTTATACAGTCAGGAAGACTACGACGTGATATTGATGTAATGAAAAAAGCTGCCGTTATCCAAATGAATTCAAGCTCCAAGGTCGAGGATAATCTCAGGCTTGCTGAGTTACTGCTAAGACAAGCCGCAGATCAAGATGCCCAACTTGCTGTGTTGCCGGAAAACTTTTCCCAAATGCCTTTATCGGAGAAACAGCGTTTGCAGGCCACAGAGCCGTTTTCTCAAGGTCCGATACAGGAATTTCTGAGCCAAATCTCAAACGAACTCAGGCTCTGGATTGTTGCTGGGACCATTTCAATCACCGCAAAAACACAAAACAAGGTTCGTAGCGCCAGTCTGGTTTATGACGACAAAGGTCAGTGTATGTGCCGTTATGATAAACAACACTTATTTGACGTTGATCTTGCCAATGGGGAATCATACAAAGAATCCAGTTATATCGAATCTGGCAATCAAACTCAGCTTATCGATACCCCTGTCGGCAAAATAGGTCTAAGTATTTGTTATGACTTGAGATTTCCAGAGTACTATCGACTTCTGTCAGAACAAGGGGCAGACATTATTACTGTACCTTCGGCGTTCACTCATACAACCGGACAGGCTCATTGGTTAACTTTGTTGCGTGCCCGTGCAATAGAAAACCAGGTTTATATTCTCGCACCTGGACAAACTGGTCAACATGATAATGGCAGGTCAACCTTTGGTCACAGTGTGATTTTCGACCCTTGGGGTGACCAATTAAGTTTATTGGAAGCTGATAATGGTGTGATTTACGCCGTTATAGATCACGACAGAATCCGACAAGTTCGCCAACAAATTCCCTGTTTAAAACATCGAAAACTTTGAATATTGTTGATAGCCGCAAGCTATTGATTAAGTTATAATTTCGCGCCCTAAACAACAGTAACAGTTTTGCAACGTATCGTGGGAGATCAACATGCCTATTTATGCGTATAAGTGCCAGGCCTGTGGACATCAATTTGACAAAATTCAGCGCATCTCAGATGCGGCCTTGACTGATTGCCCTGAGTGTAATCAGCCCGAATTAAGAAAGCAGATTACCGCAGCGGCATTCAAGTTAACTGGCACCGGCTGGTATGAAACTGATTTCAAAAATAACAACAAAAAGGATTCAGAGAAAACTAAAACCAGCGACGATTCGTCCAATAAATCCGAGTCAAAATCCGACTCAGGGTCCAAATCCAGCGATAGCAAATCTGATAACAAAAGCACGGCTAAAAAAGACGCGGCCTAATAACTATCCGGGAAATCTCATCTATGCGAACACACTATTGTGGCGAGTTAAATCAAAGCCATATCGATGAAACTGTGACCTTATGCGGTTGGGTCAACACCAACCGTGATCACGGAGGGGTAATTTTTATAGATCTGCGCGACAAGACTGGGATTGCTCAGGTAGTAGCGGACCCGGATGAAAAACAGGCTTTTGAAACCGCTGATGCTTCACGTAATGAATATGTCTTAAAAGTTACTGGCAGAATTCGTGCTCGCCCAGAGGGGACTGTAAACCCAGACCTTCCTTCCGGACATGTGGAGCTTTATGCTACACAAGTTATTGTCTTAAACAGCTCTGAACCCATTCCGTTTCAATTCGACGAAGATGATGTTGGTGAAGCAGTTAGGTTGAAGCATCGCTATCTGGATTTACGCAGCGAAAAAATGCAACATAACATTCGCACGCGGCATCAAATCACACAATTGATTCGTGAGTATCTTGGCAGTAGCGGGTTTGTTGATATTGAAACTCCAATTCTGACTCGTTCAACCCCGGAAGGTGCACGTGATTATTTAGTTCCCAGCCGCACTCACCCTGGCCAATTCTTTGCTTTACCTCAATCACCACAATTGTTTAAGCAATTATTAATGGTGTCAGGTTTTGAGCGTTATTATCAGATTGCCCGCTGTTTTCGTGATGAGGATTTGCGTGCCGATCGTCAACCTGAATTTACTCAGTTAGATGTAGAGATGTCCTTTATTGAAGAGCAGGACATCATGGCCTTGGTGGAAGAATTATTCGCTAAATTATTTAAAGATATTTTAGACATAGAAATCAAACTGCCATTACAGCAGATGACTTATGCTGAGGCCATGCAACGTTTTGGTAGTGACCGTCCGGATTTACGAATCCCACTTGAACTTGTCGATGTTGACGATTTATTGAAAGAAGTTGAGTTTAAAGTTTTCTCCGGCCCTGCTAACCAGGAAAATGGACGGGTTGCTGCACTTCGTTTACCTCAAGGTGGCAAGACTTTAACTCGTCAACAGATTGATCAATATACCGAATACGTTAAGCAATTCGGCGCTAAGGGTTTGGCCTATATCAAAGTCAATCAGCTTGAAAATGGCACTGAGGGACTGCAATCACCTATTCTTAAGTTCTTGCCCGATGAGGCTATCCAAGAAATTATGCATCGCACTGGAGCAGAAAATGGTGACTTGGTTTTCTTTGGAGCAGACAACGCAGGTATTGTTAACGATTCACTTGGAAATTTACGGGTCAAACTGGGACACGATTTAGATTTATTTCAAGGCGACTGGCAAGCACTATGGGTAATAGATTTTCCATTAGTTGAATATGACACCATAGCCAAGCGTTGGATTGCTCTGCATCACCCTTTCACTTCTCCAAAAGCTGAACATATTGAGCTAATGGAAACAGATCCAAGTAAAGTACTGTCCAGAGCTTATGATCTAGTACTAAACGGAACTGAAATTGGCGGCGGTTCGATTCGTATTCATGATCAATCAATACAACGTAAAGTATTTAATATGTTAGGTATCGGAGAAGAAGAAGCTGAAGAAAAATTCGGCTTTTTACTCAGTGCGCTTAAATACGGCGCACCTCCACACGGCGGCATAGCCTGGGGATTGGATCGATTGGCTGCCATGATGTGCGACAGTGATTCTATTCGTGATGTCATCGCCTTTCCTAAAACCCAAAAAGCATCTTGCCTGATGACAGAATCGCCAAATTCGGTCAGTAATACGCAGTTAAAAGAATTAGGCATTAAACTGCGCAAATAGTTTTTAAGCCTCCCTATAAAGCAAAACCGGCAACAGCTTTAAAACTGTCGCCGGTTGCTCTATTCTACTATCCCTTACGATTTTCGTTCGGTCTAGCCTACCCACTTGTTATCATTCTTTTGTGGAAGGGATAATAACTAAATTATGCTTTTTTGAGTGTTAACAAATGTGTCAAAGACAAAATTTCGTCACTAATTGATCAACTGCTTGCTGCAAGAAATAATACAATGACAATTATTCCTAATACCCAGCTGATTTTGTCCCTGATAACATAGTAGATTGGGTCATCGTCAATACCTCCGCGACCAGCAAGCAACCAGACTCGACCAATCCAAAACAACAATAGTGGACACACCCACCATAACAGGGCTGGCCTGGCGTATAAATTTGATTCGCTCAGGCTATTAATAAATAAAGCCATAACTAGAACAGAAATATAGCCACTTGCGCTACCTATAATCGCAAGCATTTGCATATCTTTGATTAAATATCCTCGTGACTTGAAGCTTTCATCTCTTCCTTGTTGTTTTAATCCGTATAGTTCTGTGTAACGCTTCATTATAGCCAGGCTTAGGAAGATGAACATTGAATACGCTAATAACCAGGAAGAAAGCTCTACATTAATTGCCACTGCACCAGCCAGTATGCGAATAGTATAAAGTCCCGCCAATACCACAATATCCAGCATTACCACGAATTTGAAATACAGCGAATACAATAGTGTGATCAATAAATAAACAATAATCACACCCAGAAAATCAGCTCCCAAATATAAGCCAAGAAGCATTGATAAAAGTAAACAGACAATACAGATCAAGACTCCCTTGATAATGCTCATCTGGCCTGATGCAAAAGGTCTTTTGTATTTGCTGCGATGTTGCCGATCATCTTGCAGATCAAATAAATCATTAATAATATAAATCGCTGACGCGCATAAACTGAATGCTAGGAATGCTATAGCAGCTCTGAATACTAATTGGCCGTCAGTCAAATTATGTGAGGTAAATAAAGGAACAAAAACTAAAAAGTTCTTAACCCATTGGTGTATTCGAATTGCTTTAAAAAAACGATCCGGACTATTTTCTTCTGCAATAACAGTTTCTACTTTGGAAACCGCCTGGACTTCTTTTAACAACTTGTCACTAGGATTTATTACAACTGCCGAGTAAGCCGATGGCCAGACTTTAAGGTCAGCATAGCTATCACCGACATAGGTAAATTGCTTTTCCCCATATAACTCCACTAGCTTATTTCTTTTGTTTAAACCCTTCAGATTTTGATTTTCATCTGTGGCTAGTACTAAATCGAATAAACCCAAATGTTCGTTTACTGATTCAGCGATGCTCTTATGCGTAGCTGTCGCGAGAATGAGCTGGTGTCCTTTTGCCTTTTTTTGTTTTATCCAATCTATGAGTTTATGGTTATAGGGAATTAACTCGGGCTTGATGTTGACGCTCTTGCATATTTCTGACTTAAGCTGAGCTTTTCCTTGGGTGATCAATAACCATATCGCCTTAATTAAATTGAATGGATTTTTTTTAACGAAAACTAGCAAGGACTCGTAAAAGAAGTCGGTACGAGCAAGCGTTTCATCTAGATCAACAACAATTGGAATCAGGTTTTGCATGGATTAATAGATTAACCGATAAAATTCGATTTGATCTTGCCATTGTTCAAAAACGGGGTAACTCGAGATTTCTTCAATAGCGACTACTTCGTCACAGGCAAGCAGCTTATCCTTGCTGTAATTGCCTCTTGCTGGAAAATAAAAATCAACTAAATATTGGGGTTGCCAGTAATTAATGCGAACACAGACATCTGCTTGACTCGACCAACGTATATCCAATGGCATTATCTGATCGTCTTTAAACGCAAACTGTGAAGCGTATTGTCCAATGATAGGAATAACGTTTTCTGTATCTGGATTTTCATTTTTGATTTGCGTCAATATGGCCGCATTAGCCTGAGCGATAGCATAATTTTGATCTCTGTCAAACCAATTGACATAATAAATCGTTTGAAAAATTATATGTGAAATTAATAACAGCATAACCAGCATTAGAGGAACCTGTGGCCACGCAAGTTTTATTAACCAAACACTGAGAAAACAAATTGGGATGATCGAAAAATAAAAATAATGGGCTTTGTCAGGAAGATTTAATGCCCCTACTGTGCCTAATCCGAGAAGTAAAAATAGCATAAAAAGCCATCCTGCACGCCCACTAGCAAAGAGCTTTTGGCTAAAAAGTTTTGGCGACTTAAGTCCAAACAATATCCCACCAACAGCAACGAGCGAACTGATTAACAGTAGATGGGTTTTAGTGTTAAATAGCACATGATTCACTGCGATAATAAATTTATTCCACAAAACCATAATGTTTAATGTTGGTTTCTTATTACTGTTAATGTGCATGAATTGTGAAAATGATGCCTCAAATGCTAACCGCAGCAACAAATAACTAACGATGATAATGGCCACAGTTATAAACATTATAAAAATTCGGGAACGTTTAAGTTGCTCATTGCTTACCAATGGAATAATTACGATCTCTATTATCCAAAAAGTAAACAGGGTGATGATTGCGAACAAAAAATACATTTTGGATAAAAATGCACAGTAAGCCATTAACAAACTTATTACTATTGCCCAAGATCGATTATCCATTCTCAAATAAACAAGCATGGCCAACATCGAAAAACCTACCGCAATGGGGTCAGCGATAGCGGCACGGGAATGGGTAACAAAGTTGAATGAAACTGCCGTTGCAATAGACAGTACCAGTGCAATCCTTGAGCCGAACTGTTTTTGAGAAATCAAGTAAAGACAAATAATACTCAGCACAGCAAAAGCTACTGAAATCAATCGTGCTGCTGTGACACTAACTCCAAACAAAGAAAATACAGTTGTCTGTAATACCGTAAGCATCGGCGCACCAGGCCAATGTCGTAAATCATGAGGCATACCCCAATCACCAAATCTGACAAAATTTTGGGCTGCATCGGCATAGAATCCTTCATCCACATACAATGCTCTGCTCATTGTCGCAATACCAAAAGGTGGATTAATGTTAATAGTCAGGTAGACAAAGGCGACAAACACCAAACAAAATAATATAAATATGATGTTTATCGCTCGATCAGACATAGTCGTTCAATTATTTATTGAAATGGATTTACGTGAGTTTAAAACCGTTCAACTCACTATTGTGTTGACTGATTTTAGAATAAAAACCAGAATTAAGCAGGCAAATAAGCCAAAACAAAACCGGCAAATACACTAGCACCAAACCAGGCATTGTTAAGAAACGCCCGAAAGCAATGTTGCGGCCGACGAGAAAAATATAGCCAGACTTGATATACAGCAAAAATTAGCGCCAGGCCGAGACATAAATAGTAATACCCATTTAAGTTGAGCCTGTGACCGATATAATAGAGCAATGTAATGACGATAGTCTGGCAAGTAAGTACCATTACTCGATCATATTGACCAAAAAGTATTGCTGTTGATTTCACTCCGATTTTTAAATCGTCTTGCTTGTCAGCCATAGCATACATGGTGTCATAAGCTAAGACCCAAAAGATGTTAGCCAGCATCAGCCACCAGCAAATTACTGGTATTTGATTTATTTCTGCGGCAAAAGCCATGGGAATCCCCCAAGCAAAAGCCACACCAAGAAATACTTGTGGCCAGTGTGTAAAACGCTTCATAAACGGATAACTTGCTGCTAACACAAGACCAACGAATGAAAATAAAATGGCTTTTAAATTTAGATTTAATACCAGAATAAACGCACAAAGGCAGAAAAAAACAAACAAGCCGATTGCTTCTTTGAGGCTTACTTTGCCACTTGTTAGAGGTCTTTGTTTAGTGCGCTCAACATATAGATCAATATCACGGTCGGCAATGTCATTAATCACACAACCCGCATTGCGCATAACAAAAACACCAGCAATAAAAATAACTAAATGTTTAGCTTGAGGTTGCCCTTCTGCCGCTATCCATAGCCCCCACAGAGTTGGCCATAACAACAACAGCGTACCGATAGGCTTGTCCAATCGAATCAATAATGCATAGTGACATAACTTCTCAAACATCAGCGTAACGCTCAGCATGTTTAACCCACCGGGAAATCAACCCTAATGCCTTATCCGGATGGTTTTTTAATATATTCGCACCCAATTTTTCAACCTGTTCCAATAAATCTCGATCACGTACTAAATCTGCTACTTTAAGCTGTTGTAATCCGGTTTGCCGAGTACCCAATAACTCACCAGGCCCACGCAATTCAAGATCATATTTTGCTATCTCAAAACCATCATTCGTTTCGCGCATTACCGACAAACGCTTTTGTGCCGTTTCACCTAAAGGCGAATGATACATCAGTACACAACAGGATTGAATTTCTCCACGACCGATACGACCCCGTAACTGATGTAATTGGGCTAACCCCAAGCGTTCTGAATTCTCAATAATCATTAAACTGGCATTAGGTACATCCACGCCGACTTCGATCACCGTTGTGGCCACAAGAACATCAACTTTGCTATCGCGAAAATCCCGCATAACAGCATTTTTCTGCTCACTTTTCATGCGTCCATGAATCAGTTCAATATTCAAATCGGGCAGTGTATTCGTCAAGTCTTCCGCACGAATAGTAGCCGCCTGGGCTTGTATAACTTCTGATTCATCGATTAATGGACAAACCCAATAAGCCTGGCGCCCTAGTTGACATGCATTAGCAATACGTTGGATCAATTCATCACGGCGTGTATCTGAAACCAACACCGTTTCAATGGGTTTACGTCCTTGCGGCAACTCATCAATGCTAGAAACATCCATATCCGCATAAAAAATCATCGCCATGGTTCTTGGTATTGGGGTGGCGGTCATCGCCAATTGATGAGGTACTATTCCAGGAGCAGCTTTATCTATTAAAGCTAAGCGTTGGCTGACACCAAATCGGTGTTGCTCATCAACAACGACTAGGCCGAGTCTATTAAACTCAACACCTTCTTGAAATAATGCATGGGTGCCAATAATTATTTTAGCTTCACCACAAACAAGTTCTTGTAAGGCTGATTTTCGTTGTGCGGCGGTTAAACGCCCAGAAAGCCAGGCAACTCTGATATTCAACGGCTCTAACCATTGCTTAAAAGTAGCTAAATGCTGCTCAGCTAATAATTCGGTTGGCGCCATGATAGCAGCCTGATAACCCGAACCTATACATTGGCAGATTGCCGCTGCAGCAACAACAGTTTTGCCAGACCCCACATCACCCTGTACTAAACGCTGCATGGTGTATTGTTGGTTAAGATCCGCCTCAATCTCTGCGATTACTCTTTGTTGGGCACGAGTTAAAGTAAAAGATAAAGATTTTAAAAATTTCTCTGCTAATGATTTACCATCACTCAAATCAGCAGATTGCTTGCGTTGCCGTTTTAGTTTGTAGCGTTTGAGACTGATATGATGAGCTGTTAATTCTTCTAAGGCGAGTCGTTTTTGTGCGGGATCTACACCTTCGATTAACTTTGATGTCGATTTTTTGTTGGTTGGGAAATGAACTCTTTGTAAACACTCCTGTAGTGTTGGCTTAATTTGGAGATAATCCGGCAAATCTGATGCCTGAGAAAAGCTTTGCTTAACCAAGTCACGCATTTTGGTTTGCGATATGCCTTCAGTCAAAGGGTAAATAGGGGTCAAGCTGTCTGTTGTTATATTTTCGGGTCTTTCAACACTAATTCGATATTCAGGATGAATCATCTCCAATGACTTTGAACCGTGGCGAATCACTCCAAATCCGCTAATCCAAACGTTACGCTTAATCTGTTGTTGCTGATTACGATTAAAGTAAAACCACCTCAATGTCAGCCAGCCCGTGCCGTCTGAAATTTTTGCTAACAAACTACGGCGGCGTCCATAAGCAATCGATGCAGCTTCTATTTGGCCACAAATCAATACTTCCATGCCTGCTCTGAGTTGACCCAGAGCCGTAACATGTGTTCTGTCTTGATATTTGTAGGGCAGGTGAAAAATCAAATCGGGAATTGATTCGATATTTATCTTAGCAAGCTTCTCAGCCAGACTCTTACCGACACCTTTTAACTTAATAACTTGTAAATCTGGCATAAATAAACTCGATTCTCAGAAGCATCTGAGAATCGTGATTTTACCTGTATTTTCGCTAGCTGTACTTGGTTTGCATCAGAAGCCAACTTTTGGAGATTCCACTACATTTTATGCCCGCACGGGTGCGAAATGACAATCAGTGTAACAATGACAAAAAGGCTGTCATCCTACCACTGATAATTATCAGCTGTTCAAGCTAAGAATCGCGTCAATCTCGACCATGACTCCTTTGGGCAGTGCTGATACTTCAATTGCAGCCCGGGCAGGATAAGGTTCGCTGATGTAGTCACTCATGACTTCATTGAGCAGTGGAAAATTGCTTAAATCTGCTAGATAGACCGTTAATTTGACAGCATCAGCAAGACTGCCGCCACTAGCCTCAGCGACTGCTTTTAAATTCTCAAATACTCTAACTGCCTGGGCTTTAAATTGCCCTTCCACGACTTCCATTGACTCAGGATCGAGTGGAATTTGGCCTGAAATATACACCGTGTTATCGACTTTGACGGCTTGCGAATAAGTACCAATCGCTGCGGGTGCTGCGGCTGTATTAATGATCTCTCGTGACATGTTTACTCCAACAAAACTACTAGGGTTTAAACGCTGGATTGTAACGCTTTATTAGCGTTCGCGTAAGCAACAGAATACCACGGGTTTATCCCGGCTCTTCAGCCCGATAACTCAATGCCGGGGCTTGTCCCGGCTCATCAACACTATAACTCAATGCCGGGGAAATCTATCCTTTAACTCGCGAAATTTTTAACACCCCTTCCAGTGATCTGACTTTGCGCATTATTCGGGCTAAATGGATTCGATCTTCGACTTCAATCGTAAAACGAATAATTGAGAACTTGCCATCACGCTCTTCGACTGAAACGGTGTTGATATTGGAATTATTCTCCGCGATTGTCGCCGCCAAGGATGCCAGCACACCCGGCTTATTTTTAGTATCAATTCTTAAAGTGACTGGAAAATTTTTTTCAATGTCCTTTGCCCAGCTAACTGGAATCCATTTTTCTGGATGCTTGCTGTACTCAGTCCGATTAGGGCAGGTATGGGTGTGAATCACTACACCTTTACCTTCTGCAAAGTAACCTAAGATGTCATCTCCTGGAATAGGATGACAACAACGAGATAAGTTAACCATTACTCCTTCTGAGCCTTCAATTGTCAACGGTGAGGGTTCGGCTTTAAGGCGCATGCCACACACTTCATCGATCAACTGATGCATCACCACTAACGGCAAGCGTTTACCCTGACCAATATCAGCCAGTAAATCATTCCAATCATCAAGTTCTATGCGCTCAAGTAAAGCCTGCTTACGTTCATCAGTAATAGTGTCTAAAGCCAGCCCTTCTTCCCTAAGCTCACGCTCAAGTAATTTTTCACCTAGTTTGACTGCATCAGTACGTTCATTACCTCTGAGAAAGCTACGCAAGCTGGCTCGCGCTTTTGCTGTCTTAACATAATTGAGCCATGTTGGTGATGGTTGACTGGTTTTGTCTGTATGAACCTTGACGTGGTCACCACTGGAAAGCTGGGTATAGAGGGGAACTGCTACATCATTAACTTCAACACCGACACAGGAGTTGCCAACCTCTGAGTGAATCGCATAGGCAAAATCCAAAGCTGTTGCACCTTGTGGCAGTTTTATAATGTCTCCTTTGGGGGTAAATACATATACTTCATCAGGAAATAAGTCGACTTTCAAATGTTCGAGGAATTCGCTCGGGTTACCCGCCTGTTTTTGTGTATCAAGCAAATCCACCAACCATTGCCTGGCATGTTCCTGTGGTGCAATTTCGCTTTCTTCACCAAAAGTCTTGTAATACCAGTGTGCCGCCACGCCACTCTCGGATAAATGATGCATTTGCTCGGTGCGGATTTGAATTTCTAACAACTCGCCAAAGCTACCGAATACGGTGGTATGCAAAGACTGATAGCCGTTGATTTTGGGGATTGCGATGTAGTCTTTAAATCGATTAACTACAGGTTTATATAAACTGTGTATAGCACCTAAGGTTAAATAACATTGATCCCGGGTTTCGACAATGATTCTTAAGCCATAGATATCACGAATTTCATCCAATGAAACCTGTTTTTTCTGCATTTTGCGGTAAATGCTATAAACATTCTTTTTACGCCCATCCACTCGCGCTTCGATTCCCGCCGCTTGTAGATGTTCTTTAATCGAAGCCTTGATTTTAGTCAGAATCGCTTTGCGATTGCCTTGTTTACGGTCTAGCGTCTTGACCAGCTTTTCATAACGCTTGGGATAAAGAATTTTGAAACTCAAATCCTGCAATTCATTGGCCCATTGATTTAAGCCTAATCGATGAGCAATTGGCGCAAAAATATCTAATGTTTGACCTGCTATACGGATTTGTTTATTGCGGGGCATGGAGTCAAGAGTACGCATATTGTGCAGTCGATCTGCCAACTTGATCAACATAACTCTGATATCACGCGACATGGCCAGAAGCATTTTGCGAATATTCTCTGCCTCAGCATGCTCCTTGGTTTCAAACTCGATCTGACCAATCTTGGTTACTCCTTCAACAAGATCAGCAACTTCTTTATTAAATCTGGTTTCTAGCTCCTGATGCGTGAGTTCAGTGTCTTCAACCGTATCATGCAAAATCGCAGCAATTAAAGTGGCTTGATCTAAATGAAAATCAGCCAGCAAGCCGGCGACCTGAAGAGGATGAGTGATATAGGGTTCCCCGGATTTACGGAACTGATCGCGATGGGCCCAGGCCCCTAGGTCATAGGCATTAAGTAAACCCGCAATAGCGGTATCATCAAGATAGGATTTTGCTTGAGTGATAAGATCATGCACCGCCTGCGGATATTGCGGCGGAGCATGATGTAAAGCTGTGTTATTGCTCGACAGGTTCTTGGTCTTGCTCTTGATCGCTACTTAGTTCATCTTCTTCAGCTTCGGTTTCCGCTAACAACATGCGTACTTCTTCAGCGATTGAGTCAACTTCTTCTTGACCTTCAACTTCTTCTGTTTCAATAAACAGATCCGGCTCATCCGGTTCCTGTAAAATATCTTTGCTGATCAACCCTTCTGCGATTTCACGCAGCGCGATGACAGTTGGTTTATCATTTTCTTCTGGAACTAATGCCTCAACGCCAAAGGTCAATTGACGAGCGCGTTTGGTCGCCAATAATACTAATTCGAATCGATTGTCTACATACTCCAGACAATCTTCCACGGTTACACGTGCCATAATTCACCTTGAGATTAATATAGTCTTAGATATAACTTGAAATATACCATAGAAACAATGATTTAAACCTAATATGATGGTTTCTCAGACGCTATTTTCCATCAAGTCAGCGACAAAATCATCAACCGCTTTCAAGTCTATGTGTGCTTGATACGGTTGGTTATAAACTATTGATTTCAATTCTAGGTAGGCCTGGTCAAAATCATCATTGACGATTACAAAATCATAATCCTTATAATGGCTAATTTGATTTAACGCATCTTGCATACGACGATTAATGATTTTCTCACTATCTTGCCCTCTGTTTGTTAATCTGGCATGCAAAGCATCTTTTGAGGGAGGCAAAATGAAAATACTGACTGAATCTGGCATCAACCTACGAATATTCTGCGCTCCCTGCCAATCAATTTCCAGCAATACGTGTTTACCTTGATCCAATAAAACTTGTACAGCTTGTTTTGAAGTGCCATAAAATTTATCAAATACTTCAGCGTATTCTAAAAAACCATCGGCATGAATTAATTGCTCAAACTCAGGCTGACTGACAAAATGATAATCTTTCCCGTCTTCTTCTCCCGGTCTTGGAGCGCGGGTAGTATGCGAGACTGCAACGGCAATATCATCATGCTCAGTAATTAATCGTCTTGACAAAGACGTTTTGCCCGCACCAGAAGGTGCTGAAATAATAATCAAACGGGAATCTTGTTGGCCAATCATTCTATGTTCTGCACCTGTTCACGCATTTGCTCGATTAAAACCTTCATTTCGACTGAAGCGTTGTTTAATCTTACGTCGACGGATTTTGAGGTCAGTGTATTGGCTTCGCGATTTAATTCCTGCATTAAAAAGTCCAAACGACGTCCAGCTGCTTGTTGTGTATCCAAGATCTTCTGAACTTCTCCCAAGTGAACCTCAAGCCGGTCCAATTCTTCGGCTATATCTTGCTTGCCCAGGAAAATAACCAACTCTTGTTCTAGTCTGTGCGAATCAATTTCAACGTCCATTTGCTCTAGCTTGTCCTGAAAATTCTGCCTGAATAATTGGCTGACTTCAGACAGAATTTTTCTCACATCGTTAACGATAGATTGAATTTCAGTTGCTTTTTGCGTGAGTAACTGTTTGATTTTATTACCTTCAACCTCACGTTGTTGTTGCAATTCCTCAATTGCATTTTTTAGTAACGCTGACAGGCTTTGTGTCATTTGCACTTCATCCTGACTCGTCATTTCCAATACGCCCGGCCAGTTTAGAATTTCCGCAGTGGTTAAGGTTTTTAAGTCAGTATTTCTTTCACCTAATTGTTGTTGCAATTCCAGCAGTTGGTCAACAGTATTTTGATTAAGGCTGATTTGGTTAGTCAGTGTAGGCTGATATTTGAGCGTCATATCGACACGGCCACGGCTCAAGCTATCGGCCAGCATCTGTCTGGCTTTAGGCTCAAAAAATCTCAGCTCTTCAGCAAGGCGCATATTAAGATCAAGATAACGGTGATTGACAGTGCGCATTTCCAAATTTACTGAGCCCCACTGCGCCGTCATTTCCTGACGTGAAAAGGCAGTCATACTTTTCATGATTTGATTCCAACTTGTTTATCGGACTTAAATCACAGGTTTCATTACCTGTCGATTCAAGTGCTGCGATCTTACCATTATTGGCTTGTCAACGTTTACGACTATGAGAAAATACCAGCAAATTAACAGGGGAATTTTTATGTCATTTAGGCCAAGTGGTAGAACTGTTGATCAAATGCGCGATATCAGCATTACCAGAGAATACACAAAGCACGCCGAAGGATCGGTATTGATAGAATTTGGTGAAACTAAGGTTATCTGTACTGCCAGTGTAGATGATCGTGTGCCCCCCTTTCTTAAAGGACAAGGCAGTGGCTGGATTACCGCCGAATACGGTATGTTACCTCGAGCTACCGGCACCAGGGCAATGCGTGAAGCCGCTAAGGGCAAACAAACTGGCCGTACTCAGGAGATCCAACGACTAATAGGTCGTTCTTTGCGTGCCTGTGTTGACCTCAAAAAGCTCGGCGAGCGCACTATCACCATGGATTGTGATGTAATTCAAGCAGACGGCGGTACCCGTACTGCTTCAATTACAGGCGCATTTGTGGCATTGATTGATGCAATGAATTATTTAATTGAGGTGCAGGAAATTAAACAATCTCCTGTAATTTCCCAAGTTGCCTCCGTATCTGTCGGTGTTTTCAATGATCAAGTTATCCTCGATCTGGACTATGCTGAGGATAGCAAAGCCGAGACAGATATGAATGTGGTGATGAACGATAAAGGTGATTTTGTTGAAGTGCAAGGTACGGCAGAAGGAGTTGCTTTTAGTCGTGATCAAATTAATACAATGCTCGACTACGCCAAAAAGGGGATTGATGAGTTAGTTGATTTGCAGCGTCAGGCTCTCGAACTCTAATGAGCAATGAAATTGTGTTGGCCAGTAATAACGTTGGCAAAATAGCGGAATTCAACGACTTACTCTCACCATTTAATTTACAAGTTATTGCTCAAGCTGAACTTGGTGTTGATGAAGCCCAAGAAACCGGCCTGAGCTTTGTTGAGAATGCTATATTAAAGGCTCGTCACGCAAGTCATATTACTGGCTTGCCTGCGATTGCTGATGATTCAGGACTTGAGGTTGCGGTTTTAGATGGTCAACCCGGTATTTATTCAGCCCGATTTGCCGGAGAAAATGCGACAGACCAAGACAACAATCTCAAATTATTACAACAGCTTGAAGACAACACTAATCGTGAAGCAAATTTTCGTTGTGTTATGGTCTATATGCAGCAGAGCAATGACCCCAGTCCGATAATCGCTGAGGGCATTCTTAACGGCGAAATAATCAGCAAACCTAGAGGTGAAAACGGCTTTGGTTATGATCCGATTTTTTGGGTACCTGAATTAAATAAAACCTGTGCAGAGTTATCAAAAGATCAGAAAAACAAGGTCAGTCACCGGGCCAAGGCTACTCAAACTTTGCTTGACAAGCTGATAGCCAACAACATCATAAACACTTAAAATTCGGCACACTTACAAAGCATCTATAATCATGAAAAAATTAGTTTTATTACGCCACGGTCAAAGTGAATGGAATTTATCAAATCGATTTACCGGTTGGGTGGATGTCGATCTTTCCGAGCGCGGAATTAACGAAGCTAAACAAGCAGGAGAACTACTTAAACAAGAAGGCTTTATCTTCGATATTGCTCATACTTCTGTACTCAAACGAGCGATTCGCACCTTGTGGCTGGCCTTGGATGAACTTGACCAAATGTGGTTGCCGGTTAGGAAATCCTGGAAACTGAATGAGCGCCATTACGGTGCCTTGCAAGGATTAAATAAAGCAGAAACTGTAGCTAAACACGGTGAAGAACAAGTGCACAAATGGCGTCGTGGCTATGCCATTAAACCTCCGGCAGTCGATGAAAATAATCAGATGCATCCCGGCCAAGATATGCGTTACCAAGGAATTGAAAATTTGCCGGCCACTGAGTCGTTGGCCACTACCTTAGATCGGGTTATTCCTTACTGGAATGAGCAAATCGTACCAGATTTAGAGCAGGACAAGACCGTAATCATTGCGGCTCATGGTAATAGCTTACGCGCCTTGGTTAAGCACATCGATAATATTTCTGACGAAGAAATTATGGGGCTAAACATCCCCACCGGTATTCCATTGGTTTATGAATTTGATAATGAACTCAAACCGTTAAAGCATTATTATCTGGGCGATCAGGAAAAATTAAAGGCAGCGGTTAATGAGGTTTCTAATCAAACCAAACAGTGAGTGAACGTAAACAAATCTACAAAGGCAAAATCGTTGATTTAGGCTTGGAAACTGTTCAGATCAGCCCTGATAAACCCGCTGCAACGCTTGAAATCGTACGCCACCCCGGTGGTGCGGTAGTTGTTGCGATCAACGAGAAGAATGAAATCTGCTTATTAAAACAATATCGTCATGCCGTGGGCCAATGGTTGTGGGAATTGCCAGCCGGAAAAATCGATAACAAGGAATCGCCTGCACAAACAATTAAACGTGAATTGGAAGAAGAAGCCGGCGTAATCGCACACAGATGGGATGAACTTGGTGTAACGGTGCCTTCTCCTGGCATTCTGGACGAAGTCTTGTATCTTTATCTAGCCGCCGATTTAACACCATCACAAAGCAATCATGAATTACATGAATACATCGAAATCCATTGGCTAGACCTGGATCAAGCTGTCGAAATGGCGCTGAGTAATGAAATTATTGATGCTAAAAGCATCATCGCCCTATTACGGGCTAAAGCATTTTTGCAAAAAGCCTGACATGCGTAAACTAATCTTCAGCATATTGCTGATTTTGCTGGTGATGCCTGCCATTTTATCTTTTGCGGCAAAGTATTATTTACAAAATGAATTGATTGATAATTTTGCTGCTGATGCTGAGATTGGAAAACTTGATTTCGAACATGGCTGGTTTAATTCAACAGCTCAACTTGTGCTGAAATTTAAGCAGCAGAATTTGGTTATCGAGACTAACAATCAAATTCAACATGGGCCTATCATCTGGTCAAACCTGTTCGAAACCCCTTTGCGCTCCTTTGCTTTGTATAAGGTTAATACGGACTTTAATCTAACCACTAATCGCAGTGCTATTGCTTTGAGTGAGCAGCCCGGTTCAGCGATTACCTGGGTTAATTATTTGGGTGAGAGTCATCCGCAAATCCACCACCGGGGACTGGATCTTTCCATTTTTCAAACTAGGGTTTTTGCTGACCTGGCTGATATTGAGGCCCATATCTCCAATAATGGTGACGTCGCTGCTTCGATCAAAACCAATCAACTGGAATTCAGCGATGCTTGGCAAAATTTTTATTTGGTTAAACCTGAAATTGAAATCAAGTTAAACCCTGATTTTCCAATTCCAACAACCTTAAAATTAAAAACAATAAACTTTTCCAGCCAGTTAGCGAATGATAATTATCAAGCTGGAGGACTACAGTTTAACAGCCGGATTGAACACGATAACGATGCTTACCATTTGCTATCAAACCTTGAAATTGAATTGTTGAATATTAATCAAGCCGCTATCTCTAATATCACTACTGAACTATCTGTCACCAATCTCGACCAACAGCTGATTGATTTTTTCAATCAAAATTACTTTTCAATTTCGACAGCAGTACAAAATAATCAATGGCTGGTATTGCTAAAACATTTCTCCGATCTGCTTAAATTAATCAACCATAACCAGCCTGAAATAAAGTTTACTCTACTAGGGCAAGCAGAAGACCAACCGATTAAAGTGGATTTCTCCACTCGCTTATTAACACAGGATGGAACTGAATTGAATCCGTTCTCATTATTAGAGAATTTAAAAGCACAGTTGGAAACACAACTGCCCAAAACCCTGATAGCTAAACTCAATCAAATCGATATAGTTCGGTTTCTGGAGTCTATGCTGGAAAAAGGCTTGTTAATTGAGAAACATCAATCGTATTATGCAAGCCTTAGTTTTGAAAATACTAAATTAAAAGTTAAACATTAAATGAAACCCAGCATATTGGCATTAACACCGGGGGAACCAGCCGGCATCGGCCTGGATCTGGCGGCGATGATCGCACAACGCCAACATGACTATTGCCTGGTTGCTATTGCAGATTCAAGTGCCTTAACAGAACGCGCCAATCTCCTCGGACTTACTTTACATATTAAAGAATTCACCGGCGTGCGATCTAACCCTGGTGAACTTCAAGTCATACCGGTTAATTGCCCTCACTCAGTCAATCCGGGAGAGTTAAATCAAGCAAACGCAAATTATGTACTTGAAACTATAGAATCTGCCATACAAGGCTGTTTGTCCGGTCAATTCGACGCACTGGTGACCGGTCCAATTCAAAAAAGTATTATTAACGAAGCCGGGATTGCTTTTTCCGGACATACTGAATTTCTAGCTGAAAAAACCAGTGCCAAACTGCCGGTCATGATGCTGGCCAATGAGAAGCTTAAGGTCGCATTGGTCACCACGCATTTACCCCTTCAAGATGTTGCTCAAGCAATTACAGCGGGAAAAGTACAAACAGTTATCGAAATCACTCATGCTGATTTAATCAATAAGTTCGGCATCGACAAACCTCGAATAGCAGTCTGCGGACTCAATCCACATGCTGGGGAAAGTGGCCATTTGGGAATGCAGGAAATCCAATTTATTACACCACTAATTGAAAAACTTAAAGCCAGTGGTTTTGATTTAATTGGCCCCTTACCTGCCGATACAGCTTTTACTCCGAAAATACTGGATGAAGTTGACACCGTTATTGCCATGTATCATGACCAGGGCTTGCCTGTTGTCAAGGCGCTGGGTTTTGGTGAAACAGTCAACATTACTCTAGGGCTAGCAATTATTCGAACCTCAGTTGATCATGGTACGGCTTTGCCGCTAGCCGGAACCGGAAATATTGAAATTAGCAGTTTGATGGCGGCATTAAATATGGCTGACAAAATGGTCAGGCAAAAGACCCCATGAATGGTCATGTTCCACGCAAGCGGTTCGGACAACACTTTTTACATGACCAACGTGTAATCGGACGAATCATTGATTCTTTAAACATTGGCCCAAAGGATCAGTGGATGGAAATCGGACCCGGACAAGCTGCACTGACTGAATTTCTTGTTGATAAAACCAATCGGTTGACCTTGATTGAAATTGACCGTGATTTAGCTGCACAATTGAGCATCCGCTTTCGAGATCATAATATTAATGTTGTAAATGAAGATATATTGAAAGTCGATTTACAAAATCTGGCTAACACAGCAAGTAAACTACGCCTGGTTGGTAATCTGCCTTACAACATCTCCACACCGATTTTTTTTCATTTAGCCAAATTCGTGAATTTGATCAGTGACATGACTTTTATGATCCCAAAAGAAGTCGCTGAGCGGCTTTTAGCATCACCGGGAAATAAAACTTACGGTAGATTAACGCTTTCAGCGGGCCTGCGATTTGAAATCACCAAACTGTTTGATGTTGGCAAAGGTGCATTTAATCCTCCTCCCAAAGTTGAGTCCAGCGTCATTCGAATGACTCCGCACCCTCATCAAATCAGACAAGATCTAGCGTTAAAGTTTGACGGATTAGTAAAATCTGCATTTCTCAAACGTCGTAAAACCCTAAAAAACAGTCTGAATTTACTGGTCTGCCAGCAAGACTTCGAACAAACCGGAATCGACCCGGGTCAGCGAGCCGAGGCACTCACCATTAATGATTTTTTAAAGCTTGCACGGCAAGTGCTATAATTCGCGCCGGCAAGGAATCAGGTAAATGGTTAGCAAATTAATAAAACAAATCGTCTTTTTGTTCGGGGTAACTCAGATTACCACTTTGCATGCCTTTGACTGCAGTGTCATCTATGATGAGTTCGACAGTTTGATGCATAAAGATTTCCTAACCACACCAGAGAATTACGTCTCTGCTGTATCCAGCGAACTTAGCTTTGAAGATTTTAATGCAACTCAGAAAGGCAAATTTTATTTGCGCAAAGATCGACCTGAGCGTGGTATTGGTGTGGTATTTACCAACGACAAATTGTACGGCAAATTTATATTTCATTGGCCACAAGCTGAACGACTAATTTTTGAAGATATCATCATTTATAACCGGGTCGAAGATGGTTATGCGCCTTTTCATCATGGTTCTATTGAACTAAAACCTGGACAGTCAATAGATCTGGATATGGGTAACATTTACTTAGCAGAAGCTGAAGGGAGTGATCAAATTAGAGCTGACTTTTCTCTGTCTGAGAATAGCACCAACCCGATATTAAGCAGTATCAATGAGGCTCGGGTTTATTTTCCAATGGCATCGTTGTGTGACTCGTAAGTTCAGATTCTAGTTTGCCTAGCGTTCGTTCAATCCAATCCTTTGCTTGATCGTTTACTTGATCAGCCGATTTATCTAATGTTTTGATCGTCTCACCGATAACCACCTCAACGGTACCCGGATATTTGAGGATTCCTTTACGCGGCCAAAAACTACCCGAATTATGAGTAATCGGAACCACCGGCACCTGATTTTTTACCGCTAACATTGCACCACCCACATTAAAACGACCAAAATCACCCGGTACTTTTCTTGTGCCTTGTGGACAAATCACTATACACAAACCACTGTCTAAACGTTGTTTACCCTGTGCAAGCAATTGTTTTAAAGCAGCTTTATTTTGAGATCGATCAATAGCAATTGGCATCGCCTGAGCTAAACCCCAACCAAAAACTGGAATGCGCAATAGTTCCTTTTTTAACACCCAGCAATGAGGGGGCAATAAGAATAACAAAGCCATGGTTTCCCAGGCGGATTGATGATTGACCAAGGCCACGAATGGCGCTTCAGGAAGCTTGTCCAATCCCTTTATTGAATAATCTAAAGCGCAACATATTTTTAGCCATTTGATAACCAGCCAACCCCAGCCACTAATTACACTCACCTTTTTTTGTACAGGTAAAAAAAAAGCCAATAAGGTCAAAGGGAAATAGAATAAGGTGATCACAGCCTGACCGAGTAAAAATATAATTGAGCGGATGAACAACATTAAAGCTTTGACTCAATACCTACATACCCTATCATAGCTGTTTTTGAGCAATAAGCACATGATTGATCTTCGTAGCGATACAGTTACCAAACCAAGCAAGGGCATGCTCGATGCCATGTACAACGCTAAACTCGGCGATGATGTTTATGGCGAAGATCCTAGCGTTTTAGAACTTGAGCAACTAACTGCAGATATGCTAGGTACACAAGCGGCGATTTTTGCACCTAGCGGCACTCAGAGCAATTTATTGGCTTTAATGAGTCACTGTCAGCGTGGTGATGAATACATTGTTGGCCAGCAAGCCCATACATATCGTTATGAAGGTGGCGGTGCAGCCGTTTTAGGTAGTATACAACCACAACCTGTTGAGAATTTAGCCGATGGCACGCTGGATTTAAATCAGGTTAAAGCTAATATCAAAGCAGATGATGTGCATTTTGCTAGAACTCGACTACTTTGCTTGGAGAATACTCACGCCGGTAAAGCCTTACCCATGGATTATCTAATTGAATCAGCCGCTGTTTGCGAACAATGTCAATTAGCACATCACCTTGATGGAGCCAGACTATTCAATGCAGCAGTCAAACATAACATTGAGGTTAAAGAAATTGCTGATCATTTTGATTCAATTTCGGTGTGCCTGTCAAAAGGATTAGGTGCCCCGGTTGGTTCGGTCCTGTGTGGGTCTGGTGAATTGATTCATCAAGCCCGCAGACATCGAAAAATGCTCGGTGGCGGCATGCGTCAAGCTGGTGGTTTAGCTGCGGCTGGTATTTATGCTTTGACGAATAATATAGAACGCTTGATAGAAGACCATGAGCATGCCGCCTATCTGGCTGAAAATCTTGTCGAAATCGAGGAAATTACTGTCGAATACACTCTGAATCAGACCAATATGGTATTTGTTCAGCTTGATACAAAGCGGCAGGCCGAATTAATCGATTACATGCAAGACAAAGGGATATTGATTTCAGGTCAATATAACCTGCGTTTAGTTACCCACCTGGATGTTAATCAAAAAGATGTTGATTACGTAGTCAATAGATTTAAAGAATTTTTTTCTACTCATTAACGCTTTATATCACCAATCATGTGATTTCAATCTTATTTAGTTAAAAAAACACCGCCTGAGAGGCAGGCGGTGTAAAAAACGTAAGGGGTATACAAAATAAGTAAGTACTTATAGCATCACTATAAGTAAAATTATTATCGTTAATTCGAAAATGAAAACATAGGTAATTTAGCTCTCAAAAATGGTAAAAGTCGAACCTTTTAATTTTGTTCCTTACGAAACTGGCTTGGTGTCAACTTAGTATGTTTCTTAAAGAATTTGACCATATTCGTGGGTTCGTCAAAGCCGTATTGATAGGCCACTTCCTGAATACTTTTTGACGAATAAGCCAGACTTCGCTTAATTTCCAATACCGTGTAATACTCTATATATGCTTTGGCCGTTTTGTTGATATTAGCTTTAGAAATTTGATTTAAGGTTTTATAAGAAACCTTCAACATTCTGGCATAATCATGAGCACTTTTCACATCAATAAAATTCTCCATCACCAAGCGGCTGAAACGAGAAAAAAGCTTTACCGATCGCGGCTGTTGAGAATCAATCAATCGTCGCTCTCTTTGCCTAACTAATTGATACATAATCAATTTTAAACGTAGTTGCAGCACCTCTTTATAACCATAATTATCTGTCTCTAAATATTCCTGGCGAATCGTTTTGGCGGCCCCGAGAATCGTTTGGTACTGCTCGTCGGAAAATAAAATAAGCGGGCTAAACTGGTGATAACTGAACAATCTTGAAAATGGCAAAATGCCGCGGCCATCAAATAGTTCAGAAAGAAAATCCTCAGTGATAAGAAACAATATGGCATCGAGTTTTTTATTCTTGACCAATTTGATGAGCTGGCCTCGAGAAATAAAGGCAAAAGTACCGTAGTTCAAATCATATTCATCAAAATCGATGAGTATACGTCCGGAACCATTTAAAATAAAAACAGCCAGATAGAAATCTAGTTTGGAGGTGTTAAACACCAGTGGATACAGAGATTCACTATTTATTGATTCACTGATCTTACAGGCTTCAAAACCTAATTCGTTTTTCAGTTTGGCAACCTGAAAGTCTACCACTCCTTCTTCCACAATATCCTACCCGTTAATAGCGTAATAAAAATAATCCAATGGTGTTTTGAAAATGACTTTGACTTTAGAACAAAGCTAAAGCCAAATAATTATATAAAGCATGAAATTACAATAATGTTACATTTATCACAATTTAATTAAAAGAAACAATTTGTAACATCTGATGCTTATTTAGTACTAAATACGGGAATTTAGTTCCATATAATTTTTAAATTAATGCTGATGGCGAAACTATTAATCCATCCTCATCGGCATAAACATAATCACCAGGGTTAAAGTTTACACCAGCGAAATGAACAGGAAGCTGTTTTTGCCCTTCTCCACGTTTGATACTCTTAAGAGGGTGTGTATTTAAGGCCTTTACGCCAACTTCAATCTTGCTGATTTCAACACTATCTCGAATACAGCCATTGACAATGACGCCTGCCCAACCGTTATCCTTGGCCATGCCTGCCAGCATATCACCCAGCAAGGCACAACGGTGCGAACCACCACCATCAACGACCAGAACATCACCATCTGATTTTTCACTCAACGTTTGTTTAACTAGCACATTATCTTCAAACACTTTCACCGTCACTACCCGGCCATGAAACTGTTTTACACCACCATAGTCGTTAAAAATCGGTTCAGCAATACTGAGGTTATCTGAATGGTCATCACACAAATCAGTAGTCAAATATGAAGGCTCGCTCATGGTTACTCCTTAAAAATAGAAAATTCAGTCTTCAGTGTAGCTTAGCAAATCATCGACAAAGGCAGGTAAATCCGTATAGCGTGGAATTTGATCTGCTAATGCTCCAAAATGCTGTTCTAACTGCACCTGCTTGGGGCCAACTAGCACCGCATGACTGCCGGCATAAATAGCAGCTTGCAAATCTCTCAGACTATCGCCGACCATAACCGTACGACTCAAATCTACACCATGTTGTTCGGCTATCTGCAGCAACAATCCGGGTTTAGGTTTACGGCAATCACAGTTATCTTCATCTCGATGTGGACAATAATGTATCGCTTCGATTTTCCCACCAGCTTGTTCTATCCCAGAAACCATTAGATTATGAATATCACTTAGAATTTGGTCATCATATAGACCACGAGCAATACCAGCTTGATTGGTGGCCACAAAAACTCGATAACCTGTCTTTGATAAACGAGCAATTGCTTGTGCGCTGTCCGGTAAAAACTGCCATTCATCGATAGATTTCACATAAAAACCCGTCTCGACATTTATTACGCCATCACGATCCAGAATAATCGCTGATAACTCGGCGGGATTAAGTTTCACTTCAAGTAAGAAACGTCTGCAACTTGACGAAATAATTGCCGGACTTTATCCAGCATGACAAGACGATTTTGGCGTTTGGTTTCATCTTCATCCATCACCATCACATTGTCAAAAAAATCATCAATTGGCTGTTTTAGCTGGGTGAGTTGCTGCAATAAATCGGTATAGCGATTCTGCTCAACTAATGACGATGTATTTTCAGAAACAACTCGCAAGCGCTCAAGCAAAGCTTTTTCCTGATCTAGTTGCACAACTTTCTCATCAACGTCAGTTGAGTGAAATTCAGCTTTTTGCAAAATATTATTGATGCGTTTGTTCGCTTCAATCAAGCTTTCAGAAGCATCTAATTGAGCAAAATCAGAAACCGCCTTGAGCCGATAATCAAAATCCAGCGGACTGACTGGTTTTGTTTGCATCACCGCTTGATACAAACGGGTATCATAGCCTTGCGATTGATATAGCGTTTTCAACCGCTCAAAGATGAAGTCATAGACAGCGTCATGTGTTCGATGATCTATATTAATAGTGTAACCTTTTAACGCTTCATCTATTGCCCAAGGCAAATCCAGTTCCAATTTTCCTTCAATCAAAATTCGTAAAATGCCCAGCGCACAGCGCCTGAGCGCAAAAGGATCTTTATCACCCGTAGGCAATTGGTTTATTGCAAACAAACCGCAGATCGTGTCGAGTTTATCGGCAATTGCCACCATTTTGGCCGTATCAGTTTGTGGAATTTGATCGCCGGCAAATTTCGGCCAATAATGCTGTTCAATGGCATCGGCCACTTGCTGGGTCTCACCATCTTGCAGGGCATAATATTTACCCATAATTCCTTGTAATTCCGGGAACTCTCCGACCATATCTGTGACCAAGTCAAGCTTACACAATTCGGCTGCTTGAGCGACTTGATCTTTATCCAAGTCAAACTTTTTAGCTAGTGTTGTAGCGAGCGTGCTAATTCGATCAACCTTATCACCTAGCGAACCCAATTTCTGTTGAAACAGTACTTCTGATAATACGGGCCTTCGATCCGCTAATTTAGTTTTTCCATCCTCATTCCAGAAAAATTGAGCATCAGATAGCCGTGCTCGTAATACTCTCTCATTACCTTGAATGACACCTGCTTCGTCTTTGCTACGAATATTACTGACCGTAATAAAATTGGGCAGCAAGTTGCCTTCGCTATCCACCAATGGGAAATATTTTTGATGATCTTGCATGGATGAGACTAATACTTCTTGGGGTAACTGCATAAATTCAGCGTCAAAGTTTCCCATTAGAGGTATTGGTAGTTCAACCAGGCCCGTTACTTCATCCAACAAGGCCTCATCCAATAATACTTGTGCAATTTTTTCATCCGCGAGCTCAGTAATGCCTTGTACAATTTGCTGTCTACGTTCGTCAAAATTTGCTGTCACCATGCCCTCTTGTTCAAGTAAGAGTCGATATTCGCTGGCATCACGTAAACGCAGTTTGCGGGTAACATGAAATCGATGGCCATGGGTATAACGATCCGACTTAACGGACATAATCTCAGCCTCAATGACTTCGCTACCCAATAACATAACTAACCATTTCACAGGCCGAACAAATTCAGCCTCCAGATTACCCCAGCGCATTCGCTTTGGAATCGGCAAGACTTTGAGTGCATTCTCAATGCACACTGGCAATAACGCTTTAGCGGTTTGTCCCGGTTTTTGTACCTGACAAAACAACCATTCGCCTTTATCCGTTTTTTGCGTTTGTAACTGATCTACTTCTAAGCCTACTGAGCGGGCAAAACCAATGGCTGCCTGTGTGGGTTTACCTTGTTCATCAAACGCTTGATTAATAGCCGGACCTTTACGGTCAATCGTTTGATCGGGCTGCTTTTCGATTACAGCGTCTACAAACACGGCTAAACGTCTTGGTGTGGCATAAACTTCTGCCTGGGCTGCAGCATCAATCAAACTTTGCTCGGTCAATTGCCTAAGTAATTGGTGCTTGATAACATCGGCCAGCTTTTTTAGCGCTTTAGGTGGTAATTCCTCAGTACCAATTTCGAATAGAAAGGGCTGGGTATCAGCCATGTTGCTCCCCTTTTTGCAGCCCACGTGGAAAGCCCAGTTTTTCCCGACTATCATAATAACTTTGCGCCACGGCTTTAGCCATCGATCTGACACGTCCAATAAATCTGGCGCGCTCGGTCACACTAATGGCATGCCGAGCATCCAACAAATTAAATGTATGAGAGGCTTTTAACACCATTTCATAACTGGGTAGAGGTAGATCCTGTTCAGCAAGTTGAAGGCTTTGCTGCTCGAAGAAATCAAACTGATGAAACAATTCATCCACATCCGCTAACTCGAAATTGTATTTGGACATTTCGACTTCGTTTTGATGATAAATATCACCATAACTGTAATCGTCGTTCCAACTGAGCTCATACATACTATCCACACCCTGGATATACATAGCGATTCGTTCCAGGCCATAAGTAATCTCGCCCGTAACAGGCCGACAATCAAGACCACCCACTTGTTGAAAATAAGTAAATTGACTGATTTCCATGCCATTGAGCCAGACCTCCCAGCCCAGTCCCCATGCACCCAAAGTGGGTGATTCCCAGTCATCCTCGACAAAGCGGACATCATCTTTGAGGAAATCAATGCCAAGTCGCTTTAATGAGCCCAGATACAAGTTCTGAAAATCATCCGGTGAAGGTTTCATAATCACCTGATACTGAAAATAACGTTGAGTGCGGTTCGGGTTATCACCATAACGCCCATCAGTGGGCCGTCTTGAAGGTTGTACATAGGCCGTTGAAATAGGCTCCGGGCCAACTGCTGCCAGAAAAGTTGCCGTGTGAAATGTGCCTGCACCAACTTCCATATCATAAGGTTGCATGACTATACAGCCCTGCTCTGCCCAGTATTGATTTAACTCAAAAATGATGTTTTGAAAATTCACGCTGTCTAAATCCTGAATATCAGGCGGATTATACCTATTGGAACTTCCGATTGCCTTAATTGTCGTTCAAGTTCAATTATGTAAACAATTGTTAATTTACTAAAAGTGTCTAGCAATCAATGGTATAAAATCCTGTTGTAATACGCGAACCCTAAGCATCAACTCTGAGGAAACAATGTTTAGCATATTAAATCTTAGTATCAGATTACCCACTGTAATCCAACTTTTGTCGATTTTTATAAGTTTGATCTACATTCAAATTGGTCATGCATTAATTATTCCCACAAATAGCGGCCAACTTGAAGCAATTACTATTCGTTCCGTCGATGGAAACTGGCAGACAATTTCATTAGAAAATACATATACCTCATCGGTTGTTGTATGCACGCATCAACTAGCTTCAACATCTGATAATCCAGCAGTTGTACGAATACGTAATGCTGGTACATCCAGTTTTGAAATTCGATTACAAGAACCAAGGAATAGCACTAATGTCACCGCTGCAAATGTATATTGTCTTGTCGCAGAAGAAGGTGCTAATCAATTAGCGGATGGCAGGAATTTCGAGGCTAGAACAGTAGTTTCTGATGACGTGGCTGGTGACGGTATCCCAGGCCCAGACTGGAATGGTAGAGGCGAAAATGTCAGCGCAGCGTTAACAAATACTTATACAAACCCCGTTGTCCTTGGCCAAGTCATGACCTTCAATGACCCAGACTTCAGCATATTTTGGAGCTACGATTGTGAATCGAATAGCAACCCACCTTTCGATAGTGGCTTTGCAGATGGAATTTGTGTCGGTAAACATATCGGTGAGGATGATGCAGATGAAACAAGAAATGATGAAACTTTAGGCTATTTTGTAATAGAAGGCGGCTCTGGAGCTGCGGGAACGATACCATATCAAACTGCACTTGGCCCAGATAACATTTTGGGCGTAACCAATTCACCTCCTTATCCTTACAACTTAAATGATACCTACAACTTTGGTGTCGCGACAATCGAAGCAATGGACGGAACCAATGGTGGTTTCGCCAATCTTTTTGGTACAAATCCATTTGAAAACAATCAACTCGATCTAGTTATTGATGAAGATCAACTCAGAGACAACGAACGTTCTCGAACGACTGATCAAATGGGGTTTTGGGTTTTCAAAGAATCAGATTACGGAGATGCACCAGATTCATATTCTACTCTAGATGCTTCCGGCGGACCTGAACACCTAATTCAATCAGGTTTCAGTATAAGTTCGGTTGATGATATTTTTATCGGTAATAGTTCAACATCTGAACTTGATGGTGATCCGGCAACAGAAGGTAGCCCAGCCACCAACGATACAGACGATGGAAACATTTCATTCCCGTTAACAGCTGCTGATTTCTCTGCCGGTGATGACTATACAGTTTCAGTTCCATATACAGGTAATGCACGACTGTGTGGTTGGATTGATTTCGATTACAATAGCCAAGCAGGTGATGGCACGTTTGAAACTGACGAACGAAGTTGCATTGATACATCAACTTGTTCTGGTGGGGGTACTACAGGTAGTTGCGATTTGATTTTTACTGCACCAACCGATTTTATTCATAATGATGATCAAATAACTTATGCCCGGTTTAGAATTGGACCCAATGCTACGGAGGTTGAATCTCCAACGGGCATAGCTTTTGGTGGTGAAGTCGAAGACTATGAAATTTCAGTTGATACACTCCCAGTCACCTTATCCCATATTTCGAGCACCCGCATAGCTGATGTGTTAGATGTGGATTGGGGAACTTCAAGTGAGCTGTTTAATGTGGGTTTTCAGTTATGGGGATTAGACGGTGTCGATGGGCGCTGGGAGAAACTGCATAATTTTTTGATTAAAAGCGGTAGTGGCAATGCGGTCGAGCCCCAAAGTTATTCAAAACGGGTTCGGCTTCCCGATTCGATCGATCAGTTAGTGAGTGTGGGGTTGTCCAGTGTAGACAGTGACGGGTCTGAACATTACTACGGCCCATTTGAAGTGGGCCATTCCTATGGTGAACTGGGCTCTCTTTCCCCGATCGACTGGGGGGATGTACGTGCTGAATTGGATGCCCGGATGGTAGCCAATGGGTATGTCAAGGATCGGATTTGGGGATACCGCAAAGTATCAAGCGATGCTGTTGAGAGCTCAGCATTTTTAGACCAGCTAGAAACTGTTATTGAGTTTCACCTCGTCCAAGACGGATTGTATCGGATTAAAGGCAGTGAGTTACCGCAGAACTGGCAAGCCACTCAAAAACGAGAGTTAGCGGTTATTGACCACCTAGGCCAAGGTGTAGTCCGTGATGTACGAGCCAAGGGTGAAGGTAGTGGTTCAGATAAGACCTTGGGTGCTAACGGTGAGATTTATTTTTATGGCCGAGGACCGGACGAAGAAGAGGGATTGTATACGGAATCGAACGTATACCGTTTGGTGCTAGACCGTGGTTTAGTGCGGACCGCCCAGGTACAGAGTAAACAGGGGGTCACGAGTGGGTTTAGTGATAGTTATGTTGAGCACAGTGAAGTGGAGCAGGATACCACGTATATTCTTAACAGTGCCTTAGATGACCCGTGGGTGGATGCAGTGATGGTGGGGTATACGGATCAGCCGCAGTTATACGGGACGTTGGTGCCGGTCGAGGGTGATGCGTTATGGGACGAGGGATCGAGTATTCATTTACGGTTAGGGCGTAGTAGTGGATTACCGGGTATTGATGGGGATGGCGATGGTGAGATAGATGCCGAACATGTGGTTGAGGGCGTGGTGTTCAGTGGAGGAGGTTTAGTGAGTGTGGGTGAAGCCCGAGCGGTGGGCACGGGGGGCTGGGACATCAGTCTACCGGTTCCGGGTGGCGTGGTGTTCGATGAGGCCAATGGCTCGGTGTTGATTGGGGGATCGTTCAGTGCCGGTGAGGGGTATGCGTTAAGTGAAGTGCATGTAGATGGAATGGGGGTGAGTTATCGTCGCCCGTATGTGTCGAAGGCCGGTGAGGATCATTTACAGTTTACCGGTCCGGATGAGGGCGAAACGGGCTATACCGTACGTGTTCCTAAACAGGGTAATGCCAGGGTATTTGCTACCGATGGCTCAAATTTAGTCAAACTCAAGCCTGAGTCCAAAACGACGGTGACCGATACTGAGGGGAGGAGCTGGAATGAGGTAACGTTTGCCGTTTTACAGGGTGGTGATTTAGCCGAAGGATCGCTTAAGTATTGGGTGGGGAATCGGTCAGGATTTTTAGGGGTAGCGGGCTTGGTCGAGAAGTCGGTGGCGAGTGAGTTGAGTTTATTCAGTCAGACCCAAGGCAGTGATTATGTGATCGTGAGTCATCCGAGTTTTATGGGGGTGGGCTCAAATGGTGTTGATCATTTATCGGCGTATGCTGATTTCAAACGAAGTCAGGGCCATACGGTGTCGCTCATTAACTATTTAGACATTGAAGAAGTGTTTGGTGGGGGTCAGGCGGGTCCAGAAGGGTTGAGTCGATTTTTAAGTGAGTTGAAGGGCCAGAGTCCGGGATTAAAGTATGTGTTGTTAGTGGGGGGCAGTGTGTATGACCATACGGATAAGCTCGAGACAGGGGCGCTCACGTTTATTCCGGGTCATTATACCCAGAGTAATTATTCAAACTATACGGTGAGTGATGTGCCGTACATTACTGATGCACAGGGCACTTTGTTTGCCCATATAGGACGATGGCCGGTACGTACGGGGTCTGATTTACAGGTGATCGTGGATAAAAGTATTCAATGGGCCAATGGTGATCACAGTAGTGGCGATGTGTTACTGATAGCCGAGCACACGGTGGAGGGTGAGGAGATCGACTTTGGCAGTGCGTTAGACGGGGTGGCCGAAATATTACCGGGTGACTACATCCAGCACAGAGTATATGTGGATGAGATACTGGCATCGGATCCGTCGCTGACCTTACCCGAGGCAATTGCTCAAGCCAAAGGCGAGATTATAGATGCACTCAATCTGGCTCCGGATGTAGTGCTCTTCAATGGTCACGCGAGCACCCGCGCGTTATCGAATCAGAATTTATTTAAGGCGAGTGAGATAAGTCAGGTGACGGCAACTGGTGCTGAGATATGGGTACCGCTGTCTTGTTACGTGACGTATTACGAAAGCACGCATGTTGACACGTTGGCGCATCAATTGTTGTTCAGTGGTAATGCGGTGAATATAAGTGGAGCGATGTTGTTATCGAATCAGGGCGAGAATGTATTGATGGGCGAATCGATTCTTAATCGTACCTTAAACCAAGGCGAGACGCTGGGTGAGGCGGTGAATCAGTCGAAGGCGGCTCAAAATAACCCGAACCTGACCAACAACTGGTCCATCCTGGGGGATCCATCCTCCGTTCTAATGACTCAGTAGTCTCGGACAACAATAACCTGTTTCAGGATGTAAGTTAATACGGGCCTGTCAGACGACTTTGATCAGACAGGTCAGAAAGGTGTAAAACAAAGTGTTTCAAGACTACTGTGCCCTCTAACGAAGGCAAATATCAAAATGCCTCACATCTTATTGGAAAGTACGCTGTAACGGGCTTAAACAAACGACATCAACGCATCAGGGCTAGATCCTATAGATCGAAGAGTCTTTGAGTCCCTCAGTCGTTTAACGAAGGCAAATATCAGAGGCCTCACATCTTATTCGGAAGGTACGCTGTCACGGGCTTAAACAAACGACATCAACGCATCAGGGCTAGATCCTATAGATCGAAGTATCTTTGAGTCTCTCAGTCGTTTAACGAAGGCAAATATCAAAATGCCTCATAATTTGGTTCAGAAAGTACGCTGAATTCGACTTGTCAAAGAGTTTTAACTCTAACAGGCCTAAGATAATACAAAGCGGAGAATCTCTAAGTTCCCCTATCGCTTAACGAAGCGAATATTCTCAGAACCCACTTATCTATTTCGGAAAATAAGTTAAATTCAGTCTATCCAATACTATGAACGCATAATTATAGTGCATTATTATAAAGTGCATTACCATTGAGCATGATATTATGTATAAACTGATGCCTGGTTGTTGTTTTTCAATGTAATAGTACTAAAAACATTATTGGCACAATAATTGCATTATATATCTTGTCACGAATAAATTATTTTGGAGCAACAATGACAAGCACGGCTGATATTTTAGAGATGGTCGAAGACGAAGGTGTCAAATTCGTCGATCTGAGATTTACCGACACTAAGGGCAAAGAACAGCATGTTACTTTACCCGTTAGCGCAGTTGATGAAGATCTGTTTGAAGACGGCAAAATGTTTGATGGTTCATCGATTGCCGGCTGGAAAGGCATTAATGAATCTGACATGATCTTAATGCCGGATAAAGACACGGCAATGTTAGATCCGTTTTTTATGGACAAAACTTTGTTGGTACGCTGCGATATCGTTGAGCCTTCGACCATGCAAGGATACGAGCGCGATCCTCGCTCCATCGCTAAGCGTGCGGAGGCCTATTTAAAATCAACTGGCATCGCAGATGGTGCATTTTTCGGTCCAGAGCCTGAATTCTTCGTCTTTGACGATGTACGCTGGGGCGATGATATACAAGGCAATTATTACCAAATCGACTCATTGGAAGGCGCTTGGAATACTGGCCGTGATTATGAAGAAGGTAATATGGGTCACCGACCTGGTGTCAAGGGTGGTTACTTCCCAGTGCCTCCTGTTGATTCATTGCAAGATGTTCGTTCAGCAATGGTATTAGCTATGCAAGATATGGGGCTTGAGGTTGAAGTTCACCATCATGAAGTCGGCACTGCAGGTCAATGTGAAATCGGTACTCGATTCAACTCGTTGGTTAAAAAGGCTGACGAAGTTCAGATTAACAAGTACTGTGTCCTTAATGTTGCCGCTGCACACGGTATGACAGCGACATTTATGCCTAAACCGGTGGTTGGTGATAACGGTAGTGGTATGCATGTTCACCAATCACTGTATGCAGAAGGAAAAGCCTTATTTGCCGGTGATGAATATGGCGGTTTAAGCGAAATGGCGCTTTATTACATTGGCGGCATTTTCAAGCATGCCCGAGCACTTAATGCATTTACTAACCCTGCAACGAACAGTTACAAGCGTTTAGTGCCCGGGTTTGAGGCCCCTGTCATGCTAGCTTATTCGGCACGGAACCGCTCAGCTTCTTGTCGGATTCCTCATGTGGCCAATCCAAAAGCGCGCCGTATTGAGATTCGCTTCCCTGACCCAATGGCTAACCCTTATTTATCGTTTTCGGCGATGATGATGGCCGGCTTGGATGGTATTCAAAACAAAATTCATCCGGGTGATCCAATGGATAAGGATTTATATGATTTACCTCCAGAAGAAGCTCAAGACATTCCAACAGTATGCCACTCATTAGATCAAGCTTTAGAAGCGCTGGATAATGACCGAGACTTCTTAAAAGCTGGCGGTGTTTTTACCGACGATCTGATTGATGCTTACATTGAACTTAAAATGGAAGAGGTTAATCGTTTCCGCATGACCACTCATCCGATTGAATTTGACCTTTATTACAGTCTATAAATCTACCTACCCCAAAAGCAACGCCCTGCAGCGCAGGGCGTTTGCACTATAATAGTGCAATGCTTCCCCAATCTGATCAAAAATTCTTATTGGACAGCCTCAAAACGGCCGTCTTACTGGTTAATTCCAAGCAAACTATTGTCTGGGCTAATTCCGCCTCAGAAGACTTTTTACAAATCAGTAAAAGTCGAATCAAAAATCGCTCAATAATCGATTTTTTTGAGAAAAAAGAAGTCATTCAACATTCATTAGAACGATTAAATACGTATAGCGGTTCAATAATTATTAAAGAAATTGCCATCACCTCCGACCAGCAACGCAAAATTGCAACTTGTGCCTTTAATCCTATTTCGCAATCTAATGGATCATTTGACGATGACATTGTGGCCTCTATTGAAATTACACCAGAAAATCGATTCAGCATTCTGCAGGGCAGACAAGAAGATCAAACCAGCAGTGTCAATAATCAAACCTTATTGCAAGGCATGGCCCATGAAATTAAAAACCCTTTAGGTGGAATCCGTGGCGCTGCACAATTATTGGCTTCTAACCTGACGATACGTGAAGACAAAGACTATCTGAATATTATTTTGCACGAGACTGAGCGGCTTAATCAATTAGTGGATCGGATGTCGGGTCATATTAAAAATAAACGTATGCTGCCTCTTAATGTGCACCGCATACTGGAACATATTTTCAAACTACTGGATGCCGATAAGGAAAATAACTTTTTTATCAAACGTGATTATGATCCATCGCTGCCTGAAATAACCGGTTCTGAAACATCATTAACACAGGCATTTTTAAATCTAGCTTTAAATGCGTCACAAGCAATCGAAGATAATGGTGAAATCATTTTACGTTCACGCATGGCCTATGGAATCGTAATCAAAGATCAACAATATCGTAAGGCCATTCGTATTGACATTCAGGATAACGGCCCAGGTGTTGATGAGACCATTAAAGCCAATATTTTCGAACCATTAATTTCATCCAAATCGCAAGGTACAGGTATAGGCTTGTCCATAACCAAGGAAATTATTGCCATGCACAATGGCAAAATTGAATTTTCCAGTAAACCGGGAAAAACCGTTTTTAGTGTGTTTCTTCCAATAATGGAGAATAAACTATGAACCAGCATAAGGTTTGGGTGATTGAAGATGATGCCTCTATCCGTTGGATATTAAATAAAGCATTAGCAAAACTTGATGTTAATGTTGATCTGTTTGAATCGGCTGAAGCAGCATTAAAAAAGCTCGAAACTGAGTCACCCACTGCTGTCGTTGCTGATATTCGCATGCCAGGTAAAAGTGGTTTGGTTTTTTTAGAGGAATTCAAGCAGCAACATGCTGACATTCCGGTAATTGTGATGACAGCTTTTTCAGATCTGCAAACCACTGTGGAAGCCTTCAAGAAAGGTGCATTCGATTATTTAACCAAACCTTTTGATATAGATGATGCTTTAAGCGTTGTTGAAAAAGCCCTGCTCCATAATGAACGCCAAAGCCCTGAACCACCTCTATCAGTCGACAGTGATCATAAAATTATTGGCGATTCTCCTGCTATTCAGAAAATTTTCACCGCGATTGGCCGGCTTTCCCAATCCGATATAAACGTACTAATTTTTGGTGAATCCGGCACTGGCAAGGAATTGGTTGCCAACGCATTGTTTGAAAACAGCCCCAGAAGCAATAAACCATTTATCACCATTAATACCGCCGCCATCCCTATCGAATTGTTGGAATCTGAATTATTCGGCCATGAAAAAGGCGCATTCACTGGTGCAACTGCCAGGCGTATCGGTCGATTTGAGCAAGCTCATAAAGGTACTTTGTTTTTAGATGAGATTGGCGATATGCCTGTGGAGCTGCAAACTCGCCTATTGCGTGTTTTACAAGATGGCCGATTTTATCGAGTCGGTGGACATGAACTGATCCAATCGGATGTGCGTGTCATTGCCGCAACCAATCAGAATTTAAGTGATCTAGTCAAACAAGGAAAATTCCGAGAAGACTTGTATCATCGCTTAAATGTGATTCAGGTTGAATTGCCGCCTCTGCGCCAACGCACAGATGATATTCCCCTATTAGTGAATTACTTTATTAGCCAAAATGCGAAATCTTTAGGTATTGAATCTAAATTTGTAACAGATAATGCGCTGAACGTGCTCAATCAATATGATTGGCCAGGCAATGTTCGAGAACTAGAAAATACCTGCCGCTGGTTAATGGTTATGTCGCCTTCAAAAACGATTCAAATTAGTGACTTACCTGAAGGTATGACAGATATACCGGATTCAACTTATAAACAAAATCAAACACAAAACTGGCAAATCCAATTAGCCACTACTATTCAGCAAAGTTTGATAAATGGTGATAAAAACTTATCAGACAAATATAATCAAGCCATGGAAACCGTGCTGTTTGGACAGGTTTTAGACCATACGAATGGACACAAGATCAACGCAGCCAAAATCTTGGGCTGCAGTCGGAATACCATTACACGTAAGATCCGGGAGTTGAATTTGGACTCCGCTGATTTTAAATAAACACCTTATTCAGCATTATTAGCAACACACACAAGAAAAATCGAAGAACTTGATTTAAAATCCCGATTCATTTTCAAGGGTCTGTGGCCTTAAATGGATCACCTTCAACGTTCATTATTGAATTGTTTCAGCTTACAACCGCTGGACCGTACTGCTCATTTGCGTACTGATCCGCAATGGCTTGAATCACAAAAAAGGCATCCTGACACTCTTTTTTATTTACTAAACAAAGAGTCAATTATTACCCATAAAACAAAACCTGTTTTCATTAGTTATGCTGAATTAATTCAACAGGGACTCGATGAACTGGAGCCGATTTATCTGGGTGTTAAAGATGAGCGGGCATTTTTTGCGCTCAATATCGATAATATAAGTGAGCTTAATCTCGATAATTTGGAATCAACATCGCTAAGAGACCTAGCTGACATAATCGATATGGAAACGGCTTCTATTCTTGCCTATGCACAGTTGATGAATCGTTGGCACTTAGGTGTGAGGTACTGTCGTCGTTGCGGTAGTTGCTATCAATCTATTCAAGGTGGTCATGTTTTTAAGTGCAGCTCGGCAGACTGTAATCACATCGAATTTCCACGTATTAATCCAGCCGTAATCATGCGGGTCACTTGCGCAGATAAAATATTGCTCGCCCGACAACCAAGCTGGCCCCCAAACCGATATTCTGTGTTAGCCGGATTCGTGGAACCTGGTGAAACCCTGGAGCATGCCGTTTGCAGAGAGGTAATGGAAGAAGCCGGTATTGAACTTCAGACAGTCAACTACCATTCATCCCAACCCTGGCCATTTCCAAACTCATTAATGATTGGTTTTTGTGCCGAAACTAACCAATTGAACTTGGATATTGAGGATGATGATTTAGAAACAGCCATGTGGCTGGATGCAGATGAGCTGACAGATAAAATGGATAGTCGAGAAGTCATCCTTTCTCCACCCATATCCATTTCCCATCGACTGATAGAAGACTGGTTTATGGAGAAAACAGGACGTTCGATCAAGGAGTGGCAAGACATCAAACCCGAACATATCGTTCATGAAAACGAATAACCCAATTATTGGCTACGGTTTAATTGTCACAGCTTGTGGCTGGGCAATCGCGGCCGTTATTATTGGCTTTAAATATCAACAAAAATCGTTTTTATTAACCGGTTTTCTAGCCGTGTTAGCGCTTTTGTCGGTAATTAGCGGTGTGCTTATTATTGGCAGGCTAACTCAAATCAACCAACCATTAACTCAAAACCACCCTCAAAATGATATAAAACTTGCAAGTTTGATTCATTTATCTGCGCTAAGTGGTTATTTGATCCCACTTGCTAATATCCTGCTGCCATTTTGGTTGTGGATAAAATACCGAAACAGATCAGAATTTGTTTACCAATCTGGCTTACAAGCTGTTAATTTTCAGCTCACCTGTGGTGTTTATGTATTATCAGCATTAATGCTCTGCGCATTATTTATTGGCTTTGTGATACTGCCTGTAATACTTGTTTATCAACTTTTGTTTACCATAATCGCTGCTTTCGTTACTCGCAAAAACAAGACCTATCACTATCCGGGCAATCTGAATTTTATCGCCACTAAATTAACGTCTGACAACACTTAAAAATTTTCAAATTACAGGGTAGAATCAGGCACCCGGTTAATAATCTATTTGCAATGGACTACAAAATTTACATGTGTGTGATCTGCGGATTTATATACGATGAATCCAAAGGTTGGCCTGAAGACGACATTCCTCCTGGAACCAAGTGGGAAGATGTACCTGATACATGGATTTGCCCGGACTGTGATGCCGGCAAAGAAGATTTTGAAATGATTGAAATGTAAACCTTAGTTTAATAGCTGTTTAATTTTATCTTTATATTCAATCAGCTCTTCTCGAGTAATAATCAACACCACCGATTCTCCACTCGCCGACATCATCCAATTTAAAGGCACTTGATCTAGAGCCGTCTCCAGCGCTGGTGCTGCTGTGCCTGCTTCAAGTATTAAAGTACCATTATCGGTTAAATGGTTGTGCGCCTCAATTAGAATAATAGCGATACTATCCAAACCTTCTTCTCCGGCGACTAACGCCATTTCCGGCTCGTAACGGTATTCTTTCGGCAACATCTCCATATTGGAATATGAGACATAAGGTGGATTACATAAAATCAAATCATAGCGATCTTCTATATTCTTAAACAAGTCACTTTCAATTGTTTTTACATATTGCTGAAGCTCGTAATTCTCAATATTGCACTGACTAACCTCTAAAGCGGACTTTGACAAATCCGCTAAATCAACATCGACTTGATCAAAATATAAAGCTGCGGAAATACCTATGCTGCCACCACCGCAACATAAATCCAGAATCGATTTGACTTGATTAGCGTTGATCCAAGGTTCAAAACAATCAGCAACCCATTCACCCAAATGTGATCGCGGCACCAATGCCCTTTCATCAATAAAAAAACGATGCCCGGCAAACCAGATTTGGTTGATTAAATACGCCAGTGGTTTTTTGCTACTAATACGCTGCTTAAGAAGTTCATATCCTTGCTTGATCTGGATATCATTAAGTTGTCTATCCCAACCGTCTTCAAAATCAGCATATTTAAAGTCAGCAATATAAGAAGCTAACCACAGAGCTTCGTCTTCGGCGTCCTCACAACCATGACCATAATATAAGTCAGCTTGCTCTAGTTCAGATTTTGCCCAGACAGCAAAATCTTCCACTGAATAATTTTCAGCGTCCACGAATTTGTTTGGGAATTCCCTAATCGGGATAGTAATCAGGATTTGTTGCGCTTATATTTATCGCGGAAACGCCCTACTCGACCGGCCGTATCAATGATTTTTTGTTTACCGGTATAGAACGGGTGACAAGCTGAACAGATTTCAACCGTCAAATCCTGACCCAGGGTGGAGCGAGTCTCAAAACTGTTGCCACAGGATGCGCAAGTCACTTGAATTGTTTCGTAATTTGGATGAATATCAGCTTTCATTAGTAGTTCCTCGATTTCATTCCTGCCCTTAATGGTCAGCGACAGGGCGGGGAATGATAAATAATATCGTTTTAAATTACAAGCGCTTAGCGATTCATAGATTTAAAGAATTCACCGTTATTCTTGGTTGCTTTGAGCTTATCTAGTAAAAACTCGATCGCTTGTACATCTTCCATGGGATGCAAAAGCTTTCTGAGCAACCAGATTTTTTGTAATTCAGCAGGTTCAATCAGTATTTCTTCACGGCGGGTGCTGGAACGTCCTACGATTATGGCAGGATAGACACGTTTTTCGGCAATGCTTCGATCAAGATGGATTTCACTATTACCGGTTCCCTTGAATTCTTCGTAGATAACCTCATCCATTTTTGAACCCGTCTCAACCAATGCTGTTGCTAGAATGGTAATACTACCGCCCTCTTCAACATTCCTGGCTGCACCAAAAAACCGTTTTGGTCTTTGTAAAGCATTTGCGTCAACACCACCGGTAAGCACCTTGCCTGAGGCCGGAGCTACCGTGTTATAAGCTCGAGCAAGTCGAGTAATCGAATCAAGCAGAATGACAACATCCTGTTTTTGCTCAACCATGCGTTTGGCTTTTTCCAGTACCATTTCAGCGACCTGGACATGACGAGAAGCCGGCTCGTCAAAGGTTGAAGAAACCACTTCACCTTTTACCATACGCTGCATTTCCGTTACTTCTTCCGGTCGCTCATCAATTAACAATACAATCAAATGGCTGTCAGGATGATTAGCAGCAATAGATTGAGCGATTTGCTGCAAGATTACTGTCTTCCCCGATTTCGGCGAAGAAACGATTAAACCGCGTTGACCTTTACCAATCGGAGCGATAATGTCTATTACACGTCCTGTTAAGCCCTCTGCCGAACCGTTTTCACGCTCTAGCACAAAACGTTCAGTCGGATGAAGTGGCGTTAAATTTTCAAATAAGATTCTGCGCTTGCTCTCTTCGGGTGAGCAATTGTTAATCGTTTCAACTTTAAGTAACGCAAAATAACGCTCTGAATCCTTGGGCGGTCTGATTAATCCGGCGACAGTGTCACCTGTGCGCAGCCCAAAACGCCTGATCTGGCTTGGAGAAACATAAATATCATCCGGTCCAGCCAAATAGGAGCTGGTGGCAGAGCGCAAAAAGCCGAAGCCATCTTGCAAAATCTCCACGACACCTTCACCTTTAATATCCTCACCCTTTTTGGCCTTGGTTTTGAGGATGGCAAAAATTTGATCCTGCTTGCGCATGCGGCCGACATTATCCAGTTTTAACGACTGGGCAATATCCGCCAACTCGGTTGCAGACTTAAGTTTCAACTCAGTTAAATTAACAGACATAATTGCTTTCTGCTGATTGTGAAAAAAGGAATTTTTAAAGTTATTCGACTTGGCCGCTACAACAGCAAATCCTTATCTAGTATCAAAAAATGGAAAAGCCTTGAGGCGAAAAAGCGTAGGAATCTTGTACTGAACGGGAAGATACCATGACAATCATCTCCCGTCCAGTGTTTGAATGATTAATATGAGTTATATATTCTCGTCAATAAAAGCGATAAGCTGAGATTTTGAAACCGCACCCACCTTAGTGGCTTCGACATTACCGTTTTTAAACAACATTAATGTTGGAATACCGCGAATCCCATATTTGGGAGGTGTTTCCGGATTCTCATCAATATTAAGCTTGGAAATGGTTATCTGGCCTTCATATTCATCGGCAATCTCATTCAATATGGGGGCAATCATTTTGCAAGGACCGCACCATTCCGCCCAATAATCCAGTAACACCGGTTGTTCTGAATTCAGTACCTGATCGCCAAAAGTCGCATCAGTAACGTGTGTAATCTTTTCAGACATTACAAATCATTCCTCTAAAGTAATTTTAAGCTAATCGCTCGCTTGGTTGATATAATATGAGCATATCTAGACACTAATTCAAGTCTAATTTTATTAAAATTCACCAATTAGATAATTTCTTCATGTCAAACAAACACTTAACCGAAATTCGGTTCGATCAACTTGAACTGCCTGAAAAGCTGGTTCAGGCCTTGCATGAAAATAATCTTGAGTTTTGCACTCTCATTCAGGCTCAAACATTACCATTATCATTAACGGGAAAAGACGTCAGCGGGCAAGCACAGACTGGGACAGGGAAAACTATTTCCTTTCTGCTTGCTTTATTCACACGTTTAATTTCAGTAACAGATAACAAAGATCAACTGCGAGCACTGGTCATCGCCCCGACTCGTGAGCTCGCTTATCAGATTTATCAAGATGCGATCACGCTAAACAAACATCTGGATTTCCGCATAGGCCTTGCTTACGGTGGTAAAGATTACCAACAACAACGACAAATAATTGAATCGGGTATCGATATTTTGATTGGCACACCAGGGAGGATTATCGATTATTACAAACAAAACGTTTTTAAGCTGGATGCTATCGACATATTAGTCTTGGATGAAGCGGATCGTATGTTTGATCTGGGTTTTATCAAAGACATCCGTTTTTTGCTCAGACGTTTACCCCCAGCCAGTCAACGTTTAAGTATGCTGTTCTCGGCTACATTTACCTATCGTGTCCATGAGCTTGCCTATGAATACATGAATAATCCTGAGTCGATAAAAATTGAAGGCGAAAAAGTCACAGCAGAAAAAATCACTGAATCTGTTTACTACCCTTCAATGGAAGAAAAATTACCTTTGTTAATCAAGTTATTGACTGAAATTGACCAAGGCCGCTGTTTGGTGTTCGTTAATACTAAACATGTTGGAGATAAAGTGCATCGCACATTACACGCTAATAATTTCAAAGCCGGGTTATTATCCGGTGACATTCATCAACATAAACGAGAAAAATTATTACAGGCTTTTAAAGAAGGGCAAACAAACATACTAGTAGCAACAGATGTTGCTGCCAGGGGCCTACATATTGAAGATGTCAGTCATGTATTCAATTATGATTTACCCCAAGACAGCGAGGACTATGTGCACCGGGTTGGCCGCACGGCACGTGCGGGCGCAGATGGCAAAGCCATTAGTTTTGCCTGTGAACAATATGCGATAACGCTTCCTGATATAGAGGATTATGTTGGCCATAAACTGACATCGGTAGCGGTTCCCCACACTGATTTGCCTGATTATGTAAAGGCAAATGAGCGCAAAGTTAAAAACAAGTTCAAATCAAAAAAACCCACTAATAAGCAACGCACAAAGAGCAGCAGGAAAAAAAGTAAGGATGCTGAATATAAAGTTTCAATCGCTAAAACTGAAAAAATTGATATAGAAATACCTGAGTCAGCAAAGCAAAGACAATTCTCAAAAAGAGGCTATGAAATTCCCGCTGTTGGTTAAGTTTTCAGGTTCGTGCGAGACTGGAATTAAATATTTCTACTAATAATCGCAAATTACTCTGATTAGCTTGATTTAAGTGCAGGTGTAAAAGCCGTCTACCTTTTTCCTCTAAAGCTTGAATATCTCCCATCGCCTGAGCATGATTTAACTGCTGGAAAGTATAGGTTTTACCTGGGATATCCAAATTGTTTTCGAAATTGCTAGTGATAACTAGGAAGACACCATTGTTTGCGCCACCTTTATGTAATTGGCCGGTTGAATGTAAATAGCGCGGCCCTATACCTGTCGTAGAGAGAACACTGTACTCGCTCTTTAACTTTTCTCGATAATTTTGCAACTGATCATCCAATATATCTTTGTTTATACCGTAACTGAGTATTGCCAAATAATCAGCAGGTTGGATAGACTGAATGAGTTGTTCAAGTTTATATTTTATGGTGGCTTCGTTACTGCTGTTCAGCATTATCGAGTTTGAGCTGAACGTTTCTATGTTTTTATAATTTTCCGAATTTAATGCATCTAGCTTTTGTATAGTAATGGCTTTATTTTCGCCAACATTAGGTTCATCAAAAGGATTTACCCGCATAATCGAAGCAGCAATTGCTGTCGCCCATTCCCATTTAAAAAATTCAGCACCAATGTTGCTAATATTAAAGTCTTGAGAGAAAACGGGTTGATTATGACCCGAACATTTATCTGTCAAAGTCACTACAAAATCTGCTGAAGGGTCATCTGAATCAAGTTCAATGGATTCGATCAAAGGCAAAATTCCTTGACCTGATTTACCAGTACTTTCAGCCACAAGTTGTTCAAGCCAAGCTGCAAAAGGTTCTAGTTCACACGCCAGCTTAATCTGTAACTTATCTAATCCTTGTTCGTAAGCCAAGCCAAGAATAATTCCTAACTTGGTCGCTTCACTGATCAGTTGTGTAGATTGACAAGCCGCTAGTTCTGTCTTCGCCTTGGTTAGTAACCGTTTTATGTCCACACCAAGCAATGCTGCCGGAAACAGGCCAAAATAACTTAAAACTGAAAATCTTCCACCTATATCTGCCGGATTAATGAAACAGTAGACAAAGTTTTTATCTTTAGCTATTTGTTCTAAAACAGTACCGGCATCTGTGATAGCAATAAAATGTTGACCTGGACAAGTTATTCGGGCTTGTATTAATTGATCATAAAAAAACCTGAACAAACAGTCACTCTCAATTGTTGTTCCCGATTTGCTGGCTACCACGAATAAAGTCTGGTGAAGATTAAGCGACTTTAGAACATGGTCAATCTCATCCGGTGAAGTAGTATCAACGACCTCTAACGTTAGTGCTTTTTCTTGATTCGAATTAGAATACATTTTACTGAATAACTCAGGTGCCAGGCTGGATCCTCCCATGCCTAGCAGTATACAATGTCTAAAACCTTGATCATAAATACCCTGTGAAATCTTTAAAATCGAATCAACTTGATTGTGCAATGAATCAATACAATCAAGCCACCCTAATCTAGTGTTAATTTTCTCTTGAACCTGCGGATTTGAAGACCATAGTGTTAAATCTTTTTGTGCTAATCTTGTTTGCAAATCCAGGGCGGCCCCATCAGTTAGCATTTGCTGGTATTGATGTTGAATTTCTGCAGGTGCTAACATAGAGTCTAATCCTGCAAGACGAGCTCATTAGAAATGTCAGAAAGTCGGCTCTGCTCGTCTTGAGTCAATAGTGTCCGCTTAAAAAACTCACAAACTTCAGGCTGTTGCAGCCAATTACGCAGAAATCGGCGTTTATCTCTAAATAACTTATGCTGGTGAAATTGTCGGGATTGATAGCTACGCATACTGTCCAAGTCTAATATTTCGAGCTTGTTATCACTAATTAGAAAATTGCTTGCTTTTAAATCTCCATGCGCCAGATGTTGTGTCGCCATAATACGAAAAAATTTTTTCATCAAACTTGCCGATAATTCCAGTCGTTTGAGGTCTGGTTCACCTTTTAAAAATTCATGCAAAGTCGTTCCGTTTGAAAATTTCGTTAAATAATACGAGCGTCCTCTAAATTGCCCAACTCGATTTTCCCTGTAACCTATCGGCATCGGAGTCGATAAACCGGATTGCAATAACCGATGAGCATAGTTCCAACAGATTGAAGCTCTAGTGATTCTGACACTACGTTTGAAAAAATGCCAAATACCTTTAGTGTTATACCTTTTAAGCACATAAAGCTGATCACTACATTTGACTACGGCTACCGTTGTAGTCTGGTCATGCTTAATAATGTTAATTGCATGATCATCCAAATACTGATCGGGATCATCAAACAGTTGTTTGAGTTGTTCAGATTCAAATTCGGTTCGATAAGTCAAATAATAATTGGCGGTTCTTTCAGTATGGAACTTAGTTATTCGCCGGGATTTTCTCTCAAGGATTTCGGGAACTTTTCGTTCTATAGTATCCGCCGCAAAGGACGGCATGTTATAGAGCTCCTCACGTTGTGCATAGATACGGCCATTCATAGACCAGGCGGTTCTATGTTGCGACATCAGCATCTGGTTTAGTTGTTCAGTGACTGCTGCTTGTGAAACGGGTGATTTGAGCATGCATCCCGCCTTTGCTTCAATAATATGCGATGCATAGCCACAACTATCCGTAGTTAAGACCGGCAAACCGGATGCAATGGCTTCGAGCAAAACATTACCTGCAGCTTCTCTATAGGCCGGATGGATCAATAAATCGGCGGCCAACATCAATTCTGGCACATCGAACCGGCCACCTAAAAATTCAACCCGATTTTGCACACCTAGGTGGATTGCCTTTTGTCTATAAGATAGCTCGTTATCTTGACCAACTATCATCAACTTGGACTTATTTCTTAATTCTGACGGCAAATCTGCTATAGCCTGGATGGCTCTATCAAGTCCTTTAGTTTTAAATCCCGAGCCAACAAATAAAATCAACAATTCCTGGTCACTAATATTTAACTCTAAGCGCTTATCTAGACGAATTTGTTCAACGTTATCATTAATGACATTTTTTCGGTCTAACGCCGGTGGAAGAATCACAAAACGATTTTCATCCGTAGCGTAATTATCCTGATAAATTTGCTTCTCACGCTCTGATAACATCAGCAAGACCGTATCCGATTGAACCCCAAAAACCTCTTTTTCAAACCTTGCAAAATGATGATGCCGTGGAGTCAGGCGATAGATATCACTATACTTTGTTGAAATTCTATCGATATAACAAAAATCGCCAGCATAGTAAAAATCAAGTTCGGGCATTTTATTGAAACCAATTACTGCATCATAGTTGCCAGCTGCTAAGAATGGTCTGACCGTCTTATAATAAGCTGCATCACGGTTATGATTAGTCCACTTGCCAGAAGGCAATAAGTTAATATTGATCCCTTGTGGATATTCACCTTGCCACTCATAAACAAAAGCATCTATTTCGTGGCCCCTGTGTGCCATTTCATCAACGATACTAAGAAAAACACGTGATAATCCACTATATGGAAAATAGCGGAATAGACAAAAAGCCAGTTTCATTGTTTTTAACTTCTTATCTTAGTTTCCCAGTCCAGGGCTGTACGACAAATCAGTTCAACATCGTCATACTTTGGTAGCCAATGAAGTTTTGTTTTTATCTTTTTATTGTCCGCAGCAATGGCTGGTGGATCACCTTCGCGGCGTTCACCTTCGACAACCTTAAAGTCAACCCCGCTCACTTTTTTCATGACATCTATTATTTCTCGAACACTATATCCGTGTCCATAACCACAATTAAACACATCTGACTTACCTGCTTGCCGCAAATAATCAAGCGCATCCAAATGAGCCTGGGCCAGATCATCAACGTGTATATAGTCTCTTATACACGTGCCATCCGGTGTTGGATAATCAGTTCCAAAAATAGTCACTTTGTCTCTTATTCCAAGCACAGCTTCAGCACAAACCTTGACTAAATGTGTAGTATTTTCTGTAACTTGCCCTAATTTACCATCTGTTCTTGCACCAGCAACATTGAAGTAACGTAACGCAACATACTTGAAATCGGACTGAAGATGGTCTGATTGTATGGCAGTATCGATATCTTGCAAACTCCATTCAGTGACACATTTGGTCCGTCCATAGGGACTGATCGGTTGCATCACTTGTTGTTCATTAACAGGAAATGTTTCGACCATCCCATAGACAGCACAGGTAGAAGAAAAAATAAAATGCCTTATGCCGGTTGCCAGTGCTGTATTAATTAAATTCTGCGATGCAACAATATTATTTCTATAGTATTTGACAGGTTCAGCTACAGATTCCGGCACTAACAAATGCGCAGCAAAATGCACAATGTCTTCAATATCATGCTTTTCAATTAACTGTGCTACTAAGTTACTATCACCGACATCACCTTCAACAAATATAGCTTCCTGCGGCACAACTGATTTAAACCCGGTGGAAAGGTTATCAAGAATGACAACTTGATGTCCGCCTTCGATTAGTTTATGAGCTGTATGAGAGCCTATATAACCTGCTCCACCAGTCACAAGCACAGTCTTTAACATTAATTCTGCTCTTTAGTTAGTTGTTCAAATTGCTGCCAAACATACTCAGCTGTAAATTGATCAAAACAGGCCGGCACGCAGTCCGAGCGACCTGAAAAGTTACAATCCTTAAGTAAACAAGGTGAACATTCAAATTCAGCCTGAAGATGTTTCTGGAAAGCGCCAATTGTACCAGTACGCCTACTGTCTGTTGCACCATAAAGACTAATACATGGCACTGATAATGCTGCTGCCAAATGACCTAAACCCGTATCTACCGCTATCGCTCCTTTAGAATTCGATAATAAGCTGGCAATTTCATCCAAACTCAATTTAGGACAAACTGAGGCATCGCCGTGTGTTTGTGCGATTTCATTAGCCCGCTCAAATTCTTTTTCATTACCCCATAGTAATTTCACCCGTAAATTATTTTTGGCTGCTATATTGATTAAATTCTGCCACTTTTGTACCGGCCATTGTTTACTTGACCAGGTTGTTCCGTGTAGAAAAACCAAATAATCGGAATTTGAATTTTGTTCAAATTGGTTGACTGACAAACCATAATCAAGCGAGTCTGGAATCGTATAATTCAGCGCTTGAGCGAATAAGCTGCGTATCCTCGCCACTGCATGTTGATTCCTATCAACTCTAATTGTTGAATGATAAAACCGGCTCGCAATTGATTCCTTGATACTGTATTTATCGTAGCCGACTCTTTTCCCTTTGGCGTAACGAGCCAGAACAGCACTTTTGAGCAAACCTTGTGCATCTATGATCAAATCATATGGCTTTGTAGATAATTGTTTTCTTAAATTAGACGTTTCTAATATGAATTTCCCTGGTTGTTTACGCCAACGTCGAGTCGCTGCGGTAAAAATATTATCAATAGCAGGATGCCACCCGGGAATAGCCTGAAAGCTTTCCTCAACTAACCAATCCACTTGTAAATTTTCAATTTGCTTGGCTGCATCGGTAATAGCGGGTAATGCGTGTATGACATCCCCCATTGAAGTTAATTTAACCACTAATATCCGCATGATTAATTTACCGATAAAGAGGTAACAGCTTGATCAACCGGGTATACATCTATGTCATTAAGGCATTTCAAATGCCCTAATGGACAATCACGCTTAAAACAGGGGCCACAATCTGGTTCTAACCAGATAATCTTAAGCTTATCCGTTAGTGGCGGGGTCATTTTGGGGCTGGACGAACCATAAATTGCAACCACTGGTCGATCCAGAGCGGCCGCAAGATGCATTAAACCCGAATCGTTGGTGACTACAACGTTGGCCAGACTCATCAAATCTATGGCCTCTATCAGACTGGTCTTGCCGGCGATATTTTGACAGCTATCATTTGATAAAGAATTAATTACATCACAGATTTCCCAATCCTTTTGCGATCCCATTAACCAGACTTGCCAACCTTTAGAAGCTCTGGACTCAGCCAATTGTGCATATCGCTGCACTGGCCAGCGTTTAGCTGAACCGTATTCCGCTCCCGGGCACAGTACTAATAAAGATCTGGTTTGGTCATAACCTAATTTCCCGGCAGCTGCCAATGCAGAAGTAGTTTCTGTCATTAATTGAGGGCGTGGGCATTCAGACAGCGTTTTATGTTCGCCAGATAAATTCACAAAACGTTCGACTGTTGTCGGCAATCTGTCTTTATCAAGCGTATAGATATCGTTCAGTAATTTGTAACGCTGTTCACCGAGATAACCCGTGCGTTTAGGAATTTTTGCAAAGAATGGGATTAAAGCCGATTTCAAAGATCCAGGTAATATAATGGCCTGATCATAAGCTTGCTCTTTTAGTTTTTTGGCCAACTGTAAACGAGAGCTGATATTAAGTGTTCCATGACCCACCTGCATTTCAATGGCATGATTTACCTCGGGCATCCGCTCAAGAATGGGATGCGTCCAGGCCGGTGCTAAAACCGAAATTTCAGAATTTGGAGAATGGTTGCGCATGGTTTTGAACAGGCTTTGTGCCATAATCATGTCCCCTACCCAACTTGGGCCAACAATTAAAATTCGTTGTGAAATTTCTGACATCTTGGCTGTTGATCTTATTCTATTTGGTTACAGATAGTAGCTTTGCCGTAACTATAACAGAATTAAAACCGCTACATTCGCGTCCATTCTTACTTCAAGAATCTGAAAAAAAGCGAATATTAAATTTGATTGAAAATCAAGCATGGGCCAGCCAGGAATTTCAAAATTTACAACAAAAAGCCGAACAAAAAGACGGTTACAGTGCCGCATTAATGTATGCACTCACAAATAAATCTAACTATCTGGAAATAGCCAAACAATGGCTTTTGAATTTTACTAAAAGCGGAGCAGACATCGGCCAAAGGGCGCTCAATGTAGAAGATAGTTTTTTCAATCAGGGCATGCCCTGGCTGGGTGATGTTTTTTATCGAACCAATACAGAATATCTAGAGGCCTATGATTTTATTTACAACGGACTTAGTGAAACAGAAAGGCAAAGCATATTAAAAGGTATTAATGCCTCAGCAGACTTCCGGTTGAGAGCTATGGATGCTTGGTGGCAAACTGCCAATCTCGTATTTAAACCAACATCGATGGTCGCTATTGCAGGATTGGTGACACAAAATCCCAAACACCTTGAATGGGGGTTTCTGCGTAAACCTGATTCGCACCTTGGTGGTTACTTTTCAGCTTTAAATAACATGCTTAGAGACAATGGCCCTTGGTATGAAGCTCCGATTTATGCAATCGCACATTTACCACTCCAACAATCTTTAAAAGTCTCTGATTTTTTGACCAGAATGACGGGTAAAGACTGGTTTAATCGCAAGCTGGATCAAGGTAGCAGCGTCAAAGGCTTAATGGACTACTATATTGATACAACTTATCCTGCTGAATTGCGTCCGGACGGAACACGCGACTACCGAATTCTCACCTTTGGTGATGGAGCAACAGGCCAACATGGGGATTTTTACTTAACGAGTCACAACCCTTTACAACGAAATTTAATCAATGAATTAGCATTGTCTTATAAGTTAAGCCAAGATCCTGACTACGCTGCCTTTTTGAATCTCACTCCCAATTACCAGCCAAAGTTTTTTGACAAACCACAATTACCCTTATCACCTTTGCTACCCAAAGCTCAAAGTTCAATCTGGCCGGAATTCGGCCTTGCTTTTTTGCGTTCAGATAATAGCCGCAATTATTGGACCAACCCAAACGCTATGGCCACTTCGTTATTATTCCGTCAAGGTTATGGACATGGTCATGCCGACGCACTTTCGATAACATTATTTGCTGCCGGACAACTTTTCTACCCTGATTACAATGCAGTTCAATATGAAAACCCTGCTATAGGCTGGACCACAAGCAGTGTGGCTCACAACACTGTCGTGGCCGACGGTAATAATAGCTTGATTCCTAAGAACGTAAGGACTAAGCATGAATTTAAAGATGATTTTCGTTTCATTCAAGCCGACGTTAATGAACCTCTAGGCTTAAGCAAGAAACGCACTTTAGCATTAACATCAGACTATCTTTTAGACGTTTTCCGTCTGAAGAGTTTAGTTCCAAGAACTTATGACTACTTGCTTCATAGTTTCGGTAGAATCGAAAAGATTGATCCAACTCAATTTAACTCTGGCCCTGCTTTCAGTACTCGTTATAAAAACATTAAAAACTTTCAAACATCAGTTGACAATGATGCATGGCAAGTTGATTTCATTATTGATGCACAAAGAAAGCAACAAAATATAAATCAGTTGATTAACAAATTTATTGACGAAAATAATTCCCAGGCAAAGCTTTTACAAGAATTTGGGGGCATAAATTTAGACTCATTTAGATCAGCGAAACTGAACTTCAAAATGGGCGGCCATCCTGATACCTCAATTGGACTCGGTGAAGATCAGTATGGCCTGAGCTTTTTAGCAGCCAGGCGTGAAAATCTCAAACAGACCACCTTCACCACATTGCATAGTCCCTCTCATCTTGACCAACAACAATCAAACGTTAACGATATTGAAATTTTATTTGAGTCGAATCAGGGAGTCTTAGTGAAAGTCATCTCCAATGAGCACACCGACCTACACGCAATAAGTCATAGTGAGGGCAGAACTAATTTATATGATCAAGCCAATAAAACAGGTATCAAGTTTAAAGATTATGCAGTAATAAGAATCAATAATAAGAGTAAACAAGTGACCAGTCATGGTGAATATGATGCTTATTCAATCGCTGCAAATATAGCTGGCACTCAGAATGACTTAGTAGACGGTGACTACATGAAAACACCAACTGATTCAAAATCAATGACAGAACCTGTACAGACTAATATTTTTCCAGAACTAGTCGTTTTGAAGGATTTTGCGGATTCCAGCTTTTCACTCTCATTAACCAATACCACCGAAAAAAGTATTTCAGCAAAGATTGAATTACAGACAGATCATGCTTATGAGATTCCTCAAACAACGTATTTATTAGATCAAATTCCAGCTCATCAAACATCGTCGCAAGAAATTAAACTGGGGCGATACAAAAACACTAAACCCCTAGATATATTACCGATCACCGTCTCTATTAACAATTCGAATCAAGTGATTGAAGATGGCATTATGGTCAGCGCTGGACCTGGACTGATTCGTCAATTTGAACATCTTGATGAACCTGTCTATCGTATTCATACCTTTGATTCAACCTTCGACTTTTCAATGCGACATGGATTTATAAGTCAAGTTTCAGACAAAAATACTTTAATAATATTTGACAATGACAGTCTTTTTGATTTGTCTGACGGAGAAACTATTTTTTCTCCTAAATTAAATACTATAGACCAATCATACACTTGGGCAGATCAGAATAACACCAGCGTTATCAGTGAAATAAATAATAAGATCCGCTGGCATACTCTTGTCATTCAAAACAGATTTTATTTTAGGTTAGACAATGTTTATACAAGATTAGACGAGGTGTTTTTTGTATTTGACAAAAATAATAGAAATTTCAATTGGCAAAATGCTGTTTTCTTGAAAGACGACGAATCAGCATCTTTTAACGATTCCAATCCTGTTGAGTTAATCACTCATGCCATTGAAATACCTTTTTCCAATTCCGAGAAAAGTCTATGTATCAAAACGACCAATGTTAAAACCTGGCTAAATACGGACAAAAGTTTATCGTTTTCTTTGACCCGAGACACAAATGATCAATTTGGATTAGGAATTTGTAACAGTGAATCGTTGGCTAATTGGGCTCGGTAGAAATTAACCATAAACCTTTATCAGAAAAACTTTGCTCTAATTCTAAGACCTTCATTTCAGTAAAGTCGTAATCCAAATCCTTAATTTTTAGCTGTAATGGATTACTGGCAATAATGTAATCCGTTATTTTTTGATTGGCCTCAAGATTCGCTGTGATACGCCATAATTGCTTGCCATTTTCTAATCCAATCTTAGTGATCAAAATATCATCAAGCCAATGAGCCAGTTCAGAGGTTTCATAATGAATATTGCTGTCCCCAATCAAATCGTTAACTTGCTCAATTAAATCATTGAGCAAACGATTATCTTGTTTATTAAAATCATTATGATGATCCGGATTCCAATAAAGCAAATAATCAAGACCGGACAGCAGCATATGTAATATCAATTCCTGGTAGTAATCGTTATTGTCTAAGCTACCATTAGAAAAGCCCTTATAGGCGACCCAAGGAGAAACCGGCACTTCAGATGACACCAACATAGCTCTGTGTTTATTTAGAGCGAAGCGAAATGCATTATAGGGTGTAGTGGGATAAGGCTGCTCGGCCAATCTGGTTTGAATCGGTAAATCAACCCAGCCGTAAATCTCCCTGGATTGATGCGTACCGACATGAATTCCATCTGTATAACGATGACGATAATTACCATAAATATCAGGGAAATTCAGTTCGGTGTTTTGATAGTAATAACCGTAATTGGAAAAATCAGCATCCGGAAAATAAGCCTTCATTGGCTCATAGACAGCTTCGTCTATATATGCAGCCAAATGTTTCCAAACTAATGCGGACCACTTTTCGTCATGATCGTTTTCATACCATTGGTTCAATGTCTTTAAATCATCAAAACCCAGTTGCTCACGCCAATTTTTAAATCTAGAGTCATTTTGAATGGCATCAAGATAAGCATCTAATCCACAATATGAATAATGATTATCTGCTAGTTCCTTTAAGTGCCAATAGGAAAACCCCTGTTCAAAATCAAGTACAAATACATCTAACTGACCACCTGCCTCATAGTAAGCTTCAAAAAACTTCTCAAATCGTTGACGTATCTCAGCCACGCCATTATCCCACCATAGACTGCGATAAGGGACAAACCCGGATTCACTGTCGCAACCTGCCACATCGCCTAGCTTTGTGAATAGAAAATCACCATTAACTTGGTAAGCCATCGACCGATGGAGGTTCCAACTAAAAAGTACACGATGCCCTTCAGGCATCAAGTCAGTAGCCGTCTTGGCATCAGCAACAAATTGATTTAAATCATGGAAGTCTTCCGACTTAAGCCAATAAAAAGGAATGATATTCGAATAGTTATGACCCGGTGCAGTCCAACTATATGCAACAAAGTTTCTTTGTGGATGGTCATCGTCTTTTTGACAAGCGATGAGCGAAGCAAATAAGATGATTAGTAAAAAGACTTTCAAGCAAACATTTGATTCCAGCATTCGTATACTTGTTCCATTAATTGGCTGAGCTCTTTATTATCAGAATCTATAATCGGTTGATGTAGTTTATATCGATTCTCGAATTCCAGAAGCTTTGTATAAGTTTGTTGTAATAAATTCACCTGTGATTTATTGATTAAATTTTGTTGTTCGACAACATTTAGAATTCCAACCACGCTGCGCTGCCGACATAAGTCTTCGCATTCGACAGCATGTAGAAGTACAAGATATTGGCTGATGAATTCTATATCAATCATTCCACCGTAATCGGTTTTCGCCTCAAAATCGCTTTTGACCTGTTTGGCTACTCGCATCCGATCACGCATGGAAATAATTTCTTTACTCAAATTATCTTGAGATCTGGATATTGTTAAAATGTTTTTTCTGATTTTTTCAAATTTTTGGTTGAGTGATGGTGCTTTACTAATCATTCGAGCTTTGATCAGTGCTTGGTGCTCCCAGGTCCAGGCTTGCTCAGTCTGGTATTTTTTATATTGAGTTAATGACGAGACCAATAGACCTGACTGACCGCTGGGGCGCAATCGCGTATCAACATCATATAACTTGCCTGCTGCAGTTTGCATGTTCAGCATAGTAATGATGCGTTGTACTAACCTCGAAAAATAATAGTCAATCCGTACTGACTTATTTCCTCCTGCTGTTTGCTCGCGCAAAACAACATCGTCATAGATAAAGACTAAATCCAGATCAGCGTTATAGGAAAGCTCTCTCGATCCGAGTTTTCCATAAGCAATCACTGCAAAATAATCATCATCGACGTTGCCTTGTGGCAAACCAAATTTTGCTTGAAGTTCACTCCGGCATAAGTGAACAACTTGATTAATAATAATCTCGGCGGTATTAGAAACAAATTTCCGAATTTCAGTTACTTGATATTGATGTTGTAAATCAGAAATCGCGATTTGCAAGATGCTACTGTGGTGAATCTGACGCAAAATATCATGCTTTAGCTCATCGTCTGTTTCCTGTTCGATTTTGCTGGCAACCTGTAATTCTAATGCTTGATCATTAAAAATATATTGGTCAGTACGCGGGTTTATTAACGTGTCTAAGACGATAGGATGCTGGGCAATCCATTGACTCACCCAGGAGCTGGAAGCGCATAACTGTATTAACTGTTTGCAAGCGATCGGAAATTGAACAAGTAAAGACAAATAAGCTGTGCGTCCCCCGATTGCCGAAATGATATCTAATACCCGGTTCAGGCTTTGTGCTGGTTGGTCCGTCTGCGTCACTAAACGAAGAATTTCAGGTATTAATTGGTCAGCTAATCGCCTTCCTCGGGATTCCAATGCTCGATAGGCCTTGCTGTCGGCATAGGCTTTCAATGAAGTAATGAGTTCTTCATTTGAAGCAATTTGCATTTCTTGAATACCGGCGACAGCTTGTCGCCATAACAGTTGCCAATCGTCTTCAGATTTATCAGAGCGCTTGTCTCGATGTAATTTTTTAAATTCACCGTGTACAAAATCTCTTGTGTCAGTTAGCCGTTGCTCCAGTTCATCAAGGTCTAACTCGAAACTGCTGGCAAGTTCCGAGCACTCATCTACCGAGTCAGGAAGTTGATGAGTTTGCTGATCATTCTTGATTTGCAAACGATGTTCAATGGTTCGCAAAAATAAATAGGCCCGGTATAGCTCGCTGACAACTTGTTGTTCAATTTGATTAAGCTTGCCAAGTGTGAGCAAGGCTTGTTTAAGTGACCTTGTTCTCAGTTCAGGCTCTCGTCCGCCTCTGACTAATTGATGACTCTGAGCAATAAATTCTATTTCCCGAATACCACCTCTGCCCAATTTAATATTTTTCTGCATGCCCTGCTGACGTATTTCTTTATTAATCAAGTTTTTCATTTCTTCTAAAGAATCGTAAACCTGATAGTCCAAATACTTCCTGAAAACAAAAGGCCTTAGTTGCGCAAGAAAAGCTTCACCTCTTTCTCGATCACCGGCAATAACTCTCGCCTTAATCCAGGCATAACGCTCCCATTCCCGCCCATGAATCTGGTAGTAGTTTTCCATAGCTGAAAATGACATGACCAGTGGACCACTTTGACCATTTGGCCTCAAGCGCATATCAACCCGGTAAACAAATCCATCAACGGTAGTGTTATTCAATGAATTGAATATTGCCTGGCCAAGTTTAATAAAAAATTCGTTATTACTTATCGCCTGATGACCATCGGTCATTCCTGTATCTGAATAAGCAAATATCAAGTCAATATCCGATGAGAAGTTAAGCTCACATCCTCCTAATTTACCCATCGCAAATATTACAAAACCAGAAGTTTCTCCATTTACATCACTAACTGGTTGACCAAATCTCTGGTTTAACCATTGAAGATGCTTATTGGTCGTTACTTCAACTAGTGTGTCTGCTAGTGACGATAAATCACGCATAGATTCTTCAATATCGCTAACACCGGCAAGCTCACGCCAAACAATTCTGACCATCTCCACGTGCCGAATCTCTCTTAAGACACTTTCCAATTTTTCCTGAGTCTCAATATTTACAGTTCGATGCCGAATTTTGTCCACCAATAGATTGTCAGAATAAATTTCTGACAAATCACCGCAGGTGATTAAATGATTGATTGACTCTGGATAACGAGAAAAGATCCTGCGTACGAATTCACTATAATCAAATATTGAGCATAAAGATTCACTAAAGCGTTTATCGGCAAGATCAGCTAAGACTTTTTGAATTTCTTCTGTAACCGGCTCAGTCATTGACCTCACTGAGAAACTATTTGTATTTGCTGGAAAAAGATGATTTATATGTTCAAAAAATGAATCTTAAAAGATAGGCATTTTAAAATCTGGATTTAACGCGGCTTCAGCTTCTAACTCCGCCTGAATATCTTGATCAAGTTCATTTTCCATTTGTTCTAGCAACAACTCCTCTTCCAGTTCTTCAGGCAAAGGAACTTCATCAAACTCTAAGGGAGCTTGAGGCTCTGGAGTATATGCACCCTGGGCTGATGCCTGATCTAATAATTGTAGTTCTTGTGGTAATTCCAATTCGGGTGGAAGTTCTGGAATTTGATTTGTTCTAGTGTTGACACGGTCAGTTCTACGATTATTCCCGGCATTGTTGCTGCTTTCCAAGCCGGGACGTTTCATTGCAATTGTCTGTTCGTTGCCGTTATTGTCAAGTATCACACTTTCAAGCTCAATACTCCTTAACTTAACTTCTGGCTTGCCTAAATCTTCGCCAATTTTATAAAGTTTTTCAGGTTTATTATCGACTTTCAGTATCGCACCTGCAAAATTATCGTCATTGCTAGCTAACAAACCCGTGACAGTAACATTGATTTTGATTGGTTTGGTATTGCGCTTTTGCTGCTTTTTTTGTTGTTGATTTTTTTTAGCTGTATTCGCTTTTTTTGTATTGCGATTTGTATTATTCGTTTTCCTTGTTGCAACCACTTTAACTTGAGGTGGCTGCCCAAATAAATGAGTCTTGGTGAGTAATTGAATATTAACCGGATCCAATTCAACAATTGCTTCGACTGGTTCCAAAGCTTGTGCTTCGCCAGGTAACTCAAAGTCACTCACAGCACCGTAAACTGCATAGAGACAGAATAACCCGGCCAAGATGATCGCTAACTTACTTTTATTTAACGTAAAATCCTGCATAGTCTTTAGTCATTAATATTAATATATGAGCAAATGGCAACAACTCAGTTCTGATTATACTCTTAAAACACCCTGGTTTAATTTGCGTAGTGATCGTGTCCGGCTACCAGATAAATCCGAATCCATTTATCACGTTATTGAACACCTCGGTTTTGCTGCAATTGTAGCAATCACAGCTGAAAATAATGTGATAATGGAGAAAATATACCGTTATCCGCTAGACAAAACAATGCTTGAATGCCCTTCTGGGCAACTAGAAAATGATGGTGCAGAGTTAGCTGCACGCAGAGAATTAGAAGAAGAAACGGGTTATATAGCTGAACATTTCCAGCATCTAGGCCAGTTTTATACATCACCAGGGCGCGGAAATGAACGATTTGACCTTTTTTTAGCTCTTAACGCTAAGCCCGATGGATTAAATCAACATGAAAACACTGAACAAATTGAGGTTGTCACAATACCATTAGATGAACTTTATGAGATGGCATTAAATGCTGAAATTACAGATTCGATTACAGCTTTATCAATTATTCTTGCCAAGCATTACTTAGCAACTGTTAAGCAAAAAGCGCCTTAATCACTAGACCGACGACACCCACTACTATTACCCATTGGAGTTTTTCGACCATCGCTAAGCGGGTTTTTATATTGATCAGATCCTCTCTGATAGAGGATTGACCTTCTGTTACTGATCGTGCTGCTGCGGTTGCCAAGTTGTCTGATATTCCTGCTTTTAACAAAGCATCATATAATTCTTTATTGATCGCACTCATTGCTTAAAACCACGAAATTCCATTTCCATTTCATAGTATATCAGAAACGCCACAACACTTTAGACAACAAAAAGCCCCGCGTTGCGGGGCCTTTGTATGCTTTATGGAAAGCTTAGACTACATCATGCCGCCCATGCCACCCATTCCGCCCATGCCACCCATATCAGGCATTGCAGGAGCAGGTTTGTCTTCTGGTGCTTCAGCAACCATAGCTTCAGTAGTGATCATCAGACCAGCAATTGAAGCAGCGTTTTGCAACGCTGAACGAGTTACTTTAGCCGGGTCAAGAATACCCATGGCCAACATGTCACCGTATTCGCCAGTTGCTGCGTTGTAGCCTTCGTTGCCAGACTTCTGACGAACGCTAGCTAGTACTACTGAACCTTCTTCGCCAGCGTTAGCTACGATTTGGCGCAGAGGCTCTTCCAGTGCACGGCGGATAATACCAACGCCAATCTCTTGGTCGTGATTATCACCTTCAACACCTTCAACGGTTTCGATACAACGTACTAATGCTGCACCACCACCAGGTACTACACCTTCTTCAACCGCTGCACGGGTGGAGTGAAGCGCATCTTCAACACGCGCTTTTTTCTCCTTCATTTCAACTTCAGTCGCTGCACCAACTTTGATTACTGCAACACCGCCAGCTAACTTAGCCACACGCTCTTGCATTTTCTCTTTGTCGTAATCAGAAGTCGCTTCGGCGATTTGCGCACGGATTTGACCAACACGAGACTCGATCGAATCACTAGAACCTGCACCGTCGATCACAGTTGTGTTTTCTTTAGTGATTTGAACGCGTTTGGCTGTGCCTAACTCTTCCAAAGTCGCTGCTTCTAGACTCATGCCGACTTCTTCAGAAATTACTGTACCGCCAGTCAAGATCGCGATGTCTTCCAACATGGCTTTACGGCGATCACCAAAACCAGGAGCTTTAACCGCTGCGACTTTGACGATACCGCGAATGTTGTTTACAACCAATGTAGCCAACGCTTCACCTTCGATATCTTCAGCGATAATCAATAAAGGCTTACCGGCTTTGGCAACAGCTTCTAATACTGGAAGTAAATCACGAATGTTTGAGATTTTTTTGTCGTGGATCAAGATTAATGGACTTTCCAGATCAACACTCATGCTGTCTTGTTGATTCACAAAGTAAGGAGACAAGTAACCACGGTCGAATTGCATACCTTCAACGATATCCAGTTCATTTTCCAGGGCTTGACCTTCTTCTACAGTGATAACGCCTTCTTTACCGACTTTTTCCATTGCTTCTGCAATGATGTCACCAACGTTGCTGTCTGCGTTCGCAGAAACCGTACCTACTTGAGCGATTTCTGTGTGATCTTCACAAGGCTTAGAAATTGATTGCAATTGATCAACTGCAGCGATAACCGCTTTGTCGATACCACGCTTAAGGTCCATTGGGTTCATACCCGCTGCAACTGCTTTAGCGCCTTCTTTAAGAATGCTTTGTGCCAAAACTGTCGCAGTTGTAGTTCCGTCACCAGCGATGTCAGATGTTTTTGACGCTACTTCTTTAACTAGCTGAGCGCCCATGTTTTCGAACTTGTCCTTCAGTTCGATTTCTTTAGCCACCGATACACCGTCTTTAGTTACGGTCGGTGCACCAAATGATTTATCTAGAACAACGTTACGTCCTTTTGGACCTAATGTTACTTTTACGGCATTCGCAAGAACGTCCACACCTTTAAGCATTTTAGCGCGGGCGGATTCTCCGAATTGTACTTCTTTAGCTGCCATTTTTTACCTCTACAACTTTATTAGTTCGTTAATGTGATCAGGTCTAGCCTTCAATCACGCCCATGATGTCGTCTTCGCGCATTACCAGCAGCTCTTCACCGCCAATTTTGACTTCTGTACCTGAGTACTTACCGAAAAGTACTTTATCGCCAGGTTTAACATCTAACGCGCGGACGTCACCGCTATCAGTAATCTTTCCATTGCCACAGGCAACGATCTCACCCTGCATTGGCTTTTCTGTTGCCGTATCAGGAATAACGATACCGCCAGGGCTGGTACGTTCATCCTCTACCCGGCGAACCACGACACGGTCGTGAAGCGGACGAATATTCATGGTTTACTCCTTCAAATATTCACAAGTTCATGTTCACTAATCAAAAATTGATTAGCACTCTCTTATAAGGAGTGCTAATTCTAGTGTCGAAAAGCTTAAAGTCAAGCCTGAATTTCATCCCGAGGCTTGTCCCCGCCCAGGCAGGGATCTGCCAAACACTATTCGAATGTCCATAGCAGACTCCACCGTTATGTGAATCAGAAGTCGCCACAAGGATATTCCTCGGTTCGTTATTCACTCGAATTTATGCCCGAATGGGTGTTTATGCCCGCACGGGTGTTTATGCCCACGCGGGTACGGAATGACAATGCTGTGTTATCCCGAGCTTGTGCCGAGGCATTATTTTTATATATAAATCTCGGCCTCGCCGAGGGATCTCATCGAGTTTGCTCGGGCATTAATTAGTCATCTATTTTCGTATAATCACCTTCGATTGGTATGTTTGGATCTTTTAACTGAGGTTCCTGACCCCGATTATCCATAATATTGATAATTAATTGTCATGCCGTTGGATTATCAAGGGTCATATGGTATAAATAACTACGTTACAGAATTTTAATATCTTGATTTATCGTACAGGGTATAGGGGTACAAAACATGAATCGACTCAGGAAATCGCGCATCCAATTTAATCCACATAATCAAACTCACACTGCACTAAAGTCATTGAAACCTAAATTGCTGACTCTGGCTATTGCCCAGGCTCTTGCTTTTCAGGCGGCTCAGGCCGCCGGCATTGAGGTGACATCGAATCTGGATGACGGTACGGATTGTACCTTGCGTGAAGCCATTGTCACGGTGAATGCGGGATCGGATCAGAGTAATGGTTGTGTCATCGACACCGGTACTGATCCATTGGGCACCAATGACACCATCAATCTAGCCGCGGTGGCTGGCGAGACCATCACCCTCGGCGGTACTCAACTGGACATCACCCAAAGTGTCACTATTAATGGGGCCAATACCACGGTTGATGCCAATAATGCTTCCCGGGTGTTTTATGTAAACCACTCAGATTTTTTGGGGGGACGTATATCGGTAAATCTGAATTCACTCACGATTACAGGTGGAAATAGCGAGGCAGAAGGTGGTGGATTGTTCTTTATGGGGGGTGGGGGATCCATGTTTGAAATGGTCACGCTGACCAATAGCACCATTTCGAATAATAGCGCAAGCGCTGGCGGTGGTGTGGCTGCCAGTTTTGGATTAAGACTAACGCTGAATAATAGTACGATTTCAGGTAATACGGCCACCGATGGTGGAGGAGTTTGGGCTAATGGTCCGATTATTCATGAAGTTTTTGCTCCATATCTGTTTTTAAACAACAGTACCATCTCGAACAACACTGCGGATAATAAAGGCGGCGGCCTTTATGCTGGCTCCCCCACTTTTGCCTCCCTGGAAAATAGTACAGTCTCTGACAATAGCGCGAGTCTGGGAGGGGGAATATATTCTTACACTGATTTAGTAAGATTAAAGAATAGCACCCTCTCAGGTAACACTGCAACGCTTGATGGCGGCGGTATGCTAGCTACACGAGGCAGTCAGACTGATCTGGATAACAGCACAGTCGCGAATAATTGGACAACGTCGGCAGGCAGCGGGATTTCTGTTGGTCGTGATTTTACTTTTACCACCATAACAAACAGTATTATTGCAAATAATTTTACCTTCTCCAATCCATCCGGCCCCGCCGCTGATTGCCGCATCTCTGGTGAAGTCACCTCCTATGTCTTTAGGATTAATGCAGACACGATCACCACCTCCGACTGTGGCACCGCAACGGTGGCAGACCCCTTGCTTGGCCCTCTGGCCGATAATGGTGGTCCGACCCAAACACATGAATTGTTGGCTGGCTCCCCGGCGATTGATAATGCCACCGGTACCGGTGCTACTACAACCGATCAACGCAGTTTTGCGGCAGTGGGCACTCGAGATAGCGGTGCTTATGAATTCGGAGTATTTGATCCCAGTGATTTTAACCCGGTGGACTTAGTCAATAACCGCTGGACCATGGTGGGGTTGTCCAAAGATATGCCATCAAAAACAGTTGAGGATATTTTCGGCACAACAATGTCGACATGATTGGCACCCGGTGACTACAACAGCACCTGGGTGGTGTATCGGCGTGATGAAGATACCGAATCCTATGTGATGATGGCATTAACCGATACCCTGGAGCAAGGTCGCGGCTACTGGGTATTACAAATTACCGGGTCTGATCTTGAATTTGCCCCCGATGGTGCCTCGACACCGCTGGATACGTCTGACCCGAATTGTCCCTCGACCTCAGGCTGTTTTCAGATTGACATCGAAAACACAACCGCGGGTCATTATGAGCTGATCAGCCACCCGTTGACGGCGGATGTAAACTGGAAAAATATCCGCGTCGTGGTTAACGGTGTAGTGAGCTGTGACTATAGCCATGTGTTAGACACCTTTTGGAACCACAATGGCAGTGGTTATGATCCGCTTAGTTCATCTATTCCGCCCCCGGATGGCGGTGTGTTTGAAGCCTATAAAGGTTATTGGGTCCAGGTCTTAGCACCTGGTGCTGGTCAGGATGTAGCCTTACTGGTGCCGTTTGGGCCGTTGGATAGTGATCTATGTGTGCCGGCAGTGTCCTTCCGATTGCAGGAACCTGCGACTGAACAGAGGAATCTCCATGGGTTGGCTTCCAACTCAAACGAAGTGGAGACTCTCCCCTGGTGGTTATCGTGGATCAGTGTATCGCAGGCGGCTGAAGACACGAGCTTAAAACACGGTGAATGGTGGGTACGCCTGCAGGCCGAATCAAAAGAAGACGGTGGGATGGTCGATCACTATAACTACCTGGGCTGGTATCAAGACAGTGACGACGGTAAAGACCGCCGTGATCTTAAAGAATTACCGCCGTTTAGTACGCCCTATTTAACCCTTGTATTCCGTCATGATGATTGGGTGGATCACCCTGGTGATTATTCGACAGATTTACGTAAAACCAAGTATTGGCGAGAAGGTGAGGAGTGGGCATTTATCGTTAAGAGTGACAAGATAGGCCGAGAAGTGACATTGAGTTGGGAGGGGTATTACAAGGTTCGGCGCTTCTGGCGGATGCAGCTAGTGGATATTGAAAGCGGTAAAACACTAAGGACATTGAGCCGCGGTCAATTACAGAGGTATACATTTACGACTCAACGTACCGAACATCGATTCAAGTGGGTGTTTTTGGAGCGGCCTCAGTGACACTAAAGTGTCATCCCGCACCTGCCCGGTTACGGAATGACAATAACTGTTTAATCATCAATCTTGGTGTAATCGCCTTCAATCGGTGTATTGGGATTCTTCGATTGAGGCCCTTGACTTTGATGCCCTGGCCGAACCACATGAATATTAGCGGATTGCCCAATCCGTTTATAAATCAATGTTCTGACTGGTGGAATTAGTAAAGCAAACCCCATTGAATCGGTGAAAAATCCCGGTGTCATTAAAAATGCGCCGGCGATTAATAAGCAAAAACCATCAACTATCTCACGTGCGGGTATTTCGCCGGTTTGTAGTTTTCCTTGAAATCGTTGGAAGGTACTAAAGCCCTGCTTGCGGATTAAAAAAGCACCTAACACAGCGGTGAAGACTACAAAAAATATGGTCCAACCTGCTCCAATCACAGAACCGACCTGAATCAAAATGTAAATTTCGATCAATGGGATTAGAAAAAAAAGCAAAAACAGTATTGGAAATAGGTTCATCTTTAAATTTCAGTTGTGTTTAACTTATAGATAAGGTCTAATCCGCGCTTTGCGAGTTCCCTCACCTCGAAACAAAAAGGAGTTTATCATGTCGGCCAGCAATTCAACCCAAGTTTCAGCGTTTCTAGCGGCACTTATTGCATTTCACATTATCATTATTGCGGCTAGCAATTATCTGGTGCAAATCCCCATTACGATTGCCGGGTTTCATTCAACCTGGGGAACATTCACTTTTCCACTAATATTTCTAGCTACAGATTTGACTGTTCGATTGTTAGGCGCTGATAGCGCTCGTAAAGTTATCTTGAAAGTGATGATCCCGGCCTTGATCATTTCTTATGTCGTTTCTGTGATTTTTTTCGAAGGTCAATTCCAAGGATTTGAAGGTTTAGCAAGCTTTAACAGTTTAGTATTTCGTATCGCTTTTGCCAGTTTTATTGCCTATGTGGTGGGCCAGTTAATCGATATTTTTGTCTTTAATAAACTCAGACAAAAAGCCAGTTGGTGGGTGGCTCCCTCGGCATCGACCATAATCGGTGCACTTATTGATACTTTCGTATTTTTTGCCGTGGCCTTTTATGCGTCAAGTGATGCGTTTATGGCTACTAACTGGGTGGAAATCGCTTGGGTCGATTACGCATTTAAATTATTAGTCAGCCTGATCTTTTTTATCCCTGCTTATGGTGTGATTGTAAATCGAGTGGTCAAGAATCACGCAATTTCAAAATTCGATACAGCAACACGATAACCAAAATGGCGTAAACCAATGCCAAATGTATGGGTAAACCATTAGCCCCAAACAAGGTCATCGACCAACCGCCGGATACCGAACCGATTAAGGCTCCAACACCCCACATCAGCGCAAATGCCGACGAACCGCTGATTAACTCCGTACCGGTAAAACGCGTTCCCAGCGACACAAGTGCCACGGTGTAAACCCCGTAGCCTGCTGTACCTGCAAGAACAATGACTGGCCACATCCAGACAGTTTTCATCACCTCAGGCAGAAGAAGCAACATCAATGCCGTCAGAAACGCACAACCACACAGTACGCTGCGATGCGAATATTTATCTGCCAACCAACCAATTGGAAATTGCAGTACGGTATTACCAATGATTAATGCCGTAAGCAGATTGGCCGATGTTGATAAACTTAACTCAAATTCAAGCCCATAAATAGGAAGTAGTGACAATGTCGCTGCATCCAAAACTGCAAAAGCCAAGACACAAAATAACAGCACTGGCGCTTTGGGCATAAATGACATCACACTATCTGCCTTATTGTGTTCAGGTTCTTCTAGAGGTTGTTCTCTAACCAAACTCAAGGGAATGATGCCAAGTAAAACCACTACAGTACCAATTATGAATGGCGTCCAGCCTTCAATCCCAATCCAGCCGACCAAGGCTGGCCCAGCACCAAAGCTCGCTGATAATACAGCCCCATAAATGGCCACAATTTTGCCGCGGTGTTGATTGCCAGCATAGCCAACAATCCAGGCCTCACTTAGCACAAACAACGTGGACATAGACATGCCGTGGACTAAACGTAACATAAACCAGGCTTCTAACTGATCAAAGACCTTATAAGCAATGAATAACATTGCCGTCACTAGTGCAGCAATAATTGCAACTCGGCGCGCCCCGAAACGCTTGGTGGCAACTGGAATCACTGAAGAAAACAATAAAATTCCAATCGGCATCATCGCGGCATTGACACCAATCATATCAGCCGACACCCCGCGTGATTCAAGAATCAAGGAAAGAAGCGGATATGACATCCCAAAAGCGAAACCAAACACCGTGATCGCACCGCAGGCGGCGATCAGGTTACGCCAATTGGAATTCGATGATGAATTCAAATGTAGGGCTGGGGTTAAATAATTTTATTTAACGCCAGCTCAAACGTTTGTACTGTGCGATCAACATTCTGCAATTTGTCCAAGCCGAACAAACCTAGCCTAAACGTTTTAAAGCCCTCAGGTTCGTCACACATCAATGGAACACCCGCAGCGATTTGTAAGCCTTGTTCAGCAAACTTTTTGCCATTTTGCACCATGTCATCATCGGTATAACTAACCACTACACCTGGAGCCTTGAATCCTTCTGCTGCAACACTTTGAATTCCTTTAGCTTCTAAAACCGCACGAATTTTCTGGCCCAGTTCAATTTGACTTTGCTTTAACTCATCAAAACCGATGGCCGCCGCTTCGTTCATTACATCACGAAATTTAATCAACGCATCGGTTGGCATTGTTGCATGGTAAGCATGACCACCGTTCTCGTAAGCTTGCATAATGTCATGCCACTTACGCAGGTCACAAGCGAAACTCGAGCTATTTGTAGTTTTGAGCTGCTCTAACGCACGCTCACTAAGCATCACCAACCCCGAACATGGTGAACCACTCCAGCCTTTTTGCGGAGCACTAACTAATGCATCCACACCTGTTGCTTTCATATCCACCCACATGGTGCCTGAGGCTATACAATCGAGTACAAATAAACCCCCATTTTCATGGGTAGCCTGAGCTACTGCTTGTATGTAATCGTCTGGCAGAATGATCCCGGCAGAAGTTTCCACATGTGGAGCAAACACCAAATCAGGTTTCTCTGACTGAATAATTTCAACTACATTTTCTATGGCCGCTGGAGCAAAAGGCGCCGTGTCACCTTCATCAGTTTGTTGGGCTTTCAGCACCAGGCTTTGCGATGGAATGTTTCCAGCATCAAAAATCTGAGTCCAGCGATAACTGAACCAGCCATTACGAATCACCAGGCATTTCTTGTCAGTGGCAAACTGACGGGCGACTGCCTCCATGCCGTAAGTGCCGCTGCCGGGAACGACAACAACTGCTTCAGCGTTATAGACTGATTTCAAGGTGGATGAAATATCGTTCATCGCTGCCTGAAACGACTGCGACATGTGATTAAGTGAGCGATCCGTATAGACTACTGAATATTCTAATAAACCGTCTGGATCAATATCTGGGCGTAAACCGGCCACGGCAATCTCCTAAAGTGAATAATAATGAGGAGCTAGTTCTATCACAGAAAAATAGACAAAGCCAAGCCAAAATTTACTTGAGATTGGACACAGGAACAGTCGTCTTAGACAACTTCTAGCTTATGATGAGGTCCTGTAGGGTAAACAATCTGGATTTCATCGCCTGTGCTAATTAGCCCGCCCTTTCTGACAATAGACATAATCCCGGCTTTTCTGACCAAGTTGCCGGCATCATCTCTATCCAAAACGGCTGACATTAATCCCTTTTGAAAATTATCAAGTTGATAACAAGGATTTCTAAGCCCGGTTACTTCAACGACAGCCTGTTCACCTATTTTCAGCAAGCTTCCTTTGGGCAGGACAAGTAAATCAATATCCTTGGTGGTGACATTTTCACCCATAGACCCAGGATCGACTTTAAATCCTTTTTCATTCAATTCATCAATTAGCTCTGTATGGATAAAGTGAACTTGCCTGAGATTAGGCTGGCTCGGATCGGCTTTAACCCTAGAGCGATGTTTTACAGTCATACCACAGTGGGCATCACCATCAACTCCCTCACCCTTTACCAGTGTGATTTCACCAACCGGAATTTTGCTAAATGTATGACTGGAACTTTTATTAACTGATATAACACAGCTCATATTGGTATTTACTACATGGTTAACTGAATGAAACTTCCCACCGTAAACGGCGAGGTATCTATTTTACTCTGCATGTATGTTATCCCGTAGCATGCCAGGGGAATTTAAACCTCGCTAACGATTAAACCTCGACCTTATCACCAATATTTATAAAACCTGGATTTATTACATCGGCATAAACACCAAAATTTAGATCATAATTACGGGTAATCACTTTGAGTATTTCCGGTCTTTTTTCCAATTCTTGTTGCGCCATGGTGGCCATCCGACAGCGTTCTGTTTGTGCGCTAATTTTCAGTTTGACCTCACCTATCTGCATGGTTTCTCCCAACAAATATTGATCAAGCGGTTTAGGATTTAAATCAAGTACGATGTTGGGTCTGAATCGGCGTTCATCAATGCCTGCCTCGGGCATTAGGTCATTAAGTTTATCTAGCATATTAGTAGTAATAATATGAACTGCGCCCTGATCAAAATGTGAAATGGATTGCTCCGGTTTTAATTCAACCTGCTGCCCCAGAAAATCAGACAATCTGTGATCAATCTCGGCTGCATCAGCTTGGATAAGACTCCCATCCGGAAATCCAATTACTAATTGATCTTCGATCATGTTCACCGAAAGATCAATCAATCCATCGATACGCCTGAATCTGCGGGTATTTTTGCCGCTGCCTATTTTTTCATTTCGATCGTAAATTGCATAAGCACGGTCACCGATAATTCCACGTTGATTCAGTTCAAGCTGATCTAGTCTTTCGCCTCTTAATGATTTGACTGGATAACGCCATAAGGATTTGATCTGACCGCTATACATCAACTAACCGAGGCTTGTTTGTACGTCAATTATCAATAGAACTGGTTTAGTCACAAATCTTTTTCCTCCCTATCTTGGGCAAAGGCCAGATAGTAACCATTACAATCTTTGATCCCAAACTCACAAGTACCATAGGACATATTTTGCAAAGGCCACTGCAGATCAACCCTGTCTTTGATTTTTTGATAGTAATCATCGACATCTTCGACGAAAAAATAGACAGTGCCGCTCATTGCGGGTGTCGCACCCAAATTGTCACCACTTGAAAAAATGATTGAACCACCTGACTGGATTACCGTACAAGTGTTTTGTTCTGAATCAAACACTTCAAAGCCTAAAACATCAGCATAAAACTGTTTGGTCTCAGCTTCATTATTGCATTTCAATAATAAATTCATCATGATCAAATTTTATCGGGTCAACTCATTTAAAGCGGCAAGTGCCGAATCAGCTTTGGCTGCCTGGACAAAAATATGGTCATGGTAATAAGCAGCTACTACATTAGCGCTAATACCATGCTCTGCGAGTTTATTGGCAACTGTAGCTGTCAAGCCTAACGCCTCAAGACTTGAATGGACACTCAGGGTTATCATTTTAAAAACAGATTCAAAACTAAGGCCTGCGTTTATAGCAGATTGCATTGGTAATATAAGTGTCACGCCTTCTTGTTCTTTAAAAATGGCCTTTGGATTTAAATCAAGGTAATCAGCTATTTCACCGGTGACAGTGCAAAACACATAGTCATCGTCAGCAAGCTGCGGTGACATCGATTTCAACAGTGTCTGTAAATCAACTATTCCACTCATCAATGAAAACTGTGTTGCGTTGTTACATTGACATCTGTACTAGTTCAGATACTTCCAGGGTTCCCTCTATCTCGAGAAAGGGGCAAGTTTTTGCCATTTCCAATGCAGCTTCCATCGACTCAGCTTCAACTATGGTATAGCCCGACATCGCAGTTGCACTTCCAGATGTCACGCTACCATCTGGATTGACACTGCAGGTGCCCTTTAGTGGATTAGCCGGACTGACAACTGCATCTGCGAGTGACTCCAGCCATTGTTTATACTTGGCAAAATGCTTCTGCCCTTCTTCCGGGCTGGAAGGATGATTGCCACCTAGATAAACCATTACATATTTTGGCATCATATTCTCCTGTTGATTAATTTAGTTATAATAAGCCTGGTTCGTGAGACCAGAGACGGTCATTGCGAAGAAGCGAATTAGTTGGATTGCTTCGCTGTGCTTGCAATGACACAAGAAGTAAAGTAAGACTTTTATCATCTGTCAATTAAGCCAGTCATTCCTCCAAAGGAAACAATAATTCGTTTCCATCTGGATCTTGCAAAATTATCACCGGATATCCCCAAAAGCCATGTTTGCAGGGAATCTCCTTAAGTTTAATCATATCCTCCAGAGTCTTAAGTTCATTGACTAACAACGAAATGAAAACTCGCGACATCCCTACTCGATCAAGGTTGGAGGTTAATATTAGTTCAAACTCACCTTTATTAACCTGGGTAACAATGGTTTTGTCGTCCTCTTGATAATCCCAGCCTTGAGAAAAACCAAGTTGATTACAATAAAAGTCCAATGATAATTCCATATTACTAACCGAGAAAACCGGTCTTGTATACCATTGCTCAGACTGTGAAGGTTTAATGTTTTCTGACATGCTGTTACCTTATAGCTGTTATATATTTTGAGCCCTGATGACGAGGCAGCTCGTCCTTGATTTCAAACCAAGGCAATGCATCTCCAACAAAGGTATGTTCTGTCGGGACAAAATCATCAGGATGATCAAAGGTGCTAATATGAATAGCCATAAAGGAGCCTCTGTTTACCAATTTACCCGGATGCTCAACGTTAGCAATTTCCGCTTCCCAGGTCAGGGAAGTGCCGCAATCCCGGCAGAATGCTCTGTAGCGTCCTGGTGTTGACTCATACAATTCCCGCTCACCTTTTGTCCAATCAACCTGATTTGGTGAAACAGTGACCAGCATCGTAACCGGCGCACCTGAATGTTTGCGGCAACTCTCGCAGTGGCAATACACATTCCAAGTGTCCTCTGTCTGCAATTCAAAGCGGACTGCACCACACATACACCCGCCGCATTGTTTTTTCTCACTCATCGTGATTTATTAAATATTAGCAACCAGCTTTGAGCTTACACCTGAAAATAGAACCTTACCAGTCCCACAAAACCATCATTGTGAAGTGTTATTCTTCAATGTTTTTAAGAAATTAACCGTTCGTTCGACTTCCTTAAACCCAACAGCCTCATGCGTAACAATTGAATCAATATTATCCAGTGAAGTATCGCTAGCCAATTCTCTATAACCCAATGAGAGCGCCCATTGCTCAGCTTCCATGATTAGTTTTCTTATATGGACACCGCCGGATTGACAAGTAATATTTTTAGCGTCAGTATCGCCTGCATTCTTATATCCGGCCTGTTGTTGGAATGGGTTATCATTCCTGGCCTGCAGAGTATTCGCCAACGGGGCCCTATCTACCTATCGAGGTTTTCCCTCTTAGAACCCACCGGGTTTGACCCGTTGCGGTTCGACCTGTTTCGCCTTGATCATCACTTGAGCAATACGTTACCTTAAAATGGTGCTTTGTTAATCTTGATTGCGTTTCAACCGAGCACCGGACTCGATTGATAAACTTGTTTACGGGACACTAGCACCCAGCTGATACGGCCCATCTTATTAGCTAAAGCTACCGCTGCTTTATTAGGGTGGGTACGTTTAAGCAGTTGCTCCAGCCAAGGCTGGCCCGGGGTCTGTCCCATCGCCTGGCAGCGTTTGAAATGGCGAATCACTGATTTAGCTCCCTGAACAAGCAGATAACGCAAATACCAATTGCCGCGTTTACTGATCCCCAATAAACGTTCCTTGCCACCCGAAGACGCTTGCCGCGGCACTAATCCTAAATACGCTGATAAGTGACGGCCATTACGAAATACCTGTCCATCACCTAAATGTGCCGCCAGTGCACTGGCCGTTAACACGCCCACACCCGGGATCGTCGCTAATAATTGACTGTTTGGATTGCTTGCATGCCAGCATTGAATCTGCGCATATATACGATCACACCGCTCAATCAACTCATCATGCTGGGCCTTTAACTCTAAAACTAATTGACGCACCTGAAAAGGTAATTCATTCTCAGCGTCTTCAACGATATCCCCAATCTGGGAAAACGCCTTCAGTCCCCGGGGCAATACCATTCCATATTCAGCCAACACCCCACGTATATGATTGCTGATACTCACACGTTGGCGAACTAACAGATGCCGCGAATGATGCAAATGCAATACCGCTTGTTGCTCCGGCGTCTTTGCCTCAACAAAACGCATAGTCGGTCGTTGTACCGCCTCACAAATCGCCTCGGCATCGTTTTGATCATTCTTATTACCCTTTACATACGGCTTTACAAAGGCCGGGGCCATCGCCCGGACCGTGTGACCCAGCCGAGTGAGTGCGCGCACCCAGTAATGCATGCCTGAACTGGCTTCAATGCCGATTAAACACGGCTTGTGATTGGCAAAATACTTCAGCACCCCTGAACGCCTTAGTTGCTTTTGTAAAACCACCTCGCCGTATTCATCAACGCCGTGTACTTGAAAAATATGCTTTGCTAAATCTAAACCAATTACGCTACTATGACTCATGGATATCGTCCTCTTAATGTTAGTTAAATATTAAATCCTTAACTATGGCACTTTAGATGCCGGAGTTATAGGGGACGGTGTCCATACTATCTACCTATACCTTGTCGACGATAATCGCGAACAACAAACCAACCTTCCAGAAACGGAACCTCCAGGTTTTCACTGCCTTCAGCATAGTTTCGAATTCGTAATTCGGCAAAACCTACTAGACCAAAATCTGGATGTTCAGCAACGATAATTTGATCTATGTGTGAAGGTTTGCCGGTGAAGTAATCCTCTAATACAGATTGGGACTCATTGATTGAGTCGGGCCAAAGCTTAGATCGCAGTTTTGCTAATTCTTCGCGATCATTAGAATTTGCAAACCGAATATTCAACTATCTGGATTCAATCAGCTTAGAACTGCATACCTGTTAAACAGCGTGCAAAAATGGACAGTTTCGGGGGTGATCAGCGTGTAAAACTGAACACCATACTATTAACTGTCTCGGAGTTAAGAATCCGAGGAAACTGTCAGGTGATCTGCATGCATATCTGTACCAAGATACGACGAATGTGTTTAGTCGACGGCCGCAATGTCAGCGAAGTGGCCCGTGAATTTAATGTATCGCGCACGACCGTATATAAATATTTAAATGAATCCAACGAACCGGTTTACCAGCGTTCAGTTCCTATCGTCTGTCCGAAGCTGGAGTCATTCAAACCCCAGCTAATCGAATGGCTTGAAGTAGATGCCACCCGTTCAGTACGGGCTCGACGTACTGCTGTCCAATTGTATGAGGGCATTCAACTTCAGGGTTATCGAGGGGCGTATGACAGCGTTCAGCGGTTTGTCAAAGCCTGGAAGGACCAGTCCAGTCAGTCGATCAAACAGGCCTATATACCCTTGATCTTTGCACCGGGTGAAGCGTGTCAGTTTGACTGGTCACACGAGCAGATTATCTTGGGGGGTTGTAACGTCAAGATTAAGCTGGCTCATTTTAGATTATGCCATTCACGTAAATCGTATCTACGCGCGTATTCCAGAGAAACCCAGGAGATGGTCTTTGATGCACATATCCGGGCGTTTGAGTTCTTCGATGGATTACCGAAGAAGATGATATACGATAACCCTAAGCCGATCGTGAATAGCATTCTCCAAGGTAAACACCGAGAGTTTAATCGGCGTTTTTTAAGCCTGATGAATCATTATCTGATAGAACCGATTGCCTGCACGCCGGCTGCAGGCTGGGAGAAAGGTCAGGTTGAACGCCAAGTCGGTATTATGCGTCAGCGATTATTTGTGCCACGGTCAACGTTTGCGGATTTAAATGAATTAAACCAATGGCTGGAACAACGCTGTAAGCAGATGGGTCAACGTCCACACCCCACGAATAAATCCATGTTAATTGATGAGGTCTTTGCCGAGGAACAAGCCCACTTGCGTGGTGCCATCGTGGCTTTTGATGGGTATTATGAACGTTTAGCGCGTGTACATGCGACCTGTGTGGTGCACTATGATCGCAACCAATACTCGGTACCGTGTCAGTATGTCGGTCAGGTAGTCTCTGTACGAGCGTATGCCACACTCATTAAAGTTGTCGTCAATGACGTGGTGGTCGCCGAACATCAGCGCTCGTTTGCACGAGACCAAATGATCTTTGATCCCTGGCATTATTTGCCAGTGCTTGAGATTAAACCGGGTGCGTTGCGCAACGGTGCCCCGTTTGTCGATTGGGAATTACCTAAAGCGTTGTTAACGCTTAAAGCCCGCTATCTCAAACGTGACGGGGGTGATCGGGAGTTTGTGCAATTATTACTATTGGTTCGTCAGCATGGCCTGGAAACCGTGAGTGTAGCCTGTGAATTAGCATTAGATGCAAAGACAACCCAACTATCGGTCATTACCAATCTGGTGCATCGATTAATTGAATCTGAGCCGATTCAAGCGATGACGATCACCGATGCCCCGGTACTGAGCGTTCCACCAGTGGCTAATGTAGGTCGGTATGATCAACTTTGCGCCCAGGAGGTCAATCATGCTTGAACTCGTCGATGAACTCAAAGCGCTAAAACTGCACGGCATGGCTGACTGTTTGCCTGAGCTGATCGATTCACCTCGCACCAAGGTCACTCTGCAATCCGGGTTAATCAAATTGATGGATGCCGAACGCGCTGACCGAGAGGTCAGACGACTAAACTACCAGATGAAAGTCGCCAAGTTCCCACACCATCGCGATCTACAACAATTTGATTTTACCCAGTCCAAGGTTGAACAATCCCTCATCAAAGATTTAGCACAAGCCGATTTTATGGATCGAGCTCACAACTTGATCTTTGTCGGTGGCACCGGCACAGGTAAAACACATCTAGCAACCGCCATTGGTATTAAAGCCATTCATTCAGGTCGACGAGTACGCTTTTACAACGTGGTCGATCTGGTGAATTTGCTCATCAAAGAACAGCAGGACGATAAACAGGGACGACTGGCACGGATTATGCAGCCCTTGGATGCTGTTATCTTCGATGAACTGGGTTATTTGCCGTTTCCGGCTTCTGGTGGTGCATTGTTATTCCACCTAATCAGCAAGTTGTATGAGAAAACAACCATCCTGTTCACCACCAATCTAAACTTCAGTGAATGGGTGCGGGTGTTTGGTGATGAGAAAATGACGACCGCTTTACTGGATCGAGTCACCCATCACTGCTCAATTATTGAAACGGGTAATGACTCGTACCGATTTAAGCAGTCCAGTTCCAAGCTCAAACTCAAGACCAACATAAAGAAAAAATCATCGTAGGGAACTCAGGAGAAACAGCCCAACTCAAGTTCCGCTACGCTTCACTTGAGTTGCTAATGACCGAATTATATTGAATTTAACTGTTCAGTTTTACTCGCTGATAAGTGTCCAGTTTTAAACGCTGATTGACACTGCATACCTTTAAAGCTAACATCGTAGACTTCTCAGAAATACCAACAAACACGTACTCTAAGAATTGTTTTTCTGATTTAAATGTTGTGCTGCTTCAACTGCCTGTTCAGAATTCTTGCCAGCGCAAATTAAATTGAAATAATCGGCCTTTTGCGAGTAAAGCGACACCTTCGAATTATAACTTTCGACTGATGCAGGCTGAGATAGGTTAACCTGGACTTTATCAAGTTCTTCTTTAAGCCAGATTGCTTCATTATAGATTTGCACACATTGCGCCATATCAGCTTCGGCAATGTATGGCACCGTAACGTTCGTTTGAGTAGACGGAGGCGCTTGATAATTTCGCTCTTGAGCAACGACTGGCGAGACCACAAATAGCAAATAACCCATCACAACAGATTTAAATGCCAATAAAAAGTCGAATCTTTTTTGAAAAAATAATTTAATAATGTTGTTTTGTAGGCTCATTCTCTCATTCCTGCATGGTTAAATTTTGTATGATTAAAGAATATACCTCGAATCATAACTCGTAAACTAACTACTCAGCTAGATACTTTTGTTAGCGATCGATCAGAATAATTTATCAGGCAATCGTAGCGCATAAGTAACCTTGGGATAACGCAAACAGTGTTAGAAATCCCAGACCAAGTAAAAACAGTATTAATTCGATCAAAAACAATATAGGCGGAAGCTTTGCAAGTTTACCCTCATTAAAAACTCGCATCCGTGGAGAATAATAATAGCCAACCATTGAGAGTAAAAAAGCTATGCCAATCAATACTGTCAGTAAGTGAAGTGACCAGGACCAGACAAGCCAACTATTGCCAACGGAGTCCGTACTATCAGAGATTAAAGAAATACCAAATACAATTGCTCCTGTAGCAAGAACAATGATTGTTTGCCCTATTCGTTCTGCCAGATCTTGTCCACGATCTACCAACTTATCCATACATCACCTATTAATGTTTTAAAAGTCAGATACTCGTTTATAAACCCTGAGATGAACTATGTGATTCAGGTTGCTTTACTCCACATTTTCTCTAAGTATCAAAAAATTTCTTACACTGTAATAACCATTCGTTTCAGACCATGGCAGGGACTTGAGTGCAGACAAACCTGCCTCCCATGCTTGATTATTTTTCAATGCTTCAAAGGTTTGTTTTCCCGCAATATCACAGAAGAAACACCTAAACCATGACAAGTCTTCCTCTAGAGAGTCAGTTTGAATTGCTTTTTCAATTGTCTCAAACAGACCATCTGGAATCTGTGGATTTACCCCAGCACTGGCACGAGTACCAAAATTACCAATAAATGCGGTATAGCTTCTTCCCTGGAGATTCCAATCTTCCATTACAACCTGATTTGGATCATTGACTCCCCAAAAAGCAGCTAACAACACATGAAAAGAATTTGCACAGAAGTTTTGCAAGGCATCATTCATAGCTTGTTGACCAGAACCAATCCCTGCAAAACATTCATTTATGACTCTTTGATCTTCTAGCAGAACATCTACTTCTAGGCAGTTATTGCCTACTTCAGGATACCAAGTGACCCGAATTGCCGGCAACCTGCCCGAAGGAAATATCCAATTATTTTCCATATGGAATTGCACGTCATGTACCGACATCAATTCAGAAGTTTCTTTTGTAAGCATTATTGACTGCATAAGTTTGTTTGGATTTCTTATATTTTAATTCGACAACTCCGTTTTTTGAGCGCATATATACCATCACCTAGGTAATTGCTGCAGCAGATTAGTTCACAGCTTTTGCCAATCAAAGTTTGATGCTATGTATTCCGACAGATCCTATGCTACTGAATCAAAGTGACTTTGGTCTGAATAACGTGCCATTAAAGAGAATTACCAAATACAAAATATATAAATATCTTGACACTTTAATCACGCAAGTAGCGCAATGTGATTTGTTTTTTCTAATACTAATCGGTATAAATCCCAGGCAAGCTGAGAATCTTAATGACCAGTTGCTCTGAATTGCTAGGTGATCCATCGTACTTTACTATTCAAAATACGCTTCATACGACTCTAACGCCCTAGATAGATCACCCCAGTGACGTTGCGATCGTATATGCCCACACTGGCATTGACCACGATAAGTCTTCATCTAATCCACTCCAAAAGTAATTCAACATATAACGTTGGAAGCAGTAGCACATGTATTTGTGTACGCTGCCCTGGCTGGCTACATGTTTCTTTTTTCAGGTTTATCACCAAAACTAATCGCTAACCTATTGAGGGCATTCATCAATGCTATCACCAAAGTTATGTCAACTACTTCGGCCTCATTAAAATATTGAAGAACTTTTTTCAGTTTGCCATCAAGGTCAATTTCATCGTGAATTCTAGTCACGCTTTCTGCCCATTCAATAGCAGCCATCTCTTTTTCTGAAAACAATGCACTTTCTTTCCAAACCGGCAAACAATCTAATCGTTGTTGAGCCTCTCCATGTTGCCTAGCTTCGACGGTATGCATATCAACACAAAAGGCACAACCATTAATTTGGGAAACTCTGATTTCAATTAATGCTTTCAATTCAGGTTCAATTAGGGAAACATGCTTCTTAGTAGAAAGAAGCATTTCCACAGCTCGCTTATTTATATCAAAATAATCTATTTTCATTGATCGACTACCTAAGGATGATTCATGGATTTTAAAATATAGCGCTTGCACTCAGGCCCACACAGAAACCGAAAACAACACCATTTTTCCGGTGTGCCGCAGCGTCTTGTTATACGATTATTCAATTAGAATAATTAATCTGGTCGTTTAAATCGATTTCTAGGAATTTCAGCACTCGATGTTATTTCTACAAGTAATTCCGGATCGTAGAGCCGAACAATTTGTATCGTGGTTGTTACTGGATACGGCTCTTTAAAGTACTTCGTTCGAATATCTCCCGTTTTCATAAATTCATCAATGTCTGTCACAAAATGAGTCAGAGAAAAAACATCTGTCATTTCTCCGCCAATACTCTCTAAAACTGATTCAATGTTTTTCAATACTTGCTCAGTTTGAGCCCGGATATCGCCTTTTCCGACAATATTGCCGTCAGAATTCAACGCAACCTGGCCTTTCAAATTAACTATCTGTCCATCTCCTTGAATCACCCCCATAGAAAATGCACCGAACGGACTCCACACTTCGCCAGGATTAAAACTATCTATCATATGTATCCTCTATTCGCATAACGTTTAAACTCAGCCGACACAAACACGAAACCAAATGACGGGTTTAGTATTCGGATGAATTGGCTTGTTGTATGTTTTTTGGGTAATGAATTGTTTCTATTCATAATTAACTTCCATTACTCAAGAACAAAGATACGGACCGAGATCAAAATCTCCCCCAATCGGAACTGTTACTATTGAATCTCCAACTTCTGAAGAAGTGATCGATACTACAACTTGAGGGTCACCAAAAGTATAGTTATGAATAGAGGCAGCTCCCAAAACTGAAGGCGCAACTGTTCCACAGCCAAAACTAATGACATTTAGTGTCCCCTCTCCACTTGGAAGACTACCAACACTTTCATAATCAACATCATTTCCACAAATCATACACCCACCATCAAAGAAATATCTTACTCTAATTGTTACGCGATCACTTTCTATCAAAGCAGATACTTTCCTAGGACCTGGTCCATTATTAATTGTTGAATAGATGAGCATGCTGGACGTTTGTGCATGCACTGGTAACAATACGGATTCAATAATTGGTGTGACCCAGATTGAACCCACTCCGAGTGATTTGAGTGTGTGTCGACGTGAAATCTTCATTTCTTAAAAAAACATATAAAGTTTGAACTCAGTGTCGCATTTATACACACTGACTTGGCTGGCATGTGTCATCTAAATAACTCCACCATGGTAATAAAGATCGTAAAGTTTCAAATTTGTAGCATAGATTTTTTCATTTCCATGGAAACACTCAAATGAACCGTTTTGCGTGTTTCTATAAATAAGGCCATTATTTTCATACTCCTTTGGTCCCCTGAATGGATACTCAGGTGTAATATTTCTCATCGCCTCTCTTAAAAAAGAGTAGATTTTAGAAACCTCAATCGAATCAGAATTTGAAGCACCATAGTAATTCATCATCCAAATTACTCTGCCGTCTATATCATAAATATATTCACTGCCCGAAAACGGATTAGACCCATAATAACGATCATAGTAAGTAAAATCTTCCTCAACAAACTTAAACCCAACGGAACCATCCTCAAACTCCTCTCTTCTTCCTCCTGTTTCACAGGCATAGCCAGATTTCTTAGCTCGAATTAGAAAATCAACAAGTTTCATCGGGTATTACAGAGTTAAATTGATACATAACGTTTTAAACTCAGCGACTCAAACACGAAACCAAATGACGGGTTTGGGGTCGGATGAGTTGGTTTGTTATGTGTTTTCATTTCTCCTGCAAGACAAGACGAACTCCCAAAAAACAATAAATTCCTCCCGTGAATTTACCCTGCCAACGCCATATAGCTGGATTACGTTTCAAAAAAGAGCCAACACCCGATGCACTAATTGCCACTATAACTGTGCTGATTAGTCCCATAAATACGAAAAGAATGCCGAGAACTAAAAGCTGAAGTGCGATAAAACCATTATCGGGATTAACGAACTGTGGCAAGAATGCCAGAAAAAAAAGGGCTGATTTTGGGTTAAGAACTTCCAGAATTATTGCCTGGCTGAACGCTTTTTTTGGAGTTAGTGTTTCAGTTTGCGAAACTGAACTGATTTCAACTTTCTCAAGAATTGCACGAATTCCCAAATAAACAAGATAAGCGGCCCCTAAATACTTAATCAAGCTAAACATAAATGCGGATGTCATAATTAGCGCAGAAATGCCCACGATAGCCATTATGGTATGAATAAGGTCGCCCATAGCAATTCCAAGACCCGTCGCAATACCCACACGAGCACCAGAACTCACCGCTCTAGCAAGAGTTAATAATACAGCCGGCCCAGGAATAAAAACGAAACCCAACAATATAAGCAAATAGGTAACCAGGGTAGTTTGATCTATGATCATAATTGCTCAACAACAGTTCTATATGGCTTAAATACTATATCACTAACGAATAATGTTTAAATCCAGACGACTCAGACACGGAACAAAGTGACGAGTTTGGAATCGGCCGCATTGGCTTGTTATATCAAACCTTTCCATGTAATTCTCTACGAAGCAAGGAGAACATGTTTAAATTGACGATTGTTCCTCTGAGCCACCGGGCTTGCCGCAATTGCCCCTCCCTCTTAAACCCAATCTTTTCAAGAATATGTTCAGACTCGGCATTACCATCCACGGTGACGGCTTGAATTCGATTCATCGATGTTACGTCAAAGAAAAGTCGAATAAAGAGCTGCAAAGCTTCCGAAGCATAACCTTTGCCCCGATTCCCGCTAAAGATGCGGTAGTAGACTTCTCTACCATCAAGATAGCGCGCTGCCTTAAAGCAACCAATTTCTCCAACGATTTTACCAGTTTGAGTTTCTTCGATGATAAGTTTCCCGGAATTGTCAGCCCAAAATCCAGTCTGAGTGAATTCGTCTCGAAACGCGCTCTCGGATACAAGGGAATGCGGCATGTATTCACCGGCGTCTTGCAAATCAACTGACAACGTATAAAGTTCTTCCAAGTCACGCTCTCGGACGTTCCTTATTGTTACTAGCCTTCCCCTGATCACGCGGCAATACCGATTTTCAGTTTGACATAACGCCCTGTATCAGCGCCGAGCAACGCGAACGGTGGACTGTTGGGCTTTATGTGCTTGTTATGTGTTACTTGCACAACTACTGTGTCTCAATTTTTTCCATGTCCGAAATATCCTGAGTCCAAGGTTGAGCGGAACGAGTCCAGAACTGCATTTTAGGTACTAGTTGATCTCGCTGTTTTATTACGCCAACTCTGATTCTCAAAACTCCTGGTGTGCCCTCAGGTGGTGACGAGCAGATTGGAGAACCGCATTCAGGACAGAAAGACTGCACTCGAATCGTGCCATTATCGGCTGTTTTCGCATACTTCTTCAACTCTCCGCTTAGTAGTTTGAAAGTTCCCTCTTTCTCTGGCACGATGGTATGAAATGCAGATCCGGATAGAGTTTGGCAATCCGTACAATGGCAAATTTCAACTTCATCTGGAATTATCTCAGAACGAAATTTAATCAAACCACAATGGCAACTGCCTTCGACGTGCATTATTACTCCTAAAAATTTGATATTAACCTAAACACATAAAGTTTAAAGCCAGTGGCATGTTTACGCGTACGCTGCATTGACTTGTTATACGCCTTCAAAAGCTTCATGGTATTTGATTACGCCAGATTTATTTGCAAAGTAATTCGGCTTGATTTCCATGGCCATAAAAACTTCTTCGGGCACATCATACTCACATGATAAATCAAACATTGACGCCACTTCGAATCCAAATTTAGGGTAGTAGTTTGGATGTCCAAGAACTACTAATCCGCCAGTTTTAATCTCAGCACATGCTTCTATGCCTGATTTAACTAATGCACTCCCTATTCCTTGATTACGGAATTCATCTTTCACCGCCATTGGTGCAAGACCCATAATATATGCGGAGGGACAACCTACTAGCTCTACTGGAGTGAACATAATGTGTCCCACAACTCTTTTTGTCGTTTCAGCGACAAGAGAAATATGATTGCTTACATTGCATCTTAAAGACTCTACTAATTCCGCTTCGGCATTGGTTTCAAATGCTGAAATATTTAATTCGTATACAGCGGGTAGGTCTACTTCTGTTTGCGGTCGAACTTTCATATTCCTGAAGGCGTATAACGTTTTAATTCAGCCGACATAAACGCGGAACAAAGTGACGGGTTTGGTGGTCGGCTGCATTGACTTGTTATACGGCGTTCTGATTAGATGATTGAACTAACAACTGAAACCCTCCATACATCATCCGTTGTGCATTAAAAATCGGCCTCGGTGCAAGAATCAGTGGATTGATCAAATCAGCCATCCTTGGGTCGGCTGCAACTCTCTCATTTACAAGATCACGCACCTCACGAGATTCAAATACAACCCAGCCAAAGATGATAACTTCTTCTTTATTTGCGTTTGCAGCATCAGCAAAAGATCGAGTGCCTTCCAAGCTAGAATCATCACCAACAAACTCTGAGTAATCAAGTGCACCATGTTCCTTCCAGATCTCCGCAACCTTTTCAACAACTTCTTTATATGTCTTTAGCTGGTCACGGGGCACGGGGAGTACGAATCCGTCGATATAGTCTGTCATGTTACATTCCAATCTTTTCCTGAAGTTTTAAGTTAAGTCTTATAACGCCTCAAGCAGCGGCTGGCGGTATGCCAGTCCGCCCTTGCCTTGTTAGGCACTTTACAGCGGACCTTCTATATAAGTTTTTACACCGGTAGGAATCACTTCCCACGATGCCTTTGACCCAACATAAATATGGTAACCAACTTCCACGTCTGGACTGCCATTGAGGCATCCGAGAGTAACGCCATGCACTGTGTTATTGTAAGTGCCACATAGTGTTGAGCCGCACTTACGACAAAACCGCAAGCCGAAACCTGGTTGTGATTCATAGCTGGTTAATAGCTCCTCTCCTTGCAGCCACTCAAAGTCACTCGGATCAACTAGAGCATATGCTGAAGCTTGTGAGCTAAATGCCTTACGACAGCGAGAACAGTGACATGATCTTGCGTCTTTAAGCTTACCATCAATTTGATACTTTATACTCCCACAGAAGCATTCACCTGTAATTGGCATTTACTCTCCTGTTGCCTAACGTTTGATTTCAGCGGTCGACTGCCGTGACTTGTTAAAAGTCGAACTCTCAAGACGTTCCGCCAACCAGACTTTAATGATTGACTGGCGAGTCACGCCTAAACGTGAAGCTTCCCTATCAAGTGAATCAATCATCCAGGTTGGAAAATCAACATTAACCCGCCTTTGCGACTGGTTAGGCCGCTTAATTTTAGTTAAGTCGAGTTCATCTATGACATCGACTTTATTTTCATCAAACTTTTTATCAAAATCTTTAGCTTTCATATAACATCACCTCGATTTGGCGTGATCGTCTCACAGAGATAATTCGAATGTTCTCTTTACGATATGTAATGATTCCAGACCAATATAGCTCGCTGATTCTTCCGATGACCATAAAGCGTGGTTCATCATCTGATTTGGCTTGAACTTCAATAAAATCAGGATCATTCCAAATATTTTGAGCCTCAATGAAATCAATGCCATGTTTGGCTAGATTCGCCTGGCTCTTCTTCTTATCGAATTCAAATAAATACACTGTATAATTATTATACTATATTTATACCTTTTTAATACTTCTATTTTGACTTTTAACGTTTGAAAACAGAGGCGCGTTTACGCGTACGCTGCAATGGCTTGTTATGTTCTCCTAAGCCCATAATTTTCAATTTGTCTATGGTGGCGTATTACCAAAATCCTAATCGATTTGTTTTCCACAATTCTGTAGAGAACAGAATAGGGAAATCGATTTACAAAACAACGGCGTATCTCTCCCTTGGCTTTTCGAAAACGATTTGGTGAAGCTTCTATTTTGTTAATTGTTCTATACGGAACTCATTACCAAGCCCCTCGCGCTTTTGTTCGTAAAAATCAATACCGCGATTCAGATCATCGACTGTATCTGGATGAAATTCCTCTTTAGAAAGTGGTTTTTTCGCTCCTTTCTTAATTTCACCATCCCTGGTCAAAGCTAATTCGATTCCTTCTATATCAATATCGGGATCAGACTGTGCACTTGTATCATTTACCAAACTTTCCCAAGCACGAAGAGCTAGTCTTTCCCTATCAGCAGCTGGTAGCCGCATTAATTGTCTTTCTACATCGGTAACTCTACTCATTCCTTTATTTTACATCACTAAGGATCCTTGGAGAACGTTTGAAAGCAGCGGCGCGGTGACGCGTACGCTGCCTTGCCTTGTCATAACTCTCCATCATACACCTCAAAATTTGACAATTCTGAAAGTCTTTTGTAGTTGAACATTTTATAGTTCGCTCTTTTTGCTTTTGAACTCAGTTGTCTTTTTTCAAGCTTGATTTTGGGTATAAACGGATAAAAATAATCTTCTGCCAATCTTTTCCATCTTTTTTATATTTAAAATTCGCAAACAATGGTGGAACCATGAAACCAGATTTCAAAACCTTATCCATAATTTCCTAACCCGCTCTAAATATTTCATCTTTAGGTTTACTTTTATTCGTTTTAACTGGGGCTCTAAAGGAGCAACTTGAACATTGAAGATCATATAAAGGATAATTTGGCGGGAGTTGCATCAGTCTCTTGCCACAATTTGGGCAAGAAACTTTTTCAACAACTTCTTTTTCCCCAAGATCACCTGCTTTTTTATTTCCAGTCATTGATATTTAGAGAGTTATAACGTTTAAAGCTAACCGATGCGTTAGAGGTAGGTTGAGCTGGCTTGTTATACCTACAGCCAGTGACTAGCATCTTTACATTTTGGGTTTGATGTTTTCTTTTTATAATTTGCTGCTTCTATGGCATTACCTATACATCTACCAATCTCTCCACCCCAAAATCCTTTGTCTTCGGGTTTTAAAACGGTTGGAATTTGATCGTTTAGTTCATCCGCACAAACACGGGCACTTGAACTAGCAATTTCCTCGCATTCAAGTTCAGTGACTTCAAAACATTGTCTAAAATATTGATCCGAGGTACAGATTGCTACTGGAAATGTGGTTTTCATTGCAAACATCCATTTTTCTTTGGATATTTCTTTAGATTGAATATTTTCGTCTTTCACTCCAGAAGAAGAACAACCAACTGATAATGCAAGAAATAAAATCGTGAATATTTTTTTCATATTAGATTACCTGGAGGTATAACGTTTGAAGCCAGCGGCGCAGTTACGCGTACGCTGGGCTGGCTTGTTATATGCTGGATTCCACCTAGTCATCACTACTTGTCCAAGACATTGCACACTCTTTGAAGCTTTCTGATTCAGGTACGAAACATTCATCATTTTTCTCTTCCAAGGTGGTGACCGTAATAAAAATATTATCGTCACCATCATCTAGCGCACAGATTTGTGTACTACACTCAGGGCAGAACCCACGTTGTGTATTCTTCGAAGATCGATGATATTTAGGCTCTACCTGCTCGAATTGAAATGACGAGCGGGGAAAAGTAACCCAATTCACGACAGGTGCACCAGATAGATGCTGACACATATTACAATGACACAAGTGAGGAAAAGAAGGTTTACCTTTTACGATGTAGCGGATATGTCCACAAAAGCACTTTCCATGATGGGTCTTCATCGTATTCTCCATTCAATTCAGCATATAACGTTTGAACTTAGCGGCGGCATTTATGCGTACGCTTTCGTGGCTTGTTATATACATTCATTGATTGCTTTGTTTCTAGCGGTCTGAATGCGTGAGAAAAAAACATCAGGACAAGAAGAATAACAACATAAAAACTGTAACTCCTTGAATCGACTATTCCTTCTACAACCAAGATCGGAGCCAAACAAATTATCAAAATAGCAAGCACAACAATTAAGATTGCAACCCGATTAGTGATGCTCTTGGGTCCGCTATGGTTTTTACAATTTGGGCAATTTCTTTTCATTTTCTTAGATGTATATAAAGTTTGAAACCAACCGATGCGTTAGCGGTAGGTTGGGCTGCCTTGTTAGGTGATGTTAAATCCAAAAGCATAAATCAGATACACTCTCCAAACGACTTGACAGTTTTGATCCATCAAAAGAAAAAATAACACACTCACCATATTCAACGTATGGGTATTCATCTTCAAACACTTGTCCATTCATTGTAAGTTTTACTATATAACTAGATTCATGTGTTTTCCAAAATCGGAAAGTTTTCTGCTCTCCAGAATTTATCTGAATAATAAATTGCAATTGACCGCTTGGCTCATGAACAGCTTGTACGTTTTCTATGGGCACATCGCTATTATTTTCAATCCGTATTCTATCGGGACCAAAAATAAACCAAGGAGCACCTCCCCAAGGCAACCAGCCCGAAAAAGACATTAAAAATATCGGACTTAGAAATACTATAGTGAAAATTAATTTTTTCATCACCTAACGTTTGAAGCCAACCGACGCGTCAGCGGTAGGCTGGGCTGGCTGGTTATGTGCAGTTTCTTTAAGTTTCACTTTTACGCTTGCCCATACTTTTAAATTTTTTATTACAATTTGTGCACTGATAAACATTAATCGGTTGTGTCAGGACAAAAAATATTAAAATAAAAACTAAAGTTCCGATAACAGCGGCTACTAGATTAACTAGTAAGCCTACAGAGGCTAATACTCCAATTACAATCCAAAATCCTAGGTCACCAAAAAAATAAGCACCGACGAATCTAAAGAAACCTGCCTCCTGGGGTTTCAATAAGACTATTTGACCTGCACATTTTGGACAACTATCCATATTTTCTTAATCAAAACTGCACTTAACGTTTGAAGTCAACCGACGCGTTAGTGGTCGGTTGGACTGGCATGTTAGCGGGATTCATTGATGCTTATTCGCTATGTAACAACAATCTAAACCCAAATACAGGAAAACCTTCCTGAGAGAAGTCCAGATCAGTAGAACGCTCAAATCCTAATTTTGTATACATATTCCAGGCAACTTCCATTGCCTGAGTTGTATGTAGAATTACCTGGTTATTTCCACTAGCTTCAGCTAATTTAATACATCCTTAGCTAATGCCTTTCCGATACCGATACCTCTTGAGTTGGGGTCGACACATACTAGGCGAATCCCGGAAGCATGTTTCTCCTGTGTTGCGGTCCCTCCCGATCCATACATAGACATGTCATCGTAATAGACCACACCCCCAACGACCCTTTTATTCGGTGCCTCGGCTATAAGTACCTTTGTATGTCCCTGTTCATTGAGGCTTCCTATATTCCTCAGCATCTTATAATAATCGGGCTGTTCAGATGGGCTGGGAAATCCTTCGAGCCTGGAATAGACATCAACCATCAGCTCTCCAAGAAACGTATGTTCACTTTTCTTTATTTCTCGAATTTCCAATTTTTTAACCATGATTAGGTATCCTGCTAACGTTTGAACTTAGCCGACACAAACACGGAACGAAGTGACGGGTTTCGTGGTCGGCTGCATTGGCTTGTTAGCTGTTCTTATTGCCATGTTGTTTTTAGTTCTCTTTGCTCATTGGCGCAATCCCGTAAATAAAGGTTAATCAAACTTTGATAGGGTATACCTTTCGTTTCAGCCATCTCTTTAAAATAAGCAATGGTCTTTTCATCTATACGAATGGTAATTTGCTTCTTCAATCGCTTCGCATAGGGGTTTTTAACCGATTTTGAAAAATCATATAATTTACGCATAATTAGTAACCTTCATATTGTTTCCGTTCTGATTTATCAGCTTTTCGAGCTGAAATGATGCGAATAGTATCGACATCCCTTTCACAATGGCACACAGTTAATATCCGAAGTTTTGAACTCATTCCCATCAATATAAACCGTTCTTCACCTTCAGAATGGTCAGGGTCTGGAATTAACCGGGCAAGCTCATCAGCAAATACTGTTACTGCCTCTTCGAATGAAATATTGTGCTTTTTCCGATTGGATTTATTCTTATTTTTATCCCATTCAAACTTCAGTTCATTCTTATAAATATTATAACTACATTGTAGTTATAGAACAACACAGATCTATGAATAGCTAACGTTTGAACTCAGCCGACACAAACACGGAACAAAGTGACGGGTTTGATGGTCGGCTGCATTGGTTTGTTAGCTGTCTGATTCATATGAAATAAACTCAAGAAGTGTTCCATCTGGGTCACGGAAATAAACACTTGTTCCAAGCCCTTTTGAGCCAAATCTTTCTACTGGCCCTACTTCAATCTCAACAGCGTTGCTCTTTAAATGTTCGATAGCACTTTCAATTTTCTTCGGCCAAATAAAGCATAAATCACTTCCTCCCGGTTGCACGGGTAGTTTTGCTACTGGTGTTCCGTGTACATTTGGACCATGACAGTTTAATTGAGTTGCTCCAAAACGATAAGAGTAACCATTTCCAATTGGGATTAATTCAGCTCCCATTACTTCAGAGTAAAATTTATTTGAAACTTCCCAATCCGAAATATGAATAACACAATGGTCTAATTTGATTTCATTCATTCTTTCTCCTATTTTTTCAGGCAGCTAACAGTAGGATAAGGAACTGACAGTTCCATAATAAATTATAGGGAACTGAACATTAAATCGGATTTTTCGTTTATTTATCATGATATTATACCTTTTTCGGTCCCTTTTTCCCTAATATCAATAATGTCCACTTTGCTTTTTCAATAACACATTCATAACCAACTACTGTTAATGTTCAAATATCAACAAAAATGGACCCTTTTGCAAGCAAGCAAAATGAATTCTCCAAAGTTACTTGATCAGGTACGCAATCGTCTACGCTATAAGCATTATGCGCTGACTACAGAGCGAACTTATATCCATTGGATTCGTCGTTATATTTATTTCCACAATAAGACACATCCTAAATACCTGGACGGAGCTTCCGTGGCACGATTTTTATCTTAAATAAACGTGTGCCTTGTCATACCTTCAGGCACAGTTTTTGCCACTCATCTATTAGAAAATGGTTATGACATCCGTACTGTGCAGGAATTGTTAGGCCACTCAAATGTGCAAACAACCATGATTTATACGCATGTATTGAATAAAGGAGGCCAAGGCGTTAAAAGTCCACTCGATAGCGACTGAAGTTGACCTGTATATAGGTAGCAGTTGTCTATATTTTTCAAATTTATCTATTTAAAAAAACTAATTTTGCTCTCCTGTAAATTGCTGTCCTGCTGCACCGGAAAAATCCATCGGCTCAGGTAACCCCTTCTTTTTAGCTTTGTCGCGTGCTTTCTGGTGGTTCATATCGGCTGAGAAAAAAAGTATTTGTTTTCCTGATTGCTTGGCCATTGTTAACTCATCTGCTGCAACCTGCCCGCCACCTATCCCAATCATAACGTCGCTGTTATTCACCATAGCCGTGGAGGTGTCCGAAAGCTCAGTTGTGCCACCCAAAAATCCGCCCCAGCTATCGTCTTGAACATAAAACACATGATCAACACAGGGCGATAATTCAGCCTTATATTCTTTTGCCTGACTTGAGACGATGCCTGTGGTTACAAAGCCAAGTTGTTTTGCTTGTTCATAAACAGCGCCAATCCCATCTATAGTAGCGCCAATGTTAACAATGGTGAGTTGTGGATTAAAATCTGTGAGCACCGTCTTTGCTGTCTCCAACATGGCTTGTTCATCTTCATATCCTGCACCAGAATAACCAACAAAAGTCACAACCTCTTTTTGCTGGTCCTGATAGAATTTTTCAATCTCATCCAAGCCAGCGTCTTTAATTTCAGTATTAAGCTTACAATCGGCAAAACTATTGTGACTCAATAGCAGAGTAAACAGGGTCCAGATTATGGCTAATCGGTTAATCAAAATTTGTTTTTTCATGGATAGAACCTCGTTAACAGCACTGTAGTAATTCTAGTGGATTTTTAAGATTTTTAATGGTTGTTTTGTTTCGATTACATGAAATTACAGATTAACGGGTATAACACCCAAACGGTTTAACAACTGCTTGGACATAACAATGTGAAACCTACTGTGCTTTATAGGTAAATCAGTGACCGGACCGGTATTCAAAATATAGAATATCACTTTTAAGTCACAACCATTTAGAGCTATATTTACAGCTTTTAAATCATTGCAAAGACTATGAATGATTCCAAGGTTGTTTCTGTTAGACAGGCTATTGCCGGAAAAGCTGGAGATGTGATTACGGTTAGAGGGTGGGTACGCACCCGGCGTGATTCCAAAGCTGGTTTTTCATTTATTAATGTCCATGACGGCTCGTGCTTTGATCCAATTCAGGTAGTAGCTGACAACACACTAGCTAACTATGAAAATGAGATTCTTCATCTGAGTACAGCTTGTTCCGTAGTGTGCTGCGGCACATTGGTTGAAGGAGGCGGCAAAAACCCCAAGTTGGAAATTCAGGCTGGTCAGATCGAAGTTCTGGGCTGGGTGGATGATCCGGAAACTTACCCTATTCAACCTAAACCCCATAGCTTTGAATTTTTGCGTGAAGTTGCTCATTTACGACCTCGTACCAATGCTTTTGGTGCGGTGACACGAGTACGACACGCGACCATGCAGGCAATTCACTCTTATTTTAGTGAAAACGGTTATTGCTGGATTAACACACCAATTATTACCACCAGCGATGCCGAGGGTGCGGGAGATTTATTCCGGGTCAGCACCTTGGATTTGCTGAATCTGCCAAAAACTGACAAGGGTGAGATTGATTTTCACCAGGACTTTTTTAGCCAGGAAGCATTTTTAACCGTTTCAGGACAATTAAATGTTGAGGCCTACTGTCTGGCTCTGTCCAAGGTTTATACCTTTGGTCCAACCTTCCGTGCTGAAAATTCCAACACCTCGCGTCATCTGGCTGAATTCTGGATGATAGAGCCTGAAATCGCGTTCGCCGATCTGGATGATTTAGCTGATTTGGCCGAGGACTTCCTTAAATATATCTTCAAGTTCGTCTTGGAAAATTGTGCGGAAGATATGGCATTTTTTGCTCAACGGGTTGAATCGACCGCGATTGAAAGATTGGAGCAATTCTTGACCGAGCCATTTAATCGAGTGGACTATGGCGAGGCCATTGAAATCCTCAAAGTTTCAGGCAAAGAATTCGAATTCCCTGTCGAGTGGGGAGTGGATTTGCAAACTGAGCATGAGCGTTACTTGAGTGAAGAGCATTTTAAATCTCCTGTGGTCGTTAAAAATTATCCAACTGAGATCAAAGCCTTTTATATGCGCTTGAATGATGGTGGTGAAACTGTTGCAGCCTTGGATGTATTAGCGCCAGGCATAGGTGAGATTATAGGTGGTTCACAACGTGAAGAACGCTTTGATGTCTTGAAAAAACGAATGGAGGATCATGGATTAGATTTGGAAACATATAACTGGTTTTTAGATTTACGTCGTTATGGCACTGTCCCTCATGCTGGATTCGGGCTTGGTTTTGAACGCCTGGTCAGCTATATCACTGGCATGAGTAATGTTCGCGATGTGATTCCTTTTCCGCGTGTGCCTGGTCGGGCGGATTTTTGATTTAGTGATAATTTTATTACCCCTCCTAGCCTCCTCTAAAAGGGGAGGAAAAATAGGCTCTTCCTTCCAAGAGCAGCTATAGCAAACAGCAGTAATGAAAATGGCAACCTCACAAATAATTGAACTCAGGTTAATAACCGAATGTTTTTGTTCTCCCTCTTGTAGGGGGAGATAGAGGGGGTAAACAATGTCTGACAACATCAAAGCGGCTCTATTAATCATGCTGGCGATGACCTTCATCTCCTCAAATGATGCCATCATGAAAACCATGACTGAATCGTTAGGTATCGGTCAGGTGTTATTTATTCGCGGCTGTTTTGCCAGTTTGTTTTTTATCTGTATTTTGAAATTCAAAAAACAGCCTATCTTTCCCAAACTGGCCTTTTCTAGAATAAACCTGGGACGAGGGGCTTGTGAAATGTGTGCCACTTTGTGCTTTATCACCGGACTGTCATTATTACCGATTGCAACCGTAAGCACCCTGGCCTGGACTGCGCCGATACTTTCAACTTTGCTGGCTGCATTAATCCTCAAAGAAAATGTCGTGGCTCAACGCTGGATTGCTGTTTTCATCGGCTTTATTGGCATCACCCTGGTCACTAATCCTTTTGCTGGTGAATTTAATCCTGTGATGATATTGCCTTTAATGACGGCGACATTTGTTGCTACCCGTGATATTTTTACCCGAAAGATTCCTGCCGAGCTGAGTTCCATTCATATCACCTTAGCCACTGTTTTAATGGTGACCTTGACTGGATTGGTGTTATCAGTATTTGACTGGCAGCCGGTAGCATTTTCCAATGTCATGGCATTAGCGGTTTCAGCCGTGTTACTGAGTTGTGGATTCTTCAGCCAAGTAACGGCTATGCGCAAAGGCGAATTGTCTTTTATCGCTCCTTTTTCATATTTTGGTATTCTCGTCGCGCTGATGCTAGGGATAATATTTTGGAAGGAATTTCCAACTTTATTGATGCTAGCTGGTGTGACATTGATCATTATCTCAGGAGTGATAATTACCTTAAGTCAACGCCCAAGACGTTTGCGATTTTTTAGAGCAGGTTAAGCAATCACATGACCAATCATTCAAAGAATTATGATTTCATCATCGTTGGTGCGGGTTCGGCTGGCTGTGTGTTAGCCAATCGTTTGAGTGAAAATGGCAAATATCAGGTCTTGTTGATTGAGGCTGGGGGCAAAGACAAAAGTCCCTGGATTCACATGCCAATTGGCTACGGGAAAATTTATTACGACCCCAAAGTCAACTGGATGTATACCACCGAGACCATGGATTCGATGAATGACCGCAGTAGTTACTGGCCACGTGGAAAAGTACTTGGTGGGTCAAGTTCGATTAATGCAATGGTTTTTATCCGTGGTCAGGCTAAGGATTTCAATGATTGGCGCGATGCCGGTAATCCAGGTTGGGGTTTCGAAGATGTTTTACCCTATTTCAAAAAACTGGAAAACAACTTAGCGGGATCTGATCAATGGCGTGCGACAGGCGGCCCGATAACAGTCAGTAAAACCGATTCGCAAATGCATCCCAGCAATCAATACTTTATTGAAGCTGCTCAATCATTAGGGTTAAAACTCAACCCTGACTTTAATGGTGCGATCCAGGAAGGTGTTGGTTTTTATCAGATCAATACCGCTAATGGACGCCGAATGTCCACCGCTGTTTGTTATCTGAAGCCAGTGAAATCAAGATCAAATCTTACTGTAATTACAGATGCCCTAGTCGAAAAAATTGTTTTTGATGGCGTTAAGGCTAGCGCTGTTCAATTCAACCATCAAGGTCAAACCGAAACCATTCAGTCCAACAAAGAAATTATACTTTCTGCCGGTGCAATCGGCTCACCACAGCTTTTGCAATTATCAGGTGTTGGTGACGGTGAAAAATTAAAGCAGCTTGAGGTCGATGTTCAAACCCACCTGCCAGCAGTTGGTCAAAATCTACAAGATCATATCGGCACGAGCTATTTTTACAAAAGCAAAATTCCAACGCTAAATGATGAGTTTCGTGGGGCCTTTAACCTGGCCAAAGCTGGAGTTAAATATTTCCTAACACGTAAAGGACCATTGGCTTTAAGTGTTAATCAGGCGGGTGGGTTTTTTAAATCCAGCCCTGAACGTGAACATGCAAATATACAGCTTTATTTTCAAGCCATGAGTTGGTTAGGTGCGAAAAAAGGGACTCGTCCAACCGTACAGCTGGACGATTTCTCAGCCTTCAATATAGGAATTTCGCAATGTCGGCCGAGTAGTCGTGGTGAGTTATTTATTCGCTCAAAGGACGCTAACGAACCTCCAGTCATTCACCCAAACTATTTAGGAACTGAGGAAGATATTCAGGAACTTCTTCAAGCCGCAAAGTTTATTCGGAAGATGAGCCAAACTGATGCACTTCAAAGAATCATTGAAGAAGAAATCTTACCTGGTGAGAAAGTAAGTACGGATGATGAATTCATCGATGATTTGCGCGAACGGTCAGATACTATATTTCATCCAACTTGTACATGCAAAATGGGCAAGAGTGCTAATGATTCAGTTGTCGATCAAAACTTAAAAGTTCATGGTCTGCAAGGTTTACGTGTTGTTGACGCTTCGATCTTTCCTAACATTACTTCTGGCAACACCAACGCCCCAACCATGATGGTGGCCGAAAAAGGGGCAGATATGATTCTAAAAGCTTATTGCTAAGATTTAATAATTAGATCCCTCAGGATAACAGTACTTATGTCATCAATGATGATGTCCACCGGGACCGGGTCCATGTGCATGGCCATGCGCGATTTCTTCGGCAGTGGCTTCGCGAACTTCTTCTATTTTGATTTTGAAGTGCAGGGTTTTTCCTGCCAGGGGATGGTTAGTATCGACATCAACGTTGAACTTGCCAACCTTCTCAATAACGACTTCGCGTGGCCCATCTTGAGTATTGACCGAAACCACCATCCCAGGCTTTAGCCTTTTTTTCTGGAATAAATGCTTTATCGGAACTCGCTGTTTAGCAGCGTCGTCACGATCTCCATAGGCGTCTTCAGGATTTACAGTAACCTCAAATTCATCTCCGGATTGTTTTCCTTGCATTTCTTTTTCTAAGCCCGTGATGATTGCACTTTTGCCATGCAAATAAGCCATCGCTTCATCAGCGTGACTTTTTTCAAGAAACTGATTTCCATCACTAGTCACTTCTGACAACTCATAATGAAATCGAACGACTGTGTTTTCTTCAACAACCACTAAACTCTACTCCTCTATGACCTCAACAATTGCCTCAATCGGCTTACCGTTCAACACAAATTCACTGTGATCATTGGCATTAAGTGAAACACGAATGATATGTGAACCGACGGTCAGACCTGATAAATGATACCAGGGACCATAAACACGAGCGACTTTGTTACCATCAACATAAACATGGGCATGACCTTCGGTTCCGTTTGCAACCTGATTAACTTTTTCAGGTGCAAAAGTGAAGTTCTCAGTGACCAGGTGCAGATTCCAGCCGGCAGCAGAATCTTTGAGGATTTCAAGCTTTACACTTGGCACCGCTTGTAATCCGGATGTTTCTATTTTTGCATGGTGCTTATGATCATGCTTGTGCTCTGAATGATTATGCTGCGTATGATCCTGACTTTCTTGCGCATTGACCCAACCCCAAACACCGAGCGCGATAATCATAATTCCGTAAGACAATACCCTCATTTACTTACTCCAAACGTTGGTTTAAATATTTATTGAAACGTCTATTAAATTTGGCGCTAAATTAGCATAAATCAAGCATAAGTAAAGCTAACAAATGTCAACTTTATATTCACAAAAGATCAGTACTATGGTGTACTTCAACAAAGATTTTGGGTTTATTGAGGATTTCGGTGTTAAGTAAAAAGTTAACGGAAAAATATCCCTGGGTACAACTGGCCCATGCCCCTACCCCTTTGGAGCGCATGAATAATTTATCCAGATACTATTCAGCTACAGAACCTGAAATCAATTTATGGATTAAGCGTGACGACTGCACAGGCCTGGCAATGGGTGGTAACAAGGCTCGCCAGCTTGAGTTCTACCTGGGTGAAGCCGTTTCACAAAATGCCGATACAATATTGACCACCGGCGCAATTCAATCCAATCATGTACGGATGACAGTTGCGGCAGCACATAAGCTGGGTATGCAAGCCGAAGTGCAATTAGAAGAGCGGGTAGCGGATCGCCCCACAGAATATTATCAATCCGGTAATCCATTTCTATTAAGCATGATGGGAGCTACTGTGCACAAATATCCCGTAGGCGAAGATGAAGAAGGTGCAGATCGAGCGCTTTATGAACGTGCTGATGAATTAGCTGTACAAGGTCGAACGCCCTATGTGGTTCCGCTTGCACCAAATCATGCTCCGCTTGGTGCACTTGCCTATGCTCTGGTTGCGGAGGAATTACTCAAACAACTTGGTGAAATCCAACTTGATGCCGTAATCATTGCCTCTGGCAGTGGCTCAACTCACTCCGGTCTGTTGTGTGGATTGCGAGCATTAAATTGCCAAGCCAAGGTTTACGGTATTTGTGTCAGACGTAGTGCTGAATTGCAAAAACCTCGTTTACTTAAACGTTGCCAAGAAGTTGCACAAATGATGGACGATCCTAATCTCATAGATGAATCGGATATTCTGGTTGACGATTGCGTTTTGGAGCCTGGTTATGGCCGCTTGAATCCAGCAACCATTGAAGCGATCACCAATACCGGTAAATACGAAGGTATTTTGCTCGACCCAACTTACAGCGGTAAAGCCATGGCCGGCATGTTTGATTTGATTAAACGAAATAGATTCGAGCCAGGTGAAAATATTGTATTCCTGCACACTGGCGGGGCACCAGGTGCTTTCGGGTATCCGGAATTATACGATTTAAAACTTTAGCGACTAACACGAATCTGGAATTCAGCCAGTCTTTTTCCTCAAAGGCTGCAATTTAAAGTAAGTCAAACAACGCCACAGCCATTCCAACGGTCCAAAGGCAAAATTTTGTAACCACCAATGACTGCTGTATAACTGAACACTCCAGATCAATAAAATAATCAGTAACAATTGCCAACGATCCATACTGCCATAAAGACCTAAACCAAAACCATAAAATATAAAGGTTGCAATAACTGATTGCCCGATGTAATTGGTAAAAGCGGTGCGGCCGACTGCGGCCAGTTTTTCACGCAAAGCTGGCCAAAATGAACTCTGACACCAGAGCATGATTGCCGCAAGGTACGCACTGGCAATAAAAGGGGTGGCAATATTGTTGGGAATTCGGCCTATAAGAATGCCATATTGCCATTGCCAATTGAATTTAGCACTAAGCACTAAGCCGATTATTGCCACAGGCAAACCCACGACAAGTCCAATGGTAAGCATCCGCCGATATAAATTCCGACTGCATTGGGCAGTTAATACGCCAAGCTGAAACAATGCCATGCCAATCAACATCATCCCCAGAGCACGACTAAAGGCATCAAGTATTAGCATGAAATCAATTAATTCCTGTCCCTTATTATCTGGATAGTCACCTCCGCCAAGACGATATGCTAGTTGTGCCGAATAATTACTTCTGAAGATTGTCAGGTCTGCTGCAATAATAGTTTCAGAAGGCTGCCAATAATCCGCCAGTGTCTGTTTGCTATCTGAATCATAATTCCACATCTCAGGCTGCTCAAAAAAACCAAACATTGTCGGGATGAAAAAAATTATTAACCCTAGAAGGATTAGTAATTTACTTGGCAATTTGCGTAAAAAATATAACGGGAATGCCAGCAGTGCATAGACCAGCAAAATATCACCCACCCAAATAAAAATACCATGCAGCAAACCGAAAACGAATAACCAGGCATTACGAACAAAATGATTCTTAAAGGGACTTTGTCCTTTAGCTTCAATTTTTGAAGTCATTAATATCACGCTAGCCCCAAACAGCATAGAGAACAAGGCCATAAACTTTTGATCGGCAAACACATGTGTTAAACCGTAAATGAACTGATTCGACCACAGATCACCATACGCAAGGGGATTGAAATAAGCCGCATCAGGCATAGCAAAGCTAGCTATATTCATTAATAAAATCCCTAGCAAGGCAAACCCCCTAAGCACATCGATCGAAGTTTTGCGCTGATTGATTTCGGCTTGAGAATTCATGCTTGAGATACTATCAGAAGATCGTTTAATCCTTTAAACTGCTGGCAATTAAAAACTGAGTTTATCAATGTTCGACACAACTTCATTGTTCATTTTTATGGCTGCGTCAATCACCTTAGCGATCATTCCCGGCTCGGCGGTGCTGTTTATTATCGCTCGCAGCCTGGAACAAGGCCGAATTGCCGGACTGGTTTCGACTTTGGGAATAGGACTTGCCGGGATAGTACATGTGATCTTGGCTGCTCTTGGTCTATCGGCTTTGGTGTTAAAAAGTGCCTTAATGTTTAACATTATCAAATATATAGGAGCAGTGTATTTAATCTACTTAGGTATTAAGACACTTTTCTCTAAGCAGGCCGTAATTAATGATATCTCGGTTGAGCCGATGAAACTTCGGGAAATGTTTTGGCAGGGATTTATTGTCAACCTGTTTAATCCCAAAACTGCCATATTCTTTTTGGCGTTTCTTCCACAATTTGTAAACCCAGCTAGTGGTTCTGTGACGATGCAGTTTCTTATCTTAGGGATGATTTTTGTTTTGTTGGCGCTGACAAGTGACAGTTTATATGCCCTGGTTGCCGGCTCGCTAAAACAATTATTGACTGAAACCCAACGTGTTGCCCGTATTCAAAAATACTTTTCCAGTACTGTTTATATTGGCCTTGGTGTTGCTACAGGTTTGTTTTCGGTTAATAAAAGCGAGTGACACGCACAATGTATCATCCTGAGGAGCGAAGCGACTTGAGGATCTTCTTATCACTGCTCGGGCCTGATTTAGGGATAAATTTCAGCGGCAATCTACTATACATTAATTGCCACGACTGCTCGTAATAGGAGCATCTTTATACCCGAATGGGTGCTCGCAATGACCGAATTAATAAGCCATGTCTAATAACGACCAAGCCCAACTCAGCTTCCAACAGCTAGGCCCTGATGAAATCATTACAGCAGTTGAAAGTCTGGGTTATTTCTGTGACGGCCGGTTGCTTGCTTTAAACAGTTACGAAAACCGGGTTTATCAAGTTGGTATCGAAGATGCACAACCCTTAATTGCCAAGTTTTATCGGCCTCATCGTTGGAGTGATGAATGTATTCTTGAGGAGCATGAATTTTCATTTGAGCTGGCTGACAGTGAAATACCAATAGTGACACCCATTAAAAACTCTAATGGCCATTCACTTTTTCACCATGACCATTTTCGTTTTGCATTGTTCAAGCGCAAAGGAGGTTATGCCCTGGAAATCGATAACCTCGATCAGCTTTATCAGATCGGCCAGTTTATGGGTAGAATCCACGCTGTTGGAAAAACTAAAGATTTTAAGCATCGACCGCAAATCACACTTGAAAGTTATGTGATTGAGTCTAAGAACTATTTACTAGAGAACAGTTTTATTCCAGCGGATTTGATCGAGGCTTACGTTAGCCTGACAGACAACCTCATAGATCAGATCAGTTGGTCTTTCGAACGCGCGGGAGAGACTCAGACTTTAAGACTGCATGGTGATTGTCATCCGAGCAACATTTTAGTCCGAGATGAAAACTTACATATTGTTGATTTAGATGATTCACGCAGCGGCCCCGCAGCACAAGATATTTGGATGTTTTTGTCCGGTGACCGGGCTGATCAAACTCGAAGCCTAAGTGAGATTCTCGAGGGTTATAGCGAGTTTTGTGATTTTGATGCACGTGAACTTCACTTGCTGGAAGCACTTCGAACCATGCGATTAATTTGTTATCATGCCTGGCTGGCCAGGCGTTGGGCTGATCCGGCTTTCCCCAAGGCCTTCCCCTGGTTTAACGAACAACAATGCTGGGAAAATCATATTTTAAGTCTCAGGGAGCAGGCAGCGAATATAAATGAGGAGCCGTTGCAGTGGTTGTGATTACTACACCTACCCCCACTAACAATGACAAGAGATACAGTAGTATGGACTTACTTTATCATTTTCAACCGAGTTATTCAGCTTCCTGATGAATGCTGTCCTTGCAAATCCGACAAGTCATACCCTGAATAGTTGCCGATACCCCTCCTAGCCTCCCCTGATAGGGGAGGAAGCCTTTGTTCAGAATTAAATGTTCTTCCCCTTTCATGGGGAGTTAGAGGGGGTAGCAATTAAGATATCGAATCAATTTTTCTAGTTTTTATATCCCTGGGCTGCACCAGCGTCAGTCCAATCAGCAAAATGAATATCGCAAGCCAAATCCAAATCGAATGCCTATCCTGGAAAATCAACACGCCCCACCCTATCCCTGCAACCGTTACGATGTAAGCCGCTTGGCTGGTGAAAACTGGACCTGCCCAGAGGATCAACTTGGTAATTAAAAAGTAATCGAGTAAAGTAATTAACGCTACGGATAAAATTGAAATTTCCATTGGCCCCAAAGGCCATGAAGGGACGATGAAAGTCCGGGTTAATATAACTATCGGTGTCAAAATCACAGTCGCTGAAGCAAATACCAGGAATAACAAACCCACCAAATCGGAACTTTGCGGAATTTTCGCTTCGATAAATAAATGCTCTAATGCATAACAACCGGCAGCAATGACTATAAGTAACAAGTAAAGCGAGTCACCCATTTTTGGAAGGACCATCTCAGGCAGAAATATCAAAATTACTGCAACTGCTCCGAAACTGATACCCAATGCTCGACTTACTGTCCATTTTTCACGTTGTAAGATTAACGCTCCGATCAATGTCAAAATCGGCACCAACGCTATCGATAATGCAATCAAGCTAGCTTGTAATTGTTGTGCTGAGAAAAAGAAAAAAAGGTTCGGTATGACAACGCTTATCAACCCCCAAATAAGACAGATTTTTAGAAAACTCAGATCAATCGATTTTATTTTGTTTGTAAAACAAATAACCATCCCAAGTATAAGTGTTGCAATTAGTGTAAACCAATAAACACTACCTAGCGGGTTTGCACCGTTTATCACTGCCACTTTCATCCAGGAAAACGTTGAGCCGTATAAAATTCCTGAAAGTAAAAGTAGCCCCCAGCAAAGAATTTTACTTTTCTTAAAATCAGTCTTAGTTGTGCTCATTATGTGGAGAATTAGATATTCATGAAGATTGTTTCACGGACTGCTGCGACCCAATATCCCTGGGCTGTACCATGGCTAACCCACAAAGCATCAAAACTAATGCGGCCCAGACCCACCCGGAATACGTCTCTCCCAAAAAAATCGCGCTGATAGAAACGCCAGAAATCGTCACAATATAAGCCACTTGGCAAGCAAATACTGCTCCACTAACACTTACAACCCATACAAAACTGACATAAACAACTGTGTGTATAAATGCAGCGCTGACCAACGCAATTTCCGGTGGCCCGAAGCTTTTTGTTAAATCAACCCAAGATCCAGTTGCTAAAGCCAAGGGTACGGCTAACAATACTCCAATGATGGACGCTCCGAATATTGTCGCTACTGGATCATAGTTATGGTGACTTTGAGTCTCGATGTAATTACCCTCTAAACCATAGAAAAAAGGCGCCATTAACGCAACCAGAACGAATATTGCTTTTTGGGGATCGGGCAAACTGGTATTCGGGCCAATCAGCAAAACAATTGCACTGATGCCAAGCAGAACTCCCAACATGCGAACCATAGAAAAACATTCTAGACGTAAACTTAATGCAATCAATAAAGCGAACATGGGTACACTGGCAATAATGATCGAGTACACACCGGCCGGGATATGCCTGATAGCGAAAAACGAAAAGCTATTTGGTAACAAGGTCCCTAGCAAGGCTATCATTAAGTAATAGATTAATGTCCGCCGATCTGTTCTGGGTCTAATCTTTTTAAGGTAACAGTAAACAGTCAATAAGACCGCGGCTATTAATAATTGCCAAACGATTATTCCTAATGGCTGGTGTCCTGTAGATACTGCAATCTTCATCAAAGGCAAAGTCGCACCCCAGGACACACCCATTACAATTAATATTGCGAATAAATAAATTGATCGCATTATTGCGTTCTGAGAATATTCATCCGCTGAGTATATGCCAGAATATCTTCGCATCTAAACTAAAAAACGATTTAGAATTTGCCAGATGAACAAAGTAATTCCAGGATCAATTATCTCTGCTGCAGTGACGGCCGCGTTTGTTGGTTTTGCCGGTTCAGTTGCATTGATCTTGAAAGCAGCTGAAGCTGTAAACGCTAACCCTGCTCAGACTTCCTCCTGGATTACAGCGCTGTGCATCGGTATTGCTTTAACCAGCTTTTACTTAACCTGGCGTTTTCGCATGCCAATTATTACAGCCTGGTCAACGCCCGGGGCAGCTTTGATTGCCTCCTATTCGGAATCTATCAATCTTGAACAAGCCGTAGGGGCATTTGTTTTGGCCGCGCTGTTAATCATTATCACCATGGCCATCAAACCATTGAGTGATTTAATGAAACGAATTCCAACCACAGTGGCCGCAGCCATGTTGGCGGGTATTTTGATTAAATTTGCCTTGGATGTCATTGGCGCGGCTCAAATTGCTCCTATCTTTGTACTCACTCTCGTAATTTTATTTTTTATAGTCCAACTTTGGAGTTTGGCATTAGCTGTTCCAACCATTTTAATAGTCGGCATAGTCATGAGTATCTTTACAGGACAACTGGCAGAAGATTGTTGTTCCGTGAGCCTGTCAACCTTAACGCTGGTTCAACCCACATTTGAAGTACCGGTTTTAATTGGCCTAGGTGTACCACTTTTCTTTATCACTATGGCCTCTCAAAATCTAACTGGTTTGGCCGTTCTTAAAGCTGACAACTATACTTTTTCACCCGCTGGATCGATTATTCCCACTGGGCTAGTGTCGTTACTGTTTGCGCCTTTTGCAGCCCACGGCGTTTGTTTAGCCGCAATTACAGCATCGATTTGTTCTGGTGAGTCTTGTCATTCTGATTCAAACGAACGTTGGAAAGTCGGACCTGTTTACGCTTTGATGTATGTTTTGTTTGCATTATTCGCCCAAGCTTTTGTCGAATTTTTGCTGGCCTTACCGGCTGTGTTAATTACTACATTTGCAGGACTGGCTTTATTCGGCCCCTTAAAAGGTTCACTCAAATCGGCCTTAAGCGGTGATGCAAAACAAACCGAAGCTGCTGTAGTCACGTTTGTTGTGACAGTGTCAGGGTTAACCTTGTTTGGAATTGGCTCCGCTCTGTGGGGGCTGATAGCTGGAATAATTATTCTTGGGTTGCATCGGCTTAAAAAGTGACATCAAAGGTGTCACCCCGACCTAAAGATCTGTCATCCCGACCGACACGGAGGGATCTCGCCAATACTGCTTGATCATTAACCCAAGCCACCATTTGGGTTAACCTATAACCAACTTAATAAGATTTATCGGCAGAGCTTTTATACTCGAAGGGTGCGAAATGACATTATCCACTTGACAACAAATCCTAATACGGACTAGCATTACAACTATGAATACAGTGTCCTTAAACAACACTCTACTACTTGGCCTGCTCTAAGCAGTTCAAGGGCACTTACACATTCTAAGGTCAAGTAACATGAATACCATCAACAACACTTTTTCCCTAACTACCAGCCTCTTACTGCTGCTAAGCCTAGGCCTATTCATCGGTCTTCGGGTCTAGATTGTGGTACCCGGCGGCCAGTTCCTAACCGCCACAGTTAAACCTTAACTTAAACATCATTAGGAATGAATCATGTCAGTGAACACAAAACAGAATTTTGACCACCGTAAATACCGGCCTTATCCACCGCTGAATTTACCTGATCGCACCTGGCCAGACAAAGTCATTAACAAGGCGCCAATCTGGTGCAGTGTTGATCTACGTGATGGTAATCAAGCGCTGGTTGAACCCATGAATGTGGAACAAAAATCACGACTTTGGGATTTGCTGATCGAAATTGGGTTTAAGGAAATTGAAATCGGTTTTCCAGCGGCTTCACAGCCTGATTTTGATTTCACTCGCATGATTATTGAAGAAAACCGCATTCCTGATGATGTGACCATTCAAGCTTTGGTGCAATGCCGGGAACATTTAATTGAACGAACTTATGAAGCCCTCGAAGGCTGTAAGAATGCGATTGTTCATGTATATAACTCAACTTCAACGGTTCAGCGTGAGCATGTGTTTGGGTTGGATCGTGCTGGAATTACCAACATTGCCGTTCAGGGAGCCCGTTGGGTTAAGGAATATGCAGATAAACAGCCCGGCACTAACTGGACTTTCCAATATTCGCCAGAAAGTTTTACCGGTACTGAAATGGACTATGCTGCAGAAATCTGTAACGCAGTGATTGATGTCTGGCAGCCGACTACCGATAAAAAGGTCATCATCAATCTACCTTCGACAGTCGAGATGACCACGCCCAATGTTTATGCCGACCAGATTGAATGGATGTGCCGTCATCTTAAAGACAGAGAGAATTTAATTGTCAGCCTGCACACGCATAATGACCGCGGAACTGGCATCGCTTCATCTGAGTTTGGCTTAATGGCCGGCGCTGATCGAGTTGAAGGTACATTATTTGGTAATGGCGAGCGCACAGGCAATCTTGATATTGTTACCATGGCGATGAATATGTATAGCCAGGGTATCGATTCGGGTTTGAACTTTGCTAACATGGATGAAATTCGCCGCTGTGCCGAATATTGCACACAAATCGACACAAATCCGCGTCATCCCTATGTTGGTGAATTGGTTTTTACCGCATTCAGTGGTTCTCACCAGGATGCAATCCGTAAGTGCTTGAATGATTATGATCCTGCCAACGCGTGGGACATTGCCTATTTGCCAATTGATCCCAAAGATATTAATCGTGATTATCAGGCCGTGATTCGTATAAACAGTCAATCCGGTAAAGGTGGTGTGGCTTACATCATGGAGCAGGATTTTGGTTTTAAAATGCCGCGTGCCCTGCAAATCGATTTTTCTCACGTAATTCAAAAGCATTCGGAGGAAACTGAAACCGAAGTGCCGAACGATGTTATTTATCAAAGTTTTAAGGATACTTACATTGATTGTGACCAGCCACTTTCTCTACTTGCTTACACCATCAGTCAAGACGTGCAAAAACAGGCTGACACCATTAGCGTTAGACTTCAGCAAGAAGATGGAGCCGAACAAACCTTGAATGGTTCTGGCTCGGGTCCGATTGAAGCATTTGTGAGTCTGTTAAAAACACACTACAACCTGAGTTTTAATTTAATTGATTACCATGAGCATGCTATTGGCGCTGGCTCGGATGCTAAAGCGGCTTGCTACATTCAGATCAAAGTTGAAAATCAGTATTACTTCGGAGTTGGCTTGGACAGTGACATCATGACAGCCTCTATGACAGCAGTGCTGCGAGCAATTAATAACGCCATCAATGCAGCTTCGGCAATAAAACAAGCTGAAGCTAAATCGGCTTAATTTAGCTGACTGTTATCAGATACATAATTACTGAGTCAAAAAAGACCGAGGAAAATGAAGTACAACGCTATCAACTTTAAAAACAAGCTAAACCTTTTTGATGAGCAATGGCAACCCAAAGTCATTGCCGAAATGAATGACTATCAGTTTAAAATTGTTAAGATCGAAGGTGATTTTATCTGGCACCAGCACAAGGATACGGACGAGACATTTATTGTCCTTGAAGGCAACCTCAGAATCGATTTTCGCGACGGTTTTGTTGAGCTGGCTGAGGGAGAAATGTATGTGGTTCCAAGAGGAGTAGAGCATAAACCCTATGCTGACAAGGAAGTGAAAATGCTACTGATTGAACCTCGTGGGGTTTTGAATACTGGTGATGAAACCACAAGTGGTATTACTGCGGAGAATGACGTTTGGATATAACTGCATAGACCAATACTAACTGTATCAATCGTAAGCTTTTTAAGCAGTCCCATAGATTCCCCCGGCTTTGTGCCGAAACCTCATTATTTTTGCTAAAACCCGGCTAAACCCTGGGTGCTTACCGTAACAGCCTTTCAGGCTGATCCGATCAACATCGCACCTTATAGAGCAGCGATGTTCAATCTATATACACTCATTCAGCCACGGGCAAGCCCAGAATTGAGTTATAGTGTTGAAGAGCCGGGACAAGCCCGTGGTAGTCTGTCGCTTACGCGAACGCTAATAAAAAGTAATCAATTAACTGAATTTCTTAAATATCCAGGATTCAAATTGTCTGCTGGCTGTATTAGGATAATTAGAGGAAATTAACCAATAACCGCCTATTGTTAATGGCTTACACATTGGTAATTTAACCAGATAACCCATCTCCAATTCTTTTTTCGCCATGAATTCTGAACTCAGTACCATGCCCATACCGCTAGCGGCTGCATGAATAGCGGCATCATCGGTATCAAATCGATCAGTAATATTTATACTGTCCGGCAGTAAGTTATTCACCTGTTCCCATTGCCGCCAGTCCCAGTCTGTCGAATTACTTGAGACTGCAGGAATATGATGGTATTGCGGAGTCTGACCAGATTGATATTTTTCCAGCAATGACGGCGAAACCAATGGCAAACAAGCTTCATCTAAAACCAGTTTCCCAGTTGAATTCTGGGCATGGTTTGGCCTGTAAACTAAGGCGATATCGACCCCGGCTGTTAACTCAAACGCCGATTGGTGAGTAGTTTCCACCCGCACTTTCACTTGAGGAAACTTAGTTTTGAATTCTTCAAGTTTCGGAATCAGCCAGCGTACTGCCAAGGATAAGCCTACTTTTATCACTAAGTGATCGGCATGTTGTATAAGTCTATTTACGGCATGATCGATTGCAAGCAAAGCGGGTTGAACTTCCTGGAAAAATTGCTGGCCATGATGGGTCAATGCAATTGAATTGTGTGCACGTGTAAACAATTGAACATTAAGATTTTGTTCCAACGACTTAATTTGATGGCTGACAGCACTGGGCGAAACACACAGTTCATCAGCCGCCTCTTTTAAACTGTTATATCGCACCACTGCTGCAAAAACCCGTACAGCGTTAAGTGAAACCTGATTGCGCCTTGCATCTAATTTTTTCATGCTAATTGAATTTTTATCCTTTGATTTGCTGAGTATGAAATGAGATAAATTCAATCATCTTAACAGAAGTTTCTCTATTGCATATTGTCGTATCAACAAATTGTCAGGCTGTATTATGGGTCACCGCAAGTACGGCACTTTTTTCTATAGTATTTGCTTCTGGTAAGTTTGCTGGAGATAGTGTTTCGGCATTACAAATCTTATTACTACGCTACATCAGTGGATTCGGTACTCTACTTTTTCTAAATCTTACCGCTGGGAATAAGTTGAAGACTTATCAAAGCCAAGCGCCATTAACTCATTTAGCCCGTGCAATTTGCGGCTCTTTGGGCGGCGTATCCGCAATTTATGCCGCTCAAAACATGCCTATTGTTGATGCCACCGCCATTGGCTTACTCGACGGTGCCTTGGTCGTTTTACTGGGCATTTTTATCCTTCGTGAAAGCGTATCGGTTAAACATTGGCTGGCTATATTAATTTGCTTTATTGGTGCGGCTGGCATACTTATAGAAAAAAATGCATTCCAGACATTGAATATGAATTATATCTGGCCTGCTTCAATAGCTTTTCTAGGGGCATTATTGATTGCTCTGGAATGTATCTTGATTAAGCAATTATCGGTCAAGGAAAATCCTATGACTGTACTGTTATACGTAAACTTTTTTGGTATGGTGCTACTTTTAATTCCGGCGTTAATTTTCTGGCAATCTAAAGAACTAACCGATAACCTGCCATTTCTGGCTTTGGGTCCATTAGCAATTTTTGCTCAATATTTAACCATCAGGGGCTACCGGCTCGCTGATGTAGCCATAGTTGGCCCTGTCAATTATTCTTGGATTGTGTTTGCAGCATTGATTGGCTTTTTTTGGTTCGGTGAAAAACTAACCACTGGGACGATCTTAGGTAGCTTAATGATTATTAGTGGTGGTGTACTACTTGCCAGAATCCGTCCATAAGCTATTCCCACTTAACTTTCAGTTTTACGATTGGTAACATAATCGTCTATCAAACTAAGACAACTATTATGCCTTCCTATCATTTAGCCCAACTTAACATCGCCAAGATGAAATATTCACTGGAAGATCCAGTTATGGTGGACTTTATTAATAATCTTGATCGTATTAATCAATTAGCAGACAAGGCACCCGGTTTTGTCTGGCGCTTAATGACTGATGCCGGAGTTATTGATCAAACAAATATCAAATTTTTTGAGGATGACACCTTAGTCAACATGAGTGTCTGGAAAGATATCGAATCTCTACATAATTATGTTTACCGTACGGCACACGCCAAAATTATGAGCCGTCGCAAGGAATGGTTTGAGCATTTGCGCGAAGCATACACCGTCTTATGGTGGATACCTGATGGCACGATACCGACGATTTTACAAGCCAAACAGAAACTGGATTTACTTAGGGCTTTTGGACCTACACCTGAAGCATTTACATTCAAAAAATCCTTTTTGGAGCCAGACTCGAGAAACAATAATAGGTTTGTTGAATTTGACGACTTGTGTCCGGCTTCTTAAACAAATTGATCAAATAATGATCTATTGAATAATGCTGAGCGGATGAAAGAATAGACGTCTTGCATGTTTTTAAGTAACAAAAGAATATTGGACCAATCTAAAGGCAATGAAATAACATTCAAATCCTAAAACGGATTTGAATGTTATTAGTGAGAATTAGTCTAGTCCATTAAAACCTTAGCCAAAGTTTGACCTTTCTGTGCTTTTTGAGAAACAGCGACAGCAAAAATATAAACACCTTTTTTCCAAGTTTCCTTTGCAATCGGCTCTACATCAACGTGATAAAACCCAGGTAATCTTCCCGCTGCAACTCGTGTGATATTAACTTGCGCTCCACCGGGACCAACGATCATTGCATCCACTTTGAAATTTGACACCTTAAGCCCTTTAACAGGCTCACCTCTCGCTGTACTCACCGAGACAACAATATAATTTTCTTTTCGGTTGCCAGGTTTGGCGATAGTGTCTTCTGATTCTGCGACTACTACTAATCTAGCCATGATTTTCTCCTTATTTTTATAATAATTGAAATTATTTGATTTTATTTGCAGCTATATTTGCAATGACAATTTATAACATTAAATCAATAGAGTTTATGTGAAATAGTTCACAATTCTGTTTCGCTTCTAAAATTGCGCATGAAATTAAATTCCAGTTAAACAGTATCATGTCTTAGAATCACTTAGTCAGACTCTGAGCCCGTAACATGGATCATGTCCTAACTCTGACAACCCTATGATATTTGCGTTAAAGCTTTTCCTCGCACCAATTCTGTTGGGCCTAGCCAGCCTAGCTGGTCGTATTTGGGGAAACCGTGTTGCAGGAATGCTGGTCGCATTGCCCATTATCTCTGGCCCAATTGTATTAATTATTACCCTTGAACAAGGCATTGAATTCGGAACCATCGCGGCCAATGGCTGCTTGTGGGGGATTATTTCGATCATTCTCTATTGTCTGTGCTACGGCCATCTGGCGCGATACTTTAATGCCGTGATCTGTTGCATTGTGAGCACTTTAGTCATTTTATTTAGTATGATCTTGCTTAACAGCATTCAACTCTCACCCTGGCTAAATTATCTAGCTGTAATTGGGTCCTTGCTGTTTTGTTATTGCTTACTACCGATCACTCAGATGGATTCAGATAGTCGACCGCCCTATTGGGAAATAGGGTTGAGGATGGCAGCAACGGCTATTCTCGTTATCACTGTTACCTCGCTAGCTGATCAATTCGGACCTCATTTGAGTGGCATTGCTTCCAGTTTCCCCATCGCTTCCTTAGTATTAGTGACTTTTACTCACTATTTTCATGGCGCTAATGCCTCAATTAGGGCTATCAAGGGTCTACTTATTGGTTTATCCAGTTTTGCAACTTTTTTTCTAATAACCTCGTTAATACTTGAAAAGCTGGGTCTTTTGCCCACTTTCACCCTGGCGAGCTTGATTAGTTTAACCTTACATACTCTGTACTTGGTAATGACCAAAAGAGTAACGGTAACTCACAATGCCTAAATATAGATTTGATTAGCAACCGAGTTTTTTACTTTTTAATCCATGTGTGATCGCTATTAAAGGTACTCTGAGCAAATGTTTTGGTTTGACCCTAAAAGATAATTTCTTTTTAGCCTTTATATTATTGATTATCTGGTAAATTTATAAATGCTTCAAATTGATCGGCGGTACCATTAAATCGATTTAGATCGACACTTCCATCGATACCCTTTATTGTCCCGGATTGACTGTATTGCCAGAAATTCCATTTTTTCCATTTTCCGTCTAATTTGAGTGTTGCGCTGTATTCCGCAATCCAGATGCCATTGTCATCGAATATGTCTGCACCACACATGTTCTGCTCCCAAGTGCTTGGATTCGTGTAGATAATAATTTTGTCTTTAAGTTTTTGTGAGACCGTTTTGGCGAACGCATTGATTTTATCTAACACATCCTGACATTCTAATTTTGCAAAATCATCTTTATAGCGTTCAACATCAACGACAGGCGATAGTTCACCAACCTGCTCATCAAAACACTTGAGAAAGAAATTAGCTTGTGCACCCGGATCTTTTTCTGGATGAAAAAAATGATACGCACCACGAGGAATACCCGCATCTTTTGCGCCTGCCCAGTTAGCTTCGAATTTAGAATCTTTATCGTTTGTGCTATCGGTACATTTTATAAACACAAATTCAATGCCAGCATCCCTTACCGCTTGCCAATCAATGTCACCTTGATAGTGCGATACATCAATCCCCTGAACCTGGATATTTTCATCAGCCACCACAAAATCAACATAGATGAGCAGACTAATGATCACCGTAAAACCAGCATTTAAAAAAAGTTTACTATTAAGACCCTGCATTGCTAATTCACCATGGCTTCCTTAGTGCCTTCCATTTTTTTCATCACTGAGAGTATATAGTTCCTGGCATCACCTTGGGTTTTAAGCTTTTTAAACCTTTTTTATAATGGCTTGCTCTTCGGATTTACTACCTGAGGAAAGTTCCAGTTCCGTTTTCAGCATAATCGCCAAGAATCCAATTTTGTTGCCCTTTTCAGGTAAAGATTGTTGATCGAGCTCAGCTTGTTGTTTGAGATGATTCGTTAGCTTACGCCCCACTCAGTAATAGAAGAACTGACCAAGCTGATAAAACCGAAATCCAAAATACAATCCAGACTTTTTTTGATTTTGAAATGTCATTCATTTCTTGATCGAGTTCCCGGATCTTTTTTTCGGTTTGTTGTTTGATGCTTGAAAATGTACAACTGTTAACCAACATTTAACTTCTGTCTCCCTGCTGCTTCCTGGAGTCAATAATTATGACAATGAATGATTTAAACTACAACAATAGCAAAATAACTACTGTTGACTAGGCAATATCAACACAGAACTATCTCATAAAAAATAGTGATTATTCAAAACTTCGACCATCATATTTTGATCACTAATTATGTGTCATCGATTGTATTGTCATTTTATTCTTTATATAGTGGTGTAAAGGAGGATGTAGCATGACTAATTTTAAGTTTTTCCCCTATCTCAGCGTTCTTATCATCGCTATAACCCATTTTCCAAGCCCTGCTATTGCACAGGACTATGAATTGCCAGTAATGACGTTTACAACTGATTCTAACGGGTTCTTCGTAAATCGGACGGACTTAGACTACGTCGATTATATGTGGGAATCTTTTGTGGCCCTGAGTTGGCCCGCCAAATCAGGCGTTCGTGGGCAACCTGACACAACAGTCAATCAACCTGCGGTTAAATCACCATTAGTGTGGCAGACTTATGCTCAACCTCAGGAGGCATTGCTACCACCTTCTTACTGGGACAACTATCCAGCCTGGGACGATCTGCCACAATTACCGGCAGGAATGACAGACAAGGCACTCGCCAAGCTTTGCGGTGGTTATGATCGTGAAACTGAAATTGCACTATACGATATTAATCAACCCAGTGAGAGTGCACGGCAGGGGCCGGTAGCTCCTCTTCAGGATCAATTCGGTCGATATGTTCGTTATCAAGTCACTCTGAACAAAAACTTTTTTGACTATTTGCGTGATAACAACTATTACGATGCAAAAATTCAATCCAAGTCAGTTACGATCAGCCAGCAAGCTCAATTCAGACTGGATAAAAATCCGCCAGATGGTGGGTTTCAACCCTTACCTATTGATCAGGTTGAAAAAGTCGGCATGCTGGAAACTAAGGCCGCCTGGCGTATTCTTGACCCCGAACATGATGACCCTAAGCGCTACTATACCCAAAAGGCTGTCGTTATCAGTCCAGATAAAACCACTTGTTTTCGAGGCACTGCTGCACTGGTCGCTTTTCATATACATCGCAATACCCAATTGGGTCACGTGGCGACAACCTTTGAGCAAGTGGATAACGTTGAAATTCTCGAACCAAGCAATGATTCAAACTTAAAACCTTCATTTAATCCTGGAAAATCCAATAAAACACAAATTGCTATCTGGCCACCTTATGGTAACAGGGGATTTAATGGCAATTTACCATCGGTCATCACCACTAAAAACAGTTTGCCCGAAATCAGGAGCCGTCAGCCTGTCAACATTTCACGCGCCGGAAGCATTCCATTGTGGCTACAACTTATTAACAAGAGTTATCAGGATAAATATAAAGATTCACCGCTAAAATTTTATCAAATGGTAAATGTCCAACATGTCGATCAAAACTGCCGAATGAAGCTGACTGACAATTGGGCAAAGCCTCAACAGTGGTCACCTGAGACATGTCCAACACCGAATATAGAACGGCTTATCAATACGGCTTTGGAGTCTTATACTCAGTTAGTGGACCCCTACACAAATTTGCCTAAAAATTACAGTTGCCGCAGTTGCCACAGCAATGCCCGACCCTGTGGTATTTTGCAGGAAAATGAAAATCTACAAACTTGGCGAAGTGAATTTCAAGTCATGAGCTTTATTTTAGGAAAAGCGATCTTTCCAGATATGCTGAGAATACCACCAGGCTATGCCTGCAATATACCCCAGACTCTTCCACCCCACGTCTCGTCGAAAGAGTCAACGGGACACTACAACTAACAGATACAAGATTAGGATTCCTGTATATTGTTGAATAAGAATCATCACTCGAGCTAGGAGCTTAGACTTCATTCTATTGCTAGTTTATTTTAAACTGCGCTAACTAGCGTTTGCTTTTCTGATTTTGAACCTGGAAGAAAAAGTGCAGCAATGAAAATAAAAAATGCAGTGATGGAGAGTAACAAAAACAATTTATCAAATCCAAACGAGCCATGTATAAACGCTATTAGAGGCACTGCGGATGCACTGACTGTGAAGCTAACCAAGTAAGTCAAAGCATAGGCTCTGCTTCTCCATTCACTTTTTACCACTCGGCCTACTAGGACATCGTTAATGGGTATTGCTCCAAAAACGACCAACATAAATCCGATTGCAACCAGCAGTGCAGGTAAACCAGTCAGATGCATCATCAGCGCAAAAAATAGTGACTGTAATATTGCTACCCAGACAAAAATAGTGCGAACCCTGTGATTATCTAAAAGATAGCCAACAATCAGTTGTGCAAATGCGGCAATAGTAAATACCATAAAAGTATAAAACCCGATCAATGTGGCACTGCCAGCAAATTCGGCTAATCGTTCTTCAAAAATTTTGGGTAATGCAAATGTTGTGCTTTGAAAAATTAAACCGCCTAAAGCCGTTGTAAATAGAATAATCACGAAGATTCGAGCTAGATTTGATTGCATTGAAACTGAAGTGGTAGTTGTTTGTAAATTATCTTTGTGTTGAATCACTTCGAACTTGTTCTGCCGATACTCAAAAATTAAATAGGAAAAGCCTACAATTACGGATAAGATTCCTGGCAAATAAAATGCACCCTGCCAACTAACATTGTCGATCAACAGGCCGGTAATTAATGCTGCTGATGCAACCCCCAAGTTTCCGAAAATACCGTTAACGGCCAGTATGACTCCCGTTTTCTCACGGCCATGCACAAGCATAGCTATGCCGACAGGATGATAAATCGCAGCAAACATTCCAATCAAAGTTAGCCCAACGCCTATTTCTATCGGAGTATTGGCAAGACTGGTGTAAATCGAACTCAACCCAATCCCGATAAAGAAAATGACCATCATTGCTGATCGGCTCCACTTATCAGCTAACCAACCTGCCGGAATGGCACAAAGACCAAATGCAACCAGTCCCGGCGTTGCATAAGGAATCAGTTGTGCATAGCTCATCCCCCATTCTGTGGACAGACGCAAAGCCGCCACACTGGCAAAAATCAGCATAAAAAAATGATCCAGAAAATGGCCCAGGCTTAAAAACAAAAATCTCAATCGATCTCGCTGCATGGTTACGACTCATGGTTGACTATCAGGCTAGTATGAAGATAATTAATATGGCGCGCTTATTAATTTAAGCCAAAAAATAATTTAAACACGCCAACATGCCAAAAATTAAACTTAATACGGATATTAATGAGGAATCGCCTTTACCCATAGTGAGTTACCACCGTGAGCTAGCTAAAGGTGAACACATTCCATTCCACCAACATCAACGCACGCAATTAGTTTATGCCAACCGTGGTTTGATGAATGTCACCACCCGATCAGCTTGTTATGTTATCCCTCCCCAGCGCGCAGTCTTAATGCCTGCCAAGGTTGAGCATCGTATAGATACGATTCGAGCCTTATCTATGCAATCGCTTTATATTCGCCCATCACTTATCTCAGAATTTTCAGCTGAGCCCTGTGTGCTTCAAATCGCACCTATGTTGCGCGAGTTAATCGTTTACGCTGTTTCTTTGGGTAATGATTATCAAGTGGATAGTCCGCAAGGCAGAGTCATGCAGGTCATTCTTGATCAAATCCTCTCGCAACAGGTTCTTTCGCTGTCACTGCCTTTACCTCAAGATCATCGGCTACTTCGAATTACACAGGCATTAATGAGCAACCTCGCTGATACACGTACACTGGATGATTGGGCCCAATACGTCGGAGCGAGCAAACGCACGATTAACCGGCTGTTTTCCGCACAAACCGGCATGCCGTTTCAATCCTGGCGCCAGCAATTGAAATTGCAACGCAGCCTGGAATTATTAGCCGTTGGAGATAGCGTTACCCAAGTCGCTCTAGAATTAGGTTACGAAAGCAGCAGCTCTTTTATTGCTATGTTTAAGCGCTGCTTCGGCGTCACACCTACCCAATATCTGAAGACAACTTATCGTGGCACCTTAGAATCAGAGCGTTAGCTCATTACTAACTTCTCATAAGTCTCAATATCGACCAGAGCTTGTTGTTTAATCCATTCAATAAATGCCGATACCCTGTCTGGTAGTTGTTTTGTATCAGGGTAAACCAGGAAGTGATGGAAGCTTGTCGGCATATCGTATTGCTGACCAAAAGGCTTCACTAAGCGGCCGGCAACAAGGTCGTTGATAATGAACGCCCGGGTGATTAATGCCACACCCATACCAGCAATGGCAGCATTGAGTGACATATCATCCATATTAAAGCGAGCACCGTGTTGCATACCGGTGTAGTCCAGACCATGATAGTGATGCCACTTTTCCCAAGTGGGGGCATAGGCTTTAGACAGCCGCCAGTCCACGTGTAGCAAAGGGAAGTTTTTAAGCTGAACGGGTTCTGATAATGAGCAGGGAGAAAACAAACTTGGCGCACAAACAGGAAATGCAACATCCCGCATTAACAGTTCAACTTGTAACCCGGGATAACTGCCAATGCCATGACGAATAGCAAGATCGACACCATCACGAGTTAAATCTGCCAATTCATCAGTGGCATCAATACGGATATCGATATCAGGGTGTGAAACTTTAAAAGAAGCTAATCGCGGCAATAGCCACCGTGCACCATAAGAAGCACCAACACTAATGGTCAACAAATTATTATCTGTTGAGGTGGCAGTAAGTTGGTTTATCCCCGCATATAACTCATCAAAACCCTTAATTAAATGAGGCAGTGCTTGTTGGGCCTGCTGAGTCAGTTCTAGTGATCGAGTGTTTCTGATGAACAGCACCACATTCAAACGCTCTTCCAGTTGTTTAATCTGCTGGCTTATAGCTGAAGGTGTCACATGTAATTCTTCAGCGGCTTTAGTAAAGCTTAAATGCCGGGCCACCGTCTCAAGTGCCTTAAGATTTTTTAATGGGATGGATAGATGTTGCATATGTTTAACTAGATCCTTTTCCTTCTGTCATTGCGAGTAAAACGAAGCAATCCAGGGGCATTTCTAACTCATTGGTTCTTTCAGCCTGCTTTATCTTATTCAAAATGAAAGTTGGAACGGGCAATAAGTAGCATTACTGACTTAACAGCCCCGTTATAGCCTGCACTTGAAAAGGGATATTGGTTTGCAACGAATTTTGTTTCATATAAAAGCCAGTAGATTGCCGCACTCGTTCACTTAAGTTCACTTCTTTATGCCCGAAAGGGTGCTCGCAATGACATGTAAAGAATAATGTTAAAACATATCATTAATTAGATTTACTTAAAAATAGCTTAAGTTTATTTCGTTTGTAAAACAAGAAATTTTGACAAAAAATATGAATAAATAGATATTTCATCTAGAGGAAAAAAATGGAACAAACAACTAATTTATTAGCAAAATTAAATTATATATCACCCAATATTTCTCGCCCGGCTTATTTTTCAACAGGCTCGGGCAGAACAGACAAAGACCTGGTTCAATACGAAACCCATCCTGTACAAATTAGAAATGCACGTCATAAAACACCCTCCCCGACCCTGGAGCTGGATGGATTTGAATTAATTCATCAACCCAGCGTTCTGGACAGATTTAATGACGATAAACACATCAAACAGATGTACTACCCTGAAATTGCAAATTTGCTCAAACAACGCTTGGGAGCCAGTGATGTGATCATTTTTGATCACACTTATCGGCAGGATGATCCTGATCAGCAGCGCCAGCCCGTCAGGCATGTCCATAATGATTACACACCTTACTCAGCCATTGACCGTGTGGTCGAATTACTTGGACTAGACAAGGCAACCAAGGCACTTTCCAATCGATATATGCAAATTAACACCTGGCGTGCTATCGAGAATCCTGTCTACACTTCACCACTCGCACTGGCACAGGCTAATTCTGTCTCCAATACTGATCTGGTTGCCACAGATCTTTTTTATCCAAACCGTCACGGTGAAATTTATGAAATAAGGTACAACCCTGATCATCAATGGTGGTATTACCCGGGCATGACACCGGATGAGCTGTTACTTTTCAAAGGCTTTGACTCAGATCAAACCAGCAAAACCCGCCTTGTGCCTCATACAGCCTTTGAGCAACCTGAACCGGGTGGAGATCAACCTGCTCGCAAGAGCATTGAAACCCGAGCCATGGCATTTTTCAAACCGATTAAAAAAGACTTAATTCAATGAGCGAGACTGAAAAAATCTATAAAGGCAGTTGTTTGTGTGGAAATGTTTCATACCAAGTTAAAGGCGAATTACGCCCGATAATTCTCTGCCACTGCACTCAATGCCGTAAGACCTCAGGGCATTACACTGCCTCGGCATCATGTGCAGACGATGCTCTGACTATTAAAGGCAACTCCTTGACTTGGTATGCATCGTCCGATGAGGCCAAACGCGGATTTTGCCATGTCTGCGGCAGCTATTTATTTTGGAATCCCACTAACCGTCAAAAATTTGGATACTCGCTGGCACCCTGGACGGCGAAACAGGGCTAAAAACGGAAGTGCAAATATGTACCAAAGACAAGGGTGATTATTACACCCTGCCGGACGTACCTGTCATTAATCGATCACAAATAGATGAAAAATATTAATAAGCATTATAGGAAAAAGGACTAATCTCAATGAGCGAAGCCAAAAAAGATTTTATGGGCAGTTGTTTGTGTGGAAACATTTCATACCAAGTTAAAGGCGAATTACGCCCGGTAATTCTCTGTCACTGTACCCAATGTCGAAAAACATCGGGCCATCATGTCGCGGCAACGTCTTGCCAGACAGATACGCTGACAATCGAAGGCGATAGCCTTAATTGGTACCAATCGTCTGACTATGCTAAACGAGGCTTTTGCCAGATATGTGGTAGCAATTTATTTTGGCGACCGGCACAGGGCAGTAAAACTGCTATTTTCGCTGGAACGTTAGACGGTGACACCGGCCTGAAAGTCGAGGCACAAATTTATACCGAAAACAAAGGCGATTATTATGCTCTTCCGCGCGTGCCTGTCATTAAGCAATCACAAATCGGGGAAAAGTATTAATGAATTTTGAAAAAGAAAAACGCGAACTTATTGCAGCTTATGAATCAATCTATGTAGCTGGTTTCAGCCAAAGTGACATCAGCTTGATTGATAAGATTGTTGATTACCCGCTGACTTATATTTCCAACGGCAAAGTTCACCAATGTGATGCATTTCCACTGGACCCGGCGATGCTTAAGCTAAAAAAACAATGGTATCGTTCAAAAGATTGGGCTTACAACGTTATCTCGATAAATCATCAGTATGCACATATGACAGCAACATCTGTTCGATGCCGTAAAGACGGTTCAGAAATTGAAAAAGTCGATGCGGTTTATGCTTTTGAAAAACGCGCTGAACACTGGAAAATGATCAGCCTGATTGAAATGACCACAGACCGATGACGTGTGTTCCATCTAGTCTTTGTGAGAGCATAACAATAGCGCCTTATTTGAAAAGTGATTTCAACTCAATTAAGGCTCTGTTTATTGAAATTAACCGTGAATTAGCGGTCAATTCCCTGCAAACGGAATTTGAAGCTTACATCGAGTTGGCTTTAAAACAAGAAATTGAACAACTACCTGAGTTTTATCATACTCGACACGGAGAATTCTGGACAGTCAAGTCAGGCACCGACTTAATTGGAATGTTTGGGCTTGAAGTTCTGGACGGCAATACTGCTGAACTTCGCCGTATGTATGTTAAAAAAACTCACCGTCGACAAGGAATTGCTGCTCTAATGCTTGATCACTTCGAAAGACAAGCACTAGAACGTGGACTAAGCATGATTGTGCTCAGCACCTCAGAATTCCAACTTGCAGCAATCGCTTTCTATAAAGCGTCCGGATACGAATTAACTCATGAAACTGTTATTAAAGAGCAAAGCACAAAAACTGTTGGCAGTGGAAGTCGGCGCTTTTATTTTGAAAAAACACTCTAAACTAGCAGCTCAGTTTGATTGCGACTGGCACCGGACAGGCTTGAATTTAATCACGCCTGTCTGCGTAATTTTTGAATCAAAGTCTGTGCATCTACAACCTCAGCATATGACGTGAGCGCATTCATGAAAGCACCATGTACATGATCGGCTGGCACTACCAAATCCATAAACTCTAATTCCAACGTAGCACAGGCATCATGCACGAGCATGCAACTGTAACCATAATCGGCTGCCGCACGGGTTGCGGCATCGATACACATATGGATCATGGCACCCATAATCACCAGCTTATCAAGCTGTTTTTCATCAAGCAGTTGCTTTAACTCAGTACCCAGGAAACTATTGATTTGGCGTTTAACGATAACGCATTCGCTTTCTAAAGGAGCCACCATTGAATGGATTTTCGCACCTTCAGAATCCTTTACAAATAAGACGCCGTCACCACTTGGATTCTCGTGACGAACATGAATCACGGGCAATTCACGTTCTCTGAATAACTCCAATATGGCTTTTGCCTGTTCACTTGCTTGCTCAATTCCTGTTAAAGGTTGCTTCCCGTCGGGGAAATAATCATTTTGCAAATCAACAATTAATAATCCGGTTTTACTCATTAACTCAAAACTCATTGCTTAATGTGCAGACTATTTTGCCAACACTTTAAATGATATAATAATGGCAGAAATGACATAAAAAGTGTTAGAATAGACTATTTCCACAATTTCCATTTCTATTGTTGATTACCCAGGCGCCATGCTGTCATCTGTCCATGGTCTGGCGGATCTGTTTGATCTTGCTAACTCAATTTGTGAAAAGCACGAGCTGGAACTGCGTTTCTTAGTTCAAATCATTGACCCCAATTTGATTAATGATGAACCACATAGCTCAGGTTTCTCTAATTCCTTGGATTACCTGGTGATGCCTCCCTCTATGCACGGCAACTATTACTTAGACCCAGATAAATCACTAAAGAAATGGTTGCTCACCTTGCATTCGCAGGGCACCACACTTTGCTCGGTATGTGCCGGCGTGTTCATTCTCGCTACAACCGGTATTTTAGATAACCGGCCGGTTACTACTCATTGGAATCTGGCTGAAAAGTTTTCTCAATTACACCCTGAGGCAAAACTAAACGCCAATAAAATCCTGATTAATGACAATGATGTAATCACTGCCGGTGGCCTGATGGCTTGGATGGATCTGGCGCTAGAGTTGGTTGCCCTGCATACCAGTTTAACTATAGTAAATGAGCTGGGTAAACAATTGATTGTTGACACGGCTCACCGCCAACAGAGTTACTATCAGATTTTCTCGCCGACAATGAATCATGGTGATAAGAAAATATTAAAGGCCCAACACCACATACATAAAAACTTTAGCAAGCCATTAAGCATTTCTAAATTGGCACGTACATCCGCCATGACTGAACGTACTTTCCTCAGGCATTTTGTAAAAGCAACCTCATTTAAGCCTAATGATTATCTGCAACGTTTACGCGTCCAGAAAGCCTGTGATTTACTTCAAACCACTACGGCAACAATTGAAGAAATTGCATTCAAGACAGGCTATCAGGATGTTAGTGCCTTTAGGAAGACGTTTATCAAAGTTATTGAATTAACACCTAAAGCATTCCGAACGAAATTCAGCCGTTTTTAAAATTAAATAGAATTATGCTTGCCGAGATACTCATTTATGCCTGGGTCTGAAATAGCATTGTCCAGATAACTGAAGGCGCCGTCGTTGAGGATTTCTTGAGCCGCATCCCGAATCAGACTGAAAGCGGCTCTTGGCAACCCACCGCCCGTACTGATGCGGCGAATACCGATTTCAGCCAGATCATTTACTGATAATGGTTGATCGGTCGCGCCCATGCCGAAACTGATTGGACCATCCACATCCCTGACCAAGTTTTTTAAGCCTGTGATATCGCTCAATCCGGGCACAAATAAACAATCTGCACCTGCTTCGCGATAACAGTTCAATCGCTCGACAGTTACAGAGTATGGCTGTTTATGATCGGTCGAGTAAACTTCACAACGAGCAGTTAATACATAATCAGAACATAATTGATCAGCAACCAGCCGGGCCGTTTTGATTCGTTCAATTGCAAGCGCTGTATCAACTAATCGCCCAGAATTAACCATCGACATATCTTCAACACTGCCGCCTGCCATCCCATATGCTATTGAGGCCCTGATCGTTTCAGCAACTTCTTCAGGCGTTTCGCCATAACCATTTTCAAGATCACCACTTACGGGCAACGATGTAGCCTTAGCTATTGCACCATAAGACTCCAACATCTCATCGCGGGGAATGCTGTAGACAAAGTCTCTTCGGCCATGATCCCAATTAACACCACCACTTGTGGTGCCAACACATTCAAAGCCCAACTCTTCAAACATGATTGCAGTTAATGGATTCCAAGCACAGGGCATCACGAATATTTCGTCTCGTTCGTGCAGGGCTTTAAACTGCTGGGCTTTTAATAACTGCTGCGGATTAATTTCTTCTTCCATGGTTTCTAATTATTGATGAATCTTCTTAGAGTATAGCGCCAACCTACTGACAACATAGTGTCAGCAAGCATTTAGTACATCTACGATTCATATCGGATCTGCACGGCTAACTGTGAACAATTTGATTCGAGCTTGTGCTGTTTATACTTATAATCAATCTCTTACATCTGTTATTGAGAAGACCTAATGGCTACAAAGAAGTGTATTATTAACCTCGATCAATTGATTTATGAAAAGCATCAGTCTGGCGACAAATTTGAGGCCGAACTGGCACCAATAGCCAATTGTCTTGTGGCAAATAAACTTGGCTATCGAATTACTAAACTTACAGCAGGAAAAAAAGCTTTTCCTCAACACGCCCATTTTGCCAATGAAGAAATGTTCTTTGTGCTTGAAGGTGAAGGTACTTTTAAGCTAGGTAAAGACCAATATCCGATACGCAAAGGTGATTTCATCGCGGCACTGCCCAACCCCAAATTAGCTCATCAGATTGTCAATACTTCGGATCAGGACCTGATCTATCTTTGTGTCAGCACCATGATCGAACCGGAAGTCGCCTATTATCCAGACTCAGATAAAATCGGCGTGCTTGCTGGTAATGCTCCCGGACGTACAATAAAACCTGGTATCAAGAAATTTTTTCCAGCAGACGCTGATGTAGATTACTGGAAGGATGAAGCGTAAACGATTCAACAGTTTTTGGCCTGAGATTCAGTAATACTCAAACCAACTGATACACTCTTTCGAGAAGCCCTTCCCGGCTTGTCTGATTGGGATAAGAAGTGGGCACTTGGAGTCTATTACACGGTTCAATTAACTACGTAAATCTCATCGATAAAATTCAAATACCAAATGGGACTCCACCAGCTACCGGCAAAGCAATCCCTGTTATATATGCACCCTTCGGGCCTGCAAGATAAGCCACTGCATCTGCCACGTCGTTTGGTTCACCAGCATTTCTCAAGGCAACCTCTTGGTATCTTATGGTTTTCATTTCAGCTATTGATATATTGTTCTGTTCTGCAAGTCTTTGGTTTGCGGCTGCATGCATATCTGTCATGATATAGCCGGGACAAACAGCATTGCATCTTATCCCGTCTTTACCAAATTCTGCTGCAATAGTCTTAGTCATACCAATCAATGCATGCTTCATCGCTGTATAAGCACCAAAACCAGCTTCAGCACCCAAACTAGCGGTGGAACCAATATTAATAATTGACCCTCCATTACCACTGATCATTTTTGGAATGACAGCTTGGGAAAGCATCATCGGTCCCAATAGATTAACCTTAAAACTTTGTTCCCATTGTTCTGGTGTGGTCTGAAGAAAGTTATCAGAGCCCGCTAAAGAGCCCGCATTATTGACTAAAATATCAATAGGGCCCAGAGATTTCTTTACATTGTCCAAACAAGCAACAATGTTTTCCTGCCTGGTTACATCAACAATTTGATGAATAGCCTGACCGCCCTCAACGTTGATATTGGACACGAGCTGCTTGAGTAGTTCGGATTTATCAAAGGTATTGCCATTAATGTTCAACTTACCTTGAATATCTGACACTACAACTGAAGCGCCATCCTGAGCCAAGCGCATTGCAATGGCTCGACCTATCCCTCTTGGTGCAGAACAACCTGTTACCAGTGCTACTTTACCATTTAGTTCTTGCATCTTTATCCAAGCCTTTGTTGCTGATGATTTATAGCGAAATTATAGCTTTATCAAAGAAGCTTTTTCATTTTCGTCTTAAAACCATCAAACCCGCTCCAACAATCATTAACATACCAACAATCGTTGCGTTGCTTGGTAATGCATCAAAAAACACCAAGTCCCAGGTCACCGCAAATACTAAATAGCTATATTCAAAGGTCGCAACAGTGGAAGGCGGCGCCACCTTATAAGCACCAGCGATTCCCATATTAATCACCGCTGTCAGTAACGCTAAAATACCCAGCACAAACCATTCGAAATGACTAACGAGCGACCAACCAGAAAATATATATGGATAATTACTAACCAGCTCGCCACTGGGTGGGAGGACGATTAATAGCAAACTCCCTAATAATCCAGCCATCAACATGACCAGATTAAATGACAGTGATAATGTAGATAATGAAAACACCTGACATTTAGTTCGGGTAATGATATGCGATAACGCATAGAAAAACCCTCCTATGACCGGCAAAATTGCCCAGGGAGAAAAAGCATCCGTGCCTGGCTGCAGGAGAACAATAACACCAAGAAATCCAATAAAGACTGCTATCCAGCCTCGGACACTGACAGGTTCGTTGATTACATAAGCAGACAATAATGTGACAAAGATCGGTGCAATGAAGTTTGCCGCACCCACTGTAGATAAGCTCAGAAAAGCTATAGCTGCATAAAAGGATAGCATTGTTATTGTCATACACACTGCACGCAATAAAGACCATAGTTGAAGCGCCTCAACGAAAACATTGTGCCCAGCACCTTGCGCCCTACCTATAAAAAGCAATAGAGGAATGGCCAGTAATGCTCTAAGTGAAAAAATCTGCCATAGAGAAAGTTCTTTGCTAAATAACTTAAAAATTACATCTTGCAGCGACGTAAAAAACATCGCTGCCACGGATAACCCGTTGAGGTCGAATTTCTACATTAGCGATTGCCAATTTTGAGCCTCCACTTTAACCCAGACAACACACTTATCGCCGATCATAAAACAATCACGAATAGTTGAATAGACATTGAAAATTGAACTAATAATTCGATATTATTGAACAATGGAGCGTCCACCAGTTTATGGAATTGAAGTTTTTTTAACCATTGTCCAGGAGGGATCACTTCGAGCTGCCGCCAAGGCTTTGGGTGTAGGAGCACCCGCTGTCAGTCATCAACTGAAAATGCTGGAACAGAAGATGGGTGTCGATTTGTTGTATCGGACAACACGCAGCCTAGAGCTGACAGACGCCGGCCGTGTGTTATTGGACAATGCTGCACCGGCCTATCGTGACATGACCTATGCGATTAAGAAGGTCCAACAAACTGGAAAATCCACCAAAGGAACACTGCGCCTGACTTTATCGAGAGGGGCCTATATCACGGCCTTGGCGCCAGTATTGGATAAATTTCTGGCGGACAATCCCGAAATCAATCTGGATATCTCTCTGAGTGAAGGACTGGTAGATATTATCCGCGAAGGCTTTCATGCCGGCATTCGGCTCGGTGATTTAGTGGCTGATAACATGGTGGCTGTTCGGGTAACATCAGCTTTAGCACCTGTCTTTTCCGCGGCCCCCTGTTATTTGAACAAACAAGGTCGCCCTGAAAAACCTCGTGATTTGTTGAATCACAGCAGCATTCGGTACAAACCTCCTACCGCCAAAAAAATGGCCGACTGGCATTTCACGGAAAATGGACAAGATAAAACCATCAATCCACCCTCACGCCTGGTGTTTGACAACATTATTGGTGTGGTTCAGGCAACTCGTGAGGGCCACGGTATTGGCTATTCATTACGCGCAACTGTAGATGAATATCTACAACGTGGAGAATTAGAAACAGTGCTTGATTCTTATGTAAAAAAACTTCCACCGTTTTATCTCTACTATCCCGAACAAAACAAACGAGTTGAATGCCTGCGTCTGCTTATTGACTGCCTGATCAAACACCGGGATCAATAATATCAAGCAAAGGTAATGATGCCCGGACAAGTTGATGACTTGTTGAGAAGCCCTCTCTAAACAGCATTTTAAAATCACAAAATAATTACTGATCCTGTTTTACTTTAGTCAAAAAACAGGTGAAAAGTGTATCAAAAACGATACGGGTATCCTTTTCGTCGAAATAAAGATTGATTTCTGAAAAAGTTGAGCTGATTTCTATCAAGTTGATATTTTGCAAGGCTACTCGCTGCAAAATCATATATAGCATTCCCGGGATTGTGGCGTAAGTATCGCTAAACTTGACACAGATTGAGCCGACTTGATCATGAGTATATAAAGGCTTTTGGTTGGTAATGCGTTCAAGTTTGGATTGATATGTTGACTCTACGATCACCGTTATTTCAGTCATGCCTTCACATAGATTACAAAAACCATTTCTAGACTGAATAAACCCATAAAGCAGATTCAATTTCTTATGTGTTTCCTTTGTACGTAAAAAACTGGCTGTCGAAAGGCCGGAAACTACAGTTAATTTATCAATAACATATTGCTTGGATTTGATCCGAGATTTTGCCAGATCTGCCTTGGATCTCGACAAAGCCATCATGATGGCGCTGTCACTCACTTGCTTTTGTGTGCGTGCCTGAACTAATGGATTGAGGTAGCGAGCTAGTTGAGCTTGATTAAATAATTCATGATTAAAACCAAACTCCAGGAATGGATTTTCCTGGATTATAGACTGTAGTGTGTCAGTAATTTTAATCATAATGTTATATATATAACAAAAATAAATATTTTTATATTAAAACTTCCTGGAAATTTACACCTATAAAGATTCAACTTAACCTTGCATTATGAATCAACAGGTTAACTTGAAATGAATATGAAAAATTTACCAAAGGGTACTTACACACCGTTAGTGACACCGTTTACAACAACTGGAAATGTAGATTTTTCTGCACTGGAAGGGTTGGTCGAAAGGCAGCTAGCAGCAGGCATTGAGGCATTAGTCGTACTGGGTACAACCGGTGAAAGCCCGACAGTTTCGCAACAGGAATTCGTAGAGATTACTCGGTTCATTGTCGACTTGGTTAAATCCCAATCGACTGTGCTGGCTTGTATAGGAAATAATAATACCACGGTTAGTATCGATACAGCCAAACAAGCTGAGCAACTTGGTGTTGATGGTCTTTTAGTCCTATGCCCTTATTACAGCAAACCAACTCAGACAGGCTTATTGCAGCATTTTGCGGCGATTGCTGAAAGTATACCGCTACCACAGCTTGTTTATAACATTGAAGGTCGAACCGGGATTAATGTTGAAACTCAAACTTTGATGGAGCTGGCACAGATTCCAAATATCGTAGGTGTCAAGGAAGCCAGCGCCGATATTGAACAAATTAGTGCTGTTATAGCCGCAACACAAGATGACTTCCTGGTCTTGTCAGGCTGTGATCACCTAAATTATCCGTTGTTGAGCTTGGGCGGGCATGGGGTAATTTCCACTCTAGCCAATCTAGTTCCGATACAGGTAAAGTCCCTTGTTGATCATGCCTTGGCAGATAACTACATCGCAGCCCGACAGCTGCATTATCAGCTTATGCCATTAGCGCATGGATGTTTTATCGAAGCAAATCCGATTCCAGTGAAAACTGCTCTGGCTATACTGGGATTGATTGATGAACAATTCCGCCTGCCTATCACCAATATGAGTCAAGCTAATAAAGACAAATGGCAAACAACCCTCATCGATCACGGCATTATTACTAAGCCTTTATCGGAAGTTTCTAATGGCTGATCTATCCATACGCGAAGCGACAGTAGATGACTGTTCGATGATATTGCGATTCATTACAGAATTAGCAGTTTATGAAAAAGCCGAGCATGAAGTCGTAGCTACTGCAACAGATATAAAAGCCTCACTGTTTGGCGAAGATTCAATTGCAAAAGCCATTTTGCGAACTGGATCAACAACCTATAGGATTTGCCGTTTATTTTTTCAGTTATTCAACTTGGCTAGCTGAAAATGGCCTTTACCTTGAAGATCTTTATATCACAACCGATAAACGTGGGATTGGCGCGGGCAAAGCATTATTAAAACACCTGGCCAAACTGGCTATAATGAATAACTGTCGGCGATTTGAATGGAGTGTGCTGGACTGGAACAAACCTGCCATTGATTTTTATCAATCAATCGGTGCTGAACCGCAAAACGAATGGATTAAATATCGGCTATCCGGCCGAGCACTTGAACGCTTTGCCAGTTAAGTGATTCACTGCTCAACAAAGACCAGTTCAACAACAATAGTGTCTATAAACTACCGCTCAAACAGTCGTGAATAATTAGAACTCGTTGTAGATATTAAGCAATAAGACTACGGAGATCGCAGGCTTATTCTGAATTGCCTGCTTAGGGAATGTTTTATTCCAGAATCTCGACAAGCACATTGGCAACGCCAGAATCTAACATATCCAACTTTTTCGCGGCCCCTCCTGAAAGATCAATGATCTTGTCTTCTACATAAGGCCCTCTATCGTTAACGACCACAACAACTTGATAATTATTTGCTTTATTCGTCACTCTCAAACGGGTGCCAAACGCCAGTTTTTTATGCGCCGCACTTAACCCCCAATGCTCGTAGATTTCTCCACTGGCCGTTTTGTTTCCATCCAGTGACGATGAGTAGTATGAAGCAACCCCCTCAAACTGTTCCAATTCCGATGAAGAGCATCCTGAAATGAAACAGAGATTTAATACAAATATCAAAATACCTGATTTCATTTTTCTAATAATATGTTACATGTTTGCTTGAAAGATTAGCTTATCTAAATTGTTATCGTTCCTTCAATGACAATGTGAGTTTGCCCGCCGATTAGAATACGACCTTCGATATTGGGATCAGGTTTGATATAAACCCGACCATGCCGATTGATGCTGGTACCTTGTGCAATTGTTATTGGTTTATTTAATCTACCTTGGCTATGCATCCAGACAGCCAGTGCTGAATTTAATGAGCCGGTGATAGGGTCTTCATTCTTGCCACTGGAAGTTCCCAACATACGCACTTCGTAAGTGCACTCCGAACCCGGTTTATGTGCACCTATTAATCCGATAGCCCTGAACTCAGGCCAGCGCACTTTTAGCGAATCCACTGCCAAAACTTGTTCTGCGCTTTCAAGTTCAAGCACCTGCCAAACCGGACCGTTGTCCATTTTTACAGAATTGATTATGCTTTTTGGGTCAAGTTCAAGGACATCTGTCAAACGTTGTAAGGCTGAATCTGGCAGGGTTTCGATAGAAGTCGGAGGTGCCACAAAGGCGGGAAAATCACCCGTCATATCGATTTCGACAATACCAACTCCACATTCCTGTTTGATGCTACCGGGATTTTTGGGCTCACCACCCGTATGTAACCATGCCGCACAACTACCGAGAGTTGGATGGCCAGCGAATAGCATCTCCCGTCCCGGAGAAAATATTCTGACTTTATAATCGGCTGCGGGATTACTTGGCACCGACAAAAATGTTGTTTCCGCTAAATTTGTCCATGCGGCGAACTCTTGCATTTGCACATCAGTTAAACCATCACCGTCAACGACTACGGCCAGACCGTTACCTTTGATAGGTGTTGCAGTAAACACATCACATTGTACGAATCGTCTTGTTTTCATGAATTACTCCCAAACTGAAATTTGTTCATGGTCCAGCACTTTGACTACAGCCTTTCTTTCAAGCATCGCCAGGGCATGATCTGTCCAGGTACTGAACATTGATTTCATATCCGATCTAAATCTGTTCCCCCAGCGATAAAACACTAGTAGAAGGGAACAGGCACCCGGTGAATAGTAAAGTTTCATGTCGTACTCACTTAGATACAAATTGTTTTAAAAATTTTTCCAGCCTGGGGTCCTGGCACCAAGCAACACTAAAACGCATCCACGGACTGGCACGGCCATCAACCATAAAATGATTACCCGGCATTAAGTGAATCTCATGCTTTAAAGCAGCTTCTGCCAACTCCCTGCTATCATCCAATCCGTCTAATTTTGCCCACAAAAACTCACCATACTCAGGGATGGTGAAGAACTCAAAGCCAATTTGGCTTAAGGATTTAATGGTCTTTTCGCGTGTTTTTTGAAGTCGCCCGATCAAATAACCTATATGCTTGCGATAATTGCCCTCTCGCAGTAATTCATAGGTCACACGTTCAGCCAACTCACTGGTTCGACCCCCCAGCACTCGTTTATCCAACACCCTTTCTACCAGGTTTTCTGGCAATGCGATATAACCAACGCGCAGTTTCCCTGAGATCGTTTTGGAATAGGAATTGATGTAAATCACTCTATTTAACTGATCGAGTGCTGCATATCGAAGCGGTGAATCACTGTGAAAAACACCGAAAATATCATCTTCAATAATCCAGAAATCATTTTTTTCTGCCACACTTAGAACTTGATGCATACAAGCAGGCGATACCGTAATACTTGTTGGGTTATGGATAATGGCTGAGGTTAAATAAGCCCTGGGCTTATGCTCAGCAGCCAGTTTTTTAAGCTGCTCAACATCAGGGCCTGTGGTAGTCCAGGGAACACCGACGATTTTCATGCCCATGTTTTTAATCAAGCCGTTCAACATGTAATAGCCGGGTTCATCAATAAAAACTTTATCATCAGGTTTTAGCAAGCTTCTGCTGACTAAATCCACACCGGGCAACGCGCCACTGACTGTGAGTATTTGATTGATAGATGCTGAAATTCCTATGTTTAGTAATCGTTGCCGAACCTGTTCGCGCAATGGTTCATAGCCGTAGATATTTGAATAACCTTCCATGAGTTCATCTATCGAACCGCGGCCGACTCGGCGAATTGCTTTTTCAAGTCCTACATTGTCCAACCAAGTATGAGGCAACGATCCGCGTCCTGGACTAAGCCAATTATCACCAAGGACCAATGTGGTGGTGTGAAAAACCTCCGTTTGGATAATATCTTCTGTCAATTTTTCTTTAGGTGCGTTACCAAGCACGTAGAAACCGGAACCTTGCCGTGATTGCAATAAACCATCCGCAACTAGCCGGTCATAAACCTGGACAACGGTAAAACGGCTAACATTATTATCGGCAGCAAAATTACGAATTGAAGGCAACCGTGTGCCAATCGGTAATTTTGATAATTGAATCAGTTCGGTTATGTTTTCAACCAGATAATCTGTAATTGTACCGGTCTTTCAACCAGTACAGTCTATGTTCAACTTCATGACTTGTCAGCTCTCTCTAACCAGTACAATAATGCTTTAAAATCAATATATTATGCATGTTTTTTGGGTTGCCTGACAACTATTATTTTCTAGCAGAACATGATCTGATCACTGACTAGACTGAATTGACAGCTAAAGTTTCGATACAGTTTCAGAGCATGCCTAAACCGTTTATCAACGACGTGAGGTAATCAAATGTCAAACATAAATAAGTCAATATTATGCGCAACTTTCCTGTGTTCTTCGCTAGCATGGAGTTACTCAGCGCGGATCGATGACAATCAACTGGTTGATCTATTTGCAGGTAAAGATATCTTTTTTGAGATGAGAGACAAGGATCAGACTCAGGGTTGGGATTCGGCTCATTTTCGCTTTCTGGAAAAAGGCAATATGGTTGGTTATTTATTTAGTGCAGATTTTCTGTCTACTAAAATCCCTGGTAATGATGTTGACAACGGCTTTTGGAAAGTCAAAGACAATATGATCTGTATTCAATGGAGTCAATGGGAAAACAGCGTCGAGAATTGTTACGCCATTTATCTTGATGATAAAACTTATATCGCAAAATCGGATTCAGATGGACTCTTCAACGGGGAATTTGATCCGCAATATTAGTCTGATCATGTGCCGCCCGATGTGTGGATACTCCTGTTTATATAGCGTCCCCTGTATGTAGGAACGGGCGGCACACTCCTTGTAAACCGAAAGTCAATGTTTTACTCAAACTCTTTTTGAATTCTCGGAAAAGCCCGTCCTTGTTGATCTAACGATTGACGGTATTTGATGCAGCCACGCATGAACATCGGCCACTCTGGAACTTGCGGAATCTTATCAGTAGACTCAGGTAATAAACTCCATAGTTCAGGTTGATACCAGCATAAATCATGACCGGAACTATCACGATGTTCTCTAATAGCCGCTCTTAGCTTTTTGACCTCATCAATCAATTGGGGCTTTGACAAGTTGTCTAGATCTTCGTCCATTTAATAACTCCTGTTCGTTAATTAGCCATGATTTCCAGCTCCTCATTTAATTGCAGCCATGTTTCTTCTAATACCATTAACTGTTTTCTTAAATCAGTTTGCTCAAAAATCAAATCTTCAAGCTGGAGTTTTTGTTCGGGCTGATAAATCGCTTCATCAGCCAGCATAATTTCAACTTCACTCAACCGAGTTTGAGCTTGATCTATTTTTTGTTCAATTCGCTTTACGCGATTCTTGATCGGAGCCTGGGCCTTACGTAATTCAGCATTTTGCTGACGCTCTTTCTTTTTATTAGTCTTAGCTTGACTGTCTGAAGGTTTACCGGTTTTCAGCTGCTCAGGTTTTCTAAGTTCGCCACCATTGATCCAGCGGTGATAATCCTCAAGCGTGCCATCAAATTGATCGACCCTGCCATTATTGATCAATAAATATTCATCAACACTATGACGTAATAAATGGCGATCATGTGACACTACAATCAAAGCACCAGTGAAACTTTGCAGTGCTAATGTTAATGCACTACGCATGTCTAAATCCAGATGGTTAGTGGGCTCATCAAGTAATAACACATTAGGTTTTTGCCAAACGATCAAAGCTAACGCCAAGCGTGCTTTTTCACCACCGGAAAACGGTGCGATGGGTTCAATAGCCTTGTCACCATGAAAATCAAACCCACCCAAAAAATTTCGTGCCTGCTGCTCACTGGTCTGAGGAGTTATTCGTTGGACATGTGTGACTGCACTGGCTTGTAAGTCCAAGGCTTCAAGCTGATGCTGGGCAAAATAGCCAATGTAACAGTGCTCGCCTTTTACGATCTCACCTGCAATCGGATTCAATTCGCCACAGATACCTTTTATTAAAGTCGATTTACCCGCACCATTAACGCCAAGCAAGCCAACTCGGGCACCAGGATGCAAGCTCAAACCAACCTCGTCGAGCACTTTGTGAGAATTGTAACCTAGCTCAATATCACGCAAAGTAATTAAAGGATTAGATGTTTTTTCACTTTCTGAAAATTCAAACTTAAATGGACTGTCAATCTGCACACTGGCAACTAATTCCATATTATTGAGTTGCTTGATCCGACTTTGTGCTTGTTTAGCTTTACTGGCTTTAGCCTTGAAGCGGGTAATAAATTTCTGAATGTGTTTGATCTGCCTTTGCTGTTTTTCAAAATTCGCTTGCTGTAAAGCAAGTTTTTCTACACGTTGTTTTTCAAACCCTGAATAATTGCCTTTATAGAAGTTTAGTTTTTTGGATTCAATATGGACAATTTCCTTGGCAACATTGTCAATAAAATCACGGTCATGAGAAATAATAATCAGTGTGCCTGGGTAACGCTTTAACCATTGCTCTAACCAGAAAGTAGTATCCAGATCAAGGTGATTAGTCGGTTCATCCAGCAATAAAACCTCTGACGGACTCATTAGCGCCTTGGCCAAATTCAAACGAATTCGCCAACCGCCTGAAAACGAATTGACCGGATTGTTGATGTGTTCATCAGCAAAACCTAACCCATTCAATAACTCCGCTGCTCGAGACTCAAGTTGATAACCGCCAATAATCTCCAACTGCTCATACTGGTGACTTAGCGCATCATGATCATTGTCCGTTTCAGCCTGTTGAATTTTTTTCTGAATCGCCCGGTATTCACCGTGACCGTCCAGGACATAGTTCAGGGCATCTCTATCATTATCAGTTATCTCTTGAGCCATGTGGGCCATATGACAATTTTTCGGTATTGATACATCACCCTTTTCAGTACTGATGTTAGCCAGCAATAACTCAAACAAACTGGATTTACCACAGCCGTTGCGGCCTATTAAAGCCACTTTGCGCCCCTCATAGATAGTCAACGAGGTATCTTCTAATATATTTTCCCGACCTCGTTGTAAGGTGATGTTGTTGAGTACGATCATGAGGTAAGATTATAAATAAAGTTTGGCAAACAGGATTCTTTTAAAAACCGCTGTCTGGAATCAAAGTGACTTTAAATAAGGCTCTTCCCTCTAACTCCCCCACTGGAAATTATTCAGAATGAAACAACTTGGTCCTGTAACAGTCTTTTTCACCAGGAAGTTAAATGACACTGTCAAACAAGGGCATTACTCAATGCCCGTTTCATTCTCGGTTAATGTTGCCCCTTGCTAATCTGCACTACTGTGCCGTTTGCCATTTCCTGCAGGGAGGCTAGATGGGATTTGCTATTGGCTAGCTAGAATTATTTTTTGTGCTCCGTTAGCCATCAAATCAAACTATCATCCTCAGTTAGCCAATTCATGGCCTTTTCGCGCTGGTCATAATCAAAACTTTTGATTTCAGCTTTAATAAAATGATCAGTGACATGGTCGGCAAATTTTCCCAGTGGGCTATTGGTGACAACCGCAATACGCTCAATCTTTTTGTGATGATCGTGAATGAATTTTAAGTGTGACATCATCGCTCCCAAACCTTGCCAACCCGGAAATTTACGCGATGAAATCAAAATTCCTTTCACATGTGCGTGATCAGCTAAATAATCGTCAACAATTTTAGTGACATAATCAAAATCGTATTCCGACAATGATTCATCCTGACTAGGCTTTAAAATCACCACACTATTTTGTTCATCGATTTCAGCCTCTAAAGCAACACGATTGATATCACAAACCCAGTCTCTAGCCTTATCGTATTCATCCAAATCGAATTGGCGCAAATGACCCGGCCAAAAGATTTTGAAAATATTAACCGAATTCTCAATCCAGTCGATATCTGTCACCGCTGCAATGCGCCCCCAACGATTAACTTTTGCCATCCCAAAACGAAAATCTTCCCAAATTGCAGCCGGTTCTGTACCTGAAAAGCTCTTTTCGATCACACATAGACAATCGACGCGCTTATGCGTGGTCAGTTTCTCTTCGATAATGGGAATTAAGTGTTGACGGTAATCATCTGCGGTCACTTTGCCACTGACTTTTATACCCATCACATGTTCCGGTAAGTTTTCGATTTGCTCAAACATAATATGCTCCTTTGGCTATGATTATTCTAATTAACTAGATTGGACTAATCTTTGACCTAAGTCATTTTACGAAATGATTATTAAATCTGAACTTAAGCGAAGTCCACGCTCCTTAAGGTTACCAAGGCATCGTCTAAGTCGTTGCAATGTAGAATCGCATTGACAACTGGTTTTAGTAAAGAGTTGGTCATTGCCTGAGGAGTTAGGTCTTGAGGAAATTTTTGCTTCAGTATCGTGGCAATTTCTTCAACCTGATGCAGCCGCCTGATCTCAAATAGTTTTGGCCCAATAATGCCGGTTTTTGATCTTTTTAATACCAATGACCTTGGGCCGATCGCAATAAAACAATATTTCCCGTCACTCATAGTAATTCTGGCCCATTTGCCTTTCATGACATGATCGGAAAATCTAATCAATTGAGTCACAAGAAACTTTCAAGTAAGACCGAGGATTGCCCTGGTTTCGCTCGGATCCGCTGGTTCGCCGCCTAACTCGCGCACAACTCTAACCGCCTTTTCCACCAGTCGAACATTCGAGGCAAATTCACCTTTGCTTAAATAGAGATTATCTTCTAATCCTACGCGTACATTTCCACCTAAACTTACAGCTTGAGCAGCAATATGAAACTCGGCCCGGGAAATCCCAAACGCGCTCCAGCGTGCGTCATCGGGCAAACGACTACGCATCAAATTCAATACCTCCGGTACAGCCGGTGCAGCGTGTGGAATACCCAAGCAAACTTGAAACATCGGTGGCGAATCGATTAATCCTTCGTCAATAAGCTTTTTGGCGAATTCAATATGGCCCAGCTCAAACACTTCAATTTCTGGCTTTACCCCAATCTCCTGAATCCTCTTCGCCATGATGCGCAGATCTTCCGGGGTATTAACAAAGATTACATCACCAAAGTTAAAAGTCCCAACGTCCAAGGTGCATATGTCCGGACGTAGTTCTTCAATATGTTTTAGCCTATCGAGTGGTCGAATTAGAGTAGTTCCCTCACCCCCTGTTTTAGGATCATCCTTGCCCGGTATAAAACGCGCCCCTTCACTCGAAGTGAGATTAATCAATACATCGCTGCCTGAATCACGAATTCGTTCAACAACCTCACGAAACAATGCTGGATCACCTGAGCGCTCACCAGTTTGTGGATCACGCACATGAATATGTGCAATTGCTGCGCCTGCCTTTGCTGCTTCTATTGCGTTATTAGCAATTTGTTCAGGCGTGACAGGGTAATCAGGATGGCCACGAAAGTTATTAGCATAACTATTATGACCACCCGTTAATGCACAGGTAATGATTACTGGGTTTGGCATTATTGAGTTGCGCTTTTATACAGTTCCTGTGCCTTAGAAATCGTGGCGTTAGTTGCGCCCTTGATTGCTGATTTGGTTTTATGCCAGTAAAGCTGGGTTTTTCCTGTGAACCCCATAACTTTGTCACCTTCATCCAGTGACTCTCCAGCATCATCATTAAGTGGAGTATGAATTAAATCACCGTCGCTGGCGTAAAACACGGAATTTGTTTTAATAACTTCATCATATTCTTGATCAATTGAAATTTTTGCCACCGTGACCCCTGAAGTAGATGTTTTTCTGGTTAATACTTCACCAATAACCACGTTGGATTCATTTTTAACGTTGCCTGTCAGCTCAGGTTCGCCTTCAATAACTACATTATAAATTTTATCGACTTCAACTTCCTCGACCACGGTTGTGGATGAAGTAGTAGCGCAACCATGTAGAATTAAAACCAAAGCAAGCAAAATATATTTATACATTTTTATCTCCAATCATTAATGAACAAAAATCAACGGCATTTTAATAACAAGTTGAATCAGGCTCAATCTGTTTATTTACTAGCGCCTGAATACCGCGTGTAACTATTTCCAACCCAGATGTGATAACGCTTTTTCTCCAGCGAGGATTTTTGGGACAAAAGCATTCCAATATTTCGGCTTTAATTCTCTGGTATTCTGTATTATCCTGATCACCATAATGACAGGCTTGGTTTTCTGCACGCAGAGCCTTGAGAACTCGAATCACATTATAAGTACCGAATTCTGCCCCAATAAATCGATAACTTCTTTGCTTGAAGTGATTTTGCATCCATTCACCAAAGCCCCCGGAAACTTTATAAGCAGTGGTTTTCGATGCAAATAGAGACTCTACACACTCATTACCAAATGTGCTTGTGTACCAGGAAAAATCTCGTTTATCTTCGGGTTCATTGACTAACAGTTTGTAGTCAGCAAATCGACCTAATCCGCTATGAAAGTCTATATGTAAAACGCTTTTAGATGATCCTATCCAAGAATCACAATTTTTGACTATTATCTGAGTTGAGTTAGACGGACCATACCCGCCAAAAAACAGGCCTTTAGGGTATTTATATTGCCCGCTGGCTACTGATAGTTTTAATTTCTCCAAACCGTTGTGCCAGACATTCCAAATTGCTTTCAACCTGAAAAGGTCTATTGCGGCAGGAGCCGATGCTGGATTCAGGAGTTGATTTAAATCGTCATAACCTTCTGGCACACCTGTGTAATCAGCATTAGCTGGAAGAAAGTTGCGATTTAGATCGACATTATCCTCATTACAGCGACGTAGCTGTGAAAATCCAAATGGATTCACTGCATGTAGCAATACAAAGCGAACTGGTGATTTGATACTGGCCCCAGCTAAGTGAATCAAAAAAGCATGCTGAATAGCTGACCCGAAAAAACCCTCCACGCCGTGTACACCTGAGGAGATGAGCACGGTTGGATCACCATCTAAACCTACAGTTGCAACATCTATGGTAAGTCCCTTGGTATCCTGAAAATCTATCGGATAGGAATCTATGTTTGCCCCAACAGCAGTTGCAGCTGCTTTGAAACGTCTGCGAGCTTCTATATATGTTGCAGAAAAATGAGATTCATTCAATTTATTTATAAATTTAGACCCGATTCATCCTTTCAGCCATTGACGCCTCCGCGTGACTTTTGGATTAATTTCCAAGCGGTCTGAATTTCGTGTGTTTTTTCATTGGCCAACTTGATCATTTCTTCAGGCAAGCCTTTAGATACAAGTTTATCTGGATGATGCTGACTGCGGAGTTTACGATAAAGTTTGCGGATATCAACGGTAGTCATTTTTTCATCAGCACCAAGAATATTGTAGGCCTCTTCCAATGTCATTTGCTGGCCCGCTTCACTGGCTCCACCGGAGGTGATTAAATTAATGATTTGATCTAAGTCAGCCTGAGTGAAACCTAGTGTTTGAGCGACATGTTGCAATATATTAGATTCAGCAGGATCGAGTTTGCCGTCGGCAAATGCTGCCTGAACCTGGATTTCCAAAAACATGCGTACCAATGTAGTACGGCGATGGCATTCTTGTTTGAATTGTTGCAAGACTGCGTCAAGCTGAAAATTGGCATTTTTACCCTGCCTGAATAAGTTAATAGCGATCTTCTTTTGCTCTTGGCTGAGCTGCATGTGAGCCATAAGTTGCTCAGCCAGAGCAATCTCACTTTTTGACACATGCCCATCAGCTTTGGCAATATGCCCCATGACTGAAAAGGTAGCCGCGAAAAAAGCAGCCTGAGTGCGCTCCTGATCACCGGGCAAATAACGTTTTTTTGCTCTGCCTTGTGATTTGGCATCAAAATTATGACCGAATGTCGCACCTAACATAGCACCGATTGGACCACCGATCATAAATCCTAAAGCACCACCGACTAATTTTCCCCACCAGGCCATTATCTTATCCTTGAGTTTTCAGTATTATTCATGGTTTAGATTCTACATGGTTAATCTATGATGAAAAACCTCGAAGTTTTATCAATCAAACAGGCACGAAAACTGGCTCTAAATAGCCAACGGCTACCCCTATCTGGATTTAGTCGAGGCTTAAAAGGCACCTTACAAGCTATTCATCACTTGGGCTATGTTCAGATCGACACTATTTCGGTAGTTGAACGTGCTCACCATCATACTTTATGGAATCGGGTACCCCACTATCGACATCGTTATTTAGACAAACTTATTGAACAGCGGCAAATCTTTGAATACTGGTCACATGCGGCAGCATACCTTCCGATTGAGGATTTCCGTTTCTGTTTGCCCCGAATGCATGCGATGAAAAACGGACAACAACATTGGTACCAAAAAAACACTAAATTAATGAACTCCGTTATCGATAGGGTAAAAGTTGATGGCCCCTTACAAGCAAAAGATTTTGAAGAACATCAAGGCTTCACGGGCGGCATGTGGGAATGGGGGCCGATCAAACAGGCTATTGAAAATCTGTTTATGCAAGGCGATTTGTTAATTACACGACGAGATAATTTCCAAAAAGTTTTTGATCTTACTGAACGAGTTTTGCCCGCAAACATCATCACCCATGCACCGACAAAAAATGAATTCGCCCACTTTTTAATCAACCGATATCTAGGCGCACACGGTATCGGACATATCACTGAGTTCGGTTATTTACGTAAAGGCATGGGAGCAGCGGTTAAACAAGCTGTTAATCAGCAAGTTGAAGAAAAAAAACTACTGGCAATTAAAATTTTCCGGCGACCTGAAATTTACTATGTTAAACCAGATTTCGAACTATTACTCAATCAGAGATTGGCTCTTAGCAAAGTCAGATTACTTTCCCCTTTTGACAATCTGGTTATACAGCGTAAACGTATATCAAGGTTATTTGATTTTGAATATCAGCTTGAGTGCTATGTCCCTGAGAAAAAACGTACTCATGGGTATTTCGTTTTGCCGATTATCTGGCAAGGTGATCTTGTTGCTCGAATGGACGCCAAGGCAGATCGCAAAAGTGGTGATTTCATCATCAGAAATTTCATTTTGGAACCCAATGTAAAACAAGCTGATAAATTCAGGTATTACTTAACCAGGGAAATACAACATTTTGCCGATTTTAATTGCTGTCCCAATATTAAACTTGGTTCAAGAATCAAACAATCTGTCAAAAAGTTGTTACAGTTGAACTAATAGTTTTATGTAAAGACTAACTATTTATGAGCCACACAGTATTCTCTAAATTTACTCGATTCATTACGGTTTTCTTCTTAATCAGCCTTGCAGGTTGCTTATCAGCCAATAAAACTAATCTAGACGATTTAGTTCCTGATCCTAAATATTCGCCAGCAGAGGTGGTACAGATTCAGATGAGTGCCTTGAAAGATCATAATGCACCCTATCAAGGTGCCGGCATAGAAATTACTTACCGCTTTGCCTCACCGGCTAACAAAGTTCAAACAGGTCCATTAGAACGATTTAAAACGCTATTCGATAATCCAGCTTACGCACCAATGCTTAATTATTCAAAGTTAGAAGTTGGACCGACTCAAAATTACGATACCAGTGCTAATGTGCCGATTATCATTACAGGGCATAATGGCCGAAAAGCAGCTTATATTTTTAGACTTAACAAACAAACCCAAAAGCCTTATGTAGATTGCTGGATGACATCTTCTGTCATTCGAGTTGCGATGGACGATCCAGTCTAGTCATAGATTCCCCCGGGCTTGTGCCGGAACCTCAATATAATTACTAAAATCCGGTTAAACCCGGGGCGCTTACCGTAACAGCCTTTCAGCTGATCCGATCAACATCGCGTCTTATAGATCAGCGATGTTCAATCTATATACACTCATTCATCCATAGGCATTTCTAATTCCTGCGTTCTTTCTGTTATCCAGATCTGTTTCAACATGTACGTCAAAACGATCTGTTAGGTACATTACTGACCTGTCAGGTTCGAACAACAGTTAGCAGATCCCTCGCAAGCCCGGCATTGAGTTATAGTGTTGATGAGCCGGGACAAGCCCGTGGTATTCTCATCCTTACGCTAACGATAATAAACATTTCATTGACGTTAGCTTCACTTGAGATTTGCTATACTGATCATGTAAATTTTAAATGCGGAGGATTTTATGGCATCCCAATATCAACCTGCTCAGATCTCAGATGAAGATTTGCAGACCATACAAAATATGGAAAATGATATGGACAAAGTTATTGTTGCAGTCGAACCTGAACCTAAATTTGCTGAACTCTCAGAATCTGAACTTGCTAATTTACAACAAGCAGAACAAAAACTCGGTGTCGTGATGTTGGCTTATGATCAGGCTTAAGACTAAATAAACTTTTTCAATTATTGGAGCTTAAGATACACTTCGGCTGACACAATCGATTTCAGCCAGTGAATAAAATATTTCGCACTGAATGGCAGCTTTTGCTATTTGGATTTTTACTTTCTTTCTGGTCAGCGCCAGGCCAAACCTTTTTCATTTCCTTATTCGGGGGCGCGATTCGTGAAGAGTTATCGCTCAGTCACGGTCAATTCGGTGGCATTTATTCTTTAGCAACTTTATTAAGTGCTATTGCCATAGTTTATACCGGTACACTGGTAGACCGTGTTGATTTAAAAAAATTTAGCATAGCGATAGTTATAGGTTCTTTTATCGGTTGTTTGCTTATTTCTTTTAGTCATGGTGCAGTCTTACTTTTGCTGAGCATATTTTTAACCCGGCATATCGGTCAAGGCTTAAATACACTCACTAGTGTCACTTCAATGGTTCGCTATCTGGAACCCATTAAAGGCAAAGCCACAGCAATTAGTCAAACAGGATACTCTCTGTCAGAAGCAATCTTGCCTAGTATTATTATCAGCTTAATACTTTGGCTAGGCTGGCGTGTGACTTGGCAAATTACTGCTGTGACTATGTTGATGATCATGATCCCTTCGATTTTCTATTTATTACGAAACCACGACATTCGTCATACTAATTATTTAAAGCAATTAGAGGATGTAGAGAATACTGAAAGAACTTACACGCGTCGTCAGTGGACTCGCTCGCAGGTTTTGCGTGATAAGCGATTTTATATGTTTTTGCCAGCGCTGCTCGCTCATGCGATTTTGTTCACCGGCTTTATTTTTCATCAGATTCATCTGATTGAATCCAAAGGCTGGTCACTGTGGTTTTGGGGAGTGTTGTTCAGTGTTTATGCGACAGTCGCGTTTTTATTTTCACTTTATGCCGGTCACCTTATTGACAAATACGGAGCTGCGAGGCTAATAGCCATATCACCATTGCCACTTGGTCTGGGATTATTATTACTCTCTGCTTCATCACACACACTGGCTGCTGTCTGCTTTATGCTTTTGTTAGGTCTTTCATCCGGATTCGTGAATACCCTATCCGGTCCTTTTTACTCCGAGCTTTACGGCAACAAGCACCTGGCTTCGATTAAGTCACTTTCAACTTCAATGATGGTCTTTTCTTCATCATTATCGCCATTTTTGCTTGGCTGGTTTTTCGACCAGGGCGTCAGCGTGGAAACACTGACCTTTGGCGGTGCGATCTATGTTGTCATGGCAAGTTTATTGGCACTTTATGCCTATCAACTCAGTCGCGATGATCCAAACCTGATTAATAGAACAACTCCTAATAAACTGCCTGATTGATTACCCGATTCTAACTTGAATAGTTAGGGTATTACCTGTTAAAGTTCACGTAACTTACTGATCTGAAATTAATTTTCTTGAAAAAAGGATTGCTAACAATTTGGTTGTGCGTGGCGCTAATAATTCCGGCTATTGGGCAAGCACAAAGTTCACTCGTCTTAAGTGCTCTGCCCGGCCGATTAATACACGATGCTACCTATCTGCCTAGACCACCTTATTGGCCGCCTGAGTTTCCTTGGAATGGTGCAGGTTTAAACACTGATCCGTCATATCGGTATGGTGCGGCTTTAATCCGTGAGAACAATGATGATTTACACTTTTGGGCTTGCACTGAAGGTGATGAAACTTTCGCCGATTATATTCGCTATCGGCACTCTACAAACGGGGGTGTTTCATGGACCAATGATGTTATCGCGCTTGCGCCAACAGCTAATAGTGAAGATGGTTGGGCTGTATGTGACCCTAATGTAATCAAAGTAGGGAGTTACTATTATTTAGCTTACACCGCTGCCGTGGGCACATACAGTGGATTTAATAACCATGTTTTTATTGCGCGATCTTTCAGGCCGGATGGTGGCTATCAAAAATGGAATGGTAGCGGTTGGGGCGGTAATAAACCAAAACCGATTCTGCGCTATACAGGCCCTGTAAATAGATGGGGATTCGGCGAGCCGAATATGGTTGTAAAAGGCAATACGGTTTTTCTTTATTATACTGAAGATCTAGGCGTCCCCAGAACAAGAGTCGCTACTGCCCCGATAAACAATGCTAACTGGCCAACTAATCTGACTAATCGAGGTTTTGCAATTGCTAACCGTGACTGGGCTGAAGATCAAACTGATGTAAAGTATCTGCCAGAAGTAAATCGTTTTATTGCTACAGGCATAGGTAATCGCTTTACCAGCAATAGCTATGTTCATGTCTGGCAATCAACCGATGGCTTGAGGTTTCAACCACTTAGCAACGACAATATTGTCGCTAATATTCAACCCACAGCACATAATATTGGTATGTCCGGTAATTTCTTAGGTCATGCAAAGATGGGAACTAATGAATATATTGCTTACAGCTACACTGGACCTGGAGGCGAATGGGGACGCTGGAACAGCTGGTTAAATCAAGTCAGAATTACAGGTGCGGGCTGGGTTGAGCAACCTACACCGATACCAAGCAAAACTGATATGATGCCAATGATAATGTTGTTACTCGAAGATTAACAGCTATCCATCCAGAACTCGGCAGCTAATTTCTTTAATCTTGTTGCTCTGGTATTTGCTATTAATCAAAGTGTTATCGGCAAGAATAAGATTGGATTATCACTTCTAAAATTCATTCGATTTAAAACCAGCAAAAATACAAGGTTATTTCTCTAACTCACTTTAGCTGATCAAGTATCTCCACCATAAGCATCGATATATCCCAGAAATTGGGCAACCGTCAGTGCGCCAAGATAGGATGTCGCCCCGGTGCCAACATCCAATAACGGATTGACTTCGACAAAATCAAACCCGATAACGTTGAAGCGTTTGGCTATCACCTTTAGCGTATCCATCACTTCGATATAACCAGGACCATCGGGTTCACCAGATACACACCCTGGAACCAATGGCATATCATAAACATCTACATCGATACTGACATAGCAAGTCTGGCCATCAGCAATATGCTCAGTGACACCCTGTGCTCCCAATTCACGCCATTTGGGCATGGTCATAATTTGTGAACCATTGTCGCGAGCCCGCGTAAACGACTCAACATCATCACGCCTGCTGCGTATACCGATCTGAGTCAGGCTTTGTACATGATCAAGAGAATGTAATAAATCAAAGGACTGGCCATTGGTGTAAAGGGTTCCGTCGGACTCATTTTCATAATCCAGATGTGCATCAAGCTGAATCACATGCACTGGCTGGTCAATTGCCCGAACAACTGGATAGGTTAGCGTATGATCACCACCTATCACAATCGGTAAAGCATTTTTGTTTCTAATCGTTGCAACTGTATCTGACAAATTTTGCATAGTCAGTTCCGGGCGAGAGGGATGGATATCAATATCACCCAAGTCAACAATACGACACTCAGCCATTACGCTACGTAAATAACTTTTACCAGTTTCCAGATCACTGATGCCCGAAGGATCGAAACGCAAGGAATGCTCGCGTATCGAACGTGGACCGAATCGTGAGCCCGGCATAAATGGAGAACCTTCATCATAAGGAACTCCTATGACCGCATAGTAAGCCTGCAGATCATTGATGTCACTTTGATAATCGCTTCTAAGAAAAGTAGCAATTCCAGTGTATCCACGATTTATACGATTGTGTCCACTCATGTTTGTGCTCATAGTTAATCCTTAGTGTCTGTACTTATTTATGTGTTAGTTTCGAAGATAATTGCTTTAATCCGCTCGGAGTATTAATCGAGGCAATCATATATGCAGTTTGATTGTTATCGATATCATTAACAGTGACCAAATGGTCTACCCTGATTTTCTCAAGTATAGATCTAAGCCATGAAGCATTAGGGTGGTATAAGTCAATTTTTTGAAATTTGCAGCCACAATCCGCCATACTTGCTGCCGGGTGAACTTCGGTATTCCACTTCATCACATATGGAACCAACCCACCGGCAAGTAGCCGTCCATCTTCTGGCAAACAGAAATGCCAACTTAAATTTCCACGGCTGATTAATTCAGGTTGTCCAAATGCAAATCTTGCCTTGCTTACTATGTCACTAATATTAGTTGTATTGACAACCCAACCAACTAAACGAGGTTGTTGCGAAATAGACTCTCGTACAAAAGGATCATCCAGCCCATACCATCGTGGACGAGTCGGTTGCTCGGCATCAGAGTTAACAGCAATCACCTCAAGAAAAATTTGCTCACCTATTCTCATCAGATGATTGTGAGTCCCCATTTGGGGATGCTGACCACCATAAGGAATATCAACATCCAGTGCTTGCCTGATGTAGTCGACTCCAGTTGTTAAATTAGCGGCTGCAATGACCAGATGATCGAGATTTGGAATTAAGCTAGCTTGTGACTGCATTCAAATTCTGCACCATCAATTTAATCTGAGATGGACCCACACGACAACAACCTCCGATAATTTTAGAACCTTGCTGATACCAATCTACGGCCTTCTCAGGGATATTGAGTTTTTTTTCGGCGGCAGACCAAGTTTTGGTTTTAGCATCATAATGTTCACCCGAGTTTGGATAAATGATTATCGATTTATCGGGCAAAACTCTCTTTATCTGTTCGATTAATGGACTGATATATTCAATAGCAGTGCAATTAATCCCAACTGCTAGTACTTGAGGATGATCAACGAATAATTCCGTAATCTGTGTAACTGCAGTACCATCATTAATGTGTCGAGAGTCTCTGCACGAAACACATAGCCAGGCAGGTGTTCTTACATTGGTTAATAAATCTGCTAATACTTTGGCCTCTTGATAACTTGGAATCGTTTCACAAGCTAAAATATCCGCTGGACTTTGGTCCAATATTTTTAATCTTTGTTGATGAAAGGCTTTAAGTTGCTCATCGGTTAGGCCATAGTTGCCTTTGTATTCCGAGCCATCTGCCAGATAGGCACCATAAGGACCTACACTGGCTGCTATCAAAGGCCTATCCGATTGTGGAAGTTCACTTAGATAACTGTCGATTGCTTTTTCAGCAAGTTCAATTGAACGTCTGAGTAATTTTTTTGCTTCATTCTCTGATAAGCCTTTTGATATAAATCCTTGAATTGACGCTTGATAACTTGCTGTAGTTATAATCTGCGCACCTGCTCTCAAATAAGCAAGATGTGCATTAATAATCGCTTGTGGGTTATTTCGCAGTAGTTCAGCAGACCATAGCGATGTATTTAAATCACACCCTTGAGCTTCCAACTGGGTGGCCAAACCACCATCAAGGATAACTGGTTTATCAGTATCTATTAAACTTTTTAAATTATTATTTAAACTCATCTGATAATTATATTCACCCCTGGTGATAAAATATCATCTAACTGCAAACAAATTTAATCATCATGACACTTCTTATCTCTGGAATCAGCCTGTTTATTGTTGCTCATCTTTCACTGGGATTGGCGCCAGGCATTAAAAATGGAATTATCAGTGCGACCAGCGAAAAGGTCTGGCGCGGTTTATTTTCAGTAATCGCTTTAACCGCTATCGTGATGATTGTATTGGGCTGGAGGTCCACCTCTGTTGAGTATGCTTATGTACCGCCTCATTGGACACGACATGTCACAATGCTATTGATGCTTATCGCATTTATTCTAATTGGAGCTTCAAGCGGTAAAACTATTATTCAGCGCATGGTCCGTCATCCAATGATGACTGGTGTCTTCATCTGGGCTATCGCCCATCTATTTGCCAATGGTGAAACCCGTTCAGTTTTATTATTCGGCAGTTTTGCTGTCTGGATCGTTTTACAAATGATTTTAGTCAACAAACGTGAAGGCGAATGGATCAAACCGGAACCTGCTCCCATGACACGTACGCTAAGAAACATGATTATTAGTATTGTTATTTACTTAGCATTGTTCTCATTACATAAATATTTTGCCGGCGTCAGTTTGATGCCAACAGGATAAACAACTAGAGCGCTTACTCATCTAAATGAGTAAGTGATTCAACTGTATACAAGCCTTTACGTAGTGTGCGTGTTGCGATTAGTACTTCGGCTAGAAAAAATCCCAAAGCAAATATCAATACACACATACAGCAAATAAATAATGCTGCAATAACTAAAGTCGCATTCTTGCCGAAAAATGTACCTAAAAATAACGATACGATAACCGCACAAACTAACAAGGCACTGATTGTTGCCAGGGTGATAGCCACATTTATATAGCGGCCTCGTTTGAACAAGTTCTTCATTTCTTTCTGTAGAATCTGTTGGCTTTTTTCATCTTTTAATTTAGCTAAAACACGTTCTAACGTTCGCCATCTGTCAACGACTCGAGTCAGTCGATTTGTCATGACCGCTAACAAAGCCGAAATACCTGCCAATAAAAACACAGGTGCGATGGCTATTTGAATAACCGAGGCAACCGACGAAATTTCTTGCTCAGAAATCAAAATATAATCCTATTTATAAACCCCAAAATATAAATTTAAACTGAAATACGTACTACTGCTTCATTCCAGATTTTTTCATAAACCAGCTCATCGCCATGATAGGCCGTCAACTTTGCGTTGATGTAAAAGTTATTGTTATCGCAAGTGATAGTCATTTCAGTGTCACTGGAAACCTGCCAGTCATCTCGCGAGGTACGATGATGCCATTTTGTCCGGGCTTTGGTCTGATGTGGATCATCAGGATGGCATGAGTAATGTTCTTTTGCAATTTGTTCGACACATAATCCATGCTGATCAAAACGCATACTGCCGAAATCATCTTCAATATCAATGCTCACTACACCAGTTGCTACATCTTCGGATATGACACGTTTATTTGAAGATTCACGCAAGATTGTTGTTTTTTCAGGTGTTGCACTGGTAGGTGGCTCAAATGGATTCGGAATTTCCCTGCCTTGATATGTCGGTAATAACAGTGTTTGCGAATCCGGCTCCAGGGTTACCTCGGCCTTTTCAGGTGTAGTCCACAAAAGCGGAAAATAGCTGCTGGATAACGCAACTCGCATTTTGTGACCTTGTGGAATAGTCTGAGCAATAAAATCAAGCTGCACTTCGACCTCATATACCTCACCCGGAATAACTTCTTGAACAGAGTCTAATGAATCACGGTTTTGAAGATTAATCATGCCATAAGTTACACGAGTAACCTGACCATCTGGAGCAATATCTGACAAGCGTGCGGTTAGTTGGCCACAGGATTTATTGCTACTCACTTTAAGCTTTAGTTTTGGATTACCGACGATTTTAAGATCTTGCTTTAGCATATCTGTATCGAAACACACAGATAGCACATCATCACGACGTTGATCCGTCGGATAATCCGGCCCAAACCATAACGCCATATATTCACCACTGTGAACTCCAGTCGTTAACGGAGAATCAATCTTAATAGCAGAAACTAGTTTTTCATGATCAGCGAACAAACCCGAATTAGTCAATGACCAGTTTTGCACCGTAACCTTTTCCTGATCCGGCCAAGACCGGGTCTGAATCCATTGTCCCGCTCTATAGTCATAACTTGGCTGAGGAACAACTGAATCCTGCAAATAAAATGTACAAGCCGGTTCATCCATAATTTTCGTATCAATGTCCTTAAGCCAGTAATCCCACCAGCGTAAGGCCTCCTGTAAAAAGCCCATTCTGGGTTCAGGACGGGCGAAGTGCGGATATTTATGTAACCAGGGCCCAACCAGTGCTTTTTTCGGACACTGTAAATGTTCCATCATTCTGGGAATACTATTGGTGTAGGCATCAGCCCAACCTGTCATGCAATAGACTGCTGCTTTTATGGCTGAATAATCTTCGCAAATTGAACCGTGCTGCCAATATTCATCACGACTTTGATGTTGCATCCACTTTTCAACTAACAATGGCATATTTTCAAGCCGGTTTTTCCAAAGCTCTAGCCAGTCATCACCAACTAATAAAGGGTCTGGTGGTGCTGTTGAATAACTAAACATAGTCGCCGCCCAACCTATGTTCTCCATCAACATCGCCCCACCTTTGTAATGAATATCATCAGCATAGCGATCATCAGTGGAACAAAGTGTAATAATTGCCTTCAATGCTTCAGGCTGACGAGCGGCAATTTGCAATCCATTAAAACCGCCCCAGGAAATGCCCATCATACCAACATTGCCATCACACCAGGGTTGTCTAGAGATCCAGTCAATGACCTCTAATCCGTCATTCTGTTCAAGTTTGAGATATTCGTCATCCATTAATCCATCTGACTCACCATTGCCACGAATATCAACCCGCACACAGGTATAACCATGGGCAGCGAAATAGGGATGAGTTAACGCATCACGGATTGCTGTACCGTCACGTTTTCGATAAGGCAAATATTCTAATATTGCGGGAATCGGGTTGGACTCAGCATCGGCCGGCATCCAGATTCTCGCGGCCAACTTGATACCGTCGCTCATTTCGATCCAGGTATTCTCTATTTCGGTTACACTGTTAATTTGCGATTGGTCCATAACTAATTCTTCTGTTGGTGACTAAAATAGAAACTCACGTTTAAAGGAATTTACGCTGTTCAAGTCTGATCCTATCTGTCTGGCTAAGGAATGTCCGGCATAAACAGCATCAGCAATTAATCCGGGTGCATTACAATCTCCGACACGATGAATGCGACTGGTATTTTTTTGCTGCCCGGCTGCTTGTTTGATCAGATTTAAATATAACTCATCATTGGGTTTTCTGGAGGTAACCAACACCAACGAATCAGCCTCAATTTGAATTTCCTGATTGGTAATCAAACAACGGCATTGCGCAACCGAATTTTCAAAACCGGCTAACTCTTTGCAAGGACTTAATTCAATTCCCAATGCCGTCATTCTTTGCATCAGCCTAGATTGTTCGAGTGTAAGTTGTGTCCAACGTGCAAAGCTCAGATGCGGGGTCATAATTTGAACTTTATTACCATTCGAAACCAGTTTTTCAGCCATCGCTGATGACAAATATCCACCGTCATCATCATAGATTAATACTGCCCCTTTAATCTCGACATCAGCTATTACATCATCCGGTGTATATATTGCAGGATTCGAATTTGTGATTAACGGAACAAAATGCTGCCGTCCTAATCCATCTCTGCGCCAGAATGACCCTGTGGCACAGATAATATGTTTCGCTCCAACTTGTGCTACGGCTTCAGTACCCATCTTAGAGTCAAGATACATCTCAACGTTGGTCATTTTCTGTAACTGCCCCAGCCGGTAATCACGAACTCGAATCCATTCTGCCAATCCCGGAAGCTGGCTTTCCTTTAGCACACGTCCTCCAAATTGATTGTCGGATTCAGCGACAATAGCTTTACAACCACGCCTAGCAAGTGTAAGTGCGCATTCAAGCCCTGCCGGACCCGAGCCGATTATTAAAACTGACTCCCTGTCGTTTACACTTCCCACCTTTTCCGGATGCCAGCCTCGACGCCATTCTTCCATAATAGTCGGGTTTTGAGTGCAACGCATTATGCTGAAGCTGTTTTCACCTGAGACACAGATATTACAGCCTATACATTCACGAATTTCATCCACTCGTCCCTGTTCGATTTTTTTTGGTAAAAACGGGTCGGCGATTGACGGGCGGGCGGCACCGATAAAATCGACAATCCCACGTTTAACTTGTGACAACATAGTCTCAGGCGATGTAAATCGACCCACACCGACCACCGGTTTGCTGGTAATCGATTTGACATAACTCATGTACTGTTCCTGATAGCCCTCTTCACCAAACCTGGAGGTGGCTGAATCATATGACCAGCTATTGATATTGACGTCCCACAAATCTGGTACTTCGGCCTGTGAGGCAATAATATCTTTTAATTCGCAAGTCTCTACAATAGGATCAGCAGTGAACTGCGCTACAGGCATCCTGACTGCCACTGCACAGTGATCACCAACAGCTTCTAATGTGTCTTGTAATAACTCCCCAAACAAACGGGTACGGTTTTCTAAACTGCCTCCATACTCATCACAGCGGTCATTGACTTGTTTGGAAAAAAATTGCGCTAGAAGTGAGTTTTCCAATGAGCAGTAAACATAAATAATATCAAAACCCGCTTGTTTAGCTCTTATTGCTGCCTGACGATGACGATTCCTGAAATTTTTTATGTCAGATTTATCCATCCGCCTGGATTGACGTGGATCAATAGCTTCCATAGTCATGCGTGAGGATGGCCCGATCGGCACCGCTCTAGTATTGCGATTACTGGCAGCAATACCAAAATGGGCTAATTCGCAACCTGCTAAAGCACCATGTTTATGTACCCCTTCAACCATTAATTCCTGTGCTGAAATATCTTCATTACTCCATAAGCGAACTGCCTGAAAAGGCGCAATATCACTACTTGGATCGGCCATCAAGTTCTCTGTACAAACGACACCCCAACCTCCCTCGGCTTTGACTTCCCGCATTCCAGCCAAGACTTGAGGTGAACTATCACCCGTGCCATTGCAATGAGGAACTTGATAAAACCGGTTCTTAGAAGTCACCGGCCCAATTTGAACCGGTTCGAATAAAATATCGAATCTCGGATCGCGCCTCATTAATTAGAAACAATGGATTCGCATATTAGGGCGCAGATTTTTATAAATGACCTTGTTCAATCGACAGGGATTAACACCCGGTGATTCAACAAACAAAACCTTTTGAGCAATGGGATCAAAATCAGCAAGAAAATGAATTGTACTTTTAACCACAATAATTTGCGGCTTTTCGATAACCATACTAACATGTCTGAATAAGGCTAAATCTAAGCACTGGAAACGCTGACTAGACAGGACAATAAAAATATCGTGATTTAAACCACTTGCTTTCAGTAACGCCATCTTACCCAAGTCGGCTTCACAACCACCATACATTTCTCCAGTACATAGCACTGGTTTATCCGTCAGAAATTCGACTGAGTAATCATGAGTAAAATCAGTTGCTCCTTCAATCGTATAAGCATTGCCAAGATTGAATTCGACTTGCGCACCAATACCTCTTTTCCAACACTCATCAACACTGTCTGGGTCGTTAACCACTCCAACCATAGCATTGGCTACATCCTGTCGAATCAACTCTTGCAAAATACCGGTAGTGTCGGATGTTCCTCCTGCCCCAGGATTGTCTTGCACATCTGCCAGTACAACCGGAACAGGTTTTTGAGTGATCAATTGTGCTGCGACTTTGACGGCTTTTGCAGACGTTAATAATTCATCGGAAATCTTATTTTCAATATCTAAAAAACGTTGATGTAGATGTTCAACTGCTTGATCAACCGAGGTTTGATTAGTGCCATAAGCTACTATCGAGGGTCCACAGTTATAAATATCCGCCGAAGTAAAGCCGGCTGCCGCATCGACACTGACAACGCCATCTTGTTCAAAACCATCAAAGCCGGCATACAATTCATTACAAGGATAACGCGTGGTGCCCTGGCTGGATAGCGGGATTAAATAATCGACTTGCTTAAATGATTTATAAAATGGTTTGCCGGTTTGCAGCATCAAATCAAGCAGTCTAGCTGCTCTTTCGCCTGTTTCGGCCATATCTATGTGTGGATAATGTCTAAAGATGGTAATAGCCGAAGCTGTCTCGACGAATTCCGGTGAAATATTGGCATGAAAATCCAGACTGCAAGCCAGGGGGATTTCTTCACCGATCACTTCTCGAACTCTTCTGGCAATTTCCAGCTCACCATCATCGACTTCTTCAGTGACCATTGCGCCATGTAAATCAAGTAGCACACCATCCACGGGCATGGCTTGTTTGATACCATCACAAATCAGATCACAAATATGATTAAAAGCCTGCACAGTAACCAAACCTGCCGGTTCTGCTGAAGCCCAGACAATTGGAATGAGTTCCCAATCAAATTTCGCAGCAATAAATCCGCCAATAGGAATGTTTAAGGGAGTAAATATTTCAATTACATCATTACCTAAGGTCAAGGCCGGCCAGGCATCTTGACGTTCAAACTCAGGCAATGTCGTCGGGATCGGGCAAAATGTGTTGGTTTCATGTTGAAAACCGGCAATAACAACGCGTTTTTTTGTCACTTAGTATCAGGCCACATTAGATGTTTGTGTTGGTAATGAAAACTCGAAATCCTTATCCAGAGGGTAAATCGGGCGGGCCAAATTTTCAAATGGAAAAACACTGTAATCCGAGCTGCAAACACCTGGCCCGGCAACCAATAAAATTTTCTTAGCAATGGCTTGAAATCCTGCGCGAAAATGTTGACGCGATTTCAGCAATAAATAACGTTTAGCTAATGGATCAATGCCCATATTGGTAAAGAAACCAAGATCGGCCGGTTCAGTTCGTCGTTCACTGATAATGATTTCCATGGACCCGATTTCAAACACTGCGCTGCGCCCCAGATCAACCATAAAGCCCGTCATCATCGGGCCGGTAATTTCGAACTTGAGGTTTTTCAAACACTTAACTCGACCTTTCAGCTCCAGCGGTTGTGCCGGCAAACCAAGTGAAGGTGTTGGAGTTTTGCCACCTATATCTAGCGTTACTGTCGCACCTTCTCCTATTTCCCACAATAAATCCACTGCTTGCGGGTCAGCTATTGGAGCAACGGCGACATTTTCCAATTCCTGGCGCAATACTTCTGCAATCACCGACATATTATCGTGTGAACCTCCGGCACCGGCATTATCACCGTGGTCAGCCAAAACAATGGGCCCCTCATTTAAGGTTTTTGCATAAGCAATTGTAGCTGCCATGGGTTCAGGATCATAAACAAACTCTTGTCGTGAATCCCAAGCCATTGAAATCAACTCATCAACTAAATGGCTATGCTTGTTATTGTTTTCATCAACCACAGCGACAGCGCTCAAGCTGACGTGGGGAATATCTGATAGGGGAAATCCTCCAAATACACTTGCTGCTAACACCTCGCCAGATGCTTCACTGGCAATTGCTTTATCCATTATAGGCTTCATGGGAGCCTGGGCAGGCGTTTGCTTGATCATGTGAGTCATCATCGGTGCTTTGGCCCAGACTGTTTTGGGTTTGATTTCACCAGCCAATGTTCGCAACAATAACTTTCCGGCCCGCATTCCACATTCATACATGTCGACATGCGGATAGGTTAGATAACCGGTAACTATATCGGCGTTGTTACAAATCTCATCGGTAATATTTGCGTGGAAATCCAATGCAACAGCTATAGAAACAACCGGGTCAATCTGCCTGATTCGCTTAAGTAACTCACCTTCTCCATCAAATTGACTTTTAGTAACCATAGCCCCGTGTAAATCCAGCAAAACACCATCACAACCCTGGGCAACCGCATCACAAATCTGTTTAGACATTTGTTCAAAAGCATCATCTTCTACAGCCGCACTGGGTTCAGCATAAGCCGCTATTGGTACAATAAAATCAATCCCCTCAGATAGAAGTAAATCGATATAAGCACCTATCGCCATTTGTGTGCCTTTGAAAAACTCAATTGCCTTAGTGCCCGAAAGAAGTTCTTTTGATCCCAGTGGTTCTGCAAAAGCATGACGTGGCGTTTTAATATTTGAAAAGGTATTGGTTTCATGCTGCATAATCGCGACAACAATTTTCATATTAAATGTCCCTATTTCATTTTATCAGCAGTCAGTCCATGGAGATTCCTCGACGTTGCTTTTATACCCGGATGGGTGCGGAATGACATAAGAATAACTGTCATCCTGAGTCCCATTCGGGGATAAAAGTGAAGCGACCCTCACAAGCAAGCATAAACGTGAGGATCTCTTAATAGCTGTTCGGGTCCAGTGTCATCCTGAGTCCCATTCGAGGATAAACTCCACCGAAGGATCTCCCAATCACTGTTCGGGCATTGATTAAAGAACCAGCTTCGTTTGAATCAGTAACTTAATCATGGAGATTCCTCGGCAAGCTCGGAATGACAATGCTGTTGTTCTAAGCCACCCACCAACGCTCAAGCATGCGCCGCCCATCGGTTGGTCGAATCCAGGATAGTTCACCATGCCCTACTTTATCGTTTCGTGCCATCACAGAATTAGCAAACATCGGGGCGACAACACCACCCTCATCACGCACTAGTATTTGCATCTCGCGATACATTTCAGCACGTTTTGCCTCATCCAGCTCCGCACGGGACTGGACCAACAATTTTTCAAATTGCTCATTACTCCAGAAAGTATCATTCCACGCAGCTCCGGTTGAATAGCCGGTGGTAAACATCGCATCTTCGGTGCTATAACCACCCCAGTAACTGGCTGCCCAGGGTTTTTTCATCCATACATCCGACCAGTAACCATCGTTGGATTCGCGAATAACATTTATATTAATACCCGCCTTGGCCGCTGAAGCCTGGTAAAGCTGAACAGCGTCCACAGCACCTGCAAAAGCAGAGTCTGCTGCACTAAGGTCAACGCTTAAATCAGACAACCCCGCCTCTTTCAGATGGAACTTAGCCTTATCCGGATCATACGATGTTTGTTCTATATCGGCTGCATAATAGCGATAAGATGGGCCGATTGGATTATCATTGCCGACAACACCATGGCCCTGGAGTATTTTTTCCACCATTTCTTCTCGATTAATCGCATATTTCAGTGCTTTGCGCACATCGACATTGTCAAATGGCGCCACATTTGTCGCCATTGGAAAGGTGTAGTGGAGAGGGCCGGCACCTTCGAGAATTGTTATGGCCGGATTACGTGCTAACAACTCCACCGTCTTTAAATCAACCTGATCGATAACATGTACCTCACCAGTAATCAAAGCGGACGAGCGAGCTGCTGGATCAGTTATGGTTAATAATTCAATGGTATCAGCATGCGCATGTCCTTCTTTCCAATAGTTAGGATTGCGCTCAAAATCAATTCGAACACCTGGGTCATAATTTTTGATTTTATAAGGACCCGAGCCACCACCCTGCCAGTCAATAGCATTATCTTTTGCTGGATAAACAGTAAAAAATGCTTCGTTAAAATTAAATGGGAAATCTGCATTGCCCCCAGATAATTCAATGATGAGCGTTTCAGGTCCATCTGCTCTGAGCTCCGTTACACCAGCCATCACCGGTTTGCCGGCAGATTTTGATTCTTCACCACGATGGTAATTGATTGATGCAATTACATCATCAATGGTCATGGTTTTACCATTGTGAAATTCAACATCCTGACGGATTTTGAATACCCAGGTTTTGGCATCTGCGGATGCCTCCCAACTACTTGCCAAAGATGGGATTAATGTGCCATCAGGAGCAACCTCGGTCAGTGTGTTACCCACTCCATGCACGGCTACCCACTGCAGGCCATTCTCTATCGTAGCAGGGTCTAGCGTATCTGAGGTATTTCCATGCGCCATGGCTACTTTCATGTGACCACCTTTTTGGGGTGTTGCTGCCAACACTTGTTCGATACCTGAAATTGAAAACAGTCCCGCTCCGACTAAAGCCGATGACCGCGCGATGAACTGACGACGGGATAAACCGCCGTTTTGGAAATCGTTGATTAGTTTAAATGCTTGCTTACTTGGTAATTTGATCATGATTTACTCCTTTGAATATTTAAATCCTCTGTGATGGGTTATGTGTCACCATCTATCACTCGACACATCGTCACTGGCTACTTTTTTATTTTGCACCAGTGTTTAGGCGTTAACAATTTCTCAAAATTAGCTTAAACTGACGCTACTTTAAGCTACTTATGCTCAATTTTGCTCAAGTGACTGGTAATAATTTCACTCGGAATTTACGTTTCCTTTGCAGTAAACATGCTTCAATTTCTGAAGTTTGCCGAAATATCGGAATTAATCGACAACAGTTTAATAAATATTTGAGCGGTGCTTCCCGGCCTTCTCAAAGAAATTTAAATCGTATTTGTGATTTTTTCCGGGTTAGTGAAGCTGAATTAGTTTCGGATTCAAAATCATTTATCGCCAAATACGGCCAAGGGAGGGATTTTATTTTCGAACAACAATTCGAATCTTTATTTCCGTCTTCAAACACAGATCTGAGACGATATATGGGTTATTACTTTAGTTATTTTTACTCATTAACCTATCCGGGAAAAGTAATTCGATCCTTAGTACTTATCTATGAACTAAAAAACCGGACTTTCACTAAGGCTATTGAGCGTATTCAGGGCCGTAAGGGTGATGCACCTGAGGAAAAATTTATTAATAAATACACCGGCATAGTTGCCTATGCCAGCAATCGAATTTTCATCATGGAAAGAGATATGCTGTGGGGCAATTCTTTCAATATGACAATCCTGTATCCAACTTATCAAAGTCATATTAAATACTTACACGGCTTGACTGTTGGCTGCCCGACTTTAGGCCGGATACCAAGTTGTGCGAGAATTGCTTATGCTTATCTGGGTAAAAATATAAATAAAAAAAACGTGTTAGGTCAGTGTGGTTTATTTGATAAGAATGACCCGGACCTACCGGACTCAGTTATTGAGTTGATTGATAACAGTAAAAACCCTGATGATTATACTTTTCAGGCCTTCAATCCGGGCCTGATTCTGGATTAACTGCTTTATAATCTAACGACTCAATTTTTAAAGCTTACTAAGGCCATGACAGATAATTCAAGTAAAGGGAGTGTTTATGGGTAATGAAATCAGGAACCAATCAATTTGATCAACTTAAATAAACAATCCTTGAGCAGCGTCGACATGAACTCCTTCAAATCACGGTTGTCCCATTATCTATGGGTTCAGTCACATATTTAGACTGGCTAGATCAGAGTATTAATAAATAACTTTTTCTGACATTATGTACAATTTCAACCTCATTGCTTTGTTATTTATGTTGTTTTCTACATTGGCCATGGCTAATGAGGAAGAGTTATTACCGCCAGAGCAGGCTTTTGCATTATCCACCGCGTTGACCAGCGATAATCAGATTGATTTGAACTGGAATATTGCAGATGGCTATTACTTGTATAAACAAAAACTTAAGTTGGATTTAAATGGTCAAGTCATTGATTATTCAGAGCTTGAATTGCCAGAAGGCAGCCCGATTGAAGACCCGCTGTTTGGATTGGTTAATATTTATAAAAACCAACTTAAATTTTCTGTTACCAATCCAAATACAACCTTATCGGCAAATCTCAAAGTCAATTATCAGGGCTGTTATGAACCACTGGGAATTTGCTATCCCCCCCAAACCGAAAGTTTTAATCTGATTGCACAAGCTCAAGCAGCGACATCCAGCTCTGTGGCAAAAACCGGTATTTTTTCCCAAGGTGATGTATTCACTGTTAACACTGAAGACGAATTTTTACCGGTTGATGAAGCATTCCAATTTATCGTGACCAAAACAGACACCAATCGGATTGTTGCTAACTTTGAAGCGGCACAAGGTTATTACCTCTACAAACCGCATATCAAATTTAATTCAGAAACCCCCCAAATCGTGCTTAGTGAGATCGAATATCCAAAGGGTATAGTCAAAGATGATCCGCATTTTGGTGAGATAGAAGTTTATTATGGTAATGCGACAATTCCGATCAACTTAGCCAGGCTTGCAAAGACTAACGATTTAAACCTGATCGCTGAATATCAGGGTTGTGCTGAGGACGGAATTTGTTACCAACCACAAACCCGAAACATAGCGCTTACTCTTGCCGATTATGAGGGCCCTTTCCCTGAGAGTCCTTCAGCAAAGCCGAGTGGTCAGGCTGACAAAAGTTTATTCTGGTATTTATTAGCTGCTTTTGGCGGCGGACTATTATTAACATTCACTCCTTGTGTACTACCGATGATTCCGATCCTCTCAGGTATCATCATGGCAGAACGGGGTAAAGGTGGTTTACATCACTCAGGATTGTTATCCTTGATTTATGTGTTGGGTACAGCGGTCAGTTATAGCCTTATTGGAGCTGTGGCCGGCGCCAGCGGTGAACAATTACAGGCCTATTTTCAAACACCTTGGGCAATTGGCTTTTTAAGTGTACTTTTAGTCGTTATGGCTTTGTCTATGTTTGGTTTTTTTAAATTACAAGTTCCTGCTTTTATGCAAACCAGCCTGTCTGGCCATAGCCAAAAGTTGGCCAGTGGCGGAGCGATTTCCATCTTTGCCATGGGACTGATCTCGGCTCTAATTGTCGGTGCCTGCGTTTCACCATTATTGATCTCAACATTGAGTATCGCCATTGCTAAAGGCAGTGCATTACTTGGTGCCGCTTTGATGTTTTGTATGGCTATGGGTATGGGGCTGGCGCTGATTTCCTTCGGTTTTGGGTTCGGCCATTTGATGCCCAGGGCTGGTGCCTGGATGGAAGATATCAATAAGATTATTGGCTTTTTATTACTAGCAGTGGCGATTTACTTGCTCAGTTTTATTGCGTCTGTCCCGGTTTTATTCTTGTGGAGTTTATTGTTGATTGCTGGCGCAGTATTTCTGTTTAGCAAATCATTTAATAAAAGCCTTAATATGCTGGCCAAAACAGCAGCCGTCGTCAGCTTAGTGTGGGGAATAATGGCATTCATTGGTGGCTTAAACGGCTATCGTGATATTATGAATCCGCTGCCAATTAAACAATTAATTGCGGGTGATGCTAATCAAATCCAGATAAAAGCCGATTTGTTTACGGTTGTAACCAACAACGATGAAGTCGACGCCCTTTTTGCGAAAGCACGAGCTGAAAATAAATACGTTATGCTTGATTATTATGCTGACTGGTGCCTGGATTGTTTACGTATGGACGGCACAACTTTTAAAGACCCCAGCATTGCCACTTTGCTTGATGAAAAATTTATCAGCGTTAAAGTTGATGTCACCGACGCCTCTAATGACGCGGTAAAATCTGTAAAAAAGCGCTTTAATGTTTTCGGTCCACCCGCCACTTTGTTTTTTAGTGCCGATGGTACTGAATTTAGTGACTTAAAGTTTTATGGTTATCGCGACAGTGACGAATTTATGCAAATCCTGAAACTTGTTACAGGATAACTCAATGCCAATTACTAAACTTATTTCCTGGATACTGATTGCGATCATTGGTGCCGTTGCACTATATGCCGGCGTGTTTTTCGCTAAAAAGCAGTTTAACGCTGAGCAAATTCCAAAAGATGCGATTCGACTTTCGCTCAAAGATTATCTAGGAAATGAACAACCTCATGAACAATGGCAAGATAAAGTTCTGTTGATCAATTTTTGGGCAACCTGGTGTACACCCTGCCGGGAGGAAATGCCAATGTTGGCTGATTTTCAAGATCGCTACCGAGAGCAGGGTTTGCAAATAATCGGCATTGCCATTGACGATCCGGAACCGGTACAGCGTTTTGCCGACAGTATGGATATTAATTATCCACTGCTTATGTCTGACGAAACCACGCCGGATTTGATGTACAAGTACAACGAGATTGGAGCGATTCCTTTCAGTTTAATCACAGACCGGCGCGGTATTGTAGCCGAAACCAAACTCGGTGTATTTACCGCTGATGAACTTCAATCAATGATCGAACCTCTGTTAAACTGAGTACAGTTAAAATTATAAGTATTCGTTGGTTTCTCGTTATTTAATTAATCGGCTTCGCTCAATTACTGCGCTGATTATGTTCGCTTATGTGTTTATTCATCTTGGTAACCACATTCTCGGTCTGATTGGCATTGAAGCAATGGAGGCCGTGCGTAGTGTCTTCACCAGAGTTATTCGCAATCCCATCGGCACAGTGATTCTGGGCTCGAGCATCATTATTCATTTCTTTATTGCCATGCGAGCACTTTATCAAAAGCCTTTTTTGCATTTACAACGCTGGCAACAGTTGCAGATTCTAAGTGGTATCGCCATGATTCTATTGCTGATTCCGCATATGGTTCCTGTGCGCGGTTATTATCATGGTTTTGAAGTCGACACTACTTATCCGTTGATTTTGCAAAAAATATGGCTGGATATCGGTGACCTGATTGGGCAATTTGCCTTAGTTATCGTAGCCTGGTTTCATATTTGCCTTGGAATGCACTACTGGCTTAATACTAAGTCCTGGTATCGAAAAAATCTGTACTGGCTATATGCCTTGGCGATATTATGGCCGACACTTGCTTTGATTGGTTTTGTTCAATCCGGCTATGAAGCCTTCGATTATGATGTGCCGGAGCTGGACAACCCTGAAATTTCACAACTGATCTATACTATAAAAATCAGCTTGTTGTGGTTCGTAGTAGCGTGCAGTGTCTTGATGTTACTTCTCAAACGATTACGCCGAAGGTTAGTTCATCGAAACAATAATTGCGATCTAATGATCACTGACAAAAATATCAAGGCCACACCCGGGCACACAATTCTTAACGTTCTTAGATTTGCTGACTTACAACATCCCTCCGTATGTGGCGGGCGGGCCAGATGTACTACTTGCCGTGTACGAGTCGACCATGGAATGGAAAATTTAACTGCAATTGGCGAACTTGAGAAACTGGCTTTGACACGCATCAAGGCTCCACCAACAGTCAGATTGGCCTGTCAGGCTGTTGTCAGTGGGGATGTTAGCGTGACGCCCTTATTACCCGCTGATGCGAACATGGAATTAGCACAACCTAAAGGTGGAATAAGCGGGGAGGAAAGAGCTGTAGTAGCCATGTTTGTAGACCTGCGCGGATCAACCCAATTAGCAGAACATAAACTTCCCTATGACGTACTATTCATTCTGAATCAGTTCTTTGTCGAAATGTCCAAATCTTTACACCAGACTAATGGGCATTATGCACAATTCGCTGGTGATGGCTTGATGGCCTTATACGGTATTGAAAGCGACTTGAAAACAGCGTGTAAAGAGGCCCTTTATGGTGCTGTTGATATGGTTAAACGTTTGGATGAGTTAAATAAAAAAATGCAAGGTGATCTGGAGCTGCCCCTTAAAATGGGAATCGGTTTACATTGTGGTGAAGCCATTGTTGGTAGCATGGGGCCACCCAAATCACCTAACTATTCTGCAATTGGCGCCAATATCAATATTGCAGCCCGGCTTGAAGCTCAAACTAAGAACCTGGCCTGCAAAGCGATCATTTCCGAAGACTTTCTCATCGAATCAGGCATCAAGCTTAATGATTTAAATTACGTCCGAATATCAATTCGAGGTCGGGAAAGTGAAATGAATGTTTATCCAATTACTGATAAACAACAATTAACTGATCTCATCAGTTTGATTCAGCATGATTAATCCTGACAGTCGAAATATAAATTTCATCCATCAGGACAAAGCCTACAAAATTCATTATCTGGATTGGGGAAAGCTGGAATCACCCGTTGTTATCTGTGCTCATGGTCTAACTCGAAATGCCCATGACTTTGATTTTCTGGCCCGCTCAATTGCTGATCAATACAGAGTGATTGCGATTGATTTTCCCGGACGAGGATTAAGCGATTGGCTTGACGATAAGAACAATTACATTATTCCCGTTTACCTTGAAATAGTCGACAGCTTATTAAATGAATTAAAACTAAAATCGTTCAACTGGCTAGGGACGTCAATGGGTGGTCTGATCGGCATAATTCTGGCTGCACAACATTCAAATGAACTCAATCGTTTAATCATTAATGACGTTGGACCTGAAATACCTACACAAGCCATTACTAGAATTAGTGATTACCTGTCAATTACTCAAGAATTCTCCACAACTGCCGAATTTGAGTGCCATATACGCGAAATATATGCTCCTTTTGGCGAGCTAACTGATCAACAATGGCAACATCTGACTAACTATAGCCATACAATTAACGATGAAGGAAAATTAGTAGCAAATTTTGATCCGGGCATAGCTGTTCCGTTTCAACAGGCTACAAATATTAAATCTGATCTATGGGATTTATGGCAAACAATTACTGCTTCTGTTTTTCTGATTCACGGCGAGAATTCTGATATTCTCATCCCCTCAATTGTCCAAAAAATGAAACAGCTACAACCTGATTTAATATCCCAATCAATTGATAACGTTGGACATGCACCAGCGTTGATGGATAAAGAGCAAATTCAAATCATCAAAGACTGGTTAAACGATTAAAGGAAAATACAATGCAATATTTACACACTATGGTTAGGGTTACAGATGTGGATGAATCCCTACGTTTTTATTGTGATTTACTTGGCCTCAAAGAGCTAAACCGTTATGAAAACGAAGCCGGGAAATTCACTCTTATTTTTCTCGCTGCCGAAGGCCAGGAAGATGCACAGGTCGAATTGACTTATAACTGGGATTCAGACGAAGTTTATTCTGGCGGACGGAATTTCGGCCATTTAGCTTACAAAGTCGATAATATTTATGATATCTGTCAAAAGTTGATGGATGGTGGCGTCGCAATTAATCGACCTCCACGGGATGGACACATGGCTTTTGTCCGTTCTCCCGATGGTATTTCTGTCGAATTGTTGCAATCTGGTAATAGCCTGCCAGTTCAAGAACCCTGGGCATCAATGCCGAATACAGGTGAATGGTAAAGAGAGGCCTGCCAAAACTTTATTTTTACCCCCGTCATTCCCGCGCAGGTGAGCTGTGCTGTGGTGCCCTATGGGTGAATCCAGTGGCATTTCTAACACATCAATTCTTTCAGTCAGCACCCTCTTGTTCAACATGAAAGTTGGAACCGGGATGATTTGTATCTCTGACCTGACAGGCCCGTTATAGCGTGTATTTGAATTAGGTCATTGGATTACGGTTAATTTTTTCCAAATCAAAACTGTTGGATTGCGGCTTTCACCTGCATGACAGATAATAATGCCCTTTAGCTAAAGAAAATCACTACTTTAATTTACAAACCTATGAAACTCATCAAAATTAGTTTTTTTATTCTAATCAGTGTAATCGTTTCATCCTGTGCAACCACCAAGGGATTGACCGAACAACTTAAGGCCAAACGTGGAAATGTCGATGCCCAAGTAGAACTGGGGCGTCGATATTCACAAGGTGATGGGCTAGAACAAAACGATGAAAAGTCGATTTACTGGTTTACCGAAGCGGCTAAAAACGGCAGCCCCCTCGCTCAAGAAGCTCTAGCCAGACGTTATTACCATGGTGGCCGTGGAGTAGCTCAGGATTACACCAAGGCATTTCAGTTTGCTCAACAAGCAGCAGCAGGTGGTCGAGTAGGCGCAATGAGTATGCTAGGGGTGATGTATTGTAGTGGTAAAGGCGTCACAAAGAACGAGGGAGCTTGTGTTAAGTGGTATGAACAGGCTGCTAAAAACGGTGATGGCCCCACTCAACTCGCATTAGCTAGAAAATTGGCACTTGGTTCAGGTACGCCCATAAATCTGGAACAGTCATTATTTTGGTATAAACAGGCAGCTGAGCAAAATATTCCGGATGCTAGAACCGAGTTATGCAAGACATTAGCGGTAATTAAACAAACACAACCCAATTACAATCAATACGACAGTATTTGCAAATGAAACTCCCCGCCGTTTACGGCGGGGTATCTATTTTGCTCTGCATGTTATCCCGTGGCAAGCCACGGGAAATTTAAACCTCGCTTGCGATTAAGCTTTTCGAACGAATAATTGGTGTGTTAAACGCTGATCGAATTCATTGGTAATCAATTCTTTCGCCTGCCAGGTTGATTCGTTTAATTCTGGAAACTTGACCAGGCCCTGCCCTTCGACAGTTTCTGGTATCCAGGTAACATCTACGGCATGACAAAATTTAAGCGTAGCTTGATAAATCAAGCCACCGCCGATGATCCAAATCTGACCCTCAAGTTGTTCAAGCGCTGTTTCAATTGATGTATAACATTCGATATTTTCAAACTGTCGGCTAGAAATAACGATATTTCGCCGCCTTGGCAGCGGTTTACTTCCTATCGACTCCCAGGTTTTACGGCCCATAATGATGGTCGAATCGATCGTTTTACGCTTAAAGCGTTTTAAATCCTCAGAATAACGCCAAGGCAAGCCACCATCCTTGCCAATTACACGATCATTAGTCATTGCCACAATGGCAACAATATTTTGTTTTGAATTATTCGACAATTGTATTTACAGGAATCTTAGAAAACACCAAGGCAAAATGTTACAACAACTAGTAACAATTACTCTATTTAATTTGCATATTTTGGGGTCGATCAACCGCTATTCTCTTTGGAACCACATTGCGCTTTAAGTGCCTTTTTATCCCATACAGTGAATTTGTATTGGCCTTCGAGTTTTACATCACCATAAGTAACTTTATTACTAACTAAGTATTTACCTTGCTCAGTATTGGTTGGGATTTTTACGTCGATATTAGACTCCCAATAACCATTTTCACGATAAAATTTTTCTTTTGAAAGAGGGATTTTCTTTCCACTTGGGGAGATCAAAGTCCTTGTTTCAGTGACATTTGCACCTTTTGATCCTGTTTTAACTTCATAACAAATGTTTGACCTAAGGCTTTGACCAGGAGCAAGTGCAGCAGGATTGATGGATGAAACAAACACATAGTCTTTATGCGTATAGGAAGATATACCGCCTGATTCTTTTGACTTTTTTAATCGTGAACAACTCCTGACTTTTGTCATCGTATTATTGATTTTATTTGCAAGCTTATCGAGCGGACCGGAGATAGTACCCGCAAAACAGTTCATGTTTTTTTCAAACTGAGCAGTTGAGCAGCCAGACAAAAAAATGGTCAAAATCGCTATTAAAGTGTTCCTTGTTAGTGATGTCATTGCTAAACCCTCAGTTAACTTTATTAGATGAACTCCCCGTCACCGTCCAGCCACTTGATGACGAGCTTTGGCTTTGGGTGCTGGATTTATTTGCTGTGGTTGTCGTTTTCTTAGTGACGTTAGTTTGAGTTGCTTTGGTTGCAGTCTTCTGGACAGACGCTTTGTGTGTCGTGGTGGTTTGTGTTGAAGAAACTGTTGAAACTTGTTCTCGTCTTTTTTCTCTTAAGGCCTTAAAAGCATCAGCTGCCTGGGTGCTAGTATTAGAGTCAGAATCAGCTGGCTTTGGCCCTAGATAATTATATGGATCAATCGTAGTCACCTGTATGTCAGACGAATCAATGGAGTTAGAATTAGTTGAAAGATCACCTGTTTCGATTAATGGCGTGTCAAGATCAGATTCGGTCAGCTCATCTTTTTGCTGTTCGGTTGCATTGTGTACAGTTACTACATTTTCAACATTGTCAGTATTGCTGTCCTGAAGTTCTGATTCTGGAATGTCCGGTTCTTGGCTCGATGTCACAAGCTCATCATCAGGCTTTTCCACGACTTCGGTTGTTGCTGTTACAGGCTGTTGTTTGGTGGTATTCAGATAATAAGCTGCACCTGCCACACCGATACCTACTATTAAAATAATTGGCAACCAAGCATTACCTGATGATGATTTGTTCTGAGTCGGAACATGAAGTTGAGTTTTGTTAGCTGTTTCTTCCGTGTCTAATTTAACTGCTAACTGGGTTTTATCTTTATGTAAATTTGTTTGTTGTTTTGTTGTTAAGTCAGCAAGAAAAGCTTCAGCCGTTGTGTAGCGTTCTTGCTGTTTTTTTGCAAGTGCTTTTAACAGCACAGTTTTCAAAAATAATGATTGGAAGTTTATGTTTTCAACATCAGGCACGGTGACCAAATGACCTGTCAAGATTTGAGTCATTGTGCCGGTAAACGGTGGGGTTTTGGTCAATAATTCATAAAAGATAATACCAACGGAATATAAATCGGAGGCAGGCCCCACCTCACCAAAGGTCTTAGAATCGATTTGCTCTGGCGACATGTAGGCAGGACTGCCTGGCGTTCCCACATCAATTTGGGTTAATTTCGTCGCGCTGGTGCTTAATTTTTCATCATAGGAAATACCAAAATCCATGAGCTTTGCTGTGATGTGTCCAGCCTCACTAGCTGAGACCATTATATTTTCAGGTTTTATATCTCTGTGAATTACATTACGGGCATGGATGGTTTTGAGCGCATTCAATATGTCAGCAATAATACTAACCATTTGTTCTTGAGTGTAATCATGGTTTTTTGCCCAACTATCCAGCGTCTCGCCCTCGACATACTCCATGATTAAATAAGTTCGCCCCGATTGCTCAATTTTGTCGAACAGTGTGACAATATTTGCATGCGGCCCTATTGAAGCATGTGTTTGTACTTCTCGTTCTATTCGTTTTTTAACTTCCTGTTTTTCTGAAAGCTCACTCAAGATGCTTTTAATAGCAATTTTTCGGGGGAGCTGTTTATCCTGAGCTAAGTAAACACGACTCATTCCGCCTTCACCTAATAAGCTTATAATTTCATAGCGATCCGTGATTATCGGTGGAAATGTATCTTTGTTTTGTGTGTTCATAATATTCTTGTAATGATTACTTGAGTTTTACACTTTGTTTTAAGAATAAATAGCTGGCAAGTATCCAAAAACTCATCTGGGCTAATAAAATCAAGCAAGTTTTAATATAAATTTGAGTGCCAAAATCAAAGCCAATGGTTTGTCTAGTATAACCGGGCAACCAATCTAAGGTCGGATTAGCAGATACATCATGAGCTGATGTAATTAACATTTCCAGACCCCACTTTGCTGGAAGCACAGCTGCAATATTTTTTAGAAATTCATTCATATTGAGATAAAAATCCGGACCCAGGGCACCTGAAAGAATGAGTTGGGGTAACACGACAATCAATGCGATGACGACTGAAAATTGCCCTTTTGATGGGTCAACTGTACTAACAAACAATCCCATTGTAACCGCCACCCAGGAAATTAATGTAAGTGTTATTAACACCCAAATCAAGTCTATATTTAAAAAGCTAGGGTTTAAAAGACAGACTATGACCATAAACACATTCTGTAATACTGTAATAAGCAACAAAAACGGTAATTTTGACAAAATATATTCAAACACCCCGGCACCCGTCATATATTCTCGCTCAAAAATTGAACGCTCGGTCGAAATTTCCAGGCATGACATGAGTGTTCCCATAAATAGGGCCGACATCACCAACATGATTAAAGCGCTCATTGGGATGGGAAAAGCACCCACGCCTTGATTTAACATTGCATAGACAATTTGTGTCGCCGTTCTTTGATCATCTAATCCTTGTTTTGAAAAAAGCAGTTTAATTTGCTCGGCAATAGAAAAGTGAGGAGGATTAATGATTTTATCGATATCCGCTTTACGTTGTGAAACTTCGGATACTGATAATATTTCTGTGGTACCTAAACTAACCACAATCAATCCAAATATCAGGGGAGCTAGAAAATATAAAGCTAATCTAACTTTCCTTGTCAATTTAATAGCAAAATATCGACTACACATTGCCATAAATCGGCGCCAGGAAATTAACCCTGGGCCATCAAGTTCACTGTGAACAGGATTACTTAATAACTCATGAGCTTGTGAATCATTGTGATTTTCTGCTCTATTCGCTGTAGTCAATGACTGAGCAACACCGCTAAATAACTCAGTAATATGGTTATTATACAAATCAGACTTTAAGTATTGCTTTGCGTAATATTCGGCAAGCTGTTCCTGCTTTTGCAAGGTAGAAGCTTTATCGATTAATTTTTGAGCCGATTGTGTTTCTGCTTCTAACTCATCAAAGATGGTGACAGCCGAAGCCAAAGGATCATTCGTATTCGAGAAAAACAATAACGCTTGTTCAGGTGTTCCAAAAAATGCAATTCTACCCCGCGCCAAAATGATAACTTTATCAAGCATAGACAGGTTATAGAGAATGTGCGTTGTGATCAGTACAGTGGTTCCTTTAGCCGCCATCTCTTTAAATTGCTTCATCATTTTCTCCTCGGTACTTGGGTCCAGGCCCGAGGTTGGTTCATCCAGAAATAATAATGATGGTCGGGTGATTAATTCTGTTCCAATCGAAACACGTTTTCTTTGCCCTCCACTTAACTCGCTGATTAAATTATTCTCGACGTGATCCAATCTTAAGATCGCTAGGTTATTTTGGATGAGATTCTCTTTTTCCCGAGCGTCAATGTCGTCCGGCAATCGTAGCCTCGCCACATAATCAAGACAGCTTTTTACATTCAAATCATTGTGAATGATGTCATCCTGAGGCACGTAAGCAGTCGAATTGCGAAACATCTGCTGGTGCCGATACACAGGTATTTCGTTGTAAAGCACACAACCTTGAGTTGGGGCTTGTTGGCCAGCAAGAGTTTTTAATAAATTCGTTTTACCTGCGCCACTTGGTCCCAGAATGCCTATGAATTGCCCGGCTTCGAGTGACAAATTAATATCTTTTAATATGTCTTTTTTCCCCTGGCGAAGTTTGACGGTTTTGGTGATACCAATTGCTTCTACTTTAATATTTTTTCTAAGGCTATTACATATTATTTTTAGCTCTTTATTAGCCGGAAAAATATTGATTTGGTAAGAACCAATGGTAATCACGTCAGATAATTGAAGCTTTTTCTTGCGTTTTATTCTGACGCCGTTTAGCCAAGTACCGTTAAGACTGTCGCAATCTTTTATGAAGACGGATTTTTCATTTATTCTGAGCTGTGCATGCTTGGAACTAACTAAAGGATCGCTAGAAAAACTAACGTCTGATTTACTATCTCTGCCAATTGTCAGTATGCTTTGTGTGCCTGTTTGAAAGACATATTCAAATTGGCCAGCCGATTCTTGCTGAAAAATAAGATGTGGCTCGGGCCTGCCAATGCCGATAAAGTCACCAGGGCTGAGCATGGCGATGGTGACTTTTTTATGATTAACAAAAACGCCATTGCTGGAGTTCAAATCGATTAATTTGAATCCATTCTCTTGGCCAGCATCGTTGCTTAATTCAACACGCAAATGCTCTCTGGAAACTGTCGGTTCAGCCAGTACGATATCAACCCTGTCAGGGTCACGGCCTAAGGTGACACCACCGTTTACAACGTATTCGCTGTATTGAAAACTGGAACTTAAGGATACAAGATAACCTTTAGACATGATTCAATATCATATCGCACAGGGTTAAAACCAGGCTTTATTGACTAACAGTATGTGTATGAACTATTCGGTTGAGGCTCCAATTGAATCTGCAAAAGGGTTTTTCATATATGGCGTATCACTACCCGGTAATAGTTTAAGATTCTGGTTAATTCTCTCCTGGGCTTCAACAATACCTTTGAAAATTGGAGGGGAGATTGCCTCAAACTGGCTAGTGGTGTAACGAATTTTACCGCTTCGGGCTGGATACTCGATACCGATTTTCAGCTTATGATCCTCACCGTCTACCGGCAGGTAAGCCCTAAATGTTAAGACATAATCATTTTGAAGAATATTTTGAATTGATTCAACAGTTTGTGTCATGGTGTCGTAGGCTTCACCGATGTCATAATATTTACCGAATGTATTTTTAGACAAAGCCTGCAAATTTTTTAAATACTCTGGCTCTGTTTTTGTATAGGCTAGTGAATAGATTGGAATAGGTATTTCCAGCGATGTTATTCTTGTCATTAAATCATCACGTGTTATGGCACTACCTTCATCCTTGCCATCTGAAAAAATAACAATTGAAGTCGATGCGATATAGCTTGCATCATTGGTTGTTTCACCACCTGCACCAACACCGCCGCTTAGTAACATTGCTGCTGCGATGGCATCATACAAGCGCGTTACTTTGTTGGTTGCTTTCACATCTGCCAGTCGACGCCCAAGGGTAGTAGCATCGCGTTCAAAGTTTGACACCAGTTCATAGCCTTCCTTATTATCAGACAATGCGATAATAGCCACTTGATCCTGAGGGCGTTTGGCATCAATAAATCTTAGTGCTGCTGCTAATGCTGCTTCAAATGGCTCCCCTTCCATGGTACCGCTAGTATCTAGCACTAATATAGATCTAACCGCTTCTTTTCGATGACGAATAGACTCAATAAAATACTGGCGTTTTGCAACATCATAGACTTTGCCTTTGACCATCAACCCAATGTTGAGCTCATTTAAGTTAACCAGTGGATTAAGATTTTCATCAAAAGTACGGATATAGGCTTGCACAAATGGGTAAAGCCCTGATTCAACTTTAAAAATTGATAATCCATAACCTTCCAGATTTGGCGAAGGAGATGGTAGTTGTGCAAATGTTGTGGTTGGAAATAGTACAAAAAATAATAAACTTGTAATCACTTTTTTAATCATAATTATGGTCCCGTTATATATTAATTTTTAAAATTCGACAAACTTGTAGTGTTACATTATCTGAATCTGGTGATGTCAGATCAACAGCCTGCTGGGCTAAATTATCAATAATCTCATTAAATTTGTCTAGATTATTTTCTAATCTTTTAATTTCATCCATTAGTTTACTGTTTGAAATACCTTGCCAAAAGCCGTCCGACATTTGGATAACATAAACCGGAAATGCAACTGTATTCAACCTGATAACTTTAATATCAGGATCATCATTAATCTGGTTGCTTATCGCTTTCAATAGTCGCGATTGGGCAGGATGATTAATCATTTGATCTTCATTAATAATGCCCTCGTCAAGATAGAATTGTGCCATGGAATGATCTTTGGTAAGAGATAGGATTTCTTTTTGATCCACCACCAAACAACGCGAGTCGCCTAAATGGGCAGTAATCAGCTCATCGATTCCTATCACTGTAGCAACAAATGTAGTGCCCGGATTAAGTGATGGATCAATAGCTTTAACCTCATCTAACATTTGTTTGCGAGAGTTAGAAACTAGTTTGGTTATAAACTTTTTTGGATGGGTGAATAATTGGTAGATATTTTTTTCAATTTGACTGATCAAACTTTCACAAAAGAGTTTTGAAGCCAGACTTCCACCTGAATGCCCACCCATGCCATCTGCTAAAACCATACAGTGAGAATCTTTAATTGTTTTTTGAATTACGAAATCTTGATTTTCATCACGTCCCCCAATCAACGAGACCGAGTGACACAAAAAATCAAACTTATGTTCTTTTGTTTGTTTATTTTTCTTTGATAAGAATCTTGTAAAGAAAGCACTCAATTTTTAACTAATTCAAAACAATTCATTTAATCAGTGATGATTCTTCACTGGAAAGATAATCAATAGATAAATCCGAGTAACCCCGGGATTTTACCGTAAGCCCTTTCGGGCTAATCCGGTGAACATCACGCTATATAGATTAGCGATGTTCAATCTATATACACTCTTTCATCCATGGGCATCTCTAATTCCTACGTTCTTTCAGTTATCCCGATCTGTTTTAAAATGTACTTCAAAACGGGCTCAGCTACATCACTGATCTGTCAGGGTTGAACAGCACAGCAGATTCCTCACAAGCCCGTGGTAGTCTGACACTTACGCGAACGCTAATAACTGTATTGTATCTTTAAACTGCTACTTTGAAAGGAATAAACGGATGAGGGTGATAGCCCTCTAATTTAAATTTTTCCAATATTTCCTGTGTTTCAGCTTCAAGTAGTGGTGTGATGTCATCCAAACTTGTAATTGACGGATCAATTGTCAACCTTGGGCGCCCACGAATGTCACGCTCTAATTGCTGCTTTAATCCTGGAATATGGTCATATTCAGACATCGAACCATCTGCTTTTGCGGTATAAATATGGGCATCGATCAAAGTATGCGCAAAAATCCCTGCTCTAATTCCGCTTAAATGAGCGAATAGTTCAAGTAAAAACGCATACCCGGCAATGTTGTATGGCACACCCAAAGCCACGTCACAACTACGCTGAGTAAGATGCAAATTCAACAAAGGCTCACCTTGCTCATCATTCTGTACGTTTAACACCCACATTGCATGACAGGGCGGTAAAGCACTGGTTTGTGCATTACCCGGAGCCCAGGCCAGCACCACCATTCTTCGACTCATAGGACTATTTTTTAGAGTATTCAACGCATAAGCGATTTGATCGTTAAATTCGGCTCGATCCTTGTGATGTACTGGATATTGGCGCCAAAAATTACCGTAAGCACTGGGGACTTTTCCATCTTCATCAGCCCAGGGATCCCAGAATCTGCAATTATGTTTTTTTAGCAAGCCGATATGTGTGTCACCCGATAAAAACCAGAGGTTTTCGACCACAATATTTTTCCAGGAAATCTCCTTGGTGGTTAGCAAGGGAAAGCCCTCTCGCAAATCGATCTCATAGTTGATATTAAAAGTGGAAATGGTGTCGACACCGGTTCTGTTTTCCTTGCGAGTGCCTTTTTCCAGCACTTCACGGACAGTATCTAAATATTGTTGCACTACTATTCCTTGTTATTCGATTAAGCTCGCTGTCATTTCGACTTCGGCACTGTTATCAAAATAATGTTCTATCATCAAACGTGATAGATAATGCGATTTGACCTTCCATTTGTCCAAGTTGATATTCAACACCGCAAAAGCCAATTTATGCTGGTCATTATGGGCATAGCCCACAAACCAGTCATTTAAGCCTTTTAAATTGCCCCCGGTTAAAGTACCGGTTTTGCCGCCGACTTTAATGTCAGAGTACTGGCCCTTAAAAAAATCACGAAAAGAACGCCGTGCTGTTCCCATAGAAACTGTCTTGGACATCAATTTCTGCATATCAGTTGCGGTTTCAGGGGTAATAGCCAAAGTTAATTGCTCTGGTTGGCCTTTATAGACTAAACGACCTTTTTCATCGTAGGCTCGATCGACCATATAGGGTCGCATTAACTTGCCGCCGTTAATCATACTGGCTGCCAAGGCAGCCCCGTGAAGCGGACTTAAGGTTACTTTGTTGGTATAACCCGATGCCGCTTCCACTACAGCCCAGTCATCACCTCCAACAGGAATATAGGTCTGGCTTGGGTCAATAGGGATATCAGTATTAATATGAGAATTGAAATAAAAACGGTCAGCATACGACTTAAGCTGCTGTGGACCGACTGTGTACAAACCAATTCGACCAAAAACCGTGTTAACTGATTTGGCGAAGGCCTCTGCTAGAGTTGGTTTGCGTGTCCATTTGGTGTTCTTGTGTTTGTAAACGTTTTGTTTATATAATGATGAGGACTTGCCGTTATAAGGCACCACCGACTTTGGATCAAGCTTGCCCATGTCCATCGCCGCGGCTGCAGTAATAATTTTAAACACCGAAGCCGCTGGAAAAGCAGAGGACATAGCCAAATTACCAAGCGGCTCTCCATCACTGACATGGGTTGTTAAAGCCAGAATTTTCCCAGTATCTGGGTCTACCGCAACAGCCACAGCGAAGTCTGGATCGTATCTGTCCAGCCAATCGGACAATGCCTCTTGCAAGCTCTGATTAAGTGTATAGTCGAGTTTTAATGGAAATTCATGGCCTTGGACTTCTACATCCATACGGGTAGGAAAATCATTCTGCCCAGCCGCAAAAAGCAAGCTTGAGGCAAAGTCTTCAGGCTTTAATTGCAAACCTTTTGGCTTGGCTTTAATAGGCTGGGTCTGATATAAATCTTGTCCTGACTCATTGACAGAGCTAATTTGCGGTTGCATGAGTTGCCCGGGAAATAATATGACCTTGGCTACGATCAAAGCGGCAAAAAACAAGGCAAACAAAGCCACTATTTTTCCAGGCGAAGCCTTGTTACGCCGTCTTCGAGAACGGTTCATCCTTCGTCTGGGAGCTGTTAACTTGGCTTGTTTATTACGGCTAATTCGGTGCGCTGCCAGACTAGGTCCGTTATTGTCATCATTTTGTATTTCTCTGTCAGCCACTTAACCTCTCGGTGATCTTGTCATAGCTAAGGCTTATCACGGTTTATCACAATCTATTGTTGAATCGTGCTATTTTATTCGCTAACTGCGCAAGACGAAACCAAACAACAACAAAAACCGAGATAATTGTGGAATCCAAAGCATGCAACTGGGTAATATAGAGCCTTGTTAGTTGGCGAACTTCAAAGGAATCTACAGCTCTTTGCTGTAATAGAATTCGTAAAATGCCGACTTGAGTGGATGCTTATATCGAACGATAATAATACTCGATATACCGACGGTTAGAAATCCGATTTATACTTATCAATGTCAATAAAAGTTGCAAAATGGCTCGAAAGCTTAGGTCTTGGCGAATACCAAAAAGTATTTGCCGAGAATGATATAGATTTTGATGTATTGGCACATCTTACAGATCAGGACTTAATAGATCTGGGGCTTTCACTTGGACACCGTCGAAAGTTTATGGCCGCTATAAAGTCTAGTGATAGCAGTAATACAAATGATAAACAAGATAAAGGGCGCATACCCAACGCGATATGGCTGCCACAACAGCCGGAAGGTGAGCGACGGCAACTCACGGTCATGTTCGTGGATATGGTGGGTTCAACAACACTCTCGGAGAGGTTAGATCCAGAGGAACTCAGAGACCTGATTCTCGCTTATCAAAATGCCGTTGTAGCGGAAATAACACGTTATGAAGGACATACAGCCCGCTTCTTGGGTGACGGGGTGCTAGCCTACTTCGGATGGCCACGGGCACTTGAGGATGCTGCTGAACGTGCAGTTCGTGCAGGGCTTGCAGCAACAAGTGCTGTAGCACGTCTACGTACACCCTACGATGAACCGTTAGCTGCACGGGTCGGAATTGCCACTGGCGTTGTAGTAGTTGGACATCTGATTGGCGAAGGCGCTGCCCAGGAAGAAGCCGTGGTAGGTGACACACCGAATCTGGCAGCACGGCTGCAGTCGCTAGCCGAACCTGGCAGCGTGATCATCTCACCCAATACACGGCAGCTGGTGGGCGGATTATTTGAACTTGAAAACCTTGGCTCACAATATCTAAAGGGTTTCACCGATCTGTTCGAAATCTGGGCTGTAACTGGTCTGAGTACTACTAAAAGCCGCTTCGAGGCAATGCATCAATCCGACCTCATGCCACTTGTTGGACGTGAGCATGAACTCGGGCTGTTGGTAGACCGCTGGCAATTGGCAAAAGAAGGGGAAGGCTGGGTGGTTCTTCTCGTAGGAGAACCCGGGATCGGTAAATCGAGGCTCACCCAAGCATTGCTGGAGGAGGTGGCAACTGTTCCACACAGCCGTTTAAATTACTATTGCTCACCCTATCACACTAATAGTGCATTGTATCCAGTGATAGGGCATCTGGAACATACTGCCAACATTGTAGTTGATGATAGTCCTGACGTCAGGCTTGATAAGCTCGAAGCCATGGTTAAGCGGATGAGTATACAGGACGCCGAGGTTGTGCCCCTTCTAGCTGGGTTGTTATCGATACTGATGGATGGACGATACCCTCCTTTGAACCTGTCGCCACAGGCACTAAAAGCAAAGACTTTTACGGTATTACTAAACCTGCTTGAAGACCTAGTTGCTGGCCAACCGGCCTTGATGATCCTTGAGGATGCACACTGGATCGACCCAAGTACGAGTGAATTACTCGAGCAAGTTATCGACCGCATAAAGAACCTCCCTGTACTGCTAATCATCACATTACGACCAGAATTTGTACCTCCCTGGCAAGGTCATACACATGTTACATCAATTACCTTGAGCCGACTCGGTCAGCGCCAGGGAGCCTCTATTGTCAAGCGTCTGACTGGTGGTAAGGCGCTGCCACCAGAAGTTATGGAGCGGATCATTACTGAGACTGACGGTGTACCCTTATTTGTTGAAGAGCTGACCCGAACAGTACTGGATTTAGGCCTGCTTACTGATGAAGGCGATCATTATGAGCTATCAGGTGCACTGCCATCGCTGGTCATCCCAGCAACCCTTCGTGACTCATTAATGGCACGCCTGGATCATTTTTCACCGATCAAAGAGATTGCTCAAATCGGCGCCGTGATCGGCCGAGAATTCTCTCATCAGCTTTTGCAAGAATTGGCTGAGCGCCCAGATTCAGAGTTATCTAGTGCTCTTAATCAACTGGTCGATTCCGAACTCATCTTCAGGCGCGGCATGCCTCCTGAGGCGACTTATACTTTCAAGCATGCGCTTATCCACGATGCTGCCTATGAGAGTTTACTTAAAAGCCGTCGCCAACAACTGCATGCTCGTCTTGCACAAGTATTGGAAACTACTTTTACTGAGGTAGGGGCATCAGCGTCAGAGTTGATTGCACAAAACTTTACCCTTGCAGGTGAAGTTACACGCGCGGTTCCCTACTGGCACCGTGCCGGTCTACAGGCGATGGCACAATCTGCGAACATAGAAGCAATTGCACATATTCAAACTGGCCTTGATTTACTTCGAAACACAACTGACCATGACAGTTTAGAAGCGGATTTACAACTGGCGCTTGGTGCCGCATTTGCTGCAACAAAGGGACATGGCTCTCCAGAAACCAATGAAGCTTATGCTCGAGCAGGGGCATTGGCCCGAGCAAGCTCTCGTCCGGAGCTAATTTATCCGGCTCTTGACGGTCAGATTATTTGCCACTTCAGCCGTTCTGAATTCGATCCTGCGCTTCAACTTGCTAAAGAATTTCTAGCGCTAGCGGAACAGCACCAGAACACAGCTCCAGCAATTGCTGCTCACGCTAGCCTTGGCACCATCCATCTCTCGGGAGGTAAGCTAAACCTTGCCCTGACACATTTTGAGCAGACACTCGAGCTATTTGACTCTAATCTGCATAATGATTTGCGCCTGACTTACGGTTATGATTTTCGGGTGATTGCACTGGGCTACCTGGCTTGGACGCGGCTTGCGCTCGGTTATCCGGATCAAGCCATAGAAAAGTCCGAGGCTTCCATTTCAATAGCCCAGCAGGTTAATCATCCACTTTCACTGGGTTTTGCCCTTGCTCGTACGATTACTGTCCATCAACTTCGCCAAGATGTTGCTGCAGTAGAAGCCTCAGCCAAAGTACTGCATGAATTAGCCACTGAACAGAGTTTTATAACCTACATCAACATGTCTGATTTCTACCGCGGCTGGGTTATGGTTCATCGTGGCCAAACCCATGAAGGGACTCGGGTCATGGCCGATAGTCTGTCAGCGCTTCGCATGAGTAAGGACGAGGACTTTTATCCACACGCACTTGCGGTAAAGGCTGAAGCGCTCTCAGCAACTGGCCATAATGTAGCAGCGCTCGACCTGGTTGATATGGGGTTGGAGAGAGTTGCTCATAATCAGGAGGGCTGGTTCGAGGCAGAGCTCTGGCGTCTTCGAGGTCGATTGCTCACAACTGTACCTAGTATGGAGGACGAAACCGTGACTAACCTGCGCCGGGCGATTGAGATCAGTCGCCAACAGGATGCCAAATTCTGGGAGCTGCGTAGTACGTGCGATCTTGCCGAATTTTTGTTCGACCAGGGGCAACAGCATGAGGCGCGTGAAATGCTAGAACCTATTTATAATCAATTTACTGAGGGCTTCGACACCTTCGATCTTAAAAATGCCAGAGTGTTGCTGGATAAATTGACATGAGACTTGAAATCCATGCTAACTTCAGAACATCAATTTTTGAGCTGACGCGGATTAGGGAATAGCTTTTTTATGGTTGAGCCCGCTTCCACTGAAGTTCCTAATTTCACGCTTCGTGATGCGAACGAAAGTGATTATTGGTTTGCGAAAAGGCTCTATATCCAAACGATGAAACCTCTGCTAATGGAGCTTGATGCCTGGGACGAGACGGATATGATCAATAAATTCAATGGTTATTATGATCTTGCCGAAGTTCAGATCATCTTGATTGATGGTCAAGATATAGGTTGGATGCAAATATCCGAATCTGATCATGAGTTGGAACTTGCACAGATCCATATTGAGCAGGAGTTCTGTGGTCGGGGTATTGGCACACAGTTGATTCACAAGCTAATGAAAGTGGCCCAGGATAAGGGTAAGTCAGTGTGCCTGTCAGTGGTTCGTGGTAATCGGGCGTTATCGCTATATCAGCGACTCGGATTTTCGATTAGGAGCGAGGATGCGACTAAGCTACATATGTGTTGGAGTAGTGATAGTAATTAATTGAGTGACATAATCCACCATCACTTGGATTATCTTTAGGAAAAATTGATCATGGGGGTTGGAATTAACCACCCCCAAACGAAGATGTCTACTAAGAGATTTTAGTCAGCTTTACCACCACTGACCCGACCACCGCTTACACGTCCGCCGCTGACTCGACCGCCACTTACGCGTCCACCGCTGACTCGACCACCACTTACGCGTCCACCGCTGACTCGACCGCCACTTACATGGCCCATATCGCCACCCAGTTCAACTTCCAGCAGGATATCTTCAATACTACCGTCGAGTGAATCCAGCCGTATTGAGTCAACTGATTTTTCAACTACCCATTCGTTAATAGTAGGAGAAAAAGCGTTTTTTACATCTACAGGTGTATCACTGCTCACATTGCCAGCAGGGCCATCCAGCAGCATAATAATCGGTGCATCCAGATCATAATAGCCACCTTCATAACCAAAACCATAAACACGCACGAACTTTTTAGTATCGTGCTGTGCGGGTGGGCTCTTACTCTCGTCTATGTACCACATATCCGTCAATCGCTCACCGTACAACCTTACTTTAGAAATACTCAGTAATTTTTCACCATCAGTATCAGCCATTGTATAACCTCCTCAAAAATTATAGATTAGTTTTTAGCACGTATAGTGTATTAACTTGCGAGCTTCATGTCGAGAAAAATTTATTCATATTAATCGCTTAAAAGCTTGCTCCTCGATAGAGCTGTGGATGGGCTTTTTCGCCCTTAAATGTAATGGTTTTCCAACAATTTATCGCAGCGCTCACAAACAATATGGTTTATGCTAGCGCTATCACATTGATCTGCATCATGCCTATGCTCGTCATCCATCTTTTCACTGTGATTATGCCCCTCATCATCTTTTGGCAAACGGGGCCCTATCTCAACCATTCCAACTTCCCGCCATTTAAAATTAACATCAATGATGCTGCGATAAAACCCACCGAATACAGCTCGATCAGACTCCAGCATGGCCTGGTGTACGTCAACGTAATGGAGATAATTCGGTGATAGTCGCTCCCAGGTTTCAACAAGCAGGGTCGCCAACGCGTCCCTGGCATAGATGAGTGACTCTCGAAACAATTGTGGATACATCTCATAAGCGTTATCGAAATCTTGCTGCAATTGTTGCTCATATTCAGCAGACCCTTCAAGTAAATCAGACATTTCCTCCAAGGTTGTCGAAATGGCGCCCACACGAACTAGTTCTTCGTGAAATATATCTACTAAAATATCAAACCATGCACCAGTAAGCGGTTGCGAGAGAATGTGTGGACCCTTCCAGCCGGCAACAAAGTCCGACATCTTAGACTCATTACTAGCCATCCGAATCTGACCGACCGATGAAGTTTCTGCAAATCGAGTGAGATGATTCGTTATGTATAGATTGCCCGATGTGCTATTTAGTACTTCATCAATCACTGAATCGAAATGCAAGATAGCGATCATCGATACTATATCGCCACCAGCCTCCTGAAACCCCAGGTATTCGGCGGTTTCTTTATCCTCATCGGGCTCACCCCCTTTTGCGAACACTATGCCATGGCCAACTTCATGGGCTATGACATCAAAATTCAAGGTGAACGGAGACATGGCTCCAGTTTTTTTATCAACATCTGTGCCTATCTCGATAAAACCGCGGCCAATTTGTGCATTCTCAAATTGCGGAAGGATGACCACTTCAGCCCGGTTATAGTAGTCCTTGAAATACCATTCGATAGGCCGGTCATAATACTTCTCCCAAACATCCAGGGTAAAACGGATAGAAGCGTAAGTATGGGCGGCATGAAAGCGTGGATCATCAATATCATCATATTGCAAGAAATTACCGTTTTCATCGGCAATAGCTGGTTCATATAGCGGACCGCTCCAGGGAGGCAAAAAAACATAAGGATATCCTCTGTCATCTTTATGCATGCCATACTCCAGTGGTTTGTCAACTGGAAATATCACATACATTTGGTCATCACTCGGTCCTGGGCCGATACTGTCCGGTGGTGTCGAAACTTCAATGACTTCCGCAGGCATACTATTCTCATCTGTTGGCGTTTGCGGAAAGAGCCAAAATAACGTGCCCATTTGAAAATCCCCTGCTTATAATCTGATCAATGTCGATTTATTTATCATTTACCTGCCAGTATAGATAATCTACCGCGATTAATCGATAGAAGTCTTGCTTATTTTCCATATAAATATTAGACAGATGATTGTCGAGTGGGCGTGGAATCGCAATATTAAGCTGTTGTCCGAAATACCAGGCGAGTAATTGAGGTGGAACAACCCCTGGATGATCGGGATCTAATCCCGCAGATTCTATCGCTTTGTGTTTATGGTTGGCGGTTTTAAGAAAACCCAAGTAGCTGCCATCCAGCTTTAATTGGTCAACCATGCCGGAGCTTAAATCGCCAGCCACCTCGTGGATATGATTTATCCTAGAAACGCCCTGCAATAGTTCAGTCAATTGGGCTTCATCCAGGTTGACTTGAGCTATATAGTCCAGTATTTGCGATCTCGATGATAATTGATTATCCGCTCTAAACTGTTTCAGGGCAGCTTTCAATCCTTCATCGCTTGCAGGCGTTGACACGGCATGGTCACATATCCAACTAAGCAACGCTTTATCCCGATAACGCTGGAATAGAACTGGCTCAAGACGCAACTGATCAAGCACCTTGTGGTCGTCATCATTAACAGCCGACAAAGATTCAGTGGATGGATAATGCTGATTAAAGGCTGTATCCCAGACATTTGTCCATTCAAAATGGTAATTCGTTGCCGGCTTGGTCGAATAACTCTCGCGACCATGTTGCATGGTTTTTAGCATGTTAATCGCATCAAGTCTTTTAAGGTCAATCCGATTTTGATCCAACCACTGTCGCAAGTTTTTAGTTAATAATTCATCGGTAAATAATTCTAGTGAGACTTCTAATAGATTTTTCCAGCTGCGTTTTTTATAAAAAGTTTTTTTTGCATATGCAACTAATCCATCCATTTGTGTTTCGTTAATCACTTTGTTTTTATGGGCCAGCTCGAGTGTTGCACGAATGTTGACCATGGGTTCTGACACCACTGCAAAACCCACCTCAGAAGGCCCATGCAAAACGGCAACTTCATCATCGTCCTCGACTACACCATCTCGATACCATTCGAAAATCTGCCCCACTCCGACCATACCAAATTGATATAACTCTGCTGCACGTAGTGCTCCCATGCTGGAACTGCCGTATACGTGAATACCCTGGTCAAGGGCGTAAAGAATTTCCTTGTGCCATATCGAAGGAGCTCCCTCGAAATACCCATCAATAATACCTATGGCGTCCGGCTTGTCCGGCAGTATTTTAAAAATATCTCCGTGACTGACAGGAGGTAGACAAACGCAATCAAGGTATTGAGCGATCTCGTTATGATCCAGAGTTGGACCAGCGTAAATAACAATCATCCCAGTCCCTGCGTTTGTATACGCAGCGCACGTGTACCCGGCACATAGCCTTCATCGTCATGTGGAGATTCAAGGCCCGGAATCACAATCCGCACCACTGCAATGTCAAACTCGGGCTTACGCAAATCCACCCGTAGCACTTGAGATAATCCAGCATGATGTAACTTCGATAGCAGTGTTTCCAGGTCCTGTTCCACTGAGTCGGTATCAAGGTCCGCTGTGCGCGAGAAATCCGTCGAAAACGAAGATTGGCGGATGAATTTTCCAAAAAATTGTTGCTTGCTATTAATACCTTCAGCTGTGTATTCATCCAAGGTAATGTCATCACGAGCACCGACAATATAAGTAGTTCTTACCTGCACTGCTTCGTGCAGAGCACGTAATAACGCCACCTCCCTGGATAAATGAGTGCCCGAACCAACACCGATATGACGTGTGTGTGAATTACGATCCATTATGACGCTGAAATAGGTTGGAATACCAATATCGGAGGTGATATCCCAGACAAAAGTGTCCTGTCCTGCCGCATCCAACTTAGCCAGGGTTTCTATACAAAGAGCATTGTTGATCGTTGTCAGATCGATAGAAGTTTGATCGATATCATCCGAACTAAACAGATGCCACAGAGAAATCGCGTCCCGCTCAATCACTTCACAAATACCATGCACCGTCGCCTCAGCGATATTATTGCCTGAAGCCAGTCCGTTGCTACTGGCAGGAAAACAACCGCTACCAGAAGGACGCGGATAAGTATAGTTGGTATGCACTAATTCAAAAGGTAACCAGTAGCCGCGTCCACTCACGATATCTTCCGATTCGATCCAGGTAATCGGATAGTGTGCATGAAACAGCGAGCCTTCAACCGTTGGCAGTGAATTCGGTGTTACGACATTTTCAGATTTTTCGAGCTCTTGTAAGCAAGCGATGCGAAGCGGCAAAGATATATGCTCTGCATGATAACCTTCTACGCTTTCCATTAGTCCTGATGCTCTCGCTGCTGCCTGCGTACTGCCTTTACCCTGAGATACCGACACTGACCGCGAGTTAGGACGACAAACCATCACCACCGGTATATCAATCGTATCAAGACCGGTTACATCGGCAATACGTGTTATTCCCATTGCACACATATGCGGCATCACCCGCGCAAGTGTTTCTTCGGGAGATTGAATGCGGTGGGTACCGATTCGGTAAGCAATCGGGTGAGTTGTTTGCTTCAATGTATCGTGTCCAAAAATAATAATTATCTATTGTCAGATTCGAATATTGAACAAATTTTATGACTGTGTTGCAAATCCATTATTCCTGAAATTTGTAATATCGCTGAATTTATTAGAGTTCGCGTAAGCGACAGACTACCACGGGTTTATCCCGGCTCATCAACACTATAACTCAATACCGAGCTTGTCCCAGCTCATCAACACTATAACTCAATGCTGGGCTTGTTGAGGAATCTGCTGTGCTGTTCAACCCTGACAGGTCAGTAATGTACCAAAGTCCGTTTTGACGTACATATTGAAACAGATCGGGGTAACTGAAACAATGGAGGAATTAGAGATGCTCGTGGATCAGCCCCAAAGGGCTGTTACGGTAAGCACCCCGGGAGAATCTATGGGTTAATTTGTATCGATTCAACATTTTCAAATGAAATATTATGGTAGCTTTTTGAAAGACTAATATTATTATTTTGATAATACTATTGCGTTTTTATGGATATACTCGCCCAAAGAGCAGAACATAGTTAAAGAACGGCCCGAGTTTTTCTACGGGGTTGTGACAATCAAAAGACTGGCCTGTAAAGGCAAAATCAATATTTCGACTTTGTCCATAGACAAAATCGAAATAAGGGCTTAATACTCGCAAGTATTAAACGATGTCAAAAAGGATTATTCTTCGTCTTCTAAATGGTCAGCACGGTGCGATTTTTCTGACTCTTCTGTGTCAGAAGCAACCATTTTTCCTCGCATTTGCATCTTTTTTTCAATATCTTTTGAGACAACTGCATTATCAGCTTCCTGGTCTTCATCAGAAGCAACCATTCTATTACGCATCTGCATTTTCTTTTCCAGATCATCTGAAACTGATGCATTATCAACTTCCTGGTCTTCATCAGAAGCAACCATCCGGCCTCTCATTTGCATCTTTTTCTCAATGTCTTTTGAAATATTAGCATTATCGGCATTCTGATCCTGATCTGAAGAAACCATCCTTTGCCTCATCTGCATTTTTTTCTGTAGATCTTCCGGTACAGATACGTTATCGGAATCGGGCCCTTCATCGGAAGAAACCATTCTGGCACGCATTTGCATTTTTTCTTCAATACCTGGGGGGACTTTCTTAGACATAATTATTCCTCGTGTGATTGATTAAGCCGGAGAATAGTTTCAATTGATACCCATTGTCATTTTGCGCCATTCAGCCAGCTCTTCAATCCTAGTACTGTAAACATTGTTTGTCAAATCAGAATCCGCTTGCAAACAAGCAGTAATCACTTTGTCATAATGCAAATCATCAGCGTTAAGCTGGATCATTATATAGGCCAGCCATTTTCCTAGAATGTCACGGGAGCGGATTAATTCGCATTTAAAAGCCTGATGATGATGTAAATATGCCCGATCAAATCCTTTTTGAATTGTTTCATTAGTCGCATCTGTAAGTATTTCCGCCTGCCTGGCCAGCCGGGAATCAATTAAGCCTTGTTGATACAATGAATATTGAAAAATAACCGCTAACAAATCATAAAAGAAACCCAATAATGGCATTTCAAACACATTTGGATTTTTAGCCGTTTTTACCATTTCCAAATTGATTGAATTGGGAGCGACTCTGATTTGCTTTGTATAGGCGGTTAACTTACCAATTCTACTGGCCGGATTAAGAGTAAATAGATTTCCCTTGGTTTTATTTAATAACTCATCCAGTTGCGAGTCAAAGTGCAATAATGATAATAGTGCGGTTAAATCAGAAATCGCCTCATGAAAACCAAAATAGTAAATCAGTGGTTGTTGAGGTTCATCCGGTGGCCCCAACTCCTGATAAGCAATCAAATGGCCAAGCTCATGAGCGATAACATCATGATTGAGCGCAAAAGGCAGGCCATCATGACTACTATAACCCGTTTCAATAAAGCCATAGCCGCAGTGGGCATTGGAAAAATGAGTCAAGGCTACAAGCTCTAAACGTTCATAATATTCATCAAACCACCAGTTGACCTTACGCCCGAAATATTTCTCCCACATATCCAGGGCAAAACGCGTCACAGCATAAATATTAAGCGCATAAAACCTAGGATCCGAAGGCTCAATGCTTACAGCATCTTTTGTTGAAATCTTATTCGAATATTTTTTGTCATCATAAGGCGGCATATTCGGATATTCATAAGGGTCTTTTTCACCTTTGGGTGTAACTGTATATATTCGCTTGTCAGACGGACCCCGGCCAAATTCCCTTTTTTTAGTTGTAATGTTAACGATTTCGGGTTCTGCAAAAGGCGTTGGCAAAAGTTTGATTTTCATTGTCGGCTCTTTTGCAACTTTGCCCAGATTTCAGTGCTTTCAAACTGATAATCGACTTCTTTTTGTTGCTTATTTTTTTTGCAGAACTGCTTAATATAGTTTAGCAGAGCGATTGCATCGTGGCGTTTTTGGCTAAATTGGTTCGCCTCAAGCCATTGTAATAAAAGGCTTTTCTTTGCTTGATCGAAATTAGCATTTTCGATAATAGCCTTGTACTTTCTGTCTGGATAAAACATCTGTTTTGATACTTGCAGTAGTTTCTCCATCTCAACTTCACTAATAATACCACTTTTGCAAGCATTATTTAGCGTTGGGCGGATATCCACCATTGCAGTGGATAATGGTGCATTATTGAGCTCATCCGGACCATGAATAACGGCAACCTCGTCATCATCAATCAATACACTGTTTTTATAGTCTTCAAAAACCTTACCAATACCTACCATTCCATAGCTATGTAACTCAGCAGCACGTAGAGCGCCCATACTTGATGCGCCAAATACATGAATCCCCTCGGCCATGGCCCACAAAATTTCTTTGTGCCAGACTGAAGGTACACTATCAAAACAACCGTCTATAATTCCAATGGCAAATGGATGGTTTAATGCCTGATTGAATAAATCACCTTGCTCCACAGGGGGCAGATAAATTGCATCCAGAATCGATGTTGCGATTTCTTTATTAAGGCTTGGACCCAGAAAGATGACTACTTTTTTATCCATCGGCCACGGCTTTCGCTCTTTTTCCAGGGGTATAAAATCGATGTTCATCGGGCCCTTCTAATCCTGGAATAACGATTCTCACTACCGGAATATTCAAATCATTTCTAGTCAAATCCACTGCAACAACTTGTTTTAATCCAGCGTTTGAAAGGCAGGTCAAGACAGATTTTAAGTCACCATCCAGTGAGTCACTTGCGTTTGATTTTATAGTCTCAATATTTATTAAAGTTCCAGTTTTACACGCTTCTATATAAGAATGAATAATTCTATTTTCTTGTTGTTGGTATTGCAGATATTCAGATGTAATTAAATCCTCTCTTGCGCCGACAATACAGGTTGCTCGAATTTGTGCTGCTTCTGTGATTGCTCTTCGCAGCGCCGTATAAACATCCAAGTGAGTCCCTGAACCTACAGCACTCCAGGAAGTAAAAGAATCCTTATCGCTTTGAGGAGTAATAGAACAAATAAACGTTGGGATATTTATATCAGAAGTAATATCCCAAATACCCACTGCAATATCTGCATCAAAGTACTTTTGCAAAAGCTGATTACAGGTTTCATTGTTGATGCTATTGATATCGACTCTTGTTGTCATTCTATGCCCAGGTGCAGCCGCATTCCAAAGTGAAATTGCATCACGTTCGACCACCTCGTAAATGGCATGCAATGCAGCTTCGATAAAATGGTTGCCGGAAGCTAGACCATTGGTTGAATTAATAAAAACGTTATCGGAAATTCGTGAATCAGTAAAATTTGAGTGAACTAAATCAAGTGGCAGGTAAATTTGTTGTTGAGAAAATAATTCAATACCAGTTATCCAATGTAATCCCATTTCGTCGTCGATATAACAATCATTAATGCGAGGTAATTCGTTAAGATCTACACTATTGCCTAAAGAACTTCGGCAAGCCACTATAATTTTTTCTGTTGGGATTCGTTCTGCATGCCAGCTTTCCGCTGATTCCATTAAACCTGATGCAATCGCATCATTGAGTGTGACTCCCTTGCCTTGGGAAACCGAAACGGAGCGAGAATTTGGCCGGACTACCATCACTACATTAATCCCAATGTGATCCAGACCCGTTACGTTAGAAATTCGGGTAATTCCCATAACTGGCATCAAGGATTTGACATAGTCAATGGTGACTGTGGGTTCTATTAATCGCTGACTACCAGGATATTTTTGATATGCTTTATTATCTGGTAGAAACATTTCTAAAACACGGCTTACAGGTATTTATAGTGAGTTTAACTTCAGTTAGGCGACTTTCTTTATTCGTTGAAGGTAAAAAATAGTAATCGCCAACAATGCAAACCCAACACAAACAATGGACAGAATATTGACACCATACCATCCATAAAAAGCATGTAGAACGCCTGCGCTTAGCGTTGACACAATCATGGTGGCAGAAACAAACGTTTCATTTAAACCCTGGGCTTTGGCTTTTTCATTTTTTTCCGTGAACGAATCAGCGAGCAACGTGGAAGAACCAATGAATAAAAAATTCCAACCTAATCCCAGCAACAGCAAAGAAACTATGAAATGAGCATAGCTGAGTCCATTGAGTCCAGCCACAGAGGACAAAATCATTAATGCCCCCCCAGCTAACATAATATTAAAGACGCCGAATCGCTTAATCAAACTACCAGTAAAAAAAGAAGGGGCAAACATGCCGACCAGGTGCCATTGGATCACAGTGGTGGTGTGGTCAAAACTATGCTGATGGGCTTGCATTGCTAACGGTGTAGCTGTCATCAGTAAAGCCATAATTCCATAGCTAGTGATGGCACCAATTATCGCCACCATAAAAACTGGATTTAAGAAAATAGAAGTATTATCGATTTCATTCGCTAACTTTTCATTACTTTGTTGTTTCGAATCACCGGCAAGATTTAATGTAAATAGAATTGCTATACTGATAAGACACAGGATGATAACCATTAAATAATTGCCCGAATAATCCGCCGCAAAGATGTCGCGAGTATGTCTAGTAATAAAAGGGCCTAAAAAAGCTGCCAGCAACCCTCCTGCCAAAACGTATGATATAGCTTTACCAGTTGATTGTTCATCTGTTAGTTCTGCAGCCACAAATCGATAATATTGAGCAAAGGCAAAAAAACAGCCAAAACAAATAGAGCCGACGCTAAACAACGCAAAACTTTTTATTGATAAAGCTAACATGCAGATAGCGCCCCCTAAAGCTCCAAGTAGAGCACCAATAATCAATCCCGTTTTGCGCCCCAAATTTTTCATTAAAATTGAAGCCGCATAAGCCACACAAAATATGGCTATATCCAACAGTGCAATTGGCACCGTCGCTAAAACTTCTTTTTCGGATAAATAATAACCAATCAACGGGGATGTAGTAACAATTATTGCTACCACGGACATATAGAGCATTTGACAAAGGCTCAACGGAATTATTATTTTGTACACGATAATTTTTTAACTTTTTGTCTGGCGAACAACATTATAAGTTTACATGAAAAAGTTACATTTCTTTAATTTTTACAGTGTGGTTCATCAAGATATAAGCATCGTAAGGTTGATAATAATTACAATTGGCACCTCATCCATTTGGTTGATTTATTTTCTTCTCAAATAAGTTAGTATGCAGTAACAGAATAAAACTATTTACCCGATCTATTAAATGATTTTAATTTTTACAGTGTAGCTGGATGTCGCTATACTTACCTGCATGATTGATACCGTGGGAATAGGGTAATGACTGAGGAGCGAGTGAAAAAATTAATGAGCGGAGTACCTTTTTTCTCAAATCTTTCCGACCAGGATTTGGAGATAATTACCAAGCATGCCATTCGGCGTTCTTTTCCTAAGAATGCTGCTATTATCAATGAGGGCGATCAGACTGACTCTTTATATGTGGTCGAAAAAGGCCGTGCTAAAGCGTTTTTAACCGATCGTCAGGGCAAGGAAATTGTATTAGGTATAATCCCTCAGGGTTCATTTTTTGGCGAGATTGCACTACTTGATAGTGAGCCAAGATCGGCTAATGTGATGACATTGGAACCTTGCAGTTTTCTAATTATCACTCGGTCCGATTTTCAACAATGTCTGCGTGACAATATTGATATTGCCATGAACATGCTTAGCGCACTAACAGAGAGAGTTCGAGACCTTACAGGAAGTATCAAAAGCCTGGCTTTAAGCAACGTCTATCGTCGTATTGTAAATACTTTATTAAAAATGGCTGTAGAAAAAGGCGATGTGTTGATTGTAGAGGAAAAATTAACTCAACAAGATATTGCCAACATGGTTGGCTCCTCCAGGGAAATGGTGAACAAGATCTTTCATGATTTAGTTGAAGGCGGTTACATCAGTAGCAAAAACAAACAAATTACCATCCACAAAAAGTTACCATCTGGCTGGTAATCACTCTATAAACCTTTCTAAGAGCGTGTAAGACGGCGTTCAAAACAATAGAAACACACTGCTTTACGTAATTGAACATGATGAGTAAATTTTTACGAGTGATCAACTAGAATAACAAGTGGTTATTAAAAAGTATTGCCTCTATTGAGGCAATACCCAAACCCACATTCTTAAAGTGGTTAGGCTTTTTCTTCTTCTGTTTTTTCTTCTTCTTATGCCACCCACAACTACAATTTATCAATTGTTAATAATCGTTTCTGTTAATTAATTCACAGTTTTAATAATTTCTTATGCAGCGATAATCAATTGACGTATTGAGCTTGTGCTATGATTTCAATCAATCTTTTTCTATAGATTCCCCCGGGTAAACCCGGGGTGCTTAACGTAACAGCCTTTCAGGCTGATCCGATTAACATCGCACCTTATAGACCAGCGATGTTCAATCTATATACACTCATTCATCCACGGGCAAGCCCGGCATTGAGTTATAGTGTGGATGAGCCGGGACAAGCCCGTGGTAGTCTGTCGCTTACGCGAACGATAATAAATTGATGTAACTAATCTGACGTCAATGAATATTACTTAACATAGCTATAGTTTTTCTGTAACTAAACCTGAGTTCAGTCAAGTAAGATTGATTTAGCCTGATTGATTTTAGATGCCAGATACTCAGAGCCACCACGATCTGGATGTAACTTCTGCATAAGTTTTTTGTGAGCAATTGTAATTTCCTCGACACTCGCTCCTTGTTCTAATCCAAGAATTGCCAAGGCTTCTGATTTTGTCATCGGAGTATTGGATGATCTATGCGTTGAATCTTGGGATGCCGAAGCTTGTTCACGCCATTCGGCGCCGAAACGAAAGTCAAGGTAAGCCTGAAGTAAGTTCTGTGAATCGCTATCAGCGGAACATTCAACCAACAGGTCAAATAGCTGATTTTGATCGAGTTGTTTAAGCTCCTGGCCGGTATATTGTCCCTTTAAAATCTGACCATTCATTTCCCCTGAATCATGATCCAGACTCATCTGTAGATATTCGCTATGAACAGTAGATTGTTTGCCCGACGATGGGGAAGATTCAGTTTTAGGTTTAAACGCATTCCAAGCATTCTTTAAAACCAATAGTCGCTGTAGCCAGGGTATGGCTGCACCAACAAGAGCAAAAAACCAGGGAGCACGACCAGTCACAACAAGCAATAACAATCCACCTGCCACTGCATAAAGTAAAAACTTTGTTAATAGCTGCTTACGCTGTGCTGCGGGCGCTTTATTGAAAGAAAATAGAAACCACCACAGAAAGGCGACAATGGCTATGGTGATGAATATTCGTAACATTTTTTGTTGGTCGGACCTGAATCGTAGGTTTATTTTAATCTAAATGATGTCATCCCGTAGAAAGGCAAGTGATTGCGGGATCTCTAGTCGCAGTCATTTCGATCGAGCGACAGCCCTCTTGCAAGGATAAACGAGCGAAGGAATCTCCATAGATGCCCGTTTCCCAGTGAAACAGGTTAAAGTACTTCCGCATTGCATCACTTCGAATGTGCCCAAGCCCGAACATCCATTAACAGATCCTTATGCCGCTTATCAGTCCTTTTATGCTGGCGTGAGTGCAGGAAGACGCCTTCGCTGTCACTCCAACAAACCCGCAATCTTATTGGTTTTTGCATATTTCAAATAGGCTTGTTTTCCGCCTGCTGCGTAAACAGCGACGGCAGCAAGCAAGGCTTTAAGTTGCTCTGCGCTACCTGAATCAAATGAACAATATGCTCCTTTGGATAATCTAGATAAATGCTTGAAAGTTTTCTGGGCAGTAACGTTTCTACCTTCCTGGAAAATAAATAGCGGCACACCGACTAGACCAAGCTGACCTGCCAAGTCAGACAAATGATCCGGATCTTCCTCCATACAATCGCCCACAAAGACCATAGCATCAATAGATTGCTGCTTGGCCTGTTCAATCGCATAGTTCAATACCCTATAAATTTGAGTTTTGCCACCTTCACAACGCACTGATGACATTAATTTCAATAATTGTGAGGAATTATTGACCCAGTTCGAAACTTTAAAAGTATTAAACCCCCCGTAGTACCCCAGTTTCACAGTTAGATTACCAATTTGATCGGTAGCTAAAAACATCTCAGCCTGGATATGGCAAGCCATATCCCAGGTTGGTTCACGACTAAAGGTAGCATCCATAGCAAAAAACAATCTCCCTGCTCCCTTTTGCTTGTCCCCCGTCATTGCCTTAGCATCTTGCAAAAAGGTATCAATCTCTGATTTGCTGGAGGTTTGAGCTATGGATTTATCTTTTGAGGTCATTATCTAAAATCTAAGTTACTTCAACGACGTATCTGGGCATATGCGCCCAAAGCACGTTGACGGGCAAATGCATGTTCAATAATTATATGCGGGTAGTTCTGACCTAACTCAACCCCGGCTGCTTTAAGTACAGTTTTATCAGCTAACCAAGGTTCATGAATGAATTTTGTATCTAATTTGGATAATTCTGTTACCCAACGACGAATATAGTGACCTTGAGGATCAAATTTCTTACTTTGCATCATTGGATTAAATATTCTGAAATAAGGTGCTGCATCAGCCCCACTGCCCGCCACCCATTGCCAACCACAGCTATTATTGGCTAAATCCGCATCGACTAAAGTGTCCCAAAACCATTTGGCACCTTGATGCCAATGAATAAGCAAATGCTTGGTTAAAAACGAGGCACAAACCATACGTACCCGGTTATGCATCCAACCTGTTTGCCAAAGTTGACGCATACCGGCATCAATCAACGGATAGCCTGTTTGTCCTTGCTGCCATTTCTCTAATAATGCTTGATCCTGCTGCCAAGGAAATGCGTCGAACTCAGGCCGAAAAGGTTGTTGGTCAATATGAGTAAAATGAAATAGTAAATACTGACTAAAATCGCGCCAGGCCAACTGCCGCAAGTAAGACCAAGATTGCTCTTTATTCTGGCAGGATTGTGTTTGCATTGACTGATAAATCTCAAGCCAAAGTTGGTTGACACTTAGCTCGCCAAAATGTAAATGCGGTGACAATCTGGATGTACCATCAATATCAGGGATATCTCGCTGATCGGAATATTTAAAAATATCTTGATCCATGAAAGCACTTTTAGCTTTTTCAACACCTTTTACTCCAGGTTGCCAGTAGTCGGAAAAATCTTGCGCCCAATCAATCTTACTCGCATATAGGTTTAACGCCTCGATGGGTAGTGATTCCGGTAACTGTTTCGGTAACGATGGAATTGTAGTAGCAAAATCATATGCCGCTGGAGGCTGACTAATCAATTCTTCTTTTACCCGCTTCCAATAAGGGGTAAAAACTTTATAAGGTTGATTGGACTTATTAAATAGTTTCCATGGTTCGATTAATAAGTTTCCCATAAGAGAAATAGCTTCAACGCCTGAATTTTTTAACTTCATTTTAATTTTTTTGTCGCGTTCAGTCTGAGCAGGTGCGTAGCACCGATTCCAATAAACTGCACAAGCCTTAGAAACTTTGATGACTTGATTCAGAACCTCACCGGACTCTCCCTTGAAAACCAATAAATCACTTCTCTGAGTTCTCAACTCATTTTGCAACGACACTAAACTTCTTTCTAACCACCAGCGACTCGCTGCACCAAGCGGCCAATTCCCTGTGTTTTTAACATCAAATATATAGATTGGAATAACGTGCTGGGCCTGCTGGCAGGCAGTAAATAATGCAGGATTATCATCGAGTCTTAGATCTTCTCGAAACCAGACGATTATTATTTTTGAACTCATTTACAAATAAGCTAAATCTTAGGCTGTTTAGTATCGACTAACTTTATCCCGCACCCTTCGGGTATAAAAGTGCAGCCGAGAGGCCTCCAAAAGATGATTGGGGCTAGCAATTATTACTATGACCAGACATCATCTTTAACTATCAAGTGCTTTGCTAACGATCTCTTTGACGTCTTTAGATAGGTTTTTGGTGCTGTTGATTTTTTCCAGCGCTTTTTTCACCAGACCTTGTCTAACTTCATCATAACTGCGCCAACTATTAAAAGAACCTGCTAATCTGGCAGCGACTTGTGGATTAATCGGGTCCAGTTCAATCAGCCAATTTGTCAAGTACTCATAACCACTGCCATCGATAGCATGAAAACAAACCGGATTCTGCGCTACAAAGGTACCGACAAGAGAACGCAATTTGTTGGGGTTTTTACGATCAAATATACGCTTTTTCTCTAGTCGTTTTACCTGTTCCAAGGTATCAGGCTTGGCCACCGTAGCTTGGACAGCCAACCATTTGTCCATAGCTAGTGCATGCTGTTCAAACTGCTCATAAAAGTTATTAATCACATTTTTCGTATCCGGGCAGGATGATTTAACTAGAGCATGGAAAGCTACCAAACGCTCTGTCATGTTATTAGCCGTGTCGTATTGATTTAATGCAATATCCCAATTTTCCGGATTATCCAGTGAAATTAAATAACTCAAGCAAACCTGACGCAAACTGCGTTGCCCGACATGCTTTTGATCGACAATATAATCCCCAGAATCACTAAGGCTCTCATACAACGATAGCCATTGGTCTTTGTGAATTTGAGCAAGCTCTTTAATCATGAACTCCCGAGCCTGATGGATTGCGTCGGGATCAATCACTTTAACTTGCTGAGACAAGTAAATTTCACTGGGCGGTATTAGTGAGTGTGCGGTTAACGCCTGATCTTTAATTTCGCTAGACAAAATTTGACCAACAGCATTAACAAGATGATCTGGCAAACTGTAAGGGTGATTATTCTGTATATTTTCAATTAACTCTAAAAGGGTCTGTCGCATTAATCGTTGTGCCGCTTCCCACCGATTAAATGAATCACTATCGTGAGCCATTAATTGACTCAAAGCTTTTTCATCCTGAGCGAATTCGACGTTAACAGGTGACGAAAAACCTCTTAAGAAGGAGCACACAGGTTTGCTCGCAACTTGTTCAAAAATAAATTCTTGTCGTTGTTGCTTTAGATTTAAAACGGCATTCAAATCTGATTCATCGATGGCAATCGCTGGATCATCAGAAATCAAGCCAAGGTTATTTCCATTCTCGGCTAACAACCCTACCTTAATTGGAATATGAAAAGGGTGTTTGTCAGTTTGACCTGGCGTATCTGGGCAAGTCTGTGTAATCGTCAGTGAATACTTTTGAGACCGCTCATCATAATTTTCAGTAACTTTTACTTCTGGAGTGCCCGCCTGTGAATACCAAAGTCTGAATTGCTGCAAGTCTATATTATTGGCATCCTCCATGGCGGCAACAAAATCTTCAATAGTGACTGCTTGTCCATCATGACGCTCAAAATATAAATCACTGCCTTTGCGGAAACCTTGTTTGCCGACAATAATCTCTAGCATGCGTACGACTTCTGCACCTTTGTTATATATAGTCAAAGTGTAAAAGTTGTTAATCTCCTGATAAGACTCAGGTCGTACTGGGTGTGCCATTGGCCCGGCATCTTCACGGAATTGGTAGGTACGTAGTACATTTACATCCTCCACGCGTTTGACTCCGCGTGAATGCATGTCAGCACTGAACTCCTGATCGCGGTAAACAGTAAAGCCTTCTTTTAAACTTAACTGAAACCAATCCCGGCAAGTTACTCTGTTTCCTGACCAGTTGTGGAAATATTCATGAGCGATAACACTCTCGACGCCGAGAAAGTCGTTATCCGTTGCAGTATCACTATGTGCCAATACATATTTAGTATTGAAAATGTTCAGGCCCTTGTTTTCCATCGCTCCCATGTTGAAATCATCAACGGCAACGACCATGTAAATATCTAAATCGTATTCCAGACCGTAGACCTGTTCATCCCAGTGCATCGATTTTTTTAGAGATTCGAGTGCGAAATCACATTGATCAATATTGTGGACCTCACTGTAAATTTCCAGCAACACTTCACGGCCGGAAGTGGTCGTATAAACATCGGAAATTTTTTCTAGATCTCCCGCCACTAAGGCAAATAAATAGCTGGGCTTTAGAAACGGATCATGCCAGCGCACCCAATGCCGGCCATTTTCACCTTCCCCGGCATCAACACGATTGCCATTAGAAAGTAACACCGGATATTTCTTTTTGTCCGCATGAATGGTTACGGTATAAGTCGTTAAAACATCCGGGCGATCCGGAAAGAATGTGATTTTTCTAAACCCTTCTGCTTCACATTGAGTGCAAAAATTTCCTGCTGATTTATACAACCCCATCAACTTGGTGTTTTCTTGTGGTTTAATTAGTGTAGTAATCATCAACTGAAAACTATCTGGAACCTGATTAATAGTTAATGAAACATCATCGTAGTGATAATCACTAGCATCCAACTGTTTCCCATCGATAAGGATTGTCTCAGGAATCAGCTCATCGCTATCAAGAATTAACTTGTCTGATTGGTTTGTCTGAGGATTTCGAGACATCTGCATTTGGCTGGTGACTTTTGTCTGCTCTTCACCCAATTCAAAGATTAATTCGATTGAATCAACCCGAAAAGCTGGTGGCTGATAATCTTTTCTGTAAATCGTCGTTATGACAGGAGTCGCGGCAGTATCTAACATTACTATTCTCTAGTTAGGTTTATCGTAACAGCATAATCACGAATATAATTAACCCCACCACAAAGGCCATTGGAATCAATAATCCAGGCCAATCTTTTTCAGCCTGTTTAGAGCGTTCTAAAGTCGCCTTGACACCGGGTAAAAAGAATACCAATACTAAAATGGCTACCAACCCGACTAAAATTTGTTCCCACATTTGCATGGCTTATCTCGTATGTATTTTTAAAATTCGACAGCTAATCTGCCCTATGCTAGCATGTATTTGCATCAACTTTATGGAGTAGATCAATGACAGATGAGAATGATGATCTAAGAGAGCTACTCCGCGAATTGCGTCGACAGCATCGTGAATTGGATGAAAACCTGAATCATTTGCTCGAATTCAAATATGTGGATCAGTTACAGATTCAGTCACTGAAACGCAAAAAACTTAAACTTAAAGATCAGATTGCACGTCTGGAAAGTGATTTAATCCCAGACCAGCCTGCGTAAGATCACTCTACTCTTATCCAGGTCTGAGTACGCCCGATTAAGGAAAAACCAACGAATCCGCGCACATCCAGCTCATCACCTGAATCATTAAGGCTCATTTTAGCTTTATAAACCTTACCTTTTTTCGGATCCAGAATCGTGCCACCAGCCCAGCCATCACCTTTAGGCTTCATGTCTCGAATTATTTCCAAGCCTTCTACAGGCACACCTAAACGGTCACCTGGGCATTTGTCACAGACTGAGTTTTTCTTCTCAGGGTTTAAAACTTCTTCCACGGTGCCATAAAACATGCCATCGCGTTGTTCAATACGCACATGACTTTTTGCCTCACCGGTTTCGTCATCAATCGTTTTCCAAAGCCCTTCTACAGTTCCCTGAGCCAGGGCCAAGGAGCCAGATAGCATTAAAATCAATCCAAATACATAACGCATTTTTTAATCCTCATTTATTTGCAACCGGATTTTAACCTAGAAAGCTGAAGTTTTTTTAAAGCAGCTGAATTTAGCCGTTAAGTATGAAATGCGCACCGACACTAGCAAGATAGCCAAACGCGATTGCCCAACTCCAGCGCAAGTGTGAAGCAAAAGTATATTTACCTTCGGAAAGTCCCATAATGACAATACCTGCAGCAGAACCAATGGACAATAGCGAACCACCTACCCCTGCGGTCAATGTGATCAAGAGCCAATTCCAGTGGCTCATATCAGGATTCATGAGAATTACGCTATACATTACCGCTGCGTTATCAAATAACGCTGAAAATACACCAATCAAAATATTGGCATTGGTAGCGCCAAGTTGACCATAGAACGTATCAGAAACTATATGTAAGTAACCCAGCGCTGCAAGACCACTGATAGCAACGATAATGCCGTACAAAAACATCAAGGTATCCCATTCTGACCGTTCCAAGGAAACAAAAATATCGTACTTGACGTTTTTTCCAGGTGTGGTTTTAGTGGACAAATGGGTAATACCACGGCGTTTTAAATAATAACCATAAAGCTTGAGCAACCCCAAACCGGTCATCATGCCAATCACTGCTGGCAAATGGAAAACTTCTTTGACAATGATTGAGCTGAGCAGGGTGAAAATAAACAAACCTGTGACGATCCAAGCACCTTTGGACATGTGACTATAATTGCCATCGCTATCATAGTTAGCCAACTTGGATTCAAAACCGAAGCTCAAAATAATGGCGGGAATTAGCCAATTTACTAGCGAGGGGATGAATAGTTGCAAAAATTCTGATAGATCAACCAAATCTTTTTGCCAGATCATCAAAGTCGTTACATCTCCAAACGGAGAAAAACAGCCCCCTGCATTGGCAGCTACCACCAAACTAATACAACCGCAAACGATAAACTTATTATTATCTTGTCCAAGAATTAAAATCACTACTGCAAGCACAAGTGCAACAGCGAAGTTAGCTAACAGGGCAGAAAATATAAAGGTCAGTGCGCCACAAACCCAATACACTGTCCGCAGCGAACTACCACGTGACATCACCATGTCTCTCATGGTTGAGAAAACGCCACGTTCATCCATGGCATTTAGATAGGTGGTCGAGGCAAGTAAAAATAAGAATAGCTCTACATAAAATTCCAGCGATTTACGAAAAAGAACTTCAGCTGTATGTGTCTCACCACTATTGTTATAACTGATTGCTACAAAAATCCAGATCAAACCCGATGCAACCATCATTGGCTTGGATTTTTTTAAGCTAAGGCGTCCTTCACCAAAAACCAACAAATAGGCCAGGATGAAAAACAACACACACAGCAACGCTGTCCATTCACCGGTCAAATCTTTGATAGCAATTTCTGCACTGCTGGCTGCAAAAGCTTGGGGCGCACATATTAGAGCTAAAACCGCCAACAATGAACTAATAAATCTCAAGGATAATTCCTAAGCTAAGCACTTATATTAGTGTTATTAACATACTTGAAAAACTACCTGATTTAAAGACTTCAAATCAAGTGGATCCTTGGTTATGCTTAGTGCTCATAGTAATAAGTAAACCGGATACTAATTTACATGAAACTCAGCGGTTTAATCGCTAGTGTGTTTTTATTACTTGCGCCCGAGCTGGTTCTAGCAGCGGCTGTGGAGGGCATGCAGGATTTCACCACTCACTGGGCCGGTATAATCTGTCTGATCATTTTCGTTTTCGCTTATGCACTGGTCATTAGCGAAGAAAACATTCATATGCGCAAATCTAAACCCGTGATGGTTGCGGCCGGTGTTATATGGATTTTAGTTGCTTCAGCTTATGTAGCTGTTGGCGATACCGAAACTGCCAGCACTATAATTCGGCATAATTTACTCGAGTACGGCGAGCTATTCTTATTCCTGCTGGCCGCAATGACATATATCAACGCCATGGACGAACGCGGGATATTTGATGTTTTACGTGCCTGGTTAGTCAACAGAGGGTTTTCATTCAAATCAATTTACTGGATTACCGGCGTATTAGCCTTTGTAATTTCACCCATTGCCGACAATCTAACCACGGCATTGTTAATGGCCACCGTCATCATGGCAGTAGGTGGCAAATACACAATGTTTGTAGCCATTGGCTGTATCAATATTGTTGTCGCCGCCAATGCCGGTGGCGCCTTTAGCCCGTTTGGCGACATCACCACCCTGATGGTCTGGCAAAAAGGCAAAGTTGAATTCACCCAATTCTTTGCATTAATCGTTCCTTCTATTGTTAACTGGATAATTCCAGCATTTATCATGTCGTTGAAAATCCCTAGCCAAAAGCCAGAGGCCATGAATGAAAAAGTTGAGTTACAACATGGTGCCTGGTTTGTAGTTGGATTATTTATGCTAACAATTTTCATGGCTGTTTCTTTCCATAACTTTTTTCATCTTCCTCCGGTAATTGGCATGATGACTGGTCTAGGCTTGTTGAAATTATTTGGCTACTACTTAAACCGGCGAGATCGTTATTTTCCACATCCAGCTGATGATGATTTAGGCGACACTGCTCTGTCACTTGAAACTACGGATCAAGGTGGTTATGACCCACGCCATACCATGCATTACAACATATTCAAATCCCTCGAACGTGCTGAATGGGACACCTTAATGTTTTTCTATGGCATCATTCTGTGCGTGGGAGGCCTTGGTGCTTTGGGTTATTTAGCCAAAGTTTCGGAGATTTTTTATATTGATCTGGGTACAACTTATGCCAACATATTTGTCGGCATAGCCTCTGCCTTATTAGATAACATTCCGGTAATGTTCGCAGTTCTCGCCATGGATCCGAGCATGAATCTGGGCCAATGGCTATTAGTTACCTTGACGGCTGGTGTAGGCGGTTCCATGCTTTCCATCGGCTCAGCGGCCGGCGTAGCGGTGATGGGACAGGCTCGTGGGATCTACACTTTTGTCGCCCATCTGAAGTGGAGCTGGGCTATTGCTATAGGTTATGCGGCCAGCATTGCCGTTCACATGATCATTAATAAACACTTGTTCTAAAGAATATTCAATTTATTATTGTAATTCCTGAGAATAAAGCCCATGGTTTTACCCTCTCTAACTCCCCCTGAAAGGGGGAGAAATATCAATAAGCTTTAAACAAAGGTTCCTCCCCTCTCAGGGGAGGATAGGTGGGGTGATTAACGGTTGTTCTGAAGTCATGCGTTTTCAGTGCATAAAGGATTAATTAGGAGAAGTAAATATAGTTAATCGATGCAGATCTTCTATAAACCCAGCCACTGACAAATAATTTCGCGTGCTTTTTCCTCTCCTTGGCCGTCCATTGCTGAGAATAAAACCAATTGATACTCCAAATCTGACCATTGATCTTTCTTTAAACGTTTTTGTAATTTGAACAAAGCCTGGTTGGCGTGATTACGGGTTAGCTTGTCCGCTTTGGTGAGCAGGACTAACGTAGGTATTGTTCTAGCTTGACAGTATTCAAGCATTTGCTCATCCAGAGGTGTTAATTCATGCCTGATATCCACCGGTAGCACTAATCCTTTGAGACTAAGTCGTTCATTAAAATAAGCTTCAATATGTTGTTGCCATTGTTTTTTTATGGCTAATGGCACTTTGGCATAACCATAACCCGGCAAATCCACTAACCGTAGATCCTCTGTAACAGTAAAAAAGATAATTTGCTGCGTCCTGCCCGGTGTCTTGCTGGTTCGGGCTAGCGATTTTTGGCCTGTTAATCGATTAATAGCGCTCGATTTACCAACATTGGAGCGCCCAACGAAAGCCACTTCGCCGCCAATATCCTCCGGCCAGTGCGCGGATTTATGAGCACTCAATAAATAACTACAATTTTGTAGCGGGTTGTTCATCAGTTCAAAAAATCCAGTAATACTAAGCTGATCAGCCAAAACAATCCTGATATAGTCTTACCAGCCTAACAAATCTAAAGTAAAATAGCGTGAAGTTTTAACGGATCACATGATAGTGATCACCTGACATTAATCAAGACTGAAGGAGTTTTTAGATGTCGTCAAGGTTAATTGCAATAATGCTGCTGTTCATAGCACACCCAGCTATGGCCCAGACAGAAACGACTACTGAAGCCGCTGAGCAAGCAGCAGAGGTAGTTGAACAAGAGGTGTCTCAAGCGGCCGAATCAGCCAGTGATGTAGTCGCCGAATCTGTTGATACAGCTGAAACTGCAGCAGAAAATGCTGAACAAGCAGCTGAAGAACTAACCGAAGAAGCAGCTGCCAAAGCAGAAGAAATGGTTGACGAAGCCACCCAAGCAACTGAAGAAGCCACTACAAGTGCTTCAGAAGCTACCGAGGAAGCAACTGCCAAAGTAGAAGAAATGGCTGACGAAACAACCCAAGCGACTGAAGAAGCCGCCGCCACAACCACAGAAACGACCGAGGAAGTCGTCGAAGAAGCTGTAGAAACAACAGCCGCGGCGACTGAGGAAGTTGAAGCCGCAGTGGAAGAAACTGCAGAACAAGCCGAAACCACCACAGAAGAGGCTACAGAATCTGCCGAAGCTGCTACAGAAAGCGCTGAGGAAACAACAGAAACTGCTATGGCCACTGATGGTGGTTTAGAAGCAAAACTTGCTGCCTGTGCGGCTTGTCATGGTATGGATGGAAACAGTGTGATTCCTCAAAATCCAAAACTTGCCGGACAGGTTCATGGGTTTATTGCTGACCAATTGGCCAAATTCAAATCAGGCGAACGTGATAATGCCATTATGGCTGCCCAGGTGGCGAATCTTACCGAGGAAGACATGCTAGCCATCGATGCATTTTATGAAGCACAGCAACCCCAACTTGGTGCCATTTCTGAAGATATGCAAGAGCTCGCTGCAGAAGGCGAAAAGATTTATCGCGGAGGTGAGCCTTCAATGTCAATTTCAGCTTGCATGAGTTGCCATGGACCCAGCGGCGATGGTATTCCAACTCGCTTTCCTCGAGTTGGAGGACAACACATTGAATATCTTGAGCAGCAATTACTAGCTTACAAATCAGGAAGTCGTGCTAGCGAGGAAATGAACCCGATTGCATTTAGACTCTCCGAACATCAAATTAAAGCGCTGGCTGCTTACATGCACGCACTGAAATAAAACTGAAAAAATCGATCAGAACAAGGGCAGCAATCGCTGCCCTTTTTTATTAGCGCTCGCGTAAGCGACAGAATACCACGGGCTTGTCCCGGCTCTTCAACGCTATAACTCAATACCGGGCTTGCCCGTGGATGAATGAGTGTATATAGATTGAGCATCGCACCTCATACAGGTGCGATGCTCATTGGATCAGCCCGAATGGGCTGTTACGGTAAGAACCCCGGGTTTACCCGGGGAAATCTATTGTCAAGATTAAATCAGCCAGCCCCAACTTGATAAATCATTAATTCCTTGTTAGGTTATCTGCTCGAAACACTAAAGAGGAGATTAAAAATGAGAATATTCCCCCGTTCATTTTTAGTATTAAGCACTTTTGTTTACGCTGGAATAAGCATGGCTGGCATTGATGAAGCCAATCGCTGGATCGACGAGGAATTCCAACCCTCAACACTGAGTAAGGAAGAACAGCAAGCTGAAATGCAATGGTTCATTGATGCTGCCGCCCCTTTTCAAGGAATGGAAATTAATGTTTTGTCAGAAACAATTCCCACCCATGAATACGAATCTAAAACGCTGGCCAAGGCCTTTGAGGAAATTACCGGTATTAAGGTTAATCATCAATTATTGGGTGAGGGCGAAGTCGTCCAAGCTGTGCAAACTCAAATGCAGACTCAGCGAAACCTTTATGATGCATATATCAACGATTCTGATTTAATCGGCACCCACTCAAGATTACAACTGGCGGTTAATCTGACTGACTGGATGGCAGGTGACGGTGCTGATGTGACAAATCCCATGTTGGATGTAGATGATTTCATGGGTAAATCATTCACCACTGGCCCGGATGGAAAACTTTATCAACTTCCCGATCAACAATTCGCTAATCTTTACTGGTTTCGTTATGACTGGTTCCAGCGTGAAGATTTAAAAACTCAATTTAAGGAAATCTATGGCTACGATTTAGGTGTACCTGTTAACTGGTCTGCTTATGAAGATATTGCTGAGTTTTTTACTGATCATGTCAAGGAAATTGATGGTGTTCAGGTCTATGGTCACATGGATTATGGTAAACGTGCCCCCGATCTTGGCTGGCGTATGACCGACGCCTGGTTATCAATGGCCGGTGCAGGTAGTAAAGGCTTACCGAATGGAAAACCCGTCGATGAATGGGGTATCCGCATGGAAGAAGGAACCTGTAATCCTGTCGGTGCTTCAGTTTCACGCGGTGGCGCAGCTAACGGGCCTGCTGCTGTCTATGCGATACGCAAATGGGATGAATGGTTGAGAAAATACGCACCTCCAGGCGCAGCAAGCTACGACTTTTACCAATCACTTCCTGCATTATCTCAGGGCAACGTCGCTCAACAAATTTTCTGGTACACAGCATTCACTTCATCCATGGTTGCACCTAAAAGTGAAGGCAACAATACTGTTGATGACGAAGGTAATCCACTTTGGAGAATGGCTCCCTCACCGCATGGCCCTTATTGGGAAGAGGGTCAAAAATTGGGGTATCAAGATGCCGGCTCCTGGACTTTATTTGAATCCACACCGGTTGATCGCCGCAAGGCTGCCTGGCTATATGCGCAATTTGTAGTCTCCAAAACGGTGTCACTTAAGAAAACCCATGTTGGCTTAACACCGATCCGTGACAGCGATATCCGTGATGAATCCTTTACCGAACGTGCTCCTAAACTTGGTGGCCTGGTAGAGTTTTATCGTTCACCTGACCGCGTCCGCTGGACACCAACGGGCGTAAACGTTCCTGATTATCCAAAGCTGGCGCAAATCTGGTGGCAGCAAATTGGTGATGTCAACTCGGGTGCTTTCACACCTCAAGAGGCTATGGATCGGCTTGCGTCAGAGATGGACCAAGTTATGGCTCGAATGCAATCAGCCGATGAAAATGCTGAAATTTATGGTGGCTGCGGCCCAAGATTGAACGAAGAAAAAGATCCTGCCGAGTGGTTAAATCAAGAAGGCTCTCCAAAAGCCAAACTCGAGAATGAAAAACCACAAGGAGAAACCATAGACTACGATGAGTTAGTCAAACGCTGGCAAGACGCTGCTTAGGTCCAGTGGGCGGCCATGGGTTAACACCCGTGGCCGTTTATATCTATAAAACATTCTAATGTCTCTTGAGCTTCGTCAAATAACTAAGAATGATGGCGCTCAAACTCATATTTACTCAACTGATTTAACACTTAAAACTGGTGTATTTAACGTCTTACTCGGCCCTACTTTAGCCGGCAAAACAACTTTGATGAGATTAATGGCGGGTTTAGAACAACCTACCAGTGGCGAGATTTGGTTTAACGGAAGTAACGTAACGGGTATCGCAGTGCAAAAACGCAATGTGGCGATGGTCTACCAACAATTTATTAATTATCCAAGTCTGAACGTATTCCAAAATATTGCCTCGCCATTAAAACTGCAAAAAATCAGCAAATCTGAAATCAACCAAAGGGTAAATCAAGTCGCAACCCTGCTTGGCCTTGAGAGCATGCTAAAGCGCATGACTCAGGAATTATCGGGGGGTCAGCAACAACGTGTGGCATTGGCTCGAGCTTTAGTCAAACAAGCGGATTTAATTTTATTAGACGAGCCGCTAGCCAATTTAGATTACAAATTGCGAGAGGAACTACGGGAAGAATTACCAAAATTGTTTTCAGGCAGTAATACGACGGTGGTTTATGCCACTACTGAACCCACTGAAGCATTATTGCTTGGGGGTTTCACAGCGACTTTACACGAAGGTCGAGTCACGCAATACGGCCCAACTCATGAGGTTTACAGACAACCTAATAATATTCAAACTGCAATTGAGTTTTCTGATCCACCGCTAAACATCATTGAAGTACGCAAGCAAGCTGAAAAACTACAGGCCACCAATAGCAAATGGTCATCTGACCAGGACTTTAAGCAATTACAAGACGGTGATTACTCATTAGCTTTCAGGCCACATCATTTACAAATTAAAACCGGCTCAAGCCTGGGTCTGGATTTTAAAGGCCAGGTTGAATTAGCAGAAATTAACGGTTCAGAAACACTCTTGCACATGCAAGTTGATGACAAACGTTGGGTTAGTCAACTTCATGGTGTGCATAAATTTGAAGAAGGAGAAGAAATTTCCTTAACCGTTGATGCGGATAACTGTTTTGTTTTCGATGCCCAGGGCCAGCCGGTGGGAGCAAATTAATGTCCAGAATCACCTTAAATCATCTTGCCCATAGCTATCTTGACCGCCCCGTTTCTGAAGAAGATTGGGCACTTAAAGAAATGAACCTTGAATGGGAAGATGGCGGTGCCTATGCCTTACTTGGTCCATCTGGCTGCGGTAAAACCACTTTGTTGAACATAATCTCCGGCTTGCTGAAACCCTCAAAAGGCAGCGTCTCGTTTGATGGTGAGGACGTAACAGAATTCTCTCCAGAACAGCGTAATATCGCCCAGGTTTTCCAGTTCCCTGTGGTTTATGACACCATGACGGTGTATGACAACCTCGCCTTTCCGCTCAAAAACAGAAACCTTGATCAGTCGACAATCACTCAGCGAGTTAATGAGGTTGCTGAAATGCTGGAACTGGAATCTGACTTGCATAAAAAGGCGGCCGGCTTGACGGCTGATGGTAAGCAAAAGATTTCACTTGGGCGTGGACTGGTTCGCTCGGATGTTAACGTGATAATGTTCGATGAACCCCTTACAGTGATTGATCCAAAATTAAAGTGGTTACTACGCTCTAAGCTTAAAGAATTACACCGAAGGTTTAATTTCACCATGATCTACGTCACTCACGATCAAACCGAAGCACTGACATTTGCCGATAAGATTGTGGTCATGGAACAAGGTAGAGTCTTGCAAGTCGGCACATCACAAGAACTGTTCGAACAACCTGCCCATACTTTTGTCGGACACTTCATCGGTTCCCCAGGCATGAATCGAATCAATGTGTCAGCCAAGGCGGATGGTTTTTATGCTGGCAGCACACGTTTGCCAATCGATAAACCACCCATATCGCGCGATCATGATAAGCCCTTGAGTATTGGTGTGCGACCCGAACACATTTACTTTTCGCAGCAAGGCCTGGAGGTAAAAATAAACAAGTGTGAAGATATTGGCCGCTATAAGCTGGCCAACGTCCAATTCGACAACACGGAATTGAAATTATTAGTTTCCTCAGAACAACCCCTGCCGACATCTTCAGCCAGAGTGAGCTTTGATCCAAACTTTATTCACTTGTATGTCGATGGCTGGCGCGATGCCAGCTGGGGCAATGTATGATTAATCGAACACAAAATCAAAAAGCATGGTTGCTGGTGTTGCCTGTTGTGATTCTGGTCGCATTCAATGCGGTTATTCCGCTCATGACCGTTGTCAATTACTCCTTTCAGGAGACCTTCGGCAATAACCAGTTTTTCTGGGAAGGCACCAAATGGTATGAGCAGGTTCTGAATTCTGAACGCTTTCACCAGGCACTGGGTAGACAAATATTTTTTACCGCTACCATACTTGTAATCGAAATACCGTTAGGCATAGCGATAGCGCTTTGTATGCCTAAACGTGGCATAGGTGTTTCCATTTGTTTGGTACTGATGGCTCTACCACTGCTGATTCCCTGGAATGTCGTCGGGGCCATGTGGAATATTTTCGCGCTACCGGATATCGGTTTATTGGGGCGAATGATTAATGCCTTAGGCATCGATTACAACTTTACCCAACAGCCGGTTTCAGCCTGGCTCACCGTTTTACTAATGGATGTCTGGCACTGGACCTCGTTGGTGGTATTACTTTGTTATGCCGGGCTTTGTGCTATCCCGGATGCGTATTATCAAGCCGCTCGAATAGATGGCGCTAACCGCTGGCAAGTATTTCGCTTTATTCAATTGCCTAAGCTCAAACGGGTGCTGATTATTGCTGTATTGCTGCGCTTCATGGACAGCTTCATGATCTACACCGAACCGTTCGTATTAACGGGTGGTGGTCCTGGTAATACCACAACTTTCTTATCCATTGATCTGGCCAAAATCGCTTTAGGTCAATTTGATCTTGGCCCTGCAGCGGCCATGTCACTAATTTACTTCATTATGATTTTGCTGTTTTGCTGGGTGTTTTATACCTTGATGATGCGTAACGAGGGGGAACAATGAGGTCTTACCGTTGGCTGGTTCCCACGCTCTACATCATTTTTTTGATGCTGCCGATCTATTGGCTCATCAATATGTCATTCAAAACCACCAACGAAATTCTCGGCACATTCACTTTGTGGCCGCAGGAATTCACTTTGGAGAATTACCGTAAAATATTCACCGATCCAACCTGGTATAACGGCTATATCAATTCAATCCTTTACGTGGTCATGAACACGGTGATCTCGGTTAGCGTTGCTTTACCAGCTGCTTATGCCTTTTCCCGCTATAAGTTTATGGGCGATAAACACTTATTTTTCTGGTTGCTGACCAATCGTATGGCACCACCCGCCGTGTTTGCCTTACCTTTCTTCCAGTTTTACTCAGCCGTCGGCTTGTTCGATACACACATCGCTGTGGCCCTGGCCCATTGCTTATTTAATATTCCGTTGGCAGTCTGGATACTGGAAGGTTTTATGTCCGGAGTACCTAAAGAACTTGACGAAACGGCTTACATCGATGGCCATTCGTTTTGGCGATTTTTTGTGCGAATATTTATACCTACCATCACCGCCGGCATCGGTGTCGCAGCCTTTTTCTGTTTTATGTTTTCCTGGGTGGAACTACTCCTAGCTAAAACGCTAACTTCGGTTGCCGCGAAACCGATCGCGGCAACCATGACCCGAACCGCTAGCACATCAGGCTATGAACTTGGCTTATTAGCAGCAGCCGGAACATTGACCATTATTCCCGGTGCGTTTGTGATCTATTTTGTCCGTAACTACATTGCCAAGGGCTTTGCCCTGGGGAGAGTCTGATGTTCAGCCTGACCTGGATGGCCTGGACCTGGCCCACCGCTGCATTTTTTATCGTCATTGCCCTGTTACTCACCACCATGATTGTCCTGGAGAAGAAATATCCTGGCGGTTCACCCCGCCGTGGAGTGTTTGGTCTGGACACAACCCGAGGTGACCGTTTATTCATCTCGCTGCTCAGTGCTGCCATCATTCACCTTGCCTGGCTGGGCATTATCGGCACTCCTCTATGGGGTGCGCTAGTGATCTCCCTTTTATTTGCGGCGTTTGTATTTAAATTTGTCTAATTAAATGTCATTTATCAAGTATTGGTTTATGCACAGCAATACCGATCATAACCAATATTATCCCGACAATATCCAGATCTGAGGGTATTTGACTTAATACTACCGCAGCAATAACAGTCGCCGTAGCAGGCAATAAGCTAAGTAAAATTGCAAATGAGGATCGCGGTAAATGCGACATGGCTAACTGATCACAAACATAAGGGATCACTGAGGAACAAATTCCAACACCAATCCCTGCCAGGATCAAATCAGGTTGAGAAAATACAGTCAGTGCCTGGCTAAAACCAATCGGCATCAGAACAACAAAAGCAATCGTCATTGCCGCACCTAGTCGTTCAACACCTTTACCAGCCCCGGCTGCAGCGGCTTTATGACCGAGAATGATATAAACAACGAACAGAATGGCATTTAATACTGCCCAGAATAACCCTAGCGCATCGGTAGACCATCTGAAATCGATTAAAATAAACACGCCGACCGCAGCAAACCCCAAGGCAAGTAAATTACGAATTGTGCGCAGACCGAAAAGGGCCACTCCTATAGTACCAACAAACTCCATCGCCGCCACCAGACTCATGGGCAAACGTTCCAGGGCGAGATAAAACGAGGTATTCATTACCGCCAAACACAGTCCCAGCCAAATAACAAGTGCCTGGTTTTGCCATCGGCCTGTTTAATTGTCGAGAAGGGTTTGGTTACGGGTGCAAAAAGCAAAGCCGCAGAAGCGATACGAAACCAAGCCACTCCAAGTACTCCCACTACAGGAAACAACAACACTGCGAAAGCCGGACCCAAGTAATGAAATACGGCACTAATTCCAAACCAAGTATGAGGTGGAACACTTTCCGCTATGTTATTAATTGAATTTTTTATGATTTTATCCTTATGTACTTATATTTATTATTAAGGATATTTGATTTAAATATATATGTGATACTATTTAATTTTAAAATAATTCCTAAGTTTTTAAGGCTATAAAAATGAAAAGCCTAAGATATGTAAATAGCAATTTAGACACTGTTGATCGCAAACTCTTAGATGCCCTGATTAACAATGCACGCACTAGTAATGCTGAATTAGCCCGGCTAGTAGGACTGTCTGCACCAAGCGTGACCGAACGCATTAGACGTCTGGAGGATAGTGGAATAATTGGTGGTTACACAATTAAAGTTGATCCAACAGCGCTCGGACTGCCGATTTCGGTGTGGCTGAGAGTTAGACCCATGCCAGGCGAATATGACCGGGTGGTGGCCATATTACAAAATATAAAAGAAGTTGTTCAGTGTGACCGCGTCACAGGTGAAGATTGTTTTCTAGCCAAAGCCCACCTTAACTCAGTAGCCGAATTAGAGACATTAATAGACAAGCTGATTCCCTTTGCCATGACTAATACCTCCTTGATTCAATCTTCGCCTGTTACACAACGACTGCCAAAGTATTGATTTTCTGAACAAATAGCGTAACTTCAGCAAACAATTAACACAACAGAAAGTCGAGTGAAGAATAATCTTGTCCTAGGTATTGGATTAATGGCTATTGCCATGTTCATTTTGCCGATACGTGACGGAGTCGCCAAATACTTAAGTGCTGACTATTCGCCCTTGTTTATCGCTTGGTGTAGTTATCTTGGATCGGCCATTTTAATTCTACCGATTGCCTGGTCGAAATTGAGCGTTGATCTGCTCAAGCCTTCCGCTCTAATCCCACAGCTTATGCGGACATTGTTTCTGGTTGCTGCGTTTAGTCTTTTTCTTATTTCAGTCTCCCAAATCCCCCTGGCCGATGCATTAGGTGCTTATTTAATTTCTCCCATAATCGGCACACTGCTTGCAGCAATATTTTTGAAGGAAAGGCTCACTAGATTGACCGTTTTTACTGTGATCGCTGGTTTCATAGGTGCTTTACTGATTATCCGTCCAGGGGTGAATTTTAATTTTGGTACGCTTTATGCCGTAGCCAGTGGTATTTCATTTGGCTGCTATCTGGCTGCAACTCGTAATGCTGTTGCAATCATGCATCCTGTTCCCATGTTACTTATACAGAACGTCTTTGCTGTTATATTACTGCTACCATCAATCTTCACACTCAAGTCAGTGAGTACAGAGTTTCCTATTCTCTTATTCATGTCACTGAGCTTGATAGCTGTGACAGGACATTTAATGTCCGTTTCTGCATTTCGCTTCGCACCGGCCAGTGTGCTTTCACCAATCGTTTACATGGAAATTGTCAGTGGTGTGATAATAGGCTATTTAATGTTTAACGATTTACCGACACCGATGACTTGGGGCGGTATTTTCTTGATCTGCGTAAGTGGTTTGTTGTTAATGCTCAAGGGCCAAAACCAGAATACTTAATACCACACCAAGATAAAACAATAAAAACGAACATTAATCACTACGCTCGTCAGACTAATGATAATATTGCGCGCAATTAGCCATTAACAACTTTATATAAAAATTATTCTAGTACTGACTACCGTTATTCAAGTAAATAATCAGACATAAAGAAATTCTCTTTTCGTCATCCTGGATCTCTACCCAATATCCAGCAGAATAACCAACAAGACCTATGCGTGCGAACTTAAAATTAATTTGGCGTCTGGGGTTGCCACTGAGCTTAACCCTGGTTATCCAGATGATCATCATCATGGTCGATTCCCTGTTTGCCGGGAATATCGGCTATGTGGATTTGGCTGCGATCTCGTTGGGCGGAAGTGCGTTTTATATATTTTTATTGCTGCTGATTGGTTTTGAAGTTGGCAGTAGTATTCGAGCAGGTCAGGCAGTTGGCGCAAAAGACGAAAAAGCAATGCTGGATAGCTTCCGCCACGGCATTATTCTCTGCGTTTTTTTTGGGTTTATATTTACACTGGTACTGCTGAACATTTCACCCGTATTGTTAAAGCTGGGTCAGAAACCAGAAGTCGTGGTTTTATGTGAGCAGTATATGAGTTGGTTTGCCTGGACCTTACCCATTCATTCCATTGTGATTTTGTTTAGAGGTTATTTTGCTGTGATTGATCGACCCTGGGCCAGCGTCGGGCCGGTCGTTTTCGCGTTGCTTCTAAATTCCTTTTTAAATTATTGCCTGGCCTATGGCAACTTCGGCTTCCCGAAGATGGGAATTGCAGGCATTGGTCTAGCAAGCTTAATTTCTAACGTTGTGCTTTTAGGCCTGATGTTGGCAAGTGTTGGATGGGATAAGGTCCGCTATCTGTTCAACATCATTCAATCGTCAGTATGGACAGATAAAGGCCTGATTAAATTGTTTCTAGTCAGTCTACCGATTAGTCTGACGTTACTGATGGAAGAGGCCTTCTTCTCAGGCACCAACCTGCTAGCCGGTGCACTTGGTGCAGATGAGCAAGCTGCTCACCAAATTTTATTTAATGCAGTTGGAACCTCGTATTTATTTAATACCGGGATCAGCATGGCGCTCGCCATCATCATTGGAAAATACATTGGTGCAAAAAATTATTCACAAATTCGGTTGGCTGTCAGGTCCGGGCTGATCATCATTCTGGCTTGTACATTACCGTTTGCGCTGGCTCTAGGATTGTTCGGAGACCAATGGATAAACTTTTTCCTCGATGAATCACTGGATTCAAATCAGATGACTATCATCCTGGCTAAAAGTGTCATCTGGATTGCAGTCATTGCATTATTTGTGGACGCTTGTTTCCTCATAGTAATCGAATCTTTGCACGGCATGCTAGACACAACCTATCCATCAATATGTGCTTTGATTGCTTATTGGGTTATTGCCGGCCCTCTAGCCTATTGGGCCACATTCAATGCCGAATCACCGTTTACCTGGATATGGTATTGCATCCTTCTGTCCTCGTGTTTGCTGATCTTACTGGCTGGCATGCGCTTACGAACAAAGCTTCAAGGATACTCTTCTGGTAATCCGAAAATTTACGCACAAACTTCTTGATCGGTCATTCTGGATTTGATCCAGAATCTCCAAGTGGTTATTCGTGTAGTTGATATTGATTCATTGCCCAATGCGAACACCAGTTCGGACATAAAACCTTTGCACAGAAACCTTTTTTCTGTCATTCCGCACCCTTACGGATATAAAACCGTAGTGGAGGAATCTTCTAAATCATTACAACAAATGAATTATTGCAGCAATTCATATAAACCTCTAATCAGTCGAAATCGCAACAAGCTCATCCACATGCACTTGAGCACAATCAACAACTGGATAGCCATAATCTTTTCCATCAAACACCAAACATAAATCTGTTCCTGCCAAAACAATAGCATCAGCATTGTGCTGCTGGTATAGCTTCCTGCCCATGGAAATAAAAAACTCCCGATGGGTATCAGTCGCAACTCCTACCTTGGCCATACTAATATATTGATCATGTGTTTCATCAGGCTCGTCGGGCACAACAATCTCAGTTGAAGTAACTCCGCCATAAAACCCTGACTCCATCACCACTTTGGTCCCTAATATTCCGATTCTCTTAAGCTTGTGCTGTACAAAGTAGCGATCAAGGATGGGCAGAATATTAATCAGCGGTAATGGTGATATTTTCTCTAAATCCTGAATACAAAAATGACCACCTAAAGATGTCACTACCGCAGCATCAGCACCTGCTGCCTTTAGACGTTCAACAAACCTAAGGAAAATTTCTGCTTGTTGTTCAGATTCACCATTAACCAGATTATTAACCAACTCATGGGCATCAGCATTTACTATCGTCAATTCAAGTCGTCTACCTAGGTCACTATAGGCTTTAGATAATTGCCGATAATAAAATTCCGTTGCTGCCGGACCGATCCCACCAATTAAACCAATATGCACTTATATTGCTCCTATTATATTAATAAATTGACAATAACCCATAAGAATGTAAGTCAAACTTCTTCTAACAACCTCAATTGTTCATAAGCGCTTAGAAATTTTTGAAATCGCTGATAAGCATAAGGAATAAAACGAATATTTTGAATTGGATTGATCGCCAAAGGCAAGGCAGCCATCGCGTATTTATAATCGGACATGATCAGCATTATTTTTGTATCGTGCAACAACTTCTCAAATGCTTTGTGCCTCGCTTGTTGGTTTTTAAATTGCTCGTTATCCAGATAAAAGTTGATTAATGTATCGAGTTCATGGTCACCATATTCAGGCTCTGCAATTTTGAAATAAGGATAATCAGGTTGTTGATGACGCATGACAGTTTCTGCAAACAGGTTGGAAAAATCGTAGGCCTTGTTGTTGAGACAAGAAAATTCAAAATCTAGCAACTTAATCTCGCCATTATTAAGCTTCATGATATTGCCATGGTACGTATCATTATGACAAAACGTTAGCTCTCCCTCAGGTAGACAATGTTTTATCTTATCCAGAGTTTGCGGGCTGTAAATTTCGCGCAACTCCTCGCCCATAGCACGTTCATTCTCAGGAAAATTGGCCAGTTCATTCTCGAGAATCTGTTTTGCCAACTGACCCCATTTTTCATGCAACATTTCCCAAAACACGCGCTTGGGCAAACTCGGCGGATTTAGCTGATGAAAACGATATAGTTGATTGGCAATCTGCCGCAGGTTTTCAGGCTTAAATAAATCCGCTGCTGTTAAAGTACGTCCTTGGTAAAACTGTTCGATTCGACAAGTGTGATCGTAATAATAACAATGCGCGGCTACATTATTTTGCCCAAGTGTCAGAAATACTTCCTTTTCGGTCTCAAAATCCAGTATCGCGTTGTCTTTACCTTCAAGACGACGATACAAAACTGCGCTGGGTTGCACAGCAACAGTTGACCGAATTCCCATTGTAAATGATGAAAATCCTTTAGGATCATCAAACTCAAAATCCGTAATCTCACAATTCAGCCACTCAGGAAAGAGTGTTTGGCATTGCCTGAAAATTTCTTTCTTCATATTCTTAGGATGATTCTTGTTACCAATAACTATTAAACATTAACGATTAATACGCAATTCTTTATTCGGATGATTACAATCGCCCATCGGGTAAAAACACCTCACGACTATAAAGGAGTGTGTGATTTAGCAGGGGATACTCATATTTCTCAGCACCCAACGTAACTTGATTATTCAAAAAATGATACGCTTACGAAACACTACGACGAGTAAGCGAACAAATTGAAAACAAAGAGCGAGTCATGAAAAAAATTCTATTGGTTCTATTAATGCTCAGCTTTTCTTCTATACCAACTTTTGCCCAAGAAGTAGGCATTGAATTTGAAACGATGAAAATCGGCACCAAACTGACCACAACTTCTTTTGGCTATGTCGAGGCCACATACATAGAAGAATATATTGGTAAAAAAGATGGCTATTTTCAGATTCAAACTTATAAGCTACTTGATGATGGTTCTACCAAAGTACTTAACTTGGTCAGTTATGATGACAAAGGCCGGAAGGTACTGAGTACACTTGATGGAAAAACAAACACTTATACACCTTATTCCTGTCATTATGTTGTTGGTAAATGCTCGCACACCTATAAATACTACAATTCACTAAAAAAGAACTTTGTCACCAATGAAGGTAAGTTTGATAATCGTCTTGATGGCGATACCTTATATGTCGGCGTCATCCAGTCTGATGGCGATATGTTTGAGGTACCCTTCGAACTGGGTCCACACAGATTAAGAATTTCTAGTGAAAATATTGATGCCCTTGGAACAAAAACAGGACATGAATTTGTCGATTTAGAGATTCCTTAGTTTTTTAGTAACAATCGATTTTTGTTCTAACCTCATCTGAAATTATTTCTCACTCTTCGACTTGAGTGGTTGCTTCCAGGTTCATTGAGTTTCGGTATTCTTCAATCAAGCGATTGGGTTCGTCGGTCAGTGGTTTGTTTTGTTCTTTCAACCAGCCACGCCATGGTTTAGCCTCTGCTTTGGCTCGATCATTAAGCTCGTCTGAACATATTGCTTCTGGCTGATTGTTATCGGTTGCACGGTTCATCGCGTGCATAACGGCAACTCGCCGTGAAGTCGGATTATTACGTTGATAACAACCTGCCAACTCGATTCGGGCATTATGGTATACAACACCAATTGCCCCAGCGTTTAAGTTTGCGCAGTATTGATATCGTGCCATCTCATTTTCCGCATCTTTAATCGCATTAAGTTGTTTTCGCAGTGCCTGAGCGTCTTTGGCAGGGTAATAGGTCCCGCCTGCGGCATCCGCGATAGCTTCTAATTGTGCAGAAGTTTCAGCATCGACATCAAAACCAATGGTGTTCACCACTGATTTCACTCCCGCATCAAAAAGCGTCTCAGCTGCTGCAACCGGATCGCCTCCACAAGTTTCCTCGCCATCGGAAATCAGATAGACAACTGGTGCCAAGTCACCTTCTCTCGGGGGCGGCAAATCTTTAATAATATCTCCCGCATATTCAAGCACTCCACCTAATGGCGTCCAGCCAGTTGGGGACAGATCTTTAATGCTGTCTTCGAGTTTGCGACGGCGTGCATCAAAAGAATGAACCAATTCTGATGCCGCACAGGATTCAGCCTTTCCGTCCTCTTGATTGTTGCCACGATGCCCATAAACAACCAACCCAACGTCAACCTCCTGTGGCATATCACGCAGAAAAGCCAATGCTTCCCGCTTAGCCGCTTTCATTTTTGTCTCACCATTCACTTTGCCAGCCATCGAACCAGATGCATCAATCGCCAGCAGCATATGACTCGTTGGACGTGCAGAGATAATATTAGAAGGAGGCTTGCATTCGTCAAGCTTATAGGGCGCAACCTCGACTTCACAACTGGCTAAATCAATAGGATAGTTAGCGACAATTTCGTCATAAACCGCATCGCAATCCACATCACTCTCTTGAGCGAAAACCGGCGAAGACCGAATTACAATCGAGACGACAATGAAAAATCCACTCGTGATCCGGCAACAAAATTCTGACATTACTTACTTCCTTATCGTTTTTAAAATCCTCAACTTTGAGTTTAACATTGTGGAACAAGCCGTAATTAAAGAGGGAAGTATAGAAAATCGATGTCCTATGCCAATTTCCTTAAATTCGATGTTTATTGGATTGCTTCGCTTTACTCGCAATGACGGTTGCAGTCATTACGAACACCCATTCGGGTATAAAGAAGTGAATGAAATGAACGACTGCGGCAATCTAGTTCTTCAAAGTACTTCACTGACTCTTAAATATCTGACTTAGATTGCGAATGACTTCTAATGCGATATTTCTAAACTTCAACTTTATACCCTAGTGCCAATTCATCAGCTGGCAAACCTCGAATTCCCCAATTTTCCTTAGGTGTCTCAAATATCGTAATTTCGATATCCTGCGGAGATATCCCTACCTGAGCGTTTATGTTCGAAAAGATGTTTCTTATTAATGATTTCTTAGCTTCAACCGAACGCCCTTCGAACATGGATATTTCAATGATGATGTATTGCTCTGATCGGTCATTCGGATAGATAAATTCGTCCGGATTTAAAGAAATAAATCGATGAAATTTTTTCTCTGGTGGATACTCAAGTGCAGACATTACGGCATCGTGAATAGCTGCCAAGATTAGCGACCTATTCTCATCGAGGTTTGTCTTTAATCCATATATTTTTATTTGGGCCATATTGTTTTAAACATTCTACTACTGAGATTTCGTGTATTTCTTTAATGCAGAAATATGCATCGGGTAAAACTTTTCTGGTTGATTTGAGAGCAATTCACTTAACTCTTGAATTGATATCCATTTAATATTTTCAGACTCATCTGACTTTACTAAGGGACTGCCCTCGACTCTACATAAAAATGTGATCACCAAAATAGGATAATAACCTGCCAGGTTATGGCTGACAAAATAAGGTTCACTACCCATCACTTGATAATCAGAATGCTGAACAATTTCAGAATCACCTTCTCCGTTGATAAAGGTTACTTTCAACCCGGTTTCTTCAAATACTTCCCTTCTTAAGGCATCAAAAGCACTTTCAAATTCTCTGATTTTTCCGGCTGGGATTTCAATTAAGCCATTTTCCTGTGGGGTATCAGATTTGACTCTTTCTTGAATCAGAATTTTTTTGACACCGCTGCACTCTTTTTCGATTATTCCCGCAACGCAAGGTATTTGGAATTTCTCATTCATTATTGTCAATCCATCAATTCGTATCATTTATGATTAACAAATCGATGTAAGCCTTTTCGATTAGATTTTCTTTATCAATCTCCAATTTCTTCATCAAACCCTGAGCTTCTAGCTCGCCTGCCAAAGTCGAATCATCTTCTCCAAGAACGACTTCAAGCTCGATGAAATCTCCCAAATTTTCGACTGTATCTAAATGAATTCGTGTACGACCAGTTAGAAATAACTGTCGCTGTTTTTTGACAATGGCTTTGATGCCATAAGCTTGTTCCAGAGTGGTTTGTAATGATTCGGGGCTGGTTATTTCTATGATTGAATAGTCGCATAATTTTGGGCCTGCTTGGTCGGTGCGCTGGTAGAAAATGAGTTGAGCTGGAGCATCTGGAAATTTGCGAAGTTTTAAGCGGCCGTTTTCACAGTTAAAAAATACATCTTCTTGATGAAGGAACTGCACTGGTTGGTCGGCTATCGTTTTGGACAATGCGATGTGTTTGTTTATATCCTCAACATGGGCTTTTATTTCTATGTTACGCGGCATTAATAATATCTATCTAAGGCTAATTTTAGAAATCTAAAATTATGTTGTATGTTTCATGGATTCCGGCTCCTCGACTACTCGGGGACAGGCTCCACGGGAATGACGAAGTAAAGTATTTCTAATTTATCTACTTACACTTCTTAATCCAAGTGCTAAATGACCTTCTTTCTCAGCAATGACGATGTCAGTGATGGAATTAAATATTACTCCCTGGCTTGAATATCTTTTAGCCCACCTTCGTTTATCACATTCTGGTAGCCAAGATTTTCTAAGGCGCTTTTTGCGATTTGCGCACGAATTCCGGCCACGCAATATAAATGGATAGTCGCTTGTTTATCATCGGTGATCTCACTAATACGCCGTTGAATTTCTGTATGTGGGATATTTACCGAGCCGTCTAAATGCCCTTGTTGGTACTCTTTAATTGTTCGCACATCAATCCAGAAGCTTTCAGCAGAGTCTTGAGCGTAAACAGAGGCACTGATCGTTAAACAGATACTGAGAACTAAATTCTTAATTATAGTCACTAATAAATGATTCGAGATTTCTGATATTGACTCATCATTACATAAATTACCTAACCGGTTCAACTGCTATAATCTTTTGATTGAAATAACAGATATCAACAATGATTCGTGACGGATTTATAGACAGCATTGGCAATACACCGTTAATTAAACTTAACAAAGCCTCTGAAATAACTGGCTGTACGATTCTAGGTAAAGCCGAGTTTCTTAACCCTGGTGGTTCGGTCAAAGATCGTGCAGCTAAATATATTATTGAAGACGCGGAGGTAAAAGGTTTACTTAAGCCAGGCGGCACTGTAGTTGAAGGTACAGCAGGTAATACTGGTATTGGTTTAGCACTGGTTGCAAATGCTAAAGGCTACAGGACAGTAATCGTTATCCCTAATTCACAATCCCAAGAAAAAAAGGACATGTTGCGATTATGCGGGGCAGAGTTGCGAGAAGTCCCGCCTGCACCATACCGTGATGATAATAATTACATTAAGGTTTCCGGTCGATTAGCAGATGAATTAGCGGCCAGTGAACCCAATGGTGCCATTTGGGCTAATCAATTCGACAACGTGGCGAATCGAGATGGTCATGTGGTTTCCACCGGACCGGAAATATGGGAACAAACGGATGGCAAGATTGATGGGTTTACCTGTGCAGTCGGCACAGGTGGAACCTTGGCTGGTGTCAGTGAATATTTGAAACAAAAAAATCCTCAAATACTCACTGCAGTCAGTGACCCATTGGGCGCTTCACTATACGAATACATCAAAAATGGTGAACTCAAAGCAGAAGGTACTTCTATCACAGAAGGTATTGGTCAAAGTCGTATTACGGCGAACCTGGTTGATGCAAAAATTGATGACGCTTATCAAATTCCTGATGAAGAAGCCCTGCCCATCGCCTATGATTTGTTAAAAGAAGAAGGTTTATGCCTGGGTGGCTCAAGTGGTATTAATGTTGCAGGTGCTATTCGGATGGGAAAACAACTTGGTCCAGGAAAAACTATAGTCACCGTTCTTTGTGATTCGGGCACACGTTATCAAAGCAAAATGTTTAATCCTAAGTTCTTGAAGGAAAAGGGGTTACCCTATCCTGACTGGCTTTGATATTTGACACGCTTTCAACCAACACACGGGTAAATAATGAGTAAAACCAAAAATATTTTATTCATTATGTTCGATCAACTACGCTTTGATTATTTAAGTTGTTACGGACACCCCCACCTACATACTCCAAACCTGGATAGCTTAGCTGAAAAAGGGGTTCGTTTTTCGCATTGTTATGTTCAGTCACCTTTATGTGGCCCTTCAAGGATGAGTTTTTATACCGGCCGCTATGTCCACTCGCATGGCGCCTCATCAAACAACTTTCCACTTAAAGTCGGTGAACAAACCCTTGGTGATCACTTGCGTAAGAGCGGCATGGATTGCTGGTTGATCGGAAAAACTCATATGCAAGTGGATGATGAAGGCATGGATCGCCTGGGTATTTCCCGTGACGGTATCATCGGAACCAGGGTCAGCGAATGCGGTTTTGATGCCTATATTCGCGATGATGGGCTTTGGGGTGAAGGCCCACAAGGTTTTTATGATAAAAAACATTCCCCCTATAACGAATATTTACATTCCAAAGGTTACAGCACTGACAATCCCTGGATGCATCATGCCAATGCAGGTGTTGATGATGAAGGTGAAATCGTATCGGGCTGGTTTTTACGGCATTCAAACAAACCCGCCAACATTGAGGAACAAGACAGTGAAACCCCTTGGCTGACAGATCGGGCTATCGATTTTATTAAACAACGTGATGAATCAAACTCACCTCCCTGGCTTTGTCACTTGAGCTACATCAAACCACACTGGCCTTACATTGTGCCAGCGCCTTATCACAACATGTTTGGTAAAGAGCATATATTGCCTGTTATCCGCTGTGAGTCTGAACGAAACCATGCTCATCCGGTTTACCAGGAATTTATGAACAACAGCATTGGTCAAACGTTCAGCCGTACAGAAGTTCGAGATAAGGTCATACCCGCTTACATGGGTTTAATCAAACAAGCCGATGACCAAATGGGAAAACTGTTTTCCTGGATTGAAGAAAGTGGACACATGAAGGACACCATTATCGTGGTGACCTCAGATCACGGAGACTACCTGGGCGACCACTGGCTGGGGGAAAAAGACTTATTTCATGACCCTTCGGTGCGCATCCCACTGATTGTCTATGATCCATCGCCTGAAGCCAATGCAACCCGTGGCACAGTTTGTAATGAATTAATAGAAGCCATTGATTTGACCGCAACCTTTGTCGAAATGGCTGGAGGTGAGATTCCGAATCACATTCTTGAAGGCCGTTCTTTGCTACCGTTTATCCACGGTCAAACGCCTACTGATTGGCGTGACTATGCGATTAGTGAATATGATTATTCTGCTGCGCCTGAGGCCAAGGCTTTAGATTTAGATCCAAAGCAAGCTCGGCTGTTCATGTTAGTTGATAAAAATTGGAAATTTGTTTTCGCTGATGGCGGCTTTCGACCTTTGCTATTCGATCTGAAAAATGACCCAGAGGAATTGGTTGATTTAGGGGGTAACCCCAAGTATGCCAAGGTTGTAAATTTGTTTCTTGAACGTTTATCACGATGGGCACGCCGCCCCTCCCAACGCACAACCATGACTGAAGAGCAGCTGATCAATTATCGTGATATTGGCGCGGAAGAGGTGGGAATATTTATCGGCGTTTACAGTGAAGATGAGTTTCCGCCTGAAGTGACCGCTAAGACTCGGAAACCGGCTTAAGACCAATACCCCGTCATTCCGGACTTGATCCGGAATCTCCTTAATTTGGCTTCTAATTCAAATAAGATATTTGCTTAGTTTTATGCCCGAACAGCGTTAAGGATATCCAACGGCTTTTCTTACGCCCGCGTAATTTCAGATGACGAATTTCTTTTTCAGAAAGTACGTTAGAACCGACCTGCTAGGTTAGTAATAGATGCATCGCCCGTTTCAGCATTCATTTAAAAAATGATAGTACTGGCTGAAAGAATGAGTAATTAGAAACGTCCGTGGATTCCCGCCTCCGCGGGAATGACGTAGGTGATAGGTATTCTGTATTAAGCCTTGCGCTGTTTATACAAAGTCATGAAGTGAATAATGATCGCAGCAACAATGATTGCAAAAATCGTTCCCGATACAGGGCGATTAATAAAATCCAGCGGTGTTTCGATACGGGCGAGGCTGGCCCTCAGCTTTTCATCCATAATCCGCCCCAACACCATCCCGAGTATGATCGGCACCAGGGGTAAATCTAATCGTTTGAGGATATAACCAAACACGCCAAACACTGCACAAATCGCACAATCGATCATTGAGTTTCTAAGCGAATAAACACCGACAAAGGACAGCACCATAATGCATATACCTAAAAAGCGCGTAGGTATGGTGATCAGCTTGAGCAAAGTGTTAGTGCTCATTAACAGGAATATAAGAATAACGATATTCACCACAAACAGGCAGATATAGAGACTTATCATGAATTCAGGCTTGGTCTGAAACAAGGCAGGTCCGGGAATAATGTTATGCACATAAAAAACAGAAAGCATCATAGCGGTCAACGCTTCACCGGGTATACCAAGCGCAAGCAACGGAATCATCGCCGCTGCCGGCACAGCATTATTGGAGGCTTCTGATGCAATTAACCCTTCTGGTGAGCCTTTACCAAATAATTCAGGTTTTTTGGAAGTCTTTTCAGCCACTGAATAAGAGAAAAACTGTGCCAGGAATTCACCGACACCGGGAATGATTCCCATAATTACACCGAACCCGGAGGATGTCGCCGCAACGCGTTTATTTTGCATTACTTCTTTTAAGCCCGGGAATCGGTCGCCTGTTACTTTCGTTGCTTTAGGTGCTGAATCTTTTTCAACTAATAATAAAAAAGCCTGAGATAAAGCGAACAACCCGAGTAAGACCACAATCAAATTAAAACCGGAAGATAACCAGGCTTGATCAAAGGTATAGCGTTTAGTAAATCGAAGCGCTTCAAGACCAACTGTATTTAAAAATATACCCAAGCAGACCAGCATACCCGCGGCCATGGTCTTACCGCGATGAGAGATAATGACAAGTACTATGCCTAACAAGGCCGCCATGAAAATATCGCGCGAACCAAAATACGGTGCAACATTAGCAATGTAAGGCGACAGCACCATCAGACAGATCACCGAAATAATGCCACCAGCGAAAGAGGCGCCATACGCTAACGACAACGCTCTATTAGCCTGGCCTCTTTGGGTCATTGGATAACCATCGTAGGTCGTCAATGCATTCACGGCTGTGCCGGGTGTGTTCATTAATATGGCCGGCAAGGCTCCACCGTACATGGAAGCACCATAAATACCTAACAACAATGTGAGTCCAACAATTGGCTCCATAGCAAATGTGGCCGGCAAAAGAATAGCAATCGCAACTGCCGGGCCCACGCCCGGAATCGCACCAATTAGCACACCCCCTATTGAACCGACTAATACAGCGAGAACCACATCTAAGCGGGCAACTTCAGCAAGACCTTGAGCAAATAATTCCATAATGGCTTAGAAATAAGTAATTAAAAAATTTCGAACCGAATCTGGAAACCAATCATAAATTTGACCGCCCGGGATTTTGACTTGCAGAAAAGTTTTGAACAGCAAAACTATTCCGATCGCAACCAAGACCGAAATTAACACCATCTTGGCTTGCCGATAACCGGTTCGCAAACATAGAAAAATACAGAATAAAATAGTGGTTAATAAATAACCCAGGATCGGAACCAGATACACATAAGCAAGGAAATACAAAGCATATTCGACAGGCTTGACCCACATTACTAATTCTTCTGGTTGAAATAGTGTTAATGCAGGATGTCGTTTTAAGTCTTTATATGAATAAAATAGGTGCCCTAGACCAAACAGGGTCATACCTATTAAGGCAACCAAAGGCCACATCCGTGGCTGCATCATGGTATCGACACCCTTAACCCATTTGGTTTGCTCAGCTATTTGTGACAGCAGAAATAACGCCGCTAGCGCAAAAATCAGTGCAAAAAACGTATCGCCGGGTTTTTGTTCATGCTCAAAGATGTCCTCAGCATGATGCTCGACAATTTCTGGCTCGGAATCAGCCATCTTGTATCTCCTCTGTGTTCGGGTTTTAAGTCATCAATAGCAACAACTTAAAACCCAATAATCTAAATAATTATTCGAGCATAGAATTAACAGTATCGAAAGTCGCTGAATCAACGGCAATGATTTCGGCTGCCTGTGCTGCGTCTTGCCAATAGACTAGTGCACCTGTGTCCTCGGCAATTTGTTGTGCTTTGTCACTTAGAACAGCAGCTTTGGCAATTTCGGCAATCTTGTCTTTGACCTCTTGTGGCGTGCCTTGTTTAACAAATAAACCATTCCATAATGACATATTCAACTCAGGTACTATTTCAGCCATGGTTGGTGTGTCAGGTAACTTATTAATTCGCTCTCCAGTGATCGTCGCCAATACATTGACCTTATCTATACAAGGCAGAATCAATTGTAAAGTCGTATTAATTACATCGGCATCACCCGAAGCCAATGTATTGCAGTCAAGCGCATCAAAAGGAGCATCAGATCCATATTCGAATCCAAGTGCATTTGCTGCTGCCAGACTCACTTTTGTTGGAATTAAGGGTGCGCCAAAATGACCTAAAGCAACCTTGTTTTCTTTAGCGTGATCAGCTAATTCTTGCATATTGCTGTAGGGTGCATCAGCACTGGCCGCTAAAACAAAGGGGTAAGTCAAAAATATACCGATCGGTTCAAAGGTTTGTTCATTTAGTCCGTCTATGCCAACCTTTGGACCTACTACTGGGACGCCAACCACAAAAGAGCCAATTTGCGATCCATCATTTGGTCCTGCTGCAACTTCCATGGCACCAGGGAAAGGTCCACCGCCACCGCCAGGTTTATTAATTACTGCAGCAGCAACGCCAGTCTGAGCCTGGAATTCATCCGCAATGATTCGTGTCAGCACGTCTTCTAAATCACCAGGAGGGAAAGGCACCACAAATGAAACAGGTTGGTCAGGATATTCGGCATTAGCAATACCAAGTGTAAGTAGTGCAGCTAAGATTAAAACAATTTTTTTCATTACAAATCCTCTGTTGTCGGTTGTGTGTTAGAAGGAGACATAGCAAGAGTTAATGTTTTCTCAAACCATCTTATTATCACCTCCTCGAGATAAACTCATTCTGTAAGCTTTTAAGCTTATAGTCAACTATTCGACTTGGCAAAGCTTACCATCTTTAAATTTCGTTTGCAACCTAACGATTTTTGTTTGCTTCCGTATGAAATTATTGTATGCTTACAAGATTAATAATTTTTTTGCCAGAGGATCGATATGAATAGCGCAGCCTACGCCGACCTTTCTTCACATGATACGTTTGCTCAGGGCACCCCGCATGAAACCTTCGCGCGAATACGTGCAGAAGATCCGGTGCACTGGACAGAAGAAACAGATGGCTCAGGCAAAGGCTTCTGGTCCATTACTCGACATGGCGATATCGTCAAAGCCAATATGAACTTCAAAACATTCAGTTCCTCCCGGGGCATACGTATAGAGGAAATGGATGAGGAAGAGCTTGAGGCCAGAAAAACCTTAATGGAAATGGATCCACCCGAACACACCAACTTAAGACGCATGGTGGCACATGCCTTTCAGAAGAAAGTAGTCGCCCAATACGAACAACAAGTTAGGGATATTGCCATTTCTGTTATTGATCAGGCAATTACCGAAACTGAATTTGATGCCGTCGAGCAAATTGCTCGCAAAGTTCCAATGCTGATGCTTGGACGTTTGCTGGGGGTGCCAGACTCAGATGCGGAGTGGTTAGTCACCAAGGGCGATGAAATGATTGCCAACAGTGATCCTGACTATACCGACCATGTGGTTGATCAAGTGAACACCGACGAATTCAGGCTTTACCCTTTTCGTTCACCAGCCGGTAAAGAAATGTTTGATTACAGCGAAAAACTTGCAACGATAAAACGTCAAAAACCCGGCAATGATATATCCAGTATGTTACTGGGTGAAACAGCAGAAGGTGAATTACTTAGCGATCACGAATTCAAGAATATGTTCACATTAGCCGCGGCCGCTGGCAATGATACGACCCGCTATTCCATTTCCAGCACTTTACATGCACTTGCGAATCAACCGGAGTTAATTGACCAGCTTAATAATGCCGATGCAACCGGATGGGATACCGCCATTGAAGAATTCATGCGCTGGGGTTCAGCGACCATGCACTTCAGACGCACCGCCATGGAAGATTTTGAACTGGCCGATAAACAAATTAAAAAAGGCGACAAGGTCTTGCTCTGGTTTGTATCGGGAAATCGCGACGAATCGGTATTTGATCAGCCCTTCACCATCGATCTGACCCGCAAACCAAACCCGCACATGGCTTTTGGCCGCGGTGGGCCACATGCCTGTCTTGGACAATGGCTGGCACGCATGGAGCTTAAACTGGTTTTGGAAGAGCTGTTAAAACGAGTCAAAAGTTTTAATCAAACTGGTACTGAGCGATACCTACGCTCAAACTTTATCCGGGGTATTAAATACTTGCCAATATCCATACAATTGCATTAGGCACATTCACAGAGGAGAACAAAATGTCGGAATATAAGCGCATTCGCGTATTATCCTGCGATCACCTGAGCCTGGCACGGGGCAAATACATCCCTGTTGATCATGCTCAGGCGGGAACCATAAATCAATCACTGGGTATTTATGCTGTCGATTACAAACGTGAATTTATCGATGCTGCGAATTGCGGTGTAGACAGTGGATTTGAGGACATTTCAGCTGTGTTCAATATCGATGAAGTGCGACCAGGGTGGGAACCGGATACCGGTGTGGTGATTGCAGACATGGTGAATCATGGTGAACCTTTGCCATTGTGTGGACGAGGTGTACTTAAAAAGGCATTGGCAGACTGGAAAGCACACGGTTATGACGTGAATCTTGGTATCGAGTTGGAAGCCTATGTATTTCAACGTGATAGTGCAGGTAACTGGGTACCCTACGACACACCGGGAGCCTACGTGTATGGCACCGGGCCCAGCAACGACCCAGAAGGGTTAATGGATGAAATTTGGCGTATAGCCGATGACCTAGACTTTCCCATAGAAGCCATAAATTCTGAGTTCGATTGGCCACAGTTCGAATTTACCCTTAAATATTCTGACGCCTTATCGGCACTGGATAATTTATTTTTATTCAAACTCTTATCCAAGGAAGTCTTGATCAAAAAAGGTTATTTATTCAGTTATATGCCAAAGCCCTTATCCGACCGGGGCGGCAGCGGTATGCATTTAAATATCAGTCTGACCAATGCAGATGGAAACAATGTTTTAGATGATCCTTCCCAGAAAGATGGTTTAGCCGATATTGCCAAGCGTATGACAGCCGGCTTGGTTCAACACCATAAATCATTAGCCGCCATTCAATGCCCAACCGTTAATTCATTCAAGCGCCTACGGCCAAGTAATATTTGTGGTTACGTGGGCAACTGGGGTTATGATCATCGCTGCGCGACCACACGCATACCGCCTGAACGTGGCAAGGCGACACGAGTAGAACACCGCTTGGCAGACTGCGCGGCCAATCCTTACGTAGCGGCGGCGGCGGCACTTCAAGCGTGCCGGCTTGGTTATGAACAAAACTACGATGTCCCAGACCCCGAACCAAGTGAAAACTTTACTGGGTCGAGCTCAACTAATGTTGTTGCCGATACCCTGGGCAGTGCGTTGAATGATTTACGAGCGGACACCGCACTAACCAAAGCAATCGGCTCCGGTTTAGTCGAACATTTTCTTGCCCTTAAAACCAAGGAGTGGAACGATTATCTTGATCACACCACCGATTGGGAAATGGATACTTATTTGCAATTTATTTGATGTTTTTGAGATTGACAGCATGAACGAATCAACGACTCGCATTGAAATTGAAGGTATTTCGATATCACCAGATCATTTTATCGGCGGTAAGCGGATTGCTTCGGCTGAAACCTTTGAGGTGCGCTCACCATTAGACTGGAATTTAAAACTGGCCGATGCATCCAGAGGTGATGCCGAGATAGCGGATATGGCTATTACGGCAGCCTGTGAAGGCTTTAAAGTCTGGTCAGCCATGCCGGTTGCTGAGCGCTATCAGATCATGCACAACCTGGCCGATAAGATTGAGGAGAACATCGAAAGCATTGCTACTATTGAATGTTTAGACATGGCGATGCTGCTGGAAAGCCTGAAATTAAGAGTTATTCCGCGTGCTGCCAAGAACTTTCGTGCCTATGCTGACTTAGCTAATGAGTATGAAGAACGAGTTTGGAATTCGAATGGCACACACAATACAGTGATCCGGGCGCCAGCCGGCCCAGCGGTAATCATCACCCCTTGGAATGCCCCGTTCATGCTTTCAACTTGGAAGTGTGCGCCTGCGTTAGCCGCTGGCAACTCGGTGATTCTCAAACCAGCCGAGTGGTCTCCTTTATCACTCAGTATGTTAGCTGATTGGATCAACGAAGCTGGCTTTCCACCCGGTACTTTCAATATTGTTCAAGGATTAGGTAGCGAAATTGGCCCACCACTGACCAGCGACCCTCGAGTCAAGCGCCTATCTTTTACTGGTTCTCCCGCTACGGCTAAATTAATCGGCCGAGCAGCTGCAGAAAATATTGTTCCATTTACTGCCGAATTAGGCGGTAAAGGTGCATTAATGGTTTTTGCTGATGCGGACATTGATGCAGCCGCACAAAAAGCCTCGAACCAGTTTCATGATTCCGGCCAGGTCTGTCTGGCGGGAACACGCCTGTTAGTGGAAGAATCAATTCGAGATGAATTCCTGGAGAAATTCACACATTACACCGAAAAACAAGTGCAAGGCGATAGCCGCGATCCAACCACAACCCTGTCCCCGGCTATTCATCCTATCCATCTTGAGCGTGTTGAGGGATTTGTTGAAAGAGCTAGAGAAAATGATGACAAAATCATATTTGGTGGTGAACGCTGGAAGGACGATGGATTATGGTATCAGCCTACATTAATTGAACCCAAATCCAATGACTCTGAAGTGGTGCAAAACGAAATCTTCGGGCCTGTGCTGACTATGCAAACATTTGCCGATGAAGCCGATGCGATTAAGATGGCGAACAGTACCAGTTATGGTCTATCCGGCATTATTTATACCAGCGATCAAGCACGTGCTGAGCGTGTTGGACGTTCTGTCCGTGCCGGGACGGTCTGGGTTAATTCATTTCTAATTCGCGATCTGACTGCTCCCTTTGGCGGAATAGGAATAAGCGGAATCGGCCGTGAAGGCGGACACTACGCACTTGAATTTCATGCCGATTTAAAAACACTGCAGATTTTAGATGACTCGGTCAGTTAATTCAGCACCCCTATTTTTATTCATTTATTTAAATGTTGAGTTGAATAATAATATTTAGCCCGCATAAATAAGAATCATTCTTATTTAGGAGATTCCAATGTCCAGAGGTGGTCAACGAAAACTTATTGTCGATAACAGTGAACAACTGACACCCAATATGCAGCGAATTGTTTTCACTGGCGAGGAACTTAAGGGTTTTCCTGAAGATCAGGAAAGTGGTTACATCAAATTATTGTTCCCAAAGGCACTTAGTGGCATTTTAGGCCGTAACACCATGCGTACTTACACAATCCGTCACTATGATGCAGTAACAAATAAATTGACTGTCGATTTTGCCTTGCACAATCACAGCGATGGACCTGCCTCAAGCTGGGCTAAAACGACTAAGCCAGGTGATAACCTAAGCATAGCCGGACCTGGTCCGGTAAAACTGGTAAACCATAATGCGGACTGGTTTTTTCTGGTGGGTGATATGACTGCCTTACCCGCGTTAGCCTGTAACCTAGAGCAACTCCCTGAAAATTCTATCGGCTATGCAGTAATTGAAATCACCAGCGAGCAGGATAAGCAATCGATCAAAATACCAGATGGAATCGAAATACATTGGGTGATTAATCCTAAGCCTCACATACATCAACCACTGTTAGTGGATAAAGTTAAATCGCTACCCTGGAAAGATGGTATGCCATCGATTTGGTCAGCGTGTGAGTTTCATAGTATGCGAAAACTGCGTGAATACTTTAGGTTTGAGCGCCAGGTTGCTAAAGAGAATATTTACATCAGCAGCTATTGGAAAATAGATCGAACTGAAGAACAACATAAAAAAGACAAACAGCAAGATCAGTTGCAAGCAGATGCTGCGGCAAGCCGCTAAATTTATGTTTTAAAGCCCAGGTCAGTTACCAGGGATTTTATCTGGCATAGATATAAATCTATGCTAGATTAGTCGCCCCTTGTAGTCACACTTAGATTTATACCGGTTGTAGCATGTTCGAAGAAATTCAAATTAGAGGCGTTGATAACTTATTAGCGCTAATGGAGAAATTCCGTAACGACCCAAGAGAGCAAAAAGTGGATCTTGTGGTTGGTGTTTATAAAGACGATAACGGTGATGTTCCCGTCATGCGAGCGGTGAAACAGTCCGAAAACCATTTGTTTGAATCTGAAACAACTAAAAACTACGTCGGCATCCCGGGGGATGCTGATTTTCGTTCTCTAGTTCCCTCAATTTTGCTTGGTTCACAAAGTGTGTTGATAGAACAAGGCCGCGTTGATTGTGTACAGACCCCCGGCGGCACTGGCGCATTAAAAGTAGCCTGTGACCTGCTAAATTATTTGAAACCCGGAATTAAAATCTGGACGAGCACCCCAACCTGGGCTAACCACATTCCAGTCGCCACTGATGCTCGCTTGACCGTAGATCAATATCCCTATTTTCGTGCTTCTGATCGTAGCCTGGATTTTGAAGGCATGATGACTCATCTAGATAATCACGCTAAAGCTGGTGAAGTAATTTTATTACATGCTTGTTGCCACAATCCGACTGGTGTTGATTTATCGCTGGAGCAATGGAAAGAGTTAACTGATTTCGTCTCGGAACGGCAACTGTTCCCACTGATTGACTGCGCTTATCAGGGTCTTGGAGACGGTATGGAAGCGGACGTGGCCGGCCTGAGATACATGGCTGAGAATGTCCCGGAATTGCTCATTGCTAATTCTTTTTCCAAAAACTTTGGTATTTACCGTGAACGTACTGGTGCGTTAAGTTTTATTGGTGCATCAGCAGAACAAACGACTAACACCTTCAACGCAATCAAGACAGTAATTCGATCTAACTATTCCATGCCACCCAGCCACGGTGCCCGGATTGTTGCGACCATTTTGAATGACCCAAATATGACGACCGAATGGAAAGCAGAACTTGATGAAATGCGGGATCGAATCGCCAATATGCGTTCAGAACTTAAATCTCAGCTTGAAAAACGCGGCGTTAACGAAGATTTATCGTTTTTGACCAACCAAAAAGGCATGTTTTCCTATACCGGTTTCACACCTGATATGGTTGCCACCATTAAAGACAACTACGGCATCTATATGGCAGGTGACGGCCGTATTAATGTCGCAGGAATTACTAGCAATAATATTGAATACATTTCAGACGCTTTTGCTTCAATACTAGATTAATCCATAGTTAAGGACCAGCTTATGGATAAAATACATGGCTACCATGCCCATATTTATTTCAATCAGGAAACAATGGAGCAAGCAAAAACTCTCTGTGAAACAGCAAGAGATCAATTTTCAATCGAGATGGGCAGGATGCATGCTAAAAATGTTGGGCCACATCTGGCATGGAGTTGTCAGTTAGCTTTCCCAGCAAATAAGTTTGCTCAGGTGTTTCCCTGGCTGGTGTTAAATCGAAATGGTCTAACCGTATTTACTCACCCGGAAACAGGGGATCATCTACTTGATCATACAGAACATGCAATATGGATGGGCGAGATATTGCCTTTGAATCTGGATACATTGAGGTAAGTATTTTTCTATCTTTCAAATATAAAAAGTTTATATTGCGACCTGCTGTTGCATTAGCTGCCATAAGGCTTCGATATCACTACGCTGCGTAGACTCAACACCGATGGATACTCGTACCATCCAGGTATCTCCCAACTTAGAAGGTGATAGAAAAGCCCGCCCGGATTTATTAATGCGATTAACCCAGGCCAGTGTGTGTTCATTGCATTGCTCTAGCGTCATACCTTCAGGAATATGGCGCACGCAAACTGTTTGTAGATTGACCGGAGCAAGGACTTCCCATCCTGGTGTGGACTCAACCAATTCTGCAAACCATTTGGCATTATCTAAATCTCTGCGCAACCGGGCTTGAATCGTTTCAATTCCATCCAGTTCGAGATGGAACCAGATTTTTAAAGCACGGAAGCGACGTCCCAACGGTATACCCCAATCACGGTATTGGACTACTTGCCCGTCGGCAATGGATTGCAAATAACTGGGATTAGTAGACATGGCACGAATCAAGTCTTGTGGCTCTGTCAAAAATAACAACGAACAGTCCAGAATCGTACCCATCCATTTATGTGGGTTCCAGCTGATAGAATGAGCTTTTTCGACACCTTCCCACATCCAACGGCACTCGGGCAATAACATAGCTGAACCGGCCATGGCAGCATCGACATGGACCCAAATATTGTATTTTGCTGCAATTTCAACAATGTCTTTAACCGGATCAATCGCCGTAATTCCAGTCGAACCCACAGATGCAACTATAATCGCCGGTGTTTTGCCTTGATCAATATCTTCTTCAATGGCTTGCTCTAGAGCCTGCATATTCATGGCTCGAGTGAAATCATCCATGGCGACCATTCGCAGGTTATCCTGCCCGTAGCCTGCCAGTAACGCCGCTTTTTGTACTGATGAATGAGCTTCTTCAGTTGAATAAACTACCATAGGTGAATCTTCACCCTGCAAACCGCCGCGGTTTTGACTGTAATTACTGTATTTTTCTCGGGCCGCTAACATCACTGTAGTACAAGTCGTTGAAGCTGTATCCGTTATTGTGCCTTGCCAGTTTTCGCTTAATCCGACCAATTGTCGCAACCAGTCGCACATGACTTGCTCGACTTCAGTCAATGCCGGGCAGCTCTCCCAGGAAATTCCCAAAGTTCCCATGCCTGAACTGGCAATATCACCCAATACCGATGACAACGATGCATTGGAGGGAAACCAGCCGTAATGCATAGGGTGTTGAACTTGCATTACACCTGGCACAATCTTATGGTTGAGCTGGCCCAGCAATTGTGAAAACTCGACTGTGCTCTCAGGTGGATTAGCAGGAAATCCTGCGCGAACCTCTCCTGGCTCAACCGCAGCTCGAACCGGTTTTTCAGGAATGTTCTGTCGATAGTCGGCAATCCAATCAATCAGTTGATGGCCGGCAACTCTGAACTCTTCTGGAGTCATGTGATGATCCTTAATAAAATCTTATTTGTGTAGTACAAGTATTGTCACTAATTATCTAGGTCATTGCGAGTACCCAATGGGCATAAACTCCGCGAAGCAATCCACGGACATTTCTAATTCCTCACTCTTTCAGCTTGCACTATCATTTTCAAGATGAATACTGAAATGAGCGATCAACTTGTCACTCACCTAACAGGTCAAGCCTAACGTGCTTTCTGAAAAAGAAATCCATCCTCTGAAATTACCGAGACGTTAGAAAAGCCGTTAGATTGCCACAGTCGTTCGATCAACTCACTCCTTCGCAATGACATTGGAAGGGAACGCATTAAAAACTGAACAAAGCGTACTAATTAGTGCATTTAATAGCGCTATTCCTCTAATGTACTTTTATAATGCTTAGCGCCCTCACCTTTTGCAGCACGCTTGCCCCGGTGCTCCCAATCACCGCCTTTGGCAGTTGAAATAACCTCTTCCGACTCTGTTGGTTGGGCACCTACGTCATCTCGAATTGGTGTTGGACCTTGAACAATCGTGTTTTCAAGCCGTCCCAGCCCTTCAACCTCCACAGCAACCACATCACCAGGATAAACGGTGCGGCTCATTGCGGGAGTACCGGAAAGTAGTAAATCACCGGGCTCCAAGGTAATGTTCCTGGCAATATCTGCAACCAGATAATGCATGTCCCATTCCATTTCATCGGTGTTTCCGTCTTGCTTAACCTCACCATTAACAATCGTTTTGATTGATTTACCTCTAAAATCCCAGTCAGTCACTAGTCCTGGACCAACAGGACAAAGCGTGTCGGAGCCTTTTACGCGCAACATGGAACCCGAATCAGTATCCCTAAAATCATGTAAACCATAATCGTTGGCAACAGAATAGCCAGCGATGTAATCACCCGCCTCATCCTGACTGATATTGCGGCAATGTTTGCCAATCACAATGGCAATCTCACCCTCATAGTTCAACCATTTACAGCGTTCAGGGCGTACAACATTTGCTTTATGTCCACATAATGCTGTCACGGGCTTATGAAAATAAGTGGGCGCATCAGGTAACACGGTCATGAACTCATCGACGCGACTTTTATAATTCAAATGTACGCATATAATTTTGCGTGGCTCAGTGGGAGCCAAGTGGATTGCGTTTTCGATTCTAACCGTGCGGCCATCATTAGCCACTAAATCATCTCCATTTACCACAACTTGTGTCGGGTAGCCATCAAGCAAGATTCGACGGTACTCTGCCATTGCTTTTTCCTTTTTGTTTGGTTCCTAACGATATTATGCTATTCTTAAGTTATTATCAAGACCATGTACAAATGTCTAATAAGTTAAATTCAGTTAGAATGCTGTTCCAATAAGATTAGAAAGTTTTGACAGATTAATGACAAGAGATTCAACACCTTCAAAAACCGAGCTGGATGCCAAAAAACAACTCAAGGGGCTAGGCATCGATCATGATTCAATGGCAGCTTTGTCTAATGTTTTTAGAGTTGCGACAAAATTCAGAACCTATGTAGAACGTAATATTTTGGATCATTACGACTTGTCATTTACCGGCTTTACCATTCTTTGGATCACCTGGATCAGAGGTCCACAAGAATTCAAAGAATTAGCGATTGACTGTGGCGTCAGTAAAGGAACCCTAACCGGAATTATCAAAACTTTAGTTAAAACAGGATATATCAGCCGCAAACCTCATAAAACAGACGGCCGAAGATTGATGATTCAACTTTCTCCCAAAGGCCGCTCGTTGATTTCCAGAATTTTTCCGCGCGTAAATGACGCAGAAGTATTGTTTACGACTGACTTAAAGGCCCAAGAAAAGCGTAAACTGGCTGAATTATTACGTATTATTTTGCATACTTTGGATGAATAACTCAGTATTCCCCTATACCTCTAATCCGTTGACCCCTCCTAGCCTCCCCTGACAAGGGAGGAACGCGTCTTTCAGATGACTCAGGAAACAATTTGTGGAACTTCTCCCCCTATCAGGGGAAGTTAGAGGGGGTATTATTAAGCCTCATGCTCTAATGCAATCTTCTCACACAGCGCTATCGTTTCTTTAACCTGACTAAAGGTTGTTCTTGGATTGATTAAGCACATACGCAAAACTACCCGGTTTTGCAAAATTGTTGTTGTTAATAATGCTTCACCGCTTTCAATTATATGTTTAGAAACAGATTGATTGAGTTGATCAAGCGCCTTTTCTGAGTAACCCCTTTTCAGCGGGTTATAGCGAAAATTTATCACCGCTAATGTTGCTGGTGAAATAATCTCCCATTTATCACTGGACCGAAGTTTCTTTTCAACCCTTTCTGCTAAATCGATATTGTACTGAACAGCCTTTTTAAAAGCGTCTAATCCAAATGTTTTAATGGACATATAAAACTTCAACGCCTTAAAGCTTCGTGTTAGTTGTACACCACGGTCAAAAAAGTTAATTTCCGATTCGTTGCCTTCGACATCACGTAAATATTCCGGTTTTTCGGTAAACGTTTGGCTTAGCCAACGGTGATTTCTGACCAACAAACAACCAATTTCATAGGGTTGATAAAACCACTTGTGGGGATCAACCGTTATTGAATCTGCTTTTTCTATACCTTTTAGTAATGACTTGGACTGATCAGCCAAAATGGCTGCGCCGCCGTAAGCCGCATCAACATGCAGCCAGATACTTTCCTTTTTACAGATTTTGGAAAGTTGATTTAGTGGATCAACAGTACCCGTATTAGTGGTTCCAGCAGAAGCAATAATACAAAGGGGTTTAAGCTTATTTAATTTGTCGATAGCAATAGCATTGTTAAGTTTATTCAAAGAAAATTTAAATTCAGAATCCGTCGGAATTATCCGAATTTGCTGCTTTTTAAAACCGATAATATTCAAGGCTTTTATATTGGACGAATGAGCCTGATCGGAGAGATAGACACAAGCTTTGGAAAAATCTTCGCCACACTTAATCCGACGGGCAGTCACTAAGGCCGTTAAATTTGCTAAAGATCCGCCACTGGTGAACAAACCACCGCCTCTTTTAACTGGAAAGCCATATACCTCAAGCAGCCAATTAATCGCCATAATTTCAACTTGGGCGGCAGCAGGCGAAGCCATCCAGCTACCAGAAAATGTATTGAATCCACAAGCAAGTGTGTCCGCCATGGTACTGACAAAATTACTGGGACCGGGGACAAATGAATAGGATTTTGGATGTGAATTAATCCCACAGTTTGCCAGAACATTCTCAAGTACATGATCCAGAACATCATTAGGGTTTGTTGGGCTTACAGGAATCTTTTCGTCTAACTTTTGCTCCATTTGTTCCCTGGTAGCCAGACAAACTGGTGATTTGGTTACTTGAGTATCAAAATGCTCAACTAATTCATCGATCACTTTATAACCCAATTGCTGCATTTGCTTTTTAGATAACTCTAATTTGTGATTCATAACCTATATGCCTTAATGTTGACTAAATGAATTGGTTTAGCGCTGTTATTTTTCCCAGCTTTGTATTATCATTAGGTTCCTAACGATTTAATTCTAGCAAAAACTATACTTAAAGTGTAGGAGAACAAAATGCCGGACAAACTATGTGTCAATCTTCATCATGTCTCAATGTTGGTTAAAGATGTTGAGGAAGCTTTTACTCGCTATGAGATGCTACTTGGGTTGCATGGCGATGTTGAAAATGGATTGGGAATCATGCGCTGCATGCATGAGGATTTTTGTTTGGTTCTAAAACCGGCGGATGATGAAAAGCCTTTTTTAGAGTATGTTGCATATGAGCTTAATCCTGGACTCAGCCTGGATCAAGCTAAGATCGAAGTCGAAAATCGTGGTGAATCTGCTGAACTTATAGATGTCCCTAAACGCGGTCAGGGCTTGATGCTACAGGACCCCGACGGCAACAAAGTCGTATTAGTAGAACGCGTTAAGCCTGCTGATTGTCGTCCTCCTGTGATGATCGAAACTAAAACACTGCGAGGCTACCATCCAAGACGCCTGGGTCATGTTAATTATTTAACCACAGACTGCCAGCGAGTGTTCAAATGGTATAGCGAGATTCTAGGGTTCAAACTGACAGACTGGATTGGTGATGCTGCCTTCTGGATGAACATCGATGCCCGTCATCATGTGTTAGCTTTTTTAGATAAAGGCCATAACCATATTCATCACATCGCGTTTGAATTTGCGCATGTGGCGGAAATTACAGGCTGCCTGGATCATATTGCTAAACACGGACGGTATGTTTCCTGGGGGCCTGTGCGGCATGGCATGGCACAAAACCTGGCTACTTATTGGCGCATGTGGGAGGAAGAACATTTCATTGAAATTTATTGTGACATGCAGGTGCTGGATGAAGATCATGTTCCGGTCACGCATGAAGACAATCCTTATTCATCAAATACCTGGGGTATTTTGCCGCCACGCAGTTATTTTCATTTTGAACCTGAAACGGTTGAAAAAGAGCGTCAACAATTGCATGCTTACGTAGAAGTTTAATCGAAACTGACACACAGAGAGATGCTAGATAAAGAAGTTAAAAGTGTAGCTCGGCGTTTACACAAAGCCGAGCAAAATGCTAAACGTATTCGGCAGACTTCAATGGAATACCCCGATATAACCATTGAAGATGCCTATGCGATTCAAAACGAATGGATCAAAATCAAATTAGGCGAAGGCCAAATCATTAAAGGCCACAAAATTGGTCTGACTTCCCGTGCCATGCAAAAACAGGCGGAAATCGACGAACCTGATTTCGGCACATTATTCGATCAAATGTTTTTTGATGATGGATCTGCGATTGAGGCAGGTCGATTTCTCACACCAATGGTTGAAGTAGAACTTGCCTTCGTTCTGGGCAAACAACTGAAAGGTGATAATGTGACAGCGTTTGATGTGCTCTCGGCAACTGATTATGTTACACCGGCGCTGGAAATCATCGACTTTCGAAACAATGGCGTGCCTAAAGGTCAACAACAAACTCGCAAAGTAATGGACACGATTGCTGACAACGCAGCTAATGCCGGGGTTGTGGTCGGTGGCCGGGCGGTTAAGCCGATGGATGTTGACTTACGTTGGGCAGGCGCCCTACTTTATAAAAATGGCATTATTGAAGAAACCGGCCTGGCTGCTGGTGTATTAAACAATCCTGTTAATGGCATTGTCTGGTTATGTAAAAAATTCGCACCATTTGATATTGCACTTGAGCCAGGACAAATCGTATTAGCGGGTTCATTTACCAGGCCGGTGCCAGTAGCTGCAGGTGATGTGATTCAAGGGGACTACGGCCCGCTTGGGTCGATTACTTGTCGATTCGTATAGATATGTCACTGGAAAATACGTTTAAGCAGGCAATTAAGCAAGGCGAGACCCAATACGGCTGCATGCTGACAACCGCGGATGCCTACGTCGCTGAAATTGCGGCGACAGCCAATTTTGATTGGTTATTTATTGACGGCGAACATGCTCCTAATGACTTGAGAACCATACTCAGTCAATTACAGGCTATCGCACCTTATCGAAGTCACCCTGTTGTTAGACCCGTTGAGGGTGACACAGCGTTGATTAAACAACTCCTGGACATAGGTGTTCAATCACTATTAATACCGATGATTGAAACAGCTGAACAAGCCGAACTAATGGTTAAGGCTATTCATTACCCACCGAAAGGTATTCGCGGTGTTGGTGCTGCAATTGCCAGAGCATCAAAATGGAACAAGATTTCCGATTATCACCATCAAATTGAAGAGCAGTTATGTTTACTACTCCAAGTCGAATCAAAAACCGGTTTGGACAACCTTGATGAAATCCTGGCTGTTGAAGGTGTCGATGGCATCTTCATCGGCCCTGCCGATTTAGCTGCTTCATTAGGACACATTGGTGAATCAGGTCATCCAGAAGTGCAAGCTGAAATTTCCAAGGCATTAAAGAAAATTACGGCGGCAGGCAAGGCCGCAGGAATTTTGACCACAGAACCTGCTTTGGCCAAATCCTATGAAGAACAAGGTGTCACATTTATGGCTGTGGGTATTGATTCCTTGCTACTTTCTAATGCCATGAGTGATCTGGCTAAGCAATATGTACTAAATACTTAAGTCGAAAAATATTCTACATCTAAACATTGGATTTTTGTTAGCTACTCGTTGCGAACTTTAGCTACTACATGTTTTGCTGTTTAATTCAATAATCTTAAGCAGTATCACTCTCTTTCACAATAGCACCGGAAATCGATGCCGGTTTAGGCAAGCACCGTAAACCATCAATCAGAATCGCCTCTTAGGAGTTGCTCTCGAACATGTTTTGCATATTCTTCACCCTCTTGAAGGTTATCTATATGTTTTTCGACATGGCTTATAATTGAGCTTAGTTCTTTATCAGCTAAATTCACAGTGGGTTTATCTATAACCAAAAATTTTCCATTACGAAGATCTTCAACATCCCATGTGGGGCCAGCGATAACAACAGCAATATACATTACTAGCGCTTGTTTTTTTGCAACACCAGAAGCACGCATAGCATGATAAAACATAAGATGAACTACACTGGATGGGATATTTTTTTCTTGGCAGTAATAATCATGAATAACGCTGGCTTCTCGGTACTCACCAGTGAGTGGAGAGCCAATTAAACTCCAGAGTAATCTTGGAATTGATGCCCCATCTATTTTCGTGCCCTTTGGAACCGACCACCGTCTATCCTCCATATCAACAAAAACGAAATCCTCAATAAGCTCAAGTGTTCGATCTTCTTCATAATCACGCAACCACTTTGTTATCACTTCATTTTCATAATACCCAAAATACTTATTGTTGGCATCACCAAGAGAAAGTTGAATAAAACAATTCAGAGTAATAAATAATGCAACAGAGATAAATTTAGTTAATAAACGATACATATATTCACCCAGACACCAGCACAAACCCTCCCCAAAAGTAAGGATGTTTATAAACATCATGCTCTGTTTTTATAAACCGTGATAGGCTTGTTTTAAGTGCTCTACTTAATGAAAAGCTTTTTCTTTTTTTCAGTTCCGCAACTAAATAATTGCCAATCAAGTTTGAGGTAGTTTTAGAGGGAACAGCCCACATGGAAGCAAAAACCTGTCTAGCCCCGGAACGAAGAAAACTGGAGACCAGGCCTGAATACGGACGGCTTGATACACCAATCGAGGCAGCAGTACTACAACCGTTTAACATCACCAGTGAACCCTGAACATTTAAATTGCTTATTATTTCGTCTTCTATTATTCCATCGTTTTCAGCATCGATTCGAGTCAAGATTAGTTGATGCTCCCGGTTTAATCTTGCATCACCGGAAGTAATAACATGGGTTGACAAGGCAATGACGTCATAATTTTTGTTTAACTCGTTGATTAAATTATCTTCTGTTGCTTTATTTTGTGTAAACACTCGGCTGTTTTCCGCAGAATAGACACCCTTAAGCTTTTCTAACTCAATCGCCGTTTCGGGTAATCGACATAGCTGTCCCTGGCCTGCAACCCTAGTTTTTAAAGAAATGTCCCCACGGTTAAGGCATCCCGGTGAAGATTCGAATATAGGATCCCCAAAACCAACAAAACTCATTTTTTTAGTCACTCTATCCTGTTCATGGATCGACTTCGAATCAATGAAAGAGTCTAAATTCAAATGGATTTCTAACGCAAATCGAGTTCCCAACCAATCTACAGCAGATAAATTGGATAGCAACTTATGGTCTTCTTCCTGCCAGATTAACTTTTTGATTTTTCCTCTACTATCATTAGTTTTTATCCAACCACTATATTTAACTTTTCTTTTGGGAAGTGCTGCAAACGGAATATTCCTGGAAAATCGATCTGGAATAATATGCAGTATTTCAATATCTTGCAAAAACGAATTACGATCAATATATCCGAAAAGATTTTCATAGATTGAAAACCCGGCAGCTAAGTCTACTTTAAGTTCAGTATCAATACTTAGATTCGCTTGAGACAGGTCAAGTTGGTTAATATATTGAGTAATAGTCCTTGTATACCCTTGATTAGGTAAGGAAGTTACATCCCAAAGAAGTTCATCATGCTTAATTGCCCAATAATGAGATTTACCTCCATCGTCTTTATCAGCAACACGGAAATATATAAGTTCGCCCTTATCTAGGTTGGTTTGTATCTTGTCAACACTAAATAGATTTTCTGTAAGTTGAGATTGCCAATCACTGTCTAATTTATTGGTAGATATGGCCTGTTCCAATAAGTTATCAATATTGTTTAAAGTTTGAGCCATCTCGAACATCCGCTTGGAAAAGGATGAAACAATTTCTTGCTGATGTAAGTCTGTAACGCTTTGGTCCTGATTAATTGTGCAATGATTCTTTTCTATGTTGTAAATCAGTGTTTTTATTAGTGAGTTTCTTAATAGATCCGTAGCATCCAAGTAATTGACTAATAGCGCTCTATAGAAAGTTAATGTAAAAAGATCTTCCTCTAAGGTCGTTTTCCTGTCTTTAGATATTTCTAGTAATTCAAGCGCAATATTGCTAAGTAGTTTATATGTTAGATATTTATCACAGCGTTGATCAATCGCTTGCTCATAGTAAATAATGTTTGCAAGCACGGCAAATAGCTTTGCGATTTCTCTAGCCTCAACCTTAGGAGATCTTAAATGGGGCAGTATTTGTTGGATAACGTTAACTTGTTGCTTTAGTTCACTGAAATCATAATAAGGTTTTTTCGTCTTGCGTTTTAATATCGCGACTCTCGCCCAAACATTTTCGGCTGTAATGGGAAACGCTTCAATTAATCTATTATAGACATCATCTAACTGGCCTTTGAATTGCATATTATAAAATTCACTAACCATTAGATAGGTCAGCAAATCCAGAGTCACTAATTCGTCATCACTAATATCGATTGTGGCCGCATGTTCTCGCCAGCCTATAATTATTTCATCAATTAATTGCTCTACAATTTGATTAATATCCTTTACCTTATTATTTACCTCTAGATCAATATCGGTTTGTCTACAAGTATCAACAGAAAGCCCCGTACAATCTAATTCTATTAGTGTTTGATGCTCTTTGAGATCTAGCCTGAAATCATGTAGATCAACAAGAAGCAGGTATACATCACGAGAAATTTCAAAACTGATATTAGTGAACGCATTGGTTTGGGATTTTAATTTCTTGAACCGTTTTTCTAATTCAAAATAATGGCTAACAGAAGACTTATAGTCAGACAGATTAAACACGGTCTGATCCGGCATCTGGGCTTGCGCAACTAGTCCGGTTGCGAAGTTAAATAAAAAAAACAAACATAAAATCCAACAAATTAATTTCATAGTTACCCTTGCGTTCAAGGAGAACACCTAAAAATATTTCACATTTTAATTATTAAGCAATAATTTTAGTTTTTTGTAACAATTAGTTTTCTAACCAATAAGGATTGGTCCAGGCACATTTACCTTGGCCATCGGTAATAACCACTCGGAACCAGGGACTAAGCTTTTCTAGCAACCAGCCTTTTTCTAAATCCTTTAAATCCAATTCACAAGCAGTAATGGCTTTACCGAATCTACCGGTGGTTCGAGAAGTGCCATTGACGACAATAATACTGTCGACTGGGGAGCAATCCACCTTGAGTTTTGTACCATTAAGTTCAATGTTATGAAACTGTGGACCCTGACTGGCATAAAAATGGCCGACTTTAAGCGCCAACAAGAGGCTGTCCGGATCTAAACTTTCAGTTTTAACGTTAACCCAACCGCCAAACGCATCCAGATCGCCATAAGTAAAATGAGTATCATCAGTAGCGATAGCTGTCAATCGATGGCCGAGATTGCATAATTGATCCAATAAATACCAACCTCCACCGCGAGCGCACTCAACGCCACAACCATGGTTATAAATTTCTACAGCATGGGCACAATCAATGCTCAAACCATCATCGATATCAAGTTGTGACCACTGTGGATGAGCAATGGATACAAAAGCACCTGCTTCAACAGCGCGTTGTGCAATTTCTGGGCCGGTTTCATTCTCCCCTGCCGGTGCAAAGTCAAGAGGTAACCCGGTTGCGAGGATATGCCATAACTCACCAGCATTGGTTTTGGGTGCGTGTAATTCAGCACCTAATATCGTTGTAAATGTATCGGATCGAAATCCCCTGGTATCTGCAACCGGCCAATCAAATACCTTAACAAAATGATCGGATAACACTAGAAAATCATAACCGGCAGCTTTGTATCTTTCGACAACTTGTTCCGGGGACAACTTGCCATCAGACAGTGTTGAATGAGTGTGCAGATTTCCCCTGTGAAACTCTCCGGGCAATGAAAATGGTTCTAATCCTGGCATTGTTGCCCCTTTATAAGCTAAGTTCTACGTATAAAGGCCGATGATCGGAGCCTTTTGCGGCGGTGTCAATAGAGGTTGACTCAATATGTTGACAAAGTGATGGGCTGGCAAAGCAATAATCCAGTTTCATCGGCCGTTCCGGTGACCTGTTATGCGGAGCAGGATACCAGGTGAATTCACTGCCTGCGTTAAGTTTTGCATAATCCCAGGTATCGATAAAACAATCTAGGTAGGCAACACGCCCCGAAGAAGCATCCTTTTCGCCGACCAAAGCCAGATATTCCGGACTTTCTGGCTCACAGTTAAAATCCCCCATAAGTAGCGTATGTTGAGATTGGGGAATATCCACCTCGCCGTTGTACCAGTTCATCTCGACAATATTGCGGGCTTCTACCTCGTCGTCAAGTTTGCCATCACCTGACCAGACAGCTCCTGTATAGATCGAAGCGCGATGATGATCCAACAAATGATTGATTTGTTGCAAGCGTTCACGACTACTTAAGGAACCAAGATGTACTGAGTAAATCCGTAATACCGTTTGGGGTGTTTCAATCACAGCTTCGACCACCGCAGTAGTCATATTGAAATGTTGTTGTGCCGCAATTTTAGGCAACGTCAGCAATAGGCTGGACTTTATTGGCCAGCGACTCAAGATCATACTGCCATGCTGGCGACGACGATTTACGATTCGGTCTTCAGCGAGATAACTGGCGTCAACATTAAACCCGGGCTGATATACCCAATAATAATCAGGCAATAACCCGCCAAGCTCGGCCGGTTGATCAGTCATATTCGAATGTTGCCAATAACGCTCGACTTCCTGCAGTGCAATAATATCGTGACCACGAATGCAATCGGCAATGCGTTCAAGATCAACAACATTATCCAGGCCCAGGCCATAACGAATGTTATAGCTACACAGTTTTATTTTCACATCATTGCCGCACATTAAGAACCCTGCCTAATGCGGGGTTCTTAAGTGGTCAATTATTAATTAACTGATTAAGCAAACCACCAACGTTCCATTAGGCGATTACCATCGAATGCACCATCGGTACCCAGTTTTTCATCTGTGCCAATAGTATTTTGGGTCGCATAAACATAGGAGGCAAACATGGGCACAATTACTCCTCCATCACGATTCAAAATAGTCTGCATTTCAACATACATTTCCCGCCGCTTCGCCTCATCTAATTCAGAACGGGCTGCCAACAACAGTTCATTGAATCTTGCATGCTCAAAAAATGTATCATTCCAGGCCACACCTGAGGCATAGGCGGTTGAAAACATCCAATCCTCTGTAGGGCGGCCACTCCAGTAACAGGCGCAAAAAGGCTTTTTCAACCAGACATTTGACCAGTAACCATCGTTAGGCTCCCGCACAACATTAATATTAATACCAGCCGGTTTGGCATGTTCCGCATACAGTACCGCTGCATCTACCGCACCCGCAAAAGCCGCATCGGCGACATGCAAATCAACGTCGAGCGAATCCATGCCGGCCTTTTTTAAATGCTCTTTGGCTCTTTCCGGGTCATAACCGGTTTGCTCAAGTTCGCTAGCATAAAAGCGTTGTCCGGAACCAATAGGATGGTCATTGCCAACCACACCATAACCTTGAAGAATTTTTTCTACGATTTCATCCCTGTTAATTGAATATTTCAACGCTAGCCGAACATCATTATTGTCAAATGGAGCAATATTTGTATGCATTGGCAATGTGTAGTGCTGTGTACCGGCCACAGAGTGAATATTTATATCGGGTTTACGCTGCAACAACGACACGGTTTTAAGATCAACCTGATCGATAGCATCAACTTCACCTGAAACCAGTCCGTTGGTTCGAGAAGCCGGATCAATGACAGAAAGCATTTCAATTTCATCAAAATGACCACGATCAGATTTCCAATAATCCGGGTTACGTTCAAAATCAGCCCGTACTCCCGGCTGGAAATTTTTTAATTTATAAGCGCCACAACCTATCCCTGATTGCCAGTCCGGCGTGCCATCTTCTTTAGCCGGTAAAATAGGCAAGTGGTAATCAGAAACAATAAATGGAAAGTCCGCATTACCCGCACTCAAAGTGACAACAACCGTACTTTTACCATCTGCTTTGATGTCGGTAATGGATTCAACTATCGGTTTTGCTGCTGATTGCGAATCCTCACCTCGATGATGATTAATGGAAGCCACCACATCATCCGCCGTAACATCTTTACCGTTGTGGAAAGTCATGCCCGGACGAAGTTTAAATGTCCAGATTTGAGCATCAGGCGAAGCTTCCCAGCTTTCTGCCGCTTCGGCTTTTAAAGTGCCATCGTTACTATATTCAGTTAGATAATTGTTTTGTCCGAATGTCAAACTCGACATAAAACCATTTTCAAATGTAGCTGGATCAAGATTGTCGGTGGTTTGGCCATGAGCGATTCCGATTTTGAACTTACCTCCCTTTTTTGGCGATTGAGCATAGACCTTTGTCGACCATAAGGATGATGCCGTACTTAGCGATACGCCTGTTGCAATCATGCCTTGCATGAAATCACGTCGTGATATTTTTTTGGCTTTCGCGTCGAATAATAAATTTGAGCGGATATGCTGTGCTATTTGATCTTTCATAAGTGTTTCTCCTTTACTGAGGTGAATAAAAAGCCAAACTTTTAATTAGGCTATCTCTAAAGCTTATTAAATTGATAACAGTGGCAATTAGCTAAATCTGCCTACCCCTTAGCATTTAGTTGATTAATTTTAGCGTTACAATGGGCTAAAATAAGACCCACTATTTGAGATTTTTAATAGCCCACTATATTTATCCATATGGATTTGTTTTTCGAAAAAAATAGCCATGTTCCAATATTCCGACAACTATGTGACCAGCTGCGTGATGCCATAATCAATGGCCGTTTAAAAAGCGGTATAAAAATTCCATCCTCAAGACTTATGCAATCAGAACTGGGGTTATCTCGAGGTACGATTCGTAATGTTTATGAACAATTGATCAGCGAAGGTTATCTGGTCACAAAAAAAGGACAAGGAACATTCGTCTCTGATTTCCCAAACGTAAAAGGCAACATTGACAAAGTAAGTCCGACCAAGACCGAAATTCAGCTATCTCAACGTACACGTGAACTGGCAAAAATACATTATCATCCCAATGTCAGAACCATCCGGGCCTTTATGCCGGGTGTTCCAGATGTGCGCGAATTCCCATTTAAACACTGGCACCGTATTAGCAAAGCAATCGTCCAGTCCCACAGTGATGCTTTAGATTATTCAGATCCGTTAGGTTATCTACCACTGCGTCAAGCCATTAGTGAACATATTCACCTTACCCGGGCAGTGATGTGCGATCCTGAACAGGTAGTAATATGTAATGGCGGTGAGGAGGCGCTTCGTTTACTAGGCACTTTGTTAACTGATCCCGGCGATCCAGTTTGGGTGGAAGAACCCTGCTTTGTCGGACGCCGGCTAGTCTTACGTTCAGTCGGCGCTCATTGTGTGCCCGTAATTATTGATGAATCGGGCTTTAATGTTAATCAGGCAATCAAACAGAACCCTCATGTAAAGCTTGCCTATGTTGTTCCTTCACGAAATTATCCATTAGGTATAAAAATGTCGCTGCCACGGCGAGTTGAATTATCAGAGTGGGCCGAATCCAGTAACAGCTGGATAATTGAAGATGATTTTGACTGTGAATTCAGGTATCAAGGTTATCCGGTTGCACCCATTTACGGTATCCAAAAAAGTAATAGGGTGATTTACATGAGTTCGTTTACAACAACTTTATTACCCGCTTTCAGATTGGCGTTTATGGTGCTGCCAAAATCACTTTTACAACCGATGCGTCACCTATTAAGTTTGGGCAAACCCACTTCTGCACTGACGCAATCCGTGTTAGCGGAATTTATCATCCAGGGTTATTACGCTAGCCATATACGCCGGATGCGCAAACTTTACTCAAAAAGACAACAGCAGTTATTAGCCTTAATCGATCATAACCTTGTAAATTCCATTCAAGCCACCGATGCAGGCCTTAACATACTGGTACAACTGCCTGAGGAAATAAACGCAACTGAGTTTAGCCAAAAGGTTTTAGCAACACATGATATGGTGACTTACAGATTATCGGAGTATTACATGCACAAACGAATTAGTCAGGCACATCGTCAAACTCTAGTTTTGGGATTTGCGTGCTTAACTGAAAAGGAAATTCAATACGCTAGCGAGAATTTCAATCGAACTTTGAAAAACTGGACAACTTGATCTATTTACTTATCTTCGCCAGTGGGGAGGATAGGTGGGGTGATTAACGATTGTTCCGAAACCTTCTGATTTAAATGCGGATCGAATTAATTAGGAAAATAACTATAGATTAAGATCGTATTGGTTAATATCTGATAAACCTATGGATGGTTATAATTTCATCAAAGTCTTAACGTGAGACGTTGCACTTTGGGCAAGCCCATCAAGATCATAACCACCTTCAAGTGTCGAAACGACACGGCTTTGTGCATGGGCATCAGCGATTTGCATAACTTGCTTGGTAATCCAGCCAAAATCTTCGGCCTCAAGGTTAAGGCTAGCTAATGGGTCATTTTTATGCGCATCAAAGCCAGCTGAGAAAAACACGAATTCAGGTTTAAAAGCGTCTAATTCGGGAAGTACCGTTTCACTAAAGACCCGACGATAGAGTTCACTATCAGTTCCTGATGGTAGTGGAACATTAACAATATGACCTGGCTGGCTTGGCGCGTATTTTCCCGGGAATATGTATTCCTGAAAAGTTGAACAAAACAGCACACGTTTGTCATTTAGGAAAATGTCTTCAGTACCATTGCCGTGGTGGACATCGAAATCAACGATCGCTACTCGCTCAATTTCGTATTTATCCATGACATATTGCGCTCCAACGGCAACATTATCAAAAAAACAAAATCCCATGGCAATGGCTCGTTCGGCATGATGACCTGGTGGCCTGACCAGACAAAATGCATTTTCAAATTCATTATTTATTACCCCGTCAACCGCATCCAGCACTGCTCCAGATGCTGTTAAAGCTGCCGGAAGACTATAAACATTCATGGCTGTGTCACCATCAATCTGTATACGTTCACCTTCAGCGGTCGGAGCGTTTTCGAAAATCCAGTCGACGTAAGCAGGTTCATGCACTTGCACCAGCTCTGACCTGGCTGCCTGGCGTGCCTGCTTATCTACAAGCACATCTACCAAGCCATTAGCGGCCAGACTATCTTCTATTGCGCCAACTCGTTCGGGTCGCTCGGGATGGTATTCAGAGATTTTGTGCATCACCGAATTGGGATGTTGCAGTAAGGCGGTTTTGGACATCACTATTACTTAAATTTACTAAGCTGTTATTTAGCCAGATTTGGTAACCAAGTTGCAAGTTGTGGAAACATCACCAAGACAACTATAAAACCGCACATCACTAGAAACATCGGCAAACTGGCCCGGGCGATAAAATCAATCGATTTACCCGTCATGCCCTGCAATACAAAAAGATTAAAACCAATCGGAGGGGTGATTTGCGCCATCTCAACCACAATCATTAGATACACTCCGAACCAAAGCATATCGAAGCCTGCTGCTCGCACCATGGGTTCAATCACCGCCATAGTTAGAACAATGGATGAAATGCCATCGAGGAAACAACCTAATAAAATATAAAACACGGTTAACATGGCAATCAGTGCCAACGGTGATAATTGCCAGGCTCCTATACCTTCCGCCAAGGCTTTGGGAATTCCGGTGAAACCCATGGCTAGTGACAAAAAGCCTGAACCCATTAAAATAAACATGATCATGGCCGAAGTTCTAACGGATCCTAAAACCGAATCCATAAACGATTCGAAAGTCAGTGATTTTTGCGCTGCAGCTAGAATTAATGAACCTAATACACCTAAAGCAGCCGCTTCGGTAGCGGTTGCGATGCCCGTATAAATTGAACCAATCACCGCCGAGATTAATCCCAACACCGGTAACAAATCCAATAGCCGGCGTAATTTGCTAACAGTATCTGTATCAATCCCTTTACGGGTTGCGTCTGGATTTAACATTCCCCAAACTGCAATATATGCCATGAAACATAGTGCCAAAGCGATTCCTGGAATCATTGCGGCCATAAATAACTTGGCAATGGATTCATTCACTGTCACGCCAAAAATGATTAATGAGATCGAAGGCGGGATTAACAACCCTAACGTTCCTGCACCGGAGAGCGTACCGATGATCATTTTCTCGGGGTATTCTCGCTGTCTGAGTTCAGGGATGGACATCTTACCCACTGTTGCTACGGTGGCAGCTGACGAACCTGAAATCGCTGCAAAGATAGCGGAGGCTCCAATATTAACGTGCAGTAATCCACCTGGCAGCTTACCCATGAACGGAGCCAACCCTTTAAACAAAGTCTCAGAAATTTTAGTGCGGAATAGAATTTCCCCCATCCACACAAACAACGGCAAAGCCGTCAAAGTCCAGGAAGATTGTTCTCCCCAAACCGTGATCGCCATGGAATCACCAATAGGGCGATTAGTGAATAGAAACATCCCCAGAATTGCCGTTCCAAGCAATGATGCACCGACCCAAACACCACTACCTAGCAAAAAGAATAAGCCAAGTAAGAATATGGTGATTGATAGTGCTTCTGTCATACTTCTTCGCCTGACTGAAGTGATTTATTTGGATCAGTAATGACCTCGATCAGGGTATGAAAGACAGCAACGGCAAATAGCATGGCGCCAATTGCTACAGGGGTTTGCGGAATCCACAACAAAATTGCATCAGCACCTTCACTTCGCTCACCAAATTCGAACGAATCCAGTGCTAAACGCGCCATATACCAGGCAAAATAAGCCGTTAATAACGACATGAACGCCAAGGCAAACAACTCAGCATAACGTCGTTTAGGCTTGGTTAATTGATTGACTAATAAGGCAACTCGAATGTGTCCGTGAGTGCGAAATGTATAGGGTAAGGCTAAAAATGTACTTGTCGCCATCACATAACCCGCCACATCAGTCGCGCCACCACTAAAGATACCGACTAAGCGTGCCAGGATACTATACAGAATCAATAAGGCCAATAGCACTAATAGTGCACCAGCCATATAGGCGGCAAACTTGTAGAGGCTATCTAGTGCCTTACCCAAGTTAGTTTATTTTAATTCAATTTAGTGTGGTTTAGCGTGAAGCTTGATATGCATCCAAGATGGCTTGTCCTCGTTCACCCGCTTTTTCTAACCACTCGGCTCTGAGCTGTTCACCCGCGGCTTGAAAATCTGTGGCTAAACCTTCACCAGCTTCAGCAACTGTCATACCTTTTTCAGAAAATTGAGCCACATACCAATCTGCTAATTCTTCAGCTTTGGCCCAGCCTTTAGCTTGTGCATTTGCCGCCGCATCGAGGATGATCTGCTGAGTTGCCTCATCTAATGATTCCCAGGCTTTTTTATTCACCATAACCATATTTTTGGGCAGCCAGGCGCGCACATCATAAAAATGCGAGACATGTTCCCAAAGTTTGCGATCATAACCGGTTGAGCCGGAAGAAATCATGGATTCAGCCACACCGGTTGCAAAAGCTTGTGATAACTCAGCTGCCTCAATTTTAGTTGGGACCATACCCATTAGTTCCGCAACTCTTGAAGTTGTAGCATTATAAGCTCGGAACTTAAGCCCATCTAAATCAGCTTTGGAGTTGGCTTCTTTGATTGAATAAAAACCCTGTGGTGGCCAAGGCACCGCATAAAGGAACTTCATTCTGGCCTCATCCAACATCTTTTTCAACTCAGGTTTTTGAGCATCATAAAGTAATTTTGCTTCAGCAAAGCTGGTGGCCAAAAAAGGAATAGAATCCAGTTCATAAATCGGATCATCGTTACCCAACGCTGATATTAACCTTTCACCGATAGGAGCCAAGCCTTTCCTCACTGCACTGAAAATTTCGGCGCCACCGAATAACGAACCGCTAGGGTGTGTAACAACTTCTAATTCACCGCCTGTTTTTTCAGTAATTTCTGCAGCAAATTCTGCCGCAATTTCCGAGTGATAGTTAGTCGCGGCATAAGCCAATGGCATATCCCATTTTTCAGCACTGGCAAGTGAACCGAAAGTCAGCAATGCGCAAGCGGCAATAAATTTGATAATAGATGATTTAATCATGATGTCTTCTCCTCAGGTCATGCAAAAGATTTTGCAGTTAAACATAGCGAAACCGCTAAAACTATAATCCTGCCTTAATCTCTAAGCAAGTCGTTTACGGTCAAACTTTATCAATACACTGAGTTACGTGCACATTAATATTTACTTTGATATCCCTGCCAGATTAAATTGGCTGCTTGTACTATGCCGTAAACCGGCAAATTAAAGTTATCAATTACATGCTGCGCATAGGGTTGTAAATTTGTGCATTCGAGTACCAAAGCTGAAATTTGTGGTTGTTCTGTTAACAGTAATTCGACCGCTGCTTCAAATTCATTAGCTAACTTGTGTTTCGAAAAGTTTTTAGGTTGATAAATTAAATTATTGAACTGTGGTGAGTGCTCCATGCCGATAATATGAACTTGATTAGGATCAATGCCTGCGCTGGTTAATGCTGATGAACTTAATTTTGTTGAATCTGCGCTAACAATACCAACTGAGGTGTTACCAATACTGGCGGAAATTAGCGGTACTAGCATTAATACCGAACTAATCACTGGAATGTTAACGGCTTTAGCAAGATCGTTTTGAATCACAGATAAAAATCCGCAACTGGTTACCAATCCTACCGCACCTTGTTTTTCCAAATTTTGTGCGGTATCAACGAATTTTTTGCAAAGCGATTCATTCGGCCGACCATCAATCACGATTTGCTCGACACTTGCACCTGGAACAACTTCATGACGCACGGGAAAATCGAAGGTGTCGGGATTACCGACATCACCAGCTAGTCGAGGAAAATCAGTATCCAGCATAATAATACCCAGAAATGCTGGTTGATCCATAATCAAATTTGCCTAGTTAATCTTCACCACATTTTAAATAAAACTCGGCGTGATCCTCTTCTTCCAGCATATAAATCAGCGTATGAGAGGCTCGCACAGCATAAGATTTAAAATCCAGGGCAGCCAATGGATCGGTAGTCAAAACATGCAGAATTTCCCCAGCTCGCATGTCATTTAATTGTGCCTTGGTTTTTAGAATCGGCAACGGGCAATGTAATCCCTTGGCATCAAGGGTAACGTCAATATTTTCAGGTGGGTCGTCTAGCAATTCAATCATGGCTTTTGATTCTGGATACCGAGTGCAGATTATGTCATAGTTATACTCCAATAATAATAGATTCAAATAATGACCGATAAATCGCTTATTCTTGCTATAGACCAGGGAACGTCGAGTACCCGTGCTATTGTGTTTGATACCCAAGGCAATATCTTGCACAGTGCGCAGGAGGAATTCAGACAGTTTTATCCCAAGGATGGCTGGGTTGAACATAACCCCGATGAAATCTGGCGCAGTACACAGAAGGTTTGTCGACAGGCTAGACAAGACACGATTACTTTCAATTCCGGCAAACTTGTGGCAGTTGGCATTACTAATCAACGCGAAACCACGGTAGTTTGGGACTCTAAAACCGGCAAACCGGTTTATAACGCCATTGTCTGGCAAGATCGACGAACTGCTGAGCTATGCCGTGAGTTAAAAGCTCAAAACAAGGAATCGATAGTCACGGCCAAAACTGGCCTATTGTTGGACCCTTATTTCTCCGCCAGCAAAATTGCCTGGATATTAGACAACGTTGAAGGAGCACGAGAAAAAGCAGAAAAAGGTGAACTTCGTTTCGGCACTACTGATTGTTATCTAGTTTGGCAGTTAACCAAAGGTGAATCACATGCTACAGATGCGACCAATGCTAGCCGCACCATGTTGTTCAATATTCATACTAACGAATGGGATGAAGAGTTACTTGAACTATTCAATGTTCCCCAATCAATGCTGCCAGAAGTTAAGAATTCGGTTGATGATTTTGGTATCGCCAGCAATCAAATTTTGGGACAGAGCACACCCATCCTCGGGATAGCCGGTGATCAACAGGCAGCGGCTATCGGTCAGCTTTGCATTCAACCGGGAATGACCAAAAGCACCTATGGCACCGGTTGTTTTATGTTAATGAATACCGGCGAGAATGCGATTCAGTCCAAGCATAAATTACTGACTACCATCGCCTATAGAATCAATAATAAGAATTACTATGCCCTGGAGGGTTCGATATTCAATGCCGGCACAGCAATTCAATGGCTACGCGATGAGCTTAAATTTATTTCTAATGCCAAAGATACACAAGCCATTGTAGAAGAAATGGAGTCTAACAATGGTGTTTATATGGTACCTGCCTTTACCGGATTAGGTGCGCCACACTGGGATCCGGATGCGCGCGGCGCAGTCTTAGGAATTACTCGTGACACTGGCCCTAATGATTTCATCCGAGCAGCTTTGGAATCTGTTTGCTATCAAACTAATGATTTAGTTTCTGCGATGCGTAATGACAGTTCTGTCAACACACAAGTTATGCGGGTTGATGGTGGCATGGTGGCTAACGATTGGTTGTTACAGTTCTTAGCCGATGTTTTAAATATTACTATTGAACGCCCTAAAGTTATTGAAACTACCGCTCTTGGCGCTGCCATGCTAGCAGCTATGGGCGCAAAATTGTTTGGCTCCCTGGAAGATGCGAGCCAAGCCTGGCAACTGGACAAATCTTTTAGTCCCCAAATGGATGAACAACAACGTATTGAGCTTATCAATAGCTGGCAAAATGCGATTAATCGCGTTAAAACTATTTAGATCATGACTGTAATCGAAATGACTGGGAATATTCGTAAAATGCGCACTGCTCATAATGATGTGGTGCATTATTTATTGCCGATTGGTGATGAACTGATCGATATGAATGAACTGATCGGCAATCAGATCAAACTTACTTACAGCGGAACAATCAATTGCATAAATTGCGGGCGCAAGATTAGCAAAAGCTTCAATCAGGGGTATTGCTATCCTTGTTTTAACACCCTTCCAGAATGCGACCCTTGTATCGTTAGACCGGAATTATGTGATCCGGAATACGGCACCTTACGAGATAAGGAATGGGGCCTGGCAAATTTAATGCAACCGCATTTTGTTTATCTGGCTAATTCTTCTGGCTTAAAAGTGGGGATTACACGTCATACTCAAATCCCTACTCGCTGGATGGATCAAGGCGCTTCACAAGCTATGCCAGTCTTTGAAGTCGCCAACAGATTTATCTCTGGGCTGGTGGAAGTCATGTTTAAGTCACATATTTCCGACCGTACGGATTGGCGCAAAATGCTTAAAGGTGATCCAACTGCAGTTAACCTAGCCGAAAAAGCCAAAGAATTAATCGAAATGGTGATTCAGGATATTCATGATGAACAACGAATTGCTGATTCTGATTACAAAATCGTTGATTCGCCCAAACTATATGATTTTGAATACCCGGTACAACGTTATCCGGAAAAAGTAAAAGCCCATAATTTTGATAAAACGCCTGTAGTTGAGGGGTTACTCGATGGCATAAAAGGCCAATATCTGATTTTGGATAATGGTGTTTTAAATATTCGCAAGTTTGGGGGTTATGAGATTACACTGGAATCTTGACCCCACCTAACCTCCCCTGGAAGGGGAGGAACTAATCATTCTCCCCCTTTTAGGGGGAGCTAGAGGGGGTGATGTACTTTGGCCCTGATCTCACTAGGCTTTTCGCTTTAAATAAACCCCGCAACTCAGCAATCAATGTTACTGGAATGTACCAGGGCCGCTTTAAATGATGGCGGGTTTTGATTGATTGCAGCAGACGGTTTCTAATTTCTTTGGCTTTATTTTCAACTTTTGGTGAAACTAGAAAATAATAATAAGCCCCTACGGCATGGTGGGGTTTTATAGTCGTTAAATGTTCACCATATTCACGGGTACCACCGCTTGTGACTTTTAAATGATCAATTACGGCATCCGGCTTGAACAGAATTTCATTGCCGCCCTGCAACCAACGATCGGCAAATTCTTTTTCAAATCGATAAGCGACATCAATAAAATTTTCATCGAACCCACCCATTTCTATCGCTTTATGTTTATCGATGGAAAAGTTACCCCCCATGAAGTGATTGATCTTCATTTGCTCATCGGAATTAAACTGGTGACCATCATCAGTTAACTTTTGTCGATCATCCCAGGGTTGAATGACTTTACCGGCAATTATTTGATTTCTATCTTCATGGGCTTGATGATGTGCTATTACTAAATTCTGATGTGCCTTGATATCATCATCTAAAAATAAAACGATAGGATAACTGGCATTTAGCAAACCGGTATTCATCGCATGGGGAATTGAAGGTGCTGAAAGATTAAGGTATCTGATCAGCTTTTGTTCTTCCCACTCTTTCAGTTGAGCTGTTGTATTTCGTTGATGTGATGCAGTTTGATCAACAATAATGATCTCAGCTGCTTTTTGTTCAAGATCCAACAAACTTTGAATTGTATCCAGCAGTGTTCGCTCCCGACCATAAGTAGGAATAACAATACTGACAGGCAAGATATTTTTAGAAACGCTCACAAGAAAAGAGATTATGCTTTATGCTCCCATTTTACTGTAAAACGTGTTTTGTTTATCCATTTCTGAATTAAACTAATCATATGTGTTTTTTGTTGTTAGCACTCAACCAATCGCAAGAATATCCCTTCATTCTCGCTGCAAATCGAGATGAGTTTTATCAACGAGAATCTGCACAGGTTCATTTATGGGAAGACAAACCCTATATTCTGGGCGGCAGAGACTTGGAGCAAGGCGGAACCTGGATGGCAGTGACTGATACTGGAAAATTTGCGGCGATCACAAATTATCGAGAGATCAAAAGCGATTTTGTAGCGCCAAGATCACGCGGACTATTAGTTACTGATTACCTGGATTCAAATCAAACAGACGAAGAATTCATAAAACAATTACAAGACTCAACTGACCAATACGCCGGCTATAATTTGATTTTCGGTCAATTAACTTCTGATCTGTATTATTTTTCTAATCGACAAAACCAAGGTGTAACTAAGTTAACAAACAATATTTACGCCTTAAGTAATCATCTGCTCGATACACCCTGGCCGAAAGTTGTTAACGGAAAAAATTCATTCGAACGAATTATCCAAGGCCCCAACATTGACCAAGCACTCATGGCCTTACTAAGAGACGAAAACAAAGCAACTGATCATGAGTTACCTGAAACAGGTATCGATAAAGAATTTGAGCGTTTACTGTCGTCTATCTATATCGAAAGTGAAAATTATGGAACTCGATGCTCAAGTATATTGATGATTGATCACAAAAATAGACTTAGCTTGACTGAGTTCACCTATAAACCCATCGAAAAATTGGGAAGAAACCCAATAAATTTTTCTCTACAACTATAATCGTATTGCTAGTAAACAACCTAGTGCTTTACAGGGTTGAGATAAACGTTTATTTCTTTTGTGCTAACATGACAGCCCTCTTTTGTAACTTTTACATTTTCCTGAACCCACTCTTCGTAGTTCTTGGCAGTAACTGTAATCTTATAATTTCCTTCTCGCTCATCAACACCTTGAAGCCAACCAAACAGGCAATTAATATTATCTAGTTCAGTATTGAAGTCTCCATCTTGGATGACAGTTTTAGATTTACAAGATATATTTTGATGGCTGATAGCATCCAATACACTAATTTTTATCGCAGGCTCTACAACCATGGCACATCCAATACTAGAGGATTCAGCCTCATCGTCTGCAATCAGCGCTTTATTTTGTCTTTCTATCTCCTCTTCTTGTATATCAATGTAATATTGCTGCACATCACCCTTGTGCACTAGTGTTTGAGATGTAACTCCTTCTCCGCCATGCAGACCTGATGTCTGCACGGACTCAACTACAATCATATCTTTATTTTGGGATTCAACAGTGTCTGTATAGCCGTGTAGTCTCCAGCATTGTTCTTGGGCTTCTTCATAGGAATTATATTGCTGTATAAAATCACCACTCATACTAGTGCTTATGTAACCACTAGCGTCTTTACTAGCATTACAATCTGGTATCACTGCATCTAGTTCGTTATAAGCTTTTGTTTGGCTAATACGTTGGCAATATTCATGCGCTTGTTGCTGAGTAGAAAATTTATCGATATATTTCTGCTCCAAAATGATTCGGATTTCCCCCGATTCATTCGGATTTCCCCCGATTCATCTTGTTCATAATCACAACCATCATATAGATTGGATTGATTAACCTGGGCATTTGCTACTCCCCAAAAAGTAATCATAAAATAAGAAATTATATTTTTTATCATAGTTTATTATATGCACTGTGAAATATTTATTGCAATATTTGGCTTGATTTTTAGATAAAAAAGCGATTAGTCGGTTAATTCCTATAACTGATTATTTCCCTGCGCTATTGAAGAAATAATGGTTAATAATTCGTTCAACCCATCAGTCAATGCAGCTGGCCCCGGTTGGAGAATCAACGGTGATTTAATTTCGTATATGTGATTATTCTTCACTGCCTTAATTTTGCTCCATCCTTGTCGGGATTTAACATTATCTGCTTGAAATTTCTTTCCACACCAGGAGCCGATAATGATATCTGGATTTCGGTTAACAACTTCAGATTGGTCGGCAATGATTCTATCTTTGGCACCTGGATGTTTAGACAATTCGCTAAAACAATCTTCACCCCCGGCAATTTCGATAAGTTCACTGACCCAACGAATTCCACTGATTAAAGGATCATTCCACTCTTCGAAGTAGACTTTAGGTCGAAAATCAAATTGCGAAACTTTTTCTTTTATAACGTTTAAATTTTCATGTAATTCGTTGATAAGCTTCTCACCGCCTTCTTGATTTCCGACTAATCGACTCAGACTCAAAATCATGTTCAGGATTTCGGCGACTGAACGCTGGTTATAAACCAACACATTAGTACCTTTTCGAATCAGCTCAGCCGCAATATCGGCTTGCATATCTGAAAACCCGATAACTAAATCAGGTTTCAAATCCAAAATTGCATCGATTTTTGCAGAGATAAAGGCGCTGACTCTGGGTTTTTCCTTACGTGCTTGTGGTGGTCTGACGGTATACCCTGAGATACCGACAATACGACCCTGCTCACCTAATAAGTACAAAGTTTCGGTGGTTTCTTCCGTTAAACAGACAATTCTTTCGGGGAATGGCATTTATTATTAATTAGATAACTAGGTGGTATCCCAACATGCCTTGGAATCAAGATGTTTATGTTGTGTAACCTTCAATATATCTGCATCTTTTAATGATCCAGCTGGCACGTAGAAAATACTTTCTTCATTAACTTCTTGTGGAGCGGTTGAACCACAAGTTTCACAAAATACTGATTCCCAATCATATTCAGTAACAAATGATTTTAAGGTGTCAGGCGGTTTGAGCCATTTAAACTTATCACTAGGGATAACAATATTGGCATTCGATAGTGAGCCTGAAAATTTTCTGCATCTTGAGCAATGACATTGATAGATCTCTCCAGATTCAGTTTCGATTTGATATGACAGATTTCCGCACAGGCAGCTTCCTTTGATTTTCACAAAATTTTACCCACCTTTGATTCTTGAACTGTCATTCTGTTACCGGATCAAGTCCGGTATAAACTCCTGCCAGAATCTCTTCAAAAACAACGCCTGCATCAAGAGATTCTGGATAATGCCTTTGGCATTTCAAGAATGACGATGTTACGAATCACAAATTTGTCCGTTCTAAGCCGTAAAAGCCTGAATACCGGTCTGCGCCCGACCAAGTATTAACGCATGCACATCATGCGTACCTTCATAGGTATTAACAGCCTCAAGGTTCATACAATGGCGGATGACATGATATTCATCAGCAATACCGTTACCGCCGTGCATGTCTCTGGCGTGTCGGGCAATTTCCAATGCTTTGCCACAGTTATTGCGCTTCATTAATGAAACAGCTTCTGGGGCACCTTCACCGGCATCAATCATGCGTCCAAGTTGTAATGCCCCTTGCAAACCTAGCGTAATTTCAGTTTGCATATCAGCCAGTTTTTTCTGAATCAATTGATTTGCAGCCAATGGCCGGCCGAACTGTTTTCGATCCAATACATACTGTCTGGCTGCATTCCAACAAAATTCTGCAGCGCCCATTGAACCCCAAGCAATTCCGTAACGGGCACGATTCAAACAACCAAACGGACCGCGCAAACCTTTTGCATTGGGCAGTTTGTTCTCTTCCGGCACAAAAACATCATCCATAACGATTTCACCCGTCGTGGAAGCCCGTAGTGAAAACTTGCCTTCAATTTTGGGGGCAGATAAGCCTTCCATGCCCTTTTCAAGGACAAAACCACGGATAACACCTTCGTCATCTTTGCCCCAGACCACAAATACATCTGCAATGGGAGAATTAGTAATCCACATTTTGCTACCTTTAAGTCGGTAACCGCCATCAACCTTCTTGGCCCGGGTTTTCATCCCACCTGGATCAGAACCCTGATCTGGTTCGGTTAATCCAAAACAACCGACCCACTCACCCGTAGCCAATTTTGGTAAGTATTTATTCCGCTGCTCTTCACTGCCGTAAGCATGAATCGGATACATCACCAGTGAGGATTGCACGCTCATGGCCGAACGATAACCCGAATCCACCATTTCGACCTGGCGGGCGACTAAACCATAAGAAACATAGTTAGCCCCTGCACCACCATATTCTTCTGGGATTGTAGAACCGAGAAAGCCTAATTCACCCAGCTCATTCATGATCTCGCGATCAAATACTTCATGACGATTAGCATTTATAACTCGCGGCATGAGCTTTTCCTGACAGTAAATTTTGGCTGCATCATCAATCATGCGCTCTTCTTCTGTCAGTTGTTGAGAGAGTAACAGTGGCTCCTGCCAGTTAAATTTGCCTTCTACAGTCGCTTGTCCAGCCATAATGACCTCGCTAAATCAGATTTTAAATAATCAGTTAAATGAATCTACAGTCATTGCGAGAAGCTGAAGGTGACGAGGCAATCTAAATTTCTGGATTGCCACAGTCGCCGCGCTCCTTTATACCCGAATGGGTGTTCGCAATGACAGTTAAGGGTTTATATACTTTATCAGTTTAAAAATTAGCGGCTACCCCAAGCACAGATATATCGCGAATAATCGCTATTTTTTAGTTTAATGATTCAATATATTTTTGAATTCGATTACATGCTTGTTTCAATCGCTGAGGCTCGTCGCATGCACTGACTCGGACTAATCCTGCGCCAGAGGGTCCGAAACCATCACAAGGAATTAATCCTACATCATATTGATCAAGCAAACCTCGGCAAAAGTCCTGCCCGGAAATATTTAATCTTCGAATGTCTAACATGACAAACATGCCGGCTTGAGATGGAATAACCTTGATGTTCAGAATTTTAGACAATTCATCAGCCAATACATTGCGCCGGGCATTAATATTTGCACGAATTTTTGGTGTAATTTCTTCTGATAGATCTAAAGCTGTCATAGCCGCATCCTGTACAAACCCTACCAATCCATAACTCATACACATGTTTAAGTTATAAAAATGCGTTGCTAATTCTTTAGGTGCAATTGCCCAACCCAAACGCCAACCGGTCATTCGATGGGATTTGGATAAACTGGATACAGAGATAACCACTTGATCAGCGCCCGGTATAGAGGCAGGTGCACAAAAATCTTCCGGTTCGACCAACTCTGCATAAACGTCATCACAAATCAGCCAAATATTGTTTTCCACACAGGCTTGAACTATGGCCTGGATTCGATCTTTTCCATAAAGGGCACCGGTTGGATTATTCGGTGTGTTGAGGACAATTGCCATGGTTTTAGCAGTTATTGCGTCTAAAACACCTTCAACATTGACCTGGAAACCCTCTTCAATCTTGCAAGGAATCGACTTTAATGTTGCACCACTTGAAGTGAATGTTGCTGGATAAGTAGTGTAATAAGGTTCCGGGATAATGACTTCATCGCCTGTTTCCAATAAGCATTGGGTCGCAGCAAAAATTCCATTCTGAGCACCCAGGAAAACCACGCAGTTGTCTTCATCGACTTGTTGACCTGTCTTTTGTTGATGACGTTTTGCGATACGTTTTCTGAGTTCAATTTCACCTTCTACAGGTGTGTAATGATGTCGCCCGGCTTTGAGGCTTTTTATTGCAGTTTCTACTATACGCTCATCGGTGTATTCATAAGACTCCTGTCCGACACTGAGCAAATAAATATCCTCACCCGCATTGAGTCTGGCCGCGGCTTTATAATGCACATCCCAGGAATCAACACTGGGACCGCCTGTCCGGTTAGTTAATGATGAAAACCGCATTAGTTTAACTCGTTTTCATTGAGTTGAATCAACATGGGCCCAGTTGAAGAACTAAAAGCAACTACCAGTTGTTCACCTAAGTCATCCAGTGAATTGACTGTCACAGCGTTCCATCCACAAGCTTTGGATAGCTTCATAAAGTCTGGATTGGTTTGAGTTACAGCTAAAGGATCAATACTTGCACCGACCATGTCATCTCTAATTTGTGATAAAGCATCGTTGTTCCAAAGCAAAATGGTGACATTTAAATTAAGCTCTGCTGCCAGAGTCATTTCCTGCATGGTGTATTGCAAGCCAGCGTCACCAACCATCACCAGCACGTGTTGATCTGGTTTGGCAATTGCAACCCCCATTCCAGCGGGTAACGCGTAACCCAAAGTGCCGTAACCTGTTGGATGAAACCAGCTATTGGGGTTTTCTAGTGGAATAAAGTCAATCGAGGTATAAGCCAACTGGGTCATGTCACTCACAATTGTGCAATTTTCAGGTAACAAAGACATAACAGTATTCATCACTTTCATGTGTCGTTGTTCTTTTTCAGTCAAATCGTCAGTTAATTCACTTTTGACTTTACTAATACGATCAAACGCCTGCTGATGCTTTTCAGCTCCAGCTTGGTCTAGAAGTGATAGTAGTTGATGAATCGCATCACCGACGTCCGCCTTTATTGCTAAAGCTTTATCACCAGCCAATAATGCCCCCGAGTTCAAATTAACGCGAATCTGATTAGCGGATAATTGACCAGGTAAATCATCGTCCCAATGATCCGTCTGAGCCAATTCAGTTCCCAGCAAAATCACTAAATCCGAATCTTTTGCCAGTTGTTTAACTGCATCAGCACGCAGTTGTGCAGCAACTGCCAGCTCATGACAAGCTGGAATCACACCTCGACCTGCCACAGTAGTTGTCATCGGAATACCCGTTTTTTCAGCCAATGAAGTGACTTGCTCAGCAGCAAATCGACAGCCGCCTCCAGCAATGATTATAGGATTCTCAGCCTGGTTAATCATTGCTGCGGCTTGCTCTAGCTGTTGCTGAGGCGCCTGAGACGGCTTAGGTAATGATACGGCCTGCCAAGCTTGTGCAATTGCTTGCGGCAAGATTTGTAGTGGAATGCTGATGTGCACGGGGCGCGGCTGATCGCTGGTAAAAATTGTAAAAGCCCTGGCGATCAGTTCTGGAATCTGATCAGCATGGTTAACTGTTGCACTAAATGCTGTAAATGGCGCTGTTACTGCTGATTGGTCTGTAATTTCATGCAAACGGCCACGATTGTATTTACCCGCATCGGGTTGATTCACTGGAGAAATTACAAGCATGGGTACCGAATCCATATAAGCTTCACCCATAGGTGTTGTGATATTAGTAACACCAGGACCAGTAATCACGAAGCATACTCCAGGTTTGCCAGTGGCACGTGCATAACCATCGGCCATGAACCCGCCTCCCTGTTCATGCCGTGGAAGTATGTGTTTAATCTTGGAGTTTTCCAGTCCCCGATAGAGTTCGATGGAATGGGTTCCCGGAATTCCAAATACAGTATCCACCCCGTATTGTTCGAGCAAATCAACCAATGCTTCACCAACTGTCAACATGGCCTATTCCTTTAAAATATGGACAAACAGGATGGAGAGTATACGGCAAGATATTTAGCTAAGATACAGGAGATGTGAATTCTAAGATTGCTCGACTCTATAGTTGTCATCCTGAACTTGATTCAGGATCTCCTAAGCGTTACTCGGGCTTTGATCAACGTCCATACGTCATTTGGAATCAGTAGCTGGCTCATGGAGATTCCTCCACTCGCTTATCGCTCGGTCGGAATGACATCCTTTTGTTGTCCTTAGCGATGAAGTCGCGTGAGGATCTCCCAATCGCTATTCCGGCTTTTGCCAAAACGTTTTTATCTTATCTGAGCACTCACAATAACCCGGTGACATTCATCGAACCGTTGAATCGATAAATTAGTAAAGTATTGATCAAATAAATCTTCATAGTCTTGATCGGAAAAATAATGCTTGATTACACTAAACGTTTTCCCGCTTTTTAATGTGCGTCGTTGAAGATGATTACCTTTATCATCAAAGACACCGGTTAAGGAATGTGGCTTAGGTAATTGGTCTACAAACGTAACTTGTTTAGCTTTACCTAATCGTTCGCCGATAGCGAGCAGAAAATTATTCATTTTAGATCGTGGAACATGAGCCAACCAATCAACTGCTAAAAGTAAATCGAATTCACCTTTTATATTCCTTAAATCATAAGCATCTGCCTGCTTGAAGCTGACTTTTGTTGGGGGTAAGTTTTTTTTCAATGCCTGATCCAGGGTGGATTGATTGAAATCGGTAGCCACCACAAACTTTGCAGATTCAATAATATGACTGGTCCAAAAACCCGGACCGCATGCTAGTTCCAACACCGTCCTACCCTCTGCCCGCCTTTTCAGCTTCTCAACAACTGGCTCAAGAGCCTGAAGTTGAAGCGGATCATCGTAGCCCATTGACGTGTCATACTCAGCAGCACGTCGATGATAATAATCCTGCATTTGCTCAATCAGCATGGGCAAATCCTTTAATAATATTGGTAACAAAGCAAGCAACTTGACTAACATCAACTTTTACCGGAACATGCAAAAAAGCAAACTTTGCGTCAGTTTTTTTACAATACTCACACATTACATACATTGAATAATTACAAACATAGGCACCAGCATCGTAAGTAATCGTACTGTCAGCATTGCTTACAACTTTGAGCGAAACATAGTGATGTTCTGGACCAGCTTTAGATATTGGTCTACCGAGTGTCAACAAACCTTTGCGCCAATTCTTGGCCTTGCGTTCGATTCGAATTTTTCTGGCTCGTGAGTCTTGACCCAATCCGATTATTAATTCAGGTTGATATTCATCCAAAACACAGTCAAACATCGTGCGACTAAATTTAGTTTGAAAAATATAAGTGCTAGTAATTTTTTGGACAGCAATTGCCTTAATGATGTCAGCTGTAACATTATGCCGATAATGAGCATAGGGGCCAAAGCCGTATACTAGAATTTTATTTTTGTTCATACTTCAAGCAGTTGAGTATCCTTTAAATTCATATTTTCAACATTCCATGGTAATCAATTTCTTATCTAAAAGAAGTTTAGTCAAATTACTCCTATTAGCAACTATCAACAGCAAGCTGGTAATCTCTATCCAATCCATCAAAATAATTGAACATTGACAATTCAATAGTTTTTATTTAGCTTGTTTTATTATGCCAAATATTAGTTCTATAATATGAAACTTTTATATACTCTTATCAGAGAATATTCATGACCCGCTCTCGCCGTACATCAGCAAACCCTAGGCAAATGGCCAGGCAACAAAGGAAACAGGATAAAGTCACTGCAGCCATTAATACTAGCACTGAACTTGCGTCGATATTCAAACCACTTTCTGATAAAGATGTTTTACAGATACATAATGCTGCATTAAATTTATTGGAAGAAGTTGGCATTGCAGACCCCACTGAGCGAGTTAAAGATGTTGCTTTAAAGCATGGGTGTAAAATGAATCAGGATGGTCGCTTGATTTTCCCCCGAGCAATCGTAGAGGACGTAATTGACAAAGCAGCTAAACGATTCGTTCTTTATGGCCGAGATTCTACATTCGATTTTGAAGCGAGTACCAACAAAATCAATTTTTGTACTGGTGGGGCTGCTGTATTAATGTTGGATATTGACCAGCGCAAATATCGGCCATCAACCCTTATCGATCTATACGACCTGGCACGGCTTGGCGATACCCTGGAAAATATACAGTGGTTTACCCGACCTGTGGTGGCAACAGAGATTGAAAATCTGTACGAGCTCGATGTTAATACTATTTATGCTTGCGTGGCTGGCACACAAAAACACATTGCAACGAGTTTTACTCAAGGTCACCACATCACAGATATGCTTCCAATGCTAGATGCATTGGCTTTAGGCGGACAAAGCTTTTCAGATCGACCCTATTGCACTGCCCATGCCACTACAATCGTTTCGCCGATGACTTTTGCTCAGGACAGTCTAGATGTTGCTTGTGCTGCTGTTGATGTGGGCATGCCAGTTAACGTACTTACCGGGCCACAAGCTGGTGCAACTGCCCCGGCGGCACTGGCGGGAACGCTAGTTCAGGGTTGTGCGGAAAGTCTGGGCTCCTTGTGCATAGTTAATATGCTCAAACCCGGTCATCCTGTAATTTTAAGTAATTGGACGTTCGTCTCTGACCTTAGAACCGGTGCCTTTACAGGTGGTGGAGGTGAACAAGCTTTATTAGGTGCTGCCTCCGGGCAAATGGCCGCCTTTTACGGGATTCCAGGAGGTGTCGGCGCCGGCATGTCGGATTCCAAAGTTCCTGATAACCAGGCCGGTTTCGAAAAAGCACTGACCACCATGGCAGCAGCCCTTTCCGGTGGAGGGTTTGTATATGAGTCGACCGGCATGTTGTCAAGCCTGCTGGGTTGTTCGCTTGAGGCTATGATTATCGATGATGATATGCTTTCCAATATTCGCCGTATTGCCAGAGGCATTGAAGTAACGGATGAAACTTTATCTATCTCTGTTGTTTCCGATACAGTCGATGGCCCCGGCCATTTCCTGGGTCATTCACAAACACTGGAACTGATGGAAAGCGAGTACGTTTATCCACGTCAGGCAGATCGCATGAGCCCGAGTGATTGGGAAGATGCTGGAGCCAAAGATGCCTGGGATAGAGCCACCGAACAAGCCAAACGAATTCTTACTGAACATCATCCAGAATATATCGATAATGCTACTGATGATTACATTCGTAATAATTATCCGATCAAATTACCTAAACCAAATAATAACGCTGGTTGCTTATGACTAATCACACTCAGGTTGCCATAATCGGTGGAGGCATTGTTGGTTGCAGTGTGTTATTTGGGCTTGCCAAACTGGGCTGGACAGATATTTTGCTTTTAGAAAAACGCGAGCTGACCTCGGGCTCAACCTGGCATGCTGCAGGAAATACCACTTACTTTGGTCATTACACCAGTATTACTCGGCTGTTCACTGATTCGATTAAGAATTATCTTGAAGCTGAAGCAATATCTGGTCAATCCGTCAGTTTTCATGATGCTGGCAGTCTCAGATTGGCGACTTCAAAAACCGAACTTCAAGCCTATAAACATCTGCTACCCATGTATCAGAAATTGAATATTCCTTATCAAGTCATCGGGCCTGGGGAGATAAAACAGCTTCATCCCTTACTTGAAATTGAAGGACTCTATGGTGCTGCTCATACTCCAACTGATGGCCATGTAGATGCCTCTGGGGCCACTCATGCTCTAGCTAAGGCCGCCCGCTCGATGGGTGCTAAAATTCAACGTCATTGCCCAGTGAAACAACTTGAGCAGCGAAGTGATGGCAAATGGTCCGTTATAACTAGTGAACAAGAGGTGATAGCTGAACATGTAGTGATGGCAAATAGTTTCTGGGCACGGGAAATGGTTCTTCCGTTGGGCTTAAATTTACAGCTTTATGCATTGGAGCACCATGAAGTGGTAACGGAAAATGTGGCTGAACTAGAAGCTCTTGATTATGAGGTTCCGACGGTTCGCGATCCTTATGCACCGTCAAATACAAGACAGGAAGGAAACGGGTTTTTATGTGGAGTATATGAATCAAATCCAGTTCCTTGGGCGGTTAATGGTATTCCTGCAGACTTTGCAGAAGAACTTTTGGTTCCTGAGCTGGATCGTTTGGAAAAACATTTGATTCGTGTCATGGAACGCATTCCTGCCTTCGGCAAAGCGGGTATCAAAACTATTAATAATGGGCCCATTGCTTATACACCTGATGGGTGTCCACTGTTAGGGCCAGTAAAAACCCATCCGGGACTGTGGTTGGCAACCGGATTTTGTGTTGGAATCGGAACCGGGGGCGGCTCGGGAGAATTCTTAGCTAATTGGATGGTTAATGGAAAAGAGTCTTATTCGTTACCTATCGTTCACCCTTCAAGATTTTCAAACGATATATCCCAAAGTGAATGTTTAAAGATGATCACACAGACTTATGCTAAAGGTTATGTCATACCAACGACTTAACATTAAATCGATTAGTATTAATCCTTTGAAACGAAAGTTGTTAGTTTATCTTGACTGGATTCCCGCCTACGCGGGAATGACGGAACCTTACTAGCTACGAGCCATAAATTTTGTCTGAGTCAGTCAATTCGTTGTGGATGAGTAATGCGATTGCTCAACCTCTAACATCAAAACTTGATACCGATGTAGATGTAGATACCGTGATCGTCGGCGCGGGTTTTACAGGTTTAAGAGCAGCTTTATTACTTGCGAAAGCTGGACAAAAAGTTACCATTTTGGAAGCAAATACTATCGCCTGGGGAGCTTCAGGTAGAAACGGTGGTCAGGTAAACCCGCTGCCACCTGAGAACAGCCCGGCAACAATAGAAAAAAGACTGGGGTCAAAATATCTTGATCGAATTGCTGAAACCATGCTGGGTTCAGCGGATGAACTGTTTGGAATCATCAACAAATATCACATCGATTGTCAGGCTCGGCAAAATGGTTGGCTTAGGGTTGATCATTATCCGGGGGCAATGCAATCATCACGCAGAATTGCCAAAGCCTGGGCTGACTATGGAATTGAAATCCAATACCTTGAAGATGAAGAGTTACATCATGAAACGGGCTCAACAGCATTCCATTCCGGCATACTAGTTCCTAAAGGCGGTGCAATTCACCCTTTATCGTATGCCCGTGGATTGGCTCAAGCTGCTATTAATGCAGGCGCATCGATTTATACCGATTCACCAGCTCATTTGCTAATAAAAGAAAAGAACAAATGGCACGTTAAATCAAACAATCAAACAGTGTTCGCAGAAAATGTTTTGTTATGTACCAATGGCTATACGGACTCATTAATTACAGGATTGGAGCAATCGATTATTCCATTAGTTTCGATACAGATAGCCTCTGAACGATTGCCTGAAGACATCATCCAGTCGATACTGCCTAAAGGCAGAACTCTCTCGGATACTCGCCGTACAATAATTTACGGCAGACGAGAGCCAGATAACCGCATTTTGCTTGGAAGCTTAGGCAGACTCAGTGAGAAAGGTGACCAATCAGCTTTTAAAGACTTGAAAAATGAAGCAACTCGAATTTATCCAATTTTAAAAGATGTTCATTGGGAGTTTCATTGGGGTGGTCAAATCGCAATCACCAATGATCATCTCCCCCATTTACATGAGCCTGAGCCGGGATTATTCGCTGGTTTGGGTTATAACGGTCGAGGTGTGGCCATGAGTAATGTAATGGGACGCATATTAGCGCAGCGTGTTCTGGGCATGTCAGCCGATGATTCGCCCTTTCCAACAACTAAAATAAAAACCTACCCTTTTCATCAATTTTATAAACTCGGCGCTAAAGCTGTTATGTGGTGGATGAGAAACAGGGATCAACGTGAAATTAATAAGGCTTAGATCGGTGACTTTACTCAAACCTCGAACAGTCGGCAGGAGATCCTTACAGCGCTTAGCAGCGCCTCAGGATGACAGTGTGTGTTACTAAGCCATTGTTTTTGTCATTCCGACCGAGTGTCAGCGAGTGGAGGAATCTCCATAGGACCACAAAACTAATATTGATTACTACCAATTAATTTTGAAATATGCTTTGCTGAAGCAATTATTTCATCAGACCAGTTGATCAATCCTTTAATTGAACTACGATTTGTCGGCGCCCAGATGTTAATGGAGGCAATAGGTTCGTTTAAAAAATTAAAAACGGGCGCCGCAATGCCAACAATGTAATCCATATCTTCTCTATCGCAGGTTGCGAAACCGCGTTTGCGAATTTTTTTCATTTCTTTTAAAAAAGAGTCCCTATCGGTGATTGAGCGTTTAGTGCGACGCGGGAAATTACAGTGGTCTAACCAATTATCAAATATTTTCGGTGATAAAAAAGCCAATATAGCTTTACCCGTTGCAGTAGTATGCGCGGGTTCATTAAACACTGGTGGATGTACGATACCCCAATGATGTTGTGATTCAATCATCCTTAGATGCATTACCTCATTACCGGCCAGCATACCAATCGAAATATTTTCACCACTAATCGTATTTAACCGAACCATTTCATCCGAAGCTAAGGTTTGCAAGTCAAACCCGCGCCAAGCCTTGCGCGCCAAGTGAAGCAGTTTATGGCCTAACATATAGGTTTTGCTTGTCTCGTTGTAATTAATTAAACCCTGACTAGTTAATATGGCTAACAATCGGTGCACAGTACTTTTATTGAAATCACTGGCATTGACAATTTCTGTAAATGTCAGCGGCCGAGTCACTTCCCCTAACACATCTAATAAAGCGATAGACTTTTCTATGATTGAGCTTTGTTGCACCTAAGTCTTCCATACTTGTGGTTATTGACGAGATTTAACGAATCTGCTAGTGTTTTAAATTACTGCAATATAGTTTCGTAATACAAAACTATATCCAAATCACGCTATTATTTCAACGTTTAATTTAGATTTTGTTTCATATTTGGAGGTAAACATGAAAGACAACCATCGACAAAACACGATTAGTAAATTAGCCAAAAATAGAAAATTATCACGCCGTGAGTTTATGCAAGGCATGATAGCAACAGGAATGACAGCAGCCGCTGCATCTTCATTATGGTCCACTGAAGTACAAGCATTAACTCCTAACAAGGGCGGGCATTTCAGAATGGCTATTGGAGGTGGTGCCACTTCTGACACGCTTGATCCAGGTACTTATTTTGAGTCGTATATGCAAACAGTGGGCTTTGGGTTACGTAACTGTCTGGCCCAACTTGATAATGAAGACAAACTAGTTCCAGAATTAGCTGAAAGCTGGGATTCGAATGATGATTCTACCGTCTGGACGATTAAGCTTAAGAAAGGAGTTGAGTTTCATAATGGTAAAACTTTTGATGCTGATGACGCTATTGCTTCATTGGAACATCACTTAGGTGCGGATTCCAAATCAGCAGCAAAAGCGTTACTGGCTCCTATCAGTGAAATTAAAAAGCAGGACGCTAATACAATTCAAGTCAACCTTACCGATGGCAATGTCGGATTTCCGGCTCTGTTAACTGATTACCATATCAATATGATGCCTGTTATTGATGGCAAGCTTGATGTAATGTCAGGCATTGGTACTGGCCCTTATACGCTTAAGGACTTCAATGCGGGTGTCCGCACTGAATTGGAACGCAATCCAAACTATTGGAAAGAGGGTGCCGGTCATTTCGACAGTTGCGAATTACTCTCAGTGATTGATGTGCCTGCCCGAACTAATGCACTGCTCACAGGTGAAGTAGATGCTGTTCATCGGCTCGATTTAAAGACATTGAGCCGGCTAGAAAATGCACCGGGAATCAGCATCAAGGAAACACAAGGTTCCCAATTTTATGCATTTCCAATGCAAGTCAACGTAGCGCCTTATGACAATTATGATGTAAGGATGGCGCTCAAATTCGGAATAGATCGACAGGAAACACTTGATAAATTGCTATTTGGTCATGGTTACATTGGTAATGATAGTCCTATCGGCAAATCTTATGAGTTCTATACTGAATTACCGCAACGCGAATATGATCCTGATAAAGCTAAATTTCATCTTCAAAAAGCGGGCATGGATAGTCTAGATGTGGAAATCAATGTTGCCGATGCAGCGTTTGCTGGTGCGATTGATGCCGCCGTTCTATATGCAGAGACATTAAAAAAAGCCGGCATTAATTTGAATGTTGTGCGTGAACCAAATGACGGCTATTGGACTAATGTATTTAAGGTCAAACCCTGGTTCGCAACTTATTGGAATCCACGTGCCAGTGAAGACATGATGTTTTCAACGGCATTTGCAGCGGATGCAGAATGGAATGAGTGTAATTGGAAAAATCCACGCTTTAATGAGTTACTCAAGTTGGCACGTATTGAAAAAGACGTCGCTAAACGTACTGAAATGTACACAGAGATGCAGCAATTGATTTCCGATGACAGTGGTTATGTATTACCGGTATTCGCAAATTATGTCTTCGGCACTAGTGACAAAATCGGCCATGACCGCATGGCTGCTTCCTGGGATTTGGACGGTGTTAGATGTCTGGAACGTTGGTGGTTTACTTAATCAGAGTAACTATGTCATTTTTAAAAGGTCCGTTTTAAACGGGCCTTTTATATGACTTTGCTTGTCATCCTGAACCACGAAAATGACCCTCGAAAGCTAGGATAGATCCCCACTGCCATCCCGCACCCATGCGGTATGAAAGCGCAGCCGAGGGATCTCCTGTGCTGCTCAGGTGCTAACCGAAGTAAGGGTATCTGACTCAGCTCATCTCGTATCATTTAAAATCAACTGCTTTAATGCATTGGTCATTTTGGCATTCTCTGGGTTCTTATGTGTCAGCACGCAAACTTCTGTTTTAATAAAAAGCTCTTTAGCAAAGATGGGTTTAATTTTTTCCTGTTTCACCCATTGATCGGCATAGTATCGGGGCAGAAATCCGATATAGCCACCAGAGAGAATCAGCAATAGAGTTGCTTCCAAACTTGACGTATAAGCCGCTGTCTTAAACTTCACCGGTTTATTCAATCGGTTTAATGTCGCTCCATATGTACGTTCTACAAAATCATATAATTTAAGCAAAGACAATTTTACTTTAGATTTTTCTAACCGAAATAACGGATGTTCTTTACCACAGTACAAAGTAAGGTTTTCATGACACAATACTTGATAATCCAGAATCTGTGAATACTCGTAGAATACACCGATTGCTAAATGCAATTGTTGCTCCAGAATGGCTTGCTCTAATTCTGAAGGTGGCATTGTATACAGAGATATTCGAACCTCTGGTGCGAGAACTCTAAATTTAGATAACGTTCTGGGTATTTCCAATTCACTATCAAATACAGAATTGTCGATGACCCCCAGCTTGAGATCTCCGATCAATTTACCCTTTGCTTCCCCAACAGACGATTTAAATCGATCATGGGCAAGCATAAGTTGCTGGGCTGCCACATAAATTCTTTCACCTTCCGGTGTCAGCGAAAAACCGGATCGCCCTCGCTTACATAAAACCGCATCAAGGCGCTCTTCCAGTCCGCTCATGTGCAGACTAATGCTTGCCTCGCTCAAGCCAAGCCTGTATTGTGCTGCAACAAAGCTTCCTGATTCAACTACCGCCATAAAAACTCTCAGGCGCCTGACATCAATATCATTAAGTTGATGAATGGGAGAGGTCATAAATGGCTCTTCAATACTTTAATTAATTTAAAGTTTAATTAAATTACTCAATATATATCAAAGTATGAAATTGTGCGATAGTTAGCTTAAATTAATCAGGATTACAGCCATGTTAATGCAAACCGATAAAACGCAATCCCAATACTGGGGCATCGATAACGACTACAATAAATTAACTGACGTGTTATTAGGTCGTCCTGATTACTTTAAGTGGGTTGAAGCGGGACCATTGATCGGCCGCACACTTAAAAACATGCATAAAACCGGAATTAAGTTTGACTTCGACCTGGCTCAAAGACAATTCAAAGAAATGGTACGAATCTATGAAGATGCCGGTGTAACCTGCCATTATCTTGAATCCGACCCGGTCTTACATCGAAATTTTTTCGCCAGGGATTCCAGTGCAATGACGCCTTGGGGGGCGCTGATTTGCCACATGCAGCTTAAATGTCGGCGTGCGGATTACGTCAGTGTTATCAAGTTCTACCAGGAAAATGATATTCCAATCTGGAATTATGTCACTGCTGGTCATTTTGAAGGTGGCGATTTTGTCATTCTGGAACCGGGAACAGTATTAATTGGCTATTGCGGTGAACGCTCTGAACAAGAAGGTTCTGAACAAGTAGCAGAATTTGTCCGCCAGCAAGGTTGGGATGTGGAAGTGGCACCGATTCCAGCTCTATTCGTACATATGGATGGTTTAGTGGTTCCGTTGGATGAAAAACTAGTCGTCACCTGCCTGGATGCACTGGAAGGCTGGGTGATAGATTGGCTCAAGAAAAAAGGGTTTGAGTTTGTCGACGTTGGATTTAATGAAGCTAAAGACTTAGGCGTTAATTTAGTCTCCTTAGGTGAAAAAAGAGTTTTATCGATGGCAGGAAGTGTGAACTTGAATAAAAAATTACGATCCTTAGGTTATGAGGTTTATGACCCAGACATGTCGATGTTTACACTCGGTGGTGGCGGTGTACATTGCATGTGCCAGGCATTGAGGCGAGAAAGCTAATAAGGTAAGTTTAGTTCCTGCAAATTGCTTAAGGAATGGTTAATGAGTAAACAATTACGAATTGACGGACAACGCCTGTGGGACAGCATCATGGCCATGGCCGAAATTGGCCCCGGCACACAAGGTGGTTCACACCGTTTGACATTGACCGATGAAGACCGGCAAGGGCGAGATTTATTTGCAAAATGGTGTGAGCAAGAAGGTTGTTCGATTACTATTGACGATATGGGCAATATGTTTGCCAGACGTAATGGTTGCAACAACGATCTCCCCCCAATTGTCGCTGGCAGTCATCTGGATACCCAACCGCATGGCGGTAAGTTTGATGGAGTCTATGGCGTTCTAGCAGCTCTTGAAGTTGTTCGCACACTCAATGAAAATCAGATTGAAACCCGGGCGCCGATTGAGGTTGTCAACTGGACTAATGAAGAAGGATCACGGTTTGCGCCAGCGATGCTGTCATCGGGTGTTTTTGCCGGTTTATTCGAAAAATCATTTGCCTATTCACGCACTGATAATCAGGGCCTGACATTACTGGATGAACTTAAGCGTATTGGTTATCTTGGTGAACAACAGTGTGGCAATCATCAAATTAGTGCCTTTTTTGAGCCGCATATAGAACAAGGTCCCATTTTAGAACGCAATGGCCACCCGATTGGCGTGGTTGTTGGTGGGCAGGGGCAACGCTGGTTTGATATAACTATACACGGCCAGGATGCGCATGCGGGCTCCACGCCCATGCCGGGCCGTCAGGATGCATTGGTGGCTGCGAGTAAACTTATTCAGGGTGTGCAGAAAATCGCTCTAGATAATGAACCAGATGCTGTTGGAACAGTAGGTGAATTATCTTTATCACCGAACTCGCGTAATACAATTCCAGGCAAAGTGTTCTTGACCATTGATTTAAGACATCCCGATGATGACGTTCTAGCGCAAATGGCTGAATCATTGTATGAGCAAATCGAATTACAAACTCAAGATCACGGTTTGCAGATCGAAGCAAAAGAAATTTGGCATAACCCACCGGTGAAGTTTGACCCTGAATGTGTCCAAGCCGTCACCAATGCCACCAAAATGCTCAGTTGTGATCACACTATGATGATTTCAGGTGCCGGTCATGATGCTTGTCAGATCTGCCGTGTTGCGCCTACGACGATGATATTCGTGCCTTGTGCTGGTGGCCTTAGTCACAACGAAAAAGAAAGTGCCGAACTAAAGGATCTAGAAGCCGGCTGCAATGTATTGCTGCATTCGATGTTAGCAATGGCAAAACGTGTTTAGACATAGGGTAGATGCAAACCTTTTATTGATAAGTTTCGAACTTGTCCTGCATCGATTTAATTAAATAGGCCAGAGAGATTACTGGTTTTCGCAATTGCTGGAACTGAATAGGTTTTAGTTTTGAGATCGGAATGTAATCATCACTGTACAGTTTTTCTGAAGTAATGCTTGCCAACCATTTCCCCATCAGGGTAGCCATACCTACTCCTCGGCCATTAAAACCCAAGCCTGCGTATAACCCTGGCCCAAGCTCGTGAATATGGGGCACACCATCTAATGTTAGGGCGACTTTGCCGCTCCAGTAATAATCGATTTCTGGGGTTTTGAGTTGCGGAAAAACTTCGACTATACGTTCTACCACATGATTATAATCAGCGGCCTGGTTTGCATCATTAACGCCTCCTCTTCCGCCAAAAACTAACCGCCCAGTATGATCAAGCCTAAAATAATTGAGTAACCGACGGGTGTCCGAAGCCACATGACCTTGAGGAAGAATAGTAGATCGAAGTTCACCACTCAATGGTTTGGTTGCAACTTGAAAGCTATAAAGTGGAACGATACTTCGATTTAGCGAAGACAATATTTGTCGATCCAGCGAAAAGTCACTATAAGCGTTAGTACACACAAATACCTTATCTGCCTTTATTTGAGCACCCGAGGTATAGATAACCCAAGCATCATTTTTACGTTCGATGTTTGTGGCGCGTGTCTGGGTATATACCTCAGCACCAAGTTTGATTGCCGCTTTAGCCAAGCCTTGAGCATAGCTGAGCGGTTGGATGCTTCCGCCACGAGGATCAAGTAAAGCCTTATGATAAGCCTCGGTTCCAAGATATTCAGTAGTGGTTTGTTTATCGAGTAATTCAACATCGGCGCCAAACCGATTAAGCTGCCTGACTCGATCTTCAATGACTTTGCAACTTGATCGCGAAAAAGCAGGCTGAATAAACCCATTACGCGATGCAAAACAATTTATATCGTGCTTTGCAATTAACTCGAAAACTAAATCTGCTGAAGTATTGGTCGAGCGAATGATTTTTTCACCCTGTTCTTGACCATATAGCCTAATGACATCATTTGGATAAAACTTAAGACCAGGGATGACTTGACCACCATTTCGTCCCGATGCTCCAAACCCAGGCTCTACTGCATCAATAACTGTTGCCTTATGTCCTTGATTGCTTAAATGAAGCGCTGCAGATAATCCAGTATAACCAGCTCCAATAATTAAAACTTCAGTTGCAATGTCATCTTGCAATGGGTTAGCAGGCCAACTGTCCGCAGTTGCTGCCCACAATGAATCCGGTAATTCACCTCGTTCAGACACTAGAGTTTGATAGTTTTGTTCAACTTATTGGCGCAACTCCATCAATAGTAACTCGGTGCATCAAGCGACTTTGACCTGGATAATCATTAGTTGCGTAATGCATGGTACAGCGATTATCCCAAAACACCAATGTATCCGGCTCCCAACGAATACGGCAAGTGAAGTCTGGCCGTATGGAATGTGCAAACAAATAGTCAAGCAATGGCTTACTTTCCTGTTCAGTCATATTCCCAAAGCGGGTGGTGAAATATTCATTGATGAAAAGATATTTTCTACCCGTTTCTGGATGTCTACAAATAACCGGATGAAGAACCTCATCTTCCGGTGTATCAGCAAACTCAGCTTTGGATGTATGATGTCGATCGACTCGGTGTTCGGCTTTAAGCTGTGACAACATCGTCTTCATTCCATCTGAAAGTGCATCATAAACTTGATACATATTCGCAAACAAAGTATCTCCGCCACACTCCGGCACATTTACTGCGTAAAGAAGTGACCCCATTGAAGGATTATGCGACCAACTTATGTCGCTATGCCAAAGACCTGTAAATCGCTTTTCATGATTTTCTTCTGATTTAATCTGCATAATCTCAGGGAAACCATCCAGTCCTTTGACAAACGGATTTAAATGAAGCTTGCCAAATTGATAACCCAAGGACACTAACTGCTCCGGCTTAAGCTTTTGATCACGAAATACAATGACTTGATGATTGAGTAAAGCCTGTTTGACCTCGGTGACAACCGTTTGAGTCAAATTCGTGGCCAAATCTATACCATGAATTTCGGCACCTAAAGCACCGTTAATCGGATGAGCACTGAAATTCTGATAAGTATTTTGTCCAGATTGTGTGTTTGACGCTGTCGGTTCTAAGAATGCAACGTTACTCATGCTGACCTCTGTTGTTTTGTCCTAATCATAATAATAAGTTATTATTAAGTTCATTTAAATCCTATTATTTATCATTAATATGATGACTTTTAGTTATGTTTAAAAATAACCTTGGCAACTATTCACTCGATGCTTTATTGATATTTGGCTACGCAGCCAAACACATGAACTTCACTCATGCCGCACGGGAATTATCCGTGACCCAAGCAGCTGTAAGCCGTCGTATCCTCAAGTTAGAGCAACAATTAGGCAAACCTCTTTTTATTCGCAAACCTAAGCGTAGATTGGAGTTATCTACAGAGGGACAACTACTCTACACCACAGTCAAGCAAAGTCTTTTGCTTATAGATAAAACAATTAGCGAAATAACCAAGTCAACAGACAAAAATACTATCTCGATTACTACCACCTCCGGCTTTGCCAGTCTATGGTTAATGCCTCGGTTAGCTAAATTTAATGAATTACATCCGCAAATAAATGTCAGGCTGGTGTTGGTCGACGATTTAGTTGATTTATCCTCAGAGGGATTGATATAGGCATTCGCTACGGTACTGGCAAATGGGAAAACCTCGATTCAACATTATTATTTGGCGAATATGTTTACCCAGTTTGTAGCCGCAGTTATTTTCAAAAACACCCACAAATAAAAAATCTTGAATCTTTGGCGAGTGCCGATTTACTTCACGTCGAGGAAAAAGTATTAACCGTAGCCAATTGGAAAAAATGGCTGGGAGAATTCGGAATACTACTTGAAGATAAACAAGCCAGATTAATCTACAATAATTATCCACTGCTTATCCAAAGTTGTCTTGATAGTCAGGGAGTCTTGCTTGGCTGGCATCACATGATTTACGACTTGATTGAGTCAGGAAAATTGATTCGTCCCATCACAGAAGTATTACAGACCAAAAACGGATTTTACCTAATCACTGTGGGCGACAGATCACTAAATACAAATGCAAAGTTATTTTTTGATTGGGTAAAGCTGAATGCTGATACCCGGAAACCAGCCATTTGCTTTGGCTAAGCACGGTCTGACGGATGGTTAATACCATCTCCAACTGGAACTTCACCATAAGAGAAAGGATCAATATCTTCCAGACAAGCAATGTTGACACCAAACTCATTTGGATTACTGCGGCGTTGATGATGAGTGTAAATGCCGCAAACACTGCAGAAATAATGTTTTGCAGTTTTGGTATTCCATTGATAAAGCGTTAGTTTATCTTCCCCCTTAGTAATTTTTAGCTTATCGAGCAGAACACTGGCCACAATGGCTCCTTTTCTTCGGCATATGGAACAGTTACAACGGCGTAAATCCTCCAGCCCATTTTCCAAAGTCACCTCAAATTCAACCGCTCCACAATGGCAACTTCCGTTTTTGATTTCGGTCATAATAGCTATCTCTTATTTTTACTGGAATGATGATTCACAACAATATTACGTTTTTCAATCGTGACTATAACAGTCTTGGCAATAGTCTTGCTGAAGTTACCATCGGTGAGCTTACAGTTACGGTACCAGATCACAGCTTCTGGAAAAAATTCGCCGACGGCTGGGAACCTGATACCGAACGCGTTTATGGATCTGTCGTCACATCCGGTTCTACAGTTTTAGATATTGGTGCCTGGATTGGCCCGACACTATTATTTGCGCTTGCTTGTGGCGCAGAAAAAATTATTGCCCTTGAACCCAACCCTGAAAGTTATTCTGCCATTGAAAAACTTCTGAATCTGAATCCAGAGATCGCAAAAAAAGTCACTTTGCTTAATCAAGCGATTAGCAACAACCCCGGCACCTTGAAATTAGGATTAGTTGAAGATGAATCTGATACCAGTACTTTTGGTATCCAAGGAAACCAAATCGAAATTCAAGCAACAACTGTTGCTGATCTAATTGAAGAATATAACCTTGTGGAAATTGATTTAATCAAAATCGATATTGAAGGCGCTGAAGTATTACTTAGAGAAACTCTTGAAAAGCTCAGTTTTCGATCAGGACAAAGAATTCATCTTTCTATTCATGTTCCGTTTTTTCCAAAAACTTTGGACAACCATAGGTTTGCAGAATCATTCAAAAACTTTGCTATTTTTGACGATCGGGGAGAACAATTAAGCCATCAAACGCTAACAGACAGATTAACAACTGAACAAACCCATCCGAAATGGGGAACCAAACACGGTAATTTCTTTGAAGTGCTACTAGTAAGTAATTTATAAATATGAAGACCGTCGCTGGAAACGCTAACCGGGTCTCATTCTATCAAGAAATGATCGTACCGCTGCTTGTTCCTGCAGCCCTATAGCAACATCTTTTTTTCTGCCCTGATCATTAAAATACAACAACGTTACATTACTGACATCATGTTGACGAGAAAATCGGTAACCTTTATCTGATCTGATATTGGCGATGCGAAATTCAATTTCGGGAAATTCATCTAAAACCGAGTAAACACTGGAGAGCAGTTTTCTGCATTTACTGCACTGTGGATCATGAATTTGCACTAATACCGGTTTGCCTTGTCCAATTGTGCTCAAATCATGTAAATTTGCTTGTTTTTTCGAATAAGATGAAAAAGCAATGTAGGCGGGAATCGTTAATGCTGTGGCAATGCCTATACGAATTGCACTACGGCGATTGAATTTAAATTTTTGCTTTGGATTGATTTTTTTCTTAGTTACTCGTTTTTTTGTTTTTTTTCGTGAAACCATAAGTAGACCCTGTTTAATTCAGAATACTTTAGTGCTTCCAAAATACAAAAAGTTCGTATTTCTGTCAGATTACTCAAATATAAGGCCTTTCGAAAATTCACAGTCGACCATAAGAAAGTCACTCTGGCGGAGTCGGATAGTGAAATGCCAGACTCAGAATTATTGGCTAGTATAGCAAGCATCCTGGTACGTTCATCTTCAACCGGTGCCACCCTAACTCTTGACCAATGTGTGCATAATGTAAATTTACTGATGACAATGGATCGGCATATTCACGTTAAGACAAACAGAAAAAAGTAAAAATACCGTCAGGTTGCTTTAAACTCTATAATACGCGTTCATCACAACACACAGCACACTATGGAATTGGAAGAATTCAAACTTGAGCGCACTTTATCGCTTTACGAAAACTTGGTCGAATACGATATTTCGCCCAGCGGTGTTCATCATTTTACAATTGAAGAACTTCTCACCGAGGATGAGCAAAAGGAATTATTACAACAGGAAATAGGTTACGGCTGGACCAACGGTTCAATTGAATTACGTCAAACCATTGCTAACTTATATAAGGATCGTGACGCCGACAATACCATCGCGTGTAGTGGTTCGGCTGAAGCAAATTTATTGGTTGTTCTTTCTTTTTTGAACCCTGGTGATGAAATCATTGTTGTCGTGCCCAATTTTCTTCAAATCTGGGGGCTGGCCCGTGGACTTGGCATTACCGTCAAAGAGTTATGGCTAAAAGAGGAACTGGGCTGGCAACCTGATCTGTCTGAGCTGGAATCAATGGTTACTCCGAAAACTAAAATGATAACCATTTGCCACCCCAACAATCCTACCGGGCAGTACTTACCACAAGATAAAATGCAACAGTTAGTTGATTTTTGTCGTCAAAGAGACTTGTGGCTGCATGCAGACGAAATTTATCGAGGCTCGGAAATTTTCATGGATGAACCGCCGAGTTTTGCTGATCTCTATGAAAAAGCGATTGTTTCATCTGGCACTTCTAAAGCGATGGGGTTACCTGGACTTAGAATCGGCTGGCTAGTCGGACCCAAAGATGAAATTTATACCGCCTGGCAACGCAAGGATTATGCTTCCACTGTTCCCAGTACTCCAATGCAATTTATCGCCAATATTGCATTGCAGCCAGAACGGCGCCAACAAATTCTAGAGCGTGGCCGAACAAGGTTAAGATCAAATCTAAGCATTTTCCAAGATTGGGCCAATGATCGATCCGAAACCATCAGTTTCATACCTCCACAAGCCGGTGCAATGGCATTCTTTCGGTATCATTATAAACCGACAAAAAGCAGGATATTAATTCAACTGAGTTAATGCAGCGATTACGCAAAGAACAGGATATCCTGGTTTTACCGGGCGATGCTTATGGAATGGACAATTTCATTCGTATCGGAATCTGTATTCCCGAAGATCATTTACGCATAGGGCTCGAACGTATGGACAACGTTTTTAGTCAACTGGAACTCGCAGCTTAAACTATATTGAGACAATTTAACGTTTCGATGACTACCATATAGTCATCGTCAAACAACACGTCTATAATGCCCCTAGACAGATGGTGATTGGAGAGTCCCGTTATGATCATGAATAACACACGTTATATTCCGTGGTTGCTGACCCTGGCAGCTATTCCCGCTGGATTACTTTTGGCCGCGCTTGCCCCATTTTGGGGAGGTATTGTTTTTGCCATAGGCATACTAGGAGGTGGTTATGGACTTTATGATGTTGTCCAAAATAGAAGCTCGGTACTAAAAAACTACCCCGTCACTGCACGACTACGATTTTTGTTCGAAACTTTCCGACCTGAAATCCGCCAATATTTTCTGGAAAGTGACCATGATGAAGTCCCCTTTTCACGTGAACAACGTTCATTAGTGTATCGCCGTGCTAAAGGCATGGAAGGACTCAGACCGTTCGGCACACTTAAAAACCAAAGAGGTGTTGGTCATTTATGGATCAACCATTCGATGTCACCTTCACATCTGGAGAGTTCGGATTTTCGCTCCCGAGTCGGCTGCAAGGATTGCACCAAGCCTTATGACAGTTCAGTATTAAATATTTCAGGCATGTCTTATGGCGCCCTTTCGCCTAATGCGATTTTAGCTTTAAATAAAGGTGCTCAACTTGGTGGATTTGCTCACACTACAGGTGAAGGATCAATTTCAAAGTTTCATCGCGAGAATGGTGGTGATTTAATCTGGCAAATTGCTAGCGGCTATTTCGGTTGTCGCAATCAAGATGGCACTTTTAATCCTGATCTGTTTGCTGAAAGATCCAACGAAGAACAGGTCAAGATGGTCGAAATAAAACTATCACAAGGCGCCAAACCCGGTCATGGTGGCATCTTACCCGGCGCTAAAGTCACTGAAGAGATAGCAGAAGCCAGAGGCATCCCGGTTGGACAAGACTGTCATAGCCCTGCTCGACACAGTGCTTTTACCAACCCATTGGAATTAATGGAATTTATTAAAAAGTGCCGAGAATTATCAGGCGGTAAACCTATAGGTATCAAGCTCTGCGTGGGCCACCCCTGGGAATTTTTTGGGATTGCCAAAGCCATGATCGAATCAGGAACAACTCCTGATTTCATTACTGTTGACGGTTCAGAAGGAGGCACTGGTGCTGCACCGGTTGAGTTCGCCGATCATATTGGTGCGCCCCTGCGTGAAGGCTTGATGTTGGTTCATAACACCTTAGTCGGCTTGGGCCTTAGAAATGAAATTAAAATCATCGTCTCAGGCAAGATAATCAGTGCTTTTGATATGTCACGAACATTTTGTTTGGGCTCAGATATTTGCAACATGGCCCGTGGTTTTATGTTTGCCATTGGCTGTATTCAGGCACAAGCTTGTCATACTGGCCATTGTCCCACAGGTGTCACAACCCAAGATCCCGGGCGTTACAAGGCCCTAGTGGTGGCAGATAAGTATGAGCGGGTAGCTAATTTCCATAGAAATACCATGGAAGCGTTAAAAGAAACAATTGAAGCTACCGGCTTACAACATGCTTCAGAATTTACCCCGCATCATTTAATGATGCGTATTAGTAGCACGGATGTTCGCTCTGCCGCCAGTCAATATAAATGGTTAGATGAAGGCTCGTTATTGACAGGGAAATCCAACCACCCAGCTTTCGAAAAATTCTGGGATATGGCGCGTACTGATTCTTTTGTTGTGACATCAGCATAGCGGATAAACTTTAAAGACTGGTTAGATCAAATTTAGCAAACAGGACACTTAACTACCATAAATTCTATCTATATGCTTTCTATTTAGAATTTATTTTCTATGAGACTCGAAATCTAAGTATCTTGATATTAAACAGACATAACCATCGTTGAAGGTGACTTTGCATACACACAAAAACGTTCCAAAGGCTGTAGTGCGTATACCAATAAATCCTTTATCTTGAATCGCCGGAAATACACGATTTCCCCAATGCTTACCTAAGAAAAACTCGGCATAACGAATATCAGATAAATCATTAGATTGGTGTCTAAAGATATATAAAGATATCAAAATCTTGACCTACCTTGTTAGAAGGCTGAATAACGTGTGTTAGTGCTATACCCCTGCTTTGATTATAAATTTCATTCCTTAAATCATTCCATTCATCAGGAGAATCTATTTGGGTACCGCGAATTGAATCGACTCCTATATCTAGCAATTCAATACCCGGACCTACGCGAGGTATTTCTTGCATTGCAATGTGACGACCTAAATCTGCCACAACAACTGATGTAAGCTGGTTTTTAGATGTAAATCTCTGGCAGACGTGATTTGAAAGCAATCTGTTCTTTAGTATTTCCAGCTTCGCTTTTGACCACCATAGTCGATATTGGCAGGTAACCATGGGTAGTCTTCGTCTACTATATAAATGAACCGTGGTATGTTTGCTAAGGTAGCAGTATCATACTCTGATTCAGTAATCGAACTCTCATCTCCAGCAGGGATAAACCCATAACGATAGGCGTATATGCCAACAAATAATTGCGATTCATTATTTATTAGCCGCATACATTCATCTTTGGGACGTTGATCTCTTGCACCTAAATTTTCCATTGAGATATCTTGTAATCCAAGTTGACGAATACCATCTCTTACCGCTTTACGATGATTCTCAAGATCCGAGAATGTAGAAGAAACAAACACGTTGTCCAAATTTATCACCTGATTTTTTGATAACCATAATAATTTATTTATCTTTAGATTGCTGTATTCATGGACATAGAGAATAAATATTTATTTGAAATATATGTACGTTTGTACATATAATATAACTAATGGAATATTTGTGGGATCCGGCCAAGGGAAAGGCCAATTACTTGAAACATGGAGTTGAGTTCTCTGAAGCAGTTATTTCATTGGAAGATCCTTATTCTTTGCATATTGTTGATCCTGAATGTTTTGATGAAGAAAGATTTATCGCTCTGGGGATAGATAGTTTAGGAAGAATATTAGTAACGGTTTACAGTTATCACGAAGATACGGTTCGAATTATCAGCTCACGTAAGGCTTCACCTAGAGAAAGGAAACACTACCAAACATCATCATGAAAAAAAAATACGATTTTAGTAATGCAAAACCTTCACCTTTTGCTGCGATGTCAAAAGGTAAAACCCGTATAACCATTCGCCTGGATTCCGATATTATTAATTGGTTTAAAAAACAAGTCGAAGATGCTGGCGGTGGCAATTATCAGTCTATGATTAATTTAGCTTTGCGCCGGTATATTGAGCAATCGAATGAACCTATGGAAAAGATGCTCAGACGAGTATTACGTGAGGAATTGAAAAAAGCGGGTTAGAGCAATTAACCGATAGCAATTATGCTGATTTCCACTTCGGTTTGCGTTTTTCGATAAAAGCGTCGATGCCTTCATTAGTATCCTCTTCCATCATGTTGCAGGCCATTACTTCACCCGCGTAGTTATAGGCATCAGTAAGATTCATTTCCAATTGTTTATAAAACATGGATTTACCTATTCGAACGGCAACAGGCGCTTTGGCACAAATGCTGTCCGTGATTTCTTTGACTTTGGCTTCGAGCTGATCTTCTGGCACTACATCATTCACCAAGCCTTTTGTCATAGCTGTTTGAGCGTCTATAAACTCTCCGGTGACCAGCATTTTAAAGGCATCCTTGGTTTTGATATTTCTGGATAAAGCTACTGCTGGTGTAGAACAAAATAATCCTGCATTAATCCCTGATACGGCAAATCGCGCTTGATCGCTGGCTACAGCAATGTCACAAGTTGCGACTAGCTGACAACCGGCTGCCGTTGCAACCCCCTGTACTTGCGCGATGACTGGGACAGGTAAATTCACTAGCGATTGCATCAGCGTTGCACACTGTTTAAACAGTTTTTGGTAATACTCTTTTTGCGGGTTTGCACGCATTTGTTTTAAATCGTGGCCGGGACAAAAAGCCTTACCTTTGGCAGCTACCACAACACAGCGGACACTCGGATCACTTTCAATTGCATCAACATGTTCCTGGAACGCCGACAGCATTTCGACTGATAATGCATTGAATTTTTCCGGGCGATTCAAGGTTAAAGTGCAAACACCGTTATTCAATTCATATTCAATAATTTGCTCGCTTTGGGTTTTATCTAGCATTGTTTTGCCTCCAGACTTAAGTGCTGCCTCTCAGAGTGAGAAATGACAGGCTAGTCATTAATCGAAATAATCTCTACAAAAATATTAATATCCTCTTATTAACGCGATTAGTCAAATTGGCTATGCTAAATTTCGATCATGACGGTGAATGCGCAACAGAATATTAAGCTGTATCCCTGGTTTATAGCGGCATCAAGCCTGTTGTTCTGGTTTCCGGTTTTCTTTTTATATTTTTCTTCCAAAGTCACAATCGACCAAGTGCTGGTTCTGGAAGCGATTTATTACATCAGTGTGGTATTACTGGAGGTACCGTCTGGCTATGCCTCAGATTTACTGGGACGTAGAATTACTCTAATTGCTTCTTCTATTTGTGCCTTAATCAGTTATATCGTTTTTTTTATTGCTGATAGTTTTATCTTTCTAGCCTTCGCACAAGTTTTTTTAGCGGCACATATCTCGTTCAAATCTGGTACAGATAGTTCGCTGTTATACGAATCTCTAGTTGAAACGAGTCAACAACAAGCGACTGGTTATCAATTAGCTAAAGCACAGCGTTATGGATTACTTGCCACGGCTCTGGCTGCATTGATTGGTGGATTAGCAGGTGGATTCAACTTGGCTATCCCTTATGCATTGGCGGCAGCCGGTGCTGTGGCAACTGTTGTCCTATCGCTTAAGTTTTATGAGCCAACTAAATTAAATAAGGCGCATTCCGTAATTAACCAAGCAAATGAAATTAAAGCCTATCTTAAAAAATCAACACTAGCCTGGCTATTTTTCTTCAATGTCGTGATCTTTGTTTTAGTACATGTTCCTTACGAGTACTTTCAACCCTACATCAAATTATTATTTCCTACTGAAGTAGGTTACGACAACTCGCCCTTGGTTGGTGGAATATTAATCGCAATCACTATGGCGGCTGGCTCGTATGCAAGCAATTTCTCTATTCCATTACAACAACGGTTTGGCACTGGCTCCGCGTTAATCATAATTATTATTTATGCATTAATCATAGTCTTTGCCATGGCCGTATATTTGCATATCGCTATTTTGTTGATTGTGCTGATGCGCAGTATCCCTATGGCCCTAGCTAACCCCATTGTTAATTCTGTTTTACACGAAAATATCCACGATCAAATCCGAGCCAGCTTTTTATCGGTACTGAGCCTTTTTTCGCGGCTCAGTTTTTCGCTGACTTTGTTACTCACTGCTTATTTTACGGATTCTATACAACAATTTGACTTCCCAAAATTACAGACAATATTAGCGGTTTATGTTTTAGTTGTGTTAATTATCCTACCTATTTTGTGGAAAGCTAGACTAAAACTCATAAAAAAAGAGCCCGATTAAGGGCTCTTCAAAGAGGGTGTTGTGGGAGAGAGTCTTACAATTGGGCGGCTGGCACGTCTTTGATATCTTCCCAGTTTTTATCCGCTTTTACGATAAATCCAGGTACATCTTTTAACCAGATTTTCTGAACCTTAGCATTAAGATTCAAATAAAGCTTTCCATCTTCAATATGCCAGGCTAACGGATCTGTATGGAACTTTTTACCGACAGATGCACCATAGGCACAAAAACCACCGTAGGCGGGCGTATATTTCTCAGGATCAGCATCAAATGTGGCTTTATTTTCTTTAGATGCGAATAAATACGTTTCACCGTCGTGTTCACTCACAAATGAACCGTCACCTCTAACCGGCCCGCTATCTTGATGATAAGAAACCACATCGTAGCCAGAAACAGCAGGTGTTGCGGTGGCGATACTAGCCATGGCCAGAATTGAAAATACAGAGCCGGCAATTAGTATTAATACGGCTAATTGTTGTTTAATCGTTTTCATGTTGCACCTCATTGAGTCATAGATTTAAAGTGTGATCATTTTATCTTTTAAAAAAACACTTTCTATAATTAATAATACATATATATAAACTTATAGTACAATTAACTCACTATGAGTGTACTTTCAGACATATTAAGAGACATCCATGCTCGCGCAAGTGTCTATTTCTGTGACCAACTTGAACCCCCGTGGAAACTTCAAATGCGCGATCTTGAATATTCAAGCTTTCATCAGGTGAGACGTGGTCAATGTGTAATTGAGTGTGAAGGCCAGCAAGATATTGCCGGACCCGGGGATATTATTTTTATCCCCAAAGGCTCTAATCACGATTTGAAAAGTGTAGAGACTTTCCAGCCAGGAAGGGAGAAGCAATTTAAGACCATGCTTTTATGTGGTTACTTTCAGTTTGATCAGGATTTGGAACATCCTCTGCTAGCTACTTTGCCACCGTTAGTGGTGATCCGCAGTGAAATGCTGGAAAAAAACACAGGCCTTAAATATACGATGGATTTCTTAACCGAGGAATTCACCAATAATCAGCCCGGGTCTAAATTGCTCTTAGATAAGCTGACCGAAATCATGTTGATTCAATTAATTCGAACAGAATTTTCGCCAGAGAATGAATCAAATTTTTCCAAGGCCTTGTTCGATAACAAAATTAGTCAGGCTTTAAAGCTGATTCATAACGAGCCTGAAAACAATTGGACGCTAGATTCTTTGTCAGAGAAGATCGGCATGTCCAGAACTTCGTTAGCGAATCGCTTCAAAGAGCTTGTTGGCACCACCATGTTTGATTATTTAACTAGAATCCGTTTGCAAAAAGCGTGTAATCTCTTACGTACTACTGACCTGCCGGTTTATAACATTGCTGAAAAATCCGGTTATCAATCAGAAATCTCTTTCAGTAAAACTTTCAAACAAAATTTAAACGCAACACCCGGACAATATCGAAAACAATCAAGGCAAAAAATTAAAGATGACGCTTGAACACCAAAAACTGATTGTTTGCTGGCATTGAATAATCATGGATTAAGGTTAAACCCTGTGCTTGAGCTAGTGCATCAAGCGCCTCGAAATCTCGAATTCCACTGACCGGATTTTGAGTTTTTAACCATATATCAAAACGCGCATTACTTGCTGTGGTGTAATCCCCTTCATATTTAAAAGGTCCGTAAATACAAAGCAATCCTTTTGTTTGCAAGACACTGCCAACTCCCTTAAACAAGTCCTCGGTCACTGGCCATGACATGATGTGAAGAGTATTTGCAGTGAAGATTGCAGAAGCTGTCGTTATTGGCCATGGATGAGAACAAACATCCAACACAACGGGCATGTTGACATTATCTGGTGCATAACTCTCGATATTTTTCTCCAATGCCTGGATATGATCACCCAACTCACTAGTTTGCCATGTCAAACCAGGTAAATGTTTGGCAAAATAAATAGCATGTTGGCCGGAGCCACTACCAATTTCCAGGACATCATTAGTGTCAGTAAAAACATCATACAGCTTTTCTAAAATAGGCTGTTTATTGTTTTCACTAGCCGGAGAAAAATTAAGCATCAAGTCAACTGTAGGCGTTATTGGCGCTGGAATTCAGCGTGAATTTCGAGTTCGACCTCATCACCAATTGCGGGAATAAATTTATCTAAATCGAAACTACTGCGTAAAAATTTGGCACTAGCCTCAAAACCTATGGTGTATTTAGCGGTTAATACGTTAGTACCACCACCATTGAATTTCACTAATACGTCTACAGGTGAAGTAATCCCCAAAAACGTCATATTGCCCTTGAATAGCGCCGTATCAGAATCAATTACACGTGCATTGATAGTTTCAAAAGTTGCGTAAGGATATTTATCGACATTAAACCAAGCATTGCCACGTAAACGTTTTTCTAATTTTTCTAAATTAACATCGACGCTGCTCATATCAACTCTGGCAGACAACTTTGCCTGGGTCATATTTTCTGGGGAAAAATCCAGACTCGCATCAAATCGGTTAAAACGACCGACAAATTTAGCATAGCCCAAATGATCGATTTTGAACAGGATTACCGTATGCTGAGGGTCCACTTTGTATTCCCCTGCCCGAAGCGTTTCAATTCCTGTGGAAATTCTGGGGGTAAGTAGCTTGACACAGCCACTTATAAATATCGTTAACACCAATAGCACACAAACCAATCTGCACCGCAATAGTGGATTGCTTTGTGATGACAATGGTCTATCAAACATATTTGATTGCACTAAATCTTTAGACTGATGGAAACTCATTTTGATAAGCGGCATAAGCCTGCTCAAAACGGCTTAAGTTTTCTTCAGTATAGACTGAATAGTCAAAATCGATTTCTGAGTGAATTTCACTCACCATCGACCACATGGTTTCCCTAAGCAGAGATGCACATTTCATGGCACTGTAACTTTTCCAGGTTTGGTCCGAGATTTCGTATTCAAAATAATCGGCAAGAATTGTTTGTTCTTGCCCTACCGACAATCCGTTATTAGAAGCCAGATTAGCCAGATCGAATAATGGACTGTTAAAACCGGCATAGTCAAAATCAATCAACCAAAGCTTTTTACCGTCATCAATTAAATTAGCGGCTAACAAATCATTATGAGCGAATACAATCTCAACCGGACCAACATCAATTTCTAACTGGTGCGCAATATCAAGAAAATCCGGCAATTTGTGAAAGTGTTCACTACGTCCGACACGCAACACATGCTCATAATGGCGAATCACCTGGAACACCCAGAACATGACCGGATATCCAACAAGTTGTTTCGGCATTTCCCGGTGAAATCGTTTTAAAAGGGTTATGATTTTTTCTAAATTGTAGTCTTGGCGAATGTCTTCATCAGTAAAAACTTTACCATCAATAAAGCGCATGACCAAGACGCCATCTTGGTGATAAATAATTTCCGGCGTCACACCAATTTCAAACGCTGCCTGGGCACTGCAAAGTTCATTGGAACGCAAGACCAGATGCTCAAAAATATCGCTGCCCAACCTCACCACATATTTTTCGCTGGCGTCATTAACAACAAAATTTTGGTTGGTAATACCGCCTGATAACGGTTCAATAACCGGCTTGGCTGACCAACAGGGTAAATTAGCGACTTTACTCATCTTATCTTCTTGTTCAATCATTTACTCACCGTCTTAAGATTAATAACCATCGACCAATGTTAAGCATACTCGCTAAAGCTGCCGCAAAATAAGTCAATGCTGCTGCTTTTAATATATCTCGGACTGCCTCTTCCTGGTTTGGCTCTATGTATTCACCGTCAATCAGAATAGGTAAGGCTTTGTTGAAACTGGCATCCCATTCTTCCGGTAATACAATTAAGTAAGCCAAAGCGCCTATAAATTGAAACGCCAAACTGACAGCAATTGTTGCAACCATCACAGCAGGTGCTTTAATGATTACTGCAATAAACGGGAATAAAGCCAACGACATCACTCCCAGCTTTTGAAAAAAAATAGCTTTGGGAATGTATTTTTTTCTGAGCTCGAATATTTTTTCCTGCCTAAAATGTTGAATCGCATGGCCCACTTCATGGGCAGCCACTGCCACTGCAGTCAGTGATTTACCGGAATAATTCTGATCGGTTAATCGAACCGCCTTGGCGTCAGGATCAAAATGATCACCCATTTTATCTGCTCGCTCGACAATATACCCTTCCAATTCGAAACGGCTGATTAAATGTTCAGCTAATTCACCGCCTGTACCAGGTATGTCTGAAGAATCTTGACCATACTTCTTCATTACCCAACGAATCCACATGCTGGGTATGTAAACTAGTAATAGTAAAGCGATGGTGACAACAGCGAAAACCATAATTACGATTAATTTACCACAGTAACAAGACTGTTATTCTGAGCTTGCCGAGGGATCTGCATGGACAGTCAGTAAATTTGATAAAGAGAACGGTTAGTCGAAGTCCGGATAATCTTGTGGATATCCTCACGTCGTTTCGCTTTTATACCCGAATGGGTGCCTCAGGATAACATAATGTTTAGTCACCCCACTCATCATAAGCCGTAATGTTATCTTTATTCTCAAGCCACGGTTTTTCATGTGATTTCCAGATTTGATATTCTGGTTTGACCCCAGGGTCATTGTCCAGAGTGGCCACCCGCAAAATAAAATTTTCCTGGCCTTGTTTTTCAGCAATCAACTGCGAACCACAACGAGAGCAAAAATGACGTAATTTTCCCGGGGATAACTCAAAGTTACTCAATTTATCTTCACCTTTGGTCCATTTGAAATGCTGACGTTTGACTCCTGCACCCGTATTAAATGACGCAGCATGGGCCTTAATACAAGTTTGGCAAGAGCAATGAACGATCGGCGAATCGAGCTGGGTAATCTCGTAATGAATATCACCACAAAGACAACTTCCTTTAAGCATTATCAACTCCTTAAGTTATAACTTTTAGTCATTATGCTGAACAGATGGTTCATTGTCATCTAAACATTGCAAAGGACGCTACAGAATTATACTTTCAAGTTGCACTTAAGCAGTTGATTTACTATCAGCGTACGACTAATGACTTGTAATCTTCAAGCTTATCGACAATAAATGTATATCGATTTCTTGCTTTCTTAATGGCCTTGGCCTTTATAGTTATGGACTGTAATGCCTCATCAGTATCTGGAAACTTAACGCCGGGCTGTGTTTCATCGACCCAGGGTGGACAAAAAAACGAATTGCCGAATTCTTTTCCGGCCCGGTTAAGGCTAAGAATATAAAGTTGATTTTCTAATGCCCGAGTCACAACAAAATGATGCCAACTATAAAATGATTCGTCTCGCCCATAGGCACCGCAATGCAAAATCAATTGCACATCATGTTCAAGCGCTAAAGTTCGGGTCAATTCAGGAATTCGAATGTCGTAACAGATAATTGGTGCCACCTTGATTCCTTTATACTCAAAAACGAACAAGTCCTGGCCACGGTTGAAATATTTTTTTTCTGAAGAAAATCCGAACTGAGCTATGTGCAATTTATCAAAATGACCGAGAATATTGCCGCTTGGCCCAACTGCTACTTGTGAAATATAAAAGTCGCGTTTGTCTTTTCTTGGGATGCCATAAACAATACAAACGTTGAATTCTTTAGCAAGTTCACTGAAGATTTCATATGATGGGCCATTCAAAGGTTCTGCCAACTGCTCTAACTTATCAAAAGCTGGGATTGAATATTCAATACTGGATAATTCTGGCAGCACGACCATGTCATGATCAGTTTGCTCTAGCGTTGCTCGTATCTTGTTCGCTGTATTTTCAAGGTGCCGGTCTCGATCTTGTGCGTTTTGCATCAAGGGAATATCAATCTGGCAGGCAAGTATTTTTAGCATTTGTGTCACTTTAGATATTCATGCAAGGTATTACTTTTCATTCCAATACTCACCAAGCTCATTGCGGCATTGTTCAATTTTGGCGATATTAGAAACAACGTTTTTTTCTCCCTTGGCAACAACAATCCCTACCAGCAATTCAATCAATGCAAATTTCGTAATAAAAGAGTCAAAGTATTGTGGACTTTTCATCGGCACAGTCAACACATGTGTTGATCTGGCAGCTAGCGGAGTGATTCGACTATTGGTAATTCCAATCACAGTCGCGGATTTTTCCTGTGCATATTGTGCAGCCAGGATACTTTCACGGGCGCACGGTTCGGAAGCAATAGCGATCAAGACATCCTGGCTATTTAAATCCTGCAGTTGCTCAGCCATGTCGGCATTTCGATTATTGACCAGATACCAGTTTGGATAGGCCATGCGCCCGACATAGTGAAAATAAGCAGCCACCGCATATGAAGCCTGCATCCCAATTATGTAAACTTTTTCTGCATTAAGAATGACCTCGGCAACTTTATCGATTGTTATCGCATCAATTGATGTAAATAAATACTCAAGATTATCAACATTTGCCTTTTTAAAAGCAGATAACAAAGGTGCAAGATCGTTATTCTGGTGATAGCGTTGCAGAAGACCCGCTTGCTCTGAGTAACCTTTGTCCTGGTCCTGCAGCTTTTGCCGATAAATATCTCGAAATGATTCATAAGTCTCGAAGCCAAGTGTCTGGACTAACCTAGGTAGTGTAGGAGGCGGTACCTCAGCAGATTTGGCAATTTTTCTCATGGAAAGTGTCGCCACATTACCCGGATTCTCAAGAATATAGGCGGCCGCTTTTTGCAGTTGCGGACTCAACTCAGGATACGACCGAGTCAACATTTCCAGCACATCATTGTAATTTGTTCTAACTTCAGTCTGCATTGTTCTCTCAGATGGATCATTCGATCAAAAGTATAGTATTAATTGATTCAGTCATCTAGTTTGACAACGTGTTTAATTAATTTTTTACTTAAAGAATAATTCTAAGTTTCATATTTTTTTAATAAATATAAATAGTTACTATGATAACTCAATTGATCCATATTTATATTAAAATTGGACTATTTGTGTTTTTTGTGTTATATCTTTAACCTGATTTTGCTAATTCAAAGCGTAACACTACAGACTAAAAGTGAGGATTTGAAAATGTTCCGACATAGTAATGATAAAAAACTGTCTTCAATAATTCATGAAGGACTAGCATCCAGACAAACAAGCCGACGTGAATTCATGAAACAAGCATTACAAACAGGCATAACCGTTTCAGCAGCAACATCTTTATGGAGTAGTCTTGCTTATGCACAACCCAAGCAGGGCGGGACCTTGCGAGTAGGAATGGCAGATGGCGCAACCACTGATAGCTGGGACCCAGCAGTGACTAATACTCGCTACATGATTCACATGAATCATGTTAATCGAAACATGTTGACTGAAATCACAGCCGAAAACGAATTAGGCCCTGAGTTGGCGAAATCGTGGGAAGCTTCAGCTGATGCATCGACCTGGACGTTTGAACTTCAAGATGGTGTTGAATTTCATGACGCTAAAAGCTTTGGCGCTGAAGATGTGGTGGCTACATTAAATTATCACCGCAATCCAGATACCGGTTCTGCGGTTGCCTCATTACTGGAACCTATTGAAGAGATCAAGGCGGATGGAAAAAACCGAGTCACTATCCAACTAAAATCCGGTAATGCCGACTTTCCATATTTAATGACAGATTATCATTTATGCATTCTTCCAGCCGATGGTAATGGTGGTGTTGTTATTAACGAAAATGGAACAGGTTGTTACAAAGTCGAGCAGCACGAATCGGGGGTCAGTACTAAGTTGGTAAGAAATCCTAATAACTGGAAAGAAAACGCTGCTTACTTCGATGAAGTATTGTTTACTACCATCAATGATGCAAATTCCAGACAAACTGCACTGGTCTCAGGTGACGTTGATATTATTGATGAAGTGGATTTGAAGACAGTCTCATTGCTGGAGCGACAAAGCGGAATAGAGATTGACCAGGCCGAAAGTGCTTCTTACGCTTCCCTGCCAATGCGCATGGATGTGGCTCCTTTTGATAATCTGGATGTGCAGATGGCACTGAAATATGCGATGAATCGTCAGGAATGGGTTGACAAGATTCGTTTCGGTTACGCAGCGATTGGCAATGATCATCCCATAGGTTCTGTCATGCCTTATTATGCAGCAGATCTGGAACAACGAAACTATGATCCAGACAAAGCCAAATATCACTTAAAACAAGCGGGACTGGAAAAACTAAGCGTTGATTTCCATGTTTCAGATGCCCCGTTTACGGGTGGAGTCGATGCCGCATCGCTTTATCAGGAAGCAGCTAGACCGGCAGGAATTGATATCAATATCGTCAGAACTCCAACTGATGGCTATTGGTCTGACGTCTGGAATAACAAGCCTTTTTGCCTCGCACAGTGGGGTGCACGTCCAACACCGGACATGATTTTATCGCTGGTTTATGCCAGTGGCGCAGCCTGGAATGAATCCAACTTTAGCCATGAACGATTCGATAAGCTATTGGTGGAAGCCCGAGCAGAACTTGATCAAGCCAAACGGGCAGAACAGTACCGGGAAATGCAGCAGATCATTCGTGATGATTGTGGCGTAATCGTGCCCTTCTTCAAAAACTATGTCTACGCACGGCGTTCCAATGTTCAACATGGCCCAGGCTTGACCGGCACCTGGCCATTAGATGGCTACAAAGCATTAGAACGCTGGTGGTTCACTGCTTAAAACTCATCCTGAGATTAACATTGGGCAATGTAATGTACATTGCCCATTTATTTTGTTGATACGGAAACATTTCTGATTATTATCAAAGTATTTTTAATAAAAACAATCTGTGGGTCTGATTGATGGACAATAATAATCTTCCTTCCCATGCATCGGTTATCGTTATTGGTGGCGGTGTCATGGGTTGTTCAACTCTATATCACTTAGCGAAGCTAGGTGTTTCCGATGCAGTCTTGTTAGAACGTAATAAGCTGACCAGCGGTACGACCTGGCATTCTGCTGCACAAGTGCGCGCGCTTAGATCAACACAGAACATGACCAACCTGATTCGATATTCGATTGATCTTTACAAACAACTTGAACAGGAAACTGGTCAAGTGACCGGCTGGATTAATAAAGGCTCACTTTCAATTGCTACCCATCCTGAGCGTTTGACTCATATCAAGCGACAGGAATCACTGGCCCATTTATTCGGTGTTACAGCCACCTCCATTTCTGCCGATGAAGCTCATGAACGATGGCCATTAATGAATGCAGAGGATGTGATCGGTGCAGTTTGGTCACCTGACGATGGCCGTGTCAGTCCATCAGATCTTTGCAGTGCACTGGTTAAAGGTGCCAGGAACGCTGGTGCTAGCATCTTTGAAGATACTGCCGTGATCGGCATTGTGACAGAAGCTGGAAAGATCAAGGCTGTTGAAACTGAGGCTGGGACTATTCGTTGTGATGCCATCGCTTTGTGCACCGGCCTTTGGAGTAAACGGATAGGCGCTATGGCCGGCGCTGAGTTGCCAGTGTGGCCCTGCGAACATTTCTACTTGTTAACCAAAGCCGTTGATGGTGTTGAAGGTAATTTACCCACATTGTCTGATCATGATGCCCATTTATATATCCGCGATGATTCAGGGGGGTTGTTAGTGGGTTGTTTCGAACCTATTGGAAAACCCACTGATCCGGAAGTTTTAGGTGAAGATTTTGCTTTTCAATTATTACCCGAAGATTGGGACCATTTTGAACCCATGATGCACAATGCATTGCATCGGCTTCCTTGCCTGGAAACGGCAGAGGTCAGAATGTTACTGAATGGTCCGGAAAGCTTTACACCCGACGGGGCTTTCTTACTGGGCGAAAGCGCTGAAACTAGAGGATTATTTTTAGGTTGCGGCATGAATTCAGTCGGAGTAGCCACAGGTGGCGGTGCGGGGATGGCGTTAGCTCATTGTATTGTAAATGGCCATACCCCTACTGATTTGCATGAAGTCGACCCTAAACGTTTTCCCAGCTGCTTTAGCGCAATTGAAGCATTAAGCGAACGAGTACCCGAGGTACTGGGTAAACACTATGAAATCACCTTTCCTGGACGCCAGTGGGGCTCAAGTCGGGGACTGAGCAAATCACCTCTACATCACCAATGGCTAGAACAAAACGCACATTTTGGGCAATTTTTTGGTTACGAGCGAGCACTTTATTTTAATAAATTTGCCGAACCCAAACTCACATTTGCCAGACCGTGTTGGTTTGATCAAGTTGGTGAAGAAGTAAAACAGGCTCATCAACATGCTGCTATTTTTGATCTGTCTACTTTTGGCAAAATTCGTGTCTCCGGTCCTGATGCCGAATCATTCCTCGATCGTGTCTGCTCTAATAACATGAAACGCAGTCCGGGAAAAATGATTTATACCACCATGCTTAACCAACGAGGAGGCGTTGAGAGTGACTTAACAGTCATGAGATTAAGCGATGAGAGCTATCGACTCTATGTCGGTACAACAGCAATTAAAAGAGATATGGCCTGGCTCAAAAAACATCTTGAAAGTAACGAGCGTGTCACTTTTGTTGATGAAACGCACGACTTTGCCGTGATCGGACTAATGGGCCCAAGCGCATCGACGATTGCCGATAACATCAGCTTAGATGCTATAAACAGTTTGAAGTACTTTAATCATGATCAGTTTGAAATCGAAAGCAAAGCAATCCGCGCCGCCCGATTATCTTATGTCGGAGAATCGGGCTGGGAATTAACCTGTGCAAAAGATGATGCGGCTGCAATCTATGAATTATTGGCAGCCCAGGGTGCGAAACCCGCCGGCTTATTTGCCCAAACCTCCATGCGTATCGAGAAACGGTTCCTGGCTTACGGGCATGAACTCGATACAGATATTAATCCATTACAAGCGGGGCTGGAGTTTGCCATCGATTTCAACAAAGAATTCATCGGCAAGCAGGCATTGACCAAACTCAAACAAGAGAATCAAAGCAAAGCGATTGTTTCACTAGTCTTTACTGATAATAACGCTATCCCAATCGGCAATGAGCCAGTCTATTTGGGTAACACTATCATTGGCAAAACAACTTCCGCTTCATTCGGCTATCGAATTGACCGACCTATCGCTTTAGCCATCATCAATAAATCTAATATCAAGGATGATGACCTTGTTTGTGTGGATGTTGGTGGTGAGAAACATTCAGCCGAAGTTAAATTTAGAGCAGCGTTTGATCCTGATAGTTCAAGACTGAAATAACTGTAACAGAAACTTCCTAAATACTAAATTGTATACCAATAAAATAAATATGTAGTTGTAAGTCTCTAAATATCCTTATTTAACTGTAATTTCCATTCATGAGCGTTGAAATAAAATAATTATTGGTATACCTTTTCTGAAATTACTCATTCATTAATCGGTGTAAGGATAGCATCATGCAAAAACCGTTTCCTCAACAAGAACTGAAAAGCAGGCTGGCAAAAGTCAGGGACAAAATGGCTGATGAACAGCTAGATGGATTGTTAGTCAGCGTTCCGGAGAATATTTATTACCTTACCGGACTCGATCACTGGGGATTTTTCGCCTGTCATATCCTGTTGGTGCCGCTAGAAGGCCCATTGGCTTTAATGTGCCGGAAGATGGAGAAGATCACAGTAGAAAATCAGCTTGAAGATGTGGAATTTTACGGCCATGAGGACACGGAAGAACCTGCTGATTATGTCTTTAACATGCTAAAAGACAGAGGCTTAGAGAGCTCTAAAATAGGCATCGAAAAGCGTAGTCTGTTTATGACACCGCGGATTTATGAAATGGTTCTACAGTGTGCGGACAACGCCAGCTGGAAAGATGCTTCTGGATTAATGGACGACATCCGTTTGGTGAAATCGCCCCTGGAGCAAGACTATACTCGTAAAGCCGCAGTAGCGGCTGATGCTGGTACTTTGGCGGCGATTGAAGCTATTCGAGATGGTGCCACGGATTATGAAGTTACAGCTGAGTGTCATCGCGCGATGATTCTGGCCGGTAGCGAATACCCTGGGTTTGGCCCTTTTGTCCGTCCAACCCGGCGCCTCGGGGAAGAACATACCACCTGGCGTGGTGATGCATTCAACAGCGGCGACGCTGTGTTCCTGGAAATTGGAGCGGCCTACCGTAAATACCAAGCGCCCATGGGTCGGTTAGTCTATGTAGGTTCAGCACCTGAAAATGTTGAGCGTTCAGTTGAGCTGGCTATTGATGGAATGCAGGCAATCTGTAATACATTGAAGCCTGGAATAACCGCCGGCGAAGTGTACCAAGCCTGGCAGGATATCGCTGACAACGCCGGGCTTAGTCACTATCGCCGTCATCACTGCGGCTATTTGGTGGGTATCGGCTTTCCCCCGAGCTGGACCGGTGGCAGCATGGTAACCAGTTTGCAACCGGGTAGTCCACGCAAGCTCCAGGCCGGCATGGTATTTCATGCTCACTCATGGTTTACTAATACCGACTGTGTTGATTATTTTATTTCGAACACAGTCATGCTGACTGAGTCAGGGGCTGAAATACTCACTGATCAGTCACCGCAAACACTTATCATCCGTTAGGAGATTTTTTAAATGAAAATCGGTGTATTTCAACCCGCCGGTGGTGGCTTGACTGTTGATGAACGAATCCAGCGTTTACAAGCCGCTATCAGCGCTTATCAAAACGAGGCTGAGAGTTTAGATTTGGTACTTTGCCCCGAGTTGTTTGTTTCCGGCTATAACGTTGGTGATGATTTAATCAAGTTGGCACAACCGGCTCAGGGTGATTTTTATCAAATTGTCAAAGATCTGGCAGCGCACACGAATTGCTCTATTGTCTACGGCTACCCGGAAAGAGTTGAGCAGCGCTTATTTAATTCAGCAGCATGTGTTGCGCCGGATGGCCAGTTATTGGCCAACCATCGTAAGCAGCTGAATTCTCCGGGAAGTTTTGAGGAAGATTATTTCACTCCCGGTGACTGTGCTACCTATTTCGATTATTCGGGCATTAAAGTTGCAATCATGATCTGTTATGAAGTGGAATTTCCTGAAGTTGTCCGAATCGTAGCCGCCAATGGCGCACACTTAGTGTTAGTACCAACGGCATTAGTAGCTCAATGGGAAGTGGTAGCCGAAAAGCTCGTGCCGACACGTGCATTCGAAAACGGTGTCTGGTTGGCGTATGCCAATCATGCCGGCCACGAAAACGGCTTTGATTATTTCGGTGGTAGCAAGATAGTCGCACCAAATGGTGAAGTAAAAGCCCATGCCGGTGAGGTTGAAAACTTGATCGTTACAGAGATTGATCTGGCGAGTGTTATAGCAGCACAAAAACGATTACCCTATCTCAGGGATTATTCGAAGTTCCACAATTGTCAATAATTCATCAATCGATCATCCGCAAATGGACAAACCCATCAAAGTTGCTGTAGCCAGTCTGGGAGCAATTGGTTCTCGAGTGGCCAAATCATTAAGTCAAGGCGACATACCCGGCATAAACCTTTGCGCGGTGGCAACTCGCAATGTTGATAAAGCACGTATCACCAGCAATTCTGAAATACCCGTTTTGGCTTTATCCGAGTTAGCCAATCATGCGGATATCGTTGTGGAATGTTTACCCGCATCCGAATTTGATAAGATGGCTGTTCCCACTATTGAAAAGGGCAAAAAGCTGATTGTTTTAACCGGTTCAGCGCTATTGGAACGACCCAGTCTGATAGAGCGTGCGAAGCAAACAGGCGCACGCATTTTAGTGCCTTCAGGTGCCATGATTGGGCTTGATGGTATTAATGCCACGAATGAAGGACAAATTCATAGCGTTAAAATTCAAACTGTGAAGCCACCGATGAGCTTGGCTAATTCGCCTTATGTTAAAGCACAAAATTTAAATCTTGAAACTTTAGACTCTGCGTTGTGTATCTATTCCGGGTCAGTTCGCCAGGCCGCACGACATTTCCCGGCGAATATGAATGTAGCTGCAGCGATCAGCTTGGCTGGCATTGGTGCTGATCAAACTATGCTGGAAATTTGGGCAGATCCTGACATCGATGCCAATACCCATAAAGTAACGGTTGAATCTGATGCATCGAGTTATTACTGGGAAGTAAAAAATACCCCCAGTGCCGAAAATCCCGCTACCGGGATTATTACGCCTCAAAGTGTGTTGGCGTTGCTGCGCGGTTTAGTGAATCCTTTGAAGATTGGAACCTAGAATGACTGTTTGCTTAGACGATATTAAAGCCGCTAGAGACAGAATAAAGGGCAGAATCGCTCATACGCCCTTACTGGAATCGGAATTCTTAAACCAAGAACTAAACGCTCGGGTGTTATTTAAAGCCGAGTGCTTGCAAAAAACCGGCTCCTTTAAAATCAGGGGCGCACTCAGCAAACTGAGCACTTTAACTGACACTGAGAAAAATCGAGGTGTAGTCGCATTTTCATCAGGCAATCATGCGCAAGGAGTCGCTGCGGCGGCTAAGATATTTGGTGTATCTGCCAAAATAGTGATTCCAGAAGATGCTCCGCCGCTGAAGATCAACAATACTCGTGGCTATGGCGCGGAGGTGGTTTTATACGATCGTTATAACGAGGATCGAACTGCTATAGCCAGAGAAATACAGGAAAATGAAGGTCGTATCCTTATTCCGCCTTTCGATGATGAAAAGATCATTGCTGGTCAGGGCACAGCAGGGCTTGAAATCGTGGAACAATTGTCTTGGTTAAATGTCAGTCCGGATATAGTGCTTAGCCCCTGTGGTGGAGGTGGATTAATTGCCGGGGTGGCTACAGCAGTGAATTCTTATCATCCAGATACACAGATTTATGCCGTTGAACCGGAAGATTTTGATGATACTGCCCGTTCGCTACAAGCGGATACTATCCTGGCCAACAATACCGATAACCGTTCTATTTGTGATGCCATTGTTACCGAGCAACCCGGGTATAAAACCTTTGCCATCAATAGACAGTTGCTAGCAGGCGGGCTAACAGTGACTGATTCAGAAGTCGTTAAAGCCATGAAACAAGCCTTTCATCAACTCAAATTAATCGTCGAACCTGGCGGCGCGGTCGGCCTAGCGGCATTATTGTCAAAAGCGATTTCCCTAAATCAGCAAACAGCCATCGTGATCCTCTCGGGTGGCAATATAGATAGCGATAGTTATTTTAAATTTATCGATGAAAACAGCACAGCAGTTAACTGAATCCAGCGATAATAATTTAAAAGCATTATCGCAAACAACTAGCAGCCGCACTCGAGCCCAGCGGATTTTTGAAACGATGCGTGAACGGATCAGCTTGCTGGTCTACCCACCTGGAACAAAATTACGGGAACGAGAGCTGGCCGAAAAGTTTCAAGTCAGCCGAACCCCGATCCGCAGCGTTCTACAACGCCTGGAGTTTGAAGGACTCACCTACAGTCGTCAGGGCCACGGTACGATTGTGACTAGTATAGATTTATACCGATTAATCGAAGTGTATAAAGTCAGAATGAAGCTGGCTGAAATGTTTGGTGAGTCATCCAGTTTAGAAAATGCAGCTGGTGCGATCAATATATTTGATCGATTAATTGCTGATTGTGAAAAGGTTGAGGATCAACCCGACTTTTACCAGTTTGGCCTACTCAATATAGGTCTTCACGAAGCACTACAAAGCTTGACGACCAACACAACCTTACAAGCTCAAATTGACACCTTGTTTTACCAAACCGTCAGGATGTGGTTTCTGATCCTCTCAAACGAAGAATGGGATCACCAAATCAAAGAACTGACACATGAAATGCGAGAAACCAGACGATTTTTAAAACAAGGCGATCTCGAATCAATGGGTTACATCCGCCGCAGCCATTTATCACTGGTGGTAAGAAAGCTAGAACAAGTTTCCGATAAGTCACAATAATCAGTTTCTATAAGCCGAGATTAGAAATAAGCGTCAAATTTGGGATAAAACATTAGAATTGGCCTCTGTCGGATTGGGTCTAAGCTTCCACAGTTTAGATATCGTCAAACAACGACTGACCGAATTTGCCCTGAACAGACGTTTATTATTTAACTGTAATTTGTAAAAATTACTTCAAACCAGAAATTAACGCCTCAATAACTCGCGATTGTAGCGGTGACCATATGAGTTGAAAAATAGGAAGCAGAACCATTCACATATATGGACTCCTCGGAGAACGTCGAGTTTATTCACTTATTATACTATCTTCTTAGGTTAGCTAAAGCCTAGTTGGTGTTTGCACTTCGCTCAACCAACTGCCAGCCAAGCTGACCTACAATTTGCTCTACAACGTCTTTGCTAACTCCATGGTTGCGTAATAGCCGAGTTGACTTTCCTGTTCCATGTCTTGCGATATCTATATATACATCCTCACTTGATAACCTATCAGTATCTGAAACCTTTGGTGTTAAATTTGACATTGCAGAGTTGATGCATGGTGAGAAAGAATTAAGTTCTTTCAGCGACTCCAAACGAATGGGAATATTAGTAGGGACGCCATCAGGCAGCGCCTCGGATGGAAGCGCATCAAAAAACTCAGAAATGCGACCGGGCTTAATCACCATTAGAGCTTTAACGAAATTTGTGGTTGCTATATAGTTTTTGTTATCTAGTTTAGCTAAAGTTGCAGCTACTGCCATTATTTTTCGTAATTCATCATCCAAATGCTTCTAAATTGGCTTTAGAAGAGGATTCGCTTTCCCAAGATCTTCAAGTGAATCATTGTTGTTAAGGTTCTTTTTCAACAATTCAATATCATGATCCCAATAATCTCTTCTAATTGAAATTAAATGCTTTTTAGTTATTGCGGCGATGCAGTCAGGCAACACCTCAGCTGGAGGCATAGTTGCATCACGGACTAATACAGGAATTACAGTCTTTTGTTCGTCTGAAAGAGCAGTGCTGATTTCCTGGCGAACCCAATCAGATTCTTTATCTATTCGCCTTTGACCCCACTCATCCATTCCGACGCGTAACCAGTCAGGTCCAATCAAGACAATAATCGTTTGAGAATTAATTAATGCTGAGCGAATTCTATCAGGCCACTGGTCACCCACATTGATAGTCTCAGTATCCATGAAAATTGATTCTTCAGATAGGATTTCGGACAAAGCATCGGATATTAGCTTTGCTTCAGGCGAAGTGTCTTCTCGACGATAATTTATGAATATTTGATCAGTCATATTTTAGGCATAACATTCACGCTCTGCCAACCAGTCAAGCTTGCGAGTGATGGTTCGGCAACAGTTGATTCGGTCCATCTTCCCTTATCTATCAATAAATTAGGTTATTAATGAACAACTTTTGATTTTAGCAAATGCCGACCGTAGTTTAGATTAAATTTGTCCGCTTTTGCGATTGGAAAACTAGGAGTGAATAATAACGAATGACAGAAAGGAGTATACAACAGCCAATGCTCAGTTATTTCGGCACACAAAGCTAACAACGTCAGATCGAATCTGAGTTTCTGGCTTACCATTGTGAAGGCATTTGTAGATTCGAAATCTTAAGCCTTGAGTCCCATACTTTATTAAAGACGTCTTTGTTTGAAGTGATGCTCTTTCCAAATTTTTTCCTTTTTCTTCCGTCGAACAAAGCCCCGTCATTTTCTTGGGTCAATTCGTTTTCTATCACATGTACTATTTTTCAACTAAAAGTAAGGCTGTGGCACGACCAATACCTGAGGTCCCGCCTGTTACGAGTACTTTCATTTTTTAAAAGCAGGTCTTAGTTAACAACTAACAAATCACGTGAAAAGTTGGTGATGTAATCAGCGCCAGTTTCAGTCACTACTACTGAATCGCCAATCCGCCCTCCGAGTTTCCCATCAACCGAGATTCCGCCGTCCACGGCAAAAGTCATTCCAGGTTTGAGAATGGTTTTGTCTCCATGTTTCAACTCAGGTGTTTCCAGATAAGCCATACCGATGGATCGTCCGGTTCGATATCCAGTGGCATAACCACGTTGCTTATAAACTTCATCAGCCGCCTGAGCAATTGACTCGGCGGTTACTCCAGGCCGAATAGCAGCAATCGCCGCTTGTTGAGCATCGATAGCGACTTGTTGAACTTGAGCCGCGGCAGGTGAGACTTCATTAACAAAGAACATTCGGTCAAAACCCAATTTATATTGCTTAAACTGAGCCATGTTGCAGAAACAAAAATAGACTGGATCGCCTCTGTCGAAAGTCTTAACACTGGCACGTCTGTGCACCATCGACGTATCCTGGCCGGACTGCATAATCTGTAAGTTATGAATCATTGGAGAAATAAAAGCTTCCCAACCGCGGGATGTCAAAAAACTCGCCGCTTTATGCGTGCCAGCATTAATAATATTCAGGGCAGCATGATATTCTGGCACACCTTCGGCCAGGGAGTCTTGTGCCGCCTGCATCATAGCTGCGGCGATGTCACCAGCTTGACGCATAACTTCTATTTCTCCAGCCGATTTGATCATGCGCATTTCTCCCAGGATCGATGAAAAGTCCAACAGTTCTTGCTGTGGCAAGGTTTCATCAAACCAGTTTCGCACGATAGCTGGAATAGACTGATGCTCAATGGCAATTCGTTTGGCTGATTTCGAATCCACATCCAGTGCTTTAGCTAAAACCTGCTCCCAGCGGTTATTGCCAGCATCTTCCCAAGTCAAAATACTTTCAACCCAGGTCATGGCACCAACCATTTCACTTTCCATCAAGGGAGTAATAACCACCGGTGCTTCATCAGGAGTAACTAACAAAAATGTTGGGCGGCCAAATTCGACTGACAAATATCCCCAGAAACCAGCAAGATACGCTATCGAACTTTCATCAGTAACGACAGCAACATCAATATTGGCGTCTTTAAGTCTACGTTGAAATTCAATAGTTCGTTGCCTGGCTTCTTCTAGCATGATTATTTGTTGTATTAGCTCTGATGTTTAATACCGATTGTTTCAAGCTTGTGCCGGCTGAGGTATTTGCTTGGGAATATAAAATCCCGGATCGATTTGTTGTTTACTCACAGCCAAAATAATTTCTTTATAAGCCGCAGGTAAACTCGGCAGAGGTTCAGGTAACTGATCTTTCACTAATTCGTGTAGTTTAGGTAAGTTGTAAAACGGCACTAGCGGGAACATGTGGTGTTCGACGTGATAGTTCATGTTTAAATATAAAAAGCGAATGATGGGATTGGTATAGAAGGTTCGGGTGGTTTTCCGATGATCCTGAATATTCATCGCCAGACCGGTGTGTTGCGCGACTCGAAATATTCCATAAAACGGCGCGCCAATGAATCTGGGGAGAATTAGCAATGTCACCGGCAGCCAGCTTGCACTAATGATTGACCAAGCGATTATGAGAAGATAACTGCCGACGATGAATCGGGAATTCCAACATACCCGATTCATTTGTTCGGCTGGAATACTGTCTTTGATCAACTCTGTGGGACGTCTGAAACACAACCCAAATAGTTGCAAATAATATCGGTGTACACCACCCAAACCACTCAACTGTAACCAGAACTCGCCCCAAGTCATCGGATTCGCCAACGCCAGTTCACTGTCATTTTCATCAAAGTGGGTATAGGTATGATGCCCTGCATGTGCCCAGCGCACAGATATTGGCTCCATTTGCACCATCCAACCGGATATCCACAAAATTAATTCATTCATCCACCGAGTTTTAAACGGTGTGCCGTGACAAGATTCATGAACGACCGCATTACCGAACGCCCAGACGATGCTATATAAAATAAAGATGGGAATAATCCACGCATGGCCCCAACCATAAACAATTAAAGCACCGAGACTGAAAAGGATTAACAAATGACCGCCAAAATACAGGGTTGGTAGAAAATCCTGACGCCGCATGAGTTGCTTTAGCGTTTTGCGATCAATATCGCATTTGTACCAATTTTGGGGAGCATTATCCATTTGTTTGATCCGTGCTCACTGTATGTTATCAGCTTTTCGGCACTACCTCATAGCCAGGCTCTTCAGGCTCATCGTCCAGCATTTCCGGCGGAAAGCCTGGTGCTCTAATATCTGCGCCAGTGGCTTCTTCTAAACGGCGGATAATATTAGGTGAGTATTCCCTGGCACCATAGCGTTGCATCCCATCTGCAAAAATTTTTTCCATGATGGGCGAAAGCTCAAGTGGCACATTGTTACGGCGGGCAATATCACCAAATAGACCAATGTCTTTGCAGACTAAATCCATAGTGAAATTAATGTCACGGCTACCATTGAGGATCACTTGACTTTCGGTTTCATGCACGAATGAATTACCTGATGAAATTTTAACCGCTTCATAAGTCGTATTTAAGTCCATTCCGGCGACTTTGGCTGTGACTAGAGCTTCACATAATGTCAGTAAATTTGCTGTTGCTAAATAATTAGTAACAACTTTCAGTATTGAAGCTGAACCTAACTCACCAGTATGCAAAACACGCCGTCCCATGGTCGTTAATATTGGCAGCATACGTTCAAAGGTCTCACGTTTACAGCCAGCAAAAATTGCAATGTTTCCTGTTGCAGCTCTATGACAGCCGCCAGATACAGGACAATCTACAGGCTCGGCGCCAACTTCTTTGACAAACGCACCCAGTCGATGCACTTCATGTTCATCTGTAGTGCTCATCTCTGCCCAGATTTTTCCTTCCGACAAACCTTTTAGGGCACCATCTTCAGCTTCCATAACTGCTGCACTAGCGGCCGGACTGGGCAAACATGTAATCAAAATATCAACATTCTCGGCCATTTGCTTAGGGCTTTGCCCCCACTTAGCACCGTTGTCCAAAAAGGGTTGTGCCACATCCTTATCCAGATCACGTACAGTTAAATCAATACCGTTTCTGAGCAAGCTACCTGCGAGTTTACCACCCACATTACCTAAACCAATAAATCCTACTTTTAAAGTCATTGTTGTTTTTACCTTGAGCTAGATTTGAAAACAAACCACCTGAAGTGGCATCTTAATCAATTATTATTGTTAAAAGATAAGCAAATAACAAATTCTTTATATTTACTCTTAGCATGAATATAATTCATGCTTAATTTAGCTAAATCCAATGCAATATAAACTTCCTCCACTCGATGCGCTTTTTGCATTTGAAGCCGCTGCCAGACTGGGTAGTTTCGCTGCGGCTGCTGAAGAACTTAACCTTACACAATCTGCTGTCAGCCATCGAGTTAGATCACTGGAGAGTTTTCTTGGATACCAATTATTTGATCGTTTTCCGCGCAGCCTGATACTTAACGAGTTAGGCAAGGCTTATTTACCCTCTGTGCAAACGGCATTTGTTGAACTGACAGCCTCAACACGAGGTATTTTTGGTGCGACCAAGAGGGAACAAGTAACAGTACGATTACCCGTAACTCACGCAGTGCTATGGCTACCGCAATACCTGGATCGTTTTGCTAATGATTATCCCAATATTGATGTACGGGTTTATTCAGACATCTGGTCAGATCAACATGTACACACAGAAACGGATTTAGAATTTCGATTAGGCAACGGAAATTGGCGAGATGCGGATAGCTTTTTATTACTGAGTGAACATATGGTGCCGGTGTGTAGTGCTAAACACGTAAAACAGTTTGGATTAGCTAATAATGTTTCAGACCTGGCACAGCGAGCACGAATTAATAGTCTTGGTTATGACCACTTATGGCAAAAATTATTCCAATCAGAAGCGAACATCCATCATCTGCAAACTAATAGCATTTGGGTAGACACGACTTTAGCCGCCATCGAAATGGCTTGTGTGGGTGTAAGGATTGCTTTATTACAAACTAGTCTGCTTGAAACACCTGTGGTAAAAAAACGATTACAAATTGCTTATGACACTCGAATTTCGATGCAAGAAGGTCTTTATTTAGTCATACCTAAATCAGGTGACCCTTTGTCAAAGGCAGCGATTTTATTCAAAGACTGGATAACTAAAGAACTGAATAACTAAATTTTCCAGGGTATGAATTTCGTTGTACTCTCAGAGCAGTAGAAACAACAGAATAGTCAGAACGACTCTAACTTTTGATGGTGTTAAGATTGCTCCAATTTACATGAAGATTTAAAGATGACACTAACTTTGGGATTCGACGTTTACGGTACCTTAATCGATACGCATGGTGTGATTCAGCAACTTGAAACCATGATCGGTGATCAATCCACGGCCTTTTCTAATACCTGGCGGGATAAGCAGCTCGAATACACTTTCCGACGTGGATTGATGCGCGAGTACGAGAATTTTCCCAAATGCACAAAAGATGCATTGGAATATACCTGCTCGTTTTACAACGTGGATATCTCTGAACAACAAAAACATAATCTGCTAGCTGGTTATTTAACTTTACCAACTTTCGCAGATGTTGAAGATGGGTTATCTACCCTACAAGCAGCAGGAGTTAAGATGTTTGCATTTTCCAACGGAGTGCCGGAAGCGCTAGAAACATTGCTAACTAATGCAGGTATTCGAGATTATTTTTTGGGTGTTGTCAGCGTTGATGATGTGCAGACATTCAAACCTAATCCCGATGTATACCAACATTTTTTGAACATAACAGAAACTGAAGCTAATCATGCCTGGCTCATCTCAAGTAATGGATTTGATGTAATTGGCGCGATTAATATGGGTATTAAAGCGGCCTGGGTACAGCGATCAAATAAAATTGTATTCGATCCCTGGGGTATTGAGCCTACGATTACAGTAAGTAGTTTAATCGACCTTGCCGAACAACTATCCGAACATTAAAGAGATGACTATGAAAACAATAATTAATTTGGAAAAATTTCCGCTTGATTATCTCGATAGTCAAGCCGGAATAGAGTTAATTAATCGCTGTAAAAACGAGTTAGTCACTGATGGCATGTTTAATTTGGAAGGGTTTCTTTTACCCAATGCTATCGAACAAGCCGTCAATGAAGTCAAACCCTTGCTAGATGCAGATTTTTTTTTACATGAGCGACAACATAATATTTATTTTAAAAAAACAATTCCCGAACTTGATGATGATCATCCTGCTCTGAAGCTGCAATTGACTTCAAGTCGCACAATCTGTGCCGATCAATTTGAAAACAGCGTTTTAATCAAAGTTTATGAATACCCTGCATTTGCAGAATTTCTAGCCAGGGTAATGGATAAAGAAACGCTCTATACTATGGCTGATCCATTGGCACGCGTAAATGTAATGGCTTATCGTGATGGCCAGGCACTCAACTGGCATTTTGATCGTTCCGAGTTTACTACAACGTTATTATTACAATCACCTGCACAAGGAGGTGATTTTGAATATCGAACCGATTTGCGCTTTGATGACGATCCCAACTATGAAGGTGTTGTCAGATTATTAAATAATCAGGATCCTGATAAAAAACTATTACAACTCGAAGCTGGTACCTTGAATGTATTCAAAGGTAAGAACACCGCTCATAGAGTGACCCCTGTAGTGGGAGACAAGGAACGAATCATCACCGTTTTTTCTTACTATCAACAACCGGATGTGGTGTTCTCTGAGCAAGAGCGTATCGGTTTTTATGGTAGAGCACGTTAATGGATCGCAACCCGTGTTGTAAATCTTGTTGACCAACAATAGCCATGATTTCTATATTTCCATCGACAATTCGATAGAAAATACTGTTTGAACCACAAACACATCGTCGATATTCAGGCTTTATGTGATTAACTGTCTGATATAAATAAGGGTTTGTTACAATTTTGTCGAAATGACTAATCAGTGAAAGATAGTATTTATCCGCTTGAGTTTCGCCGAAAACAATTAAGCCGTACAGATAAATACGCCACAAGTCTTTTTTTGATTGCGCGGCAAATACAATACTCTCTTCATTTAGCAGAGATGCTTAACTGAGGTCACGAATATAAGCTAACATCCTTTTCCGCATTTTTTCATCAGGCAATCGCCCCTGCTGTGCACCCATATTTTCAACGACATGTTCAACTTGAGTTGTTGCTGGAATTGCACAAGTTACTGCCGGATGGGAGACAATAAATTTCAAAAAGAACTGGGCCCAGTTTGTACAATCAAAATCTTGTACCCAAACTGGTAATGGATAATGAGCGAATCGATCAAATAATTGCCCACGCCTGAAGGGGCGATTGACAATAACAGCTATTCCTTTTTCCCGAGCCACAGGTAATAGCCGTTGCTCAACTTCCCGATCAACAACATTATAGGTAAGCTGGACGAAATCCATTTGTGTATTCAGTAAAATTTTTTCAAGATCACGATGCCGACGCCCATGGGAAGTTGTCACGCCAAGGTAACGAATTCGATTGTTGACTTTTAGCTCTTGCAAGGTTTCCAAGTGTTTTTCAAAACCAACCAGGTTATGTATTTGGAACAAATCGAATTTATCGATACCCCACAGTTCAAACGAATCCTCAATCTGGCCGATTCCCATTCTCTTAAGTGGCGTCCAGACTTTGGTCGCTGAGAACAATTCAGAACTTCCAGTATGTTTGAGGCAATCTCCTATTACCTCTTCTGCATAACCATACATAGGTGAAGAATCAAGTACCGTCCCACCCAATTCGAAAAATTTTGCCAGCACTTTGCATTGTTGATCACGCAGTTTTTGTTCATGACCAATATCAAAGGTCAACCAACTCCCCATGCCAATAATGGGCACCTGTTCTCCGGTTGATGGAATTGCTTTAGTAATCAGCTCACTAGAATTAGAGCTAACGTAAATAGGAATTAAGCCGGTTAAACCCAGTGCTGTAGAGGATTTAATAAATTGACGCCTGCTAGCTTTAACAAAATACGGCATGGTTGAGGAACCTCTGATTAAGTCCATAGTGGCGCAGAAGTGTGCATTGAGTGTTAGATACTAGGCACGTTGCGCCATTAAGGGTTATTCCCTTGATCAGCAATATAACGCCGTAGATGACGCTCAATGTCGCGTCCCTAACGGGTTTACCGCAAATGGCGTACTCGCGTCGTTGCAACACTCGTTGTATAGCTACAGCATGCAACTTATCTACTGCGCTTAGCGATCTCATCCATTTGCGAAAAACTGTGCTCATTAGCGACTTAATCAGAGGGCCCATAAATTATAGCGCTAAAACAGATTGACAGTGAGTGGTTCAATTAATACGCTAAGCGGTCAGGCTCAGAACGACTAGTACTTATGCGAGAACAAGCAACCAATTATTTACATAAATATGTCAATGATGACTATCAGCGCCATCATGGTGAAATGGTCGGTACCGCCATGGAAGCCGTAGCCCATCATTTAAATATCGACGACAAAGACACTTATTATATTACTGGACTTGTGCATGATTGGGATTACGACCAATGGCCGCAGGAACATCCGCATCGTTATGATCAATTGCAAGACGAGCTTGGTGTTGATGATGAGGTTATTATTGCTATCAAAGGTCATATTAACGTTGATTCACCACGCCCAACGTTATTATCCAAAACATTATTCGCCTGTGATGAATTCAGTGGATTGCTTTATGCCTACATGAAAATGGTCGGCTCCTACGGTGCTATGAAACCCAAATCAATTCGCAAAAAAGTACACAAGGACAAGAGCTTTGCCGCCAAAATTGATCGTCATCATGTTATTACGGCTATTACTGAACTTGGCGATGAAACAGGCATCGATGAAGAATCTTTTTATATTCTGCTGCGTGATGCATTTGCCACCAAATACGATGGTTAAACGCCACTAAATGACACAAAACTCTTAGTGTTTAGCAAATGCCCGAGGTTTAACCTTGAACCAGCAGACAGCAACAAGCAACCCGAACAATGAATACAACACTACAAACACCCAAATGGGTAAATCATAGTAAAGAATTTCGCCCAACCAATAAGCGATAAAACTGCCGGGATAAGTTGCCTGACCTGCTTGAACTCTTAAATAATTTTCCAAATGAGTAAGTGGACATATCAGGCCCAACCATGTCTGCGCCACCACCAATCCAATGCCAATTAAATGAGCATAACGAAACCAGGGATTACGTACCCACCGCCAGTTTCTAAATCCACCGATGATGATCAGCGGTAGGCCAATAACGATAAATGCTGCGATAGAAAAATGAATGACTAAAACTGAATCAGCTAGTAACTTATAAACCTGTTGAGTCTCCACTGGACGAGACTAAACCTCCCCAGAAAATTCTTGATCGGTAACTTCATCAAACCATTTTGTAGTCTCGTATAAACCGATCGCAATATGGATCATCTCACCTTTTGGGCTAGCACCATGCCAGTGTTTTTCATCTGCGTCGATCAAAATTACGTTACCTGCTTGCACATTCTGCACAGGTTCTCCTTCTTTTTGTAATCTACATTCACCTGACTCGACATATAACACCTGCAATCCCTGATGGGCATGCCAATCGGTTCTGGCACCAGCATCAAATGTCACTCGATAAAGCTCAATCGGATCACCCTCTGTCCCTTCGAGGATCTTTGACAAATTAACCAGACCAGTAAAGTATTTACCTGGCTTAATGCCAGCAGGGGCTTCAACTATTCTCATGACATATATCCGATAATTGTGTTACTAATACTCTGCGCTATCTTACAAATATTACCAAGCAATACATTGTACTTTCTTCATTCATTTTTATGTGTTTCATAGATTCCCTGGGTAAATCCGGCATTGAGTTATAGTGTTGAAGAGCCGGGACAAGCCCGTGATAGCCTCATCCTTACACAAACGCTAATAAATTCATTAAAGATTTTTTCAACTTGGCCGTTGCGAATCATTGACGGACTTTATTCAAACTAAAAGTTATAAACACCAAATATGCACATACTTCAATTACTATCCACGGCATAATAGGTAAACGAAATCTGTCTGACCCAAAAAAGATAATAATAATGAGAGTATGCAAGAATATGTTTATCCATGGTATCCACTGTAACCTATAAGGTCTTTTGTCGATTTTCATGATGTCCATTAACCTAAGCAGGAATAATACTAGCAAGATCGTATGTGCTATGTGGCACAGAGCATAAAGTGCATATTTGCTATACAAAGTATTCTGCTGCGCCCCCTGGTAATAGAGAGTCACGGCGCTATTATCCGTTGTGTAAAATCTAGCGATTTTTCTCGGTATCATGGCGATAAAATCAAGTGGATTCTGCAGAATATAACTAATTGCTTCATTACGAGTATAGCGATCAAGTTTCTGTTCAGAATCAATCACAGTCTCTTGTTCATTAACAAAATGGGCGATAGGTGTCCAACCTCCTGTGGCCTGTGAGTGATTACCAATCAATAAATTTTTACCTAAATTGGTACTTAAAGCTGGAGTGTTTAGCGTATGTAAATTACGTAGACTCCAAGGCAAAATACTCATTAGCAATGTCAATAACAATATAATCGTATGAAGAAATACAGCCTTCCACGAGTTCAATTGGAATTTCCGAATCGCTACAACGACAATAACTAATATCAGTGCGGTTGATTTTATAAATACTGCACCACCTAGTAATATGCCTAGCAATGCTGTCTGCCAGATTGATGAAAAAGCCGATAATGCAAAATAGATCACAAGTAATGTGGCCGCTGTAAATACCACATCACTCATCGCCGTTCCCGAGTATAAAGCTAATGCGGGATGAAGCGAGACAATAAAAGTCGCCAATCGTGCCACATCATGGTTATACAGCCTTGTGGCGATGCCATGAACTGTAAAAGCGATGAGTAAAGATGCGGCAAGCCCCAAACACCACGTTAAAAATAGGTTAGGCCCAAACAATCGATAAGTAAGCGATACTAAAAATGGATAACCAGGAAAACGATAAGCACTGGGTAAGCCGTGTGGACCAAAAATGTTATTTTCTGATAATGATTGTGCAGCCAGATGAAACCAAAGTCCGTCGCTAACTGGGTAATAGTCTAAAATAAGAACAAGCACTCGCCCAATGACTATTAATGAGACTATTGCTATTACAAATTTTAGCTTGGACATTTTGATGAGAACATGGCAAAACTTACACCAGTTTGCCATCAATATATGACGCCAATAAAATAAGCCTACTAATATTAAAATTGTTAACGCAAGTAACCCAAGGACTGAAGTCATTGCAAATGCAGCCGAAGTCCTGGTCTGAAGATAATGAAACACACTTAAAATCTGTGTTTGTGAGAAAGCAAGAATTCCTCCTTGAATTATCACCACAGCTATCACCAGCACTGAAAAACTAACATGACCCTTTGGTTTTGTAATTTTTTTCAAACTATTTGCTTTGGATGAAGTTAATTTATAATTCGCACCGATTACCCAAATACGAAACTTCGCGACTAACTCTATTTTGTTTTGCTTGAAATACTTTTCTGAATATTGAAAAGACCATTAGAGATTTTAAAAAATTCAACTTAAGTAGGTGATGCTCCTACAAACAAAATTCTTTGAAGCATCTACAATTGATTATACTTACATCTGTGCAAAGCTGATAACGAAATCATTAATCCCAGATTAATAATCTAAATTCACATAAAATTTCGACTTTTGATTTCAATCTTAAGAATCATTCATAATAGAAAACGAAAACAAACAATCCTTGGCTATTGTTATTCCTGTAGCAAACGAGTCTGAAACATTAATCTCCTTTTACAAGGACATAATTAAGAATATTTCACCATTAGAAAAAGCATTAAGGATTAGCGTTCTATTCATCGTTGACAACAATAGCATTGATAATAGTCTACAGATTATTGAATCTCTTCAAAAACGAGACTCACGTATTAAACTAATATGGTGTGCTGAAAGTAAATCAGTAGTAGACGCTTATCTCACCGGATTTAGAGCGGCGATCGAGAGCAATAATGATTTCATTCTGGAAATGGATGCTGGCTTCTCTCATCTTCCATCTGATATTCCAAAAGTAATCAACAAACTTCTTAAAGGATATGATTGTGTGTTTGGGTATCGGTTTAGTAGTAACTCAAATGTACAACTTAGCCGTCGCCGACTATTTTATAGCAAAGCTGGCAATCTTCTGGCCAACTTTTTGTTGGGTATGAAATATAACGATTCAACATCGGGTTTTGAGGCATTTAAAAAAGATGTATTAAAGCAACTCATCGAAAATAAACTTATTTCTAAGGGGCATTTTTTTCAAACCGAAATCAAATTCAGGGCAAAAAATTTTAATTATGCTGAAGTCCCTATAAATTACACAAATACTAAAATTGATGTGCCTATAGAATCCATTAGGAACGCCATATGGGGTTTGCTAGTGTGTTTTTGCTCGAGATTTTATAAATTACCTAATAAATAATTCGAGTATTCAAGATGGTACTGAGTGTAATTAGTTTGATTTTTGTAATTCTCATCCAGTTCTTTCCGTTACAAAAAGACGTATGGCAAAACCAACTAATATAATGCCGCTGATTTTGTTTAATACTGATTATACGGGTTGGTTTTGACGCAACCAGCCGGACAGTGTTCCAGCAAGTAAACCAATTCCACCAATTAGAAAAAAGGTTATCACAGCAAACACTATGCCCAGTATTAACAAAGTTTCAGTGGATGAGGATTATTAATAGCAATAAACTGGGGCAAAAATGCAATGTAAAAAATGATCACTTTTGGATTACATAAATTCGAGATTAATCCTTCGAAGAATAATCGCTGAACGGGTATATGATTTGTTTCGTTAATATCCATAGGGATTGGCTTAGTTAGAAATGTTTTCACACCCAGATATAATAAACAAAAGGCACCAATGATTTTCATTGTGGTAAATAGTGTTTCTGACTGTTGCAGCAATGCACCTAATCCAAACGCCACTAGAAAACCATGTATAACCAAACAGCTACTTACTCCAGTTATAGTAGCGAGTCCCGCCTTACTCCCCATAGCAATTGAACGTGTCATGACCAACATGAAAGCTTGTCCAGGAGTAATTATTAATAGGATGGATGTAATTAAAAATAAGAGTATTTGTGAATCGCTCATATTATTTACTGTTTAAGCATTGATATTTCATAAGTCCGCTGACTAATCGAAAAAATTCTGAACCTTTTTGACTCGAGGCGTGACAATGTACCCAAAGTTTGCTGCAATGAAATTGTTTCATAATTATGATGAAACTCTACAAGCAATTGTTTGATTGAAACATCTTCGTTTAAGAAATCATCTATAGCATCGTATTCACCCCCTTCAATGTCAATTTTGAGCAAATCAATATATTGATGCTCCAACTGCTTCATAATTGTTACTAAACGTTTAACAGGCGCTTTATATAGACCTGATGAGCTATTTTTGTAGCGTTGCACAGGACTAAAATGTGCACCGGTTTGTTTACGTGGCATCTGAAACTCAAGATCACCATCAAAAGCAGCCAGACCGTAATCATGAATAACTAATTGCCCAGGCAATTCTTGCTGTGCAACCCATTCAAGTGATACTGGTGTCGGATCAAATACATGTACTTGGGCCTTGTGTTTTTCAATCAACTCAAGTTCCAGGGAAATGTCACGCCCAATTCCAAAGCTATAAATTACACTATCTGAATTTATTTTTTCTGGGTTTAAAACCCAGCTACCATCTCCTTCGCCATAAGATTCTTTAGGACACTGTAGTTCTTCAACAAAGCCATATGAAGCTAACTTTCTTCGACGGTAGTTATTCTTGAGTTTCTTTATAAATCCTTGACTCATTGAATCAGTTTAACTGCTTCTAAATTATTTTTCTTTAATTCATTGCGTAATGCATGCTTAATAATCCAACGGGTTTCATCAGAAGCACCTTTACTCCAGGCTTTAAGCAACTCAAATGTGTACTGATAATTCTCCTTTAATAAATCATTTAAATGATTAGCGACTGATTTGCGCACAAAAGCAGATTGATCAGATCTTAAATTTTCTAAAACCTCAATCATCGGTGAAGGATCATCGCTATAAAGGGTCATCTTTTTTGCCCAAGGTAATTTGGGCCGTAATCCTTCACTGGCTAAACGTCTTAAATGGACGTTGTTACTCTTTGACCAACGCTTCATCACCGTTAAAGTTTGCTTGGGATATTTAATGATATAAGGTCGAATCGCATACTCACCGGTGTTGCGCTTGGTAATTTCTTCAATCATTTTTATTGATACCTTAAAGTGACCGAGACCATATTTTTCAACAAACAAAGCAATCGGCATAACCCAATAATATTCTTTGAACATACCCGTCTCTTCGGTATTTTCAGGGCCTAAGCACTGTTTTAATATTTCACAGGCTTGGAGGTAATCTTCTGGCAAGACTTCTTTTAACTCATCGGTAATGATCTGGACCCTGGCTTTAAGTTCAACGTCATCAACTTGTTTAGCCACTCTATTTATAAATGACCTGGATTTAAACTGTGGATAAATCGGTTTTATTTTTTTGGATAAAAGTTGAGCCAGATCTTTACCAAAATAGTATTTTAATTGCACATATTCAGCCATTTTGTTCTCCTCTAATCGCACAAACTTGCCGGACTCGTTCTGCCGGAATACTTAATTGAGCTAATAAATAGTCTGCAAATTCAGGACTATAGTTTTGTTTAGCAATCGCCTGTTCCATACAAAATAACCAGACCTGTTTTTCAGCTTCTCCGATGCTTAAGTGTAAATGCACGCCGGGAATACTAATTGAACCATATTTCTCCTGGTAGCGTCTTGGACCACCTAGCCAACCACATAAAAATCGAGAGAGTTTGTCAATTGATTGCTCCAAGTCATCCGGGTGCATAGCCCGGATGATTTTAGCGTCAGGGTGTTCATCCATCAATTTGTAGAATTCTCTGACTAATTTTTCTATACCTTCCTGCCCTCCGGCTGCATGGAAAGAAGCATCTAACTGACCAAACTTTTTTATCATTGCATCGTTTCAGTCTGGATTGCTTCGCCCTGCTTTTGTGCCCGAATGGGTACAAAGGAACGAATTTAATGAGTGACTGCAGCAATCCATACTTGTTTGGCACCACTGCTATTGTTCAAGCCTAAATGGATGAGCCTTGTAAGCACCTAAAATACGAAGCTGAGTTGAAAAAAACCCTAACTCTTCTAGTGCATTCGCAACCGGCTTATCATCCGGGTGACCTTCAATATCCGCATAAAATTGAGTCGCAGTAAATTTACCCTCGAGCTGATAGCTTTCCAACTTAGTCATATTGACTCCGTTAGTCGCAAAACCACCCATGGCTTTATACAATGCTGCTGGCATATTTCGAACATTAAACACAAAAGTAGTGATAATGGTTTCGCTCACTTCACTTCGTTCAACAAAGCTCTTCTCTTTGGCTAAAATCACAAAGCGAGTCACATTATTCTCGTTGTCCTCGATGTTACGTTCGATAATTTCCAAGCCATATAAATCAGCCGCTAATTCTGGTGAAATTGCAGCCAAAGTTGGATCGGCTTTTTCAGCTACAAACTTTGCCGCCCCAGCCGTATCTCCTGCCACGATAGCCTGCCAGCCACGTTGTTGAATTATTTTTCGGCACTGTCCTAGGGCATGAACATGACTATAAACGGTTTTAATTTGTTCAGCCTTGTTACCCGGCAACATCATTAATTGAAACCGAATCGGCATAAAATATTCTGCCACGATATACAATTGCGACTCCGGCAAAAGTAAATGAATATCAGCAACCCTTCCGGCAATAGTATTTTCAATTGGAATCATGGCCAGATCAGCTTCACCATGACTAACAGCATTAAAAGCATCTTCGAAGGTACGACAAGGTAACGGCGTCAAATTCGGATACATATCACGGCAGGCCATATCCGAATTGGCCCCGTACTCACCCTGGAAAGCGATTTTGTTCATCAGATCAGCAATTAATCTTTGAGTCTGAATCCTACTTCGACAGTCACTTGCCAATATTGAATCGCGTCTTCATCAACATGGCCTCGGGTTTCAATCACTTTAAACCAATTAATATGTTTTACCGTTTCAGACGCTTTGGCGATGGCATTCTTAACCGCGTCATCACTGCTGACTTTTGAAGTTCCGGTTAATCGAATATGTTTATAAATGTGGTCACTCATGATCTTATCCTTTAGATTTAAGTTTAATCAGCTTGCTATAACTGTGTCTCAATTGCAAGCACACTGTCATCCTGAGAAACAAAGCTCAATTTATCGGAATTTTCCTTTCAGTTGATTTGTCAGTACCCGTCATTCCCGCGCAGGCGGGCTTAGTGCCCTATGGGTGAATCTAGTAAGCTTTGATTTTCTAGGCTCCCGCCTTCGCGGGAGCGACGATATGAGTAAATTTAGAGATGTTGGAATTCTGATTGATTACAAACTTCGATTAGCGCATCACAAAAGGATTCGCCATGGGTTGTTTTGATGTGTTAATCCAGGTGGTTTTGGTACGGGTATAATCATAAATAACATCAACACCCGCCTCGCGTGAACCACCACTTTGTTTAAAACCGCCAAAAGGTGCAAGTGGAGAAATAGCACGATACGTATTGACCCAAATGATGCCCGAGCGAATTTGTTTAGTAACACGATGCGCACGTGCCAGATTCTCTGTAAACACACCTGCACCCAGGCCAAATTGTGAATCGTTGGCCATCTCTATGGCCTGTTCTTCGGTATCAAATTTAATCGCACTGATCACTGGAGCGAAAAATTCTGTTCTGACTGATTCAATTGACTGATCAGGACAAGACAACAAAGTTGGCTCAAAATACCATCCTTCTGATAAGTGCTCAGGTTTTTTACCACCACAAATTAATGTTGCACCTTGCTCAATCGAATTAGCAATCACTCGTTCGCAACGCTCAACTTGCACAGTTGTCGCTAGAGGCCCTACCTGAGTATTTTCATCAAGTGGATCACCAATCACAATTTGCGCTGCTCGCTCTTTAATCTGTTCCAAAATCTGATCATAAATAGAACTTTGGATAAATACACGTGAACCAGCTACGCAACTTTGCCCTGATGCACCGTAATTACCGGCAATTATTCCATTTACCGCACCTTCCAGATCGGCATCGTCAAAAATAATCATCGGTGACTTTCCACCAAGTTCTAACGACACATGGGCAAAATTCTCGGCTGTATTATGAACAATATGCTTAGCGGTTTCAGGACCACCAGTAAACGCAACTCTTGCTACTTTTGGATGCGAGGTCAAAGTGCGACCACAGGGCTCTCCAAAGCCAGTAATAATATTTACCACTCCAGCAGGGAATCCAGCTTGGTCAACTAATTCAGCAAATCTAAGCATTGCCGCTGGAGCCAGTTCCGATGCTTTGATGATTATCGTATTTCCAGCCGCTAGCGCCGGAGCAATTTTGGTCGCTGCCAAGAACATTTGTGCATTCCAAGGAACAATCGCAGCGACCACGCCAACTGGCTCGCGGGTGGTGAATACATGTAAATCAGGCTTGTCGATAGGAATCACTTCACCCTGAATCTTGTCAGCCAAACCAGCATAGTAATGATAATAATCCGCCACATAAGCTGATTGCGCTCGTGTTTCTTTCGCCAGCTTGCCGCTATCGGAGGTTTCAAGGTCACCCAGTTCATGAGCATGTTCAATGACTAAATCACCTAATTTACGTAGTAATTTTCCTCGTTGAGTGGCGGTCATTGCCGACCATTCGCTATTAAATAGTGCTTTATCAGCCGCTTCTACTGCCTGATTGACTTCTCCTTCAGTGGCAGCCGGAAACTTAGCCCAAGGTTTACCGTTAGCTGGATTTAAACTTTCAAACTGCTGCGTGCCTTCACTGAATTGACCATTGATGTAATGTTTAAATGTTTGCATTTTTTCCTCCTATGCGGCAAATGCCGGCATAACTTTGTCAATAAATAATTCCAGCGAGCACCGTTTTTTCTCATAACTCATACCCGAATCAATCCAAAAGCTATATTCATCGTAACCCAATGCTTCGAAATGTTTAAGCCGTTCGATAACGTGTTCAGGTGTTCCTACTACATTATTGGCTAACATATTAGCAGGCGAATACATTTCGATTTTGGCCATTTCTTCTTCACCCAATTCTTTGATCAATCCTTGCTCTATTGGCCGTTCATTTTTGAACCAGGCCCCAAAATGACAATAAAATCGACTGATGTCTTTCGCTCCCTGTTGAATTTCTGCCTCAGTTTCAGCCACGTAGGTATGATTCAAAAGCATGATTTTGGGTCGTGGAATATCCGGATGATCAGCACAAGCTGTGTTAAATCGATCCATTAGGGACTCAATCTCTTCATCACCCAACCAAAGTGGTGTCACCTGAACATTGCAACCATTGGCTACTGCAAAATCATGGGAGTTAGGGTCACGTGCCGCTACCCAAATCGGCGGATGTGGATCTTGCAATGGCTTAGGTGCACTGGTTGTTTTGGGAAATGACCAATTCTCACCATTGTGCTCATAATCACCTTGCCAGAGCCCCTGAATTGCTGGAATCATTTCCCGTAATTTTTGACCCGCTCCCCAGGCATCTATACCTTCGCCGACACGCTCATACTCAAATGAATAAGCACCTCTGGCAATACCAATATCCAAGCGCCCATCAGTAATAATGTCGGTCATGGCCGCCTCACCTGCCAATTTTATTGGATGCCAAAAAGGCGCAACGATTGTTCCCGTCCCCAAACGCACATTTGGACAACGGCGACCAATATCCACTAGATTAATAAACGGATTTGGCGCAATAGTAAAATTCATACCGTGATGTTCGCCAGTCCAAATAGTGCAAAAACCTGATTGATCGGCCAATTTGCACAATTCGATCAGTTCATCATAAAGTTGTTTTTGAGTTTGGTCGCGATTAATACGCTCCATATGCACGAATAGTGAAAACTTCATTTTTCATCTCCTGAATTTGCCAGCGGCTCAACCGCTCCTTTCTTTTCATCACCTACATATATTCCAAACGCATCCTGCTCACGCTCATCGATATAACGCTTGAGCATGATCTGAGTGGCTTCGTCCGGTAATCTATCGAATGGAATTTTGTCAAAGGCGTAAAAACGACCTTGAGTAATTTGTGAACTGTCAGCAACCTGGCCTCGATAATAAATGGACAGTTCCTTGGATTTTTTGTTTTCATAGACCGCAAACAGATAATTTACATCGGTATGTAGACCGAGTTTGTTCAATTTGCCTAGTAAACTTAATTCGTCCAGCTCATTACCTAATCTTGCTGCCTGCGGCAATTGCAATTTGCCGTCTTTCTCGACCAAGAATACAGACTCATTCTGCTCAACAATAGCGCCAACAGAGGTTTGTTGATCCGGATTCTCCATTGCCATAGCCGCTTCTTGCTCCAAGGCAAAACGTACATAATTGCCACGTAAATAACCAAGCGGTGCCTGCGTTGTGTTGCCAAAAGCTTGAACATGGCCAATAAATATCAGATGATCTCCCGCGTCCACCACTTCATGCATACTGCAATCCAGCCAGGCCGCAACATTATCGATAATTGGGCTGCCTGTTTCCTGTTTATCCCAGCCGACATTAGCAAATCGGTCTGCAATCGGACTGGCGAACGTTCCGGAAACGTCTTGCTGATTTTCCGCCAGAATATTGATCGCATAGCCTTTGCTATTGGCAAAACTGTCGCAATTGCCCGAGGTTTTGGCCAAGCAAACCAGCACTAACGGTGGATCAAGTGAAACTGATGTAAACGAATTGGCAGTAAAACCAATCGGTTCGCCCTGTTCATTAATAGTCGTCACCACTGTAACCCCGGTTAAAAAAGCACCCAGGGTTTGTCTGAATTCTCTAATGTCCAATGTCTGACTCATCGTCTCATCCTTACTAAAGTTCTCTGCTAAACCGATCAATAATCGGATTGACTTTCTCAGGGCTAATATATGCCATCATATGAGCCTCATTTGCAATGGATATTGCTTGCCCATTTGGTGTTTCCCGCGCCATTTGCTGCGACATCCATGATGTTGAGTTCGGGTCATCTTCTCCTGTTAAATAAAGAGCCGGTGCTTGTAGGTGACCAAGTCTTCCAACAAATACTTTATCTGATTGCGCAAACATCTTGTATGTTCGTCCATAACCGACCGGATTCACTTGACTCAAATAATCTCGAATGATTGCGATCTTGTTAAGACTGGCTTGGTCTGTTTTATTCAAGAACCAACGATCCAACGTTATATCAATATCTATTAGTTGCTCTTGTTCCAACACTTGATTCGCTCTAGCTAGTACATTTTGACTCTGCTGAGTATCACGCTTATAGACAATATTGAGCGGTATTAAACCCAAAACTTTGCCAGGATTTTGTAGCGTGAATTCAACACTGATTAGGGCGCCCGTTGAATGTCCGACCAGAATAGCCTGACCGATATCGAGATGCTCGAGCAATTCCACTAGCTGATTTGAGTAATCCATTAAATACGCATCTTCAACAGGCATAGGGCTATCACCATGACCCAACATATCGTAAACGACAACAGTGTGATTTTTAGAAAAGTAATCAATTTGTGGCTGCCAAACCTGTTGGTTCATTCCTACGCCATGTATGAAGACAATCACAGGCTTAGCATCTCCAAAAACCGTGTAACAGGTTCCTCTAGGAGAGAATTTTTTCAGGTTTGATTGTCTCAAGTCTTTCAAAGCATTACCTTTTAAAAGTTATTGGCTCTGCACACACCATTTTGACTCACTGCCTGCAGACTTGAGCTAGGTTCGAACGACCTAAGTGATTAGCTTACACATAGTAAAGATTAGTTGTCAATCCTGTCATGATAAACTTTCCTCCAATACAACTGACTAAATGTTCGTACAAAATTGAAAATATATTTATGAATACTATACCTTTAAATTTTTATCGTTTAGTCATCCTGGCTTTAATTAGTTTCAGTGCTGTTTTATTCGCTGCTGAACCCGTCAGTAAAAGCACCTTTGGTGGTATCGCGATTGATGGTCATGATACTTATGCTTATCACACCGAAGATGCGGCCACCGAGCACAAAGCCATTGAGGGTTCGAAAAAATATACAGTCAAACATAAAGGGGCGAAATGGCGATTTGCCAGTCAGGAGAATGCGGATGCGTTTGCGGCTGACCCTGAAAAGTATTTACCTGCTTATAACGGCCATTGTGCCAATGCCTTAAGTCTGGGAGAAGGATTGATTAAGACCGATGGCACTCACTGGGAAATCTTTGGCGACCAACTTTATTTATTTTATGCTGCCCGCGGCCGTAGTCGCTGGCTGAATGGAAACTTCGAGTCTTATAAGATTGAAGCTGATCAAGCCTGGCAGCAGATTGTGGCGGATTAATTTTCCAAGCGAAACAGTAAAACTCTCTTCTTGTCATTCCGACCGAACGATAGTCCCCATTCGGGGATAAAAGAGTGGAGGAATCAACGGTTTTTCTAACGATTCAATGAGTTCAATTGCCATGATCCATTTTCTAAACTGTGTTGAACACGATCTGTCCAACTAGGCCCGCTTTTCAGTGCTGCAAAGTAGGAGTCGAATTACTAGCCCATTTTTACATACATCTTAAATAAGATCATCATTCATTGAATTGACTGAGACCTAAGCAATGACAGTGATCTCTGCCTTCGCGGGGACAAGCTTTTCAAGCTAAAATAGTGTACAAGAAGGCACACTATGTCAGCAGATTATTTCACACAGGTTTGGGATTTACAGACATTAGCATCGAGACGCTATGAGCTATATCAAGCTCGTCAGCAGCATCTTCGCAATGAAATGAATAAACAGGATGTTGCTGCATTATTACTCGTCGATCCCAATGATGTTTTCTATGCCTGTGGGGCTCGCAACATGGAGATATTTACTCAGCGCACACCCTCACGATATTTGTTACTTCTTCAAGACGGTCCTTGTATTTTGTATGAATACATCGGTTGCGAGCATCTGGCAAAAGATTTACCCACTGTTGATGAAATTTGTCATGCAGAAGGATTATGCATGAAAAGCTCAGGTGGTTATGTTGCCGAAGCCAGTAAACGTTTCGCCATCGAAATCGCCGCTACCATTAAAGCACATAACTCTGAAATCGATTCTGTCGCCATTGATCGATTTCCTTATATGGCTGTCGATGCTTTGCGGGCCGAAGGCTTAGTGATTAATAATGCCGAGGAGGTCTTGCTACCTGCCAGGGCAATTAAATTGCCAATCGAGCTACCTTACATCCGCGAAGCAATGAAACGGGTTGAAGTTGGTGTCAAACGGCTGGAAGAATCAGCCGAACCTGATAAATCAGAATCCGAAACCTGGGCAGAATTTCACTACGATTTAATGGCCAAAGAAGGACAGTATATTTGCACGCGATTATTTCAAAGCGGCCCCAATACCTTTCCCTATTTTCAGGAAGCCGGTTCGCGGCTTTTAGAAAAAGGTGATTTACTGTGTCTTGATACTGATGCCTGTGCTTTTGAAAATTATTGTGTGGACTTTTCCCGAACGTTTCTGTGTGGCGATGGCAAAGCGAATTCCAATCAAAAACTTCTATATGCCCGGGCCCGAGAACAACTCGAAACCAATGCAGCATTGCTAAAACCCTGGATTGAATACAGGGAGTTTGCTGAAAAAGCCTGGCAAATTCCCGAAGAACATCAGCAAAGTCGTTACTACTGCATCGGCCATGGTCTAGGCATCTCAGGGGAGTTTCCCAATATTCCACATCACCAACCAGGTATTGATTATCCTTTACCGGGACATATCGAACCCGGCATGGTGATTTGTCTGGAAAGCTACGTCGGTTGGGATAAATCCAATGAGGGTGTTAAATTGGAGGATCAATTTTTAATTTTAGAAGACCGCGTAGAGCGTATGTCACTTTATCATTTTGATGATCGATTGGGTTGATACCCTATAGTACTTTTTTTCTTGACCTAAAGTTAACTATAGCTATTAAGATTCAGCTTCAATGATTACTGGCAGCTTTTGTGCACAACGATTCACTTTCAGAGCAAGGAATATTTAGCAAGCAGTATATTTCGGCTTTGTTACTCGTCTGTGTAGCTGTTTTACTACATGCAGCAGATGCAACATTAGTTGCCACATTGATTCCAGCAATCGTCGATGAAATTGGCGGCATACATTTAATCCCATGGGCGACGTCTTTATATGAAGTTGGCTCTATCACAGCCGGTGCCGCCAGCGGATTACTCGCCACCAGACACGGGATCAAAATCCCCATGCTTATCTCTGCATTGATATTTTCAACCGGATGCTTCATAAGTGCATTAGCACCTGAAATGTGGCTGCTATTAATGGGTAGATTGATACAAGGATTGGGGGGAGGTGGATTAACGGCACTGTCATTTGTTGCGGTTAGTCTATTATTTCCCAAAAAGTTTATCCCTCAGGCCTTAGCTGCCGTATCAGTGGTTTGGGGAACTTCAGCCTTTCTTGGTCCTTTGGTTGGCGGCGTTTTTGCCGAATTCGCATCCTGGCGTTTTGCATTTGCTTTTTTTTCGGTTCTAGCGCTGTTATTGGCATTTTGGATTTTGATAAAAGTACAAGGTTTCTCAGCGACAAAAGAAACTGAGCATCAACGCTTTCCACTCATCCGTCTTACATTATTATCCTGTGGCGTGATTTGTATCGCCTATGCAGGTGCGGATATCTCTTTAATAAGCACTCCATTGTTTGTCATGTTAGGCGTAATCTTTTTAGCCTATTTCTTACATATCGATTCAAAACATGAAACATCCAGACTTTTGCCCCGGCATCCAATCACATTAAATAATCCCGTCAGTGCAGGATTAACAATGATTCTTTGTTTTACCATCGCTACTATTGCCCTGTCAGTCTACGGCCCGTTCTTTCTAATAAAAATACATGGTATTTCAGTGTTGCTTGCTGGCTATATCGTCGCCTGTTCGGCTGTAGGCTGGAGTCTAGCCGCATTTATGTTTGCAAAAGTGAGCGAAAAATTTGACCGCAGGATGATCATCCTGGGTATGGTTGTATTAACCATCAGTATAGTAGGGTTTGTTTTCAGTATTCCCGGTGGGCCTCTGTGGTTAATTGTAGTTTTTGCGTTTATTGAAGGAATAGGGTTTGGAATGTCGTGGGCATTTATTTTGCGATTAGCGACGACAATGGTCGACCCAAAAGAAAAACAAAGACTTTCAGCAGCCATGCCAACTGTCCAACGAAGCGGCTATGCGATAGGCGCCGCCTATATTGGTATTGCTGCCAATGCTGCAGGTTTAGAAAGTAACGATGATACAGTCAACTATGCCTCAGCTGCATTTTGGGTATTCGTTGCATGTCTACCGTTTGCACTAATTGGATTGATTGCAGCTTTTAAATTCACAAAGACTAATTAATTGAAACATCTTGTATTTGCAATAAGTCGGAAGTTTGATATTATATTTGAATGATCATTCAAATATAATTATGGGTCGAACAAAACTAAAATCAAAACACGAAGTCCTTGATATCTGTCGAGACGTTTTTTGGTGTCGTGGCTATGGCCAGACCTCGATGAAAGATATTATCAATGCAACAGGTTTACAGCCGGGTAGTCTTTATCATTTTTTCAAAAACAAAGACGATCTTTTCGCTCAAGTTATCGACCGATATTTTGAAACCGTCATTTATCCACGTTGTGAAGAGTATTTACAAACAGATAAAGGTAATCCAAAGCAAAATATCAAAAATCTTTTTGCTTCAATTATGCAAGTAGAGAAGAACCAACGTTTTGGCTGCCTGATGATTAACACATCAGTCGAAGTGTTACACAATCCTTTTGTTGAAGAAAAATTAGATCATATGTTTGATGTCATAGAACAAGGGTTTTTGCATCAGATTAGCCGTATGCGTGAACATAAAAACACCTCGCTTAAGGATCGGAAAAGGCTTGCTGCACAGCTAGTTATTGTGAATCAGGGTTTCTGGAGTTTGGTGCGGCTGGGCAGCAGTGATGCCAAGCTTAAAAAGTATATCGACAGTATTAGTTATGTCATTAGTTAATTATTAAGAGGAAACAATGGAACAAGTAAAACAGAATTGGCAAAAATACGTGAGTGTATGGTCAGAAACTGATCGTGCAAAACGCAATCAAATAATTGATCAAATCATGGATGCAAACAGCACTTATACAGATCCAATGACTGAAGAACCGCTCGCTGGACATGAAGCACTCAGCTCCTATATCGAATCAACACAAGAAATGTTTCCTGGCGTTCATTTTAAAATCAAACAAGTAATTTTTCACCATGGAGTCAGTCTTGCAGACTGGGATATGTGTGATGGCAACAATAATGTTATTGCCCCGGGTAACTCTTATGTTGAATACAACAACGAAGGAAGATTAACCCGAGAAGTTGGATTTTTTCAGATGCCAGAGCAATAGCTATCAGTCAGAGCCAACAAAACGATGGAAACGGCATTCAAAGTAAGAAACTGTCGCAGTAATTAACTGCGTGATACAAAAGCCAACCCTAGTCCAAAGCTTATGAATGTAACACCCAAAACGCGCCTAAAAATTGCTAGGTTCCTTGCTTTATTTAAGGTCGATTGCAATGTGGCTGCAAATGAGATTAAAAACATATGATTAATAAAACATAGCCCAGCGTAAGTGATTGATAAAATACTGGCTTGGAGAAACAACAAGCTTGGATTTGTAAGAAAAGACGGAAAAATTGAGGCTAATACAGCTATTGCTTTTGGGTTTGTGACAGAAATGATTAATCCTTCAAGAAATAATTTAAAGCCCGGTGTTTTATCACTTGTAACTTGAGTCTGAGTTCGGCCAATAGATTTATCCTTCCAGACTCTAACACCCAGATAAATTAGATATGCTGCACCGATAAACTTGATGCAATTAAACAGTATTACTGATGTATTCGTTAGCACACCCAAACCAAAAGACACAACGTAGCCCAGGATCGCCAAGCCTAGTGCATTGCCAGTTGCTGAATAAAGCGTTGGTCTTGGTCCATGTTTCACCGAGTTTTTGATGGTTAAAAAGACGGCTGGCTCAGGGCTAATAGCTGGAATTAAACTCACCACAACAAAAATTAGCCAAATTTCGATACTCATGTACAAATTCCTTTCTCTAATAATGAAAATCTCATGCTCATGATATTAATCAATTGAGCAGAATTAAGATTTTGAATTTCAATTTAAATCAGTTGTTAAATTTTTTATTTCTCAGCTAGTATTAATTTAATTTCGTTGCAACCACGTTGAGTAGTTATGAATATAGATCGAATCGATAAAGCAATCTTGAAGCAACTACAACAAAATAACCGATTGTCGAATTTAGATATTGCAGAAAAAGTAGGCTTATCACCACCGGCTTGCCTAAAAAGAACTAAACGCTTAAGAGAACTGGGTGCAATAGCCGCAGATGTTTCTATCTTATCCCCACAAGTAATTGGCAATCGAATTGACGTTATATTTTTGGTGAAAATGAGCAGTGATTCACCAGAAATTTTCCAACGATTCGTAGCTTCAATGAAAAACCACTCAGAAATCACTCAATGTTACCAAGTCGTAGGAGATAGCGACTTCTTATTGATAGCGTCACTGGCGGATATCGAAAAGTTGGACCAGTTTTCTGGTCATATTCTGCGTGCTGATGATAATGTAAAGAGGTTTAAAACGATTATTTCTAAAAAAAGGAACAAATTTACTACTGCTGTCGAGTTTTAGGTTATCTGACGGTGACGTAAATTAAACCAACAAATCAAAGTTTGTAACAAGCACCCATGCGGTCAAGTTTTCTCAGCCAACCTTCCCATTGCAGAGAACCATCAAAAGCAAATTGGTTGTTTGAATCTGTGGTGAATTCTTCTGACATGATGTGCGCTTTTTCCAGATCAAAAGTAAATACTTTCTGTCCGCTTTGCATTGCATCCAGTTGGCAACGGCAGGCATATTCCAGTGTGATAGTCAGAAACAGAACTTCAGCTACATTACGCCCTGTTACAAATACGCCATGATTGCGAATCATCGCAATATTCTTACTGCCCATTTGTTTAACAACATCAGCAACAGCGTCTTCATCATTACCAATATCACAGCCCACATAAACAATATTGTTAAACACAATCAGCGCATGCTGGATGACCGGCAATAATCCACCTTCCAATGAGGCAACGACTGTGGCAGCAGGAATATGTGTGTGAAGCATGCAATTTACATCATCGCGTGCAGTTAATATACCTCTAGCCTGAGCACAAGATGAGTAGTTAAGCGGTCGGCCAGGCCCTGCATCAGGTTCTTCATCAAAACGAACTTTCACTAATTTCGATGCTTGTACTTCGTCAAAAAACGTACGATAGGTTTTGAGTACGTAGGAATCCGGTTCGCCTTGAACACGAACTGCTAACACACCTTCTACCATGTCAGTCAGATTGTAAAGCTCGAGCAGATGGTGACCCGCAGCACATTCAACACGACTGCTCCACTCAGCTTCAGTAAATTCATTAGGGATAGATTGATTAGCCTGGTTTACAGTTGTATCCATTGCTATAGCCTCATTGATCATAGTTTGTTCTGAGTGATGTAATCATCATTAAAGGTAAATCCGTGTCCAGCACGATCAGGGATTAATGCCTCACCCTGTTCAATCCCAATTTTTTCATTAAATAAATGTTCAAACCAATTGACATGCTCAACGCTGATGCAATTATGTGTAGCACCCGCGATGGACAAACTATACTCGGTGAAAATATGAGTAGATACAGGAATATGATAAGACGCTGCCAACGCCGTGGCTTTTCTGAACTCACTAAACCCACCCATCCGTTGAAGATCCGGCATTAAGATATCAATACAATCGTTATCAAGCATGTCTTTCATGCCAAAACGCGTGTACTCCGTTTCGCCACTGGCGATTGGTATATCTACTGCTTGCATTACACGTCGGTGCCCGACTAAGTCATTAGCCGGTACAGGTTCCTCTAACCAGCCAATATCTAGTGATGCCAGGCCTTGGGCAAGAGCTATTGCTTTTCTTGGTGTCAATGATTGATTGGCATCAGTCAGAATCTCGATGTCTGGCCCAACGCTTTCCCGCAGCAGCCGTGCCCGCTCAATATCATCTTCAATTCGTTCAGAACCAACACGTAATTTGATAGAGCGAAATCCTTGATTAATAAATTGATTTGCCTCTTCAATCAGCTCGTCTATCGTATTTCCAAGCCATAAGCCGCTGCTTGCATAAGCCTTGACTCGATCTCGACATGCCCCCCAAATGTGGTAAACAGGCAATCCAGCATGTTTAGCGACGATATCCCAAAGCGCAGTGTCAATCGCTGACATGGCAGAAACACTCACCCCTTTAAGCCCTGCAGGATTAATGTCCTGCCACATCGTGTTCCAGATTTGTTCGACGTATAATGGATTCTTATTTATTAACAACGGGGTAAGACTTTCTATCATACTGACAAATGAACCCAGCCGCTTGATGTTAAGTGAGATTATGTAGCCCTGTCCCTGAATACCTTGATCTGCTTCAATGACAACCAAGGCACAACCAATTTTACTGGTACGATGGATTGCCGTTGTGAGAGGTTTTTCCAGCGCTACAATAATGGGTATGGTTTGGACGCTGTGTATTTTCAACTAGCCAAGATTCTCTTAAACGTGCTGACCACCATTAATGTGGATTTCGGCTCCAGTGACATAGCTAGATTGGGGTGAGCAGAGCATGTAGATCATGGAGGCAACCTCTTCGGGTTTACCCAGACGCTGCAAAGGAATATTTTTAACTAAATCTTCAGTACCGGGTGAAAGAATGCTGGTGTGAATCTCGCCCGGTGCGATGGCATTGACACGAATGCCATAAGGGCCGAAATCAGATGCCATTTCCCGCGTTAATGCAGCCAGTGCGGCTTTTGAGGTCGAATATGCCGCACCAGCGAATGGATGAACTCGGGTATCTGCAATAGAGGTGACATTAATAATCGAACCCTCACTTTGCTTTAAATCATCAATCAAACCACGAGCCAACATAATGGGTGCAAAAAAATTGACTTGGTAAACGTGCTTCCAGGTATCGAAATCGGTAGTTAAGGTATTGAGTCGATCACCTTGTTCACCCTTGGGGGAAATTCCTGCGTTGTTAACTAATGCATTAAGAGGCGCCCCATTTAATCGCTCACGCATCACATTAATGCCGCGGCGAATATCATCAGGATTGCTTAAATCAATTTGTATATGATCTTCCTCTCCAGCATCCCAGGGACAATCTTCTGGAAAAGCATGTCTTGAGCAAGTAATAACTCTCCAACCGGCACTGGAAAAACGCTTCACTGTGGCATGACCAATACCACGGCTGGCGCCAGTTAAGATTAATGTTTTTTTGGCTTGTTCAGACATGATTATTTAAATTGATAACCCGGCACTTCCGGATCATGATTAAATCGACTGCCGTTAAATGCTTTTATAACATAAATCATGGTAGCAATTATGCCCCAGGTTAAACCCACTACTACCCCAGCATCCAGGATACCTCGCCAGGGTTGTGGCATCCGTTGAACCAGAATCACAAAAATCACAATCATAATCGTTAATAAAACCGCACTTATTTGGCGGCGTTTGGGTGCATCAAAAAAGCCCATGCAAAATAGCGGTGCTAATAAAGACTGATAAGGCTTAGCGTGATCTGATAAATATTTCGCTCGAGCCGCCACGCGTGGTGAATAGCCCACCTGAAACCCTTTATAGCCTTCACTATAGGCCATGAAGATAATGTTCAGCGCCAGTGCTAGCCAATGATACCAGGTGAAGGAAAAATCAAATGCTTCAACTGACTTGGGAAATAACCGCACTACGGCATAGGCCAGAATCCAGATAAATCCGCCTATGCCCCAGATAGCTGCGATGCGTTTCATGATGATTGAATCGGTCTTTTTTAACAGAATGGAATCTACCGATTATGCTATAACGCCGAATATATGCAACGTGCTTATTTATATTTACTACTAACCAATCTGTTTTGGAGCGGCAATTTTATCGTTGGCCGCGCTACCCATGCGAGCATCGGACCACTGACTCTTTCGACTGGACGATGGTTATTGGTTGCTTTGTTATTAAGCCCCTGGTTACTAAAAGTCATTGTGGGGAAAAAACTTAATGCTGACGAGTGGTTGAAACTTGGCTTTATGGCTATCATTGCCGTTGGTATCTATAACACTTTTATTTATATCGGCCTGCAATATACAGCGGCCCCAAATGGGGTTTTGTATAACTCAACCATTCCTTTTTATATTATTTTGCTCAATTGGCTGATTTTTAGTCAAAAACTTGGAATGAGAGAATTGATTGGTATTGTTTTATCAGCTATCGGGGTAATTTTCTTAGTCAGTAAAGGGCAAGCTTCAACATTATTCAATCTTGAGTTCAGCCGGGGTGATATTTGGATCATTATTGCCACAATGCTATGGGGGCTTTATACAGTGTTACTCCCCCATTGGCGCCCGCAACAATTGAGTGGATTAGAGTTTTTATCAGTGCTGGCTATGATCGGCGGGATTTTATTGATCTTCGCCAGATTAATTAATCCCTTTGAAGAACAGGCTTTCGATTGGGCTACTCAAAATGTAGTCGCAGTCATCTATGTTGCCGTAGCCGCTTCGATCCTAGCCTGGTATTGCTTCAACGAGGGGGTCAAACTGATCGGACCTGAGAAAGCCGGCCAGTCGATTCACTTGATGCCCGTTTTTGTTTCGATAATGGCCTACTTTTTTCTGCATGAAAAATTGTATAGCTATCATTTAATTGGGGCGGGATTGATTCTTGCTGGTTTGTTGGTGGCTAATAAGCTATCGTTGTTTAGGCCGAACAGTGTAGCTAAATAATTAGCTAAACAGTGTAAAACTCAATCGATACGTCACTCCCGTGAAGACGAGAGTCCAGAATATTAAGTTTAACTAGATTCCCGCCTACGCGGGAATAACGGAAAAAAGATTCATAAACTAATCGTAAAAACCTTTTCAATATTTCCGCGACCAGTTGGTGTCACCTTAACTACTCGGGTATTTTTTTCTTGTTTAATCCACTTCAGACTAACCAGCCTTTCACAAATAGCGGCACCTAGGGCACCGGCCAAATGCGGTTGTCTCTCACTCCAATCAAGACAGGTTTGACTGAATTTTCGACGTTTTGATCTTGCATGATCAATATCAATACCAAAATCTGTTAAGAATGTCTGCCCTGATTCCGTCAACTCAAAATTTTTACCCAATTCGACAATACTGCCATTACTTACTAGGGCTTGAGTAATCTTCACACCCAATGTGCCGGCCAGATGATCGTAGCACATGCGTCCATTTCTTAAGTTTTGATCTTTGGGTCCTAGTTGATAGGGTCGTTTTAGTTTGGCAGTTGTAACGACTTGCAACGCTTCAAGTGCGGATGCCACATTCTCATTGGCCAGCCGGTAATAACGGTGCCGCCCCTGTTTTTCTACCGTTACGAGCTCGCCATTTACAAGTTTTGCCAAATGCGAACTAGCAGTTTGTGGTGTAATGCCTGCCACATGTGCCAACTCGGTTGCTGTTCGTGCACGTTTATCCATCAACACACAAAGCATACTGGCTCTAGCAGAATCACCGATCAAAGCGGCCACACTGGCAACATTTGGATTCGCATTCATACTTCGATGATAAACGAAATATAAAATCAAAGCAATTCTATATAATCTATCGTAATCTTCGTGTTCGACTTAAGGTTGTAAGATAAACCAGATAGCAGATAACAAGTGAATACAATAATGAATCATAATTTAGTCAAAGAACATCTCTTGCTTGGCCTGCTTTCATTTTTATGGGGAGCGTCTTATCCATTAATTAAAATCGCAGTTGCCACAATCCCACCACTTTCACTTGTTAGTATTAGGGTCTCGATTGCCACATTATTGCTTTTGATCTTCTGCTGGGCTAGCAAGGAAAAACTGCTTAACTTAACTAGAACCTCAGGCAAATTGTTTATTCAATCTTGTTTGAATTGTATTTTCCCTTGGACTTTATTAGCTTGGGGTCAGCAGTATGTAGATAGCTCTGTTGCAGCGATCCTGAACTCTACCACTCCAGTTTTTGTATTTCTGGCGACTTATTTTTGGATTAAACATGAAGCAACTTCGGTCAATAAAGGACTAGGCGCAGCTATTGGACTTTCCGGTGTTATTTTAATTATTGGTGTTGAAGCCTTATATGGCTTGGGTCAGAACCTTATTCCCCAGCTAGCCATCGTATTAGCAACCGTGTGTTATGCCGGCGCTTCAATTTATGGAAAATCGTTTACTGAAATCTCACCATTGGCGACAGCCTTTGGTACATTACTAATTGCAACCGTAGTCATGCTGCCCATTACTCTCGTCGTTGAACAACCTTGGACACTTCAGCCTGAATTTTCCTCAATCCTCGCGGCTATCACCTTAGGTTTGTTCTCAACGGGTGTTGCGCTGGTAATTTATTTTCGCTTATTGAAAACACTAGGCTCGGCTGGCACTACCAGCGTCAGTTATTTAAGAACTATAGTCGCTGTGCTAATTGGCACTTTAGTTCTTGGTGAAAATTTGTCTTTGAGTATGTACATCGGAATAGGATTAGTCCTAATTGGAGTGATTTTGTTGACAAGACCCGTTTCAAAAACTTAAAACTACCATGTCCGATTTTGGCTAGAATTGTATTGAGCTAATTATTAATATGAATTCTTTTAGTTCAAACAAGCAATGGAACTCAATAAACAAACCTATAAACAAGCCTGGCTATCAAAAGATGCGCGCTTTGATGGTAAATTTTTTATAGGAGTAAAATCCACTAAGATTTACTGTAGACCTGTTTGTCCGGTCAAACTTCCCAGCTTCAAAAATGTCACTTTTTTTAAAACTGCTGCTCAAGCAGGTGCTAATGGATTCCGACCTTGTTTACGCTGCCGCCCCGAAACCTCACCCGGAACACCTGTTTGGTCTGGCACATCAACAACAGTTTCTCGAGCTTTGAGACTAATTGCTAATGGGGATTTGGACGAAACTGATTTACCAACTTTTGCGACACGACTTGGCATCACAGAACGACACTTATGTCGACTTTTTGGTCAGCATTTAGGGGCTTCACCGAATGCAGTGGCCCAAACCCGTCGACTACACACCGCAAAACGATTAATTGATGAAACAAATTTACCAATGACTCAGGTGGCTTTGAGTTCAGGTTATAGCAGTCTTCGCAGATTTAACGACCACATAAAACAAACTTACGGCACCACTCCAACGAGGCTGAGAAAAAATAAATCAGCGAATGATCAACCCGAATCAAATGGCTGGTATGTTTTTAAACTGCCCTATCGCCCACCTTATAACTGGGAATATTTATTAAAATTCTTAAAAGTAAGAGCCACACCTGGTGTAGAAAAAGTAGAAGATGGAAAATACATTCGATCTATCGGGACTCGCAAGTATCCAGGGATTATCCAGGTCAGTTGTGATCAGGCTAATCACCAGCTGATTTGCCAAATCCAAACATCAAAACCCGAGGAATTATTCCTCGTTATAGAAAAAATTAAACGGATTTTCGATCTGGGTGCTGATCCACAAATCATATTAAACACTTTAAAAAAAGATAAAAAACTCTGGCCGCTTGTCAAGAAAAATCAAGGATTACGAGTACCCGGGTGTTGGGATGGATTTGAAATCGCGGTCAGAGCCATCGTCGGACAGCAGATTTCAGTGGTCGGTGCTACAACCGTAATGGGCAAAATAGTTGAAAAGTATGGAGAAAAACCTTGTCCCACATTCATTACGGGATCTGGTGATATTAGCTACTTATTCCCAATGCCTTCAATACTCGCCAAGTTAGATATCGAAAGTCTTCCTATGCCCAAGGCCAGAGCTGCAACAATTGCCCGAGTTGCTCAGGCTATAGCAGATGGCGAGTTAGAATTGGATGATAGTCAACAGCCTGAGCAAATGCTTGAACAGCTGTTATCTATCAAAGGTATCGGTCCATGGACAGCTCAATATATCGCCATGCGCGCCTTAACTCATCCAGATGCATTATTGGAGGGTGACCTGGTACTCGAGAAAAAAGCCGCCCAGCTTTATGACAAAGGCGATAGAATGAAAACCTCGGCATTACTTAAATATGCAGAAAAATGGCGTCCCTGGCGGGCGTATGCAGCCATGCATATTTGGAATTTAACTTAAGAATTGTATGTACTACACTTATCACAAAACACCAATAGGAAATATCTTTATTGCTGGTGACGGCAAAGTTATTAAGCAAATGAGCTTTCCTGATGGTTCCAAGCAAAGACATCCACAACCCGGCTGGCAACAAACAGTAACGCCATTCAAAAAAGTCATTCGACAACTTGATCAGTACTTCCAGGGCAAACTGAAAAAATTTGATTTGCCACTAGATCCGGACGGCACCCAATTCCAGCAGCAGGTTTGGAAAGAGCTTTTAAAAATCCCCTACGGCGAAACCACCAGCTATGGAGAATTGGCACAAATCATAAAGCGACCCAAAGCTTCTCGGGCAGTCGGAGCAGCAAACGGTGCCAACCCGATTCCTATCGTTATTCCTTGCCATCGGGTAATTGGCTCGACTGGTGCATTGACTGGCTTTGGCGGCGGATTACCAACCAAGCAGTGGTTACTCGCGCATGAGCAAAGCTATTTGCCAAAATCTAAACGTGTTGCTCAACAATATCAATTTGAGTTCTAGACGCTTACGATTAACTAATCATCGTCATCGTCGTTATCATGATGTCCACCCGCATCGGGATTTTCTGTACCATTACCAAAACGATTCGAGTCATTGTCCACTGTAAACACTGATGAAACAAAAGTTTGTTCACCTGACAATAATTCAATTACAGCACCAAGATTATGAGTACCATCAGGCAGGTTTCTAGTATCAAACGATCCACTACGGTTATTGGATAATGTACCGGCTAAGTCATAAGGCTGGAAATTTTCTGTGCGTATAAATTCATTACCATTCAAATAAAACGTAACTGATTGAACCGAAGTAGCAGGAAATACCGGATCTAGAAAAATGTAGGCTCTATTCGTCAGTTCAGCATCTGCTAGTTCGACAGCATTCGAGCGGTTTGAAAAGACACTGACTTTGAGTTCAAAGTCATCAGTAAAGTTTACTGATGTAATGATCCCACATGCTGCCCTAAAACCTCCAGTACATCCAGCAACCTGTCCATCTGGGCAATAGATATCCTCAAAGTCGTGAACAATGAAAGCACTGCCATCTGCATCGAACAGGCTCAGTGGACCATCTGATAAAGTGATGCGGCTAGTATCTGTAGTCATAACGCCTAAACCGCTATCACTATCGATATTAATCAATATCTCAAGCATGAAATGGATGATTAGCATCTGGATTCGTCATACCAAAATTACCTGGGTCGAAATGCCCGCCCGCACTACCGCATGGCTGGCAAGAAGCCGTTTCATGTATGTGAACCGCGTGTTTACCGTCAGTCAACCCTTCGACGCGCATGTAAACATCGATTTGTTTTACACCCTCCTCTGAAACTCTCTCTTTTAAAGTGGCAAAACCACTGACTTGATTTTCATCACAACTTTGAATTAATGCGATTGCTTTATCACTAAATTGTGAATCGGTTGCTAATGTAACTTGTGGAGTAAAAGTCAATATTGCTGTAATTACAGCACTACAACCGATTTTGCTTGATAGATTTCGAATAGATAAACGTGCCTTCATATCATCCCCTTTAGTGTTACTGTTTATTTATAAAAAATTTATTAAAACAGTATAAACAGTTTCACTCAATTTATAAGATTAAAATTTTTAATAATGATAGAGATTTAATCGCTAGCGAGGGTATGGACATCTCTGATTCATCCGTTCTTTCAGTTACCCCGATCTCTTTCTAAATGTACGTCAAAACGGGCTAGTTGACACATCACTGACCTGTCAGGTTCGAACAGCACAGCAGATTCCTCATAGATGCCCGCTGTTTACAGAGGAGAGTTTCATTCAAAACTAAAGTCAACTTATTAAAGCAATCGCCCAACTTATCACAATCACAATTGCGACCCCTAATGCATAAAATTTTTGCGATGTATTATCTATTGAAATTAGATTATTGAACTTGGCAATAACCAAACCCAACACTAATCCACTGATAAACCCCCACAAGTGGGCACCAATATCTGTGTTTTCACCGCCTGTACCTGTAAATGCTAATAATGCAATACCGCCGAAGATTGGTCCTAATCGTTTAGACCAGGAAAGTTGGGAAAAATATTTCATTTTCCAGACATAACCACAAAGAACCCCAAGCATGGCAAACACGGCTGTAGAAGCACCAATACTCAAATGTGTTGACCCTTGCATATAAACATTGATTGCGTTACCAAGAATACCGCCAGCTAACATCGATAAAACAGCCAAACCGTATCCCAGATAACGCCCGGTGAAATATAAGAAAAAGAACCCAAAGCCAATATTTGAAACCAAATGCTGGCCGCTAGCGTGCAAGGTTAAAGCTGTAGCCAAGCGCCAGATTTCTCCACCGTAGATTTGCTGACTATCAATGCGGCCTTGAGCATACCAATCTACACCAAATAAGCTAAAACCTGCTGCAACACTAATTAAGCTGAGAACTAAGAAATAACCGAGTAATCCTGGGATCGCGTTTAAAAAATGCGGCTCAGATGTTTGTGGTGGAGGTGCATTGATAATGTTCTCATCAACATAAGCCCTCATCTCAGTAACTGCCTGTTGTGCAAATTTTGATTCTACGACTAACACATAACCATTTTCAGTGTGTAAGATTTGCGAATCAATACCTCTAGATTGCAAAACGAATTGGCGATCTAAACATAGTTGAGAGGTTTGATGTTCGAACACGACATTATATTGAGGTTCCATCAAGTTAAGATGGGGCTGATATTTGTGAAATAAAACCCCCCGCCGTAAACTGCGGGGTATCTATGAGGAATCTGCTGTGCTGTTCGAACCTGACAGGTCAGTGATGTGTCAACTAGCCCGTTTTGACGTACATTTAGAAAGAGATCGGGGTAACTGAAAGAACGGATGAATCAGAGATGTCCATACCCTCGCTAGCAATTAAATATCAGAACGATGAATAGTCTAATGATATAAAGTAAAACCAAGCACAATGGAGATGGATAATGAGTCAATCTAGTATTCAGGAACTGGAGCAGGAATTATATGAAAAAACCTTGCAATTACATCAACTGAAACAAACTACTGATCCAACTAAAGTTAATAACTATCAATTTGACACCCTAAGTGGAAAAGTATCTCTTAAAGAACTTTTCGCGGGTAAAGATAAATTACTGATGATCCATAATATGGGGCAAGGATGTCGTTATTGCATGATATGGGGAGATGGTCTGAATGGTTTTCTCCCTCATTTGGAATCAGTTATGTCTGTAGTGATGGTATCCAAAGATGATCCACAGACACAACAGTGCTATGCTAATTCCAGACACTGGCGATTTCGAATGGCTTCATACCACAATAGTGAGTACATCATAGAGCAATCAACTCTGCCTGGCTCAGATAATATGCCAGGAGCCGTTTGCTATCATGCTGATGGTGACAAGATTTATCGCTCACATTCTGCAATTTTCGGACCGGGTGATTTGTATTGTTCATTTTGGAATTTTCTCGCATTGGCAGGATTAACCAGCCAAGACTGGACGCCGCAATACAATTATTGGCGTCGACCAGCGCAACTCGATGATGGCGGTAAAAATGTAATTGATTAAAGACATCACAATTATTGTGTACGGGAAACAAATCACCGAAATTTACACGTGTCGCCTAATCAACAGGAATTGTCACCCCAACTTTAGTCCGATCCATGACTACTGATGTTCTAAAATGACGAACGTTTGAGTTTTCAAAAAACAAACGATGGGTTAATGCTTCAAAGTCACTCATGTCTTTTGAAGTACAGATCAAAATAAAATCAGCCTCTCCTGTTACATAATAGCATTGTTGAACTTGCGGCTCCTTACATGCTTTACGTTTAAATTTGTCAAGCTGATCAAGGTGCTCTCGCTCCAGCCCAACCATGACAATAAAGGTCATTGAGTAATTTAAGGATTTTGGATCAAGAATAGCCATTTCACGTTCTATGATCCGAGTATCACGTAAACGTTTTAACCGGCGCTGCACAGATGGAACCGACAGTCCACACTCATCCGCTAAGGCATCCAAACCAGTCCGCGCATCATTCTGCATTGCTTTAAGGATTTTTCGATCACTATTATCAAGCTCTATCTTCATATTTTTTTTCATAACATCATTAGTTAATGAAAATTATTATCGTAAAAATAGATAAACTTGCAACACAGAATTACATAAGAACTGTAAAGTTACCGATATGAATAACAAGCTTAATCAAACTGATCTACAGGAATTTTTACCTGATCCTTCTCAACCCTTGGAGCTTCTCCAGGCTTGTCCGGCCTACAAGGTATCACCATTAAAAATTCTCACGCTTGATAATGGCACCCAGGTATTTGCGAAAGATGAAACGGACCGCATGGGTCTCGGCGCTTTTAAAGCTTTGGGCGGCCCTTATGCGGTAGTGAAACTTATTCAACAAGCCTGGTTGGAACAACACGGTGAGGTGCTTGCTATTTCCCGCTTGTTTGACGAGGATGTGAAAGCCTTTGCTGGTTCGATCACCTTTGTCTGCGCTAGCGCTGGCAATCATGGTTTAGGGGTGGCCGCAGGTGCGCAGGCATTCAATGCTAAAGCAAGAATTTATCTTGCTAAGACAGTCCCCGAGGGTTTCACCGAGCGATTATCAAGCGTTGGTGCTGAAGTCGTTCGTGCTGGGGAAAATTATCAACAGAGCGTATCCGCTGCAATAAAAGATGCACAAACGACCGGTGCAATATTATTGGCAGATGGTACCTGGCCAGGGTATACAGATATACCTCGCTTAGTGATGGAAGGCTATACTGTCATTGCAGAAGAACTTCGACAACAGCTTGCAGAACTAAATAAATGGCCTACCGATGTTTACCTGCAAGCCGGCGTAGGCGGATTGGCAGCTGCAATTGCTTTTATGATTCGTAAAAACTGGCCTATCCAACCCAATATTTATATTGTAGAACCCACTGCCGCCCCCTGCCTTAAAGCCAGTGCCGAGGCGGGACAGGCTGTCCAAGTAGAGGGGCCTGATTCAAATATGGGCCGATTAGATTGCAAAGAACCTTCGATAATTGCCCTGGACGCTTTAGAAAAATGCCAAGTTAACTATCAAACCATCACCGACGATGAAGGTCAACAAGCCGCTGAACATGTCACCAGACTTGGTATTCCAACTACACCGTCTGGTGCAGCGGGTTTTGCATGTATGCTTAAAAATAAAGGCACTTGTGATACATCACTAGTCATTATTTCTGAAGGTCCCGCTTGATTTTATCTATCTAGAACATGGTGATTCATGGGTAACTATTCTCTAGTGAAAATCAATACAGACAAATTACTTTCTCGCTTAAGGCAACTAGGTCAAATTGGACGCGATGAGCAAGACCAATTAACTCGACTTGTTGCATCAGATCATGACAAGCAAGGTCGTGATCAATTTGTTTACTGGCTTGAAGAGGCTGAGTTGGAAGTTATTGTAGACCGTATTGGTAATATTTTCGGTATTTGGAATATCGAATCAGATATCGCCCCACTTATGTTCGGTTCGCATATAGATACTGTAATTAATGCCGGTATTTATGATGGTTGTTATGGTGTTTTAGCTGGACTGTCTGTGATTGAAGCTTTTCGGCAAGCAGATATAAGACCTGATCGATCTATGATTGTAGCTGCCTTCACTAATGAAGAAGGGGTACGTTATGCACCGGATATGATGGGCTCTTTGGTTTACGCTGGCGGACTTGATGTCGATGAAGCTTTAGCTACTGTTGGTGTTGACGACACGATTCTAGGGCAAGAATTGCAACGTATCGGTTATACCGGCTCTATGGAGCCAGGCACCATTATACCTAGTGCTTTTATAGAAGCACACGTCGAACAAGGTCCTATCCTTGAAGATGAGGGTACATTAATGGGCGCAGTAGCAAATCTACAAGGTATTTCCTGGCAACGATTCACTATTGATGGGGTAGCCAATCATGCAGGCACAACACCAACACGTCTGCGTAAAGATGCTGGTCTTGCCGCCGCCAAAGTAATCACGTTTTTAAGAGATTACGTTAATGGCTCCGAAACTGTCGCAACAGTTGGAACAATCAAGTTTGAACCCAACGCAATTAATGTCATCCCGAACCGAGCTGAATTTACGGTCGATTTACGCGATCCTGATGAACAAACGTTGTGTGATGCTGAGGCTGCATTGGATGCATTCGTTCAACAACTGGAAACTAGTGATGGCGTCAAAATCAAAATTGAGCGAATGGCACGATTCGAACCGGTCATTTTTGATAAAACCTTAGTCGAATTAATTGAAAAAACAGCCGCTGACCGGGGATTAAGCTGCCGTAGAATGACATCAGGTGCCGGGCATGATGCACAAATGATGTCTCGAATTTGCCCGACAGCGATGATTTTTGTCCCCAGCCGTGGTGGTATTAGTCACAACCCGCTTGAATTTACTGAAGACGAATCATTAATTGCTGGTGCTCAGGTATTGCTGGATGTAGCATTAAAATTTACTAATGCCAATGAAGCTCAACAAGCTTAGATTCTGATCAGGCTTTATTATAAATTGATAGATAATCCACCGATCTGTTTTCGTTGGAGACATGTAGTACAACGATCTGTTCAAGTTTTGCATGGGTGTGTTTTGCATGCTTTTTAGCATGCCACAGAACTGCTCGTAAACGCTCGTCTTCGTGATCAGTTATCATGACAAATTGATCGGGCGTCATCGTTTCTATATCGGTTTGCTCAAGGTTGGCTTGTCTAACTGAACTTTTCCAAGTGGTAGAATCTTCGCCGCAAACCATTACATACAATGCTCCCATCTCAACTAACCATTTGGAAATCTGAGCTTGCTTAGCTTCACTCACTGGATCCTCTATTGCAATGACAGCTTTAAAAGGTGCGAAACCGGAAATGTCAGGCAGCTCGGTTTCTTTGGTGATTTGGATGTATTCCATAGATACATTATAGCTGCACTTTTAAGTTCATAAATGAATAGTATTTGTTTGCATTTCTAATCACTCAGTCATTTTAAAGGCACATATTTCGTTCAAGATGCATACTAAACCGCGTTGGACGGTTGTAAATATCTTGTCAGGCGCAGAATCTATGTGACTTGGATTCAGGCCTGTTTTAACGTGCGTCTTTACCAGATTGTTACCCACTGATACCGTTGAGAAAATGGAAAAGCCGTTGGAATGACGGATGGAGCTAAAAATCTGTTCCCGACAGGTAGATTAATCTTCCGGTTCCCATCTAATCGTCAAAATTGTGCTTGGGGCCAAACAAAATGCTCGATGATATAAATTTTCTCCCCAAATTACATAATCGCCGGATTTTTTTAACATATAGGATTTTGTTGATGATGCTGTAAATCTTTCTGATTCAGAAAATTCAATTTTAAACTTACCAACTTCATCAACTAACAACGAGATAGTACGGCCTGTGCTTATCGGTTTTGGTTCACCATTAGGAAAACCGATTTCATGTGCAAACCATTTTACGCATAAACCCTTCGAATTCTTATCAAAAGACATGAAGCGTAGATCTTCTCCACCTGACTTTACCCAATCACTATAGCCAATAAACCAACCTGTATTTTCTGTATTGAGTTGATTTAAATTTCCAGATTCAATATTCACCAGAATTCATAAACTAGTAACAGGATGTCTTACCCCGGCAACAACAAGAGGAAGAAATATTCATATCCGAGCGGGCTAATGCCAGATCAAGACGTTGTTTCACTAAAGCAGACTTAGTTGATTCGCCTGAGCGGCTGAGACATTCATGAAAACCATGCAAACTCCAAACGTTATCCGGATGTTGTGCAGCACGGATTACCGTATTGTCCAAACCAAGATCGGCGCGATAAACCTGCTCTGCCTCATCGAAATGACCTTGCTCCATTAATAGGGCACCCAAAGCATGGCGTGGTGGATGCATCCAGGGCCACGGTTCACTGTAGTGCAAATCATCATCTAAAATCACTGCTTTTCTTAAGTGCTCAAATCCTTTTTCGTAATTGCCTTTATGATACTCAAGCTCGCCCGTTAACATTTCTCTGCCAACGGCAAGAATGTCCAGAGCTGGATTGTTAAAAAAATAACGACCTTGTGGAATAGTTGCACAGGCTTGCTCAAACATTTCTTTATGTTGCTCTGCTTCTACAATCTGGCCCAGAGTTGCCAGAGCCACGCCTTTAGCATAGTGACACATCGCTATTGTGACCGGATATAAATCGGAATCATCTGGCATAGCTTCATCAATGATTTGCTGCCAAAGGCCAAATCTTACTAATACGTGCATACGCATTGACAAGTAACCTTCCAGTGTCATCACCATGTAAGGCTTATCAATATTGAGCACTTCCTTAGTCACAATACTGATGATTTCATTAGCTGCTTCAATAGCGGGTTTATACAAACCACTCATCATTGCAGCATGCATTTTCATGTGTAAATCATGGCACATAGCAGTTGTATAAAACTTCATTAACCCTGCATAATCCCGGTATTTACGGTCTGCAATGATTGCTTTTTCGCTGACAGCCAGAGCATCAGAATACATGCCACACAGACCATAAATGTGTGCGGGCATATGATGAAGATGCCCTCCATCAGGCTGAATATCCCTGAGTCCATCGGCTGAAATCATTGCCTTTTCCGGATTAGCAGACATTTCCCAAACATGAATATAAAGATGGTGTACGCCCGGATGTGCTCCCATTCCATTTTCAGCAATCATCTCCATGGCTTTTTCTAACACCTCGATGACTTCCCGTGTGTCGGCACCTTCGGTGACCTCGCCAGTGTGTAAATCCCATAGTTTCCAGGGAGTGCGAGTCATCATGGCTTCACAGAATAAAGCCACGACATCGACATCTTCAGGAAATCGCTGATAGGCTGCACGCATGGCATCTGCGAAATCATCATCCCACTGACTGTATGTTTTTAAGCATTTAGGTTGATTACACTGAAAACGCTTAGTTAAAGCATGAATTAAGGCCTGTTCGGCTTCAGTCGCTTTATCGATGTTGGCTAATGCTTTTTGTAATTGGTCATGACAGTAAGCGAGCATTTGTTTTTCTTCACGCTCACTGAACATCTCCCAGGGCATGTTATAAAACGGCCCCGCTGCATAAGCGATGCCCCAATAAGCAATCGCGCATTCGGGATCAGCCTCGGCCGCTTTTTGAAAGCAGGTCATGGATTCATCCTGGTTAAAACCATAAAGCCAGTTCAGGCCGCGGTCGAACCAGATTTGTGCTTGTTGTGATGTTGTGTTTATTGGGCGCGAGTGCGTGCCCAGATCAAAATACTCTGCAGTGTCCAAAATTTAAACCTCCCAGACCGTGGAAAATATTACATTTTGATGACCGTTGGCAAGAAATAAATTTGACTTAATATTTAACCGTATGGTTAAATATTAAAATGTTATCGAACGAACAACAATTGGACAAAGTTTTTCGAGCCCTTTCAGATTCCACCAGGCGTCGCATATTGATGCAAATACGTGATCACGATCATACTGTTAATGACATTGCCAGTGAATTCGAGATCAGTTTGCCAGCGGTTTCCAAACATTTAAAAGTTCTAGAAAATGCCGGCTTGATTAGCCGCATCAAAGAGGGTCGCAAGCGACTATGTCATGTTGAACCCAAGATGCTGGACGGTGCACTCGCTTGGCTGGAATTTTATCAATCATTCTGGAATCAACGGCTCGATAGCCTGAAGGAATTGCTAGAACACAACAAACCGCCTCAAACCAAAAGGAGTTAACGTGAACGACTCAGAAATCAAACTGGTGATTAATAAACAAATCAATGCTCCCGTAGAACAGGTTTATCAAGCCTGGACGGATCCGGAAATAATTAAGCAATGGTTTGGTCCAGGCCCGATTATGCAGGTACCAAGAGCTGAGGTGAATTTGCAAGTCGGTGGTGAGTATTTGATTCACTTACATAATCCTGAAGAAAATTCCGATCATATTGTTAGTGGCCAGTATGAACAAATTATTCCCAATGAAAAAATCGTATTTAATTGGAAATGGCACGATGGTGTGGATCGGACTCAGGTCACTATTGATCTTCAAGCCAAAGGTGAAAGTCAAACGTTAGTCACATTAACTCATCGTGGTTTTAGCCAACAAGAGTATGCCGACAAACACAATCAAGGCTGGACAGGTTGTCTGGCTGGATTAGATACTTACTTCAGTTGAGGATTTTAGTATGAAGTTTTATTACAACCCCCTATCCACTTATTGCCAAAAAGTGTTGATCGCTTTTCATGAAACTGGAATTGAATTTGAACCCGAAATATTAAATCTGATGGATGAACAAGTCAGAGCAGATTATCGAAAAATTTATCCGATTGGAAAAATTCCCTTGCTCATTCTGGATGACGGTCATCCCATTCCAGAATCGAGCATCATCATTGAGTACTTAAACAGTATCAGTGAAAAGGTGAAACTGATTCCAGATAATCCGACTGAAGCCAGAAAGACCAGGTTTTTAGATCGTATGTACGATTTTTATCTCAACAATCCAATCGGCACAAAGTTTTTTGAGTTACGTAAACCTGAGGAAGAACAAAGTCAAAAAGTGCTTGATGACTGTAACGAAAAAATAAATATTATGTTTAACAACATGGAAAATAATTTTTCCGATAAAACCTGGAACCGTGGCGACACGTTCACGATGGCTGATTGTGCCTGTATACCAGCTTTATTTTATGCTCAACAAGTTGCTCCTTTTTCAGACCGTGCAAATATACAAGCATTTTGGGATAGAGCTTGCCAGCGAGAATCAGTGCAAAAAGTTCACCAGGAAGTTAAACCTTATCTGGAAGCTTTTCAAAATAGTTGATTGAACTTGTATTTGCTGAAAACTAAAACCAGGGATCAATTTCTCGTTATGCATTAGTCTTACCCAATACCCCTGAATTAACAAATACCTCGCGGCCTAAATTGGCGTGTGTTGTTAAAGTCTTGGCGTTCAAATCAAGCACATTGCTTAACCCCAGGCCATCGGCTTCGATCCAGGTCAGCATGATTTTACGCTCATCAAGAGTACTGAAAACGTAACTCTCTTCATCATTGACACCAGAGTTTTCACCCTTCACGCGAGTCCAGTGAAGCTTATTGGTTGACAGAATTTCAATGCGATAGCTTTCACTTAAATAGTCAAAGAAAAATATTTGACCGACTAAATCTTCATGTCGCATCTGTTTGTTCCTCATAAGTTATTGATGATTAGCCAACACCAGCTTAACTTGATTATGAGTGCATTAACACCTAACGCATAAAACTGAATAGGAACAAAATTCCCGGCCATACTTATTTCTATTAGTGTAGGATTGATCTCAAAAGATTGATGAACTTATAACTCAAGATAGATCACCAATGAATTTCGAGCAAGTTTGGTCACAATATCGTGCTGGCTTAAGAGCATTTCTACAGGCACGAATCTCTAATCCAGCAGATGTTGATGATCTACTTCAGGAAATTCTAATCAAGACTTATCAAAATCTCGACTCAGTAAAATCACAATCAAGCCTCAAATCCTGGTTATTTCAGATTGCCAATCGCACTGTGATCGACTTTTATCGTAAAAATAGAACACTGGAGCCTTTAGATCAGGATTATTCACCGAGCCATAATAAAGAAGAAAACGTTGAACAAGAATTAGCTCAGTGTATTGAACCCTTTATCAAGGAATTACCCCAGCAAACTGCAGAATTATTAACGGCAATAGATTTAGACGGCATTTCCCAAAAAGATTTAGCTAACGAGTACGGTGTAAGCTATTCAACTCTAAAATCACGAGTCCAAACAGGCAGGCAACAGCTGCATAAACTTTTTGAGGACTGTTGTCAATTCTCATTGGATCAGCACGGTAACGTTATCGATTACAACCCCAAACCAAAAAGCTGCAAGGATTGTTAAGTATTTTTCGTCTTTTTTGATATAGCTACGTCCTAATAGGTAAGCATTAAACATGAGACGAAAAAATGATCAAAGTAATCAGTTTTAAAATTTGCCCTTTTGTTCAGCGCGTCACAGCACTACTTGAGGCTAAAAACATTCCTTATGAAATTGACTATATTAGCCTGAAAGACAAGCCACAATCGTTTTTGGATTTATCACCAAATGGGCAAGTTCCTGTTTTAATTACCGAATCGGGCCACGCATTATTCGAATCTGATGCCATAGTCGAATACATTGATGAAATAAGCTCTCCTCTGGAAATTAATGTCACACCGGAACAACGTGCACAGGATCGAGCCTGGAGTTACCAGGCCAGCAAAAATTATTTAGTTCAATGTTCGGCCCAAAGCAGCGCGGATGAGCAAACCTTGATTGAACGCAGTGAAAAACTCGGCAAAGCTTTCGCCCGTGCGGAGAAAAAACTCGGCTCTGGTACTTATTTCAAAGGTAACACACTCAGCAATGTAGATATTGCCTGGCTGCCTTTGCTGCATAGAGCCAAAATCATCGAGAATCATTCATGTTACGACTTTCTAAAAGATTATCCAAAAGTTAAAACCTGGCAATCGAATCTTCTGGCAACAGAATTAGCCGAAAAATCAGTTGCCGAAGATTTTGAAGATGAATTCACAGGGTTTTACTTATCAGATAGTACTTTTCTTGGCTCAGGAAAAAATTGTGCCCAAGAAAATAATATTAGCAAAACATGTTGCTGTTAAAATCAGTAATCCCCTGCACTTGTTGCGGGGGGTTATTCACATTTTTGAAATATAAACGAATCCACGTTCAAACCAACTGGCTTTTCGCCACCTGCTGATTTTGCTTTATCTTGCAGCGCCATTAATCCAGATTGAAATTCTTCTTCATTGAGTCTGGCTACAAAGGAATCTACCTTAAGAGCGATTTTGTCGGCGAAGGCCTGCCAGTTAGGAGAAATTTTATCCCAGATAATTTGATGAGCTAGTAATTCAAAACCATTGGCAAAAAATATTCGATTAAATTTCTCTCGAGAAATAAGTTGGGATTCAATAATAGAACCCATTGATGGAAATACATCCAAGTAAGGATAAGTAGAGATTTCATCGGCAAAGGTATTTCGAATACAAACTACACCATCAGGCCTCAAGACCCGATGGCACTCAGAGACTGTTTTTTGATGGTCATTAAGATGATGAAGCACCATCGACATAAAAATCATATCAGTAGTACTTTCATCTAAGGGTAGTTGTTCACCGCTGGCTATTTTGAAACTAATATTCTGGTGTTTGATTCTTGCCTGATTCAACATTTTCTCAGACGGATCAATGCCTACAACATTAGCATCAAACAATTCACTTAGTGCCCCTGAAAAACGTCCCGTTCCACAACCTAAATCAATAACATTTGATATTTTGTCTATGGATAAATTCTCAGTAAAAAATTTGAGCGTTTTATATTTTTCTTGTTGAGAAATTTCTCGGCCTGCATCATAGGCCGAGGGTATATTGGAACTATCGTAGTCCATTCAATATAGCTTGTGTTTTAGTCCTTACCCTTTTTAGTCCCTAAAGATGCGAATTCGGTCATCATTTTTTGGAACTGCTCAACACCTTGCATACCTAGGGGCAAATAGCGTTCCATGAAGGCCTGTGGATCGGTCATGGTATTTATTTCTTCCCGCATTTTATCTTTGATTTGATCCATCAAATCTTTTTGCATTTTTTCAACTTCAGGCAAGCCCATTAACTTACGCGCTTCTTCAGGCTTGAGATCAATTTCAATTTTTACTTTCATGGCAATATGTTCTGATTACTAAACCTCACTATAACACCACTTAATCAGCGCCTGTCTTAAAAAATGGAATCAAGAACACAACGCAAGCGATCAAAAAGAACAGTCCTCCCAAAAAACCAAGCATATCTCCAGCACGCAAACTAGTAGCAATAAAAAACATGGCCGAAACAACAAATAAGATCCAACCCCATAGTTGGCACTTTCTTTCAAGTCGCTTGTGAGTATTTTGATTATCTGGCATCTGTTGACTTTGATTCAGTTATCGTTGGTTGAGAATACTAGCAATTCACGTTGATTCAGACAATCTGGTTTTGTCTGCGAGCTTTTTCCAGCTATCATTAACGTTCATGAAAGAATAATTTAGGTATGACAAAACTTACCCATTTTGATAACGATGGCAAAGCTCATATGGTCGATGTCAGTGAAAAAGAAGTCACTAACCGAATGGCTGTTGCTGAAGGTCATATCAGTATGCAAGCTGAAACCCTTGAGCTTATTTGCCAGGGCAAACATAAAAAAGGGGATGTGCTCGGTATCGCACGAATAGCCGGTATTATGGCCGCCAAAAAAACATCTGAAATAATTCCTCTTTGTCATCCGTTGATGTTGACCAAAGTCAGTATTGATTTTGAAATAAATAAACAAGATAGTAGTGTCACATGCACCGCCGTAACTAAAACAGCAGAACGCACAGGAGTTGAGATGGAAGCTTTAATGGGAGTCAACACGGCATTATTAACAATATACGATATGTGTAAAGCGGTTGATCGAGGCATGGCGATTAGTGATATCCAACTGCTGGAAAAATCAGGTGGGAAATCTGGAGACTGGAAACGAAAATGACTAGTCGATATCTATATCTTTTTAGAGATTTCACCCAATGAGCGAAACTATTGAACGTAACCCAAGTTGCGAGTCCGATTACGATCCAAACTCCCTTCCAGTCGCCGAAGCCCTCGCTCGCATCCAGCAAGTAGTTAATCCTTTAACTAAAACAGAAAATATCAATTTAATGGCTGCACTAAATCGTGTGCTGGCCTCAGATGTACCTTCACCTGTAAATGTACCTAATCACACGAATTCAGCTATGGATGGTTATGCGGTGCGCTATGTTGATATTGCTGAAAACTCGGTAACAGAACTGGCTTTGATAGGCAAAGCCTTTGCCGGACATGCTTTTTCAGGCGAGATCAAGCAAGGGCAAGCTGTGCGTATCATGACCGGTGCAGTCATGCCCGATGGTGCTGATACTGTGATTATGCAAGAAGATACAGAAGTTATTTCAGATCAACAAATCAAAGTAGATAATAACCACAAGCATGGTCAACATGTACGTTATGCCGGTGAGAGTCTAAAGGAAGGCGAAACGGCTTTATCAGCCGGTCGTCGCTTAAATGCTGCAGATATTGGACTACTAGCTTCTCTGGGTGTACAACAAGTTGAAGCTTACAAAAAACCGACAGTGGCTTTTTTCGCCACTGGTGATGAAGTGAAGTCACTTGGGCAACCCCTAGAACATGGCGAAGTCTATGACTCAAATCGTTACACACTGAACTCGATGCTTAGTCAACTCAATACTGAGATCCTTGATCTTGGCATTATCGGTGATGATCCACAGTTAACAGCCGAAACATTTAAACATGCTGCACAAAGCGCTGATGCGATCATTGTCTCTGGTGGCGCGTCGGTCGGTGAAGCAGATTATGTTAGAACCACCCTGAATGAACTCGGCGATGTCAGTTTTTGGAAACTGGCGATGAAACCTGGGCGGCCACTTTCATTTGGTAAATTAGAAAATGCGATTTTCTTTGGCCTGCCCGGCAACCCGGTCTCGGTAATGGTGACATTCTATCAATTTGTTTTACCTGCATTGAAAAGGTTGATGGGAGAAACAGATAATGAGCCTAAACGCTTTTTAGTACCTTGTGTTTCCGAGCTAAAAAAACGTCCTGGCCGTACTGAATACCAACGCGGCCGGTTGTTTTATGAAGACAATGTATTGAAAGTTGAATCCACTGGTCAACAGGGCTCTGGCATTTTAAGTTCCATGAGTAAAGGAGATTGTTTTATAGTTTTACCTGATGAGTGTGATGGTGTTAGTGTAGGTAACATGGTTGAAGTTGAACCATTTTTTGGATTAATGTAGGCGTTGGGTACTGATACGATTTCACATCGAAACCATTGGGATAAAAAATACGCCCAGGGCAACACTCACGCTAGTTACATCCCAGACCTGGATCTGGCTAATCTTATTCATCACTTTCCAACATCGGGCCTAACATTGGATGTGGCCTGTGGCACAGGCCGCAACAGTTTTTTTATCGCTGAGCATGGTCTGGATGTTGTCTGCCTGGACTTTAGTGCACAAGGGCTCAACTTTTTAAAACATCATCGCTGTAGTGAACCGATAACTAAAAAACTATTCCCCATCCAAGCTGATTTGAGTAACACCCCACTACCTGATGAATCCTTTGATGCAGTTTTTGTAATCAGATACTTAGATAGAACTGCATTTCGTTCATATGTAAAAATGCTAAAACCTAAGGGTTTGTTATTTTTTAAAGCATTCAATACCAACCACCTAAATAGCAAACCCAATTTCAACCCGAACTATTTATTAAATAAGCAAGAATTAATCAGCACTTTTGCGGATAATGAGATAATTGCTACCAATGATTCACAAAACAATGAAGATGAAGAGTCGATGATTTTAGTTCGTAAGCAACCTGCTAAATCTTTGATGAAAAATGACTGACCTGGAAAAAGACAAGGCCAAAGTCGCAAGGGCGATTTCTGCCGACAATGATGTTATCCATGTCCTGCGTTCAACTCACTCAAATCAAGCAGGGCTGATTTCATTAGCCGATCAAAAAGCCAACGTCATCATAGGGATTGTTGCCGTTACCCTAACATTGTTGTTTACCAACACTACATTTCTTCAAAACTTAAGTCAGCCACTGTTAACTTTACTATTTTTCTCTGTATTGGCGGAATTGTTTGCTTTGTTTTTTGCCTTGATGGTAATGATGCCTAAATCCATCAAAAAAATTGATCAAGGTCACGTTGATACCATAGAAAATCCCCTTTTCTTTGGATACTTTACTCAACATAAAGAAACTGAATATGTAAATTATATTATTGAGAATATTGATAATAATTTAGTTGCCCGGCAACACATGGCTAGAGATATCTATCAAACCGGCTTAGTTCTGAAACGTAAATACAAATACTTAAAATATGCTTATGCTCTGGCAGCAGGTGGCATTGTGACGTTTGTCATCCTCGGTGTAATTTCAATGCCTGGTTAGGTCTGATAGTTCATTAAAATCACCCCTGCTGCAACAACCACACCCGCACAAATTCTGCGAACTGTATTGTCTTCTTTAAATAAGAAAATCCCGATTAAGGTTGCGATTACGACACTTGTTTCTCGCAGTGCTGATACACCAGCCATAAACCCTAAACCTAAGGCATATATCACAATGCCATACGCCATTGCGGAAGCGATCCCACCTCCCAAACAAACACCTAAATTTGACTTTAGAAAAGGCAGTACTTGGCCTTTTCTTTTATATAACGTATAAAACATCAACGGCCAACACTCAAGAAAAAACAACCAGCAAATATAGGCGAGAGGATTTTCAGAAGCACGAACACCCAAGCCATCGGTCAGCGTATAACTGGCAATCCAAAACCCAGTTAATAATGCATAAAATAAAGGTCGCTTATCATCCGATCTCCACGGTAATCCCTTTTCAAAAGCCAGGCTCATTATTCCTATTGAAGCAATCATCACACCTAGCCACTGATTCAATGTTGGAATTTCTACCGCAAAAATAATCCCGCCGATCAAAATCATAATTGGTGCAATACCCCGTGCTAGTGGATAAACATGACTAAGATCGCCGTGTGTATAAGCGCTGATTAAAGAAAAATAGTAAGCGGTGTGGATTACAACTGACAACAATATGAAAAACCAACTTTCCTTGGCTGGAATACCGACAAAAGGGATAAAAATTGCAGAACACAACCCAGCTATAGTCATGATGCAAGCCATCACGATCAGTCTGTCACCGCTAGTTTTAACCATGGCATTCCAGCTCGCATGCAGGAATGCAGCAAATAAAACTAGTAAAATAATCGACAGTTCCATTGTTATTTTTAAGATGCTCCTGCGCGAATCATGGCAGATTAAGTCACTAAAAGAAAATGATTTCGGCTATTATTTGCGCTTTGTAATATTCGGCTATCAGTAATGAAATTTGTACCCATGAAAATTGTCACCCAAGCCAAATGGCTCCGGCGCGGCATGAATTTATGGCCGCCTTTTTGGGGCGCTGGGATTTCGGTAACGCGCATCGATGATGATTTCAGACACGCCCAGGTGCGGATGAAATTAACTTGGTATAACCGTAATTACATGGGCACCCAATATGGCGGCAGTTTGTACAGTATGACTGATGCTTTTTATGCCATCATGATCATCCGCAATCTGGACAACAAATATTTCGTCTGGGACAAAAGCGCCAGTATTGATTACATCGCCCCGGCCAAAGGTACAGTTTATGCCGATTATCAACTTACCGATGAAATGCTGGATACCATAAAACAAAACACCGAAGACGGGCAAAAGTTTTTATACGATGTACCTGTTGAAATCGTCGACGACCAAAAACAACTCATCGCCAAAGTAAATAAAGTTATTTACATTCGCAAGAAACCGAAGTATCGGTAGTTGCATTAATAAAGAATTACTTGACCTAAAGTTAGCTTAAGCTTTTAGAATCTGACTCAATTAACATTGAGTTTTGATTATGGCGTTTTCAATAAATAGTCTCGTGCCTGAACTTTGGTGTTCTGACTTTGAACAAAGCTTAAAATTTTATACACAAATTCTTGGTTTTTCCGTAGCTCAAAGAAAAGATACAGCACAGCATGCCTACTTGGAACTACAAGGCTCCCAAATAATGATTGCCTCCTGGAAGCAAGATGGCACATGGGAACCTGCGGTACTTGAAAAGCCTTATGGACGAGGAATCAATTTTCAAATATTCGTAAATAATGTGAATGAAATATACGAATCAGTAACCAAGGCGGGTTTCAAACCGTTTGTTGACCTTTACACAATGACATATTGGACCAATCACGGAATGGATGAACGAACTGAATTCGGTCTTCTCGATCCAGATGGATACCTGTTACGCTTCTCACAAAGGTCGCTATGATTTTTCGATCAACAATTTTGACCCAAAGAACCTACGATTACTATTGCAGAGGCTTCAACTCACCTAACATAGTTGGTATTAATTCTGAGACAGTTGGGTGAATATGCACGGCACGTTGAATAACAGTATAAGGCGCTTTGGCATACATGATATCGATCATACCGTGGATAGCTTCGTCACCCGTTAAACCTAGTATCGCTGCGCCTAGTATTTGTTCGCTTTCGGCATCGACCAGAACTTTCATGAAACCTTGGGTTTGAGAGCTTTCCTTTGCCCGACCCACCCGACTCATGGCTCGCTTGCCGATTAGAACTTGTTTACCTGATTCTCTTGCCTGAGCCTCGGTCATACCGACCCGACCAAGGGGCGGATCAATAAACAAACCATAAGTCATGATGCGGTCACTGACACGACGTGGATCATTGTCCAATAGATTGGCGGCTACAATTTCGTGATCATTATACGAAGTGTGGGTGAAAGCCCCTTGCCCGTTACAATCACCTAGAGCCCAGATGCCTTCAACATTAGTTTTCAATTGATCGTCGACTTTAATAAATCCTCGCTCATCAACTTCGACACCTGCAACTTCCAAACCTAGATTATCTGTATTTGGTTTTCTACCGATGGCAAACAAGACCTGTGAGCCACTGACCTGAAACTCACCTTGTTCATCCTTACAGTCAACAACAATTTGATCGGACTGTTTAGAAAAACGCACCTCATCAACAGCGAGTTTGATGTCTATATTTTCAGCTTCCAGAATCTCCCTTACTGTATCGGAAACATCCTGGTCTTCCCTTGGAATTAATCTCGGTGCTTTTTCAATCACTGTCACCTGACTACCAAAACGTTTGTACATTTGCGCAAACTCAAGCCCGATATAACTACCGCCTACAATAACTAAATGTTCAGGCAGAAAATCCACATCCATCACGGTTTCGCTGGTGTAATAGTCAATCTGATCCAGCCCATCAAATGGCGGCACAAAGGATCGAGCACCTACATTGATAAAAATCTGCTCGGCTTGCAGAATTTGTCCATCAACTTCAACCATATTCTTCCCTGTAAAAACAGCGTGGCCCTGATAGACATCAAGATTATCTGTAGACCTGAGCCAGCTCTCGACGCCCTTATTTGACTCTCCGGAAATAGCATCTTTACGGGTTTTGACTGCTTTCATATCCACATCGACTTGCCCTGGAATTGAAAAGCCAAAAGTATCTCCTGATCGTGCCGTATGAATTGCCTTGGCGCTCGCGACTAATGCCTTAGTGGGAATACATCCATTATTAACACAAGTACCGCCAAATTTATCCCGTTCGATAATCGCTACTTTTTGACCTGAATTAGCGAAACGAGTAGCAAGCGCCGGGCCAGCCTGACCAGTGCCAATCACAATGGCATCATAATTTTCCATGATCTAATCTCCTCTTTAACGCATAGAGTATAGCGTTTATAACCTCTGATTCCAGGATCTCGATTACTGAGCTGTTAAAGATGGATATGCTTCGATATAAACCCAATCATTGGCTTTAGCTGGAATGTGACACCCTAGACATTCTGTTTGGTAGTTAGTCGTGACATTGACATCAGGTTGATCGGGCTTAAACAAGGCCCAGCCCCAACCTTCGCCCCAAATGGGGTTATCGATAAATCGATTTTGGCTGTCCTTAACCATCACGAATATCTGCTTGACCGTGTTATTGGCATAACTAACATCTTTTCCGGTGGTGTATGTTCCGGCTGTCGAAGCTCTGAGTTCTTTAACCAATGTTGCACCATCTGGAAATTGTCCAGTTGCACGAAATGCATCTATAGTCGATTGCTCGGTATAAACATCATGAAAACCACTGGCATCACCCTCAGGAACAAACCAGGAACCTAAATGAGCCATGTTTTTACGAAAGTCACTTGGCAGTGAAATCCCTCCGTCTTCATCAACATTTTGAGAAAAATTATCAGCAGACGAAACCATTGCCACTAGATAACAAGTAATCGAAATCAAAATTGCTTTATACAAAACTATTCTCTGTTATGTGTTTTAGGAAACTGTGTTGATCTTTTTCTATAACCATGGAAATTCATTATCATCTGATATTCCTGGACTCCCGCCTTCGTGGGAGTGATGTGAAAGTAATAAATTACACTTCACAGAATTGATTTCGTGTTTAGAGCTCAGAATCTACTCCGCCAACCGCTTTCTCACCAGTGCCCTTACCAGCACGTAGAACTGGATAATATTGCGTAAAAACAAAGTCATCAGCGGCTGCACCTTGATGACAGGCATTGCAAGCTGCGGCGGGAAATGCCTTGGCAGTTTCGGTCAAAGATTTATGATCTGGGGTAGAAAAACTGAAGTATGCCCAGTTGCCAGGCTCATCTGGAAAGTTTTCTTTACTTTTTATTGTCGCTTCTAAACCAATAAACTCGCCTTGAAAATAACCAGCACCACTAACTGCTTGTTTTGAACCGACACTAACCAGTTCTTTCATCAAAATTGTGCCGTCGCGAAACTCACCCGTCTCTTTCCAGTGTGCCCAACTTTCTGGGTCAATATAAACATTGTGATGCTCCGGGAAAGCCGCTTTACCGTTGTTCATATCATTCGGGGTTACCGGTGTTCCAACATAAACCCATTCTCGATAACCAGTCGGACGCTTTAATTCACCATCACTGATTTCATAATAATCATTCGCGTTGGCCAAGCTGGATGTCATTACTGCCAATGCTGAAGTAATGAGAAAATTTGTTGAAAATTTCCTAAACTTTGTTTTAATCATAGTCGGTTCCTCTATTAGTTGGTCATGGCATCAAAGTGCTCTAACTAATCAAGTTTTACTGATCAAAAAGTAATCTCTCATAAGCACTTATGAAGATCATTATATTAATAATGAGCTAACCCATCGTTACCAGGAGATTCAAAAACGTGTCCAACAGAACTAAATATCAAGAGCAAATAATTAATGAGGCATTTAATCTATTTCGATTTAATGGTTCAGTTTTTTTTAGATCATCACTGGCCTCTCCTTGGGGCATCCAGCTCAGCGCCGATCCGGCGATAAGATTTCATATAGCGCTTCAAGGTAGTTTGAATCTTGGTAGTAGTCCAGATCGTTATATTCAAATCGAACAAGGTGAGATCGGTCTGGTGGCTGGTAATCAACAGCATTGGATAGCTGATAACCCAAGCTCTGAAAAGACCGATCAAAGCAAGGTGATGGAAGCCTGCGATTTGAATTCGCCTTTATTTCAACAAGGTAAAATCAGCCATCATTTGATTTGTTGCAGAATTTCTCTTGAATCTGGATTAACCCATCCATTACTTGAAAAACTACCGACCTTTATAGCTGTTAGGGATTTACAATCCGTTGATGAAATCTGGTCTGTGATTGACTTAATCGATCAAAACCTTGAAGCCGAGACGAGTTTCCAAAACCCTATTGCTGACCGTCTGGTAGAAATTTTGTTTATCCATATCATGAAACATATTATCGATTCCTCACAGGGCGAAGAGATAATGGATGCCTTAATTGCAGATCGCCGTATTTTTCAAGCTTTAAATCTCATTCATAAGTCTCCCCAGCGAAATTGGACAGTGACAACGTTGGGGGAGCAAGTTGGCATGTCCAAATCAACGTTAAATCGACAATTCCTCCTATCAGTGGGAGAAACACCAATGGCTTATTTGACGGAATTACGCCTCAAAAAAGCTTCATCGTTAATAAGAAATTCCAGCCTCAGTTTTGATGATATTGCCGCACTGTCAGGATATGCTTCGTCTCGAAGTTTAAGCAAAGCCTTTGTCAAACGATTTGGTGAGAACATGAACCAGCACAGAACTAGTTCAAAAGAAAAATAAACTCTAAGCTATTCCTGCATCTGTCTTTGTTATTCACGATACTCAAGCCGCCCTTTCATGTTGCGATGATAAAAACAATAGTAAGCTAAAGTCATTTTTTCACTGACTTCAATGGTAATACTTTGATCTTTTTCAATATGACCGCTGTCCCAGCTATTGTCATCGGCTGTTGCTGTATGCGGCACGATATCCCGGTTAATAAATGTCACTTTATCTCCTGGTTGTACCGATAATACAGCAGGTTTGTATTCGAACTTAACGATCTCAACAATATGTGTTTCAGCAGCAAAGGATGAAGGTGTGAAAAACGTGGCGACCAATGCCGCCACGATACCCCAAAGTCTTAATTGTAAATTTAAACTCCTCACTGTAGTTGGCTGACCATTTGTTCAGCATGAGTTTCATGAGCTTTGAAGATTTCCAATCCAGCTTCAAATAGCGATTTAACTTCAGCATTATCGATATTGGGAATAAACGTCCCTTCAACCAATTCGTTAACAGATTGATGGTAAGCCAGCTCATTTTCAGCGTATCGCTTATCGAATTCAGCGCCACGCAATTGAGACAGTTCATTGATTATTTGTTCAGCACCTTGTTCAAGTGATTGACTCAAAAAATTGTCTTCGGCAGACGCACCAAGCTTTTCGAGTAAAGCCAGCGCTTGCTCATTCACCGCCGTGTGATCTCGAATCATGGTATTGGCGAAATTATGAATTTCTGGGTTATTTGATATGGCTAATGCTAAATGAGCGTAGCGTATGTCAATGTTGTCAGCCGTATAAGCCACATGGGCAATTTCTAGGTCATTTAAATCTGCTGCCGATTGAGCTAGTGCAAATTGAAAGTTCCACCCGACCAATAATCCAAAGATCAGCGTTTTTATCGAAAAAATGGTTTTTAACTTCATTCGTTTTCTCCTATAGGTTAGTAAATAGTTTGATGTTTGGGTCTGGAGTCTCAAACATGGAGAAACATTGTTACGCAAAATAATTGTCTTCTTAATGATTAAAATTTCATTATTTTTGATCAAACGTACATTTCTTAATCAATTATTCTGATAATGATATATAGTCAAGCCATGGACTTACTCAGTGAAATACTCTCTCATTTAAAATTCTCGGGCACTCTATACTTTCGCACTTCTTTTACCTCACCCTGGAGTATTAAAGTGCCACCGTTTGAAAATGTGTCGCGCTTTCATTATGCACATAGAGGTCGATGTTTAGTCAGAGTTTTAGAAGATCAACCTCCAGTATTACTCAACCAGGGTGACTTAATCATCATCACTCGAGGTGCGGGACATACTTTATTTTGCGATCCAACCACTGAAAATCTGGCTGTGAAACTCGATCAGGTCATTGAAGAATCGGGGTTTACAGGTGAAGGTGTGCTGGTTTATGGCGAACCCGGTACGCATCATGAAACTCAGCTGATATGTGGGCATTTTGCTTTCGATACTGAAGCTAAACATCCTCTTGTTGATGGTTTACCGGCTTTTATACATATCAAGGACTACGGTCAGACTGCCGGCTCCTGGATGCAACATACATTACGATTGATTGGTGAGGAAACAGGTCGAAGTGGTCTTGGCAGCAATTTAATTGCGGGCAAACTATCTGAAATCATTTATGCGCAAGCACTAAGAACCTATCTAGGGACAGAACAAGCCAAACAGAACGGCTTAGCTGGTTTCATGGACCCTGCTATTGCTAGGGCGCTCAAAGCAATTCATGAATCTCCACATTTGCAGTGGACATTGGAATCTTTATCAAAAATTGCTGGTGTATCACGAACATTGTTGTCTACAAAGTTTCATAACAGTCTCGATACCACACCCATGGGCTATGTAACCCGCTGGCGTATGTTACTGGCTAGAAAGTATTTGATTGAATCTAATCAACCCATTATCGATGTTGCAGAATCAGTGGGTTATCAATCAGAAGCGGCTTTTGGGCGTGTATTTAAACGCAATTTTGAAATTGGACCGGCAAGTTATCGTAAACAAAAAAGAAACCTGGATTATGACAAGCAGGTAAGTTCAGTTTGAACACATAGCCCTAATCATAGTTTTCACAACTAAGATCGAGTATTAGTATTGACTCTGCATCCATTGAGATGGAGAGCATCCAAATCTTTTTCTAAATGATCTAGATAAGGCACTGGCACTATTAAAACCGATTGCGTCAGCGATAAATTGGATCGATTTTCCCTCAAGCAATAAGGTTTGAGCAATATTAAAACGCCAATCACTTAAATAATTTCCCGGCGTACTACCCACTACGTTTAAGAATTTAGCTGCAAACCGCGACCTGGACATTCCAGCCGTTGCAGCCATTGTTTCAAGCGACCATTTCTCAGCTGGATTCTCATGCACTGCTGTAATCGCTTTACTCAAATTTGGATTAGCTAACCCTGCAAGTAAACCTGATTGAATTGCATTGGTATCCATAAGAAATCGCAGCGATTGAATAATCACTACTTCCATTAACCGGTCTAATACCGCTTGGTGACCACAGTGAAGATCATTTGATTCCGAAAATAAAGCATTCAGCGTATGTTTCAGTGAACCCATTTCATTTAGCTCAATCAAGACTAAATCGACCAATGCTGATGACAATGGATTGACAGAATTTATTCCACATTCAAATGAAGCACAAACCAGATCCACATCATCAGATACGGCTTGAAGCTGATGTGCTGTTGGGTTCATATAGACAAATAAACTTGGTTCACTGACTGATTTAGTTGGGTGCGATTTCGAGATGATTTTTACCGAACCTTGATTCAAAACATGAATATGACCAACACCTTGATTGCCATCAAAGTTGGCTGTGCCGCAAAGATTTCCAGTATGAAACACCTTCGCCCTAATATTGAAGAATTTTAAGATTTCAGCTAATCGATCATACATTTTGATACTAATTGTATATATATAAGTACTATATGATACCAAATTACCCACATTATGAGAGAAAATTTAAACATATCTTAACCACTCAACTAACGAGGTTTCAAAATGCCAAATATAAATCCAGTAGATATTTCAAATACTGATGAACAAACCCAGGCAACACTTAGTGCCGTAAAAGATAAATTGGGTATGGTACCCAATCTGTTTTCAACATTTGCCCAGGCACCTGTTGTGCTAAACGGTTATTTGCAATTGTCCGATTCATTGGGAAATGGAGAATTATCGGCTCGGCAACGTGAATTAATCGCTCTTGCTGTGGCACAGCAAAACGAGTGCGAGTATTGCTTAAGCGCCCATACGGCAATTGGAAAAAGTGTGGGCCTGACCGAACAAGATCTGAACTTAGCCCGTGATGGAAGTGCCGTCGATAATATCGACAACATGATCGTCAAATTTGCAGTTGAAATTGTCAACAAAAGAGGCTCTATCAGCAGTGAACAGCTGGATGCACTACGAGAAATCGGTATCAACGATACATTAATCGTGGAAGTTATTGGTAATGTCGCTTTGAATGTTTTGACAAATTACACCAATCGCATCGCCGCAACAGATATCGACTTTCCAGTGGTCAGTCTAGCTAAGGTGGCTTAAAGCTTATATCAATCAATTACGCTAGATCTAAAAATTTATTTAGAAGATCTAGCGTAATTCTCTAAACAAGATTTCATCTTTTTGGATTGTTAGACCAAGCAGGATAAATGAAATTAGGTTATATAGTTTTTCTCGTCTACGTTATTTCCATTATCTATATCTATTCCCGAGGCCAAGTCAGGTTTCCACCACTACGGCAGATGATGACGCATAGAACTTAATCGCCCCCTACATCAGTGGTTGAATAAACTTGATGAACAGCACATCAATAACCACAAAATTGCCGTTACTTAAATGCACCACGGGTTTACTTATTAAATATTAATTCTGATGCCGCTTATCGATACCACGATACAAGCGAAGAGTTCAGCAATACTTATGATGATCAAAAACCAAGTATCAATCTAAATAAAAGCTAACGAACTCCAATTTATTGCCACGCTGTAAATGCAATACCACTGCATCTCCCCGATTTAACTTTCTTACCGACTGCACCAAATCTTTAACCGTAAACACTGACGATTGATTAACGCTATAAATAATATCGTTTGTTTGGATTTCATCGATTTGCTGAGGTGAGTCCGCTACTTTTGCCGACACACGTACACCTCCTGCACCGCGTTTGTATTTAGAAAGCTCCGACTTTTTATCCTCAGTATTTACAACTAAAACGCCAAAATGAGGAATAAATACATTATTCGTTTCCCCCAACAAATCTAGCATCATGCGTTTTTCTTCAACAACTACGCTAATTTCTTTAGTCTTTGATGCATTATAGATTTGTAGTTGAACAGTCTCCCCGATCGGTTTTTGATAAAGATTCACTATTAATTGACGTGCGTTCTCCACTGATTTACCGTCCACAGACAAGACTATATCCCAGGGTCTTAATCCCGCTGCAAATGCCGGTCCACCTGGAATAACATCTGCCAAAATCACCCCTTTACTAACGTCCAAACCTAATGCATCGCTAAATTGAGGCGTTATAGTCTGAGCCTTGATTCCTATTTCACCACGAATAACGTACCCATGTTTTATTATCTGTTCATAGACGGATTTAACAATGTGAGAAGGAATCGATAATGTTATTCCATCACTACCACCACCTTTGGATAATATATTTGAGCTGACTGCCACCACTTTACTGTGAGAATTGACAATTGGACCACCGCTGGAGCCCGGGTTAACAGCCGCATCGGTTTGCAAAAAAATCATCGGATTGTCTTTTTCCAACTGCCTTGCCACTGTGCTAACAATCCCCATTGTGACACTATTGCGTAATCCTAATGGACTGCCGATTGCCCAAACTAACTCTCCGACCCGAACATTATCAAAATCGGCCAGGGTCAGCGGAATTAAATCTTTTCTGTCAATTTTCAACACTGCAAGATCAGTTTCTTGATCTATGCCAATCAACCTTGCATCCAATGGATCTGATTCAGGCTTGAGAATTGAAACATACTTTTCATCCGGATCAATATTAGGAAGTATGACCCTGATTTTTTGGGCACCCGAAACAACATGAGCGTTGGTGATAATATAACCGTTAGGATCAATGATGAAACCTGATCCTGTGGCCCTAAAACGACTAATCTCTCCCCTTTTATTCCGACTTTGTTCACTGACATTTACACCGACAACCTGGATCTGCACAACTGATTTGATCACCTCACTGACGACTATAGTCGACATCATTGAAATATCTGCAAAGGTGGCAGATTCTGATTTTTCACTATTTAAAGCGTAAACTGACTGCAATGGTGAAAAACAGAAACTAAAAGCTAATACCACAAGTAAATGTAGTTTCTTAAAACTGGAGGATAGAGACGAGGTGATTTTCATTAGTTATAGTTATATTAAAAAGTTAAGATGAGTTACAAAAACGAATTTTCTCAATTCCATTATTAAACCTAATCAAACTTTGCTCAAAAAAACTGGATTTCTATCACTGCAACATTGAGTTTCTTTTGAATGATTCATTGCATCAATTTATTAGTCATTATCTTATGACCATCCTTATCGATAAAAATTCTCAAAAGTCGTTCAATTCAAATAATTTGATTAAATGGACGACCTCATTAGAGGCACATGCTATCGAAATAATATGTCACTGAGTCAAACCAGACATAGATTGATATAAATTGAGGATAGCTCTTATGAGTACAGTCAGTTATTAATCTAATTAAAGTAAAGGGTCTCTTGACCTGGATAAATTGGGTGTTTATTCTTTCTATACTCCAAATATTCAGATCTTTGCGACGATAGCAAGCCTATGTCGACAGCCGATAATTCGTCAAGCGAATACGAATATGATGCGTTCATCAGCTACAACCACGCAGATGCCGACATCGCGAAGCGTCTGAGCCGCCGGATCAGACGGTTTCGTGCGCCGCGGGCGCTTGGACTCGAACAGAACCGTCTGGTTCCATTCCGCGACGTCGAACGGCTTACGATCGCTGGTGATCTAACAGACACACTCATCGAACGCCTCGGAGTTTCAAAACACCTTATCATCCTCTGTTCACCGAATTCCGCCCAATCCCATTACGTCAATCGGGAGATCGAGCACTTTGCGTCCGTGCGTGGTACCGAACCGATTCTGCCTGTCGTCTGCGCTGGAAAACCCGAGGACGGCTTTCCACCGGCGCTGACCGCCGTGATGGACGAGCCGCTGTTCGTTGACCTGCGATCCAGCGGCGGTCTGTTCGCCCGTTATCGCCACTTCCGTGCCGAATCCCTGCGAATTATAGCGGCCTTGCTAGGGGTCGACTACGCGTATGTCGCTCGTGAGGACGAGCGGCGGTGGTGGAGAATCCGTGCAGCGACCACCCTCAGCGTCACGACAGTAACGTTGGCAACAGCGGCGATGTTTCTGATCAATTCTGTTGAGCCGCAGGCCTGGCAACAGGCCGTATTACCTGAGACTGGTATGGACCTGGCTGACTTCACTTATGGGAATCCCCTGATGCCGATAAAAGACATCGCGTTCAGCACCGACGATCCTAACGCTATGGTATTCGTTGTGCGCGATGCGGAATGGTATGGGCAGAAACCAAACTATAAGGTAGCGATCAGCCCAGACGATACGCGACTCGACTTTCGAGCAGTGTCCAGACTTGCGATTAACGAGTTCCAACGCTCCAGTTCGGATGGCCTGTTAGAAGCTGTATACACACTTTCATTTCAGATTGACGACAACAATGGGTGGCAGTATTCAACGGGTACCGCGGAGTTGTTTAATGCGTCGCTAATCGACAGCGACCGCACGGGCTACTACCAGATTTTGACGATTTCCGGAACAGATCCTAACATTCTTGAGCGACAACGGCGTTACCTGATACCGACGACGGCGTGGACATCATCTACTGATCCAATCTCGTACTGGCCGACCGAGACTCTGTTCAACGATGGCCTTATCCCGCAAAACGGGATGATACACGGAACGTTCAGAAGTCGTCTCGATGATCAGAGCGGCGATTTCCAGTATCGTATCGAGAGCGCCATGGATCAGTTCATGGGCGCGATGGGGCCTGAACGATTCGACCAGCTTCTCGCCAGTAACGTCACGGACCTGGAAATCGACTACGACGGTGAAGCGATAAGGCTGAGTGATGTCAGCATGGAGTTCGAGATATGGCAGCAGCTGCTTGATTCCGGTGACTGGATAACGTATACCGCTCCATTAATAAATAAGTACCGTATCACCGGACGGGTTCAAGCCCATGACGACGCAACCATCACCGAACTTTCCGAGCAGATGAACGGGGAACTCACGTTGGCCCGACATTTAACCAATTCCGATATCGGACGAATGGAAATGCGGTCAGTCAGTGTGCTGTCCCGTGATCACGAAGCCGGTCAATTCCGGCTTGCGACACTATACGGGGTCGAGGAGCACCCAATCGCTTATTCAATCAACACCGCCAACATCAGACAATGGCAACTACTACTACAGCGGCCTGGTGAAAACGACTGGTCGGTACTGTCGCTGCCGACTGACGATCCGGCATTGGTAGTGACAGATCTGAACGTGCTTGATCACCATGGACACCGACTCCTATTGACGATCCTGGGTGAGGGTTTCTATCACAGTGTTGACGGCGGTCAGGTCTGGGAGCCATTCAACGTTGGTGAGAACCGACTCGCTACGGATGGCACAATTAAGACGGTTATTGTCGGCGTTGAACCGACGATCTATGCGCTGGTCGACAATGACGAATCCACAGACGGCTCACAGCAGAATTTCCTTTTCCGTCTGACACACAGAGATTGGCAGACCCGACTCCGAATCGGGTTGATCGAATGGCTGGCAACACCTTGAGCGAACCTGCAAACCTCGATAAACGTTTCCGTCAGATCACCAGTTAGTATCCGCCGAGTTGATCTAAATCCAACACTCATGTCACCAGCAACCATCTGAAAATACTTCTATCTAACTATGTCCATTGAGAATTTCAGGTAAGAGTAAGAGTAAAATTATAATTACTAGCTTTCATCTTCCTGCGAGAGCTTTATTTTATGAGGCTATACGCATAAATAGTTATTTAGTGATATTCATAAATGACCACTTTTAAGAAACGAAATTAGTCATTGTAATTACTTGATTGACCATAAAAAGTATAACTCGGAATTTTTGAAAAGTTTTCTGTTACGTTAGAAGATAAAATCGTAATTTTTATAAAAAAAGAGCCCGATTAAGGGCTCTTCAAAGAGGGTGTTGTGGGAGAGAGTCTTACAATTGGGCGGCTGGCACGTCTTTGATATCTTCCCAGTTTTTATCCGCTTTTACGATAAATCCAGGTACATCTTTTAACCAGATTTTCTGAACCTTAGCATTAAGATTCAAATAAAGCTTTCCATCTTCAATATGCCAGGCTAACGGATCTGTATGGAACTTTTTACCGACAGATGCACCATAGGCACAAAAACCACCGTAGGCGGGCGTATATTTCTCAGGATCAGCATCAAATGTGGCTTTATTTTCTTTAGATGCGAATAAATACGTTTCACCGTCGTGTTCACTCACAAATGAACCGTCACCTCTAACCGGCCCGCTATCTTGATGATAAGAAACCACATCGTAGCCAGAAACAGCAGGTGTTGCGGTGGCGATACTAGCCATGGCCAGAATTGAAAATACAGAGCCGGCAATTAGTATTAATACGGCTAATTGTTGTTTAATCGTTTTCATGTTGCACCTCATTGAGTCATAGATTTAAAGTGTGATCATTTTATCTTTTAAAAAAACACTTTCTATAATTAATAATACATATATATAAACTTATAGTACAATTAACTCACTATGAGTGTACTTTCGGTTTATTTAGGAGAGATGCTTATATATTAAATTTTGCAACTAGTGCATTAAACCGATAGTAGGTCTAGGTTAAATCGTAGTACGAATCAGAATTTAAAATCGATTAGCGTAAGAATTTTTCGATTCGCTTTCTAATTTCTGCAGGGGTAACCGGAATTTTGCGATCACGGTTGGCAGCGGACCGAGCCTTATCCAGATTTTGCATGCGGCTGGTGACGATCTCGGTAAATTGTTGTGTCAAAGATTCATACTTCGACAAGATAGGTTTTAGGCATTCACTTCCAATAGCTAATACCAGGGAATCAGATAAGGCTTTGACCGTCATAAAACCGACTTCCTCAATCACAATAGCTGACCAGCCGAAACTATCCCCGGCGGTAAATTGTTCCCCTGTAACCCTATGACCATCGTCTAGGGTAACACTGGATTCAAGTTCTCCGTTTAGGACAATATAAACTTTATTGACCTGCTGTTTTTCATGCATTAATTCAGTATCTGCTTCAACAATCACATATTCACTGAAACTGGCGATCTGCTCAATTTCTTCGTTACTTAAGTCGGCAAAGATACTAAGTGATCTGAGGGTATCGCTGATCTTGAGACTAATTGGATTAAGCGCCCGTCTACGGCTCAGGCTGATTTCCTGAACATCAGCCGAAACATGAATGCCAGCCTGATTGAAAGCCTGGTGAATTTGCATAAACAATTCTTCCTGACCTTTGAAGTGGGCTAAATAACTGCGAAAGTGTACCCAAACAGCATAGATATAGGGGTTTTCAACGGCGTTATTCAATCTTATTCCGGGAGCTGGCCGCGGCATGACATGTCGACAACGGCCTACAGCCGTGCTCAATAAAGTCTTAACATAGTTCGGATCAATCTCAGATGAAATCTTGAAAGAATACCAAACACTGTAAGGGGCAGTCGGTTTATCTAAATTTGTAATCGATTGGGAAGCTAAAGCCAGATTAGGCACAGTCATAATAGTGTTATTGAAGGTTTTAAACCAAGTCGCCCGCCAGGTCATTTCAACCACTTGACCGACCGTGCCATCCTGTAACTGCATCCAGTCGCCGATTTTAAAAGGCTGTTCTAATGAAAAGGCAATGCCGGAGAATAAATTGCCAAGCGTGTTTTGCATGGCCAGACCCACCACCCCTGCAATCACACCAGTGGAAACTAAAAATCCAGTCAGCGGATAATTTATTTGCCATAGAAACAGAGCCAGCCCTGAAAATAGAGTAATGACATAAACTAAGCCTCTCAATAGATGTGGTGCATCATAGCCCGTACGGGCATGGAAATAACGCTGCATGACAATCACGTCAATGGCTCTGGCAATCAACCAAAAGGTCAATAAATAAAGTAACCCGGATTGCACCAACTCAAGGTTAACTTTGAACTCGTTGAACATCGGGTATTTCCAGAACAACTGGATAACGTGGATCAACAGAATCACCAGAATGGGCAAAATCACAATGTCAGCCAGCAACACACCCATGGCAAAGCGATTAACCAAAGGCGGATCGCCGACCAGGCGGGTGTAATAAAAATACCCCAAGCCACCAAAAACAACGGCAAAAGTGAGCAGCTGATTCTGCTCAATCATTTCAAGCATGCTGACAGCCTAATTTAAGAATATTTCGCAGTATATATGAAACCACTTACATCTTGATGTGTAGACATCAAAATTTGATTTTCTATTAGAAAAGTCATGCTAAATATAAACTCATAAAAACTGTAGAATACGTTTAACAAACATAAAATAACCTACAAACATGACTAACTTCTAAAAAGCAGACAAAACCTTTAATGAACACTTTATACGATACAATCGGCCTGAATTATGCCAATCTTCGCAGACCCGATTTTAGAATAGCCATGAGAATTGAGAATGCTTTGGCAGATGCAAAAACGGTATTAAACGTTGGGGCTGGTGCAGGCTCATATGAGCCCACTGGTAAGCAAGTTACCGCTCTTGAACCATCGGCTGAGATGATACAGCAACGTTCGGCTTCAAATACCACACTTATCCAGGGTCATGCGGAAGACCTTCCCTTCCCGGATAAAACGTTTGATGCATCAATGGCCGTTCTTACCATTCATCATTGGTCTGATAAGGAATTAGGAATCATGGAGATGAGGCGCGTTACTAGGGGAAAGATGGTCTTTTTGACCTATGATCCGTCTTTCAACAGTTTCTGGCTTTTTGATTATTTTCCGCCACTTTTAACTTTAGACCAACAGCAGATGCCACAAATCTCAAATTTCGAAAAATGGTTAGGCCCCGTGGAAGTTTCTCCCGTTCCTATTCCTCAAGACTGTTCAGATGGTTTTTTAGCGGGTTATTGGCGACAACCCCATGCTTATCTGGATGAAAAAGTCCGCGGCGCTATGTCATCCTTCTGGGCGCTGGATAATATTTCTGAAGGGTTACAAAAACTCGAAACCGATTTGAACAGTGGTGTATGGCAACAGCGCTACACAGACCTACTTAACCTCGGTGAGTTAGACTGTGGTTATAGATTGGTCGAAGCTTATTAACTTCAGTTTAAGTGAATGATTCGTCAATCGGTTCGATGTTCGTGCGTAGCTTTTTAACAAATTGATCTGCAATTGGATTGGACCTAGCCAACTTGCGGCGGTATACATTAATACTATCGGGAATTCGCACGAGCAGATTAGAAACCCTTACTAATTTTCCTTCATCCAGCTGCTTCTTAACCGATCTATACCAACCCAAAGCAATACCTCTACCGCTCTCAGCGGCTTCCAGGCACACTTGATAAGAAGTAAACGTCGTCCCCTCTATCCGTTCCAGGCTACGCACCCGAAACGTTGTCAGAAAACTTCGCCAGTCAATCCAATCGCGCCCGACATCCTCAAGGTGTAATAACGGTTGTTTACTCAGTTCAACGGCATCGACTATAGCGGGCAGTTGAGAAGCAAATACAGGTGAACAAACAGGGAAAACCGCATCGTCGGCAATCGGCTCAATATCAAATTTGTCTTCGGCCCAACGCCCAATTTGAAAACCAAGGTCAAAATCCTCTGTTACCTGTTCAATCGGTGTATAAGAGGATAGCAACCTGAATTTAAGCTCTGGGAATCGTGCCTGGAAGTCGTCAAGATAGGGCGCGATCAAATGCCGTCCCAGTGAAATATCCGAACAAATAGTAAAGTTGTTCTCGTCAGTTTTATTCAATCTGAGTCGATCAGCGGTCGAGGCCAGTTCATTGAGAGTCAAATAAACGGTGGTCGCTAATTGTTCACCGGCCTTGGTTGGCAAAACATCATGACGTTGTCGCTCAAATAGTTTAACTGCCAGATTCGTTTCCAACTGCTTGATTTGCCGGCTGACACTGGCTTGCGAAAGAAAAACCTCCTCACCCGCACGTGAAAAACTTCTAAGACGAAAGGCGGCTTCGAATACAACTAATGTACCCAGAGGTGGAAGGCGTCGACGTAGATTAGACATACATAAAACAAATACCTAGTTGCAAAAAACTTGCTTCTGAATTGGAATTATTAAATGTAACCTATTAAAAATCAAATATCTAAATGATAAATGATGATTCTGGAATGTTTATTCCTATTTTAGGATTTCAACCGACTTGACTGGGAAATATTCCAGAAAACTGAAACTAACTGAATCCATTTTTACGAGGCAAAAACAATGCAAACTTTTGAATTAGACGAACTCGAACTCAAATCCACCTCCCTGGTTAAACAATGGAAAATTACCATTGACACACCTGTTGGCGGTGTCGATCAAGTGGTTACTGCTCTGGGCGATCATATTCCGCTAGTCTGGGGACCTTACGACAATAGTATGTATATTAACGAGTCTGGAAAACAGCGATTTCGGGCACTGGAAGGTTCACATGCTGGCGCTGAAGGGACTGTGCAGCAAACAGCCGCCAGCCAGATCATTATCTCGATTCCGCAAGAAAAGGAATTACTGGCTAAAACCTTTGACGTTATTTTCGACGTTCATGTTAATGAGGAGCCCGGCATTATGGTAGAAGAAGTGTGGGCCTCACGATCCAAAGTGATCGGACAGGATAACCCAAATCGCTACTGGAACCGCGATGATGCTGAGCAAATGCACGGCGAAAAAGTTCAGGCACAAGCGTAATTATCCTGTTGCCCTGTCATTAAGGCAGGGCAGTTTAACTACTGTTCAAGCCGCCTGTTGTAATTCGTGTTTATCCTTAACTACTGTGACCCTATGCATACGCCGATAATGCGGCAAATAGTCCGCAACTGCATAATGCATGGTACAACGGTTATCCCACATCGCAACAGTACCCTTGCTCCATTTATAGCGAACTTGATATTCAGGCTGATTTTGATGTTCGTAAAGATAACTCAGTAATCGATTACTTTCCGTCCACTGTTGACCGGCAATGTAACGAGTAAATGAGGGATTAACATATAAATAGGGCTTTTGAGTAATCGGGTGATATTTAACAATTGGGTGTACAGCATTGCCTAATTTTGACATCGCCTCATTGAGTGAAGCCTCAGGGTTGTCTTTTTGCAAATAAGTATTACGAAAATCACCCATATCATGCACCGCTGACTTATCGGCAAAAAATGATTTCATGTCTTCTGGCAACGCATTATATGCAGCATATAGACTGGACCAGAGCGTATCACCGCCTGATTCCGGCACTTCAACGGCATATAAGATAGAAGCAAACGGCGGATGCGACTTAAAAGTCAGATCAGTGTGCCAATCATTCGTATCTGGCGGCCTGTCCGCATCATTTTCTAGCAAAGTCACCTGACCTTTATCGTCGGCATGTGGATAAATTGGATGAGGCTGATCAAGCTCGCCAAACTGCGCCGCAAAACGAATTTGTTGTTCAGGAGTTAACGATTGCCCTGGGAAAAAAACAACAAGGTGCTCCAGTAAGGCTTGATAAATCTCATCAATCTTTCCCGAATCGGTGATGGAGGCTAAATCTACATCGTGAATTTTAGCTCCGATGTTAGGCGTAAGTTTTTTAACTTCAAGGCTCATCGTTGCTCTCCGAGATTGAATATCATGCCAACTATTATGCCAGAACACATATCATGTCTAAATATTACGCGCCCAAGTTGTTTGCGGTGTTTCCCCCAGATCCCTGATCGATTGTTTAATATAGTCAATAAACACTCGTACACGTGCAGGCATATAATCACGTCTGGTATATAACAAATAAACGCCGTATTGCTCGTCACTTTGGCATGGGTAAACTGCCTCAATCTCGCCTTTATCCAACCATTTTCTGGCGATAAAATGCGGGGTCTGAGTCAATCCTAACCCGGCAGCGCACAGTTCAGCCATGCTTTCCCCGTCGTCCACCACAAATTGGTTACCCGGATTAATTTCGTTTACGTTTTCTCCATTGACGAAAAAAATCGGTAAAATCTTCCCGGTTTGGCGGAATCGAAACCGTATCCATCGATGATTGTAGGCATCATTTTCAGATTTGAGTGGTCCGTTTGCTGAGATATAATTTCTTGAGGCGCAAACTAAAAAATCGATCGGGCTAAGCTTTTGACAAATCAAGCGGCTATCCTGAATCGTGCCGCTTCTAATAGTCACGTCAATATTCTGCTCAATCATATCCACATAGGCATCATTAAACTGAATATTAAAGCTGATAGCCGGATACAGCTCGTTAAAGTTTTTAAGCAGCGGTAGAATGTAAAGTTTGCCGTAAGAAACCGGTAAATTAAGATTAATAACACCTTGCGGCTGACTTTTATCAGAAATGATTTGCGCTTCACAAGCGTCTAGATCATCAAGCATGCCTTTAACCGTGTTGAGATAATCCAAGCCCGATTGGGTGATGTTCAGTTTACGGGTGGTACGCAGGAAAAGCTGGCACCCGAGTTCCTGTTCTAATCGTGTAATCGCTTTGCTGATGGTCGAGGCCGATGTTCCGGCAATTTTCGCCGCTTCGATGAAACTACTGCCACGCTGAGCGACCAGGATAAAAAATTGTAGTGCTTTAAATTTATCCATTAGTGAATAATATTCAATAAAATAATTCTATTCGCCTACTTTATTCCTTAATACCAAATTCTACAATATTGTTGTAACCATTTAAGGAACATAAGATGAAAGCCAAAATTATGCTGATAAAGTTTTTAATCTGTTGCTGTGTATTAACCTCCGGCTATACCGTGGCAGCCACCAAAACCATAGGCATTATTGTCTATGATGATGTCCTAACCTCTGATGTGACTGGCTCCTTGGAGGTGTTTGGGGTGGCCAGTAAACTGAGCTGGTTTAACGATTACAATGTTAAGACCATCGGCTTAGAAAATGTTGATTTCATCAAAACCGAGGAAGGATTAACTCTTGGGGTAGATACCTCTATCGAGCAAAAACCGAATGTTGACGTGCTAATTGTGCCATCAAGGTATGAAATGAATTCATTACTCAATAATGAAGCATTGATCTCGTTTATTGCCCAGACGGCTGAATCCGCCCAATGGCTGGCCAGTAATTGTTCTGGCTCATTGCTATTGGCACAAGCAGGTATTCTTGATGGCAAACAAGCCACTACCTGGGCCGGCGGTGAAGCTGATTTTCAAAAGATGTTTCCAGCCGTTATGGTCATCCATGATCAAAATCTAATCATCGATGAAAACGTGCTTACATCAAATGGCAGTGTCGTCAGCTATCAGGCCGCTTTGACTTTATTAGCTCAACTCAGTTCAGATAAAGCCGCACAAGAAGTTGCCGATACAATTCAATACGGAAGATTGAGCAATAAGTCCTTTTGAGATGATGGTTTATGGGGTTGGATTTATAAATATACATAAGATTAAGGTAAATTAATCCGCGACGAAGTGAACTCGGTTCACTTGACTGGTTAACTTTAATCAGATTTACAAATCCTGCTGATAACGTTTTACCATCTCTTGCTGTGATTCAGCTTTTTCCATCACTCCAGTCTGGTCATTTATCATTTGCCCCATAGTAGGAAAATCCTTGCGGTTTATTTGTGCATCCATCGACCATAACTTTGAGCGCATAAAGGCTTTCGCACAATGTAAAAAGATTTCCTCAACTTGGATTTTGATGCCGGTTTTAGGTGGGTATTTCTCTTGTTTGAAGTCGGCTAATAATTCCGAGTCTGCAGTAATACTGGCTTGACCATTAATTCGTAGTGTTTCGTCCACACCAGGAATCATAAACATAGTACCAATCTGCCCTGTTTCGATAATATTGACCAGCCCGTCTAAACGATTGTTACCTTTAGAATCCGGAATTAATAATTCCTTTTCATTCAATATTTTAACGAAACCTGTCTCGCCGCCTTTGGGTGACACATCGACACCACCGTCCTTAGCAAAAGTTGAGATAACAACAAACGGAGAATGATTAATAAAATTAATTGAATGTTGTTCAAGATGATTGAGTTGCTTAGTTACAGATCGTCCCTTAGCAAAACCATAAAGCTCCCGAAGTTGTTCTACAGAATTTATTTCCATTGACTGTCACTTCTAATTTCTGAGGAAATAGTATGCCTGTCTGTGCTAACTATTGGAAATAGTTTAACTTGAACAAGTTTTAGCAAACAGTTGCGAACAAAATACAGCCAGCAAAATAATACCACCGCCAATGAATGTGTTTATCCCCGGCACCTCGGCAAACAGTAACCAAGCGAATAAAATTGCTAGTGGTGCTTCAAGGGAACTGATCAGAGCTGTTTCAGAGGATGGAAGATAGCGGGCGCCTAAAACTAACGTCACCGAAGCAATCGCAAAAATTAATCCAAATGACGCCATAACCGGAATCTCATTGGCTGGTGCGGCTAACGGATCACCGAAATACAGAGCTACTGGTAGTAGAAATAAACACGAAAATGTCATCGGTCCTGGCCCCGGTGTTTTTGGGTATCGACGATAAATCACTAAAATCAACGCCATTAGAAATGTCATCCATAGGGCCATTAGATCACCTTTAATATTAAATCCTCCGATTGAACCGCTGACTATCAGGCTCACTCCTGCTAATGCAGCCAAGCTTGAAATCATCACCAACAACGTAGGTCGCTCACGCATCCATATCCAGGCGATCAATGCTGCAACAAAAGGAGCCGATGCATAAATCAAAGAGACATTGGCAATGGTCGTTAACTTAAATGACGTAATAAATGATGCGCTAGCGACTGAACTGATCACTGCGACTACCAATCCGACTTTTCCTAACTCAAGCAATTCCGCCCTCAAGGTGCCTTTGATTAAAATATAGAGAAACGTAAACCCTGCAGCAAAAAGTCCTCGCCAAAAAATCACTGCCCATGCATCTGCAGATACGCCTTTGGTAAATAATCCCGCAGTACTAAAGACCACGGCTGAGATTAAAATCAATATCAATCCCGTTAAACGTCTTCTGCGTATAGTAGTTGTTTCGTTGACTAGGATGTGTGCTCTCATTGGTTTTTCTTGATATAGCTATCAAATGCTTGCTGGCCTAGGGTAACTAATCCTTTTTCCAGTCACCGTCTTTGTTCCACCAACGATGCGGGTTATCAGAATCATCAATGCCTTTGGTTTCAGATCGCAATACGGCTTCTACACAAATTGGTGGTTCGTAGTAACTGTGGACTGCGTAAATAGCTTCAATTACCTGTGTGAGTTGCTCGCGATTTTGAGGTATTACTACTTGCATTTGTTTTACACCAGGCCGTTTGCGAGTTTCGTCTTCTGCGCCCGTGGGCGTACCTTCTAGTGGGCGATAATATTCGTATCCTTCGGGTAATAAATAGGCATTACGATCTGTTTTTCCCTGCACCAGTGGAGCAAACTTGATTATTTCATCAAAGATTCGATCCATATCTTCTGTTGGCGCAGAAAAGGTCACTTTCCAATATGGAGTTAGCTTAAGTGAGGGAGTTTCGAATTCATTTTCTAATAATTCAGCGTCGATTTGTACAGTCATGGTTAATCCTTTTGTTTGATGGAAAATCATTATAAAAAATCTCTACTGACAACATATTGTCAGCAGAGTTGAAGTAAAATAATCTTCTTTAAATCTGACTTTTTTATGCGACGCACCGCCCGCTTATTTGAAATCATTCAAATTCTGAGGAATCAGACGAAATCGATTACCGCTGAGCAAATTGCTGAGATGCTGGAAGTCTCAACCCGTACGGTTTACCGCGATATTGCTACCTTACAAGCCATGCGCACACCGATTGATGGTGAAGCTGGTGTGGGTTACATAATGCGTAGCGGTTATGATTTACCGCCTTTGAACTTCGATACTGAAGAGATCGAAGCCATTGTGGTGGGCTTGAGTTTATTAGCCCGTACCGGTGACAGCGGCTTGCTCAAAGCTGCCTCTCGAGTCTCTGCCAAAATTGATGAAGTGCGTGAGAATACTCAAAGCCTGCATGTCTCCAATTGGGGCGCCCAAGCCCCTAAAACCATCGACATGAGCGAGTTACGTCAGGCTATCCGTAATGAGCAAAAGCTGCATATTGAATATTGCGATGAAAACGATTCGTGTACCGAACGAACTATCAAACCGATAGCAATCGTCTATTACATAGAAGTGATCATCCTGGCCGCCTGGTGTGAATTACGAAAAGATTTTCGACATTTTCGGGTAGACAGAATCGCAAATTACCAACTATTGGAGGATTTTTTCAAGGGATATGGTGATCAATTGAGGGATGATTGGCAATTCACAAATAAAAATTAAAGTAAATTCAATTATTTACTAACTTTTCCGTTCGATTTTTGTCTGAAACACTGATAAATTACCAATCAATACAAAATTGGTAATTTATCTTCTAAGAGATTAGATTTCGCAAGAATAAACTATAACAAACCAATTAAAACCAAATTGGTATTTAATTGGTTCAGCTTTTATTTTGTTGATTTTACTGAAAAATATTTTGAAACCAATAAATTACCAGTTAATACCAAATTGGTAATTAAAGATAAAAATGGTATGATCCCAATAAAGATAAATTCTACTAGCCAAGATGAAAATACCTTTATCACCTTCAAACTATAGTGACTTGGCAGAAGAAATCATCAAGGAATCTACAGAAAAATTCAAAAAAATAATTTCGCTGGGTATTCAGCCAGATCCTAACGATGAGTATTACCATTGGGATAAATTGCGGCATTTACCCTCTGTTCCTTACAATCTCAGTCACAAACAATGGTGGTTTGCGATTAAATCAGCGAGGAAATCTTTATACCAAAAAATTCCGCATAAAGATAAAAATGGAGCACCGTTTTTATTTGCGGAACCAAATATAGTAAGACGACTACTGCACGAGATCGATATTCATGGCGGTGGAGAACTAAAGGCGAGTGAACAAGTAGCTAATCCGAGCACACGTGATACATACTTAATTAACTCTCTTATTGAAGAAGCTATAACATCGAGTCAGCTTGAGGGAGCGGCAACCACAAGAAAAGTAGCCAAAGAAATGTTGCGTCAAAAACGTGCGCCTAAAGATAAATCGGAACGAATGATCGTCAACAACTACTACGCGATGGAGTATATAGGTGAAATTGCCAATCAAGAACTCACTCCCGAGTTAATTCTTCATCTACATAAAATTTTAACTCAAGATACTTTTGATAATCCTGAGGTAGTAGGAAATATCAGAACCACTGATGATATTCAAGTTGCAGACCAAAGAGATGCTACCATTCTCCACGTTCCACCGAAACATGAAGAATTAGCAGAACGCTTACAAAGTATTTGCAAATTTGCTAATGACAACGACCCGGAAACCTTTTTGCATCCGATTATCCGAGCAATTATTCTGCATTTTTTATTGGCTTATGATCATCCCTTTGAAGACGGCAACGGTCGCACTGCACGGGCACTTTTTTATTGGTCTATGTTAAGAAGAGATTATTGGACGATGGAATTCATTTCCATCTCGCGGATTTTAAAAACCGCTCCCTCCCAATATAACCGCTCATACCTGTATACAGAAACTGATGAGAATGATGTGACTTACTTTATAGTTCATCAGCTAAGGGTGATTCGTCGTGCTATAGATGATTTGTTTGATTATTTAAGGAGAAAATCTGAGGAACGTAAAGATTTAGAGCCATTAATAAGACGGGCAACTAAATTGCGATTATTTTTAAATCCTCGGCAAATTGCCGCCCTCAATAGAGCTGTGAAAGATCCTGATTCTTTATTCACGGTGCAAAGTCATCGAGGTGCTCATAAGACCGCTTACGACACAGCCAGAACCGATCTGCTCAAATTGGCAGAACTTGAATTATTGGAAAAAACCAAAATTGGTCGGGCTTTCGCATTTGTACCTCATCCCAAGCTTAGAGAGAAACTACAAGCCTCTAAGGCCCGTTAAAACCTGTTCAGTTGCTTTATCTCAAGAATGTGGTTATATTTGTGCCCTGCACAAGATTTTATTGGATGTGAATGGCGGGTAAGAAACAGACCGAAACGACGGATGAGTTTGCTAAGAATATTGAGCAAATCACCCAGATGACGCAAAACGTCTTTAAACAATTCATGGACAAACAACAATCAAACGGTAATTCTCTGCCTTTTGATCCCATGAATCTTTATTCCACTTATATGGATGCCTGGTTCAATATCTGGAAAGAGCCCACTAAGGCTATTGAAGCCCAAACCAAATATTACCAAGATGCCCTGAAGCTCTGGCAAAACACCACCCAAAAGCTTTATGCAGGAGAAGAAACGACTCCGGTGATTGAGCCTGAAAAAGGGGACAAACGTTTTCGTGATGAAGAATGGGATACGAATGTTATTTTTAACTATATCAAACAGTCTTATCTATTGGCCTCACGTTGCATGATGGAAACCGTTGAAGGCGTAGATGAACTGGACGAAAAAAACAAAAAGAAATTGCACTTTTTTACCAAGCAAATCGTCGATTCACTTTCGCCTACCAATTATGCACACACTAACCCGGCTGTATTACGCGAAGCCATGGAATCCAAAGGCGAAAATCTGCTTAAAGGCATGCAGAATTTTGTCCGCGACATGGAAAAGGGCGATGGTGAACTGAAAATCGCCATGACCGACACCGAAGCCTTTACGCTCGGTGAAAATGTCGCCACTTCACCGGGTAAAGCGGTATACCAAAACGATTTATATCAGCTGGTGCAGTATTCTCCCTCTACAGCGAAAGTGCTGAAGCGCCCATTACTTATCGTACCACCTTGGATTAATAAGTTTTATATCCTTGACCTGCAGCCTAAAAATTCGATGATTAAATGGTTAGTTGATCAAGGTCATACGGTATTTGTGATGTCTTGGGTAAATCCAGATGAAAGTCATGCCGATAAGAATTTCGAGCATTACATGACTGAAGGCGTGTTGGATGCCCTGGATCAGGTAGAAAAAGCCACTAATACTAATGAAATCAACGCAATCGGTTACTGCATTGGCGGAACACTATTATCGGCCACCCTCGCGTACATGGCTGCTAAAAAAGATGATCGCATTAAGACAGCGACCTTCTTCACTGCCCTAATTGATTTTTCCGAACCCGGTGATCTGGGTGTATTCATTGACGAGCAGCAAGTCGGTTCATTGGAAGAAAGAATGAACCAAGACGGCTATTTAGAAGGTAAAAGCATGTCTAATGCCTTCAACATGCTGCGCTCAAATGATTTAATCTGGTCGTTTTATATCAACAACTACCTGATGGGCAAAGACCCGATGGTATTCGATCTTTTGTACTGGAACTCCGACAACACACGTCTGCCCGCTGCCATGCACAGTTTTTATTTGCGTAATATGTACGTTGAAAACAAGCTAAAAGATCCAGGTGGCATTGAACTTGATGGTGTGGCGATTGATGTTAGCAAGGTTAAAACGCCTTGCTATTTTATTTCCACTATCGACGACCATATTGCACCGTGGAAATCAACTTATGACGGTGCCAAATTATTTTCTGGCCCCGTGAACTTTGTTTTGGGTGGTTCGGGCCATATTGCCGGTATTGTTAACCCCCCAGCAGCGAATAAATATGGCTTTTGGACCAAAAAGTCATCATCCAGACGTAAAAAATTACCTGATGATTCACAAACCTGGTTTGATGAATCTGAGCAACACGAAGGTTCATGGTGGCCGAACTGGCATGCCTGGGTCAGCGACCATGACAAACGCAAAGTTAACGCTCGTCAGCCGGGCAAAGGCAAATTGAAAGCGATAGAAGATGCCCCAGGCAGCTATGTCGCCAAACGAATTTAACCTCTAAAGGACAAGGAGCAAGAATATGGGAACGAATGTAGTTATTGTTGATTCTGTACGCACTGCGATCGGAAATTTTGGTGGCAGTCTGGCCTCTGTGCCAGCAGCTACGCTTGGTGCCACTGTGATCAAGGCATTACTGGACCGAACCGGAGTCGCAGCCGATCAAGTCGGTGAAGTCATTATGGGTCAAGTCTTAACCGCTGGACAGGGACAAAATCCAGCCCGCCAAGCTTCGATTAATGCCGGTCTTCCTGATACTGTGCCTGCGATTACTATCAATAAAGTCTGCGGTAGCGGCTTGAAAGCCGTGCAAATGGCAGCACAATCCATCATGTGTGGTGATGCAGATATTGTCATTGCTGGTGGTCAGGAGAATATGAGCGCTTCTGCTCATGTTTTACCCAATTCTCGCAACGGTTCGCGTATGGGTGAATGGAAAATGGTCGATACCATGATTGTAGATGGTCTTTGGGACGCCTTTAATCAATATCATATGGGTACCACGGCTGAGAATATTGCCAATAAATATGGCTTTACCCGCGAGGCACAAGACGAATTTGCGGCTGGCTCCCAAAACAAAGCCGAAACGGCTCAAAATGCGAACAAATTTGACGGCCAGATTATTCCAGTGGAAATTCCTCAGCGTAGAGGTGATCCAATCGTATTTGACACTGATGAATTTCCTAAGCATGGTTCTACTGCTGAAGGCTTAGGCAAATTACGCGCGGCTTTTGCCAAAGAAGGAACTGTGACAGCCGGTAATGCATCCGGATTGAACGATGGCGCCGCGGCCCATCTAGTCATGAGTGAAGAAAAAGCCAAAGAACTCGGCTTAGAGCCTTTGGCAAAGATCACAGCTTACGCCAACGCCGGTGTAGATCCTGCGTATATGGGTACTGGGCCGATTCCAGCCTCGCAAAAATGCCTAAAAAGAGCAGGCTGGACCGTAGATGATCTGGATTTAGTCGAGGCCAACGAAGCATTTGCCGCCCAAGCCATGTCAGTTAATCAGGATATGGGCTGGGACACAGATAAAGTTAATGTTAACGGTGGCGCGATTGCGTTGGGTCATCCAATTGGAGCGTCTGGTGCACGTGTATTAGTCACGTTACTGCACGAAATGAAAGACCGTGATGCCAAAAAAGGCCTAGCCACATTATGCATCGGCGGCGGCCAGGGTGTCGCATTGGCGGTGGAAAGATAAGGGGAACAACACATATAGGTGAGACATGAGTAACGAACCACGAGTTATAAAAAAGTACCAAAATCGCTGTCTTTATGACACGCAGGAAAGTGCTTACATCAGTATTAATGATCTTAAGCAAATGATTTATGACGGTAAAGAATTCGTGGTTCAGGAAGCCAAGTCGAAAAAGGATATTACCCGCAGTGTGTTATTGCAGATTATTGCTGATGAAGAAAATGGTAATGAACCCATGTTCACTCCTGATATGCTGATGAAGCTAATTCGGATGCATGGTGCGTCGATGCAAAATGTCTACGGCGATTACCTGCAGCAAAGTATGGATATTTTTGAGTCAAAGTCGAAAGAGTTTTTTGATCAAATGGGTAAAACCATGACCCACAACCCGATGACCATGTGGGCAGATTTGACTCAACAAAACCTGAAACATTGGCAAGATTTTCAGGACAGTTTATTTTCTTCCGGTGATAAATCCAAAAAGTAACACCGGATGAAACTTTACAAGAATAAGCAACCCAGTCTGTAAATCACATTAGATGATTATAGACTGGGTTTTTTGTGTTTTGCCGATTGTGCAATACACCATAACAACAAAGGACGATGGTTAGGACGATTTGAACTTGTATAGAAGGAGCATTATTGATGAATAGTAAAGTGGCAATTATTACAGGTGGTACTGGGGGAATTGGAACCGCCGTGTCTAAGGAATTGCATAATCAGGGGCACACCGTAGTGGCCTGTTATTTGCCCTCCATGGAGCAGCAAGCTTATGAATGGCACAAATCCATGGTTGAACAAGGTTATGAATTGAACATTGAACCGTGTGATGTAGCTTGTTTTGAATCTTCAGGCAAGTTAGTCGAAACTGTTAACGAGAAATACGGTCCCGTCGGTATTTTGATCAACGCTGCTGGTATTACCAGTGATAAAACCCTGAAAAAGATGCAGCCGGAACAATGGAAAAGTGTATTGAGCACTAACCTTGACAGTATATTTAATGTCACCAAACACGTGATCAGCCAAATGACAGAAAACGGCTATGGCCGTATTGTCAGCATTTCTTCTGTAAATGGGCGCAAAGGTCAATTCGGTCAAACCAATTATTCGGCTGCTAAAGCAGGTATTTATGGCTTCAGCAAAGCTCTCGCCCAGGAGGTCGCTCGCAAAGGGGTAACGGTCAATACCGTTTCACCGGGTTATATCAAAACCAGTATGACCGACGCTATTCCCGAGGAAATCCGAAACTCAATCGTCGACCAAATTCCAGTTGGACGCATGGGTGAACCATCCGATATCGCTAAAGCAATAGGCTTTTTATGCTCAGAAAGCGCCGCCTATATCACCGGTGCAAATCTTGATGTGAATGGTGGCATGCATATGTGTTAATCACATTAAGTCGAGTTTTATTTAACACTCGATTAATAGCCAAATTTAGTAATTAACTCGGCATTGTCTGACATTTTCTTAATAAGAATATCTCAAAAAATAAGATTAACGCGTCAGATGGTGCCACTAAACATACTTCATGTGATTGGTGTTGCTTTTGGGGCTGGGGGGGCAACTGGTCTTGATTTATTTTTGATCAATCTTACTGCCAAAAACGCCTGTTTCAAAGCGCATCAATCCAGACTTGTAAAAAATTTATCTAGATTCTCTGTTGCAAACATAATACCTAGCTTATCCCAAATATTGAAACTAGGTTAAATCAACAAAATACCAGTATCATTAAAAAAAGTTTCAAAAAGGGTTGAATTTTTTGTGCGGTGCACTATAATTCCAATTGTGCACAGCACAATGAACGAATTAACAGCCCTTTCGGAGGCAACAATGCAAAACGATATGATGAATTTTTTTAACGAAGTTAGTCAAAACGCACTTAAAAGTGCTAACGAATTAGTTGAATTAAACACTCGTGTTCTTAATCAAACGATTGAACGTCAAGTTGAATTAAGCAACGTTTTTGTTGAAGGCAGCAAAAAACAAGCTGAATTAGTTCAATCTACTAAAGATCCTAAAGAACTAATCGAAAAGCAAACTAAATTAGCTGAACAATACACAGCTATTTTCGTGGAAGCAGCTAAAGTAAACATGGCTATTGCGCAAAAAACCAGCGAAGAATACAAAGCTTGGTTTGAAAACAATGCCAAAACTGCTGAAGTAACAGCTAAAAAAGCAACTCCTAAGCGTAAAGCTGCTTAATTGCTTGAAAAGGTCTGAAGTCGACCTTAAATAAGAAAGACTCTCCTCCTCTGTGTGAATGATTGGCCGGCATCCTCGCCGGCCTTTCTTTTTTTAAAATTAATTCTTAATTTTTCCAGTCTCAAACATTCGACTCAATAGAAGCTTATCGCAAGATTGTGATCGTCAAAATTTCTCGACGTATTGCTTCATTGCATGCTACAAACTCCCGTGATGATAAAAACGTAGTAATTTTTACCAGATTTGATGCTTCCACACCACCAGCTTTGAGCTGCAAACAGATATCTTGTCAAACCATGTTATCCAAAGCGGATATTGGCACATCGTATTTTTTGCGTACTGCTCAGCCAGAAAAGTTTTCCCTGCTCCTGTGCCGCCAAGTATGTAAATTCTTCGATATTTCATGCACTTAATACGTAGTGTTTGCTCTCAAACGCCGCTGTAAGCGGTCGCTTCGAGGGTCTTGCTAGCTGCTTACTAATTGAACCAGAGATAATCTGTAAATACGTGTCCCACTATTAATGGCCATATGTTTTTCAATGCAATAAAAACTAAAGCCAGTATTACGCCAAATACATAGGTTGCTGCTACATTCGCAAGGCCACTCTCCCAATGAACCAGCGAAAATATCAATGGAGATATGAACAAATAGATTACGTTTGGATGTGAATAAAACTGAGAAATTTTGTAAAGAAAGCCCCGATAATATAACTCTTCGACGATACCTGCCGTGAGAGCAAAATACCAAATGACGAGGATGCGAGATAACCCGCTCTCAGGAATGACTGAGAAATAGGAAAACACATAACCTCCATCAAAATAGTTGGATGATAAGCCAAGAAAGAGCCTATAAATACTGTAATCCAGGGGTGCGAATACCAGACAGAATATTACTACCAGAAATAAACTGCTCCGCCCGATAATTCTTGTGCTAATTCCGATATCTGCTGCTATTAAATTTCCTTTTTTATTTGCAATATAAAATATTGCCAACGGAACCAGAGTCCAAATCAGAATTTCAAATGACCAATAGAGCCAGGGGGTAGTGTGAATCTTTGAATTTATGTATCCGTTGAAAAGAAAAGGAATAACGCCAATAGTAAATAGAGTCCAATACAGTCGTTTATTCGAGGGCTCATCTTCCATAGATAGCTAACACCTCACATCAACGGCGTGGTCAAAGGCCACGACTGTATACGCTCGTTATGTATCATTTCCGAATATTCATCAATATTACATCTTGTTAAATTACGATTTTGCTGATTGAGGATTGGAATCGACGAACCACGTCTGCATTTCACCTTTGCCTTTAACAGGTATCTTGCCACGTGACTCGCAAGGTATAACATCGTGTACCAGGGTCCAGGTCCCTTCACCAATCTGAATACGACCCGGCTCGCCAAGCGACTCCATACGCGCAGCGATATTAACCGCATCACCCCAAAGATCAAAATGGAAACGGGAGGTCCCAACGATGCCTGCCACGGCCTCTCCCGAGTTAATACCAATGCGAACCTCCAACGGTTCGTCAACCGGCTTGGAAGCCATGTAGTCACACATCTGAATTACAACTCGCACCATTATCAGACCGTGATCGGCACGAGGAATCGGTGCGCCGGCGACAGCCATATATCCGTCCCCAATTGTGCGAATCTTTTCCACTCCCGCACGGTCGCAAATAGCATCAAATTCGGTAAAGATTTCATTCAGCAATTCAACGGTCTTCTCAGCGCTTAGCCGAGCGGAGAGAGGTGTAAAACCGACGATATCAGCAAACAACACGGTTACCTGGTCATAGCGTTCGGCAATTGCCTGATTTGGTTTGTGCTTGAGGCGCTCGGCCACCGCTGGCGGGAGTACATTTAGCAGCAATCTATCGGCACGAGCGCGCTCCTGTTCAAGCGCCTGTTCGGTGTCGTTAACAAGCCCCCTGAAGACTGCAGTCAGGACTAATAGTCCAATAGCCACCAGCGCCAAGTTTATGGCCATGAAGGACGAGGCGTCCATCAAGCTAATCTGTGCTGGGAAATTTTCCGGGTTCGCAGTGAAACCAATCAATGCAACAACGGCGACCAGTGCGAATGCATGCGCAAGAAGTTGGCGATGTTTACGAAACGCGAGATAGGGAACAAGGATGGTGAGCATAAAATACAACGGTACCCCAGATGATGCACCGAACATCCAGGTACTGAACATTATTTGGATATTGACTATCGCGAGCAGCATTAAGGCCGCGATACCAGGCCTGCCTGAACCATTTAAATGTAGTACTAATAATAGGCTGACACCGACCAGCAATGACGCCAAAGAATTAGAAATTTCGCCCGAGATCAGATTAACCGGCACCCAAAGCAATTTCATCGAAGCAACCAGCAGAGCAGCGATATTCGTGAAACGCACATGTTTCTCTTCGGTAACTGTCATGTCAGCCGTAACCCCAAGACTGACGACACGATTCCAAAGGCTCGAAATCGACATCATCGCCTCCTTAATTCACAAAAGACTCGACATGTAACCTACATACCCCAAGCGGAACCAGCCCAACCACTCTTGTCGGATGATATTCAAAAAAGGAAGGGATACATAATATTTCAAAACAGTGACTCGTTTACGCGTACGCTGCCCTGGCTTGTCAGGCGATCCAAACTCAAAGTTGCCAGAGCCCATGATCATTGGACCCGAGAATATAGATTGCGAATTTCCCTTTGCCTGGAATTTCCATTGGCGGCATGGCGATTTTTGCTCCCTCAGCCTCTATGTTCGCTACGGCTTGCTCAATGTCATCTACGAGCCAATACGGACGAACCACGGGCTCCTCAGTATCCCGCAGTGGCTCTCTTATCCCGACTATTGAACCATCGGCTAAGGCACATGTTTTCGCTCCACCGAGAAATTCATCTGGTTCGCTAAAACTGACGCAATGAGCTATCTCATATGCTTTGCATACCGCATCAACATCGTGTGAAACAATCTCTAAATAGTGAACTTTCATTACTACTCCTTAATGGCTTTTTCATCTAACGTCAAGGGTTTGGCACCAGCGGTGCGACCTCGATTGCTGGTTAACGGTTGAGACTGTGGAGTGATCTGATCTCGACTGGGAACAGGTAGCCAATTGTCCAGCACCGCCTTGTGCTCCCTCGCATTGTCTAAAAATCACTTTCGATCTGCTCCTTGGTGATTATTCTTGTTGTAAGGCGCTCGGTCTCTCGCAGACTATATGATTTACCCTTTGAATTACGAATCACCTCAACAAACTCCGAGATTTCCTTCTCTGACCTTACGATAATGTATTTGATATCCGAAGGGTTAAAGGTGAGTCGAAGATCAGAAATCAGTCGGTTCATTGATGATTTCTGGGATGAAGTTTCGTAGCGATCCCCAGCAATCGTGATTGGAAAATCACCATTAGATTCTGGGACATACCTCCACTCTCGTTCATCGTAGAATCGATAGGTCTTCGACGTTTTCCCACGTCTGACTAGATCGCCTTCGTAATTCTTAAGGTATGTAGCCAACATAAAGACTGATCGCTGAGTATCAGTCATATCTTCCCATAGGAATTTCTGCCCAGATTTTACGTGGTGGTAGATTAGATGCTCCATCGCCAGTGCATGAATCGAGCCTGTTGCCACGTACTGAACAGGGCTCAATTTCCGATCAGCTGCCCACTCTTTCGTGAGGCCGATACCGTAGGAACCGTATTTGCCAATATGATCCTTAACTTGGGACAATGGAATATCGCAAAAGCTAACCATTGGAATTGCATTCGGACGGTCGCGCGATTCGAAGCAAAGATTCTCAAGGCAATACTTTACTTTGAAGTTGTTTTGAAGAATCCCTTTCAGAGCCGCTTTTGTTCTTGTGAAATGGAATACTGAGCTGCTACTTATGGGCATAATCTTTGAGAGAACAGTAGGTTAAAGAACTTGAAGTTCCGTAGTATGTTATAGGGAACAGAACATCAAATTGAGGTTTTCTCATATTTATCAATATATTATCTCTGTTTCGTCCATTTTTTCCCCAATATCATCTGTATCCGCTTTGCTTTGTCTGTAACAAACTGATAATCGAGTATTGTTAATGTTCAAATCACACGAAAAGGGAACTGTTTAATTTTCTTTAATTATAAGGGCTTAGGGAATTTTCGCCAATATCCGGTCAATAGTAGAATAGGCTAAGGACAGATAATATCAAGATATCAATAAAAGAGAACTAAACCAAAGGCCAACTCAATATGAATCTTGCTCCACCAAGGTCACTGTTTTTGACTTCAATCGAAGCGTTATTTTTTTCACAAATACGCTTGACGATTGCCGGGCCAAGGCCTGTACCTCCCGTTTCACGATTGCGGCTGGGATCGAGGTGAGTGAAGGGTTCGAAGAACCCCCCTTGTATTACTGGCCGGTGAGCTTTTTCATCAGTCAGTTTTTTACCGATATCGACATGAAAAAATTAACGACTGTATTAGCCATATTGACTGTCTCAAGTGCTAAGATTGTCAATGCACAATCTACAGAAACAATAAAACTCCGGCTTGATCAAGACAGACTGATAGTACAAGCACAAACTACCGGCTGTACTCAAAAAGAGCATTTTGATTTTTCAATCAATAAAAAAACATGCTGATAATCAAACGTACTAAACCTGATTTTTGCCGCATGCGAGCCCGGCTCATCGAATTTGACTATGACTTTGCAGAAATTGGACTGGATGAAGGACCTTATTTCTGGATTGGTGAACAAACCTTTTCTAATGATCTATAACCAACTGAAATCCTAGTGAAAAAGTAATGCACTATGACTCGGATAATTGTTAGTCAGGTTTTACTTCAACTTTTAATACAAAGAACGGGAGCGAAAGATTATTTACACCAATCCTGCAAGTTCTGCGAAGGGGTCCCATTGTGGATCATCATGCCACTCATATTCAGAGCCCTGAGCAAGTTCTATGGCCGTTTTAGTACCAAATAAATGGGCAATAGCAGCCAAGGTCATGTCAATACCCGCTGAAACACCAGAAGACGTGAAATATTTCCCATCCTCAATCCAACGGGCTTTTGGAATCCATTCTACCTTCGGAGCTAGTGGTACAGTCTGACGGTAATCTAACTTATTGGTTGTGGCTTTTCGACCATTTAATATTCCCGTGGTTCCTAACAATACACTACCTGTGCACACAGTCATTACAAGCTCCGCGCAAGTTGCGGTCTTGACTATCCAATCAGTCATATAACTATTTTTGGCCACCTCAAGTGCACTATCACCCCCAGGAATAAGAAGCAAATCATATTGACTTCCCATTGATATATCTTTATCTACCAGCAGACTCTGTCCATGGACACTAGGTACAGGTTCAAGTGTTTGAGCAACTATTGTAATTTCGAGCTTATCTCTTAGACCACCTAACATTTCGAGCGGACCAAATAGATCGAGAGTTTGAAATCCCGGAAAAATAAGTACAGCTAGTGTCTTCATTTATTTCTATCGTGTAAAAATTTATAAAAACATAAAATTAAAAAAGCAGCAATCAGTATTTACAGTAACCTACTGTCATTACCATTTTTTCTCAATTCGTCTATTCTCGCCAAGAAAGTTGAAGTTCATTCAGGATGACAATCAAATCTATCATTCTGAAACAGGATCTTGTATTCCAAACATTCCACTATCAGGATCTGCTTTAGAATTACACTGATCATTTAAAACTGTACAATCCTGTGGTTGTTGCTCAAAGAGAATGATCACAAGAATGACGGATAACAATAACTGGTCATTTAAATTACCCTACGCGGAATTTATTATTTTGATTTCGATGCTTATGGCAGTTACCGCCTTAAGCATCGACGCGATGTTACCGGCCAATCCTCAAATAACTGCTGACTTTGGTGTATCCAAGCCGGAAGATTTGCAATTAATGGTGAATGTTTTTTTTCTGGGCTTTGCCTTGTCGCAATTATTTTTCGGGTTCTTAGCTGATCGTTTTGGCCGCAAGCCTATCCTGCTTGTCGGGTTAGCCATTTTTATTATCGCTAGCTTTATTGCCATTACCTCATCATCGTACCAAGCCTTGATCATTGCCCGCTTTTTTCAAGGTGTTGGTGGTGGTGCTCCAAGGGTTGTTCCGACATCGATTATTCGCGACCTGACTGAGGGCCGGCAAATGGCTAAATTGATGTCGCTGACCATGATGGTATTTATTATTATCCCTGTGTTAGCACCGTCGATCGGTCAGGTAATCCTGTTTTTTGGGCCCTGGCAATGGATTTTTATTATGTTAGCGGCGATGGGCCTATTTCTGAGTTTGTGGTTAATCATCCGCTTGCCCGAAACCTTGGCAATCGAAAATCGCCAACCTTTAAATGCAAGCAATATATTCGCAAACATTAAAACTGTAATCACTAACCCGATCACCATTGGTTATACACTGGCGTTAAGCTGTATTTTTGGAGCCTTTAATATTTATTTAAGTGCTTCACAGCCCATTTTCGATCAGTATTACGGTTTGGCTGATCAATTTGCCCTGATTTTTGGGTTCATAGCTATCTTTATGGGATTCGCGAGTTATTTAAACTCAAAACTGGTGATCAAATTGGGTATGCATCATTTGAGTCAGATCGGTTTGCTGTCATTTATTGGACTATCGGTACTATTTGTTGTGTTTTGCTGGCTATATGAGGGCTTACCTCCCGCCTGGATTTTTATTGCGCTAATGGCTGGGCTATTATTTTTAATTGGAATTATTTTTCCTAATCAAAATTCACTGGCGATGGAACCAATGGGTAAATTGGCTGGTACAGCGGCTTCGATAATTGGCTTTATTTCAACAGTGATTGGCGTTTTATTAGGCACAATCGCAGGTCAATGGTTGAATGGATCTTTGCTACCCATGGCGATTGCTTTTTTGACTTATGGTTGTGTTTCTATTGCAATCACTGTGAAGTTAAAGAAATTGGCACCGTAGTTGGCACTACGGCACCATACTCTCACCTCTAGCGGCTGGGAGATTTAACAAACTGTTATCTGCTAGATTAAAATTCATAGCGCAGTGAAAAGATGGCTTCGGTGGTGTCTTCATCTTGAAGCTGGATTTCGTCAACATTAACGGCCGCATCAATATAATTCACCCCAAGATTGGCTGAGAAGCCTCTGGCGATGTCGTAGCGCAGTCCTAATGCCGTAGAACGTTCTGATTCACCATCAACCGAACCATAATGCCCTTCCAATGAAGTTGTCCAACGGCCAACTTTGTAATTCACACCAGTAGAAAGATAATAACGATCAGCGCTGATACCCGCCCCTTTTAGTCTTTCATAACCGATACCGGCATCCATCAGCCAGCTGCCATAGATCAACTCGCCAAGCAACTTGATTCCTTTTGAATCCAGCGTTTCACCTGCATCCGTTTCAAATTCGTTATCAGAAAATCGAGCGGTAAAACGATAATCTTTATCGCCCAACGGCCGATCAAAGGTCGCACCGGTATCAAAGTTACCGTCTTCATCGACCATCGCATTTACGGTCATTTGGCTGAGTCGTAATGAATAGGCCACGCCTTTATCTTCAAATTCACCATAGGTATCATCGAATGCTAACTCGGCATTACCAACGCCGCGCATTCTGCGGGTTGCTTCGCGAGTGAGATTAGTGACATTTCCGACCGACAAGCGACCCCAAACACCTCTGACGAATAGTGCTGCATCACCGTCATAACCGTCATCTTCATTGCCGATATAACTGCCGCCAATGGTCAATGCATTGGCAAGTTGTCGTTCTGCCGAAATTTGAAACAGACCACCAACTTGCTCCTCATTTTCATCATTATCCAAATCTCTATTCACAGAAAAATCGATTAAACCGTTGAGCAGGAAGGTAAAGCCACCGATTTCCTTTGCCAGTGGTTCCTCAAAAAACGACAAGTTGTCGGAATTAATCGGCAACTGAGTTTGTGCCAGTGTAAGTTGACTGGTTGATATAGCTACAACAGCCACCGCGCTAATTATTGTATTTTGTTTCATGCAGATTACCCCTTTAACGGAAACATAGTATTGAAAGCTTGATCGGCAATTTCCTTGCCTACTCGTAACGCTTCAACGTTATCAACATCCCAATGCACACCGCCGTAAATTCGGCTTAGACCATTTTCTTCAGAGGCCTGGCTGAGACTATGCCAATGACGTTTAACACCTTTAATCTGTGGCCAGATGACCTGATCTGGTGACTCACCTGAGAAGGCCACCTTATCTGTACCGTATAAAAGCTCCGTCATTCGTGTACCTGTCGAACCAAAACAGGAATGCCCTGAGGTATAGGAAGGAAATCCCGGCGTTGGAATCAAACTTCTCCAGTTTGGATCATTCACCAAACGTAAGTCAGTATTATTAAACTGCTCTGCGCGCAAACGAATAGCCGTTTCCGGGCGTAAAATGTCATGATAATACTTGCTGTCCCAGGTTGATGTTGCCGCATCACACTGAGTCATACCAATCAATGCGAACCCTCTGGCCAGATCAATAAATGACATGTTTTTGTGCTGCAATATTTGCATTGCGATCAGCGTGAAGTGTCCAGGAGGTGTTATGCCCCAAGGACCGTCTTCCCAGAAAATAGCAATTTCTGTCTCATCGGCTGTTCGAATTTGACTTTCTGCGCCCCCGATTTCGCGAATTTTGACAATCTGTTCGGCGAATTCCGGACTTTGCATATCCAGAAAGCCCGAAACTCGAAACTGAGAAGAACTGCTCATAGTCCAAGGTTTCACACGACCACAGCCGGGCAACAGACCGCGATCATAACTGGCAAATGCAGGCCCTGCTGCCCCGGTGCTGTAATAAGGACCTGTCGGTGTCCAACCCAATGGATCTTTACGACGATCATAACGACCTAGATAATAATTGGCTTTACTTGGTTCTGAGCCATCGTTGGTGCGTTCTCTAACAATAAACTTGCCGACATGTTCACCCCATTGAATTCCAAGCGACTTGGCCTCACTGTCAGGATATTGTTTCAAAAAGCGCATGCGGTCGAAAACAAAAGGTTGTTGAAATGCTTCGGCGGCTGCAACTGCATAGGCAACACCGTATGCCACTTCCGGACCAGCACCTTGAGGTGCTTCACCTATATCAAAATGCGTATTGTATTTTTTGATAATTCCGTTTGCGGCTAAGAATCCAGCCGTTGGTCCGAGTGATAAGGCTCGTGAAGCCATAGGTGGGACGATAGCCTGATCGCGCACTGATTGAAGTGCAATATCTGTCCATAGAAATACCGGGTTCAACTTTTCCGGCATGATGAATTTGGTCAAATAGGATTCACGACCACCAAACTGTTGTGCACATCCCATCAATGCACTGGCAGTCAACAAACCTGTTCCCTGTAAAAAACTTCTTCTTGTAATACTCATAGTAAACTCCGCAATAATGTATTTTTCGATCTTTGATCGTACGATGGGCGAAGTATAGAAACAGTGGTTTACATGAACCTGATAAGCGCTGTAAGGTTAGTGTAAGGTTTGTCCAGCAAAATAAACACTCTGCACCCAGAGAGGGTCTAAACTAAACCATTAAAAATGAAAAGCTCACTTAAAAAACGTTTTCAAAAAAATTGGAGTGCTCCAAGCTCTTTAGTGTTGGGAGTGCTTTTGCTCGCATGGGGACAAACAGGTTCGACACAAAGCTGTGAATCTGCCAATCAGATACCGTCAACTGCCTTTTTCGATTTAGTTGAACATCAACAAGCAGACTTCAATACTAACGGAGAATTAATACATGCAAAGATGCTAAGTTTTTCTCACCAAGACGCCTGCAAACACGCCTTCCGAATTAAATGGATTGCTGATGACGGATCGCTAAATGAACAGTATTACGATGCAAACACTTTTGAGAAAGTTGATAAAGCAGATCTTCACCAACTAAGCCAATCTGCTTTTGCGTCTGAACCCGACGGTCCTGGTGGCGGGGGTAATGGCCCTGGTGGTGGAGGCGGCGGCCCTGGTGGTGGGGGTAATGGCCCTGGTGGCGGGGGCGGCGGCCCTGGTGGTGGAGGTGGCGGTCCTGGTGGCGGGGGTAATGGCCCTGGTGGTGGAGGCGGCGGTCCTGGGGGCGGGGGCGGCGGCCCCGGAGGCGGTAATTAATTTATTTTTGAGTAGAAAATAATTTCATGCATGCTTTAGTTGTAGAAGACGATCAAATTATTGCTGAGCAAATCAAGCAATCATTAACTCGTCATGGCTACGCGGTCGATTTATGTCATGATGGTAACGATGCCTGGTATTTAGGTGATACTGAGTCTTATGATGTAGTGATTCTCGATTTAGGTTTGCCGTCTATGGACGGTTTAAGTGTTTTAAGCAAATGGCGCGAAGGCGGTAATACCATGCCTGTTTTGATTCTTACTGCGCGTGATACCTGGCGGGAAAAGGTAACTGGACTGCGCGCCGGTGCTGATGATTATCTAGCTAAACCATTTGAAATGGAAGAGATGCTGGCTCGGGTTGAAGTATTGGTACGACGCGCTGCTGGTCATGCCAGTTCAATTATTAACTGTGCAGAGTTACAACTTGACCTTAGTAGTCAGCGTATTAGTAAAGCCGGACGTGCACTTGAATTAAGCGCATTGGAATATCGACTCATCGCCTATTTTATTCACAATCAGGACAAAGTGATTTCCAAGTCAATCTTAAGTGAGCATATTTACGAACAAGATTTTGATTACGACTCTAATGTAATCGAAGTGTTAGTTAATCGATGCCGCAATAAAATTGGTAAATCCTATATTAAGACGTTACGTGGGCAAGGTTACATTCTTACCTCAAACCCTTAATGATCAAGAATTCACTTAATTTTAGAATCCTGATTAGTTCTACCGTTGTGGCATTAATTGCTGCCATCCTGGCCGCTTATTTTTTAACAAAAGCCTTCGAAAGTTCGATTGAAAAGCGTTTTGATGAGACTTTAAAATCAAATTTAAACGATTTAATTGCGGCATTGTCTTTTGACCAAAACGGCAAGCTAATACTCGACTGGCGTCCTAGTGATCCCAGGTTTAATGCCCCTATTTCAGGCTGGTATTGGTTAATCTGCGATCAAAAAGATAACATCATTCATCAGTCAGACTCACTGGTTCAAATTTATGATCACCAACTCATTCCTGCTGATAAATCTAAAATCAACACATCACAGTTCAATCAGACTGTTGGACCCGGTGAAGTTGAGTTACGAACCCTAATTCGCAACCTCAAAAATGATCAAAACCAAAGCTTTTATTTGACCATTACAGGTCCGGTATCAGATATCGAGGATGATGTCGCTGCTTTTTTTAAACAATTATTAATTACCTTATCTATTTTGTTATTAGGTTTTTTGGCTATAACCTACTTTCAAATAAAACTGGCTCTGTCACCTCTTGATCAGGCAAAGGACGAGATTGCCGCGATTCGGGGAGGCCAACTAAAAAAGCTGGACGAAAATTATCCCAATGAATTAATGCCTTTTGTTCAGGAAATCAATGAGCTATTGACTGACAATGAATCGATTATTTCAAAAGCACGACTACAGGCTAGTAATTTGGCTCATGCTTTAAAAAATCCATTGACCATTATTAAAAATGAATCAACCGGGCAAAACAATCAAACTATTAATCAGCAGGTTAACTTATTAAACCAACAAATTGATCGACATTTACACAAGGTAAGAATCGCAGGGAATCTGGATCACTCTAGCGCATTAACAAACGTCTCTGACTGTCTTCAAGAAATCGTCTATTCGCTAGAGGTTCTCTATAAAGAAAAATCATTGAGTTTTGATATCAACTGCCAGTGCGATTTTTTGTTTCGAGGTGATTCGCAGGATTTAGAGGAAATGTTAGGAAATCTTCTTGATAATGCTGCTAAATGGGCAACAAATACCGTCACTGTGAGTGTCGAGCTTAAAGAGTCAATACTGATTTTTAATATTAACGATGATGGGCCAGGAATTGATGACACTCATAAGCACGATATTTTTAGCCCTGGAAAAAGATTGGATGAAAATGTTCAAGGTTCTGGCTTAGGCCTTTATATCGTCAATCAGATAGTCGAACAATATAAAGGCAAAATCCGGGTGCTAAGCGGCGACTTTTCGGGGACCAAAATAAAACTGGAACTTCCGGGCAGCCGCTAGGATTAATTTTTTACAATCTGATAACAAGGATGATAATCAACACCCGGCAACTTCATCCGATGTTGCTGGACAAACGAGGTTAATAACTGATCAAGTAATTCCATAACCGGCTTATCACCATTAATTTGATAATGACCAAATTTTTCCACCGCCCTAATACCGTAATCTTTTACGTTACCGGCCACTATACCGGAGAAGGCCCGGCGCAAATTAACCGCTAGTAAATGTGCTGGCATACCTTGTTTGATTTCCAGCGCAGCCATGTTTTCGTGACTTGGCAAAAATGGTGTTTGAAATTCTGGTTCAATATGTAATCGCCAATTAAAATAAAACGCATCGTCTGTTCTTAATCGAAATTTCCTGACTCTTTTAATTCCTTTTTTGACCGTCCTAGCAACTTTTGCAGGATCATTTATTATGATCTGATAACGTGAAGCGGCCCGTTCACCTAATGTTGCTCTGATGAAAGTATCAATTTGAGAAAAATAATCCTGGGCTGACTCGGGTCCGGTAAAAACCAGTGGAAAAGGAATATCTTTGTTATTGGGATGTAATAAAATTCCGAGCAAATAAAGAATCTCCTCAGCCGTACCCGCACCTCCGGGAAAAACAATTATTCCGTGACCAACACGCACAAACGCTTCTAAGCGCTTCTCTATATCTGGCATGATTACCAGATTATTAACAATTGGATTAGGCGCTTCAGCAGCAATAATACCTGGTTCCGATAAGCCCAAATAAACTCCATTTTTGATCCGCTGCTTAGCATGACCGATTGCAGCACCCTTCATCGGTCCTTTCATCGCACCAGGGCCACAACCTGTACAAATATCCAGTCCCCGCAACCCCAGTTCATAACCCACTACCTTAGTGTAATCGTACTCTTGCCGTGAAATTGAGTGTCCACCCCAGCACACAACCATATTTGGTTTTAAGGATCGGGTTAATACATCTGCATTGCGTAATATATGAAAGACCGCGTCAGTTAAACTTTCAGATGTAGTGAGTTTTTCTAGATCAATCTCATTGCCGACATAAACCACATCCCGCAAAACTGAAAATACCAGCTCTCCAATACCCTTAATGATTTTTCCTTCGACAAAAGCAGTGGCGGGGGCATTGTTGATATATAGCTTGATACCTCGCTCGGTTTGGTGAACCTTGATCTCAAATGATTGGTAACGTTCCAACAATTTTTTACCATCATCCATCTCATTGCCGCAGTTCAAAACAGCTAAGGAGCAATTACGAAACAATTCATACAACCCCCCCTGACTACTATCAAGTAAGCGCATAACTTCTGACTTTGATAAAACGTCCAAAAATTCTTCTGGACGAATACTGGTATTAACGAGATCGTTATTCATGTATTGATTGGGGTTTTATATTTTGTGGTATGGAACTATAAAGCATACCGGCAAGAATGACCCCATTGGGTCATTCTGAGCTTCTTTGGCAGCTCTCGCAAGCAAGGATAAACGTGAGAATCTCCTAACTACTGTTCGGGCTTTAAACCAAGCCTAGTCTTGAGAATCAAGCCACTTATTAATCAGTAAATAAACCGGAAAGCATAATAAGGCCATGACAAAAAGATAATGAAACACGCCTTGATTGAAGATAAAAAATAATCCTGCCGCTACCGCCGCTGTGAGTTTGCCTTTGCTAATATTGTTTAACATATTATTTTGTTCTCCTTAGGCTAAAGAATTCTAATACAAATTAACACTTTAATTAAATATCTTATTTAAAAAAGATAATGATTTTTGATTGAAATCAGTCAGCAAAGTTCCCTGGTTTGCTATAATTGGAGTTACAAAGGAGCGATGGTCAATCTAATAATTCCAACAAGACCCTAAATCTTCCGTTTTGCCGTTTTTTTATATTTTAGTGGTGGTGGTCTTTTGGATTGCGCAAAGTGTGGTAAGAATGATTTCGAGCGAGTCTACAAAACTCCACGGGAACGTTTTATAAATTTCTGGTTGCCTGGTAAAGCTTATAACTGCAATACTTGTGGAAAGCATACTTATAAGCATGTTTTCCCCTATGTTTCCTGGCCAATATTGACAGCATTATTATTAGTTGTTGGAATTGTGATCGTAATTTAGTGTAGCACTAATCTTTTTGATCCCAGCCAGTGACAACTGCGTCATCGAGAGTGATACGCAACCCATACCTATTACCTCCGAGATGATTATATTTCCATACGGACTTTATTTTTGTTTTTAGTACCTTCTCATCGACATCTTCCGGATCACCTAATGCATCCCTAAGTTGATCAGCGGTTTGGCCTTGCCAGTAATAACCATCTTCGATATCTCTTACCAAATCTTCATCGCCATATTTTTCCATAAGTGCCGAACGACGTCGGGATTTACTGATCTGTTTAATCAAAAAGAACAAAGCTATGATTATTGCAAAAGCAATAATGAGTTGTGGCCAACCAATATATTCACCAAGAACTATCAGTCCTATCACTGGCAAGCCGATGACCAGTAGTAATAGTTTCCAATTGACCCCTTGTTGGGCTGTACGTCTAGGCATGGAATTAATAAATGTTTAGAACGCTAACGATACAAAAATCAGTAGAGAATAACAATTGATTAATACTTATTGATAGACCACTTGATTAAAAACATTTTGTAAAAAAAACAAGCTAACAAAACAAATTAAAGCTGCCGTCACAGGTGTAACAATCCAGCTAACAAAGATTTGAGAGATTTTACCCCAGCGAATGCTTTGCCGATTAGTAATTAAGCCTAATCCCACTATTGCACCAACAACAGCTTGAGTGCTTGATACCGGCACCAATAACAAACTTGGCAAATTATTTGATTCCAAAAATGTTTTGATCCCTTGCGAGGCAAAGGCAAATAAAACAAATGAATGAGCTACGACAACAACCCAAGCCGCTATGGGTGATAACACTGACAATTCACCCCCGACTGTAAGCATCATTTTATATGAATAGGTAAACACACCAACAGCAATTGCAATCGCACCCAACAAGAATAACTGTTGAATTGAAGTAAATGTAAATTGTCCGACTACTGTATCAGTAAATGGTGACACATCAACGAATACACCCATAACATTGGCGATATTATTCGCTCCCAGGCTATACGAACCAAATGCACCTGCGAAGATTAATCCAAATCGAGTATAGGTATCCATGGTCAGTAAATGTAATTTGACCCGACTTAGTATAAAAGTGAGTAACTTGTATAAAACAATAGCTACCGTTGCAGCTAAGAGTGGACACAATACCCAAGTCATGGTGATTTTAAAAAGGATCTGCATATCAGTAGGCTTACCCGCGTAAAGATTCCAACCCACGATACCTCCAATAATTGCCTGGGTTGTTGAGGAGGGCAGCTTGAGTTTTACCATGTTGTAAACAGTTATTGCCGCCGCTAAAGCCACCATAAAAGCACCGCTGACGGTATTGACATGACCTAACCGACTCAATGTCGATGCACCACCTGAACCACTTATCACCGCACCTAAAATAACAAAGACCGAACAGATTATCGCTGCGGTTTTAAATTGGACCATCCTGGTTGCCACTGCCATACCGAAAACATTGGCAGCATCATTCGAACCTAGAGACCAACCTAAAAATAGCCCGCTGGATAAATAGACTAGAATCGATAAATCCATTTAAATTAAACCTTAAGTTTAATGGCGTATATATTTAGTTCGTCTGCTATGTCTTCAGCATCATTAGCCAAGTCATCGATTTTTTCAACAAAATAGACTAAATGCCGTTTATTTTCTAATGGGAGTTCACTGCCAAACACCTCTCTTTGAATCCGGGTACTAACTTTATCGGCCTCTGTCTCGAAAAATATGACCTTGCTATTGAAGTCCCTGACACTGCTGTAATCACGAAAAAACGCTCGGGCAGCTTTGACGACCTCCTCCAAGCACTCAACCACGATTTTGGTTAAATCCCTAAACCCATTTTTTAAATGATCGGGAATATCCGGTTGCTGAATTGAGAAACGAAATAGGTTTGCCTCAACTGAATTGACCAGATCATCTACATGCTCCAATAATCGCAACACATCTTCCCTAGACTCAGGAATTAAAGTATTAAGATATAACTCTGTTTCTATACGTCGACGCAGTTCATCATTACGGTTTTCTAACTCTTCCGCCTTTTCAAGACATTCCTCAAAACCATCGGTGACTCCACGCTTGAGATAGATTTTGACGCCACGTCTGAACAGCAATGCGGCCTCAACCACATTGTCCAGGAATTCATCAATACGACTTTCTAATTTTTTGGTACGCCTGAATAATGTAAAGCGGCCATTTTGCTCTCTTTTGCTTGCCAAAAACATCTATACAAAATAATCACATTGTGTATACAGTGTTATACACAATGTCTTCTTATATGTAAAGCAATAAACACATTTTATTTCTTTTATTTGTTTGTTTTTATTGAAGTTTTTCCATTATTCGAGAAATCACCAAGTGTGAATTCTGAGTCAATAAGCTCTTAAGTCAACAATACATTGAACTAAGATTTTGAACGCCACCTCTGTGTGCTCTTATAAATACCTAGAGTGGAAAAATAGTGTAGTAATTTCACACCGGCTGCCGTGTAGAAAATCATCATTCCCATTGCTGCTGCGGGTGCTATATCACCTGCATCATCCATATTAAGTACGGCAACAGAGGCCAGATTGGTGTCCGGGCCATATAGAAAAACAACCGCTGAAACCGTTGTCATCGCATTAACAAAAAGATATATGCTGATGTCAAGAATAGCGGGCATGCTGACAGGCACGGTCACTTGCCTAAACATTTTAAACACCGGCTGTTTTAAAGATGCAGAAACGTCTTCAAATTCACTGTCCATTTGCTTTAAAGCCGTAGTAGCAGTCAAATGACTTACCGTATAAAAATGCGTGATTGTGCTAATGACTAAAATAGCCATGGTGTGATAAAGCGTATTTAAAGGATTATTGGGGCTGTTGAAAAAGAAAATATAGGCCAGACCCAATACTAATCCTGGAACCGCCATAGGTAACATGGCCAAAAATTGAAACAACATACGACCGTATGCGAAGCCTCTAACTTTTTCCACCACATAAGCACCGACAAAAATAATAAAAGTTCCAATCACCGCAGTGAGACTGGCCATCTTGATGGAATTCCAATATGCCGACCATCCACCGCCATCCATAAGATCAAAATTGTAGTTTTTTAGGCTTAATGACAGGTTATAGGGATAGAACTTAACCAAAGCTGCATATTGGCACACTGCTATCATTCCCAAGATAAAAATGGAAAATAGAATCGCATAAGCCAGCATACAACGGTCAAACAATTTATTTGGCTTGGGCTCGTAGGCGACAGCACGTGCTGTCAATAACGCTACCTGTTTCTTTTGAACAATTCTGTCAACAAAAAAGGCAAGCGCTGCCGGGATTAATAATACGACGCTGACTACAGCACCCATTTCAAAGTTCTGTTGACCGATGACTTGCTTATAAATATCAGTCGCCAAGACATTGAAGTCGCCACCGATGACTTTGGGCGCTCCAAAGTCCGTAATCGCCAAGGTAAACACTACAAAAGCAGCACTAATCACACCATATCGTGCACCGGGTAAAGTCACAGTCCAGAATATTTTAAACTTGCTGGCATTCAACACTTGGGCAGCTTCATAAAGCCGGGCGTCAGAAATAGAAAAGGCGGTGGTTAAAATAATCAAAGCGTGTGGCAGCGTGAAAAACACCTCTGCGATTACAATACCAATCGGGCCGTATATATCATGTCCAAATAAAGCCCAGTTCATGAAACCTTGTCTGCCAAATAAGTAGACTAGCGCAATACCAGGTAATAAAGATGGCACTAATATAGGCACCATTGCTACAATCTTGAAAAATGCTTTTCCTGGCATATTGCTACGCATCAGTCCATAGGCCAGCCAAAAAGCTAGTGTCAGAGTGATAACTGTTGTAACTGAAGCAATAAATAGGCTATTGGTAATTGAGGCAGATAATGCTGGTGTCGAAAAATACTCGATATAGTTCGCCAAACCAATGAAGTTTCCGTCGTTGTCCTTAAAGCTCTTTGACAACATCGCATACAACGGCAACACCAAAGTCACAAGCAAATACAACCCTACAACAGCAATCAAGCCACGCATTAGCAAATCATCGCGGCTTAGTTTTTGCTTTAATTCAGCCTGGGATTTAACTATCGCTTCAGCCATGATTACTTAGTTTTGCGGATATAGTCTTGGACTAGCAATAACAGAAAGGTTAATCGTGTCTCCTTCATTCAAGGCATTGGCACGAAACAATCGTTCTTCAATATTCATAATGAATGAAGTCGATCCCATTTTTTGGCTATTCAGCCTTAACCTGATTAGGTTGCCTAAAAATTCGATTTCTTTAATCGTTGCATCAAATTTCTGACCTTGTGATTCTGTCTTCTCGGAAAAAGCAAATTCTTCTGGACGGATTGCTGCTGTTACTTTATCACCGATAGCCATATCAAATTTTGCATCATGCAAGAACTCAAGTTCACCTATTTTAATTTGATCGTTAGCAATGACTTGAGCGTCAAAAAAGTTCATCGTGCCAATAAAATCAGCGACAAATTCGGATTTTGGTTGTTGATATATTTCGTTGGGAGTCCCCACTTGTTCTACCACCCCATGTTCCATCACAACAATTCGATCTGCCATAGTCAGGGCTTCTTCCTGGTCATGTGTCACCATGATTGTGGTTACCCCGAGTTTTCGTTGTAACTGCTTTATTTCATGGCGTAAAAACACTCTTACCTTTGCATCGAGTGCGGACAATGGCTCATCAAGCAGTAGTAGACTTGGTGAAGTCGCTAAAGCCCGTGCTAATGCGATACGCTGTTGCTGCCCACCAGAAAGATTTGCTGGATAAGCATCGGCTTTTTCGGGCAAGCCGACCATATCTAGCAATTCATCAACACGCTTTTTAATCTGGTCTTTTGCTAGCTTGGCATTTTCCAAACCATAAGCCACATTCTTGGCTACAGTTAAATTCGGAAATAAAGCATAAGATTGAAATACGATCCCAAAGTCACGGCCTGACGGTGGTAATACTGAAATGTCTTTACCCGCTTGAAAAATATGACCACTGGTCTGTAAATCAAGTCCAGCGATAGCCCGTAATAAGGTGGTTTTACCACAGCCGGATGGGCCCAAAAAACATACGAATTCGCTTTCATCAATCTTTAGGTTGATATCTTTAAGCGCAACGAATTCACCAAACTTTTTGGTCAAGTTCTCGATGACAAGATAATGACTTGCTTTGTTTGTAGACATAAAAAGACCTAAGGCTGGTGATCACTAGTACCACCAGCCTAAATCATAAGAATTAGCTTTTGGGTTCAGATTTGGAATCGTAGCGAGATTGCCACTCGGCCAGAATAGCTTTGCGATTAGCAGCCGCCCATTCAAAATCATTATCAATCATTTTCTCAGGGATATTTTCTGGAAAGTGCTCGACCGGTTTGGCCAAACCTGGAATAGCGACTACCGCATAACCTTCGTTATACATTTGATTTGCTTTTTCGGAAATCGACCAATCTACCAGTGTCTGAGCCGCTTCCATGTTATCCGTATCTTTAACAATCGCGGTGGCTTCCATATCCCAGCCTATGCCTTCTTCAGGAATAATAATTTCAATCGGAGCACCGTCAGCTTTTGACTTGGCGCCGCGGAATGCAAACGAAACACCGATGGGAACTTCACCGCGAGCGGCTTGCTTACAAGGTTTAGAACCTGAGTGGGTATAGTGATGAATGTTTTCATGTAAACCATCCATAAATTTCCAACCTTCTTCTTCACCAAAAATCTGCAACCAGCTTGATACATCCAAAAAGCCTGTTCCAGATGAGTTTGGATTTGGCATGGCAATGTGATCTTTGTATTCCGGCTTGGTTAAATCTTGCCATGAAGTCGGTGTAGCAAACCCGTATTTCTCTTGCTCAACGGTATTCACACAAATAGCTGCAACCCAGGCATCCATTCCTGTCCAGGTTGGCGGATCCGACTTATCTACGAATTTTGGATCAAGTGCATCAACGCCATTAGGACTATAAGCCTCAAGCATGTCTTCGCCTTTCATAAGAAGTAAGCTCGTGGCGGCAAGCCCCCATATAACATCGGCTTGTGGGTTTTCTTTTTCAGCTAATAATTTCGCTGTAACAATTCCAGTTGAATCCCGCACCCAATTGATTTTAATGTCTGGATGCTCTTCATTAAAGCGCTCAGCATATTTCTTAAGATCTTCCGCTTCCACCGCTGTATAAACCGTGAGCTCTGTTTGAGCATTTGCTAAGCTGAAAGCAATCATCGCTAAACAACTTACAATGTATTTCATTATTTTCATCTTTGATCTCCTGTGAATAAAACGTTTATAGTATTTACTAAATGTTACAACTATATTTTGTGAATTTAGTTATAACCGTATTGCCTTGGTTTTTACCAAGGCAGTGAATAGGTCTTAATATTCGTGAATGACTTCATGGCTTCGACGACACCTTCTTTATAGCCCAAACCTGAATCTTTAATACCACCAAACGGTGACATTTCGATGCGATAACCGGGTACTTCCCAGATATTGACTGTCCCTGTTTTTAACTCACTAATAAAGCGAGTAATGTAATCCAGACGATTAGTACACACCCCTGATGACAAGCCAAATGCGGTTGAATTGCTGATCCTGATGATATCGTCGATATCTTTGCAGCGGATTACCGGAATAGCCGGGCCAAAAGTTTCTTCTCTAACCAACTCACAATCATAGGGCACATGATCAACAACTGTTGGTGGGAATACCGCACCTTCACGATTATTTCCATGCAGTAACTTCGCTCCTTTGTCGACGGCATCGATAACTCGATTTTGAAACATCGTTGCCGCTGCTTCATCAATAACGGTACCGACATCGGTTTGTGGATCCATTGGATCGCCATATTTAAGCTTGGCTGCTTTTTCAACCAATAACGGCACAAAATCATCGGCGATGGAATCTAGACATAATATTCGTTTAACCGCCGTACAACGCTGGCCTGAATTTTTAGTCGCTCCAGCCACTGCTAGCTCGGCAGCTTTATCTAAATCTGCATCTTCCATAATGATTAATGGTGAATTGCCACCGAGTTCCAGTACCGTCCGCCTGTAGCCGGCCGTATTCGCAATTAATTTACCAACTGGTACACCACCGGTAAAAGTGATTAACTCAATGTTCTCGTTAGTTAGCATTTCATTGCCAACATTCTCTGGCCAGCCAGTCACCACGGAAAGCATTTGCGGCGGTAAGCCAGCATCGTATAAAACGTCCGCTAAAATCAAAGCCGTTAACGGTGTTAATTCTGTTGGTTTAACCACCATACAGTTATTGGTTGCAATGGCTGGTGCAATTTTGTGCGCAACCATATTTAAAGGGTGATTAAAAGGTGTGATCGCAGAAATAGCTCTTAAGGGCTCACGTAAGGTATAAATCTTACGAGCCTTGCCATGCGGCGTGATATCGCAGGAAAAGATTTCACCGTCGTCGAGAATTGATAATTGTGCAGCCAAAGAGAAAACATCATAAGCCCGGCCCACTTCATAGATAGAATCTTTCTTTGAAATACCCAGCTCGGAAGTAATTAAATCGGAAATTTCATCTCTGCGTTCAACCAGCTTTTTCGCTGTGGTGAACAAAATCTCCTGACGCTCATAACGAGTCAATTTAGGCTGATAGTCACCAGCAATTTGAAACGCTCGTTTAACATCTTCTGCCGTACCAGCTGGAACCGTGCCGACCACTTCATTGTTGTAGGGGTTGAAGACTTCAATCTTGTCTTTAGCGTCAACCAGTTCACCGGCGATCCGCATGGGCTCATGTCTTACACTCATCAATCTGCTCCTTTAAACGCTATTAATAGCAACGTCAAAAATGTCAAAATTTCTCAAATAACGAACGGAAAGGTCTTCCGCAAGTTTAGAGTTAACCATAAATGGTACGGTTTGTTCAGTAAAACCGCCATGTGATCGAAGCGGCTCTTTCATTTGCGACAAGTCATGCCGCGCAGGTGTAGTGCCTAGTGTGGTATACCCTTCACAGGTGACAATAATGTCACCGACTCGATCACGTGGCAAACCAAGTTCAGCACAAGCACTGTCGCTATCGTTGACATAGTCAATGCCAGCCGTGTTCTTTAACTTTTCAGTCACTTCATCAATACGATTAGCATCATCAATATAAATCGTCGCAAATCCACCCAGGGCGCCATGATGCAAAACATAGGGGTCAGTAATTGGCAAAATAACACGATGAGTCCCGGTGCCTATCCAATCATCAAGCAGATCACTTAAGTAAATCGCATTGCTGTTACCATCATCATCATGTTTGGCTTTCATGCCATGATCAGCCGTCAACGCTAAAATCACTCCTCGATCATGGAGTTGCTGCCAGTAGCTATCCATCATGCCATAAAATTTATTAGCACCATCACTGCCCGGTGCAAACTTATGTTGAATATAATCAGTAGTAGATAAATACATAACATCGGGCTTAAACTGATCGACCAACTTTACACCAGCAGCAAACACGAATTCACTCAAATCACCGCTGTAAACTTCCGGTAATTGCAGGCCCACCATATCCAGAACATTCTCAATGCCATTATCTGTTAACCCAGCTTCATCAGCACGTTCAGCAGAAAAACAAATCGCCCGACCTTCATCAAACTTAAGACCATTGCCTAACAGTGTTCGCAGTTTATCTTTAGCCGTAACGACGGCCACTTTTGCTCCAGCTTCGTATAAACCTTGCATGATAGTGGGGGCGCGTAAGAATCGAGTATGATTCATCATGATCTCTTCATCAGCATCACGATCATAAAAGAAGTTGCCGGAAATACCGTGCACCGACGGAGGCGAGCCAGTAATGATGGATAAATTATTAGGGTTAGTGAAACTTGGAATCTGTGAATGGGCAGTAGTCACCGTACCGTATTCAAACAGCCACTTTGTAAATGGCATTTTACCGGCAGCTATTGCTCGCTCAATATAACCGCCATTGTCTGAACTGTCATAATCAGGTTCGCTGCCATCAATACAGACCACCACTACTGGTTTGTCGGGCAGGCTATACTGTCGATTGTTTACTGTTGCTGTAATCTTTTCCATATTCACCATATTTCCTGTGTTAAGCAGCACACTGCTTAATGTTGTTTAAATCCAGTACCTCACGTATCGCCGCCAAGACACCATGCATGTGATCGGTGTTAAGTCGGCCAATACAGCCAACTCTAAAGCTATCCGCAACAGTTAATTTGCCAGGGTAAATCACGTAACCCCGTTCACTAAGGCCATCATAAAAACGTTGAAAATCAAAATTTGGATCAGCAGGGGTATGAAATGTCAGAATTATTGGTGCTTGCAGTTCCGGTTTTAATAATGGCTTAAAACCCAAATCAATCATACCCTGCATTAAAACATCACAGTTTTGTTGATAACGCCCACCTCGACCCTTTACTCCGCCTTCAGCATCAAACTCATCCAATGCCTGATTGAAAGCTAATAAAACATGAGTAGGTGGGGTGAAGCGCCATTGGGCGTTATTTTCCATGGCCACCCACTGATCATACAGATCCAGACTCAATGAAGCTGAATTACCCTTGCATTGCTCAAGATCCGCTTGTCTGACCAGGCAAAATCCCATCCCCGGCACACCTTCCAGACATTTATTGCTGGACGCCACAACAGCAGAAAATGGAATTTTTGTCGCCTCCAGTTCAATGGCTCCAAAGGCACTCATGGCGTCGATAAGAAGTTTGCGATTATGTTTGGCAACGATATCTGCAACTTCTGCGACAGGGTTCAAAATGCCGGAAGTCGTTTCACAATGTACGACGATCACATGAGTAATATCACTGTCATCTAATAAGCGCTGTTCAAGCGCTTTAAGGTCAACCGGTTCGTCTTCCGAAGTTTCGTTAACCAGATAATCGCGGCCATAATAGTCACAGATTTTGGTGATTCGTTTACCATAAGCCCCGTTTACCAACACTAATAACTTACCATCAGACGGAACCAAAGTACCGATCATGGCTTCGACTGAAAAAGTACCGCTGCCTTGCAATGGAACACAAACGAATTCATCTCCACCATTAATAATGTTAACTAGTCTGTGTCGAATCGATGCATTGATATCAATAAATTTACTATCACGTGAACCGTAATCCACCAGCATTGCCTGCTTTACAGTCTTTGAAGTCGTTAAGGGGCCCGGTGTAAACAACCAGGGTTCTTGAATATCGCGCTCCATTTGTAATTCCGTTATCCGTGCTAGGGAAATTAACTATAGAGAAATTAATTATTTATTCAATCGATATTATTAATACTATAATATAGGTTATGTCTATAAATAGAACTTGTCTGCATGCCTTCCACATCGTTGCAACGGAAAGTAGTTTCTCATTGGCCTCTGAAGCCTACCATGTTTCACAGCCTACCTTGTCTGCCCAGGTTAAAGAATTAGAAACACGTTACAAAGTTAATCTATTTGAGCGAAAAGGTCGTGGAGTAGCTTTAACTGTATTTGGCCAATCTCTTTATGAGATTACTCAAAAGATTTTTGCTTTGGAAACTCAAGCTGAGCAGCTCTTATTAAGTAAAGAATCTAAAGTTTCAGGAACTTTGAGAATTGGAGCTGACTCTCCCTTTTTAATTATTCCATTGATGAAAGGCTTTAAGGAAAAGTTTCCAGATGTAAAACTCAATATCGACTTTGCCAATTCCAAACAATTACTGGAGTCATTGAAATCCCGAAAATTTGATTTAATTCTACTGCCGCATATAAAACCCAGCAGCCAGCTATATAGCCAGAAATTACAATCAGATCGACTAATAGTTTTTGTAGATGTTAATCATCCATGGACAAAAAAACGTAGTATTAATTTAAAAGATTTAATAGATCAAAATATTGTATTGCGTGAGAAGGGATCAAACACTCGATCTCGATTTGAGACAATCTTAAAGAATAGGAACTTTCAACTTGATCCCGATGCTGTTTCAGTAATTAGTAGCCGCGAAGGTGTGCGTGAAGCTGTAGCGGCAGGTTTTGGCATTGGTATCGTTTCCGAAAGTGAATTCGGTCATGACAAGCGATTGCACCCATTAACTATTCGTGATGTCAAAAGCAAACACACGGAATTTCTTGTTTGTCTAGATAAACGCAAAGATGAGAACATCATAGAAAAGTTTTTTAATACTGCATCATTAATAGAATAAAAAATACATCTAATATCTAAAAACTTAGCGCGGATTAGAATTTTTCAACTACCATTTAATCCAGCTTTTACTATGGGTAGTTGATCGGTTAGATAGCGCTTTTTTTCTACCTTCGTGCCCTAATATTTCTCAACTCTTCAGCTAACACAATAAATGTTGGAATAATGATAGCACCGAATAAAGCCCCAAAAGATGCAAGGATATACCAAGCTACTTCCTTATATTCTATCTCTGTGATTGTATACTCACTAATTTTGAATATTAAATAATAAAAAATTCCACTAAACAAGAATCTGAGTCCATCTAAATTACACCAAAATCCAGCGAGACTCATTAAAAAAGTAGGTAATATGAATAACATAATATCATCTATTTCAAATGAATTATTCATATTCAATGGGGGGAAAATTTTAACAGTGCAAATTACTACACTTATTACGAAAGCAATTATGACACTCAAAATTCTTTTTGATGAGTACCAACTATACTGTTTAGCTAAATAGGGGATCACTAAATAATCTATCTTTAAGGCAATATATTTGCCAGCTCTGCTCTTCATTTTTTCAAGGACAAAATATACATATTCTTTTTTGTCTGTTTTTTTATATATTTTTTTCAGATCGTTGAATATTCTCTTTTGGTTTTTTTTTAAAAATGATTTTTCTTCAATCTGTAGTAAAAGATCTCGTAATTCGGAGTCAGGGTGTTTTGGTCGATCTATTTGTTTTTTTTGAGGCGATGCTCTGCTATTAAAAGCTGATAAGGACTCAATTAACTTAAATGCAGATTCGTCATTTTTCTCTATATAATCAACAATTTGAATTTGATTTGCTTTCCCTGGTAATAAATCTGGTGGTATACCAGGTTCATTCATGAGAAACAGAATATTTTTACCCAAATCTTCTGCATACTTGTGCTCTACTGCACAAACTGAAGAATCCAGCGATCTTTCACTGCATATAAAAATGAACAAATCACATTCTTCAATTTTAGTCAGTATTTTTTCCCACCAATTATCACCACCAACTAAGTCTTGATCAAACCAAACTGTATAATCAAGTGAACTAATATTTTTCGCTAAATCTTTAGATATTGATTCTTCATGGCGACTATAACTTATAAATATTTTCAACATCAGTAACCACTAGAATCACAAAGACATAATTGATGTTTTTTAAAAAAGAGAATGAAACCTAGTTAGGCTAGTTTAGCATATAGAAAACTAATTGAATTCAGTCTGAGCCACTACTATTGGTTGCTCAAAAATGGCACAGTATTTTTTCTATACCACAAAAAGACGATGCGCTAATTTTTTAAATGTCTCAATGTACTGCTGCTGTGACCATCCAGATTGAACTGTCAGTTGTTCCCAATTGCGGACCGACAGTAACGCCCAGAGAATATCGGTTGCCTGGTCAATGGTATAACCTGGTAAAAGCCTGTTGTCGTTGTGTAGTGCTGTAATTGCAGCTTCACAGCCTTCGCGCATGTCCAACATTCGTTTGTCCCATGCTTGTGCAGCGGCATCGTCCGTATCCCGCATGGCTAGCAAAGCTTTGGCAATACTATAAATTTCTGGAATGTAGTTTCCCCAGGCATCTATAAAAGCATTTAAACGTTCGGCCCCTGATTTCGCAGTCCGACTTGGGATCAGCCGTCTGTCTGCCTCCTTAATATCATCAAGATAATGAGTAGTCGCAATCAATAACTCTGCTCTTGTACTGAAATGTAAGTAAAGAGCCTGCCGTGTAATGCCTGCCCGTTTAGCAATGTCGGTCATGCGTACGCCCATCCCCTGGCCTGCTTCCAGCAAATCTAGTGCAGCCATGAGAATTCGTTTCCGGGTTTCTGATCGGTTACTTGACATGATGTAAAGTATGCATTATCCTTGACACTGTGTCAATTGACACCATGTCAAGTAATAAGTATTAAACCTAATACAGGAACTAATTATGAACATCGAAAATCTAGAACTAACAAAGAAACAAGTAACTAAACCGCTGAAAATTCTAGTTGTTGGAGCAAGTCGAGGCACCGGGCGTGCGACAGTTGAAAAACTGTTAAAACAAGGCCACTATGTTACGGCTTTCTCTCGCAGCACTGTCAAACCCGAACAAAATTCAAACTTATTAGTCACCATTAACGGTGATGCCACTAACCCAGTCGAGGTAGAAGAGGCGGTACGAGGGCAAGACGTGGTTATTGTAACCCTTGGTATCACTGAAAACCCCTTACGAGTTCGATTTTTTGGAACTAGTAATACTCCTGTAGATATTCGATCAACAGGAACGAAAAATATAATAGTTGCAATGCACAAATATGGTGTCAAACGGCTTGTTGTTCAGAGCTCGTATGGAGTTGGTGAAACCCGTGGCTTACTCAGGTTTATTGATCGATTATTTTTTAACCTGATTCTTAAACCTCAGATCGAAGATACGGAAATCCAGGAAAAAAATGTACGCAATAGTGGTCTCGATTGGGTTCTGGCACAACCTGTTCATCTTACCAATGAAGATTCCAACCAAGAGCCCTATCTATCAGAACAAGGTCAAACGAGAATAATGAAGGCGGCAAGACAGTCAGTTGTCCAGTTTCTTGCCTTCGCGGCGTGCCGACCTGATTACATTGGAAAGTCAGTGTCTATTTCGGGTTAGCAGGCAACAATGACAGGGCTTTTCTTTATCTCGTTAGTTGTCTTCTCGTAACATCCATTTTTGACATCTCTCTCAATAATTCACTGGCGAGAACTAACCTTTATACAAAATTTAAATTATATCTAGATGACCGTTTAGAATAGTGATTTACTAACAGACATTTAATGCTGCAGTTCAATGAATAGCAAAACTAAATTAAAGCCCAGTCAGTCTGAAGGGGAATTGAACACTTCCACTCGGCGTAAGCAATGGGTTGATTCGACTCAAAATAAACAGGCCAATCTATTACTAGCTGATGATGCTCGCTATTTTCTGCATCAATCCGTATCAACACCTTGTGTTTCAACCATCGCCAAAGCTGAAGGCGCTTATATTGAAGATATTCAAGGTAATCGTTATCTGGATTTTCATGGTAATAATGTTCATCACATCGGTTATGGGCATCCTAGATTAAAGCAGGCTATTAGTGAGCAAATGGATACTCTGCCCTTTGCACCACGCCGGTTTACTTGCCAACCTGCTGTTGATTTGGCAAAAAAACTCAGTGAAATATCCCCAGGAGATTTATCCAAAGTATTGTTTACTACCGGTGGTTCCGATGCTGTAGAAGTTGCGCTGAAAATCGCCCGGGCTGTCACGGGTCGGCACAAAATAGTTTCGTTTTGGGATGCCTTTCACGGTGCTGGGTTCGGTGCTGCATCCGTAGGAGGTGAGCAATTGTTCCGTTCCCACGTGATCGGGCCTTTACTTTCAGGAACAGAGCACGTTGCGCCTTTTGCCTGTTATCGTTGCCCTTACGGCTATCCAGACATCGATGGAAAACCACAACTTGAGTTATGCAAAATGACTTGTGCAAACTTCGTTCGTTATGTGCTGGAAAAAGAAGGCGATGTTGCTGCAGTAATTGCCGAGCCTGCCCGGGCGGTTCCCTATCTGCCACCGCCAGGATTTTGGCAAGAGGTACGTGAAGCTTGTAATGATCACGGTGCATTACTCATTTTCGATGAAATTCCAACCGGACTAGGCAAAACTGGCCGTATGTTCGCTTGTGAACATGATGAGGTTGTTCCAGATATATTGGTTATGGGAAAAGCTCTCGGTGGCGGTATTCTGCCAATTGCTGCTGTTTTGACCAAACCGGAATTAGATGTCGCAGGAAATTTTGCTTTTGGTCACTATACCCATGAAAAAAATCCTGTTACTACCCGAGCAGCCTTGATCACTATTAATATTATTGAGCAAGAAGGCCTTGTCGAAAATGCCGCAAAATTAGGCCAATATGCGATCCAACACTTGAACGAAATGAAGTCCGACCATCAAACCATCGGCGATGTGCGCGGAAGAGGATTTTTATTCGGAGTGGAACTGGTCACCGATCCTAAGAGCAAAACACCAGCAAATGAATTAGCCGAAGATGTTTACTATCGCTGCCTTGAGAAAGGATTGTCCTTTAAAATCAGCATGGGAAACGTATTAACGTTCACTCCACCGTTAGTACTCACAAAAGTACAAATGGATTTTGCTCTGGATGTTATTGAACAAGCAATCAGTGAAGCGGAATCAAATTGAATGATTTGTTAAAGATGATTGTCAACTACCCTCGGCGTTTTATTGTTGGCCGGTTTCGATGAAGCAAAAAAATGTCCTCTTTTTAGCGATTGATCAGTGGCGGGCAGATTGTTTTAGCTTTAAAGATCATCCTGTTGTTCAAACCCCCAATATTGATGAACTAGCCAAAGACAGTGTCGTTTTTAATAACCATTTTACCGTTATTGCACCTTGCGGGCCTGCCCGGACTTCATTGTTGACTGGTTTATACATCATGAATCACCGTTCGGTAAGAAATGGCACGTCCCTTGATGCGGGCCTAACTAACATTGCTAAAGAAGTACGCAAAAAAGGCTATCAGCCTTTGTTGTTTGGTTATACCGATTCCAGTGTTGATCCTCGCGGTCTGGCAGGCAATGATCCACGGCTAAAAACTTTTGAAGGTATATTGCCTGGATTTGATGTTGTAGCCGCTTTAAATGAAGAGAATCTGATTGAGTGGGCTGAATACTTATTCACAAAAGGCTATGAAATACCTGAAAATCATTTCGATATATATCGTACTAAAAATCATCACTCAAATGGATTTAGCACTGAAGCTGCCAAATACAAAACTGAAGACAGCGACAGCGCCTACATTGTCGATCGAATTATCGATTACACTAGTTCAGCAAATGATTCGTGGTTTATTCATGGTGTCATCTACAAACCACATCCGCCGTTAATTGCACCTGCACCATACAACACTATGTATGATCCAAGTGAAGTTCTTACTCCAGCCAGGCTAACGGATCGACTTGCCGAGAAACAAAGCCACCCATACCTTGCTGCCTGATTAGATGACCAAAATCGCGTCGGTCAATATACTCCTGATATCAATACTCAAATCATCAGCGATGACGAACTTAGGAAAATGACGGTGACCTATTATGGTTTAGTTTCCGAGGTTGATTATCAGCTTGGTCGTCTTTTAGATCACTTAAAACAGATCGGTCAATGGGACAATACGCTGATTATTTTTACCAGTGATCATGGTGAACAGTTGGGTGAGCATTGGTGTTGGGGCAAAGCCGGTTTTTTTGATGCTTCATATCATATTCCACTTATTATAAGAGACCCAACGGCATCAACAAAAAACAGAAACGCTAATCAGATCACAGCTTTCACCGAATCTGTCGACATCATGCCTACCATTCTTGATTGGCTGGACTGCGAAATTCCACAAACATTGTCAGGCCAGTCTTTATTGCCCCAGATTACTAGTACTGAAACAAATACTAATCGTGACTATGTGTTTTACGAATTTGATTTCAGAAATCCAGCCACAATGTTTTATGAAAAACAGTTAAACCTAAAACCTGATCAATGTTGCCTATGTGTTATTCGTGATCATGATTATAAATATGTTCATTTTGCAGCTTTGCCACCGTTGTTATTCGATTTGAAAAATGATCCTCATGAACTTCACAACCTTGCACAGTCACCAGATTATCAAAACCAAGTGCGGGATTATGCCCAAGCTTTGTTATCTCATAAAATGCTTCATGCTGATCGCACCTTAACCAACCTCATGCTTGGTGTGGACGGAGTACAAGAATATAGAGGGACTAGAAGCTAACTTCGTTAGCCATAGGTAATGCTTAGAGAATCCGAAGTCGCAACCGATTGACAGGTTAAGATAGCGCCTTTCTCGATCTCATTATCTTCCAAAGCCATTCTGGCTCGCATATGAACTGTACCCTTATTAAGTTTACCTCGACAAGCGCCACAAACACCTGATTGGCACGAAAACGGTGGTGACAACCCGGCATCTCTGACGGCTTCTAAAACTGTTTGATCCTCAACCATATCAACCGAATGCGTTTGACCATCAAGTTTGATTTCAAGTTTTGCTGCCTGACCTTTGATCGAATCATCGACTTCCACGGCTCCACCGTAACTTTCCATATGAATCCGATCTGCTGGGACATCCAGACTCATCAGAGCCGCTTTAACCGCTTTATTCATACCACCGGGGCCACAGATGTAATATTGGGCATCTTGGGCATAAGGCGGGTTTTCATTAATCAAAGCTTCGATGGCAGCTTTATCAACAATACCTTTGCGCCATGGCGTGAAGCTTGACCACATGGACGGATCAGATAAAACATGAAGCACATCTAAGCGTTCTTCGTTCTGACCACACAATTCTTCAAACTTGTCCTTGAAAATAATAGTTTTATGATCTTTGTTGCCATATGCCAGATAAGCGACTGAGTATGGCTCTGCACACATCACTGAATGCAGCATGGAAAACAGAGGTGTAATACCACTGCCAGCGCCGAAAAAATAATAAGTGCGACGTTTTGTTTCACCTGGTTCGAGATAAAACCCTCCGAACGGCGGCATTACGTCAATTTCGTTTCCAGCTTCAACATTATCGTTAATGTAGTTTGAAACCAGACCATCTTTAACACGCTTGACCGTAATTCTGAGAGGATCGCCAGAATAAGGCGAAGAAGAAATTGAATAGGAACGACGAACCTCTTCTCCGTTCAGTGTAAATCTCAAAGTTAAATGTTGTCCAGGCTTCCAATGAAACATCTCTTTCAATGCCGTTGGAACTTCAAACATGACTGACTTGGCCATGCCATCGATCAGGCTTTTTGTTTCTTTGATCTTTAAGGTGTGGAAATCTCTCATGCGTAACGACCCTCAACAAAATCCAGGACAACTTTCTGGTGATCGCGTACCGGGCTTTCTCCGTGTTCGGCCGAGACAACGATTTCAAAATGAGGACTCTTTAATGATTTTTGCTGTTGCTCACAGGCGTAAATATCTTCAGCAGTAAAATCACCGGAGGCCATTGGATCATCTTCATGCTCAGCATCTTCAGACTTGTATTTGCCGGAAATTTTATTCATCCAGTAACTACTTGAACGCCACTCCTGTTTTTGGAATTCCCAATCAGAGGCATTTTTTAGTCGAACTCTGTTTTCAACACGACTTAAATCTGGCGCCAATGGCGTAATAATAAATGTCGCCCAGTTTGACTCGCTCTCGGCCAAGCCAATACCGGGGAAAAGCATCGGCACGTAAGCTGCCAATTGATCTTTAGGTAAAATTAATGGCGTCGGTGCATTTTTTTCAATGTCTTTAGCATAATCCTCAGACAAAGGTTCACGAAATGCATAGTGGGGGCCGTAAAATCCATATTCCGCATTTGCATGATCATACATGGCCAAGGTGCCAGAATGTAGATGAGCTAAATGATAGACATCTATATAGTTTTCAACCACTACTTTCCAGTTGGCTTTGATTTCGTATTCAACCCTGGCTTCAGGATACTCGATGAGTTCTTCAAAGTTGTGCGGGCCAAGATGCGGCTCAACCTCGCCAAACCAATCCATGATTGAACCGGCATTGGGATCAGGATGAACAAACAACATGCCTCGCCACATGTCGACTGACGCCTTTTTCAGTCCCAGACAGCTTTTATCTAAACCTTTAAATTCAGCTTCTTCTTCGGGCACTGAAATCAGGTTTCCTTCAAGATCATAAGTCCAATCATGGTAAGGACAGGTCAAGGCTTTTTGGGTTTTACCTACTGCACGAATCAATTGGGTACCGCGATGTCGGCAGATATTATGAAACGCACGTAAACGGCGATCACGGCCCATAACAATAAAGATATTATTTAGGCCTGCTTGTACCGAAATGTATTGACCCGGCTCAGTCAGATCCTCAACAAAACCCGCATAAGCCCAAGTCTTGGAAAATATCATTTCCTGTTCACGATCAAACCATTCCTGCGAGGTATAAGCCTCAACTGGCAAATGATGCATCATTCTTTTATTGCTCATAGTTAGACTCCAAGTAACGGCAACAAATCGCCAACAATCATAAAAATACTTAAGCCAATCCAAGTGATGATAATCAACCAATATAAAACCGGGTTCTCATCACGGGTAATGGGTTCAACCAGCTGTGTTTGACCTGAATAAAGCGCAGGTATTGTCCACATAATGAACAATAACCCCCATACCCAACTCCAGCCAAACACAACCGCAGCATAGACTATTGCTAAAGCAACAATGGTTCGCCATTTGAATTGCATAGAATCTCTCAATAGTAAATTGTCAAAATTGACAATCAATCATACATGGTTTATTATCCCATTACAATAGCCAAATCTAATCTCACTCGTGGGCAGACCAAGTCTTAAAAAGGAACGATTTGAAGAAATACTGGATGCGTTTGAACGCTGTGTTGCGCGTTATGGTTTAGCAGGTGCTACCTTAGAGCAAGTAGCGGCTGAGGCAGGATTAGCAAGGCCATTGATTCGTCACCATATCGGCAATCGTGACGATCTTGTCGACGCGCTTATCAATCGCTTCCAGCAAAATTCAGATCTTTATATGCAGGCAATGGTGACAGATTTACCAGAAACAAACCGTTTAATGGCTTTTATTGATCGATTATTCGATGAAAAATACTTTGATCGAAATCTTGTATTAGTGACTGAAGCATTAATTGCAGCAGCTAGTGATCATCCGCAACTAGAGAAACAGCTGATCGGAACAATTAAGAGCATTGCTGTGGTAATTTCAGATGAGCTGAGTCGCGAATACCCAACAAGTTCCAAAAGTTCCATCAAAGAAGTAGCAACTGGGATTTTAGGCATTTATTTCAATGTCGATTCGCTTTCCATGCTCGGTGGCATGGGAACATTCAGATCAGACTCTAAGCAGGCTGCTCTAAGATTGGTAGCGTCACTCAATAAGTAAGCATTAACAATTATTTCCTGTACATCGCTCGCACTCAAGCTGCACAGTCGCATGGGCAATATTAAATTCCTCTTTCAACAGACTATGAATACGGTCTTGAATCGAGTTGTGGTTAACATTTTCATCGACATCAGCATGCATGGTCAGTACTGGTCGATTTCCCGTCAACGACCAAATATGGACATGATGGACATTACGAATCTCTGGAATTGATTTTTCTAACTGTGCTCGAAGCAAAGCAGGCTCAACACTTTCCGGTGTACCTTCTAGCAAAATATGTCCAGAATCTTTGAAAACTTTCCAGGCACTTTTGACGATTAACAACACTGCTAATAAAGATAACAATGGATCAGCCGCCATCCAACCGGTTGTCAAAATAATTAATGAGGCTGCAATTGCAGCAACTGACCTTAATAAATCTCCATTTTTAAAATCTGAAACACGAATATTACACTGTGCTAGTAAATAGAACACTAAAAAAGAACGCCCAGACTAGCTGGGCGTTCATTGACACAAGAGAGGAGAGGAAGTCTTTCTTTTATGGTTTGCAGTATAGATCAGCATCACTGAATGGATGCTGATATTAGCGTGAACGCTAGCTTAATAATGACAGATGTAGATCTGGCTATTCGACAGTAACTGATTTCGCCAGATTCCGAGGCTTATCAATGTCCGTGCCTTTAATGACTGCCACATGGTAGGCCAATAATTGCAAGGGAATCACATAGATAATAGGTGATATCGTATCATCAACAGGCGCAACATTGATGACTTCTATTCCTGCATCAGCATCCATCCCGGATTCCTGGTCAGCAAATACAATCAGCTGCCCTCCACGAGCGCGGACTTCCTGAATATTAGATTGTATTTTTTCCAACAGATTGTTGTTTGGCGCCACTGCTACAACAGGCATATTCGAATCCACTAACGCCAATGGGCCATGTTTAAGTTCACCTGCCGGATAGGCTTCAGCATGAATATAGGAAATTTCTTTGAGCTTAAGCGCGCCTTCCAAAGCGATAGGAAAATGTAAACCCCGACCTAAGAACAATGCATGATGCTTATCAGCGAATCGTTCAGCCAGCTTTGCGATTTCTTGGTGCTGATTTAAAGCCTGTTCAACCTTGACTGGCAAACTTCTAAGCTCATTAACCAATATAGATTCCGTCTGCTCATCCAGAGACCGACGTCGGCCGACCACTATTGCTAATAGCAATAAAGAAACAAGTTGTGTGGTAAATGCTTTGGTTGAGGCCACTCCAATTTCCGGGCCTGCATGCGTCATAAATACCAAATCAGAAGCTCGTACTAGTGAACTTTCCGGGGCATTGCAAATAGTAAGTGAATATTTATAACCCCATTTCTTTGCCTTGTCCAAGGCGGTTAACGTATCAATCGTTTCTCCCGATTGAGAGATGGTAACCACCAAAGCATCCTCCGGGACCACATGCGGTCTAGAAGAAAATTCTGTTGCGATATCCACATCACAGCGCATACCGAATTTCTCAAACCAATTACGCGCCACTAAACCCGAATAATAACTTGTGCCGCAAGCGATAATTTGGATTGATTTAATCTTATCAAAGATTTCAGCCGCATCATGACCGAATGATTGCTCAAGCACTTTGTCAGCCGATATCCGACCTTCAAGCGTATCGGCGATTGCCTGCCCTTGCTCAAAGATTTCTTTTTGCATGTAATGATTATAGTCACCCAATTCAATAGCGTTTGCAGAAAGCGAACTGGTTTTTACATCACGTTCGACGATTCGTCCTTGTTGATTATAAAGAGTGACCTGACCACGATTAATGTCAACAATATCACCATCATCCATGACCATAAATTTGTTGGTGACTGCGATCAAGGCTGACATATCAGAACCAAGGAATGCTTCATCATCCTTGATACCAATCAATAATGGACTTCTTGCACGCGCCCCAATTAATCGCCCTGGTTCTGACAACGAAATCACACCAAGCGCATAGGCGCCTTTTAGTAAAGCTACGGTTTTTTGTACCGCCTCCAATAAATCAGCGCCTTGATTAATAAAATCATCGACTTTGTTAACGATGACTTCGGTATCCGTTTCAGAATAAAAACTATAGCCCTTAGCCTCCAGCTCTTCACGCAATTCCTGGTGATTCTCAATAATACCGTTATGAACTAAGGCAACATTGTTTTGGCTGATATGCGGGTGGGCATTATCTTCAGTGACTCCACCATGGGTTGCCCAACGTGTATGAGCAATTCCAGTAAATGCCTTGAACTGATCAAAGTCAATGTCTTGCTCGAGCTTGGCAACACGACCAACATTGACTCTACGTTGAATAGCCTCATCTTTAATGATTGCAACACCTGCTGAGTCATAACCTCTATATTCAAGACGCTTGAGGCCATCGATCAACATGGGAACGATATTCGATTTTGCTACTGCTCCTACAATGCCACACATGAAAGTCTCACCTCTTTTTTGGCCGTTTCCAACCGGTTAATACTATTTGTTCTTTTTTATTAATCGTTAATTCTCCTTGGGCCGCATCTTTATAAACTGTTGTACCTGCACCTATAGTGGCATCGTCATTAATAGTTACTGGAGCAACTAATTGACAGTCCGAGCCAATATGCACATTATCACCAATTACCGTTTTATGCTTATTGACACCATCGTAGTTACAGGTAATCATTCCTGCACCAATATTGACTTCTTTACCCACTTCAGCATCACCTAAATAACTTAAATGGTTGGCTTTGCTATTTTCTCCTATTACAGAATTTTTGACTTCAACAAAGTTGCCTATTTTACTGCCATTTTTTAATATGGCTCCGGGTCGTAAACGAGCATAAGGACCAACTGAACAATTAGAGCCAATAATAGAATTCTCAATTAATGAAAAAGGTTCAATTGTTGTATTATCCGCAATTTCGGTGTTTTTGATAATACTATGTGATCCAATTTTAACATTGTCACCAAGCTTGCAATCACCTTCAATGGTGACATTGATATCAACTTTGCAATCGCGCCCAAATGCTAGGTTTCCATGCAAATCAAAACGTAATGGATCAACGATTGTTAATCCGGTTTGCATCAAATTTTCAGCAAGCTGTTTTTGCTGCATACGTTCAAGCTCTGCCAGTTCCAGCTTGCTATTAACACCACGTATTTGAAGCTCGGACTGAGCAGTAATCGAAACAACTGGCACTTGATCTGCCACCGCAAGTTTCACAATATCCGTTAAGTAATATTCCTGTTGCGCATTATTATTATCAATACGGCTTAACCAGTGCTTAAGTAAACCCGCAGGTGCAGCCACAACACCAGTATTAATCTCTTTGATTTGTCGTTCGCTAAGATTGGCATCCTTGAACTCTCGAATATCGATGACTTGATTCTGAGTATTACGAATAATTCTACCTAAAGTAGCTGGATTATCGAGTTCAATAGTCAATAAGGCCAATTGATTCTCTTTAGTCAAATCAATGAGTGACTGCAAGGTTTCTGGATTGATTAAGGGGACATCACCATACAAAACCAGCACTACACAATCGTCATCGATTGTTGGTGTCGCCTGAGCTACAGCATGTCCTGTACCTTTTTGCTCTGCCTGATAGACCCAACTAATCTGCCTATCGGAAAATTTTTGCATCAACAGATCACCACCGTGCCCATGCACAACGTGTATCGTTTGCGAATTTATAGCCTGTGCTGCATCCAGTACATACTCAAGCATGGGCTTGCCGGAAAGTCCATGCAACACCTTGGGCCGGGTCGAGTACATCCTGGTACCTTTCCCTGCTGCTAAAATAACCGTCTCAATATTCATGCGCAAAGTATAATCGACAGTCCGATTTTCATAAATGCCAGTTAAGAATTTGTTGATTTATATAATCGCTTATTTTCTTGCTGGTTTGTGTCTGTCTACAATCATGCAGATGAGTGTTATGTGTGAATGTATAGTCACAACGATAAGTAACAATTTCCACTGAATTGGGGTACTTATCAGTCAAAAATTCTAAATCCTGAGGTCGATTATATTCATCGTCTTGATAGGCAAATATCAGGGCATCCATTTCTTTGGCCTGTAACATCTGTTTTATCTGCTTGGGCCTGATCTGTTCTCGCCACCAAGGGTGGGTGCTTCGACTGCGCCTATTGGCCAGAGCTGGTGCAAATAATATTGCGGCATTAAATTTTTGATTGACCTGATTCATTAACATTAATGATGCCCAGCCACCTTTGGAATGCCCAGACAAAAATATATGTTCCGGTCGGATACCCTGGCTAACTAAACTATCGATGATTTGTTCAATTTCGTACATGCGAGCGTAAACCTGATTGCCTGCATACTTCGGTCCTTTCCCCTCGGTCGCTTGTGAGCACAGAAAATAAATATGCACTCGGTTTGATTCTAATTCTCTTAATGAATCGGGTACTTGGTTATAGCTGGCGTCGCAGCGTTCCTTTTTTCTTGGATTACGCGTGCCATGGTTATAGATAATGACGACTGTGTCTTCAGCAGCAGCCTTAAGATCAATCAATGATTTGTCGGTTTTAGCATCTTTATAGACTGAACAGCCTGTCAGTAAATATAACCAAGCTAATAAATAAACTAATTTCATTTAGCCGATAGTAGATAAGGCCTGTTCAAGATCATTGATCAAATCTTCGACATGTTCAATGCCAACCGATAAACGTAACAAATTCTCAGGCGTGTTGGTAATGTCGCCTTCGCTGGTTTTGCGGTGCTCAATTAAACTCTCTACACCTCCCAGTGAAGTGGCTGGTTTCCAAACTTGTGTAGAGGTTGCAACTTTAATGGCCTGTTGTTTGCTACCCTTAACGAGAATGGACAACATGCCGCCAAACCCACCTTTTAATTGCTTTTTTGCAACTTGATGATAAACATTATCAGGCAATCCTGGATAATGAACATGCTCCACAGCAGGATGCTTCGCTAGCATAGTGGCTATTGCCAGTGCATTTTCGCACTGTTGCCTGACTCTTAAATGCAGCGTTTTCATACCACGGATTAATTCATAAGCATCACGGGCGCTGGGCATAGGTCCAGCCAATTTGCGGTAATTTCGGATTCGTTGCCAAATTTGCGAATCAGCATTTTTGCAAACAAGCATACCAGCCAACACATCTGAATGGCCGTTTAAATACTTGGTCGCAGCATGAGCAACCAAGTCAGCACCCAAGGTAATCGACTGACATAGCACCGGTGTGTTGACCGTTGCATCGACACCTAGAAGTGCATCATGTTGATGTGTGACCTCAGCAATTGCCGCTATATCGGCTACTGCCCAGGTTGGATTTGCCAACATTTCTATCCAGACAATTTTAGTTTGACCCGGTTTAATAACCTGATTCAGTGAATCTGGATTAGCCGCATCAAATTGACTAACCGACAAACCATAATGATCTGCAAATTCCTGAGCCCAGTGCGTCACACCGTGGTAAAGCGTTTGGGCAATGACAATATGATCACCTTTCTTTAAAGTATGAAAGGCCGCTGTACAAGCGCTAAGGCCTGATGGAAACATCAGGGCATCTTGACCTTTCTCCAAAGCACAAATAATTTTCGCAGCTTGTTCAACAGTAGGTGAAGTATCGCGAATATATCCACGTCCATCGCGTTGTTGATAGTCACCATCACGAGCAAATGTAGTTGCTACTTGTAGTGGTGGTACCACCGCACCTGTAGTCGGACAAATTTCGCCGAACGCTTGAGCTGCTAATGTCTCGGGATGCAAATCAAAGTTTTCAGCCATAAGATGTTTTCTACTTCGTTAGTTGAGTAAATAATGAACTCTCGACAATACCATCGAATATAAATTGAACCGCCAATGCAGTTAATAACACACCAAATACACGGCTAATAACTTGTAATCCAGTCACACCCAATAATCGTTGCACTTGAGTTGCCAGAAGCAAACAAATAAAAGTGGTAATTAAAATAGCAACTAAACCTAACAACACTGCTGCCTGCTGCTTGTGATCACCCTCGGCATTAGCCATCAATAAAATCGCAGCACCCATCGCCCCAGGGCCAGCGATCAACGGCGTTGCCAGTGGAAAAACTGCAATATCTGTCTTCTGGACAGCCTCTTCTTCCTCTTCGCCGGTAGTACTGGTACCACCGGTGCTACGTGCGAATACCATATTAATACCAATTAACAACAACAAAATACCACCTGCTGTACGTAAAGCAGCGAGGGTTATGCCTAAACGATTTAATAAAATGTCGCCAAACAGTGCGAAAATAAACAAAACAATTGTTGCGATTAAAGTCCCTTTTATCGCCATTGAACGTTTGAACTTAGCTTGCGCATTGCCTGTCAATACTGCAAACATAGCCGCCACATCCAGTGGTCCAATGGTAGCGAAAAATGTGGTAAACGAAATGATGAAAGTATCGAGCATGGAGGAATTTTAGTGTTTTTGAAAACTTAGTGCAGTGGTTTTTAAGTTGATTTAGAGTAATGATTTACTTCAAAAACGCCGTCTCAAATCCATATACCTATACATATCCGTAACTTGCTCTGCGTAGCCATTAAACATTAACGTCGGTCGTTTAAAAAATTCACCAATACGGCGCTCCTTAGCCTGGCTCCAGCGTGGATGATCCACTTCTGGATTTACGTTGGCATAGAATCCATATTCCTCAGGATTGGTTCTGTGCCAGGTTGCATAAGGTTCGCGTTTAGTAAACTTGATTTTGACAATCGACTTGATGCTTTTGAAGCCGTATTTCCAGGGCACGATTAGTCTGATCGGTGCCCCATTTTGCTTTGGTAAAAGCTCACCATACAGCCCAACACTGAGAATGGTTAATGGATGCATGGCTTCGTCCATACGCAAACCCTCACGGTAGGGCCAGGGTAAAACATAGCCAAGCAGCTTTAATCTTTGCCCCGGCATTTGCTCTGTGTCATGCAACGTTTCAAAAGCTATATATTTAGCATCACTATTAGGCTCACTCGTGTGAATCAATTTGTTTAACTCAAATCCAACCCAGGGTATGACCATCGACCAGACCTCCACACAACGCAACCGATAAATCCTTTCTTCTAGCGGAAACTTGTTAATTAATTCATCCACATCCCAAACTTTGGGCTTATTGCATTCGCCTTCGACTGTCAAAGTCCAAGGTCTGGGTTTGAAATTTTCTGCTAATTCAGCAATGGTGGTTTTTCCCAAGCCAAATTCATAAAAATTGTTGTAACTAGTGACTTTTTTATAGTCGGTTAGTTCCTCCTGGGTACTGAATTCACTTTTTGGCAACTCAGTAAAGTCTTTTGTTAACTGTTTATTCGCTGACCAGGAGGTAGTGAACGGGTAACTCGCAACTAGACCTAATGCTGCAGCTTTTTTAATAACTTGGCGACGCTGATCATAGTGCGCTTGTGGTGTGATCTCACTGGTAGGAATAACTGGATATTTTGGTTTAATAAACCACATCACAACACTATACCACTGCTTTCAAACTTCATTGATGTATAAGAATGTTACAAAACTCGGTGACAATTTTTTTTTGGTTTATACTTGGCTCAAAATAGATTAACACTATGATTCCGCTGCACGACGATAATCCAACTTCAATCAGGCCGATTGTTACCATGGTATTTATTGCGGCCTGTGTTCTGACTTTCCTTTGGCAATTCACTCACGATGCCAGGGGACAACAAATAGTTGTTTATGCGCTAGGCGTTATTCCAGCAGTCTTATTGGGTGATGCAGAGCTACCCCCTGACCTAATCTGGGTTCCTACTTATGCCACTATATTTTCGTCAATGTTTTTGCACGGTGGCTGGATGCACTTGATTGGTAACATGCTTTATTTGTGGATCTTTGGTAACAACATTGAAGATTCAATGGGACATGTCAAATTTATTGTCTTTTATCTATTGTGCGGTGTCGCTGCGGTTTATGCTCAAGCCCTTCCTGACCCAAATTCACAAATTCCTATGGTTGGCGCTAGTGGCGCAATCTCAGGTGTATTGGGCGCCTATTTACTCCTGTATCCAAGAGCCAAAGTATTAGTAGGTATTCCGCTGGGATTTATTATTCAAACTGTTCGCATGAAAGCCTTATGGGTGCTAGCCTTCTGGTTTGGATTACAGATATTCAGCTCTGTTTTTGTACAGCAGGAAGGCGGAGGTGTGGCATTTGGTGCGCATATTGGTGGTTTTATAGCCGGGATGGTGTTAATCCCATTTTTCAAAAACCCGGAATTTAAACTACATAATCCGATTGAAGCGATCAGGTAAGATTACTGGATTTTAGGCTAGCTCCTATTTCTGACTGTTTCATTTTTTTGTACTGATTTGACTGAATACCCCAAAATGGGTAATCGGTGTAACCCTTGGCATCACCGCCATAAAATGTCGTACGATCATAAATGTTTAAGTCGTGTTCTTGTTTGATTCGCTCAGGCAAATCGGGATTGGCCAAAAACCAACGGCCAAAAGCAATCAGATCATACGCATTTTGCTCTATTGTTTGAGCCGCAGTTATCGGCGTAAACCCACCTGCACCAATCATGGTGCCTGAATAGAGTTGTCGATAATGAAGATTTCTTAATGGATGTTGATAGGCGGTTTCTTTATCGGGACTTAATGATAGTCCACCTACACGTGGCTCGGTTAATAATAGATAGGCGAATTGATAGCTGTCCAATTTCTTAATTAGATAGGAATACAAGGCATTAGGATTAGAGTCCGTGACACCGAAATAAGTTTGAGTTGACATTTCAGTTATTGGATCCAAAGTGATCGGAGAAAGCCTTACACCTAGTCGGTTAGCTCCCAGCAGATCAATTAATTGCTCAACCAGTTCAAATAAAAACCGACATCTATTTTCAATCGATCCTCCATATTGATCTGTACGTTGATTAACCCCGTCGCATAGAAACTGTTCAATCAAATAACCATGGGCCGCATGAATTTCAATAAAATCAAATCCAGCTTCAAGTGCATTTGTGGCCGCTTTGATATAATCATTAATCAGTCGAGCAATCTGTGCTGTCTTTAATGCTTTAGGCCTAACTGAAGCTTGATCCCAGTTATATTGATTATCTTGCTCATCAGAAGCTTCTATCGCAACAGCCGATGAGGAAACTGGCGGTAAAGCCATACTAGTATTTTTTACTAATGGATGATCACCAATACTCGGCTGCGCAACACGACCAGTATGTAATAACTGGCACGATATTTTGCCTCCTTTGGCATGAACAGCCTGAACAACTTTTTTCCAACCTTGAGTTTGCTCATCTGTCCAGATTCCGGGGACATGACCACCGTGTTCACGTACTGCAGGATAAATCGTCCACACTGGTGTTGCTTCGGGAGAAATATGTACGGCTTCGGTTATTAAAAGTCCAGTCTCTGAAGCTCGTTGGGAATAATATTCTGTTGTTAGATTAGTGGGTGATAATGTCCCTCGACAAGCCCTGATTCGAGTCATCGGTGCTAACACAATTCGGTGCGTTAGTTCATGTTCACCAATTTTTATTGCTTTAAATAAAGCGTTGTCAGCCACAACAATCGGATCGGGTACGCCGGGCGATCAATTTTCTAACCTGGGCTGCAGTGATACCAAAACGGCGAGCAATTTTGTTGACATCCAATCTTTGGTAGCGGCGTAACATAATGATGGTATATATTTGTTCATCAGTTAGCCCGAAATTCGAATCGATACCAGTGGCAGTCAATCTTCTTCTCATTGTTTTGAGCTCAAGTATCAAATTCCACGTTCTTATGGCTACCGTCACAAAAAGGTTTGTTGTCTGAAGCACCGCAACGACAAAAAGCTGTCATACCCTGTTTTTCAACAATTTCACCATCGGTTTGAGTAATCTTCAGATTTCCGTCAACTAAAAGTGGGCCCGCTTTGGTTACCGTGACTTTTGTTTCTGTCTGGCTATCACCTTGCTGACCATCATTATCGAGTGACAAGGCGCCAGAAGGACAAGCCTTCACCGTGTCAATAATTGATGCATTGTTTGCGCCTGCCAGATTGACCCAGGGTCGTTGTTCTGGATTGAACACATCCGGCAAACCGTGCCAGCATTTTTTGGAATGGATACATAAATCAGGTTGCCAAACTACCGTGATTTCATCGTTTTGGTAGCGTTTAATTTTTGCCGCCATAGTTCTAATCTCCATAGTTCAGTGAGAACTTAAACAGTATAAACCTAGGCGGTATTTTTACAAATTTGATTTATAAGATTTGATCAAGCACCGTCACAGCACGTTGCACATCTTCCATCGAGTTATAGTGCACCATGGATAACCGAACGACACCATCTTCAGTATCAACACCCAAAGTATCGACTAACCGATAAGCATAAAAATGATTCTGTCCGGGGCCAATTTTGGCATCGATTAAGGCTTTGGCAATATCAGCCGATTTAATTTGAGAAGAATAAAATCCAATAGTTGTGGCACGTCGGCTGTGATCTGCAATTGACAAACCAATTACTTTGACATGATCCTTGGAATTCAAGCACCCCATCAATGGTTGCATCAACTTTTGTTCATGTTGACCGAATAATTCAAACACCGATTCGACTTTCTGACGGGTTGATTTATCCGTATCCGCAAAGTGATGAGTATAAATATCGTCAAAATAATCGACTATTCCACCTGCGCAACCTATCTCAGCATGGTTAGGACCAGCCGGAGTCAGTCGTTTGCCCAGATAATCCTGATTAAAAAAGTGACCCTGATTAGCAATCGTTTCCATGCTTTCACGTTTACCATAGATCAAGCCCAAATGCGGACCATAGGTTTTATAGAGGCTGAACAAATAAAAATCGACATCTAAATCCTTAACATCTGCAAAATTATGGGGCGCATAAGAAACAGCATCGACCACCACTTTAGCGCCAACATCATGTGCTGCCTTAGTTATTTCTTTAACTGGATTAATGGTAGCAGCAATATTTGAACAATGGGTAAAACAAACTAGTTTTGTCTTGTTGTTTAACAGTGGATATAAATCTTCTGGATCCAACAGACCTGTGTCTGGATCAATTTGCCATTCGTTAATCGTCGCACCACGTTTTTCTAAACGTCGCCAGGCCCCAATATTGGCTTCGTGATCCTGATTGGTAACTATAATTTCATCACCTGGCTGAAGTTCTTCAGCGAAGGCCTGAGCCATGACATAGGTATTTTGTGTTGTCGATGGTCCAAAACTAACTTCCTCCGGTTCGGCATTAATTGCTGCTGCCAGTAACCGATGGCTTCTGTCCATCGCCTCGCCGGCTTCATTTGAAGGTCCATAACCACCATAGGGTTGGACTTTTGTTTTTGTATAAAAATGAATCAGCTTATCGGTAACCTGAGACGGCACCAGACTACCTCCGGCATTTTCCATATATACCCAATCTGCCCTTTCTTCATCCTGATAGGCAGGATATTGTGCTCGTACAAAATCTAAATCTAATGAAGTCATTGGTGCCTCTATCTGTAACCATCAAAAGCGTGGGAATCTTAGCATTAATATTGAATTTATAGCTAAAATCTTAATTCGGTTTCTCTCTTTAGAGCAAATCCATATGCCTGACAAAATTTAATAATTAAGTCATTGTAATCAAACGCTTTTAGTTATATCATCCGCCAGTTTTTCCCAACTCCAAATAAACCGCAACATTTATGCGCATAATCCGATTTAGTCAATTTAGTAATTTGAGAAGGCTATTAAGCTTAATAATAATTAGTTGTAGTGCATTCGTTACTCAACCAAATTTTGCATTAGAAGGTGGTCAATCTGCGAACGCTTCAGATTATCCGGGGTTAGTGATATTAAGCTATGATGGACCAGACGCTGGCTCTAGATTGAAAAATTGTACCGGTATTGTTCTTGAACAACGTCGCATATTAACTACTCTTGCGTGTATTCGTTATTTTGGGGGTTCTGGTTTTGCCCAAATTCCGGCCAATAATATCTATGTACACCCCGTAATCAATGGTGAAATTGGAGGTAATATATTTCTTCCACCCGTCACTCCCCTATTGACACCAAATAGCCGTGTTTCAAGTTATGCTGTCCATCCACAAAATACTTTTCTATCTGGTCCCTACGACTTGGCTATTCTTCGACTATCGTCCAATATAAATTTACCAGTCGCAAGAATTTACAATGGCACGAATTCATTTATCGGAAGCACTGTAACAGCAGTGGCTTGGAAGGAACAACGAAGACAGAATTTTCCTCTTGATGAAAACTACTATGTTTTGAACAAATTATCTTTTTCAATAGTGGATGGGAATGCAAATATTAATGGGCTTTGTTATGACAACTTTACCTATACTGGAACCGTTTTTTGTGGGGGATTTCGTAATTCAGTCAATTTTCTAGAATTTTCCCAGGACGAAGGTTCCCCAATATACCAATCTATTGGCGGTCAAAATACAATTATTGGACTTCTATCAGACGCAAGTCATGGGCTACTCTTTGAAGGGCAATATCAATATGAAAGATACGCTCGAATCTCTTCAATGGTCGATTTCATCAGGCAACATGCTCCAAATACACAGTTCTGGAATGAATCTAGCTCAGAACCCCAACCAGAGCCATCTGCGAATAACAGCTTTTTCTCAGTTTTACAATTGCTTTTGTTGGATGAAGATGAATAAACCTCGAATATCTACAACTTAACTGCCTGCCCGGTTACTTTGATACCGCCTTTTGCAGGAATATCGACCTTGATTTTGCTGGGCCTACCCATTACTTCTCCCTGGCGAATTTGTAGTGTTTCAGGGGCATCTATTAATCCTGATTCTCGCAAATAACCTCCCAAAGCCGCCGCAGCTGCTCCGGTTGCCGGGTCTTCGATTACACCACCAACAGGAAAAGGATTACGTGAGTGAAATTGAGTTTGATTTTCTCTCCATATGAGCTGAATCGTGGTCAGATCATTGTCTAACATGATTGCTTTGAGTCGCTGGAATTCATAATCCAGATTGTCCAGGCGTTCTTTTGAGTTTGCGGCAATCACCAAATGCCAGGCACCTGCATAGGCCTTAGCTGGTGCAATGGAATCATCCAGTTCACTTTGCTTCCAGTTCAATGTTGCTAACACTTGTTCCAGTAACTTAGGTGATGGTTGTTCATATTTCGGTTCAACAGAAGTGAGAGAGGACTGCCACATTCCCTCTTTACTCGACACCTCAACAGGTATTTCTCCAGCCAAGGTCTCAAAAATATAGGTTCCCTCCCCTTGCTTATTCCCTAATACAACGCCACTGGCAATTGTTACATGACCACAAAAAGGCACTTCTGCTTCTGGACTGTAGTAGCGTACCGTTCTACGCTTGCGTTTTGCTGGTGCCAAGAATGCCGTCTCAGAAAACCCAACTTCTTTGGCGATGGCCTGCATGGTGTCTGAATCAGGTAATTCATCCCCGATCCAGACTCCTGCAGGATTGCCCCCATCAGGATCAGTGCTAAAAGCTGTTAATTTATGAAGTTCGCCCGTCATAGTTTCCGATTTTAAGCCGCTTTCTGATAAGAACTTTCTGTAGTTGCTTCAACTTGAACTTCTTCTTTCTTATTAACTGAAACAAGTTCCAATGCTTTAGGTTTTAATTCGACATCTAGATTTTCAGTATATGGGACAGGCCGTTGTCCTTTTGACATCAAATATAAATGTTCTCTAGTCAACCCGACATCTAATAATTGTGCGTCAGTAAGCTTAGACATCACCTTTGCAGATTGTTTAATTACTAATTTAGCCTTTTGATGCTGCAAGAAACCGACTACTGGCTGTTTAATTGATTTGAATAACTTCATGATGGACCTCGTTTTAATTTGCCTTAAGTTAGATTGTTGTTCAAGCTCAGATTGATAATGTCTGTCTATAAAAATATCTTTGTACCACCAGTGCATAATCATCTCCTTTACGTTAATATGATTTAAAATTAATTAATCATTGATTTGACTATTTAAGCCTGTAACACTGATAATATAGATATATGACAATCTCACAAACGAGAATATATTTACTTATACTTTAGATTTTCTTTAATATATGAGTAGACACTTACCACCCTTAAATAGCTTACGTGCATTCGAAGCTTCAGCCCGACACTTGAGCTTTACTAAAGCTGCACAAGAATTAAGCGTTACTCCAGCCGCTATTAGTCAGCAGGTAAAGCTGCTGGAAGACTACTTTTCTGTGAAATTATTTAAGCGTTTGACTCGCGCTTTACAGTTGACGGCAGAAGGCCAAACGATCTTACCAATACTCTCAGAAGGTTTCGATAAACTTGCCGAGGCTGACACCGTTTTGCGAAACCGTCAACTTGATCACATATTGATGGTTTCAGTCGCCCCGGCTTTTGGCGCCAAATGGTTGTTGCCCAGACTAGACCTGTTCCGGGTCTTTGCTCCAGAATATGAAATTCGCATTGATGCAACATCTATTACTGTTGACTTTAAACAGGAGAATATTGATGTTGCTTTACGTTATGGTGGTGGTAACTATCCTGGGCTGATTTCTGAATGCTTGATTACTGAAAGAATAGTCCCTGTCTGTAGCCCAATATTAATGCAGGGCAAACACCCAATTAAAACACCTGCTGATTTACGTCACCATACATTATTGCAAAGTATGCCGGTTAACGATCAGGAATCATTTACCAATTGGCACTCCTGGTTGAAAGCAGCAGGAATCCATGACGTCGTGGCTGCCGATGGCCCACGTTTTAACTTAAGTTCATTGCTACTACAAGCTGCTCTCGAAGGACAGGGTGTAGCACTGGTGGATTACCATCTTGCTGCTAATGATATAAAACGCGGGCAATTAGTACAGCTTTTTGCCGATGACTTTGAGAATGTATCAAGATTTAGCTATTACCTTGTTTACCCTGAGCACCACCTTAACTACCCTAAAGTCGTTGCCTTCAGAGATTGGATACTTAAAGAAGTAGACTCCTCTCAATTTCAATCTAACTAATAAACTCAGTTAAGGTAATCTCTAACTCTTGGATCGCAATACCTTATGTGGCTGTATGTAGTCGACTTCTCTTTTTACTTATGCGGGTTCAGGCCAAACAAAATCCGGGCGCAAACTGTCATAGACAGGCCGACCATCATTTGGCCTTTCAACTCCCGTAGATGGGTCATAAAATGCATGATACGTTGCCGGCAAACTGTCTGAATCGTATCCCATTAAATTCGGAACAATGGCACGAATTCTGCGCACTTTATCATCCAACATAATAGGTGCACCGCAACTTGAACAGGTACACAATTCCAATGGGCCATCTGGATTTTGAGCATTAAAAGGCTGACGATTCAATTATCCAGGTTATCGACATGAAGATCACCATACTTAAAAAACACTACATGAGTTGTATCCTGCCCGGTAACACTTTTACAAACCGAACAGTGGCAAACGTGATTATCTACAGGCTCATGGTTGGATTTGGTATGAACGTGGTCACAGCCACCAGAATATTTCTCTGACATTTTCACTTCCTCCGCTAATAGTTTCATTGATTGTCAAAGTCAAAATACCTGAAAAAGGAGATTAGTCTAGCATACTCTACAAAAATACATTCATGCTGAGCAAATACACATACAGAAATCACAGAAGTATTAAGATTAGATTCAATTGAAATTAATATTCAATTACCCAAATAAACTAGGCTACAGTTTGTAAATATAATCCGACTGTTTATTCGTGCTATATAGGTAAGCATATAATTCCGCTACTGGCTTGCCTGTACCAGGATCAAACTTATAAATTTCATACCAGGGACCTGTGTATAACTTAGCAACATAGTTTTTAAATCTAGCTGCGGTTCTCAGCGTTAACGAGAACCAATGCCAAATCAAACAAGCGTCTTTGATAGATCTATAAGGTGTTTGGGCTACAGCGTAGAGCCCTCCTGGAATTGTTTGTACCGAAACACCAGAATTGTTTACAAAATCATCCGGCACGGGGACACATGAATCATATCTACACATTGTCTCAGGTGTCATGGAAGAATAATCCCAACTGGCACCTATGATCTTAGTATCATCATGCCAATGTCCCGTTTCCAAGGCCCAATCACGAATAGCATCCATTGCTTTTCCAATTTCATTGCACCCGCCGTATCGTCCGATACTGCGGACATAAGCGACTTTAGTAGGTAACTTCCTTACGATTTGTATTCTCTCAGCCGATTCTTCCAAATCATGATGAATGCCAATATCGTGAAATTCTTTAAATGAAGAAACTACAGAACTTATTCCATTATTTTCTTCTACCTGATTAAGGTGATTTAATCTGAATCGCCGAGGACCCAAATCAAATTTCTTACCAAATTCTCTCGCAAATGTTTGATTCGAGGTAAATCCAGAATTAGTGGCAATTTCGGATATCGGTAAATATTGATTTCGAATTAGACAGGCTGCTCTTTCCAAACGGATACGTTTTAAAAACTGGATTGGAGATTCTCCAAGTTGATCATGAAAAACTCGAGCAAAATGATATTTGGACATACAAGCCATATCAGCAAGTAAATCCAATTTTAAATATTTGTGATTATTCTGACTCGCGAAGTTCAACACTTGATTCAAGCGCTTTGAATATCTCGACTCTGGGTGAAGAACCGTCATATGGAACCAATAACAAGTTTTGTATCTAGTATGATTATACCGAATTGCTTATTCATCACTTATCTGTATCAGAAAACTAACTCTAATTAATAGATTCCGCCGGGTAAACCCGGGGTGCTTACCGTAACAGCCTTTCAGGCTGATCCGATTAACATCGCACCTTATAGACCAGCGATGTTCAATCTATATACACTCATTCATCCACGGGCAAGCCCGTGGTAGTCTGTCGCTTACGCGAACGATAATAAAAAAGTGAGCAAGATCGGAGAACTTTTAATCATAAAAATCACGGTATAGTTTATTCAAAATCATAAAGGAGATTGAAATGTATAAGCTCTTTGTGGCAATGATGATCGGTTCACTGTTAGCGTTATCTGGCTGTGCAACCCACCCAACCGTATCAGATTCTAACTTATCGACTTCCCCAACTCCTTACGCAGGAACTTATGTTGGAACAGAAACTTTCAAGTCAGGTACCTTCCCATTAAAAATCTATATCAAGGAAAACGGCAAAATAAGCATCGTAGATGTTGATAACCTCTGGGCCTATGGACAATTGCAAGGCAATAAATTTAGTGTACAACGCTATGGTACTGCATCTATGGTGTTTGAAGGATCTATATCTGGAAATAAAATCACCGGACTTAGTTTAGAAAATAGATTTATGGGTGATGGCACTTTTGAGGCAACCTTAGAGGAATAAAAGGTCAAACTAACTAGGAAATAATGAGATGAATCGACTTTTTATTTCAACAGTTAGTTTGTTAGCAATATTATTGACTGCTTGCTCGAATCTTAACTCCAATCTTGAAAATAGTGATGGAGATACAATCAATATCCACGCTGGCACATATAAAGGGATAGCCTATTTTGACTCTCGCGACTCTCCATTGACGATTGATATTTACAACAACGGCAAAATTAAAATAGTTGATGAAGATAACATAGTAGTGTATGGAAAGTTAGAAGGAGATAGTTTCAAAATTAGACGGAATTGGCCATTTGAAATGTTTGAAGGCACTATCTCAGATGGAGTCATCAACGGTATAACTTATGGAAATCCATTTCTTGGGGACAGTACTTTTTCGGCAACTTTAGTGGAATAAATTTTAATAGTTGAATAACTGCGAATGTCATCCCGAGCCTGCCGAGGGATCACTTGCATTTCTTAGGTTTCAGTCAATTCAATAGGCAGTGAACTTGTTAAGATATGTGTCGAAACGGGCTTGTATTTCAACACACGCTTATAGAGACAATGAAAAGCCTGTGATACTGGACCGGTTGTACTTAACGTGCTTTTTGAAAAGGGGTGATGGCATTTGAGCTTACTGAGTCGTTAGAAAAGCCGTTGATTCCTCCATTCGCTAACACTCAGTCGGAATGACAGTAAACTGGATTCTTTCGGCTCCACAATCTTAGACACAACCCAGGAGCGGAGCGTATGACAATCTAAATAGATCGTTCTAAAATTACTCTGTCTAGTTCCAACAATCCTCCACATCACAAAACTGATGGAAATGCACAACAACATTTTCTTCTGAAATGTTAATAATTCCAAGCTGTGGTGGTTCTTGTGCCGGGGTTAATGTCTCCCAGTTCCATTCTGGATAAGGCAATGGAGCTGAAAATGCTGCCGATTGTAAAGCTGTGAAACCTAAATTACCCAAACTTCCGCTAACTGATCGGTGTACGTGGCCAAAGAATAGGTGCTTAACATTGTCAGCTTTGTTCAAGATTTCTAGCAATGCTTCTCCATTGATCAACCGGATCTCATCTAAAATCGGGAAATGAATATTACTAGGGTGGTGATGACAAAACACATATGTGGTCGTGGTTTGATCACGTTCCAACTCAGACTGCAACCAATCAAGACGCTGATCGGATAAAAAGCCTTCATCTTTACCATCCAACAATGTATCTAGCATAATAAGTCGGCAATTATTTTTTGTAACTGAATATTGAATGAAATCAGGATTGGTATCTTTTGGTAATGTAATATGCTGCCGCATTATTTCACGATTATCGTGATTGCCCGGTACTGATAAATATGGAAATGGTAACTGTGACATTACAGTTTCAACTATTTTATAACTAGCAGAGTCTCCATCTTGGGTTAGATCTCCTGTCAATACACAGTAATCCGCATCGAGATGATGTTTTTCAATATATTTAATCGCTGCCTTGAGTCTGCAGATTGGATCATAACCAAAATTAGTTTTGCCTTCAGGCAGAATATGAATATCAGTTAGCCAAATAAATTTCATCGTTGTTGTTAGAAATTAGTCCAAAAAGAAAGCTATCATAAAACGGATGAATGTGTGGAAATAGAAAAGGCCGCTATATGAGGCTGTGTGAAAACGGCACTGCTATCGACCTGACTTGATAAAATAACCGCGACACAGTTCGCGGTTATTTTTTATGAGATACATAGAAGGCACGGCTAGAGAGCAGTCGATGCTGTTACCCCCGAGCATTAATGAATTCGTTGTTGCTGATCATCCTGTGCGAGTAATCGATGCATTTGTTAATTCACTTGATATTTCAGCGTATGGTTTCACTCAATCACACCCCGCATCAACGGGCCGTAAGCCCTATCACCCGGGTGACTTATTGAAACTGTATATATACGGCTATCTGAATCAACGCACCAGTAGCCGCATGCTAGAGAAAGAATGTCAGCGTAATTTAGAAGTGATTTGGCTGTTAAGGCAATTGGCACCTGACTTTAAAACCATTGCTGACTTTAGGAAGGATAACGGTGAGGCGATTAAACAGGTGTGTCGTTGTTTTGTTTTATTCTGTCGTCAGGCGGGCTTGATTTCTGGTGAAGTGATTGCCATTGATGGAAGTAAGTTCAAGTCAGCGGCAAGCAAAGACAGCATCATTAGCCAACAGAAACTCTCGACATGCATTCGCCGGTTAGATCAAAAAATTGAACACTACCTGGAGCAGCTAGAGCAAATGGATTCGGCTGAATGTACTCAGCCGGCGTTTAATGAAGATAAGGTCAAAGGTGTGTTGGCATCGCTGACATCTCAACGTGACAAAGCGCAAAATAATCTGGATAAACTCATCGAATCAGGACATAGCCAGCGTTGTACAAGCGAACCGGATGCCAAGCTCATGCGGGCGGGTCGAGGTGGCACTGTGGCCGGCTACAATGTACAACATGCAGTCGACAGCAAACATCAGATTGTTGTTCATCATGACCTGACACAGGAGAGTAACGATACACGCTCACTCAAACCGATGGTTGATGCCACGAATGCATTGCTCAAACAGGGCGACATGATGGTGTTAGCAGATGTGGGTTATTCCAATGGAGAACATATTGCTGGGTGTGATTATCCGAATGTAACGGTTGCGGTGCCCTCGAATCGTGCAAGGAATAATCAAAAAGGCATCTTTCCAAGTTCAGTGTTTACCTATGTGAGCGAGGAGGATATTTATATTTGTCCGGCTGGGAAAACATTGTCCAGGCGTACGGCGAATAAAAAAGACAAGTTGACGATGTATTACCCCAAGGTGAGTGATTGCCGCTCCTGCGAGCTGAGACCTCAGTGTACTAAATCAACCAAACGGCAGCTATCCAGGCACTTTTATGAAGAGGCGTTGCAAAAGGCCAATGCCTTAGCCTCTGACACGTTGATGAAACGACGAATGGCTATTGTGGAGCCACCGTTTGGGACGCTAAAACGGTTAATCAATGGCGGACGGTTCCGATGTTGGGGGAAAAAATCCGCCTACAGTGAATACAGTATTGGAGTGTTGAGCTACAATCTGCTGCGAACGATCAACATTCTGGGTGTTAAACCCCTATTGAAACAGCTTGCGTAATTGGCAAAAAGATCATTCAACTAGAAATGCCTCGACCAGGGTCGAGGCATTTAGATATCGGAGGAGCTTAAAAGCTGTTTTCACACAGCCTCAACAGCGGCCTTTTTCTTAAATTAATCGATGTCTATTTACGGCGTTTACGCAGTTTTTGGATGGTCTGTAACTGCGCTGCCGCATCGATAAGCTCGGCTTTGGCTTTGGCAAAGTCCATATCTGATTTTGTATCTTTCATGGCCTGTTCGGCTTTTTTCTGTGCCTCAAGAGCTGCCGCTTCATCCAAATCTTCAGCGCGAACGGCTGTATCGGAGAGAACTGTAACGTGGTGGGGTTGCACTTCCAATAAACCACCGGAGATATAAAAATCCTCTTCGCTACCGTCTTCCTTTTGCACACGCACTTCGCCAGGACTAAGTTTAGTTAATAACGGTGTGTGACGCGGGTAAATACCAAGTTCTCCCATTTCACCAACAGCGAATAAGGCGCCGGCTTGACCGGACCAGATTTCGCTTTCAGCGCTGACTATGTCGACATGAAATGTTGCTGCCATTTAACTAACCTATGTTACGTTACCGTTTTGGCTTTTTCGACCGCTTCTTCAATACCGCCAACCATGTAGAAAGCTTGCTCTGGCAAGTCATCATATTGACCTTCTACGATGCCTTTAAATCCAGCAATCGTATCTTTTAGGCTGACGTATTTACCAGGTGCACCAGTGAAAGTCTCTGCTACGAAGAATGGCTGTGATAAGAAACGTTGAACTTTACGTGCACGTGATACGACTTGTTTATCCTCATCAGACAATTCATCCATACCCAGAATCGCAATAATATCGCGCAGTTCTTTATAACGTTGTAAAGTTCCTTGTACCGCACGAGCAATATTGTAATGCTCTTCGCCGATTATTAATGGGTCAAGTTGGCGTGAAGTTGAATCAAGTGGATCCACCGCAGGATAAATACCCAACTCAGCAACTTGCCGTGACAATACTAGTGTCGCGTCCAAGTGAGCAAACGTTGTCGCCGGAGAAGGGTCAGTCAAGTCATCGGCTGGTACGTAAACCGCCTGGAATGAAGTGATTGAACCTTCACGAGTTGAAGTGATGCGCTCTTGTAATACACCCATTTCCGCAGCAAGTGTTGGCTGATAACCTACCGCTGAAGGCATACGTCCTAACAGGGCTGATACTTCAGTACCCGCCAGTGTATAACGATAAATATTGTCAACGAATAATAATACGTCACGACCTTCGTCACGGAAATATTCACTCATAGTCAGACCTGTCAAAGCAACACGCAAACGATTACCTGGAGGCTCATTCATCTGACCGTAAACCAGGGCTACTTTATCGAGTACGCCGGCTTCTTTCATCTCATGATAGAAGTCGTTTCCTTCACGAGTACGCTCACCAACACCGGCAAACACAGAAAAACCACCATGCTCGCGGGCGATGTTGTTAATCAATTCCATCAAAGTTACGGTTTTGCCTACACCCGCACCCCCGAACAGTCCGATTTTGCCACCTTTGGCGATCGGCATGATCAAGTCGATTACTTTAATTCCGGTTTCCAGAATTTCCAGTGATGCGGCTTGATCTGCATAGCTAGGTGCTTTACGATGAATCGGCATACGCTCATCTGTACCAACTGGACCAGCATCGTCGACTGGTTCACCCAAAACGTCCATGATGCGGCCGAGTGTGGCTTCGCCAACCGGCACTGAAATTGGAGCGCCGGTGCCTGTGACATCCAAACCTCGCTTAAGGCCATCGCTGGAGCCCATGGCGATAGTACGAACAATACCATCACCAAGCTGTTGCTGTACTTCCAGAGTCAGACCGCCTTCATTAACGGTTAAGGCATCATAAACATTTGGTACATTTTCACGTGGGAACTGAACGTCCACAACCGCACCAATGATTTCAACTATGTTTCCGGAACTCATGTTCTAGTTTCCTCTTAAACTTAACTATTTAGTCTTAAACCGCCGCCGCACCGCCGACGATTTCAGAAATTTCCTGGGTGATTGCAGCTTGTCTGGCTTTGTTATAAACCAGCTGCAATTCGTCAATTAAATTACCCGCGTTATCGGTTGCCGCTTTCATCGCCACCATTCGTGAAGCCTGCTCACTGGCAATATTTTCAACTACCGCTTTATAGATTTCAGCCTCAAGATAACGCGTCAATAATGAATCCATAACCGGTTTAGCATCAGGTTCATAAATGTAATCCCAATGGCCCGCCAGTTCTTCATCCGGCTCTTCCACATGTGCAGGCACTAACTGTTCAATGGTTGGTGTTTGTGTCATGGTATTGACAAAATCATTGTAAACGATATAAATGCGATCAACTTCGCCTTCCATATAGCCATCCAACATGACTTTTATCGAACCGATTAAATCGTTAATCGATGGCGCATCACCAATTCCAGTAGCTTCGGCGACAATATTACCGCCTAAACGCTTGAAGAATCCCAAGCCCTTTTTACCAATGGCCACAACATCGACTTCAACGTTCTGGTCATGCCATGATTTAAGTTCAGGTACCAGCTTGCGGAATATATTTACATTCAATCCACCACATAATCCGCGATCTGATGTTACGATTATGTAACCAACGCGCTTGACTTGTTCGCGCTCGATTAAAAATGGATGCTTGTACTCGGCGTTTGCCTCAGCCATATGGCGCACCACGTTGAGAATTTTCTCAGCATAGGGACGCGCAGCATACATACGATCCTGAGCACGGCGCATTTTACTGGCCGCTACCATTTCCATGGCTTTGGTAATCTTTTGAGTATTCTGAATACTCTTGATCTTAACCCGAATTTCTTTTCCGACTGCCATGCTTTACTATCCGCTTACCAGGAACCGTTAGTCTTGAAATCCTCGACCGCATTACGCAAACTGGCTTCGATTTCATCATTGTAATCATTGGATTCATTAATGTTGTCCAATAAATCAGAGAAATTAGATTTCACGTAAGCTTGCATAGCCGCTTCACAGTCAACCACCTTATTTACATCAACGTCATCCAAATAACCTTCGTTGGCCGCAAACAACGACAGCGACATTTCCGCCACTGACATTGGGCTATACTGCTTTTGTTTCATCAATTCAGTAACTCGCTGACCACGCTCCAACTGCTTACGAGTTGCTTCGTCCAAGTCAGAAGCAAACTGTGAGAAGGCCGCCAATTCACGATATTGGGCTAATGCTAAACGAACGCCGCCACCTAGCTTCTTAACAATTTTGGTTTGTGCCGCTCCACCTACACGCGATACCGATAAGCCCGCGTTAATCGCCGGACGAATACCAGCGTTAAATAAATCTGATTCCAGGAAGATCTGACCGTCTGTAATCGAGATTACGTTGGTCGGTACGAACGCTGATACGTCACCGGCTTGTGTTTCGATGATCGGTAATGCTGTTAATGAACCTGTTTTACCAGTCACTGCACCATCTGTAGCTTTGCTAACGAAATCTTCGTTTACACGTGAAGAACGTTCTAACAAACGTGAGTGCAAGTAGAAAACGTCACCTGGATAGGCTTCACGACCTGGAGGTCGTCTTAATAACAAGGAAACCTGACGATAAGCCCAGGCCTGTTTAGTTAAATCGTCATAAATAATGAGCGCATCTTCACCTTTATCACGGAAGTACTCACCCATTGAACAACCAGAGTAAGGCGCAATGTATTGCATGGCGGCACTTTCTGCCGCTGATGCTGCAACTACAATAGTGTGCTGCATCGCATCATGCTCTTCAAGCTTACGTACTACACCGGCGATTGAAGACGCTTTTTGTCCTACCGCAACGTAGATACATTTGATGCCAGTACCCTTTTGGTTGATGATAGCGTCAATCGCGACCGCTGTTTTACCTGTTTGGCGGTCACCGATGATCAACTCACGTTGACCTCGGCCGATTGGCACCATTGAGTCAATCGATTTCAGACCTGTTTGTACCGGTTGGTCTACACTTTGACGTGTGATTACACCCGGGGCAACCTTCTCAATTGGAGAAGTGCCTTCTGCCGTAATTGGGCCTTTGCCGTCAATCGGGTTACCCAAAGCATCGACGACACGGCCTAATAAGCCTTCACCGACTGGCACCTCAAGGATACGACCAGTACACTTAACTTTGTCACCTTCAGTAATGTGCTCGTAATCACCCAGGATTACCGCACCGACTGAATCTTGTTCCAGGTTAAGGGCCAGACCAAATGTATCATTTGGGAATTCCAACATCTCGCCTTGCAGCGCATCGGCCAGACCGTGAATGCGGGTGATACCGTCAGTCAAACTAACGACCGTTCCTTCATTACGAGATTCCGCCGCTGTATCAAAACCGGCGATGCGTTGTTTAATCAGTTCACTGATTTCTGAAGGGCTTAATTGCATGGACATATTCGTTATCCTCTAAATCAAGCACGAATCGTGCTTGCCAATTTTTCCAGTTTGGTGCGTACTGATCCGTCGATGACCGTGTCACCGGCTCGAATCAAAATGCCACCCATTAAATCCTCGTTTACACTAGGATTAAGTTTTACTTTTTTACCAAAATGCTTTTCCAGCGATGCACTGAGCTTTTCGAGTTGGGCATCGTCCAACGGTAAAGCTGATTCAACATCCGCTTCCACCATCGATTCTGCTTCAGCTCTGAGTTCTTCAAAGCGTGTAGCAATCGCACCGATAGCGTTAAGACGACCGTTTTCGATCAAGGTATCGACCAGGTTCGATCCTTGTTCATCAATATTGTCTGCACAAACCGATTTGATTAATTCAGCCATTTTGGCTTTGTCAGCAAAGGGATCTTCGACCAAGGACTGCATGGTGTCATCGGCGACAACATTGCTTAACAAAGCTAATGCATCAGACCATTTATCAAAGTCTTTACCTTCTGACGCCAGATCAAACAGCGCTTTAGCGTAAGGTCGTGCTATGGTGCTTATCTCAGACATTCAGCTCAATCCTTATAATTTAGCTGCCAAATCATCTAGCATGTCAGCGTGCACAGAGGCATCGACTTCACGTGCCAAAATTTTAGACGCACCTTCAACCGACAATGCTGCTACTTGGCCACGAAGTTGCTCTTTGGCCATGTTAACTTCCTTGTCGATTTCGCCGCGTGCTGCTGCCAGAATGCGCTCGCCTTCGGCTTTGGCGCCTTCTTTGGCTTCGTCAACGATCTCACCGCCACGTTTTTCTGCTTTGTTTAAGATCTCAGCAGCTTGTGTTTTTGCTTCAGCGATGACTTGTTGGGCCTGCTCTTCACCTAAAGCCTGTGCTTGCTGACCTTTTTCAGCCGCAGCCAGACCATCGGCGATTTTGGCGCGACGTTCTGCTAATGAATTGATGATTGGTGTCCAGACATATTTTTTGGTAAACCAGACGAAGATCACAAAGACGATCATCTGTCCAATTAGAGTGAGATTAATATTCATCTCGTTTCTCCGTTAAATGTCAGTACGAGCAATGTTGTTAGTTATGCGACCGCGAAAATCACATACATTGCAATACCCACCGCGATCATTGGTACGGCGTCAACCAGACCCATGACGATGAAGAACTGTGTACGTAGCATAGGAATCAGTTCAGGTTGACGCGCAGCGCCTTCCAGAAAACGACCACCAAGAATACCCACGCCCACGGCAGCGCCTACAGCGCCTAGTCCCATCATAATTGCGCCAGCAATATAGAGCAGTGCTTGTTCCATTGTTATCTCCGAAAAGTAATATTAAAAGTTAATTGTTAAAAAGTTACCTTAATGATCATGAGTGGTGTGTGCCATATCCATATACACAATCGTCAAGACCATAAATATAAACGCTTGCAGGGTGATGACCAGAATGTGGAACACCGCCCAGATAAACTGTAATACGCCACCAAACATACTCAGGATAATGTTTGATCCGTACATTAATGCGATCAAGATAAAAATCATCTCACCGGCATACATGTTGCCGAACAACCGTAGTGAGTGAGAAATCGGCTTGGCAATCAAGCTCACGCCTTCAAGGAATAGATTGATCGGTATAAAAAGTACTTTCAGTATTGGATTTTTAGCTTCAAACGGATGTAGCGTAAGTTCACCGAGGAAACCACCAACGCCTTTCACCTTGAAGCTGTAATAAATCATTAAGAAGAATACACCCAGTGCCATGCCAAAGGTGACATTGGGATCTGTGGTTGGCACCACTTTTTGATATTCAATACCCAATGCCATCAAGCCCATGGGAATCAAATCTACGGGCACCAAGTCCATCAGATTCATCAAGAATATCCAGACAAACAAGGTTAGGGCTAAAGGTGCTACTAAATCATTCTTGCCGGTAAAAGTACTGCGCACGTTTTCGTCAATAAAATCAATGATCCATTCAACGAAGTTAACAAATGCACCCGGTTCTCCTGCTGTGGCTTTATCAGCTGCGCGTTTGAAAATCCAGACAAATAGTGCCCCAAGAATGATTGACCAGAACATTGAATCCAGATGAATGGCCCAAAACCCCATATCTTTGGCTTCCTGGGCGCCATGAGCGATGCTCCAGCCATTTTCTGGATGATGACCAAAAGTCAGGTTCTGCAAATGGTGCTTAATGTATTCGGAGGATGTTTGTGTTCCGCTTCCGCTTGCCATTTAACTTCTCTTGTATATTAAGTCCTATTCTTTCAGCAACGGGGCAAAAATCACTGCCAACTGTGTTGCTATAAACCCCACTAATACCATTATTGGTTCCAGTGGTTTTACAAATACAATAACCAATCCTAAAAGGGCCGCAGCCAATAGGTACTTGATTAACGCACCTGAATAAAAAGCGACCAGAATCATATTGGCATCCTGATCGTTCAACTTAAACGCTATAAATGATGCTGCCGCGGTGGGAATAATGCTGGTTAATGCTCCAAGCATACTGGAATATCCCGCTATCCATCCTTTTATGGCGAATACAATCGCCGCTATCACTATAGCGATCAGAACCTGTAATAAAATGACCCGCAGCGCAATATGCAGCCGATCAGAATCTCGTGTCATTGAACTGGTTCCGATTAAAAGTAATCTTTTTCAGCCTTTATACCCTGAAGGTATTCCAGCGAAACGCAAGTATATTAGCGACAATGCATAGGGTCAAGCAATGTGCAAAATAGATTTAATATTTACTTGAGGTGTTCATTGGTCAGTATTTAGCTTGCATTTCATTCGAATTTGAGAATGTGTGCCAGATTAATTGTCTTTGTTCATTGATAAATAAAGCTAAAACTAATTTAGTTAAGTTTCTGTTTAGCCTGACATTCTTAAACTTTGCCTCTAAAACAAACCACAATAATTTTGAAACTAAAAACTCAATTCCTCATTGTCAGCGTTGTCTTATTAATTGGGATAACAAGCTTAATTATGGAAAGCGCATTTTATGGCCATCTTAACGAACAGGGTGTATTGCAGGAAAGCCTGTTCTTACCATTAGGTACTATATGTTGTTTACTAGGTATTGTGCTTATGGCCCTTGTGTTATTACGCCTTCTTATACACAAACTAAAAGCCTTAATTAGTTAATCCTCTTCAAAATCCCATCTAACTCATCCAGGCTGTGGTATTCGATGACTAATTTGCCTTTTTTACGGCCTGGTCGGATACTGACTTTAGCGGCCAGTTTGTCGGAAAGTTCGGATTCAAGTCGTATCACATCCGCATCTTTAGCCAGGTGTGAAATGCGACTTTTTGTAGCGGGATTTTGCATCTGACGGACTTTTTTCTCGGTATCGCGCACTGTTAGTCCACGCGAAATAATCGCTTGGGAAAGCGAAATTTGGTCATTATCAGATAACGACAATAAAGCACGAGCATGGCCCATATCCAATTCACCGCTTTCCACATAATCACGAACTTTGGGATTTAAACTCAGTAATCGCAACAAATTGGTTACTGCAGTGCGAGAACGTCCAATCTGGGTAGCTATTTGCTCATGGGTAGCGCCAAATTCGTCCATGAGTCGCTTCAAACCCATAGCCTCTTCGATAGGATTTAGATCTTCGCGTTGAATGTTTTCTATCAAGGCAACCGCCAGGGCAGCTTGATCGGAGACTTCCTTTACGACTGCTGGAATTGTTTCTAATCCTGCTCTTTGGCTAGCACGCCAACGCCTGTGACCGGCCAGAATTTCATAACGGCCGCCCGATTTTGATCTCACAAGAATAGGCTGAATTAATCCTTCGGACTTAATGGAGCCCGCTAACTCTTCCAAAGCTTGTTCATCCATGTGGGTACGTGGCTGATAGCTGCCGGTATCGAGTAGATCAACTGGGATATTTTTATAAGGTGACTTATCGGCGGTGGCGGTAGATTCACTAGTGGATGCTGATTTTGTGGAGTCTAATTCCTGCTCACTTGATTCTTTACGCACTTCTCCTAATAATGCATCCAATCCACGACCTAGTCGATTCTTCTTAGCGTTCATATTGATGTATTGGTTAACGGTTTGGGTTCATCATGTTGTTCTGGTAGTTCATCTTCTGCTATTTTTCCCGTCTGCTGATTAGCCAAACTGCTGTGTGTTTCGGTTGCTTGCTGCTCTGGCCGCTGTTGATTTTGATTATCCTGTGGTTGTTCTTGTGTCGCCTGGTTATCGGAAGATGAGGACTGTTTTTCTTCGGCTTGAACAGCCTCAGTTAAATTCTGCGGAGGCTGCGATGCATTTTGATTTGATGCTGTCTCAGTGTCTTCGACTATTTCAGATTCCATCCCTGCTGATTGTGGTTCGTTGGTTGATACCTGTGTGTCTGCTGTGGCGGCCAAGGCAGATGTGAAATCTGGTTGTTCTTCCACTTCAGCCTCGTTTTCATCTTCTTGTGTTTGTTCGTCCTCATCAGGCTGATTTTGACGAATCAAAAATTCTCCAGCCAGATTCAAATAGGCCGTGGCACCTTTTGATGTTTTGTCGTATTCAATGACCGACACACCATAACCAGGTGCTTCAGCCACTCTGACATTACGGGGAATGAATGTTTTATACACTTTGCCGGGGAAATGTTCGATAAGTTGTTGCGAAACTTCAATCGATAAGGTATTACGGCCATCGTACATGGTACGCAGTAAGCCCTCGATTCTAAGTCCGGGATTGAGTGTGTATTTGATCTTATCAACGGTGCTGATCAACGCACTCAATCCTTCCAAAGCATAATATTCACATTGGATCGGAATCAATACCGATTTGGCCGCTGTCAGTGCATTAATGGTGAGAATATTTAATGACGGCGGGCAATCGACAAAAATATAGTCGTAATTATTCTCTATTTGCATCAAAAGTGCTTTGAGACGGACTTCACGATCTGGTAATTCCAACATTTCAATTTGAGCACCTGCTAGATCATCATTGGCCGCCAGAATGTCGATGCCAGTTTCAGTTTTTTCTATGGCATCACTGATATTCGCTTCGCCCAGCAAAACATCATAGGAACCCGCTTCAAATTCGTTTTTCATCACCCCGCAACCTACAGTGGCATTACCTTGTGGGTCGAGGTCTACGATCATGACTTTGCGACCGATATTAACCAATGCAGCACATAGATTTATGCAAGTGGTGGTTTTACCCACACCACCTTTTTGATTGGTGACTGCAATAATTTTCGCCATCGGCATACTATCTATTCGTTATCGATTATGATCAGGTGTCGCTCGGCATCGAGTCCAAACACAGCCACCGATTTTACCTCATAGTTCACTTGCATGTGATGTAACTCGGATAATTCTTGCTCTGGATAGCGGCCTTTCATGACGATCATTCGACCTGAGTCGGCGATTAAAGGTTTAGCAAGTCGATAAATCACTGCCAATGAGGAAAATGCTCGAGTAACTACAGTTTCATACAATGAATCTGGCTGATAGTCTTCGGCACGTTGATGTTGCGGATAAATTTTGACTAGCCGAAGTTTACTTTTTATATGTTCTAGAAATTGAATTTTCTTGTTGCGTGCATCAAGCAGGGTGAATGATTTTTCTGGGTTTGCAATTGCCAGAGGCACACCAGGCAAGCCACCACCTGTTCCCACATCCAATATTCGATTCCCTTTTAAATCATCAATAACCGACAGGCTGTCTAAAAGATGATGAGAAATAAAATCTTGTTTATTAATAGAAGTCAGATTAATTTTCTTATTCCAATGAAATAATTCGGTTTGATATAGCTGGAATTGTTCCACTTGGTGCCGGTCGAAGCGATAACCTGCATTATTAAGAGTTTGAGTTAGCTCTTGAATTGTTGCTCCGCAACCTCGCTCTTGTTTCTTGGTTTCGCTTCTATTCCGTTCCATGTTCGAAATGCATTACTTTTGGGAAACCCGTCCCCTTTTACTCCCGCTGAAAGGGGGAGAATACTTTAACCCAGGTTTCAATTTAGGAAATTTCTCCCCTTTCAGGGGAGGATAGGTGAGGTTATTATTTTTTTTGATAAACACAAAACCAGCCATCTCGCTCGGCACCTTTGAAATAACTTTCTTTAATACGTTCAACCTTCTTGAGTTTATTTATATCTATCAGATTCTCAAACTTATCTTCAAAACCTGCCTGCTGCCATAAATCTTTATGAACTGTTAATGCTAGATAACCGCTTGGTTTTAAGATTCGTGTTAATTCATCTAAAGGCTCAGGTCCTACATGCCCGTGAGTGAATGTGCCTGAACTAATAATCGCCGCATAAGAATCGTCGTCAAATTGCAAAGGTTGATTCAAATCAGCGATAAATAATTCCCGATAAATCCTCTTTTCTCCAGCCACTGTAACCATTTCAGGCGAATAATCCAACCCATCAATATTTTGATAGCCAAGCTTAACTAACGCATCTGCAGTCAAACCCGTGCCACAGCCTACATCTAACACTAAGCCCTTTTGTTGCTTGAAATACCGGGTCAACGCCTGGGCAATCTTGTCTGGAGACAGGTAATCCAGGCCTTCCATCATTTGGGCATCGTAGTCTTGTGCCCACTTTTTATAGAAAGCTAATTGAGACACTTCGTCGTCTGTGGCATAGGCTTCTTTTAAGAATTGTTCGGCTTTATCTGATTTTTTATTCATCGACTTGCCTTACTAAAATTAATTCATCAATGTTAAAACCTTTACTTTCGGCGATGGCATAAAATTTCTGCAACAAATCATCACTGATCTTTGGCGTACGAGATAAAAACCATAAGTAAGATTCATCTGGCCCGGCAATAAATGCATATTGATAGTTTTCTCTATCCAACTCAAAGACCACATAAGAACCATAAAACGGCCCAAAGAATGAGACTTTAAGGTAGCCGCTGGTTTGACTCTCTACAAAATAAGCTTTACCGATGGCTTGTTGCCATTGGTTTTTATTTTTGTCGAAACCACGATTAACAACCTTAACACCACCATCATCTCGCAGTGAATATTCCGCACTGACCTGCTCAAGTCCCCGTTCAAAACGATGATCAAGACGAGCGATTTCATACCACTTACCCAGATACCTGTTCAGTTCAAAATCCCTGACAGGCATGACTGTGGGTGGATAACCCAGACAGCCCGACTGCAAAAAGATGCACACTAAAATCAGACAAATACTAAACCATTTATTCACGTCACATTGACTCTGTAGTTGATAAGTTCAAAGTCAATTAACCATATCATACGTTGCTTAATTATGAATACTGTCTGGTTAGCTCTTGCTAACATCGCCATAGCAATATGGGTTGGAACGATTGTCTATCAATCATCTGTCATGGCTGCGTGCGTATTTAGAACGTTAAAGGCCAATCAGGCTAGTGCTTTTTTAAGAGTTATATTCCCCAGTTTTTATAAACTTGGCTTGATCTGCGCATTAACATTACTGCTGAGTCTGTCATTCTTATTATTACTGGATTGGAACATCATTAATTTGGGTTTACTGCTTGTGGCAATCGTCATGACCTTGTGTCAAGTTATTTCAATTTGGTTGGTGCCTAAAATTAATGCCGCTAAAGATTTTCGCAATCCATTGTTCAAAAAACTACATACCATCAGTGTTTTACTCACCGTGTTTATTCTCATTTGTGGTGTTGGAATACTTATTTTGCTGGTGCAACTTTAGTGAGATTGCATTTGGTCTTTATGGTTAGATGAGCTAAATTTAGGATCTGCATCATAGATCGAGTCAGCTCATGTCGAACTACAATGATTTACCAGATAATTTACCTATACCTAAAGATGACGGTGCCTGCGATCATTTAACAGGTATGGCATTACCCGATATTAATCTAAACACGACTTCAAATACCCAAGTTAATTTATCTGAGCTAAGTGGCAAAACAGTTTTGTATTTTTATCCGATGACAGGTCAACCTGATGTGCCCCTACCAGATGGCTGGGATGGTATTCCTGGCGCACGAGGGTGTACGCCTCAGTCTTGTTCATTTCGTGACCATAAAAAAGAATTAGTGGATTTAGGTACCCAGGTTTTTGGTATCAGTAGTCAATCCAGTGATTATCAACGCGAAGCTAAAGAACGCTTGCATTTGCCATTTGAGTTACTCAGTGACGAATCATTTCACTTAAAGCCCGCGCTGAGTTTACCTACATTTGAAACGGCGGGTATGGAACTTTATAAACGAGTAACGTTGATTACCGAAGACGCAATCATCAAGAAAGTTTTTTATCCTGTTTTCCCTCCTGATCAAAATGCGGATGATGTAATCAACTGGCTCAGAAAAAACAACTAATAATGGAACTGGAAGGTGTAATTGAAACCGCCCTGTATACCGACGACATCGATGCTATGAAGGCGTTCTACCAAGATAAACTTGGTCTTGATTTAATTTCCGGCACCAAAGGTCGTTCGTTATTTTTTAAAATCGGCCGTACCATGCTGATTATTTTTGATCGCAGCTATACCGAGGATCAAGATATTTCGATTAATGGCAGTATAATTCCCGCACATGCAACCAAGGGCCGGGGTCACATTGCTTTTGAAGCCTGTGACGGAGACTATGAACAGCACAAACAAAAGATCATTGATTTGAATATTGAAATTGAAAGTGAAATTGATTGGCCCAGCGGCAAAAGATCATTTTATTTTCGTGATCCTGACCAGCACAGTATTGAGATTGTTGAATATGGTTTTTGGGAACGACCATGACTTGTGATTTGTTTACTTCCGATTTCAAAACACAACCTTATTGGTGGGATGACGCTCCCAGGCCGGAACCAGAATCACAAGATATACCAAAATCAATTGATGTGATCATAGTCGGTTCGGGCTATACCGGACTAAATGCTGCCATTCAAACTGCCCGGGGTGGGCGGTCTACCTTGGTATTGGACAAAGAAACCATTGGCTGGGGCTGCAGCTCACGCAATGGCGGACATGTTAGTAATAGTTTAAAACCTGAATTTGCTCCACTAGCCAAGCGAATTGGTGCTGAGGCCGCTAAGGGAGTTTTGCAGGAAGGCCTAAATGCACTTCAATATATTGATGATTTGGTCAAACAAGAAAATCTGGATATCGACTGGAAGCGATGTGGCCGCTTTTACGGCGCCCATAATCCACGCCAATTTAAACTCATGGTTGAGCACAAAGCCCAAACGGATGAACTGGATTATTTAAAATTACCCTATTTTATCGTTGATCCAAAAGACACCCATACCGAAATTGGCACTGATTTTTATCATGGTGGCAAGGTTTATCCTGATGTCGGATCATTACATCCAGGCAAGTATTCGCTGGAATTATTACGCCTAGCTAAAACTTCCGGTGCACAAGTGATTGGAAACTGTGAAGTCACTGACATCAGCAAACAGAATAATGGCTTTCTAATCACGACCGCTAACGGCCAAGTTACAGCTCGTGACGTAGTAATTGCGACGAATGGTTATACCGGTAAGCTCTTCCCCTGGTTAAAACGGCGGGTTATTCCAATCGGTAGTTACATTATTGCCACCGAACCATTAGCGCCTGAATTAATGAACGAGTTACTTCCAACCCGACGAGTAATCGTTGATTCCCGAACTCTAGTTTACTATTACCGTGCCTGCCCAGAAGATAAACGAATTTTATATGGCGGTCGTGTGGCATTGAGTGAAGGTGATCCATTGAAAAGTGCTCCTATACTTCATAAACGGATGTGTGAAGTTTTCCCTCAACTAAATAGTACAAAAATCTCTCATACATGGATGGGTTTTGTTGCATTTACTTTTGATACCATGCCTCATTTCGGTAAGCACAACGGGATGTATTTCTGCATGGGTTACTGTGGTTCAGGAGTGTCCTTAGCCAGTTATTTTGGGCGCAAGCTTGGTTTACAAGTCATCGATGATAAAGAAGGCGAGACACCTTTGGCTAACGTCGAATTTCAATCACGCCCTTATTACAATGGTAAACCCTGGTTCCTGGCACCCAGCATTGCTTATTATCAACTGCGGGATAGATTACCGATCTAGATTAGTTTGAGGTTATTTTTGTTAATTGTTCAAAGTTTAATTGGTCAAGGGAGTCAACAAACATTTCAGCACCTACATATCGATGTTTTGAGACCGGATTACTCTTATCCGGACAAACAACACATTTTATCCCAGCCGCAGAAGCTGCCTTTAAACCTTGTGGAGAGTCTTCAATCGCAATTACGTGCTCTGGTTTGACCATCATTTTTTCTAACGCATAAAAATATACATCAGGATAAGGCTTGGAACGTTTAACAAAGGCACCTGAATAAAACGCTTCGAAATATTGATCGAGATTGAACTTTTCCAGGCATAGTTTGATCGACTCAATTCTGGAACCTGAGGCAACACAAAGGCGAGTATGATTCGATAATTCTTTAATCAACTTGTCCGCGCCCGGTTTTATAGCTAGTTCCTGCTGGATCATTTTATCGTAGATGACTTTTTTGTCCGCTCTGATTTTCTCAGGATCAAGTCTTAGATCATCTAATTGAATCCAGGCTGGCACAGCTACACTGACTTCAAGCCAACGCTGCCAGTCATTTTTCGTTATCTGATGTCCGTTTTGTGCAAACGCCTTTTGATAGGAACGAAACTGTAATGGCTCTGAATCTACCAGCAAACCATCAAGGTCAAAGATTACGCAATCAAGCATGCTTAGACGTCACTTCTAATGATATAAGCTTGTTTTTGATCAGCTCTGAATCCACAACTTCGATAAAAGCTGTGTGTTGATTTATCACAGCGTCCGGTCAATAACATGATTTTATAACAGTCTTCTCTCCAAGCTCGATCGATTACATTTTTCATCATTTTCTTGCCAATCCCTTGTCGTCTATGGTTTTGATCGGTGACAACATTTTCTATCAACGCATAGGGACGAGCACCTCTAGTTAAATTTGGAATAATATTGAGGTAAATACAGCCAATAATTTCGTTGGATTTTGAAGCGATGATGATATCTAAACCACGCGTATTTATTATTCGATTATAAACTGCCTCGTGCGTGCCCAAAGATTTTGGATCATCCGGATTTAATTGTTCCAGCAGTTTTAATACCTGATTAAAATCTCCTGCCTGGGCTTTTCTTATTTTTATCATGATAGGTTTGAAATCTGAACATCTTGCATTAATCAAACAAAAGTAAAGGAAGTATAGAATCGATAACTCTAGATTCCGGCACTGGTTGTAACGGTCCTGCATCTAACTCCTCACGCATTAGCAATAACTGCTTCACTGCGGCCAGCACCGTATTTTCAGCATCCTCAGGTACATAGTGAAGTTTACTCTCGCCAAATGTGTAATTTGCTGGAACGAAGATAAAATTATTACTACGCAGCCAACCTGTCGGCAAAAGGTTTTTATTTTCGTTGTAGATAGTTTGAATCATTCGCTTTACATAAAATACATAACGATCTTCCAGGTAATCATCCGGAAGTGGTGGCATCAGAACTAAAAGGATTTTGTTATTGTCATGAGCCCACTTTGCAAAAGGCGCCACATGCTGGGCAATATTCCCAACTGTATTATGTGGAATATATTCAATAGTAACGCCATCTAGGATATCTGTAACAGTTTCCAAATGTGCTTGATTCCGCACCCAGGAGCGTGTGTTCATAATAATTTTTTTATCTGGGAAACGGGCCTTTAGACGCAATATTTCACCGCGTGTTAGCATCGAATCAACCACCCCCGCCTCGGCTAGTGCATCAGCCGTTGCCTGACCTTGTACACTGACACGCTCGTGGTACTCATAAAGAACGAATACATAAGGGACTGTAAACCCGAAGAACTCAATGAAATCGATATCGCCCTGGCTACCATTCCAGTTTATGGTTGGATATGGAATTTCAGAAATTGCCCGTTTTTGCCTGAAATTATTGTAAATAGCTGTTTGTTGTTCTCTAGTCAACAAACCAATTGGTACATGATTCGCCAATGGACCCCAGCTGTTTTCGGCTACATAAGGCCACTTACTGCCATCACCCAAAGCAATGGAAATACTATGTGCTGCTGTGGAACCAAGCCCAACAGCCACCTCATAGGCGTGAACAATGGAAAAACAAATCAGCGTAAAGCCTGTAACTATAAATTGCGTAAATAACTTCTGTACATTTCTAACCATAAACTTACTCTCATAAGCGTGTTTTCAACGCTTAGTAAAGTTGATTTATTCCCCCGTTAGAAAGCAGTCTATTCTACACCGAGAAGCTTTGGGACTGAAGTTAAGTTTTGCCCATCATTACTAGAAGCAATAATAGATAATTAATTGAGCACATTTTCTGTCACTTGTGCGAACGCTAATCAACTAAGTAACTAAGCTTTTCGGGCATCAGTTAAATAGTCAGTAACAAGTTTACGCGCTTTCTTATCCTCGTCGTTGCTTACATATTTGACAAGATTTTTGGATACATAAAAAGGCAATTCTTCTTCTGATTTACGACTCATCAACAATGATATTATGGTATTTTTTTCATGAATTCGACCAAGCTCATAAATTACATTTCTATTTAATCCGGTAAGGTCAATAATAATTGCGTGGCAATCAGATAGTCGATCTAGAAATAATTGCAATATATCATCACCGGCAGGCTCATGTTCATCTAACTTATGAGCGCAAAAACCATTTTTTTCAATTGCCGGGCGTACAACTTTTCGGTAGAAATTATCATGTCCCTTATCGGTGAAGTCCATTAAGACGAGGCAGCGACGTCGTGTTTTTCTCAGAACAGTGTCAGCAATATCATTGCAAAGCTTTTGCCATTGTTTTTCTGTTTTTGGTGGATTGTCGAGCCGGCTTGACAAAGACTTGTCAAGTTCGAGTGATTTTTTGAAGAATTCCCTGTCTGATTCCCATGATGCGGATGAATCTGTACCAGAAAATCCAATTGGTAAAACTGTACGTCCCAATGCCATTGCTAGTTCAAGAACTGTTTCAGTATGTCCTTCACCTTCAATCGTAACTATTGCATCGACTTGATTAACAAGTTGAAACCTTCTGGAACGTGGTGAACCACGGAGCCATATCGATTTCCCCCTCGACTCTCTATCAACACCTTTTCGTTTTTTTTCTGGTAACCAAGTTTGAAGACGATCTTCGAGCTTTTGACCTGCTTCTTTAACAAATGCCAATGTCGATTCGTACGCGGCCTGATCAACGGATGTGGCGTTGTCATCTTGGTCATAAATACCACCATTAATCAGGACAACATGCGGATCTTTCAGAAACGCATTGCACAAATAATTAACTAACTTAATATTTTCTTGTGATAATTTTTTACTACCATAAAGTGCAATTTTTGTTTCGGCCATAACATTCTCTCTCCAAGACCTCATTGACATGTAACGACTGTTATGTCTTTATATTCACTTTCAGTTGAACAACGGAACAGCTCACAAATTCTCAACGAAACGGTCCAGTTGTTGATCAAGCGCTTCTAAATTAGCCAAATCAGGCAATGGAGCGTAAATCGAGCCTCCGAGATCAGCTGGCATTTTGGCACTTTTTTCTCCACCAAATTCTCGAACCACTAACACTCGTTTGTGCCCTTTTGCATTTACAAAATAACCAGCTTCAAATACAACGTTATCTCTTGGGGCTGCCATTCCATGTTGACCTTCAAGCTCGTCATCAGCGGTGAAAAGAAAGATGCCGCCAGTGCAACATTGAGCTGCTTTTTGAATTTGTTCAAGAATGGTACCTGGACCGAATTCTTGCCAGTCAAGAACCTTGGCACCTTTTGACTCTAGTACTCTTTTTAGATTTTTGGCCGTTCCTGTTGCTTTACTGGAATAACCGAGAAATATATCGTATCTTTCTTCCAGATCTCTGATCCATGGATTGAAGTTCTGATTAAAGTAAGGACTGTCTAACCAATCCGAATCTGCACCCGGAGGAATCTCACAAATCTGGGACGAGCTCTGATCGAATGCGCCCCTCCACGCAATGCCACGTTCAAGTACCATCAAAGTTGGGATGCCCATAGCGTGTGCAACGCCAGCTTCGTAATGGGTAAATTCACTTGCATGAGCGTCGTTATCATACTTCCATCGGGGGTACCCTATCATTACTGCACCAACAGCACCACTTACCGCTTCTTTCACTTTATCTACAGTCCAAGGCACTTCACGGCGCACTAAAGCTGCAAATTCCTGGGGAACCGTAGGAAAGAAAATAATCGGTTCGTATCCACCATCAATTACCCGTTTGATGATGCCCCATTTAACTTCGTTTTGCCTGTCATCAAGGCGTGAATCATGGGTAAGGCTAATAAAGACCCTTCGTTTAACCGTCATTTGTATTGCTCCTCAAAGTTCATGTGATTCTCTATTGCAATGTTTCAAAATCTTAACGCCTAAAACTATGCATCCGCTGGCTTGGCTAATCATGTTTGCTCTGTGTACCCATTATGTTGCTCATCCTGGGTATAACCAAGCCCTTTTTTGTTTTTAACAGCTTTTAGCTTTTCGAGAAAATTTCTAACAAACAAAACAAAAAACGATACCGCGTATACGATGAAAAGTGTAATCACAATATAAAAGACCAGTTTATCACCTTCATTTATCACTTGATGATTTAAGACAATGAGAAGATTCAGCATTATAAAAGGAAGAGGCATGGCAATCTCAAGCAATGATAGGCTGTACCATGGAGAAGGTCCTTTCTCTGACCGCTGTTGAGTCCAGGGGTAGAGCTTTAGTTGCTCCTCAAGTTTTCGAATTACCCTGCCTTTGGCGTTCATCAAGTTTCGATAGTAATTTGATATATACGTCCATATCAAACATAGACCGATTCCCAAACCAGCTAAGCAAAGCGCACTATAAGTATTATGCGTTCCTATTGTAAAGTAAGATTCGACAGTGAGCAGTCCGGAGTTAGCAACAAGAAACATCTTATTCAAATCCTCTCGTCGCCCTACTGTTACGTCAGCCAGTTCGATATATTTTTGTGCCCAACGGTATTGGTATTCGTCCATTGTAATTTCTCCCATGACACTGGGAATAATAGATTGTCAACATAATGTTTTATACTCAAAGACCTGTGATTGAATATATTTTTTTGCCAGAATCTTCTCTGGTTCTGTTGTGGCCGCTTGTTATGTATATTGCCCTGTGTCATCTTTATTAGTCTGTTTGCGCCTAGTCATGGTAAATCTAAACCCCCAGTTTGGCGCTTTCATTTTTAATCGATAACTTAATGTTTTCAGTTGTAGCATAGTATTTAATCAATGGCTGTGACATATCCCACAAATCACAGTATTTTTTCTTTTGCTTTTTTAATCACTAACGAAGGTTGGCTTATTATGGGATTGCATGCAAAGCAAAATAGATATCTCGCCGTTTACGGCGTCATTTATTATCGTTCGCGTAAGGATGAGAATACCACAGACTTGTCCCGGCTCTTCGACACTATAACTCAATGCCGGGCTTGCCCGTGGATGAATGAGTCTATATAGATTAAACATCACAAATGATAGCAATGTGATGTTCACCGGGCCAGCCCTAAAGGGCTGTTACGGTAAGCACCCCGTGTTTAACCGGATTTTAGTAATTATATTGAGGTTCCGGCACAAGCCCGGGGGAATCTATTTAATAAAAATTAAGTGAACGTTTTTATTCAAAATTTACATAGTACTTACGCTCTGTCAACACGAAACCAAGCGGGTGGTTAGCTGGATTGGCATGTTAGATTCATATTCTCCCCTCTAAATACTGTTTACGCTGTTGTTCTGGAAATTTTTCTATTGCATGACGAAGCATGATACGCGGCATCTTTTTATAAAACGATTTTAAGAACTTTTCCTCGATGGCGATATCGCGTTTGCCTATCTCTCTCAACATCCATCCGACCGCTTTATGTATTAAATCCTCCTTGTCATTGATGAGCTGCTTCGAAATGCTAAGCGCATCATCGAACTGATTGTCTCGAATGAATTGAAATGTGGACATGATAGCTATACGTCTTTCCCAAAGGCTGTCGGATTGCACTAATCTATACAGAATTTGTCTGTCTTTATCTTCAAGATATGCACCAACAATTTTATGGGCTGAACAGTCGACCAAATCCCAATTGTTAATGTAATGAGTATTATTCAGATAGATACGGTAAATTGTCTTTTTCTCATTCTCATTGCCCTTGGCGAATTTGTGAACCAAAAGCAGCAGTGAAAATAGTCGCTCTTCATGGAAAGAAGACATCAATAACTCTTGTATATCTTCTAATGCAGTTTGCTGAAAATTCTTGATATGTCGTCGAAGAACAGGAACCCGGATACCAAGAAATTGATCGCCTTCACCATATTGACCCTCGCCTGTTTTGAAGAAACGCTGTGAATGCTCCGCTATATCTCGATTAGCCAGGCTTCTTAGTAGTGTTTGTTTGATTTCTTTTACCGTCAATTTAGTAATAATTGAGCCGGCATGTAACGTTTGAAGTCATAGCTGGATTACCGGCAAGTCGGGCTGACTTGTTATGCGATATTCTACTACCAAAAGCCCGCGATAAACCAACCAAGCGATATAATTGAACTCAACAAAATCAGTACCCGTTTACCTGGAGTATCAAATAGATTCTCGTCGAATTTTTTTTCATTTTATCTCCAAACTCCCAAATATCCACCATCATTACGACAGTAAAAAAGATCATTCCAACTGATATGTGAGTGAGAGACAATCCTCCGAGTCCAACGGCTGGGTTCTGGGCATCCCCTGAAAGCAATTTGGAAATTGCAAAAGCACCCCCATTGACCGCGAACAACAGATTATAGCGCCTGTGCTTGCCATTCTCGTATATTTCGATGATATTCCTCTGTTTCTCATCCATAGTTATATCTCCTTTGATTATTCATATTAGAGCTTTGCTTTGTTAGGCAAGACAAAATTCAAAAATATTCGGCTATACCATTCGTAATCCAACCTCAAGATAGAAGCTCGCTGAACCAGTTGTGAGTTGTTTGACCTCAACTCAACCGACAACATGCTCAGGGTAAAATAAGTCATGGCACCTGTTGACATATTATTGTGTGGATTCCGTTTGAAGCATTGTGTTGATCTATGGTTGTCCCAACACAATCAGTATTTGATTTGCTAAAACTCTCCATGTCACTGTTAAATTGTTGACGGGCTGTACTATAGGCTTGCATAGCTTGTTCAAAAGCTACTACAGTCATTCCCGTTGTTCCTGTAAATTGTGGAAATGAATGTGTCGTCAAAAATTGAACAAAATCTAATCCGTGTTGGCCCTCATGAAAACCAAGACTCGTATTTCCTGCTTGAACATCCGATGCAGTAGTTCCACGTCCATATCCGGAAGTTGAAGCCGCCGTAACACCGGGTCCATAAGTCGTAACAATAGTGATAGTAACAGCTCCAGGCCCGGTAAATGATTTTACTACTCCGCCACTTGATTGGTAGTTAATATTAAAAGCACTAATTGAGGATGCGGTCTCTGCTCGATTTGTCATTGCCTGATCTTGACTGATGACGTCAGGCAGAAATACGACATTCACAGAGCCAACATTAAAATTTGTTGAACCGTTAGCATTTGCTTGTGTACCAAAGGGTTGTGGTGTTGAAATGCCCGGTATGTTCACATGAGTAGGTTGCGGTGTTGAAACACCCGGCATATTCGCATGAATAGGTTGTGGAGGTGCTTCTCCTAACACTTCCTGACGGCAATAATCTCTATTTTCATCTCCCATGATACGAATGCATTGCGCCAATTCGGTTGCTTCGCGATGGGGTAATGTTGTGCCTCGATATCGTTGCTCTGGGTTAGTTGGATCAAATGGCATACGCTGGACGTTAGAAACCGTAGCGCGCTGTTGAACTACATGTGTCAATTCGTGTGCAAGTAGTTGACGCCCGGATTCACGGGTAGGTGCATAAGCCGATTTTCCAAAAACAATATTATGCCCAAAGGTAAAAGCTTGGGCATTGATTGCCTGAGCTGCCCGCTCAGCATGAGTATCATTACGTATGCGTACGTGTGAAAAATCAGTTTCGAAACGAGGCTCCATAAATTCTCGTGTGTCCGAATCTAATGGTTGACCTGGTGAGGACAACACCTCATTGACAATGAGCGGCGAGGCAGTGTGTCCGATGTCACTTGATGCAACGTGCTTAGCCTGCATACGCTCGTGGTTCGGATCAAGCTGTTTCGTCTGACATTTGGGACACTTTCCGCCACATTCGCAAACGCGCTGGATGTGTGGTTCAGGCATCCGCATGACTTGGGCTGCAACATAATCTGCTTCCCGCTCATATACATCTCCCGGCTCGTTTATCGCTATTTTTCTCTGCACTGCTTTGGCGGCAAGAGGATAGATAGGAATCTGACTAAAATTATGCCTGAAGCGAGATGGTACTGGATCGGTCAATCCGGTATTGAGTTCTTCTGTCTGTGTCTGCAAGATCCCGCGCATCTTTTGATTTTCAATCGGGCGCTGTAAGTGAAGGATCGAGTTCAGATCACGGCTTTGGCCGAAGTGCGCCCGACCGGGTATCGTAGACTTAGCGGACGTATTCAGCTGAGTTGTCTTCGGTTTATGTGTGAAAGTCCACATGGTTAATCTCCTTTCATTATTTTATTTGTTGAGCGGCCTGACGATTTGAGTCATCTGTGAGCTGGCTTTTTATTTGAATTGCTTTCTACCCGCATTGTCAGTTGGGTTGTACCCTGTGATAAAAAATCGAAGACATATTGTTCGGGCACTAGCATTGTTTAAACTCTTTCCCAAAGGCTTGAAGTGGGGCGCGTTTTAAGCTCGCTTAAACGACCACTCATGACTTCAGTTGTAGCATGATTTTTAAAAAATCGCTGTGATACATCTCACAATCCTTTAATTTATTTGATTTTTTTCATGTTCCTAAGCCAAACTGATTGAATTTATTTTTCAATATTCGGATAACATTTGAACTCAACCGACACAAACACAGAACAAAGTGGTGGGCTTGTTATGCGCTGCCATTGTAATGTTCTTCCCATCCATCAGAATACTGCGGAAGATCATCGCATATATGATCCCAAGGGGCTTTCGAACCCACAAAAGAATGAAATTCTGGCCTGATACCAGGGTCATCGTCAAAGGCTCCCATCCGTATCGAAACCTCTGAACCATCTGGCCAGGAACCACCAAATAAACTTGAACCACATTCCGCACAGAATACTTTAGTTCCGCCTTTTCTTTTACCAAATACCTCAACTAACTCTGCACCTTGCAAAAGCTTGAACTGATCTTTCTTTACCATGGCTTGTGTGCAGACAGTTGTTCCTGAATGTTTTCGACAACGTGAGCAATGACAATGATTCGCACGAATGAATGGGGGCGTTACTTCAAATCGAATACCACCACAAAGACAACTACCCTTGATTATTTCTTGGTTAGACATGCCTGCTTTCCGTAATTTGTAAGCTCTGTATAGGCGCATAACGCTTGAACTCAGCCGACAAAAACATGGAACAAAGTGACAAGTTTGGTGGTCGGCTACATTGGTTTGTTATGTTTTTGTAGCTCATTTGGATAAACCCGCAGCCAGCCTTAATTTTGTTTTCTCTTTTTCTGAAAGCTCATCCCAATGTTTGTCTTGTATTGCACCTTCAAGTGAATAGAGATAGTAACAAATTGGAAGATGCTTACCGGAGTTTTGTTCAGACAACCATTTATAGGCTTTCGCAGAGCCCAGCTTTTTTAATTCTACTTCGTTTGTAATACCAATTTCATGCAATCTAGATGCAACTGTTTTCCCTATATTTTGCAATTCTGAAAGTGGCTTGTTTACCATAATTTATCTCCTTATAGAACCTAACAGTTTATTCTATATGCTTTAGCGATTTATCCCATTGATGTCTAACTCATTTGAGATTTTCTTCATTTTTATCAATTTACCTTTTAATTCAAGGTGTTATCAGAAATTTAGTGTTTTATGTATGAGAAGTTATATAGGCACTTTCCATTAAAGTTACCTGCCAGTCTTTAAACACTTGGTTTTTTAGCCCTTGTTTTTAATAACTTTTGTTTTGATCTCTGTGGTGTTCAATCGCCAATGTGAGTCAAACTACAGTGAATTTCACATCAGCATCGAGCAATGACACTCCAGATAAAGAATGTCAAGTCTGTTTGTTTATACCTTTGTTGTATTTAAGAAATTCGGTTTTATAGTCGTTTGGTATTTGATTGTCGGGATTGCGGTAGCGATTGACGTAACTTTGTAAGCTTGGATTGGTATTACCTTGAGATTGTTCGTACTCAATAAAATCGTCTTCAAACCAGTCGAATATTTTTGATAGATATACTTTTTTTGCTTCATGATCGAGGCGAACATTGCGTTCGTCGTTAACGAATTCGACGATTGCCGCATCAAGCTGTTGATCCAATATTTCCGCTTCAAATGCAATCTGTGGCAATCGCGGACAACTGATCGAGGCACAATTAAGGGCCGCATGAATACGAGGGTCTTTAAAACCATCACGAATGATGTCGTCCTCGAGTTTTTTTAGATTGGTTTTCTCGCCATCAATTATGATTTTCATACGAATAAAAAAATTGAGTCCTGACACTAATCCACGCCAGACACTTTTTTCTTCAGGGCCACGGTTTAACACGCCTTCAAAAACCAGTGCGTTATAAGCATTAATGTAATAGGCAAGCTGATCATTTTTAGTTGGAAACAATTCCGGATTGGATTTCGGACCTTGAGTTTTCACCGCATCAACATATCGATCTAACGATGCTCGATTTTGGTTCAGCGCCTGATAGTCAACAAAACCTTGTTCATTCACATACTGTCCCAAAACAGTATTCCAGTCATCATTGTTAAAGGCAGCGTTTGCTTGAATTGATAAAATCATTAATGCTAAAAAAATGCTGGCTATATTTAAAAATCTGTTTGTATACATGAATTAAAATTGTCACTACTAGTCTAAGGATTCTCGGCTTTCAGACAACTTAAACAATATATTGTTCAACAATAACGGCAACTGAATGAAATTTAACCATCTGCTATCTCCCATAAACGTAGAGACAAAGGAATTACTCCGTCAACGCTGGCAGCAATTGCCGGAAAATTTAAAAACACCCCGGCAAGTCGTTGGTCAACACTGGGTGCAGTGCGGATTTATTACCGGCCCCAGTTATTGTTCTTTTGGCTGCACTCATTGCTATTTGCCAAAGGATGCTAATCATCAAGAACAACCAACAGTCGATAAAATTAAACAGCAGCTTGATGCCAATCGAAAGTTACTTGGCCATGGTGGGCATATTCAAATTACCGGCGGCGACGTTGTCGATGCTTATATCAAAACCAATTGTTTTGATGATTTGATTGAGATCGTCCGCTACACCAACGAAATTGGTCTGGTGCCAATGTTAATGACTCATGGACAGTCATTATTGGAGAAACCAGAACGTTTATATCGTTTAGTTTTAGAAGCAGGTTTGCGGAAAATAAGCTTCCATGTTGATATGACCCAAGCGGGCCGCAAGGGGTATCCAATTAAACAACTTGACCGGGAAAGTGACTTAAATCCTTTGCGCGATTTGTTTACTGCGTTAATCCTGAAAACTCGAAAACAAACCGGAAAACGTTTGGTCGGAGCTCAAACCGTTACAGTTACCGAGCGCAATATAAATTCAATTAGTGATATTCTGATCTGGCAAATGTCTAGCCCGAAAAATCTGTCTGCGTTTAGCACCATCAGTTTCCAGCCTGAAGCCGATGTTGGCCGAACACGTTTTTCCGAGCGGCCCGTGACACCTGAGCTTGTCTGGGAAAAAGTGTGTGATGGGACTGGAAAGAATCTGATTCGTGATGCCCTGCATTTTGGTCATCCGGATTGCAGTTCAATCGCTATGCTGATTGTCGATACCAGAACTAATCGGATTATCGATTTAATGCAACCCTCAGAACCCATGCAAAAATTTTGGCAAACTTTATTGAAACAATTTGGTGGAATTGGTGGGCGAGGCCAAAATTCCTTTGTAGCCTTATTGCAGAAAATGATTGTTCTAGCGAAGCACCCTTCAATTATTGCCCGTTTGTTTGAGTATGCTTTTTCAATACTTAAAAATGAACCTTCTCGTTTAAAGCTTGTTGCTTCTGCAGTTCAAGGGCATGTCGGTGCCTATAAAATTGTCATGCACAACTTTATTGATGCTAAAAAGTTAGAAAACCCTGATGAAATTACTCAGGCAAAACTGACCGCCTGTTCCTTTCGTGGGGCGATAAAAATCGATGGTGACTGGCAGGCAGTGCCGATGTGTATGACAAATGCGAAATATCGATAACCTTTTGCCATCATAGAAAATAAAAAAGTTGGCAACAAAAATTCGGTTTTGTACTATTTTACAGGGAAGTAGAACGAGCATTGATTTAGTCACATAATACTCCACCTATCCTCCCCTGTGGGGGAGGAACCCTCTGTTAAAAGCTCATTCAACTCCATATTCATCCATCAACGAATGTAGTGCAGTTGACTAAATTGCTGCCTGAACGCTGTTACGCTATTTGCTAATTGTCCCGGTTTCTCTGAATTTAATCCTAGAGTAATAAACTCTGCCAGTTCAGACATGTGCTCAGTTTTCATTCCCCAGCGTACAATCTCTGGTGTACCGATTCTCAAACCGTTCATATCGCCAGCCACTTCCTTTATAGGCAAACCAATTCCACAGCTGAGAAGATTTGCTTTACGCAAGTGTTTGGCCGCAGCCTGTCCACCCCCGTAACACTCCGCCTGCACGGCAAATTGATGTGATTGAGTAAATCCTTGTTCGGTTCTGAAAAGCGGAATATCTTTTTTAGCCAGTTCTTCCGCTAACACAGCAGCAGTTTGCGCCATCATCGCTGCGTAATCTTTGCCATATGCTTTCCAGTCTAAAAGAGCAATAGCTAGTGACGCAGATTTGGCCGCATCAAAATTTGCTGTTAATCCAGGAAATGCAATCGCATCCAATCTCTGTGCGATTTCGTCGTCGTTGCTGACAATCAGACCAGATGGTGGACCTCCAAGGCTTTTGTAGGTACTGAAGGTCATTAAGTGTGCTCCTTCTTGTAAAGGCTGCTGCCAGGCTTGACCGGCAATCATGCCGCATTGATGAGCAGCGTCAAAAAGTACCTTGGCTCCAACTTCATCCGCAATTTCCCTTATTTCACTAACCGGATGAGGTAACAAATTCAAGCTTGAACCAACCGTTATTAATTTAGGTTTGAGTTCATGAGCCTGAGCACGTAATTGATCGACATCAATTGTATATCTAGCCGCATTAACAGGTGCCTCATGAATGTTCAACCCGTATAAACCTGCAGCACCTGCTTTATTATGGGTTACGTGTCCGCCGATTGATGCTGGCGGCACAAATATTGAATCACCTGGCTGACAAGTTGCCATGAAAGCATAGAGATTGGCCATGGCTCCAGAAGCGACTCGAATTTCCGCATATTTGGCGTTAAAGACTTCACAAGCTAAGCGTGTAGTCATGATTTCGATCTTTTCAATCGCCTCCAGACCCATCTCATATTTATCGCCCGGATAACCAAGAGAAGGCCGTGAACCAATGCCTTTTGCTAACACCGCCTCTGCCTTGGGATTCATCACGTTCGTGGCAGGGTTGAGGTTTATACATTCATTTTCATGAATTTTAAGGTTTTTTTCGATTTCATTAGTGATTTCGGTTTCAAGCTGATCGTTATCCAGTCTGCTATAGTTCTGGTTTAAATCAGCTATGTATTGCCTGGACTCTTGAGGTAACCAGTCACCATAAACTTTCATATCCATCTGTCTTTCACTCTAGTGTTGATTAGTGCTTACAAGCTTGATTAAACGTCGATTCGATTTATTTCACAAACGAAGATTTTTTGCTCGATGAGATAAATTTTTTATGTCAAGATAGGCTATGCGTAATGATTTACCTCCACTAAGTTCCTTGCTTGCTTTTGAAGCTTCAGCAAGACTCAACAGTTTTAAACTCGCTGCTGATGAACTTCATCAAACACCAGCCGCAATTGCCTATCAAATCAAGAAATTAGAAGATGCTCTGGATTTGAAATTATTCACAAGACACCACAAAGGCGTTGAGCTCAATCGTGCTGGAATGAACTATTACGCCAGCATTCAAAATATTTTGCAGCAATTGCGATCAGAAACTGACTTACTAAAACGCTCTCAGTCAAAATCAACGTTAGAGATTCTCACCCTGCATGCTATTGCGGAAAAATGGTTGATGCCCCGGCTTAATAAATTTAGACAACTGCATCCGGGAATAAATATTGAAATCAGCGCCACTGATGCGGTGGAAAAATCACAGACACACGATATTGTGATCGGATTTAGCTATCAACAGCCGACCCAAACAAATATGAAAGTTTTCATGGAGGAAAAAATTTTTCCTGTTTGCTCGGCTGATTATTTTTCTGCTAATCAAATGCAACTCGAAAAATTAAATGAGTATGACTTGATGATTGATGCGACTTGGAATAAGGATTGGGAGTATTGGTTAAAAACCAATAACTCAAATGTCAGGCTAAAGTCACAGCATTCTCTGAGTTTTAGTCTCTATAGCATGGTGATTGATGCCGCCGTTAATGGCATGGGAATGATGATGGGCCATAGGCAGCTTATTTTACCTGAATTAGAAAATCATTCATTGATGAAGGTTTTTTCCAATTCCAAATCGGTCACGGGTTATTACACTTTTATAGCCAATAACACCTCAACAAACCAACAACAAATCGAATCATTCACTAATTGGTTATACCAACGAGCTAAATAATCTCATATGTTCAATATCATATGCACTTCAATGCGACATTTACCGTTTAGCGCGATACCCAATGGTTTAATCGTTAGCTAGGGTTAGCTTGCCACGGGAAAATAGATCCCCGCCGTAAACGGCGGGGAGTTTCATTTTTGAGCCGGCGTGTCAGCCGCTGAAAAGTTCTTCCCTATGGGCAATATCACTGCGGTTCTTTTCGACCCAAGCCATCATTTTGCCCATCGTCATCTTCGAACCACCAAAGCCTACCCATGGCGCAAAGTCTGTGTTGAGCACACTTTCCGGGTCATCTTTCAATAACCGCACGATGACACTTGCTACAATCGTGCCGCCAACACCTGAGAGCTTGCCATTAGTTTTATCGGCCTCTTCCAGGCAATAGAACCATAACGGGGTCTTGTCGATATGTCTGTCCTTGAGAATCTTCGGTGCGGGCTGTTCCTTAACCTTCAAATGTGGTGCATTATTATTCAGCCAGCGGGCAACCTGTTGGCCGGAAGCCAGTTTTAGCGCAGTGCGGTCACGCAGGATATTACGCAGGCCAAGTTTCTTGGCATCTTTTACAGGAATCTCTACGTCACCCCAGGTTTCGCTACCCGACACAATGTTGTCTGGCAATGCGAAAAGTGTTTTTGCCATCTTGGTACCAACTGGCAGTGCAGACTGGGCATCGTGATTAGGAGTCGAGAAGAAATGCTGCATGTGGATATGATCGTCTGGTTTACGTGGCTGGAAACCTGTCATTTTGAACAAATCGCGTTCAACGCCGTCACGCAGTGTATATTTCGGCTGGACCGTGGCATGACCGAACCGATAGGCAGCGCCAGAGAACTCAGCGGGCATGATCGGACTGTGGATGCCGAAGACGTAAGGATCGTGTAGGGCATGGTCAATGCAGGGCTGATCGACAAAAGCCGGCAGAAGTTGATGCAAGACCATCCATTGATAGTGCAAACGGACAAAACGGCGGACGTGCTCGAAATCTTCAAGGTGAGGGACAATGTATTCGTTCCAAACAGATTGACGGATTGACATGGTTCCACAAGCATGGACGTCGTCCTTGGCATTGCCACCTTCAGTAACTTGAGACATCAGGATATTATGCAAACATATCCAAGCACCCTGAACCTGGCTCACAATAATGTTCTCGTCATTGCGCGGGTCACCAATTAGAGCGGTGCCCTTGGCATTTCGAGCTAGATCGAGATCATTATCGGTCCGGCCGAAAAGTATAAATCCCTTATGTTTCGGATGATACATGTGTGGCGAAGCCTCAGGTCCATCACCATAAACACAGTCCAGATCAAGGTTAGGAGTTCTGACATTGCGGATATTTCGGGGATCAATTTTCTTGCCGATGCTGCTGGTAGCCTCAAGCGTGATGTCGTGGTCGACAAACTGCCCGAAAAATGTCATGCCCGCATCTGCGGGGCCGGGTGTAACAGTATTGGTTTCCATGGCATCGACCAGTGCAATGAAGGCATCAACAATGGCCTGATTGCTAAGGTTGCCGGTGATCTCATTAGGCTTGCCCAGTAGATAACCAAAGGTCTGCGCCAAAGGCGGTTCTATCATAAGGGCTTCATGATCCAGGCATTGTTTGACAAGATAGTCATATCGAGACAAGCTGTGAAGTGCTGCACACATATTTATTCTCCTGTTATGTTTTTTGTAATAATTGTCGTTTTTTATATTGTAAATTTTTTTATGTCTAAAGAATATATTACTTTAGTCCAACATATCTTATCACAATCAATTAACTATCTGTCAATAGTCAACATTTATAGATCAGCTATTGCCTTTTCTACCCCTGAACAACGTTTTGATTTTGTTGTCCTAGTCCTTCAATACTTGCATGAACTTTATCACCGGGTTTTAGATAAACAGGGGAAGGTTTTTTACCTAAACCTACACCAGGTGGAGTACCCGTCGCGATGATATCACCGGGCTGAAGGCTCATAAATTGCGATAGATATGAAACGATATAGGCAACGCTGAAAACCATCGTAACTGTCGAACCTGTTTGCATACGCTCGCCATTTACATCGAGATGCATAGTCAAGTTTTGCGGGTCAGGCACCTCATCTTTAGTTACCAGCCATGGGCCAATCGGCCCGAATGTATCTGCCGATTTACCTTTAATCCATTGACCTTTTCGATTGATCTGAAAATCACGCTCAGAAACGTCGTTAACTACACAATATCCTGCTACGTAATCTAAAGCTTCATCGTTCTTAACATATTTAGCCTCTTTACCGATTACAACCCCCAATTCGATCTCCCAATCCGTTGTACTAGCGCCTCGTGGAATTTCAATATCATCATTCGAACCACAGATTGCTGATGTTGCTTTAGCAAATACAATGGGTTCTGTTGGAACAGTCATGCCTGCTTCTGCAGCATGGTCAGAATAGTTAAGGCCAATACAGATAAACTTGCCAACACCACCGACACATGGGCCATATCGATCCACTTCAACTTTTGCTAAGGTTTCACGATCAATTTGCGCTATCTTTGCCAATTGGACATCGCTAATACTAGCACCGGTAATATCACTGATATGTGCCGACAGATCACGTACATTGCCTTGATCATCAACGATCCCGGGTTTTTCAGTTCCTTTTGGACCAAATCTTAATAGCTTCATTGTTAGTTCCTTATCATCAGCGTCTTATTGTTATATTCAGTTAAACTAAAAACCGATTCAATACATTACGTGTCACTTGCTCCACAGCAAAATCTTTACGTAGCAAACCTGCCACCCATTCTGTTGTACCAGCATGAAAAACCTCTCCTTTACCTTTCGTAAAATGGACAATCATGCCAGAACCACGATCTACGCGTGCCAAAGTTTCTTCGCCATCATCTCCATATAAAACCTGAGCTGTATATTTTGCATCCTCATCACCAACAAATAGCGGATCTTCTTGTCCTGAAAAATCATCTTCGCGCAGTCTTGCCAATCCTAATGCTAGAATTTGTAAATTATCCGGTAATCCCGCGCACGATTCAGGAAATGGCAAACCCTGCTCGATACGATAGTCCAGACCGTCAACTTCGTAGCCGAAAATTCTGGATCGGCCTCCAAGAATATCTCCATAACCCAATTTACATCCGGCAAAGGCCCAGTGTTCAGGGCGATAAAGCGTAAAGCCTCCCGATCCATTAGCCGCTAAACCACCCCAACCTGCATAAATTCCTTTTAAGGCATCCAGGCCAAACGTTTGATGTCCTGGTCGATTAATTAATTTCGACTCCCAGGCAGTGGTTAACAGTTTCTGCTTATCTGAGTCCATGAAAGGATCATCCAGATGGGCGTGATACTTATGGCAAATTTGAGTCCGGCCCTCATCTTCTAGTCGAATCTGCCACATAAAATTACCGGCGAACCGGGCCACCCGACCCCCTCGTTCAACGAAATCGTCGATGGCATCGCGCATGTCCCAACTCCAATATTCATCATGGCCGACAATGATCAAACACTTGTAGTCCGCTAAGACATCAGGTTGATAATGCAAATCCTGCTGTGTGGCAACATCACAGTGATAACCTTGTTGCTGTGCCCAATGACAAAAAATCTTCTCGTAACTGGCCCAACCTGCAGAGGCATACTTTTTTGAGTAACCCTGCTGCCAGGCCCATTCCATATGTGGATAAATAACCTTACCGTCAATCGGTGGATTCTCTGGCAGGGTTCGAGGTGCATCCGCAGGTAATGAGATAAAACCACGTGCAAAAGGCCGTTGATTGGAAAGCTTTGGTGAAAACAAACTACTGGCGGGATCGATAATACCTTCATAATGATTTGAACCACCCCAATCGTTATAAGCTGCCCAGGTGCAGTCAGATGTAATTAATAAAATTCGATTGCTTTTGTCCTTATCCAGCTCCGGGCGGACAATAATCAGATGCTCGGCTTGTGCCTGGCCAGCTATTTCTAAATGAATTCGGTAAACGCCTGAAGGCCAGTTATTTGGAATCTTAAATTCTGCTACTTGCGGCCAACCACAACCAAAAACAGATGCATCGTCAGGCGTATCATGCCAATCACCCGTTGCATTGAACTCAAGTAGACATTGGCCGTGCAATGCCTGGCTGTAAACTCGAACTCTGATTGATGGTTTGGAGGAAATGGCATTTAAATAAACAGTTTCGCCAGATCTATATGAGATCTTATCGGTATAACACCAGATTTCGGGTTTGCCGTCATCACGGCCAGGCAATTCAAACCACTGCCGTATATGGACAGGCAGGTCCAGATCGCCCCGACAGACGAGTTGAGGATTTTGGCTAAGGCGCGTTAGCGTAAACATAAACGAATATTAACGCTAAATGGCTTTGAGACTTTAGATTTTAATATAAATTTTGCCGTCTTCGTTTTTGACCTGATACGTTCTTAAATCGACACAAACCGGCCCGGAAAGTGCTTCGCCGGTTTCGATATCGAACTGTCCCATGTGCAGGGGACATTCGATAATGCCATCCATTACCAAGCCGTCTTCCAGATGCTGTTCTTCGTGTGTACAGTGACCATCGGTGGCGTAAAATTCTCCCTCAGAATTATAAATACAAAATGTTTTTCCATCGTGATCGAATCGCTGCACTGTATCTTCAGTTAAATCAGCAGCGTTAGCAGCTTCTACCCAGTTATCACTCATGATTTTTTCTCCTGTTCATTTAGTTCAAGTTATTAAGCTACTGATTTTTAGCCTGATACATTTGCAAACGTCGTTGCTTAATACGTTCATCGGCTTCCGGTGTGCCATCATGGAACGTGCCAAATATTCTATCCCAGGGATCTTCATAAGTGCCATAGTTACAGTCTATAAAGCGGTGATGTTGCTGATGCATAAAATCACCAAGCTGGACTTTGAAGCTATCAACCAGTTTGAGCTTGTCGTAGCCACAATGCGAGGTCGGTCCGGCGATGGTGTGCAGCATTAAATTAAACAATACATGCACCGGATGACTGGCGATGAAAAGATAAAGCGCAACGTCCGAATATAAAACGATATGCTCAACAGGATGCATAGCATGACCTGACCAGGGGCCGGTGTTGACGTTTTTGTGATGCCATGAATGCACCCATTTATACAATGGTCCAACGTGTAACAACCTATGGAACCAGTAAAAGTGAAAACCAGACCAAATAGGGATTAAGATCATCAGGGCAATGAACCAGACTGGATTTTCTCCAAAAGTGATGAAAGTGCCGAAGCTGTTGGAGTATCCCCATAAAATCAGGCATTCCCATAAGGTCCCCACTATGACTGACGAAGCCAGGGTCCAGAACATATTGTCCCAGACCTGGTTTTTAAAATGAAAGATTTTCGAGTCCTTAGCAAGCGGACGGGCATCATAGCGCATGTCATCTTCTTGTCCGCGAAAGGTAAAAAACCATAAGTGCAATCCACCAGCAATGGTTAATACCAAAATAAAATTGCGCAGCCAGATTTCAAACATCCAGTCGAACTGAAAGGTGACCGTTCTATCAAGCGAAGGAGTGAACCAGGTCCAGATTGCTATGGCCGCAAGCAGAATAAAAAACCGCTCTGTCACAGGGCTCCAGGCATGTAACAAATATTTAAAGCTCTTGATGATGTTAAAAGGCAACTCAAAATACGCGGCCTGTTTTAACGGCACATTGGGCGGCACATAATGCCAAATTTTGCGCGGTGCCCGCTTTTTCTTTGCCGACGCTTCGCCGCTCGCAGTTTCTGTGATGGTTGTTTCAGTCATAAGCTTACCTAATGCGGTTGATTACACTGTGTTTTAAGGGAATATAGCAATTTCAGCAAAGTTATACGGGACAGACAAACGAAATAATCAACCCTCAGACATAAGTAAAACTTGGATCTAGATGAGCTCAACGTCTTTTCAAACACAACAACCATTATTTCATCACCTGACTTCATCAAACTACTCACAGTTCTTTTGTTGAGTTTAATGCTCTAGAGTAAAGGGGAATAATAAGCCATGGATAAAAGTTGAAAATAGATTCCCCCGGGCTTGTGCCGGAACATCAATATAATTACTAAAATCCGGTTAAACCCGGGGTGCTTACCGTAACAGCCCTTTAGGGCTGATCCGATGAACATCACGTTGCTACAACTTGCGATGTTCAATCTATATACACTCATTCATCCACGGGCATCTCTAATTCATCCATGCTTTCAGTTACCCCGATCTGTTTCAAAATGTATGTCAAAACGGGCTCAGATATATCACTAACCTATCAGGTTTGAACAGCAATTAACAGATTCTTCGCAAACCCGGCATTGAGTTATAGTGTTGAAGAGCCGGGACAAGCCCGTGGTATTCTCATCCTTACGCGAACGGTAATAAATCATGCCAGCATGCAGCGGGGCATTCGTTGGCTTATAATAAACCTTTACATTATAAAAAATAGAACCAATGAACAAAAATTATAATCAAGCATACTACCAATTATTGAGACTCACTGAAGAGGAAATTTCTAAGCTAAATGTGGAAAAAGCATTTGAGCTTATTGATTCATACGAAAATAAGGCGAACGACGTAAAGGGGCGTATATGGACTATAACAGCCTGGATTTTAACCATTAATGCCGGGCTAATTGCTTTCTGCTTCGACTTATACCAGGACAAATCAGATTCTCCCGAATTTCTAATCTTTGTTTTTGTTGCTTGTTCAGTTGGTGTTGGCCTTTGTATCTATCTTGAATTTCTGATCAATGATCAGGGTAATCATATTAAGGGATATCATACGAGTTCAAACAGAATTGGGGCATGGAATCAGAAGGTAGCTGGACTGGCCTTCAAGCGATATGAGTTTGAAAGGAAAACTAAGCCTCCTGAATTTTACAATCTCACTGAATTTATTGATAAAAGGAAAAAAGAATGCTATGAAGCTCCTTTCCCTACGTTTTGTAATAGATTACTTCTCCTTTCCCGATTATTTCTTCTGGTGTTCGGTGGTATTTTTTTGTTGATGTTGTATTTAAGTAAATAATTTTCTTACATTAATAATTTTATAATTGGTTTACTTTGATAGATTGCTGCCAAATATATTATTTAATCGAAAAGTTTAGGTTCACAGGGTCTACTCACAGGTGATTACACCAAATGAAAATAGATTCCCCCGGGCTTGTGCCGGAACATCAATATAATTACTAAAATCCGGTTAAACCCGGGGTGCTTACCGTAACAGCCCTTTAGGGCTGATCCGATGAACATCACGTTGCTACAACTTGTGATGTTCAATCTATATACACTCATTCATCCACGGGCAAGCCCGGCATTGAGTTATAGTATTGAAGTGCCGGGACAAGCCCGTGGTATTCTCATCCTTACGCGAACGATAATAAAATGGTGTTCTTAGAGAGTTTATTCTCGATAATAAAACACTAACCGACTGCCGCTAGCCCTTTGCTTTGAGCTCATATCGGTTGAATATCCATTAGAATACCGACATCCAACCAAGGAATCACATAATGAATAAAAAGCTGGAAAATGCGACTAACTTGTACATGTATGGCATTCGTGATGGTCACGCGCAGGAGGCGGTTACCATATTCACAGGAGAACGATATACGCAACATAGCGCCGGTGTCAAAGACGGCGCAGAGGGTTTTCTGGAATTCTTTGGGCCTTTTTTAAAGCGTAATCCAATCAGGGATATTAGCGTTGCGCGATCAATCAGCGATGGACAATATGTTTTTGTCCATGTGTTTCAATCACTCAATCATGGTGAATCTAAATGGGTCACCATGGATATGTTTGACACCGACGAAAACGATAAAATTATTGAACATTGGGATGTGATTTGTGCACATCAACAAACGCCGTCAGGCAATGACATGACGGAAGGAACGACAGAAATTGAAGATCGGAACCTAACCGCTCAAAATAAAAGTTTAGTCACCGATTTTGTCAAGCATGTTTTTGTCGAAGGTAAAGCAACGCATATTGATCAATTTATTGATGAAAATTGTATTGAGCATAGCCCTAAAATTGATGCGGGTATTTATGGATGGCACAACTATTTCCAATCAGGTATTCGTTATGAGTTCGTTCACAAAGTGATTGGTGAAGGAAATTTTGTGGTGGCTTTGAGTAAATCATTCGTTAATGATATCGATTATGCGGTATTCGATCTTTTTCGAGTTGCAAATGGCAAAATCGTCGAGCACTGGGATGCCATAGAGGAGATCGCACCCAAGACAGATTGGGCAAATAGCGGTAAATTCTAACTTCGAGGCATTACTGTAAATTTGCTAGTAAGATATGCCGATATGATAGAAAAAATTCCAAGGAGAAAAGTGTGGCTACACTGACACAGAGTCAAATAGATCAGTTCTGGCGAGATGGTGTATTGGTTGTTGAAAACGCTGTCACTGCTGAAGAGTTAAAAAATCTGCGTGATGTTTTCGCCTTGTGGGTCGAAGAAAGCCGGGAACATGAACATGACTATGGTGAAACCCTGGATGGACGAGCTCGATTCGATCTTGAACCCGGCCACTGTGCTGAATCGCCAGCATTACGTAGGGTGCAGTCTCCAGAGGAAGTTTCTGATGCCTATGCAAACGTGATGCGCCATGCGGGCACAGTGGATTTTGTTGCAAAACTTATCGGCCCGGCAATCAAATTTCACCACGGCAAGGTTAATTCCAAGCTGCCCGGAGCGGCAACTAAAGTCAAATTTCATCAGGATTTTACTTTTCAACCGATGACCAATGATGACATGATTACAGCACTGCTGTTTATTGACGATGTGACATTGGAAAACGGTCCTTTGGAGGTTGTGCCGGGTTCTCATAAAGGACCGCTTTATAGCCTTTGGCATAATGGTGTTTTTACTGGTGCAGTGTCTGATAATGTGTTCGAAGAACACGAAAATAATGTTGTCAAATGCACCGGCAAAGCCGGCTCGGTTTGTCTAATGCATGCCAGTTTGTTACATGGATCTGCCCCCAACAGGTCAGACATGCCACGCACACTGTATATCACTACTTATTATTCTGAGGATGCCATTGAGCTTAGCCCGAATGCCCTGCCCAGCACATTAACGCATGAGTTAGTGCGTGGAGAATCGTCTGGCCGGGTACGTTGTACTCAATATGAAATGCAACTGCCTGAAGTCCCAAAAGAAACTTCATTTTTTGCCCAACAGGCAAAACAGTGCGATTAGAAAAAGAAACATCCCGCCGTATACGAGGGAGCATCAATTTTCCCGTGGTAAGCCAACCCTCACTAGCGATTAATAGCATTTGTATGGTTTAAAATCATTATTTCTCCATGTTATAGTCCGCTTTCCTGGCAAGTGGCACGATGGCCGTGGCCTATTGGATAGCTCATGGATTACAGAATCCTTTCCCTATCGCAAATGGCGGCGAAATTTCAGCCATGTTCTGTTTTGTATTTCTTTATATCTCAGCTCGTGGCCCTGGCATATTAAGTCTGGGAAAATAAAAATCCCTGCGGTAACCCAGTAAATAAGATTTGTTATAGCCAGCTGATTTTATAGATACCGAATGCCATCTTGACCCCTTATGAGATTCTATACGCACGGATCTTCTTTGAGCATCAAGTTCTCTGTTAACACTCAAACTCGTTTTTTCGATGGTGTGCCTCAGATGCGGATTGAGGACGGTACACATATTAACAACAATAATGCTAATATAATTTTAGTCCACCAAAGTATCAATAGACAATGAAATAACCAATGAAAAAGATATATGTGTCTTCCACATTTAAAGACCTAAAAGAATTTCGTACGGCAGTCTATAAACAGTTACGCAAACTACGCATGGATGTAGTGGCTATGGAAGATTATGTTGCAGGTGAAAAACGTCCGCTGGCAATTTGCGTCAAAGACGTTGCTGAGTCTGATATTTATGTTGGTATATTCGCCTGGCGTTATGGATATGTGCCCAAGGAAAATAATCCGGATTTCAAATCAATCACAGAACTCGAATACCTTGCAGCTGGACAACATGGCAAGCAGCGATTAATTTTTCTGTTGCGTGAAAATACCCCTTGGCCGCCAAGTTTCATGGATACACATACGAAGCATGGGGACAGTGGTAAGCAAATCGAACAACTCCGTGATGAGTTGAGTACTCGCCATGGCGTCGGTTTTTTCACCACTCCAGACGAGCTTGCAAAGGAGGTTTCAGCAGCCGTTTCTAACGTTATCGTTAAAGAACTCGGTGAAATTCATGATAGTCAGGAATCTGGTGTCAATAGCTCTAAAACCTCTACTGCAAACGTTACATCAATAGCCTCTAGACTTAGTTTGCCTTGGCATATCTACAAGAGCGGACTAGTGGCTGCGCGCAATATTGGGCTTATCGAGGATTTGTCTGGCCGGGGCATTGCCACTGGTTTTCTGGTTTGCGGATCGAGTTTACATCCAAAATTCGGTACAGACCTCTACCTGCTGACACCTGGTCATATTATTGTGCGGGAAAGAAATCAAAAATCCTTTGGCCTGACTGTCGACCAGGCTAACTTTCGACTTACCATCTCGGATAAACATGAAGAATTAATCCAGCTTGCCAGTATTGATTGGTATTCACCTGTTGATGAACTTGACTTAAGTATTATTCGCTTACAAAACCAACCCGAGGGCCTAAAGGGACTCGCTGTTGCTGATGTTGAGACTCAGCCTGTTGAACCTGCAGATGAATTTGAAAAAAACTTGGCTATTGATACTTCTCGTCATGTCATTGTTGTCGGTCATCCACTTGCGAAACAGCTATCTTTTTGCATGGACGGGTATTTACTAGACCATAACCATGTAGCACTTCAGTACCATGCCATCACTAGACCGGGGAGCGGTGGTAGTCCAATCATGGATCATAAGTGGCGTGTCTTAGGCGTACATCGACTCCGAGGCACGATACCAAAACTGACTGGCGAAGGACAAGTTGAAGCCTGTCAAGCGGTCAGTTTATCTGCTATTAAACATGCGCTTAAGAAGAAGTTTGGCTAGTCAAAATTTACCAATAATTCTCGTACTTATTCAATCAAGGTTGGTGCGCTTTCGACTTTGCCTTCTGGTGCTGGACTAACCTGTATGTCAATAACAACCAGAATCTAGTTCCTTAGATAGACGACCGTTTTTTGCTCATGCTTTGCTTACTTATAATTCCTGATTAAACATAGCCAGAAAATAAATACGACAATGTCTAACATGTCAGTAAAATGCGAGTTTTAAAAATATTGTATGAGTATCAAGTTATGAATCCAGCCCCGATTAAAGACCTTATTGGTTTTGAAGATTTTGAAAAACTGGACATTAGAGTTGGAACCATCTTATCTGTCGTTGAGGTTGCACAATCAAATAAACTGATGAAGTTGACTGTGGATTTTGGCGACCATACAAGATCGATTCTTGCAGGTATTAAACAAGAGCGCTCAAATCCTCAACAAATCGAAAATAAACAAGCACTTTTCGTGGTTAATCTGGCTGAAAGAAAAATGGCCGGAGAAGTTTCCCAAGGGATGCTATTTGACATTGGTTACGCAGACAAAATCACTCCCTGTCTTGCAATGCCAGAAACCTTTGTCCCGAATGGAACACGGGCAGGATAAAATAAATTACTCAATTAATTAGATAAATATAGACAACCATGTGGCCTAAACCGTTTTCAATCAAAGGTGAAAATGTTGAAGTTGTACCGTTAAGTAAAGATCATCTTGATGATCTAAAAAGACGCAGTTGCCGATGGTGATTTGCACAAACTCTGGTACACAATGATTCCAACAGCTGATGACATGCTGGCCGAAATCGAAAGACGCCTCAGTCTGCAAAAACAGGGTTCAATGTTGCCTTTTTCTGTTATCGATAACGCATCCGCCAAAGTCATTGGCATGACAACTTATATGAACATCGATGCGGTGAATTGCCGCATTGAGATCGGTTCAACCTGGTTCGGAAAATCTGCTCAACGCACACCGCTTAATACTGAATGCAAATATTTATTGCTAAAACATGCCTTCGAAGAGTTGGACTGCATCGCTGTTGAGTTCCGAACCCATTATATTAATCAACAAAGCCGGCGAGCAATTGAACGATTAGGTGCAAAATTTGACGGTATCTTACGTTCACATATTATTATGGATAATGGCACTATCCGGGACACGGCCGTCTATTCGATTATTGCGCAAGAGTGGCCGACGGTGAAAGCTAATCTTGAGTGGTTACTCGAAAAACCAAGACAATCTATTGCACAAAAGAAATAATGATATGATAGTCTTTTTGTTGGAGACTTAAAGTCTGTAAAAGTAAAAACTAACCTGAATTCTGGCTCCATCATATTTATTATCGCTCGCGTCAGCGACAGAATACCACGGGCTTGCCCGTGGATGAATGAGTGTATATAGATTGAACATCACAAGTTGTAGCAATGTGATGTTCATCGGATCAGCCCTAAAGGGCTGTTACGGTAAGCACCCCGGGTTTACCCGGGGGAATCTATGAAACTCAAAATCTTTACTGGCTAGAACTGTCAGAAACTAATAGTTTTAGACAAGGCTGTGCATTATTTGAATGCTTAATTTAATTTTCAATCCATAGGAGGTAGTTATTATGGATCGCGACATGGTTAATTGTTTGCACTATCTATATCAATGGCATCAGCTAAATGAAGAACAGGTTTTTGAAACTGATCCTCAAAAAAAATTGTTTTGGTGTGAAGGTGATACTGTCTATCCTTTGATGAATAAAAGTTTTATTAGTCATTCTTCTGAGAAGAATCAATATAGTCTTTTGCCTGCGGTTTATGACTTAGTCGATACAATTGAAGACCAATTACGAACACTGCCTAAACCTGACTTTTCCTTTGGTTATCCGATAAGTGCTCCGATTCGATCACCTGGCGCAATACGCCCAGCTTTCCTTGCAATTTCATATGAAACGAAATTTGATGAAGTAAAAAAAACTATATTAGATGCTGCCAAATTAACTAATTTTGATTGCGAAGTAACAGGAGATCTATTAACCTCTGGGGATATTATGGATCAAGTTTGGCAAGGTATCAGAGGATCTGATGTGGTGATTGCCGATATTACTAACAATAATACCAATGTATTTTATGAAATTGGTTTAGCACATGCCCTGGGGAAAGAAGTTATTATTCTTTCTCAGTACAATGAATCACCATTTGATATACGCTCACATCGACGACTTACTTACCAAGTTGATGACTTAAATGATCTAAAAAATAAGTTAGTCGATGCTTTTAAGTCCGTATCTGCCCGATATCCGCATGAGGGGGATGAACCCAGGTTCTGAACATTATAGATTCAAGATAATCTTAATAACGAGAAAACCAGAGGTAAAAGTATTTAGACTTGGGATTGAAATGGACTACTTAGGTTTGTTTTTTGTAAACCAATTCTCAGCCAGAAAAATTCTCGAATCCTTTCATCAGTTTTTCATCAAAGGGAGCTGTGGTGAGATTTTCGTAGCCGGTTTCTGTGATTAGAACTTGGTCTTCAAGTTTGACACCTTCTTTTTTACCAACAGCTCCAATGTAAGCTTCAACGCATAATGTCATTCCGGGTTGCAGCACATATTCAAAGGCACCATCAATAAAGTCTTCTGGATAGAATATGGCGGGAAATTCATCACATAACCCAACCCCATGCATCATCACACCATAACGCTGCTCGACGAATTCGGGTGGCAATCGCTTACCTTTTTCAGTTAATTCTCTGAAAGTCACACCTGGTGCAAGCAGTTCCATGTTAGTCATGATGTGATCATAAGCCACATGTTGTAAATGCCGTTGTTCCGCTGTTGGCTCTCCATCTCCACAGAACCAGCTACGGGAAATATCTGAGCAATAGCCGTAAGGACCGATTAAATCTGTATCAAAAGAAACTATTTCGTTGTTTTGAATTATCCGCGGGCCTGCTTCCTGCATCCAGGGATTGGTACGCGGGCCGGAACTCAATATTCGAGTCTCGATCCATTCGCCGCCGCGTTTAATATTTTCAGCATGCAGTACAGCCCACAGTTCTGTTTCTGCCATACCTGGCTGCAAAGCTTCACGCATAGCTGCTACAGATATTTCACAAGTTGCCATGGCGCAGCGCATAGCATTAATTTCGTCTTCGTCCTTTATTAATCGTGCGTGTTCAGTGACTTGCTGGCCGCCGACAATTTCTATTCCCAATTTTTCCAGTGCATGCACACCGTGGACTTCTATCTTATCCACCGCCAAACGCCGGTTTTCACCACAATGAGTACGCATTAAATCATCAACCTGAGCGGCAAACTCTGCGGCCGTTTCTTTTTCTTTATCACCAGAATCAAAATAGAAAAAACCTGCACCGTGACGAACTTCTTTGATTAATGGCAAATAAGATGATAAGTGATCACAACCATGAAAATCCCACAGCACCATATAACCGTCCGCTGAAACGAATGTTGCACGCGCAGGGTTATGTGCAATCCAAAGCTGCATATTAGAGGAATCTCCGGCATAGCGAATATTGAGCGGATCGAATAATAATGCAGCGCCATAATCACGTTTTTGTAACTGGGCACAAAGTTTATTTAAGCGAACCTGGCGCATACGGTCCAGATTGGGAATTGTTATACCAAGTTCAGCCCATTCCTTAAACGCCAGTTCAGTCGGTCCGAACTCGATCCGATCATTGTCATCGGGCGAACCGTCTGGTTTTAAACCTGTAGCCGGTTTGCTGTTCGGATCAATTTTTGGATTTGTTATGGAGTAGGCGCTCGTTTCCATCTGGATATCCTGTGTGTTTAATGTCCTGTGAGCCAGAATATGCATGAAAAACCAGCTTATTGGCAAGAAGAAATTTGACCCACTATTATTGACTCAATTGCCTCTTTTGTTCAGTTATTTCGTCGTTATGATTAATTATCTTGAAGATTCCGGCAATGGGCCGGGGAAGAGTGTTTATATTCTTAATTCCTTAGAAATATGAGTGAATTTGTTCTTTACGGCCGGGCTGAATCTGGTAATTGTTATAAACCCGCATTAATGCTGGCGTTATGTAATGCCGATTGGCGCTGCGAGCTGGTTCATTTTCCCTTTCTTGATCACGGCCTGAAGGCTAAAGATTTAGTTCACTTAAACGAAATGGGCGAAATTCCCATTCTTGATCATCGCGGTCAAATCTTCACTCAAACCGGTGTGATCCTTGATTATCTCGCTGAACACTTCGGAAAATTTGGATACAACAATGAGCATGAACGGCGAGAAATTTTACGTTGGTTGCTGCTGGATAATCATAAAATCTCAGCCAATTTGGTTAGTCTGCGTTATCTACTACGCTTCACACCTGATGCACACGAATCTGTAATCCGTTACGTTCAACAAAGATGTCTGGATGCGTTGGCGATTCTGAACCAACGCCTGGAAAATCATCAGTACGTTACCTTAGATCGCCCTACTATCGTAGATATCTCAATATGTGGTTATTTATATTTCACAGATGAGATCGATTTGGATTGGACGCTGTTTGTGCATATTTCTAGATGGTTAAATGATATTAAAACCTTGCCGGGTTGGCAGCATCCTTATGATTTACTACCCAGATCCTTGTAAGCGAAGACAATATAAAGTTTTGGCAAGCTGTTTACTAACTTGTACTCTAATTGTTATTCTAAAAATTTAAATTCTCGGCCAAAAAATAAACTAACTACTACATCACTATCATCGTCTGCATCTGTCCAGCCGACACTTATACCGCCAGATAACTGGCCTGTATTATTTCGTGTTAGAAAAATTGGAAGCTCAATTCCTGTAACACTTTCTTCGAAGTCATATGAAATTTTCGGTGCAATTCCTACATTATCAAAAATTCTTCTAACTTCAAAATTAACTATATTTCTTGTTGTATTGTTAGGCTCTCCTACTGCACCACTCTGACATATTACTGGGTTTGAATTACTGGATGTATCACAAAATATTTGGTCAGCTGCTGATTTATAAATATCTTCATAACGGTAGCCCAAACGATACACCCATTTAGAAGGAATACGAATTAATGTATAGGATGCTTCTAACGAGAATTGGGTTTCGTCAGTGCTTGATTTTTCGAATGTAGAAGCATTAAAAAAATCAAATTCCTCTGTACCAACAGAGGCACCGAAGGAGAAGATACCGAAATTCTTTTTACAATCTCCACTTTCTACTCCTGCCCAAAGAATACAATCATATTGATTCTGTATCTGTTGGAGTTGTTGCCTAACAGAATTTGCATTTTCTCCTAGTTTTTCGGCTTCCTCTTCATTTAACAAAAATAAACCTAACTCATCAGTATCATCGCAGTTTTCATCAATATAAGTCTCGGGATTGTCTAACTTATTTAATTTTGCGGCTTCAATACATAATTCATCAACCTTGCTATAACCAACATAAGGATTATCCAAACGAGTAGGTTCACCCATAACGCGTTTATATATTACCGAGGCACTGATTGCATTTGATAGTCCATCAAGATTTGGAAGTGTCCCGTTTTTATTGACCCTATCTATCGGGGCGGATAATTTTAACGACCAGATGTCTTTTCCAAATGATTTTGATACTTCCGCAGCTATAGTTTCATTATCTGTACCAGCAGAAAATTCAATGGCTTTGCGTTCTAATAACGAAGGGCTTGAAAGAGGTGCTTTTTCTAAATCCTTTCGAAATGACTTCTTAGAATCATTTTCCGCACCCAGAACGACACAAACAAATGATAAAGTAGACAAAGTTAATAAAAATTTGCTGGCTTTCATTTTTACTCCCTCATTGTTATTGTTGCTGCGGTATACCCCTTATTAGGAATCTTCTTCGTATAGGGACTCTGTGGCCTTGTAACACCCTCAAAATTAATTGAATATTCTGACCTTGATGTGCCTATAACACGATAAAGTAAAGTATATGGTCCGCTTGGTAAATTTCCGTCAAAATCTTCATTCGTCTCACCCACAAACAGATGTCCGTTTTGGTTAAATATCTCTAACCAATAAGACATAACAGATGCTCCTGTAATTGAAACTTTTACGCTTGGCATATTTTTCTCCTTCTCCGATTATTTTCTTGTAATAAAACACGGGTGATATTGATACTAAAAATCTATTAACCCTAAAAATAAAATACCCTTGCTGATGACCTTGGTAAATATGCCTTTGGTACAGTTTTTTCTACCTTTAAGCTACAAAAGCGTATAAATGTAACTAAATAAGTTTTAAAAACTCTTTAGATGATCGTTGATGATTCAAGCATGATTTTTAGATATGACAGTGACGTCTTACCTTGCAACTAACTAAAAAGATCAGAGATATTTCTATTCCGATCACTTTAACTTATGCAACTAAAGAAGAATTTTTACCAGAGGTTGATGACCAGCTTTCTGCGCACATTGGCTTATCTTATGATTTTTCTTCTTTTGGTGGTGGCAACTAAAAGACTTGTTATTAATTCGTCTGCATTGAAAACTTATGCGGTGAAGATGAATGATCCTAACTTGTTAATACCCAATATGTCTTATTCGTGAACAGCCTCAATTAGAATTTTGTGTAAATTTGGTCGATGCTGCTTAACTTCTTGTTCGGTTAATCCTTCCAATGAATGGGGAAACTTAAGCCATTGCGTGGTTTCATGGATATAGTAATCCGGAATCCGGCCAGTTTTATTATTGGCCGGTTTGTAATAAGGCACAGCAATACGAATATCTCTGGGGGTATTTAACCTGGCCCTGACAGTTAGCTCGTTAATGATTGCTGCAATGCTTTTGCCGGTATCGTAAACATCATCGACGATTAACAATTTATCTTCATGAGTAATCGTTTTTATCAAATAATTCATGCTGTAAATCTTGACGATGTTTTCTTGCTCGCCTATACCATGGTAAGAAGAGGTGCGTAGTGCAATGTGGTTGGTTTCAATATTATGAAAGGCCAAAAATTCCTGAACTGCAATGCCGATTGGTGAACCTCCACGCCAGATTGCCAGAATAAATGTAGGTTTAAATCCGCTTTGCAAAACCATCGCACCCAACTTGAAAGAATCTTCAAGTAGTTGTTGTGCGTCTAAATATAGTTTATCAGTCATGGTGGGATTGGTTTGTCTAGGTTACTATAACTAAACATCAATGCAAAACAAACACTACATCAATGAACAAGACTTGATTGAGGACGCGTTTCGATTAGGCGTTAAGATCTTTAACAGTGGCTTTAGACCCAGCTTTATAGTCGGGCTCTGGCGTGGCGGTAGCTCAGTTGGAATTTATGTTCAGGAATGCTTGCAATATTTAGGGGTTAATACTAATCATATTTCAATTCGTACTTCATATAGTGGCGCTGATACTTATCAACAAATGATTGACGATGCGCACAAACAGATTCGCATTCATGGTACTCAATATTTGCTGGAGAACCTTAACGCTTCTGACCAATTATTAATCATTGATGATGTTTTTAGCTCTGGCTTGACTATCCAGGCTGTTATTAAGCGTCTGCAGCAACGTCTTAAACGCAATATGCCTGGTGAAGTAAAGTCAGCCACTATATGGTGTAAACCAGAGAAAAATAGATCTTCAATAGAGCCGGATTTTTATTTATATGAAACTGACAAATGGTTAGTGCTGCCTTATGAAATGAAAGGCCTTACCCTTGAAGAAATTGAGCAAAACAAGCCTTTCCTGGCGACAGTAGTAAATCCCGAATAATTTGCTTTATCTACCCTGTTACATTCTGATACAAAATTCAGGGGCTGAAAGCTATTTTTTAATGACGTTTTAGCTATAGTCCTAATTCATTGATTAAATCGACATTCTTCAATGCTTTATCGCTATCTACTAATTCTCCTGACCACACTGATTTTTTTGCAGACAGCTTATTCACAGCAATCGAGTTTTCGTATTACAACAATCAATCGATTGAAGTTGATAATCTTAGATTTAGCAACTTACACAGTTATTTCAAATCTGACTATTTTAAAATCTCCGGTAAACGCTGCAGCAGTGAACAAAAGCGTCTAGCCAAAATTCGCTCAGGCAAATCTGTTGATACATCTGCATTACGTAATCCTGGTGATTGCACTGCAACGTTGACACGTATTATGTCAGAGTACTCCCCTACTGATGTGACGTATATTATTCCCGTGTGGTTTCATGTCATTTATAACTCTGCTGGCACCGGTAACATTTCAAATGCCGCTATAAATGCACAAATGCAGGTATTGAATGAAGACTATGCGGCCAAAGCTGGAACAATGGGCGCGCAAGGAACCAACACCCGAATTCAATTTGAACTACAAGGCATAACCCGGACCCAAAATAATTCTTGGTTTAATGACGGTGCAGGGTTTCAAGCTGCTTTAGCTAAAGACCCTAATCGTTTTTTGAATGTCTATACCAATACAGCGAGTGGCAATTTAGGTTATGCATCGTTTCCACAAACGAGTGCCGGAGCTGCCGATGATGGTGTGGTGATGCTGTATAACACAATTGGTGGCCGTAGTAATGGCAATGGTGTTTATGATCAAGGCCGTACATTAGTTCACGAAATTGGTCACTATCTGGGACTTGAACATACCTTTAATAATGGCGGATCCTGCCAAAACACTTATTCCACGGGTGACTTAATCGTTGATACAAACGCTGAAGCAACACCCCATTACGGCTGCGCAGCCAGAGCGACTTGTGGTTCACCTGACCCCATCGATAACTACATGGATTACTCTGATGATATTTGCATGGTCAAATTCACTCCAGAACAGGCAAATAGACAAGTCTGTAGCCTGGTAAATTATCGCCCCAACCTCGCAACTGTGAGAATGGTGACACAGCCTCCAACTTCCCCAAATTCTGGAAACACAACGATTATCCCTTTACTGCAATTGCTGTTGATAGATGATTAAGCTATCTTGCCTCTCGTTAGAACGATTGTGATGGCTAATTGCTATGCTTATCCACAGGTTTTGAGAGTGCTGGAAAAAAGCGATGAACCAGTGCATCCAGAACATACCAGGTAACTAAGAATGCGATGCATTCTAAGGTGAAACTATGGAACTTATAAAATAGTTCTGCAATCATGAATGCGCATAGAAATACCGGCACTTGACGTTTAAATAGCTCGCTAACTGAAAGATTGTGAATGAGTTCATACATAATTTATTTCCTTTTTTAGGTTAAGCTCTGTTGCTTATAAAACAGCGGGATACTTCATCATTTTTTTGTCGGTTTGGATAACACATTAAATGATTGATGTGCGACGATTTCATACTTATCTTTTTTATCTTTACGTTCTTGAAAAACCTCGATGGTGAACTTGTCTTCTTTAGTTTTCTCACTTGGAGGTTCCAACATCAAAAAGAACATTATAGATTCTTGAGTGGGAATAGTGATGTCATCGATGATTGCTTGTTCTTGTCCTTTACCTTGAGTCTCGAGCATCAACTGTTTCTCAACAATTTGATTCATGGCTTGCATCTGCCTGTTAACCCAGCCTTTATGATATGGCTGTTTACCCTGTTGAATTTTCTCTAAGAATTCAAGTTGGTTTTTAGCCCATTGGGTAAATTCCTCAATGTTTTTACTTATCACAAACCCTTTAAGTGACTTCTCTAATTTATCGTCAATGTTTATATCGGAACTGAATAATCTTGCTCGCCAGGGGTAACCATTAAGCACCAATCGTAAGCGAAAAATATCCGCACGTTTTAACTCAGGATGGTTTGAAGCGGACCCTCCAAATGAAAACGATGTCGTCGTTGGTGACGCAGCCGTAATATCTCCAACTTCTATTTCTTGATGAGTTTCTGTTTTAACCGCCGCCCGGCGCTGTTCTAAACAAATTGTATGTGTATCTGGAATTATTCGATATGTAAATGGACCTGAAGTCTGCGTGGGCGTAATCGGAAAAGGATCTTCTTCATGGTGCACTAAAATCAAAACAGAATATGTTGGGTTGCCTTGATTATGAGAAGGGGGCGGCAACATCGTTGAAGGGATTCGAAACGTTGCTATTTTAGGGATTCGTGCTTCGACATTATCTAAGTATTGAATGCCAATGGTTTCCCAATTAGTTGATTGAATCGGCTGTCCTTGTTGTATTGATTCCTCATAGTCATAGGGTAAAGATGGCAGTCCCACCGTAGAATGTGTTATTAACGCCATAACTTGCACATTACTGGCCGGCACCGTACCTCGATTATGTATTTGGGCATAGACAATATGATCATCACCTGATTGTATTGTTCTTCCAAATACTGAGGAATCATCCACAAGTTTATCCATATAATCGACAAAGCTAATCGGTGAAATTGGATCAAATTGATAATTGCCATTGTGATCCGGAAAATCAATTTTGATATCTGGACCATCTGTATGGATAACCGTCACATTGAACCTGGTCGGATCATCCAGCCCATCGATTGTTGTATAACGGCCTAAATCCAGCTGTGTATCGCGAATGAACAATTCAACATTATTAATTCCATCTACATTAAGCTCCCTTTCAAACACACCACGTCCATGCGTTGAGGCTCGCAACAAGCGTCCAGGGTGGATTTTTAAATCAATAACAGCAGCGTCTGGCAACCCTTCAGAAAATACACCCCAATTACTGCCACCATCTGTTGAACGAAATACGCCAATATCTGCGCCAACGTACACAACATCCGGGTTTTCAGGGTCGACCACAATTGCACTATGTTGGATATCAAGAAGGCTGGTGAATTGATTAGCAGAGCCACTACGTGGCCCCCAGGTATTACCATTAAAATACCAAACATGGCGATAATCGCCATGCCCACCCAAGGTTATATAAATAGAACGACCTGTAGAATCACCATGGTCGATTGCTATATCCGTTACACTTGCATCAAGAGGAAAAGTGTTAAAGACGCCCGCCGCAAAATTTAATCTATCGATACGCTCACGCAAAAAACCATTCCCTGATCTTGTAAATCGATAAATCCCCGTTTCGGCATTGGCTTGGTCAACGTGTGTTCCCACATAAAATAGATCCTCTGAAGCAAAGGTAATTGAACGTACTGGTCCAACAAGTTCATCGTCTGCGGGGATCCCGCTGGGAACAGATTGCCAATCCCGGCCAAAATTTTCGCTAATCCAAACCTGCACAGATCCTAGAGCAACCAAATTTGGACTACCGGTGTTTACCGGTGTACCAGCAATTGGGTAATAGAATAAAGTTTGCGTACTAAAACTGAATTGCCGGGTTGGATCTACTGGATCGACAATTTGCATACGATTAAAAGTATTGGGCCTGCCCCCTCTGTTAGAGCGTGAAATTGATGGTCTTCTGGCAGAAGAATCAAACTGGTGAGCTGCCAGAACCTTATATGGATTTTGCCAATTGACAATTGCATAGCCACAATCACCACCAACAGACATCAGCCAGGCTTCCTCGCCTGAAAAGCGGTTACAACCATTATCCTGGGTGCCACAAAAAATCACAGCCTCTTGCGTGGCATGTTGACTCATATGATGCATTAACAGCGTTTGCAACCCTGTGTTTTTAGCTTCAAAGAAAAATCGCGGAGTTGAAAGAACCTCAATATCGGCAGGATCTTGTGCGTAAAAGACCCCCCCATCGCAGCCAATCCAAATTTCTGTTGCATTGCCGGGTGGAAATGTGATGGCATGCACATCTGGATGAACTGACCCACCAATGAATACTGGGAAATCTGAGTCAACTGTGCCATTACTACGAATTTCCAGATCAACACGAAATAGACTTGCGCCTGAACCAGTACCTTGAATAGTAGACATGGCACCATTTGAATCAGTCTGAGTAAATCCCGCACCCAGATAAATCGTGTTTACATTATCAGGAGAAACAGCCACAGCCATGTTATAACTTCCGTTAAAATTATTGACAAATGAGCTATCTAAATCTCTTCCTCTGCGCCAGACGCCATCATTGACGTCTAATCGACTAAACTCAAAACTAACTGGGGTTCCGTCCGGTATTGTTGTATTGTAAAACGCATATACCACATCAGGATTATCAGCTTGAACGGCCAAACAAATTCGACCACCATAGTGTTCGGTAAAATCTGCTCCTGCAATTTGCCAACTATCTCCATTATCAAGGGAACGAAATATCTGCCCACCCGTAAAATCACCTGATGGTAGTTTGATTCCTCCAGAAGCTGCAAAAAACACGGTTTCCCCTGTCGCAGAAACCGATGCGACCACGCTGGTCATCCTTTGCGGAACTGCTAGTGGTACAGGAGTGAACAAACGTACCCAGTGAAAGCCTCCGGCTGGATTAGGTTCACGTCTGAAAAGCCCTTTGAGGGTGGCACCGATAACCATAGACGGGTCATTCGGATTGACTGCCAATTCAAAAAAACCACTACCTTCTAGATTATTCATGGGATTGGAAGACTCAAAGACAGGTTCTGTGTTCCAATTCGACCCACCATCTGATGAAATGATTGGTCCAACACCGAACATTGCCCCGCCTCTAGAATCGAAATGGGCTGCATTAGCTTCGCCTGAGCCGACATATAGGATATCTGTCTCCCAAGTATCACCTGGCACCAATGCCAACGCACCCACTGAAAGAGAATCAGAGGCAAAAAATTGGGGATTAAGATCAAAGCTCTCCATTAATGGCCGCCAGGTTTCACCCTTATCCAATGACCGCCAAACCCCGCCGTTTGCAGAACCGATGTAAATACGCTCACCACCTGGCGCGACGGCAATTGATGACACACGACCCGACATGGGTGGAGATGTTCCAGCTTGCCCCTTTAACAAAACCGATGGACCAAGTGGTAACCATTGATTAGGTACTATACTACGCTGGCGTGGCTTGTTTCTTTGTAATTCTCTGTATTCTCTTAACCGACTCAGATAATTTGGCATGACAGATTGATTGTCAGGCTCATGGTCTTCTGATTGATCTGGTTTTGAAGATTGTTGTCGCTGATCAGAATCTTCCCTTGACCTTATGACAAACGTTCGTTCGTTATTAAATGCTTGTGCCCGATAATGCGATTTTGGTTTTTTCTTAGAGATATCACTCTCTTTATCATTATCCACTAACTATCTCCTGTTTTTATTATATTATTGACTTACATTATCTTGAAATCTGTTTAAATTGCAAGATTGGATAACATCTCTTGACACTAACTGGTTTTCGTTTTGTATGTAACTTAGTACCCTCCTCTACTCCAAACCTAACACCTGAAGATGAATGAGTGTATATAAATTAAACATCGTGCTTTTGGTAGAAGCTCGATGTTCATCGGGTCTGCACGAATGGGCTGTTACGGTAAGCACCCGTGATTTACCCGGGGAAATCTATTCTTGGTCGCCTTTTCCCCATTGTGAATAGAATGGCCGATAGTATTCCAGCTTTAGAGCATCACTGGCTTGAATCCATTCTTCTCCCACCTTTATGAAAGCTGTCATGTCATGAAAAGAACTTTTCTCTACCCAAACACGAAGATTAATGGCTTCCGGCTCACCTGGTGGAACTGAATGTGCAATGGATCGCTCTACACTGTAATTATTGCCTTCGTTTTTTAGTTCTATCTCATAATTCGCAGCCGCGTACATTGCTGGAGCTACTACAGGGCCGGGATACTCAATCTGAAGCTGTTGGCGCAATAATAATCGTTTACGTTCACCCGTGTTCAGGTTATAGCTTAATTCGCCTATAGTGAATATTCGTTCCTGTGTTTGTGCCCCAATCTTTGTTTTGAGCGCCGCCACATCACGATTGAATCTGTCCCGGGCTGCATCATCATCCCACTGGTGGCGACCATCACGCAAATAAACGATATCCTCACCGAATTCGGCAAGCTCATTCCAGAACAATACACGTGCTATTTTACCCTCTGGGATATCGACAATGGTTTTGCTAAATTGGCGCTGGCCATTATTCCCGGCAGCAGCCAGTGCACTTTCTGCAACGATGTCAAAATTATATTGAACGTTGGTTGCCGATCCCCAACCGTCATTACCCAATTCAATAGCAGCATTCAATACCTGTGTGGTATGGCGAGCAGTGGAGGAACTCCAAAACAAAGGGCCTAGGTTAATCCGGCTTTCTGCCACATCAAGCCTTAAACGATCAACGACTATGGTTTTTTCTGAGTTATTGTTAATTCGAAAACTGATTAGCGGTAATGGTGATGCTTTATCATCGATTGGAGCTGCTTCATCCTCGTGAAGCAAGTTCTTAAGTGATTCGCCGTCAGCGAATTCACGCCCCTGTTCTGCTTTATTTAAGAGCTTAATATAAGCTGTGGAAGGACTCAGTTTCTGGACGTCACCATGACTGGATTCTTGATAGAATTCACCTGACATACCTACAGTCAAGTGAATTGGATCATCCGGTAACCCCTTGTAAATAAACCAACCCGCTACTGCAGCTACAAGCATTATACCCAAGACTCTGGTAATCTGCCAAAATCTGCGTATTGGCCGACGTGCGATTCGGCGAACATCATCCAGAATTTCTGCAACAGGATCCCCTTCAGGGCGTTTTATGGTAATTGCCTTGAGGTAGGCTGGAATTGACTCAATGGCCTGATCATCTAGCACAACAGGTAGAACAACACCTGACGGATTGGGCCATTTGTGCTGAGCAAACTTTAATTCTGTGCGTGCATATTTGCCTTCATTAAGTGAGTCTTTGCTTACCAGACAGATAAACAGATCGCTTTGTTCAATTCCGTCACGAATTCTGTCGTCAAAACTTTCCCCCGTTGGCAACGAGGTACGATCCCAAAACACATCGTGTCCTTCTGCCTTGAGTCGCGTTGCCAAATTCTCAGCAAGTGTTGCATCACTGTGTGGATAGGAAATAAATATATTCATTTTCACAACAACGCAAATCTTGCTTTGTTTCTGCCCGTTTTGGTTTGATTAAACATCATGGAATATTTAATTACACATGCATTTAAGATTATTCTGTGATTTTTGTATAAGTTTACAATAAAACAGATTTTTGAAATTTTTCTATCTGATTTAGTTTCGCTTTAAATCTAAATCGATAAAAAGGCGTTTCAGAAAAGCAGAGACAATTTTTATGCGTTTTAAATGCCGCATTTGCGGGTGAATGAGCAACCACAACTCTCTTGTTAAAACTTTATCGAATGCTGGGTCTTTGACTAATCCTGCTTTATTTTTCATCACATAATCAGGTAAAAGGCAACGTCCATAACCGCCATAGACTGCCTCCAGAGCTGTATGAGCATCATCTACTAATAACTGCTGCTTGCTTGACACATTCTTTTTTAACCACTGCGCCTGTGGTAATGAATGGCGTTCTTCTATGTAACCTATCCATGGGAGACTGTCTGGTTTTGTGTTTTTTAGATGATAGGCGGAGTAAGTCAATTCGCTCATTTTGACACAAACCGCAATGCCTGTTGTTGGTCTGGAAAAGCGTAAAGCCATATCTGTTTCGCGTTTTGAAAAACTGAAATTCTCTGGCGAACTTGCCAATTCTATTTCCAGATCTGGATGTTGTTTTAATAATAATCCGATATTTTTTGACAAAATTTTATTCATTAACAACGCTACACAGGTAATTCTGACCTTTCCCTCACACCTGCTATCTGCTGAATCAATTTGTTCTATTGCCGCAGATAAAGATGATTCGATTTGTTCGGCACTCTCTACTAAACGCTCGCCTGCCTGGCTTGGAATAAGCCGATTTTGCTTACGAAAAAATAATGTCGCACCCAGTTGTTGCTCAAGAATTTTTAACCTGCGACTTACTGTGGTTTGATCGACTTTTAAGTTTTGGGCAGCATGGCTTAATGTTCCTGCTCTAAAGACAGCAAGTACAAATTTCATGTCATTCCAGTCAACCATTAACAAAAATATGTATTTTTGCAGTTTTGTTATGCAATTATACATATTTAATCTGTGTTTTTACATATTAAACTATGATTTTACTTAGTGGATACAAATATGAATTGGTTAGAGCAGCTTATTAATAACAACGAAATTTTTCTTAATAACATCGATGTGAGCCAACTTCCCACCCAAAGACAACCGTGTGAACAAGCTGTTATTACTTGTATGGACCCTAGAATTAATCTTGAGGCGATAGGAATACCTGCTTTTGATCCAACCGGACAAACTCAATCCCAGGTCAGAATTATTCGAACACTTGGCGCTAGATGTAATGACCGTTCTCTTGTTGTCGGGATTCACCTTGCCGGCATCAAAGAGATCGCTGTATTAATGCATACGGACTGCGGGTGTTTCCTTGCGTGGCATAACACAAATACAATAATTGACAATTTAAAGACGAGTCTATCCACTGAAAGCCTGGAAAAGTTAACAGATGAAATCGGTGGTCTAGAGAAACAGTCTCTCAGAAAATGGCTTCGGGCATTTGCCAATCCTTATCAAGCTGTTGCTAATGAAGTGGGCATTATCAAAAGCAAAACCTATGCAGGTAAAGATCTAATTGTCCATGGACTTGTTTATGAGCTTGAAACCGGAATCTGTAAAGTGGTTGTTAACGGCTACGAAACTGTTTAAATCAAACCTCAGCCATTTACGGCAGGGTATCTATTGCTTTGCAAAATTTATTAAAGCAGCGATGTTCATTGGATCTGCTGATAAGGGCTGTTACGGTAAACACCCCGGGTTTTGCCGGGTTTTTGTAATAATATTCAGGGTCCGGCACAGGCAGCCGGGGAATTTGTCCCGCAGCAAACCAACTCTCTCCAGCGATTAAACATCTAGATTTGAAACTGAAAAAGCGTTTTTTTCGATAAAGTCTCGTCGTGGTTCGACTTGATCTCCCATTAAAGTCGTAAACGTCTCATCTGCTGCGACAGCATCATCAATGGTCACTTGCAGCAAGCGCCTTTTTGTTGCATCCATAGTCGTTTCCCAAAGTTGGTCGGGGTTCATCTCACCTAAGCCTTTGTAACGCTGAATATAAAGTCCTTTTCTGGCCTGTTCCATTAACCAGTTTTGTGCTTGTTCAAAGTTATCGACCTGTTGGCTTTTTTCGCCTCGCTTGATACTGTTAAAACCTTGATCTTTGAGTGCCTGTAATGTTTCACCTAAGGCTCTAACCTGTTGATATTCAGCAGACTGAATAAATTCCTGTTTCAAACGCGTTTGAAAAAACAAGCCATGGTAGGTTCTCTCAATAACAATTTGATTGTCACCTTCCCCATCTTTAACCACTTTGCTTGAATAATTCACTGATGTTGCCGCTGTTTTGCTAACTGCTTGATTAATCGCTTGTGCAACCTCTTCGGCATATTCGTCGTTGTTTAATTTACTTTGATCTATGGTATCTATTCGGGTCAGTGCCCAAAGGACTTTTTCGTCGTAAAGCCTAGATAATACACCTATTGTGCTGCTAACTTCGTTGAAATCATCATAAAGTTTCTTTAAATCTCCTGTTTCCGCGAGTACATTTTCCTTTTCTCCTAATAAACTTGCGCCCTCTAAGGCAATGGCAGATAAGTATTCTCTTAGCTCTGCATCATCTTTAAGATAGGTTTCTTTTTTTCGCGCTGTTACTTTATAAAGTGGTGGCTGAGCAATATAAACATGGCCTCTTTCCACAAGCTCTGGCATTTGACGATAGAAAAACGTTAGCAACAGAGTCCGTATATGTGAGCCATCAACATCTGCGTCGGTCATGATAATAATTCGATGATAGCGCAGTCTGGCTACATCAAAATCATCTTTACCAATTCCTGTTCCTAAGGCTGTAATCAGTGTCCCTATTTCATCAGAAGACAACATCTTGTCAAAACGGGCTTTTTCTACATTTAAAATTTTTCCCTTAAGCGGCAATATGGCTTGATATTTACGATCTCTTGCCTGTTTTGCTGAGCCCCCTGCAGAATCCCCCTCCACCAGATAGATTTCACATAATGCTGGATCCTTTTCCTGACAATCCGCAAGTTTACCGGGTAATCCACCTATATCTAAAGCGCTCTTTCTGCGAGTCATTTCTCTTGCTTTGCGTGCGGCTTCTCGTGCTCTCGCCGCATCAACAATACGATCCGCAATGATTTTCGAGTCGGCTGGGTTTTCTAACAGGAATTCACCTAATTTTTCATTGACTAGGGATTCAACAATTCCTTTAACCTCCGAAGAAACTAATTTATCCTTTGTTTGCGAAGAAAACTTTGGATCTGGCACTTTTACTGATAATACAGCCGTTAAACCCTCTCTGGCGTCATCACCACTTACATTAACTTTTGCTTTTTTTGCTGCCCCGCTTGAATCAATATACTGATTCAGTGTTCGCGTCATAGCCCCTCTAAGCCCGGCTAAATGGGTGCCTCCGTCTCGTTGTGGGATATTATTTGTATAGCAATAAACACTTTCTTGATAGGACTGATTCCATTGCATAGCTAATTCAAGGCTTACACCCTCTCTTTCTCCATCAATGGAAATAATTTTGGGGTGCAACGGTGTTTTATTTTTGTTCAAATGTTCAACAAATGCGGAAATTCCTCCTTTATATTCAAATACTTCCTGTTGGTCATTACGCTCATCTGTAAGTACTATTTTAACCCCTGAATTTAAGAATGATAACTCCCTTAACCGCTTGCTCAGTGTTTTATAATCGAAAACAGTTTTGGAGAAAATTTTTGCGCTTGGTTTGAATCTTATTTTTGTTCCACTATCCTCTGTCTCGCCTGCCTCTTTTAGCGGCTCTTTAGGTTCTCCTAAATGATATTCCTGAATATGTTTTTTCCCTTCTCGATTGATTCTCAGGATTAAGGTATCCGACAAAGCATTTACCACAGAAACACCAACCCCATGCAACCCGCCTGATACTTTATAGGAGTTTTGATCAAATTTCCCTCCTGCATGCAGGACAGTCATAATGACTTCTGCTGCTGAACGCCCTTCTTCTTCTAGAATTCCTGTAGGTATTCCACGCCCATTGTCACTAACAGAAACAGATTCATCTGCATGAATAGTCACTTCTATTTGATCGCAATGGCCTGCAAGTGCTTCATCTATTGAATTATCAACCACCTCAAACACCATATGATGCAGCCCTGTGCCATCATCAGTATCACCAATATACATGCCGGGACGCTTTCTGACTGCATCCAAGCCTTTTAATACTTTTATACTACTGGAGTCGTATTCTTTTTGTGACATTTGATTACTATGGTTTTGATATTAAGATGTTGCAATTTTAACATTTTTGCTGGTTTCATACCCCCAAAACACTGCAAAAAAATAATGTGTTTCACGTGAAACACAGATTTATACTTCTTGTTTGTTCCACATGGAACATATCTTGGACATTAAAGCCTCATGGGCATGACAAGATATTTGGTTGCCACCTCTTTGGGTTTATTTAATGTACAGCTACTATTGCCATCCTTCACGCTTAACTCCACATCATTACTATCTAATGCTTTTAAAATATCCATTAAATAATTCACATTGAAGCCTATTTCCATGTCTGGACCTTCATAGCCTTTAATTGACATTTCATCGGTTGCTTCCTCTTGTTCTGGATTGTTTGAGGAAACATTCATCATTGACTCGCTTAGTTTTAGCCTAACACCTCGAAATTTATCATTTGTTAATATTGAAGCTCTCAAAAGTATTTGATAGAAGTCTTTTCGATCCAGATTAACTTTGACCGGCAATTTCGCTGCCATAACAGATTTATAGTCAGGAAAATTTCCATCGATAAGTTTTGAAGTAAAAATAATATCGCCAATCGTAAAACAGATATGATTATCATTTAGTTCTATGGTGATGTCTTCTTCTGTTGATGATAATAGACGATTGAGTTCTACAATCGCTTTTCGTGGAATAATTGCCTGGCGTGGCTCTTCAGATGCCGATGTTTTTATTTTGGTTTCACTTTTAGATAAGCGATGACCATCGGTCGCAACACTGATTAATTTGTCCTTGGTTATTTCAAAAAGTAAGCCATTTAGATAATATCTTACATCCTGTTGAGCCATGGAAAATGATGTATTATCAATAAGTTGCTTCAATTCTTTTTGACTTATTGTAAAGCGTTCCTGCCAATTCTGTGTTTCAATTCTGGGAAAATCTGTGCTGGGTAAGCCTTGTAGTGAAAACCTTGATTTACCTGCTCTTATAATGACTTTATTCTTTTCTTGCTCCAACGAAATATCTGCATTTTCCGGGAGTGTTCTGCAAATGTCCAAAAACTTTTGTGCTGTCAGTGTACATTCACCGTCTGCATCTGATTTAACATCGTTAATTGATGTTGTTATTTCGACCTCAAGATCCGTGCCCGTTAACCACAAAATCCCCTTTTCTAGTTTTAAAAATGCATTGGCAAGTATCGGTAATGTTTGGCGTCTTTCTACTACACTGTTTACATAAGATAGAGGTTGTAGAATGTTTTCTCTATTTATTAATAATTTCATATATATATCCGATGGTGTTTATTAGTCCTGTAGATAACCCAATTTTTTAAAATAATATAATAAAATCAAATAATTAACTAAAAATATCCTGTGGATAACTACTGTATTTAAACTGAATAACTCATGCTAAAAACTGTATAACCTGCCTAAGCAAACAAAGCAAGCCTTCTATCCACAGAAATATACACAGTTATTAGACAAGTTATCCACTTAATAAGTTAATTAGATTCTCGTAGTCCTCGCTAACTTTGGCATTAGTCTTTCTTAGCTCATCAATTTTCCTGCAAGCGTGTAAAACAGTTGTATGGTCCCTGCCACCAAATTCCTCACCTATTTCCGGTAAGCTGGAATTTGTTAATTCTTTGCTTAGACGCATAGCAATTTGTCTTGCTCTGGCAATGGGTTGATTACGCTTTTTAGCACTAAGATCAGCGATTCTTATTTTAAAATATTCGGCAACAGATTTTTGAATGTTTTGGATGCTAATTTTTCTTTCTTGAAAAACCAGTATATCTTTCAATGCGTTACGAGCCATATCCACATCTATAGTGCGTCCGGCAAACTTGGCATCAGCATTAATCCTATTTAAGGCCCCTTCTAATTCACGCACATTCGAACGAATTTGTTTAGCCACAAAATAGGCAACTTCATCTACCAGTTTGATCCCCATTTGTTTAGCCTTCTTTTTTAAAATGGCTACCCTGGTTTCAAATTCGGGAGGATCTATAGGCACAGCCAAACCCATACTGAATCTTGAAATTAAACGTTCTTCAACACCTCCTAACTCTTTAGGAATACTATCACTGGTAATAATAATTTGACTGTTGAGTTCCATTAAAGCATTGAAAGTATGGAAGAATTCCTCTTGTGATCCCTTTTTTTCAGCAAAAAACTGAATATCATCGATGAGTAAGGCATCCAAAGAACGATAAAAGTTTTTGAACTGGTTCATTGTGCCTTGCTGAATATGACGAACATAATCTGCAACAAAACGTTCAGAATGAACATAACAAACTCTGGCATTTTTGTTGTTGTTGACGATTTGATTACCGGCAGCTTGCATTAAATGCGTTTTTCCCAGTCCCACCCCTCCATAAAAAAACAAAGGATTATAATCACGGCTGCCGGGGTTCTGACTAACTTGTAAGGCAGCAGCTCTGGCAATCTGGTTTGACTTACCCTGAACATGGTTATCAAAAGTAAAAGCACGGTTGAGGTTATTACGAGCTGGTTGGGGTTTATAAGTTGTTGAATTATAATCATAATTCTCGGATTTAACCGCCCTGCCACCAACTTCAAAATCTACCATAATGCTTTGGCTGGTTAACATCGCAACGAGTTCGATAATCCGCTCAGAGTGATTTTTGATGATTTGATCTTTAACAAACTTATTCGGCGCCAACAACATCAAAGTGTTATTGTGTTGTTGTGAATGAAGCGGCTTTATCCAGGTATTAAAATCATCGGCGTCAAGCTCACCTTTTAAAGTGTCAAGACATTGATCCCATAAAGCGCTCATATGTGGTTTTTTTAGGTAAAAAGTTATTTTGAAAACGGTTAATTATACTGAGAGTTTTGAAAAAAATTCATAGTTAAAATAATGTACTTAAACCACAATATATTGTGGTTTAACTATGATTTTTAACAGTTAATCGATTAAATAATAAAAGCGATTGACAAATAGGCTAAAAACCAATAGTTTTGCCAATCTTTTTGACTATAGCAACGCAGCACAGCTGCAAAATAGGATCCGACGATGAAAAGAACATTTCAGCCAAGTGTGATCAAGCGCAAGCGTACACATGGTTTTCGTGCCCGAATGAAAACAAGAGGCGGTCGTGCAGTCATTAATGCAAGACGAGCCAAAGGACGCGTACGATTATCTGCCTGAGCGGCAGCAAACCACAAAGGAATTGAAACAAGCCGACAATAAAGGCTTTGATAAATCAAAAAGGCTACTCAATTCCCGCCAGTATCAGCAGGTGCTGCGCCAGGGTAGATCGTATCGAAATCCTTTTTTTGTAATGATTATATTGCCAAACACTGTAAATACAGGGCGTTTAGGCATTATCGTGTCTAAAAAAGTATCCAAACGGGCAGTGGATCGTAACCGTTTAAAGCGATTGGTTAGAGAATCTTTTCGCAGCCAGCGCTGTTATTTGCTAAACAACGATTTTGTAATCATTGCACGTTCAGGCGCGGCAAAAGCCAGCAATCAAATAGTCCAAGATACATTGTCAAAAATGTGGGAAAAAAATATCAAGCAGAAACAATGCAATTAGAAATTCGCAAAATTATCTTAATTGGTTTATTAGCGTTCATTAGCGTAACGCTGTTTCAGCGTTGGACTATTTTTCAACAAGAACAGCTCGCAGCTCAAGCACCAAAACTCTCCGAAAACGGTCAACCTGTTGATGAAGAAATCCCGCAAACCCCAGATCAAACAGTTGCTGCTGTGGATGTTGAGGATTTGCCGCAAAGCGAGGCAACAGAACAAAGTGGACAGATTGTAAAAGTCCAAACAGACTTGATCATCGCCGAAATTGATGCCAATGGCGGCAATATTATGCGATTAGACTTGATCAAGCATCCGGTTAGTGTGGACAAGCCAGACCAACCGTTTCAACTATTAAAGTCAGGCGGTGCCGATATTTTCACGGCACAAACCGGGTTAATAGGCAAACAGGATAGGCAGTACCCGAATCACAAAACACCGTTTAAAATCGAAAAAAATGACTATGAGTTGGAAACAGGACAGAACGAGTTAAAAGTAAAACTGAGCTGGACAGCACCCGATAAAGTGGTTTACCACAAGATTTTTACTTTCTACCGAAACAGCTATAACGTTGATATTGATTTTGAGGTTGATAATCAATCATCAACAGATTGGCAGGGCTTTCTCTATGCCCAATTTCAACGTTCGAATGTGCAAACCGAAAGCTTTGGCTTTTTCGGTACCCCCACATACAAAGGGGGTGTTATCTATGAACCGGCAGAGAAGTATCAAAAAATTGATTTCGGAGACATAGAAAAAAACAAACTAAATTTAGTGACCGATACAGGTTGGGTAGGCATGATCCAACATTATTTTGTAGGTGCCTGGTTACCGGAGTCACAAGGTCCTTATCAGTTCTATAGCAAAAGCATTAGCCGCGGCGGGCAACCGCTTTATAACATTGGTTATAAAACCACAACACCTTTATCAATTGCCAGCGAAGGGCAGGGAGAGCTGGGAACAAAAGCCTATATCGGTACCAAAGAACAGGATCGGCTCAATGCACAAGGAGTAGAAGGTCTGGTGTTGACGGTCGATTACGGTTGGTTAACCATCATCGCTTCGCCGATGTTCAAGCTCATGAACTGGATTTATCAGTATGTGCAGAACTGGGGTTGGGTCATTGTCATTATCACTATTTTGCTCAAATTAGTATTCTATCCACTATCTGCCGCCAGCTATAAGTCGATGGCAAAAATGAAAAAATTCCAGCCACGCTTGATGACTTTGCGTGAGCGTTATGGCGATGACCGACAAAAGCTTAATATGGAAATGATGAAGCTTTATAAGCAGGAAAAAATCAATCCCATGGGCGGGTGTTTGCCGATATTGATTCAAATCCCTGTATTCATCGCCTTGTATTGGGTGCTGCTTGAGAGTGTCGAGTTGCGTCAGGCACCGTTTATTGGCTGGATTAAAGATTTATCCCTCAAAGATCCGTTTTTTGTATTGCCAGTGTTATACGGCGCCAGCATGTTCATCATGCAAAAATTAAACCCGCAGCCGATCGATCCAATCCAGCAACGGGTCATGACGGCGTTACCAATCGTGTTTACCTTTTTATTCCTCTGGTTTCCGGCAGGTTTGGTTTTGTATTGGTTGGTTAACAATATCTTGTCGATGGCACAACAGTGGTACATCACTAAAAAATACGCCTAAATCTGCTTACATATGAACACGTCCAGCGAAACGATTGCAGCGATTGCAACAGCGCCGGGACGCGGTGGAATAGGGGTGATCAGAATTTCCGGTAACCGCTCGGAACACATAGCTACTGAACTTTGCGAAAAATTGCCTGCACCAAGGGTTGTTGAATTTTCCAACTTTTTAGATCACCAAGGTAAGCATATTGATCAAGGCCTGGTCATTTACTTTCCATCCCCAAACTCTTTTACAGGAGAGTCAGTCATCGAAATTCATGGCCATGGGGGTATGGTGGTTCTTGATCAGATTCTCAGTAGAGTGATTGAATTAGGTGCACGTTTGGCCGAGCCAGGTGAATTTACCCAGCGGGCTTTTTTGAATGACAAAATAGACCTGACTCAAGCAGAAGCCATCGCCGATTTAATTGATGCCTCAAGTCAAAAAGCAGTGCGCGCAGCCGTACGCTCCTTAGAGGGAGAATTTTCAAAAAAGATAAACGCACTGTTGCAGCAACTGATAGAACTTCGAATGTATGTTGAATCAGCAATCGACTTTCCTGAAGAAGAAATTGATTTCATTAGCGAAGGGCAGGTTGAACAAAAAACACAAAAACTGCTGAATCAAGTAGAGGAATTAATCGCCGGAGCCGTACAGGGCAAGATGTTAAGAGAAGGCATTAACGTTGTTATTGCAGGCAAACCCAACGCCGGAAAATCCAGCTTATTAAATCTTTTGGCAGGAGCTGAAAGGGCAATAGTCACAGACATTCCGGGCACAACACGAGATGTGTTAAAAGAAACAATTAGTATAGATGGACTGCCAGTTAATATTATTGATACTGCCGGGTTGAGAGACAGTGATGATCCGGTAGAACAAGAAGGCATCCGCCGGGCACAAGCACAAATCGATAATGCAGACTGTTTGTTAAATATTATTGATGTTACCGAACAAGAAAAAAAACCTGGTAAATACAGCGCAGCCCAAATCATTAATGTTTATAACAAAATAGATCTTGTTGATGAACCGGCAAGACTCGAACAGCAATCTGATCAAATAAATATCTATTTATCGGTAAAACAAGGTGATGGGATAGATTTGTTACAAAATCAACTAAAACAGATAGTCGGTTATGACAGTAATATAGAAGGGCTGTTTATTGCCAGGCGCCGACACCTCGATGCTCTGGACAGAGCCCAACGCAATATCAATAATGGACTTAGGGTTTTAAAACAAACCGGGGCAGGGGAGTTATTGGCAGAAGACCTCAAACAAGCTCAACAAGCGTTAAATGAGATCACCGGGGAATTTACCAGTGATGATTTATTAGGCAAAATATTCTCAACCTTTTGTATTGGCAAATAATCGGAAGAAAAAAATATGTATTTAGCGATGAATCGTTTTCAAGTAAATCAGGCCAGAGAACAGGAGTTTGTTGAAATCTGGAAAAATCGGCAATCCTATCTCGATCAAGTGCCGGGATTTAAATCGTTTCAGTTATTGCGGGGGCCGGAAGAAGATGGTGTCGTGTTATATGCCTCGCATTCAATCTGGCAAGATGAAGATAGCTTTATCGCCTGGACCAAATCTGAATCCTTCCGTAAAGCCCATGCAAACGCAGGCAAAACGCCAGAAGGCATTTATAACGGCCACCCAAAACTAGAACTATTCGAATCTGTGATTTGAAAAGCTAAGAGAAAACACATGAGCACATTATTTGAACAATTAAAGCAATACAGCACCATCGTTGCTGACACGGGTGATATTGAAGCGATTAAAAAATTTAAGCCGCAGGATGCAACCACAAATCCATCATTATTACTCAAAGCAGCACAATTACCGCAATATATACATTTCATGGAATCTGCCCGGGCAAAAGCTGCAGAAAAGCCAGGCGATGATATGCAGTTAAACCTTGCTGTAGACCAGCTTGCTGTTGATGTAGGCAAAGAGATTTTAGCGATTATTCCCGGGCGAGTCTCAACCGAGATTGACGCCCGATTATCCTTCGACACCGAAGCAACTATTGAACGTGCCCGGCGCATCATTGGTCTTTATGATCAAAACGGGATAGACAGGCAGCGCATTTTGATCAAAGTCGCTTCAACCTGGGAGGGTATCAAAGCTGCCGAGCAGCTTGAGAAGCAGGGTATTCATTGCAATCTAACCTTGTTGTTCGGCTTACCACAGGCCATTGCCTGCGCCGATGCAGGCGTTACCTTGATTTCGCCATTTGTAGGCAGGGTGCTTGACTGGTACAAAAAAACCACCGGTGAGGACTATACAGCCGAGACCGACCCGGGAGTAATTTCAGTCAAACAAATTTACAACTACTACAAATCCAATAACTATGACACGATTATTCTCGGCGCCAGCTTTCGCAACATCGGTGAAATTTGTGAATTAGCCGGTTGTGATTTATTAACCATCTCACCCCAACTGATGCAAGAATTGAGCGAAACACAGGGTGAACTTCCTCTTAAACTTGATCCGGAAAGCGTCGATCAAGTGCCATCAACCCCGCTTGATGAAAAAACTTTTCGTTGGCAATTAAATCAAGACCCTATGGTTACCGAAAAGCTGGCCCAAGGCATTCGCTCTTTCACTAATGATTTGAATAAACTTAAAGCACAAATTGCAGCTTGAAAAATTGCCGGCCAAGGAAATGCATATGTCCGGCTTTTTTAAAACTATACACATGGCAGAAGCGAGCAGTGTAATGATCAGTCTAAGATCGAATAATATTCTAATACTCTATGGGTAGATTTCGTAATGCCTACAATCCTCTTTATACCAAGTTCCTTCAACATCCCCAGAGTAGCGTTTCCACCACCTGCTACCAGTTCCTTCATCGCAACAGCGTCTCCATTGATCATAATACTTCTCTCCAGGCGCCAAATTACGACAAACGGGTTCTTTTATTACCTCTTGAACGCCATGGTACGCACAGCTGCCTGTATAACTTCTAGTTTGTGTTTTATCAGTTCTGTGAATCCAATAACTATGAGGAACTGTTGTATCCATATCACAACAGTGTTTCCAACTCTTGTAATAAGCATCGGTAGGGACCAAGTCACGGCAAATTGCGTGGCTGTGTTGGGGTAAAAACGTACTCACCAAAAAAATGCAAGCAAGAGACAAACCTTTAAGTTCAAACGTTGTGTGTCTTTTCATATCAATTCTCCTATTCCGTATATCCATTATAACCTTAGGTTAAATGAACAAAAGCAAAGGCAATTCAATTAAGACAACAGAGTCGCTTACGCGAACCCTAATATAAAGACAACTAAGAATTTTGTTTTTTATAGTTGCGAATCGCTTTTTTTAAGTCCCGGTATTGTTTGTTGGGCAGAAAGCTGGCTTTTTTGAGTACTTTCAAACGTTCCTCTGCTTTTTCTAAGCGGTCGGTTTGCAAATAAAGTTCGCCCAGGTATTCATTAGCCCCTCTGTGTTCGGGGTCAATGGCTAATGCGCGTATATAATATTCTTCAGCAAAAGTAAAATCTTTCAATTTCCGGTGGCTGAAACCCAATAAATTCAACACATCAGCGTCATTTGGCCTGGAATTTTCCAGGCTTTCCAGTTGCTTGATTGCCATGGAATAATCTTCGGCCTCGATGGATTCAACCGCTTTATCAAAATCATCGGGCAAATGTGAATACTGGCTTTTTCCACCAGGGCTGCCACCGTCTGCAAAAGCCAGGTTAAATGTTAAAGCTAAACTTAAGACCAAACTTTTTAATATAGACATGTTGTGCTCCATTGTTACTACTGGTCACAAATATATATGACAGGGTAATTGTAACGTGATTATGTTTCAGACAGGCTTAATGGGCGGTTAATTGAATATAAATCAAAAAAATTCGCTTGAAATCAACGATATAAAGCACAAAAATATACAGTTCAGCTTTTTTCTTTATTTCCATGCGATATCCAGACCAATTCGAAGTCATTGTGGTTGGTGGCGGTCATGCCGGCACCGAGGCGGCTTTGGCGTGCGCGCGTATGGGAACGAAGACCTTATTAGTGACGCATAATATCGAAACTATCGGTCAAATGTCCTGTAATCCGGCCATTGGTGGCATTGGCAAAGGTCATATTGTTAAAGAAATAGATGCACTGGGCGGAGAGATGGCCCGGGCCATTGATAAAGGGGGAATTCAATTTCGGATTCTGAATTCGCGCAAAGGTCCTGCGGTCAGGGCAACACGCGCCCAGGCTGACCGGGTTTTATATAAACAGGCGATTCGCAAAGTGGTCGAACATCAAGCTAATCTAACCCTGTTTCAGCAATCCGTTGATGATTTGATCATTGAGCAAGACCGTGTTATTGGCGTTAAGACGCAACTGGGTGTGGAGTTTTATGCACAAGCAGTAGTGTTGACCACGGGTACTTTTTTGGGTGGAAAAATCCATGTTGGCGATCAGCAGTTTGCGGGAGGCCGTGCCGGGGATGCACCATCAAGTGCTTTGGCGATACGATTACGTGAATTACCCTTCAAAGTTGAACGCTTAAAAACTGGAACACCGCCGCGTATAGATGGACGATCTATCGATTATTCAGCTTTAGAAGCTCAACCGGGCGATGATCCGGTGCCGAGTTTTTCGTTTTTGGGCAAAGCAGCAGATCACCCACGACAAATTGATTGCCACATTACGTATACCAACGAAAAAACCCACGAAATTATTCGTGCCAATATTGACCGTTCGGCCATGTATAGTGGCAATATCGAAGGCGTGGGCCCACGTTATTGTCCGTCGATTGAAGATAAAGTTGTACGCTTTGCCGATAAAGATTCGCATCAAATATTTATTGAGCCGGAAGGCCTGGATACAACAGAAATTTATCCCAATGGGATATCCACCAGTCTGCCATTTGAGGTGCAAATCGATTATGTGCGCAGTATCAAAGGGTTTGAAAAAGCATTAATCACCCGCCCTGGCTATGCGATTGAATACGATTTTTTTGATCCGCGTGATTTAAGACCGACACTTGAAACCAAACATTTAAGCGGCCTGTATTTCGCAGGGCAAATCAATGGCACCACAGGCTATGAAGAAGCAGCAGGGCAGGGATTGATTGCGGGGTTAAACGCCGTATTAAAGATTCGAGGCCACACCCCCTGGACGCCAAGGCGTGATGAAGCTTACATCGGCGTGATGATAGATGATTTAATCACCCGTGGTACCAATGAACCCTACCGCATGTTCACTTCACGTGCTGAATACCGCTTGATGCTACGCGAAGATAACGCAGATTTACGTTTAACTGAAAAGGCTCGTGAGTTGGGTTTAGTAGATGATCAACGCTGGCAGGTTTTTAGCCAAAAACGCGATGCGATTGAAAATGAACAGGCCCGCTTGGCCAGCACTTTTATTCGACCAAATCAAGAGAATCAGGATCAGATTGAACAAGTGTTGGGGCAACCGCTTAAAACAGAAATACGTACGAGTGAATTGCTAAAACGTCCAGAGGTATCCTATCGGCAATTACTGCAATTACCGGGAGCAGGAGAAGGCGTGAGTGATGAGAAAGTAGCAGAGCAACTTGAAATTCAGGCGCGTTACTCGGGTTATATCGAACGCCAAAAAACAGAAATTGAAAAACTTAAGCGCAATGAACAAACTCGATTGCCGGAAGATTTAGATTACGCCAACGTTAAAGGGCTATCGGCAGAAGTGTGTCAAAAACTAAACCAGCAAAAACCTACAACCATCGGCCAAGCTTCACGTATACCAGGCATAACGCCTGCCGCCATTTCATTATTGTTGGTACATTTAAAGAAACGCAGCATTAAAGCAGCATAAGAATCAGTAGATTATTTCTTTTTGTTCTTGCGAGTTTTTTCGACGTTTCTTTTGAACAAAATAGTACTGACTGAAAGAATTGACTCATGATCATTTACCCCCTCTAACTCCCCCAGGTAGGGGGATGGGAAACTATTTGAAATGAGGCATGTCAGACCGATTATGGACTTTTTTACTGGGAAGCCAAATGACACTATTAAATAAGGCCATTACTCAATGCCCGTTTCATTTCCTGGTTAATATTATTTATGCTAGTCCGTACTACTGTACCTCTTGTCATTACCAGTGGGGTAGTTATTGGTTTTTCCGAAGCTTTTCGATTTCACTACAAGTCGGATTAAGTAGAAAAATAACTATATATTACTAAAAACCGAAAGATATAAAGCAAAGCCAGATGACCATAGTAAAGACTATAATTCAGAGTTTTAAAAGTTTGTTGGTCTATGTCTCAGCGGCAAAAATTCGGCATTATCGCGATTATTTTAATTTGCATGGTCGTTATCGTTTCTGCTTTTTTTCATGGGTCTATCCCTCAAGACCCGGATTACCATTTATTTGCGGATCAACGTAAACTTTACTTGGTGCCGAACTTTGCAGACGTAACATCAAATGTTTTTTTTCTGGTGATTGGTTTACAGGGTTTAAAACAATTGTTTAACGGCCAGTTAAATATTGTCGATGAATTTAAACATGCTTATCTGTTTCTATTTTTGGGCATTGCTTTGACCGCGCTCGGTTCTGCTTATTATCACATCTCACCATACAATCAAACTTTATTTTGGGACAGGTTGCCAATTGCTATCGCAATGATGAGTTTGATTTCAATCATCTTGGCTGAGTTTGTTTGCCTGAAATTTGCAAAACTGGTTTTTTGGCCGGCATTAATACTTGGAGCGATGTCTGTGATTTACTGGATCTGGACAGAAAACGCAGGTCACGGTGATTTGAGATTTTATGGGTTGGTACAGTTTTTACCAATGGCCAGTATTCCAATCATTTTGATTTTCTTTAAATCCAGATTTAGCCATGTTCATGCATATTGGTGGTTATTATTTTGCTACGCGGCAGCAAAACTATTCGAACATTTTGATAGGGAAACTTTTTTAGCTTTAGGAATTATCAGCGGGCATACGCTCAAACACTTAATTGCAGCCTTGGGGCTATGGATACTGTTAAAGAGTTTTCAAAACCGAAAGAGTAGTGATCAATATTGTTAATTGTTTTGCCGAATTTGTTGTAGTGGATCACGATCAGCAACCAGATTGCTCACCGTGTTTAATAGTTTAAGTTCATTGTTGCTAAAAGAATAAATATCTGCCATTTGAGAGTTAATGTCATCGGTTGAACGCAATAGAACAATGATTTCCATTTCTTCATCGCCGTTAATATCGGTAACTTGTACCTTTTCTAACATACCCATTCGAGGCCGAATAATTCCGCTTCGATAAAGAATAGTATCTGGATTACCCGGATCGGTGTCGTACAATCGAATGCTGTAGCTGCCACTTTCATCCGGTTCAAACGCACCTTCTTCTGTGATGACAGTTTGATTGGTGGGTAGGGCGACCATATTAGTCAATGTTTCACCATCTGCGGCAAAGATAGAGACAGGCAGAAAAAATAAAATGGTCACTATAATTTTTTTCATGGCATATTCCTTGGTGGCACACAAAGATAGCGTAATAAGCCAATTGTAGCAATTGATAACTGAAAGCCGGCTAAATCGCTTTTTCCTGGGCAATGATTATTCTTGCCCTGATTTAGTCTTTTAATCGCTAGCGAGAGCTAGCTTGTCACGGGGAAATAGATACCCCGCCGTTTATGGGGGGAGTTTCATTTCAATATTGCAACCGACCCTTCAATTCAGAAAAATCACTCATTACATATGTTTTGTAACCGTTTCGTGAGAGTAATTTCAAATACCAATCATGGACTTTTTCAGGCAGAGCTATATCCAGATCAATTTCAACTAATCGATATATAAATACGCCAATTGAAATATCCGCTAATGAAATTGTATTTGCGCAAAGATAATCAGCGTTTTTAAGTTGGTTGTTCATTATTGAAAGGCAATCCTGACACTTACGTTGGCTTGCCTTGATATGGTTCCAGTCTCTTTGGCTGTCAGGTGTTCGGTAATAACCCCAGAATACACCGACAAAGGCGGGCTCAAAAACATCGATAGACCAGTCCATCCAGATTTCATATTGGGATCTTTTATAAGGTTCATCAAACCACCATGATTTTCCGCCATAACTGGCCGCAAGATAGCGTAAGATAGTATTTGATTCGCGAATAATCTTATTATCATCAATAAGCACAGGTACTTTGCCCAAAGGATTAAGTGCCAGGAACTGTTCTGAATCTAACCCGCCGTGCCGACCTCCACATTCAATATGCTTAAAGTCCAGATTCAGTTCCGTTAGCAACCATAAAACTTTTTGCACATTGTAAGAGGTAGTTCTACCGTACAGCTGCATAAATTAGGCTATTTTTAACTAAAAAATAACAACGCAAGTGCTATGGCTGCCGGGACAGACTGGATATATAGAATCTTAATCTTTTTGGTTGACCAGGCACCAAAAATACCGGCCACCAAAACACAGCACAAAAAGAAAATCTTAATTGCAGTGCCAGAATCCCCCAAGATTAAGCCCCAGATTAGTCCGGCAGCAAGAAAGCCATTATATAAACCCTGGTTAGCGGCCAAGGTTTTTGTTTGGGTTGCAAGTTCCTGAGTTAAATCAAATGCACGAAGGCCTCGTGGTTTATCCCAGAGAAACATTTCTAGATACAGAACGTAAATGTGGATTAGGGCTACCAAGCCTACAAATATGTTAGCGATCATTGATTGTTTTCCGTTAATTTAAGTTTTAATTGTTGAATCTATTATTGTGACTTATTCTCAGGGTACATGGTATCCAAAATCTTGTCCGTTTTCACATCCCATTTAAGCAAATCACTGCGATAGTCAGCTACTTTTTTAGCAATAACCGCAACGCCTTGATTCAAAGTATTGTGCCAATTAGTTTGCGTTGGTCCATCGTCAACAAGAGAATAAATTTTACAAGGCAAACCTTCGATGTTATCAATGATTTCAAAACCGGTGTATTGATTAAACAAGGAATGAAATCCTTGACTTGGAAAACGCCAAAAATCCCAGGGCAATTCATGTGCCGGCCAGACCGGATGGGTTGACAAAAATACATAGCCACCGGTTTTCAATACTTTGTTGATTTCGAGAACAGCTTTCCATGGGGTCAATAAATGTTCAAACACAGAGATTGAATAGACAAAGTCAAATTCATTGGTAGAGAAATAGTTTGATAGCAGATGAGCGTCACCGACCACATCAACCCCAGGGCCTTCAAGCACATCAAAGCCGACATAATGTTCACAATTTTTAAATAACTCTCTGCGAGTGATGCCGGTAACGTTTCTGGAACCAACTTCAAGAATTGAAGGTGAGTCGATGGTTTGGGTCAAAGAGATAAGGGTCTGAAAAACACCGTGATAGGGATCATCGGCGCCATGTTTAACAAAAGGGTGATGCAAAGCGTTTATGGTTTTAAAATAAATCCTGGCTATTCTATGTTTCAATGTTAAATGCATAGATTCCTTGAGACAGGTTTCAAGTTTTTAATTTACTTAAAAAAGCACACACTGGGCTATTTGTTGATTTAAGTGTTTAAATGTACTCGTTTCCAAAAATTTTTGGTAGCCTGGCGGATTTTATGTGATTGCTCAAAGCAAAGCGCTTTTTGTCTAATATCTTCAGACAAACTCAATATTCTCTTTTTTCTATAAATTCATAATGTTGTGAATACTCATCCCAGCGCCTTAATACTTTTTGGGCTGCATCGGGTACATAACAGCGAGCATAATCTTCACCTTGAAAGTCTATTACATTCTGTAAAGAGTCAAAAGTCATAATAGTGATGAATTCGACTTCATCCTCACGCTCACAGCGTAATAACTCGATACTTTGGTAACCAGGAATTTGTTTGGCTTCGATGCCAGGAAAAATTTCATTATGCAGCAAATTTAGGTAAGTATCTGCATTCTCATGACTTGTCCAACCGTGCCAGATTCGTTTTATTGCCATCTGTTCTCCTATTTATTTTGTCGTTTTTTAGTAGCACTAAAGATTCCTGCCCAAAACAAAAATTCAAATACCAAGCCGATTACAATGAATAATCCAGCACCGGCGATAAAACCAATTGCATAGCATCCTATGGCTGCCGTGATTAAAAGGATAAGTATGGACCAGCGGTAGAATGGTTTCATCTGTTATCCTAGGGGATCCTAGCACCCATAACCCAAAACATCAGCAAGTGGAAATTTTCCACGCACAAAAACACCGTTGCCACGTCCGATCTCTTTATTATTACTGTCATAGACGATTGATTCTGCGATAATTTGTGATTTGTTTTGATTTACGACTTTGCCAACTGAACGTAATGAGCCTTCTGAAACAGGCCGGGTTAAATAGGTGGTGAAGGAGGTCGTCAACACAAATACTTGATCTTCGAGTGAATTAGCCGCAAAGAATGCTGCGTCATCCAACATTTTGAAATAGACCGAGCCATGCACTGCACCGGCAGAATGGTGATAACGAGAATCTATTGCTATTTCAATCGTGGCTTGTGCGTTTGCAACTTTAATTGTCGGTAAGTAAATCTTATTGACCGGGGCAGCCAGATACATATTTTCCAGTGATTTATAGTGTTGATTGCTATCCATTTAAATGCTTAAAACAAAATGTTCGTAAGATTGGTATTTTAAGTTGGTTAACGAGCCTAGGTATTAAGTTATTAGCGTTCGCGTAAGCGGCAGAATACCACGGGCTTGTCCCGACTCTTTAATACTATAATTCAATGCCGGATTTGTCCGTGGATGAATGAGTGTATATAGATTGAACATCGCTGATTTAATAAGGTGCGATGTTGATCGGATCAGCCTGAAAGGCTGTTACGGTAAGCACCCCGGGTTTACCCGGGGGAATCTATTGACAAAGACATTAGTGAGTATTTATTTCGTAGTTCAAAACCCAGGTTGGAGTAAAACTCACGCGCGATTTGATTGTCGTTGGCAACTTCTAAGTGAAGTGCCTTTATACCAATTTTCAGTGCTTGATCATGCATCAACTTAATCACCTGTTTTCCTATGCCTTTTCCACGTTGGTTTTCAATCAAATAGAACTCATCAATAAACGCATCCCTGCCACCAAACTCAATGCTATAACCATAACAAAGAACAATATACCCGGCTAATTCATCTTCATTAAATATTAACCAAATACTCCCGAGTAGATGATCGGCTAACAATTGTTTGATTGCGAATTCTCTATCCTTCGGGGATGTTGTTAGTGACTCAAACTGGTGATAAGCGGCAACCAGTGGTAACAAAAGGTCGATATCCTTTTTTGTACAACAGAGAACTCGAATACTCATCGTGCTTGTATCAGGTTGCTTTAGTTGGAGAATCTATTAACTCGATTATTTCAAAATCGGTTAAATCATCCCATTTTGCAATCCAAATCTCGAACAAGTTGTAGTTGTCAGTTTCCATCAATTGGTAACAGCATGTTCGATCAGAAGATAACCATGAATCAATATACATCAGACCGTCTGGCAGCATCCGCCCTTTTTCATCAAAGCGATTATAAATAGCATCTACCCTACCGGGTTTAAAAGATTCGATGACCATGTATTTAGTCATATTGCCTAATTCTCAGATTTCCAAGACTTTGCCTGCTCAGCTCGTTGTTCTCTAACGTTTTGTATTCGTTTAATCCTCACCACACCCCACAAAATCAATAGCAAAAAGACAACTACTAGCGAACCATAAAGCACTAAATGAGATGTTGCCATGGTCCAGATACCGATTAAGCCAATAAAAGCCAGCAGAAGCACAAAAACAAAAATACGTTCATCCATATCGACAATCGTCCATGTATGGTGCTTTTTTAAACCATCAGCTCCTTTTGATTCGGCCGCTTTAGCCTGTACTTTGGCTATAGCTTCTTCTTCGTGTGACATGATTCAACTTCCTTAGTAGGTCGAATTTTTATCGACTATTTCGAGAAAATGTAGATTATTGCCCATGTCGCTGGCTAAGATTTGTTCACCATCTGGTGTAACAACACAAGACATTAACCAGGCATCTGCTGTGTAGACATTGAGGCATTCCCCTGTTTCCAGATCCCATAGCCTGAGAGTATTATCACCACCGCAAGAGGCCAGAAGTTCACCTCCTTGCAATACCTGAACATCAGAAATGGTATAGGTATGGCCTTTTAGCTCGAGTAATGGCTGTTCCTGTTCAGGGTCCCACACCCTTACTATTTTGTCCCTTGAACCACCCACAACCCTCAAACCATAGACTGTAGATGCCACAGTAAGGCAATCAATGTACCAGGTTGCACCAGTGAGCTTACCAATTAGTTTTCCATTTTTAAGATCCCACAGCATGACACAAGACGGATTGCCAATGGATGTGGCAAGGTGCTTTCCGTCAGGATATACAGCAACGACTTTAAATGTCGAATCTATACAATTAGTGATTCGAGTATGTATACGCCTAGTATCAATATTCCAAACAATACAATCATCGCCTGAGGCTGTAATTGCATTTTCACCATCTTGTGTAATAGCTATTGTGTCTCCCGCAATGGGTGTCTCAATAACTTTATTGTTTTCTTTAAATAATAAACCCTCTGGCGTAGCGAGCATCAACTTGGCTGAGTCATAATACTTATTCATTAAGTGTGTGTTTTGAGGTAAATTTGAAGCAGATAGATTTCGCTGTACTATATTTATAGACTTCCAGTTATCCTTCGAGGTCTTGGCAAGACCTGATTTACCATCAATACTGATTGCCAGTTTATTGATATAATCCTCAGATCTCGGTTTTATTGATCTTGGAAGGCCCGGTTTTGTATTCCATAGCTTGATTTCACTGGGGGTTGCCGATAATACATGTGAGCCAGTTGTTGTAACTGCTAAATCACTAAGCACAAATCCATGACCACCAAGTTCGCATAGACAAGAGTATTCATTCCCATGTTTTTTCCACACCTCAATTTCGAGCGACTTCTTTTCTATCACTAATGACTTGCAATCAGGGCTTATGGCAAGTGACCAAAAACGGCCAAGCTTTGTTGAGTTGTGGACAGACTCAGATAAAACATCCCATTCGTCAAATTGTTGTGCTGAAATAAACCCTGCACCGGTAAATAATCGATGTTTTTGAGGTGCATAGGCAGTCGTTTTATTAGATATTTCATAATAAAATTCCTGTGGGAGTTTAAAAGTTTCTATTTTTTCAGCGTCATTGTCTGAAATCACCCAGGTTTGAATTTCCCCCGGCTTGGCTAAAACACTCAATTTATTTGTTGAAAAAAAGCAAATTTGTTCAATGATTTTTGTATTTGTATCAAAAGATAATAGTTGAGATTTTTCGGTATCACTTACATCAAAAATCGACACCCGACCTTCATGAGCAATCGCAAGTGTTGATCCATCCGCGGATAAAGCCAATGCTGTTGTTGACAGATCTGATAGCGTTGTTGGTGGATTATTTTCTCTGACATTCCACAGCTTCACTTTGGCAGCAACATTATTTTGTTCATCATTTACAGCGTATGCCACCCTCTCAGTATTATCGGAGATAGCAATCTTACGAATGTATCCAGAAGGTTCATCCAGTTGTGTGACAAGATTTGTTCCAGGAGGATTTAAGGTTGGAGTAAGAGGTTGCAACCAGAGTTGTTTATTCCATTTTCCAGCCTTGTTTAGTAATTCGCTAATCTCAGGAATTGAGTAAGACATCAGCCTGCCAACAAGCTGCGAGGACAACTGTGCTTTGTCCTCAACAAGTGCTTTGACTGAGAGGCGCAGGGCCGATTCAACTAACTTTACTGACTGGTTATCTGAATTAGTTAAGAGCTCGAAATCAGCTAATACTGAGAATATATCTGTTTGTTCCAGTTTAAGACTTAACCAGTCAAAATTAAGCAACAGGTTTACAATTTTTATTTCACCCTGCTCCATAGAACTCAAGTGTGAGGGTAAATGCTTAATTAAATACACAGGCATATTCTCAGGTGAATCCTGAAGAATGGATAATCCTTGAGTAGCTATTAAATGTTCTCCATCCGCTGGATTAATACGATAAGGCCCGGCTTTTTTTCTATCAATTATCCATTCCAGTAGCGATTTATGAAACGCTTGACAATATCCCTGATCATCCACGAACATTGAGCCAAGTGTGGCGCAACAATCATAGGCTTGATCCTCGGACCATTTTAATAATTGAGCAAGAACCTCGATCTTAATAGGTTCACGTGCAGCAAAAATGACCGACAAGGCTGGTTTAAGAATCGTTTTATACGTATCTGTGTCGTTAAACTGACGATCAAAAAATTGACTGTACTTGCCTCCAACGCCCATAGGGAGGTTGATAATGTCTTCTAGGTTTATTAGACCTGTATGATGTTCTTTTCTAACTAAATCCAGGTAGAGAAAACTCCCTTCACTATCCTCAAGAAGCTTCTGCTCAATCAATCTTTTTTGATCAGAATAATCGGCAGTTAGGGTAATTTTGTCTTTTATGTATTGGCGAGCGTCAGCCTGGTTTTCCTTGGCAGAGGTATCTAGTATTTTCGCTTTAAAACCCTGAAGGTCATATTGGATTTCAGGTTCAATCCTGCTGGTAACAAAAATTCTTAACCATTGAGGCGTATTAATCAAATGATTCTTAATGAGTCTGGTAAATGGATTAGTGCCATTAATCGTGGCCTCATCAAGACCATCGATTACGATTATTCTGCGTTTCTCATTCGGGGGAAGTAACTTGACTATAAAATCATCGGCAATCGTTCCAGCATCTTTTTGGCTATCACTGGACAGCTCTTTCAGGCCCTTAGATATAAGTGCAGCCGAATAATCTGGAAGCTGTGTTGATAAATGATAGGCCAGGCTTTTTACAAATCGAACCGGGTCCAATGAGCTTTTATTAGTAAACTTGCATAAGTGTGTGGCAATCACTGCAGGTTCTTCTTTACCTAACCATGAAGCGATAGCTGTTTTACCGCAACCAGGTAATCCTGCCAGCCAAAAGACTTTCGCTGCATTGTCATCGCTCAGCCAGTTCTTAATATCATTGATAATCCATTGACGGCCAACAAAATGTCGATGATGGTCATCTATTGTTTTATTGAAATAAATAGGCTTAAAGGCGACTTGCAAAAGACTTTGTCTACCCAGATTATCCAGATTACGCTTTTCAAGTGCCTCTACTAATTCATCAACCCTTTTCTGGTAACGCAGATTTTCTTTATCGAAGGGTAAACATTCCCGCATATCTATATGCTGCAGATGGGCAATTGATATTGGGGCCTCACAAGGCGCAAGAAGTATCGGTATTAGTTGGATTTTACGCTCTTGGGAGCGAAGAATTTCTCTGCGGCAAAAACCATCAGGTCTGCGCACAGAATGGGGTGTCATTACTATCACAAAATGACCATTTTCTTGTGCAGCACAGACCCAATCAATACCTTCTTCTATGTAAGCTTCCCAGTTGGTTCCAGCCTTGAGTCTATCTAAATCGAACCAGACTTGATAACCATGCTTCTCTAAATCGGCCTTTAATTGAACGACAACTTCAGCATAATGATCATGTCCATAGCTGAGAAAGATGCGCTTTTCTGATGGTTCCATAAGCTTAGAAAGAACAACGTAAATAATTTTCGGTGAGAGGTTCGTTATAGGTAGTTATAACGCACAGGTGTATGTTCAGATCATTAACTATTATTTTTTTGATCATTTTTGTTCTAACCTTGTGTGTTTTACTCGTTTTGGCAGTAAAGATTTAAACTTTTATAACATTGAGCTTCCAAAGGTCGCATGCCGAGTTCCTTGGCAATTTCCAGCGCATCGTTAAAATAGTTAACCGCAAGCTGTTTGTTTAAAAAATCAGGATGTGCGGTGATTTCACCAAGCACGTGTAATGCATAAGCTTCATGGCCGCGTTCCTTTCTCTTACGGGCTAATGCCAGAGCCCGTTCGCATTGTTCAAAAGCTTGTTCTATCTGATTGTCCAATAATAATGCTTTGCCCATATAAACCTGAACCAATGAACGGAATAAACCCAGGCCAATGGATTTATAAGCAGCCAGTGCTGTTTCTAATGTACTGAGCGCTTTGGAATGCTCGCCATTAAGCGCATAGGCATAACCCAGAAAGCCGGTTATAAAAGGTGATAAATAAGTAAGCCCCCACTCAACAATAATATCAACGGCCTGTTCAAGCGTATCGACTGCCTTTTGTGTCTCGCCTTTAATATAATAAAAGTAGCCCAGATCATAATAAATATGAGCAATGTTAAAGGGGTGATTGACCTTTTTGGCAATGGCCAGTGCTTCATCACCGAGCTTTTCAGCTTGTTCAAACTCGCCACGTTCCGCCAATGCCCAGACTATCCATGAGCGGGAAATGACGGCCGGTAAAAAGGGTAAACCGCAGCGTTCATAATCCATTTCGCCGCCCAGATCGTCACAGATTTTTTGAAAAATGGCTTCAGCCCCGAGACAATCACCAGAAGTGATAGTGGCACAGCCCAAGTAAAACTGCGACCCGACTTTCAAGGGCAAGTCATCAGCTGTTTGACTAATTTTGATTGCACTATTAGCTTCAGCCAATGCTTCATCACTACGTCCCAGTTGCCACAAGCTGGCACTTGAGAATACTGAAGTCCAACCAATTCTGACCGGGTCGTCTAATTTTTCAGCCAGGCGTTTGGCCTCTGCAAGTGTGGTCAAGATACGTTCAAATTCACCGATGGACCACAACGCATTACGTAAATCAAAACGCAAGTCGATATCATGTTTTAATGAGTTATTTTTTTCAGGCAAATGCGAGCCAGCAATTAAAGCCTGTTCGAATAAAGCAACTGCTTCACGCACAGCAGCGCGATCCATGGCCTTGCGACCTGAATCCTGCAGGTAGAAAAATGCTTTTTCCCATAGCTCGGCATGAAAAGCATGATGAGCAAGTAAATTAGATGTCGCGTTTGATGATTTGGTTGAATCCGTTTCCAAAATCTCAACAATATGGCCATGTAAACGTCGACGTCGACTGATCAGGATGGTGTCATAGGCGGTATCCTGCACTAATGAATGTTTAAAAGTGTAAATTTCATTAGGTGTCACCCCGCGTTTAAAAATCAATCCCGCATCAAGCAGTTTTTCCAGGCCAGACTTCAGCTCATCATCAGTTTTCGCTGAAATCGAGTGAAGTAAGTCATAAGAAAACTCTCGACCGATCACAGCGCCGATTTGTGCAATGTCCTTGGCTTGATCAAGGCGGTCCAATCGGGCCATTAATGATAATTGCAGGGTGGGAGGAATAATACTTGAGTCGACTGATGTTGAGGATGAAAAACTTTCAATCACAGATTTGGTCAATTCTTCGATATAAAGCGGGATACCGTCAGCACGTTGAACAATTTTCTCAATCATGACATCCATTAACTCCTGGCCACCAACCGAATGCGCAATTAGTGCTGCATGTTTACGGCCTAACCGGCTAAGTGAAATCGAGGTTAGATGCGGGTGAGTTGGCCAGTATGGTATGTTTTCCGGGCGATAAGTAACCAAAATCATGATTGGCTGCTGCGTGATTCTGGGCATTAATTCGCTGACAAAATCCATCATCGAAGGGTCAATCCAATGAGCATCTTCAACCAACACAAAAACCGGGCGGCGCTGGCTTAAAGCCAGGATTTGCTCACTCATGGCTTCGATAGTGCGTTGTCTGAGTTGCTGTGGATTAAGTTCCATTGTCCCGTAGCGTTGCTCGCCGGGTACAGACATAAGCTGTGCGAAAAGAGGAGCAACTTTTTCAGGATCGCTGCCCCACAGCTGTAATGATTTTTCCAGTTTATCCAATTTGTCATCAAGCGAGTCAGTAGTTTTGAAAACCACGGCTCGCTGCAGACGCTGAATAATGGGAAAAAATGCACTATTTGTGTGATGCGGCGAACATTGATAACTTAAACAGAAGCGCAAGTCACGACTAATCGCCAACTTAAAGTCTCGTGCTAATCGCGATTTGCCAATACCGGCTTCTCCGCATAACAAAACGATCTGACCTTCACCATCTTTGGCTAGTTGCCAACGCTCCTTTAATAATCCCAACTCATGTTCGCGCCCAACCAGATTAGCGAGTGTTTTGCCTCTAACCGCTTCAAAGCGACTATCTGCCTCACGCTCTCCAACAACATTCCATGCCAATACATCATCATCAAAACCTTTTAATTCTTGTGGGCCAATGGACTGAAGTTCGAAAGTCGAGCCAAGCAAATCTTTAGTATTGGCACCAATAACAATTTCATCAGGTTGAGCCAGGCTTTGTAAGCGGGCAGCCCGATTAGGTGTGTCACCCACAACAGTATTTAAATCTGAAGTTACTTCTCCGATTAAATCACCGACAACCACTAAACCGGTGTCGACACCGATGCGAACTTGTAACCTACTGAATTCGGGCACTTCTAATTGTTTCACTTTATCGACGATATCCAGGCTGGCACGAATAGCTCTTTCTGCCTGGTCTTCGTAAGCCCGGGGCCAACCGAAATACGATAATGTGCCATCACCGACAAAACGGGCTACATAACCCTGATAACGTCTCACTGCTGCCGTAACAGTGTTTTGATATTGACGTAATACCTCGCGCATTTCTTCCGGATCAAGCTGTTGGGTCAGTAAAGTTGAACCCACCAAATCACAAAACACCACGGTAAGTTGGCGACGTTCGGCATCTTCCTCCGAATCTTTTGTTATTGGTGTTGGATCTTCAGATAAATCTGCAGGATTAAGTTTCTTAATTTCAGCAGCTAGAATACGCCGATGCCCAAGTGATATGCCGAGTTCCTGCAAGTCTTCATCGCTTAAATAAGGCAGGACGCTAAGTGTTACATCGTTTTCTTTAAATAGCTCGACGTATTGACCCAACCCCAGTTGTGCCAACCAAGCGTCTATGTCGTTAGGACCCACCATCCCTTAACTCACTCACATCAATGTTAAAACCGTCAAACGCAGTCGTAATTCTTATAATCTTGCAAAGATCATACACTGATTATGGGTTTATTCATAATAGAGTTAAAATTGTTGCACAAATGTAATCTAAAACCATGATTAAAAAATTCATTGCCAGGATCGGAATTTGTTTGCTGATTGTCTATCAGGCAACAGCGGATGACGGACTCCCGGAGCCAATTGAAGCAGAAAAACTAAACTGGATTTCACCGCCACCGATCCGCGGGCTAGAATTCACATGGGTAACAGGTTCTGAGCAAAAGCAGGGGTTGTATGCAATCAGAGTCAAGTTGAATCCGGGTACAAAAATTCCCCCTCATACTCATCCCGATCAACGACTAAGCACAATATTGTCCGGCACCTTATATGTGGGATTTGGTGAAATCTTTGATGAAAGCAAGTTGATTGCTGTAGAACAGGGAAACAGCTATATCGCACCCGCAAATACACCTCATTTCATCTGGGCCAAAGAGGAATATGTTGAGTATCAGGAGACGGGTATAGGCCCTACAGGGACCCAAATTATTGAATTGGATTAGATTTTAAAACCAATATTTTAATCAATTCATTTAGATGTTCTGATATTTTTTGTTTTTTAAGCGGATATTTGACTTAAATTTCCCAACTACTGACAGTCAAAATCGTTAGGAATTGTCTTTTTCCCGGTAAAAAGTCAATCATATTAACCGTTTACCCTGATTTATTATCATTAATGGTTAATTAAAGCCCCTAAGCCGATGAATGCATGGGCTTAAACCATAAATCTGATAAAAAATAACAAATTTAACTTTTGTTTGTGTTAATTGTATTTAATAATTCGTCCTTGTATTGGAAATAAACTATGACAAGGTTGTTAAGTATGGGTAGGATGTCTCGGTTTTTTCTTGTACTCGTTTTTTTCACACTGGCGATGAGTTGTTTGCCCGTATGGGCAGAATACCCCGGTGTGACCCCAGGGCGTTTTTCCGTCTCTGATTCGGGCGCAGCGAACTACACCTTGCCGATTTCGGTGCCCGCCGGTGTGGCGGGGATGAGCCCCGAGTTGGCCGTGACCTACAACAGCCAGGGCGGTAACGGCCTGATGGGGGTGGGGTTTGGTTTATCCGGCATGAGTGCCTCGATTCACCGCTGTGGGGCCTCTCACATTGTCGATGGCAAGGCCACGGGGGTGAAGTATGACGACACCGACATGCTGTGCATGAACGGTCAACGTTTAATTCGAGTCAGTGGTACGCACTGGCGTAACGGCACGGTGTATCGCCCGGAAGTGGATACCTTTGACAAAGTGGTCTATCGCACCGGCACGACGAGTACCGGTGAGGCCACAGATTATTTTGACGTGTATACCCGTGATGGTGAGATTCATACGTATAGTTGGCGGGTGGGTGTGTCATCTGAGGGGTTATTACCCAGGCGCAATGTCAGCAGTTGGCTCAAGCATGTCGAGCAGGATCGGGCCGGAAATCGCATTCATTACCGTTATAAATCGACAGTAGAGGGTGATGGTGAACGGTTTTTACCTGATGAAATTATCTGGGGGGCGAAGAATTTAAGTGAAGGTAATCGTAAGGTTGTGTTTGAGTATCGGACACGTCCAGACCGGCGGGTGTCATATCTGAGGGGGATTAAATCGGAAAGTAAACACTTATTGTGGCGGATTAAGACCTATATTGATGATACGTTGGTCAAGGAATACCGGTTTAGTTATCAAACCTCGCCGGTGAGTGGGTTATCACGTTTGATGTCTACACAGCAATGTGGTGCAGACGGCGGGTGTCTGCCCGGGCATGCATTGACCTGGCAGGATACCCGCCAAGGGTTTGACGCCAGTACGGCCCAGGCCATAGCCTATCAACTGCCGGTGCCGCTCTATGACTATGAAATTCTGGGCAATAGTGTCAGCGGAGATGGGAATGCCGAATTTCAAACCGGTGATTTTGTTGATGTCAACAACGATGGTTATGTGGACTTCATAGAGTCTTATCGCCGTCCCGATGGGTATTCGGTTAAGCGGCTCTGGCAAAACACGGGCACGGGCTGGGTGAATATCGGTGCGGCCCTGGATTTTCCCGTTCGTGATTATCACATGATCAGTACCCAACCCATTCTTTTAGAGGTGGTCCAACAAGCTCACTATGTGGATGTCAATGGGGATGGTTATGTGGATATTGTGCGGGCCTATAAACGGGCGGGCAGTAGTGTTCAGGAAGTCTGGCTGAATGATCAAAGTGGCTTCAACTGGACAAAATCCTTAACATTTGTGCCGCCCACGGTGATCAATAACTATGATCATCTTGATAACGGGCGTGGGATTCAACAAGGGCATTTGGTTGATGTCAATGGGGATGGGCTGGTGGATTGGGTGCGGTCTTATCTGAGTAAATCGGGGACCGAATATCGAAGTACCTGGGTGAATAATGGTGTGCGTTGGATTCCCAATGAACCCTACAAACTCCCAGCGGAGGCGTATCTGGATGATTACCGTAGTGCTCAAAATGTCCAACTTTCGGTCAAACGTACCGAATTTGAGGATTTAAATGGCGATGGGCTGGTGGATTTAATTCAGGCCATGGTGAGTCCGGATACGGGATTGGAAAGTGGAAAACCGTATCGTCAAGTCTGGCTGAACTCAGGGGATACGAGTAGCGGTAGTCCCTGGGTAGAGTCCAGTGATTACCTTTTACCCGATTACATCACCGATTACACCCGTTTGAATGTGATTCGATCAGACGGCAGTTACGGCCCGAATCTGGGCCAACGCCGTGGTGATTTCATTGACGTCAATGGCGATGGGTTGGTGGATTGGGTGCGGGCCTATCTGGATGCCCAAGACCGGCAGGCCTACCGGTCTACATGGTTGAATACGGGCAAGGGTTGGGTCTTCGATGGGGATTATGAATTAAAGGGGCCGGTGATCCGTGATTATTTATCCAACAGTGCACTGCAGACGACGGGGACGTTCATGGACATTAACCGTGATGGGTTGGTGGATTGGCTGGTGTCGTACATCAGCCGCAGTGGTGAGGGCTATCAGCGGGCGTACTTAAATACCGGGTCGGGGTGGCAACGTGATGATGCGTATCATTTACCCAATTATCTGATCAACATGAAGATCAACAAAAAGAATCTGCCGATGCGCTACGGGGTGTTATTAGATATCAATGGGGATGGGTCGACGGATTACCTTCGTGCTGTGAACACCCGCAGTGGGACATCGATCATCTATACCCACCTGGGTCATGCCAAGCCGGCGGATATGGTTGAGACGATTACGGATAGTTTGCAGGCAGTCACCACCATTACCTATAAATCGATGATGGATGATTCGGTGTATGCGGTGGGTTCAGGCCCATTTAGCTACCGTCATCAAAAAGTGTACGGTCCGAACCCGATTGTGTCCCAGACCCGTCAGAGTAACGGTGTGGGGGGGGAGTATTTACTTCAATATTTTTATTACTATGCCCGTGGAGACGGTAAACGGGGCTATCAGGGGTTTGCCCAGCGCCGGGTGTGGGACCCGGTTCGAAAGCTGTTATCGGTGAAGGATTTGTATCAAGAGTTTCCGGCCACAGGCATGCTCAAACGTGAGCAGGTGTATCGAGCGGATGCGGTGACGTCGAGTGGGGGGCTCAGTGGTAGTTACCAATTGCTCAGCCAGAGCGTGAATTTTATTAAACGAAAAAGCACCTTTGCCGAGCAGGGCAGTGTTGAGAATGTGGATCAACTTGTCCATCCCAGTGGCAAGACGACCTATGCCCCGCGTATTCGTCGTACCCGGCATCTGGCGTATGAATGGGGTCAACCGACCCCGATTCGATCGGTGTGGACCGAGACGTATTATGACGCCTATGTCAATCCCGCCACCGTTCGTGTGGTGACATTACCCGGTGCCGGTGCGGCCTATGAGAGCCTGACGTTGGCCGATCATTTTTATACCTATACCCACACCACATACCAAAACACCCCGGGCACGTGGTTAATCGGGCTACCGACAAACGTGAAGGTGACCAAACATGCTCCAGGTAAAACCAATCATGTCAGTTTAAAACAAACGCAGTTTAATGGCCTTGGAAAACCACAAGTGGTGGTGGTTGAACCCAATCGAGCTGAGGTGAGATTGACGACGACTTATGGCTATGATGGATTCGGGAATAAAATCAGTAAGCGACTCCAGGGCCAAGGCATTGAAGATCGATTAACAACTACACACTATGATGTTAAAGGTGTGCATGTCATTGAAGCAAGAAATGCGCAGCAACACGTAACCACGTATACCCATGATAGCCGCTGTGATGGAATTGCGACCAAGACGGATGCCAATAATTTGACCACGATGACCACCTATGATCAGTTCTGCCGTGTGATTCGTGTTGATTATCCTGATACAACCTGGAAAACAACCGGGTATGGGTTCACACCCTTGAGGATTATCAATCGAGCCAAGGGTCAACCCGATGTCACCACGTACTTTGATCGCTTAGGCCGGGAAATTAAAAAAGAAAAACAAGGCTTTGATGGTCGATTAATCATCACCGAGAAGCGATACAATTGGAAGAAACTACTGGTTGAAGAATCGTTACCCTACTACCCAGGCGACACCGTTTATTCGACTAAGTATTATTACGATGCGATTAATCGTCTTTACTTAACGCGAAAACCGGATCATTCAGATACCCAAACAACCTATAACGGGTTGACCATCACCACGACCAATGCCCTGGGTCAAACGCATACTGAAATCAAAAATGTGATAGGTCAATTGAAAACAGTGATAGATACTGACGGAAATCAATTGCACTATGACTATAATGCCTTGGGTAATTTAATTGCTACAACCGATCCAAAAGGTAATCAAGTTAAGGCGGGCTATGACCAGATGGGCCGCAAGATCTACAATGATGACCCGGATATGGGTTATTGGGAATACGACTATGATGTGCTGGGCAATCTGATCTGGCAAACCGATGCCAAGGATCAAGTCATCACCATCAAGTATGACAAATTGAATCGACGAGTCGAGCGAACGACAGCCGAAGGCACCAGCACCTGGGCGTATGACCAAGCGGCCAATGGTATTGGCAGGCTGACTCAAACAAATGGTCCCAATGGCTATCAGCGTCGTCATACCTATGATGATATTAGCCGTCTTAAATATACCTATGAAACCATTGATGGGCTGCAGATGGCCAGTTATCAACAGTATAACGCTCACGGCAAGCTGGCCGAGATCCGTTACCCGGGCCGCACACTCCCCGGGGTGCCTGGTTATTTAGACCGGATTCAGTTTAGTTATACCTCACAGGGCTATTTACAACAGGTTTACAAACGTATTTGGGATGCCAGTACCGGTACGGGCACCGATGAAGAGCTATGGGTGGCCGAGGCGATGGATGCCAAGGGCAGCATCACCCAGGAACGGTATGGGAATGGGGTAAATGTCGCCCGAACCTATCACCCGACGCGTAATTTCTTAAGGCAGATCAACAGTCACCTGGGCAGTACCCCGATTCAGGATTTAACCTACTGGATGGATGAGATCGGTAATTTAAAACTCAGGCGTGATGATCTACGCGGTGTGCATGAAAACTTCAGCTATGATGATTTAAACCGGTTAACTGAAAATCGAGCAACGCTACCCGATCCGCTAGGAGGAACGGGTACCTTAACGGTGAGTGTTAACTATGAATACGATGAGTTAGGGAATCTTATTTATCGTTCTGATGTGGGCCAAATGAGCTACGGTGAGAACGGCTATGGCCCCCATGCCGTGACCTCGGTGGATAATATTGACCACCACCCTGAGCCGACTCAAACCCGTAATCCTTATGGGAATTATGAGTATGATGCCAATGGTAATCTGACGATGAGTGGTTTAACCACCGTGGGTTGGACGTCCTTTAATAAGCCCAAGCAGATGGTGAGCAATATTAATGGCACGTTCAGGGGCTTAAGTTTTACCTATGGGTCTGAGTTTCAGCGTATTACTAAAACCACCATGAATGGCGGTAAGCATATTCGTTTTTATCATGATGGCAAGATGGAGCACATTACCGATGGGGATGACACGTTCTGGAAATATTATATTCCGGTGGGCAAGGCGACCCTTGAGATCAAGTACGAGCAGGAGGGTGAGAATATATCCACCAGTACCTATACCCAGGTTGAGAAGCAGTACTTGTTTAAAGTGTTAAACAGCGTGCAAAAATGGACAGTTTCGGGGGTGATCAGCGTGTAAAACTGAACACCATACTATTAACTGTCTCGGAGTTAAGAATCCGAGGAAACTGTCAGGTGATCTGCATGCATATCTGTACCAAGATACGACGAATGTGTTTAGTCGACGGCCGCAATGTCAGCGAAGTGGCCCGTGAATTTAATGTATCGCGCACGACCGTATATAAATATTTAAATGAATCCAACGAACCGGTTTACCAGCGTTCAGTTCCTATCGTCTGTCCGAAGCTGGAGTCATTCAAACCCCAGCTAATCGAATGGCTTGAAGTAGATGCCACCCGTTCAGTACGGGCTCGACGTACTGCTGTCCAATTGTATGAGGGCATTCAACTTCAGGGTTATCGAGGGGCGTATGACAGCGTTCAGCGGTTTGTCAAAGCCTGGAAGGACCAGTCCAGTCAGTCGATCAAACAGGCCTATATACCCTTGATCTTTGCACCGGGTGAAGCGTGTCAGTTTGACTGGTCACACGAGCAGATTATCTTGGGGGGTTGTAACGTCAAGATTAAGCTGGCTCATTTTAGATTATGCCATTCACGTAAATCGTATCTACGCGCGTATTCCAGAGAAACCCAGGAGATGGTCTTTGATGCACATATCCGGGCGTTTGAGTTCTTCGATGGATTACCGAAGAAGATGATATACGATAACCCTAAGCCGATCGTGAATAGCATTCTCCAAGGTAAACACCGAGAGTTTAATCGGCGTTTTTTAAGCCTGATGAATCATTATCTGATAGAACCGATTGCCTGCACGCCGGCTGCAGGCTGGGAGAAAGGTCAGGTTGAACGCCAAGTCGGTATTATGCGTCAGCGATTATTTGTGCCACGGTCAACGTTTGCGGATTTAAATGAATTAAACCAATGGCTGGAACAACGCTGTAAGCAGATGGGTCAACGTCCACACCCCACGAATAAATCCATGTTAATTGATGAGGTCTTTGCCGAGGAACAAGCCCACTTGCGTGGTGCCATCGTGGCTTTTGATGGGTATTATGAACGTTTAGCGCGTGTACATGCGACCTGTGTGGTGCACTATGATCGCAACCAATACTCGGTACCGTGTCAGTATGTCGGTCAGGTAGTCTCTGTACGAGCGTATGCCACACTCATTAAAGTTGTCGTCAATGACGTGGTGGTCGCCGAACATCAGCGCTCGTTTGCACGAGACCAAATGATCTTTGATCCCTGGCATTATTTGCCAGTGCTTGAGATTAAACCGGGTGCGTTGCGCAACGGTGCCCCGTTTGTCGATTGGGAATTACCTAAAGCGTTGTTAACGCTTAAAGCCCGCTATCTCAAACGTGACGGGGGTGATCGGGAGTTTGTGCAATTATTACTATTGGTTCGTCAGCATGGCCTGGAAACCGTGAGTGTAGCCTGTGAATTAGCATTAGATGCAAAGACAACCCAACTATCGGTCATTACCAATCTGGTGCATCGATTAATTGAATCTGAGCCGATTCAAGCGATGACGATCACCGATGCCCCGGTACTGAGCGTTCCACCAGTGGCTAATGTAGGTCGGTATGATCAACTTTGCGCCCAGGAGGTCAATCATGCTTGAACTCGTCGATGAACTCAAAGCGCTAAAACTGCACGGCATGGCTGACTGTTTGCCTGAGCTGATCGATTCACCTCGCACCAAGGTCACTCTGCAATCCGGGTTAATCAAATTGATGGATGCCGAACGCGCTGACCGAGAGGTCAGACGACTAAACTACCAGATGAAAGTCGCCAAGTTCCCACACCATCGCGATCTACAACAATTTGATTTTACCCAGTCCAAGGTTGAACAATCCCTCATCAAAGATTTAGCACAAGCCGATTTTATGGATCGAGCTCACAACTTGATCTTTGTCGGTGGCACCGGCACAGGTAAAACACATCTAGCAACCGCCATTGGTATTAAAGCCATTCATTCAGGTCGACGAGTACGCTTTTACAACGTGGTCGATCTGGTGAATTTGCTCATCAAAGAACAGCAGGACGATAAACAGGGACGACTGGCACGGATTATGCAGCCCTTGGATGCTGTTATCTTCGATGAACTGGGTTATTTGCCGTTTCCGGCTTCTGGTGGTGCATTGTTATTCCACCTAATCAGCAAGTTGTATGAGAAAACAACCATCCTGTTCACCACCAATCTAAACTTCAGTGAATGGGTGCGGGTGTTTGGTGATGAGAAAATGACGACCGCTTTACTGGATCGAGTCACCCATCACTGCTCAATTATTGAAACGGGTAATGACTCGTACCGATTTAAGCAGTCCAGTTCCAAGCTCAAACTCAAGACCAACATAAAGAAAAAATCATCGTAGGGAACTCAGGAGAAACAGCCCAACTCAAGTTCCGCTACGCTTCACTTGAGTTGCTAATGACCGAATTATATTGAATTTAACTGTTCAGTTTTACTCGCTGATAAGTGTCCAGTTTTAAACGCTGATTGACATTTAAAGATCACTTAGGGTCAACCGATGTGATTGTGGATAACGATGGCACGATCATCGAGCGCCTGAGTTTCAATGCCTGGGGTAAACGCCGTAACTGGAGGTGGAATGAATTCGATGAGGAAATTACCAGTTCATCCAACATCGGCTTTACCGGCCATAAGATGGATGACGAAGTGGGGTTGGTAAACATGAAGGCCCGGATTTATGATCCGGTGATTGGGCGTTTCTTGAGTCCGGATTCCATTATTCCAAATACCAAGCGTCTGCAATCGTATAATCGATACAGCTATGTGCGCAATAACCCCCTTTCCTTTACCGATCCAACAGGGCATGAGCGTGAAGCGCCCGCTCGTATAATCTATGACTGCGGCGAATGTAGGGACGGATCATTTAATAGAACCACAGTGAAGGTGTACACCGGCAAGGGTTATAAGAAGGTGGGTACATATAATAATAAACAAGTGGCACAAATTCGAAATGCTGTGCGACAAGTTACTGATCCAGGTTTGAAACAACAGACATCAACACGCGTTGGGGCTGCGGCAGCAGTAGTCACGTATTATTCTGTTCCAGTTGGACTGTATAGTTCACCAGGAGCAGGTGGTCCTCCAGGTTCGGGTGGCGGAGGTGGCCCGGGTGGCGCAGGACCGTCTAATGGTGGTGACGGGCCGCCAGGTGGTGCTGGGATAGGTCCATCTGGTCCAGCCGGCGCGTCGGGGGGCGTTTCTGTAGGCGATGGAACGAGTAACGATCCAACGTCTGATAATTTTGGTATTGGCGGTAATAATCCAGGTGGAATTGGGGTGCCGGGTACGGCATCGAATCCAGATGACGGTCTATCAGAACCTGAAAAAATAGGAAGAGTCATTGGTACGTTTATAGGTGACAAGTTAGGTAAAGTATTTGGAGGATTTCTAGGAGGAATGTTTGGTGGTGTGGGGGGTGCTACACTTGGCGGAATTGCAACAGGAGGGTCTTTGGGAGGTATAGTTGGCGGTGGTGTGGCTGGAGCTGCTGCTGGAGCCGCTTTAGGTGGGCATGTTGGTGGAGACCTTGGTGGGGATTTGGGAGGAGATGTGGGAGAAGGAATAGGTGGTGCTATAGGTGGATCAAATAATAGATCATTGGTAACATAAATAGTGGTTAAGAATACTAGCTTTAGAATAACTCTGAATTAGTTTGGAGCCAGAAAAATGCTTAAATTTTATCATAAGGTTATGGATAGACTCTTGAGGACAAGTTTTCATGAATATAATCGAGATCAATATATTTTTTATCCAAATGGGAAATTTGGTAAAGCATATTTTGTTAAAGAAAGACAACAAATAAATAGAATCCAAAAATTTTATAATTTTTTTAAAAATATTTGGTTTCCAGTATGTTGCTTAATGGCAGCACTAATAAATATGAATTTAGGTATCTACACACTGATCGGATTCATAGTATTGATCATGTTAACAACTGTAGGAGTAACAAACTATTTGAGTATTGAATTAGAAGAGGCAAAACGTAATTCAATAAAAGGAGTCAAAGGAAAAAAAGGTGCCGCCCATAAGTCGTTAAAAGTCAACCGGCCATAGAGGAGTGTGGTGTGACCACCCAAGGAATAGGGTTAACCGTTATTCACAGGTGCCTGCGATTTTATGTTTGAGAGCTACTTTTGAGTAAAGTGCTTCAGTCACCCATCAGGTTTTAGATGATCCATAGGTAAAGGATCTGTCCTTAGCCGCATTCGGCCCCATTAAATAATCGGTACCTTAAGATCACTAGTCTAATAAAAAGGGGACGGAGGGATTAAAAGATAAGCAGTTTATTTAATCGGTCATAGGATCTGTTTTTTTGTTAAGCTAGAGTTTATGGATAACGTAATAAAAAGGGGACGGAGGGATTAAAAGATAAGCAGTTTATTTAATCGGTCATAGGATCTGTTTTTTTGTTAAGCTAGAGTTTATGGATAACGAATAGTAAACGGAGTTACTATGCCTAGACGAGCAAGGATGTATTTACCGGGTTATGCCTATCATGTGGTTCAACGAGGTAACAACCGAGAAGCAACTTTTATTCAGCCGCAGGATTTCGAGCTTTATCTTGATTTGTGGCAAGCGTGTTGCAAACGTTATCAAGTATCGGTACATGCCTACTGTTTGATGACGAATCATATTCACTTTCTAGCGACGCCCCAGCAATCACCAAGTCTTTCTAACACACTCAAAGTAGTAGGTAGTCGTTATGCTTATTACGTTAATAAAACCTATAATCGAACGGGCACATTGTGGGAGGGCCGGCATAAATCAAGCCTAGTGCAGAATTCGTGTTACTTACTTAGTTGTTATCGTTATATCGAATTAAATCCTGTTCGTGCGGGGATGGTAGATAGCCCAGAAGAATACCCATGGTCAAGTCATGGATGTAATGCTTGGGGTGATACAAGTTGGATAACACCTCATGAGGATTATTTAGGCTTAGGGATGAGTCATCGGCAACGATTATTGGCCTACCGTAGACTGTTTAAGGATAAATTAGCAACAGCAAGTTTAGAATTCATTCGTCAAGCGACGCATTATTGTCAACCGATAGCGGATGATTACTTTAAACACCGGATCGAGGAAAAATATGGGATTAAATTTGGGCAGATGAAACGTGGTAGACCTGTGACAAAAACTGATTAAAAATTAATCCCTCCGTCACCTTTTTCGATTGAGTCAGGTTAGATTTAGATAAATTTTTATCACACCACCCAAGAAAACAGACACGCTAATCGTCTAATTAATAATACTTGCACATGATGCTTTATGTGTGTGCCAACAAACAATATTAAGGTTAGATAAATGTGTTGATGCTAGATTCTCAATCACAACAAGAACAGCAATCTTCATACCAGTTGGACCCATCAGAAAAAACACAGCTAGATGACAGCGACCAGCTTGTTAGTCGAGCAGTAGCAGGAGATTCTGTTGCATTTGATGAATTAATCAATGATGTTTATGCCGATATTTATCGCTTCAGTTTTCACATAACCCAAAATAAAATTCAAGCTGAGGACCTTACCCACGATGCGGTACTCAAAATTGCCAAGTCTGTCAGGCAGTTTAAATTTGACTGTTCATTTTTGAGCTGGGTCTACAGAATAGTGGTTAATACTCAAAAAGATAACTATAAAAAACAACGCAACAGGCTCAAGCGAGATGGTGAATATTATGCCGATCATCAACTGCAACAATATTCACCAGAACCGGATGATGCAATTGAATTTAACGAGCTATTGTTAGCGATTGATCAGTTACCACACAAACTTAAACTTACCCTAATCCTGGTTCATGCCGAACATTTATCTCATGCACAGGCCGCTGAAGTGCTGCAATGTTCAATCAACACTGTTTCCTGGCGTATTCATGAAGCTAAAAAGCAATTGAAGATTATTTTGGAGCATCAATCATGATGGATGAACGACTTAACCAAGCCTTTGATTCAGTTTCAATTCCTGAATATTCCAGATCAAAGCGTAAACAGAGCATCGAGCAGGCACAGCGAATTTTTCACCAAGTTGAAAATAACACCCAAGAAAATCGTGAATTGGATCGTCCTATGGTTACAAATCAAACACTGAAAACTAGTTGGAGACAATTCATGGAAAAAATTAATAACTATGGCGGTATGGTGGCAGCATCAGTAGTAGCATTGATTATTGGTTATGGTGTGTTCCAGACCACCAGTTTCAAAGGCAAAAACATTCCCCAACAGATTCCGGAAGCTGAATTTGAAACAGCTATACAAATCATGGAACAACCTACTGAGATTCAGACACGAGCTATGAAAGGCGAAGAGCTGAATGTCAAGAAGCGCGAACAATCTGCAGACCTTAATTCAGGATTGGCGTCACAAAACCTAATGGAAGAGGTTCAAGAATGGATAGTGAGTACGGAAGAAGCAGATACCTATGTTTCAAGAAAAGTGACGACGAGCGAAGTAGAAGTAGTACATCCTGAACCCAAGTCCCACAATAAATTCACTGAGTTTGACAGCAATCCTGTTAAACAAGTTTTAAAAGAACCAGTATCGACCTTTTCGATTGATACAGATACCGCGTCATACAGTTTTGTCAGACGGCAACTACAGTCAGGTTACATGCCGGATGTGGATGCTGTTAGGGTTGAAGAGATGATTAACTACTTTGACTATAACTATCCGGTTAATCCTGATATTGAGATTCCATTTACCACAACCACACGTGTTATACCCTCCCCTTGGAATGAAAATAACAAGCTAATTCACATCGGTATTAAAGCGTTTGAAGCCCACACGGATGTAAAACCCAAATCAAACCTGGTGTTTTTAATTGATACCTCTGGTTCAATGCAAAGTGCAGATAAGTTGCCATTATTGATCAATTCATTGCGACTGTTGGTGAATCATCTGGATGCTGAAGACAGCATTTCGATTGTCACATACGCCGGTCAAGCGGGAACTGTACTTGAACCGACTCTTATCAAAGACAAGCAGAAAATAATGACTGCATTGGAAAAATTAACAGCCGGGGGCTCGACTGCCGGGCAGGCTGGTATTCATCAGGCTTATGCCTTGGCACAGCAATATTTTGATAAAGATGCGGTGAATCGAATCTTTCTGGCCACTGATGGTGACTTTAATGTCGGCATTTACGATCCGGAAGAATTAAAAGATTACATCGCTAACAAGCGTCAATCTGGCGTATTTTTATCAATACTCGGGTTTGGTGATGGTAATTACAAAGATCACTTGATGCAAACACTGGCTCAAAATGGCAATGGCCAGGCATTTTATATTGATACTTTGAATGAAGCCCAAAAAGTCTTGGTTGAGCAAGCATCAAGCACGTTATTCCCTGTCGCCAAGGACGTCAAGATTCAGATCGAATTTAACCCAGATAAGGTTGCTGAATATCGCTTAATTGGCTATGAAACCCGCCAGTTGAATACAGAGGATTTTAATAACGACAAAGTCGATGCAGGCGAGATCGGTGCCGGTCATGTGGTTACGGCCATCTATGAAATCACACCAACCGATGCAAAACAAAAGTTGATTGATGAATCACGGTATCAGGCTAATACGTCAACAACACCGTCATCTCAAGCATTTGATAATGAATATGCGTTTGTAAAGATCCGTTATAAAAAACCTGATCAATCACAGAGTCAGAAAATCACGACAGCTATTACTACTGATCATGAGTCTAAAGATTTAAATACAATAGATGTAGATGTCCGTTTCGCTGTTGCAGTGGCGGGATTTGGTCAATTACTCAAAAACAGTGTATATACCGAAGACTTGACCTTAGACGAGATATTGAAGTTAGCTCAATCAGCGAAAGGAGCCGATCCCAACGGCTATCGAGCTGAGTTTGTTCAATTGGTGAAATTAGCAAAATCTTTGAGCTCAAAGTAAACCATCCAAACTTGAAACACATGGCGAGGAATGATTTACTTCATCGCCATGTGTTTCCATTTAGTCTTACACTTTAGTGTTCCGCTATTAGTAGCGTTAATATTCTTTCGCAAGAATCTGAAAGCCGCTTATCTGATTATGATTGCAACCATGCTGGTTGACTTGGATCATCTGCTAGCCGATCCTATTTACGATCCAGAACGTTGTAGTATTGGATTTCATCCTCTGCATAGCTTGCCTGCTATAGTTGCTTATTTGGGATTAACTTTGGTTCCAAAAATGCGACTTGTAGGAATCGGGTTGTTAATACATATGATCCTGGACTCTATTGATTGTTATCGTACTAATGGAATATGGTTTTTATATTAAGCAGTAAATAGACAACATGACGGAATCTGGATTTCGACAAGGAGCAGCTTGGGTAGACGGTCAAATTGTCCCAATCAGCGAGGCAAAAATTTCAATATTGGATAATGGTTTTCTGCATTCAGATGCGACCTATGACGTTGCGCATGTTTGGAAAGGTAAATTTTTTCGATTAGAGGATCATATAAATCGTTTTTTTGCAGGAATGGACAAACTTCACATGTCGATACCATTTAATCAGGCGCAAGTTCAATCGGTTTTGATGGATTGTGTCAGAGCAACTGGTTTGAGGGAAGCCTATGTAGAGATGATATGCACACGTGGAATTGCAAAGCCTGGTTCCAGAGACCCTCGTGATTGTGTTAATCAATTTTTCGCTTTTGTGATTCCATTTGTCTGGATTGCTGACTTTGAAAAGCAAGAACAAGGGCTACACTTAATTATCACAGATATTGAACGCATCAGTCCCGCCGCGGTAAATCCCATCGTCAAAAACTACCATTGGCTTGATATGACCATGGCCTTGTTTCAGGCTTATGAAAAAGGTGGTGAAACTGCAGTGTTAGTAGATGGTGTTGGAAATGTTATCGAAGGGCCTGGTTTTAATATTTTTGCAGTGAATAACAAAAGTATTGTTACACCAAGTATTGGTGTTCTTGAAGGCATTACACGCAGGACAGCCATCGAAATCGCCCAGAAAATGAATTGTACTGTTGAGCTAAGAGAACTGCATAAATCTGAGTTGCTCGAAGCACAAGAAGTATTTCTGACCAGCTCCGCAGGGGGCATCATTCCCGTCACCAAAATCAACAACGAGAATGTTAACCATGGTCGACCTGGGGAGCTGACTCAAAAAATTAAAACTATGTATTGGAATCTGCATAAAGAGGATAAATATAATCTGGCAGTTGATTACCCGCGTTCAGCAAACTGATAGTTAAAATTCAAAATCGATTCATTGTCACCCGATTAAACTCTCCTATATTGTTGGTCAAAGAAGCCAACCCACAATCGTTTTTTGAGAGAGACAGATTAACATCCAAGAGGTGAATGAAAATGATGAAACGATTTATTGTTGCCGCTGTAACAGCTATGACAATCACTGCAGCGCCGGTGTATGCGCAAAGCTGGCCCCAGTTAACCAAAGAAAATGTCGGTAAAGGCGTGGGTGCTGTTGCGGGTGCCTTGTTGGGTTCACAAATAGGTGGCGGGCGTGGAAAACTTGCCGCTGTGGCCGCTGGAACTCTGGCAGGCTACTGGGTTGGTGGTAAAGTTGGTCGGCATCTAAGTCAACAGGATCGGCAGGGTATTGCTCAGGCAACGTCGCAGGCCATGTATTCCGGGCAACCTGCCAGTTGGCATAATCCAGATACCGGTGCCCGAACACACGTTTCTGTTAGAAATGTGCCTTCATATTCCAGTAATAGAAAACTTAAGTCAGCACTTACTCAATTGCCTGCGGTTGAATTCATTAATGCTTACTACTCACCCACAGCAAACATTAATGTTCGTGGTGGTCCAGGTACTGATTACACCGTGGTGCACAAGATTAGTAAAGGTCATCCAGTACCAATAATCGGTAAAGTGATAAATAGTGACTGGTATTTGATTGCAGAACAAGGACAGGCTTCTGGCTTTGTTTATGCGCCATTAATGCAGTTAGCTCACAACCAATCTTATTCTACAAATGCTATTCGTCATGCATCAGTAGGAATTCAACCGGGACGTTATGTTGCACAGGAGCAGCAGTGTCGCATTATTACTCAAAAAGTTAAGCTTCAAAATGGCCATACCGATTCAAATCAATTCAAGGCTTGTCGGCAGGCTGATGGTAACTGGGTGAAAGTCTAATGAGTAATCTCGTCAGCAAATTTTTTATGGCTGCTGTTTTTGTTTATGTACTAACAATTTCAGCGGCATGGGCGGAACGTGTTTTGATTGATGATCCGGCACAAACGGTTTCAGTAAGTAACAATTTCTCTTGCTATGCACCGGCGAATGTCACAGTTGATACCTCCAAACCTGAACTCTACGAACAAAGTTCACAGTTACAAAGTCTGACAGACGGTGTGCGGGCGATGCTAAGTTATGAATGCCCACAACTAACGGCAATTAAAGTCACAGGTTTAATCCGAGGATTAGATGATGTGGTTTATCAGGGTGAAGCGTTACGAAATAATAACTGGCAAGTCAAGCAAATCGCTGCGGTGAGCGATAACCAGGTAACTTCACTTGATGACACTGAAAATCAAATCTGGACAGCGACAAAACGTTACGACGATGAGTTAACCAAAGGGCAACTGGAAGTTACGAATATCCGCTTAGGAATGACAGTTGATCAAGTCACCAACGCAATTAACCAGGCCTTTGCAAGTGATCCTGTTTATGATGCCAATAGTGGTGTTATGACTATGAACAGTGGTGATTGTAAAACTGTGGCTAAGGCAGATTCCAAGTGTATACGCGCATGGTTTAGTGACAATCGTGTTCCATATTTGCAGCGACTCGAATTAACACAACTCGTCGAGGGCAATATTGAACAAATCAATGAATTATTAATCGACAAGTTTGGCAGCCCAACACAAACGAATAATTCTAGCGATAAAAGCAAATATGTTTGGCGAGTCATCAATCAAAAAACTATCGAGGAACTCGATGCCGTTGTTTCAACACATGCCGATAATTTACTGATGACCAAGATTACACTTTACAGCACCGACCAAACAATCCCTTCCAAAAATCAAGACTATGCCGATATTGATTTGAAATTGTAAAGCCGTGTTGTGCAATGATTTATCGTTGTACCGGTAATTCAGCGCCCAAGGACTTGAAATCCTGGGCGCTGTTTCAATTGAAACGCTGAAGAATAAGATATTGAAATTTGAACATATTATTTAATTGTAATACACTGTAGTTAATATAATTACATCTAATAAGAGGTTATGCAAATCATGGCCAATGTTCCATTCTCAATGCGTCTTGATGAAAATACAAAAAAGCGACTTAAGCGAGAGGCGAAATTAATCAATCGCTCTGAAACCTACTTCGCCAATATGGCAATTGAAAAAGAATTACGTGCGCGTGAGTTAAAACGTGTCGCGATTGATGAAGCGTATGCCCAAGTTGAGAAGGGTGATTTCATTTCAAGCGAAGCAATGACGAAGTGGGTGGATTCGTGGGGTAGTGATAATGAGCTATCACCACCAGAAGTTGACATTAAGAACCTGAAGTAGTGCACATTGTTTATCTTGAGAGCACCAGAGAAGATTTACTCTGGTTGCGACACTATTATGAAGTCGTGTTTCCAGAGGGTAGACAGACTGCACAGACAAGATTTCATTCTACCGAACAACTTTTGCTTACTAACCCTTTTATAGGACATAAAACACACATCAAAGATGTTTATGAATTTTCTATTCCAAAAACACCGTTCTCATACATCTACCGAGTAAAGCCACAATATATAGCAGTTATGCGTATATGGGATGAAAGGCAGGGTGGCAGAAAAGAGGTTGAGGAATAATTCATGTCAGATTATAAATGATAAACTTCAAGCAAGCTTTTCTGCTTGTGAGGTTTTAAATGAAAAAAATAATATGCTTAATATGTGTTTTGACTTTTTGGGGTTGTTCAACAGAACCCAAATCTATTGCCCCAGATCTTGATGATTACTTAAGTCTAGATAACTTATTTTGTATAGGTTTTTTGGAAGGCAATTTACACAAGACATATAAAAAGACGGGTAGCTTCCCGCCAAATCTAGATGAATATCAAGCGGATATGTATAAACTAAAACCAAACTGTATGCCGGAAAATCAGATTCGCTATCAATTAGTCAATAATAAGACATATCTATTACGATATACGAGGGAAGATGCTCAATTTGATGATAGTGATTATTATTTTTATCCTAACTACGAAAGAACAGGTAAATTAGGTTATCCAGAACGAAAACAAGAACACAAAGATGAAGGTCATGATGCACATATTGACTACTGTACAGGTTTTATAGGTGGGGGCATTGAGCAATATTGGAAGATTTTTGGCTACTATCCAAATAGTATTCATGAACTCAATCATCCATATATGGATGAGATATATTCTGATTGTATTCCTAAGAAAAAAATATTATATGTCCGAGAAAGTCCTCAAACTTATAGCTTGCAATTGCCAGGATATGATGGAGAGTTAGATACGTATGACGATTACTTTATTAGACCAACTTATGGTAAAGATAAACTTTATATCAGGCTTGGTAACAAAATCAAAGACAATCAAGGTTAAAGGGATTGCTTGAATAAATCTCATCCAGAGACTATAAATTAGATTGTGTATTTGCTTATTATTAATTGATTAAGTTAAGGTAAGCAAACAATGAACAAAGATGAACTTGAAGCCTTTGCGCGTGAGGCAGCCAAAGGTATTAAAACTCAGAAAGATCTGGCTGAATTTTCAAAGATACTCACCAAAGTGACGGTTGAAGCGGCATTAGGTGCAGAACTGGATGATCATTTGGGTTATGCCAAACATGATTCCAGCACGACAGGCAATACCCGCAATGGATATACCTCCAAGCGTTTAAAAACTGAAGACGGTGAATTTATCCTGGACACACCGAGAGATCGGTCAGGCGAATTTGAACCGCAATTAATCAAGAAACATCAAACTCGCTTCACGTCGATGGACGACAAGATACTGAGTTTGTATGCCAAAGGCATGACGACGCGTGAAATTGTCGCCACCTTCAAGGAGATGTACGATGCGGATGTGTCAGCTTCACTGATTTCGAAAGTGACTGATGCGGTGATTGAGCAGGTTGTTGATTGGCAATCGCGGCCCTTGGATAGTATTTATCCAATCGTTTACCTGGACTGTATCGTGGTCAAGATTCGCCAGGATCGCAAGGTCATCAACAAATCGATTTATTTGGCCTTAGGCGTGAATATGGAGGGTCACAAGGAATTATTAGGTTTGTGGCTGGGTGAAAACGAAGGTGCTAAGTTCTGGCTGGGTGTACTGACTGAGTTACAGAACCGCGGCATCAACGATATTCTGATTGCCTGTGTGGACGGATTGAAGGGATTTGCTGATGCGATCAATACCGTGTATCCCCATACTCAGATTCAGCTGTGTATTGTCCATATGGTACGAAACTCGATTAAGTATGTGCCCTGGAAAGATTACAAGCCGGTGACGGCTGATTTAAAACGGATTTATCAGGCCAGTACCGAGGAGCAAGCTTTGCTTGCACTGGATCAATTCAGTGAGCGTTGGGATGGCAAGTATCCTCAAATCAGTAAATCCTGGCGTACCCATTGGCCGAATCTCAATACGTTATTCAATTATCCGGATGATATTCGCAAGGCCATTTACACGACCAACGCCATCGAATCGTTGAACAGTGTGATTCGTAAAGCGATCAAAAAACGCAAATTATTTCCCACTGATGAATCGGCAAAAAAAGTGGTTTATCTGGCGATTATGGATTCGTCTAAAAAATGGACGATGCCGATCCGTAACTGGAAATCGGCATTGAATCGTTTTATGATTGAATTTGAAGATCGGTTATCCGATTTTCAATGATCATAAACCCGTGGCAAATACACAGAATTATTTACAGGGTCCTCATCCACATACTGAACACAAAATAACCCTAATATCTTTCAGAAGTCAGTGCATGCTTGATTTAACGTAAATTTTGAGACGTTATCTACAAACCAGTCTCTGATAATGTAACTGTACACACCTTTAGCTAGTAAGGTATTAACCATAACCATGCGTTCCATGCTCATCAATTCATTAATTGATCTTCTTGAAACTGTGCGTAACTAAAGAGTCAGTTTAAATGCTTGCTTAAATCGTGCCACTAAGCTAAAGAGTGGTTTGTAATAACAAATCTTCTATTAGCGGGTTCACTTGTCATCTTCTAGTTTTGGCAAAGCGGTTTTTTTAATTATCCTGGCGATCTTTCTGTTTGATGTACAGGGGGCAATTATCAAATATTTGGGTGATCGCTATCCAGTGCAACAATTAGCCATGTACAGAAATTTGTTTGGTTTGTTGCCCAGTTTTTTGGTGTTGTACTTATCTTCTGATTGGCATCAAAAAGGAAGGCCATTGATCATAGAACAATGGCGACTGGGATTATCAAGAGGCCTTTTCATCGCTACAGCTCAATTGTGTCTATATTATTCGCTGACAATTATGGAGTTTGCTACAGCCTCTACATTGGCTTTCGCTGGGCCATTGTTTATTACTACTTTGTCCGTACCTTTGCTTAAACACAAAGTAGGAGCATTGCGCTGGTTAGCCGTTGCAATTGGATTCGGTGGTGTTTTGTTGATTATCAGGCCCGGCAGCGATATCTTTAAATTAACTTCATTACTGCCAATAGGCGCGGCATTCTTTTACGCATTATCCAGTGTATGTGTACGTTTTTTTCAAAAACAGGTGCCAACAGCGACTATTAATCTTTATTCAAGCTTTGGCGCTTTATTAGGGTCCACAATTTTGTTGTTAACAACGGCTGATTATGTTGATGTCGATCCGACCAGTTGGTTTTGGTTAATTGCGATGGGTATGGTGGGCGGTTTTGCTGTGTTGTCGATGATATCAGCGTATCGACTTACTCAACCGAGCAACTTATCGCCGTTTGAATATTTTGGTATCCCATTCTCCTACATGATTGGCTGGATCATATTTAATGAAACACCATTTGAACAATTATTCCCAGGTGTGGTATTAATCGTGGCCGGGGGACTATTGATCGTTTGGCGCGAGCGAAAAACCAAAAATCTAAACCCGTAATTGTTTTAAATCCAAAAGTACAGTAAATCTTTCACACTTTTTTTTAACTCTGTCATGCTAATATCATGCCACACAAATTGGATAAAGGATCAAAAATGAACAGGATGGTGATGACAGTTTTGGCGGTTGCAGCAACAATTAATATTTCTTATGCAGCAGAATCTTTGCCGATTAAACCGGGTTTATGGGAAGTGACGGGAACAACCTCTAGTTCATTGTTTGGTACACGATCACATACGAATCAAGAATGCATGAAAGAATTCAAATTTGATCCCAAGGAAATGATGGAAGGCATGCCCAAGGATGCTTGTGAAGTAAACACCAATCTATCAGGTAACACCATGACTTACGATATGAGTTGTGATCTGGGTGGTGAAAAAATGACAGGCAGTGGCAAGTTTACAGTGAGTAGCGATGGCAATAGCGGCGAAGGTGAAATGGTAATGAAGAGCCAGGTGCAAGGCCAGAGTATAGAAATGACCATGACATCACAAGGCAAGCGCATTGGGGATTGCTAGATTCTTTAAAAAATCACCGCTTTGATTCAATAACAACGCGTATAATTGGCGATCCATCAGTAATATAGTTCTCAAACTCTGCCAGACCATCATTGATCGCCGAACTCGGAAACTTTAGCCTATCTTTGGCTTTATGCATGGCAATATTGTTGTCGCTAATGCCTTTATTAGGTGCCGCAACAGGAATTAGCCGCTGGATGCAGTTGGCTCGCCCTTTGGCATTTGCACAGTTTTTGTTTATCGTTTTTTCCTACGGCTGTCTAACTTATAGCTTCATCATTCATGACTTTTCTGTGGCTTATGTAGCCCAAAATTCGAATACCTCTCTGCCTTTTGTGTATTTAATTAGCGGGGTCTGGGGTGCACACGAAGGTTCCTTATTATTGTGGATCCTAATTTTGGCCGGATGGACGGCGGCAGTGGCTAAATTCAGCCGTGATATACCACTTCAAATGCTTAGTCGAATCCTTGCAGTGATGGGGATGGTCAGCGTTGGTTTTATATTATTTACCTTATTCACCTCCAATCCTTTCAATCGATTGTTTCCCGCGCCACTTGAGGGTCGTGATTTAAATCCATTATTACAAGATCCAGGACTCATTATTCATCCGCCCATGCTGTATATGGGTTATGTCGGTTTTTCGGTTGCCTTTGCCTTTGCGATTGCTGCTTTGTTGAGTGGAAAAGCCGATGCGGCCTGGGCACGCTGGTCACGACCCTGGACAAATATAGCCTGGATGTTTCTGACTATTGGAATTGTTTTAGGCAGTTGGTGGGCTTATTACGAATTAGGCTGGGGTGGCTGGTGGTTCTGGGATCCCGTTGAAAATGCCTCTTTTATGCCCTGGCTGGTGGGAACGGCATTAATTCATTCATTGGCGGCCACTGAAAAACGTGGAACATTGAAGGCCTGGACCTTATTACTTGCCATAGCTGCCTTTTCATTGTCATTGCTGGGAACATTTTTAGTGCGTTCAGGTGTGTTAACTTCTGTACATGCGTTTGCAACCGATCCGACCCGCGGTGTTTTTATCCTTATTTTATTAGTCATTACGATTGGCGGTTCATTAACACTTTATGCCTTTAGAGCCAGTCAAATACAAAGTGCGGCCCGGTTTGGCTTTGTTTCACGCGAATCAGGCTTGCTGTTCAACAATGTTTTACTCTTTGTGGCTGCCTTGAGTGTCTTGTTGGGCACACTTTATCCTTTATTTATTGATGCGTTAGGTTTAGGAAAAATTTCAGTTGGTCCACCTTATTTCAATACTATTTTTATTCCACTAATGTTGCCATTGCTGTTGCTTTGCGGTGTGGCTGTTTACCTTAGATGGAAATCAGATCATGTCAGCCGCTTAACCAAGGTCATTGTTGCTTTGATGATGGGTTCGATCATTTCAGCCATTATTGTCAGCTTTATTTATTTCGCTGAATTTAAATGGCAGGCATTGCTGGGATTGGCAGTGGGGTGCTGGGCGATTTATGGCGCATTATCAGAATGGACCAGGCGCTGGTTCAAGCGCGAAAATAAACTAAGCGCACTAAAGCGTATTCCAGCGGCGATTAACGGTATGACAGTCGCTCATATAGGGCTTGGTGTATGTGCGATTGGTATCGCCTTGGTTTCACTTTACAGCGTGGAAAAAGATGTGCGCCTTGCCAGCGGTGAAAGTGAGAATATCGGCCCTTATGTTTTTACCTTTAACGGTATAAATGAAGTTCAAGGACCGAATTACACAGCGATCCGGGGCTCGGTGGATGTCAGCCGAGATGAGCAGCTACAGGCCACTTTGACACCCGAAAAACGTTTTTATCCGATTCAAGCCAACCCCATGACCGAAGCAGCCATCGATCCGGGGCTGACACGTGATTTATATGTGGCGCTGGGTGATCAGCTGGATGAACACAATTGGGCTTTAAGACTTTATTACAAACCTTTTGTGCGCTGGATTTGGCTGGGCGGTTTGCTAATGGCACTGGGGGGATTAATCGCAGTCTGCGATAAGCGTTATCGAAGTCAGACGCGGCTCACCGAGGTACGCGCATGAAACTAATCAAATTTGGTTTGCCCTTGCTGGCCTTTGTTATCGTCGCCGCATTTTTAGCCTTGGGTTTAAAAAACGATCCGCGACTGGTGCCCTCGCCATTAATCGATAAACCGGCTCCTAGCTTTTCTTTGCCCACACTTGAAAATGAGCAACAACAAATTTCCAACAATGACTTGGTAGGAAAAGTTTGGTTTTTAAATGTGTGGGCATCATGGTGTGCCGCCTGCAAAGTCGAACATCCTGTATTACTGCAAATGGCAAATCAAGGTGCTCTACTAGTGGGATTAAATTACAAAGACACTGATACCGAAGCCAAAACCTGGCTCAAATCCTATCAGAATCCTTATCAGCAAGTCATCGTTGATGCAGATGGCCGGGTAGGGATTGATTTTGGGGTTTACGGCGTGCCGGAAACATTTTTGATTGATCAAAATGGACGTATTCGTTACAAGCATATTGGGCCGGTTGACGCTGATGATGCACAAACACTGTGGTCATTATATAAACAGCTGCAAACCTCATCATGAAAAAACTAATTGTCATCATTCTTTGCGGATTTAGTTTTGCCTATGCAGCGATTAATCCGGTCGAGTTTGAAACTCAGGAGCAAACCGAGCGCTATCAAAAATTAATTGCCGAACTGCGCTGTCTGGTTTGTCAAAATCAAAATTTGGCAGACTCAAATGCTGATCTGGCTGTGGACTTAAAGAATATTGTCATTGAGAAAATCCAGGCCGGTGAATCAGATCAGCAGATTCTTGATTTCATGACCGCTAGATATGGTGATTTCGTTTTATACAAACCGCCTCTTAAATCTAGTACCTGGCTGTTGTGGCTGGGGCCAAGTGCTTTTCTTATTATTGGACTGGTTATTCTAGTGGTGTATGTAAGAAGAAGTAAAAATTCATCTTCTAACTTGCAACCTACACCCCAGCAGCGCGAGCAGATTCGTAAAATGCTGGATAACGAATAGCGCCGTATTATGTTTATTGTTTTTGCTTTATTTCTAGTTGCTATTGCCTTGCTTTTTATCATCCCACCACTTAGAGGCAACGAGCAAAAGAAATCAGATCAACACAAACAGGCGAATCTGGAAATTACCCGGCAGCGTTTGCATGATCTGGAAAAAGAAGCGGAGAATGATTTAATCGCCAGCGATCAGATCGGTGCAATCCGCGGCGAAGCTGAGACAACTTTATTATTGGAAACACCGAATCAAGAACAAACGCAATCAACTCGCAACCCCAAATTTAATAAGTTGTGGACCACATTGATCGTTATTTTTGTTCCAGTGTGTGCCTTTTTTATTTATTTATCTGTGGGGGCTCCCACCGCTTTATTGGATGCTTCAGAGCAACCCATACAACAGCCGGGTCAACAACTTGAGCAACTGGTTGCCCAGTTAGAACAGCGCTTACAAGATAATCCCGATGACGCACAAGGTTGGTTGGTGTTGGCACAGACCAGCATGATGATGCAGCGCTATGATGAAAGCGTCAAAGCTATGGAAAATCTTTATCGATTAAAAGGCGATGAGCCAGATGTGTTATCTCGGTATGCCGATGCCTTAACCATGGCAAACCAGGGTCGTTTTACTGATAAAGCACGCGAGTTGATTAAAAAGTCGTTATCGTTGAACCCCAACCATGTGCATACACTTTGGCTGGCTGGGGTACAAGCTTATCAAGCTGAACAATTTGATAAGGCAATTGAGTTTTTTCAAAACGCCAAGGTCAATACGGACGATGCTGATAATATTGCGCAGATTGATGACTTGATCAGTGCGGCCCAAGCACGAATTAATAATGAAACTCTAAATCAACCACACAGTTCTGGTGTTGAAATAATAGTCAACGTCGATATCGAACAATCGCTAGAAAATAAAATCGATCCTAATGATAGTTTGTTTGTATTTGCTAAAGCCGCACAAGGGCCGCCTATGCCGTTAGCAGTTAGTAAACATATGGCTGCGGAATTACCATTAAATGTTACTTTATCTGATGTAATGGCGATGATGAGCGAATTGAAATTATCAAGTTTTGAGCAAGTGATTATTTCTGCCAGAGTTTCAAAGTCAGGACAACCAAGCGCACAGGCTGGGGATTTACAAGGTGAGTCTGATGTTGTTAATCCCCAAAAGATTGAGCAAGTTAATATAATGATTGATCAAATCATTCAATAACAAACGGAAAATCAGTAAGTGTTTGGCATAGACGGTTGGGTAATATTCCTGGCAGTGATGCTGATTGCCGGGACAGTGAAAGGTGTAGCTGGTCTTGGTTTACCAACGGTCTCCGTATCTTTGATGGTTTTTTTCTTTGATGCACATACTGCATTGGGATTAATTGTTTTGCCGCTTCTGTTTAGCAACATGCTGCAAGCCTGGCAATCCGGGCAACCCAAATGGGTATTATCAAATTTTTGGTCATTTTTTATTGTCATCGTCATATCAATTTTCATCGCTTCAAGTTTCGCAAATCGAGTCAATGAAAGAATCATATATTTCTTAATCGCTATTGGTATTTGCCTATTTTTAATTTCTCAGAAAAAGCTTCCTAGGCTTAATCTTGAGAATAGATACCATAATTTTTATGCAGGATTAACAGGATTGTTCGCAGGAATTTTAGGAGGCTTGACCACTGCCTGGGGCCCGCCAACAGTGATTTATTTACGAATCCTCGGTTTGGAAAAAGAACAGTTTGTCCGTACCACGGGCTGGATATTTTTGATTGGAGGTATTCCGCTCACCTTAGGCTACTGGTTTGGCGGAATTCTGACGACGCAGCTTATTCCACTTGGCTTGCTTGGTAGTGTTTTTGCCATGCTTGGTGTTGTTATCGGTAAACAATTTCGCTCGAAAATTTCTGAGCAAAAATTCGTTTTAATTGTCGATGTGGTTTTAGCATTAATGGCATTGAATCTATTTAGGAAAGCTCTCGGGTATTAGCTCACAGAAACGACGGCACCTAAAAATAACAAGGTTGCTCCGACAATTTTTTTGATAGTAATCGGATCTTTGGGCGATTCTAAAATACCAAGATGGCTGATAATCATAGCCATGACGAGCTGTCCTGCTAGCGAAAGAATTAATAGTTTTCTTGGGCCAAGAATCGGAATCAAAAAAGTGATCGCCAAAACAATGAAAGCACTAATAAACCCTGTTAGATATAACCAAGCAGGAACGTTTTTGATGTTGCTAATAGTTCGGAAATCACCGATTACTGAAAACACAACTATTGAAGTTACCAAGGCAACAAAATAAAAAGTGATATTGGCTGTTAAGGGCGAGCCTAAATGCCTTGAGACGGAGCTGTTCATCGGCAGATATATTGCAGAAATAATACCGATTAAAACGGCCAGAAAAATAAAGATTCCACTTTGCATGATTGTTGTCCTGTCATTTCAAAAGAGGTATTATTGATGTTGTAACATATTTATTAGCGTTCGCGTAAGCGACATCCTACCACGGGCAAGCCCGTGGTAGGATGAGTGTATATAGATTGAACATCGCTATTTTATAAGGCGCGATGTTCATCGGATCAGCCCGAAAGTGTTGTTACGTAAGAACCCCGGGGTTACCGGGGGAATCTATTAGTTTTCCAAACGGATCTCGAATAAAAAAACGTCTAACTCCCCAGGGTTCAACAACAGGTCCATATTTAATAGGGATATTTGCTCGATCCAGTGCAATATCAAGATCATCAACCTCAATGGACGAATCAGGAGTGGGGGTTCCAGACCCCCCTTCGCGGGCTATGCTGATTTGCACTGACATCTTGACGTCATTGCCATAGGTTCGAATCCAGCTAAGATCCATTAATAGATCGAGCCCGAATATGTCTTTATAAAATTGATCTGCTTTTTCAGGGTCTGGGGCATATACATCTGTGACAATGCGCTTAACTTTCATATTGTTAATCCATGTTGTTTTTGTCAACGTCAACCACAAAGTCGCCTTGCAACCAATTACGCCCCAATAACAATGCGTATTGCATGTCACTGCGGTCATTCAGTGTGAATAAAATGTTTTTAGTTATGTCCTTCCAAGACACAGTCAGCCAAACTTTATAGCGCTGTTCAGATCCTTCAGAGGTTCGAATAGTTATTATCGAGTCGACGATAGTATTGATCGTGGTGGATTGCCTATTTCTGCTGACAATGTTAAAAATTATGGGTTTACCAACTGAATCCGGTATAGGATCAGCTTCGATATTGCTGGCATGAATACTTGAAGTTTTTGCACCAGTATCGACGCGGGCTGTAAATTTTAAATTGTCGTCACCGACAAATACTTCTTCTGTAGCACCCACAATAAACTTTGTTGTATCGGCCGTTGCGGCTAATAAAAACAAGAGTTTGATTGCCAAACCAAGGAATAAGAAACTTAGTCGCATGCTAAGGCTCCCACCCTAGTTCAGTTGACTGGCCAGCAACTCAAGTCTGTTGCAAACTGGATTTGCCCAGAAAAATGTTCAGCAATTTGTGCGTGAATTTCATTCTCTCTATGATTACTACGATTCATAAAATGCGAAAGAATTAAAGTTGTTGGTTTCGTTATTTTTGCGATTTCACCAATTTGGGAAGGTTTCATGTGTAAAAATTGACCAGCACCTTTGGTTTGTTCGTTAATAGCTGTGTGAGCGACTAACACATCTGTATCCATGGCTAATTTTTCCAGCCTTTTGGTTCGACTGTTCATATCGCCACTGATGGTGATCGACTTATCACCAATATCTAATCGCCAGGCTAATGCGGGCAGTAACCCATGCATTACAGAAATTGTGGAGATAGTCAGTGGGTCAGATTCGTAAACGATTTGTACTTCTTTGTTCTCAAAGGGGATAGTTTGAGGTAAAAATAAAAACGCCGCCTTTGCCGTTGGATCAAAGAACGGCCCTAAATATTGATAGGCACCAGTCTGACGATTAAACAAGCGATCAATGAATTCGTCGAAGTTGGGTAAAACAGCATTGCCACTGGGACCGTATAAATTGATGTTCCGTTTTCTATGGGTGAAAAAAGAACCTTTCACAAAAACTGGCAAGTCTGCGACATGATCAACATGTAAATGGGTATACATAATAGCGTCAAGATCTTCAAATTTTGCACCGGCTTGTTCAAAACGCCAAGCACTGCCACCACCTGTGTCAATCAGGAATTTGGCCTTACCTTCTACCCAAATAAGATAACTTGTAGAGCTGCGTTGATCATCTAATTCTGGACCTCCTGAACCCAGAACTTGCACAGCAACTCCTTGATCTATGCATGCAAAAAGAACAGACGGCATCAAACTGACAAGCGAAAGAAAAAATTTTCTAAGCATGGTTATCCTTTTTTATAAAGAGGATTAGGAGTAATTCTTGGGTCGCCATTTTGACATGTATCATTCTGCTTTTCACGAATCCCCTGCAAACGTTTAGAGGCATAGGGATGAGTCGTTAAAATTTCAGGTAGATGGGTTTCATCGTCAGAATTTAAGCTTTCAAACAGCTCGAATAATTCTTCGGCACCGCAGGTGTGTCCATAGAGTTTATAAACCCAATCATAACCATCTGCATCGGCATTACGTTCATGATCGCGTGAATATTTGAGCGATGTCAGCATTTCACCGCCGCCAATGAATCGACGAATCAAAGCATTGTCGGAAGAGCCGAAAATTGCTGATAAAGCAATTGCCGTTGAAAGACCACGCCCAAGTGCTGTGATCGGGTCACGATTAACAATGTGCGCAATTTCATGTGCCATGACCATAGCCAGGGCCTGTTCGGATTTAAGTTTTTCAACCAGGCCCTTATAAAAATAAACATTACCTCCCAGTGTGGCAAAGGCATTGATGACATTTTCATTTGAATAATGAACAGTAATTTTTACATCTTCAGGCGCATCGGATTGTGCCAAAATTTTGTCAGCTAAATCTTGTAAGTAAAATTGAGGCACTGAGGGTTTTTCTTTTTTTTCAGTTTCAGATGTTGCAAAGCGTTCTGCAATAGCGGTTTCAAACCTGAATGGAATAGCCTTAGCAACAGCCTGGGCAAATAAATTTAAACTTAAGATCACAATAATAGCCAGTGTTGCGGCCATTGCCAGTAATTTAATAAATGTTTTGAGCGGATGGTTGTGACTGACATTAACGTCATCAGGCAACCTGGGATTTTGGTATTGCATTAATCAGAAGTTGATTTTATAGCGGTTCCATATGCAAAAACTTCGACTGAACCTAAAGCACTACTGACTCCGCGTGAAACCGAGCTGGTTTCGAATTTGATATTGAATATGGATTGACTTGAATGTTTGGCGGCCTGCTCCTTCATACGTAAGACCGCTTCGCGCCGGCCGCGGTCAATTAATGATTCATAAGCTTCGACCCGGCCACCAAAAATATTTCTCAGACTGAATAAAAAACGTTTAAAGTAATCGACAGAAACAACCACACTGCCCTGCACCAGTCTGGAGGAATCGATTTGCCAATCCCGCGGTGGGGTTTTGGATGAAAAAACCAGGATATCTTTATATTTTTCCTCGCGCTTTTTAATTGAACGATAATGCCTTTTTTCCGCGAGTTGCCCAAAACCATAACCTAACAATAAAAAAGCTATAATAATGAGAATGTCATAAGGAATATACATTAAACTTGTTCATCCTCAATAATCACAGCGGTGCCGTAAACAAACAATTCTGCCGCACCCGCAGTAATGGATGACGTTGCAAAACGAACGTTAGTAATAGCGTTGGCACCGATTGCTTCGGCTTGTTCGATCATGCGATTAGTCGCTTCTTCGCGGGCATCTTGTAACAATTCGGTATAGGCTTTAAGTTCACCGCCGACAATATTCTTCAAACCAGAAAGAATATCTTTGCCCACATGTTTAGCCCTGACTGTACTGCCCTGAACCAATCCCAGATGTTGAGTAATTTTGCTTCCCGGGACGGTTTCTACATTTGTGATTAACATTTTGTTTACCTGTTAGTCATCTGTTGCTATCTTTACTTAAGCGAATATTGTACCAATGTAGTGACAGAAAAAGTGTTATTTGGATTCAGTGGTGGCAAGGACAGTTGCATGGCTTTACCTGAAGGCATTGATCCTTGTGGTGAAAACGGAGAATTTCACTCGTTTGTCTATGATGGACCGATTTTCAGTAGGCCTATAAATATTGAAACTGGCGAAATTGTTTTACGAGATAATAGGTTTATTATTGCAATTTGATGCTGAGATGAACCATGATGAAATTGTTATCAAAAATTCTGAATATTGATTTACCAATCATCCAAGCCCCTATGGCAGGTGTGCAGGATGCGGCGCTAGCCATTGCAGTTTGCCAAGCAGGAGGCTTAGGCTCACTGCCGGCTGCGATGATGAGTCTTGAACAACTCGAAATTGAGGTAGCTAAACTGGCTGCAATTAATAAACCTTACAATGTTAATTTCTTCTGTCACATACCACCTGAAATTGATCAAAACCGCGAACAACAATGGCGCGACAAATTGGGGAAATACTATCAAGAATATGAAATCGATCCTGTAACTATCCAAGCAGGGGCTGGTCGTGAACCATTTTCATCCCATGCAGCAGAATTACTTGCTCACTTTAAGCCAGCGGTTGCCAGTTTTCATTTTGGATTACCCGCCAGTAAGCTGGTTGAACAAGTAAAAAGTTGGGGCTCCAAAGTTATGTGTTCAGCGACTACCGTCGAGGAAGCCATCTGGCTTGAGCAAAACGGGGTGGATATGATCATCGCTCAAGGCCTAGAGGCAGGCGGTCATCGCGGGATATTTTTAAGCGATGACTTAACGACTCAGATTGGAACATTGTCTTTGTTGCCACAAATTCTTGCTGCTGTTACTGTGCCGGTTATTGCCGCTGGTGGAATTTCAAATGCACAAACTGTTAAAGCGGTAGTGGATTTAGGGGCGTCAGGTGTTCAAATTGGAACGACTTATTTACTTTGTCACGAGGCCACGACTTCAAACATTCATCGTCAGGCTTTGAAAAGCGAGCATGCTGATCATACGGCACTTACTAATGTCTTTACTGGGCGTCCAGCTCGCGGGATCATGAATCGAGTTATGCGGGAAATTGGTCCAATCAGTGCAAAAGCACCAGCATTTCCATTAGCAGGTGGGGCAGTTGCTCCTATTAGGACTAAAGCCGAGCAGCAAAACAGCGGTGATTTTACCCCTTTGTGGTCAGGCCAAAATAATAGTGGCTGTAAGGAAATTTCTGCTACACAGCTCACCAAAGAGTTAGCTTCACTTATTCATCAATTTTAAAGCTTTTGCTGCGATAATTCGCACATTAAAGAATTTAAGGAATTAAGCAATGAACACAAAAGACTTATTGGAGAATTTACTCAACTCGGCTCAAGGTATGGCACAGCAGGGTAAAGATAAGGCGGAACAAACAATGGGCATTCCATCACAAGGCTCAGAACGCGATGCAGTGATGTCAGGTATGGGCAAAGGCGCATTGTTAGCCGGTGCCGCAGCATTGTTGCTGGGTACTAAAAGTGGTCGAAAATTAACAGGTGGGGCCATTAAGCTTGGTGGAATAGCGGCTTTGGGAGGGCTGGCTTATAAAGGCTATCAAAACTGGCAGCAAAATAATGCCCAGGTAGCGGATAACAAGCAGGATTATCAACCCATTGAAACACTTTCTGAAGAAAAAGCGGATGAACGCAGTAAAGTAATTTTAAAAGCTGTCATTGCAGCGGCCAAAGCTGACGGTCATATCGACGAACAAGAACAAGCCAGAATTCAAAGTTACATCGATAATTATGCTGACTCTGAACAATTGCGACAATTTGTGCAAACAGAGTTAGCCAAACCACTTGATCCAGGCGAAATTGCTATGGCATGTGATACACCTGAATTGGCTAATGAAGTTTACCTGGCAAGTCTGTTGGTTATCGACCAATCAAACTTTATGGAAAAAACCTATTTAAATGAATTAGCCAAACAACTTGCACTTGATCCCGAACTTGTTGCCAGCTTGGAGCAACAAACAGCTTAACAATAATCAGCGATTCTAGATTTATAAGCTAAACGCATAGTAAGTTTGCCAAACTTGCAATCAGATATCTAAATATGGTTACATGGTTTTTCCATTTTTAATGAGGAGAAACCACCATGACTAAAAAAGTTGAATCTGTAGATATTGAACAAGAGCCAACTTTTGATTTTGACCGTCGTTCATTGCTAAAAGCCGGTGCAGTTGGTACTGCAGTCGGTTTAATTGGGCTTGACTCAAAACAGGCACAAGCACAGTCAGTAGCTTGGAAACAGGCTGGTAATAATAATCATGTTATTGAAATACAGGAAAGTGAGTCGCTGCAAGCAGATGGTGAAGTAAAACTTGAATTCTTTGGTCATTGTGCATTTAAAGTCACTTCGCCTCAAGGGGTAACGATGTTATTCGATCCCTGGCGTAATGATCCATCCGGTGCCTGGGGACTGTGGTATCCGGAGGAATTTCCCCAAACCGTGGTCGATATTGGCATGTCAACCCATGCCCACTTCGATCATGATGCACTAGACCGCCTGGATGCTACGATGATTCTGGATAGGATGGTCGGTGAGTATCAGTTTGCTGATGTAAAAATTACGGGTCTTGCGGATAAGCATGCTTGTGAGGCACCGGGTTGGTATGAATGGACAAATGTCCTGGCGGAGTTTGGCGCCAGTGCATGTCCACCGGATAATCCCGGTCATATGGACATGTCGATGTATATTGTTGAAACCGGAGGATTACGAATATTGGTCTGGGGGGATAATCGCCATAATCCATCAGAACATGTTTGGCAGAGTCTGGGTGAAATCGATGTATTGACATTACCCGTTGATGGTTCACAGCATATTCTAAGTTATGAGCAAGGTGATGAAATTGTGGATAGGTTATCGCCTAAAGTTGTGATTCCAACACATTACTTATGCGAAGGGGTATCGCTAACATTAACCACCTTACAAGATGCTGATGAATGGGTTAATTCTCAACAAAGTAAGCAGCTGTTGGACAGTGGTGCGCTGAGTTTGGCATCAGCAGAAGTTAAACAAATGGACAAGGAGTTTATGTATTTTGGCAGTAATACTGTAATTAGTTAAATCATTTGGTGAGCAACTATTGAATAGTTGCTCATTTTTTTAAAAAGTTGCTATTTCTGTAAACAATATCATAATATTTCCCGCCATCTTTGTGTTCGGCAAACTTATCTTTGCGAATTTGTTCGAATTGGAAGGTGGCAAGATAGTCATCTAAATCTTTCAACTGGCAGCAGTTTTCGTAGGCTTCAAAATCGGCTGCCTCGGTTTTAATATATTGAAAATTATTGAGCAAATCTCCGGCACCTTTTAACACTAATAGCTCAGAACCTTGAGTATCCATGATCAAGGTATCGAAAGTTGACAGTTCTATATTTTCTTTTTCGATAACGGTTTTAAGTGTTACGCTGGTGAGATTAATTTTCTTTTCGAATTCAACACTTGGCCAAATATCTTTATGTTGTTTGAATTTAAAGATCGAAGAAGAAGCGCCAAAATTATTGGCAATGTTGAACTGATATTCCTTGTGATCTATATCTGTGACTAAATATTGATACGCCCTTTGTTTATCAATATCAGCAATATTTTTTTTCAGCTGAGAAAAGATTTCAGGAATAGGTTCTATCCATGCAACGTTCAAATTGTAGTGTTGATAAATATTTTTTTCCTGACCCAAATTAGCGCCAACATGGATCACACCTTTCGCATGTGTAAGAAAATGCTCGGGTTGTTTAGTAATTTTCCGTTTAATTCGTCGGGCTATGTTTCTTAAACGTCCCATTAGATACTAGAGTTAAGATTCAAAAAGGGGGCTCTTCGCTAGAGTTCGCCACAATCTTTTTGCTCACTTTCTTTTTTGAAGCTTTTTTCTTAGCGCGTTTTTTAGTCACCTTTTTCTTGGTTACTTTTTTTGTTGTGGCTTTTTTAGTCGCCTTTTTCTTACCACGGCGTCGCTCGGGTGCAGCTGCTAACAATTCAACGCACTCCTCGACAGTCAATTCTTTGGGCTCTTTATCCTTAGGAATTTTGGCGTTTTTATTGCCATCGGTGATATAAGGGCCATAGCGACCATTGAGTACTTGGATGCCCTGTTCGGTGAAATCATGGATGATACGATTCGCATCAGCAATTTTCTTTTCTTTGATGAGTTCCAGTGCGGTGGCTAAGTCGACCGTGTAGGGGTCATTATCTTTTAATGAAACGAACTTATTGTCATAGCGAATATAAGGTCCAAAACGACCGATATTGGCCGAAACTTTTTCACCTTCTTCGGTTTCACCTAAAGCTCTTGGTAACTTGAATAATTCCATCGCCTCTTCAAAGGTAATGGTGTCCATTTTTTGGCCGGGACGCAGACCGGCAAATTTAGGTTTTTCCTCATCGTCCTTAGTGCCGATTTGAATAATAGGTCCATAGCGACCCATACGGACGGTAACAGGGCGACCAGACTTTGGATCGGTGCCTAAATCGCGTGATAATACGGCTTCAGCACGAGTTACGGATTCTTCTTTTTCGTCAACTAACTGCTTGAACGGATCCCAAAATCGCTCTAATACCGGCACCCACTTTTCTTCTCCACGGGAAATCGCATCTAATTCATCTTCCAGATTTGCAGTGAAATCGTAATCCACATATTTTTCAAAATGAGTGGATAAAAACGTATTAACTACTTTACCCATGTCGGTGGGAATAAATCGTTTTCCATCTTTTTCTACGTATTCGCGATTTTGTAAAGTGGTCAAAATTGAAACATAAGTAGAAGGGCGGCCAATACCATAAGATTCTAATGCTTTGATTAAGCTTGCTTCAGTGTATCGCGGTGGAGGTTCGGTAAAGTGTTGATTAGTATGAATTGCATCTAAAATTACCGAGTCACCAGCTTTTACTTCAGGCAACAATACTTCCTTATCATCATCTTTGCTGTCATCCTGGCCTTCAAGATAAACAGCCATAAAACCTGGGTTAACAATGGTAGTGCCGGTTGCACGAAAAATATTGCCAGCGCCAGCGCTCATATCGATGGCTGTGGTATTCAAAGTGGCGTAAAGCATTTGACTGGCCACTGCGCGTTTCCAGATTAAGTCATAAAGCCGCCATTGATCATTATCCAGTGAACCCTTGAGTTGATCGGGTGTACGTAACACAGAAGTTGGACGTACAGCTTCGTGTGCTTCCTGCGCATTTTTGGACTTGTTAACGTACGAATTAGGTGTATCTGGCAGATTGGCATCGCCATAACGCTCGCTGATTAAGCCACGTATTTCAGCTACTGCATCATTGGCTAAGATGACGGCATCGGTTCGCATATAAGTGATTAAACCAATGCTTTCACCATTGATCTCAACACCCTCGTAGAGCTGCTGGGCTATCTGCATCGTGCGTCGAGCGCCAAATCCAAGTTTGCGAGCGGCTTCCTGTTGTAGCGTTGAGGTTGTAAACGGCGCAACGGGGTTACGTTTGCGTTCTTTATGCTCAACTTTTTCAACCTTGAGTTTGCCATTGGCTTGTTTGGTGAGCTCGGTTTCGACTTCTCGTGCTCGCGTCTCGTCGGTGATAGTGAATTGTTTAAGCTTTTCGTCTTCGAAATATGTCAGTTTGGCATTAAAAGGTTTACCTTCAGCGTTTAAATCTGACTCGATGGTCCAGTATTCCTGAGCGACAAACTTTTCTATTTCAGCTTCTCGCTCACAAATCATTCTCAGTGCAGGACTTTGCACACGTCCTGCGGATAAGCCACGACTGACTTTTTTCCATAGTAATGGCGAGAGGTTAAATCCGACTAAATAATCCAGCGCGCGTCGGGCTTGTTGTGCATTGATTAACTGATCCGAGAGTTCACGCGGGTTATCGATGGCATCTTGAACTGCTTTTTTGGTTATTTCATAAAAAACGACACGTTGAACATCTTTATCATTTAAGAGGTTTTCATCCTTGAGCATTTCATATAAATGCCAGGAAATCGCTTCACCTTCTCTGTCCGGGTCAGTGGCGAGCAATAAACGATTGGCTTTTTTTAAGGCCCTGGCAATTGCCTTGACGTGTTTTTCATTGCGCTCAACCGGAACATATTCCATTGAGAAGTCAGCAGCGGTATCCACCGCACCGGTTTTAGGTTTTAAATCACGTACATGCCCATAGGAAGCCAGAACCTTGTAATCAGGGCCTAGATACTTCTCTATTGTATTAGCCTTTGCCGGCGATTCGACAATAACCAGATTGGATGCCATTACTGGTATCTTCCTTCTCTTAGTTGTTAGTTTTTAGTGTCTCTCTGCGGATATCCCGTCAAAAACCAGCTCTTCGGCCAGTTCCAATGCGTTATCGTTAGTATCAATATTACACAATACCATCATTATGACCCATTTTGCATTCTCTGTCTGGTTGTCGTCAATATGACTGTCTTCTATATCGAGAGCCATTATTCTGTCGATAATAATTTCTCTGGTATTGGAATTGATCATGCCCGATTCTTCTAACGATAGCAAAATCCCCTGAATTTCAACATTAATCTTTTGTGTTTCATAAGCGGTGTAATGGCGAATTGAGTTGAGAGGTCGAATTAACTCGTCTGCTTGCGCATTACACAAATCTGACAAACCTTCCAGCCACACAAAGGCCTTGCCAATTTCGCCATTAGTAAAGCCCATGCTGCTGAGCTCATACTCAAGATCAGCACGTACAGGCTGTAATTCTGTGTCTTCGATCATGTAGTTTTCAAACAAATACATTAATACATCGAGGATATTCTCTTTCATCTAAAGCTCATCTAGTTGGCTGTCCGAATAAATTGGTTACCGGGTAATTTTTCAATCATGCCATGCATTTCCAAGTCTAAAAGCATGGAGCAAAGTTGGTCAATCGTCAATCCACTTTGCGAAATTAATTTATCAAAACTCACAGGTACGTCTGTTATAAATTGTAAAATTTCATGGTCAGCCTTATTGTTATTTTGACTTCCTAATGTTTGTGATTTGCCGCTATTGTTGATGTGTGCAGCTGAAAATTCCCTGAACTCCTCGAGAATGTCCTGCACGGATCGGGTTAATTTAGCGCCTTGTTGAATCAGTTTAAGGCAACCAGATGAGTTGTACGCCTGAATTGAACCCGGCACCGCGAATACTTCACGGTTTTGTTGTAGCGCATAGTTTGCGGTAATCAAAGAACCACTACGCTCAGTCGCTTCAACCACTAATACACCCAGGCTTAAACCACTGATAATTCGATTCCGCCTGGGGAAATGCTCTTTCTTAGGCGGTGATTCCAACTCAAATTCTGACAATATCAGTCCGTGTTCGGCAATCTGATTATACAAAGCCAGGTTGGATCGTGGATAACAACGGTCCACACCCGTGCCGAGCACAGCGATTGTATTACCAAAGTGTTTTAATGCACCAAGATGTGCGGCTGAATCAATCCCCAGTGCCATACCGCTGGTGATTGTCAAACCAGACATGGTCAATTCACTGGCGAATTGTTCAGCCGTTTGTTTACCGGCTAAAGTCGATTTTCGTGAACCTACAATAGCAATTTGTTGTTTTGCCAGTATCTTGGAATCACCGATCAGATATAGCAAAACAGGAGCAGAATTGATTTGCTTTAATAATTTAGGATAAATGTCTTGTTTTAAGGTAGCGACTTGATGTGTAGAAGACTGAGATAACCAGTTTAGAGTTTTGTCCAGTTTTTGATGATCAATATAGTCACCAAGCTTGGGTTTAAGCGTTTTTAAATCTAATTTTAGTTCTTTAGGATTAAGCTCAAAAATAGTATTCGGATCGGGGTAGTGTCGTAATAGAGTGTGCTTTTGCATCAAACTCAAACAACGTAGTTGCGCAAACGCAATCCAGGCGTGTAAATCTTCCATGATCGATATTCCTTATCAATTTATCAGATTTAGAATAACGAGTTTTGACGATTCACACCAGCCTTTTGTTACAATTCAAGCTATGTCTTTAATAGAAATACACACCTATCCGGACAAGTGTCTGCGTAAAAAAGCGCAGGTCGTTACCACCTTTGACGATGGTCTGGCTGAACTGACTCAAAATATGGCTGAGACCATGTATGATGCACCTGGAATCGGTTTGGCAGCGCCGCAGGTAAATGTTGATAAACGAGTCGTGGTTATTGATATTTCTGAAGACAAAAATGATTTAAAAGTGCTGATCAATCCAGAAATCACTTACCAGGATGGTGCACAGGAATATGAAGAAGGGTGTTTGTCTATTCCCGGTGTTTTTGGGATAGTTGAACGTGCGGCTGAAATTGAGGTAAAAGCCCAGGATTTACAGGGTAATGTAATTGAATTTCAGGCCGGAGGATTATTCGCTATCTGCATTCAGCATGAGGTTGACCATCTTAATGGGGTGTTATTTATTGATCATTTATCAAAACTCAAGCGTGACCGGATAAAGAAAAAGCTTAAAAGGCAAGCCAGGCAATCCGCTTGAACCGCTACGGATTTGATCCGATGAAAATCATTTTTGCTGGAACCCCTGAATTTGCTGCTGTTAGCCTGACTGCGTTAATCGACTCAAATCATGAAGTGGTTGCAGTGTTGACTCAACCTGACCGGCCGGCTGGAAGGGGGCGAAAATTAACGCCAAGTCCAGTTAAAGTAGTCGCAATTGAGCATGAAATTGAAGTTCATCAGCCGAGAAGTTTAAAAAATCAAACGGCGCAGGAATTGATTGAATCCTTTGCCGCCGATGTCATGATCGTTGCGGCTTATGGATTGATTTTGCCTGAGGAAATTCTCGCCATACCCAAATATGGCTGCCTGAATATCCATGCATCATTATTACCGCGTTGGCGTGGAGCGGCGCCCATCCAGCGTGCGATAGAAGCCGGGGATAAACAAACCGGCATTACTATTATGCAGATGGATCAAGGTCTTGATACCGGTGATATGCTTAAAAAACAAGCGATTGATATTCAACAAGATGATACGGCAGGCAGTTTGCATGACAGGCTGGCTGGCTTAGGTGCGCAGTTGATCATTGAGGTTATAGAGCAAATTCAAAACGGAACAGTCCAGGCTCAACCACAAGATAGTTCTAAGGTGACTTATGCGCATAAATTAAGCCGGCAGGAGTCATCTATAGACTGGAATCAACCAGCCAAGTCTATTGTTAACCGGATACATGCGTTTAATCCCTGGCCAGCGGCGAAAACAACTCATAATGATGTGCAACTGAAGCTTCTGAAAGCTAAAGTTGTTAATCAAAACACGCGTGATGAAATCGGCACAGTGATTGTCCAGGACAAGAAAATTCGGGTGCAGGCAAAATATGGACAGGTGGAATTGCTACAGTTACAAAAACCGGGAGGCCGGCCTGTGTCAGCTCAAGAATTTCTAAACGGTTATAGTTTTACAGATGGTGATCAGCTCGGTTGATGTCTGTTGCTGCGAATCATGATCCAAGAGCGGTTGCCGCACAAATTTTAAAGACGGTTATTCAGGATAAACGCTCGTTTGATGCGGTTTTATTGGATTATCTGAATGTAAATAACCCCGATAGTGGATTAATTCATGAATTGGCGGCGGGCAGTTTAAGATGGTGGTGGCAACTGGCCACAATAGTCGATCAATTATTAAATAAACCCTTGAAAGCAAAAGATTTCGACGTCTATTGTCTGATGGTTGTGGGTCTCTACCAGATTGATTTTACCCGTATTCCTGATCATGCTGCTGTTGCACAAACCGTCAATGCCAGCAAAATAATAGGTAAACAATGGAGTGGTAATTTGGTGAATGCGGTTTTGCGGCGGTTTATTCGTGAGCGAGATCAATTAAAACAGCGCCTTAAAAACGATTCCATTTTTACTTATTCACATCCAGGCTGGATGATTGATGAGTTTAGAAGCGATTGGCCGGATGACTGGTGCAAGCTCTTAAATGCCAATAACAAACAGAACAAACTAACAATTCGGGTTAATGTGACTAAAACTACAGTCGAGGAAGTCTGCCGACAGTTAGAACATAACCAGATTGAATTTAAAAAAACAGATCAAAGCCCAGCGGGCATTGTGATTTTAGATAAAACTAAAGTTTGGCACACTGAATTTTGGCAAGAAGGTTTAATTTCAGTTCAAGATGAATCCGCACAGCTGACCACATATATGACCAAGCTTGAACCGGGGATGCGTGTCCTTGATGCATGTGCGGCCCCGGGTGGAAAGACCTGCCATATGTTAGAGCAGCAAACGAAATTAAATCTTTTGGCGTTAGAGAAAGATGCAGCCAGGATGGAAAAGCTAAAGCAAAATCTCACCCGTTTAAATCTTCAGTGCCAAACTAAGGTGGCTGATGCCATCGATATAAAAAGTTGGTGGGATGGGCAGTTATTTGACCTGATTTTGATCGATGCCCCCTGTTCCGGCAGCGGCGTGATTAATAAACATCCGGATATTAAGCACTTAAGGCGGGAAGTCGATATTAAACAAAACGTACAAACCCAACGCCTTTTACTTGATAAACTATGGCCGGTGCTTAAAACTTCAGGGCAGTTGTTATACTGCACGTGCTCGGTATTCCGTCAGGAAAATGATCAACAGGCGCAATGGTTCATAGACAAGTACACAAATGCCAAGGAAATAATTCTGGATGACCGCTTTGGCCGGAAAATGCCTTATGGGCAACAAAGATTGCCATCGGACTATGAATCCGATGGTTTTTATTATGTCGGTTTTGGTAAAACGGCTGGGTAGGATACTGCAAGCCATTGTTTTGGTTTGTTGTCTGCATTCGTTGGTGGCAAGAGCTGATTTTGAATTGACCAGCCTTGAGGCTTTGGTCGATTCAGGGTTGTTGCAAGTCGATGCGACGGCGAATCTTTCATTATCTAATGAAACCCAAGAGGCATTGGAAAGTGGTGTGGATTTGCGTGTTCAGTTTTTAATTGAATTAATTAAAAGTCGAAATTGGCTTTGGGATACGCCGCAAAAACAATGGGAAATGCTATTTACGCTGCACTTTCATCAGCTTTCCGGGCAATATATCCTGGCAATTCCACAATCCGATAACCTGCAGGCATTTAATACCGTGGAAGATGCTTTAGATGATTTAGCTTCCCGGCTGTCATTTAATCTTGGATATGAAGAATCACTACAACAGCAAGGCATTCATTATTTAAGGGCGAAAGTCAAACTTGATACAGAATATTTGCCGGCACCACTGAAACTGTTTTCATTGGTCTCAGGTGACTGGAAGCTTGATAGCGGTTGGAGGCTATGGGTATTAGAACCGTAATTCGCGAATTTATTCGACCTTTGCCAACAGTAGTGTTTTTACTACTGTTATTCACAGCAGTAGTGCTGTTAGCCAGAGCCGCGCAGTATGAATCAAACTTGTCAGATTATTTTTCGCTGCTTTTTATCATCAATATTGCGGGTGCTTTGTTACTGCTAGTGATGATCGCAGCCAATATCTATCGGCTCATTAAAGAAGTTAAATCAAAGCAACTCGGCAGTCGCCTGACGATTCGTTTTTTACTCACTTATGGGATTCTGGCATTAATTCCATTAGCTATTGTTTATGCGTTTTCCTTGCAATTTTTAAATGAATCTATTGATAGTTGGTATGACGTCAAAATCGAAAAGGCTCTGGATGATGCCTTGTTAGTTGGACGTAATTCAATGGAGGCAGTCAAAACGGATTTAATAGCAAATTTGGAAGATGAATTATCAGCATTAAGTGAGACCGAGAATCAGACGGAGTTATTTTCTGTGCTGGATGAAATTCGTGAGAGCAATGATTTAACAGAGTTAAGTTTGTACTCATTCAGCGGCCGAATCATTGCTTCGAGTAATGCTGATGTAACCGTCATTATTCCAGATTCACCAGATGAAAGAATGATGGCCCTGGCTAAACGAGGAGGTACCCAATCGCGAGTCGAGCCGCTAACAGGCGATTCACTACAATTGCGTATTTTAATGCCGGCACCTTCTACAGGCGTTGGTCAAGAGGGACAGGTTTTTCAGGTGTTATACCAGTTACCGTTTAGGTTTGCGAATGTCGGGGAAAGCCTGGAGCAAGCCTCGAGTCAATATAATCGTTTGCTTTATTTACGAAGGCCTCTAAAGCTTAGTTTTATAACCACACTGACATTGGTCACGTTATTAACCGGTTTGGCGGGTTTATGGGCGGCCATACTTTCATCCAGGAAACTTATAGCCCCGTTGCGTGATTTAGCTGAAGGCACAAGAGCCGTTGCCAGTGGTGATTATTCAAAACAATTACCTGTGCAAAGCACAGATGAATTGGGCGTTTTAGTGCAGTCTTTTAACGACATGACAGGTGAAATTAACCGCACCCAACAAAAAGAGCGACAGACCCAAGATCAGTTAGAAGATCAACGTGCTTATCTGGAAACGGTATTACGCCGTTTATCTTCAGGAGTACTTTCGTTTGATTTGAACCATCAACTTAGAACCAGTAACGAAACAGCTCAACAAATTCTAAATATTGAACTTGATGAGGCAGAAATAAACCTGGAAAGCCTGAAATTAAAGTTTAATTGGCTATTGCCATTTTTTGATTATATTCAGGACAGTATGCGTCAAGGTAGTTATGAATGGCAAAAAGAGATTGAAGTCATTGGGCCTCAAGGACGGCAGGTTCTAAATGTTCGAGGCAGCCGGCTACCTTATGAAAGCCTTAGCCGTGGTGGGTTTGTGGTTGTTTTTGATGACATGACTAATTTGATTCAAGCACAGCGTAATGCGGCTTGGGGCGAAGTGGCCAGGCGACTTGCCCATGAAATTAAAAATCCGCTAACGCCCATCCAATTATCAGCTGAACGCGTGCGGCATAAGTTTATGAATAAAGTTGAAGGGGATGACAAACAAACTTTAGACCGTGCTACTCGTACTATTGCCAATCAGGTTGAATCGATGAAACAAATGGTGAACGAGTTTTCCGAATATGCACAACCGGTGATGGTGCAGTTAAAACCATTGGATCTGAATCAATTGATTAATGATGTGGTTGAACTTTATAAAGGCAGTGCCGAGACAGTAATGTTTGATCTTGATTTGCAAAGCGATTTACCCATGATTACCGCAGATGCTTCCCGATTAAGACAAGTTTTGAATAATCTAATTATCAATGCCAAAGATGCATTGGATGATATAGCCCATGCTAGAGTTGAAATCACCACGCGAGCGACCAACATTCAACAATCATCTTTTGTGGAGCTAGCCATCATTGACAATGGCAAAGGATTTGAAGAAAACATGCTGGATCGAATTTTTGAGCCTTATGTGACCACCAAAGAAAAGGGTACAGGCCTGGGGTTGGCCATTGTTAAACGAATCATTGATGAGCACAATGGGCTGATTAGGATCGAAAATCAGGCAGATCAAGGAGCAAGAATCATCATTGATTTACCGGTAGAATTAGATCAGAAAATCCTGGATTTGAAGCAATATGGCTGAGCGAATTTTAATCGTCGATGATGAACCCGATATTCGGGAGGTGATTTGCGATATTCTGATGGATGAGAATTATTCCGTTGAATTAAGCGCTAATGCTGCCGAGGCCAGAGAGAAAATGGCTGCTTTTAATCCTGATTTGGTATTGCTGGATATCTGGATGCCTGATGTCGATGGTATTACTTTGCTCAAAGAGTGGGTGGGTCAGGGCATTGATAAACCGGTCATTATGATTTCAGGGCATGGCAATGTAGAAACCGCTGTGGAAGCAATTCGCAATGGTGCTTATGATTTCTTGGAGAAGCCTTTATCAACAGCCAAAATGCTGGTAACTATTGAGCGAGCGTTTCAAAACACCCGTCTGGTAAAAGAAAACAAAGAGCTGCGAGACCGTATTGAGCCCTTGTCCAACCTGATTGGTGGCAGTCAAGTGATGAAACAATTACGGCAACAAGTACAGCGGATTGCACCGACTGAAAGCCGGGTTTTAATTACTGGAGAACCTGGTACGGGCAAGCGTGTGGTCGCCAGGTGTATTCACCAAGCCAGCCTGCGTAAGAATGAATCCATGGTGGAGTTCAATCTGGCCGGGGTTTCAGAAACCATGTTACCTGTGCAATTGTTTGGCCTGGAAGATCAGGGAGGTGTTCAAATTGGTCGTTTAGAACAAGCCCAGGGGGGAACCTTGTACTTGGATGAAATTACAGATCTGAGTTTAGCGACTCAATCTGTTCTTGAAAATGTGCTCGAGCAAAAACAATTTATGCGTGAGGGAGGCAATATTTTTCTTGATATCGATGTACGAATTATTTCTTCAACCAGTCACGACATTGAAAAGGATGTCAATGAAAAACGTTTTCGGGAGGCACTGTTTTATTTTTTAAATGTTGTGCCACTAAAAGTGCCTTCACTAAGAGAGCGCACCGAGGATATCCCGGAATTAGTCACGTTTTATACAAACTGGATGGTAGAGAATGAAAATTTAAATTATAGCCGTTTTTCAACGGCGGCGCTTAATTTAATGCGTAATTACAGTTGGCCTGGAAACACGCGTGAATTAAGAAATGTGGTTCAGCGATTATTGATATTGAATAGCAAAGATGAAATCGGGCTTGACGAAACACAAAATGCCCTGGGTGAAAGTCAACCTCAACAACAAGCAGCTGTCACCTCACAGGCTGTTAAAGATCTTGAATTGAGGCAGGCAAGAGAGATTTTCGAGCGCGAGTACTTTATACATCAACTCAATAAAACCAATAGCAATATTGCAGAAACTGCCCGTAACGTGGGGATGGAAAGAACCCATTTGTACAGAAAATTGAAAGCCCTGGATATCGACCCCAAACAATTGGGGGAATCATAGAAATTCTTGATTATCAAGCCTTTTTGCCAGTGCCGGATTAAGATATACTCCGGGGCGAACAAAATCGATTTTGATAAACTGTCAGTATTGACTCGCATAGAGATTTTTAGCATGAAGTATTTATTAACGAGCGTGAAGTTAGCATTTTTGGCTTCTTTCCTAGTTTCAAATTCTGCTTTTGCACAAACTTGTTACACTATTAATAATACGGCCGTCAGGCAGACAGACTGTTGCGGATTTGTCTGGAAACCTTTTTCTGAAGGCGACCACAATCTTGTCGTTTTATTCAGGTCTACAAGTTCAGCCACAGGGGCCACATTGAGATTTGGGGGATCGGTAATCGCAAACGGTAACTATGTTGGTCGTACCAACGGCAATCGCCCGACGGTCAGATTCGGAGCGCCCGGTCCGGCTTATCCAAATGGCCTGCAGGTTTGTGAAGCTTTTGGTGGCGCTTCTCCACCACCACCAGCTCCGCCACCACCACCTCCGCCGCCACCTCCGCCGCCGGATGTAACCCCAGCCATTAATACTCTATTGTTAGATTAATAGTTACTGGCTTTTGTGATTTGGCTTCATATCAATCTTGATTGAAGTATAGTTTTTTGCGAGGTAGTGTTTGCAGTGATAACTGTTTTGTTATTTCCTAACAGGTAAAGTAGATGAAAACCATAACAGTTCTGGGCAGTAATTCAGGAAGGAATGCTGGAGATATTGCGATTCTTGGAAATTTGCTTGATGATATTTCGGCCAAGTTTACAGATGTACAGTATTTAGTACCGACGACAAACCCAAAGTTTATTATTACCCATTTTGGACATCATAACGTCAAACCAGTGTCGATGATGCCGTGGAATTTATGCGTCAAAAATTTGGGGTTGCCGTTATATAAGGCCATGACTAACACCGATCTAATCTTGATTTGTGATAATTTGCTATTTGATCGGAAATTTTATAATCCACTCATTAACTATTTACATTCAATTGCGTTGTTTACTCCAGCAGCAAAAAAACGCGGTGTTCCCATTGTGTTATTCAATTGTTCTATTGGGCCGATTGATCATGAAAAGGGCAAAAAAGCATTAGAGAAAGTCATTAATGCAACAGATTTAGTTATTACCCGAGATCTTGCCACCAAAGAACTGTTGGATAACTTGGGTATCAATTACAAGCAAACCTATGTGCATGCTGATTCGGCAATCAATACCCCGCTTATTGAATCAAATAAATTGCAGGGGATTATTGATAAAGAGAATCTTTTCACCAATTCCAATGGAAGCATTGGTTTTAATGTGAATGCTTATATCGATAATTGGAGTGATACCGGGACTTATGGCCGTAAAGAGTTTTGCCAATCTATCGGTGGGGCAATGGATAAAACCATAGAAAGACTTGATGTCGATATCATCTTTTTTATCACGCAGATTATGGATATCGAAATCACCAAGGAATGTATAGCTCAATGCAAAAATGCCGATAGAGTAAAGGTAATTTCTAACGACACTTATACTTATGAAGAAATTGCATCGTTGATATCCAAACTAGAATTACATGTAGGTTTACGGACTCATACCTTAATTTTTTCTGCAGATATGAATGTGCCAATGATTGGTATTACCTCGTACCCTAAAAGTGCTGGATTTTTGCGCACGGTCAAACAAGAAAAATGGCAGGTGCCGTTTTCTAAGCTTACTGCAGAATACTTAAGCGACATGATTTTCGAGTTGTGGGAAGTACGCGATCAAGTCAAAACAGAATTGGCACCAATCGTTGAGCAGGAAAAAGCCAAAGCATTAAAAAGTGTTGATCTTTTACAGCCCTATTTGACTGAGGCTGCTTGATTCTATAGACTCAGCCGGAATCGATTTCATTCGGCAATTTTTCATATATATCAGCTAGTTATCATCTAACTGTTGAATGATAAAAGCTTGATTAGCAACCATAGTAATTAGATTGAAAAAACCGCTCATTATCACCCTAAAACTTACAATAACCCTGTTATTGCTTAGTTATGTTGTTTACAAAGCCGGTTTAACCAGTGAGCAGGGCTGGCAAAAATTATTTGATCTGGTTAAACAGGTAAATCCGTTTTATTTGTTTCTTTCTTTTGCGATTGGTTTTTGCTTGAACGCTGCCAGTGCATGGAAATGGTATGTTTTACAGCAAAGAGATGTTGTAAATCCGAGTTATTTACAATTGCTTGGCCTTTACTATGTGGGCAAATTTTTTAATATTGCTTTGCCGACCAGCATGGGTGGAGACGTGATGCGTGTTTATCAACTGGGTAAAGAAACCGCTAACAAATCCCATGCCCTAGCTTCTGTATTTGTGGAGCGATTTACCGGCATGATCACGTTGGTCATGTTAGTTATTATTGTGCTACTTGTTCGTGCCGAACAATATAGTTTGTTTATCGTATTTGCCAGTCTGATATTTTGTGCGGTGTTAATCGCCATGATTTTCTGGTTTATCTGGAACGATAAATACTTTGGTCTGATTGAAAGAATAACTGCGCGGTTTAGTAAATATTCAAAGCGGATTCTTGATGGGCTGCGTAAGTCACATGAGTTAGTGAGAAAATACGAGAAAAATCCAAGGGCTTTAGTCGCAGCCTTCGCGCTTTCGGTTTTATTTTATGGCTTAGCGATAGTAAATGTCTGGGTCAGTGCAAAAGCGTTTTTCTGTCGATATAGACTTTATGAAAATTTTACTTGCTGTGCCCATCATGATGATGATTATGAATTTGCCGGTTTCGATAGGCGGTTTGGGTTTAATGGAGGCGGCCTATACATTAGTTTTTGGTTTAATCGGCTACAGTCCTACTCTGGCTCTCTCGACAGCATTATTAATGCGATTTAAAAGCTTTTTTGATTGTGGCATAGGCGGCACAATATACTTATATAAACAGACCCGCAATCCTTAGCTTTTTACTATACTTGTCGTATGGATGATAAAAGCCACCAGCTTCAATTTGATCAGTATATGGCTGATAAGAGCCGTACGGCCTTACAGAAATATCAGGATCTAGTAGTTGGCCAACCCGGTCTGCTGCGGCTTGCTTATCATGAATTCGTTACCCTTTTAATCAATCCACTGCAAGGCATGTTAGGCCTTGGTTTGCGGCGCTTTTTTTATCCGGGTTTATTCGCTCAAGTTGGGAAAAAAGTTGTGTTTGGCCATCATCTTAATTTGCGCTTACCTTTTAAAATCAATATTGGCAACCATTCGCTTATTGATGACTATGTGACGCTTTCCTGTCGTGGTAGCGATGGTGAAGGAATTAGCATCGGTGAAAATGTTTTTATCGGGCGCTTTTCACAAATTAAGAATCGAGCTGGATTAATCAGGCTCGGGAATAACGTCAATATCAGTGTTAATTGTTATTTAGGTACAGCTTCTAAACTAGTAATAGGTAATGACTGTTTAATTGGTGCTGGCTGTTACATTGGCGGTTTACATCATCGCTATGATCGTATTGATGTCCCGATAATCAAACAGGGAGTTAAGCCATCGGATGGAGTAAGTATTGGCAGTGATGTCTGGATAGGTGCACATGTAATCGTTCGAGATGGTGTTGAGATTGGTGATGGCTGTGTGATTGGTGCCGGCTCAGTCGTAACAAAAAATATTCCAGCATACTCAGTAGCCGTTGGTTCACCGGCCAAAGTGATTAAGCAGCGAACAGCACAGCAGGAAACTATTGAATGACCAGTTTATGGCAACGACTGCCACGGCCAACCTGGTTGATTTCGATAATCATATTAACGATTGCCATTGGCTATGCTTTAAATTGGTATGCAAACACCGGCTTTTTGACATTATCAGTCACCAGTAAACACCCGATTGAAATTCAGGTATTCTGGTCCAGGGCTGAACAACGCATCTTCCATGAAGATGAATCAACAACAATAAGAACCAATGGCCGTAAACAAAAGCACATCATTTTTCTTCCATCTCTGGGTGATATCAGAAACATCAGAATAAATCCTACTGCTGAAGCTGACAGCACTGTTCGTATTAACTACATGTCTTTTTTTCAGGATGGTTATGAGAGTGTCCATTATTATCGAAAGAGAGATTTTGAAACCTTAGAAGTTAACGGTTTCCCCCATATTATCGATGTCGATATCACCAGCGATGGGTTTGAAATCACCTCCGGGACAAATGATCCGCAAATTTATGTGCCGCTAAGATTAGTAAAAGAAGGCTCCAGTACGATTAGCAATTATTTGCGTATCCCTTTTTTCTTAACGCTCATACTGGTTGCCTATTTTTATGGTCGTCGATTAGTTCCGCAATATCAATACGTCACGGTAGCTTTGATCCTTATTTTTGGCCTGATAGTGAGTATGGCAGTGATCAGTCATCATAATGCCCATCCTGATGAACATGCTCACGCGGTTGCCGCCGCTTACTATAAATACAATGCTATCCCGCCCAAGGTTTGTCAGCCGGATGTATTAGATACTTATACTCGCTACGGGGTTTCACGTTTAAACGGTTTTGAACTGAGTTATTACATTGCCGGTAGTATGGCCCGTTTTGTCGATTTCATTCCCATTCACGATGACTATAAATTCAGGTTGTTCAATCTAATGTTGTTCTTGTGGATAGTGATTCTTGCCGCAAAAAAAGAAACGTTTCGCATTTTGACCATTCCACTGCTGATTTCACCGCAATTATGGTATGTCTTTTCGTACTTTAATACTGAGGCCTTCTCATTATTTGTTTGCCTGATGGTGGCTTATCAGTTAGCCGATGAATCCAGTCTTTTCAGGCGCTCGTTAACAATTTTAAAAGGCCATAAGTTGCTTTGGGGCCTGTTATTTTGTGCAGCGCTGTTGACACTGCTTTTTGGAGTTAAAAAAAGTTTCTATGTATTTCCAATTTTCTTAGTGACCTGGTTAGTGATTGCATTACTCAATCGACATCAATGCTCAGAAATTAAATTTGCCTTGCCAAAAACGAGTTTAGTAATGGTGCTTGCTATCGTTGGTTTCTCAGGTTGGATCTTTACTAAACAATACGTCAATGATTTTCGACTCAAAGAAAGTATTTTCGAATGCCGTGAAGAAATGGCTAAGCCAGCCTACAAACCAAGTGCCCCATTATTTGAAACTTCTCCGTCACTTTATTGGCGGGCTAAAGGTATTCCTTTGAGTCAAATGCTGGAACAAGGTTGGGGCGGTGCGGTATTCAAATCAGGCTTTGGTGTCTATGGTTTTCTAGAGTATCCCAGCGGGGAGATTTATTATGATGTAATGAAAACCTTGGCAGTTTTGTTGTTGTTATATGTCACGGTGAGTATTTTAGTTAAATCACCTTGGTCGACTAAGTTGTTACTAGGCAGCTTTTATGGTGCCTTTATTGGATTGATCATGATGACCATGTGGAACTCCTGGACCAAGGATTACCAGGCCCAAGGGCGTTATTATTTTCCTTTAGTGCCCATGCTGGGTATTTTGATCTTTGTTGCCCGGCGACAAATCAATCAGAATGTATTAGCGGCGATTGTATTGTTGATGTTTATCTGTTCTTGTTACTCGTTCCTTTATATCGGCCTGACCGAAGTCTTTTGATGCTTTAATCGCATGTCCAGTTTAAAAACTATTGATCCTAATCAGTTATCGGTTGCATTTCGCCATCAATCCTTGTGCACACGCAGTGGAACTTGTGTTGGTGTTTGCCCAACCAATGCTTTATCTATCGGTGAAGATTATTATCCGGTCATTGATGAATCCAAATGCATCTCTTGCGGCAAATGCAAAGACGTTTGCCCGGGTGATGTAGTGGATTATAAGTTGCTCAACCAACAGGTATTTGGCGATGACACTGATCCGAATACTTTTGATGGACGGGTTGAAAAAACCTATGTAGCCCATTCAACCGATCTACAGATCCAAAATGGTGGTGCCGGTGGCGGTGTAGTCACGGCTTTAATGTTGAGTTTGCTAGACAACAGTGAAGTCGATGGTTGTGCGGTAACACGTATGCGTAAAGACAAACCCTGGTTAGGGGAACCCTTCATCGCCCGCTCTCGAGAAGATTTAATTCTAAGTCAGGGTTCGCGTTACAGCATTATTCCTTACAATCAGATTTTTGATGAGATTCGTAAAACGCCCGGTAAATATGCTTTGGCGTCATTGCCTTGTCATACTCATGGCTACCGAAAAGCCTTAGAACACGATGAAGAATTGAAACAACGTGTAAGTGTGCAGATTGGTTTGTTTTGTGGCGGTGGGCTTGAACTGGATATTGTCCCGGAATTGCTCCAAACCAAAGGCATTACTATCGATCAAATTGAAGATTTTCAATTCCGAGGAGGCGATTGGCCAGGTAAGATGCGAGCCGTTTTGCATGGAGGTGAAATCAAGGATTTACATTATTCAAACTACAAAGATGGCGCCTATAACTATTTTATCGGCTTATATATGCCGACCCGTTGTCAGGTTTGTTACGATGGTTCTAACGAGTTTTCCGATGTATCGATCAGTGATAGCTGGACCCGTGACGAACATGGCAATTATAAATTTTCCGGTCATTCGCGAATTTTGGTCAGAACTAAACGGGGTGAACAAGTCGTTCGCCAGGCCGAGCAAAGTGGCCATCTGATCATCAAAGATGTAACAGCGGATAAAAGTTACGCTACGCATAAGTTTCAAACCGGACGTAAAGGACTGAACGCACCACTGCGGTTACATCGCTGGCAACAAAAAGGAATGCCAGTGCCTTTCTATAACCGTGAATTATCCGAGAGTACGACTAAAGAAAGAGTGACAGAAAGAGTCGTTTCTGGGCTTTTATATTCGGGCAAATCAAAACCCATACGCTACTCATTAATCAAGTTTCTAACTTCTGATGCGGCAATTCCGTTAATCAAATTACGACAATGGCTTAAAAAACGTAAATACGCCAAACGCAGAGCAAAACGATCTGTTAACTAATAGATTCCTCCGGCTAAAACCGGGGTGCTTACCGTAACAGCCCTTACGGGCTGTTACGATGAACATCACATCTTAAAACAATGCTTGTGATGTTCAATCTAAATACACTCATTTATCCACGGGTAAGCCCGGCATTGAGTTATAGTGTTGAATAGCCGGGACAAGCCCCGGCATTGGGTTATCGTGTTGAATAGCCGGGACAAGCCCCGGCATTGGGTTATCGTGTTGAAGAGCCGGGACAAGCCTGCGGTATTCTGTCGCTAGCGCGAACGCTAATACAGTTGCGCGATCAGGTAGCTTTCATATAAACGAAAATAGGAAAAGACCGCATAACAGATGAGCAGGATACTGGATAAAACGTACTGTCGGGCAAATATAATCATCCCGAGCATGACAATTAAGATTAAACCTAAGGGCTGTACCCAGGTTAGATCGACAAAGTATTTGGTGTATGTTGCGAATATAAATGCTAATTGAGTGCTGATTGATAGCAATATCAAAATAACCAGTTCCCGATTTTTGCCTCGATTTTCCCATGTTAACCAGGCTGCTTTTACTGAGTTTGTTTTTGGGATCAGTAGCCGGGAAAACAGAGAAATGATTAAGATTGCAATCAGCGGATAATACAAAAAGACAGTAAAACCAAACTCTCTTTTGGTCCAAAAAAACAAAAAATCAACGAAGTTTTTTTCAACCAAAATGAGATAAAGTTCTTGCAGTCTTTGCCATTGAAATGCATCCAGCAAACGTTGAAATCGATGAGCTAACTGTTCGTTTAGTGGGATTTGTTGAAAAAACGAAATAGCGGAATCCAGCAAACTATTATTTTTTGTATGCCCGTAAAAAAAGTATTCCACCGGCAAAGCGATGCTTTTTGGAAAAGCGATGGTTTTAATCAATTTCCACGGCAGTGTGGTCAGAAAAAAAGTCAGAAATAATAAAATTGGTCCGCTTAACCATTGTTTGATAGCGAATTTAACGGTTTGGCCATGTTGATAAACAAACCATAGAAAATAAAGTGGTATACCAATGGCCACGGCAGGATGCATGTTGGTACCCAATCCAAAGCATAATCCGGCTAAAAGCCAAGATTTCAGATCCTTTTTGTCATTCAATAAAAGCCAGATTCCAGCAATGAACAAACCCGCACCGCAAAGTTTGAACCAGGTCAAAGCCGTGTGAGAAATTAATGCCGCATTGGCAAATACTATAATCAATAACAATAGTTCGGACTTGATTTTTACATAGCGGCGGGCAAACACCATCAGTGGGAAGATCAACATTAGGTTAGCGGCAATACCAAATAACGAATAGGTGAAATAAGACTTGCCGATCCCTGTGTCAATAAAACTCAATAATGATCTAAAGCTCGCATAGAGTATGCCGGGTAACATTTCTCTGTCTTGAGGGTGGTAGAACAAGAAACGTTGTCCCTTGCTCTGATCTCCGTATTCACTGCTAAAGGGTAAGTTCTCCTGCAATACTTTACCATTGGCATATTGAAAATAATTGTCATGTGCAGAGAAGGTCTGAAAAGTTTTAGGCCCTGAAATGGACTTCCAGGACATATGTGTAAATGGATTAGAAGTGTTATATGAGACGTAATAAGTGAATAAAAATAACGACAAGGCAAATAAAAATAATAAGCCCCGATTTGTGTATAGATAACAGCCAACGGATTTGAGGCTATTATGCCTGTAATTCGCAAAGAGCAGAAAAAATGTCAATAAAGTGAAACTAGTAAAGGTGACTGTCTGATTATTTAGCCCGAATTGATGGGATAGAGGAATCAGGCAAAACAAAGCAACATAAAACAATATAGATAGCGGAAAAAATAAAACTAAAAACTGGTTATTGGAATAAGCCTGGCTGAATACTAGTCCGTATAGTAAAGCCCCTGGCAATATCAATAAAAGGCTTAAAAACAATGCCGTTGCATAAGCTGCGATATCGTGATCGGCAAATTCTCCGGCAACCAGTTCAATACGCTCAATGCCAATATTAAATTTTTTCTGCTGCGAACCAACGACTACATCGATGTAATCGAACTTTTCCTTGATTAGCGGTATGTCATAAGTGCGAGTTGTCTGGCTAACTTTCTTTTTTCGATCACCGACAACTTTTTGTGCAGAAGCACTGTTTTCAAAAATAATCTGCAATTGATCAATGCGAGGTAAGCCAGTTCGGCTAGGATTCACTAGCGAGACACGAATCTTTTTGTATCCTTCATAGTCAATAACAGGCAGTCTAAAAGCCACGATTTTGCTATCAGTATCTTTTATAAAAATGCCGTTGTGATCATTAGAAAAAGCTTCGGCAGGCGTGAAATCATAGGCCTGTTGAAGATCAAGAAGTTTAGTTTCGATATGTTGCGCCTTGCTTTTAAAGAAAATACTTAAGCAGTAGATACAAAAGCAAATAGTCACAAATAATATAATCTTCCCTGCAAGGCCAACCCGGTTAGTAAAATGATTCTTGATTGTGGTCGTATCCAAACTATTAATTAGATTGAGAGCTAGCTATAATCCGCTTACTTTTAAGCTTTCGATGTGTGTGGAATACTAATTCATACATACACTAAGGTCTATCAGTCATTTAATCAGATCGGTAAGAAGCAAAGTAAATATTCACAAATAAATGTATTCGACTATTCTCATAACAGGCGGTGCAGGGTTTGTTGGTTCGAATTTGTCCGTCAAGCTTAAGGCTGATTATCCACAGTTAAACGTCTTTGCTTTCGATAATTTAAAGCGCCGTGGTTCGGAATTCATTATTCGACGCCTGAAAGATCAACAAGTCGAATTTGTACATGGTGACATTCGCAATAAAGAAGATCTGTTAAGTATGGGTAACATTGATCTGGTTGTCGATTGTTCTGCTGAGCCTTCCGTTAGTGCAGGCATATCAGGTTCACCCGATTATCTAATCAATACTAATTTGATCGGCACCATAAATATGCTTGAACTTTCCCGGCAAGCGAGCAGTGATGTATTGTTTTTATCCACTAACCGCATTTATCCGATTGAGCCATTAAGAACACTTGGATATGTTGAAAGTGATACACGATTTAAACTTGAACAAGAACAACAATTAGTCGGTGTAAGTGCTGAATTTGGTGTATCAGAACAATTTCCACTGTCAGGACATCGTTCCTTGTATGGCGCAACTAAACTGGCATCAGAATTATTGATTGAAGAATATCATGCTAATTTTGGGTTAAATACCATCATTAATCGTTGTGGGGTAATCGCCGGCCCCTGGCAAATGGGCAAGGTTGATCAGGGTTTTATGGTGCATTGGGTCAGCCAGCATATGTTTGCTGGTCAATTAGCTTATTTTGGTTACCAAGGTTCTGGAAAACAGGTCAGAGATGTCTTGCATATTGATGACTTGTATAGTCTGGTTCAAATGCAAATCGAACAGCCTGAACTGTTCAATGGCGGAACTTTTAATGTTGGTGGCGGGTACACAAGTAGCACTTCTTTACAGGAGCTGAGTAAAATTTGCGCGGAGGTGACGGGTCAGCAACTGCAAATATTGAGTGCAGATCATCCTCATAATGTTGATATTCCGATCTATATTACTGATCATCGCAAGATTTCGCAGTTGTGTGGTTGGCAGCCAGAAAAGCAAATTGATCAAACCGTGATCGATATTTATCAGTGGATACTCGATAATCAACAGGTGTTACAACCTTTATTCAAATCTTGAGGACATAAATGGGCGTTGCAATTGTTACCGGTTCAGCCGGATTAATCGGTTCTGAATCAGTCAAATTTCTAGCTGAGAAAGGTATTGATGTTATCGGTATTGATAATGACATGCGCAGTTATTTTTTTGGTGAAAGCGCATCAACGCAAGTCAATGCAGAAAAGTTAAAAGCCACTTATGCAAATTATCACCACTTCGATCTGGATATACGTGATCAAAATGGATTGCAGCGGATTTTCGATCAATACAATAACGATATTGACTATATTATTCATGCGGCAGCGCAGCCATCCCATGACTGGGCAGCCAAAGAGCCGCTGACAGACTTCACTGTCAATGCACAAGCAACCTTGCAGTTATTAGAATTAACCAGGCAATTTTGCCCAAAGGCAGCGTTTTGTTTCATTTCAACCAATAAAGTATATGGCGATACGCCTAATCGATTGCCCTTGATTGAGTTAGATGAACGTTGGGAATTGGATCAAACACATCACTATTTCAACGGTATCGATGAAACCATGAGTGTCGATCAAAACCTACACAGTTTATTCGGTGCTTCAAAACTGTCAGCGGATGTTATTGCCCAAGAGTATGGCCGTTATTTTGGCCTGAATACCGGCATTTTCCGGGGAGGTTGTTTGACGGGCAAGCAACATGCCGGCGCTGAATTACATGGGTTTCTGGCTTATTTGGTTAAGTGTGTAGTGGATAAAAAGCCTTATCGAGTTTTTGGGTATAAGGCTAAACAAGTTCGTGACAATATTCATAGCTATGATTTGGTTAATGCGTTATGGCACTTCTGTCAGAAGCCTCGATCTGGAGAAGTCTATAACATCGGCGGTTCTCGTCATTCTAATTGTTCGATGCTCGAAGCAATCAAAACTTGTGAACAATTAACCGGCAATATGCTGGACTTTGAATATATTGATGAAAACCGCATTGGCGATCATATTTGGTGGATTAGTGACGTGAGTAAATTTCGATCACATTATCCACACTGGGAATACAAGTATGACCTGAATGACATTTTTGAGCAGATTATTGCTGGAGTGACGGGATAAATAATGGCTGTACTGTCTGTCGTTATTCCGGCTCATAATGAAGAAGGAGTCATAGAGAGCACCGTTGTTGAGCTTATTGAAACCTTGAATCAAGAAAAAGTTGAGCATGAAGTGGTGGTGATTAATGATCATTCCAGTGATACAACCGAGGATATTTTAAAGCGCTTGCAAGCGCAGTATTCTTCTTTGAAATACTACAACAACCCAGCCAAAGGCGGTTTTGGTTTAGCAATACGTCATGGCTTGGAAAAGTTCACCGGTGACTATGTTGCTATCTATATGGCCGATGCTTCGGATTCGCCAAACGACTTGGTGAGTTTTTTCAATAAAGCACAAGAAGGCTATGACGCGGTGTTCGGTTCACGCTTTATCAAGGGCGGCAAGACAATAGATTATCCGTTTGCAAAGTTGATGTTGAATCGCTTTGGTAACAATGTAATCAGACTTTTTTTTGGCATCAAATACAACGATGTCACCAATGCCTTTAAACTCTACAAAAGCACCACTATAGAAGGCTTATCACCATTTTTATCACCGCATTTTAATCTGACGGTCGAACTGCCACTGAAAACAATCGTGCGGGGTTACAGTTATACCTACTTGCCCAACACCTGGACAAATCGCTCTGAAGGTGTATCAAAATTCAAAGTCAAAGAAATCGGCAGTCGCTATTTATTCATTATTTTCTATTGCTTAATCGAAAAGTTTTTCTCCAGAGGCGATTATAAAAAACCAAATATTTCCAACTAAATTCAGATTATCCGGTAATGAACGATAAAGCAAAAATTCAAAACGAGCTGGCCAAAGAATACGCACTTAGATTTGGGCCGATGGAGGAATATCGAAACAAAGTATGGGAAATTTTGACCGCCGACTTTTTTCAGAACTATGTGCAATCAACAGACAGTGTGCTTGATTTAGGCTGTGGCTGGGGTGAATTCATCAACAATATACGTTGTGAAAAAAAATACGGTATGGATCTTAATCCGGATGCACCGCAATACTTAAATAACGATGTCACGTTTATCAATCAGGATTGCTCGCAACCATGGGACGTAGAACCAAGCTCCCTGGATATAATTTTTACCAGCAACTTTTTTGAGCATTTGCTAACCAAAGAAAGCCTTTCAGATACGTTAGCGCAAGCGCATCAGGCTTTAAAACCAGATGGCAAGATAATCTGTCTGGGCCCTAATATTCGATTTACCGGTCAACGTTATTGGGACTTTTTTGATCATCACATCGCCTTGACTGATTTAAGCCTGGTTGAAATCCTCAAAATTCAAAATTTTCAAATTACTCAAGTCGAACCCCGTTTTCTACCCTATACAATGGTGGATAAAAAACCTGCCCCCTTATCGTTTGTCAAACTGTATTTAAAGCTCAAAGTGGCCTGGAGGCTGTACGGTCAACAGTTTTTGGTGGTGGCCACCAAGGTCTGTTAGCCGCCCCAAATCGTTAGGAATTGTCTTTTTCCCGGTAAAAAGTCAATCATATTAACCGTTTACCCTGATTTATTATCATTAATGGTTAATTAAAGCCCCTAAGCCGATGAATGCATGGGCTTAAACCATAAATCTGATAAAAAATAACAAATTTAACTTTTGTTTGTGTTAATTGTATTTAATAATTCGTCCTTGTATTGGAAATAAACTATGACAAGGTTGTTAAGTATGGGTAGGATGTCTCGGTTTTTTCTTGTACTCGTTTTTTTCACACTGGCGATGAGTTGTTTGCCCGTATGGGCAGAATACCCCGGTGTGACCCCAGGGCGTTTTTCCGTCTCTGATTCGGGCGCAGCGAACTACACCTTGCCGATTTCGGTGCCCGCCGGTGTGGCGGGGATGAGCCCCGAGTTGGCCGTGACCTACAACAGCCAGGGCGGTAACGGCCTGATGGGGGTGGGGTTTGGTTTATCCGGCATGAGTGCCTCGATTCACCGCTGTGGGGCCTCTCACATTGTCGATGGCAAGGCCACGGGGGTGAAGTATGACGACACCGACATGCTGTGCATGAACGGTCAACGTTTAATTCGAGTCAGTGGTACGCACTGGCGTAACGGCACGGTGTATCGCCCGGAAGTGGATACCTTTGACAAAGTGGTCTATCGCACCGGCACGACGAGTACCGGTGAGGCCACAGATTATTTTGACGTGTATACCCGTGATGGTGAGATTCATACGTATAGTTGGCGGGTGGGTGTGTCATCTGAGGGGTTATTACCCAGGCGCAATGTCAGCAGTTGGCTCAAGCATGTCGAGCAGGATCGGGCCGGAAATCGCATTCATTACCGTTATAAATCGACAGTAGAGGGTGATGGTGAACGGTTTTTACCTGATGAAATTATCTGGGGGGCGAAGAATTTAAGTGAAGGTAATCGTAAGGTTGTGTTTGAGTATCGGACACGTCCAGACCGGCGGGTGTCATATCTGAGGGGGATTAAATCGGAAAGTAAACACTTATTGTGGCGGATTAAGACCTATATTGATGATACGTTGGTCAAGGAATACCGGTTTAGTTATCAAACCTCGCCGGTGAGTGGGTTATCACGTTTGATGTCTACACAGCAATGTGGTGCAGACGGCGGGTGTCTGCCCGGGCATGCATTGACCTGGCAGGATACCCGCCAAGGGTTTGACGCCAGTACGGCCCAGGCCATAGCCTATCAACTGCCGGTGCCGCTCTATGACTATGAAATTCTGGGCAATAGTGTCAGCGGAGATGGGAATGCCGAATTTCAAACCGGTGATTTTGTTGATGTCAACAACGATGGTTATGTGGACTTCATAGAGTCTTATCGCCGTCCCGATGGGTATTCGGTTAAGCGGCTCTGGCAAAACACGGGCACGGGCTGGGTGAATATCGGTGCGGCCCTGGATTTTCCCGTTCGTGATTATCACATGATCAGTACCCAACCCATTCTTTTAGAGGTGGTCCAACAAGCTCACTATGTGGATGTCAATGGGGATGGTTATGTGGATATTGTGCGGGCCTATAAACGGGCGGGCAGTAGTGTTCAGGAAGTCTGGCTGAATGATCAAAGTGGCTTCAACTGGACAAAATCCTTAACATTTGTGCCGCCCACGGTGATCAATAACTATGATCATCTTGATAACGGGCGTGGGATTCAACAAGGGCATTTGGTTGATGTCAATGGGGATGGGCTGGTGGATTGGGTGCGGTCTTATCTGAGTAAATCGGGGACCGAATATCGAAGTACCTGGGTGAATAATGGTGTGCGTTGGATTCCCAATGAACCCTACAAACTCCCAGCGGAGGCGTATCTGGATGATTACCGTAGTGCTCAAAATGTCCAACTTTCGGTCAAACGTACCGAATTTGAGGATTTAAATGGCGATGGGCTGGTGGATTTAATTCAGGCCATGGTGAGTCCGGATACGGGATTGGAAAGTGGAAAACCGTATCGTCAAGTCTGGCTGAACTCAGGGGATACGAGTAGCGGTAGTCCCTGGGTAGAGTCCAGTGATTACCTTTTACCCGATTACATCACCGATTACACCCGTTTGAATGTGATTCGATCAGACGGCAGTTACGGCCCGAATCTGGGCCAACGCCGTGGTGATTTCATTGACGTCAATGGCGATGGGTTGGTGGATTGGGTGCGGGCCTATCTGGATGCCCAAGACCGGCAGGCCTACCGGTCTACATGGTTGAATACGGGCAAGGGTTGGGTCTTCGATGGGGATTATGAATTAAAGGGGCCGGTGATCCGTGATTATTTATCCAACAGTGCACTGCAGACGACGGGGACGTTCATGGACATTAACCGTGATGGGTTGGTGGATTGGCTGGTGTCGTACATCAGCCGCAGTGGTGAGGGCTATCAGCGGGCGTACTTAAATACCGGGTCGGGGTGGCAACGTGATGATGCGTATCATTTACCCAATTATCTGATCAACATGAAGATCAACAAAAAGAATCTGCCGATGCGCTACGGGGTGTTATTAGATATCAATGGGGATGGGTCGACGGATTACCTTCGTGCTGTGAACACCCGCAGTGGGACATCGATCATCTATACCCACCTGGGTCATGCCAAGCCGGCGGATATGGTTGAGACGATTACGGATAGTTTGCAGGCAGTCACCACCATTACCTATAAATCGATGATGGATGATTCGGTGTATGCGGTGGGTTCAGGCCCATTTAGCTACCGTCATCAAAAAGTGTACGGTCCGAACCCGATTGTGTCCCAGACCCGTCAGAGTAACGGTGTGGGGGGGGAGTATTTACTTCAATATTTTTATTACTATGCCCGTGGAGACGGTAAACGGGGCTATCAGGGGTTTGCCCAGCGCCGGGTGTGGGACCCGGTTCGAAAGCTGTTATCGGTGAAGGATTTGTATCAAGAGTTTCCGGCCACAGGCATGCTCAAACGTGAGCAGGTGTATCGAGCGGATGCGGTGACGTCGAGTGGGGGGCTCAGTGGTAGTTACCAATTGCTCAGCCAGAGCGTGAATTTTATTAAACGAAAAAGCACCTTTGCCGAGCAGGGCAGTGTTGAGAATGTGGATCAACTTGTCCATCCCAGTGGCAAGACGACCTATGCCCCGCGTATTCGTCGTACCCGGCATCTGGCGTATGAATGGGGTCAACCGACCCCGATTCGATCGGTGTGGACCGAGACGTATTATGACGCCTATGTCAATCCCGCCACCGTTCGTGTGGTGACATTACCCGGTGCCGGTGCGGCCTATGAGAGCCTGACGTTGGCCGATCATTTTTATACCTATACCCACACCACATACCAAAACACCCCGGGCACGTGGTTAATCGGGCTACCGACAAACGTGAAGGTGACGCATCATGTGCCGGGCGTATCGAATCAAACCCGGGAGACTCAAACCACTTATAATGCCCTTGGCCTGCCGATTCAAATCATGATTGAGCCCCATCGAGCTGAATTTAGACTCACCACCACCCATGGCTACGATGAGTTCGGCAATGAGATTAGAAATCTTGTCCAAGGTCAAGGCCTCGAAAACCGATTAAGTACGACCCAATACGATTCACGGGGCTTACATGCCATCCAAAAAACCAATGCCCTGGGGCATGTGGCGAGTACGACCCCCGACCCGATCTGTGATGCCCCGGCGAGTAGCACGGATGTGAATGGTCTGGTGACGCGTCTGACCTATGATCAATTCTGCCGTGTGATCCGCACCGACCATGCAGACGGCACCTGGGCGACCACGGGGTTTGGGTACACGCCGCTGCGGACCACCCAACGTGGCACGAACCAACCCAACGTCATCACGTACTATGATCGCTTAGGCCGGCAGATAAAAACGGAAATGGAAGGGTTTGAAGAGGGTCAAACGGTGGTGACAGAAAAACAGTACAACGGCAAAGGCCAGCTTAGACAGGCATCATTGCCGTACTATCCCGGCGATACCGTCTATTGGACACGCTACTATTACGATGGGATCGGTCGTTTATATCAAACCCGTTCCCCGGATAGCAGTATCACCCGGGTCGAGTATAACGGGTTAACCACGACGACCACCAATGCCAAGGGTCAAACCCAGACCCAGATTAAGGATATTATCGGCCGTTTGAAGACGGTGTTGGATGCCCAGGGTAATGCGATTCACTATAGCTACGATGCGCTCGGTCATTTACTCAAGACCACCGACCCTGAGGGCAATGAAGTGAAGATGGGCTATGACCACGCCGGGCGTAAGATCTGGATGGATGATCCGGACATGGGCTTGTGGCGGTATGACTATGATGTCCTGGGTCAACTGATCGAACAAACCGATGCCAAGGACCAGGTGATCCGCACGTCGTATGACAAACTGGGCCGACTGACCGAGCGGGTGGTACAACCGGACACCCCTGATGCACAGGTGAGTACCTGGACGTATGACTCAGCCAACAAAGGGATCGGTAAACTGGATATAACAACGGGTCCCAATGGGTATCAACGTCGCCATACCTATGATGCGTTAGGGCGGCCACGTTATACCTACGAAACCATTGATGGGCTACAGATGGCCAGTTATCAGCAGTATAACGCTCACGGTAAGTTGGCCGAGATCCGTTACCCGGGCCGTACGGTTCCGGGGGTACCCGGTTATTTGGACCGGATTCAGTTTAGGTATACCTCGAAGGGGTATTTACAGACGATTCAAACACCGATTGAGCCGGGCGGGGGCGCAACGGCGACCCATGAAACACTATGGGTGGCCGAGGCGATGGATGCCAAGGGCAACATCACCCATGAGCGGTATGGCAATGGGGTGAGTGTCGCCCGGACCTATCATCCAACCCGTAATTTCTTAAGGCAGATCAACAGTCACCTGGGCAGTACCCCGATTCAGGATTTAACCTATTGGATGGATGAGATGGGTAATCTGACCCTCAGGCGTGATGCTATTCACGGTGGGTATGAGAATTTCTATTACGATACTCTGAATCGATTAATCCAGAGTAAAACCACACCGCCTGCCTCGGCGGGTCAACAATATATCGTGGATTACGAGTACGATGTGTTAGGGAATCTTAGGTACCGTTCCGATGTGGGGACGATGAACTACGGTGAGAACGGCTATGGACCCCATGCGATCACGTCGGTCCAGCAGACTCAATCGGTCAATGTGACCGAGAACGTGTTCAATCCGTATGGGGCTTATCACTATGATGGCAACGGGAATTTGACGAGTAACGGTCAACGCACGGTCGATTGGACGGCGTTTAACAAGCCCAAACAGATGGCCAGTGTGGTTGACGGTGAAGCCCGGGGGGTGAGTTATACGTATGGGTCTGACTTTCAGCGGATTAGTAAAACCACCCTGGGGGGTAAATCGACCCGTTACTATGGGGGCGGGAGCATGGAATACCTCACTGAGGGTGATGATAAACACTGGAAGTACTATATTCCGGTGGGGGCGGCCACGCTTGAGATCAAGTACGAGCAGGTGGGTGAGAACCTATCCGCGAGCACCTATACCCAGGTTGAGAAGCAGTATTTATTTAAAGATCACTTAGGGTCAACGGATGTGATTGTGGATGATGCGGGGGTGATCATCGAGCGGTTGAGTTTTAACGCCTGGGGGGAACGCCGGGACAGTGACTGGAGTGAGGCGGATGGTGAAATCACCAGTGTCAGTAACCGTGGGTATACCGGTCATGAGATGGACGATGAGGTGGGGCTCGTTAACATGAACGCGCGGATTTATGACCCCATCATTGGGCGGTTTTTATCCCCGGATGCCCTGATCCCCAGTCCCACGGACTTACAATCGTATAACCGCTACAGTTATGTGCGCAACAACCCACTATCGTTTACGGATCCCAGTGGGCATGTACGGGTGCCGGGGGGAGGCTGTGGCCAGTTTTGTACCTATCATTATGAGGGAGGCTCGTTTTATCAGGTAACGTCGGCCAAGCCGTGTCAGTGGGCAGGAGAGTGTAAGGGAGTTGGGGCCGAGCAATCTGTGGTCACCAAACGAGTCAAAATTACCGATCCGGGATTAATCCGGCATTTAAGCCTTCGAATTGGGGTGGTGAATGAATTAATCGAGAATTATGGCGGAGTGCATCGGGGGACGGCGAAGAATCTGCGTGATGATCATCGTGCTCAGGCGGCGGCAGAGTTAGAGAAGAACGGCAAGACAGCGAAATATCAACATCATCTGGATACAGCGTATGCAGCCAATGAGATCTATAAATGGTTGAAACGTAAGGCGAGAAAACGGTATACGCGCACGGCATTTAAATTAGCAGCGTCAATTATTGCAGGACAAGGACTTTTGGGGCTAGCTGAGTCTGGAGCTGTAGTGGCAGGCACGTTGGACGCTGCAGTACTTAATGCAACTGCAACAGTAGTATTAAGTGAAGGTGATTTAAAACAAGCCTTAGTTGCAGCTGCGACAGCGGGGGTTGTTGCACCCAACCTATTAGCCGATTTGGAAGGTATCCAAGCCATAGCAGCTCATGGTGTGTGGGGTGGAATATCGGCGGAAATAACAGGTGGTGGCTTTGCGGCAGGGTTTGCTGGGGCTGCGGTGGGAAAATCCATATCATTAGGAACAGATAAATACTTTCCTGATATTTCAAATAGTGCGGAATTTGCTCTGACTGTGGCCGGGGCAGCGTTAACGGCGGAGCTAGCCGGAGGTGATCCAGCAATGGCAGCCTTGCATGCAGGGGTCTCGTATTTGTATAATCATGCGGCGTCAGCCGCTGAACCTGAGGGGACTTACGGCCCGGTAGATACAAGCAATTGCGATGCATCTTGTACCATTGAAGCGACCAGTTATATTGCCGGAGGTGCTGGATTAGGCAAGGTAGGGCTAAGGGGAGCGGGTTATTTTCTTGGCCCAAGAGGTCCAGTGTTCGGGAATAGTTTTTATAGGGGAGCAGGTAATTCAGGCTTTTTAAATCATGGTCATGTAAGATTAGGATGGAGCTATAACAAAGGTACTAATCGATTGAACTTCAGCCTTAGAGTTGGAGGTTGGCACTCTGATAAATATTTTAATCCAATATCTATAAAACCAAATTAGATTTGGCCATGAAGCATAAAACTAAATTTAGTTCTAGATTAACCTCTCAAGAAGTAATTAGCCTTCTTGAAGGTGTTCTTACTAATGAATTTGATAGTAATGATTGGGATTATTTTATTTCCGTTAAATTTGATAATCCCCATCTTGAAAATACTAGAGAAAGGATGCAAGAAATCTGGACAGCCAATTCTGAATATATGAAGCCTGGGTGTATAAACCCAGCAGATGTCAATGAATTAGGGCGTGAGGAAATTAAGTGTCTCATTGACAATTTAAAAGAAAATTTTATGGAAGCATAGCCATCCACCAGTAGACAAAGTTCATCACCTCCCGATATCAACCGTCAATACCAACCTATTCTGAAACACCTCAATGGTGTAGGGCTGGTTGAGGTTAAATCCTTCGTAGATCTCGAACTTCTACTTTTACTGATTTTCTTATTACAAAGCTTAGGAAAACATATAATAAATATATCTTTTTCTGGCTTTTCCTCAAAGCAAAGAGTCAATACGACCTAAAACAAATGCTTGTTTTGTGGAGAAGTGTGCCGGATAAGTCCAACCATGTTAAAAAGCATTCAAAATTTTTCTCGACTATATTTGAGGCTGCAATTTCAGAAAGAGATAACCAGGTAGCATTTGAGGTTTTGAATTTCATATCGAAGGATGAAAATTATATGAGATTAGCTACTTTCCTTATTAGAATAATATTAGAAAAAAATTTAAATGATATAAATAGAGAAGAGTTAGCAGTAATACCACACCCGATATATTTGCATCATTTATACCCTATGGCTTTGGGGCTCTTGAATGAATCTGATGGAAAGCTTGTGGAAGCCTTAGCTAATTATGGTTTATCACGTAAAAAGGTCCAATCAAATTGTGAAGTTGATATCTCATTGATTGATTCTCGCATTAACTTTTTAAGAGGATAAGTGTTAATTCTCTCCCACGACCAACACTAACCTATTTCGGTGGACCTCAATGGAGTAGTGTTGGTTTGGGAAATATTAACTAGACACCCACAAATTGAGATTGTTCGGGCGGGGGATTAAGAACTGTACGCCCAGTGATAATGAGCATCATAATAATCCGAATTATCCCTATGATCCACGTCCACCCGAAGCGTGGACTGAGGAGTATACGGATAACACTCTGAAATATGGGTGCATAGGAATGAATGGAATATGTATAGGGACAAGGAATCCTATTCCATGTTCTGCAGCTGCGGCATGTGATATGTATAACTGGTATGAGGAATTAGAAGGTGCACAATACTAAACTAGAAAGAGTTTTAAACGCTTTAATCATAATTACATGTAGCATATCGATTATTTATCTTTTGGAATTTTTCTCCTCCACAATTAATAGATATCTTTTAATTTTGAGCAGTGCTATTTGGGTTATTGTTGCTTTTATGGTTATTTTTAAGATATTAAAGAATCGTGCCGCCCAAAAGAATAAAAGGTGACGAGCGAATAGGGTATTAACTAGACACCCATGATTTGAAGTGAGTGTATTGATCTGTTAAGGTATTGAATAGAAAAGGAATTCAGTGTATTTAAGTTGTTAAAACAAGGAGTCAAGGATGACAATTGCCCGTAACCATCATGTCTTTATAAACACCCCCACGTATTTTCATTTAATGAGCCGTTGTGTGCGGCGTGCGTTTTTATGTGGTAAGGATGCCTATAGCGGTAAACGCTATGATCATCGTAAGCGTTGGCTTGAGACACGGATGTTTGAGTTAGCCGAAGTGTTCTTTATTGATTTATATGGTTATGCCATTTTGTCAAATCATTATCATTTAGTGTTGCAGACACGCCCGGATGAGATGGAGCAGTCAGATGATGAAGCTATTGCTCGGCGTTGGTGCCAGCTGTTTCCCTGTTCGAGGGTTTCAGCTGAATTACGAGTTCAGCAGTTATGTCAGGATGTTGACAAGATCCGCCTTTATCGTCAACGGTTATGTGATATTAGTTGGTTGATGAGGTGTTTGAATGAAGGGTTGGCCCGTAAGGCGAATAAAGAAGAAGGGTGTCGCGGACGCTTCTGGCAGGGTCGATTTCGTTCACAAATATTGTTGGATGAAGCGGCGGTCTATACGTGTATGGCGTATGTTGACCTTAATCCGGTTCGGGCGGGTATAGTACAAACACCCGAGCAGTCGAGTTATACCTCACTGAAATACCGAATTGAGCACCACGACTTGGACGAAGTACTTCGGCCCTTAAATACCAAAACAAGTCAATTACAGCTGAGTTTATCGGATTATCTTGTTCTTGTAGATGAAGCTGGGCGTTGTATACGGGATGACAAATCGGGTTATATTTTAGAGCAAGCCCAGCCGATATTGAATCGATTGGGGATTAAGCCGGTGGGTTATGTTGAAGCAATGAGTCATTTAAGTCGTTGGTTTTATCGGATAATTGGTCATTGTGAAGGGTATGACCGAGTAGCGGGGCAACTAGGGCTGAATTGGGTTAAGGGTCGACATCGAGCCCGGCAGTTATTCGGTTCTTAAGGATGATTGATGACCATAGCTATACTTTTGAACTTTGGGTGTCTGATATTTTTTTTAGATATTTTTTATATCTTGAGAAAATATAATTATAAAGAAGCAGTACGTTTTCTTGATCGATGCTCAGACTGGAAACACAATTTGACTAAAAACAGAATCTCAAATCACTAAACTACCACCCTTATTAATATATTTTTACATCAATGTGGATGTCTTATAATTTTTAAAATAATTTTTTAGTCAGTTCAGATGTAAAACTAATAAATAGGTTGAAAAAACAAAGGGATACTTTAATAATCTTCGCACGTCGAGAGATTTTTATTTTAAAGGGGATATTCTATTAAATTAAACATAGATGATTCCCTCAGAATCAGGATTTCAGGTATAGCTCGATCTGGCTAAATTGTTTAAAGAGATAATCATTGACATGTTTTTTCCATGTCAACTATAAAAAACGCTGTAGGAAAACATGACTTGGTTAAATAAACTACTCACGTCCTCCCCTCCCATTCTAATTGTTTTGATTAGTGCTATATTGCTAAAGTTATTAATTTTAGACAGATACTTTCCTGACCAAATAGTCTATACAAGCGCAACGCTTCAGTACAATAAACTTGCTGACATCAATATTAGAAAATATGCAATAAAAGACGAATTTCCGAGCTTTTTGTTTGCACCCCTTGCACCAGAAAATTTAAATCCGGGTCTAAAATTTAACAAACATGCAAGCATTGCGTTTCTCTATCGAGGAGAGTTTAATCCCAATAAATGCCGAGATAGCGATGATGTAAACCATGCTTTTATTGAGGTCAAAGGAGCTAATACTTATTACAAGTCTCTAATCGTGGACGGTGAAACGAAAATCTTAGATTTAGATGTAGAAGACGACGAAATTATCTCCATCATTCTCTCAAATAAACAAAACCCAGAGTGTGGGCGTGCGAGAATCACTCTTCTTGAGAAACAAAATGCATCACACGTACTTTTTTTATTTATTGTTATATGGGTTTTTGCTGTCGTTCTCTGCAATGCTACGAATATCTCACCTTTAATTGCTTTATTCGGTGCCGGCACCACTTTATTATTTCTTTCAGCAGACGCCGGTATAGGTGACTTAGCTTCTTCGAATTTCTGGTTTTGTATCTATATGGCTCTTGCCTTAACTGCATTACTGCTGGTAATTGTAAGCCTGGGTGTGAAATCAAAAATTACTAATGCATTATTAGCATTTTTGTTACTTTTGTGTTTCTGCTATCCAATCGCTTTACTTGGTCACAAGAACCTGTTTGGTTTTCCAGTATCTCAGGACTCCATACATGCAATATTGCAAAGTAATATTGCTCAATCCATTGAATTTTGGGAATACTTTATAGGGATCAAACGTACCATTGGAGTTCTAATATTTGGTGTTGCATTGTATTTTTTTATAAAAAGAATCAATAGTTCGAAAACCGCTAATTTAACAGCAATTGTTCTCGGAATAGCGATACTGGTAATGAGTTTGCCTCAATTAGCTTTAAATTCGACTCAAAGCAGTTCTATACAACTCATAAAATCTGCCACAGCAAAGTATCGAGAGGAGGTGGAAATACTGCGAAAGTTAACCGAGAAACGAAAATCTTTTCCAGTTGAAGCTGACTTAAAGCCTCAGTTTGAAAATAACCTATCCGTGATATTAATTGGTGAGTCTGTAAACAAGAATCATATGTCAGCCTATGGTTATCCTCGTAAAACCACACCAAATATTGATGAGAGAATTAAGAGAAGAGAAGTCATCAAATTTTCAAACGTATATTCGAATCATACACATTCTAATCCCACCGTCTCCTACATGTTGACTTCCGCAAATCAATATAATGAAAAAAACTGGTTAAAAACAGCATCAATTTTTGGCCTAACAAAAGCAGCAGGGCTGAACTCCACGTGGATAAGTAATCACAGAATGTTAGGAGGTTGGTCAAACCAAATTACAGTCCTGGCGAAGGAAGCAGACCAGTCCTTTACAATAAACAAAAAAGTGGGTAAAGGAAATTCAGCAAACCACCATGACGGAGCAATGTTACCCATACTCAATAACTCAATTACGACTAATTCTAAACAAGTAATATTTCTTCATTTGTATAATAGTCATTGGAACTATTGCAATCGTTACCCAAGTTCTGTGACTGCGTTTAATAATAAAGAGGTATCACAAATTCATTTTGGCACTGTTTCTTCAAATAGAAAGGTAAGCACATCTGTGCTGAATTGCTATGACAACACTATACTCTACACTGATAAATTACTTGAAGAAATAATAACTATTTTAGAAAAGCGACAACAGCCCTCTATCTTGGTCTATCTAGCTGATCACGCTGATGATGTTTTTAGAGCCAGGGCACATAACCAAGCAGTCTATACTTATGAAATGTCCGAAGTCCCATTATTTATTTGGGCAAACCAAGATTGGAGAGTTAAGAACTCTGAGATATGGCAAACATTAAATAATCATAAGGACTATGTATTCACCAACGACCTTATGTTTGAAACTGTATTAGGGCTAGTAGGCATAACCAGTTCAGTAATCGACAAGAAACAAGACCTTTCTTCTAACGTATTTCGACAACTTGATACTCCTTTGAGTTTACATGGAAGAATAAGACTAAACTCTCCAGAAAATATTCTTTATTGGCAGAGGCAAAATGTGCTTGAATCTAAGCGAATAGGTATTGAGCTTAGAGCACTGAATATTGATTCTATTTTAAAAGCGAAGTACGCAATTGATCTCGGCCTTCAAGTATTACAGCTGAACACTCAAATCACCAATGAAAACCAACTGGTAGTTACAGACTCTACTGGTAAGGCTTTAGGAATAACATTAGCGCAATTTTTAGACGAGCTAGACGCAGGTGAATTGAAGAAAGTGCTGATTAAAACGCAGGGTGTAGATGATCTCGAGACAGAAAAGCGACTGAAGATGATATTAGTAAGACTACAAAAAAAATACTCTTTTGACATTAGAATTTCTGATTATAAAGCTACATTAGCTCATCATGTTTTATCTGCAACGGACTTCTCTGAAATAATTCATTCTTCTAAAAAAAATAAGGTGGTTTCTGTTTGGGTAACACTTACCCCTCCTTTTCATTAACGCTGATCATTTATCAACAGCGATAGTTAAATTAGAAGGTATTGCCAAAATTATGTGCGATCCCTATTGATACGGACCAGATCTAATGCAATGGTGATAAAGTGTGATGCTCGTATTTTGCTGCCTTTTACTTCAGTCCAAGTGTTGATAGGCACTTCAATGAAGTTTTATGAAGTTTTTTGGGGTCGGTGACAAATGAGAATCATTTGCAATCCAATCATCTCTGGTAAATGCTTGTTGAGTACTATTCGATTAAACTAACTGCATCTAATTAAATAGTAAATGGAGTTACTATGCCTCGTCGACCAAGGATGTGCGTTCCCGGTATCCCTTCTCATGTCATTACCCGTGGTAATGATCGTCAAGCCTGTTTCTTTAACAATGAGGATTATCAATATTATCTTGATTGCCTAAAAGACGCCGTTGATCGTTATCAAGTTCAGGTACATGCGTATGTATTGATGACTAATCATGTGCATCTACTCATGACTCCTGGTAAAGAAGAGAGTATTGCTAAAGTTATGCAGTCCCTGGGTAGGCGTTATGTGCAACACATTAATCACCTTTACAAACGTAGTGGCACTTTGTGGGAAGGGCGCTACAAATCGTCATTGGTGCTAGATGATAGTTATGTTCTGGCCTGTTATCGGTATATTGAGTTAAATCCTGTAAGGGCCAATATGGTGTTATTGCCAGGTGATTATCATTGGTCTAGTTATCATTACAACGCATATGCATGCCAAAATGATTTGTTGTCTATGCACTCGTGCTATGAAGCTTTAGGTACGGCAAACGAGAGAAAAGATCACTACCGTAAGTTATTCAGTGGTTATCAGGATAAAAATACTGACAGTCAAATCAGGACAGCTGGATTATTTTCACTACCCTTGACAAGAAAAAAGGAAATAAAATCGAAATAACTAATAAATCTTGGGGCATTTGTGACTGGTGAAAGGGCTGAAAAATTTCATCATATTCAGAATAAAATTTACTTATTCGAAACAATTCTCATTTGTCACCGACCCCATCTAGCCAGCCTTGTTGTTTATACCACCTGGTTGTTTGGGTGACGCCTTTTTCGCTATCGTATTTCCAGCGGTAATCTGTTAATTCTTTTAATTTAGAGACATCAAACATTCTGTCTTTGGTATAGAAAGCAACTCGGCGGCGATAGATCGGCGGTTGGATGCCAAAGGGTTTGCATAACCATTTACAAATGTCGGCTGCCCAGAAAAAAGGTGACACCGGCAAACGCACTACCATGGCTTTTTTATCCAAGGCCTTGGCGATAATTTTACCCATTTCAATAATAGAAGTATGGGTTTCATTCGCGGCAATAATGGTCTCACTAAGGGTGTTATCCTTTAAAGCCGCAATCATCATAATGTTGGTTAAATCATCAACATGAATGAGATGATAATAGCCATGACCCGGACCCAGCATCAGAATCAGGCCCCGGTTGACCATCTTGTAGAATTTCAATAGGCGCCGGTCACCCGGTCCATAGATTGAAGCAGGCCGGATAATGGTGAAAAGTATGTTGTTTTCACTGGCGAAGTCATGAAACCACAATTCCGCTTCAAGTTTGGTGCGTTGATAGGCATCACCCGGGCTGAAGCGATATTCTTCAGTTGCCGGCTTATCTTCAATATGACCGTGAACACCGATCGTTGAGACATGGATAAAACGCTTAAAATCTGGTTGTAAAAGAGCCTGTTTGGCCAGCATTTGAGTGCTGTAGAGATGCACTTTGCGGAAATCTTCTTCGGTAGATTTTTCTTCTCTGAAGGCAGCGGCTAAATGGAAAATATATTGAATACCGTCGCAGGCGGTTTGGATTAGATTTTCGTCAAATACATCGCCACGATGCCAAGTAATATCTAAATCGTTTAATTCATCAATGTTGGATGAATCACGGGCAATCGCAGAAACTTTGGCACCTGCTTCAACCAACTTGCGCGTTAATACTGCGCCAGTAAACCCAGAGGCACCGGTGACCAACACATGTTTGTCCTTAAAATCATGATCGAGATTGCTGAAAAGTTCTGTCGTCACAGTCGTGTGTTTGTGGCCCGTGATTACGCCCTTGAAATTGCGAGGATTATACTACGCATTGTTTGGTTTGGATGACATCATTGATGATTCCGGTTAAATTATTGTCAGATGGTGAGTTATCTATTTTGGTGAGAAAGGTTTTGTTGACTTGCACAGGTAGAACTGATAATTTGCGCCGCAACACGGGCAAGTGCCTCCTCAGATTTTCACGCTAACATAAAATAGTACAAATTTACTGTGATTATATTATTAGTGGACCCAGCTGCGACGATTTTGGTCAATATTGATCGACAAGAATATCGGTAAAACATATGTATAACATCAAACTTGGACTCTTCTTTATTGCACTGACGACGTTATTGCTTGAATTGACTTTAATTCGAGTATTCGATCATCTTTGGTTTCCAAATATGGCCTATTTGATTATTACCTTGGCCATGTTTTCGATCGGTGTTTCAGGGGTAATTATTTCGCTAGCACCGGCAGAGCAATATCGTTACTTCAAAATAATTATTCCATTGTTAACGGTTCTGATGGCAACTGCTTGTTATGCGATTCTGCCGGCGTTGAATGAATTGCAATTTAACTATAAAGCATTAGGAGCGACGCCATTTAAAGCCCTGCTGACGTTTTTAAGTATTTTAGTTGTTATAGCGACGCCATTTCTGATTAGTGGATTGGTTATTTCGTCAATTTTTTCCCGCTATGCCGATCAAATCCAAAAACTCTATTTTTGGGATCTGGCCGGTGCGGCTATGGGTTGTGTGATCATTATTTTGGTGGTGAAACGATTCAGTGGACCAGGATTGGTTGTTCTGTGTACAGGAACCTCCCTGGTGGCAGCTGCCTTTTTTATGACAAATAGAATCATTTCCATAGTGACTCTGTGTATAGCCGCTGCAATTGCCGTAACTCCATTGTTACTGAATCATCAGGCATTTGATATTACGCCGCATATGAATAAACGCGGATTCAAACTGTTTCATGAAGATAAAAAAATCGAAAACTCGATTTGGGATCCTGTTTCCAGTATTGATGTGATTGATTTTCGTTCTGGGATTAAGTGGGTTGCCTATGATGGCGGCACCATGACCAGCTATTACTATAAGTTTGATGGAGATTATGAATCACTGCGTGAAAACATAGAAGAACAACAATCTAAGCAGTTCTGGGGCCCCATGGTGTTGGCTTCACACATGTTAAAAGCGGATACCGATCAGGAAGTGCTGGTAATAGGGGCTGCTGGCGGACAGGAAACTAAAGCCGCGCTGGTTTATGGCGCTTCACATGTTGATGCTGTGGAGTTGGTCGAGTCGGTGGTTAACTATGCAAAAGCGAATTATGCCGAGTGGACGGGGAATGTTTATAACCATCCAAAGGTAAACGCAGTTCATGGTGAAGGGCGCAGCTTTTTACGCAGCACCGATAAGAAATACGACATTATTCAAATCATGAGTAATCACACTAGCTCAAGTTTGGCAGCAGGTAGTGGCGCAATGTCACCGGTGTACTTGCAAACAGTCGAGGCCTACAAGGAATATTTTAACCATCTTAAAGATGATGGTATTTTGCATATCAATCATCATTTGTATCCGAGGATGATTGCTACAGCTTCACAGGCTTGGTATGAAATGGGTAGAACTAATTTCCGTGAGCATACTTTTGTGATGGAGGCCGCGCAGGTGGCTGATAATCTGCCCACTACATTAATAAAAATGACACCCTGGACCCAGGAAGAAATCACCGCCCTAGAAGAATTGTTAAATTTTAATGGTGGCTTTCATACTGTCGTGCATCCATTAATCGAGGATAAAAATTACTTACCCGAAGAGTTTTTTAATGGCCAGTTATCCGCAGAAACAATCGAGCAAACGCCTTATCACATCGGCCCGGTAACTGATGACAATCCGTTTTTTAACTTCATCCGTCGCTCTTTAGCGGTTGAAGAAGTCGATAACAGTAAATTTGTTAATCATTCCGCTGCATTTTTACTAAACAAACGCCGGGAAGCTGGTTTTCCTCTGGATGTATTACATCTTTTTGTAACCGGCACAGCGTCGTTTATATTTGCTTTAATCGTGTTAGGTATACCGCTGTTATTTAGTCGTACAGGCAGAACTAAATGGGAGGGTAAGTCTTCTTTTATGGGCTATTTCGCCTGTCTTGGTGCGGGTTTTATTGTGATTGAGTTAGTCTTGATCCAAATGTTCATGAAATTAATCGGTTACCCGGCCTATACCTATGCCACAGTGGTGTTTGCAATGTTGCTAGGTGCTGGATTGGGCAGTGCCGCCTCAGAAAAATTGGATATACGATCGCTTAAACAATTACGCCTGCCCTTTATGGCAGCGGTCGTTTCAGTTTTAGTGTTATTGTTGTTTAAGGACGCTATTTTCAATGTCGCTCTGCAAGCACCTTTGCAAGTTCGAATCATTGTGTCATCGATTCTACTGATTCCAATAGGATTTTTCTTAGGCATGCCTTTTCCAATCGGTATTACGCTGGCTAAAGACAAACCGGCGGGCACAGTAGCCTGGTGCTGGGCAATGAATGGGTTATGTACGATTGTTGGTGGTTTCTTTAGTGTTATTTTGTCGATTTATTTTGGCTTTACTGTCACTTTATTGGCCGCTGTTTCGCTTTATATTGTTGCCTTACCACTGCTGGCACGAATGTTTCACTCCGCCCAACAAAGCACCATCTCGACTGAGGCTGTGGCACCAGCCTGAGCCAGATAAGTATTGAGAAAATAATTTAACTGGAAATTAATAAAAACATTGTAGTGTCAGACTCGGTCGAGCTTTTGTTATAATCTATAAAACAGACTCAACAGTATGATTTGAGTTTAGATTATAAAACCAAGGGGAATGATACGAGTAAAAAGGTCAGTGACGATGACGCAAAGATCTAAAATAACTGTCTGGGCCATTGCGTTTTTTATCTTTTTTACGGGCTACTTTACCTACACATCTGAGCTATTACCTGATCAGTCAGCTCCAGATGAGTATGCGCATGCCAAAGCGTTGAATTTTATTCTGACTTATCGGCGTCTGCCTGCTTATCCAAAGGACAAAGACCTGTTATTTTATTCACGATTCGGTGCAACCCGCTCATTTAGGCCGCCATTAATATATATAACCACTGCGGCAGTTCAGCTTGGAATTGATGCAGTTGGACTTAAGTTTAAAACTCCTTATCGCAAAGGTAATGTGCTTATCGGTGGCTTATGTGCCGTCTTTTTATTACTAAGCATATACATTTATACCCATCGAGTAGTTATTGCTGCCGGGTTAACTGCTGTTTTTATGTTGATGCCACAGATCAGCTTTATATTTTCTTACCTCAATGCTGACGGCGTAGCGATTATGGCTTGCTCTTTGTTCCTGCTCAGCATCGCCTTGGCCTTAAAGTATGGGATAACGCTAAAAACATTGGTTTTCTTTGGTTTTGCCTGCGGCATTGTTTCTTTATGCAAGCTCACAGCCTGGGTATTCTGTGTGCCGGTATTTTTATTTGCTGTGGTTTATATATTTAGGAATAGTCACAGCGCAGTCAAAACCATTGCCATTGTTTTGATCAGTTTCGCTATTACGGCGGGCTGGCGTATTGGCTTCAATATTTACCATCATGGTATCGAAAATGTGTTCAACTGGTTTCTAGATGCACAAATTCATCAAACCCATGCGATCATCAAACCGGATGATTATGAAAATTACGGAAAACTAGGGATCAGTTACTTAGATCTTCTTACCAATTACGATAACTTCCTTTGCAGAACTTATGTATCCACTGTAGGTGAACTTGATCAACTTCGCCTGATGGTAGGTAATTTTGAATATTCATTGTATGGCCTGGTTTTTATCACGGGATTCATAAGCTGTCTGTGGGTATTGATGAAACCTCTGATTGACAAAAATAGAGATAAAACCCGACATTGGTTTGAACTGAGCATAATCGCCGGCGGAATCTTTCAAGTATTCATGTATCTCTACTTTAATATTAATAATGATATTCAAACTCAGGGTAAATATATATTGCCGGCTTTACCCGGTTTGTTTTTGTTACTAGCGGCTTTTTGCAGTTATGTGATTGAAAAAATGCCTCAACTTGACACGCCGAAAGTTAAAGCAGGTGCCTTGACTTTATTGTTGTTAGGTTTCATCTACGCTCATCTGCATGCCTGGTATAAATATGTCATTCCTTTTTATAACAGTGTCATTTACATTGATAATTCGCCAGAACGATTCACTCCCATCGCATTTACCGACGCATCGAAACTAGAAACTGGAGATGTGGAGTTGATGTTGATTGATAAACATGATTTGAAATATCGAGTGACTGGTCCCGATCCAAGGGTGACTTTTAAAGACGTTAATATAGATACTAGTCCTGAACATATTTTGCTGCGTATTCGGGTTTTCAACAGTCATGATAATTACTATTATTTTTATTGGGACGATGGAGAAGGCCCAAGGCATGATGATGTGGTGAAAGGACTCTTTCCGGAAGGCTATCACATTATGTATCAAATTCTGCCGGTCAAAAAACTAAAGAATTTGAGGTTTGATCTGGGGACACCTGACACCCGCTTCCATATTACTGCGTTGTCTTATGCGCCGTTGAAATACAAGCCTTGGGCCGCTTTTCTGAATAAAATGTTTCATGTCACACCACTGTCAGATACTTTGCCTACCGGCGATGTCATGGTGTATTTCGATGAGTGAGCCAGATGTCGGGCCAACTGTCATTGCCCTGATGATGGGTTAGACGCACGGTGGAATTCATATCACTACCAACTGGCCATAAAAATAACTCATAATCGGCCAAATCATGTTCATGTCCACCTGCCGAGGCTGCAAAAATCATATATTTTTCATCCTGCGTTAAGCGGGGGAAGTATTCGTGACTGAATTCTCCCGGAAGGTCTACTAGAGTGGTTTTTTCAGCCGTATTTGGGTCATAGTGCATGATTTGGTTAATCTGTTTTCCGCCTTTTTGCACATAGGTCACAAATTTACCTGACGGTGACCACATGACCTGGCAAGCATCACGATGTACCACAGAGAAAATGCCGTTTTGATCGCGAATAACATTAGTGGGTTGGCCATGATTGCGAAAAGTGAAGGCCATTTGATCGCCAAAGCCAATGGATGGAGTATTTAAATCTACGGCTTGTTGTACAACATTATCCTGACCACTTTGGTAGATGATACTTTCTTGTTTGTTACCTAAATCATAGGCAATAATTTTGTCCGGACTACGTTGAAAAACCAAAGTCTTGCTATCGTTAGACCAAGAAGGTGCCAAGCCCCATTTGGCAATTAAAGTTTCTTCACCAGTCTTTAAGTCAAGAATCCAAATATCCCAAGGGCGCTTATCACGCAGTGATTGATGGGGTTGATGCGACCTGGCAAATGCGATTTTGCTTCCATCGGGCGAGATACGGGCAAAATTTTCCGTATGTGGATGAGTAGTCAGTTGTTTGGCTTGCATTGAGGGTAGTTCAAGCATCCAGATATCATGATTACCAGCACGATTAGAACTCCACACCGTGAAACCTGAGATTTGATTAATCCAATCCGGTTCGGTGTTTTGATTTGCCCTTGCTAACGGCATAGTAGCTGCTGAGCAAATAATTAAACTCAAAATGGTCAATAGTTTTTTCATGATTGCATAATAGCTTGTTGAAACGAACCCAAAGCTGAATATCGGGTTTATTTATCTTGCCAACGATATACTTTATAATCGCCAAAAATCTACTTTCCAATTAATGTCCACACCTTTAATCTCTGTTGTCATGCCTGCTTACAACCACGAAAAATTCGTGGGTGAGGCCGTTGAGAGTGTTTTAAATCAAACTCATACGGACCTGGAATTGGTGATCGTTGACGATGGCTCTACCGATCGAACAGCTGAAGTGATCAAATCTTACGATGATCCCCGGATTAAATATCATTACCAAACTAACCAGGATGCCTTTAATTCTTTAAATAATGGCATGGCGCTTGCTGAAGGTAAGTTTATTTCAATCATTAATTCGGACGATGTTTATGAGGACACTAGGCTGGCCAGAATGCTTGAAACACATGAACAAACAGGAGCTGAGTGTGTATTTTCTGACGTGGTGCTCATTGATGATCAAAGTGTGGCTATAGAAGATCAGGACTTCTGGTGGATACAGTGGCATGAGGGTAATCGGCGCTATTACTATGATTATGAGGATTTGTACGCCGCCTTTTTACACGCCAACATTATGGTCACCACTTCGAATTTGTTCATGACCACAAAAGCCTATCAGGCAGTAGGCAATTTCGAACCGCTGCGATATTTGCATGATTATGATTATATTTTCAGGTTATTGAATGCTTTTCCGGGGCAGGTTGAGTATTTGCATGATGAAAAATTAATGCATTATCGTCTGCATGGCAGTAATACCTTGTCTGAAGCGGCGGTTGTGGGGCGTGAGCAGGACTTGATGATTATCCGCAAAAATCTACTGAGAAAATGCCCGGACGAGATACAAGATTACGTCAATATTGGTATCGATCGATTGATCACCCTGGAACATGAATTAGTTCAGGCCAAAGCAGAATTCGCGACTGCAAAACAAGCTGCTGAGGCTGCATCTGTGTCGCAACCAGAGCAACCACCACAATCACCGGGATTGCTAAAGCGGGTAAGTGCAAAGTTAGGTCTGAATCGATGACCTTTGTGCCTACTTATAAAACGCTTGAACAACTTATTTCAGCGGCCGAAGAAAAAATTGATCAAATCGATGTGGTTTCATTTGATGTCTTTGATACGATTTTTATCCGCCGTATTCAGGATCCGGACTTAATCAAGATTCCGGTCGCCAGATATATCGCTGACAAAGCCAATAGCCTCGGCATAGAAATAAGCTGGTTTGAAATTGCGATGTTAAGAAATGATATCGAGAACCAGCACCGTCAGCGTAATGGCCAATCTTATCCTGATTATGAAGCTTGTTACGATGATTTTATGCCGGAAATGTTGGCACAAGTTTTTGGTGAGCAACTGCCAGATAATTTTTTTAATGAAGTAGCTGACTTTGAAATCAAACTCGAAAATGCTGTATTAGTACCTCGGCAGGCACTAGTCGAGTGGATCAAATCATTGCATCAGCGTGGAAAGCGCTTATTTCTAGTCTCTGATATTTATTTGCCAGCCAAATATATTTCCCGAATGGCTGCAGACAAAGATCTGGAACAGTATTTTGAAGCCGTTATTTCATCGGCTGATTCATTCAATGCCAAGGCATCTGGAACTGCTTACCCGTTAATCGAAGAAAAATTTGGGCTGGATAAAAATCGCTGGCTGCATTTAGGTGATAACCCTATTTCAGACGGTACGAGGCCGGTTGAATTTGGCATCCATGCAAAGGTAATCGATGATCCGGCCGAGCGTCAGCGTAAAGCCTTGGCGAAGCAATACAATCATCTTTCGACCTATCTCACTTTTTGGAAAGGACGCAACTTGCAACAGTTGATGTTGCCGCTTGAGGCTGAAAATTGTGAACACGAAGAATTATATGTGCAGGGATTTACCCAATTTGGCTTTTTGTTTGGCTATTTTATGCAACGGCTCGCCGAGCGTTGTAAAGAGCTCAAGTTAAAGCGTATTTATTTTTGCTCACGCGAAGGTTGGATGTTAAAACAATGTTGGGAATTGTTTGCATCCTGGTATTTTCCGGCCGGCGATGCACCAGAAGCTAAATACTTATACGTGAGCAGGATTGCTCTGGCCCGGGCCATGATTGGCAATACCGGTATTTCATCCACCGAGGCAGATGTGGCTTTGTTACCTGCGGGTAATGAAACATTTATTGATGTATGCCGAATCTTTGGTCTTGATTCTGAGCCATTCGAGCCTTTTCTGGAAAAACAGGGCCTGACCAAAGATGACGTCATTTCACAAACCGATGTAAATTCAACAGATGCCAACAGGCGCAAACTCGGCTTGTTGTTAATGGATTCACAATTTCAAGCTTTGGCCAAACAATCCGCGCAAAAAAATCGTGATGCTTTTATTAATTACCTTGATAGTGAAGGCTTTTTTGAACATCAGGACGTGGCTGTGGTGGATATCGGCTGGTTGGGCACCATCCACAATAATTTATTCAAGGCTACTTCACATCTGGACAATACGTCTAATGTGCATGGTTTTCTGATGTGTGCAACGCGATATATTGAATATCCTGAAACCCGGGAAAAATATGTGCAAGGCCTGGTTTATGACCGCCATAAATTTGATACCGCGGGCAGTCTGTTGCAATATATAAAAGATATTATTGAAGAGATTTGCCGAGCTCCCCACACTTCGCTAATTGCTTATGAGCCAGAGGATAGCGAACTGGGATTCAAGTTGAAGTTCCGTGATGAGCATGATGCGTCCGCACAGGCAGAGCAAGTGCAGTCTCAATATTATCAACCTGTACAAGAGGGAATCCTGGATGCAGTTCAAGCCTATGCTAAAGCCCAGGCAGTATTAGGCTATGGGTGTTCTGAGTTGAAACCGTGGCTTAATTTCAATCTGCATCGATATATCGCTTTTCCCGATACTGACGATGTTTTACGTATGCAATTGAAGGCCCACCAGGATGATTTTGCCAAAATTGATACGGCTAATACCAAGGTTTCTTCAGCAGAAAAAGGATTATGGCAACAAGGCCCAGCAGCACTGCGTTTTATACCCTGGCTGCGTAATCGCGCATTCAAAGGTCATTGTATTGGTATGATGAGGGTTTAACACGAAATGGCCAAAAAGATAGTCAATCCTGATTTTAATATTGCTGGCATGAGTCCACTCAGAATTTATAAGCAATTTCGGCTGTATTTGAAAATGCCTTATATCGCTATCGCAGAAGGGCCTGGTTATGACTGCATTTTTCAATTATTTAAGCTACACACTATTGGCCGCTTGATGGTGGTTTTGGAAGTCAAATATCCTGTTGTTTATAAATGGGTGATCAGAATTCGTAATAGTTTGGTATTTCGCTATAACCACTATAAAAATTCAATTCGAAACAAGTTCTCCAAAAACTAACAGTCGTTGTTAGGTGGTAAGTATTCTTGGATCAATTTTGTTAAGCTTGCAGCCTGAACGAAAAGATAAATCAACTCAAATACCTTGGTACAGACAGTCAAATTAAGTGAGCTGCCCCTGCAAGCCGATGAGGTTTGGTCAAATCGAAATGCTGATGAAATTGCCGATTTTAAGATCAGTCGGTTGTTACAGCTTTTCAGGGAAACGGGTGATTTATCCAGTCTTAACACGGAATTAATCAATCACGCTGAAAACTTTGAAGAAGAACTTTGGCTGAGCCATTTGCGCGCAAATGCTGTGCGTGCTTTTGAATGGTCGAATCAATCCAGTGTATTGGAAATCGGTTGTCAGGCTGGCGCAATCACACGATACTTGGCTGAGCAAAATCTATATATAGATGCAGTCGAAACCAACCGAGCACTGGCTCAAGCCGCTGCCTATCGTACCAGTGAATTTTCAAATGTCAGGATTATCGATGAACCGTTTTATCAACTAGATTTCGAATCAAAACACTATGATGTAATCGTATTAACCGGGATTACTGATTACGCTTTAGCTATGCTAGACCGCATCGGTATTTCTTACGTTGAAGCGCTAGAGGAGTTTTTATCAAGATGTATGAATTTATTAACGCCACAAGGAAAAATACTGCTTAGTGTAGACAATAATCAGGGCTTCAAGTACGCGTTCGGTGCCATCGATGAAAGAACCCTGAAGCCTTACTGGGGTTATCAATATGGAAAATCACCAGATCAAGTGCAAACATTGAATCTAGTCCAGTGGCGAGAATTATTACAACGTTTAGGATTCGCTTCGATTAACGAGCATTATCTGTGGCCGGATTATCGATTCACTAAGGTGTTGTTAGGACAGAATTATGTGAATAAAAATGAGTTTGCATTTCAACACCTAGAAGGTGTTCCATCTGTTGATTATCATCACCCTTTGGAAATTGGTGTGAGTGAATATCTGCTTTATCAGACCTTATCCAATAATGGCAGGTTAGGTGAAGTAGCAAATTCTATTTTATTTGTTCTCAGTAATGAGCAATCTGAGCAAACTGATGTTTTAGATTTTGCTCATTTCCCGGATTATCAACGTAAACCTGAATATTCATCTATCGTCAAAAAACTTTCTTCTGAGTCCAAAGTAAGACGCACAAATCTAGTTAAAAATCTGACTCAAGCTGAGATCGAAAAACAAAATCTTGAGTCTGAGTCGTTCATTTCAGGTGTTCAACTTTCAACGCTTTGGATGCGCAGTATTTTGCACGAACCTCAGGGAATCCAGTTCGAACAATATTTACGTGATTATTTTGATTACCTAAAAAAACTGGAAGCGGGCGTGTATGAAGGGTTCAATATCGATGCAGTAGCCAACAACATCGTCATCGATGAACAGGGGGACTATCAGCTGATTGATCGAGAATGGCAATTGCTGGATGATAAAGATGAACTTGATGCCCCGTTTGTGTTTTATCGTGCGCTGGTGCAATTTAGTATGCGCAATGATTTGATTTACCATCAATTCAAATGGATTCACGCCTTATCAACGCTTACAGATTTTTTTATTTATTGTTTCAAGGCGGTAGGCATCGATCCCAAAATGAATGACCTGGAGGATATGCGTGTAAGAGATCTTGAGTTTTCAAAACTGGTTCTTAAACAAACACGAGCTTATGAATTATCCGATCCGTTTGGGCACATCGTTGCAGCAGTTAAAGCAATTACTTTTGTAGCTTGGCGATTTACCGATCAATATGATTACGAGGCTTCGCAAAGAGTGATTTGTAACCCTGAAGCAGGTCATGAATCACAGCAACTGATTTTTCGTCTGCCTGATCTAGAGAAATCGATTGCTTGTTTTCGTTTCTTTCCTTTTCAGCATTTGAAATCGCAAATCGCCGGTTATTTTAGTATTGACTCAATTGCATTAAACGCTGTTGATGCAAACGGTCAAAAAAGAAAGCTTTGGAGTTTGGATTCAAGTGACCAAGTAAATCAGGCTAACCTTCACCAAGGTGTTTTTTATGCTAGCGAACAAGAAGACAGTGTTTTTATGTTTAATAACAACGACACGTTTCTTGAATTCGAACTGCCTGACTATATTCTTGAAAAGGCCGAAGTCATGCAGATTGAAATAGGATTTCGACTCAAGCAAAGTCATGATTATGAACTTGCCAGAAAAAGATATGCTTTGGCTGAGCGAATTTTCAATGAAAAACAGATATTACGTGAAGATGAATTCAAAGCTTTAAATAAAGAATTCAAGAAAGTTAAAGAAGAATTGACCGAGGTACAAGCATCACGAGTATGGCGGCTGCTTGCTGCTTATCGTGATACTTTTAAAATAAGCGGTTATCCTCAAAAAAATTTCCTCGGCAAGCTAGGTCAATTGATTAATCGCTACAAGCGATCAAAAGATAAGTAAAAAACTGTAAGCCATTATTTCATACAGATAAACTAACAGCTTTTAACGGTTCATTCCTGGACAAATCTAATCGATGATCAATTAACCGCCGGCCTGTAATGGGGTGGACATAATCAGGGATTAATTCGCTTAATGGCACTAATATAAAATCATACTCGAGCACATCAGGGTGGGGAACACAGATACGATTGTCCTGATATTGAATTTGATCATATAGCAGAATATCAATATCCAGCGTTCTGTCTTCAAAACGATGACCAGATTTAATCCGCCCAGTATGATACTCAAATTGGTCAAATAGTTTACGTATTTGCACGATGCTGAACTCACTCTCAAAACGACCAACTAAATTGTAAAAGTCATTACCGATAAAGCCGACGGCCTTAGTTTGATAGACAGGCGATAAAATCAGATCACCAAATTTATTTCGCAACTGAGATAGGGCAAAACGAACATTTTCATTTTTATTTATATTACTACCGATGCTGAACCAGACTGTTGCCATTGGGACTTTTGTTGTTAGAAAAAGGTTTTAGACTTCAAAAACTAAGCTTTAGTTCGCTCAATAATAACACCCACGTCTTTTGCTCCTCTCACTGCACCGGTTTTATTGATTTTGACCTTGCACCATTGGCAATCAAACGAATTTAATAAGATATCCGCAATCCCGGCAGCCAAAGATTCCACCAGTTTCGACTTGCGTTCAACACAAAAATCGTTAATTGTCTTAGAAACTTCTTTGTAATTTAAAGTGTGTTCCAGATCGTCGGTTTCACCCGCTTTTTGTAGATCATGGCCCATATCCAAATCGATGCTAATGCGCTGGGTAATTTCGCGCTCCCAGTCCCAAACCCCAATGACGCAATCGACTTCGATGCCGTGCAAATATACAATGTCCATGCTTTATAGATAAATTAAAACTCAACCATAAACGGATTCAGATCAATTTACAAATGCTGTTAAATTTACTTTTGCCCCTCATGGCCTATTTATTCGGATCAATATCCAGTGCCATTATTGTTTCAAAATTAATGGGTCTGGATGATCCACGTACCCAGGGATCAGGCAATCCTGGAGCGACTAATGTGCTCAGGCTTGGTGGTAAAAAAGCCGCAATCATTACTTTGGCAGGTGATGTGCTAAAAGGATTATTGCCAGTCATCATCGCTAAATCATTAACAAGCAGTCCGACAATCCTTGCTTTAACAGCCATTGCCGCGTTTTTAGGTCATTTATATCCGGTATTTTTTGGTTTTAAAGGGGGAAAAGGTGTAGCCACTGCGATTGGAGCAATTATTGGCTTAAGTGCATCAGTAGCTGGTTTGTTAACGTTGACTTGGTTAGTGATCGCTGTGGTGACAAGATACTCGTCCTTGGCAGCTTTAATCGCTTCAGCGTTAGCGCCAGTTTATGCTTGGTGGTTGGGAATGCCTATGGCCATTATTTGGGCAATTTTACTGATTGCGGCCATGTTATTTTGGCGGCATCGGGAGAACATTTCCCGATTGTTATCTGGTAACGAAAGTAAAATTAATCTGGGTAAAAAATAGTCACTCGCATCAGTTACCAGTTCTGGAAATGCATTTCTGTCAATAAAAGCTTTTCTGACTTTTGATTATTGTGAGCACTGTTGGATATAACATTAATCCTTTGAGCAAAATATTCATTTTGTTTTTTTAGATGCTTATCCAACTCATCATTGGGGATTTTTTCCTCATAGGAGTCAAGTCATTATTAGGTTTGCGACTCGGTTTAGTATTCTGTTTACTATTGTGTGTCATTTTAGATTGATTACTAATATTTAGACTAGGGTCATCTTATACAATCCCCAGTGACAACGTTATGTCAGTAGAAATGAAAAATTTAGTCGCTAGCGAAGCAAAATAGATACCCCGCCGTTAACGGTGGGGAGTTTTATTATCGTTCGCGTAAGCGACAGACTACCACGGGCTTGTCCCGGCTCTTCACCGGAATAGTATTCAAGCTATAAAGTTCCGGCACAGGCCCTGGGGAATCTATTTCTGATTTAGATCGTTTATTATCTGGCAATGGTTAATTCTGGCAACGGCCACCTTGGTTTTACATCAAATGCCAAACTTTCTTGGAAACCGTGTTTTAAACGTAACCAGCCTGCATAGGCAATCATGGCGCCATTGTCCGTACAGAACTCAAGACGTGGGTAGAATACTTTTGCATTAATTTTTTCAGCTAGTTGCTCACGCAAAGCTTTATTAGCACTGACACCGCCAGCAATGACAAGTTGGTATAATTCAGTTTGTTGCAAAGCGCGTTTGCACTTAATGGTTAACGTGTCGATGACTGCCTGTTGGAATCCTGCTGCAATATCGGCTTTGTCTGATTCAGGGTCACCACAGGCTTGGTAGAGTGTGCGTACATGTGTTTTTAGCCCACTGAAACTGAAATCCAGTCCAGGCCTGTCCGTCATCGGCCGGGGCATCTCAAATCGGTTTGGATCACCCTGTTCAGCCAGGTGGCTGATTTCCGGGCCACCCGGATAGCCCAAGCCCATTAGTTTAGCGGTTTTATCAAAAGCTTCGCCAATCGCGTCATCCAGTGTTTGACCCAGCAATTCATACTTTGAAAAATCATCGACTTTAACCAGCATGGTATGGCCGCCGGAAACCAACAGCGCAAGAAAAGGATAGCTTGGATTATCCGCTTCCAACATAGGAGAAAGTAAATGCCCTTCCATATGGTGTACTCCAATCGCAGGAATATCCAATGAAAACGCTAAACTACGTCCTACTGAAGCACCAACCAGCAGAGCGCCGCTTAATCCAGGCCCCTTGGTGTAGGCGACGGCATCCAAAGTATTTTTCGTCATTCCAGCTTCTGCTAAAACGGCCTCAATTAACGGCATTAACTTAACGATATGATCGCGAGCAGCCAGTTCTGGTACCACTCCACCATATAATCTATGCGTTTCGACCTGGGACGCCCGCAAATGGGCTAAAAGCCCGTTTTTACTGTCAAAAATGGCCGCTGCTGTGTCATCACAGGAGGTTTCCAAACCCAATACAATCATGCTATCAAGTGCCTGTAATCGCTGTACTTTCTGGTTTTAAGCATATAGAATAGCCCACCCTTAAGATTTACTAATTCACTGGAGTGTGATTTTAATGCCAAGTGTTCGTATTAGACAGGACGAACCGTTTGATTTAATCCTGCGTCGTTTCCGCCGTTCTTGCGAAAAGGCCGGTATCTTTACAGAAGTTCGCCGCCGCGAATTCTATGAAAAACCCACCACTGTGCGCAAGCGCAAAGCCGCTGCTGCAGTAAAGCGTGAATACAAACGTAATTCAAGACAAAACGCCCGCCGCGTACGTCTTTACTAATTATTCCTCTTATACATAAGATGTGGTGCCATGAGTGCACTTAAAGATCAGCTTGTTAATGATATGAAGGCCGCCATGCGCGACAAAGATAGCGCACGGCTGGAAGTCATTCGTATGTTGCGTGCTGCCATCCAGCGCAAAGAAGTCGATGATCAAGTCGAATTGAATGACGATGAGGTGTTGGCTGTAATTCAAAAGCAAATCAAGCAAGCCAATGACTCAATTAAGCAATTTGAACAAGGTGGTCGCGAGGATCTGGCCGCAAAAGAAAAAAGCGAACTGGCTATCATGCAGCAATATATGCCCGAACAGCTTTCAGTAGAAGAGTTACAAAGTTTAGTGAATGAAGCTTTGGCCGCAACCGGTGCCGAGTCCATCAAAGATATGGGCAAAGTAATTGGTATGTTGAAACCCAAAATTCAGGGCCGCGCCGATATGGGGCAACTTAGCCAAATGATCAAGGCGGCCTTGGGAGCTTGATTAGTTCATGAGAACGGAGTTTTACACCGTTCTACAATTCATGCTTTAATCGTTAACCTGTTATGGCAGGTCGAATTCCACAACCCTTCATTGATGAACTTCTTGGCCGGGTCGATATTGTAGATATTATCGATTCACGAGTACCGTTGAAATCCGCTGGGCGCGGTGAATACAAAGCCTGTTGCCCATTTCATGAAGAAAAAACGCCATCCTTTACCGTTAGCACCGACAAACAGTTCTATCATTGTTTCGGTTGTGGCGAACACGGTACAGCGGTTAGTTTTTTAATGAATTATGCTCATTTGAGTTTTGTCGAAGCTATTGAAGAGCTAGCCGCCCATGTGGGAGTGGATATTCCTTATGAGCAGCAAAGTTATAGCAACAAACCTTCTGATGGCGATAATTTGCTGGAGTTGCTTGAGCAGGCTAATCAGTTTTTTAAACAGCAACTTCGAGATAGCTCAGCTTTAGCTAAACAAGCCATAGGATATTTAAAAAATCGTGGTCTTAGCGGTGAAATAGCACGCGATTTTGAAATCGGACTGGCTGCTGATAGTTGGGATGGCTTAGCTCAAGCGCTGGGAAAAGATGATCCGACACTGAAAAAATTGCAAAAAGCAGGCTTAGTCAATGAGCGCGACAAGGGTGGATACTATGATCGCTTTCGAGGTCGAATTATTTTTCCTATTCATGATTTCAAAGGGCGAGTGGTTGCTTTTGGCGGCCGGGTATTAGGTGAAGGAGAGCCTAAATATTTGAATTCACCAGAAACGCCAGTCTTTCATAAAGGTAGCGAACTTTATAATTTACATCGCGCTCGTGGTGAAATAAAAAACGCTGGTTTTGCTATGGTTGTTGAAGGGTACATGGATGTGATTGCTCTGGCCCAATATGAAATAAAAAATGCAGTGGCGACTTTGGGTACTGCCACTACACGATCACATCTTGACCGATTATTTCGCTATACCGACGAGGTCATATTTTGTTTTGATGGTGATAAGGCTGGTGAGCGAGCTGCCTGGCGAGCGTTGGAAAATGTTTTGCCGGTGATTTCTGCAGGGCGGCAGGTTAAGTTCTTATTCTTGCCCCAAGGCCATGACCCGGATTCGCTAGTTCAAGAAAAAGGTAGGCAGGGCTTTGAAGCCATGGTGAAAACCGCTACGCCATTGTCTGAATTTCTGCTTTCAAACTTGGAAAACCAAACTGATCTCAGTCATATTGAAGGACGGGCACGTTTATTATCCTTGGCAAAACCGTATTTAAATCAGCTCAAGCAAGGCCCGTTAAAGCAATTATTGCTAGAACAACTGGCCCGAATGGCACAAACGGACATCAGCACCACTCAATCTCAACTTGGCCAAGCTGGGCCCAAATCCGATCAGCCCGCGCGAAAAAAGACAGTCAGTAGCGGGGCACCCATAAACTTAAGCATAATGGCCAAGGCGATTAGTTTAATTATTCAGTATCCCAGCCTCAATCAAGCCCATTCTCAGCAAATTAAAGTCCTTGCTGGATTGGAAATTAACGGTTTGGACTTGTTAATGGATTTATCCAGTCAGTTAGATGCCAATCCTGATCTCAACTCAGCTATGCTAATTGAGCGTTTTCGCAGCACTAACCACCATAATGTACTTGAAAAACTGGCTGTTCAGCACCATTTGATTACAGAGGAAGCGCTATTGAGTAAAGAATTTGAGGAAATTCTGATTACTTTAAATAAACAACGGCTGGATCAAACTACAAATCAATTGATGGAAAAGGTCAAAACTGGACAGATGACAGAAGAACAAGCCGCTAATCAATTGAAAACTTTACATAATCAGCGCTTTAAAAGTAGCGACATTTAACTTAAATAGCACTATAATAGCCGGTCTTTTTGGCTGCGCTATGTGGGCAGTGTTTGAATCAGATAAGGGTGAAATCGACGCATGAGCAAAGATGCAGAAAGTAAACGTCTTGAGCTAAGAAAACTCATTCTATTGGGTAAAGAGCGCGGATTTTTAACATTTCGCGAGATCAATGATCATTTGCCGGAAGATATGAATGAGACTGATCAGATTGAAGCAGTAGTCAACATGATCAATGACATGGGCATTGACGTGTTCGACAAAGCACCTGATCCTGACAGCTTATTGATGAAGGCCGAGAATCCTGACGATGAAGAAGCGGTAGAAGAAGCCGACACGATTTTAAAAACGGCTGTAGAAAGTGAGTTTGGTCGCACTACTGATCCTGTGCGTATGTATATGCGTGAAATGGGCACTGTCGAGCTACTCACACGCAAAGATGAAATTGCTTTAGCCAAGCGTATTGAAGATGGGATCAAACAAAGTACCGAGGCAATCTCCCAGGTACCTGCTGCCATTGCACACATCGTTGCATTAACCGACAAAATTGCAGCCGAAGAAATGAAGCTGACGGACTTGATGAATGGATTTGTGGTTGAAGATCAATTGGATGAAAATGGTGAAATTGAGATACCAACTCCGGTCATCGCAAAACCCGAACCTGCAAAAACGGAAGATGAAGATGCTGATGACAGCGATGACGAAGATGTAGAAGATGACGAGGATGATTCCGAAGATGATACGCCTGAAGATACTGGACCCGATCCAGTGGAAGCAGCGGCGCGATTCAAAAAAATAAAATCCAGCTACACCAAGATGGTCAAGGCACTGGATAAAAGTGGTCCGGGCAGTCGAACAGTCAATAAGCATAAAAAGGACATCAGTGAAGAATTTATGCAAATCCGTTTTTTGCCAAGGGTCGTTGATGATCTGGCAATTCTGGTTCGTCTTTCAATGGACAGGGTTAGACGAATTGAGCGTGAATTAACAGAAATCTGTGTCAATCGTGTTCGTATTCCCCGCAAAGATTTCATCGAGAAATTTGTTGGCAATGAAACAGACGAAAAGCTGTTTATTAATATGGGAAAACTTAAGGCGGCTAATAAAGATGCCTATAAAGAATACAAAGACAGGTTGGTTGAGCTTCAAAAGCATCTGATTGGAATTCAGGACGATACCGGCTTAACCATCAAGGAACTCAAAGATATCAATCGTCGCATCAGTATCGGTGAGGCCAAAGCCAGACGTGCGAAAAAAGAAATGATTGAAGCTAACTTACGTTTGGTTATTTCAATCGCCAAGAAATACACAAATCGTGGTTTGCAGTTCCTGGATTTAATTCAAGAGGGCAATATTGGTTTAATGAAAGCGGTGGATAAATTTGAATACCGTCGTGGTTACAAATTTTCGACCTATGCCACATGGTGGATTCGTCAGGCAATCACGCGTTCGATAGCAGACCAGGCCAGAACCATCCGTATTCCGGTACATATGATTGAGACTATTAATAAGCTCAATCGTATTTCACGTCAGATTCTACAAGAGAAAGGTCGTGAAGCTTTGCCAGAAGAACTGGCTGAAAAAATGGAAATGCCGGAAGATAAGATACGTAAGGTATTAAAAATTGCCAAAGAACCCATCTCCATGGAAACACCAGTCGGTGATGATGAAGATTCAAACTTGGGTGATTTTATTGAAGACAAAAATGCCTATGAACCATTGGAAGGTGCAACCCGCAACGGTCTAAAAGATGCAACTCATGGTATTTTGGACTCATTAACTGAACGCGAAGCCAAAGTGCTTCGCATGCGTTTTGGAATAGGTATGAACACTGATCATACTTTAGAAGAAGTTGGCAAACAGTTTGATGTTACCCGTGAGCGGATCAGACAAATCGAAGCCAAAGCCCTGCGAAAGCTACGTCACCCATCGCGTTCCGAGCACTTGCGTAGTTTCTTGGATACATAGACCGTATCAAGTCATTGCAAGGGTTGAAGACAATACAGCAATTTAGAAATAATTTAAAATCGTCATGCCCGACCCTGATCGGGTATCCAGTAATATAGTAGTCCTGCATGCAGGGCTCAATACCTCACAAGGGCCTGTAGCTCAGCTGGTTAGAGCAGTGGACTCATAATCCATTGGTCGTAGGTTCAAGTCCTACCGGGCCCACCAATTTTATATAACAAAAACAATAGGTTATACAATTTTTGGTTCCGGCTCTAATGTCCCAAATTTGTCCTTGCGGGGATTTTGCGGGACACATCATGTTACATATTGCTGCGTCTAAGCAGAATCAATTCCGGCTTGGAAGTATCACGTTCTGCCACTCTATTTGCAGCCTCAACCAGCTTGGTTAATTCGGTTGCAGAGTAGTGTGTTGTGATACGACCAGAGCGATGCCCGAGTAAATCCTGACGGTCTTCAAATGACACACCAGCTTCACGTAAACGACCACCAAACGTGTGTTTTAAATCATGAACACGAAAGCCGGGAAGACCGGCACGTAGACGTGCACTCTTCCAAGCCGAGTTCATGATTCGAAGTATCGGCTCACCCCTGAATGTAAAAACATATTCAGGGTGAGTACCGCGCACTTTATCCACTACTTTTTTAGCCGCTCTATTCAATACTACTAATCGCTCATCACCGTTTTTTACAAAATCACCGGGAATCACAAACAGTGAAGTGTTCAACGATGGAATTTCAGTTTCCCATTTCCATTTCAGCTTACAGATTTCACCGTCTCTGCATCCTGTATGGACTGCAAAAGTTGCCATGTTCCGTGTATGCTCTGGCAGCTCAGCAAACAATCGTTCCTGTTCTGCCCAACTCAACGGATAAGGCTTGCGCTTATTCTTATCCGGCAGTAACCGAATCTTTGGTGGATGATGTAGCCAAGTTAAGCCGTTTTCATCCATCCAGTCGGCGGCTGCCAAATTCAGAATATGGCGTACAACTTTCAGTCCATGATTGATTGTGCCCGCAGTCACATTTTCAGTTTTACGGTGCTCAATCCAGGGCTGTAACGTGCCCATATGTATTCGATCAATCCGCTCTTCGCCAATCCACGGCATTAAATTCTTTAGCCGGTAGATGTCCTGTTGAAGACTACGCTTATGCGTATTCTCTTTCAGGTACTTAATTGCAGCTTGCTCGAATGTCCTAATTGGCCTTACTCCATATACTGAAGCAAGACGCATCTGCTCACTTAACCAGGTCAGATAGCGTTCTGCTTCAGCCAGGTCTGAAGTACCTGTGCTTTGGCAGACACGCTGACCGCTTAAGTGTTTGTCAATGTGCCAAGTACCTCCTCGAAAGATGAGGCCTGGCGTGCGTTTACGTCCCATATTGCTACTCCTTTAAGTCGTGCGGGACGCCCGTTGCACTTCTTATATTTATCCGCAAAGGCGTCCAAGTCAAGTCGGTCAAAGGCAATGCCTTGTTTTCCGATCCGAATTTCTGTGATATAGGGCCTGACTTCCGCATTGAAGCGATTTCGATCAAACCCAAGGTAATCGGGTGCGTCACGTAAGCGGATGAAGCGAGGAATAATGGAAGTTGATTTCATAGATATAAGTCTATGATTTTATGGGGAAAAAGTGAATTTCAGCTTGCTGCTAGTTAATCCACTTTAGATCACTATAATCAAAAAGATTAAAAAATTATTAGCAATAACTGTTAGTTTCCAGTATGTAAAAGTTAAATCATTTAAAATACTTTGGTCTTAAAAATGCTGGGACATGCCTTCAGGAAACTTGAAAAACCATGAAAATAGATTTTATACCAACTTCAAAATTACATTTTGATCCAAGGAATCCTCGATTTTATAAGCTACACAAAATACTTTCAGACGATGAAACAGTCTCAGAAATGTTAGAAGATGAAGGTATACAAGAGTTAATGCTTTCAATCGGGGCAAAAAATTATTTTCCAGGAGAACCTCTATTAATAATTCAAAATGAAGAGGGTGAGGGTGATTACATAGTAATGGAAGGTAATAGAAGATTAACAGCTGTTAAATTACTAAATGGTGAATTGCCAATCCCGAACAGACAAAGAAGAAGCATTGAGAGGATTATAGAGCAAAGTGAATATAAACCGGAAAATCTTCCGTGTGTCATCTGTGATGACAAATTTGAAGTTACAAGATATTTAGGATTTCGACATGTTAGGGGAGTTAAAGAATGGGATTCACTATCTAAAGCTATTTATGTTCAGGAATTATTAGAACAAATCAAGGATGATACTTATGATAATAAGATTAAATCTATTGCAGTAGAAATCGGTAGTAATGCAGATTATGTAAGTAGACTACTCTCGGCTTTAAAGTTATATGAGGCTGCCAAAGATAGTGATTTTTTTGGTTTAAAACTCAAGCCGAATAATATTGAGTTTTCATTAATAACCACATCTCTTTCTTACTCAGATATACGTGAGTGGCTAGAAATTGAGAATTTGTATGACGATGTCTCAAATCAGGTGAACCATGATCATTTGAAATTAATGTTCATGTTTTTGTTTGTAGTTAGAAACAATGCCACAACTATTATTAGTGAATCTAGAGACTTAAGGGAATTTAGTCACGTTGTGAAAAGCAAAGAGGCAATGGAACTGTTAATTGAAACAGGAGATTTAGAGGCTGCTCATTACTTAACTGATGGACCTTCAGAAGCATTGACTAACTATTTAGAAAAAGCATTGAAATTTTTGAGACATGTCTGGTCGGAATTAGGTGAAGGTAGGATTCAAAATGTCACTGACCATCAACTACAATCTGCTGAGGAAGCTGTAAAGAGATCTAATTCTATCCATGATTTAATGAAAAAATTAAATCTATAGTATAGAAAAATGTTTAGGGATTTAAACACGCTACCGAAGCGAAGTGAAATTATCTTTTGGGCTGACTATATAGAATTCAAATCATTAATCAATACTGATAAGTCATTTACATACAGTAATTTTAGCGCGTTATTTTCAAGTGAGGAAAATGTACCTAAAGGTAGGGATTTCATAAGTAGTAGATGGAGAATGGCTGTAAGCCTTTGTAAAGCAAGGGCGAATTATTTTGAACAGTTTTATAGCTTTGAAATACCTTCCGATGAAGATGACATCCTGTTACTAAAACAAGATCTTAATGAATGTCAGAAGAGTTATTTGTCTTTATTAATTTGTTCCTCCCTAAAATATTTTGAAAAAAATATTTCCTTTGATTTTAGCCGTGAATTTGAAAAACTGAGTAAATATATATTTACTCACATGTTGCCAGCAGGCTCTACTATCAAGTCAAATTGGCCCAATCCAGAAGATGGTGAAGAGTGTTATTCAGGTAATAAATTTGAAAAATACAGAGCCATAGCCAAAGACATTAGGACTAAATCCTTGGAGACAATTAGTGAATCAGACTTTAACCCAAGAGACAGAGGTGATGGCGGTATTGATTTAGTTGGGTGGCATGGAATGTATGACCAAAGAGAGGCAATTCCTATAGCGTGTGCTCAATGTAGCTGTCAGCGTACAGAATGGAAAATGAAGCAATCTGAGTCGACTTATCATACTAAGATGAGCTTTTTCCCATTAATTCATCCTTGGTCAAGTTATTATTTTTGTCCTCTAGATTTATGGAAGTCCGAAAAAGAATGGCGTTTTAGATCTGACATTCAAGATTCTATTCCAGTTGATAGATATCGAATACTAAATTTTATGTCTAATAGTAACGAATATTTTCATATCTCAAAAATTCAGGAAATAATAGAGTTCGAACAATCCATTGTTTGATTTTCTATTGTACTAAGAAATTTATACATAAGAGTACTATTGAAAGATTTGGTTACCATATATTAGGAATAGATTCATAAATAGACTTAAACATTTGCGGGGGTACTGCATTACCCGCTACTTTATATTTTGAATTCATGGTCGCATATTCCGTTTCGGGAAATTCAAAATCTTTAGTAAATCCTTGTAGTCGAGCTGTTTCAAGATATGAAAATCTCCTAGCAGGTTTATTAGTTTTAAATTTCCAAACGTTATGTTCTAGTTTAACAAGTTCAGGGCTAATAGGGTGCAAAGGAGTATGTCTTGGATTTGCTAATACTGTTTTGGAGGGTTCATCCCAATTTCTTCTTCTATCTCTTGATAAATAATACCAATGGAAATCAAGGTCATAATACTGGCCTTTTGGCCATAATGGGAGGTCATCGATTGCATCCCGAATAGTAGTAAATGGATTTTTGGAAGATGGACCATGTGTTGGAGCAGGAAACACGAACTTAAGACCAAAATTTTCGCGAATACCAACAATGAAAATTCTTTTTCGTTCTTGAGGTACTCCATATTCTGCTGCATTCAGTATATCGTATTCTACCTGGTATCCTAGTTCACTAAAGCTCCTAATTTGCGCATCAAAAAGAGATCGAAAATTTTTCCTTATTAAGCCTGAGACATTTTCAACAATAAATGCCTTTGGCTTTATGATCGAAAGTGCCCTTGCAAATTCTTTATATAGACTATTAACTTTGTTATTAGGATTTCTATTGCCGCCTTGAGAAAATCCCTGACATGGATAGCAACCAACTAGTAAATCTGCATAAGGGAAGCTTTCTATTTTCTTTATATCGCTTAGAGTATAGTCTGTCTCTGGTAAGTTATGTAGATATGTATCTTTAGCATAAGGGAGAATATCGTTCGCCATCAAAATTTCCACACCGGCGGAAACTAATCCTGTATCTGATCCCCCACATCCTGTGAATAACGAAACTGCGCTAACCATAAACTTAGATTTTAAATCTATTCAACCTTAATGGCCATATATTTTTTTAATGTTCAAGTAGCGCTGAAAGAAGGCTGATGCCATTTTGTAGCATCAGCCTTGATTTCAGCTTCTCTGCCGGTCCAGGTAATCCGCGACATCACGGATATCTGCGACACGAAGTTTTCCGCATTTAAATGTATGGACTGGGCAGCGCTCAGCACTGACGGCATTTAGCAGCACTCTTGGTGTTCTGTAATGCAGAACCTCTGCCAATTGCTCGGTGGTGAGCGTGATCTGGCCGTATTTGTCATACAATAATTGTGCAGTTTCACTTAGCTTCATGGTTAGGTTTCCTTAAGCCATGTGCCAAGAAGCACAAGCTGTTTGGCTTATGATCAGTGAAATGTGTTGATTTCTACTCGATCAGTAAGCTCATCAAAGTCTCAGGTTGGTGGTGATGCTTAATGCATCACAGCCGTTATTGAGAATTCAATGATCTAAACAGCGTTATCCAGTATAGATTAGTTTGAATCAGTTTTTAAGTGGTTGTGCCAATTTCCAGGATGTACACGTTACACCCCCCTTACGTGGACTTGTTGGGCGAAGTTAAAAAGGGGATAGAGAGAAATAGCCGCCACATTCGATTTCAACGTAAGGTCGTGAAGAATAATATCAGCAATCAGATGCTGGGTTTTGGTATCGATAGAGTGCCAGTAGGCTAATAATGAATCGTAGGTTTTAATTGGTTTCTGATCTAATTTAGATAAGGTTTGATTTAAGCCATTAAGCTGGGTGTTGAGCTTTTCATGGCGTTGTTTGAATATATCCAACGAAATCGCTTCGGCACTATGTAACTCGAACAATTTTTCAATATCGTGTTCTAATTTTGAGATTTTAGACTTGATTGCTGATGTGGAATTAGGATGTTTATTTCCAGCTAGATTATCGAGTGTTTTTTGATCAGGGAATGGAATATCTTCAATGGATTTTTCGAAAATAGCATGCACGTCATCAATCGGGATTTCGGAATTGCACTTGTGGCAGGAGTAGTTTAACGATTTCGATAGAATCTCCATTGGCTGTTCACATCCACAATACACTTTGCCAAGAAAAACATCCTGAGTGGCTGATCGAGTTTGTTTGCCTTTTTGGGATGCCATTATGGCTTGAGCCTGGCTCCAGGTCTCTTTGCTCACGATAGGGGAGATACGCATTTCATGCTGTTTATTAATACCTGTGCCCGGTTCACAAACACTGTAGCTATATATACCTTTAGCAGTAGGGTTGCGTAGTAATCGGTCAACGGCTGTAAAAGTAAATTTCTTTCCTGTTCGTGTTCGATAACCTTGCTCATTAAGAATACGGGCCACAGTCTGTTTACGTTTATGAATCAGGTACAACTCAAATAATTCAGCATAGATCGGTACTTCTTCTTTGACCTGGACGAGTTCACTGTCTTGCCAAGTGAATCCAAAAGGCGGTCGGTTTTTTGTGATTTTTTTCTCTGTGTTCATATTGTCTGACTTGTCGGATTAATTTTTCTGCAATCATTTTACATAAAAATCACCGCCCCTTATGTTAAAAGGACGGTGAACATTAGAGATAGCCTCTCTCAGCAAAGCTCATACATGTCGAACCGCCTACAATTATATGGTCTAAAACTCGAACATCTATCAAGGCGAGTGCCTCTTTAAGGCGAAGTGTAATGGATTGATCCGCAGCACTGGGTTCACATACTGGTAGAGTAGGAACAGGAGCGCCATACGGATCTTCCGATCAGCGGTTTCTCCCATTCCTCTCTCCGAACCGGACGTGCGACTTTCACCGCATCCGGCTCTCCATTCAACAATCAGTTAACTTGTAGCAAGACCATGAGCATGACGATGATGATAACGACATAAAGTTACCAAATCCTTCACGGCCCAGGATTTACGTCCTTTCTTGTGGTGGACATGTAAATCGTTCTGGTCTTTGCAGTGTACACAAGCAAAGCCATCACGTTTTAATACTTTAAGTCGACGATAGTGCCAATCCATCGGGGCACCTCGATAACCCGCTTCACCTCGCTGGGTGCGATAAATAGCAGGCTTGGGTCCCTTGTGTCCCTCAGGCACCAACGTTTCAACATGCTCCGCTAGATAAGGATGATCAAAGCCTTTACGGCCTTTCATTCTGTAGCGGGAACGCTGTAATTCCGTTGGTGAGGGAAGCCATTGATGTAACTCAAGGCCATGGGTACTGGCAACCCATCGTTGCCGCCGTAGGATGGTACGGGTCTTCTGCTTGATAAGTTGTACCTTTCGACTGCCTTTATATTTCCTCAATAACCACTTGTGGTATCGATGCCAGGCATATCGGCTGATGGTTTCTAAATCAGATTGTAAAGAGGTGTGTTTGTAGTATTCACACCATCCTCGTACCACCTGATTGAGTTGCTGCATCTTGGTATATTCATCATACAGTGTTTGGTTTTGGGCCGTCAGGCTTTTGATCTTGGCTTTTACTCGTTTCACACTGTTTAAGGCCGGTCTGAGATGAACCACCCAGCGGCCTTCGGGTTTGGCTCTACGGATTGTAAGTCCGAGAAAGTCATACCCTTTATTAACATGTGTGATACGGGTCTTTTCATCGGATAAGGTCAACTTGAGCTTATCCTGAAGAAACGCCTTTATGTCAGCCTTGGTCTGCCTAACACCGGCAATCCCGTCATTACTGACGACAACAAAATCATCGGCATAGCGCACCATGACATAAATCGCCTGCGAAATATCCATATCAACTTCTGTCGATCATGAAGTCGGAAATATCCAAAAATGTATTGACGCTGGTTATGAATCTATTTGGTGTATTTCTGATGACCGAAACCATTTAAATCAAATGAAAGATAAAGTGCAAGAATTGCTTGAAACATCGAATCATGAAATAGAGTTCTATACGGTTGGCCAAGCACTCAAAGTTTTTAACGATTTCAATATCAATTCAGATACACAGAAAGTTCGAGGTTACGAGTTAAATAAGTCATGGCAAGATGTAGATGAATCTGAGAAAAACAGACGTGAAACAGCCTTTGCGAAAGTTACCAAATATTAAAGCAGAACAGGGTTTGTCAGTTAATGAATTACTTAATCACCGATGAAGTCGGTAGTTCACGTAACATTTTAGGTTTCAGACCAAAAGAACGAAAATCAGGTACGCTATTGCGGAGCAGCGCATCGGTAATCTCAGTATAACGAGCAGTCGAAATCGGAAAGTCTCGTAAGAATTTTCCGACTAAATCAGGATCATTCATTAGATACTCAGCCATTCGTGTTGCCAATTCATACTGTGAGTTACCAAAATAATACAGTGCTGCGCGTTGTGCTGTCCATCTATGCATCCCTAGGATGTGAAACGCGATAATGCGTTTATGAAATTCTGAACTAAAGTCAGACGCTTTAAGTTTTTCCATATGTTTATGGACGCACCCTGTGCTGCAAATGCTAGCTTAACTTAAAACAAAAAGAAATTGTGATGTATGTGCTCACTTAAAAATTATCTCAGGTCCTACAAGGAATCCAAAATGATGTGCAAATAGTTTTTATCATTAGATATCATTAAGACAAACATTGAGAATGTACAAAAAGATTTGAAACTCTAGCTTAATTTGGATTTAATCCCTAAGAATATTTATAGAATTTAAAGTAGTAATAGCGTTACCTATATAAATCACCATTAGCGGAATATGATAAAATTTTCGTATATTGTTAGCTAATTTTTAGTGTCCATTTCTAGGATAGTCAACAATATTTGCTTGTTTTTTATTTTAGATGATAGATAGAACTTTGAATTTTAATCTAAAGACGTGTATTGATGTAAATGAGTAATCGACCTGAATTTATTCCAAACAGTGGTATCTGTTACGGCTTGAATCCAGAGGATGAAAAGTTTGTTACTACAGATGGATTTGAACATCCTCTCACCGGATATGGCTATAGAGAATCTGACTTTCCTAGTACTGCAGATTTAAACATTATGACTTTGGGATGCAGCTATGCATTTGGATATGGCTTAAACCGAGAGCAAACATGGTCACAGCTTGTTGCTGATAACTTGTGCAGAACACTTGGACAATCTACTGCAAATTGGAATTTTGGTGCCCCGGGAGGTAGTAACGACTTGATTCAACGCCAAGCTACAATAATGCTTAGGAAATTCAAGCCTGATATTTTACTTGTAGCTTTTACGCAAGCCGCAAGAAGAGAGCATTGGATATCTTATAATAGATATTATGTTGTCCGACCTAAAGCAAAGCCAAGAAGGTCATGGAGCCCAAGAAGAGCAGAAGTTCAAAAAGATATTGAAAGAATTTCAAATAGAGGCAATGATGAACTTCGCATGTATTTATCACTAAAAGCAGTATCAGCACTTGCACAGCAAGTAGATTGTAGATTTTTTTTTACATATTCGACTTATGAACAAGAACCTAGTTTTCATGAATATGTAGATGATGATAATTATATTGGTAAGGTTTTCCCTCGATTCGACCGTGCTGGTGATGGTCAGCACCCTGGGCCATTATCAAACAAGGCATTAGCAGTTCTAACTGTTAATCGTATCTTAGAAACTTATTTGCCAAAAAAGTGTAATTCGAAAATAGCCAATTAAATTGATTAAGAGTGAAATATAAGGAAACTATTAGCGTTCTATTTTGTTTTTCTTAAAAATGAAACTGTGATGAAAATTGATTTACCCAAAAAACTAGTTCATTCGGTAAAAAAAAGATCGGCGTATACGGTTATCGACTGGAATCTAGGTAACACTTGTAACTTCTCATGTTCATATTGCCCTTCCCACTTGCATGATGGATCTATATCTTGGCCAACTGAAGAAGTACTCATTCCCTTTGCCAACAAACTTTTAGATCACTATGATGAGTTAGGAAGGAAGACATTTTTTCAATTTACAGGAGGTGAGCCTACTCTTTGTCCATCCCTTTTACCTCTTTCAAAATTAATCAAAAAACGTGGTGGAAAAGTAAGTCTAATTTCTAATGGTACACGTGGTTTAAATTGGTGGAAAGAATCTGTAGCTCTTTGGTTCACTGTAACCCTCACATTTCATATCGAATATACTAAAAAGACTAAATTCGAAAATTTACTTTCACTTCTTACACACCACCTTCAAGTACATATAAACGTTACGATGCTTCCAAATAGATTTGATGAATGTTTCGATTTTGCAAAAAAAATATATTCAAAATATAAAAATGTTTCAATTACTTTAAAACCATTATTAATCGATTTTAAGTCAGAATTGTATCCTTATGAGAGTGAACAATTATATGTACTTCATAATTACAATTTTCATTTTAACCAGAATATAGAAGAAGAAAAAATTCGAGGCAAAATGAAACTTATCTATTATAGTGGTGATCACATAATAGAAGGTGGTAGTCGCCTATTAGCATTAGGCAAGTCAAAATGGAAAGGATGGGAATGTTGGGCTGGGCTTGAACTATTGGTTATTCATGGTAACGGTAATATTTTTCGAGGTAATTGTAAGGAAGGAGGTAGTGTGGGGAATCTATACTTAGGAGAAATAAAATTTCCATCAGAAACTATTGTTTGCGGCAAGAATATCTGTTCGTGTCTAGCTGACATTGCAACTACAAAAAAAATTCTTAATTAAAGTGGGACGATATATACTTGGAATTTCAGCTTTTTATCATAACTCCGCAGCAGCAATTGTCGTCGATGGTCAAGTAATTGCCGCAGTAGAAGAGGAGCGCTTTACACGTAAAAAAAATACAGCGGTATGGCCTGAAAACGCGATTAATTGGTGTCTAAAGTTTGCTGGAATAAAATCATATCAACTAAATATGATTGCTTTTTATGAGCGCCCATTTACTAAATTTAAAAGACAAATTGACTTTTCTGTCAAAAACAATCCTTTTAGAAATAATTCATGTATAAAATCCTTGCACAATTTGCGGTGCCTTTACTCTAGACTTGAAGCGCTTAATATATCTAAAGAAAAAATAGTTTTTATTCCACACCATAGTTCTCACGCCGCATATTCTTTTTATACCTCACCTTTTGAAGAGGCAGTAATTATCGTAGTCGATGGTGTTGGAGAAGATTCATGTACTACAATTTACTCGGGTTATAGTAAAAAAATAAGATTATTAGAATCTATCTATTACCCCAACTCGTTAGGCTTATTCTATAGTGCGATGACTAGTTACCTGGGATTTAGACCACTGTCTGATGAATATAAAGTTATGGGGTTAGCAGCTTATGGGAATAATGAATATTTTAACTTAGTCAATAACCTAATTAAAATTAACTCAACAGGTACTTATAAAATTAACAATCAATATTTCAATTTTGATAATAATTCTTTACCCATGTATACATCTAAATTGAGCCAAGAGCTGGGTGACCCGAGAAAGCCTAATGAGGATATTACAGAACGACATGCTTCTATTGCTTTTGCCACGCAAAAAGTCTTATCGAATACATTTTCAAACATAGTCAAACAGGGAAATCATTTATTACCGAAAATCAAGAATGTTTGTGTAGGCGGTGGAGTTGCCCTGAACTGCAAAGCAATTCAAAATATCTCTAAATTAAGCTATATAAATAAAGTTTATGTCCCTCCAGGGCCCGGTGATGCTGGAGCTGCAATAGGCGCCGCACTTTTGGCTAGTATTGAATTTGGTCAGGATTTAGAAAGAAATGAAGTATTTGACCCATATATCGGTCCAGAATCAACTGAAAATGGAATTAGAAACATCGAGAAACTATTATCAGGGTTTGAAAAAATAGAATCGGACAGTAGAAATAATGAGTTAATTACTAAAAAAATAACTGAAGGTAAAATAATCGGGATATGTGTTGGTAGATCTGAGTTTGGTCCTAGAGCCCTTGGGAACCGCAGTATAATTGCAGACCCACGAAATCCGGTAATTAGCAAAAAAATAAATGCCTTAATTAAACACCGTGAAATGTTCCGCCCTTTTGCTCCAGCGATACTAGAAGAGAAGATGAACAATTTAATTTCATCTGGAAATCCGGATAGATACATGCAATCGACTGTAGATATTTCAAAGGAATGGCGTGAAAAATTACCAGCAGTTACCCATGTAGATGGAACAGCTCGAGTGCAAGTAGTAGATAAGAAGATAAATCCAAGATTTCATGAAATCATTACTGCCTTTTATAAGAAAACCGGAGTACCGGCAGTATTAAATACTTCCTTTAATCATAGTAGTGAGCCAATTGTCAATAATGATTTACAGGCAGCATTAACGACTTTACGTTGTCAAATAGATTATTTAGTTTGTGAGAACGGAATATATAAGAACCTAAGAGCAACCTGCAAAAGTTAAGAAATTTACTTGGACTTTAAAACATTAAAATAAAGAATCTTAAAATTTATACTGCAATTATTGGAAACTCAGATAAGCCACGTGGTGTTTATGAATATTATCCAGAGATAACATGCTTTACGGATCAAAGTTTCCCATTAACACGTGGTTGGAGATTTGTAAAAATTAATGGGGCAAATTGTGTTGACACTCGAATTAGACTCGCAAGGAGAATTAAAATCTGTTATTTCGATTATCTTCCTGAGCACGACTATTCGATATGGTTCGATGCCTCATTATTATTAAATGTAAATGCTGATAAGCTTGTTAACTGTTTGAATAAATACGATATTGGGACATTCAAATATCCGGATACATATGGAAAAAGAAATTGTATTTACGAAGAAGCTCTAGCGTGTATTGAGCGTCGGAAGGACAGTAAAAAAACAATAAGCTCTCAGATGAGTAGATATAAAAGAGAAAATTATCCAACGAATAATAAACTTGTTGAAACTTCAATATTAGTACGTAGAAATACTACAGACGTTGCGCGGTTTTGTCATTTATGGTGGAAGGAGGTCGCACAGGGTAGTCGAAGAGATCAACTTAGTTTTAATTATATCTCTTGGTTATTAGAAATGTCATATGCTGAGTTGCCAGGTAGTCGTATTTGTAACCCCTTTTCTGAATATTTCGGGCATTTGAGAGATATTTACAAATGATTCATTTAATTACTACAGTAGAGGCTGCGAGAGTTGATTGGTTGAAGCAATTTATTCAGCATTACAAAAGTTTAGGGGTGCAAAATTTCCATATAACAATACAATTTGAAGAAACTGTAGTTTTATCAGAAATTTGTAAGACTAAGGATTATGCAAAAAAAATATTAAAGCCATTTGGAATTAATGATGTATTGGATCTAATTTGTCCTTTTGATGCAATGAGGTTGAGAACTCATCATGATAATATACAAAATGCATTTGTGAAGCCGGACGAATGGATTGTTTGGGCTGATATTGATGAATTCCAGATGCATCAAAAAGATTTAAACATTCAAGCTAAGGAATTTGATAAAGCGGGTATAAACATTTGTGGAGGATTTCTTGTTGACAGGATCGCAAGATCAGGAAAATTAGTAAATTTCGAACCAACAAAACCAATATGGTCGCAATTTCCAATTGGTGCGTCAATTACTCGTGATATTGTGCAAGGTCAAATCCATAAAGTCACAATGAGTCGTAATACAGTAAAAATTAAATATGCTAATCATGATCCGCTTAAGGGACAGAAGAACTTGAGATGGGCTCCTCAACGTAATCCTGTATTTCACTTCAAATGGGATATTTCAGTTATGGAACGGCTAAAGATTAGGTTGACAGAATCTTGGAAACAAAGATGTCCTTGGTGGGTTCAAACTGAAAGACTATTTCAGCATATTTATAATAATAATGGATGCATTAACTTGGAATACGTCAATTCCTTTGATTTTGAGGATGACAAAGTTGAGGATTTCAAGGTTCCATATCGTGTTTCGCCATTTTATAAAAACAAGTGGGAAAAATTCTTACCAGCAATGATGGCTGATAGATAATTTGCTGTTATTAAAAACTAATGTGGATACCAAAATTGCGGTAAATCTACACTTTTGTTCTCACGATACTCGAACTCAGTAATGTAATCGATACAAAGATTGAAAAGAAAGTCTAAACGAATTTGGATATCTCTATCGGTTAAGTTTTGATCTCTAAATACCAATTCAGTAACTCCAAATATAAGATCAAATTCATCTGATAATTGATCGGTATTCATATTGAATCAAAGTAGTGATTACATGCCTTTTCTCTAATTGATTTCCAATTTGATTTTTTTGATAGAGCCATCGGGCCGTTCATATTTGGTAAATTTTCAAATCTTTCAGTTAAAACTGAAGGCACTATATGTATAGGTTGTTTTGAGCCTAAATATGCAGAAACTACGATATCATCACAGTGACTACAATGAGGCGCCCATAATGGGAGATTCCTTATTGAATTTGTTGACACTAACATGCATCTCCCTTTAACTATATGAACAAATTGGTCATCCAGAACATCTTTAAAATGTATGGATGATTTTTCTTCAATATCATTCGATTTTCTGTTTATACGTCCTGAGTATGTAGGGAAATATGGACAATTATTTTTTAATAATACACCCTCAGCTCCAACAATAATATTATCACTATTAAATTTCTTTTTTATATTGATCATTGATTGAATTACGTTCGAATCTGTCGGCATAATATCATCATCCATGATCAATGTGTATGGACAGGAAATTTGAGCCGCAAAAAACCATCGTGGCCAACAATACATATTGGTGCTGCTGCTTATTTTGCTCTCTACTCCTTCAAAAACAACTGTAGGATTTCCGTTGTTCCAACAATAAATTGATAGTTCTAAATTTTGAGAATGTAGCGAATTTATGATATTTTGTATATTTTGATATCTTTGGTAATTTATAATAATTACAGCGACTTGTGAATTAGAAGACAGCATAATGTATGAACAATAATGTAAAAAGATTATCAAAAAAAACAGCAACAGGAAACAATTTTTAGATGACGAACTCGGGGATACTAGATGTTTAATTTTACAATTGCTGATATTTTCATTTACAAATTCAGTTCATCTTATAATAGTTAAGTCGTACTGTAGATTCGTGTTTGATTTTTTAGAGACTAAATAAAGCTTGAAATTAATAACAAAAAATGCAGCGCTAGTTTTTATTTTCTTCATAATATTTCAGTTTGATGTAAAAAGTGACGATCCAGTAGACTACTCAATCTTTGATAATTGCGGTTTACAAGATGATTTGTCTTACTTATGTAAAGATGGTCGAATAGCCACGGAATTATTAAGCAAGATTTATAGGATTTATTTTCAGGGAAATATCCACATTTCAAATGGAAGCCCGATTTTTCCATTCGAAGGTGAAATTAATGAAAAAATCAAAATATTGTTTGAATATGGTCTCTCAGATGAGAGATTTGTAAACTTTTATAAAAGTAAAAATCTATGTATCTATGATGTTAAATCTGAATTTCGTCTAACATTTCATTGTGAAAGCAATAAAATACTGAAGCTATCTGTCTTTCGCCATATCCCAATTGTGGATGATGGCGATGCGTCTAAAATTATTGATTCGGTTTTTAAATATTTAAAAGAAGGAAATTATGAAAAGGCAGCCTCTCATTTGGGTGAAAGTTACTATGGGCATGCTTGTAACCACAACTATACATGTAATCATATTGTAGCTTCTGATTTCAACGTATCTTGGTTACACGAATTTTTAACTCCAACAAATCGTTCGGCAAATAATACTACCGATATAATTTATTTGAATAATGCAGCATTTTTCTTTGATAAGAAAAAGGAAGTATTATTAGCTGTTGATATAAATAATCCTAACCAGGAAGATAAATCGAAATTGAATCCTTGGAAAGCTTTTATAAGTGAAAGGATAACTTTAGACAATAAGTATGTAGATCAAATTTCTGTAAGTGCAAATTCGTATATTGAGGGGGCTAGCCTTTCAAATTTTTTGATTAAGAATAATTGTAGGAATACTGATTTTGTTGGTGTTCAAGTGGCTAAGCGATCACATCAAGCATTAGTCTACACTTCGCTATGCAATTCTATGGATAAAATTATTTATATACGTATTAATTACGATAAAAATAAAATACTCCTTTTTCCACCTAAAATAATGTCCCCGTCTTTTTTCAAAATCAATCAAAATTTGGTTATGGATGGTAAAAATACTATTCTATTTAAGGGCACTAACATAGAAAATGATAATAAATACTTAACTGAGAAGGAAGAATTCAATAGAGTCGAGGCCTGTTTAAAAAATATTGAACAATATCAGTCGATCGGTTCCTCGTTTCTTAGATGTGTGTATGAAACAGAATACGAAAATGTAGAGGAAAATTTATGTGCATTATATATCTTGGATAAAAATTATGAATTGTTCTACGAAACAACTGATAATTTTAATATCAATAACGATTTGAACATTATGTGTTATTCAGATCAAGGTATTTTGAACAATTGCTTAGTACCAAAAATTATGTTTGATAACATAGATAAAATTCATAATGATAACCTTACTGAGGTTCAATTCTCATTTGAAGCGTATAAAAGAAAATTTATTAAGTTAGCTTCGGGTAAATTTTCAAAATTATTATATGTATTCCATAACTATGATAGAGATAGCTTTCTTTTAGAAGTTATTCCATTTATTCCTTATGAATGGATACCTACAGGTAACCCACCGGAGTTAATCAATCTGACACTTGCTAATGAAAGCGGTATTTATGACAATCGGTGTAGTGAAGACTTCTTACTAAAAGAGTTAATTAAATCCAGGTGAACTATAAATTGCTTTTCTAATTGGAATTTCCAGAATATTTTATAATCTCCCTCAACACGCAAACTACGTAAACGATTAGTCTCTTTGACATTCCCTCGCATCATCACAAACAATTGGATGAGATAAATTCAATCTGACTCTCAACCGGAAATAATCCAGCTAATCGTTAGAGATTTCTAATTAAAAAACTGCAAAATCAGATAAACGTAAGCGTCACATAAAGGACGGGATTTTCAGTTGAGGAGTAATCTGCCAGAGTAAAGTTTTCAAATTGGAGAATAGAATGCTGGCAAAGAGTATGACAGCGAAACAGCGCTTATGGTTGAGTCATGTTAAATCGGCGGATGAAAGCAAAGGCAGTATTGCCGAGATAAACACTAAAATGTAAAGTTGATAGTTGATTAAATTAAATTTAGAGCTTTCTAGCAATTAGATAGCATAACTCCCTCCTTTTGACCAAAATTAGTTTCGGAATCATATTTCTTTTGTTCTCTTTTGATATCAGCCGATATTTGATTTAAGAGACCTTGTAACTTCTTGGTTAATTGTTCTTTAGACTCTTGCGGTGGAATTTTTGATGCTCTTTTATTAAATCTGACTTCCAATTCTTGATATTTTTTAGCATGATTATTTTCATGTGTTTTCAATGCGATCATTGCCTTTTCCCATTGGTCTATGACGCATTTTTTTGCTCCGGATCGATCATTCCATTTTGGCAGTGTGATGATAATTTCCTGATTGATGATTGCAATAATAAAGACATATTTCCCATCTGTATTTTTTTCAAATTCGAAATCACTTTTCCCAGGCTTTAATTCTGTTAATCCAGAACTACCGATAGGACTGTTAACAGTTATTGCATCATGTAAGTCTTTGGCATTTTTTCCACTGACTTCGTAAAATTTGGTAGTGATTTTTGAAGAAGAAATTGAAAAATCAGAATACACTAGAAAAATAATTGCAAATAAATAGATTGTAAGTCTCATAAGTTTAAGTCTCCAGATCAAGTCTGTTAGTATAGATAGTAACTTTATGTTGTAGAGAAAATCTACGTCATATAACTAAAGTAATATATAAAAATCCTCTCTAATTAGTATTCTATATTCTGCTTCCTTAGCTGTAGAATTCAATTTGAATCACTGGTTAATTAAGTCCTTTCGATTTTCGAATTTATTTCCATTGATAGTCGATTTGACGTTTGTTGCCACAACTGGCATATTATTACAAGAATAAAACTCAAATGTAATATAGATAATAGTTATTAGGATCAGAGAATGGGAAAAAGAAAAAAGGATGTGATCTTTTTAGAAAAGAAGACTATTCCTGCTTTTTCCAAACATAATCAAATCACACGACGAGCCATGCTAAAAGCTAGTGGCTCAGTAGTAGTCGCCGCCACTACAGCTCCTGTTTTAGGTAGTGAATTGGGAACTCCCATCATTAAAGTTAAAAACAATGGCGAAACCTCAGCAGAAGTCATTGTAAATTATGCTAGTGAGCAATGGGCAATAAAGGCGGAAGAATTCGGTGCTAACTCTAAGATAAAAGTAAAGAAAACAGATGGCCCAATTTGGAGATTAGAGATAACGCATTCTGAATATCCTGGTACAAGGCTAAGTGCTAACGGCATATTAAAAATATTCACTAAGCCTGATGGTATCTGGTGTATTTCATTTGAATTTCGAAAGCTCGATTTATCTGCGGTTATATCTCTTTATGATTGGTTAACTGATTATCAAGAACCATCTAATCTAAGCCGCGGTAGTAAATATAAAAAATTATTTCTTTTTGATGTCTTTTCTTTCCCAAAAAAAATTCGTATAGGCTTCTCAAATAACAACCAGTTTTATTTTGAAGCTATAAATTCAAGTTGCCATCAAGCTGATAGTACTACTTGTAAGGAAACACCGAAAGATTTAATTATTGTTGGCCGTCATGGCATGATACATGCAGTTTCACGCATAAATATATCAGTTGATAATTTAACGGAGAAAACTGGAGAGTCTGGAATTTTAGCTCCCATAAAACCAACTTCAGATGATAAACAATCTAATATCTTTTCGAAAATCCCCTCTGGTCCATCAACAATAATTGAACCTGTAAGCTTATTTACACTAAAAGAACAAGAGATTTTTGGCAAATCGAAAACACCACAATTTGGATTGGATGTAAAAGAAACTTTTTACGGGCAGGTAAGATACTATGGAAAATACAATAAGAATTGCTTTTTAGCTATAAAATTCGTATTTTCAGGATTAATAAATCCTATCAGACCAAAAAAAGTTACTGATCTAAGTGAGTGGCCACACATACCAACAAGTCCTTGTGTTTATAGGTTAACTCATAATGAAAAAGAAGAATTTTGTCAATTGTCTGGTCAATTTCCTGAAATTGATACACTAACCCTGAAAGGTCATGTCAGATTGACATTGGCCGGAAATGACCCCGAATCCATAAATATTGTCGTACGTAAAAACCGTCTAATTAAATTCGATGTACAAGGTCAATTGAAGCAGGCATATGTACCTATGCAAGATGCCGATTATTCTCGATTTGATTTCAGGGGCAAAGAAATATCATTTCGATTTAAAGAACTGAATCAAGCTGACGAAGCTGTTTCAGGATTTCTTTATGAACTTGCTGATCCCCCGTTTTTTTATGGAAGCCTTGATAATAGCGTTTTTGAAGACGATCCCAAACCTGACGAAGACGCAGTTCTGAGAGTACATCGTGCTTTCGATCTGCTGGACTTAAAATATAGGTTTAGAGATGTTTTTCTTTGTTCAAAAGGAAAATTAACTCAGTTGCAAGAATTATCAAAACAATCAGCGAGTAATTCCAATCGACCTGTTATTGCAGTTTATTTTCCACCACAGCACATTGCTGAAAAAGCATTTTTGAAAGTATCGGAAGGAATTGATATCAGTAATAACCGGGAAAAAGCTGTACCACTAGGTCAACATCGCGTGTATTCAAATGAGCAAAATCATCAACATATCGAAATTGCTAAGGCTCCAAATTCGGCGAAACTAAAGAGAAATTTGATGCAAGCTCGACAGCAACGTGACGTGGATTTCAGCAATATCCAAAAACCGCAAAACGATTTCAAAAAGATAAATGAAATTAATGAGATATTAGATCATGTCGTTGAGGCTCGAGCATCTGGATCAACGCGGATAGTATTTGAACTTCCTACGTTAAGAGATCAAAGTGAAAGTAGGCAAAATGAAACAATATTACCTTTATCGTTCTCGGTTGAAGGTTTGACGAAATGGGACAATTTTAATTTAAAGGTTGCATCTCGGGCAATGAGCGCCTCAGCGACAGTTGAAGATCAACTAAAAGAAGCATACGGGGGTGAAAATAATGCAAATTATAAGAATATTTCAACCAAAGATAAAATTGCAGCCATAAGGGATAATCTTGAACCGCCAAAGGCTGACGAGACCTCGATAGAATTCCCATATCGATTGCATCTGTCGCCAGCAGATGATGCTATTTGGCATACACCAAAAGACTTAACTAAAGAACGCTTGGGTCGTGGAATTCCACCATTTTCAGTTCGACTTGATGCGGAACAGGGGGGGCGGAGTGTTCGGGCATTATGGACTGATGATTTTTATCCAGATCAGTTAAAGACATCATTTTTTAATGATGTAAAGGAAAACCGTAAACTGCCTCATCATACAAACTGTGCTCCTTGGTTAGCACGCGACAAGAATTTAATTTGTAGAACAGGTCTTTTAAACCTAAAGAAAGATGAGATTAAATGGAAATATCGAATGGCACTCGATGGGCGCGATCGCCATGAATTAGTCTTTCTATCATCAATATATGGTCTTCCTGCTTTACTACCTGTACCCAGTATAGATCATCAAAACGCATTACCAAAAAAAGATGGAACTCTTCTTGCTCATTCCACAGTAGTTCCTGTCCCGATCGGATTTAAAGCAGGCAAAGGTGAATTTGGTGATGAAGGAGTATATGTACCGCAACCATTACAGCGTACTAATTTTGAACTTTCCGCATATGGAATCATAGCCGACCTAGAAGGTCAGTGGGAGCCACCTAGTGGATTTATTTTAAAGGGCGATATAACTCCGCAGTGGCCGGCTCTAACCGTTGAACGGTGGAGTCATGAAGCGTTTCAAGGTCGTGATATTTCAGTTGAAATAGTCTATAAAGGTTTTGTATGTCCTTTTGGACATCGTTGTTCAGTAATAAAAGCGACAGAAAGAAAATTCAACGATGATCCCAATCACAAGGGAGTTCCAGTAGCATACCTAATTCAACGATTTTTTATAGTAGTTGGTGAACCTGTCAAAACTTATCCAGCGATCGGACAGCCTTTCAAGGGACGTGCTATGCCTTTCAGTGCTGTAAGAATAATCACTACAAAGTCTCCAGATATACTCGATCCATTTGAAAATAAAAATAAAATTACTGAAATTGAACAGGCTAATAAGATTGGTGCCAGTGCATTTGTACCCAAAACGTCAATTAATGGGAAGGCTGAATTTGTTCAGTTTAAATGGGTTGGCATCTATCCAGACGGACGAGAAACAGAGGAGATGGAAAGTCCTTTTGTTGTTGTTGATAATACGTTGGTTCATGATGCCATAGGAGTTAAGCAAACTCATGCTTACTATAATTCACTTGTCGGTGAGATTGATGAATCTATCCGAACTGCGAAAGTATTCGATCAAAGAATAAAATATGCTCCAGAAACTAAAGCTGGTGCAACAGAATTTCGAACCAAAATCTGGTTGATGGGTATTCAAGCTCGTGACCTTAGTGAAGAATCAGAAATAGTTGCAGCTAATCCAGATGCGGCATTTGTTATGGATGCTGTTATGGAAGGAGCTGATCAACCTCCATTTTATCCTACCTTTGAAAAGGCACAAATCGAAATTCAGTCACTGAATACGATGAATGGGATGACCCAGGGGTATACAGATGTCAGTTATGATTTGCATTACTTACGTTATGGATTTGCACCTGGCCGTAATGATGCTGAAATTTTTCTGACATTACTTGATATAAAATCAAACTATCTAAAAGTAGAAAATAGATCTAATGCATCAGGTGGTTTAGCAACACCAAATAACCGTGTTTCATCTATTTCCAGATTAAAAGGGCCAGTTGGTGGCAGCAATGAGAGCGTCATGCCTAATACTGGAACACTGTTGGTGAAAAAATCTGGAGCTCCAAAAGCCTTATTAGCCGCTTCTAGCTCTTCTAATTTTTCTTATGAACTCCCTGCTTCATATTCAAATCAGTTTGATCCTTTAGAGTATTTTGGGAAAGCACTTTCGCAGGCAAAATTGTTTGGAATTATACCGCTGAAGGATGTTGTGCAAGCAGCATCATTCGTCGATGGTGCACCTGAGATGATAGAAAATGCAGTGTATACACTATTTGAATTTGGTGAGGAATTCAAAGATGCAGTTTTAAAAGTAATTGGACTAATTGAGGATTCACTCAGAATTGTTCTAAATGAGTTTGAAATCAATCTTAAAGATTTTGGTGAAACATTTAGACCGCCAATAGATTTAACCCCTGAAGATGTTTACCCCGAACTTTATCAATCCTTATTGCAGTTACGAGCAGTACTAACAGAGTTTAAATCGTTAGTTGAGAACTATGATTTCAAAAGACAGGATCGCAGACAGCAGGAGCAGAATATTCTTAGAGTAACAAGTGAAGTTGCTAACTCAGGAAGGAATGCACTTAAAGAAATTGAAAAGGTTATTCACAAACCAACGCCTGCCATTGTTGATCAAGTTATTCGAGAAGCAAATATTGTCATCAGTGGTTTAAAAGGAGGTTTGAAAACAGTAATTGATGACTTAGTCTATGACGCAAAGCATGATCTGAACAGATTAATTGCGAAGGAATTTTACTCATTATTGGAATCACAAAATAATAAATTCGTGTTTTGTGAAAGCGACGTAATGTATCCACTAATTGTAAATGCATTTACAGGATACCCAAGTGATGAGTCTGTTAATAGTCCACCTTGTGGAACAGAAGCAAGAGTTGTTTTCGATATCACTAACCCAGAAGATCGACAACACGCACAGGAAGCAATTCTCTATGAAGTCATTGGTAAGCCGATTATTGATGGATATTTAGCGGCAGAAAATTTAGTTACAAAAGTAAAAGATGAAGCCGTTTCGTTTGAGGCTCAAGCAAAAGAACTTCCTCATCAATTATTGTCCATAGCCGAAAGCTGGATTAACGGTATATTAAAAATTGATCAATTATTAGTTCTATCAGAAAAGTTAGTTGTTGATCCTGAGAGAGTTTTAGTCCCGCTATTTAAAAATGCCATTATCCCAATAATTCATCCTGTAATTGAGAACAGTGATCGTATTCATAATCAGGTGGTGGCTCTAGATCGAAAACTTTCCGATGCGAATGATAAGCTGAAAGACATCTTGGCGTCTGGCCGTGTTCCAGCACAGCTTCGAGGACAGGTTCAAAATTCCATCGCTACTGTTGCTTCGGCACATAAGTCCTTGAGCATAGCGTTAAAAGAGCATGAAGAAATACGCGGTCATATAGCTAAGTTTGTAAACCATGTCAGTGAATATCCAGATACACCAGATAAAGTAAAAACTTATATCAAACCGCTCACAACTATATTCGATAATGAATCTCAAAAATTATTAGTTAAATTCAATGGCATATTAAGTCGCCTGGTAACTGAAAAGGACCAAGTATTCAGACGTGCTCATGACACACTTGAAGCGACAATTAATGCAGCAGAAATTATCGGTCGTTTGGATGATATTGAAGCTTCTCAATCAGGGGCCGCAATATTAGCGCTAGCTAGTCCAAGTCCATTTCAGAAAGACCTTAGAGAAATTTACTTAGGATTAACGAATATATTTTTAGAAACTTCAAAATTGATCGATGCTGTTAGCAAGATTCAGTTCAATAAAATAAATGGAGATGATTTTTCGGCATCTTTTAAAAATATTCGAAATTTATCCGAAGTTGCAAAAAATAACGTTGATCAATTTAAGGATAATATTAAATCAAATGCTGATGGAATTTCAAAAGGGATAATGGAGTTGAAAGGTGAACTTCCCATCAAAGCTGAAGAAATTACCCCTGAATTACGTACTACGCTCACAGAAAAATTCAATTCACTAACTAATCATACTGATAAAGCAATTAGCTATGTCTTCGGTGAAGAGCGTGTCTTAAGTGGAATGGTCATACAGGCTACGACATTTACTGATAATGAACTGAATAAATTGAAAGATCATGTTTATCCGAAACTAAAGCCTATTATTTTAACGCCTGTTGAAATACTAATTAGTATTGACAATTTAGCATTGTCACTTTTCGATAAAATTTCTTCCCTCGTTGGCAATGGTGCAAACGAATTTGATATTTTTAAGCTCTTTTTAAGCTCAGAAGTCGTTGAATTATTTGCTAATGATAAAAATAACAAAATCAGAAAAAAACTTGAATTCGAAAGAGATGAGCTAGGGAAGATTAAAGCTAAAATTGAAAGTAATGTTACAAATGATCAACAAGAGGGAGCTCAGAGGTTATCGATAATAGTCAATGAATGGAAAATTCCTGATAAAAAACCAGCAGCAATTTTGGCTTTAGATCCGATAATACAAATTATAGATATTGTTCTAACAGGTAAAGTTTCAGACTTAATCGATCTTACCGGGCTCGAACGAGAGCTTAAGAATGCGCTGCTTCAGTTTATTCCGAATGAAATATCGTTTGACTATGATTGGGGCTCTCATCTCGATCCCTTTCCGTCACAAAACAATCAAATATTCTTTATCAATAAATCTGACGGCAGTAATCAAGGCAATCTGCCTAAAAACCTAGGTGAATTAGTAAAATCTCATCAAGAAAAAGTAAGGAAAAAAGGACACCCTGCCGATGATCTGATTATAGCGGCAAAGGCTGGTATGCGTATTTCAGATATCGATGAACCTCCCAAGCCATTTTATGCAGTTGAAAGCGTAATTATAAAACCGACAATTCATCTATTTGGTAGTTCATTTGATATAGTGACGGTTCATTTTGACTATCTGCATTTCTCTGCTGACGAAAATGGCAGTGATTTTGAAGCAAAGCTAAAGTCGGGTCTTGATGCCGTTGAATTTGGTGATGTTCTTGAGTATATCTCGAGTCTTACAGAAGCATGGCTTGGCGAATTGCCGTCCTGGTTAGAACCGGTACTTGATCCTCCAGGAATAAGAATAAAGTACGGATTTCCTGCTTTTGATTTGTCGATTGGTCCAATGTCGATTTTAAATTTATCAATTGGTATTGAGGTAGAAATACCATTTACGAACCGCCCACTAAGATGTCGACTTACATGCTCAAGTCTTAATAGACCATTTCTGATTGCATGGTTTCCTTATGCAGGTGCTGGTTATTGTGCTATTCGCACAGAAGCTACTAAGATTATCGGATTTGAGCTTCAACTTGAATTTGGTGCAGCAGTTGCATATACCTTTGGTCCACTTAAGGCGTTTGGTTTAGTATCAGCAGGTATTTATATTGAAAAAACTAAAGGCCAAGCACTAATAATTGCAGGTTTTGTGCGCGCATTAGGAGAAGGTTCTCTGGCTTTCTTCTCAATTGCAGTACATATAGAGGTTCGTGTTACCGGGCAAGGTAACAATGTTAAGGGCGAAGCAACATTTGCATATAGTTTTAAAGTTGGATTTGTTAAATACAGATTTAAATTCACTGCAGCATATGATTTTGAAGGTAGCGATAGCAATAAAGCGTCTAGTGCACGTGGAATCGCGGGTTTGTTATTAGATGATAAGAACTCAAATTGTGACAAATTTATAACAGTTGATGTAGCTGACCGCTCGTCGGACTCTGAATGGAAGGAGTATATTTCTTATTTTGAATAGCCTCAAAATTAATTCTATGATTGAAGTGAAAGCTATTCCAGATGGCTATATTTCGAATCCCAAAAAAGAAGATCGTAGTAGTTCGGATAAGGTGGTTATTAGTTTAGTTTTAACCCCAATACCTCTATCGACTGCGGGTGGAGGAATTGATCTTGAGCAGTGGCCAAAAATAATTTACGAGAATACTAGAAATCTAAAACTGATCTTGGAAAGAGAGGATGGCAGTCATCTAGGAAATATTTCTGGAGAAAGTATTCTAATTGATTATCCCAAAGCTTTTGATGCGACTTTAATGAATGGGCTATGGTCTTCCATGTTGAGATTAAACGAAGAGAGAGAAGAAATAGCGAAGTACTTTAACGATAAAGAAGATGATATCTCTGCCACTCCTGGCCCTTTTGTAGGACCAATGTTCAGCTATCCAACAGGAGAGATGGCAAAAATTTTGAATTGTATTAATGGAACACTTTCTGCGCTACAAATCAGTCGTCTTTTGTCTGATGCAGAACTTAAGAAAAGTTCAAAATCGATATCCGAGAGGCAAGAGTGGCTTGCACAAACAAGCTCATCTAATCCGCTTTCTCCGTTTGCGGTACAAAGCTCTACAATTGATGGTGTTTTTAACCAAGGTGAATTAGCAACTCTTAATGAACTACAAAATCAAGATAAATCTATTAAGAAACTCGATAAAACTAATAATATGGCCCAAGATGCATTAATGAGAATAGCTTGGGCTGGACGCGCTGCACCTCCTCAAAGGTTTACTGTGTCTCCGGAGATTTCTGTTAGACCTTTAGATGATCAAATAACAAATTCGGAGATTGGTAAAGCAACTCTACCTACAAATCTTGCTTTTAGAGTTAGAAGAAAGATCGATAAAATTGTTGAGGAATTCAGAGATGTATATCGAGATGGAAAGATTAATAAAGATAAAGTTAATAGTTTTCTTAAGCAATCAGAGGATCAGTTCAGAGCAGAAGATGCCCTAGTAACAGAAAGAATTTTAGGTGCGATTACAGGTTTGTCATTATCTAATTTTCATACAGAAGATGAAGTCGCATCAGAATCCAATAATCCACTAAATGCTTTAGCGGACTACCAGATTTCGATGTTACCAAGCCGAAATGCAACATTAGCTGCAATGAAACAAGCAGGTGTTATTAGTCAAAGATCTTTTTCACAGAATGAAAAAGACCTCAGCGAAGAAGAGCCACCAAATATTATACGTCGATTAGCAGGGGTCATGGCTTTTCCAGATATTGCTAGGCAGTGCGGCATGATTATAGATCTTTATGTTGATTCCGATAAATTTCCTGACGGAAAATTTAATGTGTCAGCGCAATTTAGTGGCTTAGCGACGCAAAGTTTTAAAACTACTTGTATTAAAAAAAACACGGCAAAACAATTTCGACCATGGACTGCGTCGAAAAAATTTTACAATGGATTTTTAGAGTTGGGTTGTAAGGGCAAGGATTGTTATAGTAATTATGAATTATTATCTCTTAATGTAAATGCTGGAATTGAAGGGAGCACTAAACAAGCAGCAGCAAACAAAGAAGCCTTATCGTATGGGGAACTAAACGAAAACCTAGAATCATCTGCACACGCCCAATCAACAGCAGGATTGGCTTTAATTGATCGGCAAGTCCTAAAATACAGTAGAGAGGAGTGGGTACGTTCTACTGTTCCTCCAGATGAACCATTATTATTAGAAGATGTTGTCATTGGTATTAGGCCAGATGTAGGAATTCGACAACAAGATGGAAAATATATTTGGATGCCGCTTACTGAGAGAACTTTATCATTTCCAGATTTTGAAAAAAAAGACATTCATATTAACTCTAAACTCAGTAGAAACAGAGAACGGGATAATGGTTCAGTTCGTTTGGTGCATCGTGAGTTAGATTTAGATAATCATCCTGTCGCGATTACTTACGAGACAATGATGACTTGGCGAAACTGGAGCTTGGCTGTTCCTAGCAAAAAGGCAACTATTGCTGTTAGCAAAGAGGATTTGTGTTTATCAATTAAAATTTCTCCCCCAAAGAATAAATTACCAAAACTAAGATTTGGTAATAACTATCGGTTAGGGGCACGTTATGTTCTCATAAATGGGTCGAGTATTTCGATTGACGAAGCTCGAAAACATTATTCAACTTCTGATCAAAGCCATCTTACCATTGGAGATAGCTTTAATAATAAAAAACCATATCAATTTTGTAGATATGAACCTATAGCTGCTGCAGAAATATTTTTTGTCAAAAACAAAAGCACACCAACTAGAAACCCTAATGCTGGAACAGTAGAAAGCTCTCATGCAGAAAGTAAAAATCTCAAATATGATGAATCTGACCAAACTTTAATTACAGGCAGAGGACTGAAGGTTAATGAGGGGAAAGAAACAGCAAAGCGTTTTCTACTAGCGGGATTTACATCTTTTGATTTGTGTGAGCTGCATGGGAGTCTAGATGGGCGAAAATCTCTGCCAAAAAGCTCCTACTCTAATTTACCTACCGATCCACCCATCGTCGCACCACCTGCGAACCCATATGAAAGACATGATATGAGTAAGCGTGGAGAAACTGGAAAGTCATTTAAAACAACAAGGCAATTTGTAGACCCAATGGCTCAAGTCATGGTAATTGCATTTTACAAAAATGGCGAAATAGCGTCACCATTTGAATACCCAAAGCCTATTGTAATTGATCTTTATCCAAAAGGCTTAAAGTGGCCTAATGCTCGGCCAGTTTCATTAGAGTTAAAAAACAAGGCAATAGTTGGAAAACATGGTAATTCAAAACAAAGGGCCGCTATTAAAGTGGGTTCTTCTTTAATAAATAAACATCGTACCATTAAGGTAGAAATCGAGTTGGAACCTGCTGAAATGGCTGAATTACGTGTTTGGTGTTTACCCAAATTACCAAAAGAATTAGAAAAAATGGCTGGGTTTCACCAGATAGAGCGAGAAGCTAGGAATATAATAAATGTAATAAACAAGTCGAAGCCTTCAATTTTTGCCAGCAAATCTGTGAATACACCCTCACTGAATTCTCTAATGTCAGTCCAATCTTCTAGTCAATTTTCTCGTTTGGAGAAGATCAACCAATATATTAAAAACGATAAAAGTAATTTCTTGAAACCCGAAACTCTTGACCCCGATCTATATTCAACTTTTTTGGGTGCCCCTATACATGGAATAAATCATCATACATTTATGAATATTATCCATGCTGTTCAAGAGCCTCTCTTCCCTCCAGAGATTGAGACTTTTTGGCTAGTACATAGGAAAGACCTTGAAGAAGAAGCAGATGAAGAGAAAATTCGTAATGCCTGGAAGATGTTTATTGATCATGAATTGAAAAACTCTAAAGATGGAATGCCATCAGAAAATGATAAATTTTCAGGAAGAACTGGGTCTCAAACTGTGCTTTTCGGTGGGAAATTAAAATTACATAGACGCTCTACTGTACGTATTGATGTTCTTGCAAATTGGTCTGAATATAGATCTGATATCACGGCACGCAAAGTTCAAAATAAAAACGGTGAAGAACGATATAAATACATACCAGAAAGAAAATTAGAAGAATTAACCCGAATAGATGACATTCCATATGAAATAAATAGCGATGACCAAGATACTGTTAATCTAATTAGAAATCATAACAATGAATTACGCTTCTTAACTAAAGAATTTTCTGGTACACAACATCGCCGATTAACTGTTGAAGTTAAGGCAATTTCACGATTTTCATCCTATTATGACAAATCGATAAATTCCCCCGAATCTTTTTCTGTAACTTCTAATAAACAACTTGAACTTATTGTTCCAGCTTCAACTCGACCAGCACCGGTTGATTTGAAAAATTATCAATCATCATTTCATTACGATCCTGGTGAATTGATTGTTGTATCTGAACTTAATCCACACAGGCCAAGAACAATACAAAGACGCCGAGTTCTTATCAGACTTGATCTTGGTAAATCGTGGTATTCGTCTGGAGAAGGAGAGCAACTAGGTTTAGTTTGCTGGCCGCCAGAATTGTTTGGCAAAAAGACAAATTCACTTAATGTTAAATCCAAAAATAGCAGCTATATACCGGGCTTTGTTACAAGATGGGGTAGAGATCCAATTCGTGAATCGATAGAACCTAATAGTCTTATTCCGGCTAATGCTTTTAGTAATTTAGATGGCACAGTAAAAGCTAAAGTGCCGGAGCCATTATCTAATAATTTAGAGAATAACGTTAATAACCGAAATAATCAGATAGAGTGTGCCCTGGCATTATTTAATCCTAAACTTGATCCAGACACTGGACATTTTTACTGTGACATTGAAATTAACTCAGATACTTATAACCCATTTGTTCAACTTGGACTAGTGAGGTATCAAAAGCAGGCTCTTAGATATCGTGAAGTTTCGACTGTGATTACAAAAATGGTATCGATAATGCCAGATAGAGAGCTTTCTGCAAGGAAACTAGATTATTTGAATGGATCGAGTAGTTTGAATGTGGGTGTGGAATTAAGTTATAGCGGCGTTAGCTATTCTTCTATGAACGCTGGATTACTTAGCCAGAAACTAGCAGGGGATATCGAACAATTCAATTCTGATCATGAGAAAGTAACTAAAGCTTTAGAGCTGCAGTCAATTGACATCATCGTTATGCAGCGTATCAAGGGACCTAATTTTAGCGGTGTACCAATTGAACGAGTCAAAGAAGGAATGGCGATTATTTCTGAAATTAAAGATGTGAAACCTAACTGTAGTAAGGACGGCGTGAATACAGTTTGGAAATTTCAAATTCTATACACTGAAGACGATGTAATTGAAGAAGCTTCTTGTACAAATATCCCGGTCATTAGATTACCTGAAAGATTTAAAGCTTCAGAGATAACAGTGCTTATCAAAGAGAAGGAGTATTTATTAGCGGATGTTTCGACCGAGAGTGAAAAAATGATAGATGAGGTACATGAAGAATTCCAGATCGCTAAAGAACTTAATACTCAACTGATTTCTCGCACAGTTGCTTCAATGATTGTAGATGTATCTTTAGAACAAAACGACCAAGAAATTAAAGATGCCTATGAACCGAAAGCTAAAGCAAAAACCCTTAGCAACAGAAAAGAAGTAAACGAAGTACAGATAGAATCTAAATTATTCGATACAGGAAATAACAAATAATCATTATGTATAAGGGAGCTCTAAATGTTTTTTAGATTAATAAATACTCAAGATAAAAAAGTTTTGGAATTATGTGCCCGTATTTCCATTTCTATTGTTTTAGTATTGATTGGGCTTGGTATCAGTATGGAATCAATGGCTGTAAAAAATGTAACATTTTCTCTATCAAAGCACCCATCATTAGTGGGTGCGGTAGATATCCAAGATATGTTCAATAAAGGAGCAGCTTTACTTAAGAAAGATGATGATGGGCCAGGCAGCGGTAATAGCGATGATGTTTCACTTGATATAAAGTTCACTATCAACACTGCTGCTAAAGCAAAGTTCCCAGATCAGTCTAGCAATGCATTTCCGGTAAATGAGAGGTATGATTACACTCTCATGCAGTATAACATTATTAGAAATGATACTGTGATGAATCAATTGTTAGGTGCAAATTTCTCAGATATTAAGCAAATTAAGTCCGGATATGATTTTGATGGTGTGGCTCTGCCTAGCAGTAAACCCGCAAGGATAATTCTTGCACAAGACGCAATACCATCTACTGCCGTGCATGAGTTTGGTCACTGTGCGGGTTTAAATCACAGAAATACTTCGATATTCAATATAATGTATGACACTAGTGTTGCGACCAGAAATGAGATTAATCAAACTGAAAGTAACGCTATGAATGGATATTAAATAATAGACATGAAAACTAAACAACTAATTAAATTTCTGGTAGTTCTATGCTTCTTTAACTTATCGAATAATGTTTTAAGTCAAAATATCATTATCGAGAAAGAGCTTAGTTCTGAACAAACTGACATTAGCAGTAGGCCTAAATATGACCAAGTAGCAAACTTTTCTCAGGACTTAGTCCCGAATCTGATAAACAAGCTTACTAACTCAGATTCAATATCAAATTTGCGCTCAAGTATCTGGACTGTTGGATACATAGATGCTAACCAAGCATCAATACTAATAAAAAAATTATTAGCGAATAATTATGATCAAAAACTTTTATCATTTAAGGATGAAATAGTTTTGCAAGAGTCAATACTTATATTAGGGATTTTATCTCGTAATGATAATGATCTATTAAACTTTATTTTAGATGGCACTCAAATTAATCAATGGTCAGAGAGAAAATCATGGCAATCTGAGTTGGGATCGTATTCTGAAGATATTTTTGTTGGTTATTCAATCCAAGCACTTGGGTTGAATGGGCAAAAAATTAGTATGCAAAAGATAGAAGAACTGAAAGAAAATTCTGAATCATATCTACACAAATTTGCAGGAGATATAACTCAAGCTGAATTTTATAAATATTTATATGAAAACTACGGTAAGGAAGAATTATGGAGATATTTACTCACTGAGGATAAATCTTTATTTTTTAGCTGGATAGAGACAGATGCTGGACAAAGTTCTTTTGATTGGGCCAATCAAAAAATGTCAGGACCGGTTCCAGATTAAGATGTAATTCTTTAGTAACAGAATTTAATTTCCTAATATTTAGGTCGAAATGTCAAATATATTTACACGCTGATGGACGTCTTAAAAATAAATCTAGATGACCTCAAGATATTTCAACCAAAAAAAATTGAGGGATTAGCAAAAATACTACCCAATTATATGTTTAAGAAGAGTCGAATATTGATGCACTTTGGTAATGAGACATTCAAGGTTATGGATAACTATAAAGAATCAATAGATACAGGACGATGCCCAAGATCAAGATGGAAAAAAATGACTCTAAACGAATACTTTGAGAAACATCGCGATGTTATAGGTAGCATGATGATCAGTGAAGAAAAAATTGCTGATTCAATTTTGAAAGAAGTTACCTTGCTATATTTCTTAAAAACGACACATATACAGAGTGCTCGGTTTTTTTCTGGAAGGAAAGATTGTACAAGTGACTTACATTTTGATTGGATCAGTCATTGGTTGTTTCAAATTAATTTATTTGGAACCAAATTATTTTACCTATTTCCTCCAGAGTCCAGTAAATTCATGAATGCAAGAAGTAATTTGTCAAAACTTGATTTTCGTTCTTTTAGTGATAATGAAAAAGAAACATTCACTAAAAAAGCGAACGGTTTTAAATGCATTGTAAAATCCGGAGAAGGAATGCTGATTCCCCCATTCTGGTGGCATCATGTTGAATATAAATCTTCAGCTGCTTCATTGTCTATAGGGTTTGGGGAAACACAAGATTATATAAATTCTTTTCTTAATGACCCTTTGGTACCAAGGAACTGGAGGCTGGCAATTTTGTTTTCATTTATAATGCAAAATGGTGGAATCTCAAATAAGCAAAAGGAATTATGTGAAATAGTCCGAGAAATATGGAGAGGTAGAAGAAACAAGACTAAGGACAAAATAAATTCAGTATGGGAAGCATTACAAGACGTTTTATTGAATTTAGAAAACCCGGCTAATCTAGAAAAGGACGTATTGAGTTCAAGGCAGATCATGGTGTGACATGATTGGTACGATATTTAAAAAATCAAATTACTGGAGACACTGAAATGGCAGATGATTATGAATACGATTCAAACTTTGCATATCGAGAGGTGGTTTATCGAGCATGGAGTGATAATGAGTTTAAGTTAAATTTACTTAAAAACCCAATAAATGTTCTAAAAGAGTTTAATGTTGCTCTGCCTTCTAATATTAAAGAAGTTGAAATTGTTGAAAATACTGAAAATAAAATTTATTTGGTCTTACCGAATGAACCAGAATTTGGTGATTTAAGTGAAGATGAAATAAAAGAATTACTAGACTCAATGTTACTTACACAATTTGTTTTTCCATCAGTATTGGATTGCTGAGCTGATTTTAACCCAAAATTGAAATCAGTTTTGTTGGTACATTTTTGTGAAAAGTAAAGTTACTAATGCAATTCAGCAAGACTTATCAACATCAAGATTCTATAGGGCATTCGAAGATACAGAGTATTTTGTAAAAAAATCGGCATCAGGGGTGGCGCTATCAAATATCTTGAGTATAGATTTATTTGAGGAAATGATTTGGTTAGCTTATAGATTAAGCCCAACATGTGTACAAATTTCTAAAGATAGCACACTGTTAAATGAAAAAGAAAAGAAAAGTCTTGATGTTGTTAGGCATTTAGGAAAATTATTAGATGAGTCATACAGCATCGTTTTAAATTTCGCAGAAAAGTTCAATTCTAAGATCGCACTATTTAGTCGAGAATTTGGATTTTTATTTGATTCACCAACGCATTTTGCTATTTTTTTAACTCCACCAGGTACGAATACATTCAAACCACATTATGATGCAATTGATGTATTCGCTATTCAAATTGCAGGGAAAAAAACATGGAAAATCGGAGAAGTCTCAACCGTACTCCCACTCGATGCAAATACATATGCTGAAGGTCCAAACCCGACCTTTAAGGAAAAATATATTTTGAATAAATGTGATTTGCTATATGTTCCTCGTGGTTTGACACATAGTGTAGTTACCCATGAAGAGTATTCTTTACACGCAAGTATAGCTTTAGATTCATCTAGGTTTAGTGAATTATTATTGGAAGCAATCAGATTAAATGAAGAGAACGATATCAGACTTAGGAAATCAACAAAAATAGAATATCTATTTGATAAAAAAGATATTGATTGCCCCGAATTAAAAAGTATTAACTTTCAAAAAATTTTTAATTCAAGGACTTTGAAGCGTTCTAACTCAAGAATCAAAGCGCGACATTGGTCATCTATGCCTCAACTACCTGGTCGGTTACATAAAAAGTTAAACCATGATAATGATCTGACTGAGAAAACTTTATTAGAAAAAAGAGAGGGTATGCCAAGTGAGGTATTATTTCTATATGAGAATGGAGGTCGCTCGGCAATAAGCTTTCCCGGGCTAGGTGTTGGACGTATTGATAAGAACAAAGGGTTACTGACTTTTCCGGGAAAATATATTGTTCCATTAGAGTCTATAAGTAATATGAAATCTAGATTTAGTGTAATAGATATTAAAGGGAACATATCTATCAAAGCAAAAATCGCACTTGCTACAAGACTTTTAAACGAAGGCTTTCTAGAAATAGTATATAAGGATGCAAGTATAAAATAATTTGGTTAATATCTTTGAAAATATTCTAGAAGATCTATATCCTCATTCAAGATCTGATAGAAATCAAATGGCATATTTACTTTCATGTAATTTAAGACATTACCTAATTCCAATTCAACTACGCTCAGATGCTTTCTATCAAGGTGCTTTTCTAAATCAACCTAAGTTAAAACAAAATGAATTACCAGAATGGTTGCTTTCTATTTTATTAGCAGCGACAAAAAACGTATCAAATCATTTTGAGCATGTTAAGAATGCATTTGTTAAAGAAGTTGAGGTATTAAGGAGTCATGGAATTGTTAATAATGATGCTATTCATTCACTCAATATTAAAGTTGGTGATAGCGATTTACATGATGAAGGAAAATATACTTTAATACTTAAAACGAACGATGATCGAGTTTTGCATAAATCTAGGGACGGATACGGAGAGGAATTATTAAGAAAAATACTACTTGCGACCATCGAGTCAGATATGATTTCTGTCCCCCAGCTAAAGCTTTCAGGCTCCGAGCTTTGGCAAAAGTTTATTTATGCTAGTCCTTTAATTGTAGATGATTCTTTATTATTTGAGTTAGGTAAATTTATTGGCATAGCGCAACTTTTAGGTTTAGTAGACCTTCATCCGGAAAATTTAATTTCAGCATCAAAAAAAATATATATTGTCGATGGGGAGACAATTTTTCATCCAATTGATCACGATAAAATTAAAAAAGTAAATATCAATAATAAGACTTATTCTGTTGGTCAAACTCCATTGTCTACATCCTTACTTCCAACCTGGTCATTAGATCTAAAAACTAAAAGGCCAAAATTAAGCAAAGGCTTTATAGGTGAAATATTTTTTGAGGAAAACTTTAATGACATTAAATTTAGAGAAAAATTAATTTCTTTACTTAAAGGATATAATGAACTAATTACTAATATAAATTACATGATTGATGTAATTACGGATTTATTATCTTTTAATAAGTCTTTTGCGGTCAGGCGCGTACAAAGAGCAACTATGTCGTATGCGATAATTGTAAATCGAGCTGTTTCTAATACTCTCAAGAACAAAAGTGCTTTATTTGAAAATGAATTGAGAAGATTATTATGCATAAATACGGAAAGCGCTGTTCTAGATCAGGAAATTGATTCTTTATTGAGGGGAGATATTCCTAAATTCACTGAGGAAATTCGACGTGAAAATGTTCTCGAAATAATAAAACTAAATAGCAAAATACTGGAGAAGGAAAAAATTAATAATAAAAACATTATTGTCCAATCTATCAATTCACTTTTTTGGAGTGAACAACTTGCTCTCAGAGCGATGAATGATAATAATTATTATAATTTGTCTGTATCTTAAAGAATTTTTGGAAAGAAATTAGTTACATAGTGTATTAAAAATGAATGGTCAGACAAATAACCTCACGAAATACAATTTAGTCAAGAACTATTTCCTGGCATATATGATTTTCAGTAATGGAGAAATCAACTGACCTCTTGCACAATGATTGACTAATCCTTGCGGGAATTTTGCGGGGATGAGTCCTGCACAGTAGTGCATTGTCGTGAAAATTGGTAACGGGCGCCTTCGCTAAGTTGTTGAAAAATATATAAAAAATCTACGACCAGGCCGACTCATAATCCATTGGTCGTAGGTTCAAGTCCTACCGGGCCCACCAAATTTATATAATAAAAACAATAACTTATACAATTATTTCTCTTTTTATAGTTTTCAATTTTCTTCAAAATACCATTTTGGGTACAAATTTGGTACAATAGAAAATCGCTAAGGAGAGAAACTATGGCAACAATTACCAAAACTGACTCCGGCAGATGGAGAGCGATTATTCGCCGCCAGGGCTGGCCCAAAGTATCCAAAACTTTTCGGGTTAAGCGTGATGCAGAAAACTGGGCACGAACCACCGAAGATGAAATTATCCGCGGCATTTTCGTGCCCAGAAGCCGTTCAGAGAAACTGACGGTAACCCAGGCACTCAATCGTTACTTAAAAGAAGTCACTCCAACAAAGAAAGTAAAAACTCAAAAGTCAGAACATTTCCGGGCAGAAAAATTAAAAAGCGAACTTGGTCGCTACAGTTTGGCAGCACTGAATACAGAAATCATTGCCAATTACCGAGACAAACGAGTCGAGGAAGGCAAAAGTGCCACGACAATTCGACTTGAGCTGGCTTTGTTAAGCCACTTGTTCACAGTCGCTATCCAAGAATGGAGATTAGGTCTAATTGCCAATCCAGTACTCAACGTCAGAAAACCTAGTCCAGCAGAAGGAAGAAATCGCCGTCTGATAGGTGATGAGGAAGACCGACTATTAGAAGCCTGCGATCAGCACAGCAATCCTTTCTTGGGATGGATTGTTCGCATCGCACTTTACACGGCTATGCGCCACGGAGAAATCATTTCACTCAAACGTAATCAGGTGAACCTGGAACGAAGTACTGTCTTTTTACCCGACACCAAAAACAACGAGGTACGCACTGTCCCACTCACCAATAAAGCAAAAGAAGTATTCAGACAAGTGATGGACCATCCGATTAGACCCATCGACTCCGATTTATTATTCTTTGGTGAACCCGGCAGAGACGGAAAACGTAGACCCTACACCATTAACCGTATGTGGGCGGAAGCACTACAACGTGCTGAGATTGAAAATTTAAGGTTTCACGATCTTCGACACGAAGCCACCAGCCGCTTTGTCGAAGCCGGACTATCCGATCAGGAAGTAGCCTCCATTACCGGGCACAAATCCATGCAAATGCTCAAGCGCTATACTCACCTAAGAAGTGAAGATTTGGTTAGCAAAATCGCGGAAATTTAGACAGAGTAACAATTATTTAGAGATTTAAGCATCCCCTATTTTGGAACAAAGCTTTACAAAAAAGATATGCGGAATCTCACTTGGTCAAGATCATCAAGTCTAAGTTTATGTATACAGAAAATCAGCCTACTGTAGGTCAATTGTTAGACTAGGCTACGTAGCTAGAAGAGTGTGAGCTTAAATTAACGATGAAAACGTGGAGTCCAGCTCTCGATCAAGTCATGCTCATCCTCATCATCTTCGCTATCATCATAGTAAGTTTCATCCACGAAGTTTGGGCAAGAGAGCACGGTAAGTGTCTTGCCATATGAACCAAGCCCAATTACTTCTTCTGTAGTTTCTATTGAGCGAGAGCAGCCAAACCAATCGACAAGATCAATTTCAGCTGAATCCCTGTCAGCACAGGCAACACGAGTTTGATCACTATTCATTGTTGCTGTGACAGTTTCCAAGGGAATCGGGGAACCTTTTTTGAGCCATCTTATGTCACGAATTGATTTCATTGATTCCGAAAACCGGCAAAAGTTGACTTTTCGTCCAGTACTAACCACTACAGCTATGGCATCTTCACTCAACTCAGCAAATCTGATCGCTGTTGCTGTAAGTGATGTATTGCATAACCTTGCCAAGCTTTCAACTGCTTCTAGACCAGGATTATATCTATCAAGTGCCTGTCGAAAAAGTTTTGTAGGCATCAAAAGTCCAGCTGCAAATTGGTCTGCTTCAAGTTCATAAGGGTCATCCGATATAAAACCGGCCCGAGAGGTATGGATACTATTTGCGGAAAAGATATGATCGATATGGCCATCAAGAAAATAATGACCTAGCTCGTGTGCAATGCTGAAACGCTGAAAGCCCTCATTTGCAATATGTGTGGCATAGAGGATTCCAAATGTGTTGCCATGTCTTAACAACATTCCCGACACACCGGACTCAGTATTCGGTTTTGCCTCTACTACGATATCATGTTGGGTTGCAATCGCAAACGGATCTATAGGTAATCTATATATGTTCAATTCGCGTAGAAGCGTTTCAGCTCGTTGATTTGCCATCTTGAGCCTAAGTGCTCTAAGCATTTTTACTTGCTCTTTTTTGCTAAATTACGTTCAGCAAGCATTTTAAGGAAATCTTTTGCTAGTTCCCTATCATGTCCTGTTAATTTACTAACATCTCTGAAAAGAGGATCACCATCCTCCGCGACATTGGGTTGATCAACACGTCCCAGCAGGTAATCTGTTGTGACTTCCAAGGCATTAGCTAGGCGATGGAGTGTATCGAATGATGGTTTTCTAGAGCCGGTCTCGAAATGTGCAATGGAACTTGGCGGAAGACCTGCTTCTGTACCTAGATCATTTTGACTCCAATCTCGCATCTCACGAGCATCACGGAGCCTTTTTTTAAACAAATTTGATGGTTCAGTTTTCTGAATCATGACGATATCGACATATATATGTTGACGACTTGTAAGGCTGCTGCTATCATACTCGACATATTATGCATGTCTTTATCGACAATAGCAAACATAAATTGGTGGCACATGACAAGACAACATATAGATCACAATGATATTGAGCGATTCGCGCAAGAAAGGGTAAACCTGCCTAAACTGAAGGCGGATGAGTATCGAGCTCAAGTACGAAGACTACGTAAAAAATTAGAGGGCTACTTAGAAGATCATCCGGATTTCGAGCTGAAGAAGATGCTACTATCTGGAAGTCTGGCTAAGGGTACTGCGCTAAGATCGCTGAATGATATTGATGTGGCCTGCTACATCAGTGGTACAGATACTCCAGGTGATGTAAGTACACTACTGGACTACCTAGCGGAACGCCTACGTAAAGCTTTTCCTAATTTCAGCCCAGAACAGGTACAGCCACAAACCTATAGTGTAACGGTCTCATTTCGTGGGTCGGGGCTTGATGTTGATGTAGTACCGATACTATATGACGGAGATCCACAGTGGTATGGGAACTTGGTCAGTCAGGACGACGGTACATTTCTGAAGACTAGTATTCCGCTCCATCTTGATTTCACCAAAGCGAGAAAGAACTGCCAACCCAAAGATTTCTCACAAGTGGTTCGACTCATCAAATTCTGGGTTCGGAACATCAAACGCGAAAGAAATGACTTCCGATTTAAATCTTTTATGGTCGAAATGATCTTATCGCATTTATGTGATGAGGGTTTAGATTTCTCAGATTATCCTGAAGCCCTCCAACATTTTTTTACTTATGTGGCAAAGAGCAATATGCGTGAAAAAATTTTGTTTGACGACTATTACGAATCATCAAATGTCGCTGACTTTGATGATCCGATACAAATAATTGATCCGGTCAATTCACAAAACAATGTTGGACGACTTTATACAGAGACCAATGCAGACGAAATTGTGGATGCTGCCTTAGATGCCGGTGATGCAATCGATGCAGCTCTCGCAGCACCTAATAAACAAAAAACCATCTACTATTGGCAAAAAGTATTCGGTTCCAATTTTCAGGGATGATAAGACTATGAGTTACAGTTATACATTTACAGATACACAAAGCTTTACTATTACGCATGCACGGCATATGGCAGCAAAGGTCGCCACTGATTTGAAACGCATGCAACGGTTATATGGACAGCCAAACGATGTTTTGATCGCCAACTATGAAGAAGAAATTACAGAGTTACTTAAAATCGGTATGCTTGAAACGGTGACATATGGATATCGCCGCGACGGAAACTGGATCGAACCGACGTTACGCTATACGGCAAAAGATCTTGCAGGAATTTCGGCGAATGATGATGATCCTGGACGTATCCGGCCAGGCGCTGATATAACCGAGGCCTATTTCTACAGCTATCTCAGCTACAATACCGCTTCTTGGAATGGATTGTCCAAAAACGTGTCAATCAGCGTTTAAAACTGGACACTTATCAGCGAGTAAAACTGAACAGTTAAATTCAATATAATTCGGTCATTAGCAACTCAAGTGAAGCGTAGCGGAACTTGAGTTGGGCTGTTTCTCCTGAGTTCCCTACGATGATTTTTTCTTTATGTTGGTCTTGAGTTTGAGCTTGGAACTGGACTGCTTAAATCGGTACGAGTCATTAAACTACCAGATGAAAGTCGCCAAGTTCCCACACCATCGCGATCTACAACAATTTGATTTTACCCAGTCCAAGGTTGAACAATCCCTCATCAAAGATTTAGCACAAGCCGATTTTATGGATCGAGCTCACAACTTGATCTTTGTCGGTGGCACCGGCACAGGTAAAACACATCTAGCAACCGCCATTGGTATTAAAGCGTTGCACTCTTAGATGCGCAAGCAATGAGTTTGAAACTGTTTGCCGATAGGTATAGCTGCTATTTTCTTTCTGATTCAGTTTGGCAACGGCTTGCAGATATTGTGCTGGATCGGGGTGATCTATGCATTCATTGATCAGTTGTGCTTGAACGTTTAATTCACGGTTCTTTGGATCTTTAAAGTGGAGATTGTTGATCTCGTTGGTTGATTGAGTCAGGATATTTTTCAATAGTTCACGCTGATTAGATGGAGACAAAAATGTTTGCATAACATTAAAAGCCTTCCGAACTGGCGACATGATCACAGACCATGCCCGGTCATCCATTGCTGGGTAGAGCCGACCTACGCAAATAAGCACCAGCCAGAAGGCTGTTGATATTTGCGTAGGGTTTGATATCCAGTTTGGAAAGGGAAAGTTGATGACTAATAAGTTGTATCGGTTGATAGATACTCATTTCATCCTAGCAGTTAGACAGAATTCGTCAAATTGCAACTGCGCGAAAGTATTGTGTAAAAAGACCGGGGAATAGCCCCCGGCCTCTTTGGGCTATAAGGCCCTGCGTCTGCGCCTGTCGAGATAATCAGCAATATCGCGAATATCAGCAACGCGGCGCTTTCCGCATCTGTATGTCGGCACCGGACACGTTCCTGTACCAATGGCATTGAGTAACACCCGTGTTGATTTGTAATGCAACACAACGGTCAGCTGCGCCGTGGTTAACGTAAATGTGCCGTACTCGTCATACAGCAGTTGTGCGGTTTCAGTTAATGACATGACTTTATCCTAAGCCATGTGCATTTCGCACAGGTTGTAACGCTCATGATCAGCAGTGGTCGAAATGAACCATTGACTGATGCCGAGGTCATTAATCTCTCAGGTTGGTGTGATGCGTGGTGCATCACAGCTCATAATGAGAGAAACAATGATCAATACAACAGGATCAGTATACGTGCTTTGTACTCAAAAATCAGTATAGCAAGGCACTGTTAGCCCCTTTCAGTGCCCACTGTGGCGAAGTTAAACAGAGGATAGAGGCAAATAGACGCACTGTTACGGTCTACACTGATATGGTCAAGCACTGTATCGATGAACAAGAGTCGTTTGTTTTTATCCGCTTTTTCCCAATAATCACCGAGTGTATTGGGGAGCACGGTTTCTAACGAATGGTCAGGATTGGCGTTTTTCAATGATTGATGGTTTGGAAAAGGAATAGGTTTGATCGCTTCGGCAAATAAGGCATGCACATCGGCTGTGCTAATGTGCAATTGACAGGCATCACATTGATACCGTTTTGATTTTGATGGAATAATCATCAATTGACCACAGTAACACTTTATTTTCCCTAAAAACGGATCTTTTGAGATCTTTGAATTTGGATTATCTTTTTGAGCACTCAGAATACGATTGGCTTGATCCCAGGTTTGTTCGCTGACTACAGCGGGTACTGATAATGATGTATAGTTATTTCCCAGGCTATCTGGCTTAATTAATCGAGCTTTAAATTCACCTTTATAGACGCTGCGAGAAATAATGCTTTTTATCGTTGAATAGCCAAATTTGTGATTTGTGTCAGTACGATAACCCATTTCATTGATGAGTCGAGCAACTGTGCCTTTGCGCCGGTAGATGATAAATAGCTCATAAATTTGGCGACACACTTCGGCTTGTTCAGGAATCACAACAAGTGTATCGCCCTCCCAACGATAGCCTTGAGGCGGTCTGGTTTTATGGATTTTCGTCATCTAAGTTAAGGGTATAAAAATAGCCAGAATGGATTTAACCTGAGCTTTCTAATACCGCGTTATTTAGGTTACTCACCAGTCGCTCAAACGCATCTTTCTCATCGGAAGAAAGGTTTTCAATTCTAATAGCATAACTATTTTCACTGCCTTTAGATGTTGATGATTTTGATGCACTTGTAGATTGTTCTAGTAAGAAAATAATTTCACTATTCATGCTGCGCTTGCTTTGCCGAGTATTTTTTAAAAGCGCTTTATGTAGGGTTTCCGGGATACGCAAGGTAAGTCGAATGTAGTCATCGGCAATGCCCATAAATATTTCCATGCTGAGAGTTGACACCAAAATAATGTCATGCTCTAATCGCCTAGAATAGTGTCAATATGGTGTCATATTTTAGGTGGTTGAAGTATTTCTAAAACTCAACAGTGCTTATCAATGAATGTCTTAATTGATTCTATTTTTAAAATCTTGAGGTCATTCTTCAAATTTTGCGGGGAAATGACCAAACAATTACAGACGATATTGGAGTGAATAATGAGAATACTGCTTGCGGCATTGATGCTGAGTTTTTCGGTCATGGCTAGCGCTAACGACAGTTACTGGGGTGTTGACTACAACATGGTAGACATTGACGTTGAAGGTATTAGCTTTGATACAGGAGCGATTCAAGGGGTTTACGGTAAATATGTGCACAGCGAAGCTGGCACTAAGTTTCCATTGGCCATTGAAGGCAGACTTGGCCTAGGGATTACAGATGACGATGTAGATGGAGTAACTGTCGAAACTGATTACTATTTCGGCATTTATGCCAGGGGGGAGTTTGCGGCAACACACAAACTATTCCCTTATGCACTATTAGGTTACTCAAAAATTGAAGCAACAGCTAAGGGGTTTGGTGGAAGTCTTTCTGATGACGATTCAGATATTTCATTTGGTATTGGCACAAGATACGAACACTCTGAAAAATTCACTTTCAATTTGGAATACATGTTTCAGATGGTGGATGACGTGAGTGGTTTGTCTATTGGTCTGAGATATGACTGGTAGGCACAGAAGCATTAATCGGATTTTAACCAGCTTTAATTACACGACAAGGGGAAAAGTCATGCGTCACTTTATATTAATACTAGCGACAGCTTTACTGATAGCCTGTGGAGGCGGCGGATCAAGCTCGGGCGGCAGTGGTGGCAATCCTGTTGCAAATAACCTTGATGCCTTCCATCTTGAAGCAGAGGGTCATGACTTGCAGGTTAACGTCTATGAAAGGCGCACAGGCTGCCAACAACACCAGGCATCGCAGTTATCAAGTTTTTCTCTAAGAAAAGGAAGTGGCAGAACGGTCAGACTGCCTGCACCAAAACATGACTTCTGGGGTGGTGCGGGTCCAGATGGCGGATGCTTCGAAATTTATGTCAGGGCTAGTGGAGCGTCACACAATGATTTGATTTCAACAAGACTCTGCACTGGCAGAAATGTTGGCACGAGACGTGCAAGTTGCCAGACAGAAACGACAAGAGCTTTTCAGACTAGAGCTAGTCTTCTCACAGTCGTAAATCAATATCAGCACTGATAACTAATAGCGCAGGAGATATCTCGTGAAACAAATTCTTGGTAATACGGCAGTTTATGTCATTTTGTATCTGCTTTTTATGATCCCCACATACTATCTTCCCTATGTTGGTTCAAACTCGTCTGCGCTGAATACAATGGGAGTAGCTTCTGGTGCTGGTATGAATCCAGCATTTTGGGCACACCTTGGGACATTGACTGTACTGGTATTTTTGTCATGGTGTCGAGGCTCTGTCATTGACAAAGGTTGGCTAGTGATTTTACCAATTCTTGCTACAGTGTTTGATCTGACACCTGGGCTCAGTTCAATTCCATTTGTGCCAACCATTATGCATTTACTTGCTATTATTCTTGGCGTGACAGGTATTAGTCAGCCTGCATCTGCAAAAAATGAGGCACAGTGACGATAAGCCCATGTCGACATGACGACTTAGAAGACGTGTATAGTTACATCAAGCATGTCGGTTAATCTTTCGACAACATGGCCCCTATGCGACTGGGCTAAAATTGTTATGCTAGTTGCATGGCAATATCAAAAAAGACAATTGAAAAATATATTGAGTTACATATAGCGGAATTTGGTGAGGAGATTGATGCAAAAGAAGCCGAAATCCGATTCAGGGCACTATTGCGCCTAATTGTACTCATAAGTCGACCGTTGTCGGAACAAAAAAAGAAACTGACACGGCGACTAGATCATGATTAAAATTATCGTACATTAGCAATATTGGTTTTCTCAACTACGCAAGAAAATCACATTATTGGCATTGATTACATCACCTATTCAAGTATTCAGTGTGCTGGTCGCTAGCATGAACATAGCAGCAAGTTCTGGTGTTAATTCATCACAAACTTTAGCTTGTGAGTCGAGGATTCAATACTTCCATTACCTTGGTAAAATTACTCATAATTATTGATTCTGTTTATTCTTTAATCAGTAAATATTAGTCAGTGGTTTTGGGATTGCCCAGAAAATTACAGATGAATATTCATGCTGTGGTTATAGGATGAGAAGAAATATAATGAAATTTTCTTAAATTTTATAATATAATGTGATGAATAGCTCACCGTACTGATGAAATAATTGAATTCAATAAGGAAAAAAGACTCCAAAGAAAGAATTACCATTTCTTTGCCTAAAGAAGATTTAGATTTAATAAAATTACTCGCTAAAAAACATAGTGTCAGTAAAGCGTGGGTAATACGGCAGGCTGTCAGTGAATATCTAACAAAAGATTACCCTTTATTTAAAGGGGAAATTAAGTGAAAAAAACGAAACCTATTAGAGACCCTGTTCATAACTACATTTCACTTACCCCAATAGAAAGGGAAATTATAGATACTCCTGATTTTCAAAGGTTAAGATATGTTTTGCAGAATTCTACTGCGCAGTTAACCTACCCAAACGCAAATAACTGCCGTTTTCTGCACTCATTAGGGACGATGCACCTTTCTGGAAGGATTTTTTTACATTCGCTAAAAAATTCTCATGCCCCAATTTTAGCTGAGTTTCTTTGTGGTCTAGAAAATGTTATCAAGCAAGCTGAACAAAATATAAGACTTGACCATAAAATATTTTATGAAAGTTGGCAGGATACAATTGGAAATGCTAGTAGATTTTTCCACGCTCCTAAAATTGGTGATCCAGTCGAATTTATAGCTCCGACAAAGAGCAAAGACAAATATACAATAAGATATAAAGTAAAAGCAGATAATAAGCTTGTGACAGTAGATAAAGAAGTTAATCATGATCCATTGTTTTTGATTAATACTATTTGGCAGGTAGTTAGAGTGGCGGGTTTAGTCCATGACATTGGACATTTGCCTATGAGCCATGTATTTGAATTTGCATTGGATAAATTTCTAGATCGTATGAAATCTGAAAATTCGGATTTACTTAATGATGAATTGAAAGAGAGATTCCAAACCTATACTAATCTTTTAAATGACACGATACAAAACGAAATTCGTGAAAAACAACCACCTATTCATGAGATGAGAGGGTTGTATATATTTGGAGACATGAATCCAAGCAGTAATATTCCATATTACGGGTTAATTTTTAGTTTAGCGAGCACAGTTCTTGCGCACAATACAAGGATGAACGCTAGGGCAGCCGATAAGGAAACACATATCATAAGATGTTTACATCGTGTGATTGACGGTGAAGTTGATTCTGACAGATTGGACTATTGTATTAGGGACTCTTATGCCTCAGGGGTTGAGTTTGGTGCATTGGATTTAGAACGAATAATAGTTAACATGATTTTGTGTAAAGCTGAAGAAAGTAAATTTCTTATAGTTCCAGAAGATACCGCAATTTCTGCAATAGAAACGTTTTATCACCATCGTTATTTATTATATAAATATGAGATATATCATCATAATGTCGTACGATTTGATGGATTGCTAGAACAAATATTAATAATGTTATTTGAAGAGGGTTACTCTAGCAGCCCTAATTTCAACAAACTAAAAGAATTATTTAACAAATCAAACTTTATTGTTGAAAATAATGATGGAAGTCTGACCTACATGCCTGACAAGCACTCTTCGCTGTATGACGATGGTTGGTTGCGCTCTATTTTATCCGAAATACTTACGACTATTATCGATTCGGAAAGACAAGATAAATGGATAGTGAAGTTAAGGATAATGCTTGAAACGTATCTGTTTAGGAAAACCAATAATTTGTTGTCACTTTGGAAGAAAGACTCAGATATTTTGAGAATATTTTCTGAACATGTTTGTGATCCTGACAAGTTAGCAGAGATTGCACCTTTTACCCTTGATGGAGCACCGCTGAAAAAAACAGAGTTATACAATGCGTTTATCAAAAGGTTATCTACCGAGCTTGGGGAAGATAAGATCGTCATTGAAAGAAGATTGAAGCCCAAAATTCATGTTGAAGATAACCTCTCTTCGAGTATTTATTGTAATAATTCTATTGAAAAAGCCGAGAAAATTTCTCCTTACATTTCGTCACTAAATTTATCTATAATTACTGTCCCGGATGTACATATATCCGTTATGTGTGGAGATATAAAAAATTCTCAGGATTTAAAAAATCAGGTAATGGGGATATTTAATGGTTGTTTAGAGGAGTATATTAGTCAACTTAAAGTATTTTATGATGAATATTTTTCAAATATTTGATTTTATGTTATTTTAGGTATAGTTATTTTACATAGAGGATATTAAATGTGTACAAGATTGCAAAATTCAGTTTGGCTATTACTTAGCCAATTTAATCCCGATAAACCAACTACAATAAGGGAAGCTATTTCACGGATCAATGATGATGATTTGTATGGAATAAGTATATCTATGCGACCTGTCTCCGCATATATTTTGGATAATTTAGCTAAAAATCATTATCTTAAAGAAGTCAATGACGGATATATACTGTCTAAGTTTGGCCAGATCGAGAAGTCTAGGTTAGACAAAATTGTTGAGGAAGCTCACGCATAGCTATTTTCAATATATTATTAGTACTCTTTGAATACGAAGATACTTACAGGGCTGATTCAGTCCTGTTTTTTTTGGATTAATGATGGGCGGCAGTCACTAATTTTGATTTTTGACTAACTTTTGTAACTGTTTTATCCTTCTAAATGTGACGTCAACGTCACAAGATGCCCCCTGTTTTCTAACATCCTCTACCAGTGCGAGCAGATTAGGAAAGCCTGCTAAATCAGGTATTTCCAAGAACGGTTTTTTCGCTTGAATACGTAGTTTTCGGTCTAAAATCTCAAAGTTCGAACCTGTAATTTCGATGATTAAGCGTTTAATCTCAAGATTTCCCTTAATAAACCATTTTTTGGCTTGTTTGCGCAGTTCTAGGCAGTCTTTAAAAAGTTCTAACCCATTATCAGTATTTTCAAGCGTTTTGATTTGTTCGTTGAGTTTTAGCTGTTCGAGTTGAAGTTGTTTGCGTCGATTTTCATAGTCTTTATCATCCAATTGATCATTTAAGCGCATGTCGATAAGGTTTTTTAATCGTGTCTCGTTTTTCTTTAAGGTGGTGCGAATCATTTTAATTTTATCTTGATTGAATTGTTCCAGATTCATATTTTCTTGATTTAACTCAATTAAGATTAAGTCGTAGAATGAAGGGCTAATTTGAATACGGGCTAAGAAATTTAGGAATTGCTGTTCTAACTGCTCGACCTTGATTGATTTTTGTTTGCAGGAATAATCCATTCTCCTATGTGTACAATGGTAATACACGTAGGAACGTCCACAGGGTTTGGTTTTTTGTTCGGCGGTAATGGTGCAGCCACACTCGCCGCAAACCATTAATCCCGTATAGGCAAACTGACGTTTGGGTGTCTTAGGGCGAGTTTTTCGTTCAGTTTTACTCAGGATGGTTTGAACGACATCAAATTCATTCGCGGTAATCATGGCTGGGTGCTTACCTAGATATAATTTTCCATGCCAGAGAATTTGTCCCATATAAAAGGGGTTTTTTAGCATTGTATAAATACTGCTTAGTGAAACAGGCCTGTCACCGGAGCGTTTTCGTTTGACCGTCCGAAGTCCGAATTCATCTTTAGCCTTATGATAAAGCATCCTTGGGGTATAGCAGCCTGTCGCCATGAGCCTAAAAAGTTCTTGGATAATCTTGAATCGCTCTGGGTCAGGAATAATTGTTTTGGTTTCTTTGCAGTTCAAATACCCAATGGGTGCCATGTTTGGCAACCAGCCTTCTTTAAGTTTTCGTTTATTTCCCCGCTTCACATTTTTACTCAGTCCATCAATGAAATATTTTGAGTTGCAAAACATATAGGCCAGCATCATTTTTCCCTCGGGGGTATTTTCAAAGGTATAGGTTGCAAATTTAAGGTCTTTAATGACACCGGTATCAAGTAGATAGATAATTAGACCGCCATCAATGGAATTTCGCGCAAGCCGATCAGGATGCCAAGCCATAATGCCATCTGCTTTTCCTTTTTTTAGATCATTAATCATTTCATCGAATAATGGACGACCCGGTGCTTTTGCACTTTGCGATTCACGAATATTTTGTTGAATTGTGATGTCGGGGTCGGCACTAATCCGATTGACTGGGGCGTGTTCACGCCCAGCTTAGGTAAAAACTATCGTTCAACACTGAAAATTAAGACATTGCTTGAATTTTACCAACCCTGTGTGGTGGTGCTTGAAGAAGTCAAACACTCTTTGCGTGTTAAGCGCATTAAGGCACTCATTCAATCCATCACGCGATTGTGCGAGCAGCAGGACATTCCCACACAATCCTATCACCGCCGAGAGGTGCTGGAGACTTTTGGCTTATTTGGTAAACACACCAAATTTGAAATTGCCGAGATCATTGCCAAGTGGCTACCGGAATTAGCGAATCGCTTGCCGGAAAAACGCAAAAATTGTGACACAGAATCCCCTGAATACGGGATATTCGATGCGGCTGCACTGGCGCTCGTGCATTTGTACAAGACCGACTAGACCGATTTATCCAGGTTGACGACCGTTTCGTTTAATTCTCTTTTTGATTGAGTCATTCAAAATGATTCAGTAGACATAGTCCAACTTAACACTAAAACATGCAGCAAACACTCTCTATTATCGGTACCACCAATCATCGTAAACCCTATTTGCCCTTTGGGATCAAGCAATCTGATCGACTTTCTCATTTATATATTTTGGGTAAAACCGGTGTTGGAAAATCCACCCTTTTAAAAAATCTGATCATGCAGGATATTCAGGCGGGCCGGGGCTGTGCGTTGCTTGATCGACATGGTGATATGGTCAGTGAGGTGATTGAGCACATTCCTGAAGATAAAAAAGATAACGTTATTTATCTTAATGTGCCTGACCCTAATCTACAGTGGGGCTACAATCCACTTGCCTTTGTATCCTCAGATCGCCGCCCGTTATTGGCCTCAGGTGTGATGGAAATATTCAAAAAACAATGGGATGGGCGTTCCTGGGGGGTGCGTATGGAACATTTATTTCGAAATGTGTTACTCACCTTGCTGGAACAACCGCAGGCCACGATTGCCGATGCACTACGATTATTTACCGATTCGGCTTATAGAAATAAGGCACTCACGTATGTCAACAATGAACATGTTAAAAATTTCTGGTTGAAGGAGTTTGCCAAGTACTCATATCGAGTCAAAATCGAAGCGGTGATTCCGATTCAAAACAAGCTGGGTGGGTTTTTATCTAATCCTACACTGGCTAATATTCTGACGAAAAATAGAAAAATAATTCGACTGCGCTCTGTGATGGACGAGGGGAAGATACTGCTGGTGAATTTGGCAAAAGGTCAAATTGGTGAGGATGCCGCCAATTTGCTAGGTGGGTTGATTTTAACCTCGCTCGGCTTATCGGCCTATAGCCGAAGTGAGATACCAGAGGGTTCAAGAGCGCCGTTTCATGTTTACGCTGATGAGGTACATAACTTTGCCACGTCGTCCACGGCGGCTATGATGAGTGAGCTGCGTAAGTACGGTGTGTCGCTAACCTTAGCAAATCAATATTTAGAGCAACTGGACAAAGCTATTCGAGAAGCCATTTTAGGCAATACGGGGTCGCTGTGTTGTTTTCGTCTCGGGGCGCATGATGCGGTGTATTTAGAAAAAACCTTTGATGGGAATTTTACCGCTCAGGATGTAATGCGATTGGCCAATTATGATTTAGTGATCAAGTTAATGATCGACGGGATGCCGAGCCGGGCGTTTAGCGCACGTACGCTTCACCCATCCGATCACATGGTTACGTCGACAGGAACGAGCTAAGTAATCGATGCATAATCTTGTACAGTACCTGACGGTTGATATATTATTCTTGCAGAACGTATTAGATGACAATAAATAATCACGAGAGGGAGAAAATTTTTTGCGAATGACACACCGTCGGGATAGGTTGAATGTCCGCATAACGGTTTGGCACATTGTATCTATGGGTCTACTTTGTTGGCTAAGTCTGATGAGTCAGTCTGTTATAGCACAGAGCACTGTGGTGGACAGTACCGCCATTTGTCGGCAAAAAACTGATCCCTTGCCGCAAGGCGAGGTTATTGGCGAATTAACCCAAACGTCCACGGCGGTCTATATGGGGCCATCAGTGGTGTGTTCTGCCTTTGCAAGATTGAAAAAAACCGATCCGTTTGTGGTCATTGGCCAGAAAAAAAGCACGTTTGGTAAACCTTGGTATATCGTTAAAGGCACAGGAAACAATAAGCTACAAGGTTGGGTGCCAGCGAAATACATTCGGTTAGGGAAACGGCCTGTACCGCCACCTAAGTATACTACCGAAGCCATTGACAATACACCTATTGTGCCGACTGTCGAGCTAAATGTGCGTGATTGCCCCAGTGCACGTTGTCAGCGATTAGGTTCGCTCACAAATGGACAACGTTATGTGGCGACCAAACAATCGAGCAATGATTGGTATTTTGTGCGCATTAATGCAAGCACAAGCGGCTGGGTCAGTGGGCGTTATGTGCGTCTTGTTGAGGAGCAGGACCCGGAGGCTGAAGAAAAAACTGAATCAGTGGATAAATCCAATCACACCACGATTGATGCTGATACTAAGCGTCCCGCTGAACCGAACCTTGATGTCGAGCAGCCTGCTCAATCTGATGTAACGGATGTACTGGTTGATGATAGTCTGATTGAGTCAAACTCTGCCAGTGATTCAGAAACGACACTTATATCCGACGTGGTAGAGACCATTGATCATTGCAAGATGGATCGCATTCGCGTGACGGCTTATCGTCAACTTGGACTGTGGGAGGTCGAAAAACCGTTCTCAGTGTCCACGGCCCCGCATGATCTGTGCCAGAAGATGACGGAATTAACGAAGGGTAAAGCCGTGATCTCATTGGGCGAGGTTGAGGGGTATTATCAGTTGGCCTATATCCAAAATGAACACCTCGAATACGGCTATCTAAAACAAGATGCTTTTGCTGATCAGTACGTCTATGTGCAGGAATTGCCCCGAAACCTTGAAACGTACCACTATTATCAATGGTTAAATGAGGCCGAGATCTATTGGCAAACGTTGGAATACAAATTAAAGCGGACATGGAAAAAGGTTAAACAGTTTGCTGCTAACAATCCTGAGAAAACGATTCTTCTTATCGCCGTGGTGCTCGGTACACTGTTGGTGATACCGCGCCGGACACGCCATGCACTGTATAAAGTTGATCAGGCTCTGTTGCGTACAGGCTATTTTATGTTGCGCTCACCGCGTTTTTGGCGGTTTTTACGGCTAATGGTGTTCTGGTTCGCCTTGGTCGCGGTGGGCATGTTTTTGCTGTATCTGTATGGAAATTGGTTAGTGTATGTGGCCTCCTATGCGGATAAGTTTGTTGGGGGATCGATTTTTGCGTTGTTCATGATCTCGCTAGGCTGGTTTGGCGTGCGGGTATTGTGTTTTTTGATGGCGATCATCTTAACGCTGTTTTCGTTTTCTAAATTTGTGTTATTGATGATGTTGACAGTCCTTGTCTTTTTACTGCCCAGTTGGTTATTAATGGGGGTGGCCTTTATTCGTTATATATTTTTAAAGCGGCAGATGAAACCTCAAACTCCACCCTCTGATGATGAGGAGCAGGTCGAAGCTATTCATGCCAAATTCTTTCGGTTTCGCAATATCTATCCCGAAACGATCATCAACTGGATACGTCATGACCGTTGGCCTAGTATTAAAGCCCAAGCAGAAAAACTCATTCGCGCTCGCTCGGGTATATTTAATGCATTTTTTAGTTTTATGGGGACAGACACATGAAGCTGGTGTTAATGCGTAATCAAAAACCCGGTTGGGTCGGCACGACTCGGTTTTTACTTTATGTGCGCGCTGAACTTAGCAACGATGAAATGACGTTGGTGGATCGATGTAATCTCGCGAGTGAAGTGTTGGCCCAACATGAAAAAGAACCGGCCACCGGCGGGGCGGTCAATGCGCTATGGCGGTCATTGGAAAATCAAACGCTCACCGTGGGAAAATTGATGATGGGCTTTGAATTTGCTTGTGAGAATCTGGCGGAATTATTGGCGATTGAAGATCAAATTAAAGACACGGCGGTACAATTGCAGTTGTATCTTGATACCGCAGCCCAATTTGGTCATGAAGAAGTAATCGATATTAGACGGGTAGCCGATGAGCCAGAGTGAGTTTTTTCGTTTTCTGTTTTCCGGGACGCTGGACAAAGAGCGTGCCAGCACATCTGAACTGTATCAACAATTACAAGCGATATATGCCAATGTTGATTTGGATGAAGACGATATTGACACCGATGCCCACTATGTGATCGAAAAAGCCTGTCGTCAACAGGGGATTGAGGTTGATTCTATTATTGCCAGGCAACTTAAGTTGATTGTGATGGCGCTGATGATTCAAAGTGAGCTTTATAGCTTGCCGGAGAATATTAGTGGTGATATGCAGTTTGATCTTGAAACCGATTCTCATAACCGCCAGCTCATGCAGCGAAAGATCCAATTATTTGAGCAGCCCGACTTGAATCGACAACAGGTGTTGAATGATCTCTCGACCTTGATGGGCGGCGTTTTTGCTGCATTGCCGTCCGCTATGCTTGATCTTCAACACACGTCATCGGCTCCGCAATTTGATGTGCCGGTCTTGGATGTTATGGAGCAGCCAGCCGAATTGATTGAGTCGTTACTGGGGGTGTTTCTGGCTCATAACAGGATCAACTTACCCTTATTTTATCCGCTCAAAAAACAACTTCAGGCAAACCATCAATGGGTCTCGGATAACATTAAAAAAGACGCCTTGCCCCGTGATGTCATCGACAGGCATGGCCTCAGTTCGGTGGTGCAGTGGTACTTACATAACACACCCTTAGCTGAATTATTCACCTTAACACTGCCATTTTCGATGCCGTCTGCCATACGGTTTGAACACACATTGCTGGTGGCCGGATCAGGCCACGGCAAAACGCAAACTATTCAGCATATGCTCTGGCAAGATATTAACGCGGTAATGGAAAACCAGATGGGCTTTGCTGTGATTGATAGCCAGGGAGACTTGATTCAGACCGTGACACATCTGTCGGTGATGAAAGATCTCCAAGACAAGGTCATTATTGTTGATCCCAATGACATTGAGTACCCACCGGCCTTGAACATGTTTGATGCCGGATTGGATCAGCTGGATCATCTATCGTTGGTTGATCGCGAGAAAATCATCAACGGTACCATTGACTTATATGAATATATCTTCTCATCGTTATTAGGTGCGGAACTCACGCAAAAGCAAGGGGTGATTTTTAAGTATCTGGCACGGATTATGCTGATTATTCCGGGTGCCACGATTCACACGCTTCGTGAATTGGTGGAAGGTCAGGAAACATTTAGTCAATACTTTGATCAACTTGATCCATCCAGTCAACACTTTTTTAAGACCCAGTTTTATTCAAAGAATTTTCGTGCCACGCGCCAACAAGTTTTAACCCGGCTCTGGGGTGTTTTATCCAATGCGATTTTCGAGCGCATGTTCTCAGCCCCAAAAAACAAAATCAATTTGTTCGAGGCCATGAACCAGGGCAAAATTGTATTGATTAATACGGCTAAGGATTTACTTAAAAAAGAAGGCTGTTCGATCTTTGGGCGGTTTTTTATCGCCATGATGGCTCAGGCGGCGTTATCGAGAACGACGCTGCCGAAATATCAGCGCATGCCCTTTTTTGTCTATATTGATGAGGCGCACGATTACTTTGATGAGCAGATTGAGGACATTGCCAATCAAGCGCGTAAATACAATGTCGGGCTTGTATTAAGTCATCAAAATCTGGATCAGATGAGTCCACATTTACGGGCGACATTGATGAGCAGCACCAGCACTAAGTTGGTGGGTGGGGTATCGGCTAAAGACGCACTCACTTTTGCACAAAACATGCATTGCAGTACCGATGATATTTTGGCGATGAAGAAAGGTCATGATCACACAGTACTCGCGTGTTATCTGCGTAATATCACGCCTAAACCGATCACACTCACGATTCCATTTGGCACGTTAGAAGCTCAAGCGCAACTCACCGCGCTGGAATATCAACAGTTGATGGATGCGAACCGACGTATTGTTAGCCATGTGGGCGACGCACCTGAAGCAGGTTCGCAGGATCACAATGATCATGCTGCCCAGTACAAACGGGCTGATGAGGATTCATACGTTCATCACGAATCATATCATGACGATGCTGCCGCACAGGAAACATCCACCCAATACCAAGATAAGGAGAAGACTGCTCAGAAATCGGATGACATTTCAGGAAAGGGTGGGGAGCGACACGTGGCTATACAGCAGCAGATCAGACGCACTGCACATGAACTGGGTTTAGGAGCAGACATTGAATATCACATTGGCGAGGGAATGCACATTGATATTGTCATCTCAACCGCCACCCAAAACATTGCCGTTGAAATTTCCATTTCATCGTCTGCACAGCATGAATGCCGGAATATTGAAAAATGTATTACCGCCGGGTTTTCAACGATATGGATCATTGCAGAGACTAAAAATCATTTACAAGCTATTCGACACGCAGTTGAGCAATTAGATAGGATGACAGTGGGTGTTGAACTTCAATTTCTATTGCCGGATCAAGCAATCGAGGAACTCAGCACCATGGCAGCTCCAAATCGTTACCGAGGTCGTGAATTATCGGTTAGTTGGGCGAGTGATCTAAATCACGATCAGGTCCTAATTCGAGAGGCAGCATTTAGCCGATTTGTACTCTAGTTCAAATTTCAATTTGAAACAGAGTGTAAATAATGAGGTTGCAGCACAAGGGTCACCGGTTGGATGAATTATTTAATAATCGATTTTTCGGCTGAACCATCCCGTTGTACTTTGGCGATCCATTCCATCAGATTCGACGTGGGCAAGGATTGGCGCAATAAGACTTTATTAATCTTGATCTGATCGCCCGGCGATATTGGAAAGCGCTTGATAAAATCTCGTGCAGTTTGCGGATTTTCAATCAAGGTCGATGCCAATCGCCCGGCTAATTCAGCCTTGGAATTGTTAAAGTAATAAAACGCGGCTCGTTTTGCCTTGCGTCGGTTCATTCGTAAGATATGGCAGGCCAACACACGTCGTTGATATTCCATCTCGAACTGTCGGTTAGTGAAGTGATTCATAGTGTTTTGGGCTTGCCTTGCGCTGCAATTTTTTCGAGTGTTCGTTGCATTATGCGGCTAATCGTGCCTGAGCGAGTTCAACGTACTCGGCCTCGCGTTCAATACCAATGTATGTATACCCTAATTGTTTGGCGGCAATTAAGGTGGTGCCGCTGCCAGCAAAAGGATCTAGCACTGTGCCGCCTTTGGGGGTCACTAATGTGATTAAATGTTTCATGAGCTTTATGGGTTTAACGGTGGGATGAGCGTTTTTTGAAACGCCGGTGATACCCTGATGCGGTTTGCGGTTACTCTTATTTAGATTAAGGCTATTATTTGTATATTTTCGAAGTCCGCGATCTCGTTCCTCGGTAGTGGGCTTGGCACAATAAAAATACCGTGTCCAAGGTTCATCTACATCCGTTGTGATAATGTTGGCGGGAAAGCGGCCTTTGTATCTTATGCGGATCACATTCCCATCGATCTTCCTTGGTTTTGTGCGCAGTTCTTCATTACCCACTCTAGAGGAGGTGATATTTAACCCGCCTGTCTTAAAAGTGAGGATATTATCGGCAACTGGGCCAAGAAATGGTTTTCGGGCCAACACAATAGGTTCATGGGCGGGTTTAAGCGTTGTGCCCCAACCCTGCCAATTTTTAGCCATGTGCGCGCCATATTTCTTCTCTATGGCCAGGGCAATGTTATGAGAGCGCGGAAAACCAGAGCCATAAATCCACATCAGTTGATCGCGGATGTCAAAGCCTGCTCGTTCAATGTTTGTGGCCATTCGGTGATAGGTGCGAGTACCGGCAAAGGCCAGTAAATGCCCGCCGGGTTTTAATACTCGAAGTGCCTCAGACCAAAGCTTAATGCCAGGCACGGATTGGTCCCAGGCTTCGTTATTAATAGCGATGCCATACGGTGGATCAGTGACGATAGCGTCAATCGAGTTTGAAGCTAGGGTTTTTAATATGACAGCAGAATCGCCAGTGTAGAGTTGACTTTTTTGTTTTTGCATCATGAAAAATTGACTGGATTAGTGATGCCATTCATCATGCCTATGGATTAGAAAAATGAATAGAACAGGCTTTTCTTGTTTAAACTTGCATGGACCTGTTTTTGATTAATTTTGTTGTCATACAAAAACATCAATGACTATTCGGCGATGAGCGCATCCTAACTTAGCTTAAATTCAATCATTCAAAATAGATAGGGGGTATGTTGTAGAAACTTGCTATTGATTGATTAGTGTCCATCAACATTCAGACATGCGTCATATAAACTGTTCCGATCTATCTTCCACAAATTGCAGCAACAAACAATAAAAATTCACTCAATTCTAGAGTCTGTTCGATTCGTCAGATCAGACATCTGCTTACAGACAAATATCTCTGTAAACACCTATTTAAAATAATAGGTAACGATGATCGCTAGGCACTATGTCGTCTAAACTTGTCGTTTCTAATTGGGAAGACATTTGCGTTCTTGGTCTATTAATTTCCTACCATTTTATTATTCACCAACATTAAACTCGTTTTGCATCAGTCCCTATTTTGAGCTGCTTTGGGTTGAGAAAAACGGCATTCTTTAGAACACCGGACAAAAATAGTAAAAACAATCTAGTTTTACTCCCCTCTTCAAAATGTTAAATCTATAAGTTGAGCTTATAAGTCTTTAAAAAATTTCACCTCATTTAATCCCCCTCCGACTCCAATGAACGCCTCAATATGAATGACCACCTTATCGACTTGGGCGGGTGAACCTAGGGTAAGAATTGTCCAATATGGGTATTTTCTTGCGATGATTGATTCAGATTTAATAATGTGCTGATCCTTAACAAAATCAATACGTAATTGATGACTCGCCCTGTCATTTTCTGTTCCATTTCGTGTATTTAAGATCCATAGTTCTGATAAAGCAGATTCGTCTTCAAATTCAAACGTTATGCTTCCTGACGTCTTATCCGGCAATATCCAATAACTGGTACAAGTCCCTTCAATCACATTGTTGTCATCAAGGTTAGCAGGAGCTACTAGAGGTAATCCTTGATGTGTTGCTGAGGCTGAAATGTCTCGAATATGGATATTTTTTTTGTGAAATCGATCAAGATCAGCATTTAATAAATAAGTGTGCGGGCAATCATCGCTTATGTTTTTTGAAAATTCGGTATATTGTTCATCAATGATTTTCTGCAAGGCTGGGAATGTTTTAGTGCCATATTTTCCCTGATCATTGAATGCAAACGCGCCTTTAGTCACGGCATCAATAATCAAATTCGGTTTGCTCAACTTAATATCATCAATAAAGCGGTCGCGAAAATAAGGTTTTAATTCCGTTTCCATTAATTGACCAAAGTTGTGAGTTTCACGGCTAGCGGAAGGCATCCCCGCATGCATGTAATAGACAGGCATCCAGCCCCAAGCAACCATGCTTCTTGGTTCTGATGGGACAATCCAATCAAATAAATTATTGGGTTTAATCTCATAAATCATCCCAGATGGATATAAATCCTTATTTCGGGTTATTTTCTTATTGAAATTGGTGATAGTGGGGGGAGCCATAAAATAGATCATCATGACCAAAATAATGGCGCTATGAATGATTATGTGCTTAAGCTTTGAGGCGTATTTTATGTCTGAAATGATTACGCTGTAAAATATACAAGCTACGGGAATGATTATGACCAGATAATGTGGCACCTTTCTTCCAGGCCAGCTAATCACTAAAATTGAGACGATCACTATAGCCAATGCAAAACATTTGAGTATTAGCTCACTTGTTTCTCTTTTACGTTTCACAAAAGCCATAGCATAGATAAAACTCATTAGTGCCATGAACAAACAGGCTGAAACTGTTTTGAAAACCATAGGATTCCACTGCAATAACGAGTAAAAGCTTTTTAGACTCAACATGTCTCTTACATAGATGCCTGACCATTTTATATAGCTATAATAAAAGTCAGCCAAAGAGCCATTAAAAAACATTGCCCCAAACATGAATGCCGGAATAATAGTTACCCCACTGATATAAATTAAACTCATTTTGAGTTTAGGGTTTTGCTTATCAAGATATATTAGGATCAAAGTGAGTAAACCTATCACGGCAGCGACGGGCACAACTTGCATCTTTGAGAATGGTACGCATCCAATCAAAAGCCCTGATAAAAATAAAAGCGATGAGTTATGCTTTGGTTTAGTCAAACGCGAAGCATAATTGATGACTATCATGCTAAATGCAACTAGACATAAAGTAATAGACAATACCTCACTGGTGTAATGGGTAAAATCTGGAAACCTGACAAAGGCATAAAAAACTACTAGTGGGAGGCTAGCCAAAATCGCTGTTGTAGTTCCGGCTGTTATATAGAAACTGATGGTAAGTGCAGATATTTGAACGAATATCAAAAATATGGCGGTTAATCTTACCGTAAGTAATGTAACGCCTAATCCGAACAGATAAGGCCAAGTTAGTATTAATGAATTAAATGGACCTACCGTGGTTCCATCAATATGTTTCCAGGTTAAACCATAATGCCAAATTCTAATTGCGTTAGCACCAGCTTGGGCTTCATCGGGGTTTAACACAAAATGATACACAATTGAGCCGAGTCTCCAGTAGAGGATCATGGCGCACGCCAAAATAATATAGATGGCTATCCACAAGCGTTGACTATTTTTATTTGTAGGTGAGGTTAACATTATCAACGAGTTTTTTAGCAGCTCCATTGTGAGTTATTGGTAAATCGATATCACCTTGATAAGTACAGAAAATAATTGAATAATTGCCACTCAATGCCCAAATCGGGACAATACTTTGAACTTCTCGAAATAGCAAATTAAAGACAAGTTTTTAACCAATGGATCTTAGAGAACGAGACAATATTCGAGCTATCACAACACGCCATCCCTGGGAACTAGCGCGAGAAAAAATTATTGAACAATTAATAGGCACGAGTCTTGTTCAAGGAGACGTGATTGTAGATATTGGCTGCGGCGATCTTTTTTTGCTGCAAGCACTCAATTCCAAATTCGGAAATCAGATTTATTATTATGCCGTTGATATTGCGCTTGATGACCAAGAAGTCGAATCATTACAGGAACAAAATTCCAAAAAGAATATTTTTGTCTATAACTCAATCGAAAAAATGCAAAACGATATTTACGGGCAGGCAAAGATAATTTTGTTGCTGGATGTGATTGAACATATTGAAGATGACGTTGATTTTCTCACGGAATTAACAAAACGGCCATTCCTATCAGAGCAGACCAACATAATCATTACCGTTCCAGCCTACCAATGTCTGTTTTCACTACATGATAAATTTCTAGGTCATTATCGTCGCTATACAAATAACAGTTTGATTGAGACAATTAACAAATCAGGACTTGAAAAAATTCAAGCGGGCTATTTTTTCACGAGTTTGGTTATTGTCAGAGCATTACAATCGCTAATTGAAAAAATTACCCATAAAAAGGAAACCGACGTGACAACAGGATTGGTTACCTGGACGCGAGGAAAAACATTAACCCATCTAATTAAGAACGTCTTATTGTTTGACTATAGTATTTCACGTTTAGCAAAAAAGCTGAAAATAAATCTACCCGGATTATCAAATTATCTAATATGTCAAAAACGTGCATAGTTATTCCTTGTTACAATGAAGAAAACCGGTTACCGGTAGAGAAATTCCGTCACTATATTGCCTCGAATCAGGATCATTTTTTATTCGTTGATGATGGGAGTTCAGATCAAACTTTCTTCATTATCGAGCAACTAGCAAATCAATTCCCCGAGTTGGTTAACACATTCAAGCTTGGGGACAACTCAGGTAAAGCCGAAGCTGTCAGACAAGGAATTCTCAAGTCTATAACCACAGACGCATACGATTATGTCGGATTTTTTGATGCAGATTTAGCCACTCCACTCAGTGAAATAAACAATTTAAGGCTTCATCTTGTTCCTCATGAGCAGTATTGCTTCGCCATGGGCTCAAGAGTAAAACGGTTGGGTACCAACATTGAAAGAACAACACATCGACATATATTAGGTAGAGCATTTGCTACAGTAGCCAGTTGGATGAACGATATTCCAGTCTATGATTCACAATGCGGTGCCAAGCTTTTTAGTAGAGATTTGGCAGAATTAATATTTTCAAAACCGCTTATTTCAAAATGGATTTTTGATATTGAGTTGATTTTACGTACCCAACAGACGATGGGAGAAAATAAAATTATAGAAGTGCCGTTACAAAAATGGAGCGAAAAAAAAGGAAGCAAGATTCGGGCATCACATGTTTTTGCAATAGCATCGGACTTAATTCGTATTTCCAGGACAAAATGAAATGATTGAACTTATCTTGCCGATTTAAACATTGATAAATACGGTTAAGAAAATTCTGAATGCACTATTGGTGCTGAGATAATAGTAAGGCGAAAAAAAAGTTAATTCAACGATGACAAGGTGGTTTTTCTGGTTCGGCAAATTGTGTCAAGAAGAAATCTATTCGCATAAATTTAGCTATGTCAAATTAGGGTCATTGTAAAGCATTCATAAGTAACTAAATTTTTTGAGTGATTAATGTAACTAAAAGTCCAAATGTTTAGTATTTGGGGTATACCGCTTAGTGAATCTATTTAAACAAAACGCAAAAACATAATTTGATCAAGAGTTATAGATAAAATTTGAAATTTAATTTGAGTTGAGCATTAAATATTGTTAATCTTCCGCGTTAATTAAAATAAATGACGAGGGAGTTGTTATGAATCGCTTTGTTCGTGCTATTACTCTAACTATTCTTTTACTTTTTTTAGCGAATACCTATGCCGAGTATCCTGGTGTAACTCCGGGAAATTTTTCAGTGAGTGATTCCGGTGCAGCGAACTATTCATTGCCGATTACTGTACCGGCTGGAGTTTCAGGGATGAACCCGGAGTTAGCGGTGACTTATAATAGCCAGGGCAATAATGGCTTGATGGGCGTGGGATTTGGTTTATCAGGTATGAGTTCCTCAATTCATCGCTGTGGTTCGTCACATATCGTTGATGGAAAAGCTACGGGTGTCAAATACGATGATACAGATATGATCTGTATGAACGGACAGCGTTTGATTCGAATCAGCGGTACACACTGGCGCAACGGTACAGTGTATCGCTCAGAGATTGATTCATTTGATAAAGTGGTGTATCGCACTGGAACGACAAGCTCAGGTGCAGCAACCGATTATTTTGAAGTCTATACACGTGATGGAGAGAAGCACATATACAACTGGCGAGTCGGGGTATCTTCGACAGGGCTTGCCACTCGACGAAATGTAAGCAGTTGGCTGAAACATGTCGAGGAGGATCGTTCCGGAAATCGAATTTATTATCGGTATAAACATGTAGACGGTGAACGTTATTTACCTGAGGAAATAGTTTGGGGGGCGAAGAATTTTAACGGTAACCGAAAGGTTATCTTCGAATATTCTACAAACCGTCCAGACAAGCGTTTATCTTATTTGCGCGGTATCAAATCCGAAAGCAAACATCGTCTGAGTAAAATCAAGACTTACATTGATGATAATCTGGTCAAGGAGTATAAGTTCTCATATCAAAAATCGCCAGTAAGTGGGCTCTCAAGATTAATTTGGGCCCAACAATGTGGCTCTAATGGAGGGTGTCTACCGCGTCATGAATTTAGTTGGAAAGATACCGATAAGGGATTTTCCGGTAGTGCTGCCTATAAATTACCGGTACGAATTTACGATTATCAGGATCAATACGAAATCGCCTCACAATCTGGTGATTTTATTGATGTTAATAACGATGGATTGGTGGATTATGTAGTGTCGTATAAGGATTACACGACCAAGCAAGCTAAACACGAAATTTATCGAAATACCGGATCGGGCTGGCAACGCATCAGCCAAAAGCCGCCCACCTCCTTTGTTATGCGGGATTTCACACAACGTAGAAGGAACATACAGCGTGCTACCTATGCGGATGTTAATGGTGATGGTTATCCAGATATAGTTCATTCGTACTCTGTGTTTTGGTGGGGTGGTCATCTTGAAAAACGTAAAGAGGTTTGGATCAACAATCAAAACTGGACATGGTCTAAATCGAGTACATTTATACCACCAACCTATATGTGGGGCTATTCGGCTTGGTCGAACTCAAACAGTAACACGAGCATAGATAGCGATATATTTACTCCGCGCGAATCGGGGACATTTAACTATACACAGATGACTAAAGCCCATCTTGCGGATATTAATGGTGATGGATTGGTGGATTGGGTGGTTTCATATCGAAATTTCGAATTAACACATCGCTACGGTGTCTGGCTCAATAATGGTACTCGTTGGTTTCGTGCTACGAATTATGATTTACCAGCTGGGGCTGTGTTCGATGATTACTGGGAATATAACGCGAAATCGACACCATCTATCAAAATCACACAATTGGAGGATATCAATGGTGATGGCTTATTAGATTTAGTCAGGGCGACTCGCTACAAACGCGGTGCACCGGGCGTGACGCAGTTGGATCTGCGGGACACGTGGCTAAACACCGGGTCGGGCTGGAAACACACCCCGGATTACAAATTACCGGATTACATATTGGATTACACCCGTGTCCAAGTAGATAATGGCGGTGGTCGGGATTTTACCCCACAAACCCGAGGTAGCTTTGTGGATGTTAACGGGGATGGGTTGGTCGACTGGGTACGTTCTTATAAAGACGGCCTCAACAACACGATTTATAAGTACACTTGGTTGAACAATGGTAAGGGTTGGACGGCAAACAGAAACTATGATTTGCGTGGGGCGGTGATGAATGACTATTCATCGGGTAGCGGCAATCACAAAGGTCACCCATCTGGAACCTTTTTTGATATTAACCGAGACGGTCTGGTGGACTGGATAACTGCTTATAAAAATAAGGCTGGCACAACTGTACGCAATACCTATTTGAATACAGGCTCTGGCTGGGGTGCTGCCAACGCAGATTACAAATTCCCCAACATATTGATCGATAATAAATTGGGTTGGGAGCGTTCTTCAGTACGCTACGGTGGCATTATGGATTTAAATGGCGATGGTGCTATGGATTATTTAATGTCTGCCGACAATATTTTTGGTAATCCGGTTGTTGCGACCTATATTGGCAGAGCCAAGCCCGCAGACCTTTTGCTTACAATTACCAACAGTTTAGATGCGGTCACAACCATCATTTATAAATCGATGATGGATACGAGTATGTATCAGTTTTATGACTCATGGCATCCGAACATAAGTTATCGCCAACGTAGAATTCGTGGGCCAATGCAACTGGTGTCGCAAACTAGACAAAGTAATGGGATTGGGGGTAATTATATACTTCAGTATTTTTACTCTAATGCAGTTAGTGATGGTAAACGGGGTTATCAGGGGTTTGCGAATCGGCGGGTGTATGATCCCCAACAGGATTTATTGACGGTAAAATGGTTTTATCAACAATTCCCGGCCTCTGGCATGACCAAACAAAAGTATGTTTACCACACCCAACACATCACCACGACGGGTTGGGCAGATAGTTCACAGCCTAAACAAATGCTGAGCAATAACTTGTATTTTCTCAAGCATGTCGATAATTTTACACAGCAGGGCAGTGTTAGTAACATTCATCGAAAAACGCATCCCAGCAGTAACTATACTTATGCGCCTCGTATAGCTCGGACATACTCGATTGAGTATGAGCTAGGCCAAACGTCCCCAATTAAGTCTGTTTGGACCTACAAAGCTTATGACGAATATAATAATCCACGTTTTGTTAGAGCGATTACCGTACCCGGCAGTGCCGCCTATAGCAGCATTGATCTGGCCAGCAATTATTATACTCAAACCCAAACGACGTTTGAAAATCGCGTTTCAGATTGGCTGATTGGTCTGCCAAAAGAAGTTAAAGTGACCAAGCATGCGCCCGGCAAGCCGAATCATGTCAGCTTAAAGCAAACACAGTTTAATAACCTTGGCAAACCAGAAGTGGTCGTGGTAGAACCAAATCGACCCGAGGTTAGATTGACGGCGACGTATGGCTATGATGGATTCGGGAATAAAATCAGTAAGCTACTCCAGGGCCAAGGAATCGAAGATCGATTAACGACTACTACCTATGATGCTAAAGGTGTGCATGTAATCGAAACAAGAAATGCGGAACAACACTTAACCACGTATACCCATGATAGTCACTGTGGTGGAATTGAGACCAAGACGGATGCCAATAACTTGACCACGACGACCAGTTATGATCAGTTCTGTCGTATGACCCGTGTTGATTACCCGGATACAACTTGGAAAACAACTGGCTATGGATTCACACCCTTAAGGATCATCAATCGCGCCAAAGGTCAACCCGATATTACGACTTACTTTGACCTGCTTGGTCGGGAAATCAAGAAAGAAAAAGAAGGTTTTGATGGTAGATTGATTGTCACTGAGAAGAAATACAACTGGAAGAAATTACTTGTTGAAGAATCCTTGCCCTATTACCTAGGGGACACGGTTTATTGGACTAAATATTATTATGATGCGATTAATCGTGTGTATTTAACACGAAAACCAGATAACTCGGATACACGTAAAACCTATAATGGTTTGACTATTATAACGACTAATGCTCTTAGTCAAAATCATACTGAAATCAAAAATGTAATTGGCCAGCTCAAAACAGTCATTGATGCAGACGGTAATCAATTGCATTACGATTACAATGCACTCGGTAATCTAATTGCCACAACCGATCCAATGGGTAATCAAGTCAAGGCGGGTTATGATCACATGGGCCGTAAAATCGCTAATGATGATCCGGACATGGGGCATTGGGAATATCAATATGATGTATTGGGTAACCTCATCTGGCAAAAGGATGCGAAAGATCAAATCATTACTACGCAATACGACAAACTCAATCGAAAAATTGAGCGATCAACGGCTGAGGGTACCAGCACTTGGGAGTATGATACAGCGGCGGATGGCATTGGCAGGCTGAATGAAACCAAGGGGCCTAATGGGTATAAACGTCGTCATACTTATGATGATATCAGTCGTCTCAGGTATACCTATGAAACTATTGATGGTCTGCAAATGACACGCTATCAACGTTATAACACTAATGGCAAAATTGTTGAAATGCGTTATCCTGGCAGAATGTCAACAGGCATACCAGGTCTGTTAGATCGGATTCAGTTTAGTTATAACTCACACGGTTATTTACAGAAGGTCTACAAGCGAATATGGGATGCCAGTACCGGCACAGGAACAAATGAAGATTTATGGGTCGTTGATGCCATGGATGCCAAGGGCAATGTCACTGAGGAGCACTATGGCAATGGCGTAAGCATCAATCGTGATTACCATGAAACCCGCAATCAGTTGCTTCGAATCAATAGCTTATTGAATGCCCAAAACGAAATCATTCAGGATTTAAGCTATGACTGGGATGCGATTAGCAACTTAACTTCTCGTAGCGATGCATTGCGCAATACGACAGAGGTTTTTACTTACGATAATTTAAATCGATTAGAGAATAATTTGGCCACTACGCCAGACCCATTGGATGGCACGACTACAATTAATATTAATACCAATTACGAGTACGATGTTTTAGGTAACGTGATTTATCGTTCTGATGTCGGCCAAATGAATTATGGTGAAAACGGCTATGGACCGCATGCCGTAACGTCTGTGGATAATATTGATAACCATCCAGAACCCACGAAAACCCGTAATCCTTATGGTGATTATGAGTATGATGCCAATGGAAATCTAACTGTTAGTGGATTGACGGTAGTAGGCTGGACATCGTTCAATAAACCCGAGCAAATGGTGAGTAATATCAACGGTACATTTAGAGGGTTGAGCTTTACCTATGGTTCTGAATTCCAGCGTATTACCAAAACTACCATGAATGGCGGCAAGCATGTTCGTTTTTATCATGATGGCAAGATGGAGCATATTACTGAAGGGGATGAAACTTTCTGGAAATACTACATTCCGGTGGGCAATGCCACCCTCGAGATTAAATACGAGCAAGTTGGCAGTAGTAACATCTATCAAAGCACCTATGAGGAAGTCGAAAAACAATACTTGTTTAAAGATCATTTGGGGTCAACTGATGTTATTGTAGATAATGACGGTAATGTGATTGAGCGTTTGAGCTTTAATGCTTGGGGCAAACGCCGCAACTGGACTTGGAATGAATTTGATGAAGAAATCACAAGTTCATCCAATATCGGTTTTACCGGGCACAAAATGGACGATGAAGTGGGTTTAGTGAACATGAAAGCGCGAATATACGATCCGGTGATCGGGCGGTTTTTGAGCCCGGATTCGATTATTCCAAATACGAAAAGTCTACAATCGTATAATCGCTACAGTTATGTGCGGAATAATCCGCTTTCGTTTACAGATCCGACTGGTCATGAACGTGAAGCACCTGCTCGTATAATCTATGACTGTGGCGAATGTAGAGATGGTTCATTTAATCGAACTACAGTGAAAGTGTTTACTGGGAATGGTTACAAGAAAGTAGGGACATACAATAATCAGCAAGTGGAGCAGATACGCAATGCTGTACGTCAAGTTACTGATCCGGGGTTGAGAACTCAAACGGTGAAGGTTACCGGGGCAGCGAGTACGGTAGTTAAATATTATCAAGCTGCTGATGCCCTTTATAATACTAGACCAGGGATTGGCACCAATGCCCCGCCAGGTGATGGAAATATTGCTAATCCAGGAATAGCCCCTGATCCTGTGAATGGTGTTAGTCCAACAGATCCAGGATTTAAAGATGGGTTTGAACAAGGCCAGCAATTTCCAGGTTTACCGGCACCGACACCTCAACCTATGACTCAGCACGATTTAAATTTTTCTATAGGAGTAGACGCTGGGACACAAGATGTTTCAAATAATACGTCAGATGTGGATGCTGCACAAAATCAGCCAGGTTATGATCCAGATAGAGATTCTAATAATGATGGCGTCATGGATGGTCCAGGAGATAACAGCCCTTCACCTTCACAGGTCGGGGGTCAAGAAGGTCCAACTGCTGATGCAGGTGGTGATCCTAATGCTGGTGATGGTAACCATGGTGGTGTAGGTGGCACTGGTGTTGGTGGTGATGGACCCGGTACTAGCGGACCCGGTGCTGGTGGAAATCATTAATAAAATTATTTTATATTTTAATTGAATGTTGTTAAACTAAATATAAGTTTAAGGTAACTTTATATGTGGAAAAAAATATCTATTAGTCTTTTGTTTATTCTTATTTCGGCAAATGTTTTGCCGAAATCGGTAACTGAAGTATATCTTGAAGCTAAAAACTTGACGCTAACTGCTAGATCAAATCCAGAAAATTATAATCTGGCATTAGAGAAAGTAAATTATCTTATCGAGAAAAATCATTTTTTAGACGAGGCATATTTTTTTAGAACTAAAATTAATTTATCCAAAGCCGATTACAAGCAAGCAGAAGAAGATATCAAAAAAGCGATTAAACTTAATGAAAATAATGCAAGTTATTATTCGCTATTGGGCACAATAAAATTCTACAATGGGGAATATGACCTTGCATTGGATTCTTACAATAAAGCACTTGATCTCGATGATTTTAATACTTCTACATATATTAATAGAGGGAACCTACATTTTCATAGAGGAGATAAAGACAAAGCGTTAAGCGATTATAGTGAGGCTTTAGAGTTGGAACCATTTAATTATGTTGCTTTAAACAATCGGGGGCGTATCTATTTTAATTCTGGAGAATATGATAAAGCATTGAGTGACTTTGAATTGTCTGAAGATAATGATCTCATCTCTCCAATTCCACATTTTTTCCAGGGCCAGATTTATGAAAAACAAGGAAATTTTGATTTGGCACTTGAAAAATATACCAAGTCCATTGAGCTGACTGAAAATCTTCCACAACAAATTAAAGACCCTTATTTAGCTAGAAGTAGAGTGTGGAAAAAATTGGGTGAAATAGAAAAATCTAAAGACGACATGAAGTATGCTAACTCAATAACTGTTAGACTGTATCCTGAGATTAACTAATTTAACAAAATACTTTAAATTAGAATTAGTTGTTCATTCAGATATTCACAGCAAATCTTATGGAATGTAAATGACACCCCCCCTGCGGGAATTTTGCGTGGATAAGTCCCGCACAGTAGTGCATTCTTATGCAAATTAGCAACGGACGCCTTCGCTAAGTTATTGAAAAATAAAGAACCATAGTTAGACCATTTAGACTCATAATCCATTGGTCGTAGGTTCAAGTTCTACCGGGCCCACCAAATATTTCCAATAAAAACAATAACTTATAAAGGTATTTTTTCCTCTAAAAATTCATGCGAGAGATTTGAGGGGATTTTTAATAATTTCGTTTGAAACTAATATTTGTAATGCTTATCAAGCTTTTATATTGGCTCTAACAACATATAAACAGCATGAAATTATTATCACTGATCCGATCCAGACGTTGGTTTCGGGGATATGGTTCCAGAAAATATATCCTAATATTACGGCCCAGATAATAGCTGTATATTCATAGGGAGCAATGATGGGCAAGGGGCATTTAGCGAGTGCAGCTGTAAGTGCGAAATGACTGGCAAGTGAAATAAGAGTCATGATGATTATCAAACTAAATGTTTCACTGGTAAATGGCTGCCATACGAATGGCAGAAAAACCAACCCAATTAGACCCATGACGAGATTAAATGTAAATACAAGTGTGGTGACTTTTTCACTGAAGGATAAATACCTGCCGTAAACAAATAGCGATGCATAAGCGAAGCTGGATAATAGCGCAAGTATATACCCCTTAAGCTCATTAGATTGTTCTGGATTTATGGCAACATATACACCCAGAAAGCCAACTATGATTACCAACCACTGTCGAGTGCTTACTTCTTCTTTCAAAATATACTTAGATAAAATTGAGATGAAAAATGTAGAGCAAAACAATGTCACAGTCGCATTTGCCAAGGGTAAATACTTAAGCGAAGAGAAAAATAAAAAGGGGACTAAAAAACCAACACACCCTCTGAAAAAATGTTGCTTTGGAGAGTTTGTTTTTAGAATATGTAGTTTGGACTTTAAATGAAGATAGATAATAAAAACCAAAATAATTATTAGGCTTCTGATAGTGATGATTTGTATAGGGTTTATATTCTCATCAACAATGTATTTCGCCACAGCATCCATTAACGTCATGAAGAACACACCGATTATCATTAAGGATATGCCTTGAAGATTCTGATTAAATTTCATTATCTAAATTGAAATATATAGACTGAAAATTAATAGATGGATTACTCAGAGTAGGATTTGGTGAAATTGTCCCAAGCATCTGTGTACTCAAAATAAAAATCAGGTTTTGCTGGTTTAGAAAACTTTTCGGGAGAGTGATTTAAAAGTTGAAGTAAAGCGATGGCATCCTGCTTCTTTTGATCGATTTTGTTTTCCGATAGCCAATCCAATAGTTGTTTCTTAGTGTTCGATGAATAGGAATTCAGTTTAGAAATGATATTTTCATACATTCGGTCACCGTAATACATTTCTTTAGAAACCTGAATTAGATCATCCAAAGTTTCATTGTTGATGATACGTTCATTAACTGCTTGAGCTAGTGTGACACGTATGTTGAACATGGGTTCTGAAAGGGCTAGATAGTTGAGTTCAGGGGGACCGTGTTTAAGTGCAACTTCATCGTCGTCTGTTAAAAGTTGGCTTTTAAAATATTCATAAGCATGACCTACTCCAATCATTCCGTAATCGTCTAGTTCAGCAGCACGAATTGCCCCCATGCTTGAAGCCCCTAACACATGGGCGCCATTCATCATTGCCCATAAGATTTCTTTATGCCACACAGATGGAACCTGTTCGAAATAACCGTCAATAATACCGATAATATCCGGTTGTTCTTTTATATGTAGTTTATAGATATCACCTTGACGAACAGGCGGTAAATAAACGGCGTCGAGATGTTGAGCTGCTTCGGAGATTGAAATCGTTGGTCCAATGAAAATATATATTTTCATGTGTTATTTTATGAATCCTGTATTAGCACGTAATACCGGCGTGTACCCAAAGCATTCTGGGTCAGGTTCAAGTCCAGGAATAATTACCCTGGAGACTGGAACATTGAATTCACCGTATTTAGTTAGGTCAACGACCAAAATTTCTTCCACGCCAGCTTTGATTAGTTGTGACTTTAATATCCGCAAGTCTTCTGTAAGTGTTTCGGCCTCGTATGTTGGCACATCTAAATAAGAACGTCGTTGTATTTGGTTATTGATAATAGCCTGGCGAGCACTTTTAATATCTTCATCAACCGGGTCATAGTCAGATTCTTGAATATCATCACGTGATCCTGAAATCAGAGCCAATCGATTTTGTGCTGATTCAGTGATGGCTCGGGACAAGGCAACGCTTTTTGATAGATGACAACCAGAGCCGATAGAAGTTAATTCATTCGAGTCATTATTATCGAGTATCCAACAAACGAAACATGGGATTTGAATATCAGATGTGATATCCCATATAGCTAATGACATGTTTTTACTAATAATTCTCTCAATTAGATCACGATTGATTTGATCAGTTATAGATTCAAGATTGACTCTTCTATTTTCTGAATAAAAAGTTTCATTTGTTTCCCAAATGGCTAACGAATCGCGTTCAATGACTTCAGTAATACCATGACTGATTGCTTCTTCAATCGTATTACCTGAGGCAAGGCCATTTGAACTGGGATAAAAGCACCAACTACCCGCATGAGTTGGGATTGTGAAATTCGTATGGACCAATTCATAAGGAACTAGTTTTTCAACGTTTTCTACGAGTTCAAATGCGTTAATCCAAAATATCGAAAGTCGATTATCATAATGACTGTGTTCTGGTCTGGGAAGCTGTTCAATGTTTAAAGTCTGAAATTTCTCAACCAGTTTAGATCTTTCTCGATAAATTAATGGTAAATCAATATATTCTGCATGATAACTTTCGATTGATTCCATCAACCCGGAGGCAAGCGCATTTTCAATTGAAATTCCTTTGCCTTGGTCAACGGTGACGGACCGTGAATTTGGTCGATTTACAGTAATGACTGGAATGCCAAGAAAGTCCAGTCCGGTAATATTTGCCACTCTGGTAATACCGGCAGCTCTGAGGTGGGGTTTAATAAATTCGATGGTATCTTGTGCTGATACGCTTCTGTGAGTCCCTTCTAGTATTAATTTTTTGTTCTTTTTTTCGTCGTTGAAACGAAGCATTACTTCTTTCTGGTTATTTATTCTGTGTTGAGTATGCCATCTTGAGAGAGAAAAGGGTTATTGATTTATAGACTTTGGCAAAGCAAATAGCCTTGCCAAAATCGGGAGAGTTAAGCGAAACTAACTTGTAGGCCTTCGTCCAGCTGCAATGCTGCGCGGATTTGGACTCTTTCCTGCAGCTATGCTGCGAGGCATTGGGCTTTTTCTTTCAGCATGGATTTTAGCTTTTGGTAAGTTAGTAACTATCTCAGGTTCTGTGTGATTTTGATTAGCTTTGTTCATCATTATCTCCTTTTTTAAAGTATTTAGTGTGTGAACAATTCCCATTATCCAAATAATGCTGTATTTGTAAAATTAATACTAATCATTTTATTATTTAAAATATTAATATATAGATATTTATCACCTAGCTGGTTTTTATCGCTTGAATAGGCGAATGAGACGATATGTCTAATAGGATCAGTGTTTAATGTGCCCGAAGAGACAGAAGGATTTGATAATTAATTAACCGTTGAATTGAGGTAAATTTAACTTCAATTGAGGGAAGGATTAATAAAGAAACCTTTATTATTGATTTATAATGTAGAAAACAAGAACGAAGTTGTACATAACGACGAATTAGAAGAAACCGTCTAAACGTGGAGAAACACAGCTCACAGGCTCAATCGATTCAAATGTTATATTGCAATCTGATCCTGATTATTTATTGAAATTCAATTAGTTAACCAATTGATACATTTGTGTAAATTTCTTTGCAGTTATGCAATAAGCATCACTGCCGTCTTCGTTATTCGAAACGATGTAGTCACCAGCCTTGTAATGTGATTCGCCTTCTTTAGTTTTGACGCTGCCGTCTTGTTGAGCAATCTCGGCCCAGATTGGAGTCGTTTTGACGAATTTTCCATCGGCCACCTGGCGATAAGTATTATTAAAAACTTCTTGGTCAATGGTATAGGTGTCATCACCATTCTTAACCAGCCAGTCACCAGGTTTGCAATTTTGTGTGGCTCCCCACTTTTGATAAGTAAATCCTTCGGTATCTAGTTCAATTTTTACGGCAATAACAAACTGATTATCTTTCTTTCGATATTGTTTTCTCATGAATGATTTAACTCTGGTATAAATAAAATAAGAGTTCGTATTATATTAGTTCATTGATGTAGAGAACCCCATATTATTAAAAAAAATTAGCGTGTTTGGCTAATTGATTGAGCAAATGGGTTTTGAAAGTTTGTTTAGTTTAAACTGCAAATTCGACCAAATTGATCTGCTGTACATACGAAGTAAGTGAATGACTAAAACCCTTTAAAATGTTCTTCTTTCACATAAGTGCCAGCAACTGCGTTACCGACTTTTTGTAAATCTTCAAGACCAGCAACTGAATCTAGTTTTTGGACGTCTTCTGGTTCAATCTCACTGAGACCCAATTTATCCAAGCCTTCTCTTGTGAGTTCGGCATTGTATCTGACATAACTGAATAATTTAGGAGACACCGGTCCACCAGGCTTTGATTCTTTATTATTGACACACATATCTCCAATTTCTAAATCAATTTGTTCACCGGATAAACACTTCCCAAATGCTCGGCAAAGAAAATCTTGCTCCTGGGCTGCTGCATTCATTAAAGCTGAAGGTAACTTTGTTGCGTTATAAAACACGTTTAAATCACTTGCCGCAAGGTCTGCATTTGCTAAAGGATTAGAGCCTGTTCCAACTGAGACAATTAGTATATTTTTAACACCAGGTTTCCAGTTCAAACCATAAGGTTCAGTGGTTGCCATCATAAACGTTTGAAAAGCCGGATTGTTATAGGTAGTGATGCCACCATCGACAAACAAAAATTGCTTGTTTCCCAATTTCACTCGCTCAGGAGGAAAGTAAACGGGAGCAGCTGTGCTTGCTCTGACGAGTTGCCACAGTGGAATATTTAAATTGCAATCCTCCCTGTCAGGATCATTAAAAGTCGCGTAAGGATTATTGGAAACAGGCCAAGATGAGTCAGTCGTGGCATTACGCATAACCATCATAAGTAAGGTTTTGATCTTGTTACTACCTAAAGTGACATCAGCACCAATTTCTTTTTTTAACAACTTTGTTAAGGGACGGGAATTGTAAGTGGATTTAATTCGGTTGAGAATAAATCTCTTGTCAAACATTCTCTCACCACTGTCTTCATAAAATTTCCGCAACTTAGCGACAGACCAGCCTAGCGATAAACCAGCGGCCAGAATTGCACCCGTACTCGTTCCAGCGATGTAGTCAAAATAATCCGACAAAGATTTATGACCTTTGTCTTTTGCAATTGTTTCAATCTTACCTAACACTTCAATCGTTAAAGCGCCACGAATACCGCCTCCATCTAATGCAAGAATTTTATAAGGCGGTTTTTTATCAGCACGTTGCTTGGCAGTCATGGTCATTTCCTCTGGTTGAATTGAAAAATATTACTACATGATGTCAAAAAATTAGAATTTGTATATTAAAAATGCAGAATCTGAACTAGAAATAATTTTAAAACAGTACTAATATGTACAAAAATCAATTTAACTAGATAATTAAAAATAAAATTAAACTGGGTTTATAGTAATCATGACGATCAAGCACGCATGTTTTATCAGCTACGCACACAGTAAAAGAAGATCAACAGGAGCGTTTATTGAGCAATTAGAAGAGGCGGTCAATGAATGTCTGGATGCACGACTTGAACAAGAAGTTTATGTTGATGAAAATCGGCTAAAACCAGGGTTTAGATTTAATGAGGCGTTGGCTGAAGCGATTTGTAGCAGTGTTTGTATGATTACCGTTTTATCCCCCCTCTACACAAAAAGTGAGTATTGTCAACGTGAATATGCCGGGATGCATAAAGTTGATAAATTTCGACGTGAAAAATTTGGTATTGCAAAAAACAATAGTTTTATTATTCCAGTTATTTATGCAGGTAGGGATGAGGACATACCTCAATCTATATCCCAACATATCCATTATTGTGACTTTCGAAAATTCAGATTGGGTCAAAGAAGGATGATATTAAATAATAAATTTAGACCTAAAGTAAGACAAATCGCCGACGAAATATGTAATAGATATCGAGAGTTAACTAATAAACTAGCATCTTCTAATCACCAGTTTGATTGCAGCCAATTCCAGTTGCCTACGTTTCAAAGTGAAAACGAATGGTTGTTAGAGAAGCAGGCACAGGGACAACAGTTTCCAGGTCGTGTAAATGGATAACTTATTAAATACTAGAGCGGGTGAAGTTATCACCTTTTATTCCTATAAGGGGGGTACAGGCCGTACTATGGCATTGGCTAATGTGGCATGCTTGTTAGCGCAAGAAAATAAAGATAATAAAAAAGTTTTGATGATTGATTGGGACTTAGAGGCACCCGGGCTTCATTATTATTTCCAGCAAGAATTACCTGAAGATATTAAAAATCCATTGGGTTTGATTGATCTATTTCTTGATATTCAAGAACTAGTCAATTCAACTGATAGTAAAAAATCAATTGAAGATGAAGATATTTTTGCGCAACTTGATTTTGAAAAGTACGTGATGCAAACAAATGTCCGGAATTTATCTTTGATAAAAGCAGGAAAATTCGATCAAGCTTATAATGAAAAAGTCAGCACCTTTAACTGGGAAGAACTGTTTTTAAACTCATCCGATATTTTTGAGATTTTCGCCGAAAAATTGACTGAAATATTTGATTATGTTTTAGTAGATTCAAGAACTGGGCAAACTGATGTCAGTGGTATTTGCACCAGCTTATTACCAGAAAAACTGGTTGTCGTCTTTACACCCAATAAACAAAGTCTGACTGGTGTTTACAAACTGGTCAAAAACTCAATCAATTACCGTCGCCAATCAGAAGATGGTCGTCCTTTGATGATTTATCCATTGGCGTCAAGAATCGATGCTGAAGATCAAACCTTGCGTGACAGTTGGCGGCATGGTTTACCCAATCAAGATATTAAAGGTTATCAGCCAATGTTTGAGGAGGTTTTGAGTGAATCCTTTGATGTTGAATGTAAGCTAAAAGAGTATTTTGATGAAATCCAGGTACCACACAGTACTGATCTGGCTTACGGTGAAAAAGTAGCTGCCCTAAATCTAGATAGTGATCGATTTACACTGGATCGAGTTTATCGGGATTTTTTAAGATGGTTGCAACCTGGTTATGCGCCTTGGGAAAACCTAGAGAAGGCTAGAATTAGGGATCAAATCGATAAACTAGCCGATCAGGCTCGTAATCTACAAAAACAGAATATTAATCCTATTAAACAAAGAAATCAGATTATCAGTATCCTGGAAGAACAACTAGAGCTGCATCAAAAGCTTGATGACAATAACCTTGATAGAGAATTTAAGTTAACCAATAAACTTGCCGATTTCCTTTCTGAAGCTGGTAGGTATGCAGATGCAAGGGAGAAATATCAGGTGTTGTTTAAAAAACAAAAAGAATTGTTGGGTGAGGAACATCCTGACACGCTGATTTCGATGGGTAATTTGGCGTTGACCCTAAATGATCAGGGGAACTACGAAGCAGCTCAATCGTTTGGCGGGAAAGTCTTAGCTATCAGTCAACGAGTGCTGGGTGAGGAGCATCCTGACACATTGACCTCAATGAGTAATTTGGCCTTGACGCTCAATCGTCAGGGTGACTATGAGGCAGCTCAATCACTGGAAAAGAAGGTCTTGGCTATTCGTCAACGGGTACTGGGTGAGGAGCATCCTGCCACGTTGACCTCAATGAGTAATTTGGCCTTGACGCTCAATCGTCAGGGTGACTATGAGGCAGCGGGATCGCTGGAAAACAAGGTCTTGGCAGTTCGTCAACAGGTGTTGGGAGAGGAACATCCCGCCACGTTAACGTCGATGGCTAATTTGGCTTTGACGCTCAATCGTCAGGGTGACTATGAGGCAGCGCGATTGTTGGGGGAGAAAGTATTGGCCATTCGTCAACGGGTACTGGGGGAGGAGCATCCTGACACATTGACCTCGATGGGTAACTTGGCCTTGACACTCTATGATCAGGGGGATTACAAGGCGACTCGAGCGCTGGAAGAGAAAGTATTGGCTATTCGTCAACGGGTACTGGGGGAGGAGCATCCTGACACGTTGACTTCAATGGCTAATCTAGCGACAACCCTCAATCGTCAGGGCGATTTCTTAGCAGCTCGATCGCTGGAAGAGAACGTCTTGGCTATTCGTCAACGGGTGCTGGGTGAGGAACATCCCGATACGTTGACCTCGATGGCTAATTTGGCTTTAACGCTCTATGATCAGGGAGATTACAAGGCGACTCGAGTGCTGGAAGAGAAAGTATTGGCCATTCGTCAACGAGTGTTGGGCGAGGAGCATCCTGATACGTTGACGTCAATGGGTAATTTGGCGTCGACGCTTGATTTTGAGGGTGACAACGAGGCAGCTCGATCATTGGGGGAGAAAGTATTGGCCATTCGTCAACGGGTACTGGGGGAGGAGCATCCTGCCACGTTGACCTCAATGAGTAATTTGGCATCGACTTTCAATCATCAGGGTGACTATGAGGCAGCTCGAGTACTGGGAGAGAAGGTTTTGACCATTTGTCAACAGGTACTGGGGGAGGAGCATCCTGACACGTTGACGTCAATGAGTAATCTGGCATCGACGCTCTATGACTTAGGTGATTACGAATCAGCTCGATCATTGGGGGAGAAAGTATTAGCTATTCGTCAACAGGTGCTGGGGGAGGAGCATCCGTCTACGTTGCTTGCAATAAGGAATCTTACCGAAACACTTAGAGCATTGAAGGATGAAAATGCCATTGAAAGGTTGGAACGCATGGAATTGAAAATTCTACGGAAAACGACTAATACTAAAGAAAAAAACTGAGCTACTAATTCATTGGAAATGAACCTTGTACAACGTTTAGATACGATAGATATAAATTCATAATATAATTAATATCAGTGAACTCAGATATTAAATAATGAAGCTTCAAGCCTCTTGTCATTGCAATAAAGTTAGATTTTCTTGTCAGTCTTCTGAACCCGTGCCGTTTTTGAAATGTTATTGCTCGATTTGCCGTAAGCTGAATGGTAGCAGTGGCTATGGTATTAATATCGGTGCCGATTTTGATTCAATTGAGTTAACCGGCGAAGAATTTATCGATGTCTATCATCCTGGTTCTAAGACTTATCATTCAACGCCTGGAATAGGTAAAGTTTCCGGTCGTCACTTTTGTAGAAATTGTTCCAGTGGTTTGTGGAATTGGGATGAGCGTTGGCCGGAATTATTTCATCCCTATCCTTCTATTATTGACACTGATTTACCTGAACCGGCTGCACTTACTCATATCATGCTCAATTACAAGAGCAATTGGGTTCACTTACCAAATTCAAACGAAGATAAATTCTTTGATGAATATCCGGACGAGTCTTTGAGTCAGTGGCATCAACGCATGGGTTATGAATGATTCAAATTCATTCGCTGAATTCTTCCAGGATGGTCCAGAATTAGGCAATCAGTTTGTTGATGACGTTATATTACGTTCATTTTTAAGTTGGCGATTACCTGATGAGATTTATAAAGAAATTGAGCCAAGTTTAATTCAGTTAGGCCAACGAGTTGCTGGGGATATTCTTGAGCTAGCTAACAGTGCTGAAGCTAATCCACCGGAGTTAATCCAATATAATAGCTGGGGTAAGCGGATTGATCATATCGAAATCTCAGATGCCTGGAAGGTTTTACATGATGTGGCTGCAAATGAGGGAGTTGTTGCCACAGCCTATAGACGTAAGCAGGCAGAATTTTCTCGCTTACATCAGTTTACACGTTTATATTTATTTCACCCTTCATCAGCAATGGTTAGCTGTCCGTTAGCGATGACAGATGGCGCAGCACAAGTATTAGAACGTTTCACAGATAATCAAATAGCCGTTGACGCATTTAGTAAATTGACTTCTCGCGATCCAAAAAATTTTTGGACATCCGGCCAATGGATGACAGAACGAACAGGCGGATCGGATGTAAGTGGTACTACAACAATAGCTAAGTTCAATAACAACCAATACCGACTTTATGGGACTAAATGGTTTACCTCTGCAACCACTGCTAACATGGCGCTAGCCTTGGCAAAAATTGATGGTGCAAACGAACTAAGCCTTTTCTATCTGGAGGTTCGTGATAAGCAAGGTCGATTGAATAATATAGAAATTCATCGACTTAAAGATAAGCTTGGTACTCGAGCAATGCCAACAGCAGAACTAACACTTAAAGGTACTCCTGCAATCATAATAGGCAAAGCCGGTGAGGGAATTAAGACGGTCGCTAGCATGTTAAATGTGACACGTCTTTACAATGCAGTCTGTGCTGTAGCTTATATGCGCCGTGGTCTGGCTCTAGCCAATGACTATTCTCAAAAGCGAAAAGCTTTCGGCAAAAAGTTAATTAATCTTCCATTGCATGCTCAAACATTGAACGAGTTGCAATATGAATTTGAGGGGGCATTACATTTAGTATTTCAAGCCGGGTTGTTGCTTGGTAAGCAGGAAACTGAGCGAATTAGCCAACAAGAAATGCTGCTATTGCGTTTACTGACACCGATTGCCAAGTTATACACCGGTAAGCAGGTCGTGAGTGTGATGAGTGAAGTGATTGAATGTTTCGGTGGTGCGGGTTATATCGAAGATACAGGCTTACCTGCATTATTACGCGATGCCCAGGTATTACCCATTTGGGAGGGCACGACAAATGTACTTAGTCTGGATGTGCTCAGAGTTTTAGCAAAACCGGAAGTTATTAAAAGTTTTGCTGAAGACATACAAACTAGACTAACCCTTGCTACGGATGAAGCAATCAAAGATGAATGCTCGGAAATTAATCAAGCATTAGAACAAACTCAGAACTTTTTGCAGAGTAATAATACCGATGTAATGGAAGCTAATGCTCGTAAATTAGCTTTTTCGTTGGCCCGTATATTTATCAGTAGTCTTTTAGTTGAGCATCTACAACATTGCCGAGATAGTGGTGATACTCAATCTGCTGATCGCTTATTAGAAACGCTGGGTTATTGGCTTAAGAAAAGATTAGTCATTTAGTCTGAGTCAAAATTAGCAATACCATGATGTGGCGTTATCCCTGGACAATAACTGGATTCGAATTCAATGCTAAGGGCAGAGACTTTGTCGCCGGTGATATTCACGGTGAATTTGAAAATCTAGAACATGCTCTCGAACAGCTTGGGTTTGATCAAAGTCAGGATCGATTATTTTGTGTTGGTGATTTAGTTGATCGTGGTCCATCAAGCCATCGTGTAACTGAATTCATAAAGCAAGATTGGTTTCATTCAATTGCTGGCAATCATGAATGGATGTTAGTTAATTGCCATGCAGTCGAAAAACTAAAAAGAGAATTTTGGTTTCCCAATGGTGGAGGCTGGTGGCAAGAACTTGCCCAAGGCATGAGATCAGAAATTGTTAGCGTTATTGAATCTCAGCTATATGCTTTGATTACCATTGAATCTTTGGCAGGTAAAGTTGGTTTAGTTCATGCTTTACCATATCCATATTATTCGTGGTCAGAATTTAATAACAGAGTTGAAAATGACCAGATTATTCAAAACTGGGCATTATGGGAAAGGGATTTTGAAGCTTTTACTGACAAAAGGATAGCGGATGTGGATTTTATTTTTTGTGGCCACACACCGATAGATAAACCCCGTGCATTCAGCAATATAACCAATATCGATACAGGCTGTGGTCATCAAATTTCACCGTGGCTGACAGAACCAGCGTTGACAATTGTTGAACTTGCGCAGCTACTGCAATTTTATCGTTTCAATACCTGATAGATTCCTCCGCTACGGTTTTATGCCCGAATGTGTGCGGAATGACAATGAGCGGAGGTTTCCTTACCGCGGTTTTATACCCGAATGGGCAAGCAATCGCTGTTGGGAGTTTTGATTTGTTAGTCTTCTCAGGCTGATAATTCTTCAATTTTATCCATTAGACTTTGCGGAATATTGATGCCATCGGCTTTAGTTTTTTCTCTATTCTGCTGTCGGCGCTGACCTGGAAGTCTGGTACCGTCTTGACTTAACAATTCCTTAAATAATCGATCAGCATGTGCATAAGGATCGTCTGTATGGCCGAATTTTGTCGGATCAATAGCAATCAACAATTCACCGCCTTGCGGTGGGCCACCATCATTATTATCCCTTTGAGCTGCTTCAAAGCTGGCTGCTTCACCAAGTAGTGGTCCGACCAATAGTTCTATCATTAATGCTATTGAAGCTCCTTTGTATCCGCCAAATGTCAACATTGCACCTTCAAGCACTTCATTAGGATCAGTTGTGGGCTTACCGTCTTTGGTAATTCCAACACCTTCGGGTAATTGATGACCTTCACGGGCAGCAATCATGACTTCACCCCTGGCTATAGCAGCAGAGGCTTGATCAAATACCATTGGGGGTTGGTCTTTTCTGGGCCATCCAAAAGCCATCGGATTAGTGCCGAAGATAGGTTTGGTACCGCCTGGTGGTGCAACCGCAGGTTTATAAGCTGTGAAGGCAAAAGCCGCCAGACCTTGTTCAGCCAGTGCCTCTATTTCCATCCAAAGAGCTGCGAAATGATGAACCCGAATCAGTGCCATCGCCGCAATACCGTTCTCTTTGGCGCAATCAGCAAGCGGCCCTGTGGCCGCTTTCAATGCTAATGGTGCATAGCCATTATGCGCATCAAGTTGCAAGACAGCCGGTGCAACTTGTTTGATGCTCGGTTTGGCATCACCTTTTACTTTGCCGCTTTTGAGTGATGCAGCGTAACCGGGTAAGCGGAACAGACCATGAGCATGACAACAATCCCGTTCTGCCGCCGTCATGGTTTCAGCCAATGCCGTTGCGTTATCATGATCGCAGCCATTGGCTACCATGCAGTCATAAGCAAGTTTGTAGACTTGTTCTAATGATAAATTTATTTTGCTCATCTTTGGGTTCCTCAAAAGTTTTAGTCACTTGGACCTGCTCCGCGCCTGGATGCTTCTGTGGCAGGTACATAGGTTTTGCAAGCATAGTTATTTAATTGATTCCAATCTGTATCAATAATTTCTTGCCCGATAACACGGGCATCTTTCCCATCCACAGACTCAGAAGTAAAAATACATTTTGCATGTTCAACATAATCACAAGTCAGTGTCTTGATCGTATTACATTTTAATTTCCCTTCACCATAATGAAATTGATTATCGTTATAGGAATAATGGACACTTAACTTAGTCTGATCGGCCAGTCTTGCTAAAAACGGTAGCAAAAGCAAAGGAAATCCTAATTGCTCAAATGAGCATTCTTGATCAGCACTGATAGATAAAACATCAGCTAAATAGCACCCGGTTTGTATGGGGCATAAATTTGTATTATTAGTCTGAATCTTATTTTGACTAGTAATAACAGGGGAGCTATAAGACTCGGCTGATTTTTCAATTTGAGTTAAGTAATGACGAACAAGGCTAACACCTGGAAGTTCATAGGCCGCTAACCAGCGTGCAACTTTACCAATATCCTCGGCATAACCCCATTCAAAACCCACGCCACGTGCGGCTTTTTTGCAGTGCGCATCGATTTCATTGAGTGAATAGATCATTAAGCCTGTTCAGGCAAAGGTGGATAAGCCCAGTCATCTTCCGGTAGCCGGGCTAGTTCATCCGGGAAAGGGGCATACTGAAACATGTTAATTCTGACCCATCGATCCGAGCGGGGATCAAACTTGGTAGCACCAAAAAATGAAAGTTTGAGCCTCAGCATATCGATGGGCAACATATCAGCAGCAATCAAGTTATCTTGAATTTCCATGTAAGGATGATATTCATATTGTTGAATACGCCGTGCGATATGACGAAACTGTGGCTGCTCGAGTAGAAATTCAGCCAGTAATTTTTTGTTTTCAGTATTGCTTAATGCATGATAGAACTGACTCACGTGCCAACTGATGCATAATGGTTGTTCGAGCTCCATGCCCGGTTCATCAAAACGTTCCCCGAGCCGGGGTTCTAATTTTTCCTCAGAGACATACCAAAACCGGCTTCGGTTATCATCAATCGAATAATCTGTAGGCAACGCCCAATCATAAGATTGTTCAATTATTTCACGCATTGCTTTTACCGTGATACGGCCATTGATCAGTGGCAACCGTGTTTCGTCAGCAGTCATACATTCGGTCAAACCATCTACCAGTTCACCATAAGGTTCCATCAACAACATGGCAAGTTGTTCCTGACCTTCCAACGACAGATGTTGTTCTGCCCATAGATATAACTTGTCCCAGGGATAATCTTGGGTGAAATCGAAATCGTTTAGCTGATTTTGCAATCGTTCGACGTCATGTTTAAGCTGTTCGATTTTAGGTTTTTGGATTGGATGCTGTGAATACCATTGCTGTGCATTTAACTGTGCCCTGGTCACAAAATCTTTAAATTCCAGAATCTGTTTATTGTCTGCAGTTTTGAGACTACGGACTCTGGCCAGTGCTTCTTCTCTGGCAACAATCCAGTTATTAATCAATGTTGGATGATTAACCAGAAAGGGTGCCATACCTAATCCGGTTGAATTGCCTACACCAAGGCAACGTTTTAGATCAGGGTCCAAATCTACAGCTTTGTCACCACCTTTAGCCTTTGCGAGGTGTTCGACCAAATCCACGGTAAATGCCCGTGTTAACCAAACACTTAGCATTTCGGCGCGAAACGGCGCTGATAATTCTTTTCGTTGCCAGACTAAATCTCTATCGGCTGCTCCAAATTTACCCGCACCGTAAACGGCAGTAGTTCGCATTAAATAACCGACCTTTTCTAGTTCTTTTCTATCGGGCTGTTGTCCGATCGCCAGCGAGGCCACAATCGAATTAAACATTCGCACTGAGCGGTTTGCCCGTGACAAGCTAATTTCCGAGCTTGAAATTCGACCTGCCTCTTGCAGTGGAACATTTTTACTTAATCGCTCTATATCGGAATCAGTTGGAACACCGTCATATAAAGTAAAGGTCGCATCCCAGGCTTCAGCAATAACTCGATCAGAACGCATTTCTTCAGGGAGATCGTGAGCAAATACAACCAGGGAATAAGTGCGTTTTGGGCCGATGGCTGAATAGACAGCATGACCAACTCCATTGGAATCGATTTGCCATTGAGCGCGTTCAAACTTCCAATTTTCTTTTTTTAACTGCCTAAGCAGAGTACGCATGAATGATAGGCGACATTGATGGGCACTGCCCATTCTAGCCAGTTTCATCACCTGAGCGGCCGGGCGCCAAAGGTGTTTTAGGTCACTCGCGTGTGACTGCTGCTCCATTATCCTTTTGCCGTAAAATTATCCTGAAAAAACTTAAACCAGTTGTTACCCATAATACCGTGTACTTCATCGTCATTGAACCCCACCTGCTGTAAGCCTTTTTCAATATTGCCAAAGTCACGGTTATCGTTAAACCAACTGGGCATAGCTGGGAAGCCAGCATTTGACACAGAGCCCTCGCCATAATCCATTTGTTTAGTCCAGCGACCCATACGCATCCACTCAACAATCGAATCAGGCTGATCCTGGCATAAATCAGAGCCCAAGCCCAGGTGTTCGGCGCCAATCAACTCTGCCGTTTGCGCGATTGCCGTACAAAAACTCTCCAACGTGCATTGGCTACCGTCTTTTAAATGATGAGGGTAGAGCGAAAAACCCAACATGCCGCCACTTTGGACAATCGCTTTTAATACTTCATCTGTTTTATTTCTGAGTGCCGCATGCCAGGACTTTGGATTGGCATGTGTAACCACAACTGGTCTTTCACTGATTTCACAGGCTTCGATGGTCGATCGATCAGCCGAATGACTCATGTCGACGACTAAACCTAAACGGTTCATTTCTTTAATGATTTCACGACCCATGCGAGTGATGCCAGTATCTTCACTTTCATAACAACCCGTGGCTAACAAGGATTGGTTGTTATAGGTCAGTTGCATAAATCGGGCACCAAGGGTGTAAACGATTTCTACCAGGCCGATGTCATCTTCGATAGGTGAGGGATTCTGAAAGCCAAAAATAATCGCTGTGCGATTAGTTTCTTTGGCTTGTGTTACATCTTCGGCAAATTTGGCGTGGACAATCAAATCACTGTATTGCTCAAACCAACGATTCCATTGCTCAACGTTTAATACTGTTTCACGAAAATTCTCATGATAAGCAATGGTGACATGGACAGCATCAACATCACCTTCACGCATTTGCCTGAAGATTTTTTCACTCCAGTTGGCATATTGCAGACCGTCGATGCGATAGTTAACGCTCATTAAACGTTCCCAGAGTGGATGTAGCTAGTTTTTACCGTAGTATAAAACTCAGCGGCGTACTGACCTTGTTCGCGCGGACCATAACTGGAATCGCCGCGACCACCAAATGGAACATGATAATCAGTGCCTGCTGTTGGTAGATTAACCATGACACATCCTGTTTTTGCATTACGTCTGAAGTGACTGGCTTTAGCTAATGATTCAGTAATGATACCTGAGGTTAATCCGAAATTAGTATCGTTTACTGTTTCCAGCGCCTGCTCATAGGAATCAACTTTGATCACACAAGTCATCGGGGCGAATATTTCTTCACGATTAACACGCATATCATTTATGGTGTCGGTGAAAACAGTTGGGCTCATGTAATAACCCTCAGTTTCACGTTCAAGACGTTCACCACCACAAACTAAGGTGCCACCTTCCGTTTTCGCCAGCTCAACATATTCAAGATTTTGGTTTAGTTGACCTTCGCTTACCACCGGTCCCATTTGTGTCCCATCTTTTAGGGCATGATCAACCACCATTGCGTTTGCACCTTTAATCAATCGCTCGACAAATTCATCGTGCACCGACGAATGAACAATTAGTCGTGATGAAGCTGTACATTTTTGCCCGGTACCGCCAAAAGCTCCATTAAGTGCACAGGCAACGGCCGTATCCATATTGGCATCATCCATGACTGCCAAGGCATTTTTAGATCCCATTTCCATTTGTACTTTTGTCAAATTGTTAATCGCAGCTTTAGCAATTGTTTTTCCTACTTCAACGGAACCAGTAAAACTGATGGCGTTAATAGCCGGTGATTCAATCAATTGTTGTCCTACCTCACGTCCCGAACCCATAACCAGATTAAACAACCCTTTAGGTAGACCCTTATCAGTTTGTTTATCAATTATCTCGGCGAGTGCTACCGCTGAAGCAGGCACAAGGTTCGCCGGTTTCCAAATTACAGCATTACCGAATGCTAATGCAGGTGCAATTTTCCATACCGCAGTGGCAGTCGGAAAATTCCAGGGTGAAATGATCGCGACTGTACCAACTGGTTCACGATTCACAAATACTTCCACACCAGCTCTAACAGAATCAGCCGTATCACCAATTTGTCTTAAGACTTCCGCAGCATAATATGTAAAAAACTGACCAGCCCTATACACCTCACCTTTGCCTTCAGCAAGAGGTTTACCTTCTTCTCGTGAAAGTAATTCGCCGAGTTCAACCGAGCGAGACATTAATTCTTCACCGATTGCATTGAGAATGGTTTGGCGTTGTTCAAGACCAGCACCGGCCCATTGCTTACGTGCCTGCTCAGCGGCATCGAGCGCTTTTTCAAGCTGTGAAGAATCAGCTTGAGCATAAACACCAATCAAGTCGGAAGTATCAGAGGGACTACGATTTTCAACTTGTTGATCAGATGTGAGCCATTCTCCCGCGATGTAATTAGATTTCATTCGATTGTTTCCATTAGTGGTGATTTCGATTCGGCCTAGTATTATAGACAAAAACCCTAATTTCTGTTTATCTAAAATAATTTAATCATATTTCAAAAAAATTGAAATATAATAATTAGATGCATACAAAACTTGATCATATGCGAACCTTCAAAGTCGTAGCGGAAACCGGATCACTGAGTGACGCTGCGAAAATTTTGAATCGAACACCTTCAGCTATTTCCATGTCCTTAAAACAGTTTACTGAATTACTAGGGAATGAGCTGTTTGAAACTGACCGTAAATCGGTATTAACGCCTTTGGGACATTTCGTCCTGGAACAATCCCGCAATGCATTAAAAGATTTTGATGACTCGATTGAAATGATTCAGCGTTATGCTAAGGGGAATTTCGGCACGGTTCGAATCGCCTCAGTGCCATCATTTTCGACAAAATTGTTACCTAAAATTGTTAAGAGGTTTAGTTCGGAACTACCTGATGCTCGAATTGAAATCCGTGATATGGATTCTGATTTGATTAATAAGGCGGTGAGAAACGGTATTGTTGATTTTGGCGTAGCGAGTCAAATTGGTGGTACAAGTAGACTAAAAGCGGAATTAATCATCGAAGAGCCACTTGGTGTGGTTTGTGAGGCTAGCGATACATTAGCCAATAAACGGAAACCGCTTAGATTGGAAGAATTAGCGCATGAGAATTTTATCAGCAACGACTTAATCAAGTTGATCGATAACCCATATCTTGAGCATCTCAGGAAAAATGCGAAATTACACATTCCTAATATTGCATCGTTGTTGAGTTTTATTTATGAAGGGTTTGGCGTGACTGTCTTGCCACGAACGGCTCTTCCTGAGGATAAAAATCTCAAATTCATACCACTCACTGATCAATCTGCAAAACGTCGACTGTTTATTATTCAACATATAAAGCATCGGCTTAATCCAGCAGCAAAAAAATTTAAAGAACATATTCAAAATGAAGCCACCGCCGTAGCACTGGGATAAGTCAAGCAAGAACATAAGAGTTACTTTTCAATTTCAAATAAATCGCTTTTTTAATCTTACAACTTAGGAGTATCTATGAGTCCAAAACCTCCCTTTACCGATCTTCAGATCAGAACCCAGCCATCTGTTTTTATGAAGGTTATAGCCTGCCTATTGCCTTAGTAAGTAAGTTCAGTATGGTTTTACTTGTCATCTGGGCCTTGATGCAGCCTGAAGTGGCAGGCCGGATTTTGTCAGAAACTAATACAGCCTTATTGAACGGTTTCAATATGTTTTACATTGTTGCTGTAGGGATGTTCGCCTTTCTTTGTTTTATAGTTGCCCTGATTCCATCAACAGGCCGACGAATTTTAGGGGGCCCCGACGCAAAACCGGAGTTTTCCAACTTCTCCTGGTTTTCAATGATGTTTGGTGCTGGTTTGGGTGTTGGATTGATGGTTTATGCTTCAGCAGAGCCTTTAGGCTTGTGGGGGAGTAATCCCGAGATATTAGCGGGTAATGCCGATGCTTCATCTGAAAATGCCGTTAAATCTGCCTACCGCTATACCTTTTTACATTATGGTTTCCATGCCTGGGCTATTTATGTCACTACTGGATTATGTCTAGCTTATTATGCCTATTCACGCAATATGCCATTGACGATTCGTTCAGCGTTGACACCAATTCTCGGCAAAGCCGCAAATGGTCCTATTGGTCATTTAGTTGATATTCTGGGTGTTGCAGTAACTATTGGCTTTGGTGTGAGCCAATTGGTTGACGGTATTTACAGTATAACTGGGATGGGATGGTTAATGAATGATCCAAATGCTGAAGCACCCACGCCGAGCTCAGTCGGTCTAATTTCTGCTTTGGTCACTATTATGACCATGTCGATTATTTCTGCTGTGTCTGGTGTTGATAAGGGTATTCGTTATCTTTCTAACTTGAACTTGGTTTTATCGTTAATTCTGCTTCTAACTTTTGTTGTTTTTGGCTCATTTCTTTTCGCCATGACAACCTACGGTAAAGCGTTTGTGGATTACATTCTTCACTTTATCTCTTTATCGTTTGGTGCTTATTCACCACCAGACTTTGAGGTGTTCAAATCGGCTTTGCCGGCATCAGCGGGTGCGTTATCTGGAGAAGCAATGCAAAGTATCTTCGCAACAGGCCCATGGGGCAGTTTTGAATCATTTAAAGAAGGGTTGCCTGAAGAGATAACAGGCTCTGCTGATTTTGAATCAACAGCTGCAGCTTTGTGGCAGGCTACCGAACAAGGTCGTCAATTTAAATGGCAAGCTGCCTGGACAACTTTCTACTGGGCCTGGTGGATCGCCTTTTCACCCTTTGTTGGTTTATTTCTAGCACGAATTTCTAAAGGTCGAAGCATCCGCGAATTCGTTTTAGGTGCGGTCATTGCACCGGCATTAGTTTGCTTTGCCTGGATGACAATCCTTGGCGGTACGTCAATTAATCTGGAACTGACCGGGGTAGCCGAAGGTTCAATCATTGGAGCAACCACAACCAATAAATTATTTGCCACTCTCGGTGAGATGATTAGCGGGGGCTTTTTATATGGTATCACTGTCATGTGTGTGATCTTGATTTTAACCTTCCTGGTAACATCTGCTGACTCAGGTATTTTAGTTATGAATACGATTATGGCTGGTGGTTCAGCCCAAACGGGTATCAAACACCGAATAATCTGGGGCATTATTTTAACGCTCGTTATCGCCTCGCTAATTCTTGCCGGTGGTGAACAAGCTATGAATGCGCTTAAAAATGCGATGATTATTGGTGCCTTACCTTTCACGATTGTGATGGTGTTAATGTGGGTGTCGCTAGTCAAAGCACTTTATAACGATAGTCGCCGTGGCGTGTCTTAAAGTTGGGATATTTCTTGTGCAAGGGCCGGTTTACCGGCCCTTTTCGTTAGTTACTCTTTATTAGAGCAGAATAGGAAACTGAGATTTGAGTTGTGACATAACTTCTTCAGAAATGTGTGTAGGTAATGGAGCGGCTAACAGATCACGGGTACGTTCTCGGGCTCGATCCAATAAATCTTCTGCGCCTTGATCATGCCATTCTTGTGGGGTAGTTCGATCACCAAGGGTGGGATAAAAATAATCTTTTTGCATGCGTTCCAAGGTTTGATCGTGACCGAGAAAATGACCTGGTCCGTCTATGCAAACATCTTTGATGGTTTCCAAGGATAAAGTTTCATCGTTAACTTCAATACCGCGCGTGGCTCGCATGACGGCACCGATGAGATCATTGTCCAACACAAAGCTTTCCAGTGAACAAGCCAGCAGGCTGCCGTACATGCCAGCGGCTTCATAGATTAAATTAGCGCCGGCCAGGGCGCTCATCAATTCGGTATAGCCTTTTTCGTAACCGGCCTGGAAATCCGGTAGCTTGGAGTCGGTCATGCCCGCCGAAACTGCCGCCGGGATACCATAATATTGAGCCATTTGTGCACAAGCAGCCATTAATAAACCTTGCTCAGCACTACCGCCGGACATGGCGCCGGTACGCAGGTCTGAAACAAAAGGCAGGGCGCCGAATAATGCCGGATGCCCCGGATTAAGTAAATTCAAGTAAATCAAGCCGGAAAGGACTTCTGCAGTTTGCAAGGCCACGGCACCGGCCAATGCCGCTGGACTGGTGGCACCAGCCTGTCCGGCAGAAACGAGTTTTAAAGGAATACCGTGATCAGCAGCTGTTTCAATTACAGCTAATGCCTCTTCAGCAAATTTGAGTGGCGGCACAATAAAACAAGTTGAAACACATAGAAACGGACGTGCTCGAAAGTTAGCTTCACTGCCCGCGACCAAATGCAACATTTTAGCCGCTTCATCCAAATTGGCGGCACTAGTGAAACTGGTACCGATCGGTTTTTTGGTACCCGCCATACAAGCGAAACAGGTATTCAAATCCATCAAACGTGGGTCTTCTATTTCACGTGGGACGACAGTGCGTTGGAACATGTGAATATTGGGCAAGGCATCGGCCAGTCTTGCCATGTCGTACAAGTCTTGCAGTGTCGAATTACGCACCTCTCGCGTTTTCGAATCAATAATATGTACTGCTGCACCTGAGGTGCCCAAGTGAATCTTAGTGGAGGAGGGATCTAAATCGTAATTCGGATCTTGGGCGTATAGTGGAAAACCGCGACCCGCCTGAGCCAAAACATCTTCTACCAATTCTGTTGGAAACAACAAACGGCCATCATCGGTGAGTTCCCCGCCTGCTTGAGTTACTGTTTTGACACAACGCTCAGTTGCATCCCGCAAACCTATCTCAGCCAAAATAGCTAACGCTGTTTGATGTACTTTTTCGACATCGCTTTTTGATAATGGCCGATAGTCACCCCCTTTAACGCCTGGCCAGATTGCCCCTGTATCTCCCGCGCCCGCTCCGCCCTTACGGGCTTTTTGGCGCGCCACACGGCCACCACAACGTCTTAGTTCTTTGACAGCTTGGTTCATGTGTTAAGTTCCTCGATGACTAGATTAATATTTGGTGAGTCTGTCCAGTTGATTAATGACTCAGGCGGCTTAAATCCACTTAAGGATTCGAACTTCTGATAAATTTGTTTGGCAGTCATCGGGTTCTGCGGTGCTCCTAGTGGATAAGCACATTCAGATCTGACAACGTTGCCATTGATATCCTCAACTTCCAACCAGTCAGGCTGATCCGGGTCATAATTGAGTTTGGGATTAATCGGTTTTTTGATATCCAGTTCTGTGATTGCAATCAGTGCGTTAATAGCCGGGTTGTTTAATTCATTAGGCTCAAAATCAGCCAAGGTCAGACGTCCCTTTGTTAAGGCCACCGCACAGCAATAAGGCGCGCTGAATAAGGCCTGGCGACGATCCTTAGGTTTGAGGAACGGTAATATGGCCGCATGGAAATCGGGTAAGCTGGCGGTGATGCGTTTAATTTCAGGGAGTTCACCCTTAAACTGTTGATGAATATCCAAAGCACAATCCACCAGTCGGTGTGTGTAACCACAAGCAGGATAAGCTTTGACGACCAAGCCGTGTTGTTTCAAAGCTAATCGTTCGCCAAGTGATTCGAGGGCTCTATCAAATCGTAATTCATCTACATCGGCAGTTAATTGGTTATAGCCGCGCTCACCTTCGATCACATCAGCTTGTCCGGTTAATCCATTGGCAGCAAATGATGCAGCCATTAATCCTGCTTTTGCAGCCAGACCGGCATGCAAGGGTTTCGCACTGGACCCAAACTGGCGGGTAAGGCCGGCAGCCATGCTGACTGACAGGCTCATAGCAGTAGCGGTTTTTTCTGTATCTAGTTTTAATAAATTAGATACGGCCGCTGCCGCGCCGATTGCAGCCAGTGTGGAGGTGGTGTGCCAACCCTTGTCATAATGTTCAAAGTTCATGGCCTCACCTAAGCGCGCGATGACTTCAAAACCGGCTACATAGGCCTGAACTAATTCCGCACCGCTATTTTGTTGTTGATGTACCACTGCCAACAGAGCTGGAAAGATCACGGCACTGGGATGGGAGTTGCCGGGGATTTCCCAATCATCCAAGTCCAGGCAATGAGCAGCCACACCGTTCACGACTGCTGCCCATGGAGGAGGAAGAGAATTGGTAGTGCCGAAAACCGGAACATTTCCTTCCCCCCAGACTGAGACTGTTTTTAGAGTATGTTGAGTGACGGCTTCCTTTGCGCCGATAAAAATACAGCCTAGCGTATCGATCAATGCCAGTCGCACAACTTCATTGATGTGATGGTCAATAACATGTTGATCAACAACAAAATCAGCCAGTCGGGACAAAGTAGAAAGTTTTACCGACTGATCCATGGTTCAGCTTTTCAGGCTTTTGCTGCCCGGTGTTTATCGATCATGGCTTTGCGGATGCGTTTGGTCGACTCTTCTGTACCGTCGTGGTAAGAGCCAAACCATTTGTCCCAGGGCATTTCACTGGTGCCATAGTTGCAATCAAAATAGCGGTGATGCAGTTGATGAAAAAAATCGCCCAAAGCCATCTGTCGTTTGTCTTTGACAAACAGGCTCTCAAAACCGGAATGCGAGGCGATTGGATTTAGGCCTTGCAAGTAAAAATGGTACAACACGTGCAAGGGATGAGAGGCGACCACAAAATGGATGACCACAGAATTGAAATATAAGAAATGTTCAAGCGGATGCATGGAGATGCCTGACCAGGGTCCGACGTTAATATTACGGTGATGCAGTGAATGCGCCAGCTTGAACATGGGCGGCCAATGTAAAAAACGGTGAATCCAGTAAAAATGCATGGATGACCAAAGTGAGATCAGCGGGAACCAGATTACAAACCAAATTGGATTATCACTAAACGTAATAAAAGGCGCATAGCCATTCGCTGCCGCCCAAAAATAAACGATTTCATAGAGCGACCAGAATGTGCCCCCGCTTGCTAATGTCCAAAACATGTTGTCTTTGACCTGATCGGAGAAAGTAAACATGGGTTTGTCCTTGGCCATATCCTGATGGGTGAATTTGCGTTTTTTTCCTTGTCCTTTCTTACTATACAAATACCAATGTAAACCACCGGCAAATAAGCAGGTCACTAATAGGTTTTTAAAATGAATCTGCAATATCCAGCCTAACTCAAAGCTTTGCATGCTCGCCAGATCAGGCATCATAAAAGTCCAGGTGAACAGTGCCAGGCCCACCCACAATACCAGTGTGGTTAAGCTAAACCAGGAGCTACTGAACCACCGCCAGATGCCTTGAGGTGAAGGCGGCCAACTAAACGGAGTGGCTTTATCTAGTGGCAGATCCGGGTGCCAGTTCCAGTCTTTGTCGACCAGTTGTTCCTTTTGATTAGCAGTTACTTCGCTCATCGTTATCCTCCGGCATCACGCAAAAGGGTTAGGTTGATTAGGGGCAGTATCCAGCCACACACTTTTGATTTGCATAAACGCTTTCATGCCTTCGATACCATTTTCGCGGCCGTAGCCGGATTGTTTGTAACCACCAACCGGCGACTGGGTGGTGGCATTGAAATAATTGTTGATATAAACCGTACCGGCATTAAGTTGGTCAGCGACACGGATAGCGCGGGCACTGTCTTGAGTCCAGATGCCAGCAGCTAGGCCGAATTTAGAATCATTGGCCATTTCGATGGCTTGTGCTTCGGTCTTGAACGGAATAACGGCCAAGACCGGCCCGAAAACTTCATCCTGCGCTAATTGCATGTCTTGAGTCACACCGGTAAATATGGTTGGTTCAACGAATAAACCGTTCGGCGCATTGTCGGGTTTTACGACGTTACCGCCATAGACAAGTTTGGCACCATCTGTTTTGGCTTTTTCGATATCACTCAAAATACAGTCAAAATGGCCTTTGTGCGCAATAGGTCCAATGTGGGTAGTTGGGTCATCCGGGTGTCCCAGTCGGGCACCATTGACCACTTTTATCAACCGCTCTACCACAGCATCGTGAATAGACTCATGCACAAGCAAACGGGATCCGGAAATACAGCTTTGCCCACCAGGTGGAAAAATACCGGCTGCTACACCGTTTACGGCTAACTCAAGGTCTGCGTCATCAAATACAAGCTGAGGTGATTTACCGCCCAGCTCCATGATGACAGGTTTAACTTTCTGTGCTGCGGTTGCTGCTGTTGCGGCACCACCGCCGACTCCACCGGTGAAACTGACTAACCGGATTAAATCATGGTTGACCAATGCACCGCCGGTTTCTGCACCTAGGCCAGTGACAACATTAATTACACCTGGCGGTAAATCAGCTTGTTCAAAGGCTTCCATCAGCACAAGTGTTGAAGCTGATGCATATTCAGATGGTTTGATTACCACTGTGTTACCTACCGCTAACGCTGGTGCGATTTTCCAGATGGCAATTAACAAAGGTGAATTCCAGGCAGTGATACAGGCAACCGCGCCAAACGGTTCATGCCGGGTGTAATTCAAAATGCCAGGGGCATCAACAGGGATCACCGAACCCTCGATTTTATCGGCCAAACCGGCGTAATAATAAAAACTGTCCGCCAGCCAGGACTTTAGACCTGGGGTAATGTCCTTGGTTTTTTTACCGTTATCCCGGGTTTCTATTCCACCTAGCAAGTCAGCATTTTCAATTAATGCGTCACCCAATCGGCGTAGCACACGACCTCGCTCAGAAGGCAACATCTTGCTCCAGGGGCCATGCTCAAAAGCCTCATTAGCCGCTTGTACGGCTTTGTCGACATCACTGGCATTGCATTTGGGAATTTGAGCCCAAACCTCACCCGTTGTGGGGTCGATACTCTCCAGGTATTCACCGGAGGAGGGTTTATGCCAGCCGCCGTTGGCGTAAAAATCGAATGTTTTCATTATTTTAGCCACTCCTCATCTTCTGTCACACAAATAACGGTGGGTTTATCAGCCTTCAATGCATTTGCAATAGCATTGGTAAATTCTTCGGCTCTGTTTGCACGTAAACCATAACAACTGCAAGCGTCGGCCAGTTTGACGAAATCCGGATTCATACCTTCTACACCAATAAGTGGAATATCCCGGATTTTCATATCATCTTGAATTTGCTTTAAGCCACCGTTTTCCCAGATCACAACCGGTAATGCTAAACCCTCTTCAGCAGCCGTAACCAATTCTTGAATAGTGAACATCACACCACCGTCTCCAGCCAGTACAATAATATCTTTATCAGGCTGTGCTAGTTTGGCTCCAATTGCATTAGGCAGACCACACCCCAGAGTACAAAAACCCGCAGGATAATGCCATTGTCGAGGTTTATTTACAGACATCACAAACGCACCGGTATAAACCAGTTGGCAGATATCGCCCATAAAAACAGTATCATCACCGCAATTTCCACGCAATAAATCGAGTAAGCGAGTATGCTGTTGTTCCGCTGATGTCAGGTTGCTCATGATCTGGGCTTTAATTCCTACTACCTTTTCTTCAGCCTGGATTCTGGATACTTTGCTTTCAAACCCGTCGAGTAATTGCAGTAAGGATTGGCAGCTTTTCTGGGCATCGCCGATAAGCGCAATGTCAGCAGGGTATAAATCATTCACTTTGCGGGCATCAATATCAATCCGGATAAGTTTTCCTCCGAGCTCCATTTTCTCAATGAAGCTGTCGGTTTCCCCGATCTCAGTGCCGACAGCCAGGATCACATCAGGTGTTTTTAACAATTCCCGTACTTCGGGACGTACTGTGCTACCGCCAAGGCTCAAGGCGTGATTGTCAGGCACGATGCCTTTACCGGCGGTACTGGTTACTACGATGGCATTTAGCTGATCGGTAAGCTGGGTCAGTTCGCTTGCCGCACTCGTTGCACCGCCGCCAACCATAATTACAGGGTTTTGGGCACTAATTAATAATTCTTTGGCTGACTGTAAAGCTGATTTATCGGCTTGGGGTTTATTAGCCGGTATAATTTTATTCCAGTTGCCATCCGTTATACGTGCCAGCACATCTATAGGGATAGAAATGTGCACGGGACGTGGACGGGAAGATTCGAATACAGAAAACGCCTGCCCGATCAACTCTGGTAAATCTTCTGGATAATTGGCCTTGGCGCTAAATGCTGTTAAGGGAGCCATAACGGCATTTAGATCAGTGACTTCATGAAGACAACCCCAGCCTTTTCCATGTGTATGGCTGGCAGTGTCAGAAGAAATTAATAAGACGGGTATTGAATCAGCATAAGCCTGACCAATTGCGGTTGAAGCATTGGTCACACCGGGACCTGAGATGACTAAAGCTACGCCGGGTTTTCCGGTAGTACGGGCATAGCCATCGGCCATAAAACCGGCTCCCTGTTCATTACGGGCCTGGATATGGGTGATTGTGCTATCAGCCAGGCCGCGACAAAAATCCAGAGTATGAACACCTGGTATACCGAACACCGTATCTACACCATACTGTTCCAGCAGGTTGACCAGAGCTTCGCCACAGGTTATCTGGTTATTTGATTGCTGGGACTTAGTTGACACTGTTGCCGTGAAGTGATTGTTCATAACTTTCCTCTGCGAAGCTTGAATGCTTTGAATGGGTTTCGTTTAATACTAAGTCAGCCGCTTTTTCGGCGAAAGCGATAATTGGTGTGTTAGTGTTACCTGTGGTTATTCGGGGCATAATTGAGCCGTCGACAACGCGAAGATTTTCTACCCCGTAGACTTTAGTTGTAGGATCAACAACATTCATATGGTCATCCGCAGTTCCCATTTTGCAGGTGCCTACAGGGTGATGGCCTGTAGTGGTAAATTTTCGAATAGATTCCAGTAATTCATTATCAGATTGGACTGCGGTACCTGGTTGTAATTCTTCTCCCCGGTATACATCAAAGGCAGATTGACTGACGACATCACGCATGGCTTTAATCCCCTCAATCAAGTCACGCCTATCTTTTTTTCGGGATAAAAAGTTAGGATTAATTATTGGATGATCAAGAGGATTGGCACTTTTAAGTTTGACTGAGCCACGTGATTGTGGGTGCATTTGATTAATATCGAGTTGGAAGCCGCAGCCAGCTTGTTTGCCACGCACCAAAATCTGACTGCCAAGGTTCCCCGGATTCAGTTTCGATGAATTAATGGGTTTTTCGGTCACGATCATACGGGTAAACATGGTTTGTAAATCTGGAACAAGATTAGAATGATTCAGACTGAAAAACAGATTGGTACTCCAAAAAGGATTGGTACAGGGCCCGTTCTTATTGAGAAGATATTGAAAGCCAATACCTAAAGCTCGGTCAAAACGTTGATATTTCGCTAATGTTAATGATTCATCCGTACACACATATTGCAATGGATAGTTGATGTGGTCTTGTAAATTCATACCCACACCCGGGAGGTCAGCAACGATGTTGATATCATAAGCTTGAAGTTTATTTGCTGCTCCAACACCCGATAACATTAGTAATTGTGGTGTTGCAAAAGTGCCTAAGCAAAGGATAATTTCTTTTGTTGCATAAACAGTGTTTATATCGGCATCTACAGCAAAACGAATGCCTTTAGCTTGAGTACCCGTAAATATAATTTGATGGGCATGTGCGTTAGTCTTTATTGTCAGGTTTTGATACTGATTTGGATTTGGCAAATAACTCAACGCCGCCGATTGGCGCTGGCCATTATGAACGGTCACATCAAGCACGCCAACTCCATGTTGACTTGCAGCGTTGAAGTCTGAGTTGTAATTGTATCCTGCCTGTTGGCAGGCAGAAATAAAGGCCTGATCTAATTCACCGAAATTGATTGCTTCGGAAATCTTTAATGGACCGTTTTGACCATGAAGTTCATTAGACTGATGAGCCACCGTTTCTAATTTTTTAAAATAGGGCAATAAATCCTGGTAACACCAACCCGGAAGGTTCCAATCATCATAGTCTTGGGCATTGCCTCGAATATGCATCATGCCGTTCATGATAGAACTGCCACCTAAGGCTTTCCCACGTGGGTAATAAATACACCGATCATAGAGCTCAGTTTGTGGAACCGATTTATAGCCCCAGTCGTATTTTGGATTTCCAAACAAAAAGCCATTTCCGGCTGGCATTTTGATGAAAAAATCTTTTCCGTTGCCGCCTGCTTCAAGCAGCAAAACCTTAGCATCACCACGCTCACTTAAGCGTCTAGCCATTACGCAGCCAGCTGAACCACCGCCAACAATGATGTAATCAAAAGTATTTTCAGTTGTCTTGTTCACGATTGTTTGTATTCGGAAATAATGCGCTGAGTTACATCTTTTGTTGTTGAACGACCTTTTAAATCCGGAGTTGTTACGCCTGCACTAATGGTTCGAATGACTGCCTGTTCAATTTCATCAGCCAGGTCTTTTCGCTTAAAACTGTATTGCAACATCATTGCCATGCTTAGAATCATGCCGATTGGGTTAGCTATTCCTTGGCCGGTAATATCAGGTGCTGAGCCATGCACAGGCTCATAAATCCCGGGTAACGAATTTTCGTCGGGATTAAGAGTGCTCAAACATGCCGATGGTAGCATGCCCAAAGAACCGGCCATGGTGCCGGTTAAATCAGAAGTCAAATCACCGAACAAATTATCGCCAATTACAACGTCAAAGGCAGTTGGATTCATGGTCATTTGATAAAGGGTGTTATCAGCGTATTGATGAACCAGTTCAATACCTGGGTATTCGCTTTCACCAATTTGACTGACTACTCGTCGCCATAACGCACCGCTTTCGGTGACATTGGATTTGTCCATTGAAACAACTTTCCCGCGGCGTTGTTGAGCTAATTCAAAGCCTACCCGCGCGAATTGTTCGATTTCGGTACTGGTGTAGTAATTGGCGTCGTAGCCCTGAAAACTGCCATCAGGTAATTCGTCAATACCTCTGGGGTAGCCAAAAAACATCCCACTGCACAATTCTCTTAACACCATGATGTCAGTGTTAGCGACCACTTCAGGCCTAAAAGGTGTATGTTCAATGATCGGGGTATAACATTTGGCCGGACGCAAGCCAGCGAAAGTATTTAATTCTTTTCTTAATCGCATTAAGCCGTCTTTAGCTTGGGGTGGGCCGATGATATCCAAATTGTCCCATTTCGGACCGCCGACTGAACCGACTATCAGGGCATCTGCTTGTTTGGCCAATTCAACTGTTTCATCACGGCAAAAAGTACCGTATTTATCGTAAGCAGCGCCATGAAGTAAATCTTCAGTCAAATTCAATTCAAGACCTTCTTGTTCACAGATAAATTGCAGCGATTCAAGTGCTGCATCGACTACCTCTGGACCAATGCCATCACCACCGAGAACAAGAATATTCAGAGATTTTTTCATGCCGTTGATTCATTCAATAAAACAGATGCTATCATGGAGTTTTTTGCTTGAAAACAAGTAAAAAAATCATAATAATCATTCTAAAAAGGAATGATCTAGTAATGTTACCGCCTTTAAACGCCTTGCGCTCCTTTGAAGTCTCCGCCCGGCATCTAAGTTTTACTAGCGCTGCCAAAGAGTTGAAAGTCAGACAACCGGCAGTTAGCAGGCAAGTGGCTGAGCTTGAGCGGTGGTTGGGCCAACCATTATTTATAAGACGCAAACCCAGGCTTGAACTGACAAATCAGGGTCAGATTTTGTTTTCGGCGATTTCGTCAGGTTTTGAGCAGATTTCACAGGCGGTGAAATTAATTCGTAAACTGCCTGATGAATCTCAACTGGTTGTGGATGTATCGATCGGTATTGCCAGTTGTTGGTTGATGGCCAGATTAGCTGATTTTAGAAAACGTTATCCTCAGGTAAATTTACAATTAATTACACGCGATAGTAATCGAGGATTTGATTCAAATGCTGTAGACGTTGTGGTGATGTTTGGAGAACAAAAAGAACTCCCCGGTTATCAATCTAAATTGTTATTCAAAGAAACGTTGTTTCCAATTTGTAGTAATGATTATTTATCTGGAAAAGTCTTTTCGGCTGATGAATTAGCCCGGGAAAAATTACTCTACCTCAGAGACCCTTATCATGCTTCAGATTGGCAACAACTTTTCAAACAGACTAACATTAACCCATCAACGCCAACATCAGACCGGTTTTATAATAGTTATATTGTCTATCTACAAGCGGCTTTAAATGGTGAAGGTATTGCTTTGGGTTGGCGCTATTTGATGGCGGATCTATTGCAGGCTGGGCGCTTGAGGATTGCAGCAGATATAAGTGTCAGTACCGGTCGTGGATATTACTGCTGTTTTTTCGAGCGCGCAAAAAACAAAGATCAGGCATCAATTTTCGTTGATTGGTTGATCGAGCAAGCTGAACTGACAGCAGTTTGAATTGAATCTATACGATCGAGTAACGAAAGTAATCTATAGTGATCTATTTAGAATGAGTAGTGGGATGAGCTATAATTTTCCGAGAGAATTGTCAGTAAAGTTAACCGCTAAATTTGAGATATAGTACTGTTTTGCTTGTAAGTGGTTTCAATCTTAACTGAATCTTCCTGAATAACAGGGAATAAGATTTGGAAAGTGACACCCTGATCAGGATTATTAAAAACCCGTATGTCACCGTCATGTTCTTCGACTATTCGCTTGACAATCGACATACCTAACCCGCCTGTACATTGATTGGGATTTCGCTTGCTATAACCCGTATCCCAAATTTGATCGATTTCACTTTCAGGAATACCGATACCTGTATCTGACAGCTCAATTTGGACATTACCTTTTATATTTTTAGTTTGAATTGTAATTTTCGACTCAAAGTCCAGATGGTTTTCAGTTTGTGCTTTGTGCATAGCCTCTACCGTATTTTTTAGCAGATTGATAAGCAGAATGTGTAAATCATCTTTATCACCAATAATTTGCTTTAGCTGTTTATTAAGCCTCAAATCAATATCGGCGAAAGTTATCGGAAAAAGCTTTAAGGCCTGGGTAATTATCTTATTTAGATCAACAGGCTCAGGATTGCGCTTATGTTTACCCTGAGCAATGTTAAGCATGGTGTCTAAAATGTCGCTAGTTCGCGCAACTTGGCTGATAATTAATTTCCTTAATGTTTTTTCATCGGCCAGCGAGGGGTGTGTCGCATAAGAGTGTAGGATGCTGAGAGGGCTCTTAATCTCGTGGTTGTATTCATTCACGAGATTAACTAGTGATGCATTTTTTTGCGACTCTTCAAGAATATTCAAAACATTGTTGTGAGATAGTGTGCGATACAATACGGGTGCAACGTGTTTGGCAATATAATCGAAAATTTTGTGATCATCATATGAATAGTTGCCGGACTCTGGGTAATCAACAAAAATAATACCGATCAGTAAATCCTGTTCGTAGCATAGTATGACTGCTCCAGCCGGGTGTTTGTTAAAAATTGGTTTGAAATCAACATTTGACCGATTATAAATGACAGCAATACGATCTCTTTTTAAAAGTAGCTTGTGATCGTTATCAAAACAATTATTGAACTCAATCCTTTCTTGTAAAAGATTCCATGCCACCATTGATTTCCCATCTCTTTGATTACAAATGTATATCTCGTTAATCGGTGTTTTAATTTCAATAGCAAAAAAATCGTCTAATACTGAAAATAATTTATTTAAAGAAATTATTTTTTCAAGCCTCTGACTCAATCGCTGGGTGGCAACCGAGTATTTGTAACGTTTGGGAAAAATCCTGCTAGGAATGGTTTGTATTTCTTTTTGGATTTTAGTAAACGCGGGTACAGCCAGTGCGAGAAATAACACACTTAATGCTAATGAAAGTAAATCGTTGCTTTGTGGAAAGAGTTTTTGATAAAAGAAAAAGCCAAATACATAGACAGTTGCTATTGAAGCCAATGCAAATACGCGAGCCAGTTTATCAGTCAAAACAACGGATATATCTAAAAGTTGAAAACGAGTAATAGAATAAGCCATGATTCCTAGAGAAATAATTATAAAAACAATACCAGGGGGATAAAACTCATAGCCATAGTTGCAAAGGTAATCAACCGCAGCCATGAAATAAATAAACAAACTAGCAACACAATATTGTAATTGTTTTTTGTGTAATTCACTTGAGCCGTTTATTGCACTATAGGCAACATATAATCCACGTGTTACCACAATCATGGTTTGTAAAACATGGATCGGATGTAGTGTCCCTGCTTTAGGATAATAGCCCCAGAAATATTCATAATAACCGTTAACGAATAAGTTGCTAGTAAGTAAAGTAACTGCAAGCAATCCGCAAAGCCCATATGATAAATAAACGAATTTCTCTTCATTTCTACGTTTAGCCATTTTAACCAAAAAGTGATAAAGCGTAGTTGGCAAAAACAGTATAAATAGATAACCGATTTTCACTAGGCCTAAAGCTAGGTCAGGATTTTGAGTTTGAAAAAGAATGGCCCATGTGAACTGCCAAAAGAAGGTGGTAAGACAAAGTAAAAAGAAAATGAAATTAGCGGTAGTTGTTTTATCGCGGAATAAAACAAACAAACCAGTCATGGCGAAATACAAGGCGCCAATTATCGGCAATAATGAATACATATAGCTAGTATTCCTATCCTCTTCAGAGTTCGTGTGACGTACTCAATGTTTCTAATTTTGGCTTCTCAGAGAGCCAATCATCAATTGTTGATGATTTTTCGTCATTAATTGATGATTAGTATAAATGAAAATCTAATAAATGAAAAGCAATAATTTGTGTCAGAATTTTGGGGGTATATTTAGGCTGATTTTATATTGGGCTTATTTCACGGCAGGCATTGATAATTCTTGTACAAGCTTTATCGAGTTGTTCATCAGATGTCGCAAAAGACAAACGAAAATAGGGATCACATTCAAACGCAGTTCCTGGTACCACTGCAACTTTGTACTCTTCAAGCAAATATTTCACAAAATCAGTGCTTGATTGCAAAATATTGCCTTGTGGTGTTTTTTTGCCAATCACCTTCTCGCAATTGACATACAGATAAAAAGCGCCTTCGCAGGGCTTGACAGATAACCCGGGGGCTTTATTTAATTCATCAACCATCTTATCCCGTCGTGATTGATAGATGTTGACTTGGCTGCGAATGTGATCTTGATTACCCGTTAGTGCAGTAATAGCAGCAGCTTGACTAATTGCACTGGGACTACCTGTCGCTTGTGACATAATTTGTCGAATCGCCGTCATTAACTTTATTGGTCCACCCGCATAGCCTATACGCCAGCCAGTCATAGCATGGGCCTTAGATAAACCATTAATGGTAATGGTCCGATTTTTTAACCTGGGTTCAATTTCAGCAATACTATGAAATTTTCGATTATCAAATAGCAATTTTTCATAAATATCATCGGCGAGGATCCATATGCCAGGATGTTCTAGCAACATATCAGCCAAAGATCGTAATTCTTCAGCTTTGTAAACAGCACCTGTGGGATTTGAAGGTGAGTTCAATATAACTGCTTTAGTGGCATTCGTGATAGCATGATCTAAATCTTGGGGTCTGAGCTTAAAACCATTCTCTGGCGGACTTTTAATAAAAACTGGATGCGCCCCACACAGTTGCACCATGCCGGGGTGAGATGGCCAGCAAGGTGTTGGAATCAAGACTTCATCGTCATCATCAAGTATAGCAATCAAGGCATGAGCTAGTAATGGCTTGGCACCACTATCTATAACAATCTCATCTAAGTCATAATCGAGATTGTTATCATCTTTGAATTTTGCCTGAACGGCTCGTTTTAGTGCGGATGTACCATCAACGGCTGTATATTTGGTTACACCTTGATCAATTGCCAACTTAGCCTGCTCACAGACATGCTGGGCGGTGGCAAAGTCAGGCTCTCCTGAGGATAAATCGGCAACATCTTCTCCTTGTTCTTTTAATTGCGCGGCTAGCGCAAATATTTGTGCAATTTTTGACGGCTTAAAATGGCTTAGCTTTTGGCTTAAATCCGGCAAGGTAAAGACCTCCGTTAACAGATGGTTTGTTGCTAATTATTTAACAAATTTCAGCAAATATCATCAAAAATTCAGTATGCTTTGTTATAACCAAGCTAACTATCATTTAGAGAATCGTGATGTATCTTTTGAGACTTAATTTAATTATGTTTTTTGTCTTGATGACAGGCTCTGCCTTTGCAGAAAGTCGTTTAAAGGAATTTATAAGTTTACACAATCTGGAAAGGGAATCCCTGGGACTTCCTGAACTTGAATGGTCTGAAGAGCTACAAGAAAGTGCACAACTATTAACGAAGACTATGGCCTTTAAGGACAAGCATGAGGGCGGAAATACCAGCTATGGTGAGAACAGTTGGTCTGGAGAGAATAATGGCGCAACCTTTGAAGAGATTTTCAAGCTTTGGAGTGCCGGCAAAGATTATTTCTTAGCAGATCAACCGGTACCTTTAAGTTGCAGTAAAGCTTGGGATCAGTGTTCGGGTTACAGCCAGATTGTTTGGTCAAACACAACTCATATAGGATGCGCAGCCGCTGCATCTATGGAAAATGATTATATCGTTTGTCACTACAGCCCTGCTGGTAATATCCAAGATCAAAAAGCGTATTAGCTTTGGACGATCAGCAATTATTACGATTTAACCGGCAAATATTATTGCCGCAGATTGATATTGCCGGGCAGCAGAAACTTGCCAATGCTGAAGTTACTATAGTTGGTCTTGGTGGACTAGGTTGTCCAGCGGCCATGTACTTGGCAGCCGCAGGTGTTGGCCGCTTAAATCTGATTGATTACGACAAGGTTGAATTAACCAATCTCCAACGCCAACTCGCTTACACAGATCAGGATATCGGCCGACCAAAAGTTATTGTGATGGCAGAGTTGATTGCCAAACTTAATTCCGATTGCAAGGTTAAAGTGTTTGAGCGGCAATTCAATTCCACATTAGATAATGACTCAATTCAATCAACTCATGTAATACTTGATGCAACCGATAATCTCGAGTCACGTAAGGCAGTCAATCAATTTTCCCAAACCCATCAAATTCCTCTGGTATTTGCAGCAGCAATTCGTATGGAAGGTCAATTAACTGTTTTTGACCCAGGTCAAACAGATAGTCCTTGCTTCGAATGTGTTTTCGGAAAAACGCAACTCAATGAATCCTGCAGTCAAAGTGGAATATTAGGAACGGTTGTTGGAACTATGGGTTTGATGCAAGCCACTGAGGCGATAAAAATTATCGTTGGGATTGGTCAATTACCGGTTGGCAGATTGCAGATTTATGATGCATTAGCAGCCGATTGGCAAACAATCAAAATTAAAAAACGATCTGATTGCCCGATCTGTGTAGCTTATGGCTGCTGAGACTAGCCATTTCTACAATCAATTACCACCATCCGATCAATTTATCTCGTTAGAAAATATCGAAACCTTTACGCCAGTCCCAAACGATTGGTGGGTTGTGATAGCCGACGTCAAAGACTCAACTCAAGCTGTTGAGCAAGGACGTTACAAAGAAGTAAACATGATTGGTGCTAGTTGTATCACCGCTGTGTTAAATGTATGTAAAGGCGTAGATATTCCATTTGTCTTTGGTGGCGATGGGGCAACAATCTTAGTTCCAGGTCAACTGGCCCAGACTGTTCAAACAGCACTAATTAACACACGGGGTTTAGTACATAAAGAGTTTGCGATTGATCTTCGAATCGGAAAGGTTGCTGTGACAGAATTGCGTCGACTTGGTAAAGATGTACTAGTCAGTAAGTTTGAGCTTTCTGAAGGAAATACTGTAGCGATGTTTTCAGGTGGTGGTGTCGAGCTTGCGGACAAGCTGATTAAACAGGATCAAAGTTGTGAAGCCTATGCCATTGCAGACCATGGTAATTCTGGATTACCAGATTTAAGTGGACTGTCATGTCGGTGGCAACCACTGCAATCACAACATGGCAAGATGGTTTGTTTGCTAATTCAAGTGTTGGATCAATATATAGACCGTCGTCATAAAGTTTTCGGTCAGGTTCTGACTGAGTTAAGCCAAATTTTAGGCCAGGACTTAAAACCACCCACACCGGTTACTCAAAATACCTTGCGATTTCAATGGCCAATGCAAGGACTAAAGATTGAAGCCAAATTAACCAAAGACAAGCTATCTTTTATCAGGCGTTATGCTTTTCTTTTATATCAGAGTTTTATTCAGCTAATTCTGGAGCGCTTCAATCTCAGTGCAGGTGGCTACAATGCACCTGTTTACCGTGAGGAAATTCGCACCAATACTGACTATCGTCGTTTCGATGATGCCCTGCGATTAGTGCTTGACTGCAGTACACAGCAAATAGACCAAATTAATGAATATCTGCAGGCCAAACATCAAACTGGCGAGATTGCGTTTGGTATGCACATCACTAATCAAGCGCAGATGACATGTCTGGTGTTTTCATTAGAGCAAAGCCAGCATATTCACTTTGTTGATGGAACCGAAGGCGGTTTCTGGGCAGCAGCAAAACAGTATAAAAAACAATTATCTGAATTTAGCAATAACTGACTGTTTAGTCGTAAGTTTATCCGCTAGACTCAGGCTTTCTAAACAGTAAATAGTGTCAATGGTTCCTAAGCGCGCTTTTCCAGAGTCTGAGTTTGAGCAACGTACGACAAATTTGCAAAATCTCATGTTAAACAACGAGCTGGATGCTGTAGTTCTTACTACAGAACCACATGTACGCTATTTTTCAGGGTTCTTTACCCAATTCTGGCAAAGTCCAACAAGACCCTGGTTTTTGGTGGTTCCACTTGATGGTAAGCCTGTCGCGGTAATCCCTGAAATTGGTGTCAGTGGAATGCAGGAAACATGGATTGAAGATATTCACAGTTGGGCTGCGCCCAATCCACAAGACGATGGTGTTTCATTATTGGCATCAGCATGTAATGGTTTACCCAAACGCTTTGGTCGGATCGGATTTACGCTTGGTTTGCAATCGACTTTGCGTATGCCAGTGAATGATTTCAACACTGTAGTCCAACAGCTTAAGGGCATCGAAATCGTTGATGTTGCGCTGTTTATGCATCAGTTGCTGAGTGTTAAATCTGAGTTGGAAATCGAAAAAATTCGCCATGTGTGTGAAATGACTTCTGATGGGTTTTATGCTTTACCTGAAATGATTACGATAGGAGAAAGTGAGCATCAGATTTGCAAAACACTGCGTATCGATTTATTAAATCGCGGTGCAGACGACACCCCTTATATGGTGGCAGGATCAGGACACGGCAGTTACGACTCTATCATTATGGGGCCAACAGATAAGACAGTGACTAATGGTGAAATATTAATCATTGATACCGGCACTGTATGTGATGGGTATTTTAGTGATTTCGATCGTAACTATGGTTTTGCTCAGGTCGATGAAAAGTCTAAGCAAGCCTATCGTGATGTTTATGCAGCTACTGAAGCGGGGTTGAAAGCCGCACGACCAGGTATCCCCTTGTCAGAATTATTCGGTGTGATGTGGAGGGTTTTGGAAAATGCCGGTGCTCAGGCTAGCGATGTTGGACGTATGGGTCATGGTTTAGGTATGCAATTAACGGAATGGCCGTCTCTTACCGCAACAGATGAAACAATGACAGAGCCAGGAATGGTATTGACTTTGGAGCCGGCAATGAGTTTTGCACCCGGTAAACAAATGGTACACGAGGAAAATATTGTTATTACTAATTCCGGTTGTGAACTCTTAAGTAAGCGCGCCTGGCCGGAATTACCAATTATTGATTAGATGAACAGGATAGAGAATCATGGAATTTGCAGATATTTATAGTCAAACTGAAATTAGACACGCAGTCAATAAATCCAAATTACCAGCGTCGGATTATCCTGATGATCTAAAAACGGTATTCGACCGATCAATCGCTGAGCAGGCGATCTCTGAAATTACCACTTGGCCAGGATACCAGCCAACACCGTTATATTCATTGCAGAATATTGCCGATGAAATGGGTGTCGAAGCTATTTATTATAAAGATGAAGCGCATCGATTTGGATTAGGCAGTTTCAAAGCATTAGGTGGCTCCTACTCTGTTTTATGTTTATTGAGACAGCAGTTAAGTAAGCAACTGGGGCGCGAAATCAGTTTTGACGAAGTAAAAGACGGACAACACGCTGATTTAATTAAGCAAATAACCGTTAGCTCAGCTACGGATGGAAATCATGGTCGCTCAGTAGCCTGGGGAGCACAACAATTTGGTTGTCTCTGCGTCATTTTCATTCATGCAGAGGTGAGTGAATCGCGTAAACAGGCCATGGAAGCTTTTGGTGCTGAAGTTATTCGAGTAGAGGGTAACTATGATGACTCAGTTGCGATTGCTGCAGAAACTGCCGAAAAGGAAGGCTGGTTTGTCACATCCGACACATCCTATGAAGGCTATGTCGAGTTGCCCAAAAATGTTATGGCAGGTTATTGTGTGATGTTAAAGGAGATGATGTCTCAGTTACCAGAGCAATCTGATTTGACTCATGTGTTTATTCAGGGGGGTTGCGGCGGATTAGCTGGTGCAGTGAATGCTTATTTATGGCAGCAGTGGGGTACTTCGACGCCCAGGATTGTAATTGTCGAGCCTCATTTTGCTGACTGCTTATATCAAAGTGCGTTAAATCAACAACGTACTTATGTGAATATTCAGGAAGAGTCTCTGATGGCCGGTCTATCTTGTGGTGAAGTATCGATGATAGGTTGGCAAATCATGGAAAAGGGAATCAGTGATTTTCTGACAATCGGTGAGGATATTGTCGCCCCAACTATGAAATTACTGGCAAATAGAGCAGAACGAATCATTGCCGGTGAATCTGCAATTGCAGGGTTAGCCGCGTTAATCGCCTGTTCCAAGCAACCTCACATGCTTGCTTTACTCGGGTTAAACCAGTCTAGTCGAGTATTGATGTTGGGAACGGAAGGAGCGACTGATCCTGAAATCTATCAGCAGCTTACCGGGATAAATCCAATAGAATAGCAGGACAATAAAGTCTGTTGGTAAGGTAGACAAAATCTAATGAAACCCGCGAACATGACTTTATTGGGATGTTCGTTAATCACGTTGGTATTTGGTTCCATTCATGCTTTTTCAGTTTTTATTATTCCTTTAGAGGATTCACTCGGGACATCACGTTCCAAGATCAGTTTAATCTATTCCTGCGCACTGGTTTGTTTAACTCTGGCCGTTTTATTTGGTTATAAAACTTATACGCTTTTATCTGCTCCAAGGCTAATAGTCGTAACCTGCCTATTTGCAGCATTAGGAACGCTCATTGCGGGTCAGAGTAGTTCATATGGATTAATTTTTTTAGGCTATGCGTTGATCTTTGGCGCGGCTAATGGGGTAGGTTATGGTTTTGCTTTGCAACTAAGCGCACAGGCGATGCCAGGTAAAAAGGGTCTGGCAATGGGGACAGTGACGGCCTGTTATGCTGTTGGTGCTGCATTAGCACCGACCGTGTTCAATTATGGTTTGTCCACCGGGGGAGTTAGTCTAGCGATGGGTTTAGCCAGCATTACCTTCATAACAACGGGTGTTTTGAGTTATGTTTTGCTTAAGCGTTCGGCTGCTGAATTTAAAGGTGAAGAGTATATTGGTCTTGCGAAATCATTTCCTTTTAAACCGCAGTTTTTATTATGGTTGGCCTATGGAACTGCTGTGGCAGCGGGTTTAATGATCATTGGTCATGCCACTGCAATTATTCACTCTATCGGTGGAACAACTCGGCAAGCGATTTTAGCCGTTAGTTTGATTGCGATAGGGAATATGTTAGGTGGCCTTATTGCTGGTTGGTTAGCGGATCAAATAAAAATAAAGATATTATTAATTTTGTTGCCTTTAGCATCGGCTTTGATCGCATGCTTGATAAGCATAACCGAAAACTCTCAATCACTTTTGTACGGATTAGCAATTATTGGTTTTTGTTATGGCGCTGTGATTGCAATATACCCGGTCATGATTTTATCTATGTTTGGGTCGTTAGCTTCCTCAAGGATTTACGGCAGAGTATTTACCGCCTGGGGATTGGCAGGACTTCTCGCACCTTGGTTTGCCGGATATTTGTTCGATCTTAGCGGTAGCTATCAATTCTCTTTAAGAATTGCATGCCTGGTTAGTCTGCTTTCAGTAGTTGTCGTCACATGCAGTAGCTTTAAAAAATTAGGCTAATGTTTAGGTGCTGCCTTACTCGTCATGTAGTCCATAATGGCGAATAATAAACCAGATACCACAAACGTTGCATGAATCAATAATTTCCATTTCACTACTTCCATGTCAGTCGTCCCACTGGTTTCCATCTGCATAAAAGTACGTAACAAATCGATTCCGGAAATGGCAACGATTGAACTGATTAGCTTGACTTTAAGCGTTGAGAAACCGACTTTACCCATCCAGCCAGGCCGGTCTTCGTGATCGGCCACGTCGATTTTGGAGACAAAACTCTCATAGCCACTGAAGATAATGATAATCAATAAATTGGCCAGCAAAGTCATATCGACTAGAGCCAGAATACCTAAAATCAGTTTGATTTCATTGAGTTCACTAAAATGCGTAATCAGATGCCAGAGTTCTTTTCCGAATCCGCCGAGCAATATAAAGTATGGATAAGATTAATCCCACAAAAAAAGGCACTAAAATCCAGCGGCTGACGAAAATACCTTTTTCTAATGTGTTTTCTAAAGTTTGTATGACGAAGCTAGAATTAAGTTGGCGCTATTGTAGGTGATTAATATAGATATTCCAGAGATTTTGAGAATTAGCATAAAATAGAGCGCAAATTTACTTTACTGAAGATGATGCAAACCACCAAAAATTCCTTTATTCGCGAATTCTTCAAGCTCGAATCAGCCGGTGGAATCTTGTTGATGCTAACGGCAGTGCTGGCGGTGATTTGTGCTAATTCACCTTTAAATCGCTATTATGTTTTATTGCTCGATACACCTGTAGAAGTCAGAATTGGTGCTTTGGAAATTGCCAAGCCCCTGTTGCTATGGATCAATGATGGCTTAATGGCAATTTTCTTTCTTCTTGTAGGTCTTGAATTAAAACGAGAGTTGATAGAGGGTGAACTCTCCGACAAACGTACTATCATTCTGCCTGCAATTGCAGCAGTAGGTGGGATGGTGGTTCCTGCATTGATTTATACATACTTTAATATCAACGATCCGGTTGCTATGAAAGGTTGGGCGATTCCTGCAGCAACAGATATCGCTTTTGCATTAGGTATTCTGTCCTTACTTGGAAGTCGTGTTCCACTTTCATTAAAAGTGTTTCTAACATCTGTGGCGATTTTTGATGATTTAGGGGCTATCATCATCATTGCTATTTTCTACACCGCGAATATCTCCTTAAAGGCGTTACTGGTAGTGGCAGTTTGTATTGTTATTTTATTTATTCTTAATCGCCGCAATGAAGACTCCAAGAGTATTTATTTCGCCGTTGGCGCGGTGATGTGGGTGGCCATGCTTAAGTCAGGGGTACACGCAACTTTGGCTGGTGTCATTCTGGGCATGTCTATTCCTTTATATTCAATAAAGGACCCGCAGTATTCTCCTCTTAAATCGCTGGAACATGACTTGCATAAATTGGTAGCATTTTTTGTTTTGCCGGTCTTTGCTTTTTCTAACGCTGGCCTTGATCTAACAGGCATTAGCCTGCAACAAGTCTTGCACCCAGTGCCAGTGGGTATTGCTCTGGGCTTATTTATAGGCAAGCAAGTTGGGATTTTTGGGTTGTGTTGGTTAGCAATCAAAACTGGATTAGCCAGCATGCCGAATGACATGAACTTTAAATCACTTTACGGTACATCATTATTGTGCGGCATTGGATTCACAATGAGTTTGTTCATTGGCTCGCTGGCGTTTGAGGAAACCAAGGTCAATCTTTTATTTGATGAACGCTTAGGCATCATCATCGGTTCATTGATCTCAGGCCTAGTGGGTTACGTTGTTTTGCGATTTTCATTAAGCACAACGAGTGAAAAATCTATTTGACGAATTCGGTGACTACGCCCTGCTCGATTAATTCTTTATCTGTCATCACATAAATATCATCTGCTGGCGCTGCATCGATGGTAAACCAGTAAAAAGAAACCGGGCACCCAACTTGTTCAAAGTAGTCGACATACATTTGGTGTTCTTCTGAATTTCGATCAAATTCATCACCTGAAGTATTTTGTTCATCATCCCCCCAGGAATGAACACCTACATGTGCACCGCGTTCGGCAAAGCGTTGATGACCCGCACAAAATAGATCAACAGCACCTGACTCAATAAAGCCATTACTCGGCAAATAAGTATTCAATCCGGCTTGATGAACCATAAGCGCAGTTTGTAAGTTAATTTCATCATCAATGGAACCGTCAATATCCTCTAATACCAACGTTGTTAATTGGGGATTTGTTTCGATGATTTGGCTCAACTCGTCATAGGTCTGGGCATTCAAGGTGCCAGAAACATAAAGCTTATCTTCCACTACTTTAGTGTCAGTCATATCCTCATAAGTGATGTCATGTAAGCAACCCGACAGTAATGTCAGGCACACTAAACTAATAATTGATAAATATGATCGATTTAACATGGTTATGGCTCAGTCTGAATTTGCCGAATTGTAAATAAATCAGAGCAATTAATCTGTTGCAATACTGTATCAATTTGTATCAATAGTGTTGATAAGGATTAAGGGCTTAGTCTAATTTTCGCAGTTTAATCGCTAGCGAGGGTTAAATTCCCCGTGGCTTGCCACTGGATAACATGCAAAGCAAAATAGATGCCCCGCCGTTTACGGCGGGGAGTTTCATTCAATTTGGGAGTGATTGAACTTTTGCTGCACTGATGTTGTTGAGCAAGCTCATTGATAGTAACGCCATTATCGTGATCTAAGGCTAATTGTTGATTCTCTTGTTCAGTCCATATTTTCCCTAACTACATTCCTTTGTATTAAAAAATCCATGATTACATTTTATTTGCAGCCTATCGCTGTGTGAAGATCAGCGGCCAATATTAACATCACCAATCGCGTTTGAAATTAGATCTTCGAAAGTAATCAACCCTATAGGTTGATTACTTTGTCGTACCACAGCCATTCTATCCTGGCGATCTAAAATCAACGGTAATACTTCTTCCAGGGTTTGCTTTGCATCAACAAAAAGAGCGGGTCTGGTCAGGTTATGAACAGGCTGGTCATGACATTCAGGCTCAAGCAGAGCACGGTTCGTGATAATAGCAATGCTGTCCAGATTTGTTCTGTCTGTGTCATAAACAGGGAAGCGGCGATGGCCGGTTTCTAGAGATTGTTCAATAACGTCTCGGGTCTGAGTGGATTTTTCAAAAGCAATCAACTGATCAAGTGGAATCATAATTTGAGCAGCCGTTGTTTCTGAAAATTGCAGCACCCGGCGTAACTGTCCCTCGTTCAATGTTCCTAGTGAACCGCTTTGCTCTGCCAGTTGCATAACCGCAGAAAGCTGTTCCCTGGAAACAAACAACCCCTGTTCTGAGCCACCGCCAGCCAGCTTTGCAGCAAAACCGGCTATTCGAGAAAAAACAAAGATAATGGGCCACAATAACTTTGAGACAACCAACAGGGGGTATATCAATATCGGTGTGAGTTCATTTGATTTTTCCTGAAAAATGCTTTTTGGCACGATTTCACCCATGATCAGAAAAATGGGAGTAAACAATAAAAATGCCCAAAACTCACCATCGGCACCAAGTAACTGCACCATCAGCAATGTGCCGATTGTGGTCAGTGCGATAGTGCTGATATTCGTGCCAATCAAAGTGGTACTTAATAATTCATCCGGCCTTTCGAAAGCTTTGAGTACGAGCTTGGCACCTTTATGTCCGTTTTTAGCCATTTTCTTAAGACGAATTTTGTCAGCATTAACCAGAGCAATTTCCGAGCCTGAGAATAAGCCCTTTAACAGTAGTAAGATCACCATCACACCAATCGCTACATAAGGATTCATTCGAATTCTTCCTCAGCGGTGTCAATATAATCATCGGCGTCAGTGATCAGCAACGAACCGGAAGTGATCTGCACTTGATCAATACGATGGCCTTTCATCTTGATAACCTTGGCCTGGATGCCAGGCAATTCAACTTCATCACCTGCGGTCGGCAATCGATCAAGTTCCTGGAAGATAAGACCGCCAATGGTTGTCATCCTGGCATTTTCGAGATCCGTGTTCATCAGGTCGTTAACGCGTTCCAGATTCATTTGCCCTGAAACCTGAAAACGGCCCGTCTCAATCTCGTCGAAACTGTCTTCTACATCTGTAGTGCTGGCAATTGCACCAACGAAATAGCGCAATACCTGTCTCAAAGTCACAAAACCGTCCACGCTGCCCCATTCGTTGAAAATCAACGCCGAAGTCGCTTCTTCTCGACGAAACAAATCCAGCATTTCATGAACAGTTTTAGTTTCTGGCACAGCCACGAAGGGACGCAAAATAGATTCAGCCTTAACAGTGGATAAGTCCGTCTGGTTCAAGACCAATGCGGCAATATCATGAGTATTAATCAGGCCAACAATATTGTCCGGATGCCCCTTAAAAGCCGGGAATCGGGCACGTTTATGGCGTCTGACTTTTTTTAATAATTCGGACAGCGGTTGTTGAACATCCAAAAAAATCAAGCGTGGTCTGGGAATCATGATTTCCACCACTTCAGCGTCTTTGGCTTCCAGTAAATTATCGATGATGACCCGTTCTATAGCGCTCAGCTCACCCTGTTCATTTGCTTCTTCCAATAAAGTCCGAATTTCATCAGCACCCAACAAGTTTTCCTGTTTGCGCTGCTCGCCGATGAGTAATGTAGTCAGAAAATTGGCGACCAACATCACAATGCCACGCACCGGCTTGATTAACATCACCCAAAAATTAATCGGTGCCGATACCACATTGGCAGATACTTTATAGGTATTGGTTACGGCAATGGTTTTGGGCGTGATTTCTCCAAATAATAATAATAGCGGGAACATGAGAAGAATATTGATCCAACCCGCAGTGTCAGGATTACCGTAAAGAATAAGCAAAATGCCGGCAAGATTAACAGTGGCAGCGATGTTGACCAATTCGTTTCCACAAAGGATGGATACGATCAGTGCTCGAGGATAATCAAGTAGCTTATGCAGATTATCAGATTGTGGGTGCTTTTCATCACGCAGGCGTTGGAAGTCCAATGTCGAGAGTGAGAACAAAGCCGTTTCAGACATGGAGAAAAAAGCGGACAGGCCGAACAATAGACACTGCAAAACCAGCCGAAAAATGATGACTGGATCCGCTAATAAACTTGTATCAAAAACTAACCAGTCAAACATCAAGCCTCTCCATCAACACAATTATAGCTTTGCCTTTTCAGACATAAACAAAAATATTTTGATAGTGTCCTTGAGTCAGGCTCTGTAAAATACCCATCCCTTTATCGTATTGACTTAAATGGTAGCAACACCTTCAACCATGCTGGAGCTGGGTACCAAAGCCCCGGGCTTTGACTTGCCCAATATGAATAAACACACTGGTGCGCCTTGGATTACTGAGCAGGATTATCATGACCAACCACTTTTGGTCGCTTTCATCTGCAATCATTGTCCTTATGTGGTTTTAATTGTAGAAAAATTTGCAGAACTGGCCGTGAAGTGGCAAGAGCAGGGTGTTAACGTGGTGGCGATAAGTAGTAACGATGTTAAACATTACCCGGCCGATGCGCCTGAGAAAATGACCGAGTTGACTCAGCAACACCAGTTTGAATTTCCTTATTTGTATGATGAAGCGCAGGAAGTCGCCAAGTCTTACATGGCAGCCTGTACACCAGATTTCTTTTTATTCGATTGCAATCATCAGTTGGTTTACCGTGGCCAATTTGATCAGGCCCGCCCCGGTAATGGGAAAACAGTTACTGGAGAAGATTTGGACAAAGCGATTCAGGCGTTAATGACAGGAGAATCCATGGCTGAACCACAAATTCCAAGTATGGGTTGTAATATCAAGTGGATAGCGGGTAACGAGCCGGATTATTTTTAATGACGATTAGTGAAGAACATATCAAAGCGGCTTTAATCCGAACCATTAATCAGGTCGATTTTGAGCAGGCCGATGAGGTCCATCATGGTAAAGTGCGTGATAGTTTTTTATTCAAAAAAAAGCGCGCTATTGTCGTATCTGATCGGATTAGTGCGTTTGATTTTATTCTTGGCACGATTCCCTATAAAGGCGCGGTATTGAACCAGATCGCTGCTTGGTGGTTTGGTCAAATGGATAAATTGGATATTAATCACCATCTAATTTCCACGCCGCACCCTAATGTTTCGATCGTAAAAAATGCAACAGTCATTCCAATAGAGATAATTGTCCGTGGGTATTTAACGGGTACGACTACCACTTCCTCCTGGTATGCATACGAGCATCTTGATCGAAAAATTTGTGGCATAGACATGCCAGAAGGCATGCAAAAAAACGAGGAGTTTGAGGATTATCTAGTCACGCCAACGACTAAACCGGAAGAAGGTCATGACGAAGGTATTTCCAAACAGGAAATTCTGTCGCGGGGCTTGTTAACACCGTTTTGCAGTGAAATGTGTTTGAATGAGGAAGAAATCTGGCAACAAATCGAGTCCACCGCACTCAAGTTGTTTGCTTATGGGCAAAAAGTAGCCAAAAAGCACGGTCTGATTTTGGTCGACACCAAATACGAAATGGGTGTAGATGAAGAGGGTGAATTAATGTTGATTGATGAAGTACATACCCCAGATTCTTCGCGCTATTGGATCAAACAAAGCTATAAAGCGCGTTTTGAGCAAGGTTTGGAACCCGAATCGCTAGACAAAGAATTTGTCAGGCGCATGATCGTCGAAGCCGGTTATGATGTTAATAGCGATGAGGATCCATCTAAATATTTAAGCGATGAAATTCGTATTGAGGCCAGTCAAAAATATATTGAACTCTTTGAAAAAATGACCGGTGAGGAGTTTGAACTTGAAACATTAGAATTAATCGATGATGTGTTGATGAAATTCGTGAAATGAATAATTGATGTCATTCAGAAAAACAATAAATAACTGGTTGAAGCCATATGGCTATGAAATAACCAAAATTGATAAATTCAAACAGCTGCTTACCGAGACATACAAAAAAAGCGAAAACTTTAAGTTCATGCAAATCGGAGCCAATGATGGCGTCAGGTTCGATAATTTATACGATTTTGTGACCCAGCGTCGGTGCTCAGGCATTGTCGTTGAACCGCTCAAATTTTATTTTGAAAAATTGAAGCACAATTATCGGCAATACCCGGACATCATCCCGGTTAATCTTGCGATTCATTCCACTGAAACTAAAGCTGTTATTCATCATGTTGATCCTGAAAAACTGGATTTAGTTTCTAGCAATAAGCAAGGGATAGGCTCTTTAGATCCTGATCATCATAAAAAGTCCCAAACACCTTCGGAATATATGATTGCTGAAGAAGTTGAATGTGTTCATGTTATGGACCTGATCCATCAATACAATCTGCTGCCACTCGATTTGTTACAGATCGATGTAGAAGGCTATGATGCTCAAATCATCAAGATGATCGATTTTACAAAAGTAACACCAAGATTAATCAAGTACGAGCACGAGTCTTTAAGCGACGAAGATCAAAAACAAACGATTAGTTTATTGGAAAGTCAGGGTTATCAAGTGTTTAGCCAGCGAAACGACACGGTTGCTTTTTTACTAGCTAGTTAAATAGACCTCTATTTGAGTCGTTGAAAGATTTATAATCCGCTTAAATCCAGGTGTCTTTTCTCTAATCTATTAACTACGCATTAAATGAACAAATCAACATGAAAATAGTTGTTGTAGGCGGTGGCGCAGGTGGTCTTGAGTTAGCGACTAAGCTTGGAAAAAAACTGGGTCGAAAAAACAAAGCTGAAGTTGTTTTGGTGGATAAAAAGCATATTCACCTTTGGAAACCCTTGTTACATGAGGTTGCCTCAGGAACGCTCGATGCCGAAGTAGATTCGGTTAGTTACCGAGCTCATGCTCACAATCATGGTTTTAGTTTCAAAATTGGGACATTAATAAGCATCGACTGTGAGCAGAAAATGATCATGCTAAGCGGTGAATTTGACGATGAGGGTGTCGAAATTTTACCCCCTCGCAATGAAAGTTATGACGTCTTGGTTCTAGCAATCGGTAGTGAATCAAACGACTTTGGTATTCCAGGGGTTAGTGAACATTGTACTTTTTTGGATAGCCTGGCTCAGGCAAGGCGATTTCAAGCTAAATTATTAAATCGCTTTATCAACTTAAATCAACGGTTGGATACTGATTCGCATGCAAATTTATCAATCGCTATCGTTGGAGCTGGCGCAACAGGCGTCGAATTGTCTGCTGAGTTAGTTAACGCACGAAAGTGCGCCACCATGTATGGCCTTAATAATATTAATGATCAACATTTTGAAATTACTTTAATCGAAGCGAGCCAAAGAATATTACCGGCATTGAATGAGCAAATTGCAAACTCAGTCCTTAAAGAACTACACAAGCTAGGCATTAAAGTACTTAGTAACACAATGATAAAGCAGGTTGAGCCTAAAGCATTAACCACAGCTAACAATGACCAAATTAACGCAGACGTCATTGTTTGGGCAGCAGGTATTAAAGCCCCTGAATTTTTAAAGAAGATGGATTTTTTACAGTTTAATAAAGCCAGTCAAATTTTGATCAAATCCACTTTGCAAGCCAAAGGTAATGATGAAATATTTGTTATCGGTGATTGTGCAGGTTTGAAACAATCCAACGATCAATGGGTTCCACCCAGGGCTCAGTCTGCTCATCAAATGGCGTCGACTGCCTATAGTAATATATTAAACTTGATCAACAATAAACCGCTAAAAGAGTTTAAATACAAAGATCACGGTTCGTTAGTTTCGCTAAGCCGATTTGGTGTTATTGGTCGTTTAATGGGGAATTTTTCCAAATCCGGGTTGAATATTGAAGGCACTCTGGCCAGGCTGGCTTATCTTTCGTTGTACCGCATGCATCAGGTCGCTTTACACGGTTGGGCCAGAATGTTGTTAATTGCTTTATCTGATCGAATCAATAAAGTTATTCGACCTCGATTGAAGTTGCACTGAATTACAAATACTGGAACTCGATTTGACAATAGCCGGAAAATACTCTTTTTAGACTTTCGAATTTTTCTGGCAATTGAATTCAATTAATTGAGAGCAGACATTTATATATAAAATTTTCGCTGTTCTAATTTAATATATCGCTATACTAAGATGGCATTTTGACTTAGTCGAATGTTAGAAATTACAGTCACAGGAGAATTGATATGAACGAAGATTTAGCAAGTCTCCTTCTTGCGCTTGGAATATTTTCTATCGGTTTTGTAAGTATTGGGCCGAATATATTGGCAATAATCGGCACTTCAATGAATAGAGGGAGACATCAAGGTGTTGCACTTGCTTTAGGAGTAGGTACCGGGTCTGGAATTTGGGCTGCTCTGACAGTGACCGGATTTACAGCATTGATGACAACCTATGCGGTGGCTGTAACATTTTTAAAAATATTTGGAGCTTGTTATCTTCTCTGGTTGGCATACAAATCCTTTCGATCTGCTGCCACATCAAATACAAACGTCGTAATCAAAGCAGATCCTAGTGAAAACCTATATCTTCGGGGTTTAACGATACAAATGACAAATCCCAAAGCGGCATTACATTGGATTGCTATTGTGGGGATCGGTCTAGGGGCAGAATCACCGCTTTGGGTTGGATTGGCACTTGTTATTTGTTCCGCAGTGATTTCTATACTTGGTCATTTAGCCTATGCACTGACATTCTCTACTCAACCTGTTGTAATGTTCTACACTCGAACCAGAAGGTGGATTGAGGCTAGTCTTGGTTTATTCTTCGCTTTCGCAGCTTACAAGATCGCAACCTACCGTAATTGATGTTGTAATAGACATTGTGAAAAAAACGAAAGTGAGCATAGTAGGGGCCGGCAATGTAGGCTCCGCACTTGCTTTTTGTCTTGGAAGTCATAATTATTCGGTAGAGCTGATTTCACGTAACAAGGAACAGGCTATCAATCGCTTGTCAAAAGCCCTGATGGTTACGGGCTTAAAACATCCGCCCAGTCTGGCAATACGAGGCTACCCGACTTCTTTTGAACAGACTGATTTAGTGTTACTTTGCGTTCCGGATGCGGTCATTGAATCAACCTGCAAATCGTTGGCTGAAAAATTTTGCGGCAAGGAAATCGTTGCACACTGCTCTGGTGTGCTTGAAAGCAGTGTTCTCGACAGTGCAAAACAACGAGGCTGCCCAACTGCTTCTGCTCATCCCTTCAATACCTTTCCGAACCTCAACAATTCCCTTGAAGTTCTGGCCAATGATCACAATAGTTACTTGTATTGTGAAGGCGAAGACGCTGCGTTATCGACGATACTGGCCCTCTTTAAACAGCTTGGATTCACAACAACCATCATCGAAGCCAAAAACAAAACTTTGTATCATGCCGCCTGCGTTTTCGCTTGCAACTATTTAACCGTGTTAATGGATATGAGTTTACAAACAGCACAAGTTGCGAAGATTGACCAACGCGAATTCTTTCGAGCTTGTCAGCCCATAATTAAAGCCACCCTGAGGAATCTTGATAACCAGTCTACAAAAACCGCATTGAGCGGACCCTTGGCGCGAGGAGATATGGAAACGGTTAATCAACACATTAAGGTACTATCAAGCGAAGCACCAGAGCTAGCTAAAGCTTATCAGGTGTTTGCTGACTATGCCGCTGCAATGCTTGCGCGACCCTAGTGCACAACTTAACTACGGCGGTTAAATCTGTATGTATGAAAAAATCGCCGCATAGCCTAAGCAGATATACAATTAATAAACACTTTAGGAATTAACTCGCCAGTTACCATAAATCAAACGTTATGCGAGCTAAAGGAAACTAATAATTATGGATAAAATTGAAATGCTCCAAGAGCTTGGTGCAGGCGACTTTTAGCATCTCAATGGCTCACTGGAAACTCATCTTAGAGGTACGATGAGTGTACTCAAAAGTTGGGGTAGCAGTGAACTACTTCAAATGGCAGGTTTATTTCATGCAGCTTACGGAACTGCTGGCTTTGATGAACAGATGGTTTCATTAAATCAGCGCCAAGAAATAGCTCGCGTTATTGGTGAAGACGAAGAAGCCTTGGTTTATTTATATTGTTCATGTGATAGAGACTTTGTGCTACCACAATTTGGTAAAACAGAAGACATTCAGTTTAAAGACCGTTTCAATGGATTTTTGCTTCCGCTCGACGAATCAAAAGCTAAGTTGTTTTGTGAACTCACAGTAGCCAATGAATTAGAGCTTGTGTTCGCAAATGAAGAGTTCAAAGGAAAGTATGGGGCTGAATTACTTGAACTTTTTCAAGGTATGGATAACTACTTGAGTTCTGAGGCTCGTAACGCATACAAATCGGCTCTGTCGAACTTCGAATAATACGACGATAAATGCAGCTGTTTGTTTAGGTGCTCAAAAAAATAGAAAAGTGAATATGGCTGTTCAGGGCAACATATTGCCAATGCTCATAAAATACTCAATCCGGACATCTATAGTTTGACTTTCTATGAGTTAAAGTTTGTTATCGTTGTTATACTTATTGTGGACATTTAAAAACGTTTTAAGAAATCACCATGATACATTTTGAACGAACTACTGATATAGATGCCACATCTGAGGCTGTATGGGCTGTTCTCGGACGCTATATGCATATTCACGAGTTTGCTCCACAAGTGGTTTCGGTAGATGCATTAACGGATGGAGAAGACGGGGTTGGATCAAAAAGACGTTGTCATTTTGAAAATGGATCGTCGGTGGTGGAGGAAGTAACCGAGTGGGAAGCTGGAAAGAGATATCGAGTTTGCTTATCCGAAATGGAAGGAATGCCAGTGAATGAAATGTATGCTGAAATTTCCATTGATCAGATTGGCAATGGGAAAACAAAGGTCACCTGGGGTATAGACTATCAAGTGAAATATGGCCCATTAGGTTGGTTATTAGGTCAAACCATGATGAAAATGATGATGGGCAAGATTCTTGATGGAAATCTGAAGGGGCTGACCCGCACGGTTCTGGCAAATCAGAATGCAATTTCAAACACGTCTTGAATTTAAGGAACAGAATAGCTGTATTAAAAATGTCCGGTATGGGCAAGAGCTTGTCAACTCACCTTAAATTACTCAACTCGGACATTTAATATAAAATCGATAATAGCTCGTCAAATTTGATAATAAGAAAAATATTTCTAGCATAATTCCTGCAGGAGTCCAGATAATTACATTGTGAGTAATCATCGATATTGTTGCAATCATCATGACAACCCTCAATATTCTGTCATTGCTTTGGAACGCAGAATAAGTGGCCAAAGAACCTGCTAAAATAGAGAAGATATCTTCAATCCCATCAAATGTATAAGCACCAATACTGAATATAAGAATGATGAAGGTAATCATAATAATTTTATCTGTCGAATATATGCTTATTAGGAATCGAACAGCAGCTAGCCCTGCAATACAGGCTGCGGTAATTTCGTCCAACAGAATAAAGTGAAGTGATATCAGACAAGTGGCGCAAAAAAAACAAAATAATATGATGTTTCTTTGCTTAAATTGAAATGAAGCGATATCAAATAGAAAGGCAACTACTATAAGTAATTGTGAAATAACAAATGCATTATTCATAATATTGAGTTAATTATTACTTAACTAAAAAGCATAGATTAATTTGATAATTGTTTATTATATTGCTGTATATATAGTATAAAATTTGTATTTTCTTTATCAATTATTAACTATTACTTAAATAATAGATGAGTCAGCAAATAGCACCGCTAAATAGTTTGCGAGTTCTTGTGAGCGTCTCAAAACATTTAAGTTTTACCAATGCTGCCAAAGAACTCAACATTACTACTGCCGCAGCAAGTCAGCACATCAAATTGCTAGAAAGTTTTTATGGCACAAAATTGTTTAATAGATCTACACGAAGACTTTCTTTAACAGAGCATGCAATCAAAGTACTACCTATGTTAGTCAACGGATTTGATTCTCTTTCAGAAGCGGACAAGTGTCTTAGACAATCTTTAACAAAAGACACGATAAGGGTGTCAGTAAACCCTTCATTTGGCGCAAAGTGGTTGCTTCCAAGATTGAAAGATTTTAAAAGAGCGGCACCAAATATTAGTGTTCGAATGGATGCCACTGAACTTTTAGCAGATTTCGATATTGATAATGTTGATATTGCAATTCGTTATGGTAGCGGAAGGTATGGGAAATTGATTTCAGAGCATTTGTTTGATATCACCCTTGTACCCGTTTGCAATCCAAAATTAATCTCAGGTAAATATTCTATAAATAAGCCTGCTGATCTATGTAATCATACGTTGATACATATCGAGACAATGCATAGCCAAAAATCGCTTTCAGAATGGCCGTCTTGGTTTAAGATTAGTGCGGTAGACGATTTTAAATTCGACTCATATCTGAGCTTCAACATCGCATCTATTGCAATTGAGGCAGCGATTGATGGTCAGGGAATTTTGTTAATCGAAGAGGAATTGATAGAAAACGAGCTTAGGAATGGGAGCCTTGTTAAACCGTTTTCAAATAATCATACACTGAATACCGAATTCAACTATAGCCTGGTATATCCGGCAGAACACCTTCATCTACAAAAAGTAGATATATTTCGAAAATGGATATTGAAAGAATCAAAAACAAGGACAGAAAGCTAAAGTAATGTACTTCGAATGTCTGAGTTGGGCAACTTTCAGCCATTCCGATCAATAGTTATCTAATCAAATAAAGGCTTTTTGAAATCTATCAGACCAGGTGCTGGTTTTCATAAAAAATAAATCTTATTGTGAATATACAGCTACCGGGTCACCCAAAGAGTCATAATCAGGTTCTACACCAAGACCTGGATTATCAGAGGCATAGAGTTTTCCATCTTTAGTTTTGGGCCCAGGAGTGCCGGTGCTTTCTACGTTGTAATTGTGTAAATCGGTGGTGTTATATAGAAGTTCGCTTGGTGTTGATGCTGCAAAGTGAGCAAGTGCAGCGGTTGTAATCTCACCTCCCCAGGTATCTTCTGCGACCACCGAAAGCCCGTTATTGACGAAGAAATCGCGGACTCGGCAAGCCTTCGTAAGTCCACCGAGGTTAGAGATTTTCAGGCAAAGCACATCAGCCGCTTTATCCTGAACAATGCGTTGTGCAACGTTGATATCAGTCACGCATTCATCCAGTTTCATCGATAAGTTAGTGTGTGAACGAACATGTAAACATTCTTCATAGGTTGGGCAAGGTTGCTCAATCATGACATTCAGATCGCTGACAGCACGCACGACTTTAATGGCCTCATTAACTGTCCAGTCCTGGTTTGCATCGGCATAGGCATTTTCACCGGGTTTGAGCAAAGACATTGAGGTGCGAATTCTTTCAATATCGGCTTTCGCATCGCCGCCAACTTTGATTTGAAAATGCCGGTAACCGGCTTGACGATGTTTCTCCATCTCGAGTTTGGATTCTTCGAGTGATTTTTGTGGCACCACTCGATACATGGGAGCGCCGTCGGTAAGTTTTCCTCCCATGAGCATCCAAACGGGTAACTCAGTTGCTTTGCCGAGTAAGTCCCAGCAGGCAGCATCAAAAGCTGATTTGGCATAACCATGCCCGCGGATTGTATTGTCCATCAGGCGTTCGATGGAGTGAAGCTGACGTGGGTCTTTACCAAGCAGCTTGGGAGCTAATAGTTTTGCTGCCGCTTCGGTGCCTTCACTATGCGCGTCCATGTAATTGTTACCACAAGGGCAAAATTCACCGACTCCCCTAAGACCGTTGTCTGTTTCGATAGTGATAACGGTCGATTTGCCAACCTCAATAACATTACCTCTACCCCAGGCATAACTCCCACCCACATAAGTCAGGTCTTTACGGTAAACAGATATTTTGCTGATTTTCACTAGTTAATTCTCAAAGGGTAACGACGATATTTCCGGTATGTTGCTTAGCCATAAAAGCTTCTTGGGCTTTAGCCAGCTCTTTTAGCGGAAATTCCATCGCCAACATCGGCTTCAAATGACCTTGCTCGATTAATCTGACCAGACGGCCAAATGTTCCAGGTGGAACAATGGTTGCACCAGTCATTTGCACATCTTTATAAATCAATTGACGCAAATCGAACTCAACCGTTGGGCCAGCAATAGCACCAGAAGATGAATAACGACCACCTTGCCGCAGTGCATTCATCATAGGCATAAACATAGATCCGCCAACCACATCCAAACCAACATCTACCGGGCCATTTGCCGCTTCACGGATTGCACCTTCCAAATCCGACTCATTACGATCGATCACTACAGATGCACCAAGCTCTAACAAACCCTCAGCTTTACTCTTGGAGGCAATGGCGATGACTTTGGCGCCACGTAATTTGCATAATTGAATCGCAGCCGTACCCACGCCACCGGAGGCACCTGTAATGGCTACGATTTCACCTGGCTGCAGGCTTGTGCGGGCAACCAGATTTTCAGCGGTGATATAGGCGCAAGGAAAGGTGGCCAGCTCGGCATCCGATAAATCAGATTCGATTTTCAAGGCATTTTCAGTTCGAACTTTCGTGAATTCGGCGTAACCGCCATCCGATTCAGAACCAAAAAAGCCCGATTGGTTGGGGTTACACCAATCACCAAAACCTAGCAGCCAGGGGTCGATGATGACGCGCTCACCGACTCTTTCGTTATCAACATCCTTACCCACCGCAACGATTTTACCGGCAACGTCAGCACCTTGAATTCTGGGGAATGTTAAAGTTCCGCTTCCCCAACTACCATCATCGCCATCTGCGTCCTGATACCCATCTTTACCGCCTTTATCTGTAATACCCTCAGTGACTTTTTTTGAATACCAGGCGGTACGGGTATTTATGTCAGTATTATTGAGTCCACAAGCACCCACGGCGATTAATACTTCACCTCGATCCGGAAGCGGAGTAGGATAATCCTCGCGGTACTCCAATTTATCTAAACCGCCGTGACCGGTGAGCACAACGGCCTTCATACGATCTGGAATTTCAAAAGTCATGGTTTAATCCTGCTGTGTTGATGTGCTGATTCTAACCAAGAAACCGGGGCAATGAGATAATGATTTTTCAGTTTAAAAAATAATTTTTTAAACACACCTGTGTTGTTTCTAATTAATTCCAAGCAGGAGTAACAAGTACAATCACCTTGAACTGAGCTCATTAATGAACAATTTGATTAGGCCAGCTTTTGGAGCATTCGATGGCCAAGTTGCAATCACATCAACTGGATCCAATTCCCAATCAGGTAAAACTATTGCGACGATTCCAGCTCTGACATCATCCACTGCCAGAAATTCAGGTACTGCCGCTAATCCTGCACCTCCTCGCGCTAATCGATAAAGCGCTGAGGCATCGTTTGAATACATATGAGCCGATTTCCTTATGGTCACTTTCTTTGACCCCGGTTTTCGAAGTGCCAGAGGAACACCCTGCAACTGGGGTAATTCAAGCCAGTCATAATTACTCAGTTGCTTAGGATCTTTGATCTCAGGGTGCTGACAGAGATAGCTTACTGCTGCAACAATTTTGCGATTGACCCTAAAGAGTTTTCGCGAAGCCCCGGAGTGTTGGTACTTAAAACCCATTCTGATCGCAATATCTAAGCCTCCATCCATCAAATCTTTGCGCATATCTGAGAAATCCAAATGGATTTTAATGCGAGGATATTGCATTGAAAAAGCAGCGATTAGATCAGTGAGATGTGATTGAGACAGAACCGAAGGCAAGGTTAGGCGAAGTTCACCGCTTGGTTTCGAGGCTGTAAGAGACAGTTCCAAGAGTTCGGATTCGACCGCTTCTAACATTTTTCTTGATGCTTGCAGTAATGTCTCGCCCTGTGGCGTCAATGTAAGTTTACGTGTGGACCGATAGATTAAAGCTATCCCGAGGTGTTCTTCCAGTTGACTGATGTGATGGCTGACCACAGAAGGGGAGAGTTTTAACTCTCTAGCGGCACCACGAAAAGAGCCGTGATCAATGGTCTTGGCAAAAATAGCCAGTTGCCGAAGTCGATCAATCATTATTCAAAAAAATAGAACAGTTAATTTTATTTAGACTATCTAGTATAACAATAAATAGTTATCTATAGTTACATTTGCTGGCCCACTGCCAGTTCAAACTAATCAAACAGGAGAACACTCATGAATCAATTCAAGAATTTATTGGCCGCTAGCGTGATGGCTGTTATTTGTATGTCGAATGTTGTATTCGCCGATGACAAAGCCACAGTACAAACGTTTTATGATTTTCTAAGTAACCCTGGTTCAGAAGAACATGCTAATGCCCTTACCGAAGCGGTTTCTGAACAGTGGGAAAGTATTGGCGATTATTCGGGTTACAAAAAGTCACGTGAAGAATTTATTAAACAGCTTGCAGGTTTTGCCCAACTGATACCTGATTTAAATTGGGAAGCACAGGAAATGATTCAGCAAGGTGACCGAGTCATTGTTCGCGGACGGGCGACGGGTACACCGAATGGACCGATGTTCGGCGTGGACGGTGAAGGTCGCAGTTTTGACATTATGTCAATTGATATACACACGGTTGAAAATGGAAAGATTGTTCGAACCTATCACGTAGAAGACTGGTCTGGTGCACTGAGACAGCTCTCTGGTAATTAATCTGAATAAGCAAACATACTTAATCAACATATCTATAGGTGCAATGATGAAAGCGATTTATTCACTCTTAGTTGCAGGTCTAATTATGATGGGCATGACAAGCAAGCTACTTGCCGATGAGCAATCTGAACAAACCTTAGCGGTGGCTCAGTCGTTCCTTCAGGCTGCAGGTAGCGGCGACATGGACACGCTCAGCGAATTAATGGCCGATGACTTTGTCTGGCATAATGAGGGAGATACTGAAATTCCCTGGATTGGAAACTGGCAGGGCAAAGACACAGTCTTAAATACGTTTTTACCAGCATTTGGCGAAGGTTTAAAAGTGACCAGCTGGGCAACAGATTATAGCTTTGCTAAGGCTGATCAAGCTGTTTTTATAGGCACCATGAGTGCAATCGCGAATCATTCAGGTGTTGATACCGGTAAGTTCTCCTGGGCGGTTCGAGTTCATGTTGACAATGGACAAGTTAAAAGCTGGAACTGGTTTGAAGACAGTTATGCAGTAAGTAAGGCTTATCATGATCAATAAAACTCAGCAGCCATTCTAGAACTAGGCACCTATAGCTTTTTCATTAAGCAACATTGAATCAATATGATTAATGCAATACGAACCATGAATTTTCGAATAATTAGTTTATCGATAATCTGTTTTTTAACGTTTTCCGTTTGGGCGGCGAATGGGGAACTCCCCATTCGCTCCAGCCCCAAGCCGGAAACAACGAATAGTGTGCCGCATGTTCAAATTAATGTTAAACCGGTACCGGAATTAACTATTGAGTTATTAAAACGGGTGGAAGAAATACCCGGTGTTGATATTCGCGAGACCGTTATTTCACTGCCAGGTGCAAAGGGATTTTGGCTGGACGAGAATATGAAATTAACACGTCCTGATGTGATTGTAGGCGGTCGTGAATTCGCTCATATTCATCCAGATGGCAGTTTACACGCCTCCTTAGATCCAGACCTGGCCGCTGAAGCTGTGGAAAATGGTTGGGCAGTTCCGCATCCCTGGTCTGAGAAGAGACAGGGATGGGAAGGATTCGTGATGATTTATACACCTACATCGATGGAAGAGCTGAATGTCGTCTATCAGCTAGTACTTGAATCCTACAATTTCATCACAGTACGGGACTAATCTAACAGGAAAACCTTAATCAGTTTTCTTGAATAATAAGCTGTTCAATAAATTTTCGATGTGCAGTTAATCTGTCCTTTCGACCATAAACTCGATCAATTAATAACGCACCTTCCAAGCCGGATATGACTAACCTGGAAAGTTGTTTGGGCGTCAGGTTAATGGTGAGCTGATCCTGGTTATCGGTAAACAGTTGATGCAACCAATCTTCAGCTTTGGTGAAATAGAGTTTTAACAGTTCTACTGTACTGTTATCTAAGTTTTCAATTTCTGCTGCTAACATACCACACAGGCAGAATTTCTCTGCTTTAGCCACATCATCAAATATGTTTACAAATTTACTAAGCTTCTTTTGAGGATGCATGGCTGACTTGGCTAACGATTCAAGTCGTTGATCCAACTCCTGTGTGTATTTATCTAAAATTCGATTGGCTAAATCGGATTTTTCGGGAAAGTAATAATGAACACTCGACGATTTGATGCCAACTTTTTCAGCTAAGGTTCTAAAGCTCAAATTGCTAAGGCCATTTTTTTGTACAGTGTTGGTCGCTTCAGTCTCAAGTTTTACACGGTTGTTGGTCATAGTCATTGCCCAGTTTTCTTGAAATATAACATACGTCTATCTATTGATAGATAATATTAATTATCATCCTTGAACATCTGGGCTAATTGATATACTATCTATCAGTAGATAGATATTATGAGGATGACAATCATGAAAGTTTATGACTTTGAAGGGTTTCCTAATCCAGCACGTATAAGAATTGCGTTGGCAGAGAAGGGTGTGAGTAATCAAGTTGAATTTTTTTCGGTAAATGTCCCAGAAGGTGAGCATCGCAGCGAAGAATTTAAATCAAAAAACCCGGACAGCACTGTTCCTGTATTAGAGCTCGATGATGGAACTTGTATCAGTGAATGTACAGCCATCACAGAGTATATTGATCATCATTTCGATGGTATTAAGTTAACTGGTAAAACAGCAAAAGAACGCGCAGTCGTTCACATGATGCAGCGACGCGCGGAGCAGAATCTGCTGGATGCAGTCAGTGCTTATTTTCATCATGCAACTGTTGGTCTAGGCCCGGACATCGAGATTTATCAGAATAAAGAATGGGGAGAGAAGCAAAAACAAAAAGCAATTTTAGGCATGAAATATTTTGATGGTATTTTGGCCAAACATCCATTTGTTGCTGGCGATCAGTATTCAATGGCTGATATTACGGTTTTTGCCGGTTTAGCATTTGCGGACTTCGCAAAAATCGAAATTCCCTCGGATTGTGATAATCTGATTGAATGGCGCAAACGAATGTCAGCGAGACCCAGTATAGCTGGATAATAAGTGAATCTATTTAATTCTTTTTAAGAGATCAAAATATGGAACTAAACTCTGATTTTAATCAACGTGTTGTTGTAAAACCGAAAGATTATCACTGGGCTCCCTCTCCCATGCCAGGTGTCGAACGGATGATGTTGGATCGAATCGGTGATGAAGTTGCGCGTGCAACTACGATCGTGCGATATGCACCCAACAGTTCTTTTTCACCGCATACTCATGGTGGTGGTGAAGAATTTCTGGTTTTGGACGGTGTTTTCAGTGATGAACACGGCGATTATCCAAAAGGAAGTTATGTGCGTAACCCTATTGGTACGTCGCATACACCACATATTGGCACCAAAGGTGCGACTATTTTGGTGAAATTGCATCAGTTTCAACCAGACGATAGCAGCCAGTTCTGCATTGATACTGGCCAGACAGTATGGCAGCCCGGGCAAGGCGGTTTACAAGTGATGCCATTACATCAATTTGGGACTGAGAGTGTGGCTTTAGTCAAATGGCCGGCCGGTGAAAAATTCAAGCCGCATACCCATGTTGGTGGTGAAGAAATTTATGTATTAAAAGGTGAATTTATTGATGAGCATGGTCGTTACCCGGCCGGTAGTTGGATCCGCAGCCCACACATGAGCCACCATCACCCATATGTTGAACAAGAGACGATTATCTGGGTTAAAACAGGTCACTTGATGGAATAAAAATTCCTTTTCTACTTTTGAAAATGAAAACTCACCTGTTCAGCAGGTAATTGGTCACGTCCCAGAATGTAATCCGCCGCTCGCTCGGCAATCATTTGTGTCGGAGCATTAAGATTCCCACTTGCTATTTCCGGCATGACTGACGCATCAATGACGTGCAAGCCATCAAGTCCATGTACACGTAGTTGTCCATCGACCACTGCATCTTCACCAGTTCCCATACGACAGGTGCCACAAGGATGATAATCCGTTGATGCGGTTGCGCGTATCCACGATTCTATGTCGCTATCAGATTTGATCTCTGGGGCTGGCTCCAAACGTTTGCCTCGATAAGCATCAAATGCTGGTTGTTGGAAGATTTCCTGCATCTTGTCAAAACCCTCTTTTAATTCCCTCAAGTCGTATGGATTTGACAAGTAGTTAAAATGTGCAGCCGGCCGTTCGCGCGGATCAGCAGAATGCAGTTTTATTTCTCCGCGACTGCGTGGCCGCAACTGATCAACATTCATCTGAAATCCCTGGAACAGTTTCAATTTTCGACCTTCGTACTGATTATAGACTGGGGTGAAATGGTATTGGAGATTGGGATAATCAACCTCATCATTGCCAAACACCAGTCCACCCATTTCCCAAACATTTGATGCTCCCATCCCCTTACGAGTCAGTAACCATTCTATGCCGACCATCAGCTTGCGATGAGGTTGGGTGAGCTTATGCAGAGTGATGTCTTGAGTACAGGCAAAGCCCGTGTCAACGCTGAGGTGATCCTGCAGGTTTTGACCTACACCGGGAAGGTGATGTTGAGGTTTAATGTCACTGCTACGCAGATAATCCGCATTACCGATTCCGGAAAGCATCAATAATTGTGGAGTTTTGATTGCACCACAACTGACAATAATCGACTGAGTTGCCACTATTTGTTGGATTTCACCTTTGTACTCAAATTCAATACCAGTAGCACGACCATTTTCTATAACAATTCGCCGGACTAAGGCATGGGTCTTTAGTTCAACATTCGGTCTTTTTAGAGCTGGACGAAGGTGTGCTGTAGCAGCACTACAACGTAAACCATTTTTTGTGGTGCTGTCGAGTCGGGCGATACCCTCTGGTTTATAGCCGTTTAGGTCTTCTGATGTGCCTTGCCCCGATTGCTCACCGGCCTCCATCAATGCATCATACAAAGGATTTTGTAATTTGCCTTTGGTGACGCCTAAGGGTCCGCTATCACCTCGCCAGTCATCAGCACCACGATCAGAGGACTCGCAGCGTTTGAAATAAGGCAGACACTGGGCGTAGGTCCAGTTTGGCAGATCGTGTTCTTCGGCCCAGCGGTCATAGTCAAGTGGATGACCGCGCATATAAACCATTGAGTTAATCGATGACGAACCACCAATCACTTTTCCTCGTGGTAGATCGATCAGGCGGTTGTCACAATCCGGTTCAGGCTCAGTCAGGTAATTCCAGTTAATGGAAGGATCCTTGTAAACGTTATAAACCCCGGCTGGAATGTGGATCATCAGTTTGTGATCCATCGGGCCGGCTTCCAGCACCAGGACTGAATTTTTCCCGTCCTCAGAGAGTCGGTTTGCCATGACGCAACCGGCAGAACCGGCGCCAAGAATGATGAAATCGTATTCTGTTTTGTTTATTGACATACGATGATTCTAGCGGTGAATCGGTCTATCAAGCAATGTTACTGCGTGTACTTGAAAAGCAAATTTAAGTACACTTAATCAAGATTCACATTGTTCAAGTAACTCTTTATGAAAAATTTCATTAGAACATCAGTGCAGACCGTCAAGCCCGAGTGGTGTGATTACAATGGTCATATGAATGTGGCTTTTTACACCCTGGCGTTTGAAAACGCTGCCTTCGAAGCTCAAGAAGTCATTGATTTTGGCGAGCGTTATGTCAAAGAAGATCAAAAAAGTATTTTCACCACTAAAGCCACTTATAGCTTTTTACAGGAAATGAATCAGGGCGAACCGCTTTATATTGATTACTGGATTATCGACTATGCACCAAAGTTAATTCATGTATTAATGGAAATGTATCATGCCGAAAAAGGGTTTATGGCAGCTCATACTGAGCAGATGATGGTCAACATCGATATGGTCGAACGACGCTCGGCTGTGATTACGGATGATAAGTTAGCCATGTTGGATGAATACAAACAAGCGGTCCAAGCCCACGAATTTCCATCCGGGATCGGTGAGGCAATCGGGATTAAAAAGAAATAATGAAGTTCTACGCTTTTAGGTTTTCATTTTTAGGGTCGTAGGGCGGTGTAGACAGGATCTTTGCTGAAATCTCTTCACCCAACAAGGAGACATAAAGTTTAGAATTTTTTTCAAAGGCGGTTGAATTAAGAAAGGCTATCGCAAGGCTTTTACCAACTGTATATCCATAAGCAGCAGAGGTGATCGAACCTGCTAATTTATCATCAGCAAAAACCGCTTCGCCAATCAAACATTCACAAGGTTCATTTTCTAATGTCAGTAACACGCATTGACTGGATGGCTGCCGATCTTGTAAAGCCTGTTTGCCGATAAAATCTTTATCCAGCTTGGCGAAGTGCATCAAGCCAACTTCTTTGTGGGTAACGTCATTAGCCAATTCGTGTCCACCACGATAGAACTTTTCCATACGCAAACTATCAATGGCTTTTGAACCGAATACACCAATCTCGAAGGCTTGTCCGGCTTGCCAGAGTGTATCCCAAAGTTTGCCGAGTTTTTCATTGGGTGCATGTAATTCCCAGGCTAATTCACCTGTGAAAGATAATCTCAGAGCAATAACTTCAATCTCTGCGACTTGAATTTCACGAGCTTGTAGCCAAGGGAAAGCCTGGTTAGTCAAATTGGTATCTGTAAGTTGAGATAACACATCCCGTGAGTGAGGGCCGGCCAGGGTTAATATTCCAATCTCATCTGTTCGGTTTGTAAACTTAACTTGTTCATCACCATGTTGGTGAATCGTCAACCAGTCCCAAACTCGGCGTTCAGATGGACCGCCGGTGACAAAATAAAAACGATTGTCGCCAAGCTTAGCGATCGTGGCTTCACCTTCAATAGTGCCTTTTTCGTTCAGTAACAATGTAAGGCAAGTGCTTCCGATGTTTTTTGGCATTCGGTTAGCGCAGACACGATTTAAAAATACTTCGGCTTGTTCCCCACCGAGTTCGAATTTAGCAAAAGCTGAAAAATCTCCCAGGCCGACTCGCTCGCGTACAGTCTTGCACTCTTCAGCAACTTGATCATCAATCTTGGTACGACGCCAACCAAAGGGCTCTGGTGCATAAACACGTGGCCGTTCCCAACCTCCTGCTTCTTCAAATAAAGCTCCCAGGGCTTTGGTTTGTTTGAAAGCACCAGAGGTTTTAATCTCGCGCATTGTTACACGCTGATGCTGGGGATAGGGCATGGCCTGACGTAAAGTGTAATCCTCGGTTGAGCGAACCCGAGAAAATTCGGCATCCGCCCAAATTCCAAACCGTCTAGGATCAAAGGCACGCGTAGAAATATCAGCGCTACCTTGTATCATCCATTGGGCTAAGGTTCGCCCAGCCCCCGGTCCCCAGGCAATGCCCACCGTCGCACCACAGGCCAACCAGTAGTTCCTCAATCCCGGCGCAGGGCCAAGTAACATTGATCCATCTGGTGTGTAAGTTATGCCGCCATTAACGATTCGCTTTATGCCGCGCTCCATAAGACTGGGACAGCGTTCAAAGCAGTTTTCCAGCCAGGGCATGATATTTTCTAAGTTTGGCTCGAATAATTCGTTTTGTGATTCCCAAGGGCAACCTGCTAACCAAACCGACTGCGGGTCCTGTTTATCATAAAGGCCAATCAAGGCTGAATTCTGTTCACGCCGCAGATAACCACAAAAATAATCATCACGAGTGACCGGGATTTCATGCGACATGGCTTCTAGCTCAGGCACATTATCGGTAACCACATAATGGTGCAGCATGGTCGTGATCGGTAAATCCAGGCCACTAAAAGCTCCGATTTGGCGGGCATGGTAACCGCCCGCATTTACGACATGCTCACAGGTGATAGTGCCTTGTTCAGTGGTGATCTGCCATTCGCCGCTAGCCAGTTGCTTTACATCGATGACGCGATTATGACGAATCACTTCAGCACCAAGCTGCCGTGCACCTTTAGCCATCGCCTGGCAAGTGCCGGAGGGGTCAACATGGCCATCGTCAGGTGTGTAAAGTGCTGCCAGTACGCCAGCTGATTTAATGTCGTAAAGTGGATTGAGATCAGCGACTTCAGACGGGCTAATAATGTGCGATTCTTGTCCACGAGCTAAGATAGTGTCACGAACATGATTAATCCAATCAAGATGATCCTCAGAAGTCGCGACCCGCAATGATCCGCAACCATGCCAGCTCACACTAACTTCCGTTTCAGCCTCGATGGTTTTGTAAAGATCAACCGCATAATCATGCATGCTTCCAAGAGAATAACCGCCGATCATGCGACTGACCAACCCGGCAGCATGCCATGTAGCACCGGAAGTCAGTTCTGATTTTTCAATCAGCACGCAATCGGTCCAGCCTTCCTTTGCCAAATGATAGAGCACACCGGCACCCATGTTGCCGCCGCCGATGACTACAACTCTATAGTGGGGTTTCAAAGATTTTCCTGCAGCCATCCGGGCATTAAAGACGTTTTAGCATCGCGATGAAGTTTTGAAGATTGTTTGGGCCTGAACTTAAGACTTGACTGTATTCGCAGTCTGCTCATTTAGATCCCTCGGCAAGCTCAGGATGACAACTCTCTGTCATCCTGAGGAGCAAAGCGACTCGAGGATCTTTTGAAACTACTTCATGCCTAAATCGAGGATTCGGTTCTATTCGGAGTCTGCTCATTTAGATTCCTCGGAAAGCTCGGGATGACAAAAAAGAATAAACCGGGCCATCACAACTACGGTCGCAGTGAAATCGGTGTATTGGCCCAAACCACAACAGCCTCGACATCGCCAGGGTTGCGAAAAGTATGTGGAATATCACTGGGGAAGGAAAAACTGTCGCCTTTGCTCAAATGAAAAGTTTTCTCTCCCAGTGCAATCTCGATTTCACCTTCGAGAATCAACCCAGCTTCTTCACCCTGGTGGGTGTACAAGTCATCACCGGAGTTGCCACCTGGGGCATAACGTGAAATTCCCAATGCCAGTTGCCGGTCCAGGGTGGCGGAGAGTAAATGATCCTCCATACCTAGATAATCGGTGGTGGATAATTCACTGTAAGTCAATCGCCGTCGTTTGTTGGCACGAACAATATAAGGTCGCTCATCAGCTGGCACCGGACCGTCATTTTGGAAAAACCAACCCACAGGGGCTTCCAAAGCTTCGGCAATATCTTGCATGGCGGTCAAAGAGGGCCGGGCTTGACCACGCTCGATTTTGCTCAAAAAACTCACTGAACGTCCGCATTTTTGCGATAATTCAACTAATGTCAGGTTATGGGCCTTGCGTAGCTGACGGATTTCATTGCCGAGCTGATTGGCTTGTTTAGGACTATTTTCTATGCTAGATTCGACTTTCATGAAAAATATGATAGCATAATTTTCATATAGGTAAATAGAAAGCATCAAAATTTGTTAAAACGACACAGAACATGAACATTTCGCACCCGGACTTTATGGTGACTAACGATGATTGGAGTGATATGTCCAAAATTCGTCCATTGCCCCAGGTTGATTTTCAGCGTTTGCATCAATACCGTTTAGGTCGAATTCGTGCTGAGCTGAAAAAAACCGGTGCTTCGATGTGCATGCTGGTCAGTCCGATCAGCCTTCGCTATGCGGCTAACTATCGTTGCTATGGCTTGTTCCAGGCCCACATCCCCACCAGTTATATGTTTGTTCCTGTTGAAGGTCCTGTGGTTTTATACAATGCTTATGATCCCAAATCCTTGGCTGATGAAATCCGGCCCGGCAGACCCATTTGCTTTTTTGATGGTGGTTTCCATCTGAATGAGTCGGCAGATAAGCTGGCCGATGACCTGGTGAATTATTTAAGTGAAATTGGCACTGATAATCGTCGAGTGGCGATCGAATATGTAAATCCAAGCATCGTTCAGGCTCTGGAGAACAAGGGCCTTGAAGTCATCGATGGGGTGGATATCTCCGAGCACGCCAAAGTGATCAAGTCGAATGATGAGCTTGAATGCATGCGTTGGGCTATTGCAGTGGCAGAACTCGGTATCAGCAAACTCAAGCAAGCGATACAACCCGGGGTATCAGAAACGCAGCTTTGGGCTTTGTTAAATTATGCCAATCTGGCGAATGATGGTGACTGGCATGATGGTCGAATGTTAGCTTCGGGCGATAGAATCAACCCTTGGTTACAGGAGGCTTCAACCCGCAAAATAGAATCCGGTGATTTGGTCGGCTTTGACACAGACATGATTGGGCCGCTGGGTTATTTCGCCGATATTTCCCGGACCATGCATTGTGGGCCAGCTAAGCCGACTAAACGTCAAAAAGAACTTTATCGTTTAGCTTATGATGAAGTGCATCACAACATGAGCTTGCTTAAAGCTGGTGTTAAATTTTCTGAGTTTCAACAGCGAGCTTATCCCACGGAAGAGATTTATCATCAAAACGCCTATCCATGTATTCTCCATGCTGTTGGTATGACAGACGAATACCCACGTATTAACCCTATATTCCGCGGACCGACTCCTTATGACGGTGAATTTGAAGCCGGTATGGTAGTGTGTATTGAAAGTTATGTTGGTGCAGTGGGTGAGCGTGATGGAGTCAAGTTGGAGCAGCAAGTGTTAGTCACAGAACAGGGTTGCGAGTTGCTGATCAATTACCCCTTTGAAGAAGAATTACTGGATTAATGATGACCGTTAATACCGCTCACTACGATTCTGTATATGTCGATAAAGTTAAGCATTTGTTGGGCGAGGAAGGCTTTGAACAAACTTTTGCGACGATAGAAGACGCCAGTGGCTTGCCCAATGCCGCCTATTGGTCAGATGAGTGGTTAAAATTGGAGCAAGAGCGCGTATTTCGACGTTCCTGGGTGTTCGCCGGTGCCGCTGCAGAAATTCCAAATCCCGGTGACATGAAATCCATCGAAATTGGCGGGGCGCCGCTGATTATTGTTCGTGGTCGTGATAATCAAATTCGGGCATTACACAATGTCTGTCGCCATCGGGGTGCCAAGTTAGTCACCGAGCCTTGTCAGAAATCTGTATTGACCTGCCCCTATCATAATTGGAGTTATGGTCTGGACGGTAAAATCATTTCTCGGCCGCACTTCTTTGGTCCGGATCAACACGATGTGATTAAAGGTGGGGGAGGACCAAAACTGGATCTGGTCGAAGCCCGTTGCGAAAACTGGAACGGTTGTCTGTTTGTTAATGTCTCAGGTGATGCTGAACCGGTTGAACAGTGGCTGGCGCCGATGCTTAACCGAACTCAAAACTACGATTTCTCCAAAATCCGCTGGGCCGGCAAACTGGATTTTGAAATTGATGCCAACTGGAAGTTGGTCTATGAAAACTACATGGAAGGCTACCATGTCTTCGCCGTACATCCGCGGTTATTAAAATTTGCACCGATGAATGTGCGCTGGTCTGGCGAATGGACCAAACATGTTTTCTATAACGACTATATCTTCCCTGAAGTTGAAGAGGGACGGGGAGAAGGCCTGCCTTTATATCCCAACCTGCCAGAAGAAGATGCCAAGCGCGGTCTATGGTTCCTTTGTTTTCCGCATTTCGCCGCAGAAGTTTATCCGGATCAATTTACGTTGCTCGTTTCCTACCCGGTCGCGCCCAACAAAACCCGTGAAGAACTGCATGTATTTCTAATCGGCGATGCAGCCACAGAACAGGAATATGCCGAACCCCGTGAAGCCTTAATCAAAATGTGGGACGATCTCAACAAAGAAGATATCGGCATGCTGGAATTGCTGCAACAAGGTCGTCTCTCACCTGCTTATGATGGGGGTCGATTATCCCCACATTGGGAAGGCCCTACACATCAATTCGGGCGTAGGATTGTAGAAAAAATCATTACCTGACAGTACGATGCTGTACGGAAATTGATTTTTTCGATTCCAAGTATCTAAAATTTCGTCTTTCTCCCCTTCAATTGAGCTTTTACTATTGATGCTGGAAGAAATTAACCCAATCAAAATTGGTTCTATGAAAACAAAAATTATCTCAAGCCTGATTAGAGTACTGTTGGTCATGTTGTTAAGCGTTAACGTCGGATACGCACAGACAACAGAAGCAACAACGACACAACAATTACCGGAAACACTCACCAAGCAGTCCGTTGCCGATTTGTTATCCACACTCTCAGATAAAGAAGTTCGCGGGTTATTGAAAAAACAGCTTGATGGTTTGGCTGAGGAGCAAGCACGGGCTGTTCCACAAAAATCTTTAGCTGAATCCTTAACCGGTGCTGCGGGTCAATTATTCGGCTCATGGAGTTATACGTTTAGCAAGGTGCCAGATTTATTTTCCAGTCTCAACCAGGCCTATCAGTCGTTTCGTGACGGACGGGTGACGCTACCTTTTTTGGTTAAGTTTTTTGGACTGTTTGCTTTGGGATTGGCGATTGCCTGGGCGGTGGAAAAATTTGTGATTCATTTTCTGCTCAAAGGGCCGAGAAATTACATTTATAACAGTAAACCAGAAACACTCTGGCAAACGATTACCGTGTTGACAGTACGATTAGGTCTGTACATTGCAGTCCTGTCTTTGTTTTATCTGGTTGCCAGTTACAGTTATAAATTTCTTTATTCATTTGAAAAGGACATTATTACAGCTGATACGCTATTAACATTTATATTTTATGCGCGTCTATTTTCGATGTTCGGTGCGTTCTTATTGGCACCTTATCGTCCGGATTTACGGTTATGCAATGTTTCAGACGAATCAGCCAAGGCCTTGGTTAATCGTATTGTTATAGTAGGCATTTTGAGTTTATCTGGCACATTCTTGGCCTGGACTTGGGCCATGGGCTTAAAACCGGGGGAGGCTAGAATTGGTTTTTGGACCAATGTCGTCTTTTTTATCGCCTTGATTTGGGCGGTATGGCTGTCGCGTAAAGAAATTGCCCAGATATTACTCAGTTCTGATACTGAGCACTCCAAATTAAGAATTAAATTCGCCAATGCCTGGCCCATGGTGGTGATGGTTGGCGCGGGAATAGTCTGGTTACTGCAAGAATACATTTTAAGTTTTCCCAATCCAAATTTTGCTGAAGTAGGGTATACCTTTGTCACCCTGTTATTGTTTATTAGTTTGCCGCTGATTGATCTAGGTTTAACAGCCGTAGTCAGGGAGCTTTATCAAGTTCCGGAATCAGCCGATGAGCATATTATTGCTGCCAGAGAAAAAGTACAGCAAAGCCTGGTTCGGGTTTCCCGAGTGATAGCAAGTTGTATTGGTGTTTTTGTACTCGCCTCGGTATGGGGAGTCGATTTAGGTAATCTCGCTGAACAGGGATTGGGTGCCCAGTTTGCGGCAGCTCTGGTTGAAATCATTTTATTGCTATTAATTTCCTATTTGATCTGGGAATTGATTCGAACCAGTATTAATTACTATCTGGCTTTAGAAGAACCCGAAGGTCCGGCGGAACAAGAAATGGATTCTGAAGGCGGTGAGGCGGGTTCAAGACTAAGTACTTTATTACCTATCTTGCAAAAAACAGCAACGGTTCTAATCGTGGTTTTAACGATAATAGGTGCCCTGTCAATTCTAAAAGTCAACATTGCTCCACTCCTCGCCGGTGTTGGGGTGCTGGGCTTGGCTATAGGTTTTGGTGCTCAGACTCTAGTTAAAGATATAGTTTCTGGCGTGTTCTTCTTGATCGATGATGCTTTTCGTATGGGTGAATATGTTGATACCGGAGACATCAAAGGTACCGTTGAAAAAATTGCCCTGCGTTCGTTGCGGTTGCGTCACCACCTTGGTGCTTTGCATACCATTCCTTATGGTGAAATTGCGCGCTTGACGAATTATTCGCGTGACTGGGTGATTATGAAGCTGCGGTTCCAGGTGCCGCATGACACTGATATAAACAAAATCAAAAAACTGTTTAAAAAGCTCGGCCAAGAACTACTGGAGCACCCTGAGTTGGGAGAGGACTTCATTCAGCCATTCAAAAGTCAGGGCGTATTAGAAGTCGATGAAATCGGTATGGTTGTGCGTGGTAAATTCATGTGCAAACCCGGTAAGCAATTTATGATCCGTAAAGAAATTTATGTACAGGTTAAACGTATATTTGAAGAAAATGGCATCGAGTTCGCCAAGCGCCGGGTTGAAGTGCAAATGCCAGAAGGTGCAACCCCGGATCAGGTCGATGCGATTACTGCTGCTGCGACTGAACTGGCAGATCGGCCGCCTGCTGGTGGCCCAGACACAGCCAAAGGTCCAGCCTAACAATTAAACCGAGAAAGGAGTCTTAAGATGTCATCTCATGAAGGTCAATGCCTATGTGGAAACCTGGTGTACAGTTTTGAAGGTGAGCCCATCAATGCTGTTTTTTGTTATTGTCAGGATTGCCAAACAACAACGGGTTCGGATAAATGGTTCGGATTATGGATACCTGTTGATAAGTTTGAATTTACCAAGGGTGAACCAGCTATTTACACCCGTCCTGGCAGCTCGGGTCAGCCGGTGCACTACAATTTTTGCCCGGATTGCGGCACAACAATTTGTTCTGAGATTACCGCCGGGAAATTCTATACTGTCGGGGCTTCAACGCTTAAGGACAGTAGTGTCTTTACGCCCAAGATGGTTATTTTTACTACTTCAACGCCAAACTGGGCTGTTTTATCACAGGACATACCCAATTATGAACGTTTCCCTGAAAGCATGGGAGAATGAAGTCCTAATATAGCTAACTTAATATTGGTAAAATGTTAAATTAGTTATAGATCATCGAATTTTTGATTAATGTCTGAGTATCATGTAAAAGGAAGCTGCCTGTGTGGCAAAGTAGGTTATGAAATCACAGATCACCGTGGTGTGTTTCAATATTGCCACTGTTCTCGCTGTCGAAAAGTTACTGGCAGTGCCCATGCTTCAAATTTGTTTGTTAAGGTAGAAGACTTTAAATGGACTTCAGGTGAACAATCTATCGGTCGTTACGAACCCGAGGATACGAAATACTTTGCCACTTCGTTTTGTAAAAACTGCGGATCGACTTTACCGTGGCTGGAAAAAAGCGGCCGTACTATGATCGTTGGTGCAGGCACCCTGGATACTGATCCAGGAATCAAACCACAATGGAATATTTTCGTCGCCTCCAAAGCGCCGTGGCATGAGGCTACATCGAATTTGCCTGAGTTTGATGAGTTGCCGGTGAGGGAATAATCAGTCATTCGAGACCCCTCCTAGCCTCCCCTGATAGGGGAGGAACGATCAGTTGAAAACGTGGAACTCAAAAACTTAGCCTTCTCCCCCCCTTTCAGGGGGAGCTAGAGGAGGTATTATTCACATCACAGTAATAATCAATCCAGCTATAATCAGCCCGAAATCAGAAATCCAATCTAATGAATCACAAACTATTTATCCTAATCGTCTTTCTATTTACCTTAACTGCCTGCGTGCAGTCACGAACCATGGTGACTCATCGGGCAACTGACAACACGATGAGTTGCGGTGAAACCGCGCAGCGTATTGGCGAGCTGGATGCGATCAAAAAGTTAACGTTAAAAGAAAAAAATACTAAAAGCGTTGTTGCCGGTGTTTTATTCTTTCCCGCGATCAGTGGGAATCAGGCTAATGCACGTGATACGATCAATGCAGTGAACGCACGTACGCAGGTTCTGGGCGATATTTATCAAGCCAACGAGTGTGTCAGTGATATTCCGGTTTATTCTATCGAACAAATCAAACGTCGAATTGATAACAATCAAGTTCTTGAGTTACAACAATAGGCTCATTCCACTGGATCATCACCCAATAGATAACGAGGGCCAGCGCCGTGTTTCTTAGCTCTATCGTCTGGATTGTAAAGAGCGCAAGCCTTCAATGATAAGCATCCACAACCTATGCATTGATCCAGTTTTTCGCGCATACGCAATAATAACTCTATACGCTGATCAAGTTCACGTTTAAAGCCTTTACTGATCTTGGTCCAATCCTTCTTAGTTGGGGCACGCTTGTCTGATAACTTGTCGAGCTGAATTCGAATCTGTTCAAGAGAGAATCCTAGTTGTTGGGCAATCATAATAAATGACAGTCGGCGTATATCTGCACGATGGAATAATCTCTGACCGCCAGCATTACGAATCGGATGAACTAGGTTTTCACTTTCATAATATCGAATTGCCGATACTGCTAATCCAGTTCGCTGTGCTACCTTGCCAATGGATAAAAATCCTGAGCCTGATTTTACTGTTTTTTTCATGGGTTAAACTTTTGAAATAATTTCTTGACCTAAAGTTAACTTTAGCTTTTATGATAACTATCAGTCAATCAAGACGTTTATGAGGAATATCATGAGTAAATTGGAACATGTTAATCTGACTGTAAGTGACGCGAAAAAAACCGCTCAAATGTTGGAGCAAATTTTTGATTGGAAAATTCGTTGGCAAGGCCCTTCAATGATGGGTGGCTATACCGTGCATATTGGTAATGATCAGGATTACATCGCTTTATACAATGAAGATGAATCAACTCAGCCGCTAAAACATGATCAACGTCTGGAAGGTGGCTTTAACCATGTTGGCATACTTGTCGATGACTTAGATGCGATAGAGAAGAAAGTCGAGCAAGCTGGACTCCAGGTTCATTCACATTACGATTATGAACCAGGGCGCCGTTTTTATTTTAATGATAGCGATGGTGTGGAATACGAAGTAGTGAGTTATAAATAGGGAGGTTCAGAGTAACTATCTCCCGTTACTCCCGCACTGAATCAAGTTCAGCACAGGCTCCGACGGGAGTCCAGTAATAAAGTTGCCGATCAACTTTGTCTTTAAAAAGGCCTTAATAAGAGACTCCACAAATGAATAGTTCTAACGATAATACCCAACAGCATGTTTTAATCCTCGGGGCTACCGGATTCATTGGTAGCGCGGTAGCAAACGAATTAATACATCGTGGACATATTGTCACGGGTCTGGCACGTTCAGATGATTCTGAGCAAAAGCTAAGGACAGCAAGTATTAATGTATTAAGAGGTGATATTCGAAAACCGCAGGAATGGGTCGAACAAGTCAAAAACTATGATGCAATCATTCAGACTGCCATTACTTGGGACAACGACATGGCTGAGGTCGATCAGCACCTTATTCGATCAATCATCAAAGTGCTTACAGCATGTGACGTTAAAAAAACTTTGATTTATACAGGAGGTTGTTGGGCTTATGGGAATACTGGGTTGATGCCAGCTACAGAAGAAAGTCCATATGATCCAACGCCAGAATTTTCCTGGATGGTTGATCTCGCCAAAGAAGTCGATCAGCAAGGAAATTTATATTGGAATGTGGTTCACCCAGCAATGGTTTATCAAGGTGATGACGGTGTATTGGAAACCTTCATAGAAGATGCCAAAAATTCCAGACGAATTAGAATCATTGGCGATGAGCAGACTTGTTGGACCATGGTTGATCGAGAAGATTTAGCTGAACTTTATGCCTTGGTTCTGGAGCAAGGTGAAAATAGGCATCACTACAATGGTGCCAGTGTTGAAAGTGTAAACCTGACTGTGATCGCCAGCGCTCTGGCCAGACGGTTCAATATTACGGATAATCCTGAATATTTGACGATTGAACAAGCGCTTCCGGAATGGGGTGATTTGGCCAATGGTTACGCGCTTAGCCAAGCGATGAGTTCGGAAAAAGCAATTAAACAACTGGGCTGGCAGCCAAAACATACGGATATACTGACAGATATAAGCTAAAGCGGTTTAAACTGATATATACATAGCTCTGTTGAAATTTGATTCAGTTCCAAGCTCTTTCTATAGTCATTTTCTTAATTAATCCGACGTACACTGTAATAGGAAAGCTTCAACATACCGTTAAGCACCCCACCTGTCCTCCCCACTGGCAATGACAAGAGGTACAGTAGTACGGACTAGCATGAACAATATTAACCGGGAAATGAAACAGGCGTTGAGTAATGACTTTGTTAACAGTGTTATTCAGCTTCCCGGTGAATGTTGTTAGAGCAAACTGACTTGCCTCACTTCGAATAATTTCCCCTCCCCCTTCTAGAGGGAGTTAGAGGGGGTAAATACCCATAATAAAACCATCTGGATTTATTTAATGGAATTACTATAGCTGCCTAATATTTCACTAAATATTCCAGAATACTTTTCTAAGTGCTTGTGCTCCGTTAAACTTTTCTTATTCAAAAAATAAATTAAATACATAAGATTTTAGAATCAGACATGCAAGGAAACCTCGATTTCAAATTATTATTTCGCTATTTTAATGGTCGAATCCTGCTCACCTGGTTTATGGTTTTGCTGGAGAATTTCCTGTGGGCGTTAGTGCCTTATTTTATGGGGCGCACCATTGATGCTTTACTAAACAAACAAAGCTCTGAAATTTGGGTCGTTGCATTTCTTATGCTGGCGTTAACACTAACGGCTGTTCTTCGTCGTTTTCTCGATACTCGTAGTTATGGAACTATGCGTGTCAAGCTTGGCATGGAACTGGTCAAACGTATGGGTGATGATCGATCTGTGTCACAGATTAATGCAAGACTTGATATGAGCCGTGAACTGGTGGATTTTTTAGAAGAACATATACCAGAGTTGATTACGGCAATTGTCCAAATTGTGGTCAGTATTGTTATTCTCTGGAGCATGGGTAATCAGTTCGGGATTAATGCAGTCATCGTTATGATTTTACTTGTAGTTATTTATGTCTTTTTCCACCGCCGATTTTTAAAGTTTAATGAACAACTAAACACGCAAATGGAAAAACAGGTCACAACACTTGATCAACGTAATAAAAAACGCACTTTTACTCACTTGATGCGCCTGCGCCAACATGAAATCAAACTATCAGATGCTGATGCTATTTTGTACGGATTTATTTTTCTTATTATGTTTGGCTTTGTCCTGGTTAACCTTTGGTATGCGGCCACTATTCCGGCGATCACAGCGGGTACAATCTTTATTATTCTCAGCTATTCCTGGGAATTCGTGGATTCAGGTTTTGGTTTGCCAATTGTCTTGCAGCAATGGTCAAGGCTTGAAGAAATCCGCCAGCGTTTAAATGAGAAAATCTAATTTCATGAACACAACTATTAAACCTGATGACCCTGTCACCATGATGTTTACTGATCGAGTTAAGCCTGAAAAAATCAAAGACTATGAAGCCTGGGCCAGTGGTATTCATAACGATGCAAAGAAATTCCAAGGGTTTTTGAGTGTCGACATCATTAAGCCGGATGACTTTGCTAGCCCTGAATACATGGCATTAATAAAGTTTGATTGTCAGCAAAACATGAACAATTGGTTACATTCTGAGAATGTAGCAAAATGGGTTAGGCAACTGGAGGATTTGCTTGAAGCGGGTCCACATGCTCAGCAAGCATCGGGATTAGAATTGTGGTTTTCGCGTCCTAAAGCTTTAGTGTCAGCTAAACCACCGCCTTTTTATAAGCAGGTGATCTTGGGCGTGATGACTGTCTACCCTATGATTCTGATTTTAAATTTTGTACTTAAGCCTGTTACGGGCAATCTTCCCTGGTTGGTTTCACTTTTTATATCGGTTGTTATTTTATCGTCGCTGCTGACTTATCCGATTATGCCTTGGGCTACAAAATTGTTGCGAAATTGGCTTTATCCGAAATCAAAAAATTCATAGTTTAAAAATACCAGGTGACTGAAAACTATGCTTGTATAGTTTGACCTTGGCAGTCCTAGATAAACAATTGTCAGGATATTGTGTTAATAATTCATGCTGAAGCTATAGCGAAGTCTGCTACGTCTCGATGTTATATTGCCAAATTGTTCCGGTAATTGAATCTGCTATCAGTACAGTGTCATCTGATATCTGTGTCATCCCGTTTAAAAATAACGCATTGGGAACATCAACATCGTTCTCCATAAGGCCGTTGTCATCAAGATGAAGAATTTTTTGAGTTTGCGTGAATTCGGGGCCATCAGTAAAACTTAAGCCGTGTGCAGTAATCAAATACCCTTTATCCAGCTTTAAGACACTGACCGGGTGAACATCCAGTTTTGCAAGTGTTTGCAGTTGATTATCTGCTGTCAGAGTGAGTAATTCCTGGTCAAAGTAACTTGTGATGACAGTATCACCATTGTCAGTAACCACTAAGTTTTCAAGAAATGTACCCGAAGGAAACTCAGTCACCACTCGCTTTGTGCTATCAGCCATAATTGGTGTTAAAAAGATGGCTGAGATCAGTACACCAGATAAATTTTTAAACACTTTGTTCTCCATTAGTCTATTGAGGTAGTAATGGAACCGGTGAAAACTGAGAGTTATTTTCAGTTGCCACCGGTCCTGAATATTTAAGTTAATCTGAATCAGATATGGTCACTGACATCCAGCGTTTCGCCATTCATATCGCCTTCAATAGCGACACGATAAGCTTTGGCCGTATCAGCAGCCGAGATTCCGCTGCTGCTGTCCATGCCCATCAGCTCCATGGTTTCTTTCACAAAAGCTGGTGCTACCGCATTGATGCGCAGATTTTCCTGCTCCAATGCCGCTGCACGGACAAAGCTCTCCAACGCACCATTAACCATGGCCACGGAAGCACTACCTGGGAATGGATGTCGTGACAGTATGCCGGAGGTTAGTGTGATCGAGCCGCTTGAATTAATAGATTGTTGGCCGTAACGAAGCAGGTTCACCTGTCCCATCAACTTATTGTCCAAAGCAAGTTGGTAATCGTCATCACTTTGTTCAGCTATGGCGCCAAATTTGGCTAAACCTGCAACTGAAATCACTGCATCAATAGGTCCGGTTTTGTCGAACATTGCCTTTATCGACTCACTATTGGATAGATCAACCTGGACATCACCACTATTGTAGTTAGCCGTTATCAATTCATGCTGATCTTTTAAGCTCTCAACAACCGCTTTACCAATCGTGCCTGAGGCACCAATAATCAAAATTTTCATCGCTTGTTCCTTTTGCAGTTATTAAAGATGGAGGTAGTTTAAATATTGCAATAAAATAGAAAAATAACCTTTAAATGAAATGATTATTCTTATGAAGAGAAAAATAGATTTAATCACAGCCATGCGAACGTTCCTGGCAGTCGTCGAAAATAAAAGCTTTAGTGCCGCTTCCAACCAATTGAATCTAGTTAACTCGGCAGTAAGTCGGCAGGTATCGGATCTGGAACGCTACTACGATTGTCAGTTACTTTATCGCACGACACGTTCCATGCATTTGACTAGCGAGGGTCAGTTTTATTTGGAAAAGTTCAGGGACCTGCTGGCACGACTGGATAGCCTCGAAACTGTAACCCATGAGCGGCAACAAAAAATTGCCGGCCATTTGCAGGTGACAACCCCAATGAATGCCAACGAGATGGGGCTACATTTGCAGTTCGCCGAATTCACACGTCAGCACCCAGAGGTCAAAATCTCGCTATTAATGCTGAATCGCTTTGTTAATCTTGTCGATGAGGGCATTGATTTGGCAATGAGAGTGGGTGAACTTGAAGATTCTACCCTGGTTGCTCGACATTATGGTGACCTTCAAATTCAATTTGTCGCCCATCCTGATTATTTGGCAAACCATGGTGTACCGTCACATCCCAAAGAGCTTCAGCGCCATATCTGTCTGGTTGATAGTTCAACTAATCGCAAAAGACGCTGGTCTTATCGAGAAGGAAAGCGCACCAGACAAGTCACTGTCGATGGCCCGATTGATTTGAATTCAGGTCAGCTCATCACCGATCTTGCGGCAAATGGTTATGGAATTGCTATGCTGCCGAACTTTCTGGTCAGCACTCATTTGAAATCTGGAAACTTAGTGCCAATATTGGAAGACTATCAACTTTCTTCATCGCCGATATCCCTGGTCTATCCCGGCAATCGACTAACCAACCCAGCACTAAAAGCATTGGTTGAATTATTGTTGGAGAAAAAACCTGTGTTTGATTAGCAATCAATTAATCTGCTAAAGAAGTCGCCACAACTAAGTGTAATACTCAGATATCAAACACCTCTTATTTTGATTAACTTTAATACAAATTAGTTTGTTATAAATAAATTGACAACATATTGTCAAAACGGTAATATCTAACCATGAAAAAGCGAACACCAAATGGAAACTCCCTAACAGCTGTCATTCTTGAAACATTTCGTTTGAACGGTGTATTGATTGAAGCTGGAAATGAAATAACTAAACCATATGGGTTAACCAGCGCAAGATGGCAGGTAATAGGTGCTATTGATTTGGTCGAGCAACCCATGACTGTCGCTCAGATTGCCCGGCGCATGGGTTTATCACGCCAAGGTGTGCAAAGAATTGTGAATGACTTAGTGAAAATTGGATTGGTCGAACCAATAACCAATATTGATCATAAGCGTTCTCCACTAATTGCAATCAGCAATGAAGGAGAAAAGGTCATGTCAAAAGTTAATCAGGCGCAAATCGCCTGGATAAACGAATTATCTAAGGGACTGAACAAGCAGAAAATAGATCAAACATGTGAACTATTAGCAACAGTTCGTACACGCCTCGAATTAAATCAAGATTAAATAGGAGTATAACTGTGCCTAAATTTAAAGAACTTAATGATGCCGTCAGTTTGGCTGATCAAATGCAAACGAATGAAGATGGGTCAGTGGTATTGATTAACCTCTTCACGGTTGATCCACAAGACGAGGATGCTTTAGTCGCGGCATGGGCTACGATGCTCAATTCATGAAAGCCCAACCTGGTTATATATCAACACAGTTACATAAAGGAATTGCAGGCAGCTCTACATATATTAACTATGCCATTTGGGAAAATGTTGAGAGCTTTCGAAATGCTTTTTCTAATCCCGAGTTTCAAAGCCGTATAGCTGAGTATCCTGAGAGTGCAGTCGCTGCACCTCACTTATTTAAGAAACTTGCCGTCAGAAGCTACTGTGTCGCTTAACGAGATTGGAGGAAAATGATCATGCTTAAGAAAATTCATCCTATTGCTGCAATGATTGCGACGCTTTGCATTGCCCTGTTTTTTACATCCAGCTTGCTGGTTGAGTTGTTTGGCTCACATGAGTTAATAGCAAAGGTAAAACATCTTATTGTTGCACCAGGACTTTTTATCCTGGTGCCTGCTATAGCCATATCTGGTGCAACTGGTTTTGCTCTGGCGAAAAATAGGAAAGGGCGCTTGGTAGAAGGCAAAAAGAAGCGTATGCCGATTATTGGTTTAAACGGAGTTTTAATATTGTTACCGTGCGCAATCATCTTAGATCAATGGGCTTCTTCGGGATCATTCGATACCAAGTTTTATATGGTTCAGGGTCTAGAATTAGTAGCGGGAGCAATAAATCTGACATTAATGAGCAGGAATATTAAAGATGGCTGGAAGTTGTCTGGAAGACATAGAGCTAAAAAGGCAATCGATAGCTCGTCATAAAGTCGAGATGTTTAATCTATACCGTGGTTTAATCTGATTATGAACTTTTACGTTAATGAGTTCTGGAGTTTCTCGGTGTTAAGCTATAAGCCCGAGAATAATCAAGCTACGAAATATAGAAAGAATTATTTACTGATTATCCTTAGCATTAGCCTTGCCGGTCTGGTTGCTTGTGGTGAAGAAAAGCGTCCACCAACCCAGCAAGAGTACAAAGATGCCATGGCATGGCTAATGCAGTAAGCAAGAAAAGTGGGATAAAGCTCGTGAACAAGTCGGCATCAAAAGTGCTCGATATTTTTGCTCCGCCACGTGAAGCTTATCGCAAAGCTGGATCAGGATTCGAATCTTGAATCTTTTACTATTTCAACATCATAAATTAGTGCGCATTTTTGTATAGTCACCGGAAATCGTTCAAATAATCAAATATCACGAGTTTTTGCAATAAATCCGGTTGAACAACACCGGCTATAATACAGATGAGACAAAGCAAAGCTTAGAAGGGAATCCATTTCGATGTTCACCTCTATTCAACGTCATCGCGTGAACCGGGTAGTAAACTATACGCGCCGGCATATTGTGGACAAGTTAGACCTTGATTTGCTGGCGGATGTCGCTTGTCTTTCGAAATATCATTTTTCCCGGGTGTTTAATGCTCACATGCGTGAAACACCGGGACATTACGTCAATCGTCTCAGACTCGAGCGGGCGGCGGGAGATCTCATTCATAAGATCGATACATCCATAACCCAGATTGCGGTAGATAACGGGTTCTCTGGATCTGATATTTTTTCTCGCGCATTTCGCAACAGATTTGGCGTTTCTCCACGACGTTTCAGGAGGCTCAGGCAGGCAGGTTTCGATGCTTTCGATCACAACAGCTCGATCAGAGAACAGATTTACCTGCCTGGTAACGAAATTCCGCTTGCAGAACAGCGGCGGTTTAAAGTGCACATCGAACGTCGCCCAGAGTATCACGTGGCCTATATTCGACATCTTGGGCCGTATGGCGACGTCAATTCCAGCATCACCAATACTTTCCACAAACTTCAGCAATGGGCAAAATCCCAAGGGATCTTGGATCAGAAATCATCGTTTCTTGGCCGGGGAAGTGACGATTGCAGCATTACACCAGCACGATATTGTTTGTACGACGCCTGTATAGTGCTGAATGGCGCGGTCCCCGAAGATGATGTTGTTAGCTTGCAAACTGTTCCAGCCGGTGAATTCGCGGTACTGAGAGCTGTTTGTGAACCTCAGCAAGTCAATCGACTTTGGGAGTGGTTTATTAGAGATTGGTTGCCGGCATCGGGAAGAAACTTGATGTTCCAACCGAGTTATGAGTTTTTCCCACAATGGGGGGAGCAATCTGTAGACCCAAGACGTGGTATAGAAATATGTGTCCCTGTGTTCGAGTGTGTTTCCGAGTTCAAACGTTTTGGAGTCACTTGAAATGCTGCTTTGTGGTGTCTTCCACGCTCACCTTGTTTTTCCTTGAAACCGCATTAATTGCCAAGTTTTTGTGTAAGTCTTGCTCTAATATTTCCACTGATTTCAGATTGGAGGCAAGCAATGTTAAAGCGCACAATATTTCTTTCAAAATCTCTGGTTTTGGCATTTTGCCTTACTGTATCTACCCAATTAACACTTGCCGCTGAAACATACGTCACTGATCAAGGGCATAGCGAAGTCCGATTTGCATGGGACCGAGAAGGAATTTCTATACAAACGGCAGAATTCACGGAGTTTGAAGGTGTGCTGACTTTCGACCCCGACAATCCCGAACAATCATCCCTTGATGTGGTTGTGAATGTGAATAGCCTGGCTTCTGGTTTTGAACCTCTGGACAAGGAACTTCTCAGTGACAACTTTTTTGGGGCTGAAAGCCACCCAGAAATCACATTCAAGAGTACAAGGATAGAAAAAACCGGCGACAAAACGCTTAATGTGATCGGCGATTTAACCATTCGCGGCATAACGAAACCTGTGACCCTGAAAACAAAGCTAACGCACCTTGGTCCTCACCCCTATGCACCTTACGTGAGTATTTACAGTGGCAATTGGATCGCCTTTTCAGCGACTACCACAATCGACCATCTTGCGTTCGAAGTCGGTAGCTATTCTGCGGGTCCTATCTCTGTAATTATTGCCACCGAAATGAAAGAGCACGAATAGCCAACATTCACAGAGCATTACCCCAGTGCTAAAAGTCGGTGTTTGAGCCCTATTAAAAGACCTAGTCACATCATAGTTGCTATAGGTGTCAAATCAACCTAAGCTGGGGCAGCTACAGAATGGCGTGAGATCATGCAGCTTTTACCGATTCTCGCTCATTATTTTATTGGCGAGGTAGCGAAATAAGTTTCCACTTCCAGGTTTTCAGCAAATTCTTGATACTCTTTTGTAGCAAAAATAGGCTGGGCTGCGGCTTGAAACTTCTCGGCACTTTCCCAGACGATCAGCACGGCCTGAGTGTTTTCGGCCATGTGAGGATCTCCTTGTTTATCTAATTTGTGCACTTTGAATTCTCGAGCAAATTGATAACCATCATAGTTGCTTAAGGAATAAAAAAAGATGTCACGTTTTTCACCAAATGCATCAGCTGTTTTGCCTTCTCTAATCGCAAATTCGATGACTAAGCCGTCTTTGTTGATTGATTCCATGTCAAATGGGTGTCCATCGACAGGTTCTAAAAGTGCGTAGGCTAAAGGATTGAAACTGGCAAAATACGCTTGTCCTTCTTCCTGTGGAACTAAGCGTGCCGCTGCTTCTCCAAACCTGTCCATAGAACTCCATTCAGTCATACCAACTAAAATGACGGGTCAATTCAGATGGATAGGGTCAGTCCTGATGCATGACCAACAATTCCCACCAGACAGCCTAATCAGAACGACAAGTGTAGGGTAGAGGATGGCATAAGGGTTTGCCGAAGCATGGACATTATCATCAGCTCCATCTACTGACCCAATAACTCTCAGAGTCGCTAATTCAAAATTAGGCAATGATGTATATTTTCAATAAATGTTATGTTATAACATAACATTTATTGAAACATCTAACACAAGAGATAACACCATGTTCAAAGTTCGTTCCCGCAATCTGCTTTTAATAGTATTTGGTCTTTTACCCTCGATTTCTGTTGTTGCTCAGGAAACTGAAGAGATTCTCGTGCCAGAGATCTTAATCACGGGAGCGCCATTGAACAGGAGTGTTTCTGAAACAGCACAATCGGTAACTGTTCTAAGCGGAGAGGAACTAAAGCGAGAACAGCAAAATAATATTGGTGAAACATTATCCAAACAACCTGGGGTAACCAATGCGAGTTTCGGTCAGAATGTGGGGAGACCGGTTATCCGGGGTTTACAAGGTTCGCGCGTTGGTGTTTTGAATAACAATATGACTTCTTGGGACGCATCATCGGTGAGTCAGGATCATGCTGTACCTACCGAGCCTTTTTTCTTGGATCAGGTTGAAGTGCTCAGGGGGCCTGCTACATTGATCTACGGTTCGGGCTCGATTGGTGGAGTCGTGAATATGGTTTCGAATGCGATACCAAGTGAAGTACCTGAAGATGGATTCAATGGTAAAGCCACAATCCAGGGTGACTCTGTAGCAGATGAGGGATTTGGTGCGGCCAGTATTGACTTTGGCCAAGGTTCTTTTGCCGGGAACATCAGCGGTTTTTACCGACGCGCAGATGACTACGAAATCCCAGATAGTGCCGAATTGTTTCCTGACCAGGATGAAGAAGAGTCAACAGGTGAACTTGAAAATAGTTTTCTCGATAATGATGGTGGCTCAATCGGAGGTAGCTGGATTGGTGATAGTTGGCGAGCCGGTCTGTCATTTAACGACTACAACTCAAACTATGGTATTCCTGGCGGGCATGGCCATGAAGAAGGGGAGGAAGAGCATGAACATGAAGAGGAGGAAGAAGAACATGTAGAAGGAGAAGAGGAAGAAGAGATTGTAACGATTGATCTGGAAAATCGGCGTTACGACGGTTTACTTGTTGGAGATAATCCTTTTAATGGTTTTCAGAAGTTAAAGCTGAATCTTTCTTATACTGATTACGAGCATACTGAATTTGAAGGCGAAGAAACCGGTACGGTGTTCGAGATCGATACGACTGACGCCCGCCTAGAGTTGGAACATAACCAGATTGGGAAATGGGTTGGTGCATTTGGCGCTCAATATACGGATCGCGATTTTAGTGCTATCGGAGAGGAAGCTTTTGTCCCGCCTTCAACAACCGAGACGGGCGCGCTGTTCTGGGTTGAGTCTGCACAGTTTGACCGTTGGCGTCTGGATCTCGGAGCCCGCTATGAAAATGTTGATATTGAATCGGAAGGTAGGGATCGAGATTTTAACCCTTTCAGTTTCTCGACCTCAGCCGTTATAGACATAACCGAAAGTAGCGACCTAATTCTAACTTTTGCCAATGCGGAGCGAGCACCAAACGATGCGGAGTTGTTTTCCGACGGCCCTCATATCGCAACTCAAACGTTCGAAATAGGAGATTCTGACCTGGATATAGAAACAAATCGTCACTATGAAATAGCTTACCGTATGAATCAGGGGCCACTATCCGGAAAAATTGCGGTCTACTACGATGATTTTGATGATTATATTTTCCTGGCTGGAACCGGTCGAGAAGAAGATGGTTTGCCTGTTCGAGTGTGGTCTCAACAGGGTGCTGAATTTACTGGAGGAGAACTAGAGTTACGCTGGAACCTTGGAGATAAACCCTCGGGTAACTGGCAGATCTTCGGTTTTTATGACCAGGTTGATGCCGAATTGGATGACGGCAGTAATGTACCTTTGATACCACCGAAACGATTCGGGTTTGGAATTGATTGGACACGTAATCAGTGGAAGGGGAATGTAACCTGGATACACGCGGATGATCATACAGATACGGCTAATTTTGAAACGACGACACCGGAGTATGACCAAGTTGATGCAGAATTAGCCTATAGATGGGCAAGACCTGACTTTGACTTGAATTTCTTTTTCAAAGGACAAAACTTGCTGGATGAAGACATCCGCTACAGTACATCGTCACTCAAGGATCAGGCACCACAAGCTGGGCGTAATTTTATTCTTGGTGTTCGAGTGGATTTCTAACTATACGCGTGTACTCCTGCGTTTGGCTTCGTAGAGGTCCATGGGGGGTGCACGTGGTTTGATGAAAAGAAATTTTGAGTCGATGCTTGAGATCGTAGAGATATTATATTCTTCAGATAAAGTATTCTGCATGAGCCAATTTTAACTAAACAAGAAAAACAGACTTATACTCGACGATTAGCTATAAATATGCTCCTCGTCATCATCGAACGAAGACACTAGTTTAGTTTGGTCACTGAAAATTGGTGTAGATGCAATGCCCTCGTTACACCTCAGCCGCAGCGCGTTGAAACCAGGTCAGTATTTGCTTGAGATAGGATGTGCCGTACAACTTCGCAAAACGCTTTGCTTCCTCGTTTTTAGGATCACTCAAAACAGAGATACGCTTGTGAAGAAATTCGGGCGTTAAAGTTATGCGGCATTTAACTTCGATGCAATAGCGCCAACTCGTGTAGTTGCTTGGGAACATTTCAGCAGCGTATTGTTCTGTTTCAGTCGTCATACCATCAGTCCTCTTCGTGATCGGCAAACCATTGTGGGAAAGGGTCGTCGAACGACTTCCAAACATCAGGGCCTACATCCATTTCAGTATCAGTGAGCAGGCATTGATCGAGAATGTTTTTGGTCTGATCAGGGTCGAGGTATTGGCCGATGAATACGATCTCTTGGCGGCGGTCACCGTACTCACCATCAAACTCGGCCTCAATGCGGGCACGGAATTCCGGGTCCTCTGGCCAATGTTCTTTTGGCGCTGCTGCCCACCATATTCCGGCCGGAGCATGGCGCATGATGCCGCCTGCCTGCGACCATTCACCTGCCGCATCTGGACGCGATGCGAGCCAGAAAAAACCTTTAGAGCGTAGAACATTGCCCGGCCACTGTGTTTCTAAAGCTTTAGCAAAACGTAATGGGTGAAAAGGACGACGTGCGCGATACACGAAGCTACCAATGCCGTATTCTTCTGTCTCTGGCGTATGTTCGCCCCGGATCTCAGCTAGCCAACCCGGTGACTGTGCCGCACGCTCAAAATCGAAACGTCCTGTTCCCATCACTTGATCCAACTTAACGTTACCGAAGCTTGAGTAGATAATCTCGGCATCTCGGTTGAGTTGCCGCAAAGCATGCTCTAAACGTTCACGTTCGACACTTGTAATCAAGTCAATCTTATTGATGACAATCACATCTGCAAATTCGACCTGGTCGATTAACAAGTCAGACACAGTTCGTGTATCCTCATCACCAAGCGATTCACCACGTGCCTGTAGACTGTCTGCCTCATCGAGGTCAAGACTGAAATTAACAGCATCGACGACTGTGACCATTGTATCGAGGTCAGCAATGTCGGACAGACTGGTGCCTTCTTCATCACGAAAAGTAAAGGTCTCGGCCACTGGTAAAGGTTCGGAAATGCCAGTGGATTCAATGACCAAATAGTCGAAGCGACCTGCTTTGGCCAATTGGCTGACCTCGACTAATAAATCTTCGCGTAAAGTGCAGCAGATACAACCGTTGCTCATTTCAATGAGTTTTTCTTCAGCACGGTTTAACTCGACTTCTTTATCGACCAGTGCAGCATCAATATTGACTTCGGACATGTCATTAACAATCACCGCAACACGTCGTCCTTCGCGATTATTGAGAATGTGGTTAAGTAGCGTGGTTTTTCCTGCACCCAGGAAACCGGACAAAACCGTGACCGGCAGTTTGTTGGCTACGTTGGCTGTTTGCATTTTGGTATTCCTTTTAAAATTGATTTAACCTGTATATTCACAAGCCTAATTACTCACTAATGGATCGAGTGATACTATTGTGCGTAATATTGAATTCGGTTCGATTTCTGGGGAACGATGGACAGCGCCATACGAACCGTTGCTCGGCCACTGAGTACCTTTAAGCAGTACAACTTCGCCCGTGGCAGCCTGGATCAAGTTGGCTTCTTTTATCTCATCTGAGAGAAGATCATCACGATCAACATTCTGATCATCAAGCCATTGCATGCCTGGCCCTTGGTAAGTGCAGACCAGTCTGATACCAACCCGGTCAATGTGCCAATTTGGGCACATGGCTTTTGCCACTCGCGCAAGACGCAAACCGACCTCACAATCCCCTAGCAGGTCATACACGATTTCGTGCAGCAGTGACAAGTCGTCAATCAAAGCCTCCCGCCCAGAATCAACGGGCAGGGAGTTGAGTCTTGGCAACCTGCCAGGTGACAGTGTTTCCATTACATGTAGCTGCCCTGTTTGAGGTAACCTTGAAAGATAGGCCTCAATGGCGGGATCGATCTCACGCTGCCAAGCACAAACCTGCACTCTCGGGTCGAAAATTTCGACTAGATCAGCAAGTTCAGGCACACGCCGCCAGGATGGATGCGTACTGGTCACCTCAGGGTGAATATTAGGGTTGAGCATAACTTAGCTATCCAGACAAAAAAGTACACGAATTTGGCCAGAGCCCTCGATAGGGGGCGAACGATGTACCAGCCCCTGTCCTGAGTTACCGGGGTAGCTACTCCCTTTCAGAATGCCAACCCAAAAAGGCGCAAAGCTGGACGGTTCACCGAAGCGAATGATGTCGTTATTGGATGCACCGCTTGTTTGTGCCGAATGATCAACCTGTTCATCGCTCAGCCACTCAGTACCCGGGCCCTGATAGGTACACAGTAATCGCAACTGTGTGTTGTCGACATGGAAACGAGTACAACCGTCCTCGTCTGTTGTCTCTAGTCGCATTTCAACATCGCGATTGTTGCTGAGATGGAAATAAATATCTGCCAACCGACGCAGATCGCTACGCCAGTTGCTAAAAGCCATTGGATCAAGACCTTGCTCTTGTAACAGACTATCGACGTCATCATCAAATGAATCGGGAGAGGTCGTGCAACGGATGTCTGGCAGGTCTGGTACTTTAAGGGATGACAGTTCCCGAGTTATCAGTGTCTGAGTGGGACGTTGCCACAAGCCGAGCTGTACACAGGGATCCAGAATTTGATACAGCACCTGGGGTTGATTACCCGTAGTAAGGGACAAAGTTGTCATGAACGACTCGAATAGATAAATTAATTAGAAATGTTATGTTATAACATAACATATTAAAAAATGATTTTGACTTTTTTTTGAAATCTAAACTGAGTTAGGTACTAATTATGTATTTGTTGTTTAGTGAAAATAGCTCGGCATAATTCATGGATTCTCTGCCAGTGTTCGCATATCTACCACGGGGTCCGATTCATCCACGATCTCAACATCCATTAATGTTTCGATGACATCTTCCATCGTAATCACACCGACTGCATAACCGGAGTCATTGACCACCATGGCAATGTGTTCGTGATTATCAATGAAGCGATTGATGGCAAAAGGTAGCTTAACGGAGTCGGGGATGGACATTAAATCGCGTTTTAGATTCATCACAGGTTGGTCGGCAGCTTCACTCGATGCATGTTCAAGCAGCTCGCTTTTAAGAATATAACCACCAAACACTTTGGCATCATCGTTATGTACTAAAGGAATGCGTGAAAATGAGAGTGATTCGGCGGCTGCCTGCGAGATCATTAGTGAATCATTTAATGTTGTGACCACATCCAATGGCGTCATCACTTGAGCGATCTTGATATCTCTAAATTTGAGTAAACTCTTAAGCAGGTTGGATTCGTTTTCATCCAATGCACCTTCGGCCAAGCCCACATCGGCCAGTGCTTTGATCTCCTGGCGCTGAATTTTTTTTGGTTTTTCCTTTTGAATCAACCAGGTTATTCCAGACGATAGCCAAACCAGAGGCAAAGTAATTTTAATCAACCAGGGCAAGACTCGTACTACCAGCGGTGTCAATGAGCGCCAGTAAACAGCGCCGAGCGTTTTAGGAATTATTTCACTTAACACCAGTATTGCCAGTGTTAAAACAGCCGAGAAAACACCTATCCACTGACTACCGAAAACGGCGGCAGCCTGAGCGCCAGCTCCTGTTGCGCCGACGGTGTGGGCAACAGTATTAAGGGATAGTATTGCTGATAATGGGCGATCAATGTTGTCCAGTAATTCAGCCAATGTCTTAGCGAGTGCCGGGCGTTGATCGACCAAACTGGTACTGTAGGCAGGGCTAACACTTAGCAAGGCTGCCTCAAGTAGTGAACAAATAAAAGAGACACCAACTGCGATGCATATAAAAATAATTAACAGAGTCATTTATTAAAAAATTTGTTAGCTCAATGCTTATTGTAGTCGCTGTAATCTCAGCGATCACGGGTTTTAACTTGGATAGACTCTACAATAATGTTAGTGTGTCCTTCGTCAGCCTATATCCGTGTAACCAATAACATTTATCGAAATGCTAAACTTCGATCAATACTTATTTAACTTGGAGCGTTAATTAACATGAATTTAGAAATTAGTGGCGTTCTAAGTTTTCTTGTCCTGGTGCTCGATATCTGGGCAATCGTGAAAATCGTAAACAGTTCTGCATCGACATTTTCTAAAGTGATCTGGGTGGTGGCTATTTTGGTACTGCCATTCATCGGTTTTATCATTTGGCTCATTTTTGGTCCGAAGTAGCTGGCCCTTTTGTGCTCAGTGCAAAATCTGGTCACTAACGATCGATTAATTCAAAACCGCTTTTCAATCTGAATGTAATAATTAGGCGGATATTTACTAATTCAGTTACCAAAAACAATTAACATAACCATACGTTGAAAATTTCCATTTGGCTATTTTGACGAAATTCATTTGTAGCTAATTTAGCCGAATTTATGATCCAGCCTGTAAATGAGCATAACTGTCTACAAAACGTCCATACTTATGTTCACCACAAGTATAAGCTTGGTACTTTTCCGGATGATTCTTGTCGATACAAGTTGGTACAGTTTTCACTATCGCATCAAAATCCATGTCGATGAAAAACGGCAAGGAATAGCGTTCTTTGCCACTGGTGTTGATCACTCGGTGCAGTGTTGAGATATAACGATCATTAGTGATAGTTTGCACTAAGTCGCCGATATTAACGACAAACGTTCCTTCGATAGGCGGTGCACTGACCCATTGACCTTCCCGGTTCTGAACTTGTAAGCCACCATTTTCATCCTGGCAGAGAATCGTTAAAAAACCATAGTCGGTGTGTGCACCAATTTCAATCTCGCCCAGCGTAATTTCGCCTTCTTGAGGCGGATAGTGCAATAGACGTTGGATAGTTATGGGTTTTTGTTGGAATTGTTCAAAATAATCCGCCGGTAGATTTAGACTGATAGCAATAGCGCTGATCAATTTTCTAGATAAATTCAACATTGCATCATGATACTTCTCAAAAACTTCTTTAAAGTCTTGAGGGTTTTCGGGCATGAAATTTTGACCAAAGAAGGGTGAAACTTCTTTGGTTGCTGTACCTAGGTCAAAACTTTCTTTGAAATCCCTGGTGTATTTGGGGTCAACGTTTTCCCCGTACATGGGAATATAGCCACGCAGAGTGGGGCCGCTAAGCTCAATATTAACTTTGTTTTTTTCTTCAAAAGGCAAGTCAAAAAACGCTTTAGCGGCTGCATAAGCATCGTCAATTAGTTGCTGATCAATACCATGATTTTCAATATATAAAAATCCGATGTTTTCACAAACAAAACCAATTTGCTCGGCGACTCGTTGGGGATTGCTATCATCGATTAAGGGTGCAATGTCCACAACCGGGATATCCGTGAATGAAGTTTGTTTGCTGGTTAAACTACGATCATAATCCTGTTGCATGGGAAAACCTCTTAATATTGAGTTTCAGAGTTTGTTCCCAAAATTGACTTATTTATATAATAAAAACGAAAAATTATATAATTATTGCGTAATTCTTAGTGATTTTGGGGAATGTCTATATTGTTCGCGAAAGCATTTGCTGAAGTAACTCTGGCTTTTAAATCCCGTTGCCTGGGCAATTTGAGAGAAGGGTAGCTGTGTGTCCAATACAAGTTGCCGAGCTTTTTGCAACCGTAGCTGTAAATAGTATTTTGCGGGGGAGCTTGATTCATGTTGCCGGAAAGCATTTTCCACAGTGCGAATTGTCGAGCCGATTTTATTGGCGATTTCTTTCACTTGATACGGGTTCTCAATGTTCTTTTCCATTACTTCTATCGCAGCGCCAAGTGTTGCTGACTTCATCCGGTAATGTAGCCAGCGTGTGGCACGTTGGGTTTGTTCTTCTGTTCGAATGCGATCTTGCAGAAACTGCTGGGAAATTTTAGTAACCAAATCCTGACCATGATGTTTACCAATCATGTATAAAACCATGTCGAGTGCCGAAGTGCCGCCGGCACAGGTTAAAATATTTTGATGATGGGTAAAGAAATTTTCCTGAATATTAATGTCAGGATAAATTTCATTGAACAAATGAACATGTTCATTAACTACAGTACAACTACCTGATTCTAATAAGCCGGTTTTAGCCAGGATAAAACTACCAGAAGATAATGAACCGAAGGTCACACCTTTAGTATTTTGTTTGCGTAAAAAATTAAACAACCCCGGTTGTACAAAAGTTGCTGCTTTTTGATAAGCACAGATGAATAGCAGATCACACTCAGAAGTCTGACTAAAATTAGATTGAGTCAGAATAGGAACATAATTTGAACTGTAAACCTCTTTCTCTATTGCTTCATTGTCCGAATTTGCTAGTGTAATTTGATAGTAGGTTTTACCGATAATGACATTAGCAACAGTAAAGGCTTCGACAGCAAGAGAGAATGAAGTGAGTGCAAAGCCTGGAATCAGTACAAAACCAATTTTTATGCCTGGATGATCTGTATCTTTAAATTTCATCCAATCAAATTAAAAGGGTTATGGAGAATAATTGTCTAAGGTATCAAGCGTGTCGGTTCCGTATCTTAGATTACAGAATTCCTTTGCAGTCATGTCATCAGTTTGGCTTGTGAAGGTGTAATGGGGCGGTTTTTCATCGATGAAAATCTGTTTGTCTAGGTTAAAACCATCAAAATCAAACAGGCCAGCTATGGCAAAATATTTATCATTATCGAAATAATGATAATAAAGACTGCTACCGCAGTTGGAACAAAAAGCGCGTTCGCCCATCTCTGAGGTTTGGTGAAATCCTACATGTTCCTTGCCTTGCAAAGTAATCTGTCGTCCACAATCAACGATCAGCAAGGCTGCGCCCGTCCATCTTTGGCACATCTTGCAATGGCAAGCCGTGATGTTTTTGCTTGCTTGTGGGACTGAGATTTCTATAGAGCCACATAAGCATCTTCCGTGCAAACTAATCGATTCCTCTGACATCAGCGATTTCCAAGATTGAATGTATGGCTGAAATTATACAGAATTGAAAATTTGTCATAAGCATGTCACTGGCAGATTGGTATATTAGATTAAAGACCCATGCAATTCGCGTAGTAAGTCACCGACGCTGGCCAATCTGAAAACACGCCGATCACGCCAACGTCCTGTGCTAACACATCAAGCAGCTCCATCATGTCACCGTCACGATCAATCACACCGGCAATAGATTGATGATAAAAACCGCCGCCATCTTTGAGCAAACCAGAGCGCTCCAATGTCCATGTGATTATTGTCCAGCCCAGCCGCTTTAGCAAAATTTGCATAGTCAGATGGCACAATATTATTATTAGCATCCAGAGTAACTAACGCGAAAATGGGCGGGGCAATGATATTAATTCCTTCTGATTTGAGTGTTTGCATGTCAGAGAGAGTTGGTAAAAAGTCATCGTTTGTATACGGTCGGCTATCCAGATAAACAGCTTGTCTACCAAACTCAGGTTCATTTTCAATCCAATAACGTAAATCATCGAGATTGAAGGATTGAACCCAAACGTCACTGGGGCTAACTTCAGCCATCTTGTATTCATCAATCAATTGCTGCGAAAAGTCTTCCTGGCTGTAGTCACCCAGATAAGGCATTTCTACACTCGGTGTTTTTAGTTCGGGCATAAATTTCACATCTGATTCTTTAAACAATTCAATACTCTCAGTGTGGGTCAGCAGAGTGCCGCAACTTGAATTCGAGTTGGTGTTAAAGCTAGGAGTGTTGTCCAAGTATTCTTCAACATTGGCACCATCGCTGTTTGTAGTATCCATTCTTCCGCACAGGGAATTGTATTCGGCCAAGGTGATGTCACTGGTGCAACATAAGGCGCTAGCCGGTTTCCCGGTGACGGGGTCGGCAGGGGTGAATGGTTCTGAGCATTTGGCAGCCAATTCAGGAATGGTCAATATATTAGTTGTGGTGTGTAAATCACACTGTGAGTGACGGCAAACTAATTCTCTGTCCTTGGTAAAAGTGACATCACACTCCATGATTCCCGCACCTTGTTGAGCGGCAGCAATATAGGACTCTTTGGTATGTTCTGGAAACCGTAATGGTGCGCCGCGATGACCGATGGAGAAATCCGTTTTTTTAAATGGTCCTGCCTGGCAATTTTGAAGTTTACGCTTTAGATCACTGGGTGCCATGTCGTTGATGAGATAGAGCGGTCGAGATCCTAGCTGAACATTATTGTCAGAAGCTCCCAAACGATATTCTGGAAAAATGAGGAAAACTAGGACGGTAACAGAAAGTACTAAAATTTTATAATCATTCATCATCTCATCCTAATGTTAGTTATTAGTATCAAATTAACAATAAGGAATTTTATTATGGTGACACAATAAAAAATTCAGTCTAAGCGATAAGCCGCTTGAGGTTTTCTAGGTTTGATCACATCGTAATAATTATCCTGCAAAAATCACACCTAATAAAGATATTTAGTTGGTTTCAGGTTCGGAAACAACTTCTCTATCAATCCAAACCCTATATAAAGGCTGAGTTGCTTCGTCATCATGTGAGGTTTGTGACAACAGAACATAAACAACCGATTGAGCTGCCAGCTGATCAAAACTGCGTCCTAATTCACCACCATCCGGTAAATCCACACAATTCTGTTCTAAAAGTAGTGGATCAGTTGCAACATCTTCGACGAGATAAACTTTATATTTTATATTTTCTCCCTCGGCGATAACACGAATATCATTAAAATCTTCAGTTGGGTTTTCCGGATCAGAAAAAATAATTTTGATTAGTTCTGATTGCAATGACTCCAATGAGTTAACCACTTGATCTTGTGCTGGGTAATTCATCTCAGCTGCGACACTTGCTAGCCCTTCAAGCTTGCAGGGATTCTGCAGCGTGTTGTCGAAAGTCACATCGGTTTTTTCGATGACTTGATTTTTAGCCCAGATCCAATACTCCTGTCCAAGATCGTCAAATGTGAGATCATTATTATTCGCTAAATAGCTTGCCACTGAGTCTGTCGATAGCCCATTTTCAATTAGAGGGCCCAACATACCGACATTTAAATCACGCTTTTGACCAAAAGGATTCGTTGAGGTGAAAAGATGAATCCAGAAATCTTGGGCTTGATACGGATATAATGACTCAGGTTGGGTCTCGCCTTCTTGAGCCAATTTTTTACTGAGATTGCGTAAAGGCCTAGAGGTGCGACGATACATATGTTGCTCAGAACTCTCGGCCGCAGTAGCCGTGCCTTCTCTAACCCATTCATTAAGCTTCCCGGTGTAGTTGTCCGGATAGGCATATTGAATCGCATGGAAAAGCTCATGATTTGCTAAATCTTCAAGTTCATCATCGTTTGGAAAGCCTCCTGCCGGGTCAATACAAAAAACAATAATTCCATCAGCAATATTCGGATTGTAATATGCACGCACATGATGTCCTTGTTCATGACATACAGGATCTGCAGATGAACGAATATAAATTTGTTTGTAGGAAAAAGAAGATGTGATTTCAAACGAGCCATTTGTTGAAATCCAGATGTCCGTAACATGATCCAGAGCAGGAGCTGGAAAACCCTGTGATTCGAATTTTTTATAGGCTTGTACTAACTTCTCTCGCACCTTCATCTCTTCTGTCGCACCGCAGCCGCTAGCAAATCCAACACATTGCACAAGAAACTCAGGATCGATGGACCTTTGGTTTTTGAAACGTGCCGTAGTGGAATCCAACGGCTTAAGATCGAGATGATTAACCAGAACTACGGTATAACCACTTTCTATAAGCGCACCTGATGTAATCATGTAAAGTCGTTCGCTGGCATCATAACTGCCTCGAACCGGCTGCCAGAAACGCCCTGACGTCGGTCCGTCTATTAAAGATTTTTCCGGGGCTAGAACTGCCGCGCCAAGTCTAGATGTATCGGTACCCTCTGGAACTGGCAGTCCGATAATAAAAGGTAAATCTTGTGGTGCAAAAATTTCGCATTCAGAGCCGATATTATAATAATTACCCCGTATCTGGGCACCATAGAATACAGGTTCTGGTGGTGCAGAAATTTCATGAATCCATATAGATGCGTTGGTTGATAGTGTACCCTGGACAGTGCCTAGCATGACTCCTGACGAGTGAGTTACTACCCCGCCATCATTGAGTTGTGCCGTTGTGTCAAAAGAGGGAGAGCACGGCTCTTCTAGTGCAATTTCTTTTGGCACATGTCGATAAACTGTACCTAGTCGGGCTGAATAACCAGGTGCACCAATTAATCTCGTATTACCGTCTAACGCTACTGATGTAGCAAAATTGGTGTGGCTCAATCCTTCACTGGCAATTAGTTTTTCGGTATTAACCCAGGGGTGTGCCTCATTGGCATCATACTCATAGACATATGCAGCACCTTGATTTTGAAGTGTGTTGTGAGTTTCATACTTTGCTCCAACAATTATCGTATTTTCAGACATGGCTAAAGCATCCCCGAGGTAAGAAAAACCAGAGATATTGTTATCTTGAAATTTTTGTATCAAATTCCACTGATCTGAATTATTTTGACCCTGTTGAAACAGATAGGCTGCTCCAACGATATCATTATTTTCATCATGTTCAGCGTTACGGGCACCAATTAGAATTCGATCAGAATAAAGAGAAATTCTATCGCCGAAAAAGTCATGGCTTGTATTGATATCTTCCTCAGCACAGCGTCTGGCTTCAATATTTTCTTCAGTAGTGCTGTGCAAAATAAATTCTGATAGTTTTTCGCCCCCGACACATTGATCAGCTCCTGGTGAAACAATACGGGAAATGTAATCCCATTGATCTGGGTCAGAATTATTTCGACGAAACAAATAAACTGCTCCATCATAGTTGTTGATATAACTAACTGATGCACGCGAGGCACCTATAAATAACATGTCATCTTTAAGTGCCACAGCACTGCCAAAATTACGGGCATTACCGGCATCATCGACCGAACTTGAGAAATTAGCGTAGCCGTACAAAGTGGTAACACGTCCCCACTCGTTCTCGCCACCTCTATTTCGATCAAAAATTCCCACTCGACCGTGGCGATCCAGGCTTGTTTCTGGTGCACCTATGGCGAGTATATTTCCATCCAATGACAAACTTGTGCCAAAGTGACCAAAAGTACCCACACTAATGTCTGTAAGACGTTTGGACTCTGACCACTGTCCTTGATTATCCTGTTCGAAAATATAAACGGCCCCCTCTTGTGCCACATTAATTCGGGCATAGGGTGCCCCGACAATAATCGTGTCACCATCTATGACTAAGGTCATTTGCTGAAAATTATCCTCAAAATGTCCTAGTGCAGGGACAAGATGCTGGTGAAAAACCCAAGGTTGTGACTCAGATTCACGTAAATATACATAGATTAAACCAGAAGTTTCTTCGTGGTCAGCCCATGGGGCGGCAACCACCATGATGTTATCGTCTATCGCAATAGCAGAACCAAAATTATCGCCTTCAATCCCATCGTCAGCTGATAATCGTTCCGTAACTGAAATTTCATTAACTGATGCCCAACTAGATTGAGCAATACCTAACGCAACAATTCCAATTAATGTAATTACTCTTATTTGAAACTGACATTTCAGTACAAGCAAAATTAAATTTGATAGAAACATCGTATCCTCCACGGCTTTTTATAATTATTCTGTAATTCATTTTTTTGCCTGTCAGAATTTTTAATGATTATTTTAGATAGACGGACAAAATGAAATTTTTATATTTTTAAAAAAGATAGCACCAAATTTGATGTGATTCTGTTACATAGTACACAATTTTTTAATTTGATTGCTTTCTTATAGTTTTAATCTCTTTTTTATCTATTCCTAGTGATTCCAGAAAATCCTGATGGGCTTCGGGCATGTTGCGTTCGAATTCTACATGCCATTGATGCATATCATCGTCCGACATACCCGTGGCGCGAAGGATATCTACCCATTTTCGTTTAGTTAATGTCCGGCTCCTGCGGTGTAAAGTATTATTTTCTAATAATTTGATAATGGTATTCTGTTGCTCTCGCAGATCAGCTATTTCATGATTTAGCTTGTCTAATCGTTGTTCCAGGATGGTTATAGATTGGTTTGTTTGTGAGTCCAGTAATTGTTTGATTTGCTCAAGTGAAATACCGGTTTCGCGGTAGCTTAAAATCAACTCAAGTCTGGATAAATCTTTTTTACTATAGACACGATAGTTGGCTTCGGTCCTGCCGCTAGGTTTTAAAAGTCCTTTACGGTCATAATAGAGTAAGGTACTGCGGGAAAGCCCACTGCGTTTACTCAATTCACCTATGGTGTACATATTTTAGCCAATCAGTGCAATCAGGTCGGGTTGCATATAGTTTAGCCGAGCATCTGCAGAACTTAACAGAGGCGTTGAATAAAATTGACCAAGCACACTTTGAGCATCATTAACCAAGTCTTGATTGCTCAGTAAAAAAGCATCAAATGAATCGACGGGTTGACGGTTAATGCGAGAATTGATAAACCGCACTAGAAACTCGGTGATAGTACGATGAAATTTATCATCAGCTCCCAGGCTTTCAGCATAGCATTGAATTCCTGTGCAGGTTTTTTTAATGGCAGTTTCAAGGTCATGTTGCTGTAAATACAGCCAGCATAGTCGTAAATGCCCAACATGATTGAAGTGCTCTGGATCAAGGGTTTGATCTTCAAATTGCTTCACAAATTCGAAATCAGATAATTGCATAATCACTTAAGTTTGTTAACTGACCAGAACTATAAACTGTGAAGTTGTAGTCGGGTCAAGCGAAGATTCCTCCACTTGCTGATGCTCGGTCAGAATGACAAGGAACGGGTTTTTAAGCAGACCCTGTCATCCTGAGGCACCCATTCGAGTATGAAAGCGAAGCGACGTGAGGATCTGCGAATGACTGTTCGGGCTTTAACCAAGGACACTATTCGTTTGAATTAGCAGTAGGCTCTTGGAGATTCCTCTGCTCGTTCGTAGACTTACTCGGTCAAAATGACAGGGAAAGAGGTCTTATTAACCGAGGAAAACCGTCATCAAGCCTTCAAAGTTTCCGTATTCCCATCCACACTAATAGTTTGTCCGGAGATTCGCTTGGCGGCATCAGAGCATAGAAAGTAGGCAGTTTCCGCAATGTCCGCTGGATCAATAAATGTATTAAGGGAAACCTGTGAGGTATAACCGTCACGTATAGTTTGTTCATCAATGCCTGTAGTTTTAGATTGAGCTGCGATAACGCGATCCATACGATCACCGGATAACGAACCCGGGCAAATGCAGTTCACTCGAATATTGTGCTCACCCAGTTCCATGGCCATTGTTTTGGTCAATCCTATCACTCCCCATTTGGCTGTAGCATAAGGAGAACGCAGCGGATAACCCATCCAGCCCGCAGTAGAAGAAATGTTAATAATTGAGGCCGTTTCATTAAGCTTTAATCTTGGAATAGCATGTTTTGAGCATAGAAAAAAACTGTCCAGATCAACTTCTAAGGTACGGCGCCAATCTTCATAGTCAACGTCTTCTAATAAAGCGGTTGGGCCGGCGATACCCACATTATTGATCAATACATCTAGCCCGTTAAGCTTTTCATCAACATCTTCGAACAATGATTCTACTTGGTCTGGCTTAGATGTATCGGTTTGTGAAAAAGTTAAATGTTCATGGTGATTTTGAATTTTCTCTAATGCGCTGGAGTCAACATCACAGACATGAACACTCGCACCTTCGCTCAAGAATTTATTCGCAATTACCAAACCTAAACCACAAGCACCGGCAGAGATTAGGACTTTCATATCATTGTTCCTGATGGATTTCACTGGATTGTAGGTTAATTGTTTGAAACTGTGAATTGAACATTGATCTCAGGTTAAAATTTGCAGCAATAATTATTGAGTATTAAAGGAGTTGTTATGCGCTGCCACGAAGTAGATTACGAGATTTTTGGCGATGATATGCAAATCGTTGAAGTTGAATTAGACCCACAGGAAACAGTCATCGCTGAAGCAGGTGCTATGAACTACATGGAAGACGGTATCGGTTTTGAGACCAAGATGGGCGATGGTTCAAAACCGTCAGGTGGCATCATGGATTCATTATTAAATGTGGGCAAACGCGTACTTACCGGTGAGTCAATTTTTATGACTCACTTCACTAATAATGGTCAAGGTAAAAAACGGGTTTCATTTGCTGCACCCTATCCGGGAAAAATCATTCCTCTCGATATGGATGAAATTGGTGAAGAATTAGTTTGTCAAAAGGATGCTTTTCTATGTGCTGCCTTTGGAACTTCACTTGAAATTGCCTTCCAGCGAAAACTCGGTGCCGGATTTTTTGGCGGTGAGGGCTTTATTCTGCAAAAACTTGAAGGTGATGGAAAGGCCTTTATCCATGTCGGTGGAACAGTAATCAAACGAGAGCTAAAAGGTGAAACCTTACGAGTCGACACCGGTTGTTTAGCCGCTTTTACTAGCGGAATTGATTATGACATAGAGCGAGCTGGTAATCTTAAATCCATGGTCTTCGGCGGAGAAGGGTTGTTCTTGGCAACTCTAAGTGGTACCGGAACCGTCTATTTGCAAAGTCTGCCATTTTCCCGGCTGGCAAATCGTGTGATACAAGCTGGTGGTTTTGGAGGCTCTAAAGGAGAAGGGTCAGTACTTGGCGGGCTAGGTGATATGTTTGGCGATAGTTAATCAATATCTTATTCTTGTTAAGAAGCAACAGTTTCTAAAATGAGGTTTAGCCAACCAAGCATTGGTTTTGCATCAACGGCTGTATTTTTATCGGCATCACTATGGGGTCTTTACTGGGTACCACTACGTTATCTAGAAAGCAAAGGCATAGATGGTCTTTGGGCCATTGCTATGCTGAATTTTCCTGCGGCGTTAGTTTTATTTATGATTGTGACCTGCCAATGGCAGCTTCACCGTGATTATATTCAACGTGCAATCTTGATTGGTATTTTTACCGGGCTGGGGATTGGATTATATGCGGCCGGGTTGGTTTATTCTTCGGTAGTCAGGGCAACTTTATTGTTCTATTTAACTCCGGTTTGGGGTACGTTGATCGGCATATTCTGGCTTGGTGAAAAAGCAGGTTGGCAGCGCTGGGCAGCAATAGTTTTGGGGCTATTTGGATTATTATTGCTCGTGTCAGGGGAAGGATCGGTGCCGTTAAATATTGGTGATGTATTTGGATTTTTCTCAGCCGTATTTTGGGCTTTGGGGGCGGCCATGATCAAACGGTTCGAAACCGTAACGCTGGCACCAATGACCATGCTTCAGTTTTTGTTTACTTCATTAACCGCGATTGTTCTCAGCTACCTTTTTGGTGCTTCACAGTTACCGGATTTCGGACTAATCCGATCCTATAGTCCTATGACGGCTTTAATTTCCATCTTGGTCATATTGCCTAGTGTTGCGGTGGTATTTTGGGCACAAAAATTCCTTTTCCCTGGTCGGGTGGGTTTATTAATGATGTCGGAAGTGTTGGTGGCAGTTATAAGTGCCAGTATTTTTCTGCCGGATGAGCGTATGGCATTAATCGAATGGGCAGGTGCAGTGTTAATTATAAGTGCCTGCCTGATTGAGGTGCTGGCGCCCGGCGAAATGATCGCTGAAAATCCTAATTGAGGTGATTACTAAAAATACAGCTAGTAAGTAGCTACTTGTGTAGCTGTAAGCCCTTGGTGATTTTATCAATTACTTTTCTCTCATCTCTTATGCCAAGACCTACTAAATCTAACTGCTCTGATTTGCGTTCCTTTACCACGGCGCGGTTTGCAGCATCGTTGCCGGTTGAAAACATGGCGTGTGTATAAATAGAGAGTTTGACATCTCTGGACATTGCACGTGAATAGGTGCGCTGAATTGAATGTTGATCGGCTGTTAAAACAATAACAGGTTGAACGAGTAGAGCTGAATATTGATTGTTATCGGCGTCTTCGTAAGGTTCACCTATAAGCGCTCGATTCCTGCCAATGATCCCACTGGTTAAAAATGCGGTGACATTCAATTTTTGCCAGGTTTGTAAGTCTTCACGAAGTACAATCGCGATTTTAGTTTCACGCATCAGATTTAGCTTTGTCTAATAACTTTTCCATCTGTACATTACACCGCGCATACGGTGAGCAATGTTCGGCGTCAGTAATTTCTTTAAAGCCCAGTTTTCTGTAAAGTGACAGCGCAGCCGTCAGCTGGGAATTACTTTCCAGATATACTTTTTTGGCCCCCATTTTGTCGGCGCGATTAATGGCGAACTTTGCCAATGCCAGGCCGATCCCTTTACCCTGAAACTTAGACGAGACAGACATTTTCGCCAGTTCCATTGTTTTTTTATCATAGGGAATTAGAGCGACTGATCCTACTACGTCTGATTTATAGATCGCCATTAAAATAACCCCTCCTTTATCGATAATGTATTTGTCAGGGTGATCGATGATTTTTTTATCTTCGGCTTCCAGTTCCCAATACTTGCTGACCCATTCAATATTCAGGCGCTTAAAATCGTCAAAATATTTGGGCGCGTAATCGACAACACGTAAGTCACTTTTGTTCTGTAAAGACCGGACTCTTTGCGACAATGGGAAATACTGTAGATGGCGTTTGGTAATGGTCAATGCCTGCCACAAATCGATGCCCGTGTCTTCAATCAACTGGTCAAGGGCCTGGCCCACGCTCTTACATTGCTGAAGGAGCTTTTGCACCATTTCTTCTGCAGCAGGTGTCAAATTAAGCCAGGTTCGACGTGAATCAACTCTACATTTTTTGGACTGAATCAATCCGTGTCGATTCATTTCATTGACAATCTTGCTGACAGAAACATGTGAATGGCCAATTTCTTTAGCGATTGAGGTGATAGTTGAATTTGGTTCGCTGGCCAATACATAAAAAACAGGAAACCACTTGGGGTCTAACTGGACATCAAACTGCTCATAGATATTTGTCACATCGGCCGTAAGTGTTTCTGAGAATATTCTTAATTGACTACCGAGCGTAATCTGACCGAGTTCTGAGTAATGTTTCATAATCGAAAATAATATGTAACTGGTTACATATTATTCTAAAAGCACTGCGATTGTAAAGTGAATATATGCTTGGACAGAAAATCCCCTCAGTCTGTCATTCCGACTATTCGGGTATAAAGCGACAGTGGAAAAAATCTGCGTTCCCCGGCCTCCGTGCCGGGGTCTTTTTGTTAAACCGCGGTCTGTTTAAAAGATCCCGCAACAAGTGCGGGACAAAGCTCGAATAGCGATTGGAGATCCCTCGACAAGCCAGGACAGGGCTCGGGATGACAATACAAAGTGTACAACTCCACATGGCAATCCCCTCTAAATATTCTCAATAAAAGCATCAACCTGCTTTTCATCTGTTGCCCAGGAAGTGACCAAACGAACAACACTATGTTCAGCATCATGCTTTTGCCAGACATAAAAGTCGAATTTATCTTCGAGTTTTTTGATTAATGTATTCGGCAGAATGGGAAAAATCTGATTGCTCTCAGTAGCCGCTACCATTTCGTAACCTTTTTCCACCAATGCCTGAGAAATTTTTTGCGCTATGACATTTGAGTGGCGGGTGTTCTCAAAAAATAGGTTGTCTTTAAACAGTTCTAGAAATTGAAGGCCCAGAATACGACCCTTAGCGAGCAGGGCACCACGTTGTTTGATATGAAAAGCAAAATCCTCGGTGAGGACTGCATTCGAGATCACAATGGCCTCGCCAATCAGAGCGCCAGCTTTGGTGCCGCCAATCCAGAAAATGTCGGTTAATTCGGCAATGTCATGGAGTGTTAAATCGTTGATATCTGCCGAGAGTGCTGTGCCTAGTCTTGCTCCATCCAGTAGCAATAGCAGGTTATTGGCTTTGCAAACTTTCGATAGGGCTTGTAATTGTGATTTGGTATATACCGTTCCAGTTTCAGTCGCATTTGAGATGTAGACCAAACGAGGCTTTGCCATATGCGGGAAGTGGGCATTATTCGCTAGCGCCTTTTTAATACTTTCAGGCCTCAACTTGCCGTTGGCTGAAGGCACAGTAATGATTTTATGACCTGTCGCCTCAATCGCTCCAGTTTCACGGACAACAATATGGCCACTGTCTGCAGCAATTACAGCTTCATGTGACTTCAATACACTGGACATGATAATAATATTTGCCAGCGTGCCGCCAGCCACAAGATATACCGGGATATCATCATTGCCAAGGTGTTGTTGAATCAGTTTTCTGGCCTGCTCAGAGTATTCATCATCGCCGTACGCTGTTTGCTGAACCATGTTAGTTTCTGTCATGGCTTTCAATATGGCTGGATGACAGCCTTCGCTGTAATCGTCTAGAAAACTGTATTTGTTCATATCGAACTTTTCTCTTAAAGCAGGTTAACGTTGTGTGGTAGCTAATCTGAAGGCCAGACCTATAAATACTGTACCGGCAACGCGATTCATCCATAGCTGAGCTCGCTTGGAACGTCTAAGCCAATTCCCTAGGCGTGCCGCAAACCAGGAAATAATTGTAAATGTAATGACAGTAATGATCATGAAAATCAGACCTAGGGTAAGCATTTGCAAGGTCAGTGATCCATGTGCCGGATTAGCAAATTGAGGCAAGAAGGCCAGGAAAAAGATCGCTACTTTAGGATTGGTGAAATTGGTGATCACACCACGGGTGAATAAAGCTCCTTTGGCTATAGTATTTGTCTGGTGCTCATCATAGTGCGCGGGTTTGGTAGTGAATGCCTGATATGCTAGATAAACCAAGTAAGCCGCTCCTAGTATTTTCAGAACATTAAATGCTGTTGCGGATGTTGCAAAGATTGCTGCCACACCAAAAGAGACCAGTGCTGTATGCAAAAGTAGCCCAATTCCGACACCTAGTGTCACAAGGAAACCCGCTCGTTGTCCGTTTAATGCAGACTGAGTCAGAATAAAAATATTGTCAGGGCCAGGTGAGAAAATTAATCCTAGCGAGGCAATTATGAAAATACTTAAGGTTTCGATTGGAATCATATTTTCACCAATTTGTTGTTTAGTGTAAAACAAGTCTATCGCAAGATAGATAGAACTAAATTGCGTATATTTCATTAAAAACAACTATATTAGTATAAAATAGCTTAATCCTTTTAGTAGTTAGAATTATATGCCAATCGAATTAGATAGAATTGATCTTAGAATCTTAGCTGCGTTACAAAGCAATGGTCGATTACAAAATATAGATTTAGCCAATAAAGTTGGTCTATCTCCTTCACCTTGTTTAAGACGAGTCAAAAACCTTGAAAACAACGGTGTGATCGAAGCTTATACCGCATTGTTGAACAAAAGCATGGTTGGCTTTTCGTTGACAATTTTCGCCCGCGTGTCGCTAACTAATCAGACTAAAGTCAGTGTAGACGGTTTTGAAAAAGCAATACAACTAAGGGCAGAAATTTTGGATTGTTATTTGATTACCGGAGAATATGACTATCTATTGAGGATAGTGGCTCAATCATTAGAAAGTTATCACGAATTTTTAGAAAAGCACCTGACACAAATACCAAACGTACAAAATTTCATCACCGAAATTCCACTTAAACAAGTCAAAGCTACCCAGGCATTGCCAATCAATATTTAGTCATCGGGTTTGATTATTGGTCTTAAAAAATCGAGATATGGCTTGTTTTACTAAACTTCATAAACCTGACCTTCTTGTGGTGCAATACATTGTGTTTTCGAGCCGAGCTTTTGTAGTAACGAGCTAGCTTGAGCCTGTTTTTTATCAATATCAGTATCACTTTGGTCAGGATCGTGATGAAATAGGGACAGTGACTTGACTGCAGCTTGGTCAGCAAGTTTTACTACTTCACTGACACACGAATGACCCCAACCAACCTTTGAAGTATATTCTGAATCAAAATAAGTGCAGTCAGTGATCAAGACATCTGCACTTTTTACAAACTCAGCAAGTTTGTTGACATATGACGGATTATAGACCGGGTCGGTATCAATGAATAATTCATTATCGGTTACATAACAAATAGTTCGCCCTGCATAAATTACTTTGTAACCCAGGCAGGTACCTGGGTGGCTGAGCAACATCGTTTGAATTTCTATTTCGTCAACTTCAATAGTTTCTTCATGTAGATCGCGATAGCGGATATGGGCCCCGAATTCTCTTGCGGTAATAGGAAAATAGACATCGTCCATTTGAGCATATATTAACTCTTGCATTGAGATGTGACCGTGGGCAGGGCCGAGTATTTCGATGTCATTACCGGGTTGGTATAAAGGCGCAAAAAATGGCAAAGCATTAATATGATCCCAATGAGGATGTGAGATCAACAGCTTGGCCTCAATACGTTTACGCTCACTTGCCATAAGCTTATTGGACAATTCCTTTATGCCGGTTCCGGCATCAAAAATCAATAAAGGTCCTTTGGCAAATTCCAGGGTAACACATGACGTATTACCGCCATATTTAAGAGTATTAGGCCCGGGAACCGGTATGGTGCCACGCACACCCCAATAAGAAATCGTAACTTTATCTTCAACGATAGATTCAATTTGTTGCAGCAGCGTTTGCATGGAGTCAGATTTACGAATAAAACCATCTGCGCCACGTGCTAAGGCCTGCTTACGATCATATTCGTAGGATTTTGAAGAGATAACAATGATCTTCAAATCTGCCAGAGCATCGATTTTTCGGATATGACTCAATAGTTCCAGTCCATCCATGTCCGGCATCATCAGATCTAGTAACAATACATCGGGATTAAGCTCATTGATAATCTTAAGAGCCTGGACACTGGAGGTTTCAGCACGGGTAATGTGTCCGGCATCGTGCAAAATCGCTTGATATATCGCAATGATATCGGGGTCGTCATCAACGATGAGTATGTTGAGTGAACTCTTCATAGATAGATATGATAATTACTATTTCTTACTATTTTGTCTAAAGTATAGCAAGTAAGTAATAGGTCAATTAACTGAAATAGCCAGCACCCGGTTTTACAGATTCTGAAAACAGAGTTTAATTCAATCGGGCAGTTGTTGTGGAGCGGATATTATTTGCCCAAAATATTTACTTCAGGTTACTGTGAACTGTCCCATCATACCCATATCTTCATGCTCTAATATATGGCAGTGATACATATAGGGGTATTTATCGGTGGCCTCATAATCAAAGCGAACAAGGATTGAAGCCCAGTCATCATCATCTGCGACCACCATGTCTTTCCAGCCTTGTTGATCCACAGGTGCAACATCGCCTTCCATCTCTTCGATTAAAAACGAACACCCATGAACGTGAAATGGGTGTGCGCCGGCATCAGAGCGAATTCGCCAACGCTCCCATAAGCCTTTTTTCACACGCTCATTGATCACACTCATATTCATCGCAGTCCCATTTATCGTCATATCCCCGTGGTCGTCACCTTCACCTTCCATCTCAAGGAAAAAATCGCGTGTTACAACAACGTCACTTTCCGAGGGTCTTGTTATTGAATTAAGTTTTTCTGGTAAAGATTCGGTATTTGCTGGTAAATCTTTGTCTGGGACCAAGATTAAGGAAGGATCTGGCAAAGGAGTTTCAGTTTGATCAAATAAACTGAGTACATTCGCGACAATACCTTCTTCATCTTCGAATTCGTCTTCAAACAAGGTCAGTAGTGATGCTGGATTTGAATCCTCTAAATCGACAATGATTTCACATCGTTCACCAGGCGACATTTCCATAGAGGTTAAAGCAACAGGTGCGGGCAATAAACCACCGTCTGTGGCAATTTTATAAAACGTTCGATTATCTGAAAATTGAACAATGTAAAACCGTGCATTGGCACCATTCAATAACCGTAACCTCACCTTCCCGGCTGGAACTTTAGCAATGGGTGAGATCGCCCCATTAATCACAACGGTTTCACCTAGCCAGCCATCCTCGTGTGCATCATGCAGTGAGTAGACTAATTTCCCTTGTGAATCAAAAGTGCGATCCTGAATAATAATGGGCAAATCATCAATGCCATAACGGCTGGGTAGATTTAACGAATCTGAATTTTCGTCATCGATGATAGTCATTCCAGCTAAGCCTCGGTAGACTTGCTCGCCTGTTTTGCCGTGTGTATGCGAGTGATACCAGCAAGTTGCAGCCTGTTGAACGATAGATAGGTTTGGTTGCCAACTTTCTCCGGGAGCAATTTCTAACTGTGGTCCTCCATCTACAATACCTGGCACATGTAATCCATGACCGTGGACGGCCACATTTTCAGTCCAATCGTTTTGGTAGTGTAAGTTCAGCTCACTGTTTTGCCGGGTACGAATCGTTGGGCCCAGATAATCCTGACTAAATCCCAGCGTTGGCGTTTTCACACCAGGCATGAATGACCAGGTACCGCTACGAATTTGCAGATCTACAGGTGTGCCTTGGCTACCGTCAATGAGCTTAGGCATCGGTAGAACAGTCTGCGGTGATTTAGCCCAGGATTGAGGTAAACGAGTTGCTGCGAGAATCGCACCTGAGCCGACTAAAAATCGCCGCCTGGATATTTTTATCGTCATTTATTCCTTTATTCTTGCTGGTTTAAATATGTTTGTATTTTAATCAAATAATGACAACGATGAATGCTGTTATTGGAAACTAAAGCGAGCCATTAATGGAGTTCATAGCCTTGTAGTATTTTTTATTCCGATTGAGTGATCAAACTAACAACTCCATTACTGAATCGCTTGCGAATTCTTTAATAGCCTAATGTAAGAAGTTGTTGTTGTGAGAAACCATGCCTAATTGCTGTGCGGGCTTGGAGTCAAGGTGATAAACATAAAGCTGATTGGGTTCACTGACGACAAATAGATTCTGCTGGCTCATAGTAACTCCTTCAGCTTGTTCAAGTTTTTGATTATTACTATCAACCAAGTTAACTTTTTGTTTGTCATCACCATTGCGATTCAACTTCAGTAAACGACTGGAGCGATCACTCAATAGCAAAAATTTGTTGTGGTGGACGTTAATGGCCGAATAATCACCCATTACTAGTAAGGAAGGATTTATACTGAGTTCTTTGACTTGTGGTGAAGTATTTTCACGCCAATCTTTGATATGGTAAATCCGCCGTGGAAATTCACTGGCTAAAAATATTTCATTGTTGACCTCATGATAGGCTATACCTTCAAGGCCTTTGTTAGGTTTATTTTTTTTGGCTATTTGAAATGAATGGTGAATAACAATGTTTACCCCTGTCGTAGTTTCTTTGGGTTCAATAAGGCTAACCCTATGACGACGTTCTTCCACCAATAAGTATTGGTTGTTTCCGATGTAAACAATATCCTCAACATCATCAAACCCGTCTAACGGATAACTATTTAGGCAATCACCCTTAATTGAAATCTGGAACAGGGCTACAGGCTCATTAGTAACCATAAACAAGCTGTCTGTATCCTTGTTATAGGTCACACCTGAAAGATTTCGTTCAATACAATTCAAATCAAACTCTGAATGAGGTTGAATTGATACTGTGGTAGCTTGTGAAACCTGGTAAAAACCGGCGCAAATAAAGCTTATGCTTATCAAGCTCCCCGTAATTTTATTAATCCAGTATTTGGGATAGATTCTGACCATGGCCGTGACTATAACGACCTGTAGGTGAGTAAATATTCAACACAAATGTGATAATTGTGTGACCATTCAGTTTAGAGTTAGTGACTGTTTAATCTTAAAAGTCAACATCATCAGATTAACAGTGGTGGTATGAAATCCGCCTATGCTGCTAGCTATTACGAAGCCCCGGGTGGTTACAAGTCGGTACTGCATCACAACACCTCACCTGGAGATTTCCATCGCTGGATGTTAAAGCGCGATTTGGTTGAGCGATTCCGTATGCAGATGCTACAGTTAATCGGCCCAGTTCATGGCCCCACACCTATTGACATTGACTACGGTATTAAACCTTAATCTCACTCGACTAAGCACAAAGCTATAGGTAAAAACGAATGAAAAAACTTTACACATGGAATACACCGAATGGGCAGAAACCAGCAATCTTGCTTGAGGAGCTTGGTGAACCCTACGAATTAGTATTTGTTGACATCGGCAACGGGGAACAATTCAATGAAGAATTTGTAGTGATCAACCCAAACAGCAAAATTCCTGCATTGACGGATGATAACATTGTGTTATTTGAGTCAGGCGCTATTCTTCAATACCTGGCCGATAAGTATTCACGTTTCATTGCGCCAAATGGTCAGGATCGTGCAACCGCTCTATCATGGTGCTATTGGCAAGTCGGTGGCCTCGGCCCGATGATTGGTCAATGGGGACACTTCATTCAAGCTGATGAAAAACTTCCTTATGCTATCGAGCGTTACTTGGTTGAGTCAATTCGTCTTTACGAGGTGCTAGACAAGCGTTTGGGTCAAGTGCCGTTTTTAGCCGGAGCTGAGTACACTATTGCCGACATGATGTCTTTTCCCTGGGTAAAGGGTGGATTGATGTATCTGAAAAATTTTGCTGACCCAGATCGATTGCCTGAGCTGCCGAATGTGAATCATTGGATAGATGAAATTGATGCACGTCCGGCTGTGAAAAAAGCTTTTGAGCGACTAAGTGGCAAAGTCTAGATCGATCAATGGCTGAATCATTGTGTTTTTAAATTAAAGTCATATTTTTGCATTCTTTTGGAGAGTAATTTGCGAAGACTCGGTGTGGGTGCCGATGATAATGCTAATTGAGCGTTTACTCGGGCTTTCTTGATCTCACCACAACGAAATTGTAAGTCCGCTATTACGGCATGCCAATGATATGAACGTTCAAGCCAATCGGGAATATCTTTTGTTGTCAATATAGCTAAACCTATTTGCGGCCCCTGCCATTCTGCCAGTGCTAATGCCCAATTTAAACGATGTAAGACTGTCGGAGCGATAAGCTCCAGTAATTCATAGGAATGCACGATCTTATCCCATTTTGTTTGTTCAAAGCAGGGTGCTAGGCAATGTTCGGCTGCTATATTTGCCTCTAAATGATATCTTGACAAAGTTTCACCTTCTGCCGACTTGTTCAGAAACTGCATGCCCTTGATGATGAGACTTTTATTCCATTTATTCCTGTCTTGATGCTCCAGCAACAACAAGCTTCCAGAATCATCCTGTCGTGCATTTATCCTCGAAAGGTGGAAATACATCATTGCTAACAGTGCGTAAGTTGTTGGTACATTTCCTACAGTACTGTTTGAAAGGAGTTTGGCTAAACGAATAGCTTCCTCACATAAATCCTGTCGGATGGCAGAATCTGTTTGCGAAGACAAATAGCCTTCAGTAAACAACAAGTACAATACATTGTGCACCATATCTAAGCGTGTTGACATTTGTGCGTTGGTCAAAGTATCCGGCTCAACAGATTTAGATTGAAGGACTTTCCTGGCACGAGTAAAACGCTTATATACATTAGCTTCAGTAATGAATAAACGCAGTGAAATTTCTCTTACACTGAACCCGCATAAGCATTTCAGTGTGAAAACCAATTGTGACTCAAAAGGAATAGCATCATTACAGGCCACGAACAACATTCGCAGTAATGAATCATTCATCTCACCAACTAGCGGCACCTCAACCGGTTGTTCGGATGCAGACTCTTCTAAACTGAAATGTGCTTGTAATAACTTTTGACGATTTTGTGAATCCCGCAGTTCAGATATTAGCTGACGATAAGCAACAGTATATAGCCACGCAGATAGATTATCTGGAACAGTTTTTTGATTCCAATAATAGATGGCTTTCATCATCGCATCTTGAACAGCGTCTTCAACTTCCTGCAGATGAATCACACCAACACGGCGTAATAAAGAAGCCACGAGTTGCCCATACTCGTGGCGAAAAACATGTTCTACATGTTCAAAATGGCTCAAGGCGTAGAAATTTCTCTTATTTCGATGCTGACACCTTTGTTTTCGATCATGGGGCTTGCCTGAATCACCGAAATTGCTTCATCCAGGGAGGCTGCAGATAACAACATATAACCCCCAACGATTTCTTTTAATTCAATAAAAGGCCCGTCTTTAATACTATCTTGTTTGACAACACTGCCTATTTCGCCCAACTTATTGCCCATATCAACAATATTGTTAGAGAATTTGCTTTGCCATTGTTGATATTTCGCAAATATTGCCTCCATTTCAGAGGGTGACGGTTTATCGCATCCACCAGCCGCTTCACTACGTAAAATGCACATATACTGTTTATTGCTCATTGATAAACTCCTTTAAAAATTAGAACTACACATCAGCGAATTAAACATACTGATATTAAGATGACGTTTCTACTGTCCAAAATTGGACAGACTAATAAATTTTTTTCAAACAAACATTTGATCATAATCCAATCACAGTATAATGTTCGCCTGTTGCGTGCGAATTTATCGTGTCTGTCTGCAGCCAGGGTCAGGAGTGGCGTTGTTAAACCAAAATAGTCACCCTCTCCCGCTGAAAAAGTCCAACGCCAGTAAACCGCAGGGGTGAACTTTACCTTTTTCAGTCAAGGTAGCGTAGAGGCCGGAATCATAGTGTTCATAGTCGTCAGTAAGCGGAACCAATGAACTGGACTTAAGATAACGCTCGATTAATCCTTTCCATCCCAATGCAATTCCTTGGCCGGATACGGCGGCTTCTAATAGATAAACATAATTGTCAAATGAAATAAACTTGGGCGAAAAGCCCATCAGTTTTTGCCTGGTAAACCAGTCTTCCCAGTTAACCCAGCCCTGATTTTGTTTGGTCATCTTCAAAAATGGTAGATCTATCCAATGATCCGCCGGGTTACTCAGAACTTGTTGATGTGTTTTATAAAAATCCGGCGAGCACACAGGTTTAATGGCGTCATTAAATACCAGTGAGAAATGTTTAGGGTTTGTTTCGGTGTGCTGATAGCTAAGCAGAATATCAATCCTACGGTCAATGAATCGCTCCATGAGTTCATATTCTGAGGTCAAAATATTGATGGAGATTTGATCACCGATGGCTTTTTGAAAATCGTTAAATACTGGCATTAAAACCAAATGTGAAACCTCATGGGTACAGGCAATCGTTAGAGTGTTATCTTCATCACGATTTGAGCTGGTACTAACGGCCAGCTGCAGGCTTTCCAGCCCGGAAACGACAAGTCGATAAAATTGTTCCCCCTGTTTCGTCAGCGCTACCCGTTGTTGTCCTTTTCGTATCCGCTCGAACAACAATGTATTCAATCTGGCCTCAAGCTCTGAGATGTGGCGGCTGATTGCTGATTGTGAAGTACTTAATTCTTCCGCTGCCTTGCTAAAACTTAACAGTCGGGCCGCACTTTCAAAGGCAACCAATGCCGTAATAGAAGGTAGTCGATATTTTTTCTGCATATCAATTATGATATCTATTTATATAATCAAAGCAATTGCAGCAAAAGCTAAAGGTAATATACTATGCCAGATTTGGCAATTAGATCGATATTTATTATCGTTCGCGTAAGCGATAGACTACCACGGGCTTGCCCGTGGATGAATGAGTGTATATAGATTGAACATCGTACCTTATAAAGGTGCGATGTTCATCGGATCAGCCCTAAGGGCTGTTACGGTAAGCACCCCGGGTTTACCCGGGGGAATCTATTGATATTACTAGCAAGATCATAGAGGAAAATTAATGCATAAAATTCTTGCCTTGTGGGCAACCCCACGATCGACTTCCACGGCGTTTGAACGTGTTATGTCTAACCGTGGTGATATGGAATGTTTTCATGAACCCTATTGCGAAGCCTATTACTACGGCGAAGATCGACGTAATGACCGTTATTTTATTGCCGATCCAAGTCTTGAGACAACCACCGGGTTGACAATTGCCGGAGTGCATCAAATGCTAACGGGCCTTGCCGCCAGCCAGCCGGTTTTTGTTAAGGAATTTGCCTATTCGATTATGCATATGGCCGACGATGCATTTCTTGATGATTTCACCCACACTTTTCTGATCCGTGACCCGGAAAAAGTGCTGACATCCATGCATTCACGCTGGCCTGACATTACCCTGCCTGAAATTGGATTTGAAGATCTGCATACGTTGTTTAAGCGTATCGCTGACCGCGAAGGTAAAGCGCCTGTTGTTATCGATTCCGATGAATTACTAGCGTCATCGGAGAAAGGTATGGAAGTTTATTGCAACGCTGTCGGCATTTCTTTTATTCCTGAAGCGCTGCACTGGGAAAAACAGGATGAAAACCCGACTTGGAATACCGATGAACACGGTTTTCACGATAGCCTGAAGGCCAGTACCGGTCTGAAACCACAAAAACGCAATTATCCGCCACTGGAATCAAGTGCTGACATGATGCGCCTGTATAAGGCATCAAAACCTCATTACGATGCGCTTTACGAGCATAGAATCAGCATTAGTAGTGAATCATGAAGGTAGTCAAGCCGTATTATTCAAATAATCCCGAAAAACATTCAAACCTTCATCAATGTTTTTACGACCAAAACCTATTCGAAATCGGTCTTGTGGTGCTTGCAGTAATTCTGAGTGATAAATTTTAGGTGGTAACAATAGAATTCCTGTTTGTTCTACAAGCTGCTCACAAAATTCATTGGTGTTTAATGGACCCTTGTAACGAGGGTAGCCAACGCAACCGCCATCAGGTCGGGTCCATTCAAACAGTTCTTCAAACTCTGAGAAGAAGAAGGTTAGTTTCTCTGCATTTTTATTAACCAATTCTCTATTACGTTGTAAAATTTTGTCCTTTACCTTAAGTGCAATAATGGCCAACCGTTCACTTGGTGCCGAATTACAGATTGAAAGATAATGTTTATAGTGCTCCATTTTTTGTAATAGCTCGATGTCTTTAGACATTATCCAGCCAATTCGCAGGCCTGATAAGCCATAAGCTTTAGACATCACGTTAAGAGAGAGGCCTTTATCATAAACATCAGCGACTTGGGGCAGTCGAATCGAATCATCTCGCTCTACCAAGCGGTAAACTTCATCACTGAACAAATAGATATCATGCTTGCTGCACAGTTTCACAAGTTGATTAAACGTGTCATGATCGATAACTGCACCCGTTGGGTTGTTAGGAAAATTAATTGAAATGAGTTTTGTATTCGGCTTAATTAGGCTTTTGAGCTGATCTATATCCAATGACCAATCGTCGTCTTCATTTAAAAGTACCCCTGATACTTCACAGATTTGCAGCGGCATGGTTTCGGCCGCTTGATAATTGGGTACGACAATAATGGCATGATCATTTTTGCTGAGCAAAGTACGCATGGCGATGTAAACACCTTCTTCAGCACCGGCAAAACATAAGATATTAGAAGGTGCTGCCGTATCATAAGTTTTGGAAATCTGTTCTCGCAATTCCGGGTGACCATAGGTTTCGGTATAACCTAACCATTGTTGCTCAAACTTTTCTCGGTCCTCGGGGGATGCCAAACCTAAAAGCTCAGATATAGATAGGCTTTCTATATCTGAAGCTGTCATGTGGTATTTAGCGGTAAATTCCCATTTGGAAAAATACACTTCCAGAGCAAAATCGCGCATGCTATTCCTTAAAAAAGATTTCTATTTTCAGTAGTGTTGATTGGAGCCAAAGCTGCTGACCCCAATCAATTAAGAAGTATTATGAAGCAAACCACCAGCGTTCCATAAATCGTCCACCGTCAAGATCGAAGTTGGAGGCCATATCGCTATGACCAATATTGTTACCGGTTGCAAAAACATAAGAGGCGAACATGGGTACGATTACGCCACCTTCCTGGTTCAAAATTTGTTGCAGTTCAAAATACATTTCAGCGCGTTTGGCTTCGTCGAGTTCGGCTCTGGCTATGACTAATAATTCGTTAAAGCGCTCATGTTCGAAAGCTGTATCGTTCCAAGGTACGCCAGAGGCATAAGCTGTCGAAAGCATCCAATCCACCGTAGGTCGGCCACCCCAATAACAGGCACAGAATGGTTTAGAGTTCCAAACATTTGCCCAATAACCATCATTAGGCTCCCGAACAACATTGATAGTGATACCTGCAGCTTTGGCTTGCTCCGCAAATAGCACTGATGTGTCAACCGCACCTGGGTAGGCGGCATCGGCGGTATGTAAATCCACTGTCAGTGATTCCATACCGGCTTTTTTAAGATGTTCTTTGGCACGTTCAGGATCATAAGTCGTTTGTTCCAAACCAGCAGCATAAAACTGAGTGTTTGAGCCGATAGGGTGATCATTGCCGATTTGACCATAACCTTGCAGCACTTTTTCCAGAATTTCTTCGCGATTAACCGAGTATTTGAGTGCCTGGCGTACATCATTATTATCAAACGGGGCAATATTAGTCCGCATTGGGAATGTATAGTGTTGTGTCCCAGTCGTTTGGTGGATATGTATATTCTGATTACGTTGTAATAAAGTAACGGTTTTTAAATCGACTCTATCGATAACATCCACTTCACCTGATACCAGTGCATTGGTGCGTGATGCCGGATCAATGATAGAGATCATCTCTACTTCGTCAAAGTAACCGCGGTCGGATTTCCAGTAATCGGGATTTTTTTCCAAGTCAGCGCGAACTCCAGGGTCATAAGTCTTGGATACATAAGCACCACAGCCCACACCGGATTGCCAGTCTGCCGTGCCATCTTCATTGCCCGCTACAATCGGCAGATGGTAATCAGTCATAATAAAGGGAAAATCGGCATTACCTGACTCAAGGTTGAAAACGACGGTATGGCTGCCATCGGCTTTTATGTCTGTAATCGGCGCTAAAATCGGTTTGGCGGCTGACTGAGATGCTTCTCCGCGGTGGTGATTAATTGAAGCGACCACATCATCGGCTGTTAAATCCTTGCCATTATGGAAAGTGACACCCTGGCGAATTTTGAACGTCCAGGTTGACGCATCTGCAGAGGCTTCCCAGCTCTCGGCAAGTTCAGGTTGTACTGAGCTGTCGTGGCCTACCTCTGTTAAATAATTGTGTACACCGTAGCCACGTGACAATTCAAAACCATTTTCCCAGGTGGCTGGGTCGAGTGAATCACTAGTCGCTCCATGAGCAATGCCAGCACGTAATTTGCCGCCGCTGTTGGGTGACGAAGCTTCAGAGGCCCATAATTTTGATGCACTGCCGAAGGTTAAGCCAGCCGCGATCGCCGTTTGCATAAACTCACGTCTAGAAATGTTTTTAATTTTGCTTAGGCTTAGCAAATTGGTAATAAGGTTGCCTTTGGTGATGTTATTCATGATGTTCCTCTGTATGTATGATAAAAAAGCTAGTATATAAAGATAAGAAAATTCAGTGTAGAGGTTTATCGCTGCTTTTGTCATTATTGAAATTGAATCAATGTTGTTATACTTTTTAGAGCCAGTGTAATTTAGTTATAATTCGCGCCATTAGAATTAAACTTGAATACCGAAATGGCATTAGCAGACAAAAACCCGCTATGGCGCCCGCCTAAACATCACCAGGACTTACCTGAATCACATAATCATGTGCATTGGATGGAGTTGTTTTATGATTTGATCCACGTGGTGATGATTTTCTTGTTGGGCAACTACTTGTCTCACCATCATGACATGGCGGGCTTTATTGCCTTTGTCATGATTTTTATCGCTATGTGGTTGGCCTGGGGTGAAACGTCGGTTTATAACTCCCTATATATAAGTACTGATTGGTTGTATCGGTTGTGTACGGCATTTCAAACCTTATCAGTCATGTTTATGGCAGCGTCGATTCCCGCCATAGAACCTTCTTTAAGCGATCCGGGAAAAGGCTTTACTTATTTCGCAGCAGCTTATGGCATGAATCGATTAATTCTGGGGTTGATGTACTTTCGTACCGTTAAGTCGAAAGTTGAACATACCAGCCTGGGACATGAACAGGCCATTCGTTTTTTCTTGCTGAGCATATTGTTTTTTGTGGCCGCGTTTTTGTCGGGATCAGCGGGTGTAATCCTGTTTATCGCCGGTGTGGTGATGACTCAGTTTTTTTACTTTATCCCTAAACTGACCATTATGCGATTAGAACGATTCATTCCACGCGTGGGCCATTTTACCGAACGCTTCGCACTATTGTTATTGATCGTGAATGGAGAGGGTTTCTTCAAACTGGTGGTGACATTATCCGAAAAGGGTATTTATAAGGTTGGACCAGAAGTTTTATTCAATGTCTCATTGGGTGGTCTTTCTGTTTTTGCTTTGACCTGGATTTATTTCGATTTTGTCGGTAACGCTAAAATTCGAAAGGATGATCGTTATCTGTATATGACTTGGACTGGGCATATGTTGTTAATGCTCGCAGCAGTAATGATCGGTGTTGCGTTAGCTGGTGAAGTTTATGTCGGTTTTATGGAGCCTTATCCGGTTTATTACGGTACTTTGGGTTGCTTGGGATTGGCGCTTTATTTGTTCAGCATCTTTATTATCCAATGTAGTGTAGAACCACAGGCCGCTCATCGATTTGCTAATCCTACAGTGTTGTTTTCCGCCATAGGATTAGCATTATTGTGTTTCGCAACTTTTCGTTATATGCCTTCAATATTAGGCAATTTACTCTGGGCAAGTGCGATTATCCTTGTATTACCAGTTCAAATATTCAGGGCTTATGTAGTTTTATCGAAAGAAGAGAGTGATTGACCCGAGTCTTCAGGCTGTACTTTGTTTACTTATTAAAATTTACCAGGGGCTTCCAAGGGCTACAGTAATCGCTTCACCATTTATGCCACTTGATTCTTCTGAGGCTAAAAAAGCGATAACCTCTGCGACTTCTTCCGGGGTCACTACCCGGCCTGCCGGGTAAGACGCCGCTCTTTCAGTCCATACCTCATCCACAGTTATTCCACGTCGTTCAGCCTCAGTTATTGCTGAGAGGTCTGCCATTGACGTTCGTACCCAGCCTGGCAGTACCGCATTAGAGGTCACTCCGAATACGCCGGCATCCTGAGCAACTGAGCGCATTAACCCCAAAAGACCATGTTTTGAACTGGTGTAAGCACTACCTGCATATTCGGCGAGCTGACCTGCTGTCGAGCTTGTAAATACGAGTCGGCCATAGCTCAACTCAATCATGTCTTGGACTACTTTGCGTGCCAAGAAATAAGGGCCATCCAGATTGATTTGCATGGTTTTTTGCCAGGTTTGTGGAGACTGTTCCCAGATGACTTGCTCATGAGCTGAGCCGATACCGTGATTACAGACGAGAATCTCAATCGGGCCTAGTCGATCATGGGTTTGTTTTACTGCATGATCACAACCTTCGAGTGTGCTCAGATCAGCTTCAACGTAGTCCAAACCAAGAGCCTGAAGTTCACCAACACTACGCGAGACAGCCATCACCCGCGCACCACGTGCGGAGAGCAGTTTTGCAGCTACTTGTCCGATTCCACGTCCCGCGCCAGTTACTAACGCTACTCGTCCTTTAACACCTGTCATAACATTCCCAATATCAAATGAGTATTGGAATAAAGTATAACGGTTCTGTATAAGGAAGATATTGCCCTATGAGGCACTTTGTACAGGGGGCCAAACCGTTTTTTCAGATTATTTAGCTGATTAAATTACCGAGACATTTTTGTCGCAGGATTAGTGCTCTTTATTGATGAACTGTTAATTTTCCAGGGCTTGCTCTGTAGTTAATACAGTTGCGAATTCACCATGTAAATTGCACAGCGTCATGGAGTGGGTTTGTTCAGCACTATGTTCCACGCCATCCGGGCCGGTTGCAGCATAAGCCCATACTGCATCGCTAACATAATAGGTTTCGAAACCTAGATTGCTGGCTGATCTAGCTGTTGATTCAGCACAATGATTTGCCGTAGCACCACATATAACCACTTTATCAATGCCGTTGTTGCGCAAACTCTGTTCTAAAGGGGTGCCAACAAAGCTACTAGCAACGTGCTTGATAATAACGTCTTCGTCTTCTTTTGGAATTGCAAAATCTTGTGGTGCAGCACCAGGGGAATCTGCATGAAAAGGATCACTCGGATCTAGCCCATGATGGTGAATATGTATAACTTTTTCACCGTGGTCTCGAAATTTGTCAAGTAGCTTCGCTACATTCTGTTCCGCTTCAGGACAGGAGCGGGATGCGCCATTGGCATCATCGTGAACAAAAGCCATTTGTACGTCAATGACTAATAGAGCTGTATTCATTGTCTTTCCTCGTTATTGAATGAATTTCGCTGGGCCAATATTTTTTCAACGCGGTCCCCGTAAATTCGAATATTAATATCATCGCTAATCACCTTTCCGGGTTGTTCGTCATAGGTCAGAATAGCGGTAATTCGTGGTTGACTTCCTTCAACTTTGGTTACACCATGCAAAGAATAACCACCACGAAATAAAGTAAAGGTGCCCGCACCGCGACTGAATGTTTGGGCCTGAGACGTATCACCGGATAACAATCGATCAACGGCTGCACGATCTTCCGTGTCATCTGTGCGTGAGTTAGGCAGAAAAGTGAACTCTCCTCCACTCTGCGCTGCCTGTAGTAATAATGTCACCGTGCATTCAGTCGTATCATAATGCCAGGCGTGCCAACTATCAGGTTGTAGGGCAACTATGTTTAAGGCTTGAAATTCATCAGCGCAGCGATAAAGAACCGGTTTTTTTTGCACCCGGCGCACAAAATCGGTTAAAAGATCAGATTGGTAAAGTTGCTGAATCAATGTCTGTGCGGGAATCTGATCATCTGCCAGTTGCAATGCGTGGTGGACAAACTCTTGACGCCTCGGATCTCCTTCGGGGACGGATTCGTCCACTTCGCCCTGGTAGATCGTGCGCTTAATGGTCAATGTTTGTGCTGTGGGTAACAATTTATTAGCTTCCGCCGATAAAGCCGCGAGTGCGTCAGTACGGATAAAGCCATCGAAATTACACCAGCCCTTTTCTTCCATTTGCTGCTGACATTGAGCTAAAAATTCCGCTCCCTCTCCCTGACTTAGATCAGCAATTGGATAACGCTTAAGATCGACAAGATTCAGTGCCATATCTGAATGATTAGAAACCATACTAGCTGCCATCATCTGCTCCTTTAATACCCATGTTTGCTAATCTTAACGCTAGACTAAACATAATTAAAACGAAATAATATTAGCTCATGAACATAAAATATTTATGGTAAATCCATGGGCAGAAACCTTAATCTAAACTGGTTACGTACCTTTGAAGTCGCAGCCAGGCATTTAAGTTTTACCGCAGCAAGTAAAGAGTTGGGGTTAACTCAAACAGCCGTTAGTCTGCAAATAAAATCATTGGAGTCAAAACTTGGCCAGGATTTGTTCATCCGCCGACCTAAAAGTTTAAAGTTAACGGAAATCGGCAAGGCCTATCTGCCCAGCGTGCGCGACTCTCTATTCGATTTAAACCTTTCAACCAATGGATTATTTGGGCCGGATCAGTCCACCACAATTATTGTTCGGGGTTCAATGGCATTTATCGTCTGGCTGGCATCAAGAGTAGGTGATTTTCATCAGCAATATCCAAATGTAGGCATCAAGTTTGTCACCACGATCTGGATGGACTCAATTGATACCCAACCAGTTGATATCGATATCATTCTTGCACCGACTGATAGAGCGAGCAGTCAGTTGGAAAAATTGTCAGATGAATTCATAGTCCCTATTTGCGGCCCAAACACATCCAAAGCGATTTACTCAGAGAACGATTTGACAGAAATTCAACCCATTCATATCCTGGGTTATGATGATCATTGGTCACGTTACTTAGCGCAGTTTGGATTGGAACATGACGTGCGTTCCACACGACTTCAGGTGGACACATTTACAGCTGCTTGTGAGTTAGTAGCATGCGAACTCGGCGGTGCAATTGTGCTCGAACGGTTTGCTGTCAATGCCATAAAAACGGGCCGATCAATAAAAATTGTCGGTGAGCGAGTGCAACTAAAGCAATCTCATTATCTTGTTACTAGCGAAACGCAAATACAAACCAATCCCATGATCGAGGTATTTAAAGATTGGTTGCGTAGTCAAATTAGTGATTAACCATACCTATAAAGGATTGCTATTGTTGAATACTAAAATGAATTAACCTATAGTTATCAAACAACCAAATTACTGATCTGCCAATGCGTCTTCGTTAATCAATAAAACACCTTTCATATTGATTAGTTAAAACGGAGATAGTCATGTCTGCAATGTCCGATGCGTTCCCGCATCATCCAAATGACGTTAACTGTGCTTGGTTAACGTATCGACTCAAAACCAGCAATCTTTTATCCAACGGCCGAATTGAGTCTATTGAAGTCAAGCCCTTAGGCGGGGTTTGGCTTGCTCAATCGGCTATTTTGACGCTTAGGTATTCGAAACGGGCAACCGGTGTTAAACCACAGAGTCTGTTTATTAAAATCGCACGTCCCGATACGCAATTTGGTGATGTAACTGCTGGTGAAGTTGAGTTTTTCCAAAACTACAATCCACCGGAATCTCTTCCGATTGTGCGTTGTTTTGATAGTAGTCTTGAACAAAGCACGGGTATGAATTGTTTGATACTGGAGGATTTAAGTAACACCCATCTACAACATCCCTGGCCATTGCCACCAACGGAAGAAGAATGTCGATCTATTGTTAAATCGTTAGCACAGATCCATGGATATTGGTGGGAGAGTGAATCTTTGCCGGTGTTTAATGCCAAGTCTATATACCAAGTCCGGCATGAAAATATATTTGATCAACTCGAAAACCTTTTACCCAAGTTTCTCGACTATATTGGGAACCGCTTGACTACTGCGCACAAGCAGATCATGTCTGATGTCTGTGACAGACTGCCTGAACTGCTTTACCAGAGAGTGGCCGAGCAACGAGCAACCACGTTAATCCATGGTGATGCCCATATCTGGAACGTCATGTTGCCAAAAAATCCGCAGACTCATTCAGCTGTTTTTATTGACTGGGAGGAATGGACTCGCGGTATCAGTGGTTTTGATCTTGCTTATATGATGGCGCTGCAGTGGTCTCAACAAAGGCGTAAGCGGTTTGAGATGGATTTGCTTTGCTATTATCAGCAAGAATTAACGAATCAGTTTAATATTTTCTACAGTTTTGATGAGTTGATTCATGACTATAAACTCGGCTGTTTGCGTAATTTTATTATTCCTTCGTTTCACTTGGAAATGGGTATTGAGCCTTATATTTGGTGGCCTTATCTGGAAAATCTCTATACCGCTTACGAAGATTTGGAATGTGATAAATTTCTTTAAAATTAGTTGTTTAGCAGGCTTGCCAAAAATTATGTGATTTTTTTCTCAAAAATGTCGAAAGTCGATCTATTCAAACGACTATAAGATATACAGAGTCGATAAACTATCTGTATACGGCAGAGAAAGTTTTGCCAAATGAACTTTGAACTATAAATGGAGAATGATTATGCAATTTATGGCTTTAATTTATGCCGCTGAGGGAGCGGATGATGTGGATACACCCACGTTAATGCAACAATACGGTGAGTTTACTGAAAATGCTCAAACAGCCGGTGTGTTTCACTCAGGTAATGCTTTGCAACCTGTTTCAACGGCGACATCGGTACAGCTTCGAGAAGGGAAAACGGGTGTAACCGACGGTCCTTTTGCTGAAACCAAAGAGCAGCTCGGTGGTTATTATATTTTTGAATGTAAGGACTTGGATGAAGCAATCAAGTGGGCCTCACAAATCCCCAGTGCACGCTATGGAACAATTGAAGTAAGACCCGTCATGGTATTTGATTAAGATGACAACGAGCCCTGATTTAACTCAGCTGTATCGAGCTGAATCAGGGCGCATCATCGCCGCGTTGGTGATGGTCTGTAAAGACTTCACTATGGCAGAAGATGCCTTTCATGATGCTTGTATCCAAGCCGTAGAACAATGGTCACAGCACAGTGCTCCAGAGAATAAAACAGCTTGGTTATTTACTGTCGCACGTCGACGATTGATAGATCGAATTCGAAAAGAAAGTCATCGCAAATCACAGCAGATACAACAGCAGTTAACCGATATGTATCAACAGGACGACCATTCTACGGAATCAGATGAAGAAATCCCCGATGAACGTTTACGATTAATCTTTACCTGTTGTCACCCGGCATTGGTACAAGATGCTCAAGTCGCATTAACTTTAAAAACACTTTGTGGATTAACGATAAGGGAAATTGCACGAGCCTATTTAATTTCTGAAGTCGCGATGACTCAACGTTTGGTTCGTGCCAAACGAAAAATTGAAGATGCTGGAATTAGTTATGTTGTGCCTGAAGGCGAAGACTTAACACAGCGTCTGTCTTCAGTGTTATCGACGATTTATTTGATCTACAACGAATCCTATTCAGCTTATGAAGGACAGTCGTTGACTCGAGAAGATTTGGCCAATGAGGCTATTCGGCTAGCTCGTGTGTTATATACATTGTTACCAGAGCCACCAGTGGCAGGTTTATTGGCATTAATTTTGTTACATGATGCGCGCCGAAAGGCGCGCCAATCTAAGACGCAGGAATTTATTCCGTTGGAATTCCAGGATCGATCATTATGGGATCAGCAAAAAATTAAACAGGGCACGGACTTAGTGCTGACCTCATTGGCTAGAGGTAGACCCGACCCTTATCAAATAGAAGCGGCGATCAGCGCCTTACACAGTACATCAAAATCCTGGCAGCAAACGGATTGGAAGCAAATCCATGAACTCTATCAAGTGCTGTATGAGCTTAAACCTTCACCGATAGTAGCGCTTAATTTGAATGTGGCTAAAGCTTTCAAAGGAGAAATCAAATCGGCATTTAAAGCTTTGCTAGATATAGAAAAAGATTTAAAAGACTATCAACCATTCTACGTAGCGAAGGCAGAAATTTTATCTATGCTGAGTCGTAAAGAACAAGCACTTGATCAGTACCGCAAAGCAATCAACCTAAGCCAAAATCAAGCCGAAAAACAATTTTTAACCGATAAAGCAAAAAAATTAAAAGATACACTGAAAGCTTGATTCAACGAAATTAGGACTAATAATTCTAAGCTCGTAACAAGCAAGAATCATTTACAATGACTCGTAGCCCCTAACAGGTATTTGGTGAATTGTATGACTAAGCCAACAATCCTCTTCGTGACAGACCTATATTATCAGGCACAGCAGAGAAATTATGCTGAAGAGGACATTTATGTAACTTCTAAATTGCGTGAATCCTTTGATTTGATAATGTGTCACCCACAGGACACAGAAAGTTTTGAAAATTATGTCGATGTCATCGTTTGCAGAAATACCGGCCCGGTCATTCATTATCAAAAAATCTATGATGAATTCAGAAATCGACTTTTAGAAAATAACAACATTGTTTATAACAGTTTAAATGGGCAGGCAGATATGCAAGGCAAGCAATATTTGCTTGATTTAACAAAGAACCATTTTCCTGTTATCCCAACAGTTGACGACTTGGCAGATATTCATTTGTTGCCGGAAGTTGATGAATACGTACTGAAACCGAAACAGGGGGCAGATTCAATTGGCCTTGAGTTCGTTGATCATGCGGATATTGCTAATCTGGAATTGGCTAAAGATCTACTTCAACCGAAAATTAATTTTTCATATGAAGTGTCTTTTTACTACATTGATACTGACATACAGTATGCGCTTTATGCCCCTGATAATGAAAAAAGATGGCGGTTAGAGTTATACGACTATTCAAGCCATGATCTTGATTTTGCAAATCAATTTATCAGATGGAATTCTCTTGAGCATGGTATACAAAGAGTTGACGCTTGTCGTACAATCGATGGGGAATTGTTGCTTGTAGAACTCGAAGATCTTAATCCTTATCTATCACTGATGGATATCGATGTTGAGCTTCGCCATCGCTTTATAAGCAATTTTAGATCCTCATTAATGAAGGCTATTGAAAAAAATCACCTTGATAGCTGAATCAAATTAAATAATCTCACTGGCGACATTCTCGATTATTTGAGCAATCAAAGCGCAATCTTCAAGACTAAACGTCAATGGAATTCGCATGTCACAAAGGGTTTTTAATACTTGTTTGGTTTTGGGTAAATCAGCTTGGGATTGAATATATTGCCAACTGTCGTAACGGCTGGTGAAACCTTTTGGTTGATCAGCACCGAACCATTTTATCTCCACGCCTCGTTGGCTGCATTCATCGATAAATTGAATAACTTTGTCGGTATCATTCACATTAAGGAAAAATTGAAACGAACTGGCGACAAAGTGTTCATTCTCCGAGCGTTCAGGGACAGTAATGCCATTAGCGTCTTTCAAATTATCTGCTAATGCATAATAACGATCATTCCAACGTTTGCAGTTGTTATCCAGTTCTTGGAGTTGCGGTCTCAGGATGGCTGCTCGCAGATTATCCATACGGCCGCTGTAATTTGGTGTGTGCAGCTTTACACTAGTAAAGATTTCGGCATCAGGTCGGGCAATATGTTTCTCATACAACATATATGAACCCGAATGAATGACTGCTTTGGCCATAATCTCTGGGTCATTAGTCGTTAAGAATCCGCCTTCGCCAGAATTTAAATGTTTATAAGTTTGAGTGCTAAAACAGGCGATTTTACCGAAGTTACCGCTTTTGGTATTTTTCCAACTGGCACCCATGGTATGAGCACAATCTTCGATCAAAGTGAGATTATGCTGCTCACAAATATCCATAATGGCATCCATATCAGCAATATGACCGCGCATGTGAGAGAGCATCAAGAATCTAGCACTGGATGACTGTGCTTTAGCATCCAGGTCAGTAAGATCAATAGTTAAATCTGCCTCAGTATCAACCAGAACAGGATTGCCGCCTGCATTATGAATTGCCCCGGGCACAGGAGCTAAGGTGAAAGCGTTGGTTAATACAGGTTCTGAAGGTTTGAGCCCGAGACACCTTAAGGAGATGTGTAGAGCATAACCACCTGAAGTACAGGCTAAGCAATACTTAGCACCTTGATAGTCTGCGAATTCTTGTTCTAACAGGGAGGCGTGTGAGGTTTCACCTTCAATTGTGTTATAGCGATGCAGGCGTCCACCTTGCATGACACTAATAGCGTTCTCAATGGCTTCGTCAGATAAAGGTTCTTGTTGGGTAAAAGGTTTAGTAAAATGACCAGAACCCATTTCAAAATACCTGCGCTTGTAGATACAGGTTTAAAAACTCTCTCAAAATGCTCATTTACTTTAGTAAACTGTGCTTTTTCGCTCGTTTTTGCCTTGTCTGAACTGCGCTCGGTTTATTTTGAAATGGATTCTAGTCATACCGAGTTTGGTCGTAAACCTCGAAATCCCATTGTTCGTCTGGATAATATTTTCTCAATCGCCAGTCGCAAGCCCGGGCATGGGCTTCCATGCCTTCAATGCGAGAAATACGTGAAGCTGCGGCACTAAAGACTTTATTCGCACTTTCATCCAGTTCTTGATAAGTCAGAATCTTTAAGAATTTATGGACATTTAATCCACCAGAATAACGAGCTGCGCGTTTAGTTGGCAGGATATGATTAGTGCCAGAACATTTGTCACCATGTGTCACAGTACTGCCTTCACCCAGAAATAGTGATCCATAGTTATTTAAATTCTGTTTGTACCACTCGTTATCTTCGGTGATAACTTGTAAATGCTCTGCTGCATATTTGTCAGAGACTTGAACGACTTCCTCGCGGCTGTCACAAACAATGATCTCGCCGTAGTTTTCCCAGGCTTCTAAAGCAACCGATTCTTCTGGCAAGTCGTTGCAGACTTTAGGCATCAATTCGGATACCTTATTAGCCAATGCTTCAGAATTGGTAAATAACCAAACCGGTGAGGTGGTACCGTGTTCAGCTTGTGAGACTAGATCCACCGCGATGGTCATGGGGTCGGCTGAATCATCAGCAATGATAGCCGACTCAGTAGGGCCGGCAAATACATCGATACCAACATGACCGAATAAAATTCGTTTTGCTTCTGCTACAAAGGCATTACCTGGTCCTACTAGAATGTCAGCTTCACGGCCGGTGAAAAGCCCATAAGCCATGGCTGCTACGGCTTGTACACCGCCAAGTTCAAAGATCACATCAGCGCCCGCCAAATCCATTGCATAAGCGACTGAAGCATCTATTGCGTCACCACGTGGTGGCGAACAGGCAACAATATGTTCAACTCCAGCGACTTTAGCAGTCGTCACGCTCATGATGGCTGATGCCGTGTGTGCATAGCGACCACCAGGTACGTAACAACCCGTACATTGTACTGGCAGAACCCGTTGTCCTAATTTAACTCCAGGGTAAGTTTCGACTTCAAACTCACTAATACTATCGAGCTGAGCTTGCGCAAATGCTTTAACCTGTTGGTGGGCGAACTGGATATCATCTTTTTGGGATTGAGGAACAGTTGCAATTAAATCTTGCTTTTTTTCCTCAGATAAAATGATGTCGCCTTGCCAATTGTCTAGCTTGGCGGCGTAATCTAAAACTGCTTGTTCGCCGTTTTGCTTGATTTCATCGAGCATAGACTCGACGATCGCAACAATCTTTTTATCTTGCTCCTCAATGGATTTACCAGGAGCTTTGATTTGCTTCATTTAGTAACTACTTTAACTATTAACAGGAATAACCAGAGTAGGAACCTCAGAACGACGAAGCACACGTTTAGCGATACTACCAAGAAAAGTATGACTAACACCTTGTGCATGGCCACCGAGCACAATCAAATCACAGCCAAGCTTTTTAGCTTGAGTCAAAATCGCATCAGCCGGATAAGCTTCCAACACATCAACGCTTTTGATTTGATCACGCAAAGATCCATCTTCTTCAGCAACAGATGACCAGAATTTATCCTGGTTGTCTTCTAATTGTTTTCTTGCCGAAGCAGTACGGTTATGTAAAGCATCATCGCGCTGTTTATCGTCCATGATAAACATCATCAAGGTTGTTTTAGCCTGATCAGAAAGCTCTTCGACGACATGTAGAACATGAATATCTGCGCCGCTTTGCTTTGCTAAAGCAACCGCGTGGCGAAATGCATTAGTCGAATTGGCCGACAAATCTGTGGCATAAAGAATTTTTTTAAAACTTGGTAGCATAACGTTAGTCTCTGAATCGATCGTTTAATAGCCAAACAGGCTGGGTAGCCATAGTGACAATTGGGGGAAGAATGCAATGATGAAGATTGCAATCACATTAATGGCTGCAAACGGCAATGCACGCATCGAAATTTCTTCTATCGATATTTTCGATATTCCCGAAGCGATAAACAAGTTCTCTCCAAGTGGAGGAGTTTGGAAACCAATGCCCAACGCGCAAACCATGACCACGCCAAAGTGCGTAGGATCAATACCTACTGTATAAGCAACAGGTAACATAACTGGCGCCAATATTAAAATCGTAGCCAGCGTCTCCATGAACATGCCAACGAAAAGCAGGAAGAATATAAACATTGCCCAGATCAGGTAAATGTTTTCAGTCAAGCTCAACATTGATTCAGCGATAATAGCTGGAATTTGATTTTCAACCAGAATTCGGCCAAATACAGTTGCTGTGAATAAGATCAATAATACACGTCCGGTCAACCAAGTAGTTGTTTCTAACGCACGATTTAAGGCTTTTGCATCCAGTTCGTTGTAGACAAACTTACCTACGATAAGGGTGTAAAAGATAGCTACGATAGCCGCTTCTGTTGGGGTAAAGAAGCCGGAATAGATGCCGCCCAGGATAACGATTGGTGCCAACAACGCCCAGATACTGCGCCAAGCTTCACAGAAAACGTTTCTTAATGACCAGCCTTCAGATGAGCCGCTATAGCCGCGTTTTTTACATGAGATGTAGTTTGCAATTAAAAGGCTGATTGCAATGATAAATGCAGGGATAAAGCCAGCCATGAACAACTTGGAAATTGAAACACTGGCAAACTCACCATGTTTTTCGACTGCCTCAGGTGGAGGGACTAAACCCAGCGCAGCAATACCAAAAATAACCATCGGAATGGATGGTGGGATAACGATACCCAAGCTACCTGATGACGCGGTAATGGCCGAAGCAAATCCTTTGTCATAACCACGTTGGATCATTGCAGGGATCATTAACATACCGACCGCTGCAGTTGTAGCTGGTCCGGAGCCTGATATTGCACCGAAAAATAAACAACCCATTACCGTAGCAGCAGAAATACCGCCGGTGAACGGACCGGCCATGCTCTCTGCCACGTTAATTAGTCGCCTCGATAATCCTGCTGCCTCCATCAAAGCACCTGCCAAAATAAAGGCCGGTAATGCCATCAACGGGAATGAACCGACTGAGGTAAATGCAATTTGTACGAGTTTGATGGGGTTTTCACCCAAATACATGTACGAAAATAGTGACGATACACCCAGAGCAACGGTAATAGGTGCGCCAATTAATAATAGTCCTAAAAAGGAGCCAAATAATACTAAAACGATTGAACCTTCCATAATATTTCTCCTTAGTGACCTTTATGTTCTTCCATGTCGTGCTCGACTTCTTCGAGATCGACTTTATCTGGATCGCGTACATCCACACCCTTCACCAGTTTTAGGTAATTGACTTGAAGAATACGAAAAGTCATTAACGCAAAGGCAATCGGGAGAATGATATAAACCCACTTCATCTCGATACCTAAGGTTTGAGACTTCCAGAACTTGTTCATTTTGTTGAAAACAAAGTCATAAGCAAGATAGAAGAAATACACATTAAAGAAAATCCAGAAGCAATCCGCTATAGCCTCAATAATGTCAATGGCACGTTTGGATAAAAACTTGAATTGGAATGTTACCCTGTTGTGTGCCGCCATTTTCGCTGCGTAGCTGGCCCCTAAGAATACAAACCAGACGAACATATAGGTGGACAATTCCTCAATCCAGGAAATCGATTTTCCAAATACTTCTCGAGAAATAATTTGAGTAAAAAGCAAACAAACGAAAGTCGCAAGCAGTATTCGGCAGATATAACTTTCGATGTTATTTAAAATGTTTAGGAAACCTTTCATATTTCCTCCTCTTGTCAAATGGAAGAGGTGTGCGAGCGCACACCTCTTAGGAAATGAACTAAAGCTAAATGTTACTGTACTGGGTCACGTCCTAGTGCTTCAAGAACAGTATTTAACTTTTCAACGCCACCAATACTATCGTAGTATTTAGGCCATACACCTTCGGTTGCTAATTTGATGAATTCCGCTTCGCCATCAGCTGGGTCTTGAATTTCCATGCCTTTAGCAATCAAGTCTTCTTTGATAGCAGCTTCGCTGTCACGAAGGTGTTGTGCACTATGCAATGTTGCAGCTTTGCCGGCAGCAAGAACGGCTGCTTGGTCTTCTTCAGACATATCTTGGAAGACAGACTCAGAAACCATCAAAGGCTCAAGTGAGAAGATATAGCGAATGTTAGTCACATAATCTTGAACTTCATAAAACTTCATTGAATGAACAGTCAAATAAGGGTTGTCTTGTCCATCAACAACTTTTTGTTGCAAACCTGTCAAAGTTTCTGACCAAGCCATTGGTGTTGGGTCAATACCCCAAGCTTTATAAGTGTCAATCATGATTTCGTTTTTCGGAACACGAATAACTAAACCTTGCAGATCATCAACGGTAGAAACAGGCTTTTTAGAGTTAGTTAGTACACGAAAACCTGTGTATGTCCAACCAATAATACGTACACCGGCATCACGAATTGTATTGGCGACTAATTCTTCACCAATTGGACCTTGGGTCAGAGCTTCAGCATCTTCCAGACTCAAGATAACGTATGGAAGTGTGAATACACCAACTGTAGGTGAGAAAGGTGTTACGTTATTAATCGCAACTAAGGTCATATCAAGTACGCCAATCGCTGCGTCGTTTACAGTATCTTGCTCAGAGCCCAATTGGCCATTAACAAACAACTCTGCAGTGTGATCAGTGTTGGCTTCAAGTTCTTCTACAAATTTCAAACCCATAGCATGTTGTGCGCTACCTGCGGCATCACCAACAGCTATTTTGAAATTCTTAGCATAAACGGCTGAACTGGCTAGCGCCACTGAGCCTGCTAATAAGGTTACTAAAGAAAGTTTTTTAAACATAACGAAAGGTACTCCTTCTGTGTGTTAGTTTTGTTTACAAAAAATCAAGGTCATAAAAACTATAAAAACCTCGCTTTTTATCCCACGGCTGACTGATAATATAGTCGTTTTAAGGTGTTTAAAAGCCCGGTAGGTTAAAATAGCTATATACGTCTTACGTATAGAAGCAGGTTATAAGCATCGCGTGTTTAAAAATAGACCCAAACTTCAAAACCTAAGAGTGCCAGATTTTGACACGTGATTCGTTGTTCTATTTTGATGAGAATGCATCAGGCAGTCTACGCTCGCAGCTTCGCGAACTCATTGTTAATGCTATTTTAAATGGCTATCTGCCCCCCGGTAGCCCACTTCCGTCCAGCCGCATGTTAGCTAAGCAGCTGGGGATTTCCCGTAACACCGTCATCCTTACCTTTCAGTCACTGGTCGATGATGGTTATTTGGTTTCGCGGGAACGTAGCGGGCATTATGTAAATGATAACAATGCTTGGCAAACCCAAATTGGCAAGAAACCCCAGGCTGTGACAAATCAGATTAAGTGGGTTGACCATATACTGCCCACTCCGACAGAGTTTCCACATACATTAAAACCTCAAAACTGGCGCGAATATCCATATCCGTTTATTCATGGCCAATTCGATCCTGATTTGTTTCCGCAGGCAGGTTGGAATGAATGTGTGCGCGAATCAATGGCAACAGATTCCGTCTACCAGTGGGCCGGTGATCAATTCGACCGGGATGATCCAGAGTTAATCAATCAAATTCGAACACGTTTATTGCCAAGAAGGGGAATCTGGGCACAAGAAGAGCAAATACTGGTTACAAGCGGCACTCAACATGCACATTATTTAATAACTCAATTGTTGGTAAATTCAAACACAACCGTAGGCATGGAAGAGCCGGGGTATTTTGATGCACGTAACATATTGCAATTAGGAAATCCAAAGATTGTCGCGCTTGATGTCGATCATAAGGGGCTAAAAATCAATGATATGCTGAATCAATGTAATCTGATTTATACAACACCCAGTCATCATTCCCCAACTACAGTTAATATGCCAATTTCGAGGCGAAAAAAGTTGCTGAAAAAGGCTTCTGAGTATGATTTAGTCATCACTGAAGATGGTTATGAAGCTGAAAATAAGTTTACCGGCAAGCCTTTACCGGCTTTAAAGAGCCTGGATGAAGATAACAGGGTTTTGTTTATTGGTACTTTTTCAAAAACACTGGCGCCTGGGTTACGCTTGGGCTATTTGGTTGGGCCACAAGAATTTATTCAGCAGGCCCGCGCATTAAGGCGAATTATGATGCGCTACATGCCTGCCAATAACCAGCATATCGTCGCCATGTTCATTAAAAGGGGGTATCACGATGCTTTAATACATCGCATGCATAGAGAGTATAAAAAGCGCTGGCGATTGATGAAAAAAGCGATCGATAAACATTTGGGAGAGCTGGTAACTTATACAAGTGTCGGTGGCTCGTCTTTTTGGGTTAAAGGGCCACGCTGGCTTGATGCGGATGAATTAGAAACTCAAGCTGCAAAGTTTGGTATTCTAATTGAAAGAGGTTCAGTGTTTTTCATGAAGCCGCAAAAATATAATAATCACTTTCGACTTGGTTTTTCATCAATTGCGAAAAATGATATTGAACCTGGCATCAAAACACTTGCACAAGTAATCTGCGAGATGAAAAATCACAGGGATTAACTACAGCAAAAAACGGGAAGTTTTATGATTGACCTAAATCACCAAGATAATATCGCGATTATCAAAATGAATCGTCCACCTGCCAATGCGATCGATGCAGATTTTTTAATCCGGCTTGGAGAGACATTAAAAGCGCAAATAGAATCAGAATCAACAGCCATTATTTTGACGGGTACAGCTAATATTTTTTCTGCCGGTGTGGATTTGGTTCGATTACTTGAAGCAGGCACTGACTATATCCGTGATTTTCTGGCTGATCTTGAGTGCCTGTTAGATATATTGTATTTTTGCACCAAACCGGTAGTTGCTGCGATTAATGGTCATGCCATAGCAGGTGGTTGTGTGATCGCTAACTGCGCCGACAATCGAATCATGGCTGAGGGCAAGGGCAGAATTGGAGTGCCGGAATTAAGGGTAGGAGTGCCGTTTCCGGTCATTATCATGGAACTGATGCGAGCCAAAGTTCACCCAGCTTGTTTCGAAGAAATCATGTTAGGTGGTGCAACATATTCACCTCAGGACGCTTTGCAAAGAGGTCTTGTCGATCAAGTTGTTGAAAAAGATTCTTTAATGCATGAGGCTTTAAAGTCAGCACAGTCATTAGCCGCGATCAGACCTGAAATCTATGCATTTACCAAAAAGCAAATTCGCCAGCCGGTGCGAAAAGTTATTGATAATGAGGATCAGGCTTATGGTGATGAGATACGAAGTATTTGGGAGTCTGATCAGACTCGAACAGCCATTGAAAAGTTTGTACAAAAGACATTAAAAAAATAGCTTGGCTTTTATATACTCTAAAATTCAGTTAATATGATTGGTGCTGATTGAACTAGGAGACTAGACATACAGCACTGCTGCCGCAAACCACGAAAAGGAGAAATAATGAATAACTCACAGAAGTTGTTAGCTGTTTTTATGACAATTATCATGCTGACCTTATCCACTTTAAGGCCTCTTGCTTATGCAGGAATGGTAAATACCCAGACTCTTTTAACAACAGAACAACGCACAAACGTTTTGCAACTAACTCAGCGTTTTTTGTTAGAAGAAAGTGTCGGTGAGATACTAGTCGATTATGGTGTTGATCAACAAGCAGTTATCCAGCGTTTATCAAGCCTATCAGACGATGAGTTAATTATGCTTTCTAAAGAGATTGAGCAAGCACCAGCCGGTGCAGGAGCGCTTGAAGTCATAGGAGTAGTTTTTCTGGTGCTGTTATTACTAGAGCTGGTAGGTGTGACAGATATATTCAAAAAACTCTGAGATATTCATGATGATTAGAGTTTTTCTGATCCTGGTCTTATTGTCAGGTTGTGTTACTCAACAGCCACTACAACAAAATTTAGAAACTGAACGGCTTGTTGAGAATAGATCAGCAGTTTATTTGACTAAAACGCCTTTTTTTCCACAACAACAATTTCAGTGTGGTCCGGCTGCATTAGCAACTTTGCTTGTTGAAAGCGGGGTAGATGTGAGTCCTGGCGAATTAATCTCTCAAGTTTACATACCTGAGAAACAGGGTTCGCTGCAAATTGAAATGTTAGCCGCTGGTAGACAGTATGCTCGAGTTCCCTATCAGCTTGATCCCACAGAAGCTGCCTTGTTTAATGAATTATTTGCCGGGCGCCCTGTTTTGATTCTGCAGAATCTTGGTTTTGAAACCAAACCTTTTTGGCATTATGCAGTCGTTGTCGGCTATGAACCTGAGCGAGACGAAATGATTCTGCGTTCAGGTACTGAAGCTGATAAACATATGAGTATGGACAAATTCCTGCAAACCTGGCGACGGGCAGAGAATTGGGCTTTTGTTTTGCTAACTCTTGATGAGTTACCCACGAATCCGGATTTTGACCGTTATTTTCAATCGGTACTAAATATGGAGCAAGTATTAAAAGCAGAGCAAATGATTGAACTCTATGAGTACACAAGTCGTCAGTTTCCGCAGCAGACAATCGCCGCATTTGGTCTGGCAGATGCGTACAGTAGAAGTGGCCATTTATCAGAAGCTATATCACTATATAAAGGTATATTGACCGCAAATCCAGAACATGTGGCAGCAGCCAACAATCTGGCAGTAACTTTGCAAGAACTATCCTGCCTAAATGAAGCCCGTCAGATGGCAGAAAAAGCTGTTTCCCTGTCCCTAAGTAATGGCCAATTTGTCTCTGAAAGCCAAGATACTTTACAAGACATAATAAATCAGCAGCAAGCGCTATCAGACCAATGCCAGATTGATTTTCAAATTACCAGTGTTTACGCCCAGGAGTAAAACCTTACGAACCTACCGCAGGAGGAATTAGCACAAAATTCCCTACATATTTTTTTTCTAAAAATTCCTTTTGAGCCTGGACAATTTCTTCTAGTGGAAATGTTTTGGCTAACAGTGGTCTAATTTCGCTGCGCTCAATATACGAAATTAGATTAGGAAAAACAGGTTCATCCCAGGCTGTACATCCGATCAGGTTAATATCTTTCAAATAAAAATCACGCATGTCTAGATTGACGATTGGACCAGCGATGGCACCAGAAGATGCATAACGGCCTCCGCGTTTGAGTACTTTTAGCATTGACGGAAAATTTTCTCCAGCAACGTTGTCAATCACGACATCCACTGATTTGTGACCTAGGACGGAAACAATATCCTCATCTCTTGAAAGAACTTGGTCAGCGCCCAGACTTTTTACGATTTCGATTTTTGATTTGCCAGCGATTCCGATGACTCTCGCACCACGCCGTTTGGCCAGTTGCACCGTAGCCGAACCTACACCACCAGAAGCACCTGGTATAAGCACCGTGTCTTTTGAAGTGATTTGAGCACGATGCACCATATTTTCGGAAGTCCCATAAGCACAGGGAATAGTTGCCAATTCAGCATCACTCCAGTTGCAATCAACAGGAAACACTTCAGAAGCGGGCACTTTTACATATTGGGCAAAAGCACCATCAAAATCAGATGCCATCCAAACATTTTCTAGTGAATCAAATCCGGCAACGCGCATACAAGCTCGTACCAACACTCTTTTGCTGACTAAGTTCTGGTGGTTCTCCGATTCAACCTTGACTACTCGGCCACAACAGTCCGTGCCCTGAATGAACGGAAAAGGTGTGGCCTCATTCCAGCCTCCATCGGCTTTATGCGTTGCCTCTTGCTCTTGTTCGTTGGAAGTTAATGAGGTGCTACTTTCAACTGAAGATGAATACCAACCCAGGCGAGTATTTATTTCAGTGTTATTCACCCCTGCACCCAAGACCTGGATTAATGCTTCACCTTGCTCCAGATCTGGAACAGGCACTTCTTTGTAGACCAGCTTGTCGTAACCACCATTACCAGTCGTGACCACAGCCATCATGGTTGAACTCATGACAACACCACATAAGCCCAATAATGAGCCGGGCTGTCATCAGTATAAGGCTGATTTTTATCAACTTTGAGCAATTTTATTTTTCCTTCTTTTTCAAGTTGATCACTAACTTGTTGATAGTCAGTCGAATCATAATAAGCTAGACGTGTACTAACTAGAATCAAACCTCCTGTTTTAGTCATGTCGATCATTTGATTTAGTGCTTCTGGATCGACATGTCCAGGTGTAAACACACCTACACTGATACTGATATCATAAACATCTTTCCAATCGGGATTGATGGGTTGGTTAATGTCGATGTCGGCAGTGAGCTCGTTATAGATTTCTAGCTTGTTGGCTTCTTGAACCATCTCCAGCGATATATCACAACCGTCAATATTGGTATAACCATGTTGGTTGAGCATTTTGCCCATCAGGCCAGTTCCACAGCCCACATCCATGATTCGCAAAGCTTTATTATTGGTATCAACGGTTAGAAATTCTGAATCGGGTAAAGAAGTAAATAAGTTATAAGTACTCTGGCTGGCGGAATAATGAATACCGGCGGTATCCTTGTCATAGTTTTCGGCCCAGTCGGCATAAAATTCTTTGATGGCATCTTCATCACCATCTAACTTAAATGCTTTTTTGACTTGGGGGTGACGTTTGTCGTTGCTCATATACTTTCCTCAAACTGTTGAGGAAATAATACATGATTTGCTTAGCAGTTTAATTTACTTTTTCAGTGCCTTTGTAAATTGATAATGGGGTGACGTTACCTTCTTCGTCAAAGCCCTGTACCACATACGGCTCAGCTTCTTTCCCGACTTCCATGCCCAAAGATTCAAACGGCATACCTGGAACGGCAATGCCTTTGATATCGGGCTTGGTTTCTAATAGTTCGTCTATTGCCTCGAGAGGAACATGACCTTCAACTATATAGCCATCAACAAAAGCAGTATGACAGGCACCAAGGTGGGCCGGCAGACCGGAGTTTAGTTTGGTGATGTTCAGTTGCTCAGGATCCTGGTTATGAACGGTCACTGTATGACCCGCTTCTTCAAGTGCATCCACCCATTTCTGGCAACAGCCACAAACAGGAGATTTAAATACTTCAAACTCGGCGGCATGAGTCAATGCGTTTATCGTGAAACAAATGACAAGTAAAAATAGTTTTTTCATGATGGTCATTTTAATCAGTTAAAGCTAATTTTGCCAACCATACCGGATTGATAGTGCCCCGGAACATTGCAGGCGAACTCTAAGTCATCAGCTTTGGCAAACGTCCAGGTTAATTCACCTGTTTCACCGGGATTGAGCAGTAAACTGTTAGCATGATCATGACCCGCTCCGTGACCTTTGTCAGTCATGGTCATATGGCCGGTGTTGATATGATTCAGCATTTCATCTTGATGCTCAATATGCATATCATTGGTCGCAATAGTGAACTCATGGATTTGCAGGCCTTGATTTACAATTTTAAAGTGGATGGTTTCTCCTGCTTTTGTATCCAGTGAAGGCAGGTCATATTTATTGTCGGTCATGATAACTTCAATCGTCCGATCAGCATGATCTGCTTTGCCAGCGCTGCCAAAAGCATAGCCATGATGGTCATCATGATCATGTGAATGATCATCGGTACCAGCCGTGAAGGCAGATATACTGAAGGTTAATAAAATGATGTTAAGAATGTATTTCATGTGTTTTCTCCTGTTGGCAATGTGAACTAAAACCAGCTGTGGATACCAATGACATATTGAACATCATCAGTATCTTCACCTTCATCGCGAGCGAAATCGGCAGTGTCACCAAATTTCTTTTCCCAGTTAATCCCGATATAAGGGGCAAATTGGCGGTTGATAAAATAATTGAGCCGTAAACCCAGCTCCATGTCCGAGAAGCCAGAACCAATACCAGCTGCTTCATCGTCTTCAGCATAAGCATTTATTTCAATTTCAGGGACCAATACCCACTTTTGGGTGAGCATCAACTCGTACTCGGCTTCTAGTCGTGCTCCATATTGGCCACTTTCACCGATGAACAAAGCTGCATCGATTTCGAATAAATAGGGAGCTAAACCGATAAACCCGAGTACCAGCCAGTCATTTTCGGGTTTAGGATAAATGTCGCGGCGGTAGCCAGCCTGAACATCCCAAAATGGTGAAATGGCTCGACTGTAAACGAGTTGAGTTTCAACTGATTCAGTCTCATCATCGGTAAATTCAGCTTCGAATTTAAGCCTGAGCTTGTTGATGTCTTTTCCAGCCCAGGCCTCGCCCTCAATGACGTTAAAATTATCACCTTGAGTGCTGCGGCGCTCGAATTGATCAAACTTCAACTGAGTGACAATCGGGTCGGATTCACCACCGGCCGCTATAATGCTCGAGCTTATGAACAACGCACAAATTGGGAGTAATGTTCTTATTTGCATTACTCCTCCTTAAGCAATCTTAACGTTGCGAAACATGCCCGCCATCATGTGCATCAGCAGATGACAATGGTAGGCCCAGTTTCCATAGGCATCAGCAGTGACTAAGTAACTGACTTTGCTGCCGGGTTGGACAGTGACGGTATGTTTGCGTGGGATCCGCTTGGCATCACCGGTTTCAAGGTCACTCCAGACACCATGTAAATGAATAGGATGAGTCATCATGGTGTCATTCACTAAAGTGAAGCGCACCCTCTCACCGAATTTCAGCAGAATAGGTTCAGCATCGTCGAATTTGATACCATCGAACGACCACATGTAGCGGGCCATATTGCCAGTCAGGTGAATTTGAATCTCCCGGCTGGGATCACGCGGATCCGGGGTATCGTAAAGATTGAATAAATCGGCATAGGTCAACACTCTGCGGCCATTGTTTCTTAATCCCACACCGGGATCAGCAATCCCTGACATGGGTGTTTCGGCCAGCATATCAACTTGTGGGCCGTATTCAGACTCGGCATGCACAATCTCGGCCGTACTGCCCATGCCCGCCTTTGCAATCATCGAACCGTGATTCATTTTTGAGTGATCCATAGTGCTATGGTCCATCTGACCATGATTAATAGTTGAGTGATCCATTTTGGACATATCGTGTCCTGCATGAGTACCATGGCCACCCATCCCCATATCGCCATGTGTTAAGGTCACTCGCTCATCCATTGCTGGGACTGATGCGGTTAAGGCAAGGTCTGGTGTCAGGGTGCCGCGGGCAAACCCCGAACGATCGATTGTTTGTGAAAAAATGGTATAGGCTCGATCGGCATTGGGTTGAACAATCACATCAAAAGTTTCGGCAACATTAATACGAAACTCTTCAACAGTTACCGGTTCAACATATTGACCATCAGTAGCGATGACCTGCATATCCAATCCGGGAATACGGACATCAAAAATGCTCATGGCAGCAGCGTTGATAAACCTGAGACGGATTTTCTCGCCACGATTGAATAATCCGGTCCAGTTTGCATCCGGCGTCTGCCCATTCATCAAAAAGGTATAGGTCATACCGGTGACATCAGACAGATCGCTGTCACTCATGCGCATTTGATTCCACATCTGGCGCTCATTGAAAGTACCCGACAAACCTTTTGTCTTTAAATCAGACCAAATATCTGCCAATGTTCGTTCTTGGGTGTTGTAATAGTGTGAAAGCTTCTTTAACTTGCGATAAATACGATTTGGGTCTTCGTCGGTCCAGTCAGAAAGAATCACTACATAATCGCGGTCATAGGCAAACGGTTCAGGTTCGGCCGGGTCAATAATGATCGCGCCATAAACACCTTTTTGTTCCTGAAAGCCGGAATGCGAGTGATACCAATAGGTGCCGTTCTGGATTACGTCAAACTGGTAATGATAAGTGTCACCGGGTTTAATGCCAGCAAATGTCAGACCTGGGACACCATCCATTTCGTTGGGCAGAATCAAGCCATGCCAGTGAATGGAAGAATCTTCAGCCAAGTGGTTAGTGACATTTAATTTAACCCGCTCACCTTCTCTGAAGCGCAATGTTGGTGAAGGCACTGAGCCATTAACGGCATTAGCAATACGGTTTTTTCCCGTGAAATTAACCTCACGGTAGCCAATGTTTAAATCGAAATTAGTGCCCGCTAACAATGGAACTTCAACAGGTTTTGTGTTAGCCAACAACTGTGGATTGATGCCCAGACCTGCTAACCCAACTGCAGATGCAGCACCGGTTACAAATCTGCGACGCGGTAAAGAAAATGATGGAAATAAATCGTTCATAAATCACTCCTAAAACTAAACAACACGTGCCATTTGGCACGATCCCAAGTCAGTAAGAATGATTAAATCGGGGGCTTAAAAAGCTCGAGTAAGGGTTCCGGATGAAATGAGTCTGATTTGGCGGAGGCACTAAAATGCGTTTTTTTGATGTGAGGTAATTGCTCTGTTGCAGTTAACGCTAATGTGCTCTGCAAGCAGCTATTACAATGATTATTTGCCAGGTCATCCAAACAACAGTCATGATGGCTGGGCGTGTTCTGTTCCTGGCAATGAATGTTGTCACTGAGTTCAAGTGGATTCTGCTGGACCGCAAAAACAGCAGACTGAAAAGCAATCAGCCAAAATAGGGTCAGGCAAATTATTTTTTTAGCGCTAATTTTTAACATCAAACTCTTATGACGTATTTACTATTTTAAAGTTCATTAATGGCAACTCTTGTTGTATTTCTTGAGCCGCCAATAATTGTAGGGCCAGGGGACTAAGAAGCCGACGATGAGCATGATCGGAATCACCCACCAGGTCAGTTTGGCGCCGCCGGTCAGCCACCAATCAATCGCATTCATGCTGATCTCCATTGCCAGCATAGAAATGAAACTCATGCCCAGGGCGGTTTTGAGAGCGCTAATCCAATCGAAACCGCCTCTTTTCAGAATGATTGTTTCCAGCAAAATGCTAGTCAATAAACCATTAACAATCGCCAGACTCATGATCCAAAGGGTAGGCCAGGGGATACCGGTAAACTGAAAATAGGCAATAGTACCGAAGTCACCAATTGCACAGCCGATCAAACACCACATGGTGTTATAGGCGCTACGTCCCCAGGTGAGCTGGTCATTCCAAAATCCTTTCGGTTTTCGTTGTGTTTGAATAGAGCAACAGCTCTTATTTTGCCCAACATGTTCCATAAACCTTATAATAATCCCTGTAACGATTACAGGGTCAAGTCATGCGAATAGGTAAATTAGCCAGCCAAACTGATACATCTGTCGAGCTGATTCGGCATTATGAAAAAATAGGCTTGTTAGCAAAGCCGCCCAGGAGCGCAAGTGATCAACGGATTTATAAAAATGTACATCTGGAACAGCTGAAAGTCATTCGACAATTACGGGCACTGGATTTCAGCCTTAAAGAAATCGGGTTATTGTTTGAATATCAAAATGATCCCAAGCACCATACCAAGAAAGAGGTCAAGGCTTTGGTAAACAAACATGTAGATAAACTAGACGAGTTGCTAATTAATATCACTACAACCCGTGATTATTTACTAAAGCTAAAGAATAAATGCGATGGCAGTAATGAATCCGCTGAGCATTGTCCAATATTGGAAGACTTGGTGATCAAACACTAAGATGACTAATATAGTTTATCTATCCGCTTGTGATTTAGCTGAAAAAATTCGTAATAAGCTAGTTTCCTGCAAGGAAGTTGTAACGGCACACTTAGAAAGGATTGAACAGGTTAATCCTAAACTTAATGCAGTAGTTACCTTGGATGCGGATAAGGCAATAGATAATGCGGTTGCGGCTGACACGATGGTGTTAAAAGGAAAGGCCGTTGGTCCACTTCATGGTGTTCCGATGACAGTAAAAGACTCAATTGACACCAAGGATTTGGTTTCAACCTGGGGAACGGTAGGGCGGAAAGATTTGACGCCTAAAGAAGATGCGACTGTCGTAACACGTGCCAAACAAGCCGGAGTTATTGTCCTCGGTAAAACAAACACTCCAGAGCTAACGCTTGGTATTGAAATGACTAATGATGTTTTTGGACCAACATTTAATCCTTTTCATTTGAGTAAATCCCCGGGGGGGAGCAGTGGTGGAGCGGCTGCAATATTAGCAGCTGGCGGTATACCGTTAGAGTTTGGCAGTGACACAGGTGGCAGCATTCGCGAGCCCGCCAATTATTGTGGTGTTTGCGGGCTTAAGCCAAGCTTTGGACGAGTGCCTCGCACGGGCCATGCCGGGCCCTGGGAGTTGGATATCTGGGATCAATTAACTCAAATAGGGCCGATGGCGCGTTGTGTTGATGATCTGGAGTTATTATTGAACGTCATACATGGTGAAGATGGAATTGATCCAACGGCAGTGACAAGACCACTAAAGTCGAGTCACAAAGTAGAACTTAAAGATTTGCGTATTGCTTACTACACAGACGCGGATGTTTTAGAGCCGATTGCAGAGATCGAAAATGCTATTGTTGATGCAACCAAGGCTTTAAAAAGAAGAGTGTCAAGTGTACAGCCAAACTACCCTGAGATTTTAAAAAGTGTTTCGGATTTATACATTCGCTACACCTATTCATATCTAGAGCGATTTCTTGTAAAGACCCTGGACTATTATGGTACAGATGAACCGGCCCCTAATCTCAGGCACTTGCTGGAGAATATAAAACGATCGGATAAATCTAAGCTTGGCGAAATCAACCTGGAAGTGAATGACTTTCGGGCGCACATGGGTGAGTTCATGCGCAATTACGACATTATTATTTGTCCAGCCAATGTCTCAACGGCGGTTTCGCATAGCAATCAACCCACCGATTATGATCACAATACTTGGTTTAATTTATATGCCTATAATCTTACAGGCTGGCCTGCAGCTGTAGTACCTGTGGGTTTGACGGATAAGGGTTTGCCTTACGGTATTCAGATTGTTGGGAAGCCTTGGTGTGAAGATCAAGTATTGGCAATGGCTAAATATTTAGAGCAGCTTTTTGGTGGCTTTAAACCTCCTAAACTATGAATTTATTATTCGATTACACGAATAATACTACTCATGCCGCTGACCTGGTGTTCAAGCACATGGCAGTGAAACATCCAGTCACCTGGATTATCGGCGACAAAGGCAATTTCTACCGATTCATTTGACCAAACCATCACGGTGTCCTGCCAGGTTTGATAGGGATCGGGCTGCCCATTACGGTTTAACACTCGGAAGGCATGGCCATGCAAGTGCATAGGATGATCAAAAACGGTGTTGTTGATCAATTTTAATTTACAAGTCTGTCCGTGATGTAATGAAATTATCGGTTCGATATTATGACCGGCTCCAACCTGTTCATTCATGGCCCACATGAATCCTTGGTCAGCCAATTCTCGAATCGATTGCCACTGTCCTTTAATTTTTGCTCTGCGCATACCGCCCATAGCGCCGCCACCAAGATCTATTTGATGTTCAACTGCATCATCAAGATTGGGTTCAGGCATTGTGTTTGCTGACAGTGCAATCGTCGAATCTAAAGGGGTATGGCGCAACGAGGGCTTATTTGAATAGTTAAACTTGAACACTTCTGGTTGTTCACGTCCATAAGCCTGGTCCTTGATCACAACCTGTGATTGAGGTTCGTCCATCATATCGATGATTAAATCCACACGCATTGCTGCAGCCAGGATAACCAACCCATCTTCAGGTTGATGCGGTGTGACAGGCTGCCCATCAATGGCAATGATATTCGTTTGCAAAGAAGAAAAATCAAGCACAAAAGTTCGTGCATTCGCAGCATTGATTAATCGTATTCTCAAGCGTTCACCGCTACGAATTTCAAATGACGGATATTCTCGACTATTAACTGTAATGGTATTACCAATTCTCCCAGCATGAGATTTATCATGTCGGTTGGAAAAATTATTGGTGATCTCAAAATCATCGCCCAGGCGCCAGTCATCCAATATTAAAACCAATTCTCTGTCAACTAGGACTGGGTCAGCTTCTTCGACGATTAAAGCACCATATAAGCCTCGTCCAATTTGTTCGGAACTATTGAAATGCGGGTGATACCAATAAGTGCCTGCATCGGGCAATTTGAATTCATACTGATATGACTGATTTTTCTCAATGGGTTGTTGGGTTAAGCCAGGGACACCATCCATATTGTTGGGTAAGCGAATGCCATGACAGTGTAAAGTCGTCGCCTGTTCCAGGGAATTAGTAACTTGAATTTGCAGTGTATCACCTTGTTTAGCACGGAATTCAGGGCCGGGTAGTTTCCCGTTATAACACCAGAGCGAGGAACGGGGATAAGGTGCGCCCATGAAATAACCGCTTCCATGTCCAGAGTTGAGGTGATAGGTTTTTACTGGAGATTGTAGGGCAATGGAGTAAGTTGGCCATATATTAGCGCTTAAGGTAAATAAACTGGATGATACAAAGGTGCGTCTATCCATGATTCATTAATAATGACACAAGTACGCTAAAATTGAGTAACTTTTTCCTCAGTAGGCTGTGAAATCACAAGTTAGTTAGAGATTAACATATCATTCAGTCAACACCAGGCGGTAATTCCAGTTCGAAAATGAGCTGGTAATTAACCTACATTTAAATCTACAGAATCAATTAGTGTTTCAGATTAACGGCTTGGATCATAACAAGACTAAATCTAATCGATCAGCAATAAAATGGATTTAGGATCAAGTTCATTAAGCATCCATACTTTTCAAAATCGTAGTTAAATGGTTATGTATTCTTTTACATTCTCTGGTATTTTTTCTGCCGGTGGCAACATCGGGATCGAATAATTCCTGCAGTAGAATTAAATTATCTTTAACGGAATCAACTTGTACGCTGCTTGCTCCCCGTTTTATTGCGGTTTGGTAATTATTAACGATGTCGTCAGCCTGGCTATCAAAATCTTCTTTGACCAGGGCATTGATAATTTGCGCATCAGCAACACCTACAAGATTCCAGAAGCTTGGAGATAGCTCATCGTTTTTGCGGCTTTGCGCTTCAATGGTTTCTAAAATTTTGATCTGATCGCTAGAAAACTTATATGGGTTTTTCCTATCTTTGGGGTCTTTGAACAAGCTCAATAAATATTGGGCACTGACAGCATTTAGATAAGCATAATTCACAGGACTGTCTGTTAATCTGCTTTTTGCGGCTAATTCAATGGCTTGTGATCCTTTGTTGCTAAACGTCAGGATGGCATCGTCTGTGGCCCAAGCAGCGATGTCATAATAGTTATACATGCTTTCCAGCGCAGTAAAAACCCTTTTTCTGATAGTCTGAGCATTACGCTTGGGATTGTATTTCTCCCATACGGCCTTACGCTTGTAGGCGCTGCCCAATAAAGCCAGGCGTTCACGTGTTGCCGACACTGCAGTTTCATCGTCTGTGCCAAATAGTGTTATCAGCTGATGTAAATATTCAATCGCCTGATCAATATCGGCTCCAGCGCTCAAAATTTCTGCTTTCCTCCTGGCTTCTTTATCTCTTTGTGTTTCATTTTTATTTGAGTCCGAGTTATCTTCATCTGTGTCTGGTTTATATTGATCTAATGTTATTTTGCCTGCGCGTCTAACCATCACATTGGCTAATTGCTCAGTTGCATGGATAGAAACGAGTCCATTTTCAGCCTGTAACGCACGTTTGTACCATTTTACGGCTTGATCAAAATTCGCAATTTCCTTGAATCCTTCGGCGAATGCACTGCAGACATCGGCGGATCTGAACCACTTAGGATGTTGTTGCTCGGCTTGCTTGATATAAGTATTGAGTTTTTTTCTATAATAAGTCTCAGTGTATTTATCCGGGGTATCAAGTGTCTTGGCATCGGCAGCTAAAGATTTAAGCACAGTAACTAATTCTGCCTTGGCAAGCCAAGGTTCGTCATTGTTATTCGATCTTGATTTCGCGCGCTCAAGAGTATATTCATAGTCGCCGTAACATTGATAAGCTCCCCAGGTGTTTACGCCCGGGTGAGACAGCCAGGTATTTTTTCTGGCAGCTAAAACCGCAGTACCGAATTGTTGACCTTCAATCATAGCCTGATAAAAAGTTTGGGCAAATGTAACTGCAGCTCGGTCTTCCACTGCCCAACCGGCTGCTATCACTGCTTTGCAACCTTGACGAATAAATTGTGTAGCAAGGTTGGCCGCTATAGCTGGATAGTTTGGATTGGCGATTACATTTTCTGTTTTACCCAGATAACAGCAATTCAAAAATACAAGCTCAGGTACAAACCTGATGTTGCTTACATTTTCAGCTGTCAAAAACATGTCATCCCCAATCATCATGCCGGTATGTTTGTGTTCAGGTGTCAGTGAACAACCACAGGTTTTGCAATTCACTTCATCACTTATAACTGGATGTTCATAGACACCGTGCCCGGTGAAGTGCATTATTTTGAAACGATGTTCATGAATCGCATTGAGGATAGAAAAACCGTCAGATTCGATTTCTGAGGTGACTTGATAACCGCCTTCTTGCCGATAAAATTGCTCAACAAATTTTGCCTCAGCCACAGCTCCTGGCAGATACAATCTTCTGTCACTAAGTTTTGGAGCACCAATGACAAGTGCCTTGTTACTGCGACCCACGTTTGGAATAGCGCTAAAATATTGGCTTTCCAACTGCCTTATCATTTTGAACGATGCGGCAGGAGGCATTTTACTGCGGCCCCAGCGATCTTCCATCAATTCCCAGGGGTAGGCTGCCGTAGCTTCATCAAGCATGAGCACAGTGTCGTTCATCATGGCAACACTGTTTTTTAGTTCATTTGGCAACATCATTTCGAATAAAGTTTTAGAAATGTTGCTTCGTTGAGCAGTATCTTTGGTTGCTTGACTGATAAAATGCGTAACCTTTTGCTTGTCAACAGGCATGATTCGATATTCAATCCGTGCTCTATTAGTAACCAAATTAAAGGTCAAGTCACCATCTGGGGTTTCACGAATTTGAGTGCGTTGCAACCATCCTTCGTCTTCACCATAGTGTGATCTGAAGCGACCGCCTATACCATCCACCAGCTCCGATCGCAATTGATAATGCTGACCAAGTTGGTAATTAAAATTAAGCAGCTGTGCGAGTTTGTTAATTGAAATGATGGCAATGTCTTCCCATAACTCAATCAGTTGTATTTTTGTGATTTGTATAGGTTCATCATCCACACTGGCCAATGTGGTATTGGCTTGATGCACGCCATCTAGCATGGCTTGTAAACAATCCATCACAGGTAACCCGCCGTTTGAACCACCTATCAGTACGGTACTGACACTGATTTGTTTTGCATCATTGGGGTTTTCACAGAAATTTCTTAGATACTCATGCTGCTGCAGAGCATATTCTTTCATGGCGATGGCATAAGCCTGGGTTAATTTTTGTACGGTTAATTCACCTACCATACCTAGACCCAGCACAATAATGCCTTTTGGTTTGCGCTTTAAGTCGATAATAACCTCACAGGTTTCATCTTTACCGGGATACAAGCCCAGGCGTAACCGTTTTGTCAGAGATTTATCATAGCGCCGGTCAACTGCCTTTTCAGCGCTATAAATGCTGTCACCTAAGTAATGTCCGACAGCTATAGGATACTTGGCAAACACACAATCGCCATGTGTCACTTCTATTTCAATTCGCTTGCTTGAAATTGTTTTTTGCCTATATTCGGGTTCAGAATACATAACGGATTCGAGTAAGTCTCTGCCATTGGGAACAAATTCGATTGGTTCTGTAGTCATATCGAATTCTTCCTCGGTCGTAATTTGGCCTGGACCTCGAGCTGTCATTTGTTGCGGTGGTTGTGTGGAAAGGCGATTGGTTGTGCCATCATCCAGCAAATCCCTGACCGCTTGAATACATTCATCATTACGTGGCAAATCACCATGTAGTACATCAGCATACCAAGTTTTGACTCCGTAAGGGATGCCTGTTTTCCAGAGGACTTGTCCATCTCCTTGGTTGCTGGCGCGTATAACGATATCACCCCCCTCACTTACGCGTACGTCAGTGGGAGTTTCTTTAGCATGGCCTGCTAAATATAAAACCTTACCATCTGGATATTGGTGGTATTCAATTTGGTTGAGCGATCGTCTTTCTGTTAGTGCTTTGTTTAAATCTTTTTTCGCAGGTATAGTGAATTTATCTGTGGTTTCCCTGGCTAGTTTCACCCAGTTATCATAGTTGAATAAATCAATCGTACCTCCACTAGAGGGCAGCATGTTCAAGACGCCCGGAAATTTACTCACGATTTCTAGTATTTCGGATTTGCTGGATTTGAAATCCGCTAATGCCAGTAAGCGAATCATCTTCAACTTTCCAGTTAACAAACTGGCTATTGAATGCGAGCCGCCATTAGGCGTGCCCAACATAATGTAACGACTCTGAGGATGTGCCATCATCGCTTGCCAGACTTCATTATGGTTGGCGATCATGGCCCGAGTAACTAAACCTCCCATTGAATGAGCAACGATACTCACCGGATATTTATCATCAACTTGTTGATCTAAGACGGTTTGAATTTGAGTAGCTAAGTCCTTGGCGGCATCGAATACAGATAGACGCCAATCATAGAAAAATGGAATTACATTACTGTCTGTGGAAAGTTCATCCATTAAATCTTGATAGTGTGAAGCGAGAATTCCGACTGATTTCACATTAGGTTTATCGACAGCAATTTTTTTTAAGCCGCCATGATTAAGTTCAAGCAAATCGACCCAAATGGTATTGTTGTTTTGAGCAATTGAGGATCCAAGAATGCCATGAATAACAAAAACCGTTTTTCTGGGAGCAACACTGCGACTTAGCGAGCGGGCGATAACGGGTGAATGTGGAGGAGGTACTGGGTCGAATGCATTTGCCAGTTCATCTTCTTTACCGATTAAACCTGTTATAACTCGGCTAGCCGTTTTGAAATTTTTGAAATAATTAAAATGACTGACATCTGTGCCCTGGTCAAAATGATAACGAGTAGGAACGATACGATTACCGCCTCCATACATTGAAGCCGTATTGACTACTAGATCATGATCACCATCAAAGAACTTGTCAGTCACATAGATGCCTATTTTGGAGAAGAATCCATCTTTCTCTATATCTCCTGCAATAACGGATAAATCTGCTGAAAGCTGAACTTTATGATCATTCAGTAATCGCACTAAAGGCGAGGTGGGCATCTGGGCTTCTAATCCGGGAATGACCTGTGGATTAGTTCGTGTGTTCACTAATGCCAGCGCAAAGCTTTTAAATAAACCATAAAACTTGCTGGCCTTAAGGGCCGGAATATAACCGATCACTGTTAATAGACCTGACAACCAACGATCAAGCCGGCCGGATGCCAGAGTGGTTCCCCTGGCAGGGCAAGCGACTCTTACAAAGCGTTTAATAGCTAGGTTTTTACGTTTAAATAATCCGTTTAGTTTTTTGAGTCTTTTTTGTTGGTCTTCGTAATTAGCTTTAGCTTCTTTTTTTATGTCCTCGTCATCTATTTCAGATAACGTGTCTTCTTTAATAGCATCAAAAGCTTTAATTTCATCGTCGGTAAAAGGATCTTCATTAATCCTCATTGCACGGCATAACAATTCGCCTACAAGCCCTCCTCTGGAATGGGAGACAAGATAGAGTTCAGCGTTATCAGGCAAAACATCTAGCAACTCGATTACGTTGTCGATCGGGCTTTGCGTTAATGTTCGGTGCTGGAGTCCATAAATATGTTGTCCAAAAGTTTGATTTAAATCATCTACTAATTGCTGGTTTTTGAACAGCTCTCCAAAACTGCCTAGCGTATGTGATGCGGTGCCATGTAAAAATAATAGGATTCGATGTCCACTTGCATCATCAGTTTTAATAGTATCAACATAGGTAAGTTTGGGTTCAGTGCCAGGGGTCGTCAGATCTATCTGAACAACACCCGGTTTTGTTATTGTTTTATCTTCATATTTTTCACAAATAAATTTTGCAGATTTTTTAGTGATCGGTCCTTTAAAAAACTCAACGCCTTTAATGAACCAATCTCCAATACCACGAGATTTAAGGCCAAGATCTAAAGAGGAACCAATGATTTTGCCGTCGACTGTTGATCGATTTGCATTTGGAAAGTCTGTTGCTAAGTCACGTTCCGTAGTCAAAATGACGGAACCATCATCCATATGCAAAACAATCACATCGTCATCATCTACATCTTTGACTGTGTTGGTGGTGGCGTCAGCACGATCGACAGAGATCTGGTATCCGGAATCTTGCTCAAGGCCTAATTCTTTTTCGAATTCCTTTAAATCCTTCTCGTGAGCCTTTAGCTCGGGTTCAAAATAGTAATTTTTAGATTCGCCTTCCAGAGGAACGCCGCGTATTTGAATGTTTTTTGTGGTTGCCATATTTTCCCCGTGCTATGTGGTTGCTGATCAATTAGGAGTTATTAATTTATCTTTATTTATCCCTAGGTCTCTTATTTATAGAGAAATGTATTTTTATTTATAATAACTTTAAACCTAAGAGATAAATCTTGCAAGTTTTTACCTAATAATTACTAATGCTAAAGTATTGGTAATTGCAACCTTGGTTACTAGTTTAAAATAAAAATTCTGACTCTTTTATAAGAGTAAGCAACAAGAGATTTTATTGATATTGAATTTATTCTATTATCGTTCGCGTAAGGATGAGACTATCACGGGCATGCCCGGCATTGAGTTATAGTGTTGAAGAGCCGGCACAAGGCCGGAATAGTGTTAAAGCTATAAAGTTCCGGCACAAGGCCGGGGAAATCTATAAGTCAGAAAAGAGTTTTTTGAAGATATTTGTATCATGTATGTTTTTGACAACCAGTTTTTAAATCATTTACCAGCCGATCCCGAGCAAAAGAATTTTATTCGTCAGGTGCATGAGGCCTGTTATTCAAGGGTTGAACCGATAAAGGTGAGTCAACCGTCGTTGGTTGCTTATTCTAAAGAGGTTGCAGAACAACTTGGCTTTACTCAGGAATTTTGTTTATCGGAAAACTTCGTGCAGGTTTTTTCCGGCAATCAACAGCTTGATGGAATGCAGCCCTATGCAATGTGTTATGGCGGTCACCAGTTTGGTAACTGGGCCGGACAATTAGGTGATGGCCGGGCTATTAATTTGGGTGAGTTGGTCAATTCACAAGGGCAGCGTTTCATTTTGCAATTAAAAGGTGCTGGTCCAACACCTTATTCCAGATCAGCAGATGGACTGGCAGTTTTACGTTCTTCGATTCGGGAATTTTTGTGCTCAGAAGCTATGCATCATCTGGGTGTTCCAACCACTCGAGCTTTAAGTGTTGTACTTACTGGAGAACAGGTTGTCCGTGACATGTTTTATGACGGTAATCCTGAACCCGAACCAGGGGCCATTGTTTGCCGAGTGTCGCCAACGTTTACTCGTTTCGGTAGTTTTGAAATATTCACCTCGCGGGGTGAAACCGAAATTCTCAAGCAATTAGTGGACTATACGATTACAACAGACTTTCCTCACTTAGGTGGACCTGGCGCTGAAACTTACTTGCGTTGGTTTAACGAGGTTTGTGAGCGAACGGCGATTTTGATGACGGAATGGATGCGAGTCGGTTTTGTCCATGGCGTTATGAACACCGATAATATGTCAATTACTGGACTGACTATCGATTATGGACCTTATGGATGGTTAGAGAACTACGACCCAGATTGGACACCGAATACTACCGATGCACAAGGTAAACGTTATCGATATGGGCACCAACCGCATATAGCACAATGGAATTTATTCAAACTGGCAAATGCGATTTATCCATTAATTCAACAAACTGAACCTTTACAGGATATTCTTAATAATTATGCTGAGTTTTATAACAGCGCCTGGCAACAGATGATGACGAGTAAACTTGGTTTGAGTGAATTTCAAAGTGAAACAGATGAAAAATTGACCATGGACTTGCTGAACATACTCAAGTTAGTTGAAACCGATATGACCCTATTTTTCCGTAAACTGGCTCAACTTGATACGGATAATCTTGAGATAAGCGACGAAGAATTATTAACGCCATTATTAGATGCATATTATGTTGAAGATCAATTAACCGATACATATAAATCAAAAATCAATGATTGGTTGCGTCGTTATCGTAAACGCTTATCTGAAAACAGCAGTTCAAATCAGCAAAGAGTAAAACTGATGAATTCGGTTAACCCGAAATATGTAATGCGAAATTACTTAGCTCAATTAGCTATAGATAAATCTTCTGAAGGGGATCATTCATTAGTAAATGAACTACTAGACGTTATGCGCAGACCTTATGACGAACAACCTGAAAAAGAAAAGTTTGCAGAAAAACGCCCGGATTGGGCCCGGCATAGACCCGGTTGTTCGATGTTATCGTGTAGCTCATGAAAGGATTATTAAGAGCTGGCCAGGGACCAACGCTGATTCTACAGCATGGATTTTTAAGTGGAGCCCCTTACTGGCAAGGTGTGATTGATGCGCTTAGCCACAAATTTGATGTGATCGCGCTAGATTCAGCTGGATTTTCCGAGCGTGCGGATGAAACCAGCATCAATTCTGTGTCTGGTTTTGTCAGCGATTTATTGAATCGGCTCGATCAGTTAGGTGTCGATAAATTTCACTTATGTGGTCATTCGCTTGGTGGAATGATTGCCCAAGAACTGGCGCTGACGGCTCCAGAACGGCTTAACAAATTAGTGCTGTATGCAACCGGTCCCGATGGTTCAATGCCCGGGCGTTTTGAATCCATAGATGAATCGAAAAAAAGAGTCAAAAATGAGGGTGCTGATTCCACTATACGTAATACAGTTGCAAGCTGGTTTGTTGCTGGAAAGCGCGCTCCGATTTATGCGGATGCACTTGAACTGGCTCAAAAAACAAGACTACAAGCGATATTAGACGGTTATCAAGCCATGCAGACATGGCAGAGTAAAGACCGTCTTGAGAATATAAGAGCACGTACTCTAGTGCTGTGGCCAGATAAGGACAGAAGCTATCAATGGCAACATCCTAGGGCATTATGGGAAGGGATTCCTGGCGGATCTTTAGCTGTCATACCCGGTTGCGCCCATAATGCGCATCTTGAAAAGCCACATTTGTTTAACACGGTATTGCTTGACTTTTTAGCGGGGTGATAATTGCCTAAGTTCAGCTTAGGCTGTTCCAAACTTTCTCGGCCAGATCGTTTTGATTTTCAGTCGAACGGTAAATACAAACATCCAAATTAATGCTGTATTTCTTTGGTGCTATGATGACTAATAAGTTTTGCTTAAGATCGGGTTCGACCAGAGACTCAGGTAACCAGGCAATGCCGTCGCCATGACGTGCTCTCATGCGTAGTGATTCGGTCATTGCATTTTCATAAATCAAATTAAGTTTATTCAACAAGCCAGTGCGGGCTAAAACAGGTTGCAAATGCAATCCCAGTGGGGCGTTTTTAGGATAATTGAGAACGGGGATCGTCTTTAAATCGAAAGAAAAAATTCCTTTACCCTGATCATTTGTGAGGCAGACAGGGACTAAACGATCATGCCCAATAATTCGTCGCTGTAACGTTCGGCTTTGAACAGGTTTATATCTGTAGTGTTTACTTTCGAAACCCAATACAAAGTCGGCTTCCAGGTTGAGCAGGGCGGTAAAGCAGTCGGGCAGGTTATCCGCCAATAATCTGGAGCGAAATGCCCCGAACTGCTGTTCGAACTGGTTTAGCCATTGTGGATAAAAACGCCAGCCAATTGCATGTTGAGCTGCAAAGATTATTTTGGATTCGTCTTTGTTAGCTTGTGGTTTTATCTGACTTTTAACTAAATCAAAATGCAGTATAGCCTGGTTACCAACCTCTAATAACTGCTCACCTTCGGGAGTTATTTGGATAGGATGACTGCTGCGATCAACAAGTTTGACTGAGGCCCAATTTTCCAGTGCCTGAATTCGACGACTAAACGCTGATTGACTTAAATTGTTTAACTCAGCAGCTCGGGAAAAATTGCCCGTATTGGCCAGTTGTTGTAAATCTTTAATCCAGTCGAGTTCCATACTAATTATGCAAATTATGCATGATGTGTTCAAAGATAACATTGGTCATTGCTAATCACAAGTTGCATACTATCTATGCAAAATCAACCAGGAGTGATGAGTGAATCTGGACCAATTTCCTAACGCCAATCTATGTCATAGACCGACGCCCTTAGAGCGAATGCAAAGGCTAAGCGGACATCTTGGAGGTCCGAAGTTATGGATTAAAAGAGATGATTGCACGGGACTGGCGACAGGCGGCAATAAAACCCGAAAGCTGGATTTTCTAATTGGTGCAGCGCTAGCACAAGGTGCAGATACCGTAGTCACACAAGGGGCGATTCAATCTAATCACGTTCGCCAGAGCGTTGCGGCGGCCTGTAAATTTGGACTGAAACCACATGTTCTGTTGGAGCATCGAGTGCCAGAGCAACATTGTGATGAGTCTTATATGAGTTCGGGCAATGTTATGTTGGATCAACTTTTTGGCGCGACCATAGAATATCGTCCCGCCGATCTTGATATGAATGCCGAAGCACGAGCGGTGACTGAAAGGCTGAATCAAAATGGAAGCAACGCTTATTTCATTCCCGGCGGCGGTTCCAATGAGACCGGTGCGCTTGGCTATGCAGGATGTGCGCAGGAAATCGTGGAGCAAAGTCAAGAACTTGAATTTAAACCGGATTGGATTGTACAAGCCACAGGCAGTACAGGCACACAGGCCGGGATGGTAGCAGGTGTTCATTGTCTGAATGCCGATATTCCTGTAATGGGTGTTTCGGTCAGACAGCCTAGAGAAAAGCAAATTGATGCGGTTTATGATTTAACCAAGCGCACCGTAAATTTATTAGGCGGCAGTGAATTAAGCAAAGATAAAATTCTGGTTGATGACGGTTATGTCGGCGAGGGTTATGGTATTCCTGCTGAGTCAACACTTGAAGCGATTCAGCTGGCGGCCCGCTTTGAAGGTATACTGGTTGATCCGGTTTATTCAGGTAAAGGACTGGCCGGATTGATAGGCATGATCCGACAGAATTTTTTCAATCCATCCGATAACGTAGTATTTGTTCACACAGGCGGTGAGTCTGCTTTATTTGCTTATCAGAATAAGTTGATTCCCATTTTAAACTAGTAACTTTAATGTCACACAAGGAGATTTAGATCGATGAAAAAAACATTAATTGGCGTAGTCAGCGCCTTAAGCTTGGCTTTTGGCACCATACACAGTGCCAGTGCCGCTGAAAAAGTAGCAATCGGTATCCCCAATTGGACCGGGGCACAAGCCATTGCAAATTTAATTGAAGCCATTGTTACAGAGAAAATCGGCGGTGAAGCCACAATGGTGACCGGCAACAATGCAACTATTTTTCAGGCCATGGATCAGGGTAAAGGTGATATTGATGTCCATCCGGATGTTTGGTTACCGAACCAAGAAAGCTTTACCAAAGAATTTGTAGACGGCGCCGGAACTGTAGCATTAAGCAGCAATCCCTATGAAGGCAAACAAGGCTTTTGTGTCACCAAACAATTTTCAGAACAAAACAATGTCACTTCCATTTTCGATCTCACGCGTCCAGAAGTAGCGGAAAAAATGGACGCTGATGGGAATGGCAAAGGTGAGATTTGGGTCGGTGCTCCAGGTTGGGCCTCTGCTAATGTCAATGAAGTTAAAGTGCGTGACTATGGTTTATCTGCATTTATGGAACCTATCCGAGCAGAACAAAGTGTAATGGTCGCAACAGTAGGCGATTCTGTGACTAAGAACCAAGGTTACGCATTTTATTGTTATTCGCCGCATGCGATTTGGTTTATGCACGATCTGGTTAGACTGGAAGAGCCACCTTATGATCCGGAAAAGTATGTCATGATTCAGCCTTCTGATGACCCAGATTGGTTTGAAAAATCGATGGTTGCCAGTGAAGATGCTCTTAAAAAAGTCCAAGTTGCCTGGTCAAAATCCTTAGAAGAGCGTTCGCCCGCTATTGCTGATTTTTTGGCCAATATGTCTCTGGATACCGATGTAGTCAGTGGCTTTGCGTTTGAAATTGCTGGTAATGACCGAGATCCGGCTGAAGTGGTACGGGAATGGATAGCAGCCAACCCTGATAGAGTAGACTCTTGGTTGGGCCTTTAAAAAACTTTCCTTAGTTAATTTTCTTGGGGCGCCTAGTGGGCGCCCTTGCTATAAATACTAAACAGTAAATATCCTATGGACCAGGAAGCAGATGCGATTGTTATTTCCAATGTTTGGAAAATCTTTGGCGATAAAGCCAAGCAGGCATTGGAAGACATTCAACAAAACAACTTAAGCAAACAACAAACCCTTGAGCGTCATAACTGTGTCATCGGTGTGGCAGATGCCAGTTTTTCCGTAAAAAAAGGAGAAATATTTTGTGTGATGGGTTTGTCAGGAAGTGGTAAATCCACATTGGTTCGGCATATTAACCGCTTGCTCGAACCGACCGCCGGACAGATTCTGGTTAACGGCGAAGATGTAATGGCGCTAGATCAGGATGCGCTGCGACGTTATCGCAATGAACATATCGCCATGGTTTTTCAGAATTTTGCATTAATGCCACATCGCAGTGTCCTGGATAACATTGCCATGCCTTTGGAAATAAGAGGGGTTAGTAAAAATCAACGGTTAGAAATCGCTGAAAAAATGTTAGCCACTGTCGAACTAGATGGTTGGGCGAACAAATTCGCTCATGAATTATCAGGTGGTATGCAGCAACGTGTGGGGCTTGCTAGAGCATTAGCATCGGACCCAGAAATCTTATTGATGGATGAACCGTTTAGTGCACTTGATCCTTTGATTCGACGCCAACTGCAAAATGAGTTTATGAAATTGGCTGGGGTGATGAAAAAAACCACGGTTTTTATTACCCATGATCTGGACGAAGCGGTTCGAATCGGTGACCGAATTGCGATCATGCGTGATGGCAAGGTCATTCAGGTTGGGACCGCTGAGGATATTATCATGCAACCAGCCGATGACTACGTGGCGGATTTTGTTGCTGGCATCTCAAGGTTAAAAGTTGTCAAAGCACATGCGGTGATGCATCCGGTGTCTGACATTTTGCCAGTGGACGCACGAGAATTTGATGAAAACACAGCTTTGAGTGAATTAATACAGGCAGCTATTGAGGACGATTCAGTGATGGCGATTATAGATTCAACGGGTAAACGCATAGGCATGATCGAGCATCAAGATTTATTACGAACAATTATCGAAGGCGGAGAAGTGTCATGAATGAAATTGATACAAACTCTATTAGCGAGAGCGAAAATTTAAAAGAATCACGAGAACAATTACTCGAGCGGTTTGTAAAGACCAATCCCGATTATTATCAACAGCAGTTTGAAAAAATCGGCAATAAAAAAGGCTTTACCTGGACGTTTAACATTTTTGCCGCTTTATTAGGCCCCATCTGGTTTGGCATGCGATCGTTATGGAATTGGGCGCTTCCTTTTTTGATTTTAGAAACCTTTGCCATCATTCAAATCGTACGAGGATTATTTGGTGATTTAGGTGCTGCTGCACGCGACAGAATTGCACAGATTGAGGGGACACTTGATTACCGCCGCGAACAACTTGCCAAGGCGATTGAGGATAATGCTGACAATGTTGATGTGTTTAAACGCACGGTCGAATCGCTTGAGAACGCAATAGGTGATATCAGACTAGAAGCCCAACAGGCTGAAGAAATGGGTATTTGGATCGCATTACTTGGTTTAGTCGCCCTTTTGATTGTCAAGATTGCCCAGGGGGCTATCGCCAATACTGTACTGGAAAAACGATTTTCAGACTGGTTATCGGATAGTTCATTAGGTTATGGGATTAATATGCCAAGAACCTTATTGGCATCAGTGTTTACCTTATTGATTTTCCTAACCAGTACGATTCATTTTGCTTTCCCCGGTGTCATGCCGATGCTGGCAACTTTTCCGACACGACCAGAATTCAGGTTGGGCGCAATCGACATAATTAAAGACTTTTTCACCTGGGCAGTGACTTCCGGAGAATGGTTTTTTAGTTTAATCACAAACATTATTCGCACAGTGCTGGATAATCTTGAACTCATTTTTGTGCAAACTCCCTGGTTGGTAACAGCCAGTTTTATTATTTTATTGACAGGTTTGGCAGCAGGTGTTCGGGCTGCTTTGTGGTGTGCAGCTTTTCTGGCCTACATGGGCTTATTGGGTTTTTGGGAAAAAGCCATGACTACATTGGCATTACTGGGAACAGCAGCTTGCATCAGTATTGTCCTAGGTATTCCATTAGGGATGTTTTGTGCACATCGACCACGATTTTATGCATTTATAAAACCGATTATGGATTTCATGCAGACCATGCCGGCATTTGTTTTTATGATTCCGGTCATCGCTTTTTTTGGTACAGGCAAGCCAGCAGCTATTATTACCACCATGATTTTTGGGGGCACACCAGTGGTGCGTTTGACTGTATTGGGGCTTCGAGGTGTTCCCGAATCAATACGTGAAGCGGCTATAGCCTATGGAGCATCTAAATGGTATTTACTTACTCGGGTTGATCTGCCGCTTGCTGCTCCATCAATTCTTGCGGGCATTAACCAGACGATTATGCTGAGCCTTGCAATGGTAGTTGTTGCATCATTAATAGGTGCTAAAGGACTTGGCGAAGATGTACTTGAAGCACTGCAATATGCTTCTGTAGGTCAAGGTATCCTGGCAGGATTTGCAATACTATTTTGTGCAATGATCCTCGATCAGATCATTCAGGGTAAACGAGTGAAATAATTACTCAATCTAGACCCACATCTTGTGAATTGAGGTTAGTTAAAAATCCTCCAGAGAATAGCCGCTGTCATTGCAATATTAAAGCCAACCATCCATTTGATTAGCATCAAGTTTGCTTTCATATTCGAAATATCAAAATCGTAGCGAGCAACGGCAATTGCCGCCGCTTTTGCTTTTTCGTCAGATGAACCGGCTTCTTTCAACGCCTCATAAACCTCAGATATCATTGTACTCATATAACTTCCTTGTTTGAGTATATTTCTATAATTAGTATTTTACCTGTTAGATACGATGTTTTCATCGTAATGTTACCAATTCTTCCGAGGCTGTAGGGTGGATCGCCACAGTGCGATCAAAATCAGCTTTTGTAGCGCCCATGCGAACAGCAACCGCAAAGCCCTGAATCATTTCGTCGGCGGTTTCGCCGCAAATATGGCAGCCCACGACTTTCTCATCATCACCCGCGCAGATTAATTTAACCAAAGTGGGTTGTTTATGTTCGAGCATAGCGTAGTGCATGTTGACGAATCGACTATGGTAAATTTTTAAGTTCTGTGCGCCATATTCCGCAACAGCTTGATGTTCGGCCAAGCCTACAGTGCCGATCGGGGGGTGTGAAAAAATGACAGTCGGAATATTTTCATACTCTAATCTGGCGTCCGGTTTATTGTTAAACAAGCGCTCAGCTAATTGTCGGCCTGCTGCAATCGCCACAGGTGTCAGTTGTGCCCGACCACTTGCATCACCTACAGCGTAAATGCCTTCAACACCCGTATTCTGGAACAGATCATTTTCTATAAAACCCTTGTCATCCAGAGTAACTCCGGCTGTTTCAAGATTAAGTCCGGCTGTATTCGGTTTACGACCTATCGCCATAATGACAGCATCAAAACCGTCATCTTGGGTGTCGTTGTAATGCACGGAAATTCTTCCGTCAGTATCTTTGCTAAAAGCAGTTGGCTCGCTTTTGATTTTGATTGTTACACCGTGTTCTTGCATCAATGCCATGACATGTTCGGCTATTTCGTGGTCAAACTCACGTAGCAGCTTATCCTTGCGTAAAAACTGAGTAACCTCTGAGCCTAAAGCATTTAATACACCAGCCAATTCAGTTGCTATATAACCCGCGCCGACCACGGCGACTTTTTTTGGTTGTTGTTCAAGCTCGAAAAAACCATCACTGGAAATTGTGTGTTCGATACCCGGTAAATCGGGTAACCAGGGGTGGCCGCCTGTAGCGATTAGAATGTGTTTGGCTGTATAGATAGTGCCATCTGCTTCCAACTCATTTGCACAAACAAATTTTGCTTTAGATTTAATATGGGTAACTTTACTATTAGCAAGATTATTCGCATAAATACCATTCAATCGTTCAATGTAGGTATCGCGTTTGGTTTTAACTGTGGGCCAGTCAAAGCCATTTTGATTAATAGAAAAACCATAATCACTGGCTTGACCTAGCATTTCCGCCATATGCGCCGTATTCCACATCACTTTTTTAGGTACACAGCCTACATTAACGCAAGTTCCCCCCAGCGGTTTAGGTTCGAACAGTGCGACATTGGCGCCATATTCTGCGGCACGGCGTGCCGAGGCGATTCCGCCGGAACCGCCGCCGATGACTAAATAATCAAATTGCTCAGGCATTTTTCAAAACTTTTGTCTGTAAATATTCTAAGATTGATGAGGCAATGCATTTTAACTTGAAAGTTCCACAATCATATAGCTGTTTATTGGCTATGTTATTTATCAGTTCAAGCATTAATGCATCTGATTTTTCCTTTTCAAAATTCGGTCTGACCCTTTGGCAAGAAAAAAGTTTTAGTGGGTCTACCGAATACCGACTAGTCGAAGATCAAGGTGTCAAAGTTATTCACGCAGTAACAGACTCATCCGCTTCAGGGTTATTTAATCGACAGTCAGTCGATTTGAATACCACGCCTATTTTGTCCTGGCGCTGGAAAGTCGCCGGAATTGGTCAAAGTAATAATGAGCAATCCAAACTTGGTGACGATTACCCAGTTCGTTTGTATGTTATTGTTAAAGGAGAACCCTATTTCTGGAGTAGTCGAGTTTTAGAATATGTTTGGTCTAATCAGGCAGAACTAAATACTAGCTGGCATAACCCATTTGCTTCAGAATTCAGGCATATTGCTGTAGAAACCGGCCAACAACATATTGGACAATGGCGTAACTACCAACGAGATGTTCGGATAGATTTCCATAGGATTTTCGGTTTTGTGCCAAAACGAATAGCTGCGATTGCAATTATGACTGATGGCGATGATTCCAAGCAAACGTTTGAAGCTTGGTATGGTGATATTAAATTTCATAAGGAGTCAGAATGACTAAATCGGCAAAACCTACAGTATTTATTGATAATGAACGCACACGAGTTACGCAGTGGCTGTTTGAACCTGGAGCGGCTACCGGTTGGCATAAACATGAATTTGATTATTCAGTAGTTCCGATGACTACGGGTAAACTCAAGTTAGTTGATAACGAGGGAGAGCAGGTGGCTGAATTGACTCAGGGTGTGCCGTATTTTAAACAGGCAGGCGTAGAACACGATGTAATCAATATCAATGACTTCGAATTTATCTTTATTGAAACCGAGTTTAAATAGGGTTAATCAGCTCATTTATTAGCGTTCGCGCAAGGATGAGACTACCACGGGCTTGTCCCGACTCTTCAACACTATAATTCAATGCCGGGTTTACCCGGGGGAATCTATCAGACCGTGGTATCATAAGCCCCCTGCTATCAGTCAGTAACAGCAAAATGAGTAAGCGTCGATTAAACACCCAATCCGTTTTTCTTCAATTATTTATGGTACTAGTTGTATTGGCGCTGATTTTGTTCTGGCAAAAAGATTTTTTCTACAACTTATACCTGGGGCCTAATCAAAGTCGTATTGGTTTAGTCATTAATGTCGCCATTGTTGTTCTTTTCATAATGGGTATTGTTCGTGTTTGCGCTTTGCTCATGTTTTATCAGCGTGAGATTGATAGTACAAACATGTTTAGTGACAACCTTTGGGACAATGAATCTATAAATCATTCGATGCCCAAGACATCCATGATTTCTCAACGCTATGATGCATTTCTGCGCTCTAAACGACTGAAGGCCCCGATCAATCATAGTGCATTGGCATCAGTAAGTGTGGCTGAAGAGTCAAGTCGACTCGGGTTCCCAAAATTTGTTAATAACGTTCTGATTTTAACCGGTGTATTCGGCACCATTGTTTCATTATCTATTGCACTGTTGGGGGCCTCCAACATGATCGGCTCGACGACTGAGATCGGTGGTCTGGGTACGGTGATTCAGGGGATGTCGTCGGCTTTGTCAACAACAATGACAGCAATCGTCGCTTTTTTTATTTTTAGTTACTTTTATCAATGCCTGACCGACATTCAAACAAATTGTATCAGTCAATTGGAGTACGTGACCACGACTCAAATCGTCCCCATGTTTCATACTGAACCCGATGCCATGGTCAAAGATTATTCAGATTTAATCACTTCATTGGCGCAAGTGGTTGATGAATTGAAACAACAGCACGATCAGTTCATAGAAACTAATTCAGGTATCGAGCAAAGCGTGACTGATTTAACCACGCAGGTCAATCAATCAAGTCAGGCCTTTGAAAAAATCATTCATTTATTGACAGAAGGTTTCAGGTTATCTGAGCGAGAGAAATAATGGCTGCTTCGCAAAGTTTTGTAGATCTGCGCACCTCCAGCCTTAGTGCCGGCAGCCATACCGATGACAGTGTTTGGCCATCTTTTACTGACATCATGACTGTAGTGGTGATGATATTTTTAATGTCACTGGTAATGATTTTATTGCGTAATGTCGAGTTGGTTAAGTCGGAGCAGGAATCTGCGCGGTTGGCCGAACTCAAGGCTTCAGAAAATGTTGAGCTGGAAACCGCTATTGAAAGTCTGGAACAGCGAATTGCCCAAATTCAATTGCAACTGCAGGCACAAATTCTGAAAACCGAACAAAGTGATCAAGAACTTCAACAGACACAAGAACAAGCCACCCGGCTAATGGCGGATATTCAAGCTTTGCAGTTGTTACGAGATAAATTAAGCGGTGAGAATACTGAGCTGGCAGCTACGAAGTTAGCCCTGGAAGGGAGGTTAAAAATTGTTGAAGGTGAGAAAACGGACCTTGATGAATTACAGCAGGAAACTGAGCAGGCCAAACTCTCTTTAGAGGATGAAAAGCAACAATTATTAATTCAACTCAGTGCGTTATCTGAAGCAAAGCAATTGCTTGATCAGACAGTGGTCGAACAACAGTCCAACTTAGCTACGCTCCAACAAGAAAAGGACACCATCGTTATCCAGGTAGAGGATTTGGAGCAAGAAAAATCCACGCTGATTTCCGAAGCTGAAAAAACGCAAACAGATTTTGATGCACTAAAAGCGGTCTATAGTTTATTGCAAAAGGACAATCGATCTTTATTTGACCGTATTAGTGATGCTGAAAAAATGATCGTTGAGTTAGAAGAGAATTTGACCACGGCAAATCAAACCATCGAGGAAAAACGCCAGGAACTATCTGTGGCTGAGGCCGAGATTGAATCTAAAGAACAGGAAATAGAAGTAAAAGCTCAAGAAATTGAGTCAAAAACCGAGGAATTGATCGAAACACGTGAGCAATTTACAGCTTTAGAAGAAAAATATCTAAAACTGGTTGGGCCCGCACGTAGTGAGCTCGATAAATACGTGGTAGCGGTACGTTATCGACTCGTTGCTAATCGAGCAGTCATTGATATTGCCAATCCAGCAACTAGTACATTCGAACAAGTTAGTGAATTTGAGTTGCACCAGAGGTTAGCTGAATTAAAGCGACAAAAAGGAAAAAATCTTTATACACGTGTTGTGATTCCGTCTGACAGCGGCTTAAGTTATGATCAAGCCTGGCGATTTACTAAAGATATTTTGGATCGCTATGATTATTATTACCAATAAGCTGCTGAGGATGAGTTGATGGCTACTGAATTAAGCGTAAATTTGAATAAAATTGCTCTGCTTCGAAATGCCCGAGGGCGTGATTATCCAAGTGTCATTGATTTTGCTAAAAGAGTTTTAGATACAGATGCTGTCGGTATCACCATGCATCCTCGCCCGGATGAACGGCACGCCCGAAAATCCGATATTTATGAATTAGCCGAATTGTTGATTGATTACCCGGGTAAGGAGTTAAATATCGAGGGTAATCCCACTGATGATTTTATGAGATTAGTGCTGGATGTAAAACCTCATCAATGTACTCTAGTGCCTGATGATCCACATCAAATCACCTCAGATCATGGTTGGGATTTACATAAAGATTTTGAATTCGTTAAAACAACCGTTCAGCGGATTAATAACACTGGAGTTCGTAGTGCTATTTTTATGGATGCAAATGCATCTGATATGGAATTAGCCTACCAAACAGGTACTAACAGAATAGAACTCTATACAGAAGCTTACGCGGAGTCATACGACAAATCGGATAACGACGATATTTTGGGTCAGTACCAAGAAAGTGCAAAAGCGGCTCAATCTTTGGGTGTAGAAGTCAATGCAGGCCATGATTTGAATTTGGACAATTTAGAGAAATTTTTAACTTCGGTTAATGATGTTAAAGAAGTTTCAATTGGCCATGCGATTACCATAGAGTCGCTGGATTATGGTTTTGATCCAACTCTGCATAAATATCTGGATATTATTTCACGTGTCAATCAAACTATCTAATACCCTATTTGTCTTAATAAAAAATTAAAGAGGAGATGTAATGAAACGTTTACTATTAGTTGCTTTTTGTTTAATCACTGTTAGCGCTTGGGCTCATGATCAAGGCATGGTGAAAGTCGAAAGCAATCACGATGTCGCTACCACGGCCGATAATCTTGAAAATATCTTAAAAGAAAAAGGCATGAATGTGTTTGGTCGAGTGAATCATGCTGAAGGTGCCAAAAAAGTTGATATGGAATTAAGGCCTACAGAGTTGGTCATTTTCGGCAACCCCAAAGTTGGCACACCGCTAATGAACTGTTCGCAATCTGTTGCAATCGATTTGCCACAAAAAGCGTTGATCTTCGAAGATGAACAGGGGAAAACCTGGTTAATGTACAACGATCCTAGTTACCTCAATCAGCGCCACAAGTTAGATGATTGTGCAGCGGTGCTCGAGAAAGTCAGTGGTGCATTAGCGAATTTTGCTAAGGCGGCGACGCAATAGATTTGTCCCGCACTAGTTGCGGGATCTCCCAAATTTGACTCAGTATGTTCTCAAGGAGATCCCGGATCAAATCCTAGATGACGGAGTCAGCCGGGACTAGTTCTTCTCCCCCTTTCAGGGGAAGTTAGAGGGATCGGCAATACTTCAGCAGTAAAGCTTTGCAGACTAGTTACAACAGAATTAACCGGGAAATGAAACGGGTACTAAGCAAAGATGTTTATTAAATTCATACTTCATCTTCCCGGTGAATGACACAATGCAAATCCGACCTGCCTGACTTCGAATAATTTTCCATCCCCCTTTCAGGAGGAGTTAGAGGGGGTAGCTTCTAACCACCTATTAATCGTACTCTCAAGCTGCGGATAAAGCTGAAAACCCTGGGTAAGAAACATATAACCCTCCTCATTTTGGCCAATAATGCTGGGAAAACCGTTAACACGCATTTGCTGACTAAGCATAAAATCATTCTGTGTTTGTTGTTTGATTTCCTCGGACACAAAGCTTAGCTCGAATTGCTGCGGTGTAACATCTTGCTCGCTCGCCAGCTCAGTTAAAATTTTAGGATTAGTCACATCAACGTTTTTTGCATAAAAGGCTTCTTGAATCGCACTGAAATAATTCAAAGCTTGTGTGGGATTAAGCCGTTGCATGACTTTCACTGCTCGGCAAGGTGGTTCCGTGTTGTAAACAAAACCTTCGGGCATTTTAAATGCGAAATCAAATGGTTGACCACTGGCTTCATTGACATTAAACCAGTGATTAAGAATATATAATCGCTGATCTTTATCCATGATCTTGGTGTTACCAGCCCGAAGACCACCAACATGAATCTCTACCGGTGCAACCTCAGCAAATTGATTGGCAGCTTGGTGAATAGTTGGTGAAAATCCCCAGCACCAGGAACACATGGGATCTGCAAAATAAAGTAGTTTTTTATTACTCATAGTCGAAGTAATATAGCAGCCAAACACTGGCGATGACATTAATGACTGAGTATTTTTTTCAACCTGCACCTATAGCGAGCCTACCTGTTATAGGCAGTGATAAACATTATTCTGTGAACCGTATTTTTTGCGTAGGGCGTAATTATGCGGATCATGCCAAGGAAATGGGTGCTGAAGTTGAAAAAGACCGGCCTTTTTTCTTTACCAAGCCGGCATCCGCGATTGTTCATTCTGGAGCTGAAATTTCCTATCCATCGGGTACAGAAAACCTACACTATGAAATGGAATTGGTGGTGGCGATTGGCTCAAGTGTTTTTGAGGTTGAGCTGGAACAAGCCAAGCATGCAGTATTTGGTTATGCCTGCGGACTGGATTTGACCCGCCGGGATTTACAAGCCCGACTTAAGAAAAAAGCACACCCTTGGGATTTAGCCAAATCTTTTGAGAAATCGGCAATTATTTCTGCACTAAACACAGATGTTGAAATAGATTCATTAGACCAAAAAACCATTGAGCTAAGACAAAACAGTGAAACCCAACAGTATGCCAAGTTGGGTGATATGGTTTGGCGAGTCGAAGAACTGGTTGAATTTCTCAGTCATTACTACCATCTACAACCTGGTGATTTGATTTTCACCGGTACCCCAGCTGGGGTGGGCGCGATAGAAAAGGGAGATTTTTTGCAAGGCTCTATCGATGGGATTGGTCAAATAGAACTGCATATAAGAGCCTGAAGCTCAATAATTCGTCATTCCCGCGCAGGTGGGAATCCAGTAAATAACTTAATCGAAAAGTATTTAAAGTGATGACTAAAACAAACTCCGTATTAACCGACTTCTCTAGTTTTCCAAAATTTGATCAAATCAGGATCGAGGACATTGAATCCACTCTGGATCAGCTCCTCACTGCCAGTCGCGCAGAAATGGAAACACTGGCTGAGTCTAGTAAGCCACGAACCTGGGAGAGTTTCATCGCACCGATGGATGAAATTGATAATAAACTGGAGCGTATGTGGTCGTCGGTGAGTCATCTAAATGCTGTTAAAGATTCAGATGAATTGCGCGATGCATATGAGGCCTGCTTACCTAAGTTAACAGAATATGGCACTCAGGTGTCTCAAGATCAACGACTCTATCAAGGATTTCGGGAAATTAAAGACAGCGATGAATTCGAGTCACTGAACCAAGCACAACAGAAAGTTATCACCAATGCTTTACGTGATTTCAAACTGGCTGGCGTCGATTTGCCTGAAGATCAAAAAGCCCGTTTCATGGAAATACAACAATCACTTTCGCAAAAGTGTAATAAGTTTGCCCAGAATGTTTTGGATGCTACTCATGGTTGGTCGCTGCTAATCACAGATGAGAGTGAACTTGCCGGATTGCCTGAATCAGCAATTGGCATGGCCAGACAAATGGCCGAAAGTACGGAGCAAGAAGGTTGGAAATTTACCTTAGATGCACCGTTATACATTCCATTCATGACCTACGCCGATCATCAGGATTATCGTCGGCAAATGTATGAAGCGTTTACAACACGTGCCAGCGACCAAGGACCGACCAAAGGGCATTGGGATAATTCCGATTTAATGGTTGAAATCCTTAATCTGCGCCAGGAAAAATCCAAAATGCTCGGTTTTGAAACCTATGCAGATTATTCGGTCGTGCCCAAAATGGCACAAAATCCCGAACAAATTATCGATTTCCTCAAAGACCTGGCTGTAAAGTCAAAGCCCTTTGCAGAAAAAGAGCTACAAGAATTAAAAGCGTTTGCCAACAAAGAATTCGACGTTGATGAATTAAAGGCCTGGGATTTGGCTTACTATGCTGAAAAATTGCGTCAGCAGCGTTATGAATTTACCCAGGAAGAAGTAAGGCCATATTTCCCAGTTGAACATGTTCTTAAGGGCATGTTTGAAGTAGTGAATAAACTGTTCGGTATCAGCATCAATCAAATCGAAAACAACCATCTTTGGCATGACGATGTGCGTTTCTTCGAGGTTAAGGAAAATAATCAGATCATTGGTCATTTTTATGTTGATTTATTTGCCCGTGAGCATAAACGTGGTGGTGCCTGGATGGGGGATTGTATGGGAAGAATGAAAACAGTCACAGGCTTACAAAAGCCCGTGGCATTTTTGACTTGTAATTTTTCATTGCCCGTAGACGACAAACCATCATTGCTTACTCATGATGAAGTGACAACTTTGTTCCATGAATTCGGTCACGGATTACACCATTTGTTAACTCGCATTGATGAACCCGGAGTGGCTGGGATTGCTGGTGTGGCTTGGGATGCGGTCGAGCTGCCCAGCCAATTCATGGAAAATTGGTGTTGGGAGCAGGAAAGCCTAAATTTAATCAGTTCGCATTATGAAACGGGTGAAAAGTTGCCAGAAGAATTACTGACAAAAATGAAAGCAGCCAAAAACTTCCACTCCGCTATGGGTATGGTACGGCAACTAGAGTTTTCATTGTTTGATGTTCTATTGCATCAAAAAACAGATATTAACTCGCCAGAGCAAATACAAGCTTTATTGGACGAAGTAAGAAGCGAAATTTCAGTGATAAAGCCTCCCGCATTTAATCGTTTCCAACATGCCTTCAGTCATATCTTTGCCGGTGGTTATGCATCAGGCTATTACAGCTACAAATGGGCTGAAGTATTATCCGCTGACGCCTTCAGCCGCTTCGAAGAAGAAGGGGTATTCAACGCTGAAACTGGCAAATCCTTCAGAGAAGTTATTCTTGCTAACGGAGGTTCCCGTGAACCGATGGAGCTATTTGTTGAATTTCGTGGCCGCGAACCTGAGGTAGAAGCTTTGTTGAGGCATAGTGGTTTGTTGGAGGCAGCCTAACTAAATTACATTTTTTTATGCTTTTCCTCATAAGCTGCCATTTGTTCAGGCGTGGCTTCGGTTTGGTATTGTTGTTTCCATTCGTCGTAAGGCATACCATAAATTAATTCACGTGCTTCGTCATAACTGAGTTCAATTTCACGTTCTTCGGCCGCAGCGCGATACCATTTTGATAAGCAGTTGCGGCAAAAGCTGGCCAAAATCATTAGATCAATATTCTGTACATCGTTATTGTTGCGCAGGTGATCGACCAGGCGGCGGAATACCTGAGCTTCTATTTCAGTTTGAGTTTGTTTGTCCACGGAGTTATCTTATGAATGAGGTGTTTAAAGTCTGATAATACTACAATAGTATACGATTTTAATGCTATTAGCCCTGTGTATTCTTCTCAACCCAACGTTGACCTTGCTCCGTTTGTTCCTGCTTCCAGAAAGGAGCTTTGTGTTTTAAATCTTCCATGATTGCCCGACAGGCTTCGAAGGCTTGTTTGCGGTGACTTGACCAGCAGGCGACCAGTACGATTGATTCGCCAGGATGAATTTCACCGACCCGATGAATAATCAAAATATCTTCAAGTTGATGTTGATCTAAGTGCGAATTTGCAATTTTTTCAAGCTGTTTTTCTGTCATGCCAGGGTAATAATCCAAAGTCATGGAACTTACGCAGTCACCTTCGTTAAAGTCACGCATGGTGCCGACGAAAGCACAACAGGCACCAATGCTGTGGTTAATATCTTCCGATTCGTAGGTACTTAACTCAGGCCAGGGGTCAAATTTGGATGTTCGAATTTCAATTTTCATTGAATAATCCGAGATATCCTCTGATTGGCTAGATTCTGGATCAGTATCCAGAATGACGCTTTTGTGAATAATTCCATCTAACCACCTGTAACAGGCGGGAAAAAAGCGACTTCATCGCCGTCTTTGACCAGGTCGTCAACTTGAGCGTACTCAAGATTGATGGCGCTTAATATGTTAGCGGGTAATTCCTGGGTTTGGCTGATTCGTTTCCAAATATCACCGACTGTTGTCTGTTGTTCCGGAAACTCTAACTCAAGTTCAGGTTTTTCAAATTGCTCTTTAAGAGAAGCAAAGAATTTTACGGTGATGCGCATAATGGTTTATATTTTAACAAAACTCATAAACATCGAAACGATAATGTCTGAACCTGAGCGAAATTTTATCCCAGTTAATATTGCAGTACTAACGGTTTCCGATTCCCGAACAAAAAAGACAGATAAGTCCGGCCCCTTGTTAGTTCGTTTGGTTACGGATTCCGGGCATAAAGTAATTGACACAGCAATTGTGAAAGACGAATTGGATCAAATTCAATCGGCAGTCAAAACCTGGATAAATAATTCCAATATCAATGTGGTCTTAACCACAGGCGGGACAGGTGTGACAGGACGTGATGGCACACCAGAAGCCATATTACCCTTGCTAGACAAAGAGATTCCCGGTTTCGGAGAGATGTTTAGATTTCTTTCCTATCAGAAGATCGGTACCTCGACCTTGCAATCACGAGCACTCGCTGGTGTAGCTAATGCAACCTATGTTTTTGTGCTTCCAGGTTCCTCAGGCGCATGCAAAGATGCGTGGGAGATGCTGATAGAAAAACAACTGGATTATCGAACTCGGCCCTGCAACCTGGTTGAACTAATGCCCAGGCTGTTAGAACAATAAATTCTGATTTGGGGTTTACTGATTAGAAGTCTTAGTTAAAAATATTTCATAATCAAAGAGAATTTGTAAACTATTTCAAAAAGAAGGAGGTGTTATGGTCAAACCAAAACATAAATGCTTTGAAATTATTGCAGATACCCGCTCAATAAGTCAAAAGTTGTCATGTTGCTTGGGTGGTTTTATTATATTTTTCAGTTTGCTTTTTGCTGGCTGCACTCAACAATTATTACCCAAAAAAAACAGCTATTTTGATAATAAACCGGTTGAGCTTGAGCCAACTTCAACGGCATTATTGGAACTCAAGAAGGATTTATATTTCATTGACGCCAATGGAAAAAATGGAGTGCAGCACAGGGAGTGCGTACAGACGGTGCCTCTATCCCAGGTGTATTTGTTCCTGTCATAGGTAATCGGCTTGACTCACAACACCGGGACGCAGCAATTGTACATGATGCTTACTGTAGTAAAGATAATGAAGGAACCGAGCTGTATCAAACTGAGCCGTGGGAAGATGTTCATCGTATGTTCTATGAGGCCTTGCTTGTTAATGGAACCAATCCGATCAAAGCTAAAATCATGTATGCGGCAGTTTATCTGGGTGGACCAAGGTGGAATGATCCGCAAAGAGACATTACTCATGTACCAGAAGAAGATCTCCAACAGGAATTAAAATGGTGTATTCAATTGATTGAAGATCGTGGCGCTAGTTTTGAACAAGTTAACGACTGGATGAGAAAACGTGAACCTAATTTAATCAGCGGTGAAATTATTAAGCCAAAATGGGCTGAATAGAGCAGGTTAATATCGGGCTAGACTCTTCCTGGCTTCATGCCAGGGGTTTCTTTGATTAACTTGTGAGTTCGTTTAAAGTCCGAAAAGTTGTTGGGGTATCTTGCAACAGAGTTTTTATTATCGTTCGCGTAAGCGACAGACTACCACGGGCTTGTTCCGGCTCATCAACACTATAACTCAATGCCGGGCTTTGTCCCGGCTCATAAACACTATAACTCAATGCCGGGCTTGCGAGGGATCTGCTGTGCTGTTCGAATCTGACAAGTCAGTGATGTACCTAAGCCCGTTTTGACGTACATATTGAAACAGATCGGGTTAACTGAAACAATGGAGGAATTAGAGATGCCCGTGGATCAGCCTGAAAGGCTGTTACGGTAAGCACCTCGGGGTTAGCCGGGGGAATCTATGCCTGAATGGTACGAGACGGCACATTGCTGTCATTCCGATTGAACGATAGTGAACAGAGGAATCTCCGTGGCTGGTTTGTAGATTCAAACGAAGCCTATTGTTTAATCAACCTCAGAACAACGTTTGGGAGACCCCCCGGCAAGCTCGGGATAGGAGGATAGCCACCAAGTGGCTATCCTCCTATATAAGACATTTCGATTTTTTGGCTGGCGCTGTTGTTAGAATCTCTAAGTTCGGAATATCTGTCCTCGCGTTTTGACCAAATTCGGTGAAGTTTATCGAGGACAACATCATCGTTTTTCTCCGTTCGAATTAACTCACGTAAATCATAACCTTTGTTAGCGAATAAACAGGTATATAGTTTCCCTTCTGCAGATAATCGTGCCCGATGACAACTACCGCAAAACGGTTGGGAAACCGAGGCAATGATGCCTATTTCACCACCATCGTCTTTATAACGCCAACGTTTGGCAACTTCTCCTTTATAGTTAGCTGCAACCGGCTCAATTGGAAAATAGTTATTAATCAATTCAATAATTGACTTGGCGTCGAACACTTTGTCATATTGCCATTCGTTAGTATTACCCACATCCATGAATTCTATAAAACGCAGGACAACCTCACGATTACGAAAATACTCAACCATGGGTAAGATCTGATCGACATTTACATCTTTAATGACTACCATGTTTACTTTAATCGGCGTTAGTCCAACTTGTTTTGCTGTTTCAATTGCTTGTAAAACACGACTAACCGGAAATTTGACATCATTAATTTGATTAAAAGTTTGATCATCAAGTGCGTCGAGACTTAGGGTTAGCCGATTTAATCCCGCTTTGTAGAGTGTTTCAGCCTTTTTTTGAGTAACAAGGGCGCCATTTGTAGTCAGTGAAATATCATTGATGCCATCGACTTGATTGATCATTTCGATGAGTTTATCCAGATCTTTGCGGATTAGTGGTTCACCACCGGTGATACGAATTTTACTTACCCCTAATTTAGCAAACAGCCTTACCGTGCGCTGTATTTCTTCGAAACTCAGAATTTCAGAGCGTTCTAAAAAGGCGTGATCGGGTCCAAACAAATGTTTGGGCATACAATAAATACAGCGAAAGTTACACCTATCAGTAATAGAGATGCGCAAGTCCCGCAGTGGCCTTTCTAAGCGATCAGTAGGGTGGTCGATCAGTAATTTCATTATTCTATTTTAGCGTGATCGATCATAATCACCAACGAATGGTGTTTCGATTTCTATTGCTTTAAAAAAGTCAGTCATAATTCGGTAGGTCATGCCCCAAAGAACATTCTCATTATCGATTTGGACACCCGGTCTGTCAGAGAAATTGGGTATCGGATTAAAGTAGAGATGGTTCTGATTGTTTGTGAAATGACTTACAGGCAACCAATAATAATGATCCAGTTCATAATTAATTGTAATTGCGGGCTTTGTATCAACAAAAAACACATAGGGACGTACCGTTAAATTAATTTTCCCTCCTGTTGCATAACCTTGTTGATCATCAATCTGAGTAACTAAATGAGTGTTAGTCAAAATGATATTTGTTTCCTCGAATGTTTCTCTGATGGCAGTCTCAATCAGGTTTTCATCCTCATCTTCATGCCTGCCACCGGGTAATCCAATTTGTCCAGACCACGGATCATTAGGATGAGTAGTTCGTTTTATCAAGAAAAGCTCATGATCATCCTCTTTAATTAACAAGACGATGCTGACCGCTGCATAATTGGAGTTTTCAGTAATAATCCTGGGCTGATTCTTTGCTAGCCGATCAACAAGTGTGTTCTTTTCCATGATCAAGAGATTACTAGGAATAATGGCGCAGGTAAATAAAGCCGGAGACTTCCTTCCATGCAAGCCTCCGACCAGTGAAAAGAAGCACGAAACTCCTTTTCGACTTAGTCCTGATAACCTAACTTCCTTGGTCATCAAAACCGCGCAGCCGTCCATGGCCGAATTATATTTTGACATATTTAATCAAAAATTGAAAGGTGTTATTTGTGCCTATCTGGCTAGAATGCTATGAACGGTTTCCTCAAGTTTTTTTAAATCATTGATAACTAAAATTCGACCCTTTTTGAGTTCAATAAGCCCGGATGATTTTAGATTATTTATTTCACGTGTAACCGCTTCGCGGTTAGCGCCAATCATGTTGGAGATTTGTGTGTGAGTAGGTACTGGCTGAATTTCAACCAACGATGAGTTAGTAATATAAGGTTGAGCCATTCTTAATAGTTCAACATAAACACGTTCTTGAATATTCAAGGTGCCGAATTCGAATACTTTATCGGACAAGGTTCTGACCATGCTTGTTAGATGTTGCATAACAGCTGTAGCGAATTCGGTTTCGGTTTGTAATAACTTGATAAAGTTAGCTTGACTGATAATGGCAGTGATTGAAGGCTCAATTGCCAGGACGCTGATAGAACGGGGTTGATTATCAATTGCTGATAATTCACCGAACATTTCTCCTCGACGAATTTCCTTGTAACCTATTTCACGGCCTTTGGAGGAAGTAATAGTGGCTCGCAAACGACCAGTTAATAAAAAGAAAACATTTTTATCCGTCGAGCTATGATGAATAAGGTATTCTTGTGATGCAAAATAATGTTGTTGAGCATGGTCGGCAACAGAACCTATTACGCTTTCGTTGAGTGATTTTAAGACTGTAATTTGCCTGAGGTTTTGCCTGAATAAAGGGTCTGTTAATAGATTGTCTAACACTGCTCCCTTGGTAAGAAAGGTTACGGTAAGAACAATAATAACTATCGTTGCGCAGTTGTGCAATTGCTAGCCTAAAACAATTGCTGATAACTAGACTAAAGTTATAGTAGAACTAAAACTCAGATTGGATACAGAACGGGAAAATGAAACTATCCGCCGTAAACGGCGAGGTATCTATTTTGCTTTGCATGTTATCCCGTGGCGAAGCTAACCCTCGCTAGGGATTAGAAATTTACCAGTGGAAACCGGCACCAATAACGAAACCGGTGCTTTTGGCTGATTCATCACTGTCGTTCAATTCATTAGTATAGTCAATTTTGAATCGTCTATAACCAGCTCTTACTGACATAAACGGCAGTGGGTCAAAACTCAAACCTGCTTCAAACTCGGTGCCGTCAACGTTTGAGCGGTTGTTAAAATCTTCAAGTTCAGGAAACCAGGCAGTTTGTCCATATAAATAAACAACTCCTCCGAGACCGACTCGTCCTTCAACTAAAATTCTTGCACCTTTGCTGCTGTCATTATCAATGTTGACATCTTGGTAGCCTAATCCAAGGGCCAGAAAAGAATTATCGGTTAATGAAAATACTCGCCGTTTAAAATCGATGTTCAGGTATTCGGCATCATCAAGATCGTCTTCCTCTAAATCAGACCGGTAAAGTTGGCCGCTGAGTCCCCATTTTTGATCGAACCACAATTCGCCACGACCACCAAGTGCGCCGGCATCGATTTGACCTTCACTGATATCGGCTTCAAAATCGTTTGCCCACCAATAAAGGCCCACCTCGCCATCTATAGGACCGAGGGCTTGAGCTGGCATAAAAAACATGCAAACAGGCAGCAAAATTGATAATTTAATGATCTTGATCAACTTGTTATCGCGTATATTCATCATCTCTCTACCATGATAATACCACTATTTAAGCTAATTAATTGATAACAAGTGCTAAATAGTTATAAAAAATGCATAGTTATTAGTAGTTTATGAACAAAACCTTAATAAATTCTAGCCCCAAAAACGCTATGCGTCTGGATAAATGGCTTTGGTGTGCGCGTTTTTTTAAATCCAGGCAGCTAGCGGTTACGGCGATCAAGTCTCATAATGTGAGTGTTAACGGTTCAAAGGCAAAACCATCAAGAATGCTCACAACAGGGGATATTTTAATCATCGATAAAAAGGGAATTGTTTTTGAGGTTGAAGTATTAGGATTTTCGGCAAATCGATTATCAGCGCCTCTAGCAGCAGAGCTATATCTGGAAACTGAGCAAAGTATTGTAAAACGCTACCAACGCCAAGAACTTGGCAAACTTGAGCGGTTATCTCGAGTTCAAGCCCCAAGGCAAAAGCCAGATAAACGCTCTCGACGTGAACGGGCTAAACTAAAGCGAGGAGTGTGATAATGGTTCTAGAACAAAAAGCAGTTTTTCTGGATGCTGGCAGTATGGGGAGTGATTTATCACTAGATTCATTACATTCATTATTAATAGATATTGAGATTTATGATCACACTAAAGTCGATCTGGTCAATGAAAGAATTGCTGATGTTGAAATAATAATTGTTAACAAAGTAAAGCTTGGCGCTGAAAATTTTAAAACCAATCCCAATTTGAAATTGATTTGCCTGACTGCAACAGGCAGCGACAATGTTGATGTTAAAGCTGCAAATGAATATGGCATTACTGTATGTAATATTACCGGTTACAGCGTCAATTCAGTGCCTCAGCATGCTTTAACATTGATGTTAATGTTGGCAACCCGGGCGAATGATTACATCGGCGAAGTTAGAGCAGGAGCTTGGAGCAAAGCCAGTCACTTTACTTTACTCCACCATCAGATTATCGAACTTCGGGGCAAAAAGTTAGGCATAGCTGGTTATGGCACACTAGGTAAACAATTGCATAAATTAGTCGAACCATTTGAAATGCAAGTGTTGTTGTGCAATCTACCTGGACGAGAAGCCAAAGCGGACCGTTTAGACTTACACGAGCTATTACCACAAGTTGATTTTTTAAGTTTGCACTGTCCATTAACGCCACAAACCGAAAAAATGCTATCCCAAGAAGAATTTAAAGTAATGAAATCAACCGCGTTTTTGATTAATACCGCGAGAGGTCAATTAGTTGATGAGGTGGCCCTGGTTCAAGCGCTTTGTAAATCAGACATCGCTGGTGCAGCTGTTGATGTTTTGAGTCAGGAGCCGCCAGATTTTGATCATCCTTTACTTGATGCAAAAATTCCCAATTTGATTGTCACGCCGCATAATGCTTGGGGGAGTATCGAGAGCCGAACCAAATTACTGGAAATTTTGATAGCTAATATCAAAGGTTTTTTTCAGGGTAAACCACAGAATGTAGTTCAATTGTAATGACCTTGAGAATTCCCCAATACATTGGTTTATACATCCATCTGCCCTGGTGTATTAAAAAATGTCCATATTGTGATTTTAATTCTCACCAATTACGCCAAGAGCTTGATGAAAATGCCTATATCCAAGCGTTATTGAATGATTTCGAATTTGAGATCAGCAGCTTAGGCCAAACTAGAATTATCAGCTCAATTTTTATCGGTGGTGGTACACCGAGTTTGTTTTCAGCTCAAGCCATTGACCGGCTTTTGCTGGCAATCAAGTCCAGATATCCATTATTAAGTGATGCCGAAACTACTCTGGAAGCCAATCCCGGTGTTGCTGATGAATCGCGTTTTGCGGGTTACAGGCAAGCTGGGGTTAATCGTTTGTCGATGGGCATTCAGAGTTTTAACAACAATCAGCTTAAGACATTAGGGAGAATTCACAGTAATGAGCAGGCGCAGGCAGCAGTACAAGCAGCAAAGGCAGCGAAATTTGAAAACTTTAATCTGGACTTGATGTACTGCTTGCCTGAACAGACTCCAGAACAAGCGATCTTCGATATTCAACAAGCAACTTCTTTGTCTCCAACCCATATTTCGGCTTATCACCTCACCATTGAACCTAATACTTTGTTCGCACATAAACCGCCTGTTTTGCCAGATGAAAGCACTGGCTGGGAAATACAACAGGCTTATTGGGCAGCCTTGAAGGACGCAGGCTATAAGCAGTATGAAATATCTGCTTATAACCTTGATGGCAATGAATGTAAGCACAATTTAAACTATTGGCGATTTGGAGATTACTTAGGCATCGGTGCCGGTGCTCATGGCAAAATTACAACTACTAATGGAATATTCCGTACGCTTAAACCCAGACATCCTAATCAATATCTACAAGCTTTTGCGAAGAGTTTTACAGACCTAAAGTCTTATAGAAAATCCGTTTCCAATGCTGATCTGCCGTTGGAGTACATGATGAATAAGCTGCGCTTATTTGAAAAATTCAGCTCTCATGAATTTGAACAATCGACCGGTCTGGCTTATGAAAAAATCAGTGTTGCTATTGACAAAGCAATTAAGTTGGAGCTGATGGAAAGCGACAACGAAGTGTTTGCAGTAACAAAAAAGGGGTACTTATTTCTCGATGATTTATTACAGTTATTTTTAAGTGAAAAACTTCAGGAGCCACTGCGATGTTATGGGTAAAAGCATTTCATATTATTTTCATGGTAACCTGGTTTGCCGGGTTGTTATATTTACCTCGCCTGTATGTTTACCATGCACAATGTGAAGAAGATGTGGGTTATGAGCGTTTTTGTGTGATGGAAAAAAAATTATTTGTCATGATGACTATTGGTGCAGTGCTGACTATCTTTTTTGGCATCTGGTTGTTAATGGCCTATGGTTTTTCTGGCGCTTGGTTGCATGCTAAGTTATCACTGGTTTTAGTGTTAGTGATTTATCATTTGTTTTGTCTACGTATAAATTTTAATTTTAGTGCAAGGCGCAATAGATGGAGTCATGTTCAATTCCGTTGGTTTAACGAAATTCCAGCGGTCATTTTGATTGTAATTGTCATCCTGGTAGTCATTAAGCCGTTTTAACCGATGTTTAATGTAGTTCTGTATGAGCCGGAAATTCCGCCAAATACCGGCAATATAAGAACCCATAAAATATAGCTAAAAATTTAGTAGTATGTATGAAATATTACTTAGGATTAGTTATTGGAAATAGTTGTTTTAAGAAATGTTGAGTTCGAGAAAAATCTAATACGAAAAGTTCCTGTATATCTAGATGATTCGGGAAACGTAATAGTTTTAACTTTTTTATGGCTTTTGAATTTGTCTACTACAATGGAAGTTTACTCTTGGCGGAGAAGAGCAAAGTTTAATAGTGGGTCAAAATTTATTTATCCTTATCAACCAAAAAAAATAACTCAAGAATTTTCAAGTAACGATGTCAGTGAAAATACAATAGCAAATTATACGTATCATTTTTTTCGTTTTGTAAAATATATAAACCAAATTCATAAGCAAAAAAACACTCCCAGTGTACATAACCTAGAGAAAGTAAATTGCAGGTTGGTAAATTTCTATTTAAACTCAGTTTTGCCTAATTCAGTTAAATCTGTATCTGCATTAAAAGCTCATCAATCAAGCATCCATTCATTTTTTAATTTTCTGTATGCATTTGATTTGACTGAACCAATTTTTAGTCGAATTTATCCCAAGACTAAGAAGCTAATCAATATGGAGTTTCCTCCAAACCTTAAGACCTCTTATATAAGTCGATCAGATAGATTTAATTTATTGAGTTCATGTAGATTCGATCGCGATAGGTTGATAATCCGTGTAGGTTATGAATTAGGTTTACGTGCAAGTGAGAATAAAGGATTAATCTTAAACGATCAAAAACTCAATAGTGTTACTAAAAAAGGATTAGTTTCATTGTTCAATGAATTAGATAAAACGGAAGCACATGAATTTGAATATACCCTATCAGGTAAATACGCTAAAGGAGGGAAATCCAGATTGCTCTATATTGATAGAGATTTATTAGTTTCTATGAAGAAATACGTCGAGAATGAAAGATCTAATTACGCAAATAATGATATTAAAAACGAGATATTCTTGTTTATTAGATACGATGTACATGGTAGAGGATTACCAATTAATAATTGGCATCCATCAAAACTGTTTAGGAAAACTATAAAAAAGTGCAAAGATGTTAACCAATCTCTCACATATCATGATTTAAGGCATACATTTGCTACTGAGCTTTATCATAATGAGTTGATTGACAATAAAGGAATGGAAACTAGATCAGAAAGCGCAGCACTGATGACAGTAGCGCAAAGGCTCGGTCATTCACATGGGTCGAAGGTTACACAAAGGTATATTCGGCTACGTCAAAATATGCTGCATATTGAGAAGCATATGAATGCCTGATATCAAAAAACGAATTCAAACCGAGGTTGCTTGTAAGGATAATTCAAAAGAATTTTTAGAAATATTAGGTGAGCCCACAGTGAGACTATTAAATTTCCCCAAAAGAATTATCTTAAATTCGAAAACACTTGAGCTCAAAAATAAAAGTAAGTCTGCTGTTACGATTTATAAAGCAATTGTTCAAAGTCTGAAATTAGAGTGGTTTCATTCGTTGGCAAAAACTTCTAGATATTCAAATCAAAGGATTTTATCCGAATTCGTTTTATGGCTAGAAAATCATTCCAGTAAATCCTGTGATGAATATGAATATTTAAATGAATTCCAGCAGCATCGTATAAAGAACTCTATGGTCAAGCCACAATCGGTTGGGTTGCCAATAATTCTGAATCATTTATCGGCTGGTATGGCTTGTGGAGACTTAGAACAAACTGAAATCAAGTATCTAGATATTTTATGCTTAAGGACTAAAGTTGCTGAAATTGGAACGCGAACTCCTCCAACTCTAGAGTCATTTTTTACTTCTATTACGTGGCTAAAAAAGTTTGTTAAGAAATCTGAATACAGAAAATTAGAAAGCCCCAAAATTCTTGTAGACAGTTTTTCAATTACCGTAGCTGTGACGTTGAATTGTATTTTAAAAGAAAAGAATGTAGTTAGAGATTCCTTGAAAAAATCAAGCATCATAAATAACAGTGAAAATGAAAGAATAACTGATCGAGAAAAAGAATATAGATTTGCTGAAATATTAATGTTTGAGTTTGCTCGAGTTAAAGAAAATCAATCACTTGATTTGTTAACAGAGCTACTTATCGGTGATGCGGTTGGGATATCAAAAAGCGATAAGTTTTTACATCTTTTAAATAAGATTAAGTTAGGTAAAAAACTTAAAAGAAAGGAGTTAGATGTATTTAATTATCCTAGTATTTTTTCATCTCACAACATCGATAAGCCATCTAAGCTTGAGCAAATATTGTTCGCTTGGTTATGTGCAACATTTGCATTGCCTGTGAGTACTATTCAGAACTTAAGTAGTAAAAATTTCATTGTGAATAGAAGATAATCTGCCCCTTAAGTTGGTACCAGTTTAGAAGTTAGTCTCTGGTTAGGGTTACAGTTTCCCTTCAAGAAGGGCTGGAACGTAGTGTAAGCAATTCTTGAAGGGTTTGGCAAGATCGTCTGCGGGGCTGGTGGTCGATAACCTAGCGATGAGTGTGGTCGAATTGTGTTGTAATGGACCCGCCATCGCTCAACCAGCACTTGTGCTTCAGTCAATGTATAAAGCACTTCACGATCCAACAGTTCATCACGTGGCTTGCCATTGAAACTTTCATTGTAACCGTTCTCCCAGGGAGAACCGGGTTCAATAAATAACGTTTTAACTTTCATTTTGGTTAACCATTCACGTACAGCCCTGGCCGTGAATTCGGACCCATTATCGGAGCGAATATGATCAGGAATACCACGTGCCATGAATAACTGTTCTAGAGCGTTGAGTACACTAGCACTGTTCAGACGTCTCTCAGTAATAATCGCCGAGACTATAAATTAGATTGTGTATTTGCTTATTATTAATTGATTAAGTTAAGGTAAGCAAACAATGAACAAAGATGAACTTGAAGCCTTTGCGCGTGAGGCAGCCAAAGGTATTAAAACTCAGAAAGATCTGGCTGAATTTTCAAAGATACTCACCAAAGTGACGGTTGAAGCGGCATTAGGTGCAGAACTGGATGATCATTTGGGTTATGCCAAACATGATTCCAGCACGACAGGCAATACCCGCAATGGATATACCTCCAAGCGTTTAAAAACTGAAGACGGTGAATTTATCCTGGACACACCGAGAGATCGGTCAGGCGAATTTGAACCGCAATTAATCAAGAAACATCAAACTCGCTTCACGTCGATGGACGACAAGATACTGAGTTTGTATGCCAAAGGCATGACGACGCGTGAAATTGTCGCCACCTTCAAGGAGATGTACGATGCGGATGTGTCAGCTTCACTGATTTCGAAAGTGACTGATGCGGTGATTGAGCAGGTTGTTGATTGGCAATCGCGGCCCTTGGATAGTATTTATCCAATCGTTTACCTGGACTGTATCGTGGTCAAGATTCGCCAGGATCGCAAGGTCATCAACAAATCGATTTATTTGGCCTTAGGCGTGAATATGGAGGGTCACAAGGAATTATTAGGTTTGTGGCTGGGTGAAAACGAAGGTGCTAAGTTCTGGCTGGGTGTACTGACTGAGTTACAGAACCGCGGCATCAACGATATTCTGATTGCCTGTGTGGACGGATTGAAGGGATTTGCTGATGCGATCAATACCGTGTATCCCCATACTCAGATTCAGCTGTGTATTGTCCATATGGTACGAAACTCGATTAAGTATGTGCCCTGGAAAGATTACAAGCCGGTGACGGCTGATTTAAAACGGATTTATCAGGCCAGTACCGAGGAGCAAGCTTTGCTTGCACTGGATCAATTCAGTGAGCGTTGGGATGGCAAGTATCCTCAAATCAGTAAATCCTGGCGTACCCATTGGCCGAATCTCAATACGTTATTCAATTATCCGGATGATATTCGCAAGGCCATTTACACGACCAACGCCATCGAATCGTTGAACAGTGTGATTCGTAAAGCGATCAAAAAACGCAAATTATTTCCCACTGATGAATCGGCAAAAAAAGTGGTTTATCTGGCGATTATGGATTCGTCTAAAAAATGGACGATGCCGATCCGTAACTGGAAATCGGCATTGAATCGTTTTATGATTGAATTTGAAGATCGGTTATCCGATTTTCAATGATCATAAACCCGTGGCAAATACACAGAATTATTTACAGGGTCTAATCGCCAGACATTCTCGGGTATATTCATCAATGATGGTTAACAGTCGATAAGCACGACCATCATCCGTAAGATCTTGAACGAAGTCATAGGCCCAGACATGATTCTTCCAACTCGGTCTTAATCGAACACACGAGCCATCATTGAGCCATAGTCGACCTCGTTTGGGTTGTTTACTCGGTACTTTTAGCCCCTCACGTCGCCAGATACGTTCTACACGTTTATGATTTACACACCAACCCAGATACAGTTTTAACAGTGCAGTAATACGGCGATACCCATAACGGCCAAACTCACTCGCCAATCGAATGATATCCGCTGTCAGCGCCGCCTCATCGTCTTTGACAATACGCTGATAACGTTGGGTGGAACGGGGTTGACCGATCACTTTACAGGCACGTCGTTCGGAAACCGCTAACTGGTCCCGAACATGATCAACACATAAGCGGCGACGTTCAGGGCTTAATACTTTCCCGACAGCGCTTCCTCTAGAATTAATTTATCCAGTGTTAAATCTGACACCGCTTTGCGAAGACGTGCATTCTCCTTTTCCAGATCCTTCATTTGACGAACCTGGTTCACTTGCATACCACCGTACTGCTTACGCCAGCGGTAGTAGGTTTGTTCGGTAATACCGCACTGACGGCAACTCTCGGCAATGGTGTGACCTTGGGCGTGATGAATTTCCACTTCACGCAGTGTTTTGATTATGGTCTCGGTTGGAACGCGTTTACCTTTAGGCATAAATTGACTCCTTTAAGCTAAATAGTAAACCAAATCCTATCTCATCAACTGGATCAACTTTCTGGGGCTAGGTCAGTCTTGGTAAATAGACTTCAGGCGATCGTGCAAAATATCCACTTTGGAGACAAAACAAGTTTGCAACTGCTTAATAGCAAAATGAGATATGTATCAAACCAAAGTACTTACTGCTGACCGTTAATTATCTGATTTCTACTCAGAAACAAAATCGCTGTTCTCATTGAGCAATTCAAGTTGGTTAAAATTCCAAATAGAATTAATCAGAACTGTTCCAGCACAATCTTTGGATGAGCAGTGACTCATCACTTTGATGTTCAAGTACTTGCAACCAATTTCCACTCCAAGCATCTGCCGTAAATCTACCAAGAGCGTAAATCGTATCTCCTTTGTGCTGAAAATCCAGAACTTTAATCTCTACCTCGAAACCCTCACCTAGATTATCTTTGTAGTTTTCCTTAATGGTATTCCGACCTCTGATCGGAGGAATATCTGGTGAAATAAGCCAACCGTCCTGAGCAAATAAACTGGACAGCTGTTCTGCATCTCCTCTCTGACAGCGTCAATGTATGTAGACAGCAATTTCTCGAACTTATTTCTCATTATAATATCTTGCTCACATGTATATATTTATTGTCCGCTTTTAAGTTAAATTTGTAAATAATGCCAACTCCATCAATGACTGGAGTGAGTATTTAAGGTGAGTTGACAAGCTCTTACCCAACCCGGGAATTGGGTGGATTGTTACCATCGTCTCTGTTCGGCCAAAAGCGGCCATAACTACTCATCTATTATTGGAGTGATAAAAATGCCTTGTTAATATAATTAATAGATATAGTCGAAGGTGACTTAGTCTGCCTCCTTAAAGCATTCGGCTTGAAGAATTAACACTCTCGCCCCCCCCCATTTCCATTGATCGATCATCTGCCATTCCCTTTAGTAATTGGTGTTTGCTATTGCATATAGGGTTTTCCACTTTTGTCCCTGCTTGCGCTGCTTCAAACTCTTCAACCACATTGTTCCAAAATTCACGGAGGTAGTCGCTTACCCATACTATTTCATCATTTCCACTTTTCTCAGCAGCTTTGGAGATAAACTCCTGATTTTGAGTAACTATACCGATAGCATCTGATAGCGCTCTATCTTCGTCAAGATGTAAGCTGCCTAGGTTACAGCAGGTTATTATCGCAGACGCCTGAATGCAAGCAGTTAGAGCTTGATCGAATTTCTCTAAAATACGGGATGAAATAAAAGGCAGTGGAAGATGTTCTTGCCAGTTCTCTTTAAACTCCTGATCAGGTAATGTTATATTGGCGGTTTTCATCATTGCAAGCTCAGCGATTACAAAACCGTTTATAACTGGCACAACCCTGTAGGGCCATTTGCCATTAAGTTGACGCTCAGCAACTGAAATAGCAACATCTCTGTACTCTCCCTCTTGTTCAAAGTCATTAATATTGACCGAAATTGCAATCTCGATTGAGGGCCAATATGGGCTATCTGCTTCCTCGATTGGCCTAATCCAACATTTACAATTCCAACCTTTTTCTTGCAGATTTATTTCCAAAGATTTTATTTTTTTATTCAGTCGTTTCTGCGCAAGTAGACTGCATCGCCGTGCAGCATCAACAACGGCCTTGCTTGGGCCGCTATTTTTTGTGAATTTAATTATTCTTTGAATTGAAGCATCACTATTGTCATGTCCAAGTTCGCGCAATATGCGTGACACTCGGGTGAGCCTTTCTGCTAGCGCTAATAATTCTTTTCTTGGTGGGTTTAAATTTGTTCGCCATATATGAGATTGTGCATGCTGACTTGCTTGTCTTGCTAAATCTCCAGAAAAGGAAGCTGAAGCTTCTGGGTGGTCTTCTCCGGAAATTTGATGCATTCTTCCCATAAGGTTACCTAATATGCCTGTTAATAGCGCACCTAATGAGTCATCTTTGCCTGCGTTAGAAGCAGGTTGAGTCATGTCATGAGATGGTGTTTCCGGAGCAGCATAGGTAATGTCATTTACACATTTAATAATATTGTTAATTTCATTGTTAAGAGCATCAATATTTGGAATTCTCTTTCCTTTAATCCACTTTTCACTAAAAGTACGGAAGATCTTTTCAGTCTTCTTAATCTGTTCAGCCATTTTCTCTGTATAGATCGTAAGGCTATGAGAAGCTGAACGCGCTAATAAAATCTGTCTAAAAGACACATTCCAGGAAACTCGCGCTTTTACTGGAATGTTTTCTCTAGGCATATTCTTTGAATAGAACTGATAGTCCCCGACAGTTACTTGCTGTCCTGATGGTGTGATGGCATCAGAAGCGGCAGCATCAGATTCGGGTGATATGGCAATTAATGTCTCACAAATATCAGAAACGCTTTGATGAAGGTCTTCATGTACATTGTCAGAAATTGTAAATATATCAGAGCGAACTGTACGCCCGTGCTCACCATTCGGATTAATCTCTGGTAATGTAACCCAAGGTGTTTGAGCAGCAAACAAACGGAATAAGGTTTCTTCTCCTCCCATACTCTCCACGAGCTTACTAGCCATATCGGGGCAAATCAGATACGCAGAGGCAAGAACATCACTAACATCATGAATATCCGTTTCGCCATCGTCTGAAATATTTGTTGAAATATCAATATCGATTGGCTCCCCCCCGCAAATTGGGGAAAGACAGGAAAATAGTTTGTTAAGCTCATGAAAGCTTTGACATGCCGGAATGGAGCGCCCATCAGGAATTTTTTCTAGACACATTTGACGTAAATCGTGTTTAGGTAAAGCACGGAACGCGAGTATTGATTCTCTAATTTTTTGCCATTCAGGAAATGCATCTAATTCCGGCATATAGATTTTAGGGTCGCTAAACATCGATGCTAGATTCCACTGAGCACGCTGCACCCCATGCTGCTCTAGAATACTCATAAACGAAATAACACTTCTCTCCAATGTGGCAAGCCCTAAACCAGTCAAAATTGCCACCCATACCTCAACATCTGGCGAACCAAGAAGTACGTTTGATAATTTTGTTAAAGTGTCCTGCTCTTCTCCAGTCGGCACGCTAGAAAGAACTGACTGAATAACCCTTGGCAAGGTCTCGTTTGTGACTGCAGGTAGACCTCGCCACAATGACTCTTCTGTTAAATAAATTAACTGGTCATGACACGCATCAACGAGGGCATTCGATCTCAGAATGTGTAAACCTCCAAGTACTCCTGGATGAGACTCTCTTATTAAATGTTCCTCAATAAGGCGGGAAAGTGCTCGATTGGCATCTTCGGGTTTCATATCCAGCAAGTTAACTAATTTACTAACCTGTATATCACCACCTTCAGAGCTTAGCATTGCAGCGACCCTGAGAATGGCTAACTCATCGTGTCTACTTTCTTGCTGCCTCACTAGTATCTGATCCTTAATGACTGATGCGAGGTGTTTTCCTTGTGTAAGAATATGAACATATTCAAGCATTAGCCCCTCGGATTTCTCGAAAGGCTCTCTCCAGTGCTGCCATTCGGTTTGGCTACTTTCCTTGAGTTTTAACCATATGTTTTCAGCGAGCGTTTCACTTAAACTAATTTCAACTATTTCAATATCAGACTGATTTGAAATTAAAGGTAAATCCTCTTTACGCACCGTTCCCAGAAAATATATCGACGGTAAGTTTCTCAACTCCCGCACTAGCACATCACAAAGAGCAGCATTTGTTGATCCAATATCATCAAGTACCAAACCTATTGGAGATTTTTCAGACGGTCTTCGAGCGCGTAAAAAGCGAGTAATTGAATCCGCATCTGAAGCAATAGCACTAGAGCTGATTTGAAACCAGCGAAGATCACCTATTAGACTCTTCGTAGTTAGCCATAGCAGTGCAGATTTTCCTGCGCCAGAAGGCCCAGATACCAGCACATTTCGTCTTTTCTGAAGAGAACTGATAATGCTTTGTTTATCTCGCTCTCGATTTAGCACAAGGCCTGATGTGATATGGCCGGGAGAGACTTTAACGCCCTGGTAAAAAGTAGGCTCGACCTTTGCTTTAGTGAAATCTACAGGGGCAAGCAAGCCGGAATAGAGTGCATGATCTATTGCTGAGGGATCGTTGGCCTCAAGTCTTTCAAAGATTCTATGCTCGATTTCAGTTGTAGAAATTCTTCGTCGGTTCTCAAAATCTAAAGACACATTTTCTTCAGAAGCTGACGCAACTAAATGGTATAGGTCACTTAGTATTCCCTCTGCAATAATCTCTGCAACATTAAGTTGATCAGCAAGAACCTTGATGATCTTGTCTTGGGGAGAGTGACACACCAAAACTTTGTGCTGACTCTTTCCAAATAAGTCATTTATGGAGATAGTATCAATCTTTGAGCATGGCTGCTCTAGTACAACGAGCGCCTCGGGCTGTACAGCTTTTCGAACGGAATTAGCCTTGCTTCTCACTTCTTCCAGTACTTTCTTTACTTCGGTTTCGCTAAATTCTCCTTCTTTACGGGATTTTATTTGAAGCCAATACTCTCCATCAGGCATTTCAACAACACAGTCTTCTAAACCCTCCGGAACTAAATTGCCAGACGGAGCTAGTCCAGCCCACTGTTGCACAATAACTAGAGTTGAAAATAAGTGTTGGAAATGAAAGCCTCTCCCGGCCCAAGCGCCTGATCTAGACTTTTTCCATGCTTCTATCGAGCTAGTTTTATTTTTATTCATAAAATCATAAAGTTAATTTTCTCATTAGCACGGATATTAATGGTGTTCAAAATTTGCAGGCCATCAACACGACGGATTCAGATTATCTGTTAAAGACAATAGTATTGGTCAAAGGAGATGAATTAATATAGGAGAAAAGACTTAACAATGGTGGATTATGGACCATGCCATTTAGTAAGCCAATTTAAGTGAAAAAGAGACATTTAGTTTTACCAATTTGAATGATTAACCTTATTGGAACTCCCCATACTCTAATCCATGAATTAGGTATTCAACTTTTCTAGCACCAAACTCGGAATCAATATGTTCGAGAGGAGCTTTATCGTTAAATGCATTACAGGGAGAATGTAACCAATCTGCTGCGGCATCTTTATCTCCTTCAAATAGTAATGTGGCCTGGTCGAATAGTCGGATTATTCGAGCCAATTTATCCGATTCGTTTAAATTAAAGTGTCCAGTTTTTTTACGCTGTAGTAGTTTCGAATTACTAACTTGTAGCAACTGATTTAGTTGACTATTCGATAGCTTTAGGTTGAGCTTGATTTCGTTATATAAACTGAAGGGCAATCCATTTCTTACCTCCTCAATAGTAATTGAATTATATGATCTCATATGAAACTTTTCATCTTTCGCTCATTTAATCTAATGCTTATCATAATGATAAATGAATCAGAGAATCAGTAAAAACTTTATTTAAATCATCTATTATTGTTTTTGGTTTGTTAGAGTATTAGCTAATAAGTTGAGATGATGTTTGTTGGGCTCAAGTAAATAGTTCCTAGTCATGTTTAAAATTCTGCTGCCTCCAGGCTTCATAACTCACAATGGCGACTGCATTCGAGAGGTTTAGGCTACGTGAATTTGGGATCATTGGGATTTTAATGCAATTCTCCTCTCCTAGATTGTTTCGTATTTCATCCGGCAAGCCTGAGGTTTCTGATCCAAATAGAAGAATATCGCCTGGAATATAATCAACTTGATCGTAATATCGCGACCCCTTTGTGGTAATCGCAAATACTCTTGCTGCTCCAGTTGTTTGTAGTAATTGCTCATAATTTGGATATATGGATACGTTGGTTAGACTATGGTAATCTAGCCCAGCTCTTCTAAGTTGTTTCTCTTCTAGACTAAATCCTAATGGTTCTATTAGATGTAATTTGAAGCCATTATTAGCAACTAGTCTAATAATATTCCCAGTATTAGGCGGGATTTGGGGCTGGTAAAGTGCGATATGAAACATTGAGAAAATAACTGAAAGTATGCTGCAAATTGGAAGTCAGAATACAGCAATATAGGTCTTTTTTGTTAGGGAAATTTTTTTAGTAGTATTTTTCTGTATTTTGGGCTAAGTTTACGAATAAGATTAGTATAGAATTTTATTTTACTAAAATTTTAGCAAAGTTTAGGTTCTTATAACGTTTAATATTATTCGCCTGTGTGCTAACACCGGGTGCCAGTTACATTTGATTGAGCCATTAGGCTTTGAATTTGATGATAAGCGAATGCGTCGTGCAGGGCTGGATTACCAGGAATTTGCAAAAGTTAAGCTTTATAAAAACTGGGAAGAGTTTTGGGCAAAAAATGTTGATGCTAGATTGGTGACCTTGTCGACCCATCATCAATATGTTTATTGTGAATTTAAATTTCAATTTGCTGATTATTTGGTTTTTGGTCCAGAAACACGCGGATTGCCGCTGGAAATTCGCCAGCAAGCGAAATCTGAGGCACGAATTACTTTGCCGATGATGCCAGACTCAAGAAGCCTTAACCTTTCTAATAGCGTGGCGATAGTGGTCTATGAGGCCTGGCGACAGTTGGACTTTAGTCAAAATTAATGACATTGTTTAGAGAATTAATATTTAATTTCATCCTCTATAAGTGACATCAGAATAACCATCGAAACTTAGAGTTAGGGTAAAAGGAGGAGAATTATCAACACCGGTTACGCAATCCAAAGTTTCTTCTGGTGATGTCAAAAAAACACTAATACCGCTTCCTGGCGTTATTTCCGTTGGCAAATTGCTTGGGTCTGTTTCCACTACCCAATTGTTAGTCACCGAAACTCTGGTAAGAATAAGGGTTGAATCACCAATGTTAGTTACGCTTAGAACAACCTCTGATTTTACTGGGGTAAAAGCTATGCAATCGAGAGGAATAAAATCGATTAGTATATTTGGCTGTGGTTGTGAAGTTGTTGTTGCAGAGGTTTGGGCATGGGCTGGAACCATTACAGTTTGTATAACTGGAGTGCACCATACACCTAAACTTATACTTTTAATGATTGATCTTCTATTTTTCATTATGCTGATCTGTATCTCTCTATTACGGTTTAGTTTATTGTAAAAAACAAGATCTATGCAAAAATTTTCAGAACAAGTTCAGTATTCGGATTTAAGCTCCCGAGCAAGTAGCTGTTTTACACCGTCGGCTGGACTTAAGTTTTGGTATAGAACATTATAAACGGCCTGAGTGATAGGCATTTCTATTTGTAGTTTTGCCGCTAAGTTATGAACAGTTTTAGTAGTAATTATACCCTCAGCTTCTTGACCGATTTCGGTCATGATTTGTTTGAGGTTTTTGCCAGCGCCTAGGCCTAAGCCGACACGGCGATTACGGGATTGATCGTCGGTACAGGTCAAAATCAAGTCCCCTAGTCCTGACAAACCCATAAATGTCTGCGTTTTTCCACCTAAAGCCTGGCCCAAACGTGTTAGCTCAGCCAAACCACGGGTAATGAGTCCAGCTCTGGCATTTGCACCTAGTCCCAGTCCATCACAAATACCAGTGGCGATTGCCATCACGTTTTTCACTGCTCCACCGACTTGTGCTCCGGCTACATCATTATTGGTATAGGCTTTGAGTGTTGGATGTTTCAACCAACTGGCAACCTGGTGGGCAGTATTGTCGTCATCACTAGCAACGGTAAGTGTAGTCGGTAAACCACGGGCTAGTTCTTTAGCAAAGCTCGGCCCAGTCACAACGGCTAAATGAGTATCTGCAGTAAATTGATCTTCAATCACAGAGCTTAAAAGAGCACCGGTTTCTGGCTCAAAACCCTTGGTTCCCCAACTAATCACACTGGGCGTGTTATTAGCCTGATCACAGGCTTGTTTTAAAAGTCCAAGTGTGTTTCGAAAAGCGTGACTGGGAATAACTAATAAAAAATTCTGATGCTTGGCGGCAAGTGAGTCCAGTGAACCATCAACTGACAAACTGTCAGGCAATTTAATATCAGGGAGATAGCGTTTATTTTCTCGACTTGCTTGGATATCGGCCAGATGAGCCGGATTATGGCCCCATAAAGTCACTGTTTGACCGTCTTGAGCTAAAGCAATAGCTAGCGCTGTACCGAAAGAACCGGCACCCAGAACTGCAATTGCGGGTTGTTCTGACATGTATATTAATGCTCTGTATGCTGACCTTGCTTTTTCTCCTGATCAGCCTTGAGTTTTTGATAATAAATTTGCTCAAAATTGATTGGGCGTAATAGAAGTGGCGGAAACCCGCCTTTACCAACTAAACTGGATACAGTTTCACGTGTATAGGGTAACAACACATTCGGGACGGCGATATTCAGCAATTTTTCAAGATCTGGATCAGAAAAACCGGATATTTCAACAACCCCGGATTGTGTAACATCAATAAGAAAAAGCGTATCTTCCTCAGTTTTTGCGGTGATTCTTAGCATCAAAGCAACGTCAAATAAAGTCCTGTCTTCATTCAATATTCGAAACTGAGTGTTGACATCTATATCAATGCTGGAAGATTTAGATTCTTCAGTAACGAATTGGGGCATTTTAGGTGACTCGAAGGATAGATCCTTTAAGTAAATGGTTTTAATTTCATACACACGTTTTGGTTGCTCAGCCATTTACAGTCCTTAAGCTTTTGTTTTAGCGGATTTCTTTTTGTCTGTTTTTGTCTTGCCAGACTTGGATTTTTGCAGCGGTAAGTTGTCTTTTTGCCATTCCACCAGCCCACCGGTGAGATGAAATAATTTATCAAATTCAAGTTTGCGCAACTGGTTGGCTGCTTTACCGGCCCGATTACCAGTTTTACAAACGATGACGATCGGCCTTTTTTTGAATTTTTCAAGTTGTTTGGATTTGGTTTGGATTTCGTCCAGGGGAATATTTTTGGATTTGGTGATGTGGCCGGCAGCATATTCATCAGGACTGCGTACGTCGACAATGACGGCTTGCTCATGATTGACTAATTGAGTCAATTCCATCGGACTTACACCTCTGGCAGCACCGGAGCGCCCGCCAGCAGGATCAAACATTAATAACCCCATAACCGCAAACAGGGCCAGGAACAAAGCCCAATTTTGCATGAAAAATTCTGCGAACATATCAACCTGTCTTTATGACTGTAGCGTTAAGATCGGTCAACCGTATTTTACAAGCCGATCACTTAAAGCAGGGTATTGTAACCAAATTCAAACGATATGGTTGGGAATTGCATATTTGTGAGCGACATTGTCAGTTAGAATAGCCACAATGATTAACTTTAGAAGAAATTTCTTCCCGCTGGCACTCATCTTGAGTGTGTTTTTGTTTAATTCAAATCTATTGGCTCAGATCGGGGAGATTAAAAAAAACCAGTCAGAGTTACAGACCATTCAAAAACAAATAAAAAATCTACAGGATAAAATCAAAGGGGATGAAAAACTGTTAAACAAAGAGCGTAGTGACTTACAACAAATCGAAAAGAAAATCACTGTTATAAATCACAAGCAAGACCAGATACAGGTACAGATTGATGAAGCCAGGCTTAAGCAAAAAGAACTAAAAGCACAAGCAGATACAGAACGGGCCAGGGTCTCTGAGGAGCTAGCAAGGATGAGTGATCTGGTCTTAAGCCAACATTCTTTGGGCGATAAAGGTTATCTAAAGCTTTTACTGGGGCAACAAGACCCGGCTTCAATTGAACGCACCATGGTTTATTATAAATATCTGGCTCAATTTACTTCAGATCGAGTCAATCACGGCCGGGAACAAGTCAAAGAACTGGTGGCTTTAGAGACAAAGGTAAATGAACAACAGCAGGTTCTCAATCAGTTACTCACTGAACAACGTGCACAGCAAGATGAATTAAATTCAGCTAAAGCTAATCGTAAACAAGCGATTGCCAAACTGGATAATGAATTAACCCGATCTGCTAATCGAGTGGGTCGGTTACAGGAAGATCAAAAACGCATTGAAAAACTGGTTAAAGGATTACAAGCCGCTGCCAGAGCCAGGGCAAAAGCTAGAGCAGAAGCGGCAGCAAAAGCGGCAAAGGAACGCGAGAAAAAGGCAGCGCAGGCACCTACTGGTGAGGTAGCTAAGTCAAAGAACACGACAACTGTTATTCAGCCGATTGTTCAGCGAGTTTCTAATTCCGGCCTGGGCAAGCTTAAAGGCCAGTTAAAAATGCCCGTAAAGGGGCCGGTTTTGGCAAGTTATGGCTCAACCAAACGAGGAAGTGGGGTAAAATGGAACGGTATTATGTTGGCTGTGAACCAGGGTGATCCGGTGCGGTCTATATATGATGGACAAGTTGTTTATGCCGACTGGTTTAAAGGGTTTGGACAATTAGTGATTGTAGATCACGGTCAGGGTTATATGAGTTTGTATAGCCACAACAGCCAAATCAATCGTTCTTTAGGTGAGCAAATTAAGGCTAATGATATTATTGCCTATGCTGGCTCATCGGGTGGTTTGAACGAGCCGGGGCTGTATTTCGAGGTCCGATACAATGGCGAGCCTCGTGATCCGCTGTTGTGGGTTAAGCGTTAACTAATATTTAATCGTATAAAATCTCTAATATAGAAATAGCAGGTATACGAATGACTAACTTATTAAATGGTTACCGATTGATAGTATTTATTGCTGTCTTAATCATGGCGGTTCAACTGCCAGTTTTTGCAACTCAGGAGCAAGCCGAGACAAGTGCGCCTTTGCCGCTTAGTGAAATTCAGCGGTTTGCAGAAGTTTTCGACAAGATCAAACGCGATTATGTTGAACCGATCTCGGATGAAGAATTATTAAATAACGCCATTAAAGGCATGTTGTCAGGACTTGATCCTCATTCTGTTTATCTGGATGCTTCGGGCTATGAAAATCTTCAAGTTGACACCGAAGGTCAATTTGGTGGTCTTGGAATTGAGATTGTTGTCGAAGACGGTCAACTTAAAGTGGTATCGCCTATAGATGATACGCCCGCCGCTCGAGCTGGTATGCAAGCGGGTGATTTAATCACAGAAATAGATGGACAAAAAACGCTGGGTATGACCCAGGCAGAAACGATTGAACTTTTACGCGGTAAACCCGGAAGTCGTGTCAAACTAAAAATTATAAGAGCAGCAGAGAAAAAACCGTTAATCATTAGTTTGAAACGAGCAATCATTAACATCGCCAGTGTCAAATCAGAATTGCTGGAAGATGATTATGGTTATGTCCGTATTACTCAATTCCAACGGGAAACTGGCCTGTCATTACGCAAAGCTATCGCGAAACTGAAGCGGCAATCTAATCAGAATTTAAAGGGTTTGGTGCTTGACCTACGTAATAATCCCGGGGGAATTCTCGGAGGTGCAATTGATGTCAGTAATAGTTTCTTAAGCATTGGTGGTATTGTTTCGACAAAAGGTCGTGATGCTGATGTCAGGAATAGTTACGATGCTTCAGCACCTGATTTAATTGAAGGCGTACCAATCGTTGTTTTAGTTAATGGCGGAACAGCCTCTGCAGCAGAAATCGTGGCGGGTGCGCTACAGGATCATGATCGAGCCGTTATTATGGGAACTCGAACTTTTGGTAAAGGTTCTGTGCAGACAATATTCCCCTTAAATGACGCTGCTGCAGTTAAATTCACGACCGCCCGTTACTACACACCAAATAATCGTTCTATCCAGGCAACCGGCATTGCGCCAGATATAGTGGTCGAACAACGAGCCCAATCATTTTCAGCCAATGGTATTCAACAAGTTCGAGAGAGTGACTTACCCAGGCATCTTGAAAATGAGTCAGAAAATTCCAGCGTTGACCAAAACAGCGCCAGTGCAAAAGACCATCAATTATCCGAGGCGTTAAAATTATTGAAAGGCATAAACATAGCGGGTGGCGGGTCAAAAAAACAAGGGTAGCTTTTGTGAATTTTTACCTAAATATAGTGCATACTGAACTCGATATCAGTTTTATAATCTAACCTTTCTTTACAAATGGCTTGCTTTTAGTCGAGTTTTTCTTTATCGATACGAAAATGAACGAATTAATAAAAATAACGTCCTTAATGTTGCTATTTTTCAACTCTCATATCTGGGCTCAGGAGGCCGAATTTATCTGGGCCGAGGATGACAATAAAGGGAGTCGTATTCTACTGAGTCAACATGAAAATGGTAGCTGGCAGCCCGCTGAAAAGATAGTTGATGACAACAAACTGAATATATTGCCAACAATTGGTAGTGATAGCAAAGGCCAACGATTGGCTGTTTGGAGTGTCGTGGATGGCGCTTCCAGTCTGCTGAAGTACAGTATAAAACATGGAAATCAATGGAGCGAACCTCAAATATTATCGAATAGCATGTCCACAAATCTAGCACCTGTTGTTGTGTTCGATTCGAATGATATTGGTTGGGTATTTTGGTCGGCGAATAATGGTGCTGATGACGATATTTATGTTTCAAAATTAGCGGGTGGTATTTGGTCTTCAGCAGAAATAGTTAACGAAGAAAATGATACTCCAGATATTCTTCCAGAAGCTGGACTGGATGATAACGGCAACATTTGGGTTAGCTGGCAACAACTGCAAGAAAACGAATATATTGAAGTAACAAAAAGCTATCAACGATATAGTCGTCGTCAGATGTTGCCGCAAAATGCAGTGACAATGCAGCAAATCAAACAGATGAGACAACGCTCGAATTCAACTAATTCATTTGAGCCCCCCAATTTCTTCAAGGGCAGAAGTCGTGCAACGATGTATTTTCCTAATGATCGTAATCGTTCTTCAAAGCCGGTTAAAGGAAATTTGATTCAATGAATTCAATATGGGTAAAAAAGATATTCATTAGTTTGTGGATAATTATTGGACCATTTTGGTCAGGAAAAATAGTTGCTTTAGATATCCTGACACAAGGCGATAGCATTACCCAAGGATTGCAACGTACCGCAGGTGGTATCATTTATGGAATCCCCAATCCGGTTAATGGTGCCGCCGATATTGGCGGTTATCAATCCAGAGTGAATGCAAAATTAAATGCAATCGGCCTCCCTTCTACACTCTATAACTGGGGTATTGGAGGTGAAAACAGCGCACAAGGGCTAGGACGAATTAATGCGGTCATCAATACTAGACCCAATGCTGATTTTATACTGCTCATGTACGGGGCAAATGACTTGTATCAAGGTATTTCAGCCGCAGCAAATAATGCCAATGTTCTCAGTATGATTAATATCAGTAAAGCACGAGGTGTTGAGCCTATTGTTGCCGAAATCACACCAAATCTAGCTTTTGGAAACGCAATACCAGCCGCTTATAACCCAGGAATTATCGCCGCTGCGAGCCAGACAGGTACTAAACTAGCGGCTATGCACACTTTGTTGTTTCCAGGCTGGTTTTCTGTGCCTTACAACTCAGGAGATGGCCTGCACTTGAGTGATGCCGGTTATGACCGTATGGCTGATATTTGGTTTAATCTTTTGGTTTCAGCAGTTCCTCCGCCACCACCTCCTCCACTACCCAAACCAAAGATTGTGCCGATATTGGAATTATTGTTATTGGATTAGATAATCCAAAATACACATCTCGATAATTCTAAATACCAATTCACAGGCTTTTATGTTTAATTTTTTCATCAATAAAACCAAAAGCTTACTAATATTACTTGAATCATCTATAAAATTTCTTTTAGCTTATTTATCGACGAGGGCTCAGCCGAAGAATGAAGATTTGTTTTTAATCGGATCTGGTTATGGCGAACATATTGATTCTAATGCCACAGTTTTACTTGACTATATAAAGTCGAAAGGAATGCAAGTTTATCTAGTGTCAAATATTGCTGGAAATTCAAATGATCATTTGATTAGAAATTCATTCACTTCATTTAAAAAGTATTTTCTCTCAAGTGGTGTGTTTTACAGTCATTGCTTATCCGATGTGCTTCCTAATATGCACCGGGCGTCGGTTTTAGTTAACCTAGTAAGAAAGCCAAAATTAATTTTTATACAACATGGCGTGATTGGGCTAGAAAAAGAACTGAATAACGAATACTCTATGCGTGAATATGCTTTTTGGTTTAAGCAAGACATTTGGTATTATGATTGTTTCGTAGACAAAGAAAAAAATATTGTTCAAAAAGAATGGCCCAGGCATGGTTCGAGGCGATAGATCAGCTATACATTAGATCTGGTGGCAATAACATAATACCCATGTTACAAATTCTTTTACTTGATTAATGACCTAATTAGGGCCTTTTAAGATTTTTTTTGGTCTTAATAGAACTTTTTTGCCGTTTTATGCTAAAAAGCAGTTTTATTCTTATTACTAAAAAGTAGCTGCAATTAACAATCTCTAACATTTATGAATAATTCTCTTTGGCTTAAAGAACCGTTAAGCGATTTGTACAATGGCTTTTTACGATGGCAAATTTGGATTAAATTAGCTTGGTTTGAAATACGTAATCAATATTCAAGAAGCGTCATTGGTCCGTTTTGGATAACCATTAGCACTACAGTCATGGTACTAGTATTCGGTATTTTGTATGGCGATTTGATGGGAAGAAAACCTTCGCAGCATTTACCTTATGTGGCAAGCGGATTAGTAATTTGGTTACTATATTCCGAAATCTTAATATCTAGTTGCAAAACGTTAATCAGCAACGGTCGATTAATCCAACAAATTAAGCTGCCCTATTCCATCTATATTTACAAGGCCGTAAGTCAGATCTTCATCGGTTTTCTTCATAATGCAGTTATCATCCTTGTGATTTTTATTGTATTTCCGAATTCGTTTGGAGTAAATCTGCTGGCGTGTGTTTTAGGTCTGGTATTGATAGTTATCAACAGCATAACTTTGAGTTTTATATTTAGTATCGTTTCTTTGCGTTTTAGGGATTTTCCTCCTATCGTTGCTGCATTTATGCGTCCCATGATGTTTCTCACCCCGATAATTTGGGATGCTGATATGTTCGCGGAGAGAGCGGCCTTCGTTTTGTATAATCCTTTTTATCATATCATTGAGGTTGTCAGGGCGCCATTGTTAGGAGAGTCACCACTGTTTATGAGCTGGATGGCCGTTTTGGGAATGACTGTGATATTCGCATTATGTGCGATCGCTTTGTTTACTAAATACTATAAACGAATAGCCTATTGGGTTTAAATGAATGGCGGTTATTGAATTAAATGAGGTTTATGTAGATTTTCCTGTTTACAATTCTAAAGGGCGTTCCTTAAAGAGTTCAATAATTAAGGCTACTACAGGGGGGAAAGTGGCATCTGAGCCTGGGGCGATCACTGTTCGAGCATTGAACAATATCGATCTGAAAATTAATGCGGGTGATCGATTGGCATTACTGGGACATAATGGAGCAGGTAAATCTACATTGCTTCGGGTAATGGCAGGTATCTTTTATCCGACTTCCGGGACAGTCAAAGTTGAGGGCGTCATCAACACTATGTTCGATGTCAATATTGGTATTTCACCTGAAGCTACTGGCTGGCAAAATATTGAGGCTCGGGGGATCATTCTTGGTTATAGTAGCTCGGAAATCGAAAGTCTAAAATTAGATGTGGCAGAAACTAGTGGTTTAGGGCACTTTTTGGATATGCCACTTAGAACTTACTCTGCAGGTATGCGTATGAGACTGGCTTTCTGTGTTTCAACATCGGTTAATCCTGATGTTTTGTTGCTCGATGAGGCAATTATGGCAGGTGATGCTGATTTTTTAAAAATGGCGAGACAAAGGCTAAACAAACTTATCGAAGTCTCCAATATTTTGGTTTTAGCCTCGCACTCCCAGGTAGTATTAAAAATGTTCTGTAATAAAGGTGCACTATTGAATCATGGTGAATTAGAGTTCTTCGATGATATAGATGAAATGCTCGGTGCATATAACCAACAAATGAACCAAAAATAATATGTCCAAAACATCAAACCATGCAATTCAACCTATTATTTTGATAGGTGCACATCGCTCGGGTACCTCAGCGATTGCTTCGGTCATCGAAAAAATGGGTGCCTGGTGTGGTGAACCTAGAGAAATGCTGTCTGCCCAGGCTGATAACAAAAAAGGGTTTTGGGAGCGCACAGATGTTGTTAATTTGAATGATGAAATTTTGAATTTCGAAGGACTAAATTGGTATTCTAATATCGATGGCATTGAAGAAAAATCATTAGAAAAATTAAGGGAGTTGTTTGCGCCGAAAATTAAAGCCATTTTAACTAAACTTAATCAACACTCAGCCTGGTTATTAAAAGATCCCAGATTCTGTTTAACTTGGCCAATATGGGAGTCTTTTATTGAAGAGAAACCCATTTACATTCATGTCTACAGACATCCACTTGAAGTTGCAAAATCTTTACAAGCACGTAATAGAATGCCTATTTCACTTGGTTTGCGATTTTGGTTAACTCAATTACTTGCAATGATTAAATTGGCAAACAATGAGAACCAGATAACAATATTGCATGGGGAATTAGTGACAGAACCATATCAAGTAATCAGGCAACTAAATCTAGAATTACAAAGACAAGTGCCAAATCTAAGAACTTTAGAGGAAAAAGAGGTAAGCAAGCTTTTTGATAACAAGCTGGTTCATCAAAATTCCGAATCACTAACCCCAGATGATCTGCCTCAAGATATTATTAAGGTTTGGGAACTTCTCAATAATGCAGATACTGAAAACATAAAAAATTATGACTTAACGAATATTCCTGTTAATCATGAGATTTTTGATTTATGGGAGTCATTTTATGCTCAGAGTCTAGAATTAAATCAATTAAGTTCAATCAATACTGAACAATCTAACAATATCAATAAATTAATAGAAATAAGAGATGCACTTGAAGATGAAAAAAAACAAATCCAGAACAGTTTTGAGAACACACATAGTGAACTTAATCGATTCAAGTCTTGGGGTGTCGAGTTAAGTCAAGCCAATTCGCAATTAAATCAAGCTAATTCAGAATTAAATCTAGCTAATTCAGAATTAAATCTAGCTAATTCAGAATTAAATCTAGCTAATTTACAACTAGATCAAAAGCTACAGGCGATCTTGAATTCCACCTCCTGGAAAATTACAAAGCCAGCTAGGTTATTATTAGATTACTCTAAGAATTATTTGAAAAAATCAATTAAATTAGTTTTACCAGGTGTTGCCAAAGCACTTCGGAATATCTACCAAATTATCCCAATCTCACATAGCACAAAAGTAAAATTTAAAAATAGGGCATTCAAATCCTTTCCAAGATTGTTCTCGAAATTTCCAACTTATAAGCTTTGGGAGCTTAGTCATGGTGGCGTTCAGGAAAAGTTATCTAACAACGAAGTCATCACAGATATTGATAAATTCCCAGAGTTTCCGGACTTAAACGATGCAAGAAAATTATCTGTTCAACTAGCCAAGCGTCTATCAGCAAAGCCCAAAGTGTCTATTGTGATCCCTGTGCATGGACAGCTTAAATATACAAATATGTGTCTTGACTCATTAGCTAGAGTGAAAACGGCAATCGCTTTTGAAGTAATCCTGATTGATGACAAATCTCCAGATTCCTCAAATCATTTTCTCAGCCAAGTAGAAGGTTTAAAACTTGTTACCAATGAAGAAAATCAGGGTTTTATTCGTTCTTGTAACTTAGGTGTAGAAAATGCACAAGGAGAATATATTGTCTTCCTAAATAACGACACTCAAGTAATGGAAGGCTGGTTGGATAATTTGGTGCTGACTTTTGATGCAGTTTCTGATGCAGGATTGGTGGGGTCCAAGTTAGTTTATCCTGATGGTCGTTTACAAGAAGCAGGCGGAATCATTTGGAATGATGGATCTGCCTGGAATTATGGTAATGGAGCTGATTCAAAAGATCCCCAGTTCAATTATTTGCGAGAAGTTGATTATTGTTCGGGTGCTTCATTGATGATTGAGAAAGCATTATTTAAACTGCTAGGTGGGTTTGATGAGCATTATGTGCCTGCTTATGGTGAAGATTCAGATTTAGCATTCAAGGTTAGACAAGCTGGTAAGAGAGTCTACTATCAACCCTTATCTGTAGTACGGCACTATGAAGGCGTTTCATCTGGTACAGATATAACTAAGGGAGTAAAAAAGTATCAAGTCGAAAACACAAAGAAACTCTACCAAAGATGGATAAATGAAATTAATTTATTAGAGGAGCCTGGAAGGAATCTTTTAAAGGCTAAAAACAAGGGCAGAATAGGCTATATACTTGTTTTGGATCATTGTACTCCAATGCCAGATATGGACGCTGGGTCAATTACCGCACTTAATCTTATGCGATTGTTAATGGCTCAAGGGTTTCAAATCACTTTTATTCCAGAAGACAATTTTTTATATCTGCCTGGCTATACTGAAAACATGCAGCGTATTGGTGTTGAGGTTTTGTACTCTCCCTACTGTACATCCGTAGAAAAACACATTAAAGAACATGGCGATAAATATCATGCTGTGGTGTTGTTTCGACCATTAGTTGCTAATCGACATTTGGCTCTAATAAACAAGTATTGTAACAATGCAAAATTAGTCTATCATGTGTCCGATCTGCATTTTTTACGACTGCAAAGAGAAAAAGAACTACAGAAATCGGGTCACCAGGCAAACAATCTTGATGTTTTACAACAAGAAGAAATTACATTAATTAAAAAAATGGATGCTGTTATCGTTCACAGTGATTATGAGCAAAAGATATTAGTTGATGATTTTCAGTGCCATAATATTCATGTTCTAAGGTGGTCAATAGAGATTCCAGGAACCACTGCAGGTTTTGAACAACGGTCAGATATTTGTTTTATTGGAGGATACCAGCATCCTCCAAATATAGATGCTGTTGATTATTTTTTGAAAGATGTATTTCCTTTGGTTTTGAATGTAAAACCAGAAATACGTTTTTACATAATTGGCAGTAATCCCCCTGATCATTTCAAACAGTATGCTTCTGATAATGTTATTGTAACTGGCTATATAAAAGATCTTAACTCTTTATTAGATAAAGTTAGAGTGGCCGTAGCGCCTTTGAGATATGGTGCAGGAATTAAAGGAAAAATTGGAACAACTTTATCAGTGGGCCTGCCATGCGTTGCAACAAGCATTGCAGCAGAAGGAATGAATATGACTCATGGGGAGGAATTCTTACTGGCTGACAGTGCAGAAGAAATTGCACAGGCAGTTTTGCAGTTATATAGTGATCAAGCAACTTGGCAACATATTTCTCAATCTGGAATTGAATTAGCTGAACTCTCTTATGGATTCGAGCAGGCCATTCCAATCATTGATGAGGTTATTGAAAGTGTTCACTTGCCTAGGCAATCTTCAAGGCAACAGAATTCGGCGAGCTCAATTAGGTTACTAGTTGAGCCTGATTCACAAGACATAGCTGAAAAAACACTGACACAATTAGATCCCGATAGCAAAGAGTCGAACAATAATTTGATCTCTGAAGAGGAATATAAAAAGAAATCAATCAAGGAAAAGGAAACTTTTTCACAATATGTAAATGTACATAACCTTCCTGATATTTTTCATTATTGGTCTAATAAATACTTGAAGCCAAAATATGAGCAGCTAGGTATTCGTGGTATTTATGAATTTTTTGCAGATTCAATTATAGAGGGTAAAACGAAGTCAAATTCTCCAGATTCTGTTTGCAAAATTGCCAGCTTGGCAAGTGGAAATTGTGATGTGGAAATTGCCGTCGCTAAAGAATTGCTTAAACAGGATTTCACTAACTTTAAAATTGAATGCATTGAGTTTGTTCCAGAAATGCTAGAAAGAGGCAAAGAGAATGCCATCGCTGCAGGAATTGATGAATATCTAGATTTTAATTGTATAGACATATTCGATTGGAATCCTAGCTTCGGTTCTGTCGATACGGTTATGGTAAATCAAGCATTACATCATTTTGTTGATCTTGAACAAGTATTTGAAAAAATTAAATTAGCTATCGGCAACCATGGAATTTTTGTGACGTCTGATATCATCGGAAGAAATGGTCATATGCGTTGGCCAGAAGCCCTATCACATATTAATGAGATTTGGAAAGAGATGCCTGAGCGTTACAAATATAATCATATATTGCAACGTAAGGAGGAGTTATACGAAAATTGGGATTGTTCAACTGAAGGATTTGAAGGTATACGGGCACAAGAAATCCTTCCATTACTATTAGAAAATTTCAAATTTAATTTATTTCTCGGATTTGGAAATCTAGTTGACATTTTTGTCGATCGAGCTTTTGGGCATAACTTCGATATTAACAATCAGGAAGACATTTATTTTATAGACAAAATTGCTGAATTAGATGAAAGGTTGATTGACAAGGGTGAAATAAAACCTACACATATGCTGGCAGTAATGTCGATGAATCAAATTACTCCGTGTGTTTGTGATAGGCATATTACGCCTCAATTTAGTGTACGTGAAGTTAGTGAGTAAAAATTAGGCTCTAGTGTTTCCTTTCTTAACATTTTACTTTAGAATTACAATCTTAATAAGTATATTCACAGTGAGTTTAACTATTATGAAATTCAGGTTTTTTAAAATATTCATCACGTCAATAACAGCAATAAGTTTGTATCTTGGTTCAATGATGGCCGCGAACGCAGGTGCATTTACTGTGCCAGCTAAAATTGTTTGGCTACGTTCGTATGTTAATGGTGCTTATTTCGTTAACATAAACACTGCTCGACTAAGTGGGGGGGGTACTTGCACTACTGTCTACAAAGTCAACCAAAATCAACCTGGTGCGAAAACTATTATCGCCACACTTTTATCTGCTAAGGCAATGAATGATTCGATTACGATTGAGTTGGATAATACTGGGTGTAAGGGTTGGGGAACTCTAATAACAAGTGTTTTCATTTTGTAGTTTTAGATTTTCACAGTATAAATACCTATAAACCCGGCACAGAAAGCGTCGGGTTTTATATTTCTGGACTATTATATTAAGCGATTTTAAGTTTTATAGCGGGTACACTATAAGTTTTCCACTTGGCTAGCTAGACAACTGTTTTCTGTAAAATAGTGAATCTCATGACTTCACCAAGAAACATATTCAAAGCTCTAATAAAATTAATTTTGCCACTTCCTATGCAAATTCGTCTAAAGGAGATTTACCGTCAATGGACTTTGAAAAGTTTAAATTTTAAGTCTAGTGCAGATGTTTGGACAAGCATAGATAATAGTAAGCAAACATTTCATACTATTGAAAGCCTTATTAAATCAGAGCGATCGATTGAGGCAAGAAATAATACGTCAGATATAGATAAGTCTACAATTATAAAAATTTTTCCATCTTTTGCCGATTATCGGGATGATCTAGAACAAAGAGCGTCATTAAGAAAAATACGAAATAATTTTGAGAACAGTTTTTTAGCTACAGATGATCAGCCTTTTACTTATCCAGGTTACTGTTGTGTCTGTTGTGACCAAAGTATATTTGAAGTCACTTATTTATATGCATATCAATGCGATGATAATGGTAAGTTAATTCCAAATTGGCGAGAGAGTTTGGTATGTAAAAAGTGTGGAATGAATAATCGTATCAGGGCTATTGCAGATTTATTGATGAATAAGGTGAATTTTGGCAGTAATGAATTAATCTATGCTACGGAAGAGTTAACGATTTTTTACCAATGGTTGAAACAAAAATTCACAAATGTAATTGGTAGCGAATTTTTGGGTGACGATAAAGTGCCCGGAAAGACTTACAATAATTTAAGGCATGAAGATATTACAAGATTAAGTTTTTCAGACTCAAGTGTTGATGCAATACTATCTTTTGAGGTTTTAGAGCATGTTCCTGATACAGATGCTTCCATTCGAGAATTTTTACGTGTGTTACGTGAAGGAGGTTTTGCCTTAATTAGTGTTCCATTTGTTTCCAATAATTATGAGACGATTGTTAGAGCCACCGTTTCACCGGATGGTACGATAAATCATATTTTGGAGCCTGAGTATCATGGAAACCCGACAAATCCAGATGAAGGAAGTCTTTGTTTTTATCATTTCGGGTGGGACCTAGTGGACAAATTTAAGTTAGCTGGGGCATCTGACGCCGCAGTGATTAGCTATTATTCAATTGATAAGGCCAACCTTGGACCTGAACAGCTATTTTTTCTGATTCTCAAATGATTTTTTGAATAAAGTAGATATAATCGTCATTTTTTGTGCTTTGTCGTGGACGCACAAAGCAATGAGGATATAAATGAAAGAATGCAGTAAATCGATACCGCGCCGTCTGGCTAATTCGAATTTTATAAATTATTACTTTGTTGGGGAAGGACTAGACATTGGTGGCAAGCCTGATCCGCTGTGTTTGTATTCCAGTTTATTTTGCCAAATGGAGTCAGTCAGAACTTGGGATTGGGAGGATGGTGATGCTCAATTTCTAGCTAGCTTAGATAATGAATCATTTGATTTTGTTCATAGCTCACACTGCCTAGAACACATGGTGGACCCTTTTGAGGCATTAACAAATTGGTTCAGAGTACTCAAACCTAGCGGGCACTTAATTGTCACAATTCCTGACGAAGATATGTACGAACAAGGAGTGTTCCCAAGCACATTTAACCTTGATCATAAATGGACTTATTCAATCTATAAACCGAGTTCTTGGAGTAGCAAGTCGGTTAATGTCATCGATCTGTTAACGTCACTCGGCGAACAAGCAGACATTATCAAGATCGAGCAACTCATTGCAACCTACCGCTATGATTTGCCTCGCTATGATCAGACAGTTAGCCCCGTTGGCGAATCAGGCATTGAATTTGTTGTCCGTAAACGGGAAGCGTATGAATTAGAAAATAAAGGACGGTGGCGAGCTGATAAAGCACAACCTGAGCGTGAAATAAGATTGCATTTAAATCAACACCGAGATGATATCAAAACTTTAAAGCAGGCCAATCAGGGGCTGCCCCCGTTTAATAACGATAATGATCTTTAGTCATTAAATGAAACAAATTAGAGCACGTGCACCCTTGCGCCTGGGGATAGCCGGCGGTGGGACTGATGTTTCTCCTTATTGTGATCAACATGGCGGGGCCGTGTTAAATGCCACTATTGATCGCTATGCATATGCGACGATTACTACTCGAAATGATAATACCGTTTGTTTTGTCGCATCAGACTTACGACAAAAAATAGAATTACCGTTATCTTCACAATATGAATTGGGTGATGAATTTCAACTTCATAAAGCGGTCTACAATGAAATTGTTAAAACTTACAATAATAATCAGCCATTAGCTTTAACTTTAAACACTTTCTGTGATGCACCTGCTGGATCAGGACTCGGATCATCCTCGACATTGGTTGTTACGATGATCAAAGCATTTATGGAATTATTGAATTTGCCGATTGATGATTACACTCTCGCGGCGTTGGCATTTAAGATTGAGCGAGTCGATTGTGGTTTTCAAGGAGGGCGGCAAGATCAATATGCCGCCACCTTTGGTGGATTTAACTTTATCGAATTTGCAGCTAATGAACGTGTGATAGTTAATCCATTAAGAATTAAAAATTGGATACTTTGTGAATTAGAAGCTTCGCTAGTATTGTTCTATACTGGCGTATCCAGGAAGTCTGCAGAAATCATTGCGGCCCAGAGTGACAATGTAAAAAGCGGAGAACACGCTGTAATTGAAGCCATGCATGCACTCAAATCGGAAGCTCATTTGATGAAGGAATATCTGCTTAAGGGGGAGTTCGATGGAATAGTCGAAACAATGCAAAAAGGCTGGGAGAACAAAAAACGTTCTGCGTCTTTGGTTTCAAATACCCTAATTAATGAAATTTACAATGCAGCCTGTGAAGCAGGAGCAAGGGCAGGAAAAGTATCCGGTGCTGGAGGAGGGGGCTTTATGATGTTTTATGTTAGACCATCAGACAGAATTTCAGTTATAAACACTTTAAAAAAATACGATGGTCAAGTAAGTAATTGCCACTTTACAAAACAAGGTACACAAAGTTGGACCTTGTAATGCAGAAAGCTATTTCAAAGAGAATTCTTCAATCTGTGAGTGTCTTACATACCATGGCCGAAGACACAGATTATTTATCAAGTGTTGAGGCCATAGCTACTAAATGCACATCAGCAATAAAGTCAGGAAATAAGATATTATTTATGGGAAACGGTGGCAGTGCTGCCGATTCCCAGCATCTTGCCGCTGAGTTAGTGAGCCGTTTTGAGTTTGATCGCCCCGGGTTAGCGGCTTTTGCCTTGACGACAGATACATCTGCATTAACTGCCATAGGAAATGATTATGGTTATAATCGACTCTTCGCCAGGCAAATTGAAGCTGTTGGGAAAGAAGGAGATGTGGTATTTGGCATTTCAACTTCTGGTACTTCAAAGAATGTGATTGAAGGCTTGATTACTGCGCGAGAAAAAGGATTGATTACAGTAGGCATGACTGGAGATCAACGTGAAAAAATCACCTCTATTGTTGATTATTGTATAGAAATTCCTTCCTCCAGCACAGCCAAAATTCAGGAGGGTCATATTGTTTCTGGGCATATCATATGTGGATTGATAGAAAGAGAGTTGTTCTCAGATGTTAGTTAAATGGTTTTCGGTAATCGTTATAAACACAAAATAAATTGCAGCCATCGAATTATGTTAAGCCAAAAAAAAATCCTAGAAAAATTCGCCCCACATTTAGGTGAGCTTGCACAACATGAATTAACCCATGATCCAAATATTAAAAAAAATAGTGACTGGTATCTAAGTATCCTAAGGGGTGTGTTAGAGCGCCAGTTCGACTTTAGTAAAACCTCTAATCCACGCTATCTGGAAATTGCCTGTTACAGACACATTCTGGGTTACCAGTTAGCTTCTGAATACGGGTTCGAATCTACACTTTTCGATATCAGCGATCGAGATCTACAGATAGGCAGAGAAACAGCCATAGAAAATGGCCTGCAGGATTCGATTGCGATGGTTGATAGAGTGGCAGGAGATTTTCATGATTTGCCATTTCGTGATGGTTATTTTGATTTTGCTTATGTTTCTGCCTCTTTGCATCACACTTTACAACCAGAAGATATTATCTCTGAAATGATGCGGGTGCTTAAACCGGGGGGGTTATTTTATTGCCAACGTGAACCCTGTGAACGTATGTTCTGTTTTTATTTGTTTAACGCTAATCGTCCTGCTCAACACACCCCAATGGAAGCAGTATTGCAAGAACGTGATACGTTGAGGCTTTTTTCCTCACCATTTCATGGTGCCCGCAATGCTGATGTTTTTGCTAGAATAGAAAACGACAGAATACCTTTAAATTATTATTATGATGTATTTGCTAAATACGGGCAGATTTTAGAACAGATACTTTATCATGAAGGGCTATTGACGCGGTTAGATAAAGAAATACTCGAGCAAGAGGCTTTATCTGTTGATGAACTGACAGACTTTGTTTACGAAAGGCTGCTCATTGAAGTTAACATAATGCAATCCAATCTTGGTGACAGAGAGCGCTTGTTAGGTTACAAAACTCCCTCAAAAGTTACAATTATGGGGATGGCACGCCGAGTTGCTAGTGCATTAAAAGCACGTCCAGAAGACCAGAACTCAATTGCTTGGAAGAAAGCAATGGTAGAAATTTTCGGAGGTAATTTAAGATTTGTTGTTAAGCGATTTGATGATTCAGACAGACCTGAAAATCATCCTTCCAAAACTAAAAAGACTTTTTTTGGTAAATGGAAAAAGAAATCAGTGATAACAAATCTACAATCAGAGGAAGGTGAGCGAGATCCACAGGATCAAAAATTTAGGCGTAACTTCTCACTGATGAATTACGTTAAATATGATGATGCTTTATACAAAGAGGCACCGCTGCAATTATGGAACAAGCTTTTACCTGATATTCAGAATGCTGAGCAGCAAGACTTGTTTGATTCAGCGTTTCTAGAATCTGATTGGAGATATGTAAAGACCGCACTTTCTGCCATGGTCAGCCAAGTAGCTCAACCAAAGTTATCAATTAAAAATAAAAATCCAGTTGTCGTTGTAATACGATACCGAATAAAACTTGATGAAGAATTATTCGCAGCAAAATTGCACGTCAACATGAATAATGAAAATGTATCGAACGAATTTATTCCTCAAATAGAGGATCGTCTTATGCGACTTTATTGTGATCAGCCACAATGTGAATTGTCTTTTAAATTGACTGACTTGAGTGGGAATCAGGTATCGATGGGACCTCGTCTGGTCATTACGATTTTGCAATGTGTTCCGGTGCAGCGAAACGAATAGCAATAAAGTTTTATCTTCGTGATTATAACTCTTTAAATTTGAGGTTTTCTATGTCACTTAAACTTCCTGAATTCAACAATAAGAACAACATTTTTGAAAATAACCGTAATGTATATGAAGGCTACCAACGTGGTTGGGGATTACAGTTCGGTGGTCTAAGAGATCAGGTAAAGACCGATCCTTTATATAAACAAGCCCTTAAGCTAGTGGCTGGTCGCGCTATTATTATGGAAGAGAATTTGATGAACATTTTTCTAATCATTAAATTTTTCTTACCAAAGCTATCATCACAAAACATTATTGAGTTTGGTTCATATCGTGGTGGCAGTGCCATATTTATGGCGCATTGTTCGAGGGAGCTTTATCCTGAAGCCAAAGTTTATGCATTGGATTCTTATGAAGGCATGCCGCCAACCGATGATAAAGTCGATTTGCATCAACAAGGTGATTTTTCAAATGTCGATCTGGATGAAATCAAAAGCTATGCGAGTAGTCTTAAACTGGAGAACATTATTTTTGTTAAAGGGCTTTTCGAAGATACTTTGCCTGCTATTCAACAGGACCAAATCGAGTTTGGCCTCGCTCATATAGATTGTGATATTTATTCAGGTGTTTCCTATTCTCAGCATGCAATTTACAGCAATCTGAGTCCTGGAGGATATGTGGTCTATGATGATGCTTGTGTATCATCTTGTATTGGTGCAACCCAAGCTGTTGAAGAGTTCATTATCAATAACCAACAACATTCTGAGCAAATTTGGCCTCATTTTGTGTTTAGGAAAGCACTCTGAGTTTGGCCCAACAGAGTAAAAAACGACCAAAGCGTTCACTCAACAATATAGAGATTATTCATGAAAGCTGTTATTTTGGCAGGCGGATTGGGGACCAGGCTAAGGGTGAGCGTTTCGGATGTGCCTAAAGTCATGGCGCCGATTAATGAGCGGCCGTTTCTCTCCTTAATTTTAGATCAGTTGCAAAATAATGGTGTCCGTGAGGTCGTGCTTTCTATCGGTTATCTTGCGGACTACATCCGTGAATTTTACGGTCATCGATATAAAAATTTATCAATTAAATATATTCAAGAATCACAACCGCTTGGAACGGGGGGGGCATTGTTGAATTGCTTCAAACAATTAGCCCTAGATAATTACTTGGTTCTTAATGGGGATACTTATTTACAAATTGACCATGCACATCTATTTGATTTTCATCGTAAACAAGAGGCAATAATGACCATGACGTTGAAACATATGGAAGATTGCTCACGTTATGGAGCAATTAGAGTGAAAGATTCGATGGTGGTTGAATTCTTAGAAAAATCTCAAATGGGAAGCGGGTTAATAAATGCTGGTGTTTACGTGCTTAATTCAAACTTTTTCAGCGATTACCAACTCGAAGAGAAATTTTCATTTGAATCAGATTTTGTCAGTCCTAATCTTCAGCAACTCAAACCGGCAGCATATATTGCCGAGGGTTACTTTATAGATATTGGTGTGCCTGAAGATTATGAAAAGGCTCAAAGAGAATTAAGCTAGATTTTTAGATCAGACAGAACAAGACCTCAATTGAGTCTAAACAAGTCATCAAGTGTCGGGTGTGATTGCTTTAAAAATTGTCCAAACAACCGTGCTGCCTCGAAACTCAAATGATGTGAATCATAGGTTAATAAAACATTGTTCTCGCCGTAAAATAATTCGCAAATTTTCTCACCACTAAGACAAAAATAATCAAGTTTTGATATGAATTTTGCATTGTGTTGACTTGCCACTTTTTGCAAATTTTTGTCATGCTCCCATGTCCATTTCAAGATGGCAGGTGAAATTTCCTTTTCCAATTCGTCTGTTGGATTGGAGTCTAGTATCAGCTCTGGCAGAGCTTTGCTGAAAAAAGGTGCATTACCTAAAATAAGAATTTTGACATGCTTGGGAATGTTAGCAGAACTTAAAAAGTTATCTAATAACTCAGGTGTATACCATTGACTATATAGATTTGAAAAGACCAGATAATCGATATTGTGGTAAAACTCAGGGTCAGTAAATTTATAAGTTTGTTTTGTGCAACGATTATAATTAACCCTGGATGGCTTAATGTATTTATCATAATCATCGATAGATAAAGGGGGGCATCCGCCTACACTTTCCAAAGAATAATCATAGTTCTGATAATTAGGAAGAAGTATATTAATTGCATCTGGTCCGTGACTATCCCCTAATATTACGACCTTTTTTTCAGTGCGCTGTGGGCAATGATCAGTAATACTACCCTGGCATGTTTCTTTGATTAAAGAAAAACGTAAATTTTTCTCAACCTCAATACTATCAACTATTGAAGTGATTTCAGATGAAACTTGTCCTGGCAGGCCTTTAAAATAAAGCATTTGAGTATAAAATGTTAAAAATAGTAAAACACTACCGACAAAAGTATCAACCACGGTTTTATTAATATTCCAGAAATTAGTTCGCTGTTTGAGTGGTTGTTCAATACAGTGATAAATCACTGCAGCTAAAATTATGGCAATAAAAAAAATAAGAATCTTGTGACTAAAGAGCAATTCTCCGGCCATACCTTGCTTGAAAAACAGTATAAGTGGCCAATGCACTAAATACAGCGGATATGAAATCCGGCCTAAATAAGCCATTACCCTGTTTCCGATAAGCCAGTGTCCTAATTTGGAATTGCCGGAAAAATAAATAATGATGGTTGTTGCGATACATGGAACAAAGACTACCCATCCTGGAAACACCATTTTTGCATGAATAATAATAATTGAAGCTAAAAGTATAGTTAAACCAGAAAGAGTCATTACTTCATTGATTAGACTAGGGTTTTTATTTTTAGAAAACCAACACAAAATACCGCCAATGAAAAATTCAGCCATCCGAAATGGGGTTAAATAAAATGCAAAATTAGAGTTCAGATAAGATACCTTTATACACGCCAACATGCAGATCAAAGTCAGAACAAGAATAACTGTGATTTGGAAATTTTTCGGAATCTTAGTGACAATTAGATAAGTAAGTAACGGCCAGACTAAATAAAATTGTTCTTCAACGGATAAGGACCAGGTGTGCAATAAAATCTGAGTTTCTGCTGCTGGGGCGAAGTAGCCAGAAGTTGAAAAAAAGTAAATATTTGAAATTGAAGTAATCGCATATATTGCACTGCGCGCAAATTCCATTATTTCCAAAGGGTTTAATAGTGTGTAAGCAGCGACTGTGCATAAGATTAGAACGACTGCAAAAGCAGGGAATAAACGCTTGATTCGACGTATGTAGAATTCACGGAACCTCAAATCACCACGTTCAGCACTATTTTTAAGAATATCAGTGATCAGATAACCACTGATCACAAAGAAAATATCTACGCCGACAAAGCCACCAGTCAACAGGTCAGGAGACAAGTGGAAAATAAAAACTGAAAATACCGCAATAGTTCTCAACCCATCAACATGGGGAAGATAACCTGACGAAGATGAATTAACTGTGCTCAAGACCGAATTTATTTCTATCTCATAAATTTAATCTGGACTTTAATTAAGATCACAAAGAAAATATAGGTTTTATTTTATTCTCTTTTTATAATAAAGTGTTTGAATGGTATTAGAGAGTTTTAACCAACTATTAGACCGATAAAAATGGATGTTGTGTGTGAACGATATTTGATTCTTGTTATCTATTGAGATTACTGCACGGCTAGAGGTAAAATTGAACTCAACTTCTAATGATGTATAAATAATGAAAAAATATATTTGTAATTTGTTTCTCGGGGTTTTCAGTTTATCTATTGTCTCGATTGCCAATGCTCAAGCTTATGTATTGTGCGATGTTGTTGCTGATCAGTATTTAATTCAATCAAACGGTTTACTGTCGGTGAGGTATAGGCTACTAGAGCCGCGACCGGGCTATTCACCTGAAAATCTTTTTGCAACTGTATGTAGGATAGGTGGAGAATACAGAAGCGTTTCTGCAGAAACCTGTTTGGCTTGGCAGAATATGTTTACAGATTCAATAGAAACTGGAAAGCCATTACGATTGCGTTTCTCACAAACTGTCCAACAAAGCATAAATGGATGTTTAGGCAATGATTGGACTAATTCTCCACCACCTGACTACATTATTTACAATTTTAATAAATTTATTACTCCATAAGTAGGTGATTCATGCTGGTCAGATTATTAATCTCGACTATTTTTGCGATTAATGTACTCGCAGTTCAAGCGAATCAAAAGATTTTACCCATCATATCCACACTATTACTTGATGGTGAAGGGGATCTTTTTACTCCGCAAGGCAAAATTATAGACATTGCTCCGAGTGGCACCCACCGTTGTTTGCTGTCTGAAGATGGATCAGTAGGTTGCCTTGGTGGTAATCAGTTTGGCCAACTTGGTGACGGCACTCGCACTATAAGATCGGAATTGGTAAAAGTTATTGGGATTGATAATGCAGTTCAGATTGCAATTGGGGGAGGGCATTCCTGTGCATTGCTTGCAGATACAACGGTGAAATGCTGGGGGGGGATCAGAATAGGTTCGGTTAACAATTCTCCGATACCTATTTCGCTGGCCATTAATAATGTCATAAAGCTTGTAGCAGGAATTGGACATAGTTGTGCTCTATTAAGTGACAACACTGTGAGGTGTTGGGGGTTCAATAATCAGGGACAAGTTGGAAACGGAACGGAGATTTATCAAACAGGACCTGTCAATGTAGCCGGTCTCACAAATGTCACAGATATTGATGCGGGAGGGCTTCATAGCTGTGCTCGATTAGATAATGGTTCTGTCAAGTGTTGGGGTGATAACTTCTTGGGGCAACTTGGAGATGGTACACAAGTTAATCGTTCTGTACCTGTACAAGTAAATTCTCTAGATAATGCTGTTGCAGTTTCGACAGGTCAAGTGCACAGTTGTGCCCGTTTGAATGATGGTTCTATAAAGTGCTGGGGGCTAAACGAATTGGGGCAACTCGGTGATGGAACGACCACTGATTTTAGATTGAATCCAGTTTCGGTGACTGGCATTACTAATGCCCAAGACGTTTCACTGGGAGATTTACATAGTTGCGCTAGTTTGAATGATGGATCAATCAAGTGCTGGGGAAACAATGACTTAGGTCAGCTCGGCGATGGAACAACAATCAGTCGAACCTTGCCTGTTTTAGTGAACGGAATCACTAATGCGACATCAGTGGTTCTTCGTGGAAAAGGAAGTTGTGCTTTTTTAACTAATGATTCGTTCGAATGTTGGGGACAAGGAGTAACTTTTTGATAGCTTAGTTGTCATCAGAGATTTGGGTGCCATTTAGAAGAATTGCAGGTTTGGTTGGAAATGGCATGCCTTCTGCAATGAAATTTTGAATAGTTGGTTCAATATTTGTTCTATTTTTACTGAGAACATTTACTCTAGAGTTATGTTGATTTAAGAACTTTAGGTAAGCATGCAAATGAGTCCAAAGCTATGTCAATCAATGCATGACTATTTACGTCAGGCCTAGTGCCTTTAACAAATATGGTTTTCATGCCCATTCTTTTACCAAATTCCATGTCGCTTAAATTATTCCCAACCATAATGCTTTTGTTAAATTCAATGTCCGGATAATCTTGTTTGGCTTGTTCAGCCATACCAGTATTGGGTTTGCGGTTAGTTGAATCATCGTCAATATCTGTGCAATAATAAATTTTTTGGATTTCTCCGCCTGCTGTTTTAATTTCTATAAGCATTTTTTCATGAATAGTTGCAAGGTCTGAGGCAGACATGATTCCACGACCAACACCTCTTTGATTTGTGACAATAAGTATTCGCTTGAATAGTTTGCTGCATATCGTGATGGTTTCCAAAGCTTGATCACAAAAAATGAACTCACCATAATGAGTGACATAGTGGCCTTGAATCTCTTGATTAATCACACCATCCCTATCAAGGAATAATGTCCAATTTTTATTAATTTCAATCATTGAATGCTCTTATCAAAAATAATAATGACATACTTAAGGCACAATATTTTTGTGTAAAAATTATTATTGTATAATTCACGATAATTTATTAATGTATATTTCCGATCTTAAACCTATGATGGAGTATAGACGATGAAAAAAATACTGTTGTCATTTCTCATCTATCTTGTCAGCCATGCTTTATACGCAGGGTAATGGACGGTTTTGCTTACCATCAGTCAGCTTATGACTGCCCAAAACGCGACTTCATGTTTTTGGTTGGCTGGTGATCCAAGCGATGTAAGTGGTTCTGATGTTGTGGTCATTGTAAGAAAATGGTAAGCAAGTTTAATAGGCAGTTATGTGCTACTTTAAGTTCTTTCATATTACTTATGGCATATTTTTGCCAACAGAGTCATGCGCTTACTGGTAATTTAGGTGGAGACGTTGACACTTATAGCTATCCCGGGGTGGTGAGATTTAAGTCTCTCTTATCAACCTTTTGATAGAGTTCAATATAATTGTACTGGAATTGTGATTGAACCCAAACGTGTTCTCACCACCTCATACTGTGTTTCAGAAACAAATATATTTGTTCCCGGTATAAAACCTACATTCCCAACCGATCCAGAGTTTTTGTTTGTACACGAAATTCTCGACAATGAAATTGGTGGTTTAACAACACCGCCTGCAGTGCAATCCTCTTTAATGCCAAGCGTTAAGGTAACAAACGTAGTTATTCATCCCCAAAATACCATTATTACGGCAAACCTCAGAACAAGTGAATATGATTTGGCTATCCTCTACTTGGAAAAGGAGGTGGCGGTGTTTCCAGCCACACTGTATGACGGACAAGCTAATTTTAATCAACAGCAGGCAGTGGCTTTGGGTTGGGTCGAGGAGCTGCGAGTCGAGAATGGGACAAACGCCTATTATAATATTTTGAGAAAAATCCAGATAAATATATCGGAACCTAATAATTCGCAAACCCATTTGGTAGCTAATAATGATTCTCAGTCCACCAGCCTAACCGGCTTGGATACAGCATCACCCGTTTATAGATTGATTAACAATCGTAATCTCATGATTGGATTGTATGCAAATACAACGCTGAATAATTTGAGAGCATTTTCGAATGTGAGCTCAATGATCAATTTCATCAAACAACATGCTCCTAACACGCAATTTTGGAACGAATTGAGTGTGGTTCAGACCAACAAAAACATTGCTCCGCTACTGTTACCATCTTTATTAGAATAATCGTTATTGATTATAAGATTCAGTCAAAGTTTGGGTCAGAGCCAGGAGTAATTTTTTTGTGCAAAGTATATTTTTCCCCTTGGATTGATAAATCAAAATCAGGAAGCTCATTTTTTTGATTATAAATATTTTCTATATCAAATTTCGGATGTTCCCCATCGTAGCGATATTCCTTATCAATAATCACATAATCTGCGTGTTTGATTAAATACTCTTCCAAAGAGTACATCGGTATCAAAACATTCCAGGTTGAGAATTCTTCAATATGTGTAACATTGTATTTGTGAAATAACTTCCAGTATATGTAAGGTTTATTATTTGAAATTACAAAATATCTCTTATTCTTATCGTCTATGAAATCTTGTAAATCGATTAGATTATGATAATTAATCTGATTGGAAATGCTATTGCTATCTGAACAGAAAAGTGTATGGCAAACATTTTTTGAAGAAGGGATTTTAGGTACCACCCAATTTGGGTTTGCAACAACAGAAATAATGATGTTTGTCATTATTAGCAGATATCCAATTTTCTGGATTTCTACTTTTCTCAGAAATAACACAGTTAGAACAACTGTCAAAACAACATAATAATTCCCATCGCCAATATCTACAACGCTATTTGCAATGATAAAAATTGGAAGAAAAAAGATCGCAACAAAAACATTAAAAGTAAATAATGATCCTGCCCATAAATAGCCATTGTAAAAAAAACGATGGGTTCGAACTTCTTCAGGCAAAATTATCATCTTATATATATCGAATATGCTACTACTAGGTTGATCTGATACAATTCTCATCGGAATCTTAAACTTAAAACCAAAGGTTTCCTGGATGCTAATAATCGAACTTGGACTGGCTATTGGCAAGCCCGTTAAAAGAAATGTTCTATAAAGAAATACTGTCAAGATAATAAACGAAAGCGATACCATCATATAACTCATAGATACTGAACTGTTACAGACTATCACATTTCTTTTATTAAAAAAATACATGTAGGCAATCATCGACATTACTAAGAGAAATGCACTGTTTTTAATACAAAAAGATAGCAATAAAGCACAGATGACAAGATCATATCTGCGTTTCTCAACGGCGATGAATGAAATAAGAAAAACTGTTAACAAAAGTAAATCAGTTTTTAAGGAAAAGGATAGACCAACAATGACAGGTGTCGTGATAACTATCAATGTATTCAGAATCTTGTTTTTATCAAAGAGCTCGTGAATTATGGTGGCTATGGCAATGTATAGCGCTGAGCATAAACTTAATCCGTACGAATAATTGTATTCAATAAAAATATTATTCGTTAAAGATTCCCACAGTTTAGGATAAAAGTGAACTTGTCCATAAAATCCATTATCAGCAAAAAAATCTCCATCAAAATACAATGCATTACTTCTCAATGGATACCATAACGAATCAAGATCATAATTAATTGTTGCTATGTTTAATCCAACCGTAATTAATGCAAAAATTAAAACTATTATTTTTCTATCAATGATCGATACGCTTTTTAAAATAGTGCTGTGAAAAGATTCTTTCGAATTTATGCTTGAGAAGCACAATAGCGAAACAATAATGATGAATATAAATTCGTTGATCAGTAAGTCATCAAGAAAAATCGACAACGATGATCGGATAATTACAAAAAATAATATTCCATAGGAAAGTTGTAGGGCTAGTCCTAATTTGTTATACCTAAAACCTAGCAAAAAAAATGCCAAAAAATAATAAATTACAAGTATTAAGGACCCGATTACACCTGTAAAAATTGCATAAAGTAAAATCAGTCCAACAAGTAATACATTAGTTATGATTCTAGATTTAAAGAAGCATGCAATACCCAGTATTGATAATACATAGAGAAATGATAACTGGTTGCCGGTTTTTTGAATATGCCAACTATAGATGCCAGAAACGAAATACTGATATAGTAGTAATGGCGTAAATATAAGAATAATCGACCCTAACAAAAATGATGACGTTCTAGTTTTAAAAAACTTCATTTAGCTATTCCTATCTTGCTGATGAAGTAGATAAAACCATTTTGTAGGAACTGTTTGAAAATTTTAATGCTGCCACAAGTGATTAGAAAGTAATCATGTCTTCATGCTGGTTATCTTAGCGTTAAGCCTTAATTTCTAAATGTTTTAACTAATTCAAGATTTCAATATATGGTAATTGAAATTCAATGGCGCCGGGTTATACAGTTGAGTGCTCGAGCGCTTGCTTAAGCGAGTCCACAACATACTTTTGTTCTTGACGGGTAATTCCAATCCAAAGTGGTAAACGGATAAGCTTTGATGAAAGGCTATCTGTGTTCTTAAGCAGACCACTTTGACGTCCATGCAATTTTCCGGCAGGTGAGGAATGAAGAGGCACATAGTGAAATACCGTGTTTATACCCTGATTATTCAAATAATCTAACACCTTTGATCTATCTATTCCATCAGACAGAAGCACATAATACATATGTGCATTGTGTTGACAGTCTGATGGAATAATTGGTCTCCGAATAACAGATTGATCTTCCATGGAAACCAGTAATTGATGGTAAATTTCCCACGAATTGAGGCGACGATTAGTTATTTCTTTTGCTTGTTCAAATTGTGCCCACAAAAATGCTGCGGTCAACTCACCAGGTAAAAAAGATGAACCCAAATCCTGCCACGTATATTTATCTACCTGATGGCGAAAAAACTGACTTCGGTCTGTACCTTTTTCACGTATTATCTCTGCTCTGTTAATCCAATCAGATCTATTAAGTAGTATCGCACCGCCTTCGCCTGAAACAACATTCTTAGTTTCATGGAAACTTAAAACCCCCGCATCTCCAATGCTGCCTAGTGATTTGCCTTTGTAACTAGCCATCACGCCTTGCGCTGCATCCTCTATCACATACAAATCATGCCGTTTTGCAATGTCCATTATTGCATCCATTTCACAACCTACGCCTGCATAATGGACGGGTACAATCGCCTTTGTCTTCTCTGTGATTGCAGCCTCGATCAGGATTTCATCCATGTTTAGTGTGTCTTCACGTATGTCAATGAAAACAGGTACACCTCCTCGTAGAACGAATGCATTAGCAGTCGATACAAATGTGTAAGAAGGCATGATGATTTCATCATTAGGCTTGATGTTTAATAACAAAGCACTCATTTCTAGAGCTGCTGTACATGAATGTGTCAGTAATGACTTATTAACATTTCCTTGCCCTTCTAGCCATTGTTGACACTTTTTTGTAAAAGGGCCGTCACCGGACAATTGACCTAGATTGTGCGACTGTTTAATATAAACAAGCTCTTTGCCAGTTAAGTAGGGGCGATTAAACGGGATTTTCGACATAATCAATCAGGGGTTTTTAACTATAAGTGGGTTTTTGTCGAACGGCATAATAGTAAGCAAGCATGATATTTCAAATCAAATTACGGTGATTGATGTTAAGTTTTAATCACAATTCTAAATTTATTCGATTTGAGTGGTACTAATCTTTCCAAACTGCAAGTCCGAATCCGCTTTTACCAAATTGGTTGCCGTTGTACAACATAAAAATATTATCATTATGTTGAAATACAAATGGATACTCAATCATTTGCGAGTCCCAGCCTGAGTTGGACAGCATTATCGTGTTATTTTCTAGTGACATATCCCATTTTCTACAATCGTAGCTTTTAGCCGAACCGATTTTATATTTTGAACCGTCTCCACTCCTGTAGGAAAACCACATCGTAAATTCTCCCATACTGTTTTGAACAACAGTTGGTTTTGAAAAAGCTTGCGCCCATCCCAAAGCATAGGGAATAGGATAGTTTTGTTTTATCCATGAGTGACCATCTTTAGATTCAGCGTACTTGATGATATGCAACATTTCACCATTGCCGGCATCCCATTCTATTGTTGATCCATACCACATCAAATAACGATCATTCAGCTTCATGACCCATGGATATGAAAGACTAATTGGATCAGTATCGTCTAAGCCCAGAAATGGAGTTTCAGATTCAAGTTCTAAGGATAAATCTGCTTTTACCAATAAGCGCCCAATTTCACCATACCAATGTTTTCCAGGCGGGTTTTTCCAGCCCATGAATAACATATATGCTTGGTTATCTACTTTATAGATGTTGCCTATGCTTACCCCATGTGAATAAAAACTATCGCCGTTTCCGAATTCGAAAATTGGCTTATTGTACTCACGAATCACCCTCTGCTGTACTATATCGATATCAACTGCACCGACAGATGATCTATTTTGGTTGTCTCTTGCACTGAAAAAGATATGGTAAGTATCTCTCTCTAGATGCATGGGGAGTGGATTTGCAGCATGTGACTGCAGTTTTGGATGTAGACCCCCGCATTCGTATAATTTTCCAAGTTTTTGCCAACTCATATTTTTTAAGCTGAAAAATGCAGTTCTGAACCTAGATTTTCCTTAGCTTGGTGCTCGGTACTCTTGATTTCTTAGACGCTGATCCTACAAATAACGACTCATCGTCAGTTGAGTCAAGTAATAAAGCGCCAGCACCAATCACTGATTTGTGACCAACAGTAATATGATCACGTATTGTCGCATTCACCCCGATAAAACATTGTTCACCAATTGATACACGACCCGAAACAACAATATGAGAAGCTAAAAATGTGTGATCTTCGATTCTGGAATGATGGCCGATATGATTACCACTCCATAATGTGACATTATTTCCAATTGTTACGAATGGTTGAATAGTATTATCCTCGAGAATAAAGCAATTATCTCCAATTTTATTGTTGTTTAGCACGGTTGCCTGTGAGCTAATATATGAAGCTAGCCTATAGCCTTTATCTTTAGCGGCATTATAGCGGTCTTTACGAAGTTGATTGAGTTTCGAATAGCCCATAGCAATAAACAAATCAAATTGGTTTGGCGGATAATGCTCTGTCAATTCTTCAAATGCGACTAAGGGGAGGCCATTGTATTCATCTGATGATTTATAGTCACTGTCTACAGTAAACGCTACTACGTCATAATCTGAGTCCTGGGTAAAATAGTAATGCGCGAGGTCAGCTATGTCCTTGAAACCGAAAATAACGAGTTTTTTTATCATGTTTTTGAAACCAAAAATGTAGTTTTTTGAGGATTACTGTCATGTGACAAAGTAACATTTTGTAAGAGGTGGTTTTCATTAGTTACTAAGATAGACATGACTGCTTCAATTAGCGTTGCTATGAGTGTATTTTTTGTTAACATTTTCTTTACTGTAGATGTTTTTGACTATAGCATTCGGTCGATTTTTTACTTCAGAAAATATCTTGGCCACATAAATTCCAAGCACTCCAATAAAAAACAGTATTACTCCTGCTAGCAGCCAAATCGAAGCAATTAACGACGTATAACCATCAATGGGCCTTTCGAAAAAGAAATAATTAATAATCAACCGGAGCACATATAAGCCTGCGAAAATGGATATTGTTAATCCCGTATAGAATGCAAATACTAAAGGCAGATTACTAAATGAGGTAATCCCATTAACTAAATGGCTTAGCTTGTTGGATAAAGTGTAAGTAGTTTTACTCTTGCTATGTTTAACTAACTGATATTTATGCTGCTCAAAACCAGTTATCATCCACAATCCACCAATATTTATCTCACTCTCTGTATGTAATAGCAAAGCATCAACATAGCGTTTCGTCATCAATCGAGCTGTTACAATATTATTTGGTTGGGGGATTTTAGTAAAAAATCTGAAAAGAGAATAATAGATGTACCCAGATGCGCGTTCAATCATTCCCCCACGCCGTTCTTTTTGCACCCCATAAATCACGTCACATTCAAGTTCTTTTAGCTTGTTGCTAAACTCGATTAACCACTCCGGCTCTTCTTCAAGGTCGCTATCCAACAAAAAAATTTGTTCTCCCTTAGCATGCGCAAGGCCGGCCATCATGGCTTTATGGTGTCCAAAATTACGAGATAAATCAACAACGACAACGTGGTTATCGTCTTTTGTTAATCCAACTGCTAGTTGTAAGCTATCATCTGGTGAACCATCATTAACAAGAACAATTTCATAATCATCTTTTGCATATTGTTGTGCGACCTTGGTAACACGTTGATAAAACTCAATAATGTAAGAACTAGACTGATATAGCGTAGCGACAATGGACAGTTTCATTTGACATATCTCATGTATTTTGGCGCATTCTTTCCCGCATTAAAGAACAAATCAAGAATTGTAACAAAGTGATCGAAGTCCCCCCAAAGCTGTGCATAACTCGGATAGTCACCGTATTCGAACCACGACAATTTAATGCCTCGCTGTTTGAATAGATTTTCATCGATATAGTCTTTTGCGGCCGGTCCAGAAATATACTCCGTTGCACCCAACTGTTCACATATTGTAACAAGGCACTCATTTTTTCCTTGTGCTAATCTGAATTTACTGGAATCGTAGATCTTGGTGCTAATACTCAATTGGGCACATATCTTTTCGATGAAAATTCTGTTGATTCTGGATAGATTCTTCTCTTCAAGTTCAGTATATAGCGGCTCAAGCCACTCAGATGTCACTTCAAAGAAGGGTGCTTTTTTATAATTTTGGTATAGCTTTTGCCAATGATCATGTGTCCAAGCTTTTTGTGCGATTTCAGTCTCGTTTATTTTTTGTTGATATTTACCTTTCACTTTCACAGGAATTGTTAACCATTTCAAACCATATGGTGTTTTAATTTTATTTCGGTTTCGCCAATCTCTACGCGTATATTGCATATCATCGTATAGAACAAACGTATCCACATAAGCCATTAAATCAAAATATCCTTTCCATGGTATGTAGTTTGATTGAACTATAGCAACTCTCTTCATTATAGATTCTTTAAATATACTACTGCAGCAAAATTGACTCGTTTATATTATTAATGCATTACTTAGGTTTAGTCAGTAGCTAAGCTACTTTTCTTTTAGTTAACAGTTAACCAAATATGTGGGTAGTATAGCGGTATATGATTGACTGAATAACAAATATCTTGGGATTGAGTACAACCAACTTCTTGTTATCCAGATTGTTTGCTTCGCCCCAATCAGAATACTTAAAACATTATTCTCTGCTAGTGTTTTTTTATTCGATGATTTGCTATTCAATTATGGTATTTTAGACCGATTTATTATTTAGACAGTATCCTTGGAAATTATTAGAGGAACTTTGAGAGTAAAAATGATAAACATACAAACAATCACTACCGGGCTTGAATTAGCAGAAAATGGGATTTGGTATAGTGGAAATACCGAGGACATATCATACCCATCAGACGGTAATGAAGCTTGTGTTTCAATAGAGGAGAATTCATTTTGGTTCAAACATCGCAACAACTGTATTATTTCTATTGTTAATGCTTACCCGCCTGAGCAAGGCGAAGCAATATTTGATATAGGCGGAGGTAATGGTTTTGTATCGTGGGGACTCGCTAACGCGGGATATGATATGGTCGTGCTTGAGCCCGGTCCAACAGGCTGTTTGAATACCAAAAAAAGAGGCATCAATAATGTAATTTGTGCAACTATAGATACGGCAAATTTTAAGTCCTACTCAATACCTGCGGTAGGATTATTTGACGTTATAGAGCACATTGAGGATGATCTGGCTTTCCTAAAGACAATAAAGTCTTTACTAAAAAAAGGTGGTTATTTATATGCAACGGTTCCCTCTTATTCTTGGCTATGGTCAGAAGAGGATGATTTGGCCGGTCATTTCCGCAGGTATACATTAGATAGTATCTCGAATACTCTGAAATCAGCAGGCTTTGAGATCGAGTTTTCATCACATATTTTTAGGTTTTTGCCTTTTCCTATTTTTTTCCTTCGTACGTTACCATATAAATTAGGCTTAAAGAGCAAAGGTAGTAAAAACAACAACATCACACGAGATCATGCGGTTAAGAATAATAAAACGAGAAGCATCCTGAATGCAGTATTACAACCAGAAATTGAAAATATAAAAAGAAACAAACCAATGATGTTCGGTGGCAGCTGTTTAATCGTTGCAAAGAGCTGCTAACAACTGTATGTACTAAAAACTTTCGCAGAATGGATGCTGTGTATTATTCTATTAGTTAGCTGTGCAGTATTTATTGCTGATTGTAAAAACCCAATTTGACGGTGGCTTGTATTTAATGTAATTTAATTTTGTTAAACATTTTGTAACCGTCAACTTGAACAAAAAATCATAGAAGCCGATAAAATGGCCATCATAGGAGCCACATTTTGAAAAACTTTTTATTAATATTGATTGCGGCAATCGCAGGTTTTGCCGGAGGATTTCTGGCGCTCAATATTCAATCCACAGATGAGAAAATTGCAGCGTCAGAACAAACCACTACGAATGCGGTCATTCCTGAAGAGCCCGTCACAGAACAACAACCCAAAACAGCGTTGTCTGATGAACAAACGGAAAGCGTTAACGTTCGATTAAAAAAATTAGTTGGATTAATGCAAAAAATGCATGCTTCAGATAAGCAAATGTCAGAAAAATTAGATGGCTTAGAGGAAATCAGTTTAACGTTTGAAGAACGATTCGAATCAATTGAAACTGAGCTTGATAGATTGGGCAGGGATTTAGAAGCTAATCGTCTTGCAAATATGGATCAATCGCCGGCAACAGTTGAAGAGGAATACCAAGAACCGGTTCAGCAAGATCTCGATAGCGGTCAAGTATCAGCAAAAGTATTACAACAACAAGCAGTCCGGCAGCAATATTTTTTAGATCTGGACAATACGATTACCACTAATGCAGATGATGGATTGAGTCAACAAATCACTGCGTCTTATGAGGAATTGATTTCTTCTGATCAGTCATGGACGGAAGGTGTTAGTCTAAATTCAGTGTCATGCGGTGGGGATTATTGTAAGGTTGTGATCAATTATCCATTGGATATGGACCCGATGGCACAGTTTGAGCTTGATGGGCGGGTTTATATGCAAGCTATAGAACACTTAGGTCAAAGCACTACCAAAGAATACCGGCGGCAAGACGGGACGATGGATTTGGAGATTTATTTCGCCAAGCAAGGTGCTGAATTGCCTGTCCTTCCTTAATCAACACTTTCTGTCTTCTAATACGAAAACTCCCGATCTGAAAATAATTCAGATCGGGAGTGATGATTAAAGTTTTACTAGGTAGATTATTCGAAAAAATCGATGCCATACGTCATTAAGGTAGAACCTCTTGGAATTAGGCATAACAAATGTGCTGAACCTTGCTGCGAATTCGATACATTAAATGTGCTACTAGTAGCAGTGTCGATGTCACCACCTTGACCTGCAAAATCTTGGCTAACACCGTTTAACGGTACGTTTGCAATGATTAAATGATCATCATTCGGTTCAGGTACGCCAAGTTCCTGTGCGACAAAAAATCGAACCAAACATTGGAAATTTGTTCCATTAGGTACCAAATTTCCTAAATACCCTGACACCTGTACATTTGCTCTGGGTGTGGCAAACGCTGTAATTTCATCGCGGTTATAGGTCATCGGGCAGATGACGAATAAAGAAATTGCTGAATTATTAGTAATGCCGTCCTTGTTCCAGGCAAATAATTGACCTTGAGCAAGATTTGCCGTCATGCACTCGGTACCGTGATAGTTAAAGTCAGTCGCTTGGGCAGGCGAGCTTAGTAATAGCAATCCTGAAGCAAGTCCCAGGCTTAATTTAGTTAATGATTTAAAAATATTATTAAACATGATAGTTTCCTCAACTTTTGGTTAATTTAATTAAACTCTCTTTAATTAGGTTTTATTATGAATCGAAAATTTAATACCCCATTAAAGTGATTTCAGTATAACAAGCTAATTTAAAAAATGTTGTGAACAAGTTCACAGTTTTGATTAATAGTTTTTAACGTTACTACCGTACTGTAGTGTTGATTATGTTAATAGTAATCAGTGTTTATGAGGCAGCCGGTAGGGCCTATTGAGCGGGGACCCTCGTTTCAGAAGTGGACCCCAAAAGTTGGACAGTGTTATAAGTGTGAATTCTGTTAAATTTTCAACCTAACTGAAGAGGGAACAGATATGCGACGAAAACGCCGTAATCATTCACCGGCCTTCAAGGCTAAAGTAGCTTTAGAAGCCTTAAAAGAGGAAAAGACCCTGGCCCAATTGGCCAGTGAGTATGATGTTCACGTTAATCAAATCCAGAGCTGGCGCAATAACCTGAAGGAAAATGTGGTGAGCTTATTTGAATCTGGAGTAGACACACGTAAAGACCACGAAAGTGAAGTCCAGGCGCTACAAGCCAAGATCGGTCAGCTGACCATGGAGAATGATTTTTTAGCGAAAGTGCTCAAGCCATGAGCCAGGCCGAGCGCAAGAAGAAGATCACTTCGGCTCAACCCTTGCCGGTTGTCAGACAATGCCAGCTCTTATCGATTTCCCGTTCCAGTGCCTATTATCAACCGAAGGTAATATCCGATGAAGATATTAAGCTGATGCGAATTTTAGATGAGCTGTACTTGAAATACCCCTTTTACGGCTCCCGGCGGCTACGTGATCCGTTATTCGATGACTATGGCTTAACGGTCAATCGTAAGCGGATACAGCGATTAATACGACAGATGGGCATTGTGGTGGTTTATCCGAAGAAAACCACCTCCCGGATGAACAAAGCTCACAAAGTCTATCCGTATTTGCTTAAAGACCTTGAAATTAACCACTCCAACCAGGTTTGGGCCGCTGACATCACGTACTTGCCGATGGCCAAAGGCTTTGCCTATCTGATTGCCATTATGGACTGGCATTCTAGAAAGGTATTGGCCTTTAACGTGTCCAACGTCATGGATACGGACTTTTGTGTACAGGCCTTAAAGCAGGCGATCAATCGTTACGGTTGTCCTGGGATATTCAATACCGATTAAGGCAGTCAATTTACCAGTCATGAGTTTACTCAGGTACTTAAAGAAAATGGCATCCAAATCTCCATGGATGGCAAAGGTCAATGGCTGGATAATGTCTTTATTGAACGCCTGTGGCGAAGTGTGAAATATGGAGAAGTCTATTTGTATGCCTATGAATCCATCTCACAGGCTAAGGATCAATTAAAAGATTATTTCCAGTTCTACAATACCAAACGCAAGCACCAAACCTTGAAGGCCAAGCCTGATGACGTGTATTATGCTGATTTACAGTTACTCAACGTAGCAATATAAATGATCAAGTTAAATCAACAGAAGCATACTTATAAAACCAAACTTTCTGTCCAACCTATAGGGTCCACCTCATTCTTTAGCAGCAATGCATATGATGAGTTGAGTAGTTTTTCCATCAAGGCTGAACCCGACTATAGGTTTGCTGACAGTGTAACAAATGATTTTATAAGCTACTATGACAATAGCAACTATTATTTGAATTAGTACTCTATAAAAAAATCAAAACATGAATGCCTAGGAAATATTCCAGTCGACAATCTGAAATGCAAGGCGGCGTATATCAGCACTGTCAATACTGTCAATTAACGGGCAAAACGAACTCGAACAATTGATGTCGAGTATTGCATAAGCGCTCTTGTCCATTGATAGTAAATCCTCGGGGCTTAGCAGGATATCAATCGAATACTGATTTAATCCGGCGCTAATCTTAATTTCGTCCTGAATATTGCCGTTTACAAGAGTCGTCAATATAACTTGTTCTTCAGTAATGATTTTATCTGGATATAAAGTTAATACTTCTAAGGTAATTCTGTAAGATTTAAATTGTTCCAGATAAGCGATTAATTTTGATTGGCCACTTGACCACAGGCCTTTTACTGTATTGGACATCTCTCCATCATTATCATGAAAATGAAAGCCACTCATAGCCACTAATTTAGTTTCCAGTTTGTTTCCTGGTGATTGTGTGGGGATCACGAGCCCAAGTGCTTTGAGGAATGTATCGTCATAGCCTATAGATTCTCTAGCATGTTTTGTCAGAAGATTGATTTTCCAAAGATCAGTTAAACTGAAAGTGCTAAGATCCGTTTTTACACGTAATGGTTTACGGTATTTCATGGGCGCACGATCAGCCACTTCTTGTCTGCCGCCATGTTGAACCAAATCGAGAATTTCCGCTGATGGTTTTCGATTAAAGACCGCATATAACCGCGATATGGATTCTTGTGGTTGGTGAGCAACGTCTTCAAATGCTACTCGATGGCTGGATTCAAGCTTTAACGCACAATGGGCAGCATCAGCATAACGCAAGTAAAGACCTATTTGATATTCAATGGAGCCTTTGAAAACTTCAGAATGGGGGTAGTTGTTTTTTATTCTGTCTTGCATCGACAACAAAGTTCCAAAAGGTTCACGAATCACCACAAAGTTGTCGACTGGTGCGTCTAAACCGTAATTCGCAATTGCGAATAAGTTATCCGGTGTTTTTTCACCTTTATGTTGACGACTTGAAATACCTGAAAACACTTCCTCAAGAATACTGAGTCCTTTTTTAAACAACTCAAACCCGTAGACTCCTTTGGTCAGTGCAGACGATACTTCGCTGATAATAAATTTAATATGAGATGAGTCGATTAGGGCATAACCTTGATGCCCGTATCCTCTGTTTATACTGGCTGCTGGCGCTTCAATTAAACTACTGGTTAGATGTCTATTCAGTTCATTGGTGACAGCATCAATATTACTTTTATTACATGGTCTGACGGAAAAATGATGATGTAAAAAAGACAACAAATGTGTTTCAGTGGAATAACAAAATAGTTGTTCATCAAGCGAAAGAAATCCGGCAATTACGGTTGTACCAGATCTGGGAATGCCACTGACCAAAAACATCTTAGGCGTTTTTCAGGGACCAGCTTGTGAGTTGGAATGAAAGTGTTCGTGTATCCCAGTTCCTCTCACTATGTGCCGCTGGGCAATAGCTTATTTCGGGTTCTAAATCGATCATTAAGTAACCTGCTTTATTACCCATCTCAAGGAAAATATCACTCGATAAATTTACAGTCACTGTAGTGTTGTTTAACCCCGCACTTACATGGGTTTTCTCTAAAACGGCATTGTTTGCGCTTACTTGCAAGCTGATACGGTTATCCTTGAGTAAGTTTTCAGGATAAGCGCTGATGAAATTAAGTGTAAGATTTACTGATCTGATCTTCTTTATGTATAAGACTAACTGTGCTCGGCCCTTCATCCAACAATTAAGTAACTTTCTATTCCATATTCTTGATGGAGATATATCTGGCACGTTAAAACCAAATATAGGTACTAGGTGATTTTTCACACTACCTTCGAATTTGATTGAAGATAAATCAAAGCCCATATTTGATAGTTCTTCATCCGAGTAACCTATGGAGGTTCTCGATTCGCGTGTCAAATTTAGAATCTTCCATAAGTCATTTTGATTAAAACTACTATTATCGGTTTTTAATTTTAACCGCTGGTAATACATAGGTGCTTTATCGGCAAGGGCTTGATTACCTCCATTTTCTAGGAAAGATTCAATCTGCTTATCAATGGTCAAGCCAAAAAATCTGTACATCTTCTTAACAGTATCAATCGGATGTTCGGCCAAGTTCTCAAAATGAACTAACTGAGAATTACCATGTTTGTTTATTTGAGCTACGGCATGCATGGATTCCAGATAAATACCTATATTAGATTCAACACCACCACCGAAAACTCCGGAGTATGGGTCGTTGCCTTTGACCCTTAAATCCATAGATCTTAAGACTCCAAAAGGTTCACGTATGACTATTAGACTCTTGGTGGTCGTTTGCTGGTTAAAACTTGCCAGTGCATATAAATTGTCTGGCGTTTTCTCTCCTAAAATTTTTCGTGGTGAGACTTCGGCTAAGACATTCTCCAAAGCAGTTAATGCATGATTGAATAATCGTGCACCATAAATCCCGTTTCTTAGAAATGGTCGAACTTGATCGATTAATGACTTGACATGGGATTCATCGAAAATCAAGTTTCCTGGATGTGCTCCCTTGCTAACATTATATCTTGGAGCCTCCAGCATAGTTAAAGTGAGCGTTTGGTTTAGTTCATGAATAATGTGGTCGATTTTTTCGGGATGACAGGGAAAAAACTCGAAATATCGGTGTAAAAAGGGAATGAGATGAGTCTCCCCTGCATAACAAAAAGCGTTATCGGTCAGAGATATGAGTTTGGCTACCAAAGTAGTGGAAGCTCTTGGGATACCTGCCACTAAGAACATTGAATCATCACTTTAATATACGACTGTTGAAAGTAAGGTTTTATAACTGAACGAAGAATCTTGCATTGTTCTGTTGTTGAATATTTTTATCCAATATAAGAAAACTTTAACATCATTTGATTACGTGGATGCCCAAAGTTTCCGACGTACTCAAATTTCCATGGCAAATATTTGCAGATGTGTTCGAAATCATCGACAAAATAATGGTAAGGGTCTTTGCTTCCATATGTAGTGATATTTCCTGGTTGATGAGATAAAGGTTTCCAGGTTTCGTGATTAGATCCACATTCAAAAACTGTAGCAAAAAACACACCATTGTTATTCATCACAGTGCTTAATCTTTCTAGGCATTGGCGAATAAGATTTAAAGGTAGATGAGTAAAAACGGATACTGCCAATGCAAAATCAAATTTTGTTTCGAAGCTTGAGAAATCAAATTCTTCGTCACACAATAAATTTTCTATTGGAATTTTCTCCTGAATACTTTTGTCTTTTAACTCAATATGATAACCGGCATTAAGCAATGACTGATTCATATCAGTGCCGAAATAATTACTATTCTCTAAGTAGTCGACGAAATAAACACCGCCACGCAGACACCCACAACCAATATCAAGTAACCGGTGGCCTGGCAGTAATCCATTAGACTTTAGAAAATCAAATTGTAATTGTCCCATCTCATCCCATAAACCGCCAATAAATTGCCGATGATCACCATCTTCCGAGTATTCATTAATATGTTTGGTATTGTAATAGGGGCTGATGCTGTGTTTCTGTTTAGTCATAACAAAATTTGAATTTTACTAATAGGTATTGATAAAAAGAGTTGTGAATTATACGATTTTTATCCACACGAATTTTCGACTACTTCGAAAGTGTTTTTTCATAATGAGATTGAAATAAATCAAGCATTTGCCCACTGATAGAATTCCAGGATGCCAGCAGTTGTTCTTGTTCTCGATGGATTGCATTAGATACTCTGTCTAGGCTATCTGTAATTGAGTCTATTGATAATGGATCTGTCCAGACAGCCCCCGAAGGGTTGATCTCACGAAATATGGGGATGTCCGAAAGCACTAATGGTAGACCGAACTGTTTGGCCTCAGTTATAGGCATGCCAAAACCCTCTGATAAAGAGATTTGTATAAACGCCTTGGCATTTTTGTATAAACGGGCAAGTTGCTCATCATCTGCATTATTAACAACATGAATACGATGACAATTTTTAGTGAGTTTTAATTGTTGATTAAATGCTTTTGTTTGCCAACCATAGTGACCTGCTAAAACTAAGTCTATTCCCGAATTTTGATTAGCCCAATGATCGAAGGCCTGGATTAAGCGTAGGTAATTTTTTCTTGGTTCAATTGTACCCACCGCTAAAAAGTAGTTTTGTTCAAGTGAATCACTGTGGTCTAAACTCAGTGGAAATTCAGTTGCTCCAAGTTTGATAACAGTTACTTTGTACTTAGATGACGGCCATATATTGATGATCTGGTTGGCTGTTGTTTGGCTAATGGCTATTATTTCATTCGCTCTATTGATAGCGTGCGGCATCGATAATCTTTCATTTAGTAATCGCAACGGTTCGATAGTTTCAGGATGAGTTTTCCAAATTACATCGTGAATCGTAACGATAACAGGGATGTTTTGGGTAATTTTCCATGGCACATGATGACGTGGCGCCCAGAAAATATCAGGCGTATCTTGCTTTAACCATTGGCTGATTTGCCACTGCCATGAGAGTTTGCTTAGATTTTTATAGTTTGAAGTCATACGAACAGTGATATTTTTATGGTTGAGAAACTTCTCCGTATTAATCGGGCCATCACTATACAAACTAAAATGAGTTCCCACATTTTTTGTCATCTGCGTTAATAGGCATTCGAGATATCGCCTTATGCCCCCTGTGTTCCTGGACAATGGCCGCGCATCTACACCAATGTGAATTGATTTGGTCATTGATAGTGATTTACGTTCGTTATTTTCACAGGCGCTAAATCTTTGTTTTTGTTCAACACAAAATCGATCGTAGCGTTTATCACTGACTTGATTTCACTGTTTCGTGATTTAACTAGAAGCATGATGATTTTTACAATCGTTCTGAATATAAGAACGAATGGAAATAATAGTTTTTGGTGCTTGGAGTAAAAATACAGTGTACTCCAAGTTTCATGATAGGTTTTGAGATTTTTCAGGTTGGAGTCCATAGAACTTCCTGCTCCCAAATGGTTTATTACTACTTCAGGTAATATACCGACACTAAATCCAGCTTGTTTTGCTCGCAAGCACAAATCGATTTCTTCAAAATATAAAAATGTGGTTTCATCCAATAAACCGCATTGTTCGATTACGTTTCGATGAATAAGCAGGGAGGCTCCACTGGGATAAAACAGATCATTATGTAGAGCCGATGAGTTAGTCTGTGTGACGGCTTTGTAGCGGCTGGTCCATTTATCCAACACATAGCCGCCATAGGTTTCGAGCTGGTCATTTTGATCGATAATTTTAGTACCCAACAAGCCTGCCGAGGAATTTTCTAACTGCTTGCTGAGCTGATTAATGACGCCATGGCCGATTTGACAATCGTTATTCAACAACCATATCCAAGTTTTAGATGTTTTATTTAAGTAATCAATGCCGGTATTGTTTGCCCGTGAAAAGCCACTGTTGTTTTGATTTTCTATCAAGGTGACGGAGGGATTTTCAGCTTGGTTATTTTCACTAAAAAGTTCACCGAGTTTTTGTTTGAGTTTATTTAAATGCCCCTCGTCAGAGCCGTTATCAACAATAACTAAGGGAGTAGATTCTGATAATTGTTCGTGAAGATTATCAAGCAACCGGCAAGTGAGTTTTGACGAATTCCATTGAACGGTGACTATGCCTAACATGAAGGACTACCATTGCCGTCGTATATTCGAGTGAATAATTCCAATGTCCGGGCATGAAATTTGTCCAGATTGAAAGTGTTCTGCCAACGTTCAAATGCATTTCCAGCCAGTTGTTGGCGCAGTGATTGATCTTGTTCTAATCGATTAATGGCGTCAGTTAACTTCTCCGGATCCGCCGGCGGTACAGTGATAGCCTCTTTACCATCACGCGCCACCCAAGGCACCGCAGAAGGCAGAGCGGTATTAATCACTGGTTTGCCCAATGACATGGCTTCGATCTGCACCAGGCCGAAGGCTTCATTCGGCGAGACCGAGGGTAGGATTAAGGCTCTGCACTGACTAATCAACTCAACAATATGCTCATCGCTGGCATTTTGGATAAATTCGACTCTTGGTTCAATGTTTAGGCGTTTGGCAAGTTCAATATGCTGATCCAGTAATGGCCCGGTGCCGACTAGTTTGAGTTTGATATTGGTATTAGGTATGGCTTGAAGTAACTGAGTGATGCCTTTGTACTTAACATGACGACCGATGCATAAATAATAGCCTTGATCTTCAGTGTGAACCTGTAAATTTGGTTGATAGCCAAACGGGATGACCACACATTTTGATTGGTAGTGAGGCAGAAATTCGGAGTGTTCGATCAGCTTAGGCGATGCCACCACAATTGCTGTTGCTCGCTTGAGCATAATTCGGGTAAATGGTGCTAATAGTTTTTTTAACAACCGCTGTTCAAAAATATCCGAATGCCAATAGACGATGATTTTAGTGAATCTTTTTGGAGCCAGACCAACTGCCAGGTCAGCTAATGGGAAAGGGTAGTGCGCCACAAAAATATCAGCAGACTTTGCTCGACGCCAAAGCTCTAGAATCAGTCCTGGTGTGATGGGTAGCGATTTAAGTTCAAAAAAGGGACTTTTGAGACTATAACTAAGATTTTTGATGGCAGGAGGTGTGCCTCTCTGATTACCACGGGTTGACACCAGGGTGGAGGCAAAGCTCTCTGAGACTGATCTAAGGACTTCATTAGCCACGATTTGAACGCCACCTTTTTCAGGCAGGGCCACTTTACAGGTATGTAGAAGCTGACTGCCCGGTTGGTCTGGCTTCATTCAGACTAGACTAAATCGACTCAGCTAATTGTTGAATCTGCTCGTCTTCAAGATAGGCATGCATCGGTAGGCTGATGATTTTGGTTGCGGTGTCTTCAGTGACCGGAAAATCACCAGACTGATAGCCTAAATGCTTGACTGCATTTTGCAGATGCATAGGCACAGGATAAAACCTGGCGCTGGGAACAGAATTTTCTCGCAATTGGTTTGCAAGTTCTTCGGGATTTGGAACAAGGATTGAATACTGTGCCCAGGCGCTGATCCGTTCGGGTTTGACATAAGGCAAACCGACTTTTTTATAAAGCAGTTCGTCATATTGTTTGGCGATGTGGTTGCGCTTTGTGATTTCGTCGGGCAATAATTTAAGTTTCTCAATCAATACTGCAGCTTGTAAGGTATCCAGGCGACCAGTAATCCCTAAGCGATCATTAACATATTTATCTTCGCCGCTTTGACCATGGACGCGGATCGATTTCAATGTCTGTGCAACTTCATCATCATTGGTAAATATTGCACCACCATCTCCATAAGCCCCTAGAGGTTTAGCAGGATAGAAACTGGTTGTAGTGATATCTGTGAGGCAGCCAATAGGCTGGCCTTTATAACTGGAACCAAAACTCTGGGCCGCATCTGAAATCACAACTAATTCATGCTTGAGTGCAATTTGCTTAATCTCATCGTAATCAACCGGTTGACCAAACAAATCCACAGGCATTATGCACTTAGGGGTTAATTTTCCTTGTTGCTTGGTTTGTACAATGGCATCTTCTAGCTTATTGCTGTCAATGTTATAAACACCGGGTTCTATATCAACAAAAACAGGTGTCGCTCCGGCAAGACAAATCATCTCGACTGTAGCAAAGAAGGTAAAAGGCGTAGTAAATACAGCATCGCCAGGACCAATGCCTTTTGCCATCAGTGACATTAGAATAGCATCGGCACCACTTGAACATGAAATGGCGTGTTCAACATTACAATATTCAGCTAGTTGCTTTTCGAATTCAAACACCTCGGGTCCCATGATGTATTGACCATGTTCCAAAACACGATTAATTGCACTTCGAATTTCTGGTTCAATTTGTTTGAATTGTGACTTTAAGTCTATAAATGGAATCATCGTTATCCTAACTTTGTAAAAGTTTAATGTCTTCGTCCACCATTTGTTCAATCAGCTCAACAAAGCTTGTTTGGGGTGACCAACCAAGCGCTTGTTTAGCTTTTGATGCATCACCAATTAATAAATCGACTTCTGTAGGGCGAAAATACTTGGGGTCTATTTTAACCAGCTCTTTGCCAGTCGCTTTATTAATGCCGGTTTCGTCTTGACCTTGGCCTTGCCATTCGATTTCAAGACCGGCATGTTTGAATGCGAGTTGAGCAAATTCACGTACTGAATGGGTTTCACCAGTGGCCAGCACATAATCATCAGCTTGATCTTGTTGTAACATCATCCACATGCCTTCAACATAATCACGTGCATGGCCCCAGTCTCGCTTTGCATCCAAATTGCCTATATATAGTGTATCTTGTTTGCCTTGTTTTATCGCAGCAACAGCACGAGTGATTTTTCGAGTCACAAAAGTTTCACCGCGGATTGGGCTTTCGTGATTGAATAAAATGCCATTGGAAGCATGCATGCCATATGCTTCTCGATAATTGACGGTGATCCAGTAAGCATAAAGTTTTGCCACAGCATAAGGGCTACGCGGATAAAACGGTGTTTTCTCTGTTTGTGGAATTTCCTGGGCTTTACCATAAAGCTCCGATGTCGAGGCCTGGTAGAAACGCACATTTTTCTCCATATTCAAAATGCGAATCGCCTCAAGTAAACGTAGTGTTCCCAGGGCATCAGAATTGGCCGTATATTCAGGTGTTTCAAAACTGACTGCCACATGGCTTTGGGCACCAAGATTGTAAATTTCATCTGGTTTGGTTTGTTGTAATAACCGAATTAAGTTGGTTGAGTCAGTCAAATCCCCATAATGCAAATAAAATTTAATATCTTTCTCATGACGATCCTGATAAAGATGTTCGACCCGGCCAGTGTTGAATGACGATGAACGTCTCTTAATGCCATGTACAATATAATCTTTATCTAATAAAAATTCTGCCAGGTAAGCACCATCTTGTCCGGTAATACCTGTAACTAATGCCGTTTTACTCATTTATTTACTGCTTTATTCTGTTTCACCGCGTCCATATACATCCTCAAGCCGAACAATATCATCTTCACCAAAATAATCACCAGTTTGGACTTCAATTAATTCAAGTAAGCCTTCTTTTTTGTTCTCTAAACGATGAACTGAACCAAGAGGAATATAAGTTGACTCATTTTCATTGACATCGAAAACCTTGCCATTGCAAGTCACTGTAGCTGTGCCTCGAACGACTACCCAATGCTCAGCCCGGTGTTGATGTTTTTGTAGTGATAATTGGGCACCGGGTTTCACTGATATGCGTTTGACCTGAAATTTATCATCAAGATCGACACCTTCGTAAGAACCCCAGGGGCGGTAAACTTTGCGATGTAACAGTGTTTCTTTACGTTCATTAAGCTTCAGTTGATCAACCAATTGTTTGACGTTTTGAACCGACGATTTATCCGCCACTAATACGGCATCTGCGGTTTCGACAATAACCAGATTCTGCGCACCGACTGCAGCAACCAGACGATGATCGGCATGAATGTGGCAATTATTGCTTTGCTCTGTAAGCACGTCACCTTTAATAACATTGTTACTTTGATCTTTATTTGAGGCGTACCATAATGAGGTCCAGGAACCAATATCGCTCCAGCCTATATCAGCCGGAACCACAGCAGCTAACTCAGTTTTTTCCATTACAGCATAGTCAATAGACATCTGTGGACAAGATTCAAAAGTAGATTTATCCGGTCTAATAAAATTGTCATCCGTAGTTTTATGTTCGAATGCCAGTTTGGTTTTTTCATGGATTTCAGGGGCATATTTTTCTAATTCGGATAGAAAAACACTGGCTTTGAACAAGAACATGCCACTGTTCCAAAAATAATCACCCGAGCTCAAATACTGTTGAGCTGTGTTTTTGTCCGGCTTTTCAACGAATTCATCAACTCGATAGCAACCTTTATTAATCAGTTGCCCGGACTTAATATAGCCATACCCGGTTTCAGGATATTGGGGTTTAATCCCAAAAGTGACCAATAAACCTTGTTCTGCAGTTTGCTGGGCGGTTTGAATTTTTCGCAAAAATGCATCTTTGTCTATGATCAAATGATCGGCAGGCATGACTAATAATAATGAATCATTATCCTTTGTTAATGCTTGCCAAGCAGCTAATGCAATTGCAGGAGCTGTATTGCGCCCGGCAGGCTCCAGCAGAATCTGTGTTTGCGACTGTCCAATTTCCTCTAATTGTTCTTTTACTAAAAAACGATGCATTTCTTGGCTGACAATAATCAAGGATTCACCATCGTCGACTCGATCAATGGTCTGTTGCAGCATGGTTTTGGAACCCAGAAGCGGTAACAGTTGTTTGGGATAAAGCGCACGGGATAACGGCCATAACCGTGAGCCTACTCCTCCTGAGAGAATAACTGGTACTAACATTCTGATTGCAATAATTATTTAGAGAATATAAAGGCGCTGATTTTATAGTTTTCTTGAGGTTTATGCGACAGTTTAAGACTTTACATTAAGTTTTTTCATTAACACTAGGTTATTAGAACAAGAGTTATTCACAAAAACTTATTTTGTCATAGTTAATTATAACTCTACAAGAGTTATCCACAGGTCTTGGGCCTAAGAATTCACGTAAGATATTGATAAATATGGATTTAATATTGTGCCTAAAAAATAGGCAACTCAGTTAGAACTCGTAATTTGAACAAATTTCAGCTATTTTAAAACGTTCTATCCACAGACTTATCCACAGGTTTTGTGGGTAAGTATGAAACCTATATATTGATCAACAAGTTAGCGTAAATATAGAGACTTGCAGTTAAAAATGAGTCGTAAATGGTAGCCCAGCAAAGAGGTGATAAACTTTTAATTGCTGAAATTGCTTTGGCAGTGCCGTTACGTAAGGTTTTTGATTATCGGATTCCAACCCGTTTACGAGAGCAGATTACTCCAGGTATTCGAGTTGTTGTGCCGTTTGGCAGGCAAAAAAAGACCGGGCTCGTGATCAAGACCAAGTCAAGCACTACTCTAGCTCCCAAGAAAATAAAATCTATTAGCGAGTGCATTGATGAGCAACCGCAGATCAATGTTTCATTGTTTAAACTGCTTGTCTGGGTAGCCGATTACTATCAATCACCTTTGGGGGAGGTGTTCAAGCTAGCCTTACCCGGTATTTACGAACCTAGGGTTACAGATGTTGAGCTTCATTATGAATTAAATCAGAGCCTGGATTTAGAGGTGATTAGACAAAGTCTGAACAAAGCACCTAAACAAAAAGAATTATTTGAATATTTAATTTCAAACTCACAGTTCCCCAGTACAGAGCAAATCAAAACATTCAATTCAAGTTGGCGTCGTGCTTTAAAGCTGTTAGTCGATAAACAAATCATTGAGTCTCGGCCATCAAAGTTATCATGGCCAGACTATCAAGGTGATATCGAACCTGCGCTACGTCTTTCTATTACCCAGCAATCCGTCTATCAATCTTTACTTTCACAGCAGTACGGCTTTAACGTCACCCTGCTTAAAGGAGTGACGGGTAGCGGTAAGACAGAAATTTATTTACAGTTTGCTGCAGAAAATCTTAAGTTAAATAAAGGGGTTTTGGTTTTAGTTCCAGAGATTTCCCTGACACCTCAATTAATTAACCGCTTTGAGTGTCGTTTGGGCCATAAGGCTGCGGTTTTACACTCAGGGTTGACGGCTAAATCACGGCGCAGAGCCTGGCACGCTGCTGCAAGTGGACAGGCAAAAGTAATTATTGGTACCCGCTCGGCTGTATTTACGGCAATTGAAAATCTGGGCTTAATCATCCTCGATGAAGAGCATGATATGTCCTATAAGCAACAGGAAGGTGTTCGTTATCATGCTCGTGATGTGGCTGTGATGCGGGCCAAGCTTGAAAAAGTGCCAATATTGCTGGGTTCAGCAACACCTTCACTAGAAAGCCTTGCCAATGTCATGCGTGGCCGCTATCAACTATTGGAGTTAAATGAGCGTATCGGTAAAGCAGTTCTACCGGAAATTCACTTGTTGGCGATGGAACAATTGCTAGTAAAACAGGGTTTAAGCACGACTTTAATCAATGCCATTGAGAAAAATCTCACCAATAAGCAACAAAGTCTGATCTTTATAAATCGGCGTGGTTATGCGCCGGTGATTTTATGTAAGTCTTGTGGTGAATCACTTGATTGTAATCGTTGTCATGCCAGATTGACTTATCATGGTGATCAGACTTTACGTTGTCATCATTGTGGTTTTGAGCAGCAAGATCATAATGTCTGTAGCCACTGCGGCTGCGATTCTTTAATTAGACTGGGCCAGGGCACTCAACGCATTGAAGCGGCCTTACTTAAATTATTCCCCGATGCCAAAATTGCTCGTCTTGATCGGGATGTAATACGAAAAAAAGACGAATTAGAAACGATGCTAAATGAGGTCGGCAAAAAAAACATAGACATATTGGTTGGAACTCAAATGCTTTCTAAGGGACATGATTTCCCTGGCGTGACTTTGGTCGGCGTAATTAATACTGATCAAGGATTGTTTGGTCACGACTTTCACAGTACAGAAACTATGGTACAGCAACTAATTCAGGTTTCCGGGCGGGCCGGTAGAGGTCAAAAAACAGGTAAAGTCTTGATTCAAACCGATTTCCCCGAACATCCTTTGTATAAATACGTCCAGCAACATGAGTATATTGAATTCGCAAATCGGGAATTAAGACTGCGTCAACAATCTGGTTTTCCACCTTATCGTTATCTGGCTTTAGTTCGTTCTTCAGCAATCGATCAGCAATCACCACTAAAATTCTTGAACTGGATTAAAGCAATCGCCCATGACTTGCTTAAAAATAATGCCAAAGTGACGGTGCTCGATCCGGTATTTTCGCCTATGGCCAAACGTAGTGGACGCTATCGAGCACAATTATTAGTAACGAGTAATTCGCGCAAATCCAGGGGTGAATTCCTAACAGAATGGATAAATTTATTTGAAACTGACAAACATACGCGCCGTGTCCGTTGGTCGATTGATATCGATCCGTTGGATTTGTATTGACTTGCCCCGGACAAGTCTGTCCCAGACTTGTTCCGGGGTCTCCATAACATGACTCCTCAGGTTCACATGGAGATCCCGGCATAAAGCCGGGACAGGTTATTCTCCCCCTTTAAGGGGGAGTTAGAGGGGGTAAACTAAAGTTATGCCATCAAAATTTAATCAAACCCTAAGATCTGTTACTCATTACTGGCTAATTAACCTGTTATTGCTGGCCACTGCGGTGTTGTTGGCTTACGGCCTAGTCATGCCGCTAATCACATTCAAGCAATTAATCTTTTTTACTAACACATTTTCAGTTTTGTCGGGTGTTAAGGCGCTTTATGCCGAACAACAGTATTTGCTATTTTTTATTGTATTACTATTTAGCATAGTCATACCCATCATCAAACTGGCCATTTTGATAATTAATTGGAATTTCCCTGTTAGTAATCAGCATTTGCGTAGCAAAGTATTATCTTTCAGTACTTCTGTCGCTAGATGGTCAATGCTTGATGTATTTGCTGTTGCTGTTTTTGTCGTGCTGATGAAAGTTAACTTAATCGCTGAGGTCCAGACCCACCGTGGATTGATTGTATTTACTGCAGCAGTTTTGAGTTTGATGGTGCTAACGACTTATATCAATTATATTCTTCGCAAACAACGGCCTTTCTAACAACTCAATACTTTCAAACGCCAATGTTTCAATTCAAAATGTACGCCGGAACGGGCTTGTAAAGACATAAACAGCCTATCAAGGTTTGAAACGCGGTCGACTTCTAAACTTCACGTTTATAAATCGTTTTGTTATTTTAAAGCAAGCGTTAGAATATGCCCTGGCTATATCTATGTTGATCTCACTAAAAAAGTGAAGCACGAATTATCTGAATTGATCCGACAAGCTCTAATAGAGCTTGAGGATAAAGGTGATGTGCCAGTCGGCACTGCCCAAATCGAAATACAAATTGAACGTACAAGGCAAAAAGCCCATGGCGATTTTGCCAGCAATGTATCGTTGGCTCTGGCGAAAAGAGCCGGACAAAATCCACGAGAACTGGCCGAAAAAATCACTCGAGCTCTACCTGCAACCGGTCAGGTCAAAAAAGTTGAAATCGCCGGTCCGGGATTTATCAATTTTTTTGTTGATGAAAGTCAATCATTCACTTCAATTGTAGAAGTTTTGCAAAAGGGTGATGAATACGGACAAGTTAATATCGGTGGCGGCGATTTAATTACAGTTGAGTTTGTTTCGGCAAACCCAACGGGTCCCTTGCATGTTGGTCATGGCCGCGGGGCAGCTTTTGGGGACAGTTTGTCACGTTTGTTGGATTTTGCAGGTTACCAGGTACACAAAGAATACTACTTTAATGATGCTGGCCGACAGATGGATATTCTGGCGCTCAGTGTTTGGCTCAGGTATTTAGAGCAGCTTGGAGTTGAGATTGAATTTCCATCCAATGCCTACCGAGGCGAATACATCATTGATATTGCAGCAAGCATAGCGGTTAAATACGGTAACGATTTCAACTCAATCATGGATGGTTTTTTCGTCACAGGTGTTGAACAGGACGAGGAAGTTCATCTTGATCAGTTAATCGAAAATATGCGGCTCAGTCTGGGCCAAGAGCACAAAGATGAAGTCTTGAGATTAGCCCTGGATATACAGGTCAAGCAAATTCAAGATGATTTGCATGAGTTTCGAGTCGATTTTGATGAATGGTTTAGCGAAGGTTCTCTAGAGCGTTCAGGTGCTATCGACAAAGCGTTGGCAATTTTAAAAGAAAAGGGTCATATCTACGAGAAAGAGGGAGCCCTGTGGTTTAAGGCTAGTGCATTCGGTGATGAAAAAGACAGGGTGGTGATTCGCAAAAATGGACGTCATACTTATTTTGCTGCCGATATAGCTTATATGGTCAATAAGATTGGTCGAGGATTTAAGAAACTGATTTATGTATGGGGTGCTGATCATCACGGGACAGTTGCCCGCACCAGGGCGGCCTTTCAGGCTCTAGGCTATGATTTAGATCAGTTTATCGTTTTGTTGGTACAAATGGCTTCCCTTCACCGTGGCGGTGAGCGTGTATCTATGTCCACTCGTCGAGCGGAATTTGTAACTCTGGAAGAATTGCGTGACGAAGTGGGAGTTGATGCAACTCGATTTTTTTACAGCATGCGTAAAAATGAACAGCAAATGGAGTTTGATTTGGATTTAGCTAAATCGCAGTCCAACGACAATCCTGTTTATTATGTACAATATGCTCATGCAAGGGTGTGCAGCATCTTTCGCCAGGCAGAAGAAAAACAAATCACGATGAACGCCATCGATCAAATTGATTTAAGTTATCTGAATGAAGAAGTAGAAAAAGATCTGGCTAAAAAACTGGACGTTTTTCCTGAAATGATTGCTACAGCGGCCAGAGATTATGCACCACACCAAGTGACTTATTATTTACGTGAATTAGCAGCTTTGTTTCACAGTTTTTATAATCAAATCAAAATCCTGGATGCGGATGATCAAACTCGTCAAGCCAGGTTTGCTCTGATTTGTGCCGTGCAGCAAGTACTGAGAAATGGACTGACTCTGATAGGGGTTTCTGCTCCTGAGTATATGTAATGGCTCAAGCCAGAAGAAGACAACCTAAAAAGACTAAACAATCCAGACAGCGATCAACATCAGGTCTAGGGATGTTATTCACGGGCATCGTGATCGGTTGTGTGTTGACCACTTTATTTTTGGGTTGGAAAAAAGATCCTGATCATGGTTTAGGCAGTGGTATTCAACAGATGTTGGCTAAATCGCGTCAAAACGATTCAAATTCCGATGCGCAAAGTAATACCCAGGAACAAACCCAGCAACAGCAAACACCCAGTTATGATTTTTATACCATTCTTCCCGAAATAGAGCAGGTCATTCCGGAAGAATATGTGCCACCCAAACCTAAACCAGCTCAACAAACGACCAGCAATACTAACCAGAGCCAAGCTGTGGCCAAGGCACAAGACCACTATTTGTTACAAGCTGGTTCGTTTGCTAAGCACCAAGAAGCTAATCAACTCAAGGCAAAGCTAGCCTTGTCAGGCTATGAATCTTATATTCAGAAAGTCACTGTTGATGGCAAAAAGTATTATCGGGTCAGAATGGGACCCTTTCGCAAGCTTGATAAGCTCGACAAAGCCAGCAAAGACCTGGCAGGTAAAGGTATTAATGCCATGAGAATCAAGGTTTCCAAAGGCTAACATTCAACAATCGTTCATTGCTTAATGGTAGATTAAGATCAAGTAGAAAAAGGATAAGTGTATGAAAAATTCTTTGTTTTTAATACTCATTACTAGTGTTTTATTAAGTGCATGCTCGCGTGATGTTGATGTTTCTGTAAATTTTACCGAGGCTCAGCAAGTTGAATCTGGTGATCCGGTTAAATTTAATGGTCAAACTATTGGTGAAGTGGCTGATGTTGATGAGCTTGATCAAGGCACAGTGATCGAATTAGAACTCGACCCAGAAATGTTGACTGGATTGAACACATCCAGTGCTGCCATGGTTGTAGATCAACCGGAGCGTTATGTGGAGTTGTATTCTAATACTACTGGAGATCCGATTAAATCAGGTGCCAAGCTGGAAGGATTGAATAATCCGGTTGAATTAGCCACCTGGACAGCAGGTAATGCCTTGGGTTCGCTACAGGGCTTAGCCACTGCAGCGGCGAGTGCGTTCAATGAGTTCCTCAATCAAAATAATTGGGATGATGTCGCCAAACAATTGAACCAAACTTTATCTGAGCTGAGTGAAGAATCAGCAGGGGCCTTGAATCAACTCGGCGGTGATTTGGAAGAATTTATCAAGAACATGCAGGAACAATCTTCAGAGTCATTAAAGCAGGCTGATGAATTGTCCAAGCAGTTAAACGAAGAGTTGCAAAAGTTTCAAGAACAAGGCGCAGAAGACATGGCCAAGGCATTACAAAATATGCTGGATGCTTTCAACTCTGCTATAGACCCCAATGCTATCTCAGACTTAAGTGAAAAAGGAGAGCCCTTATAACTTGTGAAATCAGGAACTATGGCTCAGCAATCCTCCGAGTTGTTTAATCATTATCCTGCAGCAGTAAAGCAAAAATTATTGGCATTGCGTCAGCTCATCTTCGATACCTTTGCAGAGCTTCAAAACGTTGGTGAACTTGAAGAAACATTAAAGTGGGGGCAGCCGAGTTATCTCACCAAAAATCCCCGAACCGGCACGACGATTCGGATTGACGCAGTAAAGAATAATCCTGATCAATACGCGTTATATGTGCATTGTCAGACCAACTTAATCGAAACATTTAAACAAATGTATGCCGATAAATTTGAATTCGCAGGTAAAAGAGCGATTATTTTCAGCGTAAAGGATGAATTATCGACCAAGGAGTTAAGTCACTGCATTGCATTAGCTTTGACTTATCATTCGAATAAATGAATATACACCCCATCAGCCCTAATCTTTGTGATGTGCAGGCAATGATCAACAAAGCAGACGAGTTGATGCAAGAGCTTTATCCTCCTGAAAGCAATCATTTAGATGACATGTCAGAACTCGAAAAAGGGAATGTTCATTTTGTGGGAGCCTTTATTGATGATGTATTGGCAGGAATTGGGGCAGTCAAAATTCTTGACGATGATGGTGATTATGGAGAGATCAAACGGGTTTATGTTGACCCATACTATCGTGGGCAAAGAATCGCCCAAAAAATCATCGATGATCTGGAGGCTCATTTAAGCAAAAATAATGTTTTCATCGCCAGATTAGAAACGGGCGATAAACAACCGCAGGCTATTGGCCTTTATAAAAAACTGGGCTATGAAATACGCGGTCCTTATGGAAGTTATCGAGAAGACCCATTAAGTGTTTTTATGGAAAAGCGGTTATTTTAAGAAAGCTCTGTCATTGCGAACACCCATTCGGGTATAAAGGAGCGAATACATGGGCAACTGTGGCAATCCACGAACATTTCTAATTACTCAATCTTTCAGATTGCACTTATCATTTTCAAGATGAATGCCGAAACGGGCATTAAAATCTATCGCAGACTTGACCGGCTCGTTACAGTGCCTGCTTGAAACAGGCGTAGACTTGTCCCGCACTTGTTGCGGGATTTTTTAAACTTGATGCTGCTGGTTCACATGGAGATCCCGGCATAAAGCCGGGAAAAATCATCTCTGTTTAAAAGCCCTGGCACCAAGGCCGGGACAGGCTTTCTCCCGATCAGGGGAAGCTAGAGGCGACTTAATTTACTCAAAGTCGTAGACGGGTTAATTACTTCGACTGGATGCCTAATCTCAATCAGCGCGGGCTTGCCAGATTGTGATGCTTTGTCAAAGGCCGGGCCAAACTCTTCAGTTGTCTCAACCAGTTCGCTATGTAAACCATAAGCATTTGCCAATGTGATGAAATCAGGATTAATCAGATCGGTACCTTTAACGCGGTTGGGATAGTTTTTTTCCTGGTGCATACGAATTGTGCCCCAACTATTATTGTTGATCACAATAATAATAATATTTAGCTCAAACTGAACCGCTGTAGCTAATTCCTGAATCGTCATTTGCAAACAACCATCCCCCGCAAAACACACTACGGTTTTATTGCGATCTTGAGCTTTTGCTGCTAAGGCTGCAGGTAAGCCGTATCCCATTGATCCTGATGTTGGGGCGAGTTGAGTGTGATATTGCTTGTACTGAAAAAAACGGTGTGTCCAGGCTGAATAATTACCGGCACCGTTGGTAATGATGGTGTCGTCAGGCAAATTATCGTTCAACCATTTTATAATTTCGGATAATTGCACTTCACTATCAGCTTTGACTGCTTTATTCCAGTCTAAATAATTCGCTCGATATTGCGCTGGTGTTTGTGAGTTCGGTTTGCTTTTTAACTCAATAGATTCAATCGCCTGGCAAAAAGCAGTGATCGAACAATTAATGGCTAAATCAGCGGCATAAGTGCGTTGCAGTTCCTCAGCACCAGGATAAACATGAATCAAGGTCTGTTTAGGCGAGGGGATATCTATCAGCGAATACCCACCGGTAGTCATTTCACCCAGCCGGGCACCGATCAACAAAAGAGTGTCTGCATCTTTCACAGCTTGTGCAAGTTTGGGATTAATTCCGATCCCAACATCACCAATATAATTGGGTAATCGATTATCAAACGTATCTTGACAGCGAAAGGTGGCAGCTACCGGAATTTGATTTGTTTCAGCAAAAGTCTTTAGAGACTCGGTAGCTTCGCTCGTCCAACCAGCGCGACCATTCAGGATCATAGGTCGTTCGGCTTTTTCTAGAAGATTTGTTAAATCCGACAATGCGTTGATCGAGATCCCCGTATGATTTGGCTTAAATTTCGGTAATGGTTGTTTGCAGGCAGGTGCAGACAAGATATTCTCCGGCAAAGCCAGCACGACCGGACCAGGTCTTCCATTGATAGCAGTATGATAAGCACGTGAGACAAATTCGCTAATTCGGTCAGGGTCATCAATCTGAGCTGCCCATTTGACCATTGGTGAGAAAAAGCGGCGATAATCCACTTCCTGAAACGCTTCACGTTCCATCATGTCTGTTGCAACCTGACCGATAAATAAAATCATCGGCGTGGAATCTTGAGCGGCAATGTGTACGCCAGCGCTGGCGTTAGTGGCGCCAGGGCCGCGAGTGACAAAACAAATACCAGGTCGGCCAGTCAATTTGCCATAGGCATCGGCCATCATTGCCGCGCCGCCTTCCTGGCGGCAGGTAATCAATTCAATATCATCGTGATCATAAAGCGCGTCCAGCACAGCCAGATAACTCTCTCCGGGCACGGCGAAAATACGTTCGCTGCCTAGAGACTTCAAGCAGTTAACCAGGACATTGCCACCATTAAGAGCCATTTTTGTTCTCGGTTAAAAGATCAGGTTCACCATCGTCAGCATGACGACCAAAAATAACACCGTCATAATACCGCCGGCTTTTAAAAAATCGACGACTTTATAGCCGCCTGGTCCCATTAACAAGGCATTAACCTGATGGGTGGGGATAATAAATGAATTGGAAGTAGCCAGCGCGACGGTAATAGCAAACACAGCGGGATTAGCGCCTACTTTCACGGCAATGCTGATCGCCAAGGGAACTAATAATACAGTAGCTCCGACGTTGGACATAACAAGAGTAAAGAACGTCGAAAGAATCGCAATCACGGCTAATAGCACGAATTCAGGAACATCTCCCAACATTGACAACGTTTGTTCAGCGATCCAGTTAGCCGTACCGGAGTTTTCCACCGCGATACCAAGCGGAATCAGACTGGCTAATAAAAACACAGTTTTCCAACTCACCGCATCATAGGCTTCATCAATACTTATCACTCCTGATAAAATCATGCCTACTGCACCAGTTAATAGCGCAACAGAGAGCCTAAGATCAGTGAAAATAACTAGAAATAAAGCCAGTCCAAAAAACACCAAAGCATGGATCAGCTTTTTGGGCCTCGTGTCTTCTGTACGGGGGTAGTCATGAGTCAAAATGACAAAATCCCGGTCATCTTCTAGAACCTGTAAATCTGTCCAGGGCTGGTGGGCGATAATCGTGTCACCGGAATGAAAGGGTTCATCGGAAATATCAGTCAGGTTTTCACCGTCACGATAAATCACAAGCACTGTCAGGCCATAGCTTGATCGCAGGGTGGCCTCACGCGGTGTTTTACCAATTAATTCCGAGCCAGGCGGAATAACAATTTCCGACATACCAGCTCGAGTTGGCATTAGCGCTTCCGCAAACGTCTGCATAGCCGGCTTTAAATCCAGTTCATTGGCTTCTACAAAACGATTCAAAGCATAATCTGACGCCATCAAGGCCAACATATTATTGGGCTGAATTTCAGTTTGTCTGGACAGAGCACCTGGAGCGATATGCATTCTGGTGCCATCATGCAAGGCAATAATCCTGACAGCGAATTCCTTCTCGGCCTGTTCGATAGTCATGCCGACAAGTGGTGATTCAGGCGGTACGCCAATTTCATTAAGACTGAAGTTAACTCCATAAATTTTACGGATGTAATCCAGAGTGCCACGGCTGGATACCCGTTTACTTGTTGTTGAGGTCGGTAAAACAAAATTTCCTAGCAACAAGAAGTAAAGGATCGCTACCGCAACAATTGCAAGCCCAATGGGTGTGACAGAGAATAGTGAGAATTGCTCAATCTGCTGGTCGGCAGGTAGTGATTTATTACTGGTGGCGATCAAATCATTCAATAAAATCAAAGGACTAGAACCCACTAAAGTTACTGTGCCGCCACAAATAGCGCAAAATCCCATCGGCATCAGCAAGCGGGAAAGAGGAATCTCGGTCCGATTCGCAATACGGCTTGTTACCGGTAAAAACAACGCTGCGGCACCTACATTTTGCATAAAACTGGAGATGATACCCACTGTAAACGAGATAATAGGGGTGATGCGCTTTTCTGTGGACCCACCAACTTTAGTAATAAAATTTGCCACATTATTCATCATCCCGGTTTTGTCTAGGCTGGCGCCTATAATCATGACCGCGACAATTGACATTACCGCATTACTGGCAAACCCATCAAACAGATGATTGATATCCAACAGCTCTTGGCTTAAATCAAAAAATTCAAACTGCCAGGAAATTAATCCCAGCAAGACCATGATCGTTATTGCTGTGACATCAACAGGTAACACTTCGAACAGAAATAAATAAATCGTCAGCACCAGGATTACAAGTACGATGCTGACCTCTTTGCTCGGTGCGATTTTGTATAGCCAATAGGCCAATGAGAGAAAAATGAAGCTGCCGATTAAAGGAAGGATTACCCGCTTAATAAATAACTTTAATCTAATCGGCATTAAATGCTGTGAGCCTTATGTTTTTTAAAATATGATTGATTCTTACCTCGACGTATTTTGCCATAGTTGCCTTTGCTTCTGGAAGATAATTACTGTGAATCATTGTGGTTTTTATATTAGTTGTTTGTGAAGATTGTTAGTTCAGTTTTAGCTGTTAAAACTGATTAAAGTGTTTCACACTGTAAAATACAGGGTTTTTTTCAATTTATCGCTTGAAACATAAGATGAGCTTGCATATCATTCACGCACTTTTAAATTAACTAGACAAGGAGAATCTCCGAGTGAAAACCAGTGCTGTAAAAAAAGCCATGACCAAATCGCAAATCATCAATGAAATTGCTGAGTCAAATGATAACCTTAACAAAAAAGAAGTTACTGCAGTATTAGATGATCTTGCTTTATTGATCGAGCGTCATGTAAAAAAAGGAGCTGTAGGTAGTTTTACACTTCCTGGCTTGCTGAAAGTTCGCCGCGTAAAAACACCTGCACGCAAAGCACGTAAAAATGTTCCTAATCCTTTCAAGCCTGGCGAGACAATGGACATTCCTGCTAAACCTGCCAGCAGCAAATTAAAAATTGTTCCTTTAAAAGCCCTGAAAGATAAGGCTAAGTAAGCTCACTTTTTGGATAGCCTCGCAGATCGAGGCTATCCAAATCAATCATTAAACCACCGTCATGTGGTTATCCCATTTCAACCCATCAATCATCTGAGACATGTTTGCTTCAATTGTTGATGTCTTTGTATCAATAAACAGTATTTCTCCATTCGCAGTTGATACGACAAAATAATTATTGTCTCTTGTGAGTGCAACTGCACTGGGTTGATCGACCCGGTAATTGTTTATAAGCCTTTGATTCTTAACATCAAAAATAAGAACTTGATTACCTCTCGGTGAGGAAACCAAGGCCGTATTATGTTTGGGTTCGAAACAAAAATCAGCTGTATAGCGGTTCAATCCCAAGGTAATCTGTTTGGGTAATTTGATCAAATCCGGTTGTTTATCTTTACTTTTATGCACGGCGATCAAGGACACTTGGTTGGCATCGCTGGCATATTCAGCCTGATCCTGAGTCGCAATACCAACATCGCCAGCCTTGTTGACGTCAATGTGACGAATACTTAGTTTCGGATCTGAAAGGTAATATTGGTCGATCAATTTAGCACTGGTTAAATCAATATAAGCCAGAGAAGGTTTCATTTGATTCAGATTTAATTTGCGCCTGCCAGTATCCGGATGGGTAAGAATGCCACCATTAGCGATGACTATGGTTTTTTGATCGGGCATAAATTGCATGTCATGAGGCCCGATGCCAAAAGAGGGAATTTCTTCTAAGACTTTGAGTGTCTGACTATCTCTAATTGAGATAATACCCATGCCATTTTCATAATCGTTCTCTGTGGTGAGTAGGTATTCACCATCCTTGGTATAGCTGCAATGACCATAAAAGTGACGATTAGGATTGCTTGATGTTTTTGTAATAACTTGACCAAGATCGATATCGATTAAAGTTAACAAATTACCCGGACGACGTGCTGCAATCACAGCTTGATTTGAAATATTTGGATGGGAGGCTAAGGCATGACCACGTTCGGTTAATGGGATTAACTTATACTCAAATGTTTCCAGTCTCAGTAAAGCAATGAAATGTTGCGCTTTTTCATCTGAGCAAGCGGCTAACATTAACCCTAGTGAATCAGTCCTTGCATCCGATGTTAGTAATGCTGAGTTGAATAACGGAATCGAGATTGAAGCTTTTAGAAACGAACGGCGATCAAAGCGCATTAATCCCCATCCTGATCATTGAAACCAATCTGTATATTCAAAGCCTTTGCAGCTTGTTTGAGTCTATCAGTTAGCTGCAGATAGTAATCGTAAGTTTGTTTCACAGTTTGTGGTGACTCAGTTACTGCTATAAACAAGCTGGGTTTTATATTTGATAGTGCATGTTTTAAATCTTGGGTGGTGAGAGCAAGCTCTTCAGCTAGTGCTGTCTGATCATGGCGTTTAAGAAAATCCTCAAGTCCATGATCAATCTGCAAAAATTGCTCAAATGTAGATATTCCGGCCTTCATATTGTCGACAGATGTACGGCTACGCCAGGATTCAGATTTATAGGGTGAGGGCTGCTCTGCTTTAACTCCAGCAGGACGCCCAAGTCGGTTTTTGATGGTGGTTTCGAAGTAACTAATCATGGATCTGAAAAGTTGCTCCAAGGCTTCCGTGTGTGTGATTCTTCCATCTTCACTACTAAATTCAGCAGCAAAATTTTTATTCCAGTCAGACAAGATTTTCTGATTATCATTAACCAGTTGTTGGCTTAGAACAATCAAATAATGACAGCGCTCAGGTGTGTTACGAAACTCACGAGCATTAGTTAGGACTGTTTTCTCGTGATCGAAAAGAAGATACTCAATCGTTGCCAGTCCACGCGCCGAAACAGGCAGTTGTGCGCCTGAATCCAGATTCTTTTTCAAATTCGCTTTGACTTGCTTTTTTCGAATCGGTATGTAATGAATTTTAAGATCGATATTGTCTTCAATCATTGGGCCAAATTTAAATAATCTGGCACTACTAAAGCTTTGCATGGCACTTGCCCAAACCCAATGGCTCTCAAGAATTCTGTAGTAATTTGGCTCCTGACATAAATTTTTACTGCTCTCATTTAGAGCCTGGGCTGCTTCAAATGATTTTTCAAGGCTTGGAATAATGACTTGGTTAGTGACACTTTCAATAAATTGACTGATATTGTTTTGTGCCAGCACCATCTCTGTGTTTAGTACAGCAATAAGTGCCAGTGCAATAAACCTGATTTTCATAGTGATTCCAAAAATTCAATAAGATTGCTGCGTTCTTGTGCCGACATTTGTAGCACGTTTGATTTAGATTTTTCTGCTTCTCCACCATGCCAGAGTATGGCTTCCATCAGGTTTCTAGCTCGACCATCATGCAAAAAGAATGTATGGTCATTGACGGTTTCCACCAGACCAATGCCCCACAAGGGTGGAGTTCGCCACTCACGTCCACTAGCTTCAAAAGCAGGGCGGTCATCTGCCAATCCTTCACCCATATCATGCAGTAACAGATCAGTATAGGGATGAATGAATTGATTACTGAGCTCTGGAAACTCAACCAGGGCCCCCGTTTGTATGTCAGTTTTATGGCAACCGCCACATCCTGATTGATTAAATAATTCTTGACCTTGTAGGACTTCAGACTTGTTTGCATTACGCTGAGCCGGCACGGCGAGATGATGGGAATAAAAATCAACGGTGGCTAATATCTCGTCAGGTACTTCAGGTTGACCGCCATGTGGACGGTTTAAACAGTCTTTTTGATATTGGGTACAAGGTTGATCTGGAAAAAAGGAAGTAGTCAATCCCATGTCACCGTTAAACGCAGCGGCAACTTGTTGCTTTATGGTAGGCTGTTCAGCTTTCCAGCCGAAGCGGCCGATAGCCTTTTCAGTTTTACCGATTTCGTCGACCAGATTGACTTTACCGGAGATACCGTCATTGTTTTGATCTTCTGGATCGGCAAAACCTAGTAGTGTTTGTTCATCAACTGCTTCTAATAACCCCAAACCGATCATCGCTGGCGCCACTCGCAATGAAATCGCTAGTTCATGTTCGGGTTCTCCATAACTCCAGTCGTTAATTTTTAAAATTGGTTTTCGAAGCTGATAGGGTGTTCCATCTGCAAAATTACCGTCAATATACTCATAATCAAGCTGTGGACTAGCTTCGGCTAACACGCCTTCATTAGATCGATTTTGCAACTGATCACCATATATAGGATCTGGTTTTTGAGTGCCAGCAATACTCAGCCGCACTAATAGAGCTCGAAAGGCTTCATCATCGCTGACGGGAGGGCGTCCGCGTCCATCTTTGACGTGGCAGGATTGACAGGTATTAGTTATAAAAATCGGGCCTAAGCCATCTCTGGCTGTGGTTGAAGCAGGCGCGCTAACCCAGGGTTTGGTGAAAAATGCATTGCCGATAAAAAATTGATCACGCTTGCTTAGCGCTAGATTCGCTGAGGGCAATGAGAAGGCATTGCGATTGGCTTGAATTACGGTTGCTTTGCCCGCAAGTAAACTGCGGTTTTGTTTATCTACTGCCGCAGTGGCGAGAAAAACAAAACAAGTCAGAGCTAAAATCACAAACAGCCCGGTAGAGTGCCGGGCTGTTTGCAAGGGTTTGTTTAAACTAAATTTAGCTATTAAACGAATCACTGGTTTCGGGTTCCAGCTTGTCAATGCTTAGTACAGAGGCAGCTTTTTCTATATCAGCAGTTTGAGATTTTAATGCGTCAATAGCGGCACGTACCTGATCATTTTGCTCAGGATAATTAGGCAGGATTTGGTGATCAAAATAAGTACCGGCCTGGGCTGTGTTGCCAATCTGATCAACTTTTTCCATGGAATTATCAAGTGCAGCTTTAACTTGACTATCCAGCTCTTCATCTTGCGCTGCAACAAGTTGAGACAGGGAGGCACCAGTATGTGCGGTGCCTTTTGAATCGGTGTATTCGCCTAAATAGACATTACGGATGCCACGTGCATTTTCAACAATATCGACATGTGTATTATCACTGAAACAAGAGTGCTCGTCTTCTTGTGAGTTAGCTAACAGTGCGACATTAATACGTTCACCTGCGAGTTCTCCCAAGCTTAAGCTGCCCATACCGAATAGCATACGGCGAATTGCCTCATTGTTATCCAAGGCAATAAACTCAGCGCGGTAGTTCTCTGCATCCGGTGCCCAATCTACAACAATATCTTCCAAGTCTGAAACCAGCAAATCCGTTGCCGCTTTTAAATATTGACCGCGGCGATCGCAATTACCATTGGTGCAGGCATCACCACTTAAATAGTCAGTATGGCTGCGCAGGCCATGGTTTTGTGGTTCGGCATTTAAATCCTGGCCCCAGAGTAAGAATTCAATGGCATGATAACCGGTGGCTACATTGGCTTCAGAACCGCCTGCCTCTTGCATGCTTCGCAACAGATCGGCATTGATTTCATCACTGCCCGCAATAATATTGGTTGCACCAAATTCGTTACCTTCTTCGTATTCATAAGCATCAGTATTAACGTAATCAATCAAACCTTCATCCAAAGGCCAAGCATTAACTTGCCCCTCCCAGTCATCCACATTGGCATTGCCAAAGCGGTAGACTTCAGTTTGACCGTAAGGAACACGTGACACTTTCCAGGCATCTTTGGCAGCTTGATGAGTTGCTTCGCTTGGATCAGCAATAAATGCATTGATCGCTGTCTGTAATGATTTGGCTGTATCAAGAGAATCACTGTACATAATATGAGCAAGCTCTGCGTAATGTTCCTTAACTTGTTGTTGCAGTTCCTCATTGGCATGGGAAACCATAGAAAATTGCAGTCCAGCGGCAGCAATAAAAAGAGGTAAAGATCTTTTCAACATTCTTGTGCTCCAAAATTTCTAGATTGATGGTTACGGATTGGATAAGTATGGGATAGTATAGAAATATTTCAAATAAGAATCAATCTCATTCTCATTTGTATTGACATTAATGTATTTGTGCAGTTAAAGTATCCAAACCAAAGTTCTACAGGATTATCAAAACCATGAGAAAATTGATTTTGTCAGCAGCAGCCCTGGTGATTGGATTGACATCGATTGCAGTATTTGCAGAAGGCGAAGTGAATGTTTATTCCTATCGGCAAGAATTTTTAATGGAGCCTTTATACAAGGCTTTTACTGATGAAACAGGTATTAAGGTTAATACCGTTTATCTGAAAAAAGGCATGATTGAAAGATTGGAACAAGAAGGTGACAACAGTCCAGGTGACCTTGTTCTGACCGTTGACATTGGTCGTTTAACGGATGCTGTTAATGCTGGCGTGACTCAACCAGTGCAAAGTGGTGTACTGAATCAGAATATACCTGAGAACTATCGTGATCCTGACGGTCAATGGTTTGGTCTGACAGGTCGGGCACGTATGGTAGTTGCTTCTAAAGATCGGGTCGACCCAGCCGACATCACTTCTTATGAAGATCTGGCAGATCCTAAATTTGCTGGAAAAATCTGCACACGTTCCGGCAAGCATGCTTATATGGTAGCACTGACAGCTTCAGTCATTGCCCATGCAGGTGCAGAGGCAGCCGAACAGTGGCTCGCCGGCGTTAAAAATAACTTGGCTCGTAAACCGCAAGGTAATGATCGCGCCCAAGTCAAAGCTATTAAAGAAGGTGAGTGTGATATCGCTATCATTAATTCTTATTACATGGGCAAGATGCTTAATGATGAAAAAGGCGAGCAACAAGCCTGGGCAGATTCGGTCAATGTTATTTTTCCTAATCAAGCGGATCGCGGTACGCACATGAATATCAGCGGCATCGCCATGACCAAATCGGCCCCGAACAAAGAAAATGCTTTAAAGTTAATGGAATTTCTGTCCAGCGATGAAGCCCAAAAAATTTACGCTGAAGTCAATTACGAATATCCTGTTAACTCAAATGTCGAGCAATCTGATCTAGTTAAATCTTGGGGCGAATTTAAGGCAGATGACCTGTCCTTGGCCGAAATCGCCAGTCATCGTAGTGATGCCTCAAAATTGGCTGATAGGGTTGGTTACGACGAATAAGTACAGTATTTAATAAAAATAAGATCCTTTTTAATCTCTCATAGTTCATGTTACCCGCTGCCAGTCAGCGGGTTTTTTTAACCAGGATGATAATCTAGAGTATTGTCAGTTATTCCGATATATCTTCTCCCTCCGGTTCCCACAGGCGCAAAGGACCCGCAAATATTTCTTGCGGCAGTCGCAACTGTTTGTCGTCGAGTGGTATATCGCTCACCATATCAACAATCCCCGAAGCCAGTTCAGTGATCTGAAATACTGCCCAGAACGGATATAAGCCGTAGATAATAAGACTTTCCAGATCCGGGTCGGATTTTTCTTTGAGTTCTATCTCAAACCCATCTGGTCGTGAGGATGCTTTGCCTTTAAAACCAGCTTTCTTTAACATTTTCAATACAGCTTTATTATCTGGCTGCACTGCCTGGAATCGACCTTTATCTGCTCGAAGGCAAGAAGAGAAAAAAACTATATATGCAGCGGTATTTTCATTATCCAAGTGAATTTTCTCACGTTTAACAAGGTCATATATCTCGCCACTGGATCCTGTAAACACAACAATTTCTTCATCATCGGCCCAAAAATCCAGGGCCGCAATACCACCGGGTGTATCAAGGTGAAGCTGGAAGAGTTGGCCTGAGCTAAAAGGCAAGGGACAACTGTCTAGCCGCAGAACCCGGCAATCCTCTCTCTGAAGCAGTTTTAGAGCATCTTCTGAATCTGCGATAAGCCGTTTCAATAATTTAAGCGTATCTTTTTTTGCTAATGTATGCCAGGGACCGGGGATTAGGTACGCTAATGGTTGCTTGACCTTCGCCCGTGAGTGATAAGTGGCCAGCGTCGCAGTCAATATAGTATCTGCAGATTTCTCAGCAATTTCCGGCACCGGCGAGTTAAACCACTCTGTCCAACGGTCTATCATGGCCTGACGTTCCTCATCCTCTTTCTTTTTATCCGCCTGCTCACGTACCTCTTTGACAAAAGTTTCAATTTTTTCTAGTAACGGGTCCGGTTCAAGTTCTAACCCACGTAAATAGTAACGAATGTTTTCATCGAGCAGAGAACGTTCTTCTTTGCGTAAACCAACCAGGGACTCATTGCTTTGTGTTTTACGGAAATCCACCGCAACATGCATAAGACGTAATGGAATAATCATTTCTGCATCATCCGCCGATACTTCTTCCCAGATTCGACACCACCTGAAAAGCTGCTCATTAGACAACTGACCCCAAGGATTTAGTATGGTTCGTAGTAGATTTTTGCCAAGATGCGACAAACCATCCTCATTGTTCATATAGGCAGTACGCCAGATTTTTGCTACTGCAGTTAGCACTGTATCTGAATCAGTAAGTCTGGCCAGAAAAAGAGGTACTCCTGCACGACTTTGTTGACCGCAGTTAAAGTAATAACCCACTATTTTATTAAGATACTCACCCGCTTTTTCGAGTTCCCCATCTAGAATGTCGAGTGTAAGCCTTAGCCTCGTCTCATAGAACTGGCCTTTTGCCAACAATTGGCGGGTAGAAGGGAGAACTCTGCTACGGGCTGCTTCCAGGTCTCCGGCCATTATGTCAATATTGAACTGCACGAACTGATATTCGCTTTCATCAAGGCCGGGTTTAATTAAATTGCCTTTCTGCAAAGCAGTTTTAGCATCCTCATATCGACCTGCATCTCTTAAGCAAACCGCACGGTCACGCCAAGATAATGGGTTTTCTGAAAACAGTAATTCTGTACACAGTTCCGAAATAAGCAGGTTAGATGATTCCGAATAAAGGTTTTGAAGAGTCGCCATCAGGTTACGCCAAGACTCATAATCAGACCAATTAGACTCAAGATACTGAAGGTTGCAATCAAGGCTCTCCATATTGCGCCCAAGAATCGCAAGGCAGTGATATTCCAGGAGCTTACTATCCTGCCAGTTAAAATTGTCCTTGCCCTTGTCTTCATTAAGTTCTTCTATCTCATCCAGATATTGTTGAGCTAATTGACGTACTTTAGCTGGTTGTTGATGTCTTCGAAGCCGATAGAGATGATTTAACCGCAGGTATGTGTTTTCGGGATGTATTTCTTGTGCCCGTGTTGAAGCCTGAAGCATCGCTGGAATGTTAGGTAGTTCTTCGTAATAATAAGCTAAGTCATCCCACAAAAAAGCGTTGTCCGGGTAGCGTTCAGTAAGAAAACGGGTTTCTTCAACCAGATCATCCCACCGTTTTAAAAGTATAAGCTGTTCCTGATATTTCCACCAGACTTCGCTTAAGCCTGGTGAACCATGATAAAGAGCTCGTAACTGGATGCGTTTTGTTTCATCACAGTCAGGGCCTTCAGCATCAGCTTCAATACGGGCAAGATGAAATTCGACTCTGGCGTTTTTTTCTTTACCCACCCGCTCCAGTTCTTGCTTATAGGCCGGATCCTTCAGTAACTGATTGCTTAAACCAAACCCAATTCCTGCGCCTGTATCTTCAATGAACCAGACTCTTAGAAAATCGACAAACAGTGGAATCGTGCCGCCACGTTCTTCCTTAACAGCCAGGCAAATACGCATCAAAGGTTCACGCAATTCGTAAAGTGACTCACGTCCTACTGAAATAGAGGTCACATAACCAAGCTCTCTCAAGCGGGCTAAATCTTTGGAGGCAGAATTGGGGGGAACCAGTGCTTCACCAGCAATGTCCTTCACAGCCATGGGGATAGCGCCTCGTCTGAGTACATCCACATATTGGCGTTGACGTGGCGACAATGTTTGCATCCGGCTTTGGTAGTAGGGCGTCAGACTATCGATAAGTTTAAAGAAAGGTTGTTTGATCTCGTCTAGTGTCTCCAGTGCCAGAAATTCATAGAAAATCGTGTAGACTCTTGGATTTCCTCCGGCCAAATGGTGAATAGCACGGACTCGCGCACGTCCTTTGGGCGTCTGCAGAAGTTCAGCCACATTCTTGTTGTCAAGTGCGTGGGCGAGGTTAACCAATGTCTCTACACATTCCTCGAAACTAAACGGACGCAGGTCCCGAATATCAAAAAAACCATGGAAAGCCGCATCACGATTATTTATCCCGGACACCATAGATGTGGTAGAGCAAAGTAGAAATGTAGATAATTTACTTTGTAATAACGGGCGCAACTGTTTTTGACCAAGGTCCCCTAAGGCCTCAAAGATATCATCAAGGTTTTCCGCAATCAGAAACAATCCCCTGTTTCCAAGCGTTTCGATTAGTGCATCCTCCAATAATGCTATCTGAGTGCTTTCATTAGCCGCAGTTTTAATTTCCGCTAAAAGCTTTGGCCAGCCTGGGACTCCCTCACTTATGTCCAATTGGATCATAATTTCTCTAAGTAAGGTTACATAAGAGGAGATGCTGTAGGGGTCTTCCGCCAACCAGGCGACAGCCAGTTTGTCCTTGATTTTTTTTTCGGCTAATAATCTATGGTGTATCAGACTGACTAAAAAGGTTTTACCGATGCCACGTGGCCCTACAAGTAACAAGCTACGACGGGTTTGCGTTTCTACACCATCACGAATGCGGGTGCAAATGTCTTCAACCAGATCCCCTCGCGCCGTTAACAACGCTTCTAACTGCTCATGAGTCAGATTGCTTGGGGTAAAAGTCGATGCACTCATAGATCAAGCCCCTGGTCAAATTGCCACCACCGTTTGATTAAGGGAAACTTGAAGCGGTATGTTCGAGGAGCATCAGGCAGCTCTTCTAAATAATGGTCTTGCATGAGCAATTCCAATAGGCGTAGTAGATCGACCTTATTCAAAGGACCGCGCGTGGATATAGTATCCTCACTAACGGCATTTAACAGCTCTGCAAACGGAACTGGATCTTCATTATCAGCAGTAAGATTAAGCACCGCCAGAGCGGCTTTTTGCCATTCTTGGTGCGGCTTGTCATAGCGGCTGAGCCGTTCTCGGTAATGGCGCATATGCCATGGGTCATCCGGCTCACGCAGAAATTGATTCACCACTGTTGATACCGTTTCTATAGTTGCTTGTTCAAAACTGGCAAGTTTGCGCACAATGTAATGCATGAAAAAGGCAACTCCACCTGTTTGTTTGTGGATTTCACGTCCCAGTGCTTTGATATCCCTTGTTACTACACCTTCTCCAGCTGCAAGACGGTGCACTAGTTCAAGCGTATCATCCTCCTCAAGAGGAGGTACAATTTCAAGTGGCACATCATTTAGCGGGCTTGTCGCTTTCTCAAGCTTCGTCAACTCATCAAGCACATGATGAAAACCGATAGACCCTACAAATACCATGCGTAGGCGATTTTCGTAAGTGAGGCGCATATCACGCAAGGTGCCGAGTAATTCTAATAAAGAACTACTCCCTTCTTTGTGCAAAATATTCTCCAGCATCCAGGGCATCTCATCCCAGAAAAAAACAATCCGCCCATCGATCAGCTCTAATACTTTTTCAATGGTATCCTTAAATAATCTGCGCCAATGCTTTTCGGCGGCATCGGGGATACGCAGTCCCACTCCAGGTAATTTAACCTCAAGACCTGAAACGGCCCGAATTGTGTTAGTGAACCAGCTTCTTAGTGATTTTCTGTGTTCAGGTATCGCATTTTGTAAATCCTTTAAAACTTCATTGACAAAATCTACAGGTGTCGATACTCCGGAAACATCCATAAACACGCAGTATGTTTTCTCAGGGGAGCGGGCGACCATTAATTTCATTACAGCCGTTTTGCCCAGCCTGCGTTCATTTTCGATCCTAAGACTAGTGAGATCGAGACTTTCCCAAAATGCCATGGCCAATCGTTCACGACCAACAGTCTCATCCGGTGTCAGTTCCCCACCTGGTGCTGAACGCATAGGTTTAGGATGAATAACTCTGCTTGGCTTGTTGTCAGTCATGTAATTTTATTTTGGTTTCAGTTTGCTTTCTATTATACAGCAAAAATGTCGTACGACAAATATGTCGTGTGACATTTTTGTCGTATAAATATTGAATGTTTTGCTCAGACGAATAAGTACAGTATTTAATAATGATGACCCTTTGTAATCTCTCATAGTTCATGTTACCGCTGCCAGTCGAGGGAATTTTTTAAATAGTTATTGCAAATGCAAATAAGAATCATTATTATTCGTAATATTCAAAAAATCCTGTGTTTAGCAGATTAGAGGCGAGGCGCTAAGGTCAAAATTTGATTGATCTTAATCAGAATTTTTTAATATCGTTATTTAAAGAGAGGACTTTATGTTCAAAAAGACTATCATTTCGTGTGCGGTAGCTGCCACGTTAATTCCAGTATCAGCACCAGTCATCGCTGACGATCCAACTTTATATGGCCGGGTGCGTCTTGGTGTCCTCGTCAGTGATGTGGATAACGAAGATACGACCACTGATCTTGCAAACGTATCATCGCGTTTCGGCATCAAGGGCTCCGAAGATTTAGGCAACGGCTTGAAAGCGGTTTATCGTTATGAGTTTGCTGTTAATGCTGACCAGGGTAATCTTAGCTCAGCAGCAACACGCGAACGACAACGTAAATCTTATGTTGCTTTAGAAGGAGGTTTTGGCCGCATAACTTTGGGAACGGAAGATTCAGCTGTTGATGTAGCCTCAGGTTATATCGATCCGACTGAAGATCTTGGTGATAACATTAATCCATTTACTGGTCGGGCTGATAATCTTGTTCAGTACAGTTTTGCCACTGATAGTGTAGAAGCCATTTTTGGTGTAAAAGTTGATGGTGACGACCGAGCCAGCGACAGCGGTGTGGATGAATACTATGCCTCGTTGCAATATTTCACTGGTGGTTTAATTGCTGGTGTGTTCTATGAACATAACGGAGACAGGGATGCTGTCATTGAAGAGGGCGAGGTGGTAGAAGAAGCAGAGGATGAGATTGATCGTATCGGTGCTGGTTTAATCTATGAAGCTGGGCAATTTCGAGTTGGCGTATTATATGCCCAGGAAGATAATGGTTCGCCAGATGATTACACCGGTTATGGTGTGAGCTTGGAGTATTCACCTACTGACAAGACTAGTTACGGTATTGTTTATCAGGTCGCTGAAGATGACGATGACCCAGGCGCTGATGCTGATTACTCAATTCTAACAGCCAAATATTTTCTTAGTGCCCGAACCTCATTATTTGGTGAATATCTACATACCAATTTTGACTCGGATGAAGAAAATGATTCAGACGACCTCTTGATCGGACTAAGACACGACTTCTAAATCGAGTATTACTTCTCGACTCTTGACGGGTAGTTCTCAGCTACCCGTTTTTTTGATTACTCTGTTTCGACACTGCTGCGCTCACCGAATTTATCGTTTAAATAAAGAATTGCATTGGCGTCGTTACCAGCTCGTTCCACTAGAGCTAGGGCTTCACTGACATTTTTTTCCTCTTCTACTTGTTCATCCACAAACCATTGTAGATGGCTAATTGTCGCATGGTCATTTTCTTTAGAAGCAAGTTCGTACATTTTATCAATAGACTTTGTATTAGCTTTTTCTTGCTCTAGTGCAACCTCAAAAACTCGTAATGGTGAATCGAAATGCATTCTAGGTGCTTGAATGGTATCTAAAATAACCTGGCCACCTCTATCCAGTAAATATTGAAACAAGCGCATAGAATGAGCAATTTCTTCTTCGTACTGCTGTTTGCACCAATGGGCAAAACCTGTGAGGTTCTCGCTCTCGAAATAGGCACTCATGCCCAGATAAATATAGGCAGCCGATTGTTCTTGATTAATTTGTTGGTTAATAGCTTTCTGAATGCTGGTTTTCATCTATTTTTGGTTCATGTAATGGGTTTAAAAAGATCGATATTCTACATTAATATTTAACTATCCAATGTCGTATGGATAAAAATACCCCGCCTGAGAAGGTGAAGTCGGGGTATTTGTTCCAGTTTAATGTGCCAGGCTCTTTCACCGAAGAGATAAACTGGATTAAGGCTTACATATCATTAGTTTATAAAAGTCACTTTGGTTTTTACTTCCGAAATCATGAATATCTGCAATGACATTCTAAATTACGAATCGTTGATGCTGCTTATCAACTAGGCGTGTCTGAGGGAGAATTGCTTGCGAGTCAATACCCACATACTGCAATCCGTTTGTGCTGCGAATGACACCAAATTTTTTCGCGGTTAAAAGACTTAGGTCCAGGTATGGCCTTGTCTAGAAACCAATCCTCTGTACGCGAACGAGTAGGTGTTTACGACAATATTCGTATTACTCAGAGTATGGGTTTGGTGATGAATCGTGAAATAGATTTGCGCATGTATTTAAATCGTTGGACACACGCATTTGTTGCAGACGTACAAAATCCCAAAGGAACTTTAAAAAGTCTGCAGTTTTTTGATAACCATGGCAAAGCAATTCATAAGATTTATTTAAAACCACAAAGTAATTTTGATGCTTATGAGCAATTGGTAGATGATTTGAGAGCCGAAGATCAATCGTCGACTATGTATGTTGTGGTTAACGGCGAGAAACAAGAATCGAAATTACCAGGTAAAACTCCCAGAACTAACCCAAATCAAGCAGCTCAACTAAAATCACAGTGGGCGATCATTAAAAGATCCACACCAGTTTTTTCCAATGCTCAAGAGGCTGGGTTTATCCCGTCAACAAGCTATGCATCTGGTCGGACTGAATCTTGCTAAACCTTTACCCATAGATGCATTGGAGACCTGTCTACGAGTAGCATCAAGCAAGCAAATACCGTTGATGATTTTTGTTGCTAATCCAGGCATCCTACAAATTCATACCGGGGCTGTTCATAAAGTCAAACAAATCGAAGGCTGGATTAATGTCCTAGATGAGGATTTTAATTTGCATGGTAAGCAAACTGATATTGATGAAATATGGGCAGTTAAAAAACCTGCTGATGGAGGAGAAGTTAATTCACTGGAAGTGTTTGACAAGCAAGGTAATTTGATTGTCCAAATATTTGGTGAACGTAAACCAGGTCAATTAGAGAGAAAGTCATGGTTAAAACTCATTCAATCCTTATAGTTTGATTTATTAATATTGGAAGTCCAGTACGACAACTAAGCCATTTATCTGTTTATGGTTTTCGAGCTTAAGATTGATACCATGTAAATTGGCAATGCGTTTAACGATTGCCAGACCTAGCTCAGTGAAATCTCAATTTCTGTCTCTGGATCACAGTAGCGAATTGAATTCTCGAGCAGCTTGTGTAAAGTCAGCAACTGGTGTAACCCTGAGCGCTTACTTATAGATATCATCTAAAAAAGCCATACATCAATTTTTTCGATCTGCGTTTCTACTGAATCGGTCAATAGGTTTTGTTCAATCACGGTTCTCAATTTAACTATTTGTTCTGGATCCGTAAACGCCAGATAAGCTTGCTGAAGCCAGGTTTCGACTGGTAAGGAAGCGATGCCATTTCTTAAAGAAGTTACGAATACCAACAATGTACTGTGATTGCCGATCAGCGGTTCAAGTTCTTTATGGTAGGAGGTGGATCCTTTGGCTTCGTTGGCAATTCTGACAATCGCAGTGTCCATCAATAATTCCTAATAGAGTTAATCATTGGTGAAATTATTGAATGCGAATCTTAAGAAACGTAAGAGATTAAAAAATTGCTAGGTTTAAGTGATTGTTGTTAAATTCACTTTTTTATTGCCTTTGAGAATAGTTTGCCCATCAAAATGTTCAATCTAAAACAACTTTTAGTGATCGGTTTGCTACTGATTCAGCTTCCTGCGTGGGCTGATCCACAGCTATATGGCCGTGTACGATTGGGTGTTTTTGTTACGGGTGAACAAAATACGCCGACAACAGTAGATTTAAAAGACGTTACCTCACGGTTTGGAATTAGAGGTTCAGAGGAATTAGAACAGGCAGTTGAAGCGATTTATCGCTATGAATTTGGAGTCAACGCTGATCGTGGCAGTATACACACAGGTGATAGGCAACGCATTGCTTATGTTGGGATAAAGGGTAATTTCGGGCAGTTGATTGTTGGTACTGACGAAGCCGTGGCCGATGATGTATCGAGATACATTGATCCCAGTGAAGATATAGGCGATGTTATTAATCCTTTCAGCACACGAATTGATAACTTAATTCAATACACGTATTCCAATCAAAATTGGAAAATCGGTTTTGGTGCAAAAATTGATGGGGAGGATCGAGCCAGTGACACATTTGATGCCTACAACGTAGCTGTAACCTATTCAAACCAAGGTTTCAAAGTAGGTATTTACCATGAGTATCTGGCTGAGCGTGATGCTTTGATCGAAAATGATGAAGTCATTGAAGTTGGGCGAGATGCCGTCAAAAGACTAGGGGTTGGTATCCGGCAAAAGCTCGAGCCGTTCAGTGTGGCTGCTTTGTATGTGACAGAGGATGATGGTTCGCAGGACGATTATTCAGGTTATGGTATTGGTTTTAAATATAATTATTCCGACAAATTGCTATTTGCTATCGACTATCAGTCATCTCAGGATGATGACGATACCAAGGTGCAAGCGGGTAATTATTTATTGGTTTCACAATATCGCCTTAGTGCCAGAATCAAATTGTTTGTTGAGTATCTGAACACGAATTTCAGTTCGGCACAACAAAACGATACCGATCAGTTTTTGTTTGGTTTGAGGCACGACTTTGAAGTAGGTTCTATTTAAAAAACTTCTTTACATCGGTTCAAAAGATCCCTCCACTAGAGTCGGGATGACAGATTACCGTTATCTACTACCGCTTGTCATTCCGAGCGAACGAACAGAGCTGAGGAATCTATGTTGCTGTCCGTTTAGTTTCCCGGTGAAACGAGTTAAAGCAAATACGCATTGCACCACTTCGAGTGATTGTCAGTATCTGAGCAGTGTTCAGGAGATACTGGATCAAGTCCGGTGTGACAGTGTTTTTTTAATGTACGTGCAACATGGTAAGCCTATATGATGTTATTCCGGCGTAAACCGGAATTACCTTCATAGGGCTTGCATTTCAAACGATGTGACGGTAATACCCTCTATCAGAGGTAATATCATGATCAATACATTCATTCTAAATGCCTAAGCGATTTAACACATCTGATTATGTAAATAAGAATCATTCGTGATAATCTACCTTTCCCGTATATAAGTTTGTGCCGTGCAGCAGCTAGAACAGCCTATAGCAATGCAAAATACTGAGTCCGTGTTTACGCCATGGAATGTATTGCTTGTCTTGTTGACGTTGATGGTGGTAATTCCGGTAGTGGCAATCCTAAGTATGTCGTTGTTTCCTAAAGAAAATATCTGGCCTCATTTACTCAGCACAGTTTTACCGCGCTATGTGACTAATTCCATGCTGTTGATGCTTGGTGTGAGCATAGGTGTATTGCTAATCGGGGTGGCTACCGCTTGGTTTGTTACTATGTATGAATTTCCGGCCAAAAAACTTTTCGAATGGTTGTTAATTGTACCGATTGCAATGCCGGCTTATGTAATCGCTTATGCTTACACCGATCTGCTTGAGTTTTCAGGGCCAGTGCAGGGGTTTTTGCGTGAATTATTTGGTTGGGTGAGTGCCAGAGACTACTGGTTTCCCGATATTCGTACTTTGCCTGGTGCCATTTTTGTCATGAGTTTGGTTTTGTATCCTTATGTTTACGTTACTGCCAGGGCCGGTTTTCTGGAATTATCGCCCAGTATGCTGGAATCCAGTCGGGTATTAGGGCGTGGTCAGACTTATACTTTTTTTAAAGTCGCTTTACCACTCGCCAGACCATCAATTGTGTTGGGTTTAACTTTGGCTTTGATGGAAACGCTTAACGACTTCGGAACGGTCGATTATTTTGCTGTGCAGACATTCAGTACCGGTATTTTTGATGTCTGGCTTAATATGAATAATCTAGGAGGAGCGGCTCAAATAGCTAGTGTTGCTTTGATTTTTATTATGTTATTGGTCTGGCTTGAACGCGTTAGCCGTCGCCAACAACGCTACTATCAGCAAGGTCAGCGATTTCAGCATTTGCCAATTATCAAATTACAAGGACGTCAAAAATGGTTAGTTGTGTTTTTGTGTTTGTTACCGGTGATATTTGGATTTTTCATTCCGTCCAGTTTGTTGCTTTATTACTCTATACTTTATTTCGCTGAAAGCTGGACAGCAGAATTCCGCACTTTATTTATTAATAGTATTGGTCTGTCTTTAATGGCAGCGTTGGTAGCTACACTTTTCGCTGTTATCCTGGCTTATAGTCGTTGGTTATCACCACATTGGTTTAACCGTCTTGCGGTACGTTTAACTAGTATGGGCTATGCCTTACCCGGTGCTGTATTAGCCTTGGGTGTACTTATTCCTTTGGCAGGATTGGATAGATGGCTGGATGGTCTTAGTGAAAAATATTTTGGTTATGATTTAGGTTTGTTATTCACCGGCACGGTGTTTGCTATTTTATTAGCTTATGTCATTCGTTTCTTGGCAGTGGCCTTTGGCTCGGTTGAATCGAGCATGACGAAGGTAACACCCACCATGGATATGGCAGCCCGATCTCTAGGTTATACAGCAACCGAAACCTTGGTTAAATTTCATTTGCCGCTACTTAGGGGTGGGGTTGTTGCGGCTTTACTACTGGTCTTTGTTGACTGCATGAAAGAACTACCGGCCACCTTGATTCTGCGTCCATTTAATTTTGACACCTTGGCGACTTATGTTTATCAATATGCTTCTGATGAATTAATTGAACAAGCCTCACTCAGTGCTTTGGTAATTGTAATATCTGGACTTATTCCCATTATTATCCTTAATCGTTCGTTAACTCAATCTCGTTATTTGGCAGCAAAATAGATTCCCCCGGCCTTGTGCCAACGGCTTTTCTAATAACACCATAATTTCAAACACCACAACTGTTATTCAGAATGTATGTTGAAACGGGCTTTCCAGGCTTATCTACACTATTCCGGCCTTGTGCCGGAACTTTATAGATAAGCCCGGCATTGAGTTATAGTGTTGATGGGCCGGGACAAGCCCGGCATTGAGTTATAGTGTTGATGGGCCGGGACAAGCCCGGCATTGAGTTATAGTGTTGATGGGCCGGGACAAGCCCGGCATTGAGTTATAGTGTTGATGGGCCGGGACAAGCCCGGCATTGAGTTATAGTGTTGATGAGCCGGGATTAACCCGTGGTAGTCTGTTTCTTGCGAACGATAATAAATATTTTTTATACCCATCATTAACCGCTAATGCTCATAAACCGATTTGGTAACATACTGACTGTTTAATAAGAGATTCACCATGTCATCTTCAGAGCGTGTAACCATTGCCGGACTCAGTGTAGACACTGGGCTTTATCAATTTGTTAATGAACAAGTTATCCCTGGAACCGAGGTTGAAGCTGAGTATTTTTGGCAATCATTTGCCCAAATTGTTTCAGATCTGGCCGACAATAATAGGCAACTGCTAAATAGACGAGATGAACTACAGGCACAGATCAGCCAGAGGTACAAAGAAAACGGGGTACAAGATCCAGAGGCTGAAAAATCGTTTCTTAAAGAGATTGGCTACATTGTTGAAAAAAGTGAAAATTTCAAGGTTAGTGTTCAAAACGTTGATGATGAAATAGCGCAAATTGCTGGACCGCAATTAGTCGTTCCGGTTGATAATGCCCGTTATGTGTTAAGCGCTTGCAATGCACGTTGGGGCAGTCTTTATACTGCTTTATACGGCAGTGATGTGATCATGGAGGAACAGGGTTGCAAACGAACCAAAAAATACAATCCGGTACGCGGCAACAAAGTGATTAAGCATGTGCGGGATTTTTTGGATCGCACCATACCTTTGGCAACAGGCAGCCATAGTTATGCCGTGAAATACAAAGTTAAATCCGGCGACTTGCAAGTCATTATGGGTGATGGCAGCAGTTCAGTACTAGGGCACCGGGAGCGATTTGCGGGATATACCGGTGATCCAGATAATCCCGATAGCTTATTGTTTCGTAAAAATAATTTACATCTTGAAATCTGTGTAGGTGAAGGCCTTTTTATTGGTAGAGGTGATTTAGCCAATGTCTACGATGTCAAATTAGAATCTGCGATTTCCACCATCATGGATTGTGAAGACTCGGTGTCAGCAGTCGATGCCGAGGATAAATTACGTTGTTATCGAAATTGGTTAGGTTTAATGAAAGGTGATTTAAAACGCAGCTTGACCAAAGATGGTAAAACCATAGAACGAGTTATGGAGCCAGATCGAGAATTTATTAATCCCGAGGGCAAGCCATTTAAAGTGGCTGGACGTAGCTTGATGTTAGTACGCAATGTTGGCATGCATATGTATACCGATTCAGTATTGGACACTGATGGCAATGAAATTCCCGAAGGTTTTCTTGATGCTATGGTCACAGTTTTGTGTGCCAAGCACGATTTACTCGGTAATGGCAAATTTAAAAATAGCCGTACGGGTAGTGTTTATATTGTCAAGCCGAAATTACATGGGCCAGAAGAAGTCGAGGCTACAGCGCAATTATTTTCCCGGGTTGAACAAGTACTTGGACTTGAACAAAACACTGTAAAAATAGGGGTGATGGACGAAGAGCGACGTACGACTGTGAATCTGGCAGAATGCATTCGTAGAGTGAAAGAACGCATTATTTTTATCAATACCGGTTTTCTTGATCGCACTGGTGATGAAATTCATACTTGTATGGAAGCTGGAGCAGTTCTACCAAAAGCACGGATGAAGTCGGCACAGTGGTTACTGGCATACGAGGACTGGAATGTTGATGTTGGTTTGTCAGCCGGTTTAATTGGCCATGCACAGATAGGTAAAGGCATGTGGGCGGCTCCAGAAAATATGGCGGAAATGATGGAAGTTAAAATTGTTCATCCACGTGCTGGTGCCAACACAGCTTGGGTACCATCCCCGACGGCCGCCACTTTGCATGTTATGCATTATCATCGCGTTAATGTCCGCTATCGTCAACAGCAACTTGAAAAGCATCTGACTGCCCACTTAAGTGATATTTTAACCATACCGGTCATTGATAAATCCAAGTTGAGCCAGCGAGAAATTCGTAATGAGCTTGAAAATAATGCGCAAAGCATACTCGGCTATGTTGTACGCTGGATTAATCACGGGGTGGGCTGTTCCAAAGTCCCGGATATCAATGACACTGAATTGATGGAAGATAGGGCAACGCTGAGGATTTCCAGTCAACAATTAGCCAATTGGTTATATCATGGAGTAATCACTGAGCAACAGATACGTGAAGTTTTTGCAGACATGGCTTGGGTGGTGGATTGGCAAAACCATGATGATCCAAACTATGTGCCCATGCACGAAGATTTGGACAACAGTGTTGCTTATCAAGCTGCACTGGATTTGGTTTTCAAAGGTTGTGAAGTCGCAAATGGTTATACCGAGCCTGTTCTGCATGCGCGTCGTAAGCAGCGTAAGCTTGAGTTATCACAGGGTTAGAGCTGAGTCATTTATCCACTCCAAGCTAGTTTTAATGTAATCAGAGGAAATTTCCATGAGCAAGACAGTAATAATTGAACAAGTCGGTGGTGTCGATGTGATGAGTCTGGTGCAACAAGATGTGCCAATGCCTGCTGAAAGTGAAATTCAAATTCGCCAAAGTGCCGTCGGTCTTAATTTCATCGATACCTATCATCGCAGCGGTCTTTATCCAGTACCTTTACCGTCAGGTCTGGGATTGGAGGCGGCCGGGAAAGTTGAATCGGTTGGTTCAGGCGTTACAAACTTTAATGTTGGTGATCGTGTTGCTTATGGTGCTGGACCGATTGGAGCTTATGCTGAATTACGTAATATGCCAGCGAATCGGGTACAGAAATTACCTGATGAAATTGATAATGAAACAGCAGCAGCAATGATGCTTAAAGGTATGACGGCGAGTTATTTGCTGCGCCAGACTTATGAAGTTAAAGCCGGCGAAACAATTTTGATTCATGCAGCAGCGGGTGGAGTAGGCTTGATTGCCTGTCAATGGGCCAAGGCTTTAGGTGCAACAGTTATCGGCACTGTCGGTAACGATGAAAAAGCTGAGCTGGCACAATCATTCGGCTGTGATCATACGATAAATTACAGTCAGGAGAATATCGCTGAACGGGTTAAGGACATTACAGACGGAAGCGGAGTTCCAGTCGTTTATGATGGTGTTGGTCAAGCTACTCTAGAGGCTTCATTAGATAGCTTGCAGCCACGTGGTTTACTAGTCAGTTATGGAAATGCCTCAGGGCCTGTCGAAAATTTTAACCTCGGTACACTTACGGCAAAAGGTTCGCTCTATGTAACTCGTCCAAGTTTGATGACTTATGTGGCGGCTGATCAGGATTTACAACAAACCGCTGCCGATTTATTCGAAGTTGTTGCATCTGGTAAAGTTAAAATTCCTATTCACCAACGTTATCATCTGGATGATGTGCAACAAGCACATTCAGATTTGGAGTCACGTAAGACTACGGGTACGACTTTATTGGTACCGTAGTTTTCGATAATCCTATTTAAGATATAACTTCTCTTACTGGCATTCGAAGGTTAGTGGCTGTAGTTTGTTAAAGTTTCTGGATTGCCATAGGAACTTATCTGACCCCGGATTAAAGTCCGGGGTGACGGATTCAGTGTGGGAATAACAAATTAGAACGGCTAATAAATCCAGTCGAAACTGGAAGATGATTTCTTAGACTAGTATTTTTATCTGCCAGACACTTTATGGGTAGATCTGTGGCCACACGTCATTGATTAATAATATACTGTGTTGTTAAATTCTTTTTAGTTATAGAAAAAGCGATCAATATAAAGAACATATTATCTAAACAGGTGATAAAAGCACTGCTGTTTTATCTGCTAGTGATAGGCTTTGCTGTTTGTCACACCTTGTTCATGCGCATGAAATTGCCTGCCTATGGACCTAATATTGGAACCTATTTAGATGATATTTCTTATGCCATGATTGTGGCATTTATTTTAGTTCTAATATTTAACCTTCCTTCATACTTAAGAAAAATCAGCTTACTAATTTTCATTTTTGCTATTCAGTTTCTTGTTTTTGCCGAGTGGTGGAATTTCGAGTTCTATAGAGACTATATTCATTATGCATCGCTGGGACATGCATCAGACTTTGAAGAAATTGTTAGAGGGTTAGAGGGGTTCCAAAATCGCTATTTGGCACTAGGAGGTTCGGTTGTTTTTTTTGTCGCCGCAATTTTCTTAGAAAGGAAATCGAATTTACTTCGAAATGTTCGTTTTCTTATTGTGATGCTAGCTTTAATATGCGCTTTAATTCCAACTTCAGTTTACACCTATTTCTACAAATTATCGCAAATAGAAAATTGGTATAGAACGACAGCTATACCTTTGAACTATAAAAACCCGGTTTTACAATTACTCAGGGAAAAATATATTCATGGTGCACAACTTGCAAAAATCACGCCTTTGCATGTTGATAAAGTCAACCAGTTATACAACAAGAGTAAAACCAGCTATCCGTTTTATCAGCTCAATACAGAAGTTAACGAATTAAATTTAAAGAACATTATTTTTATTGTTCTTGAAAGCGTTCGCAAATATGAAACGATGCCCCAAAATGGCATTGATATAACACCCAATTTCAATAAGATTGCCAGTACTAATTTCACACCCAAATTCTATTATGCAAACTCAAATCAGACCATAAAGGCAGAAATAGCACTTTTGTGTGGTATTCATGATTTTTTGGTGGGTACCTCCATTTCGGCTGCAAATCATCAACAAGTCAAAGCAAATTGTCTGCCACAGATATTAAAAAAGTATGGTTATCGTTCTTATTGGTTTCATGGTGCCAAGGCCAGTTTTTTTAACCGTGATCAGTTTTTACCCAAGATCGGGTTTAATGAGTTACATGATCGAGCAGTCATCTGGGATAAGTTGAATCAACAAGCAACACCTTATGTATTTCGGCACTGGGGGATTGAAGATCCATACATGTTTGAATACGCAATAAATCAATTAGAAACCATTCAGGGTCCATTCTTGGCTGAGATTCTTACTGTATCGAATCACCATCCTTTTGTTGATCTGCAATTTAACCCTGGGGAGGATTATTTTCATCCTGATTTAATTAAAAAAGAGGATGATATTTATAATAGATATTTGCACATGACTTCCTATACGGATAAAGCGTTAGGTAGATTTTGGCAGCGGTTCGAAAGCAGCCCTCTTTATGATAATACAATCGTTGTTGTCTCTGGTGATCATGGTATCTGGTTATTTGACACAGATACGAATCACGACCCAATAATTGAGGAAGCAGTTAAATATGAGACTTACCTGCGATTGCCTCTAACTATCTATTTTCCTGGTAAATCATATTCTGAAGTTGTTGATATCGAATTGTCACAGGTTGATGTGCCTAACATTATTGCTACATACATGGGTTTGCAGCTTCCTACAGCTTTTCAAAGCAAGCTCACCAAAAAGGATATTGATATTGTTATTAATGGTGGAAATGTAGCGGAGGAATTCTTTAATCCAATTTTTTCGTCTGTTGGGGATAACTTTTATTATCGCAATTCAAATACACTCTGTTATCCGCCCATTAAAGCAGCAAAGGAATGTGACGATTTTATGCGCCGCTGCATTGAAGACCACAATGTATTGCAAACCGATAAAAACTGTATCCAACTGGAAAACGACCTATTAACAACACCCCAGGCTGAAATCAAAACAGTGCTGAATTATGATATTCAGACACCAAATATTGTAGTCGACTACTTTAGGAAATCGATTTATTTTGGAGCGATGCCGGAAAGCTCAATTTTATCTTCGGAGTAATTATTAACGAATCAGTTCTATGCAGTTTCGGCTCTTTGCAAGATTCGATGTGGGGAGGTTTGGACGATTTTCTTGAGTTGAAATGAAGCTAACGCAGAAAGCAGGCACATCAAAATAATAGGCACGACAATGGTATAGATGGTCGGGAAATTCCAGTCGATTTCCAATACTTTGGCACTCAGTAGCCAGGAAACGATAACCAGACACAAGGTTGCTAATAACCCTGAAAACAATCCGATCAACAGTTGTTCACAGATAAATCGTTGGCTAACGTTTTTGCGGCTGGCACCTAATGCACGCAGCAATGCTGCCTGTTTTTGCTTTTCATCGAAGGTAATTAAAAGTGCAGCCCAGAAAACCGCAATACCTGCCATCACTGTCATGGAAAAAATCAGCTCCATAGCTGCTGTAACTTGATCAAGAATACGACGGATGCGTTTAATAACAAAATCCACGTCTATAACCGTGGTGGCAGGGAAAACCTTACTGATCTGGTTATCAAAATCAGCTTGCTCAGGTGGCAGGTAATAACTGGTTAACCAGGTTCGGCTGTATTGGTCTAAGGCGCCTTGTGGGAATAGCATATAAAAATTAGGATTAAAATTTTCCCAGTTAACCGTTCTCAAGCTAGCTATTGTTGCCAGCAACGGTTGTCCTTCAACAATAAATTCGAGTTTGTCACCGAGTTTTAAACCCAAGTTTTCAACTAACTCGGATTCGACTGAAACAGGTAACTCACCTGGTTCCACTTGGCTTATATCTGTATAAAATTGCCCCTCAACGATTACGTTCTCCTTAGGTAAGAACGGAACCTGAGTGAGTGTTAGATCGCGCTCCAAAGCTTCTTCAAATTCTTCATCGTCGCGGTCTTCTTTGGTGACAGCTTGCTGCACAATTTCGCCGTTGATTTTAGTTAAACGTCCGCGAACAATAGGGTACAAATCAGTTTGAATGTTTTGTTCTTTCAATAGCCGATCAAATTCCGGTTTGTCATGATCGAGGATATCAAAGACAAAACGATTCGGTGCATTGTCAGGAATTTCCTGGTTCCATTGGCTAAACAGATCATGACGAAACAGCAGGATCAAGACAATGGCAAACGTGCTCAATCCGAAGCCGGCAATCTGCATGGCGGTGAGTGTAGGTTTGGCAACTAAATTGGAATAAGCGCTACGCAGTAGAGGATTTTTGATAAATCGTTTAGAAAATAATTTGAGCATTAGCAAAATAATCGCTAATAACACTGCAATCAAAACGATAGTGCCACCGACTGTCATCAAAGCCAGCATTAGATTCGAGGTTTGCCACCAGGCGATTAAGGTTAAACAAGCAAGTGCTAAAACCCCACTGAACATCGGAGCACGGTGTGTGGTTTCTAGTTCACGGCGCAATACCCTTGCCGGAGGGGTCTTGGCTAGCTGGATTATCGAAGGTAGTCCAAAGCCGACGACCATACTCAATGCTGTTAAAGGTCCGCTAAACCATGCTTTAAAGGTCGCTGCAGGTAAAGTAGTAGTAAAAAATTCTGACAGAATTTGAATTAGCAGCATATGGATTAAGTAACCGGTTAGCATGCCGATAATGATCGCCGGTATGGCGATGATCAATAACTGCAGACAGTAGATTGAATTGACAGCCTGTCCGCTGAGACCAAAACAACGCAGAAGTGCAACTTGATTAATATGACGGCGAGCATGCCTGGAAGCAGCCAGCGACACAGCAATACCGCACAGGATCACAGACATCAAGCTGCCGAGATTGATAAAAGCACTGGCTCGTTCAAGGTTGGTGCTGACTCGGGTTTGGCTGGATTGAGGGTCCAATAGGCGCTGGTTTGATTGTAGACTCGGTTCAGATGCCTCACGCCATTGATCTATTTCGCTTGGTTCACCGGCCAACATGAACTTATAAAAAGCGCGGCTGCCAGGTTGTATAAGTTGGCTTTGTTCTAGATCAGCCCTATTAAAAAGCAGTCTAGGGTAAAAGCTGTAAAAATTTCCACCACGATCGGGTTCAATTTCAATAATTTTAGTGACTTTTAAAGACGCATAACCTACATCGACATTATCACCTATGTTAATGTTTAATCTGTCCAATACGCGTTTATCAACCCAGGCAGTACCAGGTTCAGGTCTGTTTTTTGCCAGAACAGACTGACTCTGCAAGTCATCTTTAATGGTAACCTGGCCTTTCAGTGGGTAGTTTTCATCGACTGCACGAATACTGGACAGCAAGAATTCTTCATTGCTGCCAACCATACTGATGGTGGAAACCGAAAGGGATGAATCTAATCCTGCCTCGACGGCGTTCTGTTCTAAAACGACATCGTTCCATTCGGTCGATCTAACCACTAAATCGCCGCCTATCATATCCGAGGCCTGGGAGAACATGGCTCGTTCGATTCTGGAGGCTGTCAGACTAAGTGACATGACGGCGGTTACACCGATAATCAAAGCGAAAATTGTCAGCCGATATTCACCGGTGGAAAACTCACGACTGGCCATCCGACGGGCGTGCTGGAGGATATTTTTAATTTTCATCAATCATGCCGTCGACGAGTTTCAGTTTACGCTGGCATAAATCAGCTAGTTTTAATTCATGAGTAACCAGAATCAGTGTGGTCTGTTGTTCCTGATTCAATTCAAACATTAAATCGGTAATTAAATCGCTTGTCTTGCTGTCCAAGTTGCCTGTCGGTTCATCGGCGAATAATATTTTTGGAGTGCTGACAAATGCTCGAGCCAATGCCACTCGCTGCTGTTCGCCGCCAGATAATTGGTGTGGATAATGTCCTAGCCGATGTGAGAGCCCAACACGCTCCAACAATTTCTCAGCTTTATCAAGGCTGTCTTTACCATTGCCCTGTAATTCCAAGGGTAACATCACATTTTCTAAGGCACTGTAGGTTGGCATCAATTGGAATGATTGAAACACAAAACCCATGTATTGAGAGCGAAATGCTGCACGGCCATCTTCATCCATTTGGCAAATATCTTGCTGATCAATCACTATTGAACCTTTGTCAGGTGTATCCAAGCCGGCTAATAACCCGAGCAAAGTCGATTTGCCTGAACCGGATTCACCAATGATGGCAGCAGACTGACCGGCTTCGATATCGAAATCGATAGTTTTAAGGATCTGAATTTGTTCATCACCCATAGAAACCGATCGCGAAAGATTGCGCACGTTTATATAGGCATTGTTAGTTGATGTATTCATTGATTTATTGTGATCCTAATCGATTTTAGATGAATATTGCGTGAGGATTTGGACAGATTTTAATAACTTAGTTCAGTTACTGTAAGGCTTTGATTAATTAAGCTTTGGCATTAAAATTTTTAGCATGACTAACGTGAAACAAAAACTATATTTAATAATCATCGTTTTTATTTGCGGTTTGGGTTTGAATATTCAAGTCTGGGCGCAAAATAAAACTATTCTGGTGATCGGTGACAGTATCAGCAGTGCTTATGGCATGAAGCTTGAGCGGGGTTGGGTGAGTTTGCTACAGGATAAATTAACGGAGCAAGGTTTCGACTACGAAGTTGTAAATGCATCAATTACAGGTGATGTCACTGCATCGGGGCGTGAGCGAATCGGTAAACACCTGTTTGAACATTTGCCGAAGATCGTAATTATCGAATTGGGGGGCAATGACGGATTGAGAGGGCTACCAATTACGCAGCTACGTCAGAACTTACAAAGTATGATCGACCAGTCTATTGCCAGAGGAGCTAAGGTAGTACTAGCAGGAATGCAAATTTTGCCTAATTATGGCCCACGCTATACTAATGATTTCGCCCAAACTTATCCTGATTTAGCAGAACAAAATGATATTGCTCTGGTACCATTTATCCTCGATGGTATCGGCGGTGTACCGGGTATGATGCAGGCAGATGGAATTCACCCGAACGAACAGGCACAGCCAGTTATTGTTGATAATATCTGGCCTCATTTAAACGAGATTTTATAGTTGACCCAGTCCAAGTATGAAATAGCCATCATCGGGGCAGGGGTGGCAGGGGTCGCTAGTGCTTATTATTTGTCACAACATTATAAGAAAACCGATCTGGTTATTATTGATCCCTTAGCACCGATGAGTTTTACCTCGGCACAGTCAGGCGAAAACTATAGGGATTGGTGGCCGCATCAAACCATGCGGGATTTTATTAATCACAGCATTGATTTGATGGAACAAATTGCTGATGAAGCTGAGGACGTGTTTAACATGACGCGGCGCGGCTATGTATTAGCCACTCGCAATCGTGATATTGATAATTTGCTTGAGCAACTTAATCTGAACAATCCCGATGGTACTACTATTCGATTTCACCAGGGTTCTTGGTCACAATCCTATCAAGCACCTGTCTCAGCCGATTGGCGTGCTGCGCCTACAGGAGTCGATATCCTTGCTAATCAGGATATAATCAAGCAAACCTTTCCTTCATATTGTGGGGATATACAGAATATTTTTCATATCCGCAGGGCTGGCGATATTAGTTCACAACAACTTGGACAATATATGCTGACAAAGGCTAGAGCTAGTAGGGTCAGGTTAATTCCGGCGAAAGTAGAGAATATTGATTTAAATAATGAATTCGAAATTGCCTTAAATCACAAAGGTACAAAACAAATAATCAAGGCTGAACAGTTAATCAATGCTGCAGGGCCTTTTATCAATGATATCTCACAAATGTTGGGTCTTTCATTACCGATATATAACGTACTCCAACAAAAAATCGCCTTTGAAGACCGTGACAAAGTGATTCCCAGGGACATGCCGTTTTCAATTGACATTGATGAAGCTGAACTTGACTGGAGCGTGGACGAACGGGATTTGTTAGTACAAGACGAAGAATTGTCATGGTTGGCCAAGCCGATAGCAGGAAATATTCATTGTCGCCCTGATGGTGGTGATCACGGAAGCTGGCTCAAATTAGGTTGGGCGTTTAATCAACAGGAATCCGAATCTAAATGGGAACCTGAATTAAATGATCAATATCCCGAGATCGTTTTGCGCGGTGCTGCTCGATTAAATCCTGGCTTAAAAAAATATTATGGTGGTTTTCCAAGAGCTTTCCATCATTATGGTGGTTACTACCCAATGACTGTGGAAAACTGGCCGTTGATTGGACCGACTGATTTGCAAGGGTTTTATATCGTTGGTGCCTTATCAGGTTTCGGCAGTATGGCCGCCTGCGCCGCTGGAGAACTTGGTGCACAATGGGTTACAGAGAGTTCTTTACCTAATTATGCAAACGATCTGAGTCTTGGACGCTATCAGAATGAAGCATTGATGGATGAGCTTAAAGAAATGAATAGTCGGGGAATATTATAGGTTCTAAAACCTGGTGCTAGACTGAACCCGTCATCCTGAGCTTGATTCAGGATCTCTTTGATCCGGCTACTGATTAAAACGTTAGTTTTATTTGATGTCCGAGTGGGATTTAGGATATCCCTCGACAAGCTCGGGACAAGCCCCGGCATTAAGTTGAGATAAATATGGGCCGGGATAAGAATAAAAAAGGGCGGGTTAAACCCGCCCTTTTACTTAACTTAAAGCATATCAAGATGCTTTATGTGTTTCCTCCACCGCTCTCGCTAATTCAGCTTCAACGGCGTCATCTATATGGATGTCATCTTCATCCAGCATGCCAGCATCTGGATCATTATAGACTTCCATATCTATCTTACCTTCACCCTTAGCAACGACACAGGAAACCATGGCATCACCGGTTACATTGACCGCTGTTCTACACATATCAAGTAAACGATCTACACCCATGATAATACCAATACCTTCTAATGGCAATCCAACTTGATTTAATACCATAGCCAGCATAATCAGGCCTACGCCTGGCACGCCTGCTGTTCCGATAGAGGCCAATACTGACATACCGATAACAGTAAGGTAACCACCTATACCTAAATCAATGCCATAAACATTTGCAATAAATACTGTTGCAACACCTTGCATAATGGCTGTGCCGTCCATATTAATGGTTGCACCAAGTGGCACAGTGAATGATGCAACAGAGTTATTTACACCCAGGCGCTCTGAAACCGAGCGTAACGTCACCGGTAAGGTTGCGCTTGAACTTGCTGTTGAAAATGCGAAAGCCTGTGCATTACGCATTTTCTTCATGAACATGACGGGGTTAAAGCGGGTAAAAATAAATAATAGTGCTAGTAATGTTACGAACAGGTGAATAGCCAGCGCACCCACTACTGTAAAGAAGTAACTTGCCATTGGTAGTAATAAACCAATACCTTGTTGTGCAAATGTTTTGGCGATCAGACAGAATACACCAATATGAGCAATACTCATTACCAGTGTCACCATTTTCATGGCTACTTCGTTGAGCATTTCGGCTGCCTCTACAATCGGTTTGGCCTTTGTACCAACCAACAGAATGCTGACACCAAACATGATGGCATAAAAGATAATGCTCAACATGTCGCCATTAGCAAATGCACTGATTGGGTTGCTGGGAATAATATCGATAAATACTTGTGTGACAGGAGGTGCTTCTTTGGCAGCTATTTCTTTAACCTCAACACCTTCCATTTCGAATCCTTTACCAGGGCCAACGATTTGAGCTAATAAAATTGCGGTACTGATAGCAATAGCTGTGGTCAATATATAGAGGCCAAATGACTTGGTTCCAATACGTCCCAGTGCAGCAATATCACCGATACCGCAAACCCCACATATCAGTGAAAAAGTCACTAGTGGAACGACCAGCATTTTCAAGGCATTAATAAACATTTTCCCGATCATGTGGAAAAACCCATTAACCAGCCAGGTGTCGACAAATGCGTTACCTGCCAGGAATGTGTTGATGATAACGCCAGTAATCAGGCCTAGAACCAAGCCTACAAGTACCTTAACGGTAAGGCTCATTTTTTTCCCTTCTGCCATAAATCTTCTCCTCGTCTGTAGATGAAAAAAATTATCTCTGTATTAGCAAATTAAATACAGAGATTAAGTTTGGAAATACTAACACATATTTAATATTTATGGTCGCCATTTGTTGTAGTTATACTAATGAAGTCATTAGTAAATCTACTGGCAAGCTTTAGGTCAAAATAACATGGCTAACTCTCTGTGATAATCAGGAAAAGCAGATTCGAAACGTTGTTTGAATTCATCAACTGAAAAGGTGTAATTTTGAGGGCCCTTTTGTTCAATTTTAATCGCGCCCATCAATGAGGCGATCCGTCCAGTGATTTCCCAGTTCATGTTATTGGCCAGACCAAAAAGTAATCCACTGCGATAAGCATCACCACAGCCAGTTGGGTCTAGTGTTTCTCCAATTGGTGCGCTAGGTACTTCGATGCAGTCACCATTGGTATAGATTTGTGACCCTTTACCACCTAAAGTAACAATAAACGCTTTAGTATTGATGGCTAACTGCTCAAAATTTTGCCCAGTTTTATCTTCCATCATTTTGCTTTCGTAATCATTAACGATGACATAATCCGCCTGCTCCACAAAGGTAAGTAGTTCTTCACCACTAAACATGGGTAAACCTTGGCCAGGATCAAAAATAAAAGGAATACCTGCCTCGACAAACTGTTTAGCATGTTCAATCATGCCATCACGCCCATCTGGGCTGAGAATGCCTAGGCTAATGTCATCTGCCTCGTTGATCTTATTTTCATGGGCATGATTCATAGCACCAGGGTGAAAGGCAATAATCTGATTATCATCAAGATCAGTAGTGATGTATGCCTGAGCAGTATAAGCATCATCAATAATTTTTATGTGCTGTTGGTTCAAGCCTAGCGATTCAAGACGCTTGGAATAATTTTCAAAGTCTTGTCCAGCAGTTGCCATGATCACCGGTTCCCCGCCTAACATTTTCAAGCCATAAGCGATGTTGCCGGCACAACCACCGAATTCACGTCGCATCTGAGGCACCAGAAAACAAACATTTAATATATGGGTCTGCTCGGGCAGGATATGATTTTTAAACTGGTCAGGAAAAACCATAATCGAATCAAAAGCTAATGAACCGGTAATTAAAGTACGCATTACTATCCTTTGTTTAACTATGTTGTTTGTGCTTAAAGTGCACTTAAAACCGCATCATAATCAGGTTCATCCGTTATCTCATTAACCAATTGGCTATGAACAACCTGATTATTTTCATCCAGAACAACCACACCGCGACCGGTTACACCTGCCAATGGCCCATCGACAATTTTGATGCCATAATCTTGTGCAAAATTACTGCGAAACGAGGAAAGCGTTTGTACATTTTCAACACCTTCCGCACCGCAAAAACGGCCTTGTGCAAAGGGCAAATCAGCTGAAATCACTAGCATGGCGACCTTTTCCATGCTTGCTGCTTGCTCGTTGAATTTGCGTGTTGAGGTAGCACACACGCCGGTATCCAAGCTAGGCACGATGGAAAGCACTTTTCTCATGCCAGAAAAATCTGCCAGGCTGACATCGCCCAGGTCATTATTAGTTAACGAAAAATCGGGTGCTTGACTACCTACGGCTGGTAGATCACCACTGGTATTGCAGGCATTGCCTTGTAATGTAATTTCGGCCATGGGGCTCTCCTTATTTAATGGTAAACGGTAGCTTGCTGATTGATCAGTTCAACGTAGGTAGAATCGCCTACATGTAATTCCCTGTGATCACCAGCCAGCGCAAAAATCTGTTCATCGTTGCCGAGTTTTAAGGCATAAATCAACTGTTCGGCCTCATAACTACGGTAGATAACTCTGGCAGCCTGCTTATCAGGATTATTCGTCACTTGAGCATCGCTGCAACGCAATAATACCTCTACTGATTCATTTTCGACAGTATCAGTGAGATTGTTTTCGATTATTTGTGTGCCCAAAATAGTGTGTACCCGATCATTATCAGCTAAACGACCATTAATGATTGAATTATGACCTGTGAATCGTGCTACCTGTGGTGAAATCGGATGTTCGAGTAGATTTTGAGGCGTGTCCCACTGCAAAATCTGGCTATCACCCATAACACCGACATAATCGCCTAATGACAGAGCGTCTTCGCGGTCATGGGTAACAAGTAGTGTAATGATGTCACGTTCTCTTAGTAGGCCGAGAATTTCCTCTGCCAGTGGTTGGCGTAGTGCTGTGTCTAGATTGGCGAAAGGTTCATCAAGAAGCAGGATTTTAGGCTCTAACACCAAAGCTCGTGCTAATGCGATGCGTTGCTGCTGACCGCCTGATAACTCATGCGGATAACGCTTTGAATAACCCGCCAGATCAAGCTGGTTTAGGATTTGTTCTACTTTTTCTTTACGCTTGCCGTTATTAACAGTTAATCCGTAAGCAACATTGTCATCCACTCTCATATGTGGAAACAAACCCAAATCCTGAAACACCATCATCGCCGGGTGTTGATCCAAACGTAGGTTGCCGTTAATGCGGGTTATATTTTGATCATTTAGATAGATGCTGCCACTATCGGGGCTGAGTAATCCTGCGATTAATCGCAGCAGTGTTGTTTTACCACAGCCACTAGGGCCAACTAAGCAGCTGACTTCGCCAGAGTTTAATGAAAAACTTATGTCACCAAGAATAACTTCTCCATCAATGCTATAGGCAATATTATCAAGCTTTAATGCTGCTCCAGCTGAGCCAGTCATGAGCAAGGGCTAGGTTAACGGCTATTTCTTAACAACCAAGCTCAAATCACGTTCTGGTGGTTTATCGCATTTACCTTTTTCTTTTATGCCGTCACAGGTGCCGTAAACATAAAGTGAATGGTCAGCGATTGAGAATCCTGCTTTGCTGGCTAGTTTACGTTGACGTTCATTAATTTGCTCGTCCAAAAATTCAAAAACATGCCCACATTCTGTACAGACCATGTGGTCATGTTCAGGTTGATCATTGAGTTCGAAAACAGAGCGGCCGCCCTCAAAATTATGCCGAATCACCAAGCCCGAATTTTCAAAATCAGTCAAGACTCGATAGACTGTGGCTAGACCAATCTCATCTTCGGAATCGAGTAAAACCTTATAAACATCTTCAGCGCTGACATGTCTAACAGCATTGTTTCTCAGCAACTCAAGAATTTTAATACGGGGATGGGTGGTTTTTAGGCCTGCTTCTTTTAAATTTTGAGGAACAGTCGGCATGATTAACTCTCATAATATTAGATAAGAATAGTATCATTTATGAGAATCATTCTCAATAAACAGCGATTTCGATTTATAGCGGCTACAGATTAGAACTTCTAGCCCGGTTTATGCTCTAATTAGCGCAAATCTGTCACAATGGAGCAAAAAAGTGCCCTCGAAAAAAGTACAGTTTAAATCTGCAACCGACCAAACCTTATCCGGCCTGCTTGACACCCCGGCAAGTGGTCAGGCCCATAATTATGCCATTTTCGCTCACTGTTTTACCTGCAACAAAAATTTAAATGCAGTTCGTCATATTAGTAATGCATTAACCAGCAATGGATTTGCGGTACTTCGTTTCGATTTTACCGGTCTGGGAGAAAGTGAAGGTGCCTTTGAAGACACCTCGTTTAGCTCCAATGTTTCTGATCTGATTCAGGCTGCTGAGTTCCTGAAAGCAGAATATCAAGCGCCAACACTAATGATCGGCCATTCATTAGGCGGTGCAGCCGTTCTGGCGACTGCCGGACAAATTGAAACCATCAAGGCAGTTGCCACAATTGGTGCTCCGTTTGCTCCGGAGCATGTGCAACATTTATTCGCCGGCGCTGAACAGGAACTTGAACAAACTGGCAAAGCTAAAGTCAATATCGGTGGCAGACCCTTTACGATTGGCAAGCAATTCGTAGACGATATTAAAGCGCAAGACTCCGAAGCAATTATTAAGCGATTAAAACGTGCAGTGATGGTTATGCATTCACCACAAGATACTATCGTGGGGATTGATAATGCTTCAGCAATTTATCAAGCTGCTAAGCACCCAAAAAGCTTTATCTCGCTTGATGGGGCTGATCATTTGTTAAGCAAAGCTGATGATGCAATTTATGCAGGTAATACTATTGCAGCTTGGTCATCACGTTATGTCGACATCCCTGAAAAAGAGGATTTCAGAACAGATCAGCAAGTTATGGTCCGCTTGGATGAAGAAAAAGGCTATACCACCCATGTCCAGGCTGGAAAGCACAAGTTGATTGCAGATGAGCCGCCTTCGGTCGGAGGAGCCGATTTAGGCCCCAGCCCATACGGCTATCTGTTGGCCGGCTTAGGAGCGTGTACAGCCATGACTTTAAAAATGTATGCACGCCGAAAACAGTGGGACTTGCAAAGTGTCGATGTGCATCTTAGCCATGACAAGATTCATGCTGAGGACTGTGAGTGTGATCTTGAAGGGGATAACCGAGGTAAGTTGGATAAGATTGAACGATTTATCGAAGTCGAAGGAAACTTAGATGATGAGCAAAAAAATCGGTTACTCGAAATCGCTAATCTTTGTCCAGTGCATAAAACACTCGAATCAGAAGTGTTAGTAAAAACCGGTTGGTTACAACAATAGTGTAATACAAAGATTCAGATGGTTGCAGATAGCACAAAGCAACGTTTGTTTATTGCACTGTATCCACCATTAGACCTTATCGAGCAATTATTTTCTGAAGTTGTAGTTGTAAAAAACAAAGCTCGTCGTTTAGTCGATAAATCTCAGGCTCATTTGACTCTATTGTTTTTAGGTGATGTCGACACAGTATCAATTGCGAATTTAATTAAGCAACTTGAATCAATTTGTGATCAGCAACAAGCCTTTAGTATTGAGACACTTGGCTATCGACATTTACCTTCTAATAAAAATCCTAGATTATTAGCCTTAAGTTGCAGGCTTAGTTCAGAATTGGCAAGATTACATAATGAATGTAAATCTGTATTGATTAATCAAAGCAAAAATAAAAAGCCTTTTCTGCCCCACATTACTGTTTGTCGATATAAGCGTAAGCCAAACAACCTGATAATTCCGGATCATCAGCCAACAAGATTCAAAGTGTCTCAACTAAAATTAATGCATAGTCAACTCTTACCAGATCGAGCGGTTCATCAGTGTTTAGAGCATTTTAAATTAAATCAATGAAGGTTCTGTAAGTTAGGTTGATCAGTGTCTAAACCCATAGCGCGTTGCATAAGCAGGTTTTTGGCAGGTGTAAATTTATCTGCGATGGTCAGTCCGATTGAACGCAGATTGGTTATCGAGTCCAGATTTTTGCTGAATAACATGTTCAATCCGCTCATGGTGGATAGATAAATCTGATTTTGAGGTTTGCGCCAGCGTTCATAGCGTCTAAGGATTTCGTACTGTCCGGGATCAAAGGATTTTTGCTCACTTTGTTTTAACACCACTTGAGCTAACGCAGCGGCGTCAGTAATACCCAGATTAGCACCCAGTCCAGCCAATGGATGAATAGTGTGCGCTGCATCGCCAATCAAGGCAATACGCTGTGAAACATAACGTTGTGGATGCATATGTGTAAGTGGATATGAAACACGCTTAGGCATAGCTAAAACATGTCCTAAATGTCCACTTAATGCTTGTTCCAGTGATTCGATGAAATCTTGTTCCGATTCGAGTAAGCGTTCATCGGCGAACTCATTTTCACAGCTCCAAGCCAATGAACAATATCCCGGAGCAAGCGGCAATATACCTAGTGGTCCGGTAGGTAGAAAACGCTGCCAAGCTGTCTGTTGGTGATCGCCATCAAAATGCACGGTGCCAACAATACATTTCTGTCCATAAAAACCCTGAATTTCTTCAAAACCCGCGGCCTTGCGGATAAACGATAACGGTCCGTCCGCTCCTACTAACAATTTCGCACGAATAGTACCTTGATCGGTTTGTAATTCAGCATAGTTATCATTGGCAGATAAACTGGAAATAGTAATCCCATGGATAAATTCCACATTGTTCAGTTGCTGGACGCGCTGCATTAAAGCATGGACCACATTGGAGTTTTCGATCATGTGCCCCATATAAGATTCACCAATTTCGGTGCTATCGAAGGTCAATGTTGAAGCACCTTGCTGTTGGCAAACTTGCACTTTGTCATAAGCATAGGCACGTGATGAATCAATAAATTCCCAGGCTTTGATTTGTCTGAGGATATTTTCCGAACCACGGTTAAGTGAGCTTACACGAAGATCATAGTCACCACTTGGTGATGGTGGTGCAGGATTTCGATCCAATAAAGCGATCTTTAACGAACTAGGTGCCAATGCACAAGCCACGGTAGCGCCAGCCAGGCCAGCGCCGACTATAACCACATCAAATTCTCGTGAATCGCTCATTGATACTTCCCTGACATTGCCAATCTAGACTGACGACCATATAAACCCATGGTGCGTTTTAATAATCCTTTTTTAACGCCTGGTAATAAATTAATCGCCGTTAAGCCAATATTTCGTCCAGCTTTTACCGGAAAAAAGTCAGTAGTAAAGGTTCGGATTAAGCCATCTGTAAATTGACCTACGATTTTGGTATCACGGTGGCGTAGATCAGCATATTGTGACAATAACTTGGAATCACCAGGGTCATCATATGCTTGCTGTGTCAGCATTTCATGCAAAAATCCTACATCTCGTAAGCCTAAGTTAAAACCCTGACCCGCGACAGGATGAACGATATGAGCCGCATTGCCAATAATCACCGTGCGGTCAATATAGGGTTTAGTGAGGATTGAATGCGACAATGGATAAACATTTCTATTGGCGACAGTTTGAAATTCACCGGCTCGGTTGCCAAACTCTGCTTGCAGCTTTTCAATAAAAATATCTTCTGGGCAATCAGATAACTCATTTGCCTCAACCTCAGGCAAAGTCCAGGCCAGTGCGTAATCATTTTCACGTAAGGGCAATAATGCTAAGGGTCCGTTAGAAGTAAAGTGTTCAAAGGCTTTACCGTTATGTCCTTGATCAGATCCAATAATGCCGATTAATGCCGATTGAGGATAGTTTTTTACTTTGCTTTGAAATCCAAGCTGTTTCAATAAGCCTGAGCGGCCGCCATCTGCCAGGATTACCAGCTTACAGTTAATTTCGAACTCATCATTTTCTGTTTTAACAGTTAACGTAACGTAATCAGGATTATTATCTATGAACTCAACTTTAGCAGGGCAGACCAGGTCAATATTATTAGCCTGCTTGATTTTTTCATGTAAAACCTGACCGATTCGACGGGTTGGAACAACATATCCCAGTGCTTCAGTTTGGCTGTCTTTTATTCCTAAAGTAGTGAAACCGAACGAGTCTTGGTTGGTAACCTCAATATCTTTGATTGGATAGGCTTCGCTAGCTATATCTGCCCAAGTGCCGATAGCATTAAAGATCAGTTTCGAACTATAAGTCAGGGCAACTGTACGTTCATCAAAGCTGGGTTGTTGATCCGAGTTGGGTTGAAATGCTTCGATGACAGCAATTTTATACTCGGTATCTGCTAAGGAGCAGGCCATACTACCGCCGACTAAGCCGCCGCCAACGAGGACCAGATCAAAACTTGCAGACATACAGTTAGCCACCTTCGGCCATGAACTGTTCTATGTCATCAGTTGTTTTAACCACATTGGTGATAATATCCGGCCCGTTTTTAGTGATTAAAACATTATCCTCAATACGAATACCGATGCCATGCCACTTGGGGTCAATATCCTTGGCCGGGTTAATATAAATCCCGGGTTCGATTGTCATGACCATGCCGGGCTCAAGCAAACGCCAGATATTATCGACTTTATAATCCCCCACATCATGTACATCCATGCCCAGCCAGTGGCCGATTCGATGCATATAAAAGCGTTTGTAATCTTGGTTTTCAATCAACTCATCTAAATCACCTGTCAATAAACCTAAATCAATCAGGCCCTCGGTGATCACTTTGACCGAAACATCGTGTGGTTCATTCCATTGTTTACCTGCTCTGGACTCATCAATAGCGGCCAGTTGAGCTGCTAAAACAATGTCGTAAACAGCTTTTTGTTCACCGCTGAATTTGCCATTGATTGGGAAGGTCCGAGTAATATCAGAAGCATAATGATCAAGCTCTCCACCAGCATCAATTAACAATAAGTCACCGTCTTCAAGTTCATGAGTATTTTCGGTGTAATGTAATATGCAGGCATTTTCGCCGCCCGCCACGATGGAGTGGTAAGCAGGGCCCATGCAGCCCGAATTTAAAAACTCATGCTCGAGTTCGGCCTGAATCTGATATTCATACATACCGGGTTTACAGACTCGCATGGCACGATGATGAGCCCTGGATGTAATTCTTGCAGCACGACGCATAATACGCAGTTCTTCCGAGCGTTTGATGAGTCTTAACTCATGTAATATCGGGCCGATATCGACTAACTCGGCTGGGGCGGTGACGCCAGCGCGTTTTTTCAATTTTAAACCGGTTACCGCTTCAATAAGTTTTTCATCAAAATGCGGGTAACGTCCCATGTTACAAAATATTTTTGGCTGGTTTTCTAACAGCCCTGATAACATGTCATCGAATTTTTCGATTGGAAAAGCTTCATCAGCCTGATAATTATCGATAGCACCATCGATACCTTCACGGCGACCATTCCAGGTTTCTTTTTCTTCATCGCGCTGCCGGCAAAACAAAATAAACTTTTCTTGATCAGGAATTAATACCGCGATACTTTCAGGTTCAGGAAACTGTGTTAAATAATAGAAATCACTGTCAGCCCTGAATTTAAACGTCTGATCACCACTACGATGTTGTTCAGGAGAGGTGGGAATAATAGCGATTCCTTCTCCCATCAATTGCATTACGCCACGGCGCCGGCGTTTAAAAATTTCCATGTCCATGCTAATACTCTTAGTGAATCTTTGTTACAGGGTTTAAGTCATCAAAAATCATTTGCACGCTGATGCGAATATATTCCTCCAATTCTGCTAGTGCTTGTGCATGTTCTTCATCTTCACCATCTCCGAGTTCGGCGTAAGCAATTTCGGTTAAATCTTCATAGGCTTCCTGCGAATCCTCACTGAGATTGTCAGTTTGTGGGTGGTGTTGATAAACCAATACAAATCCTCGGCACCAGGCTGCCAGTTCCCCAGTACGAAAATCACTACTGGCATCTTCGTCAGGCAAAACAGGGGTAAAAGCAAAGCCATCACCTTCAAGTGCATTGCTAGTTAGGCTATAGACGACTTTTAAGCTGTCATTAAGATGTTCAAGTTGATGATCATCGAGAGGATCATAAGGGGTTAGAAGTTTAACCCAGTTATCTTCAACGGAATTTAGCCTGGCAGTGCAAACACTGCCTGTGATCAATCCATGCAATTCTGCAGCGCTCACATCAAGGTTATAGTGATCGACTAACTCCACTAAATTCAGGTATTCAAGCTGATGGTTATCACTCATTTAGGTAGGAGATTTAATAAATTTCGAAAATCTGACTCAAGTATGTTATAACATTATTCCTTTTTTGCGCGCGAAGCGCCTGGCGAAAGTTCGCACAAACACAAGATTGTACTGTAGTCTAACTAAAACTGAAAAGATTCTGTCGAAATGAATACTGAAATGAATAATCTAGAAAAGCGAATCGATAAACTGATTAGTGTTTGTCGAACGCTTAAAGAGGAAAATTTGCATCTTCGATTAAAAAACGAAGAACTTAGAAAAGACCATGTCCTGATGAACGAGAAAACTAAAATGGCGCGCAATCGTCTGGATAATATTGTTACCCGGCTTAAAGATCTTCAGCCTGGGGATTTGGCATGATTAGCAAATCAAAGGGTACTAAAATTTCATTAGGTGGTCGTAGCTTTGTAATTGCCTGTGAAGAAGAAAATAAACCAATTTTAGCTGCTGCGGTTGACATGGTTGAAGACAAACTTGATGAAGTACAACGCAACGGTAAGGTGATTGGTCTTGATCGTTGTGCATTATTAGCCGCGCTTAATATCGCTAGCGAATTATTACAAGAGCAAACGCAAATCGAAGGTTCGGGTGATCTTAATAGTCAATTACAGCGTATGACGACCAAGATTGATGCGGCCATTGATGAACAAAATCAGTTGTCAATATAAATATTAGCTGCTCACTTACATTCTGTGAGTGAATTTTCCTGCATAAAACCCTAGAATCAGCACCTAGACCGATTGATTTTGGTGCTGCCTGTGGTGTTCGAGCAGTTCTACATATCCTTAGAACCTAAATCATATATTGGGAGCTGGAAATCCAGACTGTTGTGCATGGCCATTATGGTAAGCCTGATGTACTGGGTGGGGCACCCACTTGAACCGTTTGGTTCAAGGTACATGAACGATACGGCACTTACGGGTAGCATCAATTAATTTTCAAACGACGAAATGCACTCAGCACAATCCAAACATAATCTGCGCAAACAAATGCGTCAAAAGCGGCGCGATCTTGATGAAAATCAGCAGGATGCGGCGGCTTATGGGCTATTAAAGAATTTATTAAATGTACAGGCATTTAAGCAAGCTAAGCGCATTAGCATGTATTTTCCAAACGATGGCGAAATTGATCCAACACTAGTAATGGTAAAGGCTCTGGCGATGTCCAAGCAGTGCTTTTATCCGATTATTTTTCCGGGGCGTAAACCTAAGCTGTTTTTTGCGCCGGTGTTACCTGGAACCAGGCTTAAGGCAGATCGAATGGGTATTTTGTCGCCGCTGGTGCCATCATCACTGTGGTTGAAACCTTCTCAGCTGGACGTTATTTTATTGCCTTTAGTTTCGTTTGATGCCAGTGGTTCACGTATTGGCATGGGTGGTGGGTTTTATGATGCATCTTTGGCATTTTTATCAGCTCGCAAACACTGGCGAAGACCAAGATTGATAGGCATCGCCCACGAGATCCAACGGGCTGAGAACATTACCACCGATCACTGGGACATGCCCCTGGAAATGATTGTCACCGATAAGGCAATTTATCAAGTATAGGTCGTTTTAGATGAATATATTATTTATTGGTGACATTGTCGGTAAATCGGGCCGTAGGGCATTGATTGAACATCTTAGGCTTCTGAAAACTCAGCATCAACCGGATATAACCATTGTCAATTGCGAAAACGCCGCCGCTGGGTTTGGTGTAACGCCAAAAATTGCCATGGAATTTTTTCAGCTGGGGTGTGATGTATTAACCAGCGGCAATCATATTTGGGATCGTAAAGAAATTTTTGATTACATCGACGCTGAACCAAGATTAATCCGGCCACAAAATTTTCCCGAAGGTACGCCAGGCAATGGCTACTACATCCATGAGACTGTAAGTAGTAAAAAAGTGGCAGTTGTAAATGTTATGGGTCAGGTGTTCATGGCGACGAATCTAGCCTGCCCGTTTCGGGCTATGGATCAATTACTAAAACAACTGGCAGATCAAGCTGATGTTATTTTTGTCGATTTTCATGCTGAGGCCAGTAGCGAAAAACAGGCGCTTGCTCATTATCTAGATGGGAAGGTAGCGGCGATTGTTGGAACGCACACCCATGTTCCGACTGCTGATGAACGAATATTCCCCAAAGGCACGGCCTATCTTTCTGATGTGGGTATGACTGGCGATTACAACTCAGTCATTGGTATGAACCCCCAACCATCCTTGAATCGTTTTTTAACCAAACTTCCCCAACGACTAGAAGTGGCAGATGGTCCTGCTGAACTGTGTGGGGTTGTGATTGAAGTAGATGAACAAACAGGTCTAAGCCGAAGTATCAGTCGCATTAAATGCTGACCTCTTTTATTGCAGGTTTTACTCTGGGGTTTAGTTTGATACTGGCTATCGGTGCCCAAAATGCTTTTGTTTTAAAACAGGGTCTACGTGGCGAGCACGTGTTTGCGATCTGTTTATTCTGCGCCTGTTCTGATGCCTTGTTAATAATCATGGGTATTGTTGGCTTTAACGCTGTTATACAGCAATTTCCTTGGCTGGAACCATTGATGCGTTATGGCGGTGCTGTATTTTTATTCGCCTATGGCGCACGTTCATTCTGGTCTGTAATAAAATCAGACCAAGGACTTAACCCGGCAGATGCACCTACGCAATCACTCAAAAAAGTGTTATTGATTTGCTTGGCGTTTACTTGGTTGAATCCGCATGTCTATCTAGATACCGTTGGCTTAATAGGATCGATTTCAACTCAATATCCCGATAAATATGCATTTGCATTTGGAGCAACCAGTGCATCATTTTTGTTTTTCTTCTCATTGGGTTATGGTGCCGCACTTTTAAGGCCTGTTCTGGCAAAACCTAAGGCCTGGAAAATTTTGGACTTTGGTATTGGTCTGGTCATGTGGGTGATTGCGATGAGTCTGTTGATCAATTAAAGCCAGGTTTTGCTGCATTTGTTTAGTGTAAAATACTCAACAGGCTTTAAAAATTAAGCCACTTTAATTTGAAATAAATAAAAATTGATAATGGAGGATAAAATGCCCAGATATATTATTGAACGAGAGATTCCTGAAATTGGTGCTGCCGGCGATGAGGCTTATCAAGGTGCTGCACAAAAATCCAATTCGGTGCTTTGTGATTTAAAAACCAATGGCACTAATATTCAATGGGAACATTCGTACGTGACTGGTGATAAGATTTTTTGCATCTATCAAGCTGACTCAGAAGAAGCGATCAAGCAACATGCAGAGCAAAGCGGTTTTCCCGCCAACACCATAACGCAAGTGGTAAAAGTTATAGATCCGATAACGGCTGAATAAGCTCTGGCTATGACTTGTTTAATAAACCCTTAACTAGTTACGTTTGCGTTTTCGTTTACTAGTGTCGGCATTGCTTTGACGCCGTCGGCCAGTTTGATTTTTATCAGACTGTCGTTTGTCTTTACGATGTTTTTCAAAGGCAGCTTGTTTTTGAACTCTTGATATTTTCAACTGTTGTCCTGATACCCAAACTTTGCGCAGAGACTTGAAAATTTCTTTAGGCATTCCTTCAGGTAAGTCAACCAGTGAATGGTCATCATAAATATTAATCTGACCGATGTATTGCGCATCAATGCCTGCTTCATTGGCAATTGCACCGACTATGTTTCCCGGTTTTACATCGTGTTTATTGCCAACTTCGATACGAAAACGTTCCATTTCGTTATCGGGCAAAGATTGCTTTTTAGATGGACGATCACGTTCACGCCGAGGTTTTCGTCGATCAGATTGTCTGGCATCATTTCGATCTGAATTTTTGTTTTTTTCGCTACGTTTGGGCCTGTCTTCCAGCAACAAAGGGGAGTTACCCTGGGCCTGATAGGCCAATGCTGCGGCAATTTTCAAAGTTGGTACATCATATTCTTTTCTATATTGCTCTATTAATTCAGCGTAAAAGCTGACATCCTGCTTTTCTAGTGTGGCTGAGATAGCTTGTTTGAAATTTGCGATTCGTTTTTCATTAATCGCTTTCGTAGACGGTTGTTCCATCAACTCTATTTTTTTATTTGTTGCTTTTTCGATGGCATATAACAAACGTCGTTCACGCGGCGCCACAAACAAAATCGCATCGCCTTGACGTCCGGCACGCCCGGTCCGGCCAATACGATGGATATAGGCTTCAGTATCATGGGGAATATCAAAATTAATCACATGGCTGATGCGTTCTACATCCAAGCCACGTGCAGCTACGTCGGTGGCAACAATAATATCGATCTTGCCTTTCTTTAATTGATCAACGGTTTTTTCACGTTGTCGTTGTTGAATATCTCCATTGAGTGCAGCAGTAGAATAGCCACGGGCCTCAAGTTTTTCAGCAACTTCTACAGTAACCGTTTTGGTTCGAACAAAGACAATAACACCATCATAATATTCAGATTCTAAAATTCGCGTCAGTGCGTCCATTTTATGAATCATGCCACTTACCGGCCAATAACGTTGGCGAATCGTATCTGCAGTTGCCGTTTTGACTTTAATAATTATTTCTTCAGGCGTATTTAAATGCTGTTTAGCAATGCGCCTAATCTGTTGTGGCATGGTGGCTGAGAAAAGTGCGGTTTGTCGATTTTCAGGGGTTTGTTCCAGAATCCAGTCGACATCGTCAATAAAGCCCATGCGTAGCATTTCATCCGCTTCATCAAGAACTAACGCTTTTATTTTATTGAGTTTCAAGGTGCCGCGACGCATATGATCCATGACTCGACCTGGCGTCCCAACCACCACATGAACTCCCCGATTAAGTGCATTAATTTGAGTACGGTAATCTTGCCCACCATAAATAGGTAAAACATGAAAACCTTTTAGTTTTGATGCATAGGTTTTGAATGCCTCTGCAACTTGAATGGCTAGTTCCCGCGTGGGTGCCAGCACCAGAATTTGAGGCTGTTTTTGGGTTAGATCGAGATTCGATAACAAGGGTAGGGCAAATGCTGCGGTTTTGCCGGTGCCAGTTTGAGCCTGACCAAGAATGTCTTTCCCTTTGAGTAGCAAAGGTATGGCTTGAGCTTGAATCGGTGTGGGCGTTTCATAGCCGACTGAATTTAAAGCTGCAAGAATGGAATCGTTCAGCTTAAACTGATCAAACGCGGTTGCTGTGGTTGTCATGACTAATACCGATAAGGATGATTATGAGGTAACGCCAAAAATCCAAGAACCGTTTGTCGCTGCCAATAATTGTTTCAGACCAATGTCCGAAGGGTTGCGTAGTGTAACGGTTTAATGGATCACAAGCACGTATTTATTAGTGAATTTTTCAATAAAAATCAACTAATTAACAAAACTGTGAACTATTCCATAGAATTGAATTCAATAAGTCTGCATAGTTTTAAACATTGCAGAACACTTAAAGAGCAAAACGATGAAAAGAATTAACACAGAAGAACAAATATTAAGACTGGCATCAGTTGAAACAACCGAACAAGCTAATGTTGATAAAAATCAATGGCAATATGAATATGTCAGGGGTAACACGGATTTTTCACAGATTGAAAACCAGGATGAGTCCGTGAATCAACAACCAATGACAGTTACAGATCCATTAACCGGAGAGATTCACCGTTTTCAACTGAATCTGAGCATCATTTAGTTATAAATTGTCCAATTAAGTAAAAGTTATAAAACTACATCACTTGTCATCCCGCACCCTTCGGGTATAAAAACCGTCATGGAGGGACCAGTTGATAGCTGTTAAGACTTAAATTAAAAGTTGTATTTAGCCTGAAAATAAATTGCCTGAGTCTATAATGTATTCAGCTCATATTAAGCCGGAAAATGAAACTAGAATTTACAGGTAAAACAGCGATTGTTGCAGGTGCCAGTGGAGGCATGGGTTTGGCTACGGCAGAAAAACTGCTGCAAAATAATATTTCAACCTTATTGCTTGATGTGAATTCACCGCCTGACGGCTTTTTACAAAAATATTCGAATGTAACGTTTTATCAGATTGACCTGACAGATTTCGAGTCTTTAACTGAAATTGTAGAAACGTTTTATCAGCAGCGCCATTCAATTGATTATTTAGTGAATACAACAGGAGTTTTGTGGTTTGGAAAGGACGTTTCTGTTGTTGATATCGATCCGCAAACCTGGGATCAGGTATTCAACATCAACCTCAAATCGATGGTTTTTTTGACTAAGCTTGTGGCACCGAAAATGGTCGAAAATAATTTTGGAGCCATGGTGCATATTTCCTCAATTGATGCACTTTCTGGCGACGACAAACCTCAGGATGCTTATGGAGCTTCCAAAGCAGCCATGATCCGCTTATCAAAATCTATCGCCATTCAATTCTCAGCCAACAACGTCCGCTCCAATGTAATTCTCCCAGGCCCAACCGAAACCCCAATGCAAGATCGCTGGAAAGAAAACCCAGAAGCCAAAAAACAACTGGCTAAACTTATTCCACTTCAACGCATTGGTCAGTCCGAGGACATCGCAAATGGTGTGATGTATTTACTTAGCGATCAAAGTCAATATGTCACCGGAACTGAGTTGATTATCGATGGTGGGTTGACGGCGAGGCCTTGAATTCTCGCTTTCCCTAGAACTATAAAATTGTTATGCCGGACTACGATCCGGTATCTAGAAATTTTAAAAAGACTGGATTCCGGATAAATGCTATGCATTTTCCAGAATGACACTTATTAAAAATTTAGTGATTGAAAATTTAAAACACTACTAATTTTTCAGTATAAGATTGTATTCCAATGAAAATTAATTAAATAAAACTTAGGACTAAATATCATGAACTCTATTCTAAAAAAATAATTACTCTGACAGTGGTTTTGCTACTTGTAGGCTGTGGGGTAAGGTCAATTTCAAATTCAGGTTACGATTCTGGTGGTTACCGTAATTCAAACTCCAATCCCTTTTATCAAGGTGAACTTTCGGAATTTGACGTATTAGGGATTGATGCAAATGCTGAAATTAGTGATGAAGACATTGAAAAAGCTTTCGAATCAGCAAAGCAGAATCTAAATATTAGGAAGGGTGACCCCCTGTTAGTCATCCAGTCCGGAGCAATCATCCCGGATCAAGAAATGGTGGATTATTTGGAAAAGTATTTTTCTGTTTCGGTTTTTAGCGGAGTGCCTGAAAACGGAAGGGACGATAATCTTAGTTATTCTAAATCTTTACGCTTGTCAGCAGCCAAAGCGGGCATAGAAAATATTATGATTTATTGGGGACTGTTAGAGTCTGGTAGCGAAAATTTGGCAACCAAAACCGTTTCATGGGTGCCTATTGTTGGTTGGACATTACCCGATGAGGCTCAGAAAATGCGTATTCGCTTAAAAGTAGCCATAATGAATGCTCGAACCGGTCAATGGGAGATATTTGTACCCAAGTCATTTGATGATAAAAAAATTAGCTCAATTGTAAGCAGGGAGTCTTCAGATCAGGCGCAAGTGGTAAAATTAAAATCCTTGAGTTATGAGGCGGCTGTAGAAAATTTATTACTCAGGTACAGTCAGTAATTTGATAATTTTCACAATTAATATCTACTCAATCTCCGGCCAAGTATCACTAATCCGGTAACCCAAAGGAAACGGATCATCTTCATTTTTAAAATGCCGGTAACTGCCGGTGACCCAGGCGCGGCCTGAGATAATGGGTATGATTGCGGGTTTGTTGCCAACAGTTGTGATTTGTTTGATCTGGCAATGAAATTTGGTATCGATAATCGATTTGCCGATAAATTTGTCACCGACGTTGAGTTTGCCTTGAGCATGTAACAGCGCCATTCGTGCGGAACAGCCGGTTCCGGTAGGGGAGCGATCCAATTTTCCAGGTTGGATTACAACAGTGTTCTTGCCAGTTAGTACGCCATCTTTATGTTCAAGTGTGTCGGTTATTTGGCAAAAGGAAATATGTTTCCAATCAGGATTCTCAGGGTGAGTAAATCCTAATTGTTCATTGACCGCATTAGTAATCTTAATTCCAGTTTCGACCAATTCACGGCCTTCACCAGATACAAGTTGAAACCCAAGTTGCTCTTTATCGATAATGACAAAACTATCACCACCGTAAGCGGTATCAACAGTTAATGTGCCTATTCCTTCTACTTCGAGTTGAACGTTTTGTTGATCGACGAATGAAGGAACATTCTCACTCAATGAACACGCGTTTAACTTTATCGTTTTCACAAATCGCTTTGACCTTGACTAAACCTGCAGGTGCTTCCAAAGTCAGATACGTCTCAGGCTTGGTTATAGGCAAGATACCTTGCTCTAATAAAACGGTCGCTACACACATTGAATTAGAGCCCGACATGGGCGGCGTGTCTGCCGGTTCCATAATAATAAAACCTGCATCAGCATCCGGGTGTTTGGGTGGAACTAATAAATTCACATGACGGAATACACCACCACGCGGCTCGTTCAATACGAATTGCCGAAGTTGATTATCCTCAGCAATCCAGTTACGCATTTCCCACAATGTTTCACCAGGTGGTGGTTCTACGCCGGAAATAATGACGTCACCGACTTCGCCCTCGGCGTGGGCGTTGATTATTTGGATGATTTTTTGATTTTTAATAAGTGCTTCTCGTGAACAAAGGAAATGTTCCCCGGATACCGGATCAACTCCGGCACATGTTTATTCCCGGGTCTTTGTCAGATTATGCGATTAACTGGGAGATCCCGCAACAAGTGCGGGAAAGAGAATGCTGTTATACCAGCAATGAATCAAGTTCAGCATAAACTCCGGCTGGTATCTCTATTTTTTTGTTATACGTGTGTTTAAGGAGATTCTGTATATCGCACTGCAATTCCAGAACGACGTGATCATTCTAGTCACTTAACGTCGTCGACCACGACCACCTTTTTTAGTGTTTTCAAACTTAACACTAAGCACATTGCCATTGAATGATTTTCCGTTGAGTTCAGCGATGGCTGCACGTGCTTCATGACCTTCCATTTCAATAAAACCAAAGCCTTTACATTTGCCGCTGAATAAATCCTTGACTAGATTCAGAGAACGTACAGTGCCGTGTTGTGAGAATAATTCTGTGAGGGATTCCTCGGTAGTGTCGGCAGGCAAACTGCCAACAAAAAGCTTCTTCATAACGAAGTCCCTCAAAAGAGATGAATGGCACCCTACGAACTATTATTCGCAGGGTGAAAAAATCGAACTGAAAAGTATTTAGACTCTGACGTCTTTTGCTTGTGGACCTTTAGGGCCTTGTTCTACTTCGTAAGTTACTTCCTGACCTTCGGTTAGTGACTTAAAGCCAGAACCTGAAATTGCAGAAAAATGTACGAATACGTCTTTGCTGCCGTCAGAAGGAGTTATAAAACCGAATCCTTTGGATTCATCAAACCATTTAACGGTTCCTGTTGCCATGATGTACCTCATCAAAAAATTAAAAAATAAAAAAGTGTTACGAATCTAATGAGGTTAAAAACAGGGAAAGTCTTGCGAAGAAATGACTGTTAAAAAAACCAGTATAGAATGTAATAGGGGCATTTTAGCCGGTTTTCGAGTAGAAACACAGCTTAAATTAAAGTTTTATGTAACTTTAATGCGCCTGTGCCCAGCTCTCGCCGCTGCCAGATTCGACTAATAAAGGCACACTTAAATCAGCAACACTGGTCATTATTTCGCTAATTACTTTGCTAACTTTGTTGATATCTTTTTCCGGCACTTCCAATACTAGTTCGTCGTGTACTTGCATGATCATTTTGGTGTTTTTGCTGACTTTAGGTAGTTCAGTATGAGCTTTGATCATGGCTTTTTTGATGATGTCTGCTGCTGTACCCTGCATCGGAGCATTAATGGCAGTACGTTCGGCATATTGACGACGATTGAAATTGCTGGAATTGATTTCAGGCAAATACAAGCGACGTCCAAATACAGTTTCGACAAATCCCGTGTCATGGGCTCTTTCTCGTGTGTCGTCCATATACTTTTTGACACCAGGATATCGGTCAAAATACAGATCAATGTATTCCTGGGCTTGCTGCCGGGAAATACCAAGTTGTTGTCCCAGACCAAAAGATGACATGCCATAAATCAGGCCAAAATTAATAGCTTTGGCATTGCGGCGCTGATCATCAGTAACCTTTGATAACTTTGTATCAAACACTTCACTGGCTGTTGCCCGGTGCACATCCTCACCTTTGGCAAATGCATTAAGTAAACCTTTATCTTGCGATAAATGAGCCATAATTCGCAGTTCGATCTGCGAGTAGTCGGTTGCCAGCAATATATTACCGTCTTCTGGCTCGAATGCTTCACGGATACGGCGGCCTTCTGCGGTTCTGATAGGAATGTTTTGTAAATTTGGATCAGCCGAAGAGAGTCTGCCCGTTGCAGCAACGGCTTGATGGTAAGAAGTATGTATTCGGCCAGTAGTTGGATTAACCAGATCAGGAAGTTTATCAGTATAGGTCGACTTAAGTTTGCTTAAACTGCGGTGCTGCAAAATCAATGCCGGCAATTCATAGTCAACGGCCAATTCCTGCAGTACATCCTCTGCAGTTGAAGGTTGGCCCTTCGGGGTTTTCTTCAAGATTGGCAGATTTTGTTCTTCGAATAAGATTTCCTGGATTTGTTTGGGCGAAGATAAATTAAAAGGTTTCCCAGCGACATCGTGGGCTTTCGCTTCGAGTTGTTGCGTTTGCTTAGCAATTTCAGCACTCTGGGTTTTGAGTTTTTGAGCGTTTATTTTGACACCGTTGCGCTCGACAGATTCGAGCACGCTTATCAAAGGCATTTCTATGCTTTCAAACACTGACTTGAGGCTTTTGATTTTTTTCAGGCCAGGCCACAAAGCCTCATGTAGTTGAAAAGTAATTGCTGCATCTTCACCGGCATAAGGCGCAGCAGTTTCGATTTCGATCTCATCAAAGCGTTTTTGATCTTTGCCTTTGCCGGCAATGTCTTCGTAATGAATGGTTTTATGGCCTAAATGTTTAAGTGCTAACGTATCCATATCATGTTTAGAAGCGGTACTGTCTAACACATAAGATTCCAGCATAGTATCGAATTGCGCATTCGCAATATTGACATCGTAGTTGCGAAATACGGAAAGATCATATTTGAGGTTTTGTAAGATTTTGGCTGGCTTTTTGTTTTCTAATAAAGGTTTCAGTTCATTGAGAACTTCATTCAAATCAAGTTGTTCTTGAACACCTTCATAAGCGTGACCGACTGGCACATAAGCCGCTTTTTCTCCGTCGGAAAAAGAAATGCCGACTAATTCCGCTTCAAGCGAATTCAACGAAGTGGTTTCAGTATCCAGTGCAAAGGCATCACAACTTTTCAGGTGCTTGATCCAATCTTTGAGTTGTTTCTGGGTGACAATAATCTCGGTTTTATCGCGATCAAATTTAGGTTTCTCCTCAGTAATACCACCGAGTTCAGACAACCAGGTTTTAAACTGTAGCTCGGCATACATGGTTTTGAGTTTTTCTTCGTCAGGCTCATTCAGCGTCAATTCTTCAACAGACTGATCAAGTTCGACATCGGTTTTTATGGTGGCTAATTGATGACTAAGCGGTATTTGCCCTAAGGAATCACGCAAATTTTCACCGACTTTGCCGGTAATCTCATCGGCATGTTTGAGCAAATTGTCCAGGGTTTCGTATTGATCCAGCCATTTGGCAGCAGTTTTAGGACCAACTTTAGGCACACCGGGGATGTTATCGCTAGTGTCACCGATTAAAGCTAAATAATCGATAATTTGATTTGGGAAAACTCCCATTTTCTCTTTAACACCGTCGATGTCATAGGTGACTCCTTTCATGGTATCACTGACTAAAATGTTCTTAGTCACTAACTGTGATAAATCTTTATCGCCACTACAAATGAGTACCGGTAGGTTTTTTTCTTCCGCTTCTCTGGCAAAGGTGCCGATTACATCATCAGCTTCCACACCTTTAATTGACAGTAGTGGTAGCCCCAGAGCTTCGACGATCTCATTGACCCAATTTACTTGCTGACGCAGATCATCTGGCATGGCTGAACGATTGGCTTTGTATTCTTTATATAGATCGTCTCTGAATGTTTTGCCCGGAGCATCAAACACTACCGCCATGGAATCAGGTTCATGTTCCTTAAGCAGGTTTTTCAGCATATTAACAATGCCATACACAGCACCGGTCGGTTGGCGTTTGGAATTCATCAAATTCGGCATGGCATGAAAGGCACGATACAAAAACGACGAACCGTCGACCAGGATAATGGGTTTATTTGGGTTGGTTCTCTTGTTCATTTAAAGCTGAGCGAAGTTATTTCTTTAATGCATAGGATACCAAATACTCCTTAAACGCATAGGCATTATTGAGCTTTGTTTCTTTGGAGCTAAAAACAAAAGTAGTGGTTTTGTCTATATAAGTCAGAAGCTCATCTACATTCGCTTGATTATTATCCAGCTCTGCGAAGTAACGCTGTTTGAATTCCTTCCATTTGTCGGGATCGTGTTGATACCATTTTCGAAGCTCGTTCGATGGTGCAATATTTTTTGCCCAATAACCGATTTTGGCGTTGTCTTTGGATACTCCTCGCGGCCACAGGCGGTCTACTAGAATGCGCATGCCATCGTCTTTGGCAGCACTTTCGTAGACACGCTTGATTTTAATAATCATAGTTTCGATTTTCTCAATTTGAGATAACGAAAAATTCCTATCAAGCTGATAATGACCCAAAAGCCTTCGATTAATGCGGCGGAAAAGTTGAACTCAAAATACAGTGAAAACAGTATTAAGCTAGCGCCTATCAGGTTTAGCATCGAATATGAAAGCTGATTGTTATTCATTCGGCCTATCTGCAGCAGGAAATAACATAACAGGATCAGTGATACACCTATGGTTCCGATGATATCGTGAAATTCAATAGACATGACTTAAGTATAAGACAAGTCTATCTGCTTTAACTTCATTACCTTGATTATTGTTCAATTACAAACTCTGACTTAACTTTAGGTGGATTATTTAAAGTTTGTTGTACCACATAGCAACGTTGCGCCGCATATTCTAACTTTTTTAACAATTTTTCAGATGTGCCGGGTTTGGCTTTCAAATTGGCACTACAGTTCATTGATTGAAAACCAACTGGAACACTTGTGTCTACTGCTAGAGTACCGCGCACATCTACGTTTCCAGTCACCTTGACTTCGAGATGTTTCAGTTCCACTCCCAATAAATTTGCAACCATACGGATAGAGGAGTCCTGACAGGCTGCCAAGGCTGCACAAAGGATGTCACCCGGAGTGGGCGCATCATGCAGTCCACCAACTGCATAATGTACCCCAACTGGGATTTCCACATCTGAGTCAGCCATGGGTTTGACCTTAAAGTGGAATGGATCTTTGGCATCAATGCCATAAGTGTTTGCTTGATCCACTACCATTGCGGATTCAGGTGAAGTCACATATTTGCGACGCAACGGCTTTTGAATAGTATTTAAATCTACCGTTTCCATGATCTGCTACCTGACTACTTAGTAATAATAATTTCCAGATATTCGGAAGGGACAACGATAGTGCCATCGTCAGCTCTGTTAAATCGACCGATTAGAGCGGTTACATCATCAGCAAGTTGTTTGCCTTTGTCATCATCAAGTGCTTCGAAGGCTTTCAATAATGGTCCATAATAAGTGCCGAATAAATCCAACCAATGCTGGGGTGATTGGTAACGGAAATTGAATTCTTTGGCGGTTGCATTGGTCGATAAACAATCACCAAAATGTTGTTGCAAAAAGTCCTGCGTTCCCCAGGCAGCAGGCGAATTCACTCCTGGAGGTGGTGGCAGGTATTGTCCAAGCGTTTTGAATAATTGACCAATAAATCCTTCAGGCGTCCAATTTGCCATCCCAATTTTGCCGCCAGGTTTGCAGACACGGATTAACTCAGATGCAGTTTGCCCTTGGTTGGGTGTAAACATGACGCCAAAAGTTGAAACGACATTATCAAAATGATTATCGTCAAAGGGTAAATTTTCAGCATCTGCTTGTTGATATTCAACGGGTAAGCCTTCTGCTTTGGCTCTGAGGCTGGATTGATCCAGTAATGATTGCACGTAGTCGGTTGAAGTCACGTTACAAAAACGCCTGGCGGCTGCCAGAGTTACGTTGCCGTTTCCTGCCGCAACGTCTAATACGGTTTGTCCGGCTCTTAAATCCATAGCTTCACAAAGCTGTTCACCGGTTATTTGTAAAGTTACTCCAATGCGGCTGTAATCTCCTGAGCCCCAGGCTACTTGCTGCTTTGATTTTACTGCGTTTAAATCTACAGAAGGTTGGTTTGTATCATTCATCTTTGTCTCCTTATGGTTTGATAATGTTAACTGTTACTGTGATAACCATAATAGACCTCTCTCAGTAAGTTGTCTTGGGAAAAACTTGGGGATTTTGTGGGGACTTAAATTGAGATTAAAGCTGATAGCTTAGGGCCAATTGCGGCTTTTATTTCGTTGTCTGATAAGTCAGGCTTGATTCGATAAGCTTCTTTCAGGATTGATACCGATTTCTTAGGGTTTTTTGCTAAAGCAGATATTGCAGCTAGCACCAATCGCGGCAAATAAGTTTTATCGTCGCGCATACAAGCTTGTTCCGCCTGTTCGGTTGCCTGGGGCAATTTTTTTGCTCGCAACAAGGCCAGCGCTAATGCGCTTTGCCAGATTGAAAGACGCCCATCCAAAGGGCTGATATTTATGCCGTGTTGTAAATGATCGATGGCCAGATCAATATTATTATCGAGTAAATAAGCAGAACCTAATGCGGCCCAGGCTTGCGCATTAGCAGGATTTATTTCAATCGCATTTTTTAATAGCGGAATGGCGCGCTCTAACGAACCAATGTCTGCCAGGGCACAACCGCAAAATCCTAATACAGTTGAATCCATATTATCCAGAGTCAGTGCTCGTCCAATGATATTAGTTATTTCTTTGCTAGTTGTAGCTTCATCCAGTAACAGGCCAACTCGATGTCCAAGGGCTAATACCAATGAGAGATAAGCCGGTGCTAAGGCAAAATCAGGATCTAAGGTATGACTTTGCTCCAGTAGATCTGCAGCTTCGGTGAATGTATCTTGATGCCAGCCTTTTAAAGCTAAGAGGGTGCTGGCCCGCAAATATAATTCACGGGAATTTACTTGGGTTTCTGATTCGCTTGCCAGTTTATAAATTGCGCGATTAATTTGGGGCTCGAGCTTTTTTAGAATTTCTATCACAGCTGTTTGTTGCGAAGTTTCGAGACCAAAAGAAAGTTGATCAGACCAACTAATAAATCCTGATTTAGCATCGATCAAACTGATATTGATAGATAAATCAGGATTCATAAGTTGTGCATTACCGCTGATAATGAAATCAATACCCAACTTCTCATGGATTTGTCTGGGAGAATCTTGTTGGTCATTAATCAGAGTCATATCGGAACTAATTTTTAATAACGGGACTCTGGTTAATATTGATTCAATGCCTGCAATCATCTGTTGGACAAAATTCTCAGTCTGCTCGTCTGCGTTGAAGACTTTGAATGGTAATACGATTAATGAGGGATCAAGTTTTTTGGTTGATTGTCTAGGGTCTATTTGATTAATGGCCTCAATTGCAGCTTTAAAGCGAAAACCACGACCATGTACGGTCTGGATATAACGTTGTGTTTTACCATCGTCTCCCAGCACTTGGCGTGCTGATTTGATGGCTCCTGATACGGTTGAATCCGAAACCACGCGCCCATCCCATACCTGTTCAATTAACTCGTCTCTGGAGAATAACTGCTCTGAGTGGCGGGCAAGAAAAACAATTAGATCTAAAATTAACGGTTCAACAGGAATAATCTCATTATTGCGGCGCAATTCAAAACGCTCACAATCAATCACAATGTTCGCAAACTTAAGAATCATTCTCCATTGGTGTAACCCTTGATCGAATCACCTTAGCACTTATAGAGTAATTAATCACTATCGGTTTGTTGCTGAGTAGATGCGTAAAATAAAATGCCCATGACAATTGCAAAACCGGTCAGTTGAATAGGCGCTAATGATTCGCCCAATAACACCATCGCAGTAATGGTCGCTACGACAGGTTCAAGATTAAAATACAATGAGCTTTTTGCAGCACCAATAGCTTTGATAGCCAGAAACATAACCATCAAACCGGTCGCGTAACTCATGCTGGCTAATAGCAAACTCCAGTTTCCTGTGCTGGTTTTGGGTATTTGAAAATCGCCCTGGATGAGTGTAATGACGCATAGAACAATAACCGTGATCGCATTCACCCAAAAGGCAACGACAATTAGATTCACCGAGGTAAAATAATGTTGCGAAGCAACGAATACACCTGCTGCACAGCAAGCAGCAAAAAGGGCTAATAGAATACCGATAGTTTGGAGATTTTCGAAAACGGGTCCGATAACTAAAAATAATCCGAAAAAGGCCAATACAAAACTGGCCAGGGTTTTAAGTGAAATCGTTTCAGGATCACGTAAAGATAAATACAAAAGCAGCAGAATAGGCCAGGTAAAAAATAAAATGGCGGAAAGTCCAACCGGAATATAGTTAATCGCACCCAGATAACCGAGTGCATTGCCAGCGGCAAGTATTCCGACGATGGTCACGCCAACAAATTCGAATCGTCGCAGTCGAATACTTTCTCGTTGTAACAAGACAATAGCCAAGCACAAAACCACTCCACAAAAGGCTCGGAAAATGCCAACGGTTAGAGGATTACTGCCATGTTCATAACTGATTCGGGCCAAAGTGGTAACAATACCAAAGAAACAGGCAGAGGCGACTGAAAGTAAAATTCCTCGTGCTGGATTAGTGATGGACACTGTAGAACTGATGAAAAATTGTCATGTCGGCGAGTGTCTCACAAGTATTATTTCCTATGCCATGAATTTATTCATCTTTAGCGGTTAAAAAACTTGTGGGAGAATAAGCTTCTTTTTAGCAAACCAGGACAATGCAGTTATGCAAGATGAAAATAAATCAGTAGAAAAATATCGTTCATATAAGACGCCATCACGCACGTTGTCGCGTGAGTCCTGGAAGATCTTTCAGATCATGGCGGAATTTGTTGAGGGTTTCGAAAAAGTTGCGCAAATTCATCCCTCAGTGAGTATTTTTGGTTCGGCTCGAACCCCTGAAGATCATCCTTATTACAAACTGACAGAGGAAATCGCCCTTAAATTATCAAATTCAGGCTTTGCGGTGGTCAGTGGCGGTGGTCCAGGGATTATGGAAGCGGCTAACAAATGCGCTTATGCAGGAAAGTCACCAAGTGTGGGCTTGAATATTTTGTTGCCTCATGAACAAGGAGGTAATCCTTTTCAGGATATCAGTCTGAGTTTTAAACATTTTTTTGCCCGAAAAGTCATGTTTGTCAAACATGCTTCTGCCTATGTGGTGATGCCCGGAGGCTTCGGTACACTAGATGAGCTGGCTGAAATTTTGACACTAATTCAAACGGGTAAAAGCCGCCGCATTCCTGTTATAATTGTCCATCGACCCTTCTGGGAAGGGTTGGTTGGATGGTTCAAGGATACCTTGGTTGAAGAAGGCACAATTAGTGAGTCAGACCTTGATTTATTTAGTATTATTGACGATCCGCAGGAAGTTGTAGATGAAATCTTCAACTACTATGAACAAAAAGGCTTTGAGAAATCGGCCGCTGAAGAAGAGATATTATTGAACCTATGAAAAAAACATCTGCATTGATTTTTGCCTGTGCCGCGCTAGGCTTGCAATCTACTTATGCTCAGTCCAATGAAGAGCTAGAAACGCTGGAAACCATTGAGGTTGGTTCTAAGCAATCGGCTCAAGATGTCTTGAATGACCAGTTTCAATCTTCGGTTAAAGTCCGCCAAGCAGGGACAACAACCGTCAAGGAATATCAGAATCAAGGTGTGACTTACAAAGTTGAAGTTGCTCCCAAAGATACACCAGCCTACATCCTTTCAGACCAGGACGGTAACGGTAAAATCAACAATTCTGATACCGGTATTGACAGTGATGTAGTGGTTCCTGAGTGGACGCTTGGTAACTGGTAAGTCTTTAGACTACTGACCTGAATTCACCTCATCGATTAGCCATTCGATAAATCTACTTGCGGCATCACTGGGCTTGCGATTATTAGGCTCAACCAAATAATAAGAGAAGTTATTGATCGATTGCTTAAACGGACTTAATAATTTGCCCGATGCCACATCATCACTGATTAAGGATCGACAACCTAACTCGATGCCCTGGCCATCCAAAGCACTCTGATAGCGTACATTGCTATCGTCAATAAAAAGAGTGTGTAGGGGTTTTTTATAGTCTGCTTCGACCAACTCAAACCAGTCTTTCCAACTATCATGATCAGTTTCTCTGAGTAAAGTGTGATTCAGCAAATCCTTGGCTGTCCGGATTTTGTTTGCATCAATCATTTGTGGACTAAAAACTGGGGTTAGTTCTCCGGGGATCAGTAAATGTTGCTTTGTCTCCGCCCGATCCCCGGTTGACCATTCGATAGCCAAATCTGCCCGATCATTTACGAAATTAATAGCCTGAGTAGTGTGGATTAATCGCAATTCAATATCAGGATAGCGGGTCCAAAATCGACTTAAACGAGGTGACAACCACTTAACAGCGAAATAAGGTCTTAAACTAACGGTTAGTATGTTTGGATTAGTTTGTTCGCGGATATCATCAACAGTTTGTTTGAGTGAACGGAAAATAGTTTGAACTCTCGGTGCTAGTTGTTCCCCCGTTTCAGTTAGCATAATGTTTCTGCCCGATTTTTTGATGAGTTTTACCTTAAGTTCTTCCTCAAGTGAACGGATTAAATGACTGATTGCCGATGGTGTAACCGATAATTCTTCGGCTGCACGGTTCATATGTAAATGACGGGACAGAACTTCAAAAGTTCGAAGCGCCTTCAGTGAGGGTAATCTATCGGATTTCATATATATCGTTGAAATAAACTCAATAATCTATGTAATTTTATCATTTGTCATTCACTAGTAAATTAGTTATTTATTAACCTTATCAGATCAATCTAGCACTAAGGATTGATGAATTTATTTGAACATTTGTGAGAGATAAAATGACAGCACCTACAGTATTTAGAATGAGCGACATCGCCGATCGAAAAGAAAACCTTGATAACAACGGTACATTCATCAAACCCTTTATTAACACCAAAGTTAGCGAAAGTATGGCTGGTGGTGTCAATTTTCTTAATAATGTTTCCATACCATGGGATTTAACCTGCGATGAGATTATTTATTGCTTTGAGGGAACATTCAGATTGGTTGTCGACGAAATCGGTTATGAATTAAATCCTGGTGATTTGATGTATGTGCCTAAAGACAATCACGTCAAATATGAATGTGATGGCGAATGCACCATTTTTTATGCGGCTTATCCGGTGAACTGGAAAGAGCTGGCTGGATTGACTCATGTGCCGGGCATTGATCCTGATGATATGCCTAAAGCGGAGTAAATGACTTTGTGAGGATTTGAATCATGATTCCACAACAACAGATTGACAAGATAACCCAGCAATTTTCTTCAAAGACTCCAGTGGCCAGCGGTTTGTCGGCTTACGCTTATACCAGTCAAGATTACTGGGAGCAGGAGCAACAAACTTTATTTGCCAGTTCCTGGGTGTTTGTTGGCTTCGCCCATGAGCTTATGAATACGGGCGATGTGATGCCGCTGGAAGTTGCAGGGCGGCCGATTTTTCTGATTCGTGACTCTAATGGTGAAATCAAGGCTTTTCATAATGTCTGTCGTCATCGTTGTCTCAAGTTAATTGATGAAAGCTGCAATGTCGGCCCACGAATTCGTTGTCCCTATCATTCATGGGTTTATGGTTTAAGTGGTGAGCTTAAGTCGACACCATTTTTTGCCGGTTCTGGACATACTCCAGAAGGGTTTGATCCCGGCAAACATGCTTTAGTTGAGGTCAATTCTGGTGTTTGGTTTGATTGGATTTTTGTTAATTTAAGCGATAACCCAACACCGTTTGAAGATCATATCCAGCCACTAAAAAAACGTTTGGCCGATGTTGATTTTGAACAGGTTAAACCCATAGCCACTGTGGAGCTAGGCGAAGTCAAGTGCAACTGGAAATTATTGCTGGAAAATTTTATCGAACCTTATCATGTTCAATTTGTGCATTCCTCGACAACTGACCAGCCGCTAAAAGATCACTATACAGTGATTGATGAGCATTGTTTGGGCAGTGCAGTCGATATTGATGAATCGGCTGAACAATCTGGTAAAAATACGCTAGCAGTGAGTTCACTATATTTAACGCTTTTTCCCAATTTTGTATTCGGCCGTTATTTCCCCGATCAAATGGGTGTTCATCTTGATGTTCCGCTAAGTGTTGATCGAACCTGGCAGAAACGGGTGATTTATACTACTGATGGTCAACTGAGGAGTGATGAGGAAATCACCAACCTGAAAACGCTTTGGTATGATGTCCACAAAGAAGACCATGAAATGTGTGAACGTCTGCAATTAGGGCGGGCATCAACCATTGCTGAACAGGGCGGTTTATTGTCGCCACATTGGGAAGACAGCGTCAGGCGTTTTCAGGAGCTAGCTTTAAACGCTACAATTAATACTTGATTTTAGAGATGTAACACTATGTCAGCAGAAAATACTTCAAAACCCGATTTTCGAATCGATCACACCATGCTTAGGGTCAAGGACCTGGATAAATCATTAGACTTTTACACCCGCATTCTAGGTATGAAAGTATTACGTCAAAATGAATACCCAGAAGGTAAGTTCACTAATACGTTTATTGGCTATCAGGGTGAAGACGAAGGTCCGACACTAGAGTTGACGTATAACTGGGATCAAGAAGATGATTATGACCGTGGTAACGGCTGGGGTCATTTAGCACTAAAAGTGTCCGATGTTTATGCCGCCAGTGAGTATCTGAAATCTGAGGGAGTCGAATTCACCAAAGAGCCGTCACCAATGAAGCACGGTACCCGAATTCTGGCGTTTATCAAGGATCCGGACGGTTACCCGATTGAATTGAATGAACCGATTTCAAAAGACAGCTAATTTGGTTATTAGAAAGTTAGCCACAGAAATTTTTACCCCTCCTAACCTCCCCTAGAAGGGGAGGAAACCTATGCTCTGACCGATATAAGTTCTCCCATTTCTAAGAGAGCTTGAACGATGGGTATTAAGTAATAACCTTGTTTGACAGCGTCATTCAGCTTCCTGTTGAATGCTGTCAGAGCAAACTGAACTTGCTTCACTTCGAATAATTGCCCATGGAGGAGTTAGAGGGATGGGCATTAATTTAGATGTAAAATCTTCCAGGTTAGTTACAGCAGAATTAACCGGGAAATGAAACGGGCATTGAGTAATGATCGGGTTTAACACCATCATTCAGTTTCCCGGTGAATATTGTCAAAGCCAACCGACTTGCATCGCTTCGAATAATTGCCCATGGGGGAGTTAGAGGGAACAGCGTTTAAAGAAACTAAATAATCGCAGTTTCCGTGAGTTTATATTAAATCCTAGGGATCATATATTTCTCCCCCTTTTAGGGGGAGTTAGAGGGAACAGCGTTTAAAGAAACTAAATAATCGCAGTTTCCGTGAGTTTATATTAAATCCCAGAAATCATATATTTCTCCCCCTTTTAGGGGGAGTTAGAGGGGGTTAGAATATGTTCCAATTATTCAGGAAACCAACCAAATGCGATTTATTTCAATAATACTACTGATCACCTTTTTATCCGCTTGTGCCTCATCCGGTGGCAGCAGTCAATCCACCTCGGCTAGCAGCACTGACGGCAATATTTGGTTTTATCGTACCAATAGCATAGGACAGCAGACAGCATTCACATTAGTGAAAGACACAGATAAACCCGGCTGTCATAATATGCTGAAAAGAAGTCGATTACATCGAATTGCTGTGAAGGGCTTCCAATATTGTGAGGTATTCGCTGAAAAAGACTGCGCTGAAGACACAAAGCTTAGCGCTCAATGGCTGGCTAAGCGAGTCAAGTCAGACGATAAAATACAACCGACAACGAAATTCAGTAAAGGATCACGTTGGGTGTTTGATCGGAAAGGGAACATCATGGCACGTTCCTGGCGCTGTGTGGAGTGACAGCAAAGGTGTCATCCCGAGTGAGTCAGTAGCCTTCTTACAAGGATAAACGAACCGAGAGATCACCTTCCTACTGTCAGATTTGTCATTCCGCGCCCGTTTGGGCATAAAAGCCTGTCGAGAGACCTCCTGATGGCTGCTAGGGCCTTTTTTATTGTCATCCCGACCCGAAGTGGAGGGATCTTTTGAGTTAATTACTTTCTTCGATTAAGGCCCGAACAGGCTCAAGGAGATCCCGAAATAAATCCGGGACAAGTTTCTACCCTTTTTTATGGGCGAGGATTAGGTAGGATAAACACCATTCAAGATATCAAAGTTTAGCTGGGCCCTTGTCTTGTCTTGATCCGGAATTGAGCTGATGCTTTCTATAGTCTGAATATATTCACCCGGTAGCCGGTGATATTTTGCACCTGTCAAAACAAAATCTTTATACCAGTGAAAAGGAGCGAGTCCATTGTCCATGGCATCGAGTTGGGCTTGATAGAGCAGTGCTTGAATAGTTTTGTTGCCGATTAAAATTTTTTTGAATACAGCATCATAACCGTGACCCACTCCTTCAAAATAATCAAGTTTGTCTTTTTGCTCAAAATCAAGTTGGCAGATGGCTCCCCAAACTTTATGTCCCGTGTTTTCAATTACAGTACATTTGCCTGAACCATCACCACCGCATTTATTAAAAACAAGTTGATGATCAGCCAGATAACCAATACCAACATGTTGATAATCACCTACACGCTGATGTAAGCGATAGTGATTGAGGTTCGAGCCGAAGGCGAAGTAAAAAACGGTCTGACTCAAGCAACCAATTCCAGTTTTGCGAATGAAATCACTAGCCACTTGTTGCCTGCATCTTGGAAATTTACCTGTACCCTGGCATGCTCACCTTGTCCTTCCAGGTTTAAAACGGTTCCTTCACCAAACTTGGCATGCCTGACCCTGGATCCTAACTTGTAACCGCTATCAGAGCCGTGTTTGGCAATTACACTACTGGTTGAAGAGCCAACAGCGACTGTTTTGATACGATTACCAGTCATGCGAATTTCAGTCAGATACTCATCCGGAATCTCATCAACAAAGCGAGACGGACGGATATAGCTTTCTTTGCCGTGCAATCGCCGAATCTCAGCATAACTCATAACCAGCTCTTGCATTGCCCGGGTCATGCCGACATAGCAAAGCCGGCGTTCTTCCTCCAGACGCCCGGGTTCATCGATCGATCGTTGATGAGGAAACAGGCCTTCTTCAAGACCGGCCAAGAATACCAATGGAAATTCTAGTCCTTTGGCAGAATGCAAGCTCATAAGCTGCACACAATCTTCCCATTCTTCAGCCTGGCCTTCACCGGCTTCCAGGGCGGCATGGAGTAAAAACTCGGTTAAAGGATCAGTTTCAGAATCTTCTTCATCAAAATGAAATTGGCGTGTGGCTGAAACCAGTTCCTCTAAGTTTTCTACTCGAGCTGCGCCTCTCTCACCTTTTTCTTTTTGATAGTGAGTAATCAATCCTGAGTGTTTAACCACATGCTCTGTTAGTTCGGGTAAAGTCATGGCCTCGGACTCAGCATCCAGGCGTTCGATTAATTCAAGAAATTGACTAATTGAATTAGCCGCTCGCGATGCAAGCCTTTGTTGTTTTAATAATTCAATACTGGCCTTGTACATTGAAATTTGATGATCACGTGCAGCAAGGCGAATCGTGTCCAGGGTTTTGTTGCCAACGCCACGGGTTGGTACATTGGCAATTCGTTCAAAGGACGGATCGGAATCACGATTATTGATTAATCTTAAGTAAGCCAAAGCATCCTTAATTTCCTGGCGCTCGAAAAAGCGAAATCCACCGTAAACACGATAAGGAATACCCCGCTCAATTAAAATTTCCTCAAAGACACGTGATTGGGCATTGGAACGGTAAAGCACAGCGATGCTATCGCGGCGATTGCCATCATCAACCCAACGTTCGATTGAACTGATGACAAAGCGGGCTTCATCATATTCGTTATAGGCCGCATACAGCTTAATTGGCGAACCTTGTTCACCTTTAGTCCATAGTTCTTTGCCTAAACGACCATCGTTGTGGCGAATCACTGCATTGGCAGCATTGAGAATCGTTGCTGTAGAACGATAATTTTGCTCCAGGCGAATAATTTTTGTGCCCGAGTAATCTTTTTCGAATTGCAGAATATTTTCTACCTTGGCACCGCGCCAGCCATAAATAGATTGATCATCGTCGCCAACAGCCATGATGTTTTGATGCTGGCCGGCTAGTAGTTTTAGCCATTGATATTGAATGGTATTAGTATCCTGAAATTCGTCGATCAAAATATGTCTAAATCGATTCTGATAGCGAGTGCGTAAATCTTCGTTGTTTTTTAATAATTCCAATGCGCGTAACAATAATTCAGTGAAATCAACCAGACCTAAACGCTGACAAAATTCCTCATAACGCAAATAAACATTTTGCAGCTGACGTTGTTGCTCATCATGAGAAGGAGCCATATTTACTGCGCGAATGCCTTCTTCTTTGTGCGAGTTGATAAACCATTGTACCTGCTTGGGTGGCCAATAGCTTTCATCTAGCCCTAAATCTTTGAGGACACGTTTGACCAAACGCAGTTGATCTTCCGAATCCATAATTTCGAAGGCTTGCGGTAAATCAGCTTCCTGCCAATGTTGACGCAATAAGCGATGTGATAAACCATGAAATGTTCCCATCCACATGCCACCGACCGGAAAGCCCAGTATTTGCTCAATACGTTGACGCATTTCATGACTGGCTTTGTTAGTAAATGTCACCGCCAGGATAGATAATGGCGAAACATCTAAGGCTTGCACCAACCAGGCAATTCGATAAGTTAGAACCCGGGTTTTACCACTGCCTGCCCCTGCCAATACCAGCAATGGACCATCTGCAGCCGACACTGCTTCGCGCTGTGATTCATTTAGCTGATCGAAAATATGGGAAACGTCCATTGTCAGTTATAAGTATTTCGCACCGGTTAATTATAACCAAGCGATCAGAGATTGAGTTTGAATTATCTAAAAATAGCCTACTGTTTTTGTTAAATCATTAGCTATTAAATTATCAAAGTCATTATCATGAAACGATAAGAGCAGGAGATAAAAATGTTAACTGAAAAAATGCAAAAGTTGATTACTCAGCACACATTGGGTTTTGTAGCTACAGTGAATGCCCAGGGCCAACCAAACTTATCACCTAAAGGAACTTTCGTGGTTTTAGATGAGTTGCATATTATGTTTTCTGAGATTCGCTCGCCAAATACACTTAAAAATATCCAAATTAACTCTCGGTTGGAAGTGAATTTTGTCGATCCTTTTAAGCGTAAGGGCGTTAGAGTAAAAGGGACAGCGCGAATAGTTGAAAAAAAGGACACCGAGTTTGATGAACTATTTCCTAAGTTTGAGCAATGGGGTGAGTTAACTAAACTAATCCGCCGAATCATTTTGATTGATATTAGCCAAGCCAGGGACATTTCCTCACCCATTTATGATCTAGGTGCTAACGAAAGCGAGATGGTGTGTATTTGGTCAGATAAGTACCGGCAAATGTATCAATGATTAGAATTGTTGGGCAAGGCCAGATAAGTGCAGGTTTGATGCTTGGCCGGATTTGTCACTGCTGCAGGCTCTGAATTATCATCGATATTGAACAAGTCGTATCCATGTTGTTTCAAAAACTGACTGGATTTGTCATAATTATTACTGCTGATTTCAATATAGATAGCATCGATTTGCTGATGGGCTAGTAGATTCTCAGCTCCTTCAAGAGCTTCGAAGTCCATGCCCTCAACGTCGAGTTTCCACAAACGCACGCGTTCAATTTGCTGTTGTTTTGCCATTTCATCCAGTGGATAGCATTGAATTTCAGTTGTAGGGTGATTTTTGCCGGTATACCAGTCAGTTCTGAAAGTAGATTGTGCGCCTGCCTGTTGGAGTTTCAACACACAGGGTTTATTTGAGATACCGTTATTTAAAAGCGTAATATTGTTAAGTTGATTATGATCAATACATTCTTGTAACCAATCAATCGCTGATTTAAGCGGTTCGATGGCGACAATCCGATCTGCCAAATCAGCGTAGTAAAGCAAAGTCTGACCAATATTTGGACCGGTTTCAATCGCTATTCCACCATTTGAAAACCAAGAACGCATCCAGTTAATGACATTTTTATTCTCATAAACATCGTAAACGATCCAACGTTGAGTCGGGTCAGTTAAATCAAGTTTCCAGTCAAATTGTGGACTAACTGAAACCCATGATTTACCAAAACCTGCGAGATGATATCCATATAATCTATCGAGAATTCCAATTTTATGAGGGAAGCTAAATTGACGTAGTAAATGCAAACTCAAGGGCAATCGAATAACTTTATTAATCATCCAAGGTCACTACTTTTGTAAGAATAAATTAAGCTTTGAAATTGTGTAGAACCTGAGAGATGCTTTTTAAAACCGCCGCAAAAGCTGGATGTTGGTTCTCGTATTCCAGCATGATTTCTTTGAGTTGGGTCGCCAGTGCTGTATATTGATCAAAATCATCAGGGTAGAGTTTTTGTTGTTCAAGCGATTCGATCAATTCATCAAGGCGATGATTCTGTTCTGAGGAAACCGGATCAAGTTGGCTACGTTTGTGTTCCAGTTCGACCAGTAAATCATGTAATTGTTGTCTGCTCATGGTTTAAATTATAGCAAACCATCAACCAGTAACGATCTAAAAGCTTCATAAGAAGGCATTTTTCGTAGACGTTTTTCGCGCGAATCAACCAAACCATAACCGGGATTAATCAATTGCCACCAATAGACTTTTTCCACCAGGCCACTTTGGTAGGCAATTTGATAATATTGTTTTAAAAATGTAGCCTGGGTTTGTTCATCGACTGTAGATCTGGGGTTGCCGGAATTAGGGGTGTAAGGTTTGGTGTTTAACAGTGGCCAGTTGTTTTCGGTGATCCAGAGTTTTTTGTCGCTTTTGTTCGACAACGATAATATGGCGTAAATCAGTCGAATCTTTTTTTCTAAATCGAACACACCAAATTGTTTGTTAAAAGGGGATAGGCGCCGATTGACATAAAGCAAGGATGCACAGCCATCCAAGTGATAAGGTTGGTTGTTAATTAATGTACGTAAAGTCGCCATCGGTTCGAAATCAATGACCGATGAGCCGAGAATTTTAACTCCAGGGAACTCAGCTCTTAACTTCTCCACCTGATTTTGCAAAGCAAAGTAATCAGCAGTGGTATGACAGCCCCATTTGCTGCGATTAATCGCGTTTGCTATCTGATAGGTTTGAGAAAGTGATTGAAAGTTGGAAAGAATCGTACTGACTTGCTGTTGCCATTGCTCGGGGTTTAACACGCTATCTCGATTCTGCAGAACATTGATCAATATTTTCTTATTGGCAAACTGTTGTGCGAATTTTAGATAATCATCCAGATAATCGATTTTCCAAACCGGGATACGAATTAATAACTGCTCTACACCCAGCTCATCCACCATTTCAACAATTTCGCTTGAATAGCTGGGATTAGGAGAAATACTCAAACCTACAAAATCTTTAACTGGAATCGTCGATGGTGTTTGCTTAATGGTTAAATAACGCCAGAGTAAAAACGGACTCACACCGATCAGGGTTGCTAATGTTTTGGCTGATTCGATGAGATTGTCACAAGTGACTCGTGGTTTATTGTGTTTGTCCAATACATAAGGTTGATCGGAGTAATAATCCCACCAGCGATCATCGTTGGCCAAATGTAATTTTTCAGACACGTTGATATATCAGATCATAAACACCATGCCCCAATTTCTGGCCACGTGTTTCAAATTTGGTCGTGGAGCGATAATCGGGTTTGTCAGAGAAATTGCCTGTTCCGGCCAGATTAGAAAAAGTGTTTTCGTTTTCCATGACTTCAAGCATCCATTCGGCATAAGGCTGCCAATCAGTGGCCAGGTGTAATACAGCATTGTGCTTTAGCTTTTGTGCTACTAATTGCACGAATTCTGACTGAATTAATCGACGCTTATGATGTCTTTTCTTAGGCCAGGGATCGGGAAAAAAAATCAATACCCGGTCTACTGAATCATCCGTAATCATATTTTTAAAAACATCGACCGCGTCGGCACAAATTACTTTGATATTAGCCAGATTTTTATCTTCTGCTTGAGCTAATAAACGGCCTACACCAGGACGATGAACTTCAATACCTAAATGGTTCCAATTGGATTTTTGCTGTGCACAAGTCAATAAAGATAGCCCGTTCCCAAAGCCAATATCAACACTCACAGGAGCTTCTCGCTCAAAAAATTCAGTTATATCGGCTTGAGAATCTACATAATCGATACCGTATTTAGGCCAAAGGGAGTCTAAAGCCTGTTGCTGTGAAGGCGTAATACGTCCTTCCCGGCGAACAAAGCTGCGAATTTGTCGATGTCTTTTGCTAGTGCGATCAGTTATGAGTTCCGACATTTATCAACTAAAACTATTTTGCTAGCGCTATTATCGCTTAACTGCTGGTAAAATGGTGAGTTCGACTCAATAACATTAAAGTAATATGTTTAAACAACGTGACGTTTTTGTGGTTGACGGTGCGCGTTCGCCTTTTTTAAAAGCGGATGGCAAACCAGGGCCTTTTTCTGCTTCTGATCTGGCTGTCGCTGCCGGTCGCCCATTATTAATGCGACAACCGTTTGAACCTGATGCTTTTGACGAAGTAGTGGTAGGCTGTGTTGCACCAAGCGAAGATGAAGCTAATATAGGTCGAGTAATTTCATTGCGTTTGGGTTGTGGCAAACAAACACCAGCTTGGACGGTCCAGCGTAACTGCGCCAGTGGCATGCAGGCGGTAGATACTGCTGCAACAAACATTGCAATCGGCCGCAGTGATCTAGTACTGGCGGGCGGTTGTGAGGCCATGAGTCGTTCGCCAGTATTGCTGAATAAAAAAATGGTAACTTGGTTGGGTGATTGGGCTAAAGCGAAGACTTTTAGGCAAAAAATGTCTACCTTAGCAAAACTGCGACCCGATTACTTGAAGCCGATTATAGGATTGCTGCGCGGTCTGCGTGACCCGGTGGTTGGTTTATCGATGGGGCAAACCGCCGAAGTCGTAGCAGATAGATTTAATATTTCCCGTGCACAAATGGATGCATTTGGTATGCGTAGTCACCTCAGACTAGCAGAGGCTCAAGATAACGGCCGCATGGGTGAAATAGAAACCATCGTTGACCCAGGCGGTAATGCCTTTGATTACGATAACGGAATTCGCCGTGACTCCAGCATGGAAAAATTGGCTAAATTAAAGCCTGTATTTGATCGTGAGGTCGGTAAAGTTACAGCGGGTAATAGTGCGCAAATAACAGACGGCGCAGCATGGTTAATTCTCGCTAGTGAGCAAGCGGTCAAAAACCATAAGTTAGAAGTAATGGGTAAACTTCTCGATAGTGAATGGGCAGGCCTTGACCCGCGGCAAATGGGCCTTGGGCCAGTTCATGCCACTACACCCATTTTGAAGCGTAACAAAATGTCACTTAAGGACGTCGAATACTGGGAAATCAATGAAGCGTTTGCAGCACAAGTATTAGGTTGCATTGAAGCCTGGAAAGATAAGGACTACTGCAAATCAGAATTGGGGTTGGCAAGAGCATTTGGTGAACTTGATCAGGAAAAACTTAATGTCGATGGTGGCAGTGTGGCGATCGGTCATCCTGTTGGAGCCAGTGGTGCCCGAATTATTCTGCACTTATTACATGTGCTTGAGCAGCGGGACGCCAAAAAAGGTGTGGCGACCATTTGTATTGGTGGTGGTCAGGGCGGCAGTGTTTTAGTTGAGCGGGTTTGAGGAGTAAGAGCAAATGAATGAAATAGTGCAAGAAAACAAGGATTCACACCTCGAGCTAAAACATTGGAGCGTTAATGTTGACGATCAGAATATTGCCTGGTTGATTTTCGATAAACAGGACTCCAGCCAGAACACCTTGTCGGCATCAACTCTGGAAGAATTTGCCGAGATTGTTAAACAACTTAAAAGATCCAGCCCCAAGGGAGCGGTGATTTTATCCGGAAAGTCCAGCGGTTTTATCGCTGGCGCGGACGTGAGCGAGTTTGGAGAATTAAAATCTCAGAGTGAAGCTCTGGAAATGGTACAAAAAGCCAATCGCATCATCAATCAGTGGGAACAATTACCTTTTCCAACTGTAGCAGCCGTAGATGGTATAGCTTTGGGGGGCGGTTTTGAATTGTCACTGGCCTCTAACTATATAGTTATGACGGATAACGATAAGTCCCGAGTTGGCTTACCTGAAGTATTGCTGGGTATCCATCCAGGTTTTGGCGGTACTGTACGAGCGATTGAACGAGCCGGCCCAACCAGTGGTCTGGATATTATCCTTAGTGGTCGGGCATTAAGGCCCAAGCAAGCGCTAAAAATAGGTTTGGTAGATCGTGTGGTTCCACTCAGGCATTTAAAACGCGCAGCGGTTATGTTGATTGAACGACAACCTAATCGTAAAGCACCGCCCGCCTGGACTAAAGCTGTTAATAATTCGCTGGGAAGATCGGCGTTGGCTAAAACTGTCCGAAGTAAAGTTGCGGCCAAGGCCAACCCAGAACATTACCCAGCACCTTACGCGGTGATCGATTTATGGCAACAATACGGCGACGATAGAAACCGCATGCTGGATGAAGAAGCTAAGTCGATTTCCAAGTTGATTACCTCAGAAACATCACGCAACTTAGTGCGAGTCTTTTTCCTGCAAGAAGAATTAAAGGCTTTAGGAAAATCGAAAACAGCTAAGGATTTCAAGCCAGATAGAGTGCATGTTATCGGTGCGGGAGTTATGGGTGGTGACATTGCAGCCTGGTGTGCTTTACGTGGGTTAAATGTGACTGTGCAGGACAATAACCCTGAGGCATTGGCTCGAGTGGTCAAGCGGGCTAATGAATTATTTAAGCGGAAATTACGTGACCCGAGAAAAGTTCAGCTCGCTCTAGATCGGTTTATGCCAGATGTCAAAGGAATAGGTGTTAAACATGCTGATGTAATTATCGAAGCTATTTTTGAGAATCTTGAAGCTAAACAAGGTTTGTTTAGAACTGTTGAAGAAAATGCTAAGCCTGATGCGGTATTAGCCAGTAATACCTCCAGTATTCCGCTTGAAGAGATTGCAGGTGCCTTGGAAAAACCGGAGCGTTTGGTTGGCCTGCATTTCTTTAATCCTGTTGCGAAAATGCAGCTGGTTGAAATTGTCAAAGGTGCTCAGTCAGATCAGGTAGATGTAGAACGTGCCTTAGCCTTTACTAAGCAAATCAGTAAGTTACCAGTGCCGGTTAAAAGTTCTCCAGGATTTTTAGTCAACCGAGTGTTAATGCCTTATTTAATGGAGGCCGTTGAACTCTATAAAGAAGGTGTACCAGGTAAAATTATCGACAAAAGAGCCACTGATTTTGGTATGCCTATGGGTCCGGTAGAGCTGGCTGACGTGGTTGGTTTAGATATATGCAAACATGTTGCAGATAATCTCAGTCAGGCATTGGGCGGCGAAGTCCCGGACATTTTGCTTGAAAAAGTTGAGCAAAAAAATCTAGGCAAGAAAACAGGTCAGGGTTTTTACAAATGGGACAAAAAAGGCAAACCTGAAAAACCTGATGTGGAAAGTGATTACACACCACCTTCTGATATGACAGATCGAATGGTGTTACGTTACATCAACGAAGCGGTTGCGTGCCTGCGTGAAGGTGTGATTGAAGATCGAGGTTGGCTGGACGGTGCAATGATTTTCGGTACCGGTTTTGCTCCATTTCGAGGTGGGCCGATGAACTATGTTAAAAAACGAGGTGCTGCAGAAATTAAAACCCGACTCAATACTTTGGCGAATGAATATGGTGAGCGTTTCAAACCAGATGCCCACTGGGATGAGCTGATTGAGAGCAAAGAGCTGCTTAAGTGATTCAAACGATTTCATCGTTTGAATCATCCTGAGGTGCCCATTCGGGCATAAAAGCGAAGCGACGTGAGGATCTCAATAATGTTATTCGAGCCTTTGAAAAGCTGTCGTTTAATTATTTACCAGATTATTAAGCGCGTCATCCTGAGGAGTAAAGTGACGAGGGATCTCCAAATGTCTATTCCGGTTTAGATTAATGCTTTATCTTTTGGTTATGGTAGAAGAAACTTTACAGGAGATTCCCGCCTTCGCGGGAATGACGTAATTGAATATTTCCCTTGAATGACAAAAAATCACCCAACCATCCAAATCAGAACCGCTAGCCAAGAAGACGTCGATCAAATCGCTGTATTATGTCAACAATTTGATTATTCAGTAGAGCCCGATAATGTTAAACAAACATTAGCTAAAGTTTTTTCTGGTTCAGATCAGCAGGTGGTTGTTGCGGTTGATGGACAAACAGTCCTTGCCTGGATTCATGTATTTATCGCCGATAGAATTGAGTCAGAATCGTTTGCCGAGATAGGCGGAGTCGTTGTCGATCAACATTATCGACAGCAAGGCATTGGTGCTGCGTTGTTTGCCAATGTGGCAGAATGGGCAAAAACCAAAGGGTATAGGAAACTTCGAGTGCGCTGTGCTGACCAACGTAAATCAGCGCATGATTTTTATTTGGCACAAGGAATGAGTAAAACCAAAACACAATATATTTTTGACAAAACTTTGAGGTAGTTATGAATAGCAATAATTCAACGATTTGGTTGGCCTGCGGTAAACGCACACCGTTCGCTAAAATCGACAAGGAATTGAGTAAACTGGATGCTATCGAATCATCGGTGCCTATAGTTCAGGCAATGACAGAAGATGGTAAGTATTTGCCTGATTTCACTATCTGGGGCACTGTGGCGCCTAATCTTGGTTATAGCAATATAGCTAGAGAAATTTGGCTAGACTCAGAACTTGATCCTAGTGTGCCTTCGTTTTCCACTGTGATGGCGTGTAGCACTAGTATGGTTGCCGTATTTCAAGCGGCACAAATGCTCTGCCAAAGCAGTCGTGACTTGGCCATTGCAGGTGGAGTGGAAAGTATGAGTCGGGTCCAGATCGGTTTAAAACAAAACCTTTCTGACTGGTTGCGGCGTTTTTTCCAGGCTCGATCAATGGGACAACGACTGGAATCCGTTAAAGAATTAAGTTTTGGCGATATCCGCCTACATATTCCCAGTGTTTCAAACCGAACCACGAGTATGAGCATGGGTGAACATACGGAAGAAATGGCTAAAACCTGGCAGATTCAACGTGAAGCACAAGATGAAATTGCTTTTCAAAGCCATGATCGTGCAACCAAGGCTCAAGAGGCAGGTTTTTTTGATGATCTAATTACGCCTGTAAATGGTGTCGATACAGATACTATTCCAAGGGCGGATAGTAGTCTGGAAAAACTTGCTCAACTTAAACCTGCATTTGATCGAAAGTCTGGGCAAGGTACACTGACCGCGGGTAATTCATCGCCATTGACTGATGGTGCGGCAGGTTTATGGGTTGGAACGGATGCAGGTGCCCGGAAATTGCCGGATGATCTACACCGAGTGAAGCTTGTTGATTGGGAAATGGCCGCCGTTGATATTTTTAATGAAGGATTACTGATGGCGCCCGCTTATGCTATTCCACGATTATTGGCACGTCATGAATTGCGCTATGACCAAATTGATTTATGGGAGATTCACGAAGCATTCTCAGCACAGGTTTTATCCAATGTTGCAGCCATTGAAAGTGATGATTTTCTTAAGCAAAAAGCGGGAGTTGATTTTGATTTCGGTCAATTCCCTTGGGATCGGTTTAACCCCAACGGAGGTAGTATTGCTTTAGGTCATCCTTTTGGTGCAACGGGCGGTAGAATTTTAAGCCAAGCAGTTAAAGAGCTGGCAGCAATGGGTCAGGGTAAGCGCGCCATTGTTAGTATCTGTGCAGATGGTGGGCTGGGCACTGTTGCTTTATTAGAGTCCTGATGTTTTTGATTTATGCAACTGTATAATTAAATATATGCAGTTAAACAGAAGTCGAGTCATTGCGCACCTATTTGGGCATAAAAGCACAGCGAAGTAATCCAACGGCTTTTCTTATTACTCAGTGGAGTTGGCGTTTTATGAAGCTCTTTAATAAGCTCGTCGTAACGGACCCGAGTAGTAGCGATATATTTGAATACCCGTTTCAGCATACATTTTGAATAAGATGGTACTCACCGAAAGCATGGATGAATTAGAAATGTCAGTGGATTGCCACAGAAATTTATCCCTGAATGGGTACTCGCTAAGCTCATTCCTTTATACCCGAATAGGAGTTCGCAATGACGGTGTGTTTGTTTAAAATCACCACGATAACTGAAAAAATTGAAAATTAAATAAACTATGACCCTAATCACCATCTTTACAATCGCACTGATTTACTTTCTCTATTCGACGCAATCCCAGCGTTTCGAAAACACAGTGTTTACAGCACCGATGTTGTTTTTGCTAGTTGGTTTTTTGCTAAGTAAATATGGCCTAAACCTGATTCCGATTCACACCCATGTAGATGTCATCCACACGATTGCCGAAGTCACCTTGATTTTAGTCTTGTTTATAGATGCGTCTCATATTCGACTGGATGCATTATTGGCTAACAAATCACTACCAGCCCGATTATTAATCATTGGTATGACGCTGACAGTTATTTTAGGTACTTTGGTTGCCTATTATATGTTTCCACAAATCGGTATCTGGCAGGCCATGTTATTAGCGGCGATTCTCGCACCAACAGACGCAGCCTTGGGTCAATCCGTAGTTAGTAATCCGAAGGTTCCCCTGCGGATTCGTCAAAGTCTTAATGTGGAAAGCGGTTTGAATGATGGCTTTGCCTTACCCTTAGTTTTAATCACTGCATTTCTTGCTAGTATGGCTGCCTCCAGTGATCATAATTGGGTAAAGTTTGTTGCTCTGCAATTGCTTCTGGGTCCAATTGTTGGAATTATCACCGGAATAATCGGTGCAAAGGTATTAACCATAGCGGAAGACAGAAAATGGGTAACTGAAATCGGCATAGGTATTACTTCGCTGACTATTGCCGTATGCGCTTATACTGGCGCCGAATTGGTTCATGGCAATGGTTTCATTGCTGCTTTTATTGCCGGTTTGTGTTTTGGTAATACCTTTAAGAACGAATCCAAATTCTTTTATGAATTTGCCGAAACCCAAAGTCATTTGCTCACCACCTTTACCTTTTTGATGTTCGGTGCGGTGTTGTTTCCCAGTGTTCTGCCGCTCATTAACATGAACCATTTTATCTATGCCATCTTGAGTTTAACTATCATTAGAATGTTGCCTGTTTCTCTGTGTTTATTGGGTTCTGGTGTAAAACCTGTGACTCATTTGTTTATGGGTTGGTTCGGCCCACGTGGCTTGGCCTCAGTATTATTCGCCTTGCTAATTTTACAAAACTCAAGTGTGCCAAATAAAGAAACTATTCTGATTGTGACATTTTTGACTGTTGCATTAAGTGTGATTTTGCATGGCGTTACTGCAGCGCCATTGGCCAGCCGTTATGCTAAAAAAATTGCTGTTCATAAAGCTTCTGAGGAGGCTGTGAAAACAGCGCCATTACCTTACGAACAATTCAAGCAACAATCTAAATGATTAAACTCTATCAATTTTCTTCAGGCTATGGGTTGCCTAATTTCAGTCCGTTTTGCATGAAAATGGAAACCTACCTGCGGATGTCGGGTTTGGAACACGAAGTTGTTAATTTCGGTAATACTCGCAAGACTCCCAAGGGTAAATTGCCCATGATTAACGATAACGGCAAGGTGGTCGCTGATTCTGAAATTATTATTGCTTATCTGCATGAAACATATGGTGTTGATCTAGATAAAGATTTAACCATTGAACACAAAGCTATTTCCTCAGCTTTGCAAGCAATGATGGATGAAAAGTTTTATTGGACTTTAGTGTATTCGCGCTGGATAGATCCACAAGGCTGGGCAAAAATTAAAAAGATTTTTTTCTCATCCATGCCACACGGTGTGAAGCAAATCGCCCCAACCATCGGCCAGAAAATGGTTAAAAAACAATTATATGGCCAAGGTATTGGCCGTCATTCGGCAGATGAAGTTTATAAAATAGGTCAGGATTGCTTACAGGCATTAAGTGACTATTTAGCCGATAAGCAATTCATTCAGGGTAATCAACCCAGCAGAATCGATGCCTGTGCTTTTGCTCATGTCGCCTCAGTGATTAAGGCACCGATAGATTCACCGTTAAAGGTATTCATTAATAACAAGCAAAACTTAACTGATTATAATCAGCGAATGTATGAAAAATATTTTCCGGAATTAATACAAAAATAACTAAAGTATTATAGATAACACTGTTGGCTTGGGAGGAAAAGTTTTAGTTGAGCAAAAAGATTCCATTATCTTGGTTAATGACAGGCGGCATATTAGGCTTGGTCGTCTTAAGCTGCGGCTTGATTCTGTTTTTAAGTTTAGGGCTGGCGCAAAAAAACACCAGTAATCTGGTAGGAGATAAGGCAGCTCTGGTTGTGTCACTGGTTACAGAGCAAATCTATAATGATTTGCTGCCCGCAGAAGAACAATTAATCTATATAGAGCAACGTATCAAACAAGGGCAGATCGATCTTAAAAATCGTGATGATATTGTACAAGCGTTTAGTCTGGCTCTGGCGGGGACATCCCAAGTCGGGACATTGCTTTATTTAAATAAAAACAGACAAGTTACTTTGGTTTCCCAAGCAGTGGTTGAAGAACTTTATTCGGAAACTAATGATTGGAGCCAAGTGCCGTTTATTGATGACTTAATGAGTCAGGTAGAGCCAAAATGGCTGGAACCTGTATTTGTTGGGTATATCGGGCGCACTGTACTCACTCATTCACGCCCTTTATTTATTGATGGTAAATACCAAGGGTTATTACTGGCTAGTGTTCATGTTGCTGATTTTTCTGAGGATTTGAAAGAATTAGGGAGTCGTTATGAAACTACTCCGTTTATTCTCTATGGTGAAGATAGAATATTGGCCACTACAGATCCTGCTCCAACCGTTACACAACAAGCTGAATTTGTTCCTCAAAGCATTAATTGGCAAACAAATCTGCCTCTACTCGATGAGTCGGATGATCCGGTTTTAAGTCAGATGTGGTCACCTGAAAATTCATATGAGTTGGAACCCGATGAGGATGAAGAATTTAAAGCTCGCTGGTTAGAACAAGATGGACTGGTGAATGATTATTTATTTTTCTATCTAAAGATAAATGATTTTGGTGAAACGCCTTGGTTGATCGGTAGTTATTTTGACGAGCAGAGTATTGCCAGCGAGTTCGAATTAATCGAAAAAGCATTGTATTGGGCCTTAGGTATTTTGGCTATAGCATTATTATTCGCCTGGTGGTTTAGTCGTAAGCTCAGTACACCAGTACTTGATTTTTCCAGCACCGCTGAGCAGGTTTATCAGGATGATTTATCAAAAGTGCCTGAGCTTCAGCCGAGTTTCATCAAGGAATTTGATCAGGCAGCGCATTCTTTTAATCACATGGTCAATGGTCTGAAAGAGAAAAAACGGATGCGTGAGACCTTTGGCAAATATGTGCCTAATGCGATGGCCAGTGAGATCTTAAGCAAAGGGACTTTAGTTCCGCAAACACGCGAAACGACAACATTGTTTACTGATATTGCCGGATTTAGTGCGATGTCAGAAAAGCTCGCACCAGAACAAATCATCGATTTTCTAAACGATTATTTTTCTGCAATTATCGTTCCCATCGAAAAGTACAATGGTGTAGTCCATCAATTCCAAGGCGATGCAGTTTTGGCCACATTTAACTTGCCTATTGAGGATGCTGACCATGCAATCAATGCGATTAAGGTGGGGTTAGAAATCATTGATATTTGCAAGACACATACCTTCGGCAATGGCATGCAGATTAAAACTCGTATTGGCATTAATACAGGTGATGCTGTCTGTGGGACTATTGGAGGTAAAAGTCGATTGGGTTTTACTGTGCACGGAGATCACGTTAACCTGGCTGCACGGATTGAACAGCTTAATAAAGAGTTTAATACTCAAATATTGGTTTCAGGCTCCACCTATGCGCTGACAGAAGATGAGTTCAAATATGAATTTGTTGGCCAGATTCCAATCCGTGGGCGCAGCCAGGATGAGAAACTCTACACAATAGTTCCATGAGAATATAAGCCAATAACCATCGTTGTGGTTATAATCAAGATAAAACGTTTCCTCGTAACCAACACACAGGAGTCACTATGTCAGTTTGGGAAATCGTCGGTTATGGATTACTCGCCTGGGCTTGTTATGACATTGCCAAGGGTAGAACATATTTATTGCGTTCGATTAGCCGTTCGGAAGAGCCTTTGTTTTTTTGGCCAGTAGCACTAGCTTGGGCTGCGTTTGGTGCTTACTTGATTGTTAAATACTGATGATTACTATTTATTCTGAAGATCATAGACTCAGGGATGCTAAAACTGAGCTTGCTGGTGGTGAACTCGTGCCGCCGTTTGAAAAACCAGCACGTATGGATTTCATTGTTGATCGAATCAAGGTCACCGAACTTGGGGAAATTAGAGCGCCGCGTGATTTCGGTTTAGAACCGATTACTCAGTTACATGATCCTGAGTATGTAGAATTTATCTCTGAAGCCTGGAGTCTATGGCAAGAGGCCGGCTACCAGGGTGAGGCAATGACAACATGCTGGCCGGCGAGGAGGATGTCGCAGCGCAAGCCTACACATATTGATGGATTATTGGGTTATTACTCATTGGCGGTTGAAACTTCGATTACTGAAGGAACTTATCAAGCTGCATTGTCTAGCGCCAACGTCGCACTAAGTGGAGCAGAGCTGCTTAATCAAGGCGAATTAACAGCATTTTCTTTGTGTCGTCCTCCTGGGCATCATGCGGCATTGGATATGTTTGGGGGGTATTGCTTTTTTAATAATGCTGGCCTCGCGGCTCAGCATTTACTCAATCAGGGGGCACAACGAGTCACTATTTTCGACGTGGATTATCACCACGGTAATGGCACCCAGGATATTTTTTACAGCCGGAGCGATGTTCAATTCATCTCGATTCATGCGCATCCAGCACAAGAATTCCCGCATTTTCTCGGTTATGCTGATGAGAACGGTGAGGGTGAAGGTGAGGGGTTTAATATCAACTACCCACTTTATCGAGGCACTAGTTTCGAGCAATGGCTGGAACCTTTTAATGATGCTTTAGCTCAAATTCAAAGCTATTCCCCCGATGTTTTAATAATTTCCTTAGGTGTAGACACATTCGAAAATGATCCAATAAGTTATTTCAAACTACAATCTGATGATTTCACCACCTTTGCTAGCTATCTGGCGGATCTGAATTTGCCCACTTTGTTTGTCATGGAAGGTGGTTATGCCGTAGAAGAAATTGGGATTAATGCTGTGAATGTTTTAAAGGGGTTTGAAGGCCAATAAATTCTTCCCCTGTTAGGGGAGGAAGAATTCAACAAGTAACTCACTGCCAAACAGGCAAACTTGAAATTGCCACCAGCGTTATCAATGCGTATGCAACTTTGCGGAAAAACTCTTCTGAGGAAAATCTAAACAAATTAGCGCCAACCCATATCGCAAGCGCATAAATTGGAATCAGGATCACTGCTGTTTTAATCACTTGACTGGTTAATAAGCCACCAATCCATAAACCGATGCCAGTAATCGCAATAATATAAGCAAAATAGATGATGATATTGGCTCGTATAGTGGCTGCTTTTGAGCGTCTGCTCATCCAGAATAAAATCAATGGCGGTCCATATAGACTAGCGACCCCGCCGGCGACTCCTGAAATTGTTCCAAGACCGAACAAACCGGGACGTGTGACTTTACCTTTGTAACGCCACCCGGAAGCTAGCATTAAAATCAGAAATAATATCGAAAAAGAAATCACGTATCTTAATGCGGTTGGATCACTGTTTTTGAGAATCAGAATGCCCAAAGGTACGGTTAAGGTCGCACCAATGCTGATTGGCAAAACTTCTTTAAACTCGAATTCTTTTAATGCCTTGGGAATCATTGGTAACGGTGTTATGACATCGATAATAAATAGTGTAGCGACCGCGAACTTGGGTTCATAAAGCAAGCTGACGGACGGAATAAATACCATCGCAGCACCAAAACCAGCAAAACCTCTGACTATACCCGTTAAAAAAGTAGCGATAAAAGTCCAGGCCAAAACTGAATCGAAATTAATACCGGCTAAATCCATTAACAGTTATGTAAACACTTAGACAAACGAGAAACCGATCATACAGTACAAATAGCCGTTCAAACAAAGTAGCTTTATGTTAAATTTCGATCAGGATAACACTATCTAAGGTTAATAGATGACAGCCTATCAATCCTTGTCTAATTCACAATTATTAAACAAAAAAACTCATCTGCGAGAAGAAATCCAGGCGATTCGAGCAAGTAACCTGTCACTGGATATGACACGTGGAAAACCAAGTCAGGCGCAGCTTGATTTATCTATGCCCATGTTGGGATGTGTCGATGAAAACAATTATACGGCCGAGGGAAATATAGATTGCCGTAATTACGGTGGCCTGGACGGTTTGACCGAAGCCAAGCGATTTTTTGCTGAATACATGGGTGTTGCTGAGACAGAGATTATTATCGGTGGTAACGCTAGCTTGAATATGATGCATGATGCCATGTCAATTGCCATGTTACATGGCACTACCGATGCGGGACCCTGGATTAAACATGATGAAGTTAATTTTCTCTGTCCAGTGCCAGGCTATGATCGGCATTTTGCTATTAGTGAGCACTTGGGTGTCAAAATGATCCCCGTGACCATGACCGACGAAGGCCCAAATATGGATAGGGTAGAGGCTTTGGTAAGGGATGATGACACCATAAAAGGAATTTGGTGTGTGCCTAAATACAGTAATCCCACCGGAATCTGTTATAGCGATGAAGTCGTTGAACGTCTGGCGGGGATGAAAACAGCGGCCAAGGATTTCCGAATCTTTTGGGACAATGCTTACACAGCCCATCATCTTGGTAGCGGTTATGCAACTATAAAAGATATATTGAGTGAATGTAGAAAAGCAGAGAATGAAGATCGACCCTATTTATTTGGCTCTACTTCAAAACTGACTTTTCCCGGTTCCGGGGTGGCGATGATGGCCGGCAGTGAAAACAATATGGCATTTTTCCGTAAGCACCTAGGTTTTCAAACTATCGGACCGGATAAGCTGAACCAATTACGCCACATAAAATTTTTGAAAGATATGGACGGTCTAAACGACCATATGACAAAGCATGCGTTGTTACTTAAGGCTAGATTTGATGCAGTACAAGATGTATTGGAATCCAGATTATCTGGCAAAGAAATTGCGCAGTGGTCTCAGCCTGAAGGCGGCTATTTTATCGATTTGAACGGTTTACCTGGTGTTGCGCAAAAAGTGATTAAAATGGCGGGTGAATTAGGTGTCAAACTAACACCAGCTGGCGCTACATTCCCATACGGCAATGATCCGGAAGATAAAAATATCCGTATAGCACCGTCATTTCCAACCGTTGAAGAAGTTACCAAAGGGACACAGGTGTTATGTGTTTGCCTGGAAGCTGTGTCGGTAGATCTGTTGTTGAGTTAGATCATTTGTATGACAACCGTCAAAAAAGGACGATGCTTTTGTGGGCAAACTACATTCGAATACCAAGGTGATGAATTATGGTGTGGTTATTGTCACTGTGAGAGTTGTAGGCGTAATACTTCATCTCCAGTAACTGCTTTCGTTGGAGTGTCCCGAGACGCTTATCGCTTCACCGGGCAAATACCGTCAGTCTATGAATCTTCGCCAGGCATTCGTTGGCACTTTTGTGGTCACTGTGGTTCATCAATTGCTTATGACTCAGAGAAACTTCAAGATGAAATCCATTTTTTTATCTCTAGCTTGGATGACCCGGAATCAGTTACACCGAATACACATTTTCATTTTGATGAGCATTTGTCTTGGGTATGTATCAAGGATGATATCAAGAAGAAGAGTAAACGCTCCTAGCCTCCCCACTGGAAACGACAGATGGCACAGTAGTACAGGCTAGCAATGGTTACATTTACCGGGAAATGTAACGGGCATTGAACAACGACCTATCTTGCAAAGTCATTCAGCTTCCCGGTGAATGCTGTCAGGGCAAACTGACCTGACTTACTCCGAATTATTTCCCGTCCCCCTCTCAGGGGGAGTTAGGGGGGTCATTTATTACCTCAACCACAGCCTCAGCAATCAATGCATGTCCTTTGCTATTTGGATGCAATCCATCACTAAACAAATCGTCATAACCCTGTTTGACGAAAACTGAGTATACATCGACAAACTTGTGTCCATATTTTTCGCAATGTTGTTTGATCAGATCGTTATATTCACTTAATGATTTATTGTTAAAATGTTCGACCCAGCCATGTAATTTTGCTGCTGCAAGTACGTCTTGTTCAATGCACGGTAATAAACCAAGAAAAACAATATCATTGGAAAATTGTTGCGCGGCTTTAGTAATCAACTCAAAGTTTTTGCTAAATTGATCTGGTGAAGTTGCTACGCGTTCTTCCTCAATTAACCAGCGTGAATCGTTGGCACCGGTTGCAATAATAAATTGAATATTCTTAACCCCAGGATTTGGTGTCAGTCTTGCTTGTGTTTCTGTGGAAAGTCGAGCTGCAATACCTTCTGACGTATCACTGGGAATGCCAAGGTTATAGGTGATGATGTAATCCTTAGGTAAAGGCAAGCTCGGTCTATCGAAGTGCATTCTCACACGGTTAGCCCAGCCGCCTTGTTCATCCCATTGACCATAGGTGATGCTGTTGCCAAAGATAAAAATATTTTTTCTGACAGGCATAAAATATATGATTATTAGTCGAGTTAATTCTATTAGTAAAACACGATCTTGTGTAATAGAATCCGCAGCTATCAGGCTCTATTTGAGCAATCTAAAATCCTTAGTAAAAGGACATCATTAGTGAGTGATTCATCTCAAGTTTTTCCGGTCGATCGCACCAAAGAAGGCATTGTAATTTTAATGACCGGATTATTTTTCTTCTCCTTCCAAGACATTATCGTCAAACTGTTAAGCGATCGCTTTAATGTTTTACAAATAGTATTTACTCGCAGTTGTGTTGCCTTGCTGTTCTTGACCATAATTGGCCTATTCACTGTTGGACGCAGTGCTATTTTCGCCAAACAGCCACTGTTATTATTCTTAAAAGGCGTCACTTCGTACTTCGCCTTTTTGTTTTATTACCTGGCAATCCCAAGTTTGCCATTGGCAGATATAGTTGCGATTGCTTTTATGTCTCCTATATTGATGACGGTATTGTCAGTATTGGTTCTTAAAGAACAAGTGGGTCCAAGACGTTGGGCAGCGATTGTTATTGGTTTTATCGGTGTGCTAATCGTTGTTGGACCAAGCGGCAACATTGCCAATTTAGGCGCCTTGCTGGCATTCGGTTGTGCTTGTGCATATGCGGTTAGTTCAATCTTGACTCGTTTTATTGATGAAGGTGACGAGCCAATTACAATCGCTATTTATTCTATGTTGGCGTTTTTTACTATGAGTGTGATTCTAACTTTGCTAGCAATAAACTTTAGCCCCGAAGAAATCACTCACCCCTCAATGCAATTTTTATTCCGAGAATGGATAAAACCCGATACCAAAGAAATGTTATTGTTGTTTTTGATTGGTTGTATTGCCACTGTAGGATTTTATTGTCTGGGCCGTGCTTATCTAGTGGCTCCGGCCAGCCACGTCGCTCCATTTGAATACACCTACATTGTTTGGGCTGTGATTTTGTCGTTTTTATTTTTTAATGAAGTGCCCAAGTTAACCACAATCATCGGTGTTTCAATTTTAGTCGGTTCAAGTTTGTATATTTGGTATAGAGAAAGCAGGACAAATTAATTGATACAGCTCTAGATATCTATTTGTCAATGAAACTCCCCGCTGTATACGGTGAGGTATCTATTTTGCTTAGCATGTTATCCCGTGGCAAGCTAACCCTAGCTAGTGATTAATAAAAAGATCGAATCTTAAGTCGAAAATAGTTCAGCTAATTGGCTAATTGTTATAGAATCGCATGCTTAAGCTGAAAATTTAATTGGACTAAATTGAAGACACCAATTACAAGGCGCTCGTTTTTATCAACTTCTATAGCAACTGTTCCCTGGTTAATGTGGCCCGGCATCACTATGTCGAGTTCTACAGGTACAAATTCAATAGAATTATTTAACGAATCCTATAACGATACTTCTTTGCAAACCTCGCTTGGCACTATTGTTGCTAATTTAGGGCTGGATTCGGCAGTCAAAAATCAGCACCTGGGCTTGACTTTGGTGGATATCACCAACTCAAGCTCGCCACGACTGGCTTCACTCAACGGTGGGATTATGTTTTATGCTGCCAGCCTGCCTAAAATAGTGATTTTACTCGGTGCTTTTCACAAGGCAGAGGCCGGTCAGCTTGAACTCACTCCTTTAATAATTGAAAAGCTTACGCAAATGGTGCGTTTCTCGTCCAACACGGCAGCCACCGAAATGATGCATCTAGTTGGTATGGATTATATAGCCTCAGTATTACAATCCGAAGATTACAAGTTTTATGACATTCATCAAGGAGGTGGATTGTGGTTGGGCAAAGCATATGCCAAGACCCCGGCCTGGAAACGGGATCCTTTATTTAATCTATCGCATGGAGCAACCAGCCTGCAGGTGGCAAAGTTCTATTACTTATTGGCGACCCAGCAGTTGCTGTCAAAAGCATCCTGTGATGCCATGCTGAAAATCCTGTCTAAACCGGGTATTAACCATAAATTTGTCAAAGGTATTTTAACTGTAGACGATGATGCCAAGATATTCAGAAAATCGGGTAGCTGGCGGGATTATCATTCCGACAGTGCACTGATCGAACGAGATGGGCATCGTTATATTGCCGTTGCCTTGGCTCGTAGCCAACAGGGAGAATCCTGGCTACAACAGCTAATCGTAAAGATGGATAAGGCAATCGTATCAGATCAATACGTCTAATTTAAGGTACTATTCGCTAGCACTGACTCCGTGTCGTTTTTCCAATATACGTTGTATTCTTAGCCCCAGAGTCTGGTGAGCAACGGCTGAGTTAACTTTTAATACGTTTGAATGCACTACTACAAGGTAATGCAGTTTGTGGTCAGTGGAAGGAGATTCCACTATCGCCAATGAGGCCAGCAGGTTCAACTTATTGCCCTTGTACTTACCACAGGAAAAACCTTCTTCAGCTACACATTTATAAAGTGATCCCGACTTAAAATACATAGCAGAATCATGTAGAGCAGGGTGAGAGGCATAACGAATGCGCCGTTCGGTGTTATACATTAGGCGTTTGATTTCAGTAGAGGAGAATTCGTCAACCAACTCGCCTTTTTCCATCAAATACAACAACTTGATTAATTCTCGAGTATTGCCACGGCTGTTAGTGCCTGACACGACATTTTTTCCACCGCGGGTAAAAAAACTGCCCTGGCGTAATTTTTCGGTATCCACGCCGTGTGATTTAAGTGGTTGTAACATGGTGTCGAGAAATATCGCCGATAATTCCTTTTTTGGCGTGCTCTTAAAAAAATCTTTTTGTGTGGCTTCGTCGACCGGGTAATCATGTTTGTAATGACTCAACAACATCAGCTCACGTTGAACCATGGCTGCGGCTGAATTAGAACTGGGAGAGATCATCCAGTCCAGGTACTCCCACAAACTGGCTTGATCACCAATACGGATTGGATGCCGCTTTAGCTTTCTTGCCTCTACATCCCAGTACCTGACCGTATGTGAATCGGTTTGAGAGAATCGATCAGCCGTTACAACGGTGTTTTTCAAAATGTCGATTCTGGCTGCAATATCATCGGGATAAAGTTCAGCCAGCTTGGCAAACAGAGCCATTGCAACCAGAAATTTTCCTACGCTGCCAACATTATTAACATAATTTGGATTATGTTCAGCATAAGCGATATTGTCGGGGTCGCTTAAGTCAAGCAAGGTGATGCTGTAACGACCAGCGCCACCTGGTATGGCTTTTTTTAATTTCCGCGCTAGCTCAGGATCATTTTCTGGCAATTCGCTTGCCGAATCCGAATTTAGTAACCTGGGTTTGACATCCTCAAGATTCATCAATGAACCATTTGGTAATTGAGTTCCTTTAACTTCTCCCAGGTTCGCCAGACGATAGTATTCCAGGCGTTTTATACCGCTGTAGTCATAACCGTCGATTGGATAAGCGTCGAGCTTCTGTGTTGATATTAAAACTAAAGCCAGGCTAGTTATTATGGCCAAAATTGCCTTGTTATTTTTTATGGTCATGAAGCTACCTTTTCTGTCAGATTGATCGATAAAGTTGCTGTTTTTTTCAGCTGTTGATCCAGTTCATTTAAAAATTGGTTGCCTTGAGCAGACTTGCTTTCAACAAAGGGTCTGATTTGGAACAAGATCAATTTTCCGTCAATGAATCCAAACTCCACATCAGCTACAACCTCACTCGAGTCATCTGTAAACCAGCGTGGCAGTTCATCAGAAAAGGTGACTAACCGTTTAATTTCCGAATCAGTCAGCACACGGGCACTTTCGCTGGTTCGAATTTGGCTGACACCGCCATTAGAATTCAAAGTGCGCATATAAGGCGTGGTGGCCGAGGCCAATAAACTCGATTGAGCGTCATCCAAGTTAATCACCAACGTTTCAGCTGATAACCCATCTACACCACCGGCAACCCCCTCATTCACCACTACCGTTAAGGCACGGGGTAGATCACCGTAAATATCTTTACTGACTAATACGCCGGATTTCTCGCTGTTGACGCTTTTATGCAGCAAAACAGCCGCATAGACATGTTCTGGTGAAGACATCAACGCTTGACGCCAGCCAAATGCACGTTCTGTGAACGGCGAGGCCCAAACACGTTTAATCGCCTTGATAATATTTTCGCTACCGACAACGTTTGCCACGGTAAGGTTGAGACCGGCGCCGGTAAACCCTTCCAGATCCTCAACATTAGTATCACTGCGCACGAATACACCGTAGCTTCCATCTTCGCCAAAATGTTCTTGCAATGATTGTTTTAAGTGTGAAACAAATCCTTCGGGCAGCGGCGAGTCAACAATCCATTGCCTGAATTCAGCCAAAATTTTATTTTTTTCCTGATTGAACAGTTCCCTGTCGGCTTTAACTGAATCCAGATATTGGTATTTTTGTTTTAACCATTCGAATCCGTTTAAATCTTTATCTTTAAAGGGCTGATTTAAAACCTGCTTGAAAATACCAAAAGGAATGGCTAAACCCGGTGCAACCGCATCGGGATAATGATGACTGAGCTCACCTACTTGGGCGGCTTTTGGCCCCACACGGCGGCCTGAATCATCACCTCGCAATTTTGAGGTCGGGATTATGCGATCAAATTCAAGATTCAGTTTGTTTAAATCGGGTTTGATTTCAATTTGTTGAGGAGTATTTGCGGCTGAAAATACAGATTGATACTGCTCGCTTAACTCATCGATTAACACCACACCCTCTGGTGTGGCGGCCAACACAATTTGTTTGCCATGGTGGTTTTTTAGCTTTTCAAGATGATTGCCAGAGACGACAACATTAGGCACCCCAAGATTTCTGGCCAACAGCTGGACATGAGAAAGTTGATTGCCTTCAAATGCCGTTAAAATACCGGCTACGGGCTGAATTTCCGCCAAAGTTTCAGGAACGATAACAATACTGTTGCTGCTGTCAGCTGCGTCATCAAGCTGTTCTATGTCATATAGATGGCCTTTGGCCAACCCTGGGTTAATACGTGTCAGACCTACATTAGCGGTTTCGTCAAATAGTCGATGCTCTACTTTGCTGGCCTTGGCCACATCGTGGCCCAGTGTGTCCAGTATGGTGGTAAAAGCAAGTAAGTGGCTACCACGCAGAAAATCCGGTATGAATAATTCGACCTGAGGTTCAACAGCATGCCAGCGGTTGATCACAGGTGAAAAATAAAGTGATAAGCGTTGTTGAGCAAATACGGGAATTTTTTCAAGAGCTGAGAGTAACTGCCGATATTGTTGTAACTGAATTGAATTCGGTAGATTGTCGAGCAACTTGATGGTTTGCTCAAATTCAATGTTTGTTAGTAAACCCGTGCCGTAAAGGGCGTGGGTAATACTAGTTAGAAGTCGAAGATGCTGGCGCCGGTTGAATCGAGCTAAATCGGCGCTGAGTTTTTGTAACAGGGCAAATCCATTTTCCTCAATTTTAAGCAGGTTATCCGTCACATCTAGTCGCTTTTGTGCAGCAATATTGTCAACGTTGTTCCTGACTAAACTAAGAGTTCGGCTCATGATGTCATAATCATCCATGCCTTGACCCGTCGAGGCATTTATCTTGTCAGACATAGAATTCAGCTGTTTTACGATCTGCTTGTTATTTATCGTATCGGCGATTTCAGTTATTAGCGCTCCCGTGTTGCCGCTATCCTCAAGTTCATCTATGAGCTTGGCCAGTTCTTCTAAATCGTTACGTGTTGAATTATTGGCATTTACAGCGGCAAAATCACGAACCCGTTGGGCATCTTTTTGATCCGGATTACCATGAATTTTGCTACGCAACTTGGAAAATCTACTGTCTTTTTTATTAATGGTCGCGGCTAATGCACGTATCCTGCTGACCAATGGTGTGGCGGTACCATGAGGCAGACTACGGGCTGCAGCAAGAATCATGGCATAGCGATGTTGCAACCATTCATGGTCCTGAAGTAATCGGTTCAGAATTTCCCGGCCAGCAGCCTCTTCATCTTCAATTTGAAAGGCACCCCGGTAAAATCTGGCCTGGCGCATAATCCAACCATCATCGAAGCCGATTAAAAATCGTTCCAGTAGAATGCTGGCAAGAATATCCTGATTACCCTTACGCTGTAGTAAATCATCTACATCAACTTCAGCAAGAAAGTTTGCGATCAGAATATTATCTTCTCTAATTTGCGTTGTAATGTCGCTGATCAGCGCATGTTGTATGCCTCCACCTCGGTCACGACAAGGATAGGGTTTAGGTGGGTGCACCGTGCCGTCATGACAAAACCAGCGGATGCCCTTGAATGGACCGCGGCGTTGGGATTTCATGACTTCAATGTCATCCTTATAATGACTGAACGCCGAAGTCGATTCTGCAGTGCTGGCTGCGGCTGCATCCAATGAAAACAGTAGCGTAAAAACTAAAGCAGCAAGTGTTGTAAACAAATGATTATGTTTGCTAGTTGTATTCAATTAACTTACCTGCGTTTATTGAATTATTAATTTTTCAGCCTCTGTAATTATATACTATAGGTTTGGTCATATATTTTTATTAGTCATGGGACATGATTCAAAACAGAACCACAGTGGCTCCCTTTCCATAATTGAACGGGCATTAAACTGGTTCAGCAGTGTAAGGGCTGGAGAGGGCAAAAGTATTCTGTTGTATGGCCTGTATGTTTTTCTGATTCTGGTTGCTTATTATTTATTAAAGAATATTCGCGAAGCCTTTATTCTTACTGAATTCAGCTCTGAAGTCAGATCTTATGCTGTAGGTACGATTGCTTTGACATTGTTATTTATTGTGCCACTGTACAACTTGTTATTTAACTATACCAATCGCATCCAGTTAGTTCGCTGGATTACAGCATTTTTTGTTATCAATATCCTGATGTTTTATTTTCTCTATCAGGCCGAGGTGAGTATCGGTTTTTTCTTTTTTGTCTGGGTGGGTATTTATGGTGTGCTGATGATTTCTCAATTCTGGGCTTTTGCAGCAGACAGCTTTAATCTCAAATCCGGACAGCGTTTATTTCCTATCATTATGATAGGTGCCGGGTTAGGTGGTTTGGCCGGGTCCCATTTAACAAAGGTGTTAGCACAATTGAGTTCTCCAGGCGTGATTTTATTGACAGCGGCGGCCGTTTTATTTTCCACCATGTTTTTAACCGTCAAAGCCTTGCGCGCGATTCCACCACATGCCTCGTGCCAGGAAAGTCATTTACAGAAATCTAATTTGCAAAACCTGTTAGGGGGTATTGCCATTGTGGCACAGCAACCCTATTTGCGAACCATTGCAATCTTTGTGGTGATATTAAATTGTATTAACTCAACTGGTGAATACATTCTAGCAAACAGGATAGAGGAAAGGACTCAGGTCTTACTAGGTAGTGCGATGGCAGCAGGTCAGGATGAAGGAACATTAATTACTCTTATCTACAGCGACTTTTATTTCTGGGTAACCCTGGTCAGTTTGTTAATGCAGGCATTCGTAGTCGGGCGCATTTATTCAAAAATTGGCATTGCCATGAGTACTCTTATCATGCCGGTATTCGTTTTTCTCGGTTATATTGTTATTGGATTCATTCCAATATTTAGCATGATTTATATTTTCAAAATAATTGAAAACTCAATTGATTATTCGGTCATGAACACAACCCGTCAGGCATTTTTTCTGCCGCTCACCATGGAAGAGAAATATCACGGTAAAACGGCAATTGATACATTCTTCTGGCGCTTCGGCGATATGGTTCAGGCACTATTAGTTTTTGGCGGTATTCATTATCTAGGTTTCGGTGTCAATGAATTCATTATGCTTAGCATTGCTTTGGCCGCGGTTTGGATTTGGTTAAGCTTTAAAATCATTCGCTTGTACAAAGAGCAGGTACTTAAAAATTCACCAAACAACCCTCCAATATTGAACAAGGCAATTGCTGATGAGATTTATCAGCCAGGTTCAATATTTCTATTGAGGCTTGAACACGATACGTTTGTTGACCCAGACCCGGGTGACACAATTGATTACGAAGCGATGATGAGCGATGGCAGCCCATTACCCGTGTGGCTTGAATTTGATGCACAAGCTTTGGTGTTCAGTGGCAAGGTTCCACACGATTATAAGGAGACGCTCAACATCAAGGTAGTAGCCAAGGATTTTGATGGTCTCAGTGCGGATGATGTTTTTAAGCTTTCGCCAGCTTAATCCGGTAGTTGGTTTTAATCGTTAGCGAGGGTTAGCTTGCCAGGGCTTGATCCAGGGATAATGAACTTAAAAATCACTTTGCTAAGTTAGTATTTAGCGCTAGGCTATTGCCTGAGGCCACTAATTGTTTGGCCTTGATTAAAAACAACAACTTCTGGAGCACAGATGAGCACAGCATCGGTGGCCATAACGACCAACAATAGTAAAGGCGGTATCGTTTCGTTGTTGATTGCGCTATTCTTTTTTTCCTTCCAGGACATCATTATTAAATACCTGAGCAACGATTACAGTTTGTTGCAGTTGTTATTTATCCGCTCATTATTTGCCTTTATCGTTTTAAGCCTGATTGCCTGTTTCGTCATGAGTCCGAAGGTCTTAATTGCAAAGCAACCAGGTATGCTCTGCCTCAGGGGTATTCTGGTTGTGTTATGCATCATGTCTTATTATTTGGCGATTCCTGTCCTGCCACTGGCGGACATTGCAGGCATCGTTTTTAGCTCCCCCATCATCATCACCATGCTGTCCGTTTTAATCCTAAAAGAAAAAGTCAAACTGGGACACTGGTTGGCGATTATTTTTGGTTTCTCAGGCGTTTTATTAATCGCCAAGCCAACGGGTGATTTTTTTAACGCCGGTGTAGTGTTTGCTTTGACCAGCGCATTGATTTACTCGGTTATGTCAATAATCACTCGTCAGATTAATCACGGCGATCATCCTATTACTATCGCGATTTATTCATTAGCTATATATGTGTTTTGTTGCCTACTTGGTCTGGGAATAATTCGTTGGTTGGGATTGCAAGTTGGAGCTCATCCATCACTGGATTTTTTATTGCGTGAATGGGTTATGCCGAATCAACAGGAAGGTTTATTGTTTTTATGTCTTGGCTTGGTTGGTACTGTCGGTTTTTACTATATTGCCAGGGCTTATCAGATTGCACCATCATCACACGTGGCACCATTTGAATATGTTTATATCGTTTTTGTCGTACTGCTCGCATATATTTTCTTTGCTGAAGTGCCGAAAAACAGCACCTATCTTGGCATTGGAATTTTGATCTGTTCGGGGTTGTATATTTGGCATTTGGATAGGCTCAAATAAGCCTTGAAAACAGCTTGCATCAGCCGCTTTAGAAGGTCAAAATCACAGCCATAACAAGAAACCTTTTATTTAGAGGTTTCATTCACATCACACGGAGCACAGATGAATACGACCTCGGTGGCTATTGCAGCAAACCGTAGTAGAGAGGGCATGTTTTGCGTGTCGTTCAGCTTATTTCTGTTTTCTTTCCAGGATATGATTATCAAATCATTCAGTGATAAATACAGTGTCCTGCAAATTGTCTGTTTACGTTCATTATTGGCTTTTACTTTGCTCTGTATTTTCGGGTATTTCACGCAAGGTCTAGAGGTATTCAAGATTCGCCAACCTGGATTTATTTTTGCCAGGGGTTTTTTCTTTTTTATGGCATTTACCTTTTATTACATAGCCTATCCCGTGATGCCGGTTGCCGATGTCGTTGCAGTCACCTTTCTCGCGCCTGTAATTGTGGTCTTATTATCCATTGTTTTTTTAAAAGAAAATGTCAGCTTTAAGCTTTGGGCGGCGATCATCGCTAGCTTTTCGGGAGTTCTGCTAGTTGTTGGTCCTTCCGGTCAGCTCAAAAGTCTGGGAACCTTATTGGCATTATCTTGCGCTGTCACTTACGCGATTTCTTCTACAGTCACTCGTTTTATCACTGAAGGTGATCGGCCAATCACTGTGGCGATTTATATGATGCTCATACTGGTTGTTCTCAGTGCCCTAACTTATTGGTTAGTACTTACACTCAATATCGAAGTAGGTATTAATCCTTCGCTGGATTTTCTTGTTCGGGAATGGACATGGATTATTGGTAAAGATGGCTGGTTAATAATCATCACCGCGCTACTCGCCAGTGTCGGGTTTTATTTGCATTGCCGTGCTTATTTGATTGCACCCGCCAGCCATGTCTCGCCATTTGAGTACACCTATGTTTTGTATGCTGTTGTGCTGGCCTACGCTATTTTTGGAGAAGTACCAAAGCAAACAACTCTGTTAGGTTTGGGAATATTAATTAGTTCCAGTCTATATATTTGGTACCACAGCAAATCAGAGTGATAAAGGCAGGCCATGCTGCCGATAATTAATTACTGCAAGGAGCATTAATGAGCACAGCATCAGTTGCTGTCCAGGGGAATCGAAATAGAGAAGGCATGTTTTGTCTGGCCTTCGGCCTACTTCTATTCTCATTTCAGGATATGACTATCAAAGGTTTTAGTGACGCTTATAGCGTTTTGCAGATTGTATTCATCCGTTCAGGTATCGCGTTGGTATTGCTCTGTATTTATGCGGCAGTTGTTCACGGTGCTCAAACCATCATCGCCCGACAACCAAGTGTGTTGTTGTTCAAAGGTTTTGTTTACTTCTTTGCGTTCACCTCTTATTACATGGCTTTCCCGGTATTGCCGATTGCCGATGTAGTGGCAGTTACGTTCCTGGCACCAATTATTGTGACCATTTTGTCCATCGTTTTATTAAAAGAAAAAGTGAATTTCAAACTTTGGTTGGCAGTGATTGCAGGTTTTGGCGGTGTGTTGCTGGTAGTAGGCCCGGAAGGAAAGATTTACAACATCGGTACCTTTTTTGCTTTCTTTTGTGCACTGACTTATGGCGGTGGGTCAGTCATCACTCGTTACGTCACCAAAGGTGACCCACCCGTAACTATCGCTATCTATTCAATGTTTGTCATCACAGCGATGAGTGGATTGGTTTATTTAATCGTGTTGGGATTGGGATTAAAAGAAGGTGTTAACCCATCCATTAACTTTCTGTTGCGAGAATGGGTTTGGGTGTATGGTGTCGACAGATGGTTGATGGTAGTGATCGGAGTGATAGCAGCAATCGGTTTTTACATGCATGGTCGGGCATACTTAATTGCCCCCGCTAGCCAAGTCACGCCGTTTGAATATACCTATGTCTTCTACACAGTCCTGCTCGGTTATCTATTCTTCAATGAAATCCCGAGTGCAACAACTCTAATAGGTCTCGCCATACTCATCAGCGCAAGCTTATATATTTGGTATCAAACCTCACAAGACGAGACCTTGAGTGAGTGACGATGAGGTTTTAAAGTTTAAATGTTATTTATTCTCCCTGGGGTTTGACCGTTTCGCTTTCTGGTTGTGTTGTTCTGGTAATCTTGTTACCAATAAAAACTCTATCTTCATAAGTGCTTGTTGAGAATAGGGGTAATCCATCTTTTTTTGACCCATCATTAACGATCAGTAGAATACGCCTTACTTCTCTATCTTCAAAATCATCGTTATCGGAGCTTAGAACACTGATCAAATCAACACAATTATTATTACCTTCAATGGATAATTGGTGGGCTAATTTGGTTTGAGTAAACCATAAATTGAACCCATGATATTTAGTTGGGCATTGTTGTGCAATTGGTCGAACGGTATTTTCTGGAAATTGTGCATCTAGAAAAAAAAACTTTGTTTTCTTCTTTTTATCTGCAGGCGTTATCGTCATTTCCTGAATAAATAAAGGCACAGGTGATGGGTGAACAACGACAGGTAGAATAAAATTCATTTGGGTTGAATAATGAGTATCTCGAGTTAATGACATTTTACCTGCACTACCATACAACCAGGCAACAGCAGTTTTACCCGGTCTACCCGCTACAACTTGCATGGAAAAAGTATCGAAATTAGTTACGGACTCTTTTGCCGTTTCCAGCTTGGCTCTTGCGGAAATTAAAGTATTGGGTTTACTTTGGCTTATAATTCTTATAGAGGGGTTAACAAATTTATGGGGATCAAGGATATCCGAGATTTGAGTCTTTGTTATCTGAGACATATCATTCATATCAGTGAAAAAGCCTTGATTGAAAAGCGTGGCGTTGAGCCCCATGCCGACAAATTGATATAAGGTATATTTTGATTTGGAATGTTCACCTTCAAACAAGTGGACAATAGGAAATTCATGCAAATTGTAATTCATTCCGCGTATTTTCACGATTTCTAAAGGCGGATTGCAAAGTGGACAGGTGTTGGGATCACCCACTATCTGTTTTTGTGCATTGATCTTGTGGCTGAACGATAGGGTTAATAATATCGTGCAAAAGTAAACAATAATGCTACGAACCTCGTTGTGAATTATGCAATTCATAAGTTTTCTCCTTTTTTAATTGAAATTATTTTTAGGATGTTATTCACCCTAATATTTATTATTTACGTTTTGTTATTGAATTTGGATTCACAATTCATATGTAAAATATAGGTTTTGTGAACTAGTTCACAAAACAGCTAGCTTTTTAGAATATGGGATTTACTCATTGAATGATATAAGGTAACTGCTTACTTTCTTTCTCTGAAATAGTCCGCTCTTCTTTGAACTCATGCCTGGTGAAATACCTGGAAAATATCCGCAAACGCTTACATCGTTTTCGCTAGAATTTTCAATCGATATACAACTCATTCATCTAATCACTCACTGTTGTATCAGATTTGCAGTTCCAGGATTTCTGCTTCGGTAAATCGTTGAGTGATGTGCTGTGGGCAATTCCAGTCAAATGCATGAACCTGAATAATAAATCCACGCTCGATGTTGGCCGGGTATTCCTGATCATATGCATCAATATGCAAGTTTTTCATTTGTGTTTTATCTTCAACATTAACCGACTTCATGGTTCCCAGCATTTTCAAACGCCTACGATTAACATAATCCATGAAAAACAGAGCTACACGTGGATTATTGATGGCATTTCCGGTAGTGATGTATTGACGATTTCCACTGAAATCCGCGAAACCGATGGAAGTATCATCTAATACACGTACAAATCCTTTGGGTCCACCTCGGTGCTGCAAGTACGGCCAACCGGTTTCACTGATTGTGGACATATAAAAACTGTCGCGTTGCTCGATAAAACCCTTTTCCCTATCACGCAGGTGATGATTAATATCAGCACCGTTTTCAAACTTTTGATAGTTCGAGCGACTGCCTTGTTGTTCCTGGATGGCTTTCACGGTGTCCGTGAAAGCCAGTTTTGCGAATTGATGAGCCATGATGTATACCTTTAATTTATGAGTGTACTAACCCTTAACTTTGCGGTTGAGGAAGTCACGGATATAGTTGCTAATAAGTTGACCGTCTTCTTCAAGGGCAAAATGTCCAGTGTCTAGCAAGTGAAATTCCAGATCCTTAAGGTCACGCTTGTACGGATGTGCACCCTGTGCCGGGAAGATATAATCATTGGCACCCCAAACAACTAGAGCCGGGGGCTGGTATTCCCTGAAATAAGACTGCCACGCTGGATAATGCGGGACGTTGTTTTGATAATCGTAGAACAGATCGAGTTGGATTTGTGCATTGCCGTCACGGTTTAAATGAACCAGATCGATATGCCAGTTATCAGGTGAAATGCTGGTTTCATTTCGTGTGCCATGTGTATATTGCCATTTAACCCCTTCCAAAGTGATGAATTCGGCTAGTGGTGCGGCATTGCTCTGTGATTTATCCTGCCAGTAGGTTCGAATGGGGTCCCAGAATTCAGCTAAACCCTCTTCGTAGGCGTTGCCGTTTTGAATAATTAAGCTTTGCACCCGTTGCGGATATTTAGTCGCAATTCTGTAACCAACAGGGGCACCATAATCCATTAGATATAAGCTGAATTTGTTTATGTCTAGTTGCTCCAGAAACACCTCCATAGTCAATGCCAGATTGTCAAAGGTGTATTCGTACTCAGAGGATGAGGGTTGCTCACTGCGGCCGTAACCCGGGTAATCCGGGGCAATGAGGTGAAATTCATCACTCAGTTCAGCGATCAGGTTGCGGAACATGTGGGACGATGTTGGGAAACCATGTAGCAATAACAAGGTTGGATTTGAAGGGTTGCCGGCTTGCCGATAAAATATTTCGATGCCATCAACGTCTTGAGATCGATAGCTAATACCATCATTTCCTGCATAAGTTGTGATACTGATAGCAATGATGATAAAGGCGATTAAATGTTTCCAAATTTTCATGTCAGTTTCTCCTGTGGGGGTGTTGTTTAAGTAATGTAATCGTGAGTAATTTTGCAGGAGTAATGATTGATATAGAATCCGTGTATACTGTAAGATATTATTTCAAAAATTGAAATAATCGAGTTGCAGCTTGGATCAAATACATCTCATGAAAGTTTTCATCAGTGTGGTGGAGCTAGGCAGTTTCGCGGCGACAGCACGTAATATGAATCTTTCTGCGCCGGCTGTCACTCGGGCAATTAATGAGTTGGAGCAACGGCTGGGAGTGAGCTTACTGATTCGAACTACACGCTATGTACGGCCCACGGAAGCGGGTCTTAATTACGCGAACAAAGCCAGGGAAATTATTCAGCTTGCACATGAAGCCGAAGAAGAAGTTCTGGACATACATCATCAGCCCCGAGGTCATTTATCAGTGACAGCACCCGTGTTATTCGGAAAAAAGTTCGTAACACCGTGCCTGGTGAAATACCTGGAAAAATATCCGCAAACACGTATTACCACAACATACTTTGACAGGGTTTCCAATTTGTTAGAGGAGAACTTCGATGTGGGGATTCGCATTGGAGCTCTTCCTGACTCAAATATGTATGCCATTGGGGTTGGTGAAGTGGATTTAATCACTTGTGCTTCACCTCAATATTTGAAAAAACATGGTACATTAAAATCCCCCTCCGAATTGCAGCAGCATAATGTCATTGTTTCACCGGCCATGGTTAATGCCTTTGGACTGACCTATGAATTACCTGAAGGCGGACAAAAACACGTGCCGGTTTCACCCCGACTCGTTATTTCAGAAAATGAAGCCATCATTGATGCAGCCCTTAGCCATTTTGGCATCATTCGAGTGCTGTCTTATCAAGTGTATGAACACCTGAAATCGGGTGCATTGGTGCCATTACTGCAAAACTTTCAGCCCAAACCCATTCCAGTGCAGATAGTTCACCGTGAGGGTAGAAACAGCACAGCAAAGCTGGGTGCATTAATCAAAATGCTAAGTAAGCATCTAAAAAAACAAGAAGCTCTAGGTCATTAGCTTAGTTGTTTTAATCAGAACGAATAAGTTTATATCTTGCAAGGCTTGCTACTTATAAAAGTAACTTGTCGCCCAGAGCTCTTAAAACCCAAGAATAATGCCTTGGAAATAACTTTAGATTGCTGGTTTTGTGGTGTGTACTTAGGGTGTAATTGAAAATGACAAGTCACATTTTTTATTCCTCGACGTAATATTTTACTTGCTATTGAAAATTTATTAAATCACCCCCAAATTAGAAGATTAACTTAATTCTAGGGGTAGAATATGAAGACAAGTAAAAGCTTAATATTGCTTGAAAGTACTGAAGACTATTGGAATCGAAACTATAACGTAACGAAAGCAATAAAAAATATTTGCGATGAATTTAATATTAGTTTTGAAAAATTTGACATTCATGAAATAGATGACGTTGACCAATTATCTTGTAAAGTTAATCAACCAGCTGACTATTTAATAGTAGGGGCGCATGGATCAGATGATGGCTTCGGAACTAAAAATGGTAGTTTTGTTAGATGGGCGGATTTTTCATTAGCGATTTGTGATGGGCAATTAATTAATCCTAATAGTGTGGTTTTTCTCGGTTGCTGCGAAAGTGGGTTTAAACGAGGTGCCTTGTCAGCGTTTGTTAATTGCGACCTTATAGATACAATTTGTGGGGCAGCTTGTAATATAAACGGACCACATATTGCTTTAGCCCTGAGAGTGTTTCTAATTGATCATCTTGATAAGTTTTATAATGCCGAAAATGCAAAAAAACGTATTTGTAGTGCTACAAATATACCTTTTGAAGTGTTTCATAGACTTGAAATGGATGTCCAAATACTGGATATGTTTAACTGGAAGAATACAGTATTAGTAAACAACTGGGAGAACACATATCCTGTTCCAGAGGCATTCTTTACCTCTCAGCAATTAGCAGAAATAGCTAGTAAAAGCGAACAAGCTGAAGCCGCATGAGTTGATTTTTGCGATGCAAAAATGAACCAGATTAAACATCCAAACAAAAGACATAACTTAGTAATTGGTATTCAAGAGATCGAGCTTCATAAACCTGAAGATGATATTCTAGTTACAGATTTATATAACCCTGCCAACGATCACTTTACCAATGCTCTATTAACCTTGATTGGTGCAAGTAAGTTTTGTGATTGCAAGAAACCTCGAAAAATGCAGTAGGGCAGAAATTTTGCTGTTATGTCTAGCCAATCTTCATTTTTTGCAATGGAATCTGCGGTGAATTTTGTGATTTATTCATTGGTGTTAAACAAAGATTCGCCTATCTACATATCACAAGGAAAAGATAGATATGATGGAATTATGTCTAGAAGTTTGATGAATAGAGGTAAATCATTAGCTGAAAGATTTGAATACATAAATACTAAACATGATTGTTGTGATTTTTATGACAAAATGCATGAAAAAATTGCCAACTTTGAAACATGGCGAAATAGTATCGTTCATGGTTTAACCTATGAACATGACATCTTGTTGGAAAAAAGGTCAGAAGCTCATCATAAAATAACTTATAAACAGGTAGACTCGGATAGAAAAAAAATTAAGGGAGATGCATTCTTAAACAAACATTTTGTTGCTATAGAGTCACTGGATATCAATAAAGTGGAAGCGTTTTGTAAGCATGATGCTTTGAAATTATTTTCAATAGCAGAATCCACAATCCAATTCTTAACAAATCACTTTGGTATTAACGTTCAGACTTGGGTGAACTATGATAGTAAAATCTACAGTTATTCTACAAATGATCAATATCCGGCCATAATAAAAAATGCGACTCAGATAGACAGAAATGGATTGTATGAATTAATTAAAACTATTTTTAAAAATGATGAACTTAAGCAAAAACGAAATAGATTAATAAGTAGTCAAGGTGGAAAAGGTTTCAGGAAAAAACCAAAGAAAAAACGCAAATAGGTCTGTTACATGGGTCATATACATGGATATCTTGTAGTAATATAAGTCCATGATTTCAATAGGTTACGACATTATGATGGCTATTCTAGCCATAGCCACTAAATAATTGTTTATTTTAACTAGTTCAATATTCAAAGCTTTATAACTTGAATTTTGCCTAAATCCCTAAGCGCCTCGATTTATATTTTCTTTATGTTTATCTGTCTGCCATTATCGGGCGATTGAAGAAATAACATTTCAAATGTTTGATCAATAAGAAAAACAAATACCCGTGTGTGACGAATAATAACGGGATACTCGTAGCTGGAATCCAGAATGTGGCACCAAAATATCCATCCAACGCTGCGATCAAGTCGCCATAAGCGGCTGGATGCGAATTTGAGTATAAAGTTATCAATTTCTGTTACTATGCATTTTTTTAACTAACTACGAGTAATGATATGGGTATTGGTGATAACTTAAAAAGTACACTTGATAAGGCAAAGGATTTGGCTGGTGATGTTGCAGACAAAGTCCAAGAGAATGCGGGTGATGCGTTTGAAAAAGCAACAGATGTAGCTGGTGATGTGGTTGATAAAGTGCAAGATACAGCCGGCGATACTTTTGATAAGGCGAGGGAAGTGGCAAGTGATGCAAAAGATGCTGTAATGGATAAAGCGTCAGATGTTGCCAGCGCTGTTTCAGAAAAAGTTGATGATCTTACAACTGACAGTGAGGAGAATTTAGCTGAAGTTGAAGAAAGAGTTGTTGGTGAATCGAGGGAGAGTTAAAGAAATTTGCCTATTTATCAGACTGGTCTTTGTCGTCGTATGTTATTCAGCGTACATTTTTGAAAAAAATGATACTCACTGAAAGTATGGAGTAATTAGAAATGCCCGTAGATTGCCGCAGTCGTTCGTGAAGACTCACTCCATCGCAATGACCGTTGCAAGTTGTTTATTTTAATAGCCAGAATTTACAAGCTTTCTCGCAGTTTTGTGAACTCCCGCATTTCGCGGTTGATTTTTTGCAGCAACGGACCGCAAGCGGGGCGTTGGCAGAGTAAGTTGTAGTGTTGGCCGACTTTAGGGAAATTATCAAAAATATCACTGTCACTAATCATGCCATAGGCGGCGAATATGGCTAACAGATAATCGGCAATGGTAATGTGATCGCCTAAAAGATAATCACTATCTGCCAGATAGTGGTCGTTAACGATTTGCCAGCGGTTATAAGCGATTATTCTGGATTGTTCTTTAACATTCCCCACCTCGGCCTGATTGGTAGTATAACGTTGAGGGTAATAATAAATCTTGATGGCCGGTTGTAAATCATTGGTGATGTACCAAAGTCGGGAAAGAAATAATCCTCTTTTGTCATTATGTATTTTAGGAGCGAGCGAACCATAAGCATATTTATCCACCAGATAGAGCATGATTGCAGCAGCTTCGGTCAAAATAGTTTCGTCAGGGCAAATTAGAGTTGGAATAAATCCGGCCGGATTCATTGCTAAATAGCTTTGATCGAATTGTTCAGATTTTAGAATATCGACGACTTCAAGTTGATAAGGGATGGATAACTCGTCCAACACCATTTGTGGGCCAATGCCTAAGGTTAGACCGCCACCATAAAGTACATAGTTGCTCATTGAGAATTCTTATAAGACTGTGAACGCAAAGGCTTGTGAGGTTAAGGTTTCTTTAGCGAGTGGTGCTGAATCATAATGCCCAGAAGAGTCTACTTGTTTCCAATTACCGGCTGCAATTAAAGTGTTATTAAAATTCTCAAAGGTTTCGCCCAAATAGGTTCTGGAGATAGTAAAAATGATGTATCCACCTGGGCGAGTAATACGGATTAATTCGTTAAGTCCTTCAAGTGGTGCATGGCCTTGAGTGAATACACCTGATGCAGCACAGGCTGAAAAATAATTATTTTCGTAATTTAAAGGTTCACCCAGGAAGCATTTCTGTAAATCTTGGTAAATATTTTTAGTTTTGGCATGTTCAAGCATGCCGTCAGATGCATCGAAACCAGACAGGTTTGAATAGCCCACTGCAGTAAGTATTTCTCCAAGAATTCCCGTGCCAGTGCCCGCATCGAGTACAGGTTCATCAGTTGCAGGTAAAAGCCGGGCAAGCATTGAAGCGACGATTGCTGGGTGAGCGTAACCCACACCTTGCATATGTTGTTCGTAATCTTCGGACCAGCCATCATAAATCTCGGCAGATTTCTCAGGGTTATCTGAGGCATAAACCTGGTGAAGTTCACGGGTTTTCTCGTCGGGTGTTGTGGTCATAACGCAATGCAAAAAGATATCGACCTTGGACTATAGCATTTGCGATGATTGTATGGTTAAGATTGGATTTTGGTTGCCGGATAATGTCTATGAATCTAAATGTTCCGAACGAGTACTCTGAGCTAGTGAAAGTCTGTGTTTGTCGGGGTGTGTATATTCCTGAACACAGTGAATTTGAGAGTGACCATCCTGAACATACCAAGTATGTACACCAACCCTGGAATAAAACGCTATTTTTAAAACAACAACAGAATTTTTTTGATGTATTAGATGCTCATCAGGTTGAGCTTTATTTTTTAACACCCGAAGCCAAGCATATATGGCTGGCCTATACCCGGGATTTTGGGTTCGTAATAAAAGATAAATTGTTTTACTGTGCTAAGCGTAATTTGCCGGTACGGATTGGTGAAATTGAAAGTGTGTTAGAGGATTTTGCTTTATTACCTGAACAAGTTGTAGAGATAACCGAAGGTACAATCGAAGGCGGTGATGTGCTTGTCGATGATGAAGTTACTTATGTTGGTTTAGGTAGCCGCAGCAGTAGAGTTGCAGTCAATCAGTTAAGAGAATTTACTGAAGTAAAGCCGCTGGAGTTGGGTGAAAATGTTATGCACCTGGATACTCGCATGACCATTTTGCCAAAGCGAAAGTTATTGATTTATACCCCTTCGTTTAAAGATGAAGATCTTAAATTTTTAAGTGACCGATATGATTTCATTGAAGTTACTAAAGAAGAATGTGACAGCCTGGCGACTAATGTATTTGTGATTAATCCTGAAACGATTGTTGTCGATGCTGCACATGAACGAATCGCTGAAAAACTACGAGGGATGGACTTTACAGTTGAAGTCGTCGATTACTCCGAGCCTATAGCGATTTCGGGTTCGTTTCGGTGTACGACGTTTCCGATGGTTAGGAAGTAAGAGTACCTGAAACCATTCTGGATTATAAAATCGGATAATATTGTTACTGTCATCCTGGACTTGATCCAGGATCTCCTATGGACTACTAAGGTGCTCAAGGAGATCCCGGGTCGATGCCCGGGATGACTGGATTCAGTTTGAAGTGAGTTAGTAATTATCAACTCAGGGATTTTTTGTTCGGATCTTCCTCAATATGTTGAAGAACGTGCTCGGCGAAACCAGCACCTGCTTCGAAATAGATGTTAAAAACTTCTTTAACGCCTTCCTCGCGCAACATTTCTTCTTCGTCAGGATAACGGACAACCGCAGCAAGTTCTGCCGGATGATTCATGTCTTTTAATTGATCGAGTGCACTTAGATTAGCCTGTAGGTTTGGCATCGCCAGCAATATCAATTCAAATTTTGGATTATGTTCGACCCTTTCCCAAAAATCCGGATCAGCGGGATTACCAATTATCACATTTCTACCTACTTTGACGTGGTGGTCAACTAATTGATTATTGATGTCCACACCAACCACTTTTTTACCTTCGGCCTGCGTCAGTTCATCATATGCTCCAGCACCAACACGTCCCATACCAAAAATCGCAACGGTTGCATCTTGGGTATCCATGCTCTCATCCTCTGACAATCGCTTGTCGGTTTGCATGGAACGCCAATAATCATGGTACTTTCTATAAAAGTGATCAGCACTACTATTTAGCGGTGCGGCGGCAATCAAAGATATTGAAAGGGCGATGGCCATAACAATAAGCCACTGTGCATCCAGCCAACCATTGGTCACCCCAATTGCCATCACAATCAAGCCGAATTCACTGTAATTGCTCAAGTTCAAAGTGGCGAGTAAAGAAGTTCTGGAACGTAAATTCATACGGGTTAAGATTTTCATAAACAAAACTGTTTTTATAATCATCAGTGGTACCAGTGCAATGCCGATTACTACTGTTAACAAGCTCAGTTCACCTGCAAGCCCGATAGTGAGAAAAAATCCAACTAAAAACATTTCTTTAAAGCCAAACATGGTTTTAGCCAGTTCTTTGGCTTTAGGGTGGGTAGAAACCAATACGCCTGCAGCTAAGGCACCCAAATCGCCTTTAACACCAACAAGCTCAAATAGTGCATAGCCGCCCAGGGCTAAAACAAAACCGTATAGAATAAGTAATTCGCCGTGCCCGGCTTTTACCATTAACTTTTTAAGGATAGTGCTTGCAGGAATAAGCAATATCAAACCCAAGGCCCAGATAGTGGGTAATTTGCCAGACGTTGCAGCCAGGAAAATAACGGCTGCTAAATCCTGCATAATCAAAATACCAATTGAGATTCGGCCATGGCGAGAAGTCATTTCTGCACGTTCTTCTAGTACTTTGACGACAAAGACTGTGCTGGAGAAACTTAAAGCAAAAGCAACCAAAGCTGCCTGTTGCAAGTTCAGATCAGTAAATAATGGCAGACCGATCAATGCTAAAACGAAGAAAGCGGCCCCGAATAAGGCAGTGATCAAACCCATATGGAGCAAGGTAGTGCCCCAAACCTGAGGGCGCGACAGACTCTTCAGATCTAGTTTAAGCCCGACGGTGAACAACAATAAGGTAATGCCCAGGTCAGCAAGCTGTTGCAACATTTCACCATGTGCAAAACCCAGATAATTGAGTACAAAACCTGCTCCTAGAAATCCGACTAATGCGGGTAATCGAATCAGCGTCGTAAAGAAACCAAAAGCGAATGCCAAGCCAATCCAGGCGACATCTCCTAATGCAGCAGCTACCCATTCAAATTCCATACTCTGTGTTCCTTAAAATTGAAGCAAACTATTGTTGGAGATAATTATAGCTTTATACAGTGGCAAGATTAAATGTAATTGACCTTATTTATAAATTACCAGGTAGCACACGCAGCAAGAGTGATGTCTTCCATGGTAATACCTTTGGCTTCATCACGGCACAGGAATACGATTAAGGTGGCAATTTCGTTAGGATTAATCATGCGTTTTTGTGGGGATTTGGCAGCGACCTTATCAAATTGCTTGTCGACGTCGACTTGTTCTCCAGTCTGCTCGGCATTTAACTCCAGACCCACTCGTGCCATTTCAGTTTCGACATAACCTGGGTTAATTGCAACACAGGTTATGCCGTGTTCAGCACCTTCAAGTGCTACACAACGGGACAAACCTAATAGACCAGCTTTAGAAGCGCAATAAGCGCCATAACCGGGTTGACCAACATTAGCTGCGGTAGAGGCAATGTTGATTATCCGCCCCCAGCGGCGCTCGACCATTTCTGGAAAACAACAACGGATGGTCCTCATGGGACCACTTAAGTTGACATCAATGGCGGCATTCCAGGTGGCATCGCTGAGCTCTGCGATTGGAGATTGGGCGCCAATACCGGCCGCATTAATTAGAATATCGACAGGTCCAAGTTGCTCTACTGTATCAGCATGGAATTGATGGACTGAAGTTTCATTTCGCAAATCAAGCGGGGCCGCATAACAACTCACTCCTAATTTGGTTAATTGTTTTTGTACTTTAGTGAATACAGAATCATCTACCATAGAAGTGTAATTGCCTTCACCAAGCGTATTGCCTGTTGCTAAAGAGCCGACTGCCACATTTGCACCAGCTTCAGCTAACGTTTTAGCGGTGGCAAATCCCATACCGGTCAACCCACCGGTGATCCAGGCAGTTTTACCATTTAGAAATTTATCCATGGATCATTATCAAATTTCCTGGTCGCCAATTTCTTCAGTTCGTCGTGCTACATATTCAGTTAGCTGTTCTTTTATACCTTCATCTATAGGTGGTGGTTGGTAGGCTTCTAACATAGCTTTCCACTTTTTATGAGCCCGCTGCGCTGTGTCCGGTGCACCGGCATTTTCCCAGAATTCATAAGGTCGCCAATCAGACAAAATAGGCGAATGAAAAGCTGTTTCATATCGGGACATTGTGTGGGATGAACCCAGGAAATGACCACCAGGACCGACTTCTTTTATTGCTTCCAGCACCTCATCGGCATCAGACAACAACATCTCGCCTCTTAAAGCGCCCATCATGCCAATCATTTCCGAATCGAGGATGGTTTTTTCATAACCGGTAGTTAATCCACCTTCCATCCAGCCATGGGCGTGATAAACAATATGAGCGCCAGATAATTGCGCCGCCCAAAGTGAAAACATGCTTTCATAAGCAGACTGTGCGTCCGGGGCATTGGAAGTTGAGCCTAACATTACGCGTTGAGGGAATTTATAACGTCGTGCCATCTGGCCGTTTGCTAATGTACCGGTCACAGTTTCAGGCACACCCATAGCAGGTGCTCCAGATTTCATATCTACTGGAGTTGTGAGTACTCCATAAAAACAGGGTGAACCGGCTTTAACCATTTGTAAAAAAGCGATCATGCCAATGGCTTCAGCATTGCATTGAATAATACTGCCGGAGATCGTTATCGGTGACATGGCACCAGCAAAGGCCACCGGTGAAATTACATTGACTTGACCATTTAACGCCAATTCCATGGCTGCTTCAGATAACGGCGCATCAACGACTAAAGGCGAGTTAACATTGATACTGCCGTGGATGCAAGGTGTCTTTTTCAACTGTTCACGGTTCATTCCATAGGCAATCTCCGCCATGGCGAGTGAATCTTGAACTCGGGTGCGACCAATTGCATAAACTCGTGTCACCTTGTCGGACAAAGTGTGCCAAGCAAGCGCACTTGTAAGGTGTCGTGTATTTGCCGGTGTGTCAATCGGTTCCACGGGATGCCCGGTATGAAACGCGCAGGTGCCGAGCATGTGGTTGAGTTTAACCAAGTCTTCGAAATCAGCTTGCGTTCCTGGCCGTCGACCTCGATCCATATTCACTGAATTGGGTGCACTCGAGGCCGAGCCGTAGTGGATGTAATTTCCTCCCATATGTAAATCATTGACCGGGTTGCGTGCTTTCATAGTGAATTCGTTTGGTGCCAAGGCCAGGAAATATTCCAATATCTCTGAAGGGAAATAGACCATGCTGGTATCGTGATCCACTTTGCAGCCGTTTTGCTCAAGAATAGGCCAGGTTTCTTCAGACAAAAATTTAAGTCCAATTTCTTCTAATAACCTTAACGATAAATCATGAACTTGCTGTTCTTTTTCCGAGCTAAGAATATTGATCGGTTCATAAGCGTGAGTGAGAGGAGTAAAAGGTTGGGCACCTTCGTTAGCTTGTCGGGCCTGACTGCTGTCTCTATTACGCCGGGTTCTACGTGCCATGCTTGATCCTGCTTATTTCACTTAAGTGTATGTTATTCGTTTAGTATTATTGCTCAAGCGTTTAATGCTGAAGTTTATAAATTCAAATAGTAAATCTATAAAATCCAACGTGCTCATTAAAGTGATTGTCTATCTTTAACAACGCCCTTATACAACGAAATCGGGAGGGTCTACTAAGAAAAACTAATACTCTTTAAAAAAGTCAATGAACTATGCTAGGCTGCGCCGATTAAATAAGTTCACTGAGGAAACTGTCATGGCGTTGTTAATAAATATAGGCCTGCCAGATTGGATGTCTGATGAGCAGCTGCGGGATGAATTAGCTCCATTAATGCCTGGTGTTGATATTTACTGTGGGATACCTGACGAAGTTCTTGAAGATGTAACGGTTATAGCGGTTGCCGACAGTGTTCCTGATATTTGGCACAAACTACCTAACTTGAAATTAGTACAAAAATTAGGTGCGGGTGTAAATCTGATTCTCGAAGATCCCAAGTTACCAGAATATGTTCGGGTCGCCCGATTAGCGCCTGATATTCAATGTGATGAAATTGCGGAATATGCCTTGGCTTATGTATTGCGTGAACAACGTAATATGCAGTTTCATGAGCAAAATGCCGAGCAAAAACATTGGCGAGCAATTGGGCCTAAGCGAACAAAAAATACAACTGTTTGTGTATTAGGACTTGGAAATATTGGCACTAAAGCAGCTAAACTCTTTGTGACCTTAGGCTTTAATGTAATCGGCTGGAGCCGTTCGCCAAAAACCATTGAAGGTGTAGATTGCAGAGCAGGCGAAGATGCTTTAAAGAAGATATTGCCAGTTAGCGACTATGTGGTTTCAATTTTACCTGCGACACGACAAACAAGTGATTTGTTTGATGCTGAGTTGTTTGAATTGATGAAACCAAATTCGGTGTTAATTAATGCCGGGCGTGGAGAGCTGATTATCGACGAAGCACTGATCGCCGCATTGGACCAAGATAAGTTGGCAGCAGCAGTGCTGGATGTATTCCGCGAGGAACCGCTGCCAGAAAATCATCCATTCTGGACGCATCCGAAGATCACTGTCACACCACATGTTTCAGGTTGGAGCATTGATGGCGGTTTACAAGACGTGGCAGAAAACTACCGGCGTTTGATGGAAGATAAGCCCTTACTACATGAAGTTGATAAAAAACTAGGCTATTAGTTTTGTCAGAACTGATTTGATCAAGCTTGATAGGAATTGCCGATTGATTTAAAAAAACGCAATATCAGCAATGTTTCTAGATCAAGACCTGAATAATCTATAACAAATAGATTCAGGAGGCAGCCAATGAAACATGTATTGGGTAAATTAATTTTCAGTTTTTCTTTGCTATTTCATAGCAGCTTTATTCTTGCCCAAGAACCGAAATTTACCTTATATCCAGATAACCCAGTTATCACTCGGGGTACCGGAGAATCCTGGGATCGTGGATTTCTTGATCCTGGTACTGTTATATATCATGATGGATCGTATCACATGCTGTATGTTGCGATTCCAAATTGGCCGCATCCATTGGCTATTGGTTATGCTAAATCTGAAAATGGCTATGACTGGACGAAACAATCCTCTACACCTGTTTTAAGCCCAGAGCAAACCGGGAATCTTGTTGCTACCTCGATTATGTCGAGTAGTGCATTGGTCACGGAAGAGGGTGAGTGGATTCTGTATTTTACTTCGATTGCAGAAGGTGAAAATTTCTATGGAAATATCGCACGTGCATCAGCGCCAAATCCAACTGGACCATGGCAGGTTGACCCTGAGCCGGTGTTAAGCCCGGGCCCTGAGGGTGCTTGGGATGTGATTTCAGTCGGGGATGCGAGTGTTGTTCGTACTGATACAGGATATTCAATGTACTATGCTGGGTTCGGAACATTCCAAAATGGAGCATTTGCCGAAAAGCGGGCAAATATTGGACTGGCAACGTCAGAGGATGGTATGACCTGGAGAAAATACAATGATCCGCAGACAACAGATGCATTGTGGGCAGCTAGCGATCCGGTGTTCATGATCGATACGAATAAAACGAGCTGGGAGAGTTTCAGAATTGTGGATCCAAATGTGCAGAAAACCCCCGAAGGATGGTTAATGGCCTATGCTGGCTCAAGCTTCGACTCCTCCAAAGCAATAGGACTAGCCACCAGCGAGGATGGTATTACCTGGCATCGTTCATCAGATAAACCACTGCTGACGCCTGAGGATGTCGGCGCTAAACTCTATTTTGTGACATTACTTTCTCGGCCAGACCAGGACTTCCTGTATTTCGAGATGGGCGGTACTAGTGGTACTGATGGCTATCTTGCAGTACGATCAAGAGGTTAAAAAGTAATTCCTGAATAAGCTATCTACCATGATTGAACTTAGCTTAAGATTAAAAAAATCGCAATTTCGGCTATGTTTCTAATGATGGACTTAAGTAATCTATGTTAAACGGATTATGAGACCAAAAGGTTCTACTTCTTAATTAGTTATTGAATGAGTCGTCAGCTTAAATATTACAGATTTTTATTTCTCTTTATTCTATTAAGCATTAGTTTTTACGCACTCGCACAAAAGGATGATTTAGTCAGTGAGATTTTTGCACCGCCTTCATTAGATGATGGTTGGCAGGTGGCAGATGTTGATTTCGCAAACTTAGATCAACCGGCTATGGAGCAATTAACCAGTGAGATGATTGCTTATAAGTTTAATAGAATTCTTGCTGTACTGATCGCACACAAAGAACATTTGGTTTATGAATATTATTGGCCCCAACCTGGCCCCAGATACAATCATGAAATATCGATTGAGAAGGGTAGAGAATCTCTGCATGGCTTAAGATCAATTACTAAGAGTATTGTCTCTTTACTTTTAGGTGCTGCTCTTGAAGATAATTTTAAACAAGCACTGCAGCGCCCAGTCTTGGATTATTTGTCTGATCAAACAGCTAGTGATCTAAAGGCTAAGGATATCAGTCTGGAAAACGTATTAACCATGACGGCTGGGTTTCTTTGGAATGAAATGGAAGTTCCCTATACTCAATATACGAATGACGAAAATCTTCTATCCCAATCAAGTGATCCTATTAATTACCTATTAGCTCGGCCCGTTCGTGATAAGCCTGGAAGCCGGTGGTACTACAATGGGGGATTAACCCAGCTCACAGCGGCTGTTATTAATTCTCTGATCGACAAACCTCTGATTGATTTTGCCAAACAGAAATTATTTAGACCTCTCAATATTGAGTATTTTGGTTGGTCAGATATGAAACCCGATAGTGGTATTCTAAACGCAGCCTCGGGACTTCGTATGAATGCTCGGGATTTATTAAAAATTGGTTCAATGGTGCTTAACCAGGGGAGTTGGCAGTCAGAACAAATTATCCCAAGTGAATGGATAGAACTTTCAACTCGCCGTATTCGTGAGGATCTTAGAACTTGGGGAGCGGATGGTTTATATGGATATGGTTATCAATGGTGGCATGGCAGACATGATCATTTCGATGCTATTACGGCTTTAGGTTACGGTGGACAGCGGATATTTGTCTTGCCAGAACAAGAGCTAGCAGTGGTTGTTTTTGCAGGTAACTTTGAAGGCGATTGGTTAAAGCCAGAAACCATCCTCAATCGCATCGTTGAGGCTCGAAAATCGGCTTATTGAATTTTGTAGGTGACTGACTTTTTTAAAACCAACACAAAAGATTTTTTTCGCTAAGACAAAAACGATCAAATGAGCTAACAAAAAAATCGTTAAAATTTTTCAATAGCTTCAAGGTGAAAAATATTTGGAATTACCTAATCATATAGAAAAGGCGCTTTGGTATATCGAGCGCTATTATGATCAGCCATTAACATTAGATAAGATAGCGGCTTTTACGGGTGTCTCTAGCTGTTATTTAACTCGATCATTTGGTCGTGTGACAGGGAAGCCTTTGATGCGATATTTACGTGCTCGAAGATTAAGCATGGCTGCAGAAAAACTAGTAAAGGGAGAAGATGATATTTTACAGCTGGCTGTCAAGGCTGGATATAGTTCTCACGAGGCATTTTCAAGAGCATTTCGCGCTCAATTCGGTATTACCCCGGATCGCACACGTGAAGTTGGTTCGATTGAAGATCTTGAGAGTATCGATCCAATTAAAATTCAAGAAAAGTCCATTGACATAACCGCTCCACAGATTGTAGATAGCGATGAGTTTGTGGTGGCTAGATTACGAAAATACTATGAATGCGAAAAATGGCCTTCGATTCCAGCACAGTGGCAAAAATTTCAGCCTTATTTGGATGGTATCAGGAATCGGACTGATGATAGTGCTTATGGTATTTGTGCCGATTGCGACCATCACAGTGGCTTTAATTATATTTGCGCTGTAAAAATTTCTGAGCCTGAGAATTTAAATCCAAATTTGACTGTATTTCAGGTCCCCAAACAGAAATATGCAGTATTTACTCATCCGGGACATATTTCCAATATTGGTTGTACCTGGAATTCGATTTATTCGAAATGGCAGCCAAACTCGAATTATGAAATTCTAAATACGCTCAGCTTTGAATTTTATGATCAACATTACAACACAAACAGCGGTCAAGGTGATGTCCAAATATGGGTGCCGGTTGAGTCCTGTGAAGCTATCGAGTCAATAACGTAACAATCAGTACTACTTATGAAGTCTATAATCCCTGCCAAGATTAGAGTTTTAAGGTTATTACTGAAAATGAATACCATCGGAGGCTAGTTATGAATCTAGGATCTCAACATACGCATAGAATCAACCGTGTGGTTAATTACATGCGTACACATTTAGATGATCCATTGAATCTACAAAAGCTTGCTGATGTGGCCTGTATCTCAAAATATCATTTCATTAATGTATTCCAAAAGCATTCGGGTGAAACACCGTTTCAACATTTATCGAGAGTTCGTCTAGAGCAGGCAATAGATAGCCTTGTTTACTTTCCTGATTTATCCATTACTGATGTGGCACATAATTGTGGCTATAACAATCCTTTAGCCTTTTCACGTGCATTTGCCAAGCGTTATCGAATATCTCCCAGTGCTTATCGGAACAAGAATTCATGGTGCTTTGATCAATACCCCGAAAATCAAATGCATACCATCGAATACCAAAATCTAAATATTAGTATTCCCAAGATCGATAAAATTAAAAAAACAGTCGAAATTCGTTCTTGGGAGCAAACTCGGCTTGCTTATATTCGCCATACAGGTGGATATGAGTTGAAAAAATCATTCAGAGAATTGATTAACTGGGCAAAACAACAAGATATCTGGAATAAAAATTCAGTGACAGTTGGCATTGTACCGAATCACCCTGCCGTGACACCGATTAGATTTTGTTGCTATGACGTGGCTTTGCCTGTTTGTGATGGTGTTGTCGAAGATAATGTGGTGAGTATTCAAACTATACCCCAATCCACTTGTGCGGTACTAACATTAGTTGCTGATGCGGGTTCGGGTGTTGGACATGCCGCTTGGGATTGGCTGATTGCTGATTGGTTACCCAATAGCGGGATGGTTAGGGCACTGGAAGTTCCATGTTTTGAACGTTATTTGAAGTATTACCCTGACCCTGAACGGTCTAAGTTTTTAATAGAATTTTGGCTGCCTGTTAGAAAGTTATCAAAATAAAGGCGATTAATTAGTCTTTCAGGTCCCTTACATAAGTCCTGATGGTTCTGGCAGCTGAACTTCGCAATCTGAGCAATGTATCAAATTGGAATAACAAATAAGCTGTCTTAAGAATCAGCGTATAGCTAGAGCGAAAGACTACATATGTGCTGATTAATGCCATGGTTTTGAACTAGTCAATCAAGTGTTGGAGTAAATATATGGATGAAATAGACTCGCGAAAAATTATCACAGGGTTAGTAGAGCTGGGTAGAAATAATAGAATTTCCAGACGTAAGTTTATACAAACAGCGCTAACCATTGGTGTAACCGTAACGACAGCTACTTCATTATGGTCAACCGAGGTAGCGGCACAAACACCTAAAAAGGGCGGTAAGCTTCGAATCGGTAAAGCCCATGGCCAAACCAGTGACTCACTGGATCCAGGCACCTGGGAGAATGGTTTCATGCTTTCACGGGGTCATGCTGTTAACAATTATTTAACGGAAGTTGATGCAACAGGTAGTGTCATTCCCGAGTTGGCAGAAAGTTGGGAAGCCTCAGCAGATGCCTCAACTTGGACGTTTAAACTTCGCCAAGATACTACTTTTCATAATGGCAAAGAAATCACCGCAGATGATGTGGTGGATTCGGTGATTTTTCACCGTGGTGAAGCGTCACAATCTGCGGCTAAGCCTATTATTCAACCTGTTACTGAGGTCAAGGCTGATGGCAAACATACAGTTATTTTTACGCTCGAAGCTGGTAATGCGGACTTCCCATTTATTATGACGGATTACCATTTACCGGTGCTGCCTGCCAACGGTGATGGCACGATTGACTGGCAATCCGGTATTGGAGCTGGAGGTTATGTACAAAAGAATTTCGAGCCTGGTGTCAGATTGGATTTAGAAAAAGATCCAAATTACTGGAAATCCGATCGCGCCCATTTTGACAGTGTCGAGCAGATTTCAATTATTGACCCGGCTTCACGCACCAATGCCTTAGTGTCTGGTGAAGTCGATACTATTGATCGGGTTGATTTAAAAACCGTCAGTTTGCTTCAACGTATGCCTGGGATCAGGCTTAATCAAGTGACCGGCACGCAGCATTTCACCTTCCCAATGCGGACTAATATTGCTCCATTTGATAATAACGATGTGCGGCTAGCTTTGAAGCATGCAATCAACCGTGAGGAGCTGGTTGAAAAAATTTTGCAAGGATTTGGGGAGGTAGGCAACGATCATCCTATTGGCTCTGGTCAACAATATTATGCTGCTGGTCTGGAGCAAACTAGCTATGATCCTGAGCGTGCGACAGAGTACTTGAAAAAAGCGGGTATGGAGGACTTATCGGTTGATTTGCATGTAGCCGATGCTGCTTATTCAGGTGCAGTTGATGCAGCAGTTTTATTTGCTGAGCATGCAAAACCGGCGGGGATCACTATTAACGTTGTGCGAGAACCGAACGATGGCTATTGGTCTAATGTCTGGAATTCAAAACCCTTTTGTGCTTGTTATTGGGGAGGACGGCCCACAGCAGATTGGATGTTCTCAACCGCCTATGCGTCAGGCGTACCCTGGAATGATACGGTGTTTGAACATGAAAGGTTTAACGAGCTATTAGTGTCTGCCAGGGCTGAATTGGATCAGAATAAACGTCGGGATATGTATTTTGAGATGCAACAGATTTTAAATCGTGAAGGCGGTACGATTACTCCAATGTTTGCTTCATTTGTATTCGCAACAGCAGAGAATGTCGGTTTTAATGAGCCACTGGCTTCTAATTGGGACATGGACGGTGAACGTTCTATCGAACGTTGGTGGTTTAATTCTTAATAGCTCGTTAAAATTGATGATCGATTCGGTAAATAGTTAAGGAGTCATTGTTACTATAGTCGTGAGCACAGGATTTTGTTCAAAATTAGTCTGGCTAATTTCCATCATTGCTATAACAGGATGTCAAAAAATCAATCCTGCAAATTCACAGGATAAAATATTTTTTCATCTGCCTGAGATGATTGAGATTCCTGCTGGTGAATTTTTAATGGGGTGTATTAGCGGCAAACATTGCCGCGAAAATGAGTTTCCAGTTCATCAGGTCACCGTTAAATCCTTCAAAATGAGTCAAACTGAAGTGACATTTGGTCTTTGGGATGCATGTGTTGAAGATGGCGGTTGTAGTCATCGGCCAGATCACAAATGGGTGCCTGATAAAAACACTGGTCTAAGAGATAATTTACCTGTGATGCTGGTCAGTTTTTTTGATATTACTGAGGAGTTCATCCCCTGGTTGAGTAAAAAGACAGGGTTGGCTTATCGGCTTCCGACTGAAGCTGAATGGGAATACGCCGCACGTGCGGGTAGTATATCCGCTTATAACACAGGAAACTGTCTATCCGCCCAAAAAGCGAATTATGATGGTAGAAAACCACTTGAGAAATGCCCTGTCGAAAATTACCAAGGTAAAGCAATGCCAGTTGGCAGTTATGAACCAAATAATTTTGGTCTGTATGATATGCACGGTAATGTCTGGGAGTGGACACAAGATTGCTGGAATGACAGTGACCTGGAAATTCCTGCTGCAGGTGATTACATTAGTGTTTATCAAGATGGTAGAGCGAAATTGGATGGCGATTGTTCGCTTAGGGTTATTCGCGGCGGCGCCTGGAATACAGGTGCCAGCTATTCTCGTTCTGCTTATCGTGATTGGTATTACGCCGGTCTGCGCTACTACAGCAAAGGGTTCAGACTTGCTATGTCAAATTGATGAGAACTAGAAACAAAGAACTTGGGTTAGCACTTGTCACATCCATTTTACTGGTGGCACTCGTTTCAGTATCAACTATATTTCTTGTTGATTCGAGTTACTCATTACTGCAAAAAAACAGGCAACAGACCGAAAGAGAACAACTACACCTAATTGCCAGGGCTGTTGAGGAGTTTGGTGTGCAAATACTCTATTGGGATAATTGGTTTGATACACTAATATGGCATGAAGACAATTTTGAATATGAATTACCACGTCCATCTCTAGAGCATGACAATCCTCTGAGTTATGATCCGCATAATGATTCTCTGTTTGAATCCTGGTCTAAATCGCATACACCAGAATTCATCAAACTAGACCTTAATCATGAATTTGTTGAACAGGATGCTTTACACATTACAGATCTAAATCGATACTTTAATGTGAATAACTTGCACTTCGCTAATAGTGACAAGATCGGAAATCAGGCTTTTGAAGCCAACGTTAAAATTTTTAGCGAACTTATTAAGCTGGTCGATAAAGATACCGATGTAGACAAACTTGTTAATGAAGTCATTGATTGGCTTGATCATGATAATGATTCCCGCACTGCCATATTATTGACTGAGGATGATGTATACAGGCGAGCAGGTTCTAAGCTTAGGCCGCCGAATCGTCCTATAAACACTGTCAATGAGTTAAAGCACATACAAGGCATGACAGACAAAATCTTTACTGAATTATCAAACTTTGTAGTTGCTTTACCCGTATATATTTCTAATTTTGCGCCCTATAAACGGGCATTTAGCCAACATGACCTTAATGCTCAGAATTACATAGGGTTAAATTCACCACAGCTGACAAAACTTAACATAAATACCTGCCCACCAGAGTTACTGGTGGCATTATTAGCTTCATATGATTATGAAACCGGAGCATCATTAGTCTTGGAAAAGCAGGGTTATTTTCAGAACATTAACAAACCAGGTGCTTTGAATTTCCGGACATTTATAAGTGCGGGTGTTTATTCAGATTCAAATTTGAGCCTGGAAGAATCTCAAAAAAATACTTTTCTTAGAGAATTAGAAAACAACCTGGACTTGGTTGCTAGTGAGTACAGTCAATTTTTTTTAGTAGAAAGCTTTTTTTATAAAAAGAACGGAGTGTCTTTTAACTATGAAAGCTTAGTATACAAAATCAAAACCCAATACAATTTATTGCCAATTGTTATTCAACGGCAATTTGATTATTTGCCTTTGCAAAGATCAAGTGAATTCAATGTGCAGACCCCCTCATAATTACCATGAACCTGGACATAAAGATGATGAATAAAATCAAAAGCCTAATCAGTGCGTCGAAAATCTCTGCTCGCGACCCCATACTCGGAATAATTACTTTTGTGGCTTTGGGGATGATTTTCATTGCAGATGTATATGCTGATGCGGCAACTAACCCCTGTCATCAGTATTACCCTAATATTCCCGGTGAGGTGTTATTAGAAAATGATAAGGTGGTTGTGCAAAAGTTTGTGTTCCCCCCAGGTGTCTGGGAAGGAGTGCATTCTCATCCACCAGATCAGTTATATATTCACTTAAAGGGAGGTGAATGGACTGTTAAGTATGGTGAAAAAACCTATCCACCACAATATTCAGCGACCGGTTCAGTGGGTTGGTATGGTCCGGTGCCGTTAAGTGCAAAGCATGAGTCAGTGAATTCAGGACATGAGCCCATCGAACTAATTTGGGTAACGTTGAAAGATGGATGCCTAAAAAACTCTACTTCATAGGTGTAGTCATTGAGTGAGTAGCCTGCTTAAAAACATCAGGTTTTTGTTTTTTATTATCCTGTTAGCAATTAGTTTTCACACAGTCGCTCAAGAAGACGATTTGATTAGCAAGATATTTTCACCACTTGAACTAGATGATGGTTGGCAAATTGCGGACACGAGTTTCGCGAATTTAGATCAGCAATCGATGGAGCAATTAACCAGGGAAATTATTTCAGGTAAGTTTAGACATATTCATGCGGTACTGATCGCGCATAAAGAGCGTTTGGTTTACGAGTACTATTGGGTTCGTCCTGGAATTGACCCTGGAGAAGCTATCGAGTCAGCAAGACAATCACCACATCGGATTAATTCGATCACAAAAAGTATTACCTCTTTGCTTTTAGGTGCAGCGCTTGAGGCTAATTTTGAACAAGCGGTACAACGGCCTGTTTTAGATTATTTACCCGCTCACAAGGCTAGAGACGAAAAAGCAAACAAAATTAGTTTAGAAAATGTACTAACTATGAGTGCTGGATTCTTATGGAATGAGATGGATGTCTCTTATACTGATTACCGCAATGACGATAATCTTCAGCAGCGATCCAATAATCCTATTGATTACCTATTAGTCCGGCCTGTACGCGATGAACCTGGGAGTAGATGGTATTACAGCGGCGGTTTGACAATGCTTACTGCGGCAGTGATTAATTCACTAATTGATCGGCCCTTTATCAATTTTGCCCGTGAAACACTATTCGATCCGCTAGAGATAAAAAGCTTTGCTTGGTCAGGTGAATGGCCTGATAGTAGTTTAGTCAATGCGGCCTGGGGCCTAAGACTGAAGGCGCGTGATTTATTAAAAATTGGCTCAATGGTGCTCAACCAGGGTCTATGGCAAGGCGAACAAATTATACCTAGTGAGTGGATAGAACTTTCCACACGTCGTCTGCGAGAAGACTTAAGAAGCTGGAGTGCTGACGGCTTATATGGTTATGGTTATCAATGGTGGCATGGCAGACATGAAGATTTCGATGCTATCACAGCGCTGGGTTATGGTGGACAGAGGATTTTTGTTTTGCCTGAACAAGATCTGGCAGTAGTTGTATTTGCGGCTAACTATGAAGGGGATTGGTTAAAACAAGAAGCAATTCTTAATCGAATAGTTACTGCACAAGAAGTAGATTAACTGATTCTCTGTATCAACCAAACCGACGCGAGCATTGCGCTAGCAATTGATCCTCCTTGAAAAATTCCCCGGCGATAAAAAACATTATGTCGAACAATATAAGCCAATGGCAATACTAGTAATACAATAGCAAGTTGACCTATCTCAACACCCAGGTTAAATCCTAGCAATGATACTAAAGCTTGGCTTGTTGAAAGACCTAAATCTGTCAGGACAGTGGCGAAACCAAAACCATGAATAAGGCCAAGTGCAAAGGCTATTAGCCAACGAGAATAGGGCAATAAAGGTTTCAGGTTGTTAATTGCTGCGATAATGACAGACAAAGCGATTAAAGGCTCAATGATTTTAGCTGGTATGACAATAATCTGAAGAGTAGCTAATCCAAGCGTGATTGAGTGGGCCAATGTAAAGGCTGTAACAATTTTAAAGGTATCGCCAGTGTTGGTGTTAGTTTTTCAACACCCATCCACTGACCTTGACGAAAGATGAGTACAGTGGGAAGTAATAAAGTAAGCAGAAAAACAATGTGATCAAAACCGATCCAAATATGCCAAACACCGAGATTAAAATATTGTCCCAAAACATGAAGTTTATTTGCTTGGTTTAAATTGATAGTTATCGATGGTGACTTGGCACTTAACATACTTTGTTGAGATTGATTACCGTTATTAACAATTAAATGTTGCCGATGCCCATGTGGCAGTTGTTTAATTAAGGGGATAATTAAGCTGACTTCGGTTTTGTTGGACTTTTCGAAAATTAAATTAGCCTGGACACTTTCGTTATCCCTCACAAATATATCAACAGTTTTCGCTTTTATTAATTTGCTACCCGCATACAAATTTATTCCTGAACTAATCAGTTTAGATAACGTTGACTGATTGATATTTAAGTCATGTTGATCAATTGTGCTTTGTTCTCCATTAGAGATTAATCCTTTAATGTCTGCAAAAGAGTAGGAAGTTTCTAGATTAATTTCCGTATCCAGGACGTCAATTTTTATAAAACTTAATCCTGGGTCATGTGCGAATACGGTTTTAACTAAGCTGCAAAGCAGTATTAGCAATATGATAAATTTGATAGAGCTTGTTTTCATTTCTTGAAAGGTTGGAGCGGCATCGCCGCTCCAAAATCAGTTGTTATTAATGATGTTCGTGGTTACGACCATTTAATGGTGTAGCAGCGTAAGGCATAACTTTGTTATAGCTGATATCGTTGTTTGTGACTCCATCGATGTCGACATTACCATCACAGGCAATGAACAGATTATTAACGTCACGTAGATCACTTAATGCGGCGCAAACTGCAATATCCAATACATCGTCTCCGAAACGTCGCCCATTGGGCCAGCCGCCTGGCACGATTCCATCACCAAATCCATCTTGTACATTGCTTGTTAATACATCTCCTCCAAAAATGCTGAGTCGGCTAAATCCATCGTCATCGACATTACCTGTTAATTTTGCGGGGCCGGTTGATAAATCAACCTTGATGATATCCGGGATAAAGATTCCAGCTATGTCAGTGCGGTTATCGGTGATCGCGTTAGTACCGTGGATAGCATTTAATAAAGCAGCCAGTTCAGGTGTTTGTGCATATTTACGGAACAGGGCATTGTCGCGTCTGGGAGAGGTTCGGTTGTAAAGGTCTTTGTCAGCAAGTGCAACAAAACCTTCATTGAATAATGGATTTCCCTGTCGTCCAACCTGAACAAAGCGTCCCAGGTTGAGATCTTTTTTCTTTTTCAACACACTGACTTGACGACGGCTGGTGGTGGCATAAACACCAACAACCTGGTCTGCACCACCTAAAACATAAAGCGGAATCTGCAGGACAATGGTGTGGACATTATAGCCAGCTTGACTATCGAAAGGTTTGTTAGGGCTGTCTAATCCCAAGGTTGGGCTTTCGATTTGCAGCAAATCAAACACGCCTTGTATATCGGCATAAAAACCATCATCGCGTTGACCCGCAAAAACCCGGTGTCCCCATTTTAGATCATAAATAGTTTGCCGGGTATAATCATCCAGCTCAAGCTCGTTATCTACGCCAGGGCGGGCCAGCTTGTCTCCGTCATTATTAATATTATATTTTGGTGTGGCTATTCCCTGATTATTAGGGGGTACAAGAAGTTTTTGATTATTTTTATTTAGCCGATAGCGATAACCATGCTTATGACTGACCAGTGTAATATTGTAATCTTGAGTCAGATTCTGATTGGCATCATCGACGTCATTGACCACTCCAAGATAAGATTGCAAAATGGTATTTTGATTTTTGAATTTGGTATTGAAGTCAAATTGATAACTCAGAGTTGAGCGGCCTGATTCCAGATCATTGCCTTTTACAATGTGAATTTCATAGCGCACATTGTCGTCGAAGTTATATTTGTTTGGTCCGATGCCGGGTTCCTCAAATGGATAAACGGCTAGCGCGGTTGTTAAATACTGAACATTGTTTCGTTCTGAAACGAATGCATAGACATCAGTTGTGTTGGCTGCATCATCGAAAGTGATTAAAGGGGCATCCATGTGACTGGAAGCAAACAATATTCCAGTTGACAGAGTAAACCCCAGAGCAGCAGTAATGGTAATCAATGGTTTAAATTTTGTTTTCATGATGTTCTCCTTTTGATAAATGTTTCCCCTTGGCCTGTTATTGCAGCTTTAAGGGGGTTTTTCTGCGATATGTAACTCGCAAAATTTGTCATTAAACTTTGCTGCTCTGAAGGCATTAACATATGTTTGTTAGCCAGGGTTTTTTTGAACCATTCAATAGCTTGAAGATTATTACCTGCCGCTTTATTAATAATGGCCGCGTGGAAGAATAGTCGGGCACTTTTTGTGCCTTCAGCGAGGGCTAGATTTATGTGCTTTAGTGCAGCATCAATTTGTGAGTCTGCGTAAAGAGCCCAAGCCATAGCATCATGACTGAATATGTCTTGTCGTTTGGTAAGTTCGGCCTGTGTTAGTGATAACGCAAACTCATTTTGTTTTTTATTGGTTGCTAAATATAAAGCGTAGGTTCTGGGATCTTGCACAGGCCCATGATTAGCAAGCTGATTTTCAGTTTCAGCGGCCTGTTCAGCCTTACCAATAAGCCTTAGGATTTCGATAAGATACCATTGATATTGGGGCAAGGGATTAGATTCAATCGCCTTGTATAGCGCATCAACAGCTTCATTTGGTTGGTTTTTTGCCAAATAAAGGCGACTTTTTAGAAACAATGCAGGCGGATAATTCTCGTATGAAGATAAAGCGGAATTGACTAGACCTTCTGCGGCCTCAAAATCTTTAGCGCTAAATAGATAAAAGCCGAGCTGAGTTTGGGTCCAGGCAGCGGATTGTGATTTTTGAGTACGATGTGATTTTACAGCCATACTCATCATTTCAACAGCACCATCCAAGTCACCTGTTAACCAACGTAGATGTGCTGCACGGGTGTAAGCCTGAGAGCCAGGTCGCTGATTCATCATTGTTTGGTAGGCCTGTTCAGCGGCGATTAAATTGCCCTGCTCCATCATGGCATCACCCAGTATCCCATATTCGAACCAATAACCACGTTGTTCAATCAATTGTTTGGCTAAATCTTCGGCTTGCTTGAATTCGTGTAGTTGAATTTTGACGTAGGCCTTTAGTAACAAGGCTTCATTGCTATTTGGTTGCTCCAGTTCAATACAATTAGCTGTCTGTAGAGCGAATTGATAATAACCATCATCAAACAGGTTCCTTGCTTGCGAAACATAAGCCCAACCAAGTTTTTCGAGATTGATCAAGGGCTGCTTATTGTTCTTTATTAAATTTTGATAATTAGTAATTTTGGGTTCGTGTGATTTCTTATCGGGAGGAAGTAGAGCTAGATCGCAGGCCCCAGCCGTTTTAGTAACCGTAAAACCGGGTTTAAATTGGGTATCGCTTTGATCCTGGCTGCACCCAGTTAATATTAATAGTCCAAGAAAAAGCATCCTCAATGTGATCATTATATGTAACCTTTTATTTGCTGTTACATACAAGATACGTAGCGGCTTGGATTATGGATTCAAATTTTTTTCAAAAAAATTATGTAAAAAATAATTTAAGGCTATTTAGTAATAAAAGTAACTTTACTAACTCTGTAGTGTTTTCAAAGTTGTTGCATTAAAACAACCGCACCTGTTTGAGTGCGTGTTTCACCATGCAGACTGCCTTTAGGGGCAAAATGATAATCGCCTGTTTTTAGAGAAATATTATTGAGTTCAATTTCCCCTTCTAACACAAAACAAAGCTCATCGTGGTCATGGTCATGAGCCGGCGCAACTGCACCAGGTTCGGCACGTAAAAGATAGGATTCTTGTCCTGTTGATGGGTTCAGATGTAAAACTTTTTTATAAATCTTCGGCACAATTTCTATCCATTCACCTTCGTCAGCGCGAATAGTGATAAAGTTTACAGGTTTTTGTGGGGCTATTTGTTTTAATAGCCTTTTTCTCATGCGAGCAATTCTATCTTCAGAAATATCGGCGGCCTGCTGGTCTTCGGCCAGTAGATTTAACACCGTTTTGTCAAGATCACTATTAGTCATACTTATATTTCCTCACTTTCAAGCATTCGTTGCTTTAATTGGAGGATTGCGCGTCGAATTTGTGTTTTAACTGTACCAAGAGGCATGTCCAAAATCTCTGCCAGTTCATTATGAGTAAAACCCCTGAAAAAAGAAAGGGATAAAAGTTGTTGTTGTGTAGTAGTAAGCTTATCAAGCTCAGAGCGTAATTTAGATTTCTGTTCAACGGCGACCATCAGATCTGGAAGTGGTAGCGATTGTTGATCAGCAATGTTGTCCTGTAATTCCTGAGTATTAGAACTATTTCGATTCTTTCGTATTGCATCAATGGCCCTTGAGCGGCATATCATCACAAGCCAGGTCTTAACCGTACTTTCCGCTGAATTATAACGATCTGCTTGTTGCCAGACTTGCATATATGTTTCGTTAATCACTTCTTCGGCCAGATCGTGATTTTGTGTAACTCTTAAAGCCACACCATAAAGCAAGTTGATAGTTTTATCGTAAAGAGTCGCAAATGCTTGTTGATCTTTTTGTACAACCTGCAGCAGTAATGAATGCATCTCAGTGTTTTTATGCTGCATAGCTGAAGGTGAAGTTTTAGGGTATAGGTTGTCCACTTTGTTGAATATAGCATAGCCTAATTTTATTTCAGAAAAAGGAGAATCCTTTGACGATTGATTCAACTGCACTAAACTAGTGTAATGGTGTGAATAATCATGCATGGGATCGATAGTGGCTTTACTGTATTAAATAGTACGTACGATTCTTACTTATGGATTCATACCTATGTGTATGAAAATTTTTCAGTAATAATCGTATTAGTTTAAGAGGTTGTAGTAGGCTGTCTTGCTTGCAACTATGAAGGCGATTGTTTGAATCGGAAATAACTTAAAAACTTTATTGCCTGAGTATAAATTCTGTAAATTATTGTTAAGCTGACTTTTTCAAGTTTCTGCTTTGTAGTAGCATTTAGTAACTGCTTTTTCACCAAAGGGATAATGAAAAAATTAATATTTGGCGTGCTGATAGTCTTATTGGCAGGCTGCGAGAAGTCAGCCTTGCTGACAGTGAACTCATTGGCCAAGTTCGGCGATTATTCGTTGACTTCGGATGTGCGTTATGGCCCTCATAAGGCGAATAAACTGGATATCTATCAACCAAATCGAGCTGCTGAGGCTACGATTATTTTTTTCTATGGGGGTTGTTGGGGTGCTTGTGAAACGTTGCCCAAAGAACAATATCGGTTTGTCGCGCAGACTTTGGCCGAGAAAGATTATATCGTAGTGATTCCTGATTTTCGTGTTTATCCTGAAGTGTTGTTTGGGGAAATCATGGAGGATGCGGTAGCTGTTGTAGATTGGGCAGTTAAAAATGCTGGTTACTACGGTGCCAAGGATGACGATGTGATTCTAATGGGGCACTCATCTGGTGCTCATATGGCAGCAATGTTGACAACCAATGCAGATTATCTGGATACAGACTTATACGACAAAGTTGATGGCTTTATTGGTTTGGCTGGGCCTTATCATTTTGAATTCGATAAACCTTACCAATATAAGCTCTTTGCAGAATTGATTTATGATGAAACACAACCCAGTTTTTTTGTTGATGGTTCTGAGCCGCCGATGTTATTACTCTACGGCAAAGAGGACAAAAAAGTTCATATTCGCAATATTAATGCCATGCGCAGCGCACTTGAAGAAAATAGCGGTCAGTACCAAGCAATTTTATATGATGATATTGATCACGCAGATATCGTTGCTGCACTGTCAATTCCGTTGCGAGGACGCTACGCAGTCACTGAAGATATAGTCAATTTCGTAAGTAACAAAAATAAAGCTGAAGTCGATAGCGAAAAGTTAGAAGAATTGCTGTTGTCAGAATAGTATCTAACAATTATGAACGGGCAAGCTATGGGTTTAATTGTCAGCTAACCCATATTCGTTTGTTGGGTTGCGGTAAATTGTGTGGTAATGCCCCAATCCCTTGGCCGTATCTCCAACATTATTGGTAATTGACAACAATTCAATGATTAGCGTTGGACCTTGAATACGGTAATAATTTTCACCAGAACCATCTGCAGCTCCATACCAAGCGAAATAAGTTTTATCTAATTGACCGGCCAATTCCTGCATTCGGGGATTGGCGTTTTCTTGTGGCTGCATACTCACCCATTCGTTGATGGTGAGCAGCAACAAATCTTTTTGCTCATCAGACCAATTGACAACGTGACTACCTTCTAATGCTGGAATCATTCCGTCTTTTCCTGGGCCTGTAGCAATATCTTTACCGATTTTGAGTATAGTGGCGTTACTTTGTTGAGATTCATCGAGAGCATTAAAAACATTGATTCCAGCCTGGTGCATGTCTACTACAGGCTCGTAATTTTGCCCTTGATAAGTAAATCTGGCGGGTTCAGTACCGACAAAAGTGGGTGACAAGCTGTTGACTGACCCATTAAATATCGAGAGATTGATGCCCAAATGATGTCCACCAAATTGCCAGCCCCAGCGCTCTGTCATAGAAGGTTTTCCATAGAAAGCGAACCAATAATTGGTAGGGCTCCAAAGATGTCTCGATGCTTGAGGATCTTCGCTAAGAAAGGCTTCTGCAGCAAGAGTCTCCGCAACAGTCTGATAGCCTTCCTCACCAAGAGAGGAGGATAGAAACTCAAACAACAAGGCAATTTGTGGGTCGGATAAATCTCCAAGTTTTATGCCACTTCGATCAACATATTTGGCTGGGAGATTAGACCAGCCCTGACGTTCATCTGCATCCACTGCAAGCAAAATTTGTTCCTGCTGTGCTGCACTTAGTGATTCAATTAATTTTGTCCCTGCTTCAAAAGCGTTGGCCGCATTGGCTGCATCAGAGTTGTTACTATAGGGAGGAATGGGCACTAATGGAGCATGCTCGTCAATCTCTGCTTGATGGGCAAAAACCCCAGTAGTTACCAAAATCATTGCTAGGCTTGTTGATAAACTATAAATGATCAATTGGATAAATTTCATATTATTTGACTCAAAGAGAGGGTAATTTCATAATTCTTACGGAAGCTTTGATTAAATAAATTATTTTATTATTAACTTTCTGATGTTTGCTGCTCATATTCCAACGCTTCAACTATTGCTGGCCGGCTACATACACGATCAAAATAGTCGTTCAAGGAATCATTGTTGATTTCAATACCGCGGCGTTTGGCCCAACGGCCACCAATTTGCCCCAGAATAATGTCGGCAATAGTAAATTGATCGCCCATTACATATTGATTATCGCCCAGACGCTTTTCCATGACCTCCAGGGCTGTTTGCCATTCACATTCACACTGGTCGAGAATTTCAGGAACACGGTGCTCTTCGGGAATCACAAAGGTGTGCTTGGCAATCACCCATAAAGGTGCTTCCAGATCATTAATCGCAAATTGTATCCAGCTTTCCATTAAGGCTCGCTCGAGTGTGCCTAAGGGATAGCTCAAACCAGCTTCGCTGTGTTTATCTACTAAATAACTGCAAATTGCTGTTGAATCAATGATGTAGCTACCTTCAGTTTTAAGCACAGGCAACTTACCCGAAGGATTAACTTTTAGCGCAGTTTCAGAATGGGGAAAGGCTTTGGTCAACTCAAACTCAACACCAATTTCATACAACGTCCAGATTACCCGACTGGTTCTGGAAAGCGGAAATCCGTAAAGCTTATACATAGTAATTAAATCAACGAGATCAAAATAAGAAGGGCAAGGCCGAGATTAGTAAACCAACCCAAAGCAAAAATCAATGTTCTGGGACCACCTACTAGTGCACCAGCACCGCTGTAATAGACCAACCAAAAACCGACGCGTGCCGTCACATGAACTATCGCCAGTATATTTATCCATTTGGGGTTTGTTCCAGCGATTACAGCGAGGAAAATACAGGCGGCGAAAGTAGAAAAATTCTCCACCGAATTCATGTGGGTTCGATAGACGCGAAATGGGAAATCTGAATTATTACCCATTGCTTGGATACCTGGGGCTTGACCAGCTTTATTAATTTTAATAACAGCAGCTAAAATATTTTGTGCGAGAACAATGATTACCAGCAAAGTCAGGGCAATCAACGAAGGTTGATAATTTGCTAATACTACTTCCATTTATGTTTCATCCTCATAATTTAGTTTTGGAGAATCAATGCTCCGACCTTCGCGTGTCATATCAAGTGCATTCCACATCGGCCAAATCAGATCTATATGACGTGGATGGAATTCTGATGTTGCATAAAGTAATTCAGACCCCCAGAAATGATGAATTCCTGAATCTGTTTTGTTAAACACATTCATTATCGGCATCTGATTGCCATCGGCTGATTCGCCGAAGTATTCGCGGTTGTAGTTATTACCGTCACAGCTAAATAAATTCAGATTGTTCCATCCGCGTGATTGTTTAATTTGTCGGGCTTGCTCAATACTACCGGAGATCACTACAGCTAAATTTACAGCCTGAGTGATATGTGGAGCTGAGCCGTTTAAGCTATCCAGCATCGATGTACATGCCGGGCAGGGTGTTTCATTGTCAGGACCAAACATGTAGCTATAAATTAATAGCGAGTTTTTGTTTTCTCGGAATAGATCAGATAATTTGACCGGCTGATTTGTAAGATCTTTGAATTCATAATCCTGTTCAACTTTGCCGCCTATTGGTAAGGCCCGTCTTTGGGCAGCAACTCGTTCAATTTGTTCTCTGAGTTCGGTCTCAGCCTCAAGCAGTTTATTACGGGCCTGGCGGTATTCTTTGCTTTCGTTAGGAAATTTTAGTTCCATATATCCTCCGATTGTTCTTAAACTAATCTGTAATTCTAGACAAAACTTTCATCATCCCCAACAAGCTTTTCCAGCGCTTCGATACGTTGTTCCAGCGATCGAAAACGTTGCTCCAGCATGGATAATTCACTGGTTGCTGGGGTGGGAACTGGTGTTTGTCTGGGTTTCAATTCCTGTTTAATCGGACACAGTAACTGTTGATAACGATCAGTACTTTCTCCCGGTTGTCGCGGCATTAATTCAACTAAAGGTTCATCACGCTCAATGAGTTGATTGACATAATAAGCGACTGCATCTAACGAATCGAACTCAGCTAAGCGTGAACTATTGGTTCTAATTTCGCCCAAGGTCTGAGGTCCACGCAACATTAATATCGTCATAATTGCCAATTTATTCCGAGTCAAATCCAGTTTTGCATTGACTCGATGGGAATACTTTTCAGCCCGTGAACCGTATTCACGTTTAACCCAGTCATCACGCTCTAGTTCACTCAGTCTGGGGCCGATATCGGCATTGGTTAAACTCATGACTGGATTACGTGAGCTTTTTTGATTACAGGCATTCACCAATCCATTTAAAGTCAGTGGGTATTGATCTGGTGTAGTGGTTTCTTTTTCTAATAAAGCACCGAGAATTCGAAGTGAAATTGAGTCAAGTGTGTCCATAATTGTTACTGTAAAATTTTGCATATTATAGTTTGTTTAACAGATATGAGTATGTCCGAGAATCGAATTATTGAATTAGAAACCAAAGTTGCTTATCAAGATAAAGCCATTGAAGAATTGAGTGAAACTGTTTTCCAACTGGATCAAAAACTTGAACAACTCAAGCGGGTTTGTGATGGATTAAGACTTAAGCTTGTAGCAATTACTGAGCAATCAGGGCTAGAAGTTGGTGAGCATAACGAAAAACCTCCGCATTACTAGAGCTTGTCCCGGTTTTATGCTGGGGAACGATTTTCCGCACTTGTTGCGGAATCTCCTAACGTTTGTTAAGGCGTTGAGCAAAGTTCTGATCCTGATTAACCTGCAAACTAATCCATCGGGAAAACGGGACGGAGGGATTAAAAAATAGACAGTTGCGTTGATTTGGGAATAAAGAGTACGTAGCTAAAGCGACGTCCCCTTTATTCGTTACGGTGCATTAAGCTCTCATCAAACGCCCAGACTTTCATGTTTCCAATACAGAATTAGGTCTAAATCCCAGAAAGCGAGTAACGTTATTTTTTATTGTTTCAGCGATTAAATAATTCACAGGGATTAAGATCAGTGTAAACATAGTGGCAAATAAAATGCCAAACCCTAGAGAAATTGCCATGGGAATCAAAAATTGTGCCTGGGTGCTTTTCTCGAATAACAACGGCATTAATCCAGCGAATGTTGTTAGTGAGGTCAACATAACCGGCCGGAATCTTGCAGTGCCGGCATTTAAAACTGCCTGCATCAGCTCAATGCCTTTACGTCTTTGTTTATTAATATAGTCGACCAGCACCAATGAATCATTAACGACAACTCCAGTCAAGGCCAGCATGCCGAGCATACTCATAATACTCAAATCCTTACCCATAATCCAATGACCGATAATCGAACCAACTAACCCGATTGGCATGATTGACATGACTATTATTGGTTGCCAGTAAGATTTAAAGGGAATGGCCAATAATGCATAAACAACAAACAAGACTCCCCATAAACCGTATCTTAGGCTGCCGAAGGTTTCCTCTTGTTCTTTGGCTTCGCCTTCCAAGCTATAGTTAACAGATGGATGAGCCGCTAATAACTGCCCCATATAGTCACGTACGCTTCGCTTAACGGCTTCAATATCGACAGTTTGTTTATTAATGTCAGCGGTCACATTGACTGTTCGAAAGCGGTCTATACGATAAATCGAAGTTGGACTGGTATCTGGAGAAATTTCAGCTACCTCAGCAAAAGGGATTTGCTGCCCAGTGGGCGTAGTCAAGATCATGTCATAAAGATCATTGAGTGAGCGACGATCCTCACTCGGAAATCTAACCATAACCTTAACTTCATCCCGGCCACGTTGTATTCGCTGAACTTCATAACCATAAAAGGCTTGTCGAACCTGACGAGCCAGCTCGTTTAAAGTAATACCCAGCGGTTCGGCATCTGGTTTTAGGGCAAGCTGCAATTCTTGCTTGCCGCCTGAGAGGCTATCGGTTATGTCAAACACACCAGGGTAGGTACCAAGATGTTGTTTGATTTCAGTAGCAAGTTGTTTGAGGACGACCAAACTGTTACCGCTGAGCTGAATGTCAATCGGATCACCGGCGCGGCCAATTTCTGCCCGAAATGATAATGATTCGGCTCCGGGTATCGGCCCAATCGCCTGTCGTAACTCTTCTACCAATTCTGACACCGATTTATCGATATATCTGTTCTCCGGTGAAGCAATTTCGATTGCCACCCAGCCTTTATTGGGCTCACCGCCGGCACCAGAAGAGCCGCTAATAGTCAGAAAATTAGTAATTAAGCTTTCGCCGGTTTGTTCATCGGTGTATTTTTCTTTTAGTTTTAAAGTCTCGTTAGCAATATGGTCGATATAACGATCAGTTGTTTCAAAAGAAGTAGTCGAGGGCATAACTAAACTAATTCTGGCTAATTCACTTTCTATGCGCGGAAAAAACACAAAACGCATCCAGCCACTGGAGGCGATCGAAAGCACCACAATAGCTACTGAAATGGCAATAGCCAGGGTCAGTGCACGATTATTAATGGCCCAATTTAAAAACGGCTTGTAATAACGAATAATCGCGTCTTCAAAACCATGTGAAATTCGCTGTTGAGTGCGGCTCAGCCAGGATAGCTTTTCGATATCATCTCTAGGTTTAACATGCTTCAAATGAGCAGGCAGAATCAACTTGGATTCGATTAAAGAAAATAAAAGAACGGGAATCACGATTGCCGGTATTTGGGCGAAGATCGCGCCTCTTATGCCCTCGATAAAAAATATTGGCGTGAAAGCAGCGACCGTGGTCAAAATGCCGAAGGTCACAGGCACCGCTACTTCATGGGTGCCATTAATAGCAGCATCGAGTCCCGGTTCGCCTTGGCGTAAATGCCTGTATATATTTTCACCGGTGACAATGGCGTCATCGACCACTATCCCAAGCACAAGAATAAAGGCGAATAGACTGACGACATTTAAAGTGACACCTATTTCGGGCATTAAAATAAAAGCACCCATGAAACTCATGGGAATACCAATACAAACCCAAACCGCGACAGCAGGGCGCAGGAATAGTGTCAATAATAAAAATACGAGAATCCCGCCTTGGATGGCGCTATTGGTCAAAGTTTTGAGACGGCTTTTGACGATTCGAGAACGATCACGCCAAAAATCAATGCTGACACCTTGCGGGAGTGTAGGACGGATTTGCTCAATGTAATCTTTTACTTTATCCGCAACTTGAATAGCGCTTTGGTCGCCAATACGAAAAATTTCTACCAAGGCAGCGGGTTGCCCGTTAAAGCGACTGATGATTTTGTCTTCTTCAAAACCATCATAGACGTGAGCAATATCTTTGAGTTTGATGGCTGTGCCGTTATCCTGACTAATCACAACAATATTTTCAAATTCAGCCTTGTTATAGGCCTGGCCTTTGGTACGGACTAAAACATCACCACCCGGGGTGCGAATATTGCCTGCCGATAAATCAACCGAACCGGAAGCGAGTTTACGGCCAATCTCTTCGAGGGTTAAGTTGTACTCTTTTAGCGTATTTTCCGGTACTTCGATTGAGATTTCATAATCACGTGAAGCTTCTAGTTGGATGCGCGTAATATCATTGATGCGCAATAGATCATCTCTGACTCGCTGCGCCAGTGTCTTGAGTTCGCTTTCGTGTAAGTCACCATAGACTACAACACTGATCACCTCCGTTGAGGTTTGTGCCAGGCTGATTACGGGCCGCTCGGCATCTTCAGGAAAAGTATTAACAGCATCAACCCGTGATTTGATGTCATTTAATAAATCGCGGCTGTCATAACCGTCTTCGATTTCAGCGCGTACCGTTGAAAATCCTTCAGACGATCTTGAAGTAATTTTTTTGATGCCATTTAAGTCGCTAATAGCTTCCTCAACTCGAATCGATATCGATTCTTCCACGTCTTCAGGAGAAGCGGCCGGCAAGCTGGTATTGATATTGATCGTATCCAGTTCAAAAGAAGGAAAAACTTCCAGCGGGATGCGTTGAGTAATTGAATAAAGCCCTGCTGCGATGATGGTGATCATCAATAAATTGGCAGCTACGCCGTTACGAGCAAACCAGGCAATCATGATTGACCGTATTGAATTTCAGTGCCGCTAATGGTTTCGTTTAAGGGCGTTAAAACAATGATTTCACCCTCTGTAATACCTTGATCAATGATGGAATTTTCATTATCTTGCCAGAGTAAATTTATTTCCCGGCGTCTGATAATGTTATTTTCAGCGATAAAAATATAACTGCCCTGATAGACAGCACTGTTAGGAACTACATAAACGTCAACTAAAGTTTTACCTTGAATTTCAGCAGTGACAAATTGACCGATTTTTAAAGGTGGGCCACCATCGGTACGTTTGCCATAGGGATCGTCAATATGTGCGACGACATAGGTTTGCCTGGTTGTGGTATCAAAAATTCCCTCTGAGCGGCTGATATAACCGCTATAGTTTTGACTGTTATTTCCAATTTGATTTTTTATACGCACTAGCGGTGAGTTGTTGGCATTAGCAGAAAAATTCTCACCACGATAAGTTTCATGAATGTCAATTTGTGCATATTGCCGGCTGGTGAGCGGCAGCCTGACTTCGACATAGTCAACAGCGAAAACTTCTGCCATCTGTGTGCCAATAGTGACATATTGACCTAAATCAACATTTTTACTAATGATCCGGCCAGCGTAAGGGGCAGTAATTTTGGTGCGTTTTAAATCAAGTTCGGCTTTGGCTAATGCGGCTTTATTCCATTCCAGTTGCGCACGTGAAGCAGCCAGTTGCGGTTTTCGTAATACTAAATCAGGTGCCTTGCCCGAATTACCCAGTCGTTTCCAATCTTTAGCAGCCTGGTCAGCTTGAGCCTGTTCTTGGGCTAAAGCAGCCTGGGCCTGAGAAACATTGGCCTGGGCATTAATTAAAGCAGTCTGGTAATCACGTGGATCGATTTCCAGCAATAAATCACCTTTTTCAAAAAAACTACCCTGGCGAAAAAAATTAGCGACATTAATGACTTCGCCGTCCACTTGAGCTGTTAATGTGCCTTGGGTACGTGCCTGGATAGTGCCATACGATTCAATAATAACGTTATAGTTTTGTGGCGTTGCAACGACAGTGTCAACTTGCAAGATTGGAGCGACTGGTTTTTCACGCTCAGCCTTAGGTGGATTGTTTTGCACATAATAAGCAGCAGCGACGGCAGCACCTAAAAAGATGATGCTTAGGATAAAGTTGCGTATACCGTGCGAAGATTGCTGCATTTTGATTTTTACAGTTCGTTACTTGTTTTATCGACGGTAAAAAAATCACCGCCCAGTGCAAGATGTAGCGTAATCCGATTTTGAATAAGATCATTATAAAGACTTATCTGGTTAGAATCCGCACTAAAAAACTGCCGTTGAGTCGTCAAAACAGTCACATAATCCACTAATCCGGTTTGATATTGCTCTAAAGCAAGCTGATAAGCGGACTTGGCTAACTCTGCAGCATTTTTGGTGTTTTCATAACGTGTTAGTAAATACTGTTCTGCGGCCAAGGCATTTTCGACTTCGGTAAATGCGGTCAAAATGGTTGATGAATATTCGGCAAGTGCCTGGCGAGCTTGAGCATCGGCATTTTGTTCCAGAGCTTTCAGTCGTCCAGCATTAAAAACGGGTTGCGTTAAACCCGCCAGTAACGACCAAAACACATCATCACTGTCCAGCAGATCACTTAAATTATCACTACTTTCGCCCAGATTACCTGTCAAAGTAAAAGAGGGATAACGATCTTTTGTAGCTGCCTGGTGACGATAATCCTGGGCTAACCAGTTTGATCTTGCTGCCATGATATCCGGGCGGCGCAACAGTAATTCTGAAGGCAGACCGGCGGGAGTGGACATAAATTCATCAGGCAGTTTAGCTTCACCAATATCAAATTCTGCTGATGGATAACTACCTAGCAATACATTCAAGCTGCGTTTGATTTGTTCGAGGGTTTGTTTGTCTTGAGCGACTAAAGCTTTTTGATTTTCAAAATCCGAACGGGCAGAGAAAACATCAACGGCACTGTTTAAACCTGCTTGATAACCTGTTTCAATTATATACAGAGCCTCATCCAGGCTGTCTAGTTGGCGTTGACTGAGTGCCACTTGATTGCCTGCTTCAATTGCATTGAACCAGGTTTGTGCAACATTAGCTGCCAACGATAAGCGTGCTGCCTGATATAAGGCAGCCCGGTTTTGGGAGTCCAGATAATTGGCGCGGCTTCTGTCACTGAGTTTTCCCCAAAGATCGGCTTCCCAGTTCACGCTTAAGTCACCTTGATAACGGGTGCTGTATTGAGTGGAGACAAGGCCTTGTTCATCAATTACAAAACTTTTGCTGCGATTGCGTTGCACGCCTATATCAACATTAGGATAAAGATTTGCATTAGTGGCCTTAGCTGTGGCAATGGCAGCATTCAACTGTTCGACGTTGGCTTGTAAATCAAAATTATTTTGTAATGCTGTACGAATATATTGATCCAAATTTGAATCGCTGAATTGTGACAGCCAACCCAGACTGATTTGTTCAGTCGAACTTGCACTTTCCCAATTTTCCGGAAAGCTAAACGGTATTTCAGCAACTGCGGGCTGTTTGTTAAAAAAATTACAACCCGTTACAAGCAACGTTAAAACCGTAATAAACCCTAATTTTTGAGAATTTGACGGCATAAAGTGATTATAAATCGGCTTAACTTCAACACAACGTGAATGATCTAAACATGTATCTTATCAGCGTATTGAATTTTCGATGGCAATTTACGCAATTTTTACAAAAAGGAGTATTATCATCCAGCCCCCCATTGTGGATAAACATCCGTGGATGAATCTCTATTAAGTTGGCTTTTAATTTAATTAGGATGATGACAGTGTTAAAAGTCCGAACAGTAATTAGGAGATTCCCGCCTTCGCGGGAACAAGCTTTACTGTAAAACCCTGGGAACAGATAAAGTAAACTGCGGAATGGCCGCTTTAAATATTTGGCCGTTTTCCCCCAGCATGTCGTAAAAGCCTTTCATGGTGCCGACTTCAGTTTTCAAAATAGCGGCGCTTGTGTATTCAAAACTTTTACCAGGCTCAATAATAGGTTGCTTTCCGACCACGCCTTCGCCATGTACTTCCTGAACACTGAAATCACTTTCAGTAATGACCCAGTGGCGGGTTATTAATTGGCATTTGTGTGCACCCACATTGCGAATATTAATGGTATAGGCAAACACATATTTTTCGTTATCAGGTTGTGATTGTTGCTTGAGATAGTGAGTTTTTACTTCAATCTCAATGCCGTGGTTTATATTTGCTGCGTGTGTTTCAGTCATGGCCAACTTGAATAATTTTAACTTTTTTCTTTTTCAATTTAAAAGCAGTTAATTTCCCACCCCACAAATAACCGCTATCCATGCAAATCACATTATGGCTCTGGTGGAAACCCAAGGCACTCCAATGTCCGAAAAAGATTAATTGATCAGCTGTTTTCCGATTGGGTACCTCAAACCATGGGTAAAATGATTTGGGTTGTGAACCCGGTGGGCCTTTTTGAGTTAGCGTCAGTGAACCCGTTTTTCTGCAAAAACGTGCTCGAGTCAACACGTTAGTGATCAAGCGTTGGCGATCCCACTTTTTTAAATTATTGGACCAGTTCGAAGGTTTGCTACCATACATTTTACTCAAGAACTTTTTGCGCTTTTTTCCTTGTAACGACGATTCAATTTCTGCTGCATAAGTTAATGTATCTTCGGTTGACCAGTTTTTGTGAACCGACGCATGAACAAGTAGAAAATCATATTTTTTATTAAATAATGCTAATGGTCGAGTGGCCAACCATTCAATCATTTCATCAGCATCTGATTCATCCAGCATCAAGTGCGAATTGTCATTACGTTTGGGCTGTGAAACACCGGCTGCTACGGCTAACAGGTGTAAATCATGATTACCTAAAACGACGTTTGCGTTCTCACCCAAATCCATTACATGACGTACGACCTCAGCAGATTTAGGGCCACGGTTGACTAAATCACCAGTCAACCACAAGCGGTCTTTTTCAGGGCGAAATTTGGATTTTTTTAAAAGCCGTTTGAATGCTTTGTAACAACCATGAATATCACCGACTACCAAATCCATAATTAGTTAAAAAGGCTAGATTGTCTTTTAATGAGTAAGATTAGCTCTCGGCTTCGAGTTCATCTTCAAATTCATCATCAAACTCGTCATCAAATTCATCAGTATCTTCAACAGCCGTATCTTTAAGTGCAGCTTCTCGACGTTGTAAGTAAGTCTCACGCACAAAGATATAAGGATCGAGTTGTAATTCAAGTAAATCATCAGTACCCAGGAAACCAGCACGAGCCTGAACAATGTCTAAACCGAGTAGAGCATATCTAGCAGTATCATCATCGACATAAGTAATAGGATCCATAAAGCGATCAGGAATCATTCCGGCCGAATGGCGTAAATATCTAGGCCCGAATAAAGGCAGCACAAAATAAGGGCCGGATGGAACACCCCAGGCGGCTAGCGTCTGGCCGAAGTCTTCATTGTGTTTGGGAATATCTAACTTTCCGGCGACATCGAAAAAACCAAGCACGCCTACCGTTGAATTCAGCACGAAACGGCCAGTACTTAAGCCAGCTTTATCAAATTTGCCTTGCAGCAAACTGTTGATCGCGTTTCGCGGTTCGTTAAGGTTACTGAAAAATTTACTAATTCCACTTTCGACTGGATCAGGGGTAATTTTTTCGTAGGTTTTTGCCAACGGTTTGAGAAGATATTTATCAAGCTTAGTATTAAATTTATATACTGAGCGATTAAAATTTTCATAAGGGTCGATATTATCGGTCTGTGATTGATTGGCTTGCTCGTCGACTTGTGGTTGTTGCCGTCCAGCACAACCCGCCGCAAGCATAACAATCATCATTGACAGTAAAATTTTGTTTATTAGTTCGCTACGCATGGAGTCCTCCAGATACATATGCGGATTATATAGTTGATAATCTCACGAGCATAGTAAAGTGTTGAATCAAATCTAATTAAACTGACCTCGGTTTTAAGCATTGGTTCAGTTTAGAAAACATCAAGCTACTAATAATTAAATGCTAAAGCCCATACTCTGGGTTTATAATACCGAGTCCTGAAGTCATTCCATAATCTTAAATGAAATCTTTCAAAATAATTATTGCCACCGTTGCTTTATTGCCTGCGATAAGCTTCTCGCAGGAGTTCCTGATCAAGGAGCCTGATAATTCCGCAAAAATTTTTAAAGATTGGGCTAACCAGTGTGAAACGGATCCCAATTTAAAAAAAGAAATTTGTTATACATCACAAACCATAGTGGTTAAAGGCAAAGACGCCGAATTATTAAATATTGCCGTTGGACATGTTCCCGAAGCTGAAAAGCCGATACTAAGAATCACCACACCTCTGGGCACTTTGTTACCTGAAGGGATGAAAGTACAGATTGATGCTGGTGAAGTCTCGCGCCTGCCTTTTGTCTTTTGTAGCCGTATCGGATGCCATATTGAAGTGGGTATAACGGATAAATTCCTCGATGCAATCAAAAAGGGCAATAAGATTAAACTGACCTTTCTTGATTTAGGGGGGCGTTCATTTGAAGTGCCCGTATCTTTGTCTGGATTCACTAAAGCTTACAATTCACTTCAATCTTAAACTGTTTTCGTTTTAAATGATCGATTTTGTTAAAGTTGACTCGACCCTATTCGTCGGTACGTGTCCCAGTAATGAAGTCGACATTAAGCAAATTAGATTGATTGGTGTTACCGGTATTCTGAATCTTCAGACCGATGAAGATTTCGTTAAATGGAAAGTCAATTTTGAAGAAATTGAACAAGCCAGTTATGATTTAGATTTAGTGATACAACGTTTGCCGATTATTGATTTTGATGACGACGATTTGAGTCGACATTTACCTGCAGCCGTAAGCCTGTTAAATCGACTGATTGCCGTAGGGCATACAATTTATCTTCATTGTACTGCCGGCCGTGATCGCTCACCGACAGTAGCAGTGGCTTATCTTGCCAAATACAAGTCCATGACAGTTGAGCAAGCAGCTACACATTTAAAATCGTTACGTGAGTGTCGTCCGAAGGTGGATTTAATTAAGGGATTTTTAGCTCAAGCATAGTAACTTAATATGATTGTGGAACATGCTGTGCTAGAAGTTATTCCCGGGCAGGAACTGGATTTTGAACAGGCTTTTGCCCAGGCTCAAAAAATTATCAGTAAAATGCCGGGTTATGTTTCTCACCAATTGCTACGATGTATTGAGGACAACAACCGATATTTGTTTTTAGTAAAATGGCAAACCTTGGAGGATCATGAAACAGGTTTTCGTCAATCAGCGGAATATCAAGACTGGAAAAAATTATTACATCACTTTTATGAGCCATTTCCTCAGGTCTGGCATTTTGAGCAGAAACTTGAATTAAGTTCGAATAACGAAAGAACCTTTTGTGATTAATACTTAAACTGGACAATAGTTGATACAGTAAAGACTGAGGATATAGTCCCGAATTTTTTAAAGTAAATTATCCCGTATCGTCATTCCCGCAAAGGCGGGCCATGTACCCTGTGGGTGAATCCAGTAAATTAAAGAGAATGGAGATTATTTGTTGAGCAAAGACTTTAGAAAAATAGCCTTAAAGCTATTCCTTTTAGTGTTTGGTTGCTTGGTGTTAGTGAGCATGATACAGGCTGAAGATGAGGTGCTTTTGATTGAAAGTTTATGCTGATTTTTTGGAATACAAATGAGAAATAGTTTTAATCTAGATATTATTGTGGAAAGAGGGAATCTCTGGACGTGGTTTGTTGCCATGATTTTGATGTTGAGTTCCTTGGCATCTACAAGTTTTGTACAGGCTGAAGATGAGGTGCTTTTGATTGAAAGCAGTTGGATCCGCGAAGCACCTCCCGGTGTACCGACCCTTGCAGCTTATATGAATATTACCAATATAACCGAGTCTCCCATTTCAATTATAGGTGTCTCATCCAACATTGCAAAAGAGACAGAATTACATGAAGTAAAAATAGTCACCGATATTATGCAAATGCGTAGAATGTCTGATGTGGTTCTTGGGCCCGGTCAAACACTTGAACTCAAAGCCAGTGGTTCACATGTGATGTTGATGGGTGTACAAGAAACGTTTTCACAAGGCGATGAAATCGAAATCGAATTTGAATTAAATGATCTTCCATCAGTCACAATAGTCGTACCAGTTAAAAAAGGCTCATGAACTCAACATTGCTTAAAACATTAACAGTCATGCTAGGGTTAGCTGCGCTGGCTTTTGGCTTTTGGCTTGCTACGAATCAGCAACGAAATTCTGGACCACTAATAAGTGAGGAAGTCGGTATTGTTTACCCACAAGCTAGAGAAATAGGGGAGTTTCAGCTTGTTGATTTTAATGGGGATCCGATTGATCAACAGCGTTTCAAAGACAAATGGTGGCTGGTGTATTTTGGTTTTACTTTTTGTCCGGACGCTTGCCCAATAGCACTCACTGACATGAAAAAGATCAAGGAAAAATTCGATCAACTGACCAGAGAACAGGTTGAATTTGCTTTTATTTCTGTTGATCCGGCTCGTGATACACCTGAGCGTTTAAAACAATATACACAATATTTTGACCCGGATTTTTTTGCTGCCACTGGTCAGCCAGAAGATCTAGAGGACCTGGCCACCCGGGTTGGCGTAGTTTTTCTAGTGCCGGAAAATCCCGAGAATGAAAATTATGTGGTTGATCATTCTACTTTTATGTTGCTGTGGAATCCTCAAGTAAATTTACAAGCAATTTTCAAAGTTCCTCACAAACCTGAAAAAGTGGCTGAGGGAATCAAGAAAATTCTGGCAGCGTCATGATACATGAATGAACTAAGGTCTATTAATACGTAGTTAGACATTGTCCTGTTTAACAGGCTCGAGCAGCGACAAGGATATCCTCACACCGCTTCGTGTCTCAAGATGACAATCTCTTTAGTCATTTAGACCACAACTGAGGGTCTAAATTAAGCAATTGATTCAAAAGCCATTGCCCGCAACTGCCGAGTTGTTTTTTCTTGGTCCAGACAACATCCACTCCTTGCAGTATGTCGGATTGCTGGAAGTCATAGCTTAAGCGCACTAATTGACCTGTCTTGAGTTTTTCAGCCACCACTGTTTGTGGTAATAATGCCCAGCCAAAATCGGCCGACAATAATTCGATAATTGTAAATGGACTTTCACCGTACCAAACCTTGGGACTTCTTTGCTCGCGTTTATGACTAGTGTCTTCAAGTGCCCGGCTGCGTGTCAATAATTGCCTATGTTGGCGCAAATCTGCGTGGGAAACTATGGATTTGTCAGCCAACGGAAAAGTGGGGCTGCATACCAGAACCAATTTGGAATGACCAATCCCTCGGAAGTAAAAACCCTGAGGGTAATCCTCCTGTTCCATCATTAAACCTATATCAGCTCGACCTTGCTCCAGTAACCGGGCTACATCATTCACGCCCGGGTCGAGAATTTCCACTTCCAGATAAGGAAATTGATCACCAAGCTGTTCAAAAATAGTTAATAGTGAGTGTACAAAAATGCCTTGTTCTATAGCAATACATAGCTGTGTTTCAGTAACTTGAAGCGTAGAGGCTGCGCAGGCTTCAAACTCACGGCTGCTTTGTAATAGCGAGCGGGCGTAATCGAGCAATTTGCTGCCTTCTTGAGTGAGTTGTGGGTTACGGCCACTGCGGTCAAACAATTCCACACCTAAATCAATTTCAAGATTCATTACCGCTGTGCTAACTGCTGATTGTGCTTTATTTAGGTGACGGGCAGCGGCTGAGAAGGAGCCTAACTCAGCCGCTCTGACAAAAGCTCGAATCTGTTCAAGATTATACATAATCAAATTCAATCTATCTGATATTCAGATAGTATATAACTTTTTTATATTTATTTATCTGATATATTGGCTCAAAACTTATCGAGGTTTTAGCAATGAAAAAGCAAGTTGTAATTCGAAACAAAGCCGACCGGTTGCGCTATGTGATTGTTTTTGAATTGATTTTGATCTCAATTTTAGCTCCCCTTGGTGCTTATGTTCTTGATAAATCATTAGTCGATGTCGGTTTGCTATCTATAGTGCTGTCAGTGAAAGCGATGTTATTTGGTTATTTATATAACTGGTGTTTTGACCGAATTGATGCCCGTGCTGGCCGCGTGCCCACACAAAGATCATTAGCTGGGCGAATTTTACATGCTGTTGGTTTTGAATGCGGTTTGGTGATGACCTCATTGCCGATTGTTATGTGGTGGCTACAGATGACATTATTTCAGGCATTAGTCATGGATATTGCTGTGACTTCGATTGTTGTGGTTTATACTTTTATTTTCACTTATTGTTACGACTGGTTATTCCCTGTTTCCCAGCCAGAAGTAGCGTGATCAGCTGTTTTTACAACAATTATTTTGGACGTTGACTTTTTTTTGAATAAACGGACAGTAATAATAACTCGCCTTTTAAATTTTGTTGTAAATTAAGTAGTCGTCGCAATTTTAGTATTGGTAATCTTGCATAAAATCGAAGATAGCCCGTTGATTGCAGAAGATAATGTGACTTCCACATTTATTGGTGTAATGTATAGCCTTTAAAGCATATGTATTAAAAAATATGCACAGAATCATTCAGCACTTGTTGATCGCCCTTAGTATTCTCGGGTTATTCACATGTTCAAAAACACCTGTAAACATCCCGGCCGACGCACGCGTTATCATTGTTGGTGCTGGTGCTGCCGGACTGAATGCAGGTCGGGTGCTGAATGAAAAAGGTGTTAATTTCACCATTGTTGAAGCCAGTGACCAGGTCGGTGGGCGCTTGAGAAAAAATACTGAATTTGCAGATTTCCCGCTGGATGTCGGTGCGGAATGGATCCATGGAAACAAAGCATTAACGTATCGCTGGGCCAGACGAGAAGATGTTGCCCTTTATAAAGATGAAAGTGACATGGTGCTTTGGTATGGAGATCGTTATCTACCTGTTGATGATGCTGATTTTCCTGAGTGTATGTCGTCAGATGATTTGGGACAGTTAGTTCTTAAAATTAAGAGAGACTATCCGATCATATCACTTGCCTGAGATCAGGCACACAGTTTTAGGTTTTCGCACCTCCTTTGGTTTAACGTTTGTTGTTTAATAACGGCTCGCTCATCGATGATTTGCTGATATCGACCATAATACATATCCGCCGGTGTCACATTGTCTAACGACTCATGATAGCGTTCGTGGTTGTAATGATGAACAAACTGTTCAATGGCTTGTTCGAGTTCGCCAGGCAGATAATAATGCTCAAGTTTGACGACGTTTTTCATTGACCGATGATAGCGTTCAATTTTACCCTGAGTCATCGGATGGTACGGTGTTCCACGAGTATGCGTCATCTGATGATAAGCCAGGTAATCTTTCAGCTCACCGGATAGATACGCCGGGCCATTATCACTGAGTAGCCGTGGTCGGTGTTTAACAGGCACATTTGTCACACCCGTTACAGCAATCGCTTGATCCAGGGTGTCTTTGACATCACCCGCGCCCATGGTACTAGTGAGCATCCAGCTCAGAATAAACCGTGAATAATCATCCAGTACGGTAGACAGATAATACCAACCCCAGCCGATGATTTTGAAATAGGTAAAATCAGTCTGCCATAATTCATTGATTCGCTTGGTTGGCGTATGGAAGGTATCACTGGCCGATAGCAGAATATAGGCCGGTGAGGTAATCAGGTCATGGGCCTTCAAAATACGGTAAACACTGGACTCAGAGATAAAGTACCTGTGTTCATCGGTAATTTGCCAGGCCAGTTCACGAGGTGATTTCTCCGGGTACTGAAGTGCAATCTCGAGACATTGCTCTTTGACTGATTCGGGGAGTTTGTTCCAGAACCGTTGGGGAGATTTACAATGACTTTCCAATGCATCAGGGCCACCCATTTGATAGAGTTGATACCAACGGTAAAAACTGCTGCGAGCAATACCCAGTTCCGCTAATGTCCTACTCACGGGAAGTTCACTGGCTTCAACTATATGGATAATTTCCACTTTTTCAGCCGCCGACAAACTCATTCGTCGTCCCACGTCGAGTCCAAGCCAAGCACACTTTTTTTAAGCACCGTATTCTTCAAAACAACATCGGCCAGTGCATGTTTTAGCTGATTGTTTTCTTTGCGAAGTTCAGTCACTTCCTCTGAATTGGCTTCACGCTTAATATCACCGGCCAAACGTTGTTTCCCGGCTTCAAGAAAGTCTTTGCTCCAACGGTAATACGTATTCTGATTGATCCCTTCCCGGCGGCATAACTCGGCAATACTATCCTCACCTCGAAGACCGTCTAATACAATCCGAATCTTTTCATCGGCTGAATATTTATGACGGGTGTTGCGTTTAATTGCTTTAACTAATTTCTCTGAGTTATATTTACTCATCTTAAGACTCCTATAAATTACTATTAAATTAACAGAAGTCTCTCTTGTTCAGAACATCAACTTTGTCTCATATCCTCTGACGGGATACATTATACGATATTCGTAGAGGATTCTGGCTGCATGTGGACGGTGCGCTCGGCGCAGCCTATCTGCCCTTTATAGAAATGGCCTACAATCGGCAGTTGATTGAGTATAGTGGACCTGTTTTTGACTTTCGCAACCCTGCGGTAATGAGTGTAGGTTGCTCCATGCACAAGTGGTTGGGTGGTCCCTGGCCATCCGGTGTATTCATGACTCGGACTGCGTATCAGCTAACCCCGCCTGATGCAGCGGCATCGTTTCTGGGTACTCCGGATACCACTTTGGGTGGCTCCCGTTCGGCCTTTTCTCCAATGATCTTCTGGGATTATTTTTCCAGAATGAGCTACGAAGACAATATGCAAAAAGCACTGCAAACAGAACAGGTAACCAGCTATCTCGAAACTGAATTATTAGCCTTTGAAGCAGAATTGAAACAACGCTTTGGAGAAGAGGTGGATCTGTGGATAGCACGCTCCCGGCTAAGCCTGACAGTACGTTTTCGCCTGGTAAATGAGACCATTAATTATAAATGGTCTCTGGATACCAATCGATTATGGGTGCCAGTTTCTGATAGTGAGCACCAGCAACGTTCGTATTCACATATCTTTGTAATGCATTCAGTGGATACTGCGCGTGTTGATGCGTTTATGGCTGATCTGCGAGCTGCCAAGCAAAATGACTGGCATGATGCTTTTCCAGTGGTGGATGTCAGCGCAGTACCGGTAGCACCGAACCCCGGACCATTAACTCCCTATACGCCACCTAAATCAGCCTAGCGCTACCAAACAACAACGAGGGACTAAATCATGTTTGAGATTCGAGATATCTTACGAATAGCCAGTCAGGCCAGACAAGAAGAATTGTCACCAGCCGATTATGCACGTGCAGTCGCCACTTTAAATTGGCAACGTGAAACATTTTCTATTGCAAACGAAGCGCAATTACCAATCGTGCCGCCAATGCAAAGTATGATGGCGATTTTCTCTGCTGAGCAAGGGGACTCAATTGGCTACACATACGGAAACGACATGTTGACACAATTCGTTGAATTAGCTCAGACACTTGGCCTTCTTCCCGCCTTTACCGAACTGGAAGATTGGCTATTGACCATTAACTATGTGATTCAAACAGCACCTGTTTACAATCCGGATAAATCTGAACAATTCTTCTTCCCCATGTCGAGCATGTTTGTGTTCTATATGTACACTGAAGCGGGTGCTGCCTTGTTCAGGGATAAACTATTCAATGACCTGTTAACTGCTGTGTTGGATAATTGGTGTACCTTTTTGGACTCGCCAGTGACTTTGAAAGTACTAAACCCGGATCAGACAACCCCTGCAGAGCAAGGCTGGTTGTCTGCTCCTGCACAACAGCAATTTTGCCTACAGCAATGTGCCAACTACCAGTATGCGAACGATCCGAGCTATCCGTATTGGACATTTACTTCTTTTAACGATTTTTTTCACCGTGAATGGAATTTGCAAGAATATCGTCCGTTGGCTGGAGCCGGTGATGATCAAGTTATTGTGGCGGCTAACGACGGTACGGTTTATCGCATTGCTCAGGGTGTGGGCGAGTTTGCGTCATTTTGGACAAAAGGCCAAAATTACTCTCTGGCTGAAATGTTAAACGGTAGCCCGTCCACTCAGGATTTTGTTAATGGTGACGTATTGCAGTCATTTCTGGATGGCTCAGACTATCATCGCTGGCACGCACCTATTGGTGGCACAGTAATCGAAGCCAGAGTTATTCAGGGGCTCACCTTCAGCGAATTGCTCTCAGAGGGTTTGGACATTAGTGCAGGCACCGATTCGCAAGGTTATCAAACTATGGTTAACACCCGTGGCCTGGTCATTATCGATAATCCAAACATTGGGAAAGTAGCAGTGCTCCCTACCGGCATTACCGAAATTTCTTCTATTCAATTGAGTGTAGAGCCTGGTCAAACCGTGACCAAAGGAGATGAATTAGGCTATTTTAGTTACGGCGGCTCAACGTTAGTGTTAGCTTTTGAACAAGGCATGATTTCTGAATTTATTGCACAGGAACCACCGCAAAACAATAATAGCGTCACCGCTGACGACACGGCAAACTGCAAAACTGCTGGGACCTGCAGCGCAGAGCAAGGTTGCCTGATGGTTCGTTCCCAAATTGCCGTGGCAAACTTGAAATAACTAATGTGAACCAGCGGGTGAGTGAGTCGATTTCCGGTACTTTAGAGTTGGTGATTTTCGGATTATCAGTGCTAGAGAGTATGACGTGTTAACTGTTTTAGCGGTGAGAATCAGCCACAAAAAACATTTATCAATAAAGCAGTTCAAACTACTAAATCAACCAAGCTTGAGTTTGATTAAGTTCTTTAGCTGGTTAATGGGTTATTGAGCGTTTTGTAGGCGTGAAACACTTACAAATTCATCAATTTGTTGCATAAGTTGATCAAAATAAGGATTAAAGGTTAAGCGTGTCAGTGCTTGATTATCTGGAATCAAATTTGATGCGCGACCAAACAGTTCACCGTGCCAGATTTCTGCGGCCGTTAAGCATTCTCTAACTTCTTTTTCATTGCGGTCTGCATTGCCACCACAGTTACGGTAATCACCATTAATCCCATAATGCATGTTATTCGGTGAGATATGTGTCGCTTGATGTGAAAAACTGATTATTCGTTGCTTTGGCAAGTAACTGTTCACGTATTCAATTCGGTTATCTTTTTGATTTTTTTTATTGGCAGGATTTTGCTGATAGATAATTAACCGATTAGCAGGATTAGTAAAATCGTTACTGAAATAACGTTGATTGGTAGTGACATCTATTATTGGGTCATCACTGCTTTGTACTAAAAATACGGGTGTGGTTAGTGACTGTTGACTAAGTAATAGTTGTAAATCTTGAGTTAATAAATAGGTTTGGGCTGCGGCATTAATTGGCATGGCTTCGAACCGGGCGTAGTCATCCTGTTCATCTTTGTCTAGCCAGTTGACAACATGTCGTAGCCACACGCTTTGGCGTATTTGCCAGGCAGAGTCCAGGGCCAGTGCAGGTGAAAAAGCAAACGTGCCTTTAATTTCTGGATCTTCGGCTGCCGCATAAACAGACAAAAGCCCACCAAGCGAGAATCCGCCCACATAAACTTGATCAATATCTTGTTTAAGTGTTTCAATTCCAAATCGGACAGCGTTGAGCCAATCTTGCCGAGTGATAGAAAGCAAATCGGCTGCACGTGCACCATGACCTGGCAGCAATATTGCACGCACCAGAAAACATTGTTCTGAAAAAGCCTGTGCAAGATCACGCATGGCCAGAGGCATATCGGCTAAACCATGAATTAATAAGACACCTTTTTCAGAACGGTTGCTGCAATGGTTAGCAGGTCTTAATTCAAAAGGTGCTGCGGCGTCGAGTTCTTGCTGTTTATTATGATCATCCATGAAGACTTTATTGGTTTTAAGGTGGGCACTTGTTTGTTCAATGTAATCGGAAAAATCCTGATAGTCTGACCTATCAAAAGTAGACGATGTTGAAGAAGGTTGCAGATGCGGATTTTTTTTGGTTTGAAAATGATTCCATGCACTGCAAGATGTCAGTAATAGAAACATCCCTGCGAGTGCAACCCAAAGTATTTTGGAACGTTTTTTCATCAGCGCAATTCACTCTCAGATTTATTTGTTGATTGAGTTGAGATGGGTTGCCGATAGGTAAATATCAGTCCACCCGAACCCCGGTTCGTTAAGGTGATAGTACCGTTATGTTGTTTGGCAATTTCCTTGCAGATTGCCAGGCCAAGGCCACTGCCCACCTCAGTATTCTCCTGGGTTCGATAAAAAGGCGTAAAAACTTTATCAATATCTTCTTCGGCAATGCCAGGGCCTGAATCGATAATCGTTAATACAGCTGTATTAGCTTCTACATCGACACTAACATCGATTTGACCGTGATCCGGTGTGTAGTTGATGGCATTAGTGATCGCATTTTCAACAAGTTGTTTGAGGCCTTGATTAATATTTTGGACTCCAACATCTTCTGTGTTGGTTATGCCAAGATCGATGTTTTTACGGTCCGCCAAAGGATGGAGTAAAATCATCACATCCTTGACGATTTCATCCAAACGAACATCTTCGGCAGAATCTAACTGAGATTTTTGTAATCGGGCTAAATTCAATAATTGATTAACCAGATTGTTTAATCGATCTAAGCCTGTTCGCAACAACCCCATCCGTTCATTCACTTGTGATGGTGATTGAGCTTTTTCCAGGTTTTCAGCAAGCAACGATAAAGCTGTAATCGGCGTGCGCAATTCGTGAGAAGCATCAGCAATAAATCGATGCTGTTGGGTAATAGTATCCTTGGTACGCAATAGCAGACGGTTAATGGCATCTACAAATGGCAAGATTTCTGAAGGTATGTTTCGCGTTGATAAAGGGTTTAGATTGATAGCGGCCTGGTTATCCACTGTTTGTGCCAACTGTTTTATGGGCTTCATTCGAGCGTAAATTACCCAACGCATGAGCACCAATAAAACTAGTGCTAACACACAGATCGGCAACACGGCACTAGTTGCATTGGCCAGGGCTATCTCATTTCTGAGCTCCGTTTGCTGAGCGACTACAAAGCGCTGATCATCCTGTTTGGTAATTATGTATATGCGCCAGGATATGCCGTGCGAAGTAATGGTATCAAAGCCATCTGAAAGATGAGAGATTTTGCCCAATTCAGACCCTGTGTCTTGTAAAGACATAACAATAATCTTCTCATCCTCATAACGGTAATCCCACCAGTCATCACTTGAGTTATCAGCCCTGGAAACAAGATTTGCAATTTGTTGTAACACCTCATCTTGAACGTCGCGGGCCTCAAAAAAAGCCATTAATCCAGCGGTTAGTCCTGCCACTGTGGAAATCGACAAGGTGATAATAAAAATCCAACGTGTTAATTCCCGTTGAATCGAGCGGGGAGCTACTGATTGATCATCCATCCCAGATCTCGTATATTTTTGATTGCATCCTTACCTAGCTTTTTGCGTAAACCGTGAATAATAAATTCAATCGCATTACTGGCTATTTCTTCGTTCCAGCCGTAAACCTGTTCTTCCAGTTCAGATTTGGAAAATAATCGGCCGGGTCGGTGCATCATGATTCTCATCACCGTGAACTCCCGGGCTGATAAGTGCACTAATTCGCCGTTTTGTAATAATTTACCGCTGGCAATATCCAGCACCAAATCGCCACATTCCAGTGATGAGCGGGCATTACCCTGGTTGCGGCGGGTGACAGCGCGAATTCGTGCTTCAAGTTCCGAAACCCGGAAAGGTTTGACCAGATAATCATCAGCGCCAAGATCCAGGCCAGTAATGCGATCTTCCAGTGCATCGCGTGCGGTGACGATAATCACTGGAACGGGATTTTGTTGATCGCGAATCGCTTTCAGTATTTCAATCCCATCTTTACCAGGCAGCCCTAAATCCAGCAGGATTACACTGTAGGTTTGAGTGTCGATTGCGGCCAGAGCCTGTTGCCCATTTTTGATCCAGTCGATCGAATAACGAGAATCTTTGAGCGTTTGCTCGACCGCCGTGCCAATTAACGGGTCATCTTCTATCAGTAAAATGCGCACGAGTAGTTACGGTTGATTAACGGTTTTATCAACTAACGATTTTAAATATAAGGCCAGAGCAATGACCAGAGAAGTGCTGAATAAAAACAGGCCTGAAATCAATCCGCCGAATAATAAGATCATGCAGATCAAGACAGCAAAAACTTTAGAAATCCAGTCCATTGATTGCCATTGTTGTTTAAGCAGTAATTTATATTGGGTAAAGTAGTCGTTCATTTTAATTCTCCTGAGTATGCAACCCGCCCGGTAGGCGGGTTACTGTTAATAATGGTGTTGATTAATGGTCGTCCAATTCTTTTTCAAGAATGCGGCCATCTTTGGCATCTATCTCGAATTCATAGACCTGGTTTTCATTATTCAGGACTTCAATTTCCCAGATTAAAGTATCATTCTCCATTTCCATTTCGGCTTCGATGACTTTGCCTGAAATGTCAGCCAGTGCAATGCTCATGGCCTGTTCAGGACTTACCGTAGCCTGGTTGACTTGTTCGAAAGTCAGATCATCGTGGCCGTGACCAGATTTGCCTGAGAATGCTGCAACTGAAGTTCCAGCCAGAATCACACTGACGATACTTGCGGTTAATACTTTGGTAGATGTTTTCATGATAAATACTCCATAAATAAGTTAAATGTAATTAACGTTATGTTTTAACGTTATAGGAGCATCATAAAAAACTAAACTTAGCTCAAAATTAGCAAAACTGAAAAAATTCATCATTAGCTTTTCTTTCAAAAAACAGGACTATTATGAGTATTCAAAGAACAGCTAATCTGTATGTTCGCTAATCAGCACAGTCTCGATTTCATCAGTGTGATGATGCAGATCATAGTGATCTGCGAGAATATCGGTACCGAAATCACCCTGTAAATCCCTGACCACGGAATGAATATGATCGGCCGCTTCGGTTGTGTTATCAAATTCGATCAGTATGGTTGGCCCGGAGATTCGGTAATAGCCGGGTTCTCCGGGCAAAAGACTGCCTCCCCAGGCAAAGTGCAGGCTGTTTATCCCTGTGGCTGCAATGCTCTGATAGCGTTTATCACATAGCTCAGGATTCAGGCGCGATAAATAAGTGTCAAGTAATTTATCCAATAAACCTTGTTGTTCAGGTTCCATATCACCCCGGGGTAAGCCTATTGGCAAGCTGTCTTTAACAATTCGTCCTTTACCTAAAAACATTGGCCGTTCACCATCTCGAGCCTGGGCAAAAACAAGTTCTGAACGCTGTAGTTGTTTATCGTTCAGCGATTGCCACAAGGCGAGGCCAGCATCTTCTTCACTCGCCAAAATTCTTAAGCCTTCGCGTTCCCAGCCGTTTGGCACTTCCCGCGGTTCGCTACCCAAAAACATAGGTTCAGTTGAAATCTCTCCGGAGGCGGAAATGGTCCAGTTAAGGGATAAATGATGACCGTCAAAGCGTAATCCCCAGGGCTTGCCGACTACTGGTTGACCAAAAATTGCCAGAAAGTAGGCTTCTTTACTACGAAAATAATGTTCAAACCATCGATACCAGAAGCTTCGTTCAGCACGTAGTTGATCGACCTCATGTTCAAGACTCATGACATTTTTAACCGTTTCCAGACCTTGCCGACTGAGTACAATGTCAAACAGTTCCAGTAAAGATTGCCATTGTTGTGTGGATAATTTATCGCGGCGCAATCCTTCTAAACCGTCCGCTGCAAAACGAATATCATAACGTTCAAAATCATCAAATTGATAAAGCACTGTGTCAAGTTGATCATCATCGAGGGTGGTTAGCCAGGCTGCTGCTGCTCGGGTGATGTCTGTAGCTGCCATCAAAGTCATGGGCGCCAGCAGTATTATGCTGATGATGAAGGTTTTAATTGAGTCGATAGTATTCAATACCAGAACCTCAAACTTGATGAGTGAAAATAACAGTAACTGTGAATGTTTTGGGTTTATTCTCAACCTCAATACGCCAACCTAAATCGTCAACGATGCGCCGTATGATCTGTTGTCCAAAACCATAGCCTTCTTTTTGACCACCGTTAACACTCTTTGTATCGTTGTGAATGACTAATTGGTGTTGTTGAAGACAAATCTTGATTTGATTATGGGCGTGACCGACTGCATTTTTAATTAAGTTATCCAATAAAATTGCTACCAAAGTTGGGTTGGCCGCAACCATTACCGTTTTGTCTATCTCTAACTCAGGTGAAATGTGCATCGGCTCTATTTTGTTCAGACTGGCCATGATCATGGTCTCCATCTGTAGTACCTGACTATGTCTTAATTTTGATTCTTCGCGGCCAAGAAGCAGGAATGTTTCAATTAATTCGTTGATTTGCCGGGCGGATCGCTCAATTCTGTCAAGATTACGCTGTTTTTTTTCTTCATTGATGGTGGGTAGTTTTAGTACGTTGAGGCTGTTGGCAATGACGCTGATCGGTGTTCTTAATTCATGGCTGGTATGGCGGGTAAACTGTTTTTCCCGCTCCAGAAAACCATTTAATCGAGCCAGCATTTGTGAGAAAGTGCGGGCCAGTTCGCCAATTTCATCCTGGCGTTGCTCTTCTTTGAACGGTGTTCTGGGAGAATCAGTTTTTAATTGTTGACTTAAATTCGAGATGGGGAAGGCAATTTTTTTTGAGACTAGCCAGGCCGTAATCAGGCTGATCAGAATTATTATTAAACTGATCAAGGTTAATACTCCGCTCAATAATGGAAAAAACCGGTCGACACTGGAGATAGTGGTTTCATCGTAGATCAAAACAATATCTTTTTCATTAAAAGCAATAGGTTTGACCAATACGTAAAAATCTTGCTCAAAAAATTCATGCATTCCCTGCTCTAGATTTTTAAACAGCGTAGGCAGTTTGGTTGAATCTGAAGCATAGACCTGCATGCCTTCAGTAATGGTCTGGTTGAATTTAGTGAGCCACACATCCAGATTATTATCCACTTTAGTTTTTTCGGCTAATGATTGGGAAGTATACAATTGGCTGATACGCGTATGCTCCCGTTCGATATAGTTCCCAATCAGATAATTTTCTGTCTGGTCAACGGCAACACTGATCAGCAGGCTATAGAGTAAACAAATGGCTGCTGTCATTCCGACCAGGGTCCAGGTCAGGCCATGTTGAAATTTATTAGTCGCAAACAAGCCGATAACCTTCGCCGTAAACGGTCTCAATTAACGGCTTGTCAAAGGGTTTGTCGATAAGTTGGCGGAGCCGATAAATATGGGTTCTCAGCGGTTCGCTGTCCGGCACGTCTTCAGTCCACATCACCCGTTCAAGTTGTTCCCTGGATACGGGCTTGGGTGCCTTCTGTACCAGCAGTTTGACCAGATTAAATTGAGTTGAATTCAAATTTATCAGTTTTCCTCTGCGTTTGACGGTTTGCTGATGATGATCGATAAATAACTCACCGACTCGTTGGTGGCCAACATCAAGGCGTGTTCCCCGGTTGGTCAATGATTTGAGCCGATAGTGCAGTTCTACGGGTGAAAAAGGTTTGACCAGATAATCGTCAGCTCCGGCTTCGTAGCCGGTGACTTTATCTTCGATGGTGTCACGTGCAGTAAGAAACAGAATCGGAGTTGGGTTATGCAGTGAATTTCTGATCATCTCACAGGTTTTGAACCCGTCAATTCCAGGCATTGTGACATCCAGAATAATCGCGTCATAACTATTGCTGACTATTAGCTCCAGACCGCTGGCTCCGGAATAAGCAAAATCGAACTCATAACCGTATTCTTCCAGAAAATCGGCCAGCGAGCCGGCCAAATCGGTGTTGTCATCGATCAGAAGTACGTGCATTTAGGTTTTACGGCGTTTGAATGGGATCTCGAATCGCTCAGGTTGAAATTTGTCGGTCAATCTTTGAAACTCATACGATGCAGACATCATGACCATCAATACGATGCTTAATAGCGGCAGCAATGTGGATAACAGCTAAGCCCAGCATGGTATATGCCAGCCACATGTGTAACGTTGCGGTGGTCGTTTCAAGGTTAAAGCCTGCCAGGGTTTCCATAGTGGGAAATATTTTGGACATATTAATACCAAACCAAGTGACTCCATGACCCCCAAAGTCGGTTTCCGCCCAGCCTATTCCAATGATCAGTGCCGGTAAAATATAAAGACCCATGTGACCCAGATGAGAGCCAATTTCTTCGAGTTTCGATAAACCTGCTACCGGTGGCGGGATTTTAGAAGCGATTCGGACAATAATACGCAGAATCAACAAAAACAATAAAGTCACACCAATTGAAATATGCAGGCTGAACAGAATTTCTTCCAATGCCGAATCGTCTTCGACTACTGAAGTCATGGCATAACCACAGGTCCACATAAAAATAAAACCAACGGCCATTAGCCAATGCAATAGACGAGCTAAAAAGGAATATTTATCTTGTGCCATAGTGATGTCCGTTTCGATTATTAGGATTACAGATTTGGTCAATAACAAGTTATACACAGCTAATTTTGCCAAGGAAACAGCCGATTTGGCAGGGTTTAATAGTAATAAACAAATATCACACAAATGTCACATTAAGTATGAAATATACGACACATCAGCCACCTATATTTAGTGGTCTATAAATAGTGAAAAAATGATCGGATGTATGAAACTTAATCTTCCTAAAGATTCACCTGTCACGGCTATATTTTTGATTCTAGAATCTAGAAACATGTTTAACAACAAAATATGATATTTACTCGTAACAAAAGCTTTCTGAGCACCATTGTCGTTTTATCTTTTCCTGGCTGGATTTATGCACAGGATAATGCTAGCGAGGCTAAAATTGCCAACCAGGACATGTGTGTACAAGAGTATGCTTCAGAGCACTGGCTGGATAAATCACAAGCGGTGACATTTACAGCAATGTGTAAGACAGTACGGTGGTTTGATCGATTGTTTGGTAAAGACAAGCCGTTTGATGACCAGCGATTCGGCGGCAGAGTGGTAGTGGGATTCAAAGATACCGAGCGCGATGGATTTGATCCTAAAGTGCGCCTTAGGATTAAATCAAAATTACCTAACGCCAGTAGCCGCATGAATGCATTCATTGGACGAGTTGATGAAGAAGAATTTGTCAGCGATTCTAATCAGCATCCAGACGGTTTAACCGATACGGCAATTCGCCGACGGATGGATGATGAATCAGAATGGTTGATTGGTTTGGGTTACAGTGATCCAAAGAATGCCAAGAAGGGGTTCGATTATTCAATCGGGGCGAAGATCAGCAGTGGCTTGAATCCGTATGCCAAAGTACGCTATCGATACAATTTCAAAATGCCTGAATCACATTTTTTACGTGCCACCCAAACGTTTTTTTGGCGTAATGATGAGGGTTACGGGACAACCACTAATCTGAATTACACTTATCTTCACAGTTATAGCGATATATTTGAATGGGGAGTGAGTGCCAAATTTACCGAAGATGAAGACCAGTGGGAGTGGGTGACAGGACCAACCTGGTATCATCGCTTGGAGAACGGTCATGGGATATCGGCACGTGCTTATATTCGTGGCGAGGAAGAGAATTCCGTGAGTATTCCCGAATATGGTGTGAGTTTAAGTTACCGGCGACCTTTTCTACGTGACTGGCTGTTCCTTGAAGCCGGGATTCAACATGAATGGATTCGGGAATCTGCCGATCAGCCGCGTGAAGGATCGTTTGGTTTTGGCCTGCAGTTTGAAATGAATTTTGGTGAATATCAGCGTAAACGATAAGTTCTTCTAAGTAAAGGTGCGATATTCATCAGATCAGCCCTAAAGAGCAGTTACGGTAAGAAGCCCCCTGGCTTAGCCGGATTTTAGTAAAAATATTGGGGTTCCGACACAAGGCCGAAATAGCGTTAAAGCTATAAAGTTCCGGCACAAAACCGGGGGATTCATTAGTGTATTAGCGTCGCATCAGAACTCAATTTTTGTGCTAATAGTTTTGACAAGGATCGCACATTTTTCCCCGAGATGATATCGATCGGGTCCAGCACAAGACCGGTAGCCGACTGAACATAAACTGACACATCTGTGGCACCCAAAGAATCGAGGCCGAAACTACTGACGGCCGTATCGTCTGTGATTTTGTCAACCTCAATTTGAGCAATAGAGCTCAAAGCAGCTTTGATTATGGAATCGAGATCCTCTTGACTTACACTTTTCAGGCTGCTGCGATAAGTTCGGATTGTGTTGGAATTAGTTATTAATTGGCTAATCGGGCTGAATGGCCTATCATCAATACCCCACATGCTCCAATCCATATCCATTATGGCATTGCTCGCAAAAGTATCAAGCTGATTCATTTCATGTAATCGCTGCAGCAATACCTGGCAATCCATCGCTTGTACACCGATACTCTGCAATCTTGTATTTAGCGCCTCATCTTCGGCCAAAACACCCATCGCATTGACAGCGCCTAAGACAGCGTTAAATGCAGGTAAACTCCGGGCACGGCGTTGGGCAGTCAGTGCCGTTAAGATTGCATTTGCAGCGGCATACGGTGCCTGATTTCTATTACCGAGCAAACCCGCTACTGAACCGATTGTGCAAAAACAAAGCAATTCATCCTGGTTGGTTAATTCTGACAAGATCATTGCCCCTTTACATTTTGCTGCCAGTGCTTGAGTAAAGTCGAGATGGGTTAAATTCTGGGGTGAAGTATTGTCCACTTGTCCCGCTGCATGGAACACTGCGTTAATCGCACCGAACTCGGCACGTAGGTCGTTCAAAACATCGGTAATCTGATCAATATCAGTCACATCACAAGCGATTGCCTTAACATCAACACCTTGTGATGTAAACGTTTGTACCAGCTGATTCGCTCCAGGTGTATCCATACCCCGGCGCCCAATTAGCGCAATGGCATGATATCCAAGCGTGATCAAGCTTTTTGCCAATTCACTGCCAACTCCTGATAAACCGCCTGTAACCAGGCCAACTCCTTTAGTATTAGCAGCATTTAAGGGGTTGATTAGTGTCGGCAAACGTGCCGCATTCGGATACAGCACTTTCACGCTAGTTCCAGTTAAGTCGACGAGTTGTGATGCTTTGGGAACAGGTTCTATAGTTGTGACCGGTCCAGTGAAGACAGGTACTTGGTCAGCAACTGCATGATCAGGTTCGATCTGACTTAAATCCAGTACCTGGTCATTGATCAAGTTGTGTAGAACAGGCGCATTTAGTACCTTGGCCGTGTTTACAATTTGTATCAGCAGCCCCTTTTCACCTAAAAATTGTTTTAATTCTTGTCTTGTTTCAAAGGCATCAGGATGAAAGAGCTTTATATCTTCCGGTAAGACAGATTTATCGGCTGCATACAACAAGGCAAAAGGATTCGGCTTGTTTATCATCCATCCAATCACGGCCTTGATATTCTGTAGGTGACCAAAATCAAATACAACGGGAGTGTCAGGGGCTAAGCCTTTGAATACATTTTCCAGGCGAGAACATAGTGTTAATGCAAGTGGCGTTTCGGAATTTGTTTCAACCGTGATCAGTTTAGAAAGGTTACAAAGCAAATGCGAAGACAGTAGTTCATTACCACCACTGACAGCAAGTTTTTTGGTATCTATCCCATCTCTCAATACGGTGGCGATTGCATCATAGTGATTTTCGAACTCAGGTGCGACAGCCACAGCATCAAGTTTTAAGATGATTTCACCTTGTTGGGTTTCAGCCAAGGCAAATTTTTCCCAAATGGGGCTATCACTGTCTGTGTTCAAAATTACCGGTTCAGAGATACAGGGCCGATGCAGACAAAGTTTATTGTCATCATAGTCTTTAACTGATAGTCGCTTGATACTGTGTGCATAACCACCTCCACTACGCACAGCGATCTCATCGGCCTGATAAGTAGCACAAAACTTGAATAAGTGTTGATAACTCGACAAGGTCGGGCGGGCGGGAAGATCCAATAAACGGATATGCAGATTCGGAAAATCCAGAGCCAGGGAACGTGCCGTCCCCCAAAACCCAGCCTGCCAGGGGTTATTCACAGCATCACCTGAAACTGCTAGCTGACAATCCTGTGTTACCACAACAATCCGGGCATTAGCTTCAGCCGGGTAACTCAGAATAAATTGGCTGAAGTCATGCAGATGCCTGGCAATCTCTTTATCATCCTGTGGACAAATGAAAATGGCATCTTGAGGAGTATGGGCAACCTGCAGCAAAGCTTGGTTGTAATTAACTAGCGAGACTTGCGCTTGAGCCGCCATTTCTAAAAAATCCATGCTTAACGGATCACTATGAACCAGCAAGTTATTCGCTAATGCCTGATCATCAATTTTAGGCAGTTGAGACCATTTGGAGTAATACAACCAGTTCCGGCTAATGTCATTAACAGCCCTGGGCAAACCGGCACATTGAAGGTTTTCAACCGCAGCCAATAATCGTCCATCTTCAGTTAATAGTTCGATATCAACCATGACCTGTTGTTCGACAATATTTCTGATGTGAGCCACTGCGTAACAGGTACCCGACGGTTTTTCTAACAGCATAATACTATCCGCGGATTTCGGTAAAATCAGCTGCATTTGTGGAAGCAAACTCAATGCTGTCTGGAAGGCACCGTCAAGAACACGCGGATCAAGATGCATACTGTTGGAAGAATTTATTTCGAATATTGAAATTGCAATTTTTTCACCACGATAAAGTTTTTTAAACTGACGAAACTCATCTGAATAAGCCAAACCCACACTATCAAGTTGCTGATAAAATTCGTCAAGCGCTACTTCCTCTGTCATTGCTTCGGTCAATCTGGAAATATCCCTTTTCTGGGCGAACATAGTCTGTGCTGCTGAGATTTTCATTTGGGCATGGGTTGTCCACGCCTGTTCATCCGGCGAATCCTGTATCGATTTTATGGTTAATGTTCCACAAGAATCTAATTTGCTGGATAGTGTAATTTCAGTATCTTTGGGTAACACCAACGGCGTAATGAACGAAATGTCCTGAAGCCATGCTTGATTTGCGCTATTGCCTGATAATGCACAGGCCAAACCGATTTCGAGATAACTGGCCGCTGGAAAGATGACTTTACCCAACACACAATGCCCAGATAAAAAGGCGGGTTGCAGTGCCGAAATCTTCGCTTCCCAGATTGCATCAGGTGTCGTTAGTTTTGCGCCTAACAATGGATGATCCGCGGGTCCCCTACGCTGCATTTCAGAACGCCAGGATTCCAGGAAAAATCGAGTGTTATCCCAAACCTGCAAGGGCAAAGCTCCATGTATTTTGGGGCTGACAGGCGATGATCTTAACCAATCCGCTTGTCCGCCACTGGCAAAAAGAGCCGCCCGCATCCTGTCCATCGCCAGCTGTGCATCAACATCACGCCTTAAGGTAGCGATTGAAGTGACTGAAGTATTGTGAATGTTGGCGCACTCAAGTATCTCGCGTGATAAAACAGGATGGGCTCCGATTTCGATAAAAAGGGTTTCGCCCCGTTCAATTAAGATGTTCGCTGCGCTATAAAATTTAACGGTCTGACGGGCGTTTTGTGCCCAGTACCGTGCATTCGGCACCGCAGGTAACTCTGGATTGACAGTGGAGATCCAATCGATTTGTGCGGATTTTGGGGTCAGGCTGGCCAAATCCTCACACATTATATTACCGAGACTATCTACAGCCCGACTATGATAGGGAACACTTGTATTCAATATTCGAACGAATATATCAAGATCGCTCAGCTTCGCTTGCAAGTCCAGGGTTTGCTCTGTCGGCCCCGAAAAAGTCACGCTATGGGGCCCATTTACAGCAGCCAGATCCAGCTCAGGATACAGTTTCAGGTATTTCATAGCCTGTTCCTGACTAATACCGGCCGCCAGCATCCGACCCTTGCCGGATAATCGATTCAAGATGATGCCTCGATGGTAGGCTACCGCACAGGCCTGTTTGAGTGAAAGACAACCTGAATGCCAAGCTGCCGCCACTTCGCCTGCTGAATGCCCAATCATGGCGCATGGCACTATTCCCCAATCATCCAGCAACTCACAAAGTGCCACTTGTAGGGTGAAATTCGTCCACTGAACAACATCGGAACGATCAACAGGTAATTCGTCCTGACGAAGTAGAGCAAGTGGACTAACTTTCCAATTGTCTAAGAATATTTGATCGATTCGTTCTAGTGCTTGAGCAAAAACAGGGTACCGCTCAAATAGACTTACACCCATTTTTGAATATTGTGCGCCCATGCCCGAAAAGGCAAAAACCACGTTACGTAGGCTTTTTTGAGTTTGATGGTAAATGTTGGGACTGGGTTGGTTTTGTGACGCCTTGTAAAGCTCATCAATCAAATCAGCTTTGGTTTGCGCCACAATGGCCAGTCGTTTTAATCCATCACTGCGTAACCTTGCCGAGGCTGTACAATGTGCTGTTGAACTTATTTGGCTTTGAGATAAATGCGAACCATGAGCCATTGCGGTCTTACGCAACAGCTCATCCGAATGTGCTGATAAAAATAACACATTCGAATCACTATTAGCGCACAATACAGGTTGTGAGTCATCTTGGACAGAAACCACCACGTGGGCATTAGTACCTCCATAGCCGAATCCGTTTATTCCTGCAAAGCGCTGCCCCTGCTCTGGAAACAAGGGTTCATTTTCATAAGGTACACGTAAATTAAGCCCAATGAAATCAATAGCCGGATTAGGTTCTGTTAACAGTGGGTTTTTAGGTAAAACACCATGTTTAAGTGCAAGCACTGATTTGATCACCGAAGCAACACCAGCAGCGGATTCCAGGTGGCCGATGTTTGGTTTTAATGTACCCAGGAGAATCGGATCATCTGAATCTCGGTGCTGACCGATGGTTTCACCAATGGCCTGCGCTTCGACTTGATCACCTATTTGCGTACCGGTTCCATGCGTTTCAACAAATGCTAAATCACGGGGCGATATGTCTAACAATCCGTAAACCTGATGAATCAGCTTTTTCTGTGCTTCGACGTTAGGACGTGAAATACCGTCCGTATGGCCATCCTGATTAATTCCGCTGGCGTGGATTAATCCATGAATGGCGTCACCATCAGCCTGTGCGGCTGACAATGGTTTTAAAATCATAACTCCCGCTCCTTCACCGCGGGCATAACCATTAGCTGCAATATCAAATGCCTTTGAGCGGGCTTGTGGAGATAAAAAACTGCCTTTACATAGTGCAAAAAGAAATTCGGGCAGCAATGAGATATTCACACCGCCGCTTATTGCCAAATCAACACTGCTATCACGCAAGTCTTTACAGGCATAATGCAAAGCAACCAGCGATGCCGAACAAGCTGTGTCTATACTCAAGCTGGGCCCGCACAAATCAAAAACATGTGAAATACGATTGGAAATAGCCGCCAGCGACATACCGGCCGCCGTGTGCGAATCAACTAGATGAACATTACTAGGCCGTAACATTAGTGATTGATAATCCACGGTAAAGGTTCCGAAATAAACACCTGTGTTAGTTCCGGCCAGAGCATTGCGTGCAATATTGGCATCTTCTATAGCTTCGGCGGTCACTTCCAGTAATACTCTTTGTTGTGGATCCATGGCAGCCGCTTCACGTGGAGAAATATTGAATGCGGCAGCATCAAAACGCTCAATATCATCTTCTAGATAACCGCCTTCATTAGTGTAAGTACGTCTTGGGGCACGCAGATCCGGATCGAAATGCCGAGCCAATGACCAACGCTGTGGCGGAGTTGGTTTTATTACACAATCACCTTGCTCAAGAATAGACCAAAACCGCTCTATGCCATGTGCTCTACCTGGAAAGCGACAACCGATACCTATTATTGCAATGGGTTCTTGTTGATTCACCCTGTGACCTTGTCAGTTAAGGACACCACCGAGTTGGAGAAGGAACGCATTGTGGCGGTGCAGGAGGCAACCCAGGGGACATCAGGTACTCATAAGGCAATTCCGGGCTGAGCAGGCCGAATTTTAAACCGCTTGGTGTCGTCGTAGATTTGTTCATGTTTTCACTGACCAATGCCGTCGCGCCAAACTGTACGTTGACACGTTCGGAAGTATTGCCTGAACTGGTACGCATTACCACAACAGGCGCGGCGCCATAAAGTTTGATCTGATTGCCTTGCTCAGGGTCTTCTTTAAGTAACTCAAACTGGCCATAACCTTGTTGAACCACGGTATTATCCACATACATATTGCGAAATGTCCAACGCTTATCGGGCTCGACTACCACTAAACCCGCATCATCAACTAAAGGATAACCTTTTTTTTCAAACGCATCGCTTATAGCTGAATTCACGACTCCCTGGTTCAAGTCCGTCGCCAAGGCTGCCGGAAATTTAGTCAATGGAACAGCCATAATATCGGGTGCTGTGGTAGACACAGTTCCTGATGAGCTTTGCTCTAGGACGGAGATTTCAGCCGCGCCCTGGCCCAGAAACAGAATGTACTGTTTAGCCTGGCTGCTACGCAGCATCCAGACTGAACCTAAGGAAAGCACCACTAATGTGTCTGCTTCAGTTGTTGTGATGCCGTTATCAGCAAAAATTGCGATCAACTCACTGGTCATAAAACCCTGATCAAGGAACTGACCATAACTTTGCTGCATTTCAAAAATAAGATCACCGCTCACGGTTGTGTTGCTGTTAGAAATCACCAGAGAAACGGCTGCATTGGTCAGATTCGCACTATAAATACTTGCCTCCTCAAACTTGGTCCCCTGGATCGAAGCAAATGCCATGGATACCGGTTTTTGCCCGGTGGTAGGTATTAACTGAGCTTTATAAAAATTGGTATGAATCATATTAGCGAAGGAAAAATTCGCCCCGTAAAGTATGGCTTGAGTAAAATCCATGGTTGCTACATTTGCGTTGGTCAGATTGACCAATTCCATATTAGCACCACTGGCATCGGCTGCTCCCCCATACCATTGAGCGCCAGACATATCGACCGCAAAAAGGTTGGCTTCTTTCAGCACTGCATTGGGCATGAAGGCATTTGATAATACAGCCCCCTGAATGGTTTCAGATACTTCGAATACATCAATGGTCTGTTCGTTTTGATAAGCCAATAATTTCTTCTCGCCAGCTACTATCGACCAGGAAAAACCATCGGGGCGAGGTTCAACTCGCAGTTTATCAGCGCCAAGTGCCAAAGGTTCCAGCAAACCTGAAAAATTGCTATTGTTTAACTCACTTGCCCGGGAAGCGGCGATGCTGCCAATGTTTGTAAGGGGGCCAAATTGAGCACCATTAAGTTTTGTGCCCTCTAGTTTAGCATTGGATAGATTTGCGCCAACTAAATCAACATTTCCGGTTATAGTCGCATAACTAAGGTCTGCCTGAGTAAGCGTAGTCATGCGAAATGATGCTTTATCGAGCGAAGCACCTTTCAGCGAAGCAAACAAAAAAATACATTCGTCCAGTTTGTAGCCTTGCAGGTTAACGCCATCCATGGCAGCTTGAGTAAAATTTGTGTCTTTGTTAATGGTTATATTTTGCTCGACAAAGTCTACTTCCTGTAGTTGTGCACCGATCATTATTGCATTTGAAAAATCAACATTGTCCAGGTTTCGTGCTGTGCCTAAGATAGCGTTTGTCAGATTCGCTCCAACAAAAGTTGATCTGTTCATTTCAGAATCAGAAAAGTCGATCCCGACCATAGTGGCCTCATCAAACTGGGAATACTGAACCCTCGCATCACGGAAATCACAGCGATTAAGCACGGCCTTTATAAACTTTGTATTGCTGACCTGAGCACCACGAAAATCTACATTAACAAAAGAAGCTTCACCGAGTGTTGCGCTATTCATGGCTACTTCGCGCAGATCTGCACCATCAAAATGGGCATTACTCGCGAAAATACCATTGAAAGGCACAGAGCCTTCAGTTTTCAGATCTCTAAGGTTAGCTCCATTGAATATCGAACCGGAAAAGGTTGAATTTGAATAAAATGTTGCACTTTCGAATATACCACCGGTCGCATCTGCCCCTGAAAAGGTGATATTGTTGAAATCACAGGTTTGTGCATTTATTTTAATACAGGTTGCAGCTTGAAATATTGTGCCTGTCAAATCTGCTCCTTTGACATTGGCATAGCTGAAAATAGCTTTAGTAAAGTTAACCTCTTTGAAGTTTGCTCCTTCTAAAAAGGCGTAGGATAAATCGTATTTGATGGCATAGCTGCCGGGTTTAATATCTGCCAGCCCTGGGGTGATTTGTGTTTTTGTAAACAAAGTGGAATCAGGTGGTGATGCATCTTTGGGAATCCGCTCCAGCACCGACCCATTGGCGTTGACATAGTATTCCTTATCATCAGTGGCTGTCTCGGTGATACGGATGTTGGTTTGCACTTCTTCAATTTGAAAAACACTAACGTCATCACCGCGATCTTGGGTAGATGTATAAGTCAACAATGCCGGATCATAAACCAGGTATAAGCCGTTGGAGGCTTGCAACCAAATATCACCATCACCGTAAGTATTAAACCTTTGCAGACTATTTTCGTCCTCAGCTGTCTTTAATTCGATCTTCGCTACAGCATCTTTTGTTAATGTCCAGGTGAGTCCTTGTAAAGTGGAAATAGTGAATTTTCCACTGAATTCAGTGTTCGTTGCCGTCATGTCGAAATTTCTTTAATGGTGACATCGCCATTATCGCCGCCGGCTGCACCAGTTTGAGGTTCACCTGAAGTACCATCAATCCCGCGTGCTGCACGTGTTTGTGGCTCACCTTTAACTTTACCGTTTAGACCTCCTTCACCAGCAAATGCACCGTTTCCCCCTCCGCCGCCGTCACCGCCTTTGCCACCAGTGGATTGACCACTGATTGGCAGCAGAATGTTTGCACTACGGTATTGGATCGAAACATCACCGCCGTCTCCACCTTTTCCTCCCTCACCACCGTCTCCGCCGTTACTGGCGTTTCCACCCTGTCCGCCTTTGGCGACAGGATCATCACTGCATTTTGATGCATTATTACCGGCATCGCCACCATTTGCACCGCCGCCGCCATCGCCACCTTTGCCGCCATCGCCACCTTTGCCGCCAAGCGAAACAACCTTTAATTGGGAAGATAATTCAAGCGTATTAATCGTTAAGATAAGAGGTGGTGCCGCTGTTCCTGATGTGCCTGTTTGCCCGGGACTTCCATCCACCAAGGCATTTGCACCGGGTTCTCCATTAGTGGCTGCTACACAGTGTGGGGTGCTGAATTTCGAATATGTTCCATCTTCGCCATTTTTACCATCTGGTGTGCCATTTAAAGCAGTGCTGCCTTTGTCTCCATCACGCCCATCGACGCCAACGACTAAAATATCAACATTCTCTAGAGTATCGTCCATGGTACACCTCTGGGTTAATCAATTGCTTTACCGTTGACAAAAATTTGACCTGGTTTACCGGCTTCACCGGCCTCGGCTGGATCAGCCTTGGCGCCTTCGTCACCATTTGTACCATTGGTTTTTCCCGCGCCGCCGATCCCTGGTCCCCCAGGTTTTCCAGAATCTCCCGCGCTGCCACCAGAACTAGGATTAGGTACAATTTGAAACTTCGGATTACCCGACTTGTAGGTAATCATAATATCCGCACCGTTGCCAGCATCACCGCCATCACCGCCTTTGCCTGCATCACCACCATTACCCCCATCGCCACCATCACCTCGACTACAATTTTTACTACCAGCACCGCCATCACCGCCATCACCACCTTTGCCGCCGTTACCACCATTGCCGCCATCACCACCACTGCCGCCGTAACTGCCAATTGGAATAGGACCGTCCAACAAATCTACGTCATAAAATATTTCTTCAGAATCACCCCCGGGCTTTCCGTCTCCGCCATCACCGCCAGCGCTGGCGTTACCACCATCAACACCTTTACCTGCAGTCACATCACAGCTGTTTTTGCCACTGGATGAATCACCGCCATTAGGAGCTTTCCCCAGGTCGTCAGATGAGCCACCATGACCACCGTCGCCACCTTTTGAACCGATGGAAACAAGCCCGGCGGTGGTCGCATCGGTCAGCATTCCATCAGGTCCGGCAGAAGCCTTGAAGACCATCTCATCACAGGTCATTTTACCTGGGGCTTCCCAAATGATTTGTCCTCCCGCATAGACAGTGACTTTTTTAAACGTCACTGAAATCGGATTCCCCAAACCCTCGTCATCACGAAAAACCAGGGGACTGTCTTTGGTCACAATGACATCCTGGGCAACAAAGTTTGCCACGGCCATGGGGAAACGAAGTTCGTTTATCAGATCCTCGTAGGCGGCCACCGTTCGGCTGTCGCCATACATGAAAACGCGTAAAGCTGCACAAACATCCGGGTGATATGGATTTTGTGTTGCGAGGGTTGCCTTGGTGGGGGGCTGTGGCATGGTTATGCCGTGTTCCCAGCCTTCATCATAACGGGCATCAGGAATGCCACCGATTCGTTTAAGTTCGGCCACATTTTCAACAATAATGAATCGTGGTTCAACCTGTGATGTGGCGTTATTATTAGTCATCACTATGGGTGTTTTTCGAATTAGGCTTTGACCCGATGCGGCCTGCGCTACACGAAGTTTTAGTTCTTTAATCTCATCTTCAAGGATGCCAAACTCGTGCAATATTTCGAGGTTTTTCTGAAAATTGGACATATATAGTTTCTCCTGTTCTAGCCCAATCAAGCGGGCTTTTTAATAAAATTATGAATAGTAATAATGGCTGGTGCTTCAATCTGTATGAGCCCTCCTTCTTCCAGGGTTACTGTGCCAAAGTCACATATAACGGGATCATGACCATCCGGTTCGATTTTAAAAACGGTACCCGCTTTTATATAAATATCCTTTGCAGCAAATACTGAAACCGGCAGTGGAAAAAAATGACGCTCAATCATCTTTTTATAGTCTTCCGGAATTTCTCCGTTTGACACAATTTGACGCAAGAGGCCTGTACGAAGTTGTACCAGGGTTTTTGCATCCATGTCTTCCCAACTTACCTCAATTTGCTCTGGCGAAAGTGCTTCTAAGCCATTGCTCATGACATCATTTTTATGATCGACCAGCGCTGCTATTTCATCAATGTATTGCAACGTTATCCGTAATGCCGGCAGTGCAGACATTTGTGGATATAGCGAGCTGAGCATTGCATCAGGTTTTTCCAGCATGAGTGGAGCGGATATATGGGCAAAATTTGATGTCTTTAAGCCCAGTTTTTGTAACAGTGGAAATTCGTTATTCATTTAATAGTCCTCAATTAACTATCAAAATCACGCAATAATGTCGTAAACGAACATTCGTAGCTGACCTTTGGCATCGAGACTGATGATCGCATTAAAACTGCGGTCCGTGTCGTGCAACAAGAAATCACCTTCAGAATTGACAGTTTCTACTGTTGCAGAATCTGTCACCACAATGCCATGTTTTCCGAATAAGGTGATTAATCCGCTGATATTGTTGTTTTTAAATAGATCGATTTCACCGGGATCGGTATCAAATAATGGTGTGGTGGGCACCCAGCTTCCAATAGTGGGTTCGACCCGTCCGCCAGGGCCAGCAAAGGAATCATAGTTCAGGGTGAACATGTTACGCCAGGGATCGAGTGACAGGCGCGCAGCCGCTATATATTCCATTTTAGCCGGGTCGGAATAAAGTTTGGGGTCAGGTGTTCGTACCAAAAACTTTCCATCTGGAGCATAAATGTCAACGTGATAATCTGTATTGACGACTTGCTCTTTATTCTCACTTTTATAAGATAAAACATAGATGTAGCCTTTTGATTCCAGGGCCAAATCAAGGTATTTCACTTCTCCATCTTTGATTAACGGCATATAAGAGAGATATTCAAATAACTCTATTACATTAGTATCTTCCGGCGACAGATTTAACAAGTATGAGCGTGCAGCCACCAGATCAGCGATTACCCATTTTTGTCCCTGGCCGATAACTGTTACGGTGACCTTTTGTAACAAGTCGGAGACGACCAAAACACCATCTGTATATTCAACCACATAAGTAAAGTCTTTATCCGGGTCGTAAACATGCCAGACTGCCCCCTGTTTGATAACGGTGATTGTGGAGCTTTTGCTGGGGTCTATTTTTCCATCTTCAGTTTCGGTGTAATTTAGAAAAATTCCAATATCAGCAAACTCATTTATCACTTCAAGGGTCAAAACAGCTTTATCCAGTACATTGCGGAACTGAGGATCCTCCAAGGACCCGAGCTCATTCAAGCCGTTTTCAATAAACAACTGTTGCAGAGCGGGCGAGAATTGCCCATTATCCAGATCAGTGCTAAAACTGGCATCCATCTGGAATAATTTATCACCTGGAAAGTTAGGCACAGGGTTGCCGTTTGTATCAAAAGCCTGTATGCGTCGATTAACACTTTCCAGAACATAAATCGAACCATTGGGCGCTACTTTCATGGCAACAGGACCATCCATTAGCCCTTGCAGAATGCCTTTGCCCGATACGATTTGGGCTTCCGGGGCCTCTGCATCATCCACAGGTTCAGGTGGTAATTTCAATATCTGTAGTTTCCCTGCCTGCAGACTGGCGGCTAATACATAGCCACTGGGGTGTATCACAACTGTATCCAAATGAGGGATATAAAACCGGCCCCAACTTTTCAAATCGGGTTCTGTCAGGCCAAAATGATGCTTTCCATCGATTAAATTCACGTGCCTGAGGTGATACTCACCTGCACGGGAGTCGAGAATAAAGTTGAGCTGGCTGATCACTTTTTCATCAGGTGTACTGCCCGGACCCTCACCAAAAGTGTCGTAAGCCAATGCAGGTTGAACTGCAAAACCAAACGCTGAAAATTTCAACCGCTCATTTAATGTTGCATCGCTTAGGACCGAAATATTTTGCATAACATACATCTGGCCCGAATTGACCGGTCCATCGGGGTCTTCCAGCGGAATGCCTTGATTCGAGGCACGGTATACATAACCGGCCTGATAGGCGGCTTGATTCATCGATATCGATACGGGTTCACACAATCCAGGTTCTGTATTCGAACAACTGAGATTCTCCAATGTTGCTGTTGAAGGCGGAGCAGCAATCCATTTATGTTGGTCTGTTTCACTGTCATAGCCAAGTTTTTGCTTGTGCTGGTATTGCGTGTCGCCAGTGAGGGGGACCAGAAATTCCTTAATCGAGGCTTCGATAAATTTAACACCAGTTTCCGGATCATCAGGTTCGGCATTGATTTCATCACTGACAAACTTGCCACATAACCAGCCGTTTTTCGAATAGACATTGGCTGTAATCTGGAATTTTCCGCCCCAGCCGATGGGGTGAAATGAAAAATCAAGTGGTGTATTGGAACTAGTCGCTGGCAAACGCTGTTCCTGTACAAAACGTGTGCCGTTTTTATACTCAACAATCACTTCCACGTTATCTGCTACCAACGGCCAAATGGCTGTTTCTGGTCTGCCGGGTTCACCATGAGCAGGATCTGGCTTTAATTTAAAATCCAATCTCATTTTGCGCAAAATATCCACTTCCAGGACTGCCGGTGAAGACAGGCATTCACCTGTTGTGATTGCAATCTGGGCCAGATCCAGTGCTATAGATGCTACTCGGAAAGCCATGCCGACTATTGGAACGGCAGACTTTAGACTTGCTGCCACTAACTTGGCCGTAATGTAAGCTGCAAGCTTTTCCATGCCTTTTTTCACTAAAATTCCGGCAATAGTGGAAGCAAATGAAAACAAAACTTTTTTAGTGTTCATCAACGCGGCCGCTGTAGTTACTCCACCGCCTACCACACCAAAGCCAACACCGGCGGCGGCTACAACCTTGTCTGTATCACTGACAAAGTCTTTATAAAATTTTGTATTAGTAACGGCGGCACCAGCTGCTAAAAAGAATAAAGGAATCCCGTAGTTAAAAATGCCTGTCAGGATTACGCCTGGCCACGGCACAGGATTTTGCCAATTTGAGGTGCCCAACCCGCCAAACATCAACTTTAAAGCCTGCGCTTCGTTCGGCCAGGGAACATTTACTGTGGTTGGATCAGTTGGCATGGGAATACCCATGATAGTATTGACATTCGGTACGGTTCCTAAAGCACGTTTTGTATCTGTATCGAATTGTTTCGCCAATGCTTCCGGAAAGTAAAAGGGCCAGGATCCATTAACTTCAGGATCTTTAATAGGCTGAGTCATTTCGGTGTCAGCAAAAAATTCCACATAACTGCCGAGCTGACGCAGATAGAGGTTTTTGACGTCCATTGAAAAGCTATTATTTCCAGGATCAAAATCTATTGAGTCCGGATAAATGTTCAGTCCATGATGGGGGGTTCTGTTGGTGGCGGTGAAATTCTCGGATCCGGCATCAACCATTGCCGCAGATGCCAAACCACCAGGTTCTACGATTTCTGTTTCGGCAGTTGAACCTTGAGGTGCATTCCAGGAGAGATTTTCTAATGACGCATCGTTGCGAGTTGTTCGCAGTGCATTTGCAACAGGAGAACCGATATTGGCCTCGGTCTTTTCCGTCATCTGATAGGCCATCATTGGATCGCCTTTACGGTAAACAATATCGCCGTTTTCATCAGTTAAATCAAATTCAGCGTACATCAATTCCCCAGCAGGCGTTTTATCTTGGCGAATACGAGCCCACCCCGAGTCAGTGGAGGCCGGACCTTGTTTGGCGATATCGTTAGCCAGATCCATGACCCGGTTATACTGAGCCGCGTCAATACTTGGAGATGGTGCTATATGGGTGTTCTGAACAATACTCGCTACATAGCCTTTATTGTTTGCTAATTCCGGGTGCTGAAAAAGAATACCAACAGCAGTGTCATAAGGTGTTTTAAATTCATCCGCCTGGCTGAATAAAGCTGATGCGTCGTTATTAGATAATCCCGACTTTAATACGGGCTCCAGGTCACAGTTATATGCCGCCAATTTAGGATGGATCAGCTGCTGGGTATTGTCCTGGGCATTGGCAAGTTTTCGCAGTTTCCGGTGAGTTCGTTTGGCATAAGCTAACTTGTGACGTTCAGGCACCTGATACCAAAAGCCATAAAGATCCGGTAGATCGTAGTTGGGATCGCCATTATTCTTGCCAATTACTTGCATCATGACAACATCATCATCGGGAGTCGCGTCATCTGGAAACTCGCAAAAATGAGTGACTGCCTCGGGGGCCGTCTGCAAAATCATTGAAACAGCTCGATTGTTAATTTTGGCCAGTGTTTGTGAAGTATGGCTTTGAATGGGAAATTTAATGCCTGCTATGGACAGAAAAAGCTCCGTCTCTTGTGTTGTTTTGAGCCCTTCACCGTGTCTTAAATCAAAATGAAATGTTTTTATCATTAGAAATGATCCTCCTATGTATATCTGCTTGATACTAATGACAGCAGTTATAGTCAAAACAACGACCTCATTAGTACTGTTATACAGACTTATTGTGTTACACCCACTTTAGTTACGATTGTTATTATTTATCTGATTTGTCAGACGTTGTTATCGTAAAATCCGTACTAGATTTTAATTGCCAATCGCTTTGATGTCAGTGATCCTGACAACCAACCTTTCTAAAAGCCGAACAATTAACAAAATACAGAATCTGGATGTAAAGGTGAAATAGCTAATTGAAATTTATAGGTTCCAATGAGAAGAACCTATTGCTGCCAACCTCCTGAGTTTTGTTTATCATCGACATTCTTGATTATTAATATTTATCTCCTTTTCAATATACTCCAGAAAACCAACTATGACAACAATAAAGATTGCTAAGTTGATAATATATTTGCTTTTATAACTAATGCGTACATATTTGTAATTATTTATACAAACAATATACCGTGTCATGCTGATGATGTCCGTTATATCATTTGAATTACATTAAACACTTTGAATTAATAGTTGCTAACGAAATTTAAATAAGATCTAGTCGCCAGGGGAATTTTTTTAGGAATTACACCGTACAGAACTTAGCGCTACATCGCCGATGGCCAGAAATCTAATTGTTAATATTTTCATAAAATTCACAATAATGTCTTAAAAACACAAAATATATGAATGACATGTACAACAATATTCACTCGGATTGGGACAGTTGTTTAAAAATCATCCATCAACAACTGTACTTAATTAATAAATACTTGTTTTAGATTTTTGCCGAATTCGATATAACTCACTTAACTAAGCAAAAACTCAGGACAGCTAGTGATTTAGTCTCAGTTTAGTGACAGATGAACGGAAAAGTGCCGGGGAATACGAAGCGGACAAATTCCTGTTCACGGAGAGCATCTAATGAATTGGGCAGGGTGGTTTTGTTTATAGCTACAGTAGCAACCCGGTCCAAGCTCGAACGTTGGGTTTCACTGAAATCAGTATTAGCGCTGGTGAACTCATTCAGAGCTGCAAAGTCTTTATAGAACACATAGTAAATTTGACTGGTGTCCGCATCACCAATAAAGCGGCTGTTGTGGACTTCCAGGTAGCGGTTAACGATATTATTTTTATCGCCCAGGTAGTGCCAAAAGTTACCCATTAGCCAACCGCAAATAAATAGACCGCTAATTACCAGTAGGGATTTAAAGGCATTGTTAGTGGCCACATTCATAGACAGAAATAGTGAGATTAATTGCTTATCTAAAGTATTATACGCTTTGTTATGGCTAGTAAAAACAAACAAACCAAAGCGATCAATTTAGCCCTGCAAGGTGGTGGTTCACACGGTGCATTCACCTGGGGTGTACTGGATTATTTTCTTGAGCAAGATGCTATTGAGATTGAATCAATTAGTGGCACCAGCGCAGGCGCAGTTAATGCCGCTTTGTTAATCAGTGGATTTGAAATTGGCGGAAAAGAGAGAGCCAAAAACGCATTAAAAAAGTTTTGGCAGGCGGTTTCGGATTCAGGATTACATAATCTGATACCACGTTCACCCTTTAATCAATTTAACGGTGACTGGAGCTTGGATGATTCGCCAGTGTTTTTTTGGTTTGATTTAATGACCCGTGTCACATCACCTTATCAAATAAATCCTCTTAATATTAATCCGCTAAAAAAGTTGCTTGAATCACATATTGACTTCAGCAAACTTAATCGCTGTAGCCAAATTAAGATTTTTGTTTCAGCCACAAACGTAGAAACGGGTCAGGCAAAAATTTTTCATAATAATGACATCAATATTGATGTCATTCTGGCTTCGGCTTGTCTGCCTTTGTTACTTCAAGCTGTAGAAATTGAGAATACACCTTATTGGGATGGTGGCTTTATGGGTAATCCGGTGTTGTATCCGTTTTATTATGAATGTAATTCGCCCGATATTGTGATTGTAAAGATCAATCCATTTAAACGTGCCGGCACACCGACAACGGCCCGTGAAATTTTAAATCGTATGGATGAGATTAATTTCAATTCCAGTTTGATTAAGGATTTGCGAGCCATTCGCTTTGTAAAAAAATTGTTGTCAGAGCATAAAATCGATAATGATGAATACAGAAATGTGTTCATTCACATCATTGATGGTGATGAACATTTATTGCCACTGAGTGCATCGAGCAAATTTAATACCGAATGGGAATTTATTCAGTATTTGCATGATTGTGGTCGGGAAGTGGCTGAAAAGTGGTTAAAGGATAACAACAAGCATTTGGGCAAAAAATCATCCTTTAATTTGGATGAGTTATTAGGGCCCGATATTTAGATTTTGTCGTTAGCTGCTAACGCTGCCCATAACATACCCATAACGACCAATGTAATTCCAATCCACTGAGTTAAATCTGGAACTTCTTTTAATACAGGGATCGCTATCAATGTCGTCAGAACCGGGATTAACGGGCTAAATAGAGAAGTGAGTTGCGCTCCCAGTTTTTCGATTGCGTAGGTGAGTAAAAATAATGCGATAACCGCATTAAATACGCCTTGATAAATAGCCTGGGCCACCACATGAAAGCTAGATGTGTTTTCAAATCCTTGATAAAAAAACAGCAAATACAATGGCAAGTAAAGCATTGAGAGGACACAGACAATTGCTGTAGCTTGTAATGGTTTGACCTGCCAAAGCTTGCAAAGCAGCGTGAATAGGCCCCAACTTAGACCGGTGACGAATAATAATAAATCTCCAAACATAACCTCATTATCAATTACGAAAGAGGCTGATGTGACCAGGATCAGGCCGAGAATAATCAGTAAAAGACTAAAAAGACGTTTAAGCGAAAACGATTGAATACCTAAAACCACCAACCCAAGAAAAACCACCGAAGGGACGATTCCTGGGTTCAGAACCGCTGCATGTGAGGCTGGGGCAAATGCTAATCCTTTAAACAACAGCCACATGTAAGGCGAACCAGCAAGCAGAGCCAGCAACAATGCTTTGGGCCAACCCAGACCGCCAGCATTCACCCAACCTAACTTAAAAAAATAGGGTAGTAATAAACACCCCGCAACTGCAAAGCGAAGTGCTGTTAAGTCATAAGGGTTTAATCCGTGTTGGACGCCGAATCGTGAGAAGACTAAATTAACTGCATAAATCAGGACCGTGATAGAGATTGCCAGCAACCCAAAATATAGATCACTACGATTAACAGATCGAGTATTCATCCGAAGCTAAACATAAACCACACCGAATTTTTCTTCGATAAGTGCCAAATCTTTTACTCCGTCATGGTTTTGTTTTGAGCTTTCAGCAAAAAATTCCTCGGCCCAATCTCCTGGAAAAATATAGCTGACTAATCAAGCATTTTCTGTGCCAACATTTTTCATGTAATGAGAGATTCCGCGTGGACAGTGGATCGTGTCACCTGGTCCGAGATGGCAGTGTTCATCGCCAATTTTGGCTTCCAATTCACCTTCTAAGACATGGAAGGTTTGATCTTCCCTCTTATGATGATGATCAGGAACAAAGCCGTCGGGTTCGATAATGCCGTCAGTAATCACATATTCTGAGTTAGTTTGCACAGCGTTGACAATGATATTGGTATATTCCCCTTTGGATATCCAATATTTTGGACTTTCATCTTTTTTACTGACAATCAGTGATTTGTTTGAGTATTCAGTTTTTTCTGTCATGTTTAAACCTATTTGGTGGTTGTTTATGGCTTTATCCATTCATTAGAAAAGGCTGTGATCTAGTTCAAGTACTCGATCCTTATTCTTTTACATAACGGGGGTAAGTGTTTTTGGAGAGTTGAGAAAAGCCGAGATCAATTTCAACAGTTACAAATGGATCATCAGTAGAGGTCTTACCCAAAATGTCCCCCTCAGGAGATATTACCCAGGACAAACCGCCTAAATCTGCAGTACCGTCTTTGGGTGCATAAAGATTGGACGACAGATGATAAGCGCCAGAAACTACCGCGCCAGCCTGGCCTCCAGCCAACCATTTATTGACACTACTATGTGGTGTTGCCCGAGGTACACAAAGTAAATCCAAACCTTGTTTGCCATATTCTCTTGAATGCTGGTAAAACCACATTTCTGTGCATATCTGGACTCCTGCAACAGCATCGCCAACCATAACGGTATCAAATTCTTTACTGCCCATGTCATACCAGGTGGCCTCCCAAAAGCCCGGTTCATCAGGTAAATAATACTTTTCGTGAATAGCCTGCACCCCGCTGTCTCTATCCCAAAGATAAGCCTGATTACGTCTTGAGCCTACGCTATTAATTACTGGTCTAGTGGATAAAACAGCGTCAACATTTAATTCACCTAGACGTGAAATCCAGCCATCGTGAACATCAAGAGCTTGTTGCCAATTTTCTGAATTAGGCTGATCACTTGCAGCCAGCCAATCGAAAAATGGCATCTCCGGTAGTAAGATAAATTGTGAATTATTCGTCAGTGCATGATGAGTTAGTTGGGTAAATTCCTGCTCCAAAATATCTTGGTCATTGGTAAATTGAACGACAGTCACTTTCATCTTATCACTCATTACTTTCCTCACTTTCGTCTTTAGCATATTCCTGCATGTTTTCAATCACAGTACTGGAAGGATGATAACCAGTTGGGATGGCGGTTGATCGTTTGTGTGGCTGAATGGGTTTGCGTTTTTTAAGTCTTAATAAGCCGAATAACGCTAACAAAGCCAAAGCGCCACTCATACAGCCGAAAAAGTAGTCATTGCCAAATTTGTCCATGATGGCAGCAATGACGACCGGCCCTGAAACAGCCCCGATACCACCGATTAGTACTAAACTGCCACTTGCAGCCACCATCTGGCTTGGATCCAGGCAGTCGTTAATGTAGGCGATACAAAGTGAATATAAAGGAATGGCCAGCCCTCCGAATAGGGCCACGAGTAATAATACTAATGACAGATCGTCTGGCGTATAAACTGTACAACCCTCAGCAGTGATAGCGGCTAATGCAGCAATAATGATGATCACCCAACGACGGTCAAATCGGTCAGAAATGATACCGATAGGTAATTGCAACAATACTGTGCCAAACACAGCCGCCGTCATAAAATAAGATATTTGCTCGAGATTAAAATCTATGCGGCTGGCATAAACGGGGCCCAAGGCGAAAAAACCGGCCATCACTAATCCATTAACAAACATGCCCAATGAGCCTAATGGTGAAAGCTTTAGCATTTCGGTCAGTTTCATGCTTTCAGAGGATTCAAATTTCGGTGATGGTGAGGCTGATAAAAGCAGCGGAATTACAGCAATTGAAATCAATACTGAAGTTAAAATAAATAATGGATAGCCCATGGGGTCGGCTAAATTAAGCAGTAATTGACCAAGACCCACACCAGTGAAGGTAACGATCATATACAGTGATAAAACTTTGCCTCGAATCTCATTAGTAGCTTTGTCGTTTAACCAGCTTTCGGCCACTACATACAAACCGGCGAAACAAAACCCACTGATCAGACGCAGCCCGATCCAGGCATAAATATCGACAAATACAGCATGAACTAAAATGGCTGCCGATGCTAAAGCCGCCAGAGCAGCAAACACCCGAATATGGCCGACCCGCACCACAATTTTGGGTGTCATCAGCGAGCCACCTAAAAAGCCAAAATAAAACGAAGACATAATCAAACCAGTGGTGCTGGCTGAAAAACCTTCTTGATCAGCTCTTACAGCCAGCAACGTACCTTGCAGGCCATCACCCAGCATCAGGATGCCAAAACCTATTAACAGCGATAGCGAAGCAGCTAGTGCTGATCGGAATGTGGGTTTGGTTGAACTAGGCATGTTTTAAGTTCGATTAGAATTGACTAGAGCATAACTAGAGCTAAGGATTACGGCAATCGAATAATTTCCCATGCTGGAAGATGTTTTCAAATTTCATACGATTTCTTGAATCTATGCATGAATCGCCGTCGATTCAAAAAATAAATAAGCCAAACCACAAGGCATATGGTCGCAGCGGTTAGCGTTGGAGTTACTAGCCCATTAGAGACTGCAAAATAGCCGATTAGATAAGTGCCAACCCCTGAGGCAAATTGACCCAGCATGAACATGGTGCCCATCACCCGACCTCGTTGTTGTTCAGATACGGATAATTGAATCAGTGACTTCATAATGGTGTGATAGGTTTCTGCTGCCATCCCTAATAAGGCAAAAGCCAAAATTGAGATATAAATATTCTGGATCAGGAAAATAGCGTATACCGCCATAATAAAAACAAAAAAGCCCCACAGTAGTCTTTGTGCTGTTGCGGCCTTTTCACCGCCATATGCAATCCAAATTGCCGCTAAAGCGGCGCCTATGCCCTTGGCGGATAGAATAACCGAAACACCCACAACACCCATGTCCAGTATTTCATTTGCAAAAGCCGGTGCCATATAAAAAATACTGGCGCCTAAAGCGTCTCCCACTAAAAGGAGGCTCAACAAAGCCGAAATACCTTGATGAGATCGAATGTAATTAAAGCCGTCTGCGATATCCCCAAATAAAGAATTAGTGCTTTTTGTGGGCTTAATAAAGTCGTCAGGTGTTTGTAGAAAGGCCCAAGCAATCAAATAAATGATGTAAGCCAATGCGTTAAGCCCAAAGGCGACACTTACTCCATATGAAGAAATGACCCAGCCTGCAATGGCCGGCCCTAAAAAAACAGCCAGTTGGGAGTAAGAAGAACTTACTGCGATAGCTGAAGTTAAACGAGATCGGTGTACAAATCGCGGAAGGATGCCATACATAGCCGGCACCATAAAGCTGATGATGATACCGTGAATTAAAACTAAAAACGCGAATGGCCAAATGGTTAACAGATCAGTCCAGGCAAGAATAGCTATCATGGATGCCTGAATGAAGGCCAGCAAGCTGACAAAGCCCATCATCTTGTATTTATCATAACGATCGGCGATGGCACCTGCCAATGGCATCAGCACAATATTAGGCACAATGTCCAGTAACGCAACAATGGCCAACCAGGTTGTTGAATGGGTTAGCTCCCAGGCATACCAGGAAACGGCTACAAGTTGGACAAAAAATCCGACCCAGGTTGTGATCGCGCCGATGGAATAAAACCGAAAATTACGATCAGAAAACGCATGCCCAATGCCGCCTAAAAAGTGTTGTTCGATGTTTGCGGACATCAGGCTATTCTAACGACTGCAATACAAAGGCGATACAATCGTTTTAATATTGCTGTCTTATTCTGTTGCGCGTGTTTTTTCCACCACCGTCATTGTGGAAATGCCAGTGGCATTATCCAGAATTTCCTTGAGTTAGATACTTCTATAATCGAAATACAGACCTTGATCAACACCCCGAACAGTCGTTGGGAGATCCCTCCACTACGGTCGGGATGACAACCCTTAATCAATCAAACTCTCAATATATTTCTGGCTGAATCGGGCATATCCCTTTTCCGTTTCCAGTAAATGATTACGTATTAATTTATGCAACTCAGGTAGTTTATGAAATGGAACACTGGGGTAAGTGTGGTGTTCTACATGATAAGGCATATTCCAGGCTAGTTGCTTAACAAACTTGTTGGTGAAGGTCGTGCGAGTATTTGCGAACATATCGGCAACAAATGGGCAGCGGTCATGTTCAGCCATTAAATAAAGACGCAGAAAGGGTTGACCAAGAATTACAGGGATAATCCACACATAAAGCAATACAGCACTTTGTGTAATTAAAGAAAGGATCAATAATAATGCATAAGTTGCCAACATCATCCGAGCTTCGGTACGAATTCTATCGTGTGAGGATTTTGGAACAAAACGGTAGTCAAATTCGGTAAAGGCATTCATAAAAATTGTTTTGATATGGCTGTACCAGGTTGGGAGACCGCTGACATGAATGATGTATTCAACCAAGGTTGTCGGTTTTGGTTCATCCAGTTCTGGATCTTTACCAGGAATATGAGTATGACGATGATGCTCAAAATGAAAATAACGGAACCATTCTGCTGGCAGCAAAATCAAGTAGCTACTGATTAAGCCAGCGATGCGGTTGATTGTTGGTGAAGCAAACGGTGATTTATGCACAGTCTCATGCAACAAAGTGAATAAGAAAATAATAAAAATTCCCTGCAGCAGCATAAATACAGGAGTCCAGGCCGTATCCATTAAGATTAGCAATCCTAAAACTACTATGCCTCCAAAATGGAATATTAATGACTTAATACCATCAGAATCATTTTTCTCAGTTAATGATTTCTTTTGCTCGGGACTTAGCGATGCAATAAATTTACGTGAATCCATCAGCTTCTCTTATAGTCAATGTGGTTTCAAGTTGCTTTGTGCTTTGAAAGGATAACCTGAATAATGTTTACAAAATTATCACAAGATTTACATAACTAAAAAGGATAAAATATTAATAATAGGAAAGAAAAACTTAATTATTATTTGCGTTGATGACTTTCAAAAATTGCTTTTTCGTCATTCCCGCGTATGCGGGAATCCAGTAGATTTATGAGTACCAACCTTTCACTCAAAGCACTTGAAGCTTTTGAATCTGCAGCTAGAAACGGCAGTTTTGTTGCAGCAGCACAAGAATTATCAATCACCCCAGCGGCAGTGAGCCAGCTAATTCGAAATCTGGAAAATCAGGTTGGCCGTAAGCTTTTCCACCGTATCAATCGCAGTATTACCCTAACCGAAGCAGGTTTAGAAATCCAGCCCCATGTCAGTATGGCATTTGATGAACTAAATCAGGTCGCACAAAAGCTAAAAGCCAATACGCCACAACGAAAATTGGTTATTTCGATTCCTAGTTCGGTAGCAGTAGACTGGTTAAGTAAAAGGATTTTCGATTTTACTGCTCAATATGGGCCGGTTGATTTTTCTTTGCGTGGTGAAGAAGACCCGGTGGCGTTTGAAAAAGACGCTATCGATATCCGCATGACTTACGGCAAGTTTTTCTATCCCGATTTCGTGACTGAAGAGATCTTGACCGACACAGTATTCCCAGCCTGCTCCCCAGAGTTTTTGCAACAGCATGGTCCTTTCGATCACCCGCAGCAATTACTCAATACTTCGCTAATTCACACAGATTGGGGGCCGTCAGCAGCAACTTTCCCAACATGGAAAAACTGGTTTGATGACAGAGGGCTATCTGCAGGATGGCATATTGAATCCGGGCTGGTTACGAATTACTCCAAAACGGCAATTGATCTGGCTATAAGTGGGCTTGGTGTGGTTTTGTGTCAAGGTATGTTGGCCTGCGCATACTTGAAAGACAATTCTTTGGTGCGTATTAGTAAGTATCATCTTCAACTTTCTCAGCCTTATTGTTTGACGATTCCGAACAATCGAGTTGGTCGTGAAATCGTCATGGACTTTAAAAGTTGGCTGATTGATCAGATGCTGGATCTTTGACTTCAGATTCTTATGAGTACACAAGTCATGGTACTTCAGTTTGATCAAGTACACGGATAATTTAGTTAGCTCTGCTCGAACAATGTTTGGATAGATGATTATAAATTTCGAGAGCTCGAAAATTCGGTGATTATTTTTTTTAGCAGGTGAATATTTTCTCTTATTTCACTTTCATCATAGGCACAAAACCCGAGTAATAATCCAGAATTTTTTGGTGGATTAACGTAGTGTGCAGATAAAGCATCAGTGGTAAAACCCCGTTGTCTAGCTAATGTTGATATTTCAATATCATTATAATCATTGGGTAATTTAGCCACGATCTGCATTCCGGCCTGATGGTCATCAAATCTGACTATTTTCCCAAGCTCCTCATTCAACAGTTGCATCAGAAGTTTTCTGCGCTCGGCATAGATACGGCGCACTCGCCTGAGATGACGATAAAATTCACCTCCTTGTATGAATAAAGCCAGTGCCCGTTGAGGTGAAATTGAAGCTTTAGAGGACATGAATTTAAGTGTTCGGTCAAATTGAGCGATTAGTTCCTGAGGTAAGACCAGGAACCCCAGTCTTAAGCTACTTGAAAATATTTTTGCAAAACTGCCGATATAGATTGAATGGGTATTTTCAGACAATCCAGATAAGGCTGGAATCGGGTGGCCTGCATATCTGAATTCACTGTCGTAATCATCCTCTATAATCCAATGACCTGTCTTCTGAGCCCAATTGATAAATTCAGCACGACGAGCAGGGGGCATAGCACCACCAAGTGGAAATTGATGTGATGGTGTTAAGACAACCAGTATCGGGGTTTTACTTTTAGGCCGTGGTTTAGGCACAGTTGCTCCACATTCATCGACAGGCAACCAGACAGGAGTAATTTGCTGCTGTTGAATAAAACGCCTTAAGGGTAAATAACCAGGGTCTTCAAGCCCAATAAGATCAGATTGTCCAATTAGTGTGCGAATACAAATTTCCAGCGCATCGATTGAGCCTGCGGTGACAATGACTTGCCCCGGATGAACAATTAGACCTCGCCATTGTTCTAGGTATAAGGCTATTTGCTTACGCAATTCGATATCGCCAAAAACATCGGTTGAATCAAGTAAGGCTTTTGGCTCAGTGCGTGCCACCTTAGCAACACATCTGGCCCATTGCCGGTATGGGAAAAGGCGCATATCGGCTGAGCTTGGATGGGCTATCTTAATTGGCTGCTGATTTAGATCAATTTTGAATTCGCACGCCTTGGCATTCGCTGGCTTTAACTCGATATTGCCAATTGGATTTACGTAAAAACCAGAACCGGCTTGCCCATAAATAAAACCTTCTGCCTTTAATTGATCATATGCAGTGGTGACGGTAGTACGAGAAACTCCCAATTCAATAGCTAAATGCCTTGAAGGTGTTAATTTCATCCCGGCCTTCAGTTTTCCAGATTGTATTTGCTGACGTAACATGTCGGTAATCTGGATATATAGCACTGATGAATCATCTTTATTCTTGGTTAAATCTAAGATCGAATTCTTCATTAAATTGGACTGCTAATTTTATTTAAAACTGGCTATTTTTGAATGGACAATTTTAGCTTATTCTAAAACCATCAGTGACTAAATAACACTTGTTAAGTGATAGACAACAATGAGTAAAAAAATTGTTTTGACGCTTATTTTTATTGCGACCTTTTTCCAGGCCGGGGCTTACGGTCTGACATTCTTGTTTCCACCTCTATTTGAAACTTTTAGTGCCGATGAAAAAGATGTGGGTGCAGTTTTATTTGCCGCCGCTATTGCAACCATTGTGGTGATTATTTTTAGTGGTCATCTCACCAGCTTAATTGGTCGCTTACAGACGTTAGCGTTATCGAGTTTATTGATCACCATGTCTTTGTTTATCTTTGGTCAGGCCACAAGCTTTGGTATTAGTTTATTCATTGCTGGTGTTTTGTTGGGGGCAGGTTGGGGGTTGTTTTATGCCTTGATTCCGGTGATCATGAGTCAACTTGCTGATGGCCCTAATCGAGTCCGCTATTTCTCGTTACAGGCTGCTTTTATGATGGCCGGTTTTGGTTTAAGTCCAGTATTCGGCTATTACCTGGTCGAGCAGGGAATTGGTATTCATCAGGCATTTATCGCTAATAGTATTGCCTGTATCTTGAGTGCTGTTTGTTTTTATGTCCTGATTAAACCGGTCGAACAACTTTCCAATAGTATTGCCAAAGACAATGCCCGGCTCAGCCTGATAGCTTTTGCAAGGGTTGCCCAGTCGCCAGCGATAATTCCTATCATCATGGTTTGTATCGGAGCTTGCGTGTTTTCCGGGATGACTAATTTCCAAACGGTATATGCCAAAACCAATGCGCTGGATTATTCACATTATTTCCTGTCTTATACCTTTACTGTTATCGTCCTGCGAATTGCCTTCGCCGGTTTTGGAGGAGGTAAATATCCTTATCTTGTGATTGCTTTGTTGTTATTCGTAATGACCGCTAGCGTCATTCTGTTTTACTACCTGGGAAACAATTCGTTGCTTTACATCATTGGCGCCAGTTTGTTCGGTATTGGATATGGTGTTTCCTATCCCATTATCGCGGCTATGGCCGCCAATGATGCCGATGGTGATCTCGTGGCTCAGTCCATGCAGATATTGTCGCTGTTTTATTTCGTCGGCATTTTTGGCTTTCCATTTATCGCTGGCTGGATGATTATAACAGTAGGGATGAAAGTTTTACTTGTTCTAGTCGCTGTAATGGCAGGTGCTGAAGCAATGGTTGGTTTGCTCAGACATTTGTCCAGACACCGAATAGAAAAAATGAATTCACAGGTAAGTCCGAGCTGAGTAAAGTTGTTAAACGATTACTGGAGATTCAAAGATGACAAATGCTGTTAATGAACTAGGTCAACCCATTGGCGAATCGCTAGCCGATTGGTCACCAGCACAGTTTCCCCCCTATATTTCCTTTGAGGGGCGCTTATGCCGCATCGAACCCATTAATGTTGAAAGTCATGCTCAAGATTTATTTGAGGCCTATGCTATTGATAGGGATGACAAGATGTGGACATACATGTTCGATGGTCCATTTGAAACAGTAGCAAGCATTGAACAATGGCTCGAGCATGCCCGGCAACAAAAAGACCCACAAAGTTATGTGTTAATTGAGAAAAAAACAGCAAAAGCTGTTGGGATGGCGAGTTATTTGCGAATTAAACCCGAACATGGTGTGATCGAGGTTGGTAGCATTTCGTTTTCACCGAAATTGCAACGAACTGCAATTGCAACTGAAATCATGTATTTGATGATGAAAAGGGCATTTGAAGATCTTGGTTATCGACGCTATGAATGGAAATGTGATGCGCTCAATGCTGCCTCGCGAAAAGCAGCGATACGATTTGGTTTTAGTTACGACGGTATATTCAGAAAACACATGATTTACCGAAACCGCAATCGTGACACGGCCTGGTATTCTATGCTGAATGACGAATGGCCACAGCTAAAAAAAGCCTATGAGCAATGGCTAGCTCCTGAAAATTTTGATGACAATGGACAGCAACTGGAAAAACTTTCAGATTTGATTGACCGGTTTCGATAAGTGCAGAACTTTAAATATTCCATGATTCCAGATTTAAAAATAAACATCGCAAGAACCGGGTCGAGTTGGTTAGCATGGTTCTATATATTTCTACTATGATTAACTCATAGTTAGGAATAGATAAGATGAAAAACACCGAACAACTTAATTATCAACGTATCGCTAAAGCGATAAATTACATTAGCTCAAATTTCAAGGATCAGCCTTCTTTGGATGAGGTTGCGGGTGAGGTTGGACTAAGTCCTTTTCATTTTCAGCGTATGTTTACTGACTGGGCCGGGGTTAGCCCAAAAAAATTCATCCAGTATTTGAGCATTGATTATGCCAAGCAATTACTTAAAACAGGAGAGCATAGTCTACTGGATACTGCCTATGAAACCGGCTTATCCGGAACCAGCCGATTGCATGACTTATTTATCAATATCGAAGCCATGACGCCGGGCGAATATAAAAACCAGGGAGTTAATCTCAGGATTAATTATAGTTTTGCCGAAAGCCCGTTCGGAAAATTGATCGTGGCGTCCACCGAAAAGGGGATTTGTCATATTTCTTTTGAAAGCGATCAGGACAAAGCACTGGCTAATTTGCGCTCGCATTTTCCCAAGGCACACTATGACCAAATTGTCGATCAGTATCAGCAAAACGCACTGTTTGTTTTCCAAAAGGATTTGACCCAGCTTGATCAAATTAAACTGCATCTGCATGGTACAGACTTTCAACTCAAAGTCTGGGAAAGCCTATTGAAAATTCCCATGGGAGGCTTAAGCAGCTACGGTGCTATCGCTGAAAATATTGGTAATGCCAAGGCTTCAAGAGCGGTGGGTACGGCTATTGGTCACAATCCGGTCGCTTATTTAATTCCCTGCCATCGAGTTATTCAAGCGAGTGGAAATTTGGGCAACTATATGTGGGGCAGCAATCGTAAAGCGGCCATAATTGGCTGGGAAGCAGCAGCAACTGAGATTCAATAAATGGACATGATTGCCCGTAGAATTCAGGGAGCTGACTGGGAGCAGATTGCAGTCAGCCTTACAGAGAGAGGCTACGCTATTTTGCCTAGCCTGTTGTCTGTAAGACAATCTCAGGCGCTGATTAATCAATACAGTAACCAGACTATTTATCGTAAAACAGTAGTCATGGAACGGTATCGCTTTGGAAAAGGAGAGTATAAATATTATGATTACCCACTGCCTGATATGGTTCAGTTAGTCAGAGAACAGCTCTATCCCCATCTGGTGCCGGTGGCCAATTCATGGATGCAGGCATTAGATATTAGCAAGCGATTCCCGGAACAACTACAGCAATTACAGACTCAATGTAAAACGCATAATCAGTGTCAGGCAACACCGTTAATTCTGAAATATGGGCAGGGCGGTTATAACACTTTACATCAGGATTTGTATGGTGATGTTTACTTTCCGATGCAGGCGGCAGTCGTTTTATCTCAACCTAATGTTGACTACAGTGGCGGTGAATTTGTTCTGACACAGCAGATTCCCAGGGCACAATCCAGGGCGATTGTTTTGAACCCCAATCAAGGTGATATGCTTATTTTTACTACAAATTTTAAACCCACAAAAGGTGTTCGAGGTTATTATCGTGTGAATGTAAAACACGGTGTAAGTGAGGTTCATCATGGAGAGCGTTACACCTTGGGAATTATTTTTCACGATGCTGCATCATAGCAAAATCGATAATCTAACCTTGAGATCGAAAATACGCTGTGGTGAGATTACCCTGGCTGGTAACAGAAAGTTAAAGATTTATGGAAAATTAAACTGCTCTTCAGGTAAAAGAATGAAACGGGGATATAGAGTATTTTTTGCTTCTGAACAAAAAGCACGGGAATGGGGTTACCGACCTTGTGGACACTGTTTGAAATCAGAGTACTCTAAATGGAAAAGCTCAGCTCAATAGACACATTTTAATCGCTAGCGAGGGTTGGCTTGCCTCGGGATAACATTCAAAGCAAAATAGATACCCGCCGTTTACGGCGGGGAGTTTCATTATCTGTGATAAAACAATTGGTCTTAAGATTAGGGAACTGGAATCATTATGAATGTTTCGCCTGTCTCAGGTGCATTAGGTGCAATAGTTAGAGATATTAGTTTGGTTGAAGCAGATCATGGGCTGTTAAATCAGGTCAAATCACTGCTTAATGACTATCTAGTCCTGTATTTTCCAGACTAACAGCTAGATCGTTTTCAATTAAGTCAGTTAGGGTGTTTTTTTGGACCACCGTTTTTACATCCCATAGTGAATAATGGTTTTACGGATTGTGCGGAAGTTTTGGAGTTATTGCGTAACCCAGAAGATAGTCAAATGTTTGGTGGAGAGAACTGGCACACCGATGTTAGCTGGCAGGATCCATCCGCTTATGTTTCGATTTTACATGGCATTGAGGTACCTGAGGTAGGCGGAGATACGGCTTATGCTAGTACTATCGCTGCATTTGAATCTTTGTCTGAAGGTCTAAAGGAAGTATTAAGAAAGCTTAATGCAGTACATTGTTATCACTGGTACGAAAATAGAGAAGTTCCTGCTTACTCCGCAGTACACCCTGTTGTCAGAACTCACCCAGCGAGCAATCGCGATGGACTTTTTGTTAATCGCATGTTTACCAATCGATTCGAAAATATGACCGTAGAAGAATCAGCACCGTTGTTGAATTATCTTTTTGACCACATGCAAAATCATCAATTTACCTGTCGTTTTCGTTGGCAGTCAGGCGGGGTGATTATGTGGGACAATCGCTTCACTTTACATTATCCGATTAATGATTTTTCTGGCAAAATTCGTCGCATGATTCGCACTACGACCCTATGTGAAGCTAATTCTTGACTTGGTTTCCAATAAGACATTGATAAATGAACAACTCTTAGTAATCTGTATAAATGAAGCCATTCACTGAATAGATCAAATGCTGTTCAGGTAAATCAACCAATTTCTCGATCTTGGATTTCAACCAATCTTGTGTCCAGACTTCCCGACGCTTTTTCAAAAAGGCAACGACTAAACCTCTTTAGAGCTAAAATGGCCATTTAGTGATGTTAAACATCCAGAGGATATTCTTGGCTTTGATAATAATCCATGCTCTGCGATTATACTTGCAGGTTTGCTGACTGAGTTCAATAGTTCTTGAGGCTGAGCTTGAATCATCTTAGGATAGGAGCATTGGCTTGATAGATTATCAACATAGAGCCTTGCCAAAGGCATAAAACCGCACACAACAGGAGATGATGATGCATAAATTTGAACGTTTACAACAACGTTTTTCTGAAGGCCGCTTATCACGCCGGGATTTTATTAAGCAGGCTACTGGCCTTGGATTAGCGGCCGCCATTCCTAACGCTATTTTGATCGAAGAAGCCAAGGCCAATGCGCCCAAAGTTGGCGGTCGTTTGCGTCAGGGTTTGAGCGGTGGTAACACCGCGGATACGCTTTTTGGTGTGCTGGGCCATGGTGATTGTCATCAAGTCAACGTGCAGTGGCAATTGTTAAATAACCTGACAGAAGTAACGGGCACGGGTGAAATTGCCGGTGACCTGGCAGAAAGTTGGGAAGCCTCGCCCGATGCGGTAACTTGGACATTCAAGTTGCGCAAAGGTGTTGAATTCCACAACGGTAAAACTTTTGATTCAGCCGATGTCGTGCATTCAATCAACGTTCATCGAGGTGAAGATTCCAGATCAGTAGGCAAAGCACTGGTACAGGATATCGTTGATATTAAGGCTGATGGAAAAGATACTGTGGTTTTTACGCTAGCAACGGGCAATGCTGATTTTCCATTTACCTTGTCGGCCAATCCATTTCCAATAGCGCCAGCGGGAAGTATGGATAAAGAATGGATGGATGGCATTGGAACAGGTCCATATACCTTAGTTGACTGGGTGCCTGGCGTACGTGCTTTTACCAAGCGTAATCCCAATTATTATAAAGACGGGCCATATTTTGATGAGGTCGAAAGCCTGAGTATTACGGATATCGTTGCTCGTATGAACGCCATCCGAACAGGAACTGTAGATGTGGTTGATAAGCCTGATTTAAAAACCTTGGCATTATTAGAAAAAGTTGAGGGTATTAACATTCAGGAAATTGCCGGCAATGTGTTCTACACCTTTCCGATGCTGGTGGATCAGCCGCCATTTGATAATAATGATATTCGTTTGGCGATGAAATATTGCGTTGACCGAGAAACTATGCTGCAAACGGTTTTGAACGGTCATGGTTACCTGGGTAACGATCATCCCGTTTCTAAATCACAACGTTACTTTAATGAAGATTTGCCACAACGCAAATACGACCCGGACAAAGCAAAGTTCCACCTTAAACAAGCCGGCTTAGAGAGTTTTGATATAGATCTTTATGCTACCGATATTTATGCTGGTGGTTTGGATGCGGCTGTGTTATTTCAGGAAAGAGCTGCCGCAGGCGGAATCAATATAAATGTCAAACGCGAACCAACTGATGGTTATTTCATTAATGTCTGGAATAAAGTGCCTATTTGTGTTTCGTTTTGGAGCGGTCGCCCAACTGAAGATTTGATGCTGACTCTAGCATTTTCAAAAGATTCATCCTGGAACGAAACTCACTGGAATCATGATAAGTTTGAAGAGTTGTTAATTGCAGCACGCGCTGAACTTGATCAAACCAAGCGCAAACAGTTATATGGAGAAATCCAACAGATCATCAGCGATGAAGGTGGCATGATTGCCCCTGTGTTTGCTAATGTGATTAATGTTGTCAGCGATAAAATCGGTACACCGGAACACATTTCCAGCATCTTTTCGGTCGATGGTTATCGTAATACCGAGCGCTGGTGGTTTAAGGGTTAATTGAAATTTAGTTACTGCTGGATTTTATAAACTGTCATTTCCGCGCTGAATCCGTCACCCCAGACACCGATCCGGGGTCAGCACAGGCTCCGGTGGGAATCTAGGAATTCTTTTAAACGCCAGACGTGGTTTCAATAAAATAACAAATTACACTCTTTTATTTATACCCTATATTGAAAATTCCCAAAGCAAGCGCTTGCCGGTTGCTGATCTCTTCCCATTTGGAAAGCACATGAATTCAAATATCCGCGATTAAGCAGTGATTTTCAGATCGGATAGTGATTTGATTACTCCAGCCCACGATACAGGCAATAATCTTATTTATACTGCGTTCAAGATCAATAAGAATCAACAGCTTTAAAAACATTTTCGCTTGTTTAACTATCACTGCGTGCATTGTTCGATTAGCGCTACCTGTGCTTTTTTGTTCGTGCTGTTAAGTTTCCTTATCAGGGAGCGAATCTTCTGCATCCAGCTGTCATGCCGTTGTGGGTGGTCGTACTCAACACAATTTTATATCCCTATTCAACTTGATTTGCTCTACGCATTATATGGTCTGATGATAATGAAGCTTTCTTTATTTTCTACAGCCTTTTTACAGATGGTCATTTTACTGCTTGTCTATATATTGAGCTGGTATTTGGCCTGCCTTATTGCCTCATTGGGATTGATCGCAATCGCGAAACAACTAAGGGCGTAGCAGAATTTTCATGAAAGTTGGGGGAATTGTGCTGACCCATTCCATATCCATATACGCACTTGTGCGTATTTATCATTATTTAGCATTTGGTTAATATCCAGTCGATATTATTTATGCTTATTAATGTAATCTATACAAGTTAATTGCCTAAATTTAAATCCTACTAACTCAGATATCGCTGGCTATTCCAGCCTCAGGATGAGAAACAAATATTCAATATTTATTTTTAAACGAGAGATAATTATGATGACAGATCAAGGCAATTTACAATTCAATTGCACTATTAAAAGCCGGATTCAATATTTAACCCGCAGGTTGTTTCGACAATTTTTGTTTGCGCTAATGCTGTTTTCTATTTTCACTACGTCGGTTTTTGCTGCACTTGATCCGGCAGGATGTAAATGGTTATCGGACACAGATTTACGTGAGTATGGGTTTGAGCCGGTACGCGCTCATATGGCCAATCAAAGCGTTGACCGATGGGATTGTCCAAATTTAAATACGGCCACTCAGTCTGAACTTGATGCCTTTGATGATACTACAGCCATTCAAAGTGCAATTGATGCAGCCAATAAAACCAGACGAGTTGTGTATTTTAGCCCGGGCAAATATTTGGTCAATAATACTCTTAAAGTAACAATGGATTGGGAGGGTCATCGGAACAATGACAGCAAAACCCGATTTGGACAGATTTTACAGGGGTCTTATTGTGGTTCCAGCAAACCGGCTATCCGCCTCAGACCGGGAGTTGCAACCACTCTTGCCGATCCCTTTGAACCCAAACCTGTGATCTCATTATGGCGATTAAACGACTCTCAGAAGGAACTCACAACACCGGATGAAACCCACCACGGTAAAGACTGGAACCAGGTAGTACGAAACTTGAAAATTGAAGTTGGCAATAATCCGGGCGCCGTAGGTATTCGACATGGTGGTGCTGAAGGCTCTTCAATTCAAGAAGTGGATATTGACGTAGGCACCGGGTTTGCCGGTTTGTATTACCTTAATTCATCTGGCGGCTACACTTATAATGTAAACATAATTGGCGGCAAACACGGCATTTATATACCGGGAATAAAATATATTGACAATGTTAAAGTATCTCCCAGCATAGGCGGCGGTGCGACGCTTGTTACAGGTCTGACTTTGAAAGACCAGGAAGAAACCCCTATCGTATTCAATCATTTTGGGCCGTTAGTGATTGTTGGTTTTGATATTGAGCATGATAATGGCCTGGTTATTTCCACTAATGACAGCGCCAACGAAGAAAAATTAATACACCAATCATCCAAACCTGCCGGAAGCCATCTGTCCCTTGTTGACGGATCAATAAAAGCAAATACAAACACGGCCAATACTCCGGAAATCATGCTGCACAATCAAGGCAGCTCCGTATATTTTAAAAATGTATATTTCACCGGGGCCTCCGAGATTTTATACAATGGCACCAATCCATCGAATAATCTTACCTCAACTAATCCGTCAAACTGGACACATGTTGAAGAATATGCCTATTCGGAAGTGAAATATGGTGAGGCCGGCAATGATGTTCATGCTAAATATATCGAAGGTATTGCTAGCACCAATAGTGTCTATTCAGTCGCAATCAACAATAACGCCACTCCTGAGAGCGATTTAATTGATCGGCACACTTATGGTCTTGGATTATGTAATATCGAGGGCGAAAATGTAGATACTGTAACTATTCCTCCGGGAGCCGATCATCGCGAGACCATTCAACAATCCATTAATAACGCAGGAAACACAACCAGGGTTTTCCTGCCATCTTTGGGATTGAAAGAGAACAGCGAAGAACTGGAAACTTATAAATTAACTAATACGATATCGTTAAGAGAAAATACAGTTTTATGCGGAACCAGCCGCTATTCTACCGTGTTGGAATCAGATTTCGGCACCCTCACCAGTGATAAACCTGTCATTTCAACTGCAATCAATACCAGTCAATCGACAATGGCGGATTTGGGAATAATCATTCCTGAAGCAACTAAAGACGGAACATTTACTAACGATGTCCCCAACTATGATCCGCAGGCTTATGCCATCTATTGGCAATCCGGCGGCGGATCCATTTTTCGTGATATTTCATACCGGCAAGACTATGGCGATCCGGGTGACATTAAAGCCATTCGAATAGCCAACAATGGTGGTGGAAAATGGTATGGAATAGTCCTTGCAGGCGGGTATCGGCCAGATGCTGTTAACGGGCAACCCGATAAAAGCTGCACCACAACCGACTATCCTATTACCTATGATAACAATTTACGCGAAAATCAATCATATATCGTTTATGACAATAACCCGCAGCAAGAACGCCTCGGGTTGAGTACAAAATTCCGGCATTTGCAAATTAGCAATGATAATGATGGTGATGGTATAGCCCCCGAACTGTCTTTTTATCCTTTTCACTGCCAGCATCGAACCATGCCCCGGGGTTCCATGTGTGAACTTAACAATTCGGCCAACGTCTCTATCTATGGCATAAAAGCGGAAAGCTCAACCGTTCCGGAACATTCTGTCGCCATTGTTGACGATAACGACCCTGATAATGTTCATTCACTATTCTTTATCAAAAATTCAACCGATATTTCGATTGTCGGTTATGAGCGCCTCGCAATTCAGGGGGCGGCCGTGGTTTATTTGAAGTCATAAACAGCACAAATGTGACTATTGCCAATGCGGGCCGCCGGTTTTCAAGCAAAAACACCGCCTTCAATAACCATTATGATTACAACATTATTAAAGACAAAACCCTAAATACGGCTATTGAGGCCAAGGAAAAAGGATTTTTATCCTTATATAAAAGTGAACCGACGACAACCAGCATCACCCTTCCTCAGCCAACAGCTTATTGGCCTCTTGAAAATTCAACTTCGGCCGATGATGTCACCGGTAATCACGACGGCGATTTAATTAATTCACCATCGTCAGTTCAGGGGATACTGGGAAATGCACTGTGGTTCAATGGCAATAACACGGCTAACAAATACGCTCAGATTCCAGCCAGTGCGAATTTGCAGAAAAAGGCATTTACCATTTCATCCTGGTTTAAGATGAATAGCAGCAATACCGGCAATGGAGTGATCGTTCGACAGCGTATTGATGCTGCCCCCTGGCTTGCCTGGGAACTCATTCTGATCAACGGCAAACTGGCGTTTAGAGTTAAAGACAATAATAACAATCTGCCCATACATGATGTAAAGTCAAATAATACTATGGCCGTATCACAGTGGCATCATGCCGTTGGTGTGGTCGATACAAATGGAGCCATGTCACTTTATATCAATGGTGTCTTGCAAGATGACAGCGCTGCCAATGTGGATGTTACCTCAACCCCCAGTTCAAGTTTACGTATTGGGGCCTCGGCGGCAGCCTACAACGGTTTCAAAGGGCCGATTGATGAAATCTGTTATTTCGGCAACCATGCATTGATCCTGGAACAAGTTGAGTTGTTATATAACGACCGTAACGCTGCTGTTTGTACACAGTAATAAATCAACACAACCTTAGGGGCGTAGTTCAATTATTCAGCATCAATACATGATGTATTGAAAATTGTGCTATGTCCCTATTCTGCTTTCTTGACCCAACTGACAAGGGAGTAATATTTGACTATGAAAATTCGGTGACTTTTTACGCAGCATGACATGGCTATCGAAGCAACTCTAGCAGGTTATAGCATAGGCTTACTATGATGTGGAACCAGCGGGTAAAGGGTAATTAAGTCATCGCTTTGTGAATTTCGAATTTTCGTTTTGTCATATATTCATTTAACTCCTCTTCAATAGCTGGGTCGATAGGAGGTTTTTGGTAGTCGTTTAATAATTGCTTCCATATTTCATTAGCCCGGACTTCGGCAGTTTTAGCGCCGTCTTCCTGCCAGGTTTCGAAGTTACGCCAATCAGAAAGCATAGGTTCATAGAACGCCGTTTTATAGCGTTCAAGTGTATGCTCAGATGCAAAAAAATGTCCACCGGCTCCCACATCACGTATTGCACTAATACCGGTTTCTTTACGATTAATGGTAACCGGATCGAGAAAGGCGGCTAGCATTTGCAGTATTTCAGCATCCAAAATCAGCTTTTCAAAAGAACACACCAAGCCTCCTTCAAGCCAGCCACCGGCGTGCATCATCACATTTATATGACTAAGAATGCAGCTCCAGCAAGACATATCACTTTCATAAGTGGCTTGTAGATCAACAGCGGCCGAAGCAGTGGTGTTGCTTGAACGGATGGGTATGTTATAGCGTCTGGCAAGTTGAGCGGAAATCAGAACCGATTGAGCATATTCAGGCGTGCCAAATGCAGGAGAACCGCTGCGCATGTCAACATTGGAAGTAAAGTGACCATAGAATACCGGGCAGCCTCGGTTAGCGGCCTGGGCAATGACAATACAAGCGAGCACCTCTGCATTTTGCTGGGTAATTGCTCCTGCCAGGGTTGCAGGTGCCATGGCTCCTGCCAAAGTAAAAGGTGTAGCATGAACAGGTTGACCGGCTAGTGCCATTTCAATCAAACCATCGCACATAGAGCCATCAATCAGCAAAGGAGAGTTTGTGTTAATACCTGCAATCAATGCTGGTGTTTGGGCAATTTCTTCATCATCAAGACCAAGCGAAATTTTCGCCATTTCGATGCAATCACGTGCCCGGCTGGCACTGTTTAACCAATTAGGATGCCAGGCTTTATCGGTTAAGGTTGATTGTGCATACATCATATCGAGATGACGTGATTCTGGAGGTAAATCCAGCGGTTCTAAGCCGGCGCCACCTTCATGATGATAAATATTCAAACTATGAACAAGTTTGACGAAATTTTGTACATCTTGGTAGGTGCCAGCACGTCGGCCTTGATCAAGATCAGATACGAAGGAAGGGCCACAGACGGTAGCAAAGGTTAAATTATTACCACCCACTTCAAGTGTTTTAGCCGGATTACGGGCATGAATAGTAAAACTTGACGGCAATCCCGTTAGCATTTGTTCAACTAGTGCAGGATCAAAGCGTACCTGATTTGTACTGTTGTCAATTTCTGCACCAACTTGAGCTAATAGTTTCAACGCACGTTGGTCATCAACTTTGACACCTATATCACGCAAAATCTCTAGAGAGTTTTGATGAATAAATTCAATTTCATCGGCACTGATTAATTCAACCGGCGTAAGAGGATTTTCAACCGCTCTGAAAGCAGGTTGATTGATACTTGTTTGACGGGTTGATTTTTTTCGGTTGCGTCTGCTTCTTCGTTTGTCTGATGTGGTCATGGTTGAGCCCTGATTGATATAAGTGAATAGTTTTCAGATAAATATCAATCAAGCTCCTCCGGCCCACGTCTGTTGATTGGGAATTGGATATTGAATATGAATTGAATAGTCTTTACTCACGCATTCTTAACCCTTTAGGGTCATAAAGTGGTTCAACTTGCAGCTTAGCGGGTTTAAGCTGACCAAGCAATTCGATTTGATAATTGGCACTAGCTTCAATGGCTTCGGGTTTAACATAAGCGAGAGCGATATGTTGCTTCGACCAGGCTCCATAGCCGCCAGAGGTTACATAGCCAACGAGCTGGTTATCCCGATACACAGGCTCATCACCCCAGACGGCACAATCTCCGGCATCAACGGTGAATGTCACACGTTTTTCTTTTAGTTGCTCATATGAGTTTTGTGTAGCCTCGCAACCGATAAATGATTCCTTATCCAGCCTGACGAATTGCCCGATATCCGCTTCATATGGCGTGTAGTCAGCCGAAAGCTCTGTACCCCATGCCGGAAAGCTTTTTTCCAGGCGGTTCATCATTAAGGCCCGAGTGCCAACCAGTCCCAATTCTTGAGATTTCCCTGCTTCTCTAATGGCATCAAACAACCGGGTTTGCTGATCTTGCGCACAGTAAAGTTCATAACCGCATTCACCTGTAAAGGAAACGCGGATGACAATGACATTTTCTATACCGGCGACGGTAATGTTTCGTACCTGCATGAATGGAAATGCAGTATTACCCATATCAGCTTCAGCTAACTTCTCTAAAATTGCTCGTGCATTAGGCCCGGCCAAATGCAGCCCCGCTAACTGGTCACTGCAGTTTTTAATTTCAACGCCTTTGTTTGACAGGGTTTGATTGAAATAACGCATAAAAGCTAACTGCATATAGTCTGCACCTAACAGAAAATAACGATTATGCGCTAACCGAGATATTGAGAAATCACCGATTAATTTGCCATTTTTGTTCAACATGGGCGACAGTTTTACCTGTCCGTCCCGTTCTGGCATCTTATTGGCAAGAACCTGATTTAACCAGTCAAGTGAATGTTCACCTGTAACTTCAAACTTGGCCATGGCAGAAAACTCAAATAGCCCTGCCTGCTCACGAACTTGCAGGCATTCGTCAGCAACCGCTTGCCACCAGTTGGGTTGTCTGAAACTCAGTGTGTCTTGTGCTGGCTGTTGAGATTTGGAAAACCATAACGGATACTCGAGCCCGAAGCTCATACCGAACACCGCACCTTCATCAGCCAACTTGTCGTAGACAGGCGGTTTGTTGATAGGACGTCCTGCCTCAAATTCCTGCTGTGGATAAATACGATCAGAACGGTGCTCATAAAAATAGCGAGTGGTGGCAAGCATGTAATCTCTGTTGGCCCAGTCTCCATAACGTGCCACGTCCCAACAAAAAATATCGAACGGAGGCTCGCCAGCAATGATCCACTCAGCAATGACTCGCCCAATGCCAGCTCCCTGGTTGAAACCCGTCATTACCCCATTAGCGCAAAAATAATTCTGTAATGCCGGATGAGGTCCTAATAAAGGGCCCAGATCGGGCGAGAAAATCATTGGTCCGTTAATCACACGCTTGATTCCAGCAGTTTCCAGGCAAGGCATGAGTTCGATCGATTTTTCAAAATGCCATTCCATCCGGGATAAGTCATCTTGCAGCAACTCGTGGCCAAAGTCCTGAGGAGTTTCGTCCACTGACCAGTGAATACAGGGTGTTTCGTACGCACCCAATAGCATTCCTTGGCCTTCCTGCCGCGCATAACCGTTTATCTCGCCGTCATTGATTTGCGGCAACTCGTGACTCATAGCCACAATTTCAGGAATATCTTCGGTAACCAGATAATGGTGTTCAACCGGCACTAAAGGTAAAGTAATACCTGCCAGCGCGGCTACTTCACGTCCCCATAAACCTGCAGCGTTGACAATATATTCGGCCTCAATAGTCATATCTTGAGTGACAACTTGCCAATGTCCGTTAGCAAGTGGGTTTGTTTCTATCACCGGATTAAACCTGGAGATTTGGGCGCCAAGCTTCCTGGCAGCGGCGGCAAAGGCATGCGTAACTCCGGCCGGATCGACATGACCACCTTCTTCCTCCCAAAGTGCGCCGACAAGATGGGACGTATCAATAATCGGTGCTTTTTGTTTAACCTCCTCGAGAGAAATAAACTCCGAGTCTATGCCTAAGTAACGACAGGCACCTCGTAGGGTCTTGTTGTAATCCATTTCTTCCTGGTTGCGGCATACATTTAACCCCCCTGTAGCGTGAAATCCACAGGATTGACCGCTTTCTTTTTCCAACTCCGGGTAAATTTTATAGGTATAACGATGTATTTCAGCTACGGCAGTAGGGCTGGTAATGGTAAACAAGCCTCCTGCCGCGTGCCATGAAGAACCTGATGTCAGCTCTTGGCGCTCAACCAATAAGCAATCTTTCCAGCCATTTTTAGCTAAATGATAAAGAATGCTGCAGCCGACCACACCACCACCGATTACTATGACTCGAGCTGTTGAGTTCATTATTTCTCCTTTCGACTATAACTAGCAGGAACCTTGATTTGGATGAATTTAGCATGTATTGTGATCACAGTTCAATTTATTATTTTTATCTGAAAATATGAAATAATAACCATCGACTCACTCACCTTCATATTGTGATCACAAAATATGTTTTTAATAGCCAGATAAGTATGACAAACCCAACAACAATACTGGAAAAAGCCGAAAATATTAAGGATTGGATTATTGATTTACGTCGTCAATTACATCGTCATCCTGAATTGGCCTTTGAGGAATTTAAATCCAGTGAATTAGTCCGTAAAACTCTGGATGAGCTCGATATACCTTACCAAGCCGGTATTGCAGAAACTGGAGTTGTGGCGACGATTGGTCAGGCTAACGGTGCTTGTATAGCTTTGAGAGCTGACATGGATGCCTTACCAATCCGTGAAGAAACGCAGGTGTCATTTAAGAGTGAATTGGATGGTGTGATGCACGCTTGCGGACATGATTGTCATACAGCAATGTTATTAGGGGCAGCAAGAATTCTGAAGAGCCTGGAATCTGAGATTAAGGGCCCGGTGAAATTGATTTTTCAACCGGCTGAAGAACAAGTTTCAGGTGCGGCAAAGATGTGTCAGCAGGGTGTGTTAGATAATCCCAAGGTTGAAAAAATATTCGGGTTGCACGTTTGGCCCTGGCTGGATACAGGTCTTATTGGTTCACGCGCGGGAGCTTTTTTGCTGCAGGCTCTGAATTGTATATCAAAGTTCTTGGTAAAGGTGGTCACGCAGCTATGCCAAATGATGCTATAGACCCTATTACCATCAGTGCTAAAATTATCCTTGAGTTACAAACCCTGATCTCAAGAGAAGTTGCTCCGGCAGATACGGCTGTACTCAGTATTACTATGATGGACGCGGGTGAAGCAACCAATATTATTCCTAAGGAAGTCGTTTTACAGGGCACTATTCGAACGTTAAGCATGTCAACCCTGGCAATGTTGAAACAACGAACCAGTCAGTTGGTGGATTCGATTGCGCAGGGTAATCGATGTAAAGCTGAGGTGAGTTTCCCAGGTGGTGATTATCCGGCGGTGGTCAATGATCAAGCTTGTTGGCAGTTAGCTAAAACGATTAGCGAGCAAGTATTGGGCGAAGATAAAGCAGTTGAGTTGCCTGCAACTATGGGAGGAGAAGACTTTGCTGCATATCTGGATGAAACAAAAGGTTGTTTTGTGGCATTAGGTATTAGAAATGAACAGCTTGGCTGTGTTTATAGTCTGCATCACCCAAAATTCAAAGTCGATGAAAATGCTTTGCCGATAGGGGCAGCACTACATGTTGCTTTTGCATTAGCGTCAGTTGTTAATATTCAAAACTAAGACTGAAACAAATGATGGCAGCTATTCATAAAATTAGAATTATTCATTAATGAAACACCCACTAATTCTGTACTTGTTTAGTTAGTTAATCTATATATAGCGTAACCAACTATATTGATTATTCTGTTTGACTTTTTTGTACCACCGACAACAAAAGTAGAACAACACTAATAGAATTCCCCAGACTACATAAGCCCGCAAAAGAGAAGGTTCATAACCAACTGGCCATCCTGATGCTTTAGATAACTGCCAGCCAGCATTGACTTCACTGAACTGGAGCATCGACCAAAAGTAAGCGCTTATAGTGATAACAGGTATATGCAGGATATAGAAAAATAAAGGCAGACTGCCGAAAATCATCACTATCCGACTCACCAGGTTATTTAGTCTAAGTGTGTGAAGAAAACTCAGAAATATTAATCCCGGCCCGATTGTCATACATAAAAATAATAGCGATGGCGGATACTTCGTTGTATTAAGAAATGACATCAGGCTTTTGGTCATGCTTTCTTGATAAAAAGACCAGTGACTCGGATCACCATAAAGATTGAATCCTCTTAGAATGATAAAAAGCAGCAGTAATACAGTACCTAGTTGAAAACAAATTCGACTAAACCGTTCGGTTTGGTCCACAATATAGTTACCCAATACATAACCCAAAGCAATGACACCCAGCCAGGGTATCAATGGGTAAACAACATAGATACCAATGCCTCCAGCACCTAGTGGGATCCAAGCTTTTTCATGCAAAATGACCCAAAGACTAGCAAACGCCCCCATGTTTATGGAATTTATATCGTCCAATAGATTGTGACCTAAAACCATTGTAAGCCCGATTAGTAAGATTAACTTTTGGGGTAAATACACCAATCCAGCAAGAGTTATCATTGACCAGCCTATGGCCCAAAGCACTTGCACGTCTAGTCCATAGGTGAATCCAAGTTGCCACCAAAAATTAACCCAAACAAGCTCGATAACAATTAAAAGTATGCCCCGGGTAAACAAATAAAGAGCTAATTCAGCTCTGGTTCGACCTTTCGACTGATAAAATGCAGCACTCATTCCAGCTAACAAGATAAATAGCGGAGCACAAAAATGGGTTACCCAGCGGGTAAAAAACAGTATAGGGAAAGTGTTTTCTAAATCGACAGGTTGAAATGGATAAGGACTGTAAAAATACCTTGCATGATCGAGTGCCATTAGTATTACAACCAAGCCTCTGAGCAGATCAACGGATTTAAATCGAAATTGGGTATCCATTACTCGTAATTTTTGTGCTTAGTTTGTCATATAAACCGCAAGGAAACCAAACATTTTTAGTTAGATAGATTCCAAAACAGCAATTACACATGAGCCTAAATGAAAGTTGCATGCAAGTAAGTTTAACGTTTAACTTGTAATTTGGGTTGTAAACCCTAACACCTGATTTAAACACCGAGTCAAGGAGTTATTGATGCCGGACAAATCAAAACGTCCAAGAAGGCGTAAAAGTTCGCGCGAGGATAAAGTACAGCGTAAATCTGAAACAGATTTGTTGTTCACCCGCAAAAAAAGACTCTGTAGCCTGAATGTATTAGACTTGCCGGATGCGCAAACGATCCATGATGCGGTAAAAAAAATTCTCTGGGATCTGGGTGCTGTTTTTGATGATGTGCCCACAGCAAAAATGTTGGTGCAGGAGCATAGGTGCAAGTATGGCGATAATAACTTTATTCGAATTCCCCCGGATCTTGTCGATCAAGCCTTGTCGACAGTGCCAGACAAACTTCTACTGTATGATCAAAACGGCAATATAAGAGTCGATACCAGTAGTCCGGTGACAAATTATTGTCCCGGCCATAATTGTGTTCGGGTGCTGGATGACCAAACAGGATTGTTAAGGCCATGTGAATTAGAAGATGTTGTACGTACTGCTCGTCTATGTGAGCAACTTCAAAATATCGACATGAGTTGCTCACTGGGCTATCCCTCAGATGTTGATCCCGAAAATGAAGCTGTGGCCACCACCCGTGCACTAACAGAGAATTGCAGTAAACCTGCTGCATTGTTGGCACATGACGATAAGATCCAAACCCGAATATGGACTTTTCTTGCCGAAGTGGCAGGAGGTTGGCAAAACCTGGCCGAAAAACCGATTGCCCTGGAATTAATGGGGCCGGTATCGCCACTGAAGTTACCTGACGAATTGTGTCGAAGGATAATAAATGCAGCCAGATGGCGGGTACCACTGGTTTGTTATCCGGCCACTTTTCCAGGCATGTCGAGCCTGATTAGTATTGCTGGTGCAGTAGCTCAATCATCTGCCGAGGCTATTGCTGGTATAGTTTTGCATCAAATTACTGAGCCCGGTGCGCCCGTAATTAGTGGTTCAGCTGTGCTCCCTATGGACATGCGCCAAGCCAATATTGCTTATGGTTCACCCGAATACATGCTTGCCGGTTTGGCTGCTGCAGATTATTTTAATTATATTGGTGTGCCGGCTTGGGTGGGAGCCGGGTGTTCCGACTCCCATGATTTTGATGCCCAGGCTGCCGCTGAAGCAGGAGCAAACATGGCTATTGCTGCGTTGTCGGGTTCTTCATTCGTTCATAATCTTGGCTTTTTGTCCGGTGGCCGAACCGGCTCATTGGAAATGTTGGTGTTGTGTGATGAGTTAGTCGGTTGGTCTAATCAAATGGCTGCCGGGGTTGATGTTAATCAGGAAACTGTTTGTGTTGAGGCAATTAAACGGGCTGTTGCTAACAATGATTTTCTAACTGATCCACATACTCAAGATCGGTTTCTAACGGAAAGTTGGTATCCGGATCTACTGGAACGTTCCGATGCCCAAGCCTGGCTGGAGGCCGGAAGTTCAGATTTACGTGCCAGAATAAGGGACAAAATCAGTTCATTGTTGAACTATGCTTAGGGTTATTAATGTGAATGTGATCACAATATAAATTAACATTAGTCAAGCATCTCTATTAGATGCTTAATATCAACAAAAAAAGGGAAAAGATATGTATTTCTTACTTGGTTTCATAACTTAGACCTGTTATGTTATATTATCTGTGATCACAGTTAATGAATAAGCCAGAGAAGTAAACTACTATGAGAGCATCAGAATTATTGGCCTTGTATGAGAAAGGCTGTATTAGCCGGCGTGAGTTTTTAAAACATGCCAGTGCATTAAGTCTGGCAGGAATGTTGCCGGCCGGGTTTTTGACAAACACTGCCCAGGCGGCAACACCAAAGAAAGGAGGGCACTTAAGTGCAGCGACGGTGCAGGGTGCTACCTCTGACTCTTTGGACACGATCAGTCTGACCAGTGGAATGACAGCATTTGCCTTTTACTCCATGCATGGGCAATTGACAGAAATACTGCCTAATGGTGATGTTGCACCTTATGTAGCTGAATCTTTTGAGGCCGGTGCCGACCCGTCTGAATGGATTTTCAAATTACGCAAGGGCATTGAATTTCAAAACGGCAAGACTGTTACTACTGATGATGTGATTAAATCTATTGCCAGGCACCGTGGTGAAGATTCCACTTCATCAATGAAGGATTTTGCTGAAACTATAGAGTCGATGAGCAAAGATGGTGACCACGCTGTCATTATTAAGCTCAAAGATGCCAACGTTGATTTTCCGGTTATTCTTAGTTCATTCGTTTTTAGTATTCATCCATTTAAAGGTGACGAAATCGAAACCTTTGAAATTGGATGTGGCGCTTATATGCTGGACACATTTGAGGCCGGTCAACGCGCTACGTTTAAGCGCAATGAAAACTATTTTATGGAAAATCGGGCATTTGTTGATACCGCAGAAATATTAACAATCTCCGATACTACAGCACGTCAGAACGCAATCATTACTAATGCGGTCGATGTGATTGGTGATGTCGAAGCGAAGTTTGCAAAACGATTAGCTGCGCTGCCAAATGTGGAAGTTTTAAATATTACTGGAATGCAGCATTACACTTTCCCCATGCGCATAGATACGGCACCGTTTGATAATCTGGATGTTCGTACAGCATTGAAGTTATCTATCGATCGCCAGCAAGTTCTGGATACTATCGTGGACGGTTATGGGACACTTGGTAACGACCAACCGATTTCGCCGATTAATAAGTACTACGCAGATGATATTGAGCAACGTGCTTATGACCCCGAAAAAGCTAAGTGGCATTTAAAGCAAGCCGGCATGGATAGCCTAAAAGTCAAACTAACAGTTACAGATGGCTTGTACAGTGGTGCAACTGATACAGCGGTTTTATTTACAGAATCAGCAAAAAAATCGGGGATTGAAATTGAAGTTAATCGTGTTCCGGCTGATGGTTATTGGTCAGATGTTTGGCTTAAGCATCCATGGTGTACCAGTTATTGGAGTGGCCGTCCGACCGAAGATTGGATGTTTACTCAAGGTTATGCTGCTGATTCAAGCTGGAACGAGACCTACTGGAAAAATGAACGCTTTAATCAATTACTGGTTGAAGCACGTTCAGAGCTCGATGAAAATAAGCGCAAGGAAATGTACCGTGAAATGCAGCTATTAGTTCGTGATGATGGTGGTTCGGTGATTCACCTTTTTGCAAATCATGTCAGTGCATATAAAGGTGACAATGTTGGTGTTCCTGAACAAATCGCGGGTAATTGGGAGTTCGATGGTTATAAATTGCTTGAGCGTTGGTGGAAGCTGTAAACTGTGCTTTGTTTAGTCTCAGCAATAACCACACTGGATAAACTAGATAAAAAACCATGAGCGAATCTATTTCACAATCAAACAATCAACTCGATCATATTTTTAAAGAGTTAGGCGAGCTTGTTACGCTTGATGCCGATCAGGCACGAACCATGCCAACCACTTTTTATAATAATCATGAATTATTGGAAATAGAAAAGGAAAAAATATTCCGCCAGCAATGGGCCTGTCTTGGACATGTTGGTGAAATTCCTAATCCTGGTGACTATTTCGCAACTGAATTGGTGGACGAGCAGTTGCTGGTAGTCAGAGGTAAAGATGATGAGGTTCGCGTGCTTTCCAACGTTTGTCGTCATCGCGGCAATATGCTGGCGCAAGGCAAAGGTAATCGTAAAACCTTTATTTGTCAGTATCATGCCTGGACTTATGCCTGTGATGGAGCATTAAAACGGGCACCTTTGATGGATAAGGCTAATGGGTTTGATCCCAGTCAGTGTCGTCTGCCCCAATTCAAAACTGAAGTCTGGAACGGGTTTATTTTTGTCAATCTGGATGGCCAAGCTGAGTCTCTACTCTCGCAACTGGGTGCGCTGGACAAGATGGTGCATAACTATCATCCAGAGCAGCGACATTTTAGCTTTGTCGAAGAAGATGTTTGGCAAACCAACTGGAAAAATTTGGCTGAAAATTTTATTGAAGGTTATCACTTAAGTCCAACCCATAAAGACACTTTGCATGCGATTACACCCACAAAGCTTTGTAAAAAAGAAAAGTATGACCCGGCTTTTACTGTTTATCGGGCATATTATTCGCCAGAGTTCCCTCCACGGGGACCGTTTCATGAGGACATGACTGAGGATGAAAAAAACAACTCGGTAATGGGCAGTATTTTTCCAAATTTCCTGTTTGGTATCGCTTCAAATTTTGCATTATTTGTTTGCATTCGTCCAGCAGGTGTAGACCAGGTGGCATTGCGCTGGTTTGTGACTGGGCCTTATGATAATCCTGATCATGAAGCGGTTAAGGAGTATGTTGATTTGTGTAAGTCCTTTAATGCTGAAGATAGGGAAAAGTTGGAAACCTTGCAGAAAGCTCAAAAGACTCGCTATTATTCATCTTCTCGACTTGCACCGGCGGATTATGAAGGCACAATTTGGGATTTTCTTAAATATATCGCCTCTCGATTAACGGCCTGAGTCAAAGAGAAACTAGCAGGGATAACTGATGGCACAATCGCAGGAAAACACCTCGTACTCTTTATTACACAATACAGTTTCGGGTTTAGCTAAACCATCCTTAAGCGAACAAATCTATCAAAAGCTGAAATGGGCATTGATTACCGGGCGCTATCTGCCAGGCGATGCCGTTTCGATTCGTTCATTAGCGACTGAGTTTAATACCAGCATGATGCCGGTACGTGAAGCCCTGAAAAGATTGGTATCAGAGCGAGCACTGACAGCATCATCGACCCGGTCATTTCGAGTTACTGAATTAAGCCCAACTCAAGTGTCGCAATTATTTTTCCTGCGTTCAATTCTGGAAGGTGCCGCGGCCAAGATCGCGACCAATGAGTTAACGGGTGAACAAATTGATCGTTTGTATGAAAACGCAGTTGAAATTGAAAAGCATGCCATCAATCAGGATTTCAACAGCTACATGGCCGGTAATTATCGCTTCCATTTCACTATCTACAATGCTGCGGGCAATTTTGAAATGATTAAAATTATTGAGAATCTTTGGGCTCAAATCTCCCCTTCATTCTATGTGGGTCTGCGTGATCATAGCCAGAAGAAAGACTGGTTGACCGACCATGAGCAGATTGTGAGTGCCATTAGAGCAAGAGACGCGGCGCTGACTCAGGAATTAATCGAACGAGATATTAACTGGGGCACGGCCTTATACCGGAATTTGAATACATGACAGCATCTCATCAGTTGGCACTAGAGGGGGCAAATAACCTGCTTTTCAATGTTGTGCAAGCAAATCCGGGAGAGCGGGTGCTGATAGTCGGTGAAAAAGGTGAGCATGCTCATTTTGATTCTGAGATTTGTAATGTGGTAGCAGAGGCTGCGCACACAGCAGGTCTTAATGTAAGAGTTCTGATAAGTGAAGTCGGTAAAAGCGCAAGTGATTTTCCGCAAGCAGTGAGCGAGGCGATGCGAAAGGCCGACCACACCATTTTTTTTTCAAGGCTAGGTGATCAAGTTCGGTTTTGCCCGATTCCTGGATCAGGAACCAAAACAATGTGTTATGCATTGGACGCTGATTATTTGGCAAGTGAATATTGCCGTATTCCCAATCACATCAATCAGCGAATTTATGATCGCCTGATGGCAAAAATCATGAATGCCAGTCAATTTCGAATTACGTGTACACAGGGAACAGAATTAATTGGTAAGTTGAATGAGACTCAGTGCATGAACGACAACGAGAATGCACTAACTGATTTTGCAGTGAATTTATTCCCGTTGACGATTTTCCCGCCGGTGAGTTGTGCCAGCATGTCTGGCAAACTGGTGCTTAGGGACTTCATTACTTCCTCGTCCACTATTATTTATGACGATAGTGTTTACCTTTTGAGTTGCCCAATTACAGCAATCATAGAAAATGGAATGATCCTGCGTTTTGAAGGAGACCAACAACAATGTGAGGCTTTAGAAAAACACTTTCTTCGGGTAGCTGGAATTGTTGGCGGAGAAGCCATGGTGATTAACTCCTGGCATACCGGGATCATACCGGCAACTTGGTATAAAGGCCGGGCAGAAGATGATCTGGAGAAATGGGGGAGTGTTTCTTTTGCATCACCCCGGATCACACATTTTCATGCCTGTGGTAATGATCCCGGACAAATTGGAATCAATTTATTCGATGCAACGATTGCTATTGATGATGAGATTATCTGGAGGCAGGGTGATTACCTGCTGCCAAACTTTGCTGATTGTGTTGATGTTTTTGCAAACTCCCCTGGTTGGCAACGCAGTTTTCAACATAATGGTGATCTTGGTATAACTAATCTAGAGTCATGTCGATGAGCCGATTTTGTTTCGTCCCGGCAGATGGTGAAAACATAGATGATCCAATTGTTGCTGAAGCATTCGACTATGTGGCTGAAGGCAGAGACAGAGTTGAAAACATGTATAAAGCCATGGCTTTATCACCCAAAGTAATCAAGCCGATTCACGATTTATACCTGGCATTGTTGCATGATGAAGATTCGCCACTGGAAAACTGGCAGGCTGAATTGCTGTCAGTTCAAGTTGCCTTATTAAACCAATGTGATTACGCCTTTGCGCATCACAGCGCTAACCTGTATAAGCTGATCGATGATTCTGAATATTCAGATCAACTTGTCAAAACACTGGAGAATGATAACTGGACTCAGGTGTTGGAGGATAAAAAAACAATTGCCATGCTCGATTACGGCAAAAAACTTTGTTTAAAACCGCAGGAGATTAACGAAGCTGATATTAATCAACTAAGGGCATCTGGATTTAATGATAAGGAAATTGTCTTTATTGCTCAAATCAACGCCGCATTTGGCTACTGGACCCGGATTTTAAATGCCCTGGGGGTTGAAGTTGCTGATGAACCTATTGGCTTGTCGACTTATTGATAGCAAGTTTTCTCTGCGTTACATAATCGATCAATTCTTCTTCTATGCCAGGATCGATAGGTGGTTTTTCATATTTTTTTAACAAATCTTTCCAGATTTTATTTGCGCGTTTAGTTGCCGACTGGCTGCCATCTTCGGTCCAGCTTTCGAAAGTTTGCCAATCAGAAACAATAGGCTTATAAAATGCCGTTTCATAACGATCCATGGTGTCGCTTTCCCCCAGAAAATGGCCACCAGGCCCAACGTTTTTAATAACATCAAGGTTAACAGTCGAGTCATCGAATTTAATAGGTTTAATGTATTCAACCATCATTTGCAGCATTTCAACATCAATGATGAATTTTTCAAAAGAACAGGTTAGTCCACCTTCCAGCCAACCTGCTGCGTGCCTTAAAACATTTGTGTGACCCATCATCGTTCCCCAAAGTGACATCATGGTCTCATAGGCGGATTGTGCATCAACTATATTAGAAGCATTAGGCGCACTGGAACGATAAGGGACATTGTAATAACGGGCCATCTGACCGGCAGCTTGTGACATCTTTGTGCTTTCTGGCGTGCCAAAGGCTGGTGATCCAGTTCGTAAGTCTACATTGCTGGCAAAATTGCCATATATAACCGGACAGCTCGGACTGACAGTTTGTATTAAAAAGAAACCAGCAAGAATTTCAGCATTTTGTAACGTCAATGTCGAGGCGACAGTAGCGGGTGCCATGGCACCAGAGAGAGGAAAGGATTGAATAGCGCAAGGTTGCTTGCAGCGAGCCAAGTACATTAGAGCATCAGCTAAGTTGCCATCCATCACCAAAGGCGTGTTGGTACTTATGCCAGTGACAATAGCCGGCTTTTCCTTAAGCTCTTCAATACTTAGTCCTAAGGAAATTGCCGCCATATTACAGATGTCAACCGCCTGGTCATATGAGCTCTTCCATAGCGGATGCCAGGCTTTATCAGTCAAGGTGCACTGACTCAGCATCATATCCAGATGGCGGGTTTTCTGATCTAAGTCTAATGGCTCGACACCATTTCCACCTTCATGGTGGATAATGTTTGTCATATGAACAAGCTTAATAAAATTGTTACTGTCCTCATAGGTGCCGGATTGCCTGCCATGGTCTAACGTATTTAGAAATACAGGACCCGTGGTAGCAGAGAACACAATGTTATTACCGCCCAGGGTGAGTGTTTTATTGGGATCTCTGGCATGAACAGTAAACTCACTGGGGCACAAGGGTAGAATAGAAGTGACGAGTTCTGGTTCAAATTTGACTATTCTGGATTTGAAATCAACCTCGGCGCCCGCTTTGTGTAATTCACAAAGGGCTTGTTCACTTTCAAATCTAATACCAATTGTTTTTAGAATCTCTAATGATTTGTGATGAATGGTTTCGATTTGATCGGCACTTAAAATCTCAATCGGCGGTAATCTGTTTTTGACGATTTGCCAAGGGCTCTGGACAAATTTTTCAGCTCTTTTATGGCGGGCTTTACGGGTGCTGGTTCGTCTTGTCATGTTGTTAAACCCTAGGTCAAAAATAATAAAATAGGGTATACCTTTATCATCTACTTAATCTTTCAATTTGAGTTCTATATTTACCATAAACAAAACCCGGGGTGGATCGCCCGGGCTTTGAGTAATGTTGTTGTCGATTGGAATCAGGCAAACCACCAACGGTGTGCGGCCCGGTCTCCGTCCAGAGTCCAGGCTGCTGATAAACTTGGACCATGATGAACGTTTGCTTGTCGTGCATAGGTTAAATTTAAGAAAACCGGAATAATTGTGCCGCCATCGTCTCGGGAAATTTGTGCCATTTCCCGGTACATTTCAGCTCTCAAGTTTTCATCCAGTTCTGCTTTGGCTTGTAACAATAACTCATTAAAGCGTGCATTTTCCCAGTGTGATTCATTCCAGGCTGCACCCTGCTTATAGGCTAAGGTAAAGATATTATCAGGAGTTGGACGTCCACCCCAGGTCACGAATACGAAAGGTTTGTTAAGCCAGACATTTGACCAATAACCATCAGCAGGTTCCCGGACAACATCAATGTTTATGTTGGCGGCTTTGGCGCTTTCAGCAAACAAAACGCACATATCGACTGCACCGGGGTGTATACCTTCTGAAGCAGATAACTTTACATTCAAAGAATCCAAGCCTGCATTTTTCAAATGAAACTTAGCCTTGTCGGGATCATATACACGTTGCTCGAGATTCGGCCAGTAGGGCATCGTCGGTGCAATATGATAATCGTTACCCGGAACGGCGCCGCCATATAAAATTTTCTCGACGATTTCCTCACGATTAATCGCATTTTTTAGTGCCAGTCTCACATCAACATTGTCAAAGGGTGCTTGGTCACAAAACATGGGCAGCGTAACCGCCTGACCACTGGGAATATTCTCTACAACAATATTCTCATTCCGCTTTAACAAGCCTACTGTTTTCGGGTCCAGACGAGTGCAAGCATCGACATCGCCTGTAACCAGTGCTGATTGACGTGCATTGGGGTCATTCAAAACGAGTGCTGTAACTTTATCAAAATAAGCACCTTCTCTATGCCAGCCATCATGACGCTCAAAGTCATGACGAACTCCCGGTTCATGATTAACCAGTTTATAAGGGCCAGCACCATCTCCACTTTGCCAGTCTATGGTGCCATCTTCATTAGCCGGTAACATGGTGAAATGGTAATCAGTCATGACCCAGGGTAGGTCGGCGAAACCTTGCGATAATTCGATTACCAATGTGTGGTCTCCATCTGCTCTGATGTCAGTCACGTCAGCTAATAATGGTTTCGCTGCTGATGTGGTTGCTTCCCCACGATGGTGATTTAATGAGGCAACTGCATCTTTGGCGGTAAATTTTTTACCGCTTTGAAATGTTGCATCCTTGTTCAATTCAAGTGTCCAGACTTTTGCATCAGGGCTCGCTTCCCACGAGTCTGCCATATCAGGGCCCAGGGTATTATCTGATGTGATTTCAGTTAAGTAACTTCGATGGGTGTGTGAGACAAGTATTTCGGCATTCCCCTGGTATGCGCCCGGGTCTAGACTATCAGTGGTATTGCCATCATGCGTGCCTGCTCGAAAATGCCCACCTTTCTTAGGTGTTTGTGCGGCAACTTTACTGGACCATAAAGTCGATGCGCCTGATAGGGATAAGCCCGCAGCAGTCGCATAAGTCATGAATTCACGCCGGTCTAATTTTTTCTTGCATCCGGCTTGAACAATTTTGTCGATAAAAACTTTATCTACCATAGTCTTCTCCATTAATTTTACTGTGTGAGTGATATCAATATGCTGCGCTCATCTACAGAGTAGAGATATTGTATTCATTAGCTATATTGATAGTTGATTCTATAAAGTCGATTCTCCGTGTGTAATATCTACCTCTACAAACTCATCCGATCTTAGATTTATCGAAGATAATCTCGCCATACTATCACAACAAAACATGAGTCACTTGAGCAAGATCCATTACTTGGATTTATCTTATCTGGATGCTCCAATATTGATTGATTAAACTTGCAATGTATTAATTTAACATGTATTGTGATCACAATTCAAATTGTTACTGAATTTAGCTTAAAAATACGATATTTAGTGTTAGTTTCGATAATTATTTTGTGATCACAATATCTAAGGAGCGAATAATGTTTTTACGCAATGCCTGGTATGTCGCTGGTTGGGAACATGATTTTGATCGTGAGCTTAAGCAGATCAAAGTGTTGGGCAAAAAGATTGTGACTTATCGTCAGCATGATGGAAAACCTGTCGCACTCAAAGATGCTTGTCCACACCGTAAGTTGCCATTGTCCAAAGGTCGTTTAGTAGATGATACGGTTGAATGCGGTTATCACGGTTTGACTTTTGATTGCAATGGTAGCTGTGTACGGGTGTATGGCCAGGAGAAAATACCACCGGCTGCTAAAGTGAAAAGTTATCCCGTTGTCGATAAGTGGGGATTGGTCTGGATCTGGATGGGTGACCCGGAATTGGCCGATGAAGACAAAATTTTTGAAGTTGAGCATTATGACGAGCCAGGTTGGGGTATAAACAAAGGCGACACCATGACGTTGAATTGTAATTATTTGTACATGACTGATAATTTGCTCGATCCTTCTCATGTGGCCTGGGTACATCGTTCATCATTTGGTAATGCCGCTTGTGAAAACACACCTTTAAATACGACTTTAAATGACGATGGTGTTACCGTTTGGCGTTGGATGAATAATGTAGATGTCGCGCCTTTTTATCAGGCCTGCGTGCCGTTTTCCGGCAATACTGATCGCAAGCAGCACTACGAAGTCCGTTATCCCTCCAACGCAATAATCCGTGCGATTTTCGCGCCGGCTGGCAAGGGTGGTGATGATCAATATGTTGAAGATGAATGTTTCATTATGGATTCTTACAATTTCATGACTCCGGTTGACGAAACACAGACCAAATATTACTGGTTTCAGATAAGAAATGTTAAACCAACTAGTGAGGAATTGTCGGAAATCATGTCCAAGGGTGTGAAAAATGCGTTTGAGGAAGATCGTGAGGTATTAGATCTGGTCCAACAAGGCATTGAAGAAGATGACAATACCCTTGATTTGGCCATTGATGTCGGTGCTCTGCGTTTTCGCAAGCGTCTGGGTGAGATGATTAACGCTGAACAAAATCATTAATGAGCGACGATAACTTTCATCGATATCGTGTCGATAGAATTGTCGATGAAAGTGAGATCATCAAATCATTTTACCTTGTGGCTGAGGACGGTGCTCCCTTGCCCGAATTTTTACCCGGTCAGTTTTTAACCTTCAAATTCACACTGCCAGATCAAGAACAACCGATTATCCGTAATTATAGTCTTTCTAGCAGCTCGGTTAATCCGCAGTTTTACCGAATATCGGTTAAACGCGAACCAGCACCACCAAATCAGTCCAATTTACCTGAAGGGTTGGTTTCAAATTATTTACATGATTCAATCAAAGTAGGTGATTGCTTGGTTGGCAGTCACCCAGGTGGTCAATTTCATCTTGATACTGAATCGGACCGCCCGGTAGTTTTACTTTCGGGAGGGGTCGGGGTAACACCGATGATTAGCATATTGCACAAACTTGCAGCACAGGGTTCACGACGAGTGATATACATTCACGCTTGCGAAAATGAAAACGTTCAGGCCTTTAAAAGCGAAGTGCAAACGCTTGCGGAGAATTCATCCAATATTACTTTGCACCACTGTTATCGTGAGTTTGGAGGGCAAGCTACTAATATCAGTCAGGGTCTTGTCGACAAGAATTTATTACAACAATTACTGATCCTGGATGACTACGAATTTTATCTTTGTGGTCCACCTCCATTTATGTCGGTTATGTATAAACTGATTCGTGAACTCGGTGTCTCTGCAGAGCGAATTGCCTATGAATTCTTTGGTCCGGCAACTGTGCTGGAAAAAGAATTTGATACGACAGTGCATGCGGGTGAACAAACTGTAACAGCCCATAAAGAAGAAAAACAAAGTGAGTCTCAAGAATTAACTGACCAAGCAATTCAAGTGTATTTTAAAAATACCGGTTTGACGGTCAGCTGGGACGATCAACATGATTCAATATTAGAGTTTGCCGAAGCCAACGGACTGGAACCCGACTTCAGTTGCCGCGCCGGGATTTGTAGCACCTGTCATTGTGGCATGCCCGAAGGAGAAGTCGAATACATTGACGATCCACTGGAAATGCCAGAGCAAGGCTATGTTTTGCCCTGTATATCCAAACCCAAATCAAGTATTGTGATTGATTTGTAGTTAGCGGGCAAAATTCAACTTTGATCAATGACTAGATTTTATTAATCGATCAAATCCACAATAGTTGGTAAAGACTCTTAGTTGCTGCCATTCCTAAACCCGTAGTTATTTTCGAAGCACTAAAAGTAGACATAATTAATGATTTGAATTTGCTTTTTTAAACAAACTGGTTTCTATGCTGGTCAACCATATAATCAATTATTCTTGTTTCAATAAGAAGTGATGAACACACATACTTTATTCAATGACAAAACTGAGCTGTATGAGTCTGCTAGACCGCTTTATCCTGAAAAGTTGTATCATTATTTATCAGATTTATGCCCGTCTAAAAACATGGCATGGGACTGTGCATGTGGAAACGGACAGGCTGCCGAAAACTTGGCTCAAATCTTTGATAAGGTAATTGCCACTGATATTAGCGAGCAACAAATTAAGAACGCTAAGAACATTGATAAGGTCGAGTTTTCTGTTTCGTCGGCGGAAAGCACAGTGTTTTCTGATAATTCATTTGATCTCATATGCGTAGCTCAAGCGTTGCACTGGTTTAACTTCGAGGCCTTTTGGCCGGAAGTAAAACGTGTTCTTAAACCAGATGGAGTATTCGCTGCCTGGGGTTATACATGGCCAAATATCTCACCAGAACTCGATAAGCTGTTTCAAGTGTCAATACTTGATGAGATTCAACCCTACTGGGCGCCTCAAAACAAGTTACTCTGGAATCACTATAAAGATATCGACTTCCCATTCACAAAGGTTAATCCACCTAACTTTTTCATGGCAGTTAACTGGAATCTTGAGGAATTCTTCGATTTTGTCCATACTTTTTCGGCTACGCGCCGTTGCATGGAAGAACACGGGAGGGAGTTCTTCGATACTGCCCTGAATACTATGGCGCGGCAATGGGGTGATATCGAACAAAAGAAAACAATTAATTTAGACTTTGTTCTCTATGTGGGGAAAATGAAAGCATAGTTAGTGCTTGCTTAATCTCAGGTTGAACTACAAAAAATTATTACTCTCGAGCAAAGAAAACTAAGTAGAGATTCAGCTGTTTAAGGCAGTGAGTTCTTTTTCGATTTTGTTGATAAAACGTTTAATTTTTTGTTCGCTTAACTTTTCACTTTTGTACAAAGATAAATAACGAAGCTGACTGTGCTTGGCACAGGTTTTTAGTAGTGCCAACCTAGTGATGCGCTTTAATGGTTGGCGCATTATTAAATGATCGACCCACCAAGGTGAACCCAATGTGGTAATCACCAGTACTTCTCTTAAGTTATCTAGACAAGGTTTAATTGGGCCATAATCAGTAGCATGGTTATAAGCAATACCTGGCCCCCAGACTCGATCAAACCAGCCTTTGAGGATAGCCGGAAACCCAAACCACCAGGTTGGAAATACTAATATAAGTGATTGTGCCTGTCTTAAACGCTCTACCTGCACATCAATTTTGGCAGACTCATAATTATTTTGATAATAAGACGCTCTTTCTTCTTTTGTTAACGCTGGTTCAAAATTCTCTACATAAAGATCTTCAAGGCTCACTTCATGTCCCAGTTGGACAAGTTTGTCTTCAACATAATGAGTCAATCGATTGCAAAGGCTATCTTTAAGGGGATGAGCAGTGACAATCAGGCATTTCATAAAAGGTCTAAAAGCTTATTTGCCAATTGTGTGATTCATAGGTCGTGTTGCTATTAAAATTTCATCTAGATTCCATCTACAATAATAGCAACAGCGGATGAAGCATCTTGCCGGAGTTGCTTAGCATCAGCATAATCAGAAGATTGATGCCAAGCAATGGCGGTAGCACGATCCGGGAATGAAATAATCACCACACGTTCTTGGTTAAACTCACCCTCAAGTGCGTGTATTGGACCGCCGCGAGCGATAAATTTTCCACCAAATTTCTCAATCGATTTAGGGGATATTTTTTTATAAGCCTCGAACTGCGGGTGATCATGAATAGTTTCTTGGAAGATGACATAGGCGGTCATTGTTGTTCCACCATCCGATAACCTGCCGCCAGGCCATCCTGAGTTTCAACCCCTACGCCTATCAATAGAGCTTCCCCATCTTTAGAATATGTAAGGTTGTAGATATCGCCGTTCTTTTCAATTGTAAGATCCAATACCGCTGAGACGTGCCCATCAGGATAAAAATACGTGATTTCGTACTCGCCTGGAAATCCGCTGGATGTATCTCCTATTGCTAATCCGGTACCGGGTTTTGTTCCCTGGTGTCGAGTGGTATACCAGACCGCATCAATTTCGCCGTCATCCTGTCTCATTTTGTAATAGACAATGCCGATGTCAATCATGTTAACCCTCCATATGATATGCGATGGTAATTCGTTGGTATTCTAATGATAACGCACTAATTTTTCTTATTCATTAATGATTCAAATGGACAAAAATCTGCCAATTCTCTTTATTTACTCAAAGTCGAATAAAGTTCAAGAACAACGTTTAAGAGGTCGTGACAGTTGCGAATAACCCTCAGTTGTCACCAATTCCAGGTATAACTAACATTTAGAGTGTCAGTTATATCAACATCCAAGGTTAACAACAGACTCTGAGCGTATTTCTATTAAAGATCAATGATTTCGGTATGCAGTAAAACTCTCGGTGATGGAGAAATTAACGATTATTGTTCTAATTTCTCAATTGTAAGCTCAATCATCACTCGGTGGGGCGAGCCTTACGCATGCGACGATAAGCTTCGACACATAATCGGAAGGCTCGCGCGCTTCCAACTCATTGCCGGCTTTTTCGACCGCCGCGATCCTGGCCTGCAAGTTTGCCAAGTGTGAATCTATCGGGTATGTTTCAAGACCCGTTAGCTCACGAATGTCTGGCGACACAGTCCCGTCAGGGTCAAAGTCTAAATTTCTTTCATCCACCTGGTTTAAGAGAGTAAGTGCTCTATCCAGATCAGCCAATAGTTGTTTATTTGTCACTTTTAACAATCCTAATCATAATATCTATTTTCTCGCTTCTATAGTTACATTATATCAATTGATGAGTAATGAAGGGTCAATGACAGCTGCGAATAATTCCCAGTTGTCTGTGACTCAGGTGCTCCCCCTGCCTAAGTGCATAAAATTTAGCTCAAGCGAGTGATAAAACAGCATTAACAAAAGCATCTGGGTTTTCTTGTGGAAGATTGTGGCCTGTCCCTGCTATAGCCTGAAATTCATAAGTTCCTGTGAAGTGAGGTGCATTACTGTCCGCTAACATGGGGGGTTCAACTCCATCATCTTGCCCAAAAAGTACGATACTGGGTACAGTAATTTCGGGTTGTTCTGCAAGTTGTTCTTCAATGGCATCAAATTCAGGGTCGCCAGGTATACTACCAAATCGATGTCGGTAAGAGTGTATGACTATTTCAACAAAGTCCGGGTTATCAAATGCTATCGCGCTCAGATCGAATGTGGCTTGATTAAATGTCCATGTAGGCGACCAAAGTTTCCAAAGTAGATAACAAAGCTCATACCGATTTTGTGTAAGCCCTAATCGTCCACGTTCAGTATGAAAGTAGTATTGATACCAATAAAGAAACTCTTCTTCAGGTGGAGCAGGATTACAGGCTTGTGGAATGTTTTGAATATTATAGCCTTCACCACAGCTTACAAGGCTATGGACTCGTTCAGGCCAAAGTGCAGCAACGATACAGCACGCTCTGCCACCCCAGTCATATCCTCCCAAAATAGCTTTTGGGATATCTAATGCGTTCATTAGAGCAAGTAGATCGGCTCCAAGGGCGGCCTGTTGACCCGAACGCATTGTAACAGGCGATTTGAAGGATGTTTCACCGTATCCGCGCAAATAAGGTATGATGCATCTAAAACCTTTGTTTGAAAGCTGCTCCGAAACATCGTTATAAGCATGAATGTCGTATGGAAATCCGTGCATTAAGAATACAGGTTTACCATCATTAGGGCCAATATCTCGATAGGCAATATTTAGGTAGTCTGTTTCGACATACTTCATATTAATATCTAGCTTGTAAAATAATAGTTGATTAGTTAATCCTATCTGTTATTTCAATAGATCGCTATTATTAATAGTCAAACTCTAATGGAAGCCAGATTCTGCTTTAATTATGAATATATTAGTTATTTTCATGTTGCAGTAAGTTATACCTAATTAAACAGTTTGCCTTTACGGGAAACTCAAGCCTAATTGATTAGTAGGTCTATTTCAGAATTGGTAAAACCAAATCGGGCCATTAATGTCCTATGTTGCTGGCTCCCGATGTAAGCAGCTAATATTTCATTGATGCAATGACGAAACTTATCATCAGATTTAGCCACTGCAAAACAACCAAAGGCGGGTTGTTTTTCCGATGTAGGAATCGGTATGAGTTCCAAGTTCATTTCAGGGTTTTGTTCTAAAAATCCAGAGTGTGCTCGAGCGACACTTGCATAAGCTGCTGCGCTACCATTTTCGACAGCATCTGCAGCCTCGGCATAATTTTCAAATATGAGGATACGTTCATCAGGAACACCAAATTCCACTGCTGAGCGATGTTGAAATTGATCTCGGATAACTGCAACAATACACTGTGTCGTATCAGCCATAGATCGATAGCCATTCAGGCTAAAGGATTATCTTTTTGCACCAATAACCCATCTGGCAGTGCCCAGACAGGTCGAGTAAACGAAGCAATTTCTTTTCGCTCAACAGTTGCAAATAGACCTGTTGTCATTCTCCAGTCACCTTTCGCAACGCCGGGCAGAAGAGCCGCAAATTCAGTTTCTATAGGTTTAAAACAATCAGTCCCGATTTCAGAAAACAGATACTTTGCCAGCTCAACATCACAGCCTGTAACCAGATTATTTTCATCTCGATAGTTAAAAGGTGGTTCAATCAAATAGGCAAACTTCATGGTTTTTTACCCACAACGTTTTCGTAACTGCTAATCTTGATCGCAAGAACCTCTTCACACTTGTCCAACAAATCACGTCGTCGCTTGAGTTCTTGTGAGTGATTGAGCAGGATTTGACGGCGCTCAGCTACGGTTGCACCGCCAGCCTTCACCAATGTTGTGAAACGTTTCACTTGTTTTATTGACATACCAGTTTCACGCAACCAATATAATAGCGTCAGCAATTCCACATCTTTTAAATGTTCATTGCGCCGTGTAGCCGATTACACTGTGCTATCGCAGTATTTAAAGCGGCTTTGGCATACACCAGGAGTCGCAGCAACTGTCGATATGGCGCGTATAAAAGCCCATTATTTTCAGAGCTTAATGCACAGTCCAGACGGCCCGCTAAACCTCAACCCATCTGGCCTTATTCCAATCGGGCCAGATTTAGATCTGTGATTTCGATTATTTTGTGCTTGGGTACTTTTACAAAATAGGTGCTAAATGTCTCGCTGGCTCAATCTATGAATTCCTCAAAGCAAGGGATCGATGACATTATGAATCGTTTTCAGCTGTCACCGCCTCTATATTGGTTCATGAATCAAAGGCACAACATTTTCGTGCCAGGTATCGGTTAAATTGCCAAAGATTTCTTTCAATAGGATGATAGGTGCCTTCAGGCAATAGTGGAGACTTTGTTCCTGTATGTAACGCTTCTACCAGTTCCTTATCTTCATCATTTGCTACATCCATATAAGCTTTAAAATTACCCACCCATTGTTTGTAATCTTTATCGGTAATCTCAGCTAAGGCCTCCGGCGGAAACGCCACACCCCATTGTGCCTTCATTTGATCTGTGCCATGAGGTTGTACCGATATCCACCACAAATAGTCCGGCATTAATGTCACAAGATGGCAAGGAAATACACAGAAATCAATCATCATCCGCCGCCATTCGCCTTCTAGACGGTCATTGTCAGGGTGAGCTGCGCCCGAACCAGTCTCAGAGGCCTGTGGTGCGCGATGATAGCCATAATAGTCACTGTCTTCCCCGCAAATATAATCTTGCAATGGCTTACCGTGTTTGGCGAAGGTTTTGCGATGCGCCATGGGTACATGATAGCTTTCAGTAAAATTCTCGATCAGGTTTTTCCAGTTGGCATTCCAGGTCATCGATTCTCGAAAAGCGGTTTTGTAACAAGCCATGTCATAACGGCCTACAATCTTGTCGCTAAGAGGTTTTAGTCGTGCTTTGATGGGTGTAAGATTTTGTTCCAGACTTAAATAAACGAAACCTTCCCAGGTATCACAAGGAATAGATTTTAACGAGTGTTGACTGACATCAAAACCAGTCTTCATTTCCATGTAAGGTGCACGTAGTAAGTCGCCGTTGCAGTCATAAGTCCAGGCATGGTAACGACAAGTGAATCGTTTGGACGAACCGCGCTGATCGGGAAGCAAACAAGCAAAACGATGTGCACAGGCATTGATGAAACCCTTGATCTGGCCATCTTGCTGGCGTACTGCCATTACCGGAACACCTGCAATATCATGAGTCAGGTAGTCGCCATGTTGCGGGAGTTCATCTTCTCGGCCAACACAAATCCAGTCTTTGGCAAAGACATGGCGTAATTCGTGATCTAGAAACTCTGGGGAATGATTTGCCTCAGCCGGAATTGGGTGAGCATGTTCAAAAGGCTCTTTGGCGACTCGCTGTAGTTTAGTGAGAATATTCTCTAGTGGCACATGTGTGTGAGGATTGGTATTCATTGCTTGCGGCCTTTTGTCGATTAAAATGCATGTCCCTTTCTTGAAACTTACATTACCCATCTAGGGAAAGCAATAATCGAAGCTGTACCGTAAAACTTAACAATCTCATCAAAGATATTGTGCTAGCGATGTTTCCTTTTAAAGAATTTAAGAACATATTTTGACAGCGACGATGAACTTGAAATGGGTAAATGTTTTTAGTGTGTACAACACGCCAAATCTTCGTGATACTCTGTATATAGTCGGTATAAGACTTGTGCGCTTTAAAGTTGATAACAATTTAGATTTTCAGCCCATATAGGAGGGTAACACAATGAATAATGCTCGGATCGAAAATGGTGGGTTGGTCACACCAAACATTAAAATCGAGGGTGATTCAATCCCTGACGATTACCAGGTTGTTTCAATCTTTGTTGAAAAACAGGTAAACCATGTCAGCTCAGCAAAGATTGTATTACATGACGGCAGTGCTGCGGCTGAAACATTTCCGCTAAGTGAATCTAAAACATTTGTTCCAGGAAATAAAATATCTATTGAGGCTGGGTATGATGGAAAAAATCGCACTATTTTTTCGGGCTTAGTCACTAAGCAACGCCTACGTATTGATCAAGAAAACGGGTCAATGCTTGAAGTGGAATGTAAAGACGAAGCGGTCAGAATGACTATCGGTCGTAAAAGCATGAGTTTCTACAACAATACTGATGGTCAGGTAATCAAAAGTCTAATTAATAATCATGGCCTTGAGGCAGAGGTAGAAAATACGGAAACAACTTCGACACTGCTGCAACAATATTACGCCACCGACTGGGACTTTATGCTAACACGTGCCAAAGTCAACGGTTTGTTAGTCAAGGCAGTGAACGGCAAGGTCTCTGTTTTTTCACCGGTAAAAAATACTAAACCAGTGCTGACGATTACCCACGGCGTAAATCTGTATCAATTCAATGCTGAATTAAACGCCTTAACTCAATATAAAGGAGTAAAGGCCAGTGCCTGGGACCATAAAACTCAATCAGTGATTACAGAACAAGTATCAGAGTCGATTTCTGGTCCAGGAAATTTGAGTAGTAACAAACTTTCAGAAGTGATTGGATTATCAGAATTTCAGTTGCAAACATCCGCAGCTTTAGACAATGAAAATCTGACAAGCTGGGCAAAAGCACAAAGTTTGCAAAGTGCGTTGTCTAAAATAGTCGGTGATGTTGAATTTCTAGGTAACTCCCGAGTAGAACCAGGAAATTACATTGAGCTTAAAGGTATGGGTAAACGATTCAATGGTGGTCACCTGGTTTCCAGTGTCGTTCATGATATTAGAGATGGTAATTGGTTCACTAGAACTCAAATAGGGCTTCCGCTAGATGGGTTCATCGACGAAACGGATGTAACGGCGCCATCGACATCTGAGTTATTGCCGGGTATTCATGGTTTACACAATGCCACCGTTAAAAAAATTAATGACGATCCCGATAATGAATTTCGAATACTTATTGATCTACCGCTGTTCGATCCTGAAGGAGAGGGTTTGTGGGCAAGGTTAAGTAATTTTTACTCAACAAGTGGTGCAGGGGCTTTTTTTCTACCGGAAATAGGTGATGAGGTGATAGTAGGATTTCTAAATAATGATCCTCGCTTTCCTATAATTCTAGGCAGCCTTTATAGCGGTGCTATCAAACCTCATTCTGAGCTTAGTGCCAACGAAAATAACTCCCATAAAGCGATTATCAGCAAAAGTCATCTGGGAGTGATCTTTGACGATGAAAATAAGATCATGACGGTTATGACACCCGGTGACAACCGGATAGTACTGGATGATAATAAGAAGCAAGTGACCATCAGGGATCAAAATGAAAACGCTATTGTGATGTCTGGTGACGGTATCACAATTAAAAGCCCTAAAAATATAAGTATTCAGGCGGACCAGGATATCGATATTGAAGGCACAAGGGGGATTAACGCAACGGCACGAAGCGGAGACGTTGAGATATCTGCTATAAATATAAAAGAGTCGGCTAAAGCTCAATATTCAGCCAAAGCCAGTGCATCTGCATCCATTCAATCAGCTGGCACGTTAAATCTTAAAGGTGCCATTGTAAATATTAATTAAAAAAAGGAGATATAACTATGCCAGTTGCTGCAAGATTGACAGACTATCATACATGCCCGTTGTCGACGCCAGGCCAACCGCCCGTCCCACATATTGGCGGCCCAGTGTCCGGGCCTGGGGAACCGACCGTTTTAATAGAGGGGTTACCTGCTGCAAGAGTGGGTGATAATCTGGTTTGTGTGGGGCCCGTTGACACTATTGTAAAAGGGTCTTCGTCCGTAATGATTGGTGGGATGCCTGCAGCTAGAGTGGGGGACGTAACTGCACATGGTGGAAAGATTACTACCGGTGCCTTAAGAGTAATGATTGGTGGGTGAATAACCTTATTATCGTATAGTTTCAATATTTAACTGTTGGATTAGACATGAGTAACACTGCATTAGAGTATCTAAATAATTACCTAGAAGGTTGGAAACAAGGCAACGGGGAAATGAGTTTGGAATCTACCGTTGTTAACTTTTATTACGACGATCCTAACAGCAGTCGTATCAGCAGGGATAACTTTGTACAATTTGTTGAGGATTTTAAGGCAGCCGCCGCCGAACTTACGGGTGGAGAAATTCCACAACCCTTTTTGGAATATAGTCATCAAGTGATAGATGATGGCATTGCCTGGTGCTGGTGGAAAGTGTCCGGAACAACATTTGAGGGATCAGCCGTAATCACTTTTACTGATGAAGGTGTGAGGTCAGAAAAAATCGCCTACTACACTAAACTGCCGGAATAGGGGTTGTCTGCATAGAAGATTTACAACTTTACGACTAACTCAAGAAAGTTCTCGACCAACTTTTTGCCGTTTTCTTCAGGTCGATAATTACGCATTTTTTCAGGGGACTTATAGCGCCAGACTGTACTTAAAGTTTCGTTTGTTCCTTCAGGATGAAACTGCGTTGAATAGCAGTGATCACCAAAATCGAGCGCTGCAACTGGAACTCTGCCACTGGACGCTAACAGTGTACTGCCTTGAGGGATATTGACCACATGCTCGCTGTTTGCAAATTGGAATTCGGCATTATTCGGGATGTTTGCAAATAGTGGACTGGCTTCTCCAGGCTCAGTAAGTTCAACAGGGAAGGTTCCTGCATAGGGACCATTCTCTACGTATTTAACATCTGAACCATCAATGTTTGCCAGTAACTGGTGAGATCCACAAATAGCTAGGATAGGCACTTTGATAGAACGCACTTTACCAAGCCACTTCCGTATCACTTGCTGCCAGTGAGTATTATCGTGAACTGAGTTATAGCTACCGGCTAATACAAGTCCATCAACTTCGCTGGGCTCTGGTAATTTCTCACCCAGGCACACATTTACCAATGTTATTGATATCCCATTGACATGCTGGAAGCGTTTGCTAAACCATACCCCTTCATTGTCTTTATCTTCAAAATGATCGTACACCCTGGCATCATAGCTGCCAGGTCCTCCCATCATTTCAATAAAATACACACACTTCATAAAAGAATCTTCAATAGTCTAACTAATCCATAAATAATCAAGAGTCTGTTGTTTTGGTATTATCAGTTTCCGGTTTGTATTCAAGTATGTGACTAATATCAACATCCTTGTAGTTTTCTTGTAAGTGAGTAATAAGATCACCTCGCCTTGAAAAAAAGTGATTTTCACCAATTCGTTCATACAAACCTGAGCGCTGAAAGGTATCCAAAACTTTGAACTTGGGCCGTACAAAAAATAATGTTACTCCTGCAATTTCCAGATGTTCTGTCATCAGAGTCAGCATTTCTTCACCAGTGGCATCAATGTGCTCCACGGCCTCAATGTCTAAAGCAAGTGCTTTTAGTTTGGGTTTGGAAGCGATTGCATTTAACAGTTGCTTTTCCAGATAACCAGCGTTTGCAAAATACAAATTTCCATCAAATCGATACATCGCAAAGGTTTCAGAGGTCTGGAGTTGATTCAGCTTTGCATCTTTAAGTAATCCCTCTTCTGTTTTAGCAATCTCAGCAAAATGAGGAGTCATTGTTCGGTAGATATAAAAGGCAAGGGACAGTCCGACGCCGATAAAAATCCCTTTTTCTAGGTGCGGTGCAAAGACTAAGGTGCTAATAAAAACAGTAAGCGCGACAAAACCATCATGCGGATTAACCCGCCAGGCATGTTTAAAGGGCTGATATTTAATCATACTGAAGACTGCGAATATAATCACAGCAGACAATGTTGATAAGGGGATGTGATATAAAAGATCAGTAAAAAATAGTAGTGTTAAACCTGTTATCAATCCTGTCACAATTGCAGCAAAGCCAGTTTTAGCCCCGGCCGCAAATGCCACTGCAGTACGTGAAAATGAACCCGAAACAGGATAACTTTGTGTAACACCTGCCACAATGTTGGCAAAACCCTTACCCACCATCTCCTGATTGGCTGACAGCTTTTGTCTAGTTTCAGAAGCGACGGCTTTGGCAATTGAGAATGCTTCAACAAAACTTAATAGCGCGATTGCAAATGCAGGCACAACAAGCAGAGAAATTCGGCTGAACTCAAAATCAGGAAAGACCAGAGAGGGCAATCCCTCTGGAACATCACCAACCACCTTGCCACCTAAGTTTTCATAGCCAAGTAAATAGGAAGCCAAGGTTGCAACAACGACTACTACAACAGTCCCGGGAAACTTGGGCGCGAAAAATTTGAAAGCGTATAGACTCGCTAATGATAATAATCCGAATAGTGTTGTGATGAGATGGGCATTTGGAATTTGGCCAATCAGTGCGCCAATTGTTTGATACAAAGATAAGCCAGATGGTGCATCAATGCCTAATAACTTACCCATTTGTAGGCTGCCGATAACTATTGCAGCAGAGTTTGTAAAGCCGATGATGACTGGATGCGAAAGAAAATCGACAATGATACCTAAACGTAAAAATCCTAATGCTGTTTGAATAATGCCGACCATAATAGCCAAAACTGCGGCATATGCTATATATTCGGGAGCACTCAATTGTAGAGGTATTAATGCTGCAGCCGTCATCAAAGAGATGATCGCAACTGGCCCATTATGTAATTGCCTAGATGAGCCGAATATAGCGGCAACAATCGGTACTAAAAATGCAGCATAGAGGCCAATATAAGGTGGCAGCTCAGCTAATTGTGCATAGGCCATCGATTGCGGAATAAGTACTAAAGCAACTGTTAACCCCGCCAACAAATCTGCCTTTATCACTTCAGGATTTTTTAAATCACCAATCCAGTCTAAAAAAGGCACAAATCGCAGCCTTGCACTTTGGGCTACACTTGTCAGGTACTCGTTCATTTTTGTAACATTATCATCAGCCGTTAGTGTATTGTGTTTGGCAAGATTATATTGAAAAATTTTGTTTGTAACTCTTATGTTGTCTTCACTATCGAGAAGATCCACTAGCTATAATGCCTAAAACCTCACCTTGTCCGGATAATATTATCCCTAAGATAAATTGAAATAGCGATCCATATGATTATGAACGTCACCACTAAATCTGGATTTGGGGATTCTTGGTAAACAAATACAGCCAGCAGGAATTGCAGGGAAGGGTTTACATATTGTATGAATCCGACCATCGTTAGCGATATTAATCGTGCCCCTGTAACCGCCCATATCAAGGGTAATGTCGTTACTAAACCTGCCAGAATAAGCAAACTATTTGTTGAAAAGTTTGTATGCAAGAATGTTAATTGGCCATTTTGATAAAGCCAAAATAATAACGCTAAAGCAATCGGGAAGATGATGATGGCTTCAACGGTGAACCCTATTACCGACCTGACACCGACTGTTTTTCTAAAAAGGTTATAGAGTGAAAATGAGGCACCCAGCGTTAAGGCAATCCACGGGAATTGATCGCCTTTAACGATCAAATAAAGTACTGCCAATATAATGAGTCCGATCGATAACCAAGTGGCAGGAGAAAGTGTTTCCGATAATATGAAGCGCCCCAGAAAAACCGTAATTAAAGGGCCGATAAAGTAACCCAAGCTGGTTTGTAGCAATTGGTTTTGCTCAATGGCCCAGATAAAAATATACCAATTCAGGCTGATCAGAGTCGCGGTAAAAAATAGTGTGGCGACTAATTTTGGTTGTTTGAATACGTTCAATACATCCTTGAAATCTTGAATGGCCACGATATAGATTAGAGCAAAAGGCAGCGACCAGATCATGCGATGACTGGTGACTTCTAATGAGTCCACATGGCCCAATAATTTCCAGTAAATTGGGCATAAACCCCAAAATGTATAGGCTGCTAAAGCGTAAGCTAAGCCTTGCTTAGACATATTGATCTTCAGTTGGATAGTAACTATTTAGGAATCTAAACGCCGATACTATCACTTGGATTGGTGAAAAGATCAGCTAACTCGGGCCAATCGTTCAGGCATTGTTGAGTCAGTTCAAAGTTTTCCAATTTGAGCCGACCATGATCCCAAAGATTCGTCCCATCAACTGTGATAGTGTGATCAAGAATCATCCAGCTAATCTCACCGGGTGCGTAATCACCGCAAGTGTGAAAATGTAAGTAACGCGGATTACCAAAGATAGAGTTAGACCAAAGATCAGGATTGTCATCAATTTTTGCATAAAATGAACAGCCTGGATGAATTCCCGCATGCCAGGAGTGAACCACGTCCGCATCAATATTAAACTGCCGGGCAACGTGTTGATAATGAGTCTGGACTTTCGAGGCTTCTTCAGATTCACCCGAAAATATTTTTATGCGGCCATGTTCAACGATTGCAGACACCGGCTTATCTATTTTAATTACATCCGGGTTGTATACCTTTGATCCGGTCGAAGTTATATAGCCTTTAAGTACAACTTTTCCAGAAAAGTCCATCGCTTCTACAGGTTGTGGAACAGCCATTGGGAATCTGAGAACAGACACATCCTTTTCAATTTTGGCGGCTTGGCTTGATAGTTCTCCACGAAGTTCAGTGCCTAACGGGCAACTAATCTCGATTCGGTTAGCGCCGAGTAGTACCTTGTTGATAGCTTGTTTTACGTCCTTGAAAGCACGATGGTTTGTTGAGCCATATCTGGATGCCAAGATTTTCGCATCACGGACGTAACACATAACAAGCTTTTTATCCGGTTCGGTTTCTGCAAAACGATCCTGATCGCCAATCCGAGCGAAGCAGATAATATTGTTATGAGTTTCCCAGGCCTTTAATAAATCAGGGTTGGGTTGATTAGTTGGGCCACTGACCTGTTGTAACGATGCTTGAATTCCCAGTTGACGGGCAGTTTGGGCAACAGCTTCAGGCGCTTGAAGATCGTACCAGCCTAAAGTCGGGTCTTCATGCAGGATTAATACCTTGTCACCTTCACGAAGTTCAGCACAGTTGATTAATAAATTTTGGGCTCCAGCATAAAGGTCATTATTATCTATAAAACCGTCATTCATCTGCTTGTTCATCATCTTTGTAATAGCCGATAACATCACCTTCAGTGGTGACACCCAGTCCATTAAGCGTCCGGTTTACATAATTGAAATAACAGATGATTTGATTGGCTTCCAGAATTTGCCCGTCATCTAGGCCGGTGTGCTTTAATTGCTCAACATCAGATTGCTGAATTTCCCCTGGTTTTAAGGTTAGTTTTTCAGCGTATTTAAGCAAAGCAAGTTCTGATCCATTAAAAACCGTTTCAGGTTCTCTATCATACAAGGCCGTTTCGATTTGATCGGCACGATCATCATCATTGATTAAATGACGGGCATTTTTCCAATGATTAGCCAACGAATAGTCACAGTGATTTAGGATGGAAACATAAGAGGAGATGGTTTCTTGGAGCCAGGTCGGTAAGGTATTTGTATCATCATGCAACGCAGCCCGATAAAGCACGACATGCCCACGCATTGTATTGGGTCTTAACGAATGGACCCGCATCACATTATCGACCGTGCCGTGAGGGGTGCGAGCCAAGTCAAGTGCTTGCTTTAATGTTTCATCGGCCTGGTCATCGGCAATCATTTCAATCCATGCGCCCATGAATATTCTCCAGTTAGTTTGATTTGGTGTTGGCGGCTAAGCTGAGTTGCCGCTTATTCAGATAGGATCTGACTTAAAAATAATTTCGCGCGGTCACTCTCTGGGTTAGTGAAAAAATCGTTGGGTGGCGCAATTTCTACAATTTCACCCTGATCCATAAACACAATACGATCAGCAACCTTGCGCGCAAACCCCATTTCATGAGTGACACATATCATCGTCATGCCTTCTTCAGCTAATTCGATCATGACATCCAGAACTCCCGATATCATTTCCGGGTCGAGTGCTGAGGTAGGTTCATCAAACAGCATTACTTTCGGCTTCATGCACAGTGAACGTGCAATCGCTACACGTTGTTGTTGGCCGCCTGATAACTGGGTTGGGTATTTTTCTGCCTGTTCAGCAATATGGACACTGTTTAAGTAATGCATGGCCAGTTCAGTAGCTTCTGGCTTGGAAACACCGCGGTTGCGGATTGGACCGAGAATGAGATTGTCCAGGACTGTCATGTGCGGGAATAAATTAAAACTCTGGAACACCATGCCGACATCTCGACGGATATCTTCAATTCCTTTCATGCCCGGCAGGATTTCTCGTCCATCCACTTTAATGGTTCCAGCTTGATGCTCTTCAAGCTGATTAATGCAGCGGATCATGGTGGATTTACCTGATCCGGATGGGCCGCAAACCACTACTTTCTCGGAAGGCTTAATGTTTAAGTTAATATCAAATAGAGCACTGAAATCGCCGTACCATTTACATAGACCTGAGATCTCAACAAGATATTGATTTGTATTGGTATTGTTCATTTAAAATCTCTCTGTCAACGTTGTTCCTGTTTAGCTCGTTTTTCAAGATGAGCAAAAAATACGGCGAAGCTATAGCAAAGCACAAAATACATCGCACCGACTAAAATCCAGGTTTCAAATACTTTGGTAGTGGTTGCCGCAACATCGGTAGCCAAGAAGGTAAGTTCCTGAATAGAGATCAATGAAACAATGGCGGAGTCTTTGATCAGGGTGATGAATTGTCCTGCCAGCGGCGGTAATATTTTTCTTAAAGCTTGCGGCAATATAATGTCACGTAACACATTTAAAGGAGAAAGCCCAATAGCACGCGCGGCTTCCCACTGCCCATTATTGATCGATTGAATTCCTGCTCTGACGATTTCGGTGATATAGGCGCCTTCAAACATGGCCAGACAAAGCATGCCGGCCAGGAAATTGGAAAATAAATCCGGGTCACCAAACATGAATTGAAACACGGGGCTATCTACCCATTCACTGTTTCTGGCTAAGTCATCTACACCTAAAGCCGGGAATAACTGGCTGGAAATAAAAAAGTAGAAAATAAATATAAATACAACCGGTGGAATATTGCGTATCAATTCTACATAGCAGCGACTAATAATACGTAATGTTAAGTTATTACAGGTGCGCCAATAACCCATTACCACGCCGATAATAATGGCGAGAACAGTGGCCCAGACAGATAGTCTTAGTGTTGTTGCCAGGCCATAAAGGAGCAGATTTGGGACCCATGATCCGGTTTCAGTATCCTTGCGGACAATGAAATCTGTTACTACTCCCCAGTCCCAGTCATAGACCAGCACATCGTTTAAACGATAGGCCGCATAGATAACTAGCGCAAGAATCGTGCCACAAGTTACATAATCAAACGCTGTTAACGGCTTGCGTTTGGCTGGTGGTGGCGGTGTATTGCGGTCCATGACTGGGGTGGCTAATATCAGGAAGTTTTTAAATTATTACTATTACTCAGAGGCGACTAGATCTTTCCAGGCAGACTGATCTTTAAACCAGTAATCATGACGCTCTTGTAACCAACCATTACTGGTATTCACTAGAATCCAGTTACTGAAAAAATTCAATGCATCTGCATCACCTTTCCTTAGCGCGAAAGCCTCATCACCTTTAGTCAGGTTTTGCCCATCAAAGGGAACATAGACTTTGTCAGGATACGTGTCAGACCAGAAGCGAGGTTTTGGAGCACTTGAAATCATTGCATGGGCATTGCCGTTGACAACTTCTTGGAATGCCTGAGCATCGTCGTCAAAACGTCTGATTTCAGCTTTTGGAAAAAATTTTGCAGCGATATCGCAGGGAGTAGCTCCACGTCGGCAGGAAACAGTTACATCAGAAGAATTGAAATCTTCCAAAGTGCTGAAGTCGCCGGCTAATTCCTTGTTAGCCGCCATTTGTTGACCCGAATGGGCATAAGGAATAGTGAAATTAACAGTCAAATTTCTTTGAGGCGTAATGGACATACCACCGATGATGACATCGAATTTTTTGGCAATAAGTGCCGGGATAATACCGCTCCATGCGGTTGGCACAAATTCAATTTCGACACCCATATCTTCAGCCACTTTGGTAGCGACATCGATTTCAAATCCCATTAAGTCGCCTTCTTTATTACGCATGGCCCAAGGAATAAACGTTGACATGCCGACTCTCAAGCTGCCTCGCTCCTGGATTTCTTTAAGAAGTTCATTGGCGAAGGCAGGTTGTGATGCTATAAAAATTGACCCTAGCGCTAACAATGCTGCTAGAAATGAAGTTTTTAGACGATTTAGAAGTTTCATATGTAACCCTCGTTAAGATTGAAGTGAACGTTGATGCGATTTCATTTTTTTCTCCAGCGCACCAACAGCAAATGACAAAGTCACTGTCAGTGCCAGATAGATGCCGGCGACGATAAACCAGACTTCAAACGCCATAAATGTGTCTGAGATCAGGTTCAAGCCCTCGGTCGTTAACTCTGAAACAGCAATAACACTGACAATGGCCGAATGCTTAATTAACGAAATAAACAACCCGGTCAATGGTGGCAGTATTAAAGGCAGAGCCTGGGGAATAATGATGTAGCGATACTTGTCGAAACCGGTAAAACCAATGGCATCGCTGGCTTCGAATTGGCCTTTATCGACAGCCTGTATGCCGCCACGTATGATTTCGGCAGCAAAGGAACCTTCAAAAAAGGCAAGACACAGTACTCCTGCCCAGAAACGGTCAATGCCGAAAATAGGAGCGAGTACAAAATAGAATAAAAACAGTTGAACCAGCAATGGTGTATTACGAATGCCTTCAAGATAGGCTGTTGCCACAAAGCGGCTAACTACCGAACCGGACATGCGAGCAAAGGCGGTAACAAGACCGATCAGAACAGTAATTACCGCACTAATGCTTGCCAGTTGCAGAGTAACAATAAGTCCTCGAATCAAAGGGCCTTTTATGAACTCACCATCGACAATTTTGTAGAAAAATGGTTCAACTCTGTACCATTGCCAGCTATATTCCATGGCAGCAGCACCACGCCAGATTAACCAGCCGATGATTGCAAACACAATAATAGCCTGCCCGATTTGCCAGGCTGTATGCAAAGTTGCTTTTAGGCTTACTTCTTTTGGCGGTCTTTTTCTATGGTCTAGTGTAACCTCACTCACTGATCTGCCATATCCTCTTGTGTTTTCAAAAACAGCTAATTAACTCGTTAGGCTAATTTTCTGGACTGTATAATATGTCTATTAATATATATGTTTGTCAACCTATTTTTTGAAGTGAAATAAAAAAATGTTATATATTGATTTTGATCAAAATATATAAATAAACGTTTTATATGGAGATTTATGAAAATAACTTTTCGTCAACTTGACGTCTTTCGCACAGTGGTTTCGACAGGAACAGTGACAGAAACGGCCAAAATACTTGGTATCTCACAGCCTGCTGTTAGTCGATTATTGGCCGATTTGCAGGAAGAAATTGGTTTTGAGTTATTTATTCGCTCTGGGCGAAATTTAAAACCAACACCCGAGGCAAGATTACTGGTCGAAGAGGTCAGACGTTCATTGGCAGGTCTGGAACAAATTAAAGATGTAGCCAGATCGATAAAATCTTTTAAACATGCTCGATTGCGACTAATCACATCACCGTTTTTCTCAGTGGCTGTGGTTCCCCGTCTGATTAAAAAGTTTTCCGAGCGTTATCCCGATACGATGATTTCATTAGAAATTCAGTCTGCTGATGATTCAGTCGAATGGATGGTGTCGCAATCATATGATTTTGGTATTACACCACCAACGTTGAAAACGCCTACTTTTATGAGCCATTTGCTGGTTAAAAGGGATGCCTTGTGCCTGCTGCCGGCTGGTCATCGACTGGAAAATAAAAAGGTTATTAAGCCAAAAGATCTTAAAGACGAGACCTTTGTTTCCTATTTCCCGGATTCAGTGTTCCGGTTTGAAATTGATGAAGTCTTCAGAAAGACAAATGTTGAACGAAATCTGCAATATGAAGCCCGAACCACTGCTGCAATATGCCGCCTGGTATCTGAAGGCTTGGGCGTGTCTATCATTGGACATATTTTTGAGGACAAGGATCTTAATAAAGATTTCACTGCGATTCGATTTGACTCCAGTATTTCTTATAAAGCCGCCTTGATCTGGTCCAAACAAAGACCGATGTCCGCCATCGCTAAAGAATTTCTGGCTATGATCGAAGAAGATTCAGGATGAGAGTAATGCCTGTTTAAACCGTGTTCGCGCTTGCTCACTGTGAATATAGTCATAATCACGAGGATAAGACTTTCCCAGAACAATGTTTAAAGCAATTAATGTCGGGCCCGGCTGCGAAAGAATTTGTTTAATACTATTCTGGAAATTTTCAAGGTCATCAAAGGCATGTGCATTCGCATAACCTGACGCAGTTGCCAGAGCAGCAAAATCAACCTTACCTTCTCCAGGGATAGGATGAGCGCCGTTCACTTCATAACAACCGTTGACAAAGACAAAGTGGTAGAGGTTATCTGGAGCGGTATGACCTATGGTCACTAGCGAACCTAAATTCATTAAAAGGCTACCGTCACCATCAAAGACCAATACACGTTTGTCTGGTCTGGATAATGCTAACCCTAACCCGTGTGAAGATGCCTGCCCCATCGCACCTGTTGCAACATAGTTTAAATCCCGTGGATTAATTTTCAGCCAGTCGAAACAGGTTTGATAGACCGCAACCACAATTTCATCGGTCACGATTGTTTTAAGATATTTTAAAGCCTTATCGCGTTGAATCATTCAGCAGGACTCCGGCCAATCAGAAAGCAATGAGGTTTTGAGTTTGTATAGCATTGATTAATATTGGCAATTATTTTTTCAGTGTCCTGAGGTTCTTCAATCAGTGAGTGCGACAATTCCATCACATCCATGATTGGCTGGATTATTCGCACGCCATAAGATTCTGATTGATGAGGTAAGCGTTCTTCCTCTTTGCCCTGGAGTCCAACCATCATGCAAACAGGCAAGCCATAATCGACCCCGATGGCCCTAATCGCGTTTAACGAATCCATAAAACCAGTCTGTTGCATAAGTAAAATGGCCCGAGTATTGCTGTAAGACATGGCGGCGCAAATTGAAACACCTTCATCTTCCTTACAGATTTTGACTAATTGCAAATCCGGGTCGTCATATAAAGGCCACAATAATCCTTCACTGGTGACGATATCCGGCAAAGCGACAACGAATTCGATGCCAGCATCTTTTAAAGCCTGAATAATAGCTTTGCCAGAGGGTCTTGGTAGGTTAACAATAGGCGCTTGTTGGGGTGCTTTATTCACGGCTTAAGTAGTTAAAAATTTTTTGATCAATGACTTTGCAAAATTCACATCATGCTCTAAACCCAGGGTGATGCGGACACAATCGTTGAACGCTGGTGAAGCAAATCGGCGAGTTGAAACACCGTGTTGTCTAAGATAATTATAGGCTTGTTCTGCACTATGTTTATGATCAGCAAAATCAATCAGGACAAAATTAGCCTGACTGGGGTAAACCCTTAATCCTATCTCCGTTAGGGAATCGCTAAGTTTGCGGCGTAATTTTGCTGTCACTGTATAAACGTAATCAGTATGGGTTTTGTCTTCTAAAGCCGCCACAGCTGCGGTGAGCGAGGAAGAGGCGATGGGGAAGGTTAGAGCAATTCGATTAACGGTATCAACGATATCTGGATGCGCATATAGCCAGCCAACTCTTGCGCCAGCAAGGCCGAATATTTTAGAAAACGTTCTTGTCATCGCAATATTATTAGCAGACTCAACCAGGTGTTGGGTTGGTGTATAGTCGGCTGAATCAACATATTCTTCATACGCACAATCAAGAACCAGTAAAACATCGCTCGGCAATCCGCTGTGTAAACGCTGAACTTCAGAAGGCGGTAGCCATGTGCCGGATGGATTATCGGGATTAGCAAGATAAACGATTCGGGTGTTATCTGTAACTTTGGCCAGAATATTGTCAATGTACGCCGTGAAGTTTTCATCGGCAGCCGATACCGGGCTAGCATTATTGGCGTACGCATAGTTCGGGACTTTTAGATAGCCATTAGCACTACGAATAAGTTCAGTATCCGGTTCCAGATAAGCACGGCACAAGCGTGCCAGTAAATCGTCTGAGCCTGGGCCTAGAGCTATATAGTCCTGGTTTAGTTCAAATCGGCTGGCTAGCACCGGTGCGAGGATATCAGTAGGGTTTTCACAGTAGCGTTCTATTGTGCTCACCGCTGCTTTGGCTGCTTCAACTGCATAAGGACTGGGGCCAAAAGCACTTTCATTGGAATTTAAAAGAATACTGGCCACAGGTAGCTGCTGTGCTTGATAGCCCAGCATGTGGGGTTTGATGTTAGCGATCCCCCGTTTAGCAACCGGGCTGACAGGTTCCACGAATCTTTGTGATTGTTCGTTACTTGCCAAAATATTAATTAAGCGTCTGTGTTCAAGTCGAATCGATTGTGGCACATTTTTTTATATATTACAAAAACAATAATTTTTTGCATTTTAATTTCATAAATATTATGATTTGTTTGACCGTATTTTTCTTCCAAATGTGTTTTAAATAGTTAGTTTGGGCTGATATTGAAAGTTATGAGTAAACCTAGTCGTATAGTGTGTAGTATTGATCTGAATGCGCCAGGCAAGCAGCAGGGCGAGTTATTGTTACGCTATTCGGACAATAATCAACCACTGGGATATTACCCAATCCCAATTATTAGTATTACGGGCGGCGATGGTCCAACCGCCTTGTTAATTGCCGGTGTACACGGCGATGAGTTTGAAGGTCCAACTGCATTAATGCGGTTAGTGAATCAGTTATCATCAAACGAAGTTAAAGGCCGAATCATCATCTTACCTTGTGTCAACCAGCCAGCTATCGCTGAATCAAGTCGGGTTTCGCTTGTTGACGGGATCAACATGAATCGAGCTTTTCCGGGTGATGCGGATGGTACGCCAACGCAAATGTTGGCTCACTATGTAGAAACGGTTTTAATGCCCCTGGCAGATTTAGCTATCGATATACATACCGGCGGTAAGGCCTCTATTTTTACATCCTGCACCTTGGTGTCGCGAACTTCAGATCAGGGTTTATTTAATAAAAACATGGCGTTAGCAAAGGCTTTCGGGTTGCCTTTGATTTGGTTGCTAGGGGAATTTAATGATGATCGATCCGTTAACTCCGCCGCACTACGCAATCAGGTACCAATGATTGCTGCTGAATTAGGTGGTGGTGGCGGCAATGATCCTGACCAAGTCAACATTGCGGAAAATGGTGTCAGACAGTGCCTGAGCTGGGCGGGTATTTTGGGCGACGAACTCAATTCAGCACAACAGCCAAGACTGGTGGAAATTAATTCCTCGTTTGAAAATTTATATGCGCCGTTGTCGGGGTTATTTGATCGACGATTTAAAGCCGGCGATGAAGTCGGCCAAGGTCAGTTGGCGGGTTTGATTTATCCATCCGAATCTTGTGCATCAGAGCCAGTCAAACTTGACTTCCCTAGATCGGGTCTAGTTCTGGCACATGGGAATTGGGGAAATGTAAAACATGGCGATATGTTGGCTATGGTCGCTAGTAATGTAGAGGATATCGAGTGAGTGATGAGATAAAAACCTATTCTCATTTTATCGGTGGTGACTGGACTAATGCTGAGGATGCTAAATGGATTGATTCAGTCAATCCGGCTAATGGTCAGGTTTGGGCAAAAATTGTCAGGGGCACAGAAAATGATGCTTATAAGGCAGTCGAAATCGCTCATGATGCTTTTAAAAGTAATGAATGGTCAAGGTTAACCCACCAACATCGAGCAAAAATCCTGTTAGAAATTGCTGAGGTGTTGGAACAAAACTGGCAGCAACTGCTGATTCCTGAAATCAACGATAACGGCAAGCGTATTGTTGAGGTTCAAGCTCAGCTAAGCGGATTACATTCATGGTTTCGCCATTTTGCCAATGAAGCTTTAAAGCTACAGCCAGAGCCGTTAGAAAATGATATTCCGGGTGTCGAAAATACCGCTTTTTATGAGCCGTATGGTGTGGTTGCTGCCATTACGCCCTGGAATTCGCCACTGATGATAGCTATATGGAAGATTGCGCCAGCTCTGGCTGCTGGAAACATCGTGGTCATCAAGCCCTCTGAGCATGCCAGTATTTCGACACTTAAATTTGCCGAACTAATCTCCAAAACATCATTACCGGATGGTGTGGTCAATGTGGTATGCGGTTATGGCCAGGAGGTTGGTGAAGCATTAATAAAACACCCCAAAGTGGCTAAAGTCACTTTTACCGGCTCGGATTTTGGTGGGCGTAAGGTCGCTGAGAATGCTGCGACAGGTGTTAAACCGACCACCTTGGAGTTAGGCGGCAAATCACCGCAGCTCGTTTTTGCCGATGCGGATATTGATAGTGCCGTAAACGGTGTGTTGTCCGGTATATTCCTCTCGAATGGTCAAACTTGCGTGGCGGGTTCGCGTTTGCTTTTGCAAGCTGCAATTTACGATCAATTCATTAAAAAGCTTATAGACAAAGCATCGACGTTCAAAATCGGTGATCCGATGCAGCCACAAACGGACATCGGCCCATTAGCTAATCAACCCCATTTAGAAAAAGTGCTTGCCATGATTGCAGAAGCAAAAAATCAGGGTGCAAACTGTGTCTACGGTGGCGAGCAAGTTTATCCAGAAGGGTTTGAGCAGGGTTTTTATGTAGAGCCAACAATATTCACTGATGTTAAACCGCACATGCAGCTTTGGCGCGAAGAAGTATTTGGTCCGGTGCTGGCAATCGTTTCATTTGCTGATGAGCAACAAGCATTAACACTGGCTAATGATACTGATTACGGTTTGGCAGCTGGCGTTTGGACCCGTGATGACGAACGTGCAAATCGTTTAGCAGCCGAAATTCAAGCAGGGACGGTTTATATCAATCATTACCGCAGTGTCAGTGCCGGTTCGCCGATTGGTGGTTACAAGTTATCCGGATACGGGCGCGAGCTGGGGCCTGCTGCGGTAAAAGATTTTTTACAGGTCAAATCTGTGTGGAAAGGGACTTTGCCTAGCAATGATCCTTTTCCGCAGGTCACAAATTAATGGAGTAGATCAATGACGGATGGATTTAATATTCCCCAAGGTAATTTTCGAGGCCATCAACGCCAACATGTCTGGCAACTAGAGCCCGATTCGTTGCTCAGCGAGATTGGTCCTCGAACCCCCTGTGGGGAGTATTTGCGGCGATACTGGATGCCGGTTGCAATGACAGATCAAATTGGTGACTTACCTTACCGAATACGGGTTTTGGGTGAAGATTTGGTATTGTTTCGCGAGAAGGGTGGTCAGCTTGGGCTGGTGCATTTGCATTGTGCGCATCGTAATATGTCGCTGGAGTTCGGTATCATTGAAGAAGGTGGAATCCGTTGTAGCTATCACGGCTGGAAGTATTCGCTGGATGGTACGGTGCTGGATACGCCCTGCGAACCACCAGCAGGGCAAGTGAAGAAAAAAGCCTGTTTAGGTGCTTATCCAGTCATCGAGTACAAAGGTCTTGCCTTTGCCTATATGGGACCGAGTGATAACATCCCGCCGTTTCCAGTGTTTGACACTTTTGATGATGAAGGCGATGAAATGTTGCCGTATTTAATTAAGTCTCCCTGTAATTGGCTACAAGTGATGGAAAATGCCTGGGACCCGTTTCACGTGGTTTATTTGCATACCCGTGCGGTCAGAACACAATTTATTGATGCTTTTTCCGAGTTGCCGATGATTGAGTATTACGAGCGGCCTTACGGTGATTTTTATACCAATACTCGGCGCGTGGATGACATAATTTGGGTGCGTGTGCACGATTTGTTATTGCCCAGTTTCACTCAAAATGGTGGTCATTTTCCGGTGCCGGACGATTCCCGCTATTTCGGTCGTTGCGGTCTCAGCCGTTGGGTGACCCCGATTGATGATACCAATACCATGGTGATTGCCTGGCGCCATTTTCGTGATGGCGATGATCCTCGTGGTTTAACTAACAAGCAAGAAGTAGGCTACGGCAAAACAGATTTTTACGGCCAGGGCGGTGATCGTCCTTATGAAATGCGTCAACGTGATCCAGGGGATTATGATGCATGGGTATCACAAGGGCCGAAAAATATTCACCAGCGGGAAAATATCTGCTTTTCGGATAGAGGTGTAGCCAAAGTCAGGCGCAAATTGCGTAAGCAGATTGAATCATTGCAGGCGGGTACTGAGCCTGATCAACCAGCATTGACTTATGAAGGCATTATTCCCACTTATGGTGGTGATACCATGCTCAGAGTGCCTGTACAAGAGGGGCGTGATGATGGTGCAATCCGCAAAGAAGTGGCACATAAAGTGGCTGAAGTTTATATGTCTGCCGATAATTTGAAAGGTTCTGAACGCAGGGTGTTTATTCAACAGGAACTAAAAAACTATGAGGCAAGTTGGTCATGATACGTACATCCATTAATCCCGGACGGGTTGACTGGTCGGGTGAGAATCCCGGCATTTATTTAAAGCAAAGCCCGGATGAAGATTTTTCTACACTGGCATTATTCTTCCGTGTGGTTTTGTCACCTTATGGTCGAGGCCATGCCGCAATTGTTTTAGGCGAACCGAATCAACCACAAGGTTGGCCTGAGGTGCCGAATTTCATTATGACTGATAATCAACGCATGATGCGTTGGATTGTTGAAGGCTGGGTCACCATGATGCCGACATTTATTGATCGGCAAGGCTTGTCACACATGAGTTGGCTGGATCTGGATTCAGTGGAAAAACGACCTAATGATCTTAAAACAAGTTATAGCGAAACCTTACGGGGTAACGGGGTAACTTTGGAAATGCAATGGTTGGACATGGGTCCACCGTTGCCGGTTGAAGTCACCAAAGAAAACTCAGCTACTAAGGAACATGAAATGTATTCAGTATTCTTGGAAGCGAAGGATGCCAACATTAAAGTGAACGGCACGGCCTTAAAAGGTTCGGTTCAAAATCGTCAGTTTTTCGGTCGGACAATGAGTACAGCATTTCTGGCCTTTTCTGAAACTTGGGTCACGCCAGAAATACAAGGAGGTCAATAATGCCATTATCTGAACCTATTACACCCGGAATAGTTGACTGGACAGGCGAAAACCCAGGTATCTTGTTAAAAGATGAGGAGGATAATTTTTCAGCCATGGCCTTGTTTTTTCGAGTGGCTTGGTCACCAGTCGGACAAGGTCAAGTTTTACTGCTATACGGTACGCCGCAACAAGTAGAAGGGACCGAGACGGCGCCGAACCTGTTAATGAGCGACAACCTTAAACTCGCCGAATTTTTAAAAGAGAATTTTATCGCTAAATTAGCGGCCTTTCGTCAGGCGCCAGCTTTTGAAACCTTGTCTCATCGACTAGCAACCACCGTGCGTAGTTCTGGTGACCCAATGGGTCATCGCTATACTGAAACCATCAGTGGTGAAGGCTTAACAGTGGAGTTGGTGTGGGAAAATTTGGAAAAACCGCTGGTGCTGGAACTAACGCCCGAACAGGTGGGCACGGGTGAACACACCATGTTTACCTTATTAGTGCCAGCCAACAACGCGCAGATTATTGTTAATGGACAATCATTACCGGGCAAGGTGGGTACCCGGGTGCAGGCTGGTTACGAGACAACAACAGCCTTTCTTTACTTTTCTGAAACCTGGGTCATTCCACCAGCGGAACAGGAAAGCTGAATGGTGCTTCATGTGGCAGATCAACTGGCTTATGATCGAGCTGTCGTTACCCAACCGGTATGGAATCACTTTGATACCGCCGCATCAGCTCTTGGCCTTGAACAAAATATATTGTTACATGCCGGTCCTGCATTCAAAAATGTCAGTGAAATATCGGCGCCGATAATGAATTCGGCTTGTGTGGCAGCCGTTTATGAGGGATTGGTCACTGATTTTGATCAGGCAGAAGCAATGATTAACGCTCAGGAAATTATTCTTAAGCCGGCCCAGGATCATTCTGTGGTGACGCCACTGGCTGCCGTGGTCAGTGCTTCGATGCCGTTGCATGGTGTTTACGATGCGCATCATGGGCAAGTCCGAATCTTTGCGCCGATTAATGGCGGGTCACGTCCGTCTATGCGTCTTGGCTTGCGCTCAGAAGCCGTTTTAGAACATATCAGATGGCTTAATGATCCATTTTGCGACATCCTACAAAACGGCATGGCAGAAGGTATTGAGTTGATTCCACTAGCCGTGGCCGGAGTTATGAATGGTGATGACTGCCACGGACGAACGCCAGAGGCGACGAAATTATTAGTTCAAGAGTTGAATTATCGAACACCAGGCGGAATAAAAGACGAGGATGCTTTGGAGTTTATGGATTCTTCGCCCAGCTTGTTTTTAAATCTTTGGATGGCCGCCACCAAGTGCATTATGCAGGTTTGTGCCGGTATTGAGGGAGCAAGCCTAATCACCGCCGCAGGTGGAAATGGGGTCGAGGTGGGTATTCAACTTTCCGGCTTACCAGGGCAATGGTTTATCACCAATGCCGAGCCACCGAATGGAAAGTTTGATGTCGATTTGCCGGCTGACCGGGCACTAGGAGCGATTGGCGATAGTGCCGTAGTCGATAGTTTTGGCCTTGGAGCCATGGCGATCGATAAATCTGAAATTCAACTTACAGCTATGCATGAGTTTCTGCCTGAAAACCATGAGCAGCGCCTCAAGCAACTCAAGACGGGAACTCATCCTGATTTCAGAGTGTTGAATTTGTCACTGGGTATAACGGCACGTCAGGTTGCAGAACTGGATTCTGGCCCGATGATTGCCTTAGGTATCCTGGACAACTTAGGTGAGCAGGGCCGATTGGGGGGTGGGATTTATGATATGCCGGTAACCCCTTTTAAACAGGCGTTGGATGCGTTGAACGGATAGTGATTACATGAGTAATGGACTAAACAAGCTAAGCGCAACACAAATTGTCAGCGGCATAAAATTGGGTGAATTTACCGCCCAGCAGGTTGTGCGAGATTGCTTGGCTCGTATCGAGCAAAGAGAGGATGAGGTTGGTGCATTTGTCGGTTTTGAGCCTGAATTAGTGATTGAGCAAGCCCGGTTAGTTGATAATTTAACTGATCAGGGCCCAATGTACGGTGTTCCATTTGTTGCCAAAGATATTATTGATACGGTGGATTACCCGACTAGCTGGGGGGCGAGTATTTATGATGGGTTTCGTCCGCCGCGCAATGCCAGTTGTGTTGAGTTATTCAAGCGTGCCGGTGCGATTTTAGTGGGTAAAACGGTAACCACGGAGTTCGCTTATTTCCAGCCTGGGAAAACAGCTAATCCTGCCAATTTAGCTCATACACCCGGAGGTTCATCCAGCGGTTCCGCTGCAGCTGTGGCTGATCATATGGTGCCATTGGGTTTTGGTTCACAAACAGCGGCTTCGTTGATTCGTCCGGCTGCCTATTGTGGCGTGCTGGGTTATAAACCGACCCACGGGGCTTTTAGTCTGGATGGTGTTATGGGCTTGTCGCCGAGTCTGGATACTCTGGGCTTATTGTCTCGAGATATTGAGGATATTCAACTCGCACGCTGCGTATTGTCAGGCAGTTGTTCAGATATACAGCACGATTTTGATGAATCACCACCGCGCGTAGTGTTAATGCGTGGACCACATTGGGATGAAGGCAGCATTGAACTGCGGGATGTCTGTCAGCGAGCAATGTCTCAACTAGCTAGCTGTGGTGCTGAAACCGGTGAGCTGACTCATCCACCAATTTTCAATGAACTGACTGATTGTCAGAAAACCGTCATGGCATTTGAAGTCGCTCGCGAAAGGATATTTGAATATGACCACTATATTGAGCGGATCAGCCCGCAGTTTATCGAACTGGTGGAATCAGGGTTGGGTGTTAGTTATACAGACTATCTCAGTGCATTAAACATCAAAGCTCAGGCAGCCTCTATCCTGAACAGGTTGTTTATGGATGTTGATGTCATTGTTGCGCCAGCAGCGCCCGGAGAAGCACCAAAAGGATTAGAGGCAACGGGTGACCCATTATATAGCCGGGCCTGGAATTTACTGCAAGTACCGTGTGTATCCATTCCGTATGGAGCCGGGCCTAACGACTTGCCACTTTCAATTCAAGTCATAGGACCTTATGGGGCCGATGATAGGTTGTTGGGTGTTGCTCAATGGGTTAATAATTGTTTAAGAGGAAAACTATGTTTATAAAAAATATTTGGTACGCCGCAGGGTGGAGTGATCAATTTGGCCAATCTTTACATCCGTTAAAGATTTGTGACGAAGACATCGTGATTTTCCGAACCCCTGAAGGCAAGCCAGTGGCGTTGGAGGATGCCTGTCCGCATCGGAAATTACCGTTGTCGAAAGGTAACTTAAAGGGTGACCGCATTGAATGTGGTTATCATGGATTGACGTTTGATTGCACCGGTGCTTGTGTTGCAGCGCCTACCCAAGCGGATAGTATTCCAAGGCGGGCGGTTGTCCATAGTTATCCGGTAGAAGATCTTTGGGGGATGTTATGGATATGGATGGGTGAGCCGGAACAGGCTAATTCCGATGATATTTACCATATCGAAAATTTTGATAATCCAAGCTGGGGCAAAACCGAATGTGGTGCCATGGATATTGCTTGTAATTATCTTTATATCACCGATAATTTATTAGATCCCTCACACGTGGCTTGGGTGCATGTCACTTCATTTGGCGGTGCCGGAACAGAAGATCAGCCGCTTGAAATGGACATTCTCGATGACGGTATCTTGGTATCGCGCTGGGTGAATGATCGACCGCCGCCACCTTATTATGGTCCATTGTTGGAGTTTGAAGGCAATTGTGATCGCAAACAGCATTATGAGTGCCGTTTGCCGGCCATTGCGATAAATAAATCTATCTTTACACCGGTAGGAACAGGAGGCTCGGATGATTCGTTACCTGATCAAGCCTTTATTAATATTTCCTATAACTTCATGACCCCCATCGATGAAGAAAATTCCCGTTATTTCTGGTTTCAACATCGTAATTCGCATCCGGAAGATGAAGAAATATCCAAGAAAATGTTTGAAGGGGCGACCATGGCCTTCAATGAAGATAAGGATATTTTGATTGAGGTTCAAAAAGGTATGTCGAATAAACGCACACCGAATTTAAATTTGAAGCTGGATATTGGTGCAAGCCGATTTCGAAATATGGTCGATCAGCGAATTACGGCTGAGCAAAACCCGGACTAACTAAGTAATTTCAGGGTATAAAATAGTATTCGTGATTGCTCATCGAGTGCAATCGAGCAGGGTTTGCCATTAAATACAGCAAAATCACTCGGATTAATTATCGTTTCAGAGTCATGTTTGATCTTGCCTTCTAGGCAATAGATGGCATAAAAGCATGAGGAACTTGGTTCTAGTTTTAATCGTTTAGAACCTTTTATTATTTCCGCTGTGGTAATGACCCGCTCAGTGGAATAAATCAAATTCAAATCCTTAATTGGGCCATCCCATAGTTGGCCTTGAACGGGTATTTCACCGCTGAAACTTACGGGTGTAAAAGGAGCAGCCTGGATGCTGTATTTGTTAGTTATGAGCGATATCCCAGCACCTTGAATAACAGTCAAAATTCGCGATTTGCCCAAAAAAATCGAAAATGGACAATCTACTGAGACATCAGCTCTACTGAAACGCCAGTCATAACGATCATCATCGCTCGAACGAATAATTTCTTCTGTTGTGCCTTTGCCGTTTTTCCAGGGAACTGTTTTGAATTTATCAGCGGTGATATGAATCATGGATAGTAGTAAATCGTCTTGTTAGAACGTTAAAACTGATTCTTGATTAACTATGTAGTGAATACGGGATTTCCCAAAACGTTCAAGTCGGGTTCCACACCTAATCCAGGTCGGTTTGAGATCTTCATGAAGCCATTCTCAATTACTGGGCCGCCATTAGCAATAACTGTATTGGTATATTCATGAAATGCCGAGGATTGGAAATGAAAATCGGAAGGGACTGAGTGAGCCAAATGAGCAATTGCAGCAGTGGTAATATCACTGCCCCAGGAATCTTCAATCGTCATAACAATGCCCAATGCCATACATAAATCTCTAAACTGGCAGGCCCTGGTAATTCCACCGACCCGATTGATTTTAAGATTGATTGCATCCATGGCTTTTTCTCGATGACCACGAAGCACCATTTCGATACTATCCATGCATTCGTCCAGAATTATTGGGTGATCACAATGTTGACGCACGGCCATACACTCATCATAGGTTAAACAAGGCTGTTCCAAATAGAAATCTACGTCTCGAACCGCTTTGACAACACGGATAGCTTCATGCTGGCGCCAGCCAGTATTAGCGTCAGCATTAAGGATGTTTCCTTCTCGAAGTGCCGAAGACACTTTATGAATGCGTTCTATATCTGCATCCGCTCCGGCACCGACTTTCATCTGGAATTGTTTGAAGCCTTGATCCTGATATTCAATTATTTTGGCAGCCATTGCATCGGCATCCTGGCGGCTAACAACTTTAAATAGCTTAACTTTGTCCTGCCTCATTCCTCCCAGAAGCGTATAAACAGGCTGATTCACAACCTTGCCGAATATATCCCAACAGGCCATGTCGATAGCTGATTTAACATAGGGATGGCCTTTTAATAATTCGTCCATGCGGCCATTGATCTTGCCCAGCTCTATTGGGTTTTCACCAATCAAGCCGTTAGCAAGCTTAATCAACCCTGCGCGAGCACCTTCAGCAAAGGCTGGTAAATAAGACGGCCCCAATGGGCAAGTTTCGCCGGCTCCCGTTAATCCGCTATCCGTCTCAATCAGAACAACTGTACTATCAAAGTTAGAAAAGGACTGATTTGACCAACTGTATGAACCTTCTTTCATGGGTAGATCTACTTGGTAGATCGAAATCTTGGTAATTTTCATGACATTTCTTGTAAGTTAAACGTGTTTTACTAATTATGACTTGTTACATTACGGGCGATGTAATTATAAAAATCCCAGATAGTCCCCTCGTAATCAGGTTTAGCCAACAAGGAGGGTCGGTAAAATTGCGACTTTAAACCTTGCATGAGTTTAATTAATTCAGTTTTATCTTCAGCAAACGTATTCTTGAACAACTCTATTCCAACTTCTAATTTTTCCTTTTGTTCTTCGTCCTGTGGGACAACGGCAAGCATACCGATTTTAGTTCGAAGCCGGGTAGCGGTTACGGGCTGGATTAAATTATAAGTGACCTTGAAGCCGGAGATTCCAAACACACTGGCCGGAGGAATGCAAAGCATTAACGAACGATTTTTTTCTTCATCTGTTACGTCCGGATGAGAATGTCCTCTGACAGGGGCATCCGGCGGATAGTATGAAAAAAAACCAAAATAATCGTTTTTACTTTCAATATGTTGAGCCAGTTTCGTAGGTGTATAAGGATGAATAGTTTTTCGATGTACAACTGATAGGTGATAACCTTCCATAAAATTCTCAACCAGGCATTTCCAGTTCACATCCCATTCCTGCACATTGGAGTAAATTAAACGCATATCGCCAATGTGCATGTTACTTACTAGAGCCTCAACTTCTTGGCAAGATTCAGATGCTAAAAATGATTCGGCATGAGGATTGAGATTAATAAAAATGAAACCATGCCAGAGCTCACATTTAAATTCCGGCAACTTACATTGTTTAACGAAATTCGAGTGATGATCATCAAGTCCCTGCGCACGCAACAGTTGCCCGTTTAAGTCATAGGTCCAGGCATGATAAGAACAAACGAATTTTTTTGTGTTGCCTTCTCCTTCTACCAGCGGCATTGCCCGGTGGCGGCAAACATTGGATAAAGCTTTAATTCGGTCATCGGCTTGCCGGATAATAATGATAGATTCGTCATTAACCTGGAAAGTGAAATAGTCGCCAACTTTTGGTATTTCCTCGGCCCGACCCACACACAACCATTTATTAGAGAACAGCTGCTCTCGTTCGACTTCCAGAAATTTTTCTGAGGTATAGAATTCCCCTGGCATTGTAAAAGCCCGGCCAGGTTCGGTCTTTAACACCTTGTTCAGGGCACTAAACACGGCATTTAATGGTTCGGTAGACATGAATAACCTCCTGCGATATTAGATATATCCAGAATATTGTTTGGCTACGACAGCTCGATGCATCCACTCAACACAGGCAATAAAATCAAAAACGGGTAATCCGGTTTTTTCCTGAATACTGTGAGCAAAGGGCGGTAAGGTTGTACATTCCAGCAAAACGGCACCTATGGATTTATTGCTGGCTTGATGTTCGCTGACGAGATTGACTAAATCGCGTTCCAAATCATTCGTTTCTAAGGTGGTGGCGGTGCCTCCCATGCAGATTGAATTAAAACTGATCGAGCCGTCTAGTCCAGCGACTACTAGACGTTGATTCATCTCGACACCCACACAAGTGAAAAAGTCTGCTGACAATAATTTTTTTGATGCGGTAATGATTAGCACGGACTGGTGTGGCTGTAGCATTTGCTGAATGATGGGAATCATGATGATAGGAGAGGTCAACACAGGTATGTTAACGGCTGCTGCAATAACAGGTTGGATTAAGGAGAAAAAACCGCAGCACATTGCAATACTACGGACGCCATCATTTTCCAGTTGTTGTGCGGCATCAATACAATTTTGTACGATTGCAGTGTGGTTGCCATTTTCATCGGTTAAAGGAGGGTAAGGGTTAGTGCTAACGCCTGGAATTTCACGGATTAATACCGGGAAGGGATAACTCGTGGCATTACCTACATCTCCAGGCAGCATTGGATAAAGCTTGCCTTCAAACTTCATAATCCCAACGCTGTAACCTTGATAAGGATGACCTCCAGTAACAAGCATGGTGTTTATTTCTTAAGTTGATATGAGGTCACGTTAAATTACACCCATAGCATCGATTTCAACTAAAAATTCTGGATCAGCTAAACCGTTCACGACTATACCTGTGCTGCAATGATGAACGCCTTCAAACCATTGGTTAATGGCTGCATAAACTGGTGCACGGTATTCGATATCGGTGACGTAGACAGTCAGTTTACAGACATCGTTTAAAGTTCCACCGGCTTCTTCCATGAATTGCTTGATATTGAGACAGGCCTGATTTGCTTGTGCACCTGGATTACCAGGACCAATTAAATTTCCGTCCAGATCAACACCAACCTGGCCTTGCATGAATACAAAATCCCCACTGGCCCGGATGGCTTTTGAATAAATAGCCTGTGCATGATAGCGGGTCTGGTATTTATGAATATGCTGCTTCGGCATGATCTTCTCCTATGTGTGTTTATTTACTTAAAATTAGCTCCAGCACGGGTTAAATAATCCTCAAACATGTCTGCATAGCTTCGATCAATCGCTAATTCAAATCCTGAGTCGGTTCGAATCAAAAGTGCTTTTAATCCAAATGCCTCAGTATAAGTGACACCATTTTCCGGAAACACAGTTTCATGCACATCCAATGGTGAAGTTATCGAAACAATTTGATCTACATCAACACCTGATAACTCAAAAAATGTAAGTGTGTCAGAAATCAACACTGCGCTGATGTGTTCAGGTGTAGTTTCCAAGTTGAGTTGTTCGGCAAGGTTGGTTTCCTGGTCGATTGAAGTTCGAACTAACCAATGATCTTTACCGATCCAGTAAATACTTTTGTTATTCGAAGTTGAAGCAGTGTTTGGAATATCAGGCAAAGGTAGTAATGATTCAGGCAGCCAACCGATTAAATCTGTCCGATTAGCTTTAAGATCCACAAGTGCGGATAGTTCAAGTCGTTTAGCGATTACGTCATAACTCATTTTAACTTCTCAACAGCTCGCCTTTGGGGTCGTGAAAACAAGGTTCAACTATCTCAGCGTTGACGACTTCCTCTTTCATGCGGATATGGGCCTTTGCGCCCATGCGATCACGACCATTTTTCAATAGCGCCAAAGCAATACTTCGATTTTGAACAACACTGTGTACACAAGCAGTAACCAGACCTTCAGAAGCTTCACGATTTCCACCAGGCGTAATTGGAGCACCTTCGGTCACTAATCGTGTCGGATCTTCAATCAACAAGCCAACTAATTCTCGACGTGGCAGATTATTACTGCGTCGAATTTGGACAGCCCGTTTACCAATATAATCGGTTTTCTTTTTAGACATAATCCAGCCCATGCCCAGGTCAAAAGCATCTGTTGTGCCGTCCACTTCATGTCCAAGTGAAAGGAATCCCTTCTCAACCCGTAAAACATGATTCGCCTCTGAACCAATGGGAGCGATATCAAATTCTTTGCCAACTTTCATGATTTTCTCCCACAGGCTTAAGGCATAACGTGGAAAGACATTAATCTCATAACTTAATTCACCGGTAAAACTGACCCGGCAAACTCGTGCTGGAAATCCAGCAACGTTACCATCACGCAAGGCCATAAATGGAAAAGCTCGATTGGATAAATCTATGTCTGTTCCCAATGCTTGTAAGACTGATCTGGCTTTGGGCCCACAGATCGTTGCATTACACCATTGCGAGGTGACAGGCGTGATTTTTACATCCCAATCCGGGCGTTCAACTTGTAAGAAATGTTCCATATGCCGATTTACTTCATCAGCATGACCAGTGGAAGTGGACATGAAATAGTGATCGTCGGCTAATTTAAATGTCACCCCATCATCCAGGATCAAGCCATCGTCAGTGAGCATTAATCCATAACGACCCATATTATTTTCAAGCGATGCAAAGGAATTTGTGTAAAGCATTTCCAGCAGTTTTAAGCTGTCTTTGCCTTTAATTTCAAATTTTCCTAAAGGCGAGCCGTCATATACACCCACACCGTCACGCACAGTCAGACTTTCCCGATTAACCGTTTCCTGAAAACTTTCACCATTTCTAGGATACAGGCCCGGTCGTCGCCAACGAGCACCCGCTTCATACATGGTGGCACCGGTATCTTTATGCCATTGCGTCATTGGAGTATGACGATAGGGGAAAATGACGGACTCTTCACGTAGTCCGGCGATGGCACCAAACTCCACCGGTATGTAGGGAGAACGAAAGGTTGTAGTGCCTACATCATCCATGGCTAATCCGGTCTGCTGAGCTATAGCGCCTATTGCATTAATATTACCGATCTTTCCCTGGTCAATCCCCATGCCAGTCGTGGTATAGCGCTTAGCATGCTCGACTGCATCAAAACCTTCGCGAATGGCAAGATGGATATCATTTAAGGTGACATCATTATGGATATCGATGAATGATTTAGCTGAAGGGTTGGGTTGCTCAACATGCCACAACGGTTCAATATGATAGGGTAGAGCTGCGTCGACTTCAGGTGGTTGAGATTTATTCACTTTCAACCCAAGTGACTCTGATACTGCGGCACCAGTCTGTATCCCATCTTCTAGAGCTTGAGCCAGGGTAAAGCTCCCTACCGCAGCGCCAACACAAGTTGATGCTTGAACGACCCTGTCAGGTAAGAAGGTTGCTAAGGTCTGGTCATAACGCAATGAGCCGCGAGATTGCGAATGTAGATGTACAGTCGGATTCCAACCGCCAGAAATGCAAAGTAAATCACATTCGAGTTTTTGTTGTTGACCATTTTTCAAAGACTGAACGGTTACGGCCTCAATATGTTTTTTACCATGACTCTTAACAACCACGTGTTGTGAGAACAATTTGATATCTTTAGTGAGTGATTCACAATCTTCATCAATAGTTTTCCGGCTATCAATAATGCCGGCAACATCAACCCCGCTTTGCAGCAAATCTTCAATAATTGAATAAGCACTGCTGTTGTTGGTGAAAATAACAGCTTTGTGGCCAGGACGAACAGCATAACGATTGATGTAGGTCTGGACAGAAGAGGCAAGCATAATACCAGGTCGATCATTGTCCGGAAAAACCAGGGTTCGCTCAATGGCGCCCGTGGCAATAATTACGTGTTTTGCTCTGACTCGCCAGTTACGTTGATAGATGTCAGTGTTCTCAATACAACGTTGTGACATCATCAGCAAGTTATGCTCACGATAAGCCCATACCGTTGTGTTTTGTAAAACAGTGACATTGTCGAGTTGTGATAATTCCTCAGTAACGCTCTGAATCCATTGATTAGCAGGCTGTTGATCAATAACCTGGTTTGTTGAAAATAAACTACCGCCAGCTTGCGGCTGCATATCAGCAACAATGACTCTAGCTCCACTGTGAGCAGCAGTAAGGGTCGCCATTAACCCTGCCGGGCCACTGCCGACAATCAGTATATCGCAATGTCCGTGGCGAGCTTCGTAATGCGCATTTTTGTAGTCCAGTTCCGGAGCATTCGCTAATCCCGCCGCGCGCCTGATATGTGATTCATATGCATGCCAGTTGGGCCACATGAAAGTTTTATAGTAAAAGGCGGCCGGCAATAATTTAGCGAAATATTGATTAACTGCCATTAAATCAAAATCCGGTGACGGCCAACAATTCACTGATTTTGCCTGTAACCCAGGTTTGATCTGCACGGTAGTCATGGGTTGATTGCCAGCCTGGGATTCACCGATCAGTTCCACGAAAGATGAAGGTTCCTCTACGCCACAAGATAAGATCCCTCTGGGACGATGATATTTGAAACTTCGTGCTGTCAGCGTAACTCCACTTGCGAGCAAGGCAGATGCTAGTGTGTCGCCAGCATAACCTTGATAGCGTTTATTATTAAATTCGAAATCGATGGGTTCATTACGATCTATCATGCCGCCATTTGTCAGGCGCGTACTAGTCATTGCTACCCTCAACCTGAAGAATCTCATGAGTCACGGTGTGGCGAGTGATGGCGAGCCATTTACCACAGCCCCGTACATGCCACCATTTTTCCTCAACCGGGCCAATAGGGTTTTTAGGTACCGTTAAATAATCAATCCATTCACTGTCTGCCATATCTTCAGGTGATTGCGGGCGTTTTGTTTTTGCAGGCCCGCCGTGCATAAACTCGCTTTCATTACGGGGGCCACAAAATGGACAATGAATAATTAGCATGATTTTTCTCTGTTTAACGGGCTGTAGTTGTACCTGATTCCAGGATGAAATTGAGATGATCAAACCGGCTTAAACCAAAGGGTTCTATCAACTTATGAGGTTCATTGTTAGCAATCAAATGTGCCAACGTATAACCTCCAGCAGGAATAGCTTTAAATCCACCCCACCAACCAGCCGACACATACAAACCTGGAATATCTGTTTTAGTAACTATCGGTGAAGCATCGTGAGCAATATCTAAAGTTCCTCCCCATTGGCGCAACATTTTTAAACGTTTGAAGGAAGGAAATAATTCCAGCATAGAACAGACTGCATCTTCAAACACATTCTGTTTGATGTCACGGCGGAATGATTGTCCCGGGTCAGGGGCGCCACCGATGACTAATTCACCCTTATCAGATTGACTCAAATACACGCCTATATCTGGGCAATTAACAATGACATCGATGATCGGTTGCAATGGTTCTGATACAAACGCAGTAAGGTTGAATGACTTAAGTGGTAGTCGTAGGCCAATTGTTTCGGTGAGGCTTGTGGTGTGACCGGAAACAACCACGGCAACTTTATCGGCATTGATTTGACCGCGGTTAGTTTCGACACCACTGATTTTTCCATCCTCACCACGCAACAAGGATTTCACTTGTGTATTTTGATGTATTTCCACACCCAGGTCATCGGCACTGCGGGCATAGCTCCATGCTACAGCATCATGTCGGCAGACTGCCGCATCTGCATGCACCATGCCGGCAATGATGGGCAGACGAGAACCCGGGCCGCCACCGGTTAGAGATGGGATACGTCGACGTACTTCGTCAACACTTATCTGTTCATAACTGGAGCCATAAATGTCCATAGTCAACATGCGCCGCTTGATTTCACGTAGTTTTGGAAATGTTTGTACGATGTCGACCATACTGCGCTTGGAGTACATCAAATTGTAATTGAGAGCTTTGGTCAGGTCTTCATAAAGCGCAACAGTTTTGACATAAAAAGGAATGCTTTCATCGCGCATGTAGTTGGAACGTATAGTTACTGTATTGCGAGCTACATTGCCACCGCCTAGCCAGCCTTTTTCGATAACTGCGACGTTGGTAATACCGTGATTTTTAGCTAAATAGTAAGCAGTCGCCAGACCATGACCACCAGCACCGATAATCAACACATCATAATGCTTTTTAAGGGGTGGGCTACGCCATGCCTTTTGCCAATTCTGGTGGTTGGATAACGCATTGCGTGCCAGACTAAAAATCGAATATCGTTGCATTATCAGATCATTTAAAACATATCATTACGTAATATTAAACAATTTTATATTACGGAATATTATATATAAACTGCGCTATCATCAATAAGTAATACCAATAAATTGGATTAATTATGAAATCACTGTCCTTAACTGCGCCTTGTAAATCTGGCAAAACTTTATTCGGTTTTCCTGCACACTATGATTTAGATAATATCAAAGCAGATGTGGTTATTTTGGGGTTTCCTTATGGTTGTCCATACATGATGGACGAATCAGTCAATGATCAAAGTAATGCGCCAGCTGAGATTAGAAAAGCTTCAGAATGGGCTTGTCGATCCTTAGAGCGCTGGGATTTTGATCTGGGCGGAACTTTCCTTGATGGTGAAGATATCAAAATCGTAGATTGTGGCGATATTCCGGCTGACCCATTAAAGCCGGGTGAGCATTATAAAAAGGCTGAAGAAGCAGCCAGGAAAGTTATTGAATCAGGAGCGATGCTAATCAGTATTGGTGGAGATCATGGAGTTCCAATCCCTGTATTTAGGGCGCTAAATAAATATGATTCTATTGACTTGGTTCAGTTGGATGCACATATCGACTGGCGCGATCATCGTAATGGTGTTCGAGAAGGGTACTCAAGTACAATTCGGCGAGCATCTGAAATGTCACATATTGATCGTATTTTCCAAATTGGGTTGCGTTCTCAGGGTAGTGCCAGAAAAGAAGAAGTAGATGCTGCTAACGCTTATGGCGCTGAGTTAATTACGGCGAGTGAACTGCATGATAATGGTATCCAGCCTATATTGGATCGGATTCCTGATGATCAGAAGTACTATATTACTGTTGACGCAGACGGATTCGACCCTTGTGTGATGCCTGCTGTCGCTGGTCCTGCCCCCGGCGGCATTACTTATCATCAAGCATGTAAGCTTATAAAAGGTTTGGTCAATAAAGGGCGAGTTATAGGTATGGATATAGTGGAAATAACACCTTCCAAAGATGTCAACAATATCTCATCTTTAACAGCCGGGCGCTTAATCATTAATTTGATTGGTGAAGCGATTAGAGCAAGATATTTTTAGCTTCCCCTATTGTTGTTAATTTAACAGTGGCGATAAGTTTAGAAATACTTGCTTAACTGTGTTAAAAATATCCAACACTAGCCTGGATAACTAGATTTGACACAGATGAAAATTGAATACCTGGGTGGACCCGAGGTTCAGCAACTGAATTTAACGGCCGACGAAATTCTGAATTCGGTGGAGCAAGGTTTGGTCGCTGCCGGCAAAGGCGAAACGGTGATCGAACCACGCATGCACTTAACTCCCGATCCGCAGGGTGATGGCCATTTTAATGTTTTGCGTGGCTATGTTGCTCCACTTGATTATGCCGGCGTTAAAATTGTTGGCGATTTTTATAATAACTATAAACAAGGCCTGCCATCTGAAATGGCATTGTTAAATCTTTTTTGTCCCCGCACCGGTATGCCCAGAGCAGTGATTGATGCAGCCGGAATAACGGATATGCGTACAGGTGCGGTGACAGCCTTAGGGGCAAAGTGGCTGGCCCCGCAAAATCCGAGGATTCTTGGTCATATTGGTGCTCGCGGCACGGCCTACTGGAATGTATTTTTACTCGATCACTTGTTCGATTTTGATGAAATCCGTGTTCATTCAAGACGACCTGAAAGTCGTGATGCTTTTGCAGAAAAACTGAGCGATGATTTAAACAAACAAGTGATTGCTACCGATAATTGGAAAGATTGTTTGCAGGGTGCTGACATAATGGTCGAAGCATCACGTTTGCCTGAACCAACACCACTGTTTGAAACTCAGTGGGTTAGAGCTGGCAGTTTAGTTGTTCCCTATGGCACCATGAGTAGTTTGCCTTTGGATTTCGTTGATCAGATTGATAAGTTTGTGATGGATGATTTAGGCCAGATGCGTGCCGGACACTTAGGCGCGCTGAGACCACACATTGATGCCGGTAAAATCAGCGAGCAAAGTTTTTACGCTGAGATTGGCGAAATTGCTACCGGATTAAAACCCGGCCGTGAAAGTGCAGATGAAACTATTTTATTTTGGCACCGCGGTTTGGCAACCAGTGACATCGCTTTAGGTGCTTATATGTTGACCAAGGCTCGTAAGCTTGGCTTAGTGCAAAACCTGGTTTACCGGTAAACGTAATGTCAAACACACTTCAGCTCGTTCTAGATGGAGAATCTTTGACACCCGAAAAGCTCAGTAATGCCGCTTACGGCGAAACAGTATTTTCAATCACGCCGCAATCACGTGAGCGAATGCAAGCTGCTAGAAAACTGGTCGATCAAGCCGTTGATAAAAAGATTCCCGTCTATGGTGTAACAACCGGACTGGGAGCGAAAGTAACTGAGGCATTAGATTCAAACAGCCTGAGTGATTTTTCTTATCAGACTATCCGTGGTCGAGCTCATGCAGTAGGTCAGCCGGAAGACAAAGCTGTTGTCCGGGCAGCAATGATTGTCAGGTTGAATACTTTGCTGCCAGGGTCGGCTGCTGCTAGTCCGGCTGTGGCAGATCATCTATTGGCTTGTCTCAATATGAATTTAACTCCTGTAGTAGGTCAGCAGGCAAGTATCGGGGCAGGGGATTTGGTTTGGAATGTAACTATGGTACAAGCTTTAATTGGTGAAGGCTTGATGCAAGATGCTGCTGGCAATATTGATAAATCAGAGAAAGTGATGAAAGTTGCCAGTGTTTCATTGCCAGAACTTGGCCCCAAAGATGGCTTGCTGCTGAGTAATAATTTCAGTTATTCAATCGCATTATCAGCACTGGCTTTTCATGCGGCAACCGTTGCTTTCAATGCTACACAAACAGCAGCAGCATTAACCATGGAAGGTTTCAGGGCTAACTTGTTGCCATTCGACAAGTATGTACTGGCACTTAAGCCGCAGCCTGGCCAGGAGAAGGCAGTGCAACAACTGTTAGCCCTGCTTGATGGCAGTGAATTATTCAAGCCTGATCAAGCACGTCGTTTGCAGGATCCGCTTTCAATACGAAACCTTGCTCAGATTCATGGAACTGTCTATGCAGCACTGGATTTTGCCGAACTGGCAATTAGCATAGAATTAAATAGCACCTGTGATAATCCGGTGGCATTAATTGAGCAAAATAAAATAGTCTCAGCTGGAGTGTTATACAGTCCTCACTTAACCAACGTGATCGAAACGATTAGTCGCAGCTTTGTTCATTTATGCGTGACGCAGTTGGCACGTATTTCAAAAATGTTGTCTCCCCGATTTACCGATCTACCACTATTCTTAGCTAAACCTGACAGCAATTCCAATGGGTTTGCTCCACTAATGAAAACGGCGGAGTCCCTTGTTGCCGAAATATTGCATCAAGCACAACCAGTACCCATCTGGCCCAGCATCAATGCTGATGGCGTTGAAGATTCAATGACTGCGACACCAACAGCAGCTCGTGCATTGCTAAATATTTGCGCGCATTCCCATTACCTGAGTGCGATTGAATTATTAATAGCACAACGAGCGGTTGAGTTGCGAAATGTTGCTGACAAGCTTGGTAGCAACATGCAAAAAGTTTATCGCCAGGTTGAGAAATCATCTTCCAGTAAAGACGAAGATTATTCACTGACCTCGGATATTGAAGTGTTAGCTGATTTAATTAGAGCCGAGAAAAATTTCTGTTATCAAAAATAGCTTAATCCAGTTGGTAGCTGAATTAATTATACCTTTAGGCCCGTTTTCACACAGTCTGAGTATGTTTCAGCCATAGCAGATTTCACCGAGCTTTGATTCTTATATCCGATTGGCGAGTTCAGACTTTTTGAAATAGGCAAGAATATAGCCGCGAGTTGAATCGCGGCTATGGATGTTGTTATTTTTTCAGGTTGGTCCAGATTTTGTCGTAAACCGCCTGGGTTTCTTCATCACAAACCTGAATGAATACACCTTCCCCTGCATCAGCATGCGGGTTGTTTTCAGGTTGAGATTTCAGCGTTGGATCTAGAAATTCGTCAGATCCGGTGATGCCGTTGTTATAACGGGCGAAGTTTGATACTGCGGCAATATTCTCAGGCTCCAGCAGAAAGTCCATGAACTTCAGCGCATTCTCGCGATTTGGAGCGTCTTTTAACAAAACTACGTTATCCATCCATGCAACATAGCCTTCACGCGGGAACGCATATTGCAAGGTTTCAAGTTCGGCCCGTGCCTTGGCTGAAAAGCCGTCATAGATCATACCAACTGTCACGTCGCTTGACACCAGAACCTCTTTCGCTGTGTCCGAATTGAACGATGCCCAATGTGCCTTGGCCGTTTGTAGCATTTCGTTCAATGCCTTTAACTGTTCACGGTCAGTTGAACACTGTGGAATCCCCATGTGTAACGCACCAAATGCCATCACTTCCCCTTGGCTATCAAGCATATTGATCCGGCCCGACAATTCCTCTGGAGGATTGAACAGGATGTCTGTGGTGTTGATGTCACCGGAGTATACAGCGGTATCTACAGCAAAGGCGGTCGAGCCCCACTGATAAGGGATCGAATGCTTGCGGCCAGGATCAAAGCTGGGATCGGCCCATTGCGCTTGAATATTGCCCGTGTTGGCCAGTTCTCCATCGGCAATGGTATCCAGCATGCCCTCAGCCAACATGATTGCCACCATATAATCGCCAGGCACGGCAACATCGTAAGTACCTAGAGCACCGGCTTTCAGTGATGCCAGCATGGCTTCGTTACTATCATAAGTGTCCATGGTGACTTCTACATTGTGTTCGGCTGCGAATTTATCCAGCAATTCCTGTGGCATATATTCAAACCAGTGATAAATAACCAGTTTGCCGTCAGCGCTAGCTACATTGGTTGCCAGCGCAAGGGCAACAGCTATTGCACTGGCCGTGGTTTTCAGAAGTTTTTTCATCTTGGTCTCCATAGTTAAGTTATTTGGTTTTGTCAGATTTACCGACGAAATAGCTGATAGTGACCATCACAATAGACACCCCCAGCAACAGGGTTGATATGGCCATAATATTGGGTTTGATCCCCTGTTTTACCGATCCGAAGATTGCCGTCGGCAGAGTTTCGACACCCGCACCTTTGACAAAATTAGTGATAATAAAGTCATCCAGGCTGACGATAAAAGCCAGCAGGAATCCAGAGATAATTCCGGGCATCATCAATGGCATCAACACTTTAGTAAACGCCTGGCGCTTGGTGGCATAAAGATCCTGCGCGGCTTCTTCGAAGCTGTTTTCAATCCCCTGCATCCGAGCCTGGATGGGCAGATAGGCAAATGGAATGCAAAAAGCAATATGTGCCACCAGAATGGTCATCAACCCGCGATCAAAGCCGATCGAGTTAAAAAAGATCAAGGTTGCCACTGCTGTCACGATTTCGGGCACCATCAATGGTAGGCTGATCAAGCCTAATGATGCAGTTCGCAGCTTGAATCTACCACCGCGCACCATCGCCGTGGCCGCCAGTGTAGCAATGGTTGTAGAAACTGTTGCCGCGATAATCGCAATGATGAACGAATTCCGTGCTGCTAGTTTGAAGGTGTTTGATTCCGGCCCTGTAAATACGTCGATATACCAGCGAAAACTCATGCCTTCCCAATTGGTCAGTGATTGTGACGCGTTGAAGCTGTAGATCGTTACGATTACCAGCGGTAAATAAAGCACCGCAAGACAAACCAAGGTTATGGTGCGAAAGCCAGTAAAGGTCTTGATATCGTATTTTTTCCCTCTAGCCATCAGTTTGCACCTTTTTCAGCTTTTGCCTGTTGACGTGCAAAGATCAACAAGATGATCAGAACCATGGTCAACAGGATCATCGAGGCGGCTGCCCCAAAAGGCCAATTACCGGCATTACCTTTGAATTGTTCTTCGATCAATGACCCGATCATGAAGTTTTTGGCGCCTCCTAACAGGTCAGGGGCCAGGAAAGAGCCCATCGACGGAACAAACACTAGGATACATCCTGCAATCACTCCCGGTTTTACTGCTGGAAGCAGGACTCGCCGCAAGGTGGTAAATTTGCTGGCGTAAAGATCTGCCGCTGCCTCGGAGAGTGAGAAATTGTAGCGTTCAACCGCCGCATAAATCGGCAGCACCATGAAGGGTAGATAGGAATAAAACAGACCCAACTGCACCGCAAAATTGGTGTTTACAATATGGATTGGGCTGTCGATCAGGCCGATACTCATCAACAAATCATTCAATGGTCCATTGTCACGCAACAGGAATTTCATTGATACCGTTCGGATCAGCAGGTTCACCCAATAGGGGATTGTGATCAGGAATACCCATATTGGGCGTATTTTTTCAGGTTGCGTCGCAATAAAATAAGCGGTTGGAAATCCAATCAATAGACTAAGCAGCGTTGCTGCAGCAGCTTGCCAGATCGAACGCCAGAAGATATTGATGTAAGTCCATTCGATTTTTGGGGGTTCATCGCCAAATAAACCTCGGTCAAAAAAGAACTGATCATAAGCTGCTAGGCTGAATTCCCAGATCACTCCGCCTCTGAACTCTTTGGTCAGGAACGAATAAATCAGCATCATCACGACCGGCGCCAAAACGAAGATGGCCAATACCAGCCATGCCGGCATTAATAGCCAATTACGTGCCTCAGCGTAGGTGTCTGTGGTGGCGCTGCCGCCGCTTGCTACGCCGGCCGCCATCAGTCAATCAATAGGCGCGCAGAGCCTATCTCCACATCGACATAGACAGGTGTTCCCGGGTCAAAAATGCCGGTGTTACCTTTGTCAGAATTTTGTGTGCGGACGGTCAGGTTTAGCCCGCCGGCCAGTTCTACGATAGTGTGCAGGTCAGTTCCGGCATAAACGTTTTCACTCACTACACCTTGCAGGTTTTCGTCTTCCACCTGTTCTGAGACCAGTCTCATGCGCTCAGGCCGGATCGACATATGCACTTTCGAGCCAACATCTACCCCCTCAACCGTGTCACAGGATAAAGTAATGCCGTTACCGAAATTACACATGGCTCTGGTGCCAGTAATTGAATCGACGGTGACCTCCAGAAGATTGGTTTCACCGATGAAATCGGCGACAAATTTGTTGCGTGGACGTTCATAGATATCCTCAGCCCCACCCAATTGCTGTAATTTACCTGCTGACATAACAGCAATGCGATCAGACATGGTCAGGGCTTCTTCCTGATCATGGGTCACAAAGATAAAGGTAATCCCGGTTTCACGCTGCAAATGTTTCAATTCCAACTGCATCGCTTTACGCAGTTTCAGGTCAAGTGCTGACAGCGGCTCGTCCAAAAGTAATACTTTGGGTTGAGGTGCCAACGCTCGTGCCAGAGCAACCCGTTGCTGTTGACCACCTGATAGTTGGGAGGGTTTGCGGGCCGAAAACTGCGAAAGTTGTACCAGTTCCAATACCTCCTCAGCCCGCTTGCGTGCGTCAGCCCTGGAGGCTCCTTTCATTTCCAGACCAAAGCCGACATTGTCGAGAACTGTCATATGCGGAAATAGAGAATAGTTCTGAAAAACGGTGTTAACCGGTCGCTGATTAGGCGGCAAATTCTCGATCTCATCACCGTAGAGGAAAATTGACCCTTCAGTGACATCTTCAAATCCGGCAATCATCCTTAACAATGTAGTCTTGCCACAGCCAGAGGGACCCAGAAGTGTGAAGAACTCATTGTCTTCAATTGATAACGAAATTCGTTCTAGTGCAGTGAAATCGCCATATCGCTTCACCGCATCGCGAACCTCAATAGCTTTAACTCTATCTTCTGCCAAGGTGCCCCTCCTGGCCACAGATTTCGCGTCTATTACCAATCGATTCCAGGTGTGTTGTCCCAGCCCAGATCATCATCTTTCCTCATATGTGCTTATAAAGCACAGTTTGGCAGAAATCCAAAAACAAATAAAATATTATTTATTTGTATTCTTAATAGTTTTTTTCTATGCTACTTAAAAAGAAATATATGAAACGTTGAGACATGAAAGTAAGTGTTACGAGCAATATTAGTTATTAGTTAATGCTAGATGTTGCTCTGTGAGGTCTAGTAATTGTGAGTAGGAGTTTAGTTGTCTTTGCTAAAACACTAAGCTTTGTGGATATATTTCTCGGTAGGTCATAAAAGTGCCATTGAAAGAATTGGAAATTTGCTTAATGCCAAAAGTACTAGGAGTGTTGATAATAAGAATGGCCAAAGTGCCTTGAAGATCTCAGTTGGCTCTGCTCCAGACATGGAGGACGCGATGTACAAACCAATGCCTACAGGAGGTGTCAGGAGTCCAAGAATTAAATTGATGCTGATGATGACTCCAAATTGAAAAGGGCTGATATCGTATGAATTCATGGCAATTGGAAGAAGTATGGGGATGATCAAAATCATGGCGGCAATACCGTCTATCAGCATACCGACTAACAAAAGTGCTGCATTGACAATTAGCAGAAACAAGAACGGATCGGATGTGACTGTGGTTATCAAAGCAGCCAGCTTTTGGGGTAACGCTTCATAAATAATTACCCAGCCAAAAACGTTTGCAGCAGCGATCATGAAGATCACCAAAGCAGAGTTTTTTGCAGTGCGTATAAATATCTTTGCCAAGGCCCTGAACTTTATCTCCCGATAAATAAATATCCCCAGCAATAACGCAATGACCGAAGCCACAGCGGCAGATTCGGTTGGCGTGGCAACACCAAATAGAATTGTACCGATAATCGATCCCGGTATTAAAAGTGAAGGCAGGCAATCAAGTAAAGCTTTAAAAGCTGCTTTTGCTGTCATCCACTGGCCTTGAGGAAAAGGAGTTAGTAAACTAAAAAACGCCAGCACAAAAGCAAAACCGATGAACATTAGCAAGCCCGGGATGATGCCAGCCACAAACATATCGCCCACGGGCACTTGCGCCAGCACTGCAAAAATTACAAACAACATTGAAGGTGGGATTACAGGAGCAAGCAGACCACCAGCAGCGGTTGTTGCGGCGGAGAAACCAAGGTTGTAGCCTTCTTTTGCCATAATAGGGACCATCGCACGGGACATGATCGCGATTTGTGATGTTGCTGAACCGACGATTGCAGCCATAAACATATTGGCCAAAATGTTTATCCATGCAAGTCCTCCACGTAGTCCTCCGACGAAGACACGTGCAGCATTGATCAGACGACTGGTAATACCACCTTCATTCATCAATTCACCTGTCAACATAAACAACGGGATTGCTAGAAGACCATAATTTTCCAGACCGGAAAACATTTGCTGACAGAAGCTATCGAAAAGCACAGCATTGTCGCTTTGTACAATATAAACCATTGCAGCAAGACCAAGGACTATCGAGATAGGTACGGCTGCAAAAAGCAAAACAGCGAAAACTACTGCAGTCACCTGGTGTTCTCTTTTTCATGATCATGGGATCGCAACAAGTTATTAGTGCTGTGCAACAAAGCACCCAAAGAGAAAATCCACATGATTAACCATACCCAAAATTTGCGCACACCAAGTGTGGATGTGGGTTCAGCATAGATGAAGTTGAATGTTTTTCCCTGAAATATTTCGATATCAAAGCCCCACTTCAGTACTTCAAAGGGCAAAAACCAACGAAAACACAAATAAACCATCATTAGCGCAAAAATAAAAATGCACAGATCAACAATCTTTGCTAATGCTTGTGATGCTTTGGGCGACAGATTGTCCTTTACCAAAGTAACTGAAACAGATTGTGAGTGATGGATTGCTGCCGAAGCAGCGAGAAATGTCGACCATGCCATGGCATAGACTGCGGCCTCATCGACCCAGTAGATGGCATAGTTCAGCGTGCGGGTAACGACATTGAGCAGTATTAACAGTGTAATAATGCCTACTAGAATTGCCGCAGCAATAATCTCGACTTTAGCCCAGAAACTAGATGCAGCGCGCAATATTCGCATTTGTTTTCAAAAATAAACCTTTCCTGTTATCCAGTAGCCAGGCCTTCCAGCTTATTACCAGTTAAGTTATTCAGCAGTTTGTTTCGCCACGTTGCGCATATCGTCCAGAACGGCAGACTTTTGGCTCCATATTTCATCCCACTTTAAAAGCACATCGCCGAAAAATTCAGGGCCCACCTTAACATATGTTTTTCCAGTTGACTTTACCTGTTCAATCCATTCAGGTTCTTTAGCCACATATGTATCTATGACATTATTTAGGTGTTTACTCATGATGTCCGAGATATCGGTTCTATCTTGTTCTGATAAACTTGCCCAGACTTTTGCTGAGACCAGGCCCACCATGGGGAACATCATGTGATTTGATTCAACAATGGTGTCTGCATGCTCATAGTATTTCAACACCCAAATAAGCTCACTATCCATATCAATAGCATCAACCTGACCATTCGCTAAAGCATCATAGACCGAGGGTAAAGGCATAGGAGTTGGGGCAGCTCCCAGGTTTTTGTAGAAATCTAAAATGGGTTCGAATGGTGTTATTCGCAGTTTTTTGCCGGCAAGATCAGAAGATGATTTGACTGGATCGCGACTTACAATTTGTCGTAAACCAGCCATACCGTAATCAATGCCCACAACGCCCACCTTAGTTGGCAGTACGTCCAACATGCCCTTGGCTAAATCAGAGCGAAGGATTTTTGCTGCGTGAGAGATGTCTTTAGCTAAAAATGGTGCATAAAAGGCACCAAATTCCGGTGCCCGATTTGACACTTCAGCTACAGTAAGAAATGCCATATCCAGTGCGCCAGACTGAAGTTGTTGTAACATCTGAGCTTCATTGCCCAGCTGTCTGGAGGGAAACACTTGTACTGAATGTTTGCCTCCAGACTTTTCTGCCAGTTCAGCACTAAAGGCTTCTGCGGCTTTGGTCCAGATATGGGGGGGTGGGGTCAGTAAACCGAGTCGAAAGTCTTTGGCCCATGTGATACCAACAAGGCTCGTAGATAATGCGACTGAAACGGTAATAACTTTAAAGGACTTTAGTAATTTGTTCATGTGTTTCTCCCTAATTGCATAATTGCCATGTATTTATAAATCGACCCATTGCTTGGGTGGTTCCTTACCGGGGTGCAAGGTGCCGCAGTTTTTGCAGGTGCGATCATCAATGCTTTTGTAGAATGCATTAAATAATGGCGGAAGATCTTTTACGATATCTGTAACCTTCAACTCGACTCTGTGAACTTTTTCACCACATTCAAAACAAAACCATTCAAAACCGTCTTTGTCCTCAGCACTTCGTGTACCTTCGACAACAAGACCTATTGAACCAGGCAACGGACGCTGAGGTGAATGGCGGACATGTGGTGGTAAAATAAAAACATCTCCTTGCTTAATAGGTACATCAAATATTTCACCGTTATCGGCAATTTTGAGCATCATGTCGCCTTTGAGCTGATAGAAAAATTCTTCAACGGGATCATCGTGAAAATCTACTCGAACATTCGGCCCGCCTACGATCATTACTACCAAGCCGGTTTTTTCATCAAACAACTGTTTATTACTGACGGGTGGTTTGAGATTATCTTGATTTCTCTCGATCCAATTTTCAAAATTGAACGGTTTAAAGTTAGGATGTACTTTCATATTCAACCTCGTTGATCTAAACCTTTTGTATTTGTGACTAACCGTAATATGATTGCAGTTTGCTATATAATTCAAATGAATAATATTAAAGTTGTTATTATGAAAGAGAATACCTGGTTAAATGACCAGCATCACCATGTCAAGATTGTTGAACGTATTTCCACACGCCTTAAGTTAAAGCAACTTAGGCTATTGGTCGCCATTTCCGAGCATTCCAGCATTTTGCATGCGGCCGAGCAGATTTGTATCTCGCAACCAGCAGCAACTAAACTCCTGAAGGATCTTGAAACAGATTTTAATGTGAAATTGTTTGACCGAACCAACCGCGGTGTTGTACCTACTGAGTATGGAAAAGCGTTGGTCAGGCATGGTCAATTGATTCTTGCTCAGCTTTCCCACGCGGCACAAGAGCTCGATGATTTAAATGAAGGCATGGGAGGAAGAGTTATTGTTGGCACATTATTGGCTGCATCAGCGCAATTGTTGCCCAAGGCTATCCATAATCTTCATGAACAACGCCCGAATGTCAGCATTGTGGTACGAGATGGTACTAATGATTTTCTGATACCCTTACTTTCTTCCGGTCAGTTGGATATGGTGGTGGGACGTCTAGCAGAGTACCGTTACCGTGAAGAAATGAGACAAGAGATCTTGTACTACGAAGAAGTGGCTGTGGTCTGCAGGCATGGACATCCTCTTGCAAGACGTAAATCCATTTCATTTGAAGAGTTGACCCATGGCTCATGGATTTTGCCCCCTACTCAAACTACGTTGAGACGTCAGATAGAAAAGGAATTTTTCGACCGTGGTCTGTCATCTCCGTCTAACCCTGTCGAATGTGTATCATTCCTCACAAACCGATCACTGTTATTAAATTCGAATATGATTGGCGTATTTCCCATTCATGTTATCCAAAAGGAACTTAACGCTGGTGAGCTGGTAAAGCTGAATTGTAAACTTAATCTTGCACAAAGCCCGGTTGGTGTTTCTTACCGCAAAGAAAGCGCATTGTCACCAGCCGCCTCGGCATTTCTTGTCGAACTGCGGGATATTTCTAAAGAATTAGTGATTAGGTAATCATAGGCTTAAATCCTAACGCGTTTTATTCGCCGCTTAAGTTCACCTACAATGCTCATCGCTGCAAGAGCAGAAGACTTTGGATTACTTGGTAGTGGGTTACCCTCCAAGCGGATATTAAGATGCCCGAAACTACCCGTGGCTTGTATTTCATGAATATTTTTTTCAATCAATGGGTCGGCTATAAGTTTTACCTTCACATTGTCCAGGCCTATGCTGGCAAGTGCTATGGTTGCAGCGACATTTGCATTCTTAGGATAGTTTTTTGCTGCCTGCCGGGCAGTGCCTGAAAAATGTTCAAACGGGGTTTTGAGATTTTTTAAATCACATTTTTCTTTAGCCGGTGACCCTTCCCATCCGCAAGGTGGTTTACTTCCTGTGTATACAACGGAATAAATTTCGCCTGTTTGAGCTGAGGTGAGAGCATCAATGCCACCTACGGCACCGGATAGAAACCGAATAGCTGAATCTCCAGCTCTGGCACAATCTTCAAGCTCAATAACAAGGTTAGGGTCAGCCATTGCACCGGTTGAGATCGATACGACATCAATTCCATTTTTCAGTGCCGCAGGTGCATGACTGGACAGTCCCAAATGGCCAGCGCAATCGACTAGAAGATCAGGTTTTGGGTCTAACTCTTCTATTGAAGTTGACACAGGAAATCTTTTGTTAGCAAAGGTTTTCGCTTGTGGGAGCGAATTCTCTCTGCAAATAAGCGCAGCAATGTTAATGCCGTAAATGAGTGATATTTCCTCAACCACATAACCAGCGATTGAACCATATCCAACAATAACAAGATTAAGTTGACGATTCATTGGTAACCTTTTGTAAATGTTAGATATGTATTTGAATATATATCAAGACACCTTGTTATTAAATTTGATTATATCTAAATTTTTTATTTGGAATTGATCTTTGTCTTTAGATGGAAGATTCTAAGCGCCGTCAATTTAATAATACGTCAGTTAAGGGCAAGTAAAAATGCAATACAAAAAGTACGAAGCAAAGGAGTTTGCCAGAGAAAATATGAAAGGAATTTGGGCGGCGGCGCTTAATCCCTTTAATTCTGACGGTACTTTGAATGAAGCAGGTCTGCGCAGCAATATTCGTCATTGGCTGGATGACCTGAACATTCAAGGATTATTCATCGCCGGGAAACAAGGTGAGTTTTTTTCAATGACACTTCAGGAGCGTAAACGTAACTTTGAAATAGCGGTAGAAGAATGCGCAGGCAAAGCGGGCACCATTATGTCAGCTTCCGACCAGAATTTTGAAACAATGGTGGAGTTGGCGCAACATGCCCAGGATTGCGGTGCAGATTATGTTGTGGTTCACGCGCCAATTCTGCATTTTGTTACTGACCGGGATGATACGGTATACAACTACTATAAAGTCTTATGCGATCGGGTGGATATTGGTATTGCCATGTGGAGCCATCCTGATAGCGGTTATCTAATGAGCCCAGAACTTTGTGCTCGGATAGCAGATTTACCTAATATTGTTGCGATTAAATATTCGGTTCCCCGCGAAATGTATACTCGTCTAAGCCATTTAGCTGGAGATAAAATTCTCGTGTCCACCGCATCAGAAAATGAGTGGCTGGATAATATCGAACAGTTGGGTTGGCAGCTGTATCTTTGTTCATCACCCCCATATCAAATCCAGACCAAGGTCGATCAACGGATGAATGAGTACACTCAGCTTGCCTTTGCTGGGAAATTCGCTGAAGCTCGAAAAGTACGTGATAGCCTCGAGCCTGTACGAGACGCAATTCGTAGCACAAAACCTGGTGGTAAGCCTCAGGCCCATGGTAAATACTGGCAGGAATTATTGGGGCAGGTAGGTGGTCCGGTACGTTCACCTTTACTCCAACTCACCGACGAAGAAAAAGCTGCAACTACACAGGCTTTTGAAAAATGTGGGCTTAAACTTTGACTTTTTTGTAAGTAGATCGAGTTCGATTACTTATACAATTTTCATGCTGTGGGAGACGTTTTTTACAATACTGTAATGGTGTAGTCCTTCATCACCTCCCTCACGTCCATAGCCGCTCGATTTTACGCCCCCGAATGGTGTTTCCGGTAAAGATGCTTCCAGGGTATTAATAGAAAGATTGCCTGCTTCAATACCTTCGACCATTTTGTCGACATTAGCTGCGTTATGGGTAAAGGCATAGGCAGCTAATCCATAGGGTAGCGAATTTGCTTTTTCTATGCCTTCGTCAATATCTGATATCGGGTTTATAACGGCTATTGGACCAAATGGCTCTTCACGCATGACTAACGCTTCATCAGGTACTTCAGATAGAACCGTGGGTTCAAAGAAAAAACCTTTTGATTTTCTTCTTGAACCTCCTGTCAAAAGCTTGGCTCCATGTTTAACCGCGTCATCCACAAATTTTTGTAAGGCTTCGAGTCGCCCTTCGTGTACTACGGGTCCCATTTCTGTTTCTTCGCACAACCCGTTTCCAATTTTGATGGTTCTAGTGCGTTGCAAAAAGTTGTCGGTGAAAGTTTTAAATAATTTTTCATCGACAAACACACGAGTGGGAGAAGTACAAACCTGACCCGCGTTTCTGTATTTTCGAATGGCTGATGTAATCCCCGTTTCCTGGGGGTCCACATCATCACAAACGATAACCGGGGCATGCCCACCCAATTCCATTAAAACAGGTGTCATGCTCTTGGCAGCCAACTCAGTTAGGTGTTTGCCAACCACAGTAGATCCTGTAAACGCTACCAAACGAATTTGATCCTGCGGGATCAGATAACTCGAAATATCGCTGGGTCGACCAAATACCAGATTCAGAACCCCAGGAGGCAACCCGGCATCCTCAAATGCATGTGCAATATGAATTGCGCCAGTAGGTGTTTCTTCTGCAGGTTTAAGTATTACTGAGCAACCAGATGCCAAGGCACCAGCAACCTTTCGTGCAGGCTGGCTCATGGGAAAGTTCCAGGGTGAAAAAGCCGCAACGCTTCCTATGGGCTGATGAACAACCATATATCGAATACCGGGCGCACTAGGTATTATGCGGCCATAAAGTCGCTGCCCTTCCGCTGCGTCCCATTCAAAAAACTCACATCCCCGAATCACCTCAAGTCGGGATTGTCTAATCGGCTTTCCTAATTCCAAAGAAATCGATTGGGCAATTTCCTCCTGACGTTCGCGCATCAACTGTGATGCTCTCAAGATTATACGGCTGCGTTCTATTGGTGCTGTATGGCGCCAGACCTTAAACCCTTCTTGGGCTGCATTCAGTGCATCATCCAAATGACTCTTATCAGCCATAGGCAATAATCCGACTTGCTCACCATTTGAAGGATTAATGACAGGCATATGTTCTGCTAGTTGTCGCCATTCTCCTCCAATGTATAATTTGATTTGCGAATGGTTGTTTGCTCGCCTCACTAATTCACCTTTTATTAAACAAAATTGGATAATTGGCAAATAATATTGAAAGACTGTATGAATCATCAAATGAATTGAATGGAGTCTGATATCAAGAAAAAGAATACCAAAGCGCGCTCTAGTTAAAGCAATTTATTAACAAGACAAGTGACATCCGAAATCGAGATTAGTTAATCAATGCGTATGACGGAGATGAGGTTAGCTCAAGGCTTTCGTCGACCAGAATGAATGTTGCCGGTATTCCAGGTATTTTTTTGTAAATAAGTCAATGTGGACTATGTAGTTTAACCAAGCCGTTCATTATAGTGATCACCAGTTTATCACCTCAGATCAGTCGCCAATTCAGATGCGGGTTTTCGAGCTATCAAAAAGTAACACCCATAGAAATCGCATGTGATTCTTTCAGGTCGATCCAAAGTAGTTCATACACAAGTCTGCAAACACTTGTGCCCGGCGAGTCAGTTTAAGTTTCTCTACTTTGGCTAATACAATTTCCAATGGTTCTTGTTTACCGGCTATTTCGATACAGGAAACCCTGCCGCTGTCATAAGTTCTGTTACTGTAAGGATGTAAGTTCAAGATGCTATAGCCATGTTGCTGAGCAACCAGGCAACGTACCATTTCAAAGCTTTGGGTTCGATGCTGGATATTGGGGTCAACATTGTTATTACTAAAGACTTTTTTGAAATAATCTCGACTGTTGGGTAAGTCCAGCATCACATAAGGTTCATCGGCCAGTTGCTTTAACGAGATTTGTTTGCGATTGGCTAGAGGATGTTGTTTGGGCAAAATAATGTAGGGTTTGCATTGCTTAAGAACTTGAATATCAATGCCGGCGTCGAGGTTTATGTTATAAATAAGAGCGAGTTCATATTGCCCATTGAAAAGGTCACTCTGAAGCTCATCCAGGTTTTTTTCTAGGCTCCGGATAAATAACTTCGGATGTTTGCGTTTCACATGCCGCAATAAGTTTGGAATAAAAAATGGTGCGATAGTGGTATAACAACCTAAAGTCAGTTCTCCCTCGAGTTGATTAGTATATTGACCGATGTTTTTTGCCAACTCATCACCATGTAATAAAAACTGCCGAGCTTCAGCCACAAACTGCTTTCCCGTTGGTGTCAATGCGACACCTTTTGCCTTATAGCGAATTAATAGCTGAGTATTGAATTGATTTTCAAGCTGTTGAATCGCTGCCGATAACGAAGGTTGTGAAATATGTAATGATTCTGCTGCCTTTGAAATGTTTTTGTGATCTGCGATAGCGACTAAATAACGAAGTTGTTTAAGTGTGTATAACATAGAAAAATACTATTAAAAATAAAAATAAATAATATTTTATATATTTATTGATTTCGGGCAAGATCAATCCATTAAATAAAACACGGAGGAATCACATGATCAGAATCAGCAGAGGATACAGTAATGACCGTTGAAAAAACTGATACGCTTGTTGTTGGCGCCGGCCAGGCCGGTGTAGCCATGAGTGAACACCTGACAAGCCTTGGAGTACCTCATCTGGTTTTAGAGCGTGCTCGTATTGCCGAAAAGTGGCGTACAGGACGCTGGGATTCATTAGTTGCCAATGGTCCAGCCTGGCATGATCGTTTCCCAAACCTGGAATTCGAAGACTCTGATCCTGATGAGTTTGTCCCCAAAGAACAGGTTGCGGATTATTTTGTAGCCTATGCCAAGAAGTTCAACGCTCCAATACGAACAGGTGTGGAAGTGAAAAGAGTAGAGCGTAACGCACAAAGGCCAGGTTTCACTATTAAAACTTCAGAAGGCGTGATCGAGGCTAACCGCGTAGTTGCTGCAACCGGGCCTTTCCAAAAGCCCGTTATTCCGTCAATCGCACCTAAAGATACAGATATCATGCAAATCCATTCTGCTGAATATCGTAATCCTGGGCAATTGCCGGAAGGGGCAGTAATGGTAATAGGCGCTGGCTCATCAGGTGTACAGATCGCCGATGAATTGCAGCGCTCCGGTAAACAGGTTTACCTTTCGGTTGGGCCACATGATCGTCCTCCGCGGACTTATCGCAATCGTGATTTTTGTTGGTGGCTGGGTGTTCTCGGTGAATGGGATGCCGAAGCCATGCAACCAGGTACAGAGCATGTCACCATAGCGGTGAGCGGTGCTTATGGAGGTAAAACGATTGACTTTCGGCGACTCGCCCATCGGGGGATTACATTAGTTGGTTTGACCAAATCGTTTAATGAAAACGGCCTGGTAACCTTCGAATCCGATCTTGCTGCCAATATCAAACATGGAGACAAGAACTACCTGAACTTGTTGGATAGGGCTGATGCCTATGTTGCCCGCAATAATCTCGATCTCCCTCCGGAGGCTGAAGCTCGCGATATCCCCTCCGATCCGGAGTGTGTAAGCAATCCCATTCTTGAGCTCGATCTAAACAAGGCAGGTGTGACTTCGATCATTTGGGCAACAGGCTTTGTGCATGATTATAGTTGGCTGAACGTCTACTACGCTTTTGATGAAAAAGGTAAGCCGCTACATCAACGTGGTGTCTCAGCCGAGCCTGGAATTTATTTTCTGGGATTGCCGTGGCTGTCACGGCGTGGTTCCAGTTTTATCTGGGGTGTCTGGCACGATGCCAAACATATAGCCGATCATATAGCCACACAGCGCAAATATCTTGCCTATCAAGATGCTGTGGAGCGTCAGATCCAGACCCCAGAGGTTTCAACTGGATAACCAAATGATCATTCGTTTTCATGAGTTCAACAAGTCAGCATAACAGGAGTAACAATGCCTACTCATAAACGTATTCGCATGTTTAATACTAAGGAAACTTACCCAAACCAGAGTCTTAATAATGATCTATGCCAGGCAGTTGTTGCTGGCAACACTGTCTACGTAAGAGGTCAGGTCGGAACAGATTTTGAAGGTAATCTCGTTGGCCTAGGTAATCCCCGCGCTCAGGCTGAACAGGCTATGCGTAACGTAAAACAATTGCTTGAAGAGTCTGGTAGTGATTTAAGTCATATTGTTAAAACCACTACCTACATCACCGATCCGCGCTTTCGTGAGGCGGTCTACGGTGAAATAGGCAAATGGCTCAAAGGTGTATTTCCCATTTCAACCGGATTAGTAGTCGTTGCTTTAGCGCAACCGGAATGGCTGATGGAAATCGACGTGATCGCTGTCATTCCAGAAACGGATTGATAATTTTGTAAAGTTTTATTTTTTAGTAATTGCCACAGAGGAGTAATCAATGAATACATCGACAACGATGAATGGTGTCGTAGATCACACCGGTCTGAAACGGACACTCGGTTTTCCGCAACTATTGGCGGTAGGAGTCGGATTAGTAGTTTCTCAAGGTGTGATGGTGATCATGCTACAGGGCGCGGGTTTGGGTGGTATGGGGTTTTTTACCACCATGGGATTGGCCTATTTGTTAGCACTGTTCTATGTCTTTTCATTTGCGGAAATGGCCTTGATGTTCAAAAGCCCAGGCACGCTGAGTACCTATACCGAAGCTGCAATTGGCAACTTCCCGGCTATCATTTCTGTTTTTTCCGGTTACCTGGTAGTCGCCATGTTCGCCTTATCAGCAGAACTGGTGTTGATTGAACTGATGTTACTGGAAGTGTTGGGAATCACGCTACCGCCGATGATACTGGCCTTAGGGTTATTAGCCGCATTCACTTTATTAAACATTCGAGGCGTGGATATTTTTGCCACCATGCAATCGGCACTTTCATTCATTATGGTTTCGGCCATCTTTTTAATGGGTCTGATTTCTGTTTTTGGCATCGCCTTGCCCCGGCCGGAAGACATGAAAATGCTGGACATGGAATTCATGAATGCTGACGTGTTGGCTTTACTGGCAATCGCAATTTGGGGTTTTGTGGGACTTGAGTTCGTTTGCCCGCTGGTTTCAGAAACTAAAAACCCGGATAAAAACATTCCCCGATCAATGATTATTGGCGCCACAATTATTTTTGCAATGTACGTGCTGTATTGCCTGGGAGCATTATTGTATGTTCCAACAGAAACGCTGGCTGGGGCAGCTTTGCCTCATTATGAATATGTCGGTGCAGTATTTGGCGAAAAAGGACTGATCTTTTTAACACTGGCTGCATTTACAGCGACTTGCAGTACGGTCAACACATCCTTAGCTGCGGTTCCCAGGATGATTTACGGTATGGCTAATAACGGCCAGACCTTTGCTATTTTTAGCAAGCTGCATGAAAAGTACCAAACCCCCTGGATTGCTATCGTATTTGTTGCTGTCTGTACTGGCGGACCGATTCTGATTTATGGAGTGGATGCCGATGCGATTCTGATATTGCTTATCGGTGCGGCAATTGCCTGGCTGATCGCCTATATTATTGCCCATATTGATGTGATCGTATTACGTAAGCGTTATCCAAACGCAGATCGTCCATTTAAAACACCGCTTTACCCATTGCCTCAAGTTATCGGAATCGCAGGTATGTTGTATGCAATTTGGTATGCCTCACCGTCGCCGGAAATGACGGCACAGGTATTCTCTATAGCTGGCGGTGTATTAATAGCGGGTGCGATTATCGCGGCTATTTGGGTGAAGTTTGTCATGAAAAAAGGACTGTTCGAACCCGAACCCATCGATCATTTAATTGAAGACTAAGCAAAGGAGGTAACCCAATGTTGCAAGAAGTAAATTGGTCAGAGCTGGCCGCACAGCTTGAATTTAGAAACAAAGCATTTATTAATGGCGAGTTGATAGATGCTCAAAACGGGCAAACATTTGCGGATGTCAATCCGGCTACTGGTAAAACAATCACTGATGTAGCACGTTGTGATACGGCTGATGTGGACAAGGCTGTTATAGCAGCACGCTCAGCATTTGAATCAGGCGTGTGGTCTGGAAAAAGTCCACGTGAGCGTAAACAAGTGATCCAGCGCTTATCCCAACTGATTCTGGATAATCAAAATGAATTTGCACTGCTGGAATCACTGGATGTGGGCAAACCAATCGCTGACGCCTACAACGTCGATGTGCCAGGCGCTGCTGCTGTATTTGGCTGGTATGCTGAGTCGGCGGATAAAGTGTATGATGAAGTTGCACCAACAGGTGACTGTGCTGTAGCGATTATTAGCCGCGAGCCGGTAGGTGTTGTAGGCGCTATTGTGCCCTGGAACTTCCCGCTCGATATGGCGGCCTGGAAATGTGCCCCTGCATTAATCACGGGTAACAGCGTGATTTTAAAACCCGCTGAGCAAAGTCCCTTGTCGGCACTGTTTCTAGCTGAATTAGCACTTGAAGCTGGTATTCCTCCCGGTGTGTTTAATGTATTACCGGGTTATGGTGAAGAAGTTGGACAACCGCTTGGATTACATAATGATGTTGACTGTGTGTCTTTCACCGGATCAACGCAAGTAGGTAAATATTTCCTCAAGTATTCCGGTGACTCCAATATGAAAATGGTGTGGTTGGAATGTGGCGGTAAAAGCCCTAACCTGATTTTTGACGATTGTGATGACTTGGATGCAGCCGCCGATATGGCGGCATTTGGAATCTTTTTTAACCAGGGTGAAGTCTGTTCGGCCGGTTCACGTTTACTGGTTCAGGAAGGTATTAAGGATGAATTTCTGACCAAACTAAAATTGCGTACCGAAAATCGCCAGCCTGCAGACCCACTTAATCCATCTACTCAGATGGGTGCCATTGTTGATCAAACTCAATGTGATCGGGTTGAGTCCTATATCAAAAAAGGAGAATCAGAAGGTGCCAAGCTGGTTGCTGGTGGACAGCGTGTCAGCATAGGCGATAGTAATTGTTATATCCAGCCAACGATTTTTGATGGAGTTAATAATGATATGACCATCGCTCGTGAAGAGATTTTTGGGCCGGTATTGTCGGTGATGACCTTCAAAGATGAAGACCAGGCAGTGGCTATCGCCAACGACAGCATTTATGGCCTTGCAGCTTCAGTATGGACCAGTAATTTAAAGCGCGCCCATCGCCTGGCCAAGAAAATCAAGGCGGGCACGATTTCAGTCAATACCGTAGATGCGCTTGATCCAATGACACCATTTGGGGGTTTCAAACAAAGTGGTTTTGGCCGCGATTTATCCTTGCATGCGCTGGATAAGTTCAGTCAGCTAAAAACCATCTGGATTAATCTGGGATAAGCAAAGCAAACACAGATGAGGATATAACGATGACAGATTGTGTAACTATGACACCTGAAGGCCCAAATGGACAGCTTGAGCCAACTACGTTTGTCAACCCGGATACGGTGCTCACAGGTAGCTCCGACGAGAAGGATGCGATGTTTTTTGAACGTGATGATGGTGTGGCGGCAGGAATGTGGCAGTGCGGGAACTTTGATGAGCGTATCGATCATTATCCGTTTGACGAAATGTGCACTGTTATCAAAGGTGAGGTCACTATTAGCTCTAGTGATGGTGACGCAAATACCTATTCAGCGGGTGACAGTTTTATCATGCGTAAAGGTTTTAAAGGCACCTGGTCAACCAAAGGTCCGTTTGCCAAATATTTTTTTATCACACCATAAAGAGAAGGAACTATGAGAGATTCAAGATACGATGTTTTATTTGAGTCGGTTGATATCGGCCCGGTTACCGCGAAGAACAGGTTCTATCAAGTCCCGCACTGTAATGGAGGCGGCTATCGAGACCCTTCGGCTGCAGCCCAAATGCGACGGACGAAATCTGAAGGTGGCTGGGGCGTGATATTTACCGAACAGACTGAAATGCATCACACTTCTGAAATCACGCCATTCATTGAATTGCGCTTGTGGGAAGACAAAGATGTACCAATGTTGGCGAATATGGCCGATGCCATGCATGAATACGGTGCCTTAGCAGGTATTCAACTGGCATATTCTGGTATTAACGGCCCGAACTTATACACCAAAGAAGTGCCCAGGGGGCCGACTGCTCTGCCGATTCGTACCTTTACCAATGATCCCGTACAAGCACGCGCGATGACTAAAAAAGATATTCGTGACTTACGCCGCTGGCATCGAAATGCCTTTATACGAGCCAAGAACGCGGGGTTTGATCTGGTGTGTTTATATGGAGCGCATGGTTTTGGCATCATTCAACATTTCTTATCTACGGCAACCAATCATCGTACTGATGAATATGGCGGTAGCCTGGAAAATCGTTCACGGTTAATGCGCGAATTAATTGAAGAAGGGCGGGATGCGATCGGTGATACATGCGGACTTACTTTGCGTATTTCATTGCATGAAATGATCGGCGATTTAGGTTTTGCCAACAGCGAAGTTCGAGACATGATTGAAATGCACGGTGATCTACCTGACTTATGGGACTTAGCGCATGGTGCATGGGAAGACTGTTCTGGACCATCACGGTTCAAAGAAGAAGCGGCACAACAGGAACTGGTTGAAGGTATTCGTGATTTGACTTCCAAACCTATTGTCGGTGTGGGTCGCTTCACCTCACCAGATGTAATGGTCAAGCAGGTTAAATCTGGTATTCTGGATTTTATCGGTGCCGCCAGACCTTCTATTGCCGATCCATTTTTACCTAAGAAAATTGAAGAAGGACGGATCGTTGATATTCGCGAGTGCATAGGGTGCAATATCTGTATTACCGGTGACATGACTATGTCAATTTCACGATGCACACAAAACCCAACCTTCATGGAAGAGTGGCGTAAAGGCTGGCACCCCGAGAGGATGCAAGCGAAAGGCAAGAGTGAGAATGTCTTGATCGTTGGTAGTGGCCCGGCTGGTTTGGAAGCAGCACGAGCATTAGGTGTGCGTGGTTATGATGTGGCTATTGCGGAAGCTAAAACGGAAATGGGAGGCCGTGTTGCGTTAGAATACAAACTCCCAGGGCTTTCGGCTTGGGGCCGAGTATTAGATTATCGTCAATATCAACTTAGCCAGATGCCGAATGTGGATATTTATTATGAAAGTTCCTTATCGGCCAACGAGGTGCTGGAGTTTGGTTTTGAAAACGTGGCGATTGCTACCGGTTCAACCTGGCGCCGGGACGGAGTGGCTCGCCACCATGTGGTACCGATGCCTATGGATGAGGCAATGCCAATTTATACACCTGATGATTTAATGACGGGCAATGTGCCGGATGGCAATGTAGTGGTATTTGATGATGATCACTATTACATGGGCGGCGTACTGGCTGAATTATTGGCAACGAGCGGTGCGACTGTGACATTGGTTACTCCATCTGCTTACGTGTCAGACTGGACCAATAACACGCTTGAACAAGCTGCTATTCATAAAAGGTTAGTGGAACTGGGTGTTACGATTGTGCTCAACAAAGCAGTAGCAAAGATCAATGCTGGCAGTGTAACTACAATTTGTATCTATACCGATCAGGAAGACCAGATCGAAGCGAATGCGGTGGTGCTGGTCGCCTCAAGAAGCGCAAATGATGAGCTATGGAATGACTTGGTGGCTCAAGAGGCCGAATGGCAGGATGCTGGGATTAAATCGATTAAGGTAATTGGGGATGCAGAAGCACCGGGCCCGATTGCATGGGCTACGTACGCCGGTCATCGATTTGCCCGTGAACTGGATGAAGCGGATATCGGTGATGATTTACCTTTTCGTCGTGAAATAACCCAGCTAGAACCATAGATCGAAAAAAGCTAAAGGATAAACAAATGACATTTTCAGTTGCAGCCCGTTGTAAAGAAACAGGTATGTTTGGTACCGTGGTGACTTCATCAAGTATTTGTGTGCCCAGTCGTTGTGCGTTTAGTCGGGCCAATGTAGGCGCCTTTATGACGCAGAATATTACTAACCCTGATCTGGGGCCACTGGGCCTTGATCTGATGGAAGCAGGTCATTCTATTGAACAAGTTTTAGAACTTACCAAACAATCTGAACCGCATATTGAATGGCGGCAGCTGGGAATGATTAATGCTAAGGGCGAGACAGCTGTTTTCAGTGGTGAGCATTCCTTGGGTATTTATGCCACTGCCCAGGGTGATAACTGTGTAGCTCAAGGTAATATGCTAGCGAATACAAACATTCCGCAGGCTATGATTGATAACTTTGAAAATAGCAACGGGCACATTGCCGAGCGTTTATTGCAGGCCATTCAGGCAGGTCTGGATGCGGGAGGTGAAATGGGGCCAGTTTATTCGGCTGGCTTAAAAGTCGTTGATCAGGCCCACTGGCCAGTTGTTGATCTGCGTGTAGATTGGCACATTGCCCCGATTCATGAACTAAAAATGATCTGGCAGGTTTATCAACCGCAGATGAATGCTTACATTGTCCGTGCTCTGGATCCAGCTAATTCGGAATCTTATGGCGCACCGGGCGATGATCGATGACACAGATTGATTCGATTGAGATTCTTGAACGTCTCATTGGTTTTGAAAGTGTCAGCCGGCGTTCGAACTTAAATTTAATCGACTTTGTTGGTAATTATCTAAACGATTACGGTATTCAATCAACACTCGCTTTTAATCAGGAAAATGACCGGGCTAATCTCTATGCCACAATCGGCTCTGACGATAAAGGTGGCGTGATGTTGTCTGGACATACCGATGTGGTACCTGTGACAGGTCAGGACTGGAATTCAGATCCATTTGATCTCAAGCGCACGGACGACAAAGTGATTGGCCGCGGCAGTTGCGACATGAAGGGTTTCATCGCGTGTGTATTAGCTGCTGTGCCGCAAATGCTTGAACAGCGGTTATCGACACCGATTCACCTGGCTTTTTCCTATGATGAAGAAATTGGTTGTGTCGGAGTTCGTGATTTAGTCGATAAATTAAAGCAATTTGAAATCCTGCCTGAATTTGGTGTGATCGGTGAACCTACCAGCATGCGAACCGTTATTGGGCATAAGGGCAAGCAATCTTTTCGGGTTGCTTTCAAAGGGTTGTCCTGTCATTCAGCGTTTATTGATGACGGTATTAATGCAGTTGAATACGCAGCAGAGTTGATTTTGTTTATTAAGCATATGAATCAGCGACTAAAAGATCAGGGCCGAACCGATTCGGGTTACAAGGTTGAGCACACGACTTTTCATACAGGTGTGATTCAAGGCGGTACAGCATTAAACATTGTTCCCAACCATTGTCAGTTTGATTTTGAAATTCGCAATTTACCTCAGGATGATATTGATTCGCTAGTCGAGCAAATACAGACATTTGCTTTTGGTGAAATTCTGCCCAAAATGCGCAAACGTCATGATCAGTGTGAAATTGAATTTAAGCCGCTCTCGGCCTATCCAGGTTTACATACACATAGCGATTCGAATTGCGTAAAACTCATGGATGCTATTTCTACGCAATCCTGCCAATCTGAAAAAATTAGTTTTGGCACCGAAGCCGGTATTTTTCAACAACAGCTGGATATCGACTGTGTAGTTTGTGGTCCAGGCAGCATTGCTCAGGCGCATAAGCCGGACGAATATGTCAGCCTTGAACAACTTAATGCTTGTGATGCATTCTTGACCAGTCTGATCCAACACTGCCGACAATCACTGCGTTAAACCATCATCTTACAAACATTCCGATGAAAATCATTAGCGAGTGCTCTATACTCTTGTGGATTGAATGAACTAAGTATTTTGTGAGAGGTGATTGAGTGCAATATATAGCACCAGAAACAATCAAGGATGCTGTAGCCATGCTGGCCAAAGCGAAAGGTAGCACGCATGTGCTGGCAGGTGGATCGGACTTGTTGGTTCGAATGAAAGGAGGTTTTATCGAGCCTGACTTGGTTGTCGACATCAAGCGAATTAAAACCTTGCAGGAAATCAAAAAAAACGCCAATAACATTACTATCGGAGCGGCTGTATCTTGTGCTGAAATGGGAGCGAATAAGATGCTTAAAAAAGCATGGCCCGGTGTTGTGGAAGCGGCCAACCTGATTGGTTCTGATCAGATTCAGGGTCGATGCACAATTATAGGTAATATGTGTAATGCATCACCGGCTGCCGACAGTGTTCCTGCCTTGATCGCCGCAGGTGCCCGAGCAAAGATTGCCGGTCCAAAAGGTAAGCGCACAATAGCGGTAGAGAAAGTGGCGATTTCTCCAGGAAAAACTTGCTTGCAAAAAGGCGAGTTTGTGGAGTGTATTCAATTACCGAAGCGGCCTTTAAAATCGGGTGATGCTTATTTGCGTTTTATTCCGCGCACAGAAATGGATATTGCCGTTGTCAGTGCTGGCGTTAATCTAACTCTCGGGCGTGGGGGTGTCGTTAGCAAAGCTCGTGTTGCACTCGGTGCAGTTGCACCCACGGCATTATTAGTCAAGCAAGCAGCAAAAGCGATTATTGGAACCAAACTAGATGATGTAGCTCTGGAAAAGCTAGGTGAGGCCTGTTCAGCAGCATGTAATCCAATTGATGATAAGCGCGGTACAGTCGAATACAGAACAGAAGTTGCTGCTGTGTTAGCGAAACGTGCAGCTAAAATTGCCTACACACGAGCAGGAGGGAAATAATGTCACAATTAGTTTCAACGACCATCAATAATGATTCTGTTGACTTTGCTTGCGAAGCACATGAAACATTGTTAGAGGTTTTGCGAGATCATTTAGGTTTGACTGGAGCCAAAGAAGGTTGCGGTACAGGTGATTGTGGAGCATGCAGTGTAATTTTAGACGGGGCTCTGGTTTGTTCTTGTCTGGTGCTGGGTGCTGAAGCACAAGGGCGAAGTATCGAAACAGTAGAAGGGATGGCAGATGGCGCAAAACTACATCCGCTTCAAACTAAGTTCCTCGAACATGCCGCCTTACAATGTGGTATTTGCACGCCGGGATTCTTAATTGCTGCAAAAGCGTTGTTAAAAAACAACCCCAACCCAACTGAAGAGGAAATTCGCTATGGCCTCGCAGGCAATCTATGTCGCTGTACGGGTTACGATAAAATTGTCAGAGCGGTTCAAGATGCCGCCAAAGAAATGAGGAGGGCTTAATAGCATGACTTACGATACTCAATTTACCGGCCAGAAATTCAAATCTGTAGGTACTCGCCCACTCAGGCCAGATGGCATAGATAAAGTAACCGGTCGTGCTCGATATGGTGCAGATTACAATCTTCCAGGTCAGTTGGTTGGCCTTATCCTCCGCAGTCCGCATGCTCACGCTCAGATTAAGAGCATTGATACCCGCAAAGCCGAGAAGCTTAAAGGCGTAAAAGCAGTCATTACCAGTGCGGATTTTCCAGACTTGACCGAGGGTGATTCAGATTTATTCGATATTCTGGATAATTGCATGGCTCGCAAAAAAGCATTCTATGATGGTCATGCTGTTGCAGCTGTTGCTGCTGTGGATGCCAAAACTGCCAGAGATGCCCTTAAACTGATCAAAGTTGACTATAAAGTCTTACCGCACGTTACTGAAGTAGATGAGGCAGTTAAACCCAATGCACCATTGTTACATCGAGATTGTTTTACCCAAGGTGTAGAACCAAAACCCAAAAAAGCGTCTAACATTTCCAGTCGTAGCCAATTTGGCCACGGTGATGTCGAGGCCGGGTTTGATCAAGCCGATGTCGTTATTGAACGAAATTTTAAGACTGAGCAAACCCACCAGGGGTATATCGAGCCACATGCTTGTGTAGCAAATTTCGGACCAGATGGCACCGCCGAAATGTGGGTCTGTACTCAAGGCCATTTTATGTATCAACAACAATGTGCGGCTTTATTGGGTATACCAATATCAAAGTTGCGTGTTATCTCGACAGAAATTGGTGGTGGTTTTGGCGGTAAAACACACATTTGGATGGAGCCTGTAGCATTGGCCTTATCACGCAAAGCCAATCGTCCAGTTAAATTGGTAATGTCTAGAGAAGAGGTGTTCCGGGCATCCGGGCCGACCAGTGCTACTTCAATTGATATCAAGATTGGCGTTAAGAAAAGTGGCACGATTACAGCGGCCGATGCAACGCTGCGTTATTCCAATGGTCCTTATCCTGGCATGTGGGCGCTATTGGGTGCAATGACATCATTTGCGTGCTATGACCTTAAGAACGTGCGAACGATTGGTCTTGAAGTATTGGTTAATCGGCCTAAAGTGACTGCTTATCGAGCACCTTCAGCGCCAATGGCAGCTTTTGCCGTGGAAAGCATAATTGATGAGGCCGCTGCTAAAATTGGCATGGATCCGGTGGCGCTGAGGATTAAGAACGCCGCTAAAGAAGGTACTAAATCATCTTATGGCCCAGTTTACGGACCAATAGGTATAGGTCCAACACTAAGAGCTGCTCATAAGCATCCACACATGAAAGCCAAACTTGGTAAAAACCAGGGGCGCGGTATGGCCTGTGGTTTTTGGTTTAACTTCGGTGGTCAAACCTGTGCTGACCTCAATATTGCTACGGATGGTAGCGTCGCATTGACAGTAGGCACCATTGATGTTGGTGGCGCTAGAGCATCGCTGGCATTGGTTGCAGCGGAAGAGCTGGGAATTGACTATGACAATGTAAAAGCGGTAGTGGGTGATACAGCAAGCCTTGGCCATAATGATATGACCGATGGTAGTCGCGGTACATTTTCAAGTTCCATGGCCGCTATCATGGCAGCCCGTAATGCGATTGAAGTGCTCAAGGAACGGGCGGCGACTATGTGGGGAATTTCCGTCAAGAATGTGATTTGGGAAGACGGTCACGCCAAAGCCAAGGGGCGTAGCAAAAAGTATGCCAACTTAAAACCTTTGTCATTGGCTGCCATTGCTGCCGAGTCACCCAATACAGGTGGCCCCATTGCGGGTTATTGTGAAATGGTTGCCGATGGCGCAGGAGTTTCATTTGCCACTCATATTTGCGATGTTGAAGTGGATCCGGAAACCGGTCGAACTCAGGTGGTCAAATACACGGTTATTCAGGATGCCGGTAAAGCAGTTCATCCAACCTATGTTGAAGGTCAGTACCAGGGCGGTGCCGCTCAGGGCATCGGTTGGGCGCTGAACGAGGAATACATCTACGGAGCAGATGGACGTTTGCAAAATCCGGGTTTTCTAGACTATCGTATTCCAGTGTGCTCGGATTTGCCGATGATCGATACCCAAATTCTGGAAATTCCGAATCCGAATCATCCTTATGGCATTCGCGGTGTGGGTGAAACTTCCATTGTTCCACCGTTGGCTGCTATTGGAAATGCCGTCTCAGATGCAGTTGGGGTGCGCATGACCCATGTGCCCATGTCTGCGCCGCGTATCCTGAAGTCCCTTAATTCGGCTAAGAGTTAACCGGGGCAGTAGATCGGAAAAAGCGGGGCTTTACGATCACTCAGATGGGTATCTAATGGTTCAGGTCAAACTTTGGGGAGCGCTTCATCCAGCTACTGGTGGCAAGTCGACGGTTAATATCGAAGCGACCACTATTCGTGAGTTGTTGGGTAAACTTAAAGCTCAGTATCCTGAAACGGCTCCGTTCATAAAATCGGGTATCGCTGTATCTATTGATGGTGTGCTCTATCGTGATAGTTGGGAAAAAAAACTGCCTGCAAAAGCAGAAATTTATTTGTTGCCGCGTATCGTAGGTGGCTAGAGCCAAGCAATATGATGGAGGTACGATTTCATACCAGGATTAAGAGTTTAATATTGCGCCTAAATCTGATTTAGGTGATAGTGATTCTGAAAAATCCAACTCTGATTTAATATGCTGCAGATGATTGTGAATCAATCTCTCAGATTTTTTGCGATCGTGTTTTTTTATCGCCGCCAGAATATCAGAATGTTCTATCTCAGGGCAGATTGAGTGACCGGAAACGCCATACAAACCTATAATTAGTGAAGTGCGCGTTACTAATTCCTGCATTAGTTTGGTGATAACCTTATTGCCAGTTGCATTTGCTAAGCGAACATGAAATTCGCCCGAGAGACGAATTAACTCATGGCGGTTATTCGAATTTCTGGCTTGCTGTTCAAGAGCTATATGTTCTTTTAGTTTTTTTAATCTCTTGCTGGGTGTCTTCTCAGCGAGTTGCCTTACAATTCCGGGTTCCAGCATTAACCGTGTATTGAAAACATCCTCTGCTTCCTTCTGATCTGGTTTGGCGATGAATGCCCCTCGATTTGATTGAAGATCAACTATTCCCTGACTAGAAAGCAACAACAACGCCCGTCTAACCGTTGTTCTCCCACAATTAAAGACTGTGCATAAATCCGCCTCACCTAACTTTGTGCCAGGCGGTAATCGATGATCAAGAACAGCGTTATAAACTTGTTCTAGAATTTTATATTCCGTTTTTTCGTGCTGTTCTTCAGCTGTGTGACTGCTTATTTGCACGGATTGTTTTCTTAAGTTTGTCGACATAAATAATACTATATGTTGCTAATTTGGACAAAAATTGTTGACAATATTTTCAATTGATGCAAAATGAAATTGCCTATTTTTGTCTTGATAAATATGAATGCAAAATTCTATCAATTTATCAATTTTAACTAAAACCGCAAAACACAGTGAGGAAACTATGGATATTTCTAAATTTTTCAAACTGATAACAATCACATGTTTTTCAGTATTCTCTATTTTTCAGGTCCAGGCTAACGAAACGCTAAAAATTGGATTTGTAGGTGTGACCAGTGGTCCTGCCGCAGCATGGGGAATTTCAAACGTACGCTCAATGCAAACACGGGCGGAATGGATCAATGAGATTGGAGGCGTTCAAATAGGTGATAATACCTATAACATTGAAATTGTCACGTTTGATGATCAAAAAGATCCAAAGCGGGCAATTGCAGGAATGGAAAAAATGGCTCAGGAAGGCATACATTACGTAGTGGGTCCAAATGTGGATGATGGTGCAGCGGCTGTTCGTCCGGTCGCGGAGCAAAACGACATTATGTATTTCCCTTATGCGTTCCCCAAAGAATTGTATAGCGCACCTGCCTCAAATGCTGTGCTCGGTATGGTGGCAAATTATCAATCAGGTCCAGCTATTTATAAATATTTGAAGGAGAATAAAGGCGTTAATACGGTTGCTTTTATTGCTGCTAACGAATCAGACCCGTTAAGCCAACGCGATGGTGGTGTAGAAGCGGCTAATAGTTTAGGCTTGGAAGTTGTATCCGATAGCATTACCTATCAAGTTGATACAACTGACTTTACACCTGTTATCACGCCAGTAGTGAAGTTGAATCCTGATCTTTTGGTGCTTTCTGGTGTGGCGCCTTCAAATGCCCCGCAGATTATACGTTCGGCACGAGAACTGGGATATCAGGGTTTGATTTCAACTGAAACGGCTCAGGATGCAACTGTATTACAAGAAGGGGCCGGTGAGTTAGCGAATGGCTTTATCTCGGTTGGTGGTGCATCGACACCTGAGATTGCCTCAGATGCGATGAATGAATTTGTAGATCGTTATATTCAAATTTTTGGTGAATACAATGATGAATCCAACACTAAAGTTTATGCTCTTGAATACATTCTGGAAACTTTGAAAGCGAACCCAGCAGCCATAGAAGATGTTGCTGAGTTTAAGAAGACAATGGATACATTTGAAGCAGCTAACCCCTATATGAAAGGTGATGCTGTCCTTAAATATGTTGGTTCAACATCATTTGGTCAAAAGCGGCAGGTTGCAGTTCCACTTGTGGTCAATGAATTTAAAGATGGCAAGTTTGAGACTCTATTTGTTGCCGAAGTAGACTAATCTAGTCTTTCAAATCAGAATAAGCTGCGGCTGGTTAAAGTCGCAGCAACATCCGTATTAAGTAATTATGGAACAGGTCTTAGTCAACGGGGTTTATCTGGGTGCGCAATATGCTTTGATTGCGCTTGGGTTAACCTTAATCTTTGCATTAATGAATGTGCTCAATTTTGCTCATGGTCAAATGTATGTTCTGGGTGGATTCGTGACCTATAGCATTTATGGTCAGCTAGGCCTGCCATTTGTTGTTGCCTTAATTTGCTCGGCTTTAACACTAGCTTTTGTCGGTGCATTAATCGAACGTTTTTTATTTCGACCCGTTATAGCGCGATCTTCTCGAGAGGAAAGCACTATGCTATTAGCTGCAGGGATAGCCTTTTTACTTGATGCGATTATATTGCTGATATTTGGTGAAAAACAACGTGGTGTGCCAAAAATCGTGGATGGTGTGTTGAATTGGGATTTTAGGATTATTATGCCTTATGACCGCATCTTGATTTGTTTCCTGGCTATTTTTTCTATAGCGGCTTTTATTGCTTTTATGCAATTCAGTAAAACAGGTCGGGCCTTGCGTGCATTGGCCCAAGACAGGGTTGCTGCACAGTTGATGGGCGTTGATGTTGATCGGTATTCAATGATCGGTTTCGCCCTGGGGGCTATGCTTGCCGGTGTCGTCGGGGGTTTGCTGGTTACGATAACCGGAGTGAACTTAGGAATGGGTGGGCCCACTTCGATAAAAGCGTTTATGATGGTGATGATCGGGGGAGCAGGTGTAATTTCAGGAGCTATTGCAGGTGGGTTTATTCTTGGAATGATGGAATCAATCGGTCTGACCGTGTTTTCCCAGTACGGAGATATTACCTATTTAATCATATTCTTATCACTTATGATTTTTCTTGCCATTCGGCCTCAAGGATTAATGGGTAAGCCCTGGGGGTAAAATCACGTCAATGAAGAATTCATCCAAACTCGTAGGCGTATTCGTATTTTTAGTCGTTGTATTATTTCTGGTGCCTTGGCTGATTCATGTCAGCGGGCGCTGGGATTTTTATTACACACTAACTTCAGTTGCACTATTGTCGATCGCCGGGGGTGGAGTCTGGTTAACGTTTTATATTGGCCGAATTAATATCGGGCAGGGTGCCTACGCACTAGCTGGAGGTTATTTTTCAGCCATTCTAGTCACCCAATATGGATTTAATTTCTGGATAACCCTGCCTTTGGCGGGACTATTTTGTGCATTATTAAGCGTATTAATCGGATTACCGATATTAAGATTACGCGGCGTTTATTTTGCGATGGTCACCTTGGTGTTGACTGAAGTAGCCAGATTAACTGCTCTGGCATTACCAATAACGCAGGGGGCAAAAGGAATCGTTTCAATTCCTTTGCCAGCAGAGTTATCTCTGTTTGGTGTTACACTGATTCCGGACTTTTCTTCGCTTGAGAACGTAAAGCTTGGGTTTTATTTTGTTGCGGTAATCTTGATGGTGATTTGTTTTGCCGGACTTTACCGACTGGTTAATTCTAGGATCGGACATCTTTGTAGATCATTACAACAAAATGAAGAGCTGGCCTCATCCATTGGTGTCAACATTTCTTACCTTAGAATCATCGCTTATTCAATTTCGTCTTTTCTGGGGGGCATTGGGGGGGCCTTATTCATGGCTATTTCTCAATCGGTTTACCCCTCTAGTTTTCAGGTCGCTGATTCGATCAATTTCATGCTGAGCTGTTTTCTTGGTGGCTTAGGCTATGTTTTTGGGCCAATGTTGGGTACTTTAGTATTATATTTTGGCTGGGATTTGTTATTTGAAACTGGGCGTTATCAGTTGTTAATTTACTCAAGCATTTTAATTCTCTTGATGTTAGTTTTGCCCAATGGATTATTGAGTATTCGTTTTGGGAAACGGAGCAGTCAGACTCAATGAGTGATTTGCTGGAAGTCAAAAGTTTAACCAAACGTTTTGGTGGATTAGTAGCTGTTAATGATGTCAGCTTTGATGTAGCAGAAAAAGAAATTCTGTCGGTCATCGGTCCAAACGGTGCGGGAAAATCAACACTGTTTAAATTGATTTCTTCTTTTTTGAGAACTACCTCTGGCGAAGTTTTGTTCAATGGCGAACGCATCTCGAATCTGACGCCGCATATTGTTGCACGTAAAGGTGTGGTTCGAACATTTCAGGAAACCACGATTTTCAAGACCATGACGGTCCGCGACAATGTGATTGTGGCCCATCATTTAAGATCAACATCCAGTTTGCTGGGCTATTATTTAGGTTCCCCTCAGGCTCGTCAGGATGAAGCTGAGTTTGGCCGCTCGGCAGATGAAATCATTCAGTTTTTGGGGTTAACCGATCATAAAGATGAGTTAGCCAGTAGTTTGCCTCAAGGGCATTTAAGAGCCTTGGGTGTTGCAATCGGGCTAGCAACACAGCCAAAAATTCTGCTGTTAGATGAGCCGTTCGCAGGGATGAATCATGATGAAACCATGCACATGGTTGAGTTGGTTAAAGGAGTCGGTGAAAGAGGGGTAACCGTATTGTTAGTCGAACATGATATGCCCGCAGTGATGAAAATCTCGGATCGTATTGTAGTACTGAACTTTGGTGAAAAAATCGCTGAAGGCACGCCTACAGAAATTCAAAACAACGAAAAAGTCATTGAGGCCTATTTAGGCAGTGAAGACGATGCGATTGGGATTTAACTCAAGATGAAAATGCTGGAGTTTAAAAATGTTGAAATGTATTACGATCACGTCTATGCATTAAAAAACGTGAGCATTGATCTTGATAAGGGAGAAACTGTCGCATTAATCGGAGCAAACGGAGCTGGAAAATCCTCTATCTTAAGAGCGATTACAGGCTTGAATAAAATACATCAGGGTGAAATATTTTTTTCGGGTCAGCGAATTGACGGCCTTGCTGCTGCACAAATTGTTAAATTGGGGATTTCAATGGTGCCTGAAGGTCGGCGTGTTTTTCCGTTTATGTCGGTTAAGGATAATCTATTGATGGGCGCTTTCAGTCGTGAAGACACTAGTCAAATTAATCAAAGCTTAGAAGCTGTACTCGAGCGTTTTCCCCGCTTGAAAGAACGAATTACTCAATCGGCGGGAACATTAAGTGGTGGTGAACAACAAATGCTGGTTATAGGAAGAGCTTTGATGTCCCAACCAAAGCTATTGCTACTTGATGAACCATCCTTGGGAATTGCGCCAAAATTAGTTCAGGAGATTGCTCGATCAATCATTAGTATCAATAAAAATGAAAATGTATCGGTTTTACTGGTTGAACAAAATTCTAGAATGGCTTTAAAAATATCCAATCGAACGTTTGCACTTTCTACAGGTTCAGTTGTACTGAGTGGTAACTCTTTTGAGCTGCTTGAAGATGATCGTGTTCGTGCCGCTTATTTAGGTGCTGAGGTTTAATAATGAAATTATTGTTGATTAATCCCAATACAACCGTTTCTATGACCAAAAAAGTTGAATTAGCAGCTATTTCTGTAGCTCAATCAACGACCTCAATTGTAGCGGTTAATCCGGATCAGGGACCAAGTAGTATTCAAGGCTATTATGATGTTGCACAGTGTGTGCCGAATTTGTTAACCAAGGCTAAGGAATACGATGATTGTGATGCTATCATTGTTTCTTGCTTTGATGATACGGGATTAGATGCGCTACGTTGCGCCTTTTCTGTGCCTGTTATCGGTATTGGTGAAGCTGCATTTCATATGGCCAGTATACTGGCTTGTAAGTTCAGCGTAATTACCACCTTGCGTCGATCCGTTCCGGGAATTGAAGCAAATCTTGATCGTTATGGACTGGCTAAGCGCTGTATGGCTGTTCGGGCTTCTGAGATTCCAGTTCTGGAGTTGGAATCGGAAAATGAAGTTTTATTAGAACGACTTGGCCAAGAGATTCAGGCCTCCATGCAACAAGATCAAAGCGAAGCAATTGTATTAGGCTGTGCGGGGATGACTAGCTTAATGGCTAAGCTTTCTGATAAATTTAATGTGCCCATCATTGATGGTGTGAGTTGTGCAGTCACTCTGGCAGAGGCATTGGTCGCAACAGGATTAAAGACTTCCAAGATTGGTGGCTATGCTTTTCCAACAACTTATTAGTTAAATAAACGTCAGTTTTGATTCATGAATAAACATCTTGTCTATCCTCGTGACTTAATCGGTTACGGTCAAAATATGCCACAAATAAAATGGCCAAATAATGAGCGGCTTGCCGTTCAATTTGTCATTAATTATGAAGAAGGCGGTGAGAACTGCATATTACACGGTGATCCCGCCTCGGAAGCATTCTTGTCAGAGATTGTTGGTGCACGAGCCTATGAAGGAATGCGTCACATAAATATGGAATCGATTTATGAATTTGGCTCCCGTGCTGGATTTTGGCGACTGCATCGAATCTTTACTGAACGTCACCTTCCCGTTACGGTGTTTGGTGTTGCCATGGCCATGCAGCGTAATCAAGCCGCGGTAGAGGCTATGCTTAATGCGGATTGGGAAATTGCCAGCCATGGTTATCGCTGGATTGATTACCAGTTTATGGATGAATCTCAAGAACTAGAGCATTTATTAACCGCTATAGAGATCCATAAACAAGTAACCGGTGAAGTTCCTAAAGGCTGGTATCTAGGGCGCTGCAGCCCGAATTCTCACCGCTTGGCAGCAGAACACGGTAATTTTGTTTATAACGCTGATAGTTATGCTGATGAGTTACCGTACTACGATGATCAATTTGGTAAACCCGTATTGATGGTACCTTATACCCTTGATGCTAATGACATGCGTTTTGCAACACCTCAGGGGTTTAACTGCGGTGATCAGTTTTATGCCTATCTAAAAGACTCTTTTGATGTGCTCTATGCTGAAGGAGCCAGCTATCCAAAAATGATGTCAGTAGGATTACACTGCCGGCTTGTGGGACGACCCGGACGTGCCCAAGCATTAATCAAATTTCTTGACTACATCCAGGGCTTCGATGATGTGTGGATTGCACGCAGAATCGATATTGCCAATCATTGGTTAAAGATTCGGCCATATTCTGTTTAAGTCCGGTTCGTCGAATCCGATTTGATAAGATCAAGTGAATCTCCACTTTAACCCAATTCCGTCAACGTTTTTTGGTCTGATTCAATATCACTTTGGTTTTGCCAAATTGTGTGTAGCTTCGATTTGTTTAATAAAAACCATTGTAAAGCAATAAGTGTTTTGGCATTGACTACTTTGTTCTGTGTCAGTAAAGCATTGATCTGATCTGTAGGGATAATTCTAACTTTAATATTTTCGCCTTCGCTGTCGAGCCCGCAGATCGAACCGGCTGTTTCACTATTCACTAAGCCACAATAAAGATGAACCGTTTCACTACAAGCTCCCGGTGAACTCAAAAATTGATGAATAGGAATAAGCAGGGAAACCTCACAACCGGCTTCCTCCACTGATTCCCGGCGTACTAGTTGCTCTGGGTTTTCATCTTTCTCAATGACACCAGCGACACATTCTAATACCCAAGGCTCCCAACCTGCGGCATGGGCACCGGGTCGAAATTGCTCAATCATCACCAGACAATCCTTCTTGATATCATAAAGTAACACAGCACCGATATGGCCACGCTCAAAGACTTCGCGTGACAGTGTAGAGCTCATGCCTCCCTGATATAAACTGTGCTGTAATAGATATCGATCTACACGAAAGTAGCCTTGGTAGACAGGCTCAACTTGTTCGACAACAACTTTTTTCGACATGGTTGCTAAATGATAATGCTAGTAAGTGGGCAAGTATAAAGTAGCTGCAGATGTCTGGTGATTAAATTCTGTCGTATTTAAATAAATCGTTCACTGTTTGAGAAGATCACAGTAGGAAGAAAATAAAACTCCCCGCCATAAACGGCGGTGTATCTATTTTGCTGTGCATGTTATCCCGTGGCAAGCCACGGGAAATTTAACCCTCGCTAGTAGATTAAAATCTGCCCATATTTATCGTTCCTTTAGCTAATAACGATGGCCCGCCACTTTCTGATTTTGCTGTTACGATTGCTTTAACTACCGCATAGTATCTATGTCCTAAACTGTTAAACAGCGTGCAAAAATGGACAGTTTCGGGGGTGATCAGCGTGTAAAACTGAACACCATACTATTAACTGTCTCGGAGTTAAGAATCCGAGGAAACTGTCAGGTGATCTGCATGCATATCTGTACCAAGATACGACGAATGTGTTTAGTCGACGGCCGCAATGTCAGCGAAGTGGCCCGTGAATTTAATGTATCGCGCACGACCGTATATAAATATTTAAATGAATCCAACGAACCGGTTTACCAGCGTTCAGTTCCTATCGTCTGTCCGAAGCTGGAGTCATTCAAACCCCAGCTAATCGAATGGCTTGAAGTAGATGCCACCCGTTCAGTACGGGCTCGACGTACTGCTGTCCAATTGTATGAGGGCATTCAACTTCAGGGTTATCGAGGGGCGTATGACAGCGTTCAGCGGTTTGTCAAAGCCTGGAAGGACCAGTCCAGTCAGTCGATCAAACAGGCCTATATACCCTTGATCTTTGCACCGGGTGAAGCGTGTCAGTTTGACTGGTCACACGAGCAGATTATCTTGGGGGGTTGTAACGTCAAGATTAAGCTGGCTCATTTTAGATTATGCCATTCACGTAAATCGTATCTACGCGCGTATTCCAGAGAAACCCAGGAGATGGTCTTTGATGCACATATCCGGGCGTTTGAGTTCTTCGATGGATTACCGAAGAAGATGATATACGATAACCCTAAGCCGATCGTGAATAGCATTCTCCAAGGTAAACACCGAGAGTTTAATCGGCGTTTTTTAAGCCTGATGAATCATTATCTGATAGAACCGATTGCCTGCACGCCGGCTGCAGGCTGGGAGAAAGGTCAGGTTGAACGCCAAGTCGGTATTATGCGTCAGCGATTATTTGTGCCACGGTCAACGTTTGCGGATTTAAATGAATTAAACCAATGGCTGGAACAACGCTGTAAGCAGATGGGTCAACGTCCACACCCCACGAATAAATCCATGTTAATTGATGAGGTCTTTGCCGAGGAACAAGCCCACTTGCGTGGTGCCATCGTGGCTTTTGATGGGTATTATGAACGTTTAGCGCGTGTACATGCGACCTGTGTGGTGCACTATGATCGCAACCAATACTCGGTACCGTGTCAGTATGTCGGTCAGGTAGTCTCTGTACGAGCGTATGCCACACTCATTAAAGTTGTCGTCAATGACGTGGTGGTCGCCGAACATCAGCGCTCGTTTGCACGAGACCAAATGATCTTTGATCCCTGGCATTATTTGCCAGTGCTTGAGATTAAACCGGGTGCGTTGCGCAACGGTGCCCCGTTTGTCGATTGGGAATTACCTAAAGCGTTGTTAACGCTTAAAGCCCGCTATCTCAAACGTGACGGGGGTGATCGGGAGTTTGTGCAATTATTACTATTGGTTCGTCAGCATGGCCTGGAAACCGTGAGTGTAGCCTGTGAATTAGCATTAGATGCAAAGACAACCCAACTATCGGTCATTACCAATCTGGTGCATCGATTAATTGAATCTGAGCCGATTCAAGCGATGACGATCACCGATGCCCCGGTACTGAGCGTTCCACCAGTGGCTAATGTAGGTCGGTATGATCAACTTTGCGCCCAGGAGGTCAATCATGCTTGAACTCGTCGATGAACTCAAAGCGCTAAAACTGCACGGCATGGCTGACTGTTTGCCTGAGCTGATCGATTCACCTCGCACCAAGGTCACTCTGCAATCCGGGTTAATCAAATTGATGGATGCCGAACGCGCTGACCGAGAGGTCAGACGACTAAACTACCAGATGAAAGTCGCCAAGTTCCCACACCATCGCGATCTACAACAATTTGATTTTACCCAGTCCAAGGTTGAACAATCCCTCATCAAAGATTTAGCACAAGCCGATTTTATGGATCGAGCTCACAACTTGATCTTTGTCGGTGGCACCGGCACAGGTAAAACACATCTAGCAACCGCCATTGGTATTAAAGCCATTCATTCAGGTCGACGAGTACGCTTTTACAACGTGGTCGATCTGGTGAATTTGCTCATCAAAGAACAGCAGGACGATAAACAGGGACGACTGGCACGGATTATGCAGCCCTTGGATGCTGTTATCTTCGATGAACTGGGTTATTTGCCGTTTCCGGCTTCTGGTGGTGCATTGTTATTCCACCTAATCAGCAAGTTGTATGAGAAAACAACCATCCTGTTCACCACCAATCTAAACTTCAGTGAATGGGTGCGGGTGTTTGGTGATGAGAAAATGACGACCGCTTTACTGGATCGAGTCACCCATCACTGCTCAATTATTGAAACGGGTAATGACTCGTACCGATTTAAGCAGTCCAGTTCCAAGCTCAAACTCAAGACCAACATAAAGAAAAAATCATCGTAGGGAACTCAGGAGAAACAGCCCAACTCAAGTTCCGCTACGCTTCACTTGAGTTGCTAATGACCGAATTATATTGAATTTAACTGTTCAGTTTTACTCGCTGATAAGTGTCCAGTTTTAAACGCTGATTGACATCCTAAACCACCTGAGCAAGGTGGAAGGTATGCACCGGCCGTATCCCAGTGAGGCGCTAAATGTTCATCAACCAGATAAAACCCATCGGGCAAATCAAATGAATGTGCCGGTATAGAGGGGATTACAATAGATTGTGTTCCGGGTTCAATGTGATAACCGATTTTTCCATGGGCTCCAACTGAACCCCAAGATCTATCGCCATATTCGACCACCAACGCATCTGCAGCTATGGGGATTCCCACTACCTTCAATTCCGGTGTTTCGGCTTCCTTTCCCCCAAATCTGCGACATTGTTGTCCATCCGGGACATTCTTACCGTCCCATATAGGATCCGTAAAACTGAGACTAAGTTGTTGTACATCTTCACTTACATTGTATTGTGAAGCACACGCGGACAAAATAATCGCGCTAAATGCTGTTACTAATATTGCCTTTTTCATTATTTCTTCCATATTTGTTAGTTTGGATACTGACGGGAATAACTACCTTGACCTAAGACTAGACTTTTGTCCCCATTGAGAGCCTGGACCGTTATTTTATAGGTGTGTGTAGCACTCGGTGGGCATGGACCTTGATAGTGATTTAATGCACCTTCCGTGATCGAACCTGTACCATCATAGGTGACTTCGCCTCCTCCATGAGGGTATGAGATGTTATTCAAATCAACCATATTCACCTTAAGAAATTTTGTCCCATTTGGAATATTCGAAACAGTAATTGGTGGCGAAGGTGATTGGCTCGCGCAACCAGATGTGTTAGTCCAGTCAAAGCTAACATTTAAGGTAACGGCTGCCTCAGACACAGGAATGGTGGATACGCAACCAGTCACAGAAAATACTAGTGTTACTAGAAGTAAAACAAAGTGATTTTTTTGTACATGCATTTCTCTTTTCATAGTGTTGACGATTAGCAGGTTGCTATACAGATATTTATCTCCTTACCTAAATATGCCAATAAAAAGCTAAATCCATCTAAATGATATAAATCACCTCATCTTAAAACTTGTCTAATATTGCTATTTTCTATTCGAAAATGTGTGTATCCTGATGCAGGAATGTTGGAATAATTTATTAGTGTATATGTTTAGGGGAGGGACGCTAGTTTTTCACAATGGCTCGTTTCAGTTTTTAAAAAGAGTTGATAAAACGGATCCAATAAATAGGGACCGGTTACATAGTATTCTAGATTTGGTTCTTCTTTGTTTAACAGGGCCCCTATGTTTAGAATTTTGGGTGGGTTATCTTTTCTGAAACAAAGCAGTAAGATTTCATCATAGTCACAAATACTTTTAATTAAATTGAATAAAGCTTGTGGATAATTTTCAGGCTTCGATGAAAATAGTTCTGAAAGCCGATGGGTGTACAGTTCCGTGATCTTCATAAATGAAATAGTGTTAAATTGTCATTAAAAGATAATAACCAACAACAAACATAGATTCCAAGAACATGAAAGCAATTTATCGACGGAGCTTAGAATTACACAGCGATTACGACAGAGGACTCAAAATCAATTTCTTTTCGTCGTGGTAAAAGTACGGTGGAAAAGCACTTGAATCTGAGTGTTTTCATCCGTCTAATTGTGAAGTCATTTAAACAATAACACAAGGCATCATAAATTTAAGTTAATCGTTATTTTTCGACCCATCCATCAGCAATCGATCGTCAAATTTAAAATCTCTCTTTGATTGAATTGATACATGCTCCATGAGTGGATGTTGGGGATTTACTAACAGGTTAGACGATTCTGGCATGATCACAGAGGGCACCGCTAAGGTTAAGGTCTTCATTGAGGTTAACCAATGATCTCCCAGCGATTGTGAATGGTCAAAATCATAGACAGGATATTCAACGCGGTTTAGAAAGTGTTCATTATCTTTTATTTGGAACTCTACACAAACCAATTCATAATCTTTGGGCATCAAGTCGATTGGTAAATCAAGATTAACTAGAATCTCCAAAACACACAAGGCAGGGTCGATTGATAGATAGACGACTTGATGACCGGGTGAATTCCATCGTCCGCCATATTTTTGCGCACCTTGCCCGTCAAGCACATTGTACTTAGAGCGGCATAGCCGCCATGCCTGTGTCGGCAGGCTAAATTGAGGAGTAATGCTTAAGCTCCTAATCCGTGTGAAATACGGTAAAGAACTTGTTCGACTAATCGCGTGCCTTCATCGGTGTTCAACAACTCATTCGGTGAACGGTGATCTAAGACACGGGTAGGGCGCATCATCCAAGTTCTCACGTTCGTTGTATCACCAAAGATGTCCATCGCATATAAATAAACACGAAAGAATCGTGAAATACGATCAGATTGTGCTGCACTGAATTTTCCGTTTTGTTTTGAATGTGTCAGCGTGCGTTGTGCAATCACACCATACTGTGTTAAATCATCAAGTTTAAGGCCTAAATCCGAAACGGCATCCTTAACATCTTTAACGGATAATCCGTTCTCAATTTCTTCAATCAATTGTATATGGTCAACCATGGCCGATGATGATTGGGCTTGCACAATTGAACTGGTTGTCATAATGATCTCCAATGCTGGCAATATTGCTTAATTATACAGGCATATTGCCAAATTGTCTTTCATAATTACAATCTGAACTTATTATTCATAGTTAATATGTTTAATAACAGATAGTTACATAATATATATGATTGATTACTTTATAACTCGATAAGTGCATTTATCCTATTTTTTCAACCATTCTTTCGTTTTTGAGACAATTTGAGTACAGCATAAACATCACATTCATGCTCGATTTTTACTTTAATGTATTCACAAAAGAGAGGCTCTGAATTGACAATACAAATTTAAAGAAGGTGGAGTAGGCAACTAGAGTCTAGACTAAATATGCGCGTTGTACCGTTAGCGGATCAACGATTTATCGATGAACCAGTGTGTTTATAATCGGGTAATCCTTTGACGAAACTCGGAGCACAATACACCTGCCTGTCTGCTTAGCCTGCGAAAGTCAAAGGAACGAGTGTGGATGAAACAATCCATCGAAACATATGGCGTTAAATCATCCAAGGCATAAGTTAAATTTATGGAGAAGACGTTAAAAATGTTAATTGTCGCGCTGTTAAACGGGCGGCATACTCATCTTCAGCTGATGTTGAATAGATCGGCTTGAGGCTGTCTGTGACGGACTATTTCTATCTGCAATGTCAACCATCATATTCGATTCAATTAACCAACACAGTATGTTTGGGATAGTACATGGGTGTACGGTAAGGTAAAGCCATTCTATGTTAATTGAAAATAAGTTCTTTTAATGTGTTTGTCATCTTTGCGTTTTCTGGATTTAGATGGGTTAAAACAGATACCTCTGTGTTGATATAAAGTTTTCTTGGAAGAACGGCTTTAATTTGTTTTTGCTTAACCCACATTTGTGCATAGTAACGCGGTAAAAATCCGATATACTGACCTGATAAAATAAGCAACATGGCCGCTTCAAGACTAGATGTATAGGCGGATGGGTTTAATTCAATGCGTTTATTTAGCCTTGATAACGTTGAGCCATATGTTCGTTCAACAAAACTATATTGTTTAAGAGTAGACTCTTTGATTATTACCTTACTTCGAAATAATGGATGGTCTTTCCCACAGTATAACGTTAAGTTTTCATTACAAAGGTATTGATATTGCAAGTCAGCACTACGTTCGTAAAATACGCCAATACCCAAATGCAGTTCTTGCTTCAGCACTGCTTGTTCAAGTTCTGAAGGGGACATCGTATATAACGATATTTCTACTTCTGGGGCAAGGTTTCGGAACTTAGACAGCGTATTGGGAAGATTTAAATCATTATCAAAAACGGAATTATCAATTACACCCAATCTCAATTCACCCGTTAATTTTCCTTTTGCTTCCCCAACCGCTGTAAAAAATCGATCTTGTGCAAGCATAAGATCCTGGCTAGCTTTATAAATACGCTCTCCTTCCGGTGTGAGCGAGAATCCCGAACGCCCTCGATGACATAACACAGCCCCTAGATGATCTTCTAATGCACTCATACTAATACTCATGTTTGCGGCGCTAAGCCCCAACTTTTGTTGCGCTATCATAAAACTACCGGACTCAACAATCGTCATGTACATCCGAATACGTTTTAAATTTGCCAAATTGAGTGTATGTAACGGTAATGACATGTGCAACTCCATTAGTTAAATAATTATTTAAATGAACATTATAAATTAAGTATTTATTAAATAAATAAAATTTGCCATAGTCAGAACATTTACTATTAAGGAAGATTGTGATGTTAATGAAAATAGATACGCAGGCGTATTGGGGCATAAATAATGAATACAATGTTTTGTTAGACGTGTTGCTTGGAAAGCCGGATTATTATAAGTGGGTGAGCGCCGGACCGCTTATCGAGCGGACCCTGAAAAACATGCACAAAACCGGTGTTCAATTTGATTTTGAACTCGCTCAGCAGCAGCACCGGGAAATGGTGCGAATCTATGAAGAAGCGGGCGTAAAGTGTCACTATCTGGATTCCGATCCGGTATTGCATCGTAACTTCTTTGCCCGTGACTCCAGTGCAATGACACCCTGGGGCGCGCTGATCTGTCATATGCAGCTTAAGTGCCGACGCGCGGACTATGTCAGTGTCATCAAGTTCTACCAGGAAAATGACATACCCATTTGGAATTATGTGACCGCCGGCCATTTTGAAGGCGGTGATTTTGTAATCCTTGAACCCGGGACAGTGTTAATCGGTTATTGCGGTGAACGCTCGGAACAAGCGGGATCGGAGCAAGTCGCTGAATTTGTGCGCGCGCAAGGCTGGGATGTCGAAGTTGCCCCCATACCCGCACTGTTTGTACACATGGACGGGCTGGTCGTGCCTTTGCTGTTTTCTAAGGTCATTGAATTCTGGGCTCAAGAGCAGGGGGTTTTATTTCCGAGTCTCGATGACATTGCCCGCGAGCAGGGCATTGAGATGCCGATTCTTCAGTAATGGTGTGTGTCCATTACACTCGATTGTGGGTAAAGCGGTGGCTAACGCAACGCGTTATCCAGGGTTTTATCCACATGAGAGACAGACCGTTGTCCACAAGATTGGGCGAAAAAAGCGACGGCTTTTACCGGAATGAGAGACGCATTCCGCTGATGGATGAGCCCAAGGTTGTGGTCAACGGCTAAGGTGATAAACCTGGTTCGTGTGTGAACCACTCAGATCCTCCTAAATCAGATTAGAGAATTGAAAAAACAGAACGTCAATGACGTCCCAACGATGAATAAACAGAGGTGTAATTCGCTGTTTAAAACTAATAGATCGATCTGTCCTGAGAATACGGACGAATGATTATTGAAGATGAATGAAATGAATCCGCGGATTAATACCGAATTCGTCGATGGCTAAAATCGCTGTTAAGCGCAGGTAAAAAACCGTTCAATAGTGAATCTTTACTTGAATCGCTCACCGTGAACATTAATGACAGTCTACCACAGCAAATTGACGTGTCAATTCGACTCATCACGCTCGTGTCACGACAAAAAAACGGCTGAAAAGCAACGTGGGCACGGGTTTGCACGGCTCATCAAGTAGATTATTATTTAGGGCGTGCTCAATATCGTGTTCTAACGTTTCAATTGAAAACCGGCAATAGACCTCCCCGGCACTGACATTGATGTCACCACTTTTAATAAAATTATCGAGTATTTTATCTAACACATAAGAGGGTAAATGTTTGAACGATTTTAAGAAGGGATTGGATGTTCTTGAAAATATTTCATCAAATAAAATCATTTTCGCAGTTAGATGATTCATCTGGGTTTTTCTCTTTGGCTTATATATAATAGTTGTAATAACACCTCTTATAATCTTCTTCGATTTTAGTATAACGCACTCAATATCGTTTGTTAATTAATTTTCATCGTCATCGAAAACCATTTCCTGTTGGGGAGGCTTGATCGTTTTTTTAACCAGCGTAGAAATCGTCTGATCAGGTGTGGTTGATTCACGAGAAGATTCATCGTATTGAGCATTTGTCATCTGAACTGGCCGGTTGTCTGAGTCTAAAATGACATCACGTTCGAGACTATTACGTCCAGCACGCAATCGAAGACTGGGTGAATAACCTTGTAATTTTGAATAGGGTAGGGCGATGGTATTTTTTAATTCAATACACGTTTTTCTCATGCAATAGTTTAATCACTGCTGGGCTAATTAATTTATCGATCATGTGGTGATAAACAAAATCTGGTGAGTAGGATGGATTTAGCCCTTGTTGATGTCTGTTTAATGTCGGTAGTGCTGAGGGTTTTTCGTAATGGGGATTAATGTGTTCTCCATTTTCGTCCGTGAATTCACAAGAATTAAGTAATCGCACGGCGTAACGGCAATTAATGGCTAAAAATAGCCCCAATGTCCACACGGGTGCATTGGTTCGGTCCGATTCGGGCGAGTCGACTTCAAAAATAGCCGCTTTTCGCAATCGAAGTGCCTTGATTGTGATACTCAATATCTTGGATTCACTTCGTGGGAGGCCGACTAACCTTTCATACCAATTAATCTGCTTTAGAATCGGTGTGTAAAAGTGTTCAAATTCGTCAGCTTGCACCAGGGCCGTTTGACGTATCGGTTCATATGAATTTTCAGTTGAATGGAGGGAAGATTTTGGCGTTTGAATCGCTGGGTTTGTCTTAGTACGATGGGCTGCTTTTTGTTTTTGCTCTCGCCAGTAAAAATAGCCCCACAGTCCCATGATACTCATTAATGAGCATCCTGCCCACCACAGAACATTCATCGTATGAATGCCAATATGTCACCGTCAGCGTACTGTTTTGTAGGCAGATACTGCGCGATGATAAATCGACTGCGAAGATTAAAATGTGAAAAGGGCTCTTCAAATGGATTCCATTCGGTATCAGTGGGCTGGTCAAAAAACCGGCTGTACCAGATATCTAGGTTTAATAATTGTTTTTTTTGAGAAAATTCGTCTTGTTGTTGAGATAGCAACTCAATTTGGTCTATCAGATCAACAGCATATTCGATATACTCTTCTACGCCGTAAAATTGCATCAGTAACTTGTACTTGACGCCAATGAGGGCATCACACATGTATTGGTTATATGAAGTTTAGTTAGCGGCTTAGCGGGAGAGATTATTGCGAACCAACCTTTAAAACGCAAATTAAAGGTATTACTATTTTTATTCACACCTTTTTATGATTCCATTGACGACCAGCACACAATCCATTGATGGGCTGCTGCGCGATACCGCTCGCAGCCTGTTTAAGTTTATCAGTCCAAAAATAGTATTAATCGGTGTTTGGGATGACCATTACACACGAATCCACCAAAGCTACAAGTGGGCCACGCACTCTGAAGCAGCGCCGGTACAGTTCGATGCAGACTTAGCATTAATTGTGGTGAACAATCGAGCATTATTTAATCAAATTATCACTCGTGTTTTGAATCAAACAGCCGTGTTGTTCTATGACGAGCATGAACTCATACCAACGTCCGAGCGGAATCTTGATTTACCCCATTTGCTTTGTTATTTGCACAAAATTAGTCCCAAATATTTACCCGGCCATGTGCGTGCGTTGTTACAACTACAAAAGGCGTTTGTTTGCGTTGATGATGGGGTACCGTATCTGTTAATCAGTGATGAAGAAAAGCAGCACATTCGCCGATTGATACGAACTCTGGATCAAGGAGAGCCTGGCTTTGTCATTGTCCCTCAAATTGAATATTTTTTTAAGGTATTTAGAAATATCGTGCAACTGAGCCATTATGAATCCGTTCGTTTGGTTAAACAACCTGATCAGTTTGAAGAAGTCACGGTTACTAAACCCACTACGCTGATTTTACAAGTTAAGTCCAAAGATCAGTACAACGCCTATCAGACTAAGCCTTTGAATCAATATTCGATCATCTATGCCGGTGTCCACAGATACCGCATCAAGGATAACGTTCAATTTTTTAATTTACCGGAGCTTGGTAGGAGTGAAGATACGTTTTTGTTGAGCAGCTATTACGAGTCACTCCGGCAGAATCTTGCTGATGAAAAACACCGTACTCGGTTTATTCAGCGCTACAGTATTAGTGAGGTGATGAAACGACATCGAAAAATTTCAACGTACTTACCGGTGATCCGGGCTCTTTTTGATGCGCATAGTGTTAAATTTCGGAATATCCCCATTCGGGTGATAAAGGCGAACTATTGCGTTTACCCACTCGATGATTTATTGGGGCAATTTCATGATGAGCTGAAACACGAATTACTTAATCAGACCAATCATTCGCTTTATTCCATGGAAATGGTTTCCGGAACCGTGCGCTCTACTTTGATGGTACGATATCACATGAGAAAGGGAATGGGTTAGTCTTTCTCGAATTCGTTCTTATTTCAAACCGAGTTTATTGACACAGAGCACTTAATAGAAACGGGATGTGTGTATCTGGTTATTAATCAGAGATTACGTGCCTTGATTTACAACTATTGTCGTTAGCGTGGACAGTCTGATTTCAGTGTGATTACGATATCCATGACGTTTGTTCCGGTTGGACCGGTTACAAACAGATCACCTGTGTGATCTAAGTACGTTCCCGCGTCAGCAGCTTTTAGTGCGGCAGTTGCATCAGGGGCAGCAGAGAAAGTTTTACCGTTAACCAGCCCCCCTGCAGCGTGAGAGGGGCCATCACTGCCATCACTACCTGCGACCAAAGCATGTATAGTGCGGCTGTGCTTAATTTCTCGTGCAAATGCCAGTGCTAATGATTGATTTCGACCTCCTTGCCCTGGCAGTTGTGGTAATTCAATGGTTGGCTCACCACCAAAAATATAAGCCCCTTTAGGTCCATCAATCACCGTTTGTGAGATGTATCGCGCAAGATCAAACACATCCCCGTACAACGATTCATCATTTTGGATCACGTGAACATCACGATTCGTTAAATACTCGTCTATGGCCTTACGAGCAAGTTGATTCGACCCAATTATTTTCGATTGTGCCTGTTTCAAATGACAAGCGCCAATGCCAGAGCCAATCACGTTAATATCATCGCCCTGAACGTCTGATATCGCCAGTGTTAGGATGGTTTTAGCTTGACATTGATGGAGTAATTTTCCTTTTTTAATTAATGATATGCGTGATCGCTTGTCATTAATTTCATGGATGGTATTTCCATCAGCAAGCATTTGTTGATTTAACAATTGTAGGTCCGATAAGCTTAAATTGTTGGGTAACAGTTCAACTAAGGCTGATGCGCCACCTGAAATCAACACGAGCAGGGTATCATCGGTCTTTACCGAGCGAATAAAGTCTAATGCCATTTGACCTGCTACTAAACTGTGTGCATCCGGTACCGGATGAGCTGACTCCACGAACGTGATATTCGGAATTTGAGTCAGCTGTTCATGGGTATGAGCGTATTTTGTGATTAAAAGCCCTTTAAAGGGTGCTAGTGCCTCATGCGCCCCAAGCATCATGGCGCTGGCGGCCTTACCGATCGCGAGAACGTGTGAAACTGAACCTTGCTCACGGTCAGTTAATTCAGAATAGACCAGATCACGACCGTTTACAGCGTTGACGCCCGCCCACCAGGCGTTCTTAAGGAGGTGTTTAGTTTGGTTCAACTTAATCTTAGATAAATAGCCGATTATAAAAAAAGCCGGTTAGATCACTAACCGGCGTACACATGGAGTTTCTTAGTAGTGCAAATTACTAAGTTGTTCTAATTTGTTAACTTGTTATAAGAAAGATCATGCAAACCACCAGCGTTCTGCATTTTTGGATCCATCTAAATCTAGATTATTTCCAATTACTTCAGGGACAAACAGTTTCTCGTTATGTGCCATAACATCACTGATGAAAAGCGGTAAACACACGCCCCCATCGTCATGCACAATTTGCTGCATTTCGACGTACATCTCTCGTCGTTTATCACTATCCAATTCGGCTCGAGCTTGCACTAATAGTTCATTAAACCGGTCATTTTTCCAGAACGTATCATTCCAGCTTGCATCGGCTGCATAGACTTGTGAAAACATCCAGTTTTCGGTTGGACGTCCACTCCAATAACAGGCCACCCATGGCTTTTGCATCCACACGTTAGACCAATAGCCGTCATCAGGTTCACGAACGACTTCAATGTTGATACTGGCTGGAGCGGCCGATTCTTTCATCAGTTGTGCTGCATCGATAGCACCGCCAAAGCCGGTTTCCGCGGCATGGAACTGGACATCTAATTTTTCCATACCTGCTTGTTTTAGATGATATTTGGCTTTATCCAGATCGTAATTACGCTGTGGTAATTCATCCGTGCTTGCACGGTAGATATTCGCCGGTCCAATTGGGTTATCATTGCCCAATTCCCCATACCCGAATATGACTTTTTCCAACCACTCGTCGCGCTTGATGATGTGTTTAATCGCTAAGCGGACATCCTTGTTATCAAACGGCGGTGTATTGGTCCACATTGGTAGAGTGATCTGTTTATTCCCAGTGACAGATCGCACCGTGATGCCCGGGACATTGCTCAGGCGTCCAGCAGTCTTTAAGTCCACGTTAGTAAAACAGTCAAGTGTGTCGGTGCGCAAGCCATTCACCCTTGCGCTGGCATCGGCGATCTGCAAGCTTTCAATCTCGTCAAAGTGGGCTCTGTCTTGTTTCCAGTAATTGGGGTTTCGTTTTGTGAGGCTACGCACGCCAGGGTCATGTTCGACAATACTGTAACCGCCGGTGCCCACACCGGATTGCCAATCCATAGTGCCATCTCCATTCGATGGACAGATATTAAGATGATAGTCGCTCATTAGAAAAGGAAAATCTGCATCGCCGCCGCTCAAATTCACCGTCAACGCAGTAGGGCCGTCCGTTTCGATGGTTTCGATGCCTGTTAAAATGCCTTTTGCGGCGGATGATGAATCCTCTGAAATGTGATGCTTGATAGAGTCAACGATATCTTGAGAGTCGAGCGTTTTGCCGTTATGAAATTCAACCCCTTGGCGGACTTTAAAATGCCAGGTTTTGGCGTCGGGAGAGGCTTCCCAAGATTCAGCCAGTTCGGGAATCAGTTCGCCATTTGGCGCCACTTCAGAGAGGTTATTGCGAACTTGACCAAATAACAGGTTTATCATGTAACTATCAACCGTTTGACCTGGATCAAGGACATCACCGGTTGCACCCCCCGTTAATCCTTGTCGTAAGCGGCCGCCTTTTTTGGGTGTGGCTGCTTGCACGGTATCAACAAACGATACGGCAGAACTTAGTGATACCCCAAGTGCTAAGGCACCAGAAATAAATTCTCGCCGGCTTAATTTTCCACCGCTAAAGTCATGGGTTAGATGTCTGATGTTGGAATCAATGAGAAGGTCATTTGAATTTATATCCAACTCGTTCTGATTTTTTTCTGAGATGCTCATGGGTTATATCCTCGTATGTATTGTTCAATGAGCAAGCAGGGGATTATCCAAAGATAAAAGATGATATTACATCCAAGAATTTCGAGATCGTTCAGGAAAATTCAAATTAGTATTAAATTCTACCCAACAAGATGTCGAAACAGTGCTCATAGTTCAATTTAAATTTAAATTGAATAATAAGTTAAGTCGTATTTCAAACGATAAAAGTTGGTAGAGCACACAACGAAATGGAATGGTATCTTAACCCTCATTACTGTGAATTGTGTTTAAGTTAATTACTCATCTTCATAGACGTTATACCTGCTGGAAAACAATTTTTTTGATTAACCACGGCGAGAGATGGACTCATTCAGTACCATAGAGATTGATTTTACTTCTAAATATTCATGGAATCCCCATTCACCCTGTTCACGGCCATTACCTGATTGCCGATAGCCACCAAATGGTGCGTCCAGGCTGGCAGGGGTATAATTTATCGTGATTTGACCTGCGCGCAGTTGTTTGGCAACTTGAATGGCTTTTAATTGATCGATCCCGCTTACATATGCCGCAAGTCCATAGATGGTGTCGTTAGCGATAGATATTGCCTCTCGTTCATTCTCATAACCGATGATGACCAGCACTGGCCCAAAGATCTCTTCTTTGGCAATTCGCATTTTATTGGTGACCTGACCAAAGATCGTGGGCTTGACATAATAGCCTTTCTGGGCGTTTTTTGGGCGTCCTAATCCTCCTGCGACCAGCAGGGCACCTTCATCAACACCTACCTTTATTAAGTTCTGAATGTTATTAAATTGTGTTTCGTTCACTACAGGACCTAGCTCTGTTTCTAGTTGGTTAGGGTCACCGACAATCAATTCGCTTGCTCTTTGTTTGGCAATGTGGATCGTTTCTGTCATACGATGATTGGGCACGAGCATGCGCGACGGTGCATCACAGGATTGTCCACTATTGCTCATGACATAATCCACACCGTTTTTTACAGCTTGACCAAAAGCCGCATCATCCAATAGGATATTTGCAGATTTACCGCCCAACTCTTGTGATACCCGTTTTACGGTATCTGCAGATGCTTTGGCAACGGCTATACCACCACGTGTAGATCCTGTAAAAGACATCATATCAATATCACAGTGGGCCGACATCGCTTCACCCACTGTGTGACCAAAACCATTCACTAAATTAAATACACCTTTAGGCACGCCTGCGTCATGGAGTATTTCAGTAAAAATGATGGCACTTATGGGTGAGATTTCACTGGGCTTTAATACCATCGTACATCCAGCAGCTAACGCCGGTGCTACCTTAAGGACGACTTGACCAATTGGCCAATTCCATGGGGTGATTAAGCCACAAACTCCGATCGGCTCATATCGAATTAAGTGGTCATCTTTTTGCTGTTCAAAATTAAAGTGTTGAAGCACTTTAATAATGTTTTCGAGATTATCGATACCGACTTTTGCTTGTTGATCCAATGCAAATGTGAGCGGTGCGCCCATTTCAAGGGTGATGGCGTGTGCAATTTCAGTATATCGATTTTTGTATATAGTGAGGATCGATTTTAAAAGCTCAACGCATCCTTAACAGAATAGGTTGAGTACGATTCAAAGGCTTGGCGTGCAGCTTTTACAGCACGATTGACGTCTTTGACATTGCCCATACCAATGACGGCAGCGGGCATTTCAGTCGCTGGATTAATGACGTTAACCTATTCTTTTCGTCTTTGTATTTGATTTTAGTCGTCAATACATCTCAAAAAACCTTACAATTTGTGTGATTATTCTCACGGTTTATAAATACATCGTGATGCCATTCCAAATCGTCGTGGACAAGAAAAAGATAAATCGTTTGAAATGAGAAGTTGAGTGGCTTGTAATGGATAGCATCATAACCGCCTGTTTTAAGGTTGGTTTGCTGGCACATGTATGTGTTCTTTCATAACCTGTAGAGGTGATTACTCCTGTGAAAATACTGTTTACGGATTTTGTTCAACCGGACCTGGAACTAGAGAAAAAAATCATTGACGAGGCTGGTTTAGAGATGTGTGTTGCATCGCCCCAATGTGAGAATGAGGATGATGTAATTCAGGCGGTCAAGGTGACACAGGCTGATGCTATTATTTCGTTATATGTGCCGTTAACCGATAAGGTGTTCAGTGCCTTACCGAATTTAAAGATTGTCAGTGTCCCACTGGTTGGTGTGGATTCCATTGATTTACAAGCTGCTACAATGCACGGTGTTTGGATTGCGCATATCCCCGATGCTTGGGTCGTAGAGGTGGGCGTTCATGCGGCTTCTATGGCACTGTCATTGATCCGTCATTTGCCATTTTACGATCGAAGTGTGCGCGAACGTCGCTGGGATTATGAAGAACCTGGCGTATTGCACCGACCCAGCACCATGTCATTTGGTTTATTAGGATGTGGCCGGATTGGCACGCAAACTGCAATGTGCGTTCGTGCTAGTTTCGGACGTATTATCGCTTATGATCCACATGCTCAGAGAGAGCGCTGGCCCGATTGGATCGAACCGGTGGATACACTTGATGAATTGTTTAAACACAGTGATGTGGTTTCGCTGCATTCGCCTTTGACTGAAGAAACTCGACATATTGTGTCTTCTAAAGTACTTGGTTTAATGAAAAAAGGCAGTTATATCATCAATGCTTCTCGTGGTGCATTGATAGACCCCCAAGCATTACTTCAAGCGCTGGATAGTGGTCAAATTGGCGGTGCGGCATTGGATGTGTTTGAATCAGAACCTCCACATCCCGATGATCCTTTATTGCACCATCCAAGAACACTTATTTCACCCCATGCGGCTTATTACTCGATTGAAGCAGATATAGAAGGTCGCAGTCGAGCGGTAAAAAATGTCATTAGTTTTATGCAAACAGGGCAACCCGATCACTATATTGTCAAAGGAACACGGTAATGGAAGCAGTTAACACAGTACATCAATTTTCTTCAAATCAAACCATGACCTGTGGCGAAGGATTGCTGCATTTACTCAAAGAGTATAACGTCGATACGGTTTTCGGAATTCCGGGTTATCACACGGTTGAGTTTTATCGTAATTTTGACAAGATGAACCTGCGCCAGGTAACGCCTCGTCACGAACAAGGTTCGGCGTATGGTGCTTACGGTTACGCTGCTGCAACAGGTAAACCCGGGGTCTGTTTTTTAGTCACTGGCGCTGGAGTGACCAATGCCACAACGGCCATAGGCGAAGCGTATTCAAATTCAATGCCGATGTTGTTATTTACCACCATGAATAATCGTCATGAGCTGGGAATGGCAGGAGGCCGTATGCATGAATTGCGTGATCAGGCGGATATATTGCAGCAAGTGACGGCCTTTACTCATACTTTATTGGATGCTCGTAATTTACCGGAAGTTCTGGCGCGGGCTTTTTCAGTTTTTTCATCTCAGCGCCCAAGGCCGGTGTGTATTCAGATTCCTCAAGATGTCTTGGCCGGGCCAGCAGATTTTGAAATCGTGGCTTGGCCCAAGTCATCATCGCCAGGTCCGGACCCTGATGCAGTAGATGAAATTACAAGTGTCTTAGCAGCGGCAACGAATCCGATCATGATCGTAGGCGGCGGTGCCATTCCGGCTTCTCAGAATATCGTAAAACTGGCAGAGCGACTGCAGATGCCGGTGATTAACAGTTGTGCGGGCAAGGGCGTTATGCCAGAGGATCATCCATTGTGTCTGGGTTTCGGTCAGGCTTTTGATCCAGTGCGTGCACTGATCAAGAATGCAGACGTAGTATTAGCCGTCGGTACTGAATTTGCCGAACCCGATCGATATTTCACCGAGGATTATCCCATTGATGGAAAACTGATTCGGATTGATATTGATGCAGCTCAGCTGATGCATTACTCTAAGCCGACAATTGCCTTGTTGAGTGATTCCGAATTGGCCATTAAGGGAATTTTAGCCAAACTCAATAGTACTGATTATGTAGAACAAGCCAAACAGCGAAATGGGGTGGTCAGGGTTGAAAAATTAAAAACCCAGTTTGATGGCAACTTATGTGCTGAATCTGAGAAACATAAAAAAGCACTTAAGATCATTCATGATGTGTTACCGGAAAATACCGTAATCAGTGCTGATGCGTCACAGATTTGTTACACGGCGTTGTACCACTATCCGATGAAGCACCCTAATTTATTTCATTTCCCCAATGGCTATGCGGCAATGGGCTTTGGTATGCCAGTCTCGATTGGTATGAAAGTCGGTGCTAAGGATAAACCCGTCGCGTGCATCACCGGTGATGGCAGTTTTCAAATGACAGTGGAAGAATTGGCCGCGGCAGTCGAACAAAAACTGACTATTCCCATCATTGTTTGGACCAATGGCGGTTATCAGGAAATTCGTGAATACATGGATTCAAAAGGCTTGCCCACCATTGGCTGCGATATCTATAACCCAGATTTTGTTGAAATTGCCTGTGCTTTTGGCGCGAAGGGTTATCGACCCACTTCGGCCGAGGAACTACGCGCAGCCTTAACTGAAGCTTTGATCACTGAAGGCCCTACTGTGATTGAAATCGATGAAACGGATGACTGGTTAAGCTAGCTAAACATTATTAATTTTTTACGATGATTACCAATGCTCAAACCTCTCACATTGAGCTTGATCGAAAAGCGTTAAAGGCATTAATGCGTCGCAGTGATCTACCGGGCTTGATACATTTTTCAGGCTGGATGGCATTGTTGGTCGTTGCTGGATTTTGTGTGTGGTTGGCACTGGGAACCTGGTGGGTCGTGCCTGCAATATTAGTGTATTCCGTGTTTTTTTGTGTTCCGGCCTATGCATTTAGTCATGAATGTGCACACGGGACCGCGTTTAGAACACGGCGTTTAAACGAAATCGTGTTTTGGATTACATCTTTATTGTATTTTGAAGAACCGCTTCATCGGCGTTATGCACATGCCAGCCACCATACTCATACCTGGATAGAAAAAGAAGATGCACAAATGCCGTTTGTTCAGCTGCCCATGACATTTTGGGGCTGGGTGGAAGAGGTGCTGGGGTTGGGGCTGTACTGGAATCAAATAAAAATGTTTGTGCTGCATTCGTTTGGCCGCTTTTCGTCGACCGTTAGAGAATTTACTCCTGAATCGGAATTACCGCGAATGATGATGTCTACCCGTTATTGCCTGGCTATCTATTTGGGGCTGGGTATCATCAGTTATCTAATGACGTGGTATTGGCCACTGTATCTGATCGTGTTACCGCGCATTATTGGCGGGCCTGTGATGAATATGTATATTTTAATTCAGCACGCCGAAATGGCCGAGAATCAGCCCAACATCGTTCAATCAACACGGTCCTTCTGTACCAACAGATTCGGACGATTTATTTATTGCAATATGAATTATCACATTGAACATCATTTGTATCCCATGGTGCCTTTCAGTGCCTTGCCGAATTTAAGTGAAACCTTAAAGGAGCAATTGCCTACGCCGGACCCGGGGTTTGTTCGAACTAATTTAGAAGTGTTGAAAATTGTATTTTGCCGAACCTTCGGTACCGACTATACATCGACGACAATTCGAAAAAGCACTCTGGATCATACGAATTATCCGCTTAGTTAAACGATCATGATGGAAAATTTAACATTAGTCCAAGCGGCCCGTACCACGCCACAAATGACACTGACGGATACGGAAGCATTAATAGACTTGAAAAAAATGAGAGGCTACCGCTTAGCTCGGCTTCGGGCTGAAATGCAACAACAGGCTATTGGTGGCTGTGCTTTGATTTCGCCCTATTCAATCCGCTATGCAACTGGAATGCGTGACGGTGCCATTATGCAAAACCACATCCCATTAAGTTATTTATTTGTGTCAGCAGATGGACCAACTGTGTATTTCGACGGAGAAACTGGAAAACAGATAGCTCAACAGTTAGAAACCATTGATGAATTGGGTGATCCGGTTTATCAGCTAAGCTACATGTTTGCAGGCGATCGAATTGATGAATGGACTGAAAAATGGGTAAGCCAAATGGTAGAACTGATGCGCATGCATGGCGGTGGGAGTACCCGTATTGGTATTGAACCCCCGGCACCACAGGTGGCAGAACAATTTAAAGAGAAAGGTTTTGAAACTGTCCACGCAGCTAAAGTTACAGAACCGGCCAGGATAATCAAATCAGTTGAAGAAGTTCTATGTATGAATTATGCGATATCTGTGGCCGAGCGCGGCATGTGGCGCATGCGTGAAATGCTTGAACCGGGAGTAAGTGAAACTGAATTATGGGCTGAACTTTGGAAAACTAATATCGAGGCCGGAGGGGACTGGATTGAAGGACGGTTATTAAGTTCAGGTGAGCGTACTAATCCATGGCTTCAGGAGGCCTGCGATCGTCGTATAAGAGCAGGGGAGTTACTTGCATTTGATACCGATATGGTGGGCCCGTTAGGTTATAGCGCTGATACCTCCCGAACCTTTTTGTGCGCGTCAACAACCCCGAGTGTCTATCAGAAAGAGTTGTATCAACGTGCCTATGAGGAAATTCAGTTTAATCTTGAGCTAATGAAACCGGGTGCCTCGTTCAGGGAGATCGCTGCCAATGCATATGTACAGCCGGAAAAATTTCGCGATCAACACTACGCGGTACTTGCACACGGTATTGGTATGTCGGACGAATGGCCCTGTATCTATTATCCACAGGACGAAAACCTGATGTATGACGGCGAGCTTAAAGAAGGTATGGCCATTTGTGTTGAAAGTTATGTGGGTGAGATGGGTGGCGCCGAAGGTGTCAAGTTGGAAGAACAAATCCTGATCACCGAAAACGGTTATGAACTGCTATCCAGGTTTCCGTTTGAATCATGTTTTTTCTAAGTATGAACATCCATAGTGCCGATTCGATTGGATTCAAGCCAAGTGTTTTGTCAAAAGAAAGATTTCTCGTGTGAAAACGCGTTGTGTAGACGCGGAGAACCATGACCGGCAGTATATCTGCCGGTCCTCTGGATAGATTAATTAAAATGGGTTTAATTCCATTAAAAAGGGCCGTCTCTCGGTTTATATAAAGCGTGACAGTTAAAATCTGAGTTGTAACGAATCTAATGTAAAACTATAGACCTAGTTCTAATCATTCGATATGAAGTTAAATTTAGAAGTATTGTCTATACGCTAGCATATTGGATATGAGTTATCCACGAATAGGCTTTTAATCGAGAAACTTAATCACATCAAGGGCATTCAGGAGGTTCTTATAATAGAAATACACTCCATTAACAATTTTACATTTGAGTTTTCTAGGGTATGAGCATAGTATTTCCAGGAATGTTCGAAAATATCTGTCTTAAAAAATTATGGTGGGCAAAGCACCTAACAAAAGGATAAACACTGTTCCTACACGAGAGGCAATACTGCAAGTTGCTGAGCAATTATGTGCTGAAGGCGGTGTGGAGCAAATTAAAATACGCTCGATTGCTCGTCTAGTTGGCATTCAAGCCCCCTCGATTATGAAGCATTTTAAAAATCGCGATGCCATACTTGAAGAAATAGTAAGCACAGGATTGGATGATATCAATAATTGCTATGATGAGTTAATAGCATCCAGGCCTGATGAAAAAATAGAGGAATTGACTCAAAAAATCATAGGTATTTTTAAACAAAGACCTGGTTTTATGAGGTTGGCTCTAGCAGATTTTGCAAAACCCGGCGGTGAGAAGGCCATAGAGGCTAATCTGGAGAAGATAGATAGACTTGATAAAAAAGAACAGGCTATTATAGATGAGGGGGTAAAGTTAAAACTGTTTCGAAAAATGGATGCTTCTCACTTTAGCGAAACGCGAATTATTTTAATTTGTGGACTTCTAGCTGTTACGGAATTCGATGAAGATAAAAGTAAAGTACAACATCAGATTGTAGAAAATTTGTTGAGATACATCAAAGCAGATTAGCAAAACCACGACTCCAATATCAGAGGTGAAATTGTCGATCAAAAGTATTGCAATTGAAAGGTAACAATGTTAGCTTTCAGGCTAATTCTGTTACCCTTGTTTAATTGAATATTATTTATTAAAGGAGTTATGAAGCAATGTTCAACTTAAAGTCATTATTATTCTCAATTTTAATTTTAGCGATGTTACCCAGTGCCAATGCTAATGATGCGGGGACGTATATACGAAGTTAACTCGGTTATACGTTTGCTAGTGATGTGGACGCCGGTGACGAAATCGGAGCGACACTTAATGGTGTTGATGTTGAATCTGATATTTCAACAGGAGTTGCTCTTGGGTATGAATTTGCTAATAATTTTCGAATGGAATTTGAAGTCAGTCGTCGTTCTGCTGATTTGGATGGTGTTACTGGCGATTCACCTAATGCTAACCCGATGGCACCGAATAATCAGGGCTTAAGTGTTAATTCTAACTTCGAGACTACAGTTTTTTCCTTGAATGTATTTTATAACCATGAGATAAATCCAAAGTGGGATTTGATTGTTGGCGGTGGTATCGGTGCAGGGCGGCATGATGTTGGAGCGCTTGTTTTAGGTGGAGGCCCTTTCTTTTCTCCAAGAGCGAAGAATACCGAAACAGTTTGGAATCTAGCACTAGGCACCGGATATAAACTTAATGACAACGTCTCAATTGAATTCCTTTATCGCTATTTCGATCTGGGTCAAGCGGCCACTGCACCTGAGCAGAATAGTGAAATACAATTATTCGGCGCACCGATGGATGTTGAAGCTGGAAGAGATCTTTGGGATGCGCAGACCAGCACGAGCTATCACTTGGAATCAGATATACGTTTTGAGTATTATTGATAAGTACTAAAGCTTCGGTTTTTTAGTGATAGCTTGATGTTGAACATTTAATAATGGGAATCAATTTACTCAGGTTAGTGTGTTTATCTCTAACTAACTCGACGCATTCGATTACCAGTAGGTAATCCCGGAAAATCGCTGATCAAACAAGACAGGAAACACATCATGTCTCGATATTCAATCGTGCCTGTGCGATGCATCGTCATCACATCGTTCTTGACCGTGGCTCTGACCTGGTTATACGAAGCTGCAGCCGCTGATTACATGTTTACAAATGCTAAAGTTTATACGGTAGATCCTGAACAACCTTGGGCTGAAGCAGTGTTGGTCGACGGTAATACCATTACTTTTGTGGGATTAGCCGAAGATGCACGTTCTCAGATCAACTCTGATACGACGGTGATTGATTTGGGTGGTCGTATGATGTTGCCAGGCATGATCGATACACATGTACATCCAGGTGTCGCCGGTTTGGCTTCTTCGCTGGGGGTTACCTTGAACAGGAATATGAGTGTCACTGAGTATCTGGATGCTATTAAGGCATATGCTATGGATAATCCCGACGCACCTGTGATCGCTGGGTTTGGGTTTATTCCACCATTGTTTGGTCCCGGCGGCCCCACTAAGGAAATTCTAGATGATGTCGTCTCGGACCGACCCATCTTTATCATATCAGGTTTCGGTCATAGCGCCTGGGCTAATAGCAAGGCGTTAGAAGTTTTGGGTATCGATAAGAATACACCCGACCCCGTACCAGGCGCGCATTTCTATCGTCGAGACGAGGAAGGTGAGCCGACTGGACATCTGGTGGAAGGAGGAGCATTCTGGTCACACTTAGATGAGCTGGGGATCGGTACACCTGAGCAGCTGGTAAAAGGCTATGAGAACACTCTTCCAGAGTACGCCAGCGTGGGGATCACATCTTTTTTTGATGCAGGTACACCAGATGTACAGGAGAATGCATTCATTGCGCTACGGCAGCTTGAATTAGACGATAAATTGCCAGTGCGCTATCACGGGTCGTATTATGTGATTGGGGACGATGAGTTTCCGATTGCCGTTAAAGAAATCAAACGACTACGCGAAACTTATAATAGTGAACTGTTACGCGTGTCAGCCATTAAGGTGTCCAATGATGGGCAATCACCTGAACCGCGTAAACCGCATCTGCTGTGGAATGGTGACAAGCTAGGTACGCTCTTCACGGAAGTCAGTGTAGCCAGTGAAGACGTGATGATTCATGCAACCAATGCCCGTACAGTACATGAAACGCTAAATGGAATTGAGGTTGCAAAGACCGCGCATCCTGAAACGGATAGCCGATTTACCATTGCTCATATGGATTTTGTTGCTGATGCAGATTTTGACCGGTTTGCACATCTTGATGTTATAGCAGGCGTTCAGCAGATGGCTGCCGAGACAGGCTTTATTGGGTCTGCACCCGTACCGAAGGGCATTCGAGTCAATCATTTTCGCAGCCTGATGGGAGCTGGTGTTGTTGTGTCTGGATCGAGCGATTTCCCGGCCTGCGGAGCGCCCCTTAGCGGTTGCACACCTTTCTATGGCATCGAAATTGCTGTGACGCGACAATCGATTGGCAAACCCGATGCACCGGTTCTGGCTCCGGCGTCAGAGCGCTTAACGTTGGAGCAAGCTATTTCGACCTATACGATGGAAAGCGCCTACCAGATCCGCCGCGAAAATGACCTAGGCTCAATTAAAGCTGGAAAACTGGCTGATCTTATTGTTGTGGATCAAAACCTATTTAATATCGAACCGTATTCGATTCACAAAACACAGGTTTTGTTTACGATGATGAACGGTAAGATACTGCATGACACGCTTCAGTAATATCGAATAATTTAGCAGATTCAGTGCTAAATATATTGAAGAATCAGAGTTGTTGGAAATCAAGAGAGTTGACTAATCGTTTAAACTGTCGGCTTTGTCGATCTTATTGAAGGTCGCTTTCTGAATTCTGCGAACCAGTTCGATAGTTCTGGATTTCGTTGTCTCCAACCCGGATCAAGTTCTCTGAAATCCACATACCCCAGCGCACACGCAATTGTTACGCCGCCAATTGTATTTGAATCATGACTTGGTTTTAGCCTAGCGTTGAAGAAATCGATTGTTCGATTAATTCGAGCGGTTTGTTTATTTATCCACTGTGTCCAACGCAGGGTATGGGGTCTGTTTATCCTTTCGTATTTTGTAGCCACAGCGGTCGTCAGTAAATCGTCTGCAAGCGCTTGTAAATATAATGCTCTGTATTTAGAGTCTGGTTCTGTTGGGAAAAACGTTTTCCCGCTTACCTGGGAATCTAGGTATTCACAGATTACTCGCGAGTCTGTCAGTGGTGTTTCATCATCACGAACAAGAACAGGCACTTTCCCAATGGGGTTTAATTTTATGACACTGTAATTGGGTTCGACCGGAGAAATAAGTCCGGTATCTATCTGCTTGACATGATTTATCTTGAGTTCATGAATGATGATTCTAGCCTTTCGGGAAAAGGGCGATGCGTGGTTAAAATAGAGTATCATGATCAAGGATAAACATTATACGAACGAACATAGTTGCTAAACTAAAGTGGAAGGTTGTCCATATAATCTTAAGTAGTGATACACATGACCAAATTCTACTCCTGACTCTACATTTAATCCCAAGTTTCTAATACAGTGCCTACCGCTTCAATGGTTTGATCGATATCATCTTGTGTATGCTCGGTACAACTTAAATTGTGCAAGATGGTATTGCCGGTAAAATAGATACCTTTGTCACGTAGTTGAGCCGCAAACTTACGGTATTGGGCAAGATCAACGTAACGACAAAAATCCCGATAATTGGTAATTTCATCACGATCAGTAAAGACTGGATGGAACATTGAGCCGACATTCTGGACCAACATGGGTTTACCGACAGTACGGGCAACATCGTTCAATCGTTGGCTCATTTCATCACCGATGGCCTGCATTTTTTTAAAGCCGGCATTGTCATCCTTGGTCATTTCTTCGAGCATTGTTTTGGCGGCATACAGACCTAATCGGGGCGCGTTATGACTACCGAAATGCAAAACTTTGCCGTATTCAATGCTCTCCATAATGTGGTTTGGACCGGCGATTGCCGCTACCGGAAATCCTTGTCCCAACGCCTTGCCATAGGTCACGATATCCGGTTGAATATCATAGAGTTCCATCGCACCACCCGGTGCGAGTCTGAAGCCGGTGACGGTTTCGTCTAAATAAAATAAAACGTTATGCGCCTTACACAGTTCTTGCATTCGCTTCAGATAGCCCGGTTTAGGTGGAATCACACCCATATTAGACATCACGCCTTCTGTGACCACACAGGCCACTTCGTGGCCATGGGCTGCTAAGGCACGTTCAAGTGCATCTTCATCATTCCAGACACAAACCAAGGTATCTTCCCATGAACCGGGGGTGAGTCCAGAACTGTCAGGAATTCGCACGGGATCATTGGGGTGTCCAAGCGTACTGGGTAATTGGGGGTTGGAACTGACCAGTAAACCGTCATACCACCCGTGATAGTGACCCTCAAATTTAATCACTTTACGCTTACCGGTAATGCCGCGAGCCATACGTACAGCCGTCATGCAGGCCTCCGTTCCGGTGTTTGCAAATCGGACTTTATCAACGTTCGGCAATAGCTTAACCATCAGTTCTGCAGTCTCAACCTCAACTTCAAGCGCGGTCGCAAAATGCGTGCCCCCCGTGACCGCTTGTTGAACGACTTCAACGATCTTGGGATGAGCATGACCAAGGGGTAAACAACCAAAGGACAATTGCCAATCGATATATTCATTATCGTCAACATCATAAATTCGTGCCCCTTGTCCTGCACGCATGTAAGGGGGATGCGGTTTATAATTTAACGGCCCGCGTGATCCAGAGCTGACGCCTTCGACTAACACCTCGAGGGCGCGGTCAAATAATTTTGCAGAATTTTCTGTTTTTATCGACATAAGTGACTCCTTTAAAATACTGATTCCTCAATCATGTTGGCATTGATGAGAAGGATTAATTATTACGGCACGAGCATGGGGGCAATACCCAGGCGTAGAATCGCTGTCCCTAAGGCCTGCTCGACCAAACAAGAGAGGTTTAATAATGATTCCTCGCTCATTCCAGGTGCCATTAATTGCATGCCGACGGGTATGCCTTCATTATCCAGTGCTACGGGCAGTGAAATAGCACAAAGCTGCAATAAACTGGGTATGTACGTGTTTTTAACCGCTAATTTATTTGCACGTTCGTAGTAATCGAGCTGTATGACATCATTGACTTTGGGTATGGTGATTGGGACAGTTGGACTGATCAGCGCATCAACACCGTTAAGTTTTTTGGCAGCGCTGTGGGACAAGTCCTTTAGCGCCATCAAACTTTTCAGATAGTGTGTGGCCAATTGTTGTGGTTTATCGGTGCCGGTTAGACGATGGCCTAAAAACGGGTGTAATTGGCTAAACTGGTTGGGCAGATTATGCTCCAGTAGAGCCGAAAATTCTGTTGCTACGATCCCGCCATCAATGCCTTTATGGTACGCTTGTTCGGCTTCGGGAAAATCGATCTCAACGATTTTGGCACCGGCGGCCTCCAGCTCGGTTAAGGCTTGGCGAATGCCTTGCTCGACGCCCGGTGAACAATCATTCCAGAAATGTTGCGAGCAAACACCCAGTTTTTTCCCGGAAATACTCTGCTTAGTCACCTCAAACTGTTGATAGTCACAACCCGGTTCTAGTGCTGAGAAGACAAATGCGGCATCTTGGGCCGTTCGTGTTAAAAAGCCCGTTGTATCCAGCGACGGTGAGAGCGGCACCATCCCTTGTGTTGACCATCGTCCGTGTGTTAGTTTAAGTCCAACCGTTGCCGTCACACTGGCTGGCCGTCGCACTGATCCGCTAGTATCGCTCGCCAGTGCCACAAACGCGGTGTTCTGTAACAAACTAACACCTGCACCACTGGATGAACCGCCGGCAAGTCGATGTGATTCGTTATCCCAAGGGTTTCGTGGGATTTGACCGTGGTTTACAGCACCAATGCCACCATAACAAAATTCATCCGTATGGGTTTTACCGGTGATCATCGCGTTTTGTTCAATGATCTGACGGATAAGCGGACCTTCCACTTCGTATTTTTCGGCTAATGCCCCGGCCGTGCCACAATAGGTGCGTGTACCCGCCAGGCCAAAACAGTCCTTAACCGAGATGGGAAGGCCTTGGAGGGGACCGAAATCCTGTCCTTTTTTAAATGCCTGATCGGCACGCTCCGCCGCTGAGCAGATGGAATCCGGCAACCACTGTCGATAAGCATTAAACTGAGGCTCGAACTGTTGATAATTGCTGATGACCCATTCACAAATAGTTCGTGCGCTGAGCTCACCATTTCGTAATTGTTGGGCGACTGTGGACAGTGATAATGGGTGGAGATTAGTTATCTTCATGATGAACTAAAAATTAGACAATGAATCGTTAATCGGCATGGAGAATCACAATGTGAACAAATTCTTAAAATATATTATTAAGTGAACAAAATCAATAAAATATTCACATATATAGATGAAATATCGAGGCCGGTCATATTGTTTGTATAATAGCCAGGATTGAAATACTAAGGAAAGGCTGACATTACTGTGGATCAAACAGCAGAGGATATTCGACAACTGCGTAAATCACGTAAATTGACAGTGCGCGAGCTCGCCAATCGAATAGATCGTTCAGCCGGGTTTGTCAGTCAACTTGAACGCGGCCGCTCAAAACCAACCATGAAAGATATCTATGCACTGGCTGAAGCGTTGGATGTCACGGTTGCTTGGTTTGTGCAAAATAACATTGCGACCAATCCTAAGGAACAAGGAAAAATTGTGCGCCGCAATCAACGCCGAAAAATTGAAACAAACAATCTGTTGACAGAAATATTATCACCTCGATTAGGGGACCAGGTTGAATTCATGCAAACCACGTATGAACCGATGGCGAGCACCGAATCGAAAAACATTGAACATATTGGTATCGAGACGGGCCTTGTTCTATCTGGGGAGCTTGAAATGTGGCTGGACGGCGAGTACTTTTATCTATCGCCCGGGGACAGTTATTCGGTTAACCTCAATCAACCTCATCATTCTCAAAATCCATCGAGTACAGAAAAAACGGTGTTGGTGTGGACCGTAACGTACGAAAAATAAAATCACAAAGAGCTCTTTCTTAGGGATATAGATCGTTTTGAGATGATGTTATAGGTGTGCAAAGGAAATTTTTCAGGTTATGAAAGGCCAGTCATCAGCGCCCGCTATGGAGCGCTGATGACTATTTAATCGTTCCCTATGAAGCGAACCACCAACGACTGGCAAATCTACCCCCATCGGTTTCCCAACTGGTTGATACACTATCGGCATGTTTGACATTGTTCCGCTGTGCATACACGTAGTTGGTAAACATCGGTAAAATGGTCCCGCCATCATCCCGCGATATTTGAGCCATTTCGGCATACATTTCAGCCCGTAGATTATCATCCAACTCAGCTTTGGCCAGTAACAAGAGCTCGTTGAATCGATCATTTTGCCAATGGGCTTCATTCCAAGCCGCGTCGGCTTTATAAGTCAATGAAAAAATCATGTCAGGCGTGGGTCTCGCGCCCCATTTTACGACAACGAACGGTTTGGTTAGCCACACATCCGACCAATATCCATCGGAAGGTTCACGGATCGCATTAATGGTAATGCCAGCCGCCTTCGCGTGTTCAGCGAATAACACACACATATCAACTGCCCCTGCATGCACAATGTCCGCCGATGAAATACTCACTTCTAATGAATCGAGACCCGCCTGCTTTAGGTGAAATTTAGCTTTATCAGGGTCATATTGACGTTGCTCAATGTCGGGATAATACGGCATGTTCGGCGAGATATGAAAATCATTGCCTACGGTGCCCGAACCGAATTGAATTTTTTCTATGATATCTTCCCGATTGATGGCATGTTTTAACGCCAACCTGACATCGACGTTATCAAACGGTGCCACATCACAGAACATGGGTAATGTGATTGCTGAGCCTGAAGGTAGATTATCAACGTTAATGTCCTGATTGCGCGCCAGTAATGCCATGGTTTTCAGATCGATATCCGTGACGATGTCTACATCACCGGTGATTAAGGCTGACTGACGTGCATTGGGATCATTTAATACAGTCACCTTTAGTGCATCAAAATAAGCCCCTTGACCATGCCAGCCGTCATGGCGAGTTAGTTCTGCACCGACACCCGGTTCATAGTGATCTAACTTGTAGGGGCCGGCGCCATCACCGCTTTGCCAGTCGGCTGTGCCGTCTTCATTGGCCGGTAACATGACCAGATGATAATCCGTCAAAATCCACGGTAGATCCGCGAACCCCTGTGATAGTTCAATCTTGACGGTATGATCACCATCAGCTTTGATGTCCGTGACGTCAGAAAGCAATGCAGCGGCAGCCGATGTTGTTCCTTCACCGCGATGAAAATTCAATGAAGCCACTGCATCTTTTGCGGTAAATGGACGGCCACTGTGGAAACTGGCTTCTTTATTTAATTCAAACGTCCACGATGTCGCATCATCAGAGGCGTCCCAGGAATCCGCCATGTCTGGCCCTAAATCATTCTCGGCGGTGATCATTGTTAGATAACTGCGATAGGTGTGGGCCATTTGAATGTCCTGAACACTAGCATAATTGCCTGGGTCGTAAGAATCGGACGTATTGCCGTCATGTAATCCAACTTTAAGAGTGCCTCCACGCTCAGGGGTTTGCGCTGCCACACTATCTGTCCATAACGTTGATGCCGCGCTCAGGGTTAAGCCTGCGGCCATGGCCTGGGACATAAATTGACGGCGCGATAATTTTCGCTGTCTACCAGCGGCTAAAATATTGTCAAAAAATTCTGACGAGTTGATATTTTTCATGAGGATTTCCTATTGCTTGAAGGGTTAAAAAGTGACGATACATGGAGATTCATTAACGCATTACCGATTCCTGGGCCTCTGGGCCAAGGAATGGAATCCGGCAATCACTGTCGATAAGCATTAAACTGGGGTTCGAACTGTTGATATTTGCTAATGACCCATGCACAAATGGTATGGGTGCTGAGCTCATCCTGTTGCTATTGTGGGCGAATGCAGACAGTGATAAAGGGTGGGGATTAGTTATCTTCATGATGATGAACTATAAATTCGACAATGAATCGTTAATCGACATGGAGAAGCACAATGTGAACAGTTTCTTAAAATATATTATTACGTGAACAAAATCAATAAATTATTCATATATAACGATGAAATATCGGATCTGGTCATATTATTTGGATACAGTCAGCATTGAAATTCTTAAGGAAAGCCTGACATTATTGTGAATCAAACAGCAGAGAATATTCTATAACTGTGTCAATTACGTAAATTGACGATGCGTGATTTGGCCGATGTGTTAAATCCAGGAGTTGGCAGGCTTTTAGAGTGCTTACTCTTCGTGCTATAAACGGTTTAGTGAGGAATCAAAAATAGCAAAATTGCTTGGTGAGTTTGGTTGATCATTCAACATAAATATCGCAATTGGCTTTGGGACAAAAGTAATTCTCTCCAACATCCCAGTTTTGTGGTGAGAGGTCTAATACAAATAGAGCATTGTAAAAATCGAAAGAACGTTCAATCGAGAGTAGATTCGATCATCTTTACACTATATCCCAGTGTTTAAGTCACGTTATGACCGGCGAGTTGTTCTAGGGCCTTGACCATAGCAGAATGATCATTATCAGCACCACCGTTAGCAGTACAGGCATTAAATAATTCCTGACACGTTGCCGTGTTGGGTAGACTTAACCCTAATGATCGGGCGGATTCCAAGGCTAGGTTAAGATCTTTTTGATGCAGTCTTATTCTAAATCCGGGTTCAAAGGTGCGATCAATCATCCGCTTGGCATGTACTTCGAGTATTTTTGAGCTCGCAAAGCCGCCCATGAGTGCATCACGTACTCGTGCTGGATCACAGCCGGCTTTTGAGGCAAACAATAAGGCTTCACTGACCGCTTCGATGTTTAACGCCACAATGATCTGATTGGCAACTTTGCAAATTTGACCTGCGCCGTTATTCTCACCAATTAACGTGATGTTTTTGCCCATGAGTTCAAATAATGGCAGGGCCCGATCGAAATCAGTTTTCGACCCGCCTACCATAATCGTCAAGCTGGCGGCCTTAGCTCCTACCTCACCCCCTGAGACAGGGGCATCAAGATAACACACCCCTTTTTCGTTTACTTTTTTGGCGAGTTGTTTGGTCACAAGCGGACTGATTGAACTCATATCGATGATTAAAGAGCCCTTGTTTATTTGCTCAATCAGGCCATTTGAACCGGTAATCACGTGTTCTACGTCAGGCGAATCCGGGAGTATTAAGATGATTGTCTCGCAGTGACTGGCAACCTCGGCCGGTGTTTTTACTACGGTAATATTTTTATCTTTAAGTTCTTCAGGTAAGGGTGAGGTATTCAGACAAGTATATATCTCATGTCCTGCATCGACCAAATGACCGGCCATTGGACTTCCCATCACACCCAAACCAATAAATCCAAGTTTCATATGCGTTTTTTCCTGTTTTTAATAGCCCAGTTCCGTGCGAACGGGGTTTAATAAGGGTTGCTCTTGTAGAAACCGTTCCAGGTTTTGAAAAAACAAATTCAACGTCATGGGAACATAAGCATCACCATCGTCAGCAGAGATGTGTGGTGAGATCACTAAATTTTTTGTCGTCCAAAGCCTTGAATCAGATGGAATAGGTTCTGGATCGAAAACATCCAGGATAGCACCGCCCAGTGTTTCAGCGTTGAGTTTGTCACACAATGCATCGTAATCCATCACAGCCTCACGACCGATATTCAATATACCGGCAGTCGGTTTCATCAAGTCTAGACGATCTTTGTTAAGCAATCCCCGTGTTTCTGGCGTGTCTGGTGTTGCAGCAACAAGATAATCCGCTTTAGGTAACACCTCGTCAATGTTAGCGGTTTTAACCACCTCATCACAACCGTCAACCTCTCTACCGCTGCGATTAATGCCAATCACTTGGGTGCCGAGGTGATGTATTTGCTTGGCGATGGCACCGCCCAAACTGCCGGTACCCAGGATGACCACTGTTTTACCTTGAATAGGGGAGGAATACAGTGAATCATAGATTCGCTGGTGTTGATTGGTAATTACCGCAGGCATCCGTGCGTGCAGCATTAAAATAGCCATTAACCCAAATTCACCGGCTTTGGCAGCATGGACACCTTTATTATTTGTGATACTCACCCCCTCAGGCACCCAGTTAAAGGGCAGCATGTGTTCAACGCCGGCACCAATACAATGTATCCACTTTAATTTTGGGGCCACCGTTGCAAGATTTTCAGTAGGTAAATTCCAGGTCAGTAACACCTCGGCATCTGCCATGGAGGTTTCAAAATTATCCGTATCCCAGTCGATGTAGGTGGAAATTTGATCGGCGATACCGTTGAAACTGGATATCACTTCGTCAAATCGTTCTTGTGTGATGGTAAACACAGCTTCGCCTTCGGGTGTGTTTGGAAAAGAACCCTCCGCCCAACGGTTATTTTTGATGTGAATCTTAACGGTCATAATTTTCAATTATTCTCCATTCATTGTTTTAATCGATTGAATAATTTGCTCGTCACGATCGTTATTGATTAGATGATCATTACTGAAGAGAATTTCAGTCACTTTGTCATTGGTTTGTTTGAGTAATGCCGCATCATCGTGCTGATCGGATGCGGGCACATGCACTACCGTATCGCTGCCATAAGTAGGGATGATGTTTTCACGGGCCAGATCCGTGGGCTGTGGCAACGGTTTGCCCCTCTCAAGGGCACGGCAGTATTTCTTGATCTGAGTTCGATACATGGCAACGCCACGGTCGCCAGGGACAAAGTATTCTTTTTCATGATCCGAGATATATCCCATACTTTCGACGGCTTCGACATCGCCGGGACTGCGTTGGCGTTCTTCATAGGTGCGATCCACCAGTTCACCTTGCTCGATCAATTGAACGCCTTCTTCGTTATTGTATTCATGGGGATCACCGCGTTCACCGAAATTGGCCCAGGCATAGACCATGCAGTTTTCGTCGTCCATGGGCACTACCCAACGGGTAAACGCACTACGACCAAAATAGCGAACTTGGGTGCCATCGGCGGCAAAGGCCGAACCGGCTTGAGTGAAATTAGGCAGAATCAATTCATTCACTCGCACCCAAATATTTTCACCGACACGGCGTGTGTTGGTACCTAAAAAGCGGGATTTATCACGGTTGTAGAAGGCGAGTTCGCCCATGGTGCCAAACCCATCGGAAAACTGGTCTTGATGTAAAAATGCAGTATGAACAGGATCGACGATCGCATCTAACACCTGGATCCAATTGCATTTAAAATGTACCTTATAGGGCACCATGGTCATACCCGGGATATTGAAGGTGTCGTAAATCGGAAAATCGGGTTTCAACTCCGGTGGACCCAGATAGGCAAAAAGCAAACCGTTATGTTCAATAACGGGATAAGCCCCTAAACGAAGTTTGTCCTTAGTGTTTTTGGCAGCCTCTGAATTTATTGGCTCACCAGGGATGTCTAAAATGGTTCCGTCAACATCAAACAACCAACCGTGATAGCAACAGCGAATGCCTTTATTCTCACATCGACCGTACTCCAATGAGGCTCGACGATGGGGGCAACGCTTGTGAACTAATCCGTATTGATTGCTGCCATCTTTAAATATAACCAGTTCTTCACCTAAGACTTTTACCAGTTGGGGTAAGTCACTTAATTCTTCAGTTATAAAAATTGGATGCCAATAGCGTCTTAGGTATTCACCGCAAGGTGTCATGGGATCAGTTTGGGTGAGCACTGTATCCGGTTCACCTTGCCATGTTTGGTGGTAACCGCAGTATTGAGTGTAATTCTGTTTGTCAGGTGTTTGTGTCATAATGTTTCGTCCAACCGTGTCTTAATTGTCATACAAATTTTAAGTGATTAATCGGGCCATAGATAAATCGTGTCATTATCTACTTTTACCGGGTAGGTTTTGAGATCGACACAGGCCGGTTCGCTCAATACTTTTCCAGTTGGAATATCGAATCGGGCCTGATGGAACGGGCATTCAATGACTGTATCAATCACCAGTCCTAACTCTAAGTGTTCCGCCTCATGGGTACACATGCCATCGGTAGCGAAAAATCCTTCTGGGGTATTGTAGATGCAAAAGGTCTTGTCGCCGTGATCAAAACGGATTAAGTCCTCTTCGTCTATTTCACTGGTTGCACAAACTGGTATCCATGCATCTTCCATTCAAAATCCACCTTAATTTAAAAAATTTGATCGTGCTTAGCATGGACGACTACCACAGTGGTAAATGCCAGCTTGCAAGTCGGATTTCATTACAATACATGGGGAAATTCTTTTCAAATGATAAAAAAAAACCTAAACTACAACGAAATGGAATATCAGATTTGAATGAAGTCTAGCAAATCGACACAGCGTTATGTCACGCCGCCATTGCATTGGTTGCGGGCGTTTGAAGCTGCGGCCAGGCACTTAAGTTTTACCCATGCTGCGCAAGAACTATGTCTAACACAATCGGCCGTCAGTAAACAAGTTAGACTGCTGGAATCACACATGGGCATGCAACTTTTTTTAAGAGAGCACCGCAGTTTGCGCTTAACCGAAGCCGGACGGAATTATCTTCCGGTTATTCTACGCGCGTTTCAGTCATTAGAACAAGGTACACGTTCTTTTTTAGGCTACTCAACAGAACGTCTTTTACATATCAAGGCGAACTATTCGTTCGCCACCTTCTGGCTTGGGAATCATATCCATGAATTCATGGACTTGTATCCGGATGTTCGTTTGACCGTCTCAACAGCGCTTTGGGAGCAAGATTTTTCTGGCAGTGTTGCAGATGTAGAAATACACTATGGCAAAAAAGAACTGTTTGCTGACCATGCGGTTCAATTGACCGAGGAACAGGTCTTCCCGGTATGTACACCCACTATAGCTAAGCGCCTTAAGCGTCCACGCGATCTCAATCAGCATAGAATTTTAGATTTAACCGGTATTCGAGATACTTGGGATTATTGGTTGTCTCAAGTTGGATCAAAAAAACTTGATCTAGAAAATCGCCATTACTTAAGCACGTTTGTCTTAGCGATAAACATGGCTAGAAAAGGGCAGGGAATCACTTTGGGACATTCAAGCTTGATTGAACACATATTAACTGACGGTGAATTATGCAAGCCGTTAGATTTATCAGTCACGGGACGTGATCATTATTTTGTTCAATCAAACCAGATTAACACACAACACCCTGCAGCATCCAATTTTGTAAATTGGATTGTTAATAAGATGGCAGCGAAATAAAACACGTGCTAATCATACAACAGTGTATATGGGAGCTATCAATCGTGATTATTGGAAGCAGTATTTAATATTAGTTACAGGATAGAAATATGAGTCATCAAGCGTTAGATCATCTCAACCATTATTTGGAAGGATGGCGACAAGGGAACGGTGAAATGAGTAAGCAATCAACCGTGTCTGAATTTTATTATGATGACCCAAACAGCTGTCGAGTATTTCGAAAAGACTTTGTCAAATTTGTTGAAGAATTTAAAGCGGCCGCAGCTGAACTATTGGATGGTGACCTTCCAAATCCATTTTTAGATTACACGCATCAAGTCGTCGATAACGGTATAGCGTGGTGTTGGTGGAAAGTACGTGGAACTACATTTGAAGGGTCAGCATTGATAACGTTTACTGACGAAGGAGTCACTTCGGAAAAAATCGCTTATTTTACAAAATTACCTAGTTAACCATCAGTGTGTAAATCAGGATTCAATCGAAATATGGTAGTTTAATTGCTATTTTTCTCATCGACCTGTATACCCAAATAACAAAAAAGAAATTCCACAAGTAGCATTTAAATGTGTTGAATGCTTTTGTTTGATAGCTCACTATTACAGAGCTATACTGCATAAAGTAACGTGAGGGTAATTGCAATTCGAGATAATATTAATATGCGAGAATTGATGTCTCGAAAGACACCTTCTTTTATGCCTTGTTTGACAATCTGCTTAATGAACAACACCAGCCAATAGGTCAGGTCATCAAGACTTTCAAATTGATTGTAGATCAAAGGTGCTGCGGTACAGACCTGACGTTCGATGACTATGAGTACAACATTATGCACACCAATTTCGGCAGACATCGATTCTGTGATATTCAACAATTGATCTTGTCTTTCTTCAAGGCTTAATCGTTGTTGTTAAATTTTTGATATTTAGTTCATAAAAATGTTCAATCGTCTGATTGACTAAACTAACACTGTTAGCTTATATTAACTTTCCCGATTGCATCGTGATAAATTGAAATGATATTGCAAAGTAAGCACTTTAAACAAGCGATCGCATCATTCGTCTTATTTATTCAAATAAGTATTGACACAGTGTCCGTTGCCCAAGAGTTGTCTTCATTAACAAACGTGATTGAGGGAGCTATGAATTTTGGCAAAGTGGTTATGCGAGTATGACTGTCCTGCTTCAAAGTGATCTGTATCAGTTACTTTCATGCACGGCAGTCATTGCTGTGCAACCCAAAGATAGGGTTGATGAATGATGACGTGTGTGGATTAGAGATTAACCGTAAGTGGGTAAATGCATAACGTTGTTTATGCAATTTGGTACAGTAATGCAGCGACGATTGTTCGATTTTCGATGACTAGCTGTGTTGGCTAAGTACAAAGAATTAATTGCCAGGTCGTAGCCGCGCTTACATATAAGGATAACTACCATATGCCTAAACTGAATACCGATGTCATTAATTTTGCTCGTTTGCAACAACTCAAGCAGACGTACTTTCCGGGATTGTGCGTTTGTGTGACGGTGGGAATCGCTGCCTTTTTTATTGCCAATCGGTATGGTGCACCGGTGATGCTGATGGCCTTGTTGTTGGGTATGGCCATTAATTTTCTTAGTGATGACGTAAAATGCGCACCGGGGATTGATTTTTCAGCCAAAACGCTACTTCGAATTGGTGTGGCTTTGTTGGGGTTGAGGATATCCATGGACGAAGTCATTGTGATGGGATGGCAACCTGTTGCAGTAGCTATTATTTCGATTGTATTAACCATCGTTCTAGGTGCCTTTTTAGCTCGAAAAATGGGCTTTAATCGCCGTTTTGGTATGCTAACTGGTGGTGCGGTGGCCATCTGCGGCGCGTCCGCTGCAATGGCAATTAGCAGCATCCTACCGCAGGATAAAACCACACAGAAGGACACATTGTTCACGGTGATTGCGGTAACCTCATTAAGCACGATTACCATGGTGTTATATCCGCTGTTCGCCGATGAAATGAATATGTCAGCTAAACATATTGGTGTATTTTTAGGCGGTACGATTCACGATGTCGCACAAGTGGTCGGTGCCGGTTACAGTATATCGAATGAGGTGGGGGACTTAAGCACCTTAATGAAACTGATCCGGGTTGCAATGTTGGTGCCTGTTGTTCTAGTTTTAGGCTTTTTAATTCGCAGATATGATTTAGCAGCTAGTCGTGAACAATCAAGCGTACCTAAGTTTCCTTTTTTCTTAATCGGTTTTGTTGTGTTATTTATCATTAATAGCCTAAATATTCTCCCAATGCAATGGGTTGTGTTGTTATCACAACTTTCAAGTGTGTTATTGGTCATTGCCATTTCTGCCTTGGGTGTTCATACATCAATGAAAGATATTACTAGCATTGGCTGGCGACCCATTGCACTTGTCGTTATAGAAACTGTATTTATTGCTATAGTAGTCGTGGGTCTGATTTATGTGCTTCTGTAACGTTTATTACTGTCCATTAACTGAATGCTTTAGTTAGGTTAATAATTCCATGTCGTAAATTCATGAATGAGCGATCCAGCATAGCAATACAAACCCGATTTAAATCAGGCCTGTTATGTTTGCTATAACGATACTGTGATCACGCCCGATTTTTATCTATCGATTTTACATAATATTTTCATGATGTAATAACAAACCAGAAGAATAGTTAGGATTATATCGACGATCGACTAATCCTTTGCGGACAAAATAACCGCGGTCAATATCAGCAAAAATATCAATAAAAAAATTGGTGTTTGGATTCTCGCTAGCGAGGTTGAATAGTTGCTTAACCCCCATTTCAAGTTGTGTTGTGGTCGTTAATGCAACGGCAGGATTTGGATCTGACGATAAAATATGTATGGACACTCGGCTTTTCAAATCGTTGGCACGCATGATGATTTGATCTATTTGATCCGTAAGTTGATCACCGACCCTAACCCGAAACACTAAACCGGCTTCAATAGCGTGTTTTTCACCGACTTGTTGTAATAGGCTGATTGCGTTTTCAGCTCCAATAGAAAAACCATGTTTAATGGTGTGATAAAACGTAGTGCCTTCGGTTTGATCATGGACGTCTTTAATTGGACTGAAATAAAAATTAATGCCTGTTAATTCCTTAATAGCCGTAATAAGTTGATCAAGTTCTTGTTCAATATAACCAATCTCCCAGTTTTTTATTAACTCAGCATGTTCAGCGATTAATTTGATTTGTTTTGTTGTGGGAATGCCATATGAAAATAACGTAAATTCATGCCCTTGTTGAATGAGATCAGCCATACGTTTACGCGTCAGTGTATGTGTTAAATCGGCCATGGGCACGCGTAATTTTTTGATGCCCATCTCCCACAGTGCCAATAAGGGGTAATCATTGCGCACTGTTTTTCGATCAAATTCATCCAATGCACCGCTTGGAGGAATTTTGCTGTACTCACACCAACTCAAACGCAAATCGATGCCGGGGGTGTTTAGATGTGCTTCATTTGGATGGATCGGAATATTGAGATACTGTGATTCATCCACGGCTTCATCGATTGTTAATTGACGCCCCTGGGTGCGGACGATGTTAACCGTATGACCGTGCTGATAAAAATTCACGATGGCATAGCCCAGTTTTGCGGCATCGTTTCGGCCCGCTTCAGCCCCGGGTTCAATACGATACATTTCACTGAAATCCTGACGCACAAACGAGGTTGCGGGTAGGATGTAATAATCACTGTTATGGTAGCGGTGATACCAGAAATTATGCACATGACCGGCAAAGATAGCTTCAACATGATGCTTACGAATTAATTGTAATAACCAAGAACGCCCCGGTTCGGCCATATTATCGTAATGTTCGTCTTCATCATCGAAAGTTAGAAACAAAGGGTAATGCGTGAACATGACAATCCGTTGGTCTGTGCATTTTTCCAGCTCTTGTTCCAACCAGGCTTTTTGCTTTGTTTCCTGTTCAAGTCCGCTGTTGATGATTTCGTTATTGATGATGAAAAAATGGATACCGTTGTGTTCAAAGCTCTGATAGTCATGGTTGAAATATTGATGCCAGACCCCCAGAAATTCGTCTGTCACGGTTTCGGTGGGTCCCCAATTAATCGGTTTGTCCCCAACATCGTGATTGCCGGGGGTGAAATAAATCGGATGCTTGAGTGGTTTTATCAGATCATGAAACGCGTTAGCTGCTTTGCCATAAAGATCGGGGACGGATGGCACAGGGTGAATTAAATCACCTAAATGTGCCACAAAGTCGATATCCTGGTTGTTAAGTTGATCGACCACAAAGCGCAATCGTTTATTGGCCAGCCGGTTAACCGGAAAAGGGGAATTGCATTCGTGTTCATCGGGATTGACATGCGTGTCTGTAATCACCGCAATAGAGAAAAGATGCGCACCTAACTTAGGTGCGCATCTTTTTAATTTGTTGACAGTCACTTTTGGAATTGATTGCGAATAATCACGCCTAAGGATAGAACGGTTAGGGCCCAGAACACCCAACAAATCGCATTCTGGAAGAAAATGCCGTAACTGCCTTCGGATAATAATAATGATTGCCTGAAATTATCTTCCAATAGTGGCCCTAGTATAAATGCGATCAAAAACGGCGCTGCAGGAATTTTTAGTCTAAGCATAATGAACCCTAAGATGCCCATTAGAACCATGACTAGCACATCAAACAAGCTATTGTTAACCGCATAGGCACCATAAACACAGAGCACCACCACAACCGGGTAAAGGATGTTATTCGGAATATCGGCAATTTTACTGATACTGCGAATGGAAATCTTGCCAATAATAAACAAATATAGCGAACTGAGCATAATGCCAATAAACAAGGCATAAATCATGGTCAGGTTCTCCGCAAACATCACCGGTCCGGGACGTAAACCATGGATCATGAAAGCGCCTAGAATGACGGCCGTGATGACATCACCCGGTACGCCTAAGGCCAGCAATGGAATCATGGTTGATCCGGCGACCCCGTTATTACCCGCCTCGGCAGCTGCAACACCTTCTAATTCACCTTTACCAAAATTCTCGGGATTTTTAGAGTTTCGACGTGCTTCGCTATACGACAAAAAAGCCGATGGCGCACCGCCTATGCCCGGAATGGCCCCGAGCACCACACCGATCAAGCTACCACGCAAAATCGATTTAAAACTCGCTTTGAATTCAGCGAAGGTGGCGCCTACTTTGCTGACTTTGTTCACTTCGACTTTACCTTCGAGTTTTTTGGCATAGTGGTTATAAATCTCTGGTAAGGCGAACAGACCGATTAACACAGGAATAAAATTCAATCCGCTCATTAATTCATAATTACCGAAAATAAACCGTTCGGTACCGTAAATGATGTCTAACCCTACCGTTGCAAGCCCTAAACCTAAACAGGCTGAAATTAAGCCTTTCGACAGACTGTCACCGGAAACACCGGCGATAATGGTTAAGGCGAATAAAATTAAGGTAAAAAATTCCGGTGGCCCGAATTTCAATGCAAATCCGGCTAAGAAACCGGTGAATAGAATGAGCGAAAGGTTAGAGATGAAATCGGCAAAACAGGACGAATATAGCGCCATATCTAAGGCCCGTCTCGCTTGACCTTGCTGGGCTAACGGAAAGCCATCAAGCACGGTACAGGCTGCCGCCGGTGTCCCCGGGGCTTTAACCAGTATGGCGGTGATCGACCCCCCATACAAGCCGCCTTTATAAACGCCCAATAGCAGTAATATGCCGGTTACCGGTTCCATGGAAAAGGTAAAGGGCAGGGCCAGAGCCACGCCCATGGGTGTGGTCATACCCGGTACGGCACCAATCAGTACACCTATGAGTACACCGATAAAGATGACAGCGATATTTTCAAGACTGAAAAATAAAACAAATGCGTCTGCAATATTTTCTAACATTTATCTCTCTCCAAAATTATTTCCAAGCTTCGTAAATCCCCGTGGGTAACGGGACATTGGCCACATAGACAAAAAACACATACAAAAAGGCAGGTAATAAGATGGCGATGGGTAAAATATATTTCCATCGCCGTTCACCGGCAAATAAAGTCATGGCTGCGAAGGTTAACGCACAAGCAATCGGCATGCCGATAATGGGAATGGCAAAGTACATACCAATTAACCAAGCAATCACGATCGCCACTCGGATTAATCCTTCGCCTAATGGGCGCATCACCGATTCGGTTTCGTCGTCAGTGATAGGTTTACCAAATTTGGCCTGTATGGTGAGTGCAATTCCAGCAACGCCCAGCAATATCATTATGGTCAAAGGCCAGAAATCAGGGGATAGTGCCCGAGTTTCAACGTCATCGGGCAGAACCACACCTTTGGGAATAAAGAAAAACGTGCCAATTAAGGCTAGGGCAATAATAATTAGGCCCAAAATAAAATCAGAATTTTTGTTGTCAATCATTAGGCGGCATCCTCCAAGGTGTAAGGGGTCAAATCAATGGGACGTTGAATTAAAAATTCATTAATGGCTAACCAACCCGCGGCGGTACTGCCTGTAATTTGGCTGGTGATTAATTCAATCGGGTTGTCATTCAATGCGGGGTTTTCAGCTAATCTAGACTGTATACCGTTTAGGTAATCCTCACACTGGGACAATGGGCCGGAGAGTAAAATGGCGCCAGGATTGGTCATGGCAATGTACAGTTCAATAAAGCGGCCCAATGATTTTCCGGCTTTATAACACGCTTTTTTAAGCGCGCCATCATCATCCGTTTTTGATTGTAGTAATTCAATCAATTTTTTTGCAGCCATTCGATGGTCTTTTTGTAAGGAGGATTTTAAATTTAATTCAGCGAGTACACGCCATCCGGCGGTTAAATCGTCAACCGTTTGATTCGAGAACTGACCGGAATCTGTAAAGGTTAGCTGGCCCAATAATCCGGCGGAATTTGCATTGCCCCGTGCTAAATGATCATCAAGAATTAAACTTGAACCAATGCCTAATGCGGCATTAATGGCCGCGATGTTTTTGTGCTTTCGAGTAATGCCGAATTGATGTTCACATAGATTAATGGCGTTGGGTAAGTTCTCCACGTGTACCGGCAGATCAAGTTTACTAGATAGGATCTGAGCTACGGCAATATCTTTCCAACCAATGGCTGGTGCGTCCACTACAACGCCTGTTTGGGCATCTACCGCACCGGTAATGGCCACGCCTATGCCTAATATTCTTGATTTATCGATCTCAAGTCGATTTATTAGTTGACTAATTTGCGTAGCGATCTCGTCTAACGCAACATCGGGGGTGGGTAACGATTCTAAATTTAATTCCTGATGCGCCAGTTCATTTTTACCCAAATCGAGCACAACAATACTTTGTCGAAGGGCATTTATCTTAAGGCCAATCACATAGCCGCCCGCGTGATTCACATTGATATGAACAAATCGACGACCAGGGCCTTTCACCGGGGCAAGTTTAGTTGCTTCAACAATTAATCCGGCATCGATTAACGATTTAGTAATACGAGATACCGATGCGTTAGTGAGACCCGTTCGATTCATTAATTCGGTGCGTGTGATCGGACTTGAAAGAATAATTTCCGACAAGATCCGTTGTTGGTTGATTGATCTTAAGCCTGAGTGTGAACCGTCTATCATCATGTTAAATAATTATTTACATACAGTCTGTAATTATGTATGATGACTTACCCAAAGTCAAGCGACTTTGATCGTTTGCCTAAATCGACGTAATTACTTTTTAACTAAATTGAGGAGTTGAAACATGAATCGAATCGTTAAAAGCCTTAGAGCATTTATCTTGGCCATACTGTCGTTGACGGTGTGCGCGGCGTTCGCGGACTATCCAACTAAACCGGTAACCATGATTGTTCCGTACGGCCCGGGTGGGGCAGCGGATCTGGCGGCTAGAACATTAGGCAATGCCGTTCCGGAATCCTTAGGTGAGAACTTACTGGTTGTCAATAAAACCGGTGCAGCGGGTGTGACCGGTTCAACCTTTGCTGCTAAATCCAGACCTGATGGTTACAATTTACTCATGGCCAGGGTAGGGTCTCAAGCTGCCGTACCGGCCATCAATAAAAAAATTCCTTACAAATGGGATGAATTTACCTTTATCGGGTTATTGGAACAAAACCCATTTGTGTTAGTGATAAATCCTGACTTGGGCTATACCTCCCTTGAGGATTTGAAAAAAGCCGTGGAAGGCGGTGCGAAACTGAGTTATGCCTCAGCCGGTGTAGGCACCTTATTACATTTAGCCATGATCATGCTATTGGATGATTTAGGGCTAGAGCAAGATGCCATGAAACACATCCCTTATAAAGGTGGCGGTAAAGCGGCTGCTGCCGTGGTCGGTGGTCATGTTGATATGTTATTTCAAAACCTCTCAGGTGTGATCGGTAATATCGAATCCGGTAATTTAACCCCCATCGCAGTCACGACCAAAGAGCGTCAACCGTCGATTTCTGATGTGGCGACAGTCGCTGAGCAAGGGTATCCAAATTTAGAGACCGTCATTGGATGGAGTGGGGTTTGGGGTCCGCCAGATTTACCTGAAGAAGTGACTACGAAGTGGGCTGGCGTCATGGAGGCGTTAAAAACGGATCAAGCCTGGAATGACAAAACCAAGGAACTAGGTTCAATTCCATCCATCATGAGCCCGGAAGACACTAAAGCGTTTGTTCAGGCGCAATATGAAGCGTTTAATGCAATCACTGAAAAACTCGACATGCAAATCAACTAATGGAATAGAGGTTAAGACTTAAGTATGACAAATCAAAAACCCAATATTGTTGTCATTCAAGCGGATCAAATGACGCCGTTTACGTCCTCGACGTACGGTCATCAAATAGTGAAAACACCACATTTGGATCAGCTCGCTGAAAACGGTGTGGTGTTCGATAATGCCTATTGTAACTTTCCCTTGTGTGTTCCATCACGGATGTCGATGTTAGCAGGGCGTTATGCGAACGCGATTGAAGTTTGGGACAATGCCACCGAATTGCCGGCCGGTGTACCCACGTTGGCCCATTATCTGCGCTCGGTTAATTATGAAACCACATTGTGCGGAAAAATGCACTTTATCGGCCCGGATCAGGTGCATGGTTTTAATGAACGTATTACCACGGATATCTATCCTTCAAATTTTACCTGGACGCCGGATTGGATCGTGGGTGAGCGCTATCGGCCCACCGGTATCAGTATGCGGGCAGTGACCGATTCGGGAATTTGTGTGCGCGGATTGCAACTCGACTACGACGAAGAGGTTGTGCATGCCGGTACCCAAAAGCTTTATGATTTGGTGCGATACACGGACGATAATCCTTTTTTACTCTGGCTCTCCTTTACGCACCCGCATTCGCCTTATATCACCACCCAGGAATATTGGGACTTATACGATCATGATGATATCGACATGCCTTCTGTCGATCCCATTCCTTTGGATGACATGGATGAAATGAGTCGCTGGCTGCATTACGCCCATGGTGGTGATTTGCATACCGTGACTGATGAACACGTACGTACTGCCCGCCATGCTTATTATGGCATGTGCAGTTATATTGACGATAAGCTCGGTCATTTTATGAAAGTGTTGAATCATACCGGTCTGATCGACAATACGGTGGTTATATTTATCGCTGATCACGGTGAAATGTTGGGCGAGCGTGGGATGTGGTACAAGCAATCGTTTTATGAGTGGTCGTCTCGGGTACCCATTGTCGTGAGTTATCCCAAAATGTTTTCGGCCAGTCGTGTTTCGGAATTGGTTTCGTTGGCTGATTTATTGCCCACACTCATGGATTTTGCAACAGACGGCAATATTCCTGATCCGGTGTCACCGTTAGATGGACACTCTCTGGTGCCATTGATGTCGGGTAATAAAGACGATTGGGATAACACGGTAATTTCTGAATATACTGGGGAAGGTGTGAATCAACCCTGTCGTATGGTGCGCCGCGATAATTTCAAGTACATCTACACGCATGGCTTTCCATCGTTACTTTACGATCTGGATAGTGATCCGTTGGAATTAACCAATTTGGCTGGTGATCCAGAGTATCAAAAAATAGAGTCTGAATTGCATGCGACATTGCTGGACGGTTGGGATCCGGACTTAATTTATGACAAATGTATTCAAAGTCAAAAAGAACGGATGTTTATTCAAAGCACGACAGATGGAGAACCGAGCTGGGCCTTTAATTTTGCCTATGATGACGAAAATCGTTTTATTCGTAATTCCAGCGCAGTGGATACCAAGGCTAAGGCTCGTTATCCGTTTGTCACACCAACACCTTTTAAAGAATAACTCATCTTGACTACGAGTACCTTCGACTACATTATTGTTGGTGCCGGTTCGGCGGGTTGTGTGCTGGCCAACCGTTTGTCGGCCGATCCGTCTAACCGTGTTTTGCTACTTGAGGCAGGCGGTAAAGATACGAATCCCTGGATTCATATTCCGGTCGGTTATTTTAAGACCATGCATAATCCAGCCACGGACTGGTGCTATGTGACTGAACCCGATCCCGGGATTGCGAACCGTCAGTTGCAATGGCCAAGAGGTAAAGTGCTGGGGGGGTCGAGTTCGTTAAATGGGTTACTGTATGTGCGCGGTCAAAAGCAAGATTACGATCGCTGGGCTGAATTGGGGAATATCGGTTGGTGTTATGATGATGTGTTGCCGTATTTCAAAAAATCCGAAGATCAAGAGCACGGTGAGAACGAGTATCATGGGGTCGGTGGGCCATTAAAAGTCTCTGACCTGCGTTTGCGGCGTAAAATCGCAGAACAGTTTATCAAAGCGGCTAGTGAAATTGGCATCCCTAAAAATCCGGATTACAACGGAGCCGAACAAGAAGGTGTGGCTTATTTTCAGCAAACGGCTTATAAAGGATTTCGGTGGAGTACGGCCAAAGGTTTTCTCAAGCCGGTGTTATCTCGAGAAAATTTGGTTGTCGCGACAAAAGCACAAGCCACAAAGCTTAAGTTTGAGGACAAAAAAGCAGTTGGTATCGAGTACTTACATCTTGGCGAGAGACATTTAGCCAATTGCAATAAAGAAATCATCTTGGCGGCGGGGGCTATTGGTTCACCACAACTTCTGCAGTGTTCGGGTATTGGAAACGGTGATTTACTGCATTCGCTCGATATTCCGGTTGTGCATGATTTACCTGGTGTTGGCGAAGCGTTGCAAGACCATTTGCAGGTACGTTTAGTACACAAAACCAATCAACCGACCTTGAATGATGAAGTCAATAATCCAATCCGAAAGATGTGGATCGGTATGCAATACGCGCTTAATCGTACCGGGCCAATGACATTGGCGGCTAGTCAGGTCTGTATATTTACCCGTTCAAATTCTGAAGTTGACAGGCCAGATATTCAATTCCATATGCAACCTTTAAGTGCAGATAAACCGGGGGATGGTCCACATAAGTTTTCAGCCTTTACCTCTTCAGTTTGTCAGTTGCGCCCTGAAAGTAGAGGTTATATCAAAATCAAATCCCCCGATGCCATCGTGTATCCAGAAATTCAACCCAATTATTTATCGACTGAATTGGATAGAACCACGGCTGTAAATGGCGTTAAAGTGGCTCGAAAAATTGCTTCAGCACCGGCACTCAACGAATTCATTACCGATGAGTTCGTCCCCGGTAACCAGTATCAAACGGATGATGAATTGTTAGAAGCAGTTCGACTCCATAGTCAGACTATCTATCACCCTACCAGCACCTGCAAAATGGGTAATGATGATATGTCGGTAGTTGATGCTAGACTTAAAATCCACGGTGTTGAGGGTTTGCGTGTGGTGGATGCGTCCATCATGCCGGAAATTGTCTCGGGTAATACAAATGCGCCCACTATCATGATTGCAGAGAAGGGCAGTGACATGATTTTACAATCTCACGCCTGACATCGATCAAACTAAACTTACGATTAAACTCAAAGGAGTTACGATGAAGATGACCACGGAAGAGGCCTTTATCAAGGTCTTACAAATGCATGGCATTGAACATGCTTTCGGTATTATTGGTTCTGCCATGATGCCCATTTCAGATTTATTTCCCGAAGCCGGTATTACATTTTGGGATTGTGCTCATGAATGCAATGCCGGCATGAGTGCGGACGGCTATACTCGTGCCAGTGGGAAAATGAGCATGGCCATCGCACAAAATGGGCCTGGCATTACTAATTTTGTCACCCCGGTTAAAACAGCTTATTGGAATCATACCCCCTTATTATTAGTCACGCCGCAAGCAGCAAACAAAACCATTGGCCAAGGTGGATTTCAAGAAATCAAACAGATGGCCGTGTTTGAAGACATGGTGTGCTATCAGGAAGAAGTGCGTGATCCAAGCCGAATTGCTGAAGTCTTAAACCGGGTGATTGAAAATGCCTGGCGCGGATCAGCTCCGGCTCAAATTAATATCCCACGTGATTATTGGACGCAGGTGATGGATATTGAACTCCCGCAACGAGTACGTCTAGAGCGTTCTCCAGGTGGTCAAACCGCCATCTCCAATGCCGCAAAGCTGTTATCCGAAGCAAGTTTTCCGGTTATTTTAAACGGTGCCGGGGTAATTTTAGGCAATGCCATCGAGGCGTCTAAAGATTTGGCAGAGCGCTTGGATGCACCGGTATGTTGTAATTATCAACATAACGATGCCTTTCCTGGCTCACATCCATTGTATGCCGGCCCCTTGGGCTACAACGGCTCTAAAGCGGGCATGGAATTGATTTCTCATGCGGATGTTATCTTGGCCTTGGGAAACAGGCTTAATCCGTTTTCAACCTTACCGGGTTACGGTATTGATTATTGGCCTAAGCAAGCAAAAATTATTCAAGTTGATATTAATGCGGATCGAATTGGCTTAACCAAAAAAGTGGATGTGGCCATTCAGGGTGATGCTAAGTTAGTTGCTGAGCAAATTCTAGCGCAACTAAGTGATACGGCCGGCGATGAAAATCGGGAAACTCGTAAACAGTTGATTGCCACGACCAAAGAAAACTGGGCGCAAGAACTGGCCGCCATGGATCATGAAAGCGACGATCCTGGTATTACCTGGAACGAACGTTCGCGAGAGCGTCACAGTGATCGTATGTCACCGCGTCAAGCTTGGCGTGCCATCATGGCGGCCTTGCCCAGCAACGCGATTATCTCCACGGACATTGGTAATAACTGCGCCATTGGTAATGCATATCCGAGTTTTGATCAGGGCCGTAAATACCTCGCGCCGGGTTTGTTTGGTCCTTGCGGTTATGGCTTTCCGGCCATTTTAGGCGCGAAAATTGGGTGTCCTGATGTCCCCGTCGTGGGGTTTGCCGGTGACGGTGCCTTTGGTATCTCCATGAATGAAATGACCGCTTGTGGCCGTGAAGAATGGCCGGCCATCACCATGGTCATTTTTAGAAACTACCAATGGGGCGCAGAAAAACGCAATACAACGTTGTGGTTTGAAGATAACTTCGTTGGCACGGAGCTAGATGCCGACGTGAGTTATGCGGCTATCGCCAAAGCCTGTGGTGTAAACGGGGTTCAAGCAAAATCCATGGAAGAACTTACCGAACAATTGAACCAAGCTATTGACCTGCAAATGAGAGAAGGTAAAACCACCTTTATCGAGGCAATTCTTAACCAGGAATTAGGTGAACCCTTTAGACGTGATGCCATGAAGGCACCGGTAGTTGTTGCCGGCATTAATCCGAATGATATGCAAGAACAAGGTTTATAGACGGTGTGTTTTGTATGGTCATTACGCTGGAATGGTTTAATACCCATGTAATGACCGTATCACCTTCAATGCTTATGATAATTTGATGGTTGTGTTTTGAACATTACAAATTGTGATGTCAGCAGACCCAGTTTCACCGGCTGATGGATAACCAATCGTTGCTTCACTTAAAACGTGCTGAAATTCCAATACTGTATAGGTTCGTTGATATACCCAAGGTCTGTTTTCGATCGCTTCCATCTTCTCACTGGGTGGATTTTGTTCAGTAAACGCAAAAAAGTATAAATCAAAACCCAAGTCGGTGACCGGTTGTCGACAAAGGTACTTCATCCCCAATTGTTGTTGACAACGCTTAAATTCAGCATCGATATCGTCGGTTCGCAGTGTGATAAGTCCAATGTGTGCGCCGCCTAACGCTTGGGAGGGGTCACCCTGTACGGTGCGCGGTTGATCTTCGAAACGATGTTGGAGCAATTCAATGACAAATCCTTCTGGATCGGTGAGATGGCATAGGTAGCCAACATCACGAAACTGGTGTGGCGTTGATACGGTGATATCCGATTGTGCTAATTGCCGGTAGGCACAATCCAAATCCGGTACCGTAATCGCGATTTTCCAGTAGCGGTCATGTGCATGGTGCTGATAAGTACGCTGGAGGGTTGATTTGCGGAATGCAAGACAAGCCCCTTCATCCCCATAGCCAACACTAATAGTGTTGTCATGATCAATTCTATGCTTGCCCAGGATTTGACAATAAAACTCAGCGAGTTGCTCAGGGGAGTTAACCGACAGTGACAGTGTTGATAGAAACGGGTACTGAGGCGTATTCATGCACAATTAATTTGGAAATGTCCTGCGGTTATCATTAATGATTTGGCAGAAAATTACAAGATGATGGCGCAAATGAGCCTGTGTAAAAACACGTCTGGAACTCCATCAAAAAGCCTGCTTGATGCCGGCTTTTTTGATATTCAATTTAGTTTAGTTACTTTGCCTATTTCCTTGATCCGTATTTGCTAAAGCCCAGTCTTTGACAACCGATTGCAAACCCTAGGATCCTGCCGATTCACTCAAACTGTATTGATACGACTATCTTAATCAAGTGCGTTCAAATCGACGCTCAGAGCGCGAACCACTATGTGCAGTGAGTCGAGAGTTTGTATTGTTTTGTCAGCAAGCTAGTTTGCTAAATTTTCGGCTGGTTGCGATACAGCGGTAAATTCAAAGCCGTAACGAGTTTGAAAAAGAGTTTCAGTGCTAATAAACTTGCCATACGACAGGCTAAACTAGACAAGCAGGCTGAGTCCTATTTATCGCAGTTAGATGAGGCTGATAAAGAGAATTCTACTATCAACGTGGATACAGACAATATCAATTAGGTGCTTGAGTTACTAGCCAGCCAACAACAGGAATTCGATGCAATCAAGGCCAAATTAAAATCATCACAGGTTCAAATTATTGTTCAACTGAATCCGGCTCATGTCATGTATGCAGCGAATAAACGAATCGTGCTTGGTTATAATGTCCAAACTGATAGTGAATGTTGATTTAAGGCTAAAATACTAACCGCCGTGAAAAATAGAAAATATCATACGTTCTACGTGAGCTGGTAGACTATCATAATTTCCAAAATTCTCATATCTAGGTAACGAGACCTCTTGGGGTAGGGTATTAATGACGTTGACAAGTTCCTCAAAACTTTCTGACATGGCTTTTGTGACTTTCGGTTCAACGGCATCGTATAAATCATTGTAAAAATCAGCGGCAAGTTGTAATTGTGCTGGGTCAGTGTCTTTGGAGTGCGTTGTAATCGCAAAACTTGGATTCAATGCAACTAACTCGTTTAGGACAGTACGACTGCCCAAATAGTTGGAGTCTGCGAGCCACATACCGTTAGTGATTTCATTGGTTTCATACATGTCTGCAGAAAAGACTACACTTTCTTTGGGCAGATGCACAACCAAAGTTCCAACGCCATCAGCAGCACCGTAGTGAAGTAACTCAACATCGGAATTGCCGACAGTCAAGACGGTTTTATCTCCAATATAGTGATCAACTTCAGCGGGTGCTTGGCCGGTTATATCGAGGCGTAGGACCGGTTTGGTGGCTGCATGGGCATAGATTTCAGCGTCTGGAAATAATTCTGTGCCGCCGATGTGATCATAATGTTCGTGACTTAGTACAATCTGAGTGACAGGTAAGGAGGTTAGCGTTTCGATCTCGGCTTTTAGCGTAGCAGCACGACGTGAATTTGCCGGATCAGTGATTAATACACCTTCATCACCGACCACCACTAGTGAATTGTAATAGTCTAAAAATACAGCATAGACGTTTTCCGATAGCTGCTGGATATTTTCTGATGGTTGTGCCAATCCGGTTAGCGTCCAACACAGAGCGAATATAGTCGTAAACGTTTGAGTTAAGTGCTTCATTGCGATGCCTTTTTATGATGGGTAAGTAGGACTAGATTGTATTAATTAAATGCAAAAAATATGTAATTGCATGTATATTGTATTACAGATTGCCATGAATATCAATAAACATGCAAAGGCATCTAAATAGGTTATACTGATAATCATGACAGATGAACCCAATGAAGCGGCTGTAGGTGCGTGGATTGCTTTGCTTACGGCACAAGATGCATCACTGAATTATGTTGAAAAATGTTTTAAGCAAAACGGTTTACCGCCGTTTGCCTGGTACGATGTACTTTGGGAACTGGAATGTGCAAGTAAGACCGGTTTAAGGCCTTATATTTTAGAACAGCGAATCTTAATCACCCAGTACGGACTCTCACGTCTTTTGGACCGAATGGAAAAAGCCGGTTATATCACAAAAACAGCTTGCCTTGATGACGGTCGAGGGCATACGATCGTGATTACAATTCAAGGGCGGGAAATCCGGCGAAAAATGTGGGCGATTTATTCAAAAGCAATACAGGCGGTGATGGGGGATAAGCTAACGACGGCCCAATGTCATCAATTATCTAAACTATTAAAACCACTACAACCCCAAAAGATATTATGAATTTAGTATAGATCCGATGATACTGTTATCGGTTCATTGTTGATTACAGCCGGAGGCTCAAAATGCCCTTGCTGCTTTATTTAATAATGACATACACTAGAATTTCATTGACTGAAATGAGATTCAACCAACTCTAGAATAATCGAGGGCCTTACGATTTCGATGAAATCAACCAACGATGATTAGACTCAATGCGTTTGTAAAGCCTAACTCACTGTCAGTATTTCACTATTATCCATATGTCTAAAAAAATTCATAACCGGTTAGAAAATTTAGGAGAGATCGCCTTATTGATTAATGCGGTGGAAGATATTGATGCAATTTTAGAGCGAATCGTTTATGCCGTTTGTCGGCATTCCGACTGGAAAATGAGTGGAATACTTAAATTGGATCCTCTCGCAGGGGTCACGCGGGTGGTCAAACGCTTTGATCCTTATTCGGGAGTAAAGAATGTATCGCCAACTACATGGAACTTGTCGACGAGCCCGGTATCTCAGGTCGTAAAGTCCAGACAACCCTTGATCATCAATGATGCCCAAAATAACCCTGACTATCCTGCTTATAATGAAGACGCGGTCATTCGGGGTTATCGAACGGCCGTAATTATTCCTTTGCTTGCACAAGATATCGAAGGCTGCGAAATGGTGTTAACGGTGCAATCTCGTAAACACATTAACGTGTCTGAGAGTGAATTGACTTTTTTACAAGCCGTTGCCAACATGGCAAAGATTGCCGTTGATAAAACCATCAGTCTGCAAAAGGAAATTGAGCGCGGCGCACGACTTAGACAAACGGTTGAAGATTACACTAAAATTATGCACCCGGTTTTAAAGCAAGGGGCCGTTACCGATGTCATCAATGAGTTGGATCATATTATTTACCAGCCCTGGTTGTTCGTTGATTTAACCGAAAACAGAATTTATTCGAATCGTTCTCCGTTGAGTAATGTGTCAGATAGGGAATGGAGGCTTTGGTTAGATCAGGAGGGTCAAGGCTTATTTTTATCCAATGTACGAAAACACGTCGAAGGCACCACCCAACCCATTGAGTTAGAAATCAAGTTCGGGTTAATTCAACGATTGTTGAGGATCGTGCTGCAGTCGTTAATAGTGGATGAGGATGTGGTTGGGGCAATTTGTATTTTTGTTGGAGATGAGCAATTAGACGATATCGCCAAGTTACAAATTCAAGCCATCCGGTTGTCATTGAGTGCGTTAATGATGCGCAAGTTAGTCCAATTCAAGGCTGAAACAAATTCGCAAACACAGGTGGTACTAAGCTTGCTGAAGGGGAATTGGGAAAGTAAAACCGATCTAACTCGACGGGCAAGATCAATCGGGCTTCATCTTGATGTGCCATTAAAACTTATGGTGATCGCTGTGGTCAGTGCGAGTAAAAACGTATTTACACGCACGCATAAATTAGTGGCCAAGTACCTTGAACGCTATTTAAAAGCAAACGTCGTGGTGCAATCACAAAAGTTAATCGTGGCATTGATCCCGTCAACTTTTGAGATTACTCAACGTTCTTTGGTTAAAATCAAGCACATCGAGGCGCTAATTCATGAAGATTGTCAGGCGCAATCAATCATCACATTGAGCAAACCGTGTCATCGATTACAGGATTATCATAAAGAAAAAATTAATGCCGATCGTTTAATTCAATTATCTAAATCATTCGGAACCTTTGGCTATGTATCGAATAAAGACTTCGGTGCGTTTTCACTGTTAGTTTCCATGACCGACAAACGACTGATTGATGAATACTTGGATATTACGATTAAAGCGGTTTGCAACGATGATTCGAATCAGGCTGAAAACTATCTGGACACACTGCGCGCTTTTTTAGATAACGAAGGGCGTTATCAACACAGTGCCGATCAGCTTGGTATTCATGTGTCAACCTTGCGCTATCGGCTGGATAAAATTCGGGATAAGTACCACCTGAACTTAGATGATGCAAAAGTTCGCTTTGATTACGGGGTTGCCTTGCGGTTATATGACCTGGTGACAACTTTAAATAACGATAAAAATTAATATTCCTACTTTTCATAGGAAAATGAGCTCGAAATTCCTACTAAACTGAGATTGTTATTCAGTTTTACCTCAAATATAAAAGATATCATACGATAGATGTTTAATGGAGGAGACGGCGATACGTGTCGAAAAGCACCGAATATGCCACCCTAGATAGTACACAGTTAAGGCAAGTCTTGGGCAGTTTTGTCACCGGCGTGACGGTCGTCACCACGGTAGATGCCGATGATCAACCTCGGGGCATGACCGCGAATTCATTTACCTCCGTGTCCTTAGATCCGCCGTTGGTGCTGGTTTGCATTGCCGATACCGCACACAGTTTTCCGGTATTTAATGCCAGTGAGTCGTTTGCCATTAATATTTTATGTGAAAATCAAATCGAGGTATCAAATCTATTTGCCTCAAAATCGCCGGATAAATTCTCAGCTATAAAGTGGCATCATGGATTGACCGGATCACCTATCATCGATGCGTCATTAGCCTGGATTGATTGTCGAATTGAGCAAAAACTCACAGCGGGTGATCATCTCATCCTGTTAGGCCGGATTGAAGAATCGCACTATCGATCTGGCATGCCGCTTGGATATTTCAAAGGCGGATATGTCGATTTCGCCTCTCAGTCGTCGTTGTCTAGCGATGATGCGGAACGAATGGTCATCGGTGTGATTATTGAGCGTGATGATGAATTACTGCTGTCAAATCTGGATGACAAACAGGGGTGGTCAATTCCCAATAGCGAATGTTTAGCCAGCACTCCTAATGCGCGCACAGCCGTAAAGCAGTATTGTCGACAATTAGGGATCGAGTTGGAATTAACGTTTGTTTATTCCATTTTTAATTTGGAAGACGGGAAAAATTACATTGTCTACCGAACCACAATCAACCATTGCCAACCCGATCGGTTAGTGGAAGGATCACGGTGGTTCAAGATCAACGACATTCCCTGGGCGCAAATCCATATTCGCCAAATCTCAACCATGCTCAAGCGATATGTTAAGGAACGATCGATTGATCGCTTTGGTATCTATGTGGATTCTGATCACGGTGGTCAGGTCGCACTGTTGGACGGTGAGCCGACATCGTTTGAGCAATATCAATCAAATTAATATGCTGAAATTCAATCTCAATACTCTTGAAGATAATACCTTACCGCTTTTTATTGGGGGACAGTGGTGTGAGTCGTCCTCGAAGAATTATTTCGATAGTTTTGATCCGTATACCGGTAAGGCTTGGTATCGCGCCTGCGACAGTAACGCTGAAGATGTCAACCGAGCAGTCTCGTCCGCCCAACACGCGTTGATTGATCCGGCTTGGAAGAATATCACCACAACCCAACGTAGTGAATTGATTTATCGGCTGGCTGACTTGATTGGCCAACATTATGAAGAATTGGCACGGATTGAAACGCGTGATAATGGCAAATTACTAAAGGAAACTCGTGCGCAGATTGGATATTTAAAAGACTATTACCGGTATTTTGCCGGTATGGCCGATAAAAATCAGGGTGATACCATACCCATTAATAAGCCCGATATGCTGAACATGACTTTGCGTGAGCCGCTCGGGGTGGTGGCCATTATTGTGCCCTGGAATTCTCCACTGTACATGATGAGCTGTACGCTTGCCCCTTGTCTTGCTTGTGGTAATACGGTGGTCATCAAGCCGTCTGAACATACTAGTGCATCAGCCATTGCGTTTTCTGAATTGATCAAAGAGGCCGGCTTTCCAGATGGTGTAGTGAATATCATCACCGGACATGGACATTCGACGGGTGAGGCACTAACGCAATCACCCAGATTTAGCAAGATTGCGTTTACCGGGGGCACGGTTACCGGCCGTAAAGTGGCCGCCAATGCCGCGCTTCATCCCATCCCCTGTAATCTTGAGTTGGGGGGTAAATCGCCTCATGTAATCTATGCGGATGCCGATATTGACCGTGCCGTGAATGGTGTTGTTGCCGGTGTGTTTGCCGCCGCCGGGCAAACCTGTGTGGCTGGATCACGTTGTTTTGTTCAACAGGATATTTACGATGACGTGGTTGAACGTTTGGTTGTACAGACCCGCACGATTTGCCTTGGAGACCCTTGTGCAGAACAAACGCAGATTGGTCCGTTAGCATTACACTCTCAGTTAGACAAAGTTCAGCACTATGTCTCAAGTGCCAAAGATCAAGGAGCACAACTGGTGACAGGTGGTACTCGACCTCATGCAGATGGCTTAGACCAAGGTTGGTTTTTCGAACCTACAATTTTCAAAAACGTGGACAACGCCATGACGTTTGCCCAGGAAGAAATCTTTGGCCCGGTTGTAGGAGTGATTACATTTAAAGATGAGCAAGATTTGATTCAGCAAGCGAATGATATCGCTTATGGATTGGCCGCAGGTGTTTGGACACGCGATATTGATAAAGCCTTGCGTTTTGCGCATGAGATTGATGCCGGCACCGTGTGGATCAATACCTTTCGATCCGCCTCGATGATGTCACCTGTGGGTGGCTTTAAGCAAAGTGGTTACGGCAAGCACAACGGCTTCGAAGCGATGCGGGAGTATTCCAGATTAAAAAATGTGGTCATCGATTATTCCGGCCAATCGCAAGATCCGTTTGTCATGAGAGTTAAATAGCCGGCGAGTAAAGGAACAGTACATGAAGTTTTCAATAGTCATCAATATGGACCGCTTTGATTCAAGTCAAAGCATGAAAGACGTCCTTCAGCAACGATTGGAGTTGGTTCAAATCGCCGATGAAGGGGGCTTTGATATCGCCTGGACGGCTGAGCACCATACAATCGAAGCAACCATTGCGCCAAACCCCTTAACTCTATTGACGTATTGGGGGCAACACACGAAAAATATCCGATTAGGCACGGCGGTGTTATCCGCACCTTATTGGCATCCGATCAAACTCGCCGGTGAAGCGGCCTTGGTTGATTTGATTCTGGACGGGCGTTTAGAGCTTGGATTCGGTCGGGGCTCCTATCAATACGAATTCGATCGAATGGCCGGTGGTATGCCGCAAGGTGGGGGGGGTAAATACCTACGCGAGTTAATTCCGTTATTAAAAGATCTATGGCGTGGGGACACGAGCTATGACAGTAAACTGTGGTCGTTCCCGTCCGTCACATCGGTACCCAAACCGCTGCAACAGCCATTCCCGAGAATGTGGGTGGCTGCACGTGATGTTAATACTTTTGATTTTGCCGTTAAAAACGGCTGCCATATCATGTCAACCCCGCTGCAATGGCCGTTCGAAGAGGTTATTTCATTGTGTGAAAAATTTGAACAAGTGATGTCAGAAAATCTGGACGTTCCTCGTCCCGAGCACATGATGCTCAGGCGGGCGTGTGTGTATGAAGATCCCAATGATTGGGAAATTCCTGTACAGGCCACCACCAATTTTGGCCGTTATTTCGAAAATCTTTTTCGCAATCTGGGTGACGTTAAAAACGGTTTTCCCGAACCCGTTGACTATGAGATCGTCAGCAATAAAAACGATTACGCCCCCGAAGCGTTGAGAGAGAATATGATCTTTGGGACCCCCGATCAAGTTGTTCAAAAGCTTAAAAATTACGAACGGGCGGGTGTTGATCACTATATGTATGGGGCGTGTTTTGGTATGCCTCACGATTTCACCGTGAAATCATTGAAATTATTTTGTAAGGAAGTCATCCCGCGTTTTAGACAATCTTAAATTCACATTTTAAATATTCCGGAGATATATGATGAGTAAAGGAACTAAATTACATTCAACCGATACTGAACTGACCCGACGGGTCTTACTGAAAGCCACCGCCTTAGGCGGTGCTGCGCTCACCATGGGGCCGGCGATATTCGGGCGCAATGCAATGGCTGCGACGGATTTAAGCGGCAAGGAAATGGTCTTTGCCAGTTGGGGCGGGGTATACCAGGACGCGCAAAAAACGGCGTATTGTGATCCGTTTTCGGCTGCTACCGGAGCGACGGTCATTCAGGACGGCCCCGCTAGTGGAGCAAAACTCAGGACCATGGTGGAGTCCGGTGCACCGATTTGGGACGTCGTTGATGTGACCGATATATTCTTGTATTCCAATGTCAAAAATGATCTGTTTGAGCCGATTGACACCTCGATCGTCGATGCCAGTTCTGTTGATCCAACCTATAACCACGAATTCGGTGTGGGCTGTATTGTTTGGTCATATAACGTTGGGTTTAATACCGATATTTTCCCAGCGGGCAATCAGCCTAACAGTTGGGCCGACGTATTTGATGTAGAAAATTTCCCAGGTAAACGGATGTTACGTGATCGTGTGTATCCCAGCCTGGAAGTGGCGTTAATGGCCGATGGGGTGGCACCTGCGGATTTGTATCCACTGGATGTGGATCGCGCCTTTGCAAAACTGGATACCATCAAAGATGAGGTGGTGTGGTGGACCAGCAATTCACAATCGCAGCAGCTACTGGTCGACGGAGCGGTTGGTTGTGGTTTAATCTTAAACGGACGGGCCTATGACTTAGTTAAGAAGGGCGGTCAAGTCGGTATTTCCTGGAATGAGAATATTCAATCGGCGGACTTTTTCTCAATCCCTAAAGGCGCACCCAATGCCGATGTGGCACAGCATTTCATGAATACCATGATTGAAACGGAAAATCAAGCCACCATGGCAAACTTGCTCGCTTATTCGCCGGTCGTGCCGGCCGCGTTTGACGGCATTGAAGAAGAAGTCAAACCCTGGTTATCGACCAATCCAGAAAATGCGTCACAAGGGTTAGTGATCAGTGGTGATTATTGGGGCGATAAGTTGGATGAATTGACAGAACGTTGGAATGAATGGAAGTTGTCTTAATCCACTACACGAAGCAGGTTCGTTTGAGAGATCATTGTGAATTTAAGAGAAAATAAACATGCAGTGCTGGTGTTACCGGCACTGCTGATGATTCTTGTGGCATTCGCCTATCCGGTATTTTGGTTATTGATGCGCAGTTTTTCTGATCCTTCTTGGGGATTGCAAAACTACCAAACCGTATTGACCAAGGGTATATATTTGCAAGTGCTGTGGAATACCATCTCGATCGCCGGTGCAACCACCTTGTTGTGTTTGTTCTTCGGTTATCCCATGGCGTATTCCATGGTGCATGCCCCAAGATTGATTAAAAAGCTCCTTATTTTTGTTGTATTGATTCCATTTTGGACCAGTATTTTAGTCAGGACATTCGCCTGGTTAGTGTTATTACAACCTAATGGCTTGATCAATGACATTTTGACGGGAGTGGGCTTGATAAACGAGCCGCTTGACCTGATTTTCAATCGATTCGGTGTGTTGATTGGTATGGTCCAAATCTTAATCCCGTTTATGATTTTTCCGTTGTATTCGGTTATGTCTCAAATTGACAATTCCTATGTACTAGCCGCATCAAACTTAGGCGCAAGACCTATCAAACAGTTTTTTAGGGTTTATTTGCCGTTAAGCTTGCCGGGTATTGTTACCGGTTCGATGCTGGTGTTTATTATTTCATTAGGGTATTTCATTACCCCCGCGTTATTGGGAGGACGTAAAGACACCATGATTGCCCAATTGATTCAACAACGCATTGCCGATTTTGGGGACTGGGGCTTTTCAGCCGCACTGGCGATTATTTTATTGCTGGGGACGGCCGTCATATTTTTTATCGTCCATAAAGTGTTTAAAGTCGGTTTCGATGCACATGGATAGAGAGTAAGGAGAATCACTATGCCGCCATTTAATTTTTGGACAGTCTTACGCGTCGTAATCTGTGTTTTGATGGTGATTTATATGGTTGTCCCGTTGGCGATTATTTTGATCATCTCGTTCAGTTCGGCCCAGTTTTTAACCTTCCCGCCGCCAGGCTTTTCTTTTCAGTGGTATGAAAATTTCACCACAAATCCTTCTTGGGTTCGCTCGTTATTGACCTCATTGAAAATAATGATCCCCACCGCCATATTAGCCACAGTCTTAGGTACAGCAGCAGCGTTGGGCTTAAACCGAAGCAAGTTTCCCGGCGCAACAGTGATTAACGGCTTACTAATGGCCCCGCTGGTGGTTCCCGTGATCATTACCGCAGCAGCATTGTTCGGGGTGTTCAGGATTTGGGGATTGTACGGCAATATACTTGGGTTGATATTAGCGCATACCATTTTGACGATTCCTTACATTCTTTCAACAGTCGGGACATCCGTTAAATTGATCGATCGACGACTCGAAGATGCCGCCGCAAACCTCGGTGCCAAACCCTGGACAACGTTTCGTCGTGTCACTTTACCGTTGATCATGCCTTCGGTGCTGTCGGGATTATTATTTGCGATGGTGATCTCGTTTGATGAGTTGGTTGTGTCGTTATTTATTTCAACACCGACAGTACGTCCGGTCACCGTACAGATGTGGTCCAACATTCGGGGGGATACTGATCCGACGATTGCGGCCATTGCCACTGTTTTATTTCTTTTTTCACTTGTCGCATTATTGCTTGAGAGTCTGGCTCGCCGTAAAAGCGGCCAACCGGCAATCATGTGATTACCCATTGGGAACTAGATCTATGTCAGATTATATTTTAGAGCTTAAATCACTGAATAAAAACTTTGGAGTTACTCAGGCCGTCAAAGATGTCTCACTGTCCATCAAAAAAGGGGAGTTCGTGACTTTTCTAGGGCCATCTGGGTCGGGTAAAACCACAACTCTGATGATGGTGGCGGGTTTTTTAAAAGTCTCCAGCGGAGACATGCTACTCAATGGTCAACCGTTGGATCCACTGCCGCCCTATAACCGGAATATCGGCATGGTCTTTCAACATTACGCGTTATTCCCGCACATGACTGTCAGTCAGAATGTTGCTTTCCCGCTTGAAATGCGTAATGTTTCAAAAGAGGATACCCACAAGCAAGTCAAGGACGCTTTGAGCATGGTGGGGTTACCGGATCACGGTGATCGGTACCCAAAACAACTCTCTGGTGGTCAGCAGCAGCGTGTTGCGTTGGCTCGGGCCATGGTGTTTAAGCCGCAATTGTTGCTGATGGATGAGCCGTTAGGGGCCTTGGATAAAAACTTACGTGAACACATGCAGATTGAAATCATGCGTTTGCATCAGGAGTTAGGCGTCACGGTGCTTTATGTGACCCATGATCAGGAAGAAGCGTTGGTGATGAGTGATCGGATTGTGGTGTTTAATGATGGGATGATTCAGCAAGTGGGCTCACCCACTGAACTTTATGAAAACCCGAGCACGAAATTTGTCGCTAATTTTATTGGAGAGTCGAATTTTATTGATGGAAAATTAGTCAACCAAGACGGTGATATCGCTCATATCCAAAATGGAACCGCCTTTTCGGGTCGAGCGGCTGCCGATTTACAAGTAGATTCAAATGTGACTATGACAGTGAGACCTGAGCGTTTACGTTTGGCCCTGACTGATAATAAAACTACTGACGATAATGCCGTGGAAGCCACGGTGTCAGACATCATTTATCTTGGTAAATTCAGAAAATATATCTCGTGCATGGAAAACGGCAATGAAGTGACTGTATTGGCACAACCGAATTTAAAAGATCAGGATCTAACCGGTATTGAAGTTGGATCACGAGTCAAACTGTTGTGGAGCCAACAAGATTGCAAAGTGCTAGCTGCCAAGTAGGTCTTAATGACGCATGCACATTATCAACGGCCATGAGTTTAATTATGAATGTACCGGAACCGGTGATGATCAAATTCCGTTGACCTTAGTGCACGGCGTTGGTGCGGATATGACGTCTTGGGATGGTGTGATTGAGTCTTTAACTGCCCCAAGACCTATTGTGCGTTATGATCAACGTGGTCATGGGCAAACCGAAAAAATTCCCGGTCCATATGTGCTTGATGATTTTGTTGAAGACTTAAGGCAGTTATTGGATCACCTTGACATAGCGCAAACCCATTTGGTAGGGTTTTCGCTGGGAGGACTTGTGGCGCAAGCGTTTGCCTTAAAATATCCCAAGCGATTGGATCGGTTGATTTTAATTAGTACGATCTGCGGAAGATCCGACAAAGAGAAACAAACAGTTCTTGCTCGTGCAAAAACGTTACTTGAAAGTGGTGCATCGGCACATTTATCGAATTCAGTTGATCGTTGGTTTACCGATGCATTTCAACAATCCCACCCACATGTGGTGGCCAAACGCTTGGAGAAAAGTAAAACCAATCACCCACAGTGCTATGCCGCGTCTTATAAAGTATTAGCCGAAAGTGATTTGATTGATCAAGTGCATCGAATTTCGGTACCCACACTGGTGATGACCGGTGAATGTGATCTTGGTTCGACACCGCGTATGTCACAAATCCTCACTACTGAAATTCCGAATTCAACATTAATAATTTTGAAAAATCTAAAACACTCGGTGCTTTATGAGGCACCACAGACAATCGCTGCTGAAATAAATCGGTTCTTATGCGAATAACCCGAAACAACGTTTCAACGGCATCACATACTATTTTTTCTTACTACACGAATTTTAAATGCACTGAGATTGTCGTGGGCTAAATCTTTTGAAAGGAATAGCCGATGACACAAATAATCGATATACATCAGAGGTCCAGTACCGAGTTGTTTGGTTATTTATCAATAGTCTTCATGAAAACTCATCTCTGGTCAGCAATGGAATCGATTTCCAGCAAGGGGGGTTGTGCACCAGAGACATTAGGATGTTGTATCAAACAAAAAGGAAATGATCAAGGTGATCGGGATAGCATCACGACCGACCAAAGACAAGCTGATTCTAAGATTAACCATCGAATGACATAACACCGGCGCTATAGACGATGGTAAACTGACTAAAAGTTCAAACGGCGCACTGCAAGATGGGGTGACTATAGTCACCATGAAGCACTGCGAGGCAAAATATACCTTCAATTTTAGAAGTATCTGGAATGCTCTTAATCGTTAACTTATTTCACCTGAAGAATACTAAAGGTTAATAAACAACAGTAGAATTGCCACTTTGGTAATTAAATTATTTTGAATATACAAAAAGCTCATGTGTTTTTTGTTCTAATATTTGAAGAAAACTCAACTAAAATTTTTAATCAATATTTAGTGTTCTGATCAGTCACTTTATCTTTACAATCTAAAAATTAATTCTCGAATATGTCACAAACTAACTGATGAGGTCGATGTTGATTCTATTCATTCTTTGATGAATTTGAAAATACTGAAGGGTTTTAACCTCCTGACTAGGCGATGGTTAACATAACAAATATCTAACTCAAAATCCCCCTGTTAAACAAGACAGGGGGATGAAATGAGTTAATTAACCACCATGGATTATAGCAAGAGACATTCGATTGATGTGATCATTTATCCCTTAATTCCCTGTTAAACCGACAAAAAGCAGGAATTTTCTGGAATTTATCGAATTCAAATCCAACAGCAAGGTTAAGTCATAAATAATGTTATCTGACGGGTGGTTTTATGGGCAAGTTATTGTCTTTGGGGCCCCATCCTGCAAATTGAGTCATACAGCCTCATCGGCAGGCTACCACCCGCCCAATTTATCATTGATGTTGGTCTGCGTTATTCCAGTTGGCAGGCGGCATGATAAATCCAGTCCAGCCTGAATGCGGTCTTGGCAAAATACAGTTTCAATCGTCGGCCCGTTTGCACTAACCGGGCACAAGATCGAATCAGATAACGGATAATGGGCCGAATACCATGTTGACGGGCGATATCGGGTAACAGTTGATATTGCACCGCCCGCAGCAGCAACTGGGCGATCTGGCCACAGGCGTAAAAGACCTGATTGGCGATAAAGGATCGGCATGGCGGATGATGTAAATCCAGATCCGTCAGCGGGCCTTTAAAGGCGTTTTCCTGGCCCTGTTTGCCGCGATGCCGTTTGACGAGTTCTTTTAGCGGTAAATCGCCCCGTGACACCAGGATGACCGTATAGATCGGCACCAGTAATTGTTGTTTGTTTTCTTCCATCCGGCGAATGACCACATAAGTTTGCTCAGCGGTCCAATTCGTTGGTTGATAATAGGCAAAAATCGCTGATTCTTCCATACCAATGTCCGCCCAACACGTATCGGCTAAGCCTTCCAACTGCTCCAGGATAGGCGTTTTCTTTCGGGTATCCGTGACCGAGATGGAATAGTCCCAGCCCTTGGCCTGGCAATACTCAATCAGTTGGCCGTTGTAATAGCTGTTATCGACCCGTAGCCAGACCTGATCGGTATCCGCAAGCAACGGCGACACATCCTGATCCAATTGACCGCGCCAATCGCCGGTGACCGTACTGCCGCCAGGATGTAACCGGCCACTGACCCAGGCACTGCCGATAAATACCCCATGCAACCAGTATTGGTCCTCACCGGTAAACCCCCAATTGGCCTGTTCAAATAACCGGCCCGTGACCTCAATCGCACTGCCGTCCATAAAGACGGGAATATAACCGTCCTGTTCGCGGTGATGAGCGATGACCGGTGCAATGATAGACGGCGTGAGGGTGCGAATAATGGTATATAACTGATCCAGTCCATCCGGCGTGCAGCGCGATAAATATTCGCCCAACCGCCGTGAATCAGGGACTTGGGTTAAGCCTAATAGCTGTTGCGCGACCCGATCCGCTTTCAAGGCATCCATGAATCCGACAATACACCCATTGCCCGTGCAAAACGAATAAATCAGGCTCAGTAACATCTGTGCATCATTGCACCCGCGATTGCGCTGCTTGACCTTAATCCTCGTATCCAGTAACTCTGGCACCTTCATGTGCTTGGCTTGTTGACCGATAAACACCAATCCGGCGTTGCTCGTTAGCCGTTCATCGGTGAAATCAATATCAATTTTAGGAGCGGATTGAGGTATCATTATCTTGCACCTGCCAGGTGAGTTGTATTGCAACAGGGATTATCCCTGAAACCCTTGGCCGGTGCAGCTTTTAACCCTTTTATAGGATTCTTATCCGGGAATCAGGGTCATTTATCTGATCATAATTAGTCCAATTACTGTACTGTGATAATTGTACTGAATTGGCTATTGCTCCAGAAAATAATGCGCCAAACGCAGCACCGAGACCACCAGATTCGATAGCAGCAGTGATTTCTCTGTTAACTTCATCATATAAGTCATTCACGAACTGGGTATATTCGGTCAAAATACTGACAGATGTATCAGGGTTATGTGCATTGACAGCATGCTGAAGATTTAATCGACTGAGCCGATTTAAAATTTTTCTTGATCCGAGATAATTCAAATCATCGATGAAACCTGAATCAGTTAAGCTGCGATCATTATATAAGTCAGCCGTGAAAACGATTTGCTCTCTTGGCATATGTACAATAGTGGTAGCCACGCCATCGGCGGGTGCTAAGTAATGTAAATCAACAACTTTACCGCTTACGTATAGACGTTTGAAACGAGAAAATTCTCTGTCAACACGATTAGGAGCAATACCAGCTGTATCGAGTTTAAAAATTGGTGCACAATTAATATGACAAATTATTTTAGCATTCGGAAAAACGTCGGTGCCGCCAACATGGTCATAATGTTCATGTGACAATACAATACGTCGGACGGGTTTGTCCGTCAGTTTTGCGATTTCCTCTTTTAAAACTTCAGCACGTGAGGTAAACGCAGGGTCTGTTAGAAGAACACCTCGACGACCAATTACAACTAAGCTGTTATAACCACTGCTAAAAATTGAATACATACACACTATCAGCAAGATTTTGAACTATGGGTGCATCTTGATTCTGGGCCATGACACTTGTGCTTATCAAGCTCAAACTAAAAATAAATCTTGTTAACCATTTCATATTTATTACTCCATTTAAAATTTACTAAACGTGTTCAATCAGAATAGGCAAAGCGGCACTTTGATTTAACGGGTAGTTAATCTGATTGATACAGGAGAGGATTATAAATGAGAAAAGCTAACAATGTTAGCAATGAATTGAAATTCTTAACTTTTGAGATGCAAAGGATAGAAGGTGAATTTTTCTTCTACATTCAAATTCAATCACTTATGCAATTAATCATGGTTGTAAGTTAACTAGCTAATCATGCTCAAGATCCATGATCTACAAGGGCAGCAATTGTATTGCCAAGAACAATGATGAATGAATTAGTTAATTCTCATAAGCGGTTTCGGGATGCCAGGGATAAGGTCCCATATGCATGTCTAACATGATACGCCAGACATTTAGCGATAACCAGCTATCATACATTGCCCAATGTTGGTATTTGGGCAATTGAATACGCTTAGGAATCTCAGTGAAATTCGTTCCTTTTTTAAACTCATTCACAATGGCGGTTTGAATGTCGGCGATGTACTCACGTGTTAGTTGAACATCTTTTTTTGTGCCTAACGGTTCTTTTGATTGGGTATGTGCAAAAACGGCCGAATCAAATTCAAAGCTTTCGATCAATTTTAGTGCCCGTACCCATTCTTTAATATTGAAATCCGGTACACTGGCAAAGAGCACTCGATTAGGTGTCACAACATCAGCGATATACGCTATCCGATCTTCTCGCAGAACAAACACTGTCATCCCCAAGCCATGACTGATCCCAATATGATGAAGTTCAAGCGTTTTCTCACCCAACGTTAGTATTTTCTGTTTCCCTTTCCACGCGACGTCAGGGATAACCATGTCAGGGTGTGGATTAGCTTTCATCCATTCGACGGCCTCGGTATGCGCGATAATACTTGCCCCTTGATCACGAAAAATTGCACCGCCTTTGGAGTGATCCCAATGATTGTGACTGTGTAACAAATAACGAACGGGTTTGTCTGTAACTTCTTTTATCGCTGCCATTAAGCCACCTGCATGTACGGGATTGACCGGTTCAATGGCAATAACACCGTCATCGGTGACAATAAACATCGAGAAATAACCGTTTCTGCCGTGTGCATTTCCAAACCGATAAACACCTTCAGCAATCTGCCATGTTTTTGTTGGATTGGTATTGGAATCGGCTAGGGTTGTTTGATGCATCAACGTAGATACCGAGATGAGAATCAGCAAACTAAATTTAATTACTTTCCCAATTTTTCCAATAAATATCTTACCTCGATCAATCAAGGCGTTGTTTTGTTTGATCATGTTCATATCATTGATAAATTGCAGTTATTCGCTAAGATTAAGGGTTAGATAAATTTACTTTAAATTGTGCAGTATTAATTGTAAATACCACTAATTGAACATATGCTGTGCATTTATGGGCAAGTAGAGCAATCGTTTACGTGAATCTTGATGATCTAAAATATTTCCTGGCGTTGGCTCGAAATAGAACAGTCAGTAGTGCCGCGAAGTCTCTAGGGGTTAAACACACGACAGTTTCCCGGCGCGTCGCCTCTCTTGAGCGTCAACTTAAGACTCGATTATTTGATCGACTTTCCGAAGGGTATTTCCTAACCCAAGATGGGGAATTATTTTTTACTCATGCACAAAGAATCGAAGAGCAAGCATTTGAAGCGCAGCGTGACATCAAAGGGCATGACGTACAATTGCAGGGGCAGTTAAAAGTCACTATACCGTATGACTTTTTCTGTAATGTGATTGCGCCGTCTTTGGTAAACTTCTCGACTTCATATCCTGATATCGATCTTGAATTTATCTGTTCAGCAACCCTGCTTGATCTAACTACCCTTGAAGCCGATTTGGCCGTAAGAATTACAGAAATTCCCCCGGAGAATTTGATTGGGCGCAAGCTCATGCCTTTGCAACATGGAATTTATGCGAGTGAGAAATACTTAAAAAGAAGGCGTGATACAGAACAACTTATCCTTTGGCGAAGTGAACTTAAACCACCAAGCTGGGCTATAAAATATTTCCCCAATAGTGCTGTGGCAGCTCGAACTGATGAAGCGCAATCTATGTTGGCGATGATTAAAAATGACATGGGAGTAGCACGTATTCCTTGTTATCTAGCTGAAGTTGAACCTAAGTTAAGGCGACTTCAACTTGACATACCGCCATCGACGTGGGGGATTTGGATTCTAAATCACCCGGATTTGCGATCAACAGCTCGAGTTCGTGTTTGTAAGGATTATTTAATTGACGTTATTGAACAGAATCGTTCGCTTATCGAAGGGACACAATCAAGATATGAGCAACATGCATGACGTACATGGCTGTGTACAGATGTAAAGTACAACGTGTGCACACTATTTCCGATTGTTATTCAAACTTCTATTGTATTAACTAAACTCAGGTATTAACTGTTAAATTTCGTCGATCAGCAGTTAGCGGTGTCACGTTGATCTGTGATCAAACTAACCCGACACCGGGTTCTAAAACGTGATGTGTTTTGTTGTTCCTGATAAGGACTCATTACGCATATACAAAAAACCAGCGTTATTTCAGTAATTCGCGAATATATAGACATCTAGCCTTTGGTGAGCTAATCCATTAATCATGGATGAGTCCAATCTTATTCGGGCATGCTTTTTTTATGTTTTATAGTAGAAAATACAATTAAAATTGCGATTAGAGTAACATAATTTAATATTATTTATTGTAATCATAATTAAACATATTGTGTATTACGAATTATGTAATTATACTTGCGTTAAATTGATCCACAGTCCAATTTATTATAGATACACATATAAGGAGTAATGAATGACGAAGTACGTTGAAAACTTTAAAGATGCCTTACCTTCCAAAGAGCGAATTGCAGAAGTACGCAAACAGCTCGAAGATGCGGGTGTAAAGTATGTTCTGTCGAGCTGGATAGATTTATTTGGTATTCCGAAAACCAAACCGGTACCCATGAGTGACTTTGAAGAACTCTGCATGGGGAAGGGGCCCCAATTTGCGGTTCATTCCATTTCATTTGTGCCGGAGCTTACGCCAGCTGATTCCGATCAAGTGATGGTGCCGGATTTGGATGCGGTCTATATATGCCCTTGGGACAAGTCCATGGCCATTATTTTTGCCGATTTGTTTTGGGAAGATAAACCCTATAACGTTTGTCCTCGTCAGGCGTTAAAACGTGCGATCAAAACAGCCGAAGAAAACGGTTATGTGGGCTATGCGGGGATTGAGCCGGAATTCATTGCCATGTGTTATGACGAAAATGGTCAGCCAGTCAAAGCCATTGATGATGACCCAGCTGCTGGAGTACGCCCACGCCGACAAGCATTTGGTTATGACGTAGAGTATTCCATCGATTCCATGCCTTTTCTAAAAGACATGATTGATATTCTCGAAGAGCTGGGTTGGAACTTGCACGATGTGGTCGCTGAAGGTGCTTATTCACAGTTTGAGTTGGACTTTCATTACACTGATTTATTGGAAATGGCTGATCGATTTGTGTTTTTACGCATCCTGCTCAAGGAAGTCGCTAAAAAGCACGATATGTTTATCACTTTTATGCCCAAACCGACAACGGGCGACTGGCGTTCCGGTGCGCATATTAATTTCTCTTTGCAAGCTATCGATAAGCCAGGTGAGAACTTGTTTGGTAATTCAAAAGACGGTTGGAGTCAAGAATCACAATATGCCGTGGGTGGCTTGATGGCTAACGCGGAGGCGATTACCGCCATTACGTGTTCAACGGTCAATTCCTATAACGGTCTGGTCCCGCGAGTAGGTGGTTTTGAAGGGGGGACAGTGACGTGGGCGCCCACTAATATTGCCTATGGTTATAACAATCGATCTGCGCAGTTCCGATTGCCACAAAGTCGTCATTGCCTTGAAAATCGGGCTGCAGACATGTGCATGAATGTTTACCTTGCATTAGGGATGACCTTAACCGGGGCCATTAATGGGATTAAGAATCAAGTTGATCCCGGCCCACCGACCGACCGCGATTTGTATGCCATGAGCGATGAAGAGTTTAAAGAACTGGGTATTCGCCGCTTACCGCGTAACTTAATGATGGCAACCGATGCCTTGCGTGATAATGATTTGGCTAAGGAGGTGTTAGGGCCGGTTATGCTTAACTCATACTTGGCTTATAAAATCGATGAATGGGAGCGTTATCATCAGACCGTAACAGATTGGGAAGTTCAGGAGTACCTGAGACTTTACTAATGTCGGAGTATGACGTTCATAGTCTGGGCGATGTGACCTTACAGTCAGGCAGTATTTTGCCTGATGCCCGTTTGGCCTATAAAACCTATGGGAGCCTGAACAGTGATAAGAGTAATGTAGTTGTATTACCGACGTTTTACACAGGTTCCCATTTGCGTAATGAAGGTTTCTTCGGGCCCGATCGAGCCATTAGCCCAGACAAACACTTTATCGTCTCTGTTAATTTAATCGGTAATGGTTATTCATCATCACCGAGTAATACGCCAGCGCCGGCTGATCGAGGCAATTTTCCATTAGTCACGTTATATGACAATATTGCCATGCAGCATCAGTTGTTAACGGAACATTTAGGTGTTGAGAAGATCTTGCTGGTGACCGGCTGGTCGATGGCGGGTTGCCAGGCGTATCAATGGGCGGCTCAATACCCGGATATGGTGGAGAATATTCTGCCATTTTGTGCATCGGCGAAAACATCACCCCATAACATTGTGTTTTTGGAAGGTGTCAAAGCGGCACTATTAGCTGATTCAAACTTCAATCACGGTTTCTATGAACAACAGCCAGAAGCTGGTTTAAAAGCGTTCGGTAGAGTTTATGCAGGCTGGGCATTTTCACAGACGTTTTATCGTGACAAACTGCATCGTCAACTCGGTTTTGATACCGCTGAAGAACTGTTGGTGGATTGGGAGTTGGATCATCTTAACTGGGATGCCAATAATTTATTGGCAAAATTAGCCACTTGGCAAGCAGGGGATATCAGTGCCAATGAGTTATATCAGGGTGATTTCAAGGCAGCGCTGAATGCAATCAAAGCAAACACCATTGTGATTGTTTGTGATAATGATCTGTATTTTCAACCGGCTGACAATATGTTGGAAGTAAAGCACATAAAAAATGGTGTGCTGAAAGTATACCAATCCCCCTGGGGGCATTGCGTGGCCTCTCCCGGAAATGGCACTGAGTTTGCCGATTATTTAGATCAAACAATTAATAAACTAATTAACTAACCTAAGGAATAGTTGCAATGTGTGGAATTATTGGGTTGTATTGTAAAACACCTGCACTTGAATCAAGTCTTGGTCATCATGCCAGTGCAATGCTTGAGCAAATGACGGATCGTGGGCCGGATAGCGCTGGTTTTGCGATTTATCGAGATCAAGTGCCTGAATCAAGTGCAAAGGTGACGTTGAGAATATTACAAGAGCCTGCTGACTTTTCGGATGTCAAAGCCAAATTAGTTCAGCAGTTTGGTGAGGGCGTTTCACTGAATCAAATTGCCAATCATGCCGTTGTTGTTTTGCCAACAAATACCAAAACAGCATCAAACTGGATAGCGGAAAATTTACCGGAATGCGTGATGACCAGCATCGGCACCGCGATTGAGATTTATAAAGAAAAAGGGTTGCCAGTCGATGTCATTGAGCAATATAACTTTCAGTCCATGTCTGGCACACATGCTTTGGGTCATACCCGCATGGCCACAGAGAGTGCCGTGACTACTGAACATTCGCATCCATTCTCAACCGGGCTTGATTTGTGTCTGGTACATAACGGTTCTTTGTCGAATCACAATCAATTGCGTGAGAAGTTAAGAAAAGACGATATAGAATTCCAGACAGATAATGATAGTGAAGTTGCGGCTGGCTATTTAACCTGGCGTCTGGGGCAAGGTGCGAGTCTTAATGAAGCACTTGAGTCAGCCTTGGTTGACTTAGATGGGTTTTACACATTTGCGATAGGGACTAAAAATGGTTTTGCGGTTTTGCGTGATCCGATTGCTTGTAAGCCCGCTGTTATAGCTGAAACGGATGAATGGGTCGCTATGTCATCTGAATTCCGAGCCATAGCACAGTTGCCGGGTAGCGAAGATGCGAAAATCTGGGAGCCTGAACCGGCCACCATCTATACCTGGGGAGAAGACTAGTGACTACATTTGATTTGGCCGAAGATTCTGTTCGTGGTCTTAATGAGGCTTTACATCAGTCTTCTTCTGAAGGGACTGAAATTTTAGTTTCGAATCCTGGAGGCAAGCATTGTGTAGCAGTTGGCGCCAATGTTGCTGCTAATGTTACTGTAGACGGTCACGTTGGTTACTATTGCGCCGGTATGAATCAGAATGCCGACATTGTTATAAACGGCAATGCTGGCGCAGGTTTAGCCGAAAACATGATGTCCGGTACGGTCCGTGTTAAAGGCAACGCCTCGCAATATTGTGCTGCGACCGCACATGGCGGATTGCTGGTTGTTGAAGGCGATGCAGCAGCACGTTGTGGTATTTCGATGAAGGGCATTGATATTGTGGTGCAAGGCTCAATTGGCCACATGAGTGCTTTTATGGCACAAACGGGCCGGTTAGTCGTGTTAGGTGATTCAGGTGAAGCCTTAGGTGACTCTATTTATGAGGCCAGAATTTATCTGCAAGGCACACCTAAAAGTTTAGGCACCGATTGTATTGAGAAAAAAATGAAAGATAAGCACAAAGAAGAACTTGGTGAGCTTTTAGAAAAGGCAGGTATATCGGGTGCCGATATTTCAAATTTCAAACGTTATGGTTCGGCACGTGAGTTATATAACTTCAAAGTCGATAATCTATCGTCATACTAAGGAGTAGCCAGCATGAGTAATAAATTTGACCGAAGTTGGCTGAACGAATCAGCGACTTTCACCCGACCGGTGATCCGTGAGATTCAGCGTGCGGCCCGCGAAGGAATTTATGATATTCGTGGATTTGGTGCCAAGCGTTCAATCCCCACGTTCGATGATTTGTTGTTCTTGGGTGCCAGTGTTTCCCGCTATCCCTTAGAGGGGTATCGAGAAAAGTGTGATACTAAAGTGACATTGGGTACACGTTTTGCGAAAAAGCCGATCGAAATCTCAACACCGATCACCATCGCCGGTATGAGTTTTGGAGCGCTATCAGCCCAGGCGAAAGAAGCCCTGGGTCGAGGTGCCTCCGAGGTCGGTACAAGTACAACTACTGGAGATGGCGGCATGACCCCTGAAGAACGTGGTCATTCGAAAATTCTCGTTTATCAATATCTGCCTTCTCGCTATGGTATGAACCCGGATGATTTGCGCAAAGCGGATGCGATAGAAGTCGTGGTCGGTCAAGGTGCCAAACCGGGTGGTGGCGGCATGTTGCTGGGCCAGAAAATTTCCGAACGTGTTGCACAAATGCGCGATTTGCCACAAGGCATTGATCAGCGCAGTGCCTGCCGACATCCGGACTGGACTGGACCGGATGATCTGGAAATCAAAATCCAGGAATTACGAGAAATCACTGATTGGCAGGTGCCGATATACGTCAAGGTCGGGGCGACAAGAACGTTTTTTGACGTGCAACTTGCAGTGAAAGCGGGCGCGGATGTGGTGGTTGTGGATGGCATGCAGGGTGGCACAGCAGCCACTCAGGAGGTTTTTATAGAGCATGTCGGTATTCCAACGCTACCAGCGACCAGATTGGCAGTTGATGCCTTAAAAGATATCGATATGCATCGTAAAGTACAATTGATCGTATCAGGTGGAATTCGAACAGGGGCGGACATAGCAAAAGCGCTGGCGATGGGTGCCGATGCTGTATCAATTGGAACTGCTGCCTTAATTGCAATGGGTGATAATTCGCCGGAATTTGAAAATGAGTATAATGAACTTGGTACCAGTGCCGGTTATTATGATGATTATCAGGATGGTAAAGATCCAAGTGGAATCTCAACCCAGGACCCTGATTTGGGTAAGCGCCTGGACCCGGCGCTGGCGGGGCGACGAGTCGCGAACTACTTGCGCTGTTTGACCTTAGAAACACAGACCTTGGCCCGTGCAGCAGGGAAAAGTGATGTGCATAATCTTGAGCCGGAAGATATGGTTGCACTGACGATCGAAGCATCGGCGATGGCGAAAGTGCCGTTAGCGGGAACCGATTGGATTCCGGGTATTACCCACAAGTTTTAATTCAAAATTATTACATCAATGATTTGTTAATTCGATAATAGAGGAAGAACAAGATGGCAAAACAACTTTCTACCATAGCTAAACAGAAGGGTATTAAATATTTTCTGGTCAGCTTTGTTGATTTATTCGGTGTGCTTAGAGCCAAATTGGTACCAGCGCGTGCAATAGCTGACATGCAAGAAGAAGGTGCGGGATTTGCAGGTTTTGCATCATGGTTAGACATGACGCCAGCGCATCCAGATATGTTTGCGATACCTGATCCGGATAGTTTGATCCAATTACCCTGGAAACCAGAAGTAGGCTGGTTGGCAGGCGATTTGTGGATGGATGGTAAACCTGTTGATGCTTCCCCTCGTGTTGCTTTGAAACAGCAAATTGCAAAAGCTGCCAAAAAGGGTTACCGAATGAAAACCGGAGTGGAATGTGAGTTCTTTCTGATTCAACCCGATGGCAGCGCGATTGCTGACAGTCAGGACACGCAGGAAAAACCTTGTTATGACCAATCAGCGCTAATGCGCCGTTATGATGTGATCAGTGAGATTTGCGATAGCATGATTGAATTGGGCTGGGGCCCTTATCAGAATGATCATGAAGATGCGAATGGTCAATTTGAAATGAATTGGGATTTTGATGATTGTCTGAAAACCGCTGACCGAGTAGTCTTTTTCAAGTACATGGCTCGGCAAATAGCTGAAAATCATGGTTTGCGTGCGACCTTCATGCCTAAACCGTTTGCACATTTAACGGGTAGTGGATTACATGCCCATATTTCATTATGGGACCATAAAACGGGCAAGAAAAGTCTCTTTTCGAACAAGTCTGATGAATTGGGTTTATCCAAATTGTGTTATCAGTTCCTCGGCGGAGTGATGCATAATGTTGAGGCCTTAACTTCAATTTTCAATCCAACCGTCAACAGTTATAAAAGAATTAATGCACCGCGCACTCAGTCTGGTGCAACCTGGTCACCTAATGCGGTGAGTTATTCGGGTAATAATCGAACCCATATGATTCGTGTTCCCGGCGGTGGCCGGTTTGAAATGCGTTTGATGGATGGCTCGGCTAACCCTTATTTGATGCAAGCAGGTATTCTTGCTGCTGGATTGGATGGCATTGAGAATAAACGTGATCCGGGTCCTCCTCAGCATATCAATATGTACACTGAAGGGCACAAAGCAAAGGGTGTTAAAAAGCTCCCGTTAAATTTGCTTGACGCAATTCGGAAAACTCAAGCAAGCAAATCCTTAAAAGCGGCATTAGGTGAAGAGCTAGTGAATAGCTATTGCAAACTTAAAATGGATCAGTGGGATAATTACACCAAATCCATTAGCCAATGGGAGTATGATAATACACTGGATTGTTGATTGTTGAGTTTTCTGTTTAGAATTATTTTTCTCCTCTGTGTGGACGAAACCATGGCCGAAGGGAAATCTTCGGCCCTCTGGTTTTTTTCACTGAAGTAATATGTAAATGCTTGGATTTTATCTAATAACAAAAAAATTGAGTCCGATTTAAATAATCTTGTTGTTAGTTATTTAGAGTAAAACGTTTTGTTTCACTCATATAATGATGCGGAAAGCATGAGATTTATTTTTGCATAAAGGTTTTGCCGTTAATTAGTATTTCGCACAAGCTAATTTATAGATTTTTCTAGTGTGGTAAACCTGGCTCCAAAAAGCCTAGTTTTTTTGCAGCGCCAAACAATCTATTAGAGTGGTCTGATAGGCAACTTGGTTCACAAAACGAGATTTTGGGGACTTCGGCCGATGTCGGGAAATATTCTAAGACATACTTATTGACATATTTCGATAACTTGTTTTAGTTGCCTAAATTTCACTAAAGTAGACAAATATTATCATTCTGTAATTTACTCATGTGGTAATGATCATCCTAACCATGCTTTATAGACTTTTGATCGTAATTGATTATTCTTGGACGTACTTTTTAAGTTAAAGTCTAATCTAATAACAATCCGCAAGGATTAGACAAAACTGTGGGTAAGACTTACTACGGACTTAGCCTATAACTGAACTAGATAATGACTCATAAAATGAACAGTCGTTAACGCTTGTTATCAATAATCGAACAACCGCTGAGGTAACAAAAAGAGCATTTTGTTTTTTAATTCACGATATAAGGGCGGGGTTCTACCATGTTTCACGACCAGTTGACTACTTACGAATCTTTAGATTTGTTGTACTAGATTGGTTATTGTATTTAGCTTCTTATTGTAAAACTACCGCTGAAAATACAGCACCATTTCATCTGTGTTCTCGAATCCGAGCCGTTGATATATTGATTTGGCTTGTGGTGATGCCAGTAATCTTACAGACGTAACCCCTTTTTCTTGAAGCCACTTTAACGCACAACGGTTCAACATGGAGGCAAAACCTTTGTCTCTGTGCTGGTGTACGGTATATACATCACCAATAAATCCATAAATTCGAGTTTTGTAGTAACAATAGGGAATATCAGACTTGATAAACGCACCAGTCATCGCAGCAATATTTCCATTAATATTATAAATATAATGCACAGCCGTATTCTGCTTATACATTGTTTTATAGTCATTTAAAATATGTTGCTCAATATCTTCTTTTAATAGATCGCTAAGGCCCGCATCCTCAAACATTAATAACTTTAGTTCAACAATTTTACTTAGATCATTACTTGTTGCAAGCTCTATCGACAATTCTGAACCTCTCATCTAAAAGAACTTTGCTGATGTTAAGTAAGCTGTTTTGTCATCTTGTTGGTTATTCATTCTAATACGAAAATAGGGGTGTAGCGTTAGTTGACCTTTTGTTTTGTAAGATAACGTTTTGAGGTCATCAGCACGATTTTCTATCTAAGAAGGTTCTCGTCGACTATAAACAGTAATAAACGTAGACTCGAACGATATTGTATCACTGTGTAGAGTCAGCCCCTGTCTTTGAATTATTGATGACACTCTTAACTATATAAAAAAGTCTAGTCTATCAATCCTTTTCGTCTTAAGCACTAGATTGAACGAATTTAAAATTATAATTGTCAGAGCGGTGAAAAAAACAGACACTGGTCAATAACGTTGTAAATCTTAATTAACCCACAGGCTCATTTAATTCGATGGGATAGCCATCGGGGTCCTTAATAAAAGCTAGAACACGGGTGCCATGTTTCATTGGTGACGGTTCTTTAGTGAATTCAACCCCTTGTGCTTTAAGGTATTCGCTGGCAGCATACACATCAGCAACTTTCAGCGCGATGTGACCCCAACCATTACCACGATCATAGTCGTCTTCTTGATCCCAGTTATACGTAAGCTCAAGTGTCGGCCCATCGTCCTCACCTTGATAACCAATAAATGTGTTAGTAAATTTACCGTCGGGATACTCATTTTGTCGTAAGACTTTCATGCCTAAGATGCGGGTATAAAAATCCAATGATTTATCCAAATTCTTAACTCGAATCATGGCATGGTCAATACGAAAATCAGGGGCTTTTGTATTCATGGTTATTCTCTATAGGTTCTTTTGCTATTCACGATTAGGGGTTGTTGCTTGAAGTGCCAATTGTTGAAAACAACGTACACTGTCTTCCCAATGGGGTGATAAAAGCCCCCCTTGTTCAGCAACAACAGATGTCCGACCGACTTGCATGCGTTCACACATTTCGTGGTCTTCTTTATGAACATCGTACCAAAGGGATTTAAGGGCCTCAATCTGTTCATCACTTCGATCAACTCCGTCGGTTGTATAAATAACCCGTCTTTGACGCGTTTGATTGACGCTGACTGGGACATTTAAATGCACGCCTAACTGATCGGGAAAATAGCGTCCGAAGACAAAGTTTGGAAATAACGTCAGGTACAGCGAACTCACCGCAAGTGTATTACGTCCATTTTGTTGTACGGGCTCATCAATATCGACTGCACTGCCTAAACAGTGCCCGTCGATCACGGTGTAATGGTCTTTGAGAGGTTGATCGGTTGTATTTGAATGGACAAATTGCACATGATAGGGCTCAATAAAATTCTCCATTAAAAGCTTCCAATTGCAATTTACCTCACCCAGGTCGATCGCCCCGACGGGCTTGACCGCTTCAAAATCGATATCTTTCAGACGCTTCTTTAACGGTGCAACATGATCATCAAAGGGGGTTGGTGATTGACTCAAATTCACAAATATCCAATCAAACCAAATTCCGCAATGAACCGGAACCAGTGAATGTTGGGATACATCAAACCCTTCGGGGACATGGTTGCCCGATCCTGCAAAATGCGGCGTTGACTTAAGTTCACCATTGAGGTTATACACCCAGGAGTGGTAAGGACAGCGAATGCGGGGCCCGACGTTATCGGATTGATCAATCAACTTTAAGCAGCGGTGCCGACACACATTGTGGAATACGTTTATTTCACCGTGTTGATTGCGAATTAAAAACAGCGGTTTACCGGCAACCTCAATCGGGATGACATCACCGGTTTGTTGTAATTCGTGTGCAAAACCAACAAAGACCCAGTTATTTTCAAACAGTGTTTGTTGTTCATGCTGCCAATAATCTTGATTGGTATAGGCATGCGATGATAGTCCGTTGACCACAGCTGAGTCGGTTGAGCGATGTTGACTAAGTTGCTCAATTTGTTTCCAAGGTATCATGCCTCGGTCTCCTTCAGAACGTTATATCAGGTGTTAGTTCACGGTGTTCGGCATATCTTCCGGGTCAATGCCTGGGACATGCGTGACACCTGCCAGTTCTTTCCAATTAACAGGGTAGGCGGCATAAAAAATGATGCATTTGTCGTCCGCTTCATACGTCACGTGGTTATCTTTAGGCACGTACATGAGATCACCTGGGTTTAAGACATAAGCCACCTCATCGACAATAAACCTGAATGTGCCTTGAAGGCAATAGATGATTTCATCGCAAGTCAAATCCCATGGAACGGATACTTGGTTTAAAAAGTTTATCCCGCCTGCCATGCTGTCACTATTTTTGGTGTTGACGAACGGTTTGATAAACGTGCCGCCTTGTTCGAGATTTTCAAATCGATCCGCTATTTCGGCTATTCGAAATACAGTTGGTGCTGTCATAAGTTTGGTTCCAATCGAAGTCGTTAAATTAACTAGGTGCTAGCATCGGCAGTATCCGTTGAGTCAATGGACGGCTGATCATCCTTTTCACGCATGCCATCTCGTATGAGTGCTTTAATTAAGCCAAATCCCATTAGTATCATCATGAACGAAAAGGGCACGGCTCCCACAATCATGGCGGCTTGGATTGCGTCCAATCCGCCGGCAAGTAACAATGATGCAATGACTGCAGTTAAAATCAATCCCCAAATAATGATATGTGTTTTTGGTGCTTGTTTAGACTCACCGCCCGCGTTTATTGTGTTCACCACCAGCACCGCTGAATCAGCCGAGGTCACTAAATAGGTTAACAATAAAATGACAATCAACACGGACATCACCAAAGCCAAACCGGGCGATAACATGATATTAATCACTTCATACAGCTGTGCTGTTAAACTTTGTGCATAAATTCGGCCCTCTGCAACGCCACTTAATTCAAGGTCGATGGCGGTGCCACCTAACAGCGTAAACCAGATAAAACACATCAAAGAAGGAGCCAGGACTGCACCGCATGCAAATTCACGAATGGTGCGATTTTTAGAGATGCGTGCTAAAAAGATGCCCACAAACGGCGCGAATGCGATCCACCATGCCCAATAAAAGATAGACCACCAGCCTTGCCATTCCCCGGCGCTACCGGGTCCGGTGGGAAACACGGTGAAGGTGAGTGCCGGTAGGTGAATGATGTAACTGACAAGGCCTTTACCTAATAAGCTCAGCGCAAACATGGTTGACCCAAAAATTAGGAAAAATGCCAACAGCCCAAAGGAAAGCACCATGTTGAGGTTACTTAACCACTTGATACCTTTACCCACACCGGATAAGGCTGACAATGTTGAGCAAATCATCACAACACCCAAAGCCACGAGTAACGACGCAGTGGTTGGCACAGGGGTGTCGCTGCCGGTGACTAACCATTCGGCACCGGTAATGTTATACAGCCCTGATGCGAATGAGGTTAAGCCTAAGCCGATGGTCTGAGCAATACCTAAAATGGTTGCAACCACAGCGGTAATGTCTACGATATGCCCCAGCATGCCTTCAAGACGCCGACCAAAAATCGAGGCCAGTGTTGAACGAATCGTCAAGGGTAGCCCACGTGAATAACTGAAAAAGGCCAAAGAAATGCCCACCAGTGCATAACAGGCCCAGGCCCCCACGCCCCAATGTAAAAACGCATATCGGTAGACCGAATCTAATGAAGAGGCCGTTTTGGGTTCGACAATCCCATCAATTGCGGCCATCGACCCATTTGCAACCAAGGTTTTATATTCAGCCCACACATCGGCACCTTCAGCTAAGGTGATGTTAGCCGCGGTCATTGCATCTTTGATCGCGATGGCGCTCAAGCGAATGTCCGGGTTATCGCCCATGTGCCATATTGGTTCACCGGTTGCGTAGCCCAACATGCCAATACCAATTCCGGCGCCAAACATCATGGAAAACCAAGAAAAGTTCGAAAACTCCGGTTTGCCTTCCGCGGTGCCCAACTTAGTTTTACCCCATCTTGGATGTACTGCAATGAGTAAACATACAACGATGTAAAACCCAACCGCCCAGGTATAGTAATAATTTAAGTGCTCAAACGACCAGTTCTTGATATCGCCCAGTACTTTGCCAGCGGCCTCAGGATTGATGACGCACCAGATAACGATGATGGCAATGATGAATTTCGAGATTAGCGCAACCGTTCGATTAAAGCCTGTATAGAATCCTTCCGGCTCCCGGTTGATTTTAAGTTTGTCTAAAGGCGGTAATACGGCCATTTTGTACTCCCACTGTGAGTAAAATAAGACCTGTGTGTCTACATTGAAGACACAAGGCAGTGTATGATGAGTCAAATAATTGAATGCGTTTTACGCTGTACTATTTGACGAAATCGTAATGTATACTGCAATATTTGTGTGCATATTATAATATTTGCATTTTTAAAATATGTTATTCGAATAATAGTAACTTAGTGGTTTTTTATTCGTATTTTATTTATAGAGAAATACGACATCATCAATCATTCATGGAAAAAATCCTTATTGTGCTTGAAATTTCAAACTTTAATTTAGCATTTGCGCAAAACTTCACAAAAATGCTCTGTTATCAGCACTGTACCTGAGTTGATTTATTCGAAATCCATAATTAAACTAGTCTTACGAGCACTTAAAATTCGATGAGACATCCACACTATGGCAAGAGGCGCGAAATTGAATACCCCCGTGATTGATGTAACCGATCAACTTTCACAGCAAGATGAACTCAACCAATCCATTATTGCCTTGCTAAAACACGATGGTCGTCGACCTTATTCAGAGATTGCCAATAAATTAGGGGTTTCTGAAGGGACCATACGCAACCGGGTCACCAGCATGAAAAAAGAGGGCATGCTGCGTATTGTCGCGATCGCAGACCCTGTGTCAGCCGAATACAAAAGTGATGCCATGCTCGGCATAAAGGTTGCGCCCGGACATTCGATCCATGCCGTCTCCGAGCGGCTCGCGCAATCACGCGATGTGGTCTATATATTATGGGTCACGGGCCGTTATGACTTGCTGGTCGAGATTGTCAGTAATAATCGGGATAACTTTCTTAAGTTCCTAGATGATCAAGTCCACAGCAAGGAAGATATTGTGTCTTGCGAAACGATGAGCGGGCTTAAAAACTTTAAAAACCAATTTTTATTAAAGCAAAATTGGGAATGATGGCCTTGTTAATCGTTCCCCCGTTCATTGTGTATGCCTAAGGCCCGCTTATTTGAGTTCAATCGATCCATCACCGTGATTGAATCGCTATGGCTAGCGATTTTAGCTTGGGTCGTCTTTTTTGGGATTTGGGAAGGGGCGGTGATGATGAAGCTCACCAACCCTGTGTTATTACCGGGGCCTCGAACGGTATTAACCAGTTTTGTTGAACTCTTTACCGAAAAAGGCTATTTAAGTGACATCGGGATTAGTGTTTACCGGGTCGTATTAAGCTTTTTATTGGCCAGTTTAATTGCAGTTCCGCTCGGCATTTTAATGGGTACTTTTAAACGTGTTGAAGCGTTTTTTAATCCTTTGGTGTCGGCGTTTCGTTACCTTCCGGCACCGTCGTTTATCCCGTTGTTACTGATGTGGTTTGGAGCCGGTGAAGGTCAAAAACTCGCGCTATTATTTTTGGGCGTGGTCTGGTTTTTAATCACCTTAATCATGGATCATGCCAAACAAGTGCCGGCGGATTTTATCAATACCGCGTTAACGCTAGGCGGCAGTCGCCGGCAAATCTTAACCACGGTGGTGGTGCCGGCATTATTGCCGAATATTTTAACAGCCATGCGACAGATGCTGGCCGTGAGTTGGACCTATTTAGTGATCGCCGAAATTATTGCGGCCGATTCAGGCATCGGGGCGATGATGATGCGGGCTAAACGATTTGTGCATATTGATGAGATCATGGCAGGCATTGTCACCATTGGGATTCTCGGGCTTTTATTTGATTTGATATTACGCGCCTTGCACCGTCGATTGTTTGCCTATCAAGACAATCATTAACAAGCGGGTAGCGTTATATTTAATACGATTGATGAAATGACTAAACCATTAACAGTGAGGTACTAATAAGATGAGTGATAGTAGAGCATTACATACCATAATCAAGATGGTTGCGGCCGTTGGATTGATACTGATCAGTGCAAGCCAGATCGCCAGAGCCGCAGAAGAAGTGAAGATTTCCGGGTTTACCTGGCCAGGTTATGGGTTTTGGTTTATCGCGAGTGAAAAAGGCCTGGCCCCAAATCTCGAGATTGATTATCAGACCATTGAAGATCCGTATGAAAGTTATAACCTGGTCACGGCCGATCAGATGGACGTGGTATCCAGCACAGCTGAATTCGCCCCGATTGCCGCTGAACGTGGTATGCCATTAAAGTCAGTGGCGTTTGCCAATCTGTCCTACGGCACAGATAAAATTGTCGCCGCGCCGGGTATTACAGGACCTGAAGATTTAAAAGGAAAAAAAGTCGCGGTTGTCGAAGGCGGTTTAGCGCAAATCTACGTTGCTATGTGGCTTGAAAAAAATGGGTTTGCGTATGACTCTGTCGAATACGTCAATATCATTGCCGATGATGCCTTTGCAGCAATGATCGGCGGTGACGTGGCAGCCTCGGAATTTTGGGAGCCCTATGGTTCGAACGTGTTAAAAGTGCTGGAAGGCTCATCAGTCTTATCCCAGTCACGGGATGAGTATTGGACATCGCGTGGGGTGGTCGCCGATGGTTTGTACATGAACGCCAAGTTTATAGAGGAACGTCGGCCGGTGGCGCTGGACACACTGCGTGCGTTGTACGATGCCATCGCCTGGTGGAAGAAAAACCCAGCAGAGGGCAATGAAATCATTGCCAATGGCATGAAAATGAGTGTTGAAGACGTGGAGCTGGTGATCGGCAAAGACGGTACCAGTCTTGACGGCGGCTTATACGTCTATGATTTCATGGAAGCGGCTCAATTTTGCGGCGTCGCCCCTGGGGATCCACCATTTGGGCAAACCAATGGTCAGGTGAACACCCATTATGACCTTGTCATGCAATGGTGGATTAAATTTGGCTTTTTGGAAAAAGAAGTGCCCGTCGACCAAGGTGTGGACTGTTCATTACACAAAGAATTGTATGACAGCGGTTATCGCGGCTAGGGTAATCATCGGTAATAAAAGGGCGGTTGTAATGGATTACCCACTGATCTTGGACTATTAACGCATGGCGCAAGAGATAAAGGATGGGGCATTGGCTGAGCCCAGACTGGTGTTAAATAACATCAGTAAGGAATACCCCGTCTATCGGGATGATCCTGTGCTGGCAATCAGTGACATTTCATTCAATGTCTTAAATAATGAAATATGTGCCTTGTTGGGGCCCTCAGGTTGCGGCAAGTCAACCTTGCTGCAAGTCATGGCAGGACTCAATTTTCCGACATCAGGCAACCTGACGCTTGATGGTCAACCCATTACGGCCCCGGGTCGCGATCGCGGCATGGTTTTTCAGAGTTACACCTCGTTTCCGTGGTTGACCGTGTTTGAAAACGTCGAGTACGGAATGCGCTTAAATAAGGTGCCCGAGCAAGAACGAAAAGACCGGGCGGCTTATTTTATCGAACGGGTTAACATGACGAAGTTCAAGAACGCATACCCTAAACAACTTTCTGGTGGCATGAAACAACGCGTGGCGATTGCGCGCATGCTGGCCAATAAACCCGAAATTTCGCTCATGGATGAGCCTTTTGGGGCCTTGGACGCTGAAACGCGCTGGCACATGCAAGAGTTATTACTCGACATTATCGAAAAGTCAAAAATGACAGTGGTGATTGTCACGCATGACATCCAAGAGGCCATCTTCCTGGCCGATCGTATTGTATTTTTATCCGCGCATCCCGGGCGTTTAGAAGAAATCGTGCCGATGGACTTTAAGCACAATCAACGCATTGCCAACAAAGAGGCGTTATTGGAAAAGCCCGGGTACGTGGAAGTTGAACGAAAAATCATACATATGATGCGTCAACAGGCCCAGCCTGAACTTTAAACGCTGATAAAGAAGGGTAAGGGCAACGTAATTAGCATCGCGAATTGGTGTCTAGCCTGATCTGAAATTATTTTTTAATGTGTGGTGTTATCTATAAAATATATCTTATTAGGTAGATAGTATGGACACCGTCCCCTATAACTCCGGCATCTAAAGTGCCATAGTTAAGGATTTAATATTTAACTAACATTAAGAGGACGATATCCATGAGTCATAGTAGCGTAATTGGTTTAGATTTAGCAAAGCATATTTTTCAAGTACACGGCGTTGATGAATACGGCGAGGTGGTTTTACAAAAGCAACTAAGGCGTTCAGGGGTGCTGAAGTATTTTGCCAATCACAAGCCGTGTTTAATCGGCATTGAAGCCAGTTCAGGCATGCATTACTGGGTGCGCGCACTCACTCGGCTGGGTCACACGGTCCGGGCGATGGCCCCGGCCTTTGTAAAGCCGTATGTAAAGGGTAATAAGAATGATCAAAACGATGCCGAGGCGATTTGTGAGGCGGTACAACGACCGACTATGCGTTTTGTTGAGGCAAAGACGCCGGAGCAACAAGCGGTATTGCATTTGCATCATTCGCGGCATCTGTTAGTTCGCCAACGTGTGAGTATCAGCAATCATATACGTGGGGTGTTGGCTGAATATGGAATGGTATTGCCCCGGGGACTGAAGGCGTTTTCCCAGATTGGGGATATCGTTGAAGACGCTGAGAATGAATTACCTTTTCAGGTGCGTCAATTAGTTTTAGAGTTAAAGGCCCAGCATGATGAGTTGATTGAGCGGTGTGATCGTATATATGCGCAGATTCAATGCTGGCATGCAAGCAATCCAAACAGTCAATTATTAGCGACGATCCCGGGTGTGGGCGTGTTAACGGCCAGTGCACTGGCGGCACATTTAGGTGATGGACAGGTATTTCGTAATGGCCGTCACTTATCAGCGTATTTAGGATTAGTGCCGCGGCAAGCGTCTTCGGGTGGCAAGGAACGTTTATTGGGGATCAGTAAACGCGGCAATTGGTATTTGCGTTATCTGCTTGTTCAGGGAGCTAAATCAGTGATTCGCCATTTCAAACGCTGCCAGGCGATGGGACAGACCCCGGGCCAGCCTTGGCTGGAGCAACTGCTTAAACGTACCCACCCTAATAAAGCAGCGGTAGCTTTAGCTAATAAGATGGGCCGTATCAGCTGGGTGCTAGTGTCCCGTAAACAAGTTTATCAATCGAGTCCGGTGCTCGGTTGAAACGCAATCAAGATTAACAAAGCACCATTTTAAGGTAACGTATTGCTCAAGTGATGATCAAGGCGAAACAGGTCGAACCGCAACGGGTCAAACCCGGTGGGTTCTAAGAGGGAAAACCTCGATAGGTAGATAGGGCCCCGTTGGCGAATACTCTGCAGGCCAGGAATGATAACCCATTCCAACAACAGGCCGGATATAAGAATGCAGGCGATACTGACGCTAAAAATATTACTTGTCAATCCGGCGGTGTCCATATAAGAACAAAACCGATTTCATTCTAATAAAGTGAGAACAGTCGTGCATAAAAATAGGCACGCAACCCCGAAAAATTGAACCTTAGTCATTCTCTCTTTCAAGAAAATCCAAGCAAGGATAATCGTCACAACGGATAGTTCAGAAGAGAGCACGGCTGTAATTTCCGGGTAATTAGGGTATCACGAAGAATCGTGTGCTGATGTACGCTAAGCGAACTCAGTTTTAATCAATTCTGACTCAATAATGTATTCGCCATAAAGAATTACATTATCCCACGAGACTGGACTAACGTGTTTAAGCAAGGATAAATTGAGCTTTGGATCTTCATTCGTCACTTCATCAATCAATACCCGGTGCATTTCTTTAGCCTGCCAGTAAATAATACAGGCAAGAATCAGGGTTAAGCAGCTGCAGCTATGCTTTTGCTCCCGCCAGTTGCGTTTAGTCAGGCGACCGCGCTGACCATAATTTAGGTCACGAGCCAGGCCATGCATTTGCTCAATCTTTAATAAACCACGTCGGTTACGGCGGCGCATACTTTCATCAGACATGAATTCTAAAATATGGATTGTCTTAAAAATACGGCCTAATTCACGATTTGCCCGGTAAAAATGATTTTTACCAGAGAAACCATTTAAGCGCTTCAAAGCAATCGATGCGGTGCTGTGACCTGTCTCAAGTGATGCGTAAAACTGAGCCATTCGATCCCACTGGTCTTCAATCCAGTCGAGGTGGATTGTGCGATCATGCTGATTAACCAGAACATCAAGTGAGCCATAATCCTTATTTTTATCGATTCGATAAATGCGTTGTGATTTGAGTCCTTTTATTCGTGGGCAGAACCGCCGACCCAACATGGCGAAAGCAGCGAAGTTTATTTCGGTGTAGCCATGTGTATCAGTGTAGTGTTCCTCTAAGGCCAGATCGCTTTCGTTATAAAGGATACCGTCAAGAACATGCGGCGCATCACGATCCGTGCACACAATAGGCATACTAAAGAATGGTGCGTAGTTATCGGCAATGAAAGAATAGAACTCGAGGGCAAAGTCATTAAATTGATGGCTGTATCCCTGCTGCAGAAGTTTACGGCGCATTGCAAAACGTTGAGCATCACTGCTCGACGTTTTTCCTGTTCCCCAGGCCTGAGTAATATCAAGACTACTGATGGCCTTAACGAGCCTGGCTAATGCTGAACGCTGAGATTCATCACTTAGCATCCAGTCGGTAATATTCTTGATTTTATTGTAGCTAACATTATTCGTTAGATGCGACATGGTGTGTGGGCCGATATTACAGCCGTGAGCCATGATAGTAGCAATGATATCCCGAATATCTTTAACCGTCGGAGCTTGCTGTTGGGATGCACTCATAAAATAGTGTGTGAACTGTAAATCGTTGTTCACTTCAATGAGTAATTCCGGCAACTTTACAACTCGCATTTTGCTTTTGAGGTGGTTTTCCAGTTTATCCAGCTCTGTAGCTGTTTCTGGGCCAAGCTTTTCGGCCGGATCCCTTGACGTTTGCCACCCTGAATCATTGATCTGTGCATACTTATTATTTGGCAAGTATTCAAGGAAGTCATCATAAGACTGATTCAATAATCCAGTTAGATGATCAATTGCTGCGGCTGGGTCCACAGGAAGCTTGGCACGTTTAAAGAACTCAAGCCGAATGTCTTTCCAGTTTTCATCCGGCATAAAAAAATTATCAATGTGTACATACCGTTTGCTGTGGCGTACCGCTAGATTGCCGGATTTAATCTCATCACGAACCGCTTTCATTACTGCTGATTCCCAAGCCGGTTTGCTGATCTCACCCTCTTTCTTGATTAGCGATTGAATGTTTTTAGGTAAAAAGCTAATAGGCGGATTGTCGGGAAGCTTTCGCTTTTTCGTTTGGTTTAGATCACGCAATAACTGAACTGCTTCGAGAACACTGGACTGGCTTTCTTCCTGCATATCAAAGTCTAGCTGCTCGATTAGATGTGGTGAGAACTGACGAAGATAGGAATAACGCTGAACAAACAGATTGAATACATGGCTGTATTTTCCAATCAACCAAGTTTCAATGTCCGTCATTTGCTCTGTCAGTGTAGCTTCGGGAACTGTTTTAAATATTCGTGATCTCAATTGATTATCTGGTACATCATTGTCGAGCAATAGCTGTGATACGGACTTGAAAGAGGCAAGAACACCTTTCATTTGTTTGCGCCTGGCAATCATGTATTTGTTAACCTCATCCTCAGCACTGTTTTCAATTTTAGTGATTAGCCGGTCATACATCAGAACCAGATCATCCACAGTCGAGTGGTAAAGCTGACGTAGAAAGCACATGAGTACGGCATAACGATGATCCCGGGTCAATTCTCGCAATCGGGTTGCCGTACAGCGGCTTGCATAACGTGCAAGCGAACGTTGGAAATTATTATTCAACCAATCCAGGTCTACATTCAGCAAACCCATTTGTTCGATCCGCTTCAGTTTTTTAATGAGCTTTAGGGCTGCACTGGGTGATGTAGACTGTGGCGCTTGTTTGAGTTGATGTAATCCGGAATAGGAACCTTGAGCGACTAATAAATTATCAAGTTGTTGAAGGTGTTCATCACCCAGGGAATTGGTCAGTTTTTCAAATATGTATTGACGAGCCTTAGCGCGTTCCTTGCGGATCAGGCGTTCCAGCGTGTAATCAGCTGGATCAAGAATTCGTTGCTGTTTAAGGTATTCTTTAAATCGGGCCAATAAAGCATGGGTTTGTTCAAGACGACAGGCCTCATCAAATAGGAATTTACTATATGTCTCTGGTTGAACATCTGCAAAACGTCTTATTTGCAAATAATCACGAATAATATCCTGATGCTCTGAAAGGGTTTCGCGTCGTATACTGTATTCAATAATAGCATCTGGCGATATATCTAGCTGAATGCCAATGAACAACACAATGTCATCTATAACCTCAAATGGCTGTTGTCTGGGGAATTGGTTATAAATTCGAACATAGACGAGTTGGTAGGCAAACCCAAGGCGGTTATGATCACGTCTGCGCTTGTTTATTATCTGCAGATCATCGGCTGACAACCTGGCCTCTATCATAAGCTGTTCACGTACATCTATTTCTTGCATTTATTCGATGAAAACGTTCGTTTATAGAATTACATATGTTCTATATAATTCACTGCTAATATGATAACTAAAATTATCGCTAAATTGCTATAATTAATTTTTCTTCTAATTTTGCAATATTTAATGAATTTATGCCTAAGCAAAAGTACAAAACAGTCGGTTATTTACGTGTTTCCACAACCGACCAAGACTTAGATAAAAATAAAGCTGATATCCTTGGGTTGGCCAACTCTAAAAACTTAGGACAAGTTAAATTCGTTGAGGAAAAAGCATCAGGTCGAGTTTCCTGGAAAAAACGAAAAATTGCCGGTGTGCTGAAACAAGCTAAAGCAGGTGACAATATCATTGTTAGCGAATTATCCCGTTTGGGTCGTTCAATGCTTGAATGTATGGAAATACTGTCTATCGCTTTGGAGCGTAAAATTAATATCTATGCAATTAAAGGCAATTGGCAACTCGACCAGAGTATTCAGAGTAAGATTGTCGCGATGGCGTTTTCGATGGCATCGGAAATAGAACGCGATTTGATTTCACAACGAACTAAAGAAGCGCTTCGTGCTAGAAAAGCCTCTGGCAAGCCATTAGGTCGCCCTAAGGGGCCAGGTAAAAGTAAACTCGACCCTTTCCGTCCAGAGATAGAAGCGTTGTTAGCTAATGGCTCAACTCAGAAATTTATCGCTAATCGATATAATACAACAGAAGCAAATCTACATAACTGGATGAAAAAAAACAATGTTAAAACGCACAGACAGACAAATCAAATTTAAAACCATCATAAATGTATTGTGCTCTTCCGATAGTTCGTTGTTATTGCTACTTCGAGCTGATTCGAAATCGATATTATTTAATATAAAAAAGTTATTTCTGTTTATACTGTTTCTAGTAGCATCGATGAATTCTTATAGTGATTCTTGTAAGGGAAATTGTAATAACGGCCATGGCATTTTAACTTTTGCGAATGGTAGCAAATACGAAGGCGAATTTAAGGACGATAAACCTCATGGTCAAGGTACATTTATTTTGATAGACGGGAGTAAGTATAACGGTGAATTTAGGCGCGGGAATTTTTTTGGCCATGGTACTATAAATTTTGCTAACGGTGCTATGTACAACGGTGAATGGCGAAACAATAAATTTAATGGCCACGGTACTATGAAATACGCTGATGGGGGAAAGTACAACGGTAAATGGCGGGACGGAAAACGTCATGGTCGTGGTACTTATTATTATCCTGACAGTGGCCTGTCCGAGGGAGAATGGCAGAACGGAAAATTACATGGTTATGGCACTTATTTTTATGCTGACGGTGCTTATTACGAGGGAGAATTCGAAAAGGGCGACAGGCATGGAGAAGGTGTTTATATTGAACCTGATTTGGATAAACAAATAGGCACCTTCAAGGATAATAATCTTTGGTTTGGTGTATTTATGCCAGCTTCTGGAGAATCTTGCTCAGTTGTTGCTGGTATTTCCGTAACTCCTGACTGCGTTTTAGAATATGAGCCCTAAACCTAAAAGAGAACCTTGGAGGGCCTTTATGCATTTCCTATAATAGGATTTAAACATTTTGTGCTTTGAGTGGAGTATAAACATATGAGAAAAATTATTTTTTTTATTGTCTTATTTATCACAAACTTAGGGGTTGCGTGTGATGATGAATCGTTGAATAGGGCCTACGAAGGAATCAATAATTTATTCGTTCCTATTTCAGATGCTGATTTAGCAGAACGGAACAGCTATATTGCCGCAATGAATATGGGTTGTTCAATTCAACATGCAACATTCCATGCATTGAGACATAACAATGCTTCGCGTCCCTCGATTCAACGATGTTGGAAAAAAATTGAAAAATTTGTTGAGGACCACACAAACCGTCCAATCATTGAGTTTAATGATAGTGCTAGTAGCTGCCCATGGAGGTAAAATTGCTTTTTGCAGCCATTTATTCTGTCTTGATTGGTGTGTGTATGAACATTTACGAGTCTTGAATTCGTAAATTTTATTGAGAACCATTATGATTTTTAAATTTAATATATTCATCATATTAGCAATTTTTATGTTTGTGCCTTCTGTACAAGCTGAAAAATTTGATGGGTGTAGTATAACTAGCAATGCTTTTCAAGCGATTCAGAGAAATAATGAGATTTATTTTCCTCACCAAAATCTAAATATTACTAACGCATATAATGAGGAAGGGCAAAGATTAGTAACTTTTTTTAAAGTTTCACCGCGGGGATTCTTTATGGATGAACAATCACCAAATGCACTTGCAACCTCTGAAAATATCTCAAATTATCCCGATGCAGATGGCACAATAATATTTGGAACAAAACTCATGCTTAGAGAGTTGCAACGTGATAATGGCATTGGGTATTCAGTTCCTGCAATAATGGCTCATGAGTTCGCCCATATTTTACAATTCAAAAAAATTAGAAATGGAGAACATGAGAGACCCAGAACTAGAAATATGGAATTACATGCAGATTTTCTTGCGGGCTGGTATTTAAGTCATCGACACAAATTTAAGACAACAGAGTTTGATCCAGCCAGAAACGCTTTTGAAGAAATGGGAGATACAGATTACACTAGTATAGATCATCATGGAACACCACAAGAAAGACTTAAAGCAATTACTGGCGGTTATTATTCTGACATAGGTGAAGGCGATATCGAGGAAGCATACAATGAAGGCTGGAAATTTGTTAACTCTTTATGACTAGAAAATTTTTAAATTTAAATACTACTTAGATGTCACTTTAGAAATTTACTTTCACTTAGGAAGGTCAAAAACTAATAAAATGAATAATTATTTGTGAGAGTTTACGTACCTTTGTTGGAACAGAACCATTTACGAGTATCCACAATCGATCAGGATGTGGATAAAAACAAGGCCGATATTCTCAAATTAGCCAATTCCAAGAACCTTGGGCAAGTCAAATTTATTGAAGAAAAAGCATCTGGTCGGATTTCCTGGAAAAAGCGCAAAATTGCTGATGTGCTTAATCAATCAAAAGAAGGCGACAGTATTATCGTCAGCGAATTATCTCGCTTGGGTCGTTCAATGCTGGAGTGTATGGAAATACTGTCTATTGCTTTGGAGCGTAGAATTAATATCTACGCAGTTAAAGGAAATTGGCAACTCGACCAGAGTATTCAGAGTAAGATTGTCGCAATGGCTTTCTCGATGGCATCAGAAATTGAACGTGATTTGATCTCACAACGTACTAAGGAAGCACTTCGAGCCAGAAAAGCCTCAGGTAAACCATTGGGTCGACCTAAAGGCCCAGGAAAAAGTAAATTAGATCCATTTCGTCCTGAAATTGAAACGTTGCTAGCAAATGGTTCTACTCAGAAATTTATCGCTAATCGGTATGATACGACCGAGGCAAACCTGCATAACTGGATGAAAAAGAATGGGATAGAAAAATTGGCTCTACATTCAAACTAGGCATACAGAATTGAAAATGAAATACTTCTATAAAATAAGTATCTTGTCTGTCTTTCTAACTACAAACGTAAATAGTGGCTATGCTGATCATGTAGCTGAGCAATTCATACAAAATGCTCTTATATCATCGGATGCTACAGCCATGGAATCGCTCCTATATTATGATCTTGAGGTAAATTTTGAGCTTAGTGATGGAGAGACTCTATTGTCTCATGCTGTCAATTTGTCGAACTTTAATTTAGTTAAGTTACTTATAGATGAAGGTGCAAACGTAAATTTTGCAGGGAAAAGTGGCTGGCTTCCACTTCATTTAGCTTTGGTGTCGAATAATGTAGAAATAGCAAAATATTTGGTCAAACATAAAGCTGATCCGGCAATTCCCATGCCAGATGGTACGTCAGTATTGGATCAAGCGATTCAACTTGGTAATGACGAATTGATAACTATAATCGAGAACAAAATAAAGCCTAACAAGTCAGTGGAAACTAAAGAATTTAAACCAAATATTAACCATATGCTTGTCGCATCAGAGATGGGAAATATAGAAATTATGATAATGCTTTGGGTGAAGGGAATTGATATTAACAGTAGAAACGAAGATGGATTTACGCCACTCATGTTTGCAGCTAATGCAGGCCAACTTAAAGCCGTAAAATTCTTGCTAGACAATAATGCGAAAATTAATCAAACAAGCAATGATGGTGTTACAGCACTTATGCTTGCCGCCATCAATAAACACAATACAATTGTCGAAACATTAGTTGACCACGGGGCAGATATTAGCAAATCTACAATACAAGGCATTGATGTTTTATCGATCGCTCGCGCAGAAGAAAATGAAGAATTGGAAAGTTTCATCCTAAAGAATCAAGAGTTATCAAAAGAAGAAATCAAGGAAGTCCAAAGAGAGTTAAAGAATCTGGGATATGATGTTGGCACCATTGATGGTGTTTTCGGAAAGAACACACAGTTGCAGGCAAGTAAATTTCAATTCGACAACGGATATATTGCAGATGGATTGGCTACTAAATTACTTTTTGATCAATTATTCAATAAAGATAAAAAGTTTAGTGAAAAAATCATTGGGGTTTGGAAAATTGGACCAGATTTGATTCATATATTTAGAAAAGATGGAATTTCCTATACGATTGATAGAGTCAAGTGGGGAGGGCTTGTCGGAACTTGGCATATCGAAAAATCCAACTTGTATCTGGATTGGCATTGGATGATAGATGTTGATTCAAATAGAGCGTGGAATGATGGAATTGTCGTAGCCCTTGAAGTTCGCAAGATAAAAGATATCACTAATCAAATCATTAATTTTGAAAGCAAGGATGAAATTGATGGAACTAGACATCATGTAGATACTGATTTTATTGAAAGATTTTTTGGATACAAAAAACACATGAAACTTTACTCTAAATATATGGATGGTTTTTAGTCATTATTCTAAAGCGATACTCAATAGAAATATTTAGTCATTGGAATGGTTAAGTATCTAATAATTACACTTCTATTATTTAATCAAGCTTCGGCACAAACATTTTTGACCGATCCACTTCCTCCCATTGGTCCACAATCAATGGTGGAATGTGATGAATTAGCGTATGCATGGAAGAGTAGAGCTGATTATTTGATAAATCAATCCTCTAATTGCGGTCAAACTATTTTAAGTAATTGCAGGTCTTCAGTTCAATGCCTTAACGAAAAAAGGTGTACTGGATGCTGGCCACGAAATACAGAATGTGGCCCAGTATTCGGTACATATGAAGCCTGTTTGGGTTATAGCAAGGCACTAGCGTGTGCCCGTAGCAAAGGAAATAATCAAGTAAAAGTTTGCAGAGAAAAAGTCAATCAATATCAAAGCTTATTAAAAAAATCAGATAAAACCGCTGTAGAGTTGACTAGAAAAAGCGTTGATAAAGCGCTGGATGAATTTGTCTCCAAGCCCATCCAATTGAACGTTAAAAGGATCAAAGATTCGCTTTCTCGTATCTATGATATTCAGGACAGAACCTTACGTGAGTTCGATATCGCAATTGCAAATATTGATTCAATTAAAATCACAAAGGAGACTAGTCAAAAATTAAATCAGATCACCAAAAACTTTAATAATTGGAAAATCAATAATGGTTACCAAATCATTAAATACGATAATGGTCGTTATGAAGGATTCTTAAAAAATGGCCAACGTCATGGCTACGGCATTTACTACTGGAATAATGGTGACAAATTTACTGGTAATTGGGTTAATGCCAAAAGGACAGGACTAGGCGTTTACTATTGGAAAGATGGTAATTATATTGAAGGCATATGGAGTAATAGCAAAGTAAGTAAGATAACAAAGGACAGTCGTCAACGCAAAGTTGCACATCGAAAAACGACTCCACCTAAAACAAAAAAGAATAAACCGAGAATAAAAAGTCAATCTTATACCTTTGAACAATGTGTAGATTTGGCTATAAGAGCATGTGTCAGGCGGATGATTACGAATGGTATTTCATATGTTGACAGAACTCGTGAAGAAGAATGTCAAAGACATCAGCCATTCTATTGTAGAACCGAAAAAGAATCTACAATTAAAAATGCATTAGAAACTTTAAAATAGAATTTTTTAATAAAATACTCGAGTCTGTTAATTCTTAGCGTACATCAGCACACGATTCTTCGTGATACCCTCTCTACAGATCTCAATGAAACTGGACACCCGTCTCTGATTGTAAGAGATATTGTGATAATTCACCCAACCTGTGATAACCCGAATAACGGACCTCAATAGACCGGGTGTATCTTGGGTCGTCAGTCTCTTTCTTAGAAATACCCGCATAGCCTTGAGCTTTGAAGTGAATCGGTCACGGCGGCTGGTGAATCTTAAACTCCAGTGACCACGACGCGATCTACCCCAATAGCAGGTAAACCCTAGGAAGTTGAAAGTCGGTAGACGTGTGCCAGCCGTATGCGCCTTCAGGGCCGCAACATGGCCTGCCGGAAGAATCGCTGATTTTTCTTTATGCAGTTCAAGCTGAAACTTACGAAGTCGCTTCGGCAACACGTTGTAGAAGCGCTTGGCCTCATGCATGTGTTCAAAGATAAAAACCATATCATCGCCGTATCTCACCATTTCGGCTCGGCCCCTGATATGCGATTGGCTGATAGAATTAAACCAGCTGTCAATTACATAGTGAAGGTAGATGTTTGCCAAAATGGGTGAAATGATTGAGCCTTGCGGACAACCTCGCGAATTAATCGTGATTTCTTTCCCCTCAATAGTTGGCATCTTCATCAGAACGTGGATCAGCCTGAGAAAACGTTTATCCGATATCTTTCGATTCAGAAAATCCATCATCTCATCGTGTGGGATACGATTGAAATATTGCTTTATGTCAATCTCCACTACAGCACCGTTCCAATTCCGGAAAGTCGCGTTATTGAGGGCTTTGATTGCATCATGACAGCCTCGATCCGGACGAAACCCGTAGGAGCAGTTAAGAAATAGCGGTTCATAGATGCTACCCAATATCTTGCTGCAAGCAAGTTGAACAAGCTTGTCTTCAAGACATGAAATAGCCAGAGGCCGTTTACTGCCGTCTTCCTTGGGAATCTCCGTGATGCGGGCGGGTTTAGGTTTATAAGTGCCTTTGCGAATTCTCGATAGAAGATCAATAAGATTTTCAGTCAGGTCTTCACCATAGGCACTTTTAGTCACGTTATCTACGCCAACCGCTTTTCGTCCATTGAGGCTGTCGTAGAGTTCTTTCAGCATGTCAAAATCAATAATATGTCCAAGATTATTGAACACCATTCGACGTTGACCGGCCGATAGTTCACCGATGCGATTAAGTTTCGTTAACCATGTTTTAGTTCCGTCGATGCTGTGTACGGTCATTGTTTCGCTCTTTCGCTCGTTTATTCTGCTGACCCTTCGCTCCGCAGGCATTACCCTGTTTCATCACTAATATGGTCAGCTCAGACTTCCATATGCTCATCATTCAGCACTCACTTTCTACGCTTGCCCTGAATTACCTGCCATCCTTGCAGGAAACACATGGATCTCCTGGGTTCAGTCACTTATCTTTATAAACTCGCCAGCGCCTGAGACTCCGATGGATAATGCTGATTGGATTTCCAGTTGACCTTTCAGCATTCATGGCCTGCTACCTGAGCAAAGGTATCGGCATTCCACAACTATGGTTTTTCGGAGCTATCACGTTCACCATTCGGTTCCGGCTCGAATATTTCGCTGTCTACGCTTCGTCACTTTTGTTACCGCCAGCAACGCAAGACTCGCTATGTGGCGGAGCTGGTACTCCTTCCACAACAGGACTTTCACCTGCAAGATAAGTGCCGCTTTTCCCAGCGCACTGCCCAACCCCAAATAAGGTAAATTCCAGCCATGCTTAAATTACAGTTTCTGTGTTGCTCTAATACAACATACAAACCATATTTTGATATATGTAAAGACTGTATCCCGTCAGAGGATATGAGACAAAGTTGATGTTCTGAACAAGAGAGACTTCTGTTAATTTAATAGTAATTTATAGGAGTCTTAAGATGAGTAAATATAACTCAGAGAAATTAGTTAAAGCAATTAAACGCAACACCCGTCATAAATATTCAGCCGATGAAAAGATTCGGATTGTATTAGACGGTCTTCGAGGTGAGGATAGTATTGCCGAGTTATGCCGCCGGGAAGGGATCAATCAGAATACGTATTACCGTTGGAGCAAAGACTTTCTTGAAGCCGGGAAACAACGTTTGGCCGGTGATATTAAGCGTGAAGCCAATTCAGAGGAAGTGACTGAACTTCGCAAAGAAAACAATCAGCTAAAACATGCACTGGCCGATGTTGTTTTGAAGAATACGGTGCTTAAAAAAAGTGTGCTTGGCTTGGACTCGACGTGGGACGACGAATGAGTTTGTCGGCGGCTGAAAAAGTGGAAATTATCCATATAGTTGAAGCCAGTGAACTTCCCGTGAGTAGGACATTAGCGGAACTGGGTATTGCTCGCAGCAGTTTTTACCGTTGGTATCAACTCTATCAAATGGGTGGCCCTGATGCATTGGAAAGTCATTGTAAATCTCCCCAACGGTTCTGGAACAAACTCCCCGAATCAGTCAAAGAGCAATGTCTCGAGATTGCACTTCAGTACCCGGAGAAATCACCTCGTGAACTGGCCTGGCAAATTACCGATGAACACAGGTACTTTATCTCTGAGTCCAGTGTTTACCGTATTTTGAAGGCCCATGACCTGATTACCTCACCGGCCTATATTCTGCTATCGGCCAGTGATACCTTCCATACGCCAACCAAGCGAATCAATGAATTATGGCAGACTGATTTTACCTATTTCAAAATCATCGGCTGGGGTTGGTATTATCTGTCTACCGTACTGGATGATTATGTATTATGGTCGATATCAGCAAATCATCGATGAGCGAGCCGTTATTAAACAACAAACGTTAAACCAAAGGAGGTGCGAAAACCTAAAACTGTGTGCCTGATCTCAGGCAAGTGATATGATCGGATAGTCTCTCTTAATTTTAAGAACTAACTGTCCCAAATCATCTGACGACATACAAACTATGGCACTCTGCATTAGAAGATCCGATAGACCACGATATAGTTGATCCAGTAGAAATTGGTGAAAATGCACTTCGTGTAATCATGGGTATTACCTCTGCTCATTTTCTCCCTCTTAATATAAGTCCACACCAATTATTTAATCTAGGCAAATCTGTTACCGGATATATAGATGCGATTGATTGTGTAAATCAAACTGAAGGTCTAAGTTTAGAACTTGCACAAAATTACATTAATAGTTTGGCTAACAAAGCAAATATCAGTCAACAGGATCTTATTGTTCTTTCCGGTGTTTTTTCAGAAAAAGCTCGCACTGTAATCATCAATCAGTTAGAGTTTGATTTTCCCTATCATTTGTCACCGGAAAATGTGCTTGGTGACGGTCCTGGGAATGGATACCTACTACTAAGTAAAATAGCCCTTGATCCAATCATTCCACATCTAAGTTTTAGAGAACCCCGAATAATTGGCGACGACTATATTACAGACCCTGAAAGTCTCTTGCAGTATAAGGATAAAAATGACCACTTCTTTGGTACATATCATCATGGAACTAAGGGAACAGAAACTGGACTATTAGGTGTGCGAGTACAATTTAACGGTGCGCCTGCCTATTTATTTTTTTCTGATATATCAACTTTTTCGAGAAATGAAGCTCAGTTACAGAATATTCAAAAAGCCGAAATGCTCTTAAGAACAGTAAATGAATGGGAGCGAGATTCAGAAAGAATTTTCTTTTTTGTAAATACTGATATAGATGGTCAACAAGCAACGCTATCTCGAACTGATGAGGGCCGGTACATCGTAAATAATAGGCCAAATTCATTGACCGCCGATGAATACTTGAATGCATTTGGCAATGGATATTTTATACATGATATTTTTGATGTTTGGCCTGCAATTGCACCGCATGAAGACTTTGGTAAAACACGCCCGATTGAGTATGAAGCAAGCGACTTTTCAGAAGAAACACTAGCAGACGCAAATGAAAAAGGACGCTTTACGATGATGTTTGTAGAACCATCTATTGAGGCAGGTTGTGTGCAACACCCCAAACATTATGCTATGGCCGGGAGTGAAAATGACATGTTAACATTTGATTTCGCGGGCTATCATGAGTTTTGCACACCTGCCGATGCAGATAAATTAACGAATAATCTAAGTCATAGCACAAGTCCAAGACATAATAGAACATACTCATTAGCCCCCGGTCATGCAGTTTGGACACTTGTTGAATCAGAAAATCCGGAAACAATTTCAGTTCGCTCTTTTTCAAGAACGCCAAATCAGGATACCAAATCTGAAGTTTATGCAGCTCATAACATCACTAAACCATTAATTCCTTTTGATGAAGATCCAGAACGGGGATTAAAGTATTCTGTACTTGAAAAATTCTATATAAAAACATATTTTACTGATACTGCAAAAATGGGTGAAATTGATGTGATTATACAAAGACATGATTGTAGATCAGAATTAGATTCCTGTTTACTCATGCCAAACGGAGAGAGTAATTCAGTGAAACCTGTATTTCCTAGTACATTTGGTGATCTAGAACAAAGGGATTTCTACTATGACCTTAGATTCACGCAAAGTGATCAATTTGATCTTGATCAAAAATTAGAGTTTAAATTTGAAAATGTATCCGATCACTTTATTAAGTATGAACTATTAGAAAAAATTGGCGATTCAGCTCTTGCTCCAGTCATGGGTTTTTCTGAAGGAACCATGCAATTTGGATATCATGTTGATGATGTAATATTATCTGGAATTGATAGACTAGGTGGAGAATATTTCTTAAAAATCACCGTGGACCAACGTCAGACCTATAATTTGATTGCAAAAATGTATACTGACATTTCAATAATTCAAGGTACTGAACCAATGTCGTTCGAGGAAAAAACTCTAGAACACCTAGAAAATGGCGAGAGTTATTTTAAGTTGGTTTGTTCTGACGAAACAAATCCGGATGAAGGTAGTGATGAAATGAGTGCATATTTTAGTGTAGATGATAATCGAAGAAGAGAAGTACTTAGTCGCGACTATGAATGTAATGAAGAAGCTGACCCTTATTCGTTCTGGACTGAAAATAGAGGTTTTAAAGGAAAAATAAAAGTAACACTTATTGAGCATGATGACTTTTCTGGCGATGATAAACAAATTAGAGTGATTGAAAAACTAAATTTCGATCAACACTCAAAGAGTGGCAAACTTAGCTTCACTGGGCATGGTGGCCACTACATTTTTGATGCTAAAATCACATCACGGTTAGATACTGATGAACTAATAAAGCGTTTAAGAAAAGAATTTAGGTAAGTTGGTAAAACTGCAAAACTGCTCTAAAAAAGGTGAATTGTAGCAATACAATTCACCTTTTTAGTTATCTGTAAACAATTGGACCTAAACCCACCAGTGTCAACATTAGTATCACCAGGGTAATCTAGATTAATTGTGATTTGCAAAAACGATCGTTTCCGCACAACAAAAACCAGCTCAAAAAAATCAATGAGTTAACCAGTGCAAAAACCTATTGCCATTTATGATTCATTGGCAATACCTTTATGCAACCCACGGATCCAAAATTTTAAGAGGTAGAGATTCAAAATCCTTGATGTTACGCGTAACAAGTTCAAGGCCGTGTACTATTGCTGTGGCGGCAATAATGGCATCACGCTCAGGCCTTGGATCCGGAACATGTAATGCTGCGCATTTTTTTGCAATGGCGACATCAATAGGCAATATTCGATCATTGAAAGCCGGGATGACATGATCATCAAACCAAGCACGAAGTATGGCGGCCTGCTTATCATCCTGGCGTCCAACCTTCAGAATACCTTTTTCAATTTCAAGGATAGTGATGACTGAAATATACAGATTAATGCTGGCCACCGATTCGGCCCAGATCACGACATTGGTATGGGCCCTGCCGGTCGGTGCTTTTCGTAATTCTGAAATAACGTTCGTGTCGAGTAAATACATCAGGTCAAGTTGATATCACTGGACAGGGGTTCATTAAGCTTATCCGGCTCAAATTCGATCTCTGCAGCAGCTCGATGAGCAAGCAATTCAACAATGCTGGGCGTCTGGTCTGCCATTGCCTGGTAATCATCAATATCCAATAGCACATACGCCGGCTTGCCGCGATCGGTGATGACGACCGGGCCGTTTTCTGCAGCACGCTTGGCTTTACCAATGTCCTGGTTAAATTCTCGACTGGAAAGGGTGGTGATACTCATCATACACCTCCTGATTATTAATAGTAGTAACGTTACTACATATTATACGCAATAATTAATTCTGTACAATCTTGATTGACCTGATGCAAAACCAATATATTAATTACCAAATACCATCTACTGAGATTATTATGGTACCGTTTTCATTAATATTTAGGGATTATGACTCACGAGTTATTGCAGTGTAAGTCTGGTGCATTATTCGTCAAACAATTGGCCAGTCTTCCCAGTCATGGATATGGGTGATACCCTTATTTAGTCAGATTTCCATGTTATTCGGTGGGCTAATACAGAAATAACCTGTTCAGAAGAATCAATCCTAGATAACATCCTTAATTAATTCGGAACTATCATAAGTTGGGATATTAATTTCTAGCGGCATTGGCAGTGCTTCAAGTGTATCGGAAGGATAGGGCAGTAGTAGTTTTTCGGCCGCATCTTTAGTCCCGGTTAGCCACAGATCATAGTTATTTGCGTCAATGATAACTGGGCTTCGAGGATGGCCGACTTGTTTCAATATTTCATTTGCATCAGTTGTGATAATCGTACAAGAAACCCTATCTTCACGCTCATCAGTTGTTGATGAATCCCAAAGTCCAGCAAAGACAAGAAAGGGCTCATTAATATCCCGAATCAGATAAGGCTGTTTAGGCTTTGTGTTTTGATCATATTCATAGAACCATGAAACCGGTATTAGGCAACGTTGGTCTTTATTCCACGCAGTACGAAATGATGCTTTTTTCTTCATTGTTTCAGAAAATGATTCACCGGGCTCAACTCTGCAGTTAAACGTACTGAAAGACGGTAGAATTCCTTTCGACCAGTGTGGAATCAATTTCCAGATGAGCATGTCAAAATGCCTAGCACCGTTAATTGACCTGATTGTGGGCAGGTATTCCCAGATGATACTATCTTGATCGTTTTTTCGACGATAGCGACTAGGGGATATGTTATAACGCTCTAACCCACCTTCTGGTGGTTCATCCGATACGAGGAAGTGCTCGTAGTATTCTCGATATGTCGCTATCGTTGCTGTTTTCCCGCACATCATAACCTCCCGCTTGTAACGTTTCTCGATGTCCAAATGGTTTCCAGGCAGGCGAAATCACATTGGGCATATCTGACCGACCTAGCAGTGTAGCAGGAGCCAGTGAGAATTCACCATACTTTTGATTAATCCTATCTTTAATATTGTTCAGTTGTATCCTTTTTTCTTTAGGTGGATTAAATAAATCGATTTGCCCAGCTGGTACAGGATTAAGTGCATTTATTTGCACTTGAAATACACCATGATTATTCCATTTGTTCTGGACTAATCGCTGACAGAGCGCATAGATATCTTTATCATCATTAGTGAAATTGATGTGGTAATCATCAGCAAGCCATTGCCAGACGGTACGAAGTCCCACACTAAATTTTGAAGCGACTAGATTATGTTTGCGTAAGCGAGTGCCGACTTTCTGGCTCATGTGCTGCAGATACATTAAGATCACATCACGATCTTGTGTATTTGGTGGCATCACTTTTCCATGACCAACCGTTTTTGGATCGGGAATAGTCGTCTCTATCACAGCAGGATCATGGCCATTACAGACGAGCCATAATCGTTTGCCAATATTACTCCAGCGTTTTGATAAAACGGTCATTGGCATCAGCGCGACTTGTCCACAAGTAGTCGCCCCGTGGTGTTCAAGATGCTCAGAAATACCTCTAGCAATTCCACATATATCCGTTACGTTCACTGGAGCAAGAGTCTGCTTAGTGTCTTCAGGCTTGAGCACCGTAAATCCATCTGGTTTATTTTGCTTGGCCGCCCATTTGGCGGTTAGTTTTCCTTCAGAGACACCGACTGAACACTTGAGTCCTGAAACTTCATATATTCGAGATTTAATCTTGCGTGCTATATCGATAGGGTGGCCATACATTTTTTGCATACGAGTGATATCGACGTAGGCTTCATCCACACTAAAAATCTCAACATCGGGAGAAATTGCTGTTAGTTCGTGCATGATACGTGCTGAAATCTCAGCATAACGCTTGGGTCTAGCTGGTCGTTGAACAATATCAGGACATAGTTGCCTGGCTTTTTTGATATGCATACCGGTTGTTACTCCACACGCACGTGCCTGGTAACTTGAGGTGATGACACAGGTGCCGGTGAGACCATTAGTTACGGCCACAGGTGCACCAACGAGCTCTGGTACATCAAGCTGCTCTACTGCAGCAAAAAAGCAATTCATATCAGCATGAACAAACGCTCGAGGCCAAAATCGTCTCATCGATTCATGCCAATTAATTTGTGGAATTTGCCTCTGACTTCAACACGTTCAGGTTCATAGAATAGAGTTTTATTCTCAGGATTACCGGCTTCTAAAATGATTTGGTCCGGTCGTATATATATTCGTCTAAAAGCAGCGTCTGTGCCGTCAATTTGAGCATAAACCAAGTCCCCGTTTTTGATTTCGTTGTTTCGAGCTGGTAGAAATATCACTAAATCTCCATCCTGAAATCCCTCATTAATCATACTTTGGCCATTAATCACATACGGGAAGGCACCCGGTGGAAATAGCATGGCATAAATATCAAACCGATGCTTATCTGGGATTGGTTCAAGTGGTGTGCCGGCAGAAATCTTTGCAATGGGAAATTGCCTAGGTAGAGTAATATCTGTCAGCGTTATTCCTCGGCGTTTACCTGCTCGACGGTGAATCCAGCCATCATCTACTAATTCTTGAATCATCAGATCTAAATGACGCTTACTTTTGGTCCCTAAACCTTTCATCATCTCTTGCTGAGTGGGTGCAATGCCATTCATCACGATCTGATCACGAATAAAATCAAATAGTTCTAGCTTTTTCGGTTCCACATTCTAATAATGGGGGCAATATGAGGGTAAAGTCAAGATTCAAACATTAATTAACTAAAGAATTGTTGAGTACAAACCTCATAGCCATCTATTATGAAGAGCTCAGGGTATCGCCAAATTTGATATAAGAATATATGCTAAACAATAAGAAGCTATGGTAATTCAACTTGGGGTCTGTTCATAATGATCACTTTCACAAACCCACATTGAATCATTCGGCTGCTCTTTTTCAAGCTTGCATGCCTTCCCTATTGATTATGCTGGGTGCTTGCTAATCAATATCTTCAGAAACCCATGTTATATAGTCTGGAACAACACTGCCTGCTCGATCTAGAAAGCCGGTGAGTGTGCCTTCTTTGCTGGTTGAATAATTTTGGTCAAATTCATAGTAATCCGAACCATGTTGAAACTCACCTAATTCATCGTATTCAAAACTGACGGTAAGTAGTGGAATTCTATTCCGATCTCCTAATGTACAGCTTATATATATACTGCCCGTGCCTGATCCAGCTCCACCAGGGTCTATTAGCCCCCAACAATAAGAAGAGTAGAGGGGTAGGCTCCAGGGTGAACTGAAGGATCCCTCCATTGTTCGAAAGTATTCATTAAGTGACGTACTGTTTAGACATAGCTTGGGGTCATCAGGAGAGAATATATTTTTAAAATCAGGTATTTTTGTGACATCCAGGCCACAGTTACTCAATCGTTTTGGTCTGATTGAAATTGCATCAACGATCTGCTTGTCTTTTTTATACCTAAGTATGTATATGTTGTTAGGTGCTTCATACGTTGAAATTTCGTGATTTTCGTTAGTACCAGTGAAATAGACTTCATCTCCAACTAAATCAGAGTAGTAATAGTCGTCATCTACTGTCCTCGTATTGCTCGGTACACCCAATAGTTTTTCTTGTTCAATATATTTTCTATGCTGGAGTAATTTAATTTTCACAGTGCCATCTAAATTACTTTGATCTGTGCTGCATATTTTTATTAACTCACAAAACTTTTGAAGCTTTTCAGGGAAGGTCACAATCGCACCAAGTAGGGGGTGTAAGCCCAAACCCCAGATTTTTCCGTTCACCCTTATCCCGGATGGAGGCGACTAGTTTTTCGGCCTCTGCCAGTGGTAATCGGCAAGATACGGCCAATTTTCATCGCTAGTGGCCAAGATGGGTATACTCAACTTGACCATCCTGGACCACATGGCCAATAATTGCAAGAGGCAATGTTATTTAGCCAATGGCTACTTGGCTATTCAAATTGGCCATATAGCAAATGATTGGTTAAGATACGATCATCTCAGAGTTAAGTTGCAGCTGACGGGAAAATCTGGAGTTTGGGCTTACACCCCCCATTTGGTTGTTGACACGGGAGAGTCCACATAAGCTTCGTCGGCACTGGGCCAATATCGAGTTTTTAGCCCAAGCACAATCTATCTCAAATAATTACAGCAAAAAATCTCATACTTATGGGCCGAAATACTCAGCCAAATCGATGATTATGTATAATGTAGTCAAAATTTTGATAGATGGATAGTTGTTGACAAAGGACACACTGTAAAAATTAATCTGCGAAAAGGAAGAACAAGATAAGTGGGGAAGTCAGATCAGGATTTATTCAAAACTATATCGAGCTGCTATCAGGCGGCCTGGGATGATCAACTCTGGTCAGATGCTTTAGCAAATCTCTGCAATTATATTAATGCCAAGTCAGCGACCCTTGAAGGGTATGATTTGCGCTCAGGACATCCCTCCCATTTCTATTCCACTGGGATTAATGACGCGTCTGTGAGCGACTACATAAATTATTATCTCAACGTCAACCCACGTCATAACTATTTGCTATCGACAATGGAAGGTGACATAGGGTTTGATCATCAGTTACTTAGCGAAAAAGAAATGGATAATAATGAATTTTATACAGATTTACTCCGCCCCGATGATTTGCGTTATTTTATCTCATCGACTCTGATTAAAAATCAGCGACGTATTCTATTGCTGGCTCCACATCGAACGCCTCGCCAGGGGCATGCTAACAAGCATGATGTTAAAAAAATGCAGCGTATTTCGCCCTTTGTCAGACAGGCATTTGAACTAGGCGAAAGAATTGGTTCATTACATTCACAACATGATAGTTTCTTTCAGTCTTTATACCATCATCAATCGGGAATAATCATTATTGATGTCAGTATAAAAGTGCATTTTATCAACATGAAAGCCCAGCAGATGTTGCGGGAGGATAGTGGCCTTAAGCTGATTTCTCGTCGACTGGAATTCAAAGAACACGGTCACCAGAGCGAATTTGAAAAACTGTTATTGCAAGTATTCCACCCAGAATCCATCAATACGAGTGGCAGAATGTGGGTTAAGAACAATGGTTCGAGTCAAGTTTTAATTTTTGATGTGGCCCCGTTGTTAGCACCGAAAAATACTAATGACCACCTGAAATTGAGTCACAAACAGTCATATGCAATTATTACATTACGCGATAATCAGAATCAAGTTGGTTTAACGAATCAATTGTTGTGCGACTGTTATGGATTAACACCGCGTGAATGCCAGATAGCACGTGATTTGCTGGAGGGCATATCATTCAAACAGATATGCCGGCGTGATGAAGTCGCTATGACGACTGTTCGATCCCATTATGCCAATCTTCGTGCCAAACTTGGTGCGCATAATCGAGCAGAAGTTATCCTATTACTACTGCCTTTGAGTCTCCAATAATTTTTTTATGCCTCATAAGTTTGTATGAGGAAAGTAATTATTTAAAAGCATAAACTAAAACCCTCAATCTATAATGAGGAGGATTTAGCATGAACAAAAATTATGGGTTACTAATTAGAAGGCTATTTTATATAGGTATTCTGTCTTTCTGTATCTCAGTCAAATTTGCATGGGCACAATCAGATCATGAAAGCGTATTGGATACGCCAGAAGCAATAAAAACTTTTAAGAGATTAAATGAGATTTTCGATGAAGGGGAGAACACAATCATACGAAAACTTAATGGTAAGAAGTATAAAGCCCCCGGTGAATTTGCAGAAGATATAATTAAGATCAGAAAGGAAGTGGAAAAATTTAGAAACGAGAATGGGCTGGATTTTGGACTCTATTATCTATCAGATACATCCGTAAAAGAATTTGCTGAAGAATACTGGGAAAAAAGGAATGAATCATACCGTGACGGTTCAGAAAGTCAGAATGGGTCAGAGAATAAGAATGAAGAACTCTCGGACAAGCTTGCTGTCACTAGTCCGATCGAAAGCTATCGTTTAGCCATAATTCTTTCATATAGAGGCTCTTTATTATCTCAGCACGAGGGTCGTCAACTTGCTGAGAGTTTCGCTCAATCCATAGCATTGAATCAGTCTAATAATGAAGTCAAATGTGACGACTCTACAACTGAACTAAATCTTAAAAATTTAGAAAATTTAGTAAAAACCAAAGCAGAGCATGTAGCGAGAGCTAGCAGTAATTTAAATAATACTTTGAATTCAAGCACTTCAAGTCAATGGGACAAAGATAAGGCCATTATAAATTTTTCTAATGCAGCTGCAGAATATGAAAAGTTACTCGATGCCTACAATAAGGGATTTAAGAAAGGATCCTGTGAGTCAGTACCTGTTGAATTTCAAGGCTCTATGATGGCTGATTCTTTTGAGGACGAAGTAAGTGCTCAGGCAGAAGTGGAGGAAAAACCAGAACCTGAGGATGAAAAGAACCAAGATGACAGTTCGCAATCCAGTGTTCAAACGCAGGATTCAAATCAAAACGTTGCAAGAACAGAAAATGAAGATTCAAATGAATTGATTGTAAGCAACTCTAGATCGAATTCGAAACCAGAAATATTTGGTTACCGGCAACCTATTAGAAAATATTTCATCAAAATATCAGTTACTGATGCAAATTCTGATATTCCAGAGATTGTCATCGTTAGCGCACAGGAAACTGTCAATCAAAATAATCTTAGATTGATTAATGGACAGACAAACGAGTCAGATACAGTTCCTGAAATTGAAATAGGTTACAATATTGGCAGATTCTACGGTGGTGAGCTTAGTGCGAGTGCATCATATTTAGAGTATGACTTGGATGCGCGAGCAAGTATCACAGATGGCATCAGTACCGAAACGGGAGTATCAGATTTTGGTCTCAAAACCTCTAAAATTAAAGTTAATTACGAAAGGAGTATCGGCAGAAACAGTAATTTCAAATGGAGTGCGAGTATTGGTGGAGCATATACTTCAGTAAGAGAGATTGGCACATCGACTTTTAGCTCCCCTGGAATGCCGGATCAAATTCGTCGCCAAAGCCGAAATCTGCATGATTTTGCCCCTGTAATCGGGTTTGGTTTGGGTTACCAACTTCTGAATCATTTAGAATTTCTACTTTCATTTGATTATATTTCTGGCTTTGAGGATCAAAATGTCGATGCTAACTCCATTTATTCTATCGGTTTAGGGCTTAAATCTGCGTTCTAAAATGAGTGATTAAAATCATTGATAAGTCGATTTTTCAAGACTGCATGCATATTCCGGCCACACTTGAACACTAATGTCAATCAGCGTTTAAAACGCTGATTGACAACACACCCGGCTTGATAAAGTCGGTGATCCGAGTGGTTAAAGGTTGGATTAACTGTCGGCGCTTAATGCACTCAGATCCTCGCCTGTCTTAATATCTTTGGCTAATTCTGCTGCCAGGGCTTTAAGCTTGGCCTGTTTTGCTTTGTCTTGATCTTTGTTCATTTAAAATACCTCTAATTAAAGTAAATCTTAATGAACAGTTACACAATCCTTTTTACAGTCTCTTTGATCATCATATTCATCTTTATGTAAATATCCTATAGCGATTTCATCACCTTTAAGATAGAGGAGCTCATGATAGGTTACCTGCCTCTCCATAAGACAACAGCGCACGACCAACATCAAGAGTGGTTGCGGTGTTGCAGTTATCATGTGGAGCAGATTTAACGGAAAAAGCCTCCTCCACACGCCACAGATTTTTCTCTTGATACTCTTTAACGCGAACTCCGCTTGTATCACAAGGATCAACAATTTTTACTTTTGTCTCTTGTTTTACGATCGGTATTTCTTTTTCAACTATGGGTTGAGATTCTGCAGTTAATACTTCCTCTCTAACTTCAATATCAGGTAATACAACCTGCGTAGTTTGCAAATGATTGGTTAAGATACGATCATCTCAGAGTTAAGTTGCAGCTGACGGAAAAATCTGGGGTTTGGGCTTACACCCCCAAGTAACGTAGATAAGAGTAAAAAAAGTGCGATTATGGGGTGATTTTTAATTTTTTCTGTAATCGTAGATGACATAAAAGTATTAAATGCTGGCTTTTTTTAACCTCAAAATATAGCAAAAACCCTATTGGCATCATCGAATTTTTTTGATCTGTTCTGAAAACCTAGGTTTTGTGAATAACCTGAAACGATACGAATTGAGGATATTTTTCAGCTAAAAACTGTTCTAAAACCTTGTTCTGAATCTGATGTTCTCTATTTATCATGTCATATCCATTTCCGAACAAAGGCAGATCATTGCCCGTTGCCGTCATTCGTCTATTTTTAAATTAAATATTTCTTACATAATAGCGGTCATTAATTGATTGCTTTTTACACCGATCTATTGAATTTCAATTTTTTCAAATCGAATGTTTCGCGCACGCTTAGCCGACAATAGAAAACCTGTAACTATATCTCCATCCCTTTCAAATTCAAGATCGGTAAAATACCAAGAATCGCCAGAAAAAACATCCTTGCCCTTATAAATTAATGGAATGGAAGTATTTCGTAGATGTTTTGCTACTAACTTTTTATCTTCGATAACTAATGAGTATGTTGTCTGTAACTCCTCACTGAAATAGTCACCGACAAATTGTGTCATTTTGCTAGGCTTAAGTTTCTTGGAATTGAAAATACTACCGAAAAAATTTCCTATCGACTGTGTAAGATTGTTGCCGTCATTTTTATTGTTTTTTTCTATCGGTTTGCCGGACATGGCGTCACTTAGAAATAAGTCAGCTATCTGTAAGGAAAGTCTGCCGGGGCGGACAGATTTTAAATTGCTTAAAATGATTGCTGTAAAATTTTTCTCGGGAAAATGGGTTATTTGACTATTAAACCCTGCATCATTGCCACTATGACTGACTGCTTTGAGCCCTCTATAGTTAGAAATGTGTAAACCTTGCGCGTAAGCTATTTGTTCTCCATTGTTGAGTACTCCTTGCAAAAGCATTTGATTCATAATTTTCGTGCTACCAATTTGATGCTCACTAAAATTAATTACCCATTTTGACAAATCACCAACTGTAGTAAATAAGCTTGTTGCACCTACATAGGCGTAATTTAACACGCTTTTTTGATAGCCCATTTCAGTTGCGCTATATGAATACGCGCGATTTTTTACGATAGTTAGGTGGTCGTTCCGGAAATGAGAATTAGTCATATCTAAAGGCTTAAAAATATTTATTTCTGTCCAGTTGGAAAATGACATACCAGAAACTCTAGCAACAATTTCGGCTAATAATGTATAGCCGGTATTGGAATAAAGATGTTCTTCACCGGGATTAAAATTAAGATTTTTTTGACGGAGCACTAAATTAAAAATATGATCTTTTGTAATAACATCATCTAATCGCCATCCTGCCATAGACAATAAAGTATTTTGAGATCTCAAACCACTTGTGTGATGGAGTAAATGTCGTAATGTTATTGTTTTCCCATAATCTGGCAGTTCCGGTATATGCTTACGAACATCATCATCGAGTGTCAATAACTTTTGGTCATTTAGTAAAGTGATCGCATAAGCAGTGAATTGTTTCGAAACAGATGAAACATTAAATATGGTTTTCGGTGTTATCGGAATATTGTATTCCAGATTGGCATTACCATACCCTGCTTGATATATTATCTGCCCATCTTGAACAATTGCTATTGCTGCTCCGGGTGAGTCATTAGTATTTAGTTCCTCAAATAGCGCATCGACTTTGGGAGTTAATTCTTCTATGGATTCATTAGCGGTTGAAACACATGGTGCGACAGCTACAACAAACACAATTAAGGATGTGGAGATTAATTTAGTGAATATCTTTTTCATGATTTCCAATGTCCTCCATGGACTCTTTTGAACTAAACAATTATTATTATCTCAGAATATCTAATCTAACTTATCTAAAAGTTTGTGATTAAATCTGTGATATGTAATTCATGAATGACCGCAATTGGTGATTTCGGTGTGACTTATTTGAATCGTACAAAGGCGGCTTAGAGTATATTTTACTCATTCCCAGAATCAAACAATTAACCATTTCTATGTAAATTATCAGCAATCAAAAAGTACACCTGTATGATAGCAATAAAGTTAGAAAATATTGCTATCACACATAGCAAATTCTGCTTATTTGATATGAAGCTATCGATAAGCTTAGAGCCTAGTGATATCTAAAATGCTTGGTTGATTTTGCACAGCGTTGTTTACTGTTCATTTACTATTGGGACCCCGTGATGCCCTATATCCACGGTTTTGTTTTTCACGGCTAATCTTATTCATTGTGGTTATAGCTTCATTTATTTTCGGGTACCAATTAATCACAACCTTCCCAGGCTGGCCAATGCGACCATTTTCACGGACCAAGGACACACCACCCCAAAGATCATCCTGGATGTACATCGCGTAGAACCTGAACTTATTGATCAACGGGTCGATTGACCTTAAATAAATTGAATTGCCTAAGTTTTTCGCAGGTTGATTATCTTCTTTGGTATCAAGGCTCAATGTGATTTACTCCATGCTTATGCAGAACAGTTGTGGACAAGTCTAATCACATAAATAAGGTTGTGGCTGTCAGGACCGATGCTGCTACCCAATAAATGGATTTAGCATAGTTCTGACTTAAGGCGTACACAATGGCAGCCGCAATACTCAATCCAATCATAATAAGTGGGAATAAATGTTTAATCATTGGTTAACGTTCCGCTGCATGAGAATTGAACAAATCGAAAGTGGGGGAGATAGGATTTTCACGGAGTTGTATTTTCCCATAGTGATAATCGTTGATGTCTGGTAGGCCATACTGATTCATGGCTCTCATTTGATCATAGATCTCAATCAATGCCGTTATGTCATGACCCTGATCAAAAAGCGATTGAATACGATGCCCAAGTGCAGGCACTGTGTACATGCTGTCAATCAGCGTTTAAAACTGGACACTTATCAGCGAGTAAAACTGAACAGTTAAATTCAATATAATTCGGTCATTAGCAACTCAAGTGAAGCGTAGCGGAACTTGAGTTGGGCTGTTTCTCCTGAGTTCCCTACGATGATTTTTTCTTTATGTTGGTCTTGAGTTTGAGCTTGGAACTGGACTGCTTAAATCGGTACGAGTCATTACCCGTTTCAATAATTGAGCAGTGATGGGTGACTCGATCCAGTAAAGCGGTCGTCATTTTCTCATCACCAAACACCCGCACCCATTCACTGAAGTTTAGATTGGTGGTGAACAGGATGGTTGTTTTCTCATACAACTTGCTGATTAGGTGGAATAACAATGCACCACCAGAAGCCGGAAACGGCAAATAACCCAGTTCATCGAAGATAACAGCATCCAAGGGCTGCATAATCCGTGCCAGTCGTCCCTGTTTATCGTCCTGCTGTTCTTTGATGAGCAAATTCACCAGATCGACCACGTTGTAAAAGCGTACTCGTCGACCTGAATGAATGGCTTTAATACCAATGGCGGTTGCTAGATGTGTTTTACCTGTGCCGGTGCCACCGACAAAGATCAAGTTGTGAGCTCGATCCATAAAATCGGCTTGTGCTAAATCTTTGATGAGGGATTGTTCAACCTTGGACTGGGTAAAATCAAATTGTTGTAGATCGCGATGGTGTGGGAACTTGGCGACTTTCATCTGGTAGTTTAGTCGTCTGACCTCTCGGTCAGCGCGTTCGGCATCCATCAATTTGATTAACCCGGATTGCAGAGTGACCTTGGTGCGAGGTGAATCGATCAGCTCAGGCAAACAGTCAGCCATGCCGTGCAGTTTTAGCGCTTTGAGTTCATCGACGAGTTCAAGCATGATTGACCTCCTGGGCGCAAAGTTGATCATACCGACCTACATTAGCCACTGGTGGAACGCTCAGTACCGGGGCATCGGTGATCGTCATCGCTTGAATCGGCTCAGATTCAATTAATCGATGCACCAGATTGGTAATGACCGATAGTTGGGTTGTCTTTGCATCTAATGCTAATTCACAGGCTACACTCACGGTTTCCAGGCCATGCTGACGAACCAATAGTAATAATTGCACAAACTCCCGATCACCCCCGTCACGTTTGAGATAGCGGGCTTTAAGCGTTAACAACGCTTTAGGTAATTCCCAATCGACAAACGGGGCACCGTTGCGCAACGCACCCGGTTTAATCTCAAGCACTGGCAAATAATGCCAGGGATCAAAGATCATTTGGTCTCGTGCAAACGAGCGCTGATGTTCGGCGACCACCACGTCATTGACGACAACTTTAATGAGTGTGGCATACGCTCGTACAGAGACTACCTGACCGACATACTGACACGGTACCGAGTATTGGTTGCGATCATAGTGCACCACACAGGTCGCATGTACACGCGCTAAACGTTCATAATACCCATCAAAAGCCACGATGGCACCACGCAAGTGGGCTTGTTCCTCGGCAAAGACCTCATCAATTAACATGGATTTATTCGTGGGGTGTGGACGTTGACCCATCTGCTTACAGCGTTGTTCCAGCCATTGGTTTAATTCATTTAAATCCGCAAACGTTGACCGTGGCACAAATAATCGCTGACGCATAATACCGACTTGGCGTTCAACCTGACCTTTCTCCCAGCCTGCAGCCGGCGTGCAGGCAATCGGTTCTATCAGATAATGATTCATCAGGCTTAAAAAACGCCGATTAAACTCTCGGTGTTTACCTTGGAGAATGCTATTCACGATCGGCTTAGGGTTATCGTATATCATCTTCTTCGGTAATCCATCGAAGAACTCAAACGCCCGGATATGTGCATCAAAGACCATCTCCTGGGTTTCTCTGGAATACGCGCGTAGATACGATTTACGTGAATGGCATAATCTAAAATGAGCCAGCTTAATCTTGACGTTACAACCCCCCAAGATAATCTGCTCGTGTGACCAGTCAAACTGACACGCTTCACCCGGTGCAAAGATCAAGGGTATATAGGCCTGTTTGATCGACTGACTGGACTGGTCCTTCCAGGCTTTGACAAACCGCTGAACGCTGTCATACGCCCCTCGATAACCCTGAAGTTGAATGCCCTCATACAATTGGACAGCAGTACGTCGAGCCCGTACTGAACGGGTGGCATCTACTTCAAGCCATTCGATTAGCTGGGGTTTGAATGACTCCAGCTTCGGACAGACGATAGGAACTGAACGCTGGTAAACCGGTTCGTTGGATTCATTTAAATATTTATATACGGTCGTGCGCGATACATTAAATTCACGGGCCACTTCGCTGACATTGCGGCCGTCGACTAAACACATTCGTCGTATCTTGGTACAGATATGCATGCAGATCACCTGACAGTTTCCTCGGATTCTTAACTCCGAGACAGTTAATAGTATGGTGTTCAGTTTTACACGCTGATCACCCCCGAAACTGTCCATTTTTGCACGCTGTTTAACACATCATATGTACATTTTAGGTAAAACAGGGGTTGGAAAGTCCACGCTAATTAAGAATCTAATTTTGCAGGATATTCATGCTGGAAGGGGCTGTGCCTTACTTGATCCGCATGGCGATCTAGTCAGCGAGGTGGTTAACTTGGTACCAGAGACCATGAAAGAAAAATTGATTTACCTTAATATGCCTGATCCAAAGCTAGAGTGGGGTTATAACCCATTGGCATATGTAAATCCTAAGCGTAGACCACTGTTGGCCAGTGGTGTTATGGAAATACTCAAGAAACAATGGGATGGGCGATCATGGGGTGTAAGAATGGAGCATTTATTGAGAAATGCCTTACTAACACTGCTTGAACAGCCACAAGCCACATTCGCGGATGTCCTTCGCCTCTTTACTGACAATCAATTTAGAAGTAAAGCTTTAAATAACGTTACTAATGAGCATGTTAAAAACTTTTGGTTTAAAGAATTTGCCAAATACTCCTATCGGCTTAAAGCGGAAGCAGTAATTCCAGTGCAGAACAAACTAGGAGGTTTTTTATCGAATCCAGCCATTGCCAATATTCTGACCAGAAATAAAAAGATGATTCGTCTGCGCTCGGTTATGGATGAGGGTCAGATTTTGCTTGTTAATCTCGCTAAAGGCCAAATCGGTGAGGATGCCGCGAATCTGATTGGTGGGTTGCTACTCACCTCACTTGGACTGGCAGCGTACAGCCGCAGCGATATTGATGAACTTAAGCGTCGCCCATTTCATGTTTTTGTCGATGAGGTACATAATTTTACTACGTTATCTACAGCATCTATGATGTCGGAAATGCGAAAATATTCTTGTTCACTAACACTTGCTAATCAATTTTTACATCAATTAGATAAAAATATTCGTGACGCAGTTATTGGAAATTGTGGGAGTCTTATAGTTTTTCGTACAGGCATCACTGATGCGATTCAACTATGTAAAGAACTTTGCGAACAGTTTAGCAGTATAGATATTATTACTCAGAAAAATCATTGTGTTTACTTAAAAATAATGATTGATGATGTTCCTAGTAAAGTATTTTCAGCCTCAACTCTGAAGTTTCGAAATAGCTTTAGAGGGGTTGATAATAAATTGTGATATATTTTATCTGAGTTTAGGAATAAAGTAGATGAGTGTATATGATTTAGCAATATCAAATTTTGAAACTGCTTATGGAAAGAAAAAGAGGCAGGAATTAGAAAACCATCTTATTCTCTGGAGCCAAAATTCGAAGAAAGGAGGCAGTATATTCCTTTCTATGAAGTTGGAGAGATTTCTTAGTGCTTCTAAAATGTTAGAAATCCTAATAGAACTTGACTCTTATCTCTCTACTGGTTTTATGGGAAATTATAATAAACTAACTGAGAAGTATAGGGATATTTGCAGGTTACACATAAGGGAAGGGGATGAAGTCACGGTAAGACATTGACCTAGCCCCGGAAAGTTGATCCAGTTGATGAGATAGGATTAGGTTTACTATTTAGCTTAAAGGAGCCAACTTATGCCTAAAGGTAAACGTGTCCCAACTGAGACCATTATCAAAACACTGCGTGAAGTGGAAATTCATCATGCTCAAGGTCACACCATTTCCGAGAGTTGCCGCCAGTGCGGTATTACAGAGCAAACCTACTACCGCTGGCGCAAACAGTATGGCGGTATGCAAGTGAACCAAGTTCGTCAGATGAAGGATTTAGAGAAGGAAAATGCACGTCTTCGCAAAGCGGTGTCTGATTTAACGTTGGATAAATTAATCCTAGAGGAAGCGTTGTCGGGAAAGTATTAAGCCCGGAGCGTCGCCGTTTATGTGTTGATCATGTTCGTGAGCAGCTTTGTGTATCTGAACGCAGAGCCTGTCAAGTAATTGGTCAACCGCGTTCCACCCAACGTTATCAGCGTATTGTCAAAGACGATGAAGCGGCACTGACAGCGGATATCATTCAATTGGCGAGTGAGTTTGGCCGTTATGGGTATCGACGTATTACTGCACTGTTAAAACTGTATCTGGGTTGGTGTGTCAATCATAAACGTGTGGAACGTATCTGGCGACGAGAGGGGCTAAAAGTACCGAGCAAACAACCCAAACGAGGCCGACTATGGTTCAATGACGGTTCGTGTGTTCGATTGAGGCCGAGTTGGAAGAATCATGTCTGGGCGTATGATTTTGTTCAAGATCGTACCGATGATGGTCGAGCTTATCGGTTATTAACGATCATTGATGAATACACCCGAGAATGTCTGGCGATTATTACCGAGAGGCGTTTGAACAGTGCGAGTGTACTCAATGCTTTAGAACAGTTATTCATGACACGGGGTATTCCCGATCATATTCGATCAGATAATGGTGTTGAATTCACGGCCAAGGCAGTACGCCAATGGTTAAATAAAATGCAGGTTAAAACGCTATTCATCGAACCCGGTTCACCCTGGGAAAACGGCTACAATGAAAGCTTCAATGGCAAGTTGCGTGATGAATTGCTGGATCGTGAAGTGTTTTATACGCTGACTGAAGCACAGGTGCTGATAGAACGATGGCGGATCCATTACAACACGATTCGACCACACTCATCACTAGGTTATCGACCACCAGCCCCGGAAACGATCTTGCCAAACCCTTCAAGAATTGCTTACACTACGTTCCAGCCCTTCTTGAAGGGAAACTGTAACCCGAACCAAATACTAACTTCTTAACTGGTACCAACTTAAGGGGCAGATCAGTTTGCTTCGAGTACGTTTCTCATTATGTTGAATTTTTGATTTCTCGATGTTCAATCCACCAGTACCAAAAGTTAGTACATTATCTATCACGGGGCCAGGAAATGGTTTTCGTGCAACAACGATAGGTTCATGGGCGGGTTTGAGTGTTGTGCCTAATCCTTGCCAATTTTGGGCAACTGTTGGCCCGTGTTTCCTTTCAATAGCCAAGGTAATATTGAAAGAACGTGGAAAACCTGTAGCGTAAATCCACATTATTTGATCTCGAATTTCAAACCCTGCCTGTTCAATATTAGTAGCCATTCGGTGATAGGTGCGACTACCAGCAAATGCCAGCAAGTGTCCTCCAGGCTTTAATACCCTGAATACTTCCTTCCATAGCTCTATTGCTGGCACATCTTGATCCCATTTATGATTGTTTAAGGAAATCCCATAAGGTGGATCGGTTACTACGGCATCAACAGAGTCATTGGTTAGACTTTTTATAATTACCAATGAATCACCGGTGTAAATCATGTTTTTTTGCTTATTCATTTTATTCGCTTGAGAAAATTTAATGATGAGCAACAATTATGTTTTTCATTAGAATTTTTGAAAATTGCAGGTTTTACAAGAAATGTCCCATGTTTATTAGTTATTGATTATTTCGGTTCAATTAATACCAAAACCAATACTGTTTGGACGTAGTTGACTCACCAAACTCAATGGTACAGATGCTTCGAGGAGTAGGATAGGGTGCATTTTTTCTCTGTTTTAAATGACTTAACTTTCTTTAATATCGATCAAAATTTTGATAGTGTTTGATAAACAAAGTAATTCTTTTGAAAGATGTCATATCATTCAGATCTAAATAGTCTTGCTAAAGCGCACCTCTGGAAATTGGCTGCTTCGATTATATCGTTGATAGGAGCAGGAATTTCATTTGGGTGGTTTAGCAACGATTATATTCATTTATCTAATTTAAAATCACAGCTAAACGAGCTGCGTTCTTATAAAGAAACTAACGAACAAGAGTTTCATTTGCGTCTCAATGAGGAAAAGCAGCCCTATATACAAAGATCTCAAGTTTTGACGGCTAAGGTTGAACAACTTGAGAATGATTTGAATAAGTCTAACAATGAGCACATAGAAAAAGTTTCAGAACTAAGTTCTGATAAATCAATTTGTGAAAGTCGGATAAAATTTGCAGAAGAAAAAGCAAAATCTTGTGAAGTTGATCTAAAGAGATCTAGTTTGGCGCAAAAAATATTTTCTGAGATTAGCGGAATCAAAGAGGAAACAAGTGGTTTGGAAACGCTATTGCACAATCATTATACAGAATTAGGTCTTTTGACTCATCGTAGTGAAGAATATAAATCGCAATGTGAAAATAACCCTAGAATAGTCAATGGTATCAATGAGACTTGTGTACGATTTGAACAAATACAAAATAATATTGATACAAAGAAAGATCAGATCGCACAAGTTAAGCAAACAATTGAGTTTCAAAGAGATCGAATCATCGATTTACAAAAAATATTTCAATAAAAAGTAAATCTTTCGTATCAACCTAACAAATAGAAAGAATAATACTAAACATTTTTAATTAACTCAGAAAACTAAATGATATTAGATTCTTTAAAACTTAATAATGGACATAAGATTGACTTGAAATCGATGAATCTCGTTATCGGGCCAAATAATTCAGGAAAGAGTTCCTTTTTGAAGGATATGCGGGAATTGTCTGATACCGGATTAATACTGAAATCGTACAGTCCAATGGGACTTACCGAGAATCAGATTAAAGAGTATATGGATTCTATAAATGAATACAGAGTTTTTGCCGGACCTAACAGAGCATGGTCAAAAGATTCTTGGGAGGAAGCGCTCCCTATAATTAGGTCAAATCAAAACCCTGTATCTAAAGCTATGTTAATCCGAAAGTGGTCAGGTTCGACAACAATTCTCGATGGAAATACTCGCTTGTCAATTGTTAATGATAAAAACTATAAAGGTATTGATCCGCCTGATCGCCATTTCAGAAATGTGTTTGAAATCTTAAGGATGGATTCTGAGTTTAAAGAGTCAATACAAAAATATATGAGCGATGTGCTCCCAGGTAAATATTTTGCCCTTTGGAATCCAGAGCAATCCAAGCTTCGTGCGTATATTAGTAATCAAGAGCCGAGTGACAATATAGAATACTATGACTCACCTGAGGCAAAAGATTTCTTCAATAATCATGCGTTACCTGTTTCCGAATACAGTGATGGGATTAAGGCTTATCTTGGAATATTAATTAGTATTATCGCAGACGGTAAACAACAATTTCTTATTGATGAACCCGAGGCATTTTTGCACCCAAATTTGTGTTTCAAGCTTGGAAAGGCATTGACGAAGATCGCTTCTGAATCTGGAAATATGTGTTTTTGTGCAACCCATTCACCACATTTCCTCAAAGGGTGCTTGTCTGAGAGACCTGATGAAGTAAGTGTGACGCGATTTGAGTTTATGAATAACATAAGTAAAGCGAGTACCTTAGAAACAGAAGATATAAAGTCTGTGATCTATGATCCATTATTAAATAGTATAGGTGTCACTGAAGGACTTTTTCACTCTCGCGTTATAGTAACAGAGGGAGATTCAGACCGAGCTTTCTACAGCGAAATCAACGACCGTTTAAACAGAACAAAAAAAGGAATCGAAGACTGTCTTTTTATTAATGCACAAAATAAGCAAACGATTGCAAAAGTAATAAAGTTGTATCGTAAAGTGTCAATTTCTTGTGCAGCAATATCAGACATAGACACGATTAAGGAAGGTGGTAGTAATTTTTCAAATATTCTCGAAGCATTATCAATACCAAACGGTACTGCCAATGGTCTTAGATCACATAGAACTTCTGTAGATCAATCCTTGCGAGAGGCGGCTTGTAAGCAAGATGATGAAGAAATTACTTTTAGTGGTTTGCAACAACAGCTTTCTGCTGCTGAAGAAAATGGTAAGAGTCCACGTGAATTTGTATCTTCTATTCGTGGAAGACTTAAACCTCCTGACTATAAAAAACTTGGGGGACTAAATTTATTGCAAGATCAAGAATTAGTTGATGCTGAAAACTTAATTGAGAAAATGGAATCCTATGGTTGGTTTGTGCTACGTTATGGTGAGCTAGAGGACTGGTTACCCAATTTAAACGTTGGAACTAACAAAGATGGGTGGTTAGACAGGATATTTGAGCAAATGGGATCAGATCCAACTTCTAATGACTACCTTCATCCTCCAGAAGAGCCTGACGATGTTTGGTTATTTGTTATCTCAATAAATGAGTGGATTTCTTAAAGCCAATTAGCTTTTAAAGTCAACATCGGATCCGTAGGTGTGCCAGATTTGTGCCAAAGTGACTGTAATTTACCGTTATTTTCAGTTATTTACTGGCACAATTTAGTTTAGCAAGCGCCGCAAGTGTTTGATTTCTATAGGGTAGCCATTGTGACATGGCCACTTTTAATCAGGTGGTCGGGCGTTCGAGTCGCCCACGGCCCACCACTAAAACTCAATAAAATCAATGATTTAGTTAAATTTCAAAGATTCATAAATTCAGAAATTCGACAAATGGGTACAATTTAGGTACACTGAAAATCTTCAAAGTACTTAAATTATGGCTACTTTAACCAAAACTTCTGCAGGAAACTGGAAAGCGATAATTCGCCGTAAGGGATGGCCTATACAGTCAAAGACATTCCGAACTAAACGAGACTCTCAAGACTGGGCCAGACGAATTGAAGATGAAATGATTCGCGGTGTTTATATTCATCGAATTACCAGCGAAAAAACACTCTTATCTTTTGCACTGGATCGTTACATCAACGAGGTATCAACCACTAAAAAAGAAAGTACACATATTCATGAAATTGCCACAGCCCAAACTTTAATATCGTATTTAGGAAAATTTAATCTTGCAGGGATTACTCCTGAAATCGTATCCAACTACCGTGATAAGAGACTGGCTGAAGGGTTGAGTAATAATTCGGTGCGGCTTGAACTTGCATTACTAAGTCACCTTTTTACCATTGCCATCAAAGAATGGGGTATGGGGTTAACCTATAATCCGGTGTCCTCAATCAGAAAACCATCTCCGGGTAAGGGTCGAAATCGACGATTAATCGGTAATGAAGAGGAACGTTTATTGAAAGCTTGTGATGAACATTCAAATCCAATGCTGGGCTGGATGGTTCGTCTGGCCATTTATACTGCCATGCGTTTAGGCGAAATCAAAAACCTGACTCGCAAACAAGTTAATCTGGCTAAGAATACGGTGACATTGTTTGATACAAAAAATAATGAAACGCGAACGATTCCCCTAACACTGAAAGCACGGGAAACCTTGATTGAAGCATTAAGTTATCCGGTGCGACAGATTGATACGGATTTGATCTTTTTTGGAGAACCGGGCCGGGATGGAAAACGTCGACCTTACACAATTAATAAATTTTGGACACAAGCACTTCAACGTGCAGAAATTGAGGGCTTGCGATTCCATGATCTGCGTCATGAAGCCACGAGTCGGTTTGTTGAGGCTGGACTATCTGATCAAGAGGTATCTTCAATCACTGGGCACAAGTCAATGCAGATGCTTAAACGCTATACACATCTTCGAACCGAAAATTTATCAGAAAAAATTCAGCACATATGATTTTCTATACTTCCAATTAGTGATAATTAGCTATAGTCTTCGCTAATTTGAGGGTCTGGCCTTGAAAAGGTATGTCAAACAAGGTAAGTTTATTGTTAGTAAGACATGCGGATGCAAGCTTACCTTAGTTCCGATTTAATTCATCTCCCTCATAGTCATGATTCAATATGTGTAGCATGCTATAGGATTTTTCAGCGATGTAGTGATTCTCAGTTCTATTGAATCCACTTTAATTTAAGCTGATCCATTGACGGCGACTTCCTTGCCGATTTATTCCCTTTTTTAACTTACGGTTACGGCATTTTATGCCCGTAACAACTACTTTTAATGAAACTTAAGAGGCTAAAACCATGAATACTTCTAGTTATTTAGAGGAAAAATTAACTGATAAATATGGCGTTTTAATGACCATTGAAAATTTGGCCGAAGTGTTAAACCGCTCAAAGAATGGTTTACGTATCACTCTGCAACAAGACAATGAGATGTCCCGGTTATTTAACCAGGCTCGACAAAAGCTTGGACGGCGGGTGTATTTTATCACTCAACAAGTGGCTCAAATTTTATTCGAAAATAGACAAATTGTCGGACTTTAACCATAAAGTTATTTACTTCACTGGTTAGTGATTTAATTTCAACACTTTAATTGAAATGGTCAATAACCAGTGAATCCCCTTCAACTATATATTGTTCTAACGTAAGTAAATTTCAGTGATGCTGGGCCTGAAATGCCCCAGTTCCTGACTGACTGTTTCCAGCGATAACTCTCGATCTAAAAATCGCGATTGCAGTTCATCCATCCGTTCCTGGGCATAGGCATGTCTGACTCCATGCGCGCCTTCTGACCACCCTAGAACCCGCTTGGCTGCTTTGGTAAATGACGATGACCAGCGCTGACCCCCATTAATGTCATACTGGCACTGAATGTGAACCTGTCTATCCGTGATTAACTGAGGCGTGTCTAACCGCACTGCTTCTAATTGTTGGGATAATAGTTTAGGAATCAGCACTTCCCTGATTAATCCGCCTTTACCATGGACAGTATATCTAATACCTACTCTGCCTTTGAACTTATGCTCAGTCATGGGTCTTGGATCTGCTGGGCGTTCAGTGACACGTCTTAGTGTATAAATCTCATGGGCTCTTATTCCTGTCGCATAAGCAATTCGAGTGGCAAGAGCATTCTTCTTAGATTGTGATGCACAAACCAAATCAATCTGATCAGATGAATAGGCTCTGCCAACCAGTACCGTTTCAATCTTTGATTTTATAGTCGGTAGTGCCTGCTCTGGATTGAGTTCGTGAGACACATTAGTCATTAAGGCCTGGAGTGCCTGTCGTTCAAGATTTAAAGTGCTTTGTCGTACCGTCTCACTTCGTTTTTCTAGGTAAGAAACAGCAACTGGAATAGAAAGACTGCGCAGACTCCCAAGCCGATTGTTGTCTAAATACCGCCCAATTCGTCGATAGGCTTGTTCATAATTACGTGCTGTCCCGACACTCTTAATCACTCGGCCTTGCAAGACCTTCATCACACTTCTGACCTGTTTATCAACCGAAGCGAATTTCGCCATGTTTTTTTAGCCAATAATGAATCGTAGAGCGTGCCGCTTTAACACCTACTTGTTCAAGATACAGTTGCAGTTGTGATAGGGATAACCCGGCTCGATGTAGTGCCAAAATACAATGGGCATGTGCGTCCAACTTTGAGGGCTGAAACTTTCGTTTTCGTCTTTTTAAGTGAAGCTCAGTAATTGCCTTGACTGTTTCATCGACATCAAACATTTTCTAAATACTCAATCAATCGTCTAAATAGTTTGTAAGAACACCTGGTTTGACTACTCAAACTCAGCGGCACGAATGCCTGTTCGCCCACGTTTACCAGAAAAGGTCAGGCTCGGACTGTTCACGCCTGGATGAAGATATCATCAATATATAAAGTGATTGGCTGTTTAACCTCCATAGCCAGTTTTAATTTAATAAAGGAAAATGAATAAATCCGCACAGAAAAATGATAGAAAAAAATCAATAATTTTATGCGGTAGGAGTGAAGACCCCCTGATGAATAAAATGCGATAGATTTAAAAACTAAATGTATCGCGGTGATGAATTAAATCCTCCACTAGCGCCTTGCAGGAGGGAGTGACGCTTTAGCTATCGGGAATAACTTTATCATTATCAAGCGAATTCGGTCAATGAAAACCCATCCAATACGATCCACTGTTCAGTCTAAACTGTTCGATGGTTTTGTTCGATAGAATCTCGCAAACTCAGTGCTGACGCTATGTTGCGGGTACTCGAAGAGTGCGACATAGCGTCAGCAGTATCGAGCCGGAATCGTGAAATTAATAGTGATTAGTTTTAATCGTCATTGAGGCAGGTAAATCATCGTCGATTTATATTAATTACTAGCTAAAACAATCAAAAAACTTGATTATGTTAAACTAATACAATAATCAAACATTCAGCTAACCGTTCCAATAGCGTACAATTTATGACACCAGCTCAGATAGAGTCATTAGTATTTTCTGGTGTGCTCTTTATAGTTTTGATTGGAGTTGCGATCAAGGTCATTTCTGATGATCGCAAACGAGAATAAGAAAGAATCCGACGACTCGACGAGTTCTCAAAGAATTTATCTGCACCATTAGATTGAAATTACCGATTCTTCATCAGAAGGATTATTTCAATAAGCATCTAAACAGCACTCACTGAGTCTCTTCCAACACGAAATGATACTGAAGAGGTAGATTGTTTCTAATATGAAATGATACCGAAATAGTCTGTTTACGTTCATGATGGCAGGATGATTACCATGATGAATAAACAGCCCTGGCAGTCAACTCAAATCGATGACCAACCCTAAGCTCTTCATCAGATTTAATCATTGAAAACAAGCAAGCAATACACGCATCTGATACCTGGACTCAGGATGGTAAGCGGCTTCAATGAGAGCGTTGCTCTTAACTACAAGATTATCTTCCACGTTGTGTAATTGTTGTGATTTGTTTGTTTAAGTTTTGATGATATTACCAATAAATTTAAATAAAGGACAGGCTAATTGTTATGTCCTTATAAACTAGCAAAACGTCCTTTAATAGTCATCTATATACTTGATTCAACTATTCTTTTCAGTTGTGAAAACAAAAAATAATAAAAATATAAAATACAGACCAAATATTGAGTCGGCCTTCCATGGCCGACAACCAATCCTTCGTGCTATCGTACTCAGTAAAATAATCCCAAACAACAGCACTCACTGTTCCGTTAAATTGAAAAGATTTTACGTTGTTAGAAAAGCCAGTAACATTCACACAACCAGGTGTGTGCTGTTAGATCCATCAGGCAGAAAAATGAATTTTTTTACAGCATGAAGTTCAGAACATTTGCTTTGAATTCAATGGCATTACCCTTAGTCTGCAGCAGAACTTTTGTACTTAATGTGAATGTTAGTCATTTTCAATTTTTTCTTGCCAAACTGAGCAACTTAAAAAAGGATGCTACTGGTAGAGTAGCGATGGATACCTCACATTACGGCATCAAAAGTGCCAAAATGAGGTATTTCAACTAATTCATTTAAGCGAGGTATCCATATCATCACCACGGGTTAATTATAGATATAATATTCCCGTGACAGCTCCATGATACTATGTCATAATCATTTTGATTTTTAACGAGTCTCCATACCGCCTGAAAGGAGAATAGCGGCGGGTTTAAACAGGCTTGAGATAACGGATCAAGCCGATACATCGAGGGTTAATTCAATATTGGACTAACCCTACCGGACTAAGCAATGTTGCTTTATTCCGGATTTAACAACATAGATCCTCTTTGAGAGGTCTATTTATGCAAAAGACCCGAAGGGCGCTATGTTTCCCTTCGGGGATGTGGTGTATCCTTCGGATTATCATTAATCCTAAGATGGCGAAACGGAGGGCAAATGCGTCACACTGTGCATGCGGGAGAGGCGTTGATACGTTCAAACCCCATGTGCATTTATACAACTTAGGATGAACATGACCCATTGACGGTTCATCCATTTAAAACATCATCACGTTTTAAAAACGTGATTAAAAAGTCGCAGACCATCTGAAAGCGGCTTCGTACTGATACGGATGGCAGGTCGATGTTAGACCACGGTTGTTTTCGAATAACCTTGCAAACGTTTATGAACGTCCATGCTTAATGATGCCTCGTTAACCGGTCTTAGATCGGTATTCACGGATTCACTGTCCGTTGGATGAGGTTCAACACTTAACGGTAGTGAATTGGTTTTTAACTAGGATAAAAAAACCCAGCATGAGCTCTAACAGCAATACCTGAACTAAATGAGGAATCAAACTCGATGAGTAAGCTCGGTTACCAGGTAGACCGATTTATCAAAGCCTACGGCATTGATCGCCAGGGCAGTCATGCGACCAAAGCGGATCGTAAAGCGTCGCTCACTCGAGCGGCACATACATTGCATGACGAGCTGGGCTATCGGCATTTCAAATCGTTCACGCAGCTCAAACAGCATCACGTCAAAGCACTGGTGAACCACTGGTTCAGCAAAGGGTTAACCCCGGCGGCACAAAAAAACTATATGAGCCATATTCGCTGGGCTGCTGAGTGTATTGGAAAAGCCAATATGATTCCATTCAATACAGAACTCGGTATTGAACGCCGGCAATACATCAACAATGACGATAAGTCCTTACGACCAACAGCGCACCAAATTAGTCAAATAAAAAATGAACACATGCGTGTTTCATTTCAGTTGCAAAAGGAGTTTGGTTTACGCCGTGAAGAAGCGCTCAAAATACAACCATCTAGGGCAGATCAGGGCTATCGGCTGCGATTAAAGGGCAGTTGGTGTAAAGGGGGACGTGAGCGTGAAATTCCGATTAACAATTCAGCACAACGACAAATTTTAAATGAGGCAAAAAAACTAGCAGGGCAGGGGTCCATGATACCTAAAGACACCAACTATAAACAATGGGTCAAAACCTATGAAAACACAACACGGGAAGTAGGATTAGGACACACACACGGATTACGGCATGCTTATGCCCAGGATCGGTATGAACAATTGACCGGAAGGAAGTCACCAGCAGTAGAAGGATCTAAACGAAATGGGTTAGGCGATCAAGACCGAGAGCAAGATGAGCAAGCACGGCTCATCATCGCGCGTGAACTAGGTCATGATCGAGTAGAAATTACTGCTAATTACTTAGGATCTAAAAGCTAATTAACTATTTGAGGTGTGAGTTATAGAATTCCGATTTGGGTACGTTACCCCTACATATGAAGACTTATACGCCGTTAAATATAATCTCCTGCTGTTGTGAACATGCTGAACTGATCTCGCGTTTTAAATAATACAAGGTAGGTAGTGCTATTTTCTGGCTCACAAGAAACGTTTCAGTGTCTGGTACGAGCTGATCGCTGATTATCGTACCCATACTGACTTTCTGTTTTAGCCACTCATTGAATAGCGATTTGGATTTGTCAAAACGAGTGAAAGATAAATGATCAAATATCTGTTTTTTGCACTCCGTGCGTGTTGCATTCCGTGACGGAATCTCAACTGTGCCAAGGATCGGCAAGTTCATTGTATTACAGGCATGGCCAACAATCCTGCTATCCAGTGCATTTGGATTTTCAAGCAGTTGACCAAACATTCTGAGCGCGCAGACTTGCAAATAAATCCATAGTCGGTATTGTGTTTTGAATTTACCGACAAAACGTTTATCGTCTGTGGTTAAAGACCAATCCCGAATAATTTCATCTTCAGATAAATTCGTCTGGGTTTTCATTGGTGAGGTAACTTTATTTCTTCAGATACTGGTAGAGAGTTTCCCGACTAATACCAAAGTCTCGGGCAATCTGGCTTTTAATCTCACCTTTTTTGACTCGCTTTTTTAATGAGTTGATTTGATCTGTGGATAGCGAAGGTTTTCTCCCTTTATAAACACCGCGCTTTTTGGCCAAAGCAATACCTTCCATTTGACGTTCCTTGATCAAGGCTCGTTCAAATTCCGCAAAGGCACCCATGACTGAAAGCAGTAGTTTTGACATCGGCGAATCCTCTCCTGTAAATGTAAGTCCTTCCGTAAGAAACTCAATTTTGACTTGCTGATCTGCCAGTCGGGTGACCAATTGGCGCAGGTCGTCAAGGTTCCGAGCCAAGCGGTCCATGCTATGGACAACAACCGTATCCCCTTCGCGGACGTAATCCAACATGGCCTCCAGTTCAGGTCTTACCGTATCTTTGCCAGAGTCCTTATCAACAAAGCGCTTGTTTAGCTTCAGGCCTTCAAGCTGCCGCTGCGAATTTTGTTCCAGGGAACTAACTCGAATATATCCAATCTTCTTTCCAGTCATCCTAAACGGCCATCTGTTATGTATTTATGTCAGGATAGACTCTATGACCTTAAGCAAAACATGTCAATAAATTAGCAAAACAAGTCTAATCTGACATATTTTAGACGGCAACCTGACGTCTGGGTACGGTGCACTTCAACTTGACACAGAATTTTGCGTTTATTCCATTACATTTTTTTTGATTTTTGTTAGCATGGTCAAGAATATAATTTTGAGATTAGTAATGATGAAAGCAAAAAACTTGACATTAATATTTTTTTTGTACTTTAGTATGGTTATAACCTCTTATGCAACTAGCATACAATTCTCTGGTATAAACTTTAATGCAATCAATTCTGTATCAGGGCAAACATTTACTAATGCAGTCTCAATTGGAGGCGCAACTTGGGACGTTAATGTTAGAATAGTGCAATGGCAAAATCCCACTAACATTGCTATTTCAAATACTAACCTCAGTGGTACACCGTTTCTTAACTCAGTCTGGCCCTCTGCCACAGGTGTGTTTTATCGCTTTACCAACCCAGGCGGTTTTCTAGTTCTTGACTTTACATTTACTCGGACAAGTGGTGCTACGCCTTTGATTTTGGTTGTACATAATGGCGAATCAGTAGATAGAGAAAGAGATACCCTAATTACGACAGGTACAGACTGGGAACTGTTGTTCGATCAGAATTTAAGCAATATTAGTGCTGTTGGCAATACAGCCATTCATGAAGACTCTGATGCTGCAGATACACCAGGTGTCGGTTCTTGGGCTTCTAGCACTGTTCTAACCGATACGGTTTCTACTATCACATATCGATATGATTATTTAGGTGACACTGAAGGTGCTAATATGATTTCGTTTGAGTTTGGCTCGTTAGATTATGGCGATGCACCAGACACAGCAAATGGCACTGCAGTGAATAATTATAATACAACCGCCATTGATTCAGGGGCCGCACATATAATTCCGCAAAACATTGCTGGAAACTCAAATAATCCTTATTATCTTGGTGTAGTCCAGCCCGATGGCGATTCTGGAACGTTACAGGACTTAGCTGCCAATGCTGATGGTGCGGATGAAGATGGTGTGGCTGCTTTCCAGCAATATAGATCGGCAGGTGGAATGGTCTGTGGCACATATACCACCACAGCAGGAGAGTATTGTGTTGAAGTAGAAGCCACTAATAATGGTTCTAACGATGCAGATATGGTAGGTTGGTTAGATTTTGGAGCAGGCAATGGGTTTATTCCTGATGGTTCATTTGATACAGCGGAGCAATCAACGCCAATAACTATTCCTTCCAACAGTGGTACTAATACATATACTGTTGTGTTTTCTAATCTAGGCACTGTTGATATGCAACGTGCAAATCAAACCTATGCCCGATTTCGAATCACTAGTGATAATAATTTTTCTGCATCCCCGTCACCAACCGGGGGAGCGGTAGACGGTGAAGTTGAGGATTATTTACTGACCTTTGATACCCTGCCGGTGACGTTGTCGCATTTTGATTCGAACCTTTTGAGCAACAAAGTTGAAGTCAACTGGGGCACATCGAGCGAGTTATTTAATGTAGGTTTTCAGCTGTGGGGGTTAGATGGTGCTGACGGCAAGTGGGAGAAGTTACACAACTGGTTGGTTCGTTCAGGTAGCGGTAATGCGGTTGAACCGCAGAGTTACTTGAAGACAGCGAGGATTCCAACCTCAATTGACACGCTGATAGCCCTGGGCATTTCCAGTGTGGATTCGGATGGGACAGAACATTACCACGGCCCGTTTGAGTTGGGGAAATCCTATGGCGATTTATCACAGTTAGAACCGATTGCCTGGAATCATATACGATCTGAAATGGATGCAAATATGTTAGCTCGAGGTTATATCAAAGATCGTGTTAAAGGCTATCGAAAAGCGAGTCCCGTTACACTTCAAACTAACGACTCATCCGATACGCAAACCGTGGTGGAATTTTCTGTTTCAAAAACCGGTATGTATCGAATTACTGCTCAGGAGCTATTGACGGCAGGGATTGAATGGCGAGATGTACGACGCGGTGATCTTGCACTACTGGATCATAATGGCGACGCGGTTGTGCGTTATGTATGGGCACGAGGTAGTGGAAAAGGCCTGAATAAGACATTAGGAAACAAAGGTGAAATTTATTTTTATGGTCGATCTCCGGACGAAAGTGAAGGGCTTTATACCGATTCAAGTGTATACCGATTGGTGTTGGATCGTTATCAGGCGTTACAGGCCCCGGTTCAAGGCAAACAAGGCATTCAAGATGGTTATAGTGACTACTATATGGAACACGCTGAGGTCGAAAACGATGCGCTATACGTATTGAATAGTACTGCCGATGATCCCTGGTTAAGTCGGGTCGTGTTAGGTTATCCGGATCAACCCAGTTTATATGGACTGCAAATACCCATTGAGGCAGATGCACTGTGGGATCAGGCTTCGACGCTGACGTTGGGTTTGGGTCGCAGTAGCGGCTTAGCATTTGTCGACGCTGATTTAGATGGCCATCAGGACCCCGAGCACATTGTTGAAGGTCTAGTGTTAAGTTCAGCAGGTTCAAATGGGCTATTAAACCTAGCCACAGAAACCGCCGTGGGATCGGGTGAGTGGGATATTGAATTTTCAATTCCTGCTAATACACCGTTAACGATCAATGACGGTCATGTCATTGCAGGGGGCGGATTTAGTGCAGGCAATGGATATGCTTTTAGCGAAATTCATGTGGATAGCATTGGTCTTGTGTACGCGCGCCCTTATGTTGCAAAAACAGGGGACGATCATTTGGTCTTTACCGGACCGAACAAGAATGAATTAGGCTATGAAGTGACGGTACCCGATACAGGCGGGCCATGGGTGTTCGGCAGTGACGGATCCAATTTAGTGCGCATTGCTTTGGAATCCCAAAACAAACAAACCAATACTTCTGGTGCAAAAGAGCGTGTAGTTCGTTTTGCGACGCTACCGAATATCAACAATACAGCATTACATTATTGGGTTAGTGGCAAAGGTGGTTTTTTGAGCGTGGCTGATTTAACCGTAAAATCGATCCCAAATTCACCAGCACTACTTGCGCAGGCGGCGGGTGCAAACCTATTGATTGTTTCTCATCCCGCTTTTTTGGGTGATCCCTTAACCGGTTATGCAGCATTCAAGCAAAGTCAGGGTTACAGTGTAGCGATTATCGATTATCTTGAGGTTGTTGATGCATTCGGTGGAGGGCAACCCGGACCGCAGGGCTTAACAAATTATTTGTCACAAGTAGAAAAATTGGGGCTTCTTGATCATGTGTTGTTAGTGGGCGGAAGTACTTATGATCATACAGATATACAAAATACCGGCGCTATCACCTTTATTCCGGGCCATTATGGTGAGTCGTCCTATTCGAAATTCACGGTCAGTGATGTGCCGTATATTAGTACGCTCGATAATCTGTTATTTGCCACGATAGGGCGCTGGCCGGTACGTACTGAGAATGATCTTCAGGCCATTATCAATAAATCTATCGCGTGGTCGAATCGAGACCGATCAGATAATTCTGCCTTATTGATAGCTGAGCATACCGTGGTCGGTGAAAACATTGATTTTGGTGATGCGTTAGACGGTGTGGCGCAGGTATTGCCGGCAGATTACCGTCAAACACGCGTGTATGTGGATCAAGTGGCGGCGGATAACAATTTAAACCTGCCGGGTCAATTGACTCAGGCCTTGACGTTATCGAAGACGGCGATCATTGATGAATTGAACAAGACCCCAGATGTGGTGTTGTACAACGGTCATGCGAGTACGCGTCAGTTATCGAACCAGAACCTGTTCAAATCCGGTGATATCGCTCAGATCACAGCAGATAACGCAGAAGTGTGGTTACCGATGAGCTGTTATGTGACGTTTTACGAAAGTACCCATGTCAACACATTGGCGCATCAACTCCTGTTCACGGGTAATGCCGCCAGCATTACGGGGGCTATGTTATTATCCAATCAATCAGAGAATATACAGGTGGGCCAATCAATTCTTGATCAAACGCTCCATGCAAATCAGTCGATGGGTCAAGCGATCAATGACTATAAATCCAGTCAGGATAACCCTAAATTAAACATTAACTGGTCATTGCTGGGAGACCCGACTCATGGATTGTAAATTAAACGGTCAATTGAAGGCTTATCAAGCTCCAACTATGATTCACTTGGGGAGCTTAGGTCTGTTGATCATGGGTGCATCAGGAGGACAAAGCGAGTCGGGTGCGGGTACTGAGCGTTTTAATTTATAAGTGGGATATCAGCCAGCTTTTCAGTGACAAATCATACTTAATATGCTATAGCATGATGATGAGTGACACCGAACGCATGACAATCACCCTGACTCCCGAGATGGCTCGCACCGTCAAAAGCGCTGTTGCCACGGGCGACTATGCGTCTAGTTCGGAGATTGTGAGGGAGGCTTTGCGCCATTGGCGACGGCAACGTGAGATTCAAGCACAAGAACTTGAAGCGCTCCGTGCAGAAGTGCAGGTTGGAATGCGCGACTTGGAACAAGGACGCGTTCGTAATTTTGATACAGACCGAATCACGCAGAAAGGCAGGCAGCGATTAAAAGCACCCGAACCCTCCGAATAACCGAGCAAGCCGAAGACGATCTCGCCGAAATTTGGGGGTTTATTGCCGAGGATTCGCCGGATAACGCAACGCGATTTGTCCGACAGCTCGAAAATGCCTGCTTGCCATTACTCGATCAGCCTTTTCTGGGACCAGCGCGAGATGAGCTGTTTCCGGGGGTGCGGGCGCATTTCTTTCGCAAGTACGTGATCTATTATGTAGCGACCGACCAAGAGATTATCATTATCCGAGTGGTGCATGGCAGCCGGGATCGGAGGGCCTTGTTTCCCGACGAATAATTTGTGTTGGAGTCCTGGTGATTGTTCCCAACGGAATTTTCGGCGGTTTGGGCTTACACCCCCTTATTGGGATTCTTTTATGCCGGCATGGGTGTTTGTGGTCAGTTGATATATTTATCTGTTAAAGAAAAAGCCAAGCGTAACGAAATCAACCAGATTGTAAAAAAACACTTTAGGTTTTTATCTTTTGCGGAGTTAATCGACCTGTGTGGTTCATTTTTTTATCAGATGGCGATTGCTGCCGCACCGACGGTAGTCTATGTTGCCGCCATGCTGCAATTTTTACCGATTGCCTGCATGGTTTACGCTATTTTGCTACTCTTTATATTCACCAATCCACAAACAAAAGCCGTTGCCAGATCACAATTAAAAGAAGGAATGGTTAAAACAATGGCCTCAATATTTACCTTTGTTGGGGCCGTGTTAATTATCGGCTCAAGCCAGGTGGAAAGCTTTTTGAGGGATTATTTTGTGAATTATTGGGAAGCATCAAAAAGTGTGGGAGATTCTATGAAATGGAGCAAAATTCTTAGCTGTTGTAGCACAGCCACCTAATTCTCGGCACATTTCAGGCGTCATGGTCCATGAATCTTTATTTTAGGCCACGCTACGCGCTGATTTTCAGGCTAATTTGGCCCAGTGCCCACGAAGCTGTGCAAAACGGCAAGATTTTAACTGTAAGGTGTACCGCGGGTTTTCAGCCGATCAATGGTGGCCACACCCACATTAAAATGCCGAGCGACTGCACGAATTCGCTCACCTCTTTTTAGCATTCGTAACACTTCCTTCTGCTGATGTGTCGTTAGTTTTGGCTTGCGGCCAAATCGAACACCTTGCTTCTTTGCTGCCTGACGGCCTTCCTCTGTTCGTTCGCGAATTAAACTGCGTTCTAACTCAGAAAGTCCTGCAAAAACAGTCAATAAGAACTTTCCCATGGAACTGGTGCTATCCGCCCAGGGTTCTCGAAGTGATCGAAATTGTGCGCCTTTTTGCTCCAGTTTCTGTGTGATATCAAACAAATCATGGGTTGAACGCGCTAAACGGTCAAGACCAGTGATGATCAGTGTATCTCCCTCGCCAATCGCCTGTAACATCTTGTTGAGTTGGTGTCGTTTCCGGTCTGTACCGGTTATTTTCTCTTCGAATATTCGCTCACAGTCTGCCGCTTTAAGCTGTTCACGTTGGACAGATAAGCTCTGCCCGGTAGTCGAAACCCGTGCGTAACCGATCAGCATGGAAATTCCCTCAATTTTAGAATTTTGTTCCGTAACTTATAAATTACGGAACAGACAGTATCGCTGATCCAGTGCGTGAGACGACGTATATGTATGTTCATTACATTATGCCGCTATGGGAAATTCGTCTAATTCCAGACGCTGATCCATATCCAGCTCGAATTGACCGTAAGGATTAAGGTGACTGTGCGGCAATGGAGTCAGCGCAGCCATATCACGTTCCGTCATCCGGTCAAACCACACCGATTCTGCCAATATCTGTTGAATCATTAATGTATTGATATACACCAGGGACATTTGCAGTAAATGTAATGACAGGATGGAAATTTCCTGATCGTCTGCCTTGTTTGTTGACAGTTCTCCCGCCTTGCCAAAATAGATAAAATCGTTGACACCATGCCATCGTTCAATCACATTCAGCCCGGTATTGATTTCCTGGCGAAGCACCTCCGACATCAGATAATTACACACAAAAATAGTTTTAATAGCCCGGCCTAATTCAATCAGCGCTCGATAGGTAGGGTGCTGTGCGTTGTGGCGAGTAAACCGTCGCAAGATGGCCTCGGGTTGCGCTGTAAATTCACGCAATGCAGTGGTCAGTTTAATCAGTTCGTCATATTGTTGTGCAATCAGTTTCCATTTAATGGGTTTGCTTTGAAATATGGATTCAATGTTTGGATAATCTTTGCGTGATCCTTTTTGAGGCTGGACCAGCTTGATTTTATCAATCCCCTTAAAACGAGGCATCAATGAAAGACCCAAAAGATGGCAAAACGCAAAGGCGACCACGCTTTGACCGTGGCTATCGACATAGTGCTGTTTTACCTCTTTATCCGTGCAGTGGTGCAACACGCCCTCGATCATTGATGCTACTTCAGATGATGAACAGCGTTTTAACTGTGAATAAATACACGTTGCATTTTCATCCACATGCCAGTAAATCATGACACCCGGTCCACCATAACGAATGTGCCATTCCGTCATCAGGTTTTGGTCCCACGCACCGACCTGAGTCGAATCTGAGGCGCAGGTCGTGGTCGCTTCACCCCATATTTTCGGGGATCTCACCCGAAAGGTGGCATTGACAACCTGCCTGATGGCCTCACGCAAGGAATCCTTATTGATAAAACGCCGGCGGATATGCAGGAGTTCTTTAACCAAGTTGTTCATTGTATCTTCCGGAGCAACGGGAAAGATGACCTCTCGAACAGTCCCATCAGGATTCCCAGTAGCCGCTTCGGCAATATGAAACAAAATGGTGTTCTTGCCGTGAACCTGGGTGATATTACTGATCAGTTCATTGATGACTTTGCGTTCAGAACGAACCGACAGCTTGTGAATCACCTGAATCAGTAAGTCAACCAGTGTATCGATAATCTCACTTTCATGTACAACACAATAGAAAACCAGCAGTGGATAACGAATCGAGGGTGGGTGGCGACGATGCTCCCAGGCATTTTCTGTCGCCGCCCTTTGTCGATATCGACTGATTAATTTGGGATGAATCCCTTTTAAAATGTCAGCGGGAATTCCCAACTGTCTGAGCCTTTCCAGTTTGTCGATGGCCTGTAATACACTCGCTAGGCTGACCGGCCGTATATCTGAACGAATCCATGAAAAATCACTTTTTCCATCACCTTCTGTGAGCAGTGCATCTAGCTGGCGACATACTGTTTTAGACAGTGATTGACTGATCGTCTGAAACAAACGTTTCTCAAATTCACGTTCGGTGGATTTGATCACACGCTCCAATCGATAGGTTCCTGGGCGCTCAACTTTATTGTTAATAAACCAGGCCGTAATCAGCTCATCCTGGTACGAAGCATTCGGCACCTGTGGCAGAACTTTTTCCATTAACCAGTGACGTAATGAGGTTTCATAAACACCATCAAACGGTGAAATTTTCAGATGTGAAAGAATAAAACGTCTATGCTGACGTGCGGTGCGGCTATTTTCTACGTATCGGGTCAGATCATCGGATGGATGATTAATTTGTGTGCTGACATAATCGACAATACAATTCGGGAAATCTTGAACAGACTCAGGAAATTGAGCGTACAGCTGATAATATTTTAGCTTTAAGGCAATGGCAAATCGGCCGGGTCCGGCTTTACCCTTGAGAAGCGCATAATCCTGATCGGTCAGTGTCCAGCATTTGCCGAGCTCGGTGTCTGTCCAAAACTGTTTCATTGGTAGATAATACACAATATAACGGAAATAATAAACGGAACATTTTAGAATTAGATTGCTTATTCAAATTAGACGAAAATCTTGCCGTTTTGCACAGCTTCGTGGGCACTGGGCCTACTAGCGCGCGGCCTAACAGGTAACTCAGTACGTTAAAATGAATTTTAGGGCACGTCAGGAACCATCAAAATCCTATGTCGCGTTACGGACCTTTATTAGGTAGATAGTATGGACACCGTCCCCTATAACTCCGGCATCTAAAGTGCCATAGTTAAGGATTTAATATTTAACTAACATTAAGAGGACGATATCCATGAGTCATAGTAGCGTAATTGGTTTAGATTTAGCAAAGCATATTTTTCAAGTACACGGCGTTGATGAATACGGCGAGGTGGTTTTACAAAAGCAACTAAGGCGTTCAGGGGTGCTGAAGTATTTTGCCAATCACAAGCCGTGTTTAATCGGCATTGAAGCCAGTTCAGGCATGCATTACTGGGTGCGCGCACTCACTCGGCTGGGTCACACGGTCCGGGCGATGGCCCCGGCCTTTGTAAAGCCGTATGTAAAGGGTAATAAGAATGATCAAAACGATGCCGAGGCGATTTGTGAGGCGGTACAACGACCGACTATGCGTTTTGTTGAGGCAAAGACGCCGGAGCAACAAGCGGTATTGCATTTGCATCATTCGCGGCATCTGTTAGTTCGCCAACGTGTGAGTATCAGCAATCATATACGTGGGGTGTTGGCTGAATATGGAATGGTATTGCCCCGGGGACTGAAGGCGTTTTCCCAGATTGGGGATATCGTTGAAGACGCTGAGAATGAATTACCTTTTCAGGTGCGTCAATTAGTTTTAGAGTTAAAGGCCCAGCATGATGAGTTGATTGAGCGGTGTGATCGTATATATGCGCAGATTCAATGCTGGCATGCAAGCAATCCAAACAGTCAATTATTAGCGACGATCCCGGGTGTGGGCGTGTTAACGGCCAGTGCACTGGCGGCACATTTAGGTGATGGACAGGTATTTCGTAATGGCCGTCACTTATCAGCGTATTTAGGATTAGTGCCGCGGCAAGCGTCTTCGGGTGGCAAGGAACGTTTATTGGGGATCAGTAAACGCGGCAATTGGTATTTGCGTTATCTGCTTGTTCAGGGAGCTAAATCAGTGATTCGCCATTTCAAACGCTGCCAGGCGATGGGACAGACCCCGGGCCAGCCTTGGCTGGAGCAACTGCTTAAACGTACCCACCCTAATAAAGCAGCGGTAGCTTTAGCTAATAAGATGGGCCGTATCAGCTGGGTGCTAGTGTCCCGTAAACAAGTTTATCAATCGAGTCCGGTGCTCGGTTGAAACGCAATCAAGATTAACAAAGCACCATTTTAAGGTAACGTATTGCTCAAGTGATGATCAAGGCGAAACAGGTCGAACCGCAACGGGTCAAACCCGGTGGGTTCTAAGAGGGAAAACCTCGATAGGTAGATAGGGCCCCGTTGGCGAATACTCTGCAGGCCAGGAATGATAACCCATTCCAACAACAGGCCGGATATAAGAATGCAGGCGATACTGACGCTAAAAATATTACTTGTCAATCCGGCGGTGTCCATATAAGAACCCAATATCGAAAAAATAGCTATTTTTCCTAAATCAAGCTGATTTCGTTGTCTTGTTAGTGGATTGGATATACAATAAGTATATCCAAAACTGGGTAAAGCAAAATGGTACAAACTAAAGTTTTTAAATCCAATCAAACACAAGCCGTCAGATTACCAAAGGCCGTGTCATTTCCGGATGATATTAAAGATGTCAATGTGGTATCAATTGGAAATGCCAGGTTAATTACACCGGTCGATCAAAGCTGGGATGTATGGTTTGAAGATAAACGGACTACCGACGATTTCATGACGGATCGTGATCAGCCCAAGCCCCAGGAAAGGGACCGTTTGTAAATGGTTAAGTTCATGCTAGACACGGATATTTGTATCTACACCATGAAGCGAAAACCACCCAAGGTCAAACGGATGTTTAATATTCACACCGGTGACATGTGTATTTCGTCAGTGACGCTAGGCGAGCTGGAGTATGGCGTGGAGAATTCAAGCGATCCAAAGGAAAATCGGGAAGTATTAGATGGCTTTGTTCATCGTATTGAAGTGCTTGATTTTGATGCGCATGCCGCTCGGCAATTCGGGCAATTAAAAATGGAATTAAAAAATAATCTGTTAGGTGCGTACGATTTAATGATTGCCGCTCACGCACGCAGCAACGGCCAAATATTAATCACGAATAACACAAAAGAATTTAAACGAGTAGAGGGTCTCAGAATAGAAAACTGGGCCCGTTAGGTCATTAGTGTAATATAATAGAGAAACGACATCCCTATTGTCATACTTCAGAAGATATTGCCATCTGTATGTCGTCAGATGATTTGGGACAGTTAGTTCTTAAAATTAAGAGAGACTATCCGATCATATCACTTGCCTGAGATCAGGCACACAGTTTTAGGTTTTCGCACCTCCTTTGGTTTAACGTTTGTTGTTTAATAACGGCTCGCTCATCGATGATTTGCTGATATCGACCATAATACATATCCGCCGGTGTCACATTGTCTAACGACTCATGATAGCGTTCGTGGTTGTAATGATGAACAAACTGTTCAATGGCTTGTTCGAGTTCGCCAGGCAGATAATAATGCTCAAGTTTGACGACGTTTTTCATTGACCGATGATAGCGTTCAATTTTACCCTGAGTCATCGGATGGTACGGTGTTCCACGAGTATGCGTCATCTGATGATAAGCCAGGTAATCTTTCAGCTCACCGGATAGATACGCCGGGCCATTATCACTGAGTAGCCGTGGTCGGTGTTTAACAGGCACATTTGTCACACCCGTTACAGCAATCGCTTGATCCAGGGTGTCTTTGACATCACCCGCGCCCATGGTACTAGTGAGCATCCAGCTCAGAATAAACCGTGAATAATCATCCAGTACGGTAGACAGATAATACCAACCCCAGCCGATGATTTTGAAATAGGTAAAATCAGTCTGCCATAATTCATTGATTCGCTTGGTTGGCGTATGGAAGGTATCACTGGCCGATAGCAGAATATAGGCCGGTGAGGTAATCAGGTCATGGGCCTTCAAAATACGGTAAACACTGGACTCAGAGATAAAGTACCTGTGTTCATCGGTAATTTGCCAGGCCAGTTCACGAGGTGATTTCTCCGGGTACTGAAGTGCAATCTCGAGACATTGCTCTTTGACTGATTCGGGGAGTTTGTTCCAGAACCGTTGGGGAGATTTACAATGACTTTCCAATGCATCAGGGCCACCCATTTGATAGAGTTGATACCAACGGTAAAAACTGCTGCGAGCAATACCCAGTTCCGCTAATGTCCTACTCACGGGAAGTTCACTGGCTTCAACTATATGGATAATTTCCACTTTTTCAGCCGCCGACAAACTCATTCGTCGTCCCACGTCGAGTCCAAGCCAAGCACACTTTTTTTAAGCACCGTATTCTTCAAAACAACATCGGCCAGTGCATGTTTTAGCTGATTGTTTTCTTTGCGAAGTTCAGTCACTTCCTCTGAATTGGCTTCACGCTTAATATCACCGGCCAAACGTTGTTTCCCGGCTTCAAGAAAGTCTTTGCTCCAACGGTAATACGTATTCTGATTGATCCCTTCCCGGCGGCATAACTCGGCAATACTATCCTCACCTCGAAGACCGTCTAATACAATCCGAATCTTTTCATCGGCTGAATATTTATGACGGGTGTTGCGTTTAATTGCTTTAACTAATTTCTCTGAGTTATATTTACTCATCTTAAGACTCCTATAAATTACTATTAAATTAACAGAAGTCTCTCTTGTTCAGAACATCAACTTTGTCTCATATCCTCTGACGGGATACAGTGGAGTCAAAAAATGAGCAATACTATCATCGGCGTAGACTTGGCAAAGCGTGTCATCCAGGTATGTGTGGTGACTACCAAAACATTAATCTCCAATGAAGCAATGTCACCTGAGAAGTTTATGACCTGGTTAACGTTGACCAAACCATCCACCATTGTTTTTGAGGCTTGCGCGACATCCAATTACTGGAAACAAGCCGCTCTTAGCAAGGGTCATAATGCGCGAATTATATCGGCCAAACTGGTTTCTCAGATCAGACAAAATCAAAAGACAGATAAAAATGACGCACTAGCCATTGTACAAGCGAGCCAACTTGTTGATATCAAGTTCATCCAAGGCAAAACATTCTCACAACAAGAATTGCAGTCAATTATGCGGATGAGGGAATTGGCTGTTAAACAGAAAGTCGCATTATGCCATCAGATCAAAGCATTGCTTTTGGAATTCAACATACGTGTGTCTTCCAGGAATGGTGGACTGAGGGGCACGATCGAATCCGTGTTAGAAGATGCAGAAAATGGATTTGGAGTCCCATTTCGTCAGGCGTTGGCTACGACCTGGAAATTATATACACAGGTGATTAAGAATATTGTCGAGTACGAAAAACGACTGGCGCAAGTGATCAAGGCACATCCTGATTGTAAAAAGTTGTTAGCGTTGGAAGGCGTATCGACCATCAATGCAGTCAATCTGTATATTGCATTAGGCTGTGGTGAGGCTGGTTCTTTTGTTACGGGTCGTGATGCCTCCGCGTGTATAGGGTTAACACCGCTGCAACATTCAAGTGGTGGCAAAACCAAGATTGGGTCTATCAACAAGAGAGTGAGAAATATCGCACTAAGGAGTTATCTTGTGAGTGGCGCGATGGCTGTTATCATCCAGCTTGATAAACGCGACCCCAGGACAAAAAAGGAAAGTTGGTTAAAACAGCTGATGGAACGGCGTGGGAAAAAATGTGCTGCAGTCGCATTAGCTAACAAAACGGTCAGAACCGCTTTCGCCATGTTGACACAAGGCACTGAATATAAAGCAGAGCCCCTGGGTGCTTAAGCGTAATCATCACCAACTAAATGCTTTTAACGTAGATGACAAATCGGCTGTAAGAGTCAGTGCGAAGCTGAGAGTATAAAAACTCGTTTGACAGATTTGACCATACAGTTTGCGTAAATATCATTGAGCCTAGGTCAGAGACCCTGTTAGAGCTCGTACATAAGCACGCATTTAATTTAATCTATTTTTTAAACATTATGTTGTTGACACTGGGGAGTCCACATAAGCTTCGCTGTAACTACCCCATATTGTGGTTCTCGTATAATATATGATGCCGACAGTGTTTTACGTATAAATTTTGCGTAACGAATTTGGGAATTTGAAGTCATTAAAACACCTGTCGTTAAACATATGTTTTCCGACAGCGCCATACCAGCCAGCTTTTCAGTGACAAATCATACTTAATATGCTATAGCATGATGATGAGTGACACCGAACGCATGACAATCACCCTGACTCCCGAGATGGCTCGCACCGTCAAAAGCGCTGTTGCCACGGGCGACTATGCGTCTAGTTCGGAGATTGTGAGGGAGGCTTTGCGCCATTGGCGACGGCAACGTGAGATTCAAGCACAAGAACTTGAAGCGCTCCGTGCAGAAGTGCAGGTTGGAATGCGCGACTTGGAACAAGGACGCGTTCGTAATTTTGATACAGACCGAATCACGCAGAAAGGCAGGCAGCGATTAAAAGCACCCGAACCCTCCGAATAACCGAGCAAGCCGAAGACGATCTCGCCGAAATTTGGGGGTTTATTGCCGAGGATTCGCCGGATAACGCAACGCGATTTGTCCGACAGCTCGAAAATGCCTGCTTGCCATTACTCGATCAGCCTTTTCTGGGACCAGCGCGAGATGAGCTGTTTCCGGGGGTGCGGGCGCATTTCTTTCGCAAGTACGTGATCTATTATGTAGCGACCGACCAAGAGATTATCATTATCCGAGTGGTGCATGGCAGCCGGGATCGGAGGGCCTTGTTTCCCGACGAATAATTTGTGTTGGAGTCCTGGTGATTGTTCCCAACGGAATTTTCGGCGGTTTGGGCTTACACCCCCTTGTAGGTCAGCTTTGCGTTTTTGCGAAAGGTAAAATGGCCGAGCAGGTAATCAGTTGACTCGCCGAACAACTCCGGTGAAGAATAGTGAACCCCACGGATGATAAATTCAAATAAATGATAGCCTTCCCAACCCATGGCGACCTGGATAATGCCGTGAAATTCACGCAGCGTGCAGGTATCAGGAATTAACAAACGCCGCCAAATCATCGGACTGATCCCCAATAATCGAATCTTCATCTGGATAATGGATGCAGGTTTAGACAAAATGACCGGTTCTGGGCACATGGAATCAACCATACACCGGGGGCGATAATTCAACCAGCGTCACATAACAAGTTTGCCTGGAAAACCAGCGCGTAGCGTGACCTGAAATAAAGTTTTGTGAGCAGTACTGTCTGAAAGGTAACGAGAATTGGGATATAAAATGGAAATCTCAGGATGTTTTGCCCTGATTTATTAAATCTCCCACACTTTTTGATACTTCCTGTTTAGCGCGTTCAACCCATGATTTGTTTGATATCACACAGAAAACTGGAGCAAAAAGGCGCACAATTTCGATCACTTCGAGAACCCTGGGCGGATAGCACCAGTTCCATGGGAAAGTTCTTATTGACTGTTTTTGCAGGACTTTCTGAGTTAGAACGCAGTTTAATTCGCGAACGAACAGAGGAAGGTCGTCAGGCAGCAAAGAAGCAGGGTGTTCGATTTGGCCGCAAGCCAAAACTAACGACACATCAGCAGAAGGAAGTGTTACGAATGCTAAAAAGAGGTGAGCGAATTCGTGTAGTCGCTCGGCATTTTAATGTGGGTGTGGCCACCATTGATCGGCTGAAAACCCGCGGTACACCTTACAGTTAAAATCTTGCCGTTTTGCACAGCTTCGTGGGCACTGGGCCCATTACGTATTGTAAACGGACACCAACACCCCCCACTTATAAATTAAAACGCTCAGTACCCGCACCCGACTCGCTTTGTCCTCCTGATGCACCCATGATCAACAGACCTAAGCTCCCCAAGTGAATCATAGTTGGAGCTTGATAAGCCTTCAATTGACCGTTTAATTTACAATCCATGAGTCGGGTCTCCCAGCAATGACCAGTTAATGTTTAATTTAGGGTTATCCTGACTGGATTTATAGTCATTGATCGCTTGACCCATCGACTGATTTGCATGGAGCGTTTGATCAAGAATTGATTGGCCCACCTGTATATTCTCTGATTGATTGGATAATAACATAGCCCCCGTAATGCTGGCGGCATTACCCGTGAACAGGAGTTGATGCGCCAATGTGTTGACATGGGTACTTTCGTAAAACGTCACATAACAGCTCATCGGTAACCACACTTCTGCGTTATCTGCTGTGATCTGAGCGATATCACCGGATTTGAACAGGTTCTGGTTCGATAACTGACGCGTACTCGCATGACCGTTGTACAACACCACATCTGGGGTCTTGTTCAATTCATCAATGATCGCCGTCTTCGATAACGTCAAGGCCTGAGTCAATTGACCCGGCAGGTTTAAATTGTTATCCGCCGCCACTTGATCCACATACACGCGTGTTTGACGGTAATCTGCCGGCAATACCTGCGCCACACCGTCTAACGCATCACCAAAATCAATGTTTTCACCGACCACGGTATGCTCAGCTATCAATAAGGCAGAATTATCTGATCGGTCTCGATTCGACCACGCGATAGATTTATTGATAATGGCCTGAAGATCATTCTCAGTACGTACCGGCCAGCGCCCTATCGTGGCAAATAACAGATTATCGAGCGTACTAATATACGGCACATCACTGACCGTGAATTTCGAATAGGACGACTCACCATAATGGCCCGGAATAAAGGTGATAGCGCCGGTATTTTGTATATCTGTATGATCATAAGTACTTCCGCCCACTAACAACACATGATCAAGAAGCCCCAATTTTTCTACTTGTGACAAATAATTTGTTAAGCCCTGCGGTCCGGGTTGCCCTCCACCGAATGCATCAACAACCTCAAGATAATCGATAATCGCTACACTGTAACCCTGACTTTGCTTGAATGCTGCATAACCGGTTAAGGGATCACCCAAAAAAGCGGGATGAGAAACAATCAATAGGTTTGCACCCGCCGCCTGCGCAAGTAGTGCTGGTGAATTTGGGATCGATTTTACGGTTAAATCAGCCACGCTCAAAAAACCACCTTTGCCACTAACCCAATAATGTAATGCTGTATTGTTGATATTCGGTAGCGTCGCAAAACGAACTACACGCTCTTTTGCACCAGAAGTATTGGTTTGTTTGTTTTGGGATTCCAAAGCAATGCGCACTAAATTGGATCCGTCACTGCCGAACACCCATGGCCCGCCTGTATCGGGTACCGTCACTTCATAGCCTAATTCATTCTTGTTCGGTCCGGTAAAGACCAAATGATCGTCCCCTGTTTTTGCAACATAAGGGCGCGCGTACACAAGACCAATGCTATCCACATGAATTTCGCTAAAAGCATATCCATTGCCTGCACTAAATCCGCCCCCTGCAATGACATGACCGTCATTGATCGTTAACGGTGTATTAGCAGGAATTGAAAATTCAATATCCCACTCACCCGATCCCACGGCGGTTTCTGTGGCTAGGTTTAATAGCCCATTTGAACCTGCTGAACTTAACACTAGACCTTCAACAATGTGCTCGGGGTCCTGATGGCCATCTAAATCAGCGTCGACAAATGCTAAGCCGCTACTGCGACCCAAACCCAACGTCAGCGTCGAAGCCTGATCCCACAGTGCATCTGCCTCAATGGGTATTTGCAGTCCATATAAACTGGGTTGATCCGGATAACCTAACACGACCCGACTTAACCAGGGATCATCGGCAGTACTATTCAATACGTATAGCGCATCGTTTTCGACCTCAGCGTGTTCCATATAGTAGTCACTATAACCATCTTGAATGCCTTGTTTGCCTTGAACCGGGGCCTGTAACGCCTGATAACGATCCAACACCAATCGGTATACACTTGAATCGGTATAAAGCCCTTCACTTTCGTCCGGAGATCGACCATAAAAATAAATTTCACCTTTGTTTCCTAATGTCTTATTCAGGCCTTTTCCACTACCTCGTGCCCATACATAACGCACAACCGCGTCGCCATTATGATCCAGTAGTGCAAGATCACCGCGTCGTACATCTCGCCATTCAATCCCTGCCGTCAATAGCTCCTGAGCAGTAATTCGATACATACCGGTTTTTGAAACAGAAAATTCCACCACGGTTTGCGTATCGGATGAGTCGTTAGTTTGAAGTGTAACGGGACTCGCTTTTCGATAGCCATTAACACGATCTTTGATATAACCTCGAGCTAACATATTTGCATCCATTTCAGATCGTATATGATTCCAGGCAATCGGTTCTAACTGTGATAAATCGCCATAGGATTTCCCCAACTCAAACGGGCCGTAGTAATGCTCTGTCCCATCACTGTCCACACTGGAAATGCCCAGGGCTATCAGCGTGTCAATTGAGGTTGGAATCCTCGCTGTCTTCAAGTAACTCTGCGGTTCAACCGCATTACCGCTACCTGAACGAACCAACCAGTTGTGTAACTTCTCCCACTTGCCATCAGCACCATCTAACCCCCACAGCTGAAAACCTACATTAAATAACTCGCTCGATGTGCCCCAGTTGACTTCAACTTTGTTGCTCAAAAGGTTCGAATCAAAATGCGACAACGTTACTGGAAGTGTGTCGATAGCCAATAAATAATCTTCAACCTCACCATCCATAGCTCCACCCGTTGGGGTAGTACACTCATTTGCTATAGTACAAATTCGAAAACGAGCGTAATAATTTGCACTACCGTCTAAATTAAATGAACTGACATCAAATACTAAACTGGTTGATGTTGCCCCGTTATTAACTGTGGTACATGTGCTTTCATCAACATCAAAAACACCGTTTAAATCAAAATCAATCCAACCACAAAGTGTCGCTAAAGTACCTGTATTATTGGTTAATGTTGCTGATACTGTATAAGTTGAAGCGCCCGTGGCATATATTGGAAAAGAAATACCGTCGTCGTCAGCACCATCACCATCCGCCTCCATGGTAGGCTGACCGTCTACTTCATCGTCTATCGCCGCACCGAGGTGTAAATCGGTAATGGTACCGGATTGATCGGCAATCAAATGGCGTGGGCCATCACTTGAGAGCAAGGTCGAATAAGAATCAGGGACATCACCCATATCAATCGGCAGGGGTGCTGCAGAACAACGAGCACCATCATTAAAGGAGCTTGATGGCCCGTTGGAGAAAAAAACGCTCTGCGTTTCGTCATAATCACTGACAGGGGGGGTACGTAAATCCAGTCGATCAATTACACCGGTTAAATTGTCTGAGACATAGAAAAAGCCATCGACGTCAAAATAGACTGCTCCATGGTTATTAGCAGCAACCCCAGCAGGTCCTAGATCGTCACGGGCACCGGTCAGTGGATTATAGCGATAAAGCTGAGCATCCTGGCCTACCCCATACAACTGGTCGTCAATCGGATTAAAAGCCCAGTCGGCGACGGTGATGTCTAAAGCATGGGTTACGGTATAGGTCCGAATAATGGTCAGGTAGGTGACTGATGCTGGGTCAAGGTCGATTACACTCACCGTTCGTGTTCCTCCACTACCTCGCACCACGTGAAGTTCGCCGTCGGCATTAACATCACCAGTAAAAAAATTCGGATCGGACAATCCAGCGATGACCGGAGTTACAGTCGTGGTCCAGTCACCGGCCGCATCACGGGTTGAAACCACCAAACGGTTGCCCGCAAGCCTATCAACACCCCAGATACGATTATCCTTAACGTTATAACCGATAGCGTTGATTCTGGTAGGAAAATTGTCATCTGCGGAGACAGCAACCCCGTCCACCAAGTTGATGGTGTCCCACTGCGAGGTCGTAGTTTGTACCAAAAAAGCATCTAATTCACAGCTCATGGTTTCAACAAAACCGCCCAACACGCAGTCCGGGTCGATCACGTCGATAAACCCGTCACCGTCGTTGTCAAGACCATCAGTGCAGGTGGCAGCCGTGTTATCCGCCCGTGCGGTCTGTATGCTAATAATCACCACTATCAGCGTGTACCATAGCAACAATCTAGCATTGCAGTAAAGAATTTTAAGGAAAATCATGATTAACCTTTATCTCGAACGACAGTAATATTATACCGAAATTTTCACTGTAAGTCTTCAAAAGATTTGGAACCAGTCACTGATAAATTGAAGAGTGACCTAGGCCCGGAAAGTTACACCAGTTAATGAGATAGGATTTGGTTTACTATTTAGCTTAAAGGAGCCAACATATGCCTAAAGGTAAACGTGTCCCAACTGAGACCATTATCAAAACACTGCGTGAAGTAGAAATTCATCATGCACAAGGTCACACCATTGCTGAGAGCTGCCGTCAGTGCGGCATTACCGAACAAACCTACTACCGCTGGCGTAAACAGTATGGTGGTATGCAAATAAACCAGGTTCGTCAGATGAAGGATTTAGAGAAGGAAAATACACGTCTTCGCAAAGCGGTGTCTGATTTAACGTTGGATAAATTAATCCTAGAGGAAGCGTTGTCGGGAAAGTATTAAGCCCTGACCGTCGCCGGTTATGTGTTGACCATGTTCGGGACCAGTTAGCGGTTTCCGAACGACGTGCCTGTAAAGTGATCGGTCAACCCCGTTCTACCCAACGTTATGAACGAATCATCAAAGAAGATGAAGCAGCGCTCACGGCCGACATCATTCGATTGGCGAGTGAGTTTGGCCGTTATGGATATCGACGTATTACTGCACTGCTCAAGTTATACCTGGGTTGGTGTGTCAATCATAAGCGTGCGTTCTCTAATAAAATATTAATCCAGAATATAGAGCAATATTACTTTAGTCTATACTTGTTGTGTAATTACACTATTACTCACTAAATTCTTTTTCTAATAATGGCATAAGCAGTTTTGTCATTGAAGTCCCCTCCTCTGCTGCTTTGATACGAATACGTTTAAGTAACGATTCTGGAATATTGATATTGAGTCTCACCTGGCGTTCCGCAGCTACTTGCTCAGTAAAAGTTTCTTTTTTCTCAGGTTGTGGGGTTGAGTTTTTTTGTAATAAATCAACTAAGGGAGTTTTTTTAGCCATTAATAAAATCCTCGAGTTCTGTATCTAATGTAGAGCGTGTCATGCTTGCAACAGGCAGTAGTTCTTTACCCCCTGCTTCGTACCAACTACTAGCGCTGCCTTGTGGGTCTGAGTCAATCAATGTCACATCATGCCCGGATGTGTTTTTAAGTGAGTTTGCTAAGTTAATTGATAAGGTGGTCTTTCCAGAGCCGCCTTTAGTATTGAGTAATGCAATTACTGACGTGGTGTATACACACAATTAAGTAAGGGTGTATAGTATCAAACACACCATGCTAAATAAAGCAGATACATTATAATGAGATCATGGTCAAGAAACAGAAAACCAAAACCCTATATCTTCCAAGAAAAGATAAAAGAACCCGGTAACGATCAAGAAACCCCTGTTTGGACGATGGAAGATTTCAAGGATGCACGCCCTGCCTCATATCGTGGACGCATATAAAAAAGGGCATCTAACACGACGAATAGAGGAGGATTCAAATAAGGTGTAAAGGTGTAGATACACCAATAATCGAAAGGTCTAAACTAAGTTAATTTCTAATCGTTTATTCATAACCTCGGCAGCTTTAGCTAATGAATGGAGGGAAACACTCGTGTTACTTCCATCCAGTAAACGATCTAATGCTGTTCGGCTCGTTTCCAGTTTTTTGGCCAGATCAACCTTGGTCATGCCAGTATCTTCGATATATTGCTCAAGTTGCCATGCAACAACACGCTTGATAGCTTCAGCTTGACATTCGGCCAGAACACCTTGTTCTTCAAGAAAATCACCCAAAGAGCTGCCAATATGTGGATTACTCATGATAGTACCTCGTCACGCCGTTTTTGCGCGAGTTTCAGTTCATTTTTAGGCGTAGCCTGGCTTTTCTTGATAAAGCCATGTAGCAGAACTAAATTCTGTTCTCTAACAGTGAAAAACACTCTAGCAATGCCGTTACTAATACGACTACGCACTTCCCATAAATCCCGTTCCATTTTACGCACAAGTGGCATGCCCATCGGCCAGCCAAATTCAACAGTTTGTAAATCCTGGCCAATGATTTTCCGATTTTCGTCGCCAATGTCGTTAATCAACCATTGTTTCACCGGCTCTTGACCGGATGAAGAAACATAAAAACGAACGGTAATCACTTTCATTTATAGATTGTACCAAAAAAGGTACATTTTTCAAATCTATTTTTGCCAAACTGGAAGTGATGGTGGAAGAGAAGGGTAGTGATGTTTTTAACCCTTAACATATCAACGGAGTTCTATCCTGATTTAGAGATGATTCAGTTAAGTGTAATCGCGTAATTACACATCATTGAGATTGCTGTATTTTTCTAGCGTGTTCAGTCGCTTCTTGCCAATTCATGCCGGGCTTAGCGTGAGATTCTATAAATCCTTTGGTCAGTTTCGTAGGCGTGGTTCTTTTTTCCTTAAATTTAAATTGTAGGTGTGTAACTGTTCGTCCCTTTTTGCGTTGGCCAAATTTAACTTCAATATTTGAATAATTATTGATGTCGTTAATAGCAGGGTAGATGACTCGTTTTTTGAGGTCACACATGGCTTTATATTTATCTTTGATGCCGAAAATATCCTTGAAGTCATCGATAGTAAACTCACGCTCATTTCCAAACCATTGGATTAGCAGCTCATATAGTCGAACACCGTAGGCTGATTTCATTTTCATGATGTATCTAAGCCGGTATTTGGTGAAATAACTCTCCAAATCACTGAGATAGGGCAGTACAGCATGAGTGAATTCAATGACTACCTTGCCTTGTCGGTCATAGTAGTCACACAGAGCCGCTACATTGATTTTTCTCTTGTCTGGCTTGCCGGTAGCCTCATGGATGAGTTGCTTGCCGCCAGGGCCTTTTTTGAGCGTTATCGTCATATCCATAATTTCATCGGCGGCCTTTCTGAGTTCCCGGTAATTATTTTTTGCTTTATCACCAGTCAAGTCAGCTAGGGCATTTTCAAACCCTGAATCAACTAGAGGAATTCTTATCGGCCACCGAACAGATTGAATTCAGTTTCCATTCCAAGTCTGATCGCTATCGATTTATCCTGGATCACCTGATTCAGTTCAAGTACAACAATCTGAGCAAGGCTGATAAAGGCGTCTTGCTACGCTTTCTCAGTCATGTCTGCGGGTATTCTCATATCCAGACCAAGCGATTAGCGGCTCACTATGTGCATACGGGCACCTTGCCGAGTCAAACCAGTCCTACACACGGCTTTAGAGCCAAATATACCGCACAGGATATTGAGCTATTATCAAAAACAGACGAAGCCCACGGCACCCTGTCAGGGCCTGCCACCAAAAAGCTATTTGAACGCGCCTGGCAAGTGTTCAATCAGCCTGAGTATCAACGTCTTGCGGACATCTCTGTCTCGCATATTTATAACCTTAGACAGTCCAAGGTCTATCAGAAAAACCGGCGGCAGTTTGATAAAACCAAACCCAGAGCCAGTTCTATAGGAGAGCGGCGCAAACCCGATCCGAAAGGCAAACTGGGCTATATTCGAGTCAATACCGTCCACCAAGGAGATTTAGACAAGGTCAAGGGCGTGTATTACATCAATGCCGTCGATGATGTCACTCAATTTGAAATTATCTGTGCCACTGAGAAAATCTCAGAAGCGTATCTGATGCCTATCCTTGAGCAACTCATTGATCAGTTCCTCTTTAAGATTCTTGGCTTTCATGCGGATAACGGTAGCGAATACGTTAATCACACTCTGGCTCGATTACTCAATAAACTACTGATCGAATTCACTAAATCCCGGCCCAGACATTCCAATGATAATGCCCTGGTCGAAACCAAAAATGGGGCTATTGCCCGAAAATACTTCGGCTATGCCCATATCCCACAAAAATGGGCACCGCTTATCAATCAATTCTGTATGCAACATCTCAATACCTATCTGAATTATCACCGACCTTGCTTCTTCCCTGAAGTACGCATCAATGATAAGGGCAAACAAATCAAAGCGTATCCCTACAAAAACATGATGACGCCGTATGATAAATTCAAATCACTGACTCAGGCTGACCAGTTCCTCAAACCTTATATCAATTTTGAACATCTGGATGAACTTGCTTATGATATCTGTGATAATGAAGCGGCCTTGCAAATGAATAAGGCTAAACAACAGCTTTTTAAATTGATCTTTGAACGTAAACACAAGGTGGCCTAAATAACTAATTTGCCACCTTCAGGTTCTCTACCTTTCAGTATCATTTTAGGATTGGAATAGACTCACTGTCCTACCAAACTGAAAGAAGTTTAGTATTAGACATTTCGGTGGTTTTCATGCAGCCAGGTGAGTGCTGTTGAGTTGTGCAAGTGTAACGATTGAGAAGATTGATAACCATTAGTGTTTCAAGGCGTTACCCATAATCTAGATACTTTTCTTAATTATTAGTTTTCTCAAGATCTTCTAGGTCGAGTTAATGCTGAGCTGATCCAATTCGAGAACTTTCTGATCTGGAAGGCAAAAAAGTCAGGACAGCCGGCGGCAGTCACGTCGAATGGATCAAACATGTGGGTGGTGTTCCGGTCAGTGTGCCGTTTACGGATGTATACACCGGTGTTAAACAGCGTGCAAAAATGAACAGTTTCAGGGGTGATCAGCGCGCAAAACTGAACACCTTTACTGTTAACTATCTCGGAGTTAAGAATCCGAGGAAACTGTCAGGTGATCTGCATGCATATCTGTACCAAGATACGGCGAATGTGTTTAGTCGAAGGCCGCAACGTCAGCGAAGTAGCCCGTGAATTTAATCTATCACGCACTACCGTCTATAAATATTTAAATGAATCCAACGAACCCAACGAACCCGTTTACCAGCGCTCGGTTCCTATTGTCTGTCCAAAGTTGGAGTCATTTAAACCTCAGCTGATCGAATGGCTTGAATTAGATGCGACACGTTCAGTACGCGCTCGACGCACGGCTGTTCAATTGTATGAAGGAATTCAACTTCAGGGTTACTCAACTGATTCAACCACTTGGAAAATCCTCACTAAAACTGGAATTTGCCGGTGGCCAGACCTTAACTACTGATCTGGTGGTTTTTTCAGCCAGTATTCGTCCACGAGATGAGTTAGCACGAGCAGCCGGCCTGCAAATCGGTGAACGTGGTGGGATAACTATCAATAATTACTGTCAAACATCGGATAGCAATATTTACGCTATCGGTGAATGCGCCAGTTGGAATGAGCAGATTTTTGGCCTGGTCGCACCGGGGTATCAAATGGCAACGGTGGCTGCACAACACTTAGGTTTCGGCACAGTAAGCTTTTCGGGCGCTGACATGAGTACCAAACTCAAGCTGCTGGGGATTGATGTTGCCAGTATCGGTGATGCCCATGCCAACAGTGAAGGTGCACAGTGTTATGTGTTGACAGATGAAAAAAACCAGACCTATAAAAAACTAATCGTTAGTGAAGATGGGAAAAATCTACTGGGTGCAGTATTAGTCGGTGATGCCGAACAGTATGGCTATTTACACCAATTAACTATAAATCAAATGGATTTACCTGAACAGCCGGTGCAATTACTGATTCCAGGTGCTGAAGGCAGTATTGCAGGTGGTGGTGTTGAGGCGATTCCTGACGCAGCGCAAATTTGCACTTGCCATAATGTCAGTAAGGCCGGGCTTTGTGAAGCAATAAATGCCGGGGCCAGTAATCTTGGTGAGCTAAAAGCGGTGACCAAAGCAGGTACAGGTTGTGGTGGTTGCACTGCATTGGTTACTCAGGTGCTCAATCATCAACTCGAAAGTATGGGCTTTAGTGTAGATACAAGCATCTGTGTAAAGTCAAGCTGAATTTAATTTTTATTCGGGTCAAATAAGTTAACATACCTTGCAAGCAAAAAAGAGCCCTCGGGGGACGAGGGCTAGAATAAGTAAGGGGTATATAAAATAAGTAAGTCTGTTCAGTATAGTGATTTTGCTACTTGGCCTATAGTCTTAATAAGGCGGTTTGTTACTATACTTTTGTCTATCTTTTCAGCTCATAAACACTAAAAAATATGGAATTTTGCCTATTGCTAAATCAAACCAATCAATTTTATAATGCGGGTGGCTTTTCATAAGCCACCCGCCGCAGAAGGGATAGACAAGGGGTAGAAGTCAACCTTCCGGCGGGCTCGTAATTTACCAATTTTTTCTTTAATTTCAACGTATTATTAATGAAAATATTAATGATATTTAACTGTCAATTTTTGACTGACTGAGTATATTTGCTGTTACTTCGATATTGAGATATGCGACACACAATTCTTTAATATCATGGTAGAGCCCCTTGTTTTTCAACCTACCCGTACGTTTTACAAGGGGCTATTTATCCCTAGTTTATGAAAACATAATTTCTATTTTGCAGGGCAATTCGCCTGCCACATTCGATTTTCAGTGATTAACGAATTTGCCAGAATGATCAACTTACGCATCACCGCCGTTAGTGCCACCTTTGGATTTTTCCCACGTCTGATTAATTTTCGATAGGTTTGACCTAAGAAATGTGAACCTCTAATACAGCTTATTGACGCCATATAGAGCGCATTTCGGACATTCTTGCGCCCACCTCGGATCATTCGATTGCCGTGTTTCTTACCGCTATCCCAGTTCATCGGTGCAACCCCCGTTAATGCGGCAATTTCTCTGGCGTTCAAGTGACCCAGTTCCGATAAGTCTGCAAGCATAATGGCCGCCGTTATTTGACCTATGCCGGGAATAGAAACCAAGATATCAAATTTGGCTTTCAAGGTGGCATTCGTTGTAATGAGCTGATTCATTTCTTTCTCTAACGCTGCTTTGTGACGCTCACCCATGGCTATTCTTGAGCGAATTTGGCGTGCAGCGATACGATGGCTGGTTGTTTGAAGTTGGCGTTTAAGGTCAGTGATATGTTGTAATACCTGACGGCGTGCGGAAAGTAGTTCACGTAGTGTCGCTGTATCCCGTCAGAGGATATGAGACAAAGTTGATGTTCTGAACAAGAGAGACTTCTGTTAATTTAATAGTAATTTATAGGAGTCTTAAGATGAGTAAATATAACTCAGAGAAATTAGTTAAAGCAATTAAACGCAACACCCGTCATAAATATTCAGCCGATGAAAAGATTCGGATTGTATTAGACGGTCTTCGAGGTGAGGATAGTATTGCCGAGTTATGCCGCCGGGAAGGGATCAATCAGAATACGTATTACCGTTGGAGCAAAGACTTTCTTGAAGCCGGGAAACAACGTTTGGCCGGTGATATTAAGCGTGAAGCCAATTCAGAGGAAGTGACTGAACTTCGCAAAGAAAACAATCAGCTAAAACATGCACTGGCCGATGTTGTTTTGAAGAATACGGTGCTTAAAAAAAGTGTGCTTGGCTTGGACTCGACGTGGGACGACGAATGAGTTTGTCGGCGGCTGAAAAAGTGGAAATTATCCATATAGTTGAAGCCAGTGAACTTCCCGTGAGTAGGACATTAGCGGAACTGGGTATTGCTCGCAGCAGTTTTTACCGTTTCCGGCATTGATGGGTTGTAATTGTTCTGGATCACCAACCAGGACAAGTTTAGCGCCTTGTTTTTTGACTTTATCGACGAATCGGTGCATTTGCATATTGCCAATCATTCCAGCTTCATCAATAACGAGCACATCGCCTTTTTGTAAGCAGTGATAACCATTTTTCCAAGCCAGCTCCCAAGAGGCAAGGGTGCGACTTTCAATGCCTGATGCACTTTCCAGGCCATCAGCGGCTTTGCCCGATAAACGCTAACTCAGACTTAGTGGAGTCTAAGCCTTCACAGGCCAGTAAATACCGGGAACGATAGTCGGTGATGGTTAGTGGGTAACAGTACTGTCGATTGCCCAACATGAACTCGCCTTTATAATCGGCACACCACAGTCCATTTGGGGTATGAGCTTCTTTCAGCAGGGTCCCTTGGGCGCGGTACCGGCGTTTTTTCTTTCGTTTCACTAAGCCGTGTCGATCTAACACCGCATGAATAGTGCTCTTAGCGGGCGCTGGGATCATTGGATACAGTTTGATCAATTTATCGCGAATCTTGGGTGCGCCCCAATCAGGGTATTCACGTTTGATGTGCAAGATGGCCCGTTCGACTTGAAAGGGAAGTTGATTGGCATAGCGATAGGGTCGTCGGCTACGTTCTTCAAGGCCATGCAGGCCCGATTCTTTGTATCGATTAAAGATTTTATAGCCAGTGGGTCAGGATATACCAAATTCCCGGCATAACCCAGTCATTTTCTCGCCGTCTAATAATCGGGCGACAAATTACAGTTTCTCATCCATTGGTTTACACGTTCTCCAGGGCATTTGGGGCCTCCCAAATGCCTAATTGTGTAAACGATGTCTCCGGTATGAAATGTAAACGATCTCTCAGGAACGACAAAAATAGCTTACACCAACCTTAAGATAACCCAAAAAAACGACTGGGGTTTATTTGGGTAAAAAACTTGAAAATTTCCCAGATTTCGTTGTCTAGGCTGATCCTCTTTAATCCATTTCGTGCCTGTTTTTTAGGGCTTTTCGGATCGATTTAAAGCAAGCACATCATAAGCAATGATGGGGTCGGTTTTAAAGAAATTTATTTGACTTGAAGTTCCGAGTTTTGCCGTAGAGAAACATTTGAATATAATTTCAAATCCGATGATGCTGCCAGTTAGCTGCCGTTCGTTTATTGTTTTAGCACACTCGGAAATGGGTTGTTAGTAGTTGCTGAATTCGATGAAAGTTGAAGCTGTTACTTTTAATTTAGCTGGAAATTGCTCTGTGAATTTCCGGCTAGTGATTAAACATAGATCTAGGAGAATTACACTAAATTCAATTGGTTATTGATTTGAACTAGCGTGCGTATTTAAATTGGATTAGCTTTGACGCTTTGTTTATAAATAAATTTCGGCGGTAGTGGAAGAACAATATATTTTTCTTACTGAAATTTAGACGGATATGGACGAATTTACATTTCCAGTGATTGCAACTGAATCCATACCGAATCGAGCAATTCCGATTGTGCCGACTTTAATCTGGCCGCGACAATACGCATTGCTGTCATACTAAATTGTTTGGATAAATCCCGTATTTCACCTGTGTCTAAATGTGCTTGTGCAAAAAGTACCGGCAACCAGGCTACACCTATGCCTGCCTTTACAAGTTCAAATACCGCCGGAACCAGTGCCGTCTCACAGGCGATAGAGATATTATTATTATTACGCAAAGTAGGAAGAATTTGATTTTCCATCATAACACCAAAAAATACTTCTGGCGGGTAAGCAATCAAATCAAGATCATTCTCCTCCAGCCCTGTGGATTCGTTCATTCGTAGTCGATTTATATTATACTGGTTACCACAGACCGGAATAAACTGATCGTGAGCAAGTGTGATTTTTTCGATCAATGCGTCATCCGTCGCTAATTGTAGCGTATCAGTTTCGTAGCTAACTAACATATCTGCTTGGCGCGTCATGAGCAGTGAAAACATCTGATCACGATTGCCTGAGCGCAATTTTACCGGAACATTGGGTGATTGTTGTCGTAAACGAGCAATAAACTTAGGGAACAAAGCGACACCCAATGTATGTTGGCAAGCAATAACGAGAGGTGGTTGATTCGATTCCCAAGATTGCATTTCACTACGCACCCTCCTTAGTTCCCCTGCCAACGATCGAATGTCGTTCAATTGATGACTCACTGCCGCTGTTATTCGCGTAGGACGTTGAGTACGGTCCACAACCTGCATACCCAGCCAATTTTCAATCACCTGTAAACGACGTGAAAAAGCCGATTGCGATAGGTTTCGTCGTTCGGCCGCAAGCGTTAGCGACTCGCATTCCGAGAGTGCAACTAAATCATCCAACCATTCAAGTCTCATAGATTATGTCTTCTTTAAGTCCTATTATATGCGCTTTATGCATGCTATAGAAGGTAATTTGCATCATAACAGCAGATTCCATGTGGTAATGTACATAAATACTCAACAAACGTATTCAAAGCCCACATTCTTTTCTGCTCTTGCATAACACGAAATTAAAACATCATGAATCTGACCCGCTTTCCTCGCTTGCATTTTGCCCACTTACCGACACCACTGGAACATCTTGAAAACCTGAGTCGGGAACTCAACGGTCCCGAAATCTGGATCAAACGTGACGATTGCACCGGCATGTCGACCGGAGGTAACAAAACTCGCAAGCTTGAGTTTTTGATGGCGGAAGCAAAGCAACAAAACGCCGACCTGGTGATGACCCAGGGTGCGACGCAGTCGAATCATGCGCGTCAGACCGCCGCATTTGCGGCCAGGCTTGGGATGGATTGCCATTTGATACTGGAAGATCGAACCCAAAAAACCGACAGTGAATACAACCACAACGGCAACGTTTTACTGGAGTTACTGCATGGCGCAACCATTGAGCGCCGCGCCGCCCATCCCGATATGAATGCCGAAATGGAAAAACTGGCAGAGAGTTTTCGGGCGGATGGACGTAATGTCTACACGATTCCAGGCGGCGGTTCAAACGCCACGGGTGCTCTCGGTTATGTCAATGCGGCACTGGAATTGGTTAATCAGGCAAACGACAAAGGATTACGCATTGATCATGTGGTTCACGCAACCGGCAGCACCGGCACTCAGGCAGGACTAGTGTCGGGTTTGGTTGGAATTAACAGCGGAATCCCGACACTGGGCATCAGTGTTCGTGCGCCACGGGAAAAACAGGAAACCAATGTGTATAATTTGACTGTTCAAACAATACAAAAACTGGGTTGCCCAAACGTGGTTCAACGCGAAGATATTGTTGCAAACAGTGATTACGTCGGTGACGGTTATGGCTTTCCCGCACCCAGCACGATCGAAGCAATAAAAATGTTGGCAAAACTGGAAGGTATTCTGCTCGACCCGGTTTATTCTGGTAAAGGAATGGCCGGTTTGATTGATCTGGTTCGCAAAGGGAAATTCACTAAAGATGAAAATATTCTCTTTCTGCACACGGGCGGTAGCGCTGCCTTGTTTGGATACCCGGATACATTTGATTTTACAGATCAGGCGAAATGAGTCACCTTGGTCTGTCAATAGAAACTTTGTTTAATATTAATACATTTGAGGAATACACAATGAATAGAATCAAGACACTACTGACTGCAATTGTGATGGCTTTATGCCTGAGTACAACCGCTGCTATAGCCGAAACGACCGTGATCAAACTGGCCCACCCAAATGTCCCGCAACACCCGATGGGACAGGCTTTTATCAAGTTCAAGGAGCTGATAGAAGAGCGCAGCAACGGTGCTTTCCAGGTCGATCTTTACGACAGCTCAAAGTACGGTAACTTCGACAGCGTGGTACAAGGATTGCAGCTCAACATACTGCAGATGGGTTCTGCCTCAACCCCCAACTTGTCACCGTTTTCCGAGGAGTTTCTTATCTTTGACCTGCCGTTTCTGTTTCCCGATTATCCATCCACAGATAAGATTACCGACGGTCCTATCGGCATGAACGCGACAAAGGCTCTGGAAAGCAGTGGAATCGTCGGCCTCGGCTATATTGAGATTGGTTTTCGTAACTTGTGGAACAATAGCCGAGCTGTTGCAACGCTTGAAGACGCAGAAGGATTAAAAATCCGCTCAACACCATCAAAAGCCCACATCGCCACCCTCAAATCTCTCGGTCTCAACCCGACACCGGTTTCCTGGGGTGAAGTCTACACCGCGATGCAACAGAAAACCGTTGATGGCATCGATATCGATCTTAATTTGGCATGGCATAATAATTTTCCAGAGGTCAACGACCACGTGACCATCGTAAACAGTCTTTTCAGCCCGCACCTGGTAATGATATCCAAACGATTCCTCGATAGTCTGTCTCCAGAGCATAAGGAACTCATCACGACCACTTTTGACGAGATCAAGCTTTACGAGCGCAAACTCATCCGTGACGGTGAAAAAGAGATTTTGGCAAAACTAGAGGAAAAAGGAGTAACGGTGACCGTTCTCACTGAGGAAGAGCGTCAGCGCTGGGCGGAAGCTACCGCAGTTGTTTATTCCGAGTATGAAGACAGAATTGGCAAAGAATTGATCGAAGAAGCCAAAGCTACCATTGCCGGGGAATAGGCGTCTTTAAACTTCTTCTTGGGTGGTCACTGACCACCCAGAATTCTACCAAGTTGGAACGCACATAATGAATAAAACGCCAAAATCAATACTTCCCAGTATCGAGATGGTTATTGCATCGAGTTCGCTGGTCATGATGACAGGTATAACCGCAGTACAGGTCTTTAACAGATACGTTCTTGAAAGTTCTCTCGACTGGTCTGAAGAACTGGCGCGCTATCTGTTCATCTGGGCTGTTTATGTCGGCTGCAGCTACGCAGCACAGTTAGACAGGCACCTGGAAGTCACCATTATTCGAACCATGTATAATGGCAAGTTCGCTCGACCGGCAACCATCCTGGCGTCTATCATAACCCTCATATTTTGCATATTTGCCACCATTATGGGCGTGAAATTCGTCATCTTCCTGGCCGGCACCGGGCAAAAGACTCCCGCCCTTGAAATCAACGCTTACTGGGTATATCTCTGCATGCCGGTTGGTCTCGGGTTCATGGCTATTAGAACTGCGGAAAGACTGTGGTGGATAATAACCGGAAAAATCAATCCTGCAGAAGTTGAAATTATTTAGGAGTATTTGACAATGGATTTAACTATTATCTTAACGTTTGCTTCTTTGGCCGTATTTCTGCTGTTGAGCGTTCCGATTGGTGTCTCCATTGGTTTGAGTGTTGTGATAGGAGTGACGTTCAGCGACACATTGCCATACGAATTTATTATTCAGAAGATGATCACATCTCTGGATGTTTTTCCACTAATGGCCGTGCCTTTCTTTGTCATGGCGGGGGAAATCATGCAGAAAGGGAGCATGGCTGAAAAGCTTCTTGCGGTCTCCCGTTCCCTGGTCGGTCACCTGACCGGCGGCATGGCTCATATCTCTATTCTAACCAGCCTGTTTTATGGTTCACTGTCTGGTTCTTCACCGGCGACAGTTGCCGCCGTCGGCGGTATCATGATCCCGGCCATGGAGAAAGAGAACTATTCTAAATCGTTTTCCACGGCCGTAAACACGACGGCAGGGTGTCTGGGGGTCATTATCCCCCCGAGCGTACCGCTGATTATTTATGGCACCACTGCCGGAGTGTCTGTAGGCGACCTGTTTATTGCAGGTATCATCCCTGGCCTTTTTATCGGCTTGAGCCTCATGATATGCAGCTACATTCTGGCACGTAGTTATGGTTATACCGGCACGAATGAAAGGGCTCCGGCCAGTCAGGTTTTGTCTACTTTAAAGGATGCCCTCCCCGCTCTGATGGTGCCGATTATTGTACTTGGCGGCATCTATGGGGGATTGACCACCCCAACGGAAGCGGGCGTGATAGCCGTAGTCTATTCATTGATTATGGAAGGTCTGATTTTGCGGACCCTGAGTGTACAAAAAGTTGTCGATGTTTTTAAGGGAACGGCGCTGACCACTGCATCCATCTTTCTTGTCGTCGCGACGGCAACCGCCTTTGGCCAGATCCTGTTGTTTTACAATCTGCCGAACCTGCTGGTCGATGCGCTTGTCGCCATCTCTGATAATAAATACATTTTATTGCCGATCATTCTCATCTTCCTGATTATCATGGGAACATTTATGGATGCCCTGGCTAACATCCTTATCCTGACACCTTTGCTTCTGCCGGTTGTTAAAGCACTTGGCATTGATCCGATTCATTTTGGTATCGTCATGATTGTTACTTCATCAATGGGATTTTTAACACCACCTGTAGGAGTGAATCTGTTTGTCGGTTGCAGTATTGCCAATATCTCGATTGAAAAACTGAGCGTGGCGGTTATGCCGTTCCTGTTTACCATGATTCTGGCACTCTTGATCCTGGCGTTTGTTCCCCAGATTTCACTGTGGTTGCCAGGATTGTAAGTTTATAAATCCTTCACAGGATTATTAATATTCACTTTCCAGAGCATGTACACGGATAGAAGAAATGGTTGATAAAGCTGATGACCTAGACAATTCGTATTTGATTTCGCAATTGACCTCTGCCGGTATATCATTGGCCACGCTTGAGAGTGCCGCCTATACAGCGAAACAGATGTGTATGGAATCCACTAAGGCGGACGCCGATGCTTTTAACCCATATCATGCAAATGACTACCACAATCTGATTACAGAGCTTTCACGCAAAACAGCAAAATGACCGTGCTGTTTAAAACCATTGATGCGTTACATGAGAACATAACCGCCGACCCCGGGTCTGTTGTGGAGTTGACGACCCAGGCCTTGTCTCAACTCGAAAAGCTTGGGCGAAATCTGAATGCCGTTTCCCATGTCGCAAGAGACGACGCTATAGACAGAGCAGAGGGACTTCGAGATACGCTTATGCGAGGCGACATCGGTTATACCGGACCACTGTTCGGGATACCGGTTGCACACAAGGATCTTTTCATGCGATCAGGCTGGCCGTGTGAGGGTGGTTCCAGGACTTTCGCTGGCCACATCGCCCAACGAACCGCATTTACCATTAACAGGCTGGATCACCAGGGTACGGTAGATTGTGCACGTCTGACATCCGTCGAATTAGCACTCGGAACGACCGGACATAATGCTTACGCGGGAACACCGACCAACCCATGGAATCCGCAATATATTTGTGGCGGTTCTTCATCAGGTTCCGCAGCAGTCGTGGCAGCCGGCATCATTCCTGCCTCCCTCGGAACTGACACTGGCGGTTCGGTTCGTCTGCCTGCTGCTGCCTGCGGACTCGTTGGTGTCAAACCAACGCATGGATTGGTGGGTCGGAGCGGCGTTTTTGCGCTGTCTCCAAGCCTCGATTGTGTTGGGCCTCTGACACGCTCAGTACGCGATGGTGCAATCGTATTGCAGGCTATTGCGGCGACGGACGATAAGGACTCCAGTTCCATCTCCCACAATTTACCCGACCTTCTACACTCGCTTGAATCCGGAGTCGCCGGTCTTCGAGTCGGATGGCCGACCAATCATTTCTTCGAAGATGTAGAGGCATCGGTTGCCGACGGTATTGATGGCGTCTTTCGCCTTATGGGCCGCCTTGGTGCCGAATGTCTTGATATTGAAGTTCCCGGGATCGAAACTGCCAATGCGATGAACATGCTCATCACTGCTGTAGAGGGTGCTTCGCTGCATCATGAGAGAATTCTCGAAAATCACAATGATTTTGAGGCGCAGACGCTATCGCGCCTCTTGGTCGGTTGCTTTGTACCGGCCCGCGACTATTACAATGCACTTGCTAACCGTGCCTGTGTGGCCAAACGTGTTTTGGCGGATACTTTCACCAAGGTTGATGTCGTGATCACGCCGGTCTGGCCTTATCCACTACCAACAATCGAAGAGAGCGACGTGGGTGCGAATCCTGAAGCCGCTGCTATGGTGCAACGCTCCGGTCATAACACACGACCGGTGAATTACCTGGGTTTTCCTGCTGTGAACCTGCCTATCGGCTTTGATACCAATGGCCTGCCTGTCAGCGTGCAGCTAGTTGGAGCGCCTTATTCAGAACCGAAACTTCTACGGATCGCTAGTGCGCTTGAGCGAGAACTGAATTTCTGGAGTTCACGGCCCAGGTTATTCTAGTGCGCCCGAAGCTGTAAAATAAGACCGGAATTAAAGGATGCGGACCTTTGACTTATCAATAGTGGCTACCTTTAGCAAGTTTGTTATTAAGGCATTGCTCACATTCTATAGCCGATAATTGTTGAAGATTAGACTCAAGCTCTGGAGTTAATCACTGGGTTATGTGGGATTTATTCTATTGTTTATATAGAAGTAAGTGCAGTAAACGCCCAAAATTAATGTTTGTAAGTTACTGATATATAAAGAATTTAAAAACAAATTCTTTTCTCATAATGATGGGGTCGCTAGTTCGGATCTAGCCATAGCCACCATAAAATCAATAACTTACGTTGTACCCTGATGATAACCCAAAAATGCCACTGGGATTTATTTGGGTTAAAAACTTGTAAATTCTCGCAATTTCGTTATCCAAATTGGTGCTCTTTAATCCATTTTGTGTCTGTTTTTCTGGGTTTTTCGTCTAAATTTAGCCGAGCACATCACCAGAAATGATGGGGTTGTTGATAACGAATATGTTAGTTCCATTTGTTCCCGGTAGTGAAGGTGCTGATGTTTTCTGCAACAATTGTATACGTTTGTTTTTTTTCGTTTTAATAATTCTAAGATATACTGCCCTATTGGGATAGGGAAAAAACAATTTTTTAATTAGGAGTCTTAATAATAATGTTCAAACTACGATATATTCTCGCCAAGCATATTCTTCACACTATTCTCTTTGCCCAACTATTTACAATGTATCTGGCCCAAGCAGCGCAGGGGCCTGGATTGGGAAATCTTAATTACAATCCGTCAGAATTATTTACCCAAATATCAATACCTGTTGTTGATGATACAACGGGGATTCTTCCACCTGATTATCCTAATCGAAAGCATTTTGGCGTTAATGTAATGACTATGCTTAATGGTTATATGATAGGGGTGTTTGCGCCTGATAGTGGCGGAGGACCAGGTGGATGGATAGCTTTGGATGTCTCTAATCCGAGGAATCTTAACTTGGTTAAAACAATATATGAGCCGGATACGTTTAATAGTAATCGAACAGGTAACGGCCTAAGGACAATTGATTTCCGCGAACCTCATTCGTTTGGGTTAAGTGAAAACAGTCATATTGCAATTCAAACAGGGCGCGGGATTGAGATATGGGACTGGTCTGATGTTAATAATCCAGTACAAGTTTCAAAGCTGGCAATACCTGGTGTAAATTTTGGTGACTATAATAATGTTTCCTGGCAGTTGTTTTGGCAAGCACCCTATCTCTACGTGGCGAGAGGAAACGCGGGTTTGACAATTGTTAATACCTCGGATTTGACAAATCCATCGATTGTGAAAACAGTATCTACTAGTGAGCTAGGGGGATTTAATATTGGGCCAGTTTTTGTACTTGGCAATCAACTCTTTGTCTCTAGTATGGAAACCACAGCCGGTTTTTCAATCCTAAATATCAGTGATCCTACTAACCCAATACTAGAAAAAAGTATTCAGTCACTACCAGGCAATTACTACGCTTCATGCTGGGATGGAGTTTATGCATACTTTGGGGGGCGGTCTCCAACAATTCCACTACGTGCCTATGACACCACGACGAATCCAATGCAGCTTGTGAATGGCTCAATTTCAGGGTTTAGTAATCTTTACTGCAATGGACAAGATGATAAGCTTTTTTTGGGTAATCAAGATGAAATTGTCGCGATTGACGTTTCATCAAGTCAGAACTTTTCTGTATTGGGATCGGGGTCACTAAATGCCGTATCGTCCGATGTAGATCATGGGCAGGTTTTTCCGTTCGGGAATCTAGTTTGGGTTGGAAATGATCATGGTTCAGGGAGTGGATTAATTGCTCATCAAACATTGCCTGATACAGCCCCACCTGAAATTGTAGTAACTAATCCAGCCGCAAACGCAACCGATCAACCTGTCACGTCAAGAATCGGTATTGCATTGTCGGATAGTATTTTAATGGAATCGGTGAATAGTAGTACATTTGCCGTGATAGAGACTGCCACAAATACTCAGATTGCTGGTAATTACAGTGTCAACTTGGGGTTTGTTAATTTTACACCCTCGGTCCCGTTAGTAGATGATGCTACTTATGAAGTCATCCTTGATGGAATCCAGGATTTTGCAGGAAATTCTTTGCCCAACAGTAATTTCTTTTTTTCTACCGGGTCCTCAATAAACCACCAAATTGATATATCACCACGGTCTAATGCATTGACGCTCGAAACAGTAACATTTTCAGCAAATGCTGCGCCGATAAGTACTGGTGGGGTGGTTGAATATTCATGGGACTTTGGAGACGGCTCTACTACAACACCTTTTTCCCAGTCATCTACAGCTTTGCATGCCTATTCTCAACCAGGTCACTGGAATGTCATCGTTACCGTGAGAGAAAATAATATCATCACAACTAAATCAATTATCCAGACTGTTCATAATCCTGTTACCAGTAGTACTCCCACTACGGTAAGTACGATAGTTGCTAGTGATTCTATGGTGGTTGCAGTCAATGAAGATGCTAATACTGTCACTGCAATACAAAAGTCTGCACCCTTTTCCAAAATTTGGGAATCCGGCGTTGGGAAGCAACCCAGAAGTCTGGCGATTGCCCCCAATGGAGAAATTTGGGTTGTTAACCAGCAAAGCGATGATATTTCTATTCTTGATCCAAACGGGAATCTACTTACCAGTGTACAGCTTCCACGTGGCTCTCAGGCCTTTGGTATTGTGTTTGCTCCTGACGGATGTTGCGCCCTTGTCAGTTTGCAAGGAACCGGAGCATTATTGAAAATTGACCCGGCGAGCAGATTGCAAACAGGCATGATTCAAGTAGGAATGTCAGCCAGAGGAATTGCCGTAGATAGTCAGTCACAAATTGCTTATGTAACGCGTTTTATCTCACCGCAAACCCATGCTGAAGTTATCAGTGTGGATATTGCTTCGATGTTAGTAAACAATGTTATCCAGTTACAAAAAGATGTGACAACGATAGATGGCAGTGACCGCAGCCGTGGTATTCCTAATTACTTAAATTCGATTACAATTTCTCCTGATGGCCTGAAGGCATGGATAGCTTCGAACAAAGCGAATGTAGAGCGCGGAGTATTCAATGATAATAATCCGGTAAACGCATTGACGTTTGAGACAACAATTCGGGCTATAGCCTCACAGATTGATCTTGGCATGCAAGCGGAAATACCTTCCATGCAGATGGATATCGATAACCGAGCACAACCAAAGGCGATTATATTCAGTGATGTAGGCGATTATGTGTATATTGCTTTGGAGGGGCAAAATTCTATCGAAATAAGAGATGCATATAACAACCAACGTGTCAGTGAAGTCAGCCAAACAGGCCTGGCACCTCGAGGTCTGGTCAAATCAAACAATCATCTGTTTGTTCATAACTTTCTGAGCCGGACCATTTCGATATTTGATGTGACACAGGTTGAAGTGCCAAATGGCACAAGAGAAATAACCCAAGCTGGGTTCACTGAATTAGTAGCAAACGAAGCACTTCACCCAAGAGTGTTGAAAGGCAAGCAAATCTTCTACAACGCCAGTGACCCTCGCATGACAAGGGATGGTTATATCTCGTGTGCCAGCTGTCACACTGATGGTGATACTGATAATCGGGTTTGGGACTTTACTGATCGAGGTGAAGGTTTAAGAAACACGATACAACTTTTAGGGCGAACGGGACTGGGTCATGGTAGAGTACACTGGACTGCAAACTTCGATGAAATTCAAGATTTTGAGAACGATATTAGATCGGGTTTTGGTGGTGTTGGGTTTCTGAGCGACAATCAGTTTGAGCAAACACAAGCGCCGCTTGGTAACCCCAAAGCAGGTTTAAATAATGATCTGGATAACCTGGCATTCTATGTGGGCAGTTTAAATAAATTTCCCAAAAGTCCATATCGAGAATCAAATGGTGTTTTAACGCCTGAAGCACAGCTTGGTAAAAATTTATTTTCCAGCCAAGGGTGTGATGGATGTCATTCCGGTGATTTATTTACAGATCTAACACGGCACGATGTTGGTACAATCCAGGCTTCATCAGGACAGAGTAATGGCCAATCTTTATCTGGAATTGGTATAGATACACCAACGTTAATCGGTATCTGGCAAACGGCCCCTTATTTTCATAATGGGCAGGCACAAACATTGGATGATGTTTTATTGACGGGTACGGAACACTTCGTTTCAAATGAGGCAGATAGAAACAATTTAATCGCTTATTTAAACCAAATCGAATACGAAGGCCCAGAAATTATAGTGCCGGATCCTCCTGCAGAGTCCTCATATGTTTATTTGAGTGATCTTGATGAAGAATCTTCAACCAACGGGTGGGGCCCCTTTGAAAAGGATCGTAGTAACGGCGAACAGGGTACGAGTGATGGTAATGTGATCTCCATCGCTGGCGAACAATTTTTGAAAGGTCTTGGCGTTCACGCCTACTCTGAGATTGCTTATCAGTTTAATGCGGGTCAATACGATCAACTTCTTGCAACGATTGGTGTTGATGATGAGACCAGCAACAGAGGATCGGTAAGGTTTCAGGTTCTGATTGATAATGTAATCAGTTATCAAAGCGTCATTATAAGTGGCGGAGAAAATGGAGTGGCTATATCAGTGGATATTCCACTAACCGCGACGGAAATAAAACTGATTGTTGATAACGCTGGAGATGGCGATGCGTACGATCATGCTGACTGGGCTGATGCAAAACTTAGAGTACATGTTCCAGATGAACCCGTAAATACATCTCCTGTTGTATCAGCTGGAGCAGATCAAACAGTCAACTTGACTGATGCAGTCATCTTAAACGGTTCTATTACAGATGATGGCCTGCCAAATCCCCCATCAAATGTGGTGGCCAGTTGGTCGTTGGTTAGTGGCCCGGGGGGCGTATCGTTTGCAGATAGTTCTGCTCAAGTGACTTCAGCAACATTTTCAGTATCGGGGCAATACACGTTGAGATTGACCGCGACAGATACGGAACTGACTGCCAGTGATGACATGATTGTTATGGTTCAGGGTTCAATTTCCGGCAGTGCCTGGTGTTTGAGATTGAAAGCATTGTCAGAAATTAATGCTAATCCATGGGCTTCCGTTGCAGAAATCGGACTTGTTGATCAATCGGGGCAGCTTATTGATCAATCCAGCTGGAGCATTCATTCTGTCAGTAGTGAAGAACTGGACGGCGAAAATGCTCCGGCAATATCAGCCATTGATGGTAATCCAAATTCGTTCTGGCACAGCAAGTGGTTTCAGCAGACGGCGCAGCCTCCACATATTTTGGAGATAAATCTCGGTGACTCTCATTCACTTGCACAATTGCGTTACCTGCCCAGACAGGACGGCAATGTTAATGGAACAATAAAAGACCATCAAATTTATATCAGTCAACAATCTGATTGCAGTAATTGGCAATTGGTCGCAAGCGGTACCTGGTCTTCCGATACCAATGAAAAAATTGCTGACTTAGATACTGCATCAGGTAACAATGAGCCGCCTGTTACAACTAATCCAGGCAACCAAACCAATCAGGAAGGTGATAATGGCATCAGTCTCGTTATTTCGGTCAGTGATCCTGATAGCGATCCATTGACTTATGATGCCGCAGGATTGCCTGAGGGCTTATCAATTAATACGTCAACAGGTGTCATTTCAGGTAATTTAGATTTTGATTCAGCTGGGGTTTATAACGTAACAATAAGTGTTGATGATGGTAATGGTGGTGCGGATAGCGCTAATTTCACCTGGACAGTGAATAACGTTAATAGAGCGCCCGGCTTTGACACGTTAATTGGCGATCAAGCGAATGATGAAGGTGATTCGATTAATTTATCAGCCAGTGCAATGGACCCTGACACGGGTGATAGTTTAACCTACAGTGCTACAAATTTACCGGATGGTGTATCGATTAATACAGGTACGGGTGTGATTACGGGTACCTTAAGTGCGGTTTCGGCAGGCAGCTATAACGTTGATGTGACTGTTTCAGATGATAACTCAACCGATGGTCAAAGTTTTGTGTGGACGGTTAATGATGTCAATCAGCCGCCCTCCATAACTAATCCAGGCAATCAGGTTAATCAGTTATCTGATACGGTAAGTCTAACTGTGGTGGCGAGTGACCCTGATAGTGGTGATGTTTTGACTTTCTCAGAATCTGGACTGCCCGATGGATTGAATATAGATTCGAATACAGGCGAGATCAGCGGAATATTCGTGGCGGCCAATGTGTTTAACGTCACCATAACTGTTGATGATGGGAATGGTGGTATGGATGATGCGAGTTTCACCTGGACAGTGAATGATTCTGGTAACGTTCAAGAAACTATTTATGTTAGTTCTACATCAGGTGGTACGGTAGGTGGTGTGTCGTTTGCCGATGAAGACATTCTGGCGTTTGATGTCGCTGCGGAAACATGGTCAATGTATATAGATGGCTCTGATATAGGATTAAGTGATTCAGGCTCTCGCGATATGAATGCCTTCACTATACTGGCAGATGACAGTATCGTTTTCAGTGTCGTTGGCGCAACAACATTGCCAGACGTTGGCAGCGTGGATGATTCAGACCTGATTCGATTTATTCCTACCTCGACTGGAACCACTGCAGCAGGCACTTTCGAGTTTTATTTTGACGGATCGGATGTTGGATTAAGTAGCAATGGCGAGGACATAGATGGCGTTAACATACTAGCCAATGGTAATATCTTAATCAGTACCTTGGGTGGCCACCGTGTTACGGGTGCATCAGGCTCCGACGAAGATTTACTCTTATTCACGCCAACAACGCTTGGTGTGGATACATCGGGGACGTGGTCGGCTTATTTTGATGGGTCTGATGTTGGTTTAGGTGGTGTGAGTACTGAAGATGTTTACGCAGCTTGGGTGGATGATGTGACCGGAGATATTTACTTGAGTACTCGTGGTGCATTTTCGGTGACGGGATTAAGTGGTAATGGGTCAGATATTTTTATTTGTACGCCAACTTCTCTCGGGACGTCAACCAGCTGTAGTTACACCTTATTTTGGGATGGATCGGCATTTGGATATGGTTCAGAAATCATGGATGGGCTATTTATTCAGCGCTAATAAAACTAGCAACCCTAATGCTATAAGCCGAAATCTATAATATCTGTAGCTAAGTTCGTTGGTTAACAGGTTGGGTTAAAATTGGGATTTATTCTATAGCTTTATTAGGGTTATATGCAGTAAACACCCAAAATTGATATTTGTAAGTTACTGATAAGTAAAGAATTTAAAAACAAATCCTTTTCTCATAATGATGGGGTCGCTAGTTCGAATCTAGCCATAGCCACCATAAAATCAATGACTTATATGATAGCACTCAAAATAAAAATTATTTCGGTCTCCATATGGTCTCTTTTTAATTGAAATATTAGCATTTCGGGTAATTTTAAGTGTCGATTTATGAGTTATTAAGTCTCTGAAGTTGAATAGCTTATCGAAAAACTCTAAAACGAAATTCATTTGCTTCATGGAGTTTCTTATCGTAAATACTAATATTTGATCTAGATTTTTCTCAGAATTGAAACACTTTTCTCAACCATAAAAAAATCAACGAAATATTATTACCTCAGATTAGTTTTACGAAATCAAATCTCAAAAAAATAGGTTTAGATCGCAGAAAAAAATACTAATAAATCATTAGTGTTTTACTGAGAATTAACTTCTCACTTGTATGTCGTTAGTGATTTCTCTTTGATTGGGGAAGGCCAATATTAGCCGGGGGTATGCTTATATTATGATACCCAATTTAGAATAATTTCGATTTTCTAAACTTCTAATTAAATGTAAATCTTAGTTTAGTTTCTTTAACTAATTTCCAATGTCGGTATTCATTTGATCAAGTGGGCTTTGGATATTCGTAAAATCAGATTTTATATGTGTATAGATCATCGTGGTTTGTAAATGGCGATGCCCAAGTAGTTGCTGAATAGTCCGGATATCTGTGCCAGAAGCTAGTAGGTGTGTCGCAAAGCTATGTCGAAGCGTGTGTATCCCTGCTTGTTTTTGTATTCCAGATTGATTTAATGCACTCTTAAATGGTTTTTGTAAGGTAGAAGGTGCTGTATGCCATCGTACCCATCGACTCGTTGTTTGCCATTGTCGAGTCACCGAGGATGGGAATACAAACTGCCAAGCCAACGATTTCGAGGCAGAGGGGTATTTGCGATACAGTGCATTTGGCATCGGAGCATAACCTGCGCCGTTGAGTGAATCGTCTTTATGTTGAATAGCAACACTTAAAACTTGATCCTTAAGTTTCTCAACTAATTTAATCGGTAACAGAGCAACTCGATCTTTATTTCCTTTAGTCGCTCTCACCACAATGTTATTCATTTCAAAGTCAATGTCTTTGACTCTCAGCCGAATGCATTCACTAATTCTCAGTCCAGTACCGTATATCAATTCGGCCATCAGCCTAGGTGTTCCCTGCATATATGAAAGAATTTGACTGACTTCTTTGACTGAAAGCACAACAGGAATGACTTTACGTTTAACAGGACGAATGAGTTTAAGTAATCCCGATTATCAATTTCGAGTATTTCTTTATACAAGAACACTAGTGCATTGAGTGCTTGAGATTGGCTTCTTCCGGATAATCGACGTTGATTCACTAAGTAATTTAGGAATCGTTCTATATCAGCCTTATTCAGGTATTTTGGATGGGTTTTGTTGTGAAACAGGATGTATTTTCGAATCCAATAAACGTAGGTTTTTCTGTATTAGGACTGAACTGCTTTCGGCGACAAGTTAAGCGAACTTGATCTAATAGACGAGGTTTTTGCTGTGAATTCGAATGACCCCATAATTGTAACTCCTTGGTTAAATCTACAGATTAGCATTAAAATTTAATCTAACTCTGGGTCGGCATTTGCTAAAATTAAAATCTATTCATAAATGGTCTAATTCATTAATAGATAAGGGAAGATGATCAAAATCATACAACAAACCAAAATAGCATATACGGACCGGTGGGTCGGTATAGTCTACTGTTAGTTGTCTTCATATGAATAAATCTAAAGAGATAGATAAATATCTTTTTTATAGAAAATTAGACAAGATCATCATTTTCGCAATTTCCTTTTTCGTCTTGGCTGGACTGTTTTACTGGCAATGGACAAACGATCAACGAATCAAAAGCGAATACAAAATTGGAACGATGATTGGTTTTGATAATACGTTGAGTGCAACTGCGAACGGACTGGAAGGTGAACCAGTATTTTTGGCTGAATTGGATGACGGTAGGCGAGTTAAAATTCATATTAGACCGGGTGCATTAATGTTGAGAGGTAAGAAGGTTGAAATTTTGGAAACCTCGAATACTCAGCTAGGAACTTCAAGTTTTGAGTTAATTAGGTATTTAGATGAAAACAACTAACAAGCCAATGCAGCCGACCACGAAACCCGTCACTTCGTTCCGTGTTTGTGTCGGCTGAGCTCAAACGTTAGGCGACACACGTAATGCGTAAACAGTATCATTTTCGACCCTCGAAAAACGGATTCTATGCATGGGATGTGGATCGACTTATCACTTTGTCATCAAATCTTAAAAGACAGCGTAAATCTCTTAACGAAATTGCAGAACTTGATGAAGACTATTGGTTTAATGGAGATAGCGAAGCATTCACATGCAGGACCATCGCTGAGCATGCTCAACTCATTGAAAAAGTAAGTTTAGAATTTCCAATAATAATGTGTTCCAAAGGCAGAATAATGGATGGGATGCATCGAGTTTTGAAAGCATTGAATAATGGTGAGCAATACATTGAAGCCGTTGTTTTCGAGCAAGACCCTGAGCCGGATTACTCAGATGTCATGCCAGATGACTTACCGTATTAATATGTCGCCTAACAAGTGACTATGGTTCCAAGTCAAGTATTTAAGTTAGAGATTGATTCCAATAAGTTCTATTTTTCATCATTGCATTAAGCGTGATAAGTTGTTTTCTGGCACAGGCAATTAACGCGACTTTTTTAGGTTTTCCCTGTGCCACCATTCGCTGATACATGGGCTTTAACCTGGGATGATGTTGAATCGCAGACATCATTGAAACAAACAACACCGTTCTGACCTTATGTCGTCCACCGCGAATATAACGTTTTCCTGTTTTATGACCGCTGTCACGATTAAAAGGGGCTACACCCACCAAAGATGCGATTTCCCGTCGATTAAGGCGGCCCAATTCAGGCAGTTCACTGAGCAAGGTATAGGCGAGTACTTTACCTACACTATGTGCACTCATGAGAATATCCACACTGTGTTGCCATTGAGGTTCTTTAGCAATGGCTTTATCTAATTGTTTATCGATCCACATCAGTTCTTTTTGAATGGTGTTTAGAATACGCTTAATCGGTGCATGCACCGATTTGGGCATACGTTTTAAGCGATTCTTCTGCTGGGTGCTCATCTCCAAGCATTGAGACCGAACGGTGATTAAGTCGCTGATTTTCTGTAGATTATCTGGTTTTAATTCAGTCAGATTAGGTTTCATTACTTCACCAAAATGGGCGATGGTGAATGCATCTAACTTATCTGTTTTCGCTAATTTTCCTGTTGCGTTTGCAAAATGATGCACCTGTGACGCATTACAGATAACAATGGGTAATCCGGCTTTGAATGCGGCAATGGCAAAGGGCATTTCCAATCGACCCGTGGACTCAATGAGGATGCGCTTTGGGTTAATGGAACGCAGTTTGCAAATGGCCTCAGCGATGCCTTGGGTGTTGTTTGAAACAGAAAAAAACTCATTCGATGGGCGAATGCCGATATCAAGTTGAGATTGAGATGTGTCGATACCGACATTGATTTCAGGGTGATTCATAAGCTAAGCTACCTCTTGCTTGTTATTCGAGCTCTGGGGCTTTTATGCCCAGTGGGTGCACATGACTATTCGAAGTTATGCCTGAGAGATTTGTAGTGCTCGAACTTGTTATCGATCTCAATAGGATCATTCCAGCAACGAACTACTACAAATGGCCTTCAGTTACGCTCTGAAGGTGGGTCCCAATTTACCCGGTAAGACAATATAATAAAACAATGAAAATACGTCTAAATCAATCATACAAGCCAATGCAGCCGACCAACAAACCCTCACTTTCGTTCGGGTTCATGTCGGCTGAGTTCAAACGTTAGCTGCCAAGATTATGAAAAATACAATAAAAAATTTTAGTGATAACTTTGTTAAAGAATGCGTTCGTGCTCGTATAACACATGAGTTGGAGAAAAAGCCTCAAAAATTGTATGAACGAATTTGCCATGATGCAGATGCCCTTTTTGAAAGCAAATATAAAAATAATTCAATTTATTTTGATGAAAATGAAAAGTGTTACATTTTTCGTGGAGGGAGCCCTGAATTAGTCAGATTTAATGAAGCAAGCAGTTTTCTTGGACACGGAGATGGAATTTTAATAGTCAGTGAAAATGGACAAAAATTCATTGCAGAAACGGAATCTCAGCGAGGTTATCCCAGTGAAATATTTTCTGGCAGCTAACAAGGTAGCCCAACCTACCGCTGACGCGTCGGTTGGCTTCAAACGTTAGAATTTTCTTGATAGATGAAAAAACATATGTACAATGTACATATGAAGAATCTCGAGTTTGAGTGGGATAAGTGTAAGAACAGTACGAATACTAAAAAACATGGCGTCTCGTTTGAAGAAGCACGAACTGTTTTCTATGATGAATACGCTGTACAGTTCTTTGATCCTGATCATTCAGATGATGAAGAGCGATTTATCCTACTCGGCCTGAGTCATAAATTAAATACCTTGGTAGTGTGTCATTGCTTTAGAGAAGCTGAAACTATCGTTCGTATCATTTCCGCTAGAAAAGCAGATATTGATGAATCCGAAACTTATTGGAGTTATAGAAAATGAGAGATCATTATGATTTTTCAAAGATGAAGGGGAAGAAGAACCCTTACATCAAATATTTAAAGCAACCTGTCACAATGCGACTGGATAAGGATTCTATTGCGTATTTTCGATCATTATCGAAAGAGTCAGGTATCCCGTATCAAACATTAATCAATTTGTATCTAAGAGATTGTGCAGCAAATAAAAGAAAGCTTAATATGAGTTGGCAATGAAAATTCTAACAAACCAAGGCAGCGTACGCGTAACCGCGCCGCTGCTTTCAAACGTTATACGCAAAAATAATCCAAATGACTGAAAACAGTAACATTAAATTTTATAAAACTATTAATAGAAAAAAATTTACTCCAAAATATGTAGCAGAAGTGGGTGTATGGCATCCAAAGACATCAAATATATATTCGTATATTCAAGATGGAATTAAAACTATGTTGGTTGAGCCAGATCCAAAATCAATAGAGTTAATAAAATCCAAATTCAACAAACCCAATGTAACACTTCATGAGGTTGCAATATGTGATTTTGATGGGGAGGTGGAGTTGTGCCAAAGAGAAAGCTCAACCTTTGTAAGCAACCTTAAAAGTAGCCCAGCATTAGTAAATGATAATTGTAATATTGAACAATCTGAAAAATTTGTAGCCACGGCTATAAAATTTTCAAAAATAGATAACAACAAAATTGATTTAATATCTATTGATACCGAAGGCAGTGAGTGGTTTGTTATCAAAAATATGTTAAGCAGACCCGTTGTAATATCAATTGAAACGCATGGAGGAATGTACATTAATCCATATATCAAAGAGATAAAACAATGGATGAAAGATAATAATTATTCTTTATTATATAAAGATAAGAGTGATTCTATTTATGTTCTAAACAATAAAATTAAAATTACAGTTTTTGATAGAATAAACCTTGTAAAACAACAATTATTTATTCTGACCTAGCCCCGGAAAGTTACACCAGTTGATGAGATAGGATTTGGTTTACTATTTAGCTTAAAGGAGCCAACATATGCCTAAAGGTAAACGTGTCCCAACTGAGACCATTATCAAAACACTGCGTGAAGTAGAAATTCATCATGCACAAGGTCACACCATTGCTGAGAGCTGCCGTCAGTGCGGCATTACCGAACAAACCTACTACCGCTGGCGTAAACAGTATGGTGGTATGCAAATAAACCAGGTTCGTCAGATGAAGGATTTAGAGAAGGAAAATACACGTCTTCGCAAAGCGGTGTCTGATTTAACGTTGGATAAATTAATCCTAGAGGAAGCGTTGTCGGGAAAGTATTAAGCCCTGACCGTCGCCGGTTATGTGTTGACCATGTTCGGGACCAGTTAGCGGTTTCCGAACGACGTGCCTGTAAAGTGATCGGTCAACCCCGTTCTACCCAACGTTATGAACGAATCATCAAAGAAGATGAAGCAGCGCTCACGGCCGACATCATTCGATTGGCGAGTGAGTTTGGCCGTTATGGATATCGACGTATTACTGCACTGCTCAAGTTATACCTGGGATGGTGTGTTAATCATAAGCGAGTTGAACGTATCTGGCGACGTGAGGGGCTGAAAGTACCGAGCAAACAACCCAAAAGTGGTCGTCTATGTATTTAGAAACTATGCAGAAGTTACTGAAAAATATATCGAGGCAATATTTGGTGGTTTAGTTGAGGTTGATGAATTAGATAAAATTGAAGATGAGACTTTTGAAATATCGGATCCTGTGGTTGTTAAAAATGTAGGCGGGAAAATTGAGAAATCGAAACTACTTACAAGCCAAAATAAACTAAAACCTATTGGCTGGAATCTTGCCACATTTTTCTCACACAACCGGATTGATAAGTCTGAAAGCAATGTAAAACAGATTATTGAGAATGATTTTGCCAAAACAATTAACACCTCCTCCGATATGGTGGATGCTGATGCTTGGTTGTTTATCATTCATAAAGGAAAATTCGAATCCAAACTTAAGCAAAAATATTTTTGATTTCAACTTAGATCAAGTTATAACCAAAGACAAAAGGCCCGCAATGCGGGCCTTTTGTTTAAGTGGTTCGATTAGCGATTTTGCTTGCGCTTGGTTTTATTCTTACGCTGATAATAATCAACAAAGATAAAACAGGCAGAAATACTGCCCAAGGCAATTAAACCACCAATATAGATCAACAGATCAGCGTTTGCGCCTATCATTATCATCTCCTTGCTGGGGTTCATCGTTAAGCGGGCTTAGCATAAATAACGCTAAACACTCGAAGACGCCAGCACCAATGAACATAATAAGCATTATACCATGTGGTATATCGAGCTTTCCGATCTCCAGGGCGTTGAGCACGGCCGGTAGTAATAATCCGACGGCAATCGTGCGTAACGTAACGGCATGGTGCTTACGCTGTTCTGAGTTAAAGTTAAGTTTCATGGAATTGCTCCTCTCGGCAAGTGGCCAGAAACAATTCCATCCCAACCGGGATTGAAATCATTACCGGCTAGGGTGAAGGCCCTGTGATTAAACAGGGCCGGGTGAAGTGGTAGATCTGACTTAGATCGGATCGTATTTAAAACAGAACGTTGGACCTCCACGAGCCCAGTGCTCATATCGGCTGCGTGCTGCTTCATATTTAAATACAATCGTTTCTGTCGCAAAGATCGGCAGAACATGGATGAACGAACCATCGGGCTCGATATCGATGATAGCCGCTTTACAAATCACATTGTTCGGATCCGTGGCAAGATGAATATTGACCACGTCCGGATTCACGACTGAAATACTTGGATCGACTGAATTAAACATGTTCATGATCAATCCTCCGTAATCCAGTTTGACAGTGGTTTATCTGCAATGCGTCGACAGATCGTATTGACGTCTTTTCGACAATCGGGGACCTCATAAACGTACGTTTTCATAGAATCATTCGATTCATATTTGACGTACATCGTCATGGCAAATATCGCCAGGATGAATGCCGCGATCATAAAAAGCGCGTTAACAAGTGTTGGGTTCATGATGTGTTTCTCCATTAGCAAGTGTTAAAAAACCCACCAAAGGCACACCACCCCACCAGGGATAATGATTCCCCAGTGGGTGTAAAGTGAAAATGAACATGACGTTGACCGACTTTATTGCCTGCGTTTGGCTAAAGCGGTTTAGGCTGTATTAAGCAGACTGTGCTAGACTTCATTCATTATGTTATTCGATGAACAATCCGACCAGGTACGACTGACCCAGGCTGAGCTTAATCGCATTCGTAAACATGCGGCTCAGAACGGAGAAGTCATTGGTCAAATCACAAATACTGAACAACTTGATGATGCATTAGTCAAAGCTTGTTCCACCAACGAGCTTGAAAAGCTCATTGAAGATATCGAAGCGCATATTAAGCCGCCTAAATAAGCCCAATCCTTTTCATCAGGAATTTCAACGTTCTATCTGTTTTCTGGCAATACGCTCAAGTCGTATTAACAGGTCCGTGGTCGCATTGTCTTGCGTTTGCCAGTTAGTCGGCAAGGTCGCAATATAATCAATGACCGCATCGGGCTGTTCTTTCGCCAGGGTAAATAGTTTGTGCTGTAATTCACGATTGTCACGTAAATCATGCAAAAACTGGACGATAGCTTGTTCTTTAGTCATGGTGATGTCTCCTGTGTTTAATTAAAAAACGCAGACATCAACCAAACCCGTAGGCATGAAAAATGCCCACGCGGTTGTGAGTGTTAAACGGTCCTCACCTTATCAAGAGGTGTTGCACTTGATTTTACGGACCGGCAAGTGCGAAAGGTTCTGTGATAACTCACAGAATAAATTAAACTATAGCACACCCCAAGTGTTTGATAAATAAGGAAGGACCATGCCAAGAAAAAGTGTTAAAGACATTCGTGCTAATGAAATTCTCGATGCGTTTGAAGTGTGTATTGCACGGCAAGGCTTTAATAATGTCACCCTGGCGGATATCGGCAAACAAGCAGACATTCAGCGACCCGCTATACGTCATTTTGTGGGTAATCGTGATGAGCTGCGCCAGGCACTCACACAACGCTATGTGGATCGAGCCAGGCAGCACGTCAGCACATTATTCGAAGTCGTTCCGATGCTTAATCTCACCTCGAAAAGCGCTATAGCAGACTTATTGGTTGAGGCTGTTATGACGGATGAGCAGCGATTTTTAGCCATCTGTAATCTGTTTGTACTGGCAAAAACCGATACCAAAATTAATCAACTGTTAAACGAGTGGGTGAGTGTCTATGCAGACTATCTCATCGCTGTGCTTGGTCGGCAGTACAAACTATCCAAGCCTAAACTGACAGAAATTGCCTACAGCATTGTGATGACGTGTATTGGTCTGGCGAGTGTCGCTAATATTGACCAGGCACACTACAGTAAGCTTGCATCTGGGGCAATCGCGCAGCAATTAGCGGCTCTCACCTCAAAATAAATGACTTAGCTAGCCAGCCAGTAATGGCCCTGGTTTATCGGCCATGACTTCATTGGAAATGGTCTACGCCCACCCGCTCATTAACATTGCGAATGCATATTGGGTGAGCAACGCTATCCCAAGCACCATCATGGCCCCACGCCACCACAATCGAATACCACCGGGTGGATCATTTGACAAAATCAGCAACCTGAATCCAATTAGCATCAACCCAACAAATAGCACGGTGATACTTGGTGTTAGTAGTAACACTGTCACATTCGACAGCGGCGATGGTCCGCAACACAATGAGGGAAAACTGGGCATAGGTTAATTTGTAAAGTCGTTGATAAAGGCGTTATTCCAGGTCGGATAGGAATTGCCGTTTATCTTGCACTCCTTCTTAACGCCCGCCATCTCAACCACCGCACCTTTGGAATATCTGTTTAATTGTTGTAGCAACGGCACTGAACCAAACTGGACCCTGTTCAGTTCATTGGAACTGCACCCGGTCAATTCAAATGCTCACGATGATGGGTCTACCTTTTGCACGGCCATTAAGGATGAAAAGGAACTAGGTAAAACCGATTTCTACACCCTCTACGGCCGGCTGGCGGATCCACAGGAGCCACTCGCCGAAGCCATTACTGACATTGTCGATCGACGTGAAGCATTGTGTGTTGCAAAGCAATTAGCCACGAAGCATGGCCTGCCCTTACATGCACCGCTGTTTGATCTGGATAATGATGCACATGCGGCCAATGTGAAGGTCTTTGACGTGCAGGTGCAGGCGACCATCACGAAAACGATTTCGGTGGTTGCAGAATCCGATGATGACCTGAGCGCTATTCAAAAAGCGAGTGAGCGTTTTCGGATGGATAGTGATAACACGCCGGAGATATACAACCAAGAGACCATTGGGGTCAAGGCGGTGTGTGATGTCTTATGAGCTATCTACAACACGAAAGTCGTTGTCCAAACAAATCGACAAACTCCACTGGATGCTGTACGAAAATCATGATCAGCTTAAAAAAGCGATCGAGCTCGCGTTTAGTCTTGAAGTGATCAGTATCGATGCTGAAAACGATGAAATCGTGTTCAATAACGATGAAAGTGCACTGCGCGATCGAGAATTCGTTGGTCGATTTCTGTGCATTGATGATCTCGATAAATTCCAAGCACCGGGTTATCCATCAGAGATCGTTCGGTATATCGAAGAACATTCAGCCTATCCGGACGATACGATCCCTTGGCAACCGTTCGAGCACTATGAAGCCGATATGTTACTTAATGACTTTTACAATGCGTCATGACACTCACCCTATCAATAAAGCCCCAACTTGTTCGGGGCTTTTTGTTTGGCAAGCTTTAACTCTTTTACTGAGATTGCCCCTGGTGACACGAATGTTGGACTATGGTCATTTTGGGGAGCTTAAGTTTCTGTGGTAGATTTTAAGCACTTGTCTTGAAAAATTAACGCTTATAACCCTGATAGAAAATATTAATGAAGAATTTGGCTGGCAACGACGTTTCAATATTTCTATTTCGATTTGTCCTTAGAAATAATGGAATTAGTTTTGTATTGAACGAATCCATTGCCGAAGATTTATACCCAGACATTGAAGGTCAACTAAAACCTCTTGTACAAGTCTGTAGTGAAACGCTGATGCGGCATAAACACCTGTGTCACGATAATACTATTATGGACGGCAATATACTTGACGATAATTGTTTTGAAGTGATGCTAAGCCCAGGTCTTGGGAAACACTTTGCCAAAAAAGAGAAACAAAATCTGTTTAATGATGCCAATGAGATTGCTAATTTACTGATGGAGGTGATGGACAGGAGAACCAAAGAAATTGACCAAGGCACTTATCCCGGTCCTCGTACTGTCATTCCTGAAATACACCGGTCACAATCTACAAATAAAGGCCTCGAAGCTCTCGGAATTATACGTAACCCAATAGAGAAATCAGCGCCTATTGGCAGTAAGAGAGCAGGGTTGAAAAGATTAACGCCTGATGATTTGCCTGAAGGCGTAATAGCCAGAAGGGGTTATGATCATAGAGGTCATTGCTACGCATTTGAGCATGAAACGCTTGGGGAGTTAGGAAAGATAATTTTAGTTGGCTTATACATTGGATGATATGCCGTGGTTACCCACACTCGTGTATCGCTACAGCAGTTTCAGTGGAGATAATCCGAATACAGCAGAAAACGAGGCATTTGATCCATTGTTTTATGGTTTTAGCCGTGGATACGGAACTTGGTTTCAGGGCGAAGTCGCCGGTAATTTTACTGGCCCATTTAACACAAACGCTGATATTCATCACTTAGGGTTAAAGGTTGCTCCTAGAGAAAATATAGGTCTAGGACTGCTTTATTTCAATTTCAAAAATGATCACCCGAGTGGTCCTTCTGAAGATTTCGGTCAAGAGATAGACCTTTATTTTGAATGGGGTGTAAAGGAGAACTTATTTGTTAGTGGATTCGTCGGATATTTTGATCCAGATGATGAGGCGATTGCACAAACTGGTGTTGATGACGAAACGATTTTCACCGGTTTGTTCGCTGTTTGGAATTTTTAACTCAAACATTTGGTTGTCTTAGAGTTGAATTAGTTTTTACATTTATTATTGAATCTAGAACTGAGGGAAATTTATGTCTAGCTCATCACTTGGAACACATTTACAAGAAGGTGTCGTTGGATTTCCGACAGCACTCGCCACCTCCATTGGATTGATTATAGCTGGAGCAGTCCTACTCACTGCAACTACTGGCTTTGGGATAGACACCATAAAAGCAGCCAATGCAGAGCTGGTCAATCAGCATACCCAACTGGAACTAAGCCATGTGCACGGTGACGGTACGCTTTCATCATCAGATGCGCAGCGATTCATCGTCACAGCCAGCAGTCTATTGTCGTCATATTACCCAAGGTATGCCGGTTATTATGAAAAAATGATTGGTTTATATACCCACACTTCCAGTCAATTTTCAGTTTACAACACAAATGCAATTTCCTGCGCTCCACGGGAATCGCTTTTTGTGATTGATGGTATTTTGGATAACAATACAATTCTTGCCATTAAGGAACATACAACAGATACAGAGGGTTTTACTGAACACATGTTTGCTCTTTGTCATTTGCTGGGTATTCAGTTTATGCCGAGAATTAAAGACCTTAAAGCACAACAACTTTATCGGATAGATAAAACCAATTCTTATGGCAAACTGGATTCGCTGCTCACGAAAACAGCTCCTCTCGAACAAATAACCGAACAGTGGGACAATATGATTCGTGTTATAGCTTCTCTAAAGAATAAATTATGTCCTGCTCATGAGGTGATTCGCAGACTATCCAAAGGTTCTCCATCAGATAAATTGTCCAAGGCATTTACGCTGCTGGGACGTGTTATTAAAACAGAATATATCCTGAGATACCTGACAGACAGTGATTTGAGAGATAAAGTACAGCGTCAATTAAACAAGGGGGAGCACCGTCATCAACTTGCTCGCTGGATATTTTTTGCAAATCAGGGAAAATTCCAGACTGGTGATTACGAGGAAATCATGAACAAGGCAAGTTGCCTAAGCCTGGTTTCAAACGCTGTTTTATATTGGAATACAGTTAAGATCACAGAAATTATTAGCCAGCTCCGGGCGAATGGAGAGCAGATCAGTAACGAAACGTTATCTCATATTTCTTTACTGCCGCACAAACACGTCATTCCAATGGGTACTTATTTTACTGAGGAGCTTGTTTACCAGCCAGGACCAGACGAGCTGTGAGAAATTACGGTTTAAAGGCAATATTTGTGCTCAAACCGTAAATTTTGACACGAATGTGGCTGATACCCCTAGGTGAACTATCTATTTAAAGAGTCGATCGTCCCACCATATCCTTCGTTCGCGTGAGACGGTTATTTTAGAAAACTCTTGGTGTTCAGTATTAATCACGATATTGTGATCCAACCGTGCAACAACAGAGGGGACGATTAGAATGAGTGACCGATTCTGAGAATACCACTGTGAGCCAAATTCCCGTGCTTTCATTGCATTTTTCTCATACCAGCCTGGGACAGAATCTGTTGTGATTTCTTCATAACTAACCCCAGCCGGGATTGTAATAGTTACAAAACATTGATTCGGTGGCATTTCACCGAGTCGAATCAGTTTTTCCAGTACAGCCGTTGAATAGTATTTTGATGCATAAATCACGGCTTGCATGGGTTTATTCCATCTTCCTGGATAGAACTTTGCGCCCTCGGGACTGAATATGGGATAGTGTCCTTCGCTATCACCAATGCGATAGGCCAACAGCGGCTTTTTGAGTTTTCGGTGTTGATTCAAATAGCGACGCTGGCTTGCGCTTCTTTTAATAGCAAAATGACCGTTTCCGCACCGGCATTAGAAGAGGCCATTACTTCAAACGGGGTTTTACTATCGAGTAGGGGGTTTGGGCGCGTCATAAAACGCCGAATTTTCGCATCGTCCCCATGAAATACCAGTGCGGCCTGATCAATAACCCGACTGAGTTCAAAAAAGCGTTCACTACTTTCACGTGATAACTTGCGGTCTTTTTTCTTGCGTGCACGACTCAATGTAGATTCTGAAACAATCTTATGTATGGCTTTGGGCTGGAATTCATTAATAAACGCCGTTAGTGATCCCACATTATTAATGGATAATCCACTTGCTATCGTTTCCGATAGATTTAAATAATCGACGGAACGAGCTTCATCAATGTCCAAGAGCATGGCTAAACGGACCGCTTCATCGCCGGGAACCTGGTTAGGTGTCATATAGTAATTTAACGCGTGCATTTTCTAGTCACCACAGTAATCGTCATATGACGATTATATTATGTCATATGACAGTCGATGTCAATTTCAAGATTGCTATGAATCATTTTATAAGTTATATAATTATAAAAATAACAATAGGATAGAAACTATTTTTAATAATTAAGTTTAAATTAAAACAATTAAACTTAAAACCCATCGTAAATCTTTTGCCGAAATAAAATTCCAGGTGACGATTCATATAGCTATCCTAACAGTTTAACTAATCTGAGGTCTCGCGCTCACTCGCTTGTTACATTTTGATATACATTAATACGTTTTTGACACACCTTGATAAGTATATACAGGCATACTGAGCAGGGTTTTTATATACTCACCACGACTTATGACCACACGAAAACAAGTACTGTTAATTGACGACGACCAGGAAATTGGTCGGCGGTTAATTAGCTATTGTGCCAACTACGATATCAACATTACTCATTACGATCATCCAGTCAATGCATTAAAAGAATTAGACCCCGATAAATATGATCTGGTTATTCTCGATATCATGCTGCCACAAATGGATGGATTGGAAGTCTGTCAGCGAATTAGGGAAAAAAGTGATTTACCCATTGTCATGCTATCAGCACGCGGAGAGGTGAGTGACCGTATAGTTGGTATTGAACTGGGCGCCGATGATTACTTACCCAAACCGTTCGATCCACGTGAGCTTGTTGCCCGCGTAAATAGCATTATTAAGCGGCAAACCGGTCAGTCGAGTGCGACGAGTGGTTTATTGAAGTACGGTGAGCTTGAGATCGATCCCCACAAACGTTTGGCTACATTGGGCACCGAGACACTGGACCTTACCACCTTAGAATACCAGTTGTTGGAAATATTTGCCCAATCACCGGGGAAAAATTTTGATCGAGATGAAATACTCAATCTACTTAAAGGGATTGATGCAAACGTACAAACCCGATCGGTCGACATTTTGGTCAGCCGTTTAAGGGCGAAGCTCAAGCCACTTGAGCCGATAAAAACCGTCTGGGGGTCTGGCTATTGTTTTATAGCAACTAGAGATGATTAAAAAATTAATTTCGTCCTTATCGTTCCGGTTGTTGTTACTCATGGCAATTGTTGCGGTTCTGGTTATTTTTATTTTGGATCGATTCAGTAATTGGGTTGAACGCACCGCGGAAGAAAACTATCAAATTAATGCAACGGTTGCACAGTACTTGGTTTATATCGATCAGGATGTCGGTTTTCCGCCGGATTTAAAAAAAGCTGCGCAAATTAGCACCATGATCGATGTGGAATTAGTGATCAGCAGCAAAGATTTCGGTCACTGGCCAGATGCTGAGAAGGCCAAACAGATCAGTCAAATGCCTTTTAAGAACGATGAAATCAAGGAGCTGCCAACGGGTTACCGTTTTGCCAGTTACCAAGCAGATGGAAAAAATGATGGTGATGATGAAACCTATCGACTCACGACTCCTGATCAAACACTTTATATTTCTTGGAGTTATTCCTTAACCAGCTTACCCGGATTTAACAAGGCTTTGCTGAGCGTCATTGGGATATTGTTGTTTACATTATTGTGTTGTTATTTGATTATCCGCTATTTAATCTCGCCGGTGAATCTGATATCCAGAAACGTTCAGTGCTTTGCACAAGGTGAGATGCAGCAACGCATTAAAACAACTCGAAAAGATGAACTGGGTGAATTGGCCACCCACATCAATAATATGGAAGACCAGATCACTTCCATGCTGGATGCCAAGCGGCAATTGCTGTTAGGGATCAGCCATGAACTGCGCACACCGCTGACACGGGCCAAACTGTCATTGGCCATGTTGCCGGTCGATCAAAGTAGTCAAGATTTAGAGCGTGATCTGAATGAAATGGAAGCTCAAATCAATGATCTACTCGAAAGTGAGCGATTAAATCGCTCGCATCAGTCCTTGAGTCGGGCACCCATGTCGATCAATCAGCTCGTCGATGACGTGATTCAAACGTATTTTACGTATCAGCAATTCGAACTTGAGTTACCTGAGGGAGATCCGTACGTCCTCATTGACGCTCCACGCATTCGCTTACTCATCAAAAATTTACTTTCCAATGCCATTAAATATGCAGGCGATCAGTCGGTTCAGTTAAATGTGTCATTATCCGATTCTACCTTGCGAATTGAGGTAAAAGATCATGGCCCCGGTATAAGCGATGAACACCTCAAGCGCTTAACCGAACCGTTTTATCGTCCTGATACTGCCCGTACGCGTTCTAAAGGAGGAGCAGGGTTAGGGTTGTATTTATGTCGGCTTATTGCCCAAGCCCATGGCGGTCAGCTAACGATTAAGAGCACCGTTGGCATTGGTTCTGAATTTACAGCACTACTGCCGCTTAATTCTCGCTCAAGTGAGTGAGGTAAATTTAGAATACTTAGGATGTTGCTTCGAAGTAGATCGAAAAATATTGGATTTTTCCATCCCTTGCGACGAAGTTATCGACCCCGAGTGTGACTTTACGACTCGGACTCTCACCACGCCAAATAACTTGTGTCATTTCATCTTAATACTGCGGTATTCGTAATCGCTTCAATTCATACTTTGTTACATTTCGTTACAGTTACTTACAGTTTAGAAAAGCATTTACTCAGCATATCAATATCATAGCTGCTTCATCGAATTTGTTTATAGAGAATTATTGTGAATTTATTAAAACTAGGCTTAAGTGGTCTGATGTTGGTTGCTTTTTTACATGTTAACGCCCAAGTCAATGCAGACACTGATAACAATGCTACCCGCAGTAAACTCAAAGGATTATCGATCGGGGTCGGGGTGGGTCATGAAAGCTCGCCCTACCGTGATTGGGACGAGAATGAAACGTCTGCGTTGCCGTTTATTTCGTATGAGCGTGGGAACGTCTTTTTTGAAGGATCAACTTTGGGCTATACCGTCTTCGAAGAAGAAAGCGATGAATCGGGCTATTTTCTAGCGCTGATCGGTAATATCGAGTTGGGCGGCTACAAAGCCAGTGATTCACCTTTTTTTGCAGGTATGGCCGATCGTGATGACACTGCATTCGAGCTCGGTATTGCAGCGGGTGTGTTTACGTCTATTGGACTATTTGAATTTACCGTCGTGCAGGACGTAGCGGATGCGCACGATGGGTTGATTGCCGATTTAAGTTATTCCTTGCCGTTCGGTGATGAACAAGCCGGCTATGAAATTTCTCCGTATCTCGGTGCGACGTATTACAGCGATGATTACAATGATTATTATTACGGTGTTCGCGCTAATGAAGCAACGTCTATCAGACCGGCTTATCAAGCCGACGGAGGCGTAAATCCTTATATTGGCATTGGACTGTTCTATCGCATTAACGCACATTGGGGCCTGGTGGGTGATTTACGCTATGAAAAATTAAACAGTAACATCGAAGACAGTCCCTTAATCGAAGAGGATAACGTCACCTCCGCAATGCTTGGGATTACGTATTCGTTTTAAATGACAAAGTTATACCCCAACCCTCTATTGAGCCGGGTACACTGCCCGGCTTTTTTTAACGGTGTGATACGGCGACTGCTTTTTGGTTTAATACTGTTTACGTCAGGCTGTGCCACGCTGCCGAGTAAACACTCGCAACGTGTACTCCAACATGAATTGGATGTCCCTAAACAGTGGCAGGCACAAATTGATGCACCGATTGCCGTTCGTGTGGGTTTATTAGATTTATTTGATGATGTCCAATTAAATCAACAAGTTAATCAGGCCTTAGTCCATAACCTTGATTTGCGTTTAGCGGGAGAAAGAGTGATTGAAGCCGGTTATTTAACGAACATCCGTCAGGCTCGATTATCACCTGATATTAATGCAGGTTTCAATAACACTCGCAGCGGGGGCTCTAATCAGCCCATCACAGAAAATCATACACTCGATGCGAATGTCTCCTGGGAGATTGATTTGTGGGGGAAACATCGCAGTGATGTGCAAGCGGCAGAATTGGATCAACAAGCCCTGGAACAAGACCGTCTGGCCTTACAGGATTCGATCGCTGCCCAGGTTATGCAAGCCTGGTTTGATGTATTAGGCAGTTATCAATTATTGCGTATTGAACAACAACGTTTTGAGAGTTTGAGAGATACTGAGGCATTGATTCAGCAGCGCTATATTCAAGGTTTGGGAACACTGGATGATTTGGATACCAATCGGGTCGACAGCGCTAACACTAAAGCCTCGGTGAATCAATTGCAACAGACATTCGAAGAAAACCAACGGGCCTTGAATATTTTACTTGGACGCTACCCAGCTGTTACCGAGCTTGTAAGTGCACACTTGCCGAATTTGAATCAACCGCCCCAAGCAAGTGTGCCGTTAGATGTGATCACCAATCGCCCGGACATTAGAGCGGCCTGGGTTCGTATTGTGGCAGCGGATGAGCGCGTTAATGTCGCCCATAAGACCATGTATCCCTCGTTGACGATCATCGGCAGCAGTGGTCGTCAGAGTGAATCATTGAGTCATTTACTCTCCGGAGCCAGTATCTGGAGTCTGGCGGCTAATTTTACCGTACCGGTATTCAATGCCGGCCGTCTAGAAATTGAATTAAAGGCCGCCGATAACCGGGCCAATCAAGCGTATCTAAATTATTTAAATATCGTTCTCAGGGCATTTAGTGAGATTGAAAATACGCTTGCTGCTGAAACGTTATTGGCAGAACGTGAGCGTGTCTACGTTGAAGCGCTGGATCATGCTCAGCGCTCGCAGCAAAATTTTCGCTCTGCTTATCTGAATGGCAACAGTGATATTTTACAATTGCTCAGCACCCAGCGGCGAGTATTCTCCGCTCAATCCAGTTTGATCAATGTCAAGGTAGCACGGCTGAAAAATCGCGTCACACTGGCTATGGCTTTGGGTAAAGGGATATAAAAAGGGGAATACCATGACTAAACGATCCGTTTTAATGTCTATTTTTGGGGCTGTCGGCATCATCGGTCTAGCAATTGGTGTGGTGATTATCGCGATTGAACAAAAACCAGCGCCCGAAATCCAAGCACGCTCCACCAGCTTGTTAAAGGTGGACGTGCATCCCGTTTCGGTTGCGACGTATTCCCCGATCATTCAGGCCCAGGGGACCGTAACAGCGCGATATTCGGGCAATCTGGTTGCACAAGTCGAAGGGCAGGTGCTTGACGTATCGGATCAGTTGTTGTCCGGGCATGACTTCAAACAGGGCGATGTATTAGTCAAACTGGACGACACACGATATTTAAGTGCAAAGGCGAGTGCACAAAGTGAGCTGGCCGCCCGAGAGCGCGATTTGACGGAAGAACAATTGCGGGCCCAACAAGCTCAAACGGACTGGAAACGCGCTGGTATTAAAAACCAAAAACCGTCGGCATTGACATTGCGTGAGCCGCAACTCAAAAGCGCCCAGGCTCAGGTTGCAGCGGCAAATGCAGCACTGACACTGGCCCGTCAAAATCTAACCCATACACAGGTGAGGGCACCTTATGCCGGTTCAGTGGTTGCCCGTCAGGTCAGCCCCGGTGATTATGTACAAATCGGACAGACTCTGGCTGAAATTTACGCAAATCACGCACTCGAAATAACCTTGCCGTTAAGTCAGGCCCAGATTAATCTGCTCGGCAATCGAAATACCATTCATCCGACCACAATTACCGTGAGTTCAATAGACGATCCTAAGCGGCAATGGACTACGCGTAGCTGGCGACTGGGGCGTACGATTGATCAGACCAACCGTTGGCAACCATTGATTGTAGAACTGGAAACCGGTCCGTCAACTGCGCCATTACCGGGTGAATTTTTACAAGCCAGCATTCAAAGTCGACAAATGAATGACTTAATTGAATTAAATCAATCATCATTAGCCCGTGATGGCCGCGTCTGGTTTGTCAATGATCAGAATGAATTAGCGTTTTTTAATGCGTCGGTGGTCTTTCGGCTTGATGATAACATTTATGTCAACCCGCCCGATCATTCTACCCAATTAAATATCGTGCGTTATCCACAAACTGATTTTCTGACTGGCACGAAAGTTGAGCCGGTGTTCGATGCTGAACTGAGCCTCACGGAACAAAATCTTAAGGGTGATACACTATGAATGATTCGTTAAACCAAGGCACCGTGGCCTGGTTTGCACGCAATCCGGTGGCCGCCAACCTGTTAATGCTGGTGATACTGTTAATGGGCATTGTCACCGCCTTAAATTTACGCACGGAGTCGTTCCCGGCCATTGCACCCAACACGGTCACCGTTGATGTGACCTACAACGGCGGCAGTCCTAAAGATAGCGAAGAGGGCGTGGCGGTTATCATTGAACGGGCACTGGACGGTGTGGCCGGGATCAAACGCATTACCTCAACTTCAACCGAATCGGGTGTGACGGTCGGAGTGCGGATGCTGGATGGGTATTCACTAAACCGCTTGATGGAAGACGTTAAACTTAAGGTGGACAGCATCAATAATCTACCGGACCAAACGGAGCGTCCGATCATTCGCCAACAGCAAGAAGAACGTCATGTTATCTACGTGCAATTGTATGGCGAGGTTGACGAAAAAACACTCAAAGAAGCCGCGAACCGGGTTCGCGATGAGTTACTTTTATTAGAAGACGTTAATTTGGTCACGAATTATGGCGAACGTGATTATGAAATTAATATCGAAGTCTCGGAACAAAATTTACGCCGCTATGGATTAACGTTCGACGAGATCGTCAACGCTGTGCGCAACAACTCCATTAATCAATCAGCCGGAGCAGTGCAGACGACGGCTGGACGGATTACCTTACAAACCCGTGAGCAAGCTTATTACGGTCAGGAATTTGGTGAGATTTCGTTGCGTGCGGCCGTCAGCGGTGCTGAGATAAAACTTAAGGACGTGGCCCAAATCCTAGGCGGATTTGTGAATGAACAGGTGTTCTCAACCTTTCAAGGTCAACCCTCAATTGGACTGGACGTGCAGTTGATCGGTCAGGAAAGCATTACTCGTGCGTCTGAACGGGTACAACAACGAATTGACGAATTATAACGGGCAAGTTGGTTACCGCAATCGGTCAACATTGACACTTGGTATAACCAAGCGGCGTTTATTGAGGATCGCTTAGGTTTAATGCTGAAAAATGCCGCCCAGGGCATGTTACTGGTGTTGGTAATACTCGCGCTTTTCATGAATTTAAAGCTAGCATTGTGGGTGGCTTTGGGCATCCCGGTCTCGTTTGCAGGCACATTATGGTTGATGGGGCCAGAGTATCTCAATTATTCGCTCAACGAATTGACTACCTTCGGCTTTATTATCGTACTGGGCATTGTGGTGGACGATGCTATTGTCATTGGTGAGAATATCTTTACCGCTAAACGTCAACACGGCCCGGGGTTGGCTGCGACCGTTCGAGGGGCAAAAGAAGTGGCGGTACCGGCTACGTTCGGGGTGTTAACAACAGTAGCCGCGTTTTATCCGTTAACACTGATCAAAGGTGAAATGGGCAGTTTGTTTGCACAAATTGTCGTGATTGTCATGGTGTGTTTGTTGTTTTCATTGGTGGAATCCAAGTGGATTTTACCTGCCCATTTAGTGCCTGTTGATGTCTCCAGAACTAAAAAAGCCCGGGGCATAGCTGGGTTATGGCAATGCCTACAACTAAAAATTGATCAGGGATTACGGGTTGTTATCGAACGAGGCTATTTGCCATTGTTAAAGCGGATGATTCATTGGCGTTATTTGGCTTTTGCTGGGTTCATTGCCGTATTCATCCTAACTGTGGGCATGATTCCTGCCGGGAAAGTACGCAGTGTGTTTTTCCCGGATATTCAAACTGGGGTGGTATTCGCCGATGTCACGTTCAACAAAGGGATCGGGGCAGAGCGTGCCAATCATATGGCGCAACAGATCGATCAGGCTTTGAAAGTTGCGAGTGATGCGCTGAAACAGGAGTTATCACTGAAGGTTGATCCGGTACAGGCGGTATTTACCTATGTCACTGACGATCAATCAGCCAATGTGATTGGCGAGTTGGCGCCTGCCAGTGAGCGACGTTATCCGGTTACAGAGGTGCTTAATCGCTGGCGGGAATTAAGCGGTGACTTAACGGGGGTTAAATCGGCTGATTTTTACAGTGATTTTAGCGGCGAAGGTGACATTGAAGTGGAAATTAGGGGTTCAAATTTCAGTGTTTTATCTCAGGCGGCTCACCAACTGAAGCAACACTTACGTGATTTCCAGGGTATTTATGATGTTCAAGATAGTTTGGCCGACACCACCTCCGAATTGATCGTTCATCTCAAACCACCGGCCATGGCTTATGGGTTAACCCAAGCCGATGTCACCAGCCAATTACGTCAAGGGTATTACGGTGAAGTGGCCCAACAGATTCAACGTGGACGCGATGAAATCGATGTGCGGGTCCGCTATCCGTATCGTCAGCGCCAAAGCGTTACTGATCTTGAGAACATTCACATTCGTACTCCTGACGGGGTATCGGTGCCGTTTACCACCGTGGCAACATTGGAATTAACCGATTCACTCAGCGAAATCAAACGGATCGATAAACACCGTGAGGTGACCGTCAGTGCTAGGGTCGATAAGGCAATTGCGTCATCGTCGGAGATCACCCAAAACTTACAATCTAACTTTTTCGGGCAGTTGGTGAGGGATTTTCCTGGTATTAAAATCAATCTTGACGGCGAGGCCGCCGAAGAAGCAGATGCCTCCGCGTCCTTACTTAAAGGGTTTATTTTATCTTTGATGTTGATTTATGCCTTACTGGCGATTCCACTGAAATCCTATATGCAGCCGCTGGTGATTATGTCGGTGATTCCATTTGGGATAATCGGTGCGATCTTTGGACACTGGATAGTCTTTCTCTTTCCGTGTTGTTTTCAGGGTGTGTCGGTCGGACAGCCCTACAGGCTAATGAGAACAGCGCTCGAACATCAGCAGAGCATAACGATCCATTTGAAACCATTAATCGCTCCGTATATCGGTTTAATAGCAAAATCGATCAGTATGTGTTTAAGCCAATCGCCAAAACGTACCGAAAGATTACCCCTGATCCCGTTGAGAAGGGGGTAAGTAATTTTTTCGATAACTTGGGAGAGCCTGTCAATATGGTGAACAATGCCTTGCAAGGAAAATTAGACGATGCGGGGACCAGCGGTGGCCGCTTTATTCTCAATACCACCCTTGGGGTATTAGGAATTATCGATATGGCAGATAAGCTTGAGATACCCGACGTCGACGAGGACTTTGGTCAAACACTCGCCGTATGGGGCGTACCCAGTGGTCCATATTTAGTACTGCCGTTTTTTGGTCCACGTTATTTGCGCGGTACCAGTAGTTTTATCGTCGACAGAGCAGTGGATCCGCAAACTTATGTTGGTGGCGATGCACGATTACCCTTAATCATTTTGGATACCGTCAATACACGGGCAGAATTCTTAGGGCAAGATGATTTTCTTGAGATGCAAATAGATCCGTATATCTTTTTAAGAGAAAGCTATCAGCAACGACGCCAACTTGAAATTAAAGATACGGCAGCAGAACAGATTGATGATTTCGATGACGAGTTTGAAGAAGATGTGGCTGTGACACAATGATCTCATACAAGTAATTGATATGCATCAAGGAGAAAAAGACTCTTATAGAGATAAACCTATTAAGTTAGAATCGCCAGAATGATAGAAGCACGGACTGTTCAATTTCTCAATAATACAACACCGCCGCATATTCTAACGTTAATTCTCTTAGCAGGAATTCAGGCGCTGGCAATGAATATTTTTTTGCCCAGCCTACCTAACATGACAGCATACTTTCAGGCCGAATACCGCGTGTTGCAACTATCCGTTGCGGTTTATCTCGCGGTGAGTGCTGTATTACAACTCATCATCGGTCCAATTTCAGATAAATACGGTCGCCGCCCCATAATCCTGTGGGGAATCATCCTGTTTCTTATTGCAACAATTGGTTGTATGTTGGCCACCAGTGCGGAAATGTTTTTAGTATTTCGTATGCTGCAAGCCGCAGTGGCTGTGACATTGATGTTGTCACGCGCGATTATTAGTGACATTGCCCCGCGTGATCAAGCGGCGTCAATGATCGGTTATGTCACCATGGGCGTGGCGGTGGTGCCGATGTTTGGCCCAGCGATTGGCGGTATTTTTGATGAAGCCTTCGGCTGGAAATCCAACTTTATGTTGTTGTTTACACTGGGTGCAATAATATTGTGGTTAAGCTGGTCTGATTTGGGTGAAACAGCACCTAAGAGTATGAATACCTTAGGTCAACAGTTTCGTGAATATCCCGAACTACTCATGTCCCCGCGATTTTGGGGGTATGCACTGGCCTCTGGTTTCGCCTCCGGTGTGTTTTTCGCCTATCTTGGAGGTGCACCATTTATTGGTACAGAGGTTTATAATCTGTCCTCAAAAGCACTGGGGTTTTACTTTGGCTCTCCAGCCATCGGCTACTTTTTGGGTAATTATCTCTCGGGTCGTTTCTCAACCCGTATGGGAGTTAACACCATGGTATTTTGGGGCACGATGATCACGCTTCTGGGTGTTATCTTGCCTATAGTCTTCATCATGTCAGGCGTGACTCATCCCCTTGGCTTTTTCGGGTTTATTACTCTTGTCGGATTAGGTAATGGCATGACCATCCCCAATGCGAGTGCTGGAATGCTTGCTGTACGGCCACAGCTTGCGGGTACTGCGTCCGGACTAGGGGGGGCAATCATGATTTTTGGTGGAGCGACGTTAAGCGCGTTGGCGGGAATTCTACTTACAACTGGTACGGGTGCTTATCCGTTGTTATTGATAATGTTAACCACTTCTGTGCTGGGCGTTGTTTCCATACGGTATGTGATTTTTCGTGAAAAGAAATTATCTATAATGAGATAAGTTTAATAGCTATAAAACTAAAGAAATTCTGTTAGTTACAAATCTTTTTTTTCATTTTAGTTTAGAAAAGCATCATGAAATTAAACCAACAATCCTCTTGGAGAGTGAAAAATAAGATGAAGGCTAGGCAGTATGGTTGCCACATTATATCGACGGTTTATTCATTGACCTATGACTAATACAACGTGGTTGTATCGCTTGAATCACAATGATTGATTATGTTTGGTTTCAGTAACGGTTAAACTCGGAATCTTTGCCCAGGTAACTAACCTGAGTTCGGAGAAACGGATTTAAGCTGAAGCCATGAAAGCTTGGTGTTCAGTTGTGGAGAGTTTAATAGCCGGTTTAAGGGGTTGGTGGGTGTATGCAATCAATCCGGCGATCAGATTGACAATAAAGTTTTTAGCACTGCGATGGCGAGTATGTTCAATCTGCGAGATATTCTTCAACTGATCGAAAATGGTTTCAATAATAAACCGCTTTCTGAGCATAAGCCGATCCCATAAACTCATCAGTTGCGGTTTCATGTTCTTGCGGATGGTGGTAATCAAACGAAGATGTTGTTGATGCAATTTGGCGGTCAGTGTTTGAGATAAATAGCCTTTATCAGCGTATAGCATACCGGTTAACTGTTTGACTAATTCAGGGACAGGGGTCCGATCATCGGTATTGCCAGGTGTGAATTTAATCGCCAGAATTTCGCCTAAGTGATTGATCACAAGGTGTAATTTAAACCCATAGAACCAACCGGTTGAGGTTTTACCCCGTTTAGCGGTGTCTTTAAACACCAAGTGGCGAGGAATGCGCAGGTTATGGCAAACACACAATGACGTTGAATCAATAAACGCGATCCCGGTCGGTTGCCCATAACGTTGAGTCAGGTAAGCACATAACGGCACGGTGATACCACTCATGCGCTCGACAAAACGCGTGTAACTGAGCAGCCCTGGAAACTGATCGGCCAACTGTTTCACCACATGGTTCAAGTAATAGTGCTTGAAATTTCGATAACCGCTTCGGTGAAAGTGAATCACGATCGTCATGATCTCACTGTCTGATAGCTGTGTTGGATAAGGGCGTTTACGTGGGTTGGATTCGATCAGTTGCTGCTGGCAAACCGGGAGAAAACGCTGGCAAAAATCATCGACATCGCAGAATAATTCGACTAAATTCATAACAACACCTGCTGGATAAGACAATTCATGAGGTAATTTATCTCATTTATCTTGCAGGTGTTTGTTTTTATTATCTTATTTCTTCGAACTCAGGTTAACTAAAATTAGGTGGCATGATATGATGGTAAACTAACCATTATTCCTTTTATTTATGCATCGCTTTTTAAAATAAGAGCGTAAAAAAGGCCCGAGCTATGAGCCGATTTGATGTTGTCCTCGCAATTCTTGTCGCCTTGGTGTGGGGATTTGCATTTGTGGTCATCAAAGTTGGAGTAGATAATTTTCCACCACTGTTGTTTTCGGCAATGCGATTTACATTTGTTGCCTTTCCGTTGGTTTTCTTTCTACCAGCACCCAAAACGCCCTGGCAGATCATCGTGGCGATAGGTTTTGCTCTTGGTGTCATAAAGTTTTCACTTCTATTCGTCAGCATTGATGTTGGACTAGCACCGGGTCTGGCGTCGCTATTAATCCAGCTGCAGGCTTTATTCACACTCATCTTCGCGGCAGTGTTACTTAAGGAAAAACCAACGCGACGCCAGATAACAGGAATTGTCATTGCATTTTGCGGCATCAGTGTAGTCATGATAACAATTGATTCAAGCTCTACATTACTGGGCGTTGTTCTGATCACGATAGCCGCTGTTGCCTGGGCTGTCGCAAACATTCTGCTGCGATATGCCGGACCTGCTCAGATGTTAAACCTGATTGTCTGGGCTTCATTGGTGCCACCGTTGCCGGTCTTAGGCCTGTCATTATGGTTGGAAGGCCCAACAATTGGTTGGCAAGCGCTTACCACAATGACATGGCAAGGTGGTTTGGCACTTCTGTATGTTACCCTTGTTGGCACATTACTTGGATTTGTAGGCTGGGGACGACTAATCAATCGCTATGGCCCAAGTCGTATCGCACCTTTCGCCTTATTAGTGCCAATCTTTGGTATGGCCTCATCCGCACTTTTTCTGGGTGAAACATTTGGACCAACGCGTCTTCTGGGGGCATTGTTAGTTTTGATCGGGCTTTACTATACAATTGACCGCACTGTTATCTAATGCATGAGAGTCATTACAGATTTCAGTCTCTGAACATGTATTGAACTACTGTAGTAAACAATAAGCGTAAGCGTTTAGTTAAGGACAGGATTTTCATTTAAGCTGCCATAGGATGGGGTGAATCAGTGACAGGTGTAGCGTAATTTAATCCGGCCTGATTACCCACCTTCAGAATGGGCAGAAGCAAATTGCCCTACAGCGATGGATTCATTGCCGGTGACATCTACAGTCTGTTCTAATCATTTTGAATTTATTTAACTGTTTGACAATTTTTTCCATATTTCATAGTCGCCAAAATTTTTTTCAAATTGATAATTTTTCCTAATATATTCATCCACAATATTTATATTTAGATCATATTTAGTATAATTTTCTTCGTACCAGTAGCTGGTCGTCAAAACAATTTTTGTTACTGCACTCGACTCAAGATCTTTAACTATTTGTTCTTGTGCCGCTGTGGTATTGGTTACCCCGGGGTCCAATTGATGAAATTTTGTAGGATAACCCCTATTAGATAAATAATAGATTATTGGTTTATTAACAATAAACTGGTCGTGATTTTTTACACCAACATAAATTTCTTCGTTAGATTTGGTATGGTTTTGAATAAAATGAATTGTCTGTTCAAGCTGGTCAGGCAAAGCTATCCTACCTGCCCTGGCGACAATAGGTTTTCCGTTGTATTCAATAAATTCATCAATTTGATATTGATCCTTCCAGGTAACTGGAATTCTAAGAATATAAATAACAAAAAGGGAAAAGAATAATAAGCAGAGAAATCTAAGGTGCCCTTTTAATTGTTTATAACCCAAAAAGAATATAACTGGTACAAGCATCATGTTGATTAACGCTAGCGGTGTTAAATGTGCAACATCTGACCGAGCTAATACCTGGTTAAGAAAACAGATACCTATTAACGAAACTACCCATATTCCGTAATATTGAATTTTTATTTCCTTTGCTTTGATAATTTTTGTGGTTGTGAAGATAAATCCACATATGGCAACGAATGGAAAGAAATAGAATAGTTTGTTTGTAATTGATAAATCTGGATATGGTGTCGAACGAAAATTTGGCATTATCTCAATTGGTAGAATTATCAACTGTTGTATTATTTCTTTAATATCTATCTTCACCCAAATAAAAACCAATATTGGCAGACCTAAAATTAAAAATGATGCTAGATAACACAATATATAAGTCCAGTTTAAGGGTTTTTGTTGTAAGGTTTTCAAGGTTAATACAAGTAAGATTGGAACTGCACCATATGTTGCCAAATCATGTCTGAATAAAGCACTTAGTGTTAACGAAATACCACAAAAAATGAGCGATAAATAGTCTTCCTTATCAAAATGAAACAATAAAAATATGACACCGATAAAAATTAATAAGATCGATGGAAAAATAGTGTAAAGCGAATTAGATGACCCTACTAGCCAAGCGATAGACATAATCCAGCTGAGCAAAGCAATTTGCTTTTGTATGGTTATTTTTAACACAACAAAAAATGCTGATACGGCCAGCAACGCCTTAATTATTAAATCATAAACTCGTGCAGTGATTAAACTTGACCCGAATGTATCAAACAAAAAAGCTAATAAATATGTTTGCCCTGGTGGATAGATCGTCCAAAATTCGTTAAACGGAATTTGCCCATTTTGTATGCGCTCTGCTCCTGCCAAAATTAAACCCTCATCGAAGGGATCCACTTTTTTTGTGATTATTGGGCAAAGAAGAATTATGGACAAAATTAATAATAAAATAATTAAATTCCTATCTTTCATAGTGGTATAAAGGGTTCTTATATGGACACCGCCTGATTGACAAGGAATTTTTTCAAGCCGCATGGTCCAATTCAATATTAGGCTTAAACGGCAACAGGTCCTCAATCTGTTCAACCGTCGCCACCTTTGGCAGTTCAGTGAATATCATCTTTAAATATTGATAAGGCTCCAGGCCATTGACCTTGGCCGTCTCGATCAGGCTGTACAGGTTTGCACTCGCTTTAACACCCGATACGGTGTCGCAAAAAAGCCAATTCTTGCGGCCAACCACATAGGGTCTGATCACGTTCTCGGCCAGATTATTGTCAATGTTCAAATAACCATCAGTGATATAAACCGTCAATTTATCCCACTGTTTGTCTAAATAGTACATGGCTTTGCCCAAGGCGGTTTGCTTGACAATCAGTGGTAAGTGTTGATCCAGCCATTGCCGTAAATCATTAAGAATCGGTACAGATCGGGATCGACGCAATTCATAGCGTTGTTCAGACGTATATGATTTAGCTTGCTTCTCGATCCGATACAATAGTCGAATCCGCTGTAATGCTTGATGGGCTAACGGTATTTTCCTGGACTTCAGTTTGCCTTGCGCTACAATCGCCTGGTCAAACTTGCGTTTAGCATGCGCCCAGCAACCTAATTGGGTAATGCCGTTTTCCAGGCAAACTTTGTTATACCCCTCATAGCCATCCGTCTGTAAATAACCCGAATAATCCCCTAACAGGTCAACCGGAACACTTTGGCCTCGAGTTGGCGCATAGTCATACAATATGATTGTTTTATCCGGCGGGCCACCACGTTGCACCCACATGAATGACTGACTTTGGGGCGTCTTACCCGGCTCTTTTAATACCTGGCATCGTGTTTCGTCCATCTGGATAATATCGTAGCTCAACATTGATTCACGCAGTAAATTAATCAGCGGCTGGGTCAATATGCCCACCTTGATCATCCAGTTCGCTAAAGACGACCGAGTAATGGGTATCTTCAAACGCTTGAATTCTAACTCCTGACGATACAACGGCATCGAATTCACATATTTGTTAATCACGACATGCGCCAAAGTCCCCGCACAAGCGATACTGCCGGGAATCGGCTGAGTCGGCAGCTTTGCGGCTTTAATGGTTTGTTTGCAATTCGGGCAGCTATAGGTCTTCTTGATATGCTTGATCACTCGAACCGTCATGGGAATTAGTTCAATCTGCTCAGAAACTTTCTGACCGATTTGCTTCAACTCACTTTGGCAGTGATCACACGTGCATTCATTCTCGTCCAGTTCATGGATCACTTCAACACGAGGCAAGTGATCTGGAAGTGGCCTACGGCCACCCTTTGACTGTTTACGGGTATAGCCCGATACATTAGTTTCGGACCCACCCTGATCAGGCTCGTTGTCTTGACTCGCATGATCGGCTAAAGCTTCTGCCTCATTGAATAGCAACGATAACTGATCCGAGTCGGTATTAAACTTCTCACTGCGTGAGCCAAAGTTCTGGTGCTTGGCTAAGGCAATCGCTTCAATAAGCTGATTAATATACTCATTTTGATGGTTGAGCTTGGCATCTTTGGTCACCAAATCATCAGTGAGATGGGTGATTGTTTTTTGCAGTTGAAACACGAGTTCTTTGAGTTTCTCAGGCTCATTAGGCAGTAATTCAACGGATTGATTCATGGGGCTAATTTTACCACAGATAGCCCCGAAAGCCTTATAAACAAAGGCTTTAACCAAAATCATCATGCCCATGTTAATGCTATAACACCGTATGATGCGGTAATTGCATATGACCTTGTAGCAAGGTTAGATCATACCCATCTAATAACCAGTTGATTTGCTGAGCGTTGAGCTCAACCTGGTCCATCGGCAGATTCACCGGCCAGCGAAACCGGGCTTTCTCAATACGTTTCATCCACAGAATAAACCCGTTGCCTTCCCAGGCAATCATTTTGATAATCGTTCTGGCTGCATTGCAGAAGATAAACAATTTCGAGGAAAACGGGTCTAAATTCATCTGTCCCTCAACAATGGCGACCAACCCATTTATCGATTTGCGCATGTCCACCGGATGACGATACAAATAAATCACTGAATCTGAAGATGGACGAATCAACGCTTGAGTCCACAACTGGTGATAATCGATCGAATTGTCTTGGCATCCAGCTCACCAGTAAACTCAATCACTGTGCCGTTGCTCAGTTTTATTGTGCAACCCGGTAATGCAGGGGAAGAGTGTACGGCCGCTACCGGAATAAAATTCGGTTTGTCCGACTGTGCCTCAGACCGATACAGTCCAAGCCTAACCAGCTTACTTTTCCATTGATACAACGTCTTTAAACGCAAACCCTGTGTCAGAGCATAATCCGCAATACTGTCTTCACTTTTATCAGCTGCTTTAACATGGTCCAGCCATAAACGCTGCTTTGCCGTCATCGTCTTTGCCAGCATTCCAGTCTCCAATTATGAAAACCATACTCTGGCTGATTTATTCTTAACTGGCTAGACCGTCCGGAAATTGACGCTTACCAATAAGCTAAACGAAATAGAGCTACAAAAACAGGGTACATAAATAACGCGCTAATTTATACTATGTGATTACATGAGGTCATTTGACTAGCTATAACCACGCTCTAAGGTCATCAGAATTTCTTCAGGCGTTGCGGGTGCATTTAGTCCAAGAAAATCTTTTGTCTGTATTTTACTGGCAATCGCATCAGATAATGCTGCCAGAACACTGATTGCAAGACAAAGAGGAGGCTCACCGATTGCTTTTGATTTAAAAATGGATTCTTCCTTGTTCTGATTCCAGTCCACAAATGCCATTCTCATTTCATCTGGTCTATCGCTGCATGTCGGGATTTTGTAAGTAGAGGGAGCGTGAGTTTTTAACTTGCCTTTTTCATCCCAGACTATTTCTTCTGTAGTGAGCCATCCCATACCCTGAATAAAACCACCTTCTAACTGCCCCATATCTATTGCTGGATTCAAAGATTGGCCAACATCATGTAAGATATCAACCCGTGTTGTTTTGTTTTCTCCTGTCAATGTATCAACTAAGACTTCGGCAACAGCTGCGCCATAAACATAATAACGATGAGGTTGTCCAGTCATTGTCACAGCATCATAAATATTTTCACCAAGCTTGACGTGACCAGTCGCGGAGAGGGAAACGCGATTCATAAACGCTTCATGAACTAAATCATCAAAACTAATTTCTCGATTACCGGCCTGTATACGGTTGGGCAGAAATTTAACCTGTTTGTTTGATACGTTAAATTTGCCCATGGCAAATTTAAGAAGTCTTTTCTTGATTTTTTTTGCTGCTTGTTTTGCCGCAGCTGCATTGAGATCCGTTCCAGACGAGGCTGCAGTCGCGATTGTATTGGGAACCTTATCAGTGGCAGTAGCGCATATCTTAATTCGATTAGCATCGACCTGTAATTCATTTGCGACGACCTGTAACACCTTAGTATGGAGTCCTTGTCCCATCTCAGTACCTCCATGATTTACATGGATTGAACCATCGGCATATATATGGATAAGTGCACCTGCCTGATTGAGAAAGTTTGGGCCAAAACCAATTCCATACTTGATAGGAGTCAGTGCAATCCCTTTCTTCAAAATATTGGAAGTATTATTAAATGATGTAATTTGATCGCGGCGAGCATAGTAATTTGATTTATTGATAAGCTCAGGGACCAGTCGATCAAGAATATTGTCTTTAACCTCGGCCATGAACGGCGTGGTATTTCGAATTTTACGTTCGTAGAAATTAATTTTACGAACCTCTAATGGATCTAAACTGAGCTGCCGGGCTATCGCGTCAAGAATGCGTTCAATGATTAGCATTGCCTGAGGAGTACCAAATCCCCGGAATGCAACACCGGAAACCATATTGGTTTTCCATGCGTGACATGTTGCTCGGACATGCTCGAGAAAATAACAATTATCGATGTGATAAATGGCTCGATTTAAAATTGCATCAGACTGGTCCATTGAACAACCACAACGCCCATGAAGGTCAAGCACAATTCCTTCAATTGTTCCATTATCGTTAAATCCAACGTTGAATTCAGTGAAAATTTCATGACGTTTCCCGGTCACAAGCATATCGACATCACGGTCAAGACGGCATTTCACTGGGCGACCTAATTTATGTGCAGCTATTGCTGTGATTGCAGCAAAATGAGTTGGTACCGTTTCTTTCCCACCAAATCCTCCTCCCATCCGTCGTACTTTCACAGACAGTGCGCTAGCAGGGCAATCCAAAATGCGTGACACGATTGTTTGAACGGCTGTTGGATCTTGGGTGGCGCTATAAATTTTTAAGTTTCCATGTTCCAGTGGTACGGCAAGTGATATCTGGGGTTCGAGATAGAAATGTTCTTGTGCACCATTACGTAAACGACCGGACAACTTGTGCTTAGCATGTTGGATCATTTTTTTCGGATCACCGCGCTTTAGTGTCCGTGGAGGAATTATGTAATTATTCAGGGCCTTTGCCTGCTCGATTGTAAGAACAGGCGGTAGTTCATGATATTCCACAATAGCGACTTTTGCGGCCTGTCGTGCTGCAAATAGGGTCTCAGCAATGATTGCGAATATAACTTGTCCATGATATTCGACTATCTTGTTCGAAAATACACGATCATCGCCAAGTGCAGTATGGCTGAAATCATTTGTTCCTGGGATATCTGAAGCTGTAATTACATCGACCACACCTGGTGAGGTAAGAACCTTATCGAGCTGAATTTTCTTAATCCGTCCGTGGGCAATTGGGCTTAATACGAGATGCGCATGCAGGGTTCCTTCTGGTTCGCGAATATCATCGACATAAATCGCTTCACCAGTTACATGCATTTGGGCACTGTCATGTTCTAAGTGAGTCTGAATTCCACCTTTAATGGTGATATCTTTAGTAGATGAGGTTGATTTTTGTAGCATGCTGAGTTCTCAATGTTTAGTTGGCCAGGATTCGTGTGTAAGAAAAATCGTGCCGAGATTCTTCGAACATTTTGTGAAGCAGGTTTCCCGCGACCTTGAGACGGTATTGAGCCGACGCACGCATATCAGAGATTGGTGCAAAATCTTTTTTCAGGCATTTTACAGCGTTTTCGATGCTTTGTTGTGTATATGGCTGGCCAACTAGGGCCGATTCTGTTTGTAATGCCCGTTTGGGTGTTGCCGCCATGCCGCCGAATGCGATACGAATTTCTTCGATACTATTCCCGTTTAACTGTATTTGAATGGCAGCGCAGACGGATGAGATATCCTGATCAAACCGCTTTGAAATCTTATAAGCAGCAAAACGACTTCCTGGAAGTGGTTTAGGTATTATAATTCGTTCTAGAAATTCTCCCGGTTCTCGATTTTGTTTACCGTAGTCAATGAAGTAATTCTCAATTGGTAATTCCCGACGTTTTCCTGCTTTGTTTAGAATGATTCGCGCATTCATAGCGATAAGTAAGGGGGGTGTATCTCCAATAGGAGAGCCGTTAGCAATATTTCCACCCATCGTACCAAGATTTCGAACCTGATGTGAACCAAGTCTGCGCAATATACGACCAAAATCTGGATATGCACTATTTAGGGATGCTGGCAAGTCACTATATCGTACAGCAGCGCCTATTTCGAACGCTTCTTTAGTTTCATTAATTGTGCACAATTCTTTTACATTACCGGTATATATTATCTTCGATAGAAGTTTATGTTGTTTGGTTACCCAAAGGCCAATATCGGTTCCCCCGGCAAGAATTGTCGCACTGGGATTACTGTTAACTAATTCGGATAACTCATTTATGTTTGAAGGTGAAAAATACATACTGTTATCGCTATTTATAACCAAGTCTTTGGTAGGTTGAATTGACGTTAGCAACTTTAACGTTTTTTCATCTTGATCAGAGGGAGAGTGAGGTATATATACTTTTTTAACTGCCTCTATTATGGGACCATATCCCGTACAACGGCACAGATTACCTGCCAATGCATCTTCTATTTCTTGTTGCGATGGATTAGGTGTTGAACGCCATAATACGTACATTGACATAATAAAACCGGGTGTGCAAAATCCGCACTGAGAGCCATGTGTATCGACTAGGGCCTGTTGAATAGGATGCAAGTCTCCATTGGGTGCAATTAAATCCTCGACAGTTAAGAGTTGACAACCATCGATCGTTGCTAAAAACTGAATACAAGCATTCACCGAAGAATAATGAAGAGACCCGTTTTTCAAGCGACCAATAGCTATTGTGCATGCACCGCAATCTCCCTCTGCACAGCCTTCTTTTGTTCCCTTTCGATGCTTATATTCGCGTATGTAATCAAGAACAGTGAGAGTTGAGTCAAACTTTGTAAGTTGGTGGATTTTGCCCCCTAATACAAAACGGATTTTCGTACGCTTTACCATTTTATGATTCCATGTTTATTACCTGTATTAAGTTCCAACATTTTATTTCTTGCCAACTTAAATCATCGAACAAGGTTACGAATCTTGGGTAAAACTGAACGGAAGTCCTCTGTGTCAGCACGACTCAACCACTCAAAAAGCACCATTTCAGTTGAGGTAATATTCAATTTTGAGGAGCGAGCTCGTTCTATAGCTAAAACTTTATCAGAGTTTTTACGTGAACCGATGGCGTCAGCACAAAGCCATGTATCATAGCCACGTTGTTTGAGGCTCAGGGCCGTTTGTAAAACACAAACATGCGCCTCTGTACCGGTTACAACGACTTGACTTCGATCATAATTAGAAATAATAGAAAGGAACCCAGGTTCTTTAGTTGCATCAAAATAAATTTTCTCGAATACTTGGGGTTGATCTACGGTCTTAATCAAGCTTTGTAGGGTGTTACCTAGCCCTTGTGTATACTGTTGAGTAAACACTACAGGGATTCCTAGTTTTGTAGCTGAGTCGATAATGGTTAGATTTCTTTCCAATAATTCTTTGAAGTTAAGGATTTTATCAGCCAGATTTTCCTGAATATCGATAACAAGCAAAATGCTATTTTCTGACTGTAATGTGTTCCATGCTTTATCCAAGAATATAGACTTAAAATTTGACCCGATTGTTATTATTGTAGCCAATATAATATATAATTGTCTACAAAATATTTATTTTTGTTTATGGGAGTAAGATCGAATGACAATACAATCAGAGCAGGATTTAAAACTTTTACGTAGAGCAATCGTTGTGTCAGAAAAATCAAAAATGAATGGTGCACATCCTTTTGGTTCTATTCTTGTTGACAGTGATGGTAACGTTCTGTTGGAATCTGAAAATTCCTTTCCTACAGATGGCGGACCGGGTCATGCTGAAACCAATCTAGCACGCATTGCTGCTACGAAATACAGCCCAGATTTTTTAGAAGAGTGCACACTTTACACTTCAGTTGAACCCTGTTGCATGTGTGCAGGATCTGCATATTGGGCCGGTATTGGTGCCGTTGTTTTTGGTATGACCGAGGCAAGACTCGGTGAACTTACAGGGGACCACCCAGAGAATTTAACAATGGACTTACCTTGTCGTACTGTTTTTGACGCAGGCCGTCGTAAAGTCAGTGTACGAGGTCCTTATAAAGAGCTAGAAGCTGAAATTCTTGAGGTTCACGAAGGCTTCTGGGATTAATTGTTTACATGGTATTTCTATAGTTGAAGACACACTCTCAATGACCGTTACTCCATTTCGAGATGTAATTCTTTCAAAATAGATTGATAAATTCTTTAAAAATAATAAATTTACGAGATGATGTGGTAGTTTGTCTTATGTCAATGAGGAAAGCTAATTTAGCTAAAATTATGATCTGAACATTGAATTAGCAGTAATGATTATCACTACTGTCAGGATTTTTACTAATACTCACTATCCGCTACTAGTACTAAGTCGGAGAGTTGATGGACTATATGTGAGTCGAGTTCAATAGCGTCTAAGCAGTGATTTTATCTATTAATCTCCATAGAAATCTTTCACAGCTGGCAATCTGTTCATGGGTGAGGAACTCATCTGCCTTATGCGCTTGATCAATACAACCCGGACCGCAGACTATAGTGGGGATACCCGCCTTTTGAAAATAACCGGCCTCGGTACCGAATCCCACACAAGTGCTCTCTTTAGAATTAGATAGAGCCTTTGCGAGTTCTGTAATTTTATCCGTTTCAGAAGTATCTAAGGCCTCGCAACCTGGGACGAACTCCCAACTCAAACCTGAATTAGGTGCCACGATCTTCATTTCGGGTTCAATATATTTTGCGACATATTCTCGGCATTCATTCACGTAGTCCATTGGGTCTTCACCCGGAAGGAATCTTACGTCAAAATCGAAAGAACATTGTGCTGCTACAATATTTACAGCTGTTCCGCCATTCACCATGCAAGTTTGAATGGTGGTGTATTTTGGATCCTCGAATGAATCATTATAAGGGCCCTGGTCGCGTAAGCGGCGTTGTAGTTTCTTTAAGTAGGCAATCGTTTCAGCAGCCGCTTCTACTGCATTTACGCCCATATGTGCTACACCAGAATGTGCAGGTAGTCCGCTGACTGTAACGTGTCCGCCAATTTTCCCCTTATGTGCACGAATTACTTTCATTTGAGAGGGCTCACCAACAATACAAGCCTTTGGTCTTAAGCCACGGTCAATCATATCTTGGATGAGCAGTGGTACACCCAGGCATCCAATCTCTTCGTCAAAAGACATTGCGAGATGGATAGGAGTTATGAGTTGTCGTTTCGCGAATTCAGGAGCAAATGCTGTAGCAATCGCAAGAAAACCTTTCATATCTACAACTCCTCGACCAACTATCCTGTCATCAAGTTTTTGCAATTTAAAGGGATCACTTGTCCAGGTTTGATCCTCGCACGGAACCACATCTGTATGTCCAGATAGAATTATACCTGGGCGATCGCTAGGACCGATGGTTGCAAACAGATTGGCTTTTTGACCACTCTCATCATAAGTGAGTACCGAATCGATACCAAGACTACCCAGATAATCACGTACAAAGAATATCAATGGTAGATTAGAGTTACTGCTAATAGTATTGAATTCGATAAAGTTTTCGATCATCTCAATTGAGAATAGTGGATTGGTCATATATTCCTCAGATTTATGAACCGCAGTAGCATGAGTATCCCCAAGGAGCTGCTAGGAGCGGAATATGATAATGTTGCTTAATATCACTTACACAAAAGCGGATGCGTGCATGTGGAAAAAAAGGTGTTGTGCCGACAGGAAATCCGCAGGCTGAAAAATACGTGCCAAGATCAAAAACAAGTTCGTATTCTCCTATGACAAGACTTCCTGCGCCAGCAAGCCATTCCGGAGTGCGACCTTCTTCGTTTGTGACGAGATCATTGATTTTTTCACCCTCAGGCCCGGTCAGCGATACGTGTAATCCACCAGCACCGACACCACGTGCGATATCAATAGCATGCGTTGTAATACCCGCACCTCCAATACCAGGTAGAGCAGCCGTTCCGACTGCAGGATTGGTTAACGATGACAATCGCTTGGGATCATCTATCGGAATTCGATGGGGGGGTACACCACGGTATGTTGAGAACGCAAATGGTGAGATGACCAGTGGCACGTGATAATGGGACGCACAATCAGTAATATGAAAATCAATCTGTACAGACTTGAAGAAAGGCGATGATGTTTCGAAAATTAGGCTATATTCACCGGGAACTGTTTCATCAGTAGTCATTAATGGGCTTGCCAGCCTACCATCTACATTTGTCATTCGTGCCTTTAGCGGCGTTAGAACAAAATTTTCATTGCGACACAGTGTAATTTTTATCCCTTCCCCAGGTTTTCCTGACATTGTGTCAAGAACGTGGGTGGTCAAACAAGCATTTGATGCCACGAGATCCGAATTAATATCGTGCATTTTTTAATATCCATAGAAAATTGGAAATTGAAAGGTATTATTTTAAACATAAATTGACAATATTGTGTACAATTATGTCGAGAAACTATCATATAAGTTAAGGTATAAACTTGATGATAGTAGTTGAATGATAAAATTAAAATTACAAAATTCAATGAATCTGATCAGGGCATCCTTTGTCATGCCGTTGTTCAATTGACTTTTAATGATTTAAAGAACAATTTACCCGATAGTCATGAATTCAATAATATCTGAACTGAATGTGTGCTAGATTTAATAGAACAAAAAGTATTAAGATGAACTCGTTTAGGATCGTTTTTAGTATTTTTTAAGAATATGAAAAAACTCGCTGATGCATATGGGAATTACGCTTATCAAAGGTTTGTAAACACAATTGACACGCAAAACATTCCCACAAACATCGTCAACCAAAAAATAGAATTCTTAGATGAAAGATCAATTATCAAGGGCTGACTTGGAAAAGGCGCCATCAAGACAAGAGTTAGAACAGCAATTATATGCTGAGATTCGACGAGCCATCGCAGAGCGTCGGCTTCTCCCCGGTGTAAAACTTACCGAGGAAGCCTTGGCTGAGCTGTTTCTCGTTAGTCGTGCTCGGGTTCGAAAGGTTTTACTTCTATTAGCCAAAGACCATATTGTTACGCATGAACCCAATCGCGGTGCTTTTGTATGGCGACCGAGTGTTGTAGAAGCAATGAATGTTTTGGAATCACGAAAGGTAATAGAATTGCACCTGATTAAGCAGGCAGCAAAACAAGCAACACGAAAACAGATTAAAGAACTTCGTAAAATCCTTAAGGCTGAAAGTGTAGCACTGAATACCCATGATCGTGCAGCCACAATGCGTTTATCAGGTGAATTTCACATTGCTATGGCTGAATGTGCTGGAAACCCAATTTTAACTGACTTTTTGGCAGGATTAGTATCGCGTTGTTACCTGATCTTAGCTACTTATCAACGCCAGAACACACGATCGTGTCCTCAAACAGATCATTGTGAACTCGTCGATCGAATTGAAGCTGGTGATGGTGAAGGTGCGGCTCAACTACTTGAATTACATTTTTTACACATCGAAGCTGAGCTTGATCTTGACGATAATGATGACAAAACTACAAATTTGCGTGAAATACTGAAACATCCGAGATAATTCCACAAATTAAGTTAGGTATTAGTAGAAATATTAACTGGATTCACTATTATAAAACACTGTTACCTGTCTGCACATCCTTCGGAGGGTAGGGATGATATATCGATATGCATGTTCTTCTAGGAAACATTCGACGATTACTTTGAATGAATTTTTTTCGATGTGAATAATGTTGATTTCGTTCACTATTTAAAAGTTGCAAAATAAGTCTGAATAACGCTGCTGAATAAATACTAATCAAGCAATTCAACATAATTTGAACGGTAATCAATCCTATTGATTCTATGACATCACTATCCACGTTATTTATCTAATCTGATTCACCAAATATTAGTCAATTTAATATTTCTATTTCATTAGAAAAACGATAATTTAATTAAAAATGTCAACATTAATTAATTAAATTGTGTACAATAATATTGCATATTCTCAATAAAATTGTGAAATACAGAGTAAAATTATGGGAGAAAGTTTATGAATATTTTAAGAAGACTCATTGTAAGTGCATCTATCGTATTTGCCTTGAATATGTCTACAGTTTATGCACAGGGGGAAGATTTGAAGATTGCAGCGGCATTCCCTGCTGGGGTCGAGAATGCTTGGGTAGCTGCCTGGGTTGATTCATTCCAACGCGTAAAAGAAAAATCGCTTCATGGTATTAACCTCGATTTGGCGTATACAGAAGGTGTATTCGGTGATAAGGGGCTTGAAGTTTTAGAAGCCTATTCAGAATCGGGGGAGTACGACATTATTTGGGCTCATAGTTCATATTCTGACGAGGTCGAGGAGCTTATGGAAGCATATCCTGACATACTTTATGTCACGGTAGGTGCTGGAAATCATGCATTGGGCAATAATTCTTATTTAATTTACATGCATATTCACGAGCCTTCGTATTTGGCGGGTATATTTGCAGGCTTAACAACTCAGAGTAACATTATTGGTGCAGTTGGCCTTTTTCCAGCCGACGATGTGAATGATCAGGTCAATGCTTATAAGGCCGGTGCCAAATCGGTGAATTCAGATATTAAAACGAAAGTTACTTTTATCGAGAGTTGGTATGACCCTGCAAAAGCGGCTGAAGCTGCGAATGCACAAATTGCTGCTGGAGCAGATATAATTTATCAGCTGGGTGAATCCTACCAAGTATGTAAGGAGCGTGAAATCTTATGCATCGGTAATTATATCGATATGAGTAAGATTGTGCCGGAGGTTGTACCCCTATCGGTGTTAGTCAATTGGGAACCTCAAATTAACTATATTATAGATGAATGGAAAAAACATAAAAATTCCGGAGAGCCTTATGATGCACCTTTGGAAAAAGTGTGGTTTAGCATGGCGCAGGGAGGTGGAGACTTATCACAATTTAACGCCATTCTTGATGAAAAAATACCAACTGAAGCCAAAGAAGCTGTCGCATCAGCTCGTCAGAAGATTCTTGACGGTGAGTTAACTGTAGAATTAGACACGTCATTACCGTCCTCAGATTAATTCCTTCGCTATTCTTCAAACATAAGCCATGAAGAATTCTAAGCACAATCTTCTGTATTTGAGTTTGATCGAATTTCATTCCTGTTATAGATAAGAAGTTCGCCAATGACAAATGATATTAGCCGCAGTCAACCTTATTTAAAAGTAGAAAACATTACGAAACGATTTCATCAGGTAGTAGCCAATGATCGAGTCAGTTTTGAGGTCATGCCTGGAGAAATTCATTGTCTTCTTGGTGAAAATGGGGCAGGAAAATCGACGATAGCAGAATGCATTTACGGTTTCTATCGTCCAGAGGAAGGGACAATTTTTGTAAATGGTCAACCAGTAAAATTTAACTCTCCTCTAGATGCAATTAAATACGGTATTGGAATGGTGCACCAACATTTTGTACTGGTGACAACCATGACGGTTTTAGAGAATATCGTAATTGGCACTGATGCAGTAAGTACCATCCTTGATCTTAAGACGGCCGAGACGCGAATCCAAAAGATTTGTGAACGCTATAATGTCGATATTGATTTACACGCTCAGGTCTGGTCACTACCCGTTGGGAAACAACAATGGGTTGAGATTCTCAAGGCGCTATTTTTGGATGCTCGTTTACTTATTATGGATGAGCCCACAGCTGTTTTGACACCACAAGAATCTCGGCAACTTTTTAAAATTTTTCATGAAATGGTCTCAGATAGCATGTCAATCATACTTATTAGTCATAAGCTTGATGAGGTCATGCAGTCAGACAATGTAACGGTACTACGAAAAGGTAAGAAAGTTGGCACTGTAATTACCAGTGAGAGTTCTAAACGTGAGTTGACTAATTTGATGGTAGGGCGAGAAGTCGAACTTCATGGTACCCGAGTGCGAGATCAACCGGGAGGACCGCTATTAGAAATCACCAATTTATGTGCAAAAAACGATTTTGGTACTGAAAAACTAAGCGGTATTAATCTTACTGTACATCGAGGTGAAATCGTTGGAATTGCCGGTGTTGCCGGGAACGGTCAGAAAGAACTATTTGAGACACTAATGGGTGTCCGTAAGGCCACAACAGGACAGATACAACTGGACGGATTAGATGTTACCAATCGTGATCCCGGGGCAATCCAAGCAGAAGGGATGGGTTATATACCTGATGATCGTTTTGCTGAGGGGCTTGTGCCTGATTTTGATGTGCAGACTAACCTGATTCTCGGCGCACAGCGTGAAGCACCTTTCGCAAAAAGAGGATTCTTAAACTTTAGAGCAATTCGTGATTTTGCTCGTAAGGCAATTGATGAATTCGCTATAAAGACACCGTCAGAACAGACTATTTGTCGAACCCTTTCTGGTGGTAATGCTCAAAAAGTGATCGTCGCACGTGAGTTTGACCAAACAAGTAAGGTAATACTCGCCAATCAACCATCACGTGGTCTTGATATCGGAATTATTGAATACATGCATGAGAGTTTAATCAAAAAGCGGGGTGATGCTTTCGGAATATTGTTAGCTTCCGAGGAACTTGATGAACTTTTGGTGCTATCTGACAGAATTTTAGTGATATTCAAAGGACAAATTCTCGGTGAGTTTGCACACGATAGTGCGAATATTGAGCAAATTGGTTTATTAATGGCAGGACATAAGGCGGTATCAACGCCGACGGTTGAAGAAAATAGAATTGAGAACGAGTCATCCTAATGTCTATAACTATTGAAAAAAGGTTAACAACCAGCCCGGTTGCGCAAGCACTTTCCATTATTCTGGCACTTTCAGCTTCATTTTTTGTCAGTGCTCTACTTTTAATTTCAGCTGATGCGAATCTAATTGATGCCTCTGTAGCTGTCTGGGAAGGTGCATTCGGTTCTAAGCGTGCAATTGCAAAAACGCTTATTAAAGCCACGCCGTTGATACTCACAGGGGTTGCTGTAGTCATAGCGTTCCGTGCTAAGATCTGGAATATTGGTGCAGAGGGACAGTTATTTGCTGGTGCCATCGCTTCATATGGAATGTATCTGCTTGTTGGGACATCAGCAGGTATATTTCTGATACCTTTAGTGTTTATGGCCGGTTTCGTTGGTGGCGGAATCTATGGAGGATTCGCGGGATATTTACGTTCCAAATTCGCTGTGAATGAGGTATTAAGCACCGTCATGCTAAATTACATCATTCGATTCTTTCTTTCCTTTTTATTGGTAGGTGCTTGGCGAGACCCAAGTTCATTTTATCAGCAAACTTCCCGAATTGATCGTGATGCACGTTTGCCAGAGATTTTTGATATCAGCAAATTTCATATTGGGTTTTTAATCGCCTTGCTATGCGCGGTGGGGGTATATGTATTGTTAACCCGAACAGCATTTGGTTTAGAGCTTCGTGCGATTGGGTTAAATGCCAAAGCAGCTAAATTCAAAGGTATCAACGTAGAACGAACGGCGGTAATTGTGATGCTAATCAGCGGGGGGATAGCAGGTCTTGCAGGCGTCACCGAGGTGTTTGGTGTTCATGGAAGATTAAAACCTGACATTTCAACTGGTTTTGGTTTTACTGGGATAATCGTAGCCATGCTTGCATTGCTTAATCCAATAGCAGTAATCGTTGTAGCAATATTGCTTGGTGGTTTAATCAACGGCGGAATCAAAATGCAGGTTGTTACCGGTGTCCCAAGCGCAATGACGGATGCAATTCAGGCAATCATACTCATGTTTTTCCTTGCTGCAGCGGTATTGACACGATACAAAATAAATTTGGGGAAGAGTGATGAGTGATCTTTTTACAGAAGCCGTTCTGATTAGTATATTAGCAGCGACGATTCGTATCGCAACTCCGCTAATCTTTGCTGCTCTCGGAGAACTTATTACAGAGCGAGCAGGGATATTAAATCTTGGTGTCGAAGGCACGATGCTTATGTCAGCCTTTGCAGGTTTTGTAGGTACGTTTGCGACTAACTCACTCGTAGTTGGATTGGTTTCGGCAATGGTGGCCGGGGGGCTGATGGCATTCATAATGGTATTCATGGCAGCAACATTAAAAGTTGAGCAAGTCGTTACAGGGCTAGCTCTGAACATGCTCGCGGCGGGTATGTCATTGTACTTGTATAAGATCTATTTTGAAGGGAATGCACTACCGACAATTGAAGTAATGTCAATATACAGCATTCCCATACTTGAGGAAATTCCATACTTAGGTCCAATTTTATTTCAGCAGAAATTATTGACATATGCGGCATTCTTGATGGTACCAGTTGTTTGGTTTTTCTTGTACCGAACTAAGTACGGTCTTGAAATACGAGTATTAGGGGAGAATCCGAAAGTTCTTGATACGAAGGGAATGAACGTGACCAGCCGTCAATATGCGGCGGTTATACTAGGTGGCATTCTTATCGGCGTGGGCGGGGCATTTGTGACTATTGGTTCAGTCGTACGCTTTGTTCCAGACATCACAGCTGGACGAGGATGGCTGGCGCTGGTCATCGTAATTGCTGGAAATTGGCGCCCAGCTGGAATTTTGATTGCTGCCTTAGTTTTTGCATTTTTAGATGCACTTCAATTACAAATACAGGGTATTGGTGTTGCCTTACCTTATCAAATATTCCTTGCTCTTCCCTATATCATGGCAATTGTGTTGATGGTATTTAAAAGCCGTGTTGGCGGATCTGAAGAACCGCAACAACTCGGTATTCCTTACTTTCGAGGTGAGAGATGAATAATGCGATAACACAAGGCAACAATGATGAAAAATAAAACTCGTATTCTGATTATCAATCCCAACACCAGTGAATTTGTGACTGAGAAAATACGAACCTGTGTTGAAAATATGGTTGGTAGCAATGTTGAGATTGTTGCGGTTACAGGAACTCGTGGTGCTCCAATAATCAACACACGGTCCGAATGCGCAATTGGTCGTGTTGAAGCTTTAGAATTAGCCGTGTCGCATGCCCATAATTGCGATGCAGTATTATTAGCCATCTCTTTTGATACCGGCCTAGATGAGCTGCGAGAAATTTTGCCAATCCCGGTTGTTGGTATGAGTGAAGCGGGCATGCTGGTTGCTTGTACAGTGGCACGCCGGTTTTCTTTAGTTACATTTGGAGAACGATCTGTTCCACTTTATGAAGAACTGATCGAGCATTATCGTTTAAAAGACCGTTCAGTTGGAACGGTTACTCTACGGCCGTTAACTCAGAAAGAGATGATTGATCCAACACAAATTATACCTCTGCTAATAGACAAAATAGAGGAGACAGCTGAGAACCAAGGAGCTGAAGCAATTGTTCTTGCAGGGGCTATATTTGCAGGACTAGCTGAGCGATTGCGTGATCAGGTTAGTATCCCTGTCATAGACGGAATTGTTGCCGGTATTAGTATGTTACAGTTACTTGATCAGCTTAATCTGAGAAAACCACAAAAGGGAAGTTACCGTTTCCCGGATAATAAACCATTGGAGGGTATGTCTGATGCGTTTCGAAGCCGCTTCAGATCTTTCATTTAAGTTACAACGAAAGTTAGGATATACGGAGAGCAAACTTGGATATTCTTCTTGAATGGTTTAGCTATTTTGCACGATGGGGACATGTTATTGCGGCTATTACATGGATAGGCACCTCATTTTACTTCAACTGGCTAGATCTATCTGAGCGCCCAGCAACACATAAAACACTCAAATCGAATGTTGTTGGTATTGTGCATGAAATACACGGCGGTAGTTTTTATTATCACGAGCGCCACTGGCCAATCAAAGATATTCCAAGAACGTTATCACACTCCGGACCAGCACAGCTGACCTTTCTAACTGGATTTATTTTAGTTGTCTATTATTACTGGTTTGGTGCTGAGACTTATCTCCTCAAACCATCGGGCGGTTATTCTACATTGAGCGCAGTTATGGCAAGTGCATTCATTCTCTTTGTACCATATTTTATATACGATGTAGTATGCAAGTTTACGTTAGATGACAAGATTGTTTTTATCATCGTGTCACTTATGACAGTCGGACTCAGTTTCTATGCTAGCACCATATTCAATGCGAAAGCGGCCTATGTCCATATTGGCGCCATGCTGGGTACGATTATGGTTGCAAACGTGAAGTTCGTCATTATTCCCAATCATATTAGAATGCGCTCTCAGGTACAGAAGGGCAAACCTGTAAATCAAGATTATCACAAATTAGCAAAAAGACGTTCGCAACATAACAACTACATGACGTTACCGGTTGTGTTTAGTATGGTTAGTATTCACTTCCCGATAGCATTTTCAGGTCAGTATGCATGGCTAATTCTTGTATTGATTATGGGAGGTGCCTTTTTTATACGCTATTACCGTAATATTGTATTGCGTGAAGATCGAAACAGCCCATTAATTATATTTGTATCATTATTATTGTTAAGTATTGGGATAGGGTTAAGTTACATTCCGTCGGTCGTACAAACCCAAGAAAACATCGTATTCGAAAATGAGATGGAACAAAGTGCTTTTAAAATTATTCAACAAAGGTGTACAAGCTGTCACTCAGCTGCACCTACATTTGAAGGTATTGTAAGTCCTCCAGGCGGGATTAAATTCGACACGATTGCCGAGATTAAAGCTCAGAAAGACCGAATATATAAAAGTGTTATAACAACTAATTTCATGCCTCCTGGTAACGTGACACAGATGACTGAGTCAGAACGCACAAATCTAGATTCCTGGCTATCTGAAATTGGTGTACCAAAGCAAACAGAAACCAAATGAGTGTTGATGCAATCATAAATGAGACTTATCCACGTGACATGAAAGGGTACGGGAGTACACCACCTGACCCCAAATGGCCAGATGGTGCTCGATTAGCTGTGCAATTCGTATTAAATTATGAGGAAGGCGGAGAGAATTGTATATTACATGGGGATAGATCTTCGGAGGCCTATCTGACTGAAATTGTCGGACTAAGTCCGCTACAGAACCAACGGAGCCTTACTGTAGAATCACTCTATGAATATGGAAGCCGAGTTGGATTCTGGCGGCTTCTTCGTCTATTCAAAGAAAAGGGGCTACCTCTGACTTGCTTTGCAGTTGGTATGGCACTCAAACGTAACCCGGATGTTGCACATGCCCTTATCAATTCTGGTCACGAGATTGCTGGGCATGGATGGCGTTGGATAGATTACCAAAATGTTCCGATTAACATTGAGCGTGAACACATTCGATTAACTATCGATACGATTCGAGATCTGACAGGTGGACGACCACTTGGTTGGTATACGGGACGCGTTAGTCCAAATACGACTCGTTTAATCGCTGAGGAGGGCGGTTTTTTATACCATTCCGATTCTTATTGTGATGATCTTCCATTTTGGGAAACAGTTGAGGGCCATTCAAATTTAGTTGTGCCTTATTCTCTTGATGTGAATGACATGAAATTCGGGGGGATTCAAGGTTTTAATTCTGGAGATCAATTTTTTACGTATCTTCGGGACAGCTTTGACTGGCTTTATCGTGAAAGTGCCACCCATCCACGCATGATGTCAATTGGCTTGCATTGCCGAATAGTCGGTAAGCCCGGTCGTATTGCAGCACTGGAGCGTTTTATTGATTACATTAGCCATCATGAAAATATCTGGATTTGTCGTCGCATCGATATTGCTCGACACTGGCAGAGTGCTCATCCAGGGCCCACTTTAATTTGATAAAAAAGAGATGACTACATTATGCTACGAAAACAATTTGGTGAAACACGTTCAACTTTCCAAGATAATCATGCTCTGATCAGCCCTGACAGCTTTGAACGTACAACACTACCCAATTGGCCGGGTATCGATATAATTTTCGTCATAACACCACAGATGGGTGCGCGATTTTCGATGTACCTAGCTGAAATGCCAGACTCATCAATTGGACAAAAACCATTTTCGGGTCTTGAGCGTTTTATTTTCGTTCTTAGCGGTAGTATTACGCTACAAGTAGGCGATCATAGTCATGAAATAAACATGGAAGGATATGCATTTATTCCAGCTGATCAGTTTCACTCTATAAAGGCTAATGGAGAAACCCGTATCGTTGTCCTTGAAAAAGTTTACTCTGAGCTGGAAAATCATTCCCAACCTAGTGTGTATGTAGGTGATACCAAGGAAGTGCCGATGGCGCCTATGAAGGGGGATGACAGACTCATGCTGAGTAAGTTAGTACCTGAGGAGCTTTCATTTGATTGTGAAATAAATGTAATGGATTTTTCACCAGGTGCATCTTTGCCTTATGTGGAAACTCATTTTATGGAGCATGGACTACTCTTTCTAGATGGTGGTGGTGTGTATCGTTTGGATGACTGCTGGTACTCGGTCGCAGAAGGTGACTTTATTTGGATGGGTCCTTTTTGTCCACAATGGTTTGGTGCAATTGGACGAACAAATACAAGATATCTCATTTACAAAAACTGGAACCGAGATCCTCATGAATAATTCTTAACAAAAATGATTCCGGTATAACGAAAACTAAGACCCATGGTCAGTAATTATCTTAAAGTAGCCAGGACAGTGAATTGAACTTAACTTAAAATAAATTCGCTAAGTGTTTTACGAATCATTAAAAATGATAATCACAAATTCCTTAATCTTGTCCTAATCTTTTATTGACTAACCAATAGTTTCAAAATTTTCTCGGTCTATCTTTACCAAAAAGTACATAGATGAGTTTTTTCTGAGAGTGGAAAGTTTCTACAACGTTGCGACAAATATTGATGAACTCGATGAGGAGCTGTGGCCTGATCCTCCTATTAAAGATTCATGTGGAGGCAAGTCGCTCCATCAGCAATCTCACGGAGAGTCTGTTCTATCGCTCATGATTGATCGATTTAGAGGTGGAGGCCTGTATATCCTAGATGAGCCAGAGGTTGACTTTTCACCCACGAGACAGCTCGCTGTACTGGATCGAATGCACCAACTAATAAACACTGAATCACAATATTATAATTGCCACTCATTCACCGATATTAATGGCCTATCCAGGAGCGCTAATCCACCATATTGATGACACATGATTCAGCTAAATAAGCTATGAAGAGATCGAGCATTACATTGTGACTAAAACGTTCTGAAATAATCCAGAATTGTATATTGGAAGAGTTTTTTAAATGAATCAGGTGCTTAACAAACCAAGTCCGCGTTCGATTATTCGGGTACCGGGGCTAGCAATTTTCTCAACCAGTGAACTGGCAACGACAACTGCTGATTGATCTGCTAAACGTTTATCGTATTTCACGTCGATCCTCAATCTATTGTGTAAATCACTTAATCAAGCGTTTTAAATACCTTTTAAATATAGTCAGAATACCTTTGATTTCAAGCATGTGTTCGTTTTTCGATCTTTTCATCCTACATGAATTGAATGACTTGCTACTATTCTCATCATGTAAACTTTGTTTATCTATTTTGATCGTTTGGTCACCCGCCGTCTGGCTTTTCCACCCGCTAAATATATTGAAAAAAGAATCAATGCTGCACTGATGTATTGGATCAGTGTGATTTGTTCATCGAATGCCAACCATCCGACCACAAACATGGTCGGTAATTCAATACTGCCAACTATTGCTGCGCCAGATGCACCGAGTTTTGGAGCGAATGTTGAATAGATTAACTGAGGAAGAGTGGCTGTTAATAGCGCAATCCCTATGACAAGCATCCATGCGTAGGTTGATTTAGGGATGATTTGCTCGATGCCCAATGGGGCTATAACTAGAGATAAGCTCAGTACGGCTCCAGTAGCCACACTTGAGACTCTGACCATCGATGATAAGGTTTTTAATTTGGACACCAATATGTTAATACTCAATCCAAACCCCAGTGGCGCCAATAACGACAAGAATAGCACGGATAATGCTTTTTTGTCGTTAGCAAAATCACTTACCGTAATCAGTGCGGCGAGAATAATAATGATAGTTGCAATGATCGATCTTAACTTAGGTCTTTCCTTAAACCACAACCAGGCAATAAGGATAGTAAACATGGGGTAGGTCATATAAATGAGGCCTGCTGTTGACACAGAAACGACTTTTAACGCCTCTACATAACTAATCCAACCAAACCCCAAACATGCACCCGCCATCAAACCCCAGCATACTTCACGAAGATTCTTCGCAATAATTAAAAAGGGCAGAAAAACTGTATGTCGTCAGATGATTTGGGACAGTTAGTTCTTAAAATTAAGAGAGACTATCCGATCATATCACTTGCCTGAGATCAGGCACACAGTTTTAGGTTTTCGCACCTCCTTTGGTTTAACGTTTGTTGTTTAATAACGGCTCGCTCATCGATGATTTGCTGATATCGACCATAATACATATCCGCCGGTGTCACATTGTCTAACGACTCATGATAGCGTTCGTGGTTGTAATGATGAACAAACTGTTCAATGGCTTGTTCGAGTTCGCCAGGCAGATAATAATGCTCAAGTTTGACGACGTTTTTCATTGACCGATGATAGCGTTCAATTTTACCCTGAGTCATCGGATGGTACGGTGTTCCACGAGTATGCGTCATCTGATGATAAGCCAGGTAATCTTTCAGCTCACCGGATAGATACGCCGGGCCATTATCACTGAGTAGCCGTGGTCGGTGTTTAACAGGCACATTTGTCACACCCGTTACAGCAATCGCTTGATCCAGGGTGTCTTTGACATCACCCGCGCCCATGGTACTAGTGAGCATCCAGCTCAGAATAAACCGTGAATAATCATCCAGTACGGTAGACAGATAATACCAACCCCAGCCGATGATTTTGAAATAGGTAAAATCAGTCTGCCATAATTCATTGATTCGCTTGGTTGGCGTATGGAAGGTATCACTGGCCGATAGCAGAATATAGGCCGGTGAGGTAATCAGGTCATGGGCCTTCAAAATACGGTAAACACTGGACTCAGAGATAAAGTACCTGTGTTCATCGGTAATTTGCCAGGCCAGTTCACGAGGTGATTTCTCCGGGTACTGAAGTGCAATCTCGAGACATTGCTCTTTGACTGATTCGGGGAGTTTGTTCCAGAACCGTTGGGGAGATTTACAATGACTTTCCAATGCATCAGGGCCACCCATTTGATAGAGTTGATACCAACGGTAAAAACTGCTGCGAGCAATACCCAGTTCCGCTAATGTCCTACTCACGGGAAGTTCACTGGCTTCAACTATATGGATAATTTCCACTTTTTCAGCCGCCGACAAACTCATTCGTCGTCCCACGTCGAGTCCAAGCCAAGCACACTTTTTTTAAGCACCGTATTCTTCAAAACAACATCGGCCAGTGCATGTTTTAGCTGATTGTTTTCTTTGCGAAGTTCAGTCACTTCCTCTGAATTGGCTTCACGCTTAATATCACCGGCCAAACGTTGTTTCCCGGCTTCAAGAAAGTCTTTGCTCCAACGGTAATACGTATTCTGATTGATCCCTTCCCGGCGGCATAACTCGGCAATACTATCCTCACCTCGAAGACCGTCTAATACAATCCGAATCTTTTCATCGGCTGAATATTTATGACGGGTGTTGCGTTTAATTGCTTTAACTAATTTCTCTGAGTTATATTTACTCATCTTAAGACTCCTATAAATTACTATTAAATTAACAGAAGTCTCTCTTGTTCAGAACATCAACTTTGTCTCATATCCTCTGACGGGATACACAGAAAAACTATAGAGCTAATAGCGTACCGATAAAATGGAACCAAAGAGGAGGCTACACCCGCTTCTGTCAGGCTTTTTGCAAAAAATGGAACCAGCCCGAAGCCAACGCAAGAGATGAGCACCATTATTGTGGGTAGAACAAGATTTGAATGATGAATAGACAATCTATTGGTATACGTTGTAATAGAATTACTCATCGCAATTTCCTTTGATTGTCTGTGTAATTATGTCTAATTTACATTAAGTTATTTTGGATGTCGCATTAGAAGAACTAAGGAATAGCAAAAGCTTTTATTGAATCAGAAATTGGCTACAGTAAAGCTAGGTCCTAACCTGCATCACTAATGATGTATTCCCTAAGTACTGAATTTAAATGGTCGGGTTTTTCTCTATAGACAATTATTCATGCGATGAGATAATTTTTGAGATCTTGAACAAGCTTCCTATATCGATAGGAATTAAGGTCAAGGTAGTTGGTATTAGAATGTTTTATAGTCCGGTGCTTTCTGGTCGATCAGCCGGATAATGGCCTCCCATTCGACTCTACGATTGGGCTGTGCTTCCGGTTCACCCCAGTGATGGGTATGCAGCACTACCTCTATCGGTGGCTGCACCGTTTTCTAGCCTGATGTGAGGATATCAACTTGAACCTTACAGGCATTCTCGAGGGTGTAAAGATAATAAAAACACTCTCCCGCATCACGGCCCACCGTCATTAGACCGTGATTGTGCATGATCATGGCGTACTTGTCCCCAAGATCTGCGCCCAGCTTTTTACACTCATTTTTCGAAGAGGTTGCATCGTCATAGTGATGGTAAGTGATCTGCGATCCGATCTCGTTGGCCTGCTGGCTGAGCGGCAGCAGCCCGCATTCCATGGCCGATACAGCGATGCCTGCACGTGTGTGACTGTGAGCGACGAAGTTGATTTCGGGACGGTGTTCGAGGACCGCTGAATGGATTTCGTGACCCGCGTCGTTGAAGGGATAGTCCCCCGATACAACTTTGCCCTCCAATGTCACTTTGATCAAATTGCCCGCCGTCACTTCGTGAAACAATAGCCCATAAGGATTAATGAGATAGTTGTTCGGCTCTCCCGGTACCCGTGCTGAAATGTGGGTGTAGATAAAATCAGTCCAGCCAAAATGGACGAAACAGCGGTAGAGCCGCGCCAGATCAAGACGTGCTTGCCGTTCGCCTTCATTCATCGTGAGATTGGTCATAATCTTCTTTTCCTCGGTTTGTGCGGGCCGGTTAGGTCGCGAGATAAACAAAATGCTTGCGCGAACCACAATAGTGCATCCGGCCATGCTGAAACAGATGGTTGTTGAGTAGAATGACATCACCGGGTTCCATCTTCAGCACTTCCGTGGTTCGCCAGATGGCACCTCGAATTTGCAGGATAGTCTCTTTCGGAATAGGCTCACCATCACCGAAAGTGGTATTGCCTTGAATTTCATCCGCCTTCAAGCCGTAGTCCCAATAGACCTCATTGTCTTCCCAATAAGAAGAATGCATTTCAGACATCTGGTTAAACCAGACCTCTTGTCCCTTGTAATTCTGGAAGACCGGCGCTCGGTGCCAAGTGGTCATCGATCCATTCGGCCCCCATTTGAAGTTGATGTTATGCGTGGCGAGGTAGACTTCAGCCTCGTACTTATTTGTCACACCGAGTGATTGCTTCCAACCAATGACCTGCTCAGTATTCTCCTCAGGGTACCAACGATAGTAGCGGATATCTCGCTCACGGGCCTCTTCAACGATCGCCGGGCCAAGCTCAGCAGGGGTACGCCGGTTGTCATTGATCGGAACTTCGCCACCGACCTCTGCAGCCTCATGGCAGTAGAACATGATATAGGTCGGTCCACCGGGCATGTAGGCCATTTCATTATGCGGTGAGAGTGTGATTTCCGGCGGCTCAAAGCTAGCCACATTGACATTGTCGGGTTGCTTATCACGGATCGAATTTCCCCCAGTATAGTCATGCGGTGTCAGGCCGAGCCCCCCCGTGAATATACTAAAATCATCGCGGGATCGGATTGGTAAACCCTTAAAGAGTATCGCTGGATGAGCGTCAATCTCCCGCCGGATAAGATCTGCTGCGCTTTCGGACAAAGCTTCAATGCTGTAATCCGGCCGATCTGGTCTCACACGATACAGCCTGTCCCCAATATGCGGAATGGTTTCCGGGAACGCTGGATGATCGGAATTCGCTAACCCCCTGATCCCGCGAATATAGACGGGAGGGAGAGATGTCGCGTTTGATTCAGTTAAATGCCAGGATAAACTCGTCATTATGTCGTCCTTTAGTCTGCACAAAGGAATTGATTGTGTGAAACAACCCCACAGTTGGCTCAATAAGTTACTCAATATTATCAGATTGGTGATTAAGTATAGTGTGCTCATTTCCCAACTGTTGTTGAGAATTAGTCAATCTAACGTTGAGAAGCTTTAAGTGATCGAGCAAGGCAATTTTGGAAATTCTACCAATAACCCTGTTGCTTTATTTCATCGCCTGCCTTTATGATGGACTCTCCTAAAGTTTTAACAATGAAATCACAATCCCTTTCGTTCAAGATCAACGGCGGAGACAAGATGTTACAGTTGCCAATTGAGCGCACAATTAATCCCAGCTTTTCTGCTTCGTTAGACACGCGCTTGCCGATATCCAGTTCATCTGGAAAGGATTCTTTAGTGTGCTTGTTTTTAACGGATTCAACACAAGCCATGAAATATGATCCCCGGACATCAAAGGTGTTCGCAAAATTACATTGCATTACCTGATTCGCAATTGCATCGGCCATTTCTTGTCGTCCAGTCCCGATATTGGTGCACTACATACCACCAACTGAATCGAGATAACGTTTTCCGTTTGAATCCCAGATATAAGCTCCTTCAGCTTTTTCTATTGGTAGAGCACCATCCTCATTGATACTGTCAAACAAATGATAAGGATGCACATAATGACGGCGATCCATATCGATAATAGTCTGAGTATCGACTACACCAGACATTAAACTGCTAATCGTGCTAGTCATTAATTTATCTTTAGTTTGAGTTGCCACCTTGGTTTCTTTATTCACGGTTGAATACCTTTCAATATATCGTTTTCAATATGAATATTATTCAAATTTAGAGTACGTTTGAATACCACAAACGGGGTAGGTAATGACAGGCTTGACCTGGATGTTAAACAGCGTGCAAAAATGGACAGTTTCGGGGGTGATCAGCGTGTAAAACTGAACACCATACTATTAACTGTCTCGGAGTTAAGAATCCGAGGAAACTGTCAGGTGATCTGCATGCATATCTGTACCAAGATACGACGAATGTGTTTAGTCGACGGCCGCAATGTCAGCGAAGTGGCCCGTGAATTTAATGTATCGCGCACGACCGTATATAAATATTTAAATGAATCCAACGAACCGGTTTACCAGCGTTCAGTTCCTATCGTCTGTCCGAAGCTGGAGTCATTCAAACCCCAGCTAATCGAATGGCTTGAAGTAGATGCCACCCGTTCAGTACGGGCTCGACGTACTGCTGTCCAATTGTATGAGGGCATTCAACTTCAGGGTTATCGAGGGGCGTATGACAGCGTTCAGCGGTTTGTCAAAGCCTGGAAGGACCAGTCCAGTCAGTCGATCAAACAGGCCTATAATGACTCGTACCGATTTAAGCAGTCCAGTTCCAAGCTCAAACTCAAGACCAACATAAAGAAAAAATCATCGTAGGGAACTCAGGAGAAACAGCCCAACTCAAGTTCCGCTACGCTTCACTTGAGTTGCTAATGACCGAATTATATTGAATTTAACTGTTCAGTTTTACTCGCTGATAAGTGTCCAGTTTTAAACGCTGATTGACAACCTGGATTAGGTCTGAAGTCGCTCGATAAGAATCGCGTTCGAAATAATGTAATTGATTGCTATGGACCAGTTTCAACCAAATAACATTGCCAGGGATCATCAAATCTTGGACTGTTTCCCACAGACCAAAGCGAATCTAAAAATAATGAGAAAAGTTCTGATTGTGAACGCACTGAAAGTTTCTTATAGATATTGCGACGATGAACCAGGATTATGGCGGAAGAAATATTTAGTAAATTTCCGATTTCAGTGGGTGAAAATCTACGTAGTAACATTCGCAAAACTTCTTGCTCTCTTTCCGTGAGTATTGAGCTACCGAATTTTTCATAACTGTGGCTTAGCACTTTATGAATTTGCCGGTCTTTTGTGTCGGTTTCTGTATTCGTATTAACCATCGCTTGATGTTGCCAATAGCGGTTTAAGCATGTTTCCATCAAGGGCAGATGTAATCGCAATAACAGCAGTTCTTTTTACTTGAAATGCTTGTTTTTTTGATGTCTGGAAAGCGCTAGATTCATACAATTCTCGTTATTTACGGGAATTAAATAGCCAATTTCATCACTGATATTCAGTTGTTTGTAATACGTTTTATAGTACGGGCTTTGTTTGAATCGAATATACTTCTAGGGATATAAAGTTCTTGTATGTCTGTACTTTCGCCTGAAAATAGGAATAGTCATCGAATCAATGTTGCGCTGAATTTTGCCCAGGCCAATTTCCATCTCAATCTTAAGCTCGATTCACTTGCTGATGCGGCATGTTTATCAAAATATTACTTTGTGCGGCTCTTTCATGATCAAGTAGGCGAATCCCCCGTTAGTTTTTTAAAACACATCCGATTAGAAAGGGCAGCCTGCTTGCTCAGTTATGCCCACAATCGAGCAATTCATGACGTTGCGTTAGATTGTGGTTTTTCCTCCAGTCAACTTTTTGCCCGATCCTTTGCTGATAAGTTTGGATGTTGTCCTCGCAAATATAGGTCAGCATATCAATTCAATTCCCCAGCCAATATTGATTGTCTACTTAAGCGGTTTCAGGACGAAGGGATTACTTACAATCAAATTGACATAGTAAAAACTGCGCCAATTCGTGTGGCTTACGTTAGAAATATTGGCAGTTACTTTGGTAGTGGTGGCAATGCTGGAACTCGCGAGGCGGTCGACTCGATTATTAAATGGGCAAAGTCCCATGAGTTATGGAGAGAGAACAAAAAGATTATAGAAGTGAGCTGGGATTATTCTTCCACTACACCAGATATCTTGTGTCGATACGATGCCTGTATCCCTATTCACAAAATGTATCCCGTCAGAGGATATGAGACAAAGTTGATGTTCTGAACAAGAGAGACTTCTGTTAATTTAATAGTAATTTATAGGAGTCTTAAGATGAGTAAATATAACTCAGAGAAATTAGTTAAAGCAATTAAACGCAACACCCGTCATAAATATTCAGCCGATGAAAAGATTCGGATTGTATTAGACGGTCTTCGAGGTGAGGATAGTATTGCCGAGTTATGCCGCCGGGAAGGGATCAATCAGAATACGTATTACCGTTGGAGCAAAGACTTTCTTGAAGCCGGGAAACAACGTTTGGCCGGTGATATTAAGCGTGAAGCCAATTCAGAGGAAGTGACTGAACTTCGCAAAGAAAACAATCAGCTAAAACATGCACTGGCCGATGTTGTTTTGAAGAATACGGTGCTTAAAAAAAGTGTGCTTGGCTTGGACTCGACGTGGGACGACGAATGAGTTTGTCGGCGGCTGAAAAAGTGGAAATTATCCATATAGTTGAAGCCAGTGAACTTCCCGTGAGTAGGACATTAGCGGAACTGGGTATTGCTCGCAGCAGTTTTTACCGTTGGTATCAACTCTATCAAATGGGTGGCCCTGATGCATTGGAAAGTCATTGTAAATCTCCCCAACGGTTCTGGAACAAACTCCCCGAATCAGTCAAAGAGCAATGTCTCGAGATTGCACTTCAGTACCCGGAGAAATCACCTCGTGAACTGGCCTGGCAAATTACCGATGAACACAGGTACTTTATCTCTGAGTCCAGTGTTTACCGTATTTTGAAGGCCCATGACCTGATTACCTCACCGGCCTATATTCTGCTATCGGCCAGTGATACCTTCCATACGCCAACCAAGCGAATCAATGAATTATGGCAGACTGATTTTACCTATTTCAAAATCATCGGCTGGGGTTGGTATTATCTGTCTACCGTACTGGATGATTATTCACGGTTTATTCTGAGCTGGATGCTCACTAGTACCATGGGCGCGGGTGATGTCAAAGACACCCTGGATCAAGCGATTGCTGTAACGGGTGTGACAAATGTGCCTGTTAAACACCGACCACGGCTACTCAGTGATAATGGCCCGGCGTATCTATCCGGTGAGCTGAAAGATTACCTGGCTTATCATCAGATGACGCATACTCGTGGAACACCGTACCATCCGATGACTCAGGGTAAAATTGAACGCTATCATCGGTCAATGAAAAACGTCGTCAAACTTGAGCATTATTATCTGCCTGGCGAACTCGAACAAGCCATTGAACAGTTTGTTCATCATTACAACCACGAACGCTATCATGAGTCGTTAGACAATGTGACACCGGCGGATATGTATTATGGTCGATATCAGCAAATCATCGATGAGCGAGCCGTTATTAAACAACAAACGTTAAACCAAAGGAGGTGCGAAAACCTAAAACTGTGTGCCTGATCTCAGGCAAGTGATATGATCGGATAGTCTCTCTTAATTTTAAGAACTAACTGTCCCAAATCATCTGACGACATACAGTCTGCGGAGGAAATTTGTCTGGAAGATTTTTTATAAAGCGGGTGATTTTTGCCGCAGTATAAATATTGCCTTTCTGCATAAAGTTTTTTCGCTTTAATGAGTTCATTATTCGTGTTGAAAGCGCCAATAGCAACATCAAGTTGTTCATCAATAATCGATCTAAGCAGCCTGGATTGAATATCCTGCACTAGATGCAGTTCAACATTAGGTGCCTGTTCAACAAACTCTGAAATCAATTTGACCGTGGAAAAGTGTTCTTCCGTCATTGTGTGATCGAGTATACCGACACGTAAACTGCCGACGGTGATATCCTTTAAGGAGTTCAGTTTTTGCCGAAAGTTGTCGATAGATACATCAATTTTTGAAAATTCACTCAAGACAACTTTGCCTCGTTCAGTGAGTTGAAATCCGGCTCGTCCACGAGTACATAATTTGAATCCCAGGCGGTTTTCAAATCCTGAAATTTGACTGCTAATAGTCGATTCGTTAATGTTCAAAATATCCTGGGCACTGCTAAAACTTCCGCATTCAGCAATACATTTAAACACCTTCAATGCCCTGAAATCAGCCGAGGAGATTTGGTTTAACATGGGATTATCCTCATTCTTGATTTGAATCAATCGACAATTACTTTGCCATAAATCAAAGTAAAAACCGAAATACTAAGATACAACATAAACCTATTGCAAGCTAAATTTGGATTTCAAGCTGTGCTTGATGAACAGTTTTATCCAACACTAGAGGAACTCTTAATGGAACAAGTAACAGAGACTTTAGAGGAATACCGCCGTCCGAAATCGCTAGGCCGAAACGCGTTGTTCGCTTTATTGATTGCAGCTGGATTCTGGGTATTGTCTGCCACGCATGTTGAAGGTGAACCTTGGGGAGCTGTCAGTCTATTACCAACATTATTGGTGCTGGCAGTCGCGATTTATTCCCGTGCACCTTTCGAATCGTTATTAACCGGTGCCTTCGCCGGCATGATTATGCTGGATAATACGAATTTAATTCAGCCGTTATCAGATAACTTAGCCACTGTAATGGCTAACGACACCATTGTTTGGGTAGTGTTAGTTTGCGGTTTGATGGGCGGGTTGATTGTATTGCTGGAGATAAGCGGATGCCTAGGCAGTTTCAGTAAATGGCTGCAAGGCAAAATCAAAAGCGAACGTCAGTCGTTATTAACGACATTCTTTATTGGCCTGGTGGTATTTATAGATGATTATTTGAACTGCTTGGCGGTATCGTCCTCAGTGAAGAAATTGACAGATTACTACAAAGTCTCCAGAGAAAAGCTGGCGTATGTGATTGATTCAACTGCAGCACCGATGTGCGTGATTGTGCCGGTATCCACCTGGGCAGTGTTCTTTGCTGGATTGCTGGAAGAGAATGAGTTGGCAGAAGCCGGTGGAGGCCTAAGCCTGTATATTACTTCGATCCCTTACATGGTGTACGGTTGGGTGGCTTTACTGGTCGAATTTTTAGTAGCGGCGGGCATTATTGGTAATATTGGGCCGATGAAAAAGGCCGAAGCCAGAGCCAAGGCCGGTCAACCGATTCCTGATGATTTTGTTGGTCAGGAAATTGAAGCCGACGACAGCATGCACAAACCTCAAAGTGTTGCCATGGGGATGTTCAACTTTGCTTTTCCAATGTTCTTGTTAGTGGCTTCAACGGTTTATTACGAGATTGATCTGCTAAAAGGTGTGATTCTGACAGTCGCAGTAACGATTGGTTTATATTACATGCAAGGGTTGTTAACCTTCGATCAACAGGTTAAAGCAATCTTTAAGGGCTTTAAAGTCATGCTTTATCCCTTATCCACGGTAATCGCCGGGTTTATGCTCAAAGAAGTCAATGATTCATTGGGAATGACTCAATATGTGATTGAAGCAGTTACCCCATACATGACAAAAGAAATGTTACCGGCCGTTATCTTCATTGTCATGGCTAGCGTGGTGTTTGGTACGGCGTCTAGTTGGGGAGTGTATATTATTGCCATTCCGATTGTGGTGCCGATAGCTGCTGCTGTGGATGCGCATATTCCATTGGTAATTGGTGCGATGTTGTCTTCCTCATCGTTTGGCAGTCATGCATGTTTCTTTAGTGATTCGACAGTACTAGCGGCACAGGGTGCCGGGTGTTCACCGATGGCTCACGCATTCACTCAGATTCCATATGCCTTAATAGGTGCAGTCATTAGCTTTGTTATCTTTATTTTCTTAGGCTATGCATTAGCTTAAGCATATGACCATTAATGTATAAAACATGTGTTTAATAAGATTGTGCTGCGCTGTTCGTTATTCTGCTTCTCGTCTGTCGATGGAACAGCACAATCTTTTCAATATTAGATTGCTTTTGCAAAGTGTTATTAATCTTTAGGAGTAGAAAGAATGAATACGGTTATTCGAATCAAAAAAGATGGTGGCGCAGCAAAAGGTTTAACACCTTGTTCTGTAGTTCCTGTTGAAGATGTGTTGTCCGGTGAGCCTAATGAATTGGGTGAAGAAATTTTCGAAACTAAAAGCCAAGCCCTGAGTATAGGCACCTGGGAATGCACGCCGTATGCCGAAACCTTAGCCTATCCGGGGGAAACAGTTGAATTTTGTTATGTGCTGAAAGGTAAAGTTGCATTGACCAATCCTGATGGTTCTGTTGAAACCTTTGAGGCAGGTGATGGTTATATTGTGCCAGCCGGTTTCAAAGGCAGATTTGAAGTACTGGAAACGTTGCGTAAAATCTATGTGATTTATTCAGCTTAACAGGATTTCAAATGACACAGGATCAAAAGTTCAATCAACCATTGGGCGGTAATGAAATGCCGCGCTTTTCTGGGCCAGCAACTATGATGCGATTGCCTTCGCAAGACACAGCCGATGGTCTGGATGCCTGTTTTGTTGGCATTGGCCTGGATGTGGGTACTTCACATCGTTCCGGCACACGTTTTGGTCCGCGCCAGATTCGAGCCGAATCGGCAATGATTCGGCCATACAACATGAAAACCCGAATATCACCGTTTGACTTAATTCAGGTGGCCGATATTGGTGATGTGCCGATTAATACTTTTGATCTTAATAAGAGTGTGGCCATCATCGAGCAATTTTACGACGGTATTACTGAGCACAACACAGCACCTTTCACACTTGGTGGTGATCATACCATCGTACTGCCAATCATTCGGGCGTTGGCAAAAAAGTATGGTCCGCTGGGTATTGTTCATGTCGATGCCCATGCAGACGTGAACGACGTCATGTTTGGTGAACAAATTGCTCACGGCACACCGTTCAGGCGCATGGTTGAAGAAAATATTATTGAGCCAGCAAAAGTCATCCAAATCGGGTTACGCGCAACGGGTTACGCCGATGATGATTTTGATTGGCCCAGGCAGCAAGGGTTCCGTGTTGTCCAGGCTGAAGATGTTTGGTATCAGTCACTGGCTCCGTTAATGCAGGAAGTTCGTGAACAAATGGGCGACCATCCGGTTTATATATCCTTTGATATTGATTCGTTTGATCCGGCCTATGCGCCAGGTACCGGCACAGCTGAACCGGGTGGTTTAACTTCACATCAGGGATTGGAAATAGTTCGAGGCTGTTATGGCCTTAATTTAGTCGGTGGTGATTTGGTTGAGGTATCACCGCCTTACGATCAATCAGGTAACACGGCCATGTTAGGGGCCAATATTTTGTATGAAATGCTGTGTGCCTTCGCAAATAAGTTCAGGTGAGTTGTGAATCTAGAACAAAACGCACTAAAGGATGTTACTTTATTTCCCTATTGGCTGGACAATGCTGATGCCCCGGCCGTTGAACCACAATTAATCGGTAAAACAGAAGCCGATTTAACCATCATCGGTGGGGGGTTTACCGGGTTATGGGCTGCCATTGTGGCCAAAAAGGACGATCCAGGTCGTGACGTTTTGTTACTAGAAGCAGGTAAAGTGGCTTATGGTGCTTCGGGCCGGCCTGGCGGTATTGTTTCAACTTCGGTGATGCACGGTCTACATAATGCACAACGTATTTTCCCTAATGATTTAGAAGCCCTGGAGCAATTAGGTCATGAAAACATGGTCGGGTTTTTGCAGACATTGGAAGACCATAATATTGATTGTCATGCCCATTGGGGTGGTGAACTGACGGTTGCAGTTGGTGAGGAAAATGTCGGTGATATGGACGAGGAATATCAGTTGCATATCGATCATGGCCATGATGCGGTGTTATTAGACAAAGACCAAGTTCGTGAACAACTTAACTCACCTTTATATTTCGGTGGAGTGTGGTCAAAGAAAAACAGCGGTACTGTACATCCGGCACGTTTAGCCTGGGGTTTAAAGCAGGCTGCCTTGTCGCTAGGGGTGCGCTTACATGAATTTTCTCCCATGCTTAAAATCGAAGACCGGGGCTCGACTATGTTTATCAAGACCCATGATGGTGAAGTGCGTACACCCAAGGTTCTACTCGGCACAAATGCTTTTGCTTCAGGTCATCGCAAGATAAAAACGCGTGTGGCAGCGATTCGTGACCGTATTGTGGCGACCGAACCGTTAACTGACGAACAGTTATCTCGAATCGGCTGGACGAATCGCCAGGGTGTTTATGACACTCGCACGCAGTTGAATTACACCCGTTTGACCAAGGATAATCGGATAATTTTTGGTGGTCGCTTGGGCTACTTTTTTAATGGAAATACTGACCCCGCGACTGATCGTGATTCTCAGGTTTATGAGCGTTTGGCCGGAACTTTTTTTAAAACCTTTCCGCAGCTTGATGATGTCAGTTTTACCCATGCCTGGAGCGGTCCAATTGCATTAACTACACGAATGGCGGTTCATTTTCAGCGTTATTATGATAACAAAGTGGTTTATGCAGGCGGTTATTCCGGTTTTGGTGTATCCACCAGTCGTTTTGGTGCTCGTGTTGGGTTAGATATTTTAGACAAAAAGACAGCGCCTGAATTGGATCTTGAGTTTGCCAAAACCATGCCCAATTGGATGCCTCCTGAGCCATTTCGCTGGATTGGTGCCCGCATAACTATGTATGCCTTGGATACAGCAGATGAGAAGGGCGGCTGGCGAATTCCCTGGCTAGCGTTTGTGAAAAAACTCGGTTTTCCAATTTCATAACCAGTTATGAATTTACAAGCCATAATCAACCGGCAGGAGAATGTGTTTTATGATGGCCACTGGCATCGTTCTTCAAATGAAAGTGAATTACTAAAGGTTACCAATCCTACTAATGATGAGGTGTTTGCCGAGATTCCTGCGTCTAAGGCTGAAGATGTTAGCATGGCAATTGCCGCCGCAACTAAAGCCTACCCAGATTGGCGGAAACTTTCTGGTCAACAACGTGCTGAATATCTTAATAGCTTTGCTAAAGGCTTAACTTCTCGATTTGGCGGGTTGGTAGAGCTGCAAATGATCAATAACGGCAAGCCAAAACATGAAGCCGAGATTGATGTCAACGATGCTATCGCGACTTTTGAATATTATGCTGGCCTGGCGGAAAGCCTGGATGTACAGCAGGGTGAGGTGGTTAGGCTCCCGGATGAGACACTAAATGGAAAAACGCGTTACGAACCTATTGGCCCTGCTGGGATGATTGTGCCGTGGAATTTCCCACTGGTGACCAGTGCCTGGAAAATTGCTCCGGCTCTTGCCGCTGGTTGCACAGCCGTGATGAAAAATTCAGAAGTTACACCGTTAATTGAGCTTGTATACGGTGATATCGCGCAGGAAATTAATTTGCCTGCGGGGGTGTTGAATATTCTAACTGGAGCCGTTGAAGCAGGTGTTGCCCTGACTGGTGATGAACGATTGCGAAAAATTTCGTTTACAGGTTCCAATATGGTCGGTGCCAAAGTGATGGAAGCAGTCTCTCCAAGATGTTTGCCTATTTCATTGGAGTTAGGCGGCAAGTCACCAATCGTTGTGTTCGCCGATGCTGAAGTTGAGCAGGCAGTTGAATGTATCATGGCGGGTGTTTTTTATAACTGCGGGCAGATGTGTTCGGCAACTTCACGTCTTATTGTCGCTGAACAGATCGCACCACAGGTTTTTGATTTATTGGCTGAAAGAACTAGTAATCTACGTATCGGTTCAAGTCTGCAGGAAATGGAAATCGACATGGGACCGATTACAGTCAAAGCACAATTCGATAAGATTAACGGTTATTTCGAGAATGCAAGAAAAGACAGGTTGAAGTGCTTAATCGGTGGTGAATCTATATCCGATCAAGGTGGTTATTTTGTTAAACCTACAGTTTATATTGATGTGCCCACGGATAACTCAATCTGGATGGATGAAATCTTTGGGCCAGTCTTAGCAGCAAAAACCTTTAAGGATGAAGAACATGCTATTCAATTAGCCAATGATTCGGAGTATGCTCTTGTGGCAACTATCATTAGTCAAGATTTGGATAAAGCACAGTGGGCGGCAGCACAAATTGATGGCGGTCATGTCTGGATTAATTCACTGCAGATAATTTACCCAAATACCGCCTGGGGCGGGTTTAAGGCAAGTGGTATTGGCCGTGAACTTGGTCCTTGGGGATTGAATTCATATCTTGGCATCAAGCATTTAACAATAAAACAATAAATCGCAGCATACTTATTACTCTAGAATCGAGAGCTTCTTATCTTTTTAGGTTGCATATGGTTTAAATTTACTTGTTGTAACGGCTAAATAATTTAGATATAAGAGCTAAATCACTTGAGTATGGAAATCGGATGACATTGTGAAATTGGCTGATACCTGGTACGGAATAGAGCCTTACCCTGATAAGATTATCCGGCTTAGAGAAGCCAACATCGATCCTTATTGGTCAGGGTCAATCTGGTTGGTTCAAGGATCAAAAAGAAACTTAGTTGTTGACACGGGAACCGGCATTGTTGCACCTGCTCCTGTTGTTGAGGCCATCTCAGATAAACCTGTAATTGCCATAGCGCTTTCTAGTTATTACGATCATGCCGGAGGCTTATATTCTTTTGAACATCGGCTTTGTCATCATCTTGAAGCGCCTGATCTAATTGATCCGCCGCTCAATTGGAATAATTTTATTGCCCAAAACCGATTAACGGCATTACCGTATGCAGATTATGATTTTAAAACTTATTCGATGAAAGGTACAAAACCTACTCAGCTCTTGTCTGATGGTGAGATTATAGATTTAGGCGATAGGCAATTAGAGATTGTTCATATTCCAGGTCGAACACCTGGAAGTATTGCGCTCTACGAACAGGATACAGGTTATTTATTTGGTGGTGAAAGTGTTTTTATTGATCCAGATGAGTATCGTGAGTTTCGCCCGCAAAATATTGTTAATTATGAATCCAGTTTGATCAAGTTATCTAAACTAGCAGTTACAAAAATTTTTGGTGGTCACTATGGTGCTTTTTCTTTAGGTGAATTCAAGCAATTGGTTGAAAAAGAAATAGGGCGTTACCAATAATCTGCGAACATTAGGGGATTTTTTCTCTAACTCGTAAAAATCGCGCGAACCGTGGTAATCCATTAGTTGTTAATCCGTCATATTGGAAAGTAATAATACTTCCTATCGGAGGAGGATTGGCTCTTTGCTCGTGAGTGAAGCCTGTACCAATTTTAAAACGTCTGCCATCAGCCATTTCAACCAGCATTGAACCCATCATGCCTTCAAATAGGCCTTTACCGCGTAGATATTTGATGACCTTGGCTTCGGCATCTTGATGCAATTTTAGTTTTAGTAAATCATTACTACGTTTAGCATGATAATAAGAATTTACTCGATGCAGCATCAAACCTTCAGCACCTTTTGCCGTGAGGTTTTGTAACTGATGTATCAACTCATCATGATCATTGACCTTCCATTGTGGTACGGATTGTAACCAAGGAATATTAAGTTCTTCGATCAATTGTTTAAGCACATCAAGACGTTGATTAAAGTTTCCTTGGTGATCAGGTAAATCAAAAACCATATATTTAACCAGTTTCCAATCTTGACCGTCAGGTTCTAAAGTGCGAACAATACCGCTTAGCTTGGCGAAACTTTGCCGGCCTAACCAAAGTTCTCCATCTAGCTTAGTGTTTGGAAAATCTACAATAAACCAGTCGGGAGCATTGAAAATGGTTCCTTGCCGAGAAATCAGTTTTTCACCTGTCCACAAAGCTCGCACACCATCATATTTTTCACTGACCCAATAATTTTTAATATTAATATTGGGGTGATAAACATTCGCCAATATCAAAGTAGGTTTGGCCGTTTTATTTTCGGCAAATGATAGTTGAAGAGAAACTAAAAAGAAAAAAGTGAAAATATAACGAGATAGAATTTTCATTGCTAACATCCTTGTTAAGTCAATTAATAATCTAATATATCTTTTTCAAGTTTTAATATCCAGTAGAAGAAAAAGTCGTCATTCCCACGCAGGCGGGAACCCAGAAAAACTTTTATAGGGTTATTTTTTCACAAACAAATCTTTACGAAGCGCGTTAATCGCTTCTGGGTCGATCTTTACATGAATAACAGCAGGTTGTTTTTCTTCAAGAGCTGCCTTCAAAGCTTGTTCTAGTTCACCTGGTTGAGTCACGCTATAGCCCTTTGCACCGCATAATTGAGCGTATTGATCATAAGCAGGATTGTTAATATCAGCTCCTAATAGTCGTCCACCAAAAAATTCGTTTTGATATGCTTTTTCAGCACCCCAGGCACCGTTATCAAGTACCACTACAATAACGGGCAGTTGGTATTGCACGGCAGTGTTAACTTCGGCCATTGTAAATCCGAAGCTACCATCACCCACCACAGCAATTACCGGACGATTGGGTGCAGCGGCTTGTGCACCAAGTGCTGCTGCATAACCAAAGCCGACTAGGCCAAAATCCAAAGGTGTAATCAATCCTGGTGTTTGGTAGTGAGCTAGTCGGTCAGCAGCTAGTAAACAAGCATTACCAGTATCTAACGTGACGATCGCATTTCTGGGTAACGTTTGACGGATTTCTGCTAATGCTCGGTGAGGGTGTAATAGTGTTGAATCATTATTAGCTTCTTGTTCTCTTTCGGTGGTCAGTTGTGCACGTTTTTTTTGAAATTTGAGCACCCAGTTAGAATGTTTTTCTGGCTCGATTGGATGACTATTAGCAGCGTTACAAATTGCTTTAGTACTTGCAACCACATCCGCTTTGAAACCCAGCTCCACTGAAAAATAACGACCGATGAAACGTTCATCGTTGTCGATCTGGACGATTTTGGCTTGTTTACTGATGTAATCATGACTGTGAAACGTGGAATTAAAGGCCATACGATTGCCCAAAGCCAGAATTAAATCAGAATTACGTGTTAACTCGGCTGCTACCCAATTGCCTCTGGGGCCTGTTTGACCGGCATATAGATAATGATCATTGGGCATAATGTCAGCATGACCGGTGGTTGCGACAACCGGAATATTTAAAGTTTCAGCTAACTGACACAATACAGCGCTGCCGGTTTCTGTCTTGAGCGAACTGCCCGCGAAGATTATAGGTGAGTTAGCATTAGCGACAAGGTTGAAGACTTGTTCTACTTGTTTGTGATCAATCGCAGATGCTTGTGTGTAATAGGGTGGAGGCAATAACTGATAATCAATTTGTTCAGCACAGACATCATGGGGTAAATGTAGAACCACCGGTCCTTTGCGGTCTGACATGGCCAGTCGTAATGCATCATTGAGTAACTCCGGCAATCTTGAAGCTTTAGGGACAACAATTGAAGCTTTACTGATTGGCTTGAACAAACTGACTTGGTCAAATTCCTGGAAGGTATCGCGCCCTTGATGATTACGATTAATCATCCCGGCAATAGCCACTATTGGTGAATAAGCAAGTTTGGCTTCAATAACACCGGTTACCAGATTAGCAACACCAGGGCCAGCCTGTGCCGCTAAAACAATACCCGGTCTACCACTGATTCGAGCATAAGCGTCAGCCATGTGAGCAGCCGCGCGTTCATCACGGGCACCGATGTAACTTATCTGTTCTGATTGATAAAGTGCATCATAGAGTTCAAGCATGGAACCGCCAAGAAGGCCGAATACCTGCTTAATGCCTGCTGACTTTAATACTTCTACGGCAGCCGCTCCGGTAGTGATCTTATTCATGCAGTCCCCTGCTTAATATGCTCAACAGCCAAACAAATATGGAATCTATCACGGATAGTTTGATCAACATCGGCAGCGACATGATTAGGATAATGACTGTGCAAAATGTCTTTAGCCATCAATTTGGCACGTTCACGTATATCGAGCCCGCCCTTGTCCTGCCAATCAGCTGGAGATTCTCTGTCGGCCACTTTAGGGTAGTAATAATCAGATTCCATGCGTTCTAAAGTCTGCGGCTCACCGAGATAATGGCCTTCATGATTGACTACATGATCGATGACATTTCGGGCCAAGGTTTCATGATCGACTTCAACACCGCGTACGCCACGTAACACAGAGCCGATCATATCATTATCAATAATATAGCTTTCATGGGCACAGCCGAGCAGACTGGCTTGTAATCCACAGCCTTGGGTGATGATGTTGGCACCAGCATGAGCAGCTAGCGTTAAGCCATGGCATTTTTCAAAACCGTGTTGAGCATCAGGCACTTTGGAATCCGTCATGCCCGCCATAGAGCTGGTAATTAATCCGTAAAAACTGCCCATTTGCGCCGCCGCTGCCATTAACACACCTTGTTCACCGCTACCGCCACACATGGACCCTGTACGCAGATCAGAAACCAGTGGTTTGGGCGCAAAGATTGGACAAACCTCTTTGTCCACCAGGTAGACAAAAACCAGACCGGCTAGTGATTCTGCTACTGCTTGAACCACAGCACCGGCTAGGGTCACAGGGCTGGTGGCACCAGCTTGCCCGGCAGAAATGAGTTGTACCGGAAAACCGGCTTTAACGCTTTGTTCAAGAACCGCACAGGCTTCTTCAGCAAAACGCATAGGTGGCACCACATGACAGCTTAGTAATGTGCAAAATGGTTTTTTCCGAAATTTGCCCTCGCCACCGACCACCATATCAAACATTTGGATAATTTTCGCTACATGTTCGGGTGCCGTGATGCTTATGCCTAGATGTTTTGAAGTTCCTCGCATGGAAGCATAGGCGGTATTAATGTCAAAAGCCTCCGGCTCAGGGCAATCTCTTGGTACCAGTGATCGGTTAAAGAAATGAATGTTATCCATAGTATCAACAACGCGGGCCACGTCGTACAAGTCTTTTAACAGCGGCTCCCGGTAAAGCCCGGTCTCAAGATCGATAATGTTCGGAGATGCACCACCGGTGCCAACAAAAACTTTATGGCCGCTGACTTCTATATTGTGTTCGGGTTTTTGCCCGTAAAGCACAAACTCTTTACGGCAGTCGTCGATAACATCCTCAACCAGACTGCGCGGAAATAATAACCGTTGTTGATCGGTTAATGTCCCGCCTTCATTAACCACACGCTCAACCATTGAAGGGATGGCTTGCGATAAACCGACATTAGCTAATAAGTCCATCACCGTTTCGTTTATCTTATCCATGTCTCGCTGACGTAGAGGCAGAAATCGTCCGCCCACTACACCCGGCCAGACTGGACCCTGTTGATCGTCATGAGCTTCAGCACGTTCTGCCTGCCTTGCAGCGCGGCCGCGGCGTTGGGGTCTAACTGGCATTACTAATTCTCCAACTCTTTAAGTGCGCCGACCCTATTCATTCTTTAAATTCAGACTTTCGTTTCAATGCGCGCTGCATAGCCCCATCATATTGTGCCTGATTATCAGCTTGATCATTTGCCTCATAAAGTGCATCCAAGCGTAAGCGCGCTGTTCGTGGTACAATACTGCCCGCGGCACGTTGTCCGTCATAGCGCGCTCTGGTTTTAAGCTTCTTTTTCATTTGATGAGGTTGCACACTATCCATGTAACGAGGATCGACTTCATCACCCAGTGTAATAAAGCCAGCTTCAACAGCTTCATTAAGCAAGGTTACACCTTGGGCCGTTCTCACCACAATCGCATTGGTTCCTGGGTCTAGATGTTCAGTAGCGGGATCAGGTGAACCACCAGGCCAGGTATCGGACGCAGAAATATCAGCGGCCTCGCCAATGCCATCCGGACACATTTTGCAGCGATGGGGCAGGCTCCAGCAGCTTTCATCTTCACCCCAGAAGTCGGTGTAGGTTTTTTCAATAACCGTGCCATCTTTAAGCTCTATTCGTGTTGGGCCTGGGCAACCATAACCTCGATACCTAAAGCCACTGACTTGATCGAAGTCGATATTCATCTTGGTTAGAAAATCTCGCATGGACGGCGTCGGCATATAACCGCCACACACTGGTGTCAGATAATATTTAATCAGTTTATTCACTCTGTCATCCAGTTTGGAGTAATTTCTTAATGCAGCAATGTCACAAGGTAAACCGATGTAGGCAAAGGGGAGGTGTTTATCTAATACTTCAGTGATATTGATCAAAGCTGCGGTAGGCCCATAGCGTGAGCCTGCACCTTCAATAACTTTGTCAGTATCCAAGCTTAAATGAGATTCCCCAAAAGTCGGGTCGGCTTGGGAAGCCCTGGCATGCAATATAAAATCAACTTTGTTGCTGGCGAGTAGGTATTGTCCTAATGCTGTCAGCGCACCACCAGTAGAGCCTTTAAATCGGGTCTTTTCATCAGTGGCCCAGCCCAACACCATTTTTTGATAAGCACCCCAAACCAAATCATGTTGTGTATTCTGATCTATCCGTTGCTCCGGTAAACCCTCTACTCGCGTGCCCGGGCAAACATCATAAATTCGGTCAACCGTTTCATGGTCAATGTTTTCGCTAGCAAAGGGCACCAGCATGCCTGTCGTTGATTTCTTAACCTTAACTTTGTCACTGCCAGCCACAGGTTCACATAATCCACAGCCGATGCACATACCATCCTTGACTATTTTGTTTAAGCGCTCGGCTGCTTTGAAAGAAGATTGGTTCATATAGTTTATGTCCACATTGGTTGAATGGGTAACCGGCTGGCGATTGCCTGTTCAACAGTTTTTGGTATTTTGGGTTTGGCTTCGGCCAGGATTTCTTTTACCCGCTCACGGGCCTTGTCGCGCAGTTTAGGTCGTCCAGTTTCTTCCCACTCATCGGGTGATTCTCGGCTAGCGAGATCTGGATACTCATATTCGCTCTGCATTAGGGACAGGGTTTGTGGGTGGCCTAAATAATGACCCGGACCCTCCATGCAAACGTCCTTAATCACTTCTATTGATAATGAGTCATCGTTGATCTCAAAACCCTGTATTGTGCGTCGTGCCGAAGCCAGCATTTCATTGTCGATAATAAGGCTGTCCAGAGAGCAACCGATTAAACTGCCCATCATACCGGCACTTTCATAAATGACATCGGCACCGGCTAGGCCTGCTGCCAGATCAGTCATGCCTTTTTCGTAACCATATTGAGCGTCGGGTTCTTTGGCATCGGTCATGCCGGCCGACACGGCATGAGGCAAACCATACCAACGGGCAATTTGTGCAGAGGCTGCGTTTAGTAATGCCATTTCACCGCCGCCACCGGAAAAAGAACCGGTGCGTAAATCGGAAACAAATGGCCAGTTGGCATAAATCACCGGCGCACCAGGATTAGCAAGTTGTACCATGGCACAACCGGCTAAGGTTTCAGCCACCGTTTGTACCAATGTTCCTGTAAGTGACGCCGGCGCAGTCGCACCGGCTTGGGCAGCGACTACCATTTTTACTGGAAAATGATTGCGTGCCGCTGCCATGGCAACGGTGGTGTTATCTTCTCCAAAACGAAGTGGCGGCACAATTGCACAAGTATTGCAGGTAGAAAATGGTCGTTGCCTGAATTTGCCTTCACCGCCTAAAACAAAGTCAAACATGTCTACCGTTTCTTGCAGATAGTCACAGTGATTGAATCCAGTGCCAATGGGTTTGGTGGTTCCGGCAATGCAGGCATAAGCAATGGAAAGATCGTATTCGCGCAAATCGGTGAGTTCTGTAGCCACTACTGTTCGGTTGAAAACGTGCAGATTAGGGCAGGCATCTACTACCTGAGCGCAGTTATAAAGATCGGTTAGCGTAGAAGGGCGGTAAGCACCGGTTTCAATATCGACCATCCGCACTGCCACGCCACCTGTAGAGTAATGAGTAAGACCGGCACCAAGTTCAACATTTTGCTCGTCGTTTTCGCGTCCATATAGCGTGATTTTTTTTGGTAGACGCTCGATTAAATCTTCCATCCAGGCTTTCGGAAAACGTAGCCGGTCATCACCGCCCAGTTTGCAGCCAGAATTTTCAGCAAGTTTTATCAACTCCTCCGTTGCACCGGCCATGCCAATCTCTGCTAGAACTTGCAATGCAGCTTGATGGATTTTTTCTATTTCAATATAGGTTAAGGGACGATAGTGACCACCACTCACCGGGCTTGTTGCGGGTAAGCAGGACTCCAGGCTGGCTAGTTTAGCTTTGCGTCCGCGAGCCATATTAATTCGATTCCATTGCGTTTCGATAAAATTTCTGGAATGCCACCACTGGGTGTTCACTTAGCAAACTGTTTTCTTTATTGACGACTAAGGTGGCATGTTCAAATCCAGCACTTTGCATACCTTGGTGAACAGATTCAACCAAAGGGATGTCTTCCATGAAAGTGGTGGCCGCATGCTGATCAATGAGTTCCTGTTCTAATTCAGTAGGGGTTGAAGATTTCAACCACCAATCCACTTCCACCATGGTTTGATCGACCGATAACGGCCGCCAGCGAAAGGTCATGCCGACTCGTCCAGGATAAACTTGCACAGCCATCAGCGGCCATAAATACCAGGCCGCAAATTCATCTGAATAATCAGCGTCGGCATCAAAATCGTAAGCCCGTTTTTCACCTAGTTGTGATTGACTTATGTGACGCTGACAAAATCCTTTTGGCACAATCCGGTAGGTTTTGGGATCAACGACACCCTGAGTGAATGATTTATGCACTGTGGGGCAGTGATAACACTCGGAATAATTCTCGATCACAATTTTCCAGTTAGCATTAATCAAGTGCTCGGTGCGATGAGCAAATACGCATTGATCGAGATCGGGTAAATATGAGCCAATCTCCTGGCTGGCACTGGCGGCCAGTTTATTCAAAGGTTTGGCCTTGAGATCGAGATTGACAAATAGTAAACCATGAAAAATTTCCAACCTGATTTGTTTGAGGTTAAAGCAATTGGCATCAAAGTCAGGATAACTATCAACTTGCGCACCCGCTGAAAAATCACCTGTATTCTCATAACGCCAAGCGTGATAAGGGCAGACTATATTGTCAACTTGGCCTACACCTTGTAACAACACATGCCCTCGATGCCGGCAAACATTGTAGAAGCTGCGTATCTGATTATCACGGCCGCGCATTACAATGATATTTTCTCCTGCTATATCACAGGTAAAATAATCCCCGGAGCACGAAAGTTGTGTTTGATGGCCGACAAAGTGCCAGCTTCGGGCAAAGATTTGCTGGCGCTCAGTTTCAAATATTTCAGCATCATAATACAACTGTGCGGCTAAGGCCTGGTAGGTTCCCGCAGGGACAAGATCTGATTGGTTTAATGGTTGTGGAGCTTGATGCATGGTGCTCTCCTATAGCTCTTGTGCTGCATGTTGACCGGCGATGCGTCCAAACACGCTGCCGTTCATTAATCCGGTGCCACCTGGATAATTAAAATAAAATACCCCACCTACTAATTCCCCTGCCGCATACAGTCCCGGAATAGGCGCGAGATCGGAATTCAGTACTTGTGCCGTTTGGGCATTAATACGTAACCCGCCAAATGTGAAGGTGATGCCACAGCCAACCTGGTAAGCTTCAAATGGCGGTTCATCGATTTTATTGGCCCAGTTGGATTTATTAATTTCAAGGCCCTGCGTACAACGGCCATCTTTGACATTCGGGTCGTAAGCAATGTCAGTGCAAACAGAGTCGTTGTATTGCTGAATCTCTATTAAAAACCCTTCTTGATTAACACCTTCCATTTTGCCGGCTAATTCTTCCAAACTATTGGCCGAAACTTTACTGACGTTTTTGATACGGTATTCATCGCGCAGAATCGGAAGAATTTTATTGTCGAAAACCTGCCAGGCGAATTGATCAGGTTGATTCAGGATCACCCGGCCATATTTGGCATAGGTGTAATTGCGGTAATCGGCGCCTTCATCAACAAAGCGCTTGCCTTCGGCATTGACCATAATGCCCCAGGGGTAAGAATGCTTCTGAAAGTTGTCACCAACATTTAGATCACCGAACTCAGGGGCGTTGTAATCCCAGCCGACCGCGTGGCAGCCAGACCAGTTGCCAAACGGCGAAGCACCGATTTCCAAAGCCATGCGGATGCCATCTCCGGTGTTAAATCTCGAGCCCCGTGTTTTTGCCAGTTCCCATCCTGGGCCCAAGTAACGAGTGCGCCATTCACAATTGGCCTGAAAACCACCACTGGCAAGCACCACAGATTTGGCTTTTAAATCATGCAATTCACCATTATGCTTGACTTTAACCCCCGTGACGCCATGACCGTCGAACAGTAATTCGATCACTCTGCTGTCGTAGCGGATATCGATACCCGATTTTTTTGCGATCTCAGTATGAGCATCGACCAATCCTGGGCCACCGCCCCAGGCCTCCAGCGTCAAACCGCCCCAAAACTTAAAGCGGTTGTTTACTTTGAATGCCTGACGTCCGTAAATCGGCATAAAGCGTATGCCTTTATTTTGAAGCCACCCCATGGTTTCTCGGGAGCGGGTGACCAACTGTTCACATAACTCAGGATCAGTACGAAACCGAGTTACCCTGAACATATCATCATAAAAGTTCTCGACAGTATATTGACCGAAATCGGTGATATCGATTTGTTCAGGGGATAATTCCGGGCAAAGTGTTTGGATGTCTTCCACACCGTCGTAGGCAAAGCGAATTGCGCCAGCAGTGAAACGTGAGTTGCCTCCATTCTCATTGTTTGGAGCACACTCCAGGACTAATACACGGGCACCGGATTCACGCGCTTGGTGGGCCGCACAAAAAGCCGCATTGCCCGCTCCGACGATTATTACGTCGTGGTTAGACATAAAAACCCCCTCCTAGCCTCCCCTGAAAGGGGAGGAACTTTTCTATTAATTCGAGATCAAAATATTTAGTTCTCCCACTTCCAGGGGGAGTTAGAGGGGGTCTAGTATTCATGCCGTAGGCCTCTCATTATTCGGATCCCAAAGCGGTTCGGTAAGAATCTTGACTGCACATTGTTCACCTAGAATTTGCACGGTAAGTTGGGTATTCTCATCAACTTCGATATCTTTAACGTAACCAAATGCCAAACTTTCTCCAACACTGTGTCCATAGCCTCCAGAAGTGATCATCCCTACATATTCATCCTCAAGTAACAAAGGTTCACCACCATGGCAGTCAGCATCATTCGCATTAACGGATAAGTAAACGAGTTGCCAACCACCGGGTTGTTGCTGGCGCTCTAAGGTAGCGGCTTTGCCGATAAAATCTCTATCTTTAGCTTGGAAAAATCGCATCATGTCGGCATCAACCAAACCTACTTCCGGGGTGAGTTCTGCTGACCCCCGATACATCTTTTCCAACCGCAGACTGTTAAAAGCATGGCTGCCAATGTCTTTCAGTCCATGTGGTTCGCCGGCTTTATGTAGTGCCTGATACAATTCAGGCAGGTCTGACATGGGTGCGTGCAATTCCCAACCCAGTTCACCTGTAAAGCTGACTCTAAGAGCAACACAATCAACACCAAATAAATTAATTTGTTGGCCACTTAGCCAGGGAAAGTTGTCATTATCAAAAGGAGTATCTGTCCCTTGAGCTAGAATATCTCGAGATACAGGGCCTGATAGGGCCAGTGTGCCCCATTCATCGGTCAAGTTAGTGATGTTGACATCTTCGCCAGGATTAATGTGACGATTTAGCCAATCACGATCCTTAATCTCAGCAACGATCGACGAACCGATAAAATAATAATCCTCAGCCAGTTTGGTGATGGTAATCTCGGTTTCGAAATGGCCTTTTTCGGTCAGTAAGTGGCACAGGCCAATGCCACCGGTTTTCTGAGGCGGTCGGTTAGCACTTAATCTATTCAGAAACGCATTACTGTCGTCGCCTTTAATTTCGAATAAAGAAAACGCGGTTAAATCAATCACGCCAGCCTGGTTTCGCACGGCTTCACATTCTTTTGCGACTTGATCGTGCCAGCTTTGCCTACGCCAGCCGTTATTGTCTTGCGCATCAGATTGATCGGCAAACCAGCGTGACCGTTCAAAACCATGTACATCACCCATGACGGCGCCGTTCTGTTTGGCTAGTTGCAATAGCGGGGTATTACGCCAGGGTCGGCAAGCCGGTAGCTGACGACCGGGTATCGGTGTGGCATGTCGGGATTCGAATTCTTCAACGGTCTTTTTAATCACGTATTTATCATCAATCCATTCGCCAAAACGACGCGGGTCTAGTGATCGGATTGAAATTGGCGCTTCGCCGTGGACCATCATGTCGGCCAGGCATTTGCCACTGCCACCGCCCCAGGCGATTCCGATAGAAGCACCACAGGCCATCCATACATTCTGATACCCTGGTGCTGGACCGACCAGCATGCCACCATCTGGTGTATGGGTAATTGCTCCTCGTACAGCACGTTTTATTCCAAGCTCAGATAATATTGGCATGCGGTTAAAAGCGTTTTCCAACAAATGGCCAATCACATCATAGTCCGGTTCAAACAATTCATTAACCGCTTCCCAAGGCGCACCATCTATCCAAACCGGTGTGGCATTCGCGTCTTCATAGATACCGATCAGTCCTGATTTTTGTTCTTGTCGAATATAACCACCGTAATAGTGATCCCGTACCACTGGAATTTCTTCATCACGCTCAACAAATTCAGGCACCGTATCCGTCACAAAATAGTGATGTAACAACGATAGACTGGGCACGGTTAGCCCAAACCAACGTCCCACTTGATTGGCATAACTGCCAGCTGCAATCACAACATGCTCAGCAATAATGTCACCTTGTTCTGTCTGTACCAGCCATTCGCTATCCGACTGTTTTTTGACTCCGAGAACACGATTATTACGTTTAATTGTTGCGCCCAGTTCACGTGCAGCTTTTGCCATTACCTGGGTCGCACCCGAAGGATCAACATGCCCATCTCGGTAAGTACGAAGTGCGGCTTTAATACCATCGGTGTTGTAAAAAGGGTGGACCGTGTTGATTTCATCGGGCCCGATGATTTCCATGTCGACATCGAATTGTTTGCCAATGCCCAAGTGCACTTTGAGCCAGTCGAGTTCCTCATCATCGTAGGCCATACGTAAACTGCCGGGTTCGTGCCAGCTAATTACTTGACCGGTTTGTTGCTCCAGTTTTTGATATAAATCAATGGAGTATCTGACCGTCCACATTGCCAGTCTTGACGATAAGGCCAACCCCATTTGACCGGCGGCATGCCAGGTTGAGCCGCTGGTGAGTTCAGCTTTTTCGCATAGCACTACATCTGTCCAGCCATTTTCAGCCAGGTGGTAAAGCACGGAAGCACCCATAATGCCACCTCCGATAATGACTACTCGTGCGTGATCGGTCATGATCGAATTCCTTCGTAAATACTATTTCGGTCATCCTGTACCACAAAGTGGCATGAGGATCTCCTGAGAATGGTTGAATGATTAAACATATTCATTACCAAATACCTGTTTTATCGGTTTCAAACTAGCTTTGGCTTTATAGCGTTTGCAAGCGATCTCAACTTCAAACCCGTCTACAATATCTTGAGATTGCAACAGATCTAACGGATTTTTAAGCATGGCCAAGGCTACTGAACGATTCAGACCGGCGCTCCAGGCTGATGAAGAGAGTTGACCGGCCAATCCTCCCTCATGGAAAATCGGTTCATCATGAACTGGAATTGCAGATTCGTCTTCAAATATCATGGAGGCACAACACTTGTTGCGTTTCGTTTGTGCGACTAATGCCGCTTTGCCGATAAAATCCTCTTTTTTATTCAATGCGATAAAAGATTGCATACCGCTATCCGTCGCAGTGGTTCCTGGCGATAACTCATGTCCCCAGGCACGGTGACCGGACTCGATTCGCAGAGCACCAACTGCCAACATGCCAGCATGTTGCAAGCCGAGATTTTTACCTGCCTTAACCAAGGCCTCATGGACACAAGCTGCACTGGCAGCATCAACATAGAGTTCATATCCTGGTTCGCCGGTATAAGAAAGTCGCCCGGCATTAACGCGGGCATATCCCACTTCAATTTCTTTAAAAGTAAATCGCTTGATTTCGGGTAAGGGCGATAGGGAACTTGTTTGTAATAACTCGCTTGATCTTGGGCCCGCGATGCCGATAATGGCCAAGGAATGTGTGTGGTCAATGATTACAATATTGTGTGCGTCTTTATGCTTGTTAAGCCAAGCTTTCATCCGCACCAGTTCGGCTTGACCGGTAATTATCAGATAGCTCGTCTCAGAATGCCGTTGCACAGTGACGTCACTTTCAACCCCGCCTTTGGCATTCAAAACTTGACTATAGACGATTCGGCCTGGGGTCACCGACATGTCATTGGCACAAATATGATTTAAAAAACTTTCTGCGTCAGGGCCTTCAATCAACAATTTCCCATAAGGTGATTGGTCATAAACAATAACGTTTTGTTTTGCCGCTTTGTATTCTTTGCAGACTTGATCTCGCCAGGGTGGAACCTCCCAGGTAAGCTGTATGGGCTTGGAAAGATGGGTTTTACCAAAAAATTCTGGCCTTTCCCAAGCCCCGCGTGAAGCAAAATGGGCCCCGGCATTGACTAGCCCACTGTGAAGTGGAGAACGCAGTTGGCCGCGTGCGGTTTGCATCTGAATGCCGGGATAAGTGATTTCATAATGTTTTCCTAACACCTCAGGAATTCGCTCATGCAGGGACATCAGGATATTTTGCTGTGGTGCGAAACGCCGAATGTCAGCTTCCAGCAAATCCATAGTTGGTTCCCCGGCTAGCATCCATTCGGACAGGGCTTTGCCAACACCACCGGCAAGAGCAATCCCAGTGGAATTCATACCTCCAACTAAAAACAAACCGGGCACATCTGGGCTCTCACCGAGCATGAATTGACTATCCAGTGTAAAGCTTTCCGGGCCGTTCAATAGCATTTTGACTTCGGCACTTTGCAATGCTGGTACTCGGTGCATGGCGAGTTCTACCATGTCGGAAACGTGTTCCCAGTCTTCATCCAATAAATCGAAAGAGAACTTTTTCGGCAATTTATCCAGTGGCAGTGGTTTGGCATTGGGTTCAAAAAAACCGAATAGCAAACCGCCGACTTCATCACGGGTGTATAGATAATTATCCTGATCACCCAGGGTTGGCATGTGGCCTTTGATTTCGTCGATGGGTTTTGTTAACGCGTAAAAATGTTCACAGGCATATAGTGGCATGTGTGCATCGGCAAGCTCTGCGACTTCTCGCGACCACAGGCCGCAGGCAATCACAACTTCTTCACAGGTTATACGGCCTTGATCGGTGATCACAGTATGAATGCGTCCACCTGCTTTTTCAAAACCAGTGACTTTCGTGTCTTCAAAGAAGTGAACGCCGTTGGCTTTGGCTCCTTTACTTAAGGCTAGAGCAGTGTCAGATGGGTTAACTCGGCCATCAGCAGGTGAAAATACACCACCGACTAAATCCGTTTCATTGATTAATGGCCATAGCTCTTTAATCCGTTTCGAATCGACAATTTCGGCTTCCAAGCCAAATGCACGACCTAAAGAAACGGCGCGAGACAAATGGGTTAGTCGATCCTGGTTGCCGGCAATGGATAATGAACCGGTTTGATTCCAACCGCAAGATTGTCCAGTCTCAGCCTCCAGCTGGTCGTATAAATCAATCGAATAGTTGATGAGATTAGTCAATGTGGCCGAAGTGCGTAAGCGCCGAACCAGACCAGCAGCATGCCAGGTTGTGCCGCTAGTGAGCTTTGAGCGTTCGACAACGATAATGTCTTTGCGGTCCAGCTTGGCCAAATGGTAAGCCACTGAACAGCCAATAATGCCGCCGCCAATAATGACCGTTCGGGCTGAATCCGGGAGTTTACTCATCAGGCAATAATCCTTTTTCTTTTAATGCTGCAAGCGTTTGCTCAAAGGCTTGTAGTGTTTCATCTACATCCAGATCACTATGTGCTGAGGAGGTGACGGCACTCATGGCAGACATCAAATCAATCCCACGTGAATTGAGCTGATTCTTCAGAGCCTTGACTAATTCAGGCTTAGCACCGCGAATCTTGGTTGCGGACAATCCCAATACATTCCGATTTTCGCAGGCTCCAAAATATAAGTGAAACGTGGAGCTTTCACCATAACAGGCCCCGCTAATGTCGCGTTTATCCATTATCTCATTGATGCCGGTGCGAATCAGATTAGCTATGCGATCGGCATGTTGTTGCGGTTCACCGGTTCGAAGTTCTGTTAAAGCAGCAACAGCTGCGGCTGCAATCAGGTGATTGCCATTAAATGTTCCCTGATGTAAGACCGGTGGCGATATGCCATTTATAGATATGCTTGGATCGAGTAAACACATAATATCTTCGCGCCCGCCAACAGCTCCGCCAGGCAAACCGCCAGTTAGAACCTTTGCTAACGTCGTTAAATCAGGTTTAACCTGCTCTAACGATTGTTTACCACCCGGGGCCCAACGAAAACCGGTGATTACCTCATCAAAAATTAAAACTTGGTCGGGGCCAACAAAATCTCGCAAGCTGGATAAAAAGCCCTCTGGTAAAGGTACTGCACCATAGTTAGCACCGGAAGCTTCGACAATGACAGTGCCGATTTGCTCATCCGTTAAACTTTGTTTGATTTGATCTAAATCGACATCGACCACTTTAATCAAATTCGATATATCGTCGGGGACACCTAAGCTGGGTACACTTGTTACAGCCGGTTTAGCGCCTTTCATCACGTGATCATGCCAACCATGATAATGGCTACTGATTCGTAAGACTTTGGGTTTGCCGGTAAATGCACGTCCAAGCCTTATTGCCAACATGGTCGCTTCTGTTCCTGAGGCTGTAAATCGGACCATATCCATGGAAGGATAAAGTTGACACAATTGTTCGGCCCATTCGACTTCCAGAGCATTACAATCGCCCGTAAAAGGTGTCAGTTCCATCTGAGTTTGTACAGCCCGAATCACGGCAGGCGGGCAGTGTCCCAGCATTTGGGATGCGGCGCCCATTTTATAATCGATATAACGGTTGCCGTTTTCATCCCATTTATAGGCACCTTGTGCCTGCTTGATATAAATAGGATGAGGTTGTTGATAACGAAAATAATGACTGACACCACCGGGCATTACCGTCCTGGCTCGTTCACTTAGATGAGCGCTTTTATCGGTGTTCACGATAATAAAGACGATTTTTTTTATCGTCATTCCCGCGCAGGCGGGAATCTAGATTTATAAATAATTGGGCTCCCGCCTCCGCGGGAGCGACGAAGTTGGAGTGTTTGTTATGTTCTAAAGAATTTAAGAATCCTGCAGAGTTGATTCCATCACCCATGTGAAATCACCACCGCTTTATCTGTTGAGTAATTCGCCAAGGCAGCCAACCCCTTTTCACGGCCAATACCACTTTCACCAAATCCACCAAAAGGGACGGTGTCACCACCGGCTAAAAAGCCATTAATGAATATTTGACCTGCATCGACCCGATCCGCAAATTGCAGGCACTGGTTGATATTTGCGCTATAAATACCGGAGACCAGACCGTAGCGACTGTTTAGGACAACCTTGATACCTTGTTCAAAATCATCAACCTTATGCACACACAAAACTGGACCAAAAACCTCATCTTGGGCAATTTCAGCATTTGGATCGATGTCTATCAAAACGGTTGGGTTGTAGAAAGAACCCCTTTCAAAGCCGATTGGTTGAGCTCGTCGGGCGCCTGTGACGATTTTTCCGCCTTGATCTATGGCTCTTTGCACATAGCCGTCGATACGATTAAGTTGTATATCAGAGACAACTGGGCCAATGTCAGGGTCACTTAATCCATGTCCTAGTGTTAACGACTCGGCTTTGCGTTTGATCATGTCAACCAATTGATCATGAATGGCTTGATGGACCACCAGTCTCGAGCCAGCTGTGCAAACCTGACCGGCGTTAAAAAATATCCCGCGAGAGATGCCTTGTGCTGCAAGTTCAAGATCTGCACCGGGCATAACTAAAATGGCAGATTTACCTCCCAACTCAAGGGTTACACCGGCTATGGCATGACTTGCCGCTTGCATCACCTTGCGCCCGGTTTCTGTAGAACCGGTAAACGTGACATGATCGATATTTGAATGAGAACACAGAGCCGCACCTGTTTCACAGGCACCAGTGACCACATTAAAAACGCCATCAGGTCCGCCTGCATCCAGGAATAATTGCGCCATGAAAATTGTGGATAATGATGTTTGTTCGGCCGGTTTTGCCACCACTGTGCAACCACAGGCCAGTGCGGGAGCTAAACCTCGAGCGAGGGTCGAAATCGGGTAATTCCAAGGTAAGACATGAGCCGTTACACCAACTGGAACTCTTTTAGTAAAACAGGTTTTGCCCTTTTCAAGTGGAATGCTTTCGCCATTGAGTTTGTCACAGCAACCGGCATAAAACTGTAGATAGTCAGCAGTGCGATTAACATCGCGCTTAGCCTGACTAACGGGCTTGCCCACATCAACGGATTCTATTTGGGCTATTTCATCCAAATGTTTGCGAACTAATGCGGCGAATTTTAACAACAGTTGGCTTCTAGATTTCGGGCTGATTATTGACCATTCACCTTGGAGTGCTTGGCGGGCACTTTTGACAGCTTGATCCACAATATATTGATCAGCCACACTGATCTTGGAAATTGATTGCCCGGTGGCTGGGTCAATGACAGGAAGTTTTTCTTCTGCCACGCATTGTTCACCATTAATGATCATGGCGTTAAGCGAGGTGATTCGCTTAGGGTAAGTGATAGATTTTTGTGCTTTTGAATCCACTCTCTATGTGTTCTTTGCAATCCTAAGATCGATCTAAATCGTCGCATTTGATGTTGATTTTGACAAACGACAATTTTTTGATTATAGATGAGTTAATTTCATCTATAAATTCAGGTTTTTATGAGTATCAGCCATCTACCCCTAAACGCTCTACGTGCCTTCGATGCCGCTGCTGATAAGGGTTCATTTAAGGAAGCGGCTGAGTTTTTAGGGGTGACACCGACGGCCATAAGTCATCAGATAAAGCGACTGGAAGAACTCATTCAAATTCAGCTATTCATTCGTTATACACGGCGGATTGAATTAACCAAAGATGGCCGGTCCCTGTACAGGGTAACTTCGAATGCGTTTAATGAGTTATCCGCCGAACTAGAGCGGCTTAAAAGTGACCGTCAACAATCTGTCGTGAGTATCGCGGTTAGCCCGATAGTTGCATCACGCTGGTTAACACCACGTCTTACTGCATTTTGGGATAACTATCCTGAGATTGATTTGCGCCTCCATCACAGTGCAATGGCGATTGACCCCGGTTCTTACGATACCGACTTGGCCGTGGTTTGGGGAGAGCCACCCTGGAAGGGTTTTGATGCGGAAAAATTCATCGTTTGTACCATTATCCCAGTGACTTCCAAAGAAACGGCCAAACGACTGGGCCGAAATCCCAAGCCTGATGCATTAATCGAAGAAACACTGATTCATCAACGTAATCATCAGGGCTGGAGGAACTGGTTTGAGGCGGCCGGTCTGAACCCGGACCTGGCCAGCAAGGGCAGGGTGATCGAAGATTCGACCGTGACACTGCATAGTGCCATGCGTGGGCATGGAGTGGCATTAGGAATCGTTGAGTTCTTGGATGATGACCTGGCAACAGGTCGACTGGTCTGTCCCTTTGCAACTAAATCAGTTTTACCACAAGCCTACTACTTGATTCATCGTCGTGGTCGTAAGCCTCGTCCTGAAGTAGCGTTGGTTAAGGAATGGTTACTCGAACAAGCTAAAGTTTGATTAAATCGGTCATAGTTTTTTTCAGGTTTCATGCACTCCAGCATAAAAAACAAACTCTAAGTTAACCCACCTTTTAGTATTACAGTTCACCCATAGGTCTTGCAGTTCCTTATGAATAAAGTATGGCTAGTCATCAGTTTTTCCAGAAAAATAACAGTACATCATATGGATCACTGGGTCTGTTTCGATAATCAAGGTTTTAAAGCTATTTGACTGACATAGGACATGAATCCAAAAAATTTGTCGTTGGCTACACGGTTCTGCGCTTCTTCTTTGAGCGCCTGTGCTGTAGTTGGGTATAGCACGCCAATTTCTGCCATTTTATCTGCACCTCGCTCGATAACAGTAAGGAAGTACTTCGCCTCTCCTTCAGCAACATAACCGTGTCCTGTGCGTTTCCCTAGTTCAAATCCTGCTTTGGTCAACATATCTGTTATCTGACGCATGATCCATAGGTTGGTGACATTTTGATTAATCATAAATCTGACAATTTGATCCAGTGGATCGTAATCTGCAATTTTCGCAGTGGCTGTATCGTAGTCCCCATCACAGATAGCGAGAATTCCGCCCGGTTTCAATACTCGAAAGGCTTCATCAATGACTTCCTCCGGTCCCGGAACGTGACACAACAATGTGTGCATGAGGACTAAATCGACAGAAGCATCCTGCAGTCCTGTCTGTTTTGCATCACCACTTTCATAGCTTAAATTAGGCTCGTTTGAAAAGTGTTGGCGTGCTCGTTCAACCATAACCGGTGAAGGTTCTATGCCGTGAGCTTTAGTTGCTCCCGCTATGGTGATCAATTCATGAGTAACATGCCCAGTTCCAGAACCAAACTCGACTGCGAATGCGTCTTTGGGTAACTTCAATCGACTTAGGTATTCATTGCGAATAGATACCTGAGCTGGATCTTTACAACGGGCATCCATAGCATCGGCGATAATCATTTGCATATCTTTATCTTGATCAGCAAGATTTGAGTAGGGGTCTGACATAGGGTTTCCTCTGGTAGTTAATGAATTGTTTCCTATTTGTTCTAAATGCTTGTCCACATTAATAGCGATTAACGTCTTCAATAAGATCAATGGATTATTGTATAACCAGTCTGATGTTTGCAAACTACTACATCCAATTTGATTATAGACTGTGAAGAAACATTTAAAATACTATCTAAAAAAAGGATATGACAGTAATCACTTTGAGAATTACTATTTGGCTTTGTAATACGCTAAGATAAATCAGCTTTGCCACAAGCCTATTACTTAATTCATCTTAGTGATCGTAAGCTGCGCTCGGAAGTGACATTAATAAAAGTGGTTACTGGAACAAGCTAAACTCAGGATAGACGATTAGTTGTAGCAGCAAAAGTCTAACTTAATCATTTCTTGCAGTGTTACCTAATGACTGCTTACTCTGATGTAGTCTTACATTAAAAACACTTGTTTCCGGCCGCCAAATTTGCATTGTCTCGACAATGGACTTTCGTACAATATCCACGCTTTCAGAGCGAATACGTCCTGTTGGATAGCAAAGTCCATAAGTCAATTCTAGTTTGGGTTCAAAGCGTCTGAGTACAATGCCATTGTTTAACCAAGGGCCGGAGGCAAAGGGTTCAGCGATAGTGATGCCTAAGCCAGCCGCAACCATGGCATAACGGGTGTGCGATGTTTGGGTTGTGATTCTGATATCTTTCGATGACAAGTATTCGTCAAAAATGGTCGCTTCTTTATCAAAACGAAGTGGCCCTACTTCACTCCAACCGATGACCGACTGATGTTCAAAGTCTGCAGCTGTGATGACATCTTTTCGGGCCAGTTCATGGTCCTTTGGTATGGCACAAACGTGGTCAACGGTGAAAAATGGCTCGACTTCAATTCCCAAAATTGGAGGAAATATAAGTGTTAACGCCAGGTCTGCAGAATGGCTTTGTAGTTTCTGTATAATTTCCGGGACGTTCCCTGTGTCTATGTGCAAGCTTGTTGTTGGATTTGTCTGCATAATCCTAGTAGCGACTTTGGGCAGAATTGAGGTTGAAAGTGCCGGGATGCAGGAGATAACGACTGGCTGGGGGATGCTATTTCGAATATTCTCAGCTGCATGTTCAATACGTTGCAGGCCAAGAAAGTTCTGTTCGACAATATTGGTAAATTGGACCGCAGACGTAGTTGGTTCCAACCGACCTTTGATCCGATTAAAGAGTTTGAATTCAAGATGACTTTCAAGTTCTGCGATATGACGACTGACCGCAGGTTGAGAGATTGATAGTTCCCGAGCTGCTCGTGTCGTCGTTCCCGTAGCCATTAAACACTGGAATACCTCGACTTGTCGATATTTAATCATTGTGCTACCTCATTCCTTTAAATTTCAAGCTATAACTTTACTGCATAAAGTATGACTTTTATGTATTTTCAATTATGTCTTAATTATGAAATACTTGTTAAGCCAAATTCTCGATCAAGATACCACGAGACCAAAAAGTAGAGGAGCAAACAGTGACTTATTCAAATCGTATCATCAAATCTTTCGGCTCAAATCAATATGATCGCCGCAGGTTTCTTAAGACTACCGCAGCCCTGGGTGCAGCAGGCGCCTTCAATGCAACGTTGGGTTTGCCCTCGGCCTATGCCATGGCACCAAAACATGGGGGCACATTACGGCAAGCCCTTCGAGGTGGGGCAACAAGTGACACGTTAGAAGGTGCAACTTTACAGGCTGCACATCCGATTAGTGTGAGCTGGCAGGTTCGTAACAGCCTGACCGAGATTGATGCAGACGGGAACCTCACTGGTGAATTGGCGGAGTCTTGGGAAGCGTCAGACGATGGAAAGACCTGGGTATTTAAATTGCGCCCAGGTGTTGAATTTCATAACGGAGAGACACTGGAAGCGGCGGATGTGATCCATTCCTTGAATCAACATCGAGGTGAGGAAAGTAAATCAGCTGTTGCCGGCATTATGAAACCTATCACTGACATTAAGGCCGATGGTAATCAAACGGTGGTTGTGGAACTGGAAAACGGCAACGCCGACTTTGCTTATTTGATGTCAGATTACCACTTGGTCATCGCCCCGGAAGGGACGACTGGTGAACAGTGGGACGAAGGTGTCGGCACCGGTCCATTTATACTCGAGGCCTGGGAGCCGGGAATTCGCGCTCTTACGAAGAAAAACCCTAATTACTTCAAAGAAGGCAAACCTTATTTTGATGCCATTGAAACACTTAACATCGCGGATGTTATGGCTAGAACCAGCGCACTGCAGACAGGTGAGGTTGATGTCACCGAAGATCCAGATTTAAAAACATTGCATCTTCTTGAGCGGTTACCCAATATCAACATCATTGAAGTTGGCGGCACCCGCCACTTTCCATACCCAATGCTGATGACCACTGCACCATTCGATAATCCGGATGTGCAAATGGCGTTGAAATTGTCTATCGACCGTGATGCCTGGGTTGAAAAGATTCTGCTAGGGCATGGTTACGTCGGCAACGATCACCCGGTCGGACGCAATCAACGCTATTTCGCCGAATCGCTTGAACAACGTGTTTATGATCCGGACAAGGCAAAGTTTCATCTAAAACAGGCAGGAATGGAAAACTTAACCGTCCCTTTAGTTGCCGCTGATGTTTATTCAGGAGGGGTTGACGGCGCAGTGCTATATCAAGAGTCAGCTAATGCAGCAGGCATCAATATTGATGTGCAAAAACTGCCCAAAGACGGTTATTGGGTGGAAGTTCCACTAAAAAAACCCTGGCATGTTAGCAGCCTGGCTGGTCGAGCAACCGTTGATTGGGTGATGTCAGTATCTTATGCTGCAGATGCCCCATGGAATGACACAACATGGGCAAACGAGCGCTTCAATAATTTGCTCGTGCAAGCCCGAGCAGAATTCGATGAGGCGAAGCGTGCGGAAATGTATTTTGAAATGCAACAACTTGTTCGCGACGACTGTCCCACAGTTATTCCGGCTTTTGCTAATTTTATCTCTTGTACTACTGACAAAATCGGTACACCGGAAAAAATCGCAACGAATGCACAGCTAGACGGGCTTAGGAATCACGAGCGGTGGTGGTTTAGTTAATTCCAAGCAACAGACCAAGTTGATCACGCTCTAACAATATTATTCTAACTGTGAGTTTAATTTTCGCTCCAATCCTGAGCGTGACCTAGCGGTACAATGCCATAAGGATTTATCGAACGGTGGCTGGCGTAATAATGGCGTTTAATATGAGCCATATTTACAGTTTCTGCGATGCCCGGTTGATGGTAAAGTTCCAGCATATATCGGTAAATATGATCGTATTCCTTAAGCAATCTTATATTGCACTTAAAGTGAGTGTGATAAACCGCATCAAAACGGATGATGGTTGTAAACAACCGCCAGTCAGCTTCAGTGATTTGTTCCCCAACCAGATAAGGTTGTTGTGCTAATCGTGTCTCCACTTGATCCAAGGCATCGAATAGCTTGCGGCAATTTGTCTCGTAGGCTTGTTGAGAGGTTGCAAAGCCTGTTTTATAAACACCGTTATTGATATTGTGATAAACCAGATCATTAATACTATCGATATCACCGCGTAAAGCTTGAGGATAATAATCATACTGATTCCCCGTTAACTCATTAAAAGCTGAGTTGAACATGCGAATAATTTCAGATGACTCGTTGTTCACAATCCGTTTTTGTTGTTTATCCCAGAGCACGGGTACAGTGATATTGCCGTTGTAATCCGGATTGTTGGCAAAGTAACGTTCACGCAAATAATTGCCTTGATACAGTGTGTCACCCGTGGTCCCATAGTCAGCCTCAGACTGTTCATCATGCATAAAGCTCCAGCCATTCTCCATCATGTCAGGGTGAACCACACTAGCTGTTATTAAATCTTCCAGTCCTTTAAGCTTGCGAAAAATCAACGTACGGTGTGCCCATGGACAAGCCAGCGAAACATAGAGATGATAACGGTCCGGTTCGGCTTTGAAACCAGCTTCACCTGATTCTCCAACAGAACCATCTGCTGTGACCCAATTTCTGAATTGTGAATCTTTGCGTTTATATTCACCGTCTTTAATGCTGGTTTTCCAGCTTGAAGTGAGTGTTTGACTTGCCATAATTTATTATCCTTTATAGGGTTTAGGTGAATTTTTCTAGTAGCTTAAATCTTTATAGGCGGCCGGGACATTGAGGCCGGGATGAACCCAGTTAAACAAAGCATAACCGACAAACTCTGGCATAGTAACTTTCTCAACAGTTTGTTCCAGTGTCAGACCCTGATCAATAGCCGTCTGTACCTGGATTTTAACTGTCTCAAGATAATCAATATGCCATTTAATGTCATCCCGCTTCATGGGTGTGCCATGACCGGGAACGATTTGTGCATCATTGGGAAGAAAATCATAAACTTTAGTTAGTGTCGCCAAGGTCTCCAATAGATGCCCATCCAATAGCCAGGGCAGTGAGGGTTTGACGGTAATAATCGGATTGCCCGTCCACATGACTTTTGATTCGGGATCCCAAATGAATAAATCGCCACCGGTCTGGGCGAACCCAAAATCAATAACGTCAACTGATTTTTGACCTAGATTAATCGTTAATCGACCGCCTTCGGGAATCAAAATATCGCCGGTCACCGGTTTGATTTCTTCAATCCCTCGACCTTGCCCAAAATTCTGAATCATGAATTCGGTGTCCTTGGCAAAATGCTCATCGATATAAGTTTTGGTTGCCTGATGTTGGATAATGATTGTCTGCTCGGGCAAATACATATTGCCATAAGAATGATCACCGTGAAAACTTGTATTAACTGCGAACAGAATAGGTAGATCTGTGATTTCGCTGATTAAAGCTTGTGCCTGATTGTTAAGGCGCTGATTGAGCATGGTATCAATCATGAATACACCATTATCTCCTACAATAAACCCACCGCTGGTAGCAACAGGAATGCCTTTTTGCTCTTTTTCTTCAGCATCGTTGGGGTAATAGGCGTAGACCCCATCAGCCAGTCGTTCAGATTCGAGCTCAACGACATTGCCGTCCCAGATCGGCTCAGCTGCATGCAAGAATGGGAATGTCATCAATAATGTCAACGAGAAACAAACTCGATATAAGAATTTCATACTTAACTCCGATTATTCAAATACTTAATGCTGCTTATTTCGGTGGCAGTTAGTCCTGTAATGTTGTAAACCTCTGACAGTTTGAGTCTAACGTACATTGTGAAAAAGAAACTCGACGTCTGAAGTTGCAAAATTGTTTTTTAATGTGCCGTTGGTACATCAAGCACTAGAACTTCTGCATCTGATATCGCATTAATGTTGATCGATGTTTGATCTGTCACCTGCGCGCCGTCACCTTTGTTTAGTTGTTGACCGTCAATTTCAACTGTGCCGTCAGAGATCAAGACATAAGCCTGGTGTTTGATCGTTTGCTTGATCATCGTGCCAGGTGACAACTTGCCTGCATATACGCGGGCATCCTGATGGATAAACAAGGGCGCATCATCAGCGCCCGAAACCAATAAAGACAGTTCATTCTCTACGGCTTGTTTGGGAAACGATCTCGAGTCCCATCTGGGCATGACGCCCTGTTGATTCGGCTCAATCCAGATTTGATAGAGTGTGGTGTCTTCATTTTCCAGATTGTATTCCGAATGAAAAATTCCTTTACCTGCACTCATCACCTGGACATCGCCGGCTTCAGTTCGACCTTCATTGCCTTGATTATCCTTGTGAGTAATCGCGCCTTTACGGACATAGGTTATGATTTCCATGTTCCGATGTGGATGAGTGCCAAATCCAGTGCCCGCCTGGATGATGTCATCGTTAATTACACGCAAGACACCAAACCCCATGCGCGTGGGATTATGATAGTTGGCAAAACTAAAATGATGTCTGGCTTTTAGCCAACCATGATCGGCATGGCCGAGTTGATCATAGCGTTGAATATCTATCATGTGGATCTCCGTTTATGGATTATCTATTTGAAGAAAAGGGATTGCCAAGTGCATAGGTCCCTGCACCCTGAATAGCAACAATTATAGCGAGCACGACAAGTAATGCCGGGAATTCCCAGCCACCACCCTGGTTACTAAACACCCAGCCGTTACCAATGTGGGCCCAAGTCGCACCCAATAATATTGGTACAGATAATGCCGCTGCGAGTCTTGGTAAAACACCTATAATTAGTGCAATACCGGCAGCGAGTTCACCAAAAATTGTTAAGTAAGCAATTATTGCCGGCAAACCCAAACTTTCGAAAAAGCCTACCGTACCAGGAATCGTAAAGACGAAAATTTTAAGCAGGCTGTGCGCTAATAAGATCACGCCTAGCACAATTCGTAGCAAGGTTGCACCAAGTCGGATACTTTCTTGTGAGTCCATCTAAGTTCTCCATTTATATATTTCATTTGTTTAAATTATATTGATAACTAAATAAATGATAATATGCATATTAATTAAATGATTATTTCTTTTTAGTTAATAATGGATTCTCTTTCTAAAGTTGATATTTTTCTTGAAGTTGTTAAACAAAACAGCTTTTCAGCTGCAGCAAGGTGCCTGAATATGAGCGCGCCTGCTGTGAGTAAGCAAGTCCAAGGATTAGAGAAGCAACTAGGTGTCAAATTACTAAATCGAACCACTCGTTTTGTGACTCTGACAGAAGAAGGGGTTTTGTACGCCGGTAAAGCGAAACGAGCGATGGATGATTTACATGAAGCCGAGCGGCAAATACTGGATTTGAAAACTTGCCCCACTGGTTTACTCAGAGTCAATGCCCCCTTTTCTTTTGGTACCCAATATTTGGCAGAACCTATTGCTGACTTTGCCAAGAGCTATCCCGATGTCGTCATGGATGTAAATTTCGATGATCGTTATGTGGATGTTATTGCAGAGGGATACGATGTGGTTGTCAGAATTGGTGCGTTGCAAGATTCTTCATTGGTCGCACGCAAATTAGCAGACTGTCCAATCTTGCTTTGTGCAAGTCCCGACTACTTAGCGAAACAAACGCCGATTAAGCTTCCACAAGACTTGCAAGAACACAAAGGCATCGTTTATAGCAAACATGATAATCGTGCTGAGTGGCAATACTTCGATTCAAACGGGAAGGTTAACAAAGTGCAATTAAATCGAAATTTTATTGCTAATAATGCTGAAGCAATGCTAGAGGCCTGCAGGCAGGGTTTGGGCCTAGCGGTGTTACCCATTTTCACCGCGGCAACATATCTAAATTCGGGTCAACTTGTCAATGTATTACCTGATTATAAAACATCCCCTGAGCTGGCTATTTATGCCTTGTATCCGCAAAATCGCTATCTTTCCACCAAGGTTCGATTATTTATAGACTGGCTAGTTTCAACCTGCAAAGCATTACCCTGGTAAAAAATATATTTGGCTTGTTACAATGCAACTGAACCACTGACAACAAACGATGATAGATCAATTAATAAATACTACTTGGCCAGCGTTGCAAAATTTATTGCACACCTGGGGCATTAGTTTCAGTCGCACGGGTATTGTCTGGATTTTGATCCATTTGTTTATTGTATTGGTTTCGATATTTTTAGCACGCGTTATTGGTGGGGTATTAAAAGAGCAACTCGATCCACAATTAAGAAAGATTCATGGCCGACCCAGGCTTTTACGTTTTCTGGCAAATTTTAAACGTCGTTTGCCGGTTTTTGTTTTCTGCATATTAATGTGGATGAGTGTGTCAATAATCAAGCAATTCACTTGGCCAAGTCACGGCTTTACCTTGACCATTATTGGCTCGTTAACAACGGCATGGCTAGTTATTGATCTGGCTATAAAGTTGATACGTAATCAAGTTTTCGCCAAGGCATTGGGCTTAGTTATTTGGTGTGTGGCTGCGCTTAATATTCTGCAAGTGATGCCGGATGCGATGGAAGTATTGCAAAAAACGTCGGTTGATATCGGCAGTTTTCACAGCACTGTGCTGGAGATACTCAAGGGCGGTTTGATATTTGTTTTTGCAATCTGGTTTGCATTTTATTTAGGTAAATTAGGCGAAAGGCAGTTAAAAAATGCCGAAGACTTATCACCGTCCCTCAGGGTTTTAAGTGCTAAGTTCCTCAAGGCTATACTGATTATTCTTGCTTTGTTGGCGGGAATGGCTGCACTGGGAATCAACTTCACGGCATTAACGGTTTTTTCTGGTGCGATTGGATTGGGAATCGGTTTTGGGCTGCAAAAAATATTCTCGAATTTAATCAGCGGGGTGATTTTGTTAATGGACAAATCCATTAAGCCTGGTGATGTGATAACAGTCGGCAGCAATATTGGTGAAACCTTTGGCAAGATTAATTATTTAGCCGCACGTTATGTGTCTGTCATCGCTCGTGATGGCCGTGAATATTTGATTCCGAATGAAGACTTGATTATTAACCAGGTTATTAACTGGTCGTTTTCCAGTGATCTGGTTCGTCAAGATATTCACTTCGGTACCAGCTACGATTCTGATCCCTATTTGGTACGTGAATTAGCTTGTAAAGCTGCCGCCGGTCATGATCGGGTGGTGACTGAAAAACCACCAGTCTGCCATATCACCGAATTTGGCGATTCCTCCATAAATTTTATTTTACGCTTTTGGATCAAGGATCCTGAAGCCGGTGTCACCAATATCAAAGGCGATATTTTTCTCTCGCTTTGGGATAAGTTCAGAGAAAATGGTATTAAGATTCCTTATCCACATCGGCAGCTGTTGTTTGATGAGAGTAGTGCAATTAGTGGCAGCAATCACCCTAATTAAAAAGCGGATTTACATAGGGTCAATAAGATAAGCAACAGATGTTTAACGACCCTTTACTTCAGCCTTATCAACTAAAACATCTTTAGGCTCAAGAATCGAATCATGACCACGGCCCATGAGCCTGCTTATCCAGAAGACGGTATGCCCAAGGCTAGATATTGTGCCTATCATACAGAAAAAGCTGCAAATACTGGCGCAAAAGTTGAAGTTATGACTCCTGATTGGATTATTGTCTCAGATATTATGGGCATATTAATCAAGCTTTTTTTAGTTCTGTGGCCTGCTTGTATTTGGGCTCAAGAATGTGATGATGGGCTGGCCTGCGAAATCGAAGTCATCGCTACGCGGGGAATACACCAATTCGATATCGGCAGTGAAGTTCCCTTATTGACTGGATTTGAACTCGAGTTTCTGGGTGAAGATCGCCATGTCCGCCGCATCGGTGTTGGCGTGTTACCCGATGAGCCGTCCACGTTTACATTACTCCTTCAGGATAATGACGGTGTCGAATCGATTCGGGCTTGGGCACGCTATTATCGTTATGCTGGTCCCTTGACCGGACTGCGCGCCCACTACAGGGAAACGACGGATAGCCCTGTGCTGAATTTGCGTTCGGTATCGCTCACGGCTTGCCGAAGCGAATGTCGTGTCAATATCCCGGGATTCGATAAATTACGCTATCGCATTTTCCTTGCTGGGTTTCGTTTCATATTTAACAACGAAGATCGACATCTTCGGCGAATTCGTGTGTGGCCTGTGGGAGATGTCGCTGGCCCGACCGGTGTATCCGTGGCACTCAAAGATAACTCTGACGATCAACCCTTCGACGTAGTGTTGAGTTATGTATTGATGCCTCTCGACCATGTGGTTGGAGGTGTTCTATATGGCGGCACGGTAACCGAAACCGATGATGAGGGTGTGGTCCGATTTTTCGATCGTAACCTCTCTGGCCGCGCGCTCAGTGGATTTGGCGCTGACTATGCCGATGACGATGAGCATTTGCGTAAAATTGGAATCAAAGTAGATCGTCAAGGCGGTATGGTCACACTTAGGGACAACGACACGCGGGAAGATATTACGCCCTGGATAGCAAGCTGGCGGTTACCGGTAGAATAGATGAATGGAAAATGGACCTATCGGGGACAGTCTTCGTCAACATCCCTGTCTCCATCACCCGTCAATGTTTACTATCCAAAATCGATTTTGAGTTTGGTTGCCAAACGAAAGCATTTAATAAATTTAACCGAACTTAATTCTGCATAAATGAATATTCTGAATTAGGCTTTGTTATGGAATACTGATTTAAATCGACAATATTTTCAATCTTGAAAGTAAAAGCACTGGTTTTGATTTGGTTGTTTTGATTCAGACTCTGTCGGATGAATTTTCATTTTGTATGCCAGACACTGTCAGCTTCACCTCATATTGTTAAAGTCACCTGACTAATTTACATGATGTTTTTTGTCGTGAGAATACAGTTACAAAAGATTTTTTTGGTGTCGTCGCCATCCACGTTGATTATAAGATTTTAGGATTGCTCATTATTTTTTGGTTTGGAATAGTGCCTGTAATACAAACCAGGCTGAAAAAATTAATCCAAGCATTAGCAATATCGCCCCCAACGGCAGAAAGAAACTTTCCTGCAGCACACCTTGTGCAGAAATATCGCCGTAAAATGTCTTTTCTAAAACAAAGCATATTGTTGCCAATAGTAAAAATAAGGCTGCCAATCGTTTTTTAGTATTCAGTTTCATAATGCTTCTCTAGAAGTTGGAGTGCGTCTGTATTTTTTATGTTGTCCTGCATTAATGTTAGATATTGGCAATTGATAGCAATGTTGTGATGGTTATAGATATCAGCACAATACTGTAACAGGTAATAAATAGTTTCATTTTGTTTCTCCAATCCGACTTTGATTGCATCAAATGATAGGTTTGGCTTGATCGAAATTCTGTGAATAATTTCACTTGTTACAATTATTTAATTAAACAGAATGCTAAGTTATGCCTATTGTTTGGTTCCTATAAGCTCTATACTGATTTCACGATCAAAGTACCTTTCGGCATTCTTATAAGCAATATTTTCAGCGATTTCACGTGGTAACAGGCGAAGCCATGCCCGGTTTGAGGCGATGATCCATTCATAGTAATCCCACTGACCATTCACCCATGTATCACTACCAACCATTAGTCGTTCATGGAATTCAAAAATTATTTTTTTCCAAATAGGATTTAGTTTACCTATACCGGCCAAGATGCTTTGCTCACGCAATGAGGTGTCTGCCAATAGATTCGGGAATTCAGACATTAATTTGTAGATGTTTTTTGGATTCTCTCCCAAGCCAGCATGCGCCCAGATGATTTTTACCTGCGGATCCAGGCCGTAAAGCCAACGAATGGGTTCAGCATCTGAATGTACATGTAGGTAGATATCGAGCTCTTTGGCCATGTCGATTATGCTTTGGAAGAGTGGCTCGTTCCACATCCTGATTGAACGGATGTGAAACTCACCAATTCCTTCATGAGGATACTTCTCTAGCCGATCTCTAAGATAGTCCGCCATCCTTTCAAAATCTGTCCAGTTCGAAGATCCAACGCTGCCATGATAAGGGCGTAGTTCCGGCACAATCCGATTGGGCGCATGCTCCCACAACATAATCGTACCCTCATCGGGACTGGAAGAGACAAGTGCCATGGCCACCCCGGATTTATCCATCAACTCAATAACATCTTCAACAGGATAGGGTCCCCAGGCGGGCTCCTTATAATGCATATGCGCATCAAAAATCGGAAGTTCTTCAACCGCATCACCAATAGGAGTCTGATCATCACCTGCAAAAGCAGAATCCTGAGTGAAGCTCAGTAGAGCAATTGTGATGAGCTGTAGAAGCTTTGTCATGTTTAAGTTCCAGGAATATTATCCATTCTGAGATGAAATATACTTGAGTTTTTCAAATGGTTAACTCTGATTCAGGCCAAGTTCCCGCTGCATCTTCTTTGTTAAACCTAAGCAAACCATGCGATGAGACTCTTCAATATAATATTTAAGCTCTTCATCTTCATTCTCTGAACCATCAAATAACTGAATCCATTTCATCCCGCGGGATGCCATGTAAGGAGCGGGTCTGAATCCTTCTCGAGTTCGTAAAAATTCGAAATTTTGCTCTGACGTTTTAAAAGTGAAAGCAGGCTCATCGGTTTTTCCCCACCCTCCAATTGCAAATACTTTCCCTCCTACTTTCCAAACATGGGAATTGCCCCATTGTATAACGTATGATGTTGCTGCTAATGAGCGGCAAAAATCATTGAATTCATCGTAAGTCATAATAACTTTTTTTGTATGCCATGATGGTAAAGCCCTGCCAACTCAACCAGAGTGGTACTATGAATCGGCACTGTGCAAGTGTTTGGTGCTTTTCACTACCAGAATTTTTGATCATTCAATGCCTCAACACATTTAGTAGAACCTCGCATTGCAGATATTGAGCTACCGTCAAGTGACTGAGCGAGCCAGCCTGTAGGCTGGCTTAATTTAAACGGAGCTTTTACCACACTTTCAGAGATGTGCTTAAAACCAGTTTTGGAATAAAAAGCCGGATCACCATAAGTGAAAATTAAACCAACATCGAGAGACTTTAAATGATTAAGTCCGTAATTTATCAGTTGTTGTCCGATGCCTTTACTTTGAAAATTGGTTGATATTGCAACGGGTGACAATATAAAGGCAGTCTGACCATCAGGCACAACAAAACGACTAAAGAATATACATCCGATAATAGATTCATGATTTACTGCAATGCAGCCTATTAAATCGTCTTTCTTGGTTTTAGTAATCAAATCAGAAACTAAATTGCCAATAATTCTACCTTCAGATTCACCTTCTGAGGCAGAAAAAACTTTAGTATAAAGCGCAATAATGTCTTGTTCGTCTGATGAATTAAACAATGAAAACATCATTTAATCTTGTATCCCAGTTGAACTTTGCGGGGTTGTAAATAGTAAGATGGAAATCAGGCTCTGATCCAATGGCTTATCCATTATTGTTAAAATCACGATCAAATTATTGTTGAAAAACGGGTACATCCCTAATTTTTCGCCATTAGCTAACTATCCGCAGTTGTTATTAACCTGATTCCAAGACAAGCCATCACACCACCTGCTACACGATCAAACAGAATTTTTGATCTAAGATACGCAGCTCTTGGTGCCGGTGCTGACAAAACAAGGCTCACTAGTAAATACCAGCCCGCTTCAATACAAAAAATTAGAGCAGGAAGAATGTAATAAATTGAATCTGGAAATTGACTTGGTAGCATTGCAGCAAAAATACTGCCGTAAACGATGGCTGTTTTAGGGTTACTGATTTGTGTAGAGAACCCTATTAGAAATGACTTGATAAGTGACTTTTTTTACATCAAGGTCTTTTTTGTCTATTATCAACGGTTGCCTGGCACCATATAAAATGCGAATCGCAAGATAAATCAGATACAGACCGCCAACAATTTTTAACGCCATGTATAGAGCAGGCACATTTGTCAGGACTGTATGTAAACCCAATAGAGCTAAAATTGAAAATAGTACACCGCCAAAACCCATTCCAATGGATGCAGCAATACCATCACCACGAGAACTGCCCATAGCTAATCTGGCTACTAATACAAAACTTGGACCCGGGCTTGCAGCGCCTGCTAACAAAGCACCAAGTATTAATGTGATGGGTAGTATGATTTCCATATTCATCTGCTTAAATCATGATTTATCGAAGACCACTGCATCTTAACCTAGTTGTTTCCTCACCGCTGAACCTAAATACTCATACTGTTGCGTATCAGTATCTTGAAATGCCTCGTCACGATTCGAGGGAACGTTATCGTAGTTGATAGGCTCATCAAATTGACTAATGGTAAAGTCTATAGGCTCACCATCGATTAGATTGTAATAATGCCAGAGTGTAATGTGGGGTTTAACAACCCAGGTCTTTACAATTTCTCCTCCCAGATGATCCTGAGCAACAAGTGCAGTTACACCGCATTGCCCCAATGCTGGATTGCTCTCTTTCCATTTCGAGCTCGAATTTAAGCTCCACGATTTTTCAAACGCTTTCGATACGTTTTCAATATTAATTGATCCCATTATTTTTCCTCTGTTAATTTATAAATGATTAGTTAAAGATACCTCTTTATTCGACGATCTTGCATTGTTTTATTTCTTCTCAAAGATTTTTGTAAGACAACACCCAACTTTGCCTGGTGACCACAATTCGATCTCATAGCCAAATCCTGCGGTCTCCAAGGCTGTTTGATCATAAGCTGACGCGCAATGCAACAAAGTACATATTTCATCATCAGAACATCCAGCCTCAACCCAGGCATCTTTGATAGGGCAGGCCATCATTTTAACTTCAATTCCGTTTTCATCGAACCGGCGGATATCAGGCTTGAAAGTCGCTCCGTCATCTGGAGCCAATACCCAAGATTTGCATAGCCCTTCGAAATCTCGGGGACCAAGATGAGCCATCGATTTCCCAACCACCTTTCCTTGCGCATGACTGATGCTTCTCATTACGCTGATAGCTTCTTCCTCACCATAGCGTTTCTTGAGCTCCTGGAAGGTTAAATAATAAACCGTGCCACGTTCCTTGATTGCGTTATAAGTGTGGGCGTTTTGCTTGTTTTTAGATTCTGATTCAGTCATAAACTTGAAACGCTGAATTTCATCGTTAGAGGTTACCGGAATTCGAACTTTTTCGAAATCTCTAGTTTAACCCTATTATCTTGTTAATTTTAATTCGTCATGCCGGGCTTGACCCGGCATCCAGGAGCGTTTCTGATGATGCAGAAATTTCAAAGATTACTACTTCAATAATCAAGTTTTTAATATGACTTTGATCTGTTCGATCAAGTAATAGAGTTATGCTCCTACCTCTTCGAGTCGTTACTCAGATAATAATGACGGCCAGTTGCTCTGGGCTTTGGCAATATTTCCGGGTATGTCACCCTTCCAAGTTTTCCGTACCGATTTGCTGTAATTCAAGTAAAGCTTATCTTCATGGATATACCATGCGTCCGGATCGATCTTTGCGGTATAGCCGCGGCTAACGGCCCAGGCACAATATCCTCCAAATTGAGGCGCATATTTTTCCGGGTTGTCTATAAACGCTTGTCGATTTTCGGCCGATGAAAAATACCACACAGCGCCATTGTATTCGTAAGTGAAGTCACTGTTGCCTTTCACCGGTTTTGCATCAGTAAAATAAGCCACAGGATCATACCCTTTAATTGCCCTGTCAGCACGATCACTGTAAACAGGTTCAATAGCGAAGGCAGGTAAAATGAAATTACCCATAATAAAAAGAACAGCTAGCATTCGTATCATCGATTTCATCAATACCTCACGTTGTTGAAATATCTGTCTATTGTTTTTACAGAGTAATTTTGAGTAAAAAAGTTCAACTTGCTTAAGGTCTTTGCTGAGTCCGGGTTTAGTGGTTTGCTTTAAATCGTTTTTTGCAATACGTTTTTATTTGACTCGTCTGTAGAGATAACAAATAGCTACGATTGCTGGAACAATAAGCAACATCACAACCATAGGCACACTGGATTTAATCGTTTCTACATTCATTGCATAAACCGTTACTACATCACAAATATCAGTCAGAACCCTGATGATGAGTACGATTAAAAGTGCAATATGAGAGCAGAGCAACAAAGCTAATATTAATCCGAAGACTACAGTCACATTTCTGGTGATATAAAGCTGGGTCACATAATTTAGTTCTGAGACATTTGGGATAAAGTTCCCCGGGTTCAAGGCTGTTCCGATTGAGAAAAAAAGTACCAGAATGATCTGTAATAGCACGATTCCCCAAACCCAGATCGGCAAGAATTTTTCGTTATTTAAATCTTTTCTTTGTTGGCGGTTTTATGATGCCCAAATATAACATTAAGCTGCTTTCAGCCTCTAGGTTCTATACGATGATCAAAATCACTTGAGAACAATTATCATTTGTCACCGATCCCTAGTTACAACATTTATTCGCATTTGTTCCGAACAATAGAGTCTGACTCAATTTTCCCACTAAATTGAAAATCGTCTGACTTTGGGGCAATTTAGTGGCTTATCTGAGAATTAAAGATGTTTTATATCGTAACTTCACCTTCATCATAATACATATGCCCAGGTAAAAGTTTACTTTCAGGCATTCCTAACATAGACATGCACGATGCAGATGTTCTTACGTCTTTGCTAGTAAGTAAATCTTTGAGTGGCTTGCCATTTTTCGAATAACCCAAACAATAAGCCCGGAATCCATACCTAAGCATAATTAGAGCTTTGTATTTAACGACTAAGTTACCTCGCAAAGGGAAAGCATCTTTTATTTCTATTTCTTCGACACATATAGCATCTATGTTTGAATAGTAATTATCATTACCCTTGAATCTGCGAGCTTCCTTTTCTGCAATCACATATCTTAATGCCTTATTTTGATCCACACTGATTGTTTGTGAATCTTTTTCATGGCAATTTTCAGGAATTAGCTTTTTCCAAGAACCTGTATTTCCGTCAGCATGACTGGGTTTTGTTTTTGGAGTAGTGTTATTTGCCAGCTTTACCGCTTTTCCAGGATCGGCATTACTAGTTTCTAACAATTTTGCAGTTGTATAAGACTTGTTTGCTCTTGCAATCCCCAAAGCCGTTTCACCTGCATTTGTTTTCCCATTTACGTCTGATCCAGCGGTAATAAGTATGTTTGCTATTTCATGATTATCATTATATGACGCAAGCATCAGAGCAGTATATCCGTTGTTTTTCTTTAATTCCAAATTGGCTCCGGAATCTATAAGGAGCTTGGCTAATTCTCGATGATTGTAAATAGAAGCCAACATAAGTGGAGTTTGTCCAGCGTTGTCCTGTAGGTTAATATTCGCTCCTTTATTAATAAGATAGTCGGCAATAGCCTTTTTTCCGTGATACGCTGCTAAATGCAAGGCGCTATCACCTCTATCATCAACTGTATCAATGGGTACTCCTTCTTTTTCAATCAAATTTCTTACATTCTTCAAATTTCCTAATGCAGTTTGACCATGAATTCCAGATAGATCAACGCAGGATGTAGAAAGACACAGTATTACCGACATAAATACTAAATTAGTAATTGTCTTTATATTGAACTTTTTTTGCATGTGTACATTCTTTTTCATAGATTTGTTAGTAGTATAGCCTGGTGCCTGTTTTTTTCCAGTATTTGATTACTGAGAGTTAAATTCCCGCAACTTGCTGGGGGAAGTTTATTTTCCCCAGATTAGGGCCATTAGATGCATGATTCTCTTGTCAGTATTAACGCATAGCGTTATTATATTTGTTAATGATCAAAATCTATCGCAACAAGGAAGCGGAGAATACAGCAGATGTTGAGATTGTTGATTATCACTAACTATGACTACAATTAAACCAATACACCCGGGTGAACACCTGGCGGAGTTTATCGAAGAGTATGGCATTACGGCTTATCGGCTTGCTAAGGATATACACGTACCTGCAACTCGCATAGATCAAATCTTAAAGTGTAAACGCGGTATTACGGCAGACACGGCGATTCGACTTAGTAAATATTTTGGCAACACAGCGCAGTTCTGGATGAATTTGCAAACTCAGTATGAACTGGACACAACTGAGCCGACTATCGTCGATGATATTGGTCAAGTGGCAGCCTGAATAGACCTCAAATTACCCAAGCCCTGTCTTTTGATGGATTCAGCCCATAGTGTTTTTTGTAGACGCGAGAAAAGGTTTCGTGGTTTTCGAAACCGCAGGCCAGGGCGATGTCGCTGACTTTGTCGTGGGAGTTGATTAATAAATTTCTGGCTTGTTCTAGCCTAAGTGACAAATAATATTTGGCGGGACTGGTATGCAGGTAACGCTTGAATAGACGATTCATTTGCCAGGTCGTTACGTTTACTAATTGGCTAATCTCATCAATATTTAGTGGTGTTTCTATATTCGCCATCATGATTTCAACACACTTGGCCAGGTCCCGATTAATTTTTGGCATCAGTCTGGCTTGGGGAAACAGGCCCTGGGATTCGTTAATCGTATGCGGAGTATAGTTGAGAATAGTGGCTGTTCTATCAGCGAGTTGTGGCGAACAATAATGACCAATAAGTGCCAGTGTCAGATCCAGTGTGGCTACGCCTCCGGCACTCGAGGCATTCTTGGGTGAAAAGTAAAACATTTTATCGGTAAATTTACTTTTCGGGAATTCGCTGACATAACCGCTGGCCGCTTCAAAGTGAACAGCAGCCGGATGTTTATCTAGTAATCCGGCTTTGGCAAAAATGTAAGCGCCGGTATCAACGCAGGCCATGGTCGTGCCATGGCTGGCCTTAAGCCGCAGCCAATTAATCAAGGTAGGTTCAAGTGCTTTTTCAACGTTATAAGATGTGAGCAGAATAATAATGTCTGATCGACGTTGATCCAGATCAGCATCGGGTTTGACCACAAAACCACTGGAAGACGTCACAGCTTCACCATCGGGTGTCAGAATACGCCAGCTAAATTGTTGTTTTGTGCTCTCACGGTTCGCGATTCTCAACGGTTCAGTGACCAAACTTAAGGAGAGAATGGGAAATCGCTCAACGGCTACAATGTCGACACTGACCATGTTTCAATTATGCTTAAAATAATCAAAAAAATGTAATTTTTAATCAAGCTAGTATTCAATCTACTTGGTAGCATTTAACCATCACAGATGAGGCTTGATCATGAATACAAGTGAGCTACCTTGGACACCCGATTTTGAGGTGTATGACCTTGAGCATAAGATTGTGAATGCTCAGGTTGTTGACACTGGCGTTGAATTAACCTGGGAGGACGGTCAGCGTAGTGTCCATAACACTTATCTATTAAGGGAAAATAGTCCGGACGAACAAACGCTGCATCCGCTTTCTCGAGAGATGTTGATTTCACCGCTGGATTTGCCAGATGATTTGCATGCGCTTAAGGCTTCAACCGACGATAGCGGGGCGTTGATTGTTAAGTGGTCTGATGACCATAACAGCCGTTTTCATCCCGGCTGGTTAAGCGATCACGCTTGGATTAAGAAACCCAAAAGTGCTGATTCCAGAACTTTATGGAAAGCGTCAGATATGCCCAACCCACCGACATTTGATGGCAAGGTAGCGCTGGAAGATGATCACATCTTATTAGCTTGGCTTGAAGCCTTGAGCGATGTTGGTGTTTCACGCTTAGAAGGTTTAGACGATTCTGATACCATGTTATTTGATGTCGTGCAAAGTATCGGTTCAATTCGAGAAACCAATTTTGGTCGTATGTATGTATTGGAGATTAAAGACGATCCGGACAGTAATGCATTCACCTCTAGCGCCTTAATCCAACACATGGATATGCCAACACGGGAAAATCCTCCTGGATTGCAGTTTTTATTTTGCCGGCGAAACACTACCACAGGCGGTGAAGGTGTTTATGTGGATGCATTCAAGGTGGCTGAAGATTTACGCGTTGAGGAGCCGGAGGTATTTGAGGCTTTAACCACCATCAACTGGGAATTTCGGAATAAATCCAAAATCTCGGATTATCGGGCGACTGGACCTGTTATTGGTTTGGATGAAGAAGGTAAACCTAATGATGTACGAGTTACGGCCTGGTTGCGTGCGCCATTAAAAGCGCCACCAGATGTCGTCGATCAGGCTTATCGGTCTGTCAGGCAGTTTATGCGCCGTACAGAAAGTCCTGAGTATCAGATGATCATCAAATATCGTCCTGGTGATTTGCTGGCATTTGATAACCGACGCGCCTTGCACGGTCGCCGTGGTTATGACGCCAAAGGTGGCGAGCGTTATATAGAAGGTTGTTATGCAGATCGTGATGATTTGTATTCCAAAATCAGAACCCTTAAACGTCAATTCAAAGCAGACGCTCAGTAGTGACAATTCCAGAACAAATGACAGCTGTACATCTGACGGGTTATGGTGGCCTAGAAAAGCTTGAATATCGAACTGATGTGTCGACACCTTTACCGCAGGCGGGCGAAGTGCTGATTAAAGTGACTGCTGCGGGAATGAATAACACTGATATTAATACTCGCACTGGTTGGTACAACCAACAAGTGGAATCTGGAACAACGGCCACAGGTGGAAGCCAGGGGTTTGAAGTTGAGCAAGAAGGGATGGGTGATTGGGCCGGTGATATTCAATTTCCAAGAATTCAAGGTGCTGATGTAGTTGGATTTATTGCTGCTGTCGGTGAAGGCATTGATTCTTCCAGGGTTGGTGAGAGGGTAGTTTGTAACCCTTATTTTACTGACCTAGATGATGAACGAGGATTAGATAGCGCTGGCTTTTTAGGGGCCGAATATAACGGTGGTTTTGCTCAATACACAATAGTGCCCGAGCAAAATGCAATTACCCTGGACGATAAAATCAACTTAAGCGATGAACAAATCGCGACCTTGCCCTGTTCAGGTGGCACAGCCATGAATATGTTGCTGATGGCAAAGGTAGGTAAGGGTGATCGAATGTTAGTCACCGGTGCATCTGGCGGTGTTGGCAGTTTTTTGATTCAGATTGGAAAGTATCTAGGTGCTGAAGTAATCACGGTAGCGTCAAACTCTAAGCATGATGAAGTATTGGCGCTTGGTGCAGATGCCGTGGTTGATCGCAAAACGGATTCTCTACAGGCTGTTGCGCATGAAGCCAGTAACGGCGAACCTTATACCGTGATTGCTGATGTTGTAGGCGGTGAGCAGTTTAGCGAATGTTTGGTACTGCTCAAACGGGGCGGGCGCTATGTGACGGCTGGTGCAATCGCCGGACCGCTAGTGACCCTGGATTTAAGAACCTTATATTTAAAGAACCTTGAGTTTTATGGTTCCACAACATATCGACGTGATACTTTCCCTAAATTGTTAGAGATATTGGCAAACGGCGGTCTTAATCCTAAAGTAGATTCAACATGGCCGTTATCAGAAATCAAGCGAGCCCAAACAGCCTTTTTGCAAAAACAACATGTCGGCAGTATGGTGCTGATTCCACCCCAAGAGTAATAGCATGAAAATTTCAAACTTAAGTTTATATAAAGTTTCACTGGATCAATGGAGCGGTGAAAGCCGCTATGGCCCGCAACAAAAGCTTGATTCACCGCTTGAGGCGAATATTGTCAGGTTAGAAACTGAAACGGGATTAGTGGGCTGGGGTGAAAGCTGTGTGGCACCGCCGTTTTACCTACCCACCTTGGCCCCAGCAGCTCGTGAGGCGATCAAATATATTGCGCCATTAGTCGTTGGTGCAAATGCAACCAATCCTCGAGTAGTATTGAATGATATCGATACCGCAATGCGTGGACAGGGGCCAGCTAAAGCAGCCATTGATATGGCGCTTTGGGACTTGTGTGGCAAAATGCATGGTTTGCAAGTCTGTGAGCTTTGGGGTGGACGAGTGACTGCCGAGTTGCCGGTTCTGGCAATGGTATCGATTGGCACACCCGATCAAACTGTTCAGAGAATGCAGGGTTACCGTGAGCAGGGCTATTCTATTTTCCAGATCAAAATTGGCCTGGGCTCGGCAGAGGAAGACGTCGAAAAAATAATCCGGGTAATTGAGGCTCTGAGACCAGGTGAACGCACTTGGTTTGATGTAAACCGGGGCTGGAGCGTTGATGATGCCATGCAGGTGATTCCCAAAGTTAAGCATTTATCTCCTTTAATCGAGCAGCCCTGTGAAAGCTATGAAGAATGCTTAACAATTAGTCAACGCTTAGGCATTGGTCTGATGCTCGATGAATCCATCGATTCACCCGAAGCCATGATTCAGGCTAAGCATGACGGAGTCATCGATGTCGCGGTTTTAAAAATGGGCTGTACTGGAGGTTTAAGCAAACATAAGTTTCTGGTCGACCTCGGTACGGTATTGCGTATCCCAATGCGGATCGAGGATTATTATGGCACAGGCCTGACGATGGCAGCAGTAACCCATCTTGCCCACACATTGCCGGCTCAATCGACATTTGCACTATACGATTATCATATGCCAGAGTTGCCGTTGGTCAACAATCCGCTGGTTGTTAAAGAAGGCAAAACTAAAGTGCCTGAGGATGCTGGCCCAGGTTTAGGTTATGAGATTAATGAGTCATTATTAGGTGAACCAACGGCAGTTATCAAGGCCTAATCTATGTCGGTTAGCAATGCCTTGTCGAAGCCCCAACGCATCAAGCAAATGCTTAATCCTGAAAGCGTGGTATTTATTGGCGGTTCAAACCTGGTGCCGGCTATTGATTACACACGTAGTAAAGGTTATCAGGGTAGCATTCACGTGATTAACCCTTACCATGATGAAATCGCTGGGATTGCTTGCTTGAAAGCAGTTGATCAGTTACCGGAAATACCTGATCTGGGTTTTGTTTCTGTACCCAAAGAATATGTCATCGAAAATGTGCGATCTCTAGCACAATTTGGTGTAGTGGGCACAATTTGCAACAGTGCTGGTTTTTCAGAATTAAAAGATGATGGCATAGATCGTGAAGCTGAACTGATCGAAGCCACTGGTGAAATGCCCATGCTCGGTCCGAATTGTCCAGGCTTTGTCAATTTCGTCGATAATGCCGCATTCATGCAGGATCATTTTGGTGATCATGACAAGGTCGAACAGGGAGTGGCGATAATTTCCAACGGTGGTGCCTATATCTCGGATATGTGTTGTGCCAGACGTTCACTATCCGTTGCTTATGCCATAGGCGTTGGTAATCAGGCCATGCTAAGCATTGGTGATATGTTGGACGTGGTGCTGGACGATCCACGGGTCAGGGCCGTAAATCTTTATATCGAAAGCTTTCATGATGTGCCCGCCTTAAGCAGAGCAGCGCTCAAGGCAGTGAGGAAGAATATACCTATTGTGGTAGTGAAGGGAGGGCTCACCGAGGTGGGGGAGCGAGCAGCACAAACTCATACTGCATCGATAGCCGGTGATAATGTGGTTGCGTCGGCCTTGTTTGAGCGATTTGGATTTATCGAGGCAGCAAATCCGGTTCAAGCCATTGAGACCTTGAAAATGTTGACTTGCACTAAGCGACCTCAAGGGCCACGTGTGGCTTTCCTTACCAGCTCTGGTTCTTACGCAGTACTCGGCGGTGACGCGGCCCAACGAACGGGGTTAGAAATTCCACCAATGCCCAAGAGAATCATTGAAGCTATCAAACCGCAGATTCCTCATTTTGTTCTGCCAAGCAATCCATTAGATATTGCTGAGGCACAATTCGAGGGTAACGACGTCCACCAAAATATCTTTCGCACTTTTTTAACAGGGGATCAATATGATCTTGCTTTATTGGTGATGAGTTTTCCACCGCCGGATGGTTGGATTTCGGAAAGCTGGTATCGCACTGCTGAAAACTTTGCTCAGGTTTGCCAGCAACTCGATATACCGTGCGCATTTATTAACACAGTACCGGAAGATCTTACACAAGATGCTCGCAAACAAATGGTAAAGCGAGGATTGACACCTTTAATGGGAATCGATCATGGCATGCAGGCGATTGGTGATGCAGTTCGAGCACAGCATACGCAAAAAAGTTTGTCGCAACTCGATGATGATGAAATTTTATTGCCTCAATATAGTCGCAATGTCGGCAATGCCCGATCCTTCGATGAAAGCACAGCCAAAAAGATGTTAGCCACGCATGGTGTTTCGATACCTGAAAGTTGTGTGGTTCGCTGTTCAGATGATGTTTCGCAACAACTTCAATATCCAGTAGTTGTAAAAGCCTTATCGGAAGATTTGTTGCACAAGACAGAATTGGGAGCGGTGGAGTTAAACGTTAGAAATACTCAGGATTTGGAAAAAGCACTCACTACTATGAAACAGCGTATCGACGCAGATGTGCCTGAACTAAATGTCAGTGAGTTTTTAGTTGAACAGATGATTAATGATGCAGTAGCAGAGTTAATGGTAGGCATCCGTTATGTAGAAGACATCGGTATGACACTAACTTTGGCTGTAGGTGGTGTTGCAGTTGAGCTACTTAAGGATGCCGTCACAGTGTTGTTGCCGGCCTCACGACAAACTATTTCCGAAGCGTTAAAGAAGCTTAAGTTGTATCCCTTATTAAACGGTTGGCGCGGGAAACCAGTCGCAGATATCGAAGCGGCGCTAGATCAAATTGAAGCCATGATTGAATTTGCCATTGTAAATGCAAGTCAACTAGAAACACTGGAAGTTAATCCGCTGCTTGTCTGCAAGCAAGGCAAGGGTGCTTATGCGGTTGATGCAGTTCTAACCATGAGACAAGACAATGAATGAGCCCTTAAGTGGTATTAAAGTCTTGGATTTGTCAATGAATTCTCCAGGGCCTTTTGCGTCCATGCTGCTGGCTGATTTTGGTGCAGAAGTGATACACATTATCCGACCTGGCATGAAAAGTTTTGGTCAAACCTACGGCGGTGATATTGGCAATGATCCTTATATTAATTCGCGTTTCCAGCCTTATGATGCGGTGATGCGCAACAAGCGTTCCTTGGCTTTAAATTTAAAAGATGAGCAGGGGAAAGGTATTTTTCTAAAGATGATGGAAGAGGCTGATGTGCTAATTGAGGAATTTCGTCCCGGAAAACTAGAGAAATTGGGCTTAGGTTATGAGCAACTCACACAGCTTAATCCCCAATTAATTTATTGTTCGGTAACAGGTTACGGGCAAAGTGGCCCGCAACGTGATTCAGCCGGTCATGATATTAATTACCTGGCTATGACTGGTGCTCTAGATATGATTCGCGGTGATAATGGTAAGCCAGTCAATCCCCAGAATATTCTTTCTGACAATGGGGGTGCTTCCATGAGTGCTGTGACAGGGATTCTGCTGGCATTGATTGAACGTGAAAAGACCGGCCAAGGTCAATATATTGATGCTAATTGCACCGACTCTGTGATTTACTTGATGGCTGATTTATTTTCCACTGCCTTAGGGGGCAAGTATGAATCATCCAGCTTTCGCAAAACCTTTTCTGGTACTTTGCCTAATTACAGGGCCTATCGTTGTGCAGATGATAAGTGGCTTTCCATCGGTGCCCTGGAAACTCATTTTTGTCAGGCGTTATTTGATGAGCTTGAACAACCGGATTTAATGCAATTATTTGAAGACCGAACTCGTTGGCCAGAATTGATTGAGCTGTTGGAAAAACTATTCGCGTCAAAGCCCAGAGATGAGTGGATAGAAAAGTTAGCTGGGCTGGACACTTGTGTCACCCCGGTATTATCTATTGAAGAAGTGGTCCAGCATCCACAAACCAAGGCGAGTGAATCAATTGTCGAAAAATTTGGTTTACGCCAAGTCGGAATCGTACCAAAGTTATCGGCTAGCCCAGGTTCGATTAAGTCAGCGCCAACCAGACCCGGACAAGATTCGCAGCAAATTCTAGAGGAGTTTGGGATTTCAGCCGCTGAATATGAAAATTTAAAAACACTTGGAGTGACGGAATGACAAAGATTGAATTTATTATTTAAAGGAACACAACCATGAACTACGAACACTTGATTTACGAAGTAGCAGACAAAATCTGCACGATTACGCTTAATCGTCCAGAAGTCTTGAATGCCGTTAACTCAAAATTGTGCACGGAGATTTCCGAAGCTTTACATGCTGCTGATAAAGATCCAACAGTAAACGTAATTGTAATTAAAGGTAATGGACGTGCCTTTTGTTCCGGCCATGATCTCAAGCAGGATGCAGATGAGCCACGAGAAATCTACGCTTATTACGAACACTATAAAGCCGAATTTGATGAATTCACGACGATTTGGCAAATCACTACCCCGGTGGTTGCCTCAGTTCATGGCTATTGTATCGGCAAAGGTTTTGAAATTGCCATGATGGCGGATATTGCTATTGTCACTGAAGAAGTCAAAATGGGCTTAGGTGAAATGCGTTACGGCATTCCGGCAATCACGCTGACCATTCCCTGGAAAATGGGCATGAACGATGCCAAGGAAATGGTGTTAACAGGTCTTGATATCAGTGCGACTGAAGCAAAAGCTCGTGGCATGATTACCACTGTATGTAAAGCTGAGGAATTGGAAGCGATCACCGCAAGAACTGCAAAACGTATGGCATTGATGTCCAGAGACATGCAAAAAATGCACAAAGCCTACTTAAATCGCGTTTATGATCGAATGGGTTTCTGGCAATCTAATAAAGATTATCTCGAAGTGCTAGCAATTCTCGGTACTCAGCCAGTACCGGAATATCAGCGTTTCTCACAAACAACACAGGAAAAGGGACTCAAAGCTGCGCTCAATGAAGCTAATGCACCTTTTGATGATCTGGAAGCGGAAGGTTGAATGCTGATTTCACCCCCTCAAGCTCCCCTAAAAGGGGGAGAACCATTTCCTCCCCTTTGAGGGGAGACAAGGGGGGTAGAGTAATAATAAAGAATAACTATTGATCGATTAATTAACTAATATCCACGATTTCGAACTCTCATTCGATGACAAAGTTATCGAAGAACTGTGTTTTGAGTTTGTTCTCTTTGTCTAACTTGCCAAAGTGGATTACGTTATGATTTGATCTGCTACTCTAAGGAACCAAACATGTCTAAACCAAATTGGGTATTTAACCGTCACGACCAAACTCAGGGTATTGCGCGGCAACTAGCACAAGGCTTGAATGCCCGTATCTTTGCCGGTAACCAGGCCATGCTTTCCGTAGTGAATATCGACCCACACTCAGAAGGTAAATTACACAGTCATTCGCAAGAACAATGGGGCTTCTTGCTGGAAGGAGAGTGTTATCGTACCCAAGATGGTCAGGAAGTTCATGTCAAAGCCGGCGATTTCTGGCATACCCCAGGTAATGTTCCGCACAGTATTCGCACCGAAGACCAAGCTGCCGTAGTGCTGGACATATTCGCACCACCGCGTCCAGAATACCGAATAGCTGGGGAGGGCTTTAGTTAGTTATGACTAAATGCTGGTGATTAGAAAATCCAGCGCCGCAATGATTTCATCTCGATAATGTTCCAAAGTCCCTATGGGTTTTTGAGTAGGTTGATTGATACTGAGGCTAATTGCGGTGTCGAAAGAATATATTTCTCATTGTCATGCAAAAATTGTTGGAGAAGATTTACTCGCTTGATTATATTGATAGGATTACACCGATTGTGATTCCACAAGGATAAAAAGTTCTGGTTAAAATTATACTGTCTGTCTGACGTATTTATATCAGTTGTCAATAGTAGCTTTCTCAGAATAAGGCTTGGAATTCGGAAGTGAGTGTGTTTGAATGGTTTTAAGTTTTTGTTTTTCTTGCCGTGCCCTAATTAGATAGCCAGCCAAGCCACCTCCAGCAGTGGTCAGGGTAATTAAACCCAAAGTAACCATTTGGCCGATAATAAATAAAGAACCCAGGCCTATTGCCGCAGCGACGACTGCACCCGCTTTGAAATTAGCTTTGGCGTTAGCTCGCTTTACTTCTTTACTAATCTGTTTCTGTGCATCGGTGATGACTTTGACTTTTTGTTGTTCGGTTTCTACACGAATTTTTTCACGATCCTGTGCATGCTCTTCTTTGAGTGCGGCGATCATATCTTTGCTTTGCAATTGTGAGATTGAGCGAAACCAGAATGCAAAGGCGACACCGGACACAAGTATGTAAACAGCGATGACGAAAGCAGTAAGTTCATGATCAGTTTGTAGTACTGTAATGACTACCAGCGTCAACAAAATTTGTAGAACAATCAGGCTTGGAAGGAATTTGAGCATTATTTAGTCGGTAAAATACTTTTGTGTATATTTTACCCTGTGTAATACTGGATTAGCTTACCTGGTTGAGTTTAAAAGAGCTGCGTACCCGATTAAATAATTTGTTTTTATTGTTGTAGGCTTGTTGGATTTCGTCAATTTTGGATTTGGTCAGTTGATACATTAATCCAATTAGCTTTTCTGAGTTATCAAAGTCAAAAGCACTGAACCCGGTTAAATCAGGTTCAAGTAGGATATCTGCATATTGAATGGATTGACGCATATTTTGTTTGGCAACCAGGTTATTAACTTGCATGAATAATTGCAAAATATGTTTAGGCTTTTGGTAATCACCAGCTTGACTGCCCAGATTTGCGCCAATAACAAACTGGGCTCCCATTTCACGTACTGTTTGCACCGGCAGGTACTCACTTAAACCCCCATCAATCAACATCTTATCTTCATGCTCTATCGGCAGAAAAAAGTGAGGAAGGCTACAACTGATTTGTACAGCTTTGGCAACTGAACCGGAAGCAAAAACATGTTTGAGGCCGGTATGTAAATCAGTTCCTAGTACGGTGGTTGGAATGTTTAGTTCATTAAAATCTATATCGCCACCGAATTGTTCCACCATATAGTCAAAAATATTGTCACTGGAGACGAAACCCAGGCGACTGAACTTGATGCTTGCCAGTTTGCCCCAAGATAATTCATTGGCTGCCTTTTCCATTCCCTCGAGTGACATCCCGGAGGCATAAGCAGTTGCAGCGATAGCGCCGCCGCTAGTGCCGGAAATGTAATCAATTTTGATGCCGCTTTCTTCAATTGCTTTTATGACGCCGACATGCGCGACAGACTTGGCTGTGCCGCCGCTCAGGGCCAAGCCAATCGATAGAGGTTTGATCACTTGCAAATCCATTGTGGAAGTGATTTTACCTCAGATTTCAGGTCAGGATTCTTCTGAGTACAGCTTGTAGTTAGCAGTGAATTTTTCGGCTAGCATATCAGCCTGTTTGTCATATGCATCTTTATTATCCCAAAGGTTTCTTGGATTCAGGATGTCCGTTGGAACACTTGGACATTTCTTGGGCATTTGTAACTTGAATACGGGATGCTCCTCCGTTTCTTGTCTGGCTAAGCTGCCGTCATGGATTGCATTGATAATATTTCGAGTATTTTTGATCGAAATACGGTTACCGACACCATAAGGGCCGCCTATCCAGCCAGTGTTCACTAACCAGACACTTGAGCCGTGTTCCTCAATTTTTTCTCCGAGCATTTGTGCATAGCGTTGGGGATGAAGAGGTAGAAAAGGGCCTCCATAGCATGGACTAAAATTTGGAGTAGGTTCTGTGACCCCGCGTTCTGTACCGGCAACCTTAGCCGTGTAACCGCTAATAAAATGGTACATCGCTTGTTCGGCATCTAGCTTTGAAACAGGTGGCAACACACCAAAGGCATCACAAGTTAAGAAAATCACATTCTTGGGAATTCCGCCAGTGCCATTGGGTGAAGCATTGGGGATCAAATGAATAGGATAGGATGCACGGGTATTTTCAGTTAATTTGTTGTCATCTAAGTCAATTATGCGGCTTTCTTCGTCGAAAACGACATTTTCAAGTAAAGTCTTGAATGTGCGTGTTGTCGAGAAAATCTCCGGTTCAGCTTCCGGTGAAAGATTAATGACTTTGGCATAACAACCGCCCTCGAAGTTGAACACACCTCGATCATTCCAGCCGTGCTCATCATCGCCAATTAATATGCGTGAAGCATCGGCTGAAAGAGTGGTTTTGCCTGTTCCGCTTAAACCAAAAAAGATTGCTGTATTACCGTTTTGCGACATATTTGCTGAACAGTGCATTGGTAATACACCGCGTTGTGGCAATAGATAATTCATCACTGAAAAAATCGATTTTTTGATTTCTCCCGCGTATTCAGTACCACCTATCAATACTAAACGCTTGGCAAAATTAACCACAATAAAAGTGCGACTGTTAGTGCCGTCAGTTTCCGGGTCAGCTTTTAATCCTGGAGCATCAATAACCGTAAATTCCGGCACATGACTGCTAGGATTCTTTTCCTTAATAAACATATTACGGGCGAATAAACTGTGCCAGGCATATTCAGTAATAATCCGCACAGGAAGTTGAGTTTTTGCATCAGCCCCGCAATTGAAATCCTGAATAAAAAGGTCTTTACCTTTGAGGTAATCACACATCTTAGTATGTAAACGATCAAAGTTTTCTTCGGAGAAAGGTCTGTTGATTTTTCCCCACCAGATTTGATCACAGGTGCTGGGTTCATCGACGATGAATTTGTCGTTAGCGCTTCGTCCCGTGTGGGCTCCAGTATGAGCGATTAATGCACCATGTTCAGTGATTGCCGCTTCACCACGCTTGACGGCTTCTTCATATAAAGTGCCAGCCGAACAGGTCCAAAATACCCGTCCGTAATCCTTTAAACCGTGATTTTCTAATCCAAATTTACTTTGTCGTACCATTTATTGATTGCTTCAGTTAGTTGTTACTTCAATGCAACGAGATAAGCCACCCAGGATAAATCATTGGTTCCTTTTTGGGTGATTTTGAAAATCCCATTGCCACTTTCTCCATCTTCTGCAGTGCCTTCCCAGTAACAGTCGATTTGCTTAAAGCCAGCCTCTTGCAGCAGTTCTTTAAGCTCTGGGATGGTCCAGACTCGCCAATTATAAGTGAAAGCATTTTTGATCTGGGTGCCATCATTAAAACGAAAATGTATTTTCATTGTCGCTTCGCTGGTAACAGGCCAAAATTCATCTTGATCCCAGACGTAGCTAAATCCGTAGTCTAATTCCGATTCTTCTTCCATATAGGTAATCGATTCTGGACCGCCGTGGATATCCATGACAAAAACACCGTCTTTAGCCAAATCTTTGCGGCATTTTTGAAAATAATCCAGCATCTCAGAGCGTTGTTTAAAAATCCAGTAAGAGAAATTTTGTGCACAACGAACGTCTGGTTTTCTCAAGCTGGGTTCACGTACGTCGGCTTCGCGTTGCTTAGCTCTGTCGGCTGTTTTGCCGAGTGGGTCAAGGTTATATCTTTTACCCCAGGCTAAGGGTTCGGGATCTATGTCATAACTTTCGGCTGTATAGTCTTTTCCTTGATTAACCCAGGTCGCGGTTAACAGGCAGGTGCCACAAAAATCCTCGCGGAAATGCTTAGCTTTTTTCCCGCGTGCTTTGCGATAAACCTTATTCAGAAATTTGATATCAGGTTCTGGTGATTGCACAGAAAGTTGATACAAGTGGTATTTATCGGCTTTCTTAGCAGTCAAATTGCCATTAAGTTGGCGCATGCTGAGTTCTTGCCCAAATATTTTTGCCATAAACTGGTCTTACTGTACACTCACAGGGGTTAAAAAGCGTGAAAGGATACTCGTATCCCTGTTAAACGGCAAGTTTGAAGGGAAATCGCATCTAATAGCAGACATAAATACAGAGAATATAAGATGAAATTTTGCAGCGAATGTGGTGAAAAAGTCAGCCGGAAAGTACCTGAAGGTGATCATCTGCCACGTTTTGTTTGTGGGCAGTGCGATATCATTCATTACCATAATCCCAAAATCGTTGCCGGTGCGGTGCTGGAATATGAAGGAAAAATCCTGATGTGTAAAAGGGCGATTGAACCACGCTACGGTTTCTGGACTGTGCCAGCAGGATTTATGGAAAATAAAGAAACCGTAATGCAGGCTGCAGCCAGAGAGACTTATGAAGAAGCCTTAGCAGTGCCAGAGAAAATTGAGCTTTACGGTGTTTACAACCTCACCCATGTCAATCAGGTTTATATGATGTATCAGGGGAGACTGGCGAAACCGGAATTTGGTCCTGGGCCTGAGAGCCTGGAGGTCAAATTAGTCGAGGAACAGGATATTCCATGGGATGATATAGCGTTTAAAGTAGTGACCATGACTCTAGAGCGTTATTTTCAAGACAGAAAAAGTGGTGACTTTCAGGTATTTACGGATGATGTAGTCGTTTAATGACTCGCCAGAATAAAAAGCTAGCCTATGATGAGGTTGTGCTCAGAATTAATGCACTGATTGAAGGTGAAGATGATGCAATTGCGGTAATGTCGACGGTGGTTTGTGAATTACATCATGCCATGCCTTATTTCGACTGGACCGGATTTTATCGGGTTACCACACCAGAACTACTCACGGTTGGACCCTATCAAGGTGGACATGGTTGTTTACATATTCCTTTTCAACAGGGTATTTGTGGGCGATCTGCCCGGACAAAATCAACAGTAATTATTGATGATGTAAATTCACAATCCGATCACATTGCCTGTGCTACATCTACACAATCAGAAATTGTAGTTCCAGTTTTAGATGATAAAAATAATGTGGTCGCGGTTTTAGATGTTGATTCAGATTCACCGGCTGCATTTAATGAAGTTGATAAACACTATCTTGAGCAAATTTGCCAGACAATTAGCCAAACTCTGTATGTGTAAATGATTGTATTACTTGTTGAAGATCATCGTCCGTTAGCGCAAACCACGACCAGCTTTCTGGAGTCGGAAGGTTTTGAGGTGGATTATGCGGCTGACGGTTTAAGTGCGCTTAACATAGCGTCAACCAATTCCTATGATGCGATTATTCTAGACTTGATGTTACCTAAAATGGATGGTTACACACTATGCCGTGAATTACGCAATCAATGCAATATAGATACACCGATACTGATGTTAACCGCACGTGATACTCTGGAAGATAAGTTGCAGGGGTTTGAAGAGGGTGCAGATGATTATCTGATTAAACCGTTTGAGCAACTTGAATTACTTGCCCGTTTGAATGCACTGATTAAGCGTAGTCGTGGTGAAGTATCGAGTAAACGTTTAGAAATTTCAGATCTGATTTTAGATACTGGAACCATGCAAGCGTTTCGCCAGGGGCAGGAATTGCAGTTGTCACCCACGGGCTATCGCATTTTGCGAATATTGATGCGTGAATCACCCAATGTCGTCAGTCGTGACGCCATTGAACAGGAACTCTGGGGGGATGCAATACCGGACAGTGATGTATTGCGAAGTCATTTGTATAATTTACGCAAGTCGGTTGATATGCCGTTTAATAGTTCATTAATTCAAACCATTAAAGGTGTGGGGTTTAAATTAGTCAATGAGTGATTCAAACAAACGTAAAGCGTTAGTCATCGGCGTTGGCGCTGAATTAGGTCTGGGGGGCGAGCTATGCAAGCGTTTTGCCTCTGAAGGCCATCAGGTTTTTGTTGCCGGCCGGACTCAGGAAAAAATTGATCAAGTGACGGAGGTGATTAACTCTGGCGGCGGTTCAGCAAGTTCTATCGTTTGTGATGCGACTAGCGAAGACCAGGTCATCGCAATGTTTGATCAAGTTGCTGACCATGGTGACGGTGACCTCGATCTTGTAGTTTATAACGTCGGTAACAGCACCCCTGGAAAAATTCGCGATATGGATGCGGGATATTTTAAAAAAGCCTGGGAATTGCTTTGCTTTGGTGGATTTTTAGTTGGCCGCGAATATACCCGGCGTTTACCCAGCTCAGAAGCCACATTAATCTACACAGGTGCTAGTGCGTCTTTACGCGGCAAAGCTGGGTTTAGTGCATTTAACTCTGGTAAATCAGCATTGCGTACATTTGCACAGGCTCTAGCCAAAGAATATGGGCCGGAAGGCTTACATGTGGCTCACGTGATAATCGACGGTGGAATTGCCGGTCAGAAACAATTTGATCGACTTGGGCCAGAAAATGATGAACACCTGCAAAAATTAATCTCACTAGAAGGCCTGGCGGATGCCTATTGGCAACTGTATTGCCAACAGCCACAAGCTTGGACATTCGAATTAGATCTTAGAACTTCAGTAGAAGCCTGGTAGTTAAAGCTGGCTCTCCCAGTTTGAATAAAAAGGTTAGCTTGAATCTCTAGCTGTTATAAACGCTTTAACTGTCCGACTAATATCTTGTTCAGTTGTTGCCCAGGAGCAAACACTAACTCTTATTACTGGTTGATCAAACCACTTTGAGCCACCGACCCAACATTCACCGGATTGTTGTATGTGGGAAATGATTTTATCGGTAGTTGATTTCTCGCCACAGCTAACAAGAACCTGATTGAAAACCACATCGTTTAGAATTTCAAAACCCTCAGCTTTAAGTTCCTGACTTAGTTGTACAGCCCTTAGATGCAAACCATAAACCAGGCCATCAACACCTTGTTTACCTAAATACTTGAGTGTGGCCCAGAGTTCAACAGCACGGGCACGACGTGACATTTCTGGGGTGTAGTGCATACCGTCACGATTATCGGTGTAAACAATATACGCACCACTGGCTTGTAAGGCATTAACTAGCGCATCTTTATCGTTGCACATGACAATTCCGCTGTCATAAGGTGTGTTAAGTGTTTTATGGCCATCAACCGACCAGGAGTTGGCTTTGTTCATGCCTTTTGTTAAGTGTTTTAACTGTTTAGACGCCTCAGCCCACAATCCAAATGCACCATCAATATGAACCCAACTGCCTTTTCGATGAGCTCTGGCGCAAATTTCATCAAAGTTGTCAAAAGACCCTGAGTTGACATTTCCGGCTTGTAAAATCACGATGCAACTATCATCTAGCTCAGGTAATTTAGATACAAGAATTCGACCTTGGTCGTCAACATCCACTAATTCAATGTTATCAATACCAAATCCAAGCAATGCGATGGCTTTTACAACCGTGCCATGAGTATGTTGCGAGGTAATGATTCTGATTTTGGGTGCACCAGCGAAACCTTTTTGATTAATATCCCAATTATTGTTTTGGAATATTCGGTAGCGGGCTGCCGCTAGGCTGCAAAGTATAGCCATTGACGTGCCACTGACAAATCCTGCGACTGTGTTTTGCGGCAATGAAAATAAATCCTTAAGCCAGCGCTCACAAACTTGCTCCAGTTTGGAAACGATGGGCGAGGTGACATATAAAGGGGTATTTTGATCCCAGGCATCATTTAGCCATTTTGTGGCTAGTGAAACGGGAATTATGCCGCCGTTAACAAGGCCGAAATAGCGCCCGCCAATCTGTGAGACAGTTGCAGGAGAACCGTATTCATGCAGATATTCTAAGACTTGCCTCGGATCGCGGGTTGTTTGTGGCAAAGTCTCGTCAAATTTGTCTAAGTTTTTTATTGCCTTTTCAGTGGGGAAAACATTTCGTTCCAGTGAATGGTCAAGATAATCAAATGCATAAGATTCGGCTTGTTTAAGAAGCTCTTTGTCTGTCATTTGTGCGAGCATCTTTTTTTGAAGGAATTTACTCATAGTAGAAAGACTTTGATCTTTTAATCGATACTAATTGAATTCTAATTTACTTGTAAGCCCACTTTCCCTAGAAATTCAGCCACAGCAAAGGTAAGAGGTTTAGTTGTTAACCGCGATTTAAATGCCAGGTCCTAACTGCAATGTTGACCCGTCAAAAAAACGTGATAATCGGAATGAAGATAAATCAGTTGAAGTTGATCGGCCTGTAGCAAGGTCAGCTATAGCAAAGCCAGCACCAGGGCCGAGGCCAAAACCATGTCCACTTAGTCCAGTGGCGATAAATAAACCTTTAAGATCTGAAACTTCTGATAATACGGGGATAGTATCTGGTGTGGCTTCGATCATACCTGCCCAAGTCTCAGCAATAGGCACATCGGCAAGCTGGGGCAGAAATTTAGCGATATTTTTATATAACCGAGTGAGTATTTTTTTTGATGGTTCGGGGTTTAACACCCGGGTCTTTTCAAACGGAGTAACTTCATCAAGTGCCCAAGAGCTTGAAGAATTAAAACACTCCTTACTAATGCGCAAATGGATTTCTTTATGGTTTTGCTTAAAACTCGGTAAAAAATGTCGAAAAAAACGAAAACTATCGGCATTAATAAAATGCTCTAACTCACCTCCCTGGGCAATTGTATAACCATTATCCAAACGTCTTCTTAATGCAACTGGATCACTCCAGATGGCGCCATCCAAAATGTTTGGTGCCGGAGCGGTTCTGGCAACCGTTCCTTTAACCTGAAGTTGTGGCACGATTATACCTAGATTGCGACAGAACAGTGATGTCCAGGCACCAGCAGCACAAATAACAGTCTGTGTATTAATAGCTCCATTTTCAGTCACAACACTGGCAACATTTCCAGCTTGGGTTTCGATTCCTCTAACTGCATAGTTAGTTAAAACGACGGCTCCAAGTTTTGCGGCTGCTTTAGCAATTGCGGGTGCGGCTATTGCAGGTTCCGCACGGCCGTCACTGGGAGTGAATAATGCACCTTCCCAATGCTTAGAGAATGCCGGGAAAGTTTGTTTCAATCCTTTTTTATCGAGTAGTAGACTGTCTAATTCGAATTCCTTGGCAATATTGATCCAGTGAGTAAATTCCTCTAAGTCTTTATCGCTTGTAGCAAGATAACTGCATCCTGTCTGCCGATAACCGAGGTCTTCATCCAATTCGGCTTGTAATGCCTGCCATATTTTCCGGCTTTCAATCATCAAGGGTAGTTCTCTTGCGTCGCGTCCCTGTTGTCTTACCCAGCCCCAATTGCGGCTGGATTGCTCCCCGGAAATACGGCCTTTTTCACAAAGTACGACACGAATTCCCTGGCTTGCCAGGCGATAGGCAGCACAACAGCCCACGATGCCGGCACCGATGATGACTACATCTGCCTCATCAGGCATTATTTGTTGATCAGCTAAGCTCATTCATGAAGCATAATTACAAGAGTTCATTTATTATAGTGAAAATGAAGTTTGAGTTTATCTTTAGTAAATTAAGGATATGTGAGTTTGGAAAAAAATACAGCTAGAGTCGTTTTGCATAGTTATTTGTACCATCTTACTAAAGCTGGTAATCAGAATATTATTATGTGGGTGAGCCATGGTTAGTCGCCGTCGACATGCACAACGCCGTCAAAAGGACTTATTAAAACAGCTTCCTTATCAAGAATTATCCATTAATTTTGATCCCGTACGCTTACTGGATGAAGAACAATTAGAAAAAATCCATAATGCGTCGCTCAGTATTTTGGAAACTACAGGCATGCGCATTGATGATGCCCGGACCAGAGGAATTTTCAAACAAGCCGGTGCTGAAGTCGATCAAGCAGAAAATATGGTGACATTTGATCGTGATCTGATTATGGAAAGCATTTCCACGGTACCGTCTGAATTCATCCTTCAAGGGCGGGATAAAAGCAAGCAGTTAACGATCGGGGGAAATCATATTGTTTTTAGTGCGGTAGGAGGCCCGCCGTTTGCTAGTGATTTAGACTCAGGCCGTCGTGCTGGAAATTACAGTGATATGTGTGATTTTCTCAAACTAGTCCAGGCATTGAATATTATTCATATGGAAGGGGGATGTCCGATTGAGCCTACTGATTTGCCTGTACAAACACGACATTTGGATATTTATTTAGCTAGTTGCCTTTACTTGGATAAACCTTGGCAATCGCAAATGATCGGAGCTGAACGTGTCACTGATGCCATTGAGATGTCATGTATTGCCTCACAAATCAACCGAGAAGAACTAGCCAGAAGTCCACAATTTCTGTCAGTCACGAATACCAATACACCTTTAGTTTTGGATGAGCCATTAGCTCAGGGGATTATAGAAATGGCTAAAGTCGGACAGGCAGTTTGTGTCACGCCTTTTACATTGAGTGGAGCAATGACGCCAGTTACTCTCGCTTCGGCTTTGGCGATGCAAAATGCGGAAAGCCTAGTTGGATTAGCATTGACGCAATTAGTTAACCCCGGCGTGCCTGCTTGCTATGGGTCTTTTACTTCAAATGTGGATATGAAATCGGGTTCGCCTGCATTTGGCACACCAGAATATACTCAAGCAGCAAACATCAGCGGCCAGTTGGCTCGTCATTACAATGTTCCCTGGCGCTCGAGTAATGCCACAGCCTCTTGTGCTGTCGATGCTCAATCAGCTTATGAGTCGCAAATGTCAATCTGGGGAGCAGTGATGGGACATGCTAATTTGTTAAACCATGCGGCGGGATGGCTTGAAGGTGGATTAGTCGCTTCGTTTGAAAAACTGATTGTCGATGTAGAGATGTTGCAAATGATTGCCTCTTATTTGCAACCGTTTGATGTTTCTAATTCGGCATTAGGTCTGGACACTGTCGATGAAGTGGGGCCCGGTGGACATTTTTTTGGCACGGCACATACCTTGGAACGTTTCGAGACAGCATTTTATTCACCGTTAGTGTCAGATTGGCAGAATTTTGAGAACTGGCGAGATGCAGGTGGTGTTGACACAGCTGGCCGAGCAAATCAAATTTGGAAAAAATTGTTGGTCGATTATGAGCGGCCAGAAATGGATCAGGCTATTGAAGAGGAATTAAAGGCTTATGTCGCTAAACGTAAAGAACAAATCGATAAATCTGATTAACTTGATTGCGTAGAATCAGGATAATATTTTAACTTCGAAGAATAGGTCTAGTCAGACAGGTCGGACCACCCTCACAACCAACACACAGTGCCTGACCATCGAATACGCGTACATGAATACCTGCCGACTCAAGTAAACCTCGTGTCTTAGGGAAACCATCAACCATGATGCAGTTACCCGGTTCAATGGCCAGTATGTTCGCACAAAGTGTATTGCTGGATTCGAATTCATCATAAGGGACTTCAATCAACTCAAAGCCTAAATCCAACAGTAGATTCCATAATCCAACTGGAAGTAGGGTTTTGCAAACAAGAGCAAGTTTAGTATCGACCAGGCTGATTAAAGACATTAGATGTAGACAAGCCCCCGCCCCGTGATAAACAGGCAGATCAAAAGTATGAATAGTAATGCCTGAGGGTTCTAAAATCTCAGTGATTTGTGATATGCCTGTCTGATTTGTTCGAAAGCCGCGTCCTAGAGCCAGGTTTTTATTATCGATCCAAAGTGTATCGCCCGCTTCAGCCAGACCATTACTGGTCACTTCAGCAATAACAGGAATGTCCATCTGGTTATAGAAATGACGATGCAACTGCTGTTCTCCCATTCGCTTTATTTTTCCGGGCGACATTAAAATTGCACCGCCAGGCGTCATCAGAGAAGCATCATAGGTAAAAACAGCATCGGCAATGCCTTGGTCTACTGAGTCCATCCAGAGGATTTCGACGCCTGACTGGGTTAGCAGATTAGTAAAATCAGCATGGTTTTGTTCAACCTTGTCTTTGTCAAACGAGGGGCCATAGTGCCAAGCCTCGGCATCCGCTTCAAGTAAAGCTGGGCCTGGTTTGCGTAGAGCGACTCGTTTTAAAGGAATCGTCATTGATGACACGCCATACATTATTCATTTCCTTGGCAACGTGTTATGTGTTCTGCATTGTTGGTACAAAGTAAAAGGGTATCCTTGGTTGAAATCGCAGTACAAAATTCACCGTGTAAATTTGCAACGCTCAGATTGTGAACCAGTTCCGGGTCATAGTCAGTTCCATCAGGCCCAATCCGGTTGGTCGTCGCACAAGCATCGTCAACCAGATAAGTATCAAAGCCCATATTTCCAGCCATCCGTACGGTTGTTTCGACACAAAAGTTAGTAAAAAACCCAACTACAACTAAACGACCGATGCCCGCTCGCCTGAGTTGTATTTCTAATGAAGTACCGATAAATCCACTGTTAACATCTTTAGTAACGGTTATGTCATTTTCATCAATATCAAAACCATCAATTTGTTCTCCTGTATCCAAGGATAATTTTAGTGGAGAGGTGGCTTCACGCGAATCATGGATAGTGTAGGCGACTTGTAAATTTGTTTTTTTGAATTCAGTCAGAATAGCCTGCATGTTGCTCTCGGCATTAGGATTATTCCGCCGTCCGGTTGGGCCTCCCCAGTGACTAAAAACATTGACGCCTTTTTGTACGTCGATTAACAATAAGCACGTATCTTGGCTGAACTTACTAATCATAAGGCTCTTTCCATGTGATTTATCTATTCATTGGTCCAGCAGAATCCAGTTTAAATCGTATATTTATCCGCAATATCCAAGGTACGATCAATAATATCAATGCCGTGTTTTAAGTCTTCATGTGAGATGTTCAACGGTGGGGTTACCCTGATCACATTGGAGAAGGTCGATAAGTATAAGCCTTCCTGCATAGCAAATTTAGTAATTTCACTCATGGCTTTGGCCGCTTCACCTTTAGCATTAAACGGTACCAGCATTTCCCGAGTCTCACGATTTTTTACCAATTCAATACCGATAAATAATCCACGTCCACGTACTTCTCCGATGCTGGGATGTTTGTCCGCGAGCCCCGCTAACAGGGTCATGGCAAGTTCTCCGGTTTCGGCGGCGCGTTCAACGATATTTTCCTTCTCGTAAGCCTTGATCGATGCAACACCAGATGCGCAGGCTAGAGGATGACCGGCATAAGTTAAACCGCCTGGAAAGAGGTTGGTTTTAAGCCAGTCACTGATTGGCTCAGAAACAGTCATCGCTCCCAATGGGACATAGCCAGAATTTATACCTTTAGCCGAAGTTAAAATATCCGGTACCACATCCCAATGCTCACAGGCGAACATTTTACCGGTGCGGCCAAAACCAGCCATGACTTCATCACAGATCAACAGAATGCCGTATTTGTTACACACCTCACGGATCGACTGCAGATAACCATCGGGCGGAACAATAATGCCGTTGGTGCCGACAATGCTCTCAAGAATGACGGCGGCAACCGTATTGGGGTTCTCATACATCAGAACTTCTTCAAGATGTGGAGCACCTTGGCAGACCGGACAATCAGCAGGATCTTTATGACCAGTAGGTGTTCGATAAGTGTATGGGTCCAACATTCGCACAACACCTTGATTAACAGTGCCGTTGAGCCAAGTGCGTGGATCACCAGTTAAACCCAAAGCGGCCGCTGTTGCACCGTGGTAAGAACGATAGCGGGCAATCACTTTGTGACGGCCCGTGTAGTGGCGAGCCAAACGAATCGCATTTTCATTAGCTGCTGCGCCGCCGGTGGTGAAAAACGTGCGAGTTAAATTACCTGGGGTAATGTCTTTCATCATTGCCGCCAGTTCACTACGCGCTTCATTTGCCATCGGTGGGCCGATATAGCAAAGCTTATCGGCTTGTTCCTTAATGGCTTCAACAATAGCGGGGTGCTGGTAACCCAAATTTAGATTGACCAGTTGTGACTGAAAATCTAAATAACGTTTACCGGTGCTGTCCCAAAACCAACTTCCTTCACCACCAGTAATGACCAGCGGAGTCGAATTTTGTACTGACCAGCTTTGAACATAATGTTCCATGTGGTGATAACGAATCGCATCATCGTCTAAATAATCTGTTGAATTATTTTCTGTTGCAAGATCCATAGTGGTTATCTCATAAGTAGGTTATTGGTAAACAGCTGTCGGGCTGCCGAGTAAACTTTCGTCCGGTATAACACCGAGCCCAATACATTCATCCGGGATTTGTGAGCTGCCATCGATGTTTCTTGATCCTTGACCGGGTGCCACATCGGGAATAATCATTTCTTGGCATAACCAGGTGCCGATACGCATTTGTGATGGTATAGATTGAGCGAAGTGTTGTGTGGCTGTATCCGCTGTTACGCCGCCACCTGTATCCATAATCAAAAATTTGAGTCCGGCATTGATGGCGATGTCTCGAATACGTTTTGCACGAGTTAATCCACCGACACGGCTTATTTTGATATTTAAAATTTCACCAATGCGATCGTTAATAATCCGTTGAGCATCATCTAATGTAATTAGATTTTCATCAATTGAAATCGGGTGTGAAGTCAGTTGGCGAACGGTCAAACATTGATCCAGGGTCTCACACGGTTGCTCAAAAATGATCGGAAATTCTTTTACCTGATTCATCACAGCAACAGCTTCAGCCGGTAACCAGGCTCGATTCAGGTCATAAAAAATAGTTTCCCCCGGTTCGCGGCTTGCCTCAAGATATTTGATGCGTTCAATATCCATTGCTGCATCAGCACCTATTTTGACTGAGTGGACAAAATAGTCTTTAGTCCTGAATTCCTTAACTAACTCTAACATTTCCTCTGGCGTGCCTGTTGAAACACTGGAGGCGATGGGAGTTGGCTCAGGATAATGGCCACCTAAAAGATCGGCAATGGGTAGTTGTGCAACTTGTCCCAAGATATCCCAGCAGGCAATGTCAAAAGCAGCTTTGGCATATAAATGACCCGGCAGGGTTAAATCCATGGTCCGATTAATTTGATCTATCTTACGTGGATCATTGCCTAGTAATGCAGGGGCAATTAACTCTGCAGCAGCGCGTACACCGCCACCATGCGCCGGTAGATAAGTGTGTCCCCAGGGGCAGCTTTCTGCCCAACCGGTTATCCCGGCGTCAGTTTCAATTTTTACAAAGGTTGAATCCAGTTGTTCAAACTTTAACCGGCCACCAGACAGCCAATAAGGTTTTATTAAAGGCTGGGTTTGCTGAAAAACTGAAATCCTAGTGATTTTCATTTAATTCACCGACACCATCTCTCATCCAGGTATGTAAGGCAGCAATCGATAATTCACTGTCGATACTTCCATCAGGATCGATAATTAAAGGCCCAGGCGTGTAACCAATTGAATTAATTCCACGTTGAACATTCTTAACTAAAACCAAGTCCTCGGCAAAGGTGGTGTCGCGATCTAAATCGATCACTTTCTGTAATGTTTCATCAACTTCGCCGCTGTTGGAATACCAGCCACGATGAACACGTGTATCATCAACGGCTAGTGGGCGCCAATGATAAGTGTTTACAATACCACCTGGGTAAATCTGAATAGATGCCGACGGCCATAAAAAGAAGCTGCCGTAACTGGTTTCACCGACATCCATCCAGGCCTTGTCATTTTGCTTAGGAGCCTCGGAGACATGGCGCAATACCTTGCCGTCGCCATAAGGAGCAATGCGATAAGATTCAGGATCGATTACACCCTTGGCGAATTCGCGATGCACCATTTTACAGTGATAACATTCGTTATAGTTCTCCACTGCAATGAGCCAGTTGCAGCCTTCCTGAGCAGTGTGTTCATGCGCGAATTGTTTTGATTCAAGGTCTGGACATAGTTCCAATGCCGCTTGCTTAACACCGGGATAACATTCATCCATGGAAAGGGCATCTTTATCCATATTAACGAACACGAAGCCCAAAAATTCCTCTAACCGGATTTGTGGCACGCAAATACTCGAGATGTCAAAGCCTTTCACTTTATCAGAGTTAGGTGCACGTTTAAGTTGCCCTTCTAAATCATAGGTCCAGGCATGATAGGGACAGACGATAGAGCGTTTTGAGCCTTGACCGTCAACCAGCTTATGACCTCGATGCTGGCAAACGTTATAAAACGCACGCAACTGATTGTCGGTGCCACGCAGTACAAAAATGTCCTGGTCAAAAATAGAAAAGCTAAAGAAATCGCCCGGGTTTTTTACTTGACTCGAGTGGCAGGCCATTTGCCAGGTTTTAAAGTAGATATTGGTTCTTACCCGATCATAAATCTCGGCATCTTTGAAATACTTGACGTCCAAACCTAGAGTCAAGCCGTTTGCATCTACTGATTTATTCACTAAACCTCCTAGATTTCTTCGTAAACGTTGGCATCCCAGCGGGATGTATTAAACTGTTCAATAGCCTGTGTGGCCTTCTCGCCGCCTTTCACCACCAACAAAGCTGTCAGTGTATCGATTAGCGCACTGACCGCCGCATTGGATTGAAAGAACTGCGGTGTATGTGTGGGTGAAACCAGGCCCACCGTTGCTTCGCGATAAGCAGTAGACGCTTTGCTATCGGTAATGGCAATGGTTTTTGCACCTGCGTCATTAGCAATTTTAATCGCATTCAATGTTTCATTTCTATAGGGCTGAAACGTCATCGCGACCAGGCAATCATTTTTACCCAAGTGCTGTAAGTCATCGCTCAGCAACGTTCCCTGATGTGGGGTTAAGACAAAATGGTCAAAAGGAATACGGGCCAGATACCAAAAATTATAAGCCAGTGAATAGGCCAGCCCTACACCAACGACATGGACTTTTTTGGCCTTGATCATTATGTTGACAGCCTTGTCCAGATCCTTGTCGGATTGGCTGCGAAACATTTGCTCCGTGTTATCTAGACATGATTGGGCCATAGTGCCGAGGATTTCGGTATTACCGCCTTTTTTGGCCATCGCCTGTAACCACTTGGCTCGATCTGTTGAGCTACCGGTACCGGCACGTACAAAATCGCGAAATCGCTCACGCAAATCTTCATAACCATCGAAGCCAAGGCTACGGGCTAAGCGAGTAAAGGTGTTGGGGTGAACACTGATTTCGCTGGCCAAACTGCGCATGGTTTGTACGCCGACTTCATGTGGGTTATCGATAATAAAACGCGCTGCCACCTGTAGTTGGGTCGGAAGTTGATCAAATATCTCTAATAGGCGAGCAAGTGTATCTTCCTGGCTCTGTGGAGGATGCTCAGCATGCACTAATTTAATGATATTTTGAGACATTTGTACTATTGATTTATAGAATGATACAAGTGTATCATACCGTCACTGTAAATCAATCGCACTAAGGTTAAATTTTTCAGGCATGAACGAACAGTACAAAATCGTCATTATTGGTGGCGGCGTTATGGGTTGCTCGCTGGCTTATCATCTTTGTAAAGAGGGTGAAACAGATGTGTTGTTGCTGGAAAAGGGTGAGCTAACAGGTGGCTCAACCTGGCATGCTGCAGGGCAGATCACGCATTCGGTTAGTCATTATTCGCTAGCCAAGATGGCGGCCTATGGCACTGAGCTTTACCCAAGTCTGGAAGACGAAACTGGACAATCAGTTACATGGCACGGTTGTGGTAGTTTGCGGGTGGCTTATACCGACGATGAAGTGGACTGGATTAAATACACTTTGTCTGTCGGTAAAGGTTTAGGTCATGAAATGGAAATCATCGGCCCGGATCGAATTCGCGAGCTGCATCCATTTTACAATCGGGAGGGTATCCAGGCCGCTTTGCATACTCCACATGATGGCCATGTCGACCCGGCTGGAGTGTCTTTTGCAATGGCCAAGGGTGCGCGCATGATGGGCGGTACGGTCAAGCGTCATAACCGAGTGACCGGCATTACTCGTAAAGATAGTGGTGAGTTTATTGTTCACACTGAACAGGGCGATATTATTGCCGAACACGTAGTCAATGCCGGCGGTACTTATGCACGGCAAATTGGCGAATGGGTAGGATTAGATTTACCGATCGCCAATATGCTGCACCACTATTTGATCACCGATAATGTTCCAGAGTTCCAAGACTTGGATTATGAATTACCGGTTATTCGTGACGACCGTATGGTGTCCGGCTATGTGCGCATGGAACAAAAGGCCGGTTTGATTGGTATTTATGAAAAGGCCAATGCCGCCTCAGTCTGGGATGACGGTACGCCATGGGAAGCCGAAAACGAATTATTCGAGCCCGACTATGATCGCATTATGCCTTGGTTGGAAAATTCAATGGAGCGCATGCCGATTCTGGCTGAGCTTGGGATCAAGCGAGTCGTACATGGTGCAATCACTCATCCACCTGATGGTAACATGATGCTAGGTCCATCTGGGCTCAAGAATTTCTGGTGCTGTTGTGGCTCGCAGGTCGGTATTGCATGGGGACCAGGTGCCGGTAAATATCTAGCACAATGGATAGTACATGGTGCAGCTGATGTATCTATGCGCAGCTTTGATCCGCGTCGTTTTGGTGCACGTATTGATGAAGAATATCGAATTGGTAAAGCCAAAGAAGATTATTTATTGCGTCATGAAATTCCATTCCCACATTTGGATCGACCAGATTATCGCCCCTCACATTCAAAGCCCTCACCTTTATATGAGGTCTTGAAAGAAAAAGGTGCCGTCTATGAGGATGTGTACGGTTGGGAACGACCTTATTGGTATGCACTCGGTGACACACCGCAAAAGCACATCGAGAGTTTTAAGCGCAGTGAATTGCACACTATTATTGGCAATGAAGTCAGAGGCTTACGTGCTCATGCCGGTATAGCTGACCTAACTGCGTTTGCTAAACTAGAAGTGTCTGGCAATGATGCAGAATCTTATTTAAGCCGTATTTCGTCAAATAAGATTCCACAAAAGGTTGGTAGCATTTCATTAACTTACTTGATGGTAGAAAGCGGCCGAATTGAAGGTGAGGCGACTTTTGTAAAACTCGGTGAAAATCATTTTTATGTGGTTTACGCCGCGGTGCGTGAAGCGGCACTTAAAAATTGGATGGAAGAGGAAATCCTGCAAGGTGAATCAGTTGAAATCGCAAATGTTTCTGAGGATTTTGGCGTGATTATGTTAGCCGGCCCTGCTTCCAGAAAAATTCTGGCTGAATGCACAAATGTTTCATTAAACAACGCAGATTTTCGTTGGTTATCGACACAGCACATCAACGTTGCCGGTGTTGAAAATGTTCGCGCTTTGCGAGTCAGTTACACAGGTGAATTAGGTTGGGAACTGCATGTGCCCATGGCTGGTATGCTTGATGTTTACAGTGCATTGGTTTCAACATCCCATAGCGAAAATCTGGTGCATATTGGTTCGGCTTCGTTGAATGCAATGCGGATGGAAAAAGCTTATCGCTCGGGTAGTGAAATCACTAACGAAGTCACGTTGACTGAGGCAGATGTGATGCGCTTTTCGCGTAGCGAAGGATTCCAGGGCGCAGAGCAGGGAACGGTACCAGCTACAAGATATGTACTGACTTATTTGAAGATTGATGAACCAACGGAGTCGGACTATAACGCAGATCCTCTAGGTTCCGAGTCCGTTTGGCATCGAGGTAAACCCATCGGTCAAATCTCCTCTGGCGGTTATGGCTATGCTGTGAATCACTATCTGGCTTACGCCTTCATCCCACCGGAATTAAATGTCGTTGGTAATGAGTTTGAAGTATTGATTCTGGGCAAGCCAAGACGAGCAGTCATTGTCGAACAATGTGTCTACGACAATGAAAATAAGCTACCTCGCTCCAACGACTAAAACTAATGCTGCCCTTAGAGAAACTAAGGCGACGATGAAGTGGATTTGGTGTAAATTTGACGGTGTCACACAGCGAATGAGGGTTATCATCCATCATGAGCGATGCCGTCAAAGTTGCTCAAGTTCCTTCGGCAGATAAATATTCTCTGCTGTTTGCAACAATAATGGTGGCGATTTCCTGCATTGGTTTTGGCACTGTGCCTTTTTTCGCTAAAAGCCTTTCGGCCGCAGGGATTCAATCGGAAATTATTCCTTTTTATCGATACCTGGTTAGTGCCATCGTGTTTTTCCCTACTTTGTTTATGTTAAAAGGTCGCCTCAAATCTATTCTATGGGGATTTACGGCTGGTGCCTCCATGGGTCTGGGTTGGGTGAGTTACATTGAAGCTCTGCAAATTGTACCTGTTTCAACAGCAGGCGTGATTTACATGACTTACCCCATATTCACTTTGTTAATTGCTTGGATCTGGTTAAAAGAACAACCTCAAGCTAAATCCATATTAGCAAGTGTGATTATCTTAGTCGCAGCAATGATAACGATGACAGAGATGTCACTAAACCCGGACCATCTGTACGCACTGTTACTATCGTTGCTAGCGCCGATAGGATTTGGTCTTAGTATTAATATTCTAGTGAACAAGCTAAACGATATTCCACCTATGTCCAGAGTATGTTGTGTCGGCATAGGGAGTTTATTAGGCCTGTCATTTTTAATTGGTCCGGAAAACTTTGAGTACATTATTCCTACTACACCAGATGCTCTTTATTTGGCTATTGGAATTGCTTTATGCACAGCGACTATTCCACAGCTTATTTATTCGACTTTTGCCCCTAAGATCGGTAGTGCTAAAGCTGCAATTGCCGGTAGTGTTGAACTGCCGACCATGTTTGTAGTAGGCTGGCTGGCTTTTGGTGAGCAGATTACATCATTGCAATTTTTAAGTGGGATTTTGGTAGTGACTGCGATAGCGATGACACCGACCAAACGCGTAAAACACAAAATTCCTAAATAATTTTTTAAACTTTTTGAATTGGAGAACTCATGGATAATGAACGTTTTGAATTAGGTCTGGAACGACGCAAGGGTACTTTAGGTGCTGAATACGTAGAAAAGAACCTGGCGGCGGCCGATGACTTTACCCGACCCTTTCAGGAAATGATGACTGAATGGTGCTGGGGATTCGGCTGGGGTGATGACACAATCGATGCTAAAACCCGTTCGATGATGAACTTGGCTATGATTGGTGCGCTAGGAAAAATGCATGAATGGGAAATTCACTGCAACGGCGCAATCACTAATGGTGTGACCAAAGAAGAAATTCAATCAATTATTCATGTTGTCGCTATTTATTGTGGTGTGCCTCAATCCCTAGAGTGTTTTCGAGTGGCTCGAAAAGTATTGGAAGAGCGAGGGCTATTATAACCAAACTATTACCAAGCACCGATAATCCAGATCTAGATTCTGGACGATTTTGTCCAGACAGCGCAGAGGATTCGTGGACGCTGCCATCCTCATGGTATCGTGATCCGACAATATTTCACCGTGAACGGGAAAAGATATTCTATCGTTCGTGGGTTTATCAATGTGCAGTTAATGATCTACCCAATGCCGGTGACTATTACTGTGGTGCTGTTGCAGATCAGGAGATTATCATTATCCGTAGCGACGATGGGGTGCTGCGGTGTTTTTATAATGTCTGCAGTCATCGTGCGCATCCGTTGCTTGAGGGTCAGGGCAACGTCGGGACAATCGTTTGTCCTTATCATCAATGGTGCTATAACAACGATGGCTTGTTCCGAACCGCAAGGGGAAAAGACGCTCTCAAAGACTGGATTCCCGAGAATGCTGATTTAAAGCCTGTTCGCATAGAAGTCTATGCTGGATTGATTTTTGTCAATCTTGATTTAAATGCTCAGCCTCTGATCAAACAGGCAGAGCAACTGCACGATGACATGCTTGCTGTATGTCCGGATATAACTGAATTGCATCGTGCAACTCGTTTACAGAGAACGATCAAGGCCAACTGGAAAACCGTGATCGATAACAATCATGAGTGTTATCACTGCGCTGTCAACCATGCCGAGTTAATGAAATTAGTTGATTACCGAAGCCGGGCTGTCTGGTCGGATAACGGGATCACTTTTTCGCATACCATCGATGGCGACGGTAGCGTTAAGCATGCTGCCTATATGCTTGAAGAGGTCGATTCTGGGCAGCAATCATTGTTCGCATACGTTTGGCCTAATACCATTCCTCTGTTTTTCCCCGGTCCGATTGGTCTGGTACTCTTCCAGGTGATTCCAATCGAACCGGAATTGACCATGGTCCGGCATGATTTTTATTTCAAGCAACCGCAACCCGATGTACAGGAGCAGACCCTGATAGACTGGATTGATACTGTTTTGATTCCGGAAGATATGGCGTTGTGTAAAAACGTGCAACGCGGCCTTCGTTCAAAAGGGTATACCCAAGGTAAGTTTGTGGTTAATCGCAATGATTGCTCATACTCTGAACACCATGTCCATTTTTTTCAACGGTTGGTGCATGACGCGCTGATGGGTCGACAAAACACTATAGCTCAAACAGACTTAAATTCATAATCGAGAACGATCTGTATTTTTAAAAAATCACCCGCACTGATGTTCCCACATCTAACGAGCTATCAATATTGAGTTGCCAACCGAAGCGTTCGTATAGTTACTTAATCGATATTCCAAGCCTAAGCTATAGTTACGGCTTAGTAGGTGGAGATTGCGAAATTGTCATATATTTGATAGCATACCCCGCGACACTGAGAGTATACGTTAGGAGATTTCCTTAATGGTCATGGGAAAGTTATATCTATTTATCTGTTGTAAATCAGGCCGGACTGGCTTTAAAATTGATTAATAATGATTTCAAATCACCCTAAATTAAAAAAACTTAAAGCCAAAAAATTATGAGTATCGAAACATATCCCAGAAGAAAAATTGCAATGGCGGAATATAGTGCATTACGTAAAATAAGTGCCCGAGAGAGAAAAAATAAATGACGGCCATTTAAATGACTTTAAAGAATTTGTAGACTTTTCTGCTAAGCGCGAAGCAAGTATAACTAGTATTGTTGGTCAAGAGGTAAATGAAGTAATTGGCCGTCAGTTAGTGAACTCTGAGAGAAGCCGGTTTAAACAAGAACTAGTTCGTGCTGCGAAAAACCAAAAGGCTAAAAAATAGCTGCTAAATAAATTTTATTTGATTTTAAAAACCTTTTTATTATAGGAAGGAAATGACGGGGAATTCTCACTCTGATAGCTCGCAAGCTGAAAGTATTGAACAGACTTTAACTGAATATAACGTTATACTTGAGGCGGATTTAGCTCAAATATTAATTGACGTTTATAATATTCAACTACCAGAGGATATGATTTGGTTATGTAAATCTTCTCTGGAAATGGTCGCCACTGCCTCATATGAAGGATTCAGAGATTCAAGAGCACGTTACCTTTACAGTATTTCATATTTAAAGTTGATATCAATTACCGCATTTTGGTTAATTAAATTGAAGCCCATAAACAATGTAGGATTGATTGATAAAAGCACACAAAGGGAGATAGATTTCCCGGATATAAATGAATCTGTAGCAACATATTGGGCCATTGCAAATGTTGGTGATGCAATAGCGCGAGGAAGGTTGACTGAGCTTGTTACCAATTCTAGTCCAAACATCGAAAACTATATAAAAATTGTAAAGTATTATTATACTGAAAATATTTATAGAAGCATTGAAGACTCAAGCCCTATTGAAAATACCCAAAAAGTTAATGAGTTGATTTTCAATCTAAGAATGAAAAAATTTAGTGCGGTAAATATTTATGAGGTTTTGTGCCATATCATCATTCCTTTTAAGATGTTTAGGCTTGAGGAAAGTGGTAAAAATTAGTTCCAAAAATGAATATACTCTATTTCTTGCTTCTCCAAATGATATGGGGAAGTATCGTTCCTTAGTTCCGGGCATTATTAAATCAGTAAATGATAATTTAAGACGAGAGAAAGAATGTCTGCGTTTGAAAACGTTTGAAAATGACGTCTATTCAGCCTACGGTAAAGATCCTCAATGGATAATTAATGAGCAATTAGGTGATGATCACGATATTGTGCTTTTGATTTTTGGATCTCGAATCGGCACCCAAACTCCACGAAGCATTTCTGGCACAGTAGAAGAATTCCAAAAAGCTGTTGACCGATTTTCAAATACTGGAGTGCCAAATATTATGATTTATTTGTGTAAAGACAGATTAAACCCATGGAAAATTGATCCAGATCAACTAAAAAAGTTAAGAAAATTTATTGATTCAATTAAACCTGAGGGGTTATTTAAGTACTTCCAAGGGGAAAAAGATTTTCGAAAGCATTTGTTGAATGATCTGAATTTGTTTTTCGATGAGAAAATAAATCAGGCAAAAGATCTTAAAAAACCTACCGATATAAGAAGGCTACCATTTAATGAATGAAGATTTTTCCACTCTTTAATTATAAATACTGTTTTATTAATTTACCATAATAGGTGCTTATCTGTTATTTGAAGAGTCAACCATGTAAGAGACAATTTTGGGTCAGGTTATCACAATTGACTCAATGACTAAAAACGAATTACTACTGATGTTCCCACGTCTAACGAGCTATCAATATTGAGTTGCCAACCGAAGCGTTCGCACAAGCGTTTAACAATATCCAGGCCAAGTCCATAGCCAGTACTCTCCGGTTGTTGAGCGCTGCGTTCAAAGGGTTTGATTAATTCTGGCAACTCATCTTTGGACATGCCGTAGCCGGTGTCACTGACAATCACCTCATCTTTATTAATCACAATGTCTACTTTTCCATCCTGAGTATAGTTACAGGCATTGCGAATTAAATTGCCAAGCACAATACCAATTGCTTGTGAAGGAGCTGTTACACTAATTATTTCATTCGAAATTATATTCAAACTAACATGCTTATCTGTATTATGTGAGCGATCAATTTGTTCAACTAATAAGGTCACTACATCATTAACGATCACCGGTTCGGTGATTTGTGAAGGGTCTTCACCCCGAGCAAGCAGCAGTAGTGTTTCGACTAATGAATTCATGTCTTTACATGTGCTAAGAATTCTTTCAATAGCTTGTGTTTGCTTATCGTTTAGTGATTGATCTCGGGCCAATAATTCTGCAGAACCCTGTATCACTGTTAAAGGAGTCCTGAGTTCATGGCTGGCGTCACGTGTAAACTGGCGTTCACGTGTAACCAACTCCCGGATTCGATGAGTGAACAGATTAAGCGCATCGATTAAGGTTCTAACCTCATCATCAGTGTTGATGGTATTTAGATGGTCAATTTCCAACTCATCGAGATCTTGTTTGTCTACATTGAATTGCCGCACAATATTTGCAAGTGAAACCATTGGTGAAAGCGTTTTACGAGACTGACGGTAGGCAAACCAGGCGGAAATATAAATCACAATTAGTGCCAGGCTTAAGGGAACGACTCCAAAATAAAAGCCAAGATTGCTGACGCTTTCTTCATCAAAAATCAGGAATAATCGATGATTATTTCTATCTTCGACATAAATTATGGGGTTACGACCCCGAAATTCGACACGTCCAAAACCAGGCTTAATAGACTTTATCGCCGTAGGAATCTGACTGAGGTCTTGATTGGGTGCTAAAAAGCCTTCTAGATTATCAGTGTTAGGTGTGGTTTGCTCTGGGTTTTGATCATGCAAAATCCAGAAATGATCAGCCTCGCCTTCCAATGCTTTTCTAACTAAAACTTTTTCGACAACATTGGTTGCTGCGTAGACACCAAGCACGGTGATGATGCTAATAAAAAGAACCTGTAGCGCAAACACTCGAACCAGCTTGCTGTAAATGCCTGTCGAACTGAGTTTAGAAGTCAATTTGTTCATCAGCTCATATTAATTTAACTAAAGTAAAAATTCTGTGAATCCTTCACGTTGTTTTGACATCTGAGTCATTAATCTTTTCCAAAAGTTTGAAAAGTTTACAGTGAAATTCAAAAAATTTGGTTTAATCATTATAGGATGCTTAACAATGGTTGCCTGTATGTCCAGCACAAGTAGCTTAAATTACGTTGAAGATTATAAATCAGCGGTCCAGCCCAAAAATAACTTTGCCGACATCACCAAGTTGGGAAATTTGGTTGAATTATTTTCTGACTTGCAAAACGACGAAGTGCCTCAACGGGTAGCTAAGACTTACGCTGAGAATCTTTATTTTAATGACACGCTACACACTTTCACCCGGCGCGACGCTTTAACTAAATACCTTATCGACGGAGCCAATCGCGTCGATGAAATAAACGTTAGATTCGAGGACATTGCCAACAGTGATAACAATTATTACGTCCGCTGGGTCATGGAAATGAATTTCAAAGTGATGGGCAAGTCGATTGAGTCCAAATCAATTGGTATCAGTCAGATACGCCTTGATGATGATGGCAAAATAATTTTTCATCAGGATTTTTGGGATAACACCACTGGTTTTTTTGGGCACTTGCCTGTTGTGGGTGGAGTGTTGAATCGAATTAAGGCGTCGATGAAGTGACATGGCTGTTGAATTAAAAAATCGAACAATATGGCTGACGGGAGCGTCGTTTGGTATAGGTTTGGAATTGGCAAAATCATTATTAGATAAACACAATCATCTGATCGTGACGGCTCGTTCTGAAACAGTTTTGCAACAGCTTAAAGCCGATTATCCCGACCAAGTCACGATTTTAGCCTGTGATGTTGCAAAGCCATCTGCTGCTGACTATCTCAAGACTGAATTAGTCAAACATGTGGATTCGTTGGATACAGTGATTCTTAATGCCGGAGTTTGTGAATATATCGATGTGACTGATTTTGATATGGACTTAGTTGATCAAGTTACTCAGACAAATTATCTAGGTTTTGTCAGATGTGTCGCTGCCGCATTACCATTGCTTACCAAATCACAAAAACAACCGCATTTAATTGGCGTGAGCAGTGCCTCGGCTTATTTTGGCTTACCTCGAGCAGAGGCTTATGGCACTAGTAAAGCAGCCATGCGGCATTTTTTGCAATCACTAAGATTGGATGTTTTTCCATTAGGTATAGAAGTCAGTATTGTTTACCCTGGCTTTGTCGATACACGCTTAACTCAAGCCAATGATTTTGAGATGCCGTTTCAATTGACTACTGAGCAGGCGGCTACACAAATAATTAAAGGCATTGAAAAGCGTAGCAAAGAAATCTCTTTTCCCAAACGATTAATCTGGCCGATTCGGTTGTTCTCTTTATTGCCAACCTCTCTGTCGACCGAACTCGGCCAGAAACTCGTTAGAACACAAGGGCAAACATAATGAAGATAGCGATAGTCGGTAGTGGTATTTCAGGTTTGGCATCGGCCTATTGGCTAAGTCGATACCATGAAGTTGTTGTCTATGAATCCAAATCGAAAATCGGTGGTCATACTGCCACAGTCGATGTTGAATTAAGTGGTCAGCACTATGCAATTGATACTGGATTTATCGTTTTTAATGATTGGACTTATCCTGAATTCAACGAATTGGTTGCTGAGTTAGGAGTTGAGTATCAACCCACTGAAATGAGTTTCAGCGTCTGTGATCGAGTTAACAACTTTGAGTACAGTGGAACAAATTTAAACACTTTGCTAGCACAGCGCACAAATTTATTACGGCGAAGATTTTGGCAGATGCTAAGCGAAATCAATCGCTTTAACAAACTGGCCAAAGCTGACTTTGCTAGTAATAACATCGATCCATCCATGACCATGGGTGACTATCTTGATCGGGGCGGATTTAATCAAACCTTTAGACAGTATTACATTTTACCGATGGCCTCAGCAATCTGGTCGATGCCCAGAAAAACCATTAATGATTTCCAGGCGTTATTTTTTATCCGCTTTTTTAATCATCATGGCTTGTTGAACATCACAAATCGGCCTCAATGGCATGTCATTAAAGGTGGATCGAGAAATTATTTATCCCCCTTGATCAAACCTTTTGTCGACAAGATTCGAACAGACTGTGCAGTCAGCGCTATTCAGCGAGATCAAACTGGTGTTTTGATTCAGTGCAATCAAAGTCTGGAAAAATTTGATGCGGTAATTTTTGCCTGCCATAGTGATCAGGCGTTAAAGATTCTGGGTGATCAGGCAACCGTAAATGAGAGGCAAATTCTGGGCGATATTAAATACTGTGCTAGTAATGTAACTTTGCATACAGATATTTCTATGCTCCCAACTAAGCCTCTTGCTTGGGCCAGTTGGAACTACTTATTAGCTGGTGATGACAATGATATCCCATTAGTGACCTATAACATGAATATTTTGCAAGGGATTAAATCGAATCATACTTTTTGTGTTTCACTTAATGCTAAAGATCAAATACATCCCGATAAGATCATTCAGAATTTTCGTTATGCTCATCCCGAGCTCAATGCTCGCAGTATTCAGGCACAACAACGCTGGAATCAAATTAACGGAAAAAACCGTTCTTGGTTTTGCGGCGCGTACTGGGGGAACGGTTTTCACGAAGATGGAGTAGTCAGTGCGCGTCGGGTAGTTGAATCGATTGGAACAAATAAATGTCAGCACATAGCTTCTACAGCGGCGTAATTCGTCATCGGCGTTTCGAGCCAACGCAGCATGAGTTTAACTATAAGTTATTTATGTTCTGTTTCGATTTAGACCATTTAGATAATTTGTTTAACATATGGCCACTTACAACACAAAACAGGTTTGGACTCGGCTGGTTTAAGCGCACAGACTTTATTGGTCAGTCAGATATCTGTGTTAAAGACTATGTGCTTGACCAGGCGAGTTTGCAATTAGGGTTTCGCCCCGACGGCAAAGTGACTGTGTTGACACAGATTCGTTTATGGGGAATCTTAATGAATCCAATCGCCATATTTTCCTGTTATGGAAAACAAGGGGAATTGCAAGCCGTGGCTCTGCAGGTGACTAATACACCATGGGGTGAACAGTGTTTGTACATGCTTAAAGCTGACCCAAAGGCGAATAAACAGCATTTTCGATTTGATAAATCTATGCATGTTTCTCCGTTTCACCCAATGGAGATGAGTTATATCTGTCACTATATGCTGCAGGATGAAAAATTGGTTTTTCATTTGGAAAACCATCAAGATGATAGATGTGTTACGGATGCAACATTAGTAATGCAAGCACAAGCCCTGGATCGAAAAAAATTAATACAGTCGATATTTTTATATCCCTACATGACCAGTAAAGTTTATTACGGAATTTATAAACAGGCTTTGAATTTGTTTTTAAAGCGTAATCCGATTTACACCAATCCGTCGACACTGGTTAAAGAACAAAAATATTCACAAGGAACATGATGATGAATTCGAGAGTTGACTCGTTACCGTTACAACAAAGCAACAACTGGCTGGAGAAATTAGCCAGGAAAAGGACTTTTGGGTTTTTATGGCAAATCGATAATGCTCATATTGTTATTAGAGAGAACGGTATTGATTACGAATTTGGAGATGCCAATAAAAGTGACTCAGTATTGATCAATGTCTATGATCTAAAATTTTATTCTATGGTTGCTATTTATGGGACTATCGGTGCGGGAGAGGCTTATATGGCAGGTTATTGGGATTGCGATGACTTAGTCAAACTAATCCAGATTTTTGCCAGGAACTTATATCAAGTTCAGTCCATGGATGAAAGTGCTATCAATGTTCTGAAATGGATCGATAAAATCAATAATCGCTTTAGCCGTAACAGTATTACTGGGTCGAGCTGCAACATTTCTCGGCATTATGATCTAGGTAATGACTTGTTTGAGGTATTTCTCGATCAAAGAATGATGTATTCAGCTGCGATCTACGAGAATGAGCAACAATCACTGAAAACTGCATCAGAGAATAAACTGACTGCCATCGCTGAGAAACTGCAATTAACAGCCGATGATCATCTACTGGAAATCGGCACAGGATGGGGTGGTTTGGCTATTTTCATGGCCCAAAATTATGGATGCCAGGTCACCACAACCACCATTTCTAACCAGCAATATCAATATGCAAAACAGAAAATAAAACAAGCTGGCTTAGAGGATAGGATTAACTTACTAAAAAAAGATTACCGGCACCTGGATGGGCAATTCGATAAGCTGGTATCGGTGGAAATGATTGAGGCCGTTGGTCATGATTACTTGCCAAGGTATTTCAAGACTTGTAATGATCGTTTAAAGCCAGATGGGAAAATGTTGTTACAAGCGATTACCATCCCTGAGCAACGCTATTGGCAAGCAATCAAACAAGTCGATTTTATTCAAAAATACATTTTCCCTGGCGGTTGTCTGCCCAGTATTGAAATCATTATGCAAAATGTTGGTAAGCAAACGCAGTTACAACTCAGAGACTTTGCTGACATGACACACAGCTATGCCTTAACTTTAGCAGCCTGGCGTGGAAAATTTAGATCGAATCTGCCTCAAGTTAGAAATCAGGGTTATGACGAATCCTTCATCCGCATGTGGGAATTCTATTTGTGCTACTGCGAAGCCGGTTTTAGAGCAAATTCAATCGGTACTGCACAACTGTTATTCCAAAAGCAATAATGATCAAGAATCTTCCAATCCTGTTCAATATTGTCTGGTTCCAGATTTGCTGGTTCGCTTGTGTATTGCTCGGTAACAAAGCCGCATTGATTGTTGTAGGTATCGTGGCGCTGGCATATTTTGTAATTGAAAAATTAAGAGCAGAATTGCCGTTATTGCTGAGTATTGTAGTGTTGGGATTAATCGTTGATAGTACTTTAATTGTTACGGGGGTTTTAAATAATAATTCTGCTTTATATTTGCCACCTTTGTGGCTAAGCGTATTATGGTTAGCATTCGCAACTACCATAAATCACTCGTTGAAACCGTTACTGCAGAAAAGCTCACTTTTTTTACTGTTGGCATCAGCAGGTGGCCCGTTATGTTACAAACTAGGAGTGCAGCTTACTGATATTGAATTCGGTTATCAACAATCCTTGTCTCTAATCATTATTGCCTGTGTCTGGTTATTGACAGGTTTTATTATTCTCAAGTTGTATGAAAGGTGGAAAGATTATGCGTTTGGCTAAGATATTTCTAATGTTCACTTTTGCTTTTGCAGTCAATTCACATGCTCAATGTGTGGATTCAAAATCACAACGTGACTTTAATGCTGTCGGTGTGGTGAAAAATACCGACGGTGAAATCATCTATGAAGAACATCATTCCAACAATGGTGTACTTGCTAAAGTTAATTATAAAAATATTGACGGTCAGGTAATTGCCGAAAAAATATTGGATTTTAATTGTCTTGCTAGCGCGCCTAATTACATATTAAAAATGAAACAGGGCCTGTGGACCGAACAAGTAAGCTGGGAACAGGGTCAATTGGTTGTCACTAAGCTGGATGGCAGCAAAGCATTGGCAGTGCTATCAGCGGATGATTTGGTTATTGATGCCGGATTTGATAATTATATTTTTGAAAATTGGCAAAACCTGATTTCTGGAGAGCAAAAAGAAATTGATTTTCTTCATGTGCCTGGAAAAAGACTTATTAAGCTGGTCGTTGATTTGATGCCGGATGAAAAAGCGGATGAATTCACTGATTCTGGCAATGTCGCAGTATTTAAAATTACCACTAAAAATAGATTATTGCGCCTGTTCGCTAAACCGATTTATTTAGGCTACGACAGAGAAACTAAGCAACTTAATTTTTACTCCGGGCCGACCAACCTGCGAGGTGCTGTTGCTGGATTAGATAAATCCAGACAGATCGTGATCAATTATCGATATAATTAACTGAAGTTCAGTTCCAACACTCAATTATTAGACAATTTCTTAATCAAATTAATTTTAAAACAGTTTTTTATTTAGTACTGTCGATTACCACAGTCTTGTTTCTAGTGCCTGTACCAGAACAGGCGGATCACTTCATTAACGATAAATTGGCCCATGCCTTGATCTTTTTTGGCTTGTCGTGGCTAATTGATTTAGCTTATCGCGAATATAAATTTCTATTTATGCTGGCGTTGGTTTTACTTAGTTACGGTTTAATTGTTGAGTTGTTACAAGGTTTTAGTGGTTACCGATCATTTTCAGTTTTTGATTTAATTGCAGATGCAGTGGGTGTTGCTTTTTATGCCATAGTAAAGCAAACGAAATTCTTTCAAAAAATTGATTAATCTTGATGTTATCGAGGGGGTACTAAATTAATGGGTGCCTCATTCATTAGCAACTAATGCCTGCTGAATAATCGCAGCGGTTTTATAGACAGTGGGGGGGGAAAAGATTTCAGTATGTGAACCTTTTATGACATGGTTGTCGATAGTTTGCTGGCGATCGGAAGTTTCAAAATCATTAGCATAAAATTCATTCATTGATTCAAAGTACTCACTGCTTTGAATGAGTGTGATTTTCCCTGAGTAATCCGGTAATTGGTATTTTTGATTGATAATCCAGTTCTGAAGACGTCGTTCAGCCCTTCTTTTCTCAAGTGGTCCAGAAAGCGATTTTCGTGCAATTCTTAATTTGCCTTTTGCGATCATCAGGGGATGAAAAAACGGTAGTTTGATAAGCTCAGACAGGGTGAATATGAAGTGTCGTTTGGTTGCTTTCAAGTTTCTGAAATTATGCCCTGCCAGTAAAGATATATTTTTCTTAGGAAATACCATTTCAGGTATATCTGGGTCAATCATAATCAGGCTGTGTATCTCCTCACCCGACTGTGAAAGTTGATGCGCCATCTCCAATCCTATTGTACAGCCCATACATAAACCAATCAGTGTATAGGGTCCGTGGGCCTGTATCTGCTTAATTTCCTCAATGTACATCGCCGCCATATTTTTAAAGTTGTCATGCCGTAAATGCTCCCCATTGATTTCGTCAAGTTGTTGGATTGCATAAAAGGGTTGTTGGTTGCCTATAGCGGCAGATATATCTCTGTAAAAAAGCACATCCTGAGCATGGATTCCAAATATAGGAGACTGTGAACCAGATTCCTGAATCTTGACGATGTGCCGAGATTGGCTTTCGAATGGATCTTCTATTAATTCGGATAATTGTCTGATTGTCGGTGCTTCCAGAATAGTTGCCAGCGGCAACGTGCATCCGAAGTGTGTCTCGATTCGGGAATAAAGTGAAAGTGCCTTTAGAGAATTTCCTCCGATGGTAAAGAAGTCGTCGTCAATACTTACTTTATTTTTAGTTTGTAATACATTCTGCCAAATTTTTTGTAGGTGTGCCTGAGTTTCTGATTCGGGTGCATAACTGTGTTTTGCCTCGGTTTTTTGATCGGGTTTGGGTTTTGAAGCATTGCTAGATATCAAAATTGGAACGCTTGAACACAGCGATAGTTGCTTGACGTTTATAGTTGGATTTTCAATCGCAGCGGACAAGACATTTTTGAAATAGCTTAAAGTATCAAAATTCATGCTTGAATCTAAATAGCGCTGATTGGATATCAAGCGAATAGTAATCCTTTGATCATCTGCAAGAGCAATTAAAGTAAAGGGATACTGACTAACCACACCACTTTCAAAGTTTATTAATCTCAAAGTATCATTAGATTTTGTAGGCATTTGTCTGATGTTGACAAAGTTTTCTATGACTACCAATGAGTCAGGTACCTTTATATGTGCATCATTATGATTACTTGAGTAACCCCACTCAGACAGTTGGGCCAGACTTAAAAATTCATAGTTTCTGAGTTGATTATTCTGTTTCTGAATTTGATTGGTGAAATCTATAAAACTAGGTTCAGGCCCTAGCTCTACTAATATGGGTAAAGCAGTACTTAATTGGCCGACCAGCTTTTCTATTTGAGCAATGGCTGCGGAACGGCCTGAAAGCGTAAGGTTGTAACTAAACTTTCTTGTATCATAGATTGAATATAGCGTTATGGCCCAGGCGCTTTGTATAAGCGTGCTAGTCGTTAGATTATGTCCCTGGCATAGAGACTTTATCTCTGAAACCAAATCAGCATCTAACAAAGTTTCACTGTCAACGTATTGCTTACTAATATGATTATCGAGCTGAGTTTTAGATGACCGTGTAGAATCATGTTCAGACAAAAGCTTTAACCAGAATTCACAAGCTTGATCTAATTTTTGCGAATTAATCCAGGATAAATAATCCTTAAATTGGGGTGGTTTTAGTTTTGAATATTCACAGTCTATACCACCTTTTTGATTATAAAACTCCATGAATTCGTTCAAGGCTACAGAAGTGGACCAGCCATCAATGAATGCATGATGGCAAAGCAAATACATAAAATGCTCAGTATCGGATCTGCTGTATAAGATTAGCCGATGGTTAAGCTTGATTCGATGTGCTGGATTATCGGGATCAAGGATTACATAACCTGCGCCACTGGTTAGTACACCGAGCATACACTTCACACATTGACTTGAACGTGGCAGAAAAATAGTAATTAGATCACCGCTTTCGGTTCCTCGATCGATCAGATGGCCTGCGAGGGATTTGCTGAATTGTATTAATTCGTCAAAACTCGTTTGGCCATGTTGGTCAATTAACGCTATGCCTGTTGTGGGTGATTTTGATTCGATTACTTTATGAATCGGTTTATGGATATCGTATTGAAGTTTCGCCTCAGAATCTGTGTTTACCAGTTCTAAAATCTGCTGAGGCGGTACTAAATTAATCTCTGTTAAGCACCGTTGCATCCATTTGGGTACGTTAGTCAGAAAATAATGAATTTGTTCTAACCATTGTCGACATTTAGTGCTAGAGAGTAGACTGCCATCAACTATCATTCTCAAGTGGATTGTTTCACCCGGCAGAATCAGCAAAACATAAGGATAATTGCTTTGTTCAGTGTGGGTAATATTGTCAAATAACTCGCTCTCCTGCTCACTTGCAGAATGTGTTGGGTAATTCTCAACCACAATTAGTGATTCGAATAAGTTTTGCTCAGGTTCTAACTCACTGAAGCGCTTTATTTCAGTTAAGGCACTATGCTGATAGTCACTTAGCTTATTTAAGTTTGTCTGTAAATTTTGCAGCCAATCACCAATAGGTTGGTTATTATTTTGAGTCACTCTGGTGGCTAAGGAATTTATAAAAACACCCACCATATTTTCTATTCCTTTTAACTCAGGATCTCGACCGGAAAAAGTTGTGCCGTAGACTACGTCTTTTTCTCTTGTCCTTGACATCAGACTCCATGACCAGGCAGCATGAAACAATGTATTGAGTCCTAATCGATGGCTGCGGGCAAATTCGATAAGTTTGTCAGTTTCTCTCTGGTCGAAAATAAGATCTTCCTGCAACAGTTTGTAGTTTTGCTTGTTTGGTTTGGTTTGAGTTTGTACTCGTGTTGTTGAAGTAAAATCTTTTAGATAGTTGCTCCAGAAGGATTCGTCGTTTTGCTGATGAATTTTCTTGTTGTTTAAAAATTTGATGTAATCTGCAAAAGCTCTTGGTAGAGCAGGAAGCTTGATACTGGTTGTCATTTGTAGTTTTAGTTCATTCAGCAGGTTAGCGACTGACCAACCATCGAGTATTAAGTGATGAAATGTCCATAATAAGCGGTATCGGCCACTTCCAAGATCAACTAAGATGTGCCGCATTAGTGGGGCATGAGCAAAATCAAAATCTATGTCCCTTTGTTGGTTTAATAGTTGACTAAATTGTCGTTCTTGTTGTGCTTGATCTAAACCGCTAAAGCTTAGTGTTTGCCAATTAAGCTCCACCTTTGTTTTTACAACTTGTGCTGGCTGGCTCACATCTCTCCAGATAAAAGCTGTACGTAATGCTTGATGGCGTTCTACTAATTTCCCCCAATAATCTTTGAAAGCTGTGATTTGGTTTTGCTTTAGGTCAAGGTCGAAATGAATTTGATCAATGAAAACGCCACTGCCAGGCGAGTACAGAGTGTGAAACAAAATTCCTTGCTGTAATGGTGTCAGTGGATAAATGTTTTCGATATTGTCTGACATCGCTACCTGAGCTGTTTTTTTATCGCTGCCAAATCCTGGTCGGAAAAACTATCAATGCCAAAATCCGCGAATTTACCAGTTGTTGGAGACAGGTTATCGGCAAACAGTTGCATTTCAGTTTTGTATTCATCCATAAGCAGTATTAACCTTGATTGATCAATATAACTGGGGTCGTAACTGCACTCGATGCGTAGAGTTTGGTCGCAGTCAAACAGGTTTAATTCAAGCGCATGTTGCAGTTCAGCCTGCTCTGAGCGCACGAAACTGAGTGTTTTTTTAACTGTAAACTCCTGATATTGGGCGTCTAGATGTTCGCCAAAGTAATTAAATAATACGTTGGACTGCCGATGAGCACTTTTGTTTTGGCTACATTCCGATTCAATAAATCGATGAAAACTGATGTCTATTTGTTGGTTGATTTGTTCGATCAATGTTTCAAATGAACTTCTTACCGATTCAAGTTTGATGTCTAAACATATCGGATTGATGCTGGTAAACCAACCTAAGGTTCGGGTGATATCGATCTGATCATCAAGTTCATAACGCCCGTGAGATTCAACATTGATACAGATTGATTGTTGGTTGCCGTAGTGCGACAGGCAGCGAGCTAATCCAGCCAATAATATTTTATGAATCGGAACTCTTTGTTCGTTAACGGTTAGGTTTAAAAGTGGTTGATATATTGATAGAGACACCTCAAACACATAAGTGCTAATTTTCTTAGTGGTTGTTGGAAGAGTGGATGGTTTAACAAACACCGGATGATAGTTCTTTCTATCAGGTAACTGGGCTAGAGTATTTAAATGAGTTTTGCTATTGTTATATTCTTCAAAGAATTTTGCCCAATTCAAAAAAACTGTTGTTTTAAGTGGAAGTAATAATTCTTCTCCTTGATGTATTTGCTTGCACAACAAGTCCAAATCCTCAAGAAAGATTTGCCATGAGACAGCATCGACGGCTAGATGATGGATAACAATGAGCACTTTATTCTTTGTATCGTCAACAGTTCGAATAACCGCTACACTGATCAACCTTCCTTCATGAATGTCTATACTTTCATGCAACTCCTGCTCAATTCTGGATAGCGCTTCATCAGATACTTCCTCTTTTACTGAGCAATGAATTATTTCTGACGAGTCAAAATATTCATCTACCTGTTGTTTTGAATAACTCAGCTCTTGTGGATAACGGTGATGCAGTGCATTGTGCTGCACGTATGGATAGCGGTGATGCAGTGCATCGTGATGTGCGATCAGTTTTGTAAAGACTGTTTGCAGATTAGCGGTAGAAATGTTTCGATTAAGCTCAAGATGAATGCTGTGATTGTAAATATTTAAAGCCGAATGGGGTTGTTTAAAAAACCAGCGCTGTATGGGTGTCAATGGTGCCGAGCCTTGCACTGCCGTTTGATCAATTTTGATCGTGTTTGTATTGCTAATGTAATCAGCTAATTCCTGGATGGTTTGATGATCAAACAGTTGGCTGGGTTTAATGCGCATCCCAAATTGACTGGCTTGAGCCGCTATCTGAATAGCCTTTATGGAATCGCCGCCTAAGTCAAAGTAGTTATCCTCAACGCTAATCTTAGCCTGCTGTAAAACCTGAGAGAAAATTCGGGCAAGTGTTTTTTCATGGGCCGTGCTTGCTTCAATTAAGGGTTGGTTATGTTCACGGGCTTGAGTATTTGGCTCGGGAAGTTTTTTATGATCGACTTTCCCATTTATGGTTAAAGGTAGTTTATCGAGTTGCACTAAATAATTGGGGATCACCGATCGGTTTAGATGATCAGTTAAAAATTCACGTAATTCTTTGGCATCGACCTGTTGTTCAGCAATGTAATAAGCGACTAACCGCTGTGATTTTGAATCACTAAGCTTCTGATAATCAGTAAAGCCGATTTTTTCTAAATTTTCATGAACATTTCTAATGTCGATGACATCATCTAGTTCATCAATCGCCTGTTCCCTTGTCTTTAAACCCAGGCGTACATCCCAGCTATATGGCAATGCATAATTATGGTAGCCCTCTACTTGTTTATGGTAGTAAATACCGGTGTCATTAATCAGGCAGTTAGTAGAGCGATCGGTATCTTGAGGACGAACCCAGGGCACTTCGTGTTGTAAAAATTCATAAATCTCAGTCAGCGACACATCGCAATAACGATAGAAGTCAACAAACCGTATTTCCTCGAATATGCGGTCATCATCAACTAAGCCACCCGCAAGCTTAGTTGTGACAGTATCTTTAACCCGGTGATAAACCTTGCGAGTATTCAGCACTTCATTGTCAATTTGGTCAGGATCAAAGCGGTGTGAATCAAAGGAAGTTTTGGTTAAACGGGTTTCAAAAAATTGACCTCTGGATAAGCCAGTGACAATCGACGGAATTCCTTTTTCTTTGGCAATTTTGAGAGCCAGGGTATAAATCGTTTTGAAACAACCGTAACAAACACTACAGTGCTGTTTTAGACTTTCAACAAAAATGTCATTCATGAATTCAGTGGTAGTAAACTCATGATCGATGCTAAGTTCATCCACTGTACGCTGGATATTGGTTTTTGCGCTAGCGGATATAAAGCCATTGTCCAGCGTCATCGCGTAGATTGAAAACCCCATCTTGCTGAGTTGATAGAGGGCGTAAGTGCTGTCTTTACCGCCGCTAAGAAGCATTAAACAATCATAGCGGTCAGTTTTCCGTTTGGCATTGTTTGTTAGCAGCTTTTCAAGTGCTGCTAAGTCACTGAAATATTGTTCGGCTTTGTCGTAATAAAGTTCATAATCACGGCAAAGGTTACAAATGCCGCTGCTATCGAATCTCAAGTCGGGATAATTTGAAGCGATGCCACAACGCTGACAATTACTTATTTCATTAGTTTTAACTGATTTCGGTTTGACTAATCGTAAATAACTGGATTTGATTTTGGGATGTGAATTAATAGCATGTTCTACTTCCGCTTTCTCAATCCGTATACCTCTGATTTTGTATTGATCGTCCTTTCTTCCTAAGTAAACAAGTTTGCCGTTTTGCCATTGTGCCAAATCGCCGGTTTTATACATCCTTTCGCCGGTATAAAATGGGTCTTCAATAAATGATTCATCAGACAAAGTGGGCTGATTCAAATAACCTTGAGCTAGATTAATGCCTGCAATATAAATTTCCCCGGTAATGCCCTGAGGTACAGGGTTCAAACCCTCGTCCAATAAATAAATTCGTGAATGTTCGGCGGGAATACCGATAGACACCGAATAATCCCGATCAACGTCAGGATCATATTGATGAATCATGCAGCCGACAGTGGCCTCAGTTGGTCCATACTCATTAATTAGATTGATTTTGCCGTTGAAACGCTTGTAAATACGCTTGGCAAGATCAACTTTGAAATCTTCACCACCCACAATAAATGTTTTGATATGGCTATTATTGAGGTTGTCAGTGTCAATTAATTCAAGGTGGGCTGGAGTTAGTTTGACAATGTCTACCTGATTGTCCTCAATGACATCAAGAATGCTTAGATCTGACAACTGATTATTGCTTCGGTAAATTCGCAGGCTGCTGCCTGAACACAATGGCACAAAAATCGAAGTTACTGTTAAGTCAAAACCAATACTGGAATAAAAAGCAAAGCAGTTAGCTTGATTATCTGTGTAGTGCTCAATCGCCCAGGAAATGTAGGCATGTAACGCGTTGTGAGAAATGATTACACCTTTAGGTTCCCCCGTGGAACCTGAGGTATACATCACATAAGCAGTGTCAGATTTATTTCGGGTGATCAGATTGACTTGAGTATTACTGGCCGGGTCAGATAAATCATCTAGCTTAATTAACTTTGAGTTGACAGATAATTCATTTAGTCGGGGCTGTAATGCAGCCTGTGTCAGCACTATTTTCAAGCCTGATTGTTTAGTAATAAAGTTCAGCCGTAATTTGGGTATATTTGGTTCGAGTGGAACATAGCCCGCAGCGGCTTTATGTACCGCCAGTATAGCAACGATAAGTTCAATACTACGCTGTAAATAGAGTCCAACCAAATCACCAGAATCAACATCATGTTCTTGTAATTGCAGGCATAACTGATCTGATAATAAATCCAGCTCTGAAAAGCTAATGCTTTTATCACCATCAAAAATGGCAGTGCGTCCAGGATAATGATTTACGGATTGTTTAAATAGATCAAGCACTGTTGTTGACGGGTGAGGCACGTCAGTGAATGGCTTGTTATATTTACTTAATAGAAAATCTTTATCCTGATTCGAACTCAAGTTTACTCTGGAAACTTTTCTGGTCGGTTCTTTGATAAAGGAGCTTAAGACGCGATAAAAGTGGCCGGTAATATCTGGTTGTTTTGTACTTTGCCAGAGCCTTTGATTTATATCGATAGCAAGTTGCGGCGTTTGATCTGCCTTGAATCGATAAACGTGTAATCTAAAAAAATGGGCAGGATCACAATAATCGCAGTGTACCCAGTCAATCGCATCGGCAAATGACACTTTATCATCAAAATCGACGGGGATGTAATTCAGAACAACGCTGAAACGTTTAGCAGATTCATTGTTACTCAACCCTGGTCCGGCTGTTTGTAGTAATGTTTGTGTTTCAATCGATACGGTTGTGTACAGCTCTAGAAAGGTAGCGCCATTGTTGACTTCAACAGTGAGCGGAAATAATTCTACGAACAAGCCAATGGTTTTCTGGTGTTCAAATTGGCTTCGATTATGGATAGGAATGCCTATGGTAATGGTCGATAAATTAGTAACTCGATGAAGGTAAGCGCAAAGTGCTGTTAAATAAATATTAAACAACGTCAGATGTTGGCTTATTGTCACAACCGACTTTTGGTTAGCTAGTGACTTGATTAGCTGGTTGTCAGACTCCGTTAATGAATGAGTTAAGCGCTTGGTTTGACCAGTATCTTGATGAAACTCAGCGCCATAGAAATTAATGTTTTGAGGGTCAAGTTGTTGGTTAGACGCTTGGGCAGATTTAAGACGATTGTTACGATTATTCTGTTCAAACTGAAAGTATTCCTCGATTGGGCTCAAAGAACTTGATGCTGGTTCAAGTTGTTGTTGGAGTTGATGATAAGTAATAACGACCGATTTATAAATCAGGCTCGAAGACCAAACATCCGTTATTAAATGATGTTGATTTAAGTACCAGATGTAATGACTTTCGGATAGCTTTAATAAATGACTCTCAAAGCAGCAACGATCAGTTTCAAGTTTTTTCGTTTTTGTGTTTCGATCCATGTATTGCTTGATTCAATGGCATCTGAACATGAAGTGAATTCTATTAACTTGAAATCAAAGTCTAGCGTATCAGCAATCCACTGTTGAGGAGGATTATTGTTACTAAAAAGGTTACGCAATCCAGAGTTTTGTTTAACCGTTTGCTCAAAAGCGAGTTTGAAGTTGTCATAATTGATTGGTTTTTTAAATTCAAATTTAAACACCATGTTGTATAGAGGTATATCCGGACTTAATTGCTGCCCGATCCAGAGTAACTCCTGACTACGTGTTAAAGGATAATATTGTTTATCGACTTGGTGAGGGTTGGAATGCATTGATGACTAGCCAGAGTCTCTGGATTGCAAATATTGGCTTAATGTTTCAATGGATGAAAAGTGTTCGATGGTGATGTCTTCAGGCGGCACGGAAATATTGAATTCTGATTGGATAAAGCTCACCACCCGCATCACGCTCATAGAATCAAGTAATCCACTGATTAATAACTCATCTTCAACTCCAACTGTTTGAGTGTGATTTAAAATCGTTGATTCAATATATTGTTTTAGTTGTTGCTCCATGATTTATCCTTTAGTTATTGTGCAAAGTTCACCATTTCAATTGCAGCTTTAGCTAATGATTTGCGATCTATTTTTCCAGAAGTTGTTCGAGGGAAATCATCTGTAATCAATATATTCTTTGGTCTTGCATAGCTAGGTAGTTTATTCTGTGCAAATTGCATCAACGCATCTTCGTCGACTAAATCCTGGGTTTTCAGGGTAATCATGACTTCGACATAGTTAATGTGCTGATTGGTATCAGAGAATTGTTCAAGATCAACAAGGTAAGCGGCCGCTTCCTTAACGCTGTGATGTTTACTGAAAACGGACTCGATTTCGTCAAGCTCTATGCGGTATCCCCGCAGCTTAATCTGCCTGTCTTTACGACCATGCAGTATTAATTGATTATCCTGATCATAAGAAACAATATCCCCAGTGCGATAAAAAGTCTGTTCTATACCTGGGTAAATCTCATGCCGATAAAAACAGTTTTTATTCAGCGATGAGTTGTTCCAGTATCCTTGCATCATGGTGGGTGTGTGAACGACTAACTCACCTGGCTGATGATGCCCATCAATAATCTCATCCTCGTCATTAATAATCAGCCCTTTAGCATTAGGCCAGATGGTGCCGATAGGAATTGTTTCTTCGTTGCCTTTAAATGAATCAGGAAGATGATAATACGTGCATTGATTAACTTCGGCAGGGCCATAAACGTTACTGAATCTAGCATGCGGCCAACAATCCATGAGCTCTCGTAAATGTTTAGCTGGAAATGGTTCTCCTCCATAAAGTACCCAACGAATTGATTCGAGGTTTCGTTTCTCAAGTTGTCCGTGTAAAAGCAATTGAATCAATGCAAAAGGAACTGAATACCAAATCGTAAACTGTTGCTCTTCCATAAATCTTGCCAGGCTGGCGGGCAGCTTCATATATGCCTCGGAGATGATTACAGTAGTAGCGCCCGCATAGGTAACTGTTAAATAGTCCATGGTGGACATATCAAAATGCAGTGAAGAGAAATTGCTGAGTACGTCATTGTCGTTTACAGAATAGGTTGCTGCCGATTGGGCGGCATAACTCATACCACTATAGTGTGTATGCATAATACCTTTAGGTATGCCGGTCGAACCCGAGGTAAAAATAATATAGGCTAAATCCTGCTGATCTATTCTCAGTTTAGGTTGAGAATCTGGATGCTCATAAATACTTTGCCAGCTAATTGTCTGCAAAGCTTCCAGTTCGGTGCTCATTCCAATAATCCCCTTTAAGGGGCTATCGGTGACCCGGTTAATTTCAAAACTTTTTTGCTTTGAGTCCTGGCTAATCAAATAATTGATCTGGCAGTCATTGACGATGTGGTTAATTCTTTCAGCAGGTGCAAGTGGATCAATGGGGACGTAAGCCGCACCGGCTTTCAGGATGCCGTAGATGGCAATCGGCAATTCCAGACACTTATTCATAAAAATGCCGATTCTGTCGCCTTTTTTTATACCTCGATCTATTAAAAAATTAGCCAGTTGATTGGAACGACGACTGAGTTCTGCGTAACTTAAATCATCGGGTGGAAATCGGAATGCGGCTTTTTCAGGGCTAAGACCTGAAAAATAATCAACACTATGAGTGAGTAAATATCGCACGCTCTAAAGACCTAACATATTTGCAATAATGTTGCGTTGTATATCAGAGGTGCCTGAATAAATCACACCTGCAGTGGCATCACGCAAATCACGTTCAACCTCATGTTCGGTCAAGTAACCGAGCGCACCATGTATTCGAATTGCATCCATCGAATTAGCCACAAATGCCTCAGAGACATAAAGCTTGGTCATTGCCGCTTCCAGCACGGCAGATTTATTATTGTCTTTCATTTGAGCAATCTTTCTAATCAACAGTCTGGAAAGCTCCAGCCTTGTTTTCATGTCCGCGATTCGATTCGAAACTGATTGAAACTTGCTAATTGCCTGATCGAATTGTTTACGACCTCGGCTGTAATCTATACATTGGTCAAGTTGTCTGGCCATGGAGCCGATATGTGAAGCAAAAACAAAACCCCGTTCGAAGTCCATAGACTGGGTAAATAAGCTCACTCCAATACCTTCGGGGCCGAGTCGTTTGGATGATTCTATAAAGCAGTTGTTAAACTTTATCTTGCCTAATGGATTGGTTTTTAACCCCATTTTTTCTATTGGTTCACAGACGCTCAGACCCGCGCTGTTTGTTTCAATCAAGAAAGCTGAAATTCCCCACTGGCCAGCATCCGGGTTGGTGTTGGCAAAAACCAATGCCAAATCGGCAACGGGTGCTAATCCCAGGTAAACTTTTTCACCGTTTAAAATATAACCGCCTGTCACTTTCTGGGCAGTGGTATCTAACTTGAAAGAATCCGAACCAGACTGTTTTTCTGTCATGGCGTGGGTAGCTATGATTTCTCCAGAGCACAGCTTGGGTAATAACGAACTCTTTTGTTCATAACTTCCAAACTTCAAAATTGGTTCCTGAACACTCCACATCTGACCATTGAGGCCCAGCGTCAGGCCATTATCAGAACAACCATAGCCTAATGCCTCCAATGCATAAATTGTGCTGCTAACACTTAGCCCAGCACCTCCATATTCTTGCGGAATAAACCATCCTAAAATGCCGAAATTTGCACACAGTTGCCATCTTGTACGATCAAATTGTTGTGGTTGGTCTTGCAAATTTTCTTGGGCAAACTTTAAGGTTTGCTGATAGAGGTCATCTTGCTTGTGATTTGGAAATTTCATATCTAAAGATCGAAAGCGCGTTGTATAAACCAGTAACTGGCAATCAAGATTAATAGGATTGAACCGCCTTTAAGAACTATTGGGACGTAAAAATTCGAACGGCGAAACCAATACAAAATTGGAAAGATTAGTAAAACGATAACGATTTGGCCGAGCTCGACGCCGATGTTGAATCGAATCACCATTTTAACCAGGTCCTCCATTCTGAAAGGAAGAATCCCCATGACCGTTGCAAATCCTAAGCCGTGAAACAGGCCTAGAAATAAAATAACCCATAATGAACCACGTTTGACAGTTTGAGTAATATTATTCGCCGCGACCAGAATAATTGATAAGGCAATCACGGATTCAACAAAACGTGAGCTAATTTTAATTATCTCAAGAGCAGCGAGTAACAGCGTGATTGAATGTGCAACAGTAAAAACAGTAATGATCTTTAATAGCTGCCAAAGGGCACTTTTGTACTGTGTGACCGGTTCCCAATCGGAATTCCTTCTAACCAATACAACAGGTAAGATCAGGGCTAAGATAAATAGTACATGATCAATACCCAGCCAAATGTGCAACATGCCTTGCCAGACCATTCCCATCGAGTCCAATAGGCCCGGGACGTTATTTAGATCTAATGTCTGAACTGGATTACTGGGACTAAAGACTAAAGCGGTATATTCTTCACCATAATTTTTATCTTGTTTTGCATTGTACTGCACCAAAAACAAGCCTCGATGTGTGGCATCGCTTTCATAGAACATGCGATGGCTAATCTCCACCTTGTCGCTCTGAGTTCCAGTATCTATTCTAAAGAAGTAACGGGCATAAGTACTTTCAGGCAGAATTTCTGTCTCGAGAAACTCAATTTGATATTTTTCGCCACCAGCAGGTGCAATAGAGAAATTGTCAGTAATATATTGCTGCACTTTAGGCGCAGTATTAGTCACTGTTTCAACAGCGGCAACTTCATTTTTCGGGACTTTTATGCCTAGCTTTTCTTCGAGGTCGGCAAAGTTAACTTGAAATTCGCCTTCAATTGAGGACTTAAGAAAGTTAGCAAAGACATAATCTTCACCTTCAGCATGGCCGTATATAAGTGAGTTCGATGCGTTTAAGCCGATGAGAAAAATCACGGCTACAATGCGAATCGTTGTTCTGATTCCAGTTCTCCTTTGCGTAATAGTCAGATTAAATCAGTTTTACTTTAAATAAATTAATCATTAATGTGTGAAATAATCGTGAAGTAGATCTGACTTTATTAACGGTCGCGTAAACGACAGACTACCACGGGTTTATCCCGGCTCTTCAACACTATAACTCAATGCCGGGCTTGTCCCGGCTCTTTAACACTATAACTCAATGCCGGGGTTTATCCCGGCTCATCAACACTATAACTCAACGCCGGGCTTGTCCCGGCTCATAAACACTATAACTCAATGCCGGGGCTTGTCCCGGCTCTTCAACACTATAACTCAATGCCGGGGCTTGTCCCGGCTCTTTTACACTAGGTATGACTATGTTATCAGAGGATTGATAGCGAGTTTAAGCCTCCAGATTTTGCTTTTGAATGCGTGAAATTTCGCTACGTAAATGATCAGTAAATACCTTGGCTAAGTGAGATAGCGGACGGTGTAGTGGAGTGATTATTGCAATTTTATGATAGACCTTAGGTTTGAATGGTCTGAAGACGATTTGTTGGTGTTTGCCTCGATAAATCCGGTAACTTTCAGCACTGATAGGATCGACTATTGAATAAGCAAGTTGGTTCTCGACAAAAGTGAACATCGGAATAAAGTACATCATTTCAAAACAATTATTGAATTTCACTCGTTTTTTCTCAAATGCAGCTCTAACAGAAAGATCAGTCGGATGGCCAGAATAGAGGCTGGCCATTGGTTTGTTATTTAAATCGGTTGCATTGATAGAAGGTTTATTAGCTAAATCATTTTGTTTATGAACGCAGCAAAAACACTCTAGCTGAAAAATTTCGTATGAAGCCAGTTGAGTTTCAGTTTCTTCGGAAATGCCATAGTCAGCCAAACCCACGTCAAATTGCTGTGCTGAGACGAGTTGGTCAACTTGTACTGAACTGCGTGAAATAAGTTCGATCTTTATATTTTTACGTTCGTCTATAAAACGAGTAACTAAGTCAGGCAAGAAAAAAACACCAGGCCCGGGCATAGTGACAATACGAATTGTACCCTGCTCAAGGTCACGCATGTTTTTCATTGTCCGTTCTGTCTGGGCTAACTTATCGAGTATGCTGTTTGTTTCTTCTAATAAATACTTTGCCTCAGGAACAGGATATAAGCGCCCCTTACGCCTTTCGAAAAGTGGCATACCCAGCTCATCTTCTAGGCTTGAAATTAAGGCGCTAATGGCTGGTTGAGTTCGATGTAAGTTACGTGCTGCTTGAGAAACACTCCCCGTCGCCATCAACTCTTTGAAAGCTTTCATCTGATTTAATTTCATATCAAAACCATAAATTTTTCTTATGGATTTATAGTATTTTACAATTTGTTCAAATGATCAGGCAATGCTAAGGTTATGCTCCCCTAGAAGTTTTAAACAATGACCAACAGAGGTGAAAGATGATATTTCGTAAAACTCTCTTTGCTGCTGCGATTAGTGGCGCAGTGCTGCTAACCAGTGTAGCCCAGGCTCAAAATCCTACTTTTTTCCGGATTGGGACGGGTAGTGCTGGCGGCACTTATTTCCCGATTGGTGGGACGATTGCTAACGGTATTTCAGCACCGCCAGGGTCGCGACCTTGTGAGGAAGGTGGCCAATGTGGTGTGCCCGGTCTAATTGCAATTGCGCAGTCAACTACTGCATCAGTGTTTAATAACACAGCAGTTCAAAACGGGGAGTTGGAAGCGGGTATGGCTGCCGCTGACGTGACTCGTTCCATGTACTTAGGCGAAGGCAAGTTTGACGGCAAACCACATGAAAAACTCCGCATCGTTGCGAACCTGTATCCTGAAGATTTGCATCTGGTGATGCCAAAAGGATCGTCCATCGGTGGTCTTGGTGATTTGGCCGACAAGCGGGTAGGCATCGCTCAGGCTGGTTCTGGAACACAGGTTGCTGTGCTGCAGATGCTCGAAGGTTGGGGTGTTACCCGTGACAATATGGAAGAAGCAGAGCTGAATAATAGTCAATCTGCCGAGCGTTTGGCTGACGGTCAGTTGGATGCTTATTTCTATGCGGCAGGTTGGCCTGTCTCTGCCATGGTGCAATTAGCAACAACTAAAGGCATGGAACTACATAGTTTTACTGAAGAAGATTTAGCCAAGATTAACGAACTTGTCCCTGCTTATATTCCGTCGGCAATTCCGGCAGGTGTTTATGAAGGCGTTGATTATGAGGTTAAAACCCCCGCAGTGTCAGCACTGCTTGTAGTGTCTTCGGACCTTTCTGATGAGCTAGTCTATGGCATTACCCAGGCGCTTTGGAATGATAATACCCGCACATTACTAGACAATGGTCATGCCAAGGGTAAACAGATAACACCTGATACAGCTTTGGATGGTGTTGAAGCTCTAGGTGTACCACTACATCCTGGTGCTGAAAAGTATTACAAAGAAGCCGGGCTTCTATAACTAAAACGTCTGTCTAGACTCTATCAACCGGGCACCAGACTTCCCTCAGGTGCCCGGGGTTCTTATTGATCCAATATAACCCTAGCTGGAGGGGCAAGTCATGAGTGATAAACCTGACTCTAATGCTGAAGAACTTAGCACTGAAGAACTAGCGGCCATCGAGGAAAAATTTGACGAAGGTGCTGCTACTCGCTCAGTATCGCCGAATTTCGCTAAGTTTCTTCGCTATATTGCGCTCACGTTTGCGATGTATCATTATCTAACTGCTGGATTCGCTCTACCGCCAGACTTTTGGCATATGGGCTGGCATCTCTCGGGTTTGTTTATCCTTACCTATGCTTTGTTTCCGCTCGCCAAGACAAAATCGTCTTTCGATTTGAATACGGGAGCATTCCGACTGGGTGGCGTGCCATATTTGGATATTATTTTAATGATCCTCGGCGTTGCTTCGGCGCTTTATCTAGGCCTTGCCTGGCATGGTATTCCAATGCTTGGGATTGAGGAACAGACGTTTCGGATGGGAAATCCGAACAATTACGATTTAGTATTCGGTTGCATTTTGATAGTGCTGACGTTGGATATTGCCCGCCGTACATTAGGTTGGGTTCTGCCATTAATCATTTGTATCTTTATCTCTTATGCACTGTTCGGACCAATCTTTCCAGGCATTCTCCAGCATCCTGGTGTGAAATTTAAAACATTTGTTTCGTCAATGTATTTCCCGCAGGAGGGTATTTTTGGTGTCACTTTGTGGGTGGTTTCAACTATCGTTTTTCATTTCGTCCTGTTCGGGGTCATAGCGCAGCGTACAGGATTGGGACAACTTTTTATCGATAATGCCACGATTTTGGCAGGGCGTTATACAGGTGGGCCAGCCAAGGTTTCTGTTGTGTCGTCTGCGTTTTTCGGCACAATTTCCGGTTCTTCGGTGGCAAATACGGTTTCAACAGGAGCCTTAACCATCCCGAATATGAAACGACTCGGTTACCCCGGTCATTTCGCTGGCGGGGTTGAGGCAGCGGCCTCAGCCGGGGGTCAGATTACTCCGCCGATCATGGGTGCGGCGGCTTTTATTATGGCCGAATTTTTAGAATTGCCTTATACGACTATAGTAATTGCGGCTATTTTCCCAGCAATGCTGCATTATGTTGGTGTTTTCTCAGTCGTCCATTTAATGGCTCGACGTCTAAACTTACAAGGCCTTTCACGAGAAATGTTGCCCAAGCTTGGCAAGGTCTGGCGTGATGGATGGGCCAATATTATTCCGTTAGTAGGGCTGTTGGTTGTTCTATTTTCGGGTTATACGCCATATATGTCTGCATTCTGCGGCATTTCATTGGCGATTATTGCTGGGATGTCGCGTTTGAAGGAACCGCCCACATTGATTTATGCAGCAGCGTTTATTGCTTTTGTGCTGTGGAAATTTTCCAACGAAGGATTTAGTTTGACCATGTCGGCCATTCTTGTTGCCGGTGCGATTATCGCTACGCTCAACCCACAGCCTCGTACCATGATTAAAGAAATGGCTGATACATTTGAAACAGGTGTGAAATACGCCCTTGCGGTTGGCGCTGCATCGGCAGCCGTTGGTATTGTAATTGGTGTCATCAACACCACTGGCGTGGGTTTCCGTATTGGTTTTATGGTGACTCAAGCTGCAGGAACGCTTGGTTCTGATTTGCACGGACTCTTCAGCTTAGGAGGCGCCCTTGAGCTTTTTAGCGTTGAAGACCTCACGTTATTCATCAGTCTTGTATTTATCGCCCTGGCATGTATTCTGATGGGTGCCGGGGTTCCAACCACGGCGCTTTATATCATGTTGGTTTCAGTGGCACAGCCCGCGCTAGCGCAGCTCGGCATACCGCCAATAGCCAGTCATATGTTTGTTTTGTATTATGGTGTTGTGGCAGAAATTACTCCACCTGTATGTACCTCAGCCTATGCGGCGGCAGCCATTGCCAATTCGAATCCATTCCGAACGGGTATTTCAGCTTTCACATTAGGCTTGGGTAAAGTTGTAGCACCGATGGCATTTGTCTATGCGCCCGTGTTGCTTTTTGTCTCGTCAACCGGATTTGACCTTTTAGAATTCTCTTATACCGCCACCAGTTGTATTGTCGGTGTGATATTTTTATCAGCAGCGGTGGTCGGATATTTTCTGACTAATATGAACACATTCGAACGAATTCTGTTCGCGATCTCTGGAATCGTGATGATAGCACCCAGCTTTCAAGCTGATTTAGTTGCCTTGGCGATTGCCATGCCAACATTAATTATTCAGATTGTTGGTAAAAGACGTCGTATGGCGGCTGCCAGTTAGAAGACTTTGTGGTTTCACAAGGCAAATCTACTAATAAAATTGTCATTATCGGTGCCGGTATCATTGGTGTGTGCTGCGCCTTGTCGCTACAAGAACGGGGCTTTTCAGTACACCTAGTAGACAAACTTCAGCCAGGAGAAGCCACCAGCTATGGCAATGCCGGTGTTATTTCGCCCTGGTCTTGCGTGCCACAATGCATGCCAGGCATCTGGAGGCAAGTGCCCAAATGGTTGCTCGATCCATTGGGGCCAGTCAGGCTTGACTGGCGCAATCTTTTGCCCGCTATCCCATGGTCACTACAGTTTTTTGCTAACTCACGTCCGGGTAAATTGAAGTCCATCTCAGACGCCATGGATGTATTAATGAAAGATAACGTCAACGGTTATAAAAAATATTTGCATGGAACTGGAAAAGAAAACTTGTTGCATGATAGCTGGTATGTCAATGTATTTCGTGGACCATCCAGACCTAATATAAAAGATCTAACCTGGCAACTCAGGCTTGACCATGGCGCACCAATTGAATTTGCTGATGCTGGACAACTCAATGAAATCGAGCCTGCTATCTCTGATGAATATCATAGCGCCGTAATTCTAAAAGATCAGGCGAGGGCGTTTGCACCGGGAAAACTCTGTAAGGCTTTAGCAGAAAAAGCGTTTAAGCAGGGTGCAAGATTCACACAGACTGAAGTAAAGAAAATACAACCAACGGATAATGATTTTGTCTTAGAGAGCTCTAATGAAAACATTAAAGCCGAGAATGTAGTGGTATGTGGCGGTATCTGGTCCAAGCAACTGCTAGAACCGTTGGGGATTAAATTGCCATTAATGGCTGAACGAGGTTATCACCTTGAATTTACTCATCCGGGTGTTGAGCTAGTAAATTCAGTCTTGGACAGTGAGGCCAAGATTGTAGTCAGTTCGATGGAAAATGGTATTCGTAGCGCTGGAACTTCAGAGATAGCGAAGGTTGATTCACCTCCAAATTATCAACGAGCTGAAATCCTAAAGACTTTAACCAAACGGCTCTTGCCAGATTTAAATACTGACGAGACACAACGATGGATGGGAAATCGACCATCCTTTCCGGATAATTTGCCGGTCATTGATCAAGCTCCAGGTTTTAAAGGTTTATTCGGTGCCTTTGGCCACAGCCATTATGGGCTCGGTATGGCGCCCAATACTGGAAAACTGCTTACAGATATGGTTGCAAAGGCATCGACGAATTGGGATCTAAAACCTTATCGCTTTGATCGATTTTAGTAAAAAGTTAGTCACAAGCAGCCGTCACAATAATCTCAACTTTTAACTCAGGTCGTGCTAATTTGGCTTCCCCACAGGCTCTGGCTGGAGCATGGCCTTCGGCAACCCAAGCATCCCAGACGCTATTCATTTCAGCGAAATCGGTCATGTCTGCTAACCAGATAATAGTTTGCAGAATCTGTTCTTTACTGGAATCGGCTGCTTGGAGCAATGTTTCAACTTTTTCCAAACACTCACGTGTCTGATCAGCGACGTTACTTTCCACATTACCTACCTGGCCCGCCAGATAAACAGTATTGTTGTGTTTAACGATCTGACTCATACGCTGCCCGGTTTGAAAGCGCTCAATCATGGTTATCTCCTTAGTTTAATCAAATGTTTGAGAATGTTAGCTATTCGTTGGTTTGGTAAAATAACCTTATTAAACTACACTTTACTTCATGCTTGGTCGTTTATTTAAAGCAGGAAAACGCGATTTTTCCTCACTCTCGGAAAAAGAAATTCTAGCTCTTGCCATTTCTTCGGAAGAAGATGATGGGAGAATTTATCAAGCTTATGCTGATGCATTAATTGACCAATATCCCGATACCGCGAAAATCTTTGAGGATATGGCCGAGGAAGAAAATGACCACCGAACGCGTCTTATTGACATGTATAAAAAGCGATTTGGTGATCGTATTCCATTAATTCGGCGTGAACATGTAAGAGGTTATTACGAACGTAAACCAGACTGGTTAATGCATAATCAAACTGTTGAGAAAATGCGAGCACAAGCAGAAGAAATGGAACGGCAAGCTGCGCGTTTCTATTTGGCCGCGGCCCAACATACACAAGATGCCGATACTCGAAAACTGCTCGGAGATTTAGCTGCTGAAGAGACTGAACATGGTGATTTGGCGAGACGTCTGGAAGATAAATACGTTCCTGATGATATAAAAGAAGTTGAACAAAAAGCCGAGCGCAAACAATTCATATTGACTTATATTCAACCTGGCTTGGCCGGCTTAATGGATGGTTCTGTGTCTACATTGGCGCCAATTTTTGCCGCAGCTTTTGCAACAGGTGATACCTGGCAAACATTTTTAGTGGGCTTGGCCGCTTCACTTGGAGCCGGGATTTCAATGGGTTTCACGGAAGCTGCTTCAGATGACGGAGTAATTTCAGGGCGTGGCTCACCTATTAAACGTGGCTTGGCAACCGGAATCATGACCACTATTGGTGGGTTAGGTCATGCCTTGCCCTATCTGATTCCAGACTTCTGGACAGCAACAACAATTGCAATCATTGTGGTGTTTTTTGAGTTATGGGCGATCACCTGGATTCAAAATAAGTATATGGAAACCCCCTGGCCACGAGCTATTTTTCAAGTTGCGCTTGGCGGCGCGCTTGTTTTTGGAGTAGGGATGTTAATTGGTAATGCATGAAATAGTTTCATTTGTAGTATATACTGCATAAATAAAGCATCTTAAAAAATAATAATAAATTTTGGTATAGCCGTATCCGGGTAGAGTCGCAATGAAATATTGTAAATCTTGCAAAAGGAAGGTGTCGGGAAACTATGATCAATGTCCTGATTGCAATCAACCTCTATATATTCAATGTCAGCATTGCAATTCTGTTGCGCAAGCGGATGCAAAATTCTGTTCACAATGTGGTACTAAGTTAACTCAAAGCCTGGTTGCAAATTTACAAGAGGATTTGCAACTTTCAACTGAACGTCGCCACATCACAGTTATGTTTTGTGATCTTGTAGGTTCTACCGGCTTATCGACACTTTTAGACCCTGAAGATTTAAGCAATTTATTAATTGAGTATCGCGATTTGTGCATGCAAATGGTCAAGAAATGGGATGGCTATGTAGCGGATTTCCAGGGTGATGGAGTAATGATTTATTTTGGTTATCCACATGCTCATGAGGATGATGCACAACGTGCTATTTATGCTGCCTTGGATATTGTCGAGCAAGTTACTAAGGAGGAAAACCTGGCACTTGATATAGAAGTAGAGCTGGCTGTTCGTATTGGCATCAACAGCGGGAGAGCAGTCATCGGAGATATTGGTCACGGAGAAATTGCTGAAAGTATGGGCATTGTTGGGGAAACGCCTAATATTGCCGCCAAACTGCAATCACATGCTAGCAATAATCAAATAATTATTAGTGAAACAACATATCGAAATGTGAAGGATTTTTTTAATTGTGATTTTCAGGGTAAGCAACAGATTAAAGGAGTGAATAAGTCAGTAGCTGCTTATACGGTAAACAGCGCAGTTGAGCAGGTTGAACGGTTCTTAAGTGCCTCACAGCAAAGAGGCAGACAAATCACTGGACGTAGCAAGGAGCTGGCACAATTAAAAAAAATCTGGCGTAGTTCTCAACACAATCAGCTCAAAACTGTCACTGTGGTAGGCGAGGCGGGAATAGGTAAATCCAGATTAGTATGGGAATTTAGGCAGTGGATTGAAACTCAATCGCGAAAAGTAATTGTATTTAACTGCTCGCCTTATCATGCACAAACAGCTTTATATCCGTTTATTGAAGTCATTAGCAGGGGCAGCAAAGACGAAATTAACACCAGAGCAAGATTGTATGCTTTGATGAAAGGGTTAAATTGTTTTGACGATCAATATATAGACCAAACAATCAATTTATTAGTAAATTTTGTTTATGGTCAAGCAATAGACACTGAACCTGAAAAGTACAAAAATCAGATTTACAACACCCTAGTAGAGATGGCTCAGGTCTTGGCTAATCAGTCATCGCTATTCATCGTCGTGGAGGATTTGCACTGGATTGATCCTACAACCTGGGATTTCTTTTTGAAATTTCTAGAAACAAAGTCGTTAACTAATATTTGTTTACTTGCCACTTCGCGTGATAAATCACATTTAGAACTGCCTGTAGATTTAACAATTCCACTCGATCTGCTTACATATGATCAAAGTGCGGAGCTGATAAAAAATATTATTGATGATATTGAATTACCTGCACATTTATTAAATCAGTTAATCAATTCATGTAACGGCAATCCTCTGTATCTGGAAGAATCGGCAAGATATTTATCTGAACAGAATATATTTGAGCAGGATTCAACCCGGCAGAAGCTGCATTTAGTATCCGACGCTGTTTCATTTGCGCCTGAGTCTTTGCATGACTTATTCATGTCGCGACTTGATAAATTATCGCAGGAGAAATGGCTGGCACAGCTTGCATCGGCCATAGGTAGCCAATTTGAGCTAACTATATTAAAAACCATTGCCCAGATTGAAGTAGAGCATTTTGAGCTTGTGCTAAAGCGACTTATAGATGCAGATATATTGCGCCAGGTCGATCAACATGATCCTAATTTATTTGAGTTCAAACATGTGTTGTTGCGTAATGCGACACATGATGCATTGTTGCGAACACAGCGTCAGCTCATCCACCAAAAAATTATAGATGCTTATCAACAATTGCAACCACAGTTACAAAATCAACAGCCTGAGCTATTGGCTTATCATCATGCTCAGGCGGGTAACAATGATAAGGCAGTAATTTTCTGGCAACTTGCAGGCACTAAGGCGCAGAGATTGTCAGCAAACATTGAAGCTGTGAGTCATTTTCGTAAAGCGTTTGATTTATTAAGTGGTGATAAGCAAACCGAGCTGAAGCTTGAATTACTAATACAATTGGGACCATCGTTAATGGCAGTGGAGAGTTGGGCCTCACCGGAAGTCGAAGCACTATATCGAGAATCAATTAATTTGAGTCAGCGATTAAAGGATAAAGAGAATTTATTTACCAGCTTGCGTGGACTTTGGGGAAGTAATTTTTTACGTGGCGATCTAACCAATGCACGGGATATTTCTACTCAATTACAGCAGCTTGCCAGGGCTAGACAGAGTAATGAATTTGAAATCGAATCATTGTTATCAAGGGCTATGGAAAATTACTGGTTGGGTAATTATTCAGCGTCGCAAACCGGTTTAAATAAGGTGGCTGATCTTTATGACCGAGGGAAACACAAAGATCATGCTTATGTATTTTCTGTTGATCCTGGAGTGGTATCGCTGTTTTATCAATCTCGTAACCTCTGGGCTTTAGGATTTATAGACCAGGCACTAGATAAAGTTAAAGCCTCAATTGAGTTAGCAAGAAGAAATGAACATTACCCCAGTTTGACATGGGGCCTGGGGTTTTATGCTGCGGTTTGCTATGAGCGGGGAGAATTCGCTAATGCTAGGCAAATTGCTGAGCAAGGAGTTACGCTCAGTCAAGAGCATGATTTTCCACTTTGGGAAGCCTGGGGGTACGTATTATTAGGTGCTTCACTGACTGCGCTCAAGCAAGATCTTGATGGCTTGAAAGATATCGAGCGTGGTGTTGAGCTTTATAGAAGTACAGGGGCTGAAATTGCATTACCTTACTTTTATTCTTTAAAAGCCGAGTCAAATATTCAACTTCGAAGATATCAAACAGCTTTGGAGGCTGCTGTTGGTGGGTTAGCTATCGTTGAGGAAAAGATGATCGACTCATCAAAGCCTGAGTTGCTTCGACTCAAAGCTTTAGCCACATCTAAAATCAATCTGGATGATCGTAATAAGATTCTGTCTTTATTGCAAAATGCACTCGAAATTTCCAAACAACAACAGGCGAAAACAGTAGAATTGCGTATTCTGCTTAGCCAATTGGAAATTATGTGCGAAAAACAAAACCACGTTCTTCACAAATTGTCGGGTCTTTATCAGGAATTTACTGAAGGTTTGCAGACTCTGGAATTAATCAAGACCAGAAATTTGCTTGATGGATTTCGTGGAGATAGTGTTTAACGGATTATAGTTGTATTTCATTTACAATCATCTTTAATTTAGTCATATGTTCAGAATCTTATTATTTATTCTTCTCGTCATTGCCGGGGTGTTGGGTTTTAGCTGGATGAAAGCCAGTTCCTTGCCAGATTGGTACGATCATACTGCACTTGAAGGTGCCAATGATCCTGTCGCAGAGCTGTCGAAGATAATACAAAACCGGGGCATGGAAGCGTTTTTTAGCAGCAAGCTTTCAGATTTGTTGGCCGGAAAGCTTCTTTTAAACCAGGATGAATTCAATGCCTTGATTTTAACCAGTATTGCTGTGGATAAGGGCGGTCAGAAATTATTGGCAGTAAGTGATATCGTTCGGGCGCAGATTCATGAAAATGAATTAGAGATCGGTTCGGTGATTAATCTAGAAAAGTTAAAACAGCAAAATGATCAGAATATCGATGAATTTAACGATTTACTAGAAATTTTGTCAGTGCTGGATGATGAAAGAGTCTATCTTGCTATCACTGGCCAACCTGTTGCTAAAAATGGTGAATTAGCATTTGCTGAAAATATTGCATTCAAAATAGGTGATTTATCCGTTTCGGATTCGTTGCTTGGTGCTTTAGGTGTATCAATTGAGCAACTTAAGCAACAAACACTAAAAATCAATTATCTGACAATTAAAGATGTGAGTTTGGACGAAAATAATATCGGCCTGGCAGTGCGACCGAGTTTTTAATCAACTTAAAGTATCGCAAGTATATGTTTCAAAATGTAAATTCTTAAATAATGTAATACTTTAACCAGAAATAATGGGGTTTTGGACTCCTAATTCCAAAATTGAGTAATATAATTAACTCACTTGATAACGCTAGTTATCAGTATTACTTAACTTGAAGTATACCCCTACGTTAAAGATCGCTCCTAGCCGGAGCGATCTTGCTTTCTACCCCTGATAATTGGCCACAAACCCTCTTTTAAAAAAAGACCGATCGCTGTTTTGCTCAATTAATGGCTGTTTTTCAGCTATTATGTATAAGAACAATCATTCCACTATAGGAGATCTTATGGATAAAGATTCATTGAATATGCAAATTCGTAAATTTTTAAAGAAGGTGGGCGTTACATCACAGCGTACAATTGAAGAAGCTGTTAATCAGGCAAGTGCGCAAAATAAACTTGGACAGGGTGATGAATTCAAAGCGGTCATGACTCTGCAAATTGATGAGCTTGATGTCACTATGAAAATTGAGGAATCAATAAAAATCGATTAACTGAGTGATGAATGATCCCATCCCAGCATCTACAGTCATTGAAGATGTGATTGAGACCAAAACCCGAATCAGTATTCCGTTGGCTGTGATTTTACAGCGCCGTATTGATCCAAATAAAAAATGGGCATTTCCACAATGGGATGCCTATGCGATTGTGACAGGTGAAAACATTGCTCAGTATGATCAAAAGGTCACAGTGCATGATAATGGCTCCATTCACCGATTTTTCTGGGGAGGGCTGAAACTTGACTTGTACAAAGATGGCTCTGAGGGATATTGGTATAACCTGTTATCGCAAACGCCGTTCTTATTTGTAATTTGTGACGGTGAGGCAGGTGATATGGAAATTGAGCCTAGGTATGTCACAGCCAACCAGGATGAGGCCACTGGACATTTAGAATCAGATGATATTGTCTTGTCCATTGCCATGCCCGAGACTATTCGAAATTTATTAGAACAATATGTTGTTGCACATTACAAGCCGATAAAAAAGAAAAAACGCAAACGTAAAGATTGGTTGGAGGACTCGCTATATGCGAAAAAAGCTCGGGGATAAACCGGAAGAAGATTTTTTGACCCGTTGGTCAAGAAAAAAAGGCGAAGAGGAACACCTGCCTGATTTGCTTATTGAGGAAGACGAAACACTAGCCACTGAGGATAAGTCTCAGCAACAAGTTCAGAACTTAACCGATGAAGACATGCCGCCTGTAGAAAGCTTAGATGAAAACAGTGATTATTCTGGATTCTTATCTCCAGGGGTTAGTGATGAATTGCGTCAGTTAGCCTTACGCAAACTTTTCCGCAGTGCAAAATTCAATGTTCGCGATGGCCTGGATGACTATGATGATGACTTTCGTAGCTTTGCCGCCTTGGGTGATATTATCACCAGTGATATGAAACATCAGTTTGAATTGGCCGAAGAAAGGAAAAAGGCCGCAGAAGAACAAGAGTTAATGGCAGCGCAGCAACAATCCGAGGAAACTGAGCAGGAGAATGTCGATCAAGTTGCCGAGCGGGATGATGTTGAATCAGACATAGATGACACCGAACAACAAGATCAAGACGAAAACAAAAACGGTGATAAGGTTTAGCTTATGAATAGCTACATACAGGTGTTGAACCTTGATTTACCGGCACAAACTGAAGCAGGAAAGATTCGTAACCAAGTGCTTGCTGAACAAACTTGGTTGCCATCAGCAACCGGCATGGTTTCTTATGTCAGTTCTAATCGAGTTTTGATTGTTGCAGAGCAGCCTTTAGCCTTAGAGATTGAGACAAAATTACCAGATAAATTATTGAACTATCTTGCTATTCCAGCCCAAAAATCCGAGGCAGCAACAATCACCAATGCTTGGAAGGTCGCTGAATTACAGGTTTCAGGTTATCTCGGTCGATTTGAAGCGTTTATCGATTCATCACAATCAACTTCTTCACCCGATGAGAATCAAAATCTGGGTTTGTTATTTAATATCGCTAACGGCCTTTTTGATCAGGTCGTGGACTGCAACGATGAGCCGCTGATTGGAGCCGCGATCAAGCCACCTGGGTACTACCATGTGGGTCATGATCAAGATCAACTGAATGCTGCATTGGAACAAATTGGGGAGTTGATTGGTGAATTCGAGAAACCGAAGTTTTTTGATTACGACCTATCGATTTGCGCACATGGTAATAGTGGTGTTCGCGGTTGTACTCGATGTTTGGAAGCCTGTCCAACAGAAGCGATAATTTCAATCGGCGATAAAATTCAAGTAAATCCCAATCTCTGCCAGGGTGGGGGCAGTTGTGCCAGCGCTTGTCCTTCCGGGGCAATCAGTTACACCTATCCCAAAGCCGAAGAGCAAATTGATTTGCTCAGACGATTGATCCGTGAATTGCGTGAAATTAATTCCAACAAAGGAATAACACTGCTTATCTACGATCAAGAACATGGTCATGAACTAGTAAAAAACAATATTGTAGAACTGCCCGAAGATGTAATTCCATTTGTAGTCGAAGAAATTGGATCAGTCGGTTTGGATTTACTTAGTTGTGCACTTGCTTACGGCGCGAACAGTATTTATTTATTAGTGCCAGATTCAGTGACAGATCAGGTTAGAGTTACCACTGAGCAAAATCTTCTTTTGTTACGAACGATACTCAATAAACTTGAGCTTAACGATTACGAGTTATCAGTTATCGAAAAAATAGACGAATTAACGGGCCGTAATCAACAACAGTCAGTTATTAATGATGTGGCAACTTTTGCGGCAGTTGGTAATAAGCGGAATGTTATTCGTTCTGCATTAACGTTTTTACAGAATAATTCTGATACAAGCATAGAAGAGATAACGCTACCCAACTCATCATTATTTGGTGAGATCGAAGTGGATAATAAAGCTTGTACCTTGTGTATGGCCTGTGTGTCGGTTTGTCCTGGTAAAGCACTGCAAGATGGGGGAGAGCAACCGGCTTTGAAATTTATTGAGGCCAACTGCCTGCAATGTGGAATCTGTGCCAGTGCCTGTCCAGAACAAGCAATTGAGCTTAAACCTCGTATCCATTTTGATTATGATTTGGTACACAGTACTAGGGTAATCAACGAGGAACAGCCGTTTCGTTGTTTGAGTTGCGGCAAACCTTTTGCTACCAAATCAATGATCGAGAAAATGACTGAAAAACTAAAAGATCATTGGATGTTTGACAACCCAGATGCACTAAAGCGCCTGCAAATGTGTGAGGATTGTCGCGTTATTGACGTCTACTCAGGCCATACCAAGGCTTAGTCAAAATATCACCTAAGGAAAGAACATTTAAATATAACAAATACGAATAGTTTGCATTATTGTTATCATTAATAAATTTAACAAAATCAATGACTTAATCGCTGTTTTCCTTGATAAAAATTCCTGTAAACGCTATCATTACTCTAGTTAAAAAATCTTTCACCAGAGAAAACCGAGCAACTAAAAAGGAGTGGACTTAAGACAATCTTCCGTTGTCGAGTGCCAGGCAATTAAAAATAAAGAATCTACAGCGCTATTAGACGATGTAGATCAAGCCCGTTCTGACACTTATTCCATCCTATCCTCACTTCTCAGTCATATCCCAAACCAGGATTTAGTCGATTACCTCATCCATATTGAGCACCATGAGCAAGTAGAAACCGATAGCATCGGGCAGGCTTGGCTTGAGTTAAAACGGGCAGCTGATTCTTATCCTCTCGATCAGCTCGATGATGAATATCATGATTTATTTATTGGGCTAGGCCGTGGTCAGGTCATCCCTTATGGCTCTTGGCACTTAACCGGTTTTTTGATGGACAAGCCACTGAGTGACTTACGTAATGATTTGAAAATGCTTGGCATAGAAGCAGATCCCCAGCAAAAAGATCCGGAGGATCATATCGCGGCTTTGTTTGAATCCATGTCGATTTTGATCAATGCAGCAGATGTCGAAGGCTATCAGCAACGACGTTTTTACATTCGCCACTTACATCCATGGGCAGAAAAGTTTTTCCAGGAGCTACAAACAGCTCCATCAGCTCAGTTTTATAAATCGGTCGGTTTACTGGGCCAACGATTTATTGAGTTAGAAAACCATTATTTGAATATCCAGGAACATTAACGCATGACAATGCAGAGGAACCTTATGAAGACAAGCGATGCCTCAAAATTAAATCGACGTTCTGTGCTTAAAGGAGCGGCTATAACGACAGTGGCTGTTGGTACAGGAGCTGTAACCGGACAAACGATGGCGGAGGACACATCTAGTGTTAAACCGAAGTCAAAGCAGGGTTATCGAGAGACCAAACATGTCAAAGAATATTATCGATTGGCCAGATTCTAAGTGCTGTCAGTTATCACAAGTAACGGCAACCACAGCACGACTACAGGAGATTTATCATGAAACTGATTCGAAAACAGTCCCCAGAAATTGAAGACAAATCATCCGGCATCGGACAAGCTATTAACCGGCGTACATTTCTAAAACGCTCAGGGATTACTCTGGGTGCCGGTGCGGCCGCCGGTATGCTGACACCCGGACGGGTCAAAAAAGTTCACGCGGCCAGCGCAGCGGCTGAGGGCGAAATTTCCGTCAAAACCAGCGTCTGTACGCACTGCTCTGTGGGCTGCGGAGTCAAAGCCGAGGTGCAAAACGGTGTCTGGACTGGGCAAGAACCTGATTTTGATTCACCTTTAAACCTTGGCGCTCATTGCGCGAAAGGTGCTGCTGTCCGTGAGCACGGGCATGGTGAACGCCGAGTCAAATATCCAATGAAGCTTGTAGGCGGCAAATGGAAACAAATGACTTGGGATGATGCCATTAACGAAATCGGGGATGGCATGCTCAAAATCAGAGAAGAATCCGGCCCGGATTCGGTGTACTGGTTGGGATCAGCCAAACACAACAACGAGCAGTCGTATTTTTTCAGAAAGTTTGCGGCCATGTGGGGCACCAACAATGTCGACCATCAAGCCAGGATTTGCCATTCCACCACGGTTGCCGGTGTGGCCAATACCTGGGGTTATGGCGCCATGACAAATTCCTATAACGATATGCACAACAGTAAGTGCATGTTGTTTATTGGGTCAAATCCGGCCGAGGCGCACCCTGTTTCTTTGCAGCATATCTTTAGAGCTAAGGAAAACGGCGCCAAGATGGTTGTTATCGATCCGCGGTTTACCCGAACGGCCGCCCATGCTGATCATTTTGTCCGCATCCGTCCTGGCTCTGATGTCGGCATTATCTGGGGCATGATGTGGCATATCTTTGAAAACGGTTGGGAAGATAAAGAATACATTCGCCAGCGTGTGTACGGCATGGATGAGATTCGTGCCGAGGTTGCCAACTGGACGCCAGAGGAAACTGAGCGAGTGACCGGTGCACCAGAGCATATAGTTAAAACCGCTGCTGAAATGATGGCCAAAAACAGTCCAGCCACTTTCGTATGGTGTATGGGCGGCACTCAACACACGATTGGTAACAATAACACCAGAGCTTATTGTGCCTTTCAGTTGGCGCTGGGCAATATCGGTGTTGAAGGCGGTGGTGCAAATATTTTCCGCGGTCATGACAATGTTCAGGGTGCAACTGATTTTGGCGTGTTATCACATACCTTGCCTGGCTATTATGGTCTTTCAGAAGGCTCATGGAAGCATTGGTCAAAAGTCTGGGGCCTGGATTACGAATGGGTCAAAGCCCGGTTTGATCAAGAACAGGTTGAAGGCGATAAGGGCAAGCCGGTCAATCCAATGAACTACAAAGGCATCCCGGTTTCCCGTTGGGTGGATGGCGTGCTGGAAGAGAACATCGGGCAAAAAGATAACATTCGCTGCATGGTTTATGACGGTCATGCCGTCAACAGCCAGACCCGTGGACCGGAGATGAAAAAGGCCATGGAAAAGCTGGACATGATGGTAATTATCGATCCTTATCCCACACATGCAGCGGTAATGAATGATCGTACTGACGGAATTTATTTGTTACCCGCCTGTACTCAGTTTGAGACTTATGGATCCGTGACGGCATCGAATCGTTCACTGCAGTGGCGTGAAAAAGTCGTCGAACCGCTGTTCGAGTCATTACCCGACCACACGATTCTGTACAAATTTGCCAAGAAACTGGGTTTTGCAGATGAGTTGTGTAAAAACATTGAGGTTAATGGTGATGAACCACTGATCGAGGACATCACTCGTGAGTTCAATCGCGGTATGTGGACAATCGGATATACCGGTCAAAGTCCGGAACGGCTCAAACTCCATATGGAGAACAAACACACCTTTAACACCACCACGCTTAAAGCCGAAGGCGGACCCGCCGATGGTGAATTCTATGGTATGCCGTGGCCATGTTGGGGCACGCCTGAAATGAAACATCCTGGCACACCGGTGTTGTATGACACTAGTAAGCCAGTGGCTGAAGGTGGTTTGAACTTCAGAGCTCGGTTTGGTGTTGAGCATGAAGGCAACAATATTTTGGCTGAAGATTCTTGGCCAGTTGGTAATGAAATCAAGGATGGTCATCCTGAATTCACTGCTGATTTGTTAAAAACGCTTGGCTGGTGGGATGACTTAACCGCTGATGAGAAAGCGGCTGCCGAAGGCAAAAACTGGAAGACCGACTTGTCAGGCGGTATTCAACGGGTAGCCATTAGCCATGGATGTGCACCATTTGGCAATGCTAAAGCGCGAGCTATTGTCTGGACCTTCCCGGATAGAGTGCCCATACATCGCGAACCATTATATACACCTGATCGTGAATTGGCGGCTAAATATCCGACTTACGAAGATCGCAAACGCTTTTACCGGTTGCCGACACGTTATGGATCGATTCAAGCTCAGGATTTCTCTAAAGACTTCCCAATCATTTTTACCAGTGGGCGTCTGGTTGAATATGAAGGTGGTGGTGAAGAAAGTCGCTCCAATCCCTGGCTAGCGGAATTGCAACAAGAGATGTTTGTCGAGATCAATCCCAAAGATGCTAATGACAACGGTATCAAGGATGAGCAAATGGTTTGGATTGAAACGCCAGAAGGGGCCAAGATCAAAGTCAAAGCCATGATCACCCAGCGGGTGGCACCGGGAGTGGTTTTCACACCGTTCCATTTTGGTGGTCATTACCAAGGTAAGGACTTGCTCGATAAATACCCGGAAGGCACCGAGCCTTATGTCAGAGGTGAAGCCTGTAACACGGCATTCACCTATGGCTATGATTCAGTAACCCAGATGCAGGAAAGCAAAGTTAGCCTGTGTCGTTTATCAATCGCTTAAGCGGAGGAAATAGTTATGGCTAAAATGAAATTTCTATGTGATGCAGAGCGATGTATCGAATGCAACGGTTGCGTAACTGCCTGTAAAAACGAGCACGAAGTTCCCTGGGGTGTGAATCGGCGCCGTGTTATCACCTTAGGCGATGGTGAATCTGGTGAGAAATCGATCTCAGTTGCCTGTATGCACTGTACCGATGCGCCTTGCGCTGCGGTTTGCCCGGTGGATTGTTTTTACACCACCGATGATGGTGTGGTCTTACACGATAAAGACTTGTGTATCGGTTGTGGTTATTGCTTCTACGCCTGCCCGTTTGGAGCACCACAATATCCGCAAGAAAATGCGTTTGGAGTGCGTGGCAAAATGGATAAGTGCACGTTCTGCGCAGGCGGACCTGAAGATGACAACTCGGTGGCTGAAACCGAAAAATACGGCCGCAACCGTTTGGCCGAAGGTAAATTGCCACTTTGCGCTGAAATGTGCTCGACCAAAGCGCTGCTGGCAGGTGATGGCGATATGGTGGCCGATATTTATCGTGAACGCATACTCAAGCGTGGTGGTCGACCCAACACTTGGGGCTGGGAAACGGCTTATGGTGACAATGCTTAAACAACCAACAGGGGAGGCAACTCCCCTTAAATTTTTATTACTAACCACTTTTTTAGCCGCCTTCGTTTCAGGTTGTGAACAAGTTGAAGATGTAACGATTCATGAGCCCGGTGTTTATCAAGGCGCCACGGATGATTTGTCAGTAGACACAGCGGCCTTGCAGGACCGGCTCAAAAACCAAATGGATCGTTAGTTAACCTACAAGAGATTTGTCTGTCATGAAAACAACAAATACCAAACCGAAATCTAAAAATCGATTCAGAGTGATGGGTTGGTCAATGCTGTTTATTGTATTGAGTGCCATGATTTTGCCCACAGCATCGTATCTTTTACCGACAAGTACAAGTTATGCGCAAGTGACCGACGATCAAAATCATCGAGCGAATTTTTGGCGTGCGGTGCGTGAAGGGCAAGCGGGCTATTCTGCAGTCAGCGGTCCGGAAGCGGGTGTGTTTATTAATAATGGTGGCCAAAACTGGCGGCAAGTCAGGAATAAAATGATCACCACTTATGGTGGTTGGGCCATCCTGGGATCACTGGCCTTGATTTTGTTGTTTTTCCTTATCAAAGGCAAAATTCGAGTAGAAGCTGAAAAATCCGGCATGACCGTTCCTAGATGGACACTGTTTGAACGTACCATGCACTGGTATACAGCCATCCTTTTCATTGTTCTTTCAATCACTGGCCTTAGTATGTTGTTTGGGCGTGCGGTGTTAATTCCGCTCTTAGGAGGTGAAGGCTTCGCAGCCTGGGCATCTTTATCGATCAGCTTACATAATATTGTTGGCCCGTTTTTCACTATTGGCGTGTTTGCCATGCTGATTTTCTGGATTAAAAACAATATTCCCAATGCCACTGACATCAAGTGGTTGACCAGTGGTGGTGGTATTATTGGTAACGCACACCCCAGTGCTGGAAAAGCCAATGGCGGTGAAAAAATCTGGTATTGGCTGGTTATTATCGTTGGTTTATTAGCGGTGTGTGGCAGTGGGCTGGTATTAATCGGCTGGGCCGCTCAGTGGGGTCTGGTTGATAACACACGTTCGACCATGCAATTCATGCATCAGGTTCACGCCATTGCTGCAGTCATTTGGATTATTGCTTTCTTCGGCCATGCTTATATCGGCACACTAGGCACTGAGGGTGCGCTAGAGGGTATGACCACAGGCCGGGTCAGTGTTGAATGGGCTAAGCAGCATCACGATCTTTGGTACGACGAAGTCAAAGATGAAGCCAAGCATGCCGATGAAATAGAGTTGGATAAAGAACAACCCGACGTTTCAGCGACTTAGTTCACATTTACAATAACCTTGCAAGCTGTCTGCAAGCGGTGCTTAAATTGAGCCGTTATGCATAAATTCCCTGATTCCATTATCCGCAGTATGCAACAAAGCGGCGCCATGATTACTTGTGTGCCGGTGCAGTTCGATGGCGGTATCTGGGAATCAGCGGTTTTCTTTGAACTCGGTGGGGATGAGTGTCAGCACGACAGAGAGATTTTGAGCGCCAGTGATAAAGCCATTCCGGTGACTCTGGAGGCTGAGTTGATTGAACATAACAGTGCCAGTGTAGTAATGCTCAGGTTTGAAGTATTAACTGATGTGGAAAACCCTTTAGCTGGGGAAGTGTTAATCGTACCAGGACTAGGTGATATTCAGTTTGAGACACTCAAACATTTGAGTGAACAACAAAATTTACGCTTCTATTTTTCTGATGATTACTACAATGTTATTCATTCTCAGCAAATACTGTTAAGTGATCAGGAGCGAGGCGGTTATGCCCAAATTCTTGAGCAGGTGATCAGCCATGATGCCTTGATCAGGCTTACAGGTAAGTACAATGCCATGTCAGCATTGTCAGAAATAGTCGGCCATTATGATATTAGAACAACGTAATTAGCCTATGCATTCGGCAATAAAAACAATAATGCTCGTGGCTTTTTTAACGTCGATTTCTTCACTCGTCTACGCCAATAACAATCTGTTTTTACATGCGATTAATAGTGATGATGTTGAGCTTATCGCTCAACTTATTGATAGTGAAGTTGACGTCAACATAGCCGATGGTAATGGTAAAACCGCACTAATGATTGCTGCCAAAGCTGGAGCAGGCGAACTGGTGGGTAGGCTGTTAGCGAAAGGAGCAAAGCCCGACAGTAAAAACGATAATGGCGGCAGTGCAATTATGTTTGCCTGCATCAAAGGTGATTTACAGACCGTTGAACGATTGCTCGATGAAGACGTTGATGTCGATGCCAAAGGCTCTAACGGATGGAGTGCCTTGATGATTGCTTCGGCCAAGGGACATGCCGAGGTGGTGAAGTTATTACTCGATGAGCAGGCCGATGTGAATAACAAAGATGTTTATGACTGGACGCCCCTGCACAGGGCCAGTTATGAGAATCGCAAATACGTAGTCGAGTTACTATTGGCGCAGGAAGATATTCAAGTTAATGCACAAGATGATCAGGGAGCGACGGCTTTGCATCATGCTGCGGTACAAGGCAATGTGGAGATCAGCAAATTATTGATGACCCATGGCGCTGACAAAACGTTAACAGATACTGTGGGCAGAACAGCAAAGCAGTATGCCTTACAAAAAGGCCATTCAACACTGGCTACCTTACTACAGACAGAATCAAGTTAATGATTGCGGCTGAATCATACTTAAGCACAAACAATCCGGAATTACCCGCGGCCTATAACTTGCTCGTGTTAGATCAAGTTAAATGTGTGCGTGAAAGCGGGTCTGACTTAGCCGCACAGGACTATGATGAAGGCACAATTGTATGGGTGAAGAGTCAAGCCGATGCCAGAGCAAGACTCAATAAGCAGTGGCTTAGTCATGATGGTGATCTGCATTGTGCAATCGTATTACGGCCCGAGTTTGATCCACAAAAATACCAGGAGATACTCATCGTTGCGATTGTCAGTTTAGGCAATGCCATTGCCGGCCATGTGTCTGCGATGACGGCACTGGGTTATTGTTGGCCTAATGACATTATGATTGCCAGGGATAAGATTGCCTCAGTCTGGTTGGACCAAGGTATTTCAGAAATGGGTGAGTGGTTAGTCATCAGTGCCAGTGTCAATATTTCCAGCACTACCCATTCACAAGATATTAATGCAATCAGCATTCACCAGGCGGAAGGAAACAAAACACTTACAACTCAAATGTTATTGGAGTCTTATGCGCGTGAATTCATTAAGCAGATTAATAACTGGGCAGAACGCGGCTTTGACTATATTTTTAAGCAGTGGCAGGTGAGATTACAGAGTGACGATAATCGAGTTGAGCTGAACACCAGGAAGAAGGTCTATTCAGGTATTGTAAAAGCCGTCACGCCAAGTGCTGAGTTACGACTAGAGACCGATGACGGTAAAGTCACCACTATAAGCTTATCTGATTACATGGAACTGGGGCATGGCTGAGCAGATAAATCGGCGAAGATTTTTCAAAGGCTGCTTATCGGCCACAGCGCTGGTTGTGGCTAATCCGACACTGTTGGCTCAAGCAGGCAGTCAATACAAACCCTACAATCGGGTATTGCTGACAGGTCAAAATGACCAACCGGTGACGTCCAATTCGCTTAAAAAAAATCAATGTTATATCTTCAACTATCCATACATTTCCACGCCGTGTTTTTTGATTAATCTGGGCCAGGCCGTTACGACTGAGCAGCAATTAAGCACTGAGGAGGGCCGACAATATCATTGGCCAGGTGGAATCGGGCCGGATCAATCCATCGTCTCATTCGCAGCCATTTGCGCACATAAAATGAGCTACCCGACTAAGCAGATCAGTTTTATTAATTATCGTCCTGAGCACAAGATTGCCGACACAAACAGTTCGCAACAAGTCATATTTTGTTGTTCGGAGAGAAGTATGTATGACCCAGCCAAAGGAGCGCAGGTGATGTCAGGTCCGGCACCGCAACCGTTAACCACCATCGTAGTCGAATATGATGTCAGCCAGGATCACTATTATGCTGTCGGCACACTGGGCTCTGAACTATATGAAAATTTCTTCCAGCGTTTTGGATTTAGTCTTGCCCTGGAAAGTCAACTTGATGATGCCGAAAAGATAATCGAAAGCAGTACTAGGATTTATCATCAAAGTGAATATAGTGAGCATCAACAAGCATGTTGATCTAAAATCTAGTCATCTTTTCAACCAAGTGGACGCTTTATAGTCATGTCGGTAGCCCAAGAACAAATCGAAGAGCAACTAAAATCCATAATTGATCCTCATACTGAACTCGATTTGGTTGCGGGTAATTCAATTAAGGCTATCAAGGTTGATGGTGACAAAGTCAGCATTGATGTTGCTTTAGGCTATCCTGCTAAAAGTTGGCATCCAGAGCTTGCCCAACTCATTCAGCAGAAAGTGGTTAATGCAGAAGTTTCAGTTAATGCCGATATGGTCGCTCATAAAGTTCAGGAAGGTGTTAAGCCTCTAAAAGGTGTAAAAAACATGATTGCCATCGCCTCGGGAAAAGGGGGTGTGGGGAAATCAACGCTTACGGCTAATTTTGCATTGGCTTTATCTGCCGAAGGTGCCAAAGTCGGCGTGCTGGACGCTGATATCTATGGGCCAAGCCAACCGAGGATGTTGGGCGTAAGTGGTCGACCCTCATCAACAGACGGCAAAACCCTGGAACCCTTATCCGGTTATAACCTGCAAATCATGTCAATCGGATTTCTAGTTGATGAAGAATCCCCAATGATCTGGCGTGGACCGATGGTCACCCAGGCACTTGAACAAATGCTGCAAAACACCCATTGGGACGATCTCGATTATCTCATTATTGACCTGCCACCCGGCACTGGCGATACCCAACTGACCCTGGCACAAAAAGTGCCAGTATCAGGCTCATTGATTGTGACCACACCGCAGGACATTGCCTTACTTGATGCTCGCAAGGCCTACAAAATGTTCGAAAAAGTTGACATCCCGGTGTTAGGCGTGGTCGAAAACATGAGCACCCATATTTGCTCCAACTGTGGCCACGAAGAACATATCTTCGGTAGTCAGGGTGGGAAAAAAATGGCAGACCAATATGAGCTGAACTTTCTCGGTGATATCCCGCTTGACATCACCATCCGCGAAAACGCCGACGGTGGTCAACCCACTGTAATTGCCGACCCGGACGGCCCAATCGCCCAAAAATACAAAACCATCGCCCGCAAAGCTGCCGCCAAACTCGCCCTGCGCAAAAAAGACTACAGCGATAAGTTTCCAAATATTACGATTCATCCGGGATAGTATTTCTAGAGTAACCCCACGTCACTCTAGAAAGCGTAATAACCTCTAAGTTAAAGACTTTTCAACGAGTTGTCATAACCAACACAAATAAGGTTGTCCATTTAGGTTGGCTCTTATGACTTACCATCAAATAAATTATCTAAAACTTCCTTCAATGGTGGGGGAGCTGGTTCAAGGGGCTCACCAAATACTTTCTCGTATTTACGCTCAATATCCTCTATCTCATCCGCGTACTCATCCAGTAGATCACGTAACTCGCTCATTCTAACTTCATCTTCATAAGTAGGAGTGTCACCAGCATGTTGCTCTATTCTTTGCAGTTGATCAAAAACATCCTCCATATCGTCCCGGACGTTTGCTGCTTCATTCCGCATTTGCTGTTGACGTAATTCAGTTTCTTTCCCCGTTTCGGGCGTTTGAATATTTTCCTCACTACCTTCCTTATCTGTGCCATCAACATCGCGTTTAGCATTAGGAGTATGTTCGATTCCACATAGTTGCTGAGCGCTTATACTAAGCCGACTACAACTAGTTGCGTAATGTGAACCTGAACAAACCTTACGTGCTAAATCTCTGCGACTTTTTGCTGCTGCCGAATAGTAAGCTCGCCGTTTTTCATATTTCTTGGCAGCTTTGAGTGACGTTTCAATACTTGAAACTACATCATCACATATATCGAAGTCGCTATCACTGGCAACTGATGTGTAGGTTAAAACTGAGTGAGCAACAATTAAAATACAGTGGAAGCCGAGCCTGGAAGCTTTCAGGCTGCTGCTTAGTTGTTTTGTATATCTTATCAACTTCTCAAACCTACATCTTCAACCATAGCTCACCAAGTTAACGGCCTTACTATAAAGTTCATTCACATTATTGAAATTAAAACGCATGCTCCATCAATATAGATTCAATCGTAATCAACAGCCGATTCTCAACTATAAGGCAACTGGCGCTGGAATAAAAAAGTTGCTCTAACGGGGAAAGAAATAGGGTCTGACCCGAATGGCACTTACTTAATTTTTTTAAGATGTCCATATTGTATGATATTTTTCCTTGCCCGATCTCTGGGAACGGTTAGTAGTGAATAGGCCTTAGGCCTTCGTTTTACGGCCCGCGGTTCTATTCGGCCTGGACGGTTAGCCACTTTCTGCTGGGCGATCATGTGCAATATAGCCGCACGATGTTCAGGCGTAGCGTCGGTCACTTTTATTGATACGATCAGCCACAGTTGCAAGCTGTGCTTGAAACTCAAGTTTCGAGGGTTAATGTCGACTAATAATGCTGATTGCACCATCATCCAACGGATCAGGTTATATGCCAACAGGTACACCCAGACTTCTTTCTCAATCATATCAGGGGATTTGCAACTCAGCACGTTCATCCCTAGGGTGTCTTTGATGTTGCGAAGATCAAGCTCGATATGCCAACGGGACTTATATAGTGCTTTAAGTTCGGATTTGGGGGCTGCCTTAGGGCAGATGAGTGTCGTCACCATCGTTTTAGCACCCGCTCTAAACTCTCTGACGGTAATGGACGCGGGGGCTGAATCAAAGTAGGCTTGGCTCATCCACTGCGGTTTGGTCTTGGGTTTTGCTAATGTGATTAAATGGTCGCGTTGCCCCAATCGTTTCCCTTTTCTAAAGTCTGTGACACGTTGTCTAGCTCCTTGCTGTTCCATTAATAGATCAATCCCCCGGCTCTGTAGGTCCAACATAAAGAACCATGTTGCAAAGAATGAATCACCCATAACAATATCACCCGGCTTAAACGTATCGGTCAAGGTGCGTAATAAGCTCTGTTCATCAGTACCTTTGCCATTAAATCGCCCCATTGTCGCATTCAGCAAGGCACCGGTAGCTAAACAGGTGATCCCAACAATACGACAGATTGGAAAACCCAACCCCGGTCTCTGAGCACGCCGTCCCTGCCAAAGCCACTCACTGGATGATTCGCTTTCAATTAACTCACCAACATGCAGGGCTAAATTCATAACCATTGATTTGGGTAAACGCTGGCGGGCTCGGCAATAACCGCCCGTGTGGGTACTCACTGGTGCTAATCCACCAACCAGTCGATCAACGGCCGTTTGGTTGACTATATTCTGACACGAACGGTCAGCACTCATAGCTTGGGTCAGAAATAACGATAACGTTTCTGTTGGGGGATACTGGCGTTCTCGATGATCGGGGAGTAATGATTCCACCGTATCAAACAGTTCATCACTTGTGAGCAGATTAAAGTAGCTATAGCTACTACTGGAACTTGCATAATATTCCACACGTTTACGTTGATGACGGGTACGGGAAAGCGTATTATTCATGGGTAAGTTGGTCCTGTGGTGAGTCGTGGTTTTAGCGAATTAAAGCTTACCATTGGATCAGCTTTTTTGAAATTAATTCAACTACTTATCAATAAGTAAGTGCCATTCGGGTCTGACTCGATTTATAGTTGTAGTGAAATTTGTGTGAAAATTCAAAACAAAGGATCGGTGACAAACAGAAATGGTTTGCAATTGCCATCGACACCTACCTTTACAGTCTATCCAATAAATCATTTATCAAGTTTTCACGGTCGGTTTTTGCCCCTTCAATTACCTGCTTAGGGGTGTTGATATCCGGGTCGTATTTGCTGCTCCAAATAAGCATCTCTAGCATGATCGGCTGCATATCTTTGCCTGCTTGAGTTGGTGCATAAATTTTTTTTCTTTTATCGCTGTTATCGGTTTGTTTGGTGATCAAACCATCTTTCTCAAGCCTTTCCAAACGGCTGGATAAGATATTAGTCGCCATATTTTCATCTGAATTTAATAGCTCCGAATACGAGCTTTTACCAAAAAAAATCAGATCTCGAAGGATTAACAAACTCCATTTATCGCCTACAAAATCCAATACATTGGAGATTGGGCAGTCTGAACGTCTTGGCATATGGCATCTCGCTTTACTTCTGAACAAATATTTATCTTAAATCACTTGCATTTTGCAATCAAATAATTTAACTTGCATAATGAAAGTTAAATTAATGGCTGCCAAATTTAGCGATCAAAGTAATCTAAGCAACCAGGAGTAAAACATGCCAAATCCCCAAATTAATTTAGATTCGTTAACAAAGGAGAATTGGAGTACCGAGGACACCCGTAATGCCGAAGCCGTCGTGGAGTTTGTTCAACTTATCATGAACGATCATAATTTCGACGAGATTTTACAGCGATACACAGGCAGTCCCTACAAGCAGCACAATCGCAACATTGCCGATGGTATTGAAGGCGTGGTCAAAACTCTCAGTGATTTAGTGAAAAATGCTCCTGAGTTTAGCTATGACGTTAAACATATTTATGTGGATGGCGAATACGTTATCTTGCATTCTCATGCGACACTGAAGGCGAAGCATCGGGGTGATGATTCACAGGGTCTAAACATTGTCGATATTTGGAGGGTAGTTGATGGCCGTTTGGTTGAACACTGGGATGCTATTCAAGGTATTAGCCTTTCCATGCGGTTGTACGGGCTATTTTCTGGCGGGAAAGTTCGAAACGGTAATGGAGTTTTCTAAATACTATTGGATGCCACTCATTCCCTATCAATCTAAGGATATGTAACTGGGGCGCAACGAACTGCACTGAGTTTGTTGGTCCTGGAGCAGAAATGAGGACTTGTTCGTTTTTCAGTGAACGATCACTTTGACCTTCTATAATAAGATTTAGTTTGGGCTATTCGACAAAACTATTTAATCATGAAAAAAATACTATTCTTGGTTTTACTTCAGACATCACTATTTAGTTATGCCTGCGCAATCAGTCCTTTTTATCTTATTACTGAGGATCCGGAGAAATACGCAAACGCCAATAACACCATCTTTTTTGGCAAACTCGTTGATCTGGAAGCGCATACAAGTGATTTTGAAACAGCAACATTCAGTGTATTGGAGCGTTTAAAAGGAGAAGTTGCTGACAAAGTGCGAGTGACCAATATTATCGAAAACAATTGTTCACAACACTTTGGGAAAGTGGGCACAGAGTATTATGTATTTGGAAATGTGAACCCGTCTGGCGATCTAATTGAGTTGACCGGTTTTCCAAGTTTTGTGACCAAAAAATACGCTGATGAGAGAGGCTTACTGGATAAACTAAAAACTAGTGTAAAAGGAGTAGCGGCTTTAAAAAGCGAATAAATTAATCCGATTCGATTTATCATTGAGAGTCGCTTACTAACTTTGATGTGAAATGCCTTTAAAAACGTTTATTAAGAATTTAGTCGCAACTGCAATAATACTTACTATCTGTTTACCGTTTTGCTTCGCTAATAACAATATTATTACACTTGTCGGCGCAACTGTTTTCACTGCACCTGATGATGCACCGATAGAAGACGGCGTTGTAATCATTGAAGCCAACAAAATCAGTCAGGTAGGCTCGTCTGAGCTAATAGAGATTGCAGAAGATTCGAAGGTCATTGACGTGTCCGGCCAGTTTATTACTGCGGGTTACTGGAACTCACATGTTCACTATACTGGATCATTGCAAGAAGCTGCTGATGAAGATAATGAAACCCTTAGTTCCTTATTGTCCGACATGTTTCTACGCTGGGGTTTTGTAGGTACGGTTGATACTGGTTCATGGCTGGAAAAAACGTTAACTATTAGAAAGAGAATAAATTCAGGTGACGTTGATGGACCACAAATTCTAATAGTCGGCGGAAGTTTTGTGCCGGTAGGTGGTAGCCCCTACTATATCAAGCCAATAAGGCTGCCTGAGTTTAAGAGTCCTCAGCAGGCTGGTGGATTAGTTGCTGATGTGCTGGCCGCTGGTGCTGATGGTATTAAATTGTTTACAGGATCTTGGGGATCACCAAGTAAGGTCACAGTTATGGAAGCCGAGCACATTTTAGCTGCAACTGAACAAGCTCACTCCAAAGGAGCTTTAGTATTTGCTCATCCATCAGATAGTGATGGTGCCAGAGTGGCGATTGAAAATGGTGTCGATATTCTGGCACATGCTTTTCCTGCTCAAATTAAAGGACCATGGGATAAAAGCCTTATTGAACTGATGAGTGAAAATAATGTAGCGCTGGTTCCAACGCTAAAACTATGGCGTTACGATTTAACCAGAGAAAGTTTTCCTATGCACATTATTAATATGGTTGAACTTGCTGCACTTGAGCAAGTTAAGCTGGCCAGTGAGCAAGGTGTTACTGTTCTTTTTGGCACTGATGTCGGTTATATGACAGATGCTGATACATCGGAAGAACTTCGTCTATTAGGCTTAGCAGGATTAGATTATAAAGAAATTCTGGCATCCTTAACCACAGCACCAGCCGGCAGATATGGATTAGCACAATCGAATGGCATGATTAAAGAAAACTACGCCGCTGATATCGTAATACTAAACTCTGATCCAAGAGAAAGTGTCATGGCATTTGCCGATGTCGACAAAACCATCCGCAATGGAAAAGTTGTTTTTCAACGTTAAAATAGAATTTTTAACTCTCCTATACAATGAGTAATCATAAACGCACATATATCATTTGTGCCACGCCCAGGAGTGGGAGTACGTTGTTGTGTGATCTTCTCACTGAAACTGGCGTAGCAGGTCGCCCTGATTCGTTTTTCAATTTTGATGCGTTTGACTGGCCCAACTACTTTAATCTATCAACGGCTAAGTGGAATGATAACTATGATTTTGATCAATCTTATTTAGATGCGGTGTTGGAATACGGCACAAATAATACTTCTGTCTTTGGTATGCGCTTGATGTGGGAGAGTCTTGGTGATCTTGAAAAAAGACTGGAGTCGTTTTTTCCTGGCTTGCCAAATGATCATGCACGATTTCGGTCTGCCTTTGGAGAACCGGTTTATCTTTATCTTTGCCGAGAAGATAAAGTTGCTCAGGCGGTGTCTGATCTGAGAGCTGAACAGACAGGTTTGTGGCACCGTTGGGCTGATGGAACAGAGCGTGAGCGACTGAAATCGTCAGGAAAAGCAGTTTACGATGCCCAGGCTCTTGCCCAGCTCGTGGAAGTTGCACACGAGCATGATGCGGCATGGGTTAAGTGGTTTGCTGACAATGAAATTACGCCTGTGCATTTCACCTACGAATCATTAGCTGTAGATCCGCAAGAAACACTTGCAACAGTTCTATCCGCTCTGGGTCTTGATGCTACTCTTGCTAAGAATATTAAGCCCAAAACAGCGAAGTTGGCCGATGATAAAAGTCGTGAATGGATTAATCGTTTTAGAGCAGAAATTCAAAATAATCACAAAGCAGGATAAAAAGCTCAATCGGTTTCCTGCTGTAAACTAGAGCTTTAAAGATTATTTTATTAAATTGTTATGGCAATCGAACCCTTTATCAAATGCAGTGATATCAAAACTTCTCTGCGTTTTTATACTAAGGTGCTCGATTTTGTTGTTCAGGTGGCGCCTGATCTTGATGAAAATGCTTTTATGTCAAAGTACGCACAACTCAGAAGAGGTGATGACTTGGTGCACTTGTCATCGCACGAGGGCGATGGTGTGTTCGGGAATTTGATATATGTGCGTGTTAGTAATGTTGAGCAACTCTATCAGGATTATATCGCTCGAGGTTTGAACATTGAAAAACCAGATAATTATCCTGCATTAACCATTCAATTAACCGAGCAAACCTGGGGCATGAAAGAATTTTCAGTAAGGGATCCTGATGGTAACAAAGTTACTTTTGGTCAACCAATAACGAAGACTTAAATTGATAACGTTATTCAATTGCGAGTTAGTTCAACTAAGACATAAAATTCGGAGCGTATTATGCATAAAAGTCGCTTAGGCGCTGTCATCATCGACTGTCAAATAGATACTCTATTCGATCATGCTGAGTTTTGGGGCGCAACACTAGGCTCTCAACCAGAGTCCCAGGAAGGTCGGATAAACCAAAAATATGTTCGACTTGAAGGTAATCCCGGTGAAGCACAGGTCATCCTGCAAAAGGTAGATCACCCAAGTCGTATACACATTGATATTGAAACTGATGATATTGATGCTGAAGTAAAGAGGTTGGAATCATTAGGAGCAGTGGTAATCGAGAGAATGGAAAAATGGGTGGTGATGCAGGCCCCAAGTCAGCATCGGTTTTGCATCATTAACCCTATTCGGCCAGATTTTGAGGAGAATGCGAATACATGGGGGTAGAGATTTCATTGCTTTGTTTGGATTCAAATAAACAGGTGTGATTAATAGACAATTTCGAATTCACCAGTAATAGATTTATGCATTGCTTGCTTTAACGCTTCAGCAAATTTATCAATATCTTTACGGATGATATGCCCGTGACAGGAAGCGAAAATGCGAATATCGAAATCTGTAAACAACTGATCAATCATCGCTAGTATTTTTTCTGATTCACACCAACGTAACCAAGGGAATGTGTAGCGTGAAATAACAGCGACCTCTCGTATATATTGATCAATGGAATAACCCGATTTGAGCATTTCATCCATAAAGTGAAAGCAGTGTTTGGGTGCATGCAGATTATGACCCCAATCTACGGGGCAGAAAAAGCCGGTGTGATGCTCATACACCCATTGTGTTAGAGCATGATCTACGAATAAAGGTTTGACTATTTCTAGTTTTAGGGTGCCTAGATCAATTTTTTCACCTACATCCAATCGTATTGCATCTTCGAGACCATAGATTTCATAGTGATCACCTTGAGAAAAGGTCATCACTTTTGCATCAGGATATCGACGACGAACCTGAACGGTATTTCCAGCATGAGGCAATTCGACGTGGCTCAACCAAATGTAATCTAGCGACTGATTGCCCAGGACATGTTCGATAGCGGGCACAATAGTTTGATGCTGTGCGGGAGATAGATTATCCAGTAATAAAGTTTTGTCGTCGACGAACAGGAATCCCGCATAAATCACGTCAATAGCATCAGGGTCAAGTTTTGGATCGATTCTGGCGAACTCAGCTCGAAAGCCTGCATTATGCTGATCAGCGCAATCACCTAGACAATGACATAACCAAAACAACTTATCAGTAATCTGTCGTATACCAATGCGGGAATCACCTGAACCTATGATCTTAATGTTCACAAGAGTTGGATTGGCTAATGTTAATGATACTGTCCTTGACACGATTTAGATGTGAGTCAATGTCATTGCGTATGGCACTGCCATGAGTAGGCGCCAGAATATTGATTGTGCGTTTTGAAAATACCCTGTCTAAATCCGCATTCAATTTTTCTGCATTCACCAAGTGCAAAAATCCAAATGACTCGCGATGGTAATGCTCAAACCATTGTTGAGAAATTCCACCTTGGATTTCATCACTAAATTGATTTTGATTGGTTTGATCATGTAAATAACCAAAGCCATCGGCAGTGAATAATGTCTTAGTCTGATTGTCATAAATCCAGAGTGTTCCCGGTTGATCTTTTAGGATTGCATCTGTAAATGTTAGCTTGCGCTGCCCAAACTTACGAGTTTCTCCTGGGCTTACCTGCATCAATTTATTACTGTCAACGAAATAGGGCATTTCACTATAGGGCAACAACACGCTAGAGATAACTACTTTAATGTCTGGCCAGATATCGAGGATTGCGCCCAGATTTCCAGTGTGAGGCAACTCGGTGTGAGTCAAAAAGACAAATGAAGGAGGGTTATCTTTAAGCAACTCTTGGAGCTCGTCCATGATTTGCCGCTTGTGAATAAAGCAACCGGTGTCGATCAGAATTGGTTTGCCGTCATTCAGTAGAACATAAACCTGAATTGATTCATAACCGTGTTCACCTGCAATGCTGGTCCCGATTTGATAGATGTCTTCAACAACTTGTCGAATCATATTCTGGAAAGTTTTGTTACTAAGCCGAATTGTATGTCAGAAATCTTATTAGTCGATACACATCAATCACCAAGAATACTGGATTCCCGCCTGCGCGGGAATGACGAGATGAAAGCTAATGAAACGATAATGCCTAACTGTGTTCTCTTAATCGTCGACGTATTATTTTTCCGGTTGTTGTCATCGGCAGCTCTTTTATGAATTCGATTTCTCTTGGGTATTCATGAGCGGCAAGTTGTACTTTGACCCAGTTTTGAATTTCAGTTTTTAACTCATCGCTGGCTTGGTTATGATCTTTTAAAACGATAAATGCTTTGACGATTTCGGTTCGGTCAGGATCGGGTTTTCCGACCACGGCGGCTATTTTTACAGCGGGGTGCTTGATTAGTGTATCTTCAATTTCACCGGGGCCAATACGATAGCCGGATGAGGTAATGACATCATCATCACGACCAATAAATTTTAACCAACCATCTTCTGTTTTCACGCCTACATCTCCGGTTAATAGCCATTGTCCTTGATATTTATTTTCAGTTGCCTGAAGGTTATTCCAATATCCAAGGAACATCACAGGATCAGGCGCACGGACGGCGATATGACCAGATTCTCCATGAGGTTTTATGATACCGTTATCATCAATAACTTCGACTTCGTGGCCAGGTGCCGGGCATCCTATGATGCCTGGTTGCGCAGGCATTAATTCGGCACAAGCGGAGACGATCATATTGCATTCGGTCTGACCATAAAATTCATTAATCGATAAGCCGAATGTTTTCTGTCCCCACTCAAGCAATTCTGTGCCTAGACTTTCACCAGCACTGGCAATAGTTCTGACATTTAGATTCCAGCGCTTTTCCGGTTCACCAATTGCACGCATGAGCTTTAAAGCAGTTGGAGGTAAAAATAAATTTCGAACTTGGTATTTTTCGATCAAATCAAAAGCGGCCTCAGCACTGAATTTATCGAATCGACAGGCGATGACGGGCACACCGTGGTAAAGCGCAGGCATCAATACATCCATCAAGCCACCAATCCAAGCCCAGTCAGCCGGTGTCCAGATGATGTCGCCCGGTTCAGGAAAATAATAGTGACTCATTTCCACACCCGGTAAATGTCCCAGCAAAGATCGTTGTGCGTGTAACGCGCCTTTAGGTTGCCCTGTTGTTCCCGATGTATAGGTAATCAATGCCGGGTCTTCTGACCTGGTATTGAGAACGCCAAAATTCTCAGACTCACTTTCAATTAGCTGATAAAAATTGCTTGTATTTTTATTATCACCATCAATAACTAAAATATGTTCAAGGCTGGGTATGTGGCTGCGAATTGAGTTGAGTTTGTCGGCGCCAATGGTGTTAGTAACAATTACTTTTATACCTGCATTTTCAATTCGATATTGAAGTGCATCAATACCGAATAAAGTAAACAAAGGGATGGAAATGCCACCCAGTTTAAAGGTGGCAATATGACTTAAGGCCGTCTCAACAGTTTGCGGTAATAAAACAGCAGTTCGATACCCTTTTTTTACCCCTAATCCTATAAGTGCATTCGCCAGTTGGTTGGATAATTTCTGTAATTGGCCATAGGAGTACTCTTGTGGTTGGGAAGGGTTGCTTACGTCAATGATCGCTGTTCGATCAGGTTGTGATTCCGCCCATCGATCGCAGACTTCATAACCGATATTAAAGTATTCAGGAATATCCCAAGAAAAACTTTTTACTAGCTCATCATAATTAGAAACTTTTTTTAGCATCTATCATCTTTTAGTTAAGCCCACATGAGGTAAACTATACAATATAGTGACACATAAAATGTTTCTTTCGCTAATCTCGGCATTGTTGCTAGCAACTATGTCAGCGTTCTTTTTGAGTTTTTCAAACCAACTTTCATATCAATCGTCTTCTTCTACGTTGTTAGATCAATCAAAAGAACTAAACGGCGACGGTAATTTTGTTGGGCAAAAACCTACACAGGCTGAAATTAAAAAAAACAAGAAAACCATAGCCTCAATCAACCCACAGCTTGAAATCAGCATAAACAATTTTAAAGATCTTCCGGTTAATACTTCAAAGCAAGTTTCAAGCCAAGCAATAACGTTTAGCGGTTGGCTCAGTGAAACAAATGGTGTTGAGGTAGCTGATACAGTTGTTAAATTAAGTTCTCCTTATAGAAATTTATATTACTCAACTACAAGCGATGAACATGGAGCCTTTTTGTTTAAGGGTATAAAAGCGGGTGACCATTATCAAATGAGTATCGAAAACCATAAAAGCTACAAGCCACTGCATATAGAAAAAATTTCGATTACCAACGATACGTTGCCTTTGCAAATTGTTCTCGAGCCATTGAAATTAATACCACTGCAAGGAATAGTGGTTGATAGCTATGGTGGGTATGTTCCGAAATTAAAACTCAAAGTACGCAGTTTAGTTAATTCGCTTTATGATACTGGAATAACAACCGATAATTTTGGTCGATTTGAATTGTCTGAGTTCCCAGTAGGAGGAGTTTCTTTTTCCACGCAATCGCCGGTTTTTTTTGAAGTTGAGGGAATACAGTTATCGACGTTAAACGGTTACGGTATTGTGGTGCCAGTCAATATCGGTATGCAGCAAATTTCAGGTTGGGTACGAGACCAAAACGGACTGCCAGTGGCAACTGCAAGGATAATACTAGATGCGGAATCGCAAACTAACGGCCTTACCAATCACTCGGTCAGGACTATTAAGACAGATGAATCCGGTTATTTCCAATTCAAGAACCTTCATCTGGGTGAACACTATATTACCGTCCATGCTAAAGGTTTTCTTAGCCAAGAACTCTCTTACGATACAGGCACTCGATTTGATCAAATATATTTTCAGTTATTTCCGGGCAATGAAAGTCAAATTACTTCAGAAACATTAAAATTAAAGTATAGTCAAAGTGGACATGATCTCTAATTCAATTTGAACCTATACATAGTATGCCGTCATCCCGGACTAACTGCTCCGGACTCGATCTGGGGATCCTAGATCTCTATGAGAACTGTATGATTAATTGTGCCGCATGAAACAAGCACCATCCCAGCAGTCAGCTATTAATTGGGTTGATCAGTCCATGGATCAACTCTCGGTGTGGAATCACCAGATCTGGTCTTATGCTGAACCTGCATGGCGTGAATACCAAAGTGCTGCTTGGTATATTGAGAAATTAAAAGCTGAAGGATTCGCTGTTGAAGAAAGTTCGGCAGATATGCCGACTGCGTTTTATGCGAGTTGGTCGAATGGTGATGGACCTTCAGTTGCAACTTATGCTGAATATGATGCGGTGCCTGGTAACTGTCAGGCTGCAACAACAACTCGCCAGCCATGTGAAGGGTTGTCTGAGCATGCGGCCGGACATACTGATCCGCATTCCGCCTTGGGAATAAGCGCTTTGGGTGGATTGCTAGCCACCAAGGCTGCTATGAAAAAGCACAACATCAAAGGCATATTGAGATTTACGGGTGAGCCTGCTGAAAAAGTCAGAGGCTCAAAACCGATTCATGCAGCCAAAGGTTATTATGATGATCTCGATGGCATGATCAGTTTCCACCCCTGTTACATGTTGCCATTATGTAATACCACTCGCTGGGATACCCATTGTGGAGCAGCGTATTCACTAATTTATCGCTTTATCTGTGATGAGCCGCAAAGCTGGCTTAAGCGAAAAGATTCATTGCCGATACCACAGGCACATAGTGATGTGCGGGCGCCGGGAGCCAATGATGCATTATTCGCTATGTATAACCATTCTAAGTCATTACGTGATTCGATGTTGCCGCATAGCGGTCATTGGTCAATTAGTGAGGCGATATTAACCGCTGGACAAGCAACGGCTGATAACCTACCCGCCAAGCTCGCTGAAATACAATACATTGTTCGAGCGCCAACCATTGAAATGTTGGATCAAGTTGTTGCGGTGCTGGATAAGAATGCTCAGGCTAGTGCTGATTTATCCCATTGTCGTTTTGAGAAACATTGGGTGTCAAAATCCAGGCCGGGACTAGCGAATCATGTGATGGCGAAATTAACTTTTAACTCATTGCAACAAGTCGGTCCGCCGGTTTGGACAGAAGACTCAGTTAAAGCAGCTAGAGAAATACAGGCAAACCTTGGTTTGGAACCAATGGATAATCCATTTATTCCACAATGTTCCGAATTAATATCACCACAAGAAGCGGAACAAATAATGCGGCAGGATTTACCGCCGTCACAAATTTATCATACCTCTGATGATTACACTGAAATGTGTTGGCACACGCCAACTGCTCGAGTTTATATTGCCAGGCCCATGCTTAAGGCCCCTCCAGGTTTCGGTTATCCGGACTGGGTCATGAATGCATTGGGCGGTATTCCGGCCACTATTGACCCGATGTTAAACACGGCGGCTAAAACTGTAGCACTATCATTATTAAAGTTATTAGAAGATAAAGGTGTCAGGGATTCAGCACGAGAAGAATTCAATCAACGTACAGGAGGCGGAGTAGGCGGTAATGATTGGATAGCGCCCTTATGTGATTATCAGCCACCAGTTAATTTTCGCTGGCCCGAATATGTGACGACTCAGCGAGGTCGAGATTGGTGGATTCCGGCGCAAGGTTATTGACTTAGTGATTCAATGAAATCGATTCTAAATATCATCAATGGTGACTCCGCCATCAATGTTATGCAACAAGCTGATATTCCAGGAGAGTATTTACCCTGGCGTGATGTATTGCATGAAGGACCAGTACCTAAAAATTTAACCCTGGAAAAGCTATCAGAAATACGAGCTGAATATATTACCAGTCAGGGTTGGGGGGAAGTCAATCAAGTAAAAAAAAGTTTTAAACAGAGGGATCTAACACTCAAGTCATTTGATGATTATGACGAGGTAGTACTTTGGTTTGAGCACGACCTTTATGATCAGCTGCAGTTGTTGCAAATTTTAGATTGGTTTTCACAACACAATACTTTAGATAATCGTTTATCAGTGATTTGTACCGATAACTATCTGGGGTTATTGAATATTGATCAGGTAAAAAATTTGCAAAAAGAAAAGCGGAAAGTCACCGATGACCAATTAGTGCTTGCAAGATACGCCTGGGCTGCTTTTCGTGATGATTCACCACAAAACTGGGGAGTTTTGCTTGGGTTTGATACTTCATCTTTACCGTTTTTAGATGGAGCTGTATTAAGAATGCTACAAGAATATCCTAGCACTCAAAATGGTTTGTCACTTACAGCTCAAAAAGCACTTGAGATAATTTATCAAGGCGAATCTTCTGCCGGAAAAGTTTTTGCTAAATATCAACAAACTGAGCAGCGGCGTTTTTTAGGAGATTCTAGTTTTTGGAACATACTGAACGATTTATTAGAGGCTAAAACCCCACTATTGAGTTTATCAAAAGATACAATCCTGGAAACTCCAATTACACCGGAACAAAAATTAAGCATTACTAATGAGGGTAAAGCTGTTCTAGCTAATGAAATAGATTGGTTAGAAATAAAGCAAATAGATCGCTGGATTGGTGGTGTACATTTATCATCGACTAATATCTGGCGGTGGGATGAAGAATCAAGAACATTAATAAAGCAGTAAGAGCTAAAAATATTAGTAACATTTGTTTGCAAATCTAGCCACAGAATCAGAAGAAGAACCTATAAAATGAATTACACCAGTGGTAATCAAATTTCCTTTACGATACAAGCAACAGTAACCAGGCTCTTTGTGCGTCATGGTATGGTTACTGCGAACTGGGGTGCTGGCAGAGCCGTTAGTAATGTTACGATTAAGGGTGAAGTGGCTGAATATATCGTTGGCTATGAGAGTGATACATTGGTGCTGTGGCTGAATGGAAGTTTCGATTCTTCTTCTACAATATTGATTAGCAGCTAATCTTTAATTTTAACTACTTAAGGGTATTCTACCGAAGCTTTTGCCTTTCCTAGTTTGCCTCCAAAGGAGCTCTTTTTTGATTTTGCTGTTGCTGTCCATTCGTAGGTGTGACTGCCATTGGGAGGACAGGGGCTCTTGTAGGTGAAGGCACCGGGTTCTATGACGTTTTCACCAGAATATTTAACTTTGCCGCCGCCGTGATTATAGTTAGGTACATCTTTATCGACCATTTTGAAATAGATATATTTTGTTCCATCTGGCACATTGGCTAACTCAAAACGTGGATTAGGTACAGTATTTGGAGAGCCTGAAGTACATAGCGGAATGTCTCCCCACTCAAATGAAAGAGTAAAATCATCGGCAATTAAAATCGAATTGCAAAGGAAAAACGTTGTAATCAGAGTGATCAAGTTTTTCATTAAATCCTCCTGAAAGATTTATATTACATCTTTAATATTTGTATTGTCAGCATAGCAAATCGGTAAACGACTAGTCAAACAGATGGCATTTATTAAATCCTATGAATCATTGGCGGATATCATAGTTAGTACAAAGATGATTATTAAATTAAACTGCATCTATGATGAACTCTTCTTATCCTGACAGTTGGTATTCAGCCACTCGTAATCACTATTCATCCAGTGGCAGATTAAAGCAAAATACTAGCTGTGATGTTTGCATAATAGGAGCCGGTTTGGCAGGGTTAACTTGTGCCCTGGAATTGACACGCAGCGGACAAGAAGTACTCATATTGGAGGTAAATTCCATCGCTTTTGGCGCTTCAGGACGCAATGCAGGATTGGTTTGTCCCGGTTATGCCTTAGATATTCATAAGGTAGTTGAAAAGGTAGGTTTGCGAACAGCACAAAAGCTTTGGCAACTATCCGTAAATGGCGTTGATTATGTTCGAGCTCAGATCGAGCAATTTGATAAATCATTAATGATGAATCCGGGTTCTTTCCATGTTTCAAGGAATAAGAATTCAGAATTGTTGCTTGATGAAGTCGAGTATATGAAAGCTAATTTCAACCATGAACTTGAGTATCATGATGCAGCAAGTTTGCATTGTACTATCCAAAGTAAAAAATACTACAGTGGGGTTTATGATCGACGAGCCTTTAGTATTCATCCGCTCAACTATGCATTACGCTTGGCGCAAGAAATCACAAAACACGGTGGCAGAATTTTTGAAAATACAAAAGCAGAAGCTTTAATTGATACTAATAGTTGCTGTGAAGTAGTCACTACATCTGCAAAAATAAAATGTAAGCATGTCGTTCTAGCAACCAGCGCTTATGATAACCAATTGCATTCGGAACTCAAAAAGACGCTGTTACCGGTAGCGACCTACATGGGGATGACTGAAGACTTGGGAGACGCGCTTAATGAGTCTATCAAAACAAATGCTTTTATTTCCGATACCCGTCGCGCTGGTGATTACTATCGAAAGATCGGTAATCAATTGTTGTGGGGAGGGCGAATATCTACCAGACAATCACAACCTGCCAAAGTTGCTGAAATGATTGCTGCTGATATTAATCAAGTTTTCCCGGAAATAGGACAACCTAAAATGGTCCATAGCTGGTTTGGGTTAATGGGCTATGCCAGACATAAAATGCCGCTCATATACCCACTAGCCCGGCATCTTTGGCTAGCTACCGGGTTTGGTGGTCATGGGTTAAATACAACTGCCATGGCCGGACAGCTTGTGGCATTAGCTATTTGCCATAATGACGATCGCTGGAAGTTGTTTTCGGCTTATCAATCACCACGGGGAGGCGGAATATTTGGTCGAGCAGCCGTGCAAATTAGTTATTGGGCATTGAAAACTAAAGATTGGATGGATGAACGTTAGATTTGAATTTTTATAGTTAAATACGATTGAATTCAGTTCTTTTTATTCCTAATCGATAGTGTAAGCGGCTAGCGATTAACATAGCCGAAAATAAGCCTAGTCCCATCGCAGCAAACACGGCTGGCAGTGGCGCGACTAGTAAGACTAGTTTGGCAGCACCGGGTGTGAGTACACCAGAGACATCTCTATAAGTTGAGTAGACGGCAGACATTTCAGTTCGTTGAGAAGGCTTAACCGCCATTAAGAAAGGCAAGCCGGCACAAATATCCAGAAAAATTAAAAAGCGGAGCCTAGCATCAATAATGCAATCGCCAGATGAGGCTCAAATGAAAAAATGTAAGCCAGAGTGAACATAATACTGCTGCCAAAAAAGCCTAGTCGGACCGCAAACCGGACACGTCCTTTCATCCAGCGCAGCATCAACGGTGTGGTAAATAATAGTCCATTAGTGATAGATAAGGCTAAACCACCTGCTTGTTCACTGTAACCATTTTCGACAGCAAAAATCGGCAAATAGACAACATATACCCACCAGGTACAGGATCGTATTACTGCAAATAACCAGCCGGAAATTAATCTAGGTTGTTTAAAGAAAACAGGCAAATAAGCCAGAGGGTTAGGCGTGGCTGATTTGGCTTTGTTGATGACTTTGCCATCGCCTAAGTGCAGTTTTACAAAAATAATTAACAATAAAACACACGCCAATGCTGAAATAACAAAGGGTGCGGGTGCCCATTTCTCCATTAACCATACACCCAGAAAAGGCCCAATTGTCCAGGCTGCTCCACTATAAAATAGCCGTAAAGTTTCACACTCACCCAGCTTCAAGCGCTCAATATAATCCATCACATAAGCGTTAAAACAAACGCTGATTATCACGGTGGCTAAGGTAATGGCCATCAGTGCCAAAGCTATTGACCAAGTGCCACCTTTAATTGCTAGTAAATTGCCAACCAACATCATTACAATCGCTGAGCAGTACAGCCAGCCTCGTGGAACAATGCGAGATAACCAGGGTACAAGTAATCCAATGACAAGCGACAACACGCCAATAACAAAATAGATTTCCGAAACCGTTTCAGCATCCAGAAACGTCTTGTACATCACAATTGGGAACACCGAGGTTAGAATGCCTCTGGCTATACTTTCTACAGCAGCCAGTACAGCGAAATTTTTGACGCTGGGAGTTTGTGCGTGTCTAAGAGATTCGGGTATGCGACGTTGAAACATTTGCTTACCCGATCCGTAAAGTTACCTTAGTTTACGGTAATGATTTGTTATTCTTTTGAGCAATGTCCAATCCTTGTTGTAAGTCACAGACTTACTTAAATTTAGCACAGAAAAGTCGATTCCCCAGGGTTTCTGCCGAGAGAAAAACTTATGTAGCTAATGGCTTTTCTAACTAATCTTTTAACTCAGCAAGCAATTGCTGTGGTGTCATTCGAATACTGACGCCTTGCCAGTCTTCAAGATTGCGTTCGTGGCGGGTATCGCAGTAGATTTCCAAGCCGTTATTATCCGGATCGGAGAAATAAATCGCCCAACTAATACCGTGGTCGATAATATCAGGTTGAATCCCGATGGTAGTTAAATGCTGATAGCGATCAGCCAGGGTGCTTTTATCAGGGGCTTCGAAAGCAACATGAAATAAGCCTACATCATATCGACCGGGTGACTTGGCATTGGCTCCAACTTTTTGTAAAGCGATCTCATGATGCATGTGGGTGCCGGACATGAAAACAAAAATATCTCTGTCGCGTTCGTTAACCTTCAGTCTAAAAACAGATTTGTAAAATGCTTCGGAGCATTTTAAGTCTCGTACTTTGATATGTGCGTGCCCAATTTTCATGAATTGATTAACTTAATAACTACTTTACTAGTAATCATAGCAGCTAAGTGATGTATCAGTCATGCCGACAAAGGGCGCCAACCTCTATAGAAAGGGTTTTAAACAAAGTAGTCTTCAGTCTGCATAAACACACTGTCTTTGACTTCGTGCTGTTCGACGCTGATCACATCCACCAATTTTTCAGTTTGTTTTATGACTTGTGGCAGACGCTCGTCTTCGTTGACTAGTAACCACATTCGGCTGGTGTTTTGAGTGCAATTAATTACGGGCCGGACCATCACACCTTCGAGATTGTAAGCACGGCGGGCGAATAAACCACAAATATGTGACAAGACCCCGGGGTGATTATTAACGGTGAGTTTCAGTAGTGCTTGGTTACTCATAGTCATGCAGTTTCTCCGTAAATCATTTCACGATTGGCCGCTCCAGGTGCGACCATGGGGAAAACCATTTCAGCTTCGCAAATAGGTAAATTGATGACCCAAGGGCCGGGAGCATTGAGCGCATATTTAAGGTCATCGAGGGGGAGTTTTGATTGGCCTAAGTCAACTCCACTAACACCCATGGATCTAGCCGCAGCAGTAAAGTCTACTGTCTGTTGAAATTTAACTGCCGATAGGTTTTTGTTGTAAAACAAGGTTTGTTGTTGACGAACTAGACCGAGGTGATCGTTATTGAGAATAACAACTTTGACATCTAGATTAAGCTCAGCCATGGTCGCCATCTCTTGGATATTCATCATAAAACTGCCATCACCAGAAAAACAGATTACTTTACGCTCAGGTTCAGCCAATGCCATTCCTATCGCAGCGGGCAAGCCAAATCCCATGGTGCCCAAGCCGCCTGAACTGATCCATTGACGTGGACGGTTAAATGGATAGGCCTGAGCCACCCACATCTGGTGCTGACCGACATCAGTTGTGATATTGGCAGAGTCATCGACTAAAGAAGCAATGGCCTTAATTGCGCCGTAAGGTCGAAATAGATCATCATCACCCTCCAGCACCAGCGGATTACACTGTCTCAATTGATCAACACGTTGGCGCCAAAGAGGGCGTTGGCCAGGTTCAAGCAATGAGTTGGCATGCCCCAGAAAGTCACCGATATCAGCCTGGATTGAGAGTACAGGATTTGTAATTTTGCCAATTTCACTATGATCAATATCGACATGAATGACTTCGGCGTTAGGGCAGAATTCTGCAACTTTACCGGTAGCACGATCATCAAAACGCACACCTAGACCAATCACTAAATCACATTCTTCCAAGACTAAATTAGTATAGGGTGCACCATGCATTCCCAACATGCCTAAAGCCAAAGGATGATCATCGGGCAATACACCTAATCCCATAAATGTTTGCACAGCAGGAATATCAAGGTCTTCAGCAAACTTAACCAGAGCTTGGGTGGCATTGGCGTAAACAATTCCACCGCCGATCATGAGAATAGGACGCTGCGCTTGTTTGATTTTATCCAGTGAGGATTTAATCAGGGTGAGGTCAAAATCCGGATTAGCGATACGTTTGCCGGGTTGAGGTAGTTGTTCAATCTCGATGATTTGATTTTGCACATCTTTGGGAATATCAATTGATACCGGCCCAGGCCGTCCTGATAAAGCAATTTCAAACGCTTTTGGGATGACTTCCAGCAGTTCTTCGACTGAACGCACAATCCAGTTATGTTTGGTAATCGGCAGCATTAAGCCAAAGGTGTCTATTTCCTGGAAAGCATCGGTTCCCATCATCGCTAAGGGAACCTGGCCTGTGATTGCAATCAAAGGTACAGAATCAAGCTTGGCATCTGCTACAGCAGTGACCAGGTTACTGGCTCCCGGACCAGAACTGGCGAAGCAGACCTGGGCTTGTCCTGAAGCGCGTGCCATCCCCAGGCCAATGAACCCTGCACCTTGTTCATGTCGGGCCAACACATGAGTGATACTAGAATCGGTTAGAGCGTCATACATAGGCAGGTTGGCACCTCCCGGGATCCCAGCAATATGGGTGACTCCTTGTTGTTCCAATAATCTGATTAATAACTGGGCGCCGGAAAATTGTTGTGCCAGTTGTTGATCCAGGTCACTGGTTTGGGTTTTTTCTAATGTCATTGCTTGGTTCTCATTGTTAGCTTAATGGTAAAAAAAAACCCTTCGGTGGTCTGCCGAAGGGTTTTTAAGGAAATTGTTTAAAACCGCTACGGCATGGGCTTACCCACCACGATCACAATCACCACAGCCACAACAACATTTGCCGCATTGCTTAGCAGCGCTAAAGCGTCAAATCCGTTGTGAGTTCTAGTCATTTTGTCCGTAACAATTAAATTTAGGATCGTTTCAAGTCAAAAGTATCATTACTATGGAACCAAGGTCAAGCAACAATTTAAGCTTATCAGTTCTTGAAGATGTAACAATTCTCACTATTTGTGTGAATTGCTTAACAGATTTATAGTTTGAAATTTGCTAAATTGATCAACAAAGTAACTAAATCTGCAACATTAAAGTTGTTGGAACCAAAAGGGAGGATGAGCATGTCTCGAGATGATTATTGGGATAGAGTTGATGATTATCAGCGTTATGCTGATTATAAGTATGATCAAAAAATTTTTGAGCAGGATCTGGGTAGACGTTCGAGCGAGCTCTATACTGCGCTGAGAAAAAAGGACTACAATGCAGCAGAATGGGCGCTAGGTATCTCAAAACCTTCAGGTGGTCAAGCTGAAACCCAACCGGAAAATAATCAACAGTCCCGGCAAACAGTTCAGAGTGAATTACCACTTTTGATCAGTGAAATTAGGCAATCGGATTATATTACCGATCACATCAAGGCACACTGGATAAAAGGATTAAGTCCAATTACCTGGCAGGATCGAAATACGGCACAAAGAAGGATTGCGGATTTTAAAGCTGCGTTTGCGGGTTGGAAAATGAACAACCGTCCACAGCAAGATATATGGGATATAGGCAACACTCAAAGATGGTTATTTGATACTGAAATGTTGCTTATTGAATGTAAGATTGATCGTCTTGTGTGGTTATTATCAAGACCTGAACATCAGGACTAATTTGTAGTTTTACCAGGGATGGCAAAAACGTTGATCTTCCAGTTTAATGTCATCGAGGCCGCTGGCTTCGTCTAAACCATTCCAGTCAGGTTTCATGAAGTTTCTTTTAAGCTGAGCCCGATATGTTAACCTGGGTCTATCATTGCAATGACTTCGATCTCAATGATCATCGATTTGTAAACAAGATTACGCACGGGGATGCCGGTGGTGGCTGGTCCTGGTTCAGTATATGAATTCGAGCGAATCATCAAATTTTCATGTAATGCTTCGGCACAAGCTTGGCCTTGATAAAACGTTGTTACTTTCACCACATCATCAAGTCTTGCACCGAATTCCGCTAAAACATTAGCAATGTTATTCATAGCTCGCTTGGTTTGCGCAACCATATTGTCCGGATCAATAACATTTGCTGAATTATCCAGGGAGACTTGCCCACCCACATGTATCATTGCCTGGCATAAGTTGCCGTGTTTATAGGGTAGAGGGGTTGTCCAGTCCCAATGATCTTCTGGCCAGGCATATTTTTTGTCCAATTGTTTGCCATCATGGCTCAACATTGCCGCTACAGCGATTTTGGTCATCTGTCCGGTCAAGGGAAAACTGTCGACCGGGATACCGGTTGCGGCAGGGCCAGGATCATCAAAAAATTCAGCACGGACTTTTGCTGCCCCCTCCCATTGTTCAGCGGAATCTTGACCAACATAAAAGACATTAAGTTTGACCACATCACTTATTGTTGCACCTGCAGCTTTTAACAGTGAGTCCAATTGTTGCATCATTATCTTGGATTGCGTGATGGTATCATTTGGAGCTTTGATCTGTCCGGTTGGAGATATTGCAGATACATCACCCGTAAAAATCATGTCACCACAGTGGATTGCATGTGAAAATTTTTCTGCAATCAATGGCAACGAATCAAGTTGAAAGCATTTTCTTGGCACTCGGCTACCATCCGGATTACGCATAGCAACACCTTCAATTTCAACTAATATGTCAGGATAACAAAGTTCGGGTAGACATATAGTGTTAACAACGGGGCAGGTTTTCGAATCGAGTCGATCTTCAATTTGTTTCAGTATTTCCGCCTCGGCAGATAGTTCACCAACGTAATAAACAACCAGCTTTACTAGATCGTTTATATCTGCGCCTAAATCAGATAGAACAATTGATAAATAATCCAACGCGCAAGTACATTGCTGCTTTAAATTCCCAGGATGACGAACTTTGCCGTATTCATCCAGATCGACTTGACCACCGGTGAAGATCATTTGACCGCAGCGCACACCATGCTTGTGAGTGAGTTGCACAGGCCAGTTCCAGTGGTTTTCCGGAAAACTATAACGACGGTTCATTTTTGGTGATCTTCATTCGGTAAAGCAAACTAAGGTTTAGAAAACAACAGTTCTAACAACTCATTGAACTTGGTCGTTTCATTATCTAAGTTCATTACCGTAGTCAAAATTTGATCCACCCGAAGCTGTGGTAGTGCTGATCCGGCAAAAGCATGAAATTTATCCATCACTTCCTCAGGACTAGGTTGTGGTACAGGGCCCCCTGAAGCCTGAGTCGTTCCACTTTCTATGGTACGTCCATCTTTGAGTGTAATCCTTACATTAGCAAGACGTTCTTCAGGATAAGCAGACTCATATTCCGAGCTGACAGTAATACGGGTTAAATGAGTGAGTGTGACAATATCTGCATCCGTAAAACTGTCCTTTAGTATTTCATTAACGCCGACATGTCCACGTGTTAATGCAGCCGCAACCGGCCATGCTAACGAGTATTGTGCTTGTGGAGAAGTTTCTGGCACACCCGCATAAAGCTCGGCACTGTAGTTAAATGTCTCAATCTCCACGCTCTTGATTATGTCAGGCCTTAATGAGTACTGCTGGCGCAATGTCAGTGCTGCATCTATGGCTGCGTGTACCCAGCGGCATACAGGATAAGGCTTGATGTATTGCTGCGTGGTTAGCCATTGTTCACCCAGGTCCTGCCAGGCAAATGCCGCATCATCAAATTCAACGGTGGCTGCCGGTGCTCCCAGAAAGCCGTCCTCGGCGACCAGCACAGCATAGATGCCAGTGGGAACTCCCCAGCCGGTGCCGTCATGCAGCATGGTCGGGTTGGCAATTTCACGCATCATCTGGCTACGCGGGCCATGATATTCAGCAATACCGAGCGCATGACGATACATTTTTGGACTTAAATTTTTCAGTCGCGCACCGATTGCAACACAGCCTAACGCATTCCAAGCTCCTGAGGTATGGTAGTCATCCACAGTGGTATGTAGTGCGATTGCAGCACGATATGAGATCTCATAGCCTGCAATAAATGCCGCCAATGCTTCAGGGCCAGATACATTTTTTTCGCTCTGGGCAAATGCACACAAGGCTGGAAACAAGGCGGCCCCGGCATGTCCTTTGGAAGGTTGCCAGCCATCATGGGCGTCCAGATTATCAATCCGTGTGGCCATAGCAAATCCGAATCCGGGTAAAGAAACTGGCCGGCCATCAAAAAGCAGATGTGCTGATGGTGTGTCTGGTCCAGACGCCCAATGGTTTGCAGCATGATCACAGGCAATTTTAGCGGCCTGCATTTTTGTACTTGCCGCAAGAACACCAATAAGGTCGAGCATTAACAATTTGGCAGTTTCAGTAACCGCGGTGGGCAAATCAGCCAGCGTCAGGTTATGGGTGAAGGCCTGAATACGGTTAAAATTCTCTGACGGTTCAGTCAGGCTTTGCATAACAGTCATTGTGGTTTAACCTTGATTTAACCTGTCTGCCTTTATCAATCGGTATTATCCCATCAGCTTTTCATCAAACGGGCAGCGGGTCAGGTTTTCAAAACCTGTTTCTGTGACCAGTAGTTGATCTTCAAGTTTGATGCCATCGGGGCCACCAACTTCGCCGATGTAAGCTTCAACGCAAAGCATCATGCCAGGCTCAAGTACACCAGAGTAACCACGTTCTTCCCAGTCGATTGGATACTTGATTGCAGGCCATTCGTCGCAAAGACCAACGCCATGGAATTTGGAACCATAACGTTGTGGAATGTATTTTTCCGGTAGCGGGTGACCGCCTTTGGTGAGCTCTTCAAAAGTTACACCTGGAGCGACCTGTTCGGCATTAGTCATAATATGTTCATAAGCGATGGCATGCATTTCTTTTTGGCGTACAGTAGGCTGACCATCACCTATAAACCAACTGCGCGAAATGTCGGTGCACATGCCATAACAGCCAATTAAGTCTGTGTCGAAAGAAAGCATTTCATTGTTCTGTATAACCCGCGGGCCACATTCTTGAAACCAGGGGTTGGTGCGCTGACCAGAGGAAAGAATGCGAGTTTCAATCCACTCCCCACCGCGTTTGATATTGGATTTATGTAACTCAGCCCAGATATCATTTTCCGTAACGCCGGGTATAGTAACTTCACGCATTTCTTCAATGGATTTTTCACAAGCCAGCATGGCACAACGCATGGCTTTGATTTCGTCCGGGCCTTTGATGGCACGGGTTCGCTCCATAAGTTCCTCACCATCTTTGACTTCGATGCCAATTTTATCCAAGGCTCGTAAGCCCTCTATCTGAATTTTATCGACGGCTAATCTGCGATTATCTCCAACTCGTTCGCACAGCAGTTCATCGACAGCATGAGCAAATAATTCAGCTTTTTCTTCTGTCCGTTGGCCAGTAGCGAAATAGAAAAATGACGCTCCCATGCGTACTTCATTGATTAGAGGGTTATACTCAGACATGTAGGCATAACCGCCATATTCCCACAATACCATGTGCCCGTCAGCGGTTACCAAACAGGCACGAAAAGGATTATGGGCATTCCATAACTGCATATGAGTGGTATCAGTTGCATAGCGAATCGATAATGGATCAAAAATCAACACGCCAGCATAATCCCGTTCATTTATTGCCTGCACCAATCGATCCAAACGATACTGGCGCATAGCGGGTAAGTCAGGGCACTCCAGGCTATCTTCAGCCCACTCCTGAAAGGCTAAATCCGTTGGCCCAATCTCAATACGATCATTGTCATCTGGTGTATTGTCCGGTTTCATTCCAGGACGACGAGAAGGATCGATCTTGGGCTCAGAGATTGAGTGAGGATCGCCAGTCATGGTGTTCTCCTAACAACGTAAACGTTTACCTTCTGGGTCGAAAGCAGAACCTTGAAGTATAAAAGCTTTATGCGATTGACCCAATACTGCCACATCCAACTCAGTGCCCGGGTTTGCATGTGCTGTTTTAACAAATCCCAGTGCTAGTGATTTCTCGACGCTATAACCGTAAGAGCCTGAGCTAATGCGCCCCACTGGAGTACCATCGGGTAAAAAGATAGGTTCACCGCCAACAGCATCGGCATTATTAACTTCGATTTCTAATCCGACCAGTTTTTCACGGGGCTCATTGTCCTTAATTTTTACGTAAGCTTCTTTACCTATAAATTCAGGTTTATCCAGTTTGATTAGTCGGTCCAGACCAACTTCCTGTGGCCAATATTCAGGCGAATATTCACGACCCCATGAGCCATAGCCTTTTTCTATACGAAGCGACAATAAAGAGCGTCCACCGACAGGACGAATATTGAATGCTTTACCGGCTTCAAGCAAAGCATCATAAAGCTCGAGCTGTTTATTTTCTGGAACATAAAGTTCCCAGCCCAGATCGCCTGTAAAGGAGACCCTAATGGCAATGGCGTCAATACCGCAAATGGTAATGCGCTTGGAGCGTGTAAATTTGAAATTGTCACTAGATAAATCTGCATCAGTGAGACCTTGCAATAGCTCTCGTGAATTCGGTCCAGCTACATTAAACCCACACAATTCACTAGTGATCGACTTAAAACTAACTGATTCAGGCCTGTCAACCATTTTGAAAAAGCGTTGATGATACCGTTCCGCCATACCCGAACCGATCATCAAGAACTCATCTTCATCTAATTTGGTGATTGTGAAGTCACCGGCGATACCACCTCGCAGACCAATCAACGGTGTTAAGCAGGATCGCCCCATTTCAGTGGGCACATAATTTGCAACTACTCGATTAAGCCAGTCTGCTGCACCTTGGCCTTTGATTTCATATTTACCGAAGTTGGAAATATCGATAATACCGACACTTTCACGTAGCGCTTTACACTCTTCACCTACAGGTTTAAACCAGTTTTGACGTTCAAAACCGTAGTCTTCTTTTGCTTCATTGCTCGCTCCGGCATACCACAGTGGATGCTCCCAACCATAGTTCAAACCGAATATTGCACCGAGTTCTTTTTGCCGTTCATACACAGGACGCCTGCGAGTAGGACGGCCAGCATCACGTTCTTCATAAGGAAAATGAATCTTGAATCGATGTGAATAACAATCCATGACGCGTTCTTTGGTGAAAGTCTTGGTTGCCCAGTCACCATAGCGGGCCATATCCCAGGGAAACATATCCAATTCCGGTTCGCCTTCAACCACCCATTGGGCCAACATTAAACCCAAACCACCGGATTGTGAGAATCCAGGAATAATGCCGTTACAACAGAAATAATTTCTCAGTTCAGGAACTGGCCCAAATAAGGCGGCACTGTCAGGCGACCAAATCATCGGGCCGTTGATATTGCGTTTGATTCCAGCTTCGGCGAGCACCGGAATTCGGTCACAGGCCCGCATGATGTTTTCTTCAATACGCTCAAAGTCATCCGGTAATAGCTCATGACCAAAATCCAACGGTGTGCCTTGTTCGGCCCAGAACTTGCCACCCTTTTCATAAGCCCCAACAAGTAGGCCCTGACCTTCCTGACGCAGATAATATTCGCCATCACGATCTGCTACAGAGGGCAAGCGTCTATCCATGGCTTCAATTTCTGGGATGGTTTCAGTCACAAAGTATTGATGCTCGGTGGGTTGTAAGGGTAGTTCAATACCAGCCATTGCAGCGACTTCTCTGCCCCACAGACCTGCGGCATTAATAACTACTTCAGCATGAATGTTTCCGTTTGGAGTCACAACATCCCAGCTACCGTCAGGTCTTGGATTTGTTTCAGTAACTGGTGTAAAGCGATGAATTTTCGCACCCAGAACTTTTGCACCTTGAACGTAGGCGTAAGTCACTCCAGATGGATCGACATTGCCACCGTCAGGTTCATACATAACACAACGAATACCATCGAAGTTGACTAGTGGATGTAAGTCTTGTGCTTCCTTGATCGACAATTCATAAAAATCGACATTAAAATACCGGGCTTTTGCCGCCTGGATTCGTAGCTGATGTTCCCGATCTTTTGTCTGAGCGAGATAAAGTGAACCCGGTTGAAAAATACCGCAGCCCTGACCCGTTTCTTTTTCCAACTCAGCATAGAGCTGCATGGTGTAATACTGTAGTTTGGAAATATTGTTGTGATCGTGCAATCCGTGTAAACCTGCAGCAGCATGCCAGGTTGATCCTGATGTGAGTTCATCACGTTCCAGCAGAACCACATCCTTCCAGCCGAGTTTAGCCAGATGATAAAGAATACTACAGCCAATCAGACCGCCACCGATTACAACCGCTTGTGCATGAGTTTGCATATTAAATACTCTGTGTAGTTGTATTGATCTTTATCACCTAGATCATACTGCTTCAAGCAGTATTCGGTAAATATAACGCTAAGTTTAAATTTACTTAAACCTAGGTTACTAGGAAGTTATAGTCGACGATCTATACATATATAGTTCTTAACTAAATCAAGATTCTCGTTTAGCAATCTTGTTTGCATTTTTTTAGGTATTTTTTGCTCACCTTGACGAATCCAGGCTAGTGATAAACTGGTCAGAATTGCCCCGATACGCATCGACTCGAAATTCAAATAGTCACATTTTTGAGATTACCCTCTGACACCCCTCTATTTAGAAGGATATTTAGTTTGCCAAACATTTCTTGCATCAATTTGGCATTATCATTCATGGCCAGATGGCTATCTGACAAACTAGTTAATAAAGTGCTACTCCCACATGAGCATTATGATCATGCAGGTGGTAGCGAGGTCTTCGAAGATGCACAAATCATCTGCTATGAGAATTGCATGGATGTTTTTGCATTAGATGTGACTGGTACTATGCCGCAAAAAGTTGATGTGACTTTTAGTGATACCACGACTGTGAATGTCGGTAACATTGCGGTTGAACTTTATTACTTTGGTCCCGATGATGGTAACGCCACAACGGTTGTTTATCTGCCTGAGCAAAAAATTCTGCAAACGGCGGATTTGTACGATGCTTATTCTGTAACGAATGCCAACTTCATGGAAGATAAAAATTATTTGGGTGTACGCAAGATTTTCAATTCCATTAAAGATTGAGAGATAGAACATGCTGTCAACGGTCATTCTGAATCGACTAACCCGGAAGATTTAATGGCCGCAATGGGTTTTGTAGAAGCTCTATTTGAGGCCGTAAACAAAAGAGTTCTGGCTGCTTATGAAAGTGGTGCTAGTCCCTGGGATCTGATGGACACGTTGCCAGAGACACTACAATTACCGGAGTATGAGTCCTGGGATAACTATAAAGACTTACCTAAACATACGTTTCGTATGCTACAGTCTATTCTTCATGGTGGTTAATTCGCTAACTGACAGAGGAGTAAAACATGGCTAAATATTTATTTGCTTATCATGGTGGCAGCATGCCCGAGACAGAGGAAGAACAGGCTCGAATTATGCAGGCCTGGATGGATTGGTTGGGTGGCATGGGTGAAGATGCCGTTGATCCAGGTAATCCAGTTGGTATGTCTTCGACTGTCCACCCTGACAAGTCTGTAACTGACGATGGTGGTTCGAATCCAATTAGTGGTTACGGCATTATTAAAGCAAACGATCTCGATGATGCGCTTGCCAAGGCGAAAGGTTGTCCGATTCTTGACGCAGGCGGCACTGTTGAAGTTGCTGAAATTCACGAAATTCCCATGTAAAAACAACGGGTAGAGTATTCAATCTCTGCTCATTTCAGCTCCTTATTTTAAACTTCGTAGTATTGATGATGGCATGGTGTTGTCGGTCAATAATAGCTGCCCGCTGCAGTTTTAACTACTAGCATCGCTTAATGAGTTAAATTAATATCAAAGCACACAAAATCGATCTAGACATGAATGCCAGACATTAGTCGAATTGTCCATGAAGTGTTAAGCCAAATCGGTAGCCATCGGGAGGCTCGTTATTATTTTGAGCTGTTCAATGATGATGACCCTCTTCGATTTGCGTTAATTGCTATTGATAATTCAATTGCGAAAAACTCAGGCGAACAATTAAGTTCAGCTATAGGTCTTTTATATCATTTAGGCCTATTACCGGTTCTTTTACATAGTAATGAAACTGATCAAAACGAGATAGCGGCCAATCTAGAGGGGGATGATGTAAGTATAAACAGCATTTCAGGAAATATTCTTCAATCACCGATTGATCTAAAATCGATAGAGTTAGCAATAAATCACAGAGAAGTTCCAGTCATTTGTGGACTTGATGTTAACGAAGATTCGCTGGCTGACGCATTGATCGAATTATCCAAACTGATTCGTCCTCACAAAATAATTTTACTCTCGCAGCAAGGAGGACTGGTCGATGATGATGGACGAATCGTTTCAAGTTTTAATCTTAATTCGTCTATTGATCAGATTAATTCTGCATCGTTCAAGACTTCTGATTCGCTGTTAACATTGGTGCAGGCACGAGAGCTATTGCAATCAATGCCAACAGAAACTTCCATTTCAGTAACCAGTGTTCAGAACCTGGTTAAAGAACTATTCACTTATAAGGGGGCGGGTACGCTAATTCGCCTTGAGGAAAAGGTCGAGATGCGTTCTGAATTTGATAGCGAGCTTAAAACTAAACTCGCTAATCTTATTCAAGCCAGTTTTGATCGTGAACTAAAGCCCGAATATTTTGAGGCCATTGATTTAGACAAGCTCTTTATCAGTGAATCAGCTACGGCCATCGCTGTTGTGCTTAAAAACGACAAAGGACTTCCTTATCTTGATAAGTTTATTGTGACACCTCAAGCACAAGGCATCGGTTTAGGTAAGGTGATTTGGAAAAAACTAAACCAAGAATATAAACAGTTATATTGGCGGGCAAGAATCAATAATCCAATCAATAATTGGTATTTACGCCAGGCTGATAGCACTAAGCGTCAAGGCGAATGGATAGTTTTTGGTCAGAATATTGCGGCTGAAGATTGGTCGGATTGTGTTGAAGATGCTTTGTCTAGAACTGTATATATGGTTAATAACTAAGAATTAGTTTGATAACTTTTTAATGACTTTTTTAAGTCTCATAATACCTTCTTTTATCTGGCTCAAATTAAGCGGGGTATATCCCATTACCAAGCCAATATTCGTGGGTGGACTTTGATAAAGGTGATTAACCGGATAAAGACCAAGGTTGTGTTCAAGACTTAATTCCAGAAATCGATCCAGATCTTTGCTTGCTAAATTTTTTAACCACACTAGCAAGTGTAACCCCGCAGGAGAGGAAGAATGAATTTGTTCATCGACTAAATATTTCTCCAGGTAATATTTTAAATGTAGCCTTTTTTCAGCATAGACATTACGCATTCGTTTTATATGCCGTGCATAATGACCTTGATCAATGAATTCTGCTAATGCGGGTTGAACGAAAGATCCACAGTGGCGATCTTCATTCCACTTCCATGCGGTCAGCGCATTACTGAGGTTTTCAGGAACAACAATATAACCAATCCGCAAAGCGGGGTATAAAGACTTGGAAAAGGTACCGATATAAATTGTACGTTGGTAATGATCAAGATTATGTATAGAACTGATTGGCCTGCCTTCATAACGAAATTCGCTATCGTAATCATCTTCAATGATTAGGCAATCGTGTTGATTCGCCCAATCGATAACATCAAGTCTACGCTTAGCACTCATGACCACACCGGTCGGGTATTGGTGAGAAGGAGTCAAATAAATAAATTTGGGGGCTTTGCCTTTATGTTGACGAATATCCAGTCCTTCACCATCAACGCTCAAGCGCTTGATATTAGCGTCGGTGCTTTGAAATGCTAATGTGCTACCGAGATAACAAGGATCTTCAGTGATGACACAATCACTGGATGATATAAAACACCTGGCAATAAGATTTAAGGCCTGTTGGGAGCCGCTTGTGATAATGATTTGCTCTGCATCGCAATGGACACCACGATTCATTCTTAAATGATTAGCTATTGCCAGACGTAATCTCTCATTGCCTTTAACCTCATCATAATTTTGTTCGAAATTATAGGTGTGTTTTTTTAATAACCGCTGCCAGTGATGTAATGACTTTTGATCTAATTTCACATCTCCATATTTAAAATTAAATTTAGGCGTTTTGCGGTAAGTTGTTAAATAATAGCTCGCTTGCCGTTCAATAAATTTAGCTTGTTTAGTTAGTTTGTTGGTTGCTGAGGTGGCTACAGAACTGGTTTTCTTTGGAGAGCTATCATGGTTTAGGTCACTGACAAATGTGCCTTTGCCTCGAATTGATTCAAGGTAACCTTCACAGAGCAACTGCTCATAAGCGTTGACTATAGTGTTTCGTGAACATTGATACTGCTGTGATAAATCCCGGGTGGATGGCATTTTTTCACCTGCTCTTAAAGTATCGTCAAGGATCGCTGATTTGAAGGCCTCATAAACCTGTCGATAAAGTGGCCCATACCCGGCAAGTTCTAGCAGCATAGTGGTTCCATAAAAAATAGCAATATTGGTACTTTTTATAAGACCATAAAAATGACAAACTTACAACTCAATTGACAGGATTAAATCGATGTCTAGTTATTTTGCAAAGGTTAAATGGAAAAGTGACGGAGGTGATTTTGTTGGTCGCAAATATTCACGTAAACATGAGTGGATATTTGATGGCGGCTTTACTGTGTCTGCTTCACCCTCTCCACATGTGGTACCGGCTCCTTATTCAGATGAATCCGCGGTCGATCCTGAAGAAGCTTTTGTTGCAGCAATATCCAGCTGCCATATGTTATTTTTTTTGGACTATGCTAGTCGGGCAAAAATTAATGTTAGTAGCTATGTTGATGAAGCTGTCGGAGTAATGGAAAGAAATTCAGAAGGTAAGATAGTGATGACCAAAGTTACCTTAAATCCCAAAGTTGAGTATCTTAATGGTGAACCAAGTGAAGAGCGGGTAAAAGATTTACATCATCGGGCACATGAAAGTTGTTTTATTGCTAATTCTGTTAAGACGGAGATTGAAATCATGTTATGAGTCATGGGAATTCGTCATTCTGGAATCGCGGAGCGATATCCAGAATCTCTTTAACAACTGGATTCCCGCCTGCGCGGGAATGACGATAGAGAAGGAAATTGAGTATGAACACACAAAACCTGACAATCAGTAATGCATTAAGCCAATTGCCGAATAAAGACGGTGAGCAATTTGTCGAACTTTTTCATCACGGCAGCTTGGAAATAGAAATGTATGCACCCAAAGGTCATGATCCTCAACAGCCACACGATAAAGATGAGGTTTATGTGATTGCATCAGGCACGGGTTGGTTTGTGAATGGAGATGCTAGGCATCGCTTTGAATCGGGCCAGGTATTATTTGTGCCGGCTGGAGTGGTGCATCGATTCGAGGATTTCAGCGATGACTTCGCTACATGGGTAATTTTTTATGGACCTAAAGGTGGAGAGGCCAATGAATAAAGGTTTGCAAACACAGCGAGTCAGTGTTCAGCGGATGAAAGATCGAGGTGCTTATGATGCTGATACTGTTTATTCTATCTTGGATGAAGGTAAAGTTTGTCATGTTGGTTTTGTTGTTGACGGACAACCTTATGTTATTCCAATGGCTTATGCTCGTATCGGTACCAAATTAATATTGCATGGCTCGGTTTTAAGTCGTTTACTCAACAAGCTGGCTACTGGTGTTGATATTTGTGTGACCGTGACGCTTGTTGATGGTATGGTGCTTGCACGATCGGCTTTCCATCATTCAATGAATTACCGTAGCGTAGTGCTATTAGGACAAGTCACGCCAATAATTAAACAAGAAGATAAGGCTATTGCTCTAGATGCTCTGGTTGATCAGTTGATTCCCGGTCGGTCCACAACTTCCAGGCCCGGGACTAAACAAGAACTAAAAGCCACGCATGTATTGGAAATGGAAATTACAGAAGCTTCCGTCAAGCAACGTTTTGGTCCTCCCAAGGATGATAAGGAAGACATGCAATCGGATTATTGGGCTGGTGTAATTCCCATGAGCACAGTCTATGGTCAACCTGAAGCAGCGGCCGATTTGAAGCAAAATGTTGTGCAACCTGATTTCAGCAAATTAATCGGAGGATAAAATGATTAAAGTTTACGGAGATATTTATTCCGGTAACTGCTACAAGATCAAATTGCTGCTCAATCATTTAGAAAAGGAACACGAATGGCAACATATCAATGTTCTCAACAGTGAGAGTCGAACTGAAGAATTTCTCAGGCTCAACCCCAATGGAAAAATCCCATTGCTACAAACCGCAGATGGACTTTATTTGAGTGAATCCAATGCGATTTTGTTGCATTTATCTGAGGGCACGGAATTGTTGCCAGAAGAAAAATGGCAGCGGGCCAAAGTCTATCAATGGTTATTCTTTGAGCAGTATTCGCATGAACCATATGTGGCAGTGGCCCGGTTTTTTGTCAAATACCTAAACCAAGGTGAAGAGAAAAAGGATTATCTCGATAAAAAACGCGAACAGGGCTATAAAGCGCTACAGGTTATGGAAACTGAATTGGAAAAAACTAAGTTTCTGGCAGGCGATCAGTATTCTGTTGCCGATATCTCACTATACGCTTATACACACGTTGCTCATGAAGGCGGTTTTGAACTCAAGCCTTATAAGAAAGTGAGAAAATGGTTAAAACGAGTTGGTAAACAAGAAAGCTTCATAAGCATGGATGATGCGGCTGAACAGATAAATACCCAGGAGACACGTATGACAAATGTGGTTGTTGTAAAACCTGAAGCTGATGACCGGCCAAAATGGCGGCAACTCTACCAAGGTTATGCTGATTTTTACCAAGTCCCTATGAATGATGGGATTATGGACACCCTCTGGGGTTGGATTCATGATGAGCATAATCCGTTTTATTGTATTGTGGCAAAAGATGAAGGTGGGAATTTGCTCGGTTTTATGCACTTTCGTGCCATGCCGTCACCGCTGCGTGGTGCAATGATAGGTTTTCTGGATGATTTATTTATCACGCCCGAAGCTAGGGGTAAAGGAGTGGTTTCAGCTTTGTACCATGAGCTTGAAAATCAGGGTAAAGCAAACGGATGGCCCTTAATTCGTTGGATTACAGCGGAAAATAATTACCGAGCCCGGGCTGTTTATGATGGATTATCCAACAAGACCCATTGGGTGACTTACCAGCTAGATTTGTAGAGCGTTTTTCAAGCATTCGACAGTTATACCGGATAATAATCCACTGCCAGTACTGCGTGAATAGATTACAACACAGTAATTATTCTCGATTTATAATCGAGAAAAACATGCCCGATTTACATCAATGCCAGCAAAAGAAAAGATATTAAGTAGCACTAGCAAAGTCCGTTTCCAGGATTGTGACCCTTTTAACCACCTCAATAATCTTAAATACATCGAATATTTTATAAATGCTCGTGAGGATCATTTATTAGATTATTACAATCTTGATATCTATGAATACGCTCGGGAAAATGGGCAAGCCTGGGTTGTTGCTGCTAATAAGATTGCTTATCTTCGCTCGGCTGTGCAGATGGAAAAGATACTTATCGAATCTCAGGTGATTGATTATTCCAATCGAAGCCTGCAAGTTGAAATGCGGATGTGGGATCAAGCACGATCTCAGTTTAAGGCATTGATGTGGATTAATTTCGCCTATATCGACATTAAAACCGGCAGATCGGTTAAGCACCCAGAAAACATGATGGAATTATTTGCTGAAATTCATGCTCCGGTCGAGCAGGAAAGTTTCGATGAGCGGACACTATTTTTCAGACGTAATAAAACCAGTTTATAGTTTAATTGCATTGAGCATTGGTAACAGATTCCGGGTTAATAGGTGGTTGCCTCAATAAATACATATTAAGAATTTCTTGCACAACGATGTCGGGTTTTAGCGTTTCGATGAGCTGATAGGGAAATTCAAAGATAGCCCGATAAAAATAATTTTGTTTGGCGTGAGCGCTGATTAAGGGAACAGATTTTTGAATAAATGAATCACCGATCACCATGATTTTTCCGAGCTGACCCTTTGGGTTTTCAATATATTCCGTTAAGAATTCCTGGCCGGATTTATCGGTGATGATTCGTCTGGGAATAGGTATGTCAAACACGCCATCTGTGTTGTAGGGGCTGATGGATTGCATTGGACTGTTCGGATTGGGCATTAATTTCACATAGTTATCATCTTTATACCATTTTGGCATTAGTCCTAGCATGCCCAGGAAACCGGTATGTGCCCATTGGTTATTGATATCAAATTCAAATTGATCCAGAGCAATAGGGGAGAGATTTAACTCAGGATTGTTTATTAATAATTTATTGATTATTGCTTCATAGGCATAGTAGGCGCCGAGATAATTCCAGTGAAAATCGGTACGATAGAATAATTTTGGATGACTTTGCTTATGTTTTGCAGCTATCAGCGGCCCGGTTAAATTAAGAACAGGAAGGTCATTAAATTGTTGTAGGTATTCATCTAACAGATCTATCCGACTTTTTTTATTATCTTGTGATTTAATCTTAATTAAAACTTCAGGCAATAATTCTGGGTAAACCAATCCCTTTGTTGGGGCCATAGCAAATAAATATTTTATATTTTGGTTTTTTAACCAACAATGTCGCTGGCTTATCACTTGTTGCCACTGTTTAAGCTCAGCATCTTTGAACGGTAAGCGCCCAAGATAGTCAGAAACATTATCAAAAGAAGCAATAGCCTCTCCTTCTATCTTCCTTTCCCCGGTTCCTTCAAACATTGTTCCTTGTTTGCCAACAATGACTTTTGTGGTGGGCGATCGATCAAAAAAATCGACTTTAAGTAATGAATTTAGATGACCAATTTCTTTCTTAAATGCTAGAAACTCAGTAAAGCGATTACCAAGCTGCTGAAAAAAACCAAATTCTAAAAGGTTTTCTTGTCGATCAATTTCATTTTTGATTCGTCCTAACAGGTCTGCCTGAGCAAAAAAGAACAGAAAAATAATCGCTAAAAAAGAAACAGCAGTTAGACGTTGATAGTTTATTGTTGAATCATTGCGACTTAGAAATAGGTAATGACAGATACAATAGATCACAGCGATGACAAATAGAATTTTAATAATAATATTAGAGATCAAAAAAACGACGGGTAACGAGATAATAATTAATAGTCTGAGTTTATGTCGGTTGAGAAAATCACTACGTGCGATTACCAATACAATTAACTGGCCGAGGAGAACAACCAATAACGCAATTGCAGAAATTAAAAACAACGTTAAGAATTTATTATTTAGTCTCGATTCAGTTGGATCAATTTGAAGGTGTGCAGCGTCACCAAATCCTTCAAATAGAGCGGTGAATTTAGTTTGGTTCGATTTAAAAATATTGCTCTGATTGCCTTTACTTAAAAGCTCACTAGCACTAATCCATCTAAAGGACAGATCTTTGTTAATAAGGATCAGACCTTTACTGGCAAACGTTTTATGACGCCGATCAAGGTAAAAACGAAGTTTCTTGTCCAGACTGGCAGGCGCTAATTTATGGGTATAAATAATATGTTGGGGGTTAACTAAAAAATGTCTTTCTTCGATTTGAGTCTGATTTTCCAATACTTCTAATTTTATATCACCATAGTTTGGGGCCTGTGCAAGAAATACAATTGATGAGCCAAAATAAAACTTAAATAAGAAAAAAATACTCGCGCATAAGCAGAAAAAACTGATCAGGTGAAATTTAAAATTTTTTCCGCTTAAACGCATCAGAATCTAAAGTATAGAAAAGGGTTGTAGTTGCCGCTTATTGTCGAAATGATTGACAGCAATATTAAAGAAATAAACACAATAAAGATGACGGATTGAACCAGGATATTAGTTAGGCCAAAAGGTTGGTCAGAGTTTTTGATAGTCAGAGGGGCTAAAAAAGTCCGCCTTAGCCGTGGGTAGATAGGCATGCTAAATAAGGTACCAAATGCTAACGCGGTATATAGTTCTTTGCTCATGGTATTTAACAAAAACACATCCATGAAAATTTCACGATCAAAGCTGAACATGGCTATGAAATATTGAATTGCATAATCCAATGTCGGTGATCGAAATAAAACCCAACCAAACATCACCATCAATAATGTGTAGCTATGAGTAATGATTCTCGGCAGAAACCTAAATAATTGATCAACAGCTTTGATTCTTTCTATAGATAGCAAACACCCATGAAACAAACCCCAGACAATAAAATTCCAGCTTGCTCCATGCCAAAGCCCACAGAGGAAAAAGACAAGAAACAAATTAACCACCGTTCTCGAAGTGCCGAGGCGATTACCTCCTAATGGTATGTATAAATAATCTCGGAACCAGGATGAAAGTGAAATGTGCCAACGGCGCCAAAAATCTTTTATGTTGGCTGCATAATAGGGGTAATTAAAATTTTCCTTAATGTTAAACCCAAACATTCTGCACAAACCTATTGCCATGTCAGAATAACCGGAGAAATCAAAGTAAATCTGTAGCGAGTAACCAAAGATGGCTAGCCAGGCCAGGCTTGCATTGATATCGGAAGGATTCAGGACAAAAACCGAGTCAACAAACTCACCTATACTATTTGCTATTAATACTTTTTTGGCTAATCCAATAATAAATCTTTCGCTGCCATAGACCAGGTTTTCCATAGTAATAGAGCGCTTATGGATTTGTTCATTGATGTCGTGATAGCGAACAATTGGCCCTGCTATCAATTGCGGAAAAAGTGAAATGTACAAACCCAGATTAAAAATTGATTTTTGCGGCGCAGCTTGTCCTCTGAAGATATCTATCAAGTAGGAGATTGCTTGAAAAGTAAAAAAAGAAATCCCAATTGGTAATGGAACAGAGTCAAATTCGAGTAGTTGAATATTTACTGTTTGTAATAGGTTATTTATATTTTCAACAAAAAATCCGGAGTATTTGAAATAGATCAATGGTAATAAATTCAATCCGACGCCGACCCCGAGGATTCGTTTTTTAATAGTTTCCGCCGTCGTCCTCGCTAATAGCAATCCAATTACATAACTGACCGAAATGGAGTAAAGCATAATCATCACATAGGTTTTTTCGCCCCATGTGTAAAAAATTAAGCTTGCAATCAGCAGGACAACATTCCAGGCCCTGCGTCCAAAAAAATAATGAACGAGTAATACAACCGGCAGAAATAAAAAAAGAAAGGCTTCGGAACTGAAAACCACTAGTAAACTCGTCTCAAATATTCAAAAAATTGACGCAACTATATCAAATATCCAAAATTAGGATATTTCTACTTACAAGCATCTTTATGAAGTAAAGAAAAATTCGACTAATTCAGTAAATATTGGGCAACAAATATTCCAAAATTAACAATCCTGATACACGATTGATTAAATTTCAATGGACTATAAAATTATCTGAGTGCTATTAATTTAAGTTTCCCAAGATGACAATCAGAAAGTTTACCTGTCTCAGGCTTATCGAAAGCTTGGAATAGATAGCGTTCCAATGATAGTGCTGCTTTTACCTAAATAAAAGTTCTATATAACTAGGATTGTAATCGCTCATAAAGTAAATAATATCTAAGCGTGTGTATCTACCATGGACCCTCAATATCTGGGTCAATAATATAACTTTTACCATCATGCCACACATAAGTAATATACATTTGATCAGATGAGGTTTCATAGGACCCTGTAAATAATTCTGTGTATTTGCCACGGGTTTATGATCATTGAAAATCGGATAACCGATCTTCAAATTCAATCATAAAACGATTCAATGCCGATTTCCAGTTACGGATCGGCATCGTCCATTTTTTAGACGAATCCATAATCGCCAGATAAACCACTTTTTTTGCCGATTCATCAGTGGGAAATAATTTGCGTTTTTTGATCGCTTTACGAATCACACTGTTCAACGATTCGATGGCGTTGGTCGTGTAAATGGCCTTGCGAATATCATCCGGATAATTGAATAACGTATTGAGATTCGGCCAATGGGTACGCCAGGATTTACTGATTTGAGGATACTTGCCATCCCAACGCTCACTGAATTGATCCAGTGCAAGCAAAGCTTGCTCCTCGGTACTGGCCTGATAAATCCGTTTTAAATCAGCCGTCACCGGCTTGTAATCTTTCCAGGGCACATACTTAATCGAGTTTCGTACCATATGGACAATACACAGCTGAATCTGAGTATGGGGATACACGGTATTGATCGCATCAGCAAATCCCTTCAATCCGTCCACACAGGCAATCAGAATATCGTTGATGCCGCGGTTCTGTAACTCAGTCAGTACACCCAGCCAGAACTTAGCACCTTCGTTTTCACCCAGCCACAAACCTAATAATTCCTTGTGACCCTCCATATTCACGCCTAAGGCCAAATAAATCGATTTGTTGATGACCTTGCGATCCTGGCGAATCTTGACCACGATACAGTCCAGGTAAACGATTGGATAAATACTATCCAAGGGCCGCGATTGCCAATCAACAACCTGCTCAATCACCGCATCAGTCACTTTCGAAATCAGTGAAGCTGACACATCCGCATCGTACATCTCCTTGAAGGTGGCGACAATTTCACGCGTCGTCATGCCTTTGGCATACAAACTCAGTATCTTGTCGTCCATCGACGTGAAGCGAGTTTGATGTTTCTTGATTAATTGCGGTTCAAATTCGCCTGACCGATCTCTCGGTGTGTCCAGGATAAATTCACCGTCTTCAGTTTTTAAACGCTTGGAGGTATATCCATTGCGGGTATTGCCTGTCGTGCTGGAATCATGTTTGGCATAACCCAAATGATCATCCAGTTCTGCACCTAATGCCGCTTCAACCGTCACTTTGGTGAGTATCTTTGAAAATTCAGCCAGATCTTTCTGAGTTTTAATACCTTTGGCTGCCTCACGCGCAAAGGCTTCAAGTTCATCTTTGTTCATTGTTTGCTTACCTTAACTTAATCAATTAATAATAAGCAAATACACAATCTAATTTATAGTCTCTTTCATAGCGACACATTAATCTGTAGGGACCTTTTTCACTCCTGGTTAAACCACGCTCTGAGACAAATATCCCTTCCCCATCGTCAATTTCACTGATGACTTTCAAATTTTTATTGCTGATAATCTTTCTTAGTGTTTTCTGCGCAACTTTTAAAGGGGCACAGGCCGCATACGCATCATCTTCTATCCCAGTCCAGCCTTGGTTGGTTTTTTTAAAGGTAAATTCAATATTATCAATATTCCCGTTGTGCGTGATTTCTAGAGGGCATACTTTTATTTTCTTTGAACGGTCAAGCGCAGGGAAACAGGTTAAAACATTATTTACCGTAAGTTTTATATCACTGGAGCGAGCCTTCAGAATGTCGTCTACGCCAGCTTGGGCTTACTCAATAGTTGGCACATTCTTGCCGTCTGCAAATAAGTGAGTTGCATATACCGATACTGATAATATGAGCGAAGTAATTATAAGGTTTGATTTCATTTATAAAGTTCAAAGTGTAAATTTAATACGCTGCAATTCTATGGCAATAGAATTGAACTTGTCTATTACATTAATATATTGATGAGTTTTGCGTGGGCGGGTTAATGACTGTAGTTCAATTGTGATCTACATCCAAGTTTGCTTGTAATTCCATTTCTTTAATATTAAGCTTCAGTCAATTCCACCAATATAACAATTAAGTGTCTAACACCCCCACAAAATCTTTAGGAATTTTTGTCGGCCTTGTGGCTTGTGCGATCATTCTGGCTGAATTAGCTTTGATAAGAATTTTTGATGTTATCTGGTACACCAACATGTCCTATATGGTGATCACACTTGCTATGTTAGCCTTTGGCAGTGCCGGTGTATTAGTTGGAATTGTTGGGAAAAAAATATTATCAGCATCTTTGATTCCAATTTTAGGCTTGTTGTTCGCATTTTCAATTTTCTTGATTCAACCGATTGTTGACAGTCTCGATTTTCGATTGTTTGGCTCACAATATAAGTGGCATGCGGCGCTGCATTTTTTACTGGTCTATTTAACACTTTCGTTGCCGTTTTTCTTAGGCAGTTTGATTTTGACCATTGTTTTTTCTATCTACATTGATCACATACGCGTTCTATACAGTTTTGACCTGATCGGTGCGTCTTTGGGTTGTGTGCTGATTGTCACAGCAGTTTCTTTAGTTGGTCCTGGTGGGTTGCTTGTCTGGGCTAGTGCGATGGTGGTGTTCGCTATTAGCATTTTATATAGTAACAAAGTCGCGAAAATCGCATTGCTGGTAATCTCGGTGTCTTTAGTTGTGTGGACTTTTGTTAAGCCAGAACGGTTTGAATTTTCGGCACAGATTAATAAACGCAATTTTATTATGGCACAGGCCCAGGGACGCCATGAAATAGGACGTTGGGATGCAATCTCCAAGATAGATATATTTCACATGGGTGGCTACAAATGGGTATCCTATGACGGCGGTTCTCAAACCAGTAACTATATTCCGTTTGATGGTGATTTTGAGAAAGTTAACAAGGAATCAAAAGCTAACTTTATTAGTCATTTTAATCTGCCAATGGTGCTGGTGTCACATGGCTTGAAAGAAAACACTGATCAAGAAGTGTTGATTATTGGTGCCGCAGGAGGGCAGGAAACTAAAGCTGCATTGGCATATGGTGCCAGTCATGTGGATGCCGTGGAAATGGTGGGTGCAGTTATCGATTTGGGTCAAAATGAATACGATGAGTATCTTGGTGGTATTTACAACCATCCTAAAGTTAACGCAGTTAATGCAGAAGGTCGATCATTTCTGCGATCAGTTGACAAAAAATACGACATTATTCAAATTTTCAGCAACCACACGACTTCAAGCATGGGCTCCGGGATGGGGGCGATGGCAACCACTTATCTACAGACCAAAGAAGCCTATAAGGAATATTTCACTCATCTAAAGGATGATGGGGTATTGCACATCAATCATCATATTTATCCGCGCATGCTAGTAACAGCAGCATTGGCTTGGGATGAGTTGGAATTGACAGATTTTCAAAAGCATGTGGTCGTCTATGAGTCCCAAGGTATACAAGATAATTTGCCAACGTTCTTAGTGAAAATGACGCCTTGGACAGCCGAAGAAATTGCTATTGTAGATAAATATATTCCTACTATTCCCAAAGTCATCGATCCTCTTAATCCGCAGATTAATTTTCTACCGGATCAATTTTTCACCGGCCATCTCGATCAGCAAATACTGGATAAAGCTTTGTACAATATTGGTCCAACCACGGATGACAAACCTTATTTTAACTATTTGCGTAAGCATTTTGAATTTATTGAGCCTGATCAAAGTAAATACACAAATATTTCATTAACTTCATTATTGAATCAGCAATTTAGCAATAGGGTACCGTTAGATTCCATTCACCTTTTTGTTACCAGTGCAGCGGCCATGCTATTTGCGCTATTATTTTTGTTAGCACTTAAATTGAAAACTTCTCTGGCTACCGGTTTACAAAGGAATAATAAATTATTCGTATATTTTTCCTGTCTGGGTGCGGGGTTTATCATTCTGGAACTGGTCTTTATACAGATTTTCATGAAGTTAATAGGGTTTCCGGCTTATACCTATGCGGGTGTGGTTTTTGGCTTTTTGTTAGGTGCGGGCATAGGTAGCGGCCAATCAGCCAGGTATGAAGATAAACCTTTCGTACCTTTTATCGCTATTATAATTTATGCGTTAATTTTTATTTTCGTGCATCAGAGTATTTTCGAGTGGTTTCTTTCTTATCCCATCAGCATCAGAATTGCTGTTAGTTTAGCCATGATTTTACCTTTGGCATATTGGTTGGGCATGGCTTTCCCGTTAGGTATTGGGATTTTCAAGTTATCAAGTCCTAATGTTATGCCTTGGGCCTGGGCGTTCAACGGACTGTTTACTGTTGTGGGTAGTATTGTCAGTGTTGTTGCGTCCTTATATATAGGATTTAAATTAACCTTGTTAATCGCGTTTGGGTTTTATCTATTGGCATTAATCGTTTTGCAATTACAAAGACAGGTTGTATTAGAAACTCAAGCGATACAGCAAACAGCTTGACAGTAATCTATTAAATGTCCGAGCAGCATAAAAATCTAGTGCGAGAGTTTTATAGTGAGCTATGGAATAGAAATAACAAAACTAAATTAACGCAAATCTTGCACGAGGATTTGATCTTTCGTGGTTCCTTAGGTGATGAAAAACGAGGTATCGAAGGTTTCACCAAATATGTAGATAAGGTTCATCTTGCCCTAGCGAATTATCACTGTGAAATTCTAGATATGGTAGCAGAAGGCAACAAAGTGTTCGCTAAAATGTCTTTTAGTGGTATTCATCGTAATGAATTTATGGGTTATAAAGCTAGCTATCAAAAGGTGAGTTGGTATGGAACAGCTTTGTTCACGTTTAAAAAGGAGAAAATAAGTGAGATTTGGGTGTTGGGTGATTTGAAATCACTTGAGCAGCAATTAGAAAAAGATAATCAAACGACAAGTATTAACTGAAATCTAACCAGGATTATTCTTGAGTCTCCAGCAAATCAACAAATTGCAAAATCTGTTTGAGTTGCTTTTCGTTACATTTATTGATTTTTAGGTTTATTTGTTGCACAAGTTTATCGATCTTATAATTAACTTGAGTCTCTTTTACCGTGGTTGCCTCGATTTCAGGCTGATTTCCAAACACGAAATCCTCGATACTGACTTTAAAAAAGGCAGCTAATTTTCTTAAAGACTGGGTGCTGGGATTTGCACTTTCACCACTACGTATTCGATGAATGGTTGCTTGCGTTAAACCTGTTTTCCGCGATAACTCTCCTTCGCTTTTGATTTCGAATTTTTTCCACAAATAATTTAACGTTTTAGCGGCAGGAGTGTGCATTCGGGTATTATTTATTAAAACTTAATACACATGCGGGTTGACTTATATAATACGTAAACGTATAATTTATTATGAATACAGACAATATAAGAAAATCATTTAACTTGTATGTCACCTTAGCTTTCCTCACAGAAGATAGTTAATTGGGTATTCAAATAAGCGTGTAGGTTGCAGAGAGTTGGCGAGCGGGAACGTCACTCTCTTGCAATACCTATAATGCAGCTAATCATTTACTAAATTCTTTCTAGATAGTTACAAAAGTATCTAGAAATACTAAACGCGTATAGTAATTGATAAAATCAACATTTAGAAGTGGTTAGAATTGAAACTTACTTTAGAGTTTGGTGGTACCAATTGACTGCTAAACCAAGTGCTGAGATTTTTCCCCAAAATAATTATCCCGAGGTCTCGTCTTGCTAGAAATTCAGTGAGCTATCAGATACTTGAGTCAAGAGTGTAATAATACTTTTAGCCTGTCAACAGGTCCTTTAAGTTAATGGCAGGATTAGCAAGATCATCTGGATTAGCTTGTTTATTACGTTCAATTAGCATTTGCGCCATTCTGACTTCTTTAGCTACCGTTGCACCTTTGCCGATACCAACCACGCCATATAGATCGCCATTTTTAAGCGCAAAATAAACGACACACTCATCTTCGACACTACCGCGGCTGACGATTTGATCACAGTCATGAGTAAAACCGGCGGTTTGTATCACCCAATTATATTGCTGTGACCACAACCATGGTACCGGATCATAAACCTGCGGATCACCAAGTATGGCCTTGGCTACTGTTGCAGCCTGTAGGTCAGCATTTTGTGAAGATTCAAGTCGAATATGCTGACCATAACGCGGTAAATAAGTACAGGCGCAATCACCGATGGCGTAAACATTATCTGCTGAGGTTTTAGTAAATTGATCTGTTACTATGCCATTGTTGACTTCTAGTCCCGCTTGTTCAGCTAATTGTGTATCTGGAATAATGCCGATGCCAATAACAACATTGTCGGCCTTAAGGCTAGTGTCATCGGCAAGTTCAACAGCCTCAACATTGCTATTACCGCTGAATCCTTTGATTGCTGCCCCGGTTATAATTTTTACTCCAAATTGATCATGCACAGTTGCGACATCAGCCGCAGCATTTTCCGGCATAGAGCGAGACATGAGTCTGTCCTGTGCTTCTAATACTGTAACGTTGCATTCTAATTCTTTAGCACTGGCTGCTATTTCCAGGCCAATAAAACCGCCACCAACAATAACCAGATCAGTGCCGGGTTTTAAGTTTTGTGATAAGTCTATTGAATCTTGATCGGTGCGAAAGGTTGTGACGCCTTTCAAATCGCTACCCGGCAGTGATAACTCGCGTGGGTAAGAGCCAGTCGCAAAAATCAAATGACCATAGTTAAAATTCTTGCCATCAGCGCAGGTTACAGTTTGATTTTCTGTGTCAACTGAGGTGGCGCCACAGTCAAGCCGCAAATTAATGTTTTTTTCCTGATAATTTTCTGGTGCGGTAAGCTGTGTTTTTTCTACTGGCTTTTTACCCAGCAAAACAGCTTTGGAAAGTGGAGGTCGGTTATAAGGCGGTGAAGGCTCTTTGCCGATCAGGTGAATCTCACCCTCAAACCCATTATCCCTAAGTGCTAGAGCAGCTCGTCCGCCTGCTTGTCCAGCGCCAATAATGACGACAGAATCGTTATTACCCATAGTTAAACTTCAATAAAAACCTCATTGCCCTCGACTTTAACAGGGTAAGTTTTTAAATCAATACAAACCGGAGCACTTAGCGCCTTACCGTTGGTAACCTCAAAGCGGCCTTGATGAAGCGGACATTCGATGACAGTGCCGATGACCAGGCCATCTGCTAACTCCTGATGTTCATGCGTACAAATGCCATCGGTAGCAAAAAAACCTATTTCAGTGTTATAAATGGCATACACATTATCACCGTGATCAAACTGGATCACGTCTTCTTCATCAATTTCGTCAGTTCGACAAACCCGTTGCCATTCGCCCATTTTTTAGTCCTTCTGTTACTAAACTATTTAACCACTAATCATACTTGGATCTTGTCGGATAGTGGCCGCTTTAGTTGATTTTCCAAGCGAACGGCGAATCACCACCGACAGTACTTCCAGATTGGTTCGGAAAAATCCTGGATCTGGTTGATAAAGTTGATCTTTAATGCTTTCATTTAAATTCGGCAGTTGATAAAACGGCACCATAGGATATAAATGGTGTTCTACATGGTTATTCATGTTCATATAAAGAAATCGTGCCAGCCGGTTAGTTTTGAACGAGCGGGTTGAATTGAGAATATTGACCTGATTTTCCTGCATTTCTACATGCTGAATTAACGTGAATAACAGCATGACCGGGCCACCGAGAATTCGCGGAATAATAATATAAAGTAGCGGCCATTGATAACCAGCGATTGCCAGGCCAATAAGTGTGGCATAGCCGGCTAGGAAAATAATGGCGCCGCGTTGTAATTTTGGCAGCTCTGATTCTGGAGTATGCTCGCGAGTGATTTCGCTGAATCGGCCCGCCGCATTCTCAATAAAAATTTTAAGCTCATAAATAAATAAACCCAAACCGCTGACTTCAAGAAGCCAACCTTTGAAATCCATAGGCGTTTCAAATGGCATTTGTGCATCTTTATCGTTGATCCAGGTATAAGTGTGATGGCGGGTATGGGCATATCGGCGGTGATACGGCTCTTCAAAATAAATGAACGATGAAATCCAGAATAACACTTCATTCAGATTCCTGTTTTTAAATGCTGTGCCATGGGCGCACTCATGTGAAAGCGAGTAAGCGGGCACGGTCAAAAATATACCGTACAAAAACATCGCCGGAATTAACCACACTGTACCTTGTGACAGGTGAATTAAATAACCTGTTGTCAGTAAAAAGCCGAGCCATTGTGCCAGCCAGATTAAACCAGGCTTGTCACTGCGTTTGGCCAGTTGTCTAATGAGTTTTTTATCTACACTAACCCCGGAAGAAGCAGCGTTAGTTGCCTGATAGTCTGTCATCGCCGTCTTAATCCTTATAGTCAGGTTCTGTGTCATCTAAAATGGCCATCAACTCACGGAAGTGGTAGAGGGCGGCGTTTGGGTAATTTTCCCATTGACAGGCGGTTTTTTCAGCGATCTCGTCACTTAAAACCTTCATCGGTTGCTGTGTCATTAGCGCTAACACATAGTTTCTTGCTGCTCTTTCAAAATAATAGATATCGTCATAAGCCTGGGCCACAGTCGGTGCGATCACCATAAGGCCGTGATTACCCATAACCATAATGCGTTTGTCCTGCATTAAACCGCAAACCCGTTCACCTTCTCGTTGAAATGCCATACCTCCAAAATCTTCATCGACAACTACCCGGTTAAAAAATCGGGCTGTATTTTGGTCAATAGGCTGCATCAAGCTGTTTTCAAGACTGGCTAACACCGTAGCGTAGGTGCTGTGAACATGCAAAATACAACGCGCATGAGGAAGATTGCGATGTAAAGAGCCGTGTAAACCCCAGGCACTTGGATCAGGCGCGTCTGGTCGTTTCATGGTGTCCGGATCATTGGCATCACAAAGCAATAGATTGCTGGCCTTAACTCTAGAAAAATGAGTGCCATTAGGATTGATCAAAAACTGTGACCCGTCTTCAGAAACCGCTAGCGAAAAATGATTAGCTGCTGCTTCATGAAGGTCATGCCGTACCGCCCAACGGAAGGCGCAGGCTAATTCACACCGTTGTTGATAATGTTCAAGTTGGGTTTGATCTTTTTGGGCAAAAGCTTTGACAGTCATGGCATGAATCCTGTGTGGTTTGAATAATAAAAAGTATGCAATTTCAATGGATTCAATACAAACGAAAAATTTTGAGTCTATCTATTAGTAATACTTATGATTAACTTATAATAAGCCTATGGAACGAAGATTACCGCCTTTAAATTGGCTGCGAGCGTTTGAATCGGCCTCGCGTCATCTAAGTTTTACTGATGCTGCTCGAGAGCTGCATATGACTCAGTCTGCTGTGAGTCAACAAATTAAAGCACTTGAAAATTACTTGGGTAAAACGTTTTTTATTCGCAAAGCACGTTCGCTAGAGTTAACCGTTGATGCACAGAATTACCTGCCTACTGTTGAAGCGGCTTTTAAGTTGTTATATGAAGGCACTCAAGGCTTGTTAGGTATTGATCACGATCACTTACTGGAAGTGCGAGCAAACCTCGCTTTTTCAGTATTTTGGTTAACGCCCAGGTTAGACAACTTGTTTGAGAAGTATCCATGGATCAATCTGAACGTTGCCACCACGATTTGGACCGCCAGCCCGGCGACGCCTTATGCCAGCGTTGAGATTCGTTTTGATAGTGTGTTATCAGAAGGATTATCAATCGACCCATTGACTCAAGATCATTTTTATCCGGTCTGTTCACCGGAATTAGCAAAAAAGATTTCAACACCAAAAGATTTATTGGATTATCGGCTCATTGATGTAAGTGGAATAATCGAAGGTTGGGAAAAATGGTTTTCCACAGTCAAAATAAAATTGCCAAATGACAAACCCGTCGATAAAGCCAGTACTTATGTAGTGACTTTAAACATGGCTCAGTTAGGGCAGGGGATTGCACTCGGGCATGACATGATTGCCAAGGATTTAATTGAGCAGGGTAAGTTAGTTCGATTGTTCGATCACTCAATTCCAATGAAAGAACATTATTATTTAATTCCGCCAGCAAAACGTAATGCCAACAAAGCGTCCAAAGTGTTTAGTGAATGGTTGATGCAGCAGATGACAGGCTAATAACCTGGCATTCTAAGGCCTGTCCCCGCGAAGGCGGGGATCTGCTTGTGGCTGTTCGGGCTTATAACGGAGAAGTCTTTTCAATAAGAAGGCTGTCATTCACTCGGTATATCGATCAAAAAATCGGTAATTCCGACATCGTGACCGAATTGACTAAGCATGGTGCTTAACTGACCGCGATGGTGAGTTTGATGATTAAAAAAGTGAAATAACAGCTCGGCAAAATTACGTTTATAAACTATTCCTCTGGTGTCATTGTATTCAATGGATTGATGGAAATCTTTCTCGGAAATATCATTACCAATCCAATCAACAATAAGTTGATCCAATTCTCTTCGCTTTATCAATAATTCATCAAAATCCCGATAGGCAATCTGATCAAGTGATTGAAACGATGGAAATTCGCTTATTCTAGTCAATGATTTAAATCCAGTGGGATGAGTTTGAAATCGTTCTAGCCAGAGTAAATCCCCTGTGAGGATATGATTTAAAGTAGCAAATACCGACCCAAAAAATGCCCCAACATCTTCTTTAAGTTGGGTTTCGGTTAAAGCAGATGCTGCCTCATAGACCTGCTTATTCATTCGGGTGTTGTAAGCGGCCATCAGAATAAAATGATTTTTAATATCAATGCCCATGTTTTTAATTCGTCGCTGGAAGTTTGTTTGTCGAAGCGGATGAACGATAATGATTGTTTCTTAGTAGAAAATGTTTTTCTACTAAATGCCACATCAGTATTCCTCCAATCAAAGTGCAGGCCACGATGCTTGAGAAAAATAGCAAGGGTTTGCTTGCAAACCATCCAAAATGGAGAAATAGTTGAATCAATGGAAAGTGAATAATATAAATGCCATAAGAAAAATCACCAAACTTGCCAAAGTTGCCAAGATAACAGAAAAGTCCACAAAATATGACTAATGTCGCTAAGGCAAATGGCTCAGCAAAGTTCAACGGGAAGTGATTTTTGCCAAGAAAAATAACAACAGCAATTGGCAGGATGAACTTCATATATTTCGAAAAAGTATCAAGATAATAATAAAAAAAAGCGCCCGCCATAAAGTAAGACATCTGCCCCGGAAGTTGTCGAGCCAAAACATTGTAAATATTCTTGTCTGACGTTGTGGCTAAACCAGTCAGAATCTCGACATAAGTTAATGAGCCAGCGTAAATTAATACAATAATCAGCACAGGGGTAAATTTTCTGCATAAGTAAGCAATAATAGGTACAATCAGATAAAACATCATTTCTATTTTTAATGTCCAAAGCGCACCATTAACAGCGTTAAACCTATTTTCTTCAAATACACTTGGCAATGTGGGTTCTAGAAAATTCAGGAAAACTAGATTAGCAGCTAAGTAATTAATCCACTTCGCAGAAAAATAATTAGTTAACGTTTGCGTGCTAATCAAACAAAAGCCTAATGCGGCAATCAGAATTATGGTTGCATAGGCCGGGTAAATTCTGCGAATTCGTTTGCCGAAGTATGAATTAACTGATGATGATCGTTCATAACTCATTAAAATCAAAAATCCACTTACAACAAAAAACGCCTTTATGGCTACATCTGATGAGAAAATAATCTTGATCCACTCAAGCTCTTGATAACCGGAAAGTTCATAAGCGTGGACAAAACAAACCGATGCTGCAAAGATTAACCGTAATAAATCGAAATTATTATTCTTTAAACGGTTTACTTGATGCGATGACATTGAAAGGCTCAAGTCGGCTGATGATTAGATAAATACTCGAGCCGCTTTTGCAGTCTCGTTTTCCACTCTAAGTTCAATTTTGGTGTATTGATCAGTTTCTCGAGCATTTCCGGTAAAGGCCGGTGTTGAGTAACTATTTGTGTAAATTCACCTACTGAAACGGAGTGCTCCTGTCGTTCCTGCATTTGAATTTCATCGCCTGCTGTCATGGTTCCATGCTCAATGACCCGATAATACCAACCTGTAATTTGATTTTGAGCGATAAATTTAGCTAACCGGTGACATTCAAAGCGAGCATTAATTTTCCAACATGGGCTGCGTGGTTGTGAGACTTGCACTAGAACTGTACCTATTCGATAAACATCACCAATGTTCACATTCGAATCATTAAGATTAGTACTGGAAATATTTTCACCAATACTGCCTGGAATAGCGATTTGTTTGAGATCTGCAAATGCCTCAATAATTTTTTCGTAGCTGTGAATCGAATATTGATGTAATGCCTTTTCAGGGCCGCCGTGGAAACGCCGATCAGCTTGAATATCACCGATTATTCCATTGCGATCAACTTTGGCTAGATCAATTGGATCTTTATAGATTCCCGTTTTCTCACCATCCGGCTCGAGAAATTTGATTGAACCACTGTAAAGTCCCGTGATCTGATTCATGACACAGATACTAACCATAAAATAAGAGGAATGCTAAACATCGAGACAATAACTTGAAGTGAAGCTGTAGCTGCGTATAAATCTGCATCGCCACCCATTTCCCTGGCTAACACATAACCGTTCATGGCAGTTGATACTGCCGCACAAAGCATAATCATCTCAAAAGCCAAACCACTTACATCAAATATTAATGCGCAGACGAACACTAATAGTGGAAAAATAAACAACTTTGCGACAATACCAATTGACACATCACTTCGCGGCTTGATCAATGTACGAACACGAATACCAGCACCAACGGTGAGCAAGCCGATCCCAAGCCCGGCTCGAGCAATAACATCCAAGCTCACCATCAGCGGTTCATAAATGGGTATTTCAGCCAGGTTTATGAATAACCCTATGAAAGCACCCCAGATTAACGGCACTTTAAGGGCATTAAATAACGTGGAACCTAAAGTTGGTTTGCGATCACTGGTGAGAATGGTCATAGCGACAATATTGATAATATTCAATAAAGCAACCGTTAATGCCATGACTAAAGCCACGATGGCTAAACCTTGATCTCCAGACAACTTGCTCGCAATCGCCAAAGCTATAAATGCGTTCCATCGGGTCGAAGTCTGAAATACTGAACTAAAACTGCGATCATCGGTATTTAATAATCTGTTTAATGGTCTGCGTAATTGCCAAACCAAAATTACATGCACAATCACAGCTAGTAAATAAGCGTAGGTAATTGATCCCAGATCAATATTTTTGAGGTCCATTTTGATCAACGATACCATTACCAAAGCTGGAAACAACAACCAATACCCTAACGACTCAATGCCACGCCATTGTGGTTCAGGAACAATAGAGGATTTGCGCAATAGCAACCCAACCGCAATTACCAGGAAAACGGGTAACAGGCTTTCAAAAACAATAGCGCCCAAAATTAACTACTCTAAAAAGTTGATCGATCAGTTATTATTGATGTCGGTTATGCTTTCCAACTGTCACCATCTTCCGCTGCCGAACCGGAAAAATGAGGTAAATGATCATCGACCTCGAACCAGGAGATTTTTTCACAATAGTGCACATGGGCTAATGGACTGAATTCATCAGGGTGATCGAATGTCCCTAGATGAATCTGTATGTATCCGGGAAACTGATTGGCCTGATAAGTGAGTGGGCTGCCACAATCATGACAAAATCCTCTGTGTATGCCATTGGATGACTGGAAAACTTTGGGGTTTCCCTGAAAAAAAGTGACATCACTATCATTAAAGCCAACATAAGTGACTGCAGCTGCACCTGTTGCCCTGCGGCAACTTTGACAGTGACAATAGCCTACCCATACAGTTGGACCTTGTGCGCGGTATTTTATTTTTCCGCAAAGACATTGCCCTGTATAATTTTTTTCGGTCATTTTTGTTGTCTAGAAAGAAGTCTTGAACATTATAGTGAATTGGTTGCCGTTATGTTGATTTAAAAAAGTTACATGCATGATATAGTTGCGCCAAACGTAAGCAGTTTTATTTATGGGTGGCGATAAGAGTAAGCAACTTCAAGTTCGTGAAAAAACCTTGATGGATGGTTTTTTCATCAAGCGTGTGTTGAAGTTTTTTTTTAAAATTCTGTTCAAACTCACAGGCTGGACATCCGGGCCGGCACCTAAAACGACTGGTGTGGTGATCGGTGCACCGCACACTTCGAATTGGGATTTTTTATTTGGTTTGGGTGCAGCGATCATTGAAGATGTCAAAGTTTATTTCTCTATAAAAGAAAGCTGGTGTCGTATGCCTGTGGTTGGCCCTATTATTATGTGGCTGGGAGGTATTCCTATTGATCGATCCGTTCCGGGCCTGGGCCAATCAGAGCAAATCGCCAAATTTGTTGAGAAAATGAAAGGCCAGTGGATTTATTTTGCTTTCACACCAGAAGGTACACGTAGTAAAGTTGAAAAGTGGAAGACTGGTTTTTACCATGTTGCCCAGGATTGTCAGCTTCCTTTACATTTAGCCAAATTGGATTACGACAATAAAAATGCGGGCATTTTCCACAGCTTTCACCCAACTGGAAACAAGGAAGAAGACGTAAAGGTTTTGCAACAAGCATATAGTCTGATTCACGGTCAAAACACTGAAAAGCAATTTCCCGATTATGCAGGCAAAGTACCTGAAGTTTCCGGTACTGATGCACAAATCATGAAAGCCATGTATTTGATTGGTGATCAAGCCACTGAGCTTCAAATCGCTGCCAGAGCCAATTTCAGTGTCCAGGCGTCATCCATGTTAGAGCCGTTAATCGTAGCAGGACTGGTTGAAAAATCTGAAAATGAATTCAATGAACTTGCTTACACTTTAACTTTAAAAGGTAAAGGCGCATTGCTACATCTATTTGCTGAATTAGTTTGATTTAAAACATACGCAGACTCGACTCGATTTGCACAGCCAGCTTGCTGTAATCAATTTTTTGAGAAATATCTAGTTTAATTAATTTGCCAATATTTAGTGGGAGGAATGTTTGGTAGGTTTTCATCCATTGCAGAATTTGCTCGACTGATTTTTGTTGATCAAGATGCCCAGGATGACGAGTTCTCAATCTGAATCTGTTTGCCGCCAGCTCAACAGGACAATCACAATAAAGCTCTACAATGTTTTGGTAAGTTCTATTAATCCATTCAGTAGAAGTACCAGAGTTAATGGTGTAACCATCCGGCCGCCAGTGAGAAATAAGCACTACTTTGTCTAATTTTTGTGTTTGTTGTTGAAATAATTGATCACTTTGGCGTGACAGAGATTGTCGATGATTGCCATCTCCGATTCCACATCTTTGGAATAAATCCTCAAGAAAATCATCCTTGTCTAAGTAAGGAATTCTCAAGGCTTTGGCCACTTTTTGGCCAACGGTTGTTTTTCCGCTGGCTGGTAGGCCTGTAACAACTATGCAAAATTTTTTTGTTCTATTTAACATTATTATGCTGCACAAAGATAATCCAAGCCCTCAGTAAATCCATGCTGGTTTAGATATTCTCTGATGTCATTTCTGGCACCTCGCGCGCTGACTGCAACCAAGATTAATTGATCAGTCCTTTCCAATTCACAAGCACTGACAATGGGTTTATTGCGTTTGGTTCTGCCAATTCGATTTGGTGCTATGTCAATAAAGTCCCTGACTGAACCGTTATTATTCATAACTTCGTCGTGTAACAATGCGCCAGTAGGACCACTACCCCAAATACGAAAAGTTCGGTTCTTATAACATTGGCATAAATAAAAAGTTTTGGCCCTGAAAAAAGACTTTTTGCCATAGCGACTTGACCGACGTGATAACCGATCATCGTGATCACGCCAGCGCAGCAAAATCCCTTCCGGTTTGCCAAAATTTAAGTCCTTTTTATAAGCTCTGAGCCATAAATCATAGTCTTCCGGCCAGGGTGAATTTCGATAACCGCCAAGTTCCAACCAGTGGCTTTTTCTCATCATTGCTGTTGGATGTGGAATTGGACTTTCGATAAAGATACTTTTAGCGATATCGTCAGGGTGAGTAAGCTGGTTAATCCAGTCTTGATAATACTGATAACCACCGCCAATATGTTCACTGTCTTTGAAAATCTCGACTTGAGTTGCGCTGATATGTATATCCGGGTTATTTAATAAATAATCGACTTGAGTTTCAATACGTTTTGGTAACGAAATATCATCGCTGTCCATGCGTGCAATCAAATCGAAATTTGCATTGTTTACGCCGTGGTTTAGAGCATCAACAATACCCTTGCCGGGATTTTCAAGAATGCGAATTCGATCATCAGTTTTATCCAACCGCTGCAAAGCTTTATCACTTGAGTGATCATCGATAACGATTAATTCAAGATTTTTGTGGGTTTGGGTAAGAATACTGTTAACAGCCGCTTGCAGATAGTTACCTGCATTACGAACCGGCATAATGATACTTACTGCAGGACAGTCATCTATGTTGTTTGTTTTTACCTTTAGCACTCAACTTCAAGATTACAAGGTTTATAATCGTTCGAACTTTAATCTATTTCGTTTATTAAAAATATGTTTAGCAAAGCGATTGTACGCACGCCTTGTAAAAATATGGTCAGTGGTATTACTACGGCTGATCTGGGTGAACCTGATTATGAGAAAGCATTAACTCAACATCACGCCTATGTTGAAGCCCTGGAAAAGATAGGCATCAAGGTTACAATTCTAGCAGCTGAAGAAGATTACCCTGATAGTGTATTTATTGAAGATACAGCGTTAGTAACCAATTCTTGTGCGATCATCACACGTCCTGGTGCACATTCACGCAAAGGTGAAGTTATTAGTGTGAAATCAGCCGTTGAAGAATTCTTCAATCAAGTTTATGAAATCCAGGCACCAGGTTGTGTTGATGCTGGTGATATCATGATGGTTGATACGCATTTTTATATTGGTTTATCTGAGAGAACAAATCAACACGGTGCTGATCAGGTCGCTGAATTTCTGAACAGACACGAGATGACGGTCTCGACCGTTGAGATGAACGAAATGTTACATCTAAAGACTGGATTATCGTATCTAGAAAATAATAACTTATTAATCACTGGCGAATTTGTCGGCAAGCCGGAATTCGTCCAATTAAATCAACTGATTGTGGAGGACTCTGAAGCTTATGCAGCCAACTCGGTTTGGATAAACGACACGGTTTTGGTGCCAGCAAATCATCCAAATACCAGCAGTAAAATCTGCGAATTAGGTTATCAAGTTATCGAGTTGGAAATGTCCGAGTTCCAAAAACTTGATGGGGGGCTTAGCTGTTTATCATTAAGATTTTAACCCGCCGGATTATCATGCTCATGACCTAGTTCTTCTAAGTCTTTATAGCGATCACCAATGCGGTGATGAGGGCGTCCACCAATTGAAGCACCAAGCACAACCACAATCTCATTGTCAGCCGGTGCATCAGATATCGCGAATTGAATGGTCAGATAATGAGAACGCATACCGGCATCGTTTTTGTGCATTAAGGGCACCATAACCGGAGAATTAGCGGGTCCTCGAGTGTTGGTAAAAGATAAATAGCTTTGTGCGCCAACAGCGTTTCTAAAAAAATTGCCAAAATGCAGGGTGTGAATCAGTCCAGAGGCATGTTCAACTTCGCCGTCCATACCAACTACGGTAGCTTTGCCATAAGCTTCAACAACTTCACCACTACCCGTCATTGTCAGTATTTCGTCAGTCAGCAGTTGTCCCAGAATTGGTCCGGCCGCACGAATTTCAGGGCTTAGATCTTCGACAAAACCTCGGTCAGCCCAAGGATTGGTAACAACGGCAGCAGCAGCAAATAACTGTAGTGGTTTTTCTGCTTTTTTACCACCTTCAATCAGGCTAGTATCTTGGTAGCGGACAACTTTACGAATTTCAATGCTCATGGGTTAGTATTTTTCAGTTCCAGGTTGCACAGATAGTATCGTAAATTAATTGTGGATTTTAGAATTTATCTAAATAATTTGTGCGAAGACAAAAACCCAGAAATTCAGTTAAAAGTTATAATACAAACACTATTATTCTACTTCTGACGAATATTGTCAGGCTCAATCAATAATACGAGGAAAATGTGGACACGGTTAGCTTAAAACAAGAGAGTTCATCGACATTGAGGTCAAGTGCAGTACGTGATCAGATTTATGCATTGGAAGATTTCATGAACGGCCGCATATTGGGGCAGCATAATCTAGTTTCAAGAATGTTGATTACTTTATTAGCAGATGGTCATTTGCTAGTCGAAGGTGCGCCTGGTCTTGCAAAAACCAAGGCAGTAAAAACTTTGGCAGAAGGCCTGGAAGGGGATTTTCAACGCATCCAATTTACGCCAGATTTACTGCCGGCTGATTTAACCGGTACTGATGTTTATCGACCGCAAGATGGCCGCTTTGAGTTTCAACCCGGGCCTTTATTCCATCATATTATCCTGGCGGACGAGATTAATCGTGCACCGGCAAAAGTACAATCAGCCTTGCTGGAATCAATGGCCGAGCGGCAAATTACGGTAGGTGGAAAGACCTATGCGCTGCCGGACTTGTTCTTTGTGATGGCCACTCAGAACCCGATTGAGCAGGAAGGGACTTATCCTTTGCCGGAAGCGCAACTGGATCGGTTTTTATTGCAGGTCAATATTGATTACCCTGAGGTCTCTTCAGAAAAGCAGATCATGCAACAAGTTCGACAAGAAGCAATGGGGGAGCGTGAGGCCACTCGCTTGCCATCAGCCTTGCCGGTTAGCCAGCACGATATTTTCTTGGCCCGACAGGAAATATTACAGATTCATATGGCAGAAAGTGTTGAAGAATACATCGTGCAATTAGTACAGGCCACGCGGGATAGCCAGCATTATTCTGCTCAGTTGCCTAACTGGATTCAATATGGTGCCAGCCCTAGGGCAACATTGGCTTTTGATCGTTGTTCCAGAGCATTGGCATGGTTGGATAATCGTGACTATGTTTCACCGGAAGACGTGCAACAACTGGCGCATGAAATTCTTAGGCACCGAGTATTGTTATCTTACCAGGCAGAAGCCGATGGAGTCACAATTACAGATGTGGTTGATGAGTTGTTGAGAAAAATTCCAGTCGCTTAGACGAAATACATGAATTCAGTCATTGAGAAAATTCCAGGGGTCACCGTTGATGTCGAGGATTTAATCAATATTCGTTCCAGGCTTGCTGGTTTATCCTTAAAAAAAATTCGTCATCGTACCTCCCGCAGCTCGGGCTTGCGTGAAACTCGTGTAAGAGGTCGCGGTATGGAGTATGAGGAATCTCGTGCCTACATCTCAGGCGATGATGTGCGCACCATGGACTGGCGAGTAATGGCGCGAACAGGCGAACCACATACCAAGGTATTTACCGAAGAAAAAGAGCGTACGGTCATGCTGGTAGTGGATTTATCCTCATCAATGTTTTTTGGGACCCGGTTTGGGTTTAAATCGTATACTGCCGCTCAAACGGCAGCCCATATTGGTTGGTTAGTTGTGCAGGCGGGTGACCGCTTAGGTGGTTTAATCGCGTCAGCCACTGCACATTATGAGATAAGACCCAAGAAGAGTAGCTCCAATCTCATGCAGGTATTTCATCATCTCGAGCAAGAATGTAACGTTGATCTGCCGGTCACTAATGCACCCAGTCGGTTTAATTCTATGTTGGCGGAATTGCGCAGAGTGGTAAAACCTGGTTCTATCATTGTGATGATTTCTGATTTGCTCGGTATTGATGCTGAAACACCCGCATTGATGTCATCTTTAGCCAGAAATAATGATGTCATGCTTTTTTGGGTGCATGATCGCACAGAAACCCATCGTTGGCCTGAAGGTCGTTATGAGATTATGGCCAAGCAAAATCAAGTTTCTCTGGACTTAAGGGCTGATTCAGCACTGCAATGGTTAACCGAGGAACAACAACATCATAAATCAGCAATCGAGATTTTGATTAATCAATTCAAAATCTGGATGTGTCCAATTTCCTGCAATGAAGCGGTGACACCACAACTGCTGAAGTATTTGAAAGGTTAAGGTCGGTGTCTGTAGAAGAACTCTTAGCGCAATTAAAAGATATTCAGCAACCTGTTGATCCCGGATGGTGGCCACTTGCTATGGGCTGGTGGTATTTGATTCTATTAGTTTTATTAGCTTGGTTAACCTTATGGTTTTTGAAAAAACGCAAGTACGCCGAACGAGGAGTCGTTTTTGCGGTTAAAGAATTGGAACAAATAAAACATCAGTATTCAGAAAATAATAATGATAATCAGCTAGCATCTGATTTGTCAGTCTGGCTAAAAAAAGTCAGTCTTTATGCTTTTCCAGAAAAAACAGTAGCAGGATTGACGGGTCAGCGCTGGCTAGAGTTTTTAGACAAAAGCTCTGACGGTAATCAATTTACTAGTGGTGTGGGCAGGGTTTTTGCCGATTCGGTTTATAGTAAAGAGCTGAAAATTGATGCTGCTGAATTACTTGAGCTTTGTGAAAACTGGTTGAGCGTCGTGAAACCAGAAATCATCAAGCGGGGGCAGGGTTGATGTTTACTTTAGAGTGGTGGTGGGCCCTTTTTTTATTACCAATGCCCTTATTGGCTAGGATGTTACTGTCAGATGCCAATCGTTCAGAAGCTGCTTTAGCTGTGCCATTGTTTGAGCATTCTGAGCTTCCTGACAACAACAAAAAGCAATCGGGAAAATGGTTGCCGAGCATTACCTTGTGGTTGTTTTGGATTTGTTTAGTGCTAGGGGCTAGCCGTCCTCTGTGGGTGGGTGAACCAGTCACCCAAACCATTAGCGGGCGTGATTTAATGCTGGCGGTTGATATTTCCGGAAGCATGCAAGAAAAAGATATGTTAGTTAATCAACGTGCGGTAAGTCGTATAGAAGTGCTCAAGTCGGTTGTCAGCGAATTCATCAATCGGCGTGAAGGTGATCGTATTGGCCTGATTCTATTTGGCACAAATGCTTATACCTATGTGCCATTGACATTTGATCGGGAGACTTTGAGTGAATTGTTACTCGATGCAACAATTGGTCTGGCAGGTCGGGGCACCGCAATTGGAGATTCAATTGGACTAGCTGTTAAACGTATGCGTGAACGTGAAGCGGAGCAAAAAATCCTGATCTTAATCACTGATGGCTCCAATACTTCAGGGATTACTGATCCTATTGAAGCCGCTCAGGCTGCCGCCCAAGAGGGTTTGAAGATTTATACCATCGGTGTGGGTACTGATGCAGAGACTATGCGTCGAGTATTTGGCATCCAGCGCATTCGGCCTGGTACAGCTTTGGATGAAAAAACCCTGCGTCAAATTGCCAACTACACGGATGGTGAATATTTTCGTGCCAAGGATGTTGCTTCGTTGGAACAGATTTATACAACCTTAGATGAATTAGAACCCATCGAGCGAGAAGAGAGGAGTTATCGACCGCGTAAAGAGTTATTTTATTTGCCTATTTTAGTAGGCTTATCGCTACTATTACTTTTGATCATTTGGTTGACATCCAAGAGCAGAATATTGGCTGGGCGACAAGATGCTTGAAACTTTGCCGTTTAAATTTTTAAACCCTCAGTGGTTATTATTATTGCCACTAATTTTAGTGGTATGTTGGCTATTTTATCGTTTTTATAAAGCTCATTCGATGTGGAGTGAGCTGTGTGATGAACATTTGCTCAAAATTCTTTTGCCAAAAACATCCAAGTCTAAATCAAATAAATGGTTGGTCTGGGTTGTGGTATTAGTCCTCTCATTAATTGTAGTTGCCGCAGCTGGGCCGAGCTGGCGCACACAACCAATTCCATTATTTGAATCTGCGGCATCAAGAGTGCTGGTGTTGGATTTGTCGCGCTCGATGTTAGCTCAGGATGTTGAGCCAACTCGCTTTAAACGTGCAGTTTTTAAAGCCAAAGACCTGATTAATGCTACTGAAGATGGACAGACTGCCTTAATTGTATTTGCCGGGTCTGCCTTTTTAGTTTCACCCTTAACTGATGACAGGCACACGCTGTTGAATTTTCTTGATTCGATTAAACCCCAAATCATGCCGGTTCAAGGTAGTCGAATTGATTTGGCGATCGCAATGGCGGATAAAATTTTATCTGGCTCGTTTGCTTCATCGAGCCAGATTTATATTCTTTCCGATGGTGTCAGTGCATTAGATGCGGCTATTCAACAAGCTGAAGAAGTGAGTAAAAAAGATATTTCAGTTTCAATATTAGCACTTGGTACTGAGCAGGGTGGTCCCATCAAGGATGATTCAGGCAAGCTGTTATATGATAAAAGCGGTGAATTGATTATTGCCAAGGTTGGTTTTGCAGATCTTGAAAAAATTGCCAAAGCTGGAAATGGTCGCTTTATTCGTATGACTGCCTCAAATCAGGACATTAACTATTTATTGTCCGGTTTTAGCGACAATGAGCTGGATCAATCTAAGGATTCTGATGATCACACATTGAACCTGCCAGTCAATGATGGTGTTTGGCTAGTCTGGTTGATTCTTCCATTAGCGTTATTATTATTCAGGCGTAATGCGTTGTGGCTTGGGTTGATCGTCATTTTGCCTATACAGCAGGATGCTTATGCCTTCGATTGGTCATCTATCTGGAAAAACAAAGAACAACAGGCATTTGAGGCCTATCAAAAAGGCGAGTTTAAACAAGCAATTGAATTATCCAGGCATCCGCAGATAAAAGGGTCCGCTTATTACAAAAGCCAGGACTATACCAGTGCCGAAGCGGCTTATGCGGAGCAAGGCAGCGCCCAATCGTTTTATAACCGTGGTAACGCCCTGGCTCACATGCAACAATTTGATATGGCCATTGCGGCCTATGAGCGAGCACTGGCTATAAATCCTGAACATCAACAGGCCAAGCATAATAAGAAGTTAATCGAAGAGTTTTTGCGTCAACAATTGAACCAACAACAAGGTCAGGACGAATCAGAAGAACAAGGTGATGATTCAGGTGATCAATCTGCGGATCAGTCTGAATCAGACCAATCTCAAACTCAGCAGTCGCAATCACCAAGTAGCTCCAGTGATGATGATTTACAAGCTGATTCCACCGAAGAGGAACAGGACGATCAAAATCGAATCAATCCGGATGAAGAGCAAACCAACCCTGCAGATGAGGATTATGCTTACCTGGACCAACCACAAGATGAATCACAACGTCCAAACCCTGAGTCTATAGATCGTTGGATTAATCGGTTACCTGATGATCCGTCTGAACTGTTGCGGCGTAAGTTTTTACGTGACTATCAGCGCCAAAGAGGACAGCCATGAACCTTGTTAATAACTTGAGCAAGTATTTCTGGTTAATATTCTTTTACCTATTCAGCACCTCGTCTTATGCTCTAACTGCCTATTTGATTCCGCAAGAGATTAACGAAGGTGATACCGCAAAACTGGTAATAGAAATACAAGCCAATACACCATCATTACATGATTTTGATACTTCAGCACTGGAAAAAGATTTTGAAATTCTTGGTACATCTTCCAGTGTACAAAGCGTGCAGAATCAAAGTACTTTGACTTATGCAGCCCGTTGGGAAATTGAATTGTTCCCACTCAAAACGGGAGCACTAAAGGTGCCTGCTATCGATATCAATGGCCACTTTACTCCCAACTTGACCTTAACCGTGAATCAAGCTTCCGATTATGGTTCGGGTAAAACACAAAATGTTTTTATTGAAATCCAGGCAGAACCTCAAAATCCGTATGTCGGCCAACAAATCAATGTCACAGTTAGATTGCATCATAATATCCGCATAGTGAATGGCACATTGTCAGAACCCGAAGCGATCAATTCGGATGTCTATCGCGTAGGCAACGATATTAGCTACAAACGTAACATCAAGGGCACACGCTACAATGTACTGGAACGTAGTTTCGCCTTATTTGCTAACTCACCTGGGGAAATGAATATCCTACCTATTTCCTTTCGTGGTCAGATCGAAGACCAAACTGATGATTCTTCTTCCGGATTTAGTTCTTTTTTGAGGCAAGTCCGGCAAATTAAACGGACAAGTAACGAGCTTAAACTGGATATCAAGGAGATACCGGCTAGCTACACGGGCAAATATTGGTTGCCCGCAAGCGATTTGCGTATAAGTGAAGAATGGAGCGATCAGGGTGCCGAGCTACAGATTGGTGATTCAGTCAGTCGAATTATCAAATTAATTGCTGATGGTTTGCCAGCGGAGTCTTTGCCTGACAATGTGATGCGTAGTGATCAAACTAACTTGGGTGTTTACCCAGACAAGGTGTCCAGAAATAATCAGGATATTGGTAAAAAACTCGTTGGTAGGGCTGAGCAAAAATATGCCTTAATCATGTCTCAGGCAGGCTATCAGGATTTACCAGAGTTAACACTTAAATGGTGGGACATAGATGAGGATATCGAGAAACAAGCTACCCTGGCCGCAAAAACATTAATTGTTAATGATGATGCAGCTCAAACCACACCTCAACAAAACCAGACAGCTCAAAATACCGAACCAGTTGCAACAACAGTCTCAACTCAGTCCAGTTCAACTGCTCCGAATTACTGGCGTTGGATGGCGTTACTATTTTTAATTCTGTGGTTAATCACTACAGCATTGTGGAATCGATCAAGACCTGAGAAGACTGAATTTGAAGAGTTGCCACAGGAAAACCGGTGGAACAAAAAAGCACTTGAGCAAGCTTGTAGTTCGAATAATGCCGTCCAGGCCCGTAATCAGTTAATTGCCTGGGCTAGAGATATATGGCCAGAAGCTCATATCACTGGTCTTTATCAACTCAAAAGTAAAATCCATGACCCACAATTCAATCAAGAATTAAGCAAACTTGATGCAGTACTGTTTTCTGAAAATAATCAGCAGTGGTCAGGTGCTGCCTTAATAGATGCTTTTACCAAAGCTCAAACGAATTTACACGATCAAGAACATTCGAATGAAAGTATTATTCCGCCGCTTTACGCCCAACAAAGTTGATACTCGAGCATCATCCAAGCTGGTGTCGAGATCCCTCGGCTACGCTTTTATGCCCGCATGGTTGCTGGGTGACAATTAGGAAGCCAATTTCAATTCATCAATACTGTTATAAAGCTTACGCTTGCTGACTGTAATAATGGAATCTTCATTACGAGCAGTTAAATCGGGCAGTTCCTTGCCGTTGCCCATTAATACCGATTTGACCCGTAGCTTTGAACGGTTGAAACTTTCGTCACCAATAACTTCGCATTCAAGAAAAGTATCTTGAAACAGGGTTAATTCCGGTTTGGGTACGTAAACAATGTTACCTTTCATTGCAAAAAATCCCATGCTTTTCAGCATAAAATAAAAATTGACAAAACCCTGCTCTGTGTAAACGCGTTTATAGCAAAAATAAGCTGAATAATCTGTGAAATTTTGTTACTAGTGGATATAAATAAAATTAATCTTCCACCTCTTGGTCAGGCCACTGATAAGGCTCAACATCGTTAGCAGCAATCGAGTATCCGGCTTCAGCTAAGTCACTGCTGACATGAACGGTCTCCAATTTGCCGATCACGCTTATGGGATCCCAGAGACCTTCCATTTCCAGGCCTTGTTCGCTAGTAACATAAACGGTTTGGTTGCCTGGAGGTGGTGGAACATGAATGCAGGCACCAAAATAAGGTACTAATAGAAATTCACGTACATTTTCTTCGTCGAAATCCAAGGGGACGGCATAACCAGAAATACGTACGGTTTTACCGTCTAGATCGTCGACTACAGGAGCAAAATCCATCAATCTTTTTAATTCTGCCATTAGCTGTTGAGCTTTTTCACTATCGTCAGTCAGCGCATAGTATTCTTCATCGGACAGCTTATCTAATGGATTAATAAAAACATAATCTTTGGGAACCAAGTCTTCCCAGGTTAAATCCAAAATCTGTTGCTCCTTGGCGAAAGCATTGAAGCCAAGAATAAGCGAAATGCCGCAAACTAAAGTAATTAACTTTTTCATATTCATAGTTTTATTGATATTCCATCGCTGAGTGAATTCTTATATGCCCTATAAGCGGGAATCAAGCCCATTAAAATTGCACTAATTATGACAATTACTAATAATCCTAGTTCATATAAGGACAACATTTTAACCGAAATGATCAGTCCAAACTCGCTTTCTATGATGGGAGAGAGCAATGAAAGTAGCGTATAAAATAAAATCACTCCGCAAATGACGCCTAAAATGGCCAGTAAGGTGGCTTCGCTGACTAATAAGCCTACTATATGCATGGGTCTGGCTCCGGTGGAACGTAAAACGGCCATTTCCCGGCGGCGTTCATTCAGACTGGAAAGAATCATCGCCAGCATGCCAACCAGTCCAATTGCAACCACAAAAGCTGAGATAATTAGCAGTGCTTGTTCGGCCACGCTCATTAAATTCCATAATTCCTGCAAAGCCACGCCAGGAATGATTGCCAGCAATGGTTCTTGCCGATATTCATTGATTTCACGTTGCAATTTGAAAGTGCTAATACGCGATTTTAAGCCCAACATGAAGGCAGTGATTACCTCGGGTGTTAAGTCCAGAGCTTTAGCACGATCAGCATCAATTTTAAAACCGGGTATCGGTGCGCCCGCTTGCCAATCGATATGAATTGCTTCAATACCCTCAAGACTGACATGAACGGTATGGTCTACAGGTGTGCCAGTGCGCTCAAGTATCCCTACTACGGTGAACGGTTTGTCAGAATGATCAATAAAGCTGACTTCACCGGCTCCGTGGGCGATCACAATTTCAGAACCAATGCTGTAATTCAGTGCTTCTGCAACTTCGGCACCTATAACAGCATCATAAACGTCGGCAAATTTATCTCCCTGGGCAAATAGCAAAGGCCTATCTCGCCGATAACGAAAATATTCAAAATAATCTGTATTAGTGCCCATCACTCGGTAACCACGGTGCGAATCACCCAAAGAAATGGGTATTGACCAATCGACTAAACGATTGTTGCTGATCTGTTCATAGCTTTGCCAGGAGATATTATTCGTTGGGTTGCCAATACGGAATACTGAGTACAGTAATAATTGGATCGAACCACTGCGGGCACCCACAATTAAATCTGTGCCGGAAATCGTGTTGGTAAAGCTGAGTTTGGCATCATTTCTGACACGCTCAACCGCTAGTAATAAAGCGACACTCAATGCAATTGTGGCCACAGTCAGAATTGCAGTAAATTTGCGATTACGCAAGCTTTTGACGGCGAGGCTGAGTAAGTACATGCTTAATGTACGGGGTCAGGCTTTATTGATGCCTGATTGATAGTGGGCAAATCGATTTGCTGATCAAATAACTTAGCCAGACTGCCATCATGGCTAACGAATACCAATGTTGAATTGGATTGTTTACATTCCTGAAACAACAATTCTATAAATGCTTCGCGAGCATCACTATCCAGGGCTGAAGTGGGTTCATCGGCAATGATGATTTCCGGGTTGCCGATCAGGGCGCGAGCAGCGGCAACTCGTTGCTGTTGACCCACACTTAGCTCAGTAACAGGCTTATTCAGCAGGTTGTCCCTGGCCATTCCAAGATCAGTTAATAAGCGACGTGCCTCAATATCATGATTCTCGGTTTTAGATTTTCTCAACTTGGAGAAATGACAGGGTAGCGTGACGTTTTCTAACACTGACAAATAGGGAACCAGGTTGAATTGCTGAAAAATAAACCCAACATGATCGGCCCTGAATTTGTCTTTAGCTGAGCCTCTTAATTCACTCACATCTTGATCCAGAATCTTGACGACTCCTGAATCGGGAGCTGTCACCACACCAATAAGGTTGAGTAAACTGGTTTTTCCACTACCACTGGGACCTTGAATAAATAGGCTCTGCCCGGGTTCAATGGTCAGGCTTTCAATATCCAATACAGGTTCCGCACGGGAGCCCCAACTGAATCTAAGGTTGTTAATTTCAACAATTGGGTTAAACACGGTTTGCAGCCATAAAGTCAGTTATTTTTTGTCAGTATGATTTTACAATTCAGTAACTGATGTTGCATTCAAAATTAAGAGTTCTGTAATATGGTCATCGATTAAATAATACTTTTAATTCTGTATAGTTGAGCAGGCTTAATTCATTGTTACGTATTTCAGGCCTGATAAGCTTCGCATAACTTTATAAGACCGTTTCAGAGTACATTTTTAAACAGTCACTTACTGAGTGAAATCGCAAAGTCGTTAGAAATGCGAGTGATTACAACCCATCAGCCCTAAGAATCAATCGAATCTGACTATTTACAGTTCAATATTAGCGTTATCTTTATCCAGGCTTATAGCAGTTTGTTGATCGGCTGTCAGCAGTTGAACGTTTAAAGTTTCTGTAGCCGGGAAGGCATCGAATAGCTTGACCTGAATTTCAGTCAGCTTCTCTGGGTCATCACAGTGAAATTCATATTCAACATGAAATTCTGAGTGTATTTCTTCATCATGATCGTGTTCGTCCGCATGCTCGTCATGGTGTTCTTCATCGGCATGGTCATTATGGTGCTCGTCATCATGGTCTTCATGCGCATGTTCGTCATCCTTATTTTGCTCATGGGCGTGTTCATCATCATGATGCTCTTCATCATGATCTTCATGTGCGTGTTCATCTTCATCCCCCTGGAGTAGTTCAGACTCAACATGTACATGCTCAGCCTTACAGCCTGCTGGCTCAGACAACACGAATAATTTATCTACTTGTTCGAATGTCTCCTCTGCCTGATGGATTGCGTTTTTTTGTTCATCAGTGGATGGTGCATGTTCAAAACCGACTATATTTGCTGCTGGGCTGATCAGCTCGATCGCTAATTCATCACCTTCTAACACAACATTTAAATTTCCAATGCCATGAGCATGGGAATCATGTTCACGGGTTGTTTGGGCAGAAGACAGTGTTGTCATGCTTAAGCAGCAAAACAAAAGAGTGATTTGGGTTTTCATTAGTAAATACCTAGTTGATTCGATGGACTATAAATAGATATGTTATAACATAACATTTTTGCACATAAAAATCATTACCGCTTCTTAGTTTTCGGAGTTTTTGACCGTTATTACCTATCCATTTGCAAAAGAAAAATAAAACATCTATCAAGTGGATCAATTATGATCAGGTCGAATTAATATTTGATTAACATGTCTGAAATCACATTTTTACAGATGATAGCTATTGGCCTGATTTTTATCTGGTCCGGTTTTGTTCGAAGTGGTATAGGTTTTGGAGGCGCTGCATTGTCGTTGCCGTTAATGCTTCTTATTAATGATGATCCACTTTTCTGGTTACCGATTGTCGCGACTCATCTGCTAATTTTTTCCTGTATTACGCTTTACAAACGTTTGGATAATGTCGATTGGGATTATTTAAAAAAGGCGATGTGGATCATTTTTATTCCCAAAATTGTTGGCGTCATGGGCCTGTTGAATCTACCCAGCGATGTTCTGGTTTACATGATTTATGGTATCACTTTCGTTTATGGTCTGACCTATGTATTCAACTATACATTCAAAAGCGATAATCGCTATGTTGATCGTACCTTGTTGATACTGGGTGGCTATGCCAGCGGCACATCTTTGATCGGTGCACCGCTGATTTCCGCGGTATTTGCTCGTCATGTCGAATTGTCACGGTTGCGTGATACGTTGTTTGTGCTGTGGATTATTTTAGTGATTATTAAAGTCTCGACCTTCTTTGTTTTTGATATCGACATGCAATTTAAATATATGGCTTACTTATTACCAGCGGTGACCATCGGGCACATTCTGGGTCTAAAAGCACACAGTTATCTCATACACGGTGAGGGTAACCGTTTTAAAGCAGTTCTCGGACTGGTTTTAGTTGTGATTTGTGTTTATGGATTATTGACGGTTTGATTTAGCAAATAGAGTGAATGCTAAGCAGGATCACTGTCTTTTATTTCCTCCAGGGATATGTGAGTCGATGTGTTATCAATAAATGGCAAAGTGGAAATTGATTCTGTCAACACCCTGCGATAACTATCGATATCCTTGGTTCGAATTTTTAAGAGGTAATCAAAAGATGAAGCGATTAAATGGCATTGCACAATTTCCGGAATCTTGATAACGGCTTGATTAAATTTAAATAAAGCGTCTTTGGTCGTTGTTTTTAATTTTACTTGAATAAATGCAGTATGCTTGAGCGCCATCTTCTTTGGGTTAATAACAGCCTTGAATCCTAAAATGTAGCCTTCAGAAAGTAATCGATTTAAACGAGTCTGGCAGGGTGTTTTGGAAATACCAATTCGCTCTGCCAAAACAGTCACGGGCAGTCTGCCGTTTTTTGATAATTCCTTTAAGATTTTTATTTCATATTGGTCAAGTTGATTGTTGTCTATCATATTAGTAATTAACTAGCCTTAATTAATCTTATTATAAACACATAATAACCGAATATTATTCATAAATAAGTCATTCAGACTTTCTAATTAATATGTAATTGCGATGTTCTTTAGCAGAGTTAACTATTGTACTTAGATCAAGAGTTCTAAGTTTTTTAACTCGTTATAATTAAGCCATCAATCAGGAGTGAACATGCAAGAGCTTTCACATTTACGAGAACAATTTCGACAACGGCGACAATTGTCAGAAAAACAGGTGATTGCAGAGTTGCTTGATATTGTTCAATTTAGCGATCAGCAACGCCGACAGATTCAAGACCATGCAGCAGAGTTAGTGCGTAAACTCAGATCCGAAGCGACCCCGGGGTTAATGGAAAGCTTTTTGGCTGAGTATGGTTTGAGTACCGACGAAGGTGTGGCCTTAATGTGTCTAGCTGAAGCTTATCTACGTACACCCGACGAGTTGACCATGGATGCACTAATCCGCGACAAAATCGGCACTGGCGAGTGGTCACGCCATCGCGGTGGTGCGGATTCTCCTTTTGTGAATGTCACAACCTGGGCCCTAATGCTCAGTGGTCGAGTGTTTAGAAATAAAAAAGGTGAAGATAAAGATCTTAGCGACACTATGCTCAAAGTGGTCCAGCGCCTGGGTGAACCGGTTGCACGGGTGGCGGTAGGTGAAGCCATGAAGTTAATGGGCAAGCAATTTGTATTGGGCCGTGACATTGACGAAGCTATCGAAAATGGCAAAGAATTGCGTCAACAAGGTTATCGCTATTCTTATGACATGTTGGGTGAGGCAGCACGCACTGGTGCGGATGCCCAGCGCTATTTTTTGTCATATTCCAAAGCTATCAGCGCGATTGCACAACGGGCGAAAAGTAACTTTGTGCATGATAATCCAGGAATTTCGGTCAAACTTTCTGCGCTACACCCACGCTACGAACACATTCAACACGATAGAGTAATGCGTGAATTAGTGCCACGAATGGCCGCTTTAACTGAACAAGCGTGTGCAGCCAATATTGGTTTAAATATTGATGCGGAAGAAATGGACCGTCTTGATATTTCACTGGATATCATTAGTGCAGTGCTGCGCTCACCATCATTAGCAGGTTGGGATGGTTTCGGTGTGGTGGTGCAAGCGTATTCTAAACAAGCTTTGCCAGTACTAGACTGGTTAAATCAGCTGGCAACTGATCTGGATCGAAAAATTTCAGTGCGGTTAGTGAAAGGAGCATATTGGGATACTGAAATTAAGAATGCACAAGTGCTTGGGCTGAGCCGTTATCCTGTTTTTACCCGTAAACAAACGACTGACGTGTCTTATTTAGCTTGTGCAAAACGATTGTTGCAATATTCCGAGCGTATTTATCCGCAATTTGCGACTCACAATGCACATACTGCCAGTGCAATACTTAAACTAGCCGATGACAACGATAAGTTTGAGTTTCAACGACTCCACGGAATGGGTGAAGCTTTGCATGAATTAATCAAAGTCGAAACCAAGCGAATTTGCCGTATTTATGCGCCGGTAGGTATGCATAAGGATTTATTGGCCTATTTGGTGAGACGTTTATTGGAAAATGGGGCAAATAGTTCCTTTGTTAATCAAGTTTTGGATAAAGATGTGCCGATTGATCAAGTCGTTGCTGATCCGATTTCGTACATAAAACCATTAGACAAACTCAGAAACGAAAGAATTCCACTACCCAAAGATTTATATGGCCAAGCACGCATTAATTCACAGGGCTGGAATATCAATGATCCCTTGGATGAAGCTGAGCTAGAAGTACAAATGCAATCATTCAGGCGCTGTGTGTGGCAGGGAACACCATTGATCAAAGGCGTGAAACCCTCAGGCGAATCGGAATCGGTTCATAGCCCGGTTGATCATCGGGATTTAGTCGGCAATGTAATCAACACTAGTTCTGACGAAGTGGAGCGTGCGATTAAGTTTGCGACTAAATCAGCAGCAGATTGGGGTCAAACATCAGCATCTCATCGCGCACAGTTGTTGGAAAAAGTTGCCGATCTAAATGAAAAACATACGGCTGAATTCATTGCCATCGCCAGCCGTGAGGCGGGCAAAACCAGGCTTGATGGTATCTTGGAAGTTCGTGAGGCAGTTGATTTTCTGCGTTACTATGCTACTGAAGCTAGGGAAAAGCTCAGTAATGATCATTTTGAATCATTGGGTCCTGTGGTTTGTATTTCGCCCTGGAATTTTCCTTTGGCCATTTTCACTGGCCAAATTACGGCAGCTTTAGCGGCGGGTAATACAGTTTTAGCTAAACCGGCAGAGCAAACGCCAATAATTGCAACACGAGCGATTGAATTATTTCACCAGGCCGGTATCCCAGAAGATGTACTGGCTTTATTGCCAGGAGATGGGGAAACTGTAGGTTCAGCTTTGACTTCAGATCCCCGAATAAAAGGGGTTTGTTTTACCGGTTCTACCGAAACGGCACATTTAATTGATCAGGCTCTGGCAAACAAAGGTGATTCGTCGGCACCATTAATCGCCGAGACTGGCGGTTTAAATGCCATGATTGTTGATTCGACAGCACTCCCGGAACAGGCAGTGCGCGATATAGTTCAATCAGCATTCCAAAGTGCTGGACAGCGTTGTTCTGCTTTGCGCCTGTTAGTCGTGCAAGAAGATATTGCCGAAGATTTGTTAAGCATGCTGGAGGGAGCGGCGGCTGAGCTGGTCATTGGTGACGGTTGGGATGCGGCTACTGATGTGGGTCCTGTGATTGATGCTGAAGCTCAAAAATTAATTCTCGATCATATGCAAAAGCTTGATGCTCAAGGTCGATGCTTGTTTAAAACTCGCTTGCCCGTAGCCACTAATCATGGGACTTATGTTCCAGCTGCCGCTTACAAACTTGATCAGATTAGTGATCTTAAAAAAGAAGTTTTTGGTCCAGTATTGCATGTGGTGACGTTCAAAGCCAAGCATCTTGATTCGGTAGTAGAGCAGATTAATGCTAGTGGTTATGGATTGACTTTGGGAGCACATAGCCGGGTAGATGAGCGTATGAATCGAATCTGTGCCTTGGCCAAGGTGGGTAATATTTATCTTAATCGTAATCAAATCGGTGCAGTGGTAGGCGTGCAGCCGTTTGGTGGTGAGGGATTGTCTGGCACAGGTCCTAAAGCAGGTGGTCCGCAATACTTGTATCGTTTTACTAAGCCTAAGATCCAAGCTATGAGGCATGGTGTCGATGAAATTGCCCAGTCAGCTGCCTCATTTTTAGAGGCGTCAACGGTGTTAGATGATCCTTATAAGGATTTATTGAAAAAAACCATTATCAAGGCACAAACAGTTATTCGTGAACCACAAGTGCTTGTCGGTCCGACTGGAGAAAGAAATACTTATTCTTTACATCCCAGGGGGACGGTGTTTTGTGCTGGCGGTGGGGAAAATATAGAGGCTGCATTATTGGCTCAGGCAGCATTAGCAGCAGCTGCAGGAAACAATATTATGCTTTCAAAAAAAGTGGCGGTGGCTGAAATAGTCAGGGAAGTTGAACGTCTGCTAGCTGCTATTGGCGTGGGTAAAAACCAAATTATTGAGATTGATGAAGATTTGCTGACGACTTGCCAGCAGGAGTCACTAGATTTAGTTGTTTTTGATGACGAAGATGTAACTGAATTACGCAGAGCTTTAGCCGCACGGCCAGGAGCGAGAATACCTTTAATAACTTCTGCTGACATGCCGCATTTATATTATCAGGAGCGAGTTGTTTCGGAAGACACAACCGCTTCCGGTGGTAACGCCAAGCTATTAGCTGGGTTATAATGTTGACAAATTAAACACCAAAGGTAAGATTCTGTGTTGATTAACGATTCTTGGTCACTAAGTAGTGTTATATCAAAAATCGTTTAGTAAAACAGAAGATAGTAACATTATATTTAAGTAAGACAGTCGGGATTGTTGTTAAGCTTCAAGGGGTTTGTCTACAAGGTTCTCATGACCCACACAGCTTGAATAGGTTTAAAGAACTTTCAGTGTCTTAGCATTACATTATTTAGAGGAATTGTTGATGTTAAAAAGATCAGTTTTAGTATTAGCGTTAGTTGGCAGCTTTGCCGCTCAAACAGCGCAGGCCACACCTTGTGGCGGCCAACACGAAGTTCTACCTGGTGATAGTCTTAGTTTTCTTGCCAGTTTAGGACCACACTATAGTGATGCAAGTTATTGGCCAGTGCTTTTTCAGGCAAATAGAGATCGTATTGGTAATGATCCTAATCTGATTTTTCCTGGGGTAATGCTTAGGATTCCATGTTTGGATGATGATGGTAATTTACTTCCCGGGCAGTTCGATGCCGACGGCAACCCAATTGAAGAGATGTTTGATGGAAGTCATGATCATGCGGCTATGATGGCAGCATCACAAGGTCAGAGTTCCGGTGGAACTGAGTCTAATCAAAGCCATGATCATGGTAGTCATGATCATGGTAGTACCCAGAGTACAGATTCAACTGATACTGCGACAGCTACGACTGAGACAACAACTCAACCAGCCTCCACGACTGCTGCGAGTGCCGCTACTACAACAGTTGCCAAAGCAGAGCCAGCAACTTCCAATGCTGCATCTGCTGACGATTCAATACGTTTACTGACTGGTGATGATTACGGTATTTCTGTAGATCGTAGTATCAGCAATGGCAGAGTAGTAGCGAAGCTAATGGATGCTGCGCTAAATGAAAATCAACAGGTTAATCACAATATCACCTGGATTAACGATTGGTCAGCACATTTAAATCCCTTATTGTCGACTCATTCCTTTGATGTTGGCTTCCCTTGGTTGAAGCCTGATTGTTCTGCGAATGCCAGTGATCTTAGATGCAGTCAGTTTTTGTTTTCTGATCCGATTTATGAGATTTCAATGCTGTTGTTTGTTAATGCCCAGTCACCAATGGCATTTAATAGTGATGCTGATGTTGAAGGTAAGAAAATTTGCCGTCCTTCGGGTTATTTTACCCATGACCTGAATGCAAATGGCAGAAATTGGTTGAGCGAGAATAAAATCGAACTGAAACAACCCGGTAGCGTACAACAGTGTTTTCGTATGTTGTTACAAAATCAAGTTGATGGCGTAGCGGTTAATGAATATACAGGTCGTACTATTGTTAAAAGTATGAAAATAGAGGACAAGGTTTCGGTGATTGATTCCAATCCTTTGTCAAAAGAGAGCGCCTATGCTGTAGTGCATAACCAACATCCTCGTGCACAAGAGCTAATTGGACAAATTAATCAAAGCATTAACGCAAGCCAATCTTCAGGTTCTTATCAGCAAATATTGGATTCTAATTAAGACTGTTTAATCTAGCGGTTACAGGTTTAGGTTAAATCTGTAACCGTCGCAGTTGTAATCTCTGCAAGCCGTTTAGGATCGATATTGAATATCGATTTCGGATGCCCGGCTGCTGCCCACACTTTTTCGTGTGTCAACAAAGTTTCGTCCATATAAACGGGTAACGATTCCAGGCTGCCCAAAGGTGCGACTCCGCCAATAGTAAACCCCGTGGTCTGTTTAACAAAATCAGCATCAGCTTTGCCTAGCTTTTCCCCAATCAAATTAGCTAGCTTTTTATTATCGAGCCGTTTATCACCGCTAATTAATGCCAACACAGGTTTGTTACTTTTGGCAGTCTTGAATATCAAGGACTTAACAATTTGTGCTACATCGCATTTTAGAGCATCTGCCGCTTGTTGAGCAGTATGCGTGCTTTGTTCAAGCATCAAAACTTCGATATCCTCGCCATGTTGAGTCAGCACTTGTTTAACACGTTCTACAGCTTTCACTTAAAGTTTGTCCCGTTTCCAGATTTCAGCCAGCGATTTGCGCGATGAAGGTTGTTCACGTTGACGCAACTCATCAGTCAGATTTTCTGGGTTGTCGATTTCACCTAATGCAAAACCGCAGATGACTTCCAATTTGTCTTTATCAATATCAAACTGCTGATAAATATTCTCTTTTTTAATTCCGCCCATGCCATGAGTGTATAAACCCATGCTTGAAGCTTGTAAACTCATTGCCATCCAGGCTGCACCAGCATCAAAGGTGGCCCAGCTATTGTTTTTCCCATTATGGTCGAATTGCTTGTTCGCTAGTACAAAACCTATTAAGGCTGCGTTTTTAGCCCAGGATTGATTCCCTTCGACCAACAAATCTAAAAATTGATCAAAGGTTTGTTGTGTGGATGTCAAAAAAATCCAAGGTTGTTCATTAAAACAAGACGGAGCCCATCTGGCCGCGTCGAAAACTGATTCTAGAATTTCCTGATCAATTTGAGTCTTTTTAAATGCCCGAGGTGACCAACGCTGATAAATAAGATCAATTACCTCGGCTCGTGGGTCGCGCTGAGAAAAATCTGCTGTATAAGGAGGAGTATATTGATTCATAATGTTTTTAGTGGTCTCAAATAATAAAGTTTGCTGTTAAATGATATAAAAATGCATTGAAAATTCACGATCTTGCGATTATCATGGAATCTTAATGATTTGTCATGATTGAACTGCAAAAACCATCGAAATAAGGAGCCGATAATATATGTCTAAAGCGAAAATTGCAGTTTTTCACGGCCCAAACCTAAATCTGCTCGGCACTCGTGAACCTGAAGTATATGGTACAACCACTTTGGAAGATATCAATACTATGCTCCAAGCGCAGGCGAAAAAAGCCGATGTTGATATTGAATGTAGACAGTCCAATTCCGAAAGTGAACTCATCGATTGGATTCACGATAGTAAAGACGTCGACTTTATTATTATCAACCCTGGAGCGTTTACTCATACCAGTATTGCGATTCGTGATGCGTTTGCCGGGATTGGAGTACCGTTTATTGAGATTCACTTGTCTAATGTACATGCCAGGGAATCATTTCGTCGTCACTCCTATTTTTCTGATATTGCGGTCGGTGTGATTTGTGGTTTAGGTTATAAGGGTTATTTATACGCTTTAGACGCTGCTTTTAATCATCTTAAAACTTAAAGGATTTAAAAATGGTTATGGATATACGTAAGATTAAAAAATTAATCGAATTACTCGAGGAGTCAGATTTAGCAGAAATGGAAATTGTCGAAGGCGAAGAGTCGATTCGCCTGAGCCGTGCTAGCTCTGTTGCCTCTGCGGCGGTTGCGCCTATGCCCCAGGTCATTCACGCCGCTACACCTACAGTCGCTCCCGCGCCCAACCAGGAAGCAGCTGCATCTGAGCCTGCTTCTGCAACATCAGGCCATGAAGTTAAGTCACCAATGGTAGGCACTTATTATGATGCTTCCAGCCCGGATGCCGATCCGTTTGTTAAAGTTGGTGATAATGTCGAAGTCGGTGATACGTTGTGCATCATTGAGGCGATGAAAATATTCAATCAAATCGAAGCCGATAAATCGGGTGTGGTTAAAGCTATGCTAAAAAGCACCGGTGATCCAGTTGAATATGACGAAGTGATGTTTGTCATTGAATAATAGGAAAGCGAAATGATTGATAAACTTGTCATCGCTAACCGCGGCGAAATTGCACTTAGGATATTACGTGCCTGTCGTGAATTAGGGATTAAAACAGTTGCTGTGTATTCAAAAGCTGATCGTGATGCAAAGTATGTTCGCTTGGCTGATGAATCAGTTTGTATTGGTCCCCATCAGGCTAAAGATAGTTATTTGAATATTCCTGCGGTTATCAGTGCAGCTGAAGTTACAGATGCGTCCGCCATACACCCAGGTTACGGATTTTTAGCTGAAAATGCAGATTTCGCCGAGCGGGTTGAAGAAAGTGGTTTTGTTTTCGTTGGTCCCAAAGCAGAAACGATTCGCCTGATGGGAGACAAGGTTTCCGCAATTGCGGCGATGAAAGAGTCGGGCGTACCCTGTGTGCCGGGTTCTGATGGACCATTAAATGACGATCACAATGAACTAAAAAAAATTGGCGCTAGAATCGGTTATCCAGTTATTGTCAAGGCAGCTGGCGGTGGTGGCGGCAAAGGCATGCGTGTCGTGCATAGTGAGGCTGCATTATTGAATGCTGTTTCATTGACCAAATCCGAAGCTAAAGCGGCTTTCAATAATGAAATGGTTTACATGGAAAAGTATCTTGAACGTCCACGTCATGTTGAAATCCAGGTGCTCGCGGACAACCATGGAAACGTCGTGCATTTGGGTGATCGTGATTGTTCCATGCAGCGCCGACATCAAAAAGTCGTGGAAGAAGCTCCTGCACCCGGTATTTCGCCTGAAGTACGCGAACGAATTGGGATGCGTTGTGTTAATGCCTGTAAAGAAATAGGTTATCGTGGTGCGGGTACGTTTGAGTTTTTATATCAAGACGGTGAGTTCTATTTTATTGAGATGAATACCCGTGTTCAGGTTGAACACCCAGTGACTGAGCAAATCACAGGCGTAGATATTGTCAAAGAGCAACTGTTAATTGCTTCGGGTAAAAAACTGAGTTTTGAGCAGGATCAGGTTACATTCTCAGGCCATGCGATTGAATGCCGTATTAACGCAGAGGATTCGGAGACCTTTATTCCATCCCCTGGAAAGATCAGTCTCTACCACAGTCCTGGTGGTCTGGGCGTGCGGGTTGATTCCCACGTTTACAGCGGTTATAGCATTCCGCCGTATTATGATTCCATGATCGCTAAAGTTATAGCCACTGGTAAAAATCGCGAGCAAGCTATTGCACGTATGCAAGGTGCTTTACAGGAAATGATTGTCGAAGGTGTGCGTACAAATATTCCATTGCAACGCCGGATTATGGCCGACCAGGCGTTTGCCCAGGGACAGTTGACGATTCATTACTTGGAGCAGAAGCTGGCACGATCCTGACTTAGAAACTACTATGCTTGTGCTTTCTTCGTTAAAAGCTCACTCAAAATGCTCATTCACGTATTAGTAGACCGCGCTTTTTCGTTCACTTTTGTCTCGAATTTACTTCGCTCATTACATTTCTAAGACAGTCTTTTGAGTAGAAAACGAAATTATGACATGGCAATCCATCGAAATAGTTCTTGATACTGAACAAGAACAAGCATTCAGCGAGCTTATACTCGAGCATGGTGCGTTGTCGGTAACTACTGCTGCAGCCGATGACACTGAGATATTTGAGATCGACGGGCAGATTGAAGATAACTGGGTCAGGATTAAATTGACCGGCTTGTTCGATGTGGCTACTGATACGAGCGGATTAATTGAGCAATTAGCTACAAGTCCTGGCATTCAATTCACAATAAAAGTATTAGAAGATCAAAACTGGGAGCGAGCCTGGTTAGATCATTTTGTACCGGTGCAAGTTTCTGAAAAACTCTGGGTTGTACCAAGCTGGCATGATCCTATAGATAAAAATGCGGTGAATATCCAGATTGACCCCGGCATGTCGTTTGGGACCGGTACACATGAAAGCACCCGGCTTTGCTTGAGTTGGTTATCCGACTTGGATCTTAGCCGGAAAACGATACTGGATTATGGTTGTGGCTCAGGGATTCTGGCTATCGGAGCTTTGAAATTGGGAGCAGAAAAAGCTTTGGCAACTGATATTGAACCACGTTCTTTAGCAGCAACTTTAGAGAATGCTGAAAAAAACGATGTGGCACAGCAGATCGAAACTTATTTGCCAGAATCTTTGCCGGTACAAAAAGTCGGTATAGTTGTGGCTAATATACTAGCTACCACAATTATTGATCTCAAGAATGTATTACTCAGTCATTTAGAGGATAACGGCCAATTACTGTTAGCGGGAATACTGCTCGAACAGGAATCTATGGTTAAGCAAGCTATGCCTAATTTACGCTGGCAAACACGTATTAAAGGCAATTGGGTTGCTTTACTAGGACAAAGTTAATCTCAGATTTGCGCCAAGCTAGCGTTAGCCATTACAATCGATCCGCTTTGCTAAATCTACTTGACCATGGCTATTGATAACCAACATTTTTTTACTCGCTGTCCTCATTGCCGGACCATGTTTCGGGTAGGAAGTGTTGTTACAGAAAAGGATGAGGCTTGGGTCAAATGTGGTCGTTGCAAAAAAGTATTTGATTATAAAAAAAACAAGATCGATCTAAGTGCTTTTCTAAAGTCTACAGAAGGTGCAGATGTCACTTCCGCTGAAACAGAGTCTGCGAATCAAACTGAAACGACTAAGCTTTCTACATTATCTGTCAATGAAAAAACGGATTCCTCTGATCACGAGACGACTAAACCTTCTGCATTACCTATCCAAGAAAAGACGGATGCTGGTGATTCAAGTGTTTTTCTAAAACCCACAGAAAATTCAGCTACTACTTCATCTGAAACGGTATCTGAAGACCAAACTGAAAAGATCGAGTCTTCTGCTGTATTAGTTAAAAAGGAATCAATTAACACAGAGGGTGATAACCAACCGGAAGAACAGCTTTCTTTTATTAAAACAAGGGGAGGTGAGAGAGTTGAAAATACAGGACCACACAAGCCATTATTTCAACCAAAGGATAATGTAGATGAAAAACCTTCAAGTCGACAAATCAAGCTTGAAGTTGAAAAAAACGAAACAACTAATTCAAAGAGCGAAGTTAAAAAGCCCCAACAGCGATTCATTTCAAATCAAGATTCGGAGCTAAAACAATCTCGAGTAACTGATCCTCATTCTAGAGTTGATACTCCAGCTCAAGCTCCTCTAAAGCCGGCCATCAATATTAAAACAGCTAAGAAAAAATCATCAAAGGGTTCACAACTTACAAAAAATATTATGGCTCAGGCTCAAAGCCTTAAAAAAGATAAAAATCGTACTGATTCGAAAACTAATTATTCAGCCTGGTTAATTGTTATTGGGCTAGTAGCCTTGTTAATTTGGCAAACTGCCATTGTGAATCATACCAAACTGAGAAACTATAATTTTCTAAATGCACCATTAAATCTAGTTTGTTCGGTTTTTAGTTGTAATCAGCAGCAGCCTTTAACTCAAGCTGAGTTTGAAATACTCCATGCTAACTTAAGGCGTCACAGTGCTCAGCCAGGAGTGATTACGATTTCAGCCAATCTCATAAATTACAGTAACAGTGATAAATTACTGCCCAATATCCGCTTAGATCTGACCGATACCAATGAGTCAATAGTGGCTTCAAAAACCATCAATCTGGTGGACAGCCCGCAATTTTTAGACCCAGCTATCAGCCAATTGGCACCGGGACAGGACGTTAAAATCACATTTGATGTTGATCGCCCTCCCAGATCAGCGGTGGGGTTTGAATTGAATATCGTCGATTAATGAAAATAGGTCATTATCAATTTAATAATAAAGTTTTAGCTGCGCCCATGGCGGGTGTCAGTGATGCGGTGTTCAGAAAGTTAGCGCTTGATTTTGGTGCTGATTTAGCAGTATCAGAGATGGTTTCATCGAATGCATTATTACATGAGTCATCTAAAACCAGATGGCGGTTGCAGCATCTGGACAAAGGTATTCGCAGCGTTCAATTAGTTGGTCACGACCCAGCCATGATGGCTGAAGCTGCAAAATTCAATGTTGATTATGGTGCTCAGATCATTGATATCAATATGGGTTGTCCGGCTAAAAAAGTTTGTAACAAATTAGCTGGCTCCGCTTTATTAGCCGATGAAGATCAGGTGAAACGAATATTAGATGCTGTAATCGATGCAGTCGATGTACCAGTTACTCTCAAAATTCGTACCGGCACCAGTCCGGATCAGCGTAATGGCGTACGTATTGCTCAATTAGCTCAAGATTGTGGCATTCAATCATTGGTTGTACACGGTCGTACCCGTGCATGCCGTTTCAAGGGTGATGCAGAATATGAAACGATTTGGCAAATTAAACGAGCGGTTGATATTCCAGTTGTTGCTAACGGTGATATCGATTCACCACGAAAAGCCAAACAAGTTCTTGAGCTTACCGGTGCTGATGCTGTCATGATTGGTCGAGCTGCACAGGGTAGGCCCTGGATTTACCAACAAGTTGTGAATTATTTAAAAACCGGCAAACAGATTGCAGAGCCACCAATAGAAAAAATTGGTGAACTGTTATTGTACGTTCTGGAAAAAATGTATCAGCTTTATGGGGAATATTCGGGGGTGCGAATCGCCAGAAAGCACATCAGCTGGTATACCAAAGGTATCACTCAAAGCAATGAATTCAGAAAAAAAGTGAATTTAGTTGAATCTTCTGCTGAGCAATTTAAAATGACCCATGCTTTTTTTCAACATCATTGTCCCGAAATTAAAATTGCAGCATGAAAAAGACTAAAAAAAAGTCAAAAGCTAAAATTTACAAACCGCTGCACGAACATGTCCGTAGAAGTGTGAATCGTTATTTTAAGGATTTGGACGGTGAATGTCCGATTGCACTGTACGATCGAGTTATGGCAGAAGTAGAAAAGCCTCTGCTGGAAGTCGTGATGGAAAAAAATCAAGGCAATCAATCATTAAGTGCGCGTATGCTTGGCATTAATCGCAATACCTTAAGAAAAAAACTAAAGCAGTATTCAATCGAGTAATCCAATAATCTACTGAGGTAACAACCCGAATGAGTGACGGGATAAGACATATTAATTGTGCATTAATCAGTGTTTCTGATAAGTCAGGTGTTGTTGAGTTCGCTAAATCTTTGGCACTAAACGACATCAAAATTCTTTCAACTGGTGGTACGGCCAAATTATTGACTGATGAAGGCATTAATGTGACTGAAGTATCCAATTACACTGGCTTTCCTGAGATGATGGATGGTCGAGTGAAAACACTGCATCCAAAAATTCACGGCGGTATTCTGGGTCGGCGTGGTCAGGACGAAGAAGTCATGCAGGCCAATCAGATTGAAGCTATCGATCTAGTGGTGGTTAATTTGTATCCCTTTGAACAAACTATCGCCAAAGGCTGTGATTTTGACACCGCGATAGAAAACATCGATATTGGTGGTCCCACGTTGATTCGAGCTGCGGCAAAAAATCATAACGATGTAGCGGTTGTTGTCGAAGCACAAGACTACGCAAAGGTAATAAATGAATTCAATGAGCACGGCGGCACCAGTTTGGCATTACGCAAACAACTGGCAGCAAAAGTATTTGCTCATACCGCTAGATATGACGGTGCTATATCGAATTATTTAAATACTGATGAGGCTGATTTGCCGACGATTTATAGTTCACAATACAAACAACTTATGCCCATGCGTTATGGTGAGAATCCACATCAACAGGCTGCTTTTTATCGCCAACATCAGCCGCAGGAAGGTAGTTTGGCCGCTGCTGATTTAATTCAGGGTAAAGCCTTGTCGTACAATAATGTAGCTGATGCCGATGCGGCATTTGAATGTGTGAAAGAATTTGGGCAACCGGCCTGTGTGATCGTAAAGCATGCTAACCCATGTGGTGTGGCTATTGCTGATGACATTGGACAAGCCTATGAGTTAGCCTATCAAACGGATCCAACTTCAGCTTTTGGTGGCATCATCGCTTTTAACCGTGAACTCGATGAGCAGACTGCTAAGACAATAATTGATCGACAGTTTGTTGAAGTCATCATTGCGCCAACGGCATCACTACAAGCACTGGAATCTCTGTTAGCAAAGCCTAACATCAGAGTGTTGTTAACTGGAGCCTGGTCAGAACAACCTGCACAGTCATTAGACTACAAGCGGGTAAGTGGTGGTCTATTAATCCAACAACGAGATCAAGGGCAAACTAGTGAGTCAGATTTGAAACCTGCAAGCCAACGGCAACCTGAAGAACAGGAGTTACAAGACCTGTTATTTGCCTGGAAGGTGGTAAAGCATGTGAAATCCAATGCAATTGTTTATGCCAAAAATGGTCAAACAATTGGTATCGGAGCAGGCCAGATGAGTCGCATCTATTCAGCTAAAATTGCGGCTATTAAGGCATCCGATGAAGGTCTTGAAGTGGCTGGTTCAGTAATGGCATCCGATGCATTTTTTCCGTTTCGCGATGGATTGGATGCAGCTCATGAAGTCGGAATCAAAGCAGTGATCCAACCAGGTGGTTCTATGCGAGATGACGAAGTCATCGCAGCAGCGGATGAATATAACATGGCAATGGTGTTCACCGGCATGCGGCACTTTCGTCACTGACCTGTCCCGGACTTGTTCCGGGATCTCCTAAAGCAATCGGGTAATCTGATTAAAGAAGAGGAAATCCATGAAAGTACTAATAATCGGTAGTGGTGGGCGCGAGCATGCCTTGGCCTGGAAAGCGGCACAATCGCCTTTAGTGAGTCAAGTCTATGTGGCTCCCGGTAATGCCGGCACAGAACTTGAACCGAATATTGAAAATATTGCCATTGGGGCTGAAGATATTGGTGCTTTACTCGAGTTTGCCAAATCAAATCAAATCAAATTGACTATCGTAGGGCCAGAAGCTCCTTTGGTTGCCGGGCTTGTCGATAAATTCAAACAAGAAAATCTGCTGTGCTTTGGGCCAGTTGCTGAGGCTGCTCAATTAGAAGGGTCTAAGGCTTTCACCAAGGATTTTCTCGCTCGACATAATATTCCTACCGCTTCTTATCAGAATTTTGAAAATATAGATGAAGCTAAAGCCTACATCGAAAAAATTGGCACACCCATAGTCATTAAAGCTGATGGTCTGGCAGCGGGTAAAGGCGTGATTATTGCTGAAAATCAGGATCAAGCCTTTGCAGCCGTCGAAGATATGCTTGAAGGTAATCGCTTTGGAGAAGCCGGTCACCGCGTAGTGATTGAAGAATTTCTTCAAGGTGAGGAAGCCAGTTTTATTTGTATAGTCGATGGTGAAACTGTTCTGCCACTGGCAAGCTCTCAAGACCATAAAGCTAGGGATAATGGTGATCTAGGTCCGAATACAGGAGGGATGGGCGCTTATTCACCAGCTCCAGTGGTTGATGATGAAATGCATGAACGAATTATGCAGCAAGTGATGTTGCCTACCGTGAGAGGATTACAAAGTGATGGTATTCATTACACTGGGTTCTTATATGCGGGGGTCATGATTAACAATCAGGGTATTCCCAAGGTGCTGGAATTTAACTGTCGCTTCGGAGACCCGGAAACGCAACCGATCATGATGCGACTTCAATCGGACTTGGTTGAATTATGCATGGCTGCTGTTAATGGCTCGTTAGCTGTAAAGTCAATCGCCTGGGATCAGCGTGCGGCTCTGGGTGTGGTTATGGCCGCAGGTGGATATCCAGACAGTTACGATAAAGGTAATATGATCAGTGGGCTGGATATTGATGACCCGGATATCAAAGTTTTTCATGCCGGTACGGCAAAAAACCATGATGATGTAGTGACTAGTGGCGGGCGTGTGCTTTGTGTTACAGCATTAGGTAATAATGTCACTCAAGCTCAACTAAAAGCCTATCAAGCCGTTGATAAAATCCATTGGGAACAAGTCTATTATCGAACTGATATTGGTTACCGGGCCGTTGAACGAGAAATTTAGTTTACTGACTGTGTTTTTAACTCGTCAGTTAAACGCTTTAACATTATTTGTAACTTATTCAATTGCTTCTTAACTAAAACTTTTTCTTCTGTAGTCAATTTCCTATAGCCCCGTGTCCAAGGCCAGCCATAGCCCCAACGAAAAGAAGTAGGCAGATAAGGTGTGCCGCCAACACGCACACCGGCTAACATAATCTCAGCAATGTGAGGTTCACCCACTTTAGCGACACATTGTTTAAGTGCTTGATCAGCATTACGCCGCTCTTCATAACCACCTCCTTGCCAATAGGCCAAATCATGGCGGATACAGCATTCAGCCCATAAGGACTGATGTTCCGGCGTACCGTCAGGAAATGCACTACAACCATCGGTGGTAAAGGGTTTTAGATCTGTAGATTTACCGGTGCAGGAACTCAGTAATAAAATAACTACGCCGTAGATTGTATATTTCAAAGCAGTGACTTGCACCAGTCAATAGCTTCATCATAATAATCATCGAGCATGGTTTTTAGTGAGTCCAGACTTAGCTTGGTTTGATCAACATCAGGTAGGCTTAAATTGATATGGCCAAGTTTGCGCATGGCTCTGACGCCTTTGCCGTACCAGTAAACTTCAGTTCCAGCAACGTTTAACCATTCATTGTTATATTGCATCCCTAAAAGATTGATCATCACGCTATTGTTTTTTACTATTGGTGTAATCAGAGGTAAATCTGAGATTGCACGCAAATGCATTTCAAATTGACTGATATTAGAACCAGCCTGAGTCCAGTGACCACTGTTATGAACGCGTGGAGCGATTTCATTGATAAATAATTCATCACCGATTTGAAAACATTCCATGGCCATCACACCAATATAATCTAGATGATCCATCAGTTTAGTAAGCATAGGCTGGGCTTGCGGTTGCAACCTCTCAGTGGATGCTGTTGGTGCAACTGAAGCCAACAAAATACCTTGATAATGAAGGTTGGTGGTGACCGGATAAAACACGCATTCACCGTTTGCATTGCGAGCGCCGATGATAGAGACTTCCTCGTCAAAGTTAATTTTTTCTTCGGCAATTGATTGCTCAAGCCAATCTGCTGGCAAGCTTGTATTTTCTGTTTGATCCAGCCAAAGCTGGCCCTTGCCGTCATAACCACCGCTTCGTCGTTTTAACAAGACTTTGGTTCCCAGATTTTGGTGTAATTGTTCCGTAGTGGTGGTGCTCGCAACCATTCGCCATTTGGCATGCGGCAGTTCTAGTGAATCCAGTAATTTTTTCTGAATAGAGCGATCAGCGAATATTTTTAAGGTTTCGCGGTTGAGGAAATTGTTGTGGGCAGAAAGGGCTTGAGTCACGGCAGTGTTTGGCCAGTGTTCAAGCTCTACTGTAATAATATCTGTATCATTAAGCTTCAGTACTTCGGTGGCATGAATATCGATGGTATTCACCTTTAAGGCTAACGGCATAGCGGCATGCTGCATCATCGCACCCAACTGGCCAGCGCCTAAAACCCAAATATCACTCATAGATTAATTTCTTGGGTCAGGTTCGGCTAAAACCGAATCAGTTTGCTGATCACGAAATTGTTCAACTCTTTGTGCTAGTGCGGTGTCATTGTTGGCTAAAATTTGGCAGGCAAACAATCCGGCATTAAATGCACCGGATGTGCCAATTGCCAGGGTTCCAACGGCAACTCCCTTAGGCATTTGGGCAATGGATAGCAAGCTGTCGATTCCATTCAAGGCTTTGCTTTGCACTGGTACACCTAAAACGGGTAGTCGTGTATTAGCTGCTAACATCCCAGGCAAGTGAGCGGCGCCACCGGCACCTGCAATAATGACTTCAAAACCATTATCTACAGCTTGTTTAGCGAAGTCGGATAGTTTATCCGGAGTTCGATGAGCAGAAACGACCTCAACATGATAATCGACTTTGAGTTTATCCAGTATCTCCGCCGCCGAGACCATTGTTGGCCAGTCGCTTTTGGAACCCATCACGACAGCAACTTTGGCTGTATTTGTAGTTGTGTTAGCAGACATTTTGTCTTCCTAATCGACGATAAGTGCGAATTATACCAATATTAGTTTAAGTACGGTCGCATGGCTTGTAGAATTGTCCCCGACTTATCAACAAGATAAAAATGAAGATTCCTATTCGTCAACAATTACAAAAGGCCAGTCAAATAGTTGCTGACGGCGGTGTAATCGCTTACCCGACTGAAAGTTGCTTTGGGCTGGGCTGCTATCCAAAAAACAGCACAGCGGTTAAACGAATTTTGCAGTTAAAGCATCGTTCAGCCAGTAAGGGCATGATTTTGATTGGCAGTGATTTTTATCATTTGCGGCCTTATATCAAGGAATTACCCGAACAATTAATTGAAAAAATGCTCAATAGTTGGCCAGCAGCGATCACCTGGTTAGTCCCTGCGGCTCACTGGGTGCCTGATTGGTTAACGGGGGATAGTGATAAAATTGCTATCCGTATCCCGGGTCATGCAATCGCAAGAGAATTATGCCGAATTTGTGATCATGCTTTAGTTTCAACCAGCGCTAATAAAGCCGGGCAACCAGCATGTGTTAAGAAAAATCAAATTGAACGAATTTTTGCAACCGAAATCGATTACATCGTTGATTATCCTTGTGGCCGGTCCACACGGCCTTCAAAAATTATTGATATTGAATCGGAAACAGTAATAAGAGCAGCCTGATGGCTTTGAATTGATTAATGAAAACAGAAGCAAAAAATTACCTGGTCGGCTTGCAAGATAATATTGTTACTAAAATAGGTGCCTATGAAGCACGTGCAGCTTTTCTAATTGATGAATGGAGTCATGATCAAGGAGGCGGGGGAAAATCCTGCGTTTTGGAACAAGGTGAAATTTTCGAAAAGGCCGGGGTAAACTTTTCTCATGTAAAAGGCGGATCTTTGCCTGCTTCGGCAACAGCATCCAGGCCTGAACTAAAGGGAAAAGCATTTGAAGCAATGGGGGTTTCTTTAGTCATTCATCCTCGCAATCCGTTTGTGCCTACAACTCACATGAACGTGAGATTTTTTAATGCTGAAGATATTTGGTGGTTTGGAGGCGGGTTTGATTTAACACCTTACTATCTATTTGAAGAAGATGCTGTTCACTGGCATACAATTGCCAAGCAGGCCTGTGAATCTTTCGGTTCAGATTATTATTTAAAATTCAAAAAATGGTGTGATGAGTATTTTTATTTGAAACATAGAAATGAAACCCGAGGTGTTGGCGGATTATTTTTTGATGATTTTAATGAGCTTGGTTTTGAAAAAAGTTTCGCTTTTATGCAAAGTGTTGGTGATCATTTTTTAAAGGCCTATCTACCGATTGTCGATAAACGTAAGGACATTGAATTCAATCAACAGCAACGCGACTTTCAGGCTTATCGACGAGGTCGTTATGTTGAATTCAATTTGGTTTATGATCGTGGCACATTATTTGGCTTGCAATCGGGAGGTCGAATTGAATCAATTTTGATGTCCATGCCGCCAGTGGCTAACTGGCGTTATGATTGGCGGCCCGAATCCGGTTCGCAAGAAGCACGATTGTACGATTATCTTAAACCACGAGATTGGCTAAGTGAGTAAATTAACATGCTACGTCTGGCTTATTCAGCAGTATTAATACTATTTTTGCCGGTTATTTTGCTGCGCTTATGGTGGCGGGGTAAAGCTAATCCGGCTTATCGTCAACGAGTAAAAGAACGATTGGGGTTTTATGATTTAGCACACAGCTCGAAACGACTTTGGGTACATGCAGTCTCAGTAGGTGAAGTCAATGTAGCAGTACCGTTAATTAAAAGAATCAAACAACAATGGCCGGATTATGAAATCCTTGTGACAACAACTACACCGACCGGTGCAGACCAAGTCACCAAATCATTGGATGGGCAGGTTATACATCGATACCTACCTTACGATATTCCTTGCTTAGTTAATCGTGCACTTAATCAAGTTAAGCCGGATATGCTGATTGTTATGGAAACTGAAATCTGGCCCAATCTTATTCACCTCGCTAAGCAGAGAAATACTCCGGTTATTTATTTAAATATGAGGTTGTCAAAAAAATCATTTCCTGGGTATCAAAAAATTCGTAGTTTAATTGCACCGCAGTTAACCAAGGTTAATGCAATTGCCGCGCAAACTGATGATGACGCAAATCGCGTGATTAACCTTGGGGCTGATGCTGAAAAAGTAGAAGTGTTTGGCAGCATCAAATTTGATGTTAACTTATCTGATGGAGTGCTAGAACGGGGACAACAGCTGAGGCGACAGCTTGGTGAGTCAAGACTGGTTTGGATTGCTGCTAGCACTCACTCAGGTGAAGACGAGCAAGTTCTATCGGCTCATAAAAACATACTTGAGCAAAACGAAAATGCACTTTTGATATTAGTGCCACGCCATCCAGAGCGATTTGAGAGTGTATTTGAACTAGCGAACAAGCAATTCAAAACCTGTAAACGAACACAGTCCTTAAGTGACGTCAGTGGCTATCAAGTTTACATAGGCGATACCATGGGTGAATTGTTTGTTCTTTATGCCGCTAGCGATGTCTGTTTTGTAGGGGGCAGTCTGGTTCCACATGGCGGACAGAACATTCTCGAGCCTTGGCTGGCGGGCAAGCCTGTCATCGTTGGTCCACATACGTTTAATTTCGCCAGAACAATTAAACAGGCACTACAAGCGAGTGCTTTGATACTGGTTGATTCGCAAGATCAATTAGCAGAGTCAGTTATCAAATTATCCGAATCGCGAGCAGAGCGTGATGAATTGGTTAACAATGCACAACAATTACTTGAGAAAAATAAAGGTGCCTTGGATGCATCGATGCGATTGCTGGCAAAATATTTGGGGTAACACCCCTGCCTATAGGAAACTCCTCAGTTACTCTAAGAATAACCAGACAACATCGTCACAAGTTAGTCTGATTCCTGACTAGTCCAAAGCTTTGAGTTAGCAATTGATTGTCATATCATTGAACTAATGGAAGTTTTATGCTAAAAATCATATTCATGACAAAATTTTAATATTTTTATTTATTATTGTAGTGGGGTAAAAACATGGATCAGTGCACGAAGTCGTCCATACGATTTAATCCGAAAAAACAGTCTCATCATTCAATCAAGTCTCTTAAACCTAAATTACTCACCCTCGCTATCGTCCAGGCATTAGCTTTTCAGGCAGCTAAGGCAGCGAGTATAGAAGTGACCAGCAACCTGGATGACGGTACAGATTGTACCTTGCGTGAAGCCATCGCCTCTGTAAATGCCGGGTCGGATCAGAGTAACGGTTGTGTAATAGACACTGGTGCCGATCCTTTAGGTACCAATGACACGATTAATATGGCAGCTGGTGTGGCCGGCAGTACCATCACTCTGGGTGGCACGGAGTTAACTCCGACTAAGAGTGTAACAATCAATGGAGAAAATATTACTGTAGATGCCAATAATACCTCGAGGGTGATGAATTTATACAGGCTGCAATCAGCCGCATATTTTTCTGTTACTCTAAATCATCTCACGCTTAGCGGAGGTAATTCGATAGACAACGGCGGTGGGATTTATGCTGGTTTCGTGGGGCTAACTCTGGTTGATAGCACGATTACGGGCAATACTGCAGGGAATGATGGAGGAGGGATTCATGCTTCCAACTTTATACCCTTGACCTTAACTAACAGTACGGTTTCAGGCAATACGGCCACGAACAGTGGGGGTGGAATTTGGGCTGCCAGAGGGTTTCGTTACGTAAACATTGGTTCTTTTCCAATGCTAGATTTAAACAATAGTACAGTTTCAGATAATACGGCTCAGTATGGTGGAGGGATTTATGGTGGCTGGCCTACTATCCTCAAGGTTAATAACAGTACAGTCTCAGGCAATACGGCAACAGCGAGTGGCGGTGGAATTCATTCCATATCTGCAGAAATTGATTTGACTAATAGTACGATCTCAGAAAATCGTGGGTCAGTTACTGGAGGTGGAGTTTTTGCGACTAACGTTGGGTTTACTAGGTTGACTAACAGCACGTTATCGGGAAATTACGCAACGATATCTGGTGGTGGAATTTCAGCAGATCGCTTTACTGACATACCTTTAATCAATAGTATTGTTGCACATAATTATACCTCTGGTGTTCCTGCGGATGATTGTTTTGTCTATGGCGAACCTTCTTCTGTTTTTGAGGCTAGTGCTGATACTATAACTACATCTTCTTGTGATGGGGCTACTATAGCTGATCCGCTGCTTGGTCCATTGGCGAATAACGGTGGTTCGACTCAAACTCATGAATTGTTGGCTGACTCTCCGGCGATTGATAACGCTACCGGTATCATTGCGACAGCCGCTGATCAACGCGGTTTTGCAGCCGTCGGCACTCGTGATAGTGGCGCCTATGAGTTCGGAGTATTTGATCCCAGTGATTTTGTTCCGGTGACTTCAGTTAATAATCGCTGGACCATGGTTGGTTTATCTAAAGACGCGCCATCGAAGACGGTACAGGATGTGTTTGGTTCCGTGGGTCTATTACCAGGTGATTACAATAATAAATGGGTGGTGTACAGGTATGATGAATCGACTGAAACCTCGATAAGGATGGCGTTAACGGACACAATGGAACAGGACAAAGGTTATTGGATGGTGCAAAATACCGGTTCTGATCTAGAGTTTGCCCCTGATGGGACGGTTACTCCAGCAGATACTAGTGATCCGAATTGTCCCTCTGACTCCGGCTGTTTTGAGATTGACCTGGCTGAAGGCGACGGTAAATTTAATTTAATTTCACATCCGTTTACGGCCGATGTGAAGTGGCAGGATATTCGAGTGGTGGTTGATGGTGTGGTGGATTGTCATTACAACCATGTGGCCGATACGTTCTGGAACTACAACGGGACCAGTTATGATAGTTTTAGTTCTACCTTTCCGCCATCGGACGGCGGTGTATTCGAAGCTTATAAGGGTTATTGGGTACAGACCTTGGCACCCAGTGTAGGTGCCGATGTAAAACTGTTAGTGCCGTTTGGACCGGTGAGTGAGCCGTGTGCCCCGCCAGCAGTGTCTTCAGTTAAAGCGCAGACTGAGGAACAGATTGCAGATTCAAACGAAGCAGAGGAGCTGCCCTGGTGGTTATCGTGGATCAGTGTGTCGCAGGCGGCTGAAGACACGAGCTTAAAACACGGTGAATGGTGGGTACGCCTACAGGCCGAATCGACAGAAGATGGTGGAATGGTCGATCAATATAACTACCTGGGCTGGTATCAAGACAGTGACGACGGTAAAGACCGCCGTGATCTTAAAGAATTACCGCCGTTTAGTACTCCCTATTTAACCCTTGTGTTCCGTCATGATGATTGGGTGGATCACCCCGGTGATTATTCGACAGATTTACGTAAAACCAAGTATTGGCGAGAAGGTGAGGAGTGGGCCTTTATCATCAAGAGTGACAAGATAGGCCGAGAAGTGACATTGAGTTGGGAGGGATATTACAAGGTTCGACGCTTCTGGCGGATGCGGCTAGTGGATATGGAAAGCGGTAAAACACTAAGGACATTGAGCCGTGGTCAATTACAGACGTATACATTTACGACTCAACGCACTGAACATCGATTCAAGTGGGTGTTCTTGGAGCGGCCTCAGTGATCCGGAATGGGTACGGAATGGCAGTAAGAGGAGATCCCCCTACGGAGTTTATCCTCGAATGGGGGGTCGGGATGACAAATAAAATGTCATTCCGCACTTACTCGGGCATAAAACTGAAGTGGAGGAATCTCTTTGGACAGACTGTACCTTCGATAAAGGCCCGAACCGGCTTTAGGAGACTCTGAATCAAGTCCGGCATTGCCGTTATAGGGTATAAGTGCCGGATCAAGTCCGGCATTGGGTTATCATTTTTAAGAGCCGGAATAAGTTCAGGATGACGATTGTAAGCTCGAATGGCCTGAAGGAGATTTTCACGGCGAGGTTGTATTACTTAACGATTAGAGGAATTGATAAAAATAGTGGTTTCAACAAGTCCTGTTTTGACTCGTTTCTTAATTGCCCAAGTGATCTTGATAGTATAGAAGAATTAAGTAAAGCCAGTACCTCAGGATTACAGCTGCGCTGTCAATCCACCAGCAGATCCGAAGTTTGCTTGAAGTCTTGTTCGTTCAAGATGCCAGCCAGACTTTTTAAGCTGAAAGTGCTGGTAATGTAATTATAACGGGACTGTAACAAATCACGTTGTGAAGAGAACAAATCTCGGGTGGCATCAAGGACTTCAATATTGGTGCTGAGTCCGCTTTCAAAACTCTGTTGCCTGGCCTGCAGGGCGTTTTGTGCGGCTTTGACTGCAGATTGCAAAGCACTGACCTGATTTTTACTGGTCAATACAGTGTTATAGGCATCACGAATCCGGCGTTCTATATTTCTTGCAACTGTATCAACGTTTTTTAAGCTTGCACTATAGCGTTGACTGGCTTCACGAGTTTGCGATTTAATTTGGCCGCCTTGATAAATAGGGGCAGTCAAATCGAGAGTGAGCCTTCTTTGCGTTGTATCTATTTCACCGGAAATTCCATCATCATTGTCATTGTAGGTTTGTTGTGCATTTAAATTTAACGATGGCCAGTGTCCGCTACGGGCAATATCAATATTCTGTCTGGCTATGTCGGATTGTTGGTGAGCAACGGCTAGTTCGTAATTGTTTTTAAACGCGGTTTGAATCCATTCGTTCAGGTCGAAGGGGTGTGGATCGATAATCGGATAATTTTCATCGGGTTTAGCCAAAGCTTGAATGGGTTCACCAATTATTTCCATTAACGCCTGGCGATTATCAGCGATTGAGTTTTGTGCAGTCAAAATATCAACCTCAGACAATTTGAGTCTGGACTCTGATTCAAAAAAATCGGTCGAAGTGCCCAAACCTGCATCTAGTAAATCACGGGCCTGATCGAATTGTTCTTTTAGTGTATCGCGTTCACGTTGAGTGACCCGCAAAGTATCTTCGGCTGCGAGCAAATTGAAATAGCGATCGGAGATTCGTAAAAATAAATCCTGACGGGCATTAGCGAGTTGTAATTTGGAAAGGTGAACCTGGTTTTTAGATAATTCTAAATTTTCGAATTGCGATTTATCCCAGATTGTTTGTGAGAGGGTAATGGCGGCATTTTTATTGTTATAAGATTCTTCACCGGAAGCAGACTGAAGTTCTGCATCTATATCATCATTGATCCGGCCTGCGCCGGCTGAAGCATTAATCTGTGGTCTTAAAAGACCTTTTGCCTGTTCGATAAATTCTTTGTCAGCCTCATAAGTGAATTGTTGCTGCATAAACGTAGGATCATTATTGATCGCTTTTTGATAAATGCTCCAGAGGTTTTCGTTGGCAATAGCAACCGCAGAAAACTGGACCAGCAATAGGTAAAAAGCTGGCTTCAGTATGTTTGGCACGTTATTTTGTCTTTTAGTGTGGTCTGATATAGCGTTGACGGTAAGTGCCGTCTGAACTACTTTCGAATAACTCAGCAACCTGAGGGTGATCGACCGGTTCCGGATTATCATCCAGTTCCAGATTCTGTTCTGAAACATAGGCGACATAGCTATTTTCCGCATTCTCGGCCAGCAGGTGATAAAAAGGCTGATCTTTGTGTGGGCGGATTTCCTCCGGAATGGATTCCCACCATTGTTCACTATTATTGAATTCAGGATCCACATCAAACACCACACCACGGAAAGGATAGTGCTTGTGTTTAACCACTTGTCCAATGCTGTATCTTGCTGTTCGATCTGTCATAGCCATAATCCTCATACTATTATCTCTAGTATGGGGTATCTATTGTGAATTTCAAGTTAACCATTTCACAGAATTTGCTCAAGCCTTGTGCTCCAATGCCATGTATTCCTCAGATTGCATTTCCAGAAGTCGGCTACTGGTGCGTTCGAACATAGCGCTGAGCCGCTCGCCTCGATAAAGTTCAGACGGCTGCGCATTTGCACTGGCGATAAGGTTGACATGACGGTCGTAAAATTCATCAATTAATTCAATAAATCGCCTGGCTTTATCGTCCTGCTCCCAGCTCATGACAGGAATATTTGAAATTTGTACTGTGTGAAATTCCCTTGATAACTCAATATAATCGGCCTGTCCACGTGGGCCGTCACATAGCGCATTAAATTCAAACCAGGCAATGCCTTCACTACGCAGTATGACCGGAATTTCCCGCTGGAAGATAATCAGTGGGTCGGTAGTATGGGTTGTGGTACAGAGCTGGTTAAAATAAGTTGTAAGTTGTTGATGGGTGTTTTCATCAGGTGGGCTAAGCCAGATTTGAGCTTGATTCAATGCTCTTAAGCGATAATCATTACCCCCATCAACGTTTAAGACCGTAGTGTGAGTTTTTAATAATTCTATTGCGGGTAAAAAACGATCACGTTGCAAACCATCCTTATAAAGTAAATTCGGCTCGGTATTTGAAGTGGTAATTAAACTCACGCCACGATTAAACAAGGCTTGCAATAAACCTGCCAGAATCATCGCATCAGCAATATCGTGTACTTGGAATTCATCCAGGCATAACACTCGGATATCATTGGCAGATCTAGCGGCAATTATTTCTAGCGGATTTTGCAAGTCACGCATATCTTTGAGTTGGTCTTGGATGCCCTGCATAAAACGATGAAAGTGAATACGTTTTTTTTCTTGGAACGGTAGTGAATCAAAAAATAAATCCATCAAATAAGTTTTGCCACGGCCAACACCTCCCCACATATAAAGTCCAGTAACTGGTTTTAGTGGCAGGTCTTTTTTAAATAAGTTTTTTAAAAAGCTTTTTGTTTGCATGGGAGGGTGCAACAGATTTGAATAAATGACGTCCAGGTGTTCCACTGCTTCGCGCTGGGCTTGATCGGGTTGAATCAAACCGCTGTCTAAATCTTGCTGATAGCGCTGAATTGGAGTCATGTGCGGATTTTCGCCTTCGAACGTGGACAGTGCAAGCGAATAAAGCTACTCTTTGTGACATGAGCAAACAAAAGCCAAAAATCTTATCAGTCGAAACCGTCGCTAATAGCCGCTTATTCAAAACCGAAGAAGTCCAACTTGAATTTTCCAATGGTGAGCGTGCTGCTTTTGAACGCTTGTGCGGAAGCGGTGCAGTCATGGTGATTGCGGTGAGCGAGACTGATTTGTTTTTAATACGTGAATATGCGGTGGGTGTTGAACGATATCTACTAGGTTTTGTCAAGGGTAGGTTGGAGCCAGGCGAGAATATTGAAGACGGTGCTAATCGGGAAATACGCGAAGAGATAGGCCTTGCGTCAAGTAATCTCGAATTCATCCGTACTGTAGCAGTAGCACCTGGCTATACTAATTTTCACACACATATTGTGATCGCTAGTGATTTATATCCAAGCCGTATTGCCGGTGATGAACCTGAGGAATTGGAAGTTGTTAAAGTGCCATTAACTGATATTGATGATCTTTTAAATCATCCGGAAATTATTGAATCACGCAGCCTGTTAGGCCTTTATTTGCTTAAAGATTGGTTGGCCGAGCAAACTTAATCCAGTAGTGAATCGTTGCGCTGGTTCTCACGCTCGTAATGAATAGGCAGCACACGGCCATAGAGCTGTTTGCAACGTTCAACTTTAGCCACCATGTTAGGCTGGTCAACAAAAGAAAAAATCCCTACATGACGCTTACGATTACCCTCAACGGGCGTCACCCGATGCAGCGAGTAACGACCTTTGAAGATTTGTAAATCACCCGGGTTTAATTCCAGTGTATTAACTTCAGCTTCATCGCCATCAAGAATACGCTTAACTCCATTGTAGTTTTCGTCAGTTGAGGAGCGTAAGTTCGGCGAGTATTTGAATTCGCCGCCGTCCTCACCGTTTTGTATCGCCAGGGTCACAGTGTAATTGTTGGTGTCGAAGTGCCAAGGAAAGCCATCACCGTCCTCAACCACATTAATAATGACATCAGCAAGTGGATCAGCATAGCGGTAGAATTCAGTTTCGTTCAAAGTATCCTGTATGAATGGCATAAAAGCTGGCCACTCATATACGGCGCGCAAAGGGCTGTCAGCGCCAAAGTTGTCAGCAGGGACGAATGAATTGGAGCGGTCATAAAAGCGTCGCACCGGATGATCTGGTTCTAAAGATTCATCATCAGTACTAAAATATGCATTAGTACGGTTAAATGAGCGATGGCCTTTATCAGCCACACAATCGGCCTCTTCAACGAAAGGTTGCAGTGCTCGTTTTCTAATAAATCCAGGAATTACCGCGCAACCTACATCATCAAGCTGTTCACGAATCTCAGCTACCAACTCCTTGTATTCAGTCGATTCAATTTGATCAATCGGGTAACGAGTTGTATCAATAAATTGGGCTGCATCTACGTTGTTCATTGCTAATCCTCTGTTGTCGATCTTGTCATGCTGGACTTGATCCAGCATCTCCTACAATCATAGAGATTCTGGGTGGAGCCTGTGCAGGATATGATCCAGTACTATAATGACGATATTTTTAAATAATACTCGTATTAATTCTTTTTTCAATATTTAACACTAAATCTGTAACTCATTGAAAAGTAATAACTACAGTTAAACTATGTTTATAATATTTAACAGTTTAACATCTGCCATATTAGATTCTGTTAATCATGAAAGATATGAGTAAATCCGAAGATAAAGTGGGTCAGCGCTTGCGATCGATCAGGGCTAAGCATGGATTATCGCAGCGTAAGTTAGCAAGACTCAGTGGAGTCAGCAATGCATCAATTTCGTTAATTGAAAAAGATAAAATCAATCCATCGCTTGGGACTTTAGTCAAGCTATTGAGTGTTTTTGAAATGCCGATGGCTGAATTTTGGCAGCATCGGGTTACCCAATCGGAACAGGTTTTTTTCCGCTTTAATGAACTGGAAGAAATCATTAATAATCAAGTGACTTTCTGGCAGGTTAATCCGTCACCTGAAAATAGTATGATTTTTCAATATGAAAGGTATGAGATCGGAGCAGATACCGGGGAATCAAAATTCCCGGTTGATTGTGAAATGGTGGGAATTGTAATAGAAGGTCGTATTGACATTAGTGTAGGTGAGAATTCAAAGATCTTGGGGCCGGGCGATGCTTATCATTTCAATGGTCGTATTCCACACCGGTTCAGGGTTCAGGGTAATAAGCCGGTGATAATGGTTTCCAGCACTTCACCGGCTGTTTTCTAGAATTTAATCTGCAATAGGTATTCAGAAAGCTATTTCTGCACAAGGGTGTTGAGTTCTGTCGTTGCCATTGAAATCACAGAAAATACCAATAATAACGCCATAATGATATTGAACAATTGCAGTTGCTTTTGATTACGTAAAAGGTTCTGTAGGCTGGCTCCGAGTTGTAACCATAAAGCCATGCTTATTGATCCAACACTTAGGTAACCCAGAATGATGACCAACACCTGCGCCGTTACATTGCCTACGGTTGTATAGGTTGCTATTGCTCCTACGGCAATCACCCAAGCTTTGGGATTGACCCATTGAAAAGCAGCAGCCTGAATGAATGTGAGTGGTTTTTTTAGTTCGTTATCGGCTTTGGGGTTGCCAGTGACCTGCCCCCTAGGTTTGTGCCAGATTTAGAGTTAGTTTCTGGTTAGGGTTACAGTTTCCCTTCAAGAAGGGCTGGAACGTAGTGTAAGCAATTCTTGAAGGGTTTGGCAAGATCGTTTCGGGTGCTGGTGGTCGATATCCTAGTGAACTATGCGGTCGAATCGTGTTGTAATGGACTCGCCATCGTTCTATCAGAACCTGTGCTTCGGTTAGCGTATAAAACACCTCACGGTCCAGTAGTTCATCACGTAACTTGCCATTGAAGCTTTCATTGTAACCGTTCTCCCAGGGTGAACCGGGTTCAATAAATAACGTTTTGACCTGCATTTTAGTCAACCATTCACGCACAGCCTTGGCGGTGAATTCAGCACCATTATCAGAGCGAATATGATCAGGAATTCCACGTGTCATGAATAACTGTTCAAACGCCTCTCGGTAATAATCGCCAGACATTCCCGAGTGTATTCATCAATGATGGTTAACAGCCGATAAGCACGACCATCATCGGTACGATCTTGAACAAAATCATAGGCCCAGACATGATTCCTCCAACTCGGACGTAAGCGAACACATGAACCGTCATTAAGCCATAGACGACCACTTTTGGGTTGTTTGCTCGGTACTTTCAGCCCCTCACGTCGCCAGATACGTTCAACTCGCTTATGATTAACACACCATCCCAGGTATAACTTGAGCAGTGCAGTAATACGTCGATATCCATAACGGCCAAACTCACTCGCCAATCGAATGATGTCGGCCGTGAGCGCTGCTTCATCTTCTTTGATGATTCGTTCATAACGTTGGGTAGAACGGGGTTGACCGATCACTTTACAGGCACGTCGTTCGGAAACCGCTAACTGGTCCCGAACATGGTCAACACATAACCGGCGACGGTCAGGGCTTAATACTTTCCCGACAACGCTTCCTCTAGGATTAATTTATCCAACGTTAAATCAGACACCGCTTTGCGAAGACGTGTATTTTCCTTCTCTAAATCCTTCATCTGACGAACCTGGTTTATTTGCATACCACCATACTGTTTACGCCAGCGGTAGTAGGTTTGTTCGGTAATGCCGCACTGACGGCAGCTCTCAGCAATGGTGTGACCTTGTGCATGATGAATTTCCACTTCACGCAGTGTTTTGATAATGGTCTCAGTTGGGACACGTTTACCTTTAGGCATATGTTGGCTCCTTTAAGCTAAATAGTAAACCAAATCCTATCTCATTAACTGGTGTAACTTTCCGGGGCTAGATCACCAGCGTTAGCAATTTTCCAGGCCAGAAACAATAAATATCCAATCCCCACGACTTTTATTAGTTGGTGAATAATTGGATATTTTAGAAAAACGACACCGAGACCAAGCCCCAGAGCAGCAACCATTGCTGGAAAACCAATCATGATGCCAAACAGATGAGGAAGTGAATTTTTAATGCCGTGATTTAAGCCAGAAGTCATCAACATAATGTTGTTGGGACCGGGCGTTATTGAAGTCACCAGGCAGAAAGTTAATATGGATATGTAAACTTCCAAGTTCTAATTATATAGATGAAATAAGTGCTATTTTGGTTGGATTTGTTGTGGTTTCCCAATTAATTTATTTAATAATGTCATTTAACCGAACAAATAGTTTTCTCTATATTGATTTTGGATAAGGTATGATCGCGGTTTATATAATTCAATAGACTAACGATGAATAAATTACCCGAGAACTGGCAACAGGCTGTTGTGAAAATCGCGGTCGAGGCAGGTGATAAGATCCTTGCTGTTTACCAACAAGCATTTGATGTAGAGCGCAAAGAGGACGGATCACCATTAACCCAGGCGGATCAAGATTCTCATCATCATATTGTTGATGCGCTGGCTGAGTTAACACCTGAAATACCTGTTGTTTCAGAGGAGTCTCACAAAGCTGACACTAAACCATGTGAAGCTGACTTGTATTGGCTAGTAGACCCATTGGATGGCACTAAGGAATTTATCAAACGAAATGGTGAATTCACGGTTAATATTGCTTTAATTGAAAATAACCGACCAGTTTGGGGGGTTGTGCAAGCACCAGTGATGGATTTGATTTATTACGGTGGACCTGAGCACGGAGCTATTAAGCGAACAGCATCAGGAGAGGAAAAAATTGAAGCTAGAAAGCAATCAAGTTCCAACTGTACGCTCGTCGTAAGCCGTTCACATTTATCCGATAAAACCAAAGCATTGTTTGCTGCACTTGAAGGGTCCGGCCATACCCTCGATACAGCGGCTAGCGGTAGTTCGTTAAAGTTTTGCATGATTGCTGATAGTCAAGCGGATTGTTATCCAAGATTAGGTTTAACTTCTGAATGGGACACCGCCGCAGCCGAAGCAGTTTTAAAAGGAGCAGGCGGGGAAGTTGTTCGGTTAAGTGATAATCAGGATTTAGACTACAATAAAACGGATATCCTCAACCCGGAATTCATGGCTTGCGGTAGGTTGAATGATGAGACAAAAGCTGTGATTTTGGATTGGTATCAAACTAATTGATAATTTTTTGCTGTGATTTAGTATTAATAATACTTAAGTAATGCTAATTAGCTTTTAAGACTATACTTGCTCTTGATACTAAAACGATTGTCAAATCGGGAATAGTAAAATGATTAGATTAGTTTCAAATTCTGTAGCATTGTGCTTTGTAGTGATCATGCTTGTTTATCTATCTCAACCTGTATTGGCGCTTGAGCCGCTTCCCGAAACTACTGAAAAGACAATAGTTCTGCCTGACGGCGAGCGTATTTGTGACCTTTCTGGTGAATGGGATGCAATTTATAAGAGTAATAGAGGCAACAACAAAGATATAGTCAGTATTACCCAAGATGGAAGAGAATTTTTAGGCGTCAAACTTAAGGGTAATCAAAATGTAGGTTCTGGCCAAAAAACAATAAAAGGAACACTTAAGTTGAATGGTTTTGAGAAATTTAAAGCTTATCATTCCACTCGAGGCTGGATAAATACTAGGTCAAAATTAAATGATACATGTAATCAAATAGATGTAAAAATCACAGGGGCGAGTATTAAATTAACCAGGGATCACTAAACTAAGCTTTGATCATTTTGATCAATTTTCGATACTGATATTTAAGCCGGGTCAACATACGTTTAGCCCAGGGGAAATCGATGGCTAACAGCATTAGTCCAAGTGGGATCATCCAGAAACCAATGATCGGCAAAAACCCAAAAAATCCCAAGATAATCAATAATATAGCTATAATTTGCCTAATGGTTGGCGGTAGAGCCTTGAGCTTGGCAAAATATTGATTAATAATCTGTTTGAACTTGTTTTGTTTCATTAATGAAGTCAATCCTACTTCTCGGATAGCGTAACAGAAATGGCAGTAAAATTTACAAAAATGCATGGTCTTGGCAATGATTTTGTCATGTTCAATGCAGTCAGAGAACCAATCGATCTGACACCAGAATTAGCGCGAAAAATAGCTGATCGACACACCGGTATAGGTTGCGATCAGCTTTTAATTATAGAACGCCCCACTGAGCAGGGAATTGATTTCAATTATCGGATTATTAATTACGACGGCAGTGAAGTCGGTCAATGTGGTAACGGTGCTCGTTGTCTGGCGCGTTTCGTTCATGAACAGGGATTAACAGATAAAGATGAGTTGACTGTAAAAACAATCACCACAAAATTACAGCTAAAGCTTAACGAGATAGACAGTGTCACAGTTAATATGGGCATGCCGGAATTTGAACCGGCGGCTATTCCGTTCATCGCGGATGATCAACAAAGTGAATATTTAATTGAGGTAGGCGGCCAGGATGTCACGGCATCAGTATTAGCGTTAGGAAATCCCCATTGTGTCCAATTTGTTGATGACATTGACTCAGCACCAGTCAATATCCAGGGGCCTTTGATTGAGTCACATGAGCGTTTCCCGAATCGCACCAATGCTTGTTATGCTGAATTAGTTAACGAAAATTATATAAAAGCTCGCGTGTTTGAACGTGGCGTTGGTGAAACAATGGCCTGTGGCAGCGGGGCATGTGCGATAATGGTAGCTGCTCGTATGAAAAATAAAGTTGAACAAACAGTAATCTTGGAGTTATTAGGCGGTAAACTAGGTATTAGCTGGCAAGGTGCTGGTCATGTGGTCGAGTTAACTGGTCCAGCCGTGACAGTTTTCGAAAGCGAATTGGATTTGGAGAATTTATGAGTCAAGAACAAAATACTGCAGAAAAAATCACCAAACTCACCGCTGAGCAAGTGGCAGAATATTTGCGTATCAATCCGGAATTCTTTGAAAGCAATCTTGATTTGTTGGCCGTAATCCAAATTCCACATATTACCGGTGAAGGCACAACGTCTCTGATCGAGCGGCAGGTACAAGTATTGAGAGAACAAAGCGAAACTTACAAAGATCAGCTTAAAACTTTCGCAGTGCTGGCTAGTGAGAACGAGGAGCTGTGGTTCAGAATCAAGGACTTGGCTGTGATGTTACTAAAACGTCCTGACAGAGACAGCTTGGCTGAGGAAATCGAAGATTGGTTGAAGCAACAATATAATCTTTCCGGCGTCGTCATCAGCCAAGCTGACCGATCCGGATTAATAAAAAAGTATCAATCAGATCAACTTGTTTATAAAGCAATAGAGAGCAATGAAATCCAGTGTGGTAGCAGCTTCTCTGTAGAATTATTGGAACTGTTATTTGGTAAAGATGCGGACAAGGTTAAGTCCAGTGCTTTAATTCCATTAATTAGTGAACAAAAGCAGGTTCATGGGCTGTTGGCCCTTGGCTCAGAAAATACTGAACGTTTTAGCGCCGAGCAATCGACAGCTTATCTCGATTGTTTAAGCCAAATTGTCAGCCAGGCGTTACTATCGGCCTGAACTGGAGTTGTGCCAGATAATCAAATCATCGATTCATTCGTTAATCATTTAAGCTCTGAACGCCGTTTATCGCCACATACAGTCGCAGCTTACACTCGTGACTTAAACAAACTCAAAGAATTTTGTGTTAAGCGTGGACTTGATTCCTGGGCTCAGCTCAATCATGATTTGGCCCGATTGTTTGCAATGTCATTAAATTCGACCGGCTTGAATGGTCGCAGCATTCAGCGAATTCTTTCATCTTGCCGGACTTTTTATAATTATTTACTCAGAGAAAACATTGTCGAACAATATAACCCATTTGAAGGAGTCAAAGCCCCAAAATCCGGTCGCAAACTTCCAGATACCCTCGACCCGGATGCAATTTTAGAATTGTTGGAAACTAAAGCTGATAGCCCCTTATTGGCTAGAGATTTGGCCATAATCGAATTATTTTATTCGTCGGGATTAAGGTTGGCAGAGTTGGTTAGTTTGGATATTGACGATGTCGATGAAAAAGAAAACTCTGTGCGGGTGATCGGCAAAGGCAATAAAGAACGGGTTGTACCGGTTGGCAATTTTGCCACTAAGGCGATTAACAAGTGGATAACATTTCGTACCGGTCTGGCCAAGATCAATGAAAAGGCGCTTTTCGTCAGTAATAATGGTAAGCGAATCAGTAGGCGGACAGTTCAACAGCGACTTGCTGATTGGGCTAAAAAAACGGGTATTGGTCGTAATCTACATCCACATTTGCTGCGTCATTCCTTTGCTTCACATATGTTGGAGTCCAGTGGTGATTTGCGTGCTGTACAGGAAATGCTCGGCCATGCTAATTTGTCCACAACTCAGATTTACACCCATCTGGATTTTCAGCATTTAAGCAAAGTCTATGATGCAGCGCATCCACGTGCAAAAAAGAAAAGTGCCGATCAAACTGATTAATCGCCTGCCTGATTGCGAACGTTCAATTGCTGTTTTAAACGGTGAAGTTCGTTTTATAGACTCAACATGGCAAGCTAAACTAGCTAATTTTGGCTTGAGCGAAAGTGCAGATTGGTCAAAGTTGGTTCCCGGTCAAGCTGTGTCAGAATCAGAGATCACTAACTGTTTTAAAGTTGAACTCGCTGACAGGCGTTGTTTTTTCTTTAAACGTTATACCTATCCAGCCTCCAAGCAAAAGCGCTATTGGATGCGTCCCAGCAAAGCCCAGGTTGAAGTATTCGGCTATGCGCAGCTTAAAAAATTAGGCATCTCAACGTTAAATGTAATTGCCTTTGGAGAAAAACGTTCTTTTGGCAAATTAGTTGCAGCCTATATCATCACAGAGGGCATTCACAACAGCATGGACTTGCAGCAATTCGCCCGAGAAGTTTGGTTTGATTTGCCCAAAAGTGAACGCTCAGAAATTTATTTAAATCTGCGTAATCAAATCTTTGATCAACTGAATAAAGCCCATAGAGCCAGATTTTTTCATCAGGATTTACATTGGCGTAATATATTAGTGACTAAAGAAAACGGGGAATTTAAAACTATATGGATTGATTGTCCCAGAGCGGTTTATCGCAAACTTTCCATTAACACCAAGCACGGTCAAATGGTTGATCTGTCTTGTTTGGCACGTCGCAGTTTAGATTATCTTTCCCGTAGCGAACGCTATCGAGCCTTGTCAGCCTACCTGAAGATAAATAATCTGGGTTGGGCGAATAGAGCCTTATTCAAAGAAATTCAGGCGCATCATATTCGTTCACCAAATCCACCAAAGTCATTGAATATTGAAGGTAGGCATAAGCAGTTTAAGCCGGATGTCGATTCGGCATTGGATTAAGTTGTGTATGCTGTTGTGTATGTGTACAATAACATTGCTATCAAAACCAGGAGCTTGTGAACATGGATGTTGCAACATCAGTAATGTTATTTCGTAAACAATATTTAGTCTCTGCTGAAAACGTTACCAAACTGGAAACCTTGTCTAAGGCTCAGGGTACTTCTGCTGCTGAAATCGTCAGAAAAGCAATTGATGCTTATGATCCAGATAGTTTCGATGAAATCAGTGAAAATGAACTTGCTTCGCTGGTATCAGAACGTTTAAAAGAGGCAATAAAGGATACCCAGATTACTCGCAGAAGGTTAACTAGGGCGCTGAAAAAATTGGAGGCGAACTGATGCCTGCTTGGAGAGATTTATTGGTAGATACGCTTAAGTTAACAGATGAAGTTAAACGCCTTAATCATGATATCCAGCGGCTTGAAGAACATGTAGTCGATGTTGATAAGCGTGTTGTAAGGCTGGAAACCATGGTTGAGATATTAAATCTCAATAAGCGGCTTCAAAGCAAGCAATAATCGTTTAAATTTAGTTTTAATTCTTAGGAGTGAACATGGATATATCAGTTGAACTGACTTTAATGCCCTTAAGCGATGATTTTGAACAACCCATTAAAGATTTTATCAAAAGGCTGCGTCAATCTCCTTTTGTGGTTATGGAAAATCCTTTAAGCACCCAAGTCTATGGCGAATACAACGCAGTAATGAATTTCCTCAGTGCTGAAATAGAAACAGCTTTTGCCAATCAGGATCATATCGTTGTTAACCTGAAAGTGGTTAAAAGTGATCGAAGTGGCTATGAACCAAGTTTTTGAGTTTTTATTTGCACAATATTCGCAGTATCCTCCACTTTTTATTTATTTAGAAGCCACAGCAATTTTCTTTGGAATCCTGTCGGTTTGGTTTTCTTGGCAAAATAGTGTTCTAGTTTTTCCAGCAGGCATTATTAGTACCTCGATATTTATATACATCCTGCTGGTTAGCTCGCTGCTGGGTGATATGCTGATTAATGCCTACTATTTTGTGATGAGTATTTATGGTTGGTTTTATTGGACCCGCGGAGATTCAGAGCAATTGGAAACACCAATTACCGAGGTGACCAATCAGGATAAGAAAATCTGTTTGGCTATATTTTTAGCATCTATTGGTGCTGTGCTAGTTATTTATGGTTTGTCTCAGCGGTTAACTTCGTGGACGGCCTATGCTGATACGTTTACAACAGCGGTGTTTTTTGTGGGCATGTGGCTTATGGCAAAACGAAAAATTCAGCATTGGTTATGTTGGATATTGGGTGATGTCATATCAGTGCCCCTTTATGCTTATAAAGGCCTGATGTTAACAAGCGTGCAGTTTCTAATATTCACGATAATGGCTGTATTTGGTTACAGAAAGTGGCGTAAAGTCCTGGCGCAGTCAACCTAAAGCTCAACTAAGAATCAGATCAGCTTAATCTTTTATACTAATCACGGCATTCTTGGTTTGAGGCTGTAAGGACTCTAGATGTTCATAACACACTAGAAACTATATTCCAGTGTTAACCCAATTTCTGCTGTGAGTTCATCTCCCTCATCTGTAATCAATGGACTGTCACTAGCTTCAGAAAAATAATATTCCAGTGAGATTTGAGTGCCGATAGACCAGTTTTCAGTGAGTTCATAGTTGTTAGCGATGTTCAAGGTGGCAGATTTTAATCCTGATCCTGGCCTGTATTCTGCCAGTCCCGTTGCTTGAGATTCAGAGGGTTTGACACCGAATTCGGTTCGCATATGCTCAGAATCAGCACCGCTAATGTCCATCCAAATAAAAGAATCAAATCGTTCAGACCATTCAATCCGCTTGCCGGCTGCTAGAAACCAGACCAATCCTTTGCCATTGTCTTCAATGTCATATTGCAATGCTATGGCCCCGAAGTAATCGCCCCATTGTTTGGTTAAGGTGGTTTGCAGTTCAATGGTGTCTTCAATTTCATCAAATCCAGTCAAAGTATCATCGTCTTCGTCATCTCTTTCTTCCTCGTATTCAAGAACTGTACTGAAAACCAGATCATCTTGTGATTGAAAATGTGCACCAATTTCTCCCAAGGAAATAAAATATCGATGTCCCGCATTGGATAAATAAGTAGCGCTGAGTTCCAATTCGGGTTCAGTGACATATTTATCTGAGCCGGCGTAGGTTGGTTCATATTCCACCCCAATTGTAGCCTCAAAGTACCACTGCTCACGTTCTTCATTCATATATTGCCAGGGATTGACAGCCCAGCTGTTCAAGGGAATTAGAGAAACAGCAATAAGAATTGACGTTAATTTGATCTTCATAAATATATGCTCATTAGTGTCATTAAGTACACTAAAATAGTTAAAGCATAGAATTTAGTGAATCCAGCAAATGTCAGTAATTAGAAAACCTCTTTGAATTCATGGGCTTACTTTCTGCATATCGAACGTCTGCACAATCAGAAGTTAAAACTAAATCTCAAAAAATTGAACGATATGTGCTCTCAGCGCTGATCATCTTGGTGATTATTCTTGCCATTCTCGACATCTTCGAAGATTCTCAACAAGGTCATGCGCTACTGGATCTTCTCGGAGATTCGATGTTCATGGCTCTTATCGTTTTGGTGCTGTTTTACTTGTGGAAGATAACACCATTGTCGTTGATCAAGCAGAATAAACAACTAGTCAAAGAAATTTCCACGCGCAATCAACAGGCGGCTCAATGGCAACAACGAGCTTCCCGATTGATGGCAGGTTTGAGTGAGATGGTCAATGATCAATTTAGTCAGTGGAGTTTGTCTGAGGCGGAAAAAGAGGTGGCCTTATTGTTGTTAAAGGGATTAAGTCATACGCAAATTGCCCAGGCACGCAACACAAAAAGTAGAACCGTCAGGCAACAAGCCGCTTCCATTTACCAAAAGGCAAATTTAAGCGGCAGAGCTGAATTGTCGGCTTTTTTCCTTGAAGATTTATGGTTAAACGATAGTCAATCAGGCTAACCGTTGTTTTGCTCAATAAATTGATTTACTAATTCTGCTATTTTTTCCGGTTGATCCTCCATGGCGAAATGGCCGCATTCTGACAAAATGGTTAAGTTTGACCCCGGAATAGCGGCATGTAACTTATGAGCCCATTCAATCAGTTGCCAGGCATCATTTTCACCCCAAATCAGTTGTACTGGCTGGTTGCCTAATTCTGCTAACCGATCTGTGATTTCTTCGGTATGGCGGCTATCGTAATGCATGACCTGATGTTGGAAGAAGCTGGCTTGGCCGACTGGGCCTGAAATCATTTCGATATAATCTTTCATGGCTGTATTTTTCAATCCCTCTTTGTTATAAACGGCGGATTCCAGCCAATTAGTGAAATGGGTACGATGATCCGCATCGGAGGCGTTGATCAGCGATTCTAAGCCTTGTTGCATTTGCGCTTTGGTTCTTTTTGAGGGCCAACTGTCAAAACTCACTGAATCAATGATAGTCAGTGTTTTAACTCTTTCGGGATTGAAAATTGCATAACGCATGGCAATCCCACCAGCGATATCATGACTGACAATATGTGCATTTTCTAAATCCCAGTAATCGAGCAAACCTTGCAGTATTTCCACCTGAGCTGAAACAGAAGTGTCTATTTCTGGATTATGTGGTCGTTCTGAGTAACCATAACCAAGTAAATCAAATAAATAAACTTTATGCCCAGCGGCAGTCAGTGTAGGTAAGACATTTCGCCAGATATGGGAAAAAGAGGGAGTCCCGTGAATCAAGATAACAGGTGAGCCTTCACCGTGACTGCCACAGGCTATTCGATAGCCGTTGATCAGTACGTTTTCAGTAACTAATTTGGTCATGTTTATTCTCCGATTAAGTGATGAGAAAAGTTTAAGAAGAAATAGAACTTGACACAAATGTCATATTTTAATTAAATAATTAAAATTAGTCATATAAAACGATTATGTCAGCCAAACTTGATATTGATTCACTGCATACACTCAAAGCCGTTGCCGAACTTGGAGGGGTAACGCGTGCTGCTGATTATCTGGCGCTATCCCAATCGGCAGTCAGTCACAAAATACGACGTTTAGAGCAGAATATTAACTGCTCTTTACTTGAACGTAGAGCAGGTGCACCTTTGTTGACTAAAGCGGGACAACGATTGCTCGATTATGCCAACAGAATTATTGACCTTCACAATGAAGCACTTTCAACGTTAGGTAACAAACATTTATCGGGTCAAATTCGCATCGGGACTACAGAAGATATTACCAGTTCATCTTTAGCACGGATTTTAGGTCGTTTTACCCGACTTTATCCTTCGGTGAATATTGCAGCTCATGTTGAGCAAAGCCTTGAGCTGGAGAAAAAACTTATTGCCGGTGAAATTGATTTGGCAGTTATGCAATTATTCGCAGATCAAGTGCTGGAGTCAGACATTGTTTATCATCGTGATTCATTGATTTGGGTAAGCGGTTTAGATTTCAATTTCAAACAGGACCAACCTCTACCGTTTATCGCGTTTGATCAGAATTGTTTTTATCGTCAATGGGCATTCGAACAGGCTGCGCTCAATAGAGTCAATTTGAAAACTATCCTGCAATGTCCCAGCACTTCTGGTGTTTGTAATGCCGTTGAAGCGGATTTAGGTATCTCGTTGATCAGTCAACACAATATGCGTACTAGCATGAAACGATTAGATCAGGAGTTGCCTAAACCACCAGATGTTGCTTATGTTGTTCGTTCGCGAACCGATAAATATTCAAAAATTCAACAGGCTTTAATTGATGAAATTCTGAATGAGGTTTCTTCCTGATTTTGGTTGTTAAAGGCTAGACTCAACTTTGTTCAAACTTACTGAAGTGGTTTTCTAATTCACTAAACTCAACAACATTTGATAGAGCAGTAAATTCACCACGTTCAATTATTTCATTTGCGCTATTAATCAGAGCACCATAAGCTGCCAATGCAAATTTAGAACCAATGCTGATGCGTTTGACACCTGCGTTGCTTAATGTATCAAGAGTTAGGGTGTCATCGAGCGTTTCTATAACTACGTTAACGGGTTTTGTCAGTGACTGGCAAATTAGTTGAATTGTGTCGAGATTACTAATACCTGGAGCATAGAGTACATCTGCTCCAGCCTTCTCAAAGGCTTGAAGACGTAAAATTGTGTCGTCAAGATCAGTAATGTTCCAAACAAAATTTTCTGCCCGGGCTGTTAATACAAAATCAAACTCTAAAGTGCTTTTAGCTTCTGCGGCAGCATAAATACGTTCAACAGCCAACTCAAAATCAAAAATTGGATGATTAGTCTGGCCTGTGTGATCTTCTATTGAACAACCGACCAGACCAATTGCAGCGGCTTCATGAATGGTCCCGGCAACGTCTTGAGGATTATCAGCAAAGCCTTTTTCCAGATCAGCAGAAACAGGTAAATCGGTTGCTTCAACTATAGCTTTACAATGTGCTAAGGTTTGTTCCTTGGAGACTTTTCCATCTCCTAAGCCGAGTGAATGTGCCATACCAGAACTGGTGGTTGCCAAAGCTTCGAAACCAAGAGAGGCTAAAATACGAGCACTACCAATATCCCAAGGATTAGGCAGTATAAAGGCCTTTTCCTGGTGGTGGAGCGAACGAAAAGAGGAGTTTTTCACGAATCAACTCAGATTTTATATTTTCAATTTTATTATTTCATATCTATAGTCTTTATATTCAACAAATATAAACAATTTAATAATAATAAGATTCCTCGGCAGGCTCGGGATGACATATTTATTATTTAGCCCATGTAAAAACACTTATCATTATCTATATGGTTAAGATTTAAATAGTTAACGATGATTAATGATTTTGATGAAAATATAAACCGACGAGAAGTACCGGCGTTAAAAGTTCACCCGAGAATTATAGGTGAGGGCGATTTATTTGCCGCTGGCGTAGCCGATATGGACTTTCGGGCACCACAGGTTGTTATTGATGCGCTGCAAAAACGGCTCGACCACGGTGTATTTGGCTACGAAACCCTTGATGGTGGATTAATGCCATCGTTAATCAACTGGCTGGATAGGCGTCACGGATGGAAAATTGAAGAACAGGTTGTTCTACGAGCTCCCAATGTATTGAATGCATTGGCGATTGCAGCGTCTTTGTTTACTGAACCGGGTGATGGAATTATTGTTCAGCCGCCTGTGTTTTTTGATTTTTTTGATATCCTCAATGAAAACCATCGCAACATTATTTCTAATCCACTTGTTCTTGAAAACGGTCGTTATTCGATGGATTTCGAGGACTTGCAGAAAAAAGCGTCAGATCCACGTTGCAAAATGATTTATTTATGTAACCCACATAATCCTGTTGGGCGAGCTTGGGATGCGGATGAATTAAAGCAACTGGGTGATATTTGTACTAAGCACGGCGTATTGGTGGTATCCGATGAAATGCATGGTGATTTAGTGTTCAAACCCAATCGCTATGTGCCGTTTGCTTCGCTAGGCGCTGAGTATGCTCAAAATTCTATTACTTGTATATCACCTGCAAAGAGTTTCAATATTGCCGCCTGTTGTAGTGCATTCACGATAATTGAAAATGAAGTATTGCGAAAAGCTTTCCAAGTTGAAAATTCACGTCTTACAGTAAATAAGAATAATGCTTTTGCTAATGTGGCCATGCAAACGGCTTACGAGAGTGCACAACCTTGGTTGGACGAGGTGTTAAATTATTTGCAGGGCAATATTGACCTGGTTAGAAACCGACTTAAAGGTATTCCTGTTGTTGAATTGATCGAGCCAGAAGGCACCTTTTTGTTATGGATGGATTTCAGAGGGTTAGAATTATCCCCAGATGAATTGACCGATTTCCTTAAAACCAAGGCTCATTGGGCGGTAAGCCGTGGTCATGCCTTCGGCGAGCAAGGAGCCGGGTTTGCCAGAGTCAACATCGCTTGTCCTCGTGCGAAACTCGAAAAAGCGTTAGATCATCTGGCAGAGACCATTTCTAATTTAACAATATAATATGCAAGCTAAAGTTTTTTAATGTTAAATACGAATCTAATTGATCGTTTCTTAGAGTCGTGTTTTAAGCTCTTAAATCTGCTCAAGCATCTTTATCTTCGTTAGCTGGGCTGTCTGGTGAATTGGTTACTTCCTTGGCAATCTTTTCAGCTGCCTCGTTCATAAACACCTCAACTGTTTGACTGGCAGCAATACCTCCGCCCAGAGCCCAGCTATTGCGATCCACGATCATTTCTCCAATTATGCTGTTGTTATTATGGTCTTCGAATTTTACAACTGAGTCAAAATAGGAACTACCCGCCCCAAATCCAACTAAGAACCTCAATGCACCATTGCCAGTTGTGTAACGGGTGATTTCACCTGAGACAATGAGCGTAGTGGTATCTGGGTTTTTATCTGCTAGTTCTTCGTTATTACGTAGAATGTAATCGAAGTGGCCCGATTCTTTAAGTTTGCTAGCGATGAGGTCTGCAAAATTTCGACCAACATATTCAGGAAGATTTTGTTTTGGAGTGCCATCTGTAAAATTTTTGATTAAAACAATATCATATTCAGATAATCGGATTCTGAGTTGATCTAAGTTAACTTCTTCATTGGCTTGTACATGATTATCAGTATCGGAAACAGGAGGTTTGATGCTGCTTGTCGAGCCGCATGCGCTTAAGAATAGAGCCAGAGATACGATGAATAAAATATGATTTTTATTTCTTAACATAGATTGTCCCCATTTATTAATCAAATATCGCAAGGCAGGAGTATATGCGGATAGTAATAAACAGGCAATAGTCAGATGAAAATTAATTAAAAATTATTTAATTAAAATGAATCGTACACTTACATCAGTAATTTAAGAGTAAAAAGCTCTGAGAAGATTGGTTACTAATTAGCTTATGAATGGTTTTGGAATCATGAGGCTAAGTTGAGTTTATCGCTTCTAGAAGCATTGATCGTAGTCTATTGTGGGCATAACCAGATTGGATAAATCTATTGGTGAATATAATATCTGATCTGGCTATAAAGAATTATTCTTGATAAATAAATATTTTATATATTAACTAAACGCACCTTCTGGTAAGTTTAAGTTGTAGTCAGGGTGATCGAGTTTGATAGCAAGTGTTCTCAAATTACTATGGAATTCGTCTCGATTTACCGAACATTGCTGTAAATGCCGGCTACAATTTGAAGGATCAAAGGCGGTACGACCGTGTAGTACTCGCTGGTTGTCAAAAATATGTAAATCACCGGGTTGCATTAAATATTGATAGTTTAGTTTTTCGCTGTTGATGATTTTCCAAAACACTTTGATTGCCCGATAGATAGGTTCAATTTGTTCAGCTGGTAAATCCTGCGGCGGCAAGGTTCTGTCTGTGAAACGAATACCGATAATTTCACCATCAATATCTGTAGCAATCATTCTGGCATGAGTGCGCATATCTTCCTCAGGCAGGCACAAACGTTGAAATAAAACTGGCACGCTGGTGAGTGTCTGATAGGCCTGCCAATCTGTTTCTCGCAAGATTTTTGCTGCATTAAAGCCATCCACTAATATCGATTCGCCACCACCACTCACCGTTGATTCAAGACAGTGAAATAATGAAATACCCGGAGGGGCGTGACGATAATTTTCATCCGTGTGGGGGCCTAAATAAGCGCCTGTGTTCGATCCCATTTCTTGATTTATGCTGGTCTTGACGTCAAATAGTTCGCCGTAGTTATTAATCACAATCGTGCCGATTTTGTTAGCAACAAATTTGATGGTGCCGGGTTCAGTTGGGACATTACTGATTTTGACCAAGCCATAATCACGGATGGCCATCAGCATTTCCAGCGTAGTTGATTCATTGATGAGTTGTTCGTATTCTAAGATAGGAATCGCATTGGCTGATTCAGCGTCCCATAAAATGGGTTCAAGCTTGCGCTTTATTCTACTTTCACTGTCATAAGCCGACAAACGTAAAACATCCAAATTATGTTCGGTTTCTACTTGGCCGTCTTGCCAAAGGATCGTCAGTTTGTCGCCACTAATATCGATTTTTTCAATGCCTAATGTTTGAGGGTCATCAGGCAGGAGAGCGATTTTCACATCAGTGTCATTCAATTTACCGTCAGCACAACAGGCGTTATGCCGTAATCATACATAATGAAATTGGTTATCGCTGCCTTCTGGCCAGATAACGCTTAGTTTCCTATTTTGATTGTCCAATACAACCTGTGTCATGTTTTGATCTACTTTCGAGTTCAGCCCAATACAGTTCTAACCGAGTCAGCCAGAATTCCAACCATGTCGTCGATTTGTTCTTCACTGGAAACAATGGGTGGGGCTATGCAATAGACGTCGTTGCGTACACGACTGAACAAGCCTCGTTTAGTTGTTTCAGCAAGCACTTGTGGGCCGATTTTCTCACTAGCATCGAATTCTTCTTTGGTTGCTTTGTCTTTGACGATTTCAATTGCACACATCAACCCTAGACCTCGTACGTCGCCTACGTTAGGGTGATCGGCAAGCGCTTCAGTTAAACTATTTAATAATCGATCACCTTTAACAGCTGCTTGTCCTGGAAAATCCTCTTTGGTAATCACGTCAATCATGGCACAGCCAACCGCACAACCAACTGGATGGGCACTATAAGTATAGGCATGCATCCATAAATCCTCGGCCTTATCGAGCACATCAGCAATCTGGTCACTTACTCCAATGCCGCCTAGCGGAAAATACCCAGACGTGACGGCCTTTGCGAACTGCATCATGTCAGGTTTAACACCCCAATGTTCCATGCCAAACATTTTTCCTGTACGTCCAAAACCGGTAATCACTTCATCTGAAACCAGTAACACATCATATTGATCACAGATTTCTCGAATACGTGGGAAGTAATTATCCTGAGGTGGAATTACACCACCAGCTCCGTGAACGGGTTCGGCTAAGAACATGGCTACTGTATCAGGGCCTTCAGCCAGAATCGCTTTTTCTAATTCATTTGCTGCCGCTATGCCTTGACTAATACCTTCAGGTGCTTCATAGCGATAGGGGTAGGGCGATGGAATATGGATAAAACCTTCAACTCTAGGCTCAAAAGCGGGCCAGTAAGGTTTAATTCCAGTCGCGCTCATGGCAGCCAAGGTTACGCCATGGTATCCCCATTGACGTGAAATCACTTTGTATTTGCCGGGTTTGCCAATTTTTTTCCAGTAATAGCGAGCCATTTTGAAGTTACTATCGCTGGCTTCACCACCGCCAGAGGTAAAAAAGAATTTATTGATATTCGGATATGTAATAGTGGCCAGTTTCTCCGCTAGCTCTATGGACGGAGGATTTGTGCTCCCACAATAACCCGATGCATAGGCCATTTGATTCATTTGATTAGTGCATGCATCAATAAGTTCCTTACGGCCAAATCCAGCTGTATTACACCAAAGGCCTGATAACCCATCGTAATAGCGATTGCCATCGGCATCAATCAGATAAATGCCTTCTCCACCCGTCCAGACTTTGCCGCCAGATTGCATGGTTCGGTTATAGAGAGGGTGAATGACATGATCTAAATCACGTTGCATTAAGGCAGCGCTAGACAGTGACATAGTAAGGCTCCGCATGACGATAAAAAAGAACAAATAGCTTAACGCTTGAAAAATTAAAATCAACCAAAAGAAAAAGCTAAAAAATCGTCAAAGTCGGCCTGAATTTATTAGCGTTCGCGTAAGCGGCAGGCATCCACGGGCTTTGTTCCGGCTCTTCAACACTATAACTCAATGCCGGGCTTGCCCGTGGAAGAATAAGTGTATATAGATTGAACATCGCTGGTTTAATAAGGTGCGATGTTTATCGGATCAGCTCGTATGGGCGATACGGTAAGAACCCTGGGTTTACCCAGGGGAATCTATTAAAATGTTAAAACAACTATTAATGTTGAGATTGGAGTGAGCACAGCAAGAACAGACCAGTCAATTGTCGAATATTGGCTGTCACAACAGCGCCAATCCTATTGGTGTTTGAGTTCGCTTGTCATTATCATTTTTGTAGGCCTGGCAGGGCTGTACCCAGATAAATTTGATTTCGGCCGTTCAACGCTATACCTGGATGATTTGTCCTACTTCTGGACCCACTGGATGTTTCCGTATTTCTTTTTTTTGGTTTCGCTTGAAGCCAGGCGCGAAATTCTTTCAAGAAACGGTGAATTGCATGGTAAACGTGCTATTGCACCGGCAATCATGGCAGTGGGAGGTATGATTGTTCCCTGGTTAGTATTTTTAATGATAACTGGGACTGGCGAACCCAAAAATGGAGCTCTGATTCCAATGGCCACCGATATCGCCTTTGTTGTATTGGCCATGACGTTGGGCAATGCCTCGATTAAGCTGCGAGCATCTTTATTGGCCTTAGCAATTGCTGATGATATTGGTGGTATCGTTCTAATGGCGTTATTTTTTAATGTCTGGGAAATACCACAAATTTCTGCTGTTATCTTTATGTTTGTGATTGTGTTCCTGGCGCATAAATTTGAATATCAGATTTACAATTATTGGCTGGCGAGACAAGCATTTTCTTGGGTTCTGGTTTGTCTGGTGTTGATCTGGATATTAAACAAAGTGCATATACATCCTAGTTTGGCCGGAGTAATTACGGCGTTACTTGTTCCGTACCGAGCCGGAGCGGTGCGAATACAAAAAAGTGGTCAATTGCGCGATTCTGTATTTCACGTGCTGGAACAAGCAGGTCTGAACGTTCCGGTGAATTGGCTGATTGTTCCAGGTTTTATTATGTTATCGGTAGTGATTAAACCGGACAACCTACAGGGCGAGTGGTTTAACAATGAATTTCTTGGTGTCTTCCTGGGTTTTGTTGTGGGTAAAACTGTGGGCGTATTTTGTGCTGGTTTATTGGCCATGAAAATCGTCAAAGAATTACCGGCAAGCTCATACCTCGAGTTATTTTTCGGCAGTGTGATCTGCGGTATGGGGCTAACTGTTGCATTATTTTTTGCCGGACTCAGTACAGGAATTCAGCCGACTGCGGCCACTTTGGCTATTTTGCTGGCCTCGCTAATTTGTGGTGTGGTCGGCACCCTTGGGCTTTTATACGCCAATCGCAACAGAGCACATAAGCCTTATGTTCTGCCTGATATCGATTAGATTCTAAAGTAAATTAAAAATATAATAGCCGCCATCAGAATAAAGGTACTGTGTTATGGAATTATTTACGCTGGATAATCTAGTTTCGCTGTTAATGTTGGTGATGTTGCAGGCTGTATTAGGCTTTGATAACTTGCTCTATATCACCCTTGAATCCAAACGCGTTGAAGGTGCTGAGAAGCAAGCAATGGTTCGACGTTGGGGTATTGGTATCGCCGTGGCAGCGAGAATCGTACTATTGTTCGTTTTGATGAAAATGGTGCAATATTTTCAGGATCCGGTGTTTTCGTTTAAGCAAGAAGGATTAATCACCGGTACCTTTAATTTCCACAGTATTATTGTTTTGTTCGGTGGGGTTTTTATCCTTTATACAGCCATTAAAGAGATTTTTCACATGATTTCAGTCAAAGATTTGGAACATGAAAGTACTGGTGGACAGCGCTCGGTATTCTCGGCCTTATTTTTGATTATCAGTATGAATTTGGTTTTTTCGTTTGATTCAATTTTAAGTGCGATGGCTTTGAGCGATGTTTTTGCCGTAATGGCAACTGCAATAATCATTGGTGGTGTATTAATGATTTGGCTTTCAGACCGGGTTGCCACTTTCCTGGAAAAAAATCGTATGTATGAGGTATTAGGTCTTTTTATACTTTTTATTGTCGGCATTATGTTACTTTCTGAAGGAGGGCATCTGGCACATTTAAAGTTGTTTGGCAATGAAATTACACCGATGTCTAAAACAACTTTCTACTTCGTGATTTTTGTTTTAGTTTGTGTCGATTTAGTTCAATCTCGTTACCAGAAGAAACTGATGAGTCAGCAGGCAAGCTAGAGCTGCAAATTTGGCATAAAGCTGCGGAAATAAAGAATTTCCTGGAACCAACTATGCCCGAGGTAGAGCCATAGAGGTATTTCGCTGGTTCCATTTTGACCTTAAGGTCAAAATGGAAATTCTATTATTTTAGATTCCCGCTTTCGCGGGAATGACTGTTTAGAGGTGCCTCTATGCAAGCATGGGGGAATTCTTTTGACTAAACAAAATTTAACATTTCCATAATAATTGAATCACGTAAAACGGTTATGATGTTGTTCTAATAATATACAGGGGAAAATGGTTGCAGCCTTTATTACTGCACACGGGATTTACCATAGTTGGCTTGATGCTGGCTTTCGGGGTTAAAAACCTTAATCCAGCCGAGCTAGACTATGAACTTGAAGTTGCCACTACGATTGATTGTGTTGATTCGGATTTGTCGGGCATTACTTATCACCGGCACAACAAAACTTTTTTTGTAGTTACCAACTATCCAGAAAAATTAGTCGAAATCTCAGCTACTGGGGAGTGCCTGAATAGCCAGGCTTTGGATGCTTTTGAAGATACTGAAGATGTATTTTATGTTTCTGAGGATAACTTTTTAATTGTTGAAGAACGAAAACGAGCCCTTAACTACGTTCATATAAATCAGGGCAAAGTTTCTAATTCACAAACTCTGGTTTTGAATATAGGTGAGGATTCGAACAAAGGCCTGGAAGGAGTCACTTATAGTCAAGAGTTAAATTCAATCTATCTTGTCATTGAGGATCCTGAACAGATTATCAAAATTTCCAATTGGAATTTACAGCGCTCATTCGATCGAATCGAGACGATTGATTCGTTTTGGGCTCAGGCTTTAATGGCTGATTATTCAGCAATTACTGATGCTAGTGATGGACTATTGCTATTAAGCCATGAATCAAATCGTTTGTTGAAGCTTGATTATAAAGGGTCAGTATTGGGGAGTTTAGACTTGATTTCCAACTATGACCCAGCTCTGAAACAGGCTCAACCCGAAGGCGTAGCCGTAGATGATGAGGACAATATTTATATAGTCAGCGAGCCGAATTATTTACATGTTTACAAGAAAAAGCCAGCAACAAGTGCTGGCTTTTTTGCATTCGCATTGAGCGATTAAATTTCTCTTTGGTAGCGTTTAACCGACTCCATGATTTCCTTTTGCGCACCCTCAAGGTTTTCCCAGCCTGTGACTTTGACCCATTTGCCTTTTTCCAGGTCTTTGTAGTGCTCAAAAAAGTGGGTGATCTTTTCTAATAACTCTTCAGGCAGATCATCAATAGAATTAACTTTGTCATAATGCTTAGTGATTTTGCTAATTGGAACAGCGACTAGTTTAGAGTCTTCACCGGCCTCATCTTCCATATTAAGCACACCTAATGGACGGCAACGCACTATACAGCCGGGTTGCAAAGGAATTGGAGTCACAACTAATACATCAGCTGGATCACCATCACCACAAAGCGTTTGTGGGATATAACCGTAATTACAAGGATAATGCATGGCGGTAGACATTAGTCGGTCTACCATTAATGCACCGCTGTATTTGTCGACTTCGTATTTTACAGGCAAAGCATTGGCTGCAATTTCGATAACAACATTTAAGTCATTAGGAATATCTTTTCCAGGTTCAATATCACGATAGCTCATTAGCGACTCATCTTAGAATTAGGTTGGCGCGGGATTATACACAGTTAGTCCAATAAAATTAATAACTACTAACTATAGTTAGCATTCTTAGTTCTAGGAATTAATGTCAATGCTGCGATTGCGCCACCGACCAAACCACTAATATGACCTTCCCATGAGACTCCAGGTGCAAACGGGAGAATGCCCTTGAGGATTGAAGTGCCATAAATCAGCATTACTATGCCGCTAATAATTAGTGGTAGGGGGCGTTTTTCAATAAAACCGGCGACGATTAGAAAACTGGCCAGGCCAAACACCAACAAACTTGCTCCGATGTGTAAGGAAGGCCTGCCAATAAACCAAAGCACTATCCCGCCGATCAGGCAAATCGCAAATACGATCGACACTGAATTTGCCTTTGAACCTGCTAAAAGCACTAGTAAAACTAGCAATGGGACAGTATTACTCAACAGGTGATACCAACTACCGTGTAAAAAGTGCATACTGACTATGCCTACTAGTCCGCCTAGATCACGGGGAACAAGTCCCAATCTCTCCAACGGTAAGAAAATATCGGCAATGAAGATTAGCCAGATAATAATGATTAACCCCAATATCCAGTTGATTTCTTGGCCAATGCTATGTTGGTTTGTTTTGTTTGTGTCCATTCATTGATAAATTTCTTTTGGCTAATGGTATCATCAAATCATGACTAAAATTGAAATTCACCAAGGAGATATCACTCAGCAAAAAGTCGATGCAATCGTCAATGCAGCCAATCAAAGATTGCTAGGTGGGGCTGGTGTTGATGGCGCTATACATCAAGCAGGAGGCCCTCAGATCATGGCCGAATGTGATCAAATCCGCCGGCGGCAGGGAGGTTGCCCGACTGGAGAAGCTGTGATTACTACCGCTGGCTTATTAGCAGCAAAACACGTTATCCATACTGTTGGACCGATCTGGAATGGCGGATCTGATAATGAAGCCCAATTGCTAAAAAACTGTTATCAGAATTCACTCAAGCTGGCAGATCGATATGACCTAAATTCAATTGCCTTTCCTAATATCAGTACAGGTGTATACGGTTTTCCCAAACAGCAAGCGGCTGAAGTTGCTGTTGCGACGGTGAGCGAATATTTGGATACAATAAATAGCGCTGTTGAACAACTGACTTTTGTTTGTTTTGATGATGAAAATTTCTCGATCTACAGCCGCTTGATTTAGGATAATCTAACTATCAAAACAAGTTTGTGCCTATGACTCATTTAGCTTCAGATACAGTAGAATTTTTTCAGCAAAACGGTTATTTAATTAAGCCCTCTTTGGTTGCCGGTGATAACTTAATTACATTGCAGCAAGCCGCAAAAACAATGGTCAAAAAGGCTGAGCCACCAGCTGAATACGAGGCTGATGTACATTATGAAGGTGCGCCAGAATCACGCGAAGCAGAAGGCGGCCAAACTATCCGTCGTTTTTTACAAGTATTTGATCGCTCTGTCGAATTCAAGCAATTCGCGCAAAGTGAAAGCGTAAAAGCGGTTCTGCAAGAACTCATGGAGGACGACATTTATCTGGTGCGCAGTCACCACAACAGTTTAATGAGCAAACAGCCTAAATACAGTTCTCAAACTAACTGGCACCGTGATATTCGTTATTGGAACTATGATTGTGAAAACCTGATCTCGGTCTGGCTGGCCTTGGGCCATGAAACTAAAAACAATGGTGCATTACTATTGATTCCAGGCACCCACAGAGTTGAATTTGAGCGGCAAAATTTTGATGAGGCTTTATTTTTCCGCAAAGATTTGCCTGAAAACCAGGCTTTGATTGATTCAGCTGTCATGGCTGAGTTGAATCCGGGTGATGTATTGTTCTTTCACTGCCGAACCCTGCATGCGGCCAGCAGTAATAAAACAGATCAAACCAAGTTATCGTTGGTTTATACCTACCGTCCTCAAAGCACTAACCCTTTGCCTGAGACACGGTCTTCTTCATTTCCTGATGAAAAGATCTGAGTTATCCTGAGTAGCGGTCATTAGGATATCCTCACGTCGTGAATTTATCCTTGCTCGCAAGGGCTCCTCAGGATGACAATAGTTAAGTAAAATATAAACCCTTAAGCCAACTGACTAAATCAATTATGTCTACAAAGTTCAGTAAGGACGAACTTTACGCTTTGCCGCTAGCAGAACTTGTTGATTTCTCGTTCGATGAAAAAACGGTTGCGGTTTTTCCCAATATGATAAATCGCTCTGTTCCGGGTTACAGTCTGATGCAATCTTTGACTGGATTAATAGCCAATCGCATAGTTGTTCCTGGGACCAAAGTTTACGATTTGGGTTGTTCGCTTGGAGCTTCTTCATTGTCGGTGATGAACAGTGTTAAGTACCAGGATTATCAATTAATTCTTGTTGATCAGTCACAGGCAATGCTTGATCGTTGTAAGCAGCTCTTTACAGATGATCACAAGGCTCTGCGTGTTAATTTCGAACTTACGGATATTCGAGATGTTGAAATAACGAATGCTTCACTAGTGATGCTGAATTTGGTTTTACAATTCGTGCCGCTACAGGATAGATATTCTTTGCTTAAAAAAATCCACAATGGATTGAATGATAATGGGGCGCTGATATTGAGCGAGAAAATCGATTTTGATAATCCTGAAGAAAAGCAAGTCTGTGATGACCTATATATAGATTTCAAAAAACGTAGTGGCTACAGCAATCTTGAGATTAGCCAAAAGCGACAAGCGCTGGAAAAAGTCATGCAGACTGAATCAGCTAAAACCCATATTGAACGTTTAAAGAAAATTGGTTTTAAACAAGCCCTGCCACTAATGCAAACATTGAATTTTGTCACTATCCTGGCGAGCAAATGAGTGCATTAATTGATCTAGACAAACTAGCAGCTTTTTTGCAAAAGCATGAGTTGTCTGAATATCGAGAAGAAATTATTACTGCCTGCAAAGCTTCTAATGCCAATCGACATGGAGGCTTGGAAAAATGGCTGGCGGTATTGAATAATTTGCCTAGTGTTAAAGCTGAAAAAATAAACCTGTTCAACGGCGTTAAATTTCAAAACCAAGAATTCGGTCCGCATCAAGGGCAAAAATTAAAACAACAACTGATGGAATTAGCACCTTGGCGTAAAGGGCCTTTTGATCTATTTGGCATTTATATTGATACTGAATGGCGCAGCGATCTGAAATGGCAGCGTTTAGCTGATCATATAGATTTACAAGACAAACGCATTCTTGATGTGGGCTGCGGTAACGGTTACTACATGCTACGCATGCTGGGTGCAGGTGCAAAATATGTAATCGGTGTTGATCCAGTGCCTGTTTATGTTGTCCAGTTCATGGCTATCAACAAATTTTTACGTAGTGAACAGCTTCAATTACTACCTGTCGGTTTAGAAGCACTTCCAGTTATGCCAGTATTTGACACTGTGTTTTCTATGGGCGTGCTTTATCATCGTCGTTCACCGCTTGATCATCTGAATGATTTAAAAAGCATGTTGACACCCCGGGGAGAGCTGATCTTGGAAACCCTGATCATTTACGGCGATAGTGAATCGGAATTAATTCCGGAAGATCGCTATGCCGGCATGAAAAATGTTTGGTCCATACCTACAATTAAAAAGCTTAAAAGTTGGCTTGGCCAATCTGGATTTGAAAACATTGAGGTTTTAGATGTAACTCAAACGACGCTTGAGGAGCAGCGCCAAACGGACTGGATGCGTTCTCATTCACTTAACCAATTTTTAAACCCTAAAGATCATAACTTTACCATTGAGGGGTACCCAGCTCCTGTTCGAGCGATGATTAAGTGCCATAGTGAATGACTTGGGTTTTGCTAACCTTGCTTGCGGCATTCATGCAAGCGATCAGAACAGCCGGGCAAAAACGTCTAGCTGAATCGATTGATACAGTAATAGTTAGCTGGGTTAGATTTCTATTCGGCTTGCCCTTCGCAGTGCTGTTTTTTTATTGGATGGTTCCCGAGACCTTTTCCTTTGGATCATTAAATCCAAGATATTGGGTATATATTATGATCATCGCGATTAGTCAATTGCTCGCGACTTTGATGGCTGTTGTGCTGCTTGGTCGACGAAATTTCGCCATCGGCTCAACACTAGTTAAATCTGAGGCTATATTTACGGCGCTATTAGGGTTGGTCCTTTTCGCTGAATACTTAAGTACAACTGCTTGGCTTGCAGTGTGTCTGGGAATTCTGGGTTTGTTTATTTCCTCTTTAGGAAAATTCAATCTCTCATTATTGGATATATTCTCAAAGCTGGACTCAAAATCAGCATTGCTAGGTTTAGGTGGCGGTGCGTTATTTGGGGTTGCTTCGGTTTTTATCCGCCAGGCTAATTTATCCCTGAATTTCTTGGATGCACCGGTGAGCCAGGCAGTCGTGACCTTAACTTCGGTATTAATGGTGCAAACGATTATCGGCGGTGTATTTGTGTTTTTAACTCGTGCATCACAAGTCAAGTTGATCGTAGAAAATTTCAATGCTTGCGTATTTATCGGTTTGACTTCAATGCTGGGCTCATTCGGCTGGTTTGGTGCTTATGCTTTACAAAATGCAGCTTATGTCAAAACTCTGGGTCAAATTGAATTTCTGTTCACCCTGTTGTTGACCTGGTTTTATTTCAACGAGAAAATTGAACGGCATGAATATTTAGCTATGGTTTTGATTGCCATGTCTGCTTTATTAATAGTTTGGAGTAAATAATGTCGGTATCTATTCCCAGCAGTGAATTAAAAATTCCAGGCGCCTGGTATGGTGAGGAATTAGCTGCTCACACTGAGCAATGGATCATGTGTCTCAGTGACGATGAGATTATAGAGTTAGAACATGCTGCTGATAAAGTTATTAATCAAGGTTTAGAGTTTGTGGAAATTACTCGAGATAATTTTCATCTTCCGACCTTGAGCCCAAAATTGAAATCGCTGACTACTCAGTTAACTGACGGAATCGGATTTACTTTAATCAAGCGGATTCCAGTTGAAAATTATTCGACTGAGAAAGCGGCAATCATCTTTTATGGTCTGGGCGCGCATCTGGGTAGTGCACGCATGCAAAATGCCAAGGGGCATGTCTTAGGGCATGTACGCGATTTGAACATGCGCAGTGATGATCCGAATGTGCGAATTTACCAAACCAATGAGCGTCAGACTTTTCACACTGATTCCAGTGATATTGTTGGTTTGTTGTGTCTGAAAAAAGCTAAGCAAGGTGGTGAATCGTTATTGGTCAGTGCGGTGACCATTTTTAACGAAATGCATAAGCGGCGGCCTGATCTAGTGGAATTATTATTCGACCCTATCGCTACTGACCGGCGTGGAGAAACACCTGAGGGCATGAAACCTTATTTTTCTATCCCCGTATTCAACTGGTATCAGGATTTTCTGACCGTAATCTATCAACGACAATATATAGATTCTGCACAACGTTTCGACGATGCTTTTAAATTGACTGATAAACATGTTGAGGCCTTAAATATGTTCGACGATCTGGCCAACGATCCGAAATTAAATTTATCCATGCAGCTTGAACCGGGTGATATGCAGTTTGTTTATAACCATAGCTTGTTACATGATCGCACTGGTTTTGAAGATTGGCCAGAGTTGGAAAATCGTCGTCACTTACTCAGATTATGGTTATCGGCTGCCAATGACAGACCATTGCCAGAATCTTTCAAGCAGCGTTACGGAAGCATTGAAGTTGGTAATCGTGGTGGTGTAGCTGTTGCAGGTTTAAAGCCTATTGCGCCTTTAGAAGCAGTTTGACCAATAACCCTACACATACTTTAACAAAATTTTCCCCGCCCCTGTAATTCCCACTGAAGAGTAAGAAAAAGCCAATTGTTCCTCCCCTTCCAGGGGAGGATAGGTGGGGTGTGTTCGGCTAAGGGTAAGCTAATTAAATCTTAAATTCCGTATTCAAAATCTTCTTTACAGGCTTGTTTTTTAATCTCACGTAATTCGGTAAACCATTTCTGTAAGGCGGAGGGCATTCGCCTTTGATTAATGGTTGCAGATAATCCCGGCATTTCTGGGTGATATGAAAGCCGTCTTCAGTGATGAAGGACTTGGGCATCATTTTTTCTTTGTTAGCCATGCGTGAAAGTTGGGCCTTACCGATGGTCCAGCGATAAGGTTTATTTGATTTACGCACGATGGTCGGCATCAATGCATTCTCACCTTTAATGGCCATTTCCACAGCGGCTTTGCCAACTGCATAGGCTTGATCTAGATCAGTCTTGGAGGCTATGTGGCGTGCCGAGCGTTGTAGATAATCTGCTACGGCCCAGTGATATTTATAGCCTGTTTTTGCTTTGACAATATTAGCAATGGTAGGTGCTACCCCACCTAATTGAGTATGGCCAAACGCATCTTTGGTGCCGACATCTGATAAGAATTTGCCTTGTTTATTGCGCACGCCTTCTGAGACCACAATCGAACAAAAACCATGATCATTAACTGATTGTTTAACTTTTTTCACAAATGCAGCTTGATTGAATGGTACTTCAGGGAAAAGGATGATGTGGGGTCCGTCGCCTTCTTTCTCTTGTGCTAGTCCGCCAGCTGCGGCAATCCAGCCAGCATGCCGTCCCATAACTTCCATAATAAAAACTTTGGTCGATGTTTCGGCCATTGAGGCGACATCAAATGAGGCCTCTCGAATAGAAGTGGCCACATATTTGGCTACTGAGCCGAAACCAGGGCAGTTGTCGGTGATGACCAGATCGTTATCCACAGTTTTGGGAATACCAAAGCAAGCCATTGGATAACCCATTTTTTTACTTAATTGTGAGACCTTGTGGGCGGTATCCATGGAATCATTACCACCGTTATAGAAAAAATAACCTATGTTATGGGCAGCAAATACCTCAATTAAACGTTCGTATTGTGCGCGATTTTCTTCTAGGCTTTTAAGTTTATAGCGGCAGGTGCCAAAAGCCCCGGACGGGGTGTGCATCAAAGCTTGAATATCACGATCAGATTCTTTACTGGTGTCGATTAAATCTTCAGTCAATGCACCAATAATGCCATTGCGACCGGCATAAACCTTGCCTATCTTATTTTTGTGCTTGCGTGCGGTTTGAATTACACCACAGGCTGTAGCATTGATAACGGCTGTGACACCGCCAGATTGGGCATAAAAGGCATTTTTTGGTGTTTCCAACGTTGGACTCCTTGAGAAAATATTTCGCTTAAAATTTAAAAAATGGCTAATTTTCGCCTTATAGGCCGACAAAATCAATCTCACAAGGCAATCAAGGCTCCAAATCCAATTGACCAAGGCTTAATTTAAGAGTAGTGTACGGCTTTTTGATGTCAGCTAGACGTTTTCAGGCCAATATGGAGGCAAGATAATGAGACTCGTACTTTTAGGGGCGCCGGGTTCAGGCAAGGGCACACAGGCTAAAATGTTGGTGGAAAAATACAATATTCCACAAATTTCCACTGGTGATTTACTTAGGGCTGCCGTCAAGGCCAAAACCAAACTGGGTAAACAAGCCAAAGCGGCTATGGATGCTGGTGAATTAGTTTCTGATGATCTGGTTTTATCCATTATTGAAGAACGATTGATGGAATCGGATACGCGTCGAGGCTTTATTTTGGATGGCTTTCCTCGCAATATTCCTCAGGCCCAGGCTCTGGATAACAAATTAAGTTGGATGAATAAGCCGATCCAAATTGCTATGCATTTACACGTTGATCATGACATCTTAATCAAACGCATTACCGGCCGTATGATTTGTGCCAAATGTGGTGCTATTTTTAATAAATACTTCAATCCTCCGAAGAAAAAAGGCGTCTGTGATAACTGCGGTGGTAAAAAATTCCCGACCCGAGCTGATGACAATGAAGCCACGGTTAAAAGTCGGCTGAAAGTCTACAATGCTGAAACTGAGCCGTTGATCAGTTACTACAAAGCGCAAGGTAAGCTTAGAACAGTTGTTGGTGAAGGTGCATTGGATGAAATTCAACAGCGTATGGTTGATATTGTTGAATCAGAAATTAACCCCTTAGCGGCTTCCATGGATGATATGGTGGTATCGCACTACGCCACCCAACAAGAGGAAGAGACGGATGTAGTGATTTCTGGTGGTGTAGTTCATAAGACTAAAACCAAGAAAAAAACCAAGCGCAAAACGGCCAAGAAAAAGGTAGTCAAGAAAGCGGCCAAGAAAGTTACAAAAAAGGCGTCAAAGAAAAAAGTCGCCAAAAAGGTAAGCAAAAAGAAAGTGGCTAAAAAGGCTGCTGCTAAGAAAAAGGTGGCCAAGAAAAAAGTCACCAAGAAAGTTGCAAAAAAGGTCGCTAAAAAGTCGACAAAGAAAGCTACTAAGAAAGTAGCCAGTAAAAAGAAAGTGGCTAAAAAAGTGAGTAAGAAAAAGGCAGCGAAAAAAGTAACAAAGAAGAAAGTGGCTAAAAAGACGGCGAGGAAGAAAAAGTAACAGACTTCTGAAGAGTCGTTTTGCCTGTTCAAAGCAGGTAAAATAGCTGTTTTAATTTATTAATTACTATGCCTGCTTTTCCAGAAACGCGCCTGCGTCGTATGCGTTGTAAAGACTTTTCGCGGCGCTTGATGCGTGAAAATCGTGTCACTGTTGATGATCTAATTCTGCCTGTCTTTGTCTGTGAAGGTCAAAAACAGCGTCAGGTTATTCAATCATTACCAGGCGTGTTCAGATTTAGCGTGGATCAATTGCCCGCTGAAGCTGAAACTTGGGTCAAATTGGCGATTCCGGCTATAGTATTGTTTCCTTATATTCCACCCGAAGGTAAAAGCTTAGATGCTGCAGAATCCTATAATCCCAATGGTTTGGTGCAAAGAGCAATCCGTACAATCAAACAGGCTACTCCTGAACTTGGTGTGATAACTGATGTAGCGTTAGATCCTTATACCTCGCATGGACAAGATGGTTTGGCTGACGAAACCGGCTATGTAGTTAATGATGCAACGGTAGATGTGTTAGTCAAACAGGCATTGTCACATGTTGAAGCGGGCGCCGACGTGGTGGGGCCTTCAGACATGATGGATGGTCGCATCGGCGCAATTCGACAAGCTTTTGAGCAGCAGGGACATGTTAATAAAATGATTTTGGCCTATGCAGCTAAATATGCCTCATCCTTTTATGGACCTTTTCGCGAGGCGGTTGGTGCGATGATCGGAAAAGGTGACAAAAAGACTTATCAACTCGATCCGGCCAATCGCTTGGAAGCTCTGCGTGATGTAGAGCTAGATGTCGAAGAAGGTGCTGATATGGTAATGGTTAAACCAGGCTTGCCTTATCTGGATATTGTCAGAGAAGTCAAAGATGCTTTTGCCTTGCCTACGTTTGCATTTCAAGTTAGCGGTGAATATGCCATGGCAATGGCAGCAGCAGAAAATGGCTGGTTAGATGAAAAAGCAATCATTATGGAGTCGTTGACAGCTTTTAAACGTGCCGGCTGCGATGGTGTCTTGACTTATTTTGCTCCTAAGGTAGCGCAATGGTTGGCAGACGGTGAAATTTAATGGTAACTCCAAAGCCTGTAGATATTGCCCTTCATCAGGGCTCGAAGACTCTAGATATTAAATTTGATGATGGTTTTGCAGCTCAGTTAAGTACTGAGTTTCTCCGAATTTCATCTCCATCAGCAGAGGTAAAAGGTCACGGCCCAGGTCAAGAAGTCTTGCAAGTCGGCAAGAAGCACGTCAATATCACAGCTATCGAACCTGTTGGCAATTATGCAATTCGTCTTCGTTTTGATGATGGGCATGATACTGGAATTTATACTTGGGATTATTTGTATGAACTGGCTGAAAATCAGCAACAACTTTGGCGGGAGTATTTAAGCCGGTTAGAAGCGGCGGGAGAAAGTCGGGAATAATTATGGGCGAATCACAAAGTAAAACCACTCACTTTGGTTTTAAAGACGTTGCAGAGAACGAGAAGGCACGTCTGGTTGGTGATGTGTTCTCTTCAGTTGCGGATAAATACGATTTAATGAATGACTTCATGTCTTTCGGAGTCCATCGTTTATGGAAAAAATTTGCCATTGCAAGAGGTCGGGTTAGACCTGGGCATAAAGTATTGGATGTGGCCGGTGGCAGCGGTGACTTGGCTTCAGAGTTTGCTCGCAAAGTTGCGCCTTCCGGCGAAGTTGTATTGACCGATATTAATGCAGATATGCTTGAACATGGTCGCGCAAAGTTGGTAGATCAAGGACTGGGAGAGAATGTCAGCAATGTTTTAGCTGATGCAGAAAAGTTATGTTTTGAAGATAACTATTTCGATCGAGTCAGTATCAGTTTTGGGTTAAGAAACGTTACACATAAAGAAAGAGCATTGGCTGAAATGGCTAGAGTTTTGAAACCGGGAGGCTGTGCATTAATTCTTGAATTTTCCCATCCCTTGGATAAATCATTTTCGCAACTGTATGATTTTTATTCATTCAATGTCATTCCTAAACTGGGAGCAGTAGTTGCCAAGGATGCGGATAGTTATCAGTATCTGGTTGAATCAATCCGTAAACATCCTGATCAGGAAACATTAAAGCAAATGATGTTGGAGGTTGGTTTTGATCATGTGGTGTATCACAATTTAACCAATGGCATTGTGGCATTGCATATTGGCTATGTATATTGATCTGAACTCATGATTACTAAACTGCTTGAAGATATCTTCAATCACTTATTGCAAACCGATCCTATTGCTAAGGAAAAACTCTCTGCATTAACGGGGAAATCTGTAGGTTTTGCATTTAAAAATTCGCCGTTTAAACTATTAGCAATGATCAACCAGGAAGGATTAGAATTTTCGCTGGGCTCGGTCGAAACTGCTGATTGTGTATTGCATGGTACACCTATCGCTTTAGCCAGATATTTAAATGCTAAGCATGTTAATCCTTCAACTAATGCGAGGCTAGGGGTCGAGATAGACGGTGATCTTGAGTTTGCTCGTAAAATTTCAAACGTATTTCGTGATTTGGATATTGATTGGGAGGAAGTGTTTTCTCAAGTCATTGGTGATTTCCCTGCTAATCAATTGACTAGTGTTTTTTCAAATTTTCGAAATGGTTTTAAGCGTAGTAAAGATTCGGCACACCAACATTTACAATATTTAGTTACAGAAAAGTTAGATCAAATTGTCACTCAGTCAGAAGCCGAAGCGTTTTACCTGTCAGTTGACAGGCTTGCTGCTGATGCAGGGCGGTTAGAACAAAAGATTAATAAGTTAAAGGGAATTTCTGGGCGTGGCTGAGTCGAGTCTGGGACGGATAATTCGCATCGCCAGCGTCTTAAAACGTCATGGTCTGGATGAGTTTTTTGATACTCAACCCTCTTTAAAGAAGTTCGCATTGTTATTTAAATTCGTTCCAGGCCGACCTATACAGGATGATCGCTCACGCGGACAACGCCTGCGAGAAGCGTTGCAGGACTTGGGGCCAGTGTTCGTGAAATTCGGGCAAATGTTGTCTACTAGACCTGACTTGTTACCTGAAGATATTGCGAAGGAGTTAACCTTATTACAAGACCAGGTGCCACCATTCGATAGTGACATTGCCAAGCAGATCATTCGTGATACTTATGAGGATCGGGTCCAGCATATCTTTAGTGAATTTGATGAGCATCCGGTTGCATCGGCCTCAGTTGCGCAAGTCCATTATGCTCATCTCAAGGAAGAAGATGAGGAGGTAGTAGTAAAAATTCTGAGGCCGGGAATAACACAGGTTATTGATCGTGATATTCGTTTGCTCTATACATTGGCAGGCCTGCTGCAAAAATATTGGTCAGAAGGTGAGCGACTCAAGCCAGTTGAAGTAGTCGAAGAATACGATAAAACCATTCACGATGAATTGGATTTAATGCGGGAGGCCGCTAACGCAAGTCAATTGCGAAGTAATTTTGAGAACTCCCCAATTATTTATGTGCCAAAGGTTTATTTTGATCATACCACGACTAATGTAATGGTTATGGAGCGTATTTATGGTACACCAATTCGCAATGTCGAAACCCTGAAAGCCAAGGGCATTGATATGCGCAAACTGGGTCATAACGGTGTGGAAATCTTTTTTACTCAGGCATTTCGTGATGGCTTCTTTCACGCAGACATGCACCCAGGAAATATATTCGTGGCTGATGATGGTCAATATCGCGCGGTTGATTTCGGTATTATGGGATCGCTGTCGGACGAAGATAAACATTATCTGGCAGTCAATCTGCTGTGCTTTTTTAATCGGGATTATCGCGGTGTAGCAAAGGCACATGTTGAATCTGGCTGGGTGCCGCCGGAAACTCGGGTTGAAGAATTTGAGGCGGCGATTAGAACGGTTTGTGAACCTATTTTTGCTAAGCCTATTAGTGAAATTTCATTTGGTAAATTCGTAATGCGTTTGTTTCAAACTGCTAGACGATTCAAGATGCCGGTGCAACCGCAACTGGTTCTGTTACAAAAAACACTATTGAACATAGAAGGATTAGGACGCCAACTTTATCCAGATTTGGATTTATGGGAAACGGCCAAACCGTACCTGGAAAGTTGGATGAAGGAGCAATATGGCCCTAAGGCTGCACTCCATGCAATTAAGCGTGAAGCACCAAAATGGAGCGTATTGTTACCAGAGTTACCAGTATTAGCTCACCAGGCTATGACTGCTATCCGTGAACAAAATGGATCATTGCATCAGGCACAAAATGAAATTCAAATATTGAAGCTTGAACTTAAAAAATCCAAACAAAAACAGCGAATTATAATTTTGGGTTTGATTGTGTTTGCGGTTATCTTATATATAGTCAATCGCTAAAAGCTAAACATTGAGCTGTGCGTAGCAGCTACTGAACATGGCTAAAAGGGCGAAACATATAATTGTTTCCTGCAGTAAAATGGCGCTGCCTTGATTAAAGTGAGCTGCTATTTGTATTGGGAGGATTAGCATATAGGCCAGCACAAAGGTGATTTCTAAGGCGCCAGGAATGACTGAGGTAATGATTGTAGAAAAGATTTCCCCTGACTAAAAGCTGATTTGATTTATAGTTTTAGTTGTCATTATTTTCCTATTAATTTTTTTATACAGCATTGTAATAATAAACTGCATTACTTTTCTGTGTAATGATCGTATCAGTGCTAATATACTGATTTTTTATGCTATCATCATTCGAACAGATGAGGAGCAACCCTAAAAATCAAAAGTAAAATCGGGTATATGCGAGTAAGTTGGACAGAGTTTTGGAGATGTATTGACAAGCGATTTGTATTGCTTGGTTTTCTTTTTATTTGTTTTTTAACCCACAGTCAAATAAGCGTCGCACAAACTAATTCAATTGTTACCAATAGCGAAGCTGGCAAAGCTTTTATTGAACGTGATTATCAAAGAGCTTTAGATGGATTTAACAAACTCGCACAACAATATCCAACTAATCTAACGATTAAACGCTATCAGGCCATCTGTCTTGATCGCTTAGGTCGCCATGAGGAGGCCACAGAATTACTTAAACAAATATTATTAATTTCAACACAAGCTGCCTCCGTTCATTACCATTTGGCAACTATTTACTACAAAATGCAGGAAGCAGAATTAGCTGAGCAGCATTTCAATGAGATCATTTCGGTTGCGCCGGGTTCCAAATATGAAGAGCTGGCGCAAGTCTATTTGGATGCAATCGCCAATCAACGTTTTAATTTCTTAAAGCCAGGAGCACCGAAACGCTGGGGTTTTTTCGCTTCACTTGGCGTTACTGATGATTTGGGCTCCAGGGTCTATTTTGACGGTGAGAATCGTGCTGGGACTAGGACCAGCGCCTATTTATCTGCAAGTTATTATTTTCTTCGCAATGACAGATGGACGGGTACAGTAGGCTTGTCTGGCTTCCGTTCTGAGCATAGCCACAGAAGCTTAGAAGATAGGGATTTTAAGCAGTGGGGGGTGAGAACAACACTGCAACGGCAAACTCAAGTTTTTAATAAGCCAGCCATTTTTCGTTTTTCATTGAGCTATCGAACCCGTGAATTTGGTAGTCGCGATTATAGCGATGGTTTGTCAGGATCATTAAACACACGTATACGATTCACGGCAGACACTGCAACCAATTTTTATTTAGCCTATGGTGAAGATAAATTTGAACCGCTTTCTTCATTTAATCCTGAGTTTTTTCTAACTAGGCAGGATTATTATTATGCCGGCGTTGATCACAGTGTTTATTTGAAGAATAGAACGATAGAATTAGGTGCTGGTGTATTCGCTAACTATATTGATGCCAACACCGATAACTTCAATCGTGAAGGCAAGGGAGCAAAATTATTTGCGCGATTTTCACTGCCGTATAAGTTCCAATTCAGAGCTTCAGTGACTTACCGTGATGATGATTATCCTGACTTTATTGGTGATTCTGATCGTAATTATGACAGCATCTATTATGGAGTGGGATTATCACGAAAATTAAGCAAACATTTCGCTGTGAATTTGATCTATAGAAAATATGATATTGATTATTCAGAAGATTTTGGCGATGTTGACAACAGTACAATAGGTTTGAACTTATCGTATGTCTACTAGTTTATTCAACATTTTAACCCGACTTGGCTTGCTGTTATGTTTGTTGTTTTCTAGCGTATCTATCGTTTTTGCTCAACAAATCGGCAAGGTTAGATTGGTGATTGGGGCTGTGCAGCTAGATAGCTCAGTATCAGGTTCAAAGCAGCTTGAACTGGGCGATCAAATTTTCCAAGGGGATCAAATTACAACACCTGCAACCGGTTATGCTGTAGTAACCCTGATTGATGACAGCAAGTTCACCATTAAACCAAATTCAGTATTTAAATTTAACGAAGTTGCTAATCAAACTAATGGCAAAGTTTTAACAGAATTAGTGAAAGGCGGACTAAAAGCCATATCAGGAACAATTGGCGCACAAAACCCTTCCGGGTTTAAAGTCGATACGCCATTGGGTTCGATTGGAATTAGAGGAACCAACTTCGATGCAATTTTATGTCAGTCCAAAGGTGATAATTGTATAAAACTACATGAAGCGTTGGGTTGTCCGCAGGAACCACCAGACCAAACTGAAGATTTACTTTATGTGACAGCCACCCAGGGTACAGCCTATTTAGACGATTGTCAGGACGACCCGGATATAAATCCAGGACAGGTTGGCATCACTGATGGCACGGCCTCGAGTTGTAAAGTTGTGGATGAAATTCCTTGTTTTATGCAGGAATTCGATTGGCAACAAGAACAACAAAAAGATCAAACACTGAAATCACTTGAAGTCCCTGTCTTACAAATCGATGACATTAAAGCTTTTTGTCAAGGAGATCCAATTTGTATTCAGTGTGAAGGCGACCCAAGTTGTATTCAATGTGATGGCGATCCAGATTGCATCCAATGTCAGGGTGATCCGATTTGTATACAATGTTTAGGTGATCCATTGTGTATTCAGTGTCAGGGCGATCCACTGTGTATTCAATGTGACGCCGACCCACAATGTATTCAATGCCAGGCTGATCAAATCTGTATATTGTGCATGGGTGATCCAATCTGTGAGGTCTGTCAGGGCGATCAGGTTTGTATTGATCGGTTAAATAATCCTATGCAGCCTAGTCCAATAGAACCTGATCCTATGCAACCCGATCCTATGCAACCCGATCCTATGCAGCCTGATCCTATGCAACCCGATCCTATGCAACCCGATCCTATGCAGCCTGATCCTATGCAACCCGATCCAATGCAGCCCGATCCTATGCAGCCCGATCCTATGGAACCCATGTGTGATCCAGATGATATTAATTGCATTTGTATGATGAATCCAAATGACCCTGTCTGTCCTACTCAATGTCCACCAAATGATGTCGTTTGTGAATGCGATGGAAATTTAGATTGTATTTGTTCAATGGACCCTCAAAATCCGATGTGTGCGCCTATGTGTACAACATCAGCATGTCTTGGAGAATGTGGGGTAAGTCCTGGTATTGGCTGTATTTGTGCATTTGAACCTTTTCAGCCTTTTTGCTCAGACCCCATGTAGAGTTGATTGAAAGAATTCAATGCAGTTGATTTGGAGCGCTTCTGCTATATCTTTTAACAGGGCTCACGCTAGCTAACGGCTAGTTTATTCTGTTAATGAAAACAGTTCAAAATACAGCTTTACTTGCCAGCTTTATATTGTTATTGATGATTGGGGTTCGCCTTAATGATCCCAAGCCAGTTGAAGTTATCAGAGCAGCAACATTTGATTATTATCAGCGTGTTCTGCCAAGAAAACTTGAAAGATTTCCTATCACTATTATCGATATTGATGAAAAAAGTTTGGCTGAAATAGGTCAATGGCCATGGCCTAGAACGATTCTTGTTGCGCTATTAGAAGAGTTGGCAAAACTGCAACCGCTGGTAATTGGCTTTGATATGATTTTTCCTGAACCCGATCGACTCTCTCCAGATAACATTGCGAAAATATTTGCAAACCAAGAATTACCCGTTGTCATTAACGAAGAGAAGTTAGTAAATAATGATCTGGTTTTTGCTGGAGCAATTTCTAATCAACCTGTGGTTCTGGGTACCATGTTGGGCATTTCTGAGCGTAATAATGATCTAAGTAATGCTTCAAAAACTCGATTTAATTGGAATCAAAACCCCAAAAACTATATTCCATCACTGTCATCAAGAATCTCAAATTTGCCGGAATTAGAGCAATCGACAGATTCAATTGGGGTTTTAAATTTATTGCCAGAAGTTGATGGAGTAGTCAGACGTGTGCCAACTCTATATCGTGTTTACGATGAGGTTTGGCCATCATTCGGTATTGAATTACTTCGCGCTGCTTTATTTGCTGAATCTGTAGATGTTGTAGTAGACCAAGCAGGAATAGATTCAATAACGATTGCAGGTATCAAGTTACCAACAAATAAGCATGGTTTGACCTGGTTACAATTTAATCAGCACCAGGAAGATCGTTTTGTATCGGCTGTGGACATCATAAATGGTCAGTATGAGCCCGATTTATTCTTCGGTCATATTTTTTTAATCGGTACTTCAGCTAGCGGTTTGCACGATATAAAAAAGACACCTATGACACAGCAAATGCCCGGAGTAGAAATTTGGGCACAATGGTTAGAGTCTGCTTTATTTGGCAATTTATTGGAGCGACCTAATTATGCATTAGAAGCAGAAATATTATTTTTGTTGTTTAGTGGCTTTTTATTGATTCTTTTGACTATAAGGGCCTCTGCACGATCAAGCCTTTTTGTTTATTTGCTAGTAACTTTGGTTGCTATAGGGTTTTCATGGTGGATGTATACAAACAAATTTCAACTCTTTGATGTTTCATTCCCGGTTATGTCCGTAGGTGTATTGTTTGCATGGCTGATGCTAATGAAATTTTGGCAAGAAGAAAAGCAACGCAAAGAGATAAAAAATGCATTTAGTCACTATCTATCGCCGTCTATAGTTAATGAATTGGCGTCAGATCCCAGTCAACTTAAACTCGGGGGTGAATTGCGTGAAATCACGTGTTTATTTACTGACTTGCAAGGGTTCACAAAGATGTCTGAAAAAGTTGAGCCTGAAGAACTGGTCGAATTGATAAATCACTACCTTGACGGAATTTGTCAAATTGTAATCAATCAGGGGGGGACAATCGACAAAATTGTAGGAGATGCGGTCCATGCAATGTTTGGTGCACCTAAACAGGACTCAAAGCATGCTGAAAACGCTGTTAACTGTGCCTTGCAAATAGATCAATTTTGCCGACAGTTTCAAGTAGAAAATAGCCATGAATCCGAGTTTGGTGAGACAAGGATTGGTGTTAATTCTGGTCTTGCAGTTGTTGGTAATTTTGGTGGTAAACAGCGATTTGACTATACGGCCTACGGAGACACGATTAATACTGCCGCGAGACTTGAGTCTGCCAATCAGTATCTTGGCACAACGATATGTGTATCTAACTCAACTAAAAAACTTTGTGCAAATCATGTATTCAGACCAGTTGCAGATATAACAGTTAAAGGCAGGTCAGAGTCGATTATGGTTTACGAGCCTTTAGCTAGTGATTCTATTGTTCACGGTTATTTTACAAAGTACTCTGAAATATTTTTTGGTATTCAAAATCAAACTGACAGTGCAATTGATGAGCTTAAAAAATTACACGATGAATTTCCAAACGATAAGGTTATAGAAAGACTTCTGGATACTATTAGCCAGTCAAAAATTATAAGTGTTAAAAAAGTACTATCCGAAAAGTAATAACAATCGAGATTAAATATCTTTCACCAATCTATTTAGTTTTTTTATAACTATTTCTGTACTATAACGACAACAAAAATACTAAGGTTTGGTATGTCAGAGTACAGCGAATATTTCACTATGTTATTTTTTACGGCTAATATCATATATTGCCTTGCTTACTTAGTGACTAAGATGGTCTGGTTAAGGATTTTGACCATTATCGCAGCACTATCTACTTTCCCATATTTTTACTTTCAATTAGAACCATTGTGGTCAGCATTATTTTGGCAGTCTTGTTTTTTGTTGATTAATTTAATCAATTTGTTTGTACTTTATTACAACTCATTACCTTTAGATATGACCGAGAATGAGAAAAGATTACAGAGTTTAGTGTTTCGAAATATTTCGCCACGCGAAGTTCGAAAATTATTAAAAGTGGGGCAAGTTTATAATCTTGATGAAAATGAAAAGTTCTTAGATCAAGGGCAAGATAACTCTGATTTGTACTTGCTTAGCAAAGGTTCTTGTAGAGTTTTAAGAAATGATAAGGAGGTCGGATACATCCACCCCGGACATTTTGTTGGTGAAATGAGTTTTGTCAGTGATCAGCCTGTTTCAGCCGATGTTATTGCTGAACAACCGATTGAATTCGTTAAGTGGAAAAAAGAAGATCTTGATAAATTTTTTATTAGAAATGCATCACTGAAACAATATTTCTACACCCTGCTGGGAATAGATATGGCTGAGAAATTACGGACATGATTACTTAACCATGTTCTGTTGTTAAAGCTAAATTATTCTGTCTGATTAACTTATCTGTAAGTGCTTTATTGATAATATCATTAACGTTGGTTGCAATTTCAGTTGAGCTTTTAATTAATGTAGCTAATTGATTATGATTAAATTCTATTAGCTTGCAGTTTGTTGCTGTAGTAGCTGTTGCTGATGCGGCTGAGCCTGTTAAGAACCCTATTTCGCCAATTAAATCACCGGGTTTGCAAGAAGAAATTAGTTCTCCCTTATAATGGATATCTACCTTACCTTCAGTGATCATATATAAGTTTTCAACTTTCTCACCTTGTCTAGTCAGTTTTGTGTCGGGAGTGAAGTTCTTGAATGTAGAACAGTTAAATAGTTGTTTAAGTTCTGTATCATCGATATGTGGAAAAAATTTGTGCTTTAGTTCTCTTTCTTCGGAGCTCAATTTTAATTTTCTTTTTTCAATCGATAGCCATGTCCATTGAATTAAATTGACTAAGGTAAATGCGCTTTCCCAAAAAGTACCTACCGGATCATGGAGGATAAAGGCATCGTAAATAATTCCTGTGATACCTGAAAAAACTGCGAGGATTCTCAACCAAAGCATGTTTCGCATTGCCATTGAAAGAATCAACAATATATAAGAGGCGTTGCCCAACATGCCTGCTGGAGAAAACATGGATTCAAAGGTGAGTTCCATAATGCGACCTCCTGTGCAAATTATTAGGTTGTTTTTAGTTGTTATTAATTATACGAATAATAAAAAAAGGCGTGCATTGCACGCCTTTTTATTAATTTTAGTTTGTGATCAAAACTTCCATTGAAGCTGAACACCAAAAATATTAGCGCTACCTTCGTAATCACCTACAAGTGAGCTCGCAATAATAGCAGGAGCAGTAGGTGGTGCAGCAACCACAGTTGTCTCACTGATGCTAGCATCATCACCGGTTAGATAGGCATACCCAAAGTCAAGGGTCATATTTGCATTAGGTGAATAGCTTGCTCCTAGAGTGAACCAATCGCGGTCAGAGTCAGGTATACGTACTGTACGATCTTCATCAGGTACAGGAGATTCATCATGAGCATAACCAGCGCGTAAGGTCCATTGGTTATTTAGATGATAATTAGCTCCCAAACTGAATGTCCACGAATCTTCCCAGTTTTCAGGAGTGACGCTATCAGGTAAACCGTTATCGAACTGGATTCGAAGTTCTTCAAACCGGCTCCAATTGGTCCAGCGTGCAGAAGCTAACAAATCAATTTGGCTATTTAGTGAATGAAAAGCACTAATGTAAACCGTTTCAGGCAAGTCAACTTCAGCCTCGGCGCCAGCAGAGACTAATGTCGCGCCGGTTGGGGCTGTAACATTTAAATCTCCGTCAACTTTCTGAGTGACTTTAGAGCGAAAGCCAATGCCGAACCGTGTTGATGAATTAGGTGTAAACATTGCACCAAGATTGAAACCCCAGTCCCAGTTATCGCCATCTACCTTACTGCGTCCATCAGGGACACCGACACCTAAAAATCGTGCCTGGGTTAATTCTGCATCAGCATATTGAAGACTGATTCCAGCGCCAAGAGCTAATTGCGGGTTTACCTGATAGGCAACAGCTGGATTGATATCAATGGTTTTCAATTCAGATCTGATTCCTTGATAACGGCCAGCCCAGTTATCATCATACTCAGTAGCTAGTCCAAACGGTGCTGTGATCGCGATACCGTATTTCAGACCACCAGATTCGGGGAAAACATAATAAAGGTTGGGTACCAAACCCGTTTCACCGCCATCATCACCAGGGCCACCAAATGGTACGGCGGTGCCGGTAAAATCAGACTCACTGTCAATCACAGATAAACCTGCTTGGAATTGACGTCCCTCGGCTAAAAACATGCCTGCAGGGTTATAGAACATGTCTGAAACATCATCACCAGCAACACCAGCGCCCGCAAAAGCACGGCCTAGGCCAGATACAGTGGCTTCGCTGATCTGAAAACCAGCAGAATAAACTTGACTAGAAGCAATGACTAATCCAGATGCAAAAAGAGCACTTTTAAGTGCATGTGTTTTTTTCATGGTTTCCTTCTCCATGTCATTAATTTAGGAAATATTACAAAATACGAAACTATTGTAAGCTTTTTTGTGTCAGATTAAAAACTAAAGATGCGAAACTTATCAGAGATTGATAAGCAGAAAATAGTTCAATTAGGGTCAAAAAAAGGTAAAAGTATGGAAAGTTGGCGAATATATCAAGATGCGCACGGTGAATGGCGTTGGTGGAAACTGGACAAGGATGGCAATATTATTCAGGCTTGTGAGCTAGGATTCGATACCAAGGAACAATGTGAAAATAATGCTGTAATCCATGGATATGTTATTAATTCACAGGATTAAGCCGTAATAACTTACCGTTACTAGAGTCAGTTAACAGATAAATGAATCCATCTGGACCTTGCCGAACATCCCGAATACGCCCAAACTCACCTGTTAACAGCCGTTCTTCATGGGCCACTTTATTGTCTTTAAGTTCGAGTCGCACAAGCTGAGCGAACTTTAGTGAGCCGACAAATAAATTATTGTACCAGTTTGGAAACTTGTCCGCCTCGTAAAACATCATACCCGAAGGTGCAATAGATGGTGCCCAATAATAAACAGGTTGTTCCATATCTTGTTTGTGCGTGCCTTCACCGATTTTTGTTCCCAAGCCGTAGTTGACACCATAGGTAATCACTGGCCAACCGTAGTTTTTACCCGTCTCAGGTTTGTTTACTTCATCGCCACCTTGCGGACCGTGTTCATGTAACCATAGGCTTTGGTCGCTATTTCGCAGCGTCATTCCTTGCGCGTTACGGTGTCCGTAAGAGAAAATTTCCGGCAAGGCATTACTGGAGTCAATGAATGGATTATCCCCAGGAACTGATCCATCGTCATGCAGGCGAATCAGTGTACCGATATGAGAGTCTAATTCTTGTGCTAATGGCCGGTCGCCTCTGTCACCTAGGGAAATGAATAAATAGCCATTTTGATCAATAACTAATCGAGAACCAAAATGCCGAGTTCCTCTAACTTTTGGTTGCGCAACAAAGATAGTTTTTACTTGTGTAAGTGTTTGATTCTTTAACACTGCTCTGAGCACTTCTGTACCGTAGCGTCGACCTTCACCTGCAGCATAGCTTAGATAAATCCATTGATTCTCTGAATAATTGGGATGAACCAGTACATCTAATAGACCACCTTGACCGTATTCGCGTATTTTGGGTAACCCCTTTACTTCGGTAATTTCACCGTTTTCCAAATTCGCGCTTAACAACTTTCCTGAGCGTTCAGTAATCAAAAGTTCTTTATCCGATAAAAAGTCCATCCCCCAGGGATGATCCAGACTCGAAAATAGTGTATCTACTTCAAAACTGTGTTTTTCGGAGTTGAAAATTTCAGCGAAGCTGGTCACGGCAAACGCTAAATTTATGCTCACAAGAATTAAAAATTTACAGTACATCTTTTAAGCTCAAAGGGTCTGAGGGGTTAATCTCGTCCATGAATAGTTTTTTTCGATCAATATTAGTGAGTTGATAGACCAGGCCCAGCCAGTTATTAAACACAGCTTTGCCTGTGTCCCACCAGGTATTATCAACAAATTGTTCTAATTCTGTTTCAGGAAAACCGGGTAATGGTCGACCATTGATTTTCGCTGTTATCACTATTTGTCTGTAATCTTCGATCAGTGAATTTGCTTCATCTAAGAAATAATTCTCAGGAACTGGCGGGTAATCTTCCCTATGATTAGAAAAATATCGACTTACTTCTCGTTTATATTCTTTTAACAAGCTATTAAAATTGTATTCTGGGTGGCCTTGAAAATACACCTCACGAAACAAATCCTCACTGACAGCCAAATGTACACCGGATGTTTTGCCAGCAATCAAAACTTTAAGTCCTGCATCTTCAAGTTGTCGCCGAGTGACTTGATTAAAACGCGAATGTGGCACATCAAAACGAGTATTAATGTTGCTCACCAAAGGATGCTGTGCTTGGATAATGCGATGAGAAAAGACCCCCCAGAGTTTGTGTCCCATGGGTTGCCGCTCTATACCGTAAAATTGTTTAAATGCAGCATGTGACGCCAAACAAGAGCATAAAATTGAACTGACGTTTTCTTTGGCCCACTTAAAGACTTCGACAACCCCGGGCCAATAACTTTCATCGGTGAGTTCAGCTTTGCTGGGGTTTGCACCACTGATAATTAACGCATCTAATCCTTCGGATTGAATTTGCTCAAAATCGTCATAATATTGATCTATATATGCCTGGGCAGTCTCGCCTCGCTCAATACCTTTAATCGAGAATGGATGAATATAAAATTGGGCAATTTGATTGCAAGATGTGACCATACGCATAAACTGTCGTTCAGTAGCGCGAAGGGCGGCATCCGGCATCATATTCAATAAGCCAATGTGTAATTCTCTAATATCCTGATGTAAGGCATGATTCGAGCCGAGGATTTCGAATCCATCCTGTTTCAAGCGATCAAAAGTGGGAAGGGAATTATGGGCAACAAGTGGCATGATTAATTCTTTTATCCTATGGTATCAGCTAAAAGCTGAATGACATCCTGCTCAGTTTCAACTTCGTTGATGGTGTGGGCGCTTAAGGTATAGCCATAATTATCGGCAATAGTTTTATAAAGCGGTTTACGATGCTGGATGCATTTGGGAAAAATCCATTGCACGAATTGATTAGGATCAATCTGATCAACACTGGTAATCTTTTTTTCTGCTAAATATTCCTGCAAATGCCTGTCCAGAAAATCATTCTGGTAATAAATCGGCTTTGGATCGGCAATCGCGCGTTTTATTAAGGTTTTTTCAAGGCTTTCATCGGCTTCAATGTAGAAAATCACAGTATGCTGTGCCAGGTGCTGGATGACTTTTTCGTCATTGAGTTCACAAACACTGCCGCTGGCATCATTTATAAAGTGCGGATAGCCATAAATAGCATTCGATTTTTCTATAAATCGGCTGACATCATACATGGCCGCAATCTCAGCTTGTCTATGTAATTCCTGCCGATATTTAAACTCATCCAACGACAAGCCATCTAATTCCGGGTTTCCAAGCTTGCTGATAAATGTAGATATAATTGCAAGGTTATTAAAAGAAATATTGTTACCGATATAAATTGAATCATTCATTAATAACTCGCGTAAAAAAGGCACACTCATCGCCTTTTTCTTTAAATTATCGATTATGGGTTCAGATAAATACCGTGAACCAATCCGATAATCCGCCGAGTAATGAAACCAATGGCTACGTGGTAACTTGTGTGCCAGGGTGGTTTTACCCACGCCAGACATACCCATCAAGGTGATGGCTTTGCGTTCACGGTTTAAAAATTCTTGTGCTGATAATCGCATTACTACAGATTCAGGTTATCTTGTCGCAATGATTCTATAATATTGTGGTGTTTAAGTTCGACAATTAATCTATTTATGGCAACAGATATTCGCAGACACAATTTAATTAATTTACTACAGTCAATTCTTATTATTGGCGGCATGGCAATCATTTTGGGCACAATTGGCTGGATGTTTTTTGGCTTTACGGGCTTAGTTGTGACGGTTGCGATTGGCTTATTTTTTATGCTCAGTTCATCTAGGGTGACGCCAAAAATGTTAACTAAGCTGTACGGAGCAAAACCTGTTATGCCTGAGCAAGCTCCAGATTTGCATCGTATTCTGGTCGAACTTTCAAAACGTGCTGAATTACCTAGCGTACCCAGATTATTCTATTTGCCGAGTAAAATCATGAACGCTTTTGCTACTGGCCGTAAAAATGATTCTTACGTGGTTATTTCAGATGGTCTGCTAAGGGCATTAACGCCGCGGGAAATTACTGGTGTGATGGCCCACGAAGTGGCACATATCCGTAACAATGATATGTGGGTGATGGGAATTGCTGATTTATTCAGTCGTCTAACCAGTTTTATATCAACAGCGGGACAATTCATGCTGATCTTTGGACTTGGTTTGTTTATGTTCGGCGAAAAAAATATCCCTTTTATTGGGTTGTTGTTATTAATTTTTGCACCTATTTTAAGTTCATTACTACAACTGGGGTTATCTCGCACCCGGGAATATGATGCCGATCTGGGTGCATTTGAGTTAACCAATGATGCCAGAGGCCTGGCTTCGGCGCTCAGTAAGTTAGAAAAATACCAGGGTGGATTAATGGAAAAAATCTTCCTGCCGGGGCGAAAACAGAAACAACCCTCGCTTTTACGTACTCATCCTGAGACTGAAGACCGTATTGAGAGGCTATTATCCCTAGAAGGGGAGGGGAGGGCGGTTAAGCCTAAATTAATCGTAAATAAGCTATCCAGGCCAACACAGATATTTCCGACAAGGCTTTATCATCCCGTGAAAGCCTTACCACGCTGGCGTTTCAGCGGTTTATGGTACTGATTAAGTTAATGCTAAAAACGAAAAATCAATGACTTGAAAAACATACTTAAATAAACTTATAATATATCTATTCTAACTAATTGTAATGGATAGATATTATGAAAAAGGTTTTAATAGCCTTATTCGCAGTTATTCTCGTAGGCTGTGATAGTGGGGGCAGCAGTTCAGGTTCAAGTGCAGATGTCTCGAGCAATGAGTCTTCTCCAGAACAAATCGGTGCTCAATACGCCGGAACCTATGAGGGCACTTTGGAAGCCACTTATACCGCAAGTGAATTAGGCTTAAGCGAGTCCAGGTCTGAACCGATAACCATCATAATCGAGTCCAATGGTAATGCAACAATAATCGTTGACGGACGTACTTATGCCGGTGCACTTGACACTGACAGAATTGCTGCCGTTGTAAATGTTGATGAAACTTACGAAGATATTCGATGTGTTGGTCGAATCAGTGTTGAGGCGGATTTAACAGTCAATCTAATTAGTGGTCAGGCGAATGGTAATGGAACCTGTACCCAGGGAGATATAAGTACTCTTGTGTTTGTTGCTGGGACGCTTAACGCCACTAGGCGATAAATTTTTCCTCCGTTAAAAGCAGGCACTTGGTAAATCATCCAGTGCCTGTTTTTTTATTTGGCATATCTATCAGATTTAGGGATGTGTCTATAATTTGACACATCCCTTTTATTATCCCAGTTTACTAGTCAACTCGAAGTTGTCCACGTAGTTCACCGGCAGGGTTTTGTTCAGTATGAATATTAATATAGATGTTACCTGCTTGAATTTCTGCACTTAGAGCATCAAGTGGTTGTCCTGCTAATGGGCCAGTCAAGGCATCTGAAGTGATCTGAGCTTTAAGCAGCTTTATGCGTCGGCCTCGATTGGTTAAATCGCCGTTTGCTAATAAATCAACTACAACCGGACCATTCTCGCCCTCAGCACCTAGATGCAAGTGTGCCGCCGTAACGTTGCGCAATCTTAAAGCGGCCGCTACAAGATTGATTTTTTGACCTTCGTCCACTAGATTGGCCAATAGAAAACCAAAGGCTCTGGTTTGTACGGCTGGTACCTCGTTTTGACCACTTAAGAAAGATCTGAATGTCAATTCTTCAGTGATGGCCGGGGTTGCGCTGAAAGTAAATTTCACGAATGAATAGCCGGGTAAAGTAAAATCGGCCTCGGCAAAACGAGAGTCGTCAAGAATGCCACCACTGCCACGAGGTAAAAATCCGCTGAAATCTGGAAGATCACCGGCATCTCCGATTAGACCGCCCTCGTCAACCCCAGTATTCGGTGTTGCCTGACCAAAAAAAGCAGTGTTTGCAGGAAGCTCGTCATTAACTTCAGTGCCAGCATCGAGGGCCTCGGGGCCGGCAACAAAAAAGCTTTCGGCTACAAAATTTCCGTTTTCATCAAACAAGGGATGGGCTTGAGGATTACCGTTGGAAATACAGAAATCGTTGCTAGGTATAATCATTGAGGCGTAGCTGAAATAGCGGTTGTTAGGATCGTTCGAATCGACAACAAAACTCTGTTCAACGACTTCACCTGGTGCTATTGGGCCATTGGGGCCAGGAATGGTGGCCTGTTGACCTAGTGGTTGTAAAGTAGAAAAGTCCGCAGAAATTGCATCAGTACTTCCGTCCTCACACAATGACTCCATAGCTATAGAAGTGGGAATTGGATTTGTACTTGCTGGTGTAGCCCCGTCATAGGTATCGAATGCCTGTCCGTCGTGAATGCCGACCCAGAAAGGTGTCTGGAAGGTGCCTTGCAATGGAGCAACGTTTTCAATACGTACCGTCACTCGAGTTGGGTCAGCCAGGGCTGCACTGGCAACCAGATAGCTACTCAAAGCAACCGTGCTGAATTTAAATAATGATTGGGATAAGTGGTTCATTTTCGCCTCCTAAATCGGTTTTAAAGTAATGATGAAAGCATTGTCATCAGTGTTAAGAACAGCAGTTTCTGAGTGTTTTGCCGTGTTCTGTATTGAGTGAGAGTAGTTATTTTTACAAAAGTTCAATAATAACCATAATTATTGTTATAATTATTTATATTTTGCTTGCCAGCTCAGAAAAGCTTATGATTTTTAACTTGATACTTACAATCAGATCGTAATCAAGGGGTAGACCGTGATTAATACCAATCAACGAATCATTTCAATGTTAAGAAAAGAACCGTTAACGGTGAATCAATTAGTCGAAAGGCTGGACTTAAGTCGAAACGCTATAGTCTTTCAGCTGGGACAACTGGAAGCTGATGGCTTGGTTGAGCGTGGGCAATTTCTTCATACAAAACGTGCTGGAAAACCGGCCGTGCAATTTAAGGCAATAGAGGGTCAGGAGGACAGTCTCTCCAAGGCCTATCCGGCTTTTTCTGCTACCTTAATAAAAAATATGTCACAAGAGCTTCCTAAGCTAAAGATTAAATCGATCATGAAAAAAGTCGGCCGTGATATCGCTAAGGAACTTGATATTGATAAGACGCTACCGGTAGAGGAACGTCTAAAATTAGCGCGGATATTTGCTGATTCAATGGGTGCGGCAACTGAACTAACCACTAACAAGGATGAATTTATTATTGAAAGTCATAATTGTCCTTTGGCTTCAGCGGTTCGGGCTGATCCGTGTGTTTGTGATGTGATCGCGAGTTTTTTCTCTAATACAACAGGCTGTAAAGTGAAAGAATTGTGCGACCGATCTAATGAAAAACTGTTGTGTCGTTATAGTATTCAAAAGCCTTATGAAGCCAAACGAATTTAATGTGTATTATTCTTGACAGAATTACTGGGTAATATTATTCTAATACCTAGTAATTTAGTCTGTTTTATTTTTCGGAGAATCCAATGTTATTAACCACACGTGGGCGTTATGCGGTAACGGCTATGGTCGATATTACCGCACATCAGGATGCTGGACCGGTTTCGCTGAGCCAGATTGCCGAAAACCAAAATATTTCGTTGTCTTATTTGGAGCAATTATTTGCTCAATTACGTCAGGCCGGTTTGGTGGTGGGATTGCGCGGGCCTGGTGGTGGGTATAAACTTGCGCACCCTGCCCAATCTATTACTGTTGCACAAGTCATCCAGGCAGTTAATGAGAATGTGGATGCGACTCAATGTGGAGGCATGAAGAACTGCTCCGGTGGACAACGTTGTTTAACCCATAGCTTATGGGACAAGCTTTCACAACAGCTATACGAATTTTTGGATAACATCTCTTTGGGTGAATTAGTTAAGTGGCCATCGGTCATGGAAGTAATGGAGCGTCAGGAATTAATGTTAAATGAGACAATGGCCAATCAGCGCGTAGCGCTTGGGGCATAGAGATAAATAATGGGATCAACAGCAGAATTGGATGCCCGCTTAGGGCGTGAATATAAAGAAGGTTTTTATACTGAGATAGAATCCGATACTTTGCCGCCGGGCCTGAACGAGGATGTGATTCGTGCCATTTCGGCTAAAAAAGAAGAACCGGAGTTTATGCTTGAATGGCGACTTGAGGCTTATCGTCAATGGTTGAATATGGTTGAACCTGAGTGGGCACATGTCAGCTATAACAAACCCGATTTCCAGGCGATTAGTTATTATTCGGCTCCAAAAGACAACTCAGATGGCCCCAAGAGCTTAGATGAAGTCGATCCCAAGCTTTTAGAAACTTACGAAAAACTAGGAATTCCCCTACACGAGCAAATGATGCTCGCAGGTGTGGCCGTTGATGCTGTGTTTGACAGTGTTTCAGTTGCCACCACGTTTAAAGATACTTTGTCCAAAGCCGGAGTGATTTTTTGCTCATTTTCCGAAGCGGTTAAGGAACACCCGGAATTGGTCAAAAAATACCTGGGCAGCGTTGTGCCTCAAGGTGATAATTTTTACGCGGCATTGAATTCGGCCGTGTTTAGTGATGGTTCCTTTGTTTATGTGCCCAAAGGAGTGCGTTGCCCGATGGAACTATCGACTTATTTTCGTATTAATGCCATGAATACCGGTCAGTTCGAACGCACTTTGATCGTGGCTGACGAAGGCAGTTACGTGAGTTACCTTGAAGGTTGCACTGCACCCATGCGTGATGAGAATCAACTCCATGCAGCTGTGGTGGAATTAGTGGCTCATAAGGATGCTGAAATCAAATATTCAACAGTTCAGAACTGGTATCCCGGTGGTGAAGAGGGTCGTGGTGGTATCTACAACTTCGTCACCAAACGTGGAATTTGCAAAGAAGAAAATGCCAAAATTTCTTGGACTCAGGTTGAAACCGGCTCGGCTATAACCTGGAAGTACCCTAGCGTAATTTTGCAAGGCGATAATTCGGTAGGGGAATTTTATTCAGTGGCGTTGACCAATAATTACCAGCAGGCTGATACCGGCACCAAAATGGTTCATATCGGCAAAGACACCAAAAGCACCATTATTTCCAAAGGTATTTCGGCCGGTAAAGGACAGAATGCTTACCGTGGCTTGGTTAAAGTCGCTAAAGGCGCTGAAAATGCGCGGAATTACTCGCAGTGCGATTCCATGCTAATGGGTGATCGTTGTGGAGCACATACTTTTCCGTACATTGAGGTCAAAAATCCGACTGCACAAGTCGAGCACGAAGCCACTACCACCCGAATCGGCGAAGATCAATTGTTTTATTGCCGTCAACGCGGATTATCGGAAGAAGATGCGGTATCGATGATCGTAAATGGTTTTTGCAAGGAAGTTTTTAAAGAACTGCCTATGGAATTTGCCGTTGAAGCCCAAAATCTTTTAGGTATCAGCCTGGAAGGGTCGGTGGGCTAAGAAAAGATTGAACTACTTTTTGAGAGATTACAGGATAGATAATGTTAAGCATTAAAAATTTACATGCCACTGTTGAGGGCAAGCCTATTCTTAAAGGCATTAACCTGGACGTTAAAGCGGGCGAAGTCCATGCCATTATGGGACCGAACGGATCAGGTAAAAGCACTTTAGCCAATGTTTTGGCAGGGCGTGACGATTATGAAGTTACTGAAGGTAATGTTGAGTTTATGGGTGAAGACTTACTGGAAATGGACCCGGAAGAGCGTGCTTGGGCAGGTATTTTTCTTGCTTTCCAATATCCGGTCGAAATCCCAGGTGTGAGTAATATTTATTTGCTTAAGGCTGGTTTGAATGCCATTCGCAAAAATCAAGGATTGCCAGAACTCGATGCCATGGACTTTTTAAAGCTGGCTAAGGAAAAGCTGAAAACGGTCGAGATGAAAGAAGAATTTCTATACCGCTCAGTCAATGAAGGATTTTCTGGTGGTGAAAAAAAGCGCAATGAAGTCTATCAAATGGCTGTATTAGAACCCAGGCTGGCTATTCTCGATGAAACGGATTCGGGTTTGGATATTGATGCGCTTAAGATCGTAGCAGACGGTGTTAATGCACTAAGAGATGAAGGTCGGGCCTTTGTAGTGGTAACGCACTATCAGCGCTTGCTGGACTACATTGTGCCAGATGTGGTTCATGTTTTAGCTAACGGTAAAGTCATTAAAACAGGTGATAAATCGTTGGCCCTGGAGCTGGAAGAGCACGGCTACGGTTGGATTGAAGAGCAGGCCGCCTAAGTTTGAGCTAAGACATGCAAGAATTAATTGAAAACTACCAACAGCAGTTTGCAGTCCAACCTGCTTCGCTAAATCCGTTAACAGAACTTCGTCAACAGAGTTTAGCTCGACTAGGCGAAATTGGTTTTCCAACTACAGGTGATGAAAACTGGCGTTACACCAACATCAAGCCGCTGTTAAAGCAAGCCTTTAATGTAATCACACAATCTGACTCAAGTGTCAGTGCTGATGAAATTGCGGCTTTAGAGATTAACCAACTTAACAGTCTGAAGGTCGTCATTGTTGATGGGCAGTTTAATGCGGATTTGTCCGCATCAACATTACCTGCCGGATTAACTTTGAAAAGTTTAGCGGCTGCATTGGCTGAAAATCCAAATAGGGCCGCAACACATATTAATCAATTATTGCCCGAAGCGACTCACGGGTTCATGGAATTAAACACGGCTTTTGTGAGTAATGGTGTCTGGATTGAAGTTGATGAAGGCACAGAGATTCAACAACCTATCGAATTGCTTTTCATTTCAGCAGGACAAGAGAAATCGTTGGTTCAACCCAGAAATGTATTCATTGCTGGTGAAAAGAGTCAGGTAAAAATTATCGAGCGTTATCTATCGCATAGCGATACTAAGACCATGACTAATGCTATTAGTGAAATCTATTGTGCTGAAGATTCAAAGCTGGAGCATGTTCGCATTCAGCAGGAGTCTCGCACAACAAATCATATTAGTGGCACATTCGTTAAATTGGAAAAAAATGCGCTGTTCTCAACTTCAACGATTACGCTGGGCGGCAATCTGACTCGAAATGATTTGCGTTGCCAAATTGCTGGAACTGGTGCCCACAGCAATATGTACGGTTTATATGCGGCTAACCAACGCCAACATGTCGATAATTTCACTCAAGTTGAGCATCAAGTTGCCGAGTGCACTAGTGATGAACTTTACAAAGGTGTCTTGGACGATCGCGCGCGAGCCGTGTTTCATGGACGTATTTATGTCGCCCAAGATGCTCAGCAAACAGATGCCTATCAAAACAATCGTACCTTGTTGTTATCACGTGATGCGGAAATCGATACTAAACCCCAGCTTGAAATTTATGCTGATGACGTTAAATGTTCACATGGAGCAACCATCGGGCAATTAAACGAAGAATATTTATTTTATTTGCGTGCGCGTGGTGTGGAAGAATCAAAAGCCAGACGCATGTTAACGTTTGCTTTCGTCAAACAAGCATTAGATGCAATCACTATTGAGCCATTGAAAGCTTATCTGGAACTTGAGCTGGATGAGCAATTACTGCAAGGGGGCCACTACGGAGATTAGTCGATGAATCAGGCCATTCAAACTTTAGCAACTCCCAAACCGTTAGACTTGCAGGCAATTCGCAATGATTTTCCTGTGCTGGACCAGCAAGTTCATGGAAAACCGCTGGTTTATCTGGATAATGCTGCCAGCTCGCAAAAACCAGTGCAAGTACAGCAGACGATGAATGATTACTACAGCCACGATCATGCCAACGTACATCGTGGTGTTCACTCTTTATCACAACGGGCTACGGATGCGTTTGAAGGTGCCCGAACGAAAGTTAAAGAGTTTCTAGGAGCAGCCAACGAAAAGGAAATTATTTTTGTTCGTAGTGCTACTGAAGGGCTCAATTTAATTGCCTCAAGCTATGGCCGAATGGTATTGAAAGAAGGTGATGAAGTATTAATCACTGTGTTGGAGCACCATTCTAATATCGTCCCCTGGCAGTTAATTTGTGAACAAACAGGTGCCACGCTTAAATCTGTTGATGTTAATGATGCCGGTGAGTTGGACCTTGAGCAATACAAGTCTTTGTTAACAGAGAAAACTAAAATTGCTGCCTTTAATCATGTTTCCAACGCATTAGGTACCATCAATCCGGTCAAAAAGATGGTTAAGTTAGCTCAAGAGGTTGGAGTTACCACTGTGATTGACGGTTCGCAAGCGGCTCCACATCTTGTTATCGATGTGCAAGATAGTGATTGTGATTTTTATGTCATTACAGGACATAAAATGTTTGGTCCAACTGGTATTGGCGTAGTCTACGGAAAACAAGCCCTCTTGGATGCGATGCCTCCTTACCAGGGAGGCGGCGAAATGATCAAGCAGGTTTCACTGGAAAAATCCACTTATGCCGAATTGCCCGCCAAATTCGAAGCTGGAACACCGGATATTGCGGGAAGTATCGGATTGGCAGCGGCAATCGATTATATGCATAACATTGGGATTGAAAACATCGCCGCTCATGAACACGCATTGCTGGAATACGCCACTGAAAAAGCCAGTGAAATTAAGGAATTGCGGATTATTGGGACGGCAAAGGACAAGGCGGCTGTGCTTTCATTCGTGATCGAGGGAATTCATCCTCACGATTTAGGCACGATTTTAGATAATGAAGGTGTGGCGGTAAGAACCGGCCATCATTGTGCCCAACCATTGATGAAACGCTTTAATGTGCCAGCCACGGCTCGAGCTTCATTTGCCATGTATAACACCTTTGAAGAAGTCGATGCCTTGATGGCAGCAATAAAAAAAGCAATTGAGATGTTTAGTTAAGCCACTATGAGTGATTTAAGAGAGTTATATCAAGAAGTTATTTTCGATCATAACCGTAATCCGCGTAATTATGGCGTGCTTGAAGATGCCAATCGTAAGGCCGAAGGTTTTAATCCTTTATGCGGAGATCAATTAACGGTTTATATGTTTGTAAATGACGACGGTATTATTGAAAAAGTCAGTTTTGAAGGTCAGGGATGTGCCATTTCCACAGCTTCGGCTTCAATCATGACGGAAGAATTGATCGGTAAAACAGCGCAGCAAGCTGAACAGATATTCGAAAACTTTCATACTATTGTGACTGGTGGAGAATCTAATGCTGATATCGGCAAACTTGAAGTTTTAAGCGGTGTTAAGGACTATCCAACCCGGGTCAAATGCGCAACTTTACCCTGGCACACGACTAATGCGGCCATTAACCAACTTGATGAACCGGTGACCACAGAATGAATCCTGAAAATGATAACGCCTTTCCCGGCATGTATATGGATTATCAAGCCCAGCTTGAAGAACAAATGCGTGAGCAAATTGATGTTGCTACTGCAGCGGCTCAAGAAGCTGAGGGCACAGTCGAAGAACGCATCATCGCTGCTTTGAAAAATGTCTACGATCCTGAGATTCCAGTCAATATATATGATCTGGGTTTGGTTTATGGTGTTGAGCTGGATGCTGAAAATTTGGCACATGTTGAAATGACATTAACGACGCCTGGTTGTCCTGTAGCCCAGTTCTTTCCTTCCATGGTTGAAACTGTCGTTAAAAGCATCGAAGGCGTTGCCGATGCCGAGGTTAATTTAGTTTGGGATCCACCCTGGACTCAGGAGATGCTGACTGAAGCGGCTAAACTGCAGTTAGGATTGTTGTAATTTATGTCAGATTGGGAAGAAGTCGCCAAAGTAGGTGATATAGACTCCGGTACCTGCAAGGCCGTCGATGTTGATGGCACGCAAGTGGCAGTATTTAATCTGGATGGCGAATACTATGCTATCGAAGATGTTTGCACCCATGACGGCAGTGAGATTTCCTGCGGCATTGTGATGGGGGAAGAAATCATTTGTATACGTCATGGAGCACGTTTCAATATAAAAACGGGCGAAGTCACTGCTCCTCCTGCCTACGAAGATATTGAAACCTTTCCGGTCAAAGTTGAAAACGGAGCTATTCTTTCCCGTGATGATCGCTGGGATTGAGGTTGTTTATTAAGGTTTGTCCTTTTAGAAAAAATAAAGTATCCTTTAAGAAAAATATTTTCTTAAAGGATGAATAATAAAGAGAAAGGCAAACTGATTAGATACCATATCTTGCGGGATGTTGTAGATCATCCTCAAGATATTACCAAGCATATTGCCGAAATTTATTCGATTACTCCTCAAGCAGTTTATAACCATCTAGCTAGATTAGAACAAGCGGGCTTATTGGCGTCCTCTGGTCGCGGAAAAGGTAAGAAGTACTTTTTGGGTGACAAAAGGAGTGCATTTAATAGTTATTCATTAAATAACAATCTTTCAGAGGATGAAATCTGGAGGAAAGATTTCCTATTTATGTTCGACAATATAGCTGAGAATATAGTTGATATTTGTCACTATGGCTTCACTGAGATGGTCAATAATGTAATCGATCATTCGGATGCTAGTGAACTCAAGCTTTCTATGTTCCGAGAGAAAGAGCAAATAAAAATTCGGGTTATTGATAATGGAATAGGAATATTTAGAAAAATAAAAAATTATTATCATCTTGCAGATGAAAGGGAAGCCATATTTGAGCTTTCAAAAGGTAAACTTACGACTGATCCTCAAAATCATACTGGCGAAGGAATATTTTTTACTTCACGTGTATTTGATTGGTTTTTTGTTGATTCCATGGATTTAACATTCAGCCATGAAGATAGCCAGGAATTTGATCTTTTTTTTAATACTAAAATCTCAGATGACGAAGTTGGAACATCAGTATGTATGGTGATAAATAGAAACTCAGGTAGGATTCTTCAGGATGTTTTCGATGATTTTGCTGGACCTGATGAATATCAATTTAATAAAACCGTATTAGCGCTTGAACTAGCTTTATATGACCAAGAAAAACTTGTGTCTAGATCACAGGCTAAAAGAGTTCTCAATCGAGTTGACAAATTTACAACTGTTGCCCTCGATTTTGAAGGCATAGATTCAATCGGACAGGCATTTTCAGATGAGATTTTTAGAGTTTTTACTAGAAATAATCCAGAAATCACACTAGTACCCATAAATATGACAGAACAAGTTGAAAAGATGGTTAAGCGAGCGCAGCATCACGAATGAATAAGAGTTTCGATGTAAAAAATAAAATTGCACTGGTGACGGGTGCAAATCGCGGCATTGGTAAAGAAATTACTGAATCGTTAATTGAGCATGGTATCGCAAAGGTTTATGCAGCAGTTAGAAATATAGATTCCGTGCAGTCATTACAGGATGCACACGGTGGTTTAGTTCAACCCATCCGGCTTGATCTAAGCCAGCCTGAATCCATCCGGTTAGCGGCCAAACAAACCAAAGATGTAGAATTAGTGATCAATAATGCCGGTGTCTTGACGGATACAACAGTACTTGATCATCAAGCTATTGAATCTTTACGTTATGAGTTTGAGACCAATGTATTGGGTATGTTGAATGTTGCTCAGGCTTTTGTGCCATCGTTGATCAAAAACAAAGGGGCCTTTGTCCAGCTTAACTCTGTGGCTTCAGTAAGAGCGGTCTCATTCATCGGCACTTACTCAGCTTCCAAGGCAGCCGCTTACTCAATTACTCAGTCATTATGGCAAGAGTTAAGTGATAAAGGTGTACGTGTATTGAGCGTTCATCCCGGGCCGATAGCAACCGACATGGCTGATCAGGCCGGGATTACTGATAGTGCAGAACCACCATCAGTTGTCGCCGATGGCATCATTAAAGCGCTAAAAACCGGTCAATTCCATTTGTTTCCGGATTCTCTAGCGCAAAAAATAGGAGAGCATTATGCTGGTTATGCCGATTCCGTCATTGAACAATGAAGAGTAGAATAGTTCATCCATCAATTACTAATTACTCTAATGGCTGAACTAAAAACCAAGCCAAACCGCAAAAGCGTCACCACCTATATTAAATCCATTGAAGATTATAAAAAGCGTAAAGATTGTATTACGCTGATGGCAATGATGAAAGAAATAACCGGCAAACGCCCCAAAATGTGGGGTGAAAGTATTGTGGGTTACGGGAAATATCATTACAAATATAAAAGTGGACGCGAAGGGGATTGGTTTGTGACAGGATTTGCTCCACGCAAGCAGAATATAAGCATTTACATTATGCCGGGCTTTTCAAAGTATCGAACTATCATGAAAAAACTGGGCAAGTACAAATTAGGTGTATCTTGCCTCTATATTAAAAGCCTGGAAGATGTCGATCAGAAGCTTTTACACCAGCTTATCAACAAATCAGTAAAAGACATGGAAAAAATTTATGAATGCGCCTGATTATTTAAATCCAGCAATTTCTCAGAATTTGCCCACAGTTAAGATTCCCTTGACTGAAGCAACGTCCGAGACTTTAAAGGGATATGGTTGTCTTGTCGATGATCCCGATCAATTTGAAATAGAAATAGTGCGCTGGCCGGCTGCCGGTTGGCGACAAGTAGACGAGGATACAGGCGATGAAGGAGGTATCAGAGAAGGCACTTTCATCAGCGAGTGGAAAGGTGATGTGCTTTTTGGCCGTAATACGGCGGTTAATGGGCACTATGTCCTTGGTTATTCAGCCGATCCAAGCGATGCAGATGAATCACATACAAATGATCCAGAAAAGCTAATGTTATGGCATGCTAATTATCATCCTGATGGCGGGCAATTATTTTTTCCGTTAGATGAGCATCCTTTTGTGATTCCTTTGGCTTTGCCTGGTGATGATGTGAAACCAGAAGATTTTGTCTGCTTTTATTGTGATGGTTCTCAGGGCGTTTATATTCATCCAAATATTTGGCATGAAGGAGTCTTTCCGGTCAAAGGTGAACAGCGTTTTCTTGATCGACAGGGAGCAGTACATGCACGAGTATCCGTAGATTTTGCCAGGGAGTTTCAGTGTTTAGTTGAGGTACCATTGGCACCGAATAGTTGAGCTCAACAGCTTATTTACCAATCAAATTAATGCTACAAAATCAAATAAATACAAGCACAAATCATCGTCAGCGCTTAAAATACTAGTAATTTAAGAATTTGGCTGTTGTTAGTCAGATTGCTATTCGCTGATTTTTGCGCGTTGTTGGCAATAGTAACCATTACAAAACGCGATGAAGATCAAGAGAAACATATAAATGGATATCTACGTGGGCAACTTGCCCTACAGCGTTAACGCAGATGAGCTTCGTGATGTATTTACTGCTTATGGCGAAGTAGCAGATGCAAAAGTTATTTCAGATAAATATTCCGGACGTTCCAAAGGCTTTGGTTTTGTGCAAATGCCAAACAACGAGCAAGCCGAACAAGCTATTGAACAATTGAATGACAGTGACTTGCATGGACGAAATATAAAGGTCAATCAAGCGCGTCCCCGGCAGAACAACGATCGTGGCGGTCGTCGCGACCGATATTGATTCTTAAGCGGATAAAAAAAGGCAAGTCCTGAGACTTGCCTTAATATCGCTTTTAAGTAGGAGAGAGTTCAACTGCAAGCTATATCGCTTTGCAGGATCAATTATGCATGCCCATGCTGAACTTATCCTTAAACTGTTTAGCTCTGTTGTTCAGCTTCATCATTGTCATGATCATGATGACGGCGCTGATGTTTACGCTTGAATTTTTCAAACTTCTCTTTTTGTTCGGCAGTCAAGATTTGTTCAAGCTCAGCTTGCATGGCTGTTCTCAGCTTGATCGTATCAGCAATTAAATCACCTTGTTGATCGGCTAGTGATTCAGTCTTTTGAGTATAGTCGGTCGCAGCAGGGTCAAGTTCATGCAAGCTTTGCATGTTTTCGCGCATGGCAAACTTAGCTTCACGTACCTGAGGTCGATATTTATCAGCAATAGCGAATGCTTGATCGCGTTGTTCATCAGTCATATCAAGTTTGCGTGCCATTTTGCCAATCATTCGATCAGTATCTTTGCCAAAGCCATGTCCACCCATCATCGCATAACCACCGTGCTTACCTCCGCAATTGCGTGGCCCATCAGCTACTAGAGGAGCTGTAACTGCGCCTAGTCCAATAACTCCGGCAGTGATCAGTGCAAGTGATTTTTTGGTTAATTTCATTTTCATATCTCAGCGTTGTTGAAAGAAGTTGAATTATGTTGAAAATGGATGTCAATCTGTGTCTGGCTTTTGTAAAGAAATTGCAAAGATTGTTAACAGCCAAATCAAGGTTGAGTCATGATTTATTAATCAGCTGTTGCTATACTTGTAAGCATTAAACTAGAGCAAAAAACATTGATCGGGCGTTACATTTTTAGCAATCGTTGGTTAAATCATTTGTTAGTATTGGCAGCCGTTCTACTGGCTGGCTGCCAGACAACCCCAATTATTGATCAACAATCACAAGAACATAGTGACGAGTTAGAACAAAGTATCAAACTGCCTGATGCTGATTTGAATCAGGAATTGTTAACCCAAATTCTAACCGCTGAAGTTGCAGTCCGTGCAGGGCAATTTATAACAGCTGTCGATCAGATATTGCCGGCCGCTAAGGAATCCGGTGATCCAAGATTAGCGTCAAAAGCCACTTATTGGGCGCTGCAAAGTGGTTTACATAATAAAGCAGTTGAAGCAGCGCAATTGTGGTTAAAGCTGTTAAACGGTGAACCACAAAAACAGGTTGTCGGTGCTCGGCTTGCTCTGGCAGGCAGTTATATGGAACTTGGCCAGTCGGCCCAGGCTTTAACTCAATATCGTCGGATTATCTCTGAATCAAGCAACCAGGAAATCTATAAACGTATTGCCGGGGATCTATCAAGATTAAATGATATTGATGCTTCAATAAGCACGTTTCAAATCTTGGTAAATGAAGCGAGTGATATTGAGAATGCTAATGTAGGATTAGGCATTTTGGCAGCCCGATTAAACGATTTTGAATTGTCACGTCAGGCAATTGACCAGGCGCTAGTTGTAAACCCTGTGAATCAGGACGCAGCGTTGATCAAGTTAAGTTATTTATTTGAAGACCAGGATGAGCAAGCGATTCATAGCTTTGCACAAAATTATTTAAAATTAGAACCAGACGGCCATCGCCTACGCATGGAATATGCGCGTTATTTATCCAATAATGCCAAAGCTTCGGTTGCGATTAAGCAATTCGATAAAGTTGCAGTGAATGACGAGTCCCTACATGAGGAAGCCACTCTAAATATTATTGCCTTGGCTATGCAGGAAGAGAATTATTCATTGGCCGACAAAAAGCTAGCATTGTTATTAGATGAAAATCCAACCGATGATCGGTTAATACTCTATCGTTGCCAAGTACAGCGCGAGCTTAAAAATTATGATGCAGCTAGTGAGCTATGTCAGGAAATCGTTTTTGGCCAGTATTATTTTCCTGCGCAGCTTGAAATTAGCAATGTGCTTGCCGATCAGGACCAACTCGATGCGGCATTAACGCATCTGGATAATATCCCAGTTTCAGGTACTGAGGAGCAAGTGCGTGTCTATATGCGTCAACAAAACTTGCTACATCAGGCAGATCAGCTTGAGCGTGCTATTAAGATACTTAATATGGCTCTGGCCAAATACACAGACGATACCTCCTTGCTTTATGCGCGCGGTTTGATTTTTTCAGAGCTGGGCAAAGTCAGTGATCATGAACGTGATATGCGTCGATTGATTAAGCTCGAGCCTGAGAATGCACATGCTTATAATGCCCTGGGTTATACGCTGGCAGATTTAACTTCGCGTTACGATGAAGCCTTGGAATTAATTCAAAAAGCCATTGAGCTTGAGCCGGACGATGCCTACATTCTTGACAGTCTGGGCTGGGTTTATTTCAAACTCAATGAGCTAGATAAGGCTAAAATTCATTTGGAGCACGCATTTGATTTAAGCGAAGATGCGGAGATCGCTGCTCACCTGGGTGAACTCTATTGGACTTTGGGTGATAAAATCAAGGCCAAGTCAGTTTGGAATAAAGCTAAAAAGCAAACACCCGATAATAAAGTTTTAAATAAAACACTGGAACGCTTTCTGTGAGAATCCTCCGTTTTGCGCTGGTTATATTGATAACCGGCTGTGTCGGTACACGCCCGTCACTCGAAATAGATTCTTCAAAACTCATTGATTCCTGGCAAATGAAGGGGCGGCTGGCGGCAAATATTGATCGTGAAGGGGGTTCCGCTTCATTTATTTGGGATCGGCAGCAAGATCAACATGACATCGAATTATATGGTCCGCTTGGTAGTGGACGAGTATTTCTAAGCGAAGCAAATGGACTTGCCAGTATTCGTGATAAAGATTCCTTTGTGACCGGTGAAACCCTCGAACAAGTCTTGTATGAAAATATTGGCTGGCTAGTGCCGTTTGATGCGATTAGCTTTTGGGTGACTGGAAGACCCAATCCCAATGGAACAGTCAGTAATGAGCAATATGATGGCAGTAACTTAATAGGTTTCGAACAGTTAGGCTGGCAGGTTGATTACCAGAGTTTTAAATCTTTCCTCGACTCGACACTGCCAGGAAAAATCAGCATTAAAGCGACACCAGGCTATTTAACTCAACTATCGCAAGATTTGAACAAACCAATAGACAAAGTCAGTGTTAAATTAATCGTCAAAGAATTCAGCGGATCATAAATGTCGGTCTGGTTAGCGCCCGCCAAATTAAATTTATTCTTACACGTCATAGGCAGGCGTCAGGATGGCTATCATCTTTTGCAAACTGTATTTCAATTCATCGATTTCTACGATGAACTGAAATTTATACTCAGAAATGATCGAGAAGTTCGTCAAGCTGAACCGCTGGCTGGAATTAGTGAAGATCAGGATTTAGCGGTAATAGCAGCTCGGGCTTTACAACAACATACAAGTTGTTCAAAAGGTATCGACATACACATTAGCAAAAATATTCCGACTGGAGCAGGACTGGGTGGTGGTAGTTCCAATGCGGCCACAACACTAGTGGCATTAAATGAGCTATGGGGTTTAAACCTTAATCGTGATGAGTTGGCAGTAATCGGTCTTGAACTTGGCGCTGATGTGCCTGTTTTTGTGCGAGGTTACAATGCGTGGGCTGAGGGTATTGGTGAGCAATTAGAGCCAATAACGTTACCGCAGAACCATTTTGTAGTAATAATTCCTCCTATTCATGTCTCAACGACTGAAATTTTTACTAATCCGAAATTGACACGCGACGCCAAGCCGATCAAAATACGCGACTTTCTGGCTGGACAGGGCGACAATCACTTGCAGAAAGTAACTTGTGAACTTTATCCACAAGTGCAAAAGGCCCTGGACTGGTTAGGAAAATTCGGCGAAGCACAAATGAGCGGCTCAGGAGCGGCGGTTTTTATGGCCGTAGAATTTGCTGATCATGCAGCTGAGATTGTGCAGCAATGTCCAGCATGCTGGCAGGCAATTTCTGTCAGAGGATTGACTAAACATCCGCATGGATAATGTTACAATATGCGCCGTTGATAATGGACTAATCCACACAAGTTGGGGTGTAGCCAAGTGGCCTAAGGCACCGGATTTTGATTCCGGCATTCGTAGGTTCGAATCCTACCACCCCAGCCATATTATTAACGAACGACACAAACGAACTAAAGCAGCTAAGAGGTATCACGTGGCAGTAGAAAACATGGCGGTTTTCACGGGCAACGCCAATCCACAATTGGCTGAGGATGTAATCAAACATCTCGGCATCCCAATGGGTAAGGCTTTCGTCGGTACCTTTAGTGATGGCGAAGTCAACGTAGAAATTCTGGAAAATGTCCGTGGTAAGGACGTTTTTGTTTTACAGTCAACTTGTTCACCGTGCAACGATAACCTGATGGAGTTATTGATCATGATCGATGCACTGCGTCGATCATCGGCGGGTCGAATCACTGCGGTAATTCCTTATTTTGGTTATGCACGCCAGGATCGCCGACCCCGCACAGCCAGAGTCGCAATTTCAGCAAAACTGGTCGCGGCAATGATTACCAAAGCGGGTGCAAATCGAACCTTGATTATGGATTTGCATGCTGATCAAATTCAGGGCTTTTTTGATATTCCCACTGATAATATTTATGGCTCACCAGTGCTATTGGGCGATTTATGGCGTAAAAAATACGAAAACATGATAGTGGTATCACCTGATGTTGGTGGCGTAGTTCGTGCTAGAGCAATGGCCAAGCATCTAGGCTGTGATCTAGCCATTATCGACAAACGTCGTCCGAAAGCTAACGAAGCTAAAGTCATGCATATTATTGGTGATGTTGAAGGGCGCACGTGTGTGTTAATGGACGATATGGTGGACACGGCCAATACCTTGTGTGAAGCTGCAAATGCACTAAAAAGTGCCGGTGCTTTAAAAGTTGCAGCCTATGCAACACATCCGGTGCTTTCGGGGCCAGCGGTGGACCGAATCACTGAATCTCAGCTCGATGAAGTTGTAGTAACAGATTCGATTCCACTACGTGACAATGCTGAAAAATGCAGTAAAATACGCCAGCTTAGCATTGCGGAACTGCTGGCGGAATCCATTCGCCGAATCTCCAATGAAGATTCGGTCAGTTCTTTATTTATAGATTAACGATTTAAAAGTTTTATTTGTAAGGGCAGTTTTCTGCCCTGGAGTAGTCAAATGAGCAATCAAATAGAAATACAAACCGAACCTCGGGATATGAGTGGCACGGCAGACAGCCGCCGTATTCGACATACGGGAAAAATCCCTGCCGTACTTTATGGTGCAGGTAAAGATAACGAACATGTGGTTTTGGATCATGACGAGATGTTCCATAACCTTGAAAAAGATGGTTTTGTTGCTTCCATTCTTTCTGTAAAAACAGAAAAGGGCGCACAACAAGCTATTTTACGTGATGTGCAAATGCATCCTTACAAACCTCAGGTTATGCATGTGGATTTTCTGCGTATTCGTGAATCAGAAGCCATGACTATTAAAGTGCCTGTACATCTGATTGGTGAAGAAGATGCACCAGGTTTGGTCGAAGGTGGTATCTTGACGCAATCGATTAACGAAATCGATATCACTTGTTTACCCAAGGATCTACCTGAGCATCTGGAAATCAATATCAGTACGCTTGAACTTAGTTCAAGCATGCACATGAGCGATCTTATCCTGCCAGAAGGCGTGCAGTTAACAGGGTTTATGTACATAGATGAAGAAGACGAACAGGCAATGGTTGACGCCAACCATGCCGTTGTTTCTATTGTTCCACCGCGTGCACCGACTGAAGAGCCTGAAGAAGCAGAAGAGCTTGAAGAAGGAATTGAGGCAGAAGAAGGTGCTGAAGATTCAGATACCGACGGGTCCTCAGATGCCGGGGAATCTTCTGAAGAATCTTAATTCGGTTTCTACAGATTGACGGTAATTTTCCCGCCTGATGGCGGGAAAATTTTTTGAGGAAGTAAAACTGTAATGTCGAAAGTAAAACTCATTGTCGGTCTTGGTAATCCTGGCAAACAATATGAATCCACTCGGCATAATGCTGGCTATTGGTTTGTTGATCGATTATCTGAAAAATATTCGGCCAATTTACAACGCAAGGATAAATTTTTCGGCTACATCGCTAATGCCAATATTGATAGTCACAGTGTTTATTTACTTAAACCCGATACCTTTATGAATTTAAGTGGTAAAAGTGTGCAAGCCTTAGCTTCGTTTTATCGAGTAAATGCTGATGAAATTTTAGTTGCCCATGATGAGCTGGATATCGGTGCAGGTGAAATTAGACTTAAATCGGGAGGCGGTCACGGTGGCCATAATGGCCTCAGGGATATTATGCGTTGTCTGGGACAGCAAAGTTTTTATCGATTACGAATCGGTATCGATTATCCAGGGCATGCATCTCAAGTCACCAATTATGTGTTGAATAACCCATCTAGCCAGGATCGTGAGCAAATCGAAAAGAGTATCGATAAAGCAGTAAGCCAGATTGACAAGATGATTGCTGGCCAATTCGAATCTGCCATGCAAGTACTTCATACAAGGAGAATGTAATGGGATTTCGCTGTGGAATCGTCGGGTTGCCCAATGTAGGCAAATCAACATTATTTAATGCTTTAACACAATCAGGTGTTGAAGCCCAAAATTATCCGTTTTGTACCATTGAACCTAATGTTGGCTTAGTCGAGGTGCCGGATACTCGAATTGATGCAATCGTTGATATAGCAAAGCCCCAAAAAGTGATTCCGGCAGCTATGGAGTTTGTCGATATTGCTGGCCTAGTCAAAGGTGCGGCTCAAGGTGAAGGGTTGGGCAATAAATTCTTGGCTCATATTCGCGAGGTCGATGCTGTTGCACATGTGGTCCGAGCATTTGAAGATGAAAATGTGACCCATGTGTCCAACACTATCAACCCATTAGATGATATCGAAGTTATCAATACCGAACTCGCACTGGCAGATATGGAAACAGTCGAGAAAGCATTACTTCGGGCACAAAAAGGCTCTCGTGCAGGTGATAAAGAACAACTTCAAATGGCCGAATTATTATCGCAAGTTAAAAACCATTTAGATGAAGGCAAGCCGGTTCGGTCAATTGAATTATCTAATGACCAACACAAAGCTTTAAAGCCACTTTGCTTGATTACTGCCAAGCCCGTTCTTTATATCGCTAATGTAGATGAAAACGGTTTTGAAGATAACACTTTGGTCACTGCAATTGAACAATATGCTAGCAATGAAAATGCGCATGTCGTCGTTATTTGTGCAGCTATCGAATCAGAGTTAGCCGAACTCGATACAGAAGAGAAAATAGAATTTTTAAACGAAATGGGACTGGAAGAACCGGGTCTAAATCGAGTTATTCGAGCCGGTTATAAATTGCTAGGTTTACAAACTTATTTTACCGCCGGCCCCAAAGAAGTTCGGGCCTGGACAGTTAAGGTCGGTGCTAGTGCACCTCAGGCTGCCGGGGTAATTCACACTGATTTCGAAAAGGGTTTTATCCGCGCTGAAACGATAGCCTACAATGATTATATTCAATACCAGGGCGAACAGGGCTCAAAAGAAGCCGGCAAACTTAGACTCGAAGGAAAAGACTATATCGTCAAAGATGGTGACATCATGCATTTTAGGTTTAATGTTTAAGGTGCGCTGAATAACGACTCTTCGTCATTCCCGTGAAGGCGGGAATCCAGATTTAAAGTCATATAAAATCCAGTCATATCTAATGATATTAATGCAACTTTTTTACGTCTTTACCCCAGTTAAACTGTTGCTTGGCAATCTTCGATGCAAGCCAAATCATTAATAGCCCAGTAGTCACTAAAAATAAGTTATAAATTACGACTGATTCAAACACATCATATGCCAGATAGGCCAGATAACTCCATGCTGCCAAGATGGCTATAATTGAAATGATGGGTTGCTTTAACCGCAAGCCTATGAAAATCAAGCTACTTTCGAACATAAACAGCAGTAGTCTTAATATCTCAGAGTCTTGTTCATTGACCCAGCAGAACAACCCGCCCAGTAATGACAATATTGCAGGTAAATAAAGCCAAACAGAATAGTTTTGCTGCTCACAATCAAACTTTTGTGTGAATATGCCGGTAATGAAAACCAACCCACCAAAAACTGCACTGATTAGGGCTTTTGTCTGAAATAAAGAATGTTCGCCGTTTAAACTAAAACCCATAAATCCGATTATTGCAGGGCCTATATCCATACTCATATACCACAGGGTTATGGCGAGAGGCAGTAACAAGAATGCAAATCGATAACGAATTACAGCCAGGGTGTTAACGGCTATTGTTCCCAGTTCAAGCAGTAACCAATGCTGATGAATTTGGTGATGATAATCAGAATAATGAGTGGCTTCGGGCCAGATTCCAATGTGCTCCAGTAATCCAAAAAGCGTTAATGGAGTTAATGCCACTAGTATTGTTGCTGTTAGTCCTGATGCAGTCTTGTTGCCAGCGTGATGCCATTTTTCGGTGATAAAAATAATAATGCCTTGCATTAAAAAAGAAGTAACAAAGATACCCAGTCCACCTAACTCACTCCAGGCTCTAGTTATAAGTATGCTAGCACCCGAAATAGCAATGATTGATCCTAGTACATATAAAAGGTTAACTAAATTGAAACGACTTTGATTTGCTGGCTGGTTACTCAAGAAGTCATACAATAAATCAATTTGCTTAGCGCGTAGCAGGCCAGCTTGCTGTGCTTGTATTAGAGTTTGTTTAGAGATTTTCATTGTAACCTCCGTTTAACTCCAAGATTTTTTGCGACAAGTCATAAGTTTGGAAATAATTCTTAATGGATCCGTAAGTCGCTGTTTTAAAGGGGGTGGTTTGATGATCGCTGGCGGCAACATCTTCACTAAACATTGCGCCTAGAACGACTGAAAAGCCACTGTACGGGACAGAATACGGAACAAAATATTGTTTTAAATTGGCCTTAATTAGATTGATATCATCAGTTTCATAAAGAGCAGCCTGAATCACATCCAGAGTATATTCAGTACAATTCTGGAATTTGGAATTGAACGGATTTGCAATCGCTGAATACTTGGGATTGTGCAGATCACTATACGTATTCGAGTTTAGCACGCGTAATAATTTCTTTTGTAATACAGGTTTGGGAATAATAATGCCCGTTTTCAACTTATAAGCAGCGGAATAGAAATCAAAAGGAAAATCTCGAATTAATTCGCTGCGATCTAGCTCATCTGCCTTTTGATACAAGTTATAAATTACATAGCCTGGTTGGTTCTGGTCATTTTCGGTTTGTATAGAAGAATAAACGGCAAAAGCAACATGGGTATAATTCAGGCCCCTTGGCATTTCTTCATCCGGTCTTCCAACCCGTGAGATGATTGCAACTTTGGCTCCCTCATTTGCTAAGGTTTTTTCGACATTTTTTGCGAACACTTTGATGCTTTTACCATCAAGATGAACTTCTCCGTTTGCTGCGCTACTGTTAGCTGTTGCCTGATAACTGAAAACTACAGTTATTAGAGCAATAAAATAGACAGTTAACTTTTTCATTTGTAAGAGTCCTGTTAGTTTAGAAAGAAATCGGCCCCGAATGAGGCCGATTAATTAAAAATTAAAGTAATTGGTCTGGTGCAGGACCAGCAGTGAATGTTTTCTCAGAAATTTCCAGTGGCTCATTAGCTGCATCAAACAGTTCATCACCAATATTACCTGCTGCTTCACCAACTTTACCCACTGCTATTAGAGGCACGGCAACCACAGCAGCCGCAGACTTAACTCCTGCAACCGTACTATGAGCAACGGCTTGTCCAGAGTGAGAAATTGATTGGCTGGAATGTTGAGCTGGGCCACCTGCATGGCTGGCAGCTGTAAAAAACAATCCGGTAATTATGGTTGCGATTAAAGTTTTAATTTTCATGTGTATTCTCCCAATTGAATTAATGTGCTTTATTACACATGAGGAATTTTATTTATATACTTATTTTAATTTGTATAAAAATAATATATATAAAGTATAATAATAAGATACTTATTCAACCTCGCTATTGCACAATCAGCTTTACTCGTAAATACCTTGAAGCAAGCATTTTAAGCCCGGAGTAAAATCTACATGAATGTAGCAGAGGTGCTGAATTTATCCGAAACCAGTATCAAACGAATGTTTGCTGAAGAGTATATTACGCTCAAACGCCTTGATAAGATTATGTGCACATGCCGTAATAAAAACCAATCCTCTTAATTCGCTCCAGGTTCTAGTTAGTAAGTACACTGGCACCCAAATAGCGATAATTGGTCCTGCTGTATATAGAAGATTAACTTAATTAAAACGACTTTGATATGCTGATAGGCTGTTCAAAAAGCCATGTAGTAATTAATTTGTTCGATGGGAAGGATTCCAGCTTTTTGAGCTTGGATGAGTGAACCTCAACTGATATTTATTTCTCTGGTCTGGTGCGAAAATATTTTTTGGAAGACTATAACTTTCAACATGATTTTTGATCTCGCATTAAATTAAAGCGGATTGAGTTAAATGCTCGAAACTCAATCCGCTTCTGATGTATTTATTGTTATGGTTATAACCATAAACTGGGTTGAAAGTCATTAACTATAATACCCTTTATAATGTTTATAAGCCTCGTAATGATGTTTTCTGGAGTAAGGCTTTCTATAATGTTTGCCGTGTTTGTGATGTTTGAATTTTTTCTTAAATTTTTTGAATCGATGAGGAGAATGATGTTTGTATGATTTGTGGTGTCTAAATCCTTTATGATATTTGTGGGAATGTCGGCTTTTGTAACCGATGTATTGCGTTCCAATAGTTAAGTCATCAGTTGTCGACAAGACAGTCTGAGCTTTTAAGGCTCCAACATTCCAACTTGAATTGATGTCATTCGCAAAACTAACAGAACTGAATGCTAAACCGATTGCTAATCCAGAAAGTAGTTGTTTGATCTTCATTTGATAATCTCCAGGTTAATTGATACGAGAGATAAATTATATTTTTATGCTTGAAGTGCGATGTATCGAAATATAATATAAAAAGTCTAATTATTTTATACTTAACCCTGTATGGCACAGACAAGTGCATTAATCAAAGCGTTAAAAGCTGAATTAAAGAGAAATGGTTACACTTATCTGGATGTGGCTGAGGCATTAAACTTATCTGAACCCAGCATCAAGCGAATGTTTGCCGAAGAGCACATTACTTTGCAAAGGTTGGACAAAATCTGTGAACTTATAGGTATGGAATTATCTGATCTTGCACTTCGAGTGCAAGATAATAATCTGGTCAGCCGGCTAACAGTTGATCAGGAAGAAGAGTTGGTTTCAGACGACAAGTTATTACTTGTCGCTATTTGTGTGTTAAACCGTTGGGATTTTGAAGAAATTAAAACCCAATATACTTTTTCAGCACAGGCTTTAACACAATATTTACATCGATTAAGTCGTTTGAAGCTTATTTCTTTTCAAAAAAATAAAATCAAAATACTTATCAGCCGTAACTTCTCCTGGATAACAAATGGTCCAATCCAACGTTTTTTTCACCAAAAAATGCAAGCTGAATTTTTCTCCAGTAAGTTTGATGCAGAAGGAGAAAAATTAAATGTGATTAACGGTATGTTATCCGTCAACTCAAATGCTGTTTTACAAAAACGTATTGATCGTTTAGTCAACGAATTCACAGACCTTGACAATGAGGATGCCAAGTTAAGCAACGATAAACGCTTCGGTACTACAATGGTGGTAGCAATAAGACCCTGGGAACTGGAGTCCTTTGAAAAACTGCGCCGCGAGGGTATGCAAAAAACCTTCAAATAATTCAGTCACATCTGCTTGACTTTATAGAGCGAATGATTATGATTTGTAGCCCTTCCTCACATGGCTATGTAGCTCAGTTGGTTAGAGCACATCACTCATAATGATGGGGTCGCTAGTTCGAATCTAGCCATAGCCACCATAAAATCAATAACTTACGCCAGTCCCAATAGTAGCCAGCTCAGCACTGGGTTTAAATTGGGATTTATTTTTCACCAGATAAATTGATTCTTTTCCTGAATCAACCCATTCTGGCAGTTTTTCCAAGTGAGCTAACAGGTTCATTAGCTCCGGTTTGCTATAGTGAGTTGTAATGTTTTTCTTCGAATGTGCCAGCAAAGACTGCCTGTCTTCGTTTGGTACACCCACATCACGCAGCCATGTGGAAAACGTTGTACGCAGATCATGCACACGAAAATGTGCACCTTTTCCTCGTACATCCACTAAATCGGCTTTGCGAATAGCGGTTTTCCATGCCGAGTTGTACATCCGCCTGACTGGATGGTCGTCATATGTAAAAACATATTTTGGATGTTTACCACGCTGGCGTTCAATCACTGCACGAGCAGTACGGTTTAAAAGCACAATATGCGGTAAACCGTTCTTGGTATTCGGCAGGAAAAAAGCACTGATATCCAATCCAAGAATTGGCTTTTCCCATTCCCACTCAAGTCTCGTGACGTTTTTGTCTCTCAAGCCAGTGTTAATAGCAAAAAGCGCCATATCATAGAGATGTGTTTTGGCTTTAAGGATATTAAATAGCTTGTGATATTCAGCAATAGACAATGCATAGCCATCCGCTTCAGAAGCATCAGGATTCTGTTTGTCATAACGTGGCAGCTTCTTTATCCGAGGCGCTACTTTGAGCCACGGAGTTGAGCCATCACGCCATTCTGTTGCTAAATTCAATATCACACTCACTAATGCTAAGCTACGATTAATCGTAGTGTTTTTCCTACCTTGCTTTTGCCGGTCTTTAATGAAAGCTTCCAAGTTCGGATGCCATCTGTGCAGATCAGCGAGTAAAACATCTTTCAAGTATGGCATCAGCATGTCTAAATGATAGATGTCCAGTTGGTAGTCGCGTCCGTTCATTTGAAGGAGCCTTACGGCTGCATCCTCAAATGTATACGTCTGCGTTCCACCATAAAGCAGCCGATCCCTGTGCTGCTCAATTATTGTCAACCCTATTTCCTCCGCGCGTTCGAGATCACGTTCTCCCGTGCTTTCTCGTATGCAGAAGCTTTTCGAGCCGACCCGGATCGTTTTGTTAACCCGGTATTTGCCATTGCTCCTTTTTTGAAGAAATGGATGTTGTCGTTTGCGTCCCATGTTGAATCTCCTAAAGATTTCGCTGGGCGCTTACTGCAGCTCCAGTATCGCTCAGCAATGGTCATACATTCAAGCCGAGAGTAGCGATTCCATTCAATTTTTTTACCGTCTGGACATTTGCCTCCATGAAATTCGGTAATATATGGACGAATCAGCTTATCAAAGCTTGGGCCGGACATGCCGCAGAGAATGGCTGCTTCCTGCCTGTTTAACCAGTGGGGTTCAATGTGTGATTTCATGTTCTATACGTTGACTTTTGAACATATAGGTAGTGTGAATCACATTGGGGTTTTTGTGAATTTCAACATGCTCCATCGAAGTCCACTTTTGTGCACTCTCTGATTATTTTTTTGGTTTAAAGAAGCGAGGAATAAATTTCGCTGGGAAATCTGCTATTCTTTTAGCTTGCAGCACTGGGTTAGGCGTAACAAATATATGGCTTACCCACATTATGAGCGTGTGTATGTTAGCGGAAGACGTGAACGTGATACTTATCAGGTCGCACGTTTAAAGCATGACATTGCTTTTCTGAGAGTTGTTCTCTTCGCGCTGCTTATTATGGCACTGTGCCTTGGTTCAGGCTGGCTGGGAAGTATCAGCGCATAGCGCAGTGATCTTTGAGCTTCCTGTCCAGGTAACAGACCGATGATAACTAGTGTGATCAGGCAAGATGCTTAGAAAAAGTGATGGCAGTTCTTTGACAACGTGAGTTATGAAAAAGGCATTTAAACAGAAACCAAAATCAATACCGTTTATGAATAGTGTAATTCGTACTAATCGGCCTGCCTCGTGCTGCATCATGATATCTCCCTTTCATTCTGTTTTTAACACTTTATCATTTTAAAAATTCCCCAGGCTTGATTGGACTCATTGCAGCTCTGTATACTTTCTTCCGGTAGCACAGCGTAAACCCAGATGTATATGATTACTAAACGTATACAGATTGTGACTGATTCGCGAGAACGACAACAAGATGTTCTTTCAAGTTTTTTGATCAGCAGATATGGTGATACGGCATGGGAACCGGCTGCATTCTATTTCGGTGACAGCTTGCACATTCTCTCAGAGCGTCTCATTGAAAAGTTCGGAGCGGATGCAACGATACTTAACCGCTTGCTGGAACGTTTCGAATTGAATGAAGACGAGTTTAAGGAATTTCAGGCGACTCTGTCAGCGTTGGAACTGGGTTCCTCATTGTATAACGTGACTGATATTAGGTACTGAACACCCGATCATTCGAGTGTGATTTGTCAGAGATTTGTTAATTCATTATTAATCGGCGAGCGTTGTGCTACCAGATACAAGTAGTATATATCCATGCTTTTCTCGGTTTTATAACAGGCATTTTCAAATTTGCAGCCATTAGGATCATGCGGCTTCACAGTTTGATTTGTGATTTAGCGAACGTTGTTTGCCTGCGTTTTACTTCATCCGTTTCAATTAGCTGCCATGACAGCCGAACATTCCGTCCCCGAATTACTTTAGAATCAGTGGCTTCCATGGATTGAATGTGATTCAATGCTTCACTAACAGAAAAGAATCGAATATTTCTATTCTGGCTTTTAGCATGCTCACGTTTTACTGATGCTTCTAATGCATTTAAGAAAGTTTCGTCATTAGAGATGATCCAAATATATTCATAACCAGCACTCAAACATTTATCAATATTTTGAAGCTCATGCTTAACGTCAGTAGAAACTGAAATCTCACAGGCAATGTTCTCTCTTCCTGTTTTTATTACTAAGTCAATGTGATGTCCATCACCAATGTGTTTCTCGATTTCAGCGCCAAAAGATTTTTCATGGGCTACCCTTTGTAAGATTAGCTGGGTTTCTTTGTGTTTTTTTCCGCCTTTTCCTTTAAGGATTTTTGGGGAATCCTTGGCTAAATCATCAAATTTGCTTGTTGTATCTAGCTTGTCGCTTAGTTTTTCAGTGTGCACATCATCAGGTGTTGAAGTTCCAACTTCCTCTAATTGAGTAGCATACCTTGTTCGAGACATTTCTTTTATTGCATTAATCTTGAACTCAACATCCTGATCTTCAATCTCCGGCAAGGGATAGGTCTTCAGTGAAAAATCGTATTTCGCCTGCTCAATGCGCCCAATCGCTTCACCAATGCCAAGGCTTTGTAAATCCTGTGCATCAAAAGATGAAAATCCTTCAGATAGGGTTCTGGCATCTCTGTCTCCCATACGAAAACAGATTCGTGTATAAGGGTTGGCAATGACAGAAGCGGCTATCGCTCTGTCCTGTATTGCAACCTGTGTCAATTCCTGATGGCCGAGAATCATGCCTAAATGGTACTTCCTCGCACCACTGAGGGTCTGAGCGATAGAGGGTGTAATGAAGTTCTGAAATTCATCAATGTAGAGCCAAAAAAAGCGTCTTTTTTCTTGAGAAATGGCTTGGCGTGAGAGGGCGGTTTGTTGCAACTTGGATGCAATCAATGCACCTAATAGATAAGCGTTTTCTTCACCGATGCCACCATGAGAAAGCTTGCACAACAGAATCTTTCCTGTATCCATAATGTCGGCAAAGTCAATGGCGCTTTTCTTTTGGGCTACCATATGGCGGATCGGTTTAGGTCGCAGGAAAGTATTTAATCTAGTGAGAACCGATGCCTGGGGTCTGCCACTAAGCAGTGGAAATTCATTTTTCCAGTAGTACACGACTTCTGGGTCGGTGACACTTTCAAGGAACTTATTCCTAAAATCCTTTTCAATGAGGAATCGCCTTAAATCCAGTAATGTGCCACCAACATTACTTTCCAAAAATGCCAGAATGCCGTTCGATAGTACAGCATTCATTTGATCACCCCAGGTCGTAGAAAGTCGCTCAAATACAGCAGTTAAGTCACTAGCTAATATAGTTTTCTCTAGATTTGAGTGTGCATGGAGAATATTGAATCCAATTGGATATTGTTCATCACTTGGATCAAGTAGGATGACATCGTCTATGCGTGACTCCGATATATATGCCAAAGCTTGATCGATTAAATCGCCATGTGGATCAAGGACACACAAACCCTGTCCTGATTCAATGTCTTGCCTAATACAGTTAAGCATCAGTGTTGATTTGCCGGTGCCTGACGCACCGACAATATACATATGCCGCGAGCGTTGTTGTGCATTCAAACTGACTTCTTTACTGACACCTCTGTGCTCATTAACACCAAGAATTAGCTCATTGTCGACGGCAATATCAGGAACGACTTTTGTTTTGATGCGTTGCCGAAGAAGTTTTTCACTTTTAACTACTTCATCAGGATAGTGCAGCAGTCCAACAAGTTCATTTAGTGACAAAAGCATTCCACTTCTGTGAGTTGTTCGATCCACCACAGCACGCCAGTGGTCGTAGTGATCGTATCCTTCATTATCCAAGGGCATCAATTTGTTGGATTTTGGTGCTTCAAATTGAGCGAGAGTACCGCCTATGCTCCTAGCAAGTTCCCAGCGTCGCTCATCTGATTCTGCAATAACAGCTAGGCGAATAACACATGCATAAAGCGGTGAGTTTGTTTTTTCTCTGACATTTGCAACAAGATCATGACTGTCAAAGAATAACGGCTTGCCTTCTATATCTGTTACGCTGTCAATAAGGTGTGATTCCCACTGTTCTTGGCAATGTTTAAACAGGATCTGGAAAATACATCCTTCTTTTCCGGATAGCGTATCCATTGAACCAACTAATGCTCTAAGCGGATCATTTTTCAAATCATTTAAAGAGTAGAGTGGTGAAAGAACGCTGTGCTCTAGGCCAAAGTCAACAACAAGTGTTTGATCAGAGAAAATTTCAGCATTGATTGCATCAGCATCTTCAATAACTGTGGCATCAGGCAAATGTGCTCTGATTTGATCAAGCAGCCTACCGGATTCATTTTCCCATGCGCAGAATTGAATCACTGTTTCATCTGCTGAGCCGATAATCTCAAAGCTTAAGTGATTACTAGCATAATTCAGAGATTGTAGAAAGTTTTTGTATGCACTCAAGCTGCCAGCATAATCAGTAGACAGGGCAATTTGGAAGGTACGGTAACTTTGATCAGGAATTGCGAAGTAATCTGGAGAATCATCAAACTCAAAGTCGCTCTCAATGCTAATCGTTGTATCTACTGCTTTAGGGTTGAAGAGTTCTGTGATGCTGTTACTGAGGGAGCTTAGCAATGTATCTTGTCTGCCGTCATCTACTGCAGGTTTTGAGGGTGTAAGATATGCATAGGTGGGAACAAACGGCGGCTCCAATACAACTGCAAAAGGGTAAACGTCCCAGCCCCTGAGCTTCCTCTCCCAGGAATGAAATGCACTACTGTAGGTTGTTCTATCCAATTTTTATCTTTTCAGGTTAAAGAATTCTTTCATCATTGGCTTTCGCTCATCGTTTTCTACCGAACGTAGTCCTTCTTCACTGGTGTATCCATCAATAACTTCCAAAACAGCACTATGCACAAGAGATTGAAACATTGACATGGTATCAAGCCGATAATATGTCATTGGCCTGAATGTTTTATCGTAAAAATATGCAAGCCATGCGATAAAGGGAATCCTATACATGAGGCCAATCAGACCACGAGGCAATTCACCAAGCCACCAGGAGAAAAACATTCCGTTGCCAAATGGTGCAGCGCAAATATCAAATGCATGGTCTTTGCGGCTGACACGCAGGTAAAGGCGATAGGGTGAGAGTATGCCTCCTTCTCTCCACTCCAGTTTGAAGACAGATGCACCTGCAAGTTGTTTTTCCTTCAATCTATTCTCAAGTGCAGTATAGAAATCACTTGGCGCAACGTTTAGACCTTCGATCATGGTATTCCAATTAGAAACAATGTCACGCAATTTCGCTTTCATGAGAGCATCTCGTATTATACTTAGCACATCAGCGAACAGTGTGTAAATTGCAGTCAATACTGCAGTGGCAATTTGCAGTATGTATTGTCCAGCTTGGATGATCAATGGTCGCGTTTTTGACCAGGCATATAGCGGGCCGATCATGATGAGCATTAAAAGAATACTCATAAAAATCGGGTGACGTTCATAAAGTCGGGATACAGGTTTCCATGCTTCTGAAATTGCATAGTGCCAACTTTGAAAATATTGCTGTGACGTGACCAGCAGCTTTTCAATCTCTGGCTCCCTAAAATGCGGAGGAACTTCTTCTTTCTCGGTGACTAAATCGGTAAAACGGTTTTTAGAGATATATCCAGTTTGATGCAACGAATCACTACTGCCGAGGTAGGCAATTTTAATGAACTGATCACCTTCACCGATGTTTATTAGCGCTGCATGTTTTTCAATTGTTTCAGAGCGTATACATTCCGGACTTGCAGCTACATTTGCTTCAAAGCTTTTAGTTGTGCGCCATAAATGTCGAGAAACAGTATTAAGTACAACTTCACCTTGAGTGCATGGATCAATCTGATCTTTTGAAGATTCCTGAGCTGGTGTAATCTCAGTCTTTCGTGGTTTATTTGTCTCAATTTCTTCCGTGAGATGGGTGGTTTCATTATATTGAGGGATGATTGAGATGGATTTTGAGTTACTATCAGAGGATGCTGCGATGCTTTGTGAACTGGTCTGAGGGTTGCCGAGAGAAGATTCTGTATCCGGTTTAGCAAAGTTGTTCTGTTTTGAATTTGTTGCATCAGTAGTTGTAGGCAATCTCTTCATTTCTGGGGCTTTTGAAATATCTGCACTGATAACTTCGACATGCAACCCGCTAACCCAGCCACTGGCATTGCCCGATTTGATGTAGTACCAATTATTAGTAGAATGCCTTGATGCAATAACATTGTCGCTTCGGCGAAGTAGTGCGACCCGTCTGCAAGCCGTGTCAGGACATTCTCTGACGTTAAGATTTGACTTCAGTTGAACTTTAGTCTCTGGGATAGGCTTACTAGCATATTCCTTGGGTGCTCCAAGAGTGACGTATTTTGATGGAACCCATGCCTCTGCTTGGCGTGATCCACTTATGCGCACATAGAACCAGCTTTGATTGAAAGTACTTTTTGTACTGCCTAAGACAACAAAAGCTATTGAACGAGTGAGCGAGCCAATTTTCGGGCAAACTACTGAAGGCCCGGAATACAGGGGAGTTGAAGGATAATTTGCAAGTTTCGCATTATGCGCTCCTTTTGGTAGGGGAGTAGCAGTTTTTTGGCAGATTTGTGAGTTGCCAAGTAAATCTTGAGCTTGAGAAAAAAGCTCCTTATCAATTTGTGCCTGTGCTATCTGTGAGATGACAAGGTATGCAAGTAAGATTGCGATATTGATTATCTTGCTTGTACCCATTTTAAGGTGTCACTCACTCAATTTTTTGTTTATGAACACACTATACCATTGCTCAAACTCTGACTAAAAAGATTATATTTTTTGTATTTGGCTTTGTTACTTTCAGCGGCATCCTAACCAAGTAGATGGTAACTTATTATTTTGAGATATCTAAAGATAGGTTGGCAGATTGTCTTATTGTAAACGTTGAGCCAATATTATTAATTCTCTGACGAATCAGGAACAAAGATACTAAATATCATTATCACCACGCCTCTAAATAGTGAGCCGAGTTCCCTTGGAAAGAAACCAATTGAGAGGTTAGACATGTCACGAGGTAATGGCATGATTAGGTAAAAAATCAAACTTGCATTTGAAATTAGTAAAATCAGAAGTAGCAGTAGACTTTCAATAATTGGCGGTCGTGTTTTGGTGAAATATTTATAAGCGAATTGTTTAAACGATTCGGGTAAGGTATTCAGAAATAATGCAGATGGCTCATTAATGGGTTTGATTGAAATATTGGTATTTGAATACTCTTCGATCATCACAAAACTTTCATTCCATCCTGAATCGATTTGTTGTGATATAGGTAAGATCGCGATGCTTGTAACTGTAACGATGGCAAGTGTCGAGCCTATTGAAAATCCCGAGGCAAGAATTCCTTTGACACCCCATCCTGCAATAAACGATCCTCGAATTTGATCTATGACTAGCCTGCCCATGATGTTTGTAATTATGAATCCCACGAAGACAATAAATATTGCATAAAAAATTTTCCCTATAATAGTTATTACAATTGAAAAAAATGATGAGAGGTAGTTATCCCATATGTTTGAAAAGAAAGCTCTGATGGGTTCAAAAAGATTTTTTATCCAATTTCCAACTATTGGAAAAATAATTGACCCTAGCCAAATAAGTAAACCCAGGCCGCTTAAGCCCATTAAAATCCATAGCGAATTTTTCCGGAAAAAATATATAAGGATAAGAATCCCGACAATAATTAAATACCACCATCTATTTTCAGCCGCAAAAAATGAAAATATTTCGCTGAAAAAAGCTGATATGTAGCCTGAGATCACGAAAAAGAATCCGATTATCTTGAGAAATATAATTATTGGCCAAGTGAGGAAATGCAGGAAAAAGTAACCAAAGAGCAACCCGATGATTCCATAAATTGGAATACGATAATCAAGCCGTCTTAACCCAGAAAGTAATATTAAAGTTAGGAATATCCATATCAACAAAAAAATATATCCCATCAATTCTGTATATGATTTAAACGGTAAAAACCCTGTTGAAACATCGAATCCATATTCCAATTGATGTATTGTTTTAATCAGTACGACTTGAACTGCTTGATTAGTTACATAGTTCTCGATTAGAAGTATTGCGATATTTGGAAAAAGTAGAGAGAAAAAGATACATCCAACAATCAAACTGAAAAAAATTCGAGTCCAAGAAATGTTAGTATTATATTTTGTGACTTCTTCCACTTATTTTTAATATTTTTATTTTCCTTAATTATCAATAATACATTATTTGGCATTTAGAGTTAAAGCACTAAATGATCTACTTGGCATACCATCAATCATCATTTTCAAATACAAATTGAAGTTTTCTAATTTCATTAAATCATTTGCATTACATGTGCCACAAAATCCTTTTTCGAAAAAAATTGAATCATGCCCGCCAAGTCGAAAGCAAATCAATGTTCCCGCGTTTCCAATAATCGCCTCTCGAATAACTTTGTCTAACTGAAGTAGATACTGGTTTGCAAAAGTCAGTGAACATGCGTATTTACGCATTTCGCTCATCATTGAAGCTGTTGATAGGGTGGCAAAGTTATGTATTTCATCTGCGTAAATATGGAACGGCCTTCTTGAGTTTTCTGATATATCACTCCGGCTATATGCTGCCAAGCCAAGTGAAGTTAAAATCAACCCACCAAGCAGGTTGGCAGTATCTTCACCGATTTGTCCCTTGGCGAGATTCACTAGAAAGAATTTTCCATCATCCATTACAGATCGCATGCGAATCATTTTTTTGTTTTTGGTCAGGATATTCGCAATTGTAGGATTAGATAAAAATCCGCCAAACTTGTTTTGTACAGGAATCACTGCTTCTGCTTTTAATCTATAGGAATATTTGGCAAATTCTTTAAACCAGAAGTTCTTTACATGTTCATTAGTAACATTCCCAAGAGCTTTTTTTCGGTAACTCGTGTCAGTAAAAAGTCTCAACACATCAGCAATTGTGGCATGTGGCTGCTCTAAAAGTGTCAGCAGGGCGTTTCTGAGCAAATGTTCCATTCTGACACCCCAAGAACGTCCATCCCATTGTTTCTTAAGAATTTCCATAACGCCACTTGCTAAAAGCGGTCTACGCTCTGGACTCACAAAAACCAGGGGATTGTAACCCCACTGCAAATTTTGATCAGGCACATTGAAATAAATGAGCTTGTTTTTTCTGTGCTCTGGTATTCTCTCAACGATCTCACTGACTAGATCGCCGTGAGGATCAAGCAGGGCACAGCCTCTGTCGGCATTAATATCCTGCAAGATCATATTTTTAATAAGAGTTGACTTACCAACACCTGTTTTTCCGATGATATACATATGATGTAGACGATCTTTTTGCTTGATGCCAAATAACTGCTTGTCGCGTCGAAAGTTCAATTGTCCAAGTAATGTAATGTCGTTTTGCATCCTTTCAAAATATGACATCCCAACTAAGGACAATAGAACTGGTGTCGTGGCAACGAACGAGTGACGATTGCGGCCAGGCTACTACTTGTTAGATTCGTTCGTTTTTATACTTATGACTCTAAATTGTATGTCGTCAGATGATTTGGGACAGTTAGTTCTTAAAATTAAGAGAGACTATCCGATCATATCACTTGCCTGAGATCAGGCACACAGTTTTAGGTTTTCGCACCTCCTTTGGTTTAACGTTTGTTGTTTAATAACGGCTCGCTCATCGATGATTTGCTGATATCGACCATAATACATATCCGCCGGTGTCACATTGTCTAACGACTCATGATAGCGTTCGTGGTTGTAATGATGAACAAACTGTTCAATGGCTTGTTCGAGTTCGCCAGGCAGATAATAATGCTCAAGTTTGACGACGTTTTTCATTGACCGATGATAGCGTTCAATTTTACCCTGAGTCATCGGATGGTACGGTGTTCCACGAGTATGCGTCATCTGATGATAAGCCAGGTAATCTTTCAGCTCACCGGATAGATACGCCGGGCCATTATCACTGAGTAGCCGTGGTCGGTGTTTAACAGGCACATTTGTCACACCCGTTACAGCAATCGCTTGATCCAGGGTGTCTTTGACATCACCCGCGCCCATGGTACTAGTGAGCATCCAGCTCAGAATAAACCGTGAATAATCATCCAGTACGGTAGACAGATAATACCAACCCCAGCCGATGATTTTGAAATAGGTAAAATCAGTCTGCCATAATTCATTGATTCGCTTGGTTGGCGTATGGAAGGTATCACTGGCCGATAGCAGAATATAGGCCGGTGAGGTAATCAGGTCATGGGCCTTCAAAATACGGTAAACACTGGACTCAGAGATAAAGTACCTGTGTTCATCGGTAATTTGCCAGGCCAGTTCACGAGGTGATTTCTCCGGGTACTGAAGTGCAATCTCGAGACATTGCTCTTTGACTGATTCGGGGAGTTTGTTCCAGAACCGTTGGGGAGATTTACAATGACTTTCCAATGCATCAGGGCCACCCATTTGATAGAGTTGATACCAACGGTAAAAACTGCTGCGAGCAATACCCAGTTCCGCTAATGTCCTACTCACGGGAAGTTCACTGGCTTCAACTATATGGATAATTTCCACTTTTTCAGCCGCCGACAAACTCATTCGTCGTCCCACGTCGAGTCCAAGCCAAGCACACTTTTTTTAAGCACCGTATTCTTCAAAACAACATCGGCCAGTGCATGTTTTAGCTGATTGTTTTCTTTGCGAAGTTCAGTCACTTCCTCTGAATTGGCTTCACGCTTAATATCACCGGCCAAACGTTGTTTCCCGGCTTCAAGAAAGTCTTTGCTCCAACGGTAATACGTATTCTGATTGATCCCTTCCCGGCGGCATAACTCGGCAATACTATCCTCACCTCGAAGACCGTCTAATACAATCCGAATCTTTTCATCGGCTGAATATTTATGACGGGTGTTGCGTTTAATTGCTTTAACTAATTTCTCTGAGTTATATTTACTCATCTTAAGACTCCTATAAATTACTATTAAATTAACAGAAGTCTCTCTTGTTCAGAACATCAACTTTGTCTCATATCCTCTGACGGGATACAGTTAAGGTGAGAAATATTGATACCCTTTTTTAAACATATAAAAAAACCCGACCTGATAAACAAGTCGGGCGGTTGAGACGTTGCTCACATTTCTACAGCGATAATGCGACAATATGTCACACCATTGTTTGTGATTCCCTCAGTCACTAATGTCACTTCTTTGCCGTCACGATGCGCCATCATCAGTTGAAGGATTTTTGTTTTAGCTCCGCTATCGGCTTCATTGACATATGACCACGCAGGGTTTTTTTGGACCGTTATAACAATGCCAATTACCATCCGAATACACACGATAGTGATAATTCGTTGCATTAGCTACTTTTGTTTTGGTGATAACAAAGGGAGCTGGGTACTCGGGATTTGCGTGTGCTGTTGTGATTGAGAATGTCAGCGTTGCCAACAATGCTAATAGATGGAATTTCATGGTTTTCTCCTATGGATATACATGACCATAACTAAAGGTTGGATATGCAGGTTGATTTGGCAAACATCCTGATATATGAAGGGATATTTGCTTATTAGCAATTGCTGCGCTGCTAATGAGCATGAGCCAGCTTCTGCCTGCTTGTGTGGATGTGTCCCAGCGAACGCTATTACTTGTACAACTACCACCACTGACGGCAGCGCCTGAGATTTCAACATAACAAACGGTATTGCCACCAGTATGACAACCGTAGTTCACAATAGAGCGTTGTCCTGTTGTGCCTGCGTTTGCTGCAAGGGGCGAGAGTGTAAGCGCAGTAAGTACTGCAAGTGTTTTCAGTTTCATGAGTGAGTAGCTCCTAATTATTTAGATAGTATTCGAACATGGGGATCATCCATGATTGATCGTCTGGTTGACATATGCTGTCGGGACAGCCGCCTGATCCGCCGCTGGGTCGTGAAGTGTAAAAAGTAAGACTTCCATCAAAAAGGCGCGCAGGATCACGGTAGCCACAATCTGTTAAATCATCGTTGTTATTAGCATTATCAATGTTAAGATACCCCACAGCTCTATGATTATTAGGACAGTCTTTCTTAGGTTCATCATGTGTCCTCAACTCCATATGAAGATGCACCAGCCATCTGTAGCGCTTACCATCGCCAGAGCCGCCTGTATGTCGTCAGATGATTTGGGACAGTTAGTTCTTAAAATTAAGAGAGACTATCCGATCATATCACTTGCCTGAGATCAGGCACACAGTTTTAGGTTTTCGCACCTCCTTTGGTTTAACGTTTGTTGTTTAATAACGGCTCGCTCATCGATGATTTGCTGATATCGACCATAATACATATCCGCCGGTGTCACATTGTCTAACGACTCATGATAGCGTTCGTGGTTGTAATGATGAACAAACTGTTCAATGGCTTGTTCGAGTTCGCCAGGCAGATAATAATGCTCAAGTTTGACGACGTTTTTCATTGACCGATGATAGCGTTCAATTTTACCCTGAGTCATCGGATGGTACGGTGTTCCACGAGTATGCGTCATCTGATGATAAGCCAGGTAATCTTTCAGCTCACCGGATAGATACGCCGGGCCATTATCACTGAGTAGCCGTGGTCGGTGTTTAACAGGCACATTTGTCACACCCGTTACAGCAATCGCTTGATCCAGGGTGTCTTTGACATCACCCGCGCCCATGGTACTAGTGAGCATCCAGCTCAGAATAAACCGTGAATAATCATCCAGTACGGTAGACAGATAATACCAACCCCAGCCGATGATTTTGAAATAGGTAAAATCAGTCTGCCATAATTCATTGATTCGCTTGGTTGGCGTATGGAAGGTATCACTGGCCGATAGCAGAATATAGGCCGGTGAGGTAATCAGGTCATGGGCCTTCAAAATACGGTAAACACTGGACTCAGAGATAAAGTACCTGTGTTCATCGGTAATTTGCCAGGCCAGTTCACGAGGTGATTTCTCCGGGTACTGAAGTGCAATCTCGAGACATTGCTCTTTGACTGATTCGGGGAGTTTGTTCCAGAACCGTTGGGGAGATTTACAATGACTTTCCAATGCATCAGGGCCACCCATTTGATAGAGTTGATACCAACGGTAAAAACTGCTGCGAGCAATACCCAGTTCCGCTAATGTCCTACTCACGGGAAGTTCACTGGCTTCAACTATATGGATAATTTCCACTTTTTCAGCCGCCGACAAACTCATTCGTCGTCCCACGTCGAGTCCAAGCCAAGCACACTTTTTTTAAGCACCGTATTCTTCAAAACAACATCGGCCAGTGCATGTTTTAGCTGATTGTTTTCTTTGCGAAGTTCAGTCACTTCCTCTGAATTGGCTTCACGCTTAATATCACCGGCCAAACGTTGTTTCCCGGCTTCAAGAAAGTCTTTGCTCCAACGGTAATACGTATTCTGATTGATCCCTTCCCGGCGGCATAACTCGGCAATACTATCCTCACCTCGAAGACCGTCTAATACAATCCGAATCTTTTCATCGGCTGAATATTTATGACGGGTGTTGCGTTTAATTGCTTTAACTAATTTCTCTGAGTTATATTTACTCATCTTAAGACTCCTATAAATTACTATTAAATTAACAGAAGTCTCTCTTGTTCAGAACATCAACTTTGTCTCATATCCTCTGACGGGATACAGCCTGGTCGATCAAGAAAACTTGAATAGCCTGGTACACCGTGCGTCGCACACCTTGAGGCATCAAAGGCATTTGGTGTGCCATTCGTGCCATCGAACTCATGGTTACATGGATGCGGTTGATCCTCTGTGAAATAGCTATAGCTAATGTCGGTATGAGGCAACCAACCAGTCAGCGGGTGTTGTGCGCTCTCTGTTTGTGCAGCTACAATTTGTGGAAGTGATAGCGCAAGACAAAGCGAAATAAGTTTTAATCGCATGATTAATGCTCCTATATTTTGTTTTAAAAGAAACTTCAACAATTTTTGTTGAGCCGAGTTAGTATGAATGATTTACATACTATTAGAACAGACATAATCTGCTCCGTAGGATGTAAATTTAGTCAGTAAAGGATATCAGTTCCTCAATTCCTTCGCGGGTAGCGTAGGCTGCGCCGAGTTTTGATTGAGAGAATACAATACGAAAAGCATTAGCTTTGCCTATTTCATCAAAATCACCAATTTTAGAAATGTATGCTTCTTTGACTACGGGGTCATATTGAAGTTGTGTTGCCATAAGAGTAACCTGAAAATCATTATTAATTTTAAAGCGATCTAAAACAAAGCCAGTCTTGTGCATTCCTATGGTCTGAAAGTCCTCTTTTGAAGTGACAATCCCCCTACTCAAGTCTGACTCCGTTTCGGAAAATACAAGAACCTCTGATATTGGGGAATCAGAAATCTGTACAAAGAATTCTTTATTAACGATTGGTTTTTTATCAATTTGAGGTTGAATAGAAGCTATGCGCTCTTCGGCAACAACTTCACTGTTTCGTGGATACTTCACACTAAAGCCATGATCATCATTGATATAAGTATGCCAATTCTCTGTATTGAATGGATTGTTGCTAATAGGCGCTTTTTGATCTTTGTTAAAAATAACGAAAAGCAAAAATGCAATTACAGCAAGTGCAATTAATAAAATGAGGCGACACATATTTTTGTGCATACTTTTTTGTTTAATGAATTACACAAAAAGCCCTCCGACTGGCAACGTGGTCAGAGACCACGCTCATACCGCAAAGCGATACGACATACGCGAATAAGCGCCAGCAGAGAGCCACTTTTATTCGCGTATGATTTCGTATCTCTAGTAAAGCAGAATGAAGGATTCTGTCAAGATCAGGGCTTTAAAATAACTTTATGTTGCTGTGATATTGAAAAAATACAAGTATCTTTGACATATTCGACATTGCTAATCGGCAATTGAAGTAAGATCTTTTTATTCAAATATGTCTAAAATGTATTTTTACTTGAACTTGCAGGTAATGTCTCAAACAAATCATGCTTTTAGAATCCTGCGGCAAATGCTCAGATTATTCACATTGATTTTGAAATATCGTATTTTCTCATTGCCTGTGATCTATTTGAATTCCGTAAATCTGTATTTTTGAAGTGGGAATCGATCTTAAAATTTATTGTGGGTCTGCTAATTTAATCCGACTATCTTTAAACACGAAAGCCAAAGAAAATGTGGCAGAAAGCCACATTTCCATGTCTTTGTATAGAAGTCTATTTTTTGTAGGCTGAAATGAGTTTATTAACAATTCCCGGAGTTAGGCTATGAGCTCAAATAACGACCTCATTCCAGTCAGTGCACTAATATCCAAAGATGATCTTATAAAGTACGCACTTAAATTGCTCAGCAAGCGGATCGAAAATGCGATATTAACTAGCCCGAATCAGACTAAAGACTATCTTTGCTTGAAACTTGCTCAAAAACAGCATGAAGTATTCTGCTGTATTTATCTTGATAATAAAAATCAAGTTATTACATTTGAAGAGCTTTTTCAGGGTACGATTGATCAGGTATCAGTGTATCCGCGAGAAGTTGTAAGAAGATGTATCTATTGCAATGCCAGTGCAGTTATAGTTGCACATAATCATCCCAGCAGTGCGCCAAGAAGCGTGTTAGTTAAATGTTACGCAAGTAACTCAATTACAGGAGTTAATTGATGGCTAGAGGAGCATGCATCGTATGTTAGGCCATATTATGTGTGAAGCCTCCTCGACAATGTGGTCGGTATCTGCCCTAACAGATGCTGGACTGATAGCCAGAATCTTACTATGACTACGAAAGAAACCAATGTCTGACGCCTCGAAGATTGGACTGTCCGTTATCAAAGTTAGGGCCAGGGCAGAGTTGCCGGAGACTTATCTGGCTTGGGTAAGTCAGTCTACGACGGGCCGACGATCATCACTCCTGACTTTACTTGGTGATTGTCCCGGTAGCGAGCGAAGCAACGAGCTGAGCCAGGGGTAGAGTTGGAGTCTACGGTAAGGTGCTGACGTAACTAACATGAACTTGGGAACCGTTGATCGCTACCTTTTTGAGGTACGGGCGCCTGAACCCTTATGTGGTCAACGGGGCGGAGTCTTCGTAGTAGTCGGAGGTTGGGAAAGCCAGCCACATGGCAAAGGAAGACAGTTCAACAAAGTGTATGTTCAATGTGAACTAAGCTGGAGATAAACGGTAATGTTGACATCGATGATAGCTGAAAAGCAGCGAACCCTTGCAAGCAAAGCCTCAGATGATCCAACATACCGATTTAACCGTCTGTATGACCTTCTACACTGGGATAAATGGATTCATCATGCGGCACAGGCGGTACTGTCCCGACCGGGCAGCCGAACAGATGGTGTGGACGGTACGACCCGCAATTACTTCAAGGATCATTATGATTGCCAAATGGCAATGTTGATGAGCCAACTGAAGCGCAAGATGTACCAACCACTTCCGGTAAAACGGGTTCACATTCCTAAAGCCAATGGACGCAAACGACCGTTGGGCATTCCTGCCCTGCGGGATCGTATTGTTCAAGAAGCGATACGAATGGCGCTAGACCCGATTTACGAGAGTGATTTCCAACCCTATTCGTTTGGCTTTCGCAAAGGACGGCGTACCATGGATGCAATAGCCGTATTAATGCCGCTGGCCAACACCAGCATCAAGCACTACTACGTTATTGAAGGCGACCTAAAAAGTTACTTCGATACGGTCAATCACCGTATCTTGATGAAGTTACTGCGAAAACGGATTGCCGACGATTCCCTTCTGAACCTGATCCATCGGTTTCTTAAGGCCGGTGTCATGGATGAGCAGCTCTTTGCGCAAACAAAAACAGGTGTGCCGCAAGGGGGAATTATTTCCCCACTGTTGGCGAACATCTATCTCAATGAGTTTGACAAATGGGCCGATCAGAAATGGCACGTTAGCCCTTATGAAAAACAGAAAAACCGGCTAGCAGGTCGAGGGAATTATGTCATGGTGCGCTATGCCGATGATTTTGTTGTCGTCAGTAATGACGGGATTGCCGGTGTTAGGCAGACCAAGGCTGACATAAAGGCGTTTCTTCAGGATAAGCTCAAGTTGACCTTATCCGATGAAAAGACCCGTATCACACATGTTAATAAAGGGTATGACTTTCTCGGACTTACAATCCGTAGAGCCAAACCCGAAGGCCGCTGGGTGGTTCATCTCAGACCGGCCTTAAACAGTGTGAAACGAGTAAAAGCCAAGATCAAAAGCCTGACGGCCCAAAACCAAACACTGTATGATGAATATACCAAGATGCAGCAACTCAATCAGGTGGTACGAGGATGGTGTGAATACTACAAACACACCTCTTTACAATCTGATTTAGAAACCATCAGCCGATATGCCTGGCATCGATACCACAAGTGGTTATTGAGGAAATATAAAGGCAGTCGAAAGGTACAACTTATCAAGCAGAAGACCCGTACCATCCTACGGCGGCAACGATGGGTTGCCAGTACCCATGGCCTTGAGTTACATCAATGGCTTCCCTCACCAACGGAATTACAGCGTTCCCGCTACAGAATGAAAGGCCGTAAAGGCTTTGATCATCCTTATCTAGCGGAGCATGTTGAAACGTTGGTGCCTGAGGGACACAAGGGACCCAAGCCTGCTATTTATCGCACCCAGCGAGGTGAAGCGGGTTATCGAGGTGCCCCGATGGATTGGCACTATCGTCGACTTAAAGTATTAAAACGTGATGGCTTTGCTTGTGTACACTGCAAAGACCAGAACGATTTACATGTCCACCACAAGAAAGGACGTAAATCCTGGGCCGTGAAGGATTTGGTAACTTTATGTCGTTATCATCATCGTCATGCTCATGGTCTTGCTACAAGTTAACTGATTGTTGAATGGAGAGCCGGATGCGGTGAAAGTCGCACGTCCGGTTCGGAGAGAGGAATGGGAGAAACCGCTGATCGGAAGATCCGTATGGCGCTCCTGTTCCTACTCTACAAGTCTGCGAACCAAGTGCTGCAGATACACAGATCACCCAGAGGCTCAAAGAAGCCCTGGCGCTCATTGATGTCAGATTGTTAGATCACTTCATTGTGGGGGGCTCTCAAGCTCTCAGTCTCGCTGAACGGGGCCATATATAAAAATCACCGCTTCTACACTGTAGAGGCGTTTTTATTTTACAATTATTAAATGGCAACAATTCCACAAGGTAATCGACCACCGTTTGGCTATGCATGGCAGGATGGCGAGCTAGTCATTGTTTCTGAAGAAGCACCCATCTATGAGGAAATGTTTGATTTGTTTCTCGTTCACCAGAGGAAGCGAAGTGTTGCCAAGCATCTTAATGAAAAAGGTTATCGTACGAGAGCGGGTAAAAAGTTTGGTTATTCTACTATTTCAAGACTTCTCCAAAATCCAATAGCAAAAGGTGTTCACCGTGTTTGTGTGACACGTAAGAATGGTGAGCGTGAATGGGTAGAAACGCCTGTGCCAGCAATCGTGAGTGAAGAAGTCTGGGAGCAGGCTAATGCAATAATGAACACAGGGTCAGCAGTTGCCAGAAAACCATCGCAAGATGTCTTTGTCGGCAAAGTCATATGCTGTGATCAGCAGATGGATATTCCAGCCAGGTCAACAAGCTATGTCTGCTTTAAATGCAAGTCTGATATTGCCATTGGTGATGTGCATGAAATCTTTAAAGGTGTGATCAAGGATTTTCCGTATCCTGACCAAGTATTCCTGGATGAATTGGCTGGAGCAGAGGTTCACGATTCTGAGCCAGTGGTCAAAGCTAATATTGCTGATCTAGAGCTAAAGATTGAAAAACTCTATGAACTGCATAGTGCTGATGCAATCACAATTGGTGTATTTAAAGATCGATTTACGGTGTTGAATGCACAGTTAACAGAGTTGAAATGCACTCTTGAGCAGGCTGAGAAACCTAAGACTAAATATTCAACACTACTGGATTACTGGAATGCCATCGACCAAAAATCCCAGCAAATTCTAGTAGATACGCTAGTTCACGAGATACGGAGTTCTGCACATAATATAGACATATCCCTCTTTCCTCTTTTTAATTTCGACAAACTTGGCACCGGAAGGGGGGTGTAACGGTGCCATCCTAGAAAATGGATTAAAAGCTCATATCTGTATACAAAAAGGATTAACCAGCCAGCTCAATGCCCAGAGTTGCATTCTTCACCATCAGGGTCATCAATGATCAGATAGTCTGTAATTTTCCCCGACTTATACCTGTCAAACCAGTATTGATTATGCTGCGTGTTATACACCCATCCAATTTGTGCCAATCCTTTGATCACTGCATTTGAGCGTTGACCCTGCCAGTTTACAGAAACGTTATGGCAGAATGTAAAGAAGCTCAGGAAATCAACATTAGCGAATGCTTCACGCCCATCCTTGTAGCCCACATAGTCATGAAAGAAATATTCTCCAGCAGGTAGCGCTTTCGCATGACCATAAAATTTGTACATTAAATTCCGATCATTACGTGCCTCTTTTTCTTTGACAACATCATTACGCCATAGGTCTTCATATCGCCTTGCGATTGTTTCTAGCATTGTGCCAGTCGTACCAAAGCTATTTGTTGACATCCGCATGTTTTGATACAGATAGTCAAATGATCTTGGGATGAGGGCATCTTTTGCTCTGGGCGGAACCTTTGGCGATTTACTTAACCCGCCTGGTATATTCAATTCCTTTTTATCAAATACACTAACAGTTTTCTTTGAAGACCCGCCTCCACTGAACATCGCGGCACAGCTTCCCATCGCAAAGGCGTAAACCAAGAACACGAACACAAGACCGACAATTAAGGAGCCACATCCAAATCTGACGCCATCACCAACTGTAAAATTTGCCATCTAAAAACCCACTCCTATCCAAAGATTGCTGTCATTACAATCACATACATTAGAATCAAAGCGATCACTGTAATTATTATAGAACCACAGCCAAATCGCACTCCGTCTCCAACAGTAAAGCTTTTCTGTTGACCATCTGTATCAGCTGGGGCAACTGACATTCCAGTTTCCAGGTTCATATGACAGAGGCGGCAGATTTTTGCTTGGGAGTTCATTTGTTCCGCGCAGTAAGGGCAGGGTTTAGTTTTCTGATTTTCAGATGTGTTATCAAAGCTACTCCGTATGATCTGTTTTTCTTTCATATGTGAATAATAGAAATTACATAATTGAAGAATTGTACATATTTTGTACATTTATGCAATTCGTACATATTCACTTTATGGAAAAATCCCGCTCCAGAGATGAATATGTGCTGCTATATACACTCTTACGTGAACTGCGTGAAGAAAAGGGTGTGACACAAGAAACCCTTGCCAAAAAACTCAATACCTATCATGCTTTTATCTCGCGTTACGAGTCTGGCGAGAGAAGGTTGGATGTCGTTGAGCTAGATCAAATTTGCACAGCGCTTGATACTGATGTTCTTGAATTCGTTGAAAATTTCAAGCAGGAGTGTAAACAGCTTCCGAAAAGTTTGATACGAGATCGGAAGTTGCGGGAGCGTATCTAGCCTGCTTTAAAGTCCAGATTGCTGAAATTTCTGGAGCAGGGGTATATACTGAGAATTCTGTTTGAATCATCAAAATTCAACATAATTGCTGTGATGCAATTTAGCATCACTACAAACCTTGGATTATTGATGAACTCGTTAGCTCAGCAGTCTATAAATTTGTTTGTCGAGCAAGAGTAAAACAGCTTTGTGCTTTTTAGCTCATGGCTAGAGGAAACTTCAACCATGAACCTAAGCGAAACAGCACAATTACTGTATGAGAAATACGGACAGTTAACGCTCACTACTGAGCAGCTTGCAGAAGTTCTGCACTACAAGACTCCCAGAGTCTTGCTCAATGCCATCAGTGCTGAGCGTTGTCCAGTACCCACATACAAATGCGGAAAGCTCCGTGTTGCAGATATCCGTGATATCGCGGAATATATGGATAGGAGAAGAAGCGGGCTGATTTAGCCCAAAGGCCGGGAAAACCTCTCGGCCTTTTCCTTAATAAAAATATCGCTCAAAATAATTTGCATGCAGATATTGGAACTTCAATGATATTTGACAATAGCCGAATTCAGGCGCTCGATAAAGTTAAAACCTTATTTCAAGTAAGCGAACATAATATTTTTCTGTCCTGAAGTATGGATGTTAGTATTATGACCAGTTAATTAAAGATTTTTTGATAGATCTTAATAGTGAAGAAAACAAAAACACCTTTCAGACCTCGTGCAAGAATTTTAGAGTTGCTTGGTGAGCAGCTGATTAAAAATCATACATTAGCTCTTTTTGAATTGATTAAAAATTCATACGACGCAGATGCAAAGCAGGTTATTTTAACTTTATTGGATATTGAAAATTCTGAAGGAGAAATAGAGATTCAAGACGATGGGATCGGAATGGATTTTGACACCGTCAAAAATATTTGGATGGAACCTGCCCATGGACATAAAGCAGAAAGCCGAGAAGCAGGTATCAAAACCTCTAGAGGAAGGCTCCCTATTGGAGAGAAGGGCGTGGGTCGATTTGCGGTTCATAGGTTGGCTCAAAAAATATCCTTAGTCACGAAAAGTGATGAATTTGATGAGGTTGTTGTAGATATAAATTGGAAAGATATTGAATCCAAGACTTATCTGGACGATGCAAAAATTGAAATACGCGAAAGAAAAGCGGAGGTTTTTAAAAATAACAAGACAGGTACGCGTATTACGTTATCAGGACTTAAACAACGTTGGCGTAGAGGCGATATTCGCAGGCTGTATCGGTCTGTGTTTTCTATGACATCCCCAGACTGGAGGGAGTCTGTATCAGAATTCGATGAAGTTGTACCTCTAAAGAGAGATATTTTTAAAGTCAAATTTGATTTGGATCCTCAAGCTGACTGGCTTGAAGGATTGATAAAGCCCGAGGTCATCAGGGAGCAAGCAATGTTTTTCTATGATTTTCTAATTGACGACTTTGGCTTTTCTTGGCGCTACAGATTTAAACCATTAGCCGGTTTGGAATCCGATTTTAAAAATTTTATATCTTCACGCAATATTGAAGGCAAGAATGAAATGTCATTTGAGTTTTTCAATTTAAAACCACCCAAAGAAGGTGATAAATGGAGAGGCAGACATAGACAACCAAGGAAAGGAGAGGTTGGGAATTTATTGCGAGAGTTGGGAGTTGGGCCAATCCGCGGGAGAATTGCAGGATTTGATCTGGATAAGGAAATACTTGCTAACTATTTAGTTGATGATAATTTTGATAGTAAACGGTATGACAAGGACGGATTGATTAAATTTCTTAGGGTTCAAGGAGGAATTAAGGTATATCGTGATGGCATGCGCGTTTATAACTATGGGGAAGAGGGAAATGACTGGTTAGGATTGGATCATAGGCGGTTCCAACGTCCTGCAAAGAGATTAAGTAACAATCTTGTATTGGGAGAAATTTATCTGAATTTAGAGGAAAGTTTAGGTTTAAAAGAACAGACAAACCGTGAAGGATTTATTGAAAATGAAGCCTATCAAGAACTTAAATACGCAATACTCTGTGCTCTGATTAAGTTTGAGGTTGAGCGTGAAAAGGATAAAGACAAAATTAAAAAATGTTTTGAATCAAAGAAAACAAATATTAAAAAGCCTAAGGGTAGAGATGTAGAAGAAAGCATTCAGATATTAAAGCAAAAAATAATCGAAAAAAATTCACACGAAGAGTTATTTGATCAAGTTAAGTATATTGAAAAAACATATATTGATACTAGAGATGTCTTATTGTCAGCAGTCGGCTCAGGTTTAGGCTTGACAACCGTATTTCATGAAATTGAGAGAGGTGTTAGAGGACTTTATCGGGCTATAGAGAATGACCGTCCAATTAATGATTTGCTTTCCATGGCAAAAAGCCTAAATGAATTATTAAAAGGTTCGACTTATTTGGTTTCTAAAAATGAAAGACAAATTTTAAATGCCTCAGAAATAGTACAGTATGCGTTATTCAGTACAAGAGAAAGATTTGAATATCATAATATCCCGTTTGGTAATGGATTTGATTCTATGCAAGATTTGGACTTCAAAGTAAAGGGCATCCGGAGAATGTATACTGCCTCGCTTGTTAACCTCATAGATAATTCCATTCATTGGGTTAAGATGAATTCTGGTATTAACTCGCGAAAAGACCAACTGATTTGGATAGGGCCAAGTCATGAATTTGAGTCACCCGGTATAATCGTTGCTGACAGTGGACCAGGTTTTGAGGATGATCCGGAAGATTTAGTGAAGCCTTTTTTTACGCGTCGATCTGAAGGCATGGGTATCGGATTGTATTATTGTAATATGGTCATGAAAAGTCATGGTGGGCGATTAGCATTTCCCAATAATAATGATCATGAAATTCCAAAGCTGTGCGATGGTGCTGTGGTCGCAATGGTATTTAATAATTAAATTAAAAAGTGGACATACATCATCATAAAGTCATCGTAATAGACGATAATGAGGATGAAGGTAAGCAAATCGTTGATGCTTTATGGGCGGCCCATATACCAGTACATTTTTTTCATTATGATGATCCAAAGGTTGTAGAAGCAAGTGCTAATAATTTAAAACATATTGGTATTAGAGCTGTACTTCTTGATATAAATTTAACGGATGGACCAGTCGGAAAAAGTGACTATTTGGCAGCAGCTAAGGCAATTGAATTATTAATTAGCGAAAATAACGGGCCGTGGGTTTTAATTACCTGGACATCCTATCAAGATAAAACAGATGAGTTGCTAGAATTTTTTAACACACGTTTACAGCAAAATCTCAGGCCAATAGGAACAAAATCTTTAAATAAAGAAGACTATCAAAGCCAAGACTCTCAGTTAGATAAGCAGATACTCAAACTTTTTTCTGAATATACCGTGTTCAAATTTCTCAAGCATTGGGAGTTGGCGGTAAATCATTGTGCGGCAGAAGCTATATTTGAGGTAAGTAATCTAGCTTATGAGAACGATCTTGAAAAATTTGAAAGCAGGTTGTTTTGGTTGCTTGAATCTTTAAGTATTGCTGAGAGGGGTAGACATGATACTCCAGATGATAAGGTTCAGGCCCTTCACACAATTTTATCAAATATATTAAAAGATAGGCTCACTCAGTTTGAGCCTCAACTGGATTGGCCGGATCATCCTTCTTTGCCTCCAGAGGATGATGAGGAGAAAATCTGGAGAAGTCGCATAAATACAATGCTTCATCTTGAAATGGGTGATAAAGGTAAATCAACAGGGACTGGAAAGATTTATCAACTGCCTTTAGCTTCAGGAATGGAGCGAGACGATAATGGTGATGAAAGATTAAACATATCTAATGCTACAGGCTCAATTGCTTTGCCTATAAGAATATCCAGTGATCAGGAGTATGCTAAATTTATTCGAAAATATTTTTTAACTTTTAAAAGAGATGAGAGAGGGATTAAGCAAGAAGTGACATCTTCCGGGGAATTGGTGCTAGTTGATGTCACACCGCCTTGTGACCATGCACAAAAAAAGGTTTTTTGGAGAAAATTTATTGTAGGCTTGAAACTACCTTGCTCTTATGAAAAACATTTATGGCTGATTAAAAGGACAAGTAATGAAGCCGGTGAAAAAATTGAAGAGCGAATAGATGGGCAATTGGGTGGGGATTATTTGTGGGTTACACCCAATTTTTTCGATGGTGAGAAAGATCAGTCTTTCTTGATAGTTGTGAACTCAAAGTTAACTTTATCTATTGATGATGAAATCGATGTCATTCAGCAGCTGGGTTATAACCTATCGGGCAGAATCAGGGAACAACTCATGCAGAGTTTATTTGACTGGTTGAGAAATCAAATTACTCGTTCAGGTTTTACCTGCTTATAAAAATGTCAGATGTTTTGACATCAAAACAACGAAGTTATTGTATGTCCCAGATAAAAGGGAGTAACACCAAGCCCGAGAATAGGCTTAGAAAAGCTCTCTGGTCTCGGGGACTTCGATACAGAATAAAAAATAAACTTCCAGGAAAGCCAGACGTCGTATTGCCAAGATTTAAAATTGCTGTATTCGTTGATGGTTGTTTTTGGCATAAATGCCCGGAGCATTTTAAGTCACCCAAAACAAATAAGGATTTCTGGCAAAAAAAAATTGCTGAAAATGTTGAGAGAGATAAAGTTAATAACAAAAAATTGGAAAGTATAGGTTGGACAGTTTTTAGGTTTTGGGAACATGACATCAAGAATAATCTTGACGAATGTGTATTAAAGATTAAGGACAAGATGTCTTCGAAGTAATTAAATTTTTCAGGTGATTATTATTTCAAAATTCATACTCTTCCTACCTTGATTCCATATGAATTAATCTTTATGTACAGAGTTTTCGTATTTTTGTTTGGTAACAAAATAATTCTTCCCACTGAATTATTGTAGTTAGGTGTTAAATGTCTAAGTCATTTGAACTGGTCGATCATAAGGTTGCAGAAGCAGATTTTTTTATTGAGAAACTTTGTGAAGCTGGGCTTGATTTATTTTCGGCCAGATGCTACTTCAATGCATTTGTATCAGCTTCACGATCTATTACCTTTTCGCTTCAAGCAGTTATGAAAGACATTTCCGGTTTTAACGACTGGTACCAAGAAGTCCAGGATTCTCTTCAAAATAATCAACTTGCAAGGTTTTTTGTTAGAGCTAGGAATGTCACACAAAAAGTAGGGGGGCATCCTGTCAATGGTGGTTATGTAAAAGCACATGATGGAAGCTCAAGCCTTGTGTTCACTAGCAGTCAAGAATTTCCTCATGTTCCGTCACAGGATGTTGCGTCAGCATGTAAAGACTATTTGTCTTTTTTAGTGGATATTATATTGGTGTGTTACGAGAAGTTCGGAAAGATTATTGATCCTGAAATGTATTATACAGAGGAAGCCTTTGCAGAGCGTGGTCTCACAATTGATGATGCAGACGAAGAGGCTTTTGGATTTAGAGGTTGGACGCAAGCTCCTGATGTCCCAACTGAGGCGCGTTGGCAAATGATAAGAGACTATATGACTGGTTGTGAAATTGATCACCTATTTGAAAAATATACGAAGCGAAATCGTCCAAAACCAAGCCGGGCACCAGAAAAACCTTCTTCAACCGAAGTATGGTTTCCTGAAAATCTTCGAAAAACTGGAGACGATATGGATGATCTTCGTCAATTCATTGATTCTCTAAAAAAGAGCAAGAAAACTCAATAAACTCACTGAAATTAAAGTTCTAGTGATTCCTGAATTCACGCAATGAATAGTATTTTAGGATGCAATTAGATATCTCTTTTGATCTAACAAGTTGATTTTTTTAAAAATCGTTTCCATAACAGGTGAGCAAACACCATTCCCACATAGTTTGATTTTATCCCGTCGGCTTCCGTTTGAAAGCTTGTGGGATTTTCCTGCACCCATTGCAATCAATAGTTCATCCGGTTGGAGCATTCTCAAAAGTGGAGTTTCGTCTTCCCATGTTACCAAGCCAAATCTATCAATTGTAGTTATTGTCCGCAGAGGGGAATCAATGGATTGCCATCCTCCGGCATAATCTGAACCATAATAGACGATTAAAAACGGCACGTTTTTACCGAGTTCTTTAATTGCCCTTTCAGCTCTTTCAATTGTGGCTTCTGCCCGACCTTTTGAATAAAGAGGCTTACTTTTATATTTCTTATTCCACTGGATAATTGACTTGGCAGTTTTCCTTCTTTTTCTGTTTAATGAAATCAATTCAGATTTTGTGATCTGATACCCATCCAAGCTACCAATCAGGAACATTCTTTTGCGTGACTGCGGTGTGCCAAAGTCAGAAGCATTCAGAAGCATATCGCTTACAGCATACCCTTGGGATTCAATCGTCTTTATTAATTCCGCATGTCTGCCCCAGTTTTTCATGCGATTAACGTTTTCCAAGATTATCCATCTAGGCTTCATTGCCTGAATCCAGGGAATAATATCTATAGCAGTTTCCCGGCTTTTTTCACATACTGGACGATTACCTCTTGCAATAGAATGTGAAGTGCATTCAGGAGATGTCAGAAGAATGTCAGGCTTGTATTTTTTGGATAACTGCTTAGGGTTTAGGCTCTGGATTGTGTTACACAAGACATCTGCTTCAGGAAAGTTATCTTTATAAGTCTTTGCTGCGAGTTCCCAAGCATCAACAGCCAGTATAGGGGATCCTCCTGCATTCACCGCTCCTCTGGCGCCAAAACCTCCACCACTGAATAAATCCACGAATTTCAACTATATTTTCCAATCTTGTGTGTGAACTTAATTCTACCAGGTCATTGTGCTTATTAAAAATTATTTGTCTAAACACTAGATCCAGTTTGGCAAGCCGTTCATCGGCAGGAAACATAACGATACTGTAATAGATTTCTGTAAGCATGATTGAGATTATGATGATTAAAACTGAATTAGCCTGTGTAAACTCATCAAAAACTTATGTTAAATACTGGATAAAAATGGGATTTATTCAGGAATTTCTTCAAGCGTTTAAATTCCAATTCTTGCCGGTATAAGGCGAAAATTTCACCTGTTATTGAGATACAAGCGTAAATTCGATAACAAAAATTAGGTATCCTTAATAAGAATCCACCCTTTAACTCAAAAAAAGAAAAACCATCTTGTAGTATGAATCTTACTAATTCTTTCTTGTCAGTATGGATCCAAATGTATCTAAAAGTTTAGAAGCAAGATCGATAATATTATTTAAATCTGCGTTAGAGCTAAAATCTGAAACTATCGTTTTAATACTGTCCTTAAATCCACACTCTTTGTTGTAGATTTGTTCGTTCTTTTCGATCATTGCACTATTAAAATGTAGTCCAATTTCATGTTCGAGACAGCCGTCATTGGTAAAGTTACTGAAAGCTAGTACGGAATTTAACTGATAGTCTTGTTGGGGAACATTACTATAAGTTCCATAATCTATTAAATATAGTTCGATTTCGTCGTATTTCTCTAATCGAGCTTTAAATCTTAAAGGGTTAGATAGGATGCTTGTAACAATAATTACTTTGTACTTATCAATGTTATAGTTTTCATAAACATCTGGAAAAATTTTTTTAAGAGCAAATATTGCATTAGAGTCAATAATTTTGCCATTACCATCTTGTCCTATAAATGCAATTAAATGACTTTTTTGATCATGAATCTTGTTCTTTGCAAGTATTTTTAATCTTTCTACTTGTTGTTTATTAGAGTTAACCCACCGGTCATTAATAAAAAATACATAGGTCACCAGATTTGTATTCCTTTCTATCAGTTGAGTAGATCTACCCGTGCCTGTGCTCCAAATTTCCACGTAGTTAATAGGTACGTATTTATCTGTGTCTATCTGGATATTTTTTTCAACAGACTGACATGCAGTCATCAACAAAACTAATGTAATAGATATTAAAATTTTACCTGACATAAATATATGGCCACCAATCTGCATTTGGGTAAAGTCCACTATCAGAAATAAATCTTCTAATAGTAGAGAAGAATGAAGCTTTAAATGATTTTCCAGAGTTTAAGTTAGCACTGAATATTCTGGCAAAATCATCTTCCAGTTGTTGATCTAAGTCTGGCTTGATTGTCACAATAATCTTTTTGATACCTGACCTTAATATCTCCTGGTAAATACCAACGCTATTTTTTCCAATTATGGGTGCATCATAGTATCTGGTGTTTGTCTGACCAAATCCACAACCGTTAAACACTAATGCTTTGTAACCAGAAGTTAGTTTTAATATTTCATTAATTCCGAGTAATTTTTTATCTAGTCTAATTTTGAAATTAAAGATATTCTCTAGTGGTTGACCGTGAGCTGTGATTGACAATATATCATCACCATATGATTTTAGTTGACCATTTTTGTTAAGATTTGGTTTGCCCTTCAAAAAATATAGGTGAGTATTGTCATTGCTGCTCGTTTCGACTATCAAGTCTCTATTCTGTACTAAGAATGCTTTTTTTGTTCTCAAAATCAACCAAGGAAACTCATAAAATTGACCATGTGGAGATATATGAATTTCGTATTGATTATTTAATATTTGGTCTAACTCAAAATAACTAATTAACTCAGATTGAGCACTGACAGCTCTATTTTCGATAAGAGAGGCTTTTAGCAATTCGATTTTATTAAGCATCTCAGAACGCGATTCAAACTTTTTGCAAACACCCGTGTAGAAATTGTCATGACGAAGAATTGAAATAAAAGACTTTGAAGCTATATAAATGTTTATCTTATAAGTCTCACTTAAATCAATTAAATTTGTTGTGGTAGTAGTATCTCTTGGATGAATATACTTTTTGTACTTATCGATCAGCTGATACAATTTTTTAAAGTTCTTGCATCCCTTATTTGAAATATAGTTGTCTATATATTTTGAAAGAGCAGACTCTAAGCTTTTTGATGAAAAAACCGCATCGATTAAACTCACGTTTTTCGTAAGCTCTGAATCAAATCCTTTGGATAATATAGTGTGAATTAGATTTTGCTTTTTATTAAGTGTAATAGAACTAAATTGAATATCAGTATATTTGTAACGCCAATCATTAGCATGTATGGTTTCGTCTAACATCTTTAATAGTTTCGCAATATCAGCCCTAGTTTTTTTATTTATACCTCTGTAGTTGATACTCTCAAAGCAAATTGAAATATCAAATACTGCGTCTAAGACGAAGTCTTTAGGAGACATTGTATCAAAGCTATTTTTTGCAATAGATAAGGCTTTAGTACAGTTTTCTATAGAAGAATTTGAGGTTGTTAACTTTATTTTATTCGATGTTTCCAAAGTATTTGTTGCAAGTAAAAAATAATAAAAGTATTGATGCTCGCGTACAGGAATCTTATTAGTTTCCAGATAAGGTTGTATAGACAGAGCACTAGAGTCACTGGCAATTTTTAATCTATTTGAGATGGTGTTTGTTGCGTTGTCCAATGCTTGGCTTAACTTTTTATCCTTTAAAGATTGCGCAAGCTGTTTGCATTCATTAAATAACTCAAAACTCAAATCAAAATCGTTGAGCGCCGTAGAACCAAAGGTTCCAATGCAATATAAGATTGCAAGATCGAAGTTAAAAAACCCGGTTTTTCTGATGAATTTTTCAGCAATGCTCACCGTATTGCGATTTCTGAATTCAAGCCACTCGTCTCGAATTTCAATTACTTCGGTATAATTTCTATTTTGTAACGCATTTGCAGCTGTGAATAAATCCTGCCACGCCTTAAGGATTAAATTTTGTGGTGATTGAATTAGAGATAATCTTAAATGCTTGTTGGTTGATTTTATTACTGCATCTACATTCTCTTTAGTTAAATTCATATCATTTAGAAAAACAAATGCAGGGATGCTTAATGAATTAGCAATATACTTGATGTTGGTATTAGTCGATGATTTATCGAGCAGCATTTTATTGTAGGTAATTGCGGAATTGTTATTGCCCAGATAAATGTAAGCATTCATGATGCCAAAGGCAGTTATAACCATACTATGTAATGGCGTGGAAAGTGTTTTATCTACTAGATCATTTAGATTAGAACTAGTGATTAGTTTTGCTATTTCTTTGGTGAGTTCTGGCTCTTTAACTGTAACAGGCACTAAATATTTATACATGCACGCATGCAAATAATTTGATAAATGAGAATCGACAGGGGCAGATTTTATTTGATTTAGAACTTCCTTACAGAAAGGAACAACATCTTGTTGTTCAATATTAGAAGAAAAAAAGCCAGCATATGAATTTTGGAGTGTATTGAAGTAAATCAAAGCCAGAAATAACAAAAGTTTATAGCGAGGCAAGCATAGGTATGATTCAGTGAACATAAATTTGTTATTAGTCTTTTTATATATTATTTGTAATTCTAGAAAATTATTTGGTCAATAATAAACACATACTAATTAATAACGATAGAAACAAGTCCATCATATTTTAGTATTTACTTAGGTGTTGAAAAAGTATATCAAATTTATAGAAAATAAAATTTATTATTTTAATTTTTTGATTTGATCAAATATGTCTAAAGTTATATTTTAAAAATTGCAGTTATAAAATAAAATCTGTTTATATGCTTTGTAGATTTGTCTATGTTAGTTAGGCGATTTAGAAAACTCAAACTAGTCTAAGAAATTTGAGTAAAAAAGTGATGGCCCATGGTAGTAATAAAAATTATCTATCTGTTTAGAGATGGTTATAAATGACAAAACTTTGGTTTTCTGACTTGGTACTTATAGATTGTAAAAGACTTAATATACGACATAGAATTATAAAACTTCATGAGATCATGAATGAAAAAACGTTTAACAATAAAAAGATTTTCGAATAATTTTGATTATATGCAGTTGTTTGATCCTAAGTCTATTATGCGAGAATAATTACGTTAGATAATCTGTTGATGAAGAATATTTTAAAACCATATGAAACGTGCTTCATGACAAGATTATCAGGTTTTAGTTATGCGGGTGTATTAGTCGTCAGTTTCATGGTGAGCATAAGCAATGCCCAACATGTTTCACAAGAAAAAATTTTGACAGAATTTAGGGATCCGCCAATTTGCTCATCTTTTGAACCAATTCCGACAAGCAATACTTTTGGTTGTGAGGTGACATCTAATGGCACCGATGATAGAGGTGATGAGAGAAAAGTAGTAAAGATCAATCTTACGGCTCAGACTAAAGAAATTAACATCGGTGGGGAGTTAATAAAGACAGAGAATTACGGAACCTACTTGCCGCCTGTCGTTGAGGCGAGGGCAGGAGATACAGTCGCCGTCACTCTGACCAACTCACTTGATGAACCACTCATCCAGTCTGGACACCATTCACATCATTGCGAGATTGATGAAGACCAAGCTGCCCCTATCAACTCAAACCCAACTAATCTGCACTACTTCCACGGTGGTATTGTCACTCCCAACAACGGTAATTCGCCTAACTCAGCTCGATGGGGTACTGGTGATAATATCTATAGTGTATCCCGTCAGAGGATATGAGACAAAGTTGATGTTCTGAACAAGAGAGACTTCTGTTAATTTAATAGTAATTTATAGGAGTCTTAAGATGAGTAAATATAACTCAGAGAAATTAGTTAAAGCAATTAAACGCAACACCCGTCATAAATATTCAGCCGATGAAAAGATTCGGATTGTATTAGACGGTCTTCGAGGTGAGGATAGTATTGCCGAGTTATGCCGCCGGGAAGGGATCAATCAGAATACGTATTACCGTTGGAGCAAAGACTTTCTTGAAGCCGGGAAACAACGTTTGGCCGGTGATATTAAGCGTGAAGCCAATTCAGAGGAAGTGACTGAACTTCGCAAAGAAAACAATCAGCTAAAACATGCACTGGCCGATGTTGTTTTGAAGAATACGGTGCTTAAAAAAAGTGTGCTTGGCTTGGACTCGACGTGGGACGACGAATGAGTTTGTCGGCGGCTGAAAAAGTGGAAATTATCCATATAGTTGAAGCCAGTGAACTTCCCGTGAGTAGGACATTAGCGGAACTGGGTATTGCTCGCAGCAGTTTTTACCGTTGGTATCAACTCTATCAAATGGGTGGCCCTGATGCATTGGAAAGTCATTGTAAATCTCCCCAACGGTTCTGGAACAAACTCCCCGAATCAGTCAAAGAGCAATGTCTCGAGATTGCACTTCAGTACCCGGAGAAATCACCTCGTGAACTGGCCTGGCAAATTACCGATGAACACAGGTACTTTATCTCTGAGTCCAGTGTTTACCGTATTTTGAAGGCCCATGACCTGATTACCTCACCGGCCTATATTCTGCTATCGGCCAGTGATACCTTCCATACGCCAACCAAGCGAATCAATGAATTATGGCAGACTGATTTTACCTATTTCAAAATCATCGGCTGGGGTTGGTATTATCTGTCTACCGTACTGGATGATTATTCACGGTTTATTCTGAGCTGGATGCTCACTAGTACCATGGGCGCGGGTGATGTCAAAGACACCCTGGATCAAGCGATTGCTGTAACGGGTGTGACAAATGTGCCTGTTAAACACCGACCACGGCTACTCAGTGATAATGGCCCGGCGTATCTATCCGGTGAGCTGAAAGATTACCTGGCTTATCATCAGATGACGCATACTCGTGGAACACCGTACCATCCGATGACTCAGGGTAAAATTGAACGCTATCATCGGTCAATGAAAAACGTCGTCAAACTTGAGCATTATTATCTGCCTGGCGAACTCGAACAAGCCATTGAACAGTTTGTTCATCATTACAACCACGAACGCTATCATGAGTCGTTAGACAATGTGACACCGGCGGATATGTATTATGGTCGATATCAGCAAATCATCGATGAGCGAGCCGTTATTAAACAACAAACGTTAAACCAAAGGAGGTGCGAAAACCTAAAACTGTGTGCCTGATCTCAGGCAAGTGATATGATCGGATAGTCTCTCTTAATTTTAAGAACTAACTGTCCCAAATCATCTGACGACATACAGTTGGTTCGTCCGGTGTAGAGGTCGACTCAGTGTCCGATGAGAGCAGAACTACGATTGTCTTGGCAAAGGATATCACACTCACTGGAATGTCAAGCATGGTCTCCCTCCAATCGGCGGCCGAAAGCATAGACATACCAAGTGCACTTTCAGACACAACTAGCTCACCGTCGCTCCGAGCGGTCCTCATCCTGACGAAGATTGACGTTGAAAAGCAGCCAGGTGCGTCGATCGTTTTTGATCTGGTCTCAAACACCAATGGTGAACGGCGGCAGATCGGCAGCCTGAATTTCTTTGCCCTTGATGAGGCAGGGCATGACCACGATGAGGCTGACAAGACACCAGATGGTCTCACGTTCGACGTCACGAACACTCTCGCAGAGCTCGGCGTAGATGGGTTGGAGGCTGTGAGCCTCGATATTCGCGCACTCAATCTTGTCCCTCCCGAGGAGATAGTCCGGGCTGCAGCAGAGCAGTTAGGTGCTGAGTCGCAGGCAGAGACCCCAGACGCAACCAGCACGTTGGAAACGTTGCGCAACATGTCACTTGGCGATTTTGCAGAGACCATTGAAGAGATAAATAGGGAATCCAGTGCAGCGTTGCAGGGCTCGGAAGCCCTGACCACTGAAAAAGACACTGAGACTGCGCAAGAGCGCGTGGAAAATGCGAACATCACGATCGGTGAAATTGTTCTCTCTTTCGGCTCTTAGAAAGGCTTGAAACGATAGTATTAGAACTTAGGACTGGTCGATTCTCTAAATCGGGCTAATTCTGCTTTAGCCTAGAACGCAAAGTGTCTCGTAAAACAAATTTAGATAACAGACCAAAGGATTTTATTGATGACCACTTTCTGTACTAATACCTCAAGAGGGCAATTAGACGGCAGCGGGCATGAATATCGGGGCAGATCAATCTAGAATAGTTAGTTGATAACAAGTTTATTTCTAATAATTACGGGAGTTTCCCTCGATCTTAGATGCGCATTATAGTTATGTTAAAAAAACTATTGAGACTTTTTTCCGGAGAATTCAATTTCTTAACACTTAAGTTATTAATTAAATCAAATGAGGAGATTGATATATGAATAAAAAAATTACTAAAATTTTCCAATATATCTTGCTGCTAATGTGTTTATTTGCAAATGCTGTAGTTTTGGGAGATGAAGGAACTGATGATACGGATTTTGATTATCTTCCTCCAGATGATATTGGCATTTTTAGTCGTTTCACAGAATTTATTGGCGGTATGTTTGCTACACCAAGTCATTCTGGATCTTACACAACAGCAAAAAGGCGTTTGTATAGGAAAATTGGCGATAAAAATACATTTTATTGTGGTTGTCCAACAAACTTATCAGAACGTACTTTTGATGAGGTTGCTTGTGGATATGAGCCAAGGATTAACAATAATCGAGCACATAGGCTTGAGGCTGAACATGTTCTACCAGCTTACTGGATTTCCGCGTTTCATTCAGATTCTACTTGTTGGGAGGCCGATCCGAGTTGTGGAGATGCAAGAGACTGCTGTCTCAAGAAAGATGAGAGATTTAAGAAGGCACATAATGATTTAGTGAATCTGATACCTACAATTGGTGAACTAAATGCAGACAGAAATAACTATTTATATGATCTTGTGGATGGTGAAATTCGCGATTATGGTGATTGTGACTATGAAATCAATGCATCAGAAAGACATATGGAGCCACATCGGGATATTCGTGGAGATGTTTCGAGGATTTATTTTTATATGAGAGATACATATGATTTGGAATTTCCTGATGAAATTACTGAAAGATTAAAAGAGTGGGACGAGGTAGATCCAATTAGTAATTCCGAAAAAGAGAGGAATTTGCGAATTAAAAATACACAAGGAACTGCAAATCAACTTTTAGAATAAGTAATGATTAGTAATTTTACAGTGTGAGCCATTGACTAAAGTCATATGCAATTTGATTCAAGCAATAGCTACAATATATACACCAACTATTATTAATTGAGTGCAATCAAATAATGTGCATGGTAACACTTGGCAGTAGTTTTTATTAGTGAATTCTATACTGAATTTATATAAGGCTTTCTTGTGCATAATTAGCAATGTTACAATTTAGTTTAGTCATTTATAAATAGTGAATATGCCTAGATACATTATTCGAATAAACAAACTAGATAAAAAAAATGAAGACAAAAAAATCATAAATTTGGTAAAGGAATTAGGCGTGATAGTTGATGATGAATACGGACTGATTCCATTGGAAGCTGATCACAGCTCAGTTATGCTGCGTGGTTTTGCATCATGTGGGCTTGCTGAGAAACTTAACCAGCAACCAGAATTTGATGTTTTTCCTGATCTTCAAATAAATACAAACTTAGATAATGGAGATGAAAAATGAGAAGACTTGTTGTAATGAAACCCAGAGAATGGTTATCCGAAGCTTCGGCTGCTAGGTCAATGTCACTTACGCAAGCAGCACTGGATAGCGAAATGAATACATCAGCGGCTCGAGTACCAGTTTCAACATATCCTGTCAGAATTCCTGTTATGAGTAATCAGACAAAAATCCTTTTAGAGGGGAATGACTATAGATCTACCTCGGGATATAACTATTCCGTGTCATTAGATTTTGAAAATGAGGATGCTGAACAGGAATTTATAGAAAACAATCAAGATGTCATCGAAGATGTGTTTAGTGATCCACAGATCGGTGTATTCCCAATCACATGCCCAAACAATGGTGTAGGTGATCATAATGATGTGCTGAACAAATTAAACATTAGTAATCTGCATAGCGTTGGAGGGACTGGGACTGGCACAAAAATTGTCGTTGTTGATACTGGAATCGACGGTACACAGATAAACGTTGTAGGTGGATACTCACCAAGACCTGGAGCCACACCAGGGAGTTCGCCTCCAGATCATGGAACTATGGTTGCATTTGATGCATTAATTGCCGCACCTAACGCGATGATTTTCGACTACGCTTTATTACAGTCAGATGGTGCTACATGGGTTGCATTTTTATCCGATGCAATCCGAGCCTTTTCTGAAATCCTGGTTGATCATTTGCAAATTCCTGGTCCTCGAGTGATTGTGAATAGTTGGGGGCTTTATGATAGAAGTTTTGATGCACCAATAGGTAATCCACAGAATTACTCTCGTAACCCAAGGCATCCTTTCAATCAAATTGTAAGTGCTGTAGTTGGTTCAGGTATGGATGTTGTATTTGCAGCGGGAAATTGTGGCACTACGTGCCCGAGTAATAAATGTGGGGTTGGTGATACAGGTCCAGGAAACAGTATCCATGGTGCTAATTCACATCCGGAAGTTTTATCAGTTGCTGCTGTAACAATTAATGATGATTTGTTGGGGTATTCCTCGGAAGGGCCAGGTGGCTTGAATGCTCAAGCACCTGACATCTCTGGATTTAGTCATTTTGCAGGATCAGGTGTTGACCCATTTGACAGCGGAACCTCGGCAGCGTGCCCAGTAGTAGGCGGTGTAGTTGCAGCACTCAGGTCTATCAATCAAGGTAGAAATTTATCTCCAAGTGATATGAAAACTTTACTTATAGATAATACTAGATCAGTTCATGGTGTTGGCTGGTCACCTCAATACGGTTGGGGTATTGTAGATGCTGACTCAGCCTTAAATGCAATACCTTGATCTGTTATTAAAAGGTGTTTGATAGTAACATTTAACATTTTTAAGAAACTGTTGTAGAGTGACAGTCTCAGAATAAATTCAGGTTATATTTATTCAGTGTAAAGTTTTATCTATTACTAATTACATAGTAGTGAAGCACCACGAGTTTTTTACATTACAAGATACCTACTGGGTTAAAATTGGGATTTATTCTATAGATTTAATAGAAGTAAATACAGTAAACGCCCAAAATTAACGTTTGTAAACTACTGTTTTATAAAGAAAAATAAAACAAATCTATTCCTCATAATGATGGGGTCGCTAGTTCGAATCTAGCCATAGCCACCATAAAATCAGTAACTTACGTCTCATTTACCATCCTTGTTAATTTAAGTGTGCCAAATTTGTGCCAAAAACTGAGACTTTCTCGGCATGTGTGGCCAAATGCTGTGCATCAAGGTGAGCATAACGCCTGACCATTTCTACACTTTCCCAGCCGCCTAATTCCTGTAAAGCGTTCAGCGGTGTTCCAGCCTGGATATGCCAAGACGCCCAGGTATGACGCAAATCATGCCAACGAAAGTCTTTAAGACCTGCCGTTTTCACTGCCTTTCTCCAGGCTTTCGTATTGACCTGCCATACCGGTTTGCCTCGATAGGTAAACACAAATTTCTCATGCACTCCGATTAATGCGCTAATTACACTTAGTGCATCCTCATTAAGTGGTACGGCAATTGCTTTTTTGGCTTTGGCTTGGTCTGGATGAATCCACGCGACTTCGCGCTCAAGATCAATTTGTGACCATTCCAGCCTGCAGACATTTCGCTGTCTTAGACCTGTTGCTAAACCAAATAAAGCCATTTGCCGTTGATGGTAGGGCAGGGCATCTAACAGTGTTTGTGCCTCTTCCTGTGTGATCCAACGAATGCGTTTATTGGATACACGGAACAGTCGCACTTTGGGTGCCTTTTCTGTCCATTCCCACTCGTAGGCTGCACGTCTCAATATCGCCCTGAGCAACGCCAGATACCGGTTGGCTGTTGAAGCACTGGTATCTTTTCGTTTCTTTTGGGCAACCTTTTGTATCAATGCTTGATCGATACTATCTAGAATTACGCCGTTTAAGTGTTTATCAAACCAGCGTAAGATGCGTCTATCCATCTCCACACTAGTTTTGTCTTCATTTTCATGAAGCCACTTAACAGCGGCATCGTTCCAAGTATAGGCGGGTTTTTCACCCAGTTTTTCTACTTTCCAGTACTGCGCTTTGAGTTCGTCGTGAAACTCTTGTGCAGCTACTTTGTTGGTAGAGCCAGTAGTTTTGCGTATTCGCTGTCCACTTGGCGCGGTAAACCGTACCCACCAGACGTTGTTGCGTTTGTATAGTGACATAAAGATTTCTCCATGGTTGTCACTTGCAACGCTTGCCGGGGTTTAGCATACAGTGATCGGATATAAGCGGCAAGATCAGACTTAATAAATACCCACCGTTTTCCGATTTTCGCTCCGGGAACTAATCCAAGTTTTGCCTTCTCACGTAGAGCATTACTGGAGAGCTGAAGAAATTCTGCAGCCTCTTCCAGGTTGAGTGTTTGTACAGTTTGATCTGACATTTTCAATTACAAGGACAGAAGAATTTAAGTCATTTAATTGTGGTGGATTTCCCTGGCTTTGAAAATTTCAAGGTGTTACGACTTGGTTGTAGATAGTCCTCTTTTTGATTTTATTTTGATAAAGTAGATTGGATTTCTATAAAAAAGCCGAGGCAGGTAGGCCCCGGCTTTCGGCTATAACGCCATACGTCGCCTTCGGTCCAGATACTCCGCAACATCACGGATATCAGCTACACGAAGTTTTCCGCATTTAAATGTATGGACTGGGCAGCGCTCAGCACTGACGGCATTCAGCAGCACTCTTGGTGTTCTGTAATGCAGAACTTCCGCCAATTGCTCGGTGGTGAGCGTGATCTGGCCGTATTTGTCATACAACAATTGTGCAGTTTCACTTAGCTTCATGGATAAGTTACCTCAGCCATGTGCCAAGAAACACAAGCTGTTTGACTTATGATCAGTGAAATGTGTTGATTTCTACTCGATCAGTAAGCTCATCATATTCTCAGGTTGGTGGTGATGCTTAATGCATCACAGCCATTATTGAGAATTCAATGATCTAAACAGCGTTATCCAGTATAGGATAATTTAGATCAATTTTTAAGTGGTTATCCCAATTTCCAGGATGTCCACGTTACACCCCCCTTACGTGGACTTGTTGGGCGAAGTTAAAAAGGGGATAGAGAGAAATATCCGCCACGTTTGATTTCAACGTAAGGTCGTGCAGAATAATATCAGCGATGAGATGCTGGGTTTTGGTATCGATGGATTGCCAGTAGGTTAATAATGAATCATAGGATTTAGTAGGTTTCTGATCTAATTTAGACAGAGTCTGTTTTAAATCTTTAAGCTGGGTGTTTAGTTTTTCATGGCGTTGTTTGAATATGTCCAACGAGATTGCTTCTGCACTATGCAGCTCAAACAGTTTTTCAATATTGTTCTCAAGTTTTGAGATTTTAGATTTAATTGTTGACCAGGAATTGGGATGTCTGTTTCCGGCTAATTTATCGAGTGTCGATTGATCGGGGAAGGGAATGTCTTTAATCGAGTTCTCGAAAATGGCATACACATCATCTATTGGGATTTCAGAATTGCATTTGTGGCAGGAATAGTTAGTCGATTTCGATAGAATCTCCATGGGCTTCTCACATTCACAATATACCTTGCCTAGAAAGATATCTTGAACAGTTGATCGAGTTTGTTTGCCTTTTTGTGAAGCCATAATAGCTTGTGTCTGATTCCAGGTTTCTTCACTCACAATAGGGGAGATGCGCATTTCATCCTGCTTATTAATACCTGTGCCTGGTTCGCAAACACTATAGGAATAAATCCCTTTCGCAGCTGGATTACGTAATAAACGGTCGACCGCTGTAAAACTAAATTTCTTACCGGTTCGTGTTCGATAACCTTGCTCGTTTAGAATTCTTGCTACGGTCTGTTTTCGTTGATAAATAAGGTATAGCTCAAACAATTCAGCATAGACAGGAACTTCTTCCTTGACCTGGATAAGCTCACTATCCTGCCAAGTGAAGCCAAAAGGCGGTCGGTTTTTAGTGATTTTTTTCTTTGTATCCATATTGTCTAACTTACTGGATCAATTTTTCTGGCATTCATTGTACATAAAAATCACCGCCCCTTATGTTAAAAGGACGGTGAGCATTAAAGATAACCTCTCTCAGCAAAGCTCATGCATGTCGAGCCACCAACAATAATGTGGTCTAAAACTCGAACATCGATCAAGGCAAGAGCCTCTTTAAGTCTCTGAGTAATAGATCGATCTGCAGCACTAGGCTCGCACACTGGTAGAGTAGGAACAGGAGCGCCATACGGATCTTCCGATCAGCGGTTTCTCCCATTCCTCTCTCCGAACCGGACGTGCGACTTTCACCGCATCCGGCTCTCCATTCAACAATCAGTTAACTTGTAGCAAGACCATGAGCATGACGATGATGATAACGACATAAAGTTACCAAATCCTTCACGGCCCAGGATTTACGTCCTTTCTTGTGGTGGACATGTAAATCGTTCTGGTCTTTGCAGTGTACACAAGCAAAGCCATCACGTTTTAATACTTTAAGTCGACGATAGTGCCAATCCATCGGGGCACCTCGATAACCCGCTTCACCTCGCTGGGTGCGATAAATAGCAGGCTTGGGTCCCTTGTGTCCCTCAGGCACCAACGTTTCAACATGCTCCGCTAGATAAGGATGATCAAAGCCTTTACGGCCTTTCATTCTGTAGCGGGAACGCTGTAATTCCGTTGGTGAGGGAAGCCATTGATGTAACTCAAGGCCATGGGTACTGGCAACCCATCGTTGCCGCCGTAGGATGGTACGGGTCTTCTGCTTGATAAGTTGTACCTTTCGACTGCCTTTATATTTCCTCAATAACCACTTGTGGTATCGATGCCAGGCATATCGGCTGATGGTTTCTAAATCAGATTGTAAAGAGGTGTGTTTGTAGTATTCACACCATCCTCGTACCACCTGATTGAGTTGCTGCATCTTGGTATATTCATCATACAGTGTTTGGTTTTGGGCCGTCAGGCTTTTGATCTTGGCTTTTACTCGTTTCACACTGTTTAAGGCCGGTCTGAGATGAACCACCCAGCGGCCTTCGGGTTTGGCTCTACGGATTGTAAGTCCGAGAAAGTCATACCCTTTATTAACATGTGTGATACGGGTCTTTTCATCGGATAAGGTCAACTTGAGCTTATCCTGAAGAAACGCCTTTATGTCAGCCTTGGTCTGCCTAACACCGGCAATCCCGTCATTACTGACGACAACAAAATCATCGGCATAGCGCACCATGACATAATTCCCTCGACCTGCTAGCCGGTTTTTCTGTTTTTCATAAGGGCTAACGTGCCATTTCTGATCGGCCCATTTGTCAAACTCATTGAGATAGATGTTCGCCAACAGTGGGGAAATAATTCCCCCTTGCGGCACACCTGTTTTTGTTTGCGCAAAGAGCTGCTCATCCATGACACCGGCCTTAAGAAACCGATGGATCAGGTTCAGAAGGGAATCGTCGGCAATCCGTTTTCGCAGTAACTTCATCAAGATACGGTGATTGACCGTATCGAAGTAACTTTTTAGGTCGCCTTCAATAACGTAGTAGTGCTTGATGCTGGTGTTGGCCAGCGGCATTAATACGGCTATTGCATCCATGGTACGCCGTCCTTTGCGAAAGCCAAACGAATAGGGTTGGAAATCACTCTCGTAAATCGGGTCTAGCGCCATTCGTATCGCTTCTTGAACAATACGATCCCGCAGGGCAGGAATGCCCAACGGTCGTTTGCGTCCATTGGCTTTAGGAATGTGAACCCGTTTTACCGGAAGTGGTTGGTACATCTTGCGCTTCAGTTGGCTCATCAACATTGCCATTTGGCAATCATAATGATCCTTGAAGTAATTGCGGGTCGTACCGTCCACACCATCTGTTCGGCTGCCCGGTCGGGACAGTACCGCCTGTGCCGCATGATGAATCCATTTATCCCAGTGTAGAAGGTCATACAGACGGTTAAATCGGTATGTTGGATCATCTGAGGCTTTGCTTGCAAGGGTTCGCTGCTTTTCAGCTATCATCGATGTCAACATTACCGTTTATCTCCAGCTTAGTTCACATTGAACATACACTTTGTTGAACTGTCTTCCTTTGCCATGTGGCTGGCTTTCCCAACCTCCGACTACTACGAAGACTCCGCCCCGTTGACCACATAAGGGTTCAGGCGCCCGTACCTCAAAAAGGTAGCGATCAACGGTTCCCAAGTTCATGTTAGTTACGTCAGCACCTTACCGTAGACTCCAACTCTACCCCTGGCTCAGCTCGTTGCTTCGCTCGCTACCGGGACAATCACCAAGTAAAGTCAGGAGTGATGATCGTCGGCCCGTCGTAGACTGACTTACCCAAGCCAGATAAGTCTCCGGCAACTCTGCCCTGGCCCTAACTTTGATAACGGACAGTCCAATCTTCGAGGCGTCAGACATTGGTTTCTTTCGTAGTCATAGTAAGATTCTGGCTATCAGTCCAGCATCTGTTAGGGCAGATACCGACCACATTGTCGAGGAGGCTTCACACATAATATGGCCTAACATACGATGCATGCTCCTCTAGCCATCAATTAACTCCTGTAATTGAGTTACTTGCGTAACATTTAACTAACACGCTTCTTGGCGCACCGCTGGGATGATTGTGTGCCTTATGTTGCCAGTTTCATTATGTGCCCATATTGACCTATCGTATTGATTTTTAATTTTATGCTTTCATGTTTGGCCACATAATGATGTGATCAGGCGCATGCTATGGCCTCCTTATAAATTTTAGATAGGAGGTTATTTATGTTGGAACGTTATTATTCCAAACCCCGCACGTTGGATCGTATTCGAGCATTATGGCTGGGTCCAGCTATTGATCAATACGTTAATTGGCTGACAGACCGTCAAGCCGCTCGCGTCACCGTCATCCGCTCAGTTCAAATACTGATCCGTTTTAATCAATATGCTCGGTCATGTGAGGCCAGCACCTGGTCAGACTTGCCCGCTTTATTGTTTCCCTTTGTTGATCAATGGGTGCAAACGCACAGTGGCTGGTGTAAGAGTGCCAAAGATCGAGCCTGTGTACGTGCAACGGCTCGAGTTCCTATTGAACAGATGCTTAAGTTGATCTTGCCAGAATTTAAGATAGATAAACCATGTGATCCGTTACCCTTTGAAGCATCCGTTCCGGGGTTCTTTCCCCATTTGCACGATGAGCGGGGACTACGGCCAGACACCATCCGTCGGTATAAATATGATTTAGGGGTATTTGAATCATATCTTAGCCAAGCAGGTGTTGACGATTTTTCATTGATTACCCCTGAGTTAATTAATGAATTTATGATTGATTGTGCCAAACGACTTTCGCCGTTGACGGTGTGCGGTTATGGCAGTGCCTTACGGACATTTTTTCGGTATCTTTACCGCCAAGAGAAGATTAACACTGATCTTGCTCGGGCTGTTCCCCGAGGTCGCCGTTATCGGCAATCCTCAATCCCCCGATCAATCACCTGGGACGATGTGCAACGTGTGCTCAATGTCATTGATCGGCGTGATGCACAAGGCAAACGGGATTATGCAATCTTGTTGTTACTGACCAGTTATGGGTTACGCGCAAAAGAAGTGGCGGCACTCCGGTTGGATGATATCGATTGGAAACAGAATCAATTGCATATCACTGGCCGTAAGGGTGGTCACTCAACCCTGTATCCGCTGTCAACGAGTGTGGGCCAAGCCATTATTGACTATTTGCAATGTGCTCGTCCGCAAGTTAACTACCGTGATTTATTCCTGATCAACAAGAGTCCCTATACACCCATTTCTCATTATTGTGTTTCACAGCGGGCAAGTCACTATATCAATGCGGTAGGCATCAAAGTTCGACGTGCCGGTTCTCATACCTTTCGGCATTCGTGTGTCCAGCGGCTGGTCAATGCGGATATTCCGTTCAAAATCATTGGCGATTATGTGGGTCACCGAACGCCAGAATCAACACAAATTTATGGCAAGGTTGCGCTTCATAAACTACGTCCGCTTGCCATGGGCGAGGAGGAGATTTTATGAGAACGTTATGGACAGGCTACCAGAGCTTACTTGCTCAGCAGATAAAACAATATCTCGCCACTAAACGGGCACTGGGTTGTAAGTTTGACACTGAAGACAGATCACTACGATTGTTTGATCGCTGGTTAGTCGAACAAAACATCAACGATAGTGATGACATCACCGCCGCGGTGCTTGATCAGTTTCTGGCATCCCGTGATCGTGATAATCCGAGAAGTTATAATCATTTACTCGGTGTAATCAGGCGACTCTATGAATGGCTGATCGATCAACAGATCATAGTGACTTCACCACTGATGAGTCTGCCGAAGCGAGAAACACGGCGGCCGCAACCGTTTATCTTTGAGTCGTCTTTAATCCGCCAGTTGCTTCAACTTGCAGATCAATTACCCGATAATCCCCGCAGTCCCTTACGTGGGCCGACTTATGTGATAATTTTTGCGTTACTTGCCGGATTAGGCCTTCGTATCAGTGAAGTCGCTCGTCTTCAATATGGTGATGTTGATTTGGAGCGTGATATCCTGCTGATTCGAGACACTAAATTTAGTAAAACTCGACAATTGCCGTTTGGCCCCAGGCTGCATCAGCGTCTTAGGGATTATCTGGCTCAACGTGAGACTTACGGTTATCCCGTTACAGGCAACGCCCCCTTATTCTCTTGGAACGGCAAGCACAGCATATCCACCAATACCATTCGTAATGTCTTTCGGGATCGTCTGTTACCCAAATTATCCTATGCCGTTGCACCGGGTACCGCCCATCCTTGTGTTCATAGTTTACGGCACTCGTTTGCCGTGCGTACCTTACTGCGTTGGTACCGCGATGACTTAAATCCGGCAAATCGTCTGCATCATCTGTCAACCTTTATGGGTCATGTCAATCCCAAGAGTACAGCGGTGTATCTCACTATCACCAGTGATCTATTACAGCAGGCCAATCACCGTTTTGAAGCATTCGCCTGTCCGGTTAGCAGGACCACATCATGAATACAACATTAGGAATGGTTATCCGTGGATTCTTGCTGGAATATTTGCCCCAACAAAAGGGGTTGCGTGAAAGCACGGTGTACAGTTATCGCGATACACTGCGATTATTCCTGCGCTATGTTGCAGCAGATAAAAATTTAAATGTCAGTCAGTTGCAGCTTAAGCACCTCACGTTTGAGCAGGTATTAAACTTCCTGCATGACCTTGAGCAATCCCGGCATAACTCGGTTTCTACACGCAACCAGCGACTCGGCGCACTGCATACGTTTTATGACTATATTGCACGGCAAGTGCCTGAGATGTTGCGCGAATCTGAGAAAGTGGCGACGATTCCCATCAAGCGCGTCACCTTACCCGACACTCGATTTATGTCGCGCGATGAGATAGATCGGTTATTCAACCAATTGCCTGACCAGGGGCGTTACGCCCTAAGAGATCGTGCTTTATTGTTGTTTTTATATAATACTGGTGCTCGGGTACAGGAAGTCGCGGATTTACGTGTTGGGCATATTACGTTTGATCACCCACCCAGTGTTCGGCTAAAAGGCAAAGGCGGCAAGTGGCGAACCTGTCCATTATGGGGCCAGACTGCGGACGTGCTTGCACAGCTTATCCAACAGCAGCAAGCGCAGACGAATGCGGCGGTATTCATGTCAGCGAAAGGCACACCGTTAACACGCTTTGGGATTTACAAACGCGTGCGCAAATATGCGGCTGATATTGAGAGCAATACGTCAAGGATACCTTCATGTCGGATTACGCCGCATGTGTTCAGGCATTCAACCGCTGTCCACTTGCTTGAAGCAGGCGTTGAAGTTAATGTCATTCGGGGCTGGTTAGGGCATGTTAGCCTGGAGACCACGAACCGTTATGCAGAAATTACATTGCGAATGAAACAGCAGGCATTAAAACTGTGCGAACCGCCAGCAGATAGTGATGGCGTCAGCCAACCTTCCGCATGGCATGCTGATGCAGACCTGTTGACTTGGCTGACGTCTTTATAAGTCAATACACTCTATTCCGCATTGAACAAAATTCTCTCAATGCGGAAATTTTTTAGTTCTGATATTGATATCAATCAAGTCGACGAGTTATTAAGCCAACAAAATATTGTGAGCAAAGCAATCAGCAAAAATCTCAAAAGATAAAACATAATCATTTATCTATGATTGCGACAAAACTAATGCTCCTTACCATCACGGATCATTATGTGGCCAAATATGAAAACATAAAATTAAAAATCAATACGATAGGTCAATATGGGCACATAATGAAACTGGCAACATAAAGCCCATTATGTGTCACGGAACATAATGTGCCAAAATCAATGCTGAAGCATTAACTTCTAAACAGCGTTTCACCACGATGCGTGGATAGACGGAAACCTGGTCAACGGTGCCTTTGAATAGTTCTTCAAAGACAATGACCTGATTTTTGTTATCCAGGTAAATACAACAAAAGATTTCCTGTGATTCCTGGCCTAGTTTCAATGATAAAAATGCTTCAACTTCTCTGGGGCTGGTCAACGCATCTTGGTTAAATACTCGTCTTTTAATGATTTCCAGTGCCGTTTGAATGATATGGTCTTCAGAATCTACGGATTGTAATGTATCTTTGAGGGAGGGTAGATTATTCATAGACAGTACTCCTAAGTTTTAAGGTGCTGTCTTCCAGGTTACAAGTGATCCAACCAGCCGAATAGAATGGGACTATTGGCAAAATGCCAATTCGTCACTCCCTAGAAACTCAGGATTTCTAGTGCAAAAATACTGTATATCGTTTGTGAATTGATTAAGGTTATAATCAAAGTAAATAAATTATCTTAAAAAATACGGATCAGGGGCGTATTTATAACACTAACTATAAATTTAAATAAATTGTAGATTTAGTGAAAAAAAATATTTTAAAAGAAGAACAAATGGAGTTACTAACCGATGAGCGAAGCGATAAAAAAAATTGACTCAATTAAAAATATGGCGGTTTTTAAGAACTTCCAATGGGCTTCTTCCGTGAGGGATGCCGGTAATAACATTGCTGAGTTTAAAAAGATAAACATTTTTTATGGGCGTAACTATTCTGGAAAAACGACTCTATCACGGATTATGAGAGCTTTAGAAACCGGGTCTCTTTCAGACAACTACAGTTCAGCTGAATTTTTGCTGTCTTTCGTTGATGGAAACCAATCCGTACAAAACTTATTGACTGGACATGGTCAAGTGATTCGTGTCTTCAATAAAGATTTTGTTAAAGACAACTTGCGCTTTATTGACGATGATGAACAAACCATCAATTCCTTTGCCATTTTAGGGGAAGACAATTCTAAACTCGAGGAAGAGATCAAAAAGCATGAAGCTGAACTAGGGAACGAAGAGGATAAATTAGGTCTGCTCTGGGAACTTTTCAGCGCTGAGAAAAAATTAAAAGAGTCTCAAAAAGCACATGATAATAAATCTTCAGAATTGGAGTCAAAGCTACGTGATAAAGCTAATAAGTCAGGAACTGGAATTAAGCACAATAAATTGTTTGGTGATGCCAATTATAATGTTACCAAAATAAAAGCAGATATCTTAACTGTTACCGGAAACACTTATACTTCACTTTCCAATGAGCAGGTCGACAAATTTCATGGCCTCCTCAAAGAGGAACCTAAATCTGATATCCCTGAAGTGTCACCCTTTAACCTTCAAAATTCTGTGATTGCTTCAAAGGCTAAGGAGCTAGTTGAAAAAAAGATTCGAGCAACTGAACCAATTCAGGAATTGCTAAACGATGCGGTGTTGGAAGAATGGGTGAGGACAGGTCGTGGACATCATCAACAGAAAAGAGATAAGTGCGCATTTTGTGGTAACGACCTTCCTAAAGAATTATGGGAAAAGTTAGATAAGCATTTTAATCAGGAGTCTGAAAAACTTCGACAGGCACTGGACGACCTGCTTGGAACGATAGAACGTGAACAGTCACGAGTGCCTGATTTATTGAAAGTCAAGAACTCGAATTTCTATTCTAATTTTGCCGATGACTTGGATTCTGTGGCAGAACAGTTTTCTACCCAATCTACGATTTACTGTATGGGTATGAATTCTATAAAAGAGCAGGTCGAAAAACGGAAAATTGATATTTTCACCCCTCTAAAATTTGATGAACCGGAATTTGTTGAAGATGCCTTGAATACGATCTGGGACTCATTTGAACAACTCAGGAAGAAATCAAACCAGTTCACTGCTTCACTTAGTGCCGACCAATCAAAAGCTCGTACAGCACTCCGTCTCCACGAGGTCTATACATTTATTCATGATATAAAATATAAGGATGAATGCAACGCTATTGATACGTTAAAAGAGGCTGCGAACAAATCAGAGGGAGTTTGGGGCTCCATAAAGGGAAAGGTCGATGCAAATCGAATAAAGATTAATGAATTAAAGACCCAACTGAAAGACGAAAGCAAAGGCGCCGATCGGGTAAATGACTACCTGAATAATTACTTTGGTCATCAGTCTCTTTCCCTCAAAGCCATTGAAGAAAATCCTGGGGATTTATCATCTGGATACCGGTTTGAGGTAATTCGGAACGATCAAAAAGCATTCCACCTTAGCGAGGGAGAGTGCAGCCTGATAGCTTTCTGTTACTTCATGGCAAAGCTTGAAGACATCGAGACCAAAGGCAACCTGCCGATTATCTGGATTGATGATCCCATCTCAAGTTTGGATGCAAATCATATCTTTTTCGTCTAGAGCCTCATAAATGCCGAAATCGTAACACCTGAGAAATATAAAGATAGCGGGGAATTGAAAGAACGCGACCGATTTAAACAGTTGTTTATTTCGACTCATAATCTGGACTTTTTGAAGTACCTGAAGCGGCTCCCAGGTGCTTTGAACAAAAATAAGTCACAATATTTCATCATTACCCGTGCGGATCAGGTTAGTGATATTAGATTGATGCCTCGATACTTGAAGGATTACGTAACGGAGTTCAATTTCCTGTTCCATCAAATTTATAAATGTGCCCACGCACTAGAGCATGATGAAAATTATGATTGCTACTATAACTTTGGAAATAATGCTCGTAAGTTTCTCGAAGCATTCTTATACTACAAATATCCGAATGCTGTGGAGAAAGATGATAAGTTGGCGCGTTTTTTCGGCGATGATGCATTGGTCGCTCCGCTCACTGGGCGTATCAGCAACGAATTCTCCCATCTGTTAGGTGTATTTGAGCGAAGTGTTTTACCTATTGATGTTCCAGAGATGAAGACTACAGCAAGCTTTATCTTGAGGAAGATAAAGGAAAAGGACCCTGATCAGTATTCAGCCTTACTTCAAAGTATTGGTGAGACTGAGGAGCTTCCAACTGTGGAAAAGAATCAGTGAAAATCCTCCACACATCAGATTGGCATTTAGGCCGCTCACTTTATGGGCGGAAACGTTATGATGAATTCTCCGCGTTTCTGGATTGGCTGGTTCAGACCATAGAAGATAGAAGGGTTGATGCTCTGCTTGTTGCAGGTGATGTATTTGATACCAGTACACCCAGTAATCGTGCGCAAGAGCTGTATTATCGTTTTCTCTGCCGGGTTGCGGCATCCTGTTGCCGTCATGTTGTGGTTATAGCCGGGAACCACGATTCACCGTCATTTCTGAATGCCCCGAAGGATCTACTTCGTGCTCTGAATGTGTATGTTGTCGGCTCTATGACCGAAGATTTGGAGGACGAAGTATTTGTTCTTCATATGGATGACAAGCCAGAGGTCATTGTCTGCGCAGTGCCTTATTTGCGTGATAAAGATATCCGCACGGTCGAGCCAGGAGAAACCATCGATGATAAAAACGCCAAACTCATTGAGGGGCTAAAAAACCATTACGGGGATATATGTGGTATTGCTGAGCAGAAGCGAGATGAATTCAAAAGTGCCGGTCATACTGGCGTTCCCATCGTTGCTATGGGGCATCTCTTTACTGCAGGAGGTACTACAGTTGATGGTGATGGTGTCCGGGAGCTTTATGTAGGATCGCTGGCGCATGTCGGTGAGGAAGTTTTCCCATCATCAATTGATTATCTTGCCCTTGGTCATCTACATATTCCTCAGGCGGTAGGTAGTGTTGAGCATATTCGTTACTGTGGTTCACCCATCCCGATTGGGTATGGTGAAGCGACTCAGGAAAAAAAGGTTGTGCTCATCGAGTTCAACAGCAACACACCAAATATCCAAGAACTTACCGTACCGTGTTTTCAGGAGTTGGTCCGCATTGTTGGGTCTCTAGATGATATTCATGCAATACTGGAGGAACTCAAAAGGGAAAAAAGCTCCGCATGGCTTGAGATTGAATACACTGGCAGTGAAATCATTGGCAACCTGCGCGAGATGCTTGATGAGGCAATGGCCGACTCTGCCATGGAAATCCGACGGATAAAAAACCAACGTGTTATGGATCGGGTGATCAGTATGGTTGCTGAAAATGAAACCCTCGACGACCTAGATGTCGGGGATGTTTTTATTCGCTGCCTTGACGCCTATGAGGTGCCGGATGGAGACCGCGAAGAATTAACGGTTTCCTATAACGAAATAATCAAGTCTCTCCATGAAGAAGACGTAAATGCGGAATAGAGACTGATTATGAAGATACTTGAACTCCGATTTAAGAACCTCAATTCCCTCTATGGCGAATGGGTAATAGACTTCACTGATCCCGAATATATATCCAACGGAATCTTTTCGCTGACCGGTCCGACGGGCGCGGGCAAGTCGACGATTCTTGATGCCCTCTGTCTTGCTCTGTATGGAGCCACGCCGCGCCTTGGAAAAATTACCAAAAGCGGAAATGAGATAATGTCCCGCCAGACCGGTGAATGCTATGCCGAGGTATTATTCGAATCCCAGGCTGGCCGGTTCCGGTGTCACTGGGAACAGCGTCGGGCACGGAAGAACGCTGAAGGTAACCTGCAGGATCAGGAGCATCAAATTGTGGATGCCGATACCGGCAAACCGATCGAAACCAAGAAGAGTCTTGTTGTTGGTGTCATTGAAGAAAAAACAGGGATGGACTTTGACCGTTTTACTCGTTCCATCCTGTTGGCTCAGGGGGGCTTCGATACGTTTCTGAAAGCTGATGTTGAACAGAAATCCAAAATACTTGAGCAGATCACCGGCACCGAGGTTTATTCGGAAATTTCACGCCAGGTTCACGAACGCCAGCGTGATGAGCGGGAAAAACTGAACATTCTGAATGCCGAAACATCCGGTATTGTGATTCTGGAATTGGAAGAGGAAAAAGAAATTCAAGAGGACCTTGCGGCAAAGCAGAAACAGGAGACGGAGCTTGTTGGTAAATCAACCGAAACCGGCAAAGCTATCACATGGCTGTCCACTATTCACGATCTGAAACAGGAGATCCTCAGCCTTACAGATGAAGCCGCAAAGCTGAATGCTGATAACGAAGCGTTTAAACCGCAAAGGGCCAAACTTGAACAGGCCGTCAAAGCTGCGTCACTGGACGGAACATACGCAACGCTCACAGCCCTTCGTAAACAGCAGACTGACGATCAAGCTGCATTGAAAAAAGATGAAGCTGAACATCCTGAACTGGAAACCTCTGCAAACGCACAAGCTGAAGCTCTTAAAGCTGCCGAGCAGTTCACCCTAAAAACCAAAGAAGAGCTGAAATCGGCTACCCCGCTGATCCAAAAAATCCGTTCTCTTGATCAAAAGATTACGGAAAAGACAAAGGCAGTATCAGAGAATGTTGAGACCTGTACCAGGGAAGCTGCAAAGATTGAGATAGATAAACAGGCTCAGGTTGCGGAACTGGAGAAACGAATCTCCGCCGAGAAAATATTGGAAGCTGCTGAGCTATTCCTCAAAGAGAATGCACAGGATGAATGGTTGGTCAGAGGACTGGCCGGTATTGAGGAACAGTTCGGTAACCTGATCGCCAACACTCGGGAAATTACGCAGAGAGAAACCGATCTAAAAAATGCCGATAAGGCCATGGTAGACGTTTCAAACAAACTGGAGTCAGCCACAAAGCAATCTTCCCTCAAAAAGCAGGAGCTGGAAGAAGCCAGTATTAATCTTAAGCAAGCTAAAAGCGAGTTAAACGAATTGCTGAGTGGAAAATTACTCCGAGAATATCGAACCGAGAAGGAAACCTTGCTTCGTGAAATCGTATTTATCAATAAGATTGAGGAGCTTGAAGATCACCGGTCTAAACTGGAAGATGGCAAGCCTTGTCCGCTCTGCGGTTCAGCCGAGCATCCATTTGCAGAGGGGAATGTTCCGGTTCCAGATGAAATTGAGCAAAAGATCGAATCCCATACCAATCTGATTAGCAAGGCAGAGGAACAGGAAGCCGTCATCAAGAAACTGGAACAAGCAGAAACAACTGCCCGCAATCTTCTGAATGAAAGCGAGAAGAAGGAGAGCAATGCTGCCAATGACAAGAAGGCCGCTGAAAGGATTCTGGCTGAATTGGAGAATACCCTTTTGAGGCTTCGGGGCAGATTTGAAGAACTCAAGCTGGCAGTATCTGGGAAACTTCAACCACTTGGTATCATAGAAATACCGGAATCAGAGGTCTCAACGCTGCTCGAATCCCTCAAATCAAGACTAAGGACATGGCAGGAACAGGCAAAACAAAAGACCGATATCGAAAAACAGATTGCCTCCATCAACGGCGAGGTGAAGCGTCTGGATGCTGTAATTGATACGCAGGTCAAGGTTCTGACTGAAAAACAGGAAAATCTTCAGCGGCTGAAAAAGGAACTGGCCGACGGAATAGAAGAGCGGGAGAATTTATATGGCGACAAACAGCCTGATGATGAAGAATGCCGCCTGAACAAAGCCATTGCCGATGCTGAGGTGGCAGAAAAGAACTCCAGAAGCCTGCACACCGATCTTCAGCAGAAGCTGACAAAAGCGAAAACCCATATTGAATCCCTGAAGAAACGTATCAAGCAGAGAACGCCTGAACTGAAAAAAGCGGAAACAGACATATTATCAGCGCTGACTTCGGTGGGCTTTACACATGAATCTATGTTCCTTAAAGCCAGACTGACAAATGAGGAAAGGGATTTCTTATCTTCCCAGGCTAAGGAGTTAGAGAATTCAGGGACTGAGCTCAAAGCCAAACAGGAAGACCGGGAAAAGCGTTTGGCCATGGAGGTTGAGAAAAAGCTCACAGATAAGACACTTGAAGAACTGGAGCCGCAGTTCAAAGAATGTGAAGGTACCCTGAAAACACTGCGCGATGCCATTGCCGGCCTCAAATACAAACTGAGTGAAAATACGGCAGCTAAGGAGCGGATAGAGGAAAAGCAGTCTACCATCGAGGCCCAGAAAAAAGAGTGCCATCGCTGGGAGAAACTGCATGGACTTATCGGTTCCGCTGACGGCAAAAAGTATCGGAACTTTGCTCAGGGTCTTACCTTTGAATTGATGGTTTCCCATGCCAACCGGCAGCTGGAAAAAATGACTGATCGCTATCTACTGATACGTGATGTACTGCAGCCACTGGAGTTGAATGTCGTGGATAATTATCAAGCTGGTGAAATCAGATCGACAAAGAACCTTTCCGGAGGAGAAAGTTTTATCGTCAGTCTGACACTGGCGCTGGGGCTTTCAAAAATGGCCAGTCGAAAAGTCCGGGTGGATTCCCTGTTTCTGGATGAAGGCTTTGGTACCCTAGATGAAGAAGCTTTAGAGACCGCATTGGAAACTTTGTCCGGCCTGCAACAGGACGGAAAGCTGATCGGAATCATCTCACATGTATCTGCACTGAAGGAAAGAATCAGCACACAGATAAACATAACACCAGTCTCTGGTGGTCGCAGTTCACTATCGGGCCCAGGATGTGCAAAAGTGATTAACAACAAATAGTTTGATTGAAAGCTAATGATCAGTTAACTAATTGTAGATTTGTTTTTTGGCGAACGAATCAATTTGACACATGCAGTAAATACTGTATTCTGAATATAGTTAGCAATAATTCTTCAACCTGTATCTGCATTTCATAGCACATATTCAGGCTGATTGATTTTAATCCTAAGTGCCCGTAATCACCTTCTTTCAAACGAATGTTTAATAAATAAAATATATCTAATGGACGAGAAAAAATTATTAAAAGATATAGCAACTGATGTTTCCGAGATGAAATTTCAGATGGTTACACAGGATGATCTCGATCAGAGATTACAGGATCAAACCGAGAAGATTATGTCTGAATTTTCTACAGCCTCTGATGAACGTGCAGAAATTCGCACTACGCTTGATCGTCTTAATACCCGTAACAATGAGGAAGTTATAGATATTTACAACAGGATTGAATTTTTAGAGAAGCAAGTTTCAAAACTTCAGCATACATCTTCATAGATACGCTAATAAACTCCTTTCAATATTGAATCAAATATCCTAGCAATGATAGGGGAGTGGCTCAGACACTGAAAGAATAGTGCCGATTAGATTAGTAGTTCTAAGCGGCTATTCTTACTTAAGTGTTTACTTGAGTTATTAAATTAGCTCAGATATTGAAGTCAATCGACACGTTACCTGTAGGTTGATCTATCTCATTAGATTCATTCATTAATTGTAAACACCCTCTAGTGAGCAAGTGCAGCCAACATGAAAAGGTGGAAGCCTTGATGGTTTACGCTTGGTCTTTTTGCCGTTCATTTTAGAGCATTGCTGACAACAGTCTTCTGCTTCAATCTCCCATCCATCATATTCCGCATCCCGTGCATCATCTAAAGTATCTAAAGTTCTGTAACCTGTAACATATGTGTCACGTATCAATTCTGCCTGAGCAGCGGCATATTCATAACAAGCCTTGATTTCCGACACATTAACTTCCTTAGGTTCTGATATTTGAAACATTTCTCTAAATGACATATGCTTTGATAAAACATCATACGCATCAGGTTGTGAAGCAGCGTATTCTACTGCTATTGCTTTTCTTGTAAGTTTTTTCTCGAGGCGATCTGAAAAATATTCATTAATATCCTTCATTCTTAATCCATCTAGTAAAGCTTCGATTGGTATATCTTTTCCTCGTCTAGCTAAGCCTAGCTCAACTAATGATTCCCAATTTTTACGGTAATAATCATCTGCTCGTACTTGATTAGCTTTTGAACTACGCCCAAGTCCTGAGACATAAAATCGGTAAATATCTTTGTTTCCTGAAAAAAGATTCAATAGTTTATCATCAACAGTAACATCTCCTGGATTCCCAAAAAGAAGTGTATCAAGCGCCTTTTCATTTGATGGTTTTGAAGCAAGATTATCTATTGCTTTGGTTTGAAACTCTCGAATCAAATCAGCCTTATCCTTTTCTGAGGATTCAGCCCATTCATTAGAATTTTGTTTTCTTTTTTCAATATCCTCTTTGACTTCTAAGCGTAATTGACTAACGAACACCTCAAGCTCCAGACACTCAATGTTATGCTGGGCGATTTCGAATGTAATCTCATTGAGATTTCTTTGCCATTGAGTTTCACCGTCCAATAGTTCCTTAATATGCGTTGCGCTAGAAATTGATAAACCTTTAAGTGTGATCGGAAGCGGTGATTTTGGGTTTATGCAAAATGTACCCTCTGCAACTTTATTGATTTTTCCAGTGTCAATTAAATAGTCTGTATCATAACCCCTACCTTTATGGCTTGTCTCAATGGAGAGTTTTATTGGAATATCTACTTCATTCTTCCTTTTGCCTGGCTTTAATATATGCCAAGCAACAATAATAATCAGAAAAGCAATTAACCATTCCATAATTTAATCCATAATTTTTTGAGTTTTTTACAATAGGTTATTTATAAGTGAATTTTCATTCTAGCAAAAGCATACATAGATAAAAATTAAATATTGCTTGCTTTTATTTCCTACTATACGAAGAGATTGATTATGAATGGCAAAAATTAATACTACTCAGAAGTTTGGTTGGATTGTACATGCTGAAACAACTAGACTATTGATTTGACAGAATTCCTGAATCCTGTAATCTAAAGATAGTTAACAATAATTCTTCAGCCTGTATCTGCATTTCGAGTTGCAAATACTTGGCGGAAAATCCCAATCCTATCCGTCTGCAATCACCTCCTTTCAACTGACTATTTATAAATTAACTGTAACTATATTCTTATGGATGAGAAAAAATTTGAAGCGTTACTTGATCAGAAATTTACATCTCAAGCAGAAATGATTAATGCAGGCTTTGAATCTCAACGACAATATACAGATGAGCGAATAGGTGAAGTAAAAAATGAGCTGTCTGATGTCAAAAAAGATATGGAAGCTGGATTTTACCGCCTTGGTGCAAAAATTGATAATAACGTAGATTCATTAGCACTTCGAGTTCAACGAATTGAGAAACACATTGGTCTGAGAAGTGAGGTGATAGAGATTAAATAGATTTCAACTTTTCTTAATTTTTAGCAACTTTGAATATCAATAAAAGTACTCCCGAGGTGGGGAGGTGTTTTTTTTGTATCCAAAAACTGTTTGGGATACATTGTCATCCTAGGGAATTATGCGTTATTTAAAAAAGTACTAAAACCTAAATTTCTAAAACTTTATGTAAATATGCGAAGCTTGATAACGAGCTCCTTAACTGCTATAGCACACAAGAGGGATTTGAAAAGAGTTAGGACAATCTATGCAGATCAAGTCTGTAGATAAGTTCGCCGTATTTTTTTGTTTTACAAATGATGCTATTATTCTCTGAACATGTAAGCAAATTATTATAACAATGATCGAAAATCTAGATAAAGAACATGTTCTTGAGCTTGAGAGATTTTCAAAAAAAGCTTGGACAATATTTCGCTATCACAAAGATATGCAAAACAAAATTATATTTTGGTTAGCAAGTTTTTTTGTAGCTTTTCTAGGCGCAATGAACTACATCGGACTTACAGGCAAGATTCCAAATGCAGAGATAAAATTCTGGCACTTGTTTTTTGTACACTCAATATTTTTAACGGGTCTTTTCTTTTATATGCATCACCGGTTATGCGGCTATATCTACGTGACATCAGCCAATCTTGCAGATCACGTCTTATCAAAGAAATATGTAAATCTATACGATGATACTTTTATAAAACATTTCAGAATTAGACACGAATGGACAAAGTTTGGAGGAGGAGACGGATTTACAAAAAGAATTAATTGGTTGAAAGGGATTGGCATACCCTCTGCACTTATGATTTATGTTTTGCTAATCTTGTCACCGTTACCGGTCGTAGGGGAGCTGGATGTAAAGGGTGTGTACATATCTTGGGAACCACTAAGCTTACTGTTCACACTCGGGTGTATAGCATTATTATATTCAGCACATAAAAAAGCAGCCATTAAACATATTAAAGCTGCTTGGCAAAAGTTTTTTCAGCAGGACTCAGAGTTGAGTGAATTAATAGTATGATGCAGCTAACGCAAAGATTTATATATCATTGATATAAAAAAATATTAGCATCCCAACTATCATCAACCAATATAGAAGTGTTGCGACATTTGCAGTTATGAGCGCAATGTCAGCCTCCTCCTCAATAGATTTATTCTTTTTCAATTTAAGTTTCTTCCAAATTAAAAACACCCACTCACATAGATAAGGGCGTTTAGTAGTGTTTCAATATAGAGACTCTTCAAAATATTATTAATTATCGCTTAATCAAAAGAAAAATGCCTATTAAAAACACCGCTAAAAAATTAGCTGATTTCATAATAGTTTCTCCAATTATTAAACAACTTCTTTCATAGTAGTATGAAATCGAAAAAATATCAAAAATTTTGTCTAGAGTAAGTAGATATAGATATCACAATTTCTTTAAATGTCATACCATTTTACTGTTCACTCGAATTTTTAAATATTAACCTGAACAAGCCATTTTTTAGAATTTTTCGGCAAATCTGTCTCGCAATGTCTCTTTGCTAAGACGTTCTTTGCCTACGTAATAAAGCCTCTAAATACGTACTTCAAGGAGTGGGCTTGGGCTGTGTGCCACATCATGTGCACATTCTCGGAACAATAGTCGAAAAATGGAATGGAGTTGTGGCAGCGAGGAACAACCCAACATCATGAATGTGCAAATGAAAGAAGGATCAATAAAAAAGCTCGCTGACGGACTCCTAAATCACTATAGCACACCAGAGCAATTTGAAAAGAGTGAGAGTAGGGGATGAGGAACACAATTATTATGGAAAACGCAAGTTTTATTCAGATTCCTGTCTTAACTTATTGAACGAAAGTATCACCTCTGTTTCGGTGTTCTTTTCCGTACTCATTATTACATCTTGTTTTCCGTCTTCAGTAAACTCAACTAGCTTATGTTCAGTCTGACGAGTAGCTTCTTTGAACATACAATCCATCCTTACAAGTACGTGTTTAATGTTTTTTACTTCATCGAATGCCTTCGTAAAGCAGGACAGGGTGATTCTGTCTTGGGGATATAATAGTCGTTCAGAAAATGTTGCATTAGTTGAGATAAAACTGAGTAATGGAATTTTTAAGCTATTTAATAAACCTGAACTTTGATATGAATCATTGTGGTGCTTATCAAAATATGGACCTGGATCAAAATCAATGTGCTTGTTTATAAAGGCATATAGTTGAATTTGAATTTTGGGCTTGCTACCTGACAAATTTGAGCGATTTTGGATGTGCGTATGAACATGTAGCTGTTTACTCAATTTAGAAACGCCAACTGAAGATGTAAAGTTGAGATAATCCTGGCTTCTATACATTGACGAAATCATAATTTCAGGCATCCTTTGTGAAATTGTAGAATGTCTGTAAAGGTATTCAGAGGTTTTGTATGTTCTGTGGGGTTTTGTTTTACTTTCAGGAATTTTTATAATGTAAACACCATCAATTATTTCTATATCTATGCCTAACAACTTAGGTTCCAAACAATCTCTCAGCCAACCTTCAATGGAATTAAAATTATCTTTGGCTGAAGTATCTGGAAATGGAGTGATGACGTTGTCCTCTCCATAGTGATAACACAAAATTCCCCCATATGTGTTGGCAAAAGCGCAGATTTCTTTTGCTAACGAATTTTTAATTTTTTGTGAGAAATCACTTTTCCCGTCGCTACCCTTTAGTTCAAAATTTAGACTTTCACCATCGCTACTACTAGAACTGTCAGCTAGCTTCTGAATTTCGGCAAGATTTTTCATTCGTCAAAATTTATTTTGATAGTAGTCAGTATAACAAGGTTATCTATGTTGTCATTACATTGTAAAAATTGAAATACTTTTCTGATCCGAGCAGTTTTTATAAATATAAAATTTGGAAAAAACAAAAACACTGTCACAAACGTGTTTCTACTCGAACTTTATAGATAATGACTCTACCAAGCTAAAATTTTAGAATTTTCCGCAAATCAGTCTCGCAATATCTCTTTCTCAATGGAGTTACTGTCTACGCAATAAAGCCTTTAAATACGTTCTAGAGGAGTGGAGTTGTGGCGGTGTGCCACATCATGTGCTGGTAAAGAGACTCGAACTTAGTTCGTATTGATATATATGTTGACTGACATGAAAAAACAATAATCAACCATATGAAATATTTTGAACAAAATATTTGGCACTAATAAGACTAAGTGAATACAAAACTCACTATAAAATTTTATCGAGCTAACCAATTTGACAGATTTCGTGAATATTGTATTCTGATAATAGTTAACAATAATACTTCAGCCTGTATCTGCATTTCAAAGCTCAAATTCCCGGCGATAAATTCCTATTCTATCTGTCTGCAATCACCTCCTTCCAACTGACTATTAATTTTATAAATCATACTCATGGACGAGAAAAAATTCGAAACAATGCTTGATCAACATTTTTCTAAACAAGCAGAGTTGATTAATGCTGGCTTCGAATCACAGCAACAATATAGTGATAAAAAAATCGAATCTTTACGCGAATACACAGACAAAAACTTCGATGAACTTAAACATGAGCTTGAGGAAGTGAAAGGAGACATGAACGCTGGATTTTATAGGCTCGGATCAAAAATTGATAACAACGTCGACTCACTGGCCTTGCGGGTCCAACGAATTGAAAAGCATCTCGGATTCAATAGTGAAGTTATTGAGATTAAATAGTGGCAGTTAAATTTATAAATTTTTCAAACCTCATTCTTTGATAGGGAGGTGTTTTTTAACATTGAAAGAAAGAAACTGGATTGCTCCAATAATAAAATGGCTTGACTTTGCCCAAAAGAGACCTGCGACGATAATTTCAAATTCGGTGGACTCGCCAATAAGCAGCCATTCGTTTGTAGATCGAACTGCCTAACTAGATTGCCTTATCAGAGGATTTAATTCTTAGTGACTTTGCCGCCTCGGACCCTACCGCCTGAAACCCTACCACCTGAAACCCTACCGCCCTTCAGTGACTTTGTTATTCCTGACCCAATCTCCTTATTGACAGTCGAAAAGCCAAATTGCTCTAGAGATTCCGCAAGAATATAAGCAGGATCTTCGCGTGCAGCACTGGCCAACTCATTTAAGACTCGCTCGGCAAGAGCCACCATATCTTCGGTTTTGTCAAAATAAATTAAAGAATCAACTAAGACACTAAAGATTGGTAAATCTCCGTCGCTTATCGCTGCTTGTTGCAGTGAACCCAGTTCCGAATGGAGATGAAGAAACTCATCTGCGAAATCTGCTAATGTTAGTTCATCGTAATCAGGCACAATAATGTTTTTTCCCGATTTCTTCGTGTTTAACCAATCTGTGAAATACTTGTTGTTGATAGGTGTATCAGGGTCATCAAATTTGTAAGAATTTGCGAGTGACCATGCTATGAATATAGATGCTCCATCATATTCTCTCTTTAGTGCAACTACTCTTAACATCGGCGAAAGATTCAACATCAAATCCTTCCTCGGTAAATCTGTAATTTTAGATAGTAGAAGATGTATAGAGAATTTACTCAACGATACGTCGTCATTGATTTCTTTAGGCCACATTTCACTGTCTAGAAGAAACGCCTCCAAGCTACGAAGAATCGGCTCATAGGTTTTTGCATTCATTTTGGTTTTATGTCAGAGGCATGGTTCTTGCCGAACAAGGTGTTCTCTTGCATTATCTTATATACCGTGTGAACGGGATCAATGAATTCCTCATTAGGTTTGCATAAGTTGATATGTCCTCGGCCTCTAAATTGATCAGGAATTGGATCGCCAGGAAATCGAGTGGGCTCAACTACATTATCAAATTCTGCGAGTGCTACTATTGTAGCATTAGTGAAACTACGCATAGACGGTGACATGCTTTTGTAATCACTCTGCAGCGATACAAGAGTCTGACTGCCTTCTTCCAAATCCTGCAAACAAGGATATATAAGCTTGAGAAAAGGAGCTATTGGAATTCCAATTCCAAAAAGCGTCTCGTTGATAAGTCCTAACACATTCGCTCCTGTATGTGCAGGTGCGAAGAGGCAAAGAGCTGAGTTTCGTGACCAATGATAATCGTTGTAGTGACTCCGGTTGTCTAGACAACAATCAAATAGCGCTCGGCGCAGTACAACTGCCCCTAGGGAATGAGCAACGAAAAGTATTCGACTCCATTGTTTTGTTGATTGATCTCGCTCTTCTAGTATTCTCGAAGCAGTAGGACCAAGATTTTCACGCCCACGCCAGATTTGATCTATATCTAGCCTTAAGTTAATTGCAATATTCTGCAAACGTTGAGGTCGTGAAGGATATCCGTAGAACAAAATGTCAGCATCACGGAGTCCATCATATTTATCTATGAAATCCGGGAATGCTAGCCACGTCGAGAGAGCTTTTCCTCTAAATCCATGAATAAATACTACAAGCGTCTGGTCGCCTACAAAAGCAGGAGAAAATAGGCTATTTTTACCAATTGGAATCGGAATTAATCCTCTCTCGGTTAGATCCAATGTGTCATCCTTTTTCGTTCTTGTTAAGAAGGAATTATACATAACATTGATAAAGAAAGCCCCATTCGGGAGCATAGGCTCAGTGTATACCGCTAAATGGTAATGATTTTACGTAATTGATAGATTGATTGGTAACTCTTTAACGACCGCTCTGGGGCGTTTGCCTAATAAGTCAAACGTGCTTGAATGGCAGTAAAGAGTATAAAGCACCAGTTCAGTACCATCTTAATGCACTAATTTTGATGAGCTAACCAATTTGACAGAAATTGTGAATATTGTATTCTGAATAGTGTTAACAATAATTATCCAGCCTGTATCTGCATTTCATAAGCTCAGATTCCTGGCGGAAAATTCCAATTCTATCTGTCTGCAATCACCTCCTTTCTAGGGAGATCGGTGTACAGAGTTGATATTCAGTATCAACTTCTCAAACCAATTATGGTTGATCGGTCAAACATTTTTGATGAATGATCGTTTACGACTCAAAGGTTATAGTTTGCCTCCACAGAGGCGTTTGGACTGACCACAAAAGGACTTATTGGAATTAACCGCACAAGGATTTGAAACTACTATGAGCCAAGAAATGACAGCTACAGCGCTGTCATTTTTTGCTTATGAAAGGCGAAAAACCCACCGTAGAAGAAAGTGCTTTCTACGGTATAGATGGAAATTCAGCCAATAATCCGATCTCATCATTGGTGAGTGGGTATGCTGAATATGCACGGTATGAGCTGAATCTCACCGAGCAGTCAGTTCAAAAATACCTGCAGTCACTTAAACTGCTTATCAAGGAAATTGGCGATAAACCCGTTGAAGCGCTGGTTGTTGATGACTTCATTCAACTTAAAGCGAATCTAATAAAGCGAGGTGTTTCTCACTCGCATATTTCCAGCATGATTTATGCTATTCGAAGCCTGCTGGTGTATTGTAATGATTACCTTCGTCTTAAAACGATCAAGCCAAAATTTATTAAACCGCTTAAGCGGATTCACCGCGAGGTTGTTTTCTTAACGGAAGAGGAAGTTGATGACTTCATTTCAACGATTGATACATCTACTTGGAATGGTCTTCGTTTTCGAGCGCTGGTTGAAGTACTCCTTGGTTCTGGAATGCGTATTGGTGAAGCACTTTCACTAAAACGCAAGGACATTGACTGGGAGAATCGTGAAGCCATGATTATCGGAAAAGGTAATAAACAAAGAAAGGTCTTTTTTACTCAACGCTCTTTAGACTGGATTCATAAATATCTTCAATCGCGCACTGACAGTCATCCATCACTATTTGTGACCCGAGAACCTATTAATACCTTAGAGCGTAATGATATTTGGCGGTTTTTCGCACGACATCGGAAACTGGCTAAGATTGAGAAAAAGTTAACGCCACATATTCTGCGTCATACGGTGGCAACCAATCTCGTTTTTAATGGCTGCCCGTTGGTACATGTTAAAGAAATTCTAGGCCATGAAAACCTGGATACAACTTGTAAATATTATCTAGGGATTGATAATCAAAAAGCGAAACAAGCTCACAGCCAGTTTCTTAATTACAGTTTGAAGCCCGATCAGACAGCTTCGCCTGGGGAATAAAGTTGAAATGCTGATCTTTTATTACTTTCCGAGCTTGACGTTGTTCAACAGGACCGATGTAGTACTTAATTGTGGTTTCCAAATTACTATGACCGAGTAATGCCTGGACAATACTAAACGACACATTATCGAAGGCCAGGGATGTGGCAAACGTATGCCGGAAAGTATGCGGGGTAAAATGCTTTTGAATCCCTGACAGTCGACGGTATCGTCTGAATGATCTTCCCACATCCGTTTGGCTCCACCTGGATTTACCATCAAGTGTTGTGAATACATAATTGCACGCACCTTTTCTGATTTTCAAATACTGATCCAACCAGTGAATCACTTCTTCTTTTAAAAATAATTTACGCGGTTTATTACCTTTACCAATAATAGGGATTTCCAAATTAATTCGATCTATGTCATTGGTTTTGATTGATAATGCCTCACCGATTCGGGCACCTGTTTGTAGAAGCAGAATGACGAGCGCCATCATTCGTACTTTTCGAATGGCCAGACCATGATCCATATCATCCAGAATACATTTTAGAAATTGTGCAACCTCGTCGTTGGTCAGGTAGCTAACCGGTCGTTTTGGAATTTTGGGCTTTTTGATTTCATCTAGGATGATGGAACTATTCACCAATCCAGATTTTTTTAAATCTCCAAGCACCCGTTTTACCGCAGAGATGACGTTGGCAATACGGCTGTTGCCGGCACCGTTTTCCTTCATTCTCAGAATAAATGTATCGAAATCAGCTAGATTTATCTGATCAAATCTTTCCCGATCAATCATCGAAAAAAAACGCTTGAGTGAACAGCGGTACTTCACAATGGAGGAGGAAGCTAGAGTATCGGTTATTTGATATTGCTGAAGCTGATGTTCAATAAGTTGTTTTGTATCTGGATGCATGTATTCAAGCTATCAACTTCAATGCATGCGCAATAGAATGGGAGTCTTGGCATGCCAATTCTCCATTCCTATTTTTTTTAAACTGATTCGCTAGTCTAAAGGGATAAGTTAAAAAAAACTATGAATCCCTCAACTAAGCCCAAGAAACTAAAACGAATCGTGTCGGCTAAATCTGAATCGACCATTGTTGAAATGGTTTATGACAAGGAGAATAGTAGTACTCAATTTGTTGGGTGGAATGGATCAGATTTTAAGTTTACCAAGACTTATATCCTTGAATTAAGTAACTCATGATGACTTCCTTGAATGTTTGTAAAAAGGAAGAAAATCATCATGTTTTTTTAAAAGTAAATCAGGTACTCAACAGTGTACTAAAAGTGTCTAATGAATATTGGTGAGCCAAAATCAATTAATAGAATCGATTTCAGTTGCAATTCTTTTTGCCATCTTTCGTGCTTTTTTATAGGTTAACTTCTCAGAAATGTTAAAAGTTAGAAAAGTGTCATCTTGTTGCTTTTTATATCTGGCTAACGTCTCCAAGTTTTTCTCATATTCGTCACTAGGTTTGCCGAATATTACGCAAGCAATACATTCATCAGGTTCTTTGAAATCTAGACAAAAACCGTAACGACTCATTTCGTGGCTTAATTTCTGAGAAGTATCTGATAATTCGAGATCACATATATACAATATTTTTCTAGGTGGATTTTTCCAATTTATACAGTTTCCAGATTGATCAACCCAAAATTTTTCAAAGATCATGATGCTGTTGTCAGCAGCTAATTGCTCAATTGCATCATTTGCTCCAACTGCATTTTGTAATCGAAAAAGCTCCTCTAGGTCTATTCGTCCTATTGCTAACGCAACAATTTGGGGGTCAGGTCCATCCTCGTCAAATAATAGTTCTTTGAGTCGTTTTAAATACGCAAGATTTGATGTTCCTGATAATAGACGACCTGCGAGATCAATAGTTGCAGTAAGAACATGCTGGCTGACATTATCCTCATTATCAAATAAAATCGATTCAACAAATTCCATCGTTGGGTGATATGGAGTCATGCCAAGCGTGCTGAAGATCATTACAAAACAAGTTACAGCTTGCTCATAATTTTCGTTTTGTTCATTAATGGTAGGATATAAATGTTTTGCAAAATCCAATAAAAAGTCACATAGAATAGGTTCTCGCCCAATATTCAATCTCTCTGATTCTATTGAAACTAAATCATAAATATCATGTTCTGCATCAATTTCCAGACGATTTTTCAATTCCCATATTATTTCATCTGAGGCGACTCTATTATAATAAGCTGCGTATCCAAGGCTGGTTATTAATTCATCAGTGTTTGTTTTCTTTGACAGGGCTTCTAGAAATGCTGTGTTGTTGGTGGGCGCTGCACCTAAACTATAGCAACTTAATTTGACTCGGTATTCTTCAGTTTCAGGCAATTCAGCAACTTTAGATAATATTTTAACTGCATCGCTACCACCCATGTTAAGCACGGCTTCCATGCTTATCTCGAACGCATTAAGATTTTCTTTTATATTTCTTGCGGTAAGTTTTAAAATTTTCTCCAGAATTTTAGCTGCTTTTTCACCATTAATATCTGCTATTACAGTTAGTACATCATTAAAGGGATCTTTTGCAGTGCTAATGAATAGCTGTGCAATTTTTTCTAGAAACGGTAAAAATTCTGGGCGCCTAGACTCTAAAGTAAATGCAAAAATTCTAGTCGCCATGTCATCAAATTCAATGATATTTTCTCCTGCTTTGACTACTTTTTGCCTATCTGATGGTGTGGAAACTAGTGAGTAAGCATTAGCGGCCATTAAGGCTAGTTTTTGATTATCTCCCCAGAATGTATCATGCAAAATCTTTTTGCTAATCTGTGTCTTTGCCCGTGCCAATTGTTCGTAGGGTGAAGATGGTGTTTTGCCAATATCTATGAAGTTCTTTCCTTTAAATGAATGGTGCTTGCTATCTGGTTCTGATTTAGAGAGTTGATTGATATCTTCAATACCAGCACGGGCCATCTCTACAACATAGTCTGGATCTAATTCTGCAAGATAGTAAATCATCGCATTAGAGCCAAATTCAAACCCCGTCATAGAACCTGCTTCTAGTTCAACTCGCAAATCTGTACCGATCCAGCTGGTTGTATCTTTTATTCCTGCATAAGAAAAAATATCAACTAGAATGAATAAATAGAAATGGTTGAAGTCTTCTTCGTCATATAGAGTCTGTGTGAATTTTCGAAATTCTTGTGTTTTTCCTCGGTGATGTAGTAAAGCACCATAAAATCTAAAAACAGAACGCCAACCAGGAATAAATCGACGATTCAAAACTTCATTGGGAGTTAGTTCCAACATGTACTTTGCAACTTGGTACTCATGCAGACTAAGGTGAATAAAGTGATAATAAGGCTCTGCTTCACCCCAACCACATAATAATCGAGAAGGAAGAACATGATGTTGAATATCTACATCAATATTCTGTTTTATTACGAATTTTCTCCAATGATCTAGACTAAATACTTGGGTTGGCCCATCTTCAGATTCTGTATAAAGATAGAATGAAAAATTTTCTAGGGCATCTAAAGCTTGGGTTGACAAGACTTCTGGGTCTTTACGTCTAGCCTGTAAAGTAATTCTCTCAAACAAAGTTTCATATATCTCAACGCGAGACACAGGCAATTTCTTATCTGGAGCATTGGTTTTTATATAACAAAGTGCGGTGAGCAAAAAGGGATTTCTTGCCATATCGTTCGTACCAGATGAGCTAAATATCTCGGTTTTAAAACTTTCTTTGTTAAAAATTTCTGGAATTTCATTATTATGTTTGCACCAATTATCAATTAATCTTTCAATTGCTTCATCATCTAGATCAACCATTTCACAACGTAGCGTTTCGCCTGGTGATGACATTACTCCTGCAGGCCGGGCTGTCACGATCCATGGTAATGTACTGGTCAATTGTCTGAGCTCTCTATAGATCTCATTAACAGCTTCTTTATCTGTGGCAATTTCATCCAAGCCATCGAGTAGTAATATAGGTTTATTGCTGGATGATTCTTCCAATAGAAGATTTACGGCCTGATTAATATCAACACTTAGCGGTAACAGGTTTTGCAAAGCAAAAGTTATTAAATTTAAAGATGGATCAATTTTACGTCTACTCCAATAAAGTCTTGCCTCTACAAATAGCGGAATGTTTGTTGACTTCCATTTCTTTTGAGCGATTTCCATGGTGATTCGTCGAAGTAAGCTCGATTTTCCTGCCCCTGGTGGACCAAGAATGAGCGTGTGTTGATTAATCTTTTTATCTAAAAAATCTTTTGGACGTTGTCTTACGGTATGTCTTTTAATTGCTCGTTGTTCTAATTTTTCCGCCAATGAAAGATTTAACTCTAAAAGTGTAGGATTAGTCGCTGTGTTTGTGGATATTGCCAGGCTCAAGTCAACGTAAGCCGTTGCAAGTGGTAGTGTTCGATTTGTTTCAAAAAGCGCGGGTAATTGTCTAAGATAAGGAGAATTAAGTACGGATTTTCGTACCTCTGTTGCACATTTAGATGCTTTAGCTTTGGCAGCCTTTGTCCGTCTCCAACATTCTATTAATGCGATTATCCAGTCTTCTGAATCAGTTGGATTCGTGCAGTGAGTTCGGATTAGCTCAAATAGTGCATCTCTATTATCACCCTCTGGTACCTTGATATCTTTCCTGCGTCCCCATGATTTAACAGTGTTTTCGCCTAATTCATCATTATTGGTTAATGTGCTGATTTCATTTGTAATTGCTGGATAGGTCCAATCTCCAGTTTCACGAAGAGCTTTGAATAACTCGTATGCGGTCATTTTATGATGATTCTCTGGCGGGGGAAGTTGGAGCTTATCCAGTCTACGTAGTGGTTTGGATTTTCGTCGGTCTGGCATGATTTGTTGTGATTTGAATTTGGATTTATCAGTTTTAGCTTAAAGCACTATTAGTACACGGTCAGGTCACTGACCAAGGATAGTACAAAACCTAATCTTCTGTCACTGAAAACGATTGAAAGGTGACGACCAATGAAGATTAGACGTATGTGTATAAATGATATCCAGCAAGTTATAGAGATTGAAAAAGTCGCTTGGGCCGACTCAGCTGCAACTGAAGCCCAAATTCGACAGCGGCGTGAGGTATATCCTCTAGGTAGCATTGTGGCTGAAAAAAGTGACGGCGAAATTATTGGTTATGCATCAGCACAACTAGTTAATGAAATCTCAACTAAGACTTGGGCAGAGCAAACTGATAATGGTTTTATAGACAAAACACATAAACCAAATGGTCAAATTGCTTATGGTGTCAGTATGTCTGCATTGCCTGAAGGAGCAAAGTTTGGGATAGGCGGTTTAGTGATCGCTTATTACTATGATATTTTCATTACAAGTAATAAATGCAGTATCTTATGTTTAGGATCGAGACTGCCTGGATTTCGAAAATGGCAGGCTAAAAATAATGGCAGCATTAAAAGTTACTTGAGTGAAACTGTGCATGGATATTCTCGTGATCCAGAACTCAGGCTTTATCAAAAAAATGGATTTCAATTACTTTGGGAAATAGAAAACTACTATCCAGATCCTGAAAGCCTTGACTACGGTGCTATGATTGTTCAAAGATAGTAGTGTTTACTAATAACAATTTATTGGCCGTGCAAGTGTCCTTCAATAGTTGGCCTTAATTAAAATAAAAAATGAATAATTTAAAATTATTAAAAAAAACTATTTATAAGACCATTGAAGATATTGAAATTTGGCAAGATGTGTTGCGATTGTTGTCGGAATCAACAGGCGCTGCTAAGGGAATAATCACACTCCGTGACCGCCTAAGTGCTGAAATAATTATCCCAGAAGTAGTTCGCTACGATCTTGGCAGTCCATTACTTTATGGTTTCTCTGAAAAGGAGGTCAGCAGTTTTATCGAACATTATATTGAATTTGATCCCTGGACTGAGTTTGAAAAGCTCTATCATCCAACATTGCCGTACCCACTTTCTAAGTATGTGAATTTAAAAGATATAAAAACCAGCCCATTTTGGGAATGGTTAAAGCCACAAGGAATTAGCGACACTATTGTTGTAGATATAGGAACATTTTCAAAAACTTGGGTTGCGATGAATCTTTATTTCCCAGCTGAAGATGACTTAATAAAGCAGAGAATCTTAAATTACACCGTAGAACTTCAATCGGACATGCAAAACGCATGGCGTTATGGTCAGCGCTATAGAGCATCGGGATTAAACCCCAAATATTTAAAATTTTTTCTGGAGCAACAACCAGAAGCTGCATTTCTAATTGAACCGGATAGCTCATTAATCTTGGCAAATGATAAAGCAACTGCTCTATTTAATGAAAATATGGGGCTATTTATTGACGCGAAAAATTATTTCAGAATTAAAAATCCGGTATTCAGAAATCTTTTTGAAAATGAGAAAAATGCTCTTGATGAAAATAGGAATCAAAGTGCTTCAATTACTCCTTCTGAATCTGTAGTCAGTGGGAATGAGTTTTCATTAGCTGTAACTTTAATCGAAACTATTCAGGATAAAATTGGTGCATATACTGGGATGTTCCTTATCAAAATTCTAACATCGTCAGTAACAAAAGAACTATCTCACAAACAACCCATTTGGGATAATCCTATTCTTACTAAGCGTGAGCGCCAATTGGTTGAATTATTAGCCAATGGCTACCGAGTTGCTGATTTTATTAAATTTCACGGCATTAAAAAAGTTACCGGCCACTTCCACTGGGGAAATGTAAAAAAGAAACTTAATGTTAAAGATCGGTCAGAGATTTACGCTAAACATCAGGTTTTTATCCGAAACCTATAACTAGTTCTAGTAGTTCCGAGGCCTAGTTCTTGATTTAATCTACCTTGTTGATCCGTGAAAATAGATTTATGCAAGTTTAGTCAATTACATTTATTTCACTAAGCAGCTCAGAGTTTAAAAACAATATTCCAATAATTGACAAATTTTGTATAGATGCTTTTATGGATATATAACTTGATTATTAGGCAGACTTAAGTAATTGAACTAAATTAATAGATATACATTATGAAAGAAAATACTTATCTACAATCTAAATGTTTCTTGATAAAGAAAACATTTCTTTGGGGTCTTGCTCTTCTAATATCCTATCTTGTTTATTTACCAATAGCCTATTCTTGGGAGCTTCCTAAGGCTAAATTCGAACCAGAAGAATTAAGCTTAGTTGTTCCTCCTGGTCAAACACTCAACAAAGAAATTGAATTTTATGTGCCCCGTTGGTTGAAAAGAAGTCAGCGGTTTGGAAGATTTGTTTTGGCTGTTAGTGGAGAAGGTGAAGATCTCTTGGAAGTGTCACCGGAGACGCTGCCAAAATTAAAAAACAATAAAAGTTTAAATATCAATCTTCGTTCTACAGTACCCGAAGGTATGGCATTTTCTTCCAAAGACTTAGAGGTCAAAATGTATAGGAGAATAAAATTCCGAGGAAAAACAAAATATTATCCTGTTAAGTATTCAGTACCACTTAAAGTGACCTTGAACATTGAGCCAGCCGGCTTACCTACTGATCCTGGTGAAGAAGGGAAATTAACAATAGCAGGTATAGACTCTGACAATGATGGTTTGAGAGATGATGTACAGAGGTGGATTGCCTTGAATAGCTCAAATTCTACTGTCACAACAGCAGTTCTCTCACAATTTGGGAAGGCTGAACAAGCTGGTATTACTGCGGTAGAAATTAATGATGATATTGTTGCAGAGGAATCTACTAAAAAAGCATGGGATGCCGTGATTTGTGAGTCATATTTAAAACAAAATGCTGAATTGTTACTCTCAACAGACGATTTACTAATGGTTTTTTTGAATACGCGAGAGCGAATTCAGATGTATAACAAGTATCTATCAATACACGCTAGTGTTGTTGATTTTCCTCAGGATGAAAATGGGGAACGATCACGGTGTGATTTTGAATTAACGGGGAGCTGATGAAATGCGAATTAAATGGCTGAATTTTCTTTTTTTATTTTACTTTCTTATAGGTGATGCAGCTATTAAAAATGCAATCGCATGTGAACAAGATTATAAAATTTACTATGTCAATGGCGTTGCAAATACAAGAGCTGCCGCCATAGCCTCTATGAAAGACTTGAAGGCCCAAGTTAGTCAAGCGACTAGAGAAAATGGACTGAATATCAGGTGCTTGGAGTTTGGTATTGCATATAACCATTCAGAAGGCATGGTTAATGATTTGTTAGAAGCGTTTGTTCAAAGAGGGCTTCAAAGTGATTACCCTATGCTTGTTCCTTTCATCTATTCCTATGAAGATCTTGAAATGTATGAACAATTGTTGTTTGAGGATGAATACGAGGACGCATATTATTTAATTCAGGAAATCCAAACACAAGAATTTCAAGCAACTGATGATATTTTTGTAACCTTGAGAGAACACACAAATTCATATTATGATGATCTGAAACTTCAAAAAAAGCTAATTCTGGTAGCACATTCTCAAGGCAATTTTTATGCTAATTCAGCTTATGTTGAAATGACTGAGAATATACTTTACGAGCAAATTGGGAATGATGATAATTTCAGTATAGTTTCAGTAGCAACACCAGCCAATAGAGTACGTGGTCCAGATCCAAACCGCTATACAACTTTGCTTAGTGATTTTATTCATCTTGTTCCTGGTGCCTTGGATCACAACATAAGTAATCAATTAGGGTGTGATATACCTCCTGTTGTCCCTCCAGAAATTAGCATCGCACTTTTGAGAAATTCTGTGGAGTGTCATAGCTTTACCCAAGCATATCTCAGGGGAGAGGTGGCTGGCAATAGGATCATTGACCAAATTATGTCTTTGTTTGATGAAAACGGTGCAACTACAATTAAAAATGCAATTCTAGTACAAGATGCTAATGTTCTTGATATTGAAGAATCGAATATTGTTGCTTTCTTTGAACAGCAAGGCATAGACTATGAAGTACTCGATCCGCCTGTGATCTTGTCTGGAATTAATCTTTCAACATTTGATAATTTTTATTTCAGAACTGGTTCTGAGCCGATTAGTTTTAATAACATTACTGTAAAAAATGGTATAAAAATTGCTATAGAAAGCGGCTCAAGACTGATTGTAGAGAATTATGGTATTTATCTTGCTCAATATATTAATGTCCCTATTAATGTTTATAATGGCGTATTTGAAGTTGAATTTACCGAGAATGTATCAGAATATTTGGTTCAAGAAGAGCCTGGTTCACTTCAGTCGGTTTTTGATGAAATCGCTAATTGGGTGCCTGACGGTTCAACAGAAGATGAAACTCAACGAATTTCTACTGTAAATTTCCAAGCGGGTGAAAGCATTGAAAGTGTTTATGTTGAGCCAGTAGATGTTGGTCCCTGCATAAATATCATCAGTCCCACAACAAATTACCAAGCATATGTAAAAGTAATTGATAATGAGGGTGGGTTCGATTACACGGAGTTAGGCGGCTGGCCATTATTGCAATTTCAGGAAGGGGAAGTCATATTTCCAATATATACAGGGAACACAGAATATCCTCAGTTATCAACTCAAAAAATGAACTTGGGTCCCGTCGTGTCATTGATGCGACAAGCAGTGATTGAAAAAGAAAATAGTGAGATTATTGACCAGGTTTGTCCTAATTAATAATAACTAAAACGGACCCTTAATAAATATAAGTTATGCCAAAACCTCTATCAATTTTTTCGAATTGGAGTACGATGATTCAAGGTTTGGAATTATCTCCTAAACAATTTTATGAAGAATTAAAACTAGCTATCGAGGAAAAACAGGTTCCAGATACCAAGAAGACATCTGTCATGTGGGGTGAGGGAGGAATGTTGTCAGCTAAACGCGAATATATTCGGGTTCGCCGAAAAGAAGTTGCGTTCGATATATGCTGTGCTCCATTTGGTAATGGGACTTTCTTTTCCTGGTGGCTCGGTGAAATTCCATCTGGCCTTCTGGCTTTTTTATACAATATTCCACTATTAAGCTGGCTAGCATATTTCTTTGAGCGGTTCTTTAAACCGGATACTTATTACAAGATCGATACAATGATGATGTTCCAATCATTGGTGCATAGCGCCATGTTAGACGTCATTGATAAACATACAAATGAAAAGGGAATTAAGCCTATAGAAGGGGAGGATCGTAAGCCCAAAATGAAAGATTTATTCGAATCAAAGTAAGTATAGCTAAACGTTAATGTCATGGGCCGATGAGATTGCAGATGCCTTTTATGAGTGGGAGAGACGGCTTCGTGGTTGGGATGTTCATGAATATACAGTTGACTTGGAGCCATCGCTTGTACCGCTAGGTATCTATCTCAAGCCTTTACCTCCTGCCATTGATGATGGTCGCCAGGAAACATTCTTGAGTGAATTATCGAGTGGCATATCGAGTTTTTTTAAGAAAAAAGAACCTCAGGCTGTTCCACAAAACAATATCGAGTATGAATTTATTGATTCGCCAGGTTGCTTTTTAATTCCTGATGAAGATTATTGCTCATTCCAAATTGCATTACCTACTGACCACACAGGCAGTCTAGTCACCTATAAGAATTTTCTGCAGTCGCTTCGTTATTCGAGTCGGCACTTAAGTTTTGAGATTGTTGGTTCATCCCATCAGATTGTTGTGCAACTCTCAGGATGGCAATCTGATAGTGAAAAACTCTTACAACAAATCAGAGCGCACTTACCTACGGCAACAGTGACTGAGATTACAGATGTGATAAACGGCGATACTTTCTCAGATAAAATACTTGTCGTTGATTTCGCGCTTGAGCATGAAGTGATGTATTCACTTCAACGAATCACAGATTTAAAGCATGATCCACTGACGGCATTGATTGGTGGCATGGATATGCTTCGAGATCAAGAGCAATGTATTTTTCAGATATTGTTTAAGCATACGAATCAGTCTTGGGCCTCACAATTACGAGGCTCGGTTATTGATATTGATGGTAAACCGCTATTTATAGATGGTGCACAGCTGGTTACTTCTGTTAAAGAAAAAACCAGTACACCCTTGTATTCTTCAGTGATTAGATTGGCTATTATTGCCGAGAGTGAATTACGACGATTAGAAATAGCTAGATCGATTGGTGGTGCACTAGCACAGTATGATTCGTCTGCACCGAATAATCTCATGCCACTTAATAATGAAAACTATGATGCTTATGATCATTGGCGTGATGTGGTCGAGCGTACCACCCATCGAAGTGGCATGTTGTTGTCATTAGATGAGTTGGTCGGCTTTCTGCATTATCCAGATGAAGTTGTCAAAAGCGAAAAACTATCACGGCAACGGATCAAAACCAAAGCCGCGCCTGATTTAGCCGTTGGGCATGAATTGGTTCTGGGACTAAACGAGCATCGGGGAGTTACAAAAGAGGTTAGTCAATCTTCTGAACAACGTTCCCGGCACATGTATGTGGTGGGTTCATCAGGTACCGGTAAATCAACGCTCTTTCTAAACTGTATTAAGCAGGATATTGAAGCCGGCGAAGGATTATGTGTTATAGACCCCCATGGAGATTTAATTGATCAGACATTAAGTTTTATTCCTGATGACCGATTTAATGATGTGATTCTACTCGATCCAAGTGATGAACAGTACCCGATTGGTTTTAACATTCTTCATGCCCATTCCAATCTTGAAAAAACATTACTTTCTAGTGATCTAGCCGCTGTCTTTGAACGCTTAGCGACAACCTGGGGTGATCAAATGAATGCCGTACTATCGAATGGCATACTGGCATTTTTAGAAAGTGAAGTAGGCGGTACTTTATTGGATTTAAGGCGTTTTCTGGTTGAGCAGGATTTCAGGTATGAATTTTTAGAAACAGTTCTAGATGACGAGGTCGTCTATTTCTGGAAGAAAGAATTTCCAATGCTAAGCGGTCGACCTCAAGCGCCGGTATTAACGCGTCTCAATACTTTCTTAAGACCTAAGCCGATTCGACATATGGTCGCACAAAAACAAAGCACGATTGATTTTGCTGATGTCATGGATAACGGCAAGATTTTATTAGCCAAGTTATCCCATGGTGGTATTGGTGAAGAAAATGCGTATTTACTCGGTGCACTGATTGCATCAAAGATTCATCAAACAGCCTTATCTAGACAGGCAATATCACAAGAACAGCGGCGTTTCTTCTGGTTATATATCGATGAATTTCAGAATTTCGTTGTGCCCTCAATTGATCAAACTTTATCCGGTGCGAGAAAGTATCACTTGGGCATGATCTTGGCTCACCAGGAACTTACTCAGCTTTCGATTCAAAACAAAGCCATTGCGGCATCGGTAATTGCCAATCCTTATACCCGAATATGTTTTCGGATGGGGGACCGAGATGCCAGAGTGTTATCTGAAGGATTTTCGGAGTTTGATTCGAAAGATTTACAAAGCCTAGGAATTGGAGAAGCGATTGGACGAATAGAGCAGGCAAATTACGACTTTTCGTTAAAAACCTATCCATTGCCTGAAATCGACCAAGATATTGCTCGGTACAAAACACAAGCGATCAAAAAAGTATCCAGAGAGAGGTATGCAAAACCATTGTCTGACATTGAAATATCCCTAGCCCAGGCCCGTTCAAGTCAGCCATTATCTTCTTACCAGGATACAGATCCTACAACATACTCAAAATCTCAAGCCTCTTCTAGAAATAAACCTGACACGAAGAGTTCGGGTAAAGAAAAAGGTAAGGGTGGTGCCAGGCATAAAGAAATTCAGGGGATTTTAAAAACTACGGCTCAAGCGAGGGGGTTTGGAGCCATGGTTGAAAAGCATATCGGCAATGGTCAGCATGTTGATTTGGTTATTAATACTGGTGAAGTAGAAATAGCCTGTGAGATTTCACAGACTACCTCGGCCGACCATGAAATTAATAATGCCTATAAGTGTTATCAAGCTGGTTTCAAGCGAATTTGGCTTATCTCAGATTCTCAGTCACATCTTGAAAAGATTCAGACTTCTCTGTCAGAAGAATTATCTGGTTATATTGAGCTACTTTCACCAAACCAGGCCATTGAAAAAATCAAAGTCATGAGAAACAATGCAAAAGAATTATTAGTGCGAGGATATACAATTTCTCGACATAAACACAAAATTGATGATGCTGAACGGAAACGCAGGGAAACCGCTTTTGCCAAGGTTGTTGAATTTGAGTGAAAGGGCTATAAAGAAAAACCACCTCGTTGCGAAGTGGCGGTGCTTTTTTAAAGCACAGATTCGATGTCGGTATGTTTGAAATCGTTGCCGACGAAAAGTAGGGGTTGATTCAGCGCTAATGCCGTTGCATATGAAAAACAATCACCAAAGTTGAGCTTGGCTTTTGAGCCTTGCCCTTTGCCGAAGTGAGTATACGCTTGCATTGATAACCGAGCGATGCTTTCGTCCAATGAAATGATTTCAGTTAACGATTTACTGAGAAGTGTCTCAATAATCTGCCAACCGGGCATACCCTTACGTTGATAGCTAACCATAAACGTTTCATGTAGCGTTGCTGTCGAGATAAAGCTGGTATGCTTTTCAAGTGCCTCGAGAATGGAATTGTGATTGTTTTCCTTTAAAAGAACTGAAATTAATGCAGAAGTATCAATAACCATTGTCCACCTCCATTACTTCGGTAATCCGTATTCGTCATACAAATCATCTTCTCTAAAGTCAGAATTAATGTCAGGCAATTCTTGTAATTGCTTGGCGATGGCCTGTAATTCCGGTAAGGAGGCTTTTTTCTTAGGCTTCTCAACTCGTTTGAAAGTGACTTCAAACAGCTTATCGGCATCCGCTTCTGGATCGATATGCAGCTTCCGGGCCCACTCCTTGGGGATTTGATTACCCTTCACATTGTGAATGACCGTTTGTGCTTGGCTTGCCATGTTTTACTCCTAATGACTGTTGGTTAGCACTAAATTCACCCTAGCATACTCTCATTATTCGTCAAGGTAGTGATGGGGTCGCAAGGTCAAAAATGGATAACTTTTTAGTGCAGAACAGGGTTTGTCGATTAATGAATTACTTAATTACCGACGAAGTCGGCAGTTCACGTAACATTTTAGGTTTCAGACCGAAAGAACGAAAATCAGGTACGCTATTGCGGAGCAATGCATCTGTAATCTCAGTATAACGAGCAGTCGAAATCGGAAAGTCTCTTAAGAATTTTCCGACTAAATCAGGATCATTCATTAGATACTCAGCCATTCGTGTTGCCAATTCATACTGCGAGTTACCAAAATAATACAGTGCTGCGCGTTGTGCTGTCCATCTATGCATCCCTAGGATGTGAAACGCGATAATGCGTTTATGAAATTCTGAACTAAAGTCAGACGCTTTAAGTTTTTCCATATGTTTATGGACGCACCCTGTGCTGCAGATAATATTTTACAGAAATAGAATGAATGCCGGTTGAAAAGGATTAGATGTTTGGCATTTGCGACCCCATCATTAATAGTGATGTAGTCTATCGATGATGTTTCATATGATTAGTAAATTAACACAGTAGAAACTCTTCACGCTGGAATTTTTTATGCTAATAACTAACTGTTATTAAGTTGGTTTTTACAGAAACTACCTTAGGAGAAACCAAATTATCGACTTTGTAAAAGTATTCAGATAATGCTCATGTGGTTATCCCATTTCAAGCCTGGAATTAATTGTGTCATTTCCATTTTGATAGTCGATGTCTTTGTATCTATAAACAGAATTTCGCCGTAAGCAGTGGATACAACAAAATAGTTTCTATCTCTCGATAATGCGACTGCACTGGGCTGATTTACCGCATAACTATTAATCAGTCTTTGAGTTTTAGTATTCAAAACAAGAATTTGATTACCTCGAGGTGAGGAAACTAGCGCTGTGTCATGGTTCGGTTCAAAACAAAAATCAGCGGTATAACGATTTAATGCCAAGGTGAGGTTTTTAGGCAATTGAATCAAATTAGGTTGTCTGTCTTTGTTTGTGTGGATGGCGATGAGAGAGATTTTATTAGCATCACTTAAATATTCGGACTGATCTTGTGTCGCGATACCTACTTCACCCGCTTCGTTTACGTCAATGTGACGAATGCTTAGTTTGGGGTCGGATAAATAGTATTGATCGATCAGTTTAGCAGCTTGCAAGTCCACATAGCTTAATGAAGGTTGCATCTCCCTTAGATTCAACTTTCGTCTACCCGTGTCGGGGTGGGTTAAGATGCCACCATTGGCGATGACCATAGTGTTTTGATCGGGCATAAATTGTAGATCATGAGGTCCAATGCCAAATGAAGGGATTTCATCAATGACTTTGAGTGTCTGACTGTCCCGAATTGAGATTATACCAATGCCATTTTCATAATCGTTCTCAGTGGTGAGCAAATACTTTCCGTCAGAGGTATAGCTGCAATGGCCGTAAAAATGTCGGTTAGGATTACTTGTGGTATGAGTAATTACTTTGCCAAGATCGATGTCGATCAAAGTTAACGAATTTCCGGGCCTTCGTGCAGCAATGACAGCCTGGCTCAAAACAAAAGGATGTGTGGCTAGGGCATGGCCTCGTTCAGCTATGGGAATTAACTTATATTCAAGCGTTTCGAGTCTGAGCAATGCAATAAAATGTTGTTCTAATTCATTCGAGCAAGCGGCCAGCATAAATCCAAGTGAATCAGATTTAGCTTGTGAACTGAGTAGTGCTGAGTTGAGTAACGGAACAGACAGTGCGGTTTTTAGAAACGAACGGCGACTAAAACGCATTAATCACCGTCCTGATCATTAAATCCAATTTGTATGTTTAACGCTTTGGCTGATTGCTTGAATGTGTCTGTTAGCTTTAAATAGTCAGTGTATGCAACTTTTACTTTTTCTGGTGATTCTGTCACAGCTGTGAATAGATCAGGTTTGATTTCTATAATCGATTTTTTTAAGTTTTCAGTTTGTCTATTAAGCGCCTTAGCAAGCATTAACTGATCATTTTTTTCGAGAAAATCGCTCAGACCTTGTTCAATGTATAAGAGTTGTTCAAATTTCTCAATCCCGGCCAGCATACTATCGGTAGATGCTCCACTACGCCATGATTCAGATTTATAAGGCAACGGTTGTTCAGTATTAATACCAGCTGGACGACTAAGTCGATTCTTGATGGTAGCTTCAAAGTAACTAATTATTGATCTAAAAATTTTTTCCAGTGCTTCCGCTTGAGTAATTTTTCCATCCTTACCTTTAAATAGTTCGGCAAAAGAGATACTCCACTCAGAAAGAATTTTTTCGTTGTCCTTAACAAGTTGCTGACTAAGCACTAATAAGTAATTACATCGTTCAGGTCTGTTTAAAAACTCATCGGCTATTTCTTGCTGAGATTTTTCACGATCAAATAAAAGATATTCAATGGTCGCAAGGCCACGGGCAGATACCGGTAATTTTTCTGCCGAAGTTAGATTGTTATTCAGATTAGCTTTGATTTGATTTTTCCGGATCGGTAAGTAATGAATTTTTAGATCGACGTTATCTTCTATCATCGGGCCAAAATTAAATAATCTGACACTGCTCCAATGTTTCATGGCATTAGCCCAGCGCGATTGCGTCTCAAGTATATTATTCGAATTTGGATCATCACAAAGTTTTTTAGTGCTTTGATCGAAGTGTTCAGCAGCCTCAAATGATGCTTCCAGGCTTGGGATAATAACTTGATCGGTGACAGTCCCAATAAATTGATCGATATTATTTTGACCAAAAACGACTTCTGCTTTAATTGCAGCAATCAGCATTAAGGCTATAAATCTAAATTTCATAATGACTCTAAAAATTCAATAAGGTTTCCGCGTTCTTCTGCTGACATTTCTAATACTTCTTTCTTCGATGCTTCGGCTTCACCCCCGTGCCAGAGTATAGCCTCCATGAGATTTCTAGCGCGCCCGTCGTGTAGAAAGAATGTGTGTTGATTGACGGTTTCCACCAATCCAATTCCCCATAGCGGTGGTGTCCGCCATTCTCTGCCGTTTGCTTCAAAAGCTGGTCGATCATCTGCCAGGCCCTTACCCATATCATGCAATAGTAAATCCGTGTAGGGATGGATCAGTTGATTACTTAATTCAGGAAATGCCTCATTGTCGCCGGTGATGATGTCAGTTTTGTGGCAGCCCGTGCAGCCGGCCTGATTAAACAGTTCCTGACCTTGTTGGACTTCAGGTTTATCTGCATTGCGTTGGGCAGGTACGGCGAGGTGGTGAGAATAAAAATCAACGGTGGTTAAAATATCATCAGGGACTTCAGGGTTGCCACCATGAGGTCTATTTAAACAGTCTTGCTGATACTCAGTACAGGGTTGATTGGGGAAAAGAGAAGTAGTCAGCCCCATGTCACCATTAAAGGCGGCGGCTACTTGTTGTTTTATTGTAGGTTGTTCTGCTTTCCAACCAAAACGGCCGATAGCCTTATCAGTTTTACCAATTTCTTCGACCAGATTTACCTTGCCAGAAATGCCATCATTGTTTTCGTCCTCAGGGTCCGCAAAGTTCATTAATGTTTTCTCGTCAATGGCTTCCAATAATCCCAGCCCAATCATTGCCGGTGCGACTCGCAGTGAAGTTTCTAATTCCTGTTCGGGTTCACCATAAGCCCAATCTTCGATTTTCAGAATGGGTTTACGTAGTTGATAAGATGTGCCATCAGAAAATTCGCCATCGATATATTCATAATCTAGTTTTGGGTTGGCTTCAGCTGGCACATCTTCGATTGAACGATTTTGTAGCTGATCACCATAAATTGGGTCGGGTTGCTGAGTATCTGCCACACTTAACCGCACTAGTAGAGCACGAAATGCTTCATCATCGGCGATAGGAGGGCGTCCACGCCCATCTTTGACATGGCAGGATTGGCAAGTGTTGGTAATGAAAATCGGACCTAAACCATCTCGGGCGGTAGTCGAAGCTGGTGCACTGACCCAGGGTTTAGTAAAAAAAGCATTACCGATAAAAAATTGATCACGTTTAGTAATTGGCAAATTAGCAGAAGGCAGGGAAAAAGCATTGTGATCAAATTGTCTGACGGTCGTTTGACCTGCCAGCAAACTGCGATTTTGTTTATCTACTGCTGCAGCAGCGAGAAATACAAAACTGGGAAGCCCAAAAAACACAAACAGCCCAGTCAAAAACCGGGCTGTTTGCAAAGACCTGTTTAAACTTTTCTTAGCTATTAAACGAATCACTTGTTTCAGGTTCCAAGCTATCAATGCTAAGTGCAGCTGCAGCTTTTTCGATATCCACGGTTTGTGATTTAAGTGCATCAATTGCTGCACGAACTTGGTCATTTTGCTCAGGGTAATCCGGTAGGATTTGATGATCGAAATAAGTTCCAGTTTCAGCGGTGCTGCCAATTTGATCGACTTTCTCCATGGAATTATCTAATGCAGCTTTAAGTTGATTATCCAAATCTGCATCTTTTTCAGCAACCAGTTGCGACAAGGACGCGCCAGTGTGAGCGTTGCCTTTTGAATCGGTGTATTCACCCAAATAGACGTTACGGATGCCACGCGCGTTTTCAATAATGTCAACATGAGTATTATCGCTAAAACATGAATGTTCGTCTTCTTGTGAGTTTGCCAGTAGCGCAACATTAATACGCTCACCAGCTAGCTCTCCTAAACTTAAACTGCCCATACCAAACAGCATACGGCGGATCGCTTCGTTATTATCCAGGGCAACGAATTCGGCTCGGTAATTTTCAGCGTCCGGTGCCCAGTCAGCAACAATATCCTCCAAGTCAGAAACAAGCAAATCGGTTGCTGCTTTGAGATATTGACCGCGGCGATCACAATTGCCATTTGTGCAGCTATCACCACTTAAGTAATCCGTATGACTTCGCAAGCCCTGGTTTTGTGGTTCAGCATTTAAGTCTTGGCCCCAAAGTAAGAATTCAACAGCATGGTAACCGGTCGCAACATTAGCTTCTGAACCGCCAGCTTCCTGCATGCTGCGCAGTAGATCAGCATTGATTTCATCACTGCCGGCAATAATATTGGCAGCCCCAAATTCATTGCCTTCCTCGTATTCATAGGCTGCAGTATCAACATAGTCAATCAAACCTTCATCCAAAGGCCAGGCATTCACTTGGCCTTCCCAGTCATCAACGTTGGCATTACCAAAACGGTACACTTCAGTTTGCCCATAGGGTACACGTGATGCTTTCCAGGCCTCTTTTGCAGCTTGATGGGTTGCTTCATTTGGGTCAGCGATAAACGTATCGATGGCTGACTGCAATGATTTAGCTGTATCCAAAGAGTCGCTGTACATAATGTGTGCAAGTTCAGCATAATGATCTTTAACTTGCTGTTGCAATGCTTCGTTAGCTTGACTAGCTAGTGAAAATTGTAGTCCTGCAGTCGCCAAAATAATAGGTAAAGATTTTTTCAACATTCTTGTGCTCCAAATTTCTAGATTGATGGTTAATGATTGAATGAGTGATAGTATAGAAATAATTCAAATGAGAATCAATCTCATTCGTATTGACATTAGCAGTTCTGTGAAGTTAAAGTAACGAGCCCAAAGTTTAATAGGATTATCAAGACGATGAAAAAGTTGATTTTGTCTATAGCAGCCTTAATGACTGGTTTGACATCAATCACGATTTTTGCAATGAGTGAAGTTAATGTTTATTCCTATCGGCAAGAATTTTTGATGGAACCGCTATATAAGGCATTTACCGATGAAACTGGCATTAAAGTAAATACTGTCTACTTGAAAAAGGGCATGATAGAACGCCTGCAGCAAGAAGGTGACAACAGCCCGGGTGATGTCATTTTAACAGTTGATATTGGTCGTTTAACTGATTCCGTCAATGCAGGTGTAACGCAACCAGTTGAAAGTGATGTATTGAATCAAAACATCCCTGAAAATTATCGTGATCCGGATGGTCAATGGTTTGGTTTGACGGGTCGAGCACGTATGGTGGTGGCCTCCAAGGATCGAGTTGATCCAGCAGACATAACATCTTACGAAGTGTTGGCAGACCCTAAATTCGCCGGGAAAATTTGCACCCGCTCAGGGAAACATGCCTACATGGTCGCCTTGACTGCTTCAGTGATTGCTCACGCAGGTCCAGAGGCGGCTGAAGAATGGTTGGCCGGTGTGAAGAACAATCTCGCTCGCAAACCACAAGGTAACGACCGTGCTCAAGTGAAAGCCATTAAAGAAGGTGAATGTGATATTGCTATCATCAATTCTTACTACATGGGTAAGATGCTTAATGATGATAAAGGCGAGCAACAAGCCTGGGCTGATTCAGTTAATGTCATTTTTCCTAACCAAGATGATCGTGGCACACATATGAATATCAGCGGTATCGCCATGACTAAGTCTGCGCCTAACAAAGAAAATGCATTGAAACTGATGGAATTTCTTTCTAGTGATGAAGCCCAAAAAATCTACGCGGAAGTCAATTATGAATATCCTGTCAATCCAAATGTTGCCCGCTCAGAACTGGTCAGTTCCTGGGGTGACTTCAAAGAGGATAATCTTGCCTTGGCAGAAATTGCCAGCCATAGAGCAGATGCTTCAAAATTGGCTGACAAAGTCGGCTACGACGAATAAGTAAAGAATATTATAAAAATAAGATCCTTTTTTAATCTCTCATAGTTCATGTCGCCCGCTGCAAGTCAGCGGGTTTTTTTAATTAAATATTGCAAATGATAATAAGAATAATTATCATTTGTATTATCTTAATAATCTCATCAACCGAGGTTAAAGATTACGATCATTTGCCATTTGGCGATTGAATTTAATATCGTTATTTCAAAGAGAGGACTTTATGTTCAAGAAGACTATCATCTCGTGTGCGGTAGCCGCCACGATTATTCCAGTATCAGCGCCAGTCATCGCTGACGACCCAACTTTATATGGTCGGGTACGTCTTGGTGTGCTTGTCAGTGATGTCGACAATGAGGACACAACCACTGATCTTGCCAACGTATCGTCGCGTTTTGGGATTAAGGGTTCCGAGGATTTAGGTAATGGACTAAAAGCGGTTTATCGCTATGAGTTTGGTGTTAATGCTGATACAGGCAGTATTAGGTCACAAGATCGTCAGCGTTTATCCTATGTCGGCTTAGATGGTGGTTTTGGCCGTATTGTTTTAGGCACCGATGACTCTGCAGTAGATGTCGCATCCGGTTACATTGATCCGACAGAAGATCTTGGTGATAACATTAATCCATTCACGGGTCGGGCCGATAATCTTGTTCAATACAGTTTTGCTACTGATAGTGTAGAAGCTATTTTCGGTGTGCAGATTGATGGTGACGACCGTGCTAGCGACAGTGGTGTGGATGAATACTATGCTTCATTACAGTATTTCACAGGTGGTTTAACAGCAGGTGTATTTTACGAGAAAAATGGTGATCGAGATGCCGTTGTTGAAGCAGGTGAAGTAACCGAAGAAGCCGAAGAAGAAATTGATCGTATCGGTGCGGGGCTGATCTATGAAGCGGGTCAGTTTCGAGTGGGCGCGCTTTATGCACAGGAAGATGATGGTTCTTCAGAAGATTACACTGGTTATGGTGTCAGCCTAGAGTACTCACCCACCGATAAAACGAGTTACGGCATCGTTTATCAAGTTGCCGAAGACGATGATGATCCAAGCATTGATGCGGATTACACAATTCTGACAGCTAAATATTTTCTCAGTGCGCGTACCTCATTATTTGGTGAATATCTGCACACTAATTTTGACTCTGATGAAGAAAATGATTCAGATGACCTGCTAATCGGATTAAGACACGACTTCTAAATCGAGTATTAACTTCTCGACCTTCAACGGGTAGCTACTCCAGCTACCCGTTTTTTTAATTGTCCAAGATTAAATAAAATGGTAACTAAAGAAGTTCTCTTGTTGAGAGTAGATGCTAGATTCTAGTTATTAGCTATAAAAAATACTTCTCGAGCAGTTTGTGTTCTTTTGATAGGGTTTGGGTCTTTAAAATTTCTTCTTTGGTATAAGCCAATGCTCTAAGTCGAATTAAAATACGACTTAGATTTTCGCTGCAAAGTTTGCGCCAGCCATAAGGGAGTAGGGTATCGCACATGGTTTCTAACAACAGATTATATTCAGTCAGATAGACATCTATTGCTGAGTCCACAGAGTATTTGCGGATAACATTTTGACCGGACTCCAAATACTCATTAATTGCATCTGTATTTTGAGGGGTGCGGCAGTATCGCACCCGCCGCGCATGTTTGTACCATTTTGCTATAACAACACATTCTAATTGGGTGGCCATTAGTATTAATTCTCAGGTTATTTTTAACTTAATTAAAATAAAAAATTGACAAAGACGTCTAAATGCAAATAATAATCATTCTCATTTGTAAAAGCAACTAGGTAACTATGGATGTCGAATTATTTATTATTCAGTAGTAAGACCTTGCTGAATTTGTTAGTAACCGCCAAAGTGCTGGAAAGAGGAGTCAAGTGATACAGGATAATTCCTGTATCACTCATCCTTTAGAGCCCGTTTTCAGGTGGCGGAAATGAAAAAGAACTATTTATTCTGGTTAATTATTATACTGGTAATGGTTTTTGACGATGCCAATACTATGCACGACGGACTCAGGATGATCGAGTCCTTCTATATTCCAATAGAATTTTACTTTTTTGAGGAGTGATTGAATTGATAATGACTGTTAGTGATATAAGTCGAATGTTTTGGTTAGTGATAGGGATTGTGTCTCTGGGCTGCGGTATTGCTGGCACTGTATTACCGTTAGTTCCGACAACCCCCTTTGTTTTGGTTTCTGTATTCGCCTTTGCAAAATCTTCACCACGACTGCATGCTTGGCTCATTAATCACCCAAAATTTGGCCCGTTAATTCAAAACTGGCAGCGTCATGGCGCTATCGATAGAAGAACAAAAAAGATTGCATTAACTGTAATGATCCTCACGCCAATCATTACCTGGTTAGTTGGTGGCTCAAATCTAGTAGTACTGGTTCAGATTGCAGTTTTGTCTTGTTCTGCAATTTTCATCATTACACGCCCAGAAGTAGGTTCAGTAAAAAGCGCAAAAAGTAACGAAATAATCTACTAGCATCCAGTCAGGTTTTGAGACCTATAAAGTCAAGCATAGTCAATGCCTGATCCAACATTTAAAAAAGCCAAAAGTATAGTCTTCATATTACTTGCGGTTGCCGTGTTTGCGTTGACTACTTTGATGGCAAAGGCGCTCGGTACGCCAACTTTAGGGCAATCGTTACATCCATTACAAATATCTGCGGGCCGTTTTTGTTTTGCATTAATCTTTGTTGCACCTGTTTTTTTCCTTAGAGGGCGAAATTCACCGACCATCAGCTGGTCATTACATATCGGGCGATCAATTCTAGGGTGGTTGGGAGTGACTTGTCTATTCGCTGCAAGCGCTCAGATCCCATTGTCTGATGCAAATGCAGTAAATTTTTTAAGTGTAATTGTGACCATGGTACTTTCAATTTATTTACTGAGAGAACATGTTACAGCCACACGCTGGGTAGCAGCGGCGGTGAGTCTGATCGGTGCTTTGATAATTATTCGACCCGGCACAGATGCTTTCCAACCAGCAGCTTTACTGGCTGTTTTTGCGGCATTGTTTACTGGTATTGAAATGATCTTCATTAAACTATTAAGTGATAGAGATCGACCATTTGTGATTTTGATGATTAACAACACAATGGGCGCAATAATTTCGTTATCAGCAGCTTTATATTTCTGGATTACACCAAATTTGCAGCAATGGCTTGTGTTAGCAGGAATTGGCCTGGCAATGGCATTTGTGCAGTTTTTTAATATTCTTGCTTTAAGAATAAGCGAGGCTAGCTGGATTACACCGTTCTGGTATGCGACGCCTGCCTTTGCAGCATTTTATGATTTATGGTTATTTCATCAGCCTCTATCTTTATTTAGCGTCTTAGGTATTGTGCTGATTATCATCGGTGGGGGTATTATTTCTTCCACCAGAAAATAATAGTGAGAAATTTGATTAGTTTTGATTCTGAAATCCACTACACAACAAGCCTAAGGGTGTTTAGTTGTGTAGTGGTAAGTAAGTTTCTCTGTAAGTCGAGGATAAGTTTATCGATCGCAGTGCAGAATTAAAATTGGTTTATTCGCTCTCAGCTGTGCTGCGCTCGCCAAATTTATCATTCAAATAAAGAATCGCATTAGCATCATCACCGGCTCGTTCAATCAAAGCCAGGCATTCACTCACATTCTTTTCTTCTTCGACTTGTTCATCGACAAACCATTGCAAATGACTAATGGTTGCGTGGTCATTTTCTTTCGAGGCAAGTTCATACATTTTATCGATTGATTTAGTATTTTCTTGTTCTTGCTTTAGTGCAACTTCAAATACATGTTTAGGAGAATCAAAATGCATTCTGGGTGCTTTGATAGTGTCTAAAATCACCTGCCCACCTCTATCTAATAAATATTGAAACAAGCGCATTGAGTGAGCAATTTCCTCCTCATACTGAGCGCGGCACCACGATGCAAATCCAGTTAGGTTTTCAGATTCGAAATATGCGCTCATGCCTAAATAAATGTAGGCTGCGGATTGTTCTTGATTGATTTGCTGATTAATTGCATTTTGAATGTTGGTTTTCATCTGCTGTTAGTTCGTGTTAGGAAGTTGAAAATCCGAGTATTTTACTATGGATTTATATATTTCAAAGCACTAGGGATAAAAAAATACCCCGCCTGAGAAGGTGAGGGCGGGGTATTTTGTTTCCAGTTTAATGTGCCAAGCTCTTTCACCAAAGAGTTAAACTGGAGGGAAAACTTATATGGGTTAAAACTCCCAACTCAAACTCAAAGCATAATTGCGACCAGGTTGAGTAAATCGATCTAATTCCGGGCTTCTTTCAGATAACGATAATCCTCGAACATCCTCCCAAAGCCAGTATTTTTTATCAGAAAGATTAAATATGCCGGCATTTAGTCTCAGTTTATCGGTAATGTTGTAATAAAAACTTAGATCGGTAGTCGCAAAGCCTGGGGTTGCAAACAACGATTCGTCGTCTGTGTCATTTATCCTGTCCTTGCGTTCAACAGCGGTAATGAATAATTCACTGCCCCATTTTTCGGATGGACTGTCATAACTCAAACTAGTTACGAATTTAAATGGTGCTATTGAATTTAGTGGTCTTTCTGGCTCATTTTCATCGTTGCCATCGCCTCTGGCATAAGCCGCACTTGCTCGAAGCTTAAAGCCGTTAAGTGCATCGCTAAATTGCGCCAAAGATAATTCGCCTTTAAATTCTAAACCCTTGATTTCCGCTTCTTCACGGTTCTGGAATTGAAAAGTTAGTAAACCGGCTCGTGGATCGAAGAAACTTGCTTGCTCGATAAAATCATTAAATTTGGTGTAAAAAGCGGTGGTCTCGAAGCTTGCAAATGAGTTTTGCATACGAATTCCAAAATCAACACCACGACTTTTTTCAGGGGTGAGGTCTGGGTTAGCAATGATCTGATATCCTAGCTGTGGATTTTGGAATTCACCAAAAATTTGATCAGCTTGTGGTGATTTGAACCCTTCCGCATATTGTGCAAATAAAGACCAGTTAGAGTTTATGTTCCAAACACCGCCAAGTTTAAAAGACAAGCTGTCTTCATCAAATGAATCGGGATTTCTATCTATGGGATTCGAATTCAGATATAAATCATCGACGGAGGGTGTAAATTCATAATAGTCGTAGCGGACACCCGGTATTAATCTGAAATTTCCAAATTCAATGTTATCCTGTAGATATATTGCGTATTCCTGAATTTCAGAGGTAGGGAAATCCCTTACTAATTCTTCGTTACTCAGTGTTGGTACAAAACTACGATCGCTGACTTGACGTAAGCTTTTGCTGTCGATCTTTTTAAGATCAAGTCCATAGGTCAGTTGATGAACAGTACTACCTTTATAGATAAACTTATCGAATTGTTGATCAAAGAAATATCCGGTTTCTTCATATTCGCTATCCCTGAAACGTTGCTGTGGTAAGAAGGGACTTCCTGCGACACTGACTAAACGATCAAACTCGGTGATTTGGTTTGACTCTGAGTCTTGCCAGGACAGCTTTGTTAAGCTCTTGTCGAATAAAGCAGTTGTACTGTTACTCTCTAATTCCAAACTTAATCGTTTGCGTTTTTTCTCATCATCTGCTGTATTGCTTAATGTGTCGATTAGAATTGGAGGTACGTTTGGGATGTTGCTAGCAGAGCGACCGGTATTGCTGAGTATGTCGAATTGCTCGTCAATATTGTAATGTTCAAACGTCAGACCAAGACGATTATCTGGGTTAAGCTGATAATTAAATTTGGTTAAAACATTGTCTGAATCAAAATCACTAGGATTAGCACTTGGCCTTGATGGTCCTGTAATGTCTGCACTGGAATGTGTTTCCTGCTCGTGACCATTTCTATGAGTGTAGATTAGCAGGCTTTCTAGATTTCCAGTTCGATTTGCTAAAGACAATGTGTTGGCAAAAGAGTCATCACTGCTTCGGTAAGCTGTTTTAATTCCGGCGTAACTTTCATCATCATTAGTTTCAAAAAAGTCATTTGGATCCTTGGTCCTGAAACCGACAATACCGCCTAATGCATCACTGCCGTAAAGTGCCGAGGCAGGGCCACGGATAATCTCAGCAGCTTTTAAACTTTCGATTTCAAAATAATCACGCCGTGAGCTTAAAAATGGACCAAAATCAAAATCATTAGCCTGATCGATTCCGTCAACCATGATTTTTACACGATCGCCACCGATACCACGAATCGTGAAACCACTCAGGCCAAAACGACTGCCAGCACTACCACCAACTTCAACTCCTGGTGTATAGCGAGTCATGGTCTGGATGTCATTGGTGATTTGTGCATCTACATTTTTTCCGGTTATCACATCTGATTTAACAGGTAATTCACCAGCGGTTGATTCATTACGCGAACCGGTGATTAAAATCTCATTGAGAAATATTTCATCTTGGGTTTGGTCCTGAGCATTCACTAAACATGAGAATAGTGAAGTAAATACAATGACAAAATGTTGGTGACGCAGATTTTTTCTAAGAGGTGACATGGTCATGATGGTTTGTAAATCCTAAATACTAGTAATTCAAAATAATAATGCGAACGATTCTCATTTGCAATTATTATTTATCTTCTGTAATATCGGAAAACCACAGATGGTAACCAATCTAATGAATTGTGAATTTTGTTTTATGAGTACCTTACCTAACACCTTGCCGCAAAGGTGGGACTGCTTAAAAAAAAGACAGCCCAAGTTAAGAATTGTTGACGCCGCTTATCAATTAGGTGTGTCAGAGGGAGAATTGTTAGCAAGTCAGTGTCCTGATACCGCGATTCGTTTGCGACCAGAATGGCATCAAATATTCTCTCGTCTAAAAGATCTTGGTCCAGTTATGGCTTTATCTAGAAATCAATCTTCCGTACATGAGCGAATAGGTATTTATGACAACATTCGAATTACTCAGAGCATGGGTCTGGTAATGAATCGTGAAATAGATTTGCGAATGTTTTTGAGTCAGTGGAAGCATGTCTTTGCAGCAGATGTTCAAAACCCTAAGGGAATTTTAAAAAGTCTGCAGTTTTTCGATAAGTATGGCAAAGCGATTCATAAGTTGTACTTGAAACCACAAAGTAATTTACAAGCATATAAAGAACTTGTTGATGATCTAAAAGCCGATGACCAATCTCCAATGATGCAAGTTGAATCTAATGGTCAAGAACAGGAATCAAAATTACCAGACAAAAAGAACAGTGCTAATAATCAGCAAGCGGCACAATTAAAATCTGAGTGGCGCTCATTAAAAGATCCTCATCAATTTTTTCCAATGCTTAAGCGGTTGGGTCTAACGCGTCAACAAGCAATGCATTTGGTTGGGCTCAATCTGGCCAGGCCATTGTCCAATGATGCCTTAGAAACATGCTTACGAGTAGCTTCAGGAAAAGAAATACCATTAATGATTTTCGTTGCCAACTCCGGCATTGTACAAATCCATACGGAAACAGTTCATAAAGTTAACCAAACCGGGGATTGGATTAATATTCTGGATGAAGATTTTAACTTGCATGTTAAACAAACTGATGTTGACGAAATTTGGGCTGTTAAAAAACCTGCTGATGGAGGCGAAGTCAATTCACTGGAAGTGTTTGATAAGCAGGGTAATTTAATTGTGCAAATATTTGGTGAACGCAAACCCGGTCAATTAGAGAGAAGGTCATGGTTAAAACTCATTCAATCTTTATAGCGATACTGTTATCAGTCAAATTAGTTATATCACCATCAGCTTTAGCAACTGAAACAGACAAAATCATTTCAATTGGTGCCAGCATAACTGAAATGATTTCAGACTTAGGTTTGCAAGATAATATCATTGCGGTGGATTCCACCAGTTTGCATGCCTCTGCTGAATACTCATCACTTCCCAGTGTTGGTTATCAACGTAATTTAAGTGCTGAAGGGCTATTGTCTCTTTCACCAGATATCATTATTGGGACCACCGATATGGGCCCAGATTTTGTTGTTAATCAACTAAAAGATAGTGATGTTGAGTTGGTCTTATTCGACCCGGCATACTCAGTGGAGGAATTAAAACAAAACATAAAGCAACTCAGTGGATTGTTATCACAAAACTCAGATAGTGCTCAATTGATTGTTCAAATTGAACAACAGGTGCAAACGTTAGATCAAATCAAAACCGCTACACAACAACAGAAGGCGTTATTTCTATTGTCACACACCCGAGGTGCACCAAGGATATCTGGTAGCGGAACCGCAGCCGATGCATTGATTAACTCATTAGGTTTTCGTAATGCTGCTGCTGAATTCGAAGGTTATCGAGTGCTGTCCAGTGAATCAATAATTGCCATCAATCCAGAAATTATTCTGGTACTGAATACCCGGGCAAGCCCTATCGATAAAGAAATTCTGATCAAGATGTTGCCAGGGATTGAATCAACCGATGCCATAGTCGATGACAAACTTAGCACAGTAACAGGTAGCAGTCTCAGTGGTGGATTTGGTCCGGGGATTGTTAGCGAAATGATCAGGATTTTGAACAATTTAGGCTTCAATGATCAAGATGCACAGTCTAATCAATTAACCGTCACCACACTTGCCACCGACTATTAACTAGTATTTTTTAATCTTAATGTACCGGGCCAAAAAGCTTAGGCTGCTGCAGCTATTATTGTTGTTCTTCTTTCCCGTAATGGCGGTCATAGCAATAATCACCGGACCAGTGGATATATCTGTAATGAGTATAATCACGAAGATTCTTAACTCAGAATATGATCAACACAATTATATCTTTTTTCAGTTGCGTATCCCTCGTGTATTAGCCGCAATGATGGTTGGTGTTAGCATGTCATTATGTGGTGCAGTTTTACAGGGGTTATTTCGTAATCCGCTTGCTGACCCGGGGCTATTAGGTGTGACTAGTGGTGCTGCCTTCGGTGCTGCGTTGGCAATTGTTTTTTTACCGTCTTTACGTTTTGCCGTCGAGGGTCAGCTCATTATTACAGGTTCTGCTTTTCTGATGGGTTGGGTCGCAGTATTTCTGGTTTATTTTATAGGTAAAACAAAATTTGGGGTCTCAACTGTTTATATGTTGCTTGGTGGAATTGCGATTAATGCAATAGCGATTACGATGGTCAACATGCTGCAATATTTTGCTAACGATGTTGCCTTACGTGATATCAATACCTGGTTGATGGGAGGCTTGCATTCGTTTTCGTATTCCCAACTTTTAATTTGTTTTTTAGCAACCTTGCCATTTTTGTTATTTTTGTTTCGTTTTATAAATGCACTAGATGCGGTGTTACTCGGGGAAGCTGAAGCTAAACACTTGGGTATCAATGTTGAGCTGATGAAGAAAACGCTTTTGTTGACTTCCACCTTGAGTGTATGTGTGTTGACGGCGTTCTCCGGAGTGATAGGATTCATTGGCTTAATCGCACCACATATCGTCAGATTAATCGTCGGACCATCTCACCGTCAATTACTGCCTCTAACAGCCCTGACCGGTGCTATAATCATGTTGTTGTCCGATTCATTGGCAAAAACTTTAATTACTCCGGCAGAAATTCCAGTTGGGTTAATAACTGCGATGATTGGTGCACCTTTTTTTATGTTCTTACTCATTCATTATCGGAATCAAAATCAGAGCTAACTACCGATGTCATATGCCTTCAAAACAAAGAATTTGAGTTACTGTTATGTCAGCAGATCGACTGGGAAAGTGGAATTACTGAGTGACATCAATATAGAAGTACCACCTGCAAAGTTTTTTGCGGTAGTAGGTCCAAACGGCGCAGGTAAAACCACCTTGTTCAAGCTTCTTGCTACAGAGCTTAAGCCATGTAGTGGCGAGGTGTTTTATTACGGTGAAAGAATTGATCGATTAAATAATCAAAAACGTGCACAACAAATAGCCGTATTACCACAACAATACACTCTAGAATTTGATTTTTGGGTGGACGAAGTCATCAGTTTGGGCAGATTGCCGCATACAACTTCAGCTGATAAAAGTCGCCAGGTAGTAGATCATGTTTTAGATTTGTTAGATATCACTCACTTAAAAGAAAGAAAATATCCAGCATTATCAGGAGGAGAAAAACAGCGTGTTCAACTAGCTCGAGTTTTGGCCCAAATTTATGATGAGCAAGATTTAAGAGGTAAAACTTTGTTACTGGATGAACCGACCACAGCCTTGGATTTATTGCACCAACACGATCTTTTGAACTTATTGAATAAACTTAAACTAAAAGGTCTGACGATTGTTTCAATCATTCACGATTTGCAACTTGTAAGTCTATATGCCGATGAGATATTAATGTTAAAAAATGGTAAAAAAGTATTTGTCGGTTCGATTGATGATGGGCTTAGTGAAATCAGAATTAAACAGGTTTTTAATGTGAATTGTGAGATATTTTTACATTCAAGATTACAACGTAAGATTATCATAATTTAAAAGACTTCAGTTGTGCCAGATTTGTGCCAAAGTAACTGGTATTTAGGCACATTTACTGGTGTTTTCTTGAGGTTTCGAGATTGGCAAGCGCTGTAAGTGATTGATTTTTAAAGAACAGTAAATTTGAGAGTCGTCACTCATAATGATGGGGTCGCTAGTTCGAATCTAGCCATAGCCACCACTAACTTATTGATATTTCTTGAACTTTTCTGATTTCCTGAAAGTGCCTATTTCTAATAAATACAGTGCTTTCTAATATTTCATTTCAGCGGTTTTACAATAGGCGTTTTCCTCCTGTAACTTCGTTGAGTAATTCTTTCGTTTTCGTGCGTAAGCAGGGAGCTGGCAGCAGAAATGGTTTTGCTGTCACTTCCTGTTTTAGCCCTGATATCGTGTTCCCTGAATCTTTCGTTTAATACACCACTTTCTAAGGCGGCACGCATTTTACGTTGCCAGATTGAAGCAAAGCCGCTACCAGTATACGGTGTGCCTTTTTGAGTACAGAATAAATACCGGCTAAATCGTACAGTGTTTGGATTAGTACAATGCAATCGTTTTGCACGTTCGACTACGGCGTGCAATGAGTCAGACCAGGCAATGATTATTTTCTTGCCAGTTTTGCTGGTAGTAATGTGTATGCCTTCCTCGGTTAAATGCTCTCTCTTGAGTTCTAAAATATCTTTCCTGCGCAGTCCTGTTAGGTATTTAAAGTCCATGTACGTAGCAATTAAAGGACCCGCATAATCCCTAAATGCATTAAATTCTTCATCTGTAACATATCTGTCTCTTGGCTTTTCCTTGTATCGTTCAACGCCGACACATGGATTTGAATCTGCAACGCCCCAGCGTATAGCCTTTTTGAACATATGCGATAAAACAGCAACTTCCCGATTTGCTAAAGACTTGCTTCGATTCGCCCGGTAATCCATATATCGGTAAACAGTTTGCTGGGTAATATCATCTGGCCTTAATTTACCAAAGCCAGCTTTTAGAAACTTTACAGCGTATAACTCAGTCTTATATGTGGACTCTGCTTTCGTGGGTGACACTTCAAGCATGTATCTGTCAATCAAATCAGCCATTGTCGTTATCGGTTTGTCAGGCCCTCTAATCTCTGCGTATTTAGCAATGGCTTTTAGATAATCACGCCCCAGGTTATGCCATTTATTTAAGTGGTCAACAAAATAGTAACTGCCGGACTTTAAATACATCCTTTCTGGTAAGTGTTTATTTGTCTTGCGTCGTTTACCCATGTGAAGCTCTCAAATAACATTCCGTCACTTTATCACGCACATCAGTAGGGCAGTCTGGGCCACGTAAACGAAGATAATTAACCAATGCTCGTTTGAAATCAGTGCCTAGAGGCTTTCGTATATCCCTACCGACAACATAAAAATAACATCCGGATATCTTACGCATGTATTTTGGTAATCGACTACCGGCCATTAAGTGCCTCCAGTGCTTCAAAATCTGGTGCTGGTTCCCTTTTACGCTTTATACCCATCGTTTGCATCAACACTGCTCTGATGACTACCGGGCGACCAAATTTATTAACTTTATGGTCAATTCCATTGTCGTTTAACCACCGGCGTTGGCATCGCGGAATTTTGTATCCCGTCATCTGTTCCAGCTCATCTGTGGTTAAAAAGAACTCCATTTATTCTTCTGTCCCTAGTGGCTCGCTATTCATTGGTTGCCGATAAGTGTCGCCATCTTCACCAATGCTGGCCTCATTTTCTTTTCGGCGTATTTCGTTGACATTCAGCCATCCCCATTCGCGGGCGATTCTGTAGGCTTCATAACGTTCTTTAATACTGCCTCTGAGTAATCCCTCAGCGTTATGTTCAATAAAGTGGGTTCTGCGTCCGTGTTCGGTTAGTAGGCTCATTGTCATGGCCTTTTCTAATCTCACCATCCAGGGTCGTAGGCAGTGCATGACAAGCATTCTGGATTGTTCGGTTATGTTTGAATAAGTGGCTTTATCCAGTATGCCGATAGTCGGCGGTGGTACTCGGTATATTCGGACAATATCTTCAAGAGTCAATTTTCGACTTTCGATAAATTCAGCGTCTTTTTGACTTAATGAAATTTGCTGATACTTCATCCCTTCTTCAAGCACGATTAGATTTCCAGCCTTTCTTGTTCCCCCGGTAATATCTTTAATACTTTGCCTAAGGCTATTTTTTTGCTTTTCATTTAAAGAGCTGGGATGTTCAAGAGCTCCTGCTGGCATAGCCGCATTGGTCATCAGGCTTGTTTCATATTCCTGTTGAGCTAATGCTATGCCGATAGTTTCTCTGGCGATAGTAATGGGTGATAAACCTGTGAAGCCGTCCGACGATCGATAGCGCAAGTGAAAGATTTCGTCCTGTGTGTATTTCACTGTACCACCTTTGTCCGGTGTCACCACATAGCGTACACGGCCATTAATCAGTTTTTCAGGGTGAACTTGTCCGGGGTGCAAGGGATAGAGTGCTTTAATCGCGCCACGTCCATCTATCTCCTTTAGCGCATATCCGTTGCCTGTTAGCGCACAAGATGCAAGGAGTTGTTCTCTAAACTCCATACTGGTTTGTGCTGGGTTGGCCTGGATGTTTAGCACTTGGTAAAGCGGGTGACTTTTATCTACCTCTTTGCCTTCGTTGTCCATTCGTCGATAAATCGGTAAAGGTAAGGAACTTATCGTTTCAGCAATGACTTGCACACAGGCATGGACTGCTGGGATTGCTGTGGCGGTTTCCGGGGAGACAATCTTGCTGCCGGTACTTCGCATCCCTAGCCATTCACCTAGATAAGGGTCAGTACTGGAAATATCCCGCTTTTCCCGTTTGAATAATCCTGCAAATAATCCCATTACACCGTCTCCAAGAATCGTTTTAAAAAGGTAAGCCGCGCCGGGGATGGAGAACTATTATCATTAACTGAAGCAATGCCGTGGCTAGAAACAAACCGTTTTAAGACTTCAGTATCTTGATAAGCGGGATTACTCGTTACTGTGATTTCGTGTAACGTTACATCCCTTAATTCTCGGTGCGGCTTTCCATTTCTTTCAAACCAGTAATCACCATCTTCAGGCACATTAAAGGCAAAACTGGCTCCGTGGACATCACCACGTTCAACCAAAATACCTAAATCTTTGCCGACAGTGGTTGGTGGCAAACTAATTTCAAAATATAAACCTCGCTCATCTTCATTAAGTTTTAATGTGCCGGAACCAACGCGTCCCAAAACACTTCGCTGATCGTGGTCATACAGCGCCAGAATGTCATCCGGGTTTTTTAGACTTCTCGAAAATGCACCAGGTTTAATACTCTCGGTAAAGTTGCCTAAATCTTTGGATTCTGCATTGAATACGGCGGCATAACCGACTAATTTGCCTGTGGAGGCTACGCGCAACTCAGTGGCTGCGCGTGTCTCAATCTTACTCATTATGTTGTCGCCAAATCTGTTGCAACTACAAATGATTCAGGGTGCCTCACGGCTATGTCACAGTCTTGCAGAGCGTTGATTTTCACGCCGCCTTTGCTGTAAACATCGCTGTGGTAAGGATTAACCAGAATGTCTACCGCAGACCAGTAACCAATCAGTAAATCTGACCAGTTGCCGAATACAATGGTAGATTCATTGCCTACATTCGGTAGGGTGGTTGTCTGTAACAGTGGATAACCTGCCAACTCATTTACACCATTCATGATGTATTCCGGGTGACCAGCTACCTTTTCGGTACTTCGCATTGTCTTAACTGCTTTGGGTTCGGCTATCCAACCTAAACTACCCATTAAGGCGTGATCGGTCATAAGCTCGGTTGAAAACTCTAGAATCTTCCCCCACGTTGGTGTGCCACCGAAAGTTACTGAAGTTATTCCGCTGGTTTGGGTAATACCTGTCGGGTTATTACTTGCACCATCACCGATTAATGCGGCCGTATCAATAGCCTGTGCGATGACAAAAGCTAAGTCGTTTCTAACTAACTGCTCAATACTTGGTGAGCCTCTTACAACAGCGGCCGGTGCCTCAGCCAATTTGGTAACTAATTTTCATTGGGGATTGCATGGCTGGGGGGTATTTGTAGTTGTTGGTCTAGCTCTGGCGTATTTTTCGTACCGCAAAGACTTGCCACTTTCAATGCGTACAACTTTATACCCAATATTGGGGGATAAAATCTATGGATTCTGGGGACATCTTGTTGATCTTCTCTGTGTATTCGGGACGATCTTTGGTTTAGCAACGTCACTAGGGCTGGGTGTAAAGCCTATATCAGCAGGCTTGGCAAATCTCGGCTTTATGGAAGATACGCAAACCAATCAATTGATTCTTGTTGGTATCATCACCTTGCTGGGTACAACATCAGCGGCAACAGGTGTAGGTAAAGGTGTGCGTATTCTTAGTGAGTGTAATATCTGGGCGAGCATATTCTTGTTGTTGCTGTTTTTCATTCTAGGTCCAACAACCTTTATGTTGGCCATGGTGCTCACCGGGTTCGGGGACTATATTTGGAATGTAATTCCAATGGGGTTTTGGATGAACACTAATCCAGAGAGCACATGGCAAAGTGGTTGGACGATCTTTTACTGGGGTTGGTGGATTTCATGGTGCCCGTTTGTTGGACTCTTTATCGCTCGTGTATCAAAGGGACGAACTATTCGTGAATTCAGCGTTGCAGTGCTCTTAATTCCTACTAGCGTTGTTGTACTGTGGATGTCTGCTTTTGGTGGTGCTGCCACTTTTACAGAACTTTTTGGTGTCGGAGGCGTAGTTGATGCGGTGAACAATAATTATGCAGATGGCGTGTTTACAACGCTAGCCGGATTTGGTTATGACTCACTTCTTTATCCAATTACCGTACTAACTACGATTTTGCTTATCTCGTGGTTTGTCACCTCTTCAGACTCTGGAACACTTGTCATGGCGACGATGATGTCAATGGGGTCCGAACATCCACCCGTTAAATTCAGGATTTTCTGGGGACTAACCTCAGGCATAGTCGCCGGAGTACTGATGCTGGCTGGTGGCCTTGGACCACTTCAGACGGCTTCTATCGTCGCCGGACTGCCAATAGCGGCCATGCTGATTCTGATGTGCTACGGTATTGCGAAGTCATTACATGAAGACTTTCCGGTTCCTGAGGTTGAAGACAAACGTGAAATGGAATTCCTCAAGCGTTAGCTGTATCAGTTGTTTGGGCTTTAATGAGGAGCAGATATTTAGATAGCTAAAAAAAATATACACATTGAAGGTACTCCTTTTCTTTTCTGTGTGTTAGTTTGGCCGGCTTTATGCCGGCTTTTTTTTTCCATATCAAAAGGAGTGCTAATCACATTAATAACCTAGTTTCCTGACTGACGAATCCGTAAGTAATGAATCTGTGTGCCTTATTTACTTTTCGTTAGACTATCATCCAGTTTTTTACACAGGTCAGATTATGTGGACTGCTGACGTTGTGTTGTGGGTGAAATGCCATAACTACTTCGATAACACTGACTAAAATGGGATTGTGATATAAACCCAGTTGCTTGCGCTATATGCGTGATAGATTTACTTGTGTTGACGAGTAAATTTCTGGCTATTTGAAGTCTTAAATCCATATAATATTTAGTCGGTGTAGAGTCTAAATTTTCTCGGAACAACCGTTCAAGTTGCCGTGTGGATATCCCGATATAATGAGATAGTTCTTTAAGTCTGATTGGCTCTTCAATGTTTGACTCCATTAAAGTAACTGCCTCAATCAATTTCGGATGATTAGTGCCGATAATATGTTTTAGGGGAACTCGTTGTTTATCTTCAGTGCTTCGAATTCTTTCTAACATCAGTGTTTCAGAAATATCTGACGCAAGCTCGGTACCTTGTCGATGCTTGATTAAGGTAGCAATCAAGTGCACTGCTGAAGCACCACCTGGACAGCTAAATCGGTCTATGTCTATTTCATATAGACATTTAGTAAAAATTACATCCGGAAATGTGTGTTGCATGAAACTAAAACTGTGCCAATGAACACTACATCGATATTTGTCGAATAAACCTAACTTAGCTAAAACATATATTCCTGAGGAAATTGCTCCAAGAGGAATATTTTTCTTGGATATATTTATTAGCATAGTTTTTGTCTTGTCATTAATCTCATCTGTTGGGTTATCACTACCACAGACAAAAAAGCAATCCATCTTCATGGCTTCATCAATTGTATTATCAGGATGAGTCAAAGAACCAATTGTAGATTTAACCAAACTATTATCTTGAGTAAATACTGCACAATGGTAAAGCTCTTTTCCAGCAAGTTTATTCGCCAGCAAAAAAGTTTCGACAATTGAGGCATAAGCAATCATAGAAAACTTCGGTAATAGAAGGAGGCCAATTTTTGTAGTGATTGATTTATCCATTAATGTACAACTTGCCGATAATTACAATGCAATAATGATCCTAGTCAAACGAAGTTTCAATATGATTATTGAATTACATCACTTGGTAATTATCTAGCTTAACTATTATCTTGGTCAAACGTAATTGAAACTTTAAAAGTTTCCTGTACCTGTAACAATGGATTAATTTAAATGTCTAGCTGCTGTTTCTTTGATCAGCATCAATTAAGTTAAAGTTATACTAGTTTATAAAGTTTCATAAATATAGAACTTTAAGAGAAATAATAAATATTTATAAAACATTGATTAATTTCTATATTAATAATAAGGAAAGATTGAACATTCACTCAAATGTTTTACATACCCCTACGTGAAAGTTGGGCCGGCAATCTTTCTGCCGGCCTATCTTTTACACCAGACTGATGAAATTAAATACATGCAGATATCACCGACGATAAAGGATTGAGTCAATCAGTCATTTACGACAGTCTAGACATCTAATTTTAATTTCATTGATTGACCTAGCCCCAGAAAGTTGATCCAGTTGATGAGATAGGATTTGGTTTACTATTTAGCTTAAAGGAGTCAATTTATGCCTAAAGGTAAACGCGTTCCAACCGAGACCATAATCAAAACACTGCGTGAAGTGGAAATTCATCACGCCCAAGGTCACACCATTGCCGAGAGTTGCCGTCAGTGCGGTATTACCGAACAAACCTACTACCGCTGGCGTAAGCAGTACGGTGGTATGCAAGTGAACCAGGTTCGTCAAATGAAGGATCTGGAAAAGGAGAATGCACGTCTTCGCAAAGCGGTGTCTGATTTAACGTTGGATAAATTAATCCTAGAGGAAGCGTTGTCGGGAAAGTATTAAGCCCGGAGCGTCGCCGTTTATGTGTTGATCATGTTCGTGAGCAGCTTTGTGTATCTGAACGCAGAGCCTGTCAAGTAATTGGTCAACCGCGTTCCACCCAACGTTATCAGCGTATTGTCAAAGACGATGAAGCGGCACTGACAGCGGATATCATTCAATTGGCGAGTGAGTTTGGCCGTTATGGGTATCGCCGTATTACTGCACTGTTAAAACTGTATCTGGGTTGGTGTGTAAATCATAAACGTGTAGAACGTATCTGGCGACGTGAGGGGCTAAAAGTACCGAGTAAACAACCCAAACGAGGTCGACTATGGCTCAATGATGGCTCGTGTGTTCGATTAAGACCGAGTTGGAAGAATCATGTCTGGGCCTATGACTTCGTTCAAGATCTTACGGATGATGGTCGTGCTTATCGACTGTTAACCATCATTGATGAATATACCCGAGAATGTCTGGCGATTATTACTGAGAGACGTCTGAACAGTGCTAGTGTACTCAACGCTCTAGAACAGTTATTCATGGCACGTGGTATTCCTGATCATATTCGCTCCGATAATGGGTCCGAATTCACGGCCAGGGCTGTACGTGAATGGTTAACCAAAATGAAAGTTAAAACGTTATTTATTGAACCCGGTTCTCCCTGGGAGAACGGTTACAATGAAAGTTTCAATGGCAAGCTACGTGATGAACTGTTGGATCGTGAAGTGCTTTATACATTGACTGAAGCACAAGTGCTGGTTGAGCGATGGCGGGTCCATTACAACACAATTCGACCACACTCATCGCTAGGTTATCGACCACCAGCCCCGCAGACGATCTTGCCAAACCCTTCAAGAATTGCTTACACTACGTTCCAGCCCTTCTTGAAGGGAAACTGTAACCCGAACCAGAGACTAACTTCTAAACTGGTACCAACTTAAGGGGCAGATCAGGATTTGGATGGTGTGAGGTGCCTTGAGCGCTGGTGGTTTAGTTAATTAAGTGAACCAGCAGCATTGATTTATTAAGGGGCCTTGAGGTCCCTTAATATGATCATGATTGTGCAAGGCAGGCTAATTGGGAATGAACTGTAAAAAAACTATATCAGACGAGCAATGTGAATGTTTATCAAACGAAATGTAGAGCAGGAAATAACGAATGAGCACTAAGCAATTGCCAGGTGCAGCTAAAGTTGTAATCGTCGGTGGAGGAGTAATCGGCGCTTCCATGGCCTATCATCTGGCACTCGAGGGTTGGACAGATTGTTTATTAATTGAAAAAGCTGAACTGACATCCGGCTCAACATGGCACGCGGCAGGGCAGTGTCCAAGTTTTGTCCCGGATTATAATTTGGCGAAAATTCATGATTATGGTGTCAATCTTTACCCCAAACTTGAGGGGTTGACGGGTCAATATGTGAGCTGGCACGGGTGTGGAGGTATCCGTTTTGCCTATAATCATGCTGAAGTTGAATGGTTTCACCGAGTAGCGGGTGTGGGTAAATTGATAGGATATGAATGCGAAATCATTGACCCTTCAAAGATCCAGGAACTGCTGCCTTACGCCAACATCGAAGGTGTGATTGCAGGCGCCTGGACCCTGAATGATGGACATGTTGATCCAGCAGGTGTCTGTAATGCCATGGCAAAAGGGGCAAGAGACTTGGGCGCAAATATTGTGACTAATAATCGTGTGCTGGATATCGTCAACCGTTCTTCCGGAGATTGGGAAGTCATCACTGAGCAAGGCAATGTTATTGCTGAGCATGTAGTCAATGCAGCCGGTTGCTATGCGCGTCAGGTTTCGCAGATGGTGGGTACTGATATCCCCATGATCAATATGAAACATACCTACATCGTGACGGATGCAGTACCAGAGTTTATTGACCAGGATGAAGAAATGCCGGTTATTCGCGATCCTTATCCATCTTCGTATTACCGTCAGGAACAAAAGTCAGCATTGATTGGAATTTATGAGATGGCCAATTCTGAGCAATGTTGGACACATCGAGGCGGCTGGCCGGAATGGGAATCTAAGAATGAGTTGTTTGATCCTGACTTTGACAACCTAATGCCCTATATAGAACGTGTCTTCGAGAGAGTACCCATGTGGTCGGAGTTAGGCATTAAACGGATTGTTTGTGGAGCGATTCCCCATACACCTGACAGTAATCCGTTCTTGGGGCCAGCGGCTGGGCTTCGAAATTTTTGGCACGCTAACGGTATGTCAATTGGTGTTGCCGCCGGGGCTGGGTCCGGTAAATATCTGGCGCAATGGATGGTTCATGGTGATGCTGAAATAAATATGGCCGGTTTTGACCCGCGTCGATTTAGTGGTTTTGCCCCGGGGGAATATACAAAAGAGAAATCTCACGAGGATTACGAACATATGTATAAATTACACTTGCCGGGTGAAGAGCGTCCGGCGGGTCGTAAAATCAGAGCAACGCCTTTGTATGATGTGCTGAGCGAAAAAGGTGCTGTGTTTGAGGAGGTCAATGGTTGGGAGCGTGCGAAGTGGTTTTCGCTGGATGGACGAAAAGAGGAAATAGGTTTTAAGCGTAACAATACATTTGAGGTTGTTGCTGCTGAATGTCGTGCTGTGAGAGAACGTGTTGGCATCATGGAGCTATCGACATTTGGGAAATACGATGTTGTGGGCAAGGATGCGGAAAAAATGTTAAATCGCATTACTGCTAATAAAATGCCAGTAAGAGAGGGTGGGATTACACTTTCCCATTATCTGGCCGAAAACGGTCGACTAAACGGTGAGTCCACCATTACTCGTCTGGCTGAAGGTCATTATTACGTGCTCTCAGGAGCGACTTGCGAAGAGCGAGATCTTTCTACCTTGTATTTTGGTATTGAGCCAGATGAAGATGTAAACGTGATAAACCGTACAAATGACTTTGGTGCCTTAGTCGTGGCAGGGCCGAAATCGAGAGAGGTACTGAACCAGTTAACCGATACTGATTTATCAAATGAGTCATTCAAATGGTTAACCGGCAGGGAGATTCAAATTGCAGGCGCCACGGTTCGCGCCCTAAGAGTGAACTATGTAGGTGAATTAGGGTGGGAAATTCATTGCCGCATGGATGATTTAGTGAGCATATATGAAGCTATCTGTAACGCTGGACAAGCGTTTGATATTTCCAATTTCGGGACCTATGCAGTGAATTCATTGCGGATGGAAAAAGGATACAAAGGCTGGGGGCATGAATTAACCAATGAGATCACCATGGTAGAGGCAGATTTGATGCGTTTTTTTAATACTAATAAAGGTGATTTTCGTGGCAAGCAAGCGACATTAGCATTAAACGAATTAGCAGCTGACCCCTTGGCGCTGAAGCAAAAACTGGTGTATTTCGAGGTTGATGCCGAGGATAATGATGTGGTGGGAGGTGAAGCTGTGTTAATGGGTGACAGGCCTATTGGCGTAACGACTTCGGGGGGGTATGGCCATACTACGGGACAAAGCCTAGGGTTTGCATATGTTTCTCCAGAATTTGTAGAACCGGGTAGTCAATTTGATGTTTTATTAATCGGTCAACCACGCAAAGCCACTGTACTGGCTAAACCAGTGTGGGACGCTACAAGCGAGCGATCGAGAATGTAAAAACTAGTTCTTTGAGCATTCACTTTATACTCGTAATCAGTCATTTGATATATCGTATGAGTAGGATTTAATGGTTGTATGTGTGCGATTCATAGAGATGGTTTCAATTTTCTGAGTTTCAAATCTAACTTGTAATTGGCTTCATGTATTTGTTCTTTTGATTGAAAATAGTTTTTGTAAACCTCATCGGAGAAAGGTGTTTTTTCACTGGCTTCAAAATATTTATCGATTGGAGTACGACCATTATGATAGCCATGAGGTCGATCCCAGTTGTAATGATGTTGCTATTCAGCCAATCTCAACGCTAAATCAGGATCATCAAAATCAACGGTTGAATAAAATTCGTCTTTATCTGTTTTTTGTGAACGTTCGACTTTGCCGTAAAGGTTTACTCGAACAGTCCGCTTCGAGTATGAAAGAGTCTTTGAAATTTAAATGGTTGCTGACAAGAATTAATAAACTTTTGCCAGTAATTTTTGATGATGAGATTCAAGTTCTGTAATTGTTGCTGGGTTATGTGGGATTTATTCTATTGTTTAAATAGAAGTAAATGCAGTAAACGCCCAAAATTTGTGTTTGTAAGTTGCTGAAATATAAAGAATTAAAAAACAAATCCTTTTCTCATAATGATGGGGTCGGTATCAGTGATCAATTGAAGACTAAGTTCCGCAGTTTGCCTTTACTGGACATTTATTAGATAAGTCAAAATTGACGAATGTCGTTTATAGCAAACTTTTGACATTAAACACTATGGTAAGTAGGTATGAGAATATTTGATTCTGAATATAGATGATAATTCAAAACCATGTTCATAACCATTTTTATAATTGTCCTGACCATATCGACTTTGGTTTGCCACTTCGTAGCAAAGTCACGCAATCTCGATGTTGGATTTTGGACAAGAATGGGTATTTTGTTTGGCCCACTTGCCATTCCATTTGTTTTTTTTAGAAAGAAAACACCAAAGCCATAATTTATTAAGCAATTAAGTATATTTTTCTAAATTGTCTATAAACTCGGTATAATATTTCGAGACATAGATGACAATGCCTAAGTCGTTGATCAAAATTTTGGCTTTTGCCCTTGCATGTTCAATTTCATTCCCTTCACTTTCTAACTCACCACGAATAATTAACAAAGAGAGTGTTAAGACTTTCTTTGATATTGCATTTGAAACACAGAAGCTTGAACATAAGTTAGTTGGTGCAGCGATTGTTCTTGTCAAGGGCGGTGAAATTTTATTCAAAAAAGGTTACGGCTATGCCGATCTTGAACAACGAATACCTGTTGATCCAGACAAACATCTATTTCGAATTGCATCGATTAGCAAAACCTTCACGTGGACTGCGATCATGCAATTGGTTGAGGATGGCAAGTTAGACCTTGAAGATGACATACAGAAATATTTAGATTTTCAAATCCCCAATACATTCGAAGAGCCTATCCGCCTGAAGCATCTTCTCACTCATACACCAGGCTTTGAAGATCAAAATGTCGAGTTTTCCCCAAGGAAACTTGAAAATCTAATGGAACTAGGGGAATACCTACCAACTCATATCCCTGCCAGAGTACGAAAGCCCGGCGTCTTTCTTTCTTATTCCAATTATGGCAGTGCAGTTGCAGGCTATATTGTTGAACGGGTATCAGGAATTCCCTGGGCTGATTATATCCAGCAACTAATTCTTAACCCTCTCAATATGACAGATACCAATGTATACCAACCTATGCATGAAGCTCATCAATCTTCTCATGCCAAAGGTTATCAATATACGCAGGGAGTATACAAACCAACAGATTATTTATTTATGCATCAATCTCCAGCTGGCCTCATGAGTTCAACAGCAGATGATATGGCTAAGTGGATGCTGGCACATTTAAATCTAGGAAAATTAAACGGTGTTTCAATATTAAAAACCGCAACTTCAAGCTTAATGCAATCAGAGTTATTTAGGCAGCACCCTAATGATCAGGCAGTTTTACATGGTTTTTATAGAACTGATCAAAATGGTGTTGAAGTGTTTGGTCATGGAGGAGATGTTAATCAATTTCACTCCAACCTTAGTTTAATACCAGAGCATAACCTTGGCATCTTTGTGAGCTACAACTCTGGCCCTGGTCATGCGGCCAGAACTAATGTCATTCAGTCGTTTCTGGATTATTTTTTCCCAATGCGGTTTTCAGAAATTATTCAACCGAACTTGGATGTGCTTTTGGATGATTACACTGGAACATGGATTAACACACGACGAAATCAGTCAACTTTCGAGAAATTAAGTATGTTGCTGAGCGAAATCTACATTAGAAGTGATAACAATGAGTTGATAATCTCAGCAGGATCATCGGTCTCTCGGTGGATTCCCGTTAAACATAATTACTTTCGTGCGAAGTATTCGAATAAACATTTAATCTTTTATCGGGATGATAACGATACTACAACTCATTTCAGTATTGACGATGGTTGGCCTGCTTCTTTCGAGCGCATTGCTTGGTATGAATCCAGTAGACTTCATAAAATTCTTTTCTTTACGGTTGGTATGGTTACACTTTTATATCTGCTCAGATTTATTTATTTTCTGATGTTCAATCGCGATAGCTTTAACGGAATATCGAAATTTGATCGAAGTATCGCTGCGATGACAAGCGCGGCTATCGTTTTTCTTATTTATAAGCTTGTTATCGAGTTAACTGGAGATTCAAGTAAATTTATCTACGGGATTCCAGATTCCATTCACCACGTTTTTATATTGGTACTAATTGTTTTGCCACTTTCACTTGGAGTTTGTGTTCTTTCAATTCGTCAATGGGTAAAAAACTCAGGTAGTTTCCTAGCCAGATTGAATTATGGAATATTGGCATGTGTAACTCTAATTTTTGTAATTTTGACATGGTTCTGGAACATATTAGATATTCATATTTGATCTTTAGAGTCCAAGACTAATGATGTTTAGACAAGTAGCATGAAATCAAAATTAATCTCCATTTTTAATGACGGTTTTGTTCAGCTATTGCTCAATTAATCGAATGCTTGATAGTCGGTATTGAGGAAAAAACTAGGGGCCGGTGACAAATGAGAATGATTTGCAGCTGAGTCTGACCCACTTAAAAAATTAGTTTGAGTTGACTTTGGCTCGGTAAATCGTCCAAACAACCACTTCAAGTTAATTATAAAACCACGGCCATATCTTTTTGATGTGTGCAGAGTAGGGCTATAGACTTTCTAATCAATTATGAATATTTGTATATTCTTTACGCAAATTTTATTATCGTTCGCGTAAGCGACAGAATACCATGGGTTTACCCGTGGATGAATGAGTGTATTTAGATTGAACATCACATATTTAATATGTGATGTTCATCGGATCAGCCCGAAAGGGCTGTTACGATAAGCACCCCGGCTTTAGCGGGGGAATCTATGTAAACACATAGGTTATTGCATAACTGTATTTGGAACGAGTATTGTCTCTCCTACACTCATAGTTATGAAGGACTGATCAGGTAATTCATGGCTGATAAGCTGTTTTTCTAATTCTAGTTTGGGATCAATCGGGCCCTCTGCAGTTAATGGAAATGTTCCCCAGTGCATACCTATACTCAATTTTGACTTAATGTCTTGATGGATTTGAATAGCTTCATCTGGGTTAACATGATATGCAGACATAAAGCTTCGAGGCAAGTATCCACCAATTGGAATTAAGGAAACATCAAATCCATTACTACGTTCACCAATTTCTTTGAATTGAACAGCATTGTATCCAGTATCTCCAGCAAACCACAATTTAAAAGCTCCGTAGTTGAAACTCCAACTTGCCCAAAGTGTCTTTCGCTGATCAAATAGGTTTCTGGCTGACCAGTGTTGTGATGGCATCGCAGTAATTGTTAATTGCTCAAAGACTTTAGAATTCCACCAGTCTAATTCTTCTACACGATTGGCATTAATTCCATTTTTCTCAAACCAGTCATATAAACCTAAAGGAACCAGGTAAAACGGATCATCTCCAAGTAATTTTATGGCTTTGTTGTCCAGATGATCATAGTGATTGTGGCTAATAATTACATAATGAATTTCTGGAAGTTGGCTGTAATCGATAACGTGTGGAATATATCGTTTTGGTCCCATGAAAGGAATGGGGGATGCTCTATTCGAAAATATTGGGTCAGTAAGGATGTTTATGTTTTTATATTGGATCAGGAATGTTGAATGTCCTAGCCAGGTTATCATCATATCATTGCTAGCATTTGAAATAGTTTCCAAATCAACAAATTGAATGGGGACTTCTTCTGCCAAATCACTATGATTTGCCCAATCTTCGTCACCGAAATATTTCATTTTTAGAAAATCGAAAAAATTCTTATCAGGATCATCAATGTACTGATTTCTATATCCTGAATCAGTGTGATGTGCAGGTATATTTTGAGCCATTAACCGAATATCGCTAAACAAATAGCAAATTGTAAAAATAAAGGTAAATGCAATTAGCCGTGTAGATATCATTAATGATGTTCCAAATAAATTAACTGTTTCAATTCCAGGTAATCAATGATATGCGCCAACCATATAATATTCCAGAAACGTTGCTGGGAATTATTTGGGTAAAAGCTCGTATATAACCGAATATGTTGTTGTTCAAGTCAATTACTTTTATTCCAATTTGTGTTTGTTTTTCATAAAATTTCGACTCGAATAAAGTCGTGTATATCACCTGTAATGATGGGGGGGTAGATCGGTACTATAAATGATTGATTACAGAATTTAGTAACCATCAATTTTCATAATTCAATTAGTTCTAATTAAATTTCTGTCAGAGAAAATATCCAGCCGCAGCGGCATTTTTGTTCAGCGTTATTCGGCAAAGTTCGATAAACACCTGGGCAATACGCCTGGGAACATTGTCCTTAGACATTGCCAACCCATATCGAGCTGTAGGGACCGGATCGGCTATTGGCAGACTGACGAGTTTGCGACCATCGTATGAGCGGTCTGTTTGCGGGTTCATGATTAAAATTGTATAGCCCATCTTTGAAGCCACAAGGCTGCGTAACATTTCATAAGATTTAGTGCGGTATCCAACTTTAGGTTTGCTGGTATTCATCGAAACAATACTATGAAAATAATCCTGTGTGATCGGAAGATCAAACACAATCATTTCTTTTTCAGCTAGCTGTTTCAATTTGATCGATTTATTTTTTGCTAAAGGATCTTCACCTGACAATAATACATAAGGTTTTGCTTCGATTAAGGTTTCAAATGTAATTGCACGATCCGGATACATGTCATACATCAACGCCACTTCTATCGAGCCGGACTTTATCCCTTCATTGAGTTCGCCGAGATTCCCTTCATGAAAATGAACGTCAATGCCCGGATATTTTTCTTCCATCGCACGCAGGATGATTGGCATGATGAAAGGAGCAGTTGGTAAGAAACAACCAATTTCGATTACACCAACTAACTCTTGTCCCAAATCATGGACTTCGGCTTCGAAATCATCAACATGTTCCAGTAGCCGGTGTGTATAGCGAATAAACCGTTGTCCAGCTGGCGTCAAAGTGATGCGTCGAGCTGGCTGACGCATAAAAATACTAAAGCCAAACTCGTCTTCAAGATCTTTCAATGCCGCACTGATTGCTGGTTGAGAGATTCCGATGTTACTTGCTGCTTCAGTGATACTGCCGCAGTTTGCTACTGTTACTGCATAGCTAAGTTGTCTGAGTGTAAATGCCATAAGAAAAAGTTATGTTAAATAGAACTATAATCTGGTTTTCAAATATAGCGTATTTGTGGAAAATGTTTAACTCTTTAAATCACGAGGAGCGACTTAATGAAAAAACGTATCTATCTAACAATCTCTATTATCGCGAGTATGTTTATGGCAGTTCAGCCTGCCACGGCAGATAAGCTGGATGTTGCCAGTACCTTTGCGACGTCAAACCTTTTAGGTCAAATGGGGGTTAAGTTTGCTGAAAATGTAAACATTGCCACTTCCGGTGAGATCGAGCTGAAGTTGCATGAGCCAGGTGATTTGGTTCCTACTTTAGAAGTATTCGATGCAGTCAGTAGCGGTTCAATTGATGCTGGTTGGGATTGGATGGGTTATTGGTCTAGTGTTATTCCGGTTGCACAGTTTTATGGCGGCCTGCCATTTGGACCAACCTCTGAAATATCTTCATCCTGGATGTGGAATGGCGGTGGTATCGAAATAATTCGGCGTGAATATGCAAAACATAATGTGATGGTTTTTCCATGTTTTATTGAGCCACAGGAAACAGCAGGATGGTATCGTGAGGAAATCACCGGTCCCGAAAGCTATGATGGCATGAAAATACGGATATCCGGTTTGGGTGCAAAAGTATTAACCAAGCTTGGTGCCTCGACGCAGTTGGTGCCAGGGAGTGAAACCTATCTGGCGCTTGAACGTGGACGTGTCGATGCGGCTGATTTTGCTATTCCGACTGTAGATGAGGCATTGGGTTTTTATGAGATTGCAAAATACAACTATTTTCCAGGTTGGCATCAGTCTGCAAGTTGGTTCTCGTTTATCATTAACAAAGATGTGTGGGATGGTTATAGCGATCAGATAAAAGCCCAGATTGAGCTGGCTTGCCACGCTACTATTCAATACACGTTTAATCGTTTGCCTGCTGAGCAAACTGAAGTTATCGGGAGAATGGCCGAAAAGGGCGCAATTACCAAGCGGCTTCCAGATAGTGTCATGGAAAAGTTAAGAACAGCTTGGGATGAAGTCTTAAATGAATCGATGGAGGCAGACCCTGTCATTAAAGAAATGTATGAGTCATTACAGGCGCATCAGGCAAAAGTAACAAACTGGAACGAACTGCAGAGTCTTAACTGACAGCCGGTTATGAATCTACCGAGATGAGGGTGTAAACATTAAAAGCGTGCTTAAATCTATCGTCGTTACCATAGAACGGTTTGGTCGATGGCTCGGAGAAATAACAAGTTGGCTAGTCCTCGGCACGCTGATCACGGTGCTTATCGCTGTAATAGCGGGCGCTATGGGTGCCAATGAAATGTTGAGTTGGGGGGTCGATCTCCCCATTCTCGGTACTAAATTAACGATTAACGGTATTTTCGACCTGGAATGGCACTTTTTTGCGATTATGGTCATGGTGGGTGGAACCTATGCCTACCTGGATGATAAGCATGTTCGGTCGGATCTGATTTACGCAGATTTATCCCCAAAAGTTAAGGCCTGGATAGATTCCATTGGCGACATTGTTTTCCTGATGCCTTTTGCGGCTGTTATGGTTTGGTTATCGACTAGCTTTGTCGCCCGTGCTTTTAAATCAGGTGAGGCTTCCGACTATGGTGGCCTGGTGGATCGTTTTCTAATCAAATCGACCATACCCATTGGATTCTCCATTCTGTTCATCGTGGTTCTGGCCAGGGTTATCAAGCGATTCATCGATCTTTCCGAAGAAAAAGGTGAAGCAGAGTAATTTAGTCTTTAATTTCAGCAAAGAGTTTAGATGGAATTTTTAACTGAATACGCATGGGCAATTGGAATGATTGTTGCGCTGATTGTCGGCGTATTCACAGGTTATCCGGTTGCTTTTTTATTGTGCGGATTGGGCGTTGTGTTTGCTGTGATGTCTGGTATTCCACTGAAGTTCTTAGGAACAGTGGTCTCGAAGATTTACGCCGGTACGTTGTCTAACTGGCTGTTACTGGCAGCACCATTATTTATATTTATGGGGCTAATGCTTGATAAATCTGGCCTCGCACAACGACTCCTGTTAACACTTGAACGCTTGTGCGGACGCTTACCTGGAGGGTTGGCGTTATCTGTGGCTCTGCTGGGAATCGTCATGGCAGCAAGCACTGGAATTGTTGGCGCTTCGGTTATGCTTTTAGGTGTGATGGCATTACCGGTGATGATCCGCCAAGGCTATGATAAAAAATTTGCTGCCGGCGTTACTGCAGCCAGCGGTACACTGGGTATTTTGATTCCACCCAGCATCATGCTAGTTTTTATGGGTGCAATCTTGCAGGTATCAATAGGTGATTTATTTAAAGCCGCCTTGTTACCTGGTCTTCTGCTTGGCGGCGTTTATATTCTTTATATCCTAGGCGTTGGATTCTTTACACCTGAACGTGCACCAGTACCTGATGTAAAGGCATTAGATGATGTTACTGAAGAACTCGGTGATCATCTGGTATTAGAATTGATTCGAAATCTATTGGGTCCTTTATTATTAATAGGGGCGGTTTTGGGCTCCATTATAGCCGGCCTTGCGACTCCAACTGAAGCTGCAGGTATAGGCGCTGCGGGAGCTGTCTTATTAGCCTTGTTTACGCGCCAGTTAAATCTGACAGTGCTACGTGAAGTTGTTCGAGATACCTCCAAAACAACGGCGATGGTGATTTTTGTGATGATTGGTGCCGCTTGTTTTAGTGCTGTATTCAAACGTCTTGGTGGTAATACCATGATTGAAGAGCTCTTTCTTGGGACTGGTTTTGGACCCTATGGTCTACTGATCCTGATGATGGGGCTGATTTTCATTATGGGTTTTTTCCTTGAATGGATTGAGATCAGTTTTATTGTTCTGCCGTTGTTTGCGCCAATTATAAAAGTCCTTGATTTCGGGTTTGATGCAACTTCGGGAGAGTTGTTGATCTGGTTTGCAATTTTGGCAGCGATGAATATGCAGACCTCATTTATTACACCTCCCTTTGGCTATTCGCTGTTTTATTTGCGCGGAGTTGCGCCTAAAGGAGTAACTATCCAGGTGATCTATAAATCTTCAGTGCCTTTTGTGATTCTGCAATTAATCTGTTTAGCAGCAATTGTAGTATTTCCGGGCATTGTTCTGTGGCTGACGCGGATATAACTTCTGTCTAATTTTTCAAGGTGTCTTCGAATAATTTCCAACTGAATCAAATGAGAATGAAAGAGTGACAACGAATGCCGAAATCTATCAACTACGGGACCAGCATGTTGCCCGAGCTATCGCCTATTCCACAACTTTTGTTGCTGAGCGGGCAGAGGGTGGTGAGGTTTGGGACGTAGAAGGAAATCGATATATCGATTTCTGTGGCGGAATAGGTTGCCAGAACATCGGCCATGGACACCCAAAAGTGATTGCAGCAATGGAGGCGCAACTCAGGCAGTTTACCCATACATGCTTTCAAATATCGCCATACCAAACTTATGTGGATTTAGCTGCACGTTTAAATCGACTTTCCCCTGGGAACTTTGCTAAAAAGTCGCTGTTCTTTTCCGCAGGGGGAGAGGCCATTGAAAATGCAGTAAAAATCGCACGCTATCACACCAGGCGCCCCGCATTATTAACCTTTACTAATGGCTATCATGGCCGCTCTTACATGGGCATGGGGCTAAGCGCACGGATGAATCCCTTCAAAGTTGGGTTCCGCCCATTCCCGACAGAAATTTATCGCATGCCGTTCCCTGATGCTTTTCATCGAGTTTCTCTTGAGGATATGAAGCGTGCAATTGAGACGTTATTTCGCAGCGACGTGGAGCCTGATCAAGTTGCGGCGATATTTTTTGAGCCTGTTCAAGGAGAGGGGGGCTATAACATTGCTGAACAGAAATTTATCCTCTACCTGCGAGAGCTATGTGATCAACATGGAATCGTTATGGTCGCTGACGAAATTCAGACGGGTTTCGGGCGTACTGGAAAAATGTTTGCCATGGAACATTTTGAGGTGGCAGCTGATTTGACTTGTATTGGCAAAAGTATGGGAGGTGGTCTGCCACTTTCAGGTATTGTAGGAAATGCGGAAATCGTTGATAGTGTCCCCGCCGGTGGTTTGGGCGGTACGTTTGGCGGTAACCCTGTCGCCTGTGCGGCAGCTTTAGCGGTAATGGATGTAATTGAAGAAGATGAACTGCTTGAAAAAGGCTTAATACTTGGTCAACTAATCGATAGCAGATTCCAAGACATGGCTGGTAATCCCGGTTGTAGTTGTATTGGTGATGTGCGGACTTTGGGGTGCATGAATGCAATCGAAATCGTCACCGATCGGGATACACGCGAACCTGCCGGTGATCTCACAGCTGAGATTGTTCGTATTGCACTTTCTAAAGGTCTAATTTTGGTCACTGCGGGACCTGCCCGGAATGTGATTCGGATTTTAGTGCCTTTGTCGACATCTAGTGAAATCGTTAGCCAGGGACTAGACATTCTCGAACAATCAATTTGCGAAGCAATGACCTAGAGGCGAGTGTACAACATGAGGATTAAAGCAGCTGTTCTACGTGAAATCGGCAAACCGCGTCCGTACAGTGAATCCCGACCATTATCTATCGAAGAAGTTGAACTCGATCCACCCGGTCCAGGTGAAGTTTTAATTCAGATAAAAGCTGCAGGATTATGTCATTCTGATTTGGTGGCCATAAACGGTGAACGTGCCAAACCCGTTCCGATTGTAGTCGGTCACGAAGCATCGGGCGTCGTCGTGGAACTTGGCCGTGATGTGGATAACCTGGAAATAGGTGATCATGTTGTTCCTTCTTTTGTGGCCAGTTGTGGCCAATGTGAAATGTGTATTCAAGGGCGTCCTGCATTATGCATACCCGCCACCAAGGCAAATGTTGATGGGACTTTATTTGGAGGTTCAATAAGATTGCATAAAAATGGGGAGCGGATTTTTCATCATTCCGGTGTTGCTGCATTTGCCCAATATGCCGTTGTTTCCCAAAATTCAGCCATAAAAATTGACAAGCGTATCCCTTTTGATAAAGCCGCACTATTTGGTTGCGCAGTGGCCACCGGTGTTGGTTCTATTGTTAACACTGCTCAGATTCAGCCGGGTCAGTCAGTGGCCATTGTCGGTTTGGGCGGGGTAGGATTGAGTGCGCTACTTGCAGCCCTAATGTCAGCAGCCGGGTGTGTTGTGGCGGTCGATGTAAACGAGGAGAAGTTAAAATTCGCACGTCATTTAGGGGCACACCTGGCAGTCAATGCAAAGTCGGAAAACTGTATCGACGAGATTCGTAAAGCAACAGAAGGTGGTACCCATATCGCAGTAGAAACAGCGGGTGTACCACAAGCTCTGGATATGGCCTATAAGATTACTCGTCGTGGCGGCAGCACCATTGCAGCAGGAATGCCAGGTCCGGATGCATCAATAACGTTGTCTCATCTAAATCTTGCCGCAGAAGAACGAACCTTAAAAGGTAGTTATATGGGTAGTTGCATACCCAGACGAGATATCCCCCGGTATTTGAGATTATTCCATGACGGTAAGCTACCTATTGATCGTTTGACCAGCCATAAAATCAGTCTTGAAGAACTAAACGAAGGCTTCGATCGAATGACACAGGGCTTGGCCGTTAGACAAGTGCTTGAATTATAAAAATACCATAGCCTGGATATGTCATAAATCCGCATATCTGGTTTTAACTTCATCAAGCTGTTCAATCATGGTAGCCATGAAATAAATACGTAGTTTGATGACATTGTGTGCTATTTGGATTCAAATAATAATCTGCCGTCACAGGTTGCTCGATTTTTCAGGCTAACGAGATGATTGGCGTGAATGTCAATAGATCCTGGTCGGATTTTCACTGATTTCCAACTATTTAGGAAATATCCAGCCTAGAACTCAATACGAATTATTTATTTAACAGCAAAAATAGTTCGTTCGAATATATTTTTAGTTCTTTCGAATATATTATGGCATAATCTATCATTACTTAGAAACATAGATGAATCACATCCAATTCCATTTAGATGACTCTATCAACGCGGCAAAAACATATTATGGATCGTCTTTATCAGTCGAATGGAGAACTTTCAACGATAGATATCACCTCAGAATTCAATGTTACGATCCAGACTATTCGCAAGGATCTTAATGAGTTAAGCAAAAGAGGATTGGTTCGAAGAATACACGGAGGCATTAACCTTCCAAGCAGCAATCAGAACCTTTCGTTTGGTAACCGAACAATAATGAATTTGGAAGCCAAGCAAAAAATTGCCCGCAAAGTAGTAGAACTTCTTCCTGCAGATACGAGTATTTTTCTAGGCATAGGCACAACACCTCAACAAGTTGCGCAAGCATTACTTGATCACCCCGGTCTCACAGTAGTCACTAATAATATCAATGCCGCATTAACACTGTGCCATAACACAAATATTCAAACCTACCTAGCTGGAGGAAAAGTACGCGCGAATGATCAGGACTTAATGGGGCATGAGACTGTCGATTATTTGAGCAAATACAATATTCAGTACGGTATCTTTGGTGTTGGCGGCATGAATAGCAAAGGGCAATTGCTGGATTTTTCATCTGAAGAATCGAGAATTTCTCAAACTATTATTCAACAAAGCGAAACACGAATACTAGTTGCAGACCACACAAAATTTAATCGATATGCACCTGTCATCACTGGCGAACTCAAAGATATTGATTTTCTGGTGACGGATGTAATCGGTAACTCCATAAGTCATTTATGTGAGGAATCTGATATTGAGGTATTTGAAACCGGTCCTGGCGTGGAGCATTAGTTATGTTAAAAGTCGAAAATATCAACAAAAGCTATGATGGTAAAGCCGCCGTTGCTGATTTGAACTTTGTGGTTGAGGATGGTGAGTTCCTTGCCTTATTGGGTCCGTCCGGTTGTGGCAAATCAACCTCATTGAAAATGATTGCCGGATTAGAAGCACCTGACAGTGGCTCCATAATTCTTGATGGCAGAGATATTACTCACCTGGATCCAGGTGAACGTAAATTAGCGATGGTTTTTCAGTCTTATGCATTGTTCCCGCACCTGAGCGTTGAAGAAAATATTTTATTTGGTCTGAAAGCTAGAAAAGTTAACAAACAGGAGCAAAAGAAACGTTTGGACTCAGTGGTTGAATTAGTCGCTTTGTCTGAGCAATTACACAAAAAACCCAGCCAGCTATCTGGCGGACAATGTCAACGAGTCGCACTAGCACGTGCGATAGTCGCCGAAGCAGATTTATGTCTGATGGATGAGCCTTTATCTAATCTTGATGCCAAACTGCGTAATGAAATGCGGGTTGAAATTCGCGCTCTACAACAACGTTTAGGTATGTCAGTGATTTATGTCACCCATGATCAGGTCGAAGCAATGAGTATGGCAGATAAGATCGTACTCATGAATGATGGAAAAGTAGAACAAGTCGGCTTACCCGAACAACTCTATAACCAACCAAAAACCAAGTTTGCTGCACAATTCATTGGTAGCCCGCCAATGAATTTAATTACGCAGGATGGGAATACGATAGGCATTCGTCCCGAGCATATAAATATCATTGATCAAGGTTTACCTGCACGGGTTGTCAGTTGTGATTATCATGGGGCAGATACCATCGTCTTGATTGAACTAAACCAAGCTAAAAATCACAATAGCTTAGTAAAAATTCGTTATCCGGGCCATGCTGTTTTTGAGCCGGGACAAACGATTTCTATTCAATGGGATTCAGAGCATGAGCACACGTTCAGTGATTAGCCATGAATTCAATTGATTCCACTAACTATCACAGAAGAGGACTAACGTAATGAAATATATATCCAATTTCCTAACAACTTTGGTGTGCGCGGCCACACTGAGTTTTAGTAGCTTAATAAATGCTGCAACTGAATTGACTATGTATTATCCGGTCGCGGTAGGCGGTGCATTAACTGAAATTGTTGACGGCATTGTCGAAGACTTTGAAGCTGAAAACCCTGACATCGATGTCACTGCCATCTATGCGGGTAACTATAATGATGCGCGTGTAAAAGCATTAGCCGCATTAAAAAGCGGCGAGCCAGCGCAATTGTCCGTTATGTTTTCTATAGACGTACATGAACTGCGTGATCTGGAAGCTATAACTGCTTTCGATGATGTCATCAGTACAGATGAAGAAAGAGCGTGGCTGGACAGCTTTTACCCAGCACTTATGGAAAATGGCAAAGTTGATGGCAAAACATGGGGTGTTCCATTTCAGCGATCTACTATTGTCATGTACTACAACAAAGATGCTTTTCGTGAAGCAGGCCTAGATCCTGAGGCTCCCCCTACAACATGGGAAGAGTTTGTCGAAACTGGCAAAGCGCTCACTAAAAAAGATAGCAATGGAAATGTTGAACAATGGGGTGCAATGATTCCGTCTACTGGCTATCCCTATTGGATGTTTGGCGCACTGACTAAACAAAATTCCGAAGTGCTAATGAATCAGGCTGGCACGGAAACGTATTATGATAATCCTGGTGTTATTGAAGCACTTGAATACTGGCGTAGCCTTGGTGAAGAACACAGTATCATGCCAAACGATGTAATTGAATGGGGCACACTCCGTCAAAATTTCCTGGAAGGTAAAACTGCCATCATGTGGCACTCAACAGGTAATCTAACTACTGTTAAAAATAATGCAGGCTTTGACTTTGGGGTGGCAATGTTACCTGGTAACAAGGAGCTTGGATCACCAACAGGTGGAGGGAATTTTTATCTTTTTAAAGATTCCTCTGATGAAGAAAAACAAGCTTCGCTAAAACTTGTTAAATTCATGACATCACCAGATCAGGCTGCCCATTGGTCAAAAGCGACAGGTTATATGGGTGTCAGTGCAAACGCGTATGAGACTGAAACTCTCAGCCAGTATATAGAAGAATTTCCACCTGCGGCTGTTGCGCGTGATCAACTTCAACATGCGACTGCTGAACTATCCACGCATGAAGCAGGACGTGTGCGTAAATTTCTAGATGATGCAATTCAATCTGTTCTGACAGGGCAAGCAAGTGCAGAAGATGCGCTTAAAGATGCTCAAGCACAAGCGGAACGTGTTTTGCGTCGTTATCAATAATCTGAACAGAAGGGTCGATTAGCTTCGGCCCTTACCTTTTGTAAAGTCAAAATGTCTTCAACAATGCATAAAAAGCTAAATCTAAAAGCCTGGCTACTGTTATTGCCTGCATTCTTTTTATTGATTTCATTCACACATTGGCCAACGATTAGAACTTTCTGGAGAAGCGTAAACTGGGCCAAAACTGATGTTGCCGAGCCCAAATTCGTTGGGATGGAGAACTTTGCTTTACTCATTGATGATCCTGTGTTCTGGAAAGTATTGGAAAACAACTTTTGGTACGCCATCGGTACAGTCCCCACTTCAATCGCATTAGCCATAATGATGGCTATCTGGGTGAACGGTAAAATACGATGCGCGGGATTGCTTCGTCTCGCCTACTTCACGCCAACAATCTTACCCATGATTACCGTGGCAAATATCTGGCTGTTTTTTTATAGCCCTGATATAGGTTTATTCGATCAAGTTTTAAAAGCAATAGGTATTGATGGTCCAAATTGGCTAGGCGATCCGGACATGGCGTTGTCAAGTTTAATCGTGATGACCGTCTGGAAAGAAGCCGGATTCTTTATGATTTTCTATCTGGCCGCATTACAAACATTAAGTCCTGAGCTTTACCAGGCTGCCAAGTTAGAAGGCGCCGGACCTTGGCGTACCTTTTGGAAGATCACTTTTCCATTATTGATGCCGACGACGTTGTTTGTGCTGATTAACGCTTTACTCAATGCTTTCAAACTAGTTGATCACATTTTTATATTGACAAAAGGTGGGCCAAATAACGCTACAAACTTACTGCTGTATTACATTTACGAAACGGCTTTTAGTTTTCTCGACAGCTATTATGCGGCAACTCTCACAGTCATCATGCTTATTATTCTTGCCGTTATCGCATTTGTACAAATGGCATTAATTGATCGAAAAATTCATTATAAATAATTACGGTTATGGGTAAACGATTTCAATTTTTATCCACTTTATCAGCCTATCTGTTGGGCATAGTTTGGATTATGCCGTTGCTCTATGCATTCTGGGCAGCATTTCACCCGCCTGAATTTGCGACAAATTTCTCGCTCACTGCCCCGTTGACGCTGGAGAATTTTAAGTCTGCCTGGAGCCAAGCGCCTTTTTTCAGTTACATGCTGAATACAATCATTATTACCACCATTATACTCGTCTCACAGCTATTCATTTGTACGTTAGCAGGGTATGCGCTTGCTAGGGAAAAGTTTACCGGCAGAGGATTAGCATTGGGGTTGATCTTGATGCAATTAATGGTGATGCCTGAAATTTTAATCGTTGAGAACTACCAAACCCTAGCCAGTCTCAATCTTGTTGATACGCATATTGGTGTTGGTTTGCCCTACCTTGCCAGTGCTTTTGGCATATTTCTGTTGCGGCAGACATTTAAAACTGTTCCTCAGGAACTTGAAGATGCCGCTCGCGTTGAAGGGTTATCCGGCCTTAAACTAATACTCAAGGTTTTCGTCCCACTGGCTTTTCCAACTTATCTTGCATACAGCCTGGTTTCAATCAGCTATCACTGGAATAACTTCTTGTGGCCATTAGTGGTTACCAACACTGAAGCAAGTCGTCCTCTAACCGTTGGCATGGCGATTTTTGGAGCACCTGAATCTGGTGTTGATTGGTCGGTCATTTCAGCGGGCACCTTAATCGCGATTGGGCCTTTGCTGGCGCTGTTTCTGGTCTTCCAACGTCAGTTTATTCAATCGTTTATGCATGCAGGAATTAAGTAGGTGCGCCAGTTATCCTGGAACATACAATCTGGAAAAGGTTGTGACGGTATTACGAATATCCACCGCATTATCGAACATATAAAAGTATTGGGTGATTTTGATGTGATTTGTTTACAAGAAGTTGCTCGCAATATGGAAGAATATTGTTCACAAGGACAAATGGATCAACCAGAAATTTTATCCAATGCGTTTGAGGGTTATTCATTTTCATGGGGAACAGGATTCAGCTGGCCCTCTGCTGATAACAGCAAACACCAGGAATTTGGAAATCTAACACTGACCAAAAATCCACCACTAGATCACAAGACTCACCAGCTTCCTATGCCAGCAGTCTCAGGAAAAAAACAAATGCCAAGAGTTGCTGTTGAAACAGTTATGAGTACAAGTATTGGTCCGGTTAGCTTCATAAATACTCACCTCGCTTATCATGACGATGCAGAACGCCGGCAACAACTTGAACGAATCAATTCACTTGAAGGCGAACGAAAGTCCCAACTCTCCCACCCAAAAAAAGATGACAGCGGTGCATATCAAATTGGGCCTGCACCTATGGCAAGGGTTTTATGTGGCGATTTCAACTTTGGCATTGAAGATCCAGAATACGCTTATCAAAGCAACAATGAATGGATCGACGCCTGGGCCGCCTCAAATGAAGGAGAATCACATTCACCCACTTGTGGAATCTTCGATCAAGTGCAATGGTCGCAAGGCCCACATTGCCGGGATTACTTCTGGCTAAGCACCGAACTCTTACCGGTCAAAATTATTATGCAAGTCGACACCGTGACAGCGCTATCTGATCACCAACCTATTATGCTTGAGATAGAGATTTGAAAACTTCTCCCTTACCCTCCTCTTTCACTGATCACCCAACTGTCATTTTTACTGACGTGGATGATACGCTAACCTGGGAAGGCAAGCTACCAAAGGAGACGTTTTCTGCCATGTTTAAACTTAAGCAACATGGCATAACCCTGATTCCTGTTACTGGTGCCTGTGCGGGTTGGTGTGATTGCATGGTTCGAACCTGGCCTATCAGCTCCATAATTGGTGAAAATGGTGCCTTTTATATTGAGCGAAATACTGACGGCAGTTACTCATATTTGCATACACTTGATGATCGAGAGAGAGAACAAAATTGGCGGCAACTGCAGCGGCTAAAAAAAGACACTCATGAGAATTTCAGTCAGGCTAAACAAACTGCTGATCAACCATTTCGTTTAAACGATATTGCTTTTGATATAGGTCAGGATCATAAAGTCAATCGTCAAGAGGCTCAGAAAATAGCGGATTTTTGTAAAACAAAAGGTGCTAATGCAAAAATCAGCTCAATCCATATTAACGTCTGGCTCGGTGAATACAGCAAATCATTAACAGCAATTAAATGGCTACAGGAACATAACATTAGTAACAAGAATGCAATTTTTATTGGAGACTCGCCTAATGATGAAGACATGTTCTCATGTTTTAACACCACAATAGGCGTTGCCAATATTAAGCCATTTCTTGATGAATTAAACACACTGCCAACCTATGTAACTTCAAAATCTGGCGGATATGGATTTGCTGAATTTATTCAGTTGCTTCTAGACTACTAACGATCTATCTTGAGGTAATGCTTTTAAAGTTTGGGTTCAAATACTGGAATTGGCTGCTGGGTTATGTGGGATTTATTCTATAACTTTAATAGAGCTAAGTGCAATAAAAGCCTAAAATTTAAGTTTGTAAGTGATTGATATTTGCAATGTTTTAAAATCATCGCAACAGCTTCAAACCATTTGATCGCTAATCGTGAGATCAGGACTTTGTTATTAGTAATTTGATTTGAGTTCCGATAAGAAAGTATCGTTGGTAGTAGGCATCATAGGGAACGGTTGAATACCAGCCAGAGTAGACAGTAAATTCAGATAAATCAATATTTGTCTACAGTGCCCTTAATTTGGCGCTTATGTAATTCCCTACTTCTCGAACTGAGGATAGCCTATTTAGGTGACTGGATAGGTCTACTCAACTCAACCCCCATAAACAACTGGCCTACTAATATTAATTTTTAGATTATGTTTGATTTTTTCAATAACTCATTGAAATGTTCAATGATGTAGCGGCAGTGTTTTTTGTCTGCTAGGAAACTGGCGCTAAATACATCTTCTCTTGGCGGCACAATCATTGCAAGGTAAACATTGTCAACAAGACTTTTTTCGATAAGTTTAAACACCGAAGGGTGTTTTGTACGTAATAGTGACGGGTCGACCATAAAAATAATAAACGGTGCAATGATAAATTGTTCACACATTCGCATTTCAAAGCGGTTAAGAACCACTTTGCCACATTGCTGTTTAATTAATTTTTTGTACAGTTCTACATTGTTCAAGTTTACATTTTTGGCATAGATTTCAATATACTGGTTTTCCGGGTGTTGACGTAATGTTGAGACGAGATTATGGAAATAATCACTTTGCACATATTCCTGTTTTTGTTCGTCATAGCGCAGAAATTCATCAGCACTTGGATAGGCTGCCATTGTCCTTTTCGAGCATTGCTCTATGCTCCACACTTCATCATCAAGAAGTAAGACTCCGGAGCTACGCGAAAAAATATCGATAAATTTGTCACTATAATTTTTAACTATAGAGGTTAAATCGTTTTCTAGCTTTCGACCGATACAGTTTAATATTCGAGTCTGTCCTTCTATGCGGTTTTCTAGGCGTAAAGTCATGCGGTTGAAATATTGATTGTTTGTTTCTTCGGGGGTAAGGGGCAACGCAAATTCTTTGCCCTGAGCAAGGTAATCAATAGACACTTTAAAAATATCGGATAGTTTGATTAATGTTGATAATGATGGATCGCTTATTCCTCTCTCATAAGACGAATAAGTTCCCGTGCTTATATCTAGTTTTGCAGCTAAATAACTTTGTGACCAATTTTCTTCATTACGAAGATATTTAAGAATTTCAGGAAATTGATAATTTGACGTCATATCTATCGTTTTTTTAATTACTCACCGCTTCTTATACCTGAATTCGATTCAGAGTTTCAAATCCTTGTGGGTATAAATATTTGTTAAATCTGGCACTTGAGATCCTTTACAGGACCCTCAACGAATCGAAATCAACAGTAATAAGGAAACCATCGATGGAAAAAATATTGATGATTGCCAAAATGTACTTATGAAATATTGAGACTAATGCTACTGCAACGTCGGGTATAAGGATTTATCCAATTGACCTGTATAATATTGTTGATCGACTGTTTTGGAGAGGTCCTAAACGCTATTAGTTCTTCGGGAATGAACTAGAATCGGAGACAAGATGCATCAAATTTCCGCACAACGTCATAAAATTCACCGGGCTGTAAACTATGTGACGGAAAATATTACGCAGCAACTCGATTTGAATGTGTTGGCGGATGTTGCCTGCTTGTCGAAATTCCATTTTTCTCGGGTGTTTCGCGACCAATGTGGTGAAACACCTTACGAATACTTATCCAGAATCCGACTTGAGCTGGCTGCCAGAAGTCTTAACTATATTGAAGATAAATCGATTACTGATATCGCGCTTGATTGTGGATTTTCCAACCCCCAAAATTTCTCCAGATCATTCAGGCTGAAGTTTGGAGTCTCTCCGCGTAGTTTTCGCAACAATCGTCTAATAAACCCACGAGAATTCGCATCCTCTCCTGGATCTCAATTAGTTCTGCTAGATGATCTGGATATTCAGATAGTCACCCAGCCCGACTACCGCGTCGCTTATATTCGTCACCACGGCCCCTATGGCCAAAATGACACCCGCATTCCGGCTAAATATTCAGCTCTACAGGCATGGGCCCGAAGAATTGGAATCTGGGACGATACCTCGGCACTGATCGGACTGTGTCCAGATAATCCGATTCTTACACCGCCCAATCTCTGTCGATATGATATCTGCATTCCGGTTGACTCTGGTATGATGGAGGATGACATCGTCAGCATTCAAACGATTCCGGGGGGAGCCTACGCTAGATTACGAATAAGCTGCGAAGGTGACGAGATGCTTGGTTACTGGAAGCTGTTAACAAGGTATTGTATTGAGGAAAATAGTATTACCCATGCCTTAACCTATAGTTACGAATACTATCCATGCTCCCAACGAGATCCCTTGGATACGACAACTGATGTCGAACTCTACCTCAAAATACACAGCGGTTTGATCTGAGCGTGATGCATCCGGCTACGCCGGATATATTTCCCATACGTTAGTATGGGGAGATTGAATTAACCCGGATAAAACAGCAAGTATTGATAAGAATCTACAGTTCTGCGGTGGTACGCTGAGCTAAGGTTGATTGAAGGAGCAAGACAATGCTTGCTGATACCAAAATAGTTATCTCAAATCTGATGCGGTCCAGGTATTTTTGCATGATCCTGATTTTTGGTCTCAACATAGCATGTTTAGATTCTGTTAGCGCCGAGTTCAAACCTCACTCCGCTAATCCGGTGTTCGATATCGGTCCGCCGGGCGCTTGGGATTCAATGTACGTTGAAGCAGGTCCAATTACCTACCAAGATGGGAAATATCATATGTTTTATACTGGTCTGCCAAAGTGGCCGGATAATATCGCTATCGGTTACGCCCGGTCGGTCGATGGCATTGAATGGAATCGTAACGCAACACCTATTTTAACCATTGACGATACTCCCTATGAGGACCAGTCGATTATTTCTGACAGCATCGTCGTAACCGAGGATGGAAAGTGGTGGTTGTATTTTGGGATAGGCAAGCGCATGCAGGATTTTGGCGGCAGTATCGGGCTTGCCACATCGACCTCGCCAACCGGGCCCTGGACAGTCCATCCCGAGCCGGTACTATTACCCGGTTCAGAGGGTAGCTGGGACGCTAACAAAATCCTGCACTCTGATGTCTTCATCACTGATGACGGATTCACCATGTACTACACCGGTTACGGCAATGAAAAAGTTGGCGGCGTCAAGGAGGAACACAGCCATATTGGTTTGGCGACATCCACCGATGGAATCAATTGGACCAAGTATGATGATCTGGCAACGACTGAGCCGTTATTCAGCCAAAGTGACCCGATATTTTCGCGTTCTACCGAGAATAGCTGGGACAATTGGCACGTGAAAGATGCCAATGTCCGTAGGGTAAACGGGCAATGGAAAATGTTCTATCACGGCGTCACCTTAAATACCTCCGGTAATTTTGGTTTCGCCACCAGTGATGATGGAATCAACTGGAAACGCTCCCGGGGTAACCCCGTGATCGAAGCAAAAAAGACAGGAATGAAATTATTTTTCGCAACCTGGTTAAGGCATAAAGACGAAGATCGAATTTATATCGAAGGTGGCTCAAATAACACTACTAAAGTCTATTTATATGCAAATTAAAAGGGCTGTCGAGCAAATCACAATACCCTGTAGATTTTACATCTCATTAGTGCTCGGAGAAGAATATTGGCAAATAACACATTATCGGCAATAGTAAAAAATCCCCATGACACTGAATGGACTTATTTTAATGGGCAAGAAGGTAGAGAAGATCAACTACGATGGAAAACCCTCATAGGTGATGAAGAATCCAACACTCAGGGACTGACATACGGAATAATGGAAATGCCCCAAGGCACTTTTGTTCACGCTCATTTTCATGCCGATAATGAGATATTCCATATCCTTCAAGGAGAAGGTGTTGTCCTCATCAATAAAGATGTTATTGAGGTTGAGCCAGGATCCATTTTTTACATTCCTGGTAACACGGTCCATGGCATTAGAAATACTAGCAAAGAAATGCTCAAAGTGATCTGGGTTTTTCCCAGCAACAAATTTAGTGAAATTGAATATCATTTAGTGGATCGATGCTTTTGAGTCTAACTTGCGACCCGAATGACTGTAATAGGCGGACTATATAGAAAAACTCTGCTAAGGCTAAACCAGAACTGGCAATAGTGAAATCTAGTAGATTTATATGATCATTGAGAGCTTATGAACAAAATTATTATTTTTTTCGTTTGGATGGTTATTTACATTGGAAATGTTTATGCAGAAAAGGATCCATGTCATCAATATTACCCTAATATTCCTGGGAAATTGTTATTTGAGAATGACAAGGTGGTAGTGCAAAAGTTTGTGTTTCCACCAGGGGTGTGGGAAGGGATTCATTCGCATCCACCTGATCAGTTTTATGTTCAGTTAAATGCAGGAGTATGGACGGTTAGATTCGGAGGTAAAACCTATCCACCGCAATATTATCCAGCCGATTCAGTCGGTTGGCTTGGTCCGGTTGCGTTGACAGCGGGGCATGAGTCGGTCAATTCAGGTGATGAACCTATTGAGTCAATCTTGGTTACTTTGAAAGATGGATGTTAAAAAGATTCTACGTCGTAATTAATTGAATTATTTAAATGAGTAATAAACTTAAACATTACAGATTTTTATTTTTAATTATTCTATTAGCAACTAGTTTTTACGCAGTTGCCCAAGAAGATAATTTAGTGAACGATATTTATTCACCACCATTATTGGACGATGGCTGGCAGGTGGCTGACATAGATTTCGCAAAATTGAACTTGAAAGCCATGGAGCAGCTAACCGGGGAAATTAATTCTGGTGAATTCAGGCGTATTCAGGCGGTATTGGTCGCCCATAAAGAACACTTGGTATATGAATATTATTGGACACGTTCCAATCATGAAATAGAGGAATCTATCAAGCTGGGTAGACAATCACCGCATCGAATTCGTTCAGTCACCAAGAGTATTACTTCCTTGCTTTTAGGTGTGGCACTCAAAAGCGATTTTGAACAAGCTGTCAAACGGCCAGTTTTGGATTATTTACCTAATCAACAAGCTAGAGATAAAAAGGCTAAAGATATCAGTCTGGAAAATGTGCTGACTATGACAGCAGGATTGCTGTGGAATGAGATGGATGTACCTTATACTGATTCGCGTAATGACAGTAATCTGCAAGAACAATCCAGCGACCCCATTGATTACTTGTTAGCGCGTCGTCCTGTCCATGATGAACCTGGCAGTAGATGGTATTACAATGGTGGTTTAACCATGCTCACTGCAGCGGTCATTAATTCACTGATTGACAAGCCATTTTTTGATTATGCCAGGGAGACATTATTTGATCCATTGAAAATAAAAAACTTTGCCTGGTCGGGTGAGTGGCCTGATAGTGGTTTAATCGATGCGGCCGGGGGTCTTAGAATGAATGCACGGGATTTATTAAAAATTGGTTCAATGGTGCTCAATAAGGGGCAATGGCAAGGCCAGCAAATTATCCCAAAAAAATGGGTAGAACTTTCTACCCGCCGCTGGCGTGAGGATCTTAGAACTTGGGGCGCGGATGGTTTATATGGTTATGGGTATCAATGGTGGCACGGTAGACATGATAACTTTGATGCTATCACTGCATTAGGTTATGGCGGTCAGCGAATTTTTATTCTGCCTGAACATGATTTGTCCGTCGTTGTCTTTGCGGCTAATTATGAGGGTGATTGGCTAAAGCCAGAAGCAATTCTTAATCGAATAGTTTCTGCACAAAACCGCCTGAACTAAATCCATATGAATAAATTTGATCATCATCAATGCAAAAATTTGATTTCATGTGCTGTTTAAGCGCATGAATAAGGTCCAATTCTGAGTAATCTTGGCTAACTTTCCATACTCACGGATAAGCATATAAGCCTGTGTCGTGTAATGATAGGCTTTGAGGACGAATGGCAATGGGCTGCAAGTTTATGGTGGGCCAATTATCATGAAAATTATTACCTTGGACAACCCAGTCCTTCCAGTTTGTCCCATCATCGTCCCAGGAGCGAAACCAAAAAACCAGCGGAGTAGGTGTGTCGTTGTTATATATATGAGGAGTATAAATATCAAATAAGCGATCCAGGTTTCCACCAATGGTATTGCCATTTAAGAAGTGCATTTTTATCCTATTACCGGTTTGTCGGATAATCCATCTGGTCATACAATTTGTTACATAAATCAGTAAATAATTTATTTATTGATTTTCGAAGATAATTTTTTAAAGCATTAAACTAAGGATATAAAAACATAATATTAAACCCGTCAGGTATCAATCATGTTATTCACAAGATGCTTCAATTGGATATGAAAATTCCGCTGTTCCTTATCGGTGAACTTGGTCATTAATGACTAAAAGAGAGTATGGAAGAAATCTTGAAATTAATTGGTTTTGATAAAAGTCACAAACTCAGAGGTTACTCACTATTTGAATTGGGGTTTATTCTATTGTTTTAATACAAGTCAAAGCAGTAAACGCCTAAAATTTAATGTTTGTAAGCTACTGATATATAGAATTCAAGAACAAATCTTGTTCTCATGATGATGGGGTCGTCTGCGACGTTGTGGTAGGGCACAATAGAATGGTTATGGTTACAAAGAAGAGGATTTAATAGTTAGATAAGGGAATGTCTTCAATTAATGTGTCAGCCTCCCAATAGCCACTGGAATTGACAGAGCCCGAGTCATCGTATTCAGCACCATAACCTCGAAACCCCCATATGCTATTATCTTCGTAGTTTCCTAACTCGCCCACGTAAAATGGAGTCTGGTTAGAAATGTTAATTAATATGCCAAATTGTAATTTTCCATTCTCGAAGGATCCTATATATGCAGTATTTTCTTCAAGGTTTCTTAACATGCCTAACCCGTTAGGGTTATTATTTGTAACTTTGCCTAAGAACTCAGTACTCTTATTATTATTTTTATAGAGTCCAAATTGATTTCCACGAAAATGCCAATCGCCTACTTCCGTTATGATGGCATTGGCTTGCTGTGCTTCTTGAGCAGCCCGCTGTGCAATTTGTTTGGCCAATTTCGTTGCCTCGATGCTACCATCAATGGCTAGTTTCAGCCGCTCTTGTTCATCAAGCGAACCGGTGGGTTTTTGATTCATAGACAGTTGAAATGCGCGAATGGCATTTCTTGTTTGTGACCCAAATATGCCATCCACCCGACCCGGCTCGAAACCAATATATTGGAGAAGGCGCTCGACTTGTACTTTATCCTTGTCCGACGAATTAACCTCCAAGTGTGAACTAGAGGGAAATTCAGTGCTTAATGACTGACTATTCACTTTCATATAGATATTATAATTAGATTGCTGCTCAGGTATTGTGACTGTCAAAGTGTATGTCCCTGTACGAAGATATTGTTCTATAAATTCAGCGGCTGATTTACGATGATTTGATGAAGCTATAAAGCCGTCAGGTCCTGTTAGTTCAAGATCAAGGTCAACTGAAGAGGGTACAATGCTTGCTACTAGCCATGAGTCTTTTGTGAGTCTGAATTTATGATCCACCGCTTTTAATTTTTGTGAAATCTCTACATATTCTTCAATCAAATCAATTACACCATGATTAAATGTTTTTTCTTGCTCGTCGAAATCCCAGGGAGCATTAGAATCAAGATCTAATTCCAATATTCCGCTAAGCTCTTCTTGGATAGGTAGTGCGAGCCTGACGAGTAAACCATCGGATTTGCTACTTTGCTTTGAGCTATCTAATCCTGCAAACAGATATCGATCATTGTTGATTCTTGTTGCACCGTAATATCTTGTTTTGGGCTGATCTTCAAGCAAGCCCTGTGAATCCAGTTCGAGTTCACTATTAATGATTGCATACCAAGCGGTATAGTTTTGTGAAGACGTGGATGCCCGCCCAATTGCAAGAAAACCACCGTGTTTCAACTGTGTACCAAAATAAAACCTATCATTCCCTTCTCGACCTACATCAAAAAAATGTAGCTCACAATTTTCTCCACTGCTAGGTATTTTTGCCACTAATCCGCTTAAATCATCACTAAATTCCTGTGTGCCCCAGCCAAAAGCAATAAAGTCACCATGACTATCTTGAATAATCGAATAGGCAAGATCAGTTTTACTACCGCCGCATATTTTTTGCCAGATTTGATCATGTGAGCCTGAAACTCGCACTATCCAGGCGTTATCTTCTCCCGTTTGAGGATCTGTAGCCCAACCGGCCAACACATAACCACCATCTGATGTGGCAACGCCATCGTAAAATGCAGCCCGCGTGATATGTATGCCAAAACGTTTGCCTGTTACTGCTTTTCCATCACTTTGATCTAAGATAAGAGCAATCCCATCAGCTGTACCACCTTGCCTGGCACTGGCAGTTTGTGCTTTACCACCAACAAGTATCTGTCCATTTTCTAATATATCTACAAAATTAAATATTTCAGTTTCTCGTGAGTTTCCGAAACTATGATTCCAGATTATTTCTCCATTAGTGTCGAATCGAATAACCCATGCATCTTCTTTGCTTTGTTTTGAATTTTTACGCCAGCCAACTGCAATGAAATCACCACTTTCTATTTCAATTAGATCCAGCAGTACAGATATATTGGCTCCAGGTGATCTGACTTTCACCTCTTTTATTTTTTTACCTTTGTCATTCATAAAGTGGATGATTCCCTGTGAAGAATCCTCATTAATTCCCTGTTCTCCAACCGCTACGATGCCAGATTGTGTATTGATGATTGAGTAAAAGCCGTCGTAGTACGCTGAGTTCGCACCATGTTCCAATTCGATCGCGTGTAGTGCCTTAAGGTTCAGTAAAAGCAAACACAACATGATTTTAAAGTGAAGAACATATTTGTTACTTTTCATACCTGTGTACCCATTATTATTTAACATTATTCAACCCATATACTCACCGATTTTTGAGAGCCACCAGAATCAATGACTTGTATATTATGTTGCCCCCGTTGCTCAGTATGCCAGCTTATCTGAGATTGATAACTGGCCTCAGCAATGGATAGGCCGTTTACAAACCAGAAATACGGTTTCTCTCCACCACGGACAAGCATGTTCACCGTTTTAGATAACTCGTCTTCGGCCATTTCTAATTCGATGTCATTAGGTGGATAAATAATTTGAAGAGGCATTGAGCCGTGTTCTTTAATAAGAGATTGAGCCGGGTAAAATCTCTTTAATCGTTTAGGCAAGTCAGTATTTCTAGACAAAAACATATCCGCAGAGGTTTTATCAGCAACATCTTGCTTATTAAAAGGAAGTAAATCAAATAATTGGAAAAGCACCGGGGCTGCTGCATTCAATCCACTGTATCCCGGGTTAGGCCGATTATCAGAACGTCCTATCCAGACCGCTACAGTATGTTGTGAATCAAATCCAATCGTCCAGGCATCGCGGAATCCGTAAGATGTACCGGTTTTAAATGCGACTCGTCTTAACGCTCCGTAATTGTTTAACATCGAACTGGATTTCGGTGGAATGCTGTCTGCTAATATGTCAACAAGACTCCAGGCACTTTCTTGCGTTAGAAGTCGAGATGATTGAACTTGAGATTGCTCCTTTATGTAGTTTAATTCACGGCTTTCTCCTTTATTGGCAATCGCTACATAAAGTCTGGTTAAATTCACTAGCGATATGCCTCCACCACCCAAACCAACAGACAAGCCAGCATCTGTATCGGGCTGTCTTATGTTTAAGGGAACACCTGAAGATCGTAAACGGGAAAGAAATCGGCTGACACCAATTTCATTAAGTAATAAAACAGCTGTCGTATTAAGTGATTTAATTAATGATTCTCTAACGGTAATTTCACCCAAAAATGTTCTGTCAAAGTTAACCGGGGCATAACCTGAGAAGTGATGGTGCGCATCGACAATCAATGTCTCTGGATGAACAATAATTTCTTCAAAAGCCATTCCATAAATGATGGGCTTAAGGGTTGAGCCAGGCGACCTTTGTGCCCTGGCTAAATCATTATAATTAGGATTAGTAGGGTCGAAGTAATCAGTGCCACCTAAATAAGCTCTTACAGCTCTATCTTTATTTCTGACAATTAAAATAGCAATGTCTGTTCCATCTCTCAGTTGTGTAAGCGTATCGGAGGCAATTCTCGCGACGTGGTTTTGTAGAGCAACATTAATTGTCGTATTGATAGTCTGCTTAGAAGGGTATTGTGACAATAACCGAATACCTAAATGTGGTGCTATGTTTGGTAATTTATGTTTTTTAGTTTTGACCTGATCGAGCTGGGCTAATTCAAACTGTCTTTTGGTAATAACATTGGCCTTATAAAGACGAGCTAAAATATGGTCTTTGGTCTTTTTCAAATTTTCTTGGCTGATACGGTCTAAGCGCCTTGCTTCGGGTGATTGAGGTATTCCTATCAATAAAGCTATTTCGGACAGATCAAGTTGCACCGGGTCTTTTTTAAAATAAGCAAATGCAGCTGCACGAATACCCTCGACATTGCCACCAAATGGAGTGAGTGTTAAGTACATCGATAAGATCTGTTGCTTTGAATGATCTCTCTCCAATTTCAATGCTAAACTGATTTGAACCATCTTCCCAATTAAGTCACGCCGCTGATAACCCAACAATCGTACAACTTGCATCGTAATCGTTGATGCACCGGATATTGGTTTTCCATAAAAAAACCATTGTCCCGCTGCTCTTATCAGTGCGACCGGATCCACTCCAGGGTGCGAAAAAAAACGCTTATCTTCATAGGCTAACAGGCCTTTAAGGTGGAGTTTTTGTAGGTCTTGAGAATGGGTGGTTAGACGCCAATATCCTTTGGGAGTTAAATACTGATTCAGGTAATCATTATTGTCGTCCAGAATTACTTTTGATGTCGTGGTGTATCGCTCCAGCGGCAAAGGTTCAAGGAAAAAAGATAAGGTATAGATAAAAAATATAAATACTGACGTTAGCAGGAAAAAAGTTAGTAGTAGTTTACGCATCACTGCGATTACTCAGGTAAAGTTATTGTCATCTGCTTCGGTTCAGAGCTGCCCTTAAATTCGGGTGCCGTGAGTTGTTCGATGGTAACTGGTGGAACGATATACTTGCCGGCGTTTAAGGCCCGGGTGAGGAAGGCAATTTTAAATCGGCGAGTTTGTTCGTTTATATTCAGTACGGCAACAAATCGATCATTGCTTTGGTGACGATATTTTATCTCAGCCCACGTTTGTGGATGTGTTTTTTCAAAGACCTGTTGCAGCCCAGCAAGCCGTATTTGGGATTGCTCCATAAAAATATCTTCGATCTGAAGGCCTGCAGGTAGCAATAACGATACGATTGCATCCCCTGATTTATTATGATTCACAATCCCTTCTACAACAATAGTAATTAATTCGCGCTGGTTAATTTGTTCGGAATCGATATCAATTTGGTCACCGTTCAGATCATAATAATGTTGGTAAATTTCAAATCCTTGATTTTGCCGGCCTGGCCAGGATTTAGGAATTCCACGCATAAACAGTTCGGCTGTGATATCACTTTTAGAATAATTGGCGACAGTGTAATTTTGGCGAAAAATATCCGCTGAAATTGAGTTTATACTAAGTAGTCCATCCTCTCGCACAGGTTGCAGATCATCATTAATCTCAACCCTTAATTGACGAGATTTTTCATTTTCTTGCAACAAGGCAGCATTGGCCCGGCTAAACCAACCTAACGTCGTTTCATCTAAGTTATCAACATTATTGAAATCAAGATTCCTAACGCTGGAAATTAACTTATTTTCAAGACGAGCTTCGAGTGCTAGAGCTAAAATCATCGATAAAATACGAAGCTCACTGTCTCTATTCTCGTTTTCCTCGCTGAGCTTATTGATGGGTACACTTTCGATAGCTTTGTTGAATAAGATCTTTACTTCTTCACTGAAGCCACCAAAAGCCGCTAGTGCAGATGCTGTGAATGCATTGGAAAGCGCGTTACTAGATTGATCGATACAATTCTCATAGTAGCGTTCAAGTTCATGACGAGCTAACTGATTCTCTCTTGAAAGAACAAATAATGCATAACTTCTCCATTGTGGGTTAGGACAATCTTCAACTTCATTTTTCAGTACCCTATTTAATTCTCTTCTCAAAAAGTCAATGCCGTTTTGTAAAGTGTTATTGGGAATCATGTTTGCGGAAACTCTATGATTGGCCCTGAATAACAAATCAAGAGCATAGGCTGACAGCCAAAGTTCAGACTCAGTGCCTCCGTAACTTTCATTGATGACCGTTTGACTGAAACCGCCATCTTGATTTTGAAGGAGTAGAAGTTCAGCAATCGTACGACTAAAATTTGTCGACAATTCATTATTTTCGGTATTAACAATACCATTATTCGGGTGGGTGAGTAATAAATTGGCATGTGTGGTTAAACTGTCAGCCGTTGGGACAGAATTTTTTGGCAATTCGTCCAGCGGCAAACCGGGAAGCAAGGCTTGTAACGAAAAACGGGCAGAATATGAAATACTATGATCAATTAAATCTTTTTGTAACCCGGTTTCGTAGACCTCTTCGCTTAAATTAGTGTCGTCATTTTGTTTAATCTTTTTGACTAATCTTTTTGTTATAGCAGGATAGGGTGGACGTATTGTGATTTTATGGGTTTGCAAAAAATCAAGCTCAGCATCATCATCACTTTTGACACTAAGTTTTATTTCCCCTTCGCCAAACCGCTTCGCCTTAATAGTTGTAAAGATATAAACGCTATCTTTATCTTCAGTCAGACGAATGCTATTTTTTTCCAATATTTCTAAGTCATCATTGCTACTGAGTGTGGCCGTATATGTCCCCAGGTTATTTTTAATCCGCTTAAGTCGGAGCAATACATTCGTTTCGTCGCCCACAGAAAGAAAACGAGGCAAGCCCAGATCGGCGATTACAGGTGTACGAATTTTGATTGGTTTTACGGCGGTAGCGATTTTACTGGCAGACCAGGCAATCGCATTCACTCGGACTCGGCCAGAGAATCCATAAGGAACAAAAAAGGTATGTGAAGCCTTGCCGTCTTCGCCGATTCTGAGTATGCGCGAGTATTCGGACACCAGCTCTTTTGAGCGATAACCCAATCCTTCGAGTTGACCGTATAAACCGGCTCCACTTCGCAAATTCCTTATTCTGCCGCTATCATGAATAATTTGATTATAGTTATCAAAAATATCCACGTTAAGCTGCTTTTTACCCAGGAAAAAGTCAATTGGATCTGGATCCTTATATGAGGTTAAAGCATGGATACCGTCATCGACTAAAGAAATAGTTGCAAAGGTTTCTGCACCAGATGGAGGGGATGTATTCAGGATTACTTCGATAGCTCCAGGCGTGATGACTTCTTCAACATCTATTTCTAGCGGCATATCCAAGCGGGATTTATCCACCGAAAAATGCGAAGTCCCGAACAAACGTTCCGGCATGCCGGAGGCTTGTGGTTGACCATTTTCCGATGACCGATAAAGGCTAAGCAGGGCATAAACACTCGAATTCCATCCGTCATCTATTTGGAAATCGTATTCATTATCATCACCTTTGGATACCGGATAATTAGTGTCGACTTTATAGATTTCGTCACTGGCAATGATGACCGAGGCGTAACCATCGAAGGGGGACTTAAAACTGATTTTTGCTGAGTTGCCGGTTCTATAATTTGGCTCGCTAAGCAGGATCTTGAGCGCTTCTGGCCTATTCACTGATTGCCTGAGGTTTGACCAACCCACCTTAAACCTGTGACTTGTTGCAGCCTTATCACCATCACTGATATCGATGCGATAGCGCCCAAAACCTAGTGTCGTAGTAAAAGTTGAATCTGATATATCATTGATATGAATCGTTTTTTTCTCTATCAGCTTATCCGTGATACTGTGCCGATAACTCCAATTCGGATCATATCCTGAAATCGGACGATGCCAACGAAATCGATCAAGCTCTTCGACAATGGATACATCGAGAGTGCCGTTTTCAAGGGCTTGTCCTTCTGAGTTGAGGTAAACAAAATTAAAAGAAACCTCTTCAATGGAATCAGCGTCGGATTTAAACTGCACACCAATCCAGTTGCGCTCAGGCCGAACTGGTAGTGAATAGGCTCCTTTTATTTTTGTGGCATTTTCATTTAAATAAGCGCCTTGGACACGGCTGCCATCATGGTCAATCAAAGTGGCTTCTATTAATGCCTCTAAAGGTTGGGTGGTATCAGGGATATTGGGTTTTGCTAGAATTAGTGTTGCTTTGCCTTGATCGTTCGTTCTTGGAATCCGGTATACCTGGCGTAAGGAAGTAAAAGATTCATCTTCTAATCCGAATTTATAATCGGCATAGTCAGGAAAAGGTACACTGGTCTTTTGAAGCTTTACTGATGCTTCTCCATGCACGTTAGCTGCAGGCGCACCGTATAAATAATTACCTTCTATTTCGATCACTGAATCCTGAGAGGGTCTTAGGGCTTCTCCTTCAGCAGTCGAAATGGTCATTTCCATTCGGTCAGGTACAAAATCCTTGACCTGAATCTTATGTCGACCTATGGGCTTGCTGCCGCCTGCAGTACGAACCTGTACCTCCCAGGTGCCGCTCTGGGCAATATTTGGAATAGATAAACGCGCTTCACGGGCACCCGCGAATGACTGATCTACACGGGCAGCATTAATCCGATTCCCGCCGGGTGCATGCAAAGAGATTGTAGCCGGCAATTGATCAATATGATGATCAAAATTACCATGGCGATCACGCATTAAGGCAACCACATTAATATCCTCACCAGGACGATATAATTCACGTTCAGAGTACACAAAGGCCCTTACGGGGTCTTTAATATTAAATCCACTTATATCATGATCAGAGATATCTAATTTATGCCGGGACATGTCGATAAAGGTGAAATCCCGGGTTGAATCATGAGAATAAATCGCTTGCAGGGCATTGCCTTGAACACCGTAGGCTAAGCGAGGATTAAATTTCGCTTTGCCTTCCCTATCGGTTGTTGCCTGAGCAAGTACTCGGTTATTTTTAGCGACCAGTTGAATCAATAAATCTGCTTTCGGTTTGCCTGAGGATAAACTTTGTGCGGTGACCAAAAAAGCATCTTCTGATAAGTATGCGGTTAATCCAATATCAGTAGAGACCAACCATTGTGTTGTGAATATATCGTCATAACTCAATTCATCAAGTTCAGGTAACTCACTGAGGTCTTCACCATCACGGGCGACAAGCAAATAGACACCATTATCCAAATCTGCTTCAGGCAAATTTGAGGTCAATCCATTAATGATAGGCTGTTGTTCATTAGATGGGTTTTGGTCTTTTTTTCTGTTTTGATGAATTTCCAACAAGTTTTTTATAGGAACTGCGGTCAGTACTTCGTTATTAGTATTGTTTTCGATGTCAATATAGCCTTGCCAAATAGATTCACCTTGGGTCAAAACTAAAGAATCGATGTCTGATCTTGAAAGTCGATAGCTAAAATTATCGGACAGAATCTGTCCGATAAGATTACGATCAGTAATTCGCAACAGATCTAAAGCAACTCTTTTAAGGTTAACCGTCGATAATGGTATGTTACCATGACCGAATTTTGGCAGTATTAAGGTATTTCGTTGAAAAGAGATTGCTTTGTTACGGTCGTCTAGCGTTAGTGGATGTTGTTCTGATTGTTCTAACCTTAATCCACTTTTTGATGGTAATCCGGCAGAATAAGATATTTCATAAGTTTTACCGTGTTCAATACCGCCAAAACAAAGCTTTTTGCCTTCAATATGGATATCAAATTCAATCGGCGGATTTACAGTAACAAATTTTTTATAGCTGTTTGGATTGTCTTGATCTAATTGGTCTGAGAAATGAGCACAAATTTCGGGAGCCTTATCATCCACTATGACTTCGGGGCCACGTCTTAAGGAGAATCTTTTGCTGTTTCTTTGGGATGCTTGCTCCAATTGTTGTAATTTATTATTTAAGCTGTCACTACTGACAAGCTCAAGTACCTGACGATAAAACTCAAGTGCGGCTTTATGATTTCTCTGGTTATGGAAGTGAGTTGCGATAACAAGCAAAGCCTCAGCTCTTGATTCGTCATCAACGCCAAAACTATAAGCATTATAAGCTGAGGCGGGTAATTCAATGGCAGCGGGGTCATACTCAATCCAAGCCTCGGCCAGTTTCATCCAAGAGATAAAGTCATTGGTTTTAATTGAAAGGATATTTTCAAGTAAACGAATCGCTTTTTTCCAATCGGATTGTTCACGAGCCAGTTTGACGTTTTTGTATAAATCTCTCAGGGCAACGGAAGAAACACTTCGATCATTCTCAATTTTATTTTTATAATTCTCAGCTTCAATTTCTATTCTTGTTATTTCATTGGCACAAAGCGTTTGATAAGGCAAGATGCCAACTGTTAATATTACTAAAAATAACTTGATAAATTGTATTCTCATCGAGTCTATGTTGTTTTGAGTATTCGCTCATTGAGAGATTTTAGTAATTAAAAATATAGCACTTGTAAAATAGATTTACAATTTTTAGCCAAACTTTTTAAATGGATAGTTCAAAATATATCGCATTCATCAGTTATGACAGAGATGTGAATTTCAATGGGGCAGTAACACGATTTTCTAAGTCCTTGGAAAATGAACTGGAAACCAGGTTGGCTCCTCCATATTCAGTGTTCCAAGATCTCGAAGGCTTGGGATGGGGTGATAATTGGTGGGAAAAAGTTAAATCTGAACTCGAACATATTACATTTTTTATTCCTGTTATTACCCCAACTTTTTTTCGCAGTAAAAATTGTAGAAAGGAAATCAATGCCTTTATAGACATTGAAGCACAGCATAATGATAACAGTCGAAAAATACTGCCAGTGTTATTCATAGAAACCTTTGATTCGTCTGAATTCGCTGACGATGATTTGGTACAGGCAATAAGAGAGCTTAATTATATTGATTGGACTGAACTGCGTTTCAAAGATGAAAGCGATTCGTTGTTTCAAAAGGAAGTTTCTGAAGCTGCTGCAAAAATTGAGAAATTTGTAATTAAAACCCGGCACGATAGCGACACTAAAAAAGCCACTGCGGAAGACAAAGTTGAAGTTAGTAATAACAAAGCTAGTGATGAGGGAAATGAAGAAACAGAAGAGCAAACAACCAAAATTGAACAGCAAGACTTAGCTGAAATCAAAAAGAAAACAAGAATTTGGTCTGGATTGTTGGCCACGTTTGTTGCCTGTCTGGGTGGATACTATTTTTACTGCCAGCAATCAAACTGCAGTAGCTTTTGTTTTTTATGTGCAGAAAAAGTCCCGAGTCCTGGGCCTTTATTAGTGGGGCCAGATGTTGTACCGCCAAAGCCAAAAGAAGAAATAATTGGTGCAGCTAGTTCACCTGAGCCAGTTGAACAAATTGCTGAGCTAAAACCACCTGAGCGAGTTGAACAAATAGTAGGTGGTGTAATTATGTTACAAGCTACCACCTCATACAAAAGCAATAGTGAAGACTCGGGAAAAAGAGAAAGACTTAATAAGAATCAACATGTTGTGGATGTTTGGTCAACAGAGGACGAAAAGTGGATAGCCTACAAGACAGAAAACGGAGACTACGGGTATTTCTTGAGAAGTAAAGCAAAAATATCAAATGACCAGTAACTCTATGAGGTGATTAAACAAAAAATGAAAACACAATACCATCCCAGAGGATTTAAAATATAACATTACTGCTGACTGTGAAGTGAAAGTGTTTTATGTTGTCGATTCGATTAGACAGTAAAGATGTTTTTCTTTTTATTAATTATCAAACCCTTTTAGATTTAATGCTTATTTAGATAACAAAGTAAAAAAATTCGATTCATTTGAGCGGACTGATTTTTGTTTGCTCTAAAGCAGGTAAAAAGTTAAGTCGTCAATTTATAGTTAGTAGCATTATTACTGTGATGCGGCAGGATGTTTTTGACCATAGCATTGGTTTTTCTACTCCGTATTGGAAATCTAAGGGCGGACTGTATTCAGCTATGCCTAGAGATGTTTTTATTGATTAATGATCAATGCGGGGTTCTCACCCTATCCACGGGAGTTGGCACTATGAATTCGGTACTATTGTTGCGGCAAACTTTACTAACAAAAAAGTGGCAATATATGGCCCTAAAGTCCCTTGGAAAAAATCTACATTAGAAAGTTGATGTCATCTTAAGTGGCCAAATAATGGACAATAAAAGAATTTTAATAACAGGGGGTGCTTCAGGAATTGGACTTGAAATTGCTAAATTGTTTTACAAAAATCATGCTCAAATAGCTATAGTTGATTATGATCAAGTTGCATTGCACGAGGCATCTAAATTCTTCTCTGAAACAGACCTGATGATACATGGTGACATTAATGATACTGTTTCGGTGCGAAAAATATTTAATGAAATAGATTTACATTGGAGTGGAATAGACGTATTGGTTAACAATGCCGGTATTAGTATACCTGCTCCATTTGAAGAAATTAAATTAGAAAACTGGACTAAGGTTTTATCTATTAATTTGACAGGAAACTTTTTAATCTCTCAGCAAGCAACAAAAAGAATGCACGAGCAAGAGTCTGGAATAATTATCAACATTGGTTCGGTGAGTGGTAATGGTAGGGATGCCAAATTATTTAGCATATAACTGTAGCAAAGCAGCAGTTATAGAACTTACCAAATCGTTATCTCTTGAGTTAGCTCCTCTTATCCGCGTTAATTGTATTTGTCCTGGATATATTATGACTCCAATGCAAAAATGGGAGTACAATGACGCTCAGCTTGACAACTTGGCTGCAAAAGTTCCACTTCAAAAATTGGGACAATCAGAAGATGTGGCATCGCTTGCGTATTTTCTAACTAGTAAGGAAGCTAAATTTATTACAGGGTCGTGTTTTGTGGTTGATGGAGGGGAAATAGCCGGCGGATTAGCAAGTAAATAACCAAAATAATTCAGGAATATATATATCACTTGCAGTTATTTGTAAATCAAGATTATTTAATAACTTTAATCCAATCGCCTGTGTACCGATTCCACAAGCATAGTCAAGCACGTTGCTGGATTGAATATTTTCTTTTATGCGAAAATTATCTAAAAGATCAGAGATGATTTGACCCTGTTCAATTACCTCCTTATCCCAATTATCGAATGTTAAGTAATAGAATTTTGATAAATTTTGACCTAGCCCCAGAAAGTTGATCCAGTTGATGAGATAGGATTTGGTTTACTATTTAGCTTAAAGGAGTCAATTTATGCCTAAAGGTAAACGCGTTCCAACCGAGACCATAATCAAAACACTGCGTGAAGTGGAAATTCATCACGCCCAAGGTCACACCATTGCCGAGAGTTGCCGTCAGTGCGGTATTACCGAACAAACCTACTACCGCTGGCGTAAGCAGTACGGTGGTATGCAAGTGAACCAGGTTCGTCAAATGAAGGATCTGGAAAAGGAGAATGCACGTCTTCGCAAAGCGGTGTCTGATTTAACGTTGGATAAATTAATCCTAGAGGAAGCGTTGTCGGGAAAGTATTAAGCCCGGAGCGTCGCCGTTTATGTGTTGATCATGTTCGTGAGCAGCTTTGTGTATCTGAACGCAGAGCCTGTCAAGTAATTGGTCAACCGCGTTCCACCCAACGTTATCAGCGTATTGTCAAAGACGATGAAGCGGCACTGACAGCGGATATCATTCAATTGGCGAGTGAGTTTGGCCGTTATGGGTATCGCCGTATTACTGCACTGTTAAAACTGTATCTGGGTTGGTGTGTAAATCATAAACGTGTAGAACGTATCTGGCGACGTGAGGGGCTAAAAGTACCGAGTAAACAACCCAAACGAGGTCGACTATGGCTCAATGATGGCTCGTGTGTTCGATTAAGACCGAGTTGGAAGAATCATGTCTGGGCCTATGACTTCGTTCAAGATCTTACGGATGATGGTCGTGCTTATCGACTGTTAACCATCATTGATGAATATACCCGAGAATGTCTGGCGATTATTACTGAGAGACGTCTGAACAGTGCTAGTGTACTCAACGCTCTAGAACAGTTATTCATGGCACGTGGTATTCCTGATCATATTCGCTCCGATAATGGGTCCGAATTCACGGCCAGGGCTGTACGTGAATGGTTAACCAAAATGAAAGTTAAAACGTTATTTATTGAACCCGGTTCTCCCTGGGAGAACGGTTACAATGAAAGTTTCAATGGCAAGCTACGTGATGAACTGTTGGATCGTGAAGTGCTTTATACATTGACTGAAGCACAAGTGCTGGTTGAGCGATGGCGGGTCTATTACAACACAATTCGACCACACTCATCGCTAGGTTATCGACCACCAGCCCCGCAGACGATCTTGCCAAACCCTTCAAGAATTGCTTACACTACGTTCCAACCCTTCTTGAAGGGAAACCTGTAACCCTAACCAGAGACTAACTTAATAAACTGGTACCAACTTAAGGGGCAGATCAGTAAAGAATATCCAGAGTTTCTACTGGTGTGTATCAGTTGGACGTCGAACGGTTTGTCTACTTTGGCGCGTAGTCGACTAATATGGGTTTCTACGACTGTCGATTTTGGGTCAAAATTCAAATCCCAAACTTGTTCGAGTAACATGGTTTTAGTCACAATCCGGCCGCTGTTACGCATCAAAATTTCTAGCAATGAGAACTCTTTGGCTTGCAGCTCTATCTCGGTTCCAGAGCGGGAGGCAGTTCGTGTGAGAAGATCCAGTTCAAGGTCTTCCACCATAAGTTTAGTGACTTCCTCTGATTGCTGCGGGCGTCTGGATAAAGCAATTATTCTTGCCATCAGCTCAGAGAATTGAAACGGCTTAGTTAAATAATCATCACCACCGGCTAACAATCCTTCGACACGATCATCGACATCTGCCATGGCTGTTAAAAAAATAATTGGTATGGAATTGTCTGCTGCGCGCAATGCTTTAAGCACGGCTAGACCATCCAAACCTGGCATCATTCGGTCAAGCACGGCTATATCATAATGATTGTAGATTAGGTGGTTTAGTGCATCACGGCCATCATCGACGCAGTCCACAATGTGACCATTCTCAATCAGTCCTTTACGAATATAGTCAGACGTCGTTTTATCGTCTTCGGCTACTAGAATTTTCATTTTATCTTCGGTTCAAAGTCTGAATCTTTTATCTGATATAAGGTTACTATCGTATCTCGCTAGCGTATATAAAAAGATGATTCGGTTTATTTATAGTTTTAACGCAATATCCAAGGTTTCCAAGTTCATTAAACTGCATCATTTATATGCCCGGGAGGGTACGAAATGACAATAACTGTTTCAGTAAGATTAAACCTTATGAACTAGTTTCAGCTTGCCGTATGATTTTGAGATTTGATCAAGCTTACTGTCAAGCATGACGTTGCAATAAAAACCCGGCTTGAGGTAAATCCTGCAAGCCGGGTTTTCGAGGTGAATGATAGACTTAGCCAGTTTGCTCTTCTAAAGGAATTGCAACATAGCGTAAATTATCGCCTTTCTGAACTAGTATCAGTACAGAACTTTTGTCGCTTTTGCGTGCCTTTTTGATGGCCGCATTCACTTCAGCAGGAGCACTCACCTCCTCTTTACCGACTTTTTTGATGATGTCGCCTTGGCTGATGCCTTGGTCTGCTACTTGGCTATCCTTCTCAATTTGAGAGACTACGACACCATTTTCATTATCTTTTAGACCTAACTTTGAGCGAGTATTGTCATCAAGGTTTTGTAGATTCATACCCAGTTTGCCTGCTTCACTATCAAGATCCAAACTGGCGATAGGTTGTGCCTGATTTTGGCTTCCGACTGTCAGCTTAAGTGTTTTTTCTTTGTTGTCACGCCAAATCACAACATCAACTTTTTCGCCAGAGGGAACCATGGCAACGATTCTAGGGAGCTCACGCATTTGTTCAATCTTTTGATCGTTGAACCGCAAAATAATATCACCCGACTCCAATTTCGCTTCTGCTGCGGGGCTCTTCTCAGAAACTTGAGTGACCAGTGCGCCGTGTGTATTATCTAACCCAAATGCATCTGCAATGTCTTCAGTAACGGTTTGAATATTGACGCCAATAAATCCGTGTTCAACCTTGCCGTTTTCGCGAATTTGACTCACGATAGTTTGTGCCATTGATGATGGAATCGCAAAACCAATACCAACACTGCCACCATTAGGTGAGTAAATCGCACTGTTCACACCAATAACTTCACCCTGCATATTAAATAGTGGTCCACCTGAGTTGCCTTTGTTAATCGGTGCGTCGATTTGGATGAAGTCATCTAGTGGACCCATGCCAATATTGCGGCCACGAGCGGAAATAATTCCTTTTGTCGTTGTGCCGCCCAGTCCAAAAGGATTGCCAACTGCGACAACCCAATCACCAATTTCTGCTTGACTCGAATCTCCGAATTCTACAAATGGATACTCGTCATTTTCACTGATTTGTAACAAGGCTAGATCGGTTTTCGGGTCAGCACCTTTAAGCTGTGCTTCAACAGTAGAGCCGTCACTTAAAACCACATTAATTTCTTGTGCATCTTTAACGACATGATAATTTGTTACCACAAGTCCCGTTGCATCAATAATAAAACCTGAGCCAACTCCGCTTCTATTACGTGGTGCAGGGTGCATTTGCTCATTACCTGGCAGGTTGAAGTTGCCGCCAAAAAAGCGTTTAAAATACTGTTCAAACTCGGGAGGCTGATTTTGAAATTGTTGTTTGCCAGATGTCGGAACGACACCTCCCTTCACTGAAATACCGACTACCGCCGGTTGAATAGTTTCAACTAGATCAGCAAATCCATTGCTTATATCAGCTGGTTGAAAATCTTTAGTAACGGGTTCAGAGTTACCGTCAGCATATAGGGTAGGTACTGATACACAACCACAAATTAGTGCTGTAGTTGTGAATAGCTTTAGAAAAGTATGTTTTGTATTCATTGACATATCCTGGTCTAAGTCCTGATTAAATAGAATTATTAGAATTTTATTTGTGGTGATTTTCTTAAGATTTTCTTGAACTTTACAAAAATGACAAGTATTTCAATTGATCCGTGTTTCGTTGCACAAATAAATAAATGCTACTAACATAATTGTTTACTTATGATCATTGTTTTAGTGTAAACAAAAATTGGAATTCAAAGGAATATCGATTTCGAATAATAAAATTTGTGATAATTTTCACAGAATTTGTTTTTTAACTGTGTCATAAATGGTTCATAGAAAATAAATCAATACAATCAATCTTATAAAAGCTCAAGATTGTTTGGGATAAGTGGAGAATGGTGTATGAGAATTCAAATAGATTCGTCTGAGGGTAGTTCTGTCGATCAAGACGAAAACGTATCAACTGCTGATGTTGAATCAGAATTATCTGAAAGTTCCCGGTCCATGGAGTCACCGGATGTCCCGAATCTTTCTTATCTGACGAATCATTTTGCTCAGGCACTTGAATCGTTCTATATCACCTTAGATAAGGTCAAACAGGATAACGATTTAGACGTAAATACTTTTCTAGCTTTAGCAAATAAACTTAAATCTGATGAACTAACTCCTGCTGAACTCAGACAATTTGGAGAACTCAAACAGGCGGCACAGCGACAGGGGCGAGCGATTGGCGCCGTTATTGGATTCTTTCTTAAATTCAAGCCTTATCCAATGTTGGCAGAAGTGCGTAAGAAGGGGGGGCTCTATCAGCCAATGTTCGGTCCAGTCTTAATTGCTAGATCAGAAGATGTACGCGATGTATTAGTCAGGCATCAAGAGTTTACAGTAGATCCTTACGGCACCCACATGTGTAAATCCATGAGCCCGGAACATAATGGAGGCTATGATACGTTTATTCTGAGTACGGATAATGATGAAAGATACATACAAGATAAACACTTGTTAACCAGTGTTGTATCAGCCGCAGATATTCCATCCGTAACCGACTTAATACATCAAGAAACTCAAAAACGAATAAAGCAATCTGTTGCAGATGCCAAGCATTCTGGAAGTAACTGTATAGATGTAGTGCCAGCCGTGGCTCGGTTTGTCCCTGTTTTTCTGGTGCATCATTATCTGGGTGTTCCTTCGGTAGAAAAACCTCAGCGATTTGAACTTGATGACAATATGCTTAAATACTATAGCAATAAAGTTACTGGACCTGATGGTGTTGAACCTCTGCCAATATCTTATACAGAGCAGGATGGTAGTGTAACTGAGTTGCCTGACAGCGCTCTACAACGTGAGGATGGAATAATCCCCGATGAGCAACAGGTATACGATTGGATAGTAGCTTGCTTTAAACACTTTTTTAACAACCTGCAAAATGATGTCAAAGTACAAGCAAATGGAGTGCGAGCCTACAGGCAGCTACTTGTTTATATCTTACGTGAGATAGATATTCAACGAAAGGCTCTAACAACTGACTCTGATTCAGTTGCAGATAATATGTTAACCCGTTTGCTGCGCATTCAAATGGGATTGCCTCAGATTATCGAGGACAAGCAGATAGAAGTTGATGCCGACAGGGTTAGTGATTTACGTATTGCTGAAAATGTAATGGGGACCATAGTGGGTGCTGTTGCTGGCCAGGAAGAAGCGACTTGTCGGGTAATTGATTCTATGATCCGGTTGCAGGAAGGGGAATTTAAACCAGCACCTAACTCCTCACCTCCAGAGGGCCTGAAATATGGCAATTTTGAACATGCCTGTGAATTGGCACGCAATATTGCCAATGGCACCGACGTAACGCAAAGTAGAACTGCGTTACTCGAATATGTATTTGAAGCATTACGTTTGCAACCTCAAGGCGAAATTCTGCTGCGGCAATGTGTTAAAGATGGTGCAATAATTGCCAATAGTAGACCAATCAGAAAAGGAACTTTAGTGTTTGCTGCACATGGGTCTGCTATGCAAGATGTCGAGCAACCTGAGGCATTCGTTTTAGGGCGTCCAAAAGAAAATTATCTTCATTATGGATACGCTCGTCATAAGTGTTTGGGTCAATATGTTTCACCGATATTGATGTCTGAAGCCTTGGTGGCTATCTTGAATTTAGAAAACGTACGGCGGCCCGAGCCCAATACTGGTGAATTAGCGTTTCCTCTGGAGAGGCGTTTTGGTCGATTTCAGCTGGATAATGATAACTTGTATGCCAAGACTTTTTCTTTGCAATTTGATGGTTGAGGGTTGTCAATACCTAACAATAGACAGGAGGTAAAATGAAAATCATAAGAGAAATAAAATATGTAATAGTCGGTTTAATTTTCACTCTAGCATTGGGTTTGATTGCGGTACAAACAGGTCATCATGCATTTGCATATGATGACTCCGATTCCGAAGCAACTCTTATAGAATTGCCACAACAAGGGTATGCTTCTGATGCTTGGTTAAGAAGTGGTGATAGCAATTGGGAAGAAGAAAAAGCCCGTCGTGAAGATGAATTGTACAATTTTTTAGGTGATACAGATCTAACTAGGGCTAAAGCCTATATGTTTGATGAAGATCATACACCAGCCTTAGCCTGGAATTGGTTTGATCAGCATCCGATTGGATACGGGGGTGTGCCTTATGTTTTACTGAAAACATTATTATCACTTGACCCAGCCACCGAAACTGACCCACATTTATTAACATTAGCTAAAATTTGGAAAAAGAAGTCGGTCATACCTGATGAGCTAGAGAAGGATGTCTATACCCTAGATCATTTAGGATTCGGGCCACACCCTAATGATTATGAAAACGGAATCGCTAAGCACCCGGATGATCGAGTGCAAAAGCTACCTAATGGGTTCGTTTACGATCCTGATGTTCGACCAAAGAAAGTTTTGTTTGTTAAAACTCGTTTGAAAATGATGCGCGATGGAGTGATCGGAAGTGTCATTAAATCACTGAATCCTAATTACACACCCAAACTCAGGAAACTGTTAGTTCTATCACGCGGCAAAATCCGCAATAAGCTCTACGGTGGTGATATCGATTACGCAGACGCTCAGCAATTACAGCAGGCGCCACCTGTAGACGCGGTGTTTTTCTCCTGTTCAGGTTGTCACCAAGGACGAGTCATTGTTGACGGCAAAATGGACGAATCCGGCAATATTGAAAAAGTGGGTCAAATGAAGTTTATGCCCGGTATGCCGAATACCGAAATTGAAGCTCAGTATTTTTCTAAACTATTAATGTTAACGGGTCTGGCGCTAATTGAATCAGGGTTCTCAATAGAGGCTGATTCTTTGCCTGAAAATGCTGACGATATTACGCCGTCACGAGACGCTGTGCTCGCTTTATTTACACGTATGTTAACGCAAGCAATTGACAACAATAAGGTCAAGACCATCTATGGTGCATCTAAAAAAGAGATTGCTCGAGCTAGGTATCAAACCTATGCAGTGGCAAGGGATTTTCCTACCTATATTGGTGAATTAATCGGTGTCGCGATTAAAACTCAGTATATCTATTACCAAGTTGCAAATAAGTATGCGTTTAATGCTGATAACTCAAATAAGGAGTCTCCAGATCAAAAAATGCCTGATGTGATCAATGATCGAGTTGGGCAAATGGACGCCTTTGGGGTTGCTTCGGGTTTGGTTGCGATACATACCCTGCGTAAGGACAATAGTTATTTAAAATTTATACAACAAGATAATCCTGATAATCCGATTCTTGCAGGGATTGATACTGTTGATGGGTTCTCGGGCCGGGTGGATCTGGATCAGGCTGGCCAACGCATCCGGGACAATATCAAGAATTGGGCACCAAATGTTCCTGCCCCAATTGATATAAAAAGTCTGAATTGGAGTGGACACCGTAAACTTGCTAACTGGGATGGTAATCAAGGCGCTTCAGCGCGTACTCTCGCCTCAGGAGTATCAGCAACTGGCGATCCATTAAAAGTGAATGTTCGAATTCATCAGCCGTTAAATCCGCTGATTGAGCATATGCCTCCGCCTCCTTACCCGTTTGAGATTGATGCTGATAAGGCTAGACGAGGTATGGAAATATTCAATGGCAATGGAATTTCCAAAGATGAGACATGTGCTAGTTGTCATCAACCTGAAAAAGATTGGATATTTTCATCCAAAAAAATCGGCGTTGATGCTAATCGGTCATTAGTTAATACTGATGTTTCACGCTATGGATTGGCAGCATTGGTGATGGAAGCGTGTCAGATTTTTATTCGCAAGAACCCGGATAACAATTGGTGTTTGCCTGAGGATGAAAACGAGCAGCTTATTACGGATTGGGATGCTTCTACAGATGATTATTTTAAAGATACTCCAGGCCGAGTTCGAGCTGGAAAAAATGGCTACAAAGTAGACATGTTGCATGGAATTTGGGCACGAGCCCCTTATTTACACAATGGTTCTGTGCCGACATTGATGCACATGTTATGCCCACAAACACGGCCGCAGGAATTCAATCGAGGAGTCTTATTTTATGATCAGCAAGAGGTTGGTTTCGAATGGGCAGTAACACCTAATCAACGCTACAGTGAATACGAGGTGATGCAAGTTAAAAAATATGATACCAAGGAATTTGGCCGCTCGAATCAGGGGCATGACTATGGTTCTAGCTTGTGTCCAAATACTAAGGGTTTGGATCCTATTGCAGATCGAAAAGAGATCAAGAGTCGAGTTTTGAATTCCAAGGCTGGTGATTTATTGGAGTACTTAAAAACGCTGTAATTGAAATTAAACAAAACATAAAAAGAGAAAAGCTCATGAAAAAATTACAAGTAATAATTAGTATGGCTTTAATTTGCGGGGTCTCGATAGCACCATCGATCGGTTATTCTAATGATGCCAACACTTATGCAAATAGTTGTTTGGAGTCCCCAGTCAAAGACGTGGCCGCTACAGCATTAGCATGTGCTACCGCATTAAAACTTTATAGTAGTGCTGAGCAACAAGTTCCAGCTGATGTGGCAAACCGCATAGAAAGGTTAAAAAAAGGCGGTGAGTTGCATGGAGAATTACGCTCAACCATTATCGATAAAATGAGGCTCAACCGAAGAGCGTTTCAAAGTCAAAGAGTACTTGATCGCTACGCTGAGACTCGTGAATTGCTTACAGATTATACGCAAACCTTCGAACAATGCGGTCTTCCACGTGACGAAAATGGACATCCATTACCTCAGTATCCTGCTTCGTTTTCTGATGCCGATCATGGTGTTAGAGGTCACTATAAAGAATCAAAAGGTGTCGTGGGATGTTTGAAAACTAAATCTGGTTTGGCAGGAGTACGTGCAGAACCATTGGCTCAACACTATTACTGTACCTTTCCAGGTAACTCACCTGAGATTCGTTCATGTTTTACATTCCAGATTCGTGTGTCAAGTAATACCCGATCGAATTCTCATCATAATATTCTGGTCACTGATGAGGAAAATGACGAAATAGAAGAACTTGATTTGGTTGGTAAAGAATGGGTTTTTGCCGGAACTCAACAAGACTATGAACAAGCAAAAGAAACAAAAATCATTCCCCAAAATATCATTAGTAAAGTTGCTACTTATTGTTCAGTTGATGGCCGAGCTGCACGGGCAAAAGACTTTACTGTAGATCCACCTATAACTTATTGGCATACGGAATTTATTGAAAATTATTTACAAGAAGTCGACTCACATCAAGATCCGGCAAATACCAATGAAAGTTTAATCACTGATTATTTAGCGGAAAAAACAGCAGCGCAAGATTCAGGAGTAGAGTTGCTCGACATTGGTGAAATTGATCCTGTCAGAGACCAAGATAGTCAAATCAAACCACCGTTATGCTGGATAAATGCTACTCAGCTTTCATTATTTCAATTAATGTTAAGCCCCGCCTTGACGATGTATTTTGATAGAAACGATCAATTATCAATTATTCGGGAATACTATCAATGTGAGGATAGTTCTGTCACACAGGCCTATGAAAAAATTAAAAAGAGAATGCACCATTATTGTCCTGAAAATTTTGATAGTTGGGATGATTAATAGACGGCTAGAAGGCAGCTATTATTCAATCTACACAAGATCTCAAGATTAAACTTACAATTGATTTTACTCTGCACAAGGAAAAAAATTCATTGTGGGTCTGTAAATCAATCTTAAGACAGAGGGGTAGGTATAGAATACGACTGTTTCACATTTGGCGTTACTGCCTGACCCACAATGAAGAAAATGAAAAATAGTTAATTACTATTAAACATCACATAACACGGCGCAGAACGATACACCTAAATTTATGGCGAATCAATACGCATTAGTGCATAATTATATTGCACCTATGCACAATTAAATTTCCTTAATGTCTTCTGCTACTACCACATTAAATTGGGAACAAATTCGTACTCTGTATATATTGGTCAATGAGGGTACGATTGCGAAAACAGCACGTCTACTAGACGTGCATCCATCTACAATTTCACGCCGTATTGCCGATCTGGAAAAAAATACCGGTGCAAGATTAGTGACCAAAAGAAAAGGCATATATATGCCTACAACTGATGGGCAGGATATTTATCAAAAAAGTAGATTAATGGCAGAACAGGCTGCTTGGTTTGAACGTTATCGGGAAAATTCAGCTAAAGAAATTTCCGGTACAGTTAGGATAACAAGTATCGAATCCTTTGTTATGTATTGCCTGTTGCCAAATGTGCCGGAACTGAGACAAAAATATCCTAAGTTAAATATTGAGTTTATAGGCAGTAATTTGAACTTGAGTTTTAATAAAAGAGAAATGGATGTTGCGATTCGGTTCTCCAGATCCTCTTTAGTCAATACAGTTACTCGTAAACTAGGAGAGGTTGGGGTGGCTTTATATGCTAGTGCACATGTTGATAAGGATTGGTCGAGTTATAAGTCAAAGGAGATTGACTGGGTCACTTATGATGAAGATTATTCACATTTACCTGAAGCAAAGTGGCTTGCTAAGAAAATGAAGAAACCTAATCCTATAGTTAGAGCCAGTGATGCTGGGACCCACAAAGAAGCAATAAATGCTGGATTAGGTGTAGGAATGTTGCCCTATTACAGCGGGGATAGAGATGATTCGTTAGTTCGTATCAGCGGTGAAAAACTGCTAGTAAAATATGAGGTTTGGCTATTGGCACATACAGACTATCGAAGCAATCCTAAAACATGCCGGGCCATCGAATGGATTACTGAAATATTTGAACGAGATAAAGCTATCATCACTGGTATTTAATATCATCACATGCGTCGATAGCTTGAACTAATTCAGTGTGTCACCATCTAATCACCAAGTTTAAGATTAATTTTGATCATGCCTAAAATTGATATCTATACCAGTCCGCTTTGCGGTTATTGCCACATGGCTAAGCGCTTGCTCAAACAAAAACAAGCTGAGTTTGAAGAAATTAACGTATTAGCGAATCCTTTTTCACGTCGGGAAATGGAGAAGCGGAGCCAACGTCGAACGGTGCCACAAATCTTTATTAACGATGAACATATTGGCGGATTCGATGATTTGTATGCCCTGGATAAAGCAGGTCAACTGGATGATTTGCTAGGCCAGAGTTAACCCAATAGTCTTAGTACAAGGTATTATCTGCCGCAGCAAATCTATTGATATCCCCAAAGTCCTTTGTGTTTAATATACTTTGCTACGCTATGAGGACAGTATGACTCTAAAACAGCCCCTACCGAATCCTGTTTGAAACGTACTTGTGTCGCTGAAACTTCGTGATTTTCCAAGGCGGAACCGATAATTATCCTGTGTTTTGCTGTTTCAGGTGGTTCGAATAATTCAACATCATCTTCGCTAGCTTGTCTTGGCACCACATATACATGATTGATGGCGAGGTGTTGAGCAATGCAATAATCCAACCACACTTTTTCTCTTGCCGAATCAGCTTTTAGGGATTTAATGTTAGGATTAAATTGATCGGCACCACAAACGAAATAGAAATTAAGGGGCTCGGAAATAAAATTAGATAATTGTTTTTGCAGTTTCCTAATGACGTACCAGGTGCCTGTCCAAAAATAAGATCGGCTTTCATTTTGATTGAAAAATCTTTCTGATTCTTCATACCATTGTTTTGACTGAAACAGGATTTTCAATTTATCACTAGATTCTTCGGTCAAAGCTTGTGTCAATATGTTAATCCGCTCATCCCAATCAACATGCTTTTGCTCTGCTACCCAATTGGTTAATGGTTTTGCATGAAAGCCAGGTATATAGTGAAATGGCCATATAATAAAAAACAAAGTATCAAGATCTATATCTTTAATGGCTTGTTTGGCTAGTTCAATGTGAGCTTTTGTAGTTGGTGAACAAGTTGCAACGATATATCCAATTTTGTTAGTTTCAAGATTTTGAGCAACATCCACTAGCTCATTAGCTATCTCAGTGCTACTCGTATGAAGATACGTTGACATTGTTTTTTCATATTCTATTGCTCTAGCGTAGATGTCATTAAATTTTTCTGTGATGTCTTTAGCGGACAATTGTGTAGAGGATTTATTTTTCATAATACTAACTCGATCTCTTAGTGTTTATATTTTTATAAGCCAGATAGCCAATAATTAGCCAAAAGACTGGGTAAAATAGCCACCAGGTGAAGCCTGTGAGTAAGAAGGCACATGACAATGCAGCTAAAGCACCAATGATTATCGTTGAGATTGTTAAGTCCATTGTTTTGAAATAAGCCAGAATTGAAAATGCATATAAAACTAGAAAGTTTTGGCTGACGACCAGAACAATTTTCGCAACTGGAATTTTCATTAGATAACTGACTAGGATGAAAATGGCATAAAAGCTAAATAGGGCTACCAGGCTATTTTGAGGAATGCTTTTGCTGTTAAGATTTCCTAGGAAACGCGGAAGAATACCGTCTTTACCTGCAGAATAAATCAGTCGACTGGCTCCAAAAACCCAAGAATTAGCGTTTGCTAAAATCACAAAAACTACAGCAATTAAAAAAGGTAATTTAATGGCGTTTGAATTGGCTAATGCTTCGAGTCCACTAACGCCGTATAAATTTAAACCGCTTTTGTGTGCGCCACTTGCAACCAGTGCTAAAGAGAAATAGATAACGGATACAAGTATAAAACTCAACCAATAAACTGCTGGAATAGTTTTTTGCGGATTTTTGAATTCCTCCAATCCAAAAGACATATTTTCCCAACCCAAAAAAGCCCAAAATAGTAGAGCCATTACTGCCCAGGTGTTACTTAAATCCCACAGGGCAGGTTGGCTAAACTCCATCGCTAAAATTTTTGTACCTTCAATGGCGTAATCAATATTTAAAACTAAAAGCAGAATAATTATTCCGAGGATCAAATACAGAGAAATTGAGTTGACAATGGACGCAATTTCTATACCTCGAATATTAATGACAGTGCTTAGCAATAAGAATCCAGCTGCCACAATGTGCATATATTGTTCTTCAGGTATAGCAAATAGCTTACAGGTATAGGCAGCACCAATCATGGCTAAAGCAGGAATACCGATAGTAAATGTCCCACATAATACCGCTGTTACACCGGACGAGGCCCAAGGGCCTAGGGCAATCTGAGCATATTTAGCTAATCCTGCGGCAGTTGAATAACGAGTTCCTAACTGTACGAACACAGTAATCATAGGCACCATCAGCAAGATCACTAATGCCCATCCGACAATTGCTGTACTCTCACCAACAGACTCAATTGCCATCCCGGGAATGCCAAAAAGCCCAGACCCAATAACCATTCCAACAGCAAGCACAACACCTGACCACAGGCTGATTGATTGTTTTAATTCCAAAAGTTACCCCTTGTTAAGTTAATTAACTGTAAAAAAGTTTTGTATTAATTAGGAACAGGCAATGTCCCAATAGATTTTGCAAAATGAAAGTGAAAAATGTCCATCTGATTTGATACCCCATTTAGATGAAAAACAAAGATTAAAAAGAATTGTTTCATTTGTCAATTTTTTTGTGAACTAGATCACAGAATTTGAATGATTCTACTTGTAGTATTAGTTGTCGAGGGTGTTGTAAACATCTTGCAACTAACAAAAATAACAGGAGACTACAATGGACGTGACAACGGTAGAGGTTTATCAGGCAATTGGGGTGGCGGGATTCGTCTTATACATGCTGTCATATTTCTTGCTGCAAATTGGCAAAATAGAAGGTTCGGGAAATATTTATATTCTAATGAACTTAACAGCAGCAAGTTTCGTTTTAGTCAGTCTTGTGCATAATTTTAATTTGGCGTCTGCATTAATCCAAATATCATGGATACTGATTAGCCTTATTGGTTTAATTCGTTATAACCTGATTAAACCCTCATTATCCACAAATAGCTAGTTTGTGTATTCGGATGATTTTAAGTCGATGAGCTTTGAAGATTTTTGAATAAAATTGCTGCATTATTAGGGTTATATCGACGATCAACCAGGCCTTTGCGAACAAAATAGCCGCGATCAATGTCAGCAAATATATCAATAAAAAAGTTAATGTTGGGGTTGTTTTTAGCAAGTTGAAAGGTATGTTGAATGTTTGATTCGAATTGATGCGTATCGGTTAAAGCTGTTGCTGGATTCGGATTAGATGAAATTAAGTGTATAGATATCCGGCTGTCTTGTTTGTCAGCAAAATCTAGAATCTGTTTACTATTAACTTTGAACTGATCATTCATTCTCGTTCTGAATATCAGCCCTGGTTCAATAGAATCACTTTTACAGATTCGTTTCAGATTACTGATTAAATCATTATCGGCAGTCGAAAAGCCATGTTTAATAGTATGATAATAAGTCCCACCATCGCCTTGCTCGTGAGAATCCTTTATCGGACTGAAATAAAAGTTGATTTCTTTCAACCTGCTAAGGGCTGCAACAAGCTGTTCAAACTCATGTTCAATAAAGCCCAGTTCCCAATTTTCGATTAGTACGGAGTTTTCTGTTACCAATTCAATTTGTCTGTTGGTCGGAATACCGTACGAAAACAACGTGAATTCATGTCCTTGCTGTAACAGATCATGCATACGAGCACGTGTCAGTATATTGCTTAGATCGGTAAGTGGTACTCTTAGTTTCCTGATTCCCATTTCCCACAGTGCCATAAGTGGATAATCGTTGCGTACTTTTTTTCGATCAAACTCATCCAGCGCACCGCTTGGAGGAATTTCACTGCATTCACACCAACTGAAGCGCAAATCGACACCAGGTGTATTTTGCCTAGTTTCGTTGGGGTGAGTCGGAATAATTAGCGGGGGTGATTTTTCTGTTGATTCATCAGGTGCTAATTGTTGGCCATGGGTACGGATAATATTAACGGTGTGCCTATGCTGATAAAAATTGACTATTGCATAACCGAGTTTGGCCGCATCATCACGACCAGCTTGTGCGCCGGGTTCAATCCGGTACATTTCACTAAAATCCTGACGAATAAATGACGTGGCCGGCAAGATGTAGTAATCAGATTGATGATAACGGTGATACCAGAAATTATGCACATGGCCGGCAAAAATTGCCTCGACCTGATATTTTTCAATCAGATTTAGCAGCCAGGAACGTCCTGGCTCTGCCATGTTATCGTAATGCTCGTCTTCATCATCTGTAGTCAAAAACAGTGGATAATGTGTAAACATCACGATCCGCTTGTCAGCACATTTTTCCAGTTCCTGTTCCAACCATGCTTGTTGTTTTGCTTCCTGTTCTATTCCTGAGTTAATTATTTCATTATTGACAATAAAAAAATGGATGTCCCGATGTTCAAAAGTATGATAGTCAACATTGAAATGTTTGTACCAGACATCTAAAAATTCACTCGTCACAGTCTCAGTTGGCCCCCAATTAATTGGTTTGTCGCCGACATCATGATTGCCTGGTGTGAAATAAATCGGATGTCTAAGTGGTTTTATGAGTTCGTGAAATGCTTTGGCAGCTTTACCGTAAAGATCGGGAACTGACGGTACAGGGTGAATCAGATCACCCAGGTGAGCAACAAACTCGACATCTTGTTTATTAAGCTGGTTTATAACAAAGCGCAATCTTGCATTGGCAAGTCGATTAACTGGGAAGGGGGAGTTACACTCGTTTTCATCTGGGTTGACATGTGTGTCTGTAATAACTGCAATAGAAAACAGAGGTTCTCCAAGTTTCGGAGAGCTCAATTTAGATTTGTTCACCGTCATTTCTGGAATTGATTGCGAATAATTACACCCAAGGATAAAACCGTTAAGGCCCAGAAGACCCAACAAATTGCATTTTGGAAAAAGATGCCATAACTGCCCTCAGATAATAATAATGACTGCCTGAAATTATCTTCCAACAGTGGCCCTAAAATAAAAGCAATTAAAAACGGTGCAGCAGGAATTTTAAGTCTCAGCATAACAAAACCTAGGATGCCAATTAGAATCATCACTAAAACATCGAACAAGCTATTGTTTACTGCATAGGCGCCATAGACGCAGAGAACGACTACTACGGGATAGAGAATATTGTTGGGAATATCGGCGATTTTACTGATACTGCGGATTGAGATCTTGCCGATGATAAACAGATAGAGTGAACTCAACATAATTCCGATAAACAAGGCATAAATCATGGTCAGATTTTCAGCGAACATAACAGGTCCCGGTCGTAAACCGTGAATCATAAATGCACCAAGAATTACAGCAGTGATAACATCACCTGGCACACCTAAAGCTAATAAAGGAATCATTGTTGAACCAGCTACACCATTGTTGCCGGCCTCCGCAGCTGCGACACCTTCAATTTCGCCTTTGCCGAAATTTTCAGGGTTCTTAGAGTTTCGACGAGCTTCGCTATAAGACAGAAACGCTGAAGGGGCGCCTCCTATACCAGGAATAGCTCCTAAGACAACACCAATTAGACTGCCACGCAGAATCGATTTGAAACTGGCTTTGAATTCAGCAAAAGTCGCGCCGACTTTACTGACTTTATTAACTTCGACTTTACCCTCAAGTTTCTTGGCGTAGTGATTATAGATTTCAGGCAAGGCAAATAAACCGATCAATACTGGAATAAAATTCAATCCGCTCATCAATTCATAATTGCCAAAAATAAAGCGTTCGGTACCGTAAATAATGTCTAGGCCCACGGTTGCAAGACCGAGTCCTAAGCAGGCTGAAATCAAGCCTTTAGAAAGGCTATCACCAGAAACCCCAGCGATTATTGTTAATGCGAACAATATCAAGGTAAAGAATTCCGGTGGCCCGAATTTCAATGCAAATCCGGCCAGAAATCCAGTGAATAGAATTAAAGAAAGATTGGAGACAAAGTCAGCAAAACAGGAGGCATACAAAGCCATATCCAAGGCACGGCGAGCTTGTCCTTGTTGGGCCATCGGAAAACCATCCAAGACGGTACAGGCGGCGGCTGGCGTCCCTGGGGCTTTGATCAGAATGGCTGTTATCGAGCCACCATACAATCCTCCTTTATAAACTCCCAACAGCAGTAATATTCCAGTAACGGGTTCCATTGAAAAGGTGAAGGGCAGGACTAGAGCAACTCCCATGGGAGTGGTCATGCCCGGAACAGCACCAATAATGACACCAATCATTACCCCCAAAAAAATGACCGTGATGTTTTCGAAGCTTAGAAACAGAAAAAAAGCATCGGTAAGGTTTTCTATCATTGTTGATCTCCTTTAGTGTTATTTCCAGGCTTCAAATACACCAACTGGCAGTGGTACATTAGCTACATAAACAAAAAACAAATAAAGTAACAAAGGCAGTAGTACTGTGATGGGCAAGATATATTTCAAGCGCCTCTCACCAGCAAACAGGGTCATGGCGGCGAAAGTCAGCGCACAAGCAATCGGCATACCGATGTGTGGAATAGCGTAGTACATGCCAATTAACCAAAGAATAACCATGGCAACACGAATCAGGCCTTCTCCCAGAGGTCGCATGACTAATTCGGCCTCATCGTCAGCGGCCGCTTTGCCATATCTGGATTGAATCGTTAAGGCAATACCTGCGACTCCCAGTAATATCATTATTGTCAAAGGCCAAAAGTCTGGGGACAAGGCACGAGTCTCAATGTCATCAGGCAAGACGACACCTTTTGGTATAAAGAAAAAAGTGCCGATTAAGGCCAATGCAATGATAATCAGATCTAAAATAAAGTCGGTGTTAGTGTTTTTAGTCATTATGCAGCCTCCTGCAGGGTGAATTTGTTCAGATCAATTGGGCGTTGAATCAGAAATTCATTGATGGCTAGCCAGCTGGCAGCAGTACTCCCGAAAATCCGGCTTGTCAGAATGTCCGCCGAGTTATTTGGAAGTCGCTTAGTTATGCCGTCAAGATAGTGTTTGCTTTTTGCTAATGGGCCGGAAATTAAAATGGCATCTGGATTTACCATCGCTATATATAATTCAAGTACACGTCCCAATGATTTGCCGGCTTTCTGTAGGGCTATATTGGTATGACGATCAGAATCGTCTTGGGTTGCCAAAATTTTAGTTAGCTTTTTAGCCGATTTACGGTGCTCATTTTGCAAAAGATCAGGGTGTCCAAGTTCTGACAAAACCCGCCAGCCGGCGGTTAAATCATCGACAGTTTTGTCTTGATAATGACCTGAGTCGGTAAAACTGAGCTGACCGAGTAGTCCGGCAGAGTTAGTACTACCCCGGATAAGTTGATTATCTAAAATTAAACTAGAACCAATGCCCAGTGCGGCATTTATAGCAACTACATTCTGGTACTCACTGGTGATTCCAAAACGATGCTCACACAGATTAATAGCGTTCGGTAAATTTTCTATGTGAACTTCGAAACCTAATAGCTGATTTAACTTGGCTGATATTTGTACTTTTTTCCAACCCAGGGTAGGGGCTTCAATTAATAATCCCTGCTCAGAATTCACCGCTCCAGTAATAGCCACACCGATACCTAAAATTCGATTTGTATCTAGCTTTAGGTGCCTGATTAGTTTTTGAGCTTGGTTAGCTATTTTTCTCAAAACCAGATCAGGATCGATAAGTGATTTGAGGTTGAGTTCTTTACTGCCGAGCTCATTTTTAGCCAGATCGAGTACAACGATGCTTTGCCGCAATGCATTGATCTTAATGCCTAAAACATAACCACCTTTGGGATTTACAGTTAAGTTTACGAAGCGCCTGCCAGGACCTGTGATTTCTATCGGCTGGTCTGATTCAATGATTAAGCCTGAATCGATCAGAGATTTCGTAATCCGCGAAACTGAAGCGTTGGTTAGCCCTGTTCTGTTAGTGAGTTCAGTGCGCGTAATAGCACCAGCCAGCACTATCTCTGAGAGAATTTTCTGCTGATTAATGGTTCGAAGGCTTGAATGTGAACTATCTTGTGTGTGCATAAAAGATTAAAATAATTATTTACATACTGTAAGTAATTATGTATATAATACTAAACATTGTCAACTGAAATATCTTTAGTGACGAAATGCGATTGAATGACGATTCACTTGAGGAGTAACAAATGAAATTTATGTATAGATTTTTAACTATAGTAGTCCTAGCGGTATTTTCGCTTGGAAGTATCGGTGCGTTTGCCGAATACCCAACTAAACCGGTAACCATGATTGTTCCGTACGGCCCGGGTGGGGCAGCGGATCTGGCGGCTACGAACATTAGGCTAATTCCGTAAACGGAATCACTTAGGTGAGAACTTACTGGTTGTCAATAAAACCGGTGCAGCGGGTGTGACCGGTTCAACCTTTGCTGCTAAATCCAGACCTGATGGTTACAATTTACTCATGGCCAGGGTAGGGTCTCAAGCTGCCGTACCGGCCATCAATAAAAAAATTCCTTACAAATGGGATGAATTTACCTTTATCGGGTTATTGGAACAAAACCCATTTGTGTTAGTTGATAAATCCTGACTTGGGCTATACCTCCCTTGAGGATTTGAAAAAATGCCGTGGAAGGCGGTGCGAAACTGAGTTATGCCTCAGCCGGTGTAGGCACCTTATTACATTTAGCCATGATCATGCTATTGGATGATTTAGGGCTAGAGCAAGATGCCATGAAACACATTCCCTTATAAAGGTGGCGGTAAAGCGGCCGCTGCCGTGGTCGGTGGTCATGTTGATATGTTATTTCAAAACCTCTCAGGTGTGATCGGTAATATTCGAATCCGGTAATTTAACCCCCATCGCAGTCACGACCAAAGAGCGTCAACCGTCGATTTCTGATGTTGGCGACAGTCGCTGAGCAAGGGTATCCCAAATTTAGAGACCGTCATTGGGTGGAGTGGGGTTTGGGGTCCGCCAGATTTACCTGAAGAAGTGACTACGAAGTGGGCTGGCAGTCATGGAGGCGTTAAAAACGGATCAAGCCTGGAATGACAAAACCAAGGAACTAGGTTCAATTCCATACCATCATGAATCCGGAAGACACTAAAGCGTTTGTTCAGGCGCAATATGAAGCGTTTAATGCAATCACTGAAAAACTCGACATGCAAATCAACTAATGGAGATAGAGGTTAAGACTTAAGTATGACAAATCAAAAACCCAATATTGTTGTCATTCAAGCGGATCAAATGACGCCGTTTACGTCCTCGACGTACGGTCATCAAATAGTGAAAACACCACATTTGGATCAGCTCGCTGAAAACGGTGTGGTGTTCGATAATGCCTATTGTAACTTTCCCTTGTGTGTTCCATCACGGATGTCGATGTTAGCAGGGCGTTATGCGAACGCGATTGAAGTTTGGGACAATGCCACCGAATTGCCGGCCGGTGTACCCACCGTTGGCCCATTATCTGCGCTCGGTTAATTATGAAACCACTTTATGTGCGGAAAAATGCACTTTATCGGCCCGGATCAGGTGCATGGTTTTAATGAACGTATTACCACGGATATCTATCCTTCAAATTTTACCTGGACGCCGGATTGGATCGTGGGTGAGCGCTATCGGCCCACCGGTATCAGTATGCGGGCAGTGACCGATTCGGGAATTTGTGTGCGCGGATTGCAACTCGACTACGACGAAGAGGTTGTGCATGCCGGTACCCAAAAGCTTTATGATTTGGTGCGATACACGGACGATAATCCATTTTTACTCTGGCTCTCCTTTACGCACCCGCATTCGCCTTATATCACCACTCAGGAATATTGGGACTCTATACGATCATGATGATATCGACATGCCTTCTGTAGCGATCCCATGGCCTTTGGATGACATGGATGAAATGAGTCGCTGGCTGCATTACGCCCATGGTGGTGATTTGCATACCGTGACTGATGAACACGTACGTACTGCCCGCCATGCTTATTATGGCATGTGCAGTTATATTGACGATAAGCTCGGTCATTTTATGAAAGTGCTTGAATCATACCGGTCTGATCGACAATACGGTGGTTATATTTATCGCTGATCACGGTGAAATGTTGGGCGAGCGTGGGATGTGGTACAAGCAATCGTTTTATGAGTGGTCAGTCTCGGGTACCCATTGTCGTGAGCTTATCCCAAAATGTTTTCAGGCCAGTCGTGTTTCGGAATTGGTTTCGTTGGCTGATTTATTGCCCACACGTTCATGGATTTTGCAACAGACGGCAATATTCCTGATCCGGTGTCACCGTCTAGATGGACACTCTCTGGTGCCATTGATGTCGGGTAATAAAGAGCGATTGGGATAACACGGTAATTTCTGAATATACTGGGGAAGGTGTGAATCAACCCTGTCGTATGGTGCGCCGCGATAATTTCAAGTACATCTACACGCATGGCTTTCCATCGTTACTTTACGATCTGGATAGTGATCCGTTGGAACTTAACCAATTTGGCTGGTGATCCAGAGTATCAAAAAATAGAAGTCTGAATTGCATGACGACATTGCTGGACGGTTGGGATCCGGACTTAATTTATGACAAATGTATTCAAAGTCAAAAAGAACGGATGTTTATTCAGCAAGCACGACCAGATGGAGAACCGAGCTGGGCCTTTAATTTTGCCTATGATGACGAGAAATCGTTTTATTCGTAATTCCAGCGCAGTGGATACCAAGGCTAAGGCTCGTTATCCGTTTCGTCACACCAACACCATTTTAAAGAATAACTCATCTTGACTACGAGTACCTTCGACTACATTATTGTTGGTGCCGGTTCGGCGGGTTGTGTGCTGGCCAACCGTTTGTCGGCCGATCCGTCTAATACCGTGTCTATTGCTACTTGAGGCAGGCGGTAAAGATACGAATCCCTGGATTCATATTCCGGTCGGTTATTTTAAGACCATGCATAATCCAGCCACGGACTGGTGCTATGTGACTGAACCCGATCCCGGGGATTGCGAACCGTCAGTTGCAATGGCCAAGAGGTAAAGTGCTGGGGGGGTCGAGTTCGTTAAATGGGTCTACTGTATGTGCGCGGTCAACAAGCAAGATTACGATCGCTGGGCTGAACTTGGGGAATATCGGTTGGTGTTATGATGATGTGTTGCCGTATTTCAAAAAATCCGAAGATCAAGAGCACGGTGAGAACGAGTATCATGGGGTCGGTGGGCCATTAAAAGTCTCTGACCTGCGTTTGCGGCGTAAAATCGCAGAACAGTTTATCAAAGCGGCTAGTGAAATTGGCATCCCTAAAAATCCGGATTACAACGGAGCCGAAAATCAAGAAGGTGTGGCTTATTTTCAGCAAACGGCTTATAAAGGGTTTCGTTGGAGCACAGCTAAGGGTTTTCTAAAACCGGCGCTTAATCGAGAAAATTTAGAGCTAGTGACTCGCGCTCAAGTTGTCAAAGTTAATTTCGAGAAGAATAAGGCTGTTGGAATTGAATACATTCAAAACGGTGAATTAAAGAAAGCATCTACCGCAAAGGAAATTGTATTGTCGGCTGGAGCAATAGGCTCACCACAGATACTACAATGCTCCGGGATAGGTAATGGAAGCTTGCTGCAATCATTAGATATTCCTGTGATCAATGATTTGCCTGGGGTGGGCGAATGCCTTCAAGATCATTTGCAAGTCAGATTAGTACATAAAACCAATCAGCCAACTTTAAACGATGAGGTTAATAATCCAATTCGGAAAATGTGGATTGGCATGCAATATATGCTTAACCGTACAGGGCCGATGACATTAGCAGCTAGCCAGGTTTGCATTTTTACTAAATCCAATCCGAATGTAGAAAGACCTGATATTCAATTTCATATGCAGCCGTTGAGCGCAGATAAACCGGGTGATGGTCCGCATAAATTTTCTGCTTTTACGTCCTCTGTTTGTCAACTGCGACCCGAAAGTCGTGGTTATGTAAAAATCAAATCACCAGATGCTTTAGCTTACCCAGAGATACAGCCTAATTATCTTTCCACGGAGCTGGATCGAAATACTGCTGTTGATGGTGTGAAAGTTGCAAGAGCGATTGCAGCTGCACCGGCGCTGAGGGACTATATTACTGACGAATTTGTACCTGGACGACAGTATCAATCAGATGAGGAATTGCTTGAGGCAGTCAGGTTGCATAGTCAAACAATTTATCATCCAACCAGCACCTGCAAAATGGGTAGTGATGAAATGTCAGTTGTTGATTCTCGTTTAAAAGTGCGTGGAGTTGAAGGGCTGCGTGTTGTTGATGCATCGATCATGCCAGAAATAGTTTCAGGTAACACTAATGCGCCGACAATCATGATTGCTGAAAAAGGCAGCGATATGATTTTAGAGGACAATAGATGAACCGATCAAATCGGCTCATTCTGAAAATTCTTAGCTTAACGGTATAGCCAACTCAAGGAGACCCCGGAATAAATCCGGGGAAAGATTTCCCGCACTTGTTGCGGGATCTCCTCAACGCTGCTCGGGCACTGGAAATTATTCGAAGCGATGCAATGCGGAGTTGCTTAAGCTCGTTTAACCGGGAAACGAAACGGAAATCTATAGAGATTCCTCGGCTGCACTCGGAATGACAGTAGAGGGCTTATTCAGCCCTTAGGCGGGCAAGTCGTATCACGAATCAATAACTCCGCTTTAAGTACTTGCGAACGAATCGGAGTATTATTTTTTAGAAATTCAAGTACACTGTTAGCGGCCTTTTTTCCAATTTCCGGCGAAGGCACGTTTACAGTCGTTAAGGCTGGTTGCATATGACTGGTGATAGTTAAATTGTCATAGCCGATTATTGAAACATCGTGTGGAACTTTCATTGACTGGGCTTGAGCTTCAAAAATTGCTCCCATCGCTAATACATCATTTCCACATAAAATTGCCGTTGGTCGATACTTGGTTTTTATTAATTGATTAAAACCGTCACGACCAGCTTGATGGGTGTATTCTTTTTCTATAAACAAATCCTTATCTACATTTATTCCGGCTTTTTTGAGCCCTTTTAACACACCTCGTTTGCGCGCACGGGCGCGGTCGTTATCTTTGGTAATGCCGGCAATCATGCCAATGCGCTTGTGTCCGAGTGAAATCAAATGTTCAACAGCTAATTGTGCAGGTTTGGCATTATCAAAGCCGATGCAAGGAATTTTTGCGCGGATTGAATTACCCCATATTGCAATCGCACAAGGAATCGAACTTTTGATTAGATTCCAGGTTTGATCAGAATGATCCAGACCGACTAACAGAACAGCGTCGACACCCCGTTCAAGTAATTTTCGTAACTGAATGGTTTCATGCTCATGATCATAATTTGAAACCGTGACTAATAGTGTGTAGTTGTGGTCAGAAAGGGTCTGCTCAAATGCTGCGATGGATTCTGAGAAAATCGCGTTATCCAGGGTCGGCAAGATTGCGCCAACCGTAAACGATCGATTAGAAGCCAGCGCCCGGGCTGCACCCGAGGGGATATAGCCGATTTGGCTGATGGTCTGATTGATTTTTTCCCGTAGTGATTTGCTGACGGTATCGGGCATGTTAAGTGCTCTGGATACGGTCGCGGTTGATACGCCTGCAGATTTGGCAATATCGTCAATTGTTGCTTTGCCGCTCACCTTAGATGAACGTTTTTTAATCTCTGACTTAACTTTATTCCTCACTTACTTGCAATCTGAATATATTCGGTTATTATACTGTAAGCGCTTACATTTTTACAGTGTTGCGTTTTTAGATTTCGAATCGGGAATAATAATTCTACGATTCACTATTCACATACTTAACAGAGGATTGATAATGCAAATAGTTAAGACATTGAAAAAAATTGCTGCAGGTGCAGTGGCTTTGTCATTTGTGGCAACGTCCGCCATGGCAGACAAGGTGTTGCGTATCCAGTCAGTGTTACCAAACACCGCTGACGAAGTCGTCATGTTGAACGAGTTCGGAAATGATGTAGCGGCGTTGACCAATGGTTCACTGACCATCGAAGTGCTGCCGGCCGGTGCGGTTGTTGGTCCTCGCGACATCATGGACGCCGTGGACGCGGGCCTGGTTGAGGGCGGCTTTGCCTGGACCCACTACTGGGGTGGCAAGCACGTGGCAGCCAACCTGTTCGGTGCACCTGTCGCGGGTGCTGGTGTTGGCCTCGACAACATGGCCTTCCTGAGCTGGTTCCAGTATGGCGGTGGTAAAGAGCTGTATGACCGCCTGTGGGACGAGATGGGTGTGAACGTTAAAGGCTTCATGCTACAGCCGGTAGGTCCTGAGGCCCTGGGCTGGTTCCCAGAGCCGATCAAGTCGATGGATGACTTCCGCCAGATGCGTTTCCGTGCCCCTCCGGGCATGGTGGGCGCAGCCTACGCTGACGTCGGTGTTCCGGCGGTAGCCATGGGCGGCGGCGACATCCTGCCAGCGCTGGAAAAAGGCACAATCGACGCCGCTGAATGGTGCTGCCCGAAACCTGACTCAGTATTTGGTTTCCAGAAAGTACTTAAGCACTACTACCTCCAGGGTCTGCACCAGGTTACTGTAAATGCGGATATGTATGTAAACCGTGACTTCTACGACTCGCTGAGCGATCTGGAGAAGAAGGCGATGGAAGTCGCAGCCAACGCGTCCCTGTCCAAGTCCATGTCCTATCGAATCTTCGAGAATGGCAAGGCGCTTAAGGATCTGACGGATAACCATGGCGTTATCCTTGAAGACACCCCGGCAGATTACTTCACGGAGTACATGGCAGCAGCCAAGAAGTCTCTGGAAGCTGCGGCGGCCGAGAACGAGTTCTTTGCAGAAGTATGGCAGTCACAAAAAGACTTTGCCGACACTGTCGTTCCATTCTGGGCTGGTGCTCAGACCTCAAACGCAAGTTTGGGTCGCGCACACGCAGACACACTCAAGTAATATATAAAGTAGTTTTCGTTGCGGGGCCCTGATGGGTCTCGCAACGTAATTTCCATTCAGGGCCTTAGGTCCTGTACTAATTATAAGAGCTCAATTCTGGCTCAATACCTAATGGGAGAAACGCCATGGCTGAAGAAGAAGTAAATCCAGAAGATCTTGAGATTGCCGATGAACTGATTGCAGAACGGCGCGCTGAGGCACCGGGTGAAACACCTGAGGATATGACCTCATGGCAACGCCCCATTACGGCGGCCATCGACGTCCTCAATTACCGGGCAGGCCAGATCATTGCCCTGCTCATGGTGCCACTCATCGCGGTCGTGGTACTCGAAGTAATCTCAAGAAACTCATTCGCCATCCTGCAGGATGCCGGCTTCGAGGGGTTAGCGCGCTCTCTCGGCCTTGGCCCCACGCTCTGGGTTTATGACACCAGCCGAATGCTGGCCGGCGTGCTGTTCATGGCCGCCGCGGGCTATGGTCTGATGCGCGGGGTTCATATCCGTGCTGACTTTTTATATCGCAACTGGTCAGCCAAAACACAGGCCACGGTGGATGCCACGCTGTATCTGCTGTTCTTCATTCCCTCGATGATTTTCTTCACTGTCATCGCCTCGGAATTCTGGTGGCTGGCCTACTCAACTAACGAAACCATGCAGATCGACAGCGCCTGGGGGCCCTTGTTATGGCCTGCGCGACTGGCGATGCCCATCGGCGGGTTTCTATTGTTATTGCAGGGTATCCCAGAAATTTTCCGCGCATTCCACAAGATGGGCAAAGAGCGGGAGCGCTGGTTTGTTCGTGCTTTACCGATCTACCTGATCGCCTTGATCTGGTTGGTGCTCGCTGTTTTCAAGCCGGATCTGGTCCCCGGCGGCGAATGGTTTTCCGACATCATGTCTGCCCGCCCGAATATGGATAAGGCCACCATCGGCTTGATCATGCTGGGCGCCATGCTGTTCGTGATCTTCATCGGCTTCCCCATTGCATTCACACTGATTTTCCTGGCCTTCGTTTTCGGCATCTGGGGCTCCAACTTCAAGTTGACCACGCTGTTGATGACGCTGAACACCAACTCCACCATGTTGAACGATCAGCTCATGGCGGTACCGTTGTTTGTGCTGATGGGGATTGTCATGGAAGCGGCGGGCCTGATGGATCGCCTGTTTGCGTCGATCCAGATGATCATGTCGCGAGTTCGCGGCGCACTGTTCATTGCCGTTCTGATCGTGTCCACGATTTTTGCCGCAGCTACTGGTATCGTGGGCGCATCCGTGACTCTGCTAGGTATCATGGCCGGAGCAACCATGAGCCGCTCTGGTTATGATGTCAAACTTGCTGCGGGTACGATCACCGCTGGCGGCACGTTGGGTATTTTGATTCCGCCGTCGATTATGCTGATCGTCATGGGGCCGGTGCTGGAAGTCTCAACTCTTGACCTTTTCCGTGCAGCGTTTGTTCCCGGTGCACTGCTGGCCACACTCTACCTGCTTTATACACTTGGACGCTGCTGGCTAAATCCATCTCTCGGTCCGGTGCTGGCGGAAGAAGACCAACCCAAAACCTCCGCTTTTTATGGTGCTGAGGTTGCGCTGATTTGCCTCGGCGTTTTGACACTATGTCGAGTCTTTGGCCTTGCTCTTACTGGTGCTTTTGGCGGTGTGATTCCATTTGGTGGATTGATCGCTTTTGCCGTTATCTGCGCCTTAGCCTATTCGGCATATCGACGATTGAATGTGCTCAAAATCGTTGTTCCGATCGCAGTGCTGTTCCACATCTATATGATTTTTGCAAATATGGGCGATGGCCTGCCGATAATGTCCATCGTCTTTGCTGCATTCACCGCATTTTTGGGGTATTTGGGGCGGCCGATCTATAGCGCAACGGCTGAAAGTGACTTCCATTTCTCAGAGCTCTGGGATGAGTTCTTTAAGGGACTCATGCCACCTACGATCCTGATTTCTTTTGCCTTGGGGTCGATTCTGCTAGGTTTTGCTACACCTGCTGAAGCGGCGGCGATGGGTGCCTTTGGTGCGATTTTGTTATCTATTGGTTACCGCAAGTTCAGTTATTCCAGTTTCTTTGACAGTCTGGTGAAAGCGCTTGAGATCACGGTATTGATCATGTTCCTGGTGGCCGCATCGAACTTCTTTGGTGCTGAATTCAGTGCGCTGGGCACACCGAAGATGATGACGGAACTGTTACTTGGTCTGGATATGTCGCCTTACCTTATTTTGCTTCTGGTGATGGCTCTCATTTTTCTGCTTGGATGGCCGCTGGAGTGGGTGCCAATTGTGCTCATTGTTGTGCCAATTTTGCTGCCGACTGTTGAGGTGTTAGAGGTCCATGGGTTGGCTCGCTACGATCTCATGGTCTGGTTTGGCATACTGGTAGCGGTGAATTTGCAAACCGCCTGGCTATCGCCGCCGGTGGCCTTATCGGCCTACTTCCTGAAAGGGGTGGTGCCAGACTGGGATTTGAAAGATATCTATCTCGGTATGATGCAGTTCATGGGTATTCAGCTGGTCGGTCTTATCTTGCTGTTCCTGTTTCCACAACTTGTGCTGTGGCTGCCTAAAGTCATGTCGGGTGGGTAAACCGTAGACAATGTCGCATCCATATGATAACGAATACCTCCACAATTTATTTTCACTTGAAGGCAAAACTGCATTAATAACAGGTGCATCTTCAGGTATTGGTTCGCATCTTGCTCAGGTTTATGCCACAGCAGGTGCCAAGGTTATCGTGCTGGCTCGACGTGAGCAAAATTTGCAAGGGCTCACTCAGACGATTAAAAACGCAGGAGGAGTGGCTGAATATCTAACCGCTGATTTGTTAACATGTGATGATTTTAAATCACTTGCCGATGAGATTCGTGATTCTTCAGCTTCACCGGATATTTTGGTCAATACTGCAGGCGTAAACCTGCGTCAGGCTGCCGACGATGTCACTCAAGATGGATGGGAAAAAACACTGAAACTTAATTTGTCGGTGCCTTTTTATTTGGCTCAGGCCTTAGTGCCTACAATGCGTGAAAAAGGTTACGGACGAATTATCAATATTGCTTCACTGCAATCATTTAGGGCTTTTGAAAATGGAATCGCCTACGGGGCGTCAAAAGGGGGAATCACACAAGTTACCAGGGCCATGGCCGAAGCCTGGTCCAAAGACGGTATTACTGCCAACGCTATTGCTCCCGGTTTTTTTCCAACTGAACTAACAGCGGCTGTATTTGACAATGAAAAGATGAATCAACATCATGCAAACGCCACCGCAATTGGCCGTAATGGACAAATGAGCGATCTTGATGGCACGGCAATTTTCCTGGCTTCAAATGCATCGTCTTATGTCACAGGACAAATTATTGCGGTTGACGGGGGTTATTTGGCTAAATGAAGGCATTAGTTTATACCGCTCCCGAAGTCTTGGAAATTCGGGACATGCCTGATCCTGAACCGGTCAAGGATGAAGTATTGGTTAAAGTTGAGTGTGTTGGCATTTGTGGTTCAGATATGCATGCCTGGCTAGGGCATGATGAGCGTCGCCCAGCACCATTAATTCTCGGACATGAAGTTGCGGGAGTGATTACCAGCGGAACACACACGGGGAAGCGAGTCACGGTGAATCCATTAGTAACCTGCATGGATTGTGAACATTGTCAACGCGGTCAAACAAATCTTTGTCGGTCCAGGCAAATCATTTCCATGCCGCCGAGGCAAGGTGGTTTTACCGAATATATTTCCATGCCTGAGATGAATTTGTTTGAAATCAATGATGGCGTCAGCTTTGAACAGGCTGCGTTAACAGAACCGATCGCAGTGGCTTGGCACGCGGTGGAATTGTCAAAGCGCAAATCGGATTTAGATTTCTCTATAAGTGAAGTTTTAATTCTGGGAGGCGGAGCGATTGGACTAGCCTGCGCATTGGTTAGTAATTACTTCGGTGCTATAAGTATTTCAATCGCTGAGACTAATGAGTTGCGACACCAAATTCTCAGTGAAGCTGGACATTTTGAGGTCAACTATCCACAAGAGTTTTCTAATAAGGAATTCGACATTATTTTTGATGCCTATGGTGGCACTGCAACCCAAAAAATGGCCACTGAGATTGTAAAACCGGGTGGTGTTATTGTTAATGTTGGTCTGGCCGGAGGCGAAGTTGGACTTGACGTGCGTAGGATGACTTTGCAGGATATTACCTTTGTTGGATCATATACTTATAATCAGGAAGATTTTAAAAATACTGCTAATGCTATTAATCAGCATAATCTCGGTGGCCTGGAGTGGGTACAAACACATTCACTTGACCAAGGGCCAGCGCTTTTTCAATCGATAAATTCAGGTACAATCGCTTCCCCAAAAGTTTTGTTGTATCCGAATGGATGAATCACTGCGATATAAAGCCGCATCGATAGCGGATTTAAAACATATTGCCAAATCGAGATTGCCGGGATTCGCCTATGAATATCTGGTGGGTGGTTGCAACAATGATGTTGCTGTTAAAAACAATCGCGCATGTTTGGATGCAATTTATCTTAAGCCAAATTATCTTAAAACCTGTGGCGACATCGATTTATCGGTGGAGATTTTTGGTCAGAAATATGCAGCGCCTTTTGGTGTGGCTCCGATTGGCCTGAGTGGAATAGTTTGGCCCAGGGCGTCGGAATTTCAGGCTCGCGCAGCTCGCAAGCATAACGTTCCGTTTATTTTGAGCAGTGTTTCTACTACATCAATAGAAACGGCGGCGCAGTCAGCCAAAGATAATTTCTGGTTTCAGCTTTACCCTCCTAAAGATAGATTCATGCGTAGTGATATTTTGAAACGCTGTCGTGATGTTGGGTGTAAAAATCTAGTTGTTACAGTCGATGTACCAAGTTTGAGTTGGCGGCCCAGCGATATAAAAAATGGTTTGGGCATTCCACCCAAAATTACACTTAAGAGTATTGCACAATCTGCTAGGCACCCATCCTGGTCATTTGCAACATTGAAAACAGGCTTGCCTGAGTTTGCCACACTCAAGCCTTACACCTCAGAGCAACTCAAGATGAAAGAAACTGCGCAGCAAATCAGACATGCTTTGCGAGAAGTGGTCGATCAAAATGTGCTAAAACAAATTCGCGATGAGTGGCAGGGTAACCTTATTGTTAAAGGCATTATCAGTGTCGAAGATGCGGCGATGGCTGTTGAGGTAGGTGCTGATGGCATCATTATTTCTAATCACGGCGGGCGTCAGCTTGATGCAGCATTGTGTCCAGCACAAGCGATTAAAGCGATTGCAGCTGAAGTTAAAGATAACACTGTAATTATGACAGATAGTGGAGTTGAATCGGGTGTCGATGTGGGACGTTATATTGCAAGCGGGGCACAAATGGTTTTTGCTGGCCGCGCTTTCATGTATGGAGTAGCAGCGTTTGGTGCTCAAGGTACAGATCACACTAGTTTTATACTCTATGCGGAGTTAAAACAATTACTGGAACAACTACGCTGCCCGAGTGTCTCACAATTACCTCAACATCTGGTTTGATATATTGAATTTGAACCAACGTGTTCTAATAAATTATTGACATAAATAGAGAAATTTTTATGAATTATGTTCCTCCTAAAGTCTGGAAATGGAATATCAAGAATGGTAGCGAGTGGGCTAGCATAAATCGCCCAATTGCTGGGCCTACACACGAAAAAGAATTACCTGTTGGTAAGCATCCGTTACAGCTTTATTCCTTGGCAACACCTAATGGCGTCAAGACAACTATTATGCTGGAAGAATTACTAGCACTAGGACACAAAGGTGCAGAATATGATGCTCACTTAATTAAAATTGGTGACGGTGATCAGTTTGGTAGCGGTTTTGTCGAAGTCAATCCTAACTCTAAAATTCCCGCGTTAATGGATCACAGCACTGATCCAGTTACTCGTGTTTTTGAATCAGGATCCATTCTACTCTACCTGGCGGATAAATTTTCCAGTTTGGTACCTGCCAATCTGAGTGAAAGAGCAGAATGTCTTTCCTGGTTATTCTGGCAGATGGGTAGTGCCCCTTATCTTGGAGGTGGCTTCGGTCACTTTTATGCCTATGCGCCAGAAAAATGGGAGTATCCCATTGATCGTTTCACCATGGAAGTCAAACGGCAAATGGACGTGTTAGATCGGCAATTGGCTGAAAATGAATATATTAGCGGTGCTGAATATACTATTGCTGATATTGCAATTTGGCCTTGGTATGGTGTGTTGACTTTTGGTGACCTTTACGAAGCTGGAGAATTTCTTGATGTAAGCTCATACCAAAATCTGAATCGTTGGGCAAAACAGATTCAAAAGCGTCCGGCCGTACAGCGTGGCAGAATGGTTAATCGAACCTGGGGTGAATCTGAAGAACAACTCCATGAGCGTCATGACGCCAGCGATTTTGAGACAAAAACTCAAGATAAATTGGAGCAAGTAGCTTGCGACTAAACCAAGCAATTAAGTATTCTTTGAATGTAAATACTAGCGGGGAAAATGATATAAAGAATTCTTTATGTCGCTCGTATATCATGTTATCTTTCGTTTTTTCCAAGAAAAAAGCGCAATGATTACTGTCAGTCAAATTAATATTTATCCGCTCAAATCTGCGGCGCCTATTAGTTTTGAAGAGGCCATAATAGGCAGGAAGGGCGTTGATAATGATCGTAACTGGATGTTGATTGACGACAAAGGTGTCGCTCTCACTGCTCGAGATTGCCCGGATTTGTTGAAGGTTGAATCACATCTTACAGAATCAGGAATAACTTTTAGTGCACCAAATAGGGAGCCTATAGAGCTTACTTTTCCTGGAGTAAGTGATACGAAAGTCGCGATTAATATCTGGTCAGTACATTCTCTGGCTACACTAGTTTCAGATATGGCGGATAAATGGTTTTCCGAATACTTAAAAACCAATTGTCAATTAGTGTATTTGCGTCAAGAAGACGTCAGGGTAGTTGAGGCGAAAGTTGGAGGACAACAGGGTGATGTAGTCAGCTTTGCTGATGAAAATCCGCTGTTACTTATCACGGAATCTTCTTTGGCTGAATTAAACGGTCGATTAGATAATCCAGTAACCATGCTGAATTTCCGACCAAATGTTGTTGTTAATGGATCAGATGCTTTTGCAGAAGATGATTGGAATCAAGTCCAAATAAGCGACTCAAAATATCGTGTTGCCCAAGCTTGTAAGCGGTGTATTTTGACAACCATTGATCCAAAGCAGGCACAAATCAAAGGTGATGGTGAACCATTAAAAACTTTAGCTAAATTTCGATACGACCGAGATAGAAGTGGTGTTTTATTCGGAATTCACTTGATACCTGAAAGCGAGTATTCAGAAATTAAAATCGGAGATCGTTTGACGTTGCTTTCTTAAGTGAGTGTATTGTCATTCTGGTGTAGGCCAGAATCTCCATAACTAAGCTAATAATTAATGAGATTACTGATACATTAAAGTCTAATTGTATGATCTGAAATTTATTCAAGTAAAAATGCTAACCTGTCCTCCGCTTTAGCTGGTGTTATATCAAGAATTTCTGCCCGAACTACATTTTCGACCACAAAAGGGTCTTGGTTAACACGGTTTTCCAGGTCTTCTGATGAGGTGTTATTTGCCATAATTGCTCCGCCTAAACCAGGTTGTAGACTGCCAGCCATCAAAAACACACCATCATCAAAACCTTGTTTCAACCACAAATTATGACCCTGCATGAACTCACCGGCTTGGGATTTGTTGTCAGAAAATTTGAGTAACACGATAAACATAAAAATCAGCTCCATTAAATGATTGAATCAGTCTACAATTTTTTTGCATAGTGAAATCATTGTATTTGCCTGCTTTTCAGATAGCCCGGTGGCGCAGAATACTTGGTTCGTAATTTCGGCGCTTTTAGTAGCCAAGCTGCGACCTTGCATAGTTAGGGTAATACTTTTCTGGCGTTCATTGTCAGAAAGTATATTGCGGTGAATGAATTTTTTCTCTTCCAGGCGCTTCAATAACGGTGTCATGGTAGCTTTACTAAGCCGGGTTCTTTTAGCTATTTGACTAATCGATATATCATCTTGTTCCCATAATGCCATTAACACAACAAACTGCGTATAGGTTAAATCCAGCGGATCGAGCACCCGGCGATAAATACTCGTTATATGGTTGGATGCACAATACAGTGCAAAGCATAATTGGCTATCTAATCTGGCAACTGACAAGGTAATTCCTCATTAATGCAAAAATAATTTGGCTATTATAGTGAATAATTTGAAAAGTAGTTAAAAAATAGTTAGTATATTAATATTTTGTATACAAACTATTAATAAAAGGAGATAATCATGAATGATAAGTGGTTAGACAGTTTAATAACTTCAGATGTACAAGCAGGTTTTGAACTTGCCATAAAGATGTCAAGAATGGGGGTCAAATATACACAACCATCAGATGAAATTAGAAAAAAGCTGCGCCCAATCTATGAGAATGATGCAGACAGTTTAACTGCAGCATCACAAGTGATAGCTATAAACTTCCAAACTGTTGCAGCAGCTAACAACTACTGGAATTCATGAGTTGGCTAAGTAAATGATTCATTAATCTAAATCTACCTACTTGAAATTAGCATCTGGCCCTAGTCATCGTGAATGAATTTATGACACCGTAGATTAGTATTTCGGGTATTTCTTGACTTGCGACTAAGTCCGGCGCAGTATTTAAGTACGATGCAATTCACATTCAATTTTGATGATCGTCCTGAAAAACTGGTCGAGATTCATCGAAGACTCAAACAACACTTTGGCTCATCTCAGCCAGTTCCTCCTCTTGATCCAGTCAGTCAGTTGGTGATGGCTATCATCAGCGGTCAAACCAAATGTGAAGTTTACAAATCTGTTTTTGGTAAATTGCGAAGACGATTTGGTGATTGGGACAATCTACGTGATGCAGAGGTTGCCGAAATAGAGAATGCTATCAGTAGAGTAACTAATTACAAGAGAAAGGCTCCTTTCTTAAAAGATACGTTAGAGGAAATCACAAAAACCTGCGGCCGGCTGACACTCGATTGGCTTGACGAATTGACAGTTGATGAGGCCATTGCTTGGCTTGAGCGGTTAGATGGTGTTGGCCGTAAAGCTTCAACCGCGACACTGAACTTTAGCACTTTACGTAAGCGGGCGCTGGTAATCGATACCCACCACTTGAGAATCCTAATCCGTCTTAATTTTGTGCGTGATAAATCGACCATCGAGCGAGCTTATGAAGAGGTCATGCCGTTATTACCCTCCGATTGGTCACCTGCAGATTTCGATGAACACCACCAACTTTTCCAAATTCTTGGTCAGACGACATGCGAGAAAAGCAATCAAGCATGCTTCCGCTGCCCGATTAATGATCTTTGTCCAAGTAATACCAGCGATTTAGGTTAACTGAAAGGATGTGGTCAATAAAATGGTTTTAGTAGCGCAGAATATTAATTCAGAAAATGACTTTGACCTTAATTCTTTCGTCATTCCCGCGAAGGCGGGAATCCAGAGCTCTATACATTAATTTTCTTGGGCATTAAATACCACAATACAATAGCCACAAGAAACAAAGCAGGAATGTCACCTAAAAGATTGGCTCGCTCAGTTTCATCAACAATAGCTTGAACGAGCATTATTCCACCATGGACGATGCTTGACCAAATGGTGAACCATATAAGACTGGTATGAGCCAATGGATCTTTTGCAGCCAGAATCAAAAATACACCTAGCGTTGCGTACATACCCATAATCATTTGTTCATACTCAGGCTGCGATGGAGTCCATCCCCAACCCAAAGGCCAAATCCACATCATCATAGCTGGGACACCTATAATAAAAATCACTCCAAATGCATAAAGAGCGACCTTTAAATACTTCAGCTTTTCTTCTTGATTCATGATTATTCTCCTCGATTGGTTATTTTGATGGTTAATATCTTACCTAAGCCACTTTGGAAATTGGTGTCTGATCCTGATTCTTTCTAGTTCTTGTCGAGTCCATAGTTTAGTTTTCTGCCGGTTCTTAAAAAGAAACTTTCGAAGGTTTTATAGGAAATCCACGCAAGTAATACTGAAAGGAAAAAGGCGGAGATAGTAATGATTAAGGAAAAATATCCATCTAGAGAAGGACTTGCACCGTTTCTAAACCAGCCATGCAATAAACCTGAAACGGCTTGATGATACATGTAAAGACCATAAGCAATACTGCCAAAGAAGCACAATAGTCCGGATCGTAATATCGATGTCAATGGTGAATGGGAATATAAAAGGGCCACGATTAAAAACGTGCTATAGAGAATCGCAAACCATAAAATCAGAAAGCTGTTGGTGAAGTTTGGGCTTATTAACTTGAGTGTTATCGCTAAAAGAATCAGAAATAGTATTAAAATAGTCTTTTTAAATCTTTTAAGGTAGTCCCAAAAATATTCCTCTCTATAAATTACTGCAACAAAGGCACCTAGTAATAGAGAATCCATTCTGAATGGTAAGTTCAAATACGTAGAAATTCCGGGAAACGACAATCGCAATAAAAATGCAAAAACAACTAAAGGTAATAAGCCCCTTATCCAAATTGTTTTTCCAAAAAAGATCATTAACACTGGTGCCAGTAAATAAAACTGTTCTTCTACGGCCAGTGACCAGGTGATTGCAAGAAAATTACCGCCGAAAGTGTTCTCTGACCCCATGGCTATGTTTTGTGTAAACGAAATGTAACTCCACCAAGGCATAAGGTTTTCAAATAGCCATTTAAATTGATCATTGTCAAAAATCGATTTACATAACCAACACATTACAAGTAGAAAAAATAAAACGGGTAATATCCGACAGGCACGTCGAATCCAGAATACTTTAAGAAAGTTTTGTTTATTATGATGGTCTAAAATTATCCCACCTATCAAGAAGCCGGATAACACAAAGAATAAATCTACGCCCGACCAGAAAACTGTTGTTGGAAACAGCACAAGCGGAAGCAAAGTAAGGTCAACTTGACAGGCTACGTAATGCCAAATTAACACCATGAGTATGGCTATCCCGCGGATACCGTCAAGTTCGCGTATTCGAGGATGTTTGCTCATGCATGAAATATAGCATTGTGTGTATTGGGTAAACCAAGGTTTATGCAAATACTATGACCAGATCTCTTGTATTGAGGTATTAAATGTTGCCAATTGAAGGCCTGATTGGATTTGAGCTTTTGTTTGAGTTGGTTAAATGCTGATTTGTTGTTAATTGCTGATTCTGGCAAATAGTCAAAAATACTGTCAAATTGGGCTTTAATTTGTCTTGAGAGTAGATCGTTTGAATAGCTATCGCTTGCTTGCCATTCAGTTGCAGAGTCAAGGCTTTGACCAAGTTGAACCTTTTTTTGTCCTTGGTTGAATTGCTTGAAGGAGTGTTGCCATTGTTGGTTTGGCCAATGGTAGGTCATACAGGCGCTTTGTGGTTTGTAAACAGCAGTGTAAACAGTACCGAAACTTTGCTGATAATTGGTGGAGTAAAGGGGTGGTCGGTGGAAAGCATCAATGATCGTCTTCTCATCGTTAGGTTTAACAATATCGGCCTTGTTCTTCCCCTCGTCATTCCCGCGCAGGCGGGAATCTAGGATTGCTGATTGCAGATGAGGATGACGTTCCTGAGCGGGAATGACGGAAAAGGGTTCTGATATGAGCTTTTCCAAGTATTCTTTTCGTTCCAATGTTTTGGAAAAAACGGCTTGTTCTTGCCATTCAATGTTTTGCTGATGGTTGGTGGCAACTCGGTCCTTTGTGATGATCGCTTCTCGATCTGGAGCGACTAGGACTGTAGAGTAGTCGCCTGATTTATCTAAAACGGTAACGTTATAAGACATGTGAGAGGGAATACGTTTGAGTTGTGTGACGGCCTGTTTGACGTTTTCACAGGTTTGTAAAACGTATCTGAGAATAATTGGAATACCGAAACCATCTCCAATCACTTTGCGCCCGCCAAAAGTTAGGGAAATCGCCAGGCCTACATCGTTAATACCATCATCAGCACCCCAGAGACATTCATTAGTTGAAATCACTTTTCTAGCGAGCCAATCTGTGTGAAAAATTGTGTTTTCAGATAAATCAGGCGATAAATCATAATTACGAATTAGCATCGGCTCAGGATCAAAAAACACGGCTTGGGAGCAGTTGATGAGATAAGCAGGAGGCTGATATAAGGTCAAAAACTGCGAAATTATCGAATTATCGTTGGTTATATGTTTGAGCTGCTGGTAGATAGTAAAAATCTCCGGCATCATATTTTTTAGTTTTTGCTCTGCTATCTGTAAATTATTAGGGTTAATCTCATTTGTTTTCTTGGATTGGTACCAGCTTTTATAGGCTGGCCAATGTTTATTAAAATTTTCTAGCCATTCTTGGTTATTGTTATCGTTTTTAATTGCGCAGAAAGTTGTTAGGTTCACACTATTTCCTTGTTTAAGATTGTTAGACTAGAATGTAGAGTAAGATAAAATTAGTGTCAACATTATGAGCCATGATGTATATAGTAAAGAATTTCAATTGAGCGTCACTACTTCCGATTTACCGGACTTATTTATGACCTGGCGTTTACAAGGAAATCCCATCGTTTATCGGATTGAGCGGCGCCAGCAAGGGGGTGGTTTCGGTAATCCTTCTAATCATCCATACACCTGGGCTCTGGCGATTTATGTGGATGGTCAGTTAACCAGCGTCAAAAGTGCGCGTGGAAAGATTCGTGAGTGGAACAGCCTGGACCGATTAGAAAAATGGTTGCGTCAGCACGGTTTTCGGGAATGGCAGGTGGTTAACGAGCTTGATGATGTGGCGTTGCAACGCTAAATTGCCTGAGCGTAGGTTACACGTGGTTGGTTGTTTAGATCCCGCAGGCAAACAATATTTTTGTAAAAGCTCTTACTGAACATATTTTTATCGGCACTATGGATACCCGTCCCCGATCGAAGTTCGGGATTACGTTGTTTCGCGGGAATGACGGTTTTTTCTGATTTCTGTGTATTAAGAAAAAGCTCTCTCACCGCTTTTTGTTGATCATAACCATGTTCCACCAATAAATAGCCGCCTGTTTTAAGATGTGACTTTGATTGCTCAATAATTACGTTTAAGCTTTTTAAACCATCAGCTCCGGGTGTCAATGCGGTATCAGGTTCAAAGCGTACATCACCTTCAGATAAGTTTTCATCTTCAGCAGATACATAAGGTGGGTTACTTACGATTAAATCAAATTGCAGATCAGTAAGATTTTCAAACCAATTAGATTGAATAAACTTGATGTTGGCCAACTTAAGTGAATTGGCATTTTCTTTGGCGACTTTTAATGCAGCAACTGACTGATCAGTAGCCAGTATATTTACTTGTGGTCGCTCACTTGCTATTGCACAGGCTATTGCGCCACTGCCTGTTCCAAGATCAGCAATTGTTAACTCGCTGTCTTGTGGGATTAGAGTGAGCGCAGTTTCAACCAAAAGCTCTGTTTCCGTCCTTGGAATCAGCGTGTCATCAGTAACTTTAAAGTTCAGTGACCAGAATTCTTTTTGTCCGGTTAGGTAGGCAATGGGTATGCCTTGTTGCCGTCTGAAGATAATTTCCCGGTAAGGTTTTGTTACGTCTTCACTGAGAATTTGGTCAGCTTTGAGGATTAAATCTACACCCGAATAATTAGTCAGATGTCGCAGGAGAATTTTTGCATCCAATTTAGCGGTATCTGAACTTTGCTCAAGTTCACTAACAGCCCAGCTAATGAGTTGATTTAAAGTCTTCGGATTACTCACCAGACAATGCAGCGAGTTGGTCAGCCTGATATTCTGCAATTAATGGTTCTATCACCTGACCAAGGTTGCCTGTTACGATTTCCTCAAGCTTATAAAGTGTCAGGTTGATTCTGTGATCTGTAACTCGGCCTTGAGGATAATTGTAGGTGCGGATGCGTTCGGAACGATCACCACTACCGACCAGATTACGTCTTGTTTCAGCCACTTCAGTTGCTTGAGCCTGTTGTTCTTGATCGAGTAAGCGGGCTTGTAAGATCGACATGGCACGAGCCCGATTTTTGTGTTGCGAGCGTTCATCCTGGCATTCGACTACGATTCCAGTTGGAAGATGGGTAATGCGAATGGCTGAGTCTGTTTTATTAACGTGCTGACCGCCCGCACCTGAAGCTCTGAAAGTATCAATGCGCAAATCATTGGTATTAATGTCAACTTCTTCTACTTCATCTGGTTCTGGCAAAATAGCCACTGTGCAAGCAGAAGTATGAATGCGCCCTTGGGTCTCGGTTTCAGGTACTCGTTGTACTCTATGGGCGCCTGATTCAAATTTGAGTTTAGAATAGGCGCCACGGCCAATTACTCGAGTAATAATTTCTTTATAGCCACCGTGTTCACCTAGACTCTCGCTTAAAATTTCTACTTGCCATTTTTGTGATTGGGCGTAACTTGAATACATACGAAACAAGTCACCAGAGAAAATAGCTGCTTCATCTCCTCCGGTGCCGGCACGAATTTCCAGGAAGATGTTGCGATCATCATTCGGGTCTTTAGGCAATAAAAGTTTCTGTAGGTCAATTTGAATCTTTTCTATAGATTCCTTTAAGCCCGGCAGCTCTTCTTGAGCCATCTCCCTGATTTCAGCATCACAGTCGTTGAGCATTTCATTAGCTGCATCCAGCTCATCTTGTAAATCACGATAGGTTTGATAAGTCTGAGCAACAGGGTTTAACTCAGATAGTTCAATGGATAAATCACGAAACTTATTTTGATCGCCAATAATATCCTGTGTCGACAAAAGGTGCTCAATCTCTTCTTGCCGATCTAATAACTGTTCTAATTTTTCCTGGATATTTGAATTCACGCAAATATGGGCTGGCTCTTTAAGGAAGGCAATTGTACAGCAACCACAGAATGAAAAGAACAAAACCCAGATTAAGTCGGTTTCCGTTAAAAATTATCTAAATGAAAAGCTTATATTGAGTAATGAATAAAACATTTTTTCCAAAGAGTATAAATAACCCGATGTGATGAGAATTAGTAGCTTAACCGTAAATCAACTAGATCAGTTATCGCTATTGCCCGTAGGTTTATCAAGGCAAATCACTAACGAAAGTTACTTTGCATAGCCAGACAGAAAACTAAAATTAGAATTATTCCCAGCCGTATCGGTTGCCATGTTATGGCAGGCGATACATGAGCCGGGTGATTCGCCAGGATGAGATTCTAAGCTGATCTTATCAATTTGGAGGTAAGTTTCAAGCGTGGTGTTGGTTAAATAAAAAGGAGCTGAGTAGGGTGTTATTGATGGCGCCCCTTCTGAATATTTTTGAGCCCACTGTGCTCCAATTAGTTCATAATTTGCCCAAATTGATGTTCCCAAGGCTGATTTAAATTGCTCAGTCACGGTTTTAGCTGTTTCATAAATGGCCCAGCATCGAGTAACTTGGGTGCCGTAAAGGCCATCAGTTAAATATGTTTTGGCATAAGGTGCTGTCGATTGCCACAAATATTGTTTATTAGCGGGTTGTGGTGGCGACTGATTTGGCTCACATGCGTGACCATTATTTGTACACTTGGCATTAAAAAAAGACCAATTACCAGACGAGTCACTAGGTATCGGGCATGAGGTTACTGGATCAATCCCAGATGTAACTGCCTGGTTATTAATTTGCGAAGGTGTTGCTCCGGCTGCATCAGGTGCGTTGGATTTATGTTCAAATGTAGCCCAAACCCAAAACTCTGAAAACTGAGCAGGATTGGAAATTTTTTGCATAATGTGCATACCGACTAATCCAAGTGTCACATCCAGGCATAGCGATTCGCCGCTAGCACTGTTGCCAGGGCCTACTTCAATTACACCGGGAAGCGTAAAAAACCCTTTGGATTCAGTCTCATTAGGAAAAACCCGCCAGGCCGTTTTAAGTTCAATCGCACCGGGGTTAGAGCCTAAACCAGCAGGAAAATCCCAGCTTTGTGCGAATTGCTCTTGTCCCTTTTTTGTTGATAAATCTAAGCCTTTGGAGTTTCCTCCCAAAATATAATTCGCCTCCACATCATTGAGCCGGATATCGTAGACCACAAAATTACCGGCACTATCAATCAGAGGCCAACTGGTAAAGGGCTCGATAAAACTATTACTGAATATTTTCGAAGTTCTGGTTAGTTGAAGCCGACTCGTGCCGGGGTCACATTGACTTGGTGCACCGTTATCTCCATATACATCTGTAACAGATTTATAAAATTCCCAAACCCGTGGAGAAGTAATATCGCCGCTAATGGTCGAGGAGGTGGATGGATTTCCATTCCCATCAGCAGGCCAGTTAAGGGCAACAAACATCTGCCAAGCAAAATAATCGAAATTAATTTGGCTGACATTATTTCCCGGTTTGCTACTATTAGTGTTTGGGTTGTAGCCCCTTATTACTTCCAAATCTTTCAAATCGGTTGGTAGCGTGCTGCAAAGATTAGATGTGCCATCAACGCATATTGCGTTTTGTTTATAGTCTTGCGCCTGGACATTTATACATAGCATGAAGCTAATAAGCATAAGGGTTATGTTATAGATATTATTAATATTCATAGTTAATCTCCTAAGGTTGTGATAGTAATTTAGCAAACTTCTAATCACTAAATTCATTTTATATTTAAGTTTTTAAGCGATTATCTGTTTTTTTCAGATTTGTTTGGCATGAATGCTAATAAATAAATTTTATGAATCAGGGTTTACAATGTATCGTTATCTTTTATGTAGAAATTGAAAAATACGAATTACCTAGTCAAAACATAACATGTTTTGATAACTTAAGACTATCGTCAATTAGTATGATTTTGATGTAACCGGTACATTTATTAACCAACAATAGCATTAAAAAAATACTTTTTAATTTTGAAATGATAAGTCAATTTAAAGCCAGTTAAATAAAGATTGATATATTTTGTTGGCAAATATATTAATACTAACCTTTGAGGTGGTACTTAATATTATTATCATATATTTACTGGATATATTTGAATATATAGCGATGCTTGCTCAAACTCTTGACAGGTGCGGCTTTAACCTTTTTCTGTGAAATCATTGTTGAGTAACTAGAGAGTTAGTTGCACAGGAAATTGAATTCAAGTAAGATAAATTTTTTCTTTCTTTATACAGAGGGGTGACAAGAATGGGCCAAAATAATACCTGCTTTGAAAATATATATCCAAAACTTTCAAATAACTCTAATTTTATTTTAAAAGAAAGGTATTTATTAAAGGATGACCAAGGCCAAACAAAAGAATCTCCTGTCGATTTATTTAAACGTGTTGCTAAATTCATTGCTTCAGTTGAGGTCACTGATAAAAAAATACAATACTGGGAAAAAGAATTTCTTAACATGTTACTAAACTGGGAGTTCCATCCTGGCACTCGAGTTTTAGCAAATGCAGGAAAGAAAAATCCTCAATTAGCAAATTGTTTTGTTTTTGATATTGAAGATGATTTTAATGATATTTTTAAAAAACATTATGAATCTAGCTTAACGAAAAAACACGGCGGTGGCTGCGGATACAATTTCTCCAAGATCCGTCCCAAAGGAGATCTGGTTGACGATGAGGCCGGATTATCTGCAGGGCCCGTAGATATCATTAAAATGTTTGATTTACCCACTAGTATTTTTAGACAACAAGGTCAATACGAAAGTGGAAATATGGCTATTCTCAATGTTAATCACCCGGATATATTTGAGTTTATTGCGGCTAAAGATACCGATGGAGTTTTAAATAAAACCAATATTTCAATTGGTATCACTAATGGTTTTATGAATGCTGTAAAAAATGATCAACCTTGGGACCTCATTAATCCAAGAACCAAACAAATAACCAATACGGTACAGGCGAAAGTGATATGGGAAAAAGCAGTTGAATATGCTCATCGTACTGGTGATCCCGGCGTTATTTTTCTAGACAACATCAACAATAATAACTTTTTCAAAGAAACGTTGGGTGATATTGGGGCTACTAATCCGTGCGGAGAAGTTCCGCTTTATCCCTATGAATCTTGTAATTTAGGCTACCTAAACTTAAATGCATTTGTTAGTCACACTGGTGAAGCGGCATCAATCGATTTTGAAAAACTAAAAGCAGTTTCTAAAAAGGCAACTCGATTTATGGATAACGTGATTGATGCAAGTTGGTTCCCCATTAGTGAGCAAAAAAAAACAATCACCTCTTTAAGGAGAATTGGAATAGGCGTTGTCGGTTGGGCTGATATTTTGGTGGATTTGAAAATTCCTTATAATTCAGCAGCAGCGTGTAATCTTGCTAGACAGACATCCAAAGTTATTCATGAGGCTTGTTGTGAAGCTTCTATTTCACTGGGCAAAGAAAAAGGCGTACATGAATACTTAAAACAAGGCGATGGACCTCATAAAAGAAATATTGCTTTAAATACCTTACCGCCCAGTAGCGGAAACGCCGTTATATTCAATGCTTCATTCAGTATCGAACCTTTTTTCGCACTCGCCTTCCAACAAAATATTCTGGATGGTGTGAAAATGAAAAACTTAAATGAAAAATTAAAAACTGCATTAGAAACTAACCACATCACCATTCCAGACCTGGAGGAAAAAATACTTGAGAACCATGGCAGCATTCAAAGTATCGATGCTATCCCCGAGCATATAAAACGTTTATTCTTAACAGCACATGATCTGAGCTGGAAAGATCATTTAAGAGTTCAAGCCGCTTGGCAAGAGAATATCGACAATGCTATTACTAAAACGATTAACCTGCCCTCAGATACTTCCAAAAAACGCATATCAAAAATCTATTTTAAAGCTTGGGAAATGGGTTGCAAAGGAGTGACTGTTTACCGAGATCAATCCAAGAAAAACCAAGTGATTGAATTTGAAAAAAATAAATCAAATATAGAAGATAATGAATGTCCTAAATGCCATAGCGGCACCCTAGTCTATGCAGAAGGTTGCTGCAGTTGCATTCAATGCTCGTACAGCCTTTGTCAAATTTAAGGAGATTAAATTGAATTTACTACCGACAGTACCATCAAACCAAGAGAACTTTTACTATGCCTCTCAATGTTCTTTATGGGCTTTTTTCAAAGTAAGAAAAGACCATGTTTATTCACAATTAGGTTCTGAGTTAGATAGTTTGGGTTTTGAACCCACCACCTTCAAAGACGAAGAAGATTATTGCTACTGTGTTCTGAACCCTATGTTTTATACAGCATTTTTTGGGCAACAGAAAACTAAAACTGGATTTTTAGGAGTGGCCGGAGTAAGTGAAATAGAGTTCAATCTGCTTGTTCATCCTGTTTCACGAAGTAAACATGTACCTGATCTGAGTTTAAAGGAATTTTTAGCTGGGTGGGAACAGCATAAAGTTGTTGGTCAATACAGGATAGCTGTGATCTGTAATCACATCGGGGCAGTTTATGCAGGACGCCAGAAGTATGGAGAACACAAGTTTGTAGGGGATATAGATTACTCTCTTAATACCTATAATAATAATAGCTTAGAAGGTGCAAATTTTGGAATTGATATCTGCGTTTATCCTCAAGATATGGCAGAAAATGAAGAGGCTAAAATTTTACATTTAAATATTTCTCTTGATGGCTTACTGCCATTTCACTGTGATCAATGTCCAATGGTCGTCTATGGGGCCTTACCGCCAGAAAAATCTGATGCGACAGAACAAAAACCCATTGGCAGTATTCGGAATCATTTAGGTTTATTTAAAGGATATATGGCCACTGGAAATGAACAGTTTTCTTTAAGTTTGGGAACTGAAGTAGGTGAACATCCTTTAAAAGATGAAAACGGAGAAAATATTGTTGGTTCTGAACATTGGCATCAAACATGTTTAAATCAACTTCAACAGTTAATTTCAAATCAGAAACCATCTGCTTACCTGCTGTTTGAATCTCAACCAGTCGAGACAGAACCCCGCCCCTTTTTTGTGAGTTAATATCATGAAATCCTATGACTTTATCATTGTAGGTGGTGGATCAGCTGGATGTGTTCTAGCGGGGCGATTATCTGAAAATCCATTATTTAGCATCCTTCTTATTGAAGCAGGCCCCAAGACACAAGCAGAAAACAAAATTTTATGTCCGGCAAGATTTGGCGATATTATCAACTCGGAACTTGATTGGGGGTTTGAGGATTTTACACGGGGAAAAATGCTTGGTGGATGTTCAAACATGAACGCATGTGTTTATATGAGAGGTGACCCTAAAGCATTAGATGAATGGCCTGATGGCTGGAAAAATAAAGATTTAGCTCCTTATTTCAAAAAAGCGGAAGACTGTTCAAATTTACCCCAGGATTTTTTAGTCAATAATAAGTCCGAACGTGGTTTTTCAGGCCCAATGAAATTATCGTTTCCCGGAAATAACCATAAAAACGAAAATCCCTTAACCGAAAAATTTATCCAGTCATGTGAAGAGATAGGGCACCCACATACACTTGATATCAATAATGGATTATCGCAAGATGGAGTGTCCTATCACCAGTTTAATGTCCATAATGGAGAAAGGCTTTCGACAGAAAGAGCTTATTTAAAAGATCGCCCTAATTTGAAGATCATCTGTGAAGAACAGGTTAGCAAGATACTTTTTGATCATCAAAAAAAGGCAAAAGGTATTGAATGTGCCTCAGGCAATGTTTATTGTTCAAACAAGGAAGTTATCATAGCCGCCGGTTCTATCGGAAGCCCATGGTTACTTCTTTTATCTGGCATTGGGCCTAAAATTCATCTCGAAGAAGTAGGAGTTGATTTAATCCACGATAGTCCGGTTGGCACCAACCTAGAAGATCATGTGATGACACCATTTGTATTTCAATGTAATCAGAACCTTGGTATCGATCATGATTCAACTTCTGCAAGAGAACAATGGGAAAAATCGCGTTCCGGAGATTTAACTGATTCTGGAATTCAAGCCAGTTTGTTCTTGAAATCTCGCCTGTCCAGTAGCAAAAATGATATTCAAATCACCTTTCTTGCTGGTATTCCAGAACAAATTAGAAATTTCATGACGCTTTTACTTAACAAGAAAATGATCCAAACTCTACCTCCTTTTCTTGCAAAATTTATGGCGGTTGAAAAACTGACATGGATACCTCCAAGATTGAGAGAATTTGGGCGGTCTTTTATGAATAACAGTAAAATGAATTTGCCCAAATATGGATTTGTCATGTTTCCGGTTGTCGGTATCCCAAGTTCTAAAGGCAGTATTCGTTTGAAATCAAAGGATTATAGAGTTCATCCAATAATTACTTATGAAGCTTCTAAAAAAACAGAAGATCGCATGGTCGTTATAGACGCAGTTCGGGAATTGAGAAAAATCTCAAATTCCTCGGTTTTTCAAGATATCGGTGCTGAAGAAGTGATTGACATCACAATTCCATTTGACAGTAATTCAGATGAATATATATTGCAATATACCTCTCAAACTGCTTCACAAGGGCATGCCGCATGCACTTGCCCGTTAGGCAAGGTGGTTGACAATTCATTGAAAGTCATGGGTACTCAATCACTAAGAGTTGTTGATGCCAGCATTATACCAAACATGGTGAATGGAAATATACAATGTACCATTATAGCAATTGCCGAAAAGGCAGCTGATATCATAAAAGATGAATATGGAGCTAGAGCAAATGACGTCCCAGAGAATGTCGTGGCAGAAACTGCTATGTCGTGAAAAATTTAATGGCAATGGAGATACCGTTGAATATTTTGATGAAGATCATGACGCCCTGGTATTTTCTCCTGCATTCCGTCGTCTTAACAAAAAGACTCAAGTTCATTCTTTTAATTCAAATGATCTGATTCGTACACGATTAGTTCATAGCTTGGAAGTAGGCTGTATATGCCGTAAATTTGGATATCGTATTGGCAAGTGGCTGCGATGTGAACAAAACGAAAATGTTTCCCCCAGTGATATTGCTCAAATCACTCAAGCTGCGGGGTTGATGCATGATTTAGGAAATCCACCTTTTGGGCATGCTGGTGAAGAAGCTATTAGAGACTGGGCGATCTGTAATTTCGATAGCATTACAGACTATATGGATGAGACTGAAACAAATAAAGCATGGATTAAATTAGATTTTCATAAATTTGAAGGTAATCCCCAGGCGCTTCATCTGGCTACTTCCGAAGATGGGGAGTACGGTAGTGAAGGATTCCAGTTATCTTACGCCACCTTAGCGACTAGCATTAAATATCCATGGTCATCTAGATACTGTGAGATTATTAACAAAGATAAGTTTGGATTTTTTTATGCGGACCGTGACACTTTTAAAGATATCGTTGAAAAAACAGGGCTGTTTAGAATAGATGAGGATGAAGAGGCTCCTCGCTACAGCAGACACCCTTTAACTTTTTTGATGGAAGCGGCTGATGATATTTGTTACAGCCACATTGATATCGAAGATGCTATTGAATTAGGAATTGTTCAGATAGAAGAACTGATCTCAAAAGTTGATCAACTATCAATAGACTGTGGCTTTCCTTCTGTAGAAAAGCTATTTACAAAATATACTAGCAAGAAAGGTATAAAAAGGTTTCTACGGGAAAGAGTATTTACAATGATGTTGGATCATGGATGTCAAATATTTATTGAAAATTATGAAAAAATCATGCATGGCTCAATACCACCTGGAGTAGGTATTGTAGATATGATGGATGAGAAATATCATGCATTCATCCAATGGGAAAAGAGACTAGGATCTAGCGTGATTTATAATCAGAAAGATAAAGTTTTGAACGAACTCGGTGCCCATCGGACGATTGGGATTTTGTTAGACTTTTACTTCTCTTCATTTAAAGAATATTCTCAACTTCGTTCAAAATCTAACCACTCTATAAACAATTTAACCTTTAAAACTAAGAAAAGTCTGCAAGAATTTACAAAAGGATGGCAGAAATCTGATGATACACAGAAATTTGATTGGGACTCTTTAGAGACAGCTACATTACCGATGCAAATTTTAGATCATGTAAGCGGAATGACTGATCAATATTGCGCAGAAATAGCATCAACTTTAATGGGGCAAGTCAACTGACCTAAGGCGTGAGTCGTGGAGAGGATTATTAACCTGTGCAATGATAATCTTTGGGAAGTGTTTTTTCCTAGGTTTTCTTTTTTAGTTTAAAAGTACCGCGGCAATTTCTGGATTCCCATTTCCCTTTTGCTTTATCATCTGATATTTGGCCAATGAACTCTCCTTCATCAGGGCCTATTAATCCAATAGTGGTGGTCCCATCATCATTCACAACACCATCTAATTTATAACTTCCTTGTTGACCTCTGACTGAACCGCTAACAATTCCAGCAGCTATTTCAACCTTGAAGGAGTATTGCCTTTTACAAGGACCAGAAGATGTATAAGCTTTAGCTGACCATGTACCGTCGAATTCAGTATTAGCTAGTAAAGGATGAGCAGAGATTAACAAACCGGCTGTGAATAAAATTCCAAGTGCTGTGGTTATTGAATTCTTCATCGAGGTTAAATCAACATTAAACTAAAAATTCATCCTCATCTTCAATCACATGGGAGGAACGCCCGACAATTTGGTTATCCGGTGCATGCACGACATCAGTGTCTTTGTCTGGATAATCGAGTGAATTTAGAAAGTGCAACATACAATTCAAACGCGCACGTTTTTTATCATTAGATTTGATCACTATCCAGGGTGAATCGGCTGTGTCGGTATAAAAGAACATGGCTTTTTTAGCACGGGTATAAGCATCCCATTTGTCCATTGATTCACGGTCAATCGGACTGAGTTTCCATTGTTTCAGTGGATCCATCTCACGGGATTTAAATCGCGCATGTTGCTCATCTTGAGTGACGGAAAACCAGTATTTATAGAGCTTAATACCGGAATTGACCATCATGCGTTCTAGATTGGGTGTTTCACGCATAAATTCTAAATATTCATTAGGCGTACAAAAACCCATTACTCTTTCTACACCTGCACGGTTGTACCAAGAACGATCATATAAAACCATTTCACCTTTTGTGGGAAAATGTTTTATATATCGTTGGAAATACCATTGACCCTTTTCTTCTTCCGTGGGTTTTTCCAGGGCGATGACTCTTGCACTACGGGGATTTAAATGTTCAGTGAAACGTTTGATGGTGCCGCCTTTACCGGCTGCATCACGACCCTCAAACAATAGAATGATTTTCTGACCCGTTTCTTTGATCCAGTTTTGTGCTTTTAACAATTCGGTTTGCAATTGCTTTTTCTTTTTCTCGTAGGGTTTCTTTTTGAGCTTATCCTCGTAAGGATAAATTCCTTCTTTAAAAAGATTTTTTATATCTCTTACATTTGGATTAAGAGTGAAAAGAACAGCTTCATCTGCATAGCTATCTACATCACTAACAGTTGGATCTTGTTGGTTTGCCGGCTTATTTTCCGCAACCTGTGTTTCGACTTCTTCTGCAATAACTTCTGTCTGAGAACCACCATTTTGCATTGTCATTTAATACCTCTGCGAAATTCTTTTAGTGCAAGGGATTCATTTAAAACTATTTCATTTAATAAAGCAACAAGACTCAGAGCATTAAGTTATTCCGCAGATTGATGAAACACCTCGTATAACTCACAGTGTTTCTCTTTCTCTAATAAGAATTCATCATCCTCAGGATAATATTTTGCGATTTCAGGATTAGCTCCAGCGAATGCTTTTACGGCATTGATTGATTGCCAATGTGTAATCAATAAGAAGTGTCCTTCATTTTCCTTTAAGCTTCTTGTGAAGTAACAGGCTAAATTTCCTTCTATTGATTTGTAATCGGGAACAGCAGTTTCCACCATGAATTTTGTATACGCCTCATAATTTTTCGCTGAGGTTCGTCCATGCCATAATCTGATAATCATATTACGTTCTCCTATATTAAAAATGAGTTCGCATAGCCCAAACTACGATAATGCCAACGACCATGGTGATAGGGAGATTGCGGGTCAATATGGCGACGATTAGAGTAACTACGGCCCCTGTCCATTCATTGATGCCTCCACTGGTTAAAATCACAGCAACCAGAGAAACTATTAGGCAGCCTGGTAAAGCGTTCAGTGCACGCGTCCAGGGACCGCTAGTTGGCAGATGTTGACCAATCACCACTCCTAAGAAACGAACTGAGAACGTGACGGTCGCAAGTAACAAAGTTAAAAGTACAGGATCAGACATCTCGAATAAAACTTGCTGTTAGCGCGCCAGTCAAGCCGCCAATGACTATCGACCAGGAGGAATCGAACAGATCTAATCGCGTGCTAATTATTACAATTGCTATTGATACCAGCCAAGGAAATAAATCTTTTTTACCTCGCCATAGTGACCTTGAAATTGCTATAAAGGCTGCTGTAAAAGCGAAATCAATCGCATATTTTTCCGGGTCAGGGATATAACCAGAAAAAATCACTCCTAAAATACCAGCTGTCATCCATACCAGCATGATGGTTAAGCCGGCACCGACTAGGAACCAATAACCAACACTATGACCTTCGGATTTTTTTGCCAGTGTTAGTGCCCAATTTTCATCGGAAGAAAGATGTGCACCCAAAGCTTTTTGCCATATAGGGCGGTTAGCAAATAGATCACGAATTGATGCTGTGATTAGGATTAAACGTAAGTTTAAAGCCAGCCCTGCAATAAAAGCGGTGAACACAGTCGCTCCCGCAACTAAGCGTTCTACAGCCACAATTTGAGCCGAACCGGCAAACACCAATGCGCCCATCATGCCGATATCGGGCCAACTAAAACCCGCTTGTGAGGCTAATAGACCAAAGGCCAAACCATACATGCCAACTCCAATCGCCAAGGGGATAATTGATTTAATCCCGAAGAAAAAATCTTGACCGACTTTACTTTTCATAACTAACTATATAAACTATTTTATATGGTTAGTCAATCTGAACACAAAGATGTTCCCCCTTGGCAGCCGGATCACTGCATCGGTGGGCATCCGGCTTTGGACTTTATTAATACAAATTCGCATCGGCTTGATCCAAAATCGTCTGTTGATCGATTTAATACGGTTGAAAAAATCCTCAGCTGGTTGGAATATCAGTTACTCGTTCCAGCTACACAAATACGGCGAATCAATCATGAGAGCCATAAAGAATTAGATCAGCGATTAGTCAAAACGGTCAGTCGATTAAGAAAGCAAGTTGAAAAAGTTTTTGATGCGTTAACAATAGGAGAACAGGTTCCAGCAAATTCTTTTGCAAGTATTTTGAAAACATCAAGTGACCCACAAATCCAAGTGCTTAATACTGAAGTTGATTTAAACCAGCCCAATAAATTCGAAATTAAGCAAATTAATACTAAATCGATTAGTGCACTGCTAGCTTTATTAGCTGTAGAAGCAGTATTAAAGTTACCCAAAGACAGAATTCGGTCTTGCCCAAGATGCGGTTGGCTATTTTTTGATCGCTCCAAAGGCGGGCGAAGAAAGTGGTGTGATATGAAGGCTTGTGGAAATCGAGAAAAAGTAGCCAGACATTACCATTCGCATAAGAACTAGGTCCATGGTCAATTATCTGTTTGATGATCAAACTTTCCATTAGCCAGGAAATTTAAAATCTGCTCGATCACATCATCTTTACGCATAATAAAAGTATGACCATGATCAACGATCAGAAAATCCTTCATTTCACTTAATTTAGCGCTGGCGATGGAAACCTTGCCATCATCCTCACCAGGAATTAACCAGGAAAACCAGGGGTCAGATGTTGCATTACCAATAATGATACCGATTTCGCCATTAATCGGATCAAGCTGATTGGGTACGCTGTTTTCATCAGTACCTAGCTGTTGTCCAACGGGGCCAGTAAAAAGTTGATATAGCTTTAGTTCCTTTAACCGATCAGCAATTTCGCTGCCTTTGTTTGGCGGGCTCAACATGACGATTCGCCCTAGCTTTTCGGGTTGACGATCCTGTAGATAATAGCGAACTAGTATTCCGCCTAATGAATGTGTAACAAAGTGAATCTTGTCAACATTTTCGGATTGACAAAACTCAAGAGCTGGTTGAATAGCCTCTACAGCTAACTCTCCGATGGGCTTATCTCTTGAAGGATAAGATTCATTCCAGACTTTATAACCTTCATCAACCAATGCCTCGGAAATTTTGTCCATTGAGTCATTGGTTCTACCTAAACCGTGTAATAACACAACACAAGACTGTGCGATCTCAGCAGGCTCATCTTTGGGAAACATATTTATACCAATAACGATTGCAATTATTGCGATGAATAAAACAATGTACTTTATCACTAAACTTCTCGAAATCTTATTGTGTTAAAAGGCCACAAACCTGATCTAATTCGTTCACTAATTTTCTGCAGCTTGTTTATCAATTAGCCGATTAGCTATTTTGACCAGTTTGGCTAATTCACGTTCCAGGTTGTTGCGCTTGGCAATAAGATGTTCTTTTAAGCCACGATTACGCACAAACAGAAAAAACACATAAATGTTTTCTTTGATGCTGAAAATATCTTTGTGCATTCTTAACACAACTGCAGCACCAATTATCAAACTGAGAAAGTACACCGACATGATTTTTAGCCCAAAATATTGATAGACTAAATAAGTCTGTAAACCCCAGAAGATTGAAAAGAAGAATAATCCTAATAATATTTTAGTAGTGTCATATTGATCAGAGCTTTTAGCAAAAAACCGGGCCAAATGCCGGGTTAAATAAAATGGAATAAAGCTATTGAGCACAGCCCAAAAAAACAAAGGCAGACCGACAAGTAAGATTATTAGGATTTTTAGACTATACCAAATCACCAAAAAAGGTCGGTAAGCAACTGTCAAATGATAATCCTTAATTCCCAGGCTTCGACAAACCTGTTCGAAGCGTTTTAAATCGTCGGTCACTTGTTCAATTAATTCGGGTTGCTGGCGACGTAATAACTGATGCCGTGAAATGATTCGCTTTAAGGTTTGGAAACGCTGGAACAAGTTGCGTTTGCGATATTTACCGTGACGCAAGGCAAAAAATCGCTCTATTTTTGAAACTAATTCTAAATCTTCCCAATTGTCTGTGTTGATGGTGACGTCTCGTAGACCTTCTGTCAGTCGTCGGGTGATAACTCGAACATGGGTTTCGGGTTTTATATCTTCAGGTGCAGAAAGATCAACCGGTGGGCCGAAGTAAACTAACACGTCGCCACGAAAGTTGCCTTTATTAGTGAAAGTTAATCCGACAGGAATTAATACAGGTTCGGTTTTGCCACGTTGAATCGTGCCTAAAGCCATTCTGGCAGCGCCGGTTTTGAGTTTTTGGATTTTTGATTGGCTATGGCTTTGTCCCTCAGGAAAAATAATGATCCATTCGCCTTGTTCCAGTAACTCATACACTCGTTTGAATGTATCTTCATTTTGAGCTGTATCAATACCTTTGTCTTGAGAGCGATAAATTGGTACAGCACCAATGATTTTTAAAACAGGCTTTAACCATAATTTCTTAAATAAACCACTACGGGCTAGTGGACGCATCACCTTGGTGCTGGCTGCCTGGACTAAAATCGGATCAACCAGAGCATTGACATGATTAGCACAAAAAATCACCCCCCGATCTTTGGGGATATTGTCAAAGCCGGCCACTTCGTAGTTACGATAAAAAATACTTATCGCAAGCTGGCAGAAGCCACGCCAAAATTTTAAAGCAAATGATGTAAACATTGAGTTTATTTCTCGTTGATCTTCATTATACTGCTTCAAGCAGTTTTAAGATCATAGGCGGCGTTTAATAATGTACGGGTGTAAATGTGCTTTGGATGGTCGAATATCTCATCACTGTCGCCTTGTTCAACGACTTCACCATTTTTTAGTACTAAAATTTTATGGCTGACGGCCCGTACTACTTTTAAGTCATGACTAATGAAGATATAAGCAATTTTGTATTTTTGTTGCAACTCGCGCAATAAATCTATAACTTGGGATTGAACAGTTCTATCTAGCGCTGAGGTTGGTTCGTCTAGTACGATCAGCTTGGGTTTAAGAATTAAGGCTCGAGCAATACAAATACGCTGTCGTTGTCCACCGGAAAACTCATGTGGATATCGATGACGCGCTTGTGGGTCAAGTCCCACTTCTGTTAGCGCGCTAATCACCATGTTTTCTCTTTCACCCTCATCGGGGCATAAATCATGGGCAACCAAACCTTCTTCTATAATCTGTTGTACGGACATTCTTGGACTCAAGCTACCAAAAGGATCTTGAAACACAATTTGCATTTCTTGACGCAAATCACGCAAGTCAGTGCCTTTGACCGAAGAAATGTCTTTGCCCAGAAAAACTACCTTTCCCTCAGGTTTGTAAAGTCGTAATAAAGCGAATGCAAGGGTGGTTTTACCAGAGCCGGATTCACCAACAATGCCAATTGTTTCGGCCTCACGAATCTTCAGATCCACATCATTGACCGCTTTTATGTGATCAACAGTACGCTTAAATACTCCTTTTCTAATGGGAAACCAGACTTTTATATCTTGGCCACTTAATATTTCAATGGCATCTTCAGCCACAGGTTCAGGGGCACCAAGCGGCTCAGCGTTGATTAGTTTTTGTGTATAAGGATGTCCGGGGTTTGAATAAATATCACTAGTAATGCCTTGTTCAACAATTTCTCCTTCTTTCATGACCGCAACCCGGTCAGAAACGTGTTTCACAATATTTAGGTCATGGCTGATTAAAATTACACTTAGACCATGTTGTTTTTGTAAATCACCGATTAAATCCAGGATTTGTCGCTGAATGGTTACGTCCAGCGCGGTTGTGGGTTCATCGGCAATCAGGATTTCGGGTTCATTTGCCAATGCCATGGCAATCATGACACGTTGGCGCTGGCCGCCTGAAAGCTGATGAGGATAATGTTCCAACCGTTTCTGTGGTTCCTTAATACCCACCTGATCCAGCAATTCAAGTACTCGTTTTTGTGCCTTTGATTTACTCATCGACTGATGCAGAATCAGCACCTCGTTAATTTGCTTCTCAATCGTGTGAAGTGGATTCAAAGCCGTTAGTGGCTCCTGAAAAATCATTGCTATATCGTCGCCACGAATGCGCCTTAGCTCTTTATCCGGCAATTTCAATAAATCCTTGCCTTGATAAATTATTTCTCCTGTAGGATGAGAAGCATAGGGATAAGGTAAAAGTTTCATGATGGACATGGCACTAACTGATTTGCCGGAACCAGATTCACCAACAATAGCCAATGTTTCGGCTTTAAACAGATCAAAACTGATATTTTTCACAGCGTGAACGACTTGTTTTGCCGTATTGAAATCAACGGAAAGATTTTTGACCTTTAATATTGGAGAGTTTTGTTCTGCCATTATCCTCTCACTCCAGATTTATGCGGATCAAAAGCATCACGAACTGCTTCACCAATAAACACAAGCAGACTTAAGAGAATTGCCAAGGTGAAAAACGCTGAAAATCCCAGCCAGGGAGAATTTAAATTATTTTTACCTTGATTGAGCATTTCCCCCAGTGACGCGGAACCGACGGGCAATCCAAGACCTAAAAAGTCTAAACTTGTCAGCGAAGTAATCGCACCGGTTAATATAAAAGGCATGAAAGTTAAAATAGCAACCATGGCATTGGGTAAAGTATGGCGCCACATAATCGTAAAATCTTTCACGCCTAAGGCTTTGGCAGCACGAATATAATCGTAATTTCTTGCCTTTAGAAATTCAGCACGTACAACAGCGACCAGTCCAGTCCAGGCAAATAGCAGCATGATACCAAGCAATGAGAAAAATCCTGGTGTAATAATACTGGACATAATGATGAGTAAATATAAAACTGGCAACCCTTCCCAAATTTCTATAAAACGCTGAGCAACTAAATCCAGGCGACCACCAAAATAACCCTGGATGCCACCGGCCATGACTCCTACGATCGAACTGATAATTGTCAAACAAAGGCCAAATAAAATCGAAATTCGCAAGCCATAAATAATTCTCGCCAGCACATCACGGGCTTGATCATCTGTGCCTAACCAGTGGTTTTTTGAAGGGGGTGCTGGAGCAGGAACTTCAAGGTCATAATCAATAGTGTTGTAGGAATAACGAATGAGTGGCCAGAACATCCAGCCCTGTTCATTAATTAATTCCTGGATGTAGGGGTCGGTATAATCTGCCGCCACATCAAAATCACCGCCAAATTCTGTTTCTGGATAATAGTTAAAAATGGGGGTGTAATATTGATCTTTGAATTTGATTAATAGCGGCTTGTCATTGGCAATGAAGTTAGCTAACAGGCAAATTACAAATACAATCACGAAAATCCACAAAGACCACCAGCCGCGTTTGTTTGCCTTGAAATTGTTCCAGCGTCTTTGGGTTAATGGTGTCAGCTTAAACATCTCTGGCCTCAAAATCGATGCGTGGGTCGATCAGATGATAAGTGATGTCACGCACGATCTGCATGACTAGCCCTAAAAGCGTAAAAATAAACAACACCGCAAATACAACAGGGTAGTCGCGATTAATAGCTGATTCATAGCCTAATAACCCCAGACCGTCTAAAGAAAAAATTACCTCAATCAATAACGAACCAGTAAAGAAGATGCCAATAAAAGCGGCTGGGAACCCTGCGATGACAATCAACATCGCATTTCGAAAAACATGACCATAAAGCACTTGTTTCTGGGTCAGGCCCTTTGCCCGTGCGGTGATTACATATTGCTGTTTAATTTGTTCTAAAAAAGAGTTTTTGGTCAACATAGTCAGACTGGCAAATGAACCAATGACCATGGCCGTGACGGGCAAGACTAAGTGCCAAAAATAATCGGCAATTTTTCCCATCGTAGATAAATCATCCCAACCGGGAGAGAACAGACCCCGTAATGGAAAAATATCAAAGTAACGCCCACCTGAAAAAAGTACGATCAGCAAAATAGCAAATAGAAAACTGGGAATAGCATTGCCGACAATAATGGCTGTGCTGGTCCAAACATCGAATTTAGAACCGTCATGAACTGCTTTACGAATCCCCAGCGGAATAGAAACCAAGTAAGCAATAAGGGTTGTCCACAGGCCCAGCGAAATTGAAACCGGCATTTTTTCAATAATCAGTTCGATTACAGTGGCATCTCTGAAATAGCTTTCGCCAAAATCAAAACGCAGGTAATTCTTGAGCATGATCCAGAAGCGCTCATGGGCCGGTTTGTCAAAGCCAAATTGTTTTTCAATTTTTTCGATGATGTCTGGACGCAGACCCTGGGCGCCACGGTATTTACTAACACCATTATCGGTTGTTGCTTGTGCCCCTCCCTGGAAATCACCGGAACTACCACTGATATTGGCTGTTGCTGAAACCGCTTGTCCCTGTAATTCAGCGATAACCTGTTCGACTGGTCCGCCTGGAGCGAATTGGATGATAACGAAGTTAATCAGCATAATACCGAACAGCGTCGGTATAACTAATAATAAGCGTCTAATGATATAGGCAAACATACAGACTGAACCGGCTTAAAAACTGACTATGTGGCTATTGTTTGATCCACCAACTGCTTGGGAAACCCACTGTATATTTGGGTTTGTGCTCTGGCCTGCCAAATTTATTCCAGTAGGCAATCCAGAACTCATCATTATAGTAAAGTGGAATCGTATAATAACCTTGTAACAACATGCGATCTAAGGCTCGATTCGTTGCTTTTAAAGTTTCAAGGTCCTCTGCACTGACGATTTGTTCTATTAGTTCATCTATAACTGGATCACAAACTCCAATTGAATTAGCTGAACCGCGTATCTCGGCAGCGGCACAACCATAATAGGAGCGTAATTCCGGACCTGGTGGAGGGAAAAAATTATAGCGGGCACTGAATAAATCAAAATCGTTATCGTCAATTCTGACCCGCCATTGCGACGTGTCCACTTTTCTGATGCTGGCATCAATACCAACACTTTTTAAATTTTCAATATAAGGTAGCGAAATTCGTTCAGTCTCAGGGTTAGCGGTAAGTATTTCCATTTGAAACTGCTCACCCTTATCGTTGACTAATTTTCCCTGAGCCAGGTTCCAACCTGCTTGTTTAAATAGCTTAATGGCTTCACGCTTATTCTTTCTATCACGGCCGCTACCGTCCGTTACTGGTGCCTTGAAATCTTCATTAATAACAAGAGGATTAATTTTATCTTTATAAGGCGCCAGAATTTCCAACTCTTTTTCATTTGAAACACCGTCACTGCCAACACCGAAATCAGAATTTGGAAAATAACTTTCTATACGTTTGTAATAGCCATATAACAAGGTGCGCTGGATGGCTTCAAAATCATATAGATAAAGCAAAGCTTTACGCACATTGACATCCTTAAACTTGTCTTTTCTGACATTAAAAAAGAAGGCGCTAATACCTCTGGGCGTTTCATCCGGTAATACGGTTTTTATCATCTCTCCTGAATCAATATCAGGTATTTCATATTCTGTTGCCCAGCGCTTGGCACTATTTTCAGATCGAAAATCAATATCACCTGCCTTAAAGGCTTCAAATTGCACTGTGAAATCAAGATAATAATCGTAACGTATTTCATCAAAGTTATTTAGCCCTCTCATTATTGGCAAATCCGCTGCCCACCAATCCTGCACGCGCTTATAGGTAACAGAACGGCCGGGATCAACATCGGTAATTTGATAAGGACCGCAACCAAGTGGAGGTTCCAGTGTTGACTCGGTAATATCTTTATCTTGCCAGTATTTGCGCGATGAAGGGTTGGCACTAGCGGCAAGGATAACCGGCTTCATGTTATTTGTAGTTTTAAAGTAATATTTAACCTGATTATCATTCAAGGCTTCCGCCTTTTCGATATCTTCATAAAAAGATTGTAAAAACGGCCGGCCATACTCTTTTATCGTCTCCAGGGAAAAGACAAAATCATCGGCAACCACCCTGGAACCATCGTGATAAACGGCGTTGTCTCTTAAGTTGAAAATGATCCAGGATTTATCTTCCGGATATTCAACGGATTCAGCTACTTCAGAATAAAGACTAGACAATTCATCGCTGGAGTCGGACATCAAACTACAGTAAGTCGAGCCAATACTAGAGGGCCATTGTCCTTTAAGCACATAGGGATTAAGCGTATCGAACGTGCCAAAAGCACTCAAAACGATCTTGCCACCTTTGGGAGCATCCAGATTGACATAAGGTAAATGTTCAAAATCATCGGGTAAAGCTGGTTCACCAAATTCTGCCAGTGAGGTCGCTTTAATTATTTTTTGTTCTGTTTCCTGTGCATAAGTTAGACTCACTAACTTAACGCACAGGATAAAACTCAAGATTATTCTCGATATCATAAGTTTAGCTTTATTCCTAAATTCGACAAATTCTAACTAAAAATGCATTTCGATTAAAATGCACAAAGGTAACTATACATCAGAATAGCTTTATAGACTTGAATGTCAGGTGAAGAACTAAAGATTGCAACAAAATTATTGCCCTGGTACAAACGCCATGGACGCAAGGATTTGCCTTGGCAACAATCCAAAGATGCTTACAGCATATGGATATCTGAGATCATGTTGCAGCAAACTCAGGTAACTACTGTCATTCCTTATTATCTGCGTTTTATGACTAGATTTCCCTCGGTCAAGGACTTAGGTGAGGCTGATGTTGATGAGGTTCTTAGCCTCTGGAGTGGATTAGGCTATTATGCCAGGGCGCGTAACTTGCACAAAGCTGCTCAAATTATTGTTACAGACCATTGCGGGCATTTTCCAACTGAGTTTGATGCGGTTATTGCTTTGCCAGGTATCGGAAGATCAACAGCAGGAGCGATATTAGCGTTTTCGGAGAATCAACACTGGCCAATTCTAGATGGTAATGTAAAACGAGTTCTATGCCGCTTTTATGCAATTGAAGGCTATCCTGGTCGACGTGAGGTTGAGAACCAACTTTGGCAAATTGCAGATCAAAATACGCCGCACGACAAGGTCGCTGACTACACCCAGGCAATTATGGATTTGGGTGCTACAGTGTGCACGCGAAAGAATCCTCAATGTGAATCTTGCCCGCTACAAGTTGACTGCCAGGCCTACCAGCAGGGCATCATGAATCAACTACCAACACCTAAACCTAAAAAATCACTGCCAACCAAAGAAGTGGCTATGCTATTGATTTTAAATAATAAAAATCAACTTCTGCTGGAAAAGCGACCACCAGCCGGTATTTGGGGTGGATTATGGAGTCTGCCGGAGAGTGATGTTGATGATGACATTGAAGATTATTGCCAAGATAGCCTGGCGCTGACTGTCAGTTTAATAACTAAACTCAATGTCCTGAAACACAGCTTTAGTCATTACCATTTGAATATTAATCCTCAGGTGTTACAAATCGATCAGGCAACCAAACTCAAAGAAAATAACTTATCCTGGTTCGATTTTGATGAAATCAGTCAACTTGGCTTACCAAAACCAGTAAAATCATTAATCAGTCAACTGGAAGATTTAGATGAGTAGGACCGTTTTCTGCGTCAAATTAAAGCAACAAGCTGAAGGCTTGGAGCGTAATCCCTGGCCGGGTGATTTAGGAACACGAATTTATGAAAATGTGTCCAAGCAAGCCTGGCAGCAGTGGCTTAAACACCAAACCATGTTGATTAATGAGAAACAACTTAATCCATTGGATCCCAAGACACGTGAGTACATCAGTGAACAAATGGAAGCTTACTTTTTTGGGGAAGGTGCTGAAATGCCTGAAGGATACGTGCCAGAAGAATGACCGATGTCAGTGTCATCATTCCGACATTTAACTCTCCCAAGTCTTGTTGTGAAGCGATTGCAAGCTGTTTAACTTCAAAGCGTTTAAATATTGAAATTATTGTCGTCGATGATGGCGGAACACAGCCAGCAGGTGAGCTAATAGAAAAGCAATTTGGCAGTTTTAATAAGGAAAATAATAAATCTTCAATTCAGTTGAATGCCGAACAGTCAATACATTATTATTTTCAAGAAAATCAGGGGGCTTACAAAACCAGGTTGACGGCAGTGAACTATGCTTGTGGTCAATTCATTAAGTTTTTGGATCATGATGATGTATTAATTGAAGGAGCATTAAACAAAGAAATAGAACATGCAAAACTAGAGCAGGCCGACATCGTTATGACCGATTGGATTATTCGTCATTATGATGATGACAAAGGTCTGACCCGGGATGAACAAAAACACGCGCCAGACTATCAAGGTGTACATTGTATTGATGGTATTTTGCAAAAAGGGTGTCCATATACTTCGGCAAATTTATATAAGAAAAGTGTTTTTGAAAACGTACAGCCTGTCAAAGCTTGGCAACCACGATTAAGTGATGATTGGGTTATTGCGCTACAAGTTTGTTTAAATGAACCAAGATATTCAACCTTGCCGACTAACTCTTATATCTGGCAACATCATCCCGCTCAACTATCTCGTAACGAGCACGAAGGACACATTGACGAGTTTTATAATGTACTTGGTTGGTTTGAACAGCAGCTTGAAAAAACCGGAAGACTGTTAGATAGTAGGAAGGAAACCTTGGCCGATTATTATTTCAAGAACGCAATTCTGCTTTGTCAATATCAACCAGATAGATGGAAAAATGTTGCAGCACATATATTGACCCTAAATAGTAATTTCAAACCCGCGGCAAATAAATTAATTAGTTATTTATTCAAAATTGTTGGTTTAGAGAAGGCGATTAGTTTATATGTGGCTGTTAAAAAGTTCGTTTTAGTTAACAAGTAAATGATGAATCCAATTATTCTTTTAAAAAGAGAGATCAAAGATTTTCTTGAATTCCATAAGTTCAAGTCCAGTGACACAGCAAATCGAGTTGAGTCGATCGATGCCGAAACGCTGTACCAATTTGCACAAGACAACATTATTCCTATACAGAAAAAAACAGAAATTCTGAGCCTGATTAATTATTTAAACGAGATTGCACCGGAAAATTATTGTGAGATAGGGTTGGCGAATGGCGGAACCTGTTTTTTGATCACCAATTTGGTCCCAAGCCTTAAAAATATATATGGTATTGATCTACATATTTTTAACAAACGATTGCAAAAATATTACGCCGGAAAACCCAAACATCTTGCTTTTAAGACTGGAAGCTCAACTGATCACAGAATTATCAAATGGCTAGATGAGGAATTAGGTGGAAAAGAATTGGATATTTTATTTATTGACGGTGATCATAGTTATCAGGGGGTTAAGCAGGATTTTGAAAACTATCATCAATTTGTCAGAGAAAATGGCTTGATCATATTTCATGATATCGTGCTAGATCATACACAAAAATATGGGGTAAAAACAAATCGAGATACAGGTGGTGTCCCACAGTTTTATAAAGAAATAGCAGCTCATTTTTCGACCCGGGAATTCATCGAAGATGAAGATCAGGATGGCTTTGGAATTGGGGTTGTTTCATATAATAGCGAATCGTTTAAGAACTGGCTTGCGGTTTATAATCAAAGCTAACTAGTTAAACGAATTATCTAGTGCAAGATACAGAGTATAAAAAAATTGCCTGCACTTTATTGCGTGCCGAACCCTTCGTTTGGCCAGAAAATTTAAACTCTGAAGCATTTATCGACTTTGCTCAGTTACAGGGAATTTTATGTCTTTTAGCTAATCATCCTGATTTAACGCTATGGCCTAAACCTATTAACCAAGCAATAGTGATTGCTCGAGCTGCAGCAAATAGCCTTCTCAAGCAACGTCAAAAAGTTACTCATGATCTATCACAAACATTAGCGCAAAAGCGGATTCAGGCGCTATTGTTTAAAGGTGCTGCGAATGCTTATTTAATTTATCCAACTCCTGATCTTAGACAGCATGCAGATATAGACATGCTTATAAAAGAAAGAGATTATCAGACAGTGATTGATTGTATGATTGATCTAGGTTTTGAGATTGATCCTATTAAGCCAACAAAATTCGGACCATTCCAAACTACTGCAAAATTAAAGCAACAAACGGGACCTAGTGTTCTAATTGATTTGCATTGGAAAATTAATAATCGATTATTGCTGGCAGATTGTTTGAACTTTGATGAGGTTTGGCATGATGCTTTGCCTATACAAGACTATGGTGAGAATACACACGGTTTTGATTATAAAAATTCATTGCTCGCATGCTGTATCCATGAAGCCGGATCATTACCTGTAGAGAGGAACAAATTGATTGCTTTATATGATGCCTATTTAATAATGAATAAACTAGGAGCAATTGGCATTAAGGATGTTCTAGATAAAGCTCATGAAAAAAAAATAGCCACTATCTCCATCGATTACATGACGAAGTCAATGTCACTGTTTGCTGATGATTCCCAAATAAAAATGTTAAACGATTTAATTTCCAGTATGCCCGCAAGAGCTGAGGAACCAAGTTCCGGTTTATTAAAACATGAAAGGACATGGCTGGATGAACAACTACTTGATTGGCATGGCGTTGATGGTATTAAAAGCAAGATTGAATACATAGCGAGTAAGCTGACTAGAAAGTTGAGTTACAAGTGAAGACCATTCACATAGATCTAAATCCAGGTTGTCGGCAGATATTCGCCTATAAAATCTGTGGTTATAAAATTCTGACTAACAAACAATTGTTAGAGTTATCTGCATTTTCAATTGAAGCAGATAAAGATGTTAAGCAATTTACTACAATTGATGTGCCACCAAGTGGCAATAAAGAGGTCCTCTTTAAAGGCACCAGTTGGTTAGCCTGGCAAAACCGGGAAATCACTTGTTCAAGAATAAACGGCGGTTATGTGATCGACGTGCCAAAGATGGCTAGTTTTTTTGTTGACGATAGAGGATCTAGTATAAATTTAATCCCTAATGATCAATGCCTTCCAAAAGCCTCGGATCGAGAACTAGAATATCTGCTGTTTGGGCCTCCGCTAATGTTGGTTCTTGCGCTGAATCGACACTTTTCGTTACACGCAAGTTCAGTTGGATTTGCTAATAAAGCCATATTATTCACAGGTGACTCAGGATTTGGTAAGTCCACGATTGCTCGTTGCTTGCAAAATGGGGCAAACTTAAATCGGTTGAGTGATGATATTTCTGTGTTGTCAGAATCTGAGCCAGACCTAGTCCTAAATGCTGATTTCCCACAACTAAAACTTGAAGATCATGATCAGTATTTCGATGGTCCACCGATCCAACTAGGTGCTGTGATATTAATAGATCGGCATCAACAAAATAGCATAAATATTGTAAAACTTAACACTATCAATGCTATTCAAGTGTTAGTTAATCATAGCGTTGCAACTCAGCTTTTTGATAAATTACTGGTAAAACAACACCTGCAATTCATGGCCAATCTGGTTAGTACAATCCCCATTTATAAACTTAGCTATCCAAATGGGTTGGAAAACATGCCAGCCATAGAAAAAATACTTAAACGTGAATTCGATTGAACACTTGACCTAATAAAAGGTTTAGTTTCTAATCTCACCTCCTATTCTTCTTTGCAAGTTGGTAGTAGGAAGGGTTATTTTCATATCATTCATCGATATGGCCAGGTAGCAGGGTTGCGTGAAGCAACAGGGTGGAAAGAGGTCTGAAAATGGATTTTCAGATAAAAAGACTAAAGGATTATTTTCATATCATTCATCGATATGGCCAGGTAGCAGGGTTGCGTGAAGCAACAGGGTGGAAAGAGGTCTGAAAATGGATTTTCAGATAAAAAGACTAAAGGATTATTTTCATATCATTCATCGATATGGCCAGGTAGCAGGGTTGCGTGAAGCAACAGGGTGGAGAGAGGTCTGAAAATGGATTTTCAGATAAAAAGACTAAAGGATTATTTTCATATCATTCATCGATATGGCCAGGTAGCAGGGTTGCGTGAAGCAACAGGGTGGAAAGAGGTCTGAAAATGGATTTTCAGATAAAAAGACTAAAGGATTATTTTCATATCATTCATCGATATGGCCAGGTAGCAGGGTTGCGTGAAGCAACAGGGTGGAAAGAGGTCTGAAAATGGATTTTCAGATAAAAAGACTAAAGGATTATTTTCATATCATTCATCGATATGGCCAGGTAGCAGGGTTGCGTGAAGCAACAGGGTGGAGAGAGGTCTGAAAATGGATTTTCAGATAAAAAGACTAAAGGATTATTTTCATATCATTCATCGATATGGCCAGGTAGCAGGGTTGCGTGAAGCAACAGGGTGGAGAGAGGGCTGAAAATGGATTTTCAGATAAATAGATAAAGGATTATTTTCATATCATTCATTGATATGGCCAGGTAGCAGGGTTGCGTGAAGCAACAGGGTGGAGAGAGGGCTGAAAATGGATTTTCAGATAAATAGATAAAGGATTATTTTCATATCATTCATTGATATGGCCAGGTAGCTCAGTCGGTAGAGCAGAGGACTGAAAATCCTCGTGTCGGCGGTTCGATTCCGTCCCTGGCCACCAATAAAATCAATAACTTACGTCACTTCCTCTCTTCTATAAATTGCAATTTTAAATTTTGTTGTCAGTACTGTTGTCAGTTTTCTCTTTGCAGAATAATCACATAAAAATTAATGTAAAATATGTATTAGGACTTACTCGTACGGTGAATATATTTGATTTACATGTAAGTTTGCTTTTAAAAAGGAAAAATTATAACGAATGGATAAGATAGAGATAAACTTCCTTCCGCTAACTGAGCAAAATTTTCTAGTAAGAGTTTACCGTCGTAATAGCGACAAGGCTAACGAACGTAGTGAAACGAGAAGCCGATTTAGGCTAAAGGGAGATGATTCACATGAGTATGAATCATTTGATATTAGCTGGGAACCTCGTGAAGGGTTTACAGAATATACATGTTCTCCTCAGGAAAATTATGATTTAACTAAGCAATTTTTGTTTAGAAGGTTGGATGCCAAGTTACTACAAGATTGCTCCGTAGAGTTTTATTCACCTACAAGTACATTTTATAAAGAACATCGGTTTGTAATTAGTAAAGTAATGGAGGGTCAAACAGAACTTCGCTTGCAACCGTATTTTCTAAATACAGATCAGCAGTTTGGTTTTCTAGTTCAACATCATTTTCGGGTTAATAGTGATCAGCCTTTTAATCGCGAAGTTCAAAAACATAGCTTATCGTTGGACAGTCGCTATCAACACAATCGAAGTTTTTATAGTGATAAATACAGAATTACACAAGATTTTATAAATTCTGTTGTTTCGGAAATTGGCAATATTATAGAAAATATTTCAATCTCGACAACTCTAAGTGAAGTTCATGTAGACACATTAGAGACTAAACAGTATTTGGTTGGTAATGGCTGCGAGTCTAATTCTCAATATGTTGGAATAAAGAATAATGGCCCATTTAAATTGGTTTCGGGCCAAGTTAAATATCTCTTTGTATTTACTGAGCCACTACGACAATTGGCCAGGGACGTTTATTCTGGATTAGATGGAAAACTATATTCAGGAATGTTTTCTGGGTTAGACGGTATGTTTAAACTACCTTTTGCCAAAGGCTGTGTTGATCACGAAATCATTGATCAATACGATGCAAAAACTATAGAAGTTATCTCTGATAAGGCCATAAAAATGCAGGAATGTGGACAGTATAAGGTTTGCATCCTGACATTCTTTCCAGCGACATTAAGTGAAGAAGAGAATCGTGAAGTCTACTCACATTTAAAACTAAAGGCTATTGAAGGCGGATTCTGTACTCAAGGAATTCGTCAAGAAACCATGGGTAAAAAAGAGCAACTAAAATGGTCAATTGGTAACATCGGTTTACAAATATTCAGTAAGCTTGGAGGTGTGCCATGGTTGATGAAACCATCGCATCAAAAGTGCCTAATCTTTGGTATTGGTAGTGCTCATGAAAAAGATACAGAGGGAGTCATTCAAAAATATTCAGCTTACACAGTATGTATCGATACCAAAGGTAATTTTAACAAAATTCAACCATTATCATCATCTACGAATAAAGACAAATACCTGTCACAATTGAAAGAAGAATTGATTAAAACCATTGACGATGATCAAAACCGCGATATTGAAGAGTGCGTGATTCATGTTCCTTATAAAGTTCGAAGAGATGAAGTTGATGTAATAAAAAAATCTGTTAATGAAGTTAGGAATGATGTTGATTTTGAAATAAAGATAATCAAGATCAATACACAACACAGATTCTTTGGATTTAGTCATCACAATACAAAAGTGCCAAACGAAAGTTCATTTATTCAGCTATCTAAATATGATTATTTAATATGGACTGAAGGATTACAGTATGGAAAATCAACAATAAACAGACGTGTTTCAGAGCCATTACATGTTCAATTTATGTATGGAGCTTCAGGTGATTACGATGAAGACAAAACTTATCTACAAGATATCATCAACCTAACTGGTGCAAATTGGCGTGGTTTTAACTCTAAGGCACAGCCAATATCAATTTACTATTCTAAATTGATTGCTGGCTTTATGAAGCGATTTGGTAGATATGAGTCAGTTGGTGACTTTTCTGTCTTGTCCCAGGAAACATTTAATCCCTGGTTTTTGTAAGGAGGGAGGATGGAAGATGGGTCAATAATGTTTTTACTAGGAGCTGGGGCTAGTTTCGACGCTGGAATTCCAATGGCAATACAGATGAGCCAGAAAGTAGAAATGGAGTTAGCAAATGAACAAGAGCTTCGTGATCTTTATTATTTCCTAAAAAGTGCGATCACATACCAACGAGGATTAGAAGGAAATTTCGATGATCCTGTTGGAATTGAAGATTTATTGGGAGTTATAGAAGAACTAAATCAAAAACATCATAACAAACTATATCCTTTTGTTGGTGCGTGGAATACACACTTAACCAAAGTAGCTGGTATGGATTATAAGAATCTGGAGTTGCTTGATGAAAAAATACGTGGAAGTCTAATTAGCTGGGTTAAGCCACCTAATGGTTTTCGAGACGGTGATTATTTAAATGGACTCGGCAATTTTGTTATAGAGTATGGCTATTCTCTTCCTATATTTACTCTAAACTATGATCTATTGGTTGAACGTAATCTTCGTGAAGCAAGGTTTATTGTAGAGACAGGTTTCAATCCATTAGATTATAAGTGGGACGCCTCAAGATTTGAGCGCAATGACGCAGACAATATTAATTTTTATTTGTATAAGCTTCACGGATCGATTGACTGGGAACGGGACGATAATGATTCTGACGATTTTCTATATTGTCGCGAAGACCCATGTGACAAGCCAGACTTAATATTTGGAGTAAATTACAAACTAAATTCAGGTGATCCATATTTATTTTATACTCATGAGCTTCGAAAATATTCACTTGAAAAATCGACTCGTTTAATCTTTGTTGTTGGATACAGCTTCAGCGATGAATATATCAACAAGCTACTTAGTCAAGCTATGAAACGTGATCCGAGGAAAAGAATCATCAATGTTGAACCCAGTGCAAATTCTAATCAACAGAAGATTCTGAAAAAACTTGGTTTGGAATCTTCATCAGATTCACTTTGTTCTCTAGATATGACAGGCAAGGAGTTCTTCCAAAATCAATTGACAATCGACCTATGCCATCAGCATGTATTTGCTGATGAAGATATACCATTCTAATCAGAGTAAATTTTTAAAAACTTATATGTAAAAAGAAACGTAGACTGATTTGCTTGGCATATCATTTTTACGTGATTGCTTTTCGTGTAGGTATAAGCGAAATAAGAAATCACAACTAACGTTATTAACGATTCCGAATCCACTGCTCAATATCACCTAGTCTCCAACCAACACTTTTTTCAGAAAGTGCAACTCTAGAAGGAAATTCACCTTTTCGTTCCAATCGCCAAATAGTGGTGCGCGATAATCCAGTTATTTCTTTGACTTCCTGAGAGCGGATAATTCGCTCACTAAACTTATTATTTGATGGAGCAGGATCAGGACGAGCTATTTCTTCCTGGATAGAATTCATCAGATATTGAATCAATTGGTAGCCAAAAAACTCAGGTTTTTGACTGCCAACTTGTAGATATTCAATTTTCCCTTGCTCAAGAATATCCTCAATATCTGCTTGAGGACAACGCAAGAACAATGAAGCCTCATTCAGGGTAAATCGCTGGAATACGGATATACCCATGCTGGTGGCAATTTCTTTGATGCTGTCATCAAATGGTGGCTTCATGTTATGCTCAATTATTCTTGATACGACAATATAGTTATTGATCTGGAATAGATTATAATTGAGCCATGACCGAAACAGCACACATCTTTCATCCAAAGAACGATTCTTTTGAGGCACGTGTAGATGCCTATAGAAGCGTATACAAGGCTTGGATGAATGCCGAGGCAAGTCTGAAATATTTGGATGATGATGAGTGGGCTGATACGCTGGGTGATCGTGAGGAAGTGGAATATGCCTTACAAGTGAGCATCCAGAGTATGGAGCTGGCTGCTGATACTTTTTCTCGGGAAGAAATCAGCAAAGCCAGAGAAGAGCATCTGCTGGAGGAGGATGAAGTCGCAACACTCATTCAGGATAAGCGCAAATTACTAATGCGTGAAAACCGACTCCAGCAAAAGCACTCGGATACGTCCGAGCAACGTCAGAAACGCTAAAGATTCTGACGTTCTTTAGGGGTCTTGAAAGGGGTGTTTTTTGAAAATCCCCTTCACGGGTTCCAAGGGTTGATCCTTGGCAAGATGTAAGTGAGTCTGTCTTCATATCTGATATTTGCTCAGTGAAGATCAGGTGAAGACTCGGACAGAATCAAACTGTTCGTTACGAACTTGCAATCTTGCTACTACCATAACCACGAATTTTGTTAGGTGTCATTGTTCGTTACGAACTACGAACTTTGTGCAAAAACCAGCTCGAAGAGCTGGAAAAATTAAAGGGAGCAAAGCTCCCTCTGCTTATTCAATAAACTCATCCTTGCAGTGTCCATTTTGACAGGTAAGACGTCACAGAAATCAATTTCATTCTTCAATATAGGTATTCACGATATACCATCCTGTGAGCTCATGAAGCCTGGCTAAAAGGTCATTGTTCGGCATCCAAGCTGTGTCATATTCCATAAAAGCATAATCGTCTCATCACTCCAATTCATCAATATACGGATATACCTGCAAATTTCATGGCTTTCATGCTGCGATTAAACATTTTTCTGATTCACATGCTTGGTAGTTGAGATAAGGAAATTATTCAGTTTGTTTAAAGTACGTTTAATTCTGGTTTTGGTCTGCTTAATCAGTGCAAGGATTCACCGTTTTTGGCGATGATGATGCTGTTTCGAAAGCTGAGCTTGTTCAGCACGACGCTGTTTCATGGCTTCTAGGCGCTCTTCGATGATTTGATCCGTTTTATCCTTGATCTCATCAGAAGTAGCCTCAACTTTCTCGTTTTTCTGAGACTTGTTCTGATCTGAGTTTTCATCAGACACTTCCTGAGCCGCACGACCCGCTGTAACGGCATTCATAATGCCATCTATAAATGCAAAGAAATCAGGCATATCTACTGCCTCAGTTGTATTTCAGTGCTTGGGTTTTTGCCTGTTCTTTGATTCGGTTTTCTTATCATGAGCCGCCTTCCTTTTCTTTTTCATCGAAGTTTGTCGTTTTTCTATAGTGTGCTGTTTTTTGCTCTTACTTTTCAAGCGTTCATCTGATTCTTTTTCAGATTTTTTTACTTTTTCATCAGATGAGGAGGTCTTGGACTGTGAGCGAGTGGTTTTTTGAGTCTCAGCTGACTTATCGGAATTCGGGTTTGCTTTTGTTTGTTCCAGGGTCGAATTTACACGCTCAAATTCAGATTCTAAACCTAATGTTTTCAAACGATGCTTACGACCAGAATTCTGATCCAGAAATCCAATGGTCTTGCCTCGGTGGTATATCTCGATATGAGAAGCAGCGAGCAAGTCAAAGAATTCTTGTTTTGAACTGCATTGATCAAAAACACCCTGTAACTTCATTTTGAATTGTTCTTTCTGGCTGAGCTTTCCAGTTCGTTTTGAATACTGGTATTCCTTTTCTGATTTTTGTTGTTTTCTCTGACGTTTTACTTTCAGTTCTTCGACACTTTGAGTAATAAGTACTTCCTGCTTCAACTCAGGATAGCGTTCTAGGACATAGGATTCGATATTACGCTTGATCTGATTGAAATTCGCTTTCGTCAGTCGGTGCTTTTTAGACTGATCCAGTTCATTCGCACTGATCATCAAGTGAATATGTAGGTTATCGTCTTTTTCATCATGCAACCCACCAAAGACCAAGCAGTTTTTTGCTCGCTCCTGGATATAGAGATTGGCGACATTTCTGAGAAGTTCCATCTGGCGCTTCTCACTGACCGCATCACTTCGAGTAATGGATATGATTTCATGGTAGAGGTAATTTCCATTCTTTCGTTTCGGACACAATTTTGCATTTCGTTCGAATTCCTCAATAATCTGATCTCGATCTTGAACAAAGAAATTATGGGCATAGCGATAGGAAGCGTTATAGCTTTCATCTCGGGTGATGTAGTCATAGAGCTGAGCGAAACTTGGCTCTTTGCGCGACATGGACTTAATGATCATATCACTTGCCTAAAATTCGCCCCTCAGTGTACTGAGTGACCGCATCTTCTAACTGCTTCAGATGAAGCAAGATATTATTTTCATTATCACTGGTCAATTCTCGCATGGTGTGGGAATAATGAGTCAATTGATTGATATTGTTGGCAATATTTCGAATCGCAAAACGCAAGGTTTTGAGCTCTTCCAGATGATCCTTCGGAATCATGGCTTGCCCATATAAACCCGTTAGAGCGAGTTCTTTGATATAAGGTGTCAATTTTTTATTATCTGCCTTGGCTGCACGGGAGAAGTCGCGATGTTCAGTTTTATTCAGTGTCAGGTTCACTCGCCTGACTTGTGATTTATAGTCTTGTCGATACAGTTTTTGGTATTGTTTTCGTTTGTTGTTCATGGACATCGGTTGAGATGATATTTTTTGTAGTATGACTTTTCTGAGATTGACTGCCAAGCAGAATCGAATTGCAATCCTCGAAATTCAAAAGACACGATTAAAAAAGCCTTTACATTTGGCTGGAGGGGGAACCAGCAATGTAAAAGCCTAGTTGAGATTTTCAATAAATAGATCGGGGGGATGGGGGATTATGTTTTCATGGCATCTAACAAATCCGTCAGTTGGTCAGCAGAAATGGTGATGTACTGATGCTGGCTGTAATACGAGCGAGTCTCTTCAGACCATTTCTTTTTCACCGTCTTTAATTCGACCAAGTTGAGCACCGTTCATGCTCTAGCGCCATTGGGGATTTCGAAATCATAGGTGGAAACTGTGAAGTTTCACTGCCTGTAGATTTCCTCTTTTGGTATTGTTTTTCCTGTTTTAGGCATCGAAAAGAGATTAAGAATTAAAGTCTGATAGCAGGATACAAAAGCCTCCTATCAATCTAAAAGTATTTATTGCCGACTATTTGTCAACAAAAAAGTGTACACTTTTTAATTGCTCTCATTGAGCAAGACCATATCTGTCACGATAAATTTTCAGTCTATTTCTTCACCGTTCCTGATTTCATAGTGAGTGTATTGCTTCAGCAATTGAGCAATTCTGGTTTGAGATAATCCCGTAATCAACATGGTTTTAATCATCTCGAATAATAAGTTTGCTTCTTCCAGCGTTTCGTAATTCATTTTCATGGATTTAGTCCGTAAGTAAATAAAACGGGGGAAGTTCTTGAAATAAGGATAAACGTTGAAATCACAGTTTTAAAAATGTGTTGAAAAACCACCCCAATTTTCTTTGCTTATTTGAGCGAATTTCATCGACCTACGCCTCTTAAGCGATAGGTCCCGGGTTCGAACCCCGGTGAATCCACCAATATTGCTCAAAATGGAGTAAAACTCACTATAAAAATTAGTGAGTTTTTTCTTAACTTTGGTAAGTGAGTACTCGCCTCCACAAATTCTGGAGGAACATTGGTTTTAGGAAAAAAGTGAAATACGATCTAATTGCTTTTTCAGCCTACCAGTATCGGCACTTAAATAAATTTTTGTCGTATCAATCTTAGAATGTCCCAGAATTTGAGAAATATTGTAAATATCAAAATTATTTCTCACTAATTCCGTAGCAAAGGTATGACGCAACTGATGCCAAGTGAAATGAAAAGTTACACATTCGCGCAAACGCAATATCATCTTACGCATATCACGCTTTTGTAGATGATTTCCGTAAATTGTAGGAAATAGTGCATCGTCATCGTGCCATATACGAATCACTATTTGGTATGAATAAAGATGAGTGGAAAAAAATAAGGCTAGTTAGCTCTACAACAAAAACAACAGAGGAGATGATTGCTTTAAGGAAACTTGCTGAATCAAGGGGATGGGATGAATTGGTAAAAATCAGTTCAATAAATGAAAATCATTCAGAAATTAACTCTAAGAAGGCTCACCTGAAATCTTCTTCGAATAAAATTGAGTATCCTGAAACTACTAATTGCCATAATGAGTTTGATAATGAATCGATTTTAGAAGATGGAATAACATTACTTTCAAACGAGAACAAATTATTTGATTGTAATGTAATTTTTATTCACGGGATGACAGGACATCCAATCAGTACATGGGCAAATGATGATGGAATTAATTCTAGTTTGCCTATGTGGATAGATGAAGATGTTCAAAAATGTCGTGTTTGGGTTTTAGGTTATCCCAGCAATGTATTACAGCTTCCTGGATATAATTCAAATATAGACTCCATAGGAAGTAGTATACTAAGTACTATTCTTCGTGCTGACCTCCAAGAAAAGCCTATTATATTTATCGCACATAGCATGGGAGGTTTGGTTCTTAAAAGGCTACTACTTGAATCACATCGAAAATCGGATTTAGAAATTAAGGCAATTTCAAGAAATACGAAAGGCGTAATTTTTTTTGCCACACCCCATAATGGCGTTCCAGTCAGTTATGTTTCGAAAATCATTAGAATTCCATTTTTGTCACAATCAACCACAGAGATGGATCCTTTTAATAGTAGGCTTACCTCTACGAATGATGAATTTAGAGAATTGGTTGAAAATACTGATATTAATGGAATATCATTTGCTGAAGGTAGGAGGACGATGTTAAGAAACATCCTAAGTAATTCGTGGTTCTCTCGATTTGTACCTGCTTGGGTCGGTATTACTGTTGTACCTGAGTCATCTGCAAGATCAGGTATTACAAAAATAAAAAACCACACTTTACTAAGTGAAGACCATTTATCTATTTGCAAGCTTTCGAGACAAGATAAAAAAGCATTAAATACTTACAATGAAGTTAGAGTATTTGTTGAAAGTATTTATAGCTAATTACGTTTTTCTCTTATCTAATTTGTTCTAACCATCCATTTTCTACAAATGAAAAACTTTCGCGTGCATTCACAATAATATGGTCAACTAATTTAATATCGAAGATGCTAATTGAGTCACGCAGATTCAATGTAAAATCATTATCTACCAAACTAGGTTGGCTGCTGCCAGCTGGATGATTGTGAACAAGAATTATTCATGTTGCATTTAGTTCTAATGCTCTACGAGTAATTACCCTAGGATGAGCTGAACAACAATAATTAACGACCCTGTAAATAATTCTGTGTATTTGCCACGGGTTTATGATCATTGAAAATCGGATAACCGATCTTCAAATTCAATCATAAAACGATTCAATGCCGATTTCCAGTTACGGATCGGCATCGTCCATTTTTTAGACGAATCCATAATCGCCAGATAAACCACTTTTTTTGCCGATTCATCAGTGGGAAATAATTTGCGTTTTTTGATCGCTTTACGAATCACACTGTTCAACGATTCGATGGCGTTGGTCGTGTAAATGGCCTTGCGAATATCATCCGGATAATTGAATAACGTATTGAGATTCGGCCAATGGGTACGCCAGGATTTACTGATTTGAGGATACTTGCCATCCCAACGCTCACTGAATTGATCCAGTGCAAGCAAAGCTTGCTCCTCGGTACTGGCCTGATAAATCCGTTTTAAATCAGCCGTCACCGGCTTGTAATCTTTCCAGGGCACATACTTAATCGAGTTTCGTACCATATGGACAATACACAGCTGAATCTGAGTATGGGGATACACGGTATTGATCGCATCAGCAAATCCCTTCAATCCGTCCACACAGGCAATCAGAATATCGTTGATGCCGCGGTTCTGTAACTCAGTCAGTACACCCAGCCAGAACTTAGCACCTTCGTTTTCACCCAGCCACAAACCTAATAATTCCTTGTGACCCTCCATATTCACGCCTAAGGCCAAATAAATCGATTTGTTGATGACCTTGCGATCCTGGCGAATCTTGACCACGATACAGTCCAGGTAAACGATTGGATAAATACTATCCAAGGGCCGCGATTGCCAATCAACAACCTGCTCAATCACCGCATCAGTCACTTTCGAAATCAGTGAAGCTGACACATCCGCATCGTACATCTCCTTGAAGGTGGCGACAATTTCACGCGTCGTCATGCCTTTGGCATACAAACTCAGTATCTTGTCGTCCATCGACGTGAAGCGAGTTTGATGTTTCTTGATTAATTGCGGTTCAAATTCGCCTGACCGATCTCTCGGTGTGTCCAGGATAAATTCACCGTCTTCAGTTTTTAAACGCTTGGAGGTATATCCATTGCGGGTATTGCCTGTCGTGCTGGAATCATGTTTGGCATAACCCAAATGATCATCCAGTTCTGCACCTAATGCCGCTTCAACCGTCACTTTGGTGAGTATCTTTGAAAATTCAGCCAGATCTTTCTGAGTTTTAATACCTTTGGCTGCCTCACGCGCAAAGGCTTCAAGTTCATCTTTGTTCATTGTTTGCTTACCTTAACTTAATCAATTAATAATAAGCAAATACACAATCTAATTTATAGTCTCTAATTAACAGTTCATTTGAATAATTCGTCAAAACTCAATATGGCTCTCTTTTCATCAAGGAAAAGACCATATATTACTTCGTCCTTCAGTGTTCAAAGCAACGTTTGTAAGTAACTTTTTAAATCCTGAATATCACATAATACTTTACCAGGCTTTAGATTATCCAAAATTATTTTCGAGGCTAATTTTATAATTGCTTCTTGTTCTTTAATGTTCAAACTTCATACATTTAAAGATTCAAGGCTATATATGAGAGAGTTTCATTCACTTAACATAATTGAAATTTAAAATTTTAATTAGCATTATTATTACATTTTAAGCAATGTCAAATTTGATCTCTGGTTTATTCATTCTTTTCCTAAAGTATTAATGTTATCACGCCAAATTGGGCAGATATCTCTTATTCTCATAATGGTAGAAATGGCGCTTAACTATGATTTCATTTTCAATCCATACCAGCTCCCACGACCCTTGCCATGAAGTTCGAGTACACCGCTATCTACTAGTCTAGATAACCGTTTTTTGACGGTTGGACGAGGGATATTAAGAAGATCTGTCGCTTCATTGGTCGTGATGCGCTTGTTTTTATTTACATAGTCAAGAATGATGAGTTGTTCTTCGGACAGCTCTGCATTTTGATTGGATAAATCAATCTTCGATAGTAGATGATCTTTTTGCCGTTTGAGTGATTTTAAGAAAAATGACAACCATGGATACCAATCAATTCTTTCAGACTTCATCGTTTTCTGGGTGCGTCTAAGAGCCAAATAATATCCATCCTTATTTCGTTCAACGATGCTTTCGAGGGACGAGTAAGGGATGTAGCTATAACCAGCTTTTAAAAGCAGCAAGGTTGTTAAAATTCTGGACAGGCGACCATTTCCATCTTGGAACGGATGTATGGCTAAAAATGTGACTATAAACACTGAAATAATAATCAGTGGATGATAGCTTTTATCTTCCATTGCTTCTTGAGTCCAGGAAACCAGCTTTTGCATTTCAAATGGCGTATCGAAGGGCGTAGCTGTCTCAAACACAGTTCCGATATTCTTTCCCTGCTCATCAAAAGCGGCCACATCATTTCTATTCGTTTTGTATTCTCCTCTATGCCGCTCATCTTTTTCAGAGTGCCTAAGCAAAATAGAATGAAGCTGCTTGATATAATTTTCAGTAAATTCAATTTCTTTATAACTTTCAAATACTCTCTCCATCAGTTCGGCATAGCCGACCACTTCTTGCTCATCACGGGTGGCAAATGATTGTTTACCCACACCACCAAGTAACACTTCAATTTCTTCATCACTTAGCTTAGCACCCTCTATCCTAGTTGAAGACCCAATGCTCTCAATGGTCGCCACATGACGCAAAGACTGAAGGCGTTCAGGAGTGAGGTTATGGTAGATATTCCACGCTCCTTTAAACTCATCAATTTCTGAAATATATTTGAGTAGATCAGGTGTAATATTGAGGTTAGATAGATTCACTTGGATATCCAATTAAGTGATAATCATATCCAATTGTATCCATTTATATCCAATTCGCAAATTATTTCCCTGCAAACTCCAGAACACGATTGGTGATTTTCTGTGAAGCTTCCCGAATTCTATCAATATCAACCATCACATACCCTGCGGTAATGTCCTGAGCATCGCTCAATTTATGGTTCACCAGTTTTTTGAGGGTGTATATAGAAATATCCAGGCTTTCAGCTATGGTGATAAAGGTTCGGCGTAAATCATGTACAGTGAAATCATAATTCAGTTCTTGTCGAAGATGAGCCAGTGGTCGTTTAAATGAGACAAATGGCGTATCAGGATGCAGTCCATTGAAAACATATTTTCCTGAATGGGATTTGAGTCTCTTTTCTATGAGGTCAGCCAAATAATCACTCATGGGCAACTCAACAACTTCTTTATTCTTGGTATCTTTTAGGATGAATGTTTTACGAATCAAATCAACATCTTCTCGTTTGAGCTGTCGTGCCTCTTCTCGCCTGGTTCCAGTGAATAGTATAAAAAGCAAATAATCTCGAATGGTTGTGCCACTTAAGAATTGACTATCATCAAGCGAAAGAACAGCATCAAACCAGGCTGGCAGTAATTCTTTGGGAATATAGCTTTGTCGGCGTTTGATTTTTCGGGTGACTTTGGTTTCTTGTAATATGGAAACTGGATTTTCTGGCATTAAATAACTGCCGTCATCCAGACGTGTAACGGCTCGTTGGTAGTTATATAGAGCACGAAAAACACGCATGGCATTATTAGCTCTGGCAACGCTTTGTTTCATCCTTTCTTTATAGATTTTGAGAATAATCTCCCGAGTAATATCCGTGATAGGCCGATTGAGATACCTTCCAAAGGTTTGCTTCATCGATTTTCGATAATCCAGAATGGTTCCAGGTTTGAGGTCTTTGCTTGAAATGTAGTCTTCGAGTACGTCTTCTAGTGTCAGCGCTGCGGTATTTTTCTGTTTGATCTTAGCAGCTTTCCTGGCCTCTTCTTCATCAAGGATTTGCTTGAGATCATCACCATCTGCTTTTTCAGAAAACTTAATTGCCTTGGTTCTTGCATCAGCAAGTGAAATGCCAGGAACAGAGGCTTTATATTTGTACTCACCAATCTTCAGAAGAATGCGTTTTGACTTGCCATTTTCGTTTTTAAAATATTGGTAGTAGAACGTTTTTTTACCGCTTGGCAAAATGTCTAAAATGAGTTTGCCAGCACCACGCTGACCTATGTTATCGGACACTCTATATCGTTTTTCTGCGGGCTTAAAGGATTTAATCTTTTGGTCGGTCCACATAATCTGTTGTCAGTACTGTTGTCAGTTTCTATTGTAGCTCAGTGAAACAGAATGAAAAGAGTTGAAATGAAAAAACGATTTAATATATTGATTTATATAGAATAATTATTGTTAGTGAAATTTAGTGAAACGTGCTGAAACAGTATTTAAAAAGACTGAAAATCCTCGTGTCGGCGGTTCGATTCCGTCCCTGGCCACCACTTAGCATCAGGTCTGTTCCGAAGACATTCTTTACACTTTGTACCGGGCACATGGTTTACAGTTTAGTTACAAAAGGATTCGTGGTCGGTTCAACTCTGCCGACGTCTTCATCAAAGAATCCCAGGTCATAGTTCATAAAACTCACCAGCCATATTCTATCCTCAACTTCTCGAATGCCAACCGTTTGACCGGCAAAGACTTTACTTAAGCTGATTTTACGATTGCCCAGACAAAGTCGGCCGCACTGGGTGACGCGAAGTGTTTTATCATGAAACGGATAGTCAGGCTGATTACCAGGTCGATATTCGCGTACTGAAGGTGTATAGACTTCAGCCGGATAAACGTGTAGAACGTATCTGGCGACGTGAGGGGCTAAAAGTACCGAGTAAACAACCCAAACGAGGTCGACTATGGCTCAATGATGGCTCGTGTGTTCGATTAAGACCGAGTTGGAAGAATCATGTCTGGGCCTATGACTTCGTTCAAGATCTTACGGATGATGGTCGTGCTTATCGACTGTTAACCATCATTGATGAATATACCCGAGAATGTCTGGCGATTATTACCGAGAGACGTCTGAACAGTGCGAGTGTACTCAATGCTTTAGAACAGTTATTCATGACACGGGGTATTCCCGATCATATTCGCTCCGATAATGGGTCCGAATTCACGGCCAGGGCTGTACGTGAATGGTTAACCAAAATGAAAGTTAAAACGCTATTCATCGAACCCGGTTCACCCTGGGAAAACGGCTACAATGAAAGCTTCAATGGCAAGTTGCGTGATGAATTGCTGGATCGTGAAGTGTTTTATACGCTGACTGAAGCACAGGTGCTGATAGAACGATGGCGGATCCATTACAACACGATTCGACCACACTCATCACTAGGTTATCGACCACCAGCCCCGGAAACGATCTTGCCAAACCCTTCAAGAATTGCTTACACTACGTTCCAGCCCTTCTTGAAGGGAAACTGTAACCCGAACCAGAGACTAACTTCTAAACTGGTACCAACTTAAGGGGCAGATCACTTTAGCAATTTCCATATTTGATTCTCAGAACGATTTTATTTTTGATTTTGCAATTTATCAGAATATAGTTGTTGAAGCAGGTCAAAAAATTTATAGTGTTACCCTCCCAAACCAAGGGAAGAATCACCTCTATCACGGTCGTTCACCAGGTGTGTAAGGAATAATGGAAGTGATATATATATCGATAATTATTATGACAATGATGGTTTCGGAGGAGGAGCTGGAGTAGGTGATATTGATTTGATCGCAGACCAAAACTATCTACTAAAGGACTCAGGTGAGGTGGGACCTTGGTTTTTTAATGAAGGTTTACCAAATAATCACTCTGGAGTTCATCAATGGTATCGCTGGTCTATAGCTCCTAATGATCTTCACTCAATAAATGTTAAATATTGTACGAATGGTGAGTGGACAAATAAGCCAATTCACTTTGATGATTCGTTGAATCCATGTAACAAAGGCTGGAAAGGCGCGATATTGAATAGCTCCAGTGCCCAAGGTCGTAGTTTAACGAAATTAAGCAATGTTTTAGCAGCAAATACTCTTGATGAAACACAAGTTCAAATAGATATTAATGATGGTACCTTTGTATCAAACAATGGTTTATGTACTTTAAGTACAGATATATCCTCACAAATGAAAAAAATAAAATGTGATGAAAGTAACGCATCATTTGCAGAAGTTGATGTCAATATTCCGAATTTATCATCGTATATTTCATTTGATTATAAATACAATCAATTATCTGAAGATGATTATTTTACGGTGTTTGTAGATTCGAACCCTATTGCTGTGTTGAAAAAGGTTGGTTCTTTGAACAATCAATATTTTTCCTCAGGATTAATACCAGTTAGCGGAAAAAGTGTCCCCCAAAAATTCATAGTCGCATTCTTTGGCTCTAATTCGGCCGACGCTCAAATTGAAATAACTAATTTAATGGCTCTTACAAAGCCAGACACAGATGAAGACGGGGTTGCTGATGAAGAAGACAATTGTCCTGACGATCCCAATCCCAATCAAGAAGATACGGACAATGATCTAGTCGGTAATGTTTGTGATGCTTTTCCGACTAACCCCAATGAAACAGTTGATACTGATGGTGATGGGATTGGAAATAATGCTGATACCGATGATGACAATGATGGTGTGCTCGATTTAAACGACGCATTTCCATTAGATCCGACTGAATCAGTCGATACCGATGGGGATGGAATTGGAAATAATACTGATACCGATGATGATAATGATGGTGTCATAGATTCTGAAGATAACTGCCCATTGGTTAAAAACTCAAACCAAAAGGATAGCGATAATAATGGAAAAGGTGACGCATGTGATGATGATTTTCCATGGATCATATTTTATCCGGCGATTATGGGAGGAAATTCTAAAGTCTTGCTGAATGAGGGCGGTTTAGCATTAGGAAGTGGTTGGGTTTTTTACAATATTGATGTTGCGAGCAAATATAATGAATTAAAAGTAACATTATCAAACATGGATAATGACTTTGATCTATATGTAAGAAAAAGTCTACGACCCACATTTGAGAATTATGATTGCCGTCCTTATATCGGTGGAATAGATACGGAGGAGTGTATTCTAACTAATTCTTCTGATGTTAAGTGGTTTATTGGAGTACATGATTTCTCCAACTTGGGTGGCAGGTTTGAGATAAAAGCAAGGGCAACAAAATAATTGAGTGACTGAAGATATTATCGACCCTGTAAATAATTCTGTGTATTTGCCACGGGTTTATGATCATTGAAAATCGGATAACCGATCTTCAAATTCAATCATAAAACGATTCAATGCCGATTTCCAGTTACGGATCGGCATCGTCCATTTTTTAGACGAATCCATAATCGCCAGATAAACCACTTTTTTTGCCGATTCATCAGTGGGAAATAATTTGCGTTTTTTGATCGCTTTACGAATCACACTGTTCAACGATTCGATGGCGTTGGTCGTGTAAATGGCCTTGCGAATATCATCCGGATAATTGAATAACGTATTGAGATTCGGCCAATGGGTACGCCAGGATTTACTGATTTGAGGATACTTGCCATCCCAACGCTCACTGAATTGATCCAGTGCAAGCAAAGCTTGCTCCTCGGTACTGGCCTGATAAATCCGTTTTAAATCAGCCGTCACCGGCTTGTAATCTTTCCAGGGCACATACTTAATCGAGTTTCGTACCATATGGACAATACACAGCTGAATCTGAGTATGGGGATACACGGTATTGATCGCATCAGCAAATCCCTTCAATCCGTCCACACAGGCAATCAGAATATCGTTGATGCCGCGGTTCTGTAACTCAGTCAGTACACCCAGCCAGAACTTAGCACCTTCGTTTTCACCCAGCCACAAACCTAATAATTCCTTGTGACCCTCCATATTCACGCCTAAGGCCAAATAAATCGATTTGTTGATGACCTTGCGATCCTGGCGAATCTTGACCACGATACAGTCCAGGTAAACGATTGGATAAATACTATCCAAGGGCCGCGATTGCCAATCAACAACCTGCTCAATCACCGCATCAGTCACTTTCGAAATCAGTGAAGCTGACACATCCGCATCGTACATCTCCTTGAAGGTGGCGACAATTTCACGCGTCGTCATGCCTTTGGCATACAAACTCAGTATCTTGTCGTCCATCGACGTGAAGCGAGTTTGATGTTTCTTGATTAATTGCGGTTCAAATTCGCCTGACCGATCTCTCGGTGTGTCCAGGATAAATTCACCGTCTTCAGTTTTTAAACGCTTGGAGGTATATCCATTGCGGGTATTGCCTGTCGTGCTGGAATCATGTTTGGCATAACCCAAATGATCATCCAGTTCTGCACCTAATGCCGCTTCAACCGTCACTTTGGTGAGTATCTTTGAAAATTCAGCCAGATCTTTCTGAGTTTTAATACCTTTGGCTGCCTCACGCGCAAAGGCTTCAAGTTCATCTTTGTTCATTGTTTGCTTACCTTAACTTAATCAATTAATAATAAGCAAATACACAATCTAATTTATAGTCTCATATTATCCGAGAAAAATCTTAATCTAAATTTTGAATCGGTTGCTGTATAACGACTCAAATGCTGTCAGTAAAACCTCAAAACAGTGCAGTAACGCTACAATCATTAAATATTATAAAGTAGTCTAATCTTAATTAAATCCAGTATTTAACGATTATCACCGTTTTTGTCTAAGCATCAGGAATCACAAATACTGACGTTTGCCTATTGAGATCCACTTCCCATTTTCACCCCAGTTTACATATCTCAGTATCCCTAGAGTCAGTATAAGAACCACCGTTCCTCATAGGTCCCGTATGGTTTCCCAGAGCATTGACCTCAATTTTGTAATCACAGTAAGTGTTTTGAATTAACTTTTTTCGTTCTAGCGTACTGTCTAGCGATATACAACTGTAATTTCTCTATGACAGCGTGACATGTTTTTTTAAAATCCAGGCTGGAAATCAACCTTATCAACGCTACCAACAAATTCGGTATGTCCGTTGTTGAATTCGAGTTCGATTACAGCTTCCAGGTATTCAAATTTTTCAAATGGAGGTATTGAGTTAAAAATAACGTCAATAGTAGTAGACTCGTTATTTCTACTCTGTAAGGATTGAAAAATCCACCTTAGCAATCCGCTTGTCACAATACACAACCCAAATATTATTAATGTTAAAAAATTGTCTATAATCTGCCATGCTCTTGGTAACCCATAGAGGTATTCCAGCTATTGGAACGGGGGCTCAGCTGTGGGGGGACTTATATTATCTATCACCAATAGAGGTTGAATAATACGTGCTCTGAATTCCATATTAATTCGGTATCCCGCCGGGGCATTAACGCTTTCAGACAAAACCAGGTATTCGTCAAATTCCTCAACGATTTTATTTTCAACGATTTCCTTATGCTGAATAATGCAGCCTTGGCAAAAAATAAAAATTAATAATAATGAACTTTTCTTAATATTACTTGCGGGGTGGATTTTGAAAATCTCCTTAATAATTTTAACGAGCATAATTGTGTGTTTCAGTGCTACTGTTCATGGACGCTGAAATCATAATCCAATTCTTTACGCGGATAAATGAGTGGCCCTTTGAATCAAACAAATGGGGCTGAGGATGAAGGTCATTAACGACCTGTTTTCTGTGTTGAATCTCAATTCTTTATTCATATGCCATTTGATTTTTGTAGTATTGAAATTGGATTTCCCAGCATTCCAGATTTTGAGTAAAATAACGGCTTGTAGAGTTAGATTTAATCGTTTCGGGTGGCTAATTTTCTATAATATGTTCCAAAAATGTTCTATACTAGGGTATAGCATGACTTACGTGTAAGGGAGAATGTAATGATAAATAAGACAGAGATAGAATATTCGATTAGGGGGCAATCTCTAGTAAAAGCCGAAAAGGAGGTACATACTAACACCGTTCAATTGTCGTCTGAGAAGGATTTCAGCGAATATCGTAGTCCTGAGTTCAAACAAATCGGACAATTATCCCATCTTATTATGGGTAATTCTGGTCCGAATCCAGACTTTGCAACACCAACACAAGTATAAGAGTTTTAGCTAATATCTAAATTTCAATAAACTTTGTGGCGTGAATTAGATCGATGGGGATTGGTATGTGGAGAGGTATCTAAATCAACCCAGTGGCTGAATTCTGATTCAATTAATCGCTCTTCGAGCTTTAAAAATAAATTTGAAAAGCCGCAGGTTAAACAACTGGATGAATCAGTTTATTATTTTGGTTTCCCTCATAGTATTGATGCTCCATCGCTGTTTAAGCATTCGGCTGGAACATATACCATCTTTTGTGGTGTATTACATAATCGAAAAGAATTAATCTTAAAACTATCCTTACCTTCTAATTCCGACTGCTCTAGCGCTGAGATTATTGCGCAGGGTTATGAGCAATTAGGCGAATCTTTATTTGCTGATTTGAATGGCTCTTATTCTTGTATTATTTATTCGGTTAAATTTAAAACAGTTGTAGCCTTCACAGATAGGCTAGGGGACTGCCGACTTTACTACGGACAAATCGATAAAAGTGTAATTATAGGTTCCAGTCCTCAGACCCTATTATCCACGCCAGGTTTTAAGACCGATATTAATGACGTAGCTATAGTCAATTACTTTATTAATCGCACATCCTACAGTCACCACACAAATTTACTCAATCTTCATACAATCATTCCTGGCCATTTTTTAAAGATATCTGCTCAGGGTATAAGTAAAGAATGTTATTGGAAATTTAGTTTAAATAAAGGATATTGGGGGCTTGATCATCAAGATGTCGTGGAAAAATTTAAGAAACGTCTTGATACAGCGGTCAGTAGAAGAATAAATAAATCAAATAAAATGGCTATCTTGATGAGTGGAGGAATGGATTCAACATCAATAGCTGCCTTGGCTTCAAATCAGGTTGAATCAGAAGCTGAGTTGTTAACCGTGTCCTTGGTCTTTGATCACTATAAATCGTGTGATGAGAGGCAATACATACGCTCTATGAATAAAAAACTTGCCGTTGAGCATATGGAAATTAATGGAGATGATGTGCTACCCCTTTCAGGTGACTTGGGTCAGTTGCATCAACATCCAAATATGATTTGGATTTCACCTATGGTGATGCATCACCGAAAAATCTGGTCACTACTTAGCACACGCGGTATTAAAAAGGTATTGTCTGGAGAGTATGGTGATCATCTGTTTGCTGGCAGTCTTTATTGGCTGCGTGATTTGCTCAAGGGTCAAATGTCAATAACGACCTTTTTATCTGCTATAAGGCATCAACTTAATAAAAATCCCTCTCCCTGGTATGCGGATACAGTGCTACGCAGAGTATTACCGTTTAATGGTATTACAGGCGGCAGGTTTAATAAAAAGAGAAGTTTCTTGACATCCTATTCGAATGCCTTGTTTAAGCAGGAACAATCCGATAATTTGCTTGAATCCGAAGCAAGGTATGAACGTGATCGCTTTGAGATTTGTTTAAACCAGAGGAGTTCGCAGTTGGTTTCTGTGCTTAGAGAATCAGCAGCAGATTATGGTTTAAATATAATGTTTCCATATCGTGATTATGATCTAGTCGAATTTGTTCTGAATCTTCCTGCCTACTTTTTTTACGATTATAAAACGGGTTACAACAAATATATTTTGCGTGAGTCGATGACGAATATTTTGCCTGATGAAGTTAGATTACGCACAAGTGCCACAGACTTTAGTGAGATATTCCGTGATTCTTTGTTACATGTGCATAAACACATTCTAAAGGAAGTATTATTCGACCAGTCAAGGGTATGGCCTAAGTATGTGGATGAAAAATATTTACTTTCTAGGTTTAATCAAACCGAACCTAGTGATGAGGATGTTAATTTATTCTGGAATTGTCTTTGCTTCGAAGTTTGGTACAAAAGAATTAAAACCATATAGAGCAACTGGCTAATGTAGTAACCCCGCCTTGCGGCGGGGTCATTCACACACAGATGAAGAGGAGATTTACTCGATACCCACTATAGTCTTTATTAAGCTAAAGTTCTGTTAAGTATTTCACATTTTCCAAAAGATTCTATATAACTTTATGGATAACCCCGGCATTGATTAATTCTTGCTGGTTGGGTAGCCACATTTGCTCAAAAGGCGTTGAAAATGCCTTATCAAGAAACGCTTTATTCGTCCCTTGTTTGAGAAAAAAATCGATGTCTTTATTTTGTTCTTTCTTAGTATTGACACTGCTATGTAGCAGTTTATTGGTATCGATTTTATATTGATGGAAACCAAACTTGGCCTGTTTATCAGCTGTTCTATTCTCACCAGCAATAAAAGCCGTTGTGCATGCAGAATAGCAGTAGGCTTCAACATGAGTGGAGAAATTGTTGTCTTCAATTAACTTGGCTAAACCTCTGGCTTCATAAATATTACCCCCCTTGCTATTGAGCACTACCGTATTAATATCATTATCCTGTGATAACAACTTTTTAACGTCCCGTGTGATGCCTTGATCCAGAAAGCCATTGATTTGGAGTTGTTGGTCGTCAGCGATGATTAGTTCGTAAGTTAATTTAAAATTAGAAGCCGCTAATTTTTCCTGCTGCTCTAAATTTATTCTTTGAATGAATTGTCCCAGAGTCAGACCCCATATCAAAACAGCAGCAAAGCTTATAATGACACCAAATTGTGCAGCCCTGGTCCAGCCGCTAGCAATATATTGGCTGATATTTTTATCGCAGGCCCGCAAGGTGCCGATTGCCTGCCAAATAAAAAAGAACACATGAAAAATCAGAAAATAAGTGATAGCGATGGGGATAAATAAATTAATGTTTGATTCAAAGATGAGTAGCAACAAATATTCGATCAAATAAACAATCAGTAATCCTGAAACCAGATTTATCCAGAATGATTGTTTTAAAGGCTGTAATCCTTTCCAATGTTCAAGGATGTATTTCATGATTTATTCAATAATGTAATTCTCTAGATCATCAGGATGTACATATTTTTCCGAGATTATTTTGCCGTAGATGCTGATCCCGGCTTTAATGACTGAGTGATTAGAACCTGAAACCAACGGATGCCAGGAGGGTAAGTCCTTACCTTCAGACAAAAGTCGATATGCACATGTGTTAGGCAATAAACTGATCAAGTAGTTATTCAGAGGACGTAAAACCAGACAGTTTGGAACCCGTTGTTTTCGATTTTGATAATCTTTACACCGACAAGTCTGTGTATTTAACAACTTGCACGCTACATTGGTTGTATGAATTTCATCGGTTTGTTCGTCTTGAAGTTTGACCAAACAGCATTTACCACAACCATCACATAACGACTCCCATTCCTTTTCATTCATTTGTTCGAGGGTTTTGGTTTGCCAAAAGTTAAGTTTTTCTTGAGTCATTAAACTTTGATCAAAAATTAAAGGTCATTTTACCTGAGATAACAGAACTATAAGCGTTTACAATTACCTTGCGTACAATGAAGTTTATAGCCAGAAATCTGCTGCGTTTAGTAGTTTTAATCATCATCGCCGATGTATTTTATATCTGCTATCTGTGGCTTAAATATAACGTCGGTCAAGCTGATGTGATTCCCATGTCGCGATTTATGCATAGTTATATTGATGATCGAACAATCAAGCCTGAGTTGCCGGAAATTAAGTGGGATCCCATTTCAATCAATGAGATCCCAGAGCGTGTATCACGAGTTTTCATCATCGCTGAAGACAGTTACTTTTATGTTCATAATGGTTTCGATATTGCCGCAATAAAAGCCGTAATAAAAGAAAGCCTAGCCAAAAAGTCAATTCCCAGAGGTGCCAGTACCATTACTCAGCAGACGGCTAAAAATTTGTATTTGTATCCACAACGAAGTTGGTTAAGAAAATGGCATGAACTAATTTTTACGGTGTTGCTTGAGATTACACAAAATAAAAAGCGCATTCTTGAGCTTTATTTGAATATTGCCGAATTCGGACAGGGAATTTACGGAGTCAATGCGGCTGCGTTGCATTATTTTGGTAAGCCAGTGAAAGCAATATCGACCAAACAGGCCGCATATCTGGCAGCTGCGTTACCTTGGCCGCAACGAAATAATTATTCTACCGGTACCAAAACCTTTTATGCACATGCCAATCGCATTTATTCACGGGCCCAAAAAGAAACTTTTCCAACCCAGTGATTGGCGGCAAAAATTTCTCAAATCGACATTTCAGCGTGAATTCTTTTGTTCGAAAACATAGTAAGTTAATGAAATTGTAGCTAAAATTAATAGCTAACCTGATTGGGTATGGGAAGTTTGGGTTAAAAACGTAAGTAAATACAAAAATACATAGTTAATAAACGGTAGGTAAGTATCCTCAAAGGCATGGTTTTTCGCTTAAAAATATTAATTTCACTATTGTTGTTTGCCAATTTTGCACTGGCAAACGTGGATCAAGGCTTCGAAGCATTTGAATCAGGTGATTATCAACAAGCATTGGAGCTTTGGCACTCGATCAAAGCTGATGATCCAGCCAATGCAAAAGCCTGGTTTGCCCTAGGATTAATGCACGAAAAAGGTTGGGGTGTTGTTGTTGAACAAGAAAAGGCACGTCAATATTATTTGCTTGCGGCCAATCATCAATTCCCCTCAGCCTTGTTTAAATTAGGTGCTTTGGCAGCAAGAGCCGAGAATTATCAACAAGCAGTAGATTATTGGCGTCAATCAGCCGCATTAAAAACACCTGAGGCTGCCTATAATTTAGCTCATGTCTACAGCCAAGGGCTGGGGGTTGACAAGGATGAAGACGAGGCCCTTTTCTGGTATAAAAGAACGGCTAATTTCGCTTTAGAAAAACAAAAATCGTTAATTTATCCAGAGCAGGCACAAAACGTTGTACAGTTCATTGAACTGGATGACATCATTCAGTCAGAATTCATTACAAGTCACAGTAAAGATAATCAGAATAATTCTAGCCAGTTGAGGTTACCGCAAGTTGTAGCCACGGCTAATGCTCAGGAAACGGCACTAGCTCAGGAAGATATTTCCACACCTAACGATGACTTAGATGGTGATGGAATTAAAAACGAAATAGAAGAAAAATATAACACCGATCCAGAAAATCCAGACACAGACAGCGACGGTATTAGCGATGGTGACGAAATTAATCGTCAATTAAATCCTTTGCAGGCAGATTCTGATGGGGATGGCTTGTCTGATGCCGAGGAACTTTCTAACTTTACCAATCCACTGAAGGCAGACACCGACAATGACGGTTTGAACGATGCTGATGAATTCAGACAGGGAACAGATCCATATTTGACCGATTCGGATAATGATGGCCTAAGTGATGGTGATGAAGTCAAATATAACGCCTTTCCATTAAGTCAGGATAGTGATAATGATGGTGTGCTGGATGGCCAAGAAGTAGCCTTGGGTTCTGATCCAACTTTGGTAGATTCAGATGGTGATGGTATAGATGATGGCAAAGAAGTTGCCTTAAAAAGTGATCCAGTCAGCACTGATAGTGATCAGGATGGGTTATCTGATGACTTTGAGCTGCAGCGTGGTACAAGTCTTATTCTGGCGGATTCGGACGAAGATGGTCTTTCTGATGCCGAGGAATTAGAACTTGAGTTAAATCCAATCAGTGCTGATACTGACGATGATGGTGTCAATGATAAGCAGGAATTAGATTTACAGACAAATCCATTCAATCCTGATACCGATGGTGATGGCCGTAGTGATGGTGATGAGATTGCGCAAAATACTGATCCACTAAAAGCAGATGAGGTAGAACAGCAACAACAAGTTGCACAGATTGATACCCAATCTGATGTTGATGCACAAGGCAATCCCGAACAGCAGGAGGCTGTAACTGCAGTCGATCAATCAATTATTGAGCAAGAGATGGCGGAAGCCGCAGCTGAGCAAGAAGAGCAAATAAATACGGAAGAAGAACAAGTTGAAACTATTGCGCAACAACAAACATCTACAGACGATTTAACATTAAAAGATAGTGATCAAGATGGCATTAGTGATGTCGATGAGGTCGCTCAAGGCACGGATCCGATTAAAGCGGATACTGACGATGATGGCCTGATTGATAGCGAAGAATTACAACTACAAACAAATCCATTGTTAGCAGATACAGATGATGATGGTCTGACCGACGGTCAGGAAATGCAACTGAATACTAATCCACTGAAACAAGATAGTGATGATGATGGTTTAGCAGATAATATTGAAATTGATAACAAAACGGATCCATTAGTCCGCGATACTGATGCCGATGGCCTGGATGATACCCGTGAGTTATCCCTGCAAACAAATCCATTGCTAGCAGATACAGATGAAGATGGTTTAACGGATTTTGAAGAAGTTAAGCAAGGTATCGATCCTCTAAATGCAGATTCCGACGGTGATGGTGTCAAGGATAGTGTAGAAATCGCACAGGGTACTGTCCCAAGTTCTAACGATAGTGATAATGATGGCTTGACTGATGCTCAGGAGGCGATTTACAAAACTTCGCCAACTAATCCTGATACTGACCAGGATGGTGTTTCTGATGGTGTAGAAGTGGTACAAAATACTGATCCACTTGAAGAGGATACCGATAACGATGGTCTTAAAGATGGAGAAGAACTGTTATCTTTGACTAATCCACGTAGTGCTGATACCGACGACGATGGTTTAAATGACATTGATGAATTAGCCAATGAAACCGATCCCTTATCTCCAGATAGTGACGAGGATGGCTTGAATGATGGTCGTGAGATTGAATTACAAACTAACCCTTTAATTGCTGATAGCGACTCGGATGGGTTAGACGATGCCCGTGAAATTGAACTCAAGTCGAATCCATTGTTAGCCGACACTGATGCTGATGGCGTTAGTGATGCCGAGGAGACAGAAAAACTGACCAATCTTCTATTAGCTGATACAGATGGCGATGGATTGGGAGATGGACAAGAGCTGGAATTAGCGACAGATCCTCTTTTGGCTGATACAGACCAGGATGAGGTCAGTGACGGGGATGAAGTAAAACTGGGCACTAATCCATTGTTGGCGGATAGTGATGAAGATGGTCTGAGTGATGGGCGGGAATTAAGTTTACAAACTGACCCGAACAATATTGATACAGATCAAGACGGACTTGGTGATGGAGAAGAAATTTCTTTAGCCACCAACCCTATTTTGGCAGATAGTGACGGTGATGGGCTCAGTGATAAAGATGAGATTGATCGGGGTATTAATCCATTAGCAGCTGATACCGATGGTGATGGGGTTAACGATGATGTTGAAATTGCCCAGGGAACACCGCCTAATGAAGGAGATAGTGATGGTGATGGACTCAGTGATTCCGAAGAAAGCAGATTAGGAAGTGATCCGTTAGTTGCTGATACTGACAATGATGGAATTAATGATGGTCAAGAAGTCGAATTTAATACTAATCTGGTTATTGCAGATACGGATGAAGACGGGTTAGTTGATGGAGTTGAAATTGAGCGTGGCACTAATCCAATAGAAACTGATAGCGATCAAGATGGTATCAGTGATGGAGAAGAAGTACAGCTCAATAGTAATCCTCTAATTGCAGATACGGACGTAGATGGCCTCAGTGACGGTCAGGAGTTAGAGCTTTCGACAGATTTATTAGTTGCGGACAGTGATGACGATGGGCTCAGTGATGGAGAAGAAATACAACTTCAATCCAATCCACTCGTAGCCGACACTGATGCGGACGGTTTAAATGACGCACGAGAGTTGGAACTTGAAACGAATATTTTAATTGCAGACTCAGATGAAGATGGTTTGACTGATGGCCAGGAAGATGAACTTAATTCAAATCCGCTATCAGCCGATACGGACAGCGATGGGCTCAGTGATTCTGAGGAAGTCGAATTAAATACACAGATATTGCTAGCCGATAGTGACGAAGATGGATTGTCTGATGGAGAGGAAATTAATTTATTAACTAATCCGCTAGCAGCGGATAGTGATTCAGACGGATTGACTGATGCTCAAGAAATCCAATTAGATACGAATCCCCTTGAAGCTGATTCTGATGCAGATTCCTTGACTGATAATGAAGAAGTAACCAATGGTACTAATCCGCTTGTTGCCGATACCGATCAAGATGGCCTGACTGATGCTGAGGAAGTTGAACTAAAGACAAATCCTTTAGAAGCTGATACTGATACAGACGGTTTGAGTGATGGCACAGAGGTTGAGCTTGTTCTCAATCCATTACTTGCTGATACTGATTCGGATGGTGTTGTCGATGGTCCGGAATTGGAGTTGGGTATTGATCCAAGGTTGGCAGACACCGATGGTGATAATTTATCTGATGGAGAAGAGTTAAACCTGAATACGGATCCTTTAAGTACAGATTCTGATGCGGATGGATTAAAAGACGGTGCGGAAATTATCGCCAATACCAACCCGCTTGTTAGCGATACTGATGAAGATGGATTGACAGATGGGCAGGAAGTCGAGCTTAAGTCTGATCCCTTGCTGATAGATAGCGATGCAGATGGTCTGGGTGATGCTGAAGAACTTCAGTTGAACACAAATTTGCTACTTGCCGATTCAGATAATGATGGTTTGACGGACGGGCAGGAAATTGAAATAGATACCAATCCATTAGCAGCAGATACTGATCAAGATGGTTTAACAGATATTGCTGAAATGGACGCTGGCACTAATCCTTTATCAGTTGATTCGGATGAGGACGGTTTAGCCGATGCACAGGAATTTGATTTAAATACTGATCCATTAGTTGCAGATTCTGATTCAGATGGATTGACTGATGGTAAAGAAATTGAAATCGGTACTAATGCATTAGCACAAGATACTGATGCTGACGGTGTTTTAGATGCCAATGAATTGGAATTAACAACCAATCCTGTACTTGCTGATACAGATGGTGACGGTATTAATGATGGTGAAGAAATCCAGCTTAAAACCAGCCCGATCCAGGCTGATTCTGACCAGGATGGTTTAAGCGATAGTGCTGAGCTGGCGGTAAACACTGATCCACTAAACCCTGATTCGGATGAGGATAACCTGACAGACGGACGTGAGATTGAATTAGGTTCTAACCCGTTATCTGCTGATACCGATGGCGATGGACTGATTGATAGTGAAGAGCAACAACTCGAGCTTAATTTGCTTGTTTCGGATACCGACGCAGATGGCATTTTAGACGGGGAAGAATTAGAACTTCAAACCGATCCGTTACAAGCAGACAGCGACCAAGATGGTATTAATGACGGTGAGGAACTTGAACTAGGTTCTGACCCGTTATTAGCTGATAGTGATGCGGATGGATTAATTGACAGCCGTGAGCTTGAATTAAATACCAATTTACTCGTTGCCGATAGTGATGGCGATGGAATAACCGATTCTGAGGAACTGGATCAAGGTAGAGATCCGCTTGTTGCCGAAGTTGAGCCTGAGCCCCAGGTTGAACAAACTGCGATTACGCAACAAACTCAAGATCAAGATAATCAAGTTCAGACTAATGCCACATCCATTGCCCAGCCAGCAGCGATTGAATCAACCGGGGAGACTCTAGATCCGATAGCTATCTTGCAACAATCAGAACAAAACTGGCAATGGATTACCACTCAGAAAAGAAATGAATTTACTGTCCAATTATTTAATAGCAGTAATCTCGATCAGATTATTGAATTTATCGACAGTTATAATTTAGCTAGTGAGGCCATAATAGTACCTAGCCTGCAAGGCGGTATTGTTTATTACAAAGCGATTATGGGTAGCTACGACAATTGGCTCAGTGCGGGGCAGAAAGTAGCGAGTTTGCCGAAAAGTCTGCGTTCGACAACACCTTTAATTCGAACTTTTGCTTCGCTTTATCCAGAGAATCCTCATGGTGAAGGTTTGACTGAATCTACGCCACAACCTCAAACTCAAACGGTGGTTGAAGCTCAACAGCCTGCTTTAGAATCTGCCGTGCAGTCTGAAGTGCAAATAGAACAAGAACCAGCTCCACAGACTCCCAGAGTGAGTAGGCCACGTAACAAACCAGAGCCAGCGATAATTATCAAACGAGCACCGAATATATTTGGTACTGATGATGAGCAATCAAGTATCGAACCTGATAATACCGAGAGTCAATCTGTTGCGGCTAATAATTTAGCGCCTGAAGTTTTTAGTGATACTGAGCCGATTGCTACCTCTCAACCCCAAACTACAACAACGATACAGCCGCAAACTCAAACAATTCAAACCCCACAACCATCCACTGCTAATCCATTACTCGCAAATCAAATCATCGAAAAAGGCATGAGTTCAGCTGATGTCAACCGGATTCAAACAGCCCTAAATTTCGTTAGAGAAAAGCAATATCAGCGTGCAATTAATATTCTCACGCCAATGGCTAATAGTCGTAATGCTGATGCTCGCTATCGTCTGGCTCTTATGGTCAGACAGGGTTTAGGAGCTAAAAAGCGGCCACAATTTGCATTTAGCTTGGCCAAGCTGGCAGCGGAACAAGGTCATCCACATGCGAAACAACTACTAGCCCAATTTTATTTGCAAGGGTATGGTGTGGTGGCAAATCCCACAGAAGCCGCCAAATGGTTGTAATGGTAGACCCAGGTATCATTGAAGACTGCAAACACTTGATCGATTCCAGCCAGACTTTAATACTGGCTACTGGAAATCAAGCGGATTCGCATGCCAGTTATGCTCCGTTTGTTTGTCTGGGCAAAAAGTTTTATATTCTGGTCAGTGGCTTGGCCGAGCATACAAATAATCTTATCAATACCAAAGCTAAAATTGGCTGTATGTTGATTGAGGACGAAATCAAGTCACAGCAGATTTTTGCACGTAAAAGACTGATGTTTAAAGCCATACCCCGACAGATCGAAAGCGAATCGAATGATTGGTCGCAAATTATGGATAAGTTTAGTGATCGATTTGGTGAGATCATCAACTTGCTAAATTCATTGCCAGATTTTGTGATATTCGAATTGAAACCAGCAAATGTTGTTTTAGTAAAAGGATTCGGGGATGCACATCAGCTTAATGATGTTTTTGGTTTCGATTAACGCCTGAGCAGTAATTAGGATATCCCTCCGCTGCGGTTTTGTGTCCGAATGGGTGCGGGATGACAGAATCAGCTCAGGATGACGTATTGTTGTTAGTCAACCTATGATTCTTTAGTCAAGTGCATGGCAACCAGTCGAGCGACTAATATGGCAATAAACATCTGCCCGAAAATAGCTTGGTAAGTAGCTAGAGCTCTCGTTACTGGGTGGGCCGGAATGACATCTCCGTATCCCAATGTCGTCATGCTGACAAAGCTGAAATAATTATAAAAGGCAAAATTGCTTTGGCCAGTGACTGGCCCAAACTCATCGACAACATTAGTGTTGATCAATATAGAGTCCGGGATCAAAGTATCCACGATTGAGTAAATCAATGCCCAGCAAACACCAATTAACAAATAAGCGGCGATGGCCCCAAAAATCATGTCAACTTCTATATCATCATTTTTGACGACATCGACAATGATGATAGTGATCACTAGCACTAACAAAATAACAGCGCTGATCATAGCTGATATAAATACAGTCCCGGTTGAATATTTTGTTGTCAATGTGCCGAGTAGTGTCACTGCAGCAAGTATCATACCTACAATCAGCAGTGTTTTATTATGGGCAACGGTATAAAGAGTAGTCAGCATCAACCCCATGAATACTATTTCTTCAATAAATTCAGTGTCAGTAACGAGATTGAATAGCGGAACGAAAATCAAAAAAACCGTCAGCGCCAGAGTAAGAATGAAATATTTGCGCCAATACCAGGGCATTCGGTTTTTAGCTGCCAGCTTGGTGTTGATAGTTTTTAAAGCTGACTCTGAATAGTATGCTGTATAACACAGGTACTACCGCCAGGGTCAGCAGTGTTGCAAACATTAAACCAAAAATAATTGAAACAGCCATTGTTTCAAACATGGGATCATGACTAATCCACAAAGGCATCATGCCGCCGACCGTAGTGGCAGTCGTTAACAATATCGGTCGTAACCGTTGTTGACATGCTTGGATAATCGCATGGTCAACAGTCAAGCCATTATCTTCCATCTCTATTTTTATTCTATCGATTAATACGATGGCGTTATTTATGATGATACCGGACAGTGAAATCAGACCCAGAATTGTAAAAAACCCAAATATGGAGCGCGCGACTAACAATCCTATAGTGATTCCAATCAGGCCAAGAGGAATAGTCGCAAGAATAATTAGCGGTTTACGAACTGAGTTAAATTGTGCGACTAGCAGTAATACGATTAGCATACCTGAAATAGGGAGCTTGGCTGCAATAGCCTCGTTGGCATCACCAGACGTTTCCGATTCACCACCTAACTCGTAGGTATAGCCATTCTCCCAGCTTGCAGCATACTCAGTTAACCAAGGGAAAAACTCATTGCCGACATCAGTTGCTGTAAAACCCGGTATCAAAAGTGCCTGAACGGTAATAGCCTTGTCACGATCACGGCGTTTGATAATTCCATTTTGCCAGTCTAGCTTAATGTCAGCGACTTGTTTCAGTGGTACAGCATCGCCTGCACTCGAGTAAACCGTGATGTTGTCCAGTTTACCAATGTCTCGGCGCTCAGCTGAACTGGTGCGCATGGTAATCGGAATCAGATCATCATTTTCCCGATATTGAGTTAATTCAATACCCGACAAACTGGATTGCAGTGATGTCGCTACGTCTTGGTTGGTTACACCTGCACGTCTGGCTCGATCCTGATCGACTTCGACGAGTAATTTTTTGGTCTGGACTCCCCAATCGTCATTAACAAATGACACGCCGGTTGTTTGTCTGAGCTGATCTTTCAGTGTGTTGACAATGTTGTAGAGTTCATCAACTTCTTTGCCATAGACCCGTACTTGGATGGGATAAGCAATCGGGGTGCCATTTTCCAATTTCTTCATAATGATTTCGACATCGGGATACAAATCCTGAAGGTGGCTCGATGTATCGGCAACAATCTGAGGAATAATGTCGGCATCTGTAGTGTGAATAATAAATTTCGACGCATGAGGTTTATCCGAGCCTGGATCAACTGCAAGTTCATAACGAGGAGCAGCCTGACCGATGAATGCTACCCAGTTTGTGATACCTCTTTCACCGGCTATTTGCTGTTCTTCAGTGACCTTAAAGTTATCTTGCCAATAAGTTTCAATGTCCTTGACCATTTGCTCAGTAGTTTCAATCGCCGTACCAAAGGGAAGGTTAAACTCCCCACTAATCACCGGATCAGTGCGTGGCGGAATAAAGACTTGTGGTACATATTTCAATCCTTGTAAACCTAGATAAAAGCAGCCGATGACTATCATGATAAAAATCAGCTTGTTGCGCACACACCAGATTAAAATCGCACGATAAACGCGGTACATTCTGGTTGCGAAGGGATCGCCATTGTTATTAACTTGCTTGATTTTCATGAATCTGACTGTTAATAGTGGAATAACTGTCATCGCTAAAAGCCATGAGGCGAGCAGAGCTATGGTTACCACTTTAAATATATCGGCTGTATATTCTCCTACAGCCGATTCGGCCAGGAAAATACACAAGAATGCGGCTGAAGTTGTAAGCGACGAGACTAACAACGGAATCGCTAATTCCCCACCTGCGGCTACTGCGGCAGCAATTGCCTCCTCACCGTTTTGGCGACGTACCATAATCGATTCAGCCATCACTATGGCATTATCAACTAATAAACCCAAAGCAATAATTAACGCTGCTAAGGAAATTTGATTAACCGTAATTTCAAATGATTGCATTAATACAAAGGTTAGAACAATCGTTGTTGGCACTAAAGTAGCAACAATCAAACCGGTTCTTAAGCCCAGGAACAACAGCATTACAGCCAAGACAATAGCAATTGCCTGTCCCAGGTTAGACATGAATCCCTGTACGCTATTATTAACCTGATCAGGTTGGAAGTAGATTTTCTCTAGATTAATGCCTAAAGGATATACGGCTTCTATTTGTGGTATTGCAGCGTCGATACGTTTGCCCAACTCGAGAATATTGCCTCCTTCACTCATAGATACGGCCAGGACGATACTTGGCTTGGAATTTGTGTGCGATAGGCCCTCTGGTGGATCTTGATAGTCACGATAGACATCGGCAATGTCTTTTAAATAAACTACACTTGTACTGCCTGGAATCTGTATGACAGCATTTTCGATTTGTTCTACTGATTCAAAATTACCCGTGGGTTCCAGAGAGATACGTTCCGGCCCAGTAAGAATATCGCCACCTGACTGTAGAATATTCAAAGATTGCAAAATACCTGCAAGGGATGTCGGTGACAAGCCTAATTCTTTTAAACGTGCATTGTTATATTCAACGTACACAGCTTCGTTTAGCTTGCCAAGAATATTGACTTTGGCTACCTCATCGACTTTGAGTATTTCATCACGAATTTGATCGGCAATATTATTGAGTTCGCGGTAATCGAAGCCGTCACCAGTTAGGCTATAGACAATACCGTAAACATCTCCATATTCATCGTTAACAAACGGTCCCTGAATCCCATCTGGCAGATCATTGATGTCGTTTATTTTGCGGCGTAATTTATCGAAAATAGGCCGCATATTAGTGTATTTCTCTTTAAAATTTGCTGTTACAAATGACACGCCCTGAGTTGACTCGCTGGTGACAAAATCCAATTCGGGTAATTCCTGAATGGCTTTTTCGATTTTATCCGTGACTAACTGCTCAATACGTTGTGGGCTGGCGCCTGGTAATTGAGCAGTGACAACAGCAGCCCGAATCGTAAATCCCGGGTCTTGCTGCTTGGGAAGTTGAAAATAAGTAATGACACCATAAGCGACCATCAGAATGGTGAGAACCATGACGGTAGTGTTGTTGCGAATCGCAAACCCGGTTAAATTCATCTTGTCTGCCTTAAATTTGCGATTAAATTTTAACTTTCATGCCGTCATTGACGACAGTCAGTCCAGCGGTAATCAACTGATCACCATCATCTAATCCTTGTTTAACTTCAAGGCCGGCTGAGGTTAGTTCACCTATTTCAACGGCTTGCCGACGGACAATACCAACGCCTTCTTCCTCACTTGGTTCAAGTAAAAATACATGAATACCTTGACTATCTTCCACCACAGCCTGAGCGGGAACAATAATTAAATCCCCGTTTTGATTGCCGGTTGCTTGCGTGATGATTCGAATATTAGCGGCTAACCCCGAACGTAACTCCGGGTGTTCATTGTCAATTCTCACCGTGACCGGGAATGTATTGCCGCCGCCAGTAGCCGCAACGCCAACTTCAGTCACACGACCGGGAAATGTCTGATCTGGGATAGAAGTGAAGCTGATTTCAGCTGCTGTGTTCTGAACAATTCCTTGGATCAGACTCTCAGGTACGGCAATTTCAACTTCCAGCGTTGAGCCGCAATTTGCTCTGACAATTTCCTGACCTGCGTTCACATTTTCATTTACTTCAACACTGACAGAGGCGATCGAACATTCGTTATTTGCGATGAGTTGAGTGTATTCGACATTTAGTTCAGCAATTTCCAGAGCCTTTTGATTGGCTTTGACCTGTGCTTCTGTGGATTCCGCATTAGCACGGGCTGAATCTAGTTCATTACGTGAGGCGTTGTTATTTTCATAAAGATTACGTAAGCGTTGATAATTGGCCTCAGCATTACGTTTGGCAGCTTCAGAACTGGCAAGATTGGCACGGGCCTGCTGTGCTTGTAACTCTAAGGGAGTCGCATCAAGTTCGGCAATAATATCACCTGGCTTAATTATGTCACCGACGTTAACTGACCGGCTTTTAATACTGCCGGAGACTTTAAAGCTTAGGCGTGCTTCTTCTGAGGATTTTGAGGTGCCGGAAAAATCACGTTCACGTTCGACCGTTGCGGTTGAGACAGTGATGCTTTTAACCGGTCTTAACGGAATTTCGACAGCGACTTGTTCCTGTTTACAGGCGGTGAGAGTCACTAGTCCAAAAACTGTAATCACAAGCGGAAAGTATTTGCTGTTGTGTCTCATTGCTGTTGTCCTCCAGATTCCACATAATTTTTAATCAAGTTGATCCGTTCTTGCCGGGAAGGTTCGTCAAGAAAATAATCAAAGGCGCCAATACTGCGTTGCAGGTTCATCAAGTCGATCAGAAAATCATAAACAGCATTGGCAGCATTTTGTTCAGCCGCAAGTGCAGCATTTTGTGCATCTATTAAATCGGCAATACTAACAACACCCTGACTGTAGTTATCTTGAATTAACTCATAGTTTTGTCTGGCGCTCATTGCCGCCAGTTCAGAAAGCTCGATAGAAGGGTAGCTGGCATTAATCTCATGAAAGAATTGGCGCACGTTTTGTTCAACCAATCGTAAGGCCTGTTCACGCTGAATCTTATTTTGATTTAATTGATAATCCGCCTTCAACACATTAGCTTTGCGCTGACCTCCCTGATATAAAGGTAACGACAGATTTAAACTGATTTCCCAATCATTTTCATCTTCCAGTGAGGTGCCGGCCTGGCGACCACTTTCGTCAAAGATTCTGGACCTGCTGCCTTGCAAAGTGACATCTGGAACATAGTAAGAGCGCCTGGACGCTTTAAGTTGTCTCTCAGAGGCTGCTATGAGCGCATCTTGCTGTGCGACTTCAGGTGACATTTGCTGTCCTAGCTTGATATACAAGTCCTGAAAAATCAATAAATCCCGTTCATTATCAATAAGGTCTTCCAGGTCGCTACCATTGAATAAAACTTCATCGTGTTCAAGCGTGGCAGGAATAGTTTTGAAAACTACACCGATAGGCCTGTGTAGCAAATTATTTAATGCCTCGCTGGCAGAACGCAGGCTGGCTTGCGATTGCAGCAAAGTTTGTCGATCAGTAGCGATCTGGGATTCAAAACGATAGACGTCGGCGGCATTGGAGCTACCCACTTGCAGTCGATTTTTGGCTAGGCTTAAGTTGACCAAAGACAAGTTAAGCTGATTTTGATTAATTTTGACTTGAGTCTGTGCCCGTAAAACGTTCAAAAATGCTACGGTAGCCTGCTGAACAATATCCAGCTCCAATGCCCGGTGTTGCGCTTCAAGGCTGAGTTGTTGCAGTTTCTGAATATCGTAAGCGGAGCGGGTTGATTCAGAATAAATGACCTGACTTAGGGTGAGTTGTCCGGTGGTGCTGCCTTCGGCAGCACCACCACTTTCTACCGTCAAACTACCATCATCACGCCGTGAGCTGGAGGCTCCGATTGAAAGTTGAGGAAACAAAGCCGAGCGAGAAATTCTCACGTCTTGCTCACCAGCTAATACGCCTAAACGGCTGGAGATAATGTTCAAATTAGCTCTGATTGCTTCATGGGCTACATCTTGTAAGCTTAGCGGTGGGTCTTCACCTATGGGTTCTTCATTAAGCAGCGTAGCCTGTGACAAAATATCAAAACGTGGATAGAAATCAATTTTACGCGCAGTTTCCATGTTGATAACCAGTTTTTCTTTAGGTGTGAACAACACAGGGAAGTAGGCGGGTTCATCACCCAATAAGGTAGCTTGAATATTCAATGCGGTGCGGCGGGCTCGACGCTGATCATCTTCCTCAGCCTGGGTGGCCATTAACACACCTTGTTCTACCAGTTCCGGCCTAACCACGGAATAACTGGGAATCTTGCGCTGATTTAAACCGTCGATTAAGGCCTGCAAGGCTTGGGCATCCAGTCTGGGTAATGCTGTGATGATGACAGCATCGGCATCTTCAGGAATGGCCGTTACTAAATTCTGATTAGGCTGGTTTTGCAGTACAAAACTAGCCCTGGCGCCCATTTGTTCGGTTAATTCCTTAACTCTTAATGGCAAATCTTTTATCGCTGCGAAGATTGAATCATCTAGCAGAATCACCATGTGGGTAAAGCCGGTGATGGATTGAAATTCTTCTAAATCACTTTGCAGCGCTATTTCTTCGGCTAGATAACTTAGATTGTTAATACCACTGGAAAGCCCTTCACGCGGCAAACCGGGGAAATTAGCATCGATAATATAAGGAGCAAAGGTAGGTTTTTTAGGCGCAGAATCATAAGCAGCTACCAGGCTGGCCACTAACCCTAGTGTCAGTACAACATCAACGTTGTTACTATTTTGTAAACCGTAATATTTGCTTTGAATATTTTTAAAGGTCCAGCCGCCGTTGCCGGGGATATGCGTAGTGAAATTAACCTCGAATTCACCTTCCATCAATTCGGTGATTTCGGTTTGGTAAAGCTCAATAATGTCATCGTAATATTGTGACTTACCGTCTACCAGGATGGCGATATTGGTGGACGCTATTGAAGTAATGGGCAAACAGATCAATATGATTAACGATTTGCGAATGAATTGAATCACGTTTTATCCTCTGGCTAGCACCGGTTCATTGTTCTTTCTCGCATAAGAATCTAGCATAGTTTTATTCGATTGATAATAAATAGCATGGTCAAGAATTACTTAAGTCTGCGATTATACGAATAAATACTTGTATTCGTAAATTTGTTTATAATGCACTTTAAATTTAGTTATGGTTATCAATTAACATAGGATTTAACCTAAATAATCTATCCTGCGGAGAAACAACATGAAATTATCCAGCATACTCAGTGAACTGGCAGAACAGTCTAAAAAGCTTGAAGCCCATGCGGCCGAGTGGAATGAACAGGCCAAGGAATGGTCAGATTCCGCACAAGAAAGTATGAAAGAATGGTATGACCAAGCCGAAGAACAGTATAAGCAATCCATTTCCAAGTTCGATGACGTGATGAAAGATGCATCTGAACAAGTTCAATCACAATGGGGTTCTATGCAGAATATTTGGGATGAGAAACTGGCTGATGCCAAAAATCGAATGAACGAATTTGAAGACAAAATGAAACAAAAAAGTGCCGAAGAAGAGGCTGATGCCAGAGAAGCCTATGCCGCTGGGGCGGTAAAACACGCACTTCAAGCCCAAAAAGAGGCAGACGATGCTGTACAAAAAGCTTCTGAAGCCCGAGCCAAGGCAAATTCTGAAAACGCTTAGGTAATCTATTAATAGAAAGGGTTACGTTTGATGTCTATTTCGCCGAATTAATTGTAGTCTGGCTTTCTTATTTCATGCGATACGTGACTTGTCAGTAGTCGCTTCAGTCTCCTCGGAATCGATAGGCACATCATTCGCCAGCAGTACTGCGAACCAGCGTGTTTCTGTGTTACCTTCAAGTGCGATTTTTGCGGTCATGGTTAATGGAACAGACAAAAAGCATGTCCACGGGTCCAAACACCCAGCCCCAGAATACGAGCGAAATAAAAGCAACTAATGAGGATAACCCCAGGCCTTGCCCCATAAATTTAGGTTCGATGAAGTTACCGATAACGTTATTCACTACCAAAAAACCAACCCTGTCCAGGCTGCTGTGATAGGGCCGAGCTAAATAAGGGCTAATAAAATAGCAGGTATGGCTGCCAGGATGGAGCCGATGTTAGGTACGAAATTCAGGAAAAAAGCCAAAACACCCCACAAAATTGCAAAGTCAACACCCAGAAACAATAGACCTATAGTCACCAGAATGCCCGTTAATAGACTGGTTAAGGTTTTGATGCAGTTGTGACGTCTTCACCAACATGAAAATAACGGTTATCAGGATTAAAAATGTGTTGGTCAACACACCGCTTATCCGATTTGCGAATTGTCCGGCAAGCTTTAATGCTGCAGCCGGATTAAAGATCCGGTCAGCTGTTCTTTAGCCAGAGTTAAACCCTTTTCATCTAACCAATTACACAAGGCATGAGAATAATTAGTTAACCGCTGTTCATAAACAGGAATTTCAGTAGTGAACTCATTAACGGAGTTGCCAACCAGACTGGCCAGCAAGCCACCGATGGCTACAATCGTCAAAATAATACAGATTAAAGCGACCACAAATGGCACTCCTCTGGCCTGCATCCATAACACAGGTGGGGCGCAAATGATCGCGATGAATGCTGACATCAAAAATGCAATGATCAGTGAACTGGCCGCTTTGAAACCAGCAATTACAATGATAAAAGCAGCTAGCGCAAGCAGGACACGCAAACTAGTATTTGAGTTAGTGACATTCATAGACATATTTGTTTCTCTTCAATGATGAGTGAATGCTCTCACAATTAAGTAGCTTAATTATATGATCACATGAATCAAGTTCTGTAGAAAACTAAATAATCAAATGGTCAATTACCAGTCACTTCGATGATTGACTCTATAAAACATCCTACTTTGTTATTTTTATTCAATAGAGCAAACTATTCAGATATTCTCATGAGAATAGTTAAGTTTCGATTTGAAAAGAAGCCGGAACCTGAACAAATGTATAAGTTTAGCTTTTTATTAGCGTTCGCTTTAGCGACTGAAGCCAGTTTTGACGTACATGCTGAAGCAGATTGGGGTGGCTGCAAGAATACAGGAATTAGAGATGCGATATTGATCGAGTCAACTGATAAGGGCTGTTACGGTAAGCACTCCGGCTTTAGCCGGGGGAATCTATGGTTTCCCTTAATAAAGACAACGTCTGTTGCTTAAACAGATTAAGGATTTTTTCTTCCGGATACTTATCTAGATAAAACAATGAACTAATAACGTCATTCAGTTTGATGATATAAGTCGAAATGAACTCCAATTCTTCTTTTGAGGTACGAATGCCAATGTGCTGCATATATGTACTAAATTCTTGTACGAATGTGGATTGATGAGATTGTTCCAGTTCTCTCAAATCAGGATAAAGTTGCATTGCTTTAAATAATTCACCTTCTAATATTTGCCGGTCTTTTTCCGACGTCCACTTTAGATAAAAGTGATCCAGCATTGCCTCAAATCTATCTATCGGATCCTTTATATCCTCTGGCATCTTAAAATTAGATAATTCTTGCAGAAAACTTTCCAACCAATCTTTATAAAGTTGATACAAGATCGCCTGTTTATTTGGAAAATATTGATAGAGTGAGCCGACTGACATGCCGGCCTGCCTGGCAATATGATTGGTGGTCAGTTGGTTTAAACCATCGGAAATTAATAATTCACGAGCAGCACTGAGGATCTCTCCAACTTTTCTCTTTGAACGTTCCTGAGAAGGTGCTTTTCTAGGGCTGACCAGTTTTAATGCTGATGGTTTATTGGGCATTTAATTTAAGCGGCTCAAACTTGTATTGTTTTGCTAGTTTGAGGCCAAGAGTGTTGACTAAGCTAGTTTAAGGGTTTATGGAGTCAGAGTCGAATTAATAATACCAGCAAAATAGTGGATGATGTAATGGTTGTTTAATTCGACTCTGACCTTATGCACTCAACAAAAAAGCGCCCTTAGGCGCTTTCAATACGGAGGTAGAAATTAATGATAATTAGAATTCGAGCTTGACTCCAGCAGTTGCAAAGTCAACTTCGACGTCATCATTATCAAGAATTCGGGAATACTCAGCGAATATGTTAACCATACCGAAATCTAGCTCAGCTCCAACTGCAGCAAAGGGTTCAGTACTGTCACGTTCTTCACTTATTGATAAACCAAAAGCACTGGCGGTTGCTTCACCATCTAGTCTAACTGCACCGCCTTTTAGGTATAGATCAACATAAGGTAACGGGATATTACCGATTAGAGATAAACCGTAAGCTTTTAAATCTAAATCCACATCAACATTAGGTACTCCTAAATCTGCAACAGCCTCTTGTAAAGAATCCTCAAATTCGCCGAAATCATAGTACGCAGCTTCTAAACCAATCCAGTTAGTGAACATGACTCCAGCTCGAAAATTATAAGCATTATCACTATCATCAAAGTTCAATCTTGCATTATTGAACTCCTGGGAAGCGTCTGCCTTAATTCGACTTACACCCAAAGCGATAAAAAACCCAGAATCATCTTCAGCAGTATTATCTTGAAGTTCAAATGTGTTTTGAGCGATCGCCGAGGTCGAAATCAGCGCCGCGGCAGCAATAGCCAGTAGGGTAGGGGAGACTAATTTCATCATTTACTCCTTGTCTTGATTCTTTGTTGTTGGTTGGCAACAAATGTTGCATAGACAAAACATTTTGATTGATTATACATGAATAATAGCTTAATAAAAATAATAGTTTAAAATATATTTTTAAAGTAATTTATTAAAAAATAGAATAATATATTTTTAATTATTATGAACAATAAAATAGTATCTGCTGCCTTGATTTGAAGCGGAAAATTAATTGACAGTGATTTTTTTCAATGATTAAATTAATTTAACGAGTAATTGCTCGTAATTAAAACCAAGCTAAGGAGATGTACCATGAAATTTTCACATTTAGTTTTAAATGGCGCTTTTGCGTCAGTTTTAGCCATCACTGCTACTCCACTTTCAGCTGATGATGATACTGGTTGGTTTATTGGCATTAGCGCCAATCGTGTTAGTGCTGATTTCGAAGATTCCAGCGATGTTGATTTTGATGACAGTGACACAGCATTTGGTGTGCGTGGTGGTTATATGTTCAATGATATCGTTGGAGTTGAAGCTGGATACCTTGATCTGGGTGATTTTAGTGCAGATGGTGATCGTCCTGGAAACCGAATCGATTTAGATGCAGATGCATTTAGTCTTGGATTGGTGCTTAACTGGCGGGTTCATCCTCTATTCGATTTATATGGCAAGCTCGGCGCTTACTATATTGATGTAAATTCTGATTCATCTGTTGCTGGGCAGGCATTGAGTGAAGGGGATTCACAGACCGAGGCGTTTTACGCTGTTGGTGGTGAATGGGACCTGGGTCAGATCAATGTATTTGCTGAATTTTCTCAGGTCGATACCGATGTTAATGACCTGGCGATTGATATTGTATCACTTGGCCTGAAGTATGAATTTCAATAATCAATCTCGATAACTGAAAACAAAAAATACCCCGTAATGAAACGGGGTATTTTTTGTCTATATACGCAGTAAAAGGTCACTGCTAAACTTCCAGAAATGAATTTAGACAACCACATTGCCTGCCACGAATGTGATCTAATCCATCAACGGCAGCTACTGGAAGAGGGCGAAACAGCCTATTGTCAGCGCTGTGGCGCAATACTTTATAGTGAAAAAGTCGATATGATAAATCGCTCTCTGGCTTTGAATTTAGCCGCATTGTTTCTTTACTTAATTGCTATATCACTGCCCTTTTTGGGCATTGAAGCTAAAGGAATTGTGGTTGAGATTAATCTAATGCAATCGGTGACTGCTTTATACCAGGAAAATATGAAAATTATGAGTGTGGTAGTTTGCATAGTTTTGCTGATTGTGCCGGCAGTGCGAATCCTTGGCATGCTGTGCGTATTAATTCCTTTAAAAATAAACAAAGTCCCGCCCCATTCGAAATGGACTTATCTTTTTGTTGAGTGGGTAGCGCCCTGGAATATGGTAGAAGTGTTTTTAATTGGTATTTTGGTTACATTTGTAAAACTGGGTGGTTTAGCCAAAATCCTGCTAGGTATTTCTTTCTGGGCATTTGTGGCGTTAGTAGTAGTAATCATAGCTTCAAATATCAGTGTTGATCGGCATCGATTCTGGGACCGATTGGATTCACCTGTATGACGGCCGGCAACCTACAAGAATTTGTTACAGCCCGGGAGTTAGGTTTATCTAGCTGTCATGTCTGCAGCCAATTATCCCCTGCAACTAAACATCAATGTCCACGCTGTCTGGCCCCCCTGCATCTACGAAAAACCGACTCATTACAACGATCCTGGGGCTTACTAATTACCGCGGCGTTGCTATACATTCCTGCCATGATGTTTCCAGTAACAACCGTAATGGCACTAGGTAATGTTCAAGCGAGTACCTTGATGGGCAGTGTAATTCATTTTATTGAAAGTGGTTCCTGGCCGATTGCATTGGTTATTTTTACGGCCAGTGTTGCTGTTCCGATTTTGAAAATTATCGGATTAGCTTATTTGCTGATCTCAGCACAAAGGAAACAAAAAACTAATCGAGTGCAACTGACCAAACTTTATCGTGTGGTCGAGCTGGTCGGTCGTTGGTCGATGATTGATGTGTTCGTGGTGGCGATTCTAGTTGCGTTGGTACAAATAGGTGTTTTTATAAATATTATTCCAGGATTAGGTATCTTGGCGTTTACTGGTGTGGTTGTGGTAACCATGTTTGCCGCAATGCAATTTGATCCGCGATTAATTTGGGATGAGTGATATGGCAGAACAGACAAAACACACGCAAGCAATAGTGAAGAAATCGAAAAAGATTTCTATGGTCTGGTTTATTCCAATTTTGGCATTAGCTTTGGGTGCTTGGCTGGTCTATAAAAGTGAACGGGATCAAGGGCCGTTAATTACTATTTCCTTCGATACGGCAGCAGGGCTTGAAGCTGGAAAAACCCAGATCAAGTACAAAGAAGTACAACTCGGTATTGTTGAAGCAATTGATTTGAAAAAGGATCTTACAGGTGTAGTAGTTTCAGCGAGAATGGACAAAGAAACTACCCCATATTTAAACGAAAACACTAAATTTTGGGTCGTTAAGCCAAGAGTCGGAATTGGAGGAATATCAGGACTAGGAACATTGTTGTCAGGTGCGTATATCGGTATCGATTCGAGCGAAGATGGTAAGCAGGCATCGAGTTTTGTTGGTCTGGAGAATCCGCCACCGCGTGACCATAATATTGATGGAACCGATATTTCATTGATCGCTGAGGAACCGGGATCGTTGCACGCGGGCAGCCCAATTTATTATAAACAGTTCCATGTTGGTCAAATCGACAGTGTGGAATTGTCAGAAGATTTTAATAATGTGAATATAAAAGCGTTTGTTGAAGCGCCTTACGATGAATTATTGAATCAAAATTCTAGTTTTTGGAATGTCAGTGGAGTCTCGGCCGAATTGGGTGCAAACGGTATTTCTGTACAAATGCAGTCAATCGAGAGCTTGATTTCAGGTGGTATTGCTTTTGATTCACCGGCGGTGATTGATGATCGGCCTTTTGTTGCCAGTGAAAAATTATTCAGGCTTTATGAAAATAAGAATGAGGTTGGCCAAAAAACCTATGCGGACAAGGAGTTCTTTATTTTGAACTTTGACCAGTCGATTCGAGGTCTAAGTGTCGGTGCGCCGGTTGACTATAGAGGCATACAAATCGGCCAGGTGATCAGTATTGATGTGCAATATGATGAACAGCAGGATGAACTCTTTATCCCGGTTTTAATCGAAGTGGAACCTGAAAGAGCGGGGATGCCGGCTGAAGATGAAAATTTGACAATCGAACAGGAAATTGAGCAATTTCAGGAGTTTTTGGATAATGGCTTTCGTGCCAAATTGCAAAGTGGTAATTTATTAACCGGACAGTTGTTTGTATCGCTGGATATCGTTGAAAATGCGGAACCTGTGAAGGCTGAAATGTTTAATGGTTATCCGGAAATACCAACCATCTCAACTGATCTGGGCCAAATCACGCAGAATTTCAATGAGATATTGGAGAAAGTAAATAAGCTGGAAATCGAAAAAATAGTAGAGAATGTGGATGGGGTGGTCACCGAGCTACGTCAATTACTTGGCGATACTGACAAGGAAATTGTTGCTCTACTAGATGGTGTGGGCAATACATTAAACGGTGTAGATCGAACACTGAGAGATGCTCGACAGCTTATGCAAGGTTTAGATGAGGATTCAATTACACGTTATGAACTTAATGTTTTGTTCAAGGAAATTCAGGAAGCTGCCAGGTCAGTTAGAACTTTGGTTGAAACCATCGAAGAAAATCCGAGTTCAGTTATATTTGGTAAATCAAATCAGGGAGAGCGTTAATGAAAATGAACGTTAAAAACTTAACCGTAATCTGTTTGCTATTTGTCCTTTCTGCATGCGCTGGTAAACCAACTGTTGGTCCGGATTATTACCTACTAAGCTCAAGCAACCTGGCTTCACAAGCGCTGAAATTAAAACCATTTAAACTTGCTGTAGGCCCGATTGATGTGCCCATCCACCTGGATCGTGAAGGCATTGTGACTCATGAAAATCAAAACCAGTTGACTTATGCTGATAATCATCGTTGGGCGGAACCGTTGAATGAAAATTTGACTAAAGCATTACATGCTGATTTGGCGCAATTATTGCCTAAGCAACAGCTTATTGATTTCCCATATCGGCAGTCGAATCGTCCTGATTATCAGCTTTCCGTAAGCATCGAAAAGTTCGGTTATTTAAGTGAAGGAAAAGTTGTCTTAATGGCACGTAGCACCATAGTTAACGCCAAAGGTAAACAACTTGATTCCAGTTATATTAATTTGGAGCGCTCAGGTATAGCTAAAGATCATGGTTTAATTGTAAGCACCATGAGTGAACTGCTGGGAGAAATGGCGGTGCAACTTGCTAGTAAGTTATCGGACAAGGTTTAACGGTACTTTGTTATTCCGATTGAACGGTAGTGAATAAAGGAATCAACGGCTTTTCTAACGTCTCAGTAAGTTCAAATGCCATTATCTCTGTTCAAAAAGTAAGTTAAGTACAACCGGTCCTCTAGCCCCGGCTTTTCATTGCTACTATGCGTAAGTCGGAGTACAAGTCCGTTTTAATACACATCTTAATAAGTTTACTACCTATTGAATTAACTGGGACCTAAGAAATGTCAGTGATCCCTCGATCACTAGGCTTTTATACCGAATGGGTGCGGGATGACAAAAATGTATTTTTTAAGTCGATAATTGTTTCAAAGACAACCGCTTGTAGATCCTGCCATTAGTCGGACAAACTGGAGAACGATGTAATTCTTTCTCTTTAAATACACTGATCTCGATATCATATTGATCCAGCTGACCAATAATAAGCGGCACAGTGACGTACTCATTATTGCTGTAGCGGTAGCGTTTTTCGATTAAAAAATTCTCAATACCACGCCAATTTAACTCATCAGTAATCAGTGCGGCACTGCTACTGAATAGATGCAATTCAATTGGTGACTTTTCAAGGTTGATTCCCTTGACCAAATTGCCAGTCAGTCGTGGTTGGAAATCTGCCAAAATTTCCAGCATGTCGATAGCAGCGGTGATTTGTCCATTGTCGGATTGCTTTGCTTTGTTTGATTCGAATAACTGCAAACGATTTTGTAAGGCAAATTCAATTTCTTCATTGGTCGGTAAGAATGTGTTTGACTTCAGATGCAGGGATTCACAAGCACGCAGCTTGGCTTTGTGATAATCACGGATGCCATCTTCTTGAATAATGCGGGCGGCGTGTTCACAAATTTGTTGACGCTGAAATTCCATAAAGCCAGGAGCATTGCTTAATTTCTTGGCCTTTTTTCTTGGTTTAGCTGGTTTTCTGGTAAATTTTAATTTGCCAATTGGGTTAGTGTTCATTAGAACAAACCTTCAGCTTTTGCCTCGGTTTCCTTTTGAATTGTGTCTAGAACAAAGGCTTTGTCCTTATATTCCGGACGATTGCTGACGATATATATTTCATTGTCTTGAGCGCGAATATTATCTGGTTTGGCAATGCTTGTTTCAGGCCTATCTTTAAGTGCCGATTCCATAAAATCAATCCAGATCGGCAGCGCGACACGGGTGGCTGATTCGCGTTTGCCCAAAGTTCGTGGTTGATCAAAACCGACCCAGACACTGGTGACCAAATCATGGTTGAAACCACTAAACCATGCATCTTTGAAATCATTAGTTGTGCCCGTTTTACCTCCAATATCCTTGCGTCCAAGCCTTTTTTTGGCTTCAACAGCGGTGCCGCTTTTGACTACCTCTTGCAACATGTCGGTCATCACATATGCATTAGCAGGTGAGAGCACGAGTTTTGCCGGTTTTTGGGTGGCGAGTGATTGGGGTTTAAATTCGCTTATTTGGTTCGAATAAGTCGGGCAATAAGCACAAACAGAAGGGGAAGTTGAAGAGGCGACAGGTTTGCCATCACGATCAATAATTCGTTCGATAAAATAAGGTTCAATGCGGTAACCACCATTTGCGAATATTGCATAAGAAGACACCATTTCTATGGGGGTTACATCGGCACTGCCTAGAGCCAGTGACAAACCTTTTGGTAAGGTTTCAGGATTAAAATTAAATCTGGCCAAATGATCAATCCCAAACTGTATGCCGATTGAATTTAATAATCTGACCGAAACCAGGTTCAGTGATTTACTTAAGGCTTCACGTAAGGTTGTGTAACCGTAAAACTTACCACTGTAATTTCCCGGCAACCAAACCCCTTCATCAAGTGAATCGTCTTTTATAGCCAAAGGTTCGGCGCTAACTTTCGATGAAGAACGATAACCTTTTTCTAAAGCTGCAGAATAAATAAATGGCTTTATATTCGATCCGGCTTGCCGCTTGGCTTGCACGGCGCGATTAAATTTACTCAAATCGAAATCAAAACCACCGGATAATGCTTTAATCGCACCATTTTTGGGGTCTAAAGTAATCATGGCACCAGCTATCTCTGGGATCTGTGCTAAACGCCAATTTTCCTCGTTTTTTTCGAGATAGATTTGCTGATCTAAGCTGATTAAATGCTTAGCTTGAGTCGGTTTTTGACTACCTTGTTCAGATTTAACCCGTGACCAAGCTAATTCTTCCCAATTCAAGTCGATTTGTTCACCATCAGCTATTTCAACTGTCGCTGACTTTTCTCCCAGAGAAGTTACAGTAGCAACTTGCAGATGGCCGTAAATTTTTAAAGGCTCTTCTGCTTGTTCCGGTTTGCGAAAACCATGACGACGGTCGTAACGCACCAAGCCTTTGCGCAATGCATGATCGGATGCAGTCTGCAAATCACTATCCAGTGTGGTATAGACTTTATAGCCGGTGCCATAAATTTCTTCACCATATTGCTCATAGAGATGTTGCCTGACCATTTCAGCCATATAGGGTGCATCAAATTCAATATCCGGCGCGTATTTTTCGGCAGTTAGCTCACTGTTATTTGCTATTTCAAATTCCTGCTCGGTAATAAAGTTAAGCTGTCTCATTCGGCCAAGCACATAATTGCGTCGTTTAATGGCACGCTCGGGGTTAGTAACAGGATTAGATTGTGAAGGAGCTTTGGGTAGCCCCGCCAACATGGCCATTTGAGCGAGATCGAGTTGATCAACCGTTTTGTCATAATAAACTTTGGCCGCTGCAGCGAAACCATAGGCGCGATGACCGAGGAAAATCTTGTTTAAATAAAGCTCGAGGATTTGTTCTTTGCTGTATTTACTTTCAAGTTGCAGAGCCAGAAATAATTCGTTCAGCTTTCTAGAGTAAGTCTTTTCTGAACTTAAGAAAAAATTGCGTGCCACCTGCATAGTAATGGTGCTTGCCCCTTGGGCCGTCTGTCCAGATTGAATATTGGCCAGCAGCGCTCGAATGATTCCTTTGATATCAATGCCAGGATGCTGGAAGAATCCATCGTCTTCTGCTGCCAGGATTGCTTTGACTAGTAAATCCGGAGTGTCTGTAAATTCTAGTGGAATGCGGCGTTCTTTACCGTACTCACCAATTAACTTGCCATCCTGAGTGTAGACGCTGAATGGGACTTGTAGTTCGAAGTCCGTATTTTCTTGAAGTTTGGGCATTTGCGGCAAAATCAAAAATGCTACGAAAACCGCAACAATGACGCCAATACTAAGTAGTCCGCCTATAGCGGAAGTAACTTTTAACAATGCGTAGAGTAAATGTTTCATAAACGTGATGGTTGCGGATTGAGTACGGCTTGATTTATTATTCCCATAAGCTATAGTGTTCTAACACTAGATTATAAAGGACAAGGAAGTCTGAATGAAAACAAATCTACTTCGCACACAAAATCCCCCGTTAATTGCTTACCTTTGTGAAACCTCACTGCAGCTAAGTGTATTTCTGGATGGTGAGTTTCGGCTTAGCAAACATAAGATTGATTACAATAATTTGGGTAATGGCGATGAAATGAGCTTCGATATTACCTCCAGATCCAAATTGGTCATCATACTCGCTGATGAGCTATTGCTTTACTCACAACAGCAATTGCCTTCGAACTTAACGGATCAGGAAATCACTGAACTTATATCAGTTCAAAAATCTCAACAGCGGGATGATTCGCGAATTTCAACTTATTACGATTATTTTCGATTACGGGAACTTGATGCTAGTGTGGTCTTTGGACTGTTTGAGGCCAGAAAGGATAAATTGAATAAAATCATCGCATTGTTTGAGAAAATAGGAGTGACTGTTTGTTTGCTGGTGCCACAATTAATAGTCATTATTAACCGGATATTATTCGATAAATCCGACTATTCTGATACTTACTATATTGTCTGTAATCTGAACAGAACTGTTTTCATTATTCAAATTAATCACCACAATGTGGTCAACATAAATCAAATTCATCTCAATCAAAATCAGCCTGACTCTGCTATCTACACAGAAATTGCTGCCTATCTAGATGAGATAAATACCGAATTGGTAGTGTTGATTGGCCTGGATTTGGCCAAATGCAAAAAACAAATTCGTTATTTTGAAAACCAATCCTCTATATTTGAGTCAGCTTATTGTGATCAAAATTTGGATTTTTTAAGCATTAGCTGGATGGCACAGCAATATGGTCTATATAAATCTATTACCTTGGCGTGAATCCAGGTTAAAAAAACAGCGCCTGTATTTCTTTGTCCAATTAGCTATTGCAGTTTGTTTGCCGCTGTTGGTTTGCGCCGTGATTGGGCTTTATCAGCACCAAAAAGTTAAAGCTAGGGTTGCAGAAATAGAGACAATCGAAACCACGAACCAACCCTTAATAGCAGAAATAAATGATTTTGAAGTACAAAAAACATCATATCAAAGTCAGCGACCTAAAATACACAGGATTAATCGGCTACTAGAAAGCAGATTTAATATCCCGGAATTGCTACTGTTTTTACAGCAACAAAACTTAGATTTATTCGAGGTCAATTTTTTATCCATCAGTCAAAAAGCATTTAAGCTAAAGGCTACAGATTCCTCATCAACTAGAGCACTATCATTGCTAAAAAATCTGCGTAGTGAATCGAATTTTTGCCAAGTCAGATTTATGCCGCTGGACAATCAGGATTCATCACAGTTATTAAAATTTGAACTCCAGGCACAATTTTGTGATGAATAAGATGCTTGATAAATTGTTAGTATTACCAATACGATGGCGGTTTTGCATCTTTACGGTGCTCACAGTAGCCATCGCTTTTTTGTTTTATCAGCATTTGTTTTCGCAACAACAACTACAAATTGATCGTTACGACAGTCAGTTAGCAATCATCAAAAACCGAGTTAAGAATTATCTCGATAATCAAGCCGATATAGCTGCTAAGAAAGAATTATTTGCCGTGCAAAGACAAAGATTAAGTGATATGGAGGACAAGCTAAAGAATGTTGATCAACAAGCACCGGAATTGACATTGCTATTGGCCGCGAAAAATACAAATGTGAAGCCAGAACAGATTCAAATTTCAGCAGTAGCACAAGATGAGTTGGGTGAATATTATTTAATCGAGGTTACGATTAGGAGCAGTCTTGAAAAAATCAGTCAATTTTTGACTTATCTTATTATTCAACCTGAATTTGCCGTTTGGCAACAATTAACCATCACCAAACACATTCACGATTTCAGTGTGATATTAGCAACCAGATACTATGTCGAATTATCTGATGAAACATCCAATTAAATATGCTTTTTTATCCGTCACCATTTTGACGGTTTTGCTACACGAAGTAAGTTTCGCACAAGGCTTAACACTTAAATCACTGCAGTTTGATCATCAAATCGAATTAAATAAAATATTCAAACCATTAAAACATAAAAATCCTTTACCTGAAAAGGCAAGTCAGCAAATACAAGAAATTGAACAACCGGATGTTGAACTAGTTGGAACTGTGATCATAGGTAGGCAAAAGCTGGTCTGGCTTAAAGTCGCAGATCAAATTCATCAACTCAAACAGGGGCAAACAATTCCAGGAATTGAAGCTCAAATAAGTCAGATTCAACCTGAATCAGTACTTATTACCAGATTTAAGAATTGTACTGATCCTGATCAATGTCGCTTTATTATCAATATTCGTGAGTTATTATTTTGATTATTTGATTGCGACTTGGTTAACACTACCTGTACAAATCTGTACAATGCGCCAAGGATAATTATTCATCATGTTTTGGCTCAAATTAATACAAATCGAATTTACTTAACCGGATTAATGGGTGTTGGCAAGTCCACAATAGGAAAATGGTTAGCGAAACAATTACGTTATGAGTTCCTGGATACCGATATTGAGCTGCAAAAACAAACTGGCGCCGATATTCCCTGGATTTTTGAGATTGAAGGTGAGCAGGGTTTTCGAACACGTGAAACAGGAATGCTTAGTCAACTTTCAGAGCGGGAAAATGCTGTTATAGCCACTGGCGGTGGTATTGTTCTGAATGAACAGAATCGGCAGATCATGAACGATACAGGTTTGGTGATCTATTTGCAGGCGTCGATTGAATTATTATTAGAGCGTACACGCTTTAGTAGAAATAGGCCGTTATTGGAAGGAGTGGATCGACGTGCGAAGTTTGAATCATTAATAAAAGAACGTGATCCGTTATATAGAAGAACTGCTGATTTGATAATCCGAACTAAACGCGGTTCACCAAAACGTATGGCGGGCAGGCTGATTAAAGAAATAGGCAAGTATGAAAAAAATCATTGTTGAACTGGGTGAACGGTCTTATCCGATTTTCATCGGACAAGATTTGTTGCAGCAAAAGGAACTGCTGAAACCTTTTATTTCAGGACACAAAGTTTGCATTGTTTCTAATCAAACTGTTGCCGGGTTATATCTGGAAAAATTGCAATCTCAGTTAACTGATTGTCAACTCAGCACAGTGCTGGTTGAAGACGGTGAGCAGTATAAAAACATGACGAGTTTTAATCGCATCATTGATCACTTGCTGGAACAAAAAGTCGATCGCAAATCGACTGTAATAGCTTTGGGCGGTGGTGTGATTGGTGATCTAACCGGCTATGCAGCCGCCAGTTGCTTGCGCGGTATTAATTTTATTCAAATACCCACTACTTTGTTATCCCAGGTTGATTCTTCGGTAGGAGGTAAAACTGGCGTTAATCACCAACAAGGTAAGAATCTGATCGGTGCCTTTTATCAACCATCCTGTGTAGTTGCTGACATTGATACATTATCAACGCTGAGCGAAAGAGAGTTTGCAGCAGGCATGGCCGAAGTCATCAAATATGGTTTGATTCGTGACAGCACTTTTTTCGATTGGCTGGAAACTAAAGTTGAAGCTATCAAAGCTCACGATAAGGACAAACTTACCTATATTGTTGCCCGTTCCTGTGAAATCAAAGCTGACGTGGTTTCTCAGGATGAAAAAGAAGCGGGGTTGCGCGCCATTCTCAATTACGGGCATACCTTTGGTCACGCTATTGAAGCTGCTGTGGGTTATCAAGGCTGGTTACACGGTGAAGCAATCAGTGCCGGTATGGTAATGGCTTCTAACTTATCATCAGCTATGGGTGCGCTCAGCGACCAAACTGTGCAACGGATCAAAAAGTTGTTTCAAGCGTTTTCATTGCCAATTGAACCGCCATCTTCCATGACCACAACTCAGATGAAAGAATTAATGTTGCATGACAAGAAGACGATTAATGCGCAAGTACGCTTGATTTTGTTGCGTGAACTTGGTAACGCTTATGTCAGTGCTGACTATTCGCCTGAATTATTAGAAAAGACCATCAATGAGGCATTATTGAGTTGATCTAAGATGAGCTTTTTTAGTACAATCACCCGCGATTATAACGCGTTGATTTAATTAAATTTTTATTGAATGAATTGGAGATGAACGAGTGAAAAAATTTTCCAAGATTGCAATGGCAATACTAGCATTTTCACTACTGGTTGGTTGTGTCGGTAACAAATACGGTTCGGCATATATTGTTAGTAATCCACCCGGTGCTGAAGTCATTAATATGGATGACGGAACGCTATTAGGCGTGACCCCATTAAAGCAAGTCTGGCGTGATGAAGGCAAGCGTAAATTCGTTAATATTCAATTAGATAAAGAAGGATTTAAAGATAAGGCCACATCATTTTGGTTGACGCTGAAACATCGAACTCGGAAAAGTGCAATCAATGATCCACAGTTTGTAGAAGTGGTATTGGACCCGAAAAATTCTAACTCTAACTCAACTAGTGAGGACTCAACTAATGCTCTCGAGTAATTTGATTAAACTCATCGTCGCCGGTGCTTGTGTCGCTTTATTAAGCGCCTGTTCCTCAACAAGGACAGTGCCGTTTACTGTTCAATCGGATCCGTTAGGTGCTCAGGTTATGCTAAAACGCAAAAGCGAGGGTAATATACAAACGGACTGGGTTTGGTTGGGTAATACACCGTTGACCACACAGCGTCAATTCAGCAGCAAATACCTTGATAACGAACATTCGTTTGTAATCCAAGTGATGAAGGATGGCTATACGGCTCAAACTAAAGAATGGTCAGGTAAACAAATTAAAGGCGCTAGCAAAGGCGATAACCGAATTTTTTGGAGTCCAAAACTGATTGAAGTCGATCAATAAAACACAAAATTTTGATTTAAGTAAAAGCACCGTTCGCGGTGCTTTTATTTTTTGTATAAGTAAAGATTTAAACACAGTAATTGCAACATCTGTCATGTAGAATACGACGCCAAAGTATGAGTAATAAAAAAGACATTCCAAACCGCGAACGCTTAATCATAGCGCTTGATTTCCCGGATATTGAACAGGCTAAAGCCTTAGTGCGTGAAATCGCGGATACAGGCCATTTTTACAAGATTGGTCTGGAGTTATTCATGACTGGCCAATATTTCGATCTGTTGAACTGGCTAAGCGATCAGAATAAAAAAATATTTGTCGATCTTAAGTTTTTTGATATTCCGAAAACAGTAGCTCGAGCAGTCAGCCAGCTAAATGGTAAAAATGTACATTTTGCTACCATCCATGGTAACGATGGCATGATGAAAGCTGCAGCCGAAGCTAAGCAAGACGTAAAAATTTTAGCTGTCACAGCTTTGACCAGTTTGGATAAAGGTGATCTGGATGATATGGGTTTCCAATGTGATGTACAGGAGTTAGTCATTTCCAGAGCTCGGCGCGCTTTAGAATCAGGTTGCGACGGGGTAATAGCCTCAGGTCGAGAAGCTGAATTATTACGCAAAGAAGTCGATAATAAACTATTAGTTGTGACACCCGGTATTAGACCCATAGCAAATGATGATGACCAAAAGCGAGCTGTAACTGTTAATCAGGCGTTTACCAATGGTGCTGATTACATTGTTGTCGGACGTCCTATTAAAGATGCTCAGTCCCCTAAAGCTGTTGCAGAACAAATACAAACTGAAATAGCCCAAACATTAGGTTAAGTTTATGGGTGAGACCGTGAAGAATGACAGACTACTGCGTGCTCTTAAACGAGAAAAGCTTGACCGACCACCCGTTTGGTTAATGCGTCAAGCTGGACGCTATTTGCCTGAATATCGCCAGGTACGGCAACAGGCGGGTGATTTTATGTCCTTATGCAAAAATCCCGAGCTGTGTTGTGAGGTGGCGATGCAGCCGATTGACAGATTCAATCTGGACGCGGCTATTTTGTTTTCTGATATTCTCACCATTCCAGATGCAATGGGTCTGGGCTTAAGCTTTGCAGAAAATCATGGACCACAGTTCGCACGGCGAATTGAATCACATCAAGATATTGAATCGTTACCGATTATTGACCCCAGTGATTCATTGAATTATGTGATGCAGGCAGTGACAACAACAAAAGCTGCATTGTCGAACTCAATTCCTTTGATTGGCTTTTCGGGCAGTCCCTGGACACTGGCTACATACATGATTGAAGGTGGATCATCAAAGACATTTCCACAGTCCAAATCATTAATTTATTCACAGCCTTTGGCTGCTGATAAATTATTAGATTTGCTTGCGGATAATGTTATCCACTATTTATCAGCTCAAATCGAAGCCGGTGCAGATGCTTTGATGATATTTGATACCTGGGGCGGGGTACTTACCCATGAAAATTATAAGCGTTTTTCTCTAGCTCCCATGAGTAAAATTGTCCAGGCAATTGCTAAAACTCATTCAACTATGCCTGTCATATTATTTACCAAAGGAGGGGGCGTGTGGTTAGAAGATATGGTTGAAACGGGTTGTGCAGGATTGGGTTTGGACTGGACCTGTGACATTGGTGAGGCTGTGGGACGGGTTGGTGATCGAGTTGCTCTTCAAGGGAATCTTGATCCTGGTGCATTGTACGGTACAGAGCTGATTATTGAACAAGAAGTCACTAAAATTCTCAACGCATACGCTAATCAACCTGGTCATATTTTCAATCTTGGTCATGGTATTGAGCCAAGTGTCGACCCTGAAAAGGTTAAAGTCGCGGTCGATACGGTTTTAAATTTTCGTTATGCCTGATAATCGCGTGCTATACTGAATTTTATTGACGATTTAAGTTGATTGGAGGACGTCAGCCATGATCATTTATCCAAAAATAGAGTTGCAAGACGGCAGAGTAGTACAGCTAAAAGGCGGCAAAATGGACCAGCCTGTTGCTTACAATATTTCAGCTATGGATGCGGCTAAAAAATTCGTTGATGCCGGAGCGGAGTTTTTACATGTAGTCGATCTAGACGGTGTCGTTCAAGGTGGTAAACACAATGCCGATGAAATTTGTGAGATTATTAATAGTGCTGGCGTACATGTCCAAGTGGCAGGCGGTATTCGTACAATGAATACACTGCAGTGGTGGATGGACCACGGTGCATCTAGAGCAGTTTTAGGAACAGCCGTAGTAAACGATCCATACTTCGTGAGCGAAGCATGTAAATATTACCCTGATCAGATCATCGTCAGTATAGATGCCAAAGACGATAATGTTGTGGTTGATGGCTGGACTCGACCAACGGCTTATACGCCCTTAGAGTTAGCTAAAAGTTTAGAAAAAGCAGGTGTTGCGGCAATTATCTATACTGATATCGATAGTGCTCATAACTTACCTGAAACCAGTTTTGCCATGACTACACAAATGGCGACAGATTTGGACATTCCGGTGATTTCCAGCGGTGTAGCTCGTACTTTAGATGATATTTCAACTTTGAGTAATTTGCCTAATATTTCCGGTGCAGTAGTTGGTCGCGCATTGTTTGATGAAGAAATTGATCTTTCTTCCGCAATTGAAATTGCTAGTTCCAAGCCGACTAAAGCTGAGTTTATCTGACACCGAAGGTGTCATCCTGCACCCATCCGGGCATAAAAGGCATTTTAGCGCCTCGAGGATCTGACAGAATTGCCATCCCGTTGGCACGCATTCGGGTATAAAAGCGTTAGCGATCTCCTTGAGTTAACTGCTCTTTCGGTAAAAGCCCGGACAGCCCTGGGGTGATCCTCACGTTTATCCTTGCTTGCGAGGGTCGCTTTGCTACTCAGGATGACAGCTTTTGTGTCATTCCGACCGAGCGATAGCGAGTGGAGGAATCTCCTTGAGTCGATTGCTGAGTCAAAGAAGAAGCGCTTTTACAAAAGCCCGAGCAGCGATTATGAGATCCTCACGTTTATCCTTGTTCGCGAGGGCGACATCGTCGCTCAGGATGAAATTAGTTTCACTTTATAATCCAGGCTTGGTACTTCAACTTTCCAGCCCAATTCACGCTGAATGTCTCGTGCAAACGCAAAGGCGGCTTCAGGTTCGCCGTGGGTAAGGTAGACTTTCTCTGGTGTGTTGTCGTTAGACTTCAGCCATTTGAACAATTCGCCACGGTCGGCATGTGCGGACAAACCACCCAAACTTCTAACTTCTGCTTTTACAATGATTTCTCGGCCATGTACTTTAATAGTAGGTTTGCCTTCAAGCAGATCACGGCCACGAGAACCCGGTGCCTGATAACCCGCCATGATAATCGTATTTTTGGATTTTTTAACCAGACGGGCAAGATGGTGTAGCACTCGTCCTCCACTCAACATGCCACTGGCCGAAATAATAATTCGCGGACCTTTTAAGTTATTCAGCGCAATCGAATCATCCCTTGTTTTATGTAATGTCACCATGTCCGGAAATAATTTATTACGTCCATCAGAAAATACATCTTTATCCAGATGATGTTCATCCATGTGATTACCATAAATGCGAGTCGCATCAACTGCCATTGGACTGTCTAAATGCAGGGGCACTTGGGGAAGTTTGCCACTTTTCATCAAGCGTCTGAGTATCAAAGTCAGTTGCTGGGAGCGTCCAACCGCAAAAGCTGGGATTAAGACGGTACCTTTTCGCTTAATTGTGTCTTCAATCGCTTCACAGAGCTGATCTTCTACTGAAATAGAACGATCATGATCGCGATTGCCATATGTTGATTCACAGATTAAAACATCGCAATCGGGCCGAGGTTTCGGATCGATATGCAAAGGCATATCATAACGGCCGATATCACCGCTGAATAAAATCCGGCAGCTTTTATCCGAGTCCTGATAATCCGCTTCAATTGAAGCAGCGCCGAGGATATGGCCGGCAGGCTGCCATCTGATCTTGAAATTATCGCTAAGTTCAAGCCATTCATGATATTCAACCGGTTTCAGTTGGCTAATAGCTTGTTCCGTATCTTCAATCGTGTACAGCGGCAGGGCAGGTTTATGGCGGCTGTAACCTTTTTTGTTGGCATAGGCCGCATCTTCTTCTTGAATTCTGGCCGAATCCTTCAATAACAACCGAGCAAGATCGATTGAAGCACTAGTGGTATAAACATTTCCACTAAACCCATTTTTTACCATGCGTGGCAACAGTCCAATATGATCAATATGAGCGTGAGTTAAAACAACCTGATCTACACTTGAAGCATCATAGGGAATGTTGCGCCAGTTTAATTTACGCAGTTTTTTGTAACCTTGAAACAAACCAGCATCGATAACTGTGCGCATGCCATTGGCATCAACTCGATAACGTGAACCGGTAACAGTGCGGGCTGCACCATGAAACCCCAGGGTCAGGGCCATCAATCTTTCTCCTTTTTCTTATTCGTCTTCGTCGTCGTTATCTTCTTCTTTCTCAACTACAGGCACAACATAGTTCAGACCTAAACGTCCACCATCCGCGTAAATACACTGGCCAGTAATATATGACGATTCATCTGAGGCCAGGAAGACAGCAATATTGGCAACTTCGTCAACGTCGCCTGCACGGCCCAGTGGTGTGCGTGAGAGTATAGTCTTGCGAACTTCTTCATTAACCATCAGATTTTCTTTGAGCATATCGGTCATGATGGTCCCGGGACCGATAGCATTCACTCTGACATTTCTATTCGCTAGCGCGACAGCCATGCCTGTGGTCAATTGATTAATACCGCCCTTGGAAACATTGTAGGCTACAGCGTTGGGAATTGAAACTTTAGCGTTCACTGATGACATATTAATGATCGAACCACCGGTTTCATTCTTGACCATTTCTCTGGCGGTAGCCTGGCTGAGTAAAAAAGCACCTTTTAGGTTTGTACGCAGAACATCATCAAAATCCTCTTCGCTGTAATCCAAAACGTCAGCTACCCGCAGAATACCGGCATTATTGACACAAATATCGATCTTGCCAAAGTTTTTTAAAGTCTCATTGGTAAGATTATTAATTTGGTCAGAATAGCCGACATCTGTTTCCACAAATAAGGCATTATCCAGCTCACCGGCTGCTGCTTTGCCTGTTTCGACCTCCGTATCGGCTAATACTACATGAGCGCCTTCTCGGCTGAATCCTTTGGCGATAGCGAAACCTATTCCTCTTGCCGCTCCTGTGACAACGGCAACTTTATCTTTAAGTCGCATTATGATTATCCAGTCAAAAAAATTGAAGTGACTAAGCTACCTGATATTTATTTCAAGTCAAGCTTGACAAAATTAAATTAATGCTGCTGCCGCATTTTCCAGCGTTTCACAGTTAATAACAGCATAATAGTCAGGTTTAACTTCCGCATGTCGGAAGGTCTTTTTAATAATGCCTTCCAGATTGGGGCGTTTTTCGGCAGGTGTTTCACCATTACCAATACCACCTCCAAATTCAATAATTCTGTCAATACCTGCCTCGGCAGCGGTTAGTAGGTTTTTATTCCACATGACCGGATTGAATAACTGATAAAACAGTTTAGTCCTGAATGAATTAGCATCGAGTTCATGCCAGCCATGCCACCCGCCACTGTAATTCGACAAAATCTGGCAATGGGCTTGATTAAAGGTTGTTTCATCGAGTTTTTGTCTGAACTTTTGAGCAGCACCTACCATGTAATAAGTATGGAAAGCACCTTCAGTTTTCAATCTGGCGAAGCGTTTTTTTGGAAAATAAGTCGACATGTGTTCCTCTAACCGATTCAGATCATCAACATGCCCGCCGACAACAGTTTGATCTGGTAAATTGCAACCAGCGATCCCGCAATAATATTTCTCTGCCAGCGGTTGAACTTCCTCAAGACTTGCGGAGAATGCCGTCATTTCACCGGTACCGAGTTCACTCATTAACTCACCCCGGCGAATCACAGCCGCTAAGGCGTCTTCAAATGACAAAGCTCCACTAGCAACCAGTGCGCTGTACTCGCCCAGGCTATGACCAGCCACATAGTCTGGACTGACATTGTTGCCTGTCTGGGCATTAAAAGCAGTCAGACAGGCAACCGAGTGAGTTAATAAGACCGGCTGTGTAAAGCGAGTTAAATTAATCCGATTATCGGGATCAGAAAAAGAAAGTGTTTTCAAATCAAAGCCGGCCACCTTGTTGGCACGCTCGTATATTTCATTCGCCTCAGAGTATTTTTCACAGATATCACTGCCTATACCAGGATATTGAGACCCCTGACCTGGAAAAATAAATAGCGTTTTGGTTGACATGAAAACTCCTTAAAGTGAACTCGAAATATGACGTAATTGTTACATGGTTTTGAAAGAGGGTGAAGAGTCAACTCAAAATTACAGTTTATACTTTTGTTTGAAATCCCGTTTCAAATTGCCTGCAATTGTATTCAGGGGTAGCGTTGAGATAATCATTCTTCTGTGAATATGTGGCTAGAGAAAAAATTTTTACTATGGCATATTCGAGTCAACGATAGAACGATATAGAAAAGATTATGGCTAAAGCGTTTGGAACTGAATTTACCCCGGAAATGATTCTGGCCCGGTTTGAGAATGGCCAATGGAATCAACCTCAATTCGTGCCTAGTGATTCATTGACATTACACCCTGGTAGCCATGTGCTGCATTACGCCAGTACTTGTTTTGAAGGGTTAAAGGCATTCAGGCATCCCGATGGTTCGGTCAGAATCTTTCGTATGGATCAGAACGTCAAACGTTTCGAACAATCTAGTCGCCTGTTGGCTTTGCCACAAGTTGATGAAGATATGTTGAGTCAGATGATTGTGGATATAGTGGCGAAGTACAAAGATATTGTGCCAGAGCCCCCAGGCTCAATGTATATCCGGCCTACTCATATCGGTACAGAAGCAGCTATCGGCAAGGCCGCAGCTCCATCAGGTGAATCCATGATGTATGTCTTACTCACACCTGTTGGTGATTATTTTAGTGCCGATACGACATTACGCTTGTTGTTAGATGACGAAGGATTACGTTGCGCACCTGATAACGGCATGATCAAAACTGGCGGTAACTATGCCAGCGCGCTTAAACACATGATTCGCGCTAAAGCTGATTACAATGCCGATCAAGTATTGTTCTGTTCAGCAGGAGGTGTCACCGAAACGGGAGCGGCAAATTTCATTTTATTCGATGGTGACGAAGTATTGACTAAAGCTTTGGATGACTCATTTTTGCACGGCGTGACTCGTGATTCAGTCTTAACGTTGGCACGGGAACACGGATTTACTGTTACTGAGCGTGACTTAACCGCTGAAGAAGTCGTTGATCGTGCCACTCATCCAGATTGTGAAGCTGCCTTGTCTGGTACGGCTGCAATACTGGCTCCCATCGGCACTATGATTTTCAAAGACCAGGAATATACAGTCGGTAACGGTGGTGTTGGTCCCAAAGTGACGCAATTAAAAAAAGCGCTTAATGATATTCAGTTTGGTTTGGCAGAGGATACTCATGATTGGTTGATGGAAGTTTAAGTATGGAAGAGATTTCCTGGAACGATTTTGAAAAAGTCGAACTGCGTGTTGGCACAGTCATCGAAGTCAACGACTTTCCCGAAGCACGAAAACCGGCATACAAGGTTAAGGTCGATTTTGGCGAATTCGGCATTAAAAAATCCAGCGCACAGATTACTGCACATTATTCAAAAGAAGATTTGCTCGGCAAACAAGTCGTCGCAGTGATTAACTTCCCGATCAAACAAATCGGCCCCTCCAAATCAGAGTGCCTGGTGACAGGCTTTTATCGTGAAGATGGAACGGTTGTATTAGCGATTCCAGAAAGGGAAGTACCTAATGGGGCGAAATTGGGCTGATTAAGTCACAAGCGTCATCCCGAGCGCAGTCGAGGGATCTTCGTGGGTTGGCTTCTAATTGAAGCAAAGTGAGTCCATAGTCAAGCCCGAACAGCATTCAAGAGATCCTCACGGTGCTTTGCTCCTCAGGATGACAGCATTACTGTCATGCCGGAGGACTTATCGAGGAAATTTCTATCATCTTGTCATTCCGACCGTAGCGGAGGAATCTGCTTAGATCAGCACCTCCATAGATTTGGTAAAAGCCCAGCCAGCGTTCAGGAGTTTCTTCAGGTAAGATTTTTTTGCTTTTAGGAGCATCTCAGGATGAATAATATGGAATATCATCGAGTTGATTAAACTAATTTTGCGATACTTGACTACTTTAAGCCTCTGTTACTGAGATCAATTCAACTTTGTTCCAGTGAAACATTTTTAATCCAACCGTACAGTGTTCCGAAGATAATCTAATGAATCTTCACTTATATGTGTCGAAGTCTATATTTGGATACTTTGATTTCAAAGCATCGACTTCTAATTGTTCGAATCCTACACAACTTTCTTGAATTTGGATTGACTTATCTCTAGGAATTTTTAATCTCTCCATATTCTTCTGGTGATAGCCAAACCCTAAAAAAACAATTTTTTTCGCTGCAAGTAAATAGTCATGAGCTTTAGTGAAATCCTCATCAGAGTCAATGCTCTCATGAATAATTTTAATCTTCTTTGAACTTCTTAAAATTTCATCTAAGCTGACTATGTCAGAATAAGCTCGTCCTTCTTTACCTTCCCAAATTAGATCACCTAACTTTCCATGTACATGTATTATCGGTATGCCTGTAATAATTTCGTAAGTTTCTTCTGTTGTGATCCCATATGAATTCTTCAAGGCTATAAAAAGATAGTTTTCTATTGAAAGATCATAATTAAATGTGACTATCGTTAAATTGTTATTAGTAAATTCTTCTAATTTGGAATTCATCTGTTGATATAGATGCTGATACCAGTTATCTTGTGCTGTGAATAAAGTGTCGATATTTTCAATTGGAATCAATGCTTGAGCAATCGCAAATTTTCCAATATCTAAAAATTCTATTCGATGCTCCAGAAACTCATCTATTGAACTTCGACCTGAATACTTTAAAGCAAAATAAAAATCTTTCTGATGATTTTCATCAAACCCCAGTTCACTTAGTTGATTGTGATCCATTCGATCAAAATTGTTGACTATATTATCAACAAGTGAACGTCCTAATGGGTAACCGAGATGGAAACTTGCGCCTGCTCCTAGAATTAAAACGGTTGGTTCTGTTATCACTTAGTATTATTTTCTAATTAATGAATATTAATTATATTTTATTAGTATTTATAATGATGTCCAAGAAAAAGGCCGCTGTTGAGGCTGTGTGAAAACAGCTTTTAAGCTCCTCCGATATCTAAATGCCTCGACCCTGGTCGAGGCATTTCTAGTTGAATGATCTTTTTGCCAATTACGCAAGCTGTTTCAATAGGGGTTTAACACCCAGAATGTTGATCGTTCGCAGCAGATTGTAGCTCAACACTCCAATACTGTATTCACTGTAGGCGGATTTTTTCCCCCAACATCGGAACCGTCCGCCATTGATTAACCGTTTTAGCGTCCCAAACGGTGGCTCCACAATAGCCATTCGTCGTTTCATCAACGTGTCAGAGGCTAAGGCATTGGCCTTTTGCAACGCCTCTTCATAAAAGTGCCTGGATAGCTGCCGTTTGGTTGATTTAGTACACTGAGGTCTCAGCTCGCAGGAGCGGCAATCACTCACCTTGGGGTAATACATCGTCAACTTGTCTTTTTTATTCGCCGTACGCCTGGACAATGTTTTCCCAGCCGGACAAATATAAATATCCTCCTCGCTCACATAGGTAAACACTGAACTTGGAAAGATGCCTTTTTGATTATTCCTTGCACGATTCGAGGGCACCGCAACCGTTACATTCGGATAATCACACCCAGCAATATGTTCTCCATTGGAATAACCCACATCTGCTAACACCATCATGTCGCCCTGTTTGAGCAATGCATTCGTGGCATCAACCATCGGTTTGAGTGAGCGTGTATCGTTACTCTCCTGTGTCAGGTCATGATGAACAACAATCTGATGTTTGCTGTCGACTGCATGTTGTACATTGTAGCCGGCCACAGTGCCACCTCGACCCGCCCGCATGAGCTTGGCATCCGGTTCGCTTGTACAACGCTGGCTATGTCCTGATTCGATGAGTTTATCCAGATTATTTTGCGCTTTGTCACGTTGAGATGTCAGCGATGCCAACACACCTTTGACCTTATCTTCATTAAACGCCGGCTGAGTACATTCAGCCGAATCCATTTGCTCTAGCTGCTCCAGGTAGTGTTCAATTTTTTGATCTAACCGGCGAATGCATGTCGAGAGTTTCTGTTGGCTAATGATGCTGTCTTTGCTTGCCGCTGACTTGAACTTACTTCCATCAATGGCAATCACTTCACCAGAAATCAAGCCCGCCTGACGACAGAATAAAACAAAACAACGACACACCTGTTTAATCGCCTCACCGTTATCCTTCCTAAAGTCAGCAATGGTTTTAAAGTCAGGTGCCAATTGCCTTAACAGCCAAATCACTTCTAAATTACGCTGACATTCTTTCTCTAGCATGCGGCTACTGGTGCGTTGATTCAGATAGCCGTATATATACAGTTTCAATAAGTCACCCGGGTGATAGGGCTTACGGCCCGTTGATGCGGGGTGTGATTGAGTGAAACCATACGCTGAAATATCAAGTGAATTAACAAATGCATCGATTACTCGCACAGGATGATCAGCAACAACGAATTCATTAATGCTCGGGGGTAACAGCATCGACTGCTCTCTAGCCGTGCCTTCTATGTATCTCATAAAAAATAACCGCGAACTGTGTCGCGGTTATTTTATCAAGTCAGGTCGATAGCAGTGCCGTTTTCACACAGCCTCTTATGCCGCCTTTTGAGTTTCTAAAGTTACTGAAAATCAGGATGTCGCACTCGCATACTGTGCTGAAACGTAATCCCAGTTAACCACATTCCACCAGGCGTCGATGTAGTCGGGGCGCTTGTTTTGGTATTTGAGGTAATAGGCGTGTTCCCAAACATCTAGTGCAAGAATTGGTTGGCCTTGAGAATCGGCAACGTCCATCAGTGGATTGTCCTGGTTTGGTGTGGAGGTTACTTCCAGGTTGCCGTCTTTGACGATTAACCAGGCAAAGCCTGAGCCAAATCGGCCGATACCAGCAGCTTTCATTTTTTCTTTTAGATCATCCATTGAACCGAATGCTGAATTGATAGCACCAGTCAAGGCATCTGAAGCGCTGCCGCCTGAGCCGCTCATGCAACTCCAAAATACATTGTGGTTGTAATAACCGCCGGCATTGTTGCGTACTGCAACCGGGTGACTGGAAATTTCAGCCAGGATCGTTTCTAAACTTTTGTCGGCATGCTCGGTATCTTGTACCGCATTGACAAAATTATTGTAATAAGTGCGATGATGACGGTCGTAATGGATTTCCATTGTTTGCGCATCGATATACGGTTCCAGCGCATTGTAGTCATAAGGTAAATCTGCAAAATCAAAGCTCATGGTGTGCTCTCCATTAGTAATTAACTCGGATAATTAATCTTTTCAGCGGAATTCCGCTCCGGGCTCATTATTCTGCATTTGTATGTCTGTTGTTGCAAGCCCAGTGCGTATAAAATGATGAACAATTTAAATTTGCCGCATCTATGAAAAAAATAATATTTATTTCCCTGTTTCTAAAGGGGTTATTTCTCACCCAAGCTTTAGCCTATGAGGTCGATTTTATTGGAGATAAAACCCAGGGTGGGTTAGTTATCGGCAAGGTTCCTCCGGGCGTAAAGGTAATTTATAAAGAGAAATCGATTCGAGTATCAGATCAAGGCCATTTTTTACTGGGATTTGACCGTGATGAACCAACTGTAATTAAATATACCCTTGAATTTCCGGATGGCATTAAAGAAGAAAAGCAACTCATCATCAAACAACGCAAATACAAAGAAGAATCAATTAGTGGATTAGCCTCAAACAAGGTTGAGCCGAATCAGACGGAGTTAGATCGGATTATTCGGGAACAAAAATACTTTGATAACGCCAGAGTCATAGATGATCCGCGTGAAGATTTTTTGCAAAAGTTTATTTGGCCAGTCAAAGGACGGATTAGTGGTGTTTACGGCAGTCGTCGAATTTTAAATGGCAAACCCAAACGACCACATTACGGTTTGGACATAGCCGTGCCCGAAGGTACTCCGATTAAAGCACCGGCCGACGGTATAGTAACTATTAATCAGCCAGATCTTTTTTATACAGGTGTAACGGTCATGCTTGATCATGGTCATGGTTTAAGCACGCTCTATATTCATATGAGCAAATCCAATGTTGAACTTGGTCAAAAAATCAAACAAGGTGACGTAATTGGAGTGGTAGGCAAAACCGGCCGAGCCACCGGCCCCCATTTACATTGGGGGATGAGTTTGTTTGGTACTCGTTTGGATCCGAGATTGATGTTGCCAGAGTGAATTTTTAAAAACCCCTCCTAACCTCCCCTGAAAGGGGATGGGCAATGAATTAAGGCCAAGTAGTCCAGTCTTGCTGCTGTCTAATTTACCGGGAAATGAAACGGGCAATAAAAACTTTACAATTTGTCCTTTAATCTCTCGTTGAATAAGATGTTACAAATGGCTATTTTCACCAAACATAACCACTCTAGTTTCAAGGACAGCCTGATTAAAGAAGCGCAAGGTTTGGAATTGTTGAGCAAAGAAATTGAGGACAACAACATTCCTTATTTAAAAATTCCTGAGGTGAATTTTGTCGATCAGCAAGAATTGCGAATAACGCGAATAAATGTTGGTCCGGCTTCAATAAATCAAATGCAGCAGTTAGGGCAGGGTTTAGCTTCACTGCATAAAATTCCTCAACAACATTTTGGTTTTAAGCGCGATAATTACATAGGCCTGTCAAAACAAAAAAATGAATCGTCCGAAAATTGGGGTGAATTTTTTGTTGAGTATCGTTTAGCTTATCAGGTTAATTTAATAACTGATCAGGTAATAAAAAATCGATTTGAGCAATCACTAAAAAATTCACAACATAAATTGATCGATTTCTTGAATTTAAACAGTAATCCCCCAAGTTTGGTACACGGTGATTTATGGTCAGGTAATGTCTTATTCGATAAATCGAATGTTTGGTTAATTGATCCAGCCGTATATTATGCAGATCGAGAAGTTGATGTGGCGATGACTGAAATGTTTGGAGGTTTTAGCCAGGATTTCTATCAGGCTTATAATGAAATCCAGCCTTTAAATCCTGGCTATCAACAAAAGAAAATCATCTATAACCTTTACCATTATTTGAATCATTACAACTTATTCGGTTCCAGTTACTTATCTGCCTGCGAACGAGGCTTTGATCAGATTAATTCATTATTGAAAGATTAGCTGGTTTTTTTCTCCTCAGGAGTTTGATTTTCTACAATTTCTTCTGTGGTTTCTTCCAGGTTTTCAGTACTTTCTTGCTCTACTGTTTGCTCGTTTTCAATAGCATCTTCGCTGGTTGATTCTTGTTCTGCAACGGTATCAGTTTGATCTATATCGGTTTCCTGGGGAGTTTTATCCAATTCGTCTTCCGAGTCTTGCATCTCAAGTCTTGGCATGGCGACAGTATCGGTATTACTCAATTCAATGGCACCCACAGCCATATGATCATATAGTTTTTTGTATTGTGTAGTGACGTCCTTGAACATTTCTGAGGTTTGATTGAAGTGTTCATCGACTTTTTCTTTATATTCTTCGAATTCTTCCTGGATTTTAGCAGCGGCCACAGCATTGGGATTGCTTTTTCGGTTCAGTAAACCCCAGGCGATTAGACAACCGAAAACCAGGCCGGCGATTAAAACTGTGAAGACTATGGCACCAAATTCAAATTGTGTTAATTGTTCGACATCAAATAAATTTTTCATTTAATACTCTCATTGGTAAAGTAAATCTTAACGGATGGTACTGATATAATTGTAGTGAATTCTATCATTGAAAGATTAACAGACCGCAAAAACCATGAAGATTATTAAGTTTATTCTTGCATTTCTCGCTATCGCTATTCTCGCTGTCGTAGTAATAGGTTTTTTTCTGCCCCAAACCGCACAGGTTGAGCGTAGTATTAGTATCAATCAATCGGCCGACAAGGTATTTGCTATTGTTAATAATCCGAGTCGATTTAATGAATGGTCACCTTGGCATGAAATTGATCCCAATACTCAATATGAATTTAGCGGCCCTGAGTCTGGTGTGGGCGCTAAAATGAGTTGGAATAGTGAGCACAAGCACGTTGGTAAAGGCACACAGGAAATTATTGAATCAGTAACGAATGAAAAAGTTGTGGTGGCGTTAGATTTTGGACAACAGGGCCAGCCTGTTGCGGAAATTCTAACTGCGGCAGATGGTGATTCTACCAATGTGACTTGGAAGTTATTAAGTGATGCCGAAGGCAACATCATTGGCAAATACTTTAATTTGATGCTGGACTCCATGGTGGGGCCGATGTATGAAAAAGGATTGGCCAAACTCAAATCCGTTGCCGAAGCCGAGTAATATGCCCGATATTCTACAACCTTGTTTGATTGAATCGGCCAACACGCGTCTTAGCATTGTGCAAATGGAACAAAGTTGGGCCAATGTTTTGGCCAGGCATGAATATCCTTTACATGTTGCAGAGCAACTCGGGCAAATGTTGGCTTCATCTATATTGTTGAGGTCCAAACTCAAGCAAGGCAGCTCTATTATTTTGCAGATTCAAGGTGATGGTCCTATCCAAACTCTGGTTGCTCAATCTAATCCCAAAAATACTTTGCGTGGATTGGCAAAATGGCAACAAGATTTAAACTTTAACCCCAGCTCCAGTTTAGAAGAGATATATGGCAATGCCAGGTTGGTGATGACATTAGTAAATTCTAAACAGCGCTACCAGGGCATTATCGAATTAAGTGGACAACGATTATCAGACTCACTGGAAAAATATTTTTCTCAATCAGAACAGTTACCCAGCAGCTTACAATTGTTTGCGAACAAAAATAGGGTTGCGGGCTTATTGATTCAAAAAATGCCCGATGATAGAGAACTTAACCAAGAAAGTGAAGACTGGAACCGGATTAATTTGCTGACTCAAACCGTTTCAGCTGAAGAGTTACTCAATCTCCCGGCTATTGAAGTGATTCAGCGGCTTTATCATCAAGAAGATGTCAGGGTGTACAAGCAGCAAAATGTTTATTTTAATTGTTCATGCTCACGCCAGCGTATAGACACTGTCTTGGAAACCATGGGCCGGGATTCAGTTTTTGAATTGCTTGAAGAGCAGGGCATGATTACAGTTGATTGTGAATTTTGTAATCAGACCTATCATTATGACCAGCAGCAGGTTGAACAATTATTTGTTAACCATGTTGCTGATGAACCCGTTTCTATTAATTAGTCTATTTACTAGCTACAACTAACCCCAGTACCACCCAGACCACAATAACCTCCTGGATTTTTAGCCAAATATTGTTGGTGATAGTCTTCGGCATAGAAAAACACTGAGGTGGGCAGAATTTCAGTTGTAATGTCTGGATAGCCCGCAGCGGTCAGCTTCTGCTGGTATTCTTCCTTGCTAGCAATGGCCTGCTGATATTGTTCATCATTATAAGTATAAACACCGGATCGGTATTGTGTGCCCATATCATTTCCCTGACGGTCACCCTGAGTTGGATTATGGGTTTCCCAGAAAGTTTTTAGTAAATCTGAATAACTGACTATTTCGGGATCAAATACTACTCGCACTACTTCCGCATGACCGGTTTGCCCACTACAAACCTGTTGATAACTGGGATTGGCAACAGTGCCGCCTGAATAACCGACGTGAGTGCTGTGGACACCTTCCATTTCCCAAAATTTACGCTCGGCACCCCAAAAACAGCCCATCGCAAACAGTGCATATTGCATTCTTTCAGGGAATGGAGGTTCCAGTGCATTACCGTTTACATAATGTTCGCTGGCAACCTGCTGTGGCATAGTACGCCCGGATAAAGCGGAACTTGTGCTTAGTTTCTTTTTTCTTTTGAACATTTGTCGATTACTCTATCAATCTTATTTTGTATATAGTATATCGTAACAGAGCTTATCATAATCGAGTAGATTAGATTGTCCAGGCAAGATTACATTGATTCATATTACACCGCAACTGCCGTTAGAGTGGCAGATGTTCAAACTATCAGCGAGAGTCAGCGTTGTGATGTATGTGTTATAGGAGCTGGTTTTACTGGCGTAGCCGCTGCCCTGTATTTAGCTGAATCTGGTTACCAAGTCATTTTGCTAGAGGCTAATCGTATTGGTTGGGGTGCATCAGGTCGTAACGGAGGGCAATTACACACCGGTCAACGTAAATGGCAGTCAGAGTTGGAAGAAATGTTTGGCGCTACCCGGGCACATGAATTATGGCAGCTGGCCGAAGAAGCCAAGAACTTGGTTAAAGAGCGAATCTGCAAACATTCAATTGAGTGCGATTATAAAGACGGTTTGCTGCATACTGCTCATAAAAAATCCTACCTTGAGGAATATCGATACGAAGTCGACAAATTGCAAAACGATTACAACTACGACCAAATTCGCTTTGTCGATAAGCAAGAATTAGATGGGATGCTAGGCACCGACATTTATTATGGTGGTACCTTAGACATGGGTGCAGGACATCTTCACCCTCTTAATTATGTTTTGGGTATGGCCCAGGCGGCACGACAGGCGGGGGTTAAAATTTATGAACACTCACCTGCGCAGGAATTCACTGAAACCCAACCGGTAAAAGTAAAAACTCAAAATGCTACGGTTACAGCAGATTATGCTGTGGTTGCCTGTAATGGTTATCTGGACAAATTAAATCAGCGCATGGCTAAAGTGATTATGCCGATCAATAATTTTATTATCGCTACCCAGCCGCTTTCAGAGCCAGGTGCCAGGCAATTAATTCGCGATGATGTAGCGGTGGCGGACAGTAAATTTGTGGTTGACTATTATCGGTTATCTGCCGACAAGCGTTTGTTGTTTGGAGGCGGCGAGAACTACAGCTCAAAATTCCCGGCAAATATCGCCGAATTTGTTAGACCAGTAATGCTCAAAGTTTATCCACAGCTCAAAGATACTAAAATTGATTATGCCTGGGGGGGCACTTTAGCGATAACACTCAATCGCTTACCAAGCTTTGGTAAATTACAGCCTAATGTGTTTTACGCACAAGGGTTTTCTGGTCAGGGTGTCTGTTTGACTACCCTGGCAGGCAAGTTAATTGCTGAAGCTGTTAGTGGTACGGCTGAGCGGTTTGATATTATGGCTGCTCTACCTAACCCTAAGTTTCCAGGTGGGACCTTACTCAGGTATCCCGGATTGATTGCCGGGATGCTTTACTACAGCTTAAAAGATAAGCTTTGATTTAAATTGGCATTAAACAAAAAAGGCAGCTATATGCTGCCTTTTAAAAAGATTAATTGGTTAAGTTCATTCAGTAGTGACAGCATCAGATGCTGCATCGGCTGCTTTTTTGACCTCGATTTCTGTTACCTCAGCACCATCAGCAGCCGCATTTGCTGCGTCACTGGCAGCATCAACCGTAGAATCAACTGCATCTGAAGCCATTTCTGTGGCTGAATCAACCGCTTCTCCAGTGGCTTGGGCGGTATCGCTGGCCATGTCCTTAGCACCTTCAATTACATCACTGGCTGCTTCGGTTGTCGCGCTTGCGGCGTCCGAGGCCATTTCTGCGGCCGAATCAACCGCTTCACCAGAAGCCTGGGCGGCGTCACTGGCCATGTCCTTGGCACCTTCAACTACATCACTGGCTGCTTCTGCTGTGGCATCGGCTGCATCACTAGCCATCTCAGTGGCAGTGTCGACAGCATTACTAGCTGCTTCAGTTGTGGCACTTGCTGCATCCGAGGCCATTTCTGTGGCTGAATCAACCGCTTCTCCAGTGGCTTGGGCGGTATCGCTGGCCATGTCCTTGGCACCTTCAACTACATCACCGGCTGCTTCGGTTGTGGCATCGGCGGCATCACTAGCCATCTCAGTGGCAGTGTCGACAGCATTACTAGCTGCTTCAGTTGTGGCACTTGCTGCATCCGAGGCCATTTCTGCGGCCGAATCAACCGCTTCTCCAGTGGCTTGGGCGGCGTCACTGGCCAGGTCCTTGGCACCTTCAACTACATCACCGGCTGCTTCAGTTGTAGCACTTGCTGCATCCGAGGCCATTTCTGCGGCCGAATCAACCGCTTCTCCAGTGGCTTGGGCGGCGTCACTGGCCATGTCCTTAGTACCTTCAACTACATCACCGGCTGCTTCTGCTGTGGCATCGGCTGCATCACTAGCCATGTCAGTGGCAGCATCTACGGCATTACTGGCCGCTTCAGTTGTAGCATCGGCAGCGTTACTGACAGCCTCAGTCGTTGCTTCGACTGCATTGCTAACTGCTTCAGTGGCGCTTTCAACGGAGCTGCTAGCAGTTTCGCTAGTTGCTTCAGCGGCTTTATCGACCGCTTCAGCTGCTTTTTCGGTGATTGATTCTTCTTCACTGCAGGCAGCAATAAAAAGTGCTAAAAACGATACAAAAAATAATTTACGTAACATCTTGTACTCCAATTTTAAAAGTAATGTTGACTCTTTTAGCTGTGTTAGGTTATCAGTTGCGTGAATTTATACTAGTTGAACAAATCAAACAATTTTTCACCGACTTTTTCGATGGCTTTTTGTTGCAATTTTTCTTGTAACGAGCCTTCGCCTTCCAGTTTTTCGCCCAGTTCATCTTCGATTTTTTCTTCTAATTTTTCTTGAGCTTTACGTTTGGCCTCAGCCACAACTAGACCTGAGATATCCAAATTATATTGCGGACTATTTAGATTGCCCGTGATCCTAAGAGGGATGGTTCTGCCTTCGAGTTCTTTCATCGATTTGCCACCTTGACCTTCCAGTGACTTGACCACTTTAACATTTAGCAGGTAATCAATAGTGTTGCTGACTAACGAAACATTGCCGCCACCGCTGATTCTGAATAACGGTGCTTGAATATCCAAATCTTTGCCTGTAATAACACCATTATTAATACTCCAGCTACCGGTCATTGACGAGAATTCTGTTTGATCAGCCGGGTTGTATTTTTCATTAACAGTTTTATCTTTTAGAGCAGAATAAGCTTGATAACCTTTAAATAAAACATCTTGCAAGTTAACGCCCTTGATAGCGCCATTATTAACACTCAAATTGGCGTTACCTTTGACACTCGAAATCATTTCCTTATCCGTTGCACCAGCAGTATTCATTTTTAAGGCGAAATTGCCATTGCCGGCCAGCTTGTCGGTAATGCCAAGTGAAGACAGGGCACGTTCTAAAGCTACTTGTGATAGTTGATAGTCAAAATTGAGTTTTGGTTTTGAACTTGATGAGTCAACAGCCAGATTGCCATCCATGCGGCCATTAAAAAAGCCGGACTCCAGTGGCGAGACTGAAAGGCGCCCATCTTTGGCGGTAACACCGATATTAAAATTATCGAATTGAGCACCGCCAATTAGTAATTGATCAAAGTGCACTTTACCGTTGGCAGTCGTGTTCTGGAATAATTCAACAGGAATCGCAACAGGTGCGCCGACAGACTTGGTTGAATTAGTAGTGTCTTCTTCCGAAGCGGCTGGAATGTAACGATCTGCGTTTAATTGACCGACATTAATATCGAAGTTATAAACAGGATTCAAGCCGATATTGGCATCGACAAAACCGTTGATCTGAGTCGAATCAATACTGGCTTTCAAGTTTTCTAATTTTAATTTGGTTTCACTAAATGTCACCGGTGACTGAATATTGACCTGTGTTAAAGCGCTTTTATCATCTAAATCCGTCAGAATATTGAAGCGGTTTAGAATACCGCGCAAATTGAAATTATTGGCCAGTAAATTACCTGAATAAGTGTTTGAGCCATCTGTGGGCTTTAGATTCAACTCAGCACGACCGTCCTGTCCTTCAAAAATAATGTTGGTTGATCCCAGAGTTTGATTGGAAAGATTAACGTCAAGAGTAGGTATGCTCAGACGTCCAACGGGTTGTTTGCCGCTTAAATCCAGGGCTAGTTCATTGATCTTCAGGCGCTGATTATTCAAATCAGCACTTAAATTAGGCAATAAAATAGTCGCATTAATATCATTAACAGCGGCTTTGCCGCTAACATCGTTAACGACTACAGTTGAATTGTTTGCATTGAAATCAACTTGAGGCAGCCTTAATTCAGCGTTAGCAGCAGCGTTAGAAAATGTTGCTGTAATATTGGCAAGATTAATATTCTCGGCACTAAACGGAATTGATGCGCTGGGAATACTGACACCGGCATTGATAGTTTGGCCTTTTGCCTTAAGATTTAAATTACCCAGTGTTGCGCTATTTTTCTCTGTATTGATCTGAGCGTTGGTTGTTAAATCGACATTAATCGTTTCAGGCACAGTGCTGCCACCGATGGAACTATTGAACGAAATTGCTGAGGCCTCCCCATTTGGTGAGATGCCAAGTTTTAAGTTTTCTAATGACAATCCATTGGCGTCAGAATAAATACGCTGGGCATTAATTTGAGCATTAACATTAAATTGACTCAAGGCCACAGGTGCTCCAGCTGCAGCCGCCGCCGATTCACTACCTTGTTGAGCACCGGATTCACTTGCATTAGGCAGATAATCGTCTAAAGCTAGATCACCTAGATTAAGTTTTATATCGTAGGCAGGGTTGGCGAAATCTTTGATTGAAGCGTTGCCATTTAAGCTGGTCTGATCAAGCTTGCCAGAAAATTCATTGACAATAACGCTGTTATCCTCGTATTGACCATCCAGGCTAAGGTCGAAACTGCTTAATGCGGTGTCGCTGCCAGTTTCAACTGCAATGTCTAAAGCCGCTAGGATTTGTTTGAGGTTTAAACTTTCGGTGTTTAAACCAAAACTAACTTGCATGGGATCGAGTCCGCCGCCGACGTCGGTGGTAATTGTGGCATCAGCAATTGAAGTTTGAATGCCTTTGGCACTGAATTCAGAGGTTTGTTTATCGAAAGCGGCCTGGGGAATGGATACGGTACCATTCAAGTTTCCGTATGCGAAGCTGCCACTTAGATCGTTTATAGCTAATTCGTCCTGAGTTAGATCGATATTAGTTTCGGGTAAGGCTAATTGCGCACTTAAATCGGGGTTACTGACCTTAATATCAGCACTATCCAGGGTTGCAATCTGTTTGTTTGCATCAAAACTTACATTTGGAACACTGACATCGGCATTTAAATCGGCTGCAGAATAAGTCACGGAAGTGCCTGTAATGTTAGCTAACAGTTGATTCAAATCAAAGTTAAGCTCAGGGATTTTTATATCGGCCTTGCTTTGTTCGTCAACAGGTGCAGCCAAAGATAAGTCATTGGCAGCTAACTTATTGTTTTCTATATCAAATTCTATGGTTGGAGCGGTAATTTGGTAACTTGCTGGGCCCATGCTGATATCACTGGTTAAATCTGCTAGGCTGAGTTTAGTCAGTGCTGTATCAATATTGGTGCTCATAGAGAGTTTTGCCTGCACTGGATCGGTGAGCATTGAGCCTGTAGTTTTGGTCGTTAGCTCAACTGGAAAAGCCGTGCCTGGAATAATTGATCCTGTAGTCAGGTTTAATTCTTCGGCGTTCACCAATGTGTCAGAACTAAAATCTGCATAACTCAATTTGGCGTTGGTAATTTCAAAGCCTTGAATGGCGATAGCTGCTAATACAGCCGAAGAATCACTATCTGAGGCTGCCGGTTCAATGGACTGTTCGCTAACCGGGAATTCCCAGTTAGCATCACCGTTTGATTTTTTAGTCAGGTTAATAACCGGAGAGTCAATTTTGATGGTGCCGGCTTCGACTTTTTTAGTCAATAAAGGTAATACTCGAATGCCAATTTCAGCATTTTTGACTTCCAGCATATTTTGATGTGGAAATCCTTCTGGATTAGCCAACGTCAATTCGCCCGTTTTGACGCGTAAAGTGGGAAAGGTCTTGAGTTCCAGATTACCTTTTAAGTTTAATTCACGGCCCAGATTTTCTTCGGCAAGCTGCTCGATTTTGTCTTTATAATCATTTACATCGACAAAAACCGGCAAAAATAGTGCAACGGCAATAAGCAGTAAAAATAAAATACCAATTGCTATTAATAACTTTTTAACAAAACTCATTGTTCTAATCCCAGATAAACAAAGGGTTATAGTGCTGTGAACGCTTAATAATAGTGGTAAAACCTTAAATGTGGATTAACGCTGTCAGTGGGTTAAGTTCTTATTCCATATCCATTTTTAAGTAAATGATTTGCCCAGCCACCTAAAATCACTATAAACAACACAATAATACCAAAAGATAAGCCCAGGCTGATGTCAGAAATACCCAAAAAGCCATAGCGAAAGGCATTAATCATGTAAAGAATGGGATTGATCAAAGAAATTTTTTGCCAGAACTCCGGTAAAAGATTAATAGAATAAAAAATACCACCCAGATAAGTTAGAGGTGTTAATACAAAAGTGGGCACGATACTAATATCATCAAAACTTTTGGCATACAGGCCGTTTAATAGCCCGCCAAGTGCAAAAAGAATAGAGGTGAGAACAGCAACACTGAATATAACAAAAAAATTATGAACAGATATTTTGGTAAAAAATAGAGCAACAACCGTTACTAATAATCCAACTAATAAACCGCGTGTTACACCGCCGGTAACGTACCCTAGCAAGATAGTTCGGTGTGAAGTGGGCGATACCATTATTTCTTCAATAAAATTTTGGAATTTAGCGCCAAAAAATGAGGAAGAGACATTTGCATAAGAGTTGGTGATAATCGCCATTAAAATCAAACCCGGGACGATGAATTCAATATAGTCGAAACCATTCATCTTACCGATGCGCTGACCAATCAAATTGCCAAAAATCACAAAGTAAAGCGAAGTAGTAATAATCGGAGGGAAAAAAGTTTGTTGCCAGATGCGTAAATAGCGGCTGATTTCCTTTCTCACCAAAGTCGTGAGGGTGATGAGTGTCAGTTTACTGTCCATTATTATTCGAATTATTGGTGACAAGGTTAAGGAATAATTCTTCAAGCCGATTGCTCTTATTACGCAAACTACTGACTTCGATATTATGGCTTGTCAGTTCGGTGAACATCTGATTCATGTAATCATCACGTTGCATGGTGATTTCTAGTGTCGATTCATCCCTTAACTTGGCTGACAGCTTATTGAACTTGGGTAGCTCGGTAATCGGCCTTGCCAGATCAAGCACAAAGGTTTCGGTGCTGAGTTTGCTTAGTAATTTTTTCATACTAGTGTTTTCGATGATTTCACCGTCATCAATGATTGCAATATTACGGCACAAGTTTTCTGCTTCCTCCAAATAATGAGTAGTGAGAATAATCGTTGTGCCCTCAGCATTAATTTGCTCGAGAAATTCCCACATGCTACGACGAATTTCAATGTCCACTCCGGCTGTAGGTTCATCCAGAATCAATAACCGAGGTTGATGAACCAAGGCTCTGGCAATCATCAATCGGCGTTTCATTCCACCGGATAACCCTCGACTTTGCTCATTACGTTTATCCCACAGGCTGAGTTTATTAAGTACAAATTCTGCATGCTCAATGGCCTGGGTTTTATGCATCCCATAATAACCCGCTTGATTGGTAACGATTTGTAGCGGCGTTTCAAAAACACTGAAATTAAATTCCTGTGGCACGATGCCCAGATGTGACTTAGCTAAACTGAAGTTTTGGTCGATATCTGTACCATAAATTTCTACCAGACCGGATGATTTATTAGTTAATGAACAGATAATGCGTATGGTGGTGGATTTGCCGGCACCATTTGGCCCTAGCAGAGCAAAAAAGTCGCCATGCTCCACATCTAAGTCAATACCTTTGAGAGCTTCGAATCCATTATCATAAGTTTTGTTTAAATCACGGATTTTAAGGGCGAGATTAGCCATTAATAATTAAATTGGCCAGAAGGTGAGTAGCAAAGGGATAGAAATTAATGCGATTAATATATCCAGCGGTAAACCTACTCGCCAATAATCGGTAAATTCATAACCGCCTGGTCCCATAACTAAAGTATTAGATTGATGCCCGATAGGCGTTAAAAACGCGCTTGAAGCACCGATGGCAACCGCCATCAAAAATGGGTCGAGATTAACCCCAAGGGTATTAGCTATTCCAACTGCTATCGGGGCCATGACTAACGCTGTTGCTGCATTATTAATAATATCGGTCAGTAACATGGTGATAATCAACATCAGTGCCATAATCGCCCAAATCGGCAAGCCATCTGTAATAGTGACTATACTATTAGCGATTAAAGCGGTGGCACCTGTGGATTCAAGCGCGCGTCCAATAGGAATCATCGCTGCGATTAATACGATTACCGGCCAATCGATTTCACTATAAAGTTGCCTTGGCTTGAGAATGCCGGTAGCAATAAAACCTGCAATCGCCAGTACAAAGCTGATCACTAAGGGCAATATTCCAGCAACACCCAGACCAATTGCAGCAGCAAATATGCCAACAGCCAGGCCGATTTTGCGTTCACGGCCCAGTTTGATATTGCGTTTTGCAATCGCCAGTAAACCCAGGTTGTTGAACGCAGTCTCCATAACTTCTTCTGAGCCCTGCAGCAACAGAATATCACCGCTTTGTAAAACCTGTCGACGTAATCGCTTGTTAATGACCGTATGGCCACTGCGAGAGAGGGCCACCATCGCGATAGCATGACCTGTGCGACGACGGAAATAGGCAATGGTTCGACCTTCAAGTTGAGAACCCGGCATAATTATTGCCTCAGCCATACTCAGATCATTGGTTAAATGCTGAAATGCCTGGTCAGCTGTAGTAACCAGCTCTAGTCCATTCTCATCGATAACCTTAGTGATTTCATTAGGGTCAGCCTTGATAATCAGTACGTCATTGTCTTCGATTACGTGCCGTTGTGGTACCGGGCCTGCGCGGCCGTTGCCACGAGCTAAACCAATAACTTCAATGTTTTCGGTATTAAAAACCACAGCTTCTTCTAGTGATTGGCCAATCAGATCGCAGTCTTTGGGAATTCGAACTTCAGTTAAATACTCGTTTACATCCATCAACTGTTGAGTAACATTTTTTTGAGTGCGTTCACGAGGAATCAATTTCCAACCTAAGAACGAAATAAAAACCACACCAAGTAAGGCAATCGGTACCCCAACGAAGGAAAAATCGAACATGTTATAGCCAGCCAAGCCGATTTCTGCTTTATAGCTGGCAATAATGATATTCGGCGGGGTGCCAATTAACGTTGTCATGCCGCCCAAAATACTGCCAAAGGCAAGAGGCATTAATAAAAACGCAGGTGAGCGTTTGTGTTCATGGGCTGTGGCGATGGCGACGGGTAGCATTAATGCTAGTGCACCGACGTTATTCATGAATGCCGAGGCAATAGTTACCAGCGCTGTCAGAGCCCCGACATGGACATATATATTCTTAGTATGAGGAGCTAGTTTAACTGCGATTAAATCAACCACGCCCGAATTTTGTAAAGCGTGGCTAATAATAAGTACACAAGCTACTGTAATGACTGCAGGATGTCCAAAACCACTGAATGCATTAGCTGGATCAACCAGTTTAGCCAAAACACAAGCCATTAAAGCAGCCATGGCGACGATATCATAGCGAAAACGTCCCCAGGCAAACATGATCAGGGTGGTGATCAAAATTAAAAATATAATCGTCTGTTCAGTATTCATCTAAAAAGTAACAGGATGCAATGTACGGAGATGGGTTAATTAGAGGAAACGTCTTTGGTGCCAACAATTTTTGGTGATTTTTAAGTGATACAGCATTACATCAATGTTAGTGTATGTTAACCACGATTATAAAACATGCTACCCAAACTTGGTCACGGTCAAATCCATATTTTTTACTTGATTAGTTACGAAAATCTGACACACCGCAGTAATTTTGGGGCTGAATTCAAATGATTAGCAACGGGGCTTTGCGAAATTTATAAAAATACAAAAAAATTTGACAACACAATATATTGTGGGCAAAATTAGAGATTGCGCTATATATAGTGCTAAATATCATAAAATAGTTATTTTTTAACGATTTGTAAGCAATACTTGAATAAAAATCTAGCTTGGCACAGAGGAAAAACTCACCAGGCCATGAACAACTAGATATTGCGTGGGTGTGGTGCTTGGCAGCACGTAGGGAAGCCGAAAATAAGCGGTTTGCGTGGGCAAAAGCACTGTTTTAATAATGTATTTTAAAGAGAGCAATGAATGAAATCAGTTAAGGCGGTAGAAGTTAATCATGAAGTGCCGGTCATTGAGCTACAGCCAGCGTCAGTTGATATTTGGGATAAAAAATATCGACTTAAAAGTAAAGACGGTCAGGTTATCGATGAAAATGTCGCAGATACCTTTGTGCGCGTTGCTCGTGCATTAGCGGATGTAGAAACCACCGATGAGAAAAAGCAACAGTGGTTTGAAAAATTTAACTGGGCGATGGAAAACGGAGCGATTCCAGCAGGGCGTATCATGTCTAATGCCGGTGCGCAGGAACATAAACCTGCAACAAGTACCATCAACTGTACCGTATCCGGCACTGTGGCTGATTCAATGGATGGTATTTTGAGTTCAGTTCATGAAGCGGGACTAACCTTAAAAGCAGGTTGTGGTATTGGCTATGAATTTTCCACTCTAAGACCAAAAGGTGCGTTTGTCAGTGGTGCGGGTGCGCACACATCAGGACCGTTGTCGTTTATGGATATTTTTGATGCCATGTGTTTCACCGTTTCATCGGCAGGTGGCCGCCGTGGTGCACAAATGGGGACATTCGATATTTCTCACCCGGATATTGAAGATTTCATCCGAGCCAAGCGTGAAGACGGACGTTTGCGCCAGTTTAATTTGTCCTGTCTGATTACGGATGAATTTATTCAGGCAGTCAAAGATGAAGCTGATTGGGATTTGGTTTTTCCAGCCAGCCAGCATGAATTTGATAGCGGTAAGCATCGTATCGTTTGGCGCTATTGGCCGGGCAACGGTGATCATGTCAGCAATGATCTTGGCGAAGTGGCCTGCCGGGTTTATAAAACGATCCCCGCCCAAAAGCTCTGGAATCTGATCATGTCTTCAACTTATGACTATGCAGAGCCAGGTTTTATTCTGATTGATCGTATTAACGAAATGAATAATAACTGGTTTACCGAAGATATTCGTGCCACTAATCCTTGTGGCGAACAACCTTTGCCGCCTTACGGCAGTTGTTTGCTCGGCTCAATTAACTTAACCCGATTTGTGGCTAATCCATTTACTGATGATGCTTATTTTGATTGGGATAAATACCGTAAAGTGGTTCGTTATTTCACTCGCATGCTAGATAACGTTGTTGAAATTAATGGTTTGCCTTTAGAAGGTCAGCGTAATGAAATTAACTATAAGCGTCGTCACGGTATGGGTTTTCTTGGTTTGGGTTCGACGCTGGTTCAATTAAAAATGAAATACGGTAGTGCTAAATCCTTGGAATTCACTGAGCGAGTAGCCAAGGAAATGGCCGTTGAAGGTTGGAAAGTAGCTATTGAACTGGCTGATGAAAAAGCGCCGGCGCCAATCATGTTGGACGAATTTGAAGTCACCACAGAAATGCTAACCAAACGCCCGGAGATGAAAGCTGATGGTTATGAGGTTGGTGACAAGGTGCAGGGTAAAGTCTTATTAGCCAAGTACTCACGTTATATGCAGCAGTTGCCGGAAGAGATTACAGACCAAGTAGCTGAGAAAGGAGCACGTTTTACCCATCATACTTCAATCGCACCAACCGGAACGATTAGCTTGTCATTGGCTAACAATGCCAGCAACGGAATTGAGCCTTCATTTGCTCATCAATACAGCCGTAATGTGATTCGTGAAGGTAAGAAGAGCAAGGAAAAAGTCGATGTATATTCGTATGAGTTATTGGCTTATCGGAAATTGGTTAACGCTGAGGCGACTACTTCTGGAGAAGGTGATAATGCTTTGCCGGATTATTTTGTTAGCGCTGAAACCATCACACCTAAAGAACATGTTGATGTGCAAGCGGCTGCGCAAAAATGGGTAGATTCATCAATTTCCAAAACCGCTAATGTACCGACCGAATATCCGTTTGAAGATTTTAAAGATATTTATCTTTATGCCCATGAGAAAGATCTAAAGGGTTGTACGACGTTTCGTTTTAATCCTGAAGCTTTCCAGGGTGTTTTAGTTAAAGAAGACGATTTAAAGAACACGACTTATCGTTTTGAGCTCGAAGGCGGTGAAGTGATTGAAGTCCCCGGAGATGAAGAAATCGAATACGATGGTGAAATTCATACCGCAGCGAACTTATTTGATGCCTTGAAAGAAGGCTATTACGGAAAATTTTAAGGATTATCAAGATGGCAGTAAAAATCGACAAAAAGATTATTGATTACAACGTTGTAAAGGCAGATCAAAAAGCGCAGGAGCAACAGACATCCGCAGCTAATGAATCACCCGAACAGATTCAGGCTGATATTAGTGATACAGGAGGCCCTCCTAATAATGTTGTTCACATGCACGAAAAAGTTGCGCGACCAGAAATGCTGTTGGGCAGTACTTATAAAATCAAAACACCGTTATCAGAGCATTCTTTATACGTAACCATTAACGATATTATTCTTAATCCCGAAACACCTTTTGAAAAACGCCGTCCATTTGAAATTTTTATTAACTCGAAAAATATGGATCACTTTCAATGGATTGTGGCGCTTACAAAAATCATCTCAGCAGTGTTTAGAAAAGGTGGAGATGTAACGTTTTTAGTTGAAGAATTACGCAGTGTGTTTGATCCTAAAGGTGGTTACTTTAAAAAGGGCGGTAAATACACACCTTCTTTGGTTGCTGAAATCGGTGATGCGATCGAAGCACATATGAAAATGATCGGCATGATCAAAGAAAATACATTGGACGAACATCAGCAAGCATTAGTTGATGCCAAACGCCTTGAATATGAGCAACGACAACTTTCCGCAAGTACTGAAAATAGCAGTATTACCAGTGATTTTCCTGATAGTGCTGTGTTATGTGCGAAATGCAGTACTAAAGCTGTGGTGTTAATGGATGGTTGTATGACTTGTTTAAGCTGTGGTGATTCTAAGTGTGGATAAGCATAGTGTGACTTGAAATTTGGCTTTGAAGAATCTGAAGCAGTTTATAACTTTTATATTTTATAAGTGTATATACAAACGCCTTGACATTTTTTTTAGCGTGTTTATATTTGCATGTACTAAAAAGCTTGATAGGAAAATATCATTACGACACGTTGTGAGTGAGTTAGCCGCAATTAACTTTTTAACTTTTATCTTTTTAACTGACAAAGATAAAAATCTTAAACCACTCAGCAATGTCTAGCACAATACCAGTTTTTCACTCATCGTTATTTCACATCAACATTTATATCCAGCAGGTTAGGAGTATTTTATGGCCACAAAGAAAAAGGTAACCAAGGCTGCCAAAAAAAAGGTAGCTAAGAAAGCAACTAAGAAAAAAGCAGTTAAAAAAGCTGCCAAAAAGAAAGTAGTAAAAAAGGCAGCTAAGAAAAAGGTTGCCAAAAAAGCGGCTAAAAAGAAAGTAGCAAAAAAGGCAGCTAAGAAAAAGGTTGCCAAAAAAGCGGCTAAAAAGAAAGTAGCAAAAAAGGCAGCTAAGAAAAAGGTTGCCAAAAAAACGGCTAAAAAGAAAGTAGCAAAAAAAGCAGCTAAGAAAAAGATTGCCAAAAAAGCGGCTAAAAAGAAAGTAGCAAAAAAGGCAGCTAAGAAAAAAGTTGCTAAAAAAGCGGCTAAAAAGAAAGTAGCTAAAAAAGCGGCTAAGAAAAAAGTTGCTAAAAAGAAAGTCGCAAAAAAAGCAACTAAAAAGAAAGTGGCAAAAAAGAGAGCTAGGAAAAAGTAGTTCAAATCACATCAATTTGATGTGATAAATACACAACAGAAAAGACCGCATAGGCGGTCTTTTCCTTATGGTAAAAGCTTTGCTAGCATTGAAAGCGTACTATAATGACCTCATCTATTAAGTATTAACTTTAAGCTTCCCTAGTTGGAGAAAATATGAATATTTCAATCAATGGCATTTCTGAACAACTAAAAAACGAAATTCGTGATGCAGCATTTGATGCGCGTGCTCATCGAGGTGCAATGTTATCAGCCGAACAGCGTGAGCTTTATCGCGAGAAAATAAAAAAATTATTAGTTGAGCGCGATGCAGTATTAGTCGTTCACTATTATGTTGATAGTGAATTACAAATCTTGGCAGAAGAGACCGGTGGTTGTGTTTCCGACTCATTGGAAATGGCGAGATTTGGATATGAACATCCGGCTTCGACTGTTGTGGTGGCCGGTGTTAAGTTCATGGGGGAAACGGCAAAAATTCTAAGCCCGGAAAAGAAAATACTACTGGTAGAAAATGATGCTAACTGTTCACTCGATCTAGGCTGCCCGGCCGAACAATTTTCCGAGTTTTGCGATCAGCATTCTGACCGAGAAGTCGTTGTTTATGCCAATACCAGTGCAGCAGTAAAAGCCAGAGCTGACTGGGTGGCAACTTCATCAATAGCTTTGAAGTTGATTCAACATTTACATGAAGAAGGTAAAAAAGTGCTCTGGGCACCGGATAAATACCTGGGTGATTATGTGCAGCGTCAAACTGGTGCTGATATGTTGATGTGGGACGCTGCTTGTGTAGTACACGAAGAATTTAAAGCCGATGCACTAGAGGCACTTAAAAAACAGCAACCGGATGCAAAGGTTTTAGTGCATCCTGAATCACCTGCTGATGTGATCGAACTCGCTGATGCAGTGGGTTCCACCAGTCAGTTAATTCAAGCGGCTAAAGATCTTGGAGCAAAAAAATACATTGTTGCCACTGAAATGGGTATTTACCATAAAATGAAACAAGTAGCCGGCGATGACATTGAGTTGATGCCAGCACCCACTGCTGGCGAAGGTGCGACCTGTGAAAGTTGTGCGAATTGTCCTTGGATGAAAATGAACGATCTGCAAAAAATGGCCGACGTTTTGGAAAACGGTGGCAATGAAATCCTGATTGACGAAGAGATACGTAAGCAGGCTGAGGTGTCTTTAAAGCGTATGGTTGAATTTGGCAAAAAAATGGGTGTCACAGGCCGTTCCTCACATTAAGCTATTCAAATTAAGTGCAATACCAAGGCCAAGATGATTATCGACATGGCAGTACCCAACGATTAGGCGTACTGCTGGTCAACTTGGGCACACCACAAGCTCCAACCGCTAAAGCCTTAAAACCCTATCTAAAAGAGTTTCTATCTGACCCACGTGTGGTAGAAGCACCCAGGTTATTGTGGTGGTTTATTCTTAATTGTTTTGTATTAACCACCAGGCCAAAATCTTCAGCAGAAGCTTATGAGCAAATCTGGACGGATAAAGGTTCTCCATTATTAGTTTTTAGCGAATCGCAAAAGAATCAATTACAGCAACACTATCAAGAAAAGTATCAGAATAAAATCGTTATCGAGTTAGGTATGACTTATGGTCAACCTTCGATTTCGTCGGCACTGCGTAACCTACAAGATCAAGGCGTGGAAGCTGTTGTCATTTTGCCACTGTATCCGCAATATTCCGGGGCAACTAGCGGTTCAGTTTTTGATGTGATCGTTCGTGAGCTCAAGCAGTGGCGCCGTGTACCGGCATTATGCATGATTGATGGCTATTATGATGAGCCGTTATACATTGATGCACTTGTTGATTCGATTAAAAGTTATCGTAACGAACATGGGCCGGCAGATATGCTGGTATTTTCCTATCATGGTTTGCCACAACGTTATCTTGATTGCGGTGATCCTTATCACTGCCACTGCTACAAAACTACACGCTTAGTAACCGAAAAATTGGGTCTGGATAAAACTGAATATATTCAAACATTTCAATCACGTTTTGGCAAAGAGCCTTGGTTGCAACCTTATACGGATGAAACCTTGAAAGCCTTGCCTGCTAAAGGAGTAAAATCGGTACAAGTGGTTACACCTGGTTTTTCCAGCGATTGTGTTGAAACGCTAGAAGAAATTGATATTCAAAACAGGGAATTCTTTTTACAAGCAGGGGGTAAAAAGTTTGAATTTATTCCATCGTTAAATGATTCGCAGGCCCATATCAATTTAATGATCGACTTGATTGACCGTCATTTAGCTGGATTTGTACAAAGCCCAAGATTTCACCAGACGGATCAACAACGCCAGCAATCGAGCGAACTTGCACAACAATTAGGAGCCGATCGATAGCTTTTGCAAAGCACAATGCTGCTTTATTCGAACAAGTAAAACTAGGTGCAAGCGTTATTGCCCAGTCGAATCAGGCTGCGCAAAATTTAAAATCTCAATATGCTTGCTGGCAAATAGCGCAGGGTAATAAAGTTTGGCCAACGGCTACTATTTGCAGTTGGCAAGTATGGATTCAGTCCTGTTGGCAAGACTATGCAGATAAAAATGATGATCATCGGATACTGCTGTCACCTTGGCAGCGGCAATTAGCTTTCGGGAAAGTTATCCAGACTGATATTAGTCAACTGCAACACAATTTTCTCTGGAATCAAGTTGCTAGCGTTAATCAGGCAGTCAAAGCTTGGCAGCTATGTCATGACTATGAATTTAAACCAAATAGATGGCAACACATTAGTGACGATGTAGATGTTTTCAAACGCTGGTTTGAACAGTATTCATCAATGTTGAAACAAAACCGGTGGCTGGACTCAGCTCAATTAATCAACATCATGGTGATGGAAAACTTCAAACCGGCTGTTAATAAGTTGATCATCTTTGAACAGGATTTTTCGCCTAATCAGCAAAAGTGGTTATCTCATATTCAGGTACAAAACGAATCAGTAATTGAATTTGTTCAAACTGATACTGCACGAAAACTCGATTCAACCGTCGAGGTTTATCAAAACATCGAGCAGGAAATTAAAGCCAGTGCACATTGGGCCAGAAACGAATACGAGAAAAATCCTGACAGGACTATTGCTATTGTTGTTCCAGGTCTTCGAAACTGTTCTAAACAAGTAGATTCGATTTTTCGCAGTGTTTTTACTCCAGCATTTGATCTATCTGAGAGTGAACAAGAATTATTTGAACTATCAATCACCGATTCGATTAAACAGACAGGATTTATTGATGCTGCGATCACTGCACTAGAGTTATTACGGCCGAAGTTTGATTACGATTGCTTTAGCCTGTTTTTACGCGATCAGTATTTCAAGGATCGACTCGTGTTACGACAAAGTTATAGTCTGCTTGATGTTGAACTGCGAGCAAGGGTGCAGCCCGAAGAATCTTTAAGTCACCTGATTCAGCTGATTATGCAAATCAATATGACTGATAACGGTGCTGCGAGCAGTCTGGTAAAACAGGTAGAAAAACTAAAAGAGTTCACCCACTCACTGCCTGTCCGCACATCATCTGCTTCCTGGTGCAACGTTATTTCAGCATCGTTGAACCTTTTGGGTTGGCCAGATTTGCTCTGCCTGAATTTCAAGGAGCAACAATTACTCAAGCAATGGCAGCAGTTATTAGCGCAGATGTGCACCAGCGGGCTGGTCACTCAGCAGCTTTCATTATCACAGGCCTTAGCTCAATTAAATGAGATTGCTGCTAGTATGCCGCAGCAACGCAATTCTAATGCGGCTATAAAAATAATAGATTTAGACGAGATTTCCCAAGCCTATTACGATTTAGCCTGGATTACAGGATTGACTGATTCGGTTTTACCTGAAAAAATACGATTGAATCCTCTGCTGCCTTTCGGATTACAACGCAAGCATAACCTGCCATTTTCGACCACTGAGTCGAGTTTAAAACATGCTCAATTGACGTTTTCAGCCCTGACAAACATGGCTAAAGAAATTCGCTTTAGTTATTTTAAAAACGATGAATTAACCGAATTTAGAGTTTCTCCTTTGCTCAGTGATTTACAACAAGAAAATGTTGATTTGCCTCAAGAAGTTGAATTTACCCAAACTCAGCAGCTGAACTTAGAGCTGTATAAGGATGATGTCGGTAAGCCACTTGAACTTGATACTATTGCCGGCGGGACCTATTTGCTTAAAACTCAATCAGCCTGTCCATTTCAGGCATATGCTGCTTACCGTTTACAAGCTAATCCAATTGATTCGCCACAACCTGGCTTGGATGCAGCTCAAAAAGGTGTGCTGGTGCATGATGTGTTAAGACGGGTTTGGCAAGCTTTAGAAACTAAACAGAAATTAGATTCTTTGACATCCGATCAACTTGAAGAGCTTGTCAATACACATATTGACATCAGTTTAAAGCGGCTTCATCTTGAGCAACAACTATTTTCATCAATTGAAAAGCAACGCTTATCTGGTTTGGTAATGAAGTGGCTAAATATAGAACGTCTGCGCAAGTTGCCATTTAAAGTTATTCAACAAGAACACACATCATCATTTGCTGTTCAATCAATAAGCTTGGATATAAAGATTGATCGCATTGATGAACTTGAAAATGGCCGCAGGTTGATTATTGATTATAAAACCGGATGGGCCGATTCTAATCAATGGCTGAGAGATCTGGACCGTATCGAGGACCCGCAGTTGCCGGTTTATTTGCTGGCTAATCAGGGGAACATTGATGCCATTACTTTTGCTAAGTTGAAAGAGTTGAAATTCGATGGACTGGCAGACGGTGATTTAGGTATTAGTGGCATAGTCGATGTGAATAAGGGTAATAAATTTATAAAACAACATCAGATATACGGGTTAAATCAACTTGCCGATCATTGGCAAACCTCAGTTAATCGCTTAGCACAAGAGTACCTTGGCGGTTTTGCCCGTGTTAACCCCAGAGACCCTGGAACTCAGTGTAAATATTGTCAGCGTCAATCATTGTGTCGCCTTTATCAGCAACAAGCATTAGTGACTGAAGATGAAACCAGCAGCTGATCATTTTGCCAGAAGTGAGGCGCTGGATGTAACACACTCGTTTATTGTTAAGGCACCGGCGGGCTCAGGCAAAACAACGCTTCTGGTCAAACGGTATTTAAAATTATTAGCTACAGTAAATTCACCAGAAGAAGTCGTAGCGATTACGTTTACCCGTAAAGCCGCAAGCGAAATGATCGGGCGTGTACTGACAGCACTGGAATCGGTTGAACGTGCGGACCAAACAGATGATGCCGAGCTCATCGAATGTGCCAAGCTGGCATTACAGCAAGATCATAAAAGACAATGGCAGCTTCGCAATAATCCGTCCCGAATAAGAATTCAAACCATTGATGCGCTATCACAGCAATTAGTCAGACAGATGCCCTGGTCAGCTGGATTTGGCGCAGCGCCGACTATAATTGATGATGATGTCAGTCAGCATTATTCACTGGCAGCACGACAGGCTTTGCTGTTTGCATTGAGCGGCAATGAGTTTAAGTCAGATGCTGAAAACCTTTTATTAGCACTGGATAACAATTTTTCCAGAGTTTGTGATTTGTTGATTAGTATGCTCGCCAGACGTGATCAATGGCAGCAATTTTTAGTTAGTGAATTAAGTGCCGAGGATGCTAGACATCGGTTGGAAAAAAACTGGAGTTGCCTGATCGAGCAAGCACTACTTAATTGTGATCAAAAATTAGATCCGGATCTAAAGCAGGAATTGTTAATTTGTGCTCGCTATGCGGCAGAAAATTTAGCAACACACAAACCTGATTCGCCTATCGTTGGATTAAAAGATATTCAAGTATTTCCTAATCCAATAACCGATGAGTTAGATACTTGGAAAGCACTGGTAGTTTTGTTGCTGACAGGAAGTAACAATAAGTATCAACTAAGAAGCAGTTCACCAAGAGCTGTAACAAAGGCTATTGGTTTTCCAACAACAAAGGATGGTGGCGATGAGTCAATTAAAACTAAGTTTAGAAAAGTGTTGGATGTGTTGGAGGATTTGGCTTTAGAAGATCAACTTTCTATGATCGCGAGGTTACCAAATTCAAATTTTGACGAAAACGAATGGAAATTATTAACTTCTCTTACTCAAATTTTGAAACTGGCTGTTGCTCAATTGACAGTTATCTTTCAACAACAAGGTGTTTGTGATCATATCGAAATTGCTACCCGTGCCAACTTGGCGCTTGGCGATACTGAAATCCCAACCGATTTAGCTTTACGCCTGGACTATAAAATCCAGCATTTATTAGTGGATGAGTTTCAGGATACATCACACACTCAAATTGAATTACTCAAGCGATTAACGGCCGGCTGGCAACTGGATGATGGACGCACATTATTTTTAGTCGGCGACCCCATGCAATCAATCTACCGGTTTCGAGAAGCAGATGTAAGTATTTTTATCCAAATATTTGAGCATGGGTTTAATTCGCTTGTGCTTAACCGTATCGAGTTGACTGAAAACTTTCGTAGTGAAAAACCACTTGTCGATTGGGTGAATCATAAATTTACCAGTATTTTTCCAGTTAACGATAATCAACAGACCACGGCAGTAAAGTATTCTTTTTCTAGTGCTCATAAAGTTGAGAAAACAAGTGATCAACAAATCAGTATTCATACAGTTGATAAAACTAATGAATCGAGCACGGTCTGCCAGATAATTAAATCTACATTAGAGAGGGCTGATAATAAGCACAACATTGCAGTTTTAGTACGTAGTCGTACGCATCTGGATACAATAGTGACAGGCTTGAACGAACAGGGTATTGACTATCAAGGCGTCAAATTACAAAAGCTATCGGGCTTAAGTTTTATCCAGGATTTATTTGCCTTAACCAAAGCACTTTGTCATCCGGGTGACCATTTATCATGGTTAGCTATATTACGCGCGCCCTGGTGTGGCCTTGATTTAAGCAACCTGACACTAATTGCATCAAGCGCCGAGAATAAAACTATCTGGCAAGTTCTAGAACAAATTAACATTGAATTTGATACGGCTACTCAAAAACGTATTGACCGATTTAAGAGTATTTTGCGTCCTGCAATCAACAAGATTGGTAAATATACACTCCATGATGTGGTTAGGCAGGCATGGCTGGAATTAGGAGGTGCCGATACGATTCATGTTCGTGATCACCCTAATGTTAATACTTATTTTCAACTAGTGAATAAGATCGAATCAGCCGGACAACTGAAACAACTTGATCAATTTGAAAAAGCGCTGGATGAATTATGGGCATCAACGGACGATTCTCAGGCAAGATTACAGTTAATGACGATTCATACAGCGAAGGGCTTGGAATTTGATACCGTTATGTTGCCAGGTTTATATAAAAAACCAAGACCCGATGAGGCTAAGTTATTAATCTGGGATGAGTATATTATCAATAATCAACCATCACTACTATTGTCTCCAATCAAACTTAATCATCAGGATAGCAGCCGCTATGAGTTTATTCGTTCACTAGAGAAAAACGTACAACGAGAAGAAAGTAAACGTTTGTTATATGTGGCTTGTACCAGAGCAATAAAACAGTTACATCTGTTCGTTTGTGCTCAGCCTGATTCTGCTTCACTACAAGCACTTATGCAAAACCAAATTCAAGATGAAATCGAAGCAACTGATTTGCCTGTAAATGACGACAAAATTGATACTGATCAATCCATTTTCTATCAGCGTTTACCAACTGACTATATTGCTCCCGAATTGCCCAAAAAACGAGTTAATCAATCGAATGTGAATCGCATGGAGCAAACGGTTGAATATCAATGGGCGGGCATTACAGCCATGCACATGGGTACTCTAATACACGAGATTATTTGCAAGTTTGCCGAGCACGGTGAAACGGCTGTTACAGGTAAAACTAGTTATTGGCGAAGTCGGTTACAAGCGCTCGGAGTGGAGTCAGACCAGCTTGACGCTTGTATACAAAGCATCAAACAGTCAGTAAATAATATTAAAACCGATGAGCGAGCAAAATGGATTTTGAGTCAAACGCATACAAATAAAAATAATGAATGGCAACTCACCAGTTACGGTCAAGCACAACTTGAAAACAGCATTATTGACCGCACATTTATTGATAATGAAGGTGTGCGTTGGATTATCGATTACAAAACCAGCACACATGAAGGTGGTAATATTGAAGCTTTCCTTGATAGTGAGCAACAACGTTACACGGACCAATTGGAAAATTATGCAGCGATTTTGCGCTTGAAGGAAGATAATCCAATTAAATTGGGACTTTATTTTCCGTTATTGACCGCCTGGCGTGAATGGTCGTTTAGTGGTTAACAAAAAATGCCAGTTAAATTTGATGACAAGCTAGTAGTGGCGATTTCTTCCAGAGCTTTGTTTGATCTGGAAGAGGGGCATCGTATTTTTGAGCAACAAGGTATTGATGCATATTGCCATTATCAAATCGAGCATGAAAACGATATTCTCGAACCTGGGGTTGCTTTCCCACTCGTTAAAAAATTACTCGCACTCAAGGATAGTCAAGATCAACCTCAGGTTGAGGTTATACTGATTTCACGTAATAGTGCAGATACTGGATTACGAGTATTCAACTCGATTCAGCATCATAAACTGGACATGACCCGGGCGGCATTTACCGGTGGTGAAAGGCCTTACCGCTATTTAAAGGCGTTTACAGCACATTTGTTTTTATCAGCTGATCCCGAAGATGTACGCAAAACCCTTGAAGCAGGTTTTGCAGCGGCAACCATACTTCCGTCTAACAATACGGCGAGCCCAAATCCTGATGATCAACTTCGTATTGCCTTTGATGGAGATGCTGTACTGTTTTCTGATGAGGCGGAAAAAGTTTTTCAGCAACAGGGACTAGAGGCATTTACCAATGCAGAGCGTGAAGCGGCTGATAAACCCTTATTAGGTGGACCATTTAAATCAGTATTAGCTGCATTGCATAAAATACAGTCTGAGCATGATCCTAAATATGGACCAATTCGGACTGCTTTATTTACCGCAAGAGCAGCACCAGCACATGAGCGAGTTATCCGTACATTACGAGAATGGGATATTCGCATTGATGAAGCGGTTTTCTTAGGTGGCATGGATAAAGGTGAGTTTTTAAAAACATTTGGTGCTGATATTTTTTTCGATGACCAACAAGCACATTGCGATTCAACTCGTCAGCATGTGCCAACTGGGCATGTACCAAGCGGTGTTGTGAACGGTTGATGAATGAATTTTTAAATTCTTGTGGTAATTTTTTCATATTCAGTTTTAAGACAGTAAGCCGAATATATAACGTACTCAAAATATGCAAGGAGTTTTGTCAATGAATAGTCTAAAGCTAGCTAAGCGATTCAATCGCAAACTGGTTTTATTGATAAGTATTTTTTCCATGGGGTTTGCAGCACCTACATTTGCAGCACTGCCCTTTGCAGTAGATGGTCAAGAGTTACCATCTTTGGCACCAATGCTGGAAGATGTTAGCTCAGCAGTTGTTAATATTTCTACATCAAGCACAGTTAAGGCAGAAGAAAATCCACTGTTTAAAGACCCTTTCTTTAGACGTTTTTTTGAAGGTTTGCCGCAACAGCCACGCAACAGAAAAAGCCAAAGCTTGGGTAGTGGCGTAATCATTAATTCTGATGAAGGTTACATCGTGACTAATCACCATGTAGTTGGTATGGCAGATGAAATTACCGTACATCTTGAGGATGGCCGCCAATTTGAAGCAACTGTAGTCGGTAGTGATTCAAAAACTGATGTTGCGGTGATTAAAGTCAAAGCACGAAAATTGAATGCTTTACCACTTGGTGACTCAGATGTGCTGCGTGTTGGAGATTTTGTAGTCGCGATTGGCAATCCATTTGGACTTGGCCATACAGTGACTTCGGGGATTGTTAGTGCCTTAGGCCGCAGTAACTTGAACATAGAAGAATACGAAAATTTCATTCAAACTGATGCTTCAATTAATCCTGGAAACTCTGGTGGTGCACTGGTGAATTTACGTGGTGAATTAATCGGAATTAATACCGCCATCATAGGTCGCGCCGGAAACGTAGGTATCGGGTTTGCAATTCCGGTCAATATGGTTAAAGACCTGGTTAACCAGTTAGTTGAATACGGTGAGGTAAAGCGTGGTCAACTAGGTGTTTACATCCAGGATTTGACACCAGAGTTGGCAGAAGCTTTGGGTCTTGATGATCAAACCGGCGCAGTAGTGACAGAAGTTATTCCTGGCACCTCAGCTGACGATGCTGGACTTGAGTCTGGTGATCTGATTACAGAAGTCAATGGTAAAAAAATCAAGGGAGCATCTAGCTTAAAAAACGCGGTTGGTTTGTTACGGGTGGGGAGTAAATTAAAAATTCGCTATGTCCGTGATGGACGTGAGAAGAGCCTGACAACCAAGGTCAAAGCTAGTCAGACTACAGAAGTGGCCGCAGTCGAAGATATCAAAGTTGAAGATGCGACTGATCGGCTTGAAGGTGCATCTCTGCGTGCAATGGACGGTGATGATGGTGTTTTGGTTGTTGATGTTGAGCCTGGTTCCCCAGCAGACGAGGCAGGTCTACTTCCTGATGATATTATCACCGAAGTTAACCGCGAAAAGGTCGATAGCCCAGATGATGTTGAGCACTTGGCGAAAAAAGACCGTAAAAGAATATTGCTAAATATTCGCCGTGGCCAGGGTTCGATGTTCCTGGTTATCCGATAGTTCACAACGGTAACGCATGATAAGATAGAGCCGGTTTTAACCGGCTCTTTTTTATTTATGGTCATGGCCTAATTCGTCATTCCGCAAGCTCATAAAGCTGTCTGGAATCCAGTATTGTTTAGTCTAGCTAGACGGGTGGCGTTCATGCTCTTAAACCGAATCAGTGCTAAAGCGAACATTAAATTTTCTTAGTTAGTGTAAGGACCTGTTTATGAAAAATATTATTGCGCCCTCAATTTTATCTGCTGATTTCGCTCGTCTCGGTGAAGATGTTGAGGCTGTGTTAAATGCCGGCGCAGACTGGGTTCATTTTGATGTAATGGATAATCACTACGTGCCTAATTTAAGTTTTGGCCCTTTGGTATGCCAGGCCTTGCGAGAGTACGGCATCACTGCTCCTATTGATGTGCATTTGATGATTGAACCGGTTGATCGAATCGTACCGGAGTTTGCGCAAGCGGGTGCTTCGTTAATCAGTTTTCACCCGGAAGCGTCCAAGCACGTAGACAGAACCTTACAGTTAATCAAAGAACACGATCTTCAATGTGGGTTGGTACTCAATCCGGCAACACCACTGAGTATACTTGATCATGTAATGGACCAGCTTGATTTGGTTTTATTAATGTCAGTTAACCCCGGTTATGGTGGCCAGTCATTTATCCCCTATGTTGTGGACAAAATTGCGCTACTAAGAGAAATGATTAATGCCTCGGGTAAAGACATTCGACTTGAGGTTGATGGCGGCGTGAAAGTTAATAATATTGGTGAGTTAGCTGCCGCGGGTGCAGATACATTTGTAGCCGGCTCAGCAATTTTCAATGAGCCCGATTATGCCGAGGTGATCAGGCAGATGCGAGAGGAAATAACTGCTAATGTCTAACGTATTCATTTTAGTATAGATACACTAACAGTTAAAAATACTGTAATTATCATTCCTTATTGTGAATTAATTGTCCTAATCAAATCATTTCTAAGCTGCCTGCACGGCAGTTAAGAGTAATGATATTTCAAAAACATGATGAAAAACAACTAAATAGCTCATTTTTAGCTATTTATCCAATGTGAAACGCCTGATTTGTAACTTATTGATTTTTAAAGAACTATTTTGAGTGCCCAAAATTTAGGTCAAAATTAATAATTTTTTGTAGCAGCAACCTGTTCAGTCATTAATTAATCAAGACTTGACCACCTTAAACCTGAAAAACGGCTAAAGTCTCTATCGGTAGTCACCCATTCGCTGCCTGTCTCAATAGCTAATGCAGCATGATAAGCATCTGCAATTAAATTACCTTTTGCATTCGATTGCTTACACAATTTGGTAAATATCCCCCAATGCCGTTCTTGTGGCGCTACAACGACACAATTCGGTTGATTGCGAATCTGCTCAACAAAGGCTAGCGCATCGCTGATAGAACTAGGTGGTGTAAATATTTTGGGATGCGTGACTACCCGAAGAAAACCACTCAGCACTAATTCAGATATGGCGAATGCTTCATCCGAATTAATTAATGCTTCTAACCAGTCCAATGCTTTGACATGTGACTCTGAATCTTCACGGTGCGCATAAACCAAAATATTAACGTCAGGCAGATACATCGTGTTCATCCATGAAATCAAGTAACGAGGCAGAGTCATCCAGATCAATGCCGGGTTTTATGCCTTTACCATTAACTGTTTTAAGTTTAATAGTGCGTTTGGTTTTGGCGGAAGGTCGCTCCATCAGTTTCTCGCGCAACGCTTCTTCAACCGTTGCGGTGAAGGTTTTTCCATTAGCCATCGCGTATTCTTTGGCTTTTTTCAATAATTGCTCATCAAGTCGTATAGTGGTTCGCATACATCAAAACATCTAATATTGACATATTTATGTCTATTATATCAAAATTCATTAATTAATGATGAATGAAATCCTTGGGCAATTAGAACCATGGAATCGTTGCCGTTTTGCTTAAACCGAAGGTATCAAAATTACCCGTTGTTGGTTCACTCGACAATTCACCAATAACAATATAACGTCTGTGTTTGTTTCCATTTGAGGAACTTTGCAATTCTAGATAAGGTAAATTGAGTCCTGGAGAAAACATTTTAGCTTTATAGTTATTCACATCTTTGTGATCTATTGAGCCACGTTTCACTTATCGTCTTAATTTAGCAGGTGACATATTCGATTGTTTTCGAGAGACTGTATTGTTTTTCAACGCTTTCTTCGGTGAGGTAAAGCACCCGGCATTTTTCCAGATAATAAATATTCGCGCGTTTGGAGTGTAATATCGCTTTTAAATCTGTAAGTTGTTCCACGTACGATTTATATTTTTCATTAATTATTTTTAAGTATAAATTCATTTGGGCTGCGCTGACAATGAATTTTTAAAATCTTTGATTCTGTGGGTATCTTTGATTGAATAGGCGTGGTTTAATGTGCTGTAAGTAGAATATTGAAACCGCTAATAATTTGGAGGTTCTAGGATTTTGCGGGCAGTTAAACTCATATTAGGCACGATGACATTTGCTGATCAGGCAAATTCATCTGTATCACAAATTATGCTCGATCACTTCGTTGCGGCTGGGAATAATGAACTCGATACTGCTCATATGTATAACGATGGCAAAACTGAGGAATTATTGGGCAAGTTAATTACTGCGCAAACTCGTGATCAATTCTATATTGCCACTAAAGTTAACCCCTGGAACGACAATGGTTTGCAAGCTGATGAGGTAAAGCGTCAATTTGAAATTTCACTGAAGCGATTGAACACTGATTATGCCGATTTGCTTTATCTTCACTCGCCTGATCTTGACACTCCGATAGAGCAAACACTTGAAGCATGCTGGGAATTATTTCAACAAGACAAATTTAAGGATTTTGGTTTAAGCAATTATGCGTCCTGGCAAGTGGCAGAAATAATGGAGATTTGTCGTTCCAAAGGCTGGATGCAACCAAAAGTTTATCAAGGTATGTATAACGCTCTGACACGAGATGTTGAACGTGAATTATTCCCTTGCTTAAGAAATTATGGCCTTAGCTTTTATGTCTATAACCCATTAGCAGGAGGGCTGTTGACAGGTAAGCATAGCTCATTCGAACGGACCCCGGATCAAGGACGTTTTGCGACTAATAATGATACTTACCAGGATCGTTATTGGAAACAGGAATATTTTAAGGTCATTCAACAATTAAACAGTTGTTGTGAAACTGAAAATATAACTGCTACCCAAGCCGCATTACGATGGTTGGCACATCACTCAAACTTGGCTGGCGAACATGGTGATGGAATAATTTTAGGTGCGAGTAAATCCGATCATTTGCTGGCTAATCTTGATGGCTGTAGTCAAGGTCCGTTGCCGAATTCTGTTATAGATATACTGGAACAAGGCTGGGAAACTGTCAGGCCTAATTGCATTAAATACTTTCGCCCTTAGAAATTGGAGAATAACAATGAATCATCTAGATATATCGTTATTTAAGCAGCAGTTAGCGAATGTTAAACCACCAATTGCAACTGCTCACTCATTATCCCCAGCCTGTTATAGCGATGCTGAGGTCCTCGAGTTAGAGAAGAAATATATTTTTTATGCTAACTGGATTGGCTTGGGCCGCTCAGATCAATGGCTTAACCCGGGTGACTATTCAAGCTTAGATATTATAGGTGTTCCCATCATTGTACTCAGGGATAGTAAAAATACTCTGCGGGCATATGCCAATAGTTGCAGACATCGTGGCGCAAAATTGCTTGAGGGAGATGGTTCCTGTCAAGTCATTCGATGTCCGTTTCACCGCTGGACGTACGCGCTTGATGGGCACTTACTTACTGCGCCCAAAATCAAGAATAACAACAGCTTTGATTACGACCAATATGGCCTAATTGAGATTTTGATTGAAGAGCGCTTTGGCTTTGCTTTTTTAAATTTAGATGGCAAAGCTAAAGACATTGATGACTATTTACAGGGGTTTGAGCAGCTGCATGCGCCCTGGTCGTTTGATGAACTTGCCAGTTATAAACGCCATCAATTTGAAGTCGGTTGTAATTGGAAGGCTTTTTTGGATGTTTTTAATGAGTATTATCACTTGCCCTATGTCCATCCTGATTCGATCAACAGTATCTACTTAGCACCAGAACCTAGCGAACAGGTCGGCGGTGATTTCGCCTCACAATTTGGTGCCACAGAAGGTACTGGTGCTTTATTAGAATCTACACAACAATACATGTTGCCGAAAATTAAATCGCTGGATGAGCGTACGGCAAATGGGGCACGGTATAGCTGGGTATTTCCAAACATGACATTTGCGGCGGGAACCGAGTCGATCTGGATTTATGAGGCTTATCCTATAACGCCACAGCGTTCGAGTATCGTGCTGACACTGTGTTTTCCAGAATCAACAACCCAGGCGAAGGATTTTGAGTTTCGCGCTAATTACTATTTTGAGCGGTTATTGGCGGCTATCGATGAGGACATTGATGCATTAGAAAATCAGCAGCAGGGATTAAATTCTCCTTTAGCCCAGCCTGGTCGATTCAACCCCGAACTGGAACCCAATGTCGCCAGTTTTGCAATTTGGTACGCCAAGCAGTTTGATGAATTGAGATAATCCGTTTAGTGTTAGATTACTCGTTATATGAATAAATTAGTCAACAAAGTCTTCGATTGGTTGGAAAGCTTTAGCGATCCATTTCCGCCAGAAATACCGGAAAAGCCGCCACAGTCATTGCTCGGTTTTATGTTGCACTATGTGCGGCCTTTTAAAACATTACTCATCGCCGTAGTTGTACTCGGGGTATGTGTAGCAACACTTGAGGTGTTGTTGTTCGCTTTTGTCGGTAAGCTGGTGGATTGGCTGGCTGTTGCGGACAGGGCCAATTTTTATGACGAGCATAAATTCAAAATTATCGGCATGAGTATATTGGTATTGATCATTCTGCCAGCCTTAAAATTCTTTTATAACGCAGTCAGTCATCAAGGTCTGCTCGGTAACTTTGCTATGCGGATTCGTTGGCAGGCTCATCGTTATTTGCTGCGACAAAGTGTCGATTTTTTTCAAAATGATTTTGCTGGGCGCATCGCCACCAAGATGATGCAGACCGCTTTAGGAGTGAGAGATTCGGTGATGAAAATCACGCAAATTCTTGTTTATGTTGTAGTTTATTTCACCGCAACATTATTATTATTCGCTTCCAGTGATTTGCGTTTGACTGCTCCGATGTTGCTGTGGTTTCTCGGGTATTTGATAACACTGATTTATTTTGTCCCTAAACTTAGGCAGGTGGCCATGGAACAGGCAGAAGCGAGATCGGCGGTAACCGGAAGGGTTGTGGATAGTTATACCAATATCACCACGGTGAAAATGTTTTCTCATGTCAAGGACGAAGACAAATATGCTCGCGAGGGCATGGAATTATTTCTTGATAATGTCTATTTGCAAATGCGTTTGTCGACTAAGTTGAATTTGGCACTCAACCTGCTTAACTCTTTTTTGATTTTTTCAGTCGCGGCGACATCAATTTGGCTTTGGCAGTTGAATGCTGTGTCGGTTGGAGCAATAGCTTTTGCGTTGGGAGTGATCATTAGATTACAAGGCATGGCTCAATGGACCCTATGGGAAGTTTCCAGCCTGTTTGAAAATATTGGAGTGGTTCAAGATGGTATTGAAACTATTGCCAGGGAACGTTCAATTACCGATAAAACAGGAGCACTACCTTTAATCGTCGATCAAGGAAAAATTACCTTTGAAAATTTGTCATTCAATTACGACAAAGTGGTTGATGAGCACCACGGTGGTGTTATTAAGGATTTAAGCCTTGCTGTTCAGCCAGGTGAAAAAATCGGTATTGTCGGGCGTTCCGGTGCAGGCAAATCAACCTTAGTAAACCTTCTGTTGCGTTTTTATGATTTAAAGTCGGGCAAAATAACTATCGATGACCAGGATATTTCTCATGTGACTCAACATAGTTTACGAGCTCAAATCGGCATGGTGACTCAGGATACGTCATTACTGCACCGATCAGTATTAGAAAATATTCGCTATGGCAGTAATGCTAGTGACATGCAAGCAGTCGTTGAGGCAGCAAAAAAAGCAAAAGCAGATGAGTTTATCGAAGAACTTGAAGATCTATCTGGCCGTAAAGGCTATCAAGCTCATGTCGGTGAGCGTGGCGTAAAGCTCTCAGGTGGTCAGCGTCAACGTATCGCAATTGCTAGAGTCCTGCTGAAAAATGCACCTATATTGATCCTTGATGAAGCCACTAGTGCACTTGACTCAGAAGTCGAAGCGGCGATACAGGAAAGCCTTTATAGTTTAATGGAAGGCAAAACTGTGATCGCTATAGCACATCGTTTATCTACGATAGCGGCGATGGATCGGTTGGTGATCATGGATGAAGGTCGAATCGTTGAACAAGGTAGTCATGACTCATTGCTTAAAGACGCAGGCCTATATGCCGAACTTTGGGCCAGGCAATCTGGTGGCTTCCTGGCACAAGACGACACGCCAAATCTGGCAGTCCAGTCTCAGGAACAGACTTTGCATTAGAGCTTGTCCCGGCCTGGTGCCGGGATCTCCAAAACGCTGTTCATGTTTATCTACCGTCATCTTGGACTTGATCCAGGATCTCTTTCAGACTGCTTGGGCTCTTAAGGATATTACCGCCTCCGCGGGAATGACGGAGTCGTAGCTTAGGTTTCTCCGCTACGGTCAGAATGACGGTATTGTATTTACATGACTGGATTAAAATCAGCACTACTAATATCCAATAGCACAGTTCGCTTCACATGATCAGGTAGAACATCAATACTATTGTTAATACTGGCCTCGATATTGTTGTAATCAACATTTTTATTTACAAAAGCATCTATATCCCTGGCGTTAGTCTTTATCATTTCTCGAACAATTGCATGAGTTGCCAGAGGTGTGCCATCGTATTTTTTGAGTAAATAAGCAAAGGATAGAGCGATACTGACCATGGGAATAACACTAATAGCTGGTAACCCTCTTTCACGGCAAAGCTTGGCAGCGTAAATCGCATCAACGACTGCATGGTGAATCATAAATCCCTGATTCCATACTTCATCGCGCACGCCTTTGCTTAAGGCCACGTCCCATTGTCGTGTACCTCCAGCACCACCATTGAGAAAATCGAAGAACTCGGACTGTGAAGCACCGGATAGGTCTTCTGAAAAGCATTCTGATTTAAGGGCTGCGGCCGAGCTGATACCAATTAAGCCATTGAATACCATCAATTGCCCCATTAGTTTTACTTCAGCACCGGCACTTACGCTTTCACCAAAAAACTTAGGTTTGCCAATCGTTTCTAAGGTCGGTAAGAGTCGATCATAAATAGCTTTGTCGCCGCTGGCCAGGATCAGCATGTTGGCTGTTTCCGCACCTAGCGGACCACCTGTTAAAGGATAATTGACGTAATCAATCCCTTGCTTACTCAAGAATTCATGGGCAGCCAGCGCAAAGCCGCTACTTACAGTAGATAAATGCAAAATAAACGGTTTACCATTAGAGGATTGGTTTAGATGTGGTATCACAGATTTAAAAATTTCACGATCGTCGCCATTTTTACCTGCGCAGATAACAATACCGTCAAAGCCTCCATCACCAACCAATGCACCATAGTCACTCACAATTTCAGCACCATGATCTAACCAGGCTTCTCGACAAGCATCGCGCCGTTCATCCCTAGTGCCTCGATCAAATACACGTATGAAGCGGGCAGGGCCGTCTTGCGCTAAATGTTTCGCCGAAGGGCTAAGCATTAGCCCCATTCCTCCAATTCCTAACAATTTGAGTGCCATATGATCTCCTGATAAAGCTGGTATTAGTCTGGTTTAAATCTTAGCTGTTTGCAAATATCAACCAAGATATGATTATCAACATCACTCCTGGCGCGGCTACAGCCAAGCCACTAACTATTCTACGTGAATTTCGTTTTTCCTTTATTTTTAATGTATGTTCATCCTCGGGAACATGATGCTTTAATGTGGTCATTATTGCGACCGATTGGCCATGATATTTATTATGTATCGAGATAAAAAATCCGCCTCCAATCACAATAGTCAAGGCACCAACCCAGAACATAATATTAGCAACTTCAAGAATTTCGAATTCAGTCCAGAACATGCAAGCTATTACAACCACAGCAACACTTAAAGTTGTGCTGATAAGGAACAATTTTGGTGCATTAAGTTTCATCTAGTATATCTTGCAATTGCTTTACATATAATTTGAATTCTCGACGTCCATGGGTACTTAATTTATAAAATGTTTGCGGTCTGCCCAACCCAGACTGCCGACGCTTTTCTATGTAGTCAGCCTGTAATAGTTTTTTAAGATGTGCTTCAAGATTACCATCAGTGATGGCTAACAATTCTTTTATTTCGGTGAACGTGCTTTCACCGTGACTTGATAACCAGGCCACCAGCCTTGTGCGCACTGGTTGATGTAAAATTGGATCTAACACTAGAAATCGTAACGTAAGTATATTTGGCCATCGGTGAAATATCTATTAAAGAAAAAACCATAAACTCTAGGAATTTTGTCCTCATGCCAGCGTTTGTTAAGCCAGGGGCTATCACCATATTTATAAAAAATATCCTTGTTTTGATCGACAGCTAGTTGTACATCCTCAGCAAGTTTTAGTTCCATTCTTGCTCGGGCTGGGAAATTTGTTAAATTGGTTTTTAACTCAACTAACACTGGTATGGTGGTTCCAGCGGGTATATCTACTATAAATTCCTTTCTGTCTATTTTTCCATAACGTTCATGGGCATACTCTTCGTAAGTGATAATCTGGGTATCCGGATTCTCACGATATCCAAAAAATGCATTTAAGCTCCACGTTGAAATTACAATTGTCAGAGCCCAAACTGCCGTACCAGCTATTCTTTTTTGCAAAGATATATTGCTTTGATCTTTAGCAATCATCCAGCCCAATAATGGCAATCCTATGCCGAAAACACTAGTGGCCAGGCTCATTTGTATTAATGGTGAATCAAACAATACGAGTAAAATCCCTGATAAGATGATTAAGATTCCCGCCCAACACAACATTTGTTGAGAGAATAATCCTTGAATGAAAAACGCCATGCCTACCAGGATTATTCCAACGCTATAAGTCATTTCTCCACCGCCATAGAATATGGTGCCTAGGCCAAAAAGCACGAATAAAACCACTATCATCCAATAGATATAGCGTAATCGTTGTTGAATGAAGCTAACACTATGGTCTTTTTTCTTGCGAATAAATGTAGTCAGTCGCGTATCTAACCAAATTACTATACCCATTGTGGCGGTAACTATTGCAACTTTTACTAGTTGCCGTTCTAGCCAGTCACTAGGTATCCAGTCAAAATAATAAGGCGGTCTAAATGTGTACTCCATAAACAGGATGAGTAAAGCAATGCTTATTCCCCACAATGCCAATGTATGGCGTTCTAGTTGAACACTCCTGTGTCCGCTTTCAAGCATTTGGTGGATGGACTTGATTTGTTCTGCTGTGTCTGTAGTTGCCATGTTCTATACCGTAAATATGGAAATTACTCTGTAATTCAGAGTATATAACTCTGAATTACAGAGTGTCAATTATTAGCGTTCGCGTAAGCGACAGACTACCACGGGCTTGTCCCGGCTCATAAACACTATAACTCAATGCCGGGCTTGTCCTGACTCTTCAACACTATAACTCAATGCCGGGCTTGCGAGGGATCACCTGTGCTGTTTGAATCTGACAAGTCAGTGATGTACCTAATCGCTCGTTTTGACGTGCACTTTGAAATAGATGAGGTAACAGAAAGAACACTGGAATTATAGATGCCTATGGATGAATGAGTGTATATAGATTGAACATCGCTGATTTAATAAGGTGCGATGTTGATCGGATCAGCCTGAAAGGGCTGTTACGGTAAGCACCCCGGGTTTACCCGGGGGAATCTATTGAGTCAGTTGATCAGACAAGTAGGACGATTACCAAAACGCACCGGCACTAACTTGAATATCTTCCATAGTGATGCCTTTGGCTTCGTCGCGACATAGAAATGCAGCCAGAGCACCTATTTCTTCGGATTGGACTAGTCGCTTTTGCGGGTTTTGTTTAGCAATATTATCGTATTCATATTCAAGGCTAGTTTGGTTGCTGGCGGCATAGTGTTGCATACTGCGCTTCATCATCTCTGTCTCGACCCAGGTTGGGCTGATCATAGTACAGGTGACACCATGGGCTGCTCCCTCAAGCGCTACGGCCCGGGTTAATCCCATTAATCCTGATTTGGAAGCACAATAAGCGGGGTGATCGTCTGTTGCGGTACGCACAGCAGTAGAGCCAATATTAATAACTCTTCCCCACTGACGTTCAATCATCCCTGGTAAACAGGCTCGAGTTAATTTAAATGGGCCTGTCAAATTGGTTTCGATAACATCATCCCAGTCTTTATCAGAATGTCCGCAGACAGTTTGTGAAGTGCTAACGCCAGCAGCATTCACCAGAATATCAATCGGACCTAATTCTTCTAGAGTCTGATCTACGAAATTTTTTATGCTTTGTGTATTGCGTACATCTAATGATCCGGCATAGACATCTGAGCCATCATTCCTTAATTCATCTACTACTGATTGATTAACTGAGCGTGAGCCGATAGCAATAACAGCACCATGATTTGCTAGTGCACGACTGATAGCCAATCCGATTCCAGCAAGGCCACCGCTAATCAGCGCAACTTTCCCGGCTAAGTATTGTTCCATTTGTTTTCCCTTCGGGTTATCAACTCACTATACCTTCAAAAACTTCAGTTTTGAACATTCTGTTAGAATAGTTATATATATTCGTGTAACTGCCATGACCAAGCATAAGCTAATAGAGCATTCAGTTTTTTTGATATTTTTTATCTGTGGATTTTTATTCTCACAAGTAATTTTGGCAGACAAATTGACTCGTGATCAAAAGTTAGACGATTTATTTGCAGCATTAGCAGATTCAACTAATGAATTTGAAGCCAAACAGATAGAGCAAGTTATCTGGAATGTCTGGTTTATTTCAGAGGACGATGAAGTTGATGCATTAATGCGGCAAATTTCTGCTGCCAGACAAGCCAGAGACCACCAAAAAGCCTGGGAGTTGTCGAATCAAGTAGTTGAGTTGAAACCAGATTATGCAGAAGGCTGGAACCAGCGTGCAACCATGGAGTTTATGTTGGGTAACTACGAAAAGTCCTTGGTCGATATAGTTGAAACATTGGAAAGAGAGCCAAGGCATTTTGGAGCTTTAGCAGGACGGGCTTTTATTTATTTGCAGCAGAACAGAAATCGTGAGGCAATTGAAACGATTAATCAGGCTTTGAAAATTCACCCATTTCTTGCGCTACGTCATATGATTCCAAATATTAAGAAAAGTGAAGCACTTTGATTGTTTAATCTGTTAGATTAATAAGAGGTTAGAAAAAGGAAAGATTCAACTTGCGAGAAGTCATCACTACGCTTTTTGGAAGTTTTAAGGATTTATTGCCGATAATCATTGTTATCGGTTTTTTTCAGCTTGCTGTGTTACGTCAACCCATTCCTAATCTGCCAGAAATAATCATTGGAACTTTATTTGTTGCTGTTGGACTTGGTCTGTTTATCAAAGGTTTGGAAATGGGTTTATTTCCAATTGGTGAAAACATGGCCAATGAATTTGCCCGCAAGGGTAGTGTTTTCTGGTTATTAGTATTTGCGTTTTGTTTGGGTTTCGGCACAACAGTGGCAGAGCCGGCATTAATTGCTGTAGCAGACGAAGCCGCCAATGTGGCCGCCACAGGCAATATGATTACTGATACTGAAGCATCGCGCTCGGAGTATGCTTTTGGTCTACGTATGACTGTGGCAATTTCAGTTGGTATAGCCATTCTAGTTGGTGTGTTAAGAATTTTACGCGGTTGGCCGATTCAGTATTTAATTATTGGTGGATACATCGGTGTGGTGATCATGACTGTGTTTGCGCCGGCTGAAATTATCGGCATTGCTTACGATTCAGGTGGTGTTACAACTTCTACGATAACCGTGCCTTTAGTTACTGCCTTAGGGGTGGGTTTAGCTTCTTCGATTCAAGGGCGCAATCCAGTTACCGATGGCTTTGGTTTGATTGCCTTTGCTTCTTTGACACCGATGATTTTTGTCATGGTTTATGGAATGGTTGTGTTGAACTAATGCTTGAAGAATTACTCCATACGCTATTGGCCACAATAAAAGATGTGTTGCCTATCGCAGTCATTATTTTTGGTTTTCAGGTGTTTGTGTTGCGGCGCAAAATCCCTCATCTGGGAAAAGTTATTTTCGGTTTTGCTTATGTTTTGTTGGGCTTGGCGTTTTTTCTATATGGGCTAGAAAAAGCTTTGTTTCCACTAGGCAAACTCATGGCCGAGCAGCTTACTGCGCCAGATTTCATCGGTTTAGTGAATCAGGCAACCGATGCGGTGGCCTCAATTGACTGGATGGCTTACAAATGGGTTTATTTTTTCGCTTTTGCAATCGGATTTGCTACTACTATTGCGGAGCCATCTTTACTAGCAGTAGCGATTAAAGCGAATCAGGTATCTGGTGGTGTGATAGGAATTTGGGGCTTGCGAATAGCAGTTGCACTAGGTGTTGCCATTGGTATTTCCTTAGGGACTTATCGAATTGTGACTGGTACGCCGTTATATTGGTACATCGTAGTAGGTTATATTGCGGTCATTATTCAGACCATATTTGCGCCCAAGGTGATCATCGCACTGGCCTATGATTCAGGTGGTGTAACGACTTCAACTGTAACCGTGCCTATTGTTGCAGCGCTGGGTTTGGGCTTGGCCAGCACTGTGCCGGGGCGAAATCCAGTTATAGATGGTTTTGGATTGATTGCCTTTGCCAGTTTATTTCCAATGATTACTGTCATGGCGTATGCTCAGCTTTCTGAGTGGCGCAGACAAGATAAAACGGAGAATTGATATGCATTTTAAATTGATATGTGCATTTGTTCAGGATGATAAAACCGATGATGTTATGGATGCCGCTAAAGAAAAAGGAGCAACAGGCGCCACTGTGATTACTAGTGCCAGAGGTGAGGGCGTTAAGACAACAAAAACTTTCTTCGGCCTTAATTTAGAAACTCAGCGTGATGTGCTTTTATTTCTGGTTGAAGAACACTTGAGCCGTGAAATTCTCGAAACTATCGCCGAAGTTGGTGAGTTCGACACTAAGTCTGGGACAGGCATTGCATTTAAGCTCGATGTCGAAGATGCGGTAGGCGTTGCCCACCAGGTTGAGCTATTACATGGCGCTGTAGAGGAGGAATTATGAGCAAAAGGACTGTAATCCGTGTCGAAGATGTCATGAACAGAGAATTTGACATGGTAGATGGTATTGCCACGATTGCCGAGGCCTTGAAAGATGCTAAACATCTTGAGAATGAATGTATTATTGTTAATCGCCGTCATGATGATGATGAATACGGCATTCTGTTGTTGGCAGATGTGGCCAAACAAGTATTGGCTGTTGATAAAGCGCCAGAACGAATTAATGTTTACGAAGTTATGAGTAAACCGGTGATTTCAATTAATCCGAATATGGATATCCGCTATTGTGCACGTCTATTCAATAAATTTGGTTTAACTCGGGCACCAGTAGTGAAAAATAGAGAGGTATTAGGGTTGGTCTGTTATAAAGATATTGTATTAAAGGGGTTATTGAAAACGCTCTAAATTATTTTTGGTCAATTTTATCGTCATCCATCAACACATCATGTCCATGGCGCTCTAGGTCTTCAAATTGCCTGTTTTTAATGGCCCATAGAAAAATCCCGATAATAATTATTACCAGAACCACTGCAATTGGAATTAATAAATACAGAACTTCCATAGTTATTGCCTTAGGCGTTGTGCGTTGAATACCACAATGATCGAGCTTAATGACATGCCGATTGCGGCAAATAAAGGATTAATGAATCCCGATGCGGCAAAAGGAATTGCCAGTAAATTGTAGCCAAGCGCCCAGCTTATATTTTGCCGTATAATTTTGGTAGTCTGATTCGCAAACAAATGTAATTCCTTTACAGCAGCAAGGGACGGATTAATCATTACAAAATCTGCTCCTGATACAGCCAATGGTGTGGCACCGGCAACGGCTATGGATACATCAGCTTTTGCCAGCACTGGCGAATCATTGACGCCATCACCAATCATCAACACTTTTGCTGATTGTTGCTGCAAGTTCTCAACGATTCTAAGCTTGTCTTCGGGTTTGCAATCAAAATATACATTTTCAATACCCAGTTGGTCTGCTAATTCTCTAGCCGGTCCTTGTGAATCGCCAGTTAGCATCAATATAGTGAATTGTTTTTGCTTTGCGTAATCAATTAAATCGCTAACTCCGGTGCGTAAGGAGTGAGTCAAATGGAACTTGGCTAACAGCTGTTTTGAATCAGCTAAACAAACAACTGAGTTTGAGTGACTTGCAGTTTTATCTAATGATACTGATTGTGAAATAAATTCAGTTGATCCCAAATAATAGTGAGTCGAATTAATGATAGCGCTAACGCCAAGTCCAGGTTTGTTTGTCCATTGTTGCAAGTGATGAGGCGGTTGATTATTTTTCTCCAAAAAGACTTGAGCCAAAACATGATCGGAATTGATTTCCATGCTGGCCGCTAATCTCAGGGCTTCAGCCTTTGTGATGCCCCCGAAAGTTTCTATTCGCTCAAGCTTAAGCTTATCACTAGTTAATGTCCCTGTTTTGTCGAGTACAAGGTGATTAATTTTAGTCAATTGTTCAATTGCATCTGTACGGGTTGCCAACAAACCTTTAGACATCACACTGCTATTGGCACTAGCATAGGCAGTTGGCACTGAAAGTGATAAAGCACAAGGACAAGTAATCACCAGAACAGCTATAGTGACCGCCAGCCATTGTTCTGGATTAGTGTTCCACCAATAAAGGGCAACGCTTGCAGCAATAAGTAATACACACAGAACAAACCAGCGGGCAATAAAATCAATCAAAGGTACATCTATAGACTGATTCATTAGATTTTGTTTGGCTAATTTCTCAATCGCAGAAAAAACAGTATTCTCACCGCTTGCGGTGACTTTAATAATTAACGGACCATCATTATTGACACTGCCCGCAATAACTTTGCTGTTTTCAGTGACTTTGATGGGTGTGCTTTCACCACTAATCACTGCTTTATTAACGGTGGAATTACCATGTATCACGATTCCATCGGCCGGGATTACATGTCCGGCCAGAACTCTTATCCAGTCACCACAGTTAAGTTCTTCTGCGGTGGTTTGCTCAGCTAACGAGCTAATCGAGTGCTCGATTAATCTCAATGCGGATAAAGGAGTGTTTGCAGCTAGTCGTTCAATGCTATGGTTAGCTTTAAGCAAGGATGTGTGCATAAAGTATCTTGCTACCAGTAACAAAAACACAAACATGGTAATCGAATCAAAATAGACTTCACCACTGCCACTGATGATAGTCCAGATACTGGCTAAAAAAGCCAGTGTTAAGCCCAAACAGACCGGAACATCCATACCTGGCTGAAAGTGTTTGATCTGGGTCATGCTGGCTTTAAAGAAAGGCACAGCACTATAAAACATAATTGGTAATGTCAATAGCAGCCCGAGCCGTTGAAATAAGCTTTTCCAGTTGTCCTCCATCCCGTAAAAATGACCAAAATACAATCCCACAGAGATAATCATAATCTGCATACCCAAGGCAGCTGTTATTCCAATTCGCTTGAGTTGTTGGGATTGCTGTTTTTGTAATTGCTTATATTGAATTCTGGGCTCATATGGTGTCGCGAGGTAACCTATCACACGGATTGATTTCAAAATCTCGCTCAATTCAATTTGCTCACGGTTCCATTTAACTGTTGCCAGCATGCTCGAAAAATTGACCTCGACACTTTCTATACCAGACTGCTTGCTTAATTGTTTTTCGATCAACCAAGCACATGCAGCACAGGTCAGGCCATCCACCATTAGGGTGATTTCATCCAGTTTTTGATTGATGGAACGGACATAACGAGGACGTACACCTGGTCTGTCGTAGATTTCATCTTTAGTTAGAATCGCGGGAATTAAGTCGCCGGGCTTTTGTGATTTGCTTGAGTCACGATAGTTATAGAACTCATCTAAACCATTTTCAAAAATAGTTTGTGCTACAGCACGACAACCAGCACAACACATCTGCTCAGGCTGGCCGCTAATGACCAGTTCAAATTTTCCGGGTTCAATAACAGCCTGACCGCAATGAAAACATTGTTCCGATTGCGACTGCTCTTTGTCAATTTTTTTAATATGACTATTCATTCATAGCTATTATGATTAAAATCCATAAAAATTTTATGGTAATTAGTTATAATTATAAATGTGTTGATCAAATAGTACAGCGTTGATCGCTCGACACAAGATACAAAGGAGACTTTTATGCAACTTAAACATTTGCCTGGTCTATTATTTAAGCCGCAGGAAGAATGGCGAGAAATCAGGCGCAATAACATAACCATTAACAATGTTTATTTCACCTTGGTGTTATTACTAGGTGCGATCCCACCTGTTTGTGGTTATATCGGTACGACCATGGTCGGCTGGAGCGTCGGTGATGGCCCAGTAATTAAATTGACTGTGGACAGCGCTCTCAAGATCGCCATTGTATTCTATCTGGCTATTTTAGTTGCGGTTTACGCCATCGGGCGAATGATTCATTGGATGGGGGATACTTACGGTTTTACCCGCTCACTGGCGCGTTGTGTTCAACTCGCCGCCTTCACCGCTACACCACTTATGTTAATCGGTGTGTTTTTAATCATGTCTAATCTCTGGGTGATTTATCTAATTGGATTACCTGCTCTGATCTACAGCGTTTATTTGCTTTATATCGGTGTGCCGATCATGCTGGATTTGCCAAAGGAAAAAGGTTTTTTATTATCCAGTGCGGTGTTGGCGGTGGGTTTAGTTACATTGGTTGGCCTTCTGGCTGCAACGGTCATTTTATGGGGCATGGGTATTGAACCCAGCTTCAATAACTAAGGAGGTAGCCATGACACCAGAAAATACGACAGAAACTTATAACTATGACATCGTCAAACAATTTGCAGTGATGACGGTAGTCTGGGGTGTGATAGGTATGTTTGTAGGGGTTTATATTGCCGCACAACTTATCTGGCCAGCGCTGAATTTTGATATTGCATGGCTGACGTTTGGCCGTTTGCGACCACTACATACCAATGCCGTGATTTTCGCTTTTGGCGGTTGCGCCTTGTTTACCGCTGCTTATTATGTGGTGCAACGTACTTGCCAGGTCAGGCTGATTAGTGACAAGTTGGCGTCTTTTACCTTTTGGGGATGGCAGTTAGTAATTGTTTTAGCCGTTATTACACTGCCTATGGGTATTACAACAACCAAAGAATACGCCGAGCTGGAATGGCCTATCGATATTCTTATTGCTATCGTCTGGGTTACTTTTGGTGTTGTATTTTTTGGCACGGTTGCCAGGCGTAAAGTCAAACATATTTATGTTTCAAACTGGTATTTTGGTGCGCTCATTATTGCTGTAGCAATTTTACATGTTGTTAATAGTGCCGCATTGCCAGTCAGTATGTGGAAGTCATATTCAGCCTATGCCGGCGTTCAAGACGCGATGGTGCAATGGTGGTATGGGCATAATGCCGTTGGTTTTTTTCTGACTGCCGGATTTTTAGGCATTATGTATTACTTTATCCCAAAACAGGCAAATCGCCCGATTTATTCTTACCGGCTTTCCGTGGTTGGTTTCTGGGGCTTGATCTTTACCTACATCTGGGCCGGTCCACACCATCTGCACTACACAGCTTTACCTGACTGGGTGCAGTCTATCGGCATGGTATTTTCTTTAGTTTTATTAGCGCCATCCTGGGCAGCCATGTGTAATGGCATTATGACCTTGTCAGGAGCCTGGGAAAAATTACGCACTGATCCCATTTTAAAATTTCTGGTTGTTTCTGTGTCTTTTTACGGGATGTCTACTTTTGAAGGTTCAATGATGGCGATAAAAACTGTTAATGCACTTTCACATTACACAGACTGGACGATTGGCCATGTACATGCCGGAGCCTTGGGTTGGGTTGGCTTTGTCACGATGGGGGCCATGTATTATTTATTTCCAAGGCTTTGCGGACGGGAAATGTATAGTCAGAAACTGGTCGAAGTTCATTTTTGGATTTCAACAATTGGTGTCGTGTTATATACCACGTCCATGTGGGTATCCGGAATTACTCAAGGTTTGATGCTTAGAGCGATAAATGCAGACGGTACACTGACATATAGCTTTTTGGAAAGCCTGATTGCAATCGAGCCGTTTTATATTGTTCGCTTTTTAGGAGGGGTTTTCTATTTGTTGGGTATGTTGATCATGGCCTATAACTGTTTCAGAACCATTGCGACAGGAACTCGGGTCAGCGCACCGATTCCCGCAGTGAGTCATTCTTAAGGAGGCAGGGCAATGTCAATACAACAGAAAGTAGAAAAAAACCTGGGTGTATTAATCATCATGATCGTGATGATTGTCAGTGTAGGTGGTTTGGTTGAAATCGTGCCGTTATTTTTTCAGACCTCTACAACTCAACCAATTAAAGGCCTGGAACCTTATTCACCGATCCGCCTGGCTGGCCGTGATATTTACATTCGTGAGCAATGCAGTTCCTGCCACTCACAAATGATCCGGCCGTTTCGTGCAGAAACAGAGCGCTATGGCCACTATTCTGTGGCCGGTGAATTTATTTATGACCGACCATTTCAATGGGGCTCTAAACGCACGGGCCCGGATTTAGCCAGAGTGGGTGGCCGTTATAGCGATGAATGGCATCGTGTTCATATGATTAATCCCAGAGATGTGGTGCCAGCTTCCATCATGCCGGGTTATCCCTGGCTGGAAGAGGAAACAGTAGACGTTAGAGATATTCAAAAAAGCATTCTAACGCTACGTAAGCTGGGTCATCCTTACACCACAGAAGATTTCAATAAGGCTAAAGAACTTGAGGGTGTCACTGAAATGCAAGCCTTAATTGCCTATTTGCAAGGTCTAGGGGTGGAGTTACAACGATGATTCAGGGGATTTTGACAACACTTTCACTAATCGTTTTTATTGCCATTGTAATTTGGGCATTCAGTAAACATAAAAAGAAAGACTTTGAAGAAGCGGCTAATCTTCCATTCGCCGATGAAGACCAGAACAAAGGAGACCATCATGGCTGATTTTTTTAATCAAGGTTGGAGCTGGTTTATTGCCATAATCAGTTTAGTAGGTATTGTCGGTTATGGATTGGTTGCGTTTATTACAATCAAGCACCAGAAATCTTCTGGCGATCATACTGAGACAACCGGACATGTTTGGGACGGAAATTTAGCCGAATACGATACGCCCATTCCTAAATGGTGGATGGGAATGTTGCTGTTGAGTATTGTATTTTCACTGGTTTATTTGTTGCTGTATCCCGGTCTGGGCAGTTTTAAAGGACTATTAGGTTGGTCACAAACTGAACAATACAATCAGGAAGTTGATAAAGCCGATCAACTTTATAGTCCATTATTCAGCCAGTTTTCAGGCCAGGATCTAGTAACTTTAGCTAAAGATGAAAAAGCATTGAAAACCGGCAAACGTCTTTATCAAACTAACTGTGCAGTCTGCCATGGTTCAGATGCACGTGGTGCAAAAAGCTTTCCCAATTTACGTGATGCCGAATGGCTTTATGGCGGTGATGCCGAAACGATCAAGGCGAGTATTTTGAACGGTCGTAATGGTGTTATGCCAGGTTGGGATCAGGTGCTCGGAGAAAATGGTTCACGCGCTGTGGCCGAATACGTGTTGTCGTTCACTCGAGAACCAGCTAACCCAAGAATGCTTGAAGATGGTAAGAAAAATTATGATCAGTTGTGTGTCTCATGTCATGGTGTAAATGGAGAAGGTAATCAAGCTTTGGGTGCGCCAAATCTAACCGACGATGTATGGCTTTATGGTGATAGCTATCAGGCTGTTATTGAGTCGATTCGAAATGGACGAAACGGCATTATGCCTGCCCATGACAAGATTTTAGGCGAAGACAAAGTCCATATTCTGGCCGCCTATATCTACAGCCTATCGCAAGATAGCAATAGTCAGTAATCGACCCGAGACATAATCATGGCAACCTCCCAGAGTCTGCCAGCAAAAGGGCTTGAGACAGAACTCAAGCAGCAGCGCGATAAAATCTATCCGCGCATGGTTTCTGGCAAGTTTGCCATGTTTCGGGCGACGGCTGCCTGTGTATTGTTAGGCTTATTTTATTTTATACCTTGGCTAAGTTGGGACGGCAGGCAGGCGGTGTTGTTTGATCTGCCTGCAAGGAAGTTTCATATTTTCGGCTTAATTTTATGGCCGCAAGATTTGATTTATCTGACCGCATTGCTGATTCTTGCTGCTCTGACATTGTTCTTTTTTACCGCATTAATAGGCCGGGCCTGGTGCGGTTATTCCTGTCCACAAACAGTCTGGACTGAGTCTTTCCTATGGATTGAACGCAAAGTTGAGGGAGACAGGCAGCAACAAATCAAGCTGGACAAAATGCCCTGGAACACGACCAAGCTATTCAAGAAAGGGCTTAAACATAGTTTATGGATTATTTTTGCACTATGGACAGGCTTCACATTTGTCGGTTATTTCACTCCTATTAGAGAATTGGCTCTCAAAGTATTTGGTTTATCCACCGGCCCCTGGGAAACGTTTTGGGTGTTGTTTTATGGGTTTGCCACCTATGGCAATGCCGGCTGGTTGCGGGAAAAGGTTTGTATTTATATGTGCCCCTATGCCCGTTTTCAGGGTGCCATGTTCGATAAAAACACCTTGATTATTTCTTATGATCAGGCTCGCGGTGAACCCAGAGGATCACGCAAACGAGGTGCCGATTTGCAATCATTGGACTTGGGCAGTTGTATTAACTGCAGTATGTGTGTCCAAGTTTGCCCAACTGGCATCGACATACGTGATGGCTTGCAATACAAATGCATAAGTTGTTCCGCATGTGTGGACGTGTGCGACAGCGTGATGGAAAAAATGAATTATCCCAAGGGGTTAATCAAATACACCACAGAAAATGCCATGCAGGGCCAACCAACCCGAATATTAAGGCCGCGTGTTATCATTTACGGATTGGTTTTATTAACTCTGCTGAGTGTTTTAAGCTTGAGCATTGTGACCAGAAGTGCGGTCAAGCTTGACGTTTTAAGAGATCGTAATAGCCTTTATCGAGAGAATTCAGCCGGGCAGATTGAAAACATTTACACTTTAAAATTAACCAATAAGCAAAATACCGACTATGAGTTTTTAGTCAGTGCCAACGGCATTCAGGGATTAGACATCAAAATGGATGATGATGACACTTTCGTGGCGGCTGGTGAAATTAAAGATATCGTCGTAAGATTAATTGTCAATCCTGAAAACCTAACTGCAACATCTACTGATGTGGAATTCAAGGTAATTGCTATGGAGGATGAGTCTATTTCTACAACACAACAGGCACGTTTTCTGGGTCCGGAATAGTTGATAATGTTGATTAAACCTGACTCACCGTTTTATAAAAATCCAGCTTTATGGCTGGTGGTGTTATTGCCCTTAACGACCGTTGTGGTGGGAATTGCTTTTGTTGTGTTTTCAATCACTCACTATGACGGTGTCGTTGAGGATGACTATTACAAAAAAGGCAAACAAATTAATCAAACCATTGAGCGCGATGAAACAGCCAGCCAACTTGGTTTGACTGCATTACTCGATTTAAAGATCGAAAAAAACTTGGTGAATATGGATTTGGATTCGGTTGAACCAACTGAATACCCAGAAAACGTGAATTTAAAGTTTATTCACCGCACTGTATCTGAGCAAGATGTGGTACTTGACTTGATTCGTCAGTCTGGAGGCAATTATTTGGCCGTATTACCTGAATTATTGGAAACCAATTGGCAACTTGAACTCGGAACTGATAATTGGCGTTTAAGAGGACACTTAAATTATCCGCAAGAGACTGTAGTTAAGCTATCCGCTACAAACTCTAAATGACAATTACTTATTTTGCAGCTTTCATGCTGGGGTTCTGGGGTTCTCTACATTGTGTCGGGATGTGTGGAGGAATTGTTGGGGTTTTAAATAATTCCTTAGCCAATAAAAATGACAATGGCTGGCGTTTCCAATTTGCCTATAACTTCGGGCGAATCTTTAGTTATTCGATTGCAGGAGGTATTGCAGCATTTATTGGTTCCAGTGTGTTTACTTTAATTAATCCTGATTATGCCCATCGAATTGGATTGATGCTTTCGGGGTTGTTTTTAATTGCATTTGGATTGTATCTATCTGGTTGGTGGTTGGGTTTGACATGGATCGAACGAAAAGGGGCAGTATTGTGGCAAAGGATTAGTCCAATGACCAAGAAGTTTATCCCAGTTAAACATTTCCATCAGGCATTGTGTTTAGGAATGCTCTGGGGTTGGTTGCCTTGTGGTTTAGTTTATTCAGCCTTGGTCTGGACGTTCACATTACCCGGCATTACACAAGGCGCGATACACATGACCGCATTTGGCCTAGGCACATTGCCCATGTTGCTGTTGATGAGCGGGGCCGCAGAAAAAATATCAGGTCTTGCTAAAAGCAATCGGATCCGAAAAGCAGCGGGTGTATTAGTAATTGTGTTCGGGGTGTTTACATTTATCGGCGTCACACCAATGCATTCCAGTCATGATCACCACAATCATGGCCAGCATCAGCATTAATGTGGTTACCGGGTCAGTGGTTAATCTGACCCGGTTTTATACATCACTCTTGGGTGGTGGTTTCTTCAGTCGCTTGCTCTGCGGAGCTTTGGCTGGTATCGCCGCAGCCGGCTAAAAACAAGCTCGTCACCAATACCAAAAATAAAATGGGAGATTGAATAAGAGTTTTAAGCATAATGTTCTCCTTGGGCTTAATGTTGCTCAATACACGATTGATCAGTATGTTCCCGGTCAACCGGGTATAAATAGTTAATTTAACGGCACAAACAGGCTTCTCTCAGAGCCTGAGATACTATAGTAGCAAACCTTGAATTAATTAAGCAACCGAATACGTCAACAAGGTGAACGTCGTTGAAAGAACACAGATTGTAAAAATTATTATTACTGTAGCGATAGCTGTTTTCATGGTTTTATTGATAGTCCCTTGGTTTAGCTTAGTACTATAAGGAATTAATAATCATATTAAAACGTAAATAGTTCACAAGCCCTTGCCCCGTATTCATTACGGGGTCTGCTTAAAATCAGCACTATCGCTATTGTTTTATTAAGCTCACTGGCTATATCATTAGCGCACTTCACAAGTTTTATAAATCGAATGGCACAGTACGTATTTACCATGAATGGTGTGGGCAAGGTCGTTCCACCCAATAAGCACATTCTTAAAGATATTTATCTGAACTTCTTCCCCGGCGCGAAGATCGGTGTGCTGGGTTATAACGGGGCTGGTAAATCGACTTTGCTACGAATTATGGCGGGAATTGATACGGATATTATCGGCGAAGCACGACCACAGCCTGATTTGAAAATTGGTTACCTGGCCCAGGAGCCGCAGCTTGACGAAAGCAAAAACGTTCGTGGAAATGTCGAAGATGGTTTGGGTGATGTGAAAGAGGCGCAAGAAAAGCTCGATGAAGTTTATGCTGCTTACGCCGATCCTGATGCCGATTTCGATGCCTTGGCGAACGAACAGGCCAGATTAGAGAACATTATCCAGGCAGCCGATGCTCATAATATCGATCACAAACTGGATGTTGCGGCGGATGCACTGCGCTTACCGCCCTGGGATGCAGACATCAAAAACTTATCCGGTGGTGAAAAGCGTCGGGTGGCCTTGTGCCGTTTGTTGCTGTCAGCGCCAGACATGCTAATCCTGGACGAACCGACTAACCATCTCGATGCCGAATCAGTAGCCTGGTTGGAACGCTACTTGCATGAATTCGAAGGGACAGTAGTTGCGGTAACCCATGATCGATATTTTCTCGACAACGTCGCAGGATGGATTTTGGAGCTTGATAGAGGGCAGGGCATTCCCTGGCAGGGTAATTATTCATCCTGGTTGGAGCAAAAAGAAAAACGCCTGGAGCAAGAACAAAAAACCGAAGCTGCCCGTGTTAAAAGCATGAAGCAGGAATTGGAGTGGGTAAGAGCAAATCCTAAAGGTCGTCAGGCGAAAAGCAAAGCACGTTTAAGACGTTTTGATGAATTGTCTTCAACTGATTATCAAAAACGTGCTGAGACCAACGAAATTTATATTCCGCCTGGCCCGCGATTGGGTGATGTCGTAATAGAAGCTAAAAGTATTTCTAAGACATTTGGCGATAAAGTCCTGTATGAAGATTTGAATTTCAACCTACCTCCTGGTGGCATCGTCGGCATTATCGGACCTAATGGAGCAGGTAAAACCACTTTGTTCCGTATGATGACCGAGCAGGAACAACCAACAGCTGGTGAATTCAAAGTGGGCGAAACCGTACAGGTTGCCTATGTTGATCAATCGCGTGATTCATTGGATGACAAGAAAAACATCTGGGAAGAAATCTCCGGTGGCCTGGACATCATGAACGTCAACGGTTACGAAGTCCAATCACGCCGCTATGTTGGGCGCTTTAATTTTAAAGGTACTGATCAGCAAAAACGCATCGGCGAACTTTCCGGTGGAGAACGTAACCGCGTACATTTAGCCAAAGTTCTAGCCAGCGGCGGAAATTTGTTATTGCTCGACGAACCAACCAACGATCTCGACGTAGAAACTCTCCGTGCATTGGAAGAAGCCTTGCTCAATTTCCCAGGCTGCGCCGTTGTGATTTCACATGACAGATGGTTCCTCGACCGCATCGCAACCCACATCCTCGCCTTTGAAGGTAACTCCCAAGTCACCTGGTTCGAAGGCAACTACAGCGACTATGAGGAAGACTACAAACGAAGATTTGGCGACACTATCAAACCGCAGCGAATGAAATATAAACGGTTGAAGTGAAAACTCTTTTAAAAAGAGATTTTTTATTAAGCATCAAATTTTGTTAGAAGGAATTGCTCTACAAAACCAATCATACTATTAACTTCGGGTTCACTTAAATTTCCCCAGTCTGCGTGGAGTGCTTAATTACGAATTTTTGGCATAATATCAAGTAAACTTTTCTGAGCGCCAGAAACGTAACCATTTGATTTTAATGCATTAATGGTTTCTTTCATGGGCTTGCCATCAACATCTAAATTCTTAGCTAGCGCGTAATGTTTTAAAGCATCCTCTAGCGCAGCACTTGCCAAAACGGCAGTAACTTCTTTATGGCCCTCAGCAATTGATTCCTTAGCTAAGACAATAAAATCTCCAAAAATCTCACCTGAGACTCGTAGCTCAACGTCAAAACAATACCCACCTTCAAAGTCTTCTTTAGCACTATAGAAAATAGCACCCATTCCTTTTACATGACTCTCATATCCTGAACAATTATCATATGCTTTTGAAAATCTATCGAAGTGTGGTGATTGTTCACCAAAGGTTGCTCGAATAAGGTTTTGAACACTCGTTGCCCATTTTTTCCAGTATCCATCAGATACATAGATAAGAGTATTTTCTTGATTGTACTTATAGGGCATTCGTTCAAGTTGTTGTTCAAGTTCTTGAAATCTTATTAAAAACTTATCTTTAATCATATTAGCATCGAGAAGTATTATTTAGTTTTGATATTGTAAGTCAATTTTAGTTAATTAACCTCGAGCAAGAATAATTATGGAAATTTAGGATCAGGGCCTCAATTATTTTTTATATGTTTCCGTCATTCCCGCGTAGGCGGGAATCCAGTAAAATCAACTCTTCAAGGAAAACCCCCCAAAATCAAGGATGATTAAAAAACCAGTCGTATACATTCTCACCAGCAAAAGAAACGGTACCCTATATGTAGGCGTTACAAGTAATCTTGTGCACAGTCTAGAACAACATCGAACAACTAATTTAAATACTTTCACTACTCGATATGAGATTAAATGACTCATTTATGTAGAAACTCATACCTCAATGATCGAAGCCATCACCAGAGGAAAGCAAATAAAAAAATGGAATAGAAAATGGAAACTGAGTGGAATTGACTAAGAATCTAGATGGCCAAGATGCAGAAAAAGTCAAATCATTAGAGCTAAACCCGATTTAGCTAAATTTTTCTGACCATTCGTTTATTTGTTCGATAGTAGCCGTTACTCCACCGCAAACAATTACTAAAATATTTTCTAAATCTTCCAGTGTCGTTAAGGATTCGTAAACCACAGACAAACTAGCACCGCAAGCGGGTTCGACTAGAATTCGATGATTATCGAGGAATTGTTGACAAGCTGATAATGCCTGTTGGTCAGTGACTAAAACACTTTGAATCGACATTTCTTTGGATAAATCAAATGCACGTTGACAAACACGTTTGGCCCCTAGTGTTGTTGCGATGCTGTTGATTTTTTCAAGTTCGATAAGTTGGTCAGCCTTGACCGCTTGATGGAAGGATGCAGCACCTTCTGTTTCGACTGCATAGATGGGAATATCCTGCCAACCATTTTGTTTTAAGCCTTCGCAAACCCCCGATAGTAAACCACCGCCACCGACTGATAATACAACGGCATCGGGTTTAATACCTGACTGATGAACTTCATCAATCATTGTGGCATGACCTTGCCAAACCAGTGGGTCATCAAAGGGGTGAATAAACGCTTTATTATCGCTAAGTAAGGATTGAACGAGTTCATTGGCCTCCTGCCAGGAGTCGCCATGAACAATTACTTGTGCATTTTCATTTTTTAAATAGTCAATTGCTCTTTGTGAAGTGCTCTGTGGAACGACTACAGTGACGGGTATGCCAAGTTTACGACCGGCATAGGCGACAGCGATTCCTGCGTTTCCACCCGATGAGGAAATAAATTCTTCTGTACCTTGTTTGGCATTGTGTTCACAGGCGAAACAAACGCCACGATTTTTGAATGATCCGGTAGGTTGCAGGGCTTCCATTTTTAACCAGATGTTTTTACCACTAAATTTACTTAATGGCTCTGACTTAATCAGCGGTGTTTCAATATATAACGGCATCTCATTAATGTAATCACTAGAACCATAAAGTAAATATATCTTGTTTACTTTTTATTAAATTTAACGTTTAATCGAGACTCTAAGCTTTCTAATCACTATGTTTATGAAGAGGTTTAAAAATAAAGCACATCACCGCTGGCGTATCTAGTAAAGATCGCACGGTTTTTTATTTTTAACTTTTTACTAGGCATGGTGGCATGTTACTCAATCAATCTGAATTTAATCAATTTGTAAGCCAGGGTTATAACCGTATTCCGGTTGTACATGAAGTATTGGCTGATCTGGATACGCCAGTCAGTGCGTATTTAAAACTCGCTAATCAACCCTATAGTTATTTACTTGAGTCGGTTCAGGGCGGCGAAAAATGGGGTCGTTACTCATTTATAGGCCTGCCTTGTAAGACCCGTATCCGAGTTCGTGGACTGACTGTAACCATTGAGACAGACGAAGGAGTGCTGGAACAATTCGACGATCAGAATCCACTAGACGTCATAGAGGCTTATCAGCAACGTTTCAAAGTCCCTGAAATTGAAGGTTTACCGCGTTTTAACGGTGGGTTGGTCGGTTATTTTGGTTATGAAACAATTCGCTATATCGAAACACATCTTGAAGATCCAAATAAACCGGATGTAATCGACGCCGATGATATTTTGTTGATGGTGTCAGAAGAATTGGCGGTATTTGATAACTTGAGTGGTAAGATGTATTTGATCATTTACGCTGATCCAGCAGCGTCTGATGCCTATGAAAATGCTCAAGATCGACTCCGAAGTTTAGTCACTCTGCTATCCCAGCCCGTTTCTTATTCTTCTAAGGATAATCGTGACAGCATTGAGCCGGATATCAACTATCATTTTTCTGAAGAGCAACATTCTAAAGCAATAGATAAATGCCGCCAGTATATTTACGACGGTGATATTTTCCAGGTTGTATTATCGCAGCGTTTCTCGGTGCCGTTTGAGGCATCTCCGATTGATTTGTATCGTTCGCTACGGATGATTAATCCATCACCTTATATGTATTATTTGCATCTGGATGAATTGAAAGTGGTGGGATGTTCACCTGAAATTTTAGTGCGATTGGAAGACAGTGAAGTGACTTTACGACCTATCGCCGGTACTCGTCAGCGCGGAGCTACCGAGGAAGAGGATCAAGCACTGGAAGAAAATTTACTTGCTGATGAAAAAGAGTTAGCTGAACATTTAATGTTAGTGGATTTAGGTCGTAATGATGTCGGCCGAATTGTAAAACCTGGGACGGTGCATGTCAGTGACATGATGACGATTGAACGTTACTCACACGTAATGCATATCGTTTCGAACATTGTTGGTGATATTAACGATGACATGACCGCAATTGACGTGCTTAAGGCAACCTTTCCGGCAGGCACGGTTAGCGGAGCACCAAAAGTCAGGGCCATGGAAATTATTGATGAGTTGGAACCTGAAAAGCGTGGCGTTTATTCAGGTGCAATTGGTTATATTGGCTGGAACGGTAATATGGATACAGCGATTGCAATTCGCACTGCTGTGATTAAGGACGACACCTTGTATATCCAGGCGGGTGGCGGTATTGTGGCTGATTCTGTGGCTAAGAATGAATGGCAGGAAACAGTTAACAAGTCTAATGCGGTACTTAAGGCAGCACAATCGGTCCTCAGAGGTGAGTTAAAAGGAGGTTTGTCATGATTTTAATGATCGATAATTATGATTCATTTACTTATAACCTGGTACAGTATTTGTCTGAACTCGGTGAGCAGGTTGAAGTTAGACGTAACGATCAAACCACAGTGGATGAAATCCAATCTCTTGCTCCCAAAGCGATTGTTATTTCACCAGGACCTTGTACTCCTAATGAGGCGGGCATCTCATTGACATTAATCGATGAACTGGCCGCAGAATTCCCGATTCTGGGGGTATGTCTAGGTCATCAGGCAATTTGTCAATCTTTTGGTGCGACCATTATTCATGCACCTGAATTAATGCATGGTAAGACGTCTGAAATACATCATACAGGTGAGGGTGTGTTTAAGGATTTGCCCAACCCCTTTACAGCGACACGTTATCATTCATTAGTTGCTGATGAGGAAACTTTACCTGATTGTTTGAAAGTAACGGCCAGAACTGAAGATCAGCAGATCATGGGTGTTTTGCATAATGAGTTATTGATTGAAGGTGTGCAGTTTCATCCAGAATCGATAGCCACAGAACATGGGCATGAGATGCTGAAGAATTTTTTAGATAGGTGTTGATGACGTTGCTAAAGATTAAAAACAGGATTAACTATGGACATTAAACAAGCAATTCAAGCGGTGATAGACGGCAACAATCTATCGCAAGAGCAAATGACCGATGTGATGAATGCCATTTTGACTGGAGAAGCCACACCAGCACAAATCGGAGGCTTTCTGGTGGGTTTGCGTATTAAAGGTGAAACTATTGATGAGATTAGTGCTGCAGCAGGTGTAATGCGATCGCTGGCCACACCGGTTTCGCCTAAATCTGATAACTTGGTTGATATTGTTGGCACCGGTGGTGACGGTCAAAAAACATTTAATATTTCCACCGCTAGCGCTATTGTCGCTGCAGCAGCAGGAGCTAGGGTCGCTAAGCATGGCAATCGGGCTGCTTCCAGTCAGTCGGGAAGCGCCGACTTACTTGAAAAAGCAGGTATCAAACTCGACATGACACCCGATCAAGTTGCTGACTGTATTGATCAAATTGGTGTCGGTTTTATGTTTGCACCAGCCCATCACAGTGCGATGAAACACGCCATTGGTCCTCGCAAAGAAATGGGTGTGCGCACGATTTTTAATGTACTTGGGCCATTAACGAATCCAGCAGGGACTAAACGTAATTTTATTGGTGTTTATGACAAAGCTTTGGTTGAGCCAGTCGCCAATGCGCTTAAAAATCTAGGAAACGAACAAGCGCTGGTTGTTCATGGTCTGGATGGATTAGATGAGATCAGTATCGAGCAGCCGACTTATACTGCTGAATTAAAGGACGGCCAAATTTCAGTTTTCGAGGTCAAACCTGAGGATTATGGTGTTGAACGACAACCACTCAGTTCGATTGTGGTTAAGGATAGCGATGAAAGTTTGATGGTTATTAATGATATTTTTTCTGGTGAAAAGGGTGCTGCCCATGATGCAGTTGTATTAAATGCCGGAGCCGGAATATATGTAGCTGGATGCTCAGATAGCTTGGCTGCCGGTATAGACAAAGCACGCGAGGTGATTGCCAGTGGTGCAGCAAAAGCAAAGTTGGATGAATATGTGCAGTTTTCGCGGTCGTTATCGGGATGAATTTGAGGTCATTTTATTTCCTCCGTCATTCTGGAAAAGCCGAAGGCTTTATCCAGAATCTCCTGATGATAATCCAGTGCTAATCCGAAGGAGATGCCGGATCAAGTCCGGCATGACGATTTCATGAACAAACCCGACATCCTTAAAAAGATACTGCGGACAAAGCTAGAAGAAATAGCTGCTGATCAAGCTGTGATCGGCTTAGATCAGCTTATAGCTCAAGCTAAAGATATGGCTGAATGTCGTGGCTTTTATGAAGCCATGCATTCGCGAATTAATCTTGGGCAAAATGCCATTATCGCTGAAGCTAAAAAGGCATCGCCCAGCAAAGGCGTGATGCGTAAAAACTTTGATGTAGCAGAAATAGCCCAAAGCTATCAGACTGGTGGCGCGACTTGTTTATCGGTTTTGACGGATCAGCAATATTTTCAAGGAGACTTATCTTATATTGAAAAAGCCAGAGTAGTTTGTGAACTGCCAGTTATTCGTAAAGATTTTATTATTGACGAATATCAGGTTTATCAATCTCGTGTTGCCCAGGCAGATTGTATATTATTGATCGTAGCAGCATTGGATCAATCACAATTGACGCAATTAAATGACTGCGCCCAGCAAATTGGCCTGGATGTTTTGGTTGAAGTTCATGATGGCCAAGAGTTGGATAGAGCGCTTGAATTGGAAAATGTGTTACTCGGTATTAATAATCGTAATCTACGCACTTTTGAAACTTCGTTGGATACCACCATAGATTTATTATCAGGTATTCCGGCAGGTATACCAATTATTACTGAAAGTGGAATCCATACAAAAGATGATGTGAAACTAATGAATGATAATGGTGTGTATGCATTTCTAATTGGTGAAGCTTTTATGCGGGCTGAATCGCCCGGTGACAAACTCAAGGAATTATTTTCATGAAAGCACAAGTAAAATTACGTTCAGATGTCTGTTTTGAAGCAACTACGGGTACAGGCCATACCGTCATCATGGATGGTCCAGAAGAGTCCGGGGGTAAGAATCAAGGCAGCAGACCAATGGAAATGCTGCTCGTTGGCATGGGCGGATGCACGGCTTATGATGTTGTCACAATATTACGTAAAGGACGGCAAGAGCTTGACAATTGTGTCCTGGAAATAGATTCTAAACGAGCAGATGAGCCACCTAAAGTATTCACTAAAATTCATTTGCATTACAAATTAACAGGAAAGGATTTGCAGGCAGCAAAAGTAGAACGTGCGATAAATCTTTCTACTGAAAAATATTGTTCGGCGACCATCATGTTAGCTAAAACTGCTGAAGTAACACATAGCTACGAAATTATTTCAAGCTAGCATAATGCCTTGTTCATTACCTAGACAATATTTAAATCAGTTTTTCAGTTCAGTAAGGGATTTTTATCGGCAGCAAAATAATTCAAAGCTTGAGTTATTTGTCGATATGGCAGATTTTCTGGATCTGCTAATCGGTGATGAATCCAGAACATACCCTGGTTTTGAAAATAGATCTCTGTTGCCAGCCGTCTCGCATTTGCCAGTTGCAGATGCCGGTGAGCAAACTAAAAAAATAGCCGCTGCTATTAATCAACTCGCACCTTTTCTCAATTGGCAACAAACTTCCGGTTATGAAGTGCTTGGTGAGTATTATTTGAATAATTATGGTTATTGCACACTTATCGGACCAGGGTTGTTAATCGAACATCCAACTATGAAGCTCGGATTTGGAATCTGGGGTCCAGACCTGCATTACCCTCTCCATCATCATGCTGCCGAAGAGTGCTATCACGTTCTCGGCAATGAAATGCAGTTTCGGCGTGAGGACGAGACGTGGACAACATACTATGATGGTCAGGCTATTTATAATTCGCCCTGGCAGATTCATGAGTTAAGAGCTGTCGGTAAGCCTATGTTCTTGCTTTATACCTGGCGTGGAGATGTTGCGCCAGATGCGATACTGATATAGTTTTTTGAATTCACTCAATTTGTTTTCATACTCAACTAGTTTTGTGAACTAGTTAATATTTTCTTTTCCTTTCGGGGATTAGAATTATTTCATTCAAACAGCAAAGTCATCTCGTCCCAATATTAATAACAACGAGGAGAATGAAATGGAAAATATTCTTATAAATGGAGAACTGCTTTATAACATTGCTGCTGGTTTAGGGTTTGTCGCATATTTAATGACCAATGTGCTTTGGTTACGAGTTATTTTGATTATTGGGGCAGCAGTCTATATTTATACAGGTTTTGTTTTAGATATTGATTCCATGATTGGCTGGCATATTGCTTATGGGATTATTAACTTCATTCAAGTTATTTTGATTTTAATGCTGCGCAGTAATACTGTTTTGCCGGATCCAATAAGAACAATCTATACAGATCAGTTTCACTCACTCAGGCCTAAAGAATTTAAACGGTTGATGCAGATTAATGCGGAAGGTAAAAGGGCTCCTGGAATTTTTTTAAGTGATGGCGATGAAAACAATCGAATTTATTTAATTACAGATGGTGAAGTAATCATTGAAAAAGATGGTAAACAAATTGCGACTTGTAAACGCGGTGATTTTATCGGTGAAATGAGTGTCTTGACTGGTCATCCGGTCAGCACCAATGTCATTATTAAAAAGCCAGTGAAATATGTTTACTGGCACCTGGAAGATCTTGAGAAAATCGAGAAACAGAATCTTTCTTTGTATAACAGGTTTATGATGGTAGTGGGCCGAAATCTGGTTAAGAAATTGCGCCTATCGGCTCAAGCATTCGCAACGGCTTAACATTTATTATCGTTCGCGTAAGTGACAGACTACCACGGGCTTGTCCCGGCTCTTCAATACTATAACTCAATGCCGGGCTTGTCCCGGCTCTTCAATACTATAACTCAATGCCGGGCTTGCCCGTGGATGAATGAGTGTATATAGATTGAACATCACAAAATGTAGCCATGTAATGTTCACCGTATCAGCCCTAAAGGGCTGTTACGGTAAGCACTCCGGGTTTACCCGGGGGAATCTATTCAAAGAATCTTTCCGGGATTCATTAATCCTTTGGGGTCAAAGGTTTTTTTAATCAGCTTCATTAGTTCAATTTTTTGGGGATCGCCATAGGCTTTTAAACTTTTGCGCTTATCAATACCGATGCCATGTTCGGCCGAAAAAGATCCTCCCATTGTTTTAATATTTGCCTCAACGGCCTTGGAAATTGAATGTTGGACTTCAAGGTTGAGGGGTTTATCGGCGCCTATGGTCATGTGCAGATTGCCGTCACCTAAATGGCCCATTAAGTAGACTTGAATATTTGGATTCATTTGACTGAGTTGTTGCATTAATTTTTGAGCATAGTCATCAAGCTTAGAAAGAGGAATCGTTACATCAAACCACAAAGACGTCAACAGTCCACGATCTATAACAAATGACTCTTCCCTGATTCGCCAGATTTCATCATGTTCACGTTCATTGCTGGCAACGATCAAGTCTAAAATATCGCCTGATTCCATTAATGGCATTAAGGTTTCACCTAAGAGTTCCTCGATATCAATGGTGGAAACACGAGAACTTGTTTCATAGATTACGTAAAAGGGTGAATCACAAAACTCTAATACGTTCTTAAGAGAAATTTCTTCTGCAACTTTATGAGCGTAGTCATGCCACATTATTTCACCACGTAACAACTCTAATTCGTTGACGTCTTGCAGGTGGCGAAAAACTTTTATCCCGGAGTTAGCATTAGGGCAGGCAGCAAGCATGGTTGTAGAGTTTCTATCAGCAGATTCCAGTTTCAGTACAGCAGAGGTGATAATTCCTAAGGTTCCTTCAGCACCGCAAAACAATTGCTTGATGTCATAACCTTCATTGCATTTGGCGATACGAGGCATGTCTTCGAGGATTTTGCCATCTGCCAAAACAACTGTTAACCCGAGGATTCTTTGACGCATGGAGCCATAACGAAAAGCTTCCATACCTCCGGCATTGGTTGCAATCATGCCACCAATGGTTGCAGATCCGCGTGCACCTAAATCAATTCCAACGGACAAACCGTATTCCTCAACAGCTTCTTGCAAGCTTTGCAAAGTAACGCCTGCCTCGACGATAGCAATGCGTTCATCTACATCGATCTCAATAATTTTATCCAGCTTGTCAGTCATTACAATCACTTGGCCTGATTGACTAACACAGCCACCAGCAAGTCCAGTACGCCCGCCTTGTGGGACGACAGCTATATCATTTTCATAGCAATAATTGAGAACTTGAGAAACTTGCTGAGTTGTATCTGGCAGTAGTGCCAGGTCAGCATTTAAATTATCTTTGTGGAAACCGGGATCAGTAAGCTTCAGGGCGCTTTGATTCCGTAAACTTATATTTTCAAGGATATGGTTTATTTGTTCAGTCAGCATGCCAGGTCAGTATAATTTGAAAAAATTCTATTTGCACCGGCTTGTATTAGTTGTTCATGCAAATTCTCAGTTGCATGGCTTCCTCCAACAAAGCCCCAAACTTCCATGCTAGCAGCTACAGCAGCTTTCACACCATTAACACTATCTTCAATCACAAGACATTCATAGGGACTTTTATCTAGTTTAGATGCGGTATATAGAAATAAATCAGGAGCAGGCTTGCCATGCTCAACCTCTTCACCGGAATATATGTGAGGATCAAAATATTCAAATAGTTCAGTAAGTTTAAGCTTTTCATATAAAAGCTCTATTGAACTTGAAGAGGCAACGGCAATTTCACCACAAAATGATTTAAGCATCTGTTTGATTCCACTAAAACTGACAAGTTCAGTTTTAAACTTTTTCAGACATTCTTGTTTCACTGCCAGAATAAAATCTTGTGGGAATTCGCCTTTATTTAATTCCTGATAGTCAGTTTGAAGCTGTAGTAAATAATCCTCATAGGTTAAACCAAGAAAGCGCTGTTGGTATTCAGTGGTTTCATAATGTAATCCTATGTCAGCCAAATATTGACGTTCAACAGAACTGTAAATGATTTCAGAATCAACCAGCACACCATCACAGTCGAATATTATGGCTTTGGTTTTCATTCTCCTTTCCAAACCGGCTTGCGCTTTTCAGCAAACGCTCGAGCACCCTCCATGAAATCATCTGACATCAGCATTTTCTTATAAACAGGAAATTTATCGTTGCCAGGCTTGGTTTCAGCAAAGGCCTCCTTAATGGGCAATTCTTGAATTGCCGGCATTACTTCTTTTAATGCTTGTAATGCCAGTGGTGCGCCACTGGCAATGTTCTCGGCTGTGGTTTTAGCTGTCAGCATCAAATCTTCTTGCTTGCACGTTTGATTGACTAAACCCCAATTTTGAGCTTCCTGTGCATTCATTCTGCGACCGGTGTAAAGCAGTTCCATAGCAACGTTATAGGGGATTCGTCTAGGCAGAATTTGTATTGCCCCGGCGTCGGGTAAAAATCCGCGTTGCATTTCGGGTAAGAAAAATTCGACGTGATCAGCAGCGATGATAATGTCGCAGGCCAGAGCGATTTCGAATCCGCCGCCAACAGCGATGCCATTCACAGCAGCAATGACAGGCTTTTTTAAACCCCAGAATTCAGTAATTCCAGCAAAGCCACCTGAACAGTTGATGGAGCTGTCCAGGGCATCCTGGTTATTATCCATAGATGCAATTTCTTTTAAGTCCCAGCCGGCGCTGAAGATTCGCTCACCACCGCCGGTGATAATGGCAACTTGAAGCTTGTTGTCATTTTGCAGGGTTGTTAAGGCCTTATGTATGGCGATTGAAACTTCGGGATTAATCGCATTTGCCGGAGGGCGGTCAATGGTGATTTCCATTATGGACTGGTTTATTTCAACCTTTACTGAGTCACTCATAGTGCTGTTTTTGCTAATAGAATTGACTCGCAGTATATGTCAAAATCCGCGGCTAATCACTCAGAGAAGTTCGATGACACATTGGTTAGATCGCTTATTATCACCTCAGTCGATTGCTATTGTCGGCGCCTCGGCACGAGAGGGCAGCCTGGCAACCTCTACTTACGAACTGCTAAATTCAACATCATTCAAAGCTGAGCTTTTTCTAGTAAATCCCAAATATGAGCAGTTGTTTGATCAACAGTGTTATGCATCTTTAGCAGAATTGTCGGCGATACCTGACCTTGTTGTATTTGCCATTAGCGGTTTGGCCTTGGAAAAAAGTTTTGAGCAAGCACTGGAATTGGGAGTTGGTGGAATCGTCATGTATGCCAGTAACCACATTGAGGAAGATAGTGAAGTCAGTTTACCAGAGCGATTAAAGCAAAAAGCCAAGGCAGCAGGTGTGCCGGTTATGGGTGGGAACTGTATGGGGTTTTATAACTATGATGACAATATATTCATCAGCTTTGATGCACCACCTCAAAATCGACCAGGTGGACATATTGGTCTGATTGCCCACTCGGGTTCGGCCATGACCTATTTGGCCAATAATGATGCACGCTTTTGTTTTAACTACGTCATCTCCAGCGGCCAGGAAACTAACGCCACAGTGGCGGATTATATGGATTATTTGTTGGAGCAATCTTCGACTAAAGTTATCGCTTTGTTTCTTGAAAGTGTCAGGGATGTTGATGGATTCGTAAGAGCACTTAAAAAAGCGCGAAAAAAGAATATTGCAGTAGTGATCACAAAACTTGGCCGCACTGAAAAAAGTGCTGAATTGGCAGTCAGTCACTCAGGCGCGATAGCAGGTAACCATGATGCATTTATCGCTCTATGTAAGCGATATGGCGCTATTCTTGCCAATGACATTGATGAAATGATTACGACCGCGATGTTGATCGCAACCTGTAAACCCGTTCAATTTCCTGGCGTCGCCAGCTTACTTGATTCCGGTGGTATGCGTGAGCTTATGATCGACTTGGCAGAAGATTATGGATTAAGTTTTGCCGATGTTAGTGAGAACACTAAGCAAACTATGCGTCAGTATTTAGAGCATGGCTTAGTGGCTGATAACCCGCTTGATGCCATGGGAGCATTGGGCAGAAATACTGAGCAAACTTATCTTGAGTGTGGCAAGGTGTTGTTGGATGATCCGCAAACTGGATTGCTCACTTACGAATTCGAATTTCGTGATGGTTTCACTCACTATCCACAAATGTTTGATGTTATCGATGATTTAGCTCAATATAATCAGAAACCGTTGATAGTCATTAATAGTTTCACCTTTGCTAGTTTGACTGAGATAGCGGTAAAAATGACACAGCAAGGTATTCCTGTAATCAATGGGATTGATCTTGCGATACGCTCAATCAAGAACTTTGTTGAATTTAGTTTATTGAGTAGTGTATCTGACATCAAGCTTGAATCAATTATCGACAAGCAAAAAGTTGAACAGTGGACACAATGCCTGCCTGCGTCGACTGCACTACAAGAATCTGAAGCACTTGAGTTGTTGCATGATTTCGGTCTTTGCGCTGTGCAATTTAAAAAAGTTAATAGCTTAGAAAATGCAATCGTCGCCGCAGAACAGTTTAGCTATCCGGTAGTTCTGAAGACTGCCGAGGAAGGTATTCAACATAAAACAGAAGCCAAAGGTGTCAAGCTTGGGCTTAAAAATAGTCAGCAACTTACTGAAGCCTATAATGACTTGAGTACGCGGCTCGGACCTGCAGCACTGGTGATGCCGATGGCACAAGGTGGAGTCGAAGTTGCCCTGGGCATGAAAAATGACCCTCAATACGGACCTCTGCTGATTGTTTCAGCTGGCGGCATATTGATTGAATTAATCAAAGATCGCTCCATTGCCCTTGCTCCTGTTAGTGATCAACAAGCAACTACCATGCTTGAAGAACTTAAAGTTACTAAGTTATTAAAAGGCGTGAGAGGTCAGCCAGCAATGGATGTAGCAGCATTAGTAGATTTGATTGTTAAGTTCTCAAATGTTATAGCAAGCTTTAGCGATTCAATAGCAGAAATTGATTTGAATCCGGTTCTTGTCCATCAGCAAGGCTGCACTATTGTCGATGCATTGATTGTTACAAAATGAAAACCAAACCTGACGGTTATGATTACATTATAGTTGGATCGGGATCAGCAGGCGGCTTTCTTGCCTTGCGCTTATCTGAAGATCCCTCAGTTAAAGTGTTGTTATTAGAGGCAGGGCTAACTGATGCTCATTGGACTACACGTATCCCAGCCGGTTCACGTTACACTTATGCAGGTGGTCCACGAAACTGGTGCTTTGAAACTGAGCCCGAACCTTATATGAATAATCGCCGGTTATTTCAGTCGCGAGGCAAGGTTCTGGGTGGCTCATCTTCCTTAAATGGCATGGTTTTTGTGCGTGGGCATGCCAATAATTTTGATCAATGGGCTGAGCAAGGGGCAACAGGATGGTCTTATGAAGATGTATTACCTTCATTTAAGAGTATTGAAAGTTATCAAGGTGAGGTCAATGAGTATCGTGGTGATTCAGGACCGATAAGAGTACAGAAATTAACGGATAACCATCCGATTGAAGATGCGTTCCTTAAAGCAGGGGTTGAGGCCGGATACCAACATTCACCGGATTACAACGGGGTTTTGCAAGAAGGTGTCACGGAGTTTGATGCTAATGTTTTCAAAGGTTGGCGTTCAGCAAGTGCTTTGGAGTGTATCGCCCCGGCTCGCAAGCGTGAAAATATGACTGTTCTAACGAGAGCTCACGCCACTAAAATCTTACTTGAAAGTGATTGTGCCACAGGTGTGACTTACGTCCACAATGGGCAAGAGTTTAAGGTTAAAGTTGAACGTGAAGTCATTATCAGCACCGGTGCTTTTCAATCGCCGCAGTTGTTGATGTTGTCGGGAATTGGGCCAGCAGATGAACTAGGTGCTCATGATGTTGAAGTTAAACATGATTTACCCGGAGTTGGGCAAAATCTGCAGGATCATTTGGAAGTTCATCTCAAACATCGCTGTCCAAAAGGTATGGCGAAAAATAAATTATTAGCTAACCATCGTGTTGCTTTAGCAGGTCTCCAGTGGTTTTTATTCAAAACTGGGCCGGCGGCAACTACTCATAGTCGAGTTGGTGCGTTTTTGAAAAGCAATCCATCGCTTGAGCATCCTGATATTCAATTTCATTTTTGGCCTTATCTGCTCGAAGGTTGGTCACCGCCGCCTGACAAAGATGGTTATTGTTTTGATGTTGGACCAGTTCAATCTCAAAACCGGGGCTGGATAAAATTACGCTCAAATAATCCTTTGGATGCTCCACGAATACAGTTAAATGGTTTATCGCTTGATCAGGATTTAACAGAGTTTCGTACTGCCATACGAATTGCCAGAGATATTACTACCCAGTCTGCTTTTGATTTTTGTCGAGGCCCAGAAATATCACCCGGGCCAGAAGTGACTAATGATGATGATCTTGATGCTTATGTGCGTGAAAACGCCAACAGTGCCTATCATCCCTGCGGCACTTGCAAAATGGGTACTGATCGAATGTCAGTGGTTGATCCACAAACACGAGTTCATGGTATTAATGGCTTGCGTGTTGCTGACGCATCAATAATGCCCGGTATTACTAATGGCAATATCAATGCGCCATCTATGATGATTGGTGAACATGCCTCGAAGTTGATTCGTAATATAGAGATTTAAGTAATCAACATAGAATGAATTTGAATATAAAAACTGACCGATTATTGCTTACTCCATTAGGCATGGAAGACATAGATATCGCAATTGAACTTTTTACCGACCCGCGTGTTATGGAGTTTCTGTGGGATGTTGAAACGGTAGAAGAAATTCAAAAAGAAATGACTACGTCCATACGCAGATCGGCGGGCGGTGCTATCGGTGTTTGGGTCATTCGGGATTTAGAATCCCACGAAAAATTTGGAACTTGTTGTCTATTGCCGTTGCCCATAGACGAAGACGACACTAACTGGGATTTAGTGGTCGAGTCTCAGTCCATTGATTATGAAATCGAGATTGGTTTTATCATAAAGCACGCTGCTTGGGGAAAGGGAATCGCGACCGAGGCTGCCCAAGGATTATTAAATTTTGCATTTGAGAACATTGACACTGAGGAAATAGTAGCCGTTATTGACGATGAAAATTCCAGGTCAAGAAATGTATTATTAAAAATTGGCATGAAAGAAATCGGTATACGCAGCGCTTATAATACTAGCTGTCCCGGGTTTCGTATAAATCGAGAAGAATGGCCGATGCGAATTCAGGATGTTTAAGGTATAAATCGCAACGCTAACTTTATACTAAGTTTTCTCTTTAAGCTCCTTTTTTGAACTAATACTTACACCCAAGTCCTTGATGATTCCATCTTCAAGGTCATAAATCCATGCGTTAACACTTAATGACTGACCCTGACTCCATGCTTGTTGCACAATTGAGGTGTTGCAGACATTGATTGCTTGCTCTATAGCATTGAGTTCACATACTCGATTCACCAATGCATGATCTGTAAGTTGCTTTAGTTCTTGAGCATGGTTTCGTATAACATCTTTGATATGTCGTAGCCAATTATTGATAAGCCCATGATCTTGATCCTTAACCGCTGCTTCAACACCGCCGCAACTATAATGGCCACATACGATAATATGTTTTACCTTTAACACTTCAACGGCATATTGGATTACAGAAAGACAATTTAAGTCTGTATGTACAACAACATTTGCGATATTACGATGGACAAAAATCTCACCGGGCATAACATCCGTAATCCTGTTAGGTGGTACGCGACTATCGGCACAACCTATCCATAAACATTCGGGTGTTTGACCTTTTGATAAATCCGCAAAAAACTCTGGATTTTCCTGTTTAACTTTTTCTGCCCAGACTAAATTACTGTCAATCAAGTGTTGTGGTGTCTTCAAAATCATGACCTATTGTGAACTACTTGGTTTATATCAGAGCTTATTGTATATGCAAATCATTTTGCTCTATTAGAGTAAAATAAGCCATGTTTTCAAGAGGAAAGATTTATGTTGCCAATGGGAACCATCATGGCCTGCTGTATGTTTCTAGGGTTTTTTATGGGGCTGCCTGTTTCATCGATTAGAAATACACCAGCATTTATTCGTAAGCCAATTGGTTATTTGGTGTTCACAGCAGGTTTATGGAATGTATTCTGGTATGCCGTTCAGCATTTAACCGAGTTTTGGGGGCAGGCAGCATTAGTTTCTGGAATATTGATGATTGTGACGGCGTTTTATATTATCAACGAGACACGAGTGCCGCCATTTCTACAAAAAATAAGACCTCTTGTATTAGTCCTATTGTTGGCTTGTGGATTGTTATACGGGATTACGATTTACCGTTTGTAATTTAACTTCCTGTATTTATTTAACGATTTAAGCTTTAAACCTACTCGTGAGTTCGGCGATATGACTTGGCCCGACCTCACAACAACCACCAACTATAGTTGCACCCTGGTCGATCCAGTTGTCGGCAAAATCAGCGTATTTATCAGGGTTTAAATCTTCTCTTTTTTCAAGGTGATCGACTGAGGATAATGCTGTTTTAAATTTGGTGCTGATTTTAGTGAAACCATTGGCATAAGCGCCTATCGGTATCTGTGTATTAACTAGCAATGGAATTGCCTGGTCAACAGCCTCTGGAACAGAACAGTTGATTAATAATGCGGCAGGCTTGAATTCTCCAACTAAGGGCAAAATATCTGTTACAGGTTCCTCGGAACGCAACTGAGTCCCATCATCATCGTTGACCGAGATTGATAACCAAACAGGTTTATCAATAACTCGTGCGCCCATTAAGGCCCCCCGGGCCTGTTCAACTGAGGACATGGTTTCACAAATCAGCAAGTCAACAAATGGTTCATGTAGCCTGGCGATTTCACCATAGAGTTCAGCCGCTTGTTCAGCAGGCGGAGCTAAGTCAGGACGATATGACCAACCCGTCGGCCCCATAGAGCCAGCAACCATGCCGCTGCCATATTCATCGCGTGCTTTAACGGCTACCTCACAAGCACGTTGATGTAATAATTCAAATTTGTCTTCTATGTCATAGGGAGCCAATCGATCTCGGTGAACTGGATAACTACAGGTGGTGGCGACATCGGCACCAGCCTTAAAATAATCAGCGTGGACACTTTGGACCAATTCGGGTGAGTCAATTAATAACTGTGTAGACCATAAACCGGTAGGCTCGATATCAGAGCGGGCGACCAATTCCTGACCCATGCCACCGTCTAGTATTGTAATCGTCATTGATACTACTCGTGGTTAATCGCGATAACCGAAAAATCTGTTCTCAATAATTTCATCGGCCACACCTTCTGGTAAGCTTTGCTCCCATTCGCCACGCCCGCTGGGAAGTTGTTTTAATACTTCACGGGAGTAAATTTTGAACAAATCTTTATCACTGGTCTCGATACCAAAGATAAAATTATTCTCTAGTAAATGACGGTAAAGTAGCCTTAGATGATCCTGAACTTTCACAGTAGTGAAATCACTCAGTTCTCCCGTATCGTCAAGCTCGGGATAAACAAATAAACGAGTATTATCCGGGAATAACTTACCAAAGCCTTCCAAGATGCCGCCTTCAACACCTTTATAACTTTTTTCGTCAAAAATCTGTTTGATATTAATAATACCCAGTACAATCCCAATTTGCATCTTAGTGAATTGACGAAAATAAGCACGCAATGAAAAGTATCTCGTGTGGTCAGAAATCATTACGCTATAGCCTAATGAGTTCAATAAGTGCACCCGAGAAATGATGTCTTCTTCCGGCACCATCAAATCATTACCGCGTGCATCGTTCAATGAAATTTCAGCTAATGCAATGGTGTTATCACGCGAAACATCGTCCAGTTTTTCAAAGGCATTTAATCCTTGTTCAATCATGTCCACATTGAGCTTGGTGACTGGTCTGAAAGAACCACGGATAGTAAGTATATTTTTTTTATACAACATCTCTGCTGGAATGATGACTGACCCATCAGGTTTAAACATAACTGCACGGGTTTTCCAGCTACGGATTAAGTGTAAATTTATCCCGCGATTATCGACTTCTTCGAAATAGGGGCCATAAAACTCAATAGAATCGACTTCGATTCGATCTTGTTCGATACTATCAGTCAACGAGTCGATGATTGTTTTAGGATTCTCAAAGTAATAGTAGGCCGCATAAATCAGGTTAACGCCGAATTTACCCAGAGCGTCTTGTTGCATTTCGGCATTTGTATCGCGCATGCGTACATGAGCGACAATCTCAGACGGTTCAGCTCCCGGATACATTTGCACTTTGATGCCGCACCAGGCATGACATTCGTTATCACGATTAAAACTTTTGGCAGCAACGGTGGCTGCATAAGCAAAAAATCGTGAAGACTTAGATCGGCTGGTACCTACACGCTCAATAACTAAATCGAATTCTTTATCTAGCATAGCCATTACACGAGCTTTACTGACATAGCGCCCACCTTCCTGAACACCATAAATTGAGTCAGAAAATTTCATATCATAGGCAGAAATCGTTTTTGCTATGGTTCCAGCCGCAGCACCGGCAAGAAAAAATTGGCGTGCAACTTCCTGTCCCGCTCCAATTTCAGCGATGGTGCCATATTTTTTCTCGTCAAGATTAATTCGCAGCGCCTTTTCAAGTGTGTTGCGGCTACTTGTATCTTTATCCATTCAAATTCTCTATGTATTAGGTGATTTGGATTATTCTAATCAAACTGCACGGTGTTTTCAGGCAAAAAATTAAGTTTGTTGAGTAATCTTTTTTTGAGGTGTTTTTGCGTTACCGTGGCAAATTCGCCAGGCAAGTTGCCTAATTCACTTTTTCGGCTGATTAATGTCAGTTTTCGCTTAAGACTAGCAAAAGGGAGAGGATGAATTGATAATTTCATCCCTTCGATGATGCCATCGAGCAGTAATGTTGGACTGAGGATAGCAAATCCTTGACCTGATTCAACAGTGGCCATCAGCATTGTTGTACGGTCAACTTCAATTTCTCTTGTGAATTCAACGCTGACGCGTCTTAGATGTTGGCTGATTAGTCTGCCGACAGGAGTGATGCTAGAAAAGCGTATAAACGGTAAGTCTTTAATCACTTTAGTAATACTTTGCGGCCGTGGCTGGTTTGGAGGTAGTATCAGCAAAAAATCTTCTGTAAGAATAGGGTGTCTTTCTAGTGCATCAATGTCGTAATAAGCATCAGAAGTAATTAATAAATCCACATCTCGTCGGTTTAATAGCTGTTGTTGTGCATTAGAAAATTCAGCCTGTACACTGACTTCCTGAATAGAAAACTGTTTTCTGGCCAAGCTAATCAGTGCAGGGGTTAATGTGGTGGCTATGGATGGCAGTAGTGCAATTCTAAGTACAGGCGTAATGCTGCCGTCTACTCGCCTGACTTCAGTTTTTAATTCATCCAGCTCGGAGAATATTCGTTGGCTGTGTTGATGTAGGGCGATGCCGGCAAGAGTAATTCTAATAGGTCTGACAGAGCGATCAATTAGTTCAGCATTAAATGCTTGCTCAAGACTATGTATATGCTGTGAAGCTGCTGATTGGGTTATACCTAACAGTTTTGCTGCTTGAGTAATATGACGGGTTTCAACGACAGTGCTGAAAACTTCCATTGCACGAAATAAATTAAAGTCGAATTCTTTAGAAACAGCCATATAAATCTATTATTAGCTAAACTAATGATAGATTCTAGTTGAACTCAGAATCTTATCAAACAGTATTATTATTTGGCCAAAGAAGTCGGAATATTGGGGCTTTCAGGGTTAATAATCAATTCTTGAGTGCCGGGTTTAACGATTAAACCCATATCTTCCATGGGAATCGCACCAATCAACGGCTCATTTCCCAACACGAGCGCGCCAATAAACCCAGTTCTGTTAATAAAATCCATTCGAATTGGCCCCACATAAGGAACACGTTTTTTTGAACCATCAGCAAAGGTAACTTCACGTTGTTCCGCAGGTTCCAAGTCAAGTTGAATAGCAATATGTTCTGGTATACACAGATGTACAGCACCTGTATCTGCTAAAGCTTCGATTTCTATCGGATTTAAATCTAAGCGCCGAGGATTGCTTAATTTGAATTTAGTGTAGGTTAGTCCCAACGGCATTTGCGATGTTGTAATCTTTTCAGGCTAACCATCATTGTAACAAAGTAATCGTTAGTTTATCTAGATTACAGTTTGCACTATAGTGACATTCTTGTAGGTTTTACCCTCCAAATCTTCTGCAACAGTTAACACATTGCTAATGCCTTTAGCTTTTCGTAAAAGGGGAGGTGGTGATCTAGGTATTGTTGCAATTTGGGATTTTGTTGGGTGAGTTCATCAAACTCTTGTTGCCGTTTTAAATCATTTTCTTTGTTAGGCTTGCGAATGCCTTTGCTTTGAGAGACATTACCGTGCCAACCTGAAACTTGTTGCCAATCTTCTGGTGTTTTATCAGTATTCCACTCGAAAGCTTCATTTTTAATTTCCAATCCTAAGGTTTGCCAGTATTTTTTAATTAATCCTTCTGTATCTTCACGAATCTGTTCGGCAACTAAAATAATTGGATCAATACTAAGGGTTTTTTGCAACCATTCAACGTGTCGCCATTGAGCTTCCAGACCGATTTCTTCTAAAGTAACGTTTTGATCTAATTTGAAATAAGAAAGAATAGAGTGCATGGGATTACGAATCAAAAAGCTGTGAGTGAGGCGTTTGGCAAATTCAGTATCATCAAAGATTTGCGGTGTCATGTAATAACTCATATCCTTGATGAATACCGGAGAGTGTTTTGCTTTTTCTAAAAGCATGGCTTTGATTTCCGGGTAACTGACCGGTAGTGAAGGGTCAACATCGAAGTGGGGCATGTGAGCCTGTTTACGATGAACATAGTAATCGTACATAAACGGTTCGTGAAAACATTCGAAGTCTCCCCGTTCGCGCATAATTCGCTCGACCGCAGTTGACATCGACCTTGGATGAACCCACAGGCACAGGATCGGATACTCTGTAATTTCAGGCATTATAGTACTTTACCAAAATCTGGAAACTAGGCGAAGAAAACATTGGATAGGATGTTCTTTCATTCCGGTTGCCATCGTATTATCTTAGCTCCACTTGCCCTTCAGAGCGAGACATATAATCGGAAACTCAGAACTTTCAGTAATTTCATTCTATTATTGTCATCCCGCACCCATTCGGGCATAAAAGCGTAATCGAGGGATCTTCCTCCGATTGTTCGCGCATAACCGGAGTAACTTCTTTGTCGCAATTAGATGCCGATTCAAGGAGATTTCTCCATTACAGTCGAAATGACAATATTTTAGTCCCCAAGCAAGTATTGAAAAAAATGATTCTACAACTCCTCAAAACTACTATTAATCGCATTCTCAAAAAATGGTACGTCGTCCATTTGAATACATAATGGAGGACAAACTCGAAGTACGTTTCGATAAGCTCCTGATTTGCTGGCGACTAGCCCATGTTTTCGGGTTAACTCAAATAATCTCGCCATCTCTTCAGTGGCCGGTTCTTTAGTTTTATGATCCTTAACTAATTCAACCGCCATCATTAAACCGCGACCTCGAACATCTCCGATGATGTCATATTTACTTTTAGCTCGTTGTAACGCCTCCAGCATCGCGCCACCAACTTTTTTCGCATTGGGGATAAGTTGATAAGTTTTCAGAGTTTTCAATACTGCACGTCCGGCAGCACAGGCAACCGGATTAGCACCGTAAGTATGAAAATAAAACTTTTCCGCCATGGTTTCCGCTACTTCTCGCTTAGCAATTACGGCTGCTAATGGAATACCGTTGCCGATACCTTTGGCCAGAACAACTACATCAGGCACTACATTATGTTTAGCAAATGACCAGATGTGGTCACCAGTACGGCCAATACCAGCCTGAACCTCGTCCACAATACAGATCCCTCCAGCTGCACGAATACGATCAAATGCACCGCTGATATAACCTTCTGGAATCGGCACAATGCCGCCATAACCTTGAACCGGTTCAATAAACATACCAGCGACCTTGCCGGATGTGCCGTAGTGAATAGTACGGTCAAGATCGTCCAAATAAGGTTTTACACCTTCGCCATGAATGCCTCGGTACTGATCCGGGCAGGATGTAAACTGAATCCCGGGCATCAGCATGACGTTGTGTCTGAAGTTGCTAATTCCAGTAACAGATTGAGCACCGAAGGTTGCACCGTGATAGCTGTTAGCCAGTGAAATAATATCGTTGTTGCCGGTAAAACTTCTGGCCAATAACATGGCCATATCAATGGCTTCAGCGCCGCTATTCATAAAGTGGACCACCCATTCTTCACCTTCCGGCATAGTTGCGGCCAGTTCTTCGGCTAGATGAGCTGGAATAGGGTGAAAAAACATAGTGGTGCAATGTTGTAGTTTGCTCACTTGTTCGCGTACTGCCTTGGTAATGTGGGGGTTGTTATAACCCACACTGCAGGTCAGGTTCTGACTTAAGCAATCTAAGTATTTATTGCCCTTTTCATCCCATAAATATTGGTCCTGACCTTGCTTTAAGATCAGCGGTTCTTTATAGGGCACAAAAGCACGTTGGGAAGCGGAATAAAAATTTTCGCGCCGATTAACAATGGCCTCGGTGTCCCAATCGACATCTAGTTCAAATTCCTGATCATAAATAGATGGATGCTGCATTTTTCATTACCCATAATTAAGCAAGCTAACGTTATCCAGATTTATGTTTGTAAGCAATACAAAGAAATAAATAGTGGTGAATTTAATGGCTATCATTAGAACATCTTATAATGCTGAATAACACGTTGCTGAGCTTAAACTCACTTGTAAAATAATGCTGTTTCACATGAGGTGTAAACATGATTCGACAATCAGGCAGAACAGGCGGACGCCGCAAACGGCAGGCTGAGAGACAGCAGGCTGATGTTGAGCGCGTGCCATATATACAGCGAAAGATAGGCACCTTTGACATTTTAAATGAAGAAGGTCTAAGCCTGATTGAAGAAAATGCGGATAAGATTCTACGCGATCTCGGTATGGAGTTCCGGGATGATTCTGAGATTCTCGAAATTTTCAAAGATGCCGGTGCTGATGTTAAAGGAGAATTAGTCCGGTTTGAACCTGGCATGTGCCGGCAAATTGTCCAAAAAAGTGCGCCACCAGTATACACTCAACACGCCCGCAATCCAGAAAATACTGTCAAGATTGGCGGTAACAATACAGTATTGAGTCCAGTATATGGACCGGCCTTCGTTTACGATATGGATAACGGCCGCCGCTATGCCACCCTGGATGACTTTTATAACTTGGTGAAGTTACACCAGATGCTGCCTACTTTACATCACTCAAGCGGCATCGTATGTGAGCCGATCGATGTGCCCGTAAATAAGCGTCATTTGGACATGTTGCTAGGCCACATGCTTTACAGTGATCGGCCGTTTTTTGGTGGACTCATTGGTGCCGAACGTGCTGAAGATTCAGTTGCGATGGTCAGGATTCTGTTTGGTGAAGAATTTGTAGCCAATAACACTGTGTTATATGCGGTCAGTAACACCAACGCGCCATTAGTCTTGGATAATGCCATGTCGGGATCATTAAAAGTCTATGCGCGCAATAATCAAGCAGTGGCCTGCACGCCATGGACACTGGCCGGCGCGATGAGCCCATGCACAGAGGCTGGTACACTGGCACAGTTATTGGCTGAAGCGATGGCAGTTTGTGCATTAACCCAGTTAATTAATCCAGGCACGCCATGTTTAATGGGCAGTTTTGCCACTGCGATTTCCATGCAGTCCGGAGCACCGACATTCGGAAACCCTGAAGGCGGTAAAATGGTGTTAGCAGCAGGACAGTTAGCACGGCGCTTGGGTGTGCCATTTCACACAGTTGGGGCTTTAACCGCTTCAAAAATACCGGATGCCCAGGCCCAACAGGAAGCAGCGTTTGGTTTAACCATGGCCTTGTTAGCCGGGGCAAACTTTATTAATCATGCCTGTGGTTGGTTGGAAGGAGGGTTATGCTCCGGTTTTGAGAAATCAGTGATCGATGCGGATTTATGCGGTAAGTTGATTGCCTTTGCCGAGGGAATCGATTTATCTGAAAATGCTCAGGCCATGGACGCGATATTCGAGGTCGGACCAGGCGAGCACTTTCTATCTTCACAACATACCATGGCTAATTTTCAGTCAGCCTTTTATATGTCACCCATTGCTGACAACAATTCGTTTGAGCAATGGCAGGCCGAGGGTAGCTTAAATCTAACCACCCGTGCCAATCAACGCTGGAAGCAATTGCTGGAAGAATACGAGCAGCCACTAATTGATCCAGCCGTTCGTGAAGAATTGGAAGAATATGTGGCTAAGAGAAAGGCCTCTATGCCGGATCGGAATTATTAATTTTTCTCACTGAACCTTATGCTTTTATACTTCGTTTTCGGTTTTATCAAATGCTCATGTGCTAATCTGTACACTCCGCTTTTCTCAAACCTCAGGCCTCGTCTAAAACCAAAATCCACAAGTGAGAAAAGTCTAATAGATTTGCTGCTATGCATGAGATGATGAATTATCCTGACTCAGCCAAAATAATTATTGTCGGTGGTGGTGCAATCGGCTTGAGTATTGCCTACCACCTGGGCAAACTGGGTATTGAAGATGTGTTACTAATCGAGCGTAACGAACTGACCAGTGGCACTTCCTGGCATGCGGCAGGCATTGTCGGGCCTTTGCGTGCAAGTATGAATCTGACCAAACTGGCTAAATATGCTACTGAGTTATTTGCTCAACTTGAATCAGAGACTGACCAGGCAACAGGCTATGCTCAAACAGGTGGTTACTGGCTTGCGCAAACTGAAGCCAGAATAACAGAGTTAAAACGTATTGCTGCAATGGGCGATATGAATAATATCGATACTCAGATTCACTCTCCCACCCAAATAGCAGAACGCTATCCTCTTATGAATATTGAAGGATTAAAGGGTGCGCTTTGGGTGGAACAGGATGCCCAGGTGAATCCGGTGGACTTGTGTATGGCCTATGCAAAAGCTGCTAAGGTCTGTGGGGTCAGGATCATTGAGAATACAAAAGTCACTGAGGTACAAGTGCAAAATGGAACGGTTAAGTCGGTTTCACTTAATAACGGTGAAGTAATCGACTGTGAGGTTTTGGTCAATACCTGTGGGGCCTGGGCAAGGGAGTTTGGCAAGTTGACTGGGCTGCAATTACCACTTGCTGTTTGTGAACACATGTATGTCGTTACAGAGCCAATCAATGATTTGCCTAATCCGTGTCCGATATTGAGAGATTTGGATTCTGAAATTTATATCAAAGCAGATAGTGGCAAGTTGGTGATTGGTGGCTTTGAGGCTAATGCCAAGTATTGGAATCCGACTAGTGAAGGCGCAGATGGTGCCTACTTGATGTTTGATGAAGACTGGGATCATATTGCGCCGCTGATTGAATCAGCCATGACGCGTATCCCAGTGCTTGTGGAAACCGGTATTCAGCATTTTATGAATGGCCCGGAAAGTTTTACCCCCGACACCAGTCAACTGATGGGAAAAGTTGCTGAGCTGGATAATTATTTCGTGGCGGCTGGATTTAACTCTATCGGTATTATGTCTTCTGCTGGAGTGGGGAAGGTCATGGCAGACTGGATTAAACAAGATTACCCACCAATGGATTTATGGGAAGTGGATATTCAGCGGTATGAGCCAGCTGCGACTACTGGTGAGTTTTTAAAAGCCCGAATGCAGGAGTCTGTGCATAGCCAGTTTGATATGCATTGGCCGTACAAACAGAAAAAGACCGGCCGTGATTTGAAACATTCACCTTTACACGATTTATTCAAACAACAAGGTGCAGTGTTTGGTGCCAGTGGGATTTGGGAACGCCCCTTTTATTTTGCCAATAATGAGCATGAGGCCCATATCAATTATAGCTATGGCGAACAGTCTTGGTGGCCCTGTGCAAAGCGGGAAGCTGAGACACTAATGAATCATGTCGGGCTGATCGAGTTATCACCATTTACCAAGCTCAAAGTTAAAGGCAGTGATGCAGTTAGCTTTTTACAGTACTTATGTACGAATAATATAGATGTTGCTCCTGGTCGGGTGGTTTACACGACTATGTTGAATGAACGTGGCGGCATTGAGTCTGAACATACGATTACCCGAATTGCAGAAGATGAGTTTTTTATGGTCAGTGCTGCAGCTACCCGGATTAAAGACATGACCCGCTTACGACAACAGTCAAAAGGCTACCAAGTCGATATTGAAGATAATACTTTTGACCAGGCCGTGTTGGGTGTGATGGGGCCTAAATCAAGGGAGTTATTACAATCATTAACCGATGTTGATCTATCAAAGTTCGTGTTTCCATTTGCCAGTTCGAAAGTAATTAATCTGAGGAATATCCAAGTTCGAGCAACGAGAATCAGTTTTGTCGGTGAGTTGGGTTGGGAGCTTTATATCGATAATAATAATGCTGCCGAGATGTTTGATTTATTGGTTTTACATGGCAAGCAATACCAGCTTGGTTTTGTCGGCCATTTTTGTGTAGATGGCTGCCGATTAGAAAAAGGTTATTTACATTGGGGACATGATGTTGGCCCAGATGACAGTCCATTGCAGGCAGGGCTGGACTTCAGTATCAGGCTTAATAAAGATTTTATAGGCAAAGCGGCGCTGCTTGGGCAACAACAAAACGGTGTGCCAGGTTATTTGATTCAATTTGCAGTTGACGCTCAAACGCCACCATTGTTATTGCATGATGAGCCCATTTATTCAGGCAGCGAGATTGTTGGTCGAACCACGTCTGGTGGCTTAGGTTTCAGAACGAACAAGGCCTTGTGCCATGCTTACATTATGGGCAGTGATTCAAGGCAGGATTTATTAAATCAAGCCTATGAAATTGAAGTGGCAGGTGAAAGGTTTAGTTTGATTGCATTAGACCAGCCCGCCTATGACCCCGAAAATTTAAGATTAAGAGGATAGCAAGTGCGTAATCAAGCTCGTGTAGTCGTGATTGGCGGTGGGGCGATGGGTGTTTCACTGATTTACCATCTAACTAAACATGGTTGGAAAGATGTTGTTTTAGTCGAAAAGAATGAGTTGACCGCTGGCTCAACCTGGCATGCTGCGGGCTTATGTACCCATTATGCACACAACATAACCGTAATGAATTTACGTGCTCACAGCGTCAGGCTTTATACCGGTATTCTTGAACAAGAAACCGGCCAGCCGGTCAGTTTTCATCAATGCGGTGCGTTACGTGTTACTCGACATAAGGATAGATTGGATGAATTTAAGCATGTCCAGGGCATCGGTGAGTTTGCCGGTTATGACTTCCATATCTTAACCCCATCAGAGTTAAAAGAAATATATCCACTGGTAAATACTGATGGGTTAATCGGTGCTATCTACGAACCCTTAGATGGTTACGTTGATCCGTCGCAAGCCACACATGCAATGGCTCAGGGAGCGCGAAACGGCGGTGCGGAAATTTATCGTCATAATCCTGTTCAGGCTATTGAACGAACCAAATCTGGTGAATGGATGGTGCATACGCTTAATGGAAGCATTAACTGTGAACACATCGTAAACGCTGGAGGTACGTGGTGTCGGGAAATCGGTACTATGATGGGTGTTGATTTGCCTGTTGTCCCGATGCTGCATCAATACCTTGTCACCGATAGAGTTGAGGCGTTTGCCCAATTGGATCATGAATTGCCTATGATTCGTGACCCCGATGAGAGCTGGTATTTGCGCCAGGAGCGAGATGGAATCATTATTGGTCCTTACGAACCTAATGGTCATCCCTGGGCAATTGACGGTGTGCCACCGGAATTTGGTATGGAATTATTGCCACCAGATCTCGATGCGATTGAAGACATTGTCGCTTGTGCAATGGAACGTGTACCTGCTTCAGCAACAGCAGGTATCAAAGATATTATCAATGGTCCGATTACTTTTACTCCAGATGCCAATCCATTAATCGGCCCAGCTTTTAATTTAACTAATGCCTGGTTATTAACGGGTTCGAGTATGGGTGTAATGGAAGGTGGTGGATCAGGTTGGTTTTTAGCTGAATGGATGGTTAATGGTGAACCTCCTATGGATGCCCTTGCCATCGATTCGCGCCGATTCGGTGGTTATGCAGATCGGGACTATCGAGTCAGTAAAGCGGTTGAATGCTTCGCTGCTCAATTCGGCATTCATTATCCTTATGAAGAACGCCCAGCAGGAAGGCCAAAACTCACCAATCCGATCTATAAAACTTTGAAAGAAAAAGGAGCGGTATTTGGCAGTGCTTATGGCTGGGAGCGGCCTAACTGGTTTGCCTATGATATAGAAAATCACGGTGGGCAGTCGGAAAGTATCTTAAGTTTTCAGCGTAGCAACTGGTTTGAAGCAGTCGGTAATGAATGTAGGGCGGTTCAAGAGCGAGTGGGTATTGCTGATGCGAGCGTGTTTTCCAAGTTTGAAGTAAGAGGAAAAGACTCGACTAGATTCATAGATAGTTTAGGTGCTAATGCTGTCCCCAAAAAAGATGGAATGATATCACTTACACATGCGTTGACGCCAAAGGGCGGGGTGCTTAGTGAATTTAGTGTTACTCGATTGTCAAGCCTGCATTATTATCTGGTCAGTGCGGCAGCGGCCAACCGTATGGATGAAGATCTGCTGCGTAATCGTAGTCAAGGTTTTGATATCACTTTAAATAACATTACCAATGATTATGGAGTGCTAGTGGTAATGGGGCCAAAGTCCCGGGAATTGCTGGCTAAGTTTACTACTGCCGATTTGTCCAACGATGCATTTTCCTGGTTATCAGCCCAACAAATAAAAGTAGCTAATGTTGATGTAATAGCTTTGCGTGTATCGTATGTGGGAGAGTTAGGTTGGGAGCTGCACCATAAATTTGAGCATCAACTGAAATTGTTTAATGTCTTGTATGAAGCGGGTCAGGAATTCGATGTCGGTTTGTTTGGCGCTTTTGCCATGAACAGCATGCGTCTGGAAAAAGGTTATCGTGCTTGGGGCGGCGATTTAACGTCTGAGCGTACTCCGATAGAAGCGGGGATTAAATTTTTAACTAAGGCAGATAATCGAGAATTTGTCGGTCGTGAAACATTGCTCAAGCGTGAAAGTTCTAACCAGGCTTGGCAAATGCATTTACTGGAGCTGGATGAACAACCCAATGATCCTTTTTATATGCACACAGTTTTTTTAGATGAAAAGCCCGTCGGTATGGTGACTTCAGGTTCATATGGGCACCGCATACAAAAGCCGCTTGCATTGGCTTATTTTAGTGAACCAATCAACTTAGACGATACATTCAGCGTTTCCATTCTAGACGGGATGGTTAACGCACGAATTTTAGAAAAACCGCCTTATGATCCGTCTAATTCAAAGATGAAAGCGTGAATTATTCATCTTGATTATAATTTGCTCATTCTAAATAACCTTGGTAATCGATATGACAGTTACAAAGGGCATGAATCATTTAGGCTTGGCTGTGAAGGACTTAAAGCAAACCACATCATTTTTTGTTGACCAGCTCGGTTGGACGGAGTCAGGTTATGATGCTTCTTATCCCCGAACCTCTATCAGCGACGGAGTAGTTCGCTTGACATTGTGGCAGATTGATCATTCACTGGAAAACCAAGATTTTGAGCGTCGCAAGAATGTTGGTCTACATCACCTCGCACTGGAAGTCGAATCAGAGCAGGTTTTGAATCAAATTTGCGACAAGTTAAAACTGCAACCTGAAGTTGAAATAGAATTCGAACCGGAGTTAGTCGGCAACGGACCTAGAAAGCACATGATGTGTTACGAACCAGGTGGAATAAGAGTCGAGTTTATCTGGCAGGGAGTCTAATTTGCAACAGATTTGTGCTTTCATTGAAACCAGGCAAGCAACCATTTATTACCGGCAGCAAGGCTAAGGCTTGGATATTATCTGGATTCCTGCTGGTGACCAGGATGGTTCGGTCTATCATGATCAGGTCGAAGCTTTACAAAATCAATATCGTTGTACCTGCATTGATCCACGAGGTGCCGGCAATCCCCAATCAAAAGTTGACCCACCCTGGTCAATCGAACAACTAGCGGGAGATATAGCTGAAGTTATTCAACAAGTCTGTCAACCGCCGCTTGTAGTAACAGGTTTATCTTACGGAGCGTTAATGGTACAGGAATTGGCCATCACCACCAGCACGTGGAAAAAAATAGCTGAATTAGCAGGTAATGAGAATTTTCACTTATTAAAAGGGATGGGACATTTTTCAATTTTTGGGCACAAGCCCAAAACAGTAACCGACTGTATAAAGAATATATTAGAGAATTATTAATCGCTAGCGAGGTTTAAATTCTCCGCGGCTTGCCACGGGATATATTTTGCAATGCAAAATAGATGCCCCGCCGTTTACGGCGGAGAGTTTCATTTCATTTGCTCCCAAACGAACTCTGCCTGGTTATGTAATAATTTATAGCGAATTAGCTGAATATTAATTTTTATATCACCGAGTTCATTGAATATCGTTAACGAACCATCGTTTAATTCCTTAGAAATATAAGACTCTGGCAGCCAGGCAAGTCCATGACTGTTTATAACCATTGCTTTGATGGTTTCGGCAACTGATGCTTCTGCAACGATTTGAAATCGTTTCGAACTCCTATTATTATGGATTGAATACGAAACTATTTTTCCTAAGTTTGTGTAAGCTGAATATTGGACTAATGGAATTTCGTTTTTTAAAAGCGTTTTGCTTAGATTCGGTGCCACCACAGGAAGTAAAGTTTCTTCTTTTATTTTTTTGCTGATAAACGATTCAGCCTCGGGCTGAAAATTCAAAATTGGGTGCTGATAACAAATCAGATAGTCACAAGTGCCGTGCTCCAGAGAAATCAAGTAATCTTCAGCTGTTTTAAGATCATTTCTGATTTTGTAAATGGGCCTCATTTTTGGCCATTTTAACTCTTTCAAAAATTGAGGAACAAATGAAACTGCCAGTGATGGATGAGTGGCAATAATTAACCTATCAGTTGGTTTTCTATGCATTGAAGTGGCATCAGCTTTAGCCTGGTAAGCAGTACTAGTGATTTGCTTTGCTGTTTCAACAAATTCATTTCCGACCTGTGTTAACTCAACTGGGTAACTGCTTCGATCAATCAAATCGGCTCCAATCCACTCTTCTAATGCTTTTATTCTGCGGCTAAATGCTGATTGTGAAACTGCACGTTGGTTAGCCGATCGCCTAAAGCTTCTCAGCTGATATAAACAGATAAAATCTTCAAGCCATTTTATTTCCATAATCTCTCCCTGGGGATATAAAGTAAGTCAAAATGTAACTTAAGTGATTTTATTATTACTGGTTACATTTTTAACTGCTGATAAACACGTTATGCAAATTTGTAAACATTGTTGCCAAAATTAGCATCACCGTCATTTCAAATTTATTATAAATTAAAAAAGTTAAATTTATTTAACAAAACCGCACAAACCAAGGAGAAACAGATGACTAATTTTCAATCCCGTTTTTTTATTTATTTCCGTATTGTATTCATCTCATTTTTAATATTTTTTATCGGTCAAAACCAGGCCCAGGCTCATCATAGATTCCAAACTCTGGGTGTGCCGGGAGTTTTCGGTGGCATAGTAACCACCACTGAACCTCTAGCTGCCCAAGCAGGTGCTGAAATGCTGCGTACTGGTGGTAATGCATTTGACGCAGCCGCAGCTGTTTCTTTTGCGCTTAATGTTGTCGAGCCACAGTCATCAGGCATTGGCGGCGGTGGTTTCATGATGATTTATCATGCCAAAAGCCGTAAGACATTTATTGTTGAATCCAGAGAAAAAGCGCCGGCCGCTGTTACCCCTGACATGTTTGTCAGTCAGCCTAGCTTTTCTACACGCGCTTCAAGTGGCTACGCTGTCGGGGTGCCCGGAACACTTAAAGGTGTTGCGACAGCTCTGGAACGGTGGGGGTCAAAAACTTTGGCCCAAACGTTAGCACCTGCCATTGATTTGGCTGAGAACGGTTTTCGCGCCAGTGCCAGGCTTGCTGAAGGAGTTTTAAGCAGCCGCTTAACTTATGAACCCGGAAATCCGGCTTATGACGAAGCCAGAAATATATTTGTACCTGGTGGAGTACCAATAGTGGCCGGTGATTTAGTGATTCAATCTGATTTAGCCAATACTTTTAAGTTGATAGCTGCACAGGGTATTGATGTTTTTTATGACGGTCCAATTTCTCAGGCTATTGTTGACACACAACTGGCAACTCGATCCACTAATCCCGACGGTGTTGGCAGAATGACATTGCAAGATCTGTTGGATTATGAAGTTGTAATCCGCAAACCTGTTTATGGTGATTATCGCGGCTTCGAAATAGCAGGAATGCCACCTCCATCATCAGGGGGGTTGACTGTAATTCAGATTCTTAAACTATTAGAACGATTTCCCATGGGAGATGAGTCACAAGGGTTTGGACTTGGTGACACTCGAACTCTTAACGTCATGATTGAAGCCATGCGTCTGGCATTTGCTGATCGTGCGGTTTGGATGGGAGACGAAGATTTTGTACCCGTCCCTAAAGCTGGACTTTTGAACGATGATTATATTGCCATCAGAAGCGCTTTAATCGATCCGGATTCGCGTCAAGCTGATGTAGTAGCTGATGATCCACGCCCTTTTGATCCTGACTATAACCAGCAAGTTGCTGAAAATTTATTAGCCAGTAATTTACCTGATGAAGAGGGCGTCAATACAACTCATTTTACTATTGCCGACCAATGGGGCAACATTGTCACTTATACCAGCACCATTGAGTCCAGCTGGGGTACGGGCCTGATGGTACCTGGTTATGGATTTATGTTGAATAATGAATTGACTGACTTTAATCGAGTTCCCACTGCGAACCCGGATCCAGCTAATTTTAATCCGGGTGCTAATGATTTAGCTCCAGGTAAACGTCCACGTAGTAGCATGGCACCAACAATTATTTTCAGTCGTGGCAAACCAGTTGCGGCATTTGGGTCACCCGGTGGATCAACAATCATTGATACAGTCGCTAATATTGCCATCAATCTTATTGACCACAAGATGCCCATTCAAGAAGCGATTGATGCTCCTCGAATTGCCCAAACCAGTGCTAATGGTTCAACACGTCGTGAGTTAGGTTTCGATGATGATGTGCTTGATGAGCTCATCGCCTTGGGTCATACTTTTCGAGAGCCTCTAGTGCCCGGGATTGTAGGTAATGCGATTGGTGCCGTTCAAGCAGTTGTGCTTGATAAACCCAGATATTCCAGATATTCGTATCGCAGCAAGCGTGAATATATCGGTGGCGCCGACAAAAGACGAATCGGCAGTGTTGTATCAGTACGCTGTGAAGACATTGAAATGCCACATTACTTTCCATACTGGTATCGCTATCGAAGTCAATGCAGGTTGGCTTATTAAACCATTCCAAAAAACCTGGGCAATCATGTCCAGGTTTTTCTGTTTTTGAAGCCTTTTTGAACACATCAAGGAGAAACAAATTTATGCCAAGTAGTAATTTTAAATCTTTGTCCATAGCACTGGCCTTAGCTATCAGCTTTACAGGTCAGGCTTATGGTTCAGCTTGTAGTGATAGTGCCGATCCAACACGGCAAAATCCTGTTAAATCCAAAAACTTTATGGTCGCGGCAGCTCACCCTCTAGCCACCGAAGCAGGTTGTGAAGTATTAGCAGACGGCGGTACAGCAATTGATGCTGCGGTAGCGGTCCAGGCTGCATTGACTGTGGTTGAGCCAGAAGCTTCAGGACTCGCTGGCGGCAGCATTATCACCTACTGGGATAAGGCTAATAAACGAGTTCATTTTTATGAAGGTTTGTCTCGTGGAACGGCAGAGGTTACTGATGGTCTGAGAACACCAACCGAAGAGGATGTGTTGAACTGCGGCGTTACTTCTTTTAGTAGTGCAGTCGAAGTTACTGGCAGGGCGTTCGGTGTTCCCGGTACAGTCAAAGTTTTGGATTTAGTTCATCAGTTATACGGCAATAAAAACTGGAATGAATTATTTGAGCAAAGTATAGAACTAGCGGAAGACGGCTTTCCTATGCCTCAGTATATGAATACTGTTTTAGGTGAGAGCACTCGAGGATTAGAACGCTGTCAATATACTGATTTACGTAATCGCTATTGTGATGGTGATACACCTAAGCCTGTTGGGACGACCATATTTAATCCGGAGTTAGCCCAAGTGTTAAGAGAAGTGCGTGATGGTGGAGCAGATGCTTTTTATGATCCTCAAGGTACTATTGCTCCTGCGATCCTTGATCGAATCACACAAGGACAATGCAAACCAACCCATGATGCCAATGGACCGGCAGTGATTCCAAGTCTAATGACGCTTGAAGATTTTGCCAATTATGAAGCGCGTGAGCGTGATCCGGTTTGTGATACGGTATTTGGGCATACTATTTGCAGCTCCGCACCCCCCGCTTTTGGTGGTACTGCTGTAATCTATATGCTTAAGCTAATGGAGCGTGGCGGTATTAAATGGATGTCGCCAAATTCGGCTGAATATTTTCACCTGGCTATTGAGTCTAGTCGCTTAACCCAATGGGATCGGCGAGAATATATTGGTGACCCTGATTACAACTATATTCCAGTCAATGGTTTACTCGACGATAAATATTTGAGGTCACGTTTTGAGCTTTTTTCACCGTTTAGTTCAGTTAATCCAATCGTGTTTGGCAATCCGCCGCGAGGAACAAAAATTAAACGCAAGCATCGTCGTCATGATCACCGTTACGACTATGGTCACGGCTATAATTATCCTTACTATCACTATGGTAGTAACTTGGCCGAAGATGACGATATGACCAGTCATATTTCAATTGTCGACAGCTATGGTAATGCGTTGTCGATGACGACGACCAACAACACCACCTTTGGCTCACAAATGGAAGCCAGGGGAATCGCACTGAATAATGTACAAACAAATTTCACACGTTTAGATTCAATTTCCCCTGGTAAACCTGCCAATATTATGGAGTCGATGAAAAAAGCACGAACCTCAACGGCACCGACACTGGTGTTTGATAGAAAAGGTCGGTTAAAACTTGTCGTCGGTGCAGCAGGTGGTGGTCCTATTCCTGATTATGTGGCACAAACAATTATGGGCGTGATATTGCATGGTCTAGATCCTCAAACTGCAATAAATCAAGGCCATTTTAGTGGACAGGGCCTGACCAGTAACTGTGCGGGTGAAATCGGTGCACGCTCAGAGCTTGAAGAAGATACGCTTGCCGCTGATTTCGAGGATGCATTGAGTGCATTGGGTCATCCGTGTCTGCGTTCTGGAAGACTCAGGAGTGGTCTGACGGCCATCCAAGTCAAGAAAAGAGGCCATAGAACTAAGTTATTGGGTGGTGCAGATCCCAGACGTGATGGCGTAGCCATGGGTTTATGATTTGTTCATCCTCCTGATGGACCCTGGATAGGGTTGGTCCAATCCTATCCAGATTTTCAATCTTTTGAATAAAAACGAGGTACATATAATATGAAACGTTTGGCAATTACAGCCATTACTGCTGGTGCATTATTCACTAGCACTGTTCAGGCAGAAACATTCGTCACAATTGGTACTGGCGGACAAACAGGAGTTTATTACGCTGTTGGTCAGTCTATTTGTAAATTAGTGAATCGTGGAGGTGATGAGCATAATATTAAATGCACAGCGCCATCGACAGGTGGATCTGTAGCGAATCTCAATGCGATTAAAGCTGGCGAGATGGATATGGGTGTGGCTCAGTCAGATTGGCAGTATCATGCTTATAACGGCACTAGCAAGTTCGAAGAGCAAGGTGCCAATGGTGATCTTCGTGCAGTATTTTCAGTTCACCCAGAGCCTTTCACAGTTGTAGCAAGAGCGGATTCTGGCATCGAAACGTTTGCTGATTTACAAGGCAAGCGCGTAAATATCGGGAACCCTGGCTCGGGTTCGCGTGGCACGATGGAAGTCGTGATGAATGCGTTAGACTGGAGTAAGGATGATTTTTCGTTGGCAGCGGAATTGAAATCCGCAGAGCAAGCCGCAGCAATGTGCGATAACAACGTTGATGCTATCGTTTTTACCGTGGGGCATCCAAGTGGAACAATCAAAGAAGCAACCACATCGTGCGAAGCAAAATTGATTCCAGTTACTGGAGCAGAGGTAGATACATTAGCCGATGAGAATGATTATTATGCAAAAGCAATTATTCCTGGCGGCATGTACAACGGTACTGATGCTGACACAGAAACATTTGGTGTGGGTGCCACATTTGTATCATCAACAAATACAGATGAAGAAACTATTTACCAAATCGTCAAAGCCGTGTTTGATAATTTTGACCGCTTCAAAAAGTTGCATCCGGCATTTGCAAACTTGAAAGAAGAAGATATGATTGTTAATAATTTGTCTGCGCCTTTACATGATGGTGCTGCTCGATATTATCAGGAAAGAGGTTGGATGTAAGACAATCACTTTAAGTTATTTTAGCAATGGAGAGTTAAATGTCTCTCCATTTTGCTTTTGAGCTTGGTAAAAATACAGTTTATTATTCATTCATATGATATGCACGAAAGAGGGCTAATAAATTGAGTTTTCATCATAAAATATTAAAGCAGTTGCTAGTCGATGAAATTGCAACCCCTGAGCTAACAGCGATCGGGGTGATGGATTTTGATGGGCTTGAATCAACTGTCAGGCAGCTTCTTGAAGCGTTTCCTGAAAATTTTAAACATACGTTTGCAGTTAAAGCGAATGGTTTATTGTCAGTACTCAAAAAACTTAAAAAGTCTGGCATGGGAGCGGAAGTGGCCAGCCCAGGTGAACTGGCTTTGGCTATAAAAGCGGGTTTTGATATTAATGACATTATTTTTGACTCACCGGCTAAAACTCTGACTGACTTGCGGACCTGCCTAAGTCAAAATATTTCTGTCAATATTGATAATCTGCAAGAACTAGCCCGGCTTGATGAGTTAATCAAGGAGTTTGCAGATACAAATTCGTTTATCGGTTTTAGGGTTAATCCGCAGATTGGTTCGGGCGGGATTAGCTCCACTAGCACAGCTACGCAAACCTCGAAATTCGGTTATCCACTGGCTGACGGAAACAATTATCAGGAACTGATTAAAATCTATAAACAGCGGCCTTGGTTAAGGTCAATTCACACTCACACCGGTTCTCAAGGTTGTCCGCTTGAGTTAATGGCTAAAGGGATTAAAGCGATCACTGAATTAGCAGAAAACATTAACACAAGCATAGGGCAACAACAGATTAGACGAATCGATATAGGAGGCGGTTTGCCTGTCAATTTTGCCTCAGATGAAGTCAAGCCAACTTTCTGTGAATATGCTGATTTATTGAAGCAAGAAATTCCTCTTTTATTCACAGACAAGTATCAGGTAAAAACTGAATTTGGCCGTGCCGTAGCGGCTAAAAATGGTTTTATCCTGACTCGAGTTGAGTATACAAAACGCTCTGGTGATCGGCACATTGCTATCACTCACGCAGGTGCACAAATTATTACTCGCACCGCATTCTTACCTCAATCTTGGCCAATTCGAGTCACCGGATTTACCCCTGATGGTCATGTTAGAACAGAAAACCATGTGATGACCGATGTTGCAGGCCCATGTTGTTTCGCTGCAGATTTAATAACCAAAGAAAAAATGTTGCCTAAATTGGAGCAAAATGATTACGTGATGGTACATGACACAGGCGCTTATTATTTTAGCAATCATTTTGACTATAACTCTCTTCCAAGGGTGGCCGTATACAGCGCCGAGAAAAGTGATGATGAAGTGAAGTTAAACTGTATTCGAAACGCTGAAACACTTGATACAGTAGTTGCCAATATGTCCTAACCCAGTTGCTAAATTCAAAGTAGAGGCAGGTTATGCCGCCTGAGCATTAAGGATGTTTGCGACCAGACGATAATCGAAAAGAAAATGTATCAGGGCTGTAATCGCAACAATGACTAGAGCAGGCCATCTAAGAAACGTAGAAACCAGTCTGGTTATAGAAATACATTCTGGCCAGACGCATAGCAAGGAACGGGAATGGGGACTCGTTTAGTGAATAGCGCATTCTTTTTTCAAAATATACTTTTCAATATATATACACGCCAAAGGTAGCATAAACGGATAGGCTATCCAGAAGTATCGGCCATCTGCATAAGCGCTTAACATCGAATAAACGAACACTGAAAACCCAGCTAAGAATCCCGTTGCAAAAACAATGCAAATTGGAATGTCAATTATGTTTTTATTAATTTTAATTAGATAATAAATAGCTATTATCCCTGCCGGACCCAATGTCAATAAAAATGAAAACCAGCTTCGTGTGCGAAACAAGTTAAATAGGACCATTTTGGATTTTGGAACCCACAGGAAGCCAGAATCAACAGGTGTGAGTATCCTCACTAAAGTAATGACACCTATAAAACAAAGCATGAGAAATCCCAAAATTACACATACAACAAAAATTGATCTCTTCTGAATCAAAACTTGATGTATTGCCCATACAGGCAGAATAATAATAAAAGTTTCTTTTATTAATGCCCCTAAAATCACAGATATAAAAAATAGTATATTTTTTTGGGTAAGTATCAAATACAAGCTTACGATTAGCGAGCTAACCAGAATAGGATCAATGTAACCAATAGTTCCATAATAGAACACAGGAAATGAAAAGGTATAAAATAGCCCTCCAATAAATGATGAAATTGAGCTTAGTTTTAAAACAAAGCATATTTTCAATAGAAAAATCAATCCGGTAATCATAGCGATGTAATTTAAAATATTTAATGAAGTCATCGCTTTGAATGGCAGGAATGAGGCAATATAGGTGGGTAGTGGCCTGTAGACCCAAGGTTCTTTCAATTTTGTTTCGTTTACCTCACCCCTAAAATATAAAATGTGATTTTTATAATGTCTGGAATCATTTTTAGCAATTGATGCCGGCTTTCCATCATTTGTATATTTATCAAGTCCAAATAGGTCTTGCATGTTGAATCTTGGTAAACCTATCAAGATTATTGATACAACTAGAAACAAAAGCCATTTGTTTGGTATTACTGTATTCATCTTAAGATTGCTAATAGATTTATACTAACTAATATTGAAAATTTCTTGTTTTACATTTTTCTTGATATACGGATTAAGTTCCATTCAATAATGACGAAAGTGTGAGAATTGTACTTTTCTGTTTTTATATGCTGTTGATCTTATCTTAAGTCGTTTGGAGTTTTCGGATACGGGCGACAGGGCGTTCATCGATAGGGAAATGAATAAGTGCTGTGATGGCGGCGATGACTACAGCAGCCCACCAGATAATATCGTATGAACCTGTTTTGTCATAAAAGTAGCCACCTAGCCAGACACCAAAGAATGATCCGATTTGGTGGTTCAAAAAGACTATGCCGTAAAGGGTGCCCATGTATTTAAGTCCAAACATTTGTGCGACTAAACCGGATGTCGGCGGAATCGTTGCTAACCATAAGAATCCGGTCAATATAGAAAAGGTATAAATACTAAAAGTGGTCATAGGCATGATTAAAAACACGGCCAAAACAACCGCTCGAGCGCCATAAATAAAGGCCAAAATCCATTTTTTTGACATTTTGGTTGCTAAGGCACCTGCTCCCAGGGAGCCGATAATATTAAAAAATCCTATCAGGGCCAGACTATAAGCGGCTGTTGTTTCACTAAAACCATTGTCGGTAACATAAGACGGCATGTGAACAGTAATAAAAGCGAGTTGAAAACCGCATACAAAAAATCCGGCAATCAACAACCAGTAATGGATATGACTGGAAGCTTCTCTTAATGCTTCTGATAAAGTTTGGTCGCTGGCGATGTCAGCGGCGTTGCCTTCTGAGGTGGTTCCGGCCAGGGCAGGGCTGAAAAGAATCATGCCTAATGCCCCCACGGCCATAATAATCAGTGCCATTTCCCAGCCATAGGCAAGAATAAATTCTTTAGCAACAGGAATCAGCAAAAATTGGCCGGCAGAACCAGCTGCTGTACCTAAACCAAGTGCTAACGAACGTTTTTCGGGAGAAACCAGTCTGGCCATTGCGGGCAAGACCACACCAAAACCTGTACCTGCAATACCCATGCCAAGTAGAATCCCTGCTCCGGTATGAAGCAGCATCGGGGTGCCCGCAATTGAAGTAATATATAAGCCCAGGGCATAAAGCAGGGCTCCGCCAATAACAGCTTTAACCGCCCCGTATTTGTCAGATATCATGCCAGCAACTGGTTGAAATAGGCCCCAAAATAAGTTTTGTAATGCCAGTGATAAGGCAAAAATTTCGCGGCCGTAATTGTGTGCTTCAGAAATGGGCTTCATGAAAAACCCCATAGATGAACGCAAACCAAAATTTAATAATAAAATTAAGCAGGCAAAAAATAGAGCGATTCCGATGAATTGCTTTTTGGACATTGTTTATTTACCGCGCAGGCTAAAATCGTGAAAGATCTTGGCTACACATGACGATAGGTTTTTAACCATTGGTAAATGCAAAAATTCATTCGGACCATGGGCATTGGAGTGTGGGCCAAGTACGCCTGTGATGATAAATTGAGTATCAGGGAATCGTTTGCCTAACATGGCGATCAGTGGAATGGAACCACCTTCTCCCATATAAACAGGAGGTTTGCCAAAAAACTCATTGGAAGCCTGTTCCATGGATTGTTCCAGCCAATTACGAAAATCAGGTGCGTTCCAACCTCGTCCACCTTCTTTTGCTTCGTAAGTCACCTGGGCACCATAAGGCGGATCTTCTTCTAAAAGCTCTTTTAATGCTTCATTCGCCTTCTTGGCGGGTAGAGTGGGTGGAGTACGGATGGATAGTTTTAAGGTGGTATAAGATCGTAGTGCATTGCCAGCATTTTCGCTGGAGGGAATACCGTCTGCACCGGTAATGCACAAAGTTGGACGCCAAGTACGATTTAATACTAGCGAGGTTCGATTTTTGCTAAGCGGTGTAGCACCTTTTACAAATGGAAATTTTTTAAAGATATCATCGCCCATAACTTCTGCAACTTGTTTGGCTTCCTGCATACGCTGATCAGGAATTTTCTCATGTAAAAACTTAGGTTTTATTTCACCGTTTTCCGGATCTTCAATACGACTGAGTATCTTACGAATTATTCTGAAGCTTGACGGAACAATACCGCTAGCATCACCTGAATGAACGGATTCATCTAGAATCTTTACTTTTAGATTACCACCCATCATCCCGCGCAATGATGTGGTTACCCACATTTGCTCGAAGTTGCCACAACCTGAATCGAGCACTAAAATTAAATCAGGTTGTCCGATTCTTTTTTCTAAATGTTTCAAATAGGCCCTGATATCAGGACTGCCACTTTCTTCGCTACATTCGATAAACAGTTTGATTGTAGGGTGAGAGAGATTTTGATCTTTAAGCGCCACAATTGATGAGATAGCTGAATATAAGGCATAACCATCATCAGCAGCTCCGCGACCGTATAGCCTGTTGTTTTCAATTACAGGTTTCCATGGCCCTTTGTTGCTGTCCCAACCTTCTGCTTCTGGTTGTTTGTCCAGATGTCCATAAACTAATACATTATGATCGCTATCGACACCGGGAATTTCTATAAATAGTAAGGGAGTTCGATCTTCTAGTTCATAAACATCGGCCTTCAATCCTGCGATACCCAATGACTCGCACCAGGCCTTGCAATGGCGTACGGCTTGATAGAGTTTACCTTTTTCTTTCCATTCGGTATCAAACATGGGCGACTTGCAAGGAATACATACATATTCCTCCAAGCTCGGAAGAACGGTTTTGTTCCAGAATTGATCGATAAATAGACGGGTCGAATCACTATTCATTTAGTTTGCCTTTTGATGGTATCTGATTGTGAGTTATTATTCACTGTCGTAGTGTGGAAATTATACATCCTTAAGAAGTGGTTTAACATTAGATGAAAAGATTTGCAGTTGTCGGTAATCCAGTTGATCACAGTCTGTCACCGATAATTCATCAACAGTTTGCCAAGCAGTTTGATATTGTATTGGAATATTCGAAAATTCATGTTGAAGCTGGTGAGTTCGTCGATATTGTGGAAACATTTCGCGATCAGGACGGTAGCGGTTTGAATGTTACTATTCCTTATAAATCAGAGGCTTACGCGATTTCAGACCGATTATCACCAACCGCAAAGTTAGCAAAAGCCGTTAATACACTCAGCTTTGTGGAGAAAAAAATAACAGGTGACAATACTGACGGAGTCGGTTTGGTTAATGATTTGATCACTAATCATCATTTTGAAATTTCTGCTAAAACAATTTTGATCATCGGTGCAGGTGGTGCTGTTCGAGGCGTGCTTGGAGCACTATTGCAACAACAACCAAAGCAAATAATCATTGCCAATCGAACAATGGAAAAGGCAATCGAGTTAGAGAAATTATTTTTACCCTATGGCTGTGTAAAAGGATGTGGATTAGATCAAATTGAACCGTTAAAATTCGATTTAATAATAAATGGAACGGCGGCAAGTTTAAGCGGACAAAAACCGTCAATTGCTGCCGATTTGTTACAAGACGTTCAACTTGCTTATGACATGATGTATGCGAGCCAGCCAACAGTTTTTATGCGTTGGGCCTTAGAGAATGGTGCGGATCGAGTGACTGATGGACTAGGTATGCTGGTTGAACAGGCTGCTGTAGCGTTTTCAATTTGGCACAATGTGACACCCAATACTGAAAAGGTGCTTACCGGATTGAGAATTTAGCTGTGAAGACTAACTTGTTACTGTAAGAATTTTGATGTCAACAACTGAAAATAGGATTTTATCTGAATGGAAAAAATGGGCCACTAGACCGGCTGGAAAACGAATTTTTAGTGCCTTGCTGGGGCGAATGATTCCTTATACTGGATCAATTAAGCCGTATGTAATGTCGTTAAAACCCGGTTATTGCCAGGTTATTCTTAAAGATAGAAGAAGCGTGCGTAATCACCTTAATTCTGTTCATGCTATTGCCCTGATGAATGTGGCTGAACTGGCAACCGGTTTGGCGATGAATTCAGCATTACATTCTAATATGCGGGGAATTGTGACACGCCTGAGTATGGATTATTTAAAAAAGGCACGTGGAACTTTAACAGCAGAATGCCAATGTGATATTCCCAAGCGTAATGAGGAAACAGAGTACATTCTAGAGGGGATTATTCGTGATGAAGTTGGTGATATTGTTGCAGTGGGCACGGCAACATGGAAAGTTGGGCCAAGACCTAATCAGTGAATTTAGATAAAATTGATTTATTGATACGATTGCAGTCTGTTTCAAAATTTTCAGTTACAGCCAGAGATACAAATAATTGGTCTGCAGTAGGTGATGGTGCGGTTATGATTGAACAAAGCTCTATCGATACTGTAGTTTGGCGAGAAAAAGGAACCTGGAATCAAAATTTGGGGTATCTTGAATTTTCGAATGTTTATCGCTGGACTAAATCTGACGATAAAAAATTTAGACTTGAACATTTGCGTTTTGGGGATGATAAACCGGTTGTTCTAGTCGATATCAAGCCGCTTGATGGGCATCATTGGCAGTCAATAGCACCGCATTATTGCGGTCAGGATGAATATTTCTTAAGTATAAAGCTAAAAGCAGATCAACTTATTTTAGATTGGAGAATTATGGGGCCAAATAAAGATCAACAGTCAACAATTTATTACAGTTAAATAGTGATAATATCTGCCCTGATTGTGTTCCCATATTAACTGAGCGAGGCTAGTATGCAATATTGGTTGATGAAAAGCGAACCCGATGTATACGGGATTGACCATCTCTATCAACAAAAACGCAAAACGGATCATTGGGATGGTATTCGAAATTACCAGGCCAGAAATTTTATGCGTGACGGGATGAAAAAGGGAGATTTGGCTTTCTTTTATCATTCCAGTTGCCCCGAGCCCGGGGTCGTCGGCATTATGGAAATTGTCAAACAAGCTTATCCAGATCATACTCAGTTTGATCCGGAAGAAAAGTATTATGATCCCAAAAGTAAGCCTGATAATCCACGTTGGTTGATGGTTGATGTTAAATTCAAAGAAAAATTCAAAGACATCATTTCTTTGCAGGCATTAAAAGCCAACCCCAAATTAGAAGGTATGCGCTTACTGCAAAAAGGTAATCGGCTTTCAATAATGCCGGTAACAAAAAAAGAGTGGGATATTATTAATCGAATGCGGAGCTAAAAGGTGAACAGATTTAAGACACTATTATTTTTATCTATTTGGAGTTTTTTTATGACTGAAAACGCAGTAGCGAATGATTGTCCGAAAGTTAAGTTTTCAACCAATAAAGGCGATATGTTAATCGAACTTTTTTGTGATAAAGCCCCGATTACAACTGAAAACTTTATTCAATATGTTAAAGATGGATTTTACGATGGTACAATTTTTCATCGCGTCATCCCCAATTTCGTGATTCAAGGTGGTGGCTTTGAACCTGGAATGAGTCAAAAACAAACGCGGGCAAATATTGAAAATGAAGCAGATAATGGCGTTAAGAACTTGCGGGCGACCTTGTCTATGGCCAGAACGCCAGATCCACATTCCGCTTCTTCCCAGTTTTTTGTTAATTTGAAGGATAATGACTTTCTGGATTTTAAATCCAAGTCCTCGCAGGGGTGGGGTTATGCAGTCTTTGCTGAAGTAGTCGAAGGAATGGAAGTTGTTGATGCCATCGCAGCAGTGGCCACAGGTAATGCAAGAGGACATCAGGATGTCCCACTTGAGGATGTGATTGTGACCAAGGCTGAGTTAGTTAACGAATAAACAGCGTTTAGAAACTCTTTCATGAATCAACCTTTTGTGCAAAGTGTCTTAGGCTCTATTGCCAGGGCAGGTGTGGGCTTGCTTGAACGTCGTGCCTATAAGCCCGATGGTGATAAGTTAGTCGACCTTTGCCAGGATTTGTTATCAGAAAAAGGAGAGGCATCGGGTATTGCTCTAGCCTGGAATGTACTACAGACCTACGAAGCATTAGAAGATTCAGAAAAGTTGAAATTTTTTGAGTTTCTGGAATCTCAGATGTCACCTGACGTAGAGCAAATACAGTCAGCCCTGAACGATTATAAAGATAATGCTGATTCAGATAATCTACAGGTTTTGATTGAAGCCGCTGAACCTAAAAGACAGGAACTAATCCGGCGCATGAATATGGCACCAGAAGGGATATATTCTCTGGTGAGCATGCGGCGAGATTTGCTTAGCTTGCAGAAGCAAAACCCTGATCTGAAGATCGTGGATAATGATTTTCGGGCTTTATTTGCTTCCTGGTTTAATCGCGGATTTTTAAATCTGCGACGGATAGATTGGAAGACACCTGCACATATTCTGGAAAAACTCATTGCCTATGAATCAGTACATGCGATCAAAAACTGGGATGATCTACGCCGGCGTCTTGCAAGTGATCGACGATGTTATGCTTTTTATCATCCGGCTTTTGGGGAGGATGAGCCGCTTATTTTTGTTGAAATTGCTTTAGTTGATCATTTAGCAGACAACATTCAGTCCTTATTAGATCTCGATGAATCTGTTGGTGATCCGACCAAAGCGAATACTGCAATTTTTTACTCAATCAACAATTGCCAGCCTGGGTTGAGGGGAATTTCTCTGGGCAACTTTTTGATTAAACAGGTAGTCTCAGATTTACAGGCTGATCTACCAAATTTACGAACATTCTCTACACTTTCACCTATTCCTGGATTTGTGAAGTGGTTGAGAAAAGTTGCTTATGCAGACGAGGATACGCCCATTCGTGAATCGGCTATTGAGATCTCGGAATATATTGATAGCAGTGATTTAGTTAAAGATGACAAAACTGCTAAAAAATTGGAAAAACCCATTAAAAAACTTTGTGCGCACTATTTAATTAATGAAAAAGCGGCTGATGAGGTGGTATTAAATCCTGTTGCACGCTTTCATTTAGGTAACGGGGCTAGATTAGAACGAATAAATTGGCTAGCTGATACATCAGACAAAGGCATTAATCAATCAGCTAGTTTGATGGTTAATTACCTGTATGATTTAAAACATATCGAAGCAAATCATGAATTATTTGTTAAGCAAAATGAAGTGATTGCCTCCATTCAAGTGAAAAATTTGCTCAAATAAATGGATTGGATTTACCTTAGTAAATTAATACCTACATTTTTATATCCATTAAATTTAACTTTTCTATTACTTCTTTTAGCGTTTGTTTTTTTAAAACTTGGCAAAAGAAAGTTAGCAATCACTCTTAGTATTATTTCAGCCAGTGTTTTGTTGGTGAGTGCTTTACCACAAACACCGTATTTTTTAATCAAAAATCTTGAACGTAAGTTTACTTCTTACAAAGCTATGGACGCACCGCAGGCAGATGCAATATTGATTTTAGGGGGGGCGTTAGCATTACCACAATATCCACGAATTGATTTGGAGTTAGTCGGTAGTTCTGATCGTATACGTTTTGCTGGACAACTCTATAAAGCCAAAAAAGCAAAGAAAATTGTTATTGCAGGTGGAAATGTTTTTCCACAGAAGGACGTAAGAGGTGAAGCCTTTTATATCGCTCAATTACTGATTGAATGGGGAGTTCCACAAGACGATATCCTTTTCGAGGAAGACAGCCGCAACACTTATGAGAATGCTGTCTATGTAAAACCCTTGCTGCAGCGTAACAATCTTAAGTCAGTCCTATTAGTCACATCAGCGACTCATATGCCCAGGGCTTATGCTGTTTTTAAGACACAGAATATTGATGTGATAGCTATGCCAACGGATTACTTAGTGACTGATAACGATGACCCGGTGGTGTTTAATTGGATTCCAACAGCACAAGCATTATCGGCAACAACTTGGATTTTAAAAGAATATCTGGGTTGGTGGTATTATCGTCTTCGTGGCTATATTTGAGCACAAGTTAATAATCTTTCAGATAATCCTTGGCTTTTTGCCAATATGATTCAAGTTCTTCTAAAGATGCGTCCGTCATATTTTGCTTTTTGTTAAAAAATTCTTGCTCGATATAGTTGAAGCGATTTTCGAATCGTTGATTCGCCAGTCTCAGAGCTTGTTCGGCATCAATATTTAAGTGTCGGGACAAATTTACACAAGCGGTGAGTAAATCACCAACTTCATGCTGAATGTTGTTTTTATCATCAGTGTCTACGGCTTGTTCTAATTCAGCAATTTCTTCATATAATTTTTCTTTAACTCGGCTAACATCATTCCAGTCAAAGCCGGTTTTGGCAGCACGATTTTGTAGTTTTTGCGAGCGTGACAAGGCAGGCATGGATTTTGGGACATTATCTAGAACACTAGTGAATTGCTTTTCACTATTGGATTTGCCTTTTTCCTGCTGTTTAGATTTTTCCCAATGGGCCTTGAGTTCATTTTCATTCTCAAATTTCTGATCGCCAAATACATGCGGATGGCGTCTATACATTTTTATTATCAAATGATTAATAATATCAATCAAATCAAATTGGCCATCTTCCTGAGCGATTTGTGCATAAAACACAATTTGAAATAATAAGTCGCCTAATTCATCTTTTAGCTCTTTAATGTCTCCCGACTCAATTGCAGAGATAACTTCATGAGTTTCCTCTAGTGTGTAGGGCGTCAGAGACTGATAAGTTTGTCGCTTATCCCAAGGGCATCCTGTATCAGGCGCACGTAGAGCTTTCATCATTGTTATCAATCGACATAAAGCATCATCGTTCATTGTAATTCAACCGATTCTATATCAAGTTTGTAAAAACAGATTTTCTCATGGGTCTGTCGACTAACCAGGCATGCAATATTATTCTGATAGTTAAACTGAAATAAATACCAATCAATGTCTTTTTGGTCAGTAATCTGATGCCTATAAGAATTAAAATCATCGCATAAGTCGTATTGCCTCATCGGATAACGAATTCCCAAACCTAAAGCTTTGCCAAAAGCTTCTTTGCGAGTCCATATAGCTAAGAATGCATTCGACTGATCAACGACCTTGAGTGAATTTATTGCTGCCTGTTCTTTGACGCTAAACTTTTTTTTTGCAATTCGATGGTAGTTGACTTTACGTGGCGTTGATTCCACATCAAGACCCATTTCATTATTTAAACTAAAAGCGCAAAGTAGTGTGTTACCAGAATCAGTCGCATTAAAATAAATTTGCCGGTTAAGGTCATCTATATAAGGTTTACCAAGTGTGCCGTATTTATATTGAACGTGTTGAGGTGATGTATCAAGATAACCGGCCAGTAGCCATCTTAACCACGCTCTAGCTTGAATTTGATGATCTCGCTTATCTAGCACAAGCATACGCTGTGCTTTAGTTTTCTCTCTAGAGGATAACCACTGAAGTTGTAGTTCTTGGTAAGGTGGTGATTTTTTTAACGGTATAGCCCAAACATGAGTTTCGTCGTTCAATAACGGAACACTTTTTTGATCATTCCACTCACAAGGCATCAACGCCATTGAAGAAGAAAGATTCAAATCTAGCCTTGTTTAGCAGCTTGTCGAGGTGAGGCGTTATTTAAAGAATTTAGTCGAGCCAATACTCGTTCTTCTTCACTGGCATCTCTATTTTCTTGTTTGAGGTGAATAATACGATACTGCAAACCTTGAATATCGAAAAGGAAGGTTTCAGTTCCATTTGAGAACTCAGCCACGACTCCTTCTCCAGGCAGTTCATAGAAGTTGGCGAATTTTAGTTGTTTTTGATACATATAGTATTTTTAACTAACCCAAGAATAATTTATAAACCGGATTGTCAGTTTCTTCAACATAATCATAACCAATATTGTCAAGAAATTGCAGAAAATCATCATTTTCTTCTGGTGGAACCTGTATCCCGACTAAAACCCGGCCAAAATCTGCACCGTGATTACGATAATGAAACATGCTGATATTCCAGTTTTCACCCATTTGAGTTAAAAAATTCAATAACGCACCTGGCCTTTCTGGAAAGATAAATCGGAAAACTTGTTCATTATCAGCTAGTGGTGCATGGCCGCCGACCATATGACGAATATGAAGCTTTGCCATTTCGTTATGGGTTAAATCAAGTATTTCATAACCTTGTGAAGCAAGATTATCCATCACTTGTTTGCTTTCTTTATAGTCTTTTGACTGAATCCCTACATAAACGTGGGCTGTTGTTGGGTCCGCAAATCGATAATTAAATTCTGTAATTTGCCTGGCACTTAATGTGGAACAGAATTGTTTAAAACTTCCGGGACGTTCGGGGATGGTAGCAGCAAATATACCTTCACGTTGTTCCCCAATTTCTGCACGTTCTGAGATGTGTCTGAGTCTGTCAAAGTTAACATTAGCACCGGAATTAATTGCGATGAAAGTTCTGTCTGTGCAATTGTGCTCAGCAATATATTTTTTAATTCCAGCTACTCCGATTGCACCAGATGGTTCAACGATAGCACGGGTGTCTTCAAAGATATCCTTAACAGCAGCACAAATTTCATCTGTATCGACCGTCATAAACTCGTCGGTATATTTTCTTGCTAACTCAAAGGTATGCTCTCCAACTAATCTGACAGCCACACCATCAGCGAAAAGCCCGACCCGATCAAGTTGTATCCGTTCACCTTTTTCAACGGATTGCTTCATTGCATCAGAATTATCGGGTTCGACTCCAATAATTTTAACTTCTGGTCGAATCTGCTTAATATAAGTAGCCACGCCTGCTAGTAACCCTCCACCACCAACAGGTATAAATACACCATCAATGTGTCCTGAATGTTGTTTCAAAAGTTCGAATCCAACTGTTCCCTGGCCAGCAATCACATCGACATCATCAAATGGAGGGATATATGCCATTTGTTTTTCTTCGGCTAATTTTTTTGCATGAATATTGGCATCATCAAACATATCACCAACCAATTGGACTTCTGCACCGAGTGATTTAACTCCATCAACTTTGATCTCCGGTGTGGTGACAGGCATTACAATAATTGCTTTGCATCCTATTTTTTTTGCGGCATATGCAACTCCTTGTGCATGATTGCCTGCCGAGGCAGCGACTACACCGTTGGATAAAGTAGCTTTAGGTAAATTAACCAGCTTATTGTAAGCGCCACGAATTTTGTAGGTAAACACATCTTGTTCATCTTCTCTTTTTAACCAAATACTATTGTTTAATCTGGCCGATAATTTATTAGCTTGCTGCAGGCGAGTTTCGTGTGCCACATCATACACACGTGCATTCAGTACTTTTTTAAGATAATCTACCGACATCTTTTATGCGTTCTATTCAAACAAATGGCCGGTAATTATGACACAAGATGAGATGAAAAAGGCAGCGGCAGATGCGGCGATTGACTATATTGAATTTGATGATGTGATTGGGGTTGGGACAGGTTCGACTGTTAATCATTTCATCACTGCGCTTGAAAAAGTGAAAGGAAAAATCGATGCGGCGGTTGCTAGCTCTAATGCCACTGAACAATTATTGAAACAGATTGGGATTAGAGTGTTAGATTTAAATCAGGCGGGAGACTTGAGGTTGTATGTTGATGGTGCCGATGAAGTTACTCCTCAAGGCTTTATGATCAAAGGCGGTGGCGGTGCGTTGACTCGTGAAAAGATAGTTGCTGAGGCAAGTGAAAAATTCATCTGTATTGTGGATGAATCTAAATATGTCAAAGTCCTGGGTGAATTTCCATTACCTATCGAAGTTATTCCAATGGCACAGAGCATGGTTGCAAGACGTTTAGTTAAATTAGGCGGGCAGCCTGAATTACGAGCAGATTTTGTTACTGACAACGGAAATATTGTTATTGATGTTAAAAATATAGATTTAACTAACCCTATAGAAATGGAAAAAAGGTTGAATAATATTCCGGGTGTTGTGACTAATGGATTGTTTGCTTTGAACAGTGCCGCATTAGTGCTGTCAGCAAATCCCAATGGAGTTGAAAAAATCAGCTGTTGAGATCTATTTCATATAGATCAAGATGGTTGCCTTGATAAATTAAATTGCCAATTGAATTAACTTTACTTTGGGTGTTTTGATTATTTGCCGTCAGGCATCGCAAATTCACGTATCTATTTTTGAGATCCTTATTTAGCAATATATATTTAATTTCAGGCCAACCGCGAGAGCGATGAAGTTTTTGTTTTTCACTGAAATAGGTTTTTAAGGATTTATCCTTATATAGTTCATCAGTCCCACAAAGGTATTTCTGAAATTCAGAACTAACAAATGGCGAGTTTTCATCTTTTCCTAAACCACCGTGATGAGCTTTAGCCACTGCTGAAAATAACGGTAAGAATGCTAATACGTAATAGCTTGTGGTTTGATCAGAAATAAAGGAATTATCAGGTTCAATAACACTCATTATTTCCTTTATGTCTTGCCGATAAGCATAGCCAGATTGGGTAATGTATGTATCAATAGAGTTATCCAGCCTCCAATGATAAATTGGTGTGTAATTTACTATATATGGTTTTATTGTAGTGAATCCAAGTTTATAGCCCAGATCAGGAGTAATAACGTAAATTAAAAAAGCAAATATCAAAGTGGCAATGGTATTTAACTGCCTTTTCTTTATATATGTAGCCAATATATATAAACAGTAGCTACTAATTGTAAACATGGTTATAAATTCAATGTTTGAAAATGGATTATTGAATTTAAATGAAAGTTTTGAGAATAAAAACAGTAAGGGTAGTAACAGAAAAATTATTGCATGGGGAATGATCGCGGTTGATGCTCTATTATGTTTTTTGTTGATCGCATTTGCATAAATAGAGGAACCGGCGACCAAGATAAGGCAACTAATAAAAAAATTAACTACAAAAAACTTAACATCAGATAGCAAGGTGTTAATTTTGAAAGTCACAATGGGGGTTTGAGTTTGTGACTCATATTGAAATTGTTCAACGGAAGTCTTTTGGATATTTTTAATTTCGATGGCTTCGGATAATAAAAGTTTTTCTTTGGATAGAAAAGGTAGATTGATCATTAATCCCGAACGCTGAATGTAGATATCGTCAATTGAAAACTTGCCCTTTACTAGAATAGGGACAATGGTTATCTTGTTGCTCGAGTTATCGATTTTAAATGACACCGGGCTGCTATCTGGAAAGGGTTTGATTTTCAAGTTTTCATGTAATACGACCTCACTCTTGTGCGTTTTCCAGTAGAGCTGCGTTGTGCTGGCATGTTGGCTCTTTACTAAGTAAGTGACTTGAGTATTACTGTCAAAATCATTTTTAATTATGATTAAGTGAATCACTGTGACCATAAAAGCCGCGATGCATGCCTTAAGTTTCATTTTTGTTCTCAGGTTGGGTAAATATTTGAAGATATAGTTGGTAGAACAGGTAGGCGATTACCAGAGGATGAAAGATAAGCAAATGAACGCGGTAAGTGGATGTGTAGGGCGTAAATTGATTCAAGAATGTGAATAAGTAAGGTGAAACAAGCGTTAAAAAACTGAAGAAACAACAGCCCAATAAAAATACTGTGGCCCTATTAGGATATGTCAATGCTAAATAAAATGATGCTATAACGCTGACTAATCCAGCAAATAAAATACCCTCTCTTAATTGATGCTCCCATTGAGGCAGTAATAAATCATTGCCGAAAACACCTTTAACCTTGTAAGGATGAAAATAGCCATATTCACTCAGCAATTCTGTTACAGGATTAAAGAGGGTCACAATTTGATTAGTGTCTAGATTAAAGCTAGCGAACATGGCCAGAATGACCAGGCTGGAAGCTAAAGATATTTTCGCTGATCTTTTAAAATGATTAACAATTAAGCACAGACACAATAGCGCAGGTACCATTATCCCGGCTGTGAATAAATCCCAATTAATTGTTTTGAACTTGTCATTAAAAAATAAAATTAAACTTATTGCTATGAGTAGTAAAACTGGTAAAGCCAGGATTTTGTTATCATAAGTAACAGATTTACTATCTGGATTGAGACAACATGACATTAGATAATAGAAAACAAAACTAATTGCAAACCAGAACACCTCAGAAGCATGTATAGTAAGAATTAAATAACACGAAACAAGAGCAAGAAATAATAAGAATGTATTTTGCTGGTAGGCGTGTTTGATAAAAGAAAAAAAGTGAGGTTTGTTGACATGTTCACTATTTTGATAGTCAGTCAACATTGAAAATGCCAGGTAATAAAGGAAGTACCAAATTAAGTATGACACGTTCCCGGGCCAGGGCGAAATCCTAAAATAAGAATTTAGACCCCCAAACAAAAGACAAAATAAAATTACAGATAAAAGAGCAATATTCTTATTGTTAGTTAAAGATTTGGCGAACAGGAAGTAGCTTATCAAGCTCAATGGAATCAGAAAACCGGCAAGGTAATGCCAGATAATGACCAAATCCAACCCGGAGCTTTTTAGTAAAATTGCCAGAACAAGGTGCCAGCCAGGTAAATATCCTAAGTAGCTATCGATGTTTACTATTTCTATGCCTGATAGATGATGTCGATCAAGAAATATCTGGTTAGTTATACTTATTTTATTAGCATAACTCATATGCCACCAGGCATCAGAAAATATTACTAACAACCCTCCGTTATATGCCATCACCACAACAAAAAATAAGCACAGGATGACAATATGCTTGCAACCAACGAAATCAAGGCTTTTGAAATTTTTTATAATCTTATGGCGCTTGAATAGCAACAAGAACAGGCTATAACTGATTAGAAAATACAAATTTGTTGATAAATCAAGCTTTAGAGCAACTATTACAAAAGAAAACAAATGGATAAGTAATATTGATAATAAAAAGCTTGAAATTATGTGCAATAGAAAACTGTTGTGTTTAAAACTGAGCGAAAGAGAGGTTATTAGACCAGGGATGATTAAGTGCAGGATAAAATAGAAGTTGGACAGAAAAAATTCTTTAATTATTATTTCCATCGTTTTATCGGCCAGATGCCGAGATCACTATTTTTAGCGTTTTTAACAAGATGATTGAATCTAATAACAAAGACTGATTTTTAATGTAGAAAAGATCATATTGTAATTTTTCTTTCGCATCTTCTACTGAGGCGCCGTAATCATACATAACCTGTGCCCACCCAGTAATTCCAGGTTTAATCAGATGTCTTAGATCATAATAGGGAATTTGTCTTTCCAGGTCATTGACGAACTCAGGCCGCTCGGGTCTCGGGCCGATAAAACTCATCTGGCCTAATAGTACATTATAAATTTGTGGTAATTCGTCAAGACGCGTGCGGCGTAAAAAATAGCCTAATTTTGTTATCCTGGGATCATTTTTGGATGCCCACTGAGGGCCTAGTTTTTCAGCATTAGCATCCATTGTGCGAAATTTGTATAGGCTAAAATTCTTGCCGCGCAGGCCCACTCTGGTTTGCTTGTAGAATGCCGGACCGGAAGAATCAAATTTGACCAAGATAGCAATAATAACTAGTAACGGTAGGCAAGGAACAGCTAAAACCAAGGATAATAATAAATCAAAAATTCGCTTTAACTTATAATTGACTGAGTCATCTAAAAGGCTAAAACCATCAACATCCATTAGCCATTGTTGTCCAATATGAAAAATGGGCACTTTTGTCCATTGTTTAGAGTAAAACTCCGTCAGACTAAATATTCGTTTACCCGACAGCCGGTATTGTAATAAGTCTGTAGCAATAGATTGGGGTAACGAGCTTAATGAATCAATAATAACCCCCGTCCATGATGATTTAAGTAACTTTTTGTATTGAAAATCATCATTATTGGAGTCACAAATTTCGATAGTCAAATTGCCGCTGTGCTTATGGTTATCAAAGTCATCTCGAAGTTGATGGGCAAGTATTTCATCACCGATAAATAACCATCGGCTTTTCCCTTGAGCTTTCGACAAACGAGTAATACAGTAGCGAAATAGACAGGCCCAAGTAATGAAAAAACCGAACGCAGTGAATAAAATTGTGCGGCCAAATATGGGTATAAATGCTTCGCGGCCGATTAAAAATCCTACCAGTATAGCTAACAGCAGGGCAACCAAGCAGGCTAAAATTGTTCTGGAAACAACACGCAGTGCTTTGTTGGGGCTTTCAACGGTATAACTGTTGAAAGCATATAAGCAAATCAAAGTGATGGTTATTAAGAAAGCGAGGGTAAGTTGAGAACTTACAAGATTATTGACTCGCAAATAATAAGCAATATTAAAACTAACAACCAATCCAATAATATCAGCGAAAAGAATGATTGAGCCAAGTGGACTTGCTCTTAAAAACTGACCTATATTCATTATAGCTCTAGATTGCCAAATTCATTGGTTTATTATTACTGCTAAATAGCTTGAAGTGTGATTGCACCAGTTGGATGGTATTGTATAACGCGTTGTCCTTCAGCGAAATGTTGAAATCCTAAAAACCAGTTGCTGTCTGGCCAGCGTATTTCGGCTACTTTTTCAGCGGGATAATAAATTGAGGTATAAAGAGTGCCAAAACCTGTGGTGTAGTTAGTCGAGTATAAAGGAGCGGCTGAGAAAGCATTTAATAATTGGTTAAACGAGAGGCTTTCATCCTTTAATAGGGTTTCTAGTGTTTTCTCGCGCTCTACTGTTGCACTAGCCCGAGCATAGCTTTCCCACTCTTGATCAAACGGCTGGTGGTTAGTGGCGATACGTTTAGTACGAATAATTTGAGTTTCTTTTCCAGGAAACAAATGAGCCGTAAAAAAATCAGCATCTTTATCAACAACACTTACATTGTAAGCCATATGGGTTGGCATCCTCAGTAATGCATGTTTGGCTTGTTTGGCGGATTCACAAGTTTCCAGGATATAACGCAGAATAATGGGTATACCGAATCCATCACCAACTTTTCTGGAGCCGCCGAAAGTCAGGCTGACACAGAGTCCGTGCTCGTTGATTCCATCTAAAACACCCAGCAAACAATCAGAAAAGGCAATAACCTGGTGGTCTAACCATTTTGATTTTAAGATCATTCCGTCCAATAATTTTGGACTGTAATCATAATTTCGAATTAATCTGGGATTATTTTGTGGCCAGATAATTTGTGAGCAACCTGATATGTATGCAGGAGGGTTATAAAGGCTTAAAAAGCGGGCCGCTAAGTCACTGCCACCCGCTAATTCACAAAGGTTTTCATAGGCCGGTACGATTTCCGGCATATGATTCTTAAGCTTGTTTAAACAAGTTCTATAGGTTGGTCTTTTTTCAATACCCTCTGATAAGTACCAACGCTTGTATGCAGGCCATGAACGCTTGAAAATATTTTGCCATTTGATTCCGGCAGTGTTTTCATTAATCGCCTCAAAGGTTATTTGCAAAGTGGCATTGTCCTTTAACCTACAAGATTTTAAATGACGTTTCAGGCGCAGGTGCTGCAGATGCGAGTGGCTGACTATGATAATGGGATTTAACACCTTTAAGCCAATTTTTAGCTCGTCGGTTTAAGCCAAAACGCTGACCCATCAAACGTCCACGAGTAATCAATATACCTAAATCAGCACCTTCATAAAGATAATCACCTGGACCGCCAATACGCAAGAAAAATGCTTCATTTTCACTCGCAACTGCACGACGATGATAGTCGAAACGAGAGTAATGAATATTACCGTCTGAGTCCATATTCCAGATACCACTCTCTGGTGCATGGGTTATTTGACTGACGCTATCCTGGGTATGTTTAATTACCATTTGGCTCCAGCTATCGATATTCTCGGCATCGGCCCAGCGTGCATTTAAGGCATCAATATCTAATTCAAAATCCACATCTGAAAATTCTAGAAGATGGAATAAAAATAGGGGAGCGTCAGCATGAGCAAATGCCGCATGATTAGTCATGGAGCTAGCGCCTGTGATTCTGGGATTTAATTCTCCAAGATATAATTGGTTATCATCAACATCGATTAAGAAATCTAGCTCAAAATAACCACGATAACCTTCTTTACGCAGTTGTTCGCCAAATTTAAATGTGTAATCACGAGCTTGTTCCCGAATTTCAGGAGTAAATGCTTTTGGAAATATTTCGTTGCCACACCAACCACCTTTATATGGCGTAATATCCTTAAACCCAACTAACTCGGTCATCAATGGCCCAACGATTGTGCCGGCTTTAGTTGTACAAGCTTCAATTGCTGAACCACGGCAATTGATCCGCTTCATAATTTTGACTTCAGGCGCTTCAATGATTTCGTCTTTGTGGTTATTAAAATCAGCTTCATTAGAAATAAAGAACGTCGTATGACCGGAATCACCATAAGCTGTTTGTATAACCAGATCCTGGCCTAATTCTTTTGATTTATTACGTAAATCGTCATAGGAATTAACTTTGATCAATATATTTGGCACACTGGGCACACCGGCCTTGTTGCCAATTCGAACAGTTTCAATTTTATCGTCAACACGATTTCTAAGTCTGGCTTTTGGAAACCAGACATTCATGCCTGCTTCTTTAGCCAATTTTTCAGTTTTATTATCGAACATTAAGAACACCGCTTTGGGGTGACGCCCAAAGGATTTGGTAAACTCCAAAACTTCCTTGTGTTCTAGTAAATAGTTGTTGATGTCTTCAATACTTTCAAATTCGGGGTGAGGGGCTTCAGTAGGTACAAAAGTATTGGGGTGACGGCCATCGTAACAGTCGATGTAATTAATAAATTTGAAGTTCTTAACCCACTCATCCATGCCCAGTAAATTGAAGTTTGTTGCACTGATGAAAAATATTGGCTTGTCGTAACGATGAAAAAAACGTCGTATATCCGACATGCCTTGTAATTTCTTTTTGGTCATGATGCTCCTTTGCTCTTAAGTGAGGCTCAGTGTTTATATTGAAAATTGTCTAATGTTTCTTGTTTGAAAACCCGTAATCCTAATTCAGGGCGATAACCATGAATTTCTTTAACGTCAAGTTTGCGCATAAACGCCAAAATATCAGTACTGACAACCTGACCAGGAACTAGAATTGGAAATCCGGGCGGATAAGGTGTAATGAAACCCGCAGACACGAGTTCTCTTCCACTCGCCAATACTTGATCAATTTCTTCATCAAGATTCAGATACTCACAACACTCATCATCGTATGCCAGAAAAAAAGCACTACGAATATTACCTTCCGGTGTCGTTCCAGTTGGGTCAGCTTTAAACGATTTTTCAAAGCGGCTAAAGTCGGGTAAAGGCGGTAAGTCTTCAGTCAAAGAATAAACTTGCTTATCAAAAAATACTTTTTCTGCTCGACTGGTTTGTTCAAGTTTTTCATCCATTTCTTCTGCAATTTGAATCAATACTTCAATTAAATAGGCCACTGAGCTTCGAGTGGTGCCAATATTGGTCATAAATAACACTGAATTACGCGATGTCTTATTGATTTGAATACCGAATTTATCCATCAAATACTTATTCTTAAATGTATCGCCATCTACACCTAAGTTGGATACACAAAGTGTTACCCTGGTTACATCGAGTGCAAATTCATCTTCTGCCCAAGCAGTCCAAAAGTCCTTTCTACTGGTTTCTACTTGGTAGTAATTTTTGCCGCTTGAGCGGTATTCGCTCGGTATCATGTCCTCCACACCCAGGACTTTAAAATACTTTTTTAGTAAAGCGTGTTGATTGACTAAATTGCGTAGAACCTGGGCCATGTCGACCTGTTTTTGTACCAATTCGTATCCTTCTAATTCAACCTGCCGACGTCCAATATCAAGCGAGGCCAGTATTTGATAGTTTGGAGATGTGGATGTATGAGTCATGTATGCTTCATGAAAAGGCTCTTCGACTTTTGCACTGTAATCCTGATCGAATATGTGGATCATTGAACCCTGACGCAAAGAAGTTAGAGTTTTATGAGTTGATTGAGTTGAATAGACTCGAATTCGAACTTGCTTTGGATCGGGCATTAAACGTGTATTGACCCACGTTTCAATGTCATCATCAGCAATATGACTAATGCTTTGGAGGTAATCGTTGTACTGTTGTTGATATTCTTCACTACGATACTTGTCACGTAGATTTTGTGCACAGAACATCGCAGTACGTTTTCGATAGGTTATTCCAAAACGGGCAAAACCAAACCAAGCTTCGTCCCACAGGAAAACCAGGTCGGGTTTTATAGCCAGACATTGTTGCATGACTTCAGTAACATTATAAATTAAGCCATCAAAAGTGCAGTTGGTTAGTAACAACATTTTGACGCGATCTAACTTTCCAGCATACTTGAGTTCAAGTAATCGGCGCTTAATCTCAGCTAATGGTACAGCGCCATACATCGAGTATTGATGAAGAGGATAAGAGTCAAGATAGACAATATCGGCTCCTGCTAGAACCATGCCGTAGTGATGCGATTTATGACAATCCCGATCGACGAGAACAATATCATTGGGTTTGGCTAATGCTTGAACGACGATTTTGTTGCAAGTTGAGGTGCCATTTGTCGCAAAAAAAGTTTGTCTTGAGCCAAATGCTCTTGCAGCAAGTTCCTGGGCTTCCTTGATAGGACCGGTTGGATCAAGTAAAGAATCTAAACCTCCTGATGTTGCTGAAGTTTCTGCTAAGAATGTATTCATGCCATAGAACTCACCCATGTCTTTAATCCAGTTAGATTTAGAAATGGATTTGCCACGGCTGATCGGCATAGCGTGAAATACACCGGTAGGTTGCTTACTGTATTCTTTTAAGGCACTAAAAAATGGTGTTTTATAACGTGCTTGAACGCCACGAAGAATGTTTAGGTGCAGTTCCAGATAATCTTCCTGATTATAAAAAACCCGTCGACAGAAATTAGTTACCAAACTGGCGATTTCTTCTACTGATTGATCGGTGACCAGGTAAATATCCAATTCTGGGCGCAATTTCTTAATTGCTTCAGCCAGGGTCGGGGCCTGTAGATTTAACTCAATGTCGGAAAATTCTTTCCCCGTCAATTGGTTAAATCTATCCTCCATAATTTCCAGGCCGTGTTGTGAACGTAATTCAAAGTCATAACGAATAACAACAGCTTGTAAGTTATGATTGATTAATATTGCGATTAAAGCATCTTCAAAAGACTTTACAAATACCGGCTCATAAGTAAATGCATCGTTAAAACGCCGAATTTCCTTGAAACTCTGACGTTCCATATCTTCCTGATCCGGGCTTACATTATCAACGACTAAAACTTCAAAGTAGGGGCGCTTTGTTTTTTTGCTGTCAGTTTCTTTTTCATCCTCATTAGTCAGAATTGAACTTTCAGCTCGTTCATCTTCAAATAAACCCAGATCAATAGCATTGCGACGATATGAGTTGTTCATTAGCGCGCGAACTATGCGCCGCACAATATGATTTAGTTTTTTATAGTCTCCCGACCAGAGTAATTCACGCAACTGCTGGAAAGATTTACGACCAGGAAACGCCCAATACATTTCAATTGGGAACAGCTGCTCTAGTAACTGACTGGCGGCATCTCTGTGCTTTGTCAGAACCGGGTCATTTTCGGCTGAATTTTTTTGACTGGCGTTATAAAGTCGTGAAGTCGTATTTTTTAAACGGTTCCAGTTATCGAACCTGATTTGTGATGCATTGTAAATATTAGATTCTGACAATTGATCAGAATGAATTGTCTCTTCCGTCATATTCTCCCTATACCTCTATGTTTAGATTCAGCCTACCCCTTGGAGTTTTGTAACGTTTTGGTTAAGTGCCTCACCTGGTGCGGCGGTGTTTAGTCCAGCAAGCGTCCCTTTTTCGGGCATCTCAAGAGGGCCCAAAGTATTTAAATATTCGCCAGAAGACGAATTGCGGTCATAGACAGGAAATTCTACCTGACGGTCACGGAAGCTTTTTAACAATTGTCCGAGCCCCATAATTCCTGTTTCACGCTGTCGTCTGACCAGTTGTAAATCTATTTCCATCATCAAAATGTCTTCTTGCCCCGCGGATTGGTAGAGCACTGAGCCAGCAGGGTTGATAATGCAAGAACGGCCATTACCACCTGCACCGAGCCCGTTGATATCGACAACATAACACTGGAACATTGCTGCGGTTGAGCGGGCGATACTAAGTTCAACATCACGGTCAACGGTCCCGGTTAAAACGGGATGAATCAGTACTTCAACACCTTCACTGGTTAAAGTACGAGTAGTTTCAGGAAACCAGATATCAAAACAAATACTGACGCCAAAACGGCCAACCTCAGGAATATCGAAGATTAAAAAATCTGTGCCGGATTCTACTCCCGCTTCATAAGGCTTAAAGGGAAACATTTTGTCATAACGGCCAACCAATTCACCCTCGGGATTAATAACCACACTGGTGTTATAAATCTTGCCTTCGCGACGTTCAAACATTGAGCCGGGCACTAACCAAACTTTGTGCTTAAGAGCCATTTTCTGAAATGCCTCAATGTCTGGATGTGGATAATCTTTAACTTTAGTTGTTAAGGGGCCATAAGGACAAAGTTCACTGAATACCACCATCTGAGTCCAAGGGAACTTGTGCATAACCAAGTCCAGGCGTTGCTTCATTGCGCTGATATTTTCTTTGTATGCATTGACATACATTTGGACACCAGCGATTGCAAATGGAACCATTAACTATTTCCTAAAGTAAAAGTAGGCAAAGATAACACACAATAGCAAAAAGGGGAGTCAAAACTCTTTTAACTAGGCGCTCAATTCGGATAGTGATGCTTCGATGATATCCAAACCTTCTTCTAGAACATCTTCACTTACGGTTAACGGCACTAACACTCGAATGACATTTCCGAAAATTCCACAGGAAAGCAATACCAATCCTTTTTCAAGCGCTTTTTGAGTCAAGGCTTTGGTTGCGTCAGCATCTGGCTGACCATTTACATCAATTAATTCAAATGCCGTCATGGCGCCCATGGTGCGTACATCACCAATAATATCATCGAATTTTTCTGCTCTTAAGTCATTGATTCGATTGACGATTTTTTCACCTATCTGATTACTTTGCTGGAGTAAATTCTCTTCTTCGATAACATCTAGAACGGCAAGGCCAGCCGCGCAGGCTACCGGATTTCCACCATAAGTGCCTCCCAACCCACCAGGATGGGGTGCATCCATAATTTCAGCTCGACCGATTACACCGGACAACGGGTAGCCAGAAGCAAGGCTTTTGGCTGTGGTGATCATGTCAGCTTCGACATCATAATGTTCCATAGCGAATAGCTTGCCGGTTCGGCCAATGCCGGTTTGGACTTCATCAGCAATCAGAATAATTCCATGTTGATCACAGATTTCACGCAAAGCCTGCATCAAATCCGCTGGCGCGGGATAAAACCCGCCTTCGCCTTGTACAGGCTCTAAAACGATTGCAGCGATGCTTTCAGGTTCGATATCGGCTTTAAACAACTTATGAATGGCTTTAATCGAATCTTCGGTAGAAACTCCATGAGCGGCCATTGGATAGGGCACATGATAAACCGTGCTTGGGAAAGGGCCAAATGACTTTTTGTAAGGGTCTACTTTGCCGGTCATTGCCAGCGTTAACAGGCTGCGTCCATGAAAACCACCGACAAATGAAATTACGCCGGGACGAGAAGTGTACGATCTGGCAATTTTGACTGCGTTTTCAACGGCCTCAGCTCCAGTTGAGAAAAATACAGTTTTGGCTTCGCCAGTGATTGGAGCAAGATGATTGAGTCTTTCCGCAAGTTCAATATAAGGCTTATAAGGCATCACTTGAAAAGCGGTATGGCTGAATTTATTAACTTGTTCCTCGACTGCCTGAGTGACCTTTGGATGAACATGACCGGTATTTAAAACGGCTATGCCACCAGCAAAATCAATGTATCTATTACATTCTATATCCCAAACTTCAGCATTTTCTGCGCGTTCGGCAAAAATGGGGCAAGCATGAGCTACACCCTTAGGGACTGCATTGTCACGTCGAGCTAGCCACTGGGCATTAGTTTCTGTGGCTGTAACTTCCTTTAATTGATGTCCATGCATATGTATTTAACCTCTAGATAATCTTCAATTCCGTACTTTGAACCTTCTCTACCGCTGCCTGACTCTTTGACACCACCAAAAGGTGCAACTTCGGTTGAAATAATGCCGGTATTGACACCGACAATACCTGTTTCCATGGCTTCAGCAACGCGCCAAACACGGCCCAAATCACGACTGTAAAAATAGCCTGCAAGACCAACTTCTACATTGTTCGCCATGGCAATGACTTGTTCTTCAGTTTCAAATCGAATCAGCGGTGCTACGGGCCCGAACGTTTCCTCGACAGTAATTAACATTCCCTGACTCACGTCAGCCAATATTGTGGGTTCGAAAAAATTTCCACCTAACTCATGTGCTTTACCACCAGCGATGACTTTGGCACCTTTGGATACTGCATCATCGATATGTTCTTTAACTTTCTCAACCGCAGCTTGATTAATAAGTGGGCCCTGAGCCGCTCCTTCTTCCAGACCATTAGCCACTTTCATAGCATTAACAGCTGCGGATAATTTTTCTGAAAATGCGTCATAAACACCATCTTGTACATAAAGACGATTAGCACAAACACAAGTTTGCCCAGTGTTGCGATATTTACTAGCTAACGCGCCTTGTACAGCTGCGTCCAGGTCTGCATCGTCAAACACAATAAACGGTGCATTGCCACCCAATTCCATGGAAACTTTTTTCATGGTGTCGGCACATTGGCGCATTAATAATTTTCCGATTTCAGTTGAGCCAGTAAAAGAAAGCTTGCGTACTATTGGGTTGCTAGTCAGTTCGCCGCCAATATCTCTGGCACTGCCGGTGACAACATTAATCAGTCCTGCTGGAATTCCTGCACGATCAGCCAGTTCAGCCAAAGCCAAGGCGCTATACGGTGTTTCAGTTGCAGGCTTAACTACCACTGGACATCCTGCAGCTAGGGCCGGGCCGACCTTACGGGTAATCATGGCGTTGGGAAAATTCCAGGGGGTGATCGCAGCGACGACACCAATAGGTTGTTTAATAACAACAATGCGTTTATCGGCTAGATGTCCAGGGATAGTATCACCATAAGTGCGCTTACCTTCCTCAGCGAACCATTCGATAAAAGAAGCGCCATAAACGGCTTCACCTTGTGCTTCAGCCAAAGGTTTACCTTGTTCCAAGGTCATGATTTTTGCCAGATCTTCTTTATGTTCTAGCATAAGGTTGAACCAACGACGTAAGTATGCTGAACGTTCTTTTCCAGTCTTGGCCCGCCAGTCATTCCAGGATGCATTTGCAGCTTCAATCGCACGACGGGTCTCATTTGCGCCCAGTTTTGGAATAGTGCCCAGGACTTCTCCTGTTGCAGGGTTTGTCACATCAATAGTTGCTGAATCATCAGCATCAATCCATTCACCGTTTATGAAGCATTGCTGGCGAAACAAACTAGAATCATTCAATTGCATAATCTATACCAAACTTAATTGTTAGAAGGAGGAAAACAAGGCAATTGTTATACTCCTTGAGACTTATAGGGTCAATCTATAAGCAAAACTGACTAATTTTAGATTAAATATTTCAAATTAAAAAACAAATTAATTAAATCAAATCAATCGAAAATAATGATTAATATGGTAAGCTCTGGATGTGAATATTGAGCAATTAAAAACCGTCCTGGAACTCAATAGGACCCGCCATTTTAAAAAAACGGCCGATGCATTGTTTGTCACGCAATCGACAGTGAGTGCGCGATTAAATGCACTGGAACAGGAGTTAGGTTGTGAAATCTTTAATCGCACTTCCAGATCCGTTGAGTTGACAACCGCAGGCCAACGCTTTTTGGGTCATGCCCAATCAATATTGGCTGTTTGGCGACGCGCCGGGCAGGAAGCCGCCAGTACCGATCAGTCAGCACCTCGTTTAGCAGCGGGTGGTTTGTTTGTTTTATGGGATATAGTTCTACAAGATTGGTTGGAAAAATTACATGCGGAATTTACTAACCTTAATTTAGTCGCTGAGTCTCATGATCACGCTTTTTTGTTACGTCAGTTGCTCGATGGAGCTCTAGACTTAATTTTCATTTTTGAGCCACCTCAATATGAGGAGCTAGTATTCAAAAAAATAGCAAAGGTTCCCTTGGTGTTAGTTTCGGATAAATCGTATCCTAATTATGACCAGGCAATGGCGCAAGATTACATTATGGTTGATTGGGGAGATGATTTTCTTCTCGAGCACGCGCGTCTTTTCGCACATCAGCCTCCAGCAACTAGGCGCGTGAATCAGGCGCGCTTGGCACTGAAGTTTATTCTCTCTGATGGCGGTGCTGCCTATTTAGCTGAGCAAGCGGTAGAACCACTTCTTGAGCGTAAAGATTTGGTTCGAGTTAAAAGCGCTCCCTTAATCGAACGAACGATTTATGCGGTATATTTACGCGAATCGGCGAATCTTGAATTTATTAATCAGTCTTTGGAATTTTTTAATTGATGAATAAAAAAAATCACATTACACACGTACTGTTCGACATGGACGGTCTATTACTTGATACCGAAATTTTCTACACCCAAGTGACCCAAAAAATTGTAGGGCGCTTTGGGAAAATCTTCGACTGGAGTTTAAAGTCAAATATGATTGGCCGTCCGTCAATAGACTCAGCGCGGTACTTGGTTTCGGAATTGGAGTTGCCTATTACCGCGGAAGAATATTTACAAGAACGTGATGACATGCTCAGAAAAGCTTTCGCTGATTGCGAACCATTACCCGGGGCAGAAAATTTAGTAAGGCATTTGAAGCAACATGGAATTCCTATTGCACTGGCTTCAAGTTCCAGTCATGAGCTTTATGAAATCAAAACCCATAAACATCGTGATTGGTTTGACTTGTTTGATGCCGTGGTAACAGGTGACCACCCGGAAATAAAAAACGGCAAACCGGCACCTGATATTTTTTTACATGCGGCAAGCCAAATCAATGCCGAACCGAATTCGACCTTGGTGTTCGAAGATGCTCCATCAGGGCTCGCAGCGGGTAAAGCGGCTGGTATGCAGGTGGTCGTTGTACCTAATCCCGAAATGGATAAAACACGCTACACCGAAGCTGACTTGATTTTGTCCTCACTAGAAGAGTTGGATACGACTGAATTTGGTTTGCCGGCAATAAGTTAGCTATCTTTTAATTTTTCAAAAACCAACTGCATTGCAGTTTGCCATTCGGATAATGACTGTTTTGAGTTTAAGTAATCCAGGCCAGCCAGAGTATAAGTTCCCTCGGTTGCAATACTGTTGCCGAGTTTTTCAAGAGGCAAAGGAGTATGATTTGATAGATCCAGTGCACCTTTAATCGTTTCGCTTATCATCTGCTGTGCTTGTTGCTGTGATAGCCCTTGATTTACAGACCACTGTACCATTTCATTGAGCCAGAAATAAATCCAGCCTTGCATACAGGTATGTGTAGTAGCCACATTGAACAATGCTTCATTATCCAGAACCGCTACTGTGCCCAGTGTAGATAGAAATTGATTGGCAAGATCATGGTCCGGATATAATGGGACGATACCAGAATTTACTTCAGCGCTGACACTCGGCAGGGTTCTGACCATTTGATTATCTGTCAGATTAGAATAGGCCTTTAACTGAGTAATCGTGACACCAGCAATAGCAGAGATAATCAATTGACTGGATTTGAATTCAAGGTCAGTTAATAACTTATCCACTTGATGGGGTCTGACAGCCAATAAAATAATCTCAGATTGATCAACAACGTTTTGATTGCTGGATGCAATGATGCAGTTATGTTTTCCTGCCAGTTGTTTGGAAGTTTCTACATTTCTTGGAGAGAGAAAAATTGTGCGTCCATCACCGGTGTTACGCAATCCCGCAACTGTGTAACTGGCCAAATGACCAGTTCCTAAAATGCCAATACTCGGATTTTCCATTATTTCAGCTAACCTGACGATTTGATTTTATTAAGATTGAGTTTAGCAAATCGATATGATATGTTGTCATCAACCTTGGGGTGGCTTCGCCTGAGATTTCGTTTTCGAAAGACCCATTGAACCTGATCCGAGTAATACCGGCGTAGGGAAGGTTGCTCTTCCAGCGTTTATCTTGTTCAAGTCTCCCCACCAATAAATCTTTGACTTAAGAGTTTAGTGATGAGGAAACTGTTTATTTTAATGACTTTGACTGCTGTGGTTGGTGTGAATGCCCAAGACGAAATCCAAGTTAACAACGATTTATTTGAAATTCTAATTACTTCAGGTTTGCGCGAACAAAAGTTAAGCGATCAACCGTTGAGTGCCACCGTGCAAACACAACAAAGTATTGATGATCGCGGTTCACGACATTTCGAGGAGTTGTTACCTACTATTCCTAATACATTGTTTTCAGGTGAAACATCGCGGCCACGTTACATCCAATTGCGAGGTATAGGTGAACGCAGTGAATACACAGGTGCTCCGAATGCGTCGGTCGGTATGCTAATCGATGATATAGATTTCAGCGGTATTGGTATGATCGGAAGCTTGTTGGATGTTAAACAAGTCGAGGTTTTAAGAGGGCCGCAGGGAACGCGTTATGGTGCCAATGCTTTAGCCGGTCTGATCAGTATTTCCAGCAATGATCCAACTCCAACACCAGAATATCATTTTGAATTTAGTGCGGGTGAGGACGATTTGCATGAATTCAAAGCTGTCGCCAGTGGACCGCTTAGCAAAGAAAATAACCTCAATTATCGACTGGCGGTTTCGCAAACTCAGCAAGATGGTTTTAGGGATAACTTGTTTTTGGGGCGTGATGATACCAATGGTATTGACGAAACCTATTTCCGAACCAAACTACATTGGACAGCACCCCAAGGTACTCAAGTTAAATTTACTTATCTTCATGCTGATCTTGATAACGGTTACGATGCCTTTAGTCTGGATAATAGCTTCAACACTCTAAGTGACGAGCCTGGTGAAGACGATCAAACTACGAATGCAGCCGCTGTCAAAGTGGAGCATTCGTTTAATTCTTTCGATTTAATTTCTACCACTACTTATGCCAATTCTGATATCACTTATAGTTACGATGAAGATTGGGTGTTTACAGGCTTTTGGGATATTGACGTGTTTGGTTACGACTACAAAGCCTTTTTCCAAAATGATAAAGAACGTGATACTTACAGTCAGGAATTTCGTTTTGTCTCTATTGAAAGCTCCCGGATTTTTAATGGTTCCACTGACTGGGTGGCCGGTGTTTATGGCTTAAAGCTGGATGAGTCGAATGAAACTGAAGAAACATTTTCTGGATTTCTCGCTTCAGACTACGAAGCTGTAAATTCTGCTGTATTTGGTCAGCTTGATACACACTTAACGCCACAATTAACTTTGACCAGTGGTCTTAGAGTAGAAAATCGTGATGCCGATTATTCAGACAGCAATAACCAAGAATTTTCACCTAACGATACCATGGTAGGAGGTCAACTGGCACTGAGTTATCAACTCAATGAAACCAACAATATTTATGGTTCAGTATCCCGTGGCTATAAAGCAGGCGGTGTTAACCCTGTGGTTGATGAAGGCTTCCCCGCTGAAAGAAGAACTTTTGATCCGGAATTTTTAACTAACTATGAAATTGGCTGGCACTATGATAATGCTGCAACCGGCTTGACCAGTAACTTGAGTCTATTTTATATGCAGCGGGATGACTTGCAGGTTGATGGTTCTGAACAATTAGATAGTGGTGCTTTTATCTTCTTTATTGAAAATATTGATAACGGAAGTAATTATGGGCTCGAGTGGGATTTGAATTGGCGTTTTCACCCTTCCTGGCAAGTCAACACTAGTTTAGGTTTGTTAGATAGCGAGTTTGAGAATTATTCTTACACACCACGTTTTAACGATCCGATTAATTTAAGCGGCCGTGATCAAGCGCATGCGCCAAATTATCAATTTCATTTAGGACTTCAATACCAAAATCCAAATGGCTTTTTCGCCCGCGCAGAATTTAATGCTGTGGATGATTTTTACTTTTCCAACAGTCACAATGAAAAATCAGATCCTTATCAAGTCGTCAATGCAAGAGTAGGTTATCAAAAGCAAAATTGGGCGGTTTACTTGTGGGGCAATAATATTTTTGATGAAGAATATGCAACCCGTGGTTTCTTTTTTGCCAACGACCCTAATTTTGAAGATGTGCAACGCTATACACGTTTAGCTGATCGTCGCCAGATAGGGTTGACCATCAGATATGATTTTTAAGAGTATGAGTTTTAAGTGAAGCTATTTTCTAATTGATAAAGACGTAAATGTTCAGGAGGTCGCTTTTGCGGAAACGAAACAATCCAATCAATATTTTTAACAGAAAAGGGAGGCTGGTCTAAACAGACTCCCGATTTCAATTTCCGGCGTGTATGATGCCCGGAGCGAATATCGACATTCACTTTTTTGAGTTTGGCAGGGAACTGTTCAGTTATTAATGCTAATTTATATGGTTTAATTTGATCAAGGACATTTGCAATATCCTGGTTAGATAAATGTTGTAAAACTTGCCGAATCAAAACGACTTCACCAGCAGGTAGAGGGTCTTGTGTAATATCAAGACGCTGGAAGCGAATTCGATCATTAGCAAACGTTTTATTGTTGTGATTGATTAAATCGTCGACCACATCAACGCCTGTGTAATCTATGTCAGCTAATAAATTAGTCAGAATATTGCCGACCTGAAAATCTCCACATCCTAAATCAATGACCCGGAGTTTGTCTGTTGTTAGGCTTTTAGCCTCGGTTGTGATGATTTCACTTATAAATTCACAATAAGGTTGAGCATATCGTGGTTGCGAACCTGATCCCGAATAAAAGGGGCCAATGTCGTCTCCCCACTTTTTTCGTTCATAGACTTTGTTAAATACATTGCGAAGTGACTTTTTCTGACCAAATTTAAATAATTTAAAAAATGACATGATCAATCCCAGTTGAGTATTACTTTTCCTGATTGACCTGAGCGCATGATGTCAAAGCCTTGTTGAAAGTCGTCAATATGAAAGTGATGGGTAATGACTTTTTCAATATTTAGACCTGACTGCAATAAACTGGCCATTTTATACCAGGTTTCGAACATTTCACGCCCGTAAATGCCCTTCAAAGTCATACCCTTAAAGATAACTTTGTTAACATCGAATTCAATCGGTTTGGGAGGAATGCCCAGGATTGCAATTCGACCACCGTTATTCATGGTATCGAGCATACTGTTAAACGCTTGCGGAACGCCTGACATTTCCAGTCCTACATCAAAACCCTCGGTCATGCCGAGTTGCTTCATGACATCATGCAAATCTGTTTGGGTCACATTCACTGCTAGAGTGACTCCCATTTGTTTAGCTAGCTCTAGCCGGTAGTCGTTGACATCGGTGACGACAACATAGCGTGCACCAACATGTTTGCAAATTGCAGCCGCCATTATGCCGATAGGTCCGGCGCCTGTAAGTAAAACATCTTCACCAACTAGATCAAAAGAAAGTGCGGTATGCACAGCATTGCCATAAGGGTCAAATATTGCCGCTAAATCATCAGAGATTTCATCAGGAATTTTGAAAGCATTAAAGGCCGGAATCACTAAATACTCAGCAAATGAACCGGGTCGATTTACGCCAACGCCTAAAGTATTTCGACATAAATGACGCCGTCCACCTCGGCAGTTACGGCAGTGACCGCATGTTATATGACCTTCTCCGGAAACACGGTCACCTATATCTATACCTTTAACTTCCTGACCGAGTTCAACCACTTCGCCAACATATTCATGGCCCACTACCATCGGTACGGGTACAGTGCTTTGTGACCATTGATCCCAGTTATAGATATGTACATCAGTACCGCAAATTGAGGATTTCTTAATTTTGATTTTTATATCATTATGACCGACTTCAGGTTCTGGTTCGTCTGTCATCCAGATACCAACCTCAGGTTTGAGTTTAGATAATGCTTTCATCAAATCACTCCAAGTTCTTTACCGACCTCAATAAAGGCATTTATTGCCAAGTCAAGCTGTTCCTTAGTATGAGCAGCCGACATTTGTGTTCTGATTCTGGCTTGTCCCTGGGGTACAACAGGGAATGAAAATCCAATCACATAAATGTCACGTTCAAGTAACTTATTTGCATAGTCACCAGCTAATTTTGCATCACCTATCATGACAGGAATAATAGGATGATCAGCACCTGCCAGAGTAAAACCTGCAGTTGTCATCTGTTGTCTGAAATAACTGGCATTATCCTTAAGTCTTTGGCGTAGTTCAGCACCGTCACTCAACATTTCTAATACTTTTAACGAAGCACTAACAATCGCCGGTGCAACTGAATTGGAAAATAAATACGGTCGGGAACGTTGCCTTAACCATTCTACTATTTCAGCTTTGCCAGAGGTGAACCCACCAGAGGCTCCACCTAATGCTTTACCCAAAGTGCCGGTAATAATGTCGACCCGATCCATGACGCCACAACATTCATGAGTACCGCGACCCTGGTCACCCACAAAGCCAACTGCATGTGAATCATCCACCATCACCAGAGCATTATACTTTTCGGCTAAATCGCAAACACCATTGAGATTAGCAATAATACCATCCATAGAAAAAACGCCATCGGTTGCGATCAATTTGAAACGCGCACCCGCTTGATCGGCGGCCTGTAGTTGTTGCTCGAGATCCACCATATCGTTATTTTTATAGCGAAAGCGTTTGGCTTTGCATAAACGTACACCGTCAATAATTGATGCATGGTTTAAGGCATCAGAAATGATGGCATCTTCTTCCGTTAAGATAGTCTCAAATAAACCTGCATTGGCATCAAAGCACGATGAATAAAGAATAGTGTCTTCCATGCCTAGGAATCGACTGATTTGTTGCTCGAGTTCTTTATGGATATCTTGAGTCCCACAGATAAAACGCACTGAGGCCATGCCATACCCGTGATCGTTCATGCCGGCTTTAGCCGCAGCAATGATTTCAGGATGATTAGCCAGGCCAAGGTAGTTATTGGCACAAAAATTGATCACATGTTGATCATCGGCAACATCGATTTCCGCAGCCTGCGAAGAGGTGATTAATCGTTCTGATTTATATAAACCTTGATCTTTAATAGAGGCTAGTTGACCAGCCAAATGAGAAGTTAAATCAGCAGACATAATATTGCATACTTAGTTAGATATGCTCTGTTTTAACTCAGAACCACCACTTAGGCAATCAATCTTTAAAAAGATGTTTACTGTTTTCTTAGCGCTTTACCGCGACCCGAAAGACTAGGGTTTTTAATAAAATAGTTGTGTGCGGATAGTTTAGGGCCAGGTTTTTTGATCCGATGATATTCGCCGTTTGCTTCCAATTCCCAACTTTGACAATTATCCTTCATGTTGGCGACCATGATTTGTTCCAGAATTTGGCGATGGACAGTTTTATTTTCAATTGGGACCATGGTTTCAACTCGGTGATCTAAATTTCTAGGCATTAAATCAGCAGAGGAAATGAAAACCAAGGCTTCGTCAGAGGGCATTTGTTTGCCATTGCCAAAACAATAGATCCTTGAATGTTCCAGAAAACGACCAACAATTGATTTGACCATTATGTTATCTGATAAACCTTTTATACCAGGCCTGAGGCAGCAAATTCCTCGCACAACCAGATTGATTTTTACACCTTGCCCGGATGCTTCATAAAATTTATCGATGACCTTAGGATCGACCAAAGAATTCACTTTGCACCAGATGTTTGCAGGATTGCCATTTTTGGCGAATTCGATTTCCTGATCAGTAAGGTCAATAATCTTTTTGCGCATATTAAATGGAGCCGCTACCAATTTTTTCATTAAGCTGGGCTTTGTGTACGAGGTCATGTAGTTAAATAAAATACCAGCGTCTTTACAAAGTGTTGGGTCAGCAGTAAAAAAAGATAAGTCCGTATAAACCTTGGCCGTAATAGGATGGTAATTACCTGTACCGAAATGTGCGTATGAGGCCAGTTCATGTCCTTCACGTCTGGTAACAAGGGAAACCTTGGCGTGGGTTTTTAAATCTATAAATCCATATACAACTTGAACGCCACTACGTTCTAAATCCCTGGCCCAGCGGATATTAGCTGCTTCATCGAAACGTGCTTTTAGTTCAACCATGGCAGTTACGCTTTTGCCGTTTTCGGCTGCCTCACGCAAAGCTTTGATAATTGGCGAATCTTTACTTGTTCGATAAAGTGTTTGTTTTATTGCGACAACTTTGGGATCACGTCCGGCCTGACGTAAAAATTGCACCACCACATCAAAGCTTTCAAACGGGTGATGGACTACGAAATCCTTTTCACGTATTGCTGAAAAACAATCATTATCATGCTCAATAATCCGTTCTGGAAATCTAGGATTAAAGGGCGAAAAGTCATGTTTGGGTTTGTTGCCGATTAATTCCGATACAGCAGTCAAACCAATAACACCTTTCAAACGAAAAGTGTCTTCATCAGATACATCGAATTGATCTTTTAAATAATCCAGTAACGAATCAGGCATGGAAGCATTGACGGTTAAGCGGATAACCATACCGCGCTGCCTGCGTTTTAAAGCGCTTTCGAAAAGGCTGACCAAATCTTCGGCTTCTTCGTCAAAGCCTAATTCTGAGTCGCGAATGACTTGAAAATAACCATATCCCGGCATTTTGAAATCCGGGAACAGCATATGTCGAAAGTGAATCAATAAATCAAAAATGTGAATGAATCGACCTTGCTTTTCACCATGATCAGGTAAGCGTATATAACCATCCAGTTGTGCTGGAATGACTACTAAGCCTATTAAGCTACGCTGCATTTCCGGATCATATAACTGCATTGCTATGCTATAGCCAAGATTACGAATGAATGGGAAAGGATGTGACGGATCAACGGCTATGGGTGTTAATACCGGCAAAATTTCATTAGTAAAATAACCTTCCAGCCAAGCATTATCTTCATCACCAATCGCATCTGCCTTAATTAAATGAATGCCAGCATCTGGGAGTAGTTTCTGTAATCCTTTCCAGCAGTCCTGTTGAGTTTCGATCAAATTGGCAGCATCAACATAGATGGCATCGAGTTGTTGTTTTACACTAAGGCCATCCTGGCTCACCGATTGCACCTGTGCCCGAAGCTGTCCTTTGAGACCTGCAACTCGGACCATATAAAACTCTTCCAGGTTAGTTGCCGAAATGGAAAGAAAACGTAAACGCGCGTAGGTTGGATGAGCCTCGTTCATGGCTTCGTCCACAACTCGTTGATTAAACGCCAGCCACGAAAGTTCACGATTAATAAATCGCGTAGGCGAATCAACCGTGATTTTGGGTTCTGAATCTTTATTTACTAGCGTTGCAACATTGGTAGCCATTTATAGGTTCGGGTTTCGAAATTTAGATATATAGTTTGGAAATTAACTTAAAGTATCCAGTTTTTCTAGCTGTGCTGAAACCACTTTCAGTTTTGTCTGAATAGAATCACGCTTTTCATCGGTCAGCTCGCCACTCAGTCTTTCTTCAAAGCGCGACTTTTTCTCAGTTAACAACTGGCGCAGTTTTTCTATTTTTTCGGGTTTAATCGTTTTACCCTTTTCCTGCTTATGTAGCAGTTTGCTGAATTTGGTGCTTAATTTTGAAAATTTCATTCGTTTGTACCTTCGGTTTTAAAAGTGATTGTCTTTTTAAACAAAATGTCAGGTTGTCGATAATCTTTCGATTTCTTCCTCATCGAGGATGACTTCCTGGGCTGCTTCAGCGATCAAGTCATCATGTGACGCTAATAATGCTTGTGCCGCATCGACCAAATTCCTTGCGGTTTCATCTGAATAATTAAAATCATTCATTAATGAAGTTGCCATTTGTGGTGTAACAAGTTCATTTTGTAACAAATCTGCGATTTTATCGTCCAGATCACGGTGAGCTTGTTCAGCTTCAGCCTTTAATTCGTCTAATTCAAGCACGGCAAGTGAATTTTCTTTTTCTTCACGATGACGATAAATTTCCTTAAGAATCGTTGCAATTTTAAGCCTTAACACGTTGTACTCTTTGCGAATAGCTTCATTGTCTGAAACCATATACACCGTGCCATTTTTACGTAAATGCTTGATATGCTTAACGCATTCAACAATTTCTGAAGCCGCGTTTCTAAGTCGAAACAATTCCTCAGAAAATACACTTGGGATATTAGATTGTGCTTTGGAGATAAACTCTACAATTGCACCATAGAGAACTTTAACTTTACTCTCATAAAGTTCGTCCAAATCAAACTCAATGACCTCCCTGTCTTTATCGATCGTTTCGGCCAGATCTTTAGATTCCAGAATTTGGGTACGATGTAAATTCATACCATGTGCCATTAATTCAAATGCCGAATCGAATAAATGCCAAACTTCCTTCTTAACTGATGATAAAACTGTTTCGGGGAAATCAATTGCTGCATCGCTCAAATACATGGGTTCGGCGAGATCCGGAGTCTTTTCTGGTAGATAATTAACTAAGAAACTGGCCAGTTTTTGGATTAGTGGCACCATTACCAATACACCAGTGATATTAAAAATAGTATGAAATACGGCTAATTTCATGGTGTAGTTGTCGTCGGCAATGCCTGTTTTTGCACTAATCCAGTCAACAGCTGCCACGAATTGACTGATAAAAACTATGGCGATAACGCCTGTAACGACATTGAAAATCAGATGTGCTCCCGCTAGGCGTTTGCCTTGAATATTGGCACTTAATGCGCCAATTACCGCGGTAATAGTCGTGCCGACATTGGCTCCAATGGCGAGTGCCAAAGCATTTTCATAAGTAATTTGACTGGCAGCGAGAGCGGTTAAAATCAATACTAAGGTGGCGTGACTCGATTGCATCACCACGGTTGCCGCTGCGCCAATACCAGCAAATAGAAATAATCCAGGGTAACCTGGGACGGCGAGCGCGGCTAAGTCAAAGCTGTCTTTGAAAGCTTCAAAACCCTCCTTCATGTAGTGAATGCCAAGGAACAAGAACCCAAGACCGGCTAGAACAGATCCGATTCCTTTTAAGTATTTTGATTTTTGAAAAGTCAGCACAATGCCAAACACCAACATTGGCATAGCATAAGCAGAAATTTTGACTTTAAGACCAAACGCTGCTACCAACCAAGCGCCGGTCGTGGTGCCTATGTTGGCACCGAAAATAATCCCAATTCCTGCAACAAGTGTGACTAATCCTGCGCTAATAAAAGATATGGTTATGACTGAAACCAATGAACTGGATTGCATAATCGTCGTTGAGACGATGCCAAACATTAAACTTTTCCAGGTTTTGTCAGTGGTCTTCTGTAGTAATTTTTCCAGTAAGCCACCGGTAAAGGCTTTGAAACCTTCTTCGAGAAATAGCATGCCAAACAGAAATATTGAAACGCCAGCAGCGATTTCTTTGAAATCAGGGCTAATCCAAAAACCGTATGCAAGAATTAAAAGAATAGTGGGTAGGATTATCTTTTTAAGCATTGCTCAACCTCTGTCTATGGTGATTAATCAACTATAGCAACATTCCACGCAACATAAAATAGAACATTGCTGCCAACACTCCCGCTGCAGGCACTGTAATGACCCAAGCAGCTGCAATTTTGTAAAGTGCTGAGCGCTTTACAAGTTGTCGCTTGTGTTGTTTTTTTAAATTCTTTCTTTCTTCTTCCGTGAGTCCAATAGTTTTCAAATCCATTTTAAGCTTTTTTAGCATCAAGCCTTTTTCGTCGAAGCTAGCCAGGTTGAATTCATTCAAAAATCGTTCGACTGACTCTTCTGTGTGACCGTGTTGAACATGATGAGCTTTGATATCTTCTATGATGGTTGCATAGTTGGCTTTGATAGCTTCACGCAAAAAACCAACTCCAAATACTGCACCCACAGCAACATGTGTTGAACTGACCGGTAATCCAAGTTGGCTAGCGATGATAACTGTTATTGCTGCAGCCAGAGCAACACAATAAGCACGCATCTGATCAAGTTCGGTGATTTCGCTACCAACAACTCGAATCAATTTAGGTCCATATAATGCCAGGCCAAGAGAAATCCCTACGGCCCCGATTAGCATTACCCACAATGGAATTTCAGCTTTTGTGGAAATGGTAGCCGTAAAAATTGCGTCGTTAATCGCTGCTAGAGGGCCCACTGCGTTAGCAACATCATTTGCACCATGGGCGAAACTTAATAAAGCCGCACTGCAGATTAATGGAATAGTAAATAATGCGCTTATACTTTGCTTATTATTTTCCAAATGAGCGCTATGCTTGCTGATAACTGCTTTTGAGATAAAAAACACAGCAACTGCAATTGCTAAACCGATTATGGCTGCAGTCGAAAAGTCTAGTTTAACGATTTTCTTTATGCCTTTTAGTATTAGATAAGTGCCAAATGCCCAGGCCATTAACGAGATCAAAACCGGAACCATGAATCTAGCGGCCTTGAGTTTATCTTTTTGATAAGTGACAGTTCGTTTTATTATGTATAGGGTTGAAGCGGCAATCACGCCTCCCATCACAGGGGAAATAACCCAGCTTGCGGCGATAGCACCCATCTGCCCCCAATCTGCTACTCCCATTCCTCCAGCAGCAATGCCCGCGCCTAACACGCCACCGACGATTGCGTGAGTGGTTGAGACAGGTGTGCCGGTTGCCGTTGCAATATTTAGCCAGATCGAAGCAGCTAACAAAGCGCCCATCATTAGCCAAATAAACTCATCAGAATTTCCGATTAACGAAGGATCGATAATTCCTTTTTTTACCGTTTTCACTACATCACCGCCTGCAATGATGGCGCCTGACGCTTCAAAAATCGCGGCAATGACAATAGCCCAGAAAATGGTAATAGCCTGAGAACCAACAGCTGGACCGACATTATTGGCAACATCATTGGCGCCAATATTCAAGGCCATATAACCACCGATTGCGGCTGCGGCAACGAGCAATATGCCGTTGGTTGTGTCCGGTATTACGCCGCTAGTCAATATCATGATACCGACTATAAAGACCACAGCAATACCAAGCCTAAAAAGCTCGTTCTGGCTATCTGCAGCGGCTAGTTCGATTTGATTAAGATACTTAAGCTTCACTGCAGTCTCCTAATAGTGAATGGCTAAAACCGCTACCTCCAAATGAAGTAATGATTTAGTGACAAAAGGAAGCGTTAAGCTTCCTTTTGCTGAATGTTAGTCTTATTAAATCCTTTGGTAAAAAAATTCCTTGATCTAGGTCAAGGAAGTTACTAATCGTATTGATCCGGCACCATGGTCATACTGGACATTGGCGGTCTGATATAGCCGGTATCACCCTGGCGTTCCGGAAGATCAACTGGAGGGGGTGTCAAATCTTCATAAGGAATCATGCCAAGCAAATGACGCATACAATTTAACCGGGCTCGCTTTTTATTATCGGCATTGACCGCATACCAGGGCGCCTCTTTGATGTCTGTGTATTTGAACATATCATCTTTGGCTCTGGAGTATTCCATCCAACGCGAGCGGGATTCCAGGTCCATAGGACTGAGTTTCCAGAATTTCTTAGTGTCCCGAGTACGAGCTTGGAAACGTTTTTCCTGTTCTTCGTCTGAAACAGAAAACCAGTATTTAATCAGGATGATCCCGGAGCGGATTAACATTCGCTCGAATTCGGGACAGGTGCGCATAAATTCCTCGTATTCATCATCGCTGCAAAAACCCATGACCCGTTCAACACCAGCGCGGTTATACCAACTACGATCAAACAACACCATTTCTCCTGCAGCAGGTAAATGAGGTACATAACGTTGGAAATACCATTGAGTTTTCTCTCTTTCCGTAGGCGTGCCTAAAGCGACTACATGTGCGATACGAGGGTTGAGCCGCTCTGTAATACGCTTGATTACGCCGCCTTTACCAGCCGCGTCACGACCTTCGAATATGACTACTACTTTTAACCCTTTTTGTCTGACCCATTCTTGCAACTTAACCATCTCGGTTTGCAAGTGCTCGAGTTCTTTTTCGTAGAACTTGTTGTTAATCTTTTTACTTTTTGACTTGACGGTTTCAATTACGCCATTAGCTTCTGTTTCGTCGCTCATTTGAAAGCTCCCTCGTGTGTTAATGATTTCTGTGATGCAAACATGCAACGCTATCTTAAGCACGCGTTTGGTGTCAAGTAAATTTCAGTCTTTAAACGATAACTATCCCGAAATATCAATTAATTTGCCGGGATTCATACTATTTTTGGGGTCAATTACGGATTTGATTTTTTTCATCACATCTAAAGCTGTTGGATCTTTATATTGTTTTAATTGATTTAGTTTCAGTTGTCCGATTCCATGTTCGGCACTAAAACTACCGCCTAAGTCAGCGGTTAGATCATAAATGGCAGTAGAGAGATCGTGTTCATAAAGCTGTTTGAATTCTCCAGGATCAGCATCTTCAAGATGAAGTAGATTGAAGTGCAGATTGCCATCACCAATGTGTCCGTAGATCGAGATACGTTTATTTAATGTAATTTGATCCAGCTTGTCATTGATTAAGCCTAAGAATGTTGAAATTTCAGAAATTGGTAATGAAATATCGTGTTTAATCGAGCCGCCGATTAAGCGTTCTGTTTCTGGGATAGCCTCTCGGAATCGCCACATAGACAGGCGTTGTGATTCAGATTGTGCCATTGTGCCATCAACAATAATTTGTTGTTCAAATGCTAACTCAAGAATTTTATCGATAATAGATTCAAGTTCAAATAAGCTGGAACTGCAACTAAATTCAACTAGGGCGTAATGATCTTGCTGATCATCTAATGGAAAAGACGCATCTACTGGACCTTGTTTTACTAAATCAATTGAAGCTGAGGAAATGTACTCAAATGAGCTGATACAATCCGCAGATTGTTGACGTGATAATTGATAAAACTGATAAAGCTTTTTAGTGCTTTCGAAGGCTAACATCAAACAGCAACGTTGACGAGGTAGTGGAAACGTTTTTAATACCGCCTTGGTAATAATTCCTAAGCTGCCCTCGGCACCAGCAAACAATTGTGTGAGATTGTAACCGGTATTATTTTTTCTGAGTTTATTCAAGTCGTTTAGAACACTGCCATCAGGCAATACAACTTCTAAACCAAGGATTAAGTCTCTTGTATTGCCATATTTCAAAACAGATAGTCCGCCTGCATTAGTTGAAATGTTGCCTCCGATTTGGCAAGTACCTTCAGCACCTAAGCTAAGAGGAAAAAACATATTTGCTTGTTCCGCGGCTTGTTGCACATTTGCAAGAATCGCACCGGCTTCTACAATCATGGTGTAATTGATTTCATCTACCTCAATGATTTGATTCATTTTCGATAAACAAACCAAGACTTGATTGCTATGTTGATCAGGCGTGGCGCCGCCGCCGTAACCAGTATTGCCGCCTTGTGGTACTACACTTAAATGATTGTTACTACAAAATTTAACCAATTGCGAGAGTTGTTCAGTAGTCTTTGGCAGCGCAATTGCAAGGGGGGAGCCGTGAAAATAACGACGGTGATCGGTTAATCGTTCGTCCTGAGAGTCAGGCTTGAAAATCAGATTGGCACAACCAACGATGTTTTCTAATTCAACTTGCATAGTTTATTCGGATACTTTCTCTTTTCCTAATATAACTAAGACTCAAGCTATTTCCTGTTTTATTTGGTTTGATTTTGACAGATTATGCTTTAAAAAAACATAAAACACTTTCTTGTCTAATTAGAATCTCTGTATGCAGTAAGAATTTTTTTGGAGATAAGAAATGAAGCTTAGTGATTTTAAAGTTTTAACATTTGATACCTATGGTACTTTGATTGACTGGGAAACGGGTATTTATAACGCCTTAAAGCCTTTGACGTCGAAAACCGCGAATGAAATGAGTCGTGACACAATACTCGAGACATTTGCCAAAGTAGAATCTGCACAACAGGCTGAAACACCAGCGATGATTTATTCTGAACTGTTAAGCGTCGTTTATCGAACGTTGGCTAAACAATGGGATATTCAAGTAAACAACGAAGAGGTTACGGCATTTGGTCAATCAGTAAAAGACTGGCCTGCCTTTGTTGATTCACCTTCATCACTGCAGTACCTAAAAAAATATTTCAAACTGGTGACGTTGACCAATTGTGACCAGGAGAGTTACAAAGGCAGTAATGCCCGGTTGGATATCGAGTTTGATGCAATTTATACCGCCCAGGATGTCGGTAGTTATAAGCCTGATCCGCAGAATTTCGAATTCATGTTGGAACACTTACAAAAGGACTTTGGGATCGAAAAACATCAGATCTTGCATACAGCACAAAGTATTTTTCATGATCATGTGCAAGCAGCGGATTTTAAGTTGGCGACTGCCTGGATTGATCGACGTCATGATGTGCAAGGTTGGGGTGCTACTGCCCAGCCGCCAAAATTAATCACGACTGACTTCAGGTTCAATAGCATGGCGGATATGGTTAAAGCCCACCAAGAATCGCTCTAACAGGTCTATGGATATGTTTTAGAGCTTGTTATCATTCGGCTATGATTGCATTGTCGAAATTAGACCGAATTGATATCAAAATCCTCGCCAAACTGCAGGAAAGTGGTCGCATAACTAACGTTGAACTGGCTGATGCCGTGGGTTTGTCAGCCAGCCCTTGCTTAAAGCGAGTTAAACAACTTGAGAAGCAGAGGTATATTGAAAGTTACAGTGCAAAAATTAATGTAAGCAAGTTGCTAAATCCAACTTTTGTTTTTACTGAATTCACTTTGAAAGAGCATCAGTCTCTGCACTTCGATATTTTTGAAAGAGGGATTAGTAAAATTGAAGAAATTGTTGAATGCCATTTAATCTCTGGTGGTTATGATTATTTAGTTAAGTTCTGCTGCGCCAGTGTGGCTCATTACCAAAACGTGATTGAATCCATTTTAGAGTCGGATTTGGGTGTTGAACGCTACTTTAGTTATATAGTTATCAAATCACCGATTACGGATCGCCAAATCAAACTCGATCAACTGCTTAAGGAATAAACATTGGATCAAAACCAAATGACAGATTACGATATCGCCATCATAGGCGGGGGGATTAATGGTGCTGGAATAGCCAGAGATGCAGCGGGAAGAGGTTATAAAGTTTTATTAGTGGAGCAAGATGACCTGGCGGCACATACATCATCAGGTAGTAGTAAACTTATACACGGCGGTCTGCGTTATCTTGAATATTACGAATTTAAACTAGTCCGAGAAGCGCTTAATGAAAGGGAAGTCTTATTGAACATTGCGCCGCATATTATTTGGCCACTGCGTTTTGTTTTGCCCCACAATAAAAAAATGCGGCCTGCATGGATGATCAGAGCCGGGTTATGGTTGTACGATCATCTTGGCAAGCGAAAAAAATTACCTGGCTCAAATTCAGTAAATTTTGCCAGCCATCAATCCGGACAACCACTCAAAAGTGAATACAAAAAAGGCTTTGAATATTCTGATTGCTGGGTCCAGGATGCTCGTTTGGTCGTTCTTAATGCTATGGATGCGCGTGATCATGGAGCGGATATTCTGACCCAGACTCGTTGTGAGTCTGCTGAAGCAATGGATGGTGTTTGGAAGCTTGATCTGAGTAATAAGAAAAATGAGAACAAGACGGTTTCATCTCGTTTTATTGTTAATGCCGCTGGCCCTTGGGTGGTGGATTTTCTTGATAATAAGGCCAAACTCAAGCATCAGCATGCTATTCGTTTGGTTTCCGGTGGTCATATTGTTGTACCCAAGATTTTTGATCACGACATGGCCTATATTTTTCAAAATGCTGACAATCGAATTGTTTTCGCCATTCCCTATGAACATGATTACACTTTGATCGGGACAACTGAACTGGACGTTGATCAATATTCTAAGAAAACGATAACAGATAATGAAATCAACTATTTATGTAAGTCTGTTAATCAATATTTTAATAAGCAAATTAAACAAGAGGATGTAGTCTGGCATTACACCGGAGTAAGGCCGTTACTGGATGATGGCAGTGATGAGGCAACTGAGGCAACCAGGGAATATGTACTCGATTTGATTGAACAACCAGCACCTTATTTGTCTGTGTTTGGCGGAAAGATTACAACTTATCGCAGTTTGGCAGAAAATGCGATGGAAATGATCGATATTTATTTCGGCCGTTCTAAACAAGTCTGGACGGGAACCAAACCATTGCCTGGCGGTGATTTTCAAGATGCCGACTATGAGAAATATTTGACTAACTTTTGCGAACGAAGTCCGTGGTTACCAGAAGATGTAGCGTGTCATTACGTCAGAAATTATGGAACTAAAGCGCAGATTATTTGTGAAAATTGCAACAGTTTAGAAGATCTTGGCCAAGACTTCGGCCAAGGGCTATATCAAGCCGAAGTCGATTATCTAATTGACCAGGAATGGGTTACTACAGCCGAAGATTTACTCTGGCGTCGCAGCAAATGGGGACTTAAGTTAGATCTTGCACAACAGCAAGTTTTGGGGAGCTATATCTCTGGATGTGTGTAACTAACTTATTATTAAGCAAATAAATAGTGTAAGGCCATGACCACAGGGATGATGATGGCAAGTTCCAAAATGATCAATGCAGAATGGACTTTAGGAGGATTTTTTACTTCATTTTTAGCGTTCTGGAGGTTCATTTTAAAGTAATTTTTTAACTAATATTAACAATGTATATACAAACATAACACATTGGATATATAAAGCAAGCATTTTTTTACTTCAGCCAGATCGTTTCATCTATTACTTATGTTATTATCCGTTTTGATAGAGGAGTCCAGCTTTATGCCCAAGAAGACCAAGCTTTTAAACATTCGAATCGATGCTGAGCTAAAACGTGCAGCAAAAAAAATAGCAGTTGAAGACGGGCGGTCTTTGTCAAATTGGGTGACAAGACTTATAGAAAAAGAAGTAAAAAAAGCTGAAAAAGACCCACTCTAGAATATCAAAATTAAGCTTATAACTAGATATCCCTTTAATACATGTCAGAAAAACCTGAACCGGCAAAGGGGATTACTCGAATCTGGAAAGCATTTTTTTATTCATTATCCGGTTTTAAACTGGCATTGCGTGATGAAGCAGCCTTTAGGCAAGAATTATTACTAGTCACCATCCTAACTCCACTATGTTTAATTTTGGATTTGCCGATTTGGCTTAAAGCTTTGATTTTATTCAGTCATGTACTTGTCTTGATCGTGGAATTACTGAATACGGCAGTTGAATCAATTGTGGATAAGACTTCGCCTGAATTTCATGAAGATGCCAAAAAGGCTAAAGACACAGGTAGTGCGGCAGTGTTATTGTCATTATTCTTGACTGGTGGATTATGGCTGTATGCTGCTTGTCTATTGATAGCTTGACCAGCTGCTGGTATTACACTTGCTCAGATGCTGGCTCTATTATAAGAGCCTGAAAAGCTTATTCTTAAGCTATAAAATCGATTAATCCGCAAAGATTCTGGAGATACTTGTAATGAACTTAGATACTCATGATATTGATACTGACGAAATTGTCAGTGATGACCGTCAACATGTTTGGCATCATTTAACCCAACATAAGCCTTTTGAACAAACAAACCCTAAGGTTATGGTTAAAGGTAAAGGTATGCGTGTTTGGGATACCGAGGGGAATGAATTTCTCGATGCCGTTTCTGGTGCAGTATGGACTGTGAATGTTGGCTATGGACGTGAAAGAATAGCTAATGCGGTTCGTGATCAACTGGTCGATATGTGTTACTTCGCAAATTCAATGGGTAACGTCCCAGGTGCGAAATTTGCAAAAAAACTGGTCGATAAAATGCCAGGAATGAGCCGGGTTTATTTTTCTAATTCAGGTTCGGAAGCCAACGAAAAAGCTTACAAAATGGTCCGTCAGCTTGCGCATATGAAAAATGGCGGACAAAAGCACAAAATTATTTATCGAGATCGTGATTACCATGGCACTACAATTACTGCTCTAAGTTCAACAGGTCAGCTAGAACGCAAAGACCAGTACGGTCCTTATACCCCCGGTTTTGTTGAAATGCCACATTGTTGTACTTATCGTTCTCCCTATACAGGTGACGATATTTATGACGGTGAAAAATATGCGCGCGAATTGGAAAAAGTAATTTTGGCTGAAGGGCCGGATACTGTTGGTAGTGTCGTATTAGAGCCGATTACTGCTGGCGGTGGTGTGATTGTTCCTCCAGAAGGTTACTTTGAAACAATTCGTGAAATTTGTGACCAGTACGGTGTGTTACTGCATATTGACGAAGTGGTTTGTGGTGTCGGCCGAACAGGTAAATGGTTTGGTTACCAACATTTCAATTTCAAGCCAGATATGGTGACTATGGCTAAAGGTGTAGCCAGTGGATATGCGGCTATATCTTGCTTAGTTACCACTGAAGACGTCTTTAATCAGTTTAAAGAAGATGCGTCTAACCGTTTAGGTTATTTCCGTGATATTTCAACCTTTGGTGGTTGCGCCGGTGGTCCAGCCGCAGCGCTTGAAAATATGCGTATTATTGAGGAAGAAAATCTACTCGAAAACGTCAGTATTCAAGGTGAATATTTGCTCGGCCGTTTGAACGAACTAATGGATAAATACGAAATGATCGGTGACGTGCGTGGTAAAGGCCTGTTTGTCGGTTTCGAACTGGTCAAAGATCGTCAAACTAAGGAACCAGTCGATGAAACTATTCCAATGCGTATCGGCGCCGAGTGCATGAAACAAGGTGTGATTATCGGTCGCACTAATCGCAGTTTCCGTGATTTAAACAACACAGTTTGTTTAAGTCCTGCGTTGATAGCAACCAAAGATGATATTGATGAAATTGTCACTGCAATAGACAATGCTATGCAAGTTGTGACAACTTAATCGACAGTACTACAGCAATATTGTTTTTCAAAGCCCGTCTTAGACGGGCTTTTTCTTGCCAGTATTTTAGTTGTGGAAATTCTTCCCGAGCTATAAATTTACGATATTTTTGTGAAATATTTCATATATTTACTAAAAAGCTGATATTAAAATAAACATGATTCAGTTGCAAAACTGTGTCTAATAATAATTACTACTAACCAAACTAAAGGAGAATAATAATGGCTTTTTTCAAAAGAAACGTTTGTCTTACGCCCCTTTCAAAAAATGGTCAAGGCAAAATGGCAGTAAGAAAACAAAACAGAACAAAATGTGAAAGATTGGAGTGCGTCACTCTTAAAGTGGGTTATGTCATGGATATCGACTTAGTTAGTCATGATTGTGACAAGTTGCCCGGTTTAGATGGTCGTCTTTCTGCCAGGTTACGGATGGCTACAGATAATGACGGCCAGGGTCGAGGTTTTCATTTTGCTAAATATCAATGGACCACACAAGCCGGCGATGTCATCGTTGGTCGTATGCGCGGCATTACCAATGCTGCTACTCATCGTGAGTGTGAAAGATGCGACAAGCGAGGGCATTTAGAAGGTGTTTTAGGTGGCAAAATAATCGAAGGGAAACATAAAGGTTGCCGAGTTAGAGCGTCCTACGTGCTTGATTACGACCCGGGTGTTGAAGGGCAGGATTCAGGCAATAGAATGGCTCTGGAAGGCGTCATGGTGTGCCCCTGTAAAGACAAACAATAGATTTGTTATTTCGATTTTAGCTAGCTAGGTCGTATCCTGATTTTGTTCTAGTCAGCTATATTTAACCACGATAACTTTCACCGGCATTGAGCAAAGTAGCCTCAATGCCGGTTTTGTTTTTCAAATCGTCGACAAAAGCCCCGGCATCCTGTTCAATTGGGGGCCATGTATTGTAATGGCAAGGAATAACGTGCCGGGCGCCACAGAACTTAGCGGCCATCACAGCATCGTGCGGGCCCATAGTAAAGTTATCACCTATTGGTAATACAGCTAAATCTACGCCTCCAGCTTCACCAATCAGTTTCATGTCATAAGTCAGGGCAGTATCTCCAGCAATATAAATTCGTTTGTCATTTTTTAATGTGATTAACAAGCCAGCAGGGTTACCACCATTTGAACCATCCGGTAACATACTGCCGTGGTGGGCAATAGTAAGTTTTAAGTGACCAAAATCAAAATTGTTACCCCCACCTATATGAAGGGGATGAACCTTTTCAACGCCTTTTTTCATTAACCATTCATGGATTTCATAATTACTGATACAGGTCGCACCTGTGTTTTTAGCCAGTTCAACGGCATCAGCAACGTGATCCCCATGACCATGAGTAATTAAAATAAAATCGGCCTGAGCTTGTGAAACATCGATTTCGGCCACTGGATTATTAGGCGCAAAAAATGGATCAATAACTAACTTGTGTTCACCTGTATCAATGGAAAAAGTAGCGTGACCGTGTGAGGTAAGTGTAAAAGGCATGATAATCTCCTGTTAAATTTGACTGTGTTTATACTGTTTTTAGTTTAACAAATCCTAAATGGACTCTCATTCAAACTATTTGGTTTTTGATTCGAACAATGGAGTTTGGCAACACATTCTGCCTGGCTCGTTATGTGACTCGCAGGATGAATTTGAAGATCTGTGGCGACTTCATCCCAAAGATTTTCCAACTATTTTTTTGCATGGACGTGAAGTTAAATTGCCACGCTGGCAGCAGGCTTATGGTCGTGATTATCATTTTTCGGGGAAGTCTAGTAAAGCCTTGCCAGTGCCAAGATTGCTTGAACCCTATTTATCATGGGCACGAGAAAAAATAGATGATCGCTTAAATGGATTATTACTGAACTGGTATGACGATGAATTAGGACACTACATTGGCGCACATCGGGATAGTCAACAGGGGTTAATTACTGACAGTCATATCGTGATGATTTCTTTGGGTGGGACTAGAGTTATGCGTTTTAGACCGATTAAAAAAAGCAGTTACCAAGATGTGGAAATAAAAAACGGTAGTGTACTAACCATGAATCTTCAGACTAACCATTATTACAAGCATGAGGTACCGAAACTTAAGCGTTACCAGGGTCGACGGATTTCAATCACACTGCGTTGTTTTGAACCAGTTGTTTGAAATTCTCGTAAAGAAGCTTTGAATAGTGATTCATGTCAGCAAGGTTTTTTGCTGTTTGGTTTTTGAAATCCTCCAAGGCATTGGCGCCTAGAGTGTTTTCAAGTGCTGATTTATATTCTGGAACACAACCCCATTGGTCAACCGTGTCATCTTTAACTTCAATATGAAATTGAATGCCATAGGCGTGATTTTCATACTTGAAAATTTGATACCTGGTTGTCTCGGAAGAGCCTATCAATGTTACTGAATCGTTATTTTCAAGATTCTGGACTTCCCAAGAGTGCCATTGCAAGGCTTTAATTTTATCTGGGAAATCCGAAAACACCCTGTCATCAGTTTTACTTTCAAGTAACTGTACATCTAGTACACCAATTTCAGGCGGCGAAGATTTTACAACCTGACCACCAACTACTTCTCCTAATAATTGGGCGCCTAGACAAAACCCCAAGAAGGGTTTTTCTGCTACAACTACAAATTCTTTGATTTTTTGTTTTTCAACTTTAAGCCACGGGTATTGATCTTCCATCCAGGTGTCCATGGGGCCGCCCATACAAAACATGGCATCATAGTCTAGAAAATCATCAGGAATAAGCTCACCCTGATCCAGTTCCACAGTAGTGATCTCACATTGATCGGCCAACATCAAATCCTTAATATAACCAGGATCTTCAATTTCAATATGCTGTAGGACTAATATTTTCATGAGTTTGAGGTAAAACGAAATCTCAATTATGACATAGATATGATTCCATTGAGAGCCAGTAATGTTTTAACTATTGGAGTAGTTAATCAAGGCTGTTGATACTATGAAAATCAAGGGATTAGCGCTATAATCGCCTGCCATTTTTCTCATCCTATCGTCTTTACTAGGAATGTCTAAAAAACTATTTATCAAAACCTTTGGTTGCCAGATGAACGAATACGATTCTGATCGTATGCAGGATTTGTTGGGTGTTTCACATGGTTTTGAAAAAACGGCTGTAGCTGAAGATGCGGATTTGTTGTTGTTAAACACTTGTTCGGTGCGTGAAAAAGCACAAGAAAAAGTATTCTCACAGTTAGGTCGCTGGAAAAACTGGAAAGATGAGAATCCGGACTTAGTCATTGGTGTGGGAGGTTGTGTCGCTAGCCAAGAAGGCGATTTAATCATGAAACGTGCTCCGTATGTCGATTTGGTATTCGGTCCACAAACTTATCATCGTTTGCCCCAAATGTATGATTCTGTGCTCAAAGACAAACAGGCAAAAGTCGATATTACTTTTCCTGAGATCGAGAAATTTGACAAGCTCCCACCGCCACGAGTCGATGGTGTTAAAGCCTATGTTTCAATCATGGAAGGCTGTAGTAAGTATTGTACCTTCTGTGTAGTACCTTACACGCGTGGAGAAGAATTCTCGCGCCCGTTTGATGATGTAATTACTGAAATCTACGAGCTGGCTGAGCAAGGTGTTCGTGAGGTCACATTCCTTGGTCAAAATGTTAATGCTTATCGTGGCAAAACTCATGATGGTGAACAAATTGATTTCGCTGCTTTACTTTATTTTGTAGCTGAAATCGATGGTATTGATCGAATCCGTTATACAACTTCACATCCAGTGGAATTCAGTAATGACTTAATTCGGGCTTACAAAGACTTACCCAAGCTGGTTAATCATCTGCACTTGCCAGTTCAAAGTGGGTCAGATCGAATTCTTAAATTAATGAAGCGAAATTACACTGCAGAACAATATATCGAAATTATTGGTAAGCTGCGGCGCTACCGACCGGACATTAGCATGTCGTCCGATTTTATTATTGGTTTCCCAGGGGAAACCAGTGAAGACTTTCAAGCCACCATGGATTTGATTGAAACTATAGGGTATGACCATTCATTCAGCTTTATTTATAGCCCGCGTCCAGGCACCCCGGCGGCAAGTTTGCCTGATGATGTGCCAATGGTAGTCAAGCAGAGACGCTTATATGCCTTACAACAACGTATTCTAGAAATGGCGGGTGAAATCAGCCAGAATATGGTTGGTACTATCCAATCAGTACTGGTCGATGGTGTCTCGAAGAAAGATCCCGATCAAGTCTGTGGCCGCACCGAAAACAATCGGGTGGTTAATTTTGATGGTGATAAAAAATTGATCGGTCAGTTTGCTAATGTGACAATAACCGAAGCTTTGCCAAATTCTTTGCGTGGGTACATTGTCCAGTCATCTGATGACAAAAATTTAAAATTCGAGCTTGCAGCGGGTGCCTGATCTGCCGCATAATTATCTTTATGTACCATAAATCTAGAATAAGTTGAGTCAACAGACCTCGACAACCTTTGCCCTAAATCCAGCAGATAACTCACGCCTAGCCGCACTTTGCGGAGAGCTGAATTCTAATATCAAACAGATTGAAGGGCATCTTGATGTAAAAATTGTGTCCAAAGGCAATTTGTTTAGTATCAATGGTAATCAAAATAAAGCCGATAAGGCCAAGGATGTATTACAAACCTTGTATTCCAAAATCGGTGATCAAAAGATTATCACTGCTGAACAAGTGCATATGACCCTAACCGACGTTAGTTCTTCTATTGAAGAAGATAAAAAAGAAAACGCCAGATTAGTCATCACAACACCGAGAGCAAAAATTCAGGGTCAAAACCCTAGTCAGCGTTATTACTTACGCCAGATATTAACCCAGGACATTAATTTTGGTATTGGTCCGGCTGGGACAGGAAAAACATTTCTAGCTGTAGCCTGTGCGGCCCAAGCTTTAAATCAAGACGAAGTAAAGCGGATAGTTTTAGTCAGGCCAGCAGTTGAGGCCGGTGAACGCCTGGGTTTTTTACCAGGTGATATTGGACAGAAGGTCGATCCGTATTTGCGTCCGTTATATGATGCACTTTATGAAATGTTTGGTTTTGAAAAAGTCTCGCGCTTAATGGAAAGAAACATAATTGAGCTGGCGCCTTTGGCCTATATGCGTGGCCGTACATTAAACGATTCATTTGTAATCCTGGATGAAGGGCAAAATACTACTATAGAACAAATGAAAATGCTGCTGACGCGGATTGGTTTCGGCTCTAAAGCAGTGATAACAGGTGATGTTACCCAAATTGATTTGCCTAAGAATGTCGAATCTGGTCTTAAGCACGCGAGTCGAGTTTTAAAGGATATTGAAGGCATCAGCTTTACATACTTCAAACCCGAGGATGTGGTTCGCCATCCGCTGGTACAACGCATTGTGACTGCTTATGAATCACACTCCAAACCGAATATAGCTGATGAGTGATAATATTACCGTGACCATCGAATCAGAAGAAGACGACGTTCCCGAATCGAGCTTTATGCGTTCTGTAGTTGATCATGCATGTCGAGCACTTGGTCAAAATACTGTGGAAGTAAATGTGCAGATTGTCGATGCACAAACTATTCAATCATTAAATAAACAATATCGGGACAAAGATAAATGCACAAATGTGCTGTCTTTCCCAAGTGATTTGCCGGAATGGGTAAACAGTAACTTTATCGGTGATATTGTTTTGTGCCCGTTTGTCATTCAAAAAGAAGCGCAAGAATTTGGCAAATCAGTAAAAAGCCAGTGGGCTCACATGCTGATTCATGGCACCTTGCATCTGTTAGGTATGAGTCACGATGAAGAGCAACAACAAATCGAAATGGAAACCATGGAACAAAAAATCATGAATGAATTGGGATATGAAGATCCCTATCAGGTAGCAATATGATGAATACAACAACCGAGTCGGAATCTAAATCCTCTTTATGGGATAAAGTCCAGTCAGTATTTCAGCGTGAGCCCGAAACTAGGGAAGAATTACTGGACGTCATCAAGGAGGCTAAGTCCAAGGCCCTGATTGATCAAGAATCAATGGATACCATTGAGCGTGTCTTTCAAGTGTCTGAACTGCGGGTACGCGATGTAATGATCCCTCGGGCACAAATGGTCGTGGTTAACAAAGACGATGATCCGGAAGACTTTTTGCCGGTGTTGATTGAATCTTCGCATTCACGTTTTCCGGTAATTGATGATGGTGATCGCGATAAAGTGGTCGGTATTTTGTTAGCCAAAGATTTACTCAAATACTTTCATAATGATGAGGAGGAATTTCACATCAAAGATGTTTTACGACCAGCAATTTACATCCCGGATAGTAAACGTTTAAATGTTTTATTGACTGAATTCCAAGAAAATCGCAACCATATGGCGATTGTGGTGGATGAATATGGTGGTGTCGATGGCTTGGTTACGATTGAAGATGTGATTGAACAGATCGTCGGTGATATTGAAGACGAGCATGACATTGATGAAGAAGAAAACATGGTTAAATGCCATGATGAACATGAATATATTATTAAGGCTCGATTACCAATTGAAGATTTTAACGAGCGTTTTGAAACTGATTTTAGCGATCAGGATTACGACACAATTGGTGGGTTAATTATTGCACAAGCGGGCCACATGCCGAAAAGGGGTGAGCTAATTAGTTTGGAATCTCTGCAGTTTGAAATTCTCAATGCCGACAGTCGCAGGGTCCACTTAGTTAAGCTGCGAAAATAACACTGAACACAATGGGAATTGGCAAAGCAATAGAGCTTTGGCTAGCTTTGTTAGCAGGCATTGTTTTTGTATTAGCGTTCGCGCCATTCAAAGTTTTTCCTCTAGCGTTCATCACACTGGGATTGTTGTTTTGGTTATGGCTTAATTGTCAAACCCCAAAGCGTGCCTTTGTTCTGGGTTGGTTGTTTGGCTTTGGGCAGTTTGGAGCAGGTGTGTCCTGGATGTATGTCAGCCTTAACACCTTTGGCAATATGGCTCCGTTGCTAGCCGGATTGGCAGTATTGCTTTTAGTCATCGCACTAGCATTGTTTCCAGCAATAGTTGGTTATTCACAGGCATTGTTCAGTTACCAACCAATCGCAATCAGGTTATTTTTCGTTATCACTCCTATCTGGATATTAGCTGAGTGGGTACGTGAATGGATATTTACAGGTTTACCATGGTTGTCGGTAGGTTACAGTCAAACGGATAATCCACTAGCAGGGTGGGCACCATTTGGGGGCATTTATTTGGTTAGCATGTTCGTTTTATTAATTACTTGTGCGCTAATATTGTTATTCAATAAGAAAATTATTTCGGCGATTTTATGCCTGATTTTGGTTTTTTCAGGTGCTTATTTTGTGGATCGACAACAATGGACCGAACGGACTGATCAATCTTTATCCGTGAAACTCCTGCAAGGAAACGTCAGTATTTGGGATAAATGGAATACTGCCAAAACCGATGAAATTCTGAACAAATATATTTCTATGAGCCAACAAGGCTCAGGTGCGGATTTGGTCATTTGGCCGGAAGCTGCTGCGCCTTTGTTGTTGTCACAGTTGCCTGAAAATTTTTGGCAACGTGTTAGTCAAACTAATAACTCTCAGACAATGCTAGGGATAGTAGAGCAAGATATAGCAACTGGAAAGCTTTATAACTCGGTTGCCGCTAGCCAACTAAATGTTGAGATAAATCAAGAAATAGCCTTATATAGAAAAATTCATTTGGTGCCGTTCGGAGAATTTTTACCACTGAAATTTTTGCTTGAGTGGTTGTTGAATTATTTACATATTCCTATGTCCGATTTCAGTGCATATAAACAACAGCAAGCGCCAATCGATATAAACGGTATCAAAGTGGGTGTTTCAATTTGTTATGAAGATGCTTTTCCTAATGTTATCAGAAGCAGCCTGCCTGAGGCTAATATATTAGTAAATGTTAGTGAAGATGCCTGGTTTGGGAATTCATTGGCTCCCCATCAACGGCTGCAGATGGCGCAAATGCGCGCTAGAGAGAATGGTCGCTCATTAGTCCGAGTTTCTAATAATGGTTTGTCAGCTATTATTGATCACCAAGGTGAAGTATTAAACTTGGCGCCTCAATTCGAAACCATCGTTTTAGAAGGCGAAGCCAAGGCACGAATCGGTGCTACACCGTTTTCTTTGTGGGGACACAAATTGGTTTTGAGCATTGTTTTTGCATTATTTGCGGTGGCATTGATAATAAGCCTGCTGCCTGTTAGGAAGAATTATTCATAAACCCTGTCATCCCGCACCCGTTCGGGCATAAAAGTTTGCTGAGGGATCACTAGCATTTCTTAGATCCCAGTCTGCGATTCGCGCATAGCAGCAATGAAAAGCCAGGGATAGTGAATCGGTTGTACTTAACATACTTTTTGAAAAGAGATAAGGGCTCTTGAACTTACTGAGTCGTTAGAAAAGCCGTTGATTCCTCCACTCGTTATCACTCGGTCGGAATGACAATTTAGAGTGTGCAAAACATTATTGAGATGTCGGTTCGTGCAAACTATAATCAACCTCGTAGTCAATCTACATAACGTTCTCAGGGCGGGGTGAAATTCCCCACCGGCGGTGATTGTTTATAACATTAGCCCGCGAGCGCCTATTAGGTTTTAACTAAATAGGGTCAGCAGATTCGGTTAAACTCCGAAGCCGACGGTTATAGTCCGGATGGAAGAGAGCGCATGGTACTCATGTTCATGAGTATATCTGTTGTGTGTCGCCCTGAATTTGTTGTAACGAAATCAAACAGGGAATAGACAATGAATTCTACCAAGCGAATTGCATTAATAGAGGCTGGTTGGCATCATGACATTGTTAATAAATGTTATGTTGGACTGACTGAGGTATTAAGTCAGAATCATTACGATATTAGCTTGATTGATCGATATCAGGTGCCCGGTAGCCTTGAAATTCCATTAACGGCTAAGAGGCTAGCCAAATGTTATAAGGATGGGAAAACTGATAAATACTCGATCATTATTGCTACCGGTTTAATCGTTGATGGAGGCATTTATCGACATGACTTTGTCGCCAATACAGTCATTCAAGGCATAATGCAAGTCCAGCTAGAATATGAAATACCCATTCTTTCTGTGGTGTTAACACCTCATCATTTTCATGAGCACAGCACTCATCAGCAATTCTTTAAGGACCATTTTGTCATTAAGGGAAAAGAAGCTGGTGCAGCTTGCTTGCGAATGCTAGATCTTAAAATAGCTTAAAATAGAAATAGTGCCGCCAGGCCGAGGATGGCAAAAAAACCAACCACATCTGTGATGGTGGTTAGTGCCACACCACTGGCTAATGCCGGGTCGATGCCGATCTTCTCAAAAAATACAGGAATAAATGCCCCAGCCAATGCCGAGGCGACAAGATTAATTACCATGGCAATACCCACAATGATGCCTAGCTGATAATCGCCATACCAAAAGTACGCAACTGACCCAGTGACAACGGCCCAAAGTAGACCGTTAAGAACACCAACCGATAGTTCCTTGCGTAACACTCGCCAGGCATTATGGGGGCCGATGGTGTCAGTCGCCAGACCACGAATGACCAATGTCATGGTTTGAGTGCCGGCATTCCCACCCATGCTGGCAACAATTGGCATTAATACGGCAAGCGCAACCATTTTTTCAATAGTGCCTTCAAATTGTCCTATGACCCAGGAGGCGATTAGAGCAGTAATTAAATTTACACCCAACCAGACAGCTCGATTTCGGGTGGTTTTAATGACCGGTGCAAAAATGTCTGCTTCTTCTTTTAAACCTGCCTGTGCGAGTATTTCATGCTCAGCCTGTTCGCGTATTACATCAACCACATCGTCAATTGTCACTCGACCTAATAATTCACCTTCGCTGTTAACGACAGGAGCTGAAATCAAATCATAGCGTTCAAAAGCAGCGGCAACATCTTCATCCGAATCCATAACATCGAATTTAACTGGATCTGTGTCGGCGAGTTCTTTTACTCGCTTATCTGCATCATTCGTTAATAAATCTGTTGTGAGTAGCGTGCCCGTTAATTGATTATCGCGATTCATTATAAATAGCTTGTCAGTGTAATCTGGGATCTCACCGAGTAAGCGCAGGTAACGTTGAACAACCGAGATGGGAATATTGGCGCGAATAGTTATAGTATCAACGTTCATTAAGCCGCCTGCTGTATCTTCAGGGTAGGCTAATATGGCATCTAAATCTTCTTGTGAATGGTCACCTGAAGTAAAGAGAACGTTACGTATAACGTCATCGGGCAGTGTCGGAACCAGATCTGCAATATCATCAATATCCAGGGTACTGATGGCATGAGCAATCAGATCTGAGTCACCCTGTTCTACAAGATTCTCGCGGACTCCTTCGTTGACTTCGCTGAGTACTTCCCCCATCAAGTCCAGAGGAATTTCATCCCAGACTCTTACGCGTTCATCCGGTGGTAAACTTTCAAGTACCACAGCAATATCAGCCGGGTGCAAATCACTCATTAACGCACGGATATCTGCATCAGTCTCTGAAGCGAGCGCTTCATTAACACGATCAAGGAAACTGTCCAAATCTTCAATCATTTGATGCAAAGTGGGGGTTAGCTTGGCACTGAATTATAGTGCAAGCCTTAACGGAAATCTTAAACTTGTAAAGTAATTATGCGTGAGTGAGTTCGCGGTGACGAACTTGTATTTGTGCCTGCTGTTTAAATTGTTGAGCGAGTTTTTCAGTAATGTAGACGGAGCGATGTCTACCGCCAGTACAGCCTACCGCAACAGTTATGTAACTGCGATTTTCCTTGCGGAATTCCGGTAGCCACTTTTCAACCATATAGGCAATATCACTTAGCATATCAGCCACTAGAGAATGAGATTCAAGGAACGCGATCACAGCTTGTTCCTGACCGGTGTGGGAGCGAAGTTCTTCATCCCAATGTGGATTAGGTAAACAGCGCACATCAAATACGAAATCGGCATCTCGTGGTAGGCCATACTTATAGCCAAAAGATTCAAACAATAAAATTGGCTCGGTGGATTTTCCGGCACCAATAAAGTCACGAACCAGCCGGCGTAGTTCATGTGGGGTCTTGTTACTGGTTTCAAATACTTTATGTGATTGTTCCTTTAGAGGCTCCAGCAATTGACGTTCATTACTAATGGCTTCTAATAAAGAAACTGTGGTGCTACTTAAAGGATGCTTGCGACGGGTTTCTTTATAACGTTTTAACAACACCTCATCTTCAGCATCAATAAAAATAATCTGGTAATTAAAGTTTCCATCATCGAGTTTTTTGAGTTGTTCGGGCAATCGGGCAAGAAATTCACGATTCCTGGAGTCTATGCTAACGGCAATATTTTGTGTTTCTGAGTCTTTTGAGCTAGTAATAAATTCGCTTAACAACGAGGCAGGAAGATTATCGATACAATAAAAACCATCGTCTTCATAGGCCTGAAGCGCAATGGTTTTACCTGAGCCGGAAAGGCCTGAAATAATGACAATTCGCATTGGTGTTAGGTTTTATCGGTTGTCGATATAGACCTTTCCGCAAAGAGTTGGTTCTTTAGCTAGCCAAAAGCTTGTGATTTTAGGCTGGCTTCACCGCGGTGGTGATCTGTTTTTTTCTCTTTATGTTTGAGTACCTGACGGTCTAATTTATTCAGCAACATGTCTATGGCGGCATACATGTCATCCGCTTCAGCACTAGCATGAAAGCTGGTGCCTTTAGCCTGTATATTTGATTCGGCTGAGTGTCTATTTTTTTCTACGCTGAGTACGACGTTGGTTGTGGTGACGTGGTCGAAGTGGTTGTTGATTTTAGTGAATTTGTCTTCAATGTGAGATTTAAGGGGGGGAGTGATATCAATGTTTTGTCCACTTATAATGATTTGCATAAAATCTCCTATGTGTTAAGTAACTTTGCGCCGGGTCGACGCAGGGATATTTAATTGTTCACGATATTTATTTACGGTACGTCTGGCGATAACAATTCCTCTTGTTTTTAACTCTCCCACTATCTTACTGTCTGAAAGGGGGCTTTGTGAAGGCTCATTTTTGATTAAATTTTTAATAATTGACTTGACTGCTTGATTTGAAAGGGATTTCCCATCATCAACTTTTATTGAGCCGGATAAAAATTGCTTCAGTAGAAGAATGCCAAATGGAGTTTGTAGATATTTATTTCTCAGAGCACGACTAACAGTAGAAATATGAATGCCACAGGCATCAGCGATTTGCTGCTGCTTTAATGGGTTTAAAACTGATAAATCTCCATTTTCAAAATACTCAGCCTGATGATTTACAACAAACTCGACAACCGATATTAGCGTTTTATTTCGTTGTATCAACGCATTAAGCCACCATTTGGCCTGATCAAGGTTTTCTCTAAGATAATCACGGTCAGTTGTCTTGTTGGAGTTTTTTAATAAGTCTATATATTGCTGATTTAATTCAATGCCTCGATTGATTATAGGATTCAAATTCATCTTCAGGCCATCATTTGACTTAATTAAAACAATATCGGGTTGAATATAAATCGTTTGTTGTTGATTAAATGCCTTGCCGGGTGCAGGGTCTAGTTGCTGAATTAAGTCCAATGCCTGTACAAATACTAGATTATCAACTCCCAGATGTTGTTTGAGTTTAGGTTTATCACGAGCGAGTAAATCCAGGTTTTCGATAATTTGTAAGGTCGTTTTTTTAACATCATCATCAATTTTCTGTGGTTTAAGTTGCAAACTTAAGCACTCAGCCAGATTTCTACAAGCCAGACCTGCTGGATCAAGTTGTTGTATCGTTGTTATCGACTGACGGATTTGTTTTTCAGTTGCGATGATGTTTTCGTTAAAGCAGACTTGAATCAAATCGTTCGTCGATAAACGCAAATAGCCATCGTCTTCTAATTGTGAAACAACAATACATGCCATCACATACATTTGGCTATCTAAATTTAAATAGCCCAGTTGTTGAATTAAATGATCTTCAAGTGTTTTGACTTCCAGGTTAGGCTGATTTTCCAACCAGGCATAATGATCATCATTTGACAAGTTACTTTGGTAAATTTTCGATTCTTGCAGAAGTGGATTGTTTTCCAAAGTTTGATTGATTTCCTCACTTAATTCTTTAGCTCCCAGCTGCAGCATACGAATGGTTTGCTGAATCTGTGGAGTAAGTGCGAGTTGTTGCTGTGTTTGGAGCCTTAGTGACGGTTTCACGTGATGGGTTGTTAGTAGACGTTACAGTTAATTAAGCGCTTAATAAGTTGCTGAATATTAACGTAGTTAATGCTAACTCATTATTTGGATGTTAAAAATATTTAATTAAAAAATGAGTTATCATACTATTGTCTGATTGACAATAGGTGGATTCTGTTGCATTGTGAATTAATTCATTAGATTTTATTCTCAACTATAGCTGATGTAACTCATTATAGATATTAAATATTATTAGCTGTAACAAAAGTCTAAATACAGGGGGCTCTATGTGTAATGATAACTTTTTTGCGATAAATTCTGATCTAAGGCACACTAACATCGTCACAAAATTACTTTTTTTGCTATTTGTTAGTTTTTTTACATTTGTGGCAAATAACTCATTTGCTGCCATTGTTACCATTGATGGGACTTTCTCGAATATTACTTCCGACCCACCGGGCGGTACTAATGATGATCCTGATTGTTTTGATTCAAGACAGCCTATAACAGCGCCAATTACGGGTGCAAATCCCTTTAATAATCAAATTCGATATGGAAACCCATTCGGTGGAGGTTTTGGTTTTGGTTGTGCTAACACGGCTGCGAATTTTGAAAATAAAAGTAGAATGGGACACCAAGGCGGTGATAATATCGATCTTAATTGCCCTAATCCTGGTTCAGCAAACCCGGTCTCTCTGGGTGAATTTACTCACTATAATAATGATCTGTCCATTCTCAATCCCAATGATAGATTAACAGGATTTGACCTAACTATAACTATAAATTGTATGTCGTCAGATGATTTGGGACAGTTAGTTCTTAAAATTAAGAGAGACTATCCGATCATATCACTTGCCTGAGATCAGGCACACAGTTTTAGGTTTTCGCACCTCCTTTGGTTTAACGTTTGTTGTTTAATAACGGCTCGCTCATCGATGATTTGCTGATATCGACCATAATACATATCCGCCGGTGTCACATTGTCTAACGACTCATGATAGCGTTCGTGGTTGTAATGATGAACAAACTGTTCAATGGCTTGTTCGAGTTCGCCAGGCAGATAATAATGCTCAAGTTTGACGACGTTTTTCATTGACCGATGATAGCGTTCAATTTTACCCTGAGTCATCGGATGGTACGGTGTTCCACGAGTATGCGTCATCTGATGATAAGCCAGGTAATCTTTCAGCTCACCGGATAGATACGCCGGGCCATTATCACTGAGTAGCCGTGGTCGGTGTTTAACAGGCACATTTGTCACACCCGTTACAGCAATCGCTTGATCCAGGGTGTCTTTGACATCACCCGCGCCCATGGTACTAGTGAGCATCCAGCTCAGAATAAACCGTGAATAATCATCCAGTACGGTAGACAGATAATACCAACCCCAGCCGATGATTTTGAAATAGGTAAAATCAGTCTGCCATAATTCATTGATTCGCTTGGTTGGCGTATGGAAGGTATCACTGGCCGATAGCAGAATATAGGCCGGTGAGGTAATCAGGTCATGGGCCTTCAAAATACGGTAAACACTGGACTCAGAGATAAAGTACCTGTGTTCATCGGTAATTTGCCAGGCCAGTTCACGAGGTGATTTCTCCGGGTACTGAAGTGCAATCTCGAGACATTGCTCTTTGACTGATTCGGGGAGTTTGTTCCAGAACCGTTGGGGAGATTTACAATGACTTTCCAATGCATCAGGGCCACCCATTTGATAGAGTTGATACCAACGGTAAAAACTGCTGCGAGCAATACCCAGTTCCGCTAATGTCCTACTCACGGGAAGTTCACTGGCTTCAACTATATGGATAATTTCCACTTTTTCAGCCGCCGACAAACTCATTCGTCGTCCCACGTCGAGTCCAAGCCAAGCACACTTTTTTTAAGCACCGTATTCTTCAAAACAACATCGGCCAGTGCATGTTTTAGCTGATTGTTTTCTTTGCGAAGTTCAGTCACTTCCTCTGAATTGGCTTCACGCTTAATATCACCGGCCAAACGTTGTTTCCCGGCTTCAAGAAAGTCTTTGCTCCAACGGTAATACGTATTCTGATTGATCCCTTCCCGGCGGCATAACTCGGCAATACTATCCTCACCTCGAAGACCGTCTAATACAATCCGAATCTTTTCATCGGCTGAATATTTATGACGGGTGTTGCGTTTAATTGCTTTAACTAATTTCTCTGAGTTATATTTACTCATCTTAAGACTCCTATAAATTACTATTAAATTAACAGAAGTCTCTCTTGTTCAGAACATCAACTTTGTCTCATATCCTCTGACGGGATACAGTAGTGGATTACCGGGTATTGATGGAGATGGCGATGGAGAGGTAGATGCCGAACATGTGGTTGAGGGGGTGGTGTTCAGTGGAGGGGGTTTAGTGAGTGTGGGTGAAGCCCGAGCGGTGGGCACGGGGGGTTGGGACATCAGTCTGCCGGTTCCGGGTGGGGTGGTGTTCGATGAGGCCAATGGCTCGGTGTTGATAGGCGGGTCGTTCAGTGCCGGTGCGGGGTATGCGTTAAGTGAGGTGCATGTAGATGGAATGGGGGTGAGTTATCGTCGCCCGTATGTGTCGAAGGCCGGAGAGGATCATTTACAGTTTACCGGTCCGGATGAGGGGGAGAGTGGGTATGAGGTGTGGGTGCCGGAAGGGGGTTGGCCGTGGGTGTTTGCTGTATGTCGTCAGATGATTTGGGACAGTTAGTTCTTAAAATTAAGAGAGACTATCCGATCATATCACTTGCCTGAGATCAGGCACACAGTTTTAGGTTTTCGCACCTCCTTTGGTTTAACGTTTGTTGTTTAATAACGGCTCGCTCATCGATGATTTGCTGATATCGACCATAATACATATCCGCCGGTGTCACATTGTCTAACGACTCATGATAGCGTTCGTGGTTGTAATGATGAACAAACTGTTCAATGGCTTGTTCGAGTTCGCCAGGCAGATAATAATGCTCAAGTTTGACGACGTTTTTCATTGACCGATGATAGCGTTCAATTTTACCCTGAGTCATCGGATGGTACGGTGTTCCACGAGTATGCGTCATCTGATGATAAGCCAGGTAATCTTTCAGCTCACCGGATAGATACGCCGGGCCATTATCACTGAGTAGCCGTGGTCGGTGTTTAACAGGCACATTTGTCACACCCGTTACAGCAATCGCTTGATCCAGGGTGTCTTTGACATCACCCGCGCCCATGGTACTAGTGAGCATCCAGCTCAGAATAAACCGTGAATAATCATCCAGTACGGTAGACAGATAATACCAACCCCAGCCGATGATTTTGAAATAGGTAAAATCAGTCTGCCATAATTCATTGATTCGCTTGGTTGGCGTATGGAAGGTATCACTGGCCGATAGCAGAATATAGGCCGGTGAGGTAATCAGGTCATGGGCCTTCAAAATACGGTAAACACTGGACTCAGAGATAAAGTACCTGTGTTCATCGGTAATTTGCCAGGCCAGTTCACGAGGTGATTTCTCCGGGTACTGAAGTGCAATCTCGAGACATTGCTCTTTGACTGATTCGGGGAGTTTGTTCCAGAACCGTTGGGGAGATTTACAATGACTTTCCAATGCATCAGGGCCACCCATTTGATAGAGTTGATACCAACGGTAAAAACTGCTGCGAGCAATACCCAGTTCCGCTAATGTCCTACTCACGGGAAGTTCACTGGCTTCAACTATATGGATAATTTCCACTTTTTCAGCCGCCGACAAACTCATTCGTCGTCCCACGTCGAGTCCAAGCCAAGCACACTTTTTTTAAGCACCGTATTCTTCAAAACAACATCGGCCAGTGCATGTTTTAGCTGATTGTTTTCTTTGCGAAGTTCAGTCACTTCCTCTGAATTGGCTTCACGCTTAATATCACCGGCCAAACGTTGTTTCCCGGCTTCAAGAAAGTCTTTGCTCCAACGGTAATACGTATTCTGATTGATCCCTTCCCGGCGGCATAACTCGGCAATACTATCCTCACCTCGAAGACCGTCTAATACAATCCGAATCTTTTCATCGGCTGAATATTTATGACGGGTGTTGCGTTTAATTGCTTTAACTAATTTCTCTGAGTTATATTTACTCATCTTAAGACTCCTATAAATTACTATTAAATTAACAGAAGTCTCTCTTGTTCAGAACATCAACTTTGTCTCATATCCTCTGACGGGATACAGGGGTAAGCAGTCTTGTACAGGCTTGTTTCACCGGGAAATGAAACGGGCCTGATAACGGTGTGAGCTTATCAGGGCTAGAGATCGTATAGATCGAAGAGTCTTTGAGCCAATATGTCGTTCAACGATGGTAAGATCAGAGGTTTCATCTGTCAGAAAGTATGTTGAAATGGGCCTGATAGATACTCAGAGCCCAACAGACCCAGATAATACAAAATGGAGAATTTCTGAGTCCCTCCCCATCGCTTAACGAAGTGAATATTCTCAGACGTCAGGGTCTATTTCAGAAAGTAAGCCGAAACGGACCTGATAGAACTAGCCAGCTAAAAATTAGAGCCTAAAATCTGCACCGAGGTAAACTTTGCGGACCTCTGGATGAGCCAGGACTTCGCCTGGAGTGCCGGCAGTTAAAACTTTTCCTTCGGAGATAATATAAGCACGGTCACAGATTCCCAATGTTTCTCGAACGTTATGATCGGTGATTAATACTCCAATACCAGAATCCCTTAAATGGGCGATAATATTTTGAATATCACCTACTGATATTGGATCAATTCCAGCGAAGGGTTCGTCAAGCAAAATAAAACTAGGCTTAAGTGCAACAGCTCTTGCAATTTCAGCACGACGTCTTTCGCCGCCTGATAAACTAATACCCAAACTCTTACGCTTATGAGTAATGTTAAATTCTTCAAGCAGTTCATCAGTCCGTTGGCGACGTTCTAGTGTGGTTAATTTGGGTTGTGCTTCTAATACGGCGTAAATATTTTCTTCGACTGATAATTTGCGAAAAATAGAGGGTTCCTGAGGTAAGTAACCAATTCCTAAGCGAGCTCTCTCATGCATAGGCAGGTCACTAATATCGGCACCATTAAGCCTGATTTCTCCACCGTCACGCCGAACCAGTCCGACAACCATGTAAAAGCAGGTCGTTTTTCCTGCTCCATTGGGGCCAAGTAAACCTACGACTTCCCCTATTTTAACGTCAATATCGACTTTATTGACGACCGGTAATCCTTTATAGCGTTTTACCAGGCCATGTGTGGTCAGTTCATGCATACAGTGCAATCAATCTAGAGCTTTCTGAATTAGATTTATTCTTCTTGGGTTTGTTTGGCTTTTTTGCGTTCTTCTGCGCTAATGGTTATTTTAGATCTGCCGTTTTCCTTTTTGATAGGGGATTCTGATTTCGCTTCTTGTTTAAGTGTAGCACCTATAATCTTCATTTTGTCGTTAGTGATATCGTAGGTGATGATGCTTCCTGTGGCAGTGCCTTCGCCATTGTCTATAAATGCATTTTCGGTGATGGTGACAATATTTTTTACTTCGTCCAGTTCCAGCTTTTTACCTTTGCCTATCATGTCTTTAGGTTTGCCGTCAGGACGTTGTTGAAAAGTTGCGGGATTGCCGAAAGCAGTAGCACGTTGTAGCACATCGTTTTTGTATTCAACAATCAGCTTATCAGCTCGTAATTTCATGGTGCCCTGATCCAGTTTTACGTTGCCGCGGTAAATACGCACACCGGTAGAGAAATCAAACTCCACATCATCGGCACTGATAACAGCCGGTTGTTCCCTATCTGTGCTTAAAGCGTAAACATTAATCGCAATAAAACATGTCAGTATTGCCAGTATCAATGTTCTTGTGTATGTCGTTGTCATTTTCAAACCCATTTTTAAAATTACTTAACCATCATTGTCTTTGAGTTTAATTTTCAATTTCTCCGTCGTCATAACTCCTCCTGCGTCATCGGTCGCATGGCCTTCAATTACTCTGACGTTCCCGGTTAACAAGACTTCATCACCGCCCGGGGCTACCCAGCCCGAGTCCGAATAACTATGTCTTGGTGCTAACCCATCTTTGTACTGTATTATGTGCGGCTTGTCCAGTAAGGCAGTGTCATCATCCGGGAAATGGACCATGCGCTCTGCTTCCAGAACGTAGCGATTTTCACCGCTTTCATCAACACCGGTAGCAGTAAAATTTTCCACATAATAATCAGGATCATGACGAGAATCACCTGGAATAGGTTGGGGCTTGGGATCTTCCAATAACCCCAGTTGCAACCAAATACTCAAACCAACCATAATGACGAAAGCAATGATTATGGCTGTTTTTTCAAAAATACGCATTAGAAGATTCCCGCTCTTATCAAATTTAGCGTATTTAATGCACCAATGGGTTTGCCTTGGTTATCAACCACAAAGACACCATTGATACTGTTATTTTGCATTAATGTTACTAGTTCGGCAGCCAGCAGATTTTGTTCAACAGTAATTGGATCTTTGGTCATCATGTCTGCCATTTTACTATCGTAAACATCAATTTTGTCATTAAGGCTGCGACGTAAGTCACCATCTGTAAAAATCCCTGTTAATTGGCCTGTACTGTTGATAACTGCTGTCATACCAAGACCTTTGCTGGACATTTCAACAAGCGCATCCTGTAAACTCGTGTTTTCGGTGACAACCGGTACAGCATCGCCTTTATGCATTATGTCACTGACATAAAGTAATAACCGCCGCCCAAGTGCACCGCCTGGATGAGAACGGGCAAAATCTTCGCTGGTAAAACCTCGTAATTCAAGTAAGGCAACGGTTAAAGCATCACCCATGGCTAAAGTAGCGGTGGTGCTAGACGTCGGTGCTAGATTCAAAGGACAGGCCTCTTTATCAACACTAACGTCAATAGTGACATCACTCTGCTGAGCTAAAGAAGATTTAACTTTACCTGTCAGAGCTATAATTCTCACTCCCATACGCTTGAGGATGGGTAAGATCACCAGGATTTCAGGCGTTTCACCAGAGTTTGAAAGTGCCAGGGTGATATCTTTAGGTGTAATCATACCTAAGTCACCATGACTGGCTTCTCCAGGATGGACGAAAAATGATGGGGTTCCTGTGCTCGCTAGACTAGCGGCTATCTTGCTACCAATGTGTCCGGATTTGCCTACACCTAAAACCACAACCCTACCATCGCATTGTTGGATTAATTCAATGGCTTGATCAAAAGAAGCGGTGACGTGATCGAGTTGGCGCATAATAGCCTGCGACTCGAGTTTGAGCACATCCTTAGCAATAGATTGAGCGGTTTTCTCTCCCATACGGTACTTATTTTAGCTTTAAAAACACAATTTTAACTGAATAATTTAAGTCGAATTAATGAGTAGTCTGAAATACTAAATAGCCTAGATAACTGAGGTAGCAGGCCAACAATATTATTCCACCGATTCGGGTTAAAGTTTTATTATCACGCCAAGGGCAGATCAGAATAACCATAAGAATGGTAATCGCAAACATTATCGGCACATCTCTAGTCATGACATCAGCATTGATAACTGTTGGAGCAATAACGCCGGCTGTACCAATTACCGCCAGTAAATTAAAAATGTTTGAACCGACTACATTTCCCATGGCTAGATCAGGTTTGCCTTTTAGAGCGCTAGCTACGGATGTTGCCACTTCAGGCAAACTAGTGCCAATGGCAATGATGGTTAAGCCAATAATTAAATCACTCACCCCCAGCATTTTGGCTATATCGACCGCACCCCAAACTAAAATCCTGGAGCTAACGACTAACAGAACTAAACCGGCAATTAACCATAAAATTGAAATCATGATTGAGGGAGCGTCGAGATCAATGACAGATTCATCTACACTGGGCGTTTGTTTTCTTTCATTTATTACAGTATAAAAAATAAATATAGCCAATAGAATTATCAAGAAGATGGCTTCAGCGCGTCCTAAGTAATCATTCAGAAATATCAGTAAACTAATACCCATAACTGCAAACATGATCGGAAATTGCTGATGAACGATGTCTTTGTGTACAACCATTGGTACAACCAGTGCCGTTATGCCTAGCACTAATCCGACATTAGCAATGTTGGAACCAATAGCGTTACCAATAGCAAGGTTTGGGTTATTTTGTAAGGCAGCAGCACCTGAAACGAAAATTTCCGGTGCAGAAGTGCCAAAAGCAACAATGGTGAGCCCGATCATCAACGGTGAAACGCCTAGGTTGTAAGCCAACCCCGATGCACCGAGAACAAATCGGTCAGCCGCAAAAACAAGTAAAGCCAGCCCACAAATCACTACGACTAAAGCAAGTAACATTCTATAAGTTATCCTTAAAATCCTAGTCGGCGATTATAAGTGATCAAGTACAGTGAAATAGATTTATTTGCCAAGATGCTTGAGTAGAGTCTGTTATTCACCTCGAATTCAGCTCAAAGCTTGTTAGAATGCGGCAATTTAACTGGTGGTCTTAGTGTGTTTTCTATAGAATTCACGACCTGCCAGCGAGATGATAAATGCAAAATACCAGTCAAAATCAAGCACACTTAATTCAAGTCAATAACTTAACCTTTGGCTATGGCGAACGTTTGATTTTTGAAAACATTAGCCTGCAAATTCCCCAAGGCAAGGTCACTGTAATAATGGGGCCTAGCGGCTGTGGTAAATCCACTATGCTTAAGTTTTTTGGCGGTAGTTTGATGCCGCAATCAGGGGAAGTGATTTTTGATGGTATTAATATCCCAGCGTTGAATCGAGAAGATTTATTTCAACTAAGAAAACGGATGGGGATGATGTTTCAAAGCAATGCTTTGTTAACTGATATCAACGTTTTTGAAAACGTTGCTTTTCCACTACGTGAACATACCGATTTATCTGATTCACTAATCCATCATTTGGTTTTATTAAAACTTGAAATGGTGGGATTGCGTGGTGCCCGAGATTTAATGCCGGCAGAATTATCTGGCGGTATGGCTAGACGCGTGGCATTAGCCAGAGCCATGGCGCTAGACCCGGATTTAGTGATGTATGATGAACCGTTTACAGGCCTTGATCCGATCTCTATGGGTGTGGCCGTTAAATTGATCAAAGAGCTTAACGAGGCTTTGGGTACGACTTCAGTAGTCGTGACGCACGATGTGCCAGAAGGCGCTGGAATTGCTGATTATATTTATCTTTTAGGAGGCGGTAATGTGGTGGGGCACGGCACGCCAGATGAAATGCTCAATAGTGAGAATGAACAAGTTAATCAATTCATGAATGGCCTGCCGGACGGGCCGGTGGCATTTCATTATCCTGCTAAGTCAATCGGGGATGATTTGCTGGGGTTGAATCAATGAATTGGATAGCTAACATCGGAGCGAAAACACTTTCCATAGTGTCCAGATTGGGCTTGGCAGGTCGGTTTTTTGCTATTCTGATTGGCGCATCAACTAGGGCATTAGTTCGTTTTTCCCTGGTAATTAAACAGTTATATTCAGTTGGAGTACTGACTTTGTTGATTATCCTGGTGTCAGGATTATTTGTCGGTATGGTGCTGGGTTTGCAAGGCTATTATACGTTAGTCAGTTTTGGAGCTGAATCCTCACTAGGCCTGGTAGTGGCGCTTTCATTAACACGTGAACTGGGGCCAGTGTTATCCGCTTTGTTATTTGCCGGGCGTGCGGGTTCTGCTTTAACAGCAGAAATTGGCTTAATGAAAGCCACGCAACAGTTAGATGCAATGGAAATGATGGCAACTGATCCTGTGCCGATGGTGATTGCACCACGATTTCTTGCGGGATTGATCGCGTTACCGCTGCTTTCGGCGATTTTCACTGCAGTTGGCGTCATAGGTGGTTATTTAATCGGCGTTCAGCAACTTGGCCTGGATAGCGGTGTCTATTGGTCAGCCATGCAGGAAGGTGTTGATTTTTATGATGATATTATTAATGGTGTGATTAAAAGCCTGGTTTTCGGCTTAGTAGTCACTTTTATTGCTGTTTATCAAGGTTATTTTGCTATTCCGACTTCTGAAGGCGTTAGCAGAGCCACAACCAGAACGGTTGTTAATGCTTCGCTCAGTGTTCTCGGGTTAGATTATGTGTTGACAGCGTTGATGTTTGGAGAACTTTAATGCAACAAAAACGTGGAATTGACTTGATTGTAGGCCTGTTCGTATTGGCTGGACTGGCTGCATTAGTATTTTTGGCGCTGCGGGTGGGTAATTTAAGCACTGCCAGCGTTAATAATGCTTATCGACTATATGCTGAATTCGACAATATTGGTGGATTAAAGCTTAAAGCGCCGGTTACTATGGCTGGCGTGAATATTGGTCGAGTTACCGACGTTAATATCGATAAGGAATTCTATACAGCGGTAGTAGAGCTCAGTGTTGATGCTAATTATGACAACCTGCCAGAAGATACCAGTGCTGCGATATTGACAGCGGGTTTGCTGGGTGCGCAATATGTAGGACTTGAACCCGGTGCTGAGGAGACTTATCTAAAAGAAGGCGATAAGATAGAAATCACACAGTCTTCATTAGTGTTAGAAAATTTAATCAGTACATTTGTCACTTCGGGTGCTGCAGGTGGATCAGCAGGACAATCTAATTCCACTGAAGATGAATTTGAATAAGGAGTTGTTAATGAAAAAACTACTTATAGCTTTTAATTTGTTGTTAGTCGCGCTAGTTGCTAATGCCCAGGCCACGCCTGAGAATGTTATTTCGACTACGGTCGACAAGGTTTTATCTGACCTTGAACAAAATCGGGCCGATTACAAAGCTAATCCTGACAAGCTGTATGCCATGGTCGAACAACATGTTTTACCTGTGGTCGATGTCGAGCGTGTTTCCAAGTTAGTTGTGGGTAAATACTGGCGCCGCAGTTCGCCCGAACAGCAAACCATGTTCATTAAAGAATTCAAATCTTTTTTGATGAAAAGCTACGCCCAGGGTTTGTTCCAATATTCAGGCCAAAAAATCAATTATCAGGCAGCACGCTATAACGATGATAAAAATAAAGCGATTGTTGATGCCACATTAAAAACTTCGGATCGCAATATTCCTGTCAGTTTCAAACTAGTGCAAGGCAGTGATAGCAATTGGCGGATTTACAATGTGGTTGCCGATGGCATCAATCTGGTGACCAACTTCCGTACCAGTTATACCTCAATCATCCAGCGTCAGGGCATGGATGGTTTGATCAGCAGCTTGGCAGAAAAAAATAGATCCTAATGACAATAGAGCAAACAAATGGGATTTGTAAAATCTCAGGTGATTTAACTTTTGAAAGAGCTACTGAAGTTTTTAACAGCCTCAAGTTTTCGAGCATTGACCAAGACCAACTGATTATAGATTTCTCCGCTGTCAAAGAGTCTGACAGCGCTGCTTTGGCGGTGATGTTGGAATGGGAAAATCAAGCCAAGTTAAATCACAAACAAATAAGTTTTGTCCATGTGCCCGCACAATTAATGCGATTAATTAAAATGGCTGACTTACAGAATATTTTAAAGCTTGCTTAACAATGGTTACACCCGAACAAATCAAAGACTGGATTCTTGCTGGCATCGAAGATGCTGAAATTGAAATTGAAGGAGATGGGCAACATTTTTTTGCGACCATTGTTACCGATCAATTTGAAGGTAAATCACGAATTCAGCGTCACCAAATGGTCTATCAAGCGCTTGGGGATAAAATGAATGCGGAAATACATGCGCTATCAATGAAAACGCTGACTGTTGCACAACATCAACAACAATCCTAAGCTATAATCCAATGAAAACCGTGCGTAATCTCTAGTACGTACGTTAACTTTAAACTTATCTGAGATATCTATATGGATATACAAGAGCAAATTGATCAAGTCGTTCGTGAAAACGAGCTGGTTTTATTTATGAAAGGGACACCCGATTTTCCGCAATGTGGGTTTTCAGGCCGAGCGGTGCAGATTCTGCAAACATTGGGGTCTAAGTTTGTCGGTGTCAATGTGTTGGAAAGCGATGAAGTCCGCGAGGGCATTAAAAGTTATTCCAATTGGCCAACTATTCCGCAACTTTATGTCAAAGGTGAGTTCGTCGGTGGTAGCGATATTATGATGGAAATGTTCGAAAGCGGTGAATTGGAAGAATTAATTAATCAACCAACAGAATCGGATGCTGCTTAATTTCGAATAATAAAGCATCGTGGATAAATTCATCATCACAGGTGGTCACTCGCTAAAAGGTGAGGTTGAAATTGCTGGCGCAAAGAATGCGGCACTGCCAGTATTGATTGCTTCGTTATTAGCCGAAAATCCGGTCACTATTCGCAATGTTCCGCATCTAAACGATATTAATACAACAATTAAGCTGTTAACCCAGATGGGTGTTGCGGTCGAACGAGATGATACAACGGTTAATATCGATGCCAGGCAGGTTGATACAGTCTGTGCGCCGTATGAACTAGTTAAAACCATGCGTGCTTCAGTATTAGTGCTGGGTCCATTGTTGGGCCGTTTTGGCCGCGCTGAAGTATCGATGCCCGGAGGCTGTGCAATTGGCTCGAGACCGGTTAATTTGCATCTTAAGGGCTTCGAAGCTATGGGGGCCAAAGTCAGCGTTGAAAATGGTTATATCATCGCCGAATGTGATTGTTTGACTGGGGCGAGAATTTTTATGGACCAAGTCACCGTTACCGGTACTGAAAACATTATGATGGCTGCTGCTTTAGCACAAGGTACAACCATTATTGAGAATGCTGCCAGAGAGCCAGAAGTCGTGGATTTAGCCGACTTTATCAATTCTATGGGTGGCAATATTAGTGGTGCGGGTAGCAGTGAGATCACCATAGAGGGAGTAAGTAAATTAGGGGCCGGGGTACATACTGTCATCTCTGATCGTATAGAGACGGGTACTTTTCTTGTCGCTGCGGCCGCAACCGGTGGAGATGTCACTACTACAAATACTCAACCCGGTCTGTTGGATGCGGTATTGGAAAAGCTTCGTGAGGCTGATGTCGAGATAGAAGTCGGTGATGATTGGGTTCGGGCTAATGCCGAAGGTCTACGTCCCAAAGCAGTAAACATTCGCACTGATCCTTATCCTGCCTTCCCAACTGATATGCAGGCTCAGTTTTTAGCCATGAATACGATTGCTGAGGGAACAGGTTTAGTAACGGAAACGATTTTCGAAAATCGTTTTATGCATGTGCATGAATTGCAACGTATGGGTGCTAACATCGAACTGCAAGGTAATACAGCGGTGGTTACGGGTATAAACAAACTTTACGCAGCACCTATTATGGCAACTGATTTAAGAGCTTCGGCGAGTCTGGTGATTGCTGGGCTAGTAGCAGACGGACACACTTTAATTGATCGGATTTACCACATTGATCGAGGCTATGATCGAATTGAACAAAAATTATCTGAACTGGGTGCAAAAATCAGGAGAATTACCGGGCAGGAGTATGCACGTATGATGGTCGGGGATGAGCAGCCCAAGTTAGCCATCGTCTCTCATTAATCACCTAGGAGCACCAAAGTGTCTTTGAAAATCGCTTTGTCAAAAGGGCGTGTTCTTAAACAAACCTTGCCTGTTCTGGAGCAGGCTGGATTGGAATTGGTTGAGCATCCTGATCAAAGTCGTAAATTGTTGATACCGGTAAAAAACAGCGATATTAGTGTCATCATTGTAAGGGCAACAGACGCTCCGACTTATGTTCGTCTAGGAGCTGCTGACTTAGGTCTGGTGGGAAAAGATTTGCTGATGGAAACTGGTGGTAGTGATCTATATGAGCTTTATGATACTCATATGGCGCGTTGTCGATTGGCATTGGCAGAATTGGCTGATTCACCTAAGAACGAAAACAACTCACAAGCCAAAATCAAAGTCGCCACCAAATATGAAAATATCGCCCGTGATTATTTTGCTCGTCAAGGTGTTCAGTGTGAAATCATTAAATTGTATGGCTCGATGGAGTTGGCACCACATGCTGGATTGTGTCAGCGAATTATTGATCTGGTTGATACCGGTGGAACATTAAAGGCCAACAATCTGGTTGAAACCGAAACCATAGCTGATATCAGCGCCAGGTTGGTCGCAAATAAAGTCTCATATAAGCTCAAGCGCGAACAGCTGATGCCTTTGATAGACAGGCTGAAGCAAGCATTCGAGCAATTAAAATGAAAATTCTGAGCACAACTGATCCTGAATTTAATCAGCAGCTTGATGAGTTGTTGGTACGTGAGAGTGATCAATCAGCAGATATCGATCAAACAGTACACGAGGTTTTAAAAACCGTAAAAAATCAGGGTGATAAAGCATTATTGGCCTATACAGAACAATTTGATGCTTTGTCAGTTGCTGGTGTTAGTGATTTAGAAGTTTCACAAGAAGATTTACAAAAAGCGCTGGAAAATATTGATCCAGATTTGAAACAAGCGCTCGAATTCGCTGCTAAACGCATTGATACTTATCATCGTCATCAGCTACAACAGGACTGGAGTTTTGTTGATGAATTTGGCGGCGTGCTTGGACAACGAATTATTGCTTTGGATAAAGTTGGCTTATATGTTCCTGGTGGCAAAGCTGCTTATCCTTCTTCGGTGTTAATGTCAGCAATTCCGGCTAAAGTCGCTGGGGTTAAAGAGTTAATTATGACTGTACCGGCACCAAATAATGAATTAAATCAAAATGTCATGGCTGCAGCCGCAATTGCTGGTGTTGATCGGGTTTTTAAAATCGGTGGTGCTCAGGCAATTGCAGCATTGGCTTATAGTACCCAGACGATTCCCAAAGTAGATAAAATCGTGGGGCCTGGGAATGCTTATGTGGCTGCGGCGAAACGCATGGTTTTTGGTGAAGTTGGTATTGATATGATAGCGGGGCCTTCTGAAGTCTTAGTAATCAGTGATGCAAGTGTTAATCCTGAGTGGGTGGCAATGGATTTGTTTGCTCAGGCTGAGCATGATGAAATGGCTCAGTCAATCCATGTTACTGCTGATGCCGATCATCATGAACTTGTTATTAAAGCCGTGGATAAATTGTTACCCGATCAACGCCGTGAAGCGATTATTCGCGCCTCGTTAACAGCTCAGGGAGCTTGTGTTTTAGCAGACAGCAATCAAGCAATCATTGAGATTGTTAATCGCGTTGCACCGGAGCATCTGGAGTTATTGTCAACAAACTCAGATGAACTGTTAGCAGGCATTCGTCATGCAGGGGCAATATTCGTCGGTCGCTATAGTGCTGAGGCTTTAGGTGATTATTGTGCCGGACCAAATCATGTGTTGCCAACATCCGGCACGGCAAGGTTCAGTTCACCGCTAGGTGTTTATGATTTCCAAAAACGCTCCAGTGTGATTCAGTTTGATCAAAGCAGTGCAAAAACAGTAGCAAAAAATGCAGCAGTAATTGCAGCTGCGGAAGGGTTGCCAGCGCATCAGCAGTCTGCTCACTACAGAGCCGAAGATTAATCATGGCTGTTGATTTGATCAAAAAATTGATTCGTCCTGAAATCCAGGCTATGCAGGCATATCACGTGCCGCCGTCAGCCGGAATGGTCAAGTTAGACAGCATGGAAAATCCATATGTTTTTGCAGATGGGTTACGCGATCAATGGCTGCAAAAACTCATGTCTGTTGACTTTAATCGTTACCCGGATCCAACGGCCTCTCAAGTCAGAACACTGCTTATGCAGCAGTTACGCTTAACAGAGCCTCTGAGTCTCATGTTCGGTAACGGCTCTGATGAGTTGATTCAGATTGTGATTCAATCCATGTCTGCTGAATCGGGACCAATAATGTCTGTTAGTCCAACTTTTGTGATGTATTCGGTTTCTTCAACCATTACCGGTAAACGCTATGTCGAGGTACCACTTAAAGCAGATTTTTCTTTAGATTGTGATGCCATGCTAAAGGCAATTTCTGAACATAATCCATCTTGTATTTTTTTGGCTTACCCGAATAATCCAACTGGAAATTTGTTTGCCGAAAAAGACATAGAAAAAATTATCGATGCCAGTAATGGAGTAGTCGTTGTTGATGAAGCTTATTTGCCTTTTGCAGGCAAAACATTTATCGACAGACTTGATGAATATGAAAATCTGCTGATTATGCGCACCATGTCAAAGGTGGGCATGGCCGGGTTGAGATTTGGTATGTTAGTTGGCAACCAGGACTGGATTGAGCAATTTGATAAAATCCGTCCGCCTTACAATATCAACAGCCTTACTCAAGCTAGCGTGGAATTTTCACTTGCTAACATCGATTTTTTTGAGTCTGGGGCCGAGAAAATCATTGAGGAACGAACCCGCGTTTATAGTCAATTAACTCAATTGAGTGGACTACAGGTTTTCCCCAGTGATGCTAACTTCATTTTGTTCAGATCAAACACAATGCCTGCAAGACAAATCTTTGAAGGTTTACTGGAAAGACATATACTCATTAAATTTTTGCATAAACCAGGCGCAATGTTGGAGCAATGTTTGCGGGTTACGGTCGGCACTGAGCAGGAAAATAATCTATTTTTGGGTAGTATGAAGGATATTGTTAGAGAGGCAGCATGAATCGAACAAGCAAGATAGAGCGTGACACAAATGAAACCAAGATTTCTTTGCAAATCAATTTGGATGGTAGTGGTAAAGCTGATTTAGAAACGGGTGTGCCGTTTTTTGACCACATGCTGGATCAGATCGCTCGCCATGGATTGATCGATATTAGTTTACAAGCACAAGGTGATCTGGAAATTGATGATCATCATACTGTTGAAGATATTGGCATAGTGTTTGGGCAGGCTTTGACTCAGGCGGTTGGCGATAAAAAAGGTATTAAACGCTATGGTCACGCGTATGTGCCTTTGGATGAGTCATTAAGTCGGGTTGTAATTGATCTGTCAGGTCGTCCCCATTTAAGTTTTGATGCAACCTTTACCCGTGCACTAATCGGCACATTTGAAACAGAACTAGTAAGAGAATTTTTTCAGGCTATTGCGAATCATGCTGCGATGACTTTGCATATTGATAATATCCGCGGCATTAATTCACATCATATTGCTGAAACAATTTTCAAAGCATTCGGGCGGGCACTACGTATGGCGCTCGAAGCAGATGAAAAAATGCAGAATGTGATTCCGTCAACTAAAGGAAGTTTATGATCCGAGTTGCTGTGATTGATCTGGGAACCGGGAATCTCAGGTCTGTCGCCAAGGCTGCAGAGCATGTGGCAGATAAATCTTGTGATGTTCAGATCACTCGTAATCTTGATAAGATCAATCAGGCTGACAGAATAATTTTGCCTGGGCAGGGGGCGATTGGAAGCTGGTTATCGGCCTTGTCAGATCCAAAATTAAAGTCCATTTTGCACAACGCGTTGAATAATAAACCTGTTTTAGGTATTTGTGTCGGCATGCAAGCTTTGTTTGAACATAATGAAGAGGATGGTGGTCACGAATGTCTGGGGGTATTCAAAGGAAACGTGATTCGTTTTGAGGATGGACTTATTGATAAAACTGGTTTGACGATGAAAGTACCGCAAATGGGCTGGAATCAGGTTAATATCACTCAAGATCATCCATTATGGACGGGTATTGAGAACAATAGCTGGTTTTATTTTTTGCATAGTTACTATGCACCAAAATCTAATGCTGACCAAGTTTTTGCTGTAACCGAATATGGAGTACCTTATGCTTCAGCAGTGGCTAAGGACAATATATTTGCCATCCAATGCCATCCGGAGAAAAGTCATCGCGTTGGCCTTAAATTATTTGAGAATTTTATTAACTGGCGAATATAGCTATGAGACTGAGTTCTAGAAAAATTTTCAGCATGTTTGATTTACCCCTCCTATCCTCCTCATTGGCAATTAACAAGAATCACAGTGATACGGACTAGCATAAACAAGATTTACCGGGAAGTAGAACGGGCGTTGATAAATGATATTTTAATCGAATCATTCAGCTTCCCGGTGAATGCGGTCAGAGCAAACCGACTTGTTCCACTTCGAATAATTTCCCATCCCCCTTTCAGGGGGAGTTAGAGGGGGTCTAATTAATGTTAATCATCCCAGCCATTGATATCAAAAACGGTCAATGTGTACGCCTACGCCAGGGCGATTTAAACGACGATACTGTTTTTTCATCTGATTTATTAGCAGTTGCTGATCAGTGGGTTGAGCAAGGTGCAAGGCGTTTGCACATTGTAGATCTAGATGGAGCAGTTTCGGGGGAGCCCGTGCATCTTCAATCTATTTCGGAAATTTGTCAAAATCACCCAAACCTCCCAATCCAGATTGGAGGTGGCATTCGTAGTCGGCAAACAGCACAGGCCTATTTTGATGCGGGGGTAAGTTATTTAATTATAGGCACTAAGGCCGTTAACGAACCTCAGTTTATCGAGCAGCTAACCTCTGATTTTCCAAATAAAATTATCGTCGGCTTGGATGCCAAAGATGGCAGGGTAGCAGTAGATGGTTGGACTAAAACTTCCGATAAAACCGTGACTCAAGTAGCAAAATGGTTCGAGCAGATGCAAGTCGCCGCGATTATTTATACGGATATTTCGCGTGATGGTATGTTGACGGGTGTTAATATCGAATCAACTTTTGCTTTGGCGCAATCTACTAGTTTGCCGGTGATAGCATCAGGTGGGGTAAAGAATTTGCAAGACATAAAAGCATTGTCTGAATTGCCAACTCCAGGCGTCGCCGGCGCGATAACGGGCCGTGCGATTTACGAAGGAACGCTTGATTTTGTTCAGGCACAGTCTGTAGCTGATCAATATGCCGTTGGCTAAACGAATTATTCCTTGTCTGGACGTTGATAATGGCCGTGTGGTTAAGGGCGTACAGTTTGTTGATATACGTGATGCCGGTGATCCGGTTGAGGTAGCTAGACGCTACGACACAGAAGGTGCTGACGAAATCACTTTCCTGGATATTACCGCTAGTCATGAAGGCCGCGACACAATACTGCATGTTGTAGAACAGGTGGCCAGTGAAATTTTTATTCCTCTCACTGTCGGTGGTGGAATCAGGGAGATTGAAGATATTACTCGATTGCTTAATGTCGGGGCCGATAAAGTCGCTATTAATACTTCAGCCGTTCACAACCCGGAATTTATCCAACAGGCTTCAACAAAATTAGGTTCTCAATGTATTGTGGTTGCTTTGGATGCCAGGAAATCAGGTAATACCCCTTCTGGTTATGAAATCTATACTCATGGCGGACGCCGTGAAACTGGCCTGGATGCGATAAAATGGGCTCGGCAAATGGCTGACTATGGTGCAGGCGAGTTATTAGTCACTAGTATGGATCGGGACGGCACCAAGGATGGCTTTGAGCTAGAATTAACAAGTTTAGTAGCTGATGCAGTGACAATTCCAGTTATTGCTTCTGGTGGTGTAGGCAGCTTACAGCATTTGGTGGAAGGTATAACAATAGGAAAAGCCGATGCAGTGTTAGCTGCCAGTATTTTTCATTTTGGTGAATACAGCATTAGTGAAGCTAAAAACCATATGAAAAACCAAGGAATAACCATGAGGATGTGATGGATTTTATCGATGACATAAAATGGACAGACGATGGCCTGGTTCCAGTGATAGCCCAGGATGTAAATACAGGTAGAGTGGTCATGTTTGCCTGGATGAATCATGAGGCCTTGCGTCAAACTGTGGCTAATAAGGTAGCAGTCTATTGGTCAAGGTCGCGCAAGAAGCTGTGGAAAAAGGGTGAGAGTTCGGGTCACATTCAAATTGTCAAGGAAATGTGCCTTGATTGCGATGGCGATGTAATTTTAATGCGAGTTGAATCTCAAGCTGGTATCGCCTGTCACACAGGTCGTGAGTCGTGTTTTTATCGTGTTTTACAAGACGAAAACTGGGAAGACGTTGATCCGGTAATAAAATCACCTGAAGAGATTTATGGAACTGATTAATGGATGAATCAATACTAAATCGCCTGGCCGAGGTGTTAGAACAACGCAAACAGCAATCTGCGGATGATTCTTATGTCGCCAGTCTTTATGCCAAGGGTTTGGATTCTATTTTGAAAAAAATTGGCGAGGAAGCAACTGAAACGGTGATGGCGGCTAAAGAAGGGGATAAAGACAAAATTATTTATGAAACGGCTGATCTATGGTTTCATACTTTAGTGTTATTGGTTCAGCAGGATTTACATCCGGACCAGATCTTAAATGAATTGGACAGGCGTTTCGGGTTATCAGGTCATGATGAAAAAGCAGCGAGGGAAAATTAGTGGACCAGCGAATACAAGAAATTATTGATTATTGGTATGGTAACCCCATCAATGAAGCGACCTGTGTCGATGAGCGATTTGATTTATGGTTTGGAAAAAGCGATGAAGCGGATGAGGAAATAAGGCAACTATTCTCCGCAGATGTTGAAAAACTAATCGCTGGAGAGTATGAAGACTGGCTGCAAACCCCACAAGGGCGACTGGCGAGTATTATTTTAATCGATCAGTTCTGCCGTCAGATATATCGCGGCACCCTAAAAGCCTTTGAGTATGATCCTATTGCACTTAAATTTTGCCTTGATGGGATAGAAATTGGCCATGATTTAGCACTTTCGCGTCCGCATAGATATTTTTTCTATTTGCCACTCGAACATTCTGAAAACCTGGATCATCAAAATCAGTGTGTAGCTGCTTATCAGAGCATGGCAGATGAATGTGTCGATGAGGGTTTAAAGAACATTTACATAGAAGCCAAAGGTTATGCGGATAAGCATTTGGTTATTATTGAGCGTTTCGGCCGGTTTCCGCATCGAAACGAAATACTTGGAAGGGAATCGACAGCTGAAGAAGTAGAATTTTTAAAACAACCTAATTCGTCGTTTTAAACTCGAATTATTTTTCCCGGATTCATTATATTATTAGGGTCAAGTGCTTGCTTGATGGTTCTCATTATTGATGTCGTCTGGCCGAGTTCACTTTCTAAGTAATTAATCTTACCGTAACCAATTCCATGTTCGCCAGTACAAGTGCCATCCATTGATAGAGCGCGATATATCATACGTTCGTGCAAAGCTGTGGCTTTTTGGATTTCGTCACAGTCGGTTGGATCAACAGTTAATACAAGGTGAAAATTTCCGTCACCCACATGTCCGAGTATGGGAGCTAATAAACCTGATTCTTGAACATCTTTTTGAGTTTCGACAATACATTCAGCCAGCCGTGAAATTGGCACACAAACATCAGTGGCCATGAATTCGCAATTTTTACGTAATGCTTTGCAGGCATAAGCAGCATCATGGCGGGCCTGCCAGAGTTTATTGCGTTGCTCGGTGTTGGTTGTCCACTGAAAATTGCTGCCACCAAACTCTTTGCTGATATCACCCACTGATTCCGATTGATTTTTGACCGATTCCGGTGAACCATGAAATTCCATAAAAAGCGTTGGCGCTACTTGCAAATCGAGTTTTGAATAAGCGTTTACAGCCTCAATACTTTTTTCATCCATTAATTCAATGCGTGCAATCGGAATACCTGATTGAATCGTGCTGATTGTAGTATTGACTGCATCATCAATACTTGGATAAGTGCACACCGCAGAAGCTATGGTTTCTGGAATGCCAAAAAGTTTTAAGGTTATTTCAGTGATAATGCCCAAAGTTCCTTCACTACCGATCATCAGAGAAGTCAAATCATAGCCTGCAGACGATTTTTTGGCTCGTTTGGCCGTTCTAATGATTTCACCGTTCGCCAACACAACCTCTAGTGATAACACATTGTCGCGCATAGTGCCATAACGAACTGCATTAGTGCCTGATGCTCTAGTAGAAACCATGCCACCGATTGAAGCATCTGCACCAGGATCGATTGGAAAAAACAGGCCTGTATCTCTTAAATAATCGTTTAACTGAATACGCCTGACGCCCGGTTCAATTACGCATTGTAAATCCTCGCTATATACAGCCAGAACTTGATTCATATTACTGACATCAATACACAGTCCACCTTGTAATGCTGCTATGTGTCCCTCAAGTGATGTCCCAGTACCATAAGCAATAATCGGTGTTTTGTGTTTGCAGCAAATATTGACAGCTTTAACGACATCTTCTTTATTCTTGGCGAACAAAACCGCATCAGGGGCGTGTGACTGGTGAAAGGACTCATCATTACCGTGTTGATGGCACACGGCTTGTGAAGTGATTAATTGTTCCGCAAACACTTGTTTAAGTTTGCTAATGGAATCTGAATGGTTGCTCTTGGTTTTCATATCCATAACCATCCCATTATACAAGCTCAAGCATAAATAGAACTAGGTATGCCAGAAGCCCGATCAGAGTTATGAGTAAAACGCAGATTCGCCTTCGGGACGGGTTTTGAAGCGTTTATGAACCCAGAAATACTGCTCAGGTATCGGTAGAACAACTTCTTCAATCGCTTTATTCATGGCAGTTGTGTCTGCTATATCATCACCTGTAGGAAAGTTATCAAGTGGTTTTCCTAGCCGGACTTCAAAGCCTTTTCCATGAGGTAATATTTTCGTCGAAATAGGAATTACCGTGGCTTTTGACATGGCTGCAAATTTTCCCAGAAATGGAATAGTACTGGCCTGAACACCAAAGAATGGTGCAAAAACACCTTTGTCTCTGGCATCCTGATCAGGTAGATAATAAAAGGGATATCCTTTGCGGATTAGTTTGATCAGATTTCTCAGTGGTTCTTTGCGTTCCACTAAGACGCCGTCAAAACGTCCACGACCTTGTTTCACAAATTTATCGACTAACCGATTTTTGGTATGTTGATACATGGTAATCATGGGTCGCTCTTGTGAAAGTACCAATCCTGCAATTTCTAGCGCACAAAAATGCGGAGCCAATAAAATAATGTTTTTGCCTTCAGCCAAAGCTTGATCATAATGCTCGCGCTCAACAATTTTGACTAGTCGATTTAAACGTTTAGGTGAAGCCCACCAGTTAACACCGGAATAAAAAACAGATTGTCCGATCAACCTAAAACATTGCTTGGTTGTGGATTTGATTTTTTCATCAGACCAATCAGGAAAACAAGCCGATAAATTACGCATTGTAATTTTTCTGCGTGATCCGAATAAATAATAAGTTAACTCACCAATCGCAGTGCCAAAAGCTGCCAAGACCGGAAGCGGTAGCAAAGTCACTAACCGTATTAAACCCAGACCAAACCAAGTTGGCCAGTATTTTGGGTGGAGGAAATTAGATTTCAATGTTACCCACTCTAACTCCTCCTGAGAGGGGGAGAATGAAGTCGTCAGACTTAGTTCTCTTAATCACCGCCGGGCTTAAGTTTCTCCTCTCATAAGGGAGGATAGGAGGGGTAAAAATTAGACTCAAGGAGATCAATTGATTCTGAAAAGACTGTTTACAAATACCAACTCGACTCATCTCGAATATTGCGTTGTTCAAAAGCTTCAAATTCTAATCTTTTACATTCTGTATAGGCGTCAATGTATTTGCTTCCTAGATAATGGTTCAAGATGTCACTTTGCACGAGTTTTTTAGCGGCCGATTCAAGGTCAAAAGGAACTTGTGAGGATAATTTATCAGAAGCATTGCCTTGCCATTCAGGGCCGGGTTCTAACTGTTCTGTAATTCCGTGATGCATACCTGCTAACAATGCGGCTAATAATAAATAGGGGTTAGCATCCGCGCCGGCGACCCGGTGTTCTATACGTCGGGCTTTACCTGGGCTTTTTGGTATACGAACTGCAACAGAACGGTTTTCCAGTCCCCAACTTGGTGCGGTTGGTACAAAAATGTTTGGTACATAACGTCTGAATGCATTTGAGTTCGGTGCAAAAAACAGCATTGACTCGGGATGAGCTTCCAGTAAGCCTGCGATAGCAGCTTTTAAAGTTGGACTCATGCAGTCGTCATTCCCGAATTGGCCGCCGCCATCGAAAGCATTATTGCCATCGGTATCGATCAGGCTCATATGCATATGTAAGCCGCTACCTGCGTTATCGAGATAGGGTTTGGACATAAAACTGGCTTGCATATTATGTTTGCGAGCTACACCACGAACGATTCGCTTAAATCTTGCGGCATGATCGGCAGCTTTGAGCGGATCATTGAGATGTTCCAGATTGATTTCAAACTGACCGGGTGCGTATTCAGCAGTAATCGCTCCGGTCTTTATATTTTGAATTTCACAGGCAGAAATCACTTCCTCAATAAATAAGGCATAATCTTCTAGTTCAGCCAGACTGTAAACTTGTGTTTCGGTATTACGTTTACCAGTCAAAGGAGCAACGGGTGGTCGTAATTGATTGCTTTTATCACGTTTGAGATCAAATAAATAAAACTCAAGCTCGAAGGCCACAACCGGTGTTAGATTCAAAGAAGCGAATTGTTCAACTACACGTTTTAATACGTTACGCGGCTCATAGTAATACGGTTCACCATACTGATCTTGCATAGTGAGTTGCACTTGTGCAGTTGGGACTTGCGCCCAGGGCATTGGGTTTAATGAATTTTCGACAATAACACCGAATTCATCCGGGTCTCCATCGGAATAACCGATACCACAAGGATCCATACATTCACCATTAACGGCTAGCAAAAATGATGAGCCTGGCATCATCAAGCCGGATCTAAAAACTTTATCAGCACCGGCAATGGGGTAACGTTTACCGCGCACAATACCAGACAGATCGCTATAAAATGCGTCCAAATAGCGAGTTTCAGGGTGCTCTTTTAAGTAATTTTCTAGAATCTCGACAGACATAAACTACAGCTATCTTATTAAAAATGCTTGCATTATTACAGATTGGAACCCAAATACAACGATATAGCGCGAATATAGCTTTAATGTGAGAAGATATATTCATGATTTTAGGCGGATTGTCAGTATAATGCTCGATCTGCAAAACTATTTAGTATTTTTTTAGGAGTTATGCCTCATGGGATTAGGTGGTATAAGCATCTGGCAACTGTTAATTGTTTTATTGATTGTTGTGTTGATATTTGGCACTAAAAAGCTCAAAAACATGGGCGGTGATTTAGGTGGTGCGGTGAAAAATTTCAAGGATTCGATGAAAGATGGTGAAAAGGAAGCCGAAGCAGAGGTCGAGGACGAAGTGGAACAGCTAGAGAATAAAGTTTCTGAAGCTGTTGACAAAGTCAAAGACGAAAACAAAACTTCTTCTTAATTTCTCAAGAGAATAGCTGATGTTTGACATCGGTTTTTGGGAACTTGCCGTTATTGGAACCATTATGTTGGTGGTGCTCGGGCCAGAGCGCCTGCCAGGTGTAGCGCGTACAGCCGGTTTCTGGTTGAGCAAGATTCGGCGTATGGTCAGTGATGTCAAAGCCGAGGTCAAAAAAGAAATGGATGCGGCGGAATTAAAAGAACTGGAAGATGCTAAAAATCAAATTCAACAAGCCAGCAAACAAGCTCATGAGCAGTTGAGTAAAGACGTTCTTGAAAACGAAAGCAAATCCGAACAGTCTCCAAAAGAATCAGAAATAAACAATCCCGATTCCAAAGCACAAGTGAAGGATGAACAAGCCTGACCCCAAGTCCACTGAAGCACCGCTGATTTCGCATTTGCTGGAACTGCGTGATCGATTATTGCGCGGAATACTGGCAGTTTTAGCGCTGTTTATTATTTGTGCACCATTTGCCAATACCTTATACGAGTTTCTAGCGGCACCATTAATGCAGGCTTTGCCAGAAGGCAATACCATGATTTCTACTGAACCTCATGGCCCGTTCTTTGTGCCTTTTAAATTTGCCTTTGCTTTTTCAGTGGCAGTAATGATGCCATTTTTGCTCTACCAGCTTTGGGCCTTTGTTGCACCAGGATTGTATAAACACGAGCAACGCTTGATTTACCCACTGATGCTGTCCAGCAGCATATTGTTTTATTTGGGTATCATCTTCGCTTATTTTATTGTGTTTCCAATCATTTTTGCCTTTTTCACAGCTTCAGCGCCTGAGGGTGTAGCGGTGATGACGGATATAAACGCGTATTTGAGCTTTTGTATTAAATTATTTTTCGCTTTTGGTCTGGCATTTGAAGTTCCTGTAGCAACTATCTTATTGGTGAAAATGGGCATTACCACACCAGATGATTTGGTCAAAAAAAGACCCTATATAATCGTTGCAGCGTTTGTTGTAGGAATGTTACTCACTCCGCCGGATATTTTCTCTCAAACCATGCTTGCCATACCGGTTTGGCTGTTATTCGAAGGCGGTGTTTATTTCTCCCGATTAATGCTTAAAAAGTCCGGCAAGGATAAAGCAGAACAAGCCTGAATAGCGCTTATTTGTTCACTTTTCCGATTTAATCTAGTCAAATCGATTTTTTTATCGATATGAGCTAAAAAATTCCCTTCACAGCATCGTATTCAATGGATTGAATTTGTTATAATCGGCTCACTTATGCATCCGTTTATGGACGAGTAAGAGAGTTTAGCTCCACTAACTAGGATGATTTACTGAGATTAACATCGATTTAGAGGAAGACGCATGAGCGAAATGAACGAAAACGGTGTGGACGTAAAACGTCGCCGTTTTATAACAATGACCAGCTCCGCGGTGGGTGCTGTTGGCGTAGTTGCTGCGGCAGTACCCTTTGTGGCTAGCATGTCTCCCAGCGAACGCGCCAAAGCAGCGGGTGCGCCTGTTGAAGTGGATATCAGCAAGTTGGAACCTGGCCAAATGGTGAGGGTAGAATGGCGAGGTAAACCCGTATTTATTCTCAATCGCACCAAACAAATGGAAGAGGGCTTGAGCAAAGTGACCCCTGAGCTTAAAGACCCGGATTCGATTGAACCCATGCAACCTGAATATGCGCAAAATGAATTTCGCTCATTAAAGCCCGATCTATTGGTCATGGTTGGTTTGTGTACCCACCTTGGCTGCGCACCGGTTGACAACTTTGAAGTTGGTGCTGTTTCTGGCCTGGGCGACGATTGGCAAGGTGGGTTTTATTGCCCTTGTCATGGTTCAAAATTTGACCTGTCCGGTCGAGTTTATAGTGGTGTACCTGCACAACAAAATATGCTGATACCGCCTTATAGCTATATTGATGATAGTAGAATATTGATTGGTGTGAATCCAGAGGGGGTAGCGTAGTGAGAGCTTTTATTGATTGGATGGATGAGCGCTTCCCGTTAACCAAGGTTTGGGAAGAGCACTTATCAAAATACTACGCACCAAAGAATTTTAATTTTTGGTATTACTTTGGTTCATTGGCATTATTAGTACTAGTTAACCAGATTGTTACTGGTATTTTCCTTACTATGCATTACAAGCCGGATGCGGCTTTAGCCTTTGCATCAGTTGAATACATCATGCGTGATGTGCCCTGGGGCTGGTTGATGCGTTATCTGCATGCGATTGGAGCCTCAATGTTCTTCGTGGTGGTGTATCTACACATGTTCCGCGGTCTGATTTATGGCTCTTACCGAGGTCCACGTGAGTTAGTTTGGATCATTGGTTGTATCATTTTTGTCGCTTTGATGGCCGAGGCATTCATGGGCTACTTATTACCTTGGGGTAATATGTCATTCTGGGGTGCACAGGTAATCATCTCTTTGTTTGGAGCTATTCCAGTCATTGGTGAAGGTTTAACGGAATGGATTCGAGGTGACTTTGTAATCTCCGATGCAACCTTGAACCGCTTTTTCGCATTCCATGTAATTCTGATGCCTTTGATTTTGGTTTTCTTGGTGTTTTTGCATATCGTTGCTTTGCACCAGGTTGGTTCAAACAATCCTGATGGTGTTGAAATCAAGAAGAATAAAGATGAAAACGGCATTCCACTGGACGGGATTCCATTTCATCCCTATTACACTGTTAAGGATATCGTTGGTGTGATCGTCTTTTTGATGATTTTCTTAGGTATTGTTTTCTTCGCGCCTACTTTCTTTGGATTGTTCCTGGAAAAAGATAACTTTGCACCGGCAAATGCATTGCAGACACCGCCACACATTGTGCCATTATGGTATTTCACCCCATTCTATTCAATATTAAGAGCGGTAACCTGGGACTTCCTGCCCGGTGGTGCTAAGCTCTGGGGCGTTATAGCTATGGGTGCTGCGATCGTGGTGATTTTCTTATTGCCCTGGCTGGATCGTTCGCCTGTTAAATCCATACGATACAAAGGTTGGATTTACAAAACCGCATTGACACTATTTATCATTGCGTTTTTCATTCTGGCTTACATGGGTTTTAAACCGCCAGCCGATGTTGACCTGTTTTGGTTTGACAATACGACTTGGGCGCAGATAAGCATGTTTATTTATTTTGGGTTCTTTTTATTGATGCCTATTTATTCAAAACTGGATCCAACCAAACCGGTGCCGGACAGGGTGACATTTAATAAGGGAGGGCACTAATCATGCGAAAATTATTAATATCAATCGCAATATTTCTGACTCCTGTTTTAGCTTTTCCAGCCGGCGGTGGTGATGAACTTCTGGAAAAAGTCTATATTAATTTAAGAGATACAGCTTCACTGCAGCGTGGTGCCAAATTGTTTTCCAATTATTGCCTATCTTGCCATAGTGCAGCCTATTCACGTTATAACCGGGTTGGTAAAGATTTAGGTATCAGCGATGACAACATCAAGGAACATTTGATGTTTGCTGGCGATAAAGTTGGTGATTTAATGACTACAACAATGCCGATAGAAGATGCGCAAAAATGGTTCGGTGTTGCGCCTCCTGACCTAAGCTTGATTGCGAGAGTACGAAAACCTGACTGGTTGTATACTTATATGAAGAGTTTTTATATAGATGATGGTTCTCCCAGTGGCTGGAACAATACTATATTTGAAAACGTCGCCATGCCGAACGTACTCTATGGATTACAAGGCAATCAACTTGCCGTGTTTGAAACACATGGTGATGATAAAGTTTTTGCTGGTTTTGAGTTGGAAGAGGGCACTGGAACAATGACCCCAGTGGAATTTGATCAAGCGGTTACCGATCTTACTAATTTTCTGGTTTATCTGGGCGAACCGGCGGTTTTGAAACGTTATAAAATTGGCGTGTTTGTCTTATTGTTTTTAGTTATTTTACTTATTCCTTGCTATTTAATGAAAAAAGAATACTGGCGGGACGTTCATTAATTCATAGTTCTATGTTGAGTGCCACGTTTTAACGTGGCATTTTATAAATCTAATATCTGGAGTTTCTGTGGATAATCAAATAATTCGGCGTGCCATGAGCCTTTATTCTGGCACTAATAATCTACAAAGCCATATTTGTCGCTTTATCATGCTAGCTAAAGATGCGGAAAGCGAAATCCGTTATGTTGATGAGCACTTCAACATGTCCGAGTTAGCAGAATTAAACCCATATGGTGAAGTACCAACTTTAGTGGATCGTGAGTTCGTCATTTATGGTCTTGATATTGTGGTTGAGTATCTAGACGAACGCCTCCCTCACCCACCACTACTGCCAGTTGATCCGGTTTTGCGAGGGCGGGCACGGTTGATGATTTATCGTCTAACGCGTGACTGGTTACACAAAATGTATGCTTATGACAAAGGAGATATCCAGGTACTGGATGCTGAAACTAAAAAGGACATTAAAGACGGTTTGGTTTCAATTAGCCCAATTTTGACAGAACAGGATTACTTGTTAGGCGACGAAATCAGCTTGGTTGATTTCTATATGGCACCGTTTTTGTGGCGATTGAGCTCACATGGTATCAAATTACCTCCTAAGCAAGGTAAACCCATGCTGTCTTATGCAGAACGTATATTTTCACTGGAAAGTTTTCGTCAAAGTCTCAGTAGTGCTGAAAAAGCACTCTATGCATTGTAGGATTTGCCTAAATCCGGGGCAATGACTTCGACTAAACCTTATCTGGTTCGTGCCATTCATGAATGGGCCCTGGATAATAATCTGACCCCGCAGATTCTAGTGTCGGATTCAGTCGAAGGAGTCAAAGTTCCACAAAATTATATCAAGGATGGACATATAGTCTTTAATATCCATATCAATGCGGTTAAAGATTTAAACTTGACTAATGAATGGATATTTTTTTCAGCCCGATTTGCTGGCAAGGCTATGGATATTGAAGTGCCCATCGATGCTGTGTTAGCTATTTATGCACGCGAGAATGGGCAAGGTATTTTCTTTCAGGATGAGGAGCCTTCTCCACCGCCAGAAGAAAAATCCAAATCTGTAACAGATAATAAGGACACTGCGGATCCAAAGCCACAAAAATCGAAGGACTCTAAATCTCACCTCAAGCTGGTCAAATAGCAAATTTAAGTGAATTGCGGTTGAAATTAACTGTTTAGATCGCATATCTTGTTAATCAATCCAAACGGAATGTTTAATGACAGATTTTCATGGTACTACCATTGTCTCCGTAAGACGTAATAATCAAGTTGTTATAGGAGGAGATGGACAGGTTTCCCTGGGTGATACAGTAATGAAAGGCAATGCACGTAAAGTCCGTCGGCTTTATAAGGATCAGGTTTTGGCTGGTTTTGCAGGCAGTACGGCCGATGCCTTTACTTTGTTTGAGCGTTTTGAGGGGAAGTTGGAAAAACATCAAGGTCAGCTGGTCAGATCAGCTGTTGAATTGGCAAAGGACTGGCGTACAGATCGAATGTTAAGACGCTTAGAGGCGCTTTTAGTGGTGGCTGACAAAGATGCTTCATTGATTATTTCAGGCAATGGCGATGTGATCGAACCTGAAAAGGGCATAATGGCTATCGGCTCAGGCGGACATTTTGCTAAAGCGGCTGCTATCGCTATGGTAGAGAATTCGGAACTGGATGCACGTGGCATTGTCGAAAAAAGCCTCAATATTGCAGCTGATATTTGCGTTTACACCAATCATCAGCTGACCATAGAAGAACTAAATTACTAGGATTTATTATGTCTGAAATGACTCCCCGTGAAATCGTCCAGGAACTGGATAAGCATATTATCGGTCAAAAAGATGCTAAACGAGCTGTGGCGATTGCACTGCGGAATCGTTGGCGGCGTATGCAAATTACCGACGATGAATTACGCAAGGAAATCACACCAAAGAACATTTTGATGATTGGCCCAACCGGTGTGGGTAAAACTGAAATTGCCAGACGCCTTGCGACACTGGCAAAAGCACCATTTATTAAAGTCGAAGCAACAAAATTCACTGAAGTAGGTTATGTTGGTCGTGAAGTCGATTCCATTATTCGTGATTTGGCTGATATGTCAGTCAAAATGACGCGTGAAGAAGAAATGTCAAAAGTGACTCCACGAGCTGAAGATGCTGCAGAAGAGCGTGTATTGGATATTCTAATGCCACCAGCTCGAACTTCAGAGTCTGATGCTAACAATCTTGATTACCAAACAAATGGAGCTGGTCGTCAGCACATGCGTAAGTTATTGCGCGAGGGCAAACTTGACGATAAGGAAATTGAAGTCGAAGTGACAGCCCAGCCGATGGGTGTTGAGATTTTTGGCCCTCCAGGGATGGAAGAGATGACCAGCCAGTTGCAGAGCATGATGCAGAATATGGGTGGAAAACGCCCTAAAGCTCGTAAGGTTAAGGTCAAAGAGGCACTGAAGTTATTAACCGAAGAAGAAGCAGCAAAAATGGTTAATGATGAAGAAATTAAACATCTGGCCATGCAACGGGTAGAGCAGGACGGCATTGTATTTATTGATGAAATCGACAAAATCGTAGGTCGTGAAAATACTTCAGGTGCTGATGTGTCCCGTGAAGGTGTGCAAAGAGATTTATTGCCTCTCGTCGAAGGTTCAACCATCACTACAAAATATGGCATGGTCAAAACCGATCATGTTTTGTTTATCACTTCTGGTGCTTTCCAGCTTTCCAAGCCGTCTGACTTGATCCCAGAATTACAAGGCCGGTTGCCAATACGGGTCGAATTAAGAGCACTTACGACAGAAGATTTCGTGCGGATATTGACTGAACCCGATGCATCATTAACTGAGCAATACCAGGCCTTAATGAATACAGAAGGCGTGAAACTTAAATTCACTGAAGATTGCCTGCAACGTATCGCAGAAATTGCCTTTCAGGTCAACGAACAGACTGAAAATATCGGTGCACGACGTTTACATACCGTAATGGAAAGATTATTGGAAGTATTGTCTTTTGATGCGGCGGATATGTCAGGCCAAGCCCAGACAATAGATGCTGACTACGTCAATGACCATCTGAATGAATTGGTTAATGATGAGGATTTGAGTAAATATATTCTTTGACAGAATTTTTGAAATAGTTGGAGCACTTGGAGTAGGTGGATTGCTGTTGCGAAAGAAATGAGAAAAGATTTGCGGGAATTAAAATGAAATTTCCAAATTTGTCATCTACAATTATTTCGTCGCTCCCACGGAGGCGGGAGCCCAGGTAAAATTAATATATCTGGATTCGCCTATTGGGCACACAGCTCGCCTGCGCGGGAATGACGCATTAGTAGGTGTACAAGTAGAAAATTCAGTAATATATGAAGAAAAATTATATGATTGAATTCTGCCTTCAAAAAGGCTACTCAGTCTTATGCTCAAACCTACGTTCTCGTAAAAATGTATAAATACCACTAAGAACTATAATTGCAGCACCAGTGAGGGTTAGTAAATCTGGACGTTCATGAAAAACGACAACTCCAATAATGAGGGAAAACAACAAGCGAGAATATCGATAAGGGCTAACCACTGAAGCAGCACCTAAACGTAAAGATAAGACGATGCAATAATAGGCTGCGACGCCAAAGATCACAGCACCGAAAAAATAAGCTGCCTCTAATTGATTAATCGATATGAGTTGATCCGAACTGAAAACCAGTGTAATCAACCCTGCTCCTATCAAAGATGCGAATGCTTGGAACGAAACTACCGAAGAGTGTACATCATCAGAGATTAGGCGCGTAATTAAATCTCGTACAGTGATTCCAACAACAGAAATTAAGGCATAGATGACAGCAGGGTCATAACCGTCGAATCCCGGTCGGACAATTAATAATACTCCTAAAAACCCAATAGAAATTGCTAACCAGCGGCGCCATCCTACTTGTTCACCCATGAGTAAGGCTGCGCCCATGGTGATCACCAATGGGGTTGCTTGGAGAATTGCGGCTACTGTAGATAGTGGCGCGTTAGCAAGAGCAATAATAAAAAAAATGGCTGCGATTGCTTCAGCGATAATACGGACAATCGCTATCTGAGACCAGGCTTGTTTGGTAAAGATGTGATGACCTTTTGTATAAGCCATTAACATAAATACCGATGCGCTACCTATGCCGAGCATAATTAAAATTTGGGAAGTAGAGATTGTAGCAGCGAGTTTTTTGATGAATAAATCTTCCATGGTAAAGCCAGCCATGGAGACGATCATTAAAATGATGCCTTTACGATTATTCATCCTTGAATCCGTGATGTGATCAGCCAGAGTAACTATTTATCACTAAAACGACCTTGCCATCATCGTTGAGTTCAAAATATTCAGCTGTTTTACCGCCACGAGCATTTTTGTAGTACAGGGTAAAACCCATAACTGAGTAAAGTATTTGTTCTAGTTCGAAATGCAGGTTTGGGTAAGTTTCTAATCCAATTTTAAAATAATCTTGAAGTTCTTCTCGATCAGTAATCGTTCCGTCGGGCTTATTAAATCGTTCAACAATAAGCGGAGAAATAAATTCCAATTCAGTGGCGTAATGAGAAATAATTTGCTCCAGATTATGGTTGTTCCAAGATTCTATCCAGTGCTGGGCAAATTGCTCAATTTTATCTTTATCACTTTTCATTTAGATTTATTCCTCAATCGTCGTTGTCTGATGGTATCAAAACTAAAAATCAATAATCCGGTCCAGATGATGCAAAATGCAAAAAATTTGTTTTGATTAAAGGGCTCTGCAAGGACATAAATCGCAACCAGTAAATGTAGAGTTGGGACGATAAACTGCAATAACCCTACTGTGCTCAATCGTAACAATGGCAATGCTGATAGGAACAGCAACAATGGTAAACTAGTCACAATACCGGCCATTAGCAACAAACTGTCAGTCCAGTGATTTATTGCCAGAAAAGCATTCTGCTCACAAGCAAACAGATAGACCATAAATAACACGGCTAAAGGAGCCGCAATGATAGTTTCCAAGGTTAAGCCTGCTAAAGCATCGACGCCATATTTCTTATGTATCAAACCATAAATCGCGAAAGTAATCGCTAACGACAAAGCAACCCAGGGAAATTGACCCACTTTGAATATCAGGAATAAAACACCAATAAAGGCAAATGATATAGCTATGATCTGATATTTATTTAGGCGTTCGCCTAAAAATATCATGCCCATTAAAACACTTATCAACGGGTTAATAAAATAACCTAAACTTCCCTCAATGGCCATTTGGTTTCCAATAGCCCAAATAAAAATTAACCAATTGGTACTTAAAAACAGGCTACTGAATAAACAGGGGACTAAGGTACTGGCTGACTTTACTAATTGATGCCATTTTACTTTTGATTTAAATAAGTAGCTGATACACAGTAAGAGTACCATTGACCAAATAATCCGATGAGCAAGCACTTCTGGAGCCGATACATGGCGTACCAGGTAAAAATAAATCGGAAAAATTCCCCATAAAGAATAGCCGGCAAATGCCAACCAGAATCCTTTAGCGGTATCTATATTTGGGGCCATTAGATTAGAAAATGATTATCAATTGTGGCGGATCATCTCACTATTACAAGCCAATAACCAGCCTTATTATCCATGCTGATGATTAAAGTTTAGTTATTGGTGAAAAGCTTGAACCAGTAGTCAGCGACACTTACAATCAGAGCAACGAAAAAGACTTGACCCGATGAAAGTAGACGCTGTTATAGATTATATTGTTGGTTGGTTAAATGATTATGCCGAACGAGCGGGTACTCGTGGTTTCGTAGTTGGCGTATCGGGCGGAATTGATTCAGCAGTGACTTCAACCCTGGTGGCGAGAACGGGTAGGCCGGTTACTTGCCTGGAAATGCCTATTTATCAGGCTCAAAATCAAGTTTCACGGGCGCTTAATCACATCGAATTTCTTCAAGGAAAATACTCGAATGTTAGTATGCAAAGCGTTGAATTAACAGGTGTTTTCGATTCATTGCTTGAAACCTTACCTAGCGTTGCAGATGAAGATAGCCGATTTTTGACTTTGGCCAATACGCGTTCGCGTTTAAGAATGCTGACGCTTTATTATTTCGCTGGCCTGAATAACGATCTAGTGACAGGCACAGGTAATAAAGTTGAGGATTTTGGAGTCGGGTTTTATACCAAATACGGTGATGGCGGTGTGGATTTAAGTCCAATCGCGGATTTAATGAAGTCTGAGGTTTATGCCCTGGGCGCGGCATTGGGCGTGAGTAACGAAATCATGCAAGCATCGCCAACTGATGGGCTTTGGGGAGATGATCGCACTGACGAAGATCAAATCGGCGCCAGCTATCCAGAGCTTGAATGGGCAATGGCTTATATAGAAGCCGAAACCTCGTCGGTTTTGACGGATCGTCAAGCGCAAGTACTGGATATCTATAAACGTTTTCACAAGGCAAATAAGCATAAGATGGAGCCGATTCCGGTTTGTGAGGTTCCGACTGCGCTTAGAAAGTAAATACCCCCTCTAACTCCCCCTGAAAGGAGGAGAATATTAGGTTGTTCCTTCTAGCTCTCTGTAAAGGAGAGAATATTATTCCTCCCCTTGAGGGAAGGTTAGGAGGGGTGGTAAATTAAACAAAAACTCAAGTGCTCTGGTTAACCACCAACTTCAGTTGTTCTGATTCCTCTTTACTGTCCGGCAACCATTTAGACGGTTTTTTGTTGTTATCTATACCTAAATTAACAAAGTCGAACAATTCACGGTCAGCTAATTGGGAAGGAGCTACATTCTTCAGGCTGGCAAAGATCGAATCAATTCGACCTGGGAATTGGGCTTCCCACTCATGTAGCATCTTTTTGATTTTTTTACGTTGTAAATTTTCCTGGGAACCGCACAGATTACAGGGAATAATCGGAAACTTCATCACCACTGCATATTTAGCAATATCTTTCTCGCTGCAATAGGCCAGTGGTCGAATAACCATGTTTTTGCCGTCATCGCTGAGTAATTTTGGTGGCATGGCACTGAGTTTGCCACCATGAAACATGTTCAGAAATAAAGTCTCAATAATGTCATCGCGATGGTGCCCTAATGCTATTTTATTGAAACCGTGTTGTTCAGCAAATCCATATAAGGTTCCACGACGCAGGCGTGAACATAAGCTGCACATGGTTTTGCCTTCTGGAATCACAGATTTCACGACACTATAAGTGTCTCGTTCGATTATTTGATAATTGACACCGATTTCTGACAGGTACTCAGGAAGAATATGCTCTGGAAAATCAGGTTGCTTTTGATCCATATTAACCGCAGTAAGCTCGAAATCAACTGGAGCATTGTGTTTAAGTGCAATTAGAATATCCAGCATAGTATAAGAATCTTTGCCTCCGGATAGACATACCATGATCTTGTCGCCATCTTCAATCATATTGAAGTCTTCAATCGCACGGCCAACATTGCGGCGCAAGCGTTTGCGTAACTTATTGAACGACACACTGTTTTTACTGATAACTGAATTCATTCACTGCTAAGTTTAATAATGAGATAATATGCGCCATTTTAAATCTAACCGGGGCCAAAATAACAGCGACAAATGAGGGTATTACTGAAAATACTTTTAGGCCTATTCATCTTTTTGAGTCTCATCTGTGCGGTGATTGTATTTTTGCCTGACCAGCAATATCAATCATTAACCAAAAAAGTTGTCGAATATGCAACGGATCGTGAATTCGAACTCACTGGACTAAAAACCACTCGTAACCTCGATCTGACACTGCAGATCGAGTCGGCTCAGTTAGCCAACCCGAACTGGGCTGATGAACCGAAAATGATCGAAGCAGAAAATTTATTTTTATCTGTTGATTTACGCCAACTACTAAAAGGTAAATTGCAAGTTCATGATTTATCAGCGGATTTGTTAAATATTGATTTAGTTAAAAATACAGATGGTCTAAGTAATTGGTATTTTGAGAAGCTCAAACCCAATCCGGACAAGAAATTTGATCTTAAGCAATTAGCTCGACTGACTTTAACTAAATTCGATCTGGAAAACGCCAGAATTGAATATCTAGACCAACAAAAAAGACTCAAATACCGACTCGAATTACCAACCCTAGAGCTGGTTCAAACTGAACAATCAGACTCTCAAGTAATCTCTGCACAAGGGCTATTTAATGACTTGCCGTTTTCGGTTAATGGTGAAGCAGGATCAATACAGACAATCGCCACCCAAAAATCATTGCCATTTAATTTGCAGACTGTTTTGAATGAGTCAAAAGTGAATCTAAACGGCTTATTAGAGCGCTCAAATAATTCTTTTTTGTTAGATACCAATGTTGCGGCACAAACCGAGAGTTTGGCTGATTTGTCAGTGTTAATGCCCAGGGAATTACCAGAAATTGGCCCAATTAAAGTTGCTGCAGATGTTTCAGGCGATTTGAAGTCGATTACAAAACAAGGAATAAATATTACCAATCTTGATGTCAAAGTCGATGACCCAACAATTAAGCTTGATATAAATGGTGAACTTTCTGGACTGGCTGCCAAAAACAAGGGCGAAGTTGATATTGATCTAGATATCACTGATTTAACCAAAATATTACAATTGGTAGGGCTGAATAAGCAACTGCCCGGCACATTGAAACTAAAAGCAGCTGCCAGCGGTGAAGGAGAGAATTTTGGCCTTGAAATTAAACAGGCAATATTGGATTCGGAGTTATTACATGCAGAAGTTACTGGAAATATAAGAGATTTGCTTAATGGTGCTCAGACGCAAGTCGATATAAAAGCTGATGCGCCGAATTTAGATATTGTCACTCAACTATTTGATCTGAAAATGCCACCACAATGGGGGCCGATAAATGCGACTGCAAAATTGGTAGGTAAGAATAAGCAGTATTCAATTGAAAATATTGTCGCTGAATTAATGGGCAAGTCTAAGGCCAAGGTCTCTGGGCGAATCGATAAATTAATCGGCTTTGATGGTATGCAGCTTGATGCACAGGCCACTTTATCCACATTAGCAGAAATTTCAGCATTTACACCACAGCCGCTACCCGACATGGGTCCCATGACGGCTACTGGAAAAATAACCTGGCAAGATGGCAAATTGTCTTTGGTAGATGCAATAGCAAATTATAGCGGCCAGTATGGCGAGGCAGATGTCACTGGTAGTATTGGTGATTTAATTAAATTCGATATTGTCAGACTTAAAGCCGATGCAAGCGTTCCAGATCTGTCGGTTGCGGAAGCTTTTTCTGGTATAAAAATGCCTGCTTTTAAATCAATCAGCGCTAGTGCTGATTTAGTGAGTCCCACAGCTCTGGATTTGTCAGCTAAAAATCTAACTGCTAGCTATGATCATAATGGATTGACTATGAACGTGCAGGGTTCGATTGATTCCATGATTAAAAAACGTGCTGAGCTTAATTTAGATGTCAATGCAGATTTGAATACATTGGCATCGTTAAGTTCTATTCTAGAAATTAAATTGCCTGATATCGGACCATTATCTGCCGCGGGCAAAATCGTTGGGGCGACAAGAAATATCCAGGTTAATTCAATCGAAGCCAGAGTTAGGGATCAAGTATTAAGTGGAAAATTAACAGGTGATTTGGGCAGGGTGATTGATCTTAAAGATATAAATTTACATGCAGATTTAAACACGCCGTCAGTACAGCTATTATTAAACCGTTTTGACATTAAGTCTAATATTAAAAGACCGGCGAGTGTTAATAGTCGCCTGAGTTACGATGAAGGTGTGCTGCATCTCAAAGAAGCGGAACTGGATTTAGCAGGTGGTAAAATAATAGGTGATTTATCAATGCTTAATTACTTTGATAAATCTAAGCGTCGGAAATTAGTTGGCCATGTCAATGTAATGAACTTTGACTTGTTAGAAGCTCGCAAGTTAAAAAAGCCAGAAAAGAAGAAAAAAAAGAAAACAGTAATTCTTAACCCAAAACGCTCTGACTCGACGGACATAGCCTCAGTTGAAGAAATTGATGTAAAAAATGGTATTAGAAGCCAAACTCAATCTACTGCAGCTGCTAATGGAAAATTTTTGCCGAATGATCCCCTGCCATTTCATCTTATTCGTGAAAATGATTTAGACTTAAAACTAAAAATCGGTCGTTTAAGGGCGAATGTTTTTGACTTTGAAAATTCGACGGTAGACGTTAAGTCTAACAATGGTGTTTTCCAATTTGGACCATTTGACGGCACTTTGGGAGGAGGTCATGCCTTATTGCAACTGGATGTTAACGCTAAAGCGACACCTGCGTTGACGTCTTTTAATGCTCGGATTGATAGATTTGATATGGCCAAGGCAGGTGCATTTCGTGATTCTGAAACTATCGAAAGTTCGGGAGATGCCTTTGCTAGCCTAGTCGTGAGTGGTTATGGTGAGTCTATTGCTTCAGTATTAGGTAATGCTAATGGCGGTGGTCTGTTGTATTTTGAGGACATGTTACTCAAAAGAGGTACGATTGATTTATTTACTACAGATTTGTTCCGTAAGACTTTAAATGCCATTAATCCATTTAGGAAAAAGGAAAAGGATACTCAAATCGAGTGTGCGGCATTTGCATTTAATATTGAAGATGGACTATTTACTACTCCTTATGGTGTGGCAGCAGAAGCTAAAGACTACTCTATGACAGGTAGTGGCCAAGTTAACTTTAAACAAGAAACTGTTGATCTGGAATTTAAAACCAAAGTCAAAAAACTTTTAGCCATAAACCCTCTGGAAAAATTGACTGGCTTGGTGAAGGTCAAGGGACAGTTAGTTGACCCGCAAGTGACTTTAAACCCCAAAGGTATTTTTGAAATTGGTGCGACAATAGGTGCGGCGTTAGCAACTGGCGGTTTGTCGCTACTAGCGCAGGATCAATATGAAAAAATGCAGGCTAAATCCGAGCTTTGTGCTAAAGCATTAGGGCCCGCAGCGCGTTAGGCAATGTTGACATTTCTTAAGTCTCTGGGTCCATTACGCTTGGTTTTATTACTTTCGGTTGTAATTTTAATTTTAGCAGCGCCGTTTGTTGGAGAAAAAACGGTAACCCATGGCTGGCAAATGATGACCACCGTTATTTTCCCAGTTATGGTTCCCATGTATTTTTTTATTTTGCCACTGGATATGACGATGTGTGGAATTCTAATGCAGGATAAACCGAAATCTATTCGTGCTAACTATAAACGTATTATCTGGTTTGAATTAGGTTTGCTAGTAATGCTATTACTAGCCTGGCTGCCTTTTGTCTATCGTTTGGTCGGAAATTAATTTCCCATACAGCGAAGAATCAATTGTGTCAGTTTGTCCAAGTCATTTGAATCAGTATCGCTTTTACGAATTTCGCTAAAGCAAGTTTCCAGGTTTTTTCTTAAATCCGGGTCAATAGTGCTGGCTCCGGTTCGTCCTTCGTGATCCTCAATCATTAACTCGCCCCGCATAGCGTGAGTGCGATTTTCAATCAACTGATGATGGAATAATGCTCTACCCAATAAAACATAAGGAAAGTTGCGATTTTTCATCGGCCCTATCTGTAAAGCGTGTCCACCAAGTGGCATGCCAAGAATATCAAAGTTGGCAAGCTTATCGTATGAAATTAAGGCACCAACACCGCCAATTAAAGCGCCAATTCCGGCCCCAAGTAATAACGAGGTGCCTCCTACTGCCACATCAACAACCGCGCCCATGGCTGCGCCCCCGGCTAATCCGGTCATTAATAGTTCTTGTTGAGACAGCCCGAAGATAGACCAGGTTTGTTCGGAAAACAAATTATCGTCGAGCAATTTGAAGTTTACTTCGTTACGATCGATATGGTGATAATGATAAATCCTCTCAATCGTTTTACGACAGCGTTGTTCTTTGGCTTTTAACTCCTCGAAATAATCTTGTTTTAGCCGTGGTTTAAATTTCTCCTCGTCTTCACCTTCTGCTAGCTTTTTAGATAAAGTCAAATTAATGCTTTGACTGATCGTTTCAGCAATCAAGCGAGCGCTCTGTTCGGCGCGACCCTGACGATCCTTGCTAATGAAACTAACCGCTTTTTCTAATGGTTGGCGCCATTGTTCATTGAGTTGCCCAAATGCCCGTAGCAGTTCAATATGTTTTTCAAACTCGGCATTAACAGCATTGAATACTCTGACGATTTGAAAAAATTGTGACAACGCCCTTTGCCATTGTTCAGAGTAATCGGCTTCACCAATCATATTAATTAATGCCATACATGGTTGGCCAGTCCAGCGCAGGATTTCCATTTCAGCTTCGAATTCACTGCCATAGGGTTTGGAGCCGTCGACAACATACAAAATCCCAGCACCATCCAAGATGGGGCTTAATAGCTGGCATTCATCAAAAAACTGGTCAGTATTCTTGAATGTTTCAACGAATTGCCTGACCACATCAGCACGTTTGTGGATATCGGTTTCATGTTCCTTCATCCACTTAAGTACTTTGTGAGCACGTTGAAATCCAGGTGTGTCGATTAATGTGTATAACACCTCACCATCTACTTTCATGGGAAAAGTCCGAGCTTCAACAGTGGTGCCTGGGAGGGTAGAAATTCTGACTGAATCATCTTGTGCCAGTGTGGCAACCAAAGAGCTTTTTCCCTTGTTAGGATGACCGACAACCGCAAACGCAGGCGTAATCATGCTCGAACCCCATGCAGTTCAATATCGAACAATTTTTGACGTTTGAAAAAGTCATGCCAAGTGTCAATCTCTACTTTGTTGGCGGGCTTGATTTGCTTATTTTGATCCACATCATAAGCAATGACTGCGATTAACTGTTGAGGCCCATAGTGCTCACGTATTTCATGTAGCCAGTCGGTTAACCCGAGAGTCGGAGGTTCCCAGGCTTTGACAACAATTGCTAGCGCAGCTGACCGGCCCAATTTTGGCAGTTTGTCAGCAACTGGAATGTCGTCTGTATTCGTTACGGCAACCAAATCAAATCCTACCAGTTGGGCAGCAGTAGTGGTTGCTATCCATTGTTCGATTTGATTTTGCTCAAAGGCGGGTTGTCCCCAATGTAATAAATAAACTTGTCGATTAGTGAGTGCTGTAATAACTGATTCAGTACTATGGTCTGTTGCTTTTGCCTCCACTTCAGGGGTTTCAGACAAAGTGGTGACAGCAGGGTTGTTCATTCTATCCAGTAGCAAATGCAAACCCGGTAAGGACATAATTGATGCTTTGATCGAACGACTAAGATTGAGCCGGGCTAATATCAAAGTGATAAGACGAGGGATGAAACCATAAACCAGTAAACTTAGGAATAAAAAACGCCACCAGTTACCGGCTAATTGAGCTTGACTGAGAGTATCATTATCAGTACCCATGTTAATCGTTTGAAGACGGTAAAATCGTGTCGATTCAATCAAATTGGTATCAGGGACGGCGGCCGGGAAAATAGTTTTCCAAGGCCATGAAAGTGTGTCAGTAATCGTTTTAACAAAGCTGTTATCGAAGCTTAAGGTTGTGCTCCAGCCAAAAGCTAAATCAGTAAACGTCACTAAATATAAACAACTCAATAGCAAGGCGATATTGAATGCAACTGCAAATTGTTGTGACCAATAAACGGTTTGCCATTTAACGATTTTTCGGTCAGCAATGCTGTATTGACGGTTAAAAAGTTTATCAAGCGGGTCTTTTAGCGCAGGCAATACATATGCCAGCCTGGCTGCCCAGCGACCCGCATTAAAACTTGCCAGTAAGTTTTGTAGCCACTGTGAATTAAAAATTGCGGTCAAAACGAACAGTAATAATAAAATGAGTTGTAAGCCGACCCCGATAGCCAAAACATTTATAACGTTTATCGGCTCTGCGCCAGTGTAAAAGAATAATGCCAGGCCTGTGCTAATGCCGGTTATCAAACCCGCAATGATTAAACAAGTACTGATAAAAAAATGACTGCGGCTGATAGTCTCTTGCGAAAATTTTGCATCATCGGTGAAACCTAGCCAGGCTCTGAGCTGTTTAATCGGATAATTTTTTAAATGTTTAAGTTCAATGCCAATTTCTCGATCACGCTGCTGCAATGATTCATAGGATTTGGCAGCATCGACTTGTAGCTGATGTTCAATTTTTAACAGATCTCCCAATAAAGATCCGGAGCGGGTTGCTGGCATTAGTGTGTAATCTTTTCGTTAAGCACGGATTTTAGCGGATTTTTATATCACTATCGCTATATCTGGATGCATCAGCCCGCTACAATTCTGCTAATGAATAAAGTCCCCAACATTTCGCTCAAAAAATTCAACAGTTTTGGCATTGATGCTTATGCGCAGCAGATCTTGTTACTCCAATCAGAGACTAGCCTGTCGCAATTTTTAGAGCAGGTAAATGATTTTGGTCGTGTTTTGATGTTAGGTGCTGGCAGCAATATTTTATTTGTTAATGATTTCCCCGGCGTGGTGATTGTTAACAAATTAAACGGCAAGCAGATTATTAGTGAAGACGCTGACAAGGTAACGATTAAGGCTGCCGCTGGTGAGAATTGGCATGAATTCGTCCGCTGGACTTTGGTGAATGGCTATTTCGGCCTTGAAAATCTATCCTTAATTCCAGGAACAGTAGGGGCAGCTCCGATTCAAAATGTTGGCGCCTACGGTGTCGAGCTGGATCAATATTTCGATTCACTAGAAGCCATAGATTTAGGGAATGGAAAAAATATTATTTTCAACAAGGCTGATTGTCAGTTTGGTTATCGCAACAGTATTTTCAAAACTCAGCTAGACCGTTATTTAATTAAATCGGTGACCCTGACGTTAAGTAAAAATCTTAAGCCAACATTAAATTATGCAGGCATAAAAGAGAAATTGCTCGATTCAGGTGTTGATGTAGCTAACTTAACAGGATTGCAAATTAGCGATGCAATTTGTGCGATTAGAAACAGCAAGTTACCGCTGCCAGAAAAAATCGGCAATGCCGGCAGCTTTTTCAAAAATCCAACGGTATCTGATGAAATCTGTGCTTTACTGGCATCAAGGTATCCAAATATGCCCATGTACAAGATTTCTCAAACTCAATTCAAAATCCCGGCCGCATGGTTAATAGAACAAGGTGGCTGGAAAGGTTTTCGAGAAGGTAAAGTTGGTGTCTATGATAATCACGCTTTAATACTGGTTAATTATGGTGGAGGGACTGGTCGACAACTGTGGCAGCTGGCAAATAATATAAAGACATCTATCAAAGAAAAGTTTGGTATTGAGCTTGAACCTGAGCCAAGGATAATTCATGAATCTTGAGCTTAAAATCCCTCCGCCCATTGTTGCTCTGGTCTGTGTGGCCGGCATGTGGGGATTGAGTAGTAAATTCCCAGAGTTGGACTTCGATTTTTTCAATAGAAGATTAGTTGCGACACTAATAATGTTTACTGGCCTGGGAATTGATTTTTTAGCACTAGCAAAATTCAAACAGAAGCAAACCACGATTAATCCAATGAAGCCCGAACAATCATCTGAATTGGTTGTTACTGGAATTTACAAGTTCACTCGTAATCCAATGTATCTTGGCCTGTTGTTTATCTTGTCAGCGTGCGCAATGTTTTTTAGCAATATAGCAACGATTATTATGCTGTTAGTTTTTGTTGGGTATATCACTAAATTTCAAATAATTCCTGAAGAAAGAATAATGCAAGAAAAATTTAAGCAGTCATATGAAGAATATAAGCTTAAGGTGCGGCGATGGATTTGAGTTCTACTCCAATTGAAGCGGTAGCGTTCGATATGGACGGGTTGATTTTTGATACCGAAGAATTGGCACGAAAAGCGTTTTTTGTGACCGCAGAAATATTCGACATTGAAGTTGAAGCCGATTATTACAAGCGTTTTATCGGTCATTCGCAGCCTGCTTGTGATCAACTAATGTACGATCGATATGGTGGTGATTTTAATGCGGCTGGCTTCAGGCAAGTCTGGTGGCAAAATGTAGGTGAAATATTTGAAACTGATGGAGTTGAATTTAAACCTGGTTTTCATGAACTCTTTGCGCAACTTGAGCAACAAGTGCCTTTAGCTTTGGTTACTACTTCCAGGCATGATACTGTGCTTAGGAATTTCAAAGACTGGGATTACCCTAGCCGTTTTAAAACTTTAGTCACATGGGATAGGGGGCTGCCTTCAAAACCAGCCCCGGACAAATATCTAGCTGCCGCTGATGATTTAAATGTAAGTGCTGGCAATATGGTTGTATTAGAAGATTCGAATATTGGTATGCAAGCTGCTATAAATGCGGGTAGTAAAGCTGTTATGGTGCCAGACTTGGTAGAGCCAACAGATTATGTAAAAACGCAAGCCTTTCAAATTTTTAATAGCTTAATCGAAGTCAATGAATGGCTCCAAAAACAAGTAAGGATGTAATATGTCAGAAAACAGTTATGAACAAGGTCGCTTAAACCTGCCTTTCGTTGGTCATTGTACGTTTGCTAAATCACAGGTTTGTACTGATTGGCAAGCAATTGATGCGGATGTTGCTGTCTTGGGTGTTCCCAACGATATGGGTACTCAGTGGCGTTCGGGGGCTAGGTTCGGCCCCAGGGCTATTCGTGAAGCCTCGACTTTATTTTCTTTTGGGCATGCCGGTGCCTATGATCATGAAGATGATGTGATGTACTTGACTCAAGATCAGGTGCGTATTGTAGATGTTGGCGATGCTGATATTGTCCATACTGATATGCAACAAAGTCATGCCAATGCTGAATCTGCGGTCAGGCAAATATTAGCTAAAAGCGCAATGCCTATAATTTTAGGTGGAGATCATTCTATCCATGCGCCTGTGATTAAAGCATTTGATCAACAAGGTCCGGTGCATATAGTTCAATTTGATGCGCATTTGGATTTTGTTGATGAACGCCATGGTGTGCGTTATGGACATGGTAATCCATTACGGCGTGCGTCAGAAATGGAACACATAACAGGAATGACGCAGCTTGGGATTCGTAATGTTTCCTCATCTAATCGCAGTGATTATGAAGCAGCTAGGCAGGCAGGTTCGACAATTCTATCAATCCGGCAAATCCGTGCTCTAGGTAAAGATCAAGCGCTGGAAAAAATTCCAGCCGGTAAAAATTACTACATCACTATTGATATTGATGGTTTTGATCCGTCGATTGCTCCTGGTACCGGCACGCCTAGTCACGGTGGCTTTTTGTATTACGAAGTATTAGAGCTGATCCAAGGTTTAAGTAAACGTGGCAATATTATTGGAATGGATTTGGTTGAGGTCGCACCGGCATATGATCCGACGGGAATCACAGCAATATTAGCCGCGCAAATTCTGATGAACAGTATTGGGTTTATTTTTTACGAAAGATCGAAATGACAGTGCTCTTTTGGGTCATTATTACCTTGACTGTCATTGCGACTGAGCAAAGCGAAAGGAGGAATCAACGGCTTTTCTAACGACTCAGCAAGTTTAAATGCCACCATCTCTTTTCAAAAAGTACGTTAAGTACGATCGATCAACTGTCCCTGCTTTTCATTGCTGTCATGAGTGAGTTGGAGTATAAACCCATTTTAACACGTATCTTAACAGGTTCATTGCCGATTGAATTGACTGGGACCTAAGAAATGCCAATACCCGAGCAGCGATTGAGAGATTCCTCGGTTTCACTCGGAATGGAAATTAAAAAATACAAAGTATTTTTTAATTTCCATTTTCCCCCTTGAAAACCAAAACCTGTATTCCCATATAAGAATCAGCGAACAAATTATTTGGAGATTAACCTATGAATACAGTATCAAGACGGGTGGAAAGCCCTTTGAGTTTGGATGTGTTTAGTGATTTCGATAACATTGTTAACGGTTTTTTTAAGCCTCATCGTTTGGTTTCAAAACATGGTGAAAATACCTTGCCTTTGGCTATTGACGTGGTTGAAAAAGAAAACAGTTACGAAATTCATGCTGAGCTGCCTGGCATTAACAAAGATGATTTGAATGTGACACTCGAAGACGGCGTATTAACTATTAGCGCTGAAACTTCAGCCGGAAATGTTGAAGAAAAAGACGGTAAAGTTCTGCGTCGAGAACGACGTTACGGTAAATTTTCTCGCTCGCTAAAAGTTGGTAAAGATGTAGATGAAAACAACATCGAAGCCAACTATAAAGATGGTGTCTTAAGTTTGGTTCTGGCTAAAGCCGAGCAAGCTCAAGCAAAGAAAATTACTATTAACGCTTAAGTTTAAATAGTTCGAACTTTAGTTTGGGGATCAGGGTCGTGCTTGACTCTGATCCCTTTTCTTTTATATTTCATGGATGATTGATAAACAAACACAGCCAGAAGAATTTGCCAGAGTTCTAACCGAAGGGTTGCCTTATATCCGCCGTTATCAGGGTAAGACCATCGTTATTAAATACGGTGGTAATGCCATGGTCGATGAAAATCTTAAAAGTAGTTTCGCTCGCGATGTTGTGCTGATGAAACTAGTTGGCATTAACCCTGTGGTGGTGCATGGTGGTGGGCCTCAAATTAGTGAGTTACTGGAAAGAGTGGGCAAAACGTCTGAGTTTATCAATGGCCTGCGTGTGACCGATAGCGAAACCATGGATATCGTAGAAATGGTCTTGGGAGGGGCGGTCAATAAAGAAATCGTAAATCTAATTAATAAAAACGGTGGTTATGCAGTTGGTTTAACTGGCAAAGACGGTGGCCTGATCAAAGCAAGGCAACTCAAAGTTCCAGGACAGGAAAACGATGCACCGATAGATATCGGTCATGTTGGAGAAATAGTTGAAATTGATTCAAGGTTGGTCGAGGTCTTGGAATCACATCGGTTTATTCCAGTCATTGCCCCTATAGGAGTGGATGAATCGGGTCGAACTTATAACATTAATGCCGACAGCGTGGCGGGTGAGATTGCTATTAAATTAAAAGCCGAGCGTTTAATGTTATTGACTAATACCCCTGGTGTATTGGATGCTGAAGGGGAATTAATTCGTGAACTAAATCAGCAAACTACAAACCAACTCATCGATCAAACTGTGATTGCTGGCGGTATGTTACCAAAAATTGAGTGTGCCTTAAATGCGGTGAGTAACGGTGTACAAGCTTCCACAATCTTGGATGGCCGAACCGAACACGTTACCTTATTAGAGATATTCTCTGACAAGGGTAATGGCACCATGATCAAACAGGCTTAATACTATTTGGCTTTAATTTCCGCTGCCAGCTGTTGTTCACTCACATAACGTTCCTCGTTTTCCTCATGTGCCCAGCGTAAGGTTTTGTAATTGAAATTATTTTCGATTGTCGGCTTAATAATTTCAAAATAGGGAGAGACATCAAAATCACGTGGTGAAAACAGACTATGATGACGAATACTTAAAATTTCCTGTTCTGACTGGTAATAGGCTTTTTTCAAATGTTTATCGCGTTCAACCACTGGCAGAATCGGATATTTAACGGATTGGAAAGCCTGGGCGATCAACGAAGAACAGATCGCACGTGTTGGATCGCCGCTTCCCAAGGCAATCATCTGGCGTCTGAAACGCGAAGGGATTGGCAAGGGGATTAAATATCGCATCAGATCGGTAATATTTTTTAAATCATACTTCAAACCCAAACTGCCGACCATATAGTTAATCACTTTGTGCCTGTCTACTTCTGATAGCCCAACTGGACGACAAATACGGGTATTGAATTCCTGATATTTATTCAGCGGTGTAGCGATAACACCTTCAGTTAATTCAGCTTCAATCAGGCAACAAGGCTCGCCGTTTTTTTCCTGCCCTTCTATATTGCCTGTATAAAAAGCGGAATGAGACCATGTTGATTGGGTCAAGTATTTAATTGTTGAGCTGATTCGTGCATTACCTTCAACCAGTAAAATATCGCAAGGTTGTAACGTTTTCTTCAGTATTGATGTATCGTGAACTGAAAAAGGTAAATAGGTCGTCAGCTCCTTATCTAAATAGCTGGCAACCATGTGTCCGATTTTTTCTGTCAGTACTCCCATTGGGTATTACCGTGATGTTTTGTATGCTGAATTATATGACAAATTACAGCCTCGATAAGTTGCGTGAATTATCCGTGCTTGAATCTGTCTTAGTATGGTTAAATTCTTATAAAGGACTTAATAATGACACAGATGAAAAAACTCATTATTAAAAGCTTGTTGTTATTCGCTAGCTTAAATATATTTGCAGCAAATGCGGATATGGATGCAATCGAGATTCAGATAGGTGACCAAACATTAACACTATACGCTGAGTTGGATAAATACGAGCAGGGCAGTGAAGCAATTATCGAATGGGTAAAAGAATCGGCCACAATTGTTGCAGATTATTACGGTCAGTTTCCTGTTAAAACCGCCACTGTTGTCTTGAATGGTTTTGAAGGTAGTGGAGTGATTGCAGGTCGTGCACACGGCCAACCAGTTTTGCAAGTCGTCATCGAAATCGGTCACTATGTTACTGAAAAACAATTAGACAGAGACTGGATACTGATTCATGAACTTATCCATTTTGCCTTGGCCGATGTGCCTGATAAACATCATTGGCTGGAGGAGGGTTTGCCAACCTATATTGAATCGATTTCTCGAATTCAGGCAGGCGATCTTGAGGAAAAATTTGTCTGGAAAGGTTTTATGAAGAACATGCCCAAGGGCATGCCTTTAGCTGACGATACCGGCCTGGATAACGCCAGTTCGATTGGTCTGATGTATTGGGGTGGGGCATTATTCTGTTTGTTGGCAGATATTGAAATTCGTAAGCAAACCGATAACCAATATGGTTTGCGTGATGCCGTACAAGCTATCGTTAATAACCAATTGACCATGGATAAATCAGCAACTATAGATGAATTGCTTAGAGTCGCTGATGAACAAACAGGCACCCATGTTTTGGCAGATTTATATGCACAGATGAAGGATGAAGCTACCGATATTGATCTGAAAGTAATATGGACTGAGCTTGGAATTAATTATAATAACGCAACAGGTGAGGTCAGCTTGGATGATTCAGCGCCCTTGGCAGCAATACGCCAGTCGATTGTCTCACCCTAGATATATAATCACGATGCAAAGGAGACGAAATGCTTAACCAAATAAGAACCGTATTTATCAGTCTGGTTTTAGTTCTAGTTGCTAATCCCTCAGTTAATGCACAAGAATCTGCTGCGATTTATAGCTCGCTAGATCGTTTCCATCCCGTTTTTGCAGCGCAAGGAATGGTCGCTAGCCAGGAAGCATTAGCAACACAAATCGGTATTGATATTCTCAAACAGGGTGGTAACGCGGTTGATGCCGCGGTGGCGGTAGGTTTTGCTCTAGCGGTCACTCTGCCAAGGGCGGGTAATCTTGGTGGTGGTGGATTCATGATTGTGCACTTGGCCGAAAGTGGCGAAACCGTAGCTATTGATTATCGCGAAAAAGCGCCTTTAGGCTCAGACCGTGACATGTATTTGGATGAGCAAGGCAATGTAAACAGTACTTTGTCGCGCTTCCATCGTCTGGCTGTGGGTGTCCCAGGCACAGTAGCGGGTATGGTCCTAGCCTTGGAAAAATACGGCACTATGGAATTAAGCGAGGTGATTGAGCCAGCAGTAGCATTGGCACAAGGTATTGTTGTCACGCCAGATTTGTCTGACTCGCTCAAAAACCTATCAAAGCGCCTGGCTCAGTGGCCCAGTACCAAAAAAATCTTCTATAAAGAAGATGGTTCTAACTATGAGCCGGGTGAAACTCTGGTTCAGGCTGATTTGGCTAACTCTTTAAAGCTCATCGCCGAGCAGGGACCTGATGCTTTTTACCAAGGCGAAATCGGTGAAAAGATTGTTGCCGAGATCCAGGATGACGGTGGTGTGATGACTATGCAGGATTTAAATGATTATCAAGCAGTGATTCGTGAGCCAGTTAGTGGCGATTATCGCGGCTATGAAATTCTATCCATGCCCCCGCCTAGTTCCGGTGGTACACACATTGTGCAGATATTGAACATCCTGGAAAACTTTCCGATAGGTTATACCGGGCAAAACAGCGCTGACACTATTCATCTGATGGCAGAGGCCATGAAACTGGCTTATGCAGATCGCAGTGAATATTTGGGCGACAGTGATTTTGCTGAAGTTCCAATCGAAGGCTTGACTAGTAAAGATTACGCTAAAGAGCTCAGCCAAAAAATCGATCGTTACCAAGCTGCTAGCGCAGAAGATATAAAACCTGGTGATCCGGCTCCTTATGAGAGCAATGAAACTACGCACTATTCCGTAGTTGATAAAGACGGTAACGCAGTCTCAAATACTTATACGATTAATTTTAGTTATGGAACAGGTTTAGTTGCCGAAGGTACCGGTATTTTACTGAACAATGAAATGGATGATTTTTCCTCCAAGCCTGGTGTGCCCAACGCATATGGTTTGATTGGTGGTGATGCGAATGCCATAGAACCAGCTAAGCGACCCTTAAGTTCCATGAGCCCAACAATTGTGCTTAAAGATGGGAAACTATTTTTAGTCACTGGCAGTCCAGGTGGTAGTCGCATTATTACTACCACGCTGCAAGTCATTATGAATGTAATTGATCACGACATGAATATTGCTGAAGCGACTAATGCGGCTCGAATACATCATCAATGGTTACCAGATGAAATTCGAGTAGAGAAAGGGCTAAGCAAAGACACAGTAGAAGAATTAATTGACAAAGGCCACAGAGTCAAAGTCAAAAATGCCATGGGCAGTACTCAGTCAATTATGTTAACCGAGCAGGGTTTTAAACTTGGTGCTTCTGATCCGAGGCGCTCGGGAGCTTTGACAGCTGGGTATTGAATAAGGGTGATCTACCACCGTTTTGTCATTCCGACCAAAGCGGAGGAATCTCCTTGAGTGGGCTCCTGATTTAATCAAAGGGTCACGTAATGCCCAAATAGTGTTTGGGAGATCCCTCGGCAGCTCGGGATGACAGAGTCAGCTAAGGATGACATTTTAATGTTAAATTTTAGAAGGAATAAGTTATGCGCACAGTCTATGTAAACGGTGAATTCGTCCCCGAAAATCAAGCTAAAATTTCGGTTTTTGACCGGGGTTTATTATTTGGTGATTCGGTTTACGAAGTGACTGCTGTTTTGAACAATAAATTAATCGATAACGATGGTCATCTCGTTCGTCTGGAGCGTTCTCTCAATGAGCTTAATATGAAAAGTCCAGTGACTAATGAGCAACTCATTGAGCTCCAGCGTCAATTGGCTGAAAAAAACAACCTCACCGAAGGTTTCATTTACTTGCAAGTCAGCCGCGGTGCTGAAGACAGGGATTTCAACTACGGTGAAGACCTGCAGCCATCATTGATCATGTTCACCCAGGCCAAACCCATAATCGATACACCCAAAGCAAAAACAGGTATCAAGGTTAAAACTATTGAGGATATTCGCTGGCAACGCCGTGATATAAAAACAACCATGTTGCTAGCCCAGTCTCTAGCCAAAAAGCAGGCCGTCAGAGAAGGTTATGATGACGCTTGGATGGTGGAGGACGGTATAGTTACCGAGGGTAGTTCCAATAATGCATACATCATCACCCATGATGATGAGATTTATACCCGCCCCCCCACGAATAAAATTTTGAACGGCATAACACGCAGGGCAGTCAATAAACTTGCGCAAGAAAATAATCTCAAAGTTATTGAAAAAACTTTCACAGTTGATCAAGCTAAACAAGCCAAAGAAGCCTTCGCCACAAGCGCTAGTTACTTTGTTATGCCAGTTATCGATGTTGACGGTGAGAAAATTAGTAATGGTAGTCCTGGTGAGCTTACTTTGAAGCTACGCGAGTTATATATTCACATGGCGAGAGGCTGATTCGATTAATAAAACATCCTTGCGATAATTAAGGCATTTTCTCGGCCGATGATTAAATTGATCCTGAGTGAGTTGTATCTCATTTTCATCCGCTTCAATGAATAATCTAGTTTTGGGAAAGAATTGTCGAATCAGCCCAGTATGACTCAATTACCCAAACCGGCTTTCTTATGGGTTCGCCGATTTTAAGGATAATTGGTGGGCTTGCCTAGGTCGATTTATATTATCAGGAAACCTATCAACCCGGTCGGGTTCATTTAACCCACAGTTAATTGGATAAACTCACTTGAGTAGTGCGAGGTTAAACATACATGATGACACTAAAGGTTAAACCGCTAAACAGCCAACCCGATCATTGTGCAGAGCCTTCAGCTCGCGAGTCCGTATGGGTATGTTTAGGCAGATTACGTCAAGGTCAAAGCCCAAGAAACGGCTTACTCATAGACCGGATATACGTGTGCAATCCTTTCCCTGTCATCAGCTGTGTCTTAACTTGCACAATCGCAGGAGACCATATACGGCATGACAAAATATAAGTTAATGTATTCGTTCAGCTATTAAATTATTCCAAAACACTAAGATTCTAAAAATCGATGAAAATAATATTAAACAAAGCCAGATTCAAATAAAAAAATTTTTCTTTGTTAGCTCTTCATAAAGGTAAATAAATCCCTTTTTACTATAAAATCGTAAAAGCTCATAAAATGTGATTTGAGAATTATAATTCAATTTATTGAATGAGCTTAATCCTGCATTTAATACTTCATTTTGGCACTTTGGACACCGTACTGTAGGGTATTCATCTCATCACCACGGGTTATTCTTTAGTATTTTGATATAAATTTCTTAATAACCAAGTTATATTGTTATAGTGATGTATTAGGATATAAGAAAGATACGATTATGTAAAAAAGGGCTTTATGCACAGAGTGCCAACAAGCTTTGTATTTTTATCAAGCCGGAAAACTCTCATTGGTGCATTGCTGCTAATTATACTGCTGGCAGGGCAGGCTGCTAACACTGCAACCTACACAACAGGTGCCAGTGTGAATGATATGTATGTCGTCAGATGATTTGGGACAGTTAGTTCTTAAAATTAAGAGAGACTATCCGATCATATCACTTGCCTGAGATCAGGCACACAGTTTTAGGTTTTCGCACCTCCTTTGGTTTAACGTTTGTTGTTTAATAACGGCTCGCTCATCGATGATTTGCTGATATCGACCATAATACATATCCGCCGGTGTCACATTGTCTAACGACTCATGATAGCGTTCGTGGTTGTAATGATGAACAAACTGTTCAATGGCTTGTTCGAGTTCGCCAGGCAGATAATAATGCTCAAGTTTGACGACGTTTTTCATTGACCGATGATAGCGTTCAATTTTACCCTGAGTCATCGGATGGTACGGTGTTCCACGAGTATGCGTCATCTGATGATAAGCCAGGTAATCTTTCAGCTCACCGGATAGATACGCCGGGCCATTATCACTGAGTAGCCGTGGTCGGTGTTTAACAGGCACATTTGTCACACCCGTTACAGCAATCGCTTGATCCAGGGTGTCTTTGACATCACCCGCGCCCATGGTACTAGTGAGCATCCAGCTCAGAATAAACCGTGAATAATCATCCAGTACGGTAGACAGATAATACCAACCCCAGCCGATGATTTTGAAATAGGTAAAATCAGTCTGCCATAATTCATTGATTCGCTTGGTTGGCGTATGGAAGGTATCACTGGCCGATAGCAGAATATAGGCCGGTGAGGTAATCAGGTCATGGGCCTTCAAAATACGGTAAACACTGGACTCAGAGATAAAGTACCTGTGTTCATCGGTAATTTGCCAGGCCAGTTCACGAGGTGATTTCTCCGGGTACTGAAGTGCAATCTCGAGACATTGCTCTTTGACTGATTCGGGGAGTTTGTTCCAGAACCGTTGGGGAGATTTACAATGACTTTCCAATGCATCAGGGCCACCCATTTGATAGAGTTGATACCAACGGTAAAAACTGCTGCGAGCAATACCCAGTTCCGCTAATGTCCTACTCACGGGAAGTTCACTGGCTTCAACTATATGGATAATTTCCACTTTTTCAGCCGCCGACAAACTCATTCGTCGTCCCACGTCGAGTCCAAGCCAAGCACACTTTTTTTAAGCACCGTATTCTTCAAAACAACATCGGCCAGTGCATGTTTTAGCTGATTGTTTTCTTTGCGAAGTTCAGTCACTTCCTCTGAATTGGCTTCACGCTTAATATCACCGGCCAAACGTTGTTTCCCGGCTTCAAGAAAGTCTTTGCTCCAACGGTAATACGTATTCTGATTGATCCCTTCCCGGCGGCATAACTCGGCAATACTATCCTCACCTCGAAGACCGTCTAATACAATCCGAATCTTTTCATCGGCTGAATATTTATGACGGGTGTTGCGTTTAATTGCTTTAACTAATTTCTCTGAGTTATATTTACTCATCTTAAGACTCCTATAAATTACTATTAAATTAACAGAAGTCTCTCTTGTTCAGAACATCAACTTTGTCTCATATCCTCTGACGGGATACAACCCGAACCTGACGAATAACTGGGCCATCCTGGGGGATCCATCCTCCGTTCTAATGACTCAGTAGTCTCGGACAACAATAACCTGTTTCAGGATGTAAGTTAATACGGGCCTGTCAGACGACTTTGATCAGACAGGTCAGAAAGGTGTAAAACAAAGTGTTTCAAGACTACTGTGCCCTCTAACGAAGGCAAATATCAAAAGCCTCACATCTTATTCAGAAAGTACGCTGTAACGGGCTTAAACAAACGGCAGCAACGCATCAGGGCTAGATCCTATAGATCGAAGAGTCTTTGAGCCAATATGTCGTTCAACGATGGTAAGATCAGAGGTTTCATCTGTCAGAAAGTATGTTGAATTCGGCCTGATAGATATTAGAACTCTATCAGGCCTGACTAAGATGGATCGAAGTATCTAGGGGCCACAATATCAATTTAAGTAATACTGCAAGTAAGGAAATTCGTGATGAATAAAAAACCCTTAAAATTATATGATTCACCAGTACTAAGATTACTGGGATCTTTACCTATGTTAGTGCTTGGGGGGTCTGGTAACCAAGTTGAATCTGGGGGAGCAAACGAGAGATTCCCACTGTAAACAAGCGACAGATCTTGATCATTGGAACCGGACTCACAGTATAAGTAAGGTTTACGCTAAACTTAAGATAGCGGCAAAGGCAATGTAATAAATAATATAGCCCCCCGGAATCAATGGTGAAACCGTATTAAATCAAGAGTCTGGGATGTTCTTAGCGGTTATTTTTATTAATCGCCTTAGCCAACGATGACCTCCGTCTTGATGAAGTAACGGACTCCAGATCATTTTTAACTCAAGGGGTTCGATATCAAATGGTACTGGCAATATACTGAGTTCTGTATGATGCTTTTTCAATAGGGCAGCCCGGTAAGGGATGGTTGCAATTAAATCTTGTTCCTGAGCTAATTGTAATGCGACATGATAGCTACGGGTAAAAATGCGAATATTACGTTGCTTGCCTAATTTGCTAATAGCACCATCCACCCATCTTAATTTTTGTACATCTTCATGAGTCATTCCAACACTCACACCGTATCCAGTTTTACTTACCCAAACATGCTTGGAATTAAAATAATCTTCAAAGCTGAGTTTTTTTACTTTGAGGTTATCGCTGCGCATCAGCACACAAAACTTATCTTCCCAAAGTACTTGCTGATGAAAAGATGCTGGTTCAGTTGAAAACGCATTGATGGCTAAATCAACCTGACCATTTTCGATTTCGTGAAATGTTGTGTCACTAGGCGTGATGATGTCCAGAGTAACATCAGGAGCCTGTTTTCTAAGCTCATCCAGTAAAGGTGGTAATAATGTAGAAGCAGCGTAATCACTTACCATTATTCGAAAAACACGATGGCTAGTGCTGTAATCAAATTCTTCTTCAGCAATCAGTGCCTTTTCCATAGTTTGAATCAAATCTCGCACAATTGGTTTGAGCTGGAGTGCTTTTTTGGTCGGTTGCATGCCTTTGCTGGTTCTGACTAAGACAGGATCATTTAATAATTCTCGTAAACGTTTTAAGCCATTACTCATCGCAGGCTGAGTGATGTTTAATCGGTCTGCGGCTTTGGTGACATTGCATTCTCGCAGTAAAACATCTAGGTAAATCAATAGATTAAGATCAATTTTCGATATATTCATTTGATGAATGACAGGGATAATTCGAATAACGGTGTTTGATTGTATCACCCGGATTTATTATTCGGCCAATTATTATGCATTTCATTAATTAATCGTAACGAGGAATCTTATGAATACGACAGATCGTGCAGCTCAGATTGAGCAGCTCGAAAACGACTGGGCGACTAACCCACGCTGGAACGGAATTAAACGCAATTATTCAGCCGCGGACGTAGTTCGGCTAAGAGGTAGTGTGCAACCTGAATATACTTACGCACGACGTGGTGCTGAAAAGTTATGGGACTTAGTCAATGGTTCGGCTAAAAAGGGTTATGTGAATTGCATGGGTGCCTTGACTGGTGGTCAGGCGATGCAACAAGCCAAAGCGGGTGTTGAAGCAATTTATTTATCTGGCTGGCAGGTGGCTGCGGACGCTAATACTTCTGAGACTATGTATCCAGATCAATCGCTTTATGCCTATGACTCAGTACCAACTGTGGTGCGACGCATTAATAACAGTTTTAAGCGTGCCGATGAAATTCAGTGGAAGGGAATTGTCGATGGCAAAATCAACGAAGAAGACGCAACTGATTATTTCCTGCCTATTGTTGCAGACGCCGAAGCTGGTTTTGGTGGTGTCTTAAATGGTTTTGAATTAATGAAAAACATGATCGTTAATGGTGCTGCTGGGGTGCACTTTGAAGATCAACTCGCTTCAGTAAAAAAATGTGGCCATATGGGTGGTAAGGTTTTAGTTCCCACTCAAGAAGCGGTACAAAAACTGATTGCTGCGCGATTAGCTGCTGACGTTGCTGGCGTGCCAACAATTGTTTTGGCTCGAACTGACGCTAATGCTGCAGATTTATTGACATCAGATGTTGATGATTATGATAAACCTTTTTGCACAGGGGAACGTTCTAGTGAGGGTTTTTATCGTACCAACGCCGGCATCGATCAGGCAATTGCTCGCGGCTTAGCCTATGCACCTTATGCCGATATGGTTTGGTGTGAAACCGCAAAACCTGATTTAGATGAAGCTCGTGTGTTTGCAGAAGCCTTGAAAAAAGAATATCCGGATCAGATTCTAGCCTATAACTGTTCGCCTTCTTTTAACTGGAAGAAAAATTTGGACGATGCGACTATCGCTAAATTCCAGCAAGAACTTTCAGACATGGGTTACAAATACCAGTTTATCACTTTGGCTGGTATTCATAATATGTGGTACAACATGTTTGATTTGGCTTATCACTACGCGCGTGGCGAAGGCATGAAACATTACGTTGAAATGGTTCAGGAGCCTGAGTTTGCCGCTGCTGATCGCGGTTATAGTTTTGTTGCCCATCAACAGGAAGTTGGTGCTGGTTATTTTGATGATGTCACTACAGTTATTCAAGGTGGCGAGTCTTCAGTAACAGCTTTAACGGGTTCTACCGAGGAAGACCAATTCTAAAGTGTTCCTTCGGGGCGGTGTTTCACCGCCTCGATATTCTCAACGCCTTCGGGTAGGTGTTAACATCTTCGATTACGCCTTTTTCAATCGACTCTTTACGTTCATTCCAATACTTTGCATCCAGCAGTTCATTATGCATTTCCTTGAATAATGTTCGATGCTGTTCAGTCGTTAAAGCAACAGTCGCAATTTCCTCAGGGAAAATATCGCCTTCTTTGACTGAGTAATGCGGCATGTCGAACATGTCTTCGTCTGGATAGCGGGCAGGCGGGATGCGCCTGAAATTACAATCAGTCATATAGGTAATTTCATCGTAGTCATAAAAAACTACTCGGCCTTGTTTAGTCATGCCAAAATTCTTAAGTAGCATGTCACCTGGAAAAATATTAGCTTTAATGAGTTGGCGAATGGTATTGCCATATTCATCGATCGCATGGCGAGTATTTTCCTCGTCAGCAGTGGTTAGATAAATGTTAAGAGGCTTTACCCGTCGTTCAATATATAAATGGCGTATGACAATGAAATCATCCTCAATAGTCAGTTGCGAGGGGATAACTTCTTTAAGTTCAGCTAATAATTCATCCGAAAACCTGTGCCTTGGGAAAGCCACATAAGAATATTCCAAAGTGTCCGCCATACGGCCAACACGATCATGCATTTTTACCAGCAGGTATTTTTCTTTGACTGTTTGGCGGGTAACTTTTTTGCTGGGTGCAAATTTATCCTTAATAACCTTGAATACGAAAGGGTAGGAATGCAGTGTGAATACAGTCATGACCATACCTTTAATACCCGGAGCAATTACAAATTCATCATCCGAAGTTTCAAGGTGTTTGAGGAAATCACGATAGAACTCTGTTTTGCCCTGTTTTTGCAAACCGATCATGGTGTAGAGTTCCAGTCGCCGGGACCCAGGCATAATGCTTTGTAAAAAGCTTACCATGGCCGCCGGGACTTCGGTATAGGCCATAAAATATGCTCTAGCAAAACCAAACAACATGAGTAAATGGGAGGGTCTGGTAATTAAGCCATCGAAATATAAACCGCTAACAGGTTCGTTTTTGATTGCCAGCATAAAGGGTTGTTCACCATAGGCACAGACTACCCGTCCTACCACGTAGGCAACTTTATTTCGATAAAAAAGTGAGGAACAAATGTCCAGCCGATAGACTGTATCTTTTTCTATTGGGAAAGAGACTCGCTTTTTAAATGCAGCAACTAATTTAAGTAGATCGCGTTGTCGGTCTATAAAAGCTGGTCCAAAATCCAGCTCATCAAGGCCTTTGTTGAGTTTTCTTAATAAGTTGGACTTTTTAAGTACATAACTGCGGATCAAATTCTTGTCATAAGGGATATTGCTGAAATCAACACTCGACTCAACAAAAATGTTGTCATTATTGTAATAACGTCGAGCGAACATCTGACAAAAAACAGAGTTATAAAATGTTTCGGCTAATTCGGGTTGGCGCTGCTTTTCTAAGAGCTTGCAGTAACTCTTTTTAACTGCATGCCATAAATGTTGGTCATGAACATCGACATCAAAGGTCTTCATCAAATAAGCGACAGTTTCTTTGACTCGTAAATCATACATTTTGATGCGTTCACGAGAAGCTTCCTGTACTTGTTGCCATTGGCATTGCTCAAATCGTTGTTTGGCCGCCAGGGTAATCTCGGTAAACATCCGATAATGTTTTTCAAAGCCAATTAAAATGGCTTTGGAAATTAATTTATCCAGACTTTGATCAGGTTGATTCATCAAACTCACATCAGGAACTTTCTTGAGTAGAATGATGCCTTGAGCAAGCTAGGCTTGTCAAAATATTTGCAGATTTAACATCGTATCTATTAAGCGATGTCTGGGGTATATTCGCCCAATGAACAAGCCGGCTTCAAGGGATAATTTAGGCATTGTCTTTTGCATTGGGGCAACGTTGATTTTTTCATGTCAGGATGCAATCACCAAGATATTGGTAAGTGGTTTGCCGGCTCCACAATTTATTATGATTCGATTTTGGGCATTTCTGCTATTTGCCCTGATTTTTGCTGGTTTTAATGGCGGAGTAAAAACTGCTCTCAAAACTAACAGACCAGTTCTTCAGATTTTGCGAGGCTTATTGTTGATTCTGCAAATAATTTTGTTCGCATTTGGTTTGAAATATCTTGGTTTGGCGGATATGCACTCACTATTTGTTATGTTTCCAATCTTCGTCACAGTTTTAGCTATTCCTGTACTTGGGGAAACCATTGGCTGGCGTAGAATTGTAGCCGTAAGCATTAGTTTTTTTGGTGCTTTAATCATTCTGCGTCCAGGTATGGGTGTTTTCGGATTAGAAGCTTTGTATCCTATCGGTTGTGCAGCTATGTTTGCTGTTTATAATTTATTAACTCGCCTGACCAGTTACGATGATCATTACACCAGTAATATTCTTTATGTCGCAATTATTGGTGCACTGGTTTCAACAGTGTGGGGAGCACAACTATGGGTAACGCCGGATAAGTCACAATGGACATTTATTCTCAGTTTATGTGTGACCGGAGTGGCTGGACATGTATTGCTGATGAAGGCGCTTGAATATAGTGAAGCTTCGAAAATTCAGCCGTTTAACTATTTTACTTTGGTATGGGCCATCATAATCAGTATTGTATTTTTCTCCGAAGTCCCTGACTTATGGACGCTGACGGGTGCAGGGATAATTATTTCCAGCGGTCTGTACGTACTCAGGCGCTCTCGACTTAGTTAAGCTTTTGCTGCAACAGTTGATTGACCTGTTTGGGGTTGGCTTTGCCTTGTGAAGCTTTCATGATTTTTCCAACAAAGAAACCGATTACCTTTGCATTGCCATCTTTAAATTGTTGCACTTGGTCTGGATGAGCAGCAATTACTTCATCAACTAATGTTTCAATCGCGCCTGTATCAGTGATTTGTTTTAAGCCCTGTTGTTCAATTAATTCATCAATACTGACCTCACTAGGCGCATCCCACAACTGTTGAAACAAGGTCTTGGCAATTTTGTTGGAAATTGTATTATCGTCAATTCGATTAACTAAAGCACCTAGTTGTTCGGCGCTGACTGGAATATGTTCAGCTTCAATGTCACTTTTATTTAATTGGGCAGAGAGCTCGCCGTTTATCCAGTTGGCTACGGATTTGCCATTGCCTTGAGCTTGTTCAGTTGCTGCTTCAAAATAATCCGCTAGCGCTCGATCTTGTGTGATGAGTTTCGCATCCACTTCAGAAAGCTTGAAATCATCGACAAATCGCTTAGTCCGTACTTCGGGTAATTCCGGTAGAGTTTGTTTGATTTGATCGATAAACGATTGTTCAACAATCATCGCTGGTAAATCAGGATCGGGAAAATAACGATAATCGTGTGCTTCTTCTTTGCCGCGCATGGATCGGGTTTCGTCTTTGTCTGGATCGTAAAGACGGGTTTCCTGAATAACCGTGCCACCACTTTCTACCAGCTCGATTTGTCGTTCAATTTCAAAGTTAATTGCTTTTTCAATAAATCGGAAGGAATTCATATTTTTGATTTCCGCACGTGTGCCGAGTTCACTAGCTCCCAGGGGCCTGATCGAAACATTGGCATCACACCGAAAAGAACCTTCCTGCATATTGCCATCACAAATTTCCAGATAGCGTACCAGAGTGTGCATTTTCTTAAGATAAGCAACAGCTTCGGTAGCGCTGCGCAAATCGGGTTCCGAAACAATTTCAAGCAGCGGAGTGCCTGCCCGGTTCAAATCAATACCGCTCATGCCATGAAAGTCTTCATGCAAGGATTTACCCGCATCTTCTTCAAGGTGAGCACGGGTAATGCCGATGATTTTTTCTTCGTCGTCAACATTAATGGTCAAATGACCGTTGGCGACGATGGGTAAATCAAATTGACTGATCTGATAGCCTTTAGGCAAGTCGGGGTAAAAATAATTTTTGCGAGCAAATTGGGAATGGCGGTTAATCTCGGCATCCACAGCCAGTCCAAATTTAATTGCCATTCTCAACGCTTGTTTGTTCATCACCGGTAAAACACCAGGTAAAGCTATATCAACAGCGTTAGCCTGGGTGTTGGGGTCAGCGCCATAGGCCGTAGAGCTGCCTGAGAATATTTTGCTCTTGGTTTGTAGTTGCACGTGGACTTCAAGTCCAATCACTGACTCGAAGCTCATGCTGCAATCCCCTGTGGAATTTGTTGATGAAAATCAGTGTGTTGCTGGAATTGATGGCCCATGGCTAGCAAGCCGGATTCATCAAAATAGTTGCCGATAAGTTGTAGCCCAATCGGCAATCCTTTTTGATCAAAACCACAAGGAACTGAAATGCCTGGTAAACCGGCCAGGTTGGCAGTAATGGTGTAAATATCATTCAAATACATGGCAACCGGATCATCAACTTTGCTATTTAATTCAAACGCGGTGGTAGGAGTGGTTGGGCCTAAAATAAAATCACATTGCTTGAAGGCATTATCAAAATCCTCGGCAATCATACGCCGAATGCGCTGGGCCTTACGATAATAAGCATCGTAATAGCCGGCAGACAAGACATAAGTGCCAATCATGATTCGTCGTTTTACCTCGTCACCAAAGCCTTCTGATCGAGTGTGCCGGTACATTTCAACTAAGTCTTCAACGTGTTCTGATCGATAACCATAACGAACACCGTCAAAGCGTGAAAGATTAGAGGAGGCTTCGGCAGGGGCAATCACATAGTAACAAGGAATGCCTAATTCACTTTTTGGCAAGCTAACTTCAACAACATTAAGTCCAAGTGACTTGAATTGCTCAACAGCAATATCGATAGCCTTGGCAATATCTACATCCAGGCCTTCACTAAAGTATTCTTTGGGCAGGCCAATTGTTTTACCGGCCAGGTTTTGGTTAAGCTCTGCTACAAAATCCGGTACGGTTTCATTAATTGAAGTGGAGTCTTTCTCATCAAAGCCCGCCATGGTTTGCAAGATTAAAGCGGTGTCTTCAGCACTGGTGGCAAAAACGCCTGCTTGGTCCAGAGAAGATGCAAACGCAACCATGCCATATCTTGAAACCCGGCCGTAACTGGGTTTAATACCGGTAATACCACAAAACGCTGCAGGTTGGCGAATAGAGCCGCCGGTATCTGAACCCGTGGCCACAGGGGTTATTCGAGCAGCTACGGCTGCGGCTGAACCGCCTGAACTACCGCCAGGTACTCGATTTTTATTCCAGGGATTTGCCACTGGTCCAAAATAGGAATTTTCATTGGATGAACCCATGGCAAATTCATCCATATTGGTTTTACCCAACGTGACCATCCCAGTTGATTGCAACCGATTTACTATGGTCGCATCATAGGGTGAAATAAAATTATGCAGGATTTTTGAGCCACAACTTGTTAATACGCCTTTAGTACAAAACAAGTCTTTATAAGCAATAGGAATTCCGGTTAAAGGCCTTTCATTGCCCGAATCAATGCTTTTTTGTGCTGTTTTGGCCTGTTCTACGGCTAATTCAGGAGTTGGGGTAATAAATGCATTTAAATCAGCATTTTGTTCAATTCTGGCTAAAAAATACTCTGTCAATTCGGTACTGGAAACCTGTTTGCTATGGAGTAGAGCTCCTAGATCGGATAAGCTTAATGCGTGTAAGTCCATGTTTTTTATATATTTATACTCTATTCAATGACTTTGGGAACAAGATAAAGGCCTTGTTCTGTCTCGGGGGCAACTGATTGGAACAATTCACGTTGATTTTGCTCACTAACCTCATCTTCACGCAGTCGTAGGGCAATATCTTGCGGGTGTGCCATCGGCTCAATCTTATCGGTGTCAATAGCTGACATTTGTTCCACTAATTCAAAGATACGGTTAAGCTGTTCAGCATAAAACGAACAATCCTCCTCGGTGACACTCAAACGGGCCAACTGGGCCGTTTTTTCAATGTCTGCAACAGAAAATGACATAGATATCCCTAAAATGTCGCCTAAAAAGGCGCAAATTAACATATACTTGCGCACTAATAAACTGCTCGTGTAAATATCTTATAATACAGATATGACCTGGGCTTGGGCGATATAAGTAAAGTATAGTAAAAACAAATGATTAAGCGACTCTTTGGGATTTTTTCTAATGATCTGGCTGTCGATTTGGGAACAGCAAATACCCTGATTTATGTCAAGGATAAGGGTATTATTTTGAACGAGCCATCGGTGGTAGCGATTAGAGAGGGCTCGGGCGGTTTAAAGCAGCCATTGGCCATCGGCCAAGCAGCTAAATCAATGATTGGCCGTACCCCGGGCAGCATTACTGCAATCAGACCACTAAAAGATGGTGTGATCGCCGATTTTAGTGTGACTGAAGCCATGCTTAAATATTTCATACGCATGGCCCAGAGCAACCGTTTTATTTCTAACCCAAGAGTCATTGTCTGTGTCCCATGTGGATCGACACAGGTTGAACGTCGTGCGATACGGGAATCTGCACTTGGTGCAGGTGCTCGTGAAGTTTATCTGATAGAAGAACCTATGGCAGTGGCGATTGGAGCGGATTTACCCGTAGCAGAACCCACCGGCTCGATGGTTCTGGATATTGGCGGTGGTACTACGGAGGTTGGGATTATGTCGCTGGGTGGTATGGTTTATGCCCACTCGTTGCGAATTGCAGGTGATAACTTTGACGAGGCAATTATAAACTTCGTCCGTCGTCATCATGGCCTGTTAATTGGCGAAGCCACAGCCGAACGAATCAAAAGTACAATTGGGACGGCCTGGGAAAAATCAGACCCTATGGAAATGGAAGTCAAGGGCCGCGATATCTCCGAAGGCATGTCACGCAGCGTGGTGATTACCAGTAAGGAAGTTTACGAGGCGATTAGCGATTCGCTTGATCAGATTGTCCAGGCTATTAAACAAGCAATGGAAAAAACACCTCCTGAGTTAAGCGCAGATATAGGTGAGCGTGGTATGGTGGTTGCCGGTGGTGGTGCATTATTGCGGGATATTGATCGGCGTTTGATGGAAGATACGGGTTTGCCTGTAGTAATAGCCGAAGACCCGTTAACTTGTGTCGCCAGGGGCTGTGGCCGAGCGTTGCAGGAAATGGATGTATTGGGGGTCGTGTTTACTGAAGATTAGGTCAATATTGCTATGCGAATAAAACCCATAGTCAGTCAATTCATTTTTTTACTCACATTGAGTTTGGGCTTAATTTTTCTTGATTATTACTTTCAGGGCAAAAACGCTGTAAAACAATACTTTACTACCGTCGCACGGCCAATCTATCAAATCGTTGATTATCCTCATGAAATCACACAGTGGTTATCGAGCTGGTTTACAGATCGTCAAGAACTGACACAAAGTGTCGAGGATTTGCAACTTGAGAACGCACTGTTAAAAATAAAACTACAACAACTTGAATCGACGCTTGTGGCGGAACGAAAAGGCAAGGCGCAAGCCCGAGCGGCAGAGAAATTCACCCAAAAAATTCTTTCGGCCAATATTCTTAATGTGAACCTCAAGCGCCATTCACAGAAAATTGTTGTGAACAAAGGTCAACGTGATTCAGTTTATTTAGGTCAGCCAGTTATCGATCAGTTTGGGATTATCGGCCAGGTCACCGAATTATCGGTTGCCCATAGTATTGTTACCTTGATTACTGATGCCAGTCAGTCGACGCCGGTACTGGTAAAGCGTAATGCTTTGAGAGCGCTGTTATATGGGACGGGAGATCTTGATCAAATGGAGATAAAATTCTTAGGGGCTCAAGCAGATATCAGGGAGGGTGATTTACTCATTAGTTCAGGTATCGGCAATCGTTATCCGACCGGTTACCCGGTTGCACAAGTGACGAAAATTAATCACGATGCTAATGAATCCTTTCTGGATATAGCCGCCAGACCTTTGGCCCAGCTTAATCATGGTGAGCAAGTGCTAATGATTTGGCCACATAGTAACCAACAGAGTCCCAACCCTCATGCCGATCAGATCGAGCAAACGCTTTCACTGAATAACACCGGAACATTGCAATGAGTTCGAGTTATTCACAACAATCAAGTTGGCCCATGTATCTGAGTTTGTTGTTAGCGTTAGTGTTAGCGTTAATGCAGTTTAGCGGTTGGGCAGAAGATTTTATGCCGAATTTGGTGTTGATGGTCATTGTCTACTGGGCAATTTATCGCCCTGATTTAATGGGTCTGGGTATGGCCTGGATTGTAGGGATTATTCATGATTGTTTGACGATCAGCATGATCGGTCAACATGCTTTAATTTATGTGACTGTTGTCTTCGTACTTGATTCGGAAGCGAAAAAAACCAGAAATTATGCTTTTCTCGAATACATGACCTGGCTGATTTTGTTTATTATTTTTGATGTATTGATGTCAATATTGTTTAATCGAATATTCCTACAAACAGAGTTCGAATGGACAGTGCTCTCATCAATATTAGGCGGCATAATCATTTGGCCATGGTTATATGTGCTACTAAACTATTTTGAAAATATTGCCGCTGAAATGCAGCAATAGTGTAAATACGGGAGTGACATGTACTCCGATCCCCGAGTCAAAATTAGAAACTATCTCACCGAAACCCGGTTGATTACCAATCGTCTGATTTGGGTGTTGTTTTTAATCCTCAGTTTGACATTCCTGTTGATAGGTCGAGTTGCCTATTTGCAAATAGTCAGTCATGCAGAATATACGACGCTGTCTCAAGATAACCAAATTCGCTTATCAACCATTGTTCCCGTGCGCGGCAATATCTATGACCGTAAGGGGCGCTTATTAGCCATGAACCGCCCGGTTTATAACCTGGAGGTTATTCCGGCTGAAGTGGAAGATTTTGAGTTGATGTTTACTGAACTCAAGCGAATTGTAAATCTAACCGATCAGCAAATCGCCAAATTTCAAAAAATTCGCTATCAATACTCGCGCTATGAATCAATTCTGCTTAAAAGCGGTTTGGACGAGCAGGAAATGGCAAGATTTGCAGTGAACCAGATTCGCTTTCCCGGGGTATCTATCAAGGGCAATCTCTCTCGTTATTATCGCTCCGGTGATTCAACTGCTCATGTAATAGGCTATGTTGGGCGTATTAGTGACAATGATTTAAAAAGGATTGATCGTAATGCCTACCGAGGTATGCACTACATTGGCAAGCTAGGTATTGAAGCCAGTTATGAGGAAGAATTACGAGGCGAGCTGGGGTATGAATATATTGAAACTAACGCACACGGCCAAACCATGCGTGTCATATCGCGTACTGCGCCTAGAGCTGGGAGGGATTTGCATTTATCGCTTGATTTAGGCTTGCAAAATGCTGCAATGAGAGCTTTAGGAGAGGAAAAAGGCGCGGTTGTTGCCATTGAACCGGCAACGGGAGATGTATTGGCATTCGCTAGTATGCCAACTTATGATGCCAATTTATTCGTTAATGGGATTGATTATAAAACTTACGGTGAATTGCGAGATGATGAACAACGACCTCTTTTAAATAGAGCCTATAACGGCCGTTATGCTCCAGGTTCGACAATAAAGGGGTTGGTGGGCCTGGCAGCCTTACAGGCCGGTGTTTCGCCCGAAAAGTCAGTATTAGACCGAGGTTGGTTTAGTTTTCCTAATAGTGAGCACAAATATCGATGCTGGCGACGCGGAGGCCACGGTACGGTGAGGTTACATAAAGCCATTGAACAATCCTGTGATGTTTATTTTTATGAGATTTCGCTGGCACTTGGTATAGATGGTATTCATAACTTTTTGACTAAATATGGCCTGGGCAGAAGAACGGGTATTGATTTAGATGATGAGCCCACTGCGCTGGTGCCTTCCAAGAAGTGGAAAAAAGAAGTGCGAGGTGGTTCCTGGTACAAAGGTGAAACGGTCATTGCTGCTATTGGTCAGGGTTATATGTTAGCCACGCCTTTACAGTTAGCAGTTTCAACAGCGACCATTGCCAATCGTGGCGCGTATGTTAAGCCTCGATTAGTTAAAGGTTTTGGGAATCCCAACGACACTGTAAGTTATCAGAATCTTAGCATCGCCAGGCCGGTCTTCAATGAACAACCTCAGGAACAATTCGATGAGGTCATCGAGGCTATGCAGTCTGTGGTACATGGTAATCGCGGAACCGCTAGACGGATTAGAACAGACAAATATACGATTGCGGGTAAAACTGGGACTGCTCAGGTTGTTGGTATTGCTCAGAATCAAAAATATGATGCCAGTAAATTAGATAAAAAATATCATGACCATGCTTTATTTGTAGCGTTTGCTCCGGTTGAAGATCCGCAAATTGCGGTAGCCGTTATTGTTGAAAATGGCGGCAGCGGTAGTAAAACGGCAGCACCTATCGCCAGGTCAGTGATGGACTTTTACTTTGAGAATAGGAATTTACCGGCTGACTACGATAATTTTTATGTTCTAAATTCTGCTGAGCGGGAAACAATTCATTGATCCAACTGCGCTACAACCGGGCTCTCATCGACTGGCCATTATTTCTGGGTTTGGTTGTATTAATGGGAATTGGACTAATGGTGATTTACAGTGCCAGCAACCAAAATGACGATATGATTGTCAGACAGTTATTTCGTGTCGGCGCTTCGTTGTTTGCGTTATTGTTATTCGCCCAAATTGACCCGGATAGACTGTACCGCTGGTCTCCATATATATTTGTTTTTGGGCTGGCGTTGCTTGGATTGGTGCTAACCATAGGTATAACAGGTAAAGGGGCTCAGCGTTGGCTGGATTTAGGTGTTATCCGTATACAACCTTCCGAGATCATGAAGCTTGCAGTTCCCATGATGGTGGCTTGGCTGATGGTTAGATTTACTTTCCCGGCAAATTTCAAAAGTATCACCTTGGCATTGGTTTGTATTTGTGTGCCTTGTGCGATGATCATTTTGCAGCCTGATTTAGGTACAGCGATATTAATTGCAGCGTCGGGCCTGGTGGTCTTATTTCTAGCAGCCGTATCATGGAAATTGATTTTGGCGGGAGTGGCGGTTATTGCCGCAGTCGCTCCGTTTTTATGGACAAATCTACATCCATACCAACAAAAGAGAATCTTAACCTTGTTTGATCCATGGTCGGATCCACTGGGCGCTGGCTATCACACGATTCAGTCGATTATAGCTATTGGGTCAGGTGGGACTTATGGTAAGGGCTGGCTCAACGGTACTCAGTCAAGACTGGATTACATTCCTGAGCAAAGTACTGATTTCATTTTCTCGGTGTTTGCCGAAGAATTTGGTTTAGTAGGGGTCATTATTCTGATCGCTATTTATTTATTTATTATTTTGCGTTGCTTTCAAATTTCATTCACCGTACAGCATACTTATTCTAGATTACTGGCTGGTGGCTTGGCGACTACGTTTTTTTGCTATTTATTTGTGAATATTGGCATGGTTTCAGGTATCCTCCCAGTGGTTGGTGTGCCGTTACCTTTGATTAGTTATGGTGGTACCTCAATGGTTACCTTAATGGCTGCCTTTGGAGTGATGATGAGTATTTCTACTCACAAAAAATTAATGCATTCGTAGTACTTAAGAATGAATAAAAAGTTTATACAGATACTGATTTTAGTTTTTAGTCTAAGTCCGGTAATAGCTAACGCTTTAGATTTAAACAAATACCCCGAACTCAAGTCTATTACCGATAATTTGGTGGCAGAAGGGGTTTACAATCAAAACGAATTGGATAAATTATTTGCCAAAGTTGAGCTGCGACCTAGCGTAGTTGAAGCCTTTAAGCGACCCGCTGAGAAACTAACTTGGGCTAAATACCGTGGTTTATTTATTACCGACAAAGTCGTGCGTAATGGGGCAAAGTTCTGGACACAGCACAAAGAGCTGTTAGAACGCGCAGCACAAGAATATGGTGTGCCGGAAGAAATAATTGTCGCTATTTTAGGTGTGGAAACCCGTTTTGGTACAAACAAAGGTAACAATGCTGTTATTAACAGTTTGTCGACTCTGTCGTTGCAATTTGAGCGGCGCAAGGCATTTTTTCAGTCTGAATTGGAAAGTTTTCTAAAGTTAGCTAAGACGGAACAACTGAACCCGCTAACTACCGTCGGTTCTTATGCTGGTGCCATGGGCATCCCACAATTTATCGCTTCCAGTTACGATGCCTATGCGATAGATTTTAATGGTGATGGTAAGCGGGATTTAATTAATTCCTACGCTGATGCAATCGGCAGTGTGGCAAATTATTTTAAAAAGCATGGTTGGCAAACGGGTAATCCGGTCAACGTCAAAGTTAATGGTGTCAAATCAAGTCAGTATAAAGCTTATAAGCAATCGGGTAAGTCAGCCAAGTACAGTCTCGGAGAGATAAAAAAGTCAGGTGTGAAAGTTTCTAAGAATTATTCTGATCAACTAGCCGCAGACATGATCAAACTTGAAGGCCGCAAGGGCACAGAGTACCAAGTTGTATTTGATAATTTTTATGTTATAAAGCGGTACAATCAAAGCAATTTGTACGCGATGGCAGTGTCTGAATTGAGCCAGGCGATTAAAAATAAATATCGTCAGTAAATCATGCGCATATTTATTTCCTTATTGTTTTTATTTATATTGGCGAGTTGTTCCTCTGTGCCTGAAGATCAGGCGACTGAGCCTGTAGAAATCAAACCCGAGCCTGTAGTGGCCAAGGCTGAGCCTCTGAGTAAGACGGGCAACGATCCTTATGTGGTTGCTGGAATTCTTTATACACCCAAGCATCAGCTTAATAACTTTACCGAAGAAGGCTTGGCTTCCTGGTATGGGAGAAAGTTTCACGGCAAAAAAACCTCCAGCGGCGAAATTTACAATATGTATCTTTATTCTGCGGCTCATAAAACGCTGCCCATACCGAGTTACATCAAAGTCACTAACCTAGCTAACAATAAGTCTTTGAATGTCAGAGTAAATGATCGTGGGCCATTTGTTGATGACCGCATATTGGATTTGTCTTATGCAGCAGCAAGGGATCTCAGTTTCGCTGATAAAGGCACTACTCGAGTAAGAATCGAATCCATTTCTGTCATTTCTCAGGAAAATTCTGATGACTTGTCTGAAGATGGTGTTATTTATTTGCAAACAGGTGTTTATTCGAAGCAAAACAATGCCTTGTTAGCCAAATCACAGTTGGAATCACAAGGGTATCAAGTCAAAATACAACAACGAGATGATGCACTGTTTAGCGTAAAAGTAGGACCGTTTAAATCAGCGGCATTAGCCTATAATGAGAAAATAGATTTAGAAAAATCTATGCGTTCACCTGTAATGCTGATCACAGAAAGACAATGATGATTGTTCAATCTATTTTTGCGAAGACGCAATTTGGTCTATTGTTAGGCTGCTTTTTTAGCCTGCAAGCCTTTGCTATTTCTCCAATCCCGGATCTGCTAAAAACGGGGGCTTCAGCACCTAAACCCGAAGCAGTCTCGTGGATGCTGGTCGAACAAAATACCGGCTGGGTCTTGGCTGAAAACAATGCGCAACAACGTATTCCTCCGGCAAGCCTGAGTAAAATCATGACCTCCTATGTGGTGTTTGAGGCACTGAAAAATGGCACCATCAGTCTTGATGACAAGGTCAGAATTAGTGAAAAGGCCTGGAAGACCGGTGGCTCAAAGATGTTTATAAAAGTCGATACGCAGGTCACCATTGAAGAATTGATCAAGGGTTTGATCGTTCAATCCGGCAATGACGCAGCAGTCGCTTTAGCAGAGTATGTGGCTGGCGATGTAACCACATTCTCAGAAATGATGAATCAGACAGCGGCCAGACTGGGTATGACAGATAGCAATTTCACTAATTCGCATGGATTGCCGGATCCAGATCACTATACTACCGCAAAGGATTTAATGATTTTGACCACACGGATGATTGCGGATTTTCCTGATTATTATGCCTGGTATAAGGAAAAGGAATATACCTACAACGAAATTACTCAAAATAATCGCAATCGGTTGCTGTGGCTAAATGAAAATGTGGATGGTGTCAAAACTGGGCACACACAGGAAGCGGGCTATTGTCTAATCGGTTCAGCGATAGAAGATAATTTGCGACTGACAGCTATAGTGACTGGTGCAGATAGCGATAGGGCCAGGGTCAGATTTGTCGAATCATTATTACGCTATGGCTATAACTATTATGAATATGTACCAGTTTATCAGCGTGGTGACAGTGTAACCCAGGTGCCGATTTATAAAGGAACCAGTTCAACTGTCGCTGCGACGGTAATGGATGATGTTAATTTGTTGGTGCCGCGCGGCAAATCAGATCAGCTCACTGCCCAGATAACGACTCAAAAAAAGTTGATTGCTCCGATAGCCGCTAATTCTGAGATTGGCACATTGTCAGTGAATTTTACTGGTGCATCAGTAAGAGAAATTCCATTAGTGGTCGCTCAGCAAATTGACAAAGGGCCGATTTGGGCGCAATTGCTTGATAGTTTGAAACTATGGTGGCTGGAATAACTCCACAAGCGATAGATCAAGTTATCGAATATCCGGCCGAATATGGCATCAAGGTGATGGGTTTGGCAGAAGCTGGTTTTGATAAGTTGATCAAGTCGATTTTATCCAGTCATCTGGATGACGACCAAGCTATCGATTATTCATATAAAAAAAGTGCTAAGAAAAAGTACATTTCAATAACTTGCACTTTTAAGGCTAAATCCCGTGTTCAATTGGACCTGATTTATGCGCAAATGCGATCACACCCTAAAGTATTGATGGTACTTTAAGTGGTTGAATCAAATCAGCTTATTATCAGAAAATTTGGAATATTGCCGTATCAATCGGTATGGCAGGCAATGAAAGATTTTGTTGCTGATAAATCAACAAAACCCGATGAATTGTGGTTGTTACAACATGAACCAGTCTATACCAAGGGGATTCGTTGTAAGGAACAGCCGTTTTCTCAAGGGCAACATATCCCAGTTATCCCAGTGGATCGGGGCGGATTAATGACCTATCATGGGCCGGGACAATTAGTTGCTTATTGTCTTATTAATTTGCCGCGTAAAAAATTAAACATTAAGCAAATGGTGAATTTGCTTGAGCAAAGCGTGATTAACTTTTTACAAACCTATTCGATTTCGGCAAATCGGATCGAGGGAGCACCCGGGATTTACCTGGGCGAAAAAAAAATCGCTTCAATTGGTCTTAGGGTCCGTAATCAAACCACTTACCATGGATTAAGTGTTAATTTTGATATGGATTTACAGCCTTTTGACTGGATTAATCCTTGTGGGTTTGAAAAACTGCAAGTCGTTCAGTTACGAGATCTAATTGATTCCTTTGACTGGTTGCAAGCTCAACAAACGTTTGTTAACGAGTTAGCAGGATCGTTTGGTTACAAAAATATCAGTATTGAAACTCATAACGACTCCTTTTTTAGCTTTGCTCGCAAGGATTCGAGTCTTTCCACTGTGCCAATGTCCATCCACTCTCCGGTGTGAATTGAGGCCGAAATCAGCCCAAGTGTGATTTGTTCATGTAAAACAGGGGCAAGTTTTTTGAATTCAATTTTTTGATTTGCAAATAGGCGCCGACGATAAATGCCAATACCGCTAAAGGTATAACTAAGTCCTCGTGTCTTTTCAATTAAGCGGCCATTTTGAATTGAAAAATCACCGTGGGGATTGTGGTTTGGATTAGTAACCAGAACGATATGGGCGTTATCCTTGTTACTGTCAGGCAAGTCCTTGATATTATTGAAATTATAATCACACCATATATCACCATTAACAACCAACAGTTTTTCACTATCAACCTCAGCAAATGTGTTAATAATGGCGCCGGCAGTCTCCAGGGCGCCATCAGGCTCGTCTAAATAGGATATCTCAAGGTCAGGAAAATGCTTGGTAAACAACAACTCGTCAAACTGCTGACGTAAATGTGCCCGGTTAATGTAAATTTTTTTTACCCCGGATTTGGCTAGATTTTGAATGTGATATTCAATTAATCGATGCTTGCCTACCTCAATCAAGGGTTTCGGAATTGAGTCAGTTATGGGTCTTAGACGCTCACCTCTACCGGCAGCGAGTATCAATGCGATATCACAGTTCATTGTAATTGGTAAAAAAGCTTGGTCATAAGCATTGGTATATAGGTCAAAACTCACTATAATTCTAACTCAACGAAAAAACAAAGCTCCTCTGTTAAGGAAATTAAAATGCGCTTTAAATCAATTCGTTGGCAAAAAAGACTAGACAAAGGAAATGTTCATTTTATGAGACAATTATCATTCGCCTTGAGCCTATTTTTGGTGCTAGGGTTTCCAACACACAGTCAGGCCCAGACCACAACCACACAATCTGATTCAGCAACAGAGTCAGACTCAATAGTAGAATCAGATTCTAATAGCGACGAGCAAGATGAAGATTTAACCTATGAGGAATTAAGAGCCAAGGAAAAAAGAGAGCGGCGCTTTGAACAAGCAAAGCGTTGTTTAGGCGTTATTGCAGTTCCTGGCGACATAACACTGAGTCGCTCACAGGTGCAGGCATTACCACTAGAGCTTGAAGCTGATGATATTGATTTGCCAGATGCTAATACGGTGGAACTACAAGGCAAAGCTTACGCACAACAGGGACCACAAAAAATTAGCGCCGATAATATTCGTTATAGTAAAAATGATGATCAACTCAACGCTACAGGCGGAGTTGAGGTTTTTTCTCCGAATGGAGATAAATTCACCGCAGAAAGTCTGGATATGGAAATTGAGACTTTTACAGGGGCCGCCAACGATATTAATTATGTAGTAGCAGATCGAACTTATGTGCCTAAGGTTAAAAACAATGCTTTTGCTATGGCAAGAGGTGGGGCGGTTTCTGCCAACTTCCTTGGTCATGATTTAATGGAATTGCAGGACGTTACCTATACCAATTGTGTTGAAGGTAACGATGATGTGGTGATAAAAGCTAACAGTCTTGTCCTGGATCATGCAACGGGTACAGGTATTGCACGCAATGCAACATTGAGATTTCTTGGGGTGCCCGTTTTTTATACACCCTATATATCCTTTCCGATTAGTAGCGAGCGAAAAACCGGTTTTCTTGCCCCCACATTTGGTAGTGACTCCGAAGAAGGATTTTTTGTCGGTGTACCCTATTACATCAATATTTCGCCTGGATTTGATGCGACCATTACACCTCGATATTTTAGTGATCGAGGTTTACAGTTGGGTGTCGAATTTCGTTACTTGACGGAAACCGCAGAAGGTGAGCTTGATGTGGAATATTTACCAGGTGATGATTTGCAAATAGAAGAGGATGATGAGGAAGATCGTGCTGCAGTGACGTTTTATCATGAACAGGAATTCACTGAAGACCTGGAAGGTGAGATCGATTTCCAATGGGCATCTGATGAAGATTATTATGATGATTTTAGTAATAACTTATTCTTAAATAGTGCCACACACTTAATTCGACGCGGACGCCTGAATTATTATGGCGATATTTTTCGTACCGAATTTGGAGTGCTTGACTATTACACTCTCGATGAAGAGATAGAGGAATCCAGTCGACCCTATGCACAATTACCTTATTTGTTAGTTGATGCTAGGGAACGCAATGGAATGTTTGGTTTAACTTATGAGCTTGAAGCCAGTTTTACTGAATTTGACCGTGATGCCACAGTCGAGGGTTCGCGATATTTTATTAATCCTTCTATTAGCTTACCGCTTAAAGAAATTTACGGTTATGTTACACCTAAATTAGGTTTTAATTATGCAAGATACAATTTAGATAATGTAGAAAATGGCGAGGAGGATTCACCCTATCGCTATGTCACCACAGCAAGTATAGATAGTGGATTGTTTTTTGAAAGAGAATTTTCCTGGGCAGGAAGACCACACATTCAAACGTTGGAACCGCGTTTATTTTATGTGTACATACCTGAAGAAGATCAATCAGCAATACCTTCGTTTGATACCAGTGAATTATCGCTAAACAACTTTAGTAATATTTTCAGGGAAAACAGATTTATAGGTGAAGATCGTATTGGCGATACTAATCAGCTTACGTTTGGTGTCGAATCTAGATTCTTAGATGGAGATACAGGGGTAGAGCGTGGTTACATTAACTTCGGCCAGATTTTTTATTTGTCTGATCGTGAAATCAGCCTAACCAGCGATGATGCAGATATTGATCGTTCTACATCAGATTTTCTTGCTGAAGCCAGTGTCGATTTATACTCTGACTGGACTTTGTATGGATTTGCTTCCTGGGATACTGAAGAAAGTGAAAATAATGTTAGACGGTTAAGGATTAACTATGGCGACGATGAAATAGGCGAGAACTATTTCAATCTTGGTTACTTTTTTAATCGTACTCGAGCCACCAATGGCACCGCAACTGAGAGTGAATCTTTGGATTTGGAATTCGGTTGGCGCATTAGCCCGACATGGAGTATTTATGCCCAAGACATATATTCACTTAGTGATAGCGAAAATCGCTATTTTTCAGCAGGGGTAAGATATGATGCCTGTTGCTGGAAATTAACAGTAGGGGGTGAGCGCCGTTTTGACAAAGAAAGGGATGAACGAGATGGGTTTTTTGTCACCCTTGAGTTCACCGGTTTAACCAGTATTACTTCAAAACAAGGCATTAAGTAAGAAAAAATGCAATTCAAACGCTGGATTTTACTTGTCTGGCTAGGGCTGGTAGTTGTTAGCCCTTTTGTAGCCGCAAAAGAATTAGATCGAGTTTATGCGATTGTTAACGATGATGTCATCACTAAAAGCGAGTACGATCAAGAGCGTCTCAGTACAGAATTAGAAATAAAGGCTCGGGGCAGGACCTTGCCAGAAGAGTCTGTTTTGCAGCGTCAAATACTGGATCGCATGATTAATGATAGGTTGCAATTACAGATTGCTGAACGCGCAGGTATTGAAGTCTCTCAAGCTCAAGTTGATGTCACTGTTGAGGGAATTGCCCAACGTAATAATATTTCTATCGAGCAACTGCAACAGGCTCTAGCTAGTGACGGGGTTAGTTATAATGATTTTACTAGGCGTATTGAACAACAACTAAGAATTCAACAACTTGTTGAGCGGCAAATAAACTCCAGAGTTACGGTTAGTGATCAAGAGGTTGAAGAATTTTTACGTTCTGAAAGTCTTGGTACAGGCCTTAATTCAGAGTTGAATGTTTCTCATATTGTGGTTCCAATTCCTCAGTCAGATTCAACTGGATATGATCAAGCTAGGGCCACGATAGAACGTGCCTTGGGGCAACTTAACACTGGGGTCGATTTTGCTACAGTTGCTGCTGAATATTCTGCCTATCAAGATGCCATTGATGGAGGTGCTTTAGGATGGCGTAAGTCTGGAGAATTACCATCGTTTTATTATCAAGCTTTACGCAGCCTGTCTGAGGGCGAGTTTAGTGATGTATTACAAAGCGATAGGGCTTTTCATATAGTCAAACTAAATGGAGTAAGATCGGCACAATCAGATTCTAGCAGACAGATAACCCAGCTAAGATTAAGGCAAATTTTTTTGCAGTATGACCAAAATGCATCGTCAGAGTACCTGCGAATTCGACTTAATGAAATTGCCAAGCGGTTATCCGAAGGGGAGGATTTTGCTGCTTTGGCGGAGCAATATTCAGAAGATGCTAACTCTCGTATAAAAGGCGGTGACATGGGTTGGATCAACCCTGGTGATTTAGGATCTGTGATAGAAAATGTAGTATTCCAATTACCACTTGGTCAGATAAGCAACCCTGTACAAGTTGGTAATGGAATCAGTATCTTTGAAGTTACTGATAAGCGTCAGCAAGATGCGGGTAACCTATTTGAAAAAAATGCTGCTCGAGAGCAACTTCATATTCGCAAAGCTGAACAAATGTATCAAGAATGGGTTCAGGAACTTCGTGATCGCGCCTATGTGCAATATCTCATCGATGATATAAGCTGATGGTTAATAAAGATCTAGTGAACAGGTTAATCCAGTCACTGGACACGGTATTGCCTATCACTCAATTTACAGAAGAAGTTAAAGATAACGTCAAGGAAGCTATTACATCTGTTTTACATGACATGGATGTAGTTACTCGCGAAGAGTTTGAAGCCCAGCAACGAGTATTAGAAAAAACTCGTCAAAAAATTGATCAACTAGAGGCCAAGCTGAGACAGTATAGTTCAGATTAAGGATTAAACAATGCCAAGGAAGGTACTATGTCATTTTCTATCGTTCGTTCAAGAACCTTAACGGGTATTGCTGCTCCTGAAGTTGCAGTAGAAACTCATCTTGCCAATGGCCTGCCATCATTCACAATTGTTGGTTTGGCAGAAACAGCTATCAAAGAAAGTCGTGATCGAGTTAGAGCAGCGATTATTAATTCGCATTTCAATTTCCCAGCTCGAAGAATAACAGTTAATTTAGCTCCTGCGGATTTGCCAAAAGAAGGAGCTCGATTTGATTTGCCAATTGCTATCAGTATTTTAGTAGCTAGTGAGCAAGTTCAGATCTGTCCAGAAGAATTACTGACTTACGAGTTTATTGGTGAGTTAGCATTAAACGGGCAATTGCGCTCAGTTGCTGGAGTTTTGCCTGTAGCTTACGCAGTAGCTCTAGCGGGGCGTAAGCTTGCAGTTCCTAATTCTTGTATCAAAGAAGCAGCCTTCATTCGTAACTTAAGTTTAGTAAGCGGTTCAAATTTAGCTCAACTGCTGGATCATTTAATGACAAAAAGAAATTACTTTTCCAATGATATTCAGGTTAGACCAAAAGCTAAAAAAGCTTATCCGGATTTTGCTGATGTTAAAGGTCAATACCTGGCTAAAAAAGCTTTAGAAATTGCTGCTGCTGGACATCACAATCTGCTGATGATTGGTCCACCAGGATGTGGTAAAAGTATGCTGGCGGCTCGATTGCCAGGGATTCTGCCTTTAATGCCAGAGCAAACGGCGATTGAAACTGCTTCAATTCAATCAATCAGTTCCCAGGGTTTTGATTTGCTAGATTGGCGTCGAACACCTTATCGTGCACCTCATCACAGTTGCTCGGCTGTGGCGCTCATTGGGGGTGGATCAAAACCTGTTCCTGGAGAAATTTCCCTTGCCCACGGAGGGGTATTGTTTTTAGATGAAATCCCTGAATTTGATCGTCGTGCTTTGGAGATGTTACGTGAGCCGTTAGAAACAGGTTACGTTAATATTGCTCGTGTTAATCGCAGTCAACGCTATTTGGCTGATGTAATGTTATTGGCGGCAGCTAACCCTTGTCATTGTGGTTATTACGGATCAACAATCAAGGCTTGTCACTGTTCACCATCGATGATTGAACGTTACCAAAACAAGTTATCAGGTCCGTTAATTGATCGATTTGATATGTGTATTGAATTGACAGCCGTCAAACCTGATCAATTAATCGAAAATAAACAAATTGAAGATAGCGTAACTATTGCCCAAAGAGTTGCTTATACACGCAAGTTGCAAATTAATCGCCAAGGGAAATTAAATTCTGCCTTACAGACTAATGAGTTAGAGCAGAAACTTTTTTTGGCAGATAAATTAAAATCGTATCTGAATTTAATAATCAAAAAACTAAACTTGACTGCACGTTCTTATCATCGAATTTTACGTTTATCCAGGACAATTGCAGATTTAGATGAGTCAACTGAAGTTTTAAACAAACATGTCAATGAAGCTCTACAATACCGTGTTTTCGATAGAAATTGAGATCAAGTAATAGTAATATTTAGCTGGCCGTAAACGAGGAAACTTTAGTTTTTTTTCTAAATATTTCCGAACTTATTATCCTCATTACAGTCTGAGGATTTGTTTTAAACTGGAATATTAAAGAGAATTGATCATGAAAAAAACATCACAAATCTTATTCGCATTTGTTGCACTACTAATGTTCAATGTCAGTGCTTTTGCAAAGTCAGAAATTTATACCGGAACCTTTAGTAGCAAAGCAGTTGGTGGTTATGACACGGTTGCATACTTTACCCAAGGGACGCCAGTAAAAGGTGATTCTGACTATCAAACGGAATACAAAGGAGCAAAATGGTTGTTTTCTAGCCAGGAAAATTTAGATGCCTTTTTAGCTGATCCAGAAAAATATGCACCTCAATATGGTGGTTATTGTGCTTGGGCTGTAGGTCATAACATCACTGCAAAAGGTGATCCCCAACAATGGAAAATTATCGACGATAAACTTTACCTAAATTACGATGCTGATATCCAATCCAAGTGGTTACAAGATCCGGAAAAATGGATTGTCGAAGGCGACAAAAATTGGCCTGGTGTATTAAAATAAGTCATTGCAAAAATACCTTGATCTTGGATTGAGAAGCTAGCTATGAACAAAAATATTGTGGCCGTAATAAGTTGGATTATCGTCGTCTGGATTTGTTATGTATTCCTGGCCTCCTTGCCTTATAAATTCACCTTGCATCCAGATACTCAACATATATTTGGTACTATCGGTGAATGGATGAAAGGGGTATTGGGCGATGGTGTTGGTACCACGTTTGCTAATTACGGTTCCTACGGTGTTGGCGCAGTTGAGTTAGTGACTTCAATAATCCTGCTTTTACCTGCGCTGATTTGGATCGCTTCCAAATTGGGAATGGCGAGCGCACCAGATCGACCCAAATTTCATCAAATAGGTGGATTAATGGCATCTGCAGTGATGGCGGGTGCTGTTTTTTTCCATCTGTTTACACCATTAGGTATTGAGGTTTTGCATCAAGGTGAGAGTGATGGTGGATCGTTATTTTATGCAGCTGTTTCGATTTTGATATTAGGCGTTGTATTGTTTTTCCTTAATGCAAATCGTTCTGCTGCGGCCCAGTAATTTACTGCTTTATACCAAGATATAACTATAATATGCAGATAAGCATCAACAGAGCCGCGCAATGATAATGCGTATTATGTTTGTAGCTGTTTATATTCTAACCTGCGTTAGGATTCTTGCAGCTCCCTGGCGTTATTTTCAACTTAATGCAAAATATTTTTCCATTAAAAAAGGTATCTTTTCGAAAATAGATATTGATGGCTTAGTGCCAGAAAAATGGCGATTAAGTCAGGTGTATGATGATGGACAAAGTATTCCTGAAAAATTTCCAGTATTTGTAAAGCCAGAATGGGGGCAAAATGCGTTCGGTATTTGGCGAGCTGATAATGCAAAAGACTTGGCTAAAATAAGAAAGAAAATAGCCAAGTCGAAAACTGCCTACATTATCCAGGAGGCTGCCAGAGAAACCAGAGAATTCGAAATATTCACTATTCCAAATCATGAAGATAGTAGCGAATATGCGGTGTTAACTATTACAGAAGCGGTTAACAGCGAGGAAGAGAAATATCCCATAAACAGCATAAACAACAAAAACACCAGTTTTCATGAAATTACCCATAAATTTAATGAGTCTGAATTAAAGCAAATTTGGTCTTATGTTCGTGAAATTGGCGACTTTAAAATTTCCCGGGTCTGCGTGCACGCTGATTCGCGGCAAGATATGGTGGCAGGGCGATTTCATTTAATCGAAATTAATCTGTTTGTACCCATGCCGATAAATTTATTAGACAAATCTTATACCTGGCGTGATAAGACCCGGTTTATTCTAAACAGTATGATGGCTTTAGCTCAGGTCACCAAAACACTTAATTTACAACCGCAGCAACAGCCTATATTTACAAAAAAATTACTCTATCAACGTAAAGCAAGATCCTTACAGCTAAGCGCTAGTACTACAAGAGAGATTTTGTGAGAAAACTAAAAGCGGTTGTATATAAGTTGATTAGCGACCGCTATATGGCTGGTTGCAGTCATTACAATACTCTGGAAGTTAGGCGTGCCTCCCGCTCGAAGGAAAAAGCCCGGGTGATGTTTGCTAATAATAATGTTCCGCACGCCAAGGGTGACGTATTTTTCAACCCGTACAGGGCGTACAAATTTGTTAAACAACACGGCTTTCCGGTTGTCATTAAGCCCAATGTAAGTGGCTATTCCAGAGGCAGTTATTTCCCTATTAATAGTTACGGTGAATTGTTTAGTGCAATAGCAAAAGCAAAACTATGGTGGCCGACAACAGTCATTGAACAATATTTACTGGGTAAAAATTATCGAGTCGTTGCCACCAATGAAAAACTGGGCAGTGTTATCCAACGTTATCCACCGTTTGTGATTGGTAATGGTAAAGACACGATCAGCACCCTCATTGATCAAGAAAATGCAATTCGAAAAGAAATGGGTTTATTCCCTACCATGTATCCAATTAAAAAAGATGGTTTAGTGCTTAATCACTTAAAAAAGCAGAAACTGACGCTGGAAGATGTGCCGGATAACGGTCAACATATTGAACTTTTTTATCGTGTGGCGCTTGCACCTGGAGGAATTGTTGAAATTGTTGATCAGAACACCATTACACCGTCCAACAGACAATTGTTTATCGATGTGGTGAATATGTTTGGTGCCAATGTGCTCGGTATTGATGTGATTTTTGAGAAGGGCATCGATGTAGACTATGATCAACAAAAATGCATTTTTATCGAGGTTAATTCTAGGCCTTACATGAAAATGCATGATGCCCCACGTTACGGTAAAAAAGAGGATTTAACGGGGCTTTATGCCGGTTTAGATGCATTGGAAATAGACGATGCAGATATCTTCTGATGAATGGCCAGAAGTTAATTACTCCCGCATTTTTTACCAATATTTGGGAATACATTCGCTCCTAATTGGTATATTTCCATTTTTTGCTCCAGTATTTCTCTGGGATAAGCAATACACACTTTCCGAAGTTTCCTTTTTTGTTTCTCTGTCGGGGCTGGGTTTTTGCTGCGCATTATTTTGTTGGGATAGATTAATTCGCAAAATTAGTCTTTTTAAACTCATGCTGATTTCATTCTTGTTTGAAATTTGCATGTTGTTTAGTGTGAGTATCAACATTAGTACAGTGATGTTGATTTGCTTCAGCTTTTTGTACGGCTCATATAACTGTTTTTTCTGGACAACTCAGCGTGCACTATTTTATGAGACATTGAGTGAAAGTAACACCGGCCGAAAATTCGGTAATTTTCAAATATTTGTTGCTGCGATTTTACAAATAGGAATATTTATCGGTGGATTCCTACTGGAAAAATCAGGCTTAATATTTATTTATTTAATCTCTATTGTTATCTGTTTTGCTGGTGCTGGGTTTTTTTATACACAGCGAAACCTTATACAGTTGCCAGCGCAATTGCTTAAAAAGAATGTTCTGTCTATTCGCCAAGTTGTTAATTACAAAGACAAGCACAATACTCGATTGATATTTTTGATTGATGGACTTTATTTATTTTTAGAGAGCTTTTTTTGGTTAATCTCGCTTTTTTTACTGGCCCATGAAAGTTTCTGGCAGCTAGGCATTATCGTTATTGTCTTGTCAGTAGTATTTTTTGTGATTTTTGTAATGATTAAAAATACGATTGATCATGTTGCTACTCATACCATCTACAAAATTGCCACCTTGCTTTATGCATTATCTTGGCTTTTGCGCGGTTTCGTAACAGATAAACTGGAATTGTTGTGGTTATTCGTTGTTTTAGTGTTAATCACTTTTTGTACTTCCTTCTTTCGCTTAGCGTTTAATAAGCGCTTTTATGATTTAGCCCAAATTACGACAGCACATCATTATTTAATTAAAAAAAGCTATTATTCTCAGGCTTTTATCGCTTTGGTTTACTTCTCTATCGGACTATTGTTTGTAGAATCGGCGGATGTGTTTAGTCAGTTGCAATGGCTTTATTGGTTAGCTGCTCCTTTAGCCTTGGTGTATTTATGTTACGGCTATGGCTATTATCAGCGTAAAGCTAGGTAAGAAATTTTCGATTAAATATCCAAATACGCTAATTACAAACAACTATTAGTGCATCAAGTAGCCGCATGATATAGTTTGTTAATTACCTCAGGGCGTGGATTTCTACTCTGAGGTTTTGTGTTTGATTGATAATGAGGATGACAATGAAGTTTGCGGATTATACTGATAATGACCCAATTGAAACCCAGGAGTGGCGAGAGGCCTTAGATGCTGTAATCGATCATAAGGGTAATGAAAGAGCTCAATATTTACTCAAGCGTACGGTAGATCATGCCTACTTAGCCGGCGTTGATCCAGTTGATTTACATCGCTCACCTTATTTGAATACTATTCCGGTGCACCGTGAAAAAGATTATCCTGGCAATCAGGAAATCGAGCACAATTTACGTTCGATGATGCGCTGGAATGCCATGGCTATGGTAGTACGTGCAAACAAAAAACCAGCAGAACCAGGTGGTCATATTGCTAGTTTTCAATCCTCCGCTACTATGTATAACGTGGGTTTTCATCATTTCTGGCGGGCGCCAAGTGAAAATCATGGTGGGGATTTATTATTCATCCAAGGACATGTTGCACCTGGAATTTATTCACGCGCTTTTGTTGAAGGCCGGTTAACAGAAGAAAACTTGGAAAACTTCCGCATGGAAACCGGTGGTAAGGGTTTATCCTCCTATCCTCATCCATGGTTAATGCCGGATTTCTGGCAATTTCCAACGGTTTCAATGGGGCTGGGGCCAATTATGGCGATTTACCAGGCTCGATTTATGAAATATCTGGAAAACCGCGGCTTGATCGACGCCAAAGATCGCAAAGTTTGGGCTTTCTTAGGTGATGGTGAAATGGATGAGCCTGAATCTCAAGGTGCGATAGCATTAGCTTCTCGTGAGAATTTGGATAATTTGATCTTTGTGGTGAACTGTAACTTGCAGCGCCTGGATGGCCCGGTTCGCGGCAATGGAAAAATTATTCAGGAGCTGGAAGGTAATTTCCGAGGAGCCGGCTGGAATGTAGTTAAATTAATCTGGGGTGCGGGTTGGGATAAATTACTGGCTCAGGATCACAACGGATTGCTACGTAAACGTATGCAGGAATGCGTTGATGGTGATTACCAAACCTTTAAGTCACGCGACGGTGCCTATGTGCGTGAACACTTTTTTGGAAAGTATCCAGAACTGAAAAAGATGGTTGAGCATATGAGCGATGAGGAAATTTATTATGGTCTCAATCGTGGTGGTCATGATCCTAAAAAAGTTTATAACGCCTTTGATATGGCGTTTCATTCAGAAGGTAAACCAACTGTAATTCTTTCAAAAACAGTCAAGGGTTATGGCATGGGTGAAGCGGGCGAAGGTCAGAACATCACTCACTCACAGAAAAAGCTGGGCGAAGATCATTTAAAGTCATTTGCTGAGCGTTTTGATATTCCGTTAACTGATGAGCAAATTCATAACCTTGAATTTGTCAGACCCGCCGAAGATTCACCGGAACACAAATATTTACATGAGCGTCGGCAATCACTAGGTGGCTATTTGCCTAGTCGCCGTAACAATGCCGAATCATTAAAAATCCCAGAATTAAGCGATATTTTCGCTGCTTTACTAACTGATACCGGCGATCGCACCATGTCGACCACAATGGCACAGGTCCGAATTCTGGTCGCCATCGCTCGGAACAAGGAAATCGGACCACGTCTAGTACCTATTGTTCCTGACGAAGCCCGAACTTTTGGCATGGAAGGTATGTTCCGTCAGGTAGGTATTTATTCTCCCAAAGGTCAGCTTTATACACCCCAAGATGCTGAACAGATTATGCCGTACAAGGAAGATACTAAGGGCCAGATGTTACAAGAAGGTATTAATGAGGCAGGTGCGGTTTCCTCGTGGATAGCCGCAGCAACAGCCTACACCAATCATGGCATTCAAATGATTCCAGTCTATATTTTTTACTCCATGTTTGGTTTTCAACGTATTGGAGATTTTGCCTGGGCGGCTGGTGATTCGCGGGCACGAGGCTTTTTAGTCGGCGGTACAGCAGGACGTACTACATTAAATGGTGAGGGTTTACAGCACGAAGATGGGCATAGCCATATCTTCGCAAACTTCATTCCTAATTGCCGTTCCTATGATCCAACTTATCATTATGAGTTGGCAGTAATTTATCATCATGGTATGAAGGAGATGTTTGAAGATCAGCATGATGTATTTTATTACATCACCACCATGAACGAAAATTATTCCCATCCAGACATGCCCAAGGGCTCCGAAGAGGGCATTATCAAAGGTATGTATAAATTAAGGGCCAGTAAAGCGAAAGGGTACAAGGTTAACTTGCTTGGCAGTGGCACCATCTTGCGTGAATCAGAAGCTGCGGCAGAATTGTTAGCCGAAAATCATGGAGTGGCTGCCGATGTCTGGAGCGTGACCAGTTATAATGAACTTTATCGGGATGGACACGATGCGATCCGTTGGAATCGATTACACCCGACTGCCAAGAAAAAACGTACCAATTGGGTGGAACAATGTCTTGGTGATGATGACACACCTACCGTTTCTTCTACTGATTACTTAAAACTGTATTCCGAACAAATCAGGCCGTTTGTGCCAGGGCCATTCCATACACTGGGCACCGATGGCTATGGGCGATCTGATAGTCGTGAAGGGCTACGCAGTCATTTCGAGGTTGATCGTTATCATATTGTGATTACGGCACTTACGGCACTGGCGGATCAGGGAAAAGTCAAAGCAGCCGATATTGCCAAAGCGATCAAGAAATACGGGATTGATACCGATAAACCCAACCCACTTTACGTTTAAGGAGCTTGAGGATGGCAAACCAACAAATCAAAGTGCCAGATATTGGTGATTTTAGCGATGTTGAAATCATCGAAGTATTAGTTAATCCTGGCGATAAAGTGAATGTTGATGATGCATTGATCACTGTGGAAAGTGACAAAGCGTCGATGGACATACCTTCAAGCGCTGACGGGACAGTAACCGAACTTAAGGTTAATGTGGGCGATAAAGTCTCTGAAGGCTCGTTGATTCTAGTTCTGGATGCTGCAGGGGACAGCGGTTCAAGTGCCAGTGATGAACAACAATCTGCTGCTGATGAGCCAGTAACTTCGTCAGAGCTGGAAACACAAGAACAGGAGCCTAAAGATACCTCGCCGCTAGCGCTATCGATTTCAGAACCAGTCAAAGAAGTTTTTTCATTTAGAACCACTGATAAAAGTGCCGTTTATGCCAGCCCTTCCGTCAGAAGGTTAGCCAGAGAGCGAAATATCGATTTAACTCAGATTAGTGGTACCGGGCCTAAAGGTCGAATTACAAAGGAAGATCTGGACTCACCAACACCTAAGCCACAGCCAACCAGTACAGCAGCTAGTGCAGCAGGTGGTATGTCCGCAATTCCACCCATACCCGGTGTTGATTTCTCGCAGTTTGGTGAAATTGAAGTTAAGCCACTTACCCGTATTCAAAAAATTTCCGGCCCGCATCTGCATCGGGCCTGGCTCAATGTACCCATGGTTACACATCATGATGAGGCTGATGTGACAGATATGGAGGAATTTAGAAAGTCGCTTAAAGCCGAGGCGGAGAAAAAAGGTATCCGGGTCACCGGATTAGTGTTTGTGATGAAGGCACTAGCCGCTAATTTGAAAGCATTCCCAACCTTTAATTCATCTCTATCTGAAGATGGAGAGAGTCTGATTCTCAAAAAGTATATTAATATCGGTATCGCTGTTGATACCCCGAATGGGTTAATTGTTCCGGTGTTTAGAGATGTCGATAAAAAATCAATTTATGAGTTATCAGAAGAGTTAGGTGAGATCAGCAAAAAAGCACGTGATGGCAAACTAGGGCCGAAAGATCTGCAAGGCGGATGTATGAGTATTTCCAGTTTGGGAGGAATAGGCGGTACAGCATTTACACCTCTGGTAAATGCGCCAGAAGTTGCCATTTTAGGATTGACCCGATCCAAAATGCAGCCGGTTTGGAACGGTCAGGAATTTGTACCGAGATTAATGCAGCCGATTGACCTCACTTACGATCATCGTGTTATTGATGGTGCTAACGCGGCTCGTTTTGTGGCGCAACTTTGTCAGAATTTAAGCGATCTGAAGCGCTTGTTATTGTAATCCTGAGGAGAAATCATGAGTTCAGTTGAAGAAATTTTAGTGCCTGATATTGGTGATTTTGATCAGGTTGAGATTATTGAAGTTCTGGTTAAGGCGGGTGATCATATTGACATTGATGATGGTTTGATCACTCTAGAAACCGATAAAGCCTCAATGGATGTTCCTTCACCCAAATCCGGAACGGTTAGTGAAGTCAAAGTTAATGTAGGTGATAAAGTTTCACAAGGAAGCGTGGTTATCTTGCTGGAAACAGCAGAAAAAGCACAAGTCTCCGATGTTGACCCACAACCTTCGGTCAAATCTAAGGCAGATAAGGCAGCCGCTCCTTCTGATGCTGGGGGTGGATATGGAGGTGGTCACATTGAAGATATTCATGTGCCCGATATCGGTGATTTTGACGCGGTAGAAGTGATCGAGGTGTTGGTTTCGGCCGGTGACAAACTCAATGCTGAAGATCCACTCATCACGCTGGAAAGTGACAAAGCATCCATGGATGTACCTTCGCCTAGTTCCGGTGTGGTCAAAGAGGTGAAAGTCAGTGTTGGTGACAAAGTTTCTAAAGGTAGCTTGATACTGACAATGGAAACTGAATCCAAAGCAGCCAGCAGTAGTTCAGCAACTGTCCAATCAGAAAAAGTTGAGTCATTTGATGGTAGCTCTGACGAGCAAGCCGATGTCGTGGTTTTGGGCTCAGGGCCTGGCGGATATACAGCAGCTTTTCGAGCTGCTGACTTAGGGTTAAAAACCATATTAATTGAAAAATATTCAACACTTGGCGGTGTGTGCTTGAATGTGGGTTGTATTCCATCAAAAGCCTTGTTACATGCGGCCAAAGTGATCGATGAAGCCGAAGACTTTGAAGCACATGGCATTAGTTTTACAAAACCGAAAGTAGACATCGACAAGCTAAGAAGTTGGAAAGCAAGTGTCGTCAAACAGCTTACGGGAGGCTTGGCTGGTTTAGCCAAACAGCGTAAAGTCAAAGTGATAACGGGAACTGGCCAGTTTGTCGATTCGCATCATATTAGTGTAAAAGATAATGACGGCAATGAAACTACGGTTGGTTTTAAGAATTGTATTATTGCTGCCGGTTCAGAGCCGGTACACTTGCCATTCATTCCACATGATGACCCCAGAGTCATTGATTCAACTGGAGCACTAGAGTTAGATAATATCCCCAAAAAACTGCTAGTCATCGGCGGTGGGATTATCGGTCTGGAAATGGCAACTGTTTATCATTCTCTTGGATCAAAGATCACTGTGGTAGAAATGTTGGATGGGTTGGTCGCAGGTGCCGACAAAGACATCGTTAAGCCTTTGCATAACCGTTTGAAGAAGCGATATGAAAATATAATGCTTGAAACCCGGGTTACGGCAGTTGAAGCACAGAAAAGTGGACTCAAGGTAACCTTTGAAGGCAAGAATGCACCTGACAAACCTCAGGTTTTTGACAAGATATTAGTTTCTGTTGGTCGGGTGCCAAATGGAAAACTGATTAGTGCTGAAAATGCAGGTGTCAACGTTGATGATCGTGGTTTTATACAGGTTGATAAACAACAACGTACGAACATCGAAGATATTTTTGCGATTGGAGACATTGTCGGGCAGCCCATGCTGGCACACAAAGCCGTGCATGAAGGTAAAGTTGCGGCCGAAGTTTGTGCGGGAATGAATGTCGAATTTGGTGCGAAAGTTATTCCTTCTGTTGCTTATACCGATCCTGAGGTTGCCTGGGTAGGATTGACAGAAACTCAGGCTAAAGAACAAGGAATTAAAGTTGGTAAAGGCGCCTTCCCATGGGCGGCTAGCGGACGTTCCTTGTCTCTTGGTCGCAATGAAGGCATGACGAAACTGCTTTTTGATGAAGAGACAGATCGGGTCATCGGAGGAGGAATTGTAGGTCCCAACGCAGGTGATTTGATCGCGGAGGTGGCTTTGGCGATTGAAACCAATTGTGATGCCGCTGATATCGGCTTAACAGTACATCCTCATCCGACTTTATCTGAAACAGTGGCAATGGCTGCCGAGGCATTTGAGGGCACAATTACTGATTTGTATATGCCAAAGAAAAAGTAGTCGTTGGGCCTATAATTCCAAAAAATAGTCGATATATTCAGAAGGCCGATATAAATCTGGTTTAATCGGATATATCACTAATTTTATTAACATGACTGTGGAGTACTAATGCGGTGAAAATAGGCATTCCAAAGGAAACCTATGAAGGTGAAAAACGCGTAGCGACCACACCCGATGTGGTTGGGCAACTGCTTAAGCTTGGATTTTCTGTGGCGGTTGAATCAAGCGCTGGCAGTGAGGCTAAATTTGTCGATCAAGCTTATACAGATGCCGGTGCAGAAGTTGTCGATGATTCTTCTGTTTGGCAAGATTCCGATATTATTTTAAAAGTCCGCGCACCTTCCGATGCTGAAATTGATAAGTTTCATGAAGGCCAAACTTTAATCAGTTTTATCTGGCCAGCTCAAAACGAAGACTTACTGAAAAAATTGGCTAACAAAAAAGTAACTGTGATGGCGATGGACTCGGTTCCTCGGATTTCACGTGCTCAAAAATTAGATGCTCTGAGTTCCATGGCGAATATTGCCGGTTACCGCGCAGTAGTTGAGGCCTCTAATCATTTTGGTCGATTCTTTACTGGACAAATTACTGCGGCCGGGAAAATTCCACCGGCAAAAGTTATGATTATTGGTGCCGGAGTTGCTGGGCTAGCAGCTATTGGTGCGGCAACCAGTATGGGAGCGATTGTTCGTGCATTTGATACTCGTCCTGAAGTCAAGGAACAAGTTGAAAGTATGGGCGCCGAGTTCTTAGAGTTGGACTACGAGGAAGAAGAATCTGGTGGCACTGAAGGTGGTTATGCCAAACAAATGTCGCAAGCTTTTATCGATGCTGAAATGGCTTTGTTCCGTGAACAGGCTAAAGACGTTGATATCATCATTACTACGGCTCTAATACCTGGTAAACCGGCACCGAAATTGATTCTGGCCGATATGGTCGAATCGATGAAAGATGGAAGTGTCATTGTTGATCTGGCAGCGGAACAGGGTGGTAACTGTGAGTTGACCGAGCCCGGTGAAGTAGTAGTAAAGCACGGTGTCACCATTATCGGGCACATGGATTTGCCGAGTCGATTATCAACCCAATCTAGTCAGCTTTATTCAACAAATTTACGCCATTTATTAGCTGATTTGACGCCCGAGAAAGATGGCCAGATTGTCGTTGATATGGAAGACGACGTGATTCGCGGCTCAACAGTTATTCATCAAGGAGAAATCACTTGGCCACCACCACCGATTAGTGTCACTGCTGCTCCACCTCAAGCTGCAGCACCAGCAGTAACGGTGGAGCCCAAAGATCCTCGTGTTGAAGCAAAACGTAAAGCATTTACAACCATGGCCGTTCTAGCAGTGACAGTTGCTGGGTTGTTTTCTGTTGGACGTGTCGCACCACCGGAGTTTATGAGTCACCTGATTGTATTTGTATTAGCGGTTTTTGTCGGCTGGCAGGTTATTTGGAACGTTACACCTGCTTTGCATACGCCTTTGATGAGTGTGACTAATGCCATCAGCGGTATTATTGTGATTGGCGCATTATTACAAGTCGGATCATCTTCCTGGCTGGTAGTATTTTTAGCGGCTATAGCTGTTTTAATCGCATCGATAAACATCGCAGGTGGTTTTTTAGTGACCCAGCGCATGTTAGGCATGTTTAGACGCGAGGAGGATAACTAATGAGTGGTGTTGTTAGTGCAGCCTATATCGCTGCAAGCATTCTCTTCATTCTCAGTCTTGGTGGGTTAAGCCATCAAGAGACTGCTAGGCGTGGAAATCTATACGGCATTATTGGTATGGCGATTGCCATACTGGCGACAATCTTCAGCGATAAAGTCAGCGGTTATGCAGTTTTAATCATCATGATGTTAATCGGTGGCACACTCGGCACAATGGTCGCACGCCGTGTTGAAATGACCGAAATGCCTGAACTGGTGGCCATTTTACACAGCTTTGTCGGTTTAGCTGCTGTGTTGGTCGGTTTCGCTAGTTATTTGGATCCGAATGCTCACTACGAAGGCGTTGAAAAAACCATTCATGAAGTCGAGATATTCCTGGGAATTTTCATTGGTGCAATTACGTTTACCGGTTCTGTGATTGCGTTTGGAAAATTAAGAGGGCTAATAGCCAGTAAACCCCTTATGTTGCCTGCAAGGCATTGGATCAATCTGGCCATAGTCCTGGTTTGTATCTGGTTGGGTAAAGTATTTCTTGGTGCTGACTCAACAGGTGGCGGTTTTATTGCTTTATTTATAATGACACTGCTGGCCTTTATCTTTGGCGCCCATTTAGTCATGGCGATTGGTGGGGCTGATATGCCAGTCGTTATTTCTATGCTTAATAGCTATTCTGGCTGGGCGGCTGCAGCAACTGGATTTATGCTGTCGAATGATTTATTAATTGTTACAGGCGCATTAGTAGGCTCCAGCGGTGCAATCTTGAGTTATATCATGTGCCGGGCCATGAATCGTAAATTCTTGAGTGTTATTTCCGGAGGGTTTGGAACCACAGCAACAACAGATGATGGGGGCGAAGAACAAGGTGAGGTAACTCAGATATTGGCTGAAGAAACAGCTGAATTGCTTAAAGATGCTAAAGAAGTGGTTATCGTTCCAGGTTATGGTATGGCTGTGGCCCATGCACAACACCCGGTGTCAGAACTGACACAAAAACTGCGGGCTAACGGTACGAATGTTCGCTTTGCAATCCACCCCGTAGCAGGTCGTATGCCTGGGCACATGAATGTATTACTAGCTGAAGCCAGAGTGCCCTATGACATTGTTTTGGAAATGGATGAGATTAACGAAGATTTCCCTGAAACCGATGTCGCTATAGTTATAGGTGCTAATGATATTGTCAATCCGTCAGCACTGGAAAATCCGAATAGTCCAATTGCGGGTATGCCAGTACTGGAAGTTTGGAAGGCAAAAACCTGTATTGTCTCAAAAAGATCAATGGCAACCGGTTATGCTGGAGTTGAAAATCCTTTGTTTTTCAAAGAAAACACGAGAATGTTGTTCGGTGACGCTAAAGACAGTGTCGAAGCGGTGCTAAAAACATTATAATTCGGTCCTCATCTCCGCTGACGGTGGAGAGCATAAACATTAACGATTATATTTAGCAAAGCTAAAGGAGTTATAAATGTCTAGAGTTGCTTTGGTTACGGGTGGGACCCGCGGTATTGGTGAGGCTATTTCGATTGCTTTAAAAGAAGCCGGTTATACCGTTGCTGCCAATTATGGTGGCAATGAAGAGCGAGCAAAAGAGTTTACTGAACGTACAGGAATTGCTTCCTACAAGTTTGATGTCGGCGATTTCGATGCTTGCCAAGCAGGCGTAGAGCAAATTAAATCAGAACTTGGTCCAGTTGAAATTTTAGTCAATAACGCAGGCATCACTCGTGATACAACCATGCATAAAATGGATCCAAGCAAATGGGAAGCTGTTATCCAGACTAATTTATCGTCTTGTTTCAATATGTGCCGTTGTGTGATTGATGATATGCGTGTAAATGGATTCGGACGCATTGTTAATATCGGTTCAATAAATGGCCAGGCAGGTCAATACGGTCAAGTTAACTATGCGGCAGCAAAATCAGGTATTCACGGTTTTACCAAGGCACTGGCGCAAGAAGGAGCTGCTAAAGGCATCACTGTTAATGCCATAGCGCCAGGTTACGTCAACACTGAAATGGTTCAGGCTGTTCCAGAAGCAGTGTTAGAGAAGATTATTGCCCGAATCCCTGTTGGCCGTTTAGGCGAAGCTAAAGATATTTCCCGCGCTGTATTGTTTTTAGTTAAAGATAATGCGGATTTTATTACTGGTTCAACCTTGTCAATCAATGGTGGTCAGCATATGTACTAAGTGCATATAGTTCTTCTCTTAAAAGCCGGTTAGAGTTTCTAGTCGGCTTTTTTTGTAAAATTTAGCTATGGAACCCGACAATCTAAATACTGATCAAGCCAAGCAGCTTTTACAACAAGCTTGGTGGGCTGGTATAGAAGCCGTCAATGGTTATGGTTTAGTCAAGTCAGAATTAGAGAACCATAATTATTCCAATATCACGCATGTTCTGGCAATTGGTAAAGCTGCCAGTTCAATGATAATGGGCGCATATGATGCTTTGGAGTTTTTTAAAGGGCTTTGTATCACTAAATATGGGCATGCCGATACAAGCTTAAAACGAATAACAAGTATCGAGACTATCGAGTCCTCTCATCCGGTTCCGGATGAAAACAGTCTAGCGGCTGGTAACAAAGCTATCAAATTTATTAAATCACTTAGCGCTCAAGATAACCTGTTAGTTTTAGTTTCTGGTGGTGCTTCAGCATTAGTAGAGCTATTACCTAACAACGTAACACTAAAAGATTTACAGTTACTCAATCAACGAATGCTTTGTGAACAAAAAACGATTCATGAAATTAATAAAGTCCGCTGCAAGATTTCGCTAATTAAACATGGCAAATTGCTAAATCAATGTCAGGCTGATTCAATAACCACCTTGGCTATTTCCGATGTACAAGGTGATGATATTAAAGTCATCGGATCGGGTATTGGCGCCTGTGATTCATCAAACACCAAATCAAAAATTGTTGGGTCAAACCAAGTTGCCAGAAATACAATTGCTAATTTTTTTATGGATAATGGTGTCCAAGTTAATTGTAACCAAGAATCCCTTTACGGTGATGTGTATGAGCAAGCCAAACTAATTGCCACTGAAGTGATTGAAGGAGCTGTAGGAGCTTATATTTTCGGTGGCGAACCGACAGTCAGTTTGCCCGAAAATCCAGGGCAAGGTGGTCGTAACCAAGCGATGGCGTTGGCTTTAGCAAAAGAAATTTACCCTAAAAAAGCAATTGTGGCCTTGCTAGCGGGTAGTGATGGAAGTGATGGGCCAACTGATGCAGCAGGTGGTTTAGTCGATGGCGAAACCTATTCGAAAGTTACCGGTGCTGAAAAGGCGCTATTGAATGCTGATTCGGGAACTTATCTAGCCAGGGCAGGTAATTTGTTTGTTACCGGCCCGACTGGAACCAACGTTATGGATTTAGCGATTGTTATTAAATCAAAGAAATAGTTTGGTGAGTGCAATGATGCCAGCGACTACAGTGGCGCTAACCACAAATGGATACCACATAGTTTCTCTTTGGATTTTAGCTGTCTCTGCAATTAGTTTTGCAATTTCAGCATGTATTTTTTCTAATTCGGCCTGAGTCATTTCGTTTTTCAGTGTAACATCCGTGTTCCAGTAAATCAGTTTAAATTATATCATCTTGAATGTTATCAAGTTGGCCGACTTAATAGACTCTGGCAATGAAAAAGTCGGTCAGATCCAACATGGATTGTTTATAAATCGATTCGGGGATAGCATCCAGTGCTGATTTTGCCTTGCTTGTATAAGTGTAGGCTTGTTGTCTGGTGTATTCAATGGCGTCGGTTGAATTCACAATATTAATGATTTGCTCAATATCTTGCTGGTTAGCGCCAGATTCAATAACACCTGATAGGAATTTCTGTTTTTCAGTTGACGTTTGTTGCATAGTACGGATCAACGGTAATGTCATTTTGCCATCGCCTAAGTCATCGCCGAGATTTTTACCGGTATTTTCAACATCACCGGAATAATCGAGAACGTCGTCAATGACTTGGAAGGCAATACCCATATTTAAACCATAACTGGCAAGCGCCTGCTCTGTATCACTATTACTATCTGAAATCACAGCACCAAGTTGACAGGCTGCTTTAAATAGAATTGCGGTTTTGCGGTGTATGGTTTGGTAATAATCATCTATACTGATTTGCGCATCATGACTATTCATCAGTTGTAACACTTCACCTTCAGCAATCATATTAGTGGTGTCAGCCAGTACATCCATGACTTTCATACTGTTAACACGAACCATTTGCTGGAATGCTCTAGAGTAAAGAAAATCGCCGACCAAAACACTAGCCTGGTTGCCCCAAACGTCGTTTGCGGTATTCTGACCACGCCTGAGCTCAGATTCATCCACTACATCATCATGCAATAGTGTTGCGGTGTGAATAAACTCTATGATGGCCGCTAAAGCGACATTGTGTTTGGATTCGTTATCACAGGCAGCAGCAGCCAGCAGTAGCATTACCGGTCGTATACGTTTTCCCCCACTGTTAATTATGTAATGGCTAATGGTATTTATTAAAGCGATATCAGAGTGTAATTCATTTTTAATAAATTGATCCACTTGTTGCATTTGTTTGGTGACAGGCGCAATAATGTCCTCCAAGGAGATTGAATCTTGGCTTGAAATAGACTCTGATGAGGCAGTTTGCATTCAATATTTCCCGCTGGTTTAACGGATTTTTAAGATTGGCGAATTATCGCCAAATAATCCCGATAAAACAAATCCTTAATATAAATTGACCTCGGTGAGGTCAATAGGTAAAATCGCCGTTCTTTTTTAATCTTAAACTGCAATTCAAGCAGTGTATATAAGTTTTTCTGGAGAAAACTCCAATGTATGCAGTAATTCAAACAGGCGGGAAACAATACCGTGTAGCTGTCGGTGACCGCTTAAAGGTTGAGACACTAGGCGCGGAGCCTGGGGACAATATTGAACTCGATAAAGTGTTAATGATCTCTGATAATGGAGACGTGCAAGTTGGCACACCTACTCTTGAAGGTCAAACGGTCTCAGCAGAAGTGGTTGATAATGGCCGCGGTGAAAAAATCAAGATATTCAAGATGAAGCGACGTCAAGGCTATCGTCGCACTCAAGGGCATCGTCAAAACTATACGGAAATTGAAATTACTTCGATTGCAGGTAAAGGCGCAGCACCGAAGCCTAAGAAAGAGCAAAAGGTTGAAGCAGTTGAAGAAGTGGAATCTGCTACTGTTGATAGTGATGATTTAACTCAAATTAATGGTATTGGTCCAGTCATTGCTGAGAAACTAAACGCGTTGGGTTATACCACCATAGCGCAAATAGCACAGCTAGATGAAGATGCAGTTGCAGAAATTGAAGAGCAGTTAAGTTTCAAAGGCCGCGTTGAACGCGAAGAATGGATTAAACAAGCTCAAGAGCTTGTTAGTTAAACAAAGAGGTCTAAACCATGGCACATAAAAAAGCAGGTGGTAGTTCACGTAACGGACGTGATTCAGAATCAAAACGACTTGGTGTTAAACGTTATGCAGGCCAAGATGTTTTGGCTGGCAATATTTTAGTGCGTCAACGTGGCAGTACTTTCCATCCAGGTCGAAATGTAGGTATGGGAAAGGACTATACCTTGTTCGCGAAAGCTTCCGGCAAAGTGTTATTCGAAACTAAAGGTCCACTGAACCGTAAAACGGTCAGCATCGTTACAGAGTAATAGATTTAATTGGTTAAACCCCGTTTGTGTAATGCAGACGGGGTTTTTTATTGCCCTGAATAAGCTGGCTCATGCATAATTCCAAATCTAATATCTAAAATTTTAAAATGCGTTTTGTAGATGAAGCCATAATTACGGTTGAAGCCGGCAAAGGTGGAAATGGTTGCCTGAGTTTCCGACGTGAAAAATATATTCCCAGGGGCGGCCCGGATGGTGGTGATGGGGGTGACGGTGGTAGTGTTTATTTGCTCACCAATTCCTCATTAAATACGTTAATCGACTTTCGTTACAAACGTATATTCAAGGCAACTAAAGGACAGCATGGACAAGGTCGTCAATGTAGTGGTAAGGCTGGTGAGGATTGTATTATCCAAGTGCCTGTTGGCACACTCGTTGCGGATAAAAATACAGGTGAACATATTGCTGATTTAAACCGGCCGGAACAAAAATTGCTAATTGCCAAAGGTGGCAAGGGTGGGTTAGGCAATGTTCATTTCAAATCCAGTATTAATCAGGCGCCTCGAAAAACGATTCCCGGATCTGAAGGTGAAGTTAGAGATCTGCATCTGGAATTGCAGTTGCTGGCCGATGTTGGGCTTCTCGGTTTACCTAATGCCGGTAAATCAACTTTTTTAAGCCGGGTCTCCAAAGCCAGGCCCAAAGTAGCGGATTATCCTTTCACTACCTTATATCCTGAATTAGGAGTGGTCTCAGTCGGTCTGGACAGAAGTTTTGTGATCGCTGATATCCCAGGCTTGATTGAAGGAGCTGCTGAAGGTTCAGGTCTGGGGATCCAGTTTTTAAGGCACTTAAAGCGCACTCGATTATTGTTACATATTATTGACTTATTTCCAGTGGACGATTCAGATATTTTAAGCAATATCAATGTAATAGACGAAGAACTTCATAAATTTAGTGAATATTTGTATAACATGCCACGGTGGTTGGTATTCAATAAAACAGATACCTCAACTGCTGAAAACGTCGATGAGAAAATAGATCAAATACAAGCAAAATTGAAAACTGACCAGAAAATTTTTGCTATTTCTGCCGTAACAGGGCAAGGCTGTGAGCGTCTTGTTCAAGCTGTGATGAAATATCTGGAGCAATCAGACCTTAGCCAAGATGAGGCTGATCATGGATAAGCATTCAGTTTGGGTAGTAAAAATCGGCAGCTCTTTATTGACCGATTTGGATTCGGGATTGAATCTTGCAGCAATTAAATCTTGGGTCGAACAAATCAAAACGCTCATGGAAAATAATGTAGCTGTTGTATTGGTGTCCTCAGGAGCAGTATCAGCCGGGATGGCAACTTTAAAATGGGACACACGGCCACAACAATTACATCAAAAGCAGGCGGCAGCCGCAGTTGGCCAGGTAAAACTAGTCGAGGTATATGAGAACTTATTTAAGGAAAACGATTTACACACAGCTTTAGTATTACTTACTGAAACTGATTTTGCAGACCGTGTGCGCTACTTAAACAGTCGCTCCACATTGCGAACATTACTTGAGCTTGGTGTGGTTCCAGTCATTAACGAAAATGACACAATCGTTAATGACCAAATTCGACTTGGTGATAATGATACCTTGGCGGCATTGGTGTGTAATTTGTTGGAAGCAGATAAGCTAATTCTACTCACCGATCAGAATGGACTGTACACTGCGAATCCTACAGAGGTAGAAGATGCAAAATTAATATCAAATGCCAAGGCTGGCGATAAAGCCTTGCTTGATTACTCCGGTAGTAGTGGTGCCTTAGGCAGTGGTGGTATGGTGACTAAAGTTAACGCAGCAGAAAAAGCGGCACGCTCAGGCACACAAACAATAATTTGTAATGGAAACATAGAGAATATTTTAATTCGATTGTGGCAGGGTGAAACTTTGGGAACTTTACTCGAGCCAGTCGGTGAACCTGTGACAGCAAGGAAAAGGTGGTTAGCCAATCGACTGAAAGTGACGGGATCTGTCAGTTTGGATGAGGGAGCGGTTAAGAGTCTACTCAATAAAGGTACCAGCTTGTTACCGGTCGGAGTAACAGAAGTGTCTGGCAAATTCGAACGAGGTGACTTAGTGGTCTGTTTGAATCCTAAAGGTGAAGAAATCGCTAGAGGTCTGGTTAATTATAATTCAGTCAACGCAACAAAAATCCTTCGTCAGCCTAGTCACAAGATTAAATCCATACTTGGTTTTGAAGATGAGCCCGAACTTATCCACCGGGACAATATGGTGTTAACGCAGGATTAGAGATTATTTGGCTGGATAGAAATTACCCAGCCAGGAAAACTAAGCAGAAATGCTTCTCAGGCGATTATTAAGACGTGATTTCAGGCGGGCAGCACGATTTTTAGTATGAATATTTTTCTTGGCTGCTTTATCAATATGAGAAGTGGCAGCTTGATATGCATTTTTAGCAGCTTCAGAATCGTTAGCATTAATCGCTTTAATAAATTTTTTAATATGCGTACGCATTGAAGCAGCTTGTGCATGATTACGCACACGCCGTTTTGTATTTTGTCGGGCTCTTTTACGAGCTTGCAGTGAATTAGCCAAAATTTTTCCTCAAAACTTAAGGTAAATATAAGGGTGCGAACTATCCACATTTTTCCCTTAAATGTCAAGCCTCTAGGCTAATAACCGGCTAAAATAGCGCCACTAAAACACTATTAATCCAGGTATTTTTACTATAACGCTTAAATGTCTTCCAAGGTCCTAAAATCAGCGTTCGTTGTCAGTTTAATGACGTTTGTCTCACGTATTTCGGGTTTAATCCGTGATGTGGCCTTTGCCAATTATCTGGGTAGTAGTGCCGCTGCTGATGCATACTTTGTAGCATCTCGAATACCGAACTTATTCCGCCGTATCTTTGCTGAAGGCGCATTTTCTTTAGCTTTTGTGCCAGTATTTTCTGAATATCACCAATCCAGAACCGAAGCCGAAAAACGTGATTTTGTTAATAGAATGCTGGCAAAACTGGGTATAGCGGTGTTTTGTGTCTGTGTAGCTGGAATATTATTGTCTGAACCATTAATTAGTCTGTTTGCGCCGGGGTTTAAAGATGATCCGGCCAAGTTTGAGATGACTGTAGATGCCTTGCGAATTACGTTTCCTTATTTATTTTTTATTTCATTAGTGGCAATGGCAGCTGGTATTTTAAACACTTATGACCACTTTGCTATTCCAGCTGTAACACCGGTTCTGTTAAATATTTGCTTAATCATTGCCGCGGTTTGGTTTGTGCCAGGCAGCGGACAACCAACAATAGTATTAGCAATTGCTTTTTGTGTGGCGGGTGTAGTCCAATTTCTATTACAAATTCCGTTTCTCAAAAAGAATGCGATTTTACCTTTGCCGTCATTGAAACCTGCACCCGACAAGGAAAAGGATGGGGTTAGCAAAGTTTTTAAACTCATGCTGCCGGTGATTTATGGTTCGTCAATTGCACAGATTAATTCCCTCGTTAATACGATTTTGGCCTCATTTCTAGTGACTGGCAGTGTTTCTTGGTTGTATTATTCTGATCGCTTAATGGAATTTCCTCTGGCTTTATTCGTGTTGGCTATTTCAACCGTTATATTGCCCAATTTATCGAAGCAACACACGGCTGGAAACGAGCAAGAATTTTCTCGATTAATCGATTGGGGGCTACGCCTGGTCTTGTTAATTGTGGTTCCGGCTGTAGTTGGAATGTTGGTTCTTAGTGGTCAGTTGATCGCAACATTGTTTCAATATAATCAATTCACCGCCCATGATACTTATATGTCGGCAATAAGTTTACAAGCCTATGCCTTTGGCTTGTTGGGTTTGGCTGTAGTCAAAGTACTGGCGCCAGGTTTTTATGCGCGCCAGGATACCAAAACACCAGTCAAAATTGGGGTAGTAGCAATGGTGATTAACCTGGTATTCGCGATCGCATTGGTGTGGCCTTTCAAGCATGTTGGTTTAGCAGCGGCTTTCAGCATTTCAGCTTGGGCTAATGCGGTGTTGTTAGGCTGGTTATTAATTAAAAGAAATTTGTACGTGCCAGAACCAGGCTGGGTTATATATTCGGTGAAATTAGTCGCTGCAGCAATATTAATGGGTGCGATAGTTTATTATGGCTCTGGTGATACTCAGCAATGGCTCGAGTATAGTCTGTTCGAGCGTGTCATTAATATGACAATCTGGATTGTAATAGGGATGACAAGTTTTGTGATTTTAGCGTATGCTATGGGCTTGAGAATTAAACATTTGGTGACATATAAACCGATTTAAAATGAGCGAAAATGTAATCAATATCGGTTATCGCGAGTACGCTAAGTTTTTTAACTTGGAAGAGGCTAATGCGTTGTTGCCAGTGATAAAAAAAATAACTCATGAAACTTACTCAAATCTTGATCCGCTGCGTCGGCAACTTAGGAAAATGTCTATTGTGGATGATATGTCACCTGAACTTGAAGGTGAATATAAACAAGGTGTCCAAGAGTGGATTGAAAAAATGACTAGACTGGGAGTTAAACCAGTTACACTTGGTGTTGTTAACTTTGATACCGGTGACGGGTTTTTAAACTGGAAATATCCAGAGACATCGTTGTCTTATTATCACGACTATGATAGTGACTATAAAGAGCGCCGCTCACTAGAAAAAGTAGTCTCACAACAGTCTCCTGACTGGGCCAGTTAGTTTTTTCATCAAAAAGATTCCCATGAAGATTATTCGCACGATTCGTCCGCAAGTTTTCGACATGGGCGGCTGTGTGATGTCCATTGGCAATTTCGATGGTATTCATATTGGTCATCAGGCAATAGTCAAACGTGTAGTGCAAAAAGCCCAAAATAAAAATATCCCATCAGTCATTACCACTTTTGAACCCCATCCCCATGAGTTTTTTACTCCCGAGTCAACAGATAGAATAATGGGGCTGCGAGAGAAATATCTGGCTTTAAGAGAATTGAGTCCGGATTATCTATTTGTCATGCGTTTTAACAAAAATTTAGCGAATACCAGCGCTGAGGATTTCATTGAAAAAATCTTGTTGCAAGGTTTTAATATCAAAAGCCTAATCATTGGTGATGACTTTCGATTCGGTAAAAAACGCCAGGGTGATTATCATTTGCTGCAAACTTATGCTGACCGGCATGACTTTGAATTAGAAAATACTAATACCCTTGAAGTAGATGGTGAGCGAGTAAGCAGCACTAGAATCAGACAGTTATTGCGCGAATGTAAGTTCACAGCAGTTGAAGAACTTCTAAGTCGGCCCTTTTTTATCAGTGGTCGGGTTGCCCACGGAGATAAAAGAGGGCGTGAATTAGGGTTCCCAACCATGAATATCCGCCTTAATAGAAATCGTACTTTGGTGACGGGGGTGTTTGTTGTTGAAATTCATGGCCTGGGAGGTGTTAGACAAGGTGTAGCAAATATGGGCTATCGTCCGACTTTACAGGGACAACGTCCACAACTCGAAGTGCATGTGTTTGATTTTAATCAACAGTGCTATGGTGAAAGAGTAAAAGTGGTATTTCGTCAGAAATTACGCGACGAGCAGCGTTTTGAATCGATTGAGTTATTACAACAGCAAATCAACATTGATGCGATGAATGCGCGTGAGTATTTAACAGCGCGAGGTGCTAATGCTTAAATATTTAGTTATTGCCGGTTTTGTTATCGTCTTTGATCAAATTTCAAAACAGCTTGCGGAAAATTTTTTAGCGTTGCATCAGCCCATGGCTATCTTGCCTTCATTAAATTTTACGCTTGCTTACAATACCGGTGCGGCTTTTAGTTTGTTTGCTGATGCAGGGGGCTGGCAAACAATATTTTTCTCAGTGATAGCATTGATTGCTGCGGTGATTATTATCCGGATGCTAAGATCGTTAAGTGCTGACCAATTTCAACAAGGACTGGGTTTGGCGATGATTTTAGGGGGTGCGGTTGGAAATCTCATTGACCGAGTGTTGTATTCCAAAGTGATTGATTTTATTGATGTATACTATGGTGATTGGCATTTTGCCACATTCAACGTTGCTGATATGGCAATTTCTATTGGTGCAGCCTTGGTTATTTTAGACGCGATCGGTTGGATCTTGCCAGGAATGCCAAAACCTGTAAATTCTCAATCGGAGTCCGTTAAATGAAAGTAGTACTTGCCAGCCCTCGTGGGTTTTGTGCAGGCGTTGATCGAGCCATTGACATTGTTAACCGGGCTTTGGAGAATTTTGGCGCCCCAATCTATGTGCGCCACGAAGTGGTACATAATCGTTATGTGGTGGAAGATTTAAAACAAAAAGGGGCAATTTTTGTAGACGAGCTAAGTGAAGTGCCTGATGGCAATATTGCAATTTTCAGTGCTCATGGTGTCTCAAAAGCGGTTCGTAATGAAGCTGCCGAGCGCGACCTGAAGGTATTCGATGCAACATGTCCATTAGTGACCAAGGTTCACATGGAGGTGATTAGAAACCGTAAAAATGATTATGAATGTATTTTAATCGGTCATGCTGGTCATCCAGAAGTTGAGGGAACGATGGGGCAGGCAGAAGATGGTATGTACTTGGTTGAGACGCCTGAAGATGTAGCCACTTTGGAAGTTAAAAATCCTGATCGTTTGGCCTATGTTACTCAAACAACACTTTCTGTGGATGACACAGCTAAAGTCATTGATAGTTTACGTGTGCGTTTCCCCAATATTATCGGTCCCAAGAAGGATGATATTTGTTATGCCACCCAAAACCGACAGGATGCGGTAAAAGATTTAGCTAAAAGCTGTGATGTGGTGCTGGTCGTTGGTTCGGTTAATAGTTCAAATTCGAATCGTTTGCGTGAGCTGGCGGAAAAACAGGGGATTCCAGGTTATTTAATTGATGGTCCAGGCGATTTAAACAAAGATTGGTTTACTCCAGATAGTGCTATAGGTATTACCGCCGGTGCCTCTGCTCCTGAAATTTTGGTCAAGCAAGTCATCGATAAATTAAAATCCTGGGGTGCAACACAAAGCGAGGAGTTGATTACCCGCACTGAAAATATTTCGTTCTCGTTGCCTGTAGAATTACGTAAAACAGCTTAATCCCAACACTCAGCAGAAACATCATTGCTGTCATTATCAAACGCCTTCAGCAATCCCGAAGAATGAATTAAAAGTAGGTGGCAAGTTGCCAGAGTGGGGTTGGTGGGATCAGAACTTGCCGTTGCTGTGAATAAATAAGTACCGTTGGCCACGGTGTATGCAATAGTGTAATAATTTTTTGGAGTTGAGAATTGCCCATTCTGTACAGTCAAAAAGTCATCAAGACTGTCTGGATAATTAAATTGTTCAGAGAAATAATTTTCAACCAATGCAGGTAACTGTAGTAAATATTGCTGATCGAGCCGAATTTCGCTTTTGATCTTAGAATCTGTATAGGTATTAAATCCCAATGAAAGCAAAATAGCTGTAATCAGCATGACCATTAATAATTCAATTAAACTAAATCCCGTGATCTTCATATTGATAAAGTCGACGACATTCACCGTTAAGAGTACGTAACAGCCCATATTGTGTTGAGAGGAAAATCGTTTGATGATCTAGAGTGCTCAGTTGCAGTTCGAGTAAATCTGAGCTGTTAGGAATGTTGTGAATATATGTAGTAATTGATGATTCGATTTCTAAGTCTACCTCTATGAATTTATTCGTATATTCCACTAATCCAGTAGCAGGGTTGGTCACAGGAGATTGGGTAATTATAAATAAGTGCTTATTAATTGATGTTAAACCGGTATTAATCAATGATCCGGAATCTAATTCAAGAAAATATCCTTTATGGTTATCAGAAAAAACAGGGCTGGACTCTAAGTCAATCAACTCAGTCTTATCGATTGGCAGAGGTGTTGGTTGCGAAGTAAGTAAAGAACTATCGAGCAGTAAATATAAAGTGTTATTGGCAGTTGGTGATACAGCAGAGGTGTTTTGAACTGTAAAAACAATCGCCAATTTTGTGTTTTGCCCGAAATTAATCTGTACAAAATCAGGGCGGCTAAAGCTTTGGTCTGTAGTAAATTCTAAATCAATAAGCAATTCAGTGAAGAGACTGGTTTTCCAAATGTTTCCGTCAGATGAATCAAATTGATAAATAACGTCGGTGGTTGAGTCCAAGTCGAAATCAAGGAGATAAAGTGAATCAATTTGATTTGAAGCAGTACCAGTACTCACTTCTAAGCAGCTCAGGCCAGTCTTATGATTAGAGGTTTGAATAACAGGGCTCGTCACCTTAGCATCTAGCATGAGGATGCGAGAATGATATAGGCTGTTAAGGCTATACCCTGGAAATGGTAAATCAATTGTCAATTCAGTATCTAAGTTTTGTACTGAGACAAAATTGTGATTATTAACTTGATGATTGCTAGTTTCATTTAAGGGAAGACTATTGAGATCTATTCCAGTTAGAAGAGTTGCTATTTTGACTTTCATGTTAGTAAACAACAGATCACTGGCATTACCTAAAAGATGATTAAGATTAATTTGTTTTTTAAATCCTGAGTTGGTTTGTAGAACAACGATTGATGTCATGCTTGTTAAGGTAATAATAATCAACACAAGCAAGATGACAGAACCGTATTGTTTATGCATTGAGGTTTGGTAGTGCTATGAGTTTTGAAATTGAAAAAGGCAGACTCTGAATCTTGATTTCTATATGAAGGTAGATAGCGATGACTTGGTTCCAGTCAGAAACATTGCTAGCCTTTTTGAACACCAGAGCCTCTGTGCTAATTTTTTCGGCATAAGCAATGCTTAACGCTTTAATGTTATCGATTAATGGTTCATTGCGAGTATTGCCTGACTTATTTAAATATTGACGGTATAAAACCGTCTCATTGTCGATATCCCGGATGTAATAAACAATAGATTGAAGTGGATAAATCTTGCTATTTGGAACATTATGAAGAGTCGCATTATTGCCTCGAGCAATCTCGGCTACAGCACAGTTAGTCAGATAGAAAGCTCGATTTGGGTTAACTGTTAAACTATTCGAATTCAATGATTCGGCCAAATCGGCCAGCATCAGGTGAATGGCATCATGATCACTGCTGATATTCGAATTATCAAAATATGGTGTGGTTGGATTCCAGATTCCGCTATGATTAGCAGCTAACCAGGGATGTTCTAACTGGTTTTCATTTGAAATAGGTTGTCTAAACAGACGATCACGAATGTTATTACGATTGAACAAGCAACCCTTTGCACCACTGGATTTAATGTCTATCTCGAACTGTTTGAAGGATTGTCGTAACTGATTTACCCCTAAAATAATTTTCTGTTGGTGATCGGCAGCTCTTAATCCAAGATTATTAATTGGCACCAAAGCACCAATGATAATTACGGATAGTGACATAGCAATGAATAATTCAATCAAAGTATGACCTCGACAGTTCCGATTCATGGTATCAACTCACAATTATCCTGATGAGTAATAAGGCAGTTTAATAATTCATAATCACTGTCAGTACTGATATCTGAATAGATTTGGTTGAGTTCTTGTAAAAATGCTAATTGTTGTTGTGTTTGTAGATGCTGAAATTCGACCAAATTTGAATTCGACGAATTTTGTGAGAAATGAAATATTTGAAATGAACCGACAGCAATAATAGAAAGCAGCAAAAGGCTTATGAGTATTTCGATCAGGGTGAAACCGATATGTAGTAGGCTTTCCTTATTTTGCATCATCACTTCCATGTGTGAACTTACTGAGACAATATAACTAATCCAACAAGCTGTCAAATTCCTTTAATAAATTCGTCAATTATTTTCATTAAATCAATTTAATTAAATGATTTAGTTTGCTAGAATGCGCAACTTGAAAATCAAAAACCATTAATCTTTGCCTCTATGAATGCCCTGCGGAAAGTTGTGCTATTAATTGTGGTATTTTTTCTCAATCAGGCTTTGTTTGCTGCGGAAAAAGTATTGGCAATCAAAATCCCGGAAATAGGTATTTCAACTCAAAGCTCTACTATGATTGAGAAGGAATTACCCAAGTCTCTAGATTTTTTTACCCCGAAGATCGTGGGTGGTGTGCCAGCCGCTCGTAATGAATTTCCAGAATTCGCCCAACTTTTTGTCGATGGGTTGGATGGATTTGTTTACTCTGTTTGCGGAGCCACGTTAATTTCTAATACTAAAATTCTAACTGCAGCACACTGTACTGTTGGTATAAGCCCATCAAGATTCTATGTGCTGCCAAATTTTTATTCGTTTAACGACAACGTTACTTTCGGTGATTTGATTCAAATTGTGGCTAAAAGGGAACATCCCAATTATCAACAATCGACCCGGTTCAATAATGATGTGGCGGTTTTGACAATGAGCCGCACCTCGAATACCTTGGCTGCTAAAATTTTTGCAGGCCAGGATCAACTTACTGGCTATTCCGCCACGGTTATTGGAACTGGGGTTACCGCTGAAGGAAGTGATAATCCTCCACCAACGTTACGTAAAGTAACCATTCCAATTGTCAGTAATGCTGTTTGCCGAGGTTCATATGGAGTTTCAGCAATTACAGATAGTATGCTCTGTGCCGGATTGGTGAGTGGAGGCCGAGACTCATGTCAGGGTGATAGTGGAGGGCCACTTTGGGTAACATATGAAGGACAAAAAACTCAGGCAGGAATTATTAGTTGGGGAAATGGTTGTGCTCGACCTAACTTTTATGGTGTTAATTCTAGAACCAGTGCCTTGATTGATTTCATTCTGCAGCATGCACCGCAGACCCAAATAGTTAAAGAAAGATCTGATTCTATTGTGCCAATTCTGCAATTGTTATTGGATGATTCTGAATAACAATCCCCGAAACTCGATTAAATTGTGGTAGATCTCACTCAGATTTCTGTGGTTAGCTGAGTCAGAATTCAAATGCACAAATTACCAATGCACCTAAATTAAGCAGCTGATTGCTGAATTTTTATTTTCCATTCACTCGGGCCGCTTTGGTGTACGGACTGTCCATCACTGGAAACAGCAACAGTAACCGGCATATCCTCGATCTCAAATTCGTGAATTGCTTCCATGCCAAGCTCCTCAAAAGCAACAACTCTGGATGCACGAATCGCTTTAGAAACTAAATAGGCAGCGCCGCCGACCGCGATTAAATAAACCGCTTTGTGTTTTTTAATTGCATCAATTGCAACAGGACCGCGCTCAGCTTTACCAACCATGCCTAATAGCCCAGTTTGCTCTAGCATGAATTCAGTAAATTTATCCATACGCGTCGCAGTTGTTGGTCCTGCCGGACCTACAGCTTCTTCTCTAACTGGGTCAACTGGGCCAACGTAATAAATAAACCGATTTTTAAAATCCACGCCTTCAGGCAATCCTTGGCCAGAAGTGATTAACTCATGAATGCGTTTATGGGCTGCATCGCGGCCGGTGAGAAGTTTGCCAGATAGTAGAATCGTTTCTCCAGGTTGCCAGCTTTGTATTTCTTCTGCCGTTACCTCATCAAGATTCACTCTCCTGGAGCTGGCACCGGCATCCCAAGTGACTTGGGGCCAATCCTCAAGCTTGGGTGTGGGTAATTCAGCAATGCCAGAGCCATCTAGAGTGAAATGCACGTGACGAGTTGCAGCACAGTTAGGAATCATAGCCACAGGTTTTGATGCGGCGTGAGTTGGATAATCCAGAATCTTGATGTCCAGTACTGTGGTTAAACCTCCAAGTCCCTGAGCGCCTATTCCTAACGCATTAACTTTTTCAAATAACTCAAGCCGCAATTCCTCGACTCGGTTTTCTGGACCTTTGGCAATCAGCTCCTGGATATTGATCGGATCCATCAATGACTGTTTGGCAAGTACCATGGCTTTTTCAGCAGTCCCACCGATGCCGATACCCAGCATTCCAGGTGGACACCAGCCAGCACCCATGGTTGGGACTGTTTTCAACACCCATTCAACAATATCATCACTAGGGTTAAGCATAGTGAATTTGGATTTGTTTTCAGAGCCTCCACCTTTGGCTGCAACAGTAATATCAACCTTGTTACCAGCTACCATTTTGGTGTGAATAACTGCAGGTGTATTATCTTTAGTATTAATACGTTTGCCGGCAGGATCGGACAGAATTGAGGCACGTAGAACATTGTCAGGATGAAGATAAGCTTTACGCACACCCTCATTGATCATATCTTCCAAAGTTAATTCGCTATCCCATTGCACTTCCATGCCGATTTCGACAAACACTGTAACAATGCCGGTATCCTGACAAATCGGGCGTTTGCCTTCTGCACACATACGCGAGTTAATTAATATTTGTGCCATCGCATCTTTTGCCGCCTTGGATTCTTCCATCTGATAAGCCTTATAGAGCGACTGGATATAGTCCTGAGGGTGATAATAAGAAATATATTGCAGCGAATCGGCAACGCTTTGAATTAAGTCATCCTGTTTGATAGTAGGCATACTAGTTACTCAATTAAACTGAATGAGGAGTTTAACAAATTAATTATCCAGTAGCTTTAATCTCTCCTGATTACCTTTAGTGTGTAAGTTTTAATGAAAATTGAGTGGACTGGTCGAGTGCTTCATTTTGTGTTTTGTTAACGAGTGAAGGTAATAAAAGATCATCAATATAACTAATATGGCTTCGCTTTGAAATATTATCCACGATGCACTGGATGATGCTTTTTGTGTGTGAGTAACTTCTCGACATAAGTATTGATTCACTTTTTGCGTTTTGGTCTTGTTTCAGGTGAAAGTCCATAATGTTTTTGGGAGTTGGATTGGTCTTCAACCAGTCCGTAAAAAGTCTATTTCTATAAGGAATAATATAATCAGCATTTTTTGATGAAGAAGTAGCAATAAACCAGGGCTGATCTAGGAGTTGTTGGTGTGTGAGAGTGCTGTTATTCCAGTCATAAATATCAATACATTGTTGCTTAAAAATCAAAAGCCTAAAGGGATTGAAAATTTCTTTAACAAACTTATTCTCAAGCCAGTCAACGATTCTATGATATTTACCTAGTTCTAAAGCCTGGGTAATGATCTGTCCACGGCTAGTTTTTTTTTCTGCTTTGTGATCTTGATAGCGATTTAAAAGGCATAAAATTATTCCTGAGCTGAGCACACCAAACCAGGTTCCACTAGTCGCGCCATCAATAGGATATAGATAGTTAGTTGAAGGTTGTGTATCAATCCTCCATCCGGCTTCATGACGATCAACTCGTTCATCACGATTCATTGTCACAATTAGTGAATCGGAGCTAGTATACGCAGTGACGGTACACATGGGCTGATAAAAATCTAAGCTGTATTTTGTTGACGCAAATTGCTGGCGGTGCTGGGCGCAATGCCAATATTGCTACTTAAAGTAATGTCCCAGTTTTTCGCTAATAATCTGATATAAGCAATATGATGAATGCTGTGATGAAGCAGATAGCAGAATTCTCGTGATAGGCTGCTTTGTGTGCTCAAGCTTTCAGTTTTCGAACTGGATACCTCGCTGTAAGCTACAATCGATTTATCCGAGAAAAGGGATTGTTCGAGCCACGTTGAAATCTCGTTAATTAATTGCAAAGCTGCTTCACTGTCTGACTCAACGCAACTGTTTCGATTGCGGGAATTATAGTTAATACAGCCAGTTTTCTGCCCTGCCTTAAGGGCTAGATAATGATCTAAGATATGGCGAATGTGTTGACCGATACAAGATGTAGATGAAGCTGACAAAGAAGTATAGGCTCCTGGGGGTAAAGTATTAATTATTGTTTTAATCTGATTTAATATTTTGATGTTTTCTTTGACAACTGTATCCATGATATTCACTTGATTTTGGTTAATAAAATCGTAAGACCCACGTTAGACTAAAAAAATCCCTCACAGGAAAAATTTATTACAGAAATAAAACTGCATGCCTTAGTGTGGGTATGGACACAATTCCTACGCGTAACTATGGGGAGAATAAATGCATCATTCTGTCTCAGTCCAAGTTAGCAAAACAGCAAATCCTCACAGCCTTTAAATTAATTAGTTACCAACTAGCCATAAAAGGAGTTAAAATTCGACATCCGCGCCCGTAGCTCAGTTGGATAGAGTATCTGGCTTCGAACCAGGTGGTCGGGAGTTCGAATCTCTCCGGGCGCGCCATAAAATCAAAGAGTTAGCGAACATTTCCAACTGACCCTTTTTCCTGTTCCGACACTTTTCCGACAATCCTTTTTCCTTGACGACATACAAGTATCAAAGCTGGGCTTTGAGTCCGACCACGGTCTACGATTTTTTCAACAGCATTGAGCAACTCTTGTAACTCGGCTGCCGAGTAATGCGTCGTAATATCACCGCTTGTATGTCCTAAAAGTGCCTTGCGGGTTTCCAGCGGAACACCACCTGCGCGTAATCTGCGACCGAAACTGTGACGCAAATTGTGCACCCCTTTCAGGATACCGCGTTCCACCGGTAGTTCCGCTTTCTTCCATCCACGCTTCCATGCGCTACTGTGCAGCCTTGCAAGGGGCCTTCCTCGATACGTAAACACGTTATCAGGATGGCTTCCACGCCGTGATTCAACCACGCGGCTTGCAATGCTGTTCAGCACCACCACTCGCTCAGTGCTGGTTTTGGTAATCGCTTCCGGCAGAATGAAGACCGAGGTCTCCAGTTCCGGCACGTCCACTTCCCAATCCCAGCGGAGTTGGCAAATTTCCTGTTCCCGGCAACCGGTATTTACGGCAAACAGCGCCGCATCAGCCAGATGCCGGGGTAAAATCCCGAACAGCTTATCCTGCTCTGCCCACGAAAGCGGGTAGGGTTTGGCCTGCTTACCCGTTACAGATAAGCGGGTCAATCTCGGCGGTGCCTGACGTAACCACGGTGTTCCATTATCGTTTCGCCAGACCCTTGCCGCCCGATTCAGTACAGCAGAGACAACTGCGATGGCATTATTAACCGATTTCGGTGCTTTACCCTTAGCTGTCTCATGTTCCACGAAGGCTTTTAGTGTGCCGTCATGAATTTGCTCCAGCGGGTACTGCCCGATAAACGGAAAAAGCTGATCGAGATGCATTGCCATCGTTTCAGCGGAAGGTTTTGCGGCTATCTCTTCGAGATAGCGCAAAGCCGCTTCCTCGAATAAATAGATGCATTCTTGCTTTCGCTGCACCACTTGCCTTATTTCTGCCAAACGGCAGATCAGGACTTTTTCTGCCTCAGAACGGCTAGTACATCCCGTGCTTTCACGGAGCCAGCCGCCTTCGAGCTCTTTACATCGTTTTTCGATATGCCAGATACCACCTTTAAGGCGGAGCCCCGGCATTCTGTTGCGTTGTGACATATATCGTCCTCCAGTATTGAGGCCATCGGACGACGCCCGTTGCAAGCTATATATTGACTCACCCAGGCGTCTAATTCAAGCCTGTCAAAAGCAATGGACTGTTTACCGAGTGGAATTTCAGTGATGTAGGGCCGTACCATCGTATTAAACTTGTTGCGATCCATGCCAAGATAGCGCGGCGCATCACGAAAACGGATCAAGCGCGGTAAGAGCACCAGGTCGCTTTCATTGCTGTTAACTTTTCTATTCAGCTTCATGACACAGAATATGCCAGTGGCTAAAGAGTTACGTCCTTGTACCAACCTTGTGTCATACAAAGGAGTAAAGCCGGTCTTGAAGACTGGCTTTACTGGCCTAGGTGGTTATAAGCCCGGCGGTTTTGGATATGGCACGGCAAGGCGCTGTGCCATGGCACGCTGGATATTATCCAGACTGGCAAGTGCCGTACGGCGTTCTGGTGTGCCAGGTTTGCTTCGCCTCAGCTCCAGCGATACCGCGTTAAATAAACCGCAAAGTTCACTGTAAGATTTTTGATGTAATTCTGAGGCTGAGATAATCCTGTTCATGATGTTTCTCCTTTTCTTTGGAGACCCCACCCATCGGGGCCTTTCCTTGCCCGTCGTCATCACAATCAATCGGTGGAAAGGACCCATGGGTGTGGGATAGAAAAGGGAAAAAACAACAAAACAGGGTGCAAGCACGGCATTAGGAATGTGTCTTAATGCTTGAAGCTGTATGCACTTATTACGTGAAATCGTTTGGAGAGAGTCGGCTGTAACCCGCAGAGTTCTGCGGTTTTTCAGCATAGCGTTTACGATTCATTAAGAATTTAAGGTTTAAAATGAAACTATGAGTTGAATCTTAAGGGGTTGGTGCAATGCAAATACGTATTAAAGGCGAAATGACTATGGCAGATATTCGTCAGGCGCTATTCGAAAAACTTCACGAAGTGGAAGATGATTTTGCGGTACGCTATTCTCGGGGTGCAACTTTGTTTATCAATCCGACCAATGGCTTCGGTGATGATGTTGAACCCTATAATAAACACGGAAGAGCTGTTAACAAGCTCTACAGCAAAGGGCCATATCGTAGCGCCGCTGATGAATTCAAAGTTTAAGAAAGGATGCTAAGCGTATGAAACCACCATGTTATTTAGACTTAGATCAAGCTAAGCAGGTTTTGTCGGAAATGGGTGTCGAGTTAAACGACAGACAGATAAAACGTGCCGCCGAACCGGATGCCAAAGGTAAACGTAAATTACCCTTCTTTGTTGATCCGATACAAGGCAGGTTAAAAATAGAGAAAGGAACCCTGGTTAAAATTTATCAACAGCTACAGATTGATGCTGAAAACAGTGCAAAACATTAGGATTCAATTGATTTTTTATTGATTTACCGGAATCAATCTGCAACATGGATGATTATGGCAGACATAAGGAAGCGAATAGGAAAAAAGGGAACCACCTATCAGGTTCGATACCCAAGTAAAACCTCAAAATCGGGGTATGCATTTAAGAGCTTTGGCACACTGAAGGAAGCACGCGCATTCGTAGAGAGCGGAAGCATGTATGAAAATAGTGGCTGTAGTCGCCATCCCGACATTCAGACTATCGAACATGCAATAGATTTATGGTTGGATGTTTGTGAAAAAGAGGGGCGTGATGACAGAAATCCGGTTTCTCCATCTACATTAGAAAACTACCAATGGCGCGCCCGTACTATGAAATCATTCGATTGGAGTTCTGAATTGCGCGAACTCAAAGAGCCCGATGTTATTGAGTTTCGATCCTGGTTGAAACGAAATTGTAGTGTTGATCAAGGCCAGAAAGTATTATCTTCGTTTCACTCTGTACTCATAGAAATGAAACGCCGTGGGATAATTAATAGCGATCCGGCGCAGAATGTATCCATCAGAGCATGTGCACGTCATAAAGAACCTGTCAAAATTCCATCTATTGAAGAGTTGCGCACCATACTGAATACTGCTGACAAATTGGCAAATTCAAAAAATAACGAAGTAGCAGCAGCTTGGGAACGTTATCGCCCCATGATTTATTTGGCAGCGGATAGTGGTATGAGGCCACAGGAATACCTTGTGCTTCCAGTTCACGCTCTTGAGAATAGCGGAGTGAAAGTCGTTCAGGCGCTAGATAGAAGCAACAGAATCGGGCCACCAAAGACGAGAGCTGGCCGTCGATATATTCCGGTTGGATCAAGCTCTTTGGATATGGTGAAACATTATGTGAAAAAGCATGGTAATGAAGACTTTGTCTTTCCAACACGACGTGGAGGTTTTTTTCAACGCTACAATGTATTTGTGAGGAGAGGTTTTCATAAGCTCATGGAGGAAGCGGGAATGATTTTGCCAGACATTGGGCCTGAATCATCTAAACCGGTTAAACTTTATACACCGTATTCTCTGAGGCATTTCTTTGCATCAATGTTAATTGAACAAAATAAAAGTCTGAAGTACGTTCAAACGGTCATGGGTCATGAGAATATAAAGATGACGTTTGATGTGTACGGACATATCATTAGAAAGAAGGAAACAGAGACTCTTGAAGATGAAGGAGGCATCTTGCGCTACGTTGATGAGAATTTATGTGGCAAATCTGTGGCAAAAAGTCACTAAATCTCAGTAAAGTAGCGCTTTTATATTGCTTTGGGAGCAGAGGGCCGGGGGTTCGAATCCCTCCACTCCGACCATAATTAAATCAATAGGTTAGATACATTTATTTTTCCATATTAATTAAAAAGCTGTATTTTTGCCACAAATCATTGATCTCTTGTAACCCGCAGGAATCCGCCATTCTCTGATTCAACATTTTTAAGCTTGTGGCAAGTTTGTGGCAAAAGTTCTAGAATATTAGACATTGATTGAAATCTTAGGACAAACTTACTTCGCATATATTTTGATAGCTTAAACATAGCCAGGCCTAAGGGATTCAACACGTTAAAATAAAGGAAAAGCTAAAAATACAATTTTATTGCAGGGTGCAAGCAAAAAATCCTTATCCAAATTCATTAAATTGAAACTATTGAGTAATGAAATTGGGACTAACTAATATTTTTATATCGTCAAGCTTAAAACTCTCGGCAGAATAGGGAAGGAAGATGACAGATTCATGTAAATACCAACTAATTTCTCCTGGATCAGCAGGAGAAACTGAGGATCTTTTGCGAGGAAAAGATTCGGCTGAAGGATTACGTCGAGTTCAAGCGTTACTTTCAGATTGGCTTCGGATGGAAAATGTTGTTGTATTGACGGCAGCAGGATGTTCTGTAGGTGCTGGTGGTCGATTGATGTCTGGACCAGCTGAAAATAATCTGGAATGTCTCGTCATTGATGCTGTCGAGAAATGTACGTTAGGTAATGAAGCAAAGGCAGTTATTCAATGGAAAAAGGATAATTATTTTGGCCAAGGGAATTTCGAGTCTTGGCTTAGCTATTTGTTTAATGCTTCAACAATGACCGATGATTGCAAGTCACCAATTAAATCCATCAAATGGAAAAATGATGTAGAGCTTGATGATAACGATGGGAAGGACCTATGTAATTGGGTTCAGAAGGCAATATTTGTCGAATGTGCCTTGCAAATTGATCGAGCAGAGTTATCTAAACATGATAGTTCCGAAACATCTGGTCATATTCCATTTTTAGCTAAACTTATAGCGCGAGATGCAACATTAGGACGGACACATCTATTCACGTTAAATTATGACACTTTATTTGAGCAAGCAATGGAAGAACTTGGTATTCATTATTCAGACGGATTTACGGGTAAGGCATATGCACGTTTTGATCCATCTGTTTACGGTCTTGATCTTTATTATCCTGGTGATATTGCCGAGGGTCGTGTCAGACGATTTGATAAATTTCTTCAGTTCTACAAACTTCATGGATCGGTTCACTGGCGGCAAGATGAAGACGGTTCGTTTCATGCGCAACATCAGGATTTGTCTAAATTCTCCGAATATCGCGATAAAAATGTAGAAGAGAAAGCAATATTGCTTCAGAGTGAAGAGTTTAAGTCAATTCCCAGATTTGGTATTTTACCTACCTCCCAGAAGTTTTCACAAACGCTGGAGATGCCATATGCACACTTATTTCGACTCTTTCATGGGAGACTAAATCAACCACAGACATTCCTAATGGTGCTTGGCTATGGATTTAGTGATGATCATGTGACCAGAATAGTAGAGACAGCTCTAATGAATCCATCCTTAGTTATGCTTGTTGTAGAGCCGAATCCTGAAAGCATCATCGTAAAAAAGATAAGAAATTATCAGAGTCTGGGACAAAGGGCATTTGTACTTACTGAACGTGTGGCTAATGGCAGTGAATGTTCATATAAAATTGCAACTTTTGCCGATTTTGCACAAAACGTCATGCCAGATGTCAAATGGCTAGAGGATTATAAGAGATTACGTATATTCGAAGATCAGATTAAAAAGACTCAAGATATTAACTCGGGGTCATGATGGAAGAGCATCGGGTTATTGGTCATGTTGTTACGGTTCATGGTTTCCGACTTAAGGTAGAACTGTCTCCTGAAACAAAGTCATCTTCACGCGCAACACTGGATGGTGTTCATAGGGCAGTGGCAATTAACTCCTTTATAATTTTCGATCTTGGTGCAGGAACACATGCACTCGGCACATTGACTGATCTTGAGGCGCGAGAAACGTATGATCCTCAAAGAGATGAAGAACTTTCTCTCGAACTAACGAAGCCTCGACGTATTGCATCAGTCCAGCTTCTCGGAACGGTTAAACAAAACGGTCAAAACAGGTGGGAATTTGATCCTGGTATAACCATGCTTCCAACACTTGATACACCTGCCGAAGTTGCAAACCCAGAAATATTGCTAAGTGTATTTAGTCAGCCTCCTCAGAAAAACCGGCCACAGAATTGGAGTTTATCAAATGATGGTCAATTTGATTGTCCGATTGAACTGGGACATCAAACAGGTAATGAAACTACTAAGATAAAAGCTTCTTTTAATGACCTTTTTTCAAGGCCTCTTGCTATTGTTGGAAACACCGGTTCAGGTAAATCTTTTACCGTTGCTAGCCTATTTCAGTCAGTGCTTTATAGCGAAAAAATTGCAAATCAAAAGGAGCACGACCCGCATGTTTTCATTCTAGATATAAATGGGGAATATGCGAATGCATTTTTAGATGCTGAAACTCGCAAGTACAAGCGTGAGCCTAATAAAGCCTATGTGAACGGTATAGAGTTTACTGTTCCAGCGTGGCTTATGAATTCCGAAGAGATTTGCGAATGGCTTAGTGCATCCGAGCAAACACAACAACCAGTGTTAAAGGCATGGTGGGCAATTCTTAAATCAGGTTCGCAAACAGACCAACATGGGTTGAGTGATTTTAGAGATGAAGCACTTGCATCAATTCAAAACATGCGAGGTACACTGACGAACCTAAGGCGTAATGATGTCGCATCTTATCTGGGTAATATAACTAGCTTTCTTTCCAATACGGGGATAGATTCTGATCCATTAGTAGCTGTACTTGCTTCACATACAACCCATGAAAATTTCTATGGACAGATAGTTAATAATCCAGCAGAGGTTGCACAAGTTCTAGATGAATTATCTGCAAAGGTTCATGAGTCTCTTGGTGAAAATAGTCAACAAGAGTCAGTATCACAAAGTGGTGACACACCTTTATATATTGCAACAACTGAATTACAGAATACTCGCAATCTTGTTGCCGCTGCATCCAGAGAAGATGCTCCTAGAATTGAGCAGCATCTTACAACATTAAGAATGCGCCTACGTGCAAGACTCTCGGATAAACGTTGGCAAGTATTCAACAATTATGATGCTCTTGGTATAAAGGGTGTAGATGATTGGTTCCAGAGTCTCGGTTTTGGTAGTAATCTAAGGGCCACGGTTATCGACCTTTCAATGCTTGCACATGAAGCATTACCATATGTATGTGCAATAATTGGTCGAGTTCTTCTTGAGGCACGAGAAAAACTAAAGGCTAATCAACGCTATACAAATCCATGGGTTTTGGTGCTCGAAGAGGCGCATAATTACGTTCGTCCAATCCGTCAGTCAGAAGATCGGGGCCAAGCGCTATCAAGAAAAGCATTTGAGCGTGTTGCAAAGGAAGGCCGTAAGTTCGGGTTGTCTTTGGTGGTGGCAAGTCAGCGCCCAAGCGAAGTTAGCCCTACAATTCTCAGTCAATGTGCCAATTTCTTTTCTCATCGTTTGCAAAATCCGGATGATATTGATCACTTCAAGCGAATCATTCCCAAACAGGCACAGAGGCTTCTTGATCAAGTAACTGTATTAACTGCAGGTGAAGCTATAACGTTTGGTAGTGCGATACATATTCCTGCACGTGTGCAGATCAATACACCAAGACTAGAACCTTGGAGTGCTACTGCAGCTCCATATGCTGAATGGAGAAAGAAACAATCATTTCCTTTAAAAGAAGTGCTTCAGGATTGGGGCGTGTGTTCGGAGGAAGGTGAAGAATAGAAATTCTCTGCTTCACCTCAATCTACGTAATCAAATCAAGAAGATTGGTATTTTATTGCCATTGATTTGACGTATCAATATGATCGGGTCATCAGGAAAGCGGTCAGGTATTTTTATCAATTTTATAGTTTTATGCTGCATCTTGTCATGGTGACGAACCCTCAGTTCTCTGGTTGCCGCAAATATGTCAAGGAGATTGATAGCACGGAGCACTTACTGATGCTTAAAGTTCAAGCCCATGGACAAGCACTGAAAACCAAACAGCTTATTGCTCTAAGGCAAAACGGTACCTTGAAAGACTGTAGGTCGCTCGAACTTAAATTTCATCAGTCGAATATCATTCATTTGTGTCGAAAAATGCAACAATTTAAGCTTTTGGGTCGAAAAACAAAAACATAACTTGCAAGACTTTCACAGCATTATGAACTCATATCTACAAAATTAGGTCATCCTAGTGACATACATGTTTGTTCATTTAATGAACAGTGTTGTTTCAAATCTTCAAGAATTTCTAATGCTGTTTTGATCTTGGTTAAGGACCGCACAAAGATCGTAGATAATCTCCGCACCTATATCGGTTTGTTTTAAACGCTTTACTTTTCTAGCCGGGCGCGCCGGACCGGCAACAGGCTGCCCGCTCCATTCGCTATGCTCCCGTGTTGCCTGTTTCCCTGGCGGTGCCTGTCCTGCTTGTTCCCCCGTCTTCGTTGTTTCGCGTCTTTTAACAAACCGAAACTTACAGGAGATCAATCATGAGTGCGCCAAGTAAAGCGCCTAATTTACAGTCGGTGAAAATCCGTCCTATGCAAAGGTTAGCCACCAGCATAGAACCAACCACTGCACGGCAGGCGGTGACAAATGTCGTGAAGCCAGTGGAAGGGACATACCAGGCCGCAACGCAAGTGAAGGTATTGAGCCCCGTAATTGTCAACATCATAGAGGCTGACGTCTTTCATGATACGGAAAGCAGCACGAAGGGTGACGCAATGGCAAGTCGCTCCTCGCTCTATCGGGGTCGGAGGCCGTGGCACGGTATGAAATGGAAATTAGGTGAACTTGGGTGATCTTCTGTGTTCCCGAATGGGTATGCCGGAACAAGTCAACAAAGACGAGGACGGGCAAATGATGCAGAAGAAGTCGGACTGGCTGATAGTACTCTGAGCTTGGGAAAGCCAAGTACATGGGGAAGCGGCCAGCAATATAGTGATGGGTTGAGTACCTGTCTTACTAACCCTCAGAGGTAAGAATCGAGATGCAGGTTAAGCTCAACGCAATAGCCAACAAGGCGAAACAGGACAAGCGACTGAAATTCACATCGCTGGTTCATCATGTCAATGAGGCGAATCTTGCTCAATGCTATCAAGAACTCAAGCGCGGTAAAGCGAGTGGGATCGACGGGGTGACTGTCGAGGCATATGGGGAAGATTTACAGGTTAATCTGGCACGTTTGGTGGAACGTTTAAAAAGCAAGCAATACCGAGCCAAGCCGGTTAAGCGGGTGTATATTCCGAAAGCCGGTGGCAAGGAGAAGCGCGGATTAGGCATTCCCAGCGTGGAGGACAAGCTGGTACAGATCATGCTGAAGAAGCTACTGGAAAGTATCTTCGAGGCAGACTTTCTGGATTGTTCTTATGGATTTCGACCTAAGCTGAATTGCCATGATGCTGTAAATGCTTTGGATAAATCCGTGATGCGCAAACCGGTCAACGTTATTGTTGAAGTAGACATCAAGGGTTTCTTTGATAACGTCCAACACTATTGGCTTCACCGCTGTTTAGAAGAGCGCATTGCTGATCCTAATTTATTATGGTTAGTGAGGCGACTTTTAAAAAGTGGGGTCGTAGAGTCGGGTGATTATCAGGCATCCACACAAGGGACACCACAAGGCGGTAATTTAAGTCCGCTATTAGCCAACATCTATCTGCACTACGTGCTGGATTTATGGTTTGAGAAGAAGTTCAAGCCGAAGTCCAAAGGGTATGTGGAGCTGATCCGGTATTGTGATGACTTTGTGGTTTGCTGTGAAAGCAAACACGATGCACAGAAATTTCTTGACGAACTTAGACAACGACTGGACAAGTTTGGTCTGGAAATATCCGAAGAAAAGACGCAAATCATACGGTTTGGCCGACGGGTCTGGCAACAGGCCAAAAGACGCAAGGAGAAAGTGCCGACGTTTAATTTTCTTGGTTTCACGCATTATTGTACAGCCAGCCGTCGAGGGTATTTCATGATGGGTCACAAGACCAGTAAAGAAAACCTGAGTCGGAAGCTGAAAGAAATCAAGCTGTGGTTAAAAGCGATACGAAATCTATTGCGTTTAAAGGACTGGTGGCCGGTTCTGAAAGCCAAACTATCGGGGCACTATAACTACTTTGGGATCAGCGGGAACTACCGCTGTCTCGGTCAGTTTTATAGGAATGTTAAATGGTTAGTATTTAAATGGATAAACCGCCGCAGTCAGAAGAAAAGTATGACGATTGAGGTTTACCAAAATTACTTGCAGTTTAATCCCTTGCCGGAACCGAGGATATGTCGATCTTTATATTAACTGTCGCCAACTGGGTGAATACTCTATTGAACAGCCGTGTGCGGGAAAACCGCACGCACGGTTGTGTGGGGGTTGCCATGGTGATGAATCATTTAATTCTTATTTGATGAGGTAATTACCATGACTTCTACCCGACCTGAATTTTACGCACAACCTTACTCTCTGGATCACACCGGGTTTTATTTCGATAGCATTGAAACATTCGAGCGCGGCATGGATCGTCTAAACAACCAAGGCTGCGAAGAAGTCGAAATCCAGTTTATCGACGGTGACGATCACCAGGTAAATCTTGCAAGTGCTGCCGACATTTCTCAGGCTACTGTCCACTTCTGGTTTGAAAAGCTTAATGATCTGGATGAAACCGCCGTACAGCAAATTTGCTTCTTGCTTGATTTGGGTTATTCACTGAGCGATAGCTTGAATCGTTTTGAAGATGTTTATCTTTCTGAGTGTTCTGCCAGTGACTACGCCTATGATTTGATTAATGAAACAACCGAAGTACCAGAGCATCTTCGCTATTACATCGATTACGATGCAATCGCACGCGATATGAAGATTAATGGTGAAATTGTTGAAATCGAACACAATCTGATCGTGACTAACGCACATGAGTTTTAACATGTGCGCCAAGTTACAGTATTAGAGTTTGTCCTTTTAACGGATCATCGTGCTATATTGACAACCCCAATCTTGTGGATTTGTGTCAATTTCTATCAATTCTTCTTACCACTAATCCAGTTGGATTTCTGGGGGTTACTGACAAGATGGTTCAGAAACTCTACAAATGGAATAATGTTCTGATTCACGCTCGCCTGTTCCAGCGCGTACATATAACCGGTGCGCTATCTTAACCGGCATCTCCTCACCAACCTTCATTCTGCCATAGGCAATGCTGAAAAGTTGCTCAGGTACAACTCGATAGAAGGCCCAATCATTCCAAGACTGGTTTAGTCTCTCGATGCCTCGTTGCATCTCTCATAGAAGAATTGGTTCAATTTCCGAGTCTGGCTTAAACCGGCATTGTCGGTTCCATGTTAGCACGCCCAACAAACCTTCAATATGTTTAGATTGTACTTTTTCATAGCAAATGCTTAGCACAAGCCTGACACCATTTTCGATGAGTATTCTGGTGCCTCAGTAGATTCGCAGGTAACAGTTTTGCGGGCAAGCCTGGTCGTTCTCTCGGAAAACAAATTCCTAGTCGCCGAGATGATCTCTAGCAGTCTGTACTATATTGGAATTAGACCCTGCATTAACATTTTGATGGATTTCGTATTTGTTCTGTGTGTTTTTGAAATTGATTCTTGCTTTGTCGAGCATATCCCAATTGAAGTAGCCGTTCGTTTTATAAAGCTCATCAATTAAACCTGCGAGATCACCATCAGATTGAACGCGTTCCAGGCTGAACAATGTATCACTTACTTCCGGGGCGATCTCGTCAAAATCTGTAACAAGATAGCCGTTGTATAGGCCTTCCGCGTACTCTTCTTTCAGCCATTTGGCTGCCCCGTTTCTTGCTCCGCGCCAGCCTGGGTCAAAAGTCACATAGGTCGCGAACACCCCGCGAATATCCTCGAAATCACCGACAAAGCTTGAGGCCACTGAAACATAGCTTCTGTCGATTGGATCGGACCGTTTTCCGATACTCTCGATTTCAACATACAGTCGTGGAATCCCATGTTTTGACGAGTATATATCAGACAACTCCTTCGGAATATAACGAGTCCTACCAATAATTTCAGTGCGCGCTGAATAGCCCTTCTTAGTGATGTCTGGGAGGAGTGATGCTACAAGTTCGGAAGAAACCAAGATAGGTATGCCCTCATCGGCGTATTGGTTCGATGTGGCAGAAAAGACATAGTATTCCTGGTCTACTCTCCCTCCAAGGTAAATTGGGCGCAAGCGTACACAACCAATTCCTCCCTCGAGCATCGACATTTTCCCGTAAGGATTAAAAATCTTAATTCGATCTGCCTTCTTACCTAAAGTCAGTTTTCCTGTTATGTCTCCAGACGCGTGATCCGGAAGTGCCTCAAGTGCTTGCATGAAAGCCTCAGGTGTCCCGCGGACATGAGAAATATGCCTGAGCGCTTCTTCTCGCTTCCACGCAGCATCTGGAGTATGAAAGAGCCCAGGGTTTCTTGGAATCCACTCAAAGATCCGAAATCCCTCCAATCTAACCACCTCTGGTGCACGAAGTGTCTCGTCAATCACATCATGCCAGAAATCCTCGTTTTCTGAGTAGGATGCATCACTTACAGATCGTGCACTCTCGTGCTCACACAATAGACAGCGGGTAAACTGATGAGATGACATAAAATCTTTAAGGGAATTAGACATTAAAGACTCAGCCAACTTTGTAGAGTACTTCACTTCACTAGGCATAGCATCGTCCTACTTTTTGAAATCACCACCTACTTGGATGATCGTTGAACCGGAACCGGCGTTTGCTGTTTGTTCTATGTTACTATGATCTTCCGATGTTTTGGTTGGGCTCCGAGGCTCATCCGTCGCTATGAGGTGTTCTTGTGAAGTCTCCCGCACTACTTGTTTCGCGGTGGGTGTTTTCGGTGCGCTGTGAGTGTTGGTCTCATCTAAAAACTCCTGAATAAACTTGACCAACAGTCTGTGTTGAATTGCATCACCGTTTTCTAACTTGGCAATCGAAAAATGATCGGAGTTTGGTACCTTGAACGGCTCTCCGAAGTACCTGGCTCCGAAAATAGGCTGTACGATTTGATTTTTTAAAAGCGACTTCAAAACAATGAAGTTGTCTTCAACCAGTTCTTTCCCAATAATTTTCAAGTGCCTTCCTTCTTTCAGATTCATGAACTCTCGGTCGAGATCCATCAACCAGGCATTGCTTTGTGAAAATCGTAGAGCATCGGCTTGAGAGTGCCCAAAAAACCGTGCAAGCGGTGTTAACCAGTTAGCGTAGTCTGCGCCTAATGATGGAGACGCTATTAAAAACAGCCCAAGATTCGTTTCTTTCTCCAATAGTCTCGTTGCACGTTCGACAATAAATTTTCGAGCGACAATTCCACCCATGCTGTGGCAAACAAAGACTATTTTCTTTCTACTAAGGATGCCATCAAGGCTCAAGTGTTCTTTAAGTGCATCAACAATGTCACCCAAACGGTAGTTTCCTGAGAATAATCCTGTTTTGTATGTGAATTCGTAAATTCCGATGGGTCCTATGTCAGTATCGGCGGCCAATATTTCCGGCCAATAGGTCCCATTTTTGTGTCGCCAGCATGTATCTCCTGAGGACAAGACTCCGTGTATAAAAACTACAATACAATCACTTGTAGTTTCTTTGATCCACGTTCCTTGCATTTTTAAATCCCTAGAGTGCTTTTATTACTTTTATTTTACACATTCATCCGCGACATGCACAGCAGGCATCTTGGACAGCAAGGGCGGAGAGATCGCCGCGCAATCTATTGCTATGTGCAAAAAATCCGTTAGAAGGCGGGCGATTGCCGCCACAGCAAAAGATAACATTACACTGAGAGCATATAAATTTGACATGTAAGGCGATATACCAGCTTGGCCTCGGCTTTTTTTGGTAGCTTTAACGAATTCCAGTAACTGTCTACTGCCAATCATCTTGGCTTCATAAATCACCAGCACATCTCCTTTTTGAATCTTGTTATTTTCGATAAACGATGCCCTAGAACGCCACGAAGATGTTTGTCTTTGTGAATGTTCAGCCAGTGAGCACGCCTATTATCTGATCAATGAAACGACCGAAGTGCCGGAGCATCTTCGCTACTATATCGATTACGATGCAATCGCCCGTGGTATGAAAATAAATGGCGAGATTGTCGAAATCGAATATGAGCTGATCATAACCAATGCATCGGCTTGCTTGAACAGGTAGTAAGTAACTAGATGCAAGTTCAAGTCGTTTCTCATTTATCCTGGGCATCAAGTGGCAGCCGGAATCCTGGATAGGCGAAAGCCGTTTTGATCGTCTCACAATCCCGTTCGGATACACCCTCGCGACGTGCGGTTTCATACCAAGTTGTTTTGATCTTCTCCTCCACAGATATAATAATATTTTCGGCCATTTCACGCTTGAGATGAAATCGCTGGCATTGGGAGACCAAGTTGTTGGCATGGGCGTAGCGACTCCAGTCACCGCAACTCATGGCAAGATCACGGCGCTCCACACTCACCGGCATAGAAGGAGTCAGGTCGTAGGCTGGCGAAAGCTTCCAGTTTTTATCCTTGGCGATCAACGCATGATTGCGTGGGTGGTCATCTATATTAGAGATTAGTGCGTTAAAAACCATACGGCGAAATAGCTCGTTGGCATCATGCACCGGATCAGCACAAACCCGACGTAGCTCTTCTGCCATTAACACATAGGACCAGCGTTCACGGTGCTGATGTGTATCCTCGGTTCGCAGCAAGGTCAGCCCGCTGATCATGCGTGCACGCAAATAACCGTCTTCGGCCTTTTCACGATCAAAGCGTTTGACCAACAGTACATCACGTCCGCCAATCGTTATAATCCGGCTCTCAGCACTTTGAATACCGCAGGATCGTGCAAGCACCAGCATTGTATGTTCGACACGAGCCTGGTTCCATTTGTCATCAGGGCGCCCAAATTTTGCAATCCATAGTCCGTCATCATCTTCGACGACGGCTTTTGGTCTGGCACCACCCATTGATGTACCTATAAGCAACAAATCGTCAACCTGATCAGCTTCGGGGCTCTGAGCAATTTCTTCATCAGCAATAATCGCATCTGCAAGGCGGTGTAGCTGTTGAAGGTCAAGCGTCTTGTTAAATTCCCGTTTAGGGGCAGGCGGTTCTTGGTTCAGTCCAAAGCCGAGTGCACCTGCGCGGTCATCAGGGGCGCAGAGCAAGTAATCAAGTTCCCCCAATTGCGGTTTACCTGCATGTTTTTCGATAACGCGGCGTCCCCAGTAATCGGGCCCGGCATCGCGCAATGCACCAAATACGCCTTTAAGTGCTGTCGTACGGTACGTTCTTTTACCTAGTTTGAGTTCGAGCGGATCAATGGGCACCACTTCTGGTCGTGCCAGATAGCTCTTGCCATAAACGAACCGGCCCACTGGCATACCCGCACGATTTGATTCCAACACAAACCGTCCCGCTGTCACGAATTCTGTGGTCCCCGGTAAAGTAATATAAACAAAGCACTCTGTAGTGCCGAAGTTAGAAGTCATTGTCCAACTCTTCTGTTGTATGAGCACGCGTGCGTCCCCGTGATAACTCAAGGTTCAAGCCTTCCTCATCTCTCCCCGGATCAGCCAGGGCTGAGATCGGCTCCAGTAAATCATAGGCCCAGAGCAGGGCGGTATAGACAACAAGCCCGGTTGATGGTTTGCCTTTTTCGGCGTCCATCACAGCACGCGGTCCCGTGCCAATTTTTTTTGCTACCTCTTGAATCGTCAGGTTGCGGCGTAATCTAGCCGTGCGCAGATTCGTGCCTAGGCGTTTAATAGCCTGTTCAACCGGATAGGGAGGCGTTTCGCTTAAAAGATTTTTTGCCACCATATGCTTTATAGAGCACCTTTTCCTAGTTTATATGCTCATAAGAGCATATCAAATGTTTTGCAAAGTTGTCAAACATAAACTGCCCTTAAGAGCAGTTTATGTCAGTTTATATGCTCTTAAAAGCAGTTTTAAAGCAATTTATCAGAGTGAAACCACTTGATTTAAGATAAAAACAATCATTTAAAACTAAAGCATCCAACCTCACGGCAAGTCCCCGGGTTGCTCGCCCCATTGGTCTTCCGGGCCAAGGGCTTCGCCATCGCCAAGTTTAGCAATGTTGTTCATCACCTCATCACAGGCTTTAAGCCGGGCAATAATAGCTGTGGCGCGGTTTCGGTCGTAAACTTCTGCAATATCATGCCGGTGGCCTACATATTCAAAAACAATATGAAAGGACTCGGCATAATACCGTTTCTTGTTGATAATCCGCCCGGAATTCGCTGCACGTCTAATTTCTAAATCATGTTTTTCCATTTCGGCACGGGCTTCATCATGACGCATCATGACGAAACGATGCGTCAAGGTCCGGTCATAAACCAGCCATTGCTTGTTTACTTCCACTCTGAATTCAGAAGGGGTAAGAACCACATTGGTTTTTTTAGAAAGCAGAATAATGAACAACCATTCGAGCAAAACGAATGATAATGGCGGCACACAAAACCCAGCAAACCAAATCAATCCAGATTCAGGCTTAGTTTGATATAACCCATATAAACAAATTATCCCAAAAATAACCGTACAAAATGCTGTGAGTTCATCAACAAACTTGGCACGCAGTGGCGTTAGTTCATCAATAAGAATCTCAAAAAGTGGCGTCCCGTCACTGGAAACTCTTTGGACTGTAAAAGGCTCACCACCAAAGGGGGAAACTTTTTCGACTATTTTGGTTGATTGATCGCTGTTCATGATGATTTTCTCTACTTTGAGAGCCTGTCTTTACCCGGCATCATTTATAAAACCAGGCAAAGACAGGTCTTTATTTTTTGCCGCATATCATCGACATTAATGTTGTCCTTTTTTGTGCGGTCGTTCAAATTGGCGGTACCATGGTGTCTCACCGTTCGTATTACTTTGACGCCGTTGCCGTTACTGATTTGTGGTCTTACGCCAGCCTTTGACACTCTTAACCTTGACCCTCTTTGGGTTTTGTCCGAAATTGTTAAACATCTATGACCTCGTATTTACAGTTGTTAGATTTCGATTACTTTTAAAAAACCATCTCTATCGTCCTATAGACAGGTTCCCTTCATCCTCGTACCAACCTTGTGCTTGATGCGTGTTGCCATAAATATGAACTGCGGTAAAATGAAAGCTCGCTATCAATAGCGGCACTAATGAATCAGGACGTAAAACAAGAACAGCAGAAAACAGCGTTACGCGAACTATCCGACTGGCAACTGATGCGAGTCCGTAATGCATTGCGTGCCTATCACTGTTATGAACGCAGGGAAGAGGACGGTAAATATTTCAATTGGAAAGATGTCCGTGAGGCCATTGCCGTATATACCGGTTATGAAATCGGCGGAACAAGCAAGAGCGGCCCCAAACACGGCGCAGAACGGTTAAGGCAGTTCGTACAAGGGGCTGAAGATAAGAAGGGTGGCTGGAAATATCCGGTGCCAAAGCCTGATGTACTGGAAGCAATTGTCAATTTTGTGACACATGAAGAACTCGACCTGCTAAATGAAGATGAGTTAGAAGAACATATCCCCGGTGCTCAAGCCGCATTACGTCTACTCGAATATTTTGATGATGGATCGGAGACAGCTCGTCTTACGCCACCCAAAAAATTACAAGGCGTTTATAACCATTATAAGTCTACAATAGAAGGAGTTGTCAGCACGCAGCTAACCTTACAAAGACCAAATGAGAATGGTTTGATCGAAGTGGTGGAACTACGTGAGTATTTTTCAATACAATATTGTATCGTTTACAAAGAATGGGGGGAGGAAAAACGCAGGCAGTTTCGGTCTGCACATACTGTTCATAGTGGCTGGGCTATCTTAACGCCTGAAGATAATTTGATGTTTTTTTTAAAGAATACCGACAATAGAAGAAATCGCCACTATTATACGCTGGCTGCCGCGACTTCAATTTGGGAAGAAGCAGACTCTTATGATATTCTTGCACTTGTCGAGCAGGAGTTTCCACTCGATCTGGATATTAATTTTTTAAATGTTGAGAAATGGGCTAATTCAAATTTACCCGATAAAGTCATGATGTTTTATAAGCATAGAACCAAGGAAGAGGGTAAGTCCAAAAGTCAAAAAACCCAACGTGAAAATCGTAAACGCCCCTACAATGTCGTGCGATTGAGAGAGTAGACTTAGACATGGAGCGCCCAGAATTTTCGTCCATTGTTTCATATAGAGAGCTTCGTGAACATATTAAGAAGTTTAATGAGAGCAGTGATGACGAGCGCGCAGCTTTAATTGATGATTTTGGAAAGATATTTTTAAAGGCCGCACAACAGGGCCATGACAAACGCGTTTCTGCCTTTGTTGAAGAAAACTTTCCAGTCAACTACCAGGATAAAACAAACGGTGAAACCGCTTTACATTACGCCGCTGCCACTGATGCTCGTAATGTGGCATGTATTCTCATTGATAGCGGCAAATGTGACTATTTAATAAGAGACAATTGGGGACGATTGGCTTCTGAGGTTGCCTATCTTTCGGGAAAAAATCCGGCGCTATCACGCCTGCTTGGGAATAAAGAGCGCAAGCAGGCGGCGCAACAGGGGATTAAACTAATGAGAAAACGCTAAAACGTTTCATGTTTTTATGCCAACCTTCATAACAATTTTATTGATTAAAGATATTAAAGTGAGACATGCTTTCCAACTTTTAATACTTCCATTTATTTATGTCTTTATAAGTATTCAAACAGTTTGTGCAGCCAGTACAGTGAAGGCCTGTAGCACTGAGGGTGCTCCATTAGAAGATTCCGATCAGATCATTCAGGAAATCTCAAATGGTGAAGCAGTATTCAAGAAAAGTAATCTAGAGTTTTTTCGACAAGAAGAAATATATACCATGGAACTTTATGCATTGGGACAAGCCGATCCAAGTATTACACTCCCACCATACTCTATATGTCGACGATATGAACTTATAAACACAAGTGATGAAGTTATTCAGGCATTGCGTTGGCCGGATATTAAGTTGCCTTTATACACCAAAGTCAAACCGAAACAGCGCATTCGTACGACCAGAAAATCAATACATAATAGTAAGCAGCTTGGAAAGCTTCCAACTGAATTGTATATATTTGAAAATTCTTCTGTAACAGACCAAACGGTTTTTCCAATAAAACAGGTTCTCGACGCAGGGATAACAAACAATAATGCTCACTATCAAATACATTCGTTAAATTCAGATTTATACCTTGAATCATCACATACTCCGTTACCTGAAGGATTAGTCCTTGATGCAACACAGGCTCTCTATTCCCCTAAAGATAGGTTTGAATACCCCATTCTAATCACGAGTCTATTGACAGACGACTTTTCTTTTGTGGCACAAAGTCAGGCTACTGCATTTCCAGATGACGAATATGTAGATTCTTCCAGTCTTATAAAAATTGAATCTTCTGTTTTAAGTGACTTTGCGATTACCGCTCCAGGCATTGTCACACTTAATAGTGCAGATTTTTCAGAAGTCAATAATGTCAATGATAGAATTCAACATTATGCAAAATTATTTTTGCACAAAAATTCTGGAGTCGTAAGTCTAGCTAATTCTCAGGATTTCGATTTTGGATACCAATTGCCTGAAGATGTTGCTCAACCCGTCCTCTTTGTTGTTGAGCAGCCAGTGAAAATCGTGACAAGTGACTGGGCTGTTTGTATTTTTGCACAAGTCTATTCTCCAATACCCATATCAATTTCACCTACTTTATATTGTTAGATCAGTAATTAGGAATTACTAAATGAACTTCGCAAACTTCTATGAGAAATTAAAGGAGTCAGCCTTAGGATTTTTTATTGACAAAGTGCTTTCTATAGGTGCCGGTATTGCAACTCTAATACTTGGTAGCATTTTTTTACCTGGTTCCCAACTGGTGTTCAAGCAATATTATCCTTTCAATGCTTTTCTAGAGAAATATATAGTTTATTGTTTAGTGATTATGATCTTCAGTTTTGTCATGTGGTGGCTTATACGGGGGTTTCAACAAATTCGCGTTTTACTCCCTTTAGTAATTGCGGGGACGATAATACTGATATCGGAATTAATGCGTAACAGTGTTTATCTGCCTACAGATGTAGGAATTCAATTTATTCTGTATTTCAGTGGCATTTTAATTTTATGCGAGGCGCTTATTTTTCATGTTTGTCGAGTTGTTTTAGAACTCGTGATACAAGCCAAGAAGGCATAGCTTCATAAGTATTATGTATAGTTTGTCATAATTCAAATTTTCGATTTTCACGTTCTCTTTTGCAGAGTCTGGAGAACTCTTCTTTTGACATCGACTCCTTATCCCGAGCAAGTGATGTACTAGAATCAACCCAACAAGCTTGATTTTCCCAAATTATTAACTGTATCCAATGCGCTGAAATTGCACTGGCCCCTACTATCGCCACGCTCAAAAATATAACCCTGATTTTCTTCATGCTTACTCCAGTAAAGGCTGTTTTTCAATATGTCAAGTTTTAATTTTTGCGTATTTCCCTTTAAAAGTTTTCCAAACTAGACTTTGCTTATCAAAATACTCCACCCGCTGGATCACTATCGGGTGATAACCCGCCCATAGAACAAGTTGGCGTTTAAGCCTGTCACTACGCGCAAATTGCCGACTGATTTCTTCCGACGTTAGCAAATCATGCAGTTCAATCGATGAACTTTTACCGGTAAGGCCGTGTGCGCTTTGTTCCGGTGCAACTTCGCCCATCCGGGCAACCTCGACACGGGTTTTGCCAAGGCGCTTGCTGATATATTCGGTAGTGGCAACATCATTATTGCCAAAAAACTGCAATATCCCTGCATTTCCGGCAAATGTTTCCCACCGCTCACCGTAAAGTGCTTTGCCTTGGTTCCAGTCCTGCAACATCACCCAGAGCTTGACATCAAAAGAAGCAATCTGCCCGGCGGCATTTTCAAGTTGCTTCATATATCCCAATACCGGAAATTCATCCAGACATACCAGCACGGGGGCAGGGGGCCTCGTTTGCTCGCGCTCCATGGCATCAAGCAATTGGTTAATGAAGATACGCAGCCAGCGTCCGGCAATCTCAATCCGTGTAGCTGGAAAACATAGATATACACTCACCCCTTGCGGGTTGTTCTTTAGCTCGCGCAGATCAAAATCACCACCCTTAAGTACAGAGCGTAATCCAGTATAGTCCAGAAACTTCGTATGACGCCGGATGGTCGAAAGCACGCTATCCCGCTCACGATCACTTTTTTCGTAAAAATCACGCGCCGCGCCTTCAATGGCTCTACCGACATCTTCGGTTTTTTTCCGCTTTTGCAGACGCATCGCATTCATAAGCATGGCCCGTTCCAAATCACACATTTCTTCATCTTCATCATCGGGCTTCATGGCTGAATTTATTAGCGCTCGAACAGTCAGCAGGGTGCGCTTGTACCTGTAAGATGGATCAGTAGCCACATGAAGGATGACACCCTCGATGAAATTCTTCGCACTTTCATCCCAATGCGGGTCTTTGTTGCCGGCGCCCTGAACAACCATCGCATCAGCAATCAGGCTTGCATCCTCGATCAAAGTCGAACTACCCGGTTTGAGCACAGATAAGGGGTTATAGGATGCGCGCAGGTGTGCAATAGACTCTGGTGCATAATGAAACGGGTCCAGAACATAAACCTTCTGACCTAGGGACGCACGCCGTGCCGCTGTGAGCGTAGTTAGTTCAGCCTTCGGATCAAGCGCCAATACACTGCCCTGATAGAATAATAAATTACTAATCAGTGTGACAGATTTGCCGGCACGTGATCCCGCGACCGTGAGCACATGCCGATTATCTTCAATCCCAATCAGCTTATCGCCAAGCGCACCCATCAGGATTTTACTGCCCGGATGATCCGGGTCGTAAGTCAGCGCAGAACTCCCAACGATATCGCTCGGCAACTGCCATCGGGCCTGCGGTACGCTTTGCTGACGCAAATAACGATTGGCTACTCCGCGCGGTATATCCCGCATAAAGTCAGTGAGAAAGTCTTTGTTTAAATGAGAGTCAGATTTCATAATGTTATTTGATAGTGCTTGGTTAGTAATGGCTCTATTCAAATGCAAAACCCTTGCCCTCATCCTCGTCCCAACCTTGCATGCACTCCTGTTCGATGGATCAGCCTCTACAATTATTTCTGCTGAGCTGGTTTTATTCATCATGTACCAAGGAAAACCCGCATATCCGTATTCAGTCCATGACCTGATGTGACGGTTCTAGCAGGTGACAGATCAAGCCGTTATTTGCTTTTATTTGATCGCTACAAACGAATGCACCAAAAACTACGCGGAATGAACGACGGGATTTCATTTTGTCATATCGCGTTTTTCTCCTTGGTTTCGTTTAGTGGCCGGTACACATCAATCACACCTTTTTCGGTTAACCCTGCATCCGTTCCCGTTCCTGATTCCCAAATCAACCCCTAACAGGGTGAAAACGGGCGCTCCCGTGTTGCTGCGCTGCCCGCTCCATTCGCTGTTTTCAGATTTTGGGCGAACCGGTTTCCGTCTGCTTAAGGGCACCTGTAAAGGCTGTGATGGGTACGGCCTCAAATCAAACAAAACAGGAGAACTTAAAATGACTAAGAAAACGAAAAAACGTCCCGTCGAAACCCTGCGTGATGGAGCAATTAAAGCGGCGATCTGGAAAAACAAAAGCGAAAACGGCATCTTCTTTAATGTCACCTTTGCCAGGTCTTACAAGGACACAGGCGGTGATCTACAGGATACGGACAGCTTTTCCGGTACACAGCTTCTGCGCCTGGCCCGTCTGGCAGAAAAAGCCTACGAACGCACCGGTAAGTTAGTTCGTGCAGCTAGAGATAGTGAGGATGAGGAAGGGGGGGCGTAAGCCTCCTCTTTTCGTTTCTAAGTCTAGACAGTATGTGGCAATCAAACTGGCGGTGGAACTCCTCCACTACCAAAGAGTACTCTAGCCAATATTAGGGCTGCACTCGTCATAAACTTGCCTTTAGTTGCTACGCCTTCGGCATGTCTGCGTTCCTTTTCTGTCAGAAGAATTGACACTTCATCATGGGCTTTTACAGCATCATCTATTGCCCTTGTAGTTTTATTTACTAGATCACGCCATTTTTTAATATCGCTTGACCCAGAAAACTCATAGCTTGGTAGCATTTTCATTGCCAGTAATAAATCCCCTGCATTTGATTTATATGAGCAGGTACAGGTCTTCCATGAATCGACTCTAATCTATCTGTACTCATTATCCCTTCGATTTCACGATACTTTTTCATCACAGCATCATGATCTTTAGCATAAGTTGCAAGCGCATCCCTACAGTATTGATTAATATGCGTATCAATCTCCCGGGCGAGGTCATCAATTCGGCTCCTGTTCTTAGTTACAAGGAACCGAAAATTTGTGTCCCTTATATAGAAAGTCTCTGGGTTTTTCTTGGCATGTGTAGAATAGTATTTTGCTGCACGTTCAATGTCATTCCATGCACCGTATAGGGCCGCCTCGAACTCTTGGATCAGCCTTTCACGCATGAAATGGGATTCTTCTCGAATTCTCACTTAGGATTAGGTTCGGCATCATTCGTTGTCATTTTCATTTCATGAATTCTTTTGTCAAGAATTTTTCTTTCTTCTGGTGTCATTTCGTCTGGTCTAAAACCATTTTCTGTCTCAAATTGATCTAACCATTTTTCGTGCTCTTCCATCATAATCTTTTCTTGTTCTTCAAAGAATTCGGGGGTTAGATCAGATACATCAACACCAAATTGATAAGCTAGCATATTGTGCGAAAAGCTAAAATTGGCCAGTTCAGATAGCTCGTCTTCTTTATTTTTCATTATTTCCCTTTCTATTTTTATTATATCTTGATAATACTGATCGTATTTCTTGTCAATATTTGTATGAAATGATTCTTTAATTGTTAAAAGATCGTGACCTGGCAATGATGTTGTTTTTACAGCATCATCCGCACTTTGATGTGATAATCGACGGCTAAGCTCTATGATTTCACCTGCCAAAACTGAATATGATCTGGGCATAATATCTTAATATTAATCGGTTAGTCTAATACAAATTATACTTTACCAGATTTCGTTTGGCCCTGGTTAAATGTAAGGTGAATAGCTAAGCCATTAATTTAGCTCAAACTTGACAAAATAGGATTTTGATGCCCAAATGATTCATTCGATGTTAATAAATTAGTTATACTCAAGTCGCTTTTTTATTATTTCACGTGCTTTTTGTACTGCCAAACATTTGTCGTGCGAACCGCCACGATCAGGATGGACTTTCATCATCGCACGGCGGTAGGCTTTTTCAAATTCTTTGTGTGTAAACTCATTAGGAAGTCCGAGTAACCGACGTGCCTCGTCATAAGAATTCACAGGGGTGGACTGGTGGTCACGTCGTTGCTTCTCTTCTTCACGGTGTTTCTGGCGCGCTTTTTCTTCCCGCCGCAGTCTTTCTTGTTCTTCTTGATGTTGACGGAATTTTTCCCTGGCCCAGCCTTCCGGGTCTGCATCAAATCGACGAGCTTCCTCCTCGCCAAATTTTTTCCTGACTTTCTCACGGTATCCTTTAAGCATCTTGGCATGATTGACTTTCTCCATGCAGTAAAGAATCAGGCGTTTGATTTGCCGACAGACCCAGAGCAATACGATGATGAGAGCTTCCAGTATCAACTCTAAAATACATAAAAGCACTTCTAAAATATGCGGTAGCATCATCATTAATGCCAAATACAAAAAGAAAAGTAGAAGTACGCTGTTCATTGTTCCGATGCCAGTTACTTTTTATGAGACCGGTTCCATCGGTCTCATATGATCGGCACAAATAAGCCGTGCTTCATGTTTGGCCCAGGCAGCAAGTTCACAGTCTTCATGGCTGCAAACATATTTAACGCGCTTGCCGCTTTTCGATTCACCTTCTTTTGTATTGCTATTTTCTTCCCCGTTTCCATGGAGAACGTGCGGTTGCTCGGTCCAGGTGAGGACAAAGCCACGTTGTAACAGCCGTTTTACAATGCGCTCAAATTTGTCATTAGGGATGATGTAGTGGTGAACACGATCACCGGTTTCCTTGCCGCCTTCTTCACCGGTATCACTGGGCTGTAATCCGATTTCTTTCATTTTTCCGGCCCACTCTTTATTGTGGTAGCGGCCTCGACCGGCTTTGCCAAAATGATGTTGCCAGAGATGCACCATCTCATGGGCGAGGGTGGCCAGAATTTCCTGAATCGGACGCTGCCTGAAATGACTAGGATTAAGGGCAATCTCATCCGTAAGCTGGCCGTCTTCGCGGCTAAACCGGTTACCACAAAAATAACCGTAGGATCGCTTGCGCCGTTGCAATGTAATCAAGCAATTGGGAAGTTTGCCTTCAAATAAACCGTTATTTAAAACGTCATAAGCTTTTTGCAAAACTTCGTAGGTTTCTTTGGTTGGTTTGATAACCGTGTCATTAAGTTTTTGCTCTGTCATTGTCATGTACACTCCAAAAATTAGGTTTTCTGGATGGGGATGTGCTAATCAAAACCATCTCACGACATCCATGGTTTGAAACAATGACAGAGCGAGCCGTTAACCTTCCTCGCGTGAACCTTGTGAACGGCAAGAAATCGGAATGAACATTACACTAAGCAGGAAAATCAAAGCGAACAGATCAGGAGAAATTATGTGATGTACAACGCAAAAATTTTGGAATGCTCATCACATCAAAAAATTAAAAAGACAGGGATGGGGAAAGGGCAGTTTTGGATTGTACATTGCAAAAATAATGGCATGCTCATCACAAAAATATCTTGCAATAGACCGCTGTAAAATGGCATGTACATCGCAGAATACTTAGCATTCGAGCGATTCATTAATAAAATCTTAACGCCTTAGCGTTATCCTAAAAATAAAAGCGAAGACCAAATAACGTTGAGTACAAGGTGTGCGCGGTAGTACCATTTCATGGTCTCCAGCCGCGCTCACCTTGCGGGGGGATTTCCCATCCCCCGCGTACCCCCCCAGGGAATCCCTAAGCTCAGGCTCGTTTTATTAACGATCTTCGCTAAGGGATTGGCGCAAGTCCTACGCGTAACTTGAGGCGCTTCGGACATTGCGCAAACGGTGCCGCCGTTTGATCCGGCCAGGCGAGACTTCCCTCTCCCTTGCAACCCATGGACCAACCGTGCGCCGATTGGATGCCGTCAGGGGAATTCGCCTCCCCTGAACCCTGGACAAAAGGGTTGATGGCACCCTTTAGAAACCCCCGGTCCGAAGTGATATATATCCTGGTCTGGGAAATTTATCACTTCGAACAAAACTGCGCGTGTTGTGCTTTGTGGTCTAGGCAGCGAGGATGGTGCGAGGAGGAGCTTAACAGTAAAGGATTAACGTTAGGCTCATGTCGGATAAAACACCAAAAAAACGTGAAGCACCTATTTCTTATCGTCCGCCTGCTGAACTGCGCGACAAGTTTCACTCACGCGTAAAACAATCCGGCCTTTCTACCTGCGCTTATATCACTAAATGTTGCCTAAATATTGATCCACCTCGGCAATCACGGCGACCTTCTATAGAAGAAAAATTACTCGGAAAACTACTTGCCCAGTCCGCTGCCATTCGTATGAATCTTGATGCCATTGATTCCGCCTCTCACGAAATGAGTGAAACGGAAGTCTTGCTAGAGCAAGCAGTCGATGAGCTTGGTCAAATCCGTGCAGCATTATTAAAAACCATGGGACGCAAGCCATGATTCCGTTTGCAACACAGCGCGGAGCAGGGCAGGATTTAGCAACACATTTACTCAATGCACATGATAATGAGTGCGTTGAAATCGCCGAACTACGTGGATCAATTGCCGATGATTTACATGGTGCTTTTTCTGAATGGGAAGCACAGGCCCACGCACTTACCAAATGTAAGAATTATCTTTATAGTCTGTCTGTAAATCCAGACCCGGAGCAGGGGCCTCTAACACGCGATCAATATACAGATTTTATAGACCGTACAGAAAAGCAGCTTGGTTTATCTGGACAACCGCGTGCGGTCATATTTCATGAAAAATATGGACGTGAACATTGTCACGTTGTCTGGTCACGCATCGACACTGAAAATGAAAAAGCCATCCATTTGGCCTTTGATAAGGAAAAACTGATGATGGTGACACGAGAGTTTGCTCGTGACTATGATCTTAACCTGCCAGATGGATATAACCGGGATAAAAAGGACAGACAAAAATCAAAACAGCTATCCCTTTATGAAATGCACCAGCAACGCACTACGGGACACACCAAGCAAGAACGTGTGGCTGAAGTCACCGAAGCGTGGAAACAAAGTGACAGTCCCAAGGCCTTTATGCAGGCACTTGCTGAACGGGGTTATATCCTCGCCACCGGTAAACGACCCTATGTTCTGGTCGATTTTTACGGCGAAATGAATTCGCTGCCTAAACTCATCAATGATAAATCAGTAAGAACCAAAGACATAAAAGCATTCTTAGGTAAGGATTATCCAGCAGAGTCATTGCCGAGTATTGAAGAAGCAAAAGAGTATGCTGCCACCCATCGCAAACAGATTGAACAACATCTTAAAAATGAGCACACGGAGGATGCTAAAAAGGAACTGTTATCTAAGCAAAAGCAGCGCCGTAAATCTCTTGAGTGGCATCAATTTGTGCTAAAGCAGAAACATCATAAACAACGGCTCAAATTAGCATATCAGCAGAAAAGAGAACGTCTTGATTTAAGGCAGGACTATCTGAAAGAAAGGCAAACTATTCGCCTTGAACGATTTAAAAATAAACCGCGTGGTTTAGCAGCATTTCTCGGACAAATCAGCGGTGTAAACGCTATACGTCACCAGTTGCACAAGTGGCAGGATCGTAAGCGTGAAAGGATTTTTAAACAAGCTTGGCAAAAACTTCGGCAAAACCACAAACAACAGCAAGAACATCTGGCACAGCAACATGAACTACGCACATTAAACATTGAGCGTAAGCTGCGTGCAATTACAGCCATCGAGAAACGGGAATTAAGTTCATTAGCACAATCCTTAAAACGTGACGCACGAATTGCCGCGCGTTCTCATAAGAGCCGTATCCCGGCGCTTATGACGGGTCAGCATAAATCAGGCGAAAATTCTAAAAGTCTGGATTCAACAGACATTGAAAGAAGAACTTTAGAGGAGAGTATGGAGGAAGAATTTGGACGCGCTGCCTTCGGGAAAACAAGGCGTAAGCAAATTGATCTGGAAGGGGAGTTTAACCGCGTCGCCGACAAGCAAACAGAAGGTGAAAGCAAAGGCTCATCTGATGGGGCCAAGCCTAAGTCGGAGGAGAAAATACGTCGGTATGCGCGTAAACGTAGACGTGACAGGAATCATGATAAAGAACGCTAAGAGAAATTGTTAGTGTAAAATCATAATAGATTATGTTTTCCTATAAACAGAAAATCTGATTAGTGATGAATATTCTATTTGTATGTACGGTAAATCAGTTACGTAGCCCAACTGCAGAGAGCCTGTTTTCAAATCATCCTGGACTCAATGTGAAGTCGGCAGGAACCGACCCTGACTGTCCTTGTCCATTATCTCCAGAGCTTGTTTCCTGGGCAGACTGGATATTTGTGATGGAAAATCGTCATCGTGAAAAAATCAGGAAAAAATACAAGAAAAGACCGAGTGATAGACAAATTATAAATCTGAATATTCCTGATGAATATGAACGTGACCAGCCTGAGTTAATCGCTTTACTTGAAGAAAGAGTGCGACCACGATTAGAAAATATTCTTACCTCATCTTAAATTAGAGAAGTCTGGATTGGATTAGTTGGGTTATACTAAAGAGGTTCAGATGAAATCTAACAATGGCTATAAAATACTCATTTGAGGCATTCGTTAAGTTGTCTTTGTTTTCACGAACCACCCTAAAGCGGACAAATAGATAATCCAAATCAGTCATCTTATTTCTTAAATGGATCATCAATTCTCCGATCCGTTTTTGTTAAAATTGAATTTCATTGTTGATGTGGGCTAATCTATTGTCTGTTATTGATGGAACATATGTGATGCAATACGACCGCCTTTGTTGCACCGTATACATATTTATGGCTGATATTGTAGGAAAATCCTTTCAATTTTTGTGAGCTATTTCTTGTTATAAAGTTATGAACAAACAACAAAAAAAGATATGTCATGACTGATATATTTGTCTCATACGCACGTGAAGATAAAAATTTTGTCCACGATTTACATGATGCAATTGAAGAACACGATCGAGAGGTTTGGGTTGATTGGCAAGATATTCCTCCAACCGCGGAGTGGTTCGAGGAGATCAAGTCAGCTATTGATTCTTCTGACACGTTCGTATTCATAATTACTCCCGACTCTCTATCCTCACAAATATGTCGCGGTGAGCTGTTGTATGCAGTTGAGCAACATAAGCGATTGTTGCCGGTGCTGCGAAGGGAAGTCTATGCTCAGGATATTCCTACTAGCATTGCAAAAATCAATTGGGTGTTCTTTCGTCAAAATGATGATTTTGCTACATCAATGGTAAAATTGATCGATGCAATCGAGACAGACCTCGATCTTGTCCGCACTCATACTCGATTACTTGTTCGTGCTAAGGAGTGGGCAATCCAGGACCGTGACAAGAGTCTCTTGCTGAGAGGGCTCGATTTACAAGGTGCTGAAAGATGGCTTGAACATGCTCGAGAGCAGGCTCCGACCCCGACGTTGCTGCACTCCCAGTACATTTCCGCCTCTCGGAAAGCTGCAACAAAACGTCAACATAAAACACTTATTGCAACGGCTCTTAGCCTCATAATCGCAATAACATTAGCCGCTGTAGCCTATTACCAACGCAATATTGCCGAAGATCAGAGGCAGATTGCACTAGCTCGACAGCTGGCGGCGCAAGCTGTCAGCCTTTCAGACCAGAAACCTGATTTGGCACTGCTATTAAGTCTTGAGGCGAATCGTATCATTGACACGGCAGAGGTGAGAGGTAGTCTGTTCAGTATTTTACAAGCCAACCAGCACATAATTACTGCTGTCAGGGACGATATTTACTGGACGCGTGTTGCATTTAGCTCCGATAATCAAACTGTGGCATATTCAGGTCATGATAACAATGTGACTCTATTTGATACTCTTACCGGTCAAGCTTCCATTCTCTCTAAGCACAACAAGAGTGTCTATAGCGTCACCTTTAACCCGGACGGGAAAAAATTAGCATCTGGTAGTTACGATGGAACTGTAATTTTGTGGGATGTTGATAAGCGTCAAGCGATCGGCGAACCTCTTGGAAATCATGATAAAACAGTTTGGAGTGTGGCTTTCAGCCCGGATGGCAATCTCTTGGCCGCAGGTTCAGAGGATAATATTAACCTTTATGACGTAAATACTCACAGGCTTATAGGTCAGCTTCCGTCTAGTCGCCACAGGCGTATCATGAGTCTTGTGTTCAGTCCGGATGGTCAAATGCTTATTTCGGGAAGTTGTGAGCAAAACGTGTGCGAAAGCGGTGAAATTCGTGTATGGGATGTCAATTCTCGCAGTCTACAGCATCCTCCTATTTTTGCCCACAATGAGGAAATTTGGGATCTTGCTATTAGCCCTGATGGAAAAACTATGGTATCCGCTAGCTATGATAGCAGTATTATATTCTGGGATTTGGAAACGCTTGTACCACTTGGACCGCCTATTTTTGCGCGCGGTGGTGGAGGGCTTGTGTTTAGTCCTGATGGTAAGCTCCTGCTTTCGGGAGGTGGTAATAATATAAGCTTATGGGACGTTTCAAGTCGAACATTGCTGAGTTCGAGACTTCAACACAATGCGGTAAAAGATGTTGCTATTAGTTCAGATGGCGAAACAGTGGTTTCTGTCGGTAAAGGCATGATAATTTTTTGGGATATCTCGGCGAATGATTCAGCTATTCGAACACTAAGCGGCCACAAAGCATCAGTAACTGGCCTCGCTTTTACACCAGAAGGCAAGAACCTAATATCAAGTAGTCTTGATGGACAAATTATATTTTGGAATATGAGAACTGGTGAGCCAACAGGCAATGAACTGACGAGTGAAAAAGGTCTTCTTAGCATGGAGTTAAGTGCGGACGGTCGTAGATTGGCGACAACGGGTAGAAGGGCCCCAGTTCTGTGGGATGTTACGACAGGAACGCCTTTGGATCCGCCCTTAGACGGTAGGGGACGCCCAGAGTCTCTTAGGATTGCTTTCAGTCCCGATTCTAAAATCCTAGCTTCAGGTGGAAAGTGGAATCGAATTGCTTTGTGGAATCTTCGCACAAGTAGGCAACTGAAATCTTTCTATCTCGACTGCTGCGTTTGGTCTTTAACATTTAGCCCGGATGGCAGAACCCTTATTTCCGGTGGCGATAATGGAATTGTGCAGTGGGACCTAAATACTGGTGAACGTATCAATTTTCCTACGAATCCAAATCACCACAAATTGATTCTTAGTGTAGTAATTAGCCCCAATGGTGAACTTCTCGCCTCTGGCAGCTACGATGGCTCCATTATTCTATGGGATGCAAAGACACTTATGCCCGTCGGTCCGCCTATCGATGACTACCTCGATAACGTATGGGCGTTGGCATTTAGCCCTGACGGGAATATTCTGATTGCTGGAGGAAGTGACGGAGCAATACTCATGTGGGATGTTCCAGCGAGTCAACTTTTCCTACCATTACAACGACTTCATACCGACCGGATAAATAGTCTTAGCTTTAGTCCAGATGGTAAATACGTTGCCTCTGGAGGCGATGATCAACGAATCCGTCTATGGAGTGTTGACTCTAAATTCTGGCGAAGTCAAGCTTGCAAAATTTCCAATCGAAACCTCTCAAAAGAGGAGTGGCAACAATACATAGGAGACAAGAAATACGAATTAACATGCCCTGATCTCGCACCATTAGTGCATCGGTCGAATTAATTTAAAGGATTACATTAGCGTGGTATGGAATATCGCTCTTATCAAACATGTTGTTGAAACTGAGTCGACGGTGCTCTTCTTATTCTTTTAAATTTATCCATAATAATTCTTTAAGTTTATAAATGTTCTCTTACAGTAATATGCCAATAACATAGGTATGAGTATATTTTTGATTTATTTGATTAAACACGTTAAATACCAAAATGTCCTTCGACCAGACCCATCTCTCCCCATAACCCCTGACCGTTCGTGAAGATCGACATCTCCCCCTTCTTGACCATCAGTATCATCTCAAACCCCTGATCGTCGCATATGCCGTATTATTCAATACCAGATCGGCCAATACATGCTTGAGCTAATTGCTTTTTTTCTTTAGATCCCTGACACTAGTTGAAGTGGCTTCACGTTTTGGATTGTCTGATAACCCTCGTTTTCCCGCATCTCAAAACTACGTGCTTTAACGGTAATACACATCCTGATTTAAACCTCCTCGACGACATAATTCAACAATGTTATCTTAATCTCGAAATCTGTCCAACTAATTACGAATCTCTTCTCCAGCTGAATACTTACGACGAGTTTTACGATTAATCGCTCTAACACTTCTCGCACTTCCAGGTGTTAGCCAGTTACGTACATTTTTTGTAATGAAGGAAGTTATCGATAATGTAGAATTGGATTATTAATTTATTCACTTTACTTATTTGTATTAATGTTCACTAATCAATGGCCGAATTTAAGAAAGTTCATCTGAGTATTTATGATTAATAAATGGCAGAAATGGGCAAAACAAGAGTCGAATAGTTAGGAAATACGACACGTAGCGTGACCCGAAGTTTCGCTTGAATAATCAGATTGTCAGATTAAGTCGGACTCTTTCTAGTTAAAGCCCTTGCAGGGATGCCCGAATTCCCCTGGCTGCTCTTTCGTAACCCATGCAAGTTGCTTTTTTGAGAATATCTGCCAATTCTTTTGCAACACGATCAGTTTGATCGCCCTGGGCAACTTTAACCATCGTCCGGCCATAGGCCATGTAGAAATCTGCCCAGGGGAGTGGATCCTTTTTTGTGAAGTCCTCCAACATCTTTACATAGTGTTCAAGTTGATTCCACATTTTGTTATTCGAGCTGGTTAAAATTGCGAACCGAAGAAAATGAAGTACGGCTTCACCATTCATGCCATGGTTACACAGGTCCCGGCCATTTTTCAGCGCCCTGTCTCTGAGGGTAGGGTTATCTGCTACAAGTGCCAGTGCGCCCAGAGTCCAACCTCCAATAAATGCACGGCTGGTGTCTCCCATGTCAACCGCCTGTTTAGCCAATGCCAGGGCTTGGATCGAGTCACCATCCAGGAACTTTGCCACAGCGGAAAATGACAGATAGAAGGCCTCCCATGCTTGTGATTGAAGTCGATCAGCGAGGGTGATTCCTTTTTTTGAGATTGTACTCAACAGTTTTGAATCACCCGATTCTACAGCCAGTTCGCAAATTCCTGACAGGGCGGTCACCTCGGCCCGGAGATGGCCAGCCTTTTTTGCCGAATCAACCGCTGCGCGGGAGTTCGTCAGCGCGTCTTCGGTATTTGCCAGGAATATAAAACAGTTCGCCATTTGCGCCTGGTTAGCAACTTCGACTTTACCGAGACCGATCTCCCTGCAACGCGTCACACAGGAATGAAATGCATCGTATGCACGCTTCATATGACCCCGTGCGCACTCTGCATCTGCCAGTCCGCCAAGGGCGCGCGCTTCATGCTCGACTAAATCGTCTTTCAATGCGTATTTCAGTGCCAGATCATGTTCCTTATGACATCCTTCGATGTTCCCAGTGGTGTAATAAAGATTACCGCGTAAATGATGAATCTCTGACAGCCTCCTCATTGAATTGTGCTGTAACGCTACTGGTTGAGCTTTTTCAAGAAGTTCAATTGCCTCAAGGAATTCGTCTGTAATTCGTTTGCAGGCGGATAATCCCATCCAGGCATCGCATCGTTGCAGGTCGTCGGCAGCCTCGCCGAGAGCTTCAGAATAAGCCGCTACAGACGCCTCAACATCATTGAGATCGATTAATATTTCACCTTTCAAACAATTCAACTGATGACGAATAACCCCTGGGGACGTCAAGGCTAATCCTTGGTCCGTTAACTCTAATGCTCGTAGAAAACGATACTGTCGCACTTGTTCTTGTGCCGCAGAAAAGTAGGCATCCGCTGCTCCAATATGTCCTGCCCTTGCCAAGTGCTCCGCGTAAAGAACCGAGTCTCTGCCTTTGAACCAATCAGCACAAACATTGTGCAAAGCTTGTTTCCGTGCCCGGATCAGAGAGTCGTAAACGCCTTCTTGAATGAGTGCATGTGCAAATAGGAAGCAATCTCCCTCGACACGCACTAAATCGTGTTCGACAAGTACGGCACAATCAAAATCATCCACTCCAAGAAGGTGGTTCAGTAGATCAGGATGGAATCGTTGACCAATAACAGAAGCAGCTTGCAACGCTTCCTTTGCCTTTTGTTTTAATCTGTCAAGTCGGGCGAGAATGAGGCTATGAATAGAGTCCGGCATATTATCGGTTGCACCCTCGAGTGCATTACAAAGTAGTTGCTCGAGGAATAGTGGGTTACCACCCGCCCGTATAAGACAATTATTAGCCAATGGATCTCCTGTGTCGATGAACTCACTGATAAGATTGACAGATTCATGATTTCTTAGCGGGCCCAGGTCGACAGACGTAAATGGACTGCCTGCGATGCTGCTGCGCCATTTCTGATTGATCTGATCACCATCTATTCGTGAGGTCAAGATAAGCAGTGCGGAACACTCTGCAACTGTCTTCGCGAGTTTGGTCAGATGTGCGAGTGTGACCTGGCCGGCCCAATGGACATCCTCGATTATGATTAAAGTAGTCCGGTAAATGCTTGCGGTAGCCACGAGACTGGAAACTACTGTCTGTTTACCGTTATCTCGAGCATTGTTTTCCATCGCATCGTATAGCGCCTTTTCCTCTATGGTATGAGGCAGGTCCAGGAGATCTTTCACGAACACCATCTGGTCACTCGATAACCGTCCATCTAAAAGAGCTGCCTGCGCAACGGCAAGCCTGTTTTTCTTTCCGCTGCCGGGTGTGATGCTTAATAATGCCCGCACTAGAGAACGAATCGCATCCTGCCCTTTCCCGACTCCGTGTGGTAGAACAAGTCCACGGTGGACGGATAGGCCTTTCTGGGTTGCAATAGCAGCGAACTCGCTAGCAAGACGAGTCTTGCCAATCCCGGGCTCACCCCGCACATAAATTGTTTGACCGAAACCTTGTTCGATACACGATTCCAATATCCCCCTGAACTGATTGAGCTCCGAACGGCGCCCGACAAACTGGTTTCGTCTATCGAAGCCAATCACCTCAGCCAATCTGACTGACCGTAACTTAAAAACCGGTACTGGTTTCGTTACACCTTTTACCCGGATTGGCTCCAACGCTTCAGTGTAGATCCCTTCACCCGCTAGCGCCCGGGTCGTGTTGGTCATATACACTGTGCCCGGAGACGCCGATTCCTCCATACGCTTAGCGACATTGATCATTGGTCCCGAGGCGTCGAATTCTGTTCTTTCACCGTCGCCTACCTTCAGCACAACTACCTTTTCGGAATGAAGCCCGACGCGAATTTGTACGCCCAAATCACGTATTGTTTGTTGTATTTCAATTGCTGCTTCACATGCGTCCAGTGCGTGTCGTTCACTCGCCAATGGTGCACCGAACATCGCCATCACTCCGTCACCCATGAAGCGGCACACCGTTCCACTATTATTCTCCACTGCTTCGCACATCCGCTGAGTTGCATTGTAAAGCACATCATGTGCATCTTCCGCGTCGAGATTCTCAGTGAGCGCTGTTGAGCCTGTGATGTCGGCAAACAGAATCGTGACTGGCTTACGCTCGCTAGGTTGTCGTTCCCAAGCAGAAAGACCCGTGTCCTTGTCAGGGGTATACGTGGCCGAAGCGGATTGGAGCTCAGACAATTGCCCGACATCCGATGATAGATTTTTAATGGATTGTTGCAGTAATCGTCGGTGACCAAGTTTCAGCCCTAGCGCCTTAAGGTCGTCCTCCGCCAATATATGGAGTGTACGAAAGTCGATCGCGTTCTCAGCGAACGCCTCGATATATTCACCTAGGCCAATCCTCTCTAACCAGTTCGCAAAGTCTTGTGACACTGTCTGCCAATCTAGATTCCTTTAGGACAGTTTACAAGGATTCACCTTGATTGTCTGCAAAGAGCTATAGGCGGACTTTACTAAATTTAAAGTGGTACAGAAAACAGGGCTCAGGTCATAGAAATTCAAGATATATTATTCTCTACAGGTAAACGGAAATCCGCACTGTAGAAACTTGTTAAATTGTGCGCAAAATAGACCCAGCACTTGCACAGGAATTTGACCCATAGATATTAAAAATTTTTCTTGAAATACATAACATTTTATATCAATCCCCGGGGAAGAAAGTACACGCAAATATCAACCGAATTGGCTCAATTTGACATGCAAATTAACAAAGTGTCTTAAAGAATTCAGAATGACTGCTTTGAGGAATTTTTACATTAGCTGCCACAAAAGAGTAAGGTCTGAAAAGGGCAAGCTTGACTCATTGGGTAATCATGATTCGATTGAAAATACATGAAAGGGTAAAACATACTCATCGCCGCCATTCGCAGTTTTCAATTAGTTGATTTTAGCCGATTAAAAGCGGACAAATTTCTAGTCAAATTCAATCACTAAATTTTCACTAGGAATCCTAATTCTCTCGGCTCATCTTTACCAAAATTATATATTGTTCTGAATCTTTATAATCTATTGGCAGTACGTTTTACAGGGCTTGCTCACATAGGTTATTTCTCTCAACTGATTTAGACTGCGACATTCCCGGGGCGTTTTATACTGACAGATATCAAATACTAAATATCTGATTGATTTTGAACATTCTTGAATTCCAGTTAACAGTCTTCTCTATGATCTTTCATGTTTATATCAAAGTGCTTAACAAATGCCTTATTTAGACTTCTGGCTGAAGAATAACCGGTAATGGCAGCGATCTCATCAAAACTGATTTCCGAGTTTTTGATAAGTGAACGCGCTTTACTAAGTCGTACGTTCATTAAGTAGGCAATTGGCGTTTCACCAACTGACAACAAGAATTGACGATTTAATGTTGATTTTGACATGCCTACTTTTTCACCTAATGATGTCACCGTCCAGTTCTGTTGCGGATATTTATGAATAAAATTTAAGGCCTGGAATATCCTTCGATCAGCGATCAACGCGTCAATGATATTACTGCCTTGTTCAGAATTGATAATATGGCTCATTATATGGATAAACAAAACCTCAACTAAACGGTCCACTATTGGGTTTTGCCAGGAACACTGCTGTTCGAGATGTTGGTCCATCAATTCTATGATTGACCAGACTACGTCATTGGCATCCAAGTTTCGAACTGATAAAAGCACAGGTATTTTATCAAGTAATGGATGTGTTAACCCAGACTCAAGAGCAATGCGACAACATATAATATGATGACTAATCCTTCCTTTCTGAAATAAGGGTGAATTCAGGTTACATGCTTCTAAAACTTCACTCTGGTCAGTTTTTTCAGTGCCCGGATGATCAGCCATCCAGTGCTCTTGATTACTGGCAACCAGGCCAATCTCGCCTTGTTTAATTTGAATATAATGATCTGGTCTACTACCGATATGTAGACCACCTTTGAGCGCGATATGAAAACGTATTGCCGGGTCTGCACTAAGTTGGATACCCCATGGTGAGGCAAGTGATGATCTAAAAAACACTGAACCACTAAAACGAAACAGATTAAACGCTTCATTGATAATCTGCTCTTGATGTTTGACTGTTGGACACGTTTTTGAATCTCCTGGTAACTATTGGTTATATAAATTTCAATATAATGATGTTCACAACTGCCTATTGAGATTACTTTTGGACGAGTAAAACTTACTTAGCTAGTGTGCTTGGATGCCAGAACCAACTAATAGAGGAACCAATTATGATTAAATCAAAGATAAGAAATTTTTCAACACATTTTCTCATTGCTTCGATATTGACAGCAAGCTTTGCAAGCGCAGATGATTACTATGAGATCAGCGATGGAGAATTAAAACGCCCGACCGGTTATCGCGAGTGGGTTTACGTTGGAACTCCTGTTACCCCTAATGACATGAACAATGGTAAAGCGGCTTTCCCAGAACATCACAATGTATATATAGATCCGGAAAGCTGGGCGCACTGGAAACAAACGGGTGAATTTCGCGAGGGTGCAATTTTGATCAAGGAGTTGGTCAGTGTTGGTTCTAAACAAGCTGTTAGCGGAGCAGGTTATTTTCAAGGTGAGTTTATTGGCTTAGAAGCAACGATTAAAAGTAAGGAGAATTTTTCAGATGAACCGGGAAACTGGGCTTACTTCAGTTTTTCAACCCCTGATCATAAGTCACTGACCGAAACCGCAAAGGCATTTCCTGCACAAGCCTGTAATGCCTGCCATCATGGTGCGGCCGCCGATGATTTCGTATTCACTCAATACTATCCGGTTTTACGTGCTGGCAAAGGCACGGGGGATAAAGCCGTCGGTGGAGTCGATTCGGGACTTTAACAAACTATGGCCCTGTTTGACTTTATCATGGCGTTCTGGAATTTTCTCAGAGTCCTGGTAGTTAAAAAATTAATATTTTTCAGGCACAATTTTGTATAAACCTTTATTACTTTCAATTGCTTATTGTCTTATGATAGTAGGCGCTTCTGCCGATGGCCTTTCTCAAAATGTTGATGAAAATGGCAGCATTACACTGCCAGATGACTTTCGTAAAAACATGGCACATCTCGGTTCTTGGTTTGTTCCGGAGGGTGATGCCAGTGGTTTTCATGATGTCTACACTGAACAATCGAGCATTGATGCCTTTCGCGAAACCGGGAAGTTTCCTGATGGTGCAACACTGGTTAAAGAATTAAGAGCTTCAACAACCGGAACCTATACCACCGGTAAAGATGTCAGTTATGCCAATGATAAGGTCAAACAAATTTTTGTGATGGTTAAAGATAGCAGGAATAGATTTTCAAATAATCCTGTCTGGGGTGAAGGTTGGGGCTGGGCATTATTCAAACCGGATCAATCTGGTGCCAATTTAACCACAAATTACCAAACAGAATGCTTAGGTTGTCATGTTCCTGCCAAGAAAAGTGACTGGATTTATATCGAGGCTTACCCGTCTTTAAGCACACAATAGCTGGCACTCTGGAAACAGTAATTAATTCGTCAGCTGGGTAAGTAATGATCCATTTGAATAATTTCATCATACATGCTCATAAATAGATTTCACATGTGAAACAAATAGAATGCAGGCTCATTATGATGCCAGATATCTTATATTGACCTAAAGAAATAAACTCCTGATACGGGGAAAATACTAATTCGATTTGTTTCGAGTCAAAAACATTGAAATTTCTAAATTTTGCATGGCTATGTATATCTAAATCACCAATATCTGTATGAATATCAGATTCTGGGTAACCAGATTTTATATTGTGAGTTAAAATCTCCAGCCTCACTTATCTTTCAATAATAACAAAGCGACGAAACAAGCATAAATTCAGATTAACCATTCTTCTAGTATAAGCCTCGATAGTTCAATTTTTTTCGATTATCCTGAATTTTTTTGAATATTAAATTGTCTGCTTTTTCGTGAAATAAAAAAGTTTAAGCAGTGTTGAAATGACGGCATTGGGCAATCAACGGCCTATCAGATATAAAATTAATTGAGACTCACGAATAGTGGGTTTAGCCAAAATTTTACGTCCTTGTAGCATCAAGTATCTTTCCCAGAAATAACTCTGTAGATGGTTCTCCGTGACACTTGATAAATTGATGCAATATCTGCAATAGTCTGTTTTCCATTTGCTAAATTCTTTCGTGCGTGAGTAATTTGGTCTGCATTTAGTTTCGGCGGTCTGCCTATACGAACACCGCGCCTGCGGGCAGCCTCCATACCTGCTTTAGTTCGTTCGACTATAAGAGCACGTTCTAACTCCGCAAAAGCATTTGTTATTTGGTAAGCAAAACGACCCATGGGTGTAGTTGTGTCAACTGTATCGGTTAGAGAAAGAAATCCAATTTCTCTTTCTTCAAGCATATTAAGAATATTAAGGGCGTCCATAAGCGAACGAAAAGCCCGGTCCATCTTCCAGATGACTAATGTATCTCCCTTTTCCAAACTATCCAAAGCGGCTTTGAACTGTGGACGATCTGGTGCCACTGCTGAAACTCCAGCATCGTAAAAAATCTTTTCACAATGAGCAGCTTTGAGTGCATCGATCTGTAGATCGAGATTTTGTTCATCCGTTGATACTCTCGCATAACCTATTCTCATGACAATTCCAATCCACCACAAAAGTCAGATTGTGGCTTGTGGTAGGGGTTAAAAAATTTGCGCCGGGATTGTTGATGGCTTTCTTGCCAGTAAGAGTTGTCAAAAACTAACCCTTTTGGCATAGCGCAAAAGGCAGGTCGGCTATCTAGCTATTAAACTGTTATGCCACGCTAAAAGCCAATATCAATACTACAGAATTATGAGAACTGAGTCTATGCAGATCGTGACGAAACCCTTCCATTTTGTCACAAAAAATTGTGGAGTGTTAGTTATGTTTACTGCACACAACAAAAACAGATCATTGATTTACTATATTATTGTATCTGCATTTTTGATTATTTCGCGATCTGCTTCCGCACTAACCGGTCAGGATATATTGGATAATATGAACTCGGATCAGAGTCATGGCTATTTGTTCGGTAGCATCGAAATGGCAGCATTCCTGTCTAATGTTAATGGAAATACTGATCGATCTCGCTGTATCATTAATTGGTACAATAATGATGGAGGCGTTAACCAAATCATCCAGGCATTAGGCCGCTTCAAAGATCGCGAGGCACAACCAGTGATTCATGTGCTCATAAAAAAAGCTTGTGGAGAATAGCTTAGAGATTTATATGTTCTGATTAGGTATAGGCAACCTGTCTGGTTCCTGAGTAACTGGCTGATCTTCCTGCTTATAGTGATTGCCTTCAATGGCATTGGAAAAATTCTTGTTTAAATCAAATCCGGCACACAAAACTTGATCATCGGTATAATTTTTAGCTGCAGAGGCAGAATGTTTCTGAGTCTCATGTTTAGAATTTGAATTTACCGTAGTAGGCACATCCGATATAGTGGATTCAAGATTTGCAATTTCACTTTCCAGATCATCAAGCTCTTCTACACTCAATTCGCCAGATGCAAGTTGTTCCTTATGTTCGATGACGTTGTCTCGGAATTGAATTGCTTCATCGTATTGTTTTTGGGCATTTGTAAATTCACTGAAAGTCGGAGCGTCAGGATTCCATTTTGAAAAATCAATTTTATCGGGGTTGATTTCCAAACCATCTTCACCACGAAATGTTCCGTCTTCCGCTTCGAACACCAGGTGGCCATCCAATGTACGGTTGGCATTTTGTTTTATTTCTTCAAGACGTTGCTGCGCTAGAGCAAGCTTTTCAAAAGTGATACGTTCCAGATTGTTGAGTCTTTCCTCCATGAGACGGATTCGGTGTTCATATTCCTGATCTGCTATCGAGATCATTTGAAGGGCATTGAGATAACGCCCATCTTCATGATTATCAGTATCGCCGGTAAACTTACGTGAGGTCTTGACGTGGCCGGACAAAATTGTGTCACTACCTTGTGTTGCCAAGTATGCAAGTTTTCTAAGTAAAGCCTGATTGGGAGCGGCCTTAATCTTGAATTCTTCTCCAACGCTCGTTGTCATCTCTTACCACCGCGTTATTTTCATCCTTATATAATAATATCGCAAATGGATGCCTGCTTGCTAATTTGACTCGTTCTTTCAATTAAATCAATTACTTCACCTATTTTGTCAATCTCATCATATGGAGATATCAAACGCTTTAATTTAAGGAGTGCACAGCGAAATTTTGTTGCAAAATACCAATCGCAACCGGGATTTAAATATCAATTTATAGAGGATTAAATATTTTGTGTGAATGATAAATGTGTAATTACTGTAGATAAATATATCTTGATTCTTCGGATATAAATAACGGCACGGTAACCTTCTGCGAAGGGTATATGCAGAGTTAAAATAGAAACTTTTTGAAGGCTAGGGCCGTTTTTAATGGTTAATTCTTGGCAACCATCCTCTTTTCTCAAGTTCCCTTAAAATAAAATCCAAAAATTCCTGAGCAAATGATCCAAAATTTGGGATAGCACCTGCCAGACTGGTTAGAATTGTTTTAGCCTTTTTAAGGACCTGCTTTAGCTTATTAATGCCGCCATCTTGTTCAAATTCATTTAAACTGTGAGAGAAAGATTCAAGTTTGAGTTTCAACTGATCGCCGATCAGACCTGCTTTCACCATCCTGTCCTTGAATTCATCATCGCTTTCCGGATCCTTGATGAAGTCACCTCCGGCACGTTCTTCAAGAAGATCACAAACTTTGCTATGACTAATATGGTAATTATTACGGAATTCCTGCCGGAACAATACCGGACTTGCAGCATCTATAATCTTAAGCAATTCCATGACCCTTCTTATAAAGTCATGCAGATTATTTATCTCCATAATCAGATTCTCCTCCACCCGGCTACTGAAAAACAGTCACTGGAAAAGTTATAAATTTAATAAAGTGAGAAGGTTAATTGTAATACATATCCAATTTAAGCGCATCTGACAGCAATCGTTTCCTATCAAATTCTTCTTGCTGCTAAAATTGATCACCTCAGAATAAACTTGACTCTCTGGAAAAGAATATATAGGTAATATAGAAAATAGTGAGTAAGGAGACAAATTATGATTGCGGATGAGGGAGAGAAAAAACATAGAACATGCTTGGCAGAGAGGTTTCGTGGACTTGGTTCTTTTCAAACCTTTCTGATCGATGATCTGATAGAGAAGCTATCGTGCAGTAGAGACCTCCATCTGAACCTTTTATTCGATAAGGCCAACGCTTTCAAGGCTGCAATAGACGAGGGAAGAATAGCCCCCAAGTATAATGGCACTCTCTTCAATCTCAAGGAACTGAACGATGAATGCAATGCCGTATATGTTCTGAAAAAAATGAAGGAGCGCGGCGAAACAAAAATTGAATTACATACGGGAAAGAACATGGAGTTTCAAATTCTTGCAATGGCAACCAGACAAGATGCTAATCATGGCGCTGCTCTGAATGATGACTGGCAGCACTCTTTTGATCCTGAGGATTATAAACGCAAACTTGAAATGAAGTGATCTGGGACATAACTTTGTTGAGTTATCGACATGACATAACTTTATGAAAGCAACACCGTCCGACCAAATGGCACTAGGCCATGTGGTCGCTGAACGCCAATAAAATTCCGACAATTTTCCGACATCAGTCCTGCATTGTTATGCATAATCCAGCATTTTGTGCAACGAGCGCCGTATTTAGGCTTAATAAAATCAAATAGTTACGTTTGCGTTCCGGTCTTCGAACCAGGTGGTCGGGAGTTCGAATCTCTCCGGGCGCGCCAATAAAATCAATGACTTACATAGACTTCTTTCCGGCTCTACCCAGTTAACGGGGGATAGGCTTCATTAGACACGATTGATTATACCCTCCCATCCACAATGAGTAAGCACTCTCAACCGATAATTTTCAAAATTTCTAAATCCGTAAGCGCGTCTAGTCATCATTTCCATTTTGGTGTGAAAGCCCTCGGTAATTCCATTTGTTTTGCTGAATCGCCACATGGCGACAATGGGTTGTAACCAAGCCGTTAATGTTTTAGCCAGTGTTCGCAGAGGGCTATTTTTGAGTTGTTGTAATAATTCCATCAGTTTCGGTAGTTTGATCTGTGCTCGGTAAGCGTTAAGTGTTTTTAAAAGCATAAGGCGTACAAGTTTTTGTTTGGCCCGATAGATGTCCCGTAGGACAGGATATTGATCCAGATAGCTCATCAAATTGTAATGTTGCTCTTGTTTCAAGTGCCATTGATGACGACGCATTAAACTGATCAAACCTCGGTTTTTTCTGCCTTCTGGGTCATGCTGTGCCCACAGCTTAAGGAAGTGTTGGTTGATTAATCTCACGACATGGAATCGGTCAGAGACGATGATAGCGTTTGGAAAGTACTTTCGCGCGATGTTACGATAGGTTTCAGATAAATCCATGACCACCACTTTCACTTTATCACGGCCCTTTAAGCGTTGTAGATATTGACGTAGAGATGGCTCTGAGCGTCCCAGCTTGACATCAAACACCTTGTGATTTTTAAGATCGACGAAGGAGGTGGCATAGCCGGTTTTACGGGTAAAAAAATGTTCATCAATACCTAGCACCTGAGGACAGGGTCGATTAGCCATTTCTGATCGTTTGCGCTCAATATGGAACTGGTACCATCGCTCTACGGTGGCAGGGCTAATGTTATAGGTACGCGAAATCTTACGCTGTGTCACGCCGTCGTGATGGGCCTCGAACACTTCAAGCCGGAAGGATTCAGATGATCGATAACGGGGCCTGATACCGGCGAAATGATGACGAAAGTAGCGGTTACATTGCTGACAATAATATTTAGGCACCCGCAGATGTAAAATCATGACCTGATTGCCTTGCCGGGTGTGTTTAACGGTTCTACTATGGGTGGCTTTAATCTTTAAACGAGGAAACTGGCAGTGTTTACAACGAGGTCGTTTAGTAGGTTTAGCCCATACCTCAATACTCCCGTGACGTTCTACTCGTTCGACTTGTAAATTAGGAATGCCTATAATTCTATTGGCGTGGGACATCGGTGTTCTCCATTAAATTAATCTTCAACAAAATTAGTTTAATGAATACCTTTGTCCCCCGTTAATGAGGGAGAGCCAGTAATTGTTTTTATAAGTCAGCTAAGCATTTTTGGAGCCGACCACATGGGTAAAAACCAGGTGGTTGGAATAGATATATTTACGTGTTTATTTAAGGTGCAATAACGAGCAACTTTCAACTCACCCTTTATACTCGAAAGAGACATTCACAAGATTTTTCAGTTTGAATAGACTGGAGCAACAAGCAATGTTGTGTCAGCTTTCTGACGTTTCATTAATTTTGTTCTGTTAAAATCTTGACTAACTATGAAAGATAATTTTGCCGATATAAATAAACTAGTATTAATTTTAATTACAGTCCTTTTCTCTTTCTTTATAAATGTATCAAAAGCAAGTGAGCACGAGTGTAATGCCGTAAGCACAAGCTACGGCTATAAGATACAGCTTTCCAATGACTTTATTAAAAAGTTTAGTCATGCTGATAAGGCAAAAAGGCATTGTTATAGAAGATTGAAGTATTTAGGTCAAATCAAGCATGAAGATATTGATTGCTATGCTGAAAAAACTGTTGGAGAAGGAATTTGGACAGTATTATCGGAAAACTTTATTATTCAACATCAAAACCAGCTTCAAGCTGCTAGCCAATGTTGGCAATATCATGATATTGATAAAAATATTTCTAATTATCAATATATACCACTAGGTCAGGCACCTTACAAAAATTTTGACGAGATAGTAGCATCCGAATTTTACTTCTACTTGCATAAATCTAGAGTTGACCAATACTTTGAACTCATGAAAAGAGAAGAACAGCGATATGCTGAATTCATTGCAAATCAAGAAGATAAAGGGAATCGAAAAGCATGCAATCACTTTCCTGAGGCAGGGTTGGATATCAGTGTTAAAGATGCTCGAACAAATAAAAATTTAGCCTGTTTAGCTACAGCGATTGTACAGGAAGGATATTTCTCGGATATTCTTAGTGAGAATGATTGTCTTCAAGGCTCACTAAGTGGTTTGATAAATCGTCCCGGAAAATATACTCTAACTGTAACAGCACCTGGCTATAGAGAAACCGTAGTTGATGATATTAAAGTTGAGGGTGAGTATTGCAGAACCAGTACGACATATCGACATATACTCCTGGATCAGGAGTGAATGCGGATGAAAGTAATATCATCACAATAATTTCAATTGCTTGAAAATACTTTTTGCTGATTTTAAAATTTTACGAATGGCTTCTTTGGGCAACAACTCGTCAATGCTCATAAAATACTCAATCCAGCCATTGACCAAAGTGAGCACTTTAACTGGCATACTGTTTATTCTCCTTATTGTTGAGATACCGGTATATGCTCTTACAGGCGATGAACTGTAGTGTTACTCTATACACAGAGTATAGACAAGTGTTGATCTGCGTAGTACTTTATTCTCATGTCTTAGAAAGAAATATGATAACCGGTAAATTTAATTGAATGACTCTCTAAAAGTGGCTGCTGCACAGATCGCACCGGTTTTCCTTGATCGTCTTGCAACCACAATGAAAATCGTAGAAACCATTGAGAAATGTGCTGACAATGGTGCGGAGCTGGTTGCACTTGGTGAGACATTTTTGCCTGCCTATCCATTGTGGCTGACACGTACTGATGCGGCACGTTTCGATTCAGCCGTGCAAAAAGAACTTCACGCAGCTTATCTCGAACAATCAGTTTCGATAGAGGACGGTCATCTCGCTTCGATCTGTAAAATTGCAAGTGATCGAAAAGTAGCAGTCATCCTCGGGATTGCAGAACGTGCGAGAGACCGGGGCGGCCATACAATTTATTGCTCCTGCGTTTTCATTGATGCAACTGGTCAAATCGCATCAGTTCATCGCAAACTCATGCCAACATATGAAGAGCGTCTTAGCTGGGGTACCGGTGACGGTGCGGGACTTGTCACGCATCCGGTCGGACCGTTTACGGTGGGTGCATTAAATTGTTGGGAAAACTGGATGCCTCTCGCTCGTTCGGCACTTTATGCTGCTGGAGAAGATTTGCACGTCGCGATCTGGCCGGGAGGATCAGTGCTCACGGAAGAAATCACGCGTTTCATAGCGCGTGAGTCGCGCTCGTATGTCATTTCTGTTGGCAGCATCATTCGTGAAGGTGACATTCCCGATGCGGTTCCTCATCGTGACAAGATGTGTACTAAAGGTGAAATTATCTACAATGGCGGAAGCTGTATCTCTGGGCCCGATGGTAAGTGGCTTATCGAGCCTGTAACAGACCGGGAGGAGTTGATCATCGCGCAGATCAATCACGAACACGTACGCCAGGAGCGCCAAAATTTCGATCCATCCGGGCACTACGCACGACCGGATGTGTTACAACTCACCGTTGATCGTCGTCGACAGGCAGGGGCATGGTTCATCGATAAGTAACCGAAGATTCAGATTGTTTAAAGTCTGCCCAAGACAAATGGCAAAAATTAAATGTCAGGTATGGGCAAAAAATTGCCAACTCACTTTAAATACTCGAATCGGTCATTCGCTCAAAAAAAGTAAAGTATGCATTCACTGACGAAAAGACTTATATTTTCATGGTGAAGTCATTGGAGACCGTAAAAAATTAACAAACATGGGCCTGATACCCCAACTATCTCAGTCCTCTAGCTGTCAAAGCATTCCGTCAGGAGTTAGCAGTAAATGGAGTCTGACTATATGATGTTACGATGCGCTTACGTTGATAGAAGTGTAAGTTCAGGCCGTAGTGGTTTCTGTTCAGCCATGCTAATTATAACAATTCAAGTTTGACCCATTCCACTAAAGGAATACTCCTGTTTGTCAGTGCGTGGCTAGTGTTACCTCTGATGGATGCTTCGGTTAAACAACTGAATTATCTGGGTTACTCAGTTGTTGAAATAACCTGGGCCAGGTTTTTCTTCAATAGTTTAATCATTGTGTTAAACAGCGTGCAAAAATGGACAGTTTCGGGGGTGATCAGCGTGTAAAACTGAACACCATACTATTAACTGTCTCGGAGTTAAGAATCCGAGGAAACTGTCAGGTGATCTGCATGCATATCTGTACCAAGATACGACGAATGTGTTTAGTCGACGGCCGCAATGTCAGCGAAGTGGCCCGTGAATTTAATGTATCGCGCACGACCGTATATAAATATTTAAATGAATCCAACGAACCGGTTTACCAGCGTTCAGTTCCTATCGTCTGTCCGAAGCTGGAGTCATTCAAACCCCAGCTAATCGAATGGCTTGAAGTAGATGCCACCCGTTCAGTACGGGCTCGACGTACTGCTGTCCAATTGTATGAGGGCATTCAACTTCAGGGTTATCGAGGGGCGTATGACAGCGTTCAGCGGTTTGTCAAAGCCTGGAAGGACCAGTCCAGTCAGTCGATCAAACAGGCCTATATACCCTTGATCTTTGCACCGGGTGAAGCGTGTCAGTTTGACTGGTCACACGAGCAGATTATCTTGGGGGGTTGTAACGTCAAGATTAAGCTGGCTCATTTTAGATTATGCCATTCACGTAAATCGTATCTACGCGCGTATTCCAGAGAAACCCAGGAGATGGTCTTTGATGCACATATCCGGGCGTTTGAGTTCTTCGATGGATTACCGAAGAAGATGATATACGATAACCCTAAGCCGATCGTGAATAGCATTCTCCAAGGTAAACACCGAGAGTTTAATCGGCGTTTTTTAAGCCTGATGAATCATTATCTGATAGAACCGATTGCCTGCACGCCGGCTGCAGGCTGGGAGAAAGGTCAGGTTGAACGCCAAGTCGGTATTATGCGTCAGCGATTATTTGTGCCACGGTCAACGTTTGCGGATTTAAATGAATTAAACCAATGGCTGGAACAACGCTGTAAGCAGATGGGTCAACGTCCACACCCCACGAATAAATCCATGTTAATTGATGAGGTCTTTGCCGAGGAACAAGCCCACTTGCGTGGTGCCATCGTGGCTTTTGATGGGTATTATGAACGTTTAGCGCGTGTACATGCGACCTGTGTGGTGCACTATGATCGCAACCAATACTCGGTACCGTGTCAGTATGTCGGTCAGGTAGTCTCTGTACGAGCGTATGCCACACTCATTAAAGTTGTCGTCAATGACGTGGTGGTCGCCGAACATCAGCGCTCGTTTGCACGAGACCAAATGATCTTTGATCCCTGGCATTATTTGCCAGTGCTTGAGATTAAACCGGGTGCGTTGCGCAACGGTGCCCCGTTTGTCGATTGGGAATTACCTAAAGCGTTGTTAACGCTTAAAGCCCGCTATCTCAAACGTGACGGGGGTGATCGGGAGTTTGTGCAATTATTACTATTGGTTCGTCAGCATGGCCTGGAAACCGTGAGTGTAGCCTGTGAATTAGCATTAGATGCAAAGACAACCCAACTATCGGTCATTACCAATCTGGTGCATCGATTAATTGAATCTGAGCCGATTCAAGCGATGACGATCACCGATGCCCCGGTACTGAGCGTTCCACCAGTGGCTAATGTAGGTCGGTATGATCAACTTTGCGCCCAGGAGGTCAATCATGCTTGAACTCGTCGATGAACTCAAAGCGCTAAAACTGCACGGCATGGCTGACTGTTTGCCTGAGCTGATCGATTCACCTCGCACCAAGGTCACTCTGCAATCCGGGTTAATCAAATTGATGGATGCCGAACGCGCTGACCGAGAGGTCAGACGACTAAACTACCAGATGAAAGTCGCCAAGTTCCCACACCATCGCGATCTACAACAATTTGATTTTACCCAGTCCAAGGTTGAACAATCCCTCATCAAAGATTTAGCACAAGCCGATTTTATGGATCGAGCTCACAACTTGATCTTTGTCGGTGGCACCGGCACAGGTAAAACACATCTAGCAACCGCCATTGGTATTAAAGCCATTCATTCAGGTCGACGAGTACGCTTTTACAACGTGGTCGATCTGGTGAATTTGCTCATCAAAGAACAGCAGGACGATAAACAGGGACGACTGGCACGGATTATGCAGCCCTTGGATGCTGTTATCTTCGATGAACTGGGTTATTTGCCGTTTCCGGCTTCTGGTGGTGCATTGTTATTCCACCTAATCAGCAAGTTGTATGAGAAAACAACCATCCTGTTCACCACCAATCTAAACTTCAGTGAATGGGTGCGGGTGTTTGGTGATGAGAAAATGACGACCGCTTTACTGGATCGAGTCACCCATCACTGCTCAATTATTGAAACGGGTAATGACTCGTACCGATTTAAGCAGTCCAGTTCCAAGCTCAAACTCAAGACCAACATAAAGAAAAAATCATCGTAGGGAACTCAGGAGAAACAGCCCAACTCAAGTTCCGCTACGCTTCACTTGAGTTGCTAATGACCGAATTATATTGAATTTAACTGTTCAGTTTTACTCGCTGATAAGTGTCCAGTTTTAAACGCTGATTGACATCCATAAAACCCATCAAGCGTTGCGATAACCATCTCGACGTAAAGTATGTGCTTGCACCAATCGATAACTGGTTTGATGATTTGCTTGAAATTCTATCCACCACTGAATTCAGTGCTGAAAGCGCCTGCATTGATGTCTCAAAAAGTTCGTGTCCTTTTTGTGTTAAGTGGACTCGCTGCTTTTTTCTCTCAAACAACTGAACTCCTAAATCCTCTTCTAATTGCTTTATTCGCTGACTAACTGCTCCTGGAGTAATACTTAACTCTTTGGCCGCAGCCGAAATACTAAGAAGTTTTGCAGCACACACGAATGACTTTAGGGAATCAAGCGAGCGCAATTTCGGTTTCATCTATCTAGTTGTTAAGTAATTATAAATAACTCTTTAAATTTAATCGCTATTAGATATTGAAATCAAATGGTATTTTCATTGCTATCTATTTATCTATACAACTGACAACCGAAATGCGCTCAAGAAAGAGGTCCCGGCGGCGAGAACGAAGCACATTCAAGCTGGCACCGCCTTTATCTACACTCACACGAAAAATACCTGCCTACGAAATTCTCCAAACCGATGGAATTGAAAAAATACACGATGCCTCTATGCAGATTCTTGAAGAGCTAGGAATCGAGTTTAGAGATAACGAAGCTTTGCAGTTGTGGAAGGATGCCGGTGCTGAGGTCGCTGGACAACGCGTTCGTATTGATCGAAATCTCCTGATGAACTTGATTTCTACGATTCCATCGGAGTTTGATCTGCACGCGAGAAACCCGGATCGATCAGTTCGTGTAGGCGGAAAAAATACCATCCTTATCCCTAATTCGGGCAGTCCTTTCTTTGAAGGGTTTGATGGGCGTCGACGCTATGCCACCCGTGCGGACAATATTACCTGCGTAAAATTGTCCCAAATGTTACCTGGGATTAGTACCGGTGGGACAATTCACTGTGAGCCTACCGATATGCCGATTCCGAAAAGACACTTGGCATTAGTCGGTGATGGACTGCTGTACTCAGACAAAGTAATGGTTGGTGACTGCGTCAATGCAGAACGTGCCCAAGATACCATCGACATGATGAAGATAGTGATGGGTGATGAATTCGTCGATCATAATCCTGTGGTTACTGGATTCTTGAATGGAAATTCACCATTGGTTTGGGATGAAACCATGTTGGGAGCCGCAAAAGTGTACGCGAGGTATGGTCAGCCAGTGTTTATGTCACCTTTTGCTCTTGCAGGTGCCAACACACCGGCAAGCTCTCTTGGTGCGATTACTCAATTAAATGCTGAGGCGCTAGCCGGGTGTGCATTCATGCAAGTTGTCAATCGCGGCGCACCAATCGTTTACGGCATGTACCTGGCAATTGTTAATATGAGAACAGGCGCTCCTGTCACTGGCACCCCCGATATTTGCCACATTATCTACATGGCTGCCCAACTAGCTAGATTCTACGGTATCCCCATTCGAACCATCGGTATGCATACAGGTTCCAAAATTCTGGACGCACAAGCGGGTTATGAGTCTTTGATGGTTATGCATGCGGCAATACTCGCTGGAGTGAACATCATCACCCATTGTGCTGGTTGGCAGGAACACGGATTAACCTGCAATTTGACTAAATACGTTACCGATGGTGAGTATTGTGAAATGTTTCACCGCTACGCAAAGGGCATCAGCTTTGAAGATTTTGAAGATACCATGAAAGCGGTGCGGGAGGTGGGACCAGCAGGACACTACCTTGGCTGCAAACACACCTTGGAGCATTTTCAAAACGCATTCTTTATGCCAAACATTATGGATCACAAGAACATCGAACAATGGAGCGACGAAGGCTCGAAAGATACAATCCAACGCGCACGTGAGTGGGGTCAGGAAATGCTCGATCAGTACGAAGTTCCCATGCTTGATGAAGCGAAAAAGGAGCAACTTCTGGAATTTATTGATAGGCGGATGCTTGAGTTACCCGACTCCCTGCACTAATTGTTTATTTGAGTTGTTATGAATAAAGACCCTCTCCTACAAGAGTTTGAAATCAAAAATTTGGTGCTGAGGAACCGAATCATGAGCACTGCCCATGCTCCAAACTATATGGAGGACGGGCAACCTAAAGGGCGATACCGTAAATATCACGAAGAAAAGGCAAAAGGCGGCCTTGCATTGTCCATCGTCGGTGGCTCATCCAATGTTTCGTTAGATTCTCCGTCGATCTGGGGACAAATCGATCTCAGTAACGATGAAGTCATCCCACATTTATCGGGCGTAGCAAATAGCATCAAACAGCATGGTGCAGCCGCAATGTGTCAAATTACTCATATGGGTCGAAGGACGATTAACAATGACGGTAATTGGCTTCCAGTTCTTGGCCCTTCAAATAAGCGAGAACGACTTCACCGAGCCTTTCCAAAAGCTATGGAACAGCATGAGATAGATCGGATTATTAGAGACTTTGCTCTGGCTGCAAGCAGGTGCAAGCAAGCGGGGTTAGACGGAATAGAGGTGCTGGCGTTTGGACATCTGCTCGGTCAGTTCTTAACTCCATCGGTTAATGATCGTACGGACGATTATGGTGGTTCCTTGAATAATCGGATTCGATTTTTAATACAGGTCCTGGAAGAGGTTCGAGCGTCTGTTGGTCAAGATTTCATTGTAGGAGTAAGAACAGCTGCTGATGAATTAGCGCCTGATGGTCTAACCGGTTCTGATTGTATCGAGATTGCAAAAATTTTAGATGATTCAGAGTTGGTTGATTTTTTAAATCTAAACGTTGGACAACCATTTACCGAAAATGGACTTTCCTTGTGGATGCCTGGCATGGGATTGGGTTCGGCGCCTCATCTGGAATTGGTGGGAAAAGTTAAACAAGCCATCCGGCTGCCGGTGTTTCACGCAGGTGCCATCAATGATTTGTCTACTGCCCGCTACGCAATTCGAGAAGGTCTCTTGGATATGGTGGGAATGACCCGCGCACATATCACTGATCCTCACATTGTCAATAAAATTATTCAAAACGAGGAAGACAGTATCCGCCCATGTGTAGGGTCAGGGTTGTGTGTGGATCGGGTGGGTGCAGGCCTGGATGCCATTTGTACACACAACGTGGTGACTGGGCGAGAGAAGTTTTTGAGTCACTCATTATCTAGATCGTCGAATACGACAAAGAAAGTTGTTGTGGTAGGAGGTGGTCCGGGTGGGATGGAAGCCGCGCGAGTATGCGCCGAAAAAAATTGTGTTGTCACAATGTTCGAGGCCAGTGACCGCCTGGGTGGTCAAATCAATTTGGCTGCTGTGCCAGCCAGCCGAAAACAAATGCAAGGAATCACGGATTGGCTGCAATCTGAATTGGAACGCCTGAGCGTGGTTGTTCATTACAATACATATGCAGAGAAACAAGACGTGCTAGCTGAGTCACCGGACTATGTCATTATTGCAACCGGAGGGATACCAAATGTTGACATTTTAAGTTCGGGATCAGAGCATTTGACATCCACATGGAATGTGTTGTCGGGTGACATTAAGGTATCAACATCTGCAGTACTTTACGATGACCATGGAAGTCACCAGGGCTTGTCTTGTGCCGAGTATCTCGCGAGACAAGGCATCGATATTACATTTGTAACCCCAGACCGAAGTCCGGGAATGGAGCTTGGTCATTGTAACCTGCCGGTTTATTTAAAGATGCTCTATGCGCTTGGGGTGGAATTTGTTGTCAATCAGAGTATCGTTTCGGTTGCTACTTCGAGTAGTGGCCTAGGAGTGCATTTTAAAAACGAATACAGCGGGCAAACAACAACGTTAGCAACTCAACTACTAATCGTTGAAAATGGAACTATCCCAGTCGAGGATGTCTATTTCGATTTACTGCCTTACGCGACAAACCAAGGCCGGTGGGACAATTCTGCCGTCATTACCCTGGAGAAACAGTCTCTTATGCGAAATAAAAGTATCAGATTCGCTTTGAACCGAATTGGTGATGCAGTGTCAAGCAGAGACATACACAGCGCAATGTATGATGCACATCGAATTGCTACGATGATTCGTCGCTAATGTATATGGCAACGACTACTTACAGGTACAAATCAGTAATAGAACTTAGATTCCGAGTATTCTCTGAATAGCATCGAGTATCAAAATGGACATCCAAGTAATTTATTAAAATCCAGGAATTTCTAATACAAATTAAATCAACAAGTTAGAAGCATCACTTTCCACCAGCACGGGACGAAGGCTTAGCCCAAATTTATTCATCTATTAAAATAACGTCTCTACCCGTGACAAAGTTGTAGGATCCTAGCACTAACTTGAAAATCACCTTAAATTCATCCTCGGACCCAGGCGTGTAGATCATCACGAATCCCTCCCAGCCTGGTTTTTGTTTGGCTCAAGGGTGGTGGATCGCCCAGCCAGCGTCTACGGCCCTGCGTTGCAAGTTCAGGCGAAAGGGACGCGTGCAGGCTGCCATCAGGATGCAGATGGGCAAACTCACGCCCACCAACGATCACGTCTGGTCGGGTCAGCTTTACGTCTTCGCTTATCCAAAACCCTTTCGCGCCCGGTAACGAAACCACCGTATCGTGTATTTCGACATCCGCAATTTTTGAAACTCGTCTCAGCAACTCTGCTGACATTTCCGGATCGGGTTCGACACTAATTTGAACATGCGGTACACGATCAGTGGTCAAAGGAATTGGGCTGGTTCGATAGGGTAGATTTTCAGACTCCGCTGTCGCAGGTACTACCCCCGCGAAGATGATAGCGAAGACAAGCAGATTTTTCAGCATGTTCACGAGGTTCATTTTTATTTCTCCTCGACTGCAATTACCGATACTGTGGGCACTGAAATTGCGCATCGTATTTTCCTGGTATTGCAACTGGAAGATCAGGAACATCGTCTACAGTTGTTCCGAAGGAAGCGCAGGTATCGATTTCAGGTAGGCGGCAATTGCTGATAGGTCTTCCGGAGACAGCTTTGCCATATTTTCCTGCACCTCTACCATCGACCCGCCGAAAGAATCAAAATCCGGATCAAACCCTGATTTCAGCGCATACGCGATATCTTTTTCACTCCAGTCGCCAATACCGTCTTCATGGGGTGTGATATTGGGTATTTGATTCTCTCTGTTTTCTGATTCCCGGCTGAGTTCCAGCGACTCGGCTCCGGCCAGGAAGCGGTCGGCAATTTCCCCGCCGAAGGCATCGCGCGGGGTATGACAGGCGCCACAATGACCGGGGCCTTGCACTAGATAACGTCCGCGTTCCACGGGTGTCATTTCATCGGACCTAGGCCGGGCCGTTGCGTCACCCAGGTAAAGCTGTTTCCACAATCCCAAGCCGCGCCGGACATTGAATGGGAACTTCAGCTCATGATCAACAACATGATTATTCGAAGGCGGGAGTGTATCGAGGAACGCTTTCAGGTCGATCAGGTCTTCAAACCGCATGTGTTGATAATAAGGATAAGGGAAGGCCGGATAGTAGTGACGCCCGTCCGGGGCAAGCCCTTTGACCATAGCATTGATGAAGTCCAATTGGGTCCAAGCGCCAATACCATAGTCCGGGTCAGGAGAAATGTTTGGCGCTCTGAAGATGCCGAACGGCGTTTTCAACTCCACTCCGCCAACCATCAGTAAGCGCTCATCATCTTTGGCACTGGGTACGGCATGACAGGACGGGCAACCTCCCGCCCAAAACATGCTCTCACCGTTGCTTAGGTCCGGGCGGTGGTCCGGCAACGCATCGGCTTGCAACGGACGCGGTTCAGTCAGTATGAAAAAAGCACTCGCGCAGATTAAGGCAATGCCCAGAATAATGATAATAATGCGTTTCAGCATTGAGTTCTTTACCATAAAGTTGCGCAGTGTTATGCCAAGAGCATCGTAAATATATCGCTACAGGCACAATTGCTGCTCACCCTTAGCGATGGGCCATGGATAACATCAGCTCACATATAATTATGCAAAAATCACACATCGCCTCACTGGGCGATTAGTCTGCAAAAGCCTTGCGCGACTAACGATCATTCGTCCTTGGGAGCCCGGAAGGATTCATGGCAACCTTTGCAACCTTTACCGACAGCGCCCATATTAGCCTGAACAGCCTCGAGGCCATTGCCGGCTTCGGCGGCCATCGCAGTCAGCGCCTCAGTCAGAGCTTGATGCTTCTCGCTGGCCTCAGGCCAGGTCGTCCAGTTCTCCGGTTTGGCCCGGGTCTTGCCTTTCAGGCCCTCCGCATCGACGTCGGAACCTGCCGGCCACATAGCAGAGTTATCCATCTTGGCAGCAGCTAACAGGTTATTCGCAGCGGCAGCAGCGAGTTTTGCGTCATACTCCGCCTCGCCTTTTGCCATTGCGCCGAGTAAACCGAGGTTAAACGCATAAACCTTCATAAAAGCCTGGCGGGCTTCAATCTGCTTTTTAAAAGGGAAGTCATCAGCAGCGAGTGTAATTAAGGAAGTTGCGCCGAGCGCAATTGCGGTAACAATGGCAAATCTTTTTTTCATGAGAGACTCCTCTTTAGGTTGAACAATTGATTAGGCATGTTCACAGATACATATTTTGGGTTCTCTTCGACTGCGTTTACCGGACCGCTGGTACTGAACTTGGGCAGAGATTTGCCCCGGCTAATCTTGTAAAACATCGATGAAAAACCAGCTTTGTAATAACTATAAAATATTTTGTATCTATATGCAACAATTTGTTGTATAAATAGAGTTAGTATGAATAAACCAGAAGACCCACGCCTGATTGCAACGCGGAATATTGTGCTGGATGCCGCGCTAATCATCCTTCAGGAAGAAGGCGTTTTATCCGTCACTCATGCGTCAATCAGCGCAAAAACTGGTATCTCGCGTAGTACGCTTTATCGACATTGGCCCAAACTAGACCAGTTGCGCAACGATGCCTTCAAACTGGCGTCGCGCCCGCCCAACATTTTCCCAAATACGCCTCCCAAAACAAACGGGCCGCTACGCACAGACCTTTCCTGGTTGTTAGGTATTCTGATGTCAGCTCTCAATGAAACTCCCTGGGGTCAAATAGCCCCGCAAGTGATTGCCGCGGCGGCCACCGATCAGCAGGCACGTTCAGTTATAAATGATTTCATGAAAGAACGGACTGCCAGTGTGGAAGCAATTTTCGCTGCTGCGATAGCACGGGGAGAACTGCCACCTGATGCACCGGTGCGTTATCTTGTAGAGATGGCGGTAGCCGTGCCCTACTTTCGCAAGCTCATTGCAGGGTTGCCCCTCGATCATGAATGGCTCGAAGCCCATGTTGATTTAATTTGCCGATTAGCTAATAGACCTGCGCACCGGGAAATTCGAGACTCTGTCTAGATGAACCGTTTCTTGCTTGAATTCATATGCGAATTTTATTCTCGTCATCGCTTGTTCTTCTGTGTCTAAATTTAAAGCATAAGAGTGTCCGCTATTTTGAACGAAGTCCAAAGGACTTTAGGCGGTTTTTATCCAGACGAAGGGCATGATGTGCAGTACCGTCATTTCGATCAAATTCTCGCAGATGTAGCCAGCATGGGTGACAAGATTGTACTTTGTCGAAGTGGAAAATCAAGGTTGATCAAGGAACGTAGGGTGGAATCAGTACTAGCAAAGGGGGTTCGCTGGGAATCTGTGCCTGGCAAGAATAGGTGCACAAGCGCTCGAATAGCTGGAGGGTTCAACATTTTTCAAAACAATAATAGATTCTTTGAAGCGTAAGGAAAGCGGTTCGAAATATCAGTTGATCTACACAGGGATGTTTTGGGAGCGACACGGGGAATTCAATAAAGTTGTTGATGAATTTCTTTCAGGTATTGATGCTAACTGACAATATGATGACAATTAGTAAGAGAAATTTCGAACTTAGTCGACAAGATACTTATCAAGACAACGCAGCAGATCACTAACGTACCCTCTGAGTTAAAGCATTGAATGTCTGTGATTCATTCGGATGAGTTACTATAATTTGAAATAAAATGGGTCCATTCTGGAGATGACCTAGCCCCAGAAAGTTGATCCAGTTGATGAGATAGGATTTGGTTTACTATTTAGCTTAAAGGAGTCAATTTATGCCTAAAGGTAAACGCGTTCCAACCGAGACCATAATCAAAACACTGTGTGAAGTGGAAATTCATCACGCCCAAGGTCACACCATTGCCGAGAGTTGCCGTCAGTGCGGTATTACCGAACAAACCTACTACCGCTGGCGTAAGCAGTACGGTGGTATGCAAGTGAACCAGGTTCGTCAAATGAAGGATCTGGAAAAGGAGAATGCACGTCTTCGCAAAGCGGTGTCAGATTTAACGCTGGATAAATTAATTTTAGAGGAAGCGCTGTCGGGAAAGTATTAAGCCCTGAACGTCGCCGCTTATGTGTTGATCATGTTCGGGACCAGTTAGCGGTTTCCGAACGACGTGCCTGTAAAGTGATCGGTCAACCCCGTTCCACCCAACGTTATCAGCGTATTGTCAAAGACGATGAGGCGGCGCTGACAGCGGATATCATTCGATTGGCGAGTGAGTTTGGCCGTTATGGGTATCGCCGTATTACTGCACTGTTAAAACTGTATCTGGGTTGGTGTGTAAATCATAAACGTGTAGAACGTATCTGGCGACGTGAGGGGCTAAAAGTACCGAGTAAACAACCCAAACGAGGTCGACTATGGCTCAATGATGGCTCGTGTGTTCGATTAAGACCGAGTTGGAAGAATCATGTCTGGGCCTATGACTTCGTTCAAGATCTTACGGATGATGGTCGTGCTTATCGACTGTTAACCATCATTGATGAATATACCCGAGAATGTCTGGCGATTATTACTGAGAGACGTCTGAACAGTGCTAGTGTACTCAACGCTCTAGAACAGTTATTCATGGCACGTGGTATTCCTGATCATATTCGCTCCGATAATGGGTCCGAATTCACGGCCAGGGCTGTACGTGAATGGTTAACCAAAATGAAAGTTAAAACGTTATTTATTGAACCCGGTTCTCCCTGGGAGAACGGTTACAATGAAAGTTTCAATGGCAAGCTACGTGATGAACTGTTGGATCGTGAAGTGCTTTATACATTGACTGAAGCACAAGTGCTGGTTGAGCGATGGCGGGTCCATTACAACACAATTCGACCACACTCATCGCTAGGTTATCGACCACCAGCCCCGCAGACGATCTTGCCAAACCCTTCAAGAATTGCTTACACTACGTTCCAGCCCTTCTTGAAGGGAAACTGTAACCCTAACCAGAGACTAACTTCTAAACTGGTACCAACTTAAGGGGCAGATCAAACAAGGTACTAAACTTAGTGCTGCAATTGACGGAATGATTCCTTCTGATTGAATATCGGAAAATGCTGCGCACAAATTCACTATTCCTGAATAGTGGTGCTTATTTACAGGAGCATTTAATTCGTTAATCGCTTGCTCCAAATTACGTTCTACACATTCGGCGCCTAATATCTCTAGCGCTTCTTTGTATTGGACCACTACATCTGGACTATATTTATTGTAAAAAAGGTCAGAGAAAATATCACTATCATTGTAAACAAGAAGAAATTTTAGGTTTTTTAATGGATATTCTCTTTTTGGAAGATTCATAATTCTTAGTTATCACAGATTTATAAAAGTTTTCTTGGGTTAGCTGAACATATGATGCTTTTTAGTGAAGAGTTAGCGACATGTGTATATCTCTCAGTTGTTGAAATACTGCTGTGTCCTAGTAATTTTTGTACGAGCCTGATATCAACTCCAGCCTCTAGATAATGCGTAGCTGCTGTGTGTCTTAATACGTGTGGGGTTGTTTTATTTCTTAGCCCAATCTCTTTGGTTAGTTTATGCAGATGCCTGCGAATATAATCCGGTTTTGCCGGATTTCCGTTTCTTGTTATGAGAAGACTGTCTATACTCGGCTGAAATTCACTTCGTTTTGTAAGATAAAGCCTAATTAACTCATCAATCGAGCTATCAATAATAAATACTTGTCGTTCTCGATCACCTTTTCCTTTGATGCGGATTATTCCTGAGTCAAGGTTAATGTCAGAAATTGAGATGGAACAAAGTTCACCAATTCTTACGCCAGTTGAAAACAACAGTTCCAGGCCAAGTTTCATGGTCAACTGAGTAATGCTCAGGTTGTTGGAATGAATGCATATGTGATCAAGTAGTAGTTTGGCCTGGAATGAATTTAAATAGTTAGGCAGTTTTTTGGGTACTTTGATTGAAAGACGAATCGACTTAAAAGGATTTTGATCCAAATAAGTGTTTTCTTCTAACCATATAAAAAAGACCTTGAGTGGAGCTACTTTTCGCCTAATTGTTGCAGGAGCAAGGTTTCGCTGGTGCAAACATGTTAACCAACATGTTAAGCTTTCTCGATCACAGTGCTGAATATTGGAAGCTCCAAACCAAAGTATGAATTCTTTTAAATCAGTGCTATATGCGCGAAGCGTATGTGGGGATAATTGCTTGACTTTGCAATGGTCAAGATAGGTCATTAAGGTTGTCATTTTCATCTAATAAATCTCCGACTTAAAATAAAATGGAGTTTATTGACGAATTTTTAGAGATATAGCAATAAAAGTTTCAGGTTAGCAGCAAAAAAATTATCAGATTGGCACGTCTGCAGTAATACTACGATAGAGCGAGATCGACCATTTCAATTCCTAAGGAAGCGGAATTTCATTAGTGCGCTTAATTAGCAATGAGTAGTTTTACTCTTGCTTTGGTCAATTTGTTTAGTAAGTCTTTGTTAGGTTCCTTTTCTGTTACCAATAAATCAATCTGTTCTAAATCACAAACTTTTGTCAGGCTTGTTCTGCCGAATTTGGAGGAGTCAGTAGCGACAATAACTGTTTCTGATTTTTTAATGATGGTTCTTGATAATTCCGCCTCTGATAATTGATGATCCATACAACCTTTAGTCTTATGCATGGCGGAAATCGACAAAATTGCTTTCTTAGTTTCGAAGTTATTAATAAATTCAATAGCCGATGGCCCATAAGCGGCCGCATCATGATCACTGAGCTCACCGCCGGCCATAAAAACTCTGTTTTTATTAGTTGAGGCAAGCTGGTTAGCAACGTACGAGGAGTTAGTAATAATGGTCAGGTGGTGGTGATTCTTAAGCGCCTGAGCCACATAAGCGGTGGTCGAACCGCTATCAATAATAACACTGTCCCCATCCTCTATTTGAGTTGCGACAAGTTTGGCAATAGATTTTTTTTCCTCAATTTGAGTGGCCATTCGTTTTAACAAGGGGGGCTCATTTTCAAGAAAGGGCAAGGTGATGCCGCCGTGAACTTTAAGCACTAAACCTTCATCAACCAAGCGTTTGACATTCCGCCGAATGGTTTCGCCTGAAACATTTAGTTGCTCTGCTAGTTCTGAAATAGTGCACGTTTGATGTTGTTTGACGATCTTAAAAATTTCACTTTGTCTAACTGATTTATTCATTTAATTAACAATTATCTGCTGTTTATATTAGGTTTTAGAGCTCACTTATCAGCCATAACTATATCATAAAGACACAAAAAGCCACATAATTCCACATTTTTATCATTAGTTATTGTTGAAATTTGTTGACTATATCCTTTTATTGTGAAATATTTATTTTCTGCTATTTGATTGCAGAGTAATCAACTACTCATATCTAAGAGGAGGTATATGTGATGTTCATACGAAAGCTAACAAAGTTAGTATCAGGTTTAATTGTATTGTTGCCAATGATTACAATCATGCCAGCCAAGTCAGATTCTGAAGACCCAATCAAATTGACTTTACATGACTGGACTGGACAGCTGGTCACCACCAACTTAATGGCTGAGGTGCTCAAGAAGGCAGGAAACAATGTCGAACTTGTCCAAGCCGATTATATTGCTCAGTTTGCAGGTTTAAAGACAGGTGATCTCCATGTTGCGATGGAAATTTGGGAGACCACAGGTCGTGATGCTATGGATGAAGCAACGGCAACTGGTAATGTTGAAAACCTCGGCGAAACCGGGATGATGGCAATTGAAGAGTGGTGGTATCCCTCCTATATGAAAGAAAAATGTCCTGGTCTTCCGAATTGGGAAGCACTCAATGATTGTGCAGAAGCATTTTCAACACCGGAAACAGCACCTAAAGGACGCTATGTTGGCGGGCCGGTGACTTGGGGAGGTTTTGATGATGAACGAGTAGAGGCTCTGGAATTAGATTATGAAGTCATTCATGCGGGCACTGACGCTGCACTGTTTGCAGAACTGGAATCAGCCTACCAGCGTCAGGCTCCGGTGTTGCTTTGGGTATACTCACCGCATTGGGCACCGAGTAAATATGAAGGCGAATGGGTGGAATTTCCGGAATACAGCTCAGAGTGTTACAACGATGTCTCCGTTGGTGTGAATCCGGATATGGCTTATGACTGTGGCAAACCACGTGGACCAATCTGGAAAGTGGCTTGGTCTGGGGTTAAAGAAAATTGGCCAGATGCCTATAACGTGATCAAAAACTTCAATATAGAAAATGACGAGATGGGAAGCATGATCAGCCAAATCGACCTGGAAGGTAAAAGTCTAGAAGATGTTGTCGCTGATTGGATGGCCAGTAACGAAGACCGCTGGCAGTCCTGGATTAAATAATGAAGGAGATTTCTCATCGAAGGCTAACATAAGCTTTCGGTGAGATTCATATTCAGCCAACCAAAAAACAAAGATGCATGCAGATAATGGAATTAATAACACGAAACTTGTATGCCGCAATGTATGGAAATTATTTGGAGACAATGCAGCGCAATTTTTAGCTGGCTTTGTTGATAGCACACCAGAATTAAAAGATGTTACCAATGCCGGCTTGATCGGTGCAGTGCAAAACTGCAACATGGAAGTTCATGATGGAGAGATTTTTGTCATCATGGGGTTGTCAGGTTCGGGCAAATCTACGTTACTGAGATTGCTGTCCCGCTTGATTGAGCCGACAGCGGGAGAGATTTATTTTAATGGCGAAGATCTGGCTGCCCTGTCTAAAAAACGGATGATAGAAATTCGCCGTCACAACATGGGAATGGTGTTTCAACAATTTGCATTATTACCGCATCTCACTGTAATAGGTAATGTCGCTTTTCCACTTGAGGTTCAAGGTGTGGCTCATGCCAAACGGGAGAACAAAGCACGAGAAATGATTGAGCTGGTTGGGCTGAAAGGACGTGAATCATATTACCCTAGTGAATTGTCAGGCGGTCAACAACAACGAGTAGGCATTGCCCGTTCGCTGGCGGTTGAACCTGACCTTTGGTTTCTGGATGAACCTTTTTCAGCCCTAGATCCATTGATTCGTAGAGAAATGCAGGATGAATTTTTACGCTTACAAAAGCTGCTCAATAAAACCATTGTCTTTGTTACTCATGATTTTGATGAAGCGATTCGCTTGGGTGATCGTATCGCGATTATGAAAGATGGCCGAATTGACCAAATTGGAACCGCCGAGCAATTGATTGTCGATCCAGCGACCGACTATGTCAAAGAATTCACAAAAAATATCCCACGCGAAAAAGTACTTACATTAAGCTCGATTCTGCAACCGGTCGATTCGAAGCTTACATTGGGTGATAGTTACTCAGCCGATACCAAAGTGAGTGAAATCAGCCAGGTTTTATACAATTGCGATCAACCTATTAGAGTCACAAATCAAGATGGTGAAACCATCGGAATGGTTGATAGGGAATCGGTTATCAAAATCTTGATGAGCGGTGAGCACTGATGCATAACTCTAAAAGCAACCTACCGACAAGATTCAATAACCGAATCTATTTACTGCTCTGGTCGGCAGTAATCGCAGCTACTGCCTGGATGATGTACCTGGGTAAATCCGAAATCAAGTGGGCGTTTAAAGTGCCACGAGAACTGCGCCTGAATTTAAAAGGGCACATATCGGGCTTTATGGATTGGTTAATCAATACTGCTGATTTGGGCCTGTTTAGTTTTTATGAATTAACTCGCGGCATTTCCTGGTTGTTGGAAAAACCTCTGGATTTCGCAACTGGTATTCTGGCCACTGGATTAATGTCGGGGGAAGGATCCAGCGCCATACAACTCACACCGCCTTTGTCTTGGTTGGCAGTCATCGTGGCCTTGGTGTTGCTGGGTCGTTATGCGCGAGACTGGAAGTTAGCTGCATTCGTCGGTGCCTGTTTTGCATACCTTGCTTTTTTTGGTCAGTGGCAAAGCGCGATGGTCACACTGTCGTCAATCATCATTGCGGTACCCTTAGGTGTGGTGGGAGGACTGTTACTGGGTATAGCTGCTTACCGTTGGCGATGGTTTGAAAAGATTATTACCCCAGTGCTCGATCTTATGCAAACCGTCCCGGTGTTTGCTTATCTGGTTCCAATACTGTTTTTATTTGGATTCGGGCCAGTCGCTGCGATGATCGCAACGATCATTTATGCAATGCCGCCGATGGTCAGAGTGACTATCCTTTCTTTAAAACAGGTGCCGGATCAGTTTTTGGATTTGGGCAATGTTGTTGGTTGCACGGACCTGCAAATGTTAAGAAAAGTGTTGTTGCCCTCCGCCATGCCTTCACTGATGGTGGGCGTGAATCAGGTGATCATGCTGTCATTAAACATGGTCATCATTGCTTCGATGATTGGGGCTGGCGGCCTGGGATATGATGTCTTAACTGCATTAAGACGACTTGATATTGGGGCGGGTGTCGAGTCTGGTCTGGCTATTGTGGTATTGGCTATCGCGCTTGATCGGCTCAGTCAGGCATTTGCCTTGCATAAAGATCAATTTCATTCTGTTGATTCGTCTTCATCATTTATACGTAGACACGCTTACACATTGTCTTGCCTGCTGATATTAGGGGTTATTACTGTTATCGGTCTATTTGTTCCTGCGTTACAACAATTTCCAGAATCCTTCTCGCTGACCACCGGTCAGTTTTGGGATGACTTGGTTAAGTTTATTAACGTCAATTACTTCGATCAGCTTGAAGCCTTTAAGGTATTTATTCTTCTCAATATTCTGGTTCCTCTCAAACGTTTTTTGCTTTCATTACCCTGGCCGATGGTTGTTTTGGCCGTGGGTTTAGCGGGTTACCAACTGGGTGGTTGGCGGTTGGCAATATTAACCACATTACTAAGTCTTTTTTGTGCGTTGGTTGGATTGTGGGACAAAACTATGGTCACCGTCTATCTGTGCGGAATTTCTGTCATTTTCGCTTCAATATTTGGAATTATTATCGGTGTAATTGCCGCGGAAAATCCGCGTTTTGGCCGAGTTGTGGAAATCGTTATCGATACTCTGCAAACCCTGCCTTCCTTTGTCTACCTGATGCCGGTGGTAATGTTGTTCAGAGTGGGTGATTTTGCGGCGATGATCGCCGTGATCGCCTATTCTATTGCACCAGCGATACGTTACACCTTGCACGGTATTCGTCAGGTTGATCCTCAATTAATCGAGGCGGGGATTGTCTCTGGCTGTACCCCCTGGCAAATCTTGACCAAAATTAAAATGAAAATGGCTTTTCCGGAAATCATGCTAGGCATAAATCAAACAGTGATGTTGGCCTTGTCGATGCTGGTAATCACTGCACTGGTGGGCACCCGGGAACTGGGCCAGGAAGTGTACATTGCCTTGACCAAAGCCGATGTCGGCAAAGGTATTGTGGCTGGATTGTGCGTGGCCTTTATTGCGATTATCACTGACAGACTAATTAATGCCGCTGTCAGCAAATCAAAAAAACGTCTTGGATTACCGGTATGAATCAAATTACTCCATCTCATGCTCAAGTGGTTGTTATTGGCGGAGGGATCATCGGTTGTTCAACGGCATTCCACCTGGCTAAGGAGCATAATGTTGACGTGGTGCTACTGGAGCGTGGCAAACTCACCTGTGGTACAAGCTTTCATGCGGCTGGGTTGGTTGGTCAGCTTAGGAGTAATGCATCAATTACCCGGTTGCTCAAATACAGTGTTGAGTTGTACGAGACTATTGAGCAGGAAACGGGTTTAGCTTCAGGTTGGAAACAAAATGGCGGACTACGCTTGGCTAACAATCAGGAGCGGTGGACTGAAATCAAGCGTCAAACTACTACGGCTCGTTCATTTGGTCTGGAAATGCATTTGCTCAGTCCTAAAGAAGCTAAAGATTTATGGCCCTTAATGGATGAAAGCGATCTGGTTGGCGCAGCATATTTGCCTTCCGATGGTCAAGCAAATCCATCGGACTTGACTCAGTCGTTGGCCAAGGGTGCGCGTATGCATGGTGTAAATATCATCGAAGATATTTTGGTTAAAAAAATAAACACCAAAAATAATAGAGTGGTTTCAGTTGAGACAGACAAGGGCAGTATACAATGTGAAAAACTGGTAGTCTGTGCGGGGCAGTGGAGTAAAGAAATTGGACGCATGTCTGGGGTCAACATTCCACTGCAATCCATGCAGCATCAGTATATTGTGACTGAGCCGATGGGTGTGCCAGCAGATTTACCTACTTTGCGTGATCCAGATCGGTTGACCTATTTTAAAGAGGAAGTGGGCGGTTTGGTGATGGGGGGATATGAGCCCAACCCTAAACCCTGGGATGTTGAATCTATTCCTTCAGATTTCAAATTCTCTTTGCTTAACAGCGATTGGGATCACTTTGAACAATTGATGGAGCAAGCGTTGATTCGAGTGCCGGGGCTGGAGCGAGCAGGCGTCAAGTCACTCATTAATGGCCCAGAATCATTCACAATCGATGGCAATTTTATCCTAGGTGAGGCGCCGGAAATTAAAAATTATTTTGTCGGGACCGGATTTAATGCTTATGGGATTGCCGCTGCAGGAGGTGCGGGGAAGGCCTTGGCAGCCTGGGTGGTAACTGGAGAGCAGCCCATGGATTTATGGGTAGTGGACATTCGCCGCTTTTCTCAAATGCATCGTGATGAAGATTGGATTAAGACCAGAACTGTTGAAGCCTGTGCCAAGCACTACACCATGGCTTGGCCGCATGAAGAGTATCGAAGCGGGCGCCCGTTATTAACATCGCCTTTGTATAAACGTTTGCAAAACTACGGTGCATGTTTCGGGTCTAAATTAGGCTGGGAGCGCCCTAACTGGTTTGCACCAGAAGGTATACAGCCTGAAGATGAATATTCATTTGGTCGGCAGAACTGGTTTAAGCATGTCGGTGAAGAGCATTCACTTGTGCGTAACACTGTTGGTTTATTTGATGTATCGTCATTCGCTAAATTTGAACTTACAGGTAAAGATGCCACTGCCGCACTCGATTGGATTTGTGCCAATCATGTGACCCGCTCACCCGGACGAGTGACTTATACACAATTGCTTAATTCTCGTGGTGGTATTGAATGTGATCTGACTGTGGCTCAACTTGATCAAGAGTTATTTTATATTGTGACCGGAACTGGATTTCGGGTTCACGATTTTGCCTGGATACAAAGTCATATCCCTGGGAATTGTCAAGCTGAACTAACGGATGTTACTGAGCAGTACGGCACCTTGTCATTAATGGGGCCTAACTCAAGAGATGTTTTGCAAGCAGTTACAGACAATGATTGTTCAAATGCTGCATTTCCTTTTACCCATGTAAGAATATTGAATATAGCAGGCCATTCAATTCGAGCACTGCGAATGACCTACGTGGGTGAATTGGGTTGGGAATTGCATATTCCATTGGCTGCAACGGGAGACGTTTTTGATGTACTGATGGAGGTCGGTAAACCGTTTGGCATTCGCCCGGTTGGTTACAGGGCTATTGAATCGTTGCGTCTTGAAAAAGGTTATCGTGCCTGGGGATCTGATATTACCCCGAACGATTCTCCATTCGAAGCCGGTTTAGGCTGGGCAGTTAAACTTAAATCTGATAGCGATTTTGTCGGTCGAGAGGCAGCTATGGTAGCCTCTAAAACTATACGAAAAAAACAGTTGGTTTGCTTTACCGTTGATGACCCGAAAATTTCATTACTGGGTAGAGAAACCATTTTACGCAATGGTCAGATTGTAGGTTATCTAAGCAGCGGGGGATACGGTTACACCATTGAGAAGTCAATCGGCTATGGCTATGTGAGAAATGATACTGGCGTGGATGATTGTTATCTCAACAATGCAGACTATCATTTGGTTGTTGCAGAAGATAAAGTGCCAGCAACGATTCATTTACAGCCGCTTTATGATCCAAAGGGTCAGCGTGTCAGAATGTAGGGGCTAATTCAGCGTCCGTGAGTTACAGGCAAAGATTATCATTATTGACGGCGGTGCAATCGGAACCACTATGGCTTATCATTTTGCCGATGTAGGTGAAACGGATGTTATCCTACTGAAAAAATCGCAACTGACACATGGATGTCCTTGGTATGCAGCGGGCTTAGTTGGTCAACTTCAGGCAAATGAAATTTAACCCGGTTGATGCGAAATTCTGTCGCTTACGCGACCGCTAATAAAACTGATCAGCTATTTATTTTAAATTTCACAATTCCTTTACTTTGAGGTCTAGAGCTGGATTGTCGTAATAGATTTGCTTAGATTTAAATTATCAGTTTATATTTTATTGAGAACCTATAAAATGTATTGAATGAATCACTAAACGCATCCGAAATAGAATAGATGACAGAAGAATTTAGAGTCATTAATTGCATAAAACACCACTTGCTAACATTAAAGTCTGGCATGAGTAGTGCTGTTGTTCCAATACTTTTGTGGGGTTTTATTTTTACCACACTGCTTAGTGTAAATATCGATGTTCGAGCGGATAAACAAAAACTAATCCCTTATAAGATTGAACAGACGACGTTAGGCAACGGTCTTAAAGTAGTATTTGTTCCCATGCCATCGGAAGGTCTGGTGACTTACTGGACACTTGTTAAAGTTGGTAGCGGGGTTGAAGTTGAGCCGGGAAAGTCAGGCTTTGCGCATTTTTTTGAGCACATGTTGTTTCGTGGGGAGGAATTGCCTGGGGAGCAGATTTTTATTAATCAAAATGCTTATACGACTGATGATTTCACTGCCTACCATTCAAGTGTTGCAAGTGAGGATCTTCCACGACTTATTGAAATTGAATCCCACCGATTCCAAAACCTAGATTACTCAGAAGAAATCTTCCGTACTGAGGCAGGCGCCGTTTACGGTGAGTATCAAAAAGAAATCGCATCGCCCTGGAATGCCCTTAGTGAAGTTTTATTGGGAGAAGCGTTTAAAGTGCATCCTTATAACCATAGCCCTTTAGGACACAAAAAGGATATCTTGGGCATGCCTGAGCTTTATGATTATTCACTTGAATTCTATCGGCGCTATTATCGTCCTGACAATATGATTATTATGGTTGTCGGTGATTTTGAAATCGACCGAACTCTAGAGTTAATACAAAGTAATTATCAGGATTTCAAGCCGGGATATGATCCTATTCCGGTTCCCGTAGAACCTGAACAAATCAAGCAGCGTCGTTCCAAAATTTCTTTCGAGACAAATACCCAGCCTTTGATTTCTATCGCTTTTAAGAGCCCGGCATTTGATTTGCAAAATAAAGCATCACTTGCAGGCCTTTTATTAGGGGAGTTAATAGCAGGTCAATTCTCACCACTTTATGAAAAACTTTTGCTGGACCAACGTCGTATTGATGGCATGTGGTCATGGTTTAACCAGCGTCTTGACCCTAAGCTCTGGGGTATTTCGTTGAGATTAAAGGATGCCAATGATATCGCATCTGTTGAAAATGAGGTTTGGGCAGCGATTCAACAGTTGCGCGACAATCCTGTGAGTCAGAAGTCTCTAGAAACGGTACGCTCATATTTACGTAATCAATTCTTAAATCAACTCAGTAGTCCATTTGATTTGGCCAGTGCTATTGCGCGTTTGACAGCTACAACCGGTGATGCGACCACGATAGAGAAATTTTATGCTGCTATTGAGACAATAACACCAGCCGATATTCAACAAACTGCAAACCAATGGCTGCGTAGTGAGGCTAGTACAGTTGTAGTTTTACACTCTGATGAAGATGATATTTCTGCAAGTACGCAAGAAAATAATAATAGTATCCTCATGCCTGCTTCAAGCGACCCAATAATCACCATTAAATTTTGGATTAAAGTAGGTAGTCAAGATGATCAGTCTGGGAAGGAAGGTATTGCGTCTATCACCTGCTCGATGGTGGCTAATGCGGGTAGTAAGAATTATAGCCTAGCCGAGCTGATTAAATTGAGAGATCCTTTAGGCACCCAACTTGACTATATTGTCGATAAGGAAATGACAACAATTACATGGTCAATTCCATATGCTAATCTCGATCAATTTTATGAATTATTAATCGAGACTATTCTTAATCCGGGTTTTCGCACAGAAGATTTTGAACGAATCGTTGACAAAAATATGAATCGTTTACGGAAACGTTTTCCTAACGAATCGGATGAAGAACTTGCTCAGTTCGCTCTTTCTGCTGAGATATTTAGAGATACTCCCTATGAACACCATGTTCAGGGTACGGTTGATTCACTATCAACTTTGACAGTCGAGGATGTTAAAGATTTTTATAAAAAATACTATACTCGCGAAAACATCGTATTCGCAATTTCAGGAAATTATCCACAATGGTTGCCTAAGAGATTAGAGGCTGACTTGTTTCGACTGGATCAAGGAATACCGCAGCAGAGCGTTGATCTTAATTTGAAGCCGATTAAAGGCCGTCGTGTAATACTGATTAATAAACCGCAGGCAGCAACTTCCATCAGCTTTGGGTTTCCTATAGAGGTACGGCGCGGAGAAAGAGAGTTTTATGCATTATCAATTGCAAACGCTTGGCTGGGTCAACATCGGCAAGGATTTGGTCGTTTATTTGATTTAATTCGCCACAAGCGGGGTCTTAATTACGGTAACTATTCTTACCTTGAAGCATTTCGATGGCGACCCTATCGTCTTCTTCCCTTATCCGGATTTGGACGACAGCAACAAATTTTTGAAGTTTGGATTCGTTCATTACCATCTGAGCACGCAGACTTTGCATTACGTATAGCGCTTAGAGAGCTTGATAGTTTGAGTCGAAACGGGCTAAGTCAGGAAGATTTTGATCGAACACGAAAATATTTAAATCGTTACTCTCGGTTTTTTGCTATTAGCGATAAAGATAAACTGGGTTACGCTGTGGATGATGCTTATTACAATATATCAGAAGGGCACCTTTCACTACTTCGTCGTATGACAGATGAGCTGACACTTGAAGAGGTTAATGCAGCTATTGCAAAATATTTAAAAACACAGAACCTGGTGATTACAATCGTAACCGATGATGCACAGGCAATGAGAGATGTTTTGGTAAGCGACACACCGAGCCCAATTCATTATAAACAGCAAATGGACAAAGCAATTTTGGTTGAAGATAAGGAAGTTTTAAATTATCCGTTGGATATAGATGCAAACCAAATAAAAATAATTACTCCTGCTCAAGTTTTTGAGCTTGGTGAGTAGACCAAGGAATGAATAGGTAGTAAAAATCCCTGTCAAACTACCCAGTTGTTAGTGAAGTTGTTAAGTATTTAAAGTGAAAGAGGAGTGCTTTAGACAATTGGGCTAATTATTGTCGGTTGACATGGTTGGTTTGCATACGATTTAATCCTTACGTCCCCTTTATGCCATAAAATAAAATTTACATGAAGATTGAATCAAATCCTTTTATTGATAAACCCAAGAGACGGCCTACACAAGACGGTTTATACAGCGAAGCCGAAGTCGGTCTGGCGAACCGCAATTCTGGGATGCTCTTGGAATTTTTAGATCAGGATATTACGCCTATAGGCGCACATTATTTACTTAATCACTTTGATGTTCCAATTATTAATGAAGACGAATTTGTTCTGAATTTCATTGGCGCTTTTGATAATTCATACCAACTAGGTTTGGCAGAAATAAGATCATTACCCAAGATTTCAATGCCTGTGACAATGGAATGTGCTGGTAATGGACGGGCAGGTGTTAGTCCCCGATCACATTCAATGCCATGGCAATACGGGGCAGTAGGGACTTCAATTTGGACAGGTACTTTGCTTGCCCCATTAATAGAAAAAGCTAAGCCTTGTAACAAGGTGGTTGAAATAAGTTTTCTTGGTGCTGATCGAGGATTTGATAAGGGAATTGAACATAATTTTGGTCGAAGTTTAACGATTTCTCAGTTGGCTGAGTTAGACGTATTATTAGTATATGAGATGAATGGCATACCTTTGTTGCCTCAACACGGTGCACCACTTCGAATTATTGTCCCGGGCTGGTATGGTATGGCGAGTGTTAAATGGTTGAATACCATTGAAGCGTTGACTCAGCCGTTTGATGGGCACCAACAAGTCGGCACATATCGTTTTAAGAATAGTGATGATGACAGCGGCATTCCTATCACTAGTATTCGGGTGAAATCACTTATGCAACCACCTGGCATTCCTGATTGGCAAACCCGAAAGCGTCAGATTGAATCAGGATCGGTGAAATTGATTGGCAAGGCCTGGTCAGGGACAGGGCGAACCATTACTAGAGTAGAAGTGGGTATAAATGATCAATGGTTTAAAGCTGAGCTTGGTGAACAGCTTGATACTTATGCCTGGGTTAAATGGCACTATAACTGGCATGCTGAACCTGGGAGTTACGTTTTACGTTGTAAAGCTACTGATAGTAAGGGCAATGTCCAGCCGCTTGATCCACCGTGGGATGTGTCCGGTTTTGCCAATAATGCGGCACAAAAAGTTCACGTTTATGTACGTTAATTTAAATGTAATGGTTAGAAGAGAATAACTATATTGGGAAATAATGGAGTTATGTGGTTTGGTAAAAATAAAATCAGGATGAAGATTCCGATTTTGCAAGTTATGCTCAGAATAGTCTTTTTGTTTAGATCGACTATTTAATTCTTTTTTAGAATAATCAGTTTTTTGTGAGTGACGTCATGTCCGCATCTTAAAAATCTGCAAGATTAAAGTCACTGTTTGATTGGAAATGTAAATCAACTGAAAATTGCAGCTATAAAAATGTTATGCTTTGTCAGTATTATTTATAAAAACCAAATACTGTGTATAAAAATAATTTTCAGACTTCAGTTCTAATATCACTTATTTTCATCATTATTTATTTTCTTATTTCCTTTATCAATCCGTTAGGCTTGAAAAGTTGGAGTGATCAGACGTCAAGACTGCTGTGGAACAGGATAACGGGGATGAGTTATGACGCAACGAATCAGAATGAATCCACTGTGGTTTTGATAGATGACGAATATATCAATAAATTTGGCGGGGGAGAGTGGCCGTTGTTATATTCTGAACACGCGCGTTTGGTAAATATAATTTCTTCTTACCAACCACGTACAATTTTTATTGACTTTTACTTCAAGAATCGAACCAATAATCCTGGTGAATTTGAAATACTGGTTAATGAACTAAAAAGAATAAAAAAAACTTTAGATATCCCTATATACATAGCAGCGCCTAAACCTGATGATCAAGATTCGGACTTCGGTGCATCAATTCGCAAGCCACTGTTGGACTATACTCAGGCTGTATATGTGCCACCGACACAAGAAAGTCTTTATCCGTTACTGTCTAAAAGAGAAATAGAGTCGACAGACCAAACGCAAAAGTGGGGTAGTGCTGCTTATGTGTTATTCGAGGAATACTGTGAGCAGGCAATTGCTGCGAATTTATCAAGATTGGCAAAGGGATGTAATGACTTAAGAAATAACGGTATTGATTCCACTCGAGTGATGTATGTCAAATGGAGTGCTAAAGCATTAAATCATTCTAGCAGGGATACAAGCGTATATTGTGAAAAATATAAAACCAAAACAGCATGGGTTATTAAAGTAATTAAAAGTGAGTTGTTCGGTAATACAAATTTTATCGAATCAGAGCTTGCCAGAGAAAACTGTCCCTATACTCCGACCGTTTATGCTACTGATCTAAGATTAAGCATAGGGGATCGACAGGCTGAAGGCGCAGAGTTTTTTCGAGATCGTGTGGTTTTTATTGGTGGAAATTTCAAAGGAATCAATGATCAAGTCTGGACACCAGTTAATGGCTTTTTGCCCGGTGTTTATTTTCATGCTATGGCCTTTGATAATTTGTTAACTTATGGGGATGAGTTTTATAGATATTTGTCAAGGTTTGAAAGAGGACTTATCGATTCATTATTTATTTTGAATTTGGTCATCTGCTTGATTTTGGCAAGGCACATAAATAATCACATTATTTATAAAAGTCGTTTTGCAAATTTGCCGCTGATCAGAGAAATATTCGAGCATACATTAGATTTGCCAACAGATGATACAGTCAAGATAGATTGGCAAAAATTCAGCAAGTGTTTTTTACGTGATTCTTTGATATTTATAGTTAATGCGATAATTTTTTTTAGTTTGGCATTTTTGCTGGCATTGATATTTTGTAAATATTTGAAAATGCCGGCGAATGACTTTATAGTAGTCTTTATGGCGGGTTTGTTTTTATCCTATTGGGGGATTTTTAGGAACCTGAGCTACGAAGATACTAAAACGAAAAATACGGGACATAATTATGACAAGAGCACCGAAGATCAATAAGGAAATTAGATTTGTAGTTTTTTTACTATTGTTTGTACTCCAAATTTCACCTGTAAGCTCACAAGATGAAATAAAAATAATTCAATTTAATACTGATCCAATTGGTCTGCAAGATGACAATGGAAGATTTATTGGGACAATTGATGCGAATTTGCTTCCTGCATTACCAATTGTAATATTGGATATAAAGAATAACGGCTCAGTTATGGTTAAAGCGAAAGATGGTTCTAACAAATGGCTGGATCCGTTTGATATCAAGTTAAATCAAAAAGCAGATGTAAAACAATTATGCCGAATACTTGTATCTAACACTACCAACGCAGAGCTATCAGCAAGCCCCGGATTTGCAAAGAATTGTAAAGCAAAACAATAGTCCTTGTCTGATAGATGTATGACATCAGGATTTGGATTAACCGTTTTCATTAAGATAACTTGAACAATCAATTCCTAATTTATTCTAATGTGGATAACCAGTATTACCTGGTCAGTTCTAAATCTGGCTCACGAAAAGGCAGCGTTAAATTAAACTGCTACAAGCTGATTTTTTATGTCTTTGGCTTAATTTTTCTCTGTTCTTGTGCGGCGGTTGATATGGGTAACTTTACAAAACCAATGCATCAACGATTTTCTGGTAAATATATTGACCAAATTAACCCCGATAAGATAACTAAAAATTCTACAGCGACACAAATAAAGTCGATAACCGGTAACCAACCAGAAGTCGACGAGATGCATCAGCTTTCAGCAGGAGCGTGGAGTTTGATAGAGGCCAAACGATTACAAAATTATTTAGCTAATCTTGTGAACAAGATTTTAATAACCTGGCCATATAAAGTCCCTCCTATCAAAGTATTTGTTGTCTCAACTGATTTATTGACTGCTTATGCAACTCCAGCAGGACATATTTTTATTTCACTAGGATTTCTAGACGCAATAGAGAGTGAAGATGAACTTGCTTTTATACTGGCTCATGAAGCTAGCCATATTGCTTTAAACCATCATTATAGAATTAATTTTATTCAAAGACAGCAGTTAAATTTGGAACGTAGTTTGAGATGGGGAACTACCGCACTTGCACTGACTAACATGAAAATTGATAAGAACTCGCAAGGTATAAAGCTGGTCGAAAAAGATCGTAGCAAAACCAGGAAAAACTTAGTCAAGGCAGCAACGATATTTTATACCTCAAACGAAGCACTTGGCACAGTAGTCGATCCGATATGGTCAAGAAATCAAGAATTTGAATCAGATCTACTGGGTTTCGATTTGCTAAATAATGCTGAATACAACCCTTCAGCGGCATTATCGGTATTAAGAAAACTGGAAGCTATTGAAGATTCTGAAATACAAACATTAAGAGAACAACGCAACAAAGAAATTGTCAATGCTTTTATGCAGGTGTTAACTGCTTATTTCAAAAGGGGCAGTGAAAACGCAAGGCAGGTTGCCCAAATCGTTTTAAAAAGTCAGTTAATTCGTTTTGGGCAACAACTTCAATCAAAATTAAAGGCCTCTCATCCCCCTGCCAGTAAGCGTGGAGGATTTCTGGGAGATTATTATCGCCGTGAATATCGAGCACAGACTGTGCTCGCAGAATTTCAAACCAATAATTTTAATAGGGCAATGAATCACAAGGCGACAAAACCTTGGCTCGATAATCACCGCTATGCTCTACAGGCCAAGAATTTATTGTTAGAAGGGAATCTTGATCAGGCAGTAGCGCTAGGTCTTAAAAGTCTGGGTTATCCAACATCAAATGCGCCCTATCCACGATTTATAATGTATTTGATACGAAAATCACAAGGCAATCATTCCAAAGCCATCAAAAATCTTGAAATAGTCGCACAAACGCCTAATGTACCAATAGCTGTAAAGCTAGCCTTGGCTGATGAGTATTCTTATTCACGGCAAACCACCAAAGCAATAAAACTGCTTAATAAGGTAGAACAACAATCCAATAATAAAGAAATAGTATTACCCTATTTTATTACTGCATATGGAAAAAAATATGATATTGAGACAGCACAAGCATATTATCTGCAGTGTCGACAATCTTCCGATCAAAAACTTAGCCTAAGTTGCTCCGCTCGCTGGGCAGAAGTAGATCCAGAGCGACGCCGAACCTAGGTGCTTTAATAAATTCCGTAATTAAAATCTAATTTAGTAGTGCTTGCTACATTAATTGTGACAAGTTGCCAAGACCGGAAATTTTTGCAAAAAATTCTGCTTGAGAACCTATTTGCAACTTTTTATAAAGATTTTTACGATGTACTTTTACGGTTTCTGTCGCGATATTTAGTGTTAATCCTGCTGAAAAACTTGAGTGGCCTTGTAAAAGTAAGACAGCGATTTCGCTCTCTCGGTCAGTTAACTTACAACTCAGTTCGGATTTGCACCAGTCCTTAATTCTCTGTTGCATGGGTTTTACTTTGGCAACAGTATTATTCATTGAGTTGTTTTTATATTCAGCGTATTTTTTTAATAGTGCGCAAAGTAATGGAGTGTGTTGATTAAGTTTATTAATCTCAAGTTTGCTGAATTTAGGTTCACGGTTTAATCGGCCAAGTGATAAATGCAAAATTGATTTATTAATCGAATCAACAAGCAGACCGAGTTCATCGCCCATTTCAGCTTTTTTATAATAGGATTTGTAATACTCGCAGGTAAAAAAGCGATCGGGCGCTATTTTTCTGATTGGGTAAAAAGTTTCGGTGAACCTCTTTTGGCTGAGTTGAAAATAGGGATCTAATTGATAAGCAAATTTGAAGTAATTATGTTGATAATATTTGCTTAGTTTAGTTTCAGGCATCCAGGCATAAATTTCCTCAGGATTATGATCGGCTTTAAATTCAAGAATAAATAAATTACTAATTGGAATTAGTGAACTCACTATTGCTTGTAAATGCCGTGGAAATTCATCATCTGCAATATATTCAATAGCTTTTGCTGTCAATTGCGAAAATTCACTTACATTAATTTTAGCCATTGTTTTTTTGCTAACCCTTTAGAGGTATGGTTTAACTCTAACAGCTGATGCATTATAACAAGCTTAAAAGGAGATCCAATGTGTCTGTAGCTTTAGACTTAATATCGCATACACCAGAAAGTTCAGGTTTTTACATGCCAGCTGAGTGGCATCCTCACACTCGTTGTTGGATGGCATGGCCTGTAGAGCATCCTCAATGGGCGGATATTGAGCCAGTGGAATATGATTATGCCAATGTTGCTAATGCAATCAGTGAGTTTGAATCTGTAACAATGGTCGTAGACCCAAAAAATGCTCAACGTGCTCGTGAGCTTTGTAATGCTCAGGTTGAAATTCTAGAGTTGCCTAATAATGATTCCTGGACTCGTGATACTGGCCCATCATTTCTTAAACATAGGACAACAGGAGGGCTCGCAGGTGTAGATTGGCGATTCAATTGTTGGGGAGGGCACTATCCTGACTATCATGAAGATGCGCAACTGGCTTCTCGCATATTAAATCACCTAAAACTCCCAATTTATCACTCAAGCTTAACGCTTGAAGGTGGGGCTATCCATGTAGATGGTCAGGGCACGCTTGTAACAACGGAATCTTGTGCACTTAATCCGAATCGTAACTGGGGTTTGGATAAGGCTGCAGCAGAAAAAGAATTATCTCGGGCAACCGGAGCGACCAATATTATCTGGTTACCTGGTGATTTGGATAGTGAAACAGCTGATATGACTGATGGTCATGTTGATGGAGTCATGTGTTTTATTAAACCAGGAGTCATATTATTCGAACGAGATGCTGGCAATGATCCGATTTACCAAAAATTAGAAAAAGAAAATCGACGTGCTTTGGAGTTAGCAACAGATGTAAAGGGCAAAAAATTTGAAATTATAGATCTGGTAGTGGATCACAGTTGTATCGGACAAGATCAGGAGCTGTTTTGTGACAGCTATGTCAATTTTTATATCACTAACGGTGGTATTGTTATGCCGAGTTATGGAGTGCCTGCCGATGAAAAAGCATATGAAGTAATATCGAAGTTATTCCCCGAGAGAAAAACCGTCATGGTAGATATCAATGCAATTGCACCAGGCGGTGGTGGTATCCACTGCATTACCCAGCAACAACCCGCTTAACTGAATATGGAGTTGAACTTATGAGAACGGTATCAGTAGCAGCTACTCAAATGGCTTGCAATTGGAACTTGAATAAGAATATTGATCGTGCAGAATCTTTAATTCGTGAAGCAGCTGACAAAGGGGCCCAGCTTATTTTGATTCAGGAGTTGTTTGAAACGCCTTATTTTTGCATAGAGCAAGATTATGAGCACCTAAAGTTAGCCAAATCGGTGGATGAGAGCGAGGTGATAAAGCGATTTTCGCAACTGGCTAAGGAGTTATCTATAGTATTACCTGCCAGTTGGTTTGAACGTAGCGGCAGTTCTTTTTTTAATTCGATGGCTATGATCGATGCTGGTGGAGAAGTTCTAGGTGTTTACCGGAAAACCCACATTCCGAATTCAATAGGGTACCAAGAGAAAACTTATTTTAGCCCTGGTGATACTGGATTCAAAGTTTGGGATACTGCCTATGCAAAAGTTGGTGTAGGGATTTGTTGGGATCAATGGTTTCCAGAGGTGGCCCGCTGTATGACGTTGCAGGGTGCAGAATTATTAATGTATCCAACTGCTATTGGTTCTGAGCCTGGCGATACGGAAATTGACTCTAAGGATCATTGGCAAAATGTAATGTGTGGTCATGCCGGTGCTAATATAGTTCCACTGCTTGCGTCGAATCGTATTGGTACAGAAAAGGCCACATCAAACGATATGGACATGACATTTTATGGCTCCTCTTTCATCTCGGATCATCAAGGCAATAAAGTTCAGCAAGCTAATCGAACTGATCAAACAATACTCCTACACCAATTTAATCTAGATGAAATTAAGGACTATCGTGAATCATGGGGGGTGTTCAGAGATCGACGTCCTGAACACTATCAAGCTTTAATGACTTTGGATGGTGCTCCAAGTCAATAGATTCATCATTAGGAGATCAATAGTGCGCAAGATTTTAACTGGCTTTTTGATATTGAGTTGTAGCTTATTGCTCAATGCCCAAGCTGAGGATTTTATCTTAATAAATGGAAATATCTATACCGTCAATGACCAACAGCCCTGGGCACAAGCGATGGTAATTAGCGAGGGAGTGATTGAGTATGTAGGGGAGAATGAAAAAGCCAAAGAATATTTGAACATGGAAACCGAGCTTGTAGATCTTGAGGGTAAATTAGTCTTACCAGGTTTCCATGATGTGCACATGCATCCGCTGGAGGCATATGCCTCGCCACAGAGTATTTGTGAGCTTAAAGGAGGTCAGTCAATAAGAAGGCATCTTCAGCGCATTGAAGGTTGTTTTGATGAGCAAAAGGATGATGAATGGTTTATTGGCTGGGGTCATTGGATTGATGACATCATTAGTTCCAGAGAAATGCCAAGAAAACTTTTGGATGAATTGATCACGGATAAACCAGCTGTGATATTTTCCTTAAGTTCACATTCAAATTGGGTTAATTCTGCTGCACTAGAAAGAATAGGCTGGGATGCTGATTCGCCTAATCCAACGGGAGGTATTATTGTTAAGGATATTGATTCTGGCGAGCCGAATGGAATTTTATTCGATAATGCGGCTGATATGATCAATGAACTCATCTACGAACCGACAGATCAAAACCTAGAGAATGCTTACCTTGGATTGACTGAGGTCATGCAGGAATTATCAGCCAACGGTATTACTTCTATCGCCGATGCCAGGGTCTATTGGAGCCGCAAACATCATGAGGTTTGGCTAAGAGCTGAACAGGAAAACACCTTGCAAACTCGAACTGTTTTGGATTTATGGGCCTATCCACAAGTAGGGGACGAGCAGATTGAAACACTTAAATCTCTATACAAAAATGACAAAAACAGCCTGCTGCGGATCAGTGAAATCAAAACCTATTCGGATGGTTTAATTAGTAATACCACTGCAGCAATGAAACAGCCTTATGATGTGGATTTTGAAATTACTGATGATAATCTTGGTCTTAATTATTTGGATCAAAACCGTCTAACTAAATTTATCACCGAATTAGAACAAGCCGGATTTAATTTCATGATTCATGCTATTGGTGATAGAGGCGTGCATGAAGCATTAAATGCCATTGAAGCAGCAAGGTCCGTAAATTCCAATTTGAATCCCAGGCATCGTATTACCCACCTGGACTTAATTGATAACGAGGATTTGCCACGATTCAAAGAGCTGGATGTGATTGCAGACTTTCAATTCGCTGGTGAGTGGACTCATCCGTCTGAGTACGACACGCACACATCAATTTTTATTAAAGATCGAATCGCAAATGCTTATCGAGTGGCAGATTTATATGCTGCTGGTGCAACTATTACATTGAGTAGTGATTTTGATGTCAGTGACATGAATCCTTTTGCCGGCATTCAAAATGTAATGACTCGTGGAGATCAAAGCCTGCCAACTTTAGAAGCAGCAATAGAGGCTTATACCCTCAATAGTGCCTATGCATTGGATCAGGAAGATATAAGCGGTTCACTAGAAGTAGGTAAATATGCCGACCTTGTTGTACTGGATCAAAATATTTTCGAGATTCCAAAGGACCAGATAGCTACTACGAAGGTGCTATGGACTTTACTGGAAGGAGAAGAGATGTTCCGGCATCCTGATTGGTAATGCTTTGCTATAAAATAAAATAATTTTGAATTGCAGATGGGGGAGTATTTTTTGCCATTTAGCTTTGGCGTTTCACAAGGTCAACATACTTTACTAATAATTTATCTTGAAAGTGAATTTTCTATCCAAATAATATAATCTATTAACTAGAATTCTAGAAACATAACATTAATATTGCTTTACATCATTATAAGAGGTTTGCCATGAAAAAAATTTTTATCGCTTCATCTTCCGAAGCATTACCTCAGGTGGAACAAATAGCTAACGTACTAGAGGATATCGACGGAGTAAAACCGATTAAATGGAATAAGGCGTTTGAGCCAGGTAAGCTTATATTTGAGACTATAGAAAAGATTCCAACTGAAGTGTCTGGAGCCCTAATATTGGCAAGCCCAGATGATGACCTGGAGATTCGAAATCGCAACGTCAAAACACCCAGAATAAACTCAATGATCGAATTTGGTTATTTCAGTGCAATTCTTGGCAGGGAGAATGTTGCTATTTGTAAATACGATAATGTAGAAATAGCTAGCGACTTAGATGGCTTTAATTTTATTTCAATGGGTGAATTTGTAGCTAATGCTCCCATACAAGGCGATCCGTTAGAGAAACTGACAGAATGGGTGGGGGACTTGCCTAATGTTGCTGTAGATGTACCCTTAACTCAGCTATTGCATGGTTATTCTGGTAGATGGCTAGTTGAAAGTAATTTTAAGGTCTGGCGATATCGAGACATGACCTTATCCAATGATGACTATTCACAATTTACTGGTACGCTTGATTTATTAATACCACATAATGGGAACGGGGGGTTCGGAACGCTACTAAGTACTAATCTTAATCTGGAGACAGAAGGATTTATCATGGAAGCCAATTTCGTTGCTGAGGTTAGAAACATAGTTGTAACGAACTCGGGTTCGATAACTTTCGATACTAAGATTAAAGTAAGAAAGATCCAGAAAAAAAGAGGTGAGGAACCCCAGGTTCGCGGAATGGAAGATGAGCTTCATGGAGCGAGAATAGCCAAATGGTCAATGGTTCCATCGGACAAACCTAAACAACTTGTTGGTGAATTTAAAATCATGGCTGGGGATAGAATAGCCGATCACGCTACCTGCACATTAGATAAAGAAAAAGTCAAATAACCATTGAGTTTATCTATTAAATCCGAAAAAAAACCGTTAAAATCCACGGCCTGCGCGCCCGTAGCTCAGTTGGATAGAGTACCTGGCTACGAACCAGGCGGTCGGGCGTTCGAATCGCTCCGGGCGCGCCAATTCTAATTTGGGTCTGTTCCGAAGACATTCTTTACACTTTGTACCGGGCACATGGTTTACAGTTTAGTTACAAAAGGATTCGTGGTCGGTTCAACTCTGCCGACGTCTTCATCAAAGAATCCCAGGTCATAGTTCATAAAACTCACCAGCCATATTCTATCCTCAACTTCTCGAATGCCAACCGTTTGACCGGCAAAGACTTTACTTAAGCTGATTTTACGATTGCCCAGACAAAGTCGGCCGCACTGGGTGACGCGAAGTGTTTTATCATGAAACGGATAGTCAGGCTGATTACCAGGTCGATATTCGCGTACTGAAGGTGTATAGACTTCAGCCGGATACTGTCCACCTAGTGCCTGGTGCGGGCGTTCATGATTGTAAACTGCTTGAAACTGTTCAAAGCGTTCCTGTTGTTGTAAGAAGTTGAACGAGGCGGGTTTGGTGGCGGCCTGTTTGAGGGTTAAATGCATGCGTTCATGGCGGCCATTTTGTTGTGGATGGCCGGGTTTGATGCGTTCCAGTCGAATCCCTAATCGCAACCACCACACGGCTAGTTTACTTAAACCGAAAAAGGCCTGTGAACTGGCAAAAGGCACCCCGTTGTCGATCCGGATGGCTTTGGGTAATCCGTATTGTTTAAAGACCTGTTCAAATAGGGTAAACGCTAACTCAGACTTGGTGGAGTTCAGGCCTTCACAGGCCAGTAAGTAACGCGATCGATAGTCGGTAATGGTTAGTGGATAACAATAGTGTCGATTGCCTAACATAAACTCACCTTTGTAATCGGCACACCACAATCCATTAGGCGTATGAGCTTCTTTCAGCAGTGTCCCTTGGGCGCGGTAGCGGCGTTTTGTCTTTTGTTTCACTAAGCTATGTCGATCTAATACCGCATGAATGGTGCTTTTGGCTGGCGTTGGAATCATCGGATACAGTTTGATGAGTTTGTCTCGAATTTTCGGTGCGCCCCAATCCGGGTAGTCACGTTTAATTCATAATATGGCCCGTTCGACTTGAAAGGGTAATTGATGGGCATAGCGATAGGGTCGTCGGCTACGTGCTTCAAGTCCATGCAGACCCGATTCTTTGTATCGATTAAAGATCTTATAGCCGGTGGGTCTGGATATACCAAATTCCCGGCATAACCCAGTCATTTTCTCGCCGTCTAAAAGCCGGGCAACAAATTTGAGTTTCTCATCCATCGGTTTACACGTTCTCCAAGGCATTTGGGAACCTCCCAAATGCTCAATTGTGTAAACCATGTCTCCGGTATGAAATGTAAATGATGTCTCAGGAAGGACAAAATAACTTACAGTGATTTTCTGACACCTCATCAAACACCATGTGCCAGATTTGTGCCAATAGAACCCATAGTTGAGTACGTTGGTAGTGAAAGCTTGTTGGCATAGTTCGCTGTATGCTCTTTTCCAAGGTGTGCATAGCGCCTTACCATGTCACTGTTTTCCCAACCTCCTAACTCTTGTAGCACTGCCAACGGGGTTCCTTGTTGGACATGCCAGCTTGCCCAAGTGTGTCTGAGATCATGCCAGCGAAAGTTTTCAATTCCCGCTTTTTTCAAAGCATTTTTCCATGCAGTAGAGTTTGCATCTTTTATTGGTCTGCCTTGATATGTAAAAACATACGCTTCATGTTTGCCAATTTGATCTCTGATCACGCTACAAGCATCCTGATTAAGTGGAACGTTAATACTGCGCCTCGCTTTCGCTTGATCTGCATGAATCCAAGCCAAGTGTCGAGAAAGGTCAACTTGTGACCACTGAAGCCCGGTATTCTCAATCCTGTTGAGAGAGAAAATCGCACCATGGCTTCAAGATGGGGCGGAAGAAGTGACAGTAAAAGCATCGCCTCTTCTTGGGTTAACCATCTAACTCGACGTTTCGGTTCAGGTAGCATCCGTACAATTGGTGCACGATCAGTCCATTCCCATTCACGCTCGGCTTTACGCAAGATCGCTCTCAACACTTCAAGGACACGATTCACCGTGGCATTGCTCACACCAGTTTCCAACTTTGATTGAGTGATCTGATCAATCACATCTCGGTTAATCTGGTGTAACATGTAATTTCTTTCTCAAATGCGGATCAAGCCACCGTAAATGCCGCTTGTCATCATCAGTGGAAGCTTTATGTGATGTCTCGTTGAGCCATCGGATAACAGCTTCTTGCCAATGACGTTGCGGCTTTTCCTTAAGCTTTACCGCATTCCAGTATTGCACTTTGAGTTTATCGTGAAACTCTTGCGCCTTTACTTTGCTCTCAGTTTGAGCAGAGCGTCGTACTCGCGTTCCGTCTGGGGCCGTAAATCGGACCCACCAAGTGGTTTTTCGTTTATAGAGTGACATAATGAATTCTCCATGGTTGCCACTCGCAACGCTTGCCGCGACAAAGCATACCTTGAACGAATATATGCAGCAAGATCGGATTCAATGAAAACCCAGAGTTTGCCGATTTTTGCGCCAGGCACTATGCCTGCCTTGGACTGTTAAACAGCGTGCAAAAATGAACAGTTTTCAGGGTGATCAGCGAGTAAAACTGGATACTTTTACTGTTAACTGTCTCGGAATAGAAATTCCGAGGAAAGCTATAGGTGATTTGCATGCATATCTGTACGAAGATCCGTCGAGGTCATTTAGTTGAGGGTCGTAAGGTCAGTGATCTGGCCCGGGAATTCAATCTATCACGCACGACGATTTATAAATATTTAAACAAGTCTGACGAGCCGGTTTACCACCGCTCAGTGCCCATTGTATGTCCGAAACTGGATGCCTATAAATCCCAATTAACCGAATGGCTTGACAGTGATGCATCTCGTGCGAAGTGGGAGCGTCGCAGTGCCATGCAGTTGTATGAGCAGATACAGTTGCAGGGTTACGAGGGTGCTTATGATAGTGTGCAGCGTTTTGTCAAAGCCCACCGGGATTCAAGTTGGCCAGCTAAAAAAGCATTTGTTCCCTTGGTCTTTGCCCCGGGTGAAGCCTGCCAGTTTGACTGGTCACATGAACAGGTTATTCTTGATGGGTGTAACGTTACGATCAAGCTGGCTCACTTTCGGTTGTGCCATTCGAGAAAGTCCTATTTGCGGGCGTATCCCAGGGAGACTCAGGAGATGGTGTTTGATGCGCATGTCCGGGCCTTTGAGTTCTTTGATGGATTACCGAAGAAGATGATTTACGATAACTCCAAGTCGATTGTAAAGACAATTTTTGTGGGCAAACAGCGTGAATTCAATCGGCGTTTTTTAAGTATGATGAATCATTACTTGATTGAACCGGTTGCCTGTACGCTGGCAGCAGGTTGGGAGAAAGGCCAGGTCGAACGCCAGATTGGCATTATGCGCCAGCGATTATTTGTACCGAGAATGAAGTTTGCGGATCTGGACGAATTGAACCGATGGCTGGAGTTGCAATGGGCCCGGATGGGCCAACGACCTCACCCGGCTGACAAATCAACAACGATAGATGAGGTGTTTAACCTGGAGAAACCGGCGTTGCGTCCGGCCATCAGACCCTTTGATGGGTATTATGAACAATTGGCCCGTGTTCATACCACGTGTATGGTGCATTATGATCGGAATCGGTACTCGGTGCCGTGTCAATATGTGGGGCAACGCGTTTCTATTCGCGCCTATGCCGAGGTGATTAAAGTCGTGGTTGATGAGAAAGTGGTATCAGAACATCGTCGTTGCTTTGGTCGAGGGCAGATGATCTTTGATCCCTGGCATTACCTGCCGGTGCTTGAGATAAAACCCGGTGCACTGCGTAATGGCGCGCCCTTTGTGAATTGGGATTTACCTCAATCATTATTAACACTGAAAGCCCGTTATCTTAAACGTGATGGTGGGGACAGGGAATTTGTCCAATTATTGCTGTTAATCCGTGATTATGGGTTGGAAACGGTCACAGTGGCGTGTGAATTAGCCCTGGATGCCAACACTACCCAATTGTCGGTTGTCACCAATCTTGTCCATCGGTTAAGTGAGCCAGATCAAGTGCAAACCATGACGATCACAGAAGCCCCGGTGTTGACCATCCCGCCTGTAGCCAATGTGGACCGTTATGATCAACTCACCACCAGGGAGAGCAATCATGCTTGAATTAGTGGATGAACTTAAAGCACTGAAGCTGCACGGCATGGCTGAGTGTTTGCCTGAATTGATGGATTCACCGCGTACGAGTGTGACCCTGCAATCGGGGTTAATCAGACTCATGCAGGCCGAACGCGCTGACCGTGAAGTGAGACGATTAAATTATCAAATGCGTATGGCCAAGTTCCCGCATCATCGGGATTTGCAACAATTTGATTTTACCCAGTCCAGGGTTGAGCAATCCTTTATCAAGGATCTGGCCCAGGCGGATTTTATGGATCGAGCCCATAATCTGATCTTTGTCGGTGGCACCGGCACCGGTAAAACTCATCTAGCCACCGCCATTGGTATCAATGCCATTCATGCGGGCCGACGGGTGCGTTTTTACAATGTGGTTGATCTGGTGAATCTGCTGATCAAAGAACAACAGGAGGATAAACAAGGCCGACTGGCACGGATCATGCAACCGCTTGATGCCGTGGTCTTTGATGAGTTGGGGTACTTGCCGTTTCCAGCATCCGGTGGTGCCTTATTGTTCCATCTGATCAGTAAACTGTATGAAACGACTTCAATCCTATTTACCACTAATCTGGGCTTCAGTGAGTGGGTGCAAGTCTTTGGAGATGAGAAAATGACCACCGCTTTGCTGGACCGGGTAACACATCACTGTTCAATTATTGAAACCGGCAATGATTCCTACCGATTTAAACAATCCCATTCGAAAATCAAAATTAACACCAATACAAAGACATAAACCTTGTCGATGAATGGCGCAACTCAAGTTCCGCTACGCTGAACTTGAGTTGTTAATGGAGAATAATGATGAATTTAACTGTTCAATTTTACTCGCTGACAACTGTCCAGTTTTAAACGCTGATTGACAGTTCAAGGAACAGTTTGGGAATATTATGAATTAAGTGAAAGTGACAGAAAACAAATTGTTCTTTTTTCAAATAGGGATTTACTAGTGTTGGATAATATACGTGTCAGACCAAAAGGTGAATTACTATATAAAGATGAAATGAACACTGTTCTGGAAGGGCAATGGAAGGTTCACGCCTTCAATATGTTCTTTACTTATGATGGGGAAACTCAATGGATTAAATATGATCGTGAAAATAATGAGCTTACCCTTGATGGCTTAACATATAGGTTAAAGAGTAAAATTGATCCCGAACGAGACAGAAAAACCTAGTTCGACTAAATAACCATGGTGTCATCAGATGGACATATCGATGTCTCGTTCTAAATTTTAAAACCGCTGCTCCTGTGCTGGTTCACAGGGGCAGTTTATTTTAATAATTGGATAAATTACCCATGCTGACTAATGATACTTCTGGCAAATTCATCAGTCCATTTTGTTCGATAAATTTTAATCTTTGCCAGCTTGGATAATTTTCGCTTAGTGGCTGGGTTCTCATTTAGATATTTAATTTTTTCTGTAATTTCAAACTGGTGGCAATCCTTATCATCTAGAGAATAAGCATGCAAAATTTGAATGCTTAAGAAACCTTCATTTCGATCTTTAGCCTGGGCAATAATTCGTATCTTGCCAGCCAGTTTGTAATTTGACTTTTTACCCTTGCCTCTTTTCCAAACAGGTTCGTCAAATAGAATAATATCGCCTTCTGTAGGATCATCGCAAAGTAACCAATTCACCCCAAAATCTGTTGGTTTCTCATTATTCACAGCACATTTTCCTTTGCTAATTTCATTATTGTATTTGTTGTTTTTAAGCCATTTTTTGACTTGTATTACTCAAAATAGCCTTTATTATGAGTAATAGAAAGAGGTTTTATAACTCATTATGTGGAATTGGCAGCAAAAAGATTGGCCTGACTTTAAATATGACCACAAAGCCCTAGAAGCTTTAGAGACCAAGTTCATTCAGAACTCTGGCGAATGTTTTGGTGTGTTTAAGCATATCTCGGAAGAAGAACAAGAGCGACTAAAAATTGATCTTATTAGTGAAGAAGCCTTTAAGACTTCAAAAATTGAAGGGGAATTACTAGACCGAGACAGCCTGCAATCATCAATTCGCAGGCAATTTGGCCTAACTACAGATCACAGACGTATTCCTCCTGCTGAGCATGGTATCTCAGAGATGATGGTTGATGTGTATAAGAATTTTAACAAACCACTCAGCCATGAGATTTTATGGTCTTGGCATAAAATGGTGATGAATGGTCGCAGAGGACTTAAGGATATTGGCGCTTATCGAACACATAGCGAGCCCATGCAAATTGTTTCTGGTCGAATTTATGATAATAATCCGAAAGTGCATTTTGAAGCGCCACCTTCTGATCAGATGGAAAGTGAAATGGAAAACTTTATTCAATGGTTTAATACTAGTGCTCCAAACCAAAAAAATGCTCTGCCAGCCTTAACGCGGGCTGGCATATTCCATTTGTATTTTGTGAGTATCCATCCGTTTGAGGATGGAAATGGTCGAATTGGTCGAGCTATCGCTGAACAGTCATTGGCACAAAATTTAAATTCACCAACTTTAATTGCACTGTCTTACACCATAGAACGCCATAAAAAAGATTATTACACCTCCCTGGAAGAAAGTAACAAGGACAATAATATTACCAACTGGCTTGTCTATTTTGGGCAGACCGTATTGGAGGCTCAGCAAAACACGCTTAAGCGTATGGAATTTATTATCCAAAAATCAAAGTTATTGCAGCGATTACAGGGTCAGCTCAATTCTCGGCAGGAAAAAGTAATCCATCGCATGTTCCGTGAAGGGATCGATGGATTTGAAGGAGGCTTAAGTGCCGAAAATTATATTTCAATTACCGGAGCAACGCGAGCCACTGCAACACGCGACCTAGGTGATTTAGTCTCTAAAAATGCGCTTTCAAAAACAGGGCAGTTTAAACATACACGGTATTATCTTAATCTGATTGATTGATGAGGAATATTAGCTGCTTTAAGTAGGTTTTATATTTTTTCGATCAACTCAGATTGTTTTCGAATGGCTGGTTTGAAAAGAACGAGACACTGCCGCATAGAATTGTTATAGTTTTTCGAATATTAGTAAGTAAAAAATACAAAAGATTAGTTTTATATTTAGGTTGTGATTAATGGGAATATTCGTGACATTTAAGACAGACGATTTAGGTTCTAAATCTATTGCAGAAAGATATTGGAAAATTGACGATAAGGGAGAATTTTTAGAAACAGTTAGCCAAATCACAAACGATACAGGTTTAAATACAACTAAAATCCTAAAAATTGTTTCTAGTGCATGTGAAGCTGTTTCTGATGAAGATGCATGTGACGAATGTGGAAAAAAACGTGCTTATACAAGCCGTTCGGATTATTTATCGTGTAGAACAATTGGGCATTGGATTTGTGCAGATTGCCGTCAATCTCAGTTTGAGGCAGAGCAGGAAAAACGTCGCCAGCAAGAAGAAGAAAGAATTGCTTTAAAGAGAACGCTGTTAGAAGAAATAATTACAGACTGTGACGAACATCATGGTGATGAATACAATGTGGGTCAGTTAAGTTTTAAACACTGTGTTTCACTTTATTCATTGATGAATTTTGGTGCTGATGAAAATTTTATCAAAATTGAGCCGATTAATTCGCCAAATGAAATTCCTTTTTCTCCTTTTCCAGAGCAGGATCAAAACTTGGTTCAGGAGCTATTTCGAGAGGACTTAATAAATATTTCAACTCTTACCGATCTAAAAGCTTTCACGATTAGTGAAGAAGGGACCTTGATTGGGAGTTTCTCGGACTTAACATGGAGGCTACCAAACTTTATAGAAGGAGAAAGCTTCCTGCATGTTTATTTGGGATTAGAGCAAAGAATAAAAGAAGATCAAAATTTCAAAGAAGCTGAAGTTAGAGATTTTTGTCTAGAGTTAACTCTAAACGAATGCCTGGCGTTTTTAGATTACAGCATCAGTGATTATGATATGAGATTTAACCCTGGAAATAAAACAATACACGTTCTTAAAGAAGCAATTTCACTTTTCCCACTTTCTCAAATTTATAATTTTATTTTTGGGGCTGTTAAAAATGCTGCCACATATTCCCAAAAATCTGGTGTGCATATAAGTCGTGCTGTGAATTCCATACCGGGAAATATTGAGAGGAGGATCGAGAATACTTTGAATAACCAATGGGAAACCAAAGCTTTTCATAGGAATTATCACCTTCCACAATCCGTCATTAGCAGAGTTGTTTTTAATAAATATCTAGGCACGAATGATAGAGGGTTTAACTTGGCTATTAATGATATTCTCGATGAAAGATTTTCCCAAGCCGCAGACGACTAAATTTAAGGCCTAATTTTGCCAGGCTAAAGATTTTAAATTTTTGGCACAGAATCTGACACACTAGTTTTTCAAAGGAGGAATAATTGTTGTTTTTCAAGGGATTATATGAATTTTAATACGGCTCATAACCTGAAGGTCGCAGGTTCAAATCCTACCCCCGCAACCAAATAAACCCCTGAAAATAAACAGTAAATCAAAACTCTCACTTTCCATATTTACCGAAAATTTACCCATTTCTGGACATAATGTAGTGACACACTCGTGACACACTTTTTCTTACTTGAGTGTTTTTCATATGAAAAAGGAATCGGCATGGAAGCACATACAATTTTCGGAGACAAAGTTAAAATTTATAAGCGTGATAGAAGTGCCTATTGGCAATGTTCAGCATCACTAAAAGGGCATCGCCATAGAACCAGCACCAAAGAAGAAAGCTTAAAGCTTGCCAAAGAGTTCGCAGAGGATTGGTATCTTGAATTGCGCGCTAAAGCCCGAATGGGCTTGCTTGAAAGTCCAAAAGAAAAATGTTTTTGGCAAGTAGCCGAAAAATTCTTAGAAGAATACCAAGTTATTACCGAAGGACAGCGTAGTAAGAAGTGGATTGAAAGCCATGCTATACGCTTGCGTTTGCATCTTAATCCATACTTTGGAGATATGCCCATATCAAAAATATCTGCTGGTATTGTGCAAGATTATCGTGTCCAACGCATGCAATCAGCAGGACAGAAAAATCCCCAAGCTTTGGATAATCGACCGCCAAGCAAAAAGCCACCGGCTGCAAAAACAATTCACAATGAAATTGTCACCTTAAACCTTGTTTTAAAAACAGCTAATCGTTATGGCTGGTTAGAGCATCTACCGGATTTATCAGCTCCCTATAAATCTAAAACAAAAGTGGAACGGCGTCCTTGGTTTAGTCCATCGGAATATAAGCAACTATACCAAGCTACCCGAAAATATACACAAGATGCCTTACCTAAAGATAGGTGGAATGCAGAGCAGGTTCACGATTTTGTATTATTTATGGCGAATACGGGTCTGCGGCCAGATGAGGCTCGCAATCTTCAGCATAGAGATATTGAAATTGTTGAAGACGAAGATACCGGTGAAACAATTCTGGTTATTGAGGTGCGCGGCAAACGTGGCTTTGGCTATTGTAAGTCAATGCCGGGAGCTGTCTTGCCGTATAACCGCTACGGCCTTTCTGTACCGCTAAAAAGCCAAATTGAACACGACTGCACCCTTTAGGGGCGCAACACAGAGGAGAAGCTAACCGGCTTAGGACGCTTAAAAAGCGCGATAAGGTCGTCTATCGCACTGTCCCTGTCCCTGATGACTGCCTCGATGCGATGAAGCTGGTTCATCATGTTCAAAAGTATCAAAAGCTCAAAGGTGGTGGTAAGGATTGCCGAGTATGGGGCTTAGCCCGAACAATGGCGTGGAAGCATATAAACCGCGTTATGCGCGCTGCAAACATTTATGGTATGCATGCGACCCCTAAAGGCCTACGACATGGCTTCGGGGTGCGTATGGCACAAAAAACTCGAAACCCGCGTCTGATACAAAAGCTTCTCGGGCATTCTAGTCTTGAAACAACCGCGATTTATATGGACTTAGTAGGAGAGGAAGAACGAGAAGAAGTTATTAATGCGTGGTAACGATCAGCCTGATTTTGCTATATAAAATATTACAAAATAAATTCATAAACAAATATACCTGACTCATTTTGCCTCAATACTGCAATAATTTGGGTATTGGTAAACTGTGATGTCTTCATTCAAATTTTCTTTAAATTTGATTATAAGAAAAGTCTACTTTTGAACTGCTTTATTTTTAGAGGGGATTGCCGTTCCTCTCAAGTTTTTCCATCTTTTCTTTATGCAGTCTTCTTTCTGTTCTGTAAATGTCTTCATTGAAAATATTACAAATGATTATTTCTTTTCTAGGTATCAATACTGTAAGTAATTTCCAGTCAATTCCTTGTTGATGTTTTTGGTATTCTATAGTTAGTCTTAACGTAAGCTCCTCTGATTCACGGTAACCGCTATAAATTGGAATTATAGCTATATAAGAAAAATCTTTTTTTGCCTCGGCACCATCAACTACGATGCCAACATACGCTTTTCTATTAGAAAGGGTAAATTGCATGGGCAAGGGCATGTTTTTTTTAATACTTTCGCTTTGCTTGAATTCTTTTCCTTTATTTTTTGTTACATCGAATAACATTTGGTCTAAATCATTATCAATAGATAATTCATATGATTTCACTTTATTATATTTTCTATTTATTAGGAGACTGGAGATTATCGCAATAACTGCAGAACATAAAACTAGCCCAATTTGGTAGTTTAAAGTATTAACGGAATAACATAGAAGAAGTTTACATACCATCAGATTGGCGATGTAAGAAGATAAAAGGAAAAATACCCCGAAAGATACGGAGTAAAAAACCAAATGCCAATTACTAGCTTTATCTATAGTAAATTTGAATTTGTAGGTAAATCTACCAAAAAAGTAACCAATACAGGCTGTTATTATTAGCAGAGGTGTCACAAAACACTTAAGCTACAATAAACTCTAGTCTTCTGAGTTAAGGCTAGCAATACTAGGGAAAGAATTGATATAGTGTCTAAAATCATCATCACTATTCAATTTTCCATAGTCCACCCTCATAACTCCATTGTCATCTACTTTATAATATCTTTCAAAAGCAGATTTTTCATCTGTTTGAGATTTTCCTTCATTAGGCATTGAAAAACACCTCCAAATTTTAGATAAGTAGTTACCAAAAACCATTATAGCATCCTTTCTATTTGGTTCTTAGACGAATTTCATTGTCTCTTAGTTAATAGATAGCAACTAATTACAAGAAAATCAAGGGTTTATGATTCATGCTTGGTTCATTTTAAGCTTGAACAAAAAAGCCGAACCGATGTTTTATTAATTAAATGAATTTTGAAGAAAAAAAATGTTTTGAAAATAGTAATCAATTTGCTATGCCTTAATAGATGAAGATTACTGTTTACAACATAAAAGGCTCTACAGGTAACCCACATTATTATCCCCGGATTGTTGATCGTACATATGAAAAAGTCAGTGAGTTAATGAGAAATGCCAATTACGCCGGAGATATTTCCTATCTAGAAAATATGTGGATTAAAAAATGGCGTGATGGAGGTAGAAAAAAACTCATTGATCCTGACGCTGCATTTCTAGGGTATGTTAACAAGGCTATTCAGTCGTTTTTGAATTCGTAGTTTTACCCACTTACATTCGTAGTTTCACCCACCAATTTTTTGAAAAGTTCGTAGTTTTACCCACCTATATTCGTAGTTTTACCCACCATACCTATAAAAATCGCACTATTTTTATAATATTATCAATAGGTTAATTGATTTCCATAATCCGTAACATACTAACTTGTATTATAATACTTTATAACACTTGTAATTATTCTTCTACCAGTCTAACAGACAGGAAAACCGAATGTCTGGCTTTCTGCTATAAATCCACTTTGAAATATCTTGCAAATTAATGCAAGGAAAAATTAAATGTGATTACCCATTCATTTTTAAAATATCTATTAATCGTCCCAGATTGGCCGCTGAGCACGTTTGGAAAATTTTTGGTGTCAACTTAGGCACAGAAATTTCAAAGCATTGTACAGGCCTTATATTCGGTTTTTAGGCTTGGCAAGGGAATGACAGTGGCTTAGTACGCTAGTAAATGGTGACTTTAATTTATTCCTCAAGATTATAATATATATTAAATTGGATTGAGGCTCCTAGAGTTTGGCTGACGACCTTATAGGCAGATAATTCCCTGAACTAAAAAGTCAATTTAAGAGCAATAATAACTAGACCAAATAGCCAAATGTATAAGTTAATTATGATGCCAATAGATCGTATTGGGGATTTCTCGATGTCTAACCAGTCTGTTATTCTGGGGATAGGGGATAACAGTTTAATTGTAAATTCTGCTAATCCATGCAGCCACAACCAAATGGTTGTTGTGAATGTTGTGATTAACGAAACGGCAAAAATTTGTGTGCCTAATAAATCACTTGCATCTTCAATTTCTGGGTTACTTAAATAATCGTAAATTAATAAGGCTTGCATTTCGTAAAAACTAAAGAAATGTTGGAATGTCAAATTTTCACTATTTAGCTTGTTTGTAATAAACGCATATGCATAGAAAGCAACGAATGGAATTGTACAAAAAATTATATACGTCAGAATATTATCAATTATGATTTTAGCTAGAGTGTTAAGCTTTAAACCGATGATAATTCGGGTTTGCAATAGCGAAACATAATCTATTGGAATGTTTATTAAAATTGCTAGCCCACCAATTAAGAGTATATAACTAAATAGATGTTCATCTAAATTTACCTGCATGCCAACGAGTAAAAAACTTACTATGATGTACATCAAGATCGAAATGATAGCTGATTTATAAAAACAATTAATTTTAAAATGCTTTTTGCCAAAAAATTTATCAAAGACTAGTATGAAATTTGGCATCCATTCAATTGGTATACCGGACTCTTTTAGTCCCATAAGATATAACGCGATATCATCTCGTTTGGTTGGATTTAAGTCTTCGTCAGCATCTTTAGATATTTTCCGGATAAAAGCTGTTACCAAAAGTAAACTACTAAACGTGACAATTACGTTACCTAATACTGATGAGAAAAATGTGCTCATGGATAAATTTTTCTTGTTGATCTAATAGAGATTTAAGTACAAATATACTGATCAATATTATGTTATTAATTTCTCCACCTGACTTCATCAAAAGTTAAACATTGATACTCGATTTTATCTATTATAGATTTGCGGAATTCAAGTTGTAGGCGGTTTTGGCCGTAATTGGCAGTTTCTAGATTTCCTTTTTCATGCCCGACAACAAGACCGATGTCTGGTTCACGGATGAACTCACCATTGCTCATTTGTTTTCCACGCAGATTATCAATAACAGTATGACGAAAGCTATGAAAACTTTTACTCCACCGTTCACCGGCTTCATTTTGGCCTTTGCTAAGTACACCAATTTTTTCAATATAGCCTAGGCTTACATAACCATTTTTCCGTTTGTCCATGCGTGAGAACCAATTGGAAACACCTTTGGCTAAACGGCCTTGCTTGTCTCGTTTAAGCTTAAATAAGCCTTTATCTGATTTATCTTTGCGTCTTTGGCCTACATAACGCAGAAAGCCAATTTCTATCAATGTGTCGTGCAACGGAATAGGGCGCACAGAGTTTTTATTTTTGGTTTTCTTCTTTACGCCATCTGCTGCCATTCCGGTGTCTGTGATATTCATGTAAATAATTCCGGAGTCGGGATCAGTCTTAATATCACTGGTTTTAAGCTGGGCGATTTCTTCAAGCCGTGCGCCGGAGAAAACAGCAAGCAAGGGAAACCAGAATTTACAATCCTTATCAACGCCAGTTCTGTGAACCCCAAAATCTGCCCCATAATTTTCACCGGGAAAAATCTTTTGTAAGTCATCAGTCGAGAAGGGCAAACGTTCAATCGCTTTCGATTGCTTGGTGTTAGGGATTTCAACTTTACTGGCTAAATCCATACTGATAAAGCCACAGCTATGGGCGTATTCAAGAATGCCTTTTAACTGTGCTAAATATTCGCTACGTGTTTTGTCTGAAATACTTGTATGTTGACTTTTAGGGTCTTTGGCCTTGTTAATAGCTTGACCGATAGTTAATCCTCGCTTGGTAAAGTTAACAGGTAATCTTGTCAGCCAATTTTGAGCAACAGCTAAATCATTGAGTGTGATCTGATGCATCATATTGTTATTAAAAGCCACCGCCCAAAATTCTAAGCGGGATTTATAGCCGTCAATCGTTCTAGTTGCTAGCTGTCTTCCTTTGCGGCCTTGTAAAGCGAGTTTTTCTATATAGAGGTCAACAGCCTCTTTAAAGCGCATAGGCGTTTCAGCTTTTGGGCTAGGTATTTTTTGCGATGGGACAGCTTTGTTATAAATCTCTAGAATACGCATCAGCGTATCGGGATCATCCTTGTATTGTTCAAATAGCTTATTGGCATTCGCATGAACCGCTTTCATGAGTTCCATCTCATCATCATGATTATTCAAATCAAAAATATGTTCCTGCCCAAACACATCGACTGTTTTGATGTAATGACAAAGGTGTTTGTCAGCTAATTCTTCTAATTCGTCTTTTTTGATGACCATGTTATGGTCTCTTATTTTTAATCTATGATTATCAAGTTTAGCTTGTTTTTGCATCCATTGTAAAAACTCCGTTATTTCAGCAAACGATTTCTTACTTTTCTGGTGGTTAATTAATTGATCAAAACCACGTTGACAGGCAACCCAGAACGCCAAAGAAAGTTTTTTCGCTTTTTGCTTATTCGTCGTTTTTAAAGAGCGCCTAAACTCACGTTTGTTGTTAAATTGTACTTTGAGAGCCCCAGGGATTATGATACGCACGTACCATACATTATTGTGACGATTACGGACTAAAAAATGACTTCCAGCCATATAACACCTCATGCATTTTGCGCGATTTCGCGCGCGGTGTATCACCAAAGTGTGACACCTTGGTATCAAATGGCTCTAAGAAGAAAGAAAATCCTTATGGATCAAAGGGTTGGGGCGTTTGTGGTACCGAGGAAAGGACTTGAACCTTCACGGGGTTGCCCCCACTAGCACCTGAAGCTAGCGCGTCTACCAATTCCGCCACCTCGGCATGAGAGGCGAGTGACTCTACAATGACTGAATAAGGTTGTCAATAAAGTGAAAAAATCTAGAAAGAAATTGAATAAAAAAAATCAGATGATTACCGGAACGGTCATTGGTCATCCTAAAGGTTTTGGTTTTGTTGAGCCCGATGATAAAAGTGATGATGTTTATTTGCCTGTGTTTGAGATGAATACTGTTTTACATGGGGATCGAATTAAAGTTGAAGTCAAACACAAACGTAGAACAGATAAACTCAGTGGTAGGGTTGTAGAAATTCTGGACCGTGCGCATAAGCGTATCTGTGGTGTAGTCAGGAGTTATGATCGTAAGCGATATGTCCAACCACTGGACAAGCGGATTTCACATGATATCTATGTCGATAAAGGTTCACTGCAAGATGTTAAGCTCGGTGATATTGTCGAGGTAGAAATCACTCAATACCCGGATCATCGCAAGCGTCTATTACTTGGCGAAATAATACGTGTATTTGGTGATATTACGGATGCACAAATGCCTATTACATTAGCGCTTTACAAACATCAAATTCCACATGTTTGGTCTCAAGCAGCTGACAAAGCAGCGAGTCAGTGTCCAGAAAAAGTTGCATCCAATGAGATCACCAAGAGGGTAGATTTAAGGGATTTGAATTTTGTCACTATTGATGGAGAAACAGCTAAGGATTTCGATGATGCGGTTTTGGTTAATCGTACCGATAGTGGCTATAAGTTATATGTAGCTATTGCAGATGTTTCGCATTATATAAAGCCTGGCTCTGTGATTGATAAAATAGCTTATGAGCGAGGTACATCCGTTTATTTCCCGAATCGAGTTGTGCCTATGCTGCCTGAGGCTTATTCGAATGGCATCTGTTCCTTAAATCCTGGGGTTGACCGCATGGTGATGGTTTGCGAAATCGATATGGATGATCAGGGTAATAGGCTAGATTATAGGTTTTATGAGGCGTTAATCAGATCTAAGGCCAGGCTCACTTACACCCTGGTTTGGGAGTATTTAAACAATTCAAAACCCAAGGCAATAAAACCGGAATTACATAAATCACTAGATCAAGCTTATGAACTTTTCCAAAAGTTATTGCAGTTACGCAAACAACGTGGTGCTTTGGAACTGGATATCCCAGAAGCATTTGTTGATTTTAATCCCCAAGGGGAAGTTAAAAACATCATGCCAATCATAAGAAATGATGCACATCGACTGATAGAAGAATTTATGCTTGCAGCTAATGTATGTGCGGCTGAGCTCATTGAAGAAAAATTTGAATCAGGTATGTTTAGAATCCATGAGCGACCAGATGATGAGCGTGTATCAGATTTGCGTTATTTTTTGTCTGATTTTAATCTGGAGTTATCTGGTGGTGATAGACCAACTAGTGAGGACTTTGTTAAGGTTTTGGAGCATCCCGGGATTAAAGATGAATGGAAGTATATAGTGAGTACCATGATGCTGCGAACTCAAAAGCAAGCACATTATAGCGATCAAGCGGATATACATTTTGCTTTGAATTATCAGGCTTATACTCACTTTACCTCACCAATCCGGCGTTACCCTGATCTTATCGTTCACCGATTACTGAAAAGCGTTATCAATAAACGTAAGCCCGCCAAAAAGCTTACTGATAACCTGGCTGTAATTGCTGAGCATTGCAGTACTACTGAACGCAGAGCTGAAGAAGCATCAAGAGAAGTGATTAGTTACTATAAACTTCAGTATTTGCAGGCGCATGTTGGTGATAGTTTTACCGGGGTTGTTACTGGCGTGAGTAGCTTTGGTTTTTTTGTTGAACTAGATGAAATATTCACCAGTGGTTTGGTGCACGTAACCAGCTTAGCTGATGACTTTTACTTTTATGATCCATTAAAGCAACAGTTAATTGGTGAGCGCTCTGGCAAGCTGTATAAGGTTGGACGGAGAATTGAAGTGCAAATTTCCAGAGTCGATCTGGAAGAGAAAAAATTAGATTTAATTATAGTCGGCCAGTCTAATTCCTCTAGTAAGAAGTCGAAGTATAAAAAGAGAACTAAATCTAAAACATCTAATGTCTAAAGAATCTGGCAAAAACCTCGTTTATGGTATTCATGCGGTATCAGCCTTAATTCGGCAGACTGTTAAAAACGTTTCTGTGGTCTATATAGATAAAAATAAGTCAGAAGCGCGTATGAGCAAGTTAATAGATCAACTACAAGAGAAAAATATAAAAGTTGAATTCTGCCAGCGTGATCTATTACAAAAATATTTGGGTGATGTCGTTCATCAAGGTGTCATGGCTGTTGTAGAAGAGAACAAAGTTAATAAGCTTAGTCTTAGTAAGGCCATAGAGAAAATGAGTGAACATGAGACTGTTTTAATTTTGGATGGTGTTCAAGACCCAATGAATCTTGGTAGTTGTCTTAGAGTCGCCGACGCAGCTGGTGTTAGGCATGTGATTATTCCGAAAGATAAAAGTGCTTCTTTGACTGCCGCTACCCGTAAAGTAGCGGTAGGGGCAGCGGATTTTCTTCACATCCACACGGTTACAAATTTGGTTAGGATTATTGAGCAGCTAAAAAAAAGTCAATTTTGGGTGGTTGGAATGTCGGATAGTGCGAGTCAATCGATTTATGAATATCAATTCCAAGGACGTACAGCAATCATATTGGGAAATGAAGCCAAAGGATTGCGGCAATTGACGCAAAAATCCTGTGATGAATTATTAGTAATTCCGATGTTTGGCCAAGTTGAGAGTTTAAACGTAGCGACTGCTACAGCAGTCAGCTTATTTGAAACTGTTCGCCAAAAAAATGCACTATAATTGTGCGTTTTACTGCAAATAAGAAATTATTTTTATAATAAACTATTGATAGTAAAATAAAAATATATTTGGCACGATAATTGCTTATATATTGCTAAGTAAATAAAGGTTAGCAATATGAATTTAATCATAGCAATTATCAAGCCCTACAAACTCGATGATGTACGGGAATCATTAAATACTGTTGGTGTAACCGGCATGACCGTTACTGAGGTCAAAGGCTTTGGGCGCCAACAAGGACGTCATGAACTATACCGCGGTGCTGAATATGCTGTGGATTTTGTTCCCAAAATCAAACTCGAGATTGCAGTTTTGGAAGATCGACTAGAAGAAGTAATAGACATCATCCGCCAGCAGGCAAATAGCGGGCAAGTCGGTGATGGCAAGATATTTGTGTTGCCATTGGCTCAAGTTACCCGGATTCGTACCGGTGAACTTAATGAAAGTGCGATTTAGGAGGCAATAATGGAAAACAATATTTTTGAACTTCAGTATGCGATTGATACATTTTATTTTCTGGTTTGTGGTGCGTTGGTTATGTGGATGGCAGCAGGTTTTGCCATGCTTGAGGCCGGATTAGTTCGTTCTAAAAATACCACTGAAATCCTCACCAAAAACGTCGCCCTTTATGCAGTTGCCTGCACTATGTACATGATATGTGGATATCAGCTCATGTATGGAGGCGGAATTTTCTTAGCAGGTGTTGATTCCGTTACCTCGATTGATGTTGAAGCTGTGTTAGCCACATCGATAGAGAATGGCTTTGATGGCGATTCAGTTTATTCTGGTGCCTCTGACTTTTTCTTCCAAGTGGTATTTGTCGCTACTTGTATGTCCATTGTTTCTGGTGCTGTGGCAGAACGCATGAAGTTGTGGGCATTTTTAGCTTTCGCCGTGGTTATGACAGGTGTGATTTATCCATTGGAAGGCGCTTGGACTTGGGGAGGTCAATCTGTATTTGGTTTGTTTAGCTTGAATTATAGTGATTATGCTGGTTCTGGTATTGTACACATGGCCGGTGCGGCAGCAGCTTTAGCCGGTGTTTTGATTCTGGGGCCGCGTAAAGGTAAATATACAAAAGATGGGCGTATAAATGCGATTCCAGGTGCGAATCTACCATTGGCGACACTTGGGACATTTATATTATGGTTAGGCTGGTTTGGATTTAATGGTGGCTCGACTTTAAAACTCGGTGGCATTGAAGCGGCAAATGAAGTCGCAAATGTATTTTTAAATACCAATGCTGCCGCATCAGGAGGACTTATAGCTGCACTGCTCATCGCCAAAATTATGTTTGGTAAAGCCGATTTAACCATGGCTTTAAACGGTGCGCTGGCTGGCTTGGTTGCTATTACAGCAGAACCTGCAGATCCTTCACCGCTATTGGCATTAACCATTGGTGCGGTAGGAGGAATTATTGTGGTATTCAGTATTTTATTTTTAGATAGAATAAAAATTGATGACCCGGTCGGTGCGATTTCTGTTCACGGTACTGTCGGGCTATGGGGTATTTTTGCTGTGCTATTATCGGATGCGCAGGCAACTTTTAGCGGTCAATTGGTCGGTGCAGCAACAATATTTGTGTGGGTATTTTTCGCTAGCCTAATACTTTGGTTTATATTGAAAGCCACACTCGGAATCAGAGTATCTGAAGAGGAAGAATACGAGGGTGTCGATATCTCTGAATGTGGAATGGAAGCTTATCCTGAGTTTAAAGTCAGCACTTAGATTAAATTTTGTTAATTTTTGTTCAAAATGTGATTTTTCTCACAGAAAAAAATTTTCGATAGGTATAAAGTGTCCTACAAATAAGAACAATAAATAAGCAGGGGGAAGTTGGTACAACGACACTAGATGCATTTTTAGGCCAAAGTTTAAAACTTTGGCCTTTCTTTATTAACGTTCGTGTCAGCAACAGAAGATTCCGACTTTAGCAGAATTTTAGTAAAAATATTGAAGTTCCGGCACAAGGCCGGAATAGTATTCAAGCTATAAAAGTTCCGGCACAAGGCCGGGGGAATCTATCTGATTCACTCCCAATTCAATCTAAATTGATATGCTTGTCGTTAGAGTCATTTTTAAGGAGGCAAGATGAACGAACAAGAGCATTTAATCAATCAACATATCCTCGCCTATGAATCGCGTTTAAAACATATTGATGAACTGCTGGAAAAAGCCGAACAGTTAGATGACGAGCCACACCCACACCAGCAGGAATTAGCAGCGATAAAGAGTAAACGGGAGGAATTATCGCAGTCATTAAGTTCAGCCAAAACACTGTCAGTGGACAATTGGGAAAAAGAAGAAATTGAAATGGCAGGCCCGATGGCGGTTTGGGATGCAGTTGCCCAACAACTCGAAAAACTGGTCGAGAAAGTTGAATAACGCCCACACCTTTGTGAAATAAACAAAATGTGGGTGCTAAAAGGTTAAATAAAAGCTGCTATCACAGTAAGTAAAACTATTACTCCAACAACACCATAGACAATATGGCGTGATTGGGGATCGTCCATGGCTGATTTAATGTTTTTTGGTTTTTTTAGTACACTCATGTTGCACCTCCAAAATACATCATTAAGTCATATTATTATGGACATCACTGCTGATGGCAGCCTGACATTACAAGTATTTTCGATGCCCGGTCGGACGCCAGGCTGGGGAGATTACATTGGGCATGCTTGAACGATCTAACAAACGGGCAGGGCATAAAACAAATTCACCATAGCGTTTGTTAACAGCATCCATGGTAAATAATAAGCGCTTGTTTTTTTCATTATGGTGTTCAATGAAGTCGAGTTGATGATCGATTGGGGTTAAGTTGCGTCCGGTTACGCCAATTTGACATACGGCCTCACCACTCCAATTGTGAATTAAAAAGTCTTTGGCAAATTGAAAAAGCTGTTGGCTATTTTGTGTTGGTGGAGAGCTGATATATTCATTGTGCAGCCACTGGTTACCATGAGTTAGGCGTAGTCCAAAATGAAACTCGGATGCGGCTAGTTGATTTGATCTTAGTCGATGCCCCATTTTTTGGCACATGTGTTGAAAGTAGGTGTAAACCACCGATTTTTCCGTGGTTTGTGGCGGTATAACTTTGCCATGAGAAAAGGACTTGGGCGGTGATAATTCTTTTTGAATCGGCTCAGGATCCCGCCCTTGGCACATCAACCAAATACGTCGGCCTGGATTTCCAAAGCGCCGGCCTAAAGTGCTAATGGGTAGTTGTGAGACTTCACCACAAGTTCTAGCACCGCGGGAGGCGAGAAATCGTTGAATGCCTTTAGAAATGCCGCACAAGCTTTCAACCGGAACATCGTATAACTTATCAGCTACTTTATCAGGCAATAAAACTCCAAAGCCATCGGGCTTATTCTGTTTAGCAATAAACTTGGCGCTGGTTTTATCCCTGCTTAAACCCAAGGTGCAGGTTAATCCGGACACGTCGAAAATCAGCTTTTTGACTTTATGCGCAATGGCTTCAGGGTTGCCTAGCAATTTTTGGCAATGGGTGACATCAATAAAAGCCTCATCAACAGAAAATATCTCCACATCCGGGCTAATAGAAATCAAACTCTCCATTATTTGACCGGAAACCTCAGCATAACGATCGGGTCGGGCAGGTCTGCGAATAAAATCCGGGCAAATTCTTTGGGCCTGCTTAACTCGCATCCCGGTGTAAACTCCCCACTGCCGAGCTTCATAAGAGCAAGTAATAATACAAGTTCCCTGTAAGCCATTAGTAATACCGATTGGTCTGCCTCTAAGCTGGGGAAAATCTAATTGCTCTACGGAAGCAAAAAATGCATCCATATCAATGAAAATAATGGCTTGGGGCCAATAGCTGTTGTTTTTATTCAATACAAAAATTGAGTGTTACATGTTTAAAGATTATCTGTTTTTTTAAAGCTCATAACCATACTATAGTTATTCTCCTAATTAATTCGACATGCACTGAAATCGGAAGGCTTTGGAACAACCGTTAATCACCCCACCTATCCTCCCCTGAAAGGGGAGGAACCTTTGTTTAAAGCTCATTCATACTTCTCCCCCTTCCAGGGGGAGTTAGAGGGGGTAAATAACCCACGATAAAACCATGTGGTTTCGTTTAGGGGAATTACTATAAATAATCACCCGCGGGCGATCAAGTTAAAGCCCAGATATTTAATGAAAGTGAAAAAGGGGAGATAAATCAGGGGAGTTAACCCACTCCCCTGGGAGAGAATTCTACTGCGATTGCTCAATCATGTAGTCGACAGCGGCTTGCACTGAGCCATCGCTGAGTGAAGCATTACCGCCTTTGGCAGGCATAATGCCTGCGGAACCTTGTATGCCATTGATAGCATTGGCATAAAGTGTTTCGATGCCCTGAGCAATACGATCAGCCCAACCAGCCGCATCGCCAACTTTTGGAGCACCGGCTACGCCGGCTGTGTGGCAAGCTCCGCAGCTGGAATTGTAGACCTCATCACCGGGAAGAACCACATCTTCTACAGCAGCCACGGCTAGGGCAGGGGCTTCACCAATAGTTATGTCTCCGGCAGGTGCGATACGATCAGCAACAACTTGTTGTATGCCAACTTCACGTTCAGCATCTAGCTTTGCATCGACATCACTGGCCATAAAAACTCCTAAAAATGCCAATACAAACGTCAGCACAATTAACAACATAATCATTGTTATAAATGCTCTGCCAAATTCATTATCGGTCATTACTACTCCTGGTCAAAATCGAAAAACCGTTTGGCTGATTATACAACAGCGTTTAAAGCTTTGTGAATGTTATTAGCGCTCGCGTAAGCGACAGACAAAAACGGGGGAATCTACCTGCGTCCGCCAAGTAAAGATCCTAAAATTCCACGAATGATCCGCCGACCTACCTGGGTGCCGATGGAGCGAGCTGCACTTTTAATGAGTGCCTCGGTTGCCGTCTGACGTTTATAACGGGTTTTGGTGGTTTTGCGCCTGGTTTTTTGCTTGGCCGTTGGAAAAGGTTCCTTAAAAGTGCGTTCAGAAGTTGTTTTCTTTTCCCGTTTTTCAGTTTTGGCGGCCTGCTTTTTCAACATTTCATAAGCTGACTCACGATCAACAGTTTCATCGTACTTACCTTTAAGCGGTGAACGCCCGATAATTTCTTTACGAAGCTTATCGGTGATTGGACCGATCTGTGACTCTGGTGGCCGGATTAGGATACGTTCTACTGGTGTAGGTGCACCTTCAAGGTCTAATACTGAAACCAGAGCTTCGCCAGTACCGAGTTCGGTAATAGCTGTCATGGTATCGATTTCAGGGTTAATGCGGAAAGTTTCGGCGACCGTTTCAACGGCTTTCTTATCCTTTGGTGTAAAGGCTCGTAACGCGTGTTGTATTTTTAAGCCAAGTTGCCCTAGCACTTCTTCAGGGATATCCAACGGACTTTGACTAATAAAAAATATTCCCACGCCTTTGGAACGAATCAAGCGAACAACTTGCTCGATTTTATCGACCAAAGCTTTGGGTGCACGATCGAAAAGTAAATGGGCTTCATCAAAAAAGAATACTGCCTTAGGTTTGTCTGCATCACCCACTTCAGGTAGTTCTTCAAATAATTCCGACAACAACCATAGTAAGAATGTTGCATATAAACGCGGTGAGCGTGAAATCAGCTTGGTTACATCAAGGATACTAACTACACCACGGCCAGAAAAATCATGCTGCATCAAGTCACTTAGCGTAATGGCCGGCTCACCTAGAAAATACTCGGCATTTTGCTCTTCGAGCACCATCAGCGCACGTTGAATTGCACCGAGACTGGAAGGATGGATATTACCGTATTCAATCATCAATTCCTTGCGGTTCTCACCCATCCATTTCAACAATTGTTGTAAATCTTTAAGATCGAGTAATAACATGCCATTGTCATCGGCGATTTTGAACGCTCCGTAAAGCACACCAGTTTGAGTATCGTTTAACTCAAGTAGGCTAGAAATTAACAGCGGTCCCAGATCGGTGATGGTGGCTCGGGTCATGTGACCTTTTTTACCGAATAAATCCCAAAATACCGTAGGTGAAGGGTTAAATTCGTAATCGGTCATACCAATAATATCGACACGCTCGGTGATTTTGGAGTGGCTTTTACCTGCTTTGGCCAAGCCGGATAAATCACCTTTAACATCAGCCATGAAACAGGGCACGCCTAGCCGAGAGAAAGACTCTGCCATGATCTGTAAACTAACGGTTTTACCAGTACCCGTCGCACCGGCAATCATGCCATGGCGATTAGCCATCGCAGTCGGCATCCAAACTTGGTTATAGCCATTACCGCCAATTAAAATTTTCGGACTTTCACTATTACTCATTAGTTATTTCCAGGATTTTTGGTTTCTTAAGATAAACGCTAGATTATAGCTACTTTGAACGATTTGGTAGTGCATTTGAAACGAAAAATATTGTGTCCGGTTCAGTTATAGCATTGATTTTTAAGTCAAAAGCAGTTAAAACGTCGCCCGCGATTAAAACTTAGCTAAGGAGTAAATATGTTTAAAGAATTTAAAGAATTCGCGATGAAAGGTAGTCTGGTAGATATGGCTACAGGTATTATTATTGGTGCTGCATTCGGTACGGTAGTAAAAAGTCTAGTCGATGATATCCTGATGCCTCCCATTGGCATGTTAATGGGCGGTGTCGATTTTTCTAATATGTTTGCTGTCATCAAAGAGGGTGCAACTGCAGCCCCTTATGCCAGTGTTGAAGCAGCTGCAGAAGCAGGAGCTGTTACTGTAAATTATGGTTTATTCATTAACAATATTATTAGCTTCATTGTAGTAGCTTTAGCTATTTTCTTTGTTATCAAAGCAGTTAATAAAGCCAAACGCGAGGAAGAAGAAGCACCTGCTGAGCCGCCAGCACAAGAAGTTTTGTTGGGTGAAATCAGAGACTTGTTGAAAAAATAAGTCTGCTAAACCTAATAAAAAAGCCGGCTTAGGCCGGCTTTTTCGTTTTAACATATCCAGGCCTACAACGTTATTTGTTATCGTTCGCGTAAGCGACAGAAAACCACGGGCTTGTCCCGGCTCTTCAACACTGTAACCCAATGCCGGGCTTGCGAGAAATCTCCTATGCTGTTTGAACCTGACAGGTCAGTGATGTACGTGAAAGCACATTTTGACGTATATTTTGAAACAGAGATCGAGGTAACTGAAAGAATGGAAGAGTTAGAGATGCCCGTGGATGAATGAGTGTATATAGATTGAACATCGCTACTGAACACAAAGCGCGATGTTCATCGGATCAGCCCGAATGGCTGTGACGGTAAGTACCCCGGGTTTAGCCGGATTTTAGTAATAATATTATTGAGGTTCCGGCACAAGCTCGGGGGAATCTATTCCCGATAGGCCCGTCACAGCATACGCACGAATCAGATGATCATTGGACAGTGATAGTATCCGTTTTAAACAAAGGCCGTTAACTTTCAGCTTTAGCTTTATTAATTAAAAACTCGATTACTTCAAACATTCTTTGCTCACCGCCAGCGGCTGTAACATCGGTTAGATATTTGCCTGCGACGACCATAGCGGGAACACCCGTAACCTGATATTTAGCAATATTGGCCTTGGCTGCACCAACCTTTGAATTTACTGTAAATGACGCCAGGGTTTCTTCAACAGTTTGCCTATCAAGGCCTTGTTCTACTGCAAAATCGATTATTTCATCATCTTTTTCTAATTTGTGTTTATCGACATGAATAGCATCAAAGACTTTTCTATGCATTTCATCCAAATTACCCATGGCTTCAAAAAGGTAATAAATCTTGGCATGTTGTTCCCAGACTCTGCTGAAAATTGCCGGCATGCGAACAAATGCGGCATCTTCCGGCATGTTTTCCACCCAAGCTTCTAATCCGTCTTCAAGTTTGAAACAATGTGGGCAACCGTACCAGAATAATTCTCTAACCTCGACTTTGTCGCCTGTTTCTACCGGTTGGGTTGAGCTAAGAACAGTATAGTGTTTGCCTTCCTCATATAGTTCCTGTGCGCAAGCAGTTATGGGCAGGCTCAAGCTGAATAAAATTAAATAAAAGAATTTTCGCATTATTACACTCCAGTACGTTGATGGGCTAATCTTAAGCTTATTGGCTGAATTTCAGGTTAATCTATAAAGTTTGGATATATTTGGTAATGATGTTTTCAAAACTGCCATTACTCATAAAAACAACGTCCGTATTTTCGACAACCGAACGCTTCAAATGTTCGATAATTTTATCAATGCTGTCGAAAATATGCAGCTTTTGCGGGTAATCTTGTTTTAAAGAATTAAAACGAGTTTGACAGGTTTGCGGTTGATACAAAATAATCTCATCAGCATTAACAAACGCAGTTCGTAAGCCCGCTGAATGAGCGCCTGAACGCATACTATTGGAACGGGGTTCAAATGCAACTATCAGTTTCTTGTCTGCTTTAATCGCTTTAATAGTTTCTTCGATCGCAGTCGGGTGATGGGCAAAATCGTCGAATACTCTAACTGAGTTTTTATTGTACTTTAATTCTAAGCGGCGTTTAGGCGGTTTGAATTTTTTGGCTGATATAATCGCTGCCTCAAAATCAACACCAACTTTGTGGCAAGCAGCTATTGCCGCCATCAGATTCATTTGATTGTGTTCTCCCGGTAATACGGATTCAGCAGTGTAAACCTGGCCTAGGTAGGAAATTTCAAACTGATGATTGTCAATAAATTTAACACGATAATCACTCGTGTCTTTACCAAATTGTTCTAAATTTGACCAACATCCCCTATCAAGTACATTAGTTAGATTCCGATCATCACCATTTACTAGTACATGGCCGTTCATTGGAATCAATTTTATTAAATGATGGAATTGACGTTCAATATCACTTAGCGAGTCAAAGATATCGGCGTGGTCGAATTCAAGATTGTTAAGAATTGCGATATCCGGACGATAATGAATAAATTTTGAGCGTTTATCAAAAAAAGCAGTGTCATATTCATCGGCCTCAATGACAAATACCTTGCTGCCACCGGCACGGGCGGACACACTAAAATTTTGCGGCACACCGCCAATTAAAAAGCCTGGGTTTAATCCGTTGTCTTCTAGTATCCAGGCAGCCAAACTGGAAGTTGTAGTTTTGCCGTGAGTGCCCGCAGCAGCGATCACATGGTTTTGCTGATTTAAAACATGTTCAGCCAGCCACTGCGGCCCTGACACCAACTTTGATTTTGCTTGCAACAGTCGTTCGATAATTGGCATGCCCCGGGTCATGATATTGCCGATCACTATGGTGTCGGGCTTGAATTTGTCAATTTGCTCCGCATCGAATCCCTGATGCAAATCAATACCGAGTTGTAATAGTTGATCGCTCATTGGCGGATAAATATTTTGATCACAGCCGGTGACCTGATAGCCAGCCTGTTTGGCAATAGCCGCAATTCCCCCCATAAATGTGCCGCAAATGCCAAGAATATGTATGTGCATCAAAAACTCCGTTGTCGAGCGAAGTATTACATAATTGCTACAATGGTCAACGTTTTAAAGGATAAAACTCATATTATTACAATACTTTATTGGCTAAACTGAAACGAATGGTTAAAATACGCCTCCTAAGTTAAAACTTTGCAATGGCATCACATATGCATCAAACAGAAAACACACGTATTACTGAAATCAGAGCGGTCGCCACACCGACTCTGGTTGCCGATGAAAATCCGATTACTGAATCCATAGCAACATTGGTTTATGAGACTCGTCAGGAGATTCATCGTATATTAAATGGCGAGGATGACCGTCTATTAGTGGTCACTGGCCCTTGCTCTATTCATGATGTAGAAGCGGCTAAAGAGTACGCACAGCATGTAGTTAAAATGCGTGAGCAATATGCCAACGATTTGTGTGTGGTGATGAGGGTTTATTTTGAGAAGCCACGAACTACGGTCGGTTGGAAAGGACTGATTAACGATCCTGATTTGAATGAGACCTTTAATATCAACAAGGGCATCAAAACAGCTAGGCAATTGTTATTGGATCTTAATGAGATGGGTGTTCCAGCCGGAACAGAATTCCTTGATGTTGTGACACCACAATATGTTGCTGACTTAGTGAGCTGGGGTGCCATTGGTGCTCGTACTACTGAAAGCCAGGTTCACCGGGAAATGACCTCAGGTCTGTCTTGCCCAGTTGGGCTTAAAAACGGAACCAACGGAAATCTTAAAATTGCAGTTGACGCGATTCTTTCAGCCTCTCGGCCGCATCACTTTCTTTCGATGACAGCATTTGGGCATTCCGCTATTTTCAGTACTGCAGGTAATGAAGATTGCCATATTATTTTACGTGGCGGCAAGGAACCTAATTACGATGCTGAATCCGTTAACAAAGCATGCGAACTTCTAGCAAAAAATGACTTGCCTGAAGTGGTCATGATTGATTTCAGTCACGCTAATAGCTTCAAACAGCATAAGCGCCAGATCGAAGTTGCAAATGATGTCGCAGGGCAGGTTGGTGCAGGAGATCGACGTATTATGGGTGTAATGATTGAAAGCAATCTGGTTGAAGGCAATCAAAAAGTCGTTGATGGTAAACCCGAAGTTTACGGGCAAAGTATTACTGATGCTTGCCTGTCGATTGATGATACCTGGTCAGTCATTGAAACATTGGCAAATGCAGTGCAAGCACGCAGAGACTCTTTAAGAGCAAAGGCAGTTTAGTTTAAAGTTTCACCAATTCTCAATTTGCTGTGCGGGAATACTTTGATCTTCAAGCATCACTGGAATTCCGTTCGTGATTTTATAAACTGTTTGCCGATTTTCGGTTAACAAAGCAGCCTGTAGAGCCTCATCTACAATTTTGCCATCATTATGTTGCAAACTATTATTCGCTACCATTTGATTAAGTAATTCCAATTCCTCATCGTTAGCAGCTTTGAGTTTTTGCTTGGTCACTGGACAACGGAGAATATGTAGTAGTTTTGGGTCGATAGCCATAAGCGTCATGGTTAGTTTGCAATACGCAATTATAACTATATCAACACATTTAAGAACTAACGTTTTTACATTAACATATAATCTTTGAACGTAAATGACTAAGGATAAATCATGACTAACAACGAACAAAAAGAAATTGTTTTGGCAGCCGTCAATCAAGCCAGTGCAACTTGGAAAGCTGCTTTTAATTCAGGTGATGCCGCAGGTTGTGCCGCGCAGTATGAAGCTGATGCTGTAATGCACGCCCGTCCATTCGGAACTTTTACCGGCACAGATGAGATTCAAGCTTTCTGGCAGAATCTGATTAACGATGGTTTTGCAGAAGTTGATTATATTGACCCTAGAATCGAAGTTATCGATGCTAGTAGTGCAATATTAAGTTCTGGTTGGAAAATGAATAAGGCTAAAGGCGTTATTCATAAAGAGTTATGGGTATTACAAGAAGATGGCAGTGCTAAACTACGAGAGGACGATTTCGAAGCCCAAGGTTGATTAAATCGTTCAGAATTTAAATCATGATGTTAGTTAGATGCTGGCCAATCATTTTATTGGTCAGCATTTTTTTTAAACCTGTTTTAGCAAATTCAGTTGTTGAGCAGTTTCCTCAGCCGATCGCCGATTTTGATCAATATACGCAAAGCGTTTATCAATATATAAGCAAGCGTAGTTTGCGAGGGCGCTCGGATCAAGATATCAAACTAAATTTGCCGTATGAACGTAGTGCTAATTCCAAGGTTCTATATCGAGGCAAGTTTTTATTATTTCACGGTTTGAATGATTCTACATATGTCTGGACGGATATAGCCAAAAGCTTGTCCGATAAAGGGTTTGATGTGCGGGCTGTGCTACTGCCGGGGCACGGTTCCCATCCTGATGAGATGTTGGACATTTCTTACAAGAGCTGGCTAGAGGCCGCACGCCAACATTTTCAACTCTGGCATCAAGATGAAACACCTATTTATTTAGGAGGGTTTTCTCTGGGAGGTGTACTTGCGACTATTCTGGCATTGGAAAATCCCGATATAGCAGGATTATTCTTAGTCTCTCCGGCTTTTGAGAGTAAACTGAAAAAATGGCTACGCTGGTCTTGGCTCTATGCCAAGTTTGAACCTTACATGTTTGGTGGTGTAATCATCGAGGATAATCCAACCAAGTACAATTCTATTCCAATAAATTCGGCGACTCAGTATTACAACACAACAAAATATCTAAAAAGACGTTGGAAAAGAAACAAACTGCAGATGCCGGTGCTAGCGGTCATTACTATGCAGGACTCTGTAGTCGATGTTGAATATGTGCGAGATATATTTCATAAGCGCTTTACTTCGGATAAAAAACGCTTGGTGATTTATTCTGAGCAGCTGGATATTGAAGCTAATGGTAATGAGCTAGTTCGTAAAAGCTACTACCCTGAGCTTAGGATTTTGAATCAGTCCCACCTAAGTATGATTAATTCACCAAACAATCAATTACTTGGTGAGTCAAGAAAGATACTGATTTGCAATGGCAATGAATATCCAATTTTTATGGCATGCATGCGTTCCAAGCAGCATTGGTATGGTGCACAGCATACGCCTTCCCCAGATGGGATAGCTGTTGCCAGAACCACCTACAATCCAGATTACCACATTGTGGAGGAACTTATTGAGCAAGTATTTTTCTAGAGGATTAAGCTCTTAAAGGATGACATCCTCTAGCTCTTTAGAAAATTGAGTAATGGGTTCATAGCCTGACTCAGTAATAATAAAGCTGTCACCAACTTGGGCTCTAAAAGAATTTTCAAAATCAGTCACTGACCCGTCAACCGCAAATACCATGCCTGGTTGTAAAACGGTTTTATCCCCGAAAACTAACTGTGGTTTCTCTAAAAAGCTGAAGCCTGTAGCGCGACCACATCGAAAAGGGTATTCATAACCAGCACTCTGAATAACTTCAGCATATTCAGCGTGCACTTCTTCAGCCTTAATCCCAGGCTTAAGTTTTTTGAGGGCGGCAGCCTGGCTGTTAACTGCAACTTCGTAAACGGCTTGCTGTGATTTTTCGGTTATTTCACCAACCCAAAACGTCCGGTCAAATCCGAGTTTGAAACGATGAAAGTTTGTCATGCCACAAAAGCACATAAAGACAGGTTCTCCATATTGAATCCGCTTGGTCGAGGCACGATGGTGAGGCATGGTTATGTTTTTACCTGAGGCCATGATCTGCAAAAAGTGTGTATTGGGTGACATTCGTGGATCAGGATAATATTGTTCAAGTAAGTCCGCGGCTTTGCGAGTGCCTGCTTGAGAGGTGGCCAGAGCGATTTCATATTCTGCTACATCTTCGCCAATCGTGTTCTTTGCGGCCTCCATCATGGCCATCGCAACTTCTCCGGCATGTCTGGCGATTTTTAGTTCCTCGGCAGATTTGATCATGCGCATTTCAGCAATTAGCGCAGTTATATCTTGTAACGAATCTTGATCAACTGACTCACTGATGTAGCGATAAACAACAGGTGGGATTAGATCGGGCTCGAGACCAATATTTGCTGATAGAAGCTTTTTTAATAGTCCTCGCCATTCATCGCCCTCACCATCATTCCACGGTTCAATGGTATCCACACAGGCTGCCGCTTCAGCCATTTCTAGTTCCATAGTGGGTGTTATAAGTGTGGTTTTACCATTCGATCCTAGCGCTAGAATTGTTGGTCGTCCGAAATCCATATGTAGATAGTCATAATACCCGCAGAGGTAATAAACACTGTCATCGTCAGTGATTAAAGCAACATCGATCTGTCGATTCGCAAGTTCTTGGCGAAGTTGTTGTTGCCTTTGCTCAAACATCTAATTAGTACTCAAACGTTGTTCGACTAAGTTTACCCAGTAGTTAACACCTGGAACTAAAGCCTCATCGTTGAAATTGTAATCGGGAGCGTGGAGAGGTTGCCCATGACTTCCTTTTGTTCCGTTGCCCATTAACATAAAACAGCCAGGGCGATGAGTGGCAAAGTGGGCGAAGTCCTCAGAGAAAGTTTTAACCTTCATGTTGCCATCTGTGTTTGCAGATATAGAACTGGCAGCTTCAATGGCATACTCTGTGACTTGTCTGTCATTTATGACCTCTATAAACACGCTTTCAAAACTAAAATCGATTTTAACTTGGTGTGATAGGGCAATGCCTTCTATGATTTGACGCATTTTTTGTTCAATTAAATCACGAGTTTCCGGGTTTAGTGCGCGCACATCACCTTTTAATGTGGCATTGCCCGGCAATACGTTACGACAGCCATCGGTAATAAATTCTGTTACGGATACCACGCCACTTTCTGCTGGATCAACTTTTCTGGCAATTACTGTTTGTAATGCATTAACGACTTGGGCACCAACCATGATGGCATCCACGCCCATATGCGGTGCGGCTGCATGCCCGCCTTGCGCCTTAATTTTAATTTCAAACAAGCTCTCGCTGGCACAGAAAATGCCGGCCCGTGAGGCAAAGCTATTGATTTCCATGTCTGGCGTATTATGTAATCCATATACTTCATCGATTTTGAAACGATCAAACAAACCATCATCGATCATTGCCAGGGCACCTTTACCGTGTTCTTCATTCGGTTGGAATATAAATATCACTGAACCATTGAATTCACCATGTTCGGCCAGATGTTTAATGGCTCCTAACAGCATCGTAGTATGTCCATCATGACCACAGGCATGCATAACACCAGGATTTGTTGAGCGATAGTCAAATTGATTAATTTCCTGAATCGGTAAGGCATCAATATCTGCACGTAAGGCAATTGATTTATCGCTATCACCTTTGCTGATCTTTGCAACGACTCCCGTGCCACCAATTCCGGATTGAAACTCTATATTCCATTCGGTTAACAGATTTTCAATAAATTTAGCTGTATTAAATTCGTCAAAGCCTAACTCTGGATTCGCATGTAAATGATGACGCCATTCGATCATGGTATTTATTAATTGTTCATTCAACATAGAACTTTATCCTCTGGAAATACTGCTTTAAAACTTGATCCCTTATTTATTACACTAGAGATGTTCAATTGACCACCATGGCGATGAATAATATGCTGGGCGATAGCCAATCCCAATCCGGTACCACCTTGGTCGCGTGAGCGGCCTTTGTCAACTCTATAAAAACGTTGAGTAAGATTAGCAATATGTTCTTCTGGAATACCAGGCCCATTATCTTCAACATTTAATATCGCTTCTCTATCGTCGCTTAATTTCCAGCTCACCGTGATTTTGGTTCCAGCAGGAGTGTGTTTAATTGCATTTTGAATTAAATTGCTACAGACACTGATAATTTCTGATTCCATCCCTAACAAAAATATTTCATCGTCAATATCAGTGGTTAATTCGTGAGTGTTACCTGAGGTGATGGTGATTTCATCATTGCAGATGCTTTTAAGAACACTTGGTACATCGACTTTAACGCAAGAATCTTCATCTAATTCAGATTTCTCCAGCCGTGAAAGTGTCAACATGTCTTCAATAATGCTTTTCATTCTCGCAGATTGAACTGAAGAATGTTCAACCGCAGGTTTTAGATGCTCAGCAAGATCTTCATCTTCTGACATCATTTCCAAATAACCCGCGATGACTGTTAGTGGCGTTCGTAACTCATGAGATGCATTGGAGATAAAATTCTTACGCATCTGCTGAACATTTATACGGTCACTGATATCACGCGCCAAAACAAGCTTGAGGTCTTTTTGTACAGGTACATATTGAATGGCTAAACGTCGATCAGTGTTATGCGGCAGGGAAGTTTCGATTTCTTTGTTCTTTTTTCCAGTTACCAATTTTACTGCATCGGGAGACCTGAGCAGGTTATCAATACGCTGGCCCCGATCAGTTGAAATGTTTACATTTAAGTAACTCAAGGCTTTCTCATTGGCCCAGTCAATTTCGTTATTCTCATTCAGTATTACCGTGGCGTAAGGAAGCCCTTTAACAATACCTTGAAAGCGTTTTAGTAGTTTATTGGTGCGCTTTTTGTTTTTGACGCTGGTTCGATTTATATTACGAATCTGAGTCTCAATGCGTTCCCAAATACCGCTGTTTTCAGATGAGTCTTTACTATAATTATGATCGGTAAGCCATTGATTTAATTTATTTATCTTATATAAAAGCCAAACAGAATAAGCAACTGATGCAATAGTAAGGCTAGCTAACCATTGACCCGTTAGGCTTCCTGCAACTATAGCTAAAAATATAAATAAGGCAATTCGCCATACTTCAGTATTCCAGTAATAGTTAGTCATCTAAGTCTGGAAAGGTGATTACTTTTCTGTGAAACGATAGCCCACACCACGAACAGTCTCGACCACGTGATCAACACCATGGCGTTTAAGAATTTTTCGTAGGCGTAAGATATGTACATCGACTGTTCTTTCCTCAATGAAAACACTTTGTCCCCAGACTTGATCTAATAGATTTGCTCTAGAATGTGATCGGCCTGAAGTGCGCATTAAGTAATGTAGCAGACGCAGTTCAGTTTTGCCTATCTTCACATTTTTACCTTTGATAGCTAACTCGTTGTTATCGATATTGAGTGAAATGTGGGCCTTCTGAATTATGTTGTTTTGATCGACACCCTGAGTACGGCGTAATAATGCTTTTATACGTGCATGCAGTTCCTTCAAGGAAACTGGCTTGGTCATATAGTCATCCGCGCCATATTCCAGACCTTTTATTTTGTCTGATTCTTCGGCTCTGGCTGTTAACATAATAATAGGGATTTCCTTGTGCAGCCGATTTTTGCGGATCATTTTGATTAGGTTAGGGCCACCAATGTCGGGTAACATCCAGTCAAGTAGAATCAGATCAATCTTGGAGTTGTTTAAAGTGGTTAAACTCTGTTCGCCATCATAGGCTTCTTGAACCTCATATTGCTTGGAAATCAAAAAACTTTTCAGCATTGCGCTGATTGGAAGGTCATCTTCGATGATCAGGATATTAATCATGCTAAAAGCAAAAGACGAATCTATTGGTCTTCTTCGTCTTCATCCTCATAGTATTCAGCCTGGATAGTATCAATATCTGCATGGCGAATATCCTTACCTTTAGCTAAGAACACAACATACTCAGAAATATTACGTGAGTGATCACCTATTCGTTCTAATGATCGGGCACACCAATTAATTCGTAATGCATTTTTTATATTGCGAGCATCTTCCATCATGTGAGTAATTAACAGTCGGGACAGGCTGTTCAATTCTTTGTTCAAAGTATCGTTCATGCGAATGATTTTGAAGGCCTGTTCATCATCCATACGCGCAAAGGCATCTAATGCATCATGCAGCATGCTCAGCACCAATTTGCTCAGATGAGATAATTCATAATGCATGCCGCGCACAACTTTTTTCTTGGCCAGTTTTTTAGAGTAAGCACCAATCTTTTCAGACTCATCACCTATGCGCTCAAGATCAGTAATGATCTTTAACACAGCTATTAACAGTCTTAAATCACTCGCTGCAGGTTGGCGACGAGCAATGATGCGTGTGCACTCATCATCAATTTCAAGCTCCATTTCATTAATTTGCTCATCGGTTTCAATGACTTTAATAGCAAGATCAGCATCACGTTCGAGCAATGCCTTGACAGCATCTTCGGCTTGTCGTTCAACCAATCCGCCCATTTTAAGAACTTGATTACGAATGTCTTCCAGTTCCTGATCGTAGCGTTGTGAGATATGTTGTCCGAGTTCCATGATTTATTCCTGTTCTACAACTGTTTAACCAAAGCGGCCGGTAATGTAGTTCTCAGTTAATTTATGCTCTGGGTTGGTAAAAACCTTGTCAGTGTCGTTTACTTCTACCAACTGACCTAAATGAAAGTAAGCTGTGCGTTGCGAAACCCTGGCGGCTTGTTGCATGGAGTGAGTCACGATGGCTATGGTATAGCTTTCTTTGAGATCATCCATGAGTTCTTCAATAGTCGCTGTCGCAATCGGATCCAGAGCTGAGGTAGGTTCGTCCATTAATATAACTTCTGGATCTACGGCAATGGCACGGGCGATACAAAGACGTTGTTGTTGACCGCCAGATAATCCAGTGCCTGGTTTTTGTAAATCGTCTTTAACTTCGCTAAATAGTCCGGCTTTTGTCAGACTGGCTTCAACTAGATCATCGAGTTCAGAACGATTTGACGTCAGTCCATGTAAGCGCGGGCCATAAGCGACATTGTCGTAAATCGATTTAGGAAAAGGGTTGGCTTTTTGAAACACCATTCCAACTCGGGCACGTAGTAAAACCGGATCTTGGTTTTTGCCATAAATGTCTTCGCCATCCAAAGTGTGTTCACCAGTGACACGGCAAATCGGGATTGTGTCGTTCATTCTATTCAGAACACGCAAGTAAGTTGATTTGCCACAGCCAGAAGGTCCGATCATGGCGATAATTTCATTGCGTCCTATATCAACGTTAACATCAAAAATTGCCTGTTTATCACCATAATATACATCGCAATTACGTGAACTCATTTTAGGGTTATCGACAAACGGTTGCCCGACGGTACCATCAATTTCGACATCAAATTCATCTCGCGTTTGTTCGGCTAGTTTTTCTTCAGCTGACTCCAGTGGCTGAGTCACTATACCAGGTAATGTTTCTAATATATCGTTCATAGTACTCTCTTATGTTACCAGCGCCGTTCGAATTTTTTGCGTAAGATGATCGCAATCAAATTCATAAAAATTAAAAAGGCTAATAAAACCATGATCGCTGCTGAGGTTCGTTCTGTAAATGCTCTTTCGGGGCTGTCAGACCACAAATAAATTTGTACCGGCATTACGGTGGCGGGATCAAAAATACCTGCTGGAATTTCAGCGACAAACGCGATCATACCAATCATTAAAAGTGGAGCAGTTTCACCGAGCGCCTGCGCCATGCCGATAATGGTTCCTGTCAAAATCCCCGGCATAGCCAAAGGCAACGTGTGTTGAAACAAAGTTTGCACAGGCGAAGCGCCCATACCGATTGCGGCTTCTTTGATTGAAGGCGGTACCGCTTTGATGGCTGCTCGTGAAGCAATAATGATTGTCGGTAACGTCATTAAGGTCAGAACTAATCCACCGACAAGTGGTGTAGAGCGCGGTATACCAAAAAAGTTGATATATACTGCCAAGCCTAGCAAACCGAAGACAATCGAAGGCACAGCAGCTAGATTGTTAATGTTAACCTCAATTAAATCTACCCAGCGGTTATTTTGTGGTGCAAATTCTTCTAAATAAGCAGCCGCAGCTACTGCAATTGGAAAAGATAAAAGCAAGGTCACCAACATCGTTAGGAACGACCCCATTATCGCTCCGCGCATTCCGGCCTGTTCAGGCTCTCTGGAATCACCAGCGGCGAATAGTACGGTATTGAAGCGCTTTTCGAGTCGATCTTCGGCAACCAATCGATCAATCCAGACTAATTGATAGTCTTTAATGCGACGGTCAGCCTCGGGTAGATTACGGTCGATCTTGCCCTTCATGAATACATCAATATCGTCTTTAGCTAAAAACCAATAGGACTGAGTCGTGCCAATCAGACCTGGATTTGCAATCACTTTATCTCGTAGTTCATATGCCGCTGACTTGCTCACAATATTGCGTAGTGCTCGCTTTTGTTTGCGGTCACTGACATCAGGGAACATTTCGTAAAGTGTATTTTTAATGACTTTGTCGTATTTGGCTGAATACAAAGCTTTGCGATCAGAATCTGAATCGACTTTTAAAGTGTCAGCATCCAGTGTTACATCCAGCTTCAAATAGGTTTGCTGAAACGCCGGCAAGCCCTTACTGATGATGGTGAACAGCAAAATCAGTAAAAACATAAAGCTCAAAATGATTGAGCACAACCCAAAAAGCCGAAAGCGCTTTTCTCTGGCATAGCGCTTTGCCAGATTGGCTTGAATAATTTTAGTTGAGTCTTTCATATGGTTTCGAACTTACTCGTATTGCTCACGGTAACGACGAATGATATGCAAAGCGATAATATTAAGAATTAGTGTCGTCACAAACAATCCCAACCCTAAAGCAAAAGCAGCTAGTGTTTTCGGACTGTCAAACTCTTGGTCGCCCGTTAACAAGGTCACAATTTGCACAGTAACCGTCGTAACTGCTTCAAGCGGATTAATGGTCAAATTAGCAGACAGCCCAGCTGCCATTACCACAATCATTGTTTCTCCTATTGCCCGTGATGCAGCTAGTAAGATACCGCCGACAATACCAGGTAGGGCGGCGGGAATAATGACCTGGCGAATGGTTTCAGATTTAGTTGCACCCATGCCGTAAGAACCGTCACGCATGGCTTGTGGAACAGCTGAAATAACATCGTCAGAAAGTGAGGATACAAATGGAATGATCATTATACCCATAACCAATCCAGCGGCAAGAGCGCTTTCAGACGCCACATCTAAACCGATGCTTTCACCCAGATTACGGATAAATGGCGCGACTGTTAATGCAGCAAAAAAACCATATACAACAGTTGGGATACCTGCAAGAATTTCTAACGTTGGTTTAGCAAAAGCACGTACTTTGGCATTCGCATATTCGGCTAAATAAATCGCCGACATGAGTCCGACAGGCACAGCGATGGTCAATGCCACTGCTGAAATTAACATAGTACCCACAAATAACGGGATGGCACCAAAACTTCCTGAGCTGCCCACTTGGTCGGAGCGAATCGATGTTTGCGGGCTCCATTTCGTTCCAAACAAAAATTCAACTGGAGAAACAGATGTGAAAAATCGTAACGACTCGAATAACACGGACATGACTATGCCCACGGTTGATAGTATTGCTATTGAGGCACAAATTATCATGGCCCAGCGAATCGCTTTTTCCACAAAGTTTCGGGCTTGAGTGTCAGGTTTAATTAGTCGCCAACCTATAGCCATCCCAACTAGTGCAATCGCGAACACCACAACGGCTTTTGCCAATTTACTAATTTCAGTGAGCTTGGCGTAGTGTTGAGCTGCCTGCTGTTTTACTGGATCTGTTTCCTCATCTATCGCTCCCGAATTAGCCAGATTTTTAATTTCGTTCATCACTAAGCTCAATTCTTGCTTAGTTTGTGATTGCATCTGTTCTGGCAAGCTTGAAATTGTCATTGAACTGACAATTGACGAGCTAAAGGCTGTCCAAATTAGCAATATGAGTAAGGCTGGAATCCCCGCCCAAACTGCCACCATATAACCATAGTAAGTCGGTAATGAATGCAGATTATTGCGGGCTTTATTGGTGGTATCAGCAACGACTAATGAGCGTTTTCGGCCTAGAAAATACCCAAAAATCAACAGCGCGATCAAGGTGATTAATATAGTGCTGATGGGCATTATTCAGGAACTCTTTTGATCTTTTGCGTCGATATTAGAATGGTGCTGCATTATATGCATTTATATAAAAAATGGTGATGTAACACTAAGAGTTACACCACCAGCTATATTTTAAATTTATTCGACTGCTAAAGAGAGCGGCTGTAAAGAATTGGCCGCTTCGCCAACTTCCTCACGCAGTTCTTCACTCAGTGGAATAAGGCCTTTGTCTGTCAAATATCCTTCCTCACCCCAAGTATCTTCATCAGTGAATTCGGCAATAAACTCAGCAATACCGGGGATCTTGCCAACATGAGCACTTTTTACATAAAAATAAAGAGGGCGTGAAACAGGGTAGCTACCATCTGCTATGTTTTCAAAGGTAATTTCGGCACCGTCAACCATGGCTCCTTTCACTTTGTCAGAGTTTTGATCCAAAAAGCTAAACCCAAAAATTCCAAGGGCATCTGGATTTTTTTCCAGTTTTTGTACAATCAAGTTATCGTTTTCACCGGCTTCGATAAAAGCACCGTCTTCACGAATCGTGTGGCAAAGTTCTTTATATTTACTTTTGTCTTCCTTTTTAAGTGCTTTAATCCAATCAAATGTTTTGCAGCCACCTTCCATTGCTAATTCAACAAACGCGTCACGTGTGCCTGATGTTGGGGGAGGGCCTAATACTTCGATGGCAATCGCGGGTAAATCTGGATTAACGTCTTGCCAGGTTTGAGCTGAATTTTCAACTAATTCGCCGTCGTTAGCACCCGGAACTTCTTTAGCAAGAGCTAGAAAAAGATCGCGTCGGGTTAGGCTGAAGTCTTGGCCAGATTTTGCATTAGCAATCGCAATACCATCAAAACCAATTTGAACCTCGGTAATGTTTTCAACACCATTGCTGGCACAAAGCTCAACTTCGCTGGCTTTTATGCGTCGAGAAGCATTGGTGATATCAGGTGTATCAACACCGGTACCAGAGCAAAATAATTTTAAGCCGCCACCTGAACCTGTGGATTCGATTTTTGGTGTTTTGAATTCTGTTTTATTACCAAAAGTTTCCGCAACGACAGTCGCAAAAGGGTAAACCGTTGAAGAGCCAACAATTTCGATATGATCTCGTCCTTGTGCATATACAGATGACGCTGCAACAAATACTGCAGCACCTGTCAAAATGGATTTGAGATTTTTCATGGCGTAAGTCTCGGAAAGGATTGAATTTACGCGAATGATAATAGCTAAATGTTACAGAATTATGACAAAAATAAGCTCTATTAAGTTTTTGTTTTTATTGGGCTTTTATAAAGTCTACTAATCAATTTTGGCATTTATCGTCTAATTAATCTAATTAAACAACGTTATTCGTTCTACCAGGATTTTAAAACTCCACTACTGCGAACAACAGCAAACGATTAACTACTGACACTTTTAATCGAAACAACTTGGATAACATATTATCTTCAATTGTTGGGTATTAGATATAGACTATAGTTATATTTTCAAATTTGGTTTTAATATATACTATACGAAGAATCATACTAAATAAGCTATGTTTAGAGCATATCTTTACAGGTTGTTTTAAATAGTTTTTAACATACAAGGGGTGACCAATGAGCAATCGCTTGGTAATACACAGAATTTTCTTCATTTTACTTTTCACGTTATTTCTGCTTTTCTTAACTTCCGCTAACGCTGCCAATAAAGCGGTAATCGACGACTTTTCTGCTGACACAGTACAAGGTCGCCTCTGGGAAGAGAACGCCGAAAGAATTCAGCTAAATTCAACTAACGAAAATTTGGAAATGTCACTTGGGACTGATAATCAATATGCCGGAACAACTGTCAAATTGAATATCGCCAACCCTTCCACAGTAAACACATTACGAACGGATGTAACCATAACGTCTACCTCTGGTCCAAGTAGCGATTCGGAGCTTTTCGCGGGTATTACTGGAATATTCTATAGCACGATGCCCGCTGACCCGAATAGTGCGCTGGGAGATATTTTTGTTGCCTTTAGCCTGGTACAAAGAAACAATGGAACCTTGGAAGCAAACTGGTTTGCTTCACAATCCGGGGATGATGATTTCACAAGTGAGAATGAAATATTCCTTAACTCAGCAGATTTATCTCCGGCATCACCTCTACAAATTGGTACGACATATCGGTTAACAATTATATACGATGGCGCCAATGATTTTGATTTTGAAATTCATGACACCGGTGGGACATTACTTGCTAGCGATTCCTACACCGGTCCTGCAAGAATGTCCGCTCCGCGATTTGAAAATCGCAGACTTAGAAACGCAATTTTTAGAGGGTCATCAGAAAATACTACATTGTCAGTGCAATCCGTTTATGACAATGTTTTTGTAAACGGTGTTTCGTATGATGATTTTTCTGGCTCTGAAATTGACTCCACAAAATGGCTGGATATTGCAAGAGTGCGAGAAGTCACTGGTGGAAAACTTAAGATGGAAAATCAAGGGTTTGGTGGAACAGATACATTACGGACTCATTTGCTAGATAATACCGCGAACTATTTTAGTGCCAAGGTTATGCTTGATAGTAGTAGCAGCAACATTCCTGTTGGCTCAAGTGGCAGGGCTCGAATTTCCGGCATATTTTATAACCAGACGATAGATGAGTTTAATGGGGATATGTACAACGGGTTTTTGGGCGATGTGTTTATTCAAGTGACACTAAGGATTAAAACGGATGGGACACTTGAGGCTTTTGCAGCCGTGGATGCCTCATTAGATGCGAATTTTGATACCTTTCAGAGTGTTGCTTTTCATACATTCACTACCCCGATAAGTTTTGATACAGAATATGAATTATCTATTCAAATTCGGTTTGACAATAATACTTTGGTTCTGGGCCTGGATAATGAAAAATTCGTTCATAACATCACAACTATTATCTCAGCAGCCTCTCCCGAATCAGCTTTTTTTGGTAGCCGGCAACTTGTGACCAGGGTTCAGGATGGGCCGGGCTATATAGGTGCTACGTTTGATGACGTGATTACTGATAATGGCCCCGTAAACGGAGATATGGACGAAGATACTCTAAGTGATGTAATGGTTAGGAATTCTACAACCAACAAATGGTACGGTTATCAATTAGACGGAAATACAGTCAAATCCAGTAGTAGTGTGTCTTTAACAGATAACGCAGATTGGCAACCAATTGACCGCTCAGACTATGATGGTGGTGGGTCTTCGGATATGTTGCTTAGAAACCAAAGCAACAATCGCTGGTATATATACAACATTGCCGGCACAGACACTTATGGTGGTGGTCCGGTTAATATGACTACGAATCCAGCTTGGCAGGTGATTGATATTTTACAACTTCGCTTTGGCGTAGGTGTGCTGATGCGCAATCAGACAAGCAACACCTGGTATTTTTACGAACTTGGAGGAAACAGCATCCAATTTTCATATCCTTTGCCAATGACAACGAATGCAGATTGGCAACCTGAGAGTGTATCCGACTTTAACGGCGATAATTTTCCTGATGTGCTGTTACGAAATCAAGTCTCTAATAATTGGTATTTATACCAACTAGAAGGTGAGTTTGTTGCAAAACAAGCTGCGATTGCAATGACATCCAATGCCGATTGGCAACCAGTTAGCTTTAAGGATTTTAACTTTGATGGCAAATCTGATGTTTTGATGCGCAATGCGACAAATAACAAATGGTATCTTTATCTACTAAATGGAACCAGTATTATTTCTGGCAGTTCTGTTAATATGACATCTAATCCTGACTGGCAACCGGTCAGTTTTGCTGATTTCAATTTTGATGGCAAACCTGATGTCTTGATGCGCAATGCAACAACAAATAAATGGTATCTTTACCAATTAGATGGTAATCAAATCATTGCCGGCGGTTCTGTTAATATGACATCCAATGCCGATTGGCAACCAGTCAGTTTTGCTGACTATAATGGTGATGGAAAAACGGATGTTTTGATGCGCAATACGACAACAAATAAGTGGTATCAATACCAATTAGATGGCAACAGTATTGTTTCCGGAAAATCAGTGCCTTTAACCAGTAATGCTGCCTGGGTACCTGTTCCAAACTAGGCATTGTCATATTCTGACTGCGAAGCATTAGCTGGACAGTCTACCAGTCGAATAGAACTGATTTTAATAAAACTGGTTAATCAAAGGATTCTGGCGGGATAGTTTGACTTATTCCGCCAGTGGTTTATCAACTGGTTTGAGCTTTAATACTACTAATGGTCTGATTAGTGGATCAGTGATTGTTATTCAACATAAGATAGTAGTTTTAACTATTTGATTTAAATTAACTAATTCAGGGTATATTTTGATTTCTCAAAGCATTGCTTTATCTGAGGGAGTTGGGTTTGTATCAGGTAATTGTTGAGCATCAAACCAGTTAATTAAATGCAATTGCCCTGCGTGATCTTCTACTAACGCGGTACAGCTTTCCACCCAATCGCCATCGTTGTAATACATCATGTCTTCTATTTTACGCACTTGAGCATGATGGATATGGCCGCAGATAACACCATCAACTTTGTGTTTTTTTGCGGCTTTAACCACTGCTTCTTCAAACGCTGATATAAAACTGACTGCATTTTTAACTTTAAGTTTTAGATATGATGATAGTGACCAATAGTCCTTACCAAAATATTTACGGGTGATGTTAAAAAAGTGATTGAGATTCAAGGCGGCTTGATAGGCGTAGTCACCCACCAAGGCTAACCATTTTGAGTAGCGAACGATATTATCAAATTCATGCCCATGCAAAACTAGGATACGCCTGCCATCAGCAGTGACATGAATATCATTTTTAACAATTTCTATCCCACCAAAATTATTATCATAATAATCGGCTAGAAATTCGTCGTGATTACCCGGCACATATATGACTCGAGTTCCTTTGCGAGCTTTACGTAGAATTTTTTGTACTACATCATTGTGCGATTGGGGCCAATACCAACTACGTTTTAAGCGCCAACCATCAACTATATCGCCAACTAGATACAATTTGTCACTGTTAACAATTCTCAGAAATTCGAGTAATTCATCAGCATTAGCACCTTTAGTACCCAAATGTAGATCAGATATCCATACAGTTCGGTAGTGTCGTTTCTCGTATTTAGGGTTATTGGAGCCTTGTCCCTTTAATGCGGTTGCGTAGTTAAGAACATTATTTTTCATGGCCTTACGCCATAACAAAATTCAACTGCATAGGGGGATGCTCGGTGTTATTCCATAAATACTGTGACAGTAATTCAGCAGATAATGAAGGGTCTTCACTAATCCATTGAGCTACATATTTTGCAACGTCGGGATAAATTGCTGATTTTGGTGAAGGTTGATCCAACCAATTTTGAATAACCTCAGCTGTGAATTTTTTGGTGGTTTTTCCATATCCCAATTCGTCCATGGCAATGACATTGCATAACTGTTCGTATTGCCCTTGTACTGGCTTCAGCAATAACTTTTTGCCCAGATGGATGGCCTCACTCGGCAATTCAAACCCAGCTTGGCAGATTACGCCGTTACAAGACTTCAAGTCATTGATAAAATTTTCACGGGAAAAAGGATTCCAGTGTAAGTTTTGTTCAACTAAAGATTCATCACTTTTTTCGTAAATATGAAACGAATAATCCGGAAACTTCAAAAATTCTTGTTTATAGCTATCTTTGTTCTCAAACGGCAAATAAACTAGAATTTTGTTGGTTTCGATTGGCAGGTCACATTTCAATTGGTGATTGATTATGGGTGGTAGGATGGACTGATTAAAGTGATACCAATGTAAACCGATAGGGAGTGTGACGGGTGCAAACATTCGAGTTACTATCTTACCGATGTAGTTCAAAGGAGCTTTGGGAATTTTATAAATGAATGCACATTGGTGTGAGATGCCGATGCTTTTGATATTAAATTTTTCAGCGATACGCGTCGATATAGGCTCAAAATCGCTAATGACTAAATCATAACGGCGACCATTAAAATTCCAGATGTCAGAATAAAAACTCTTTAAGTTCAGGTTTTTTAAAGTCTTAAATGCATTAATCTTTCCGTTGTTATGAACAAACGTCAAACCATCATATTTAGTATAGGGCTCAAGAATAGAATGATCCCAAAATTTTCCATCACCGGCTCCACTTAAAAGTACATGCACATCGTGACCCAGTCGTTTCAAATGAGAAATAACTAAGCGCGAACGGCAAAGGTGACCGTTGCCTGTTGTTTGAACACCGTACAAAATTTGCATGGTCGGGAAAGAATCCTTATCTAACTACCATGTAAATTAGAACAAATTAATATTTCAGTAATATGACAACAAGCAATTAATTTTGAACAAGTCGTTATAATATGGCTCAACTTCTAATTGATTTAGAATCGAAACATGAGTTCACATGATCCGGATAAAGTGAAAGAGCTATATCAGCATTTGCATTCGCATTTGCCGTCAGAGCCGGCATTGCGAGTCAAAGCCATCGAAAGCTTATTAGTCGAAAAAGGCCTGATTACACAAGAGACTATTGATAACTGGATCGAGGTTTATAGTGAGGATATAGGTCCTAAACGAGGTGCGCAGGTTGTTGCAAAAGCCTGGCTCGATGAAGAATTCAAAAATCGTTTGTTAGATGATGCTGCATCTGCAATCGATGAATTTGGGTTTTTAGGTAAAGCGACGGCTCACCTGAAAGCGGTTGAAAATACAGAAAACGTCCATAATCTTGTGGTTTGCACCTTATGTTCTTGTTATCCATTTTCCTTGTTAGGAATGGCGCCCAACTGGTACAAAACAGCAGCTTATCGTTCTCGTGCTGTTCGAGAACCCCGAGAGGTGTTAAAAGAATTTGGTGTTGAATTGAATAGTAATGTTGAGGTGCGTGTTTATGACAGTACGGCTGAGTTGCGTTATCTGGTTGTGCCTCAACGCCCACCAGGAACCGAGAATCTCTCTATAGAACAATTGGCAACATTGGTAACTCGTAACTCAATGATCGGTACCCAGCGTGATCTGAAGCTGGAGGAGTCAGAATAATGGACGGCATTCATGATCTGGGCGGTAAACAAGGTTATGGTGCTATCGATGTGAACGAACCCGAAGAACCTTTTCATAATGAATTTGATGGGATAGGTTGGACCATTAATCAGACTACCCGTGCACCCGGCTTAAGCATCGATTGGTGGCGCTACATACGAGAGTTAACACCACCGGTAGATTATTTAACCCGTCCTTATTTCGATCAGTGGTCGATGACACAACTGATTGCTCTAATCGATAATGGGCAAATTTCATTAGATGAAATTATTCCTGGACCGGTCAGCTCAGTTGAACAGTCAGCCGAAGTCATGAGTATTGATCAGGTTCATAAAACCACTACTAGTGCGGCTGTACGCTTTGATCGTAGCATAGATAAAAAGGCCAAATATGTTTTGGGTGATCAAGTTACGACCCGAAACTTTAACGTAAAAAATCATACGCGATTACCCAGTTATGCTCAGGGTAAAACAGGGATCGTAACTGCACATCACGGTGTTCATATGTATCCTGACCAATGTTCACAAGGCAATGAAATTGCAGAGCATTTATATACGATCAAGTTTTCCTCTAAGACATTGTGGCCTGCGGATAATGCAGGCAATGATTTTGTTTACATTGATTTATGGGAGCCTTATTTTGTCTGATAATCGGCTATCGCCAAAACCCGTAAAATCTGGGCAGCCCGCTTTTGCTGAACTCTGGCAGGCACAAGTATTGGCGATGGCGGATTTGCTGATTCAATCTGGTCAAATTAGTGCAACAAATTGGTCTGAGACATTAGGCAAGCAATTAGCAATAAAACAAGCTGAAAAAGATACACAAGAGAATTATTATCAAGCTGTATTAGCGGCGTTGACTGAACTGACTGAAGCTCGAAATATCATATCGGTTAATCAACTTGAACAACGTGAAGAGGACTGGAAAAAGGCTTATCTATCCACGCCGCATGGTCAGCCGGTGCTACTTAAATCATCGGATTAGCACCACAGGCTATGAAAAAGTATCGAATCTGATTTATTATCGTTCGCGTAAGCGACAGACTACCACGGGCTTGTTCCGGCTCATCAACACTATAATGCAATGCCGGGCTTGCCCGTGGATGAATGAGTGTATATAGATTGAACATCACTGGTCTATAAGGCGCGATGTTGATCGGATCAGCCTGAAAGGCTTTTACGGTAAGCACCCCGGGTATACCCGGGGGAATCTATTTCTTTAATTCTGCCTTTTCCATTCTCCAGCCGATAAAAGGAAACTGAATCCAGAAAGAGAAATAGAAAAACGTCAAATACCAATACGGTATAACAAAATAAATCCCAAGTTCCTTATAAACAGCCAATAGCAGGTAGTCGTAAATAAAAAGAGGTAAAGTCAGATAGAAAGCCAACCAGCAGGAATTGCTAAGATGTCGGCCATCGTTCCAGAATTTTTTCAAGGTGTAACGGGTAACTGGAAAATACATCATCGTGACCAGGGGCAAGATCAACAATTTAGCCCATAGATACCATTGCTGGTAATACTCGGGCAAGCCGATTAAATAAAAACTCAGCCAGGTGATAAAGCTGTAGATGGTTAATTGGAAATGTTTTTTGCTTGTCATCTTCTGCATCGATGATACGATCAAGTAGCTGGGGCGGCATGAAGGTAAATGTCCTGATATTTGCTCAGCTAGACGCTCATTTAATTGATACTGTTGGGCCTCTTTTTATCCCGAATATTGCATTCCCAATTATGGCTATTAACAAAACGCAGCCGCCAATTAGAGTGTTGATATCAGCCGTTTCACCTAAAAATAGCCAAACCCAGAATGGGCCAAGCAATACTTCGGTCATGGACAATAATGCAAGTTCAGCAGCTGGGACAACTTTTGAACCAATGGTAAATACGGTTAATCCTACGCCAACCTGAAACACACCCATCGATAAAGCAATACCAACATCTCGTGTTGGGATGACAAAAGAATAGGTTTTAAAAAAACAGACAATAGCGGCAATTGTCATGGCGAATATCCCTGCCAACAGTACTGTAGGCAGCATGTCTTCCAGTTTGCCCCAACGCAGTGCAATACTGAAAATTGCAAAACCCAGTGCGGAAGCTAGTGCACAAGTATTACCAATAATGTGGCCGCTGGAAATGCCTTGTCTAACCATGATTCCTATGCCTATCATTGCTATGAATATTGAGATAAAAGTAATTTTGCTGACTGATTCTTTTAATATCAGCCAGGCCAAAATAGCAGCTAAAAATGGTGCAGAGGCAAACAACAGCATTGCGTTCGCAACAGTGGTAGTTTGAATGGCATAAATTCCTGCTGCAAAGGCCAGCACAAGCCCCAGGCCGCCAATCACTGCTGCGATTCCAGCACGTTTGATTGTTAAAAAGGGTTTAAAACCAGAGCGAAAACTAATTACTATAAACAGAAAAGCTGCTAGTGAAAAAGACCGGTATAGCAGTATTTGCCAAACATTGGCTTCTTGGATTAATCTTATTCCTAACCCCATTGAAGACCAGAACACTCCGGCAAGTATGACAAGAAAAATTCCCTGAGGATAGGAAATTGACTTTGAGTCATTGATAGCTTGAACGGAATTGTTCATTTTAAGTTGCCCAGCTAGTGATTAATCTATAACTTTGACTCTAATTCACAATGACTATAAATAAAAGATGCTTGACAGTAATTAAGTTCGTGCCATCATCGCAGCTCATAAAGCATAGATTCAGGCTGGGCCTTTATCATGCGCGATTTACAACTAAACTCACGGAAACCATGATGAATTATAAAAAATTACTTCCCGCTCTATTTTTGATTGGCAGCGGTTACAGTTTTGCTCAGGATGTGCCTGAGTCCGAAGCTGAGAAATTCAGTTATTCAGCAGGATATTATTCTGTCAGGGGTGTTAAACCCTTAATCGATGCGGCAGGGGAATTTAATCAAGAACAGTTTATGCAGGGTGTTAAACAAGCTCTGGAAGGTGCTGATTCTGTTTTGACCGAAGAACAAATGCGTGAAGTACTTTTAGCAGCTGAACAAAAGCGGGCTCAGAAAGCACAAGAGCAGTTAGCCAAAGCAGCCGAGGAAAATATAGCCAAGGGAAATGCTTTTCGTGAGGAATATGCAGCTGGGGAAGGTGTTCAAAAAACTGACAGCGGCATGTTGTATAAAATTGTTGCAGAGGGTGAAGGTGATTCACCGCTCAAGGAAGATACAGTCGTTGTTCATTATGCTGGTCGGTTAATCGACGGGACTGAATTCGACAGCTCTATTTCTCGTGGTCAGCCAGCTACTTTTCCACTGGCTAATGTTATTCCTGGCTGGACCGAGATTGTCCAGTTAATGAAGCCCGGTGCTAAATACGAAGTTGTGATTCCGCCAGAACTGGCTTATGGTGAAAGAGGTGCAGGTGAGCGAATTAGACCAAACTCAACACTGGTTTTTGATATCGAGTTAATTGAAATTAAAGAGCAAGCGGCAGAATAGATTGCTTTGAAAGTTTAGAAATGTATTAGTCTAAGTACACAACCCAAGGAGATCCCGCAACAAAGGCTGTGCCGGATTTGATCCGGTATGCGGGACAATGGGTTTAAAAATTTTCTTTCTCGACAAACAGTTTACGCCAAATGATACCGGAAGGGCGGGTAACGCCAGTTCGTACATAGAATAGGTCTTCATAATTACGGGCGATGCGACGCATACGGATTTCAGTATCGCCCGATCCGCAAAATAAAATACTGTCTCCTGCGCGGATCGTTTCCTTTGAGTCAGGTGACAACAAAGTTTTGTCATCGCGTTTAATCATCAGCGCCACACAATCAAGGTTACGTTTGCGGTTTGTTGGATCTTTTAATAAGTGCCGTAAATGTACCGGTCGTTTTTCTTTTAACGAACGCATTATTGCTTTCGCGGATCCATTTTTCACATTGACAACCCAGGTATGCGGGACTTCATCCTCAATTACCGCAATAATTCGGCTTACTAACTGATTCGCCCAGGCGATATCTTGTTTACGCGCTAGCTTAAGGAATACTTCTGTTAGGGGAGTGGTAATAATCGCTAACGTACGTCTGGCAACAACCCGGTTATGGTAAGTAATCATATCCAGATTAGCGGCTTGAAATAGCTCATCATTAGCGGATCCATTTTGGCGCGAAACTAAAAACAGCTCTGGATTTAATTCCCGGGCAGTCATGATGGTTGAGAGATTGTTAGTGTCATTATCGTTGGCGGCGACCAGGGCAGAAGCTGTATCTACTTCAGCCTCACGCAGCGTCACCGCTTCTGTACCGACACCAAAAACAAAATGCTTGGGAGGATTGGTTTCGTCCGGATTAGCGTCGACTACTGTAACTTCGATTCCTAAATTACCTAACTGTTTATGCATGGCATGGCCAAAGCGGCCATAGCCGCAGATGATCCAGCGGCCTTTGGGTGGAAAAATAGGTTCAAGTAATTTAGTTCCGGGAGGGCTGGTAAGCCAGGTCTGCAGCAAATAAAAGCTGGGCGCTTTAATTGCCAAACTAACCAAATCAGCAAAACTATCAAACGGATTAATAATGTGATCAGTGCCAAACGAACGCATATTGGCATCAATTTCATGATGTTCAACGCGCGCGATCACTTTCACATCAGGATTCAATAACTTACTGGAAATAGAAACTTTTAAATTAACCAAGTCATCATCGGTTAAGGCGAATACACCTTTGCAAAAGCGATTCTTTAATCCCGCATCTTTGAGCAATTCAACATCTGTTGCATCACCATAAATACCGGGAACGTAAAGTCCAAAATCTTGCAATTGTAAAGAGCTGATTCTTTCTTCGGTTTTATCGATGACTACAGAACGTAGCCCTCGTTGACACATTGCTCTGACCAATTGGTTGCCAGTTTCACCATACCCACAAACTAAATAGAACGGTTCTTTGATGCGACTGACACTTTTTTTGAAATTCCTGAGCAAAAATGTATCACGCAGAGTCGGATCCTGAATCAATGAGATGATTGAACCAATGGTGTATAACCAGGAAACAACTGTGGTGTAAATCGTGACCATGGTCCACAGGCGCTGGGCGTCGGTAAACTCGTAAGGCAATTCGCCAAAGCCAATTGTGGAACCCATATAACTGACAAAATAAAAAGCATGAAAAAAATCCATACGCCAAGGATTGCCGTTGTCATCAACTCCGGGAATAAGAGTAAAGCCGAGTACTGCGATGGAATAAACAGTCAACAGTAGTAATAATGGCCGTCTGAGTCGGCGCAGTATTAAAAAAGGTATGGAGTCCATGGCTTAGTCAGTGGTTACCACAGCCGTTAGTTATTAACGACGAGCAACGATTGTTTCAATAACTAACAATATGGTTGAAACGATGTTGGCCAACAGAGCGCCACCGGACAAAGAAACAATGGTCGACATGACGGAAGCATTTAAAGGCATGTTTAAACCATAAACCGCCAAGCCCCAAACTACCGCTGCAGCAATTAACTGTAAATCGGCAACGAGTGAGGTGGCTAGCAATACAGCACCAACTTGAGAACGATCACCGAATTTCATGATGGTCGCTATTAAACTGATAACGATTGCAGCAAATAGCTCATAAACGTGATGTTGGTCGGGATCGGTCTGATCGCCATAGAAAAAACCGAAATTTAGCGTCATCGCAAGTAATATAAAAAATGCGAATAAGACTTTTTCAAAGTTCACAGTATGTGCTCCCTTATAGACAAAAGGTCATCGTAACCAATAGTTTAGCGCCGAATGCTAAAGGTATAAACACAAAATGCGACATGTTGGCAATATGGTGCATGACATAAAAAACATCAAAAAGTGTTTAATAAACTGTGTACAACCAGTAAAATCACATTATAGTTGAACACAATAAAGCAAATGAGGATGGTCCTCGTGGTCTATTCTTTGTTTGTTTTTTTGCTTTTTAAGACGTCGAGATAGGAAGCTTATAGCGTGCATTTTAAGATTAAAAAAGGTCTGGAAATACCGATTAACGGCAAGCCGGACCAAACGATTGCAGATGCAAATCCAGTAACGGAAGTGGCTGTTCTCGGTACAGATTATGTGGGTATGAAGCCCACTATGTTTGTGCAAGAGGGTGATAAGGTCAAAGTCGGTCAAGTCTTGTTTACTGACAAAAAGAACCCTGGAGTTAACTTTACATCTCCCGGTTCAGGCGTTGTTTCCGCGATTAACCGTGGTGCTAAACGTGCGCTGATGTCGGTAGTCATTGAGCTTGATGGCGATGAGCATGAACAGTTTAACCAGTATTCTGCAGATCAATACGGCAGCTTGAGTGCTGAAAGAATCAGAGAAAATCTGATTAACTCCGGGCTGTGGACAGCATTTAGAACCCGCCCTTACAGCAAAATTCCCGCAATTGAAGATGTACCTCAAGCAATATTTATTAATGCTATGGATTCTAATCCATTGGCTGGAAACCCTGCGGTAATTATCGATCAACACAAACAAGATTTCGTCAACGGTGTGCGCATTATTAGCAAGCTAATTGATGGAATGGTTTATGTTTGTGCTTCGCCTGATGCAGATATAGACGTTCCAGATCAAGATGATGTTGAACTGGCTCATTTTTCTGGTCCACATCCTGCAGGACTGGTCGGTACTCATATTCATTTCTTACACCCGGTTAATGCAGAACGCACGGTTTGGCATATTGGTTACCAAGATGTGATTGCGGTGAGCAAATTATTTGCTACCGGGCAATTATGGACAGATCGGGTTGTCGCTTTGTCAGGTCCAATGGTCAAGCAACCGCGTTTGATCAAAACAAGGATGGGGGCTAAAGTTAGCCAACTCGCTGGTGGCGAGTTGCAAGAAGGTAAGGTGAGGTTGATTTCAGGTTCTATTTTGAACGGTCAACGCGCTGCCGACGCTGTCGGATTCTTACGTCGTTATGATAATCAAGTCACTGTTTTACCACAGGATATGACTCGCGACTTATTTGGCTGGCTATCACCTGGCCCGAAAAAATATTCGGCCTTTAACGTATTTTTGTCTGCATTAAATCGTAGTAAAACCTATGATTTTGGAACTTTACAAAATGGTAGCCCCAGAGCCATGGTGCCGTTGGGTCATTATGAAAGCGTAATGCCGATGGATATTCTGCCAACACAAATGCTGCGGGCATTGATTGTGGGAGATACCGATAGTGCTCAGGCCTTAGGCTGTTTGGAAATGGACGAAGAAGATTTGGCTTTATGTTCATTTATATGCCCAAGCAAGAATGAATTTGGCCCGGTCCTGCGCACCAGACTTGAACAAATTGAGAAGGAGGGCTGATGTCACTCAGGGACAAGCTCGATCAATTACACCCGCTTTTTGTCAAGGGCGGACGCCTGGAAAAGTATTATCCGATCTATGAAGCCGTAGATACTTTTCTATACTCACCCAATGACCAGACTTTGACTTCACCGCATGTGCGTGATGGCATAGATCTCAAACGCGTAATGATTTATGTCTGGTTATCAGTTATGCCTTGTGTGTTCGTGGCTATGTGGAACACAGGTTTACAAGCTAATGCGGCCATGGTTGCTATGGGTTTGGATAGTGTCCCGGGCTGGCGTGGTGGCTTATTTCACGGTTTAGGCGGTGATATTAATCCGGATAGCTTTTGGTCTAATTTTATCCACGGTGCTGTCTATTTTATTCCTATCTATTTTGTTACTTTTGCGATTGGAGCTGTTTGGGAAATTATGTTTGCGACCGTTCGCGGACATGAAATCAACGAAGGATTTTTTGTTACTTCGATCTTGTTTGCGTTAATTGTTCCACCTGATACACCGCTTTGGATGGTTGCATTGGGTATTTCATTTGGCATAGTAATCGGCAAAGAAGTTTTCGGCGGCACTGGCAAGAATTTTCTCAATCCAGCTCTGACAGGCCGGGCATTCTTATATTTCGCTTATCCAGGCGCAATGTCTGGTGATGCAGTCTGGACAGCAGTTGATGGCTTTAGTGGTGCTACACCATTAGGTTTGGCGGCTGCAGGCGGTATCGAAGCAGTAGAAGCTGCGGGTTATACTTGGGGCGCATCTTTCTTGGGCACAATTCAAGGTTCCTTAGGTGAAACTTCGACCTTAGCTTGCCTAATCGGTGGCGCCTTTTTGATGATTACTAAAATTGCTTCCTGGCGTATTGTTGCTGGGATGTTTTTAGGTATGGCTCTGACCGCTACGGTATTTAATGTTGTCGGTAGTGATACTAATCCAATGTTTGGTGTTTCTTTTCTCTGGCACTTGGTTCTAGGTGGATTTGCGTTTGGCATGATGTTTATGGCCACTGAACCGGTCAGTGCTTCGATGACCAATACTGGCCGCTGGATTTATGGAGCCTTGATTGGATTTATGACGGTACTCATTAGAGTAGTAAACCCGGCCTTCCCGGAAGGAGTAATGCTAGCAATATTGTTCTGCAACATTTTTGCCCCGTTAATCGACCATTTTGTCGTTCAAGCTAACATTAAGCGCAGGAATAAACGTTATGCCTGAAGAAGATCAAAACCAAGATAACCAAACCCAAAAAGGTGGTTTTTTAGGTCGTTTTTTATCGATGCCTAATGACAGCATGGTTAAAACGGTTTTTATGACCGTGATGGTTTGTTTGGTATGTGCCATTGTAGTGGCAACTGCTGCCGTTGCTTTAAGAGAAAAACAGGAAATCAATAAGCTTGTCGACGTGCGTAAAAATATTCTGCAGGTTGCCGGACTTGATGATGATTCCATGTCAGTAGAGGATCGATTTGGTTTAATTGACATCAAAATCGTTGATTTAGAAACCGGTGAGTATGTAGAGGGTCTTGATGTTGATACCTATGATCAGCGTGTAGCGGCTAAAGATCCCGAACAAAGTGTTGAACTCAGTGACGATGATGATATTGCTGGTATTGGCCGGCGTGCGAACTATGCCAAGGTCTATTTGGTCAAAGATGATGGTGATCAAGTTAATAAAGTTATCCTGCCAGTTCATGGATATGGTTTATGGTCAACTATGTATGGTTTCGTTTCCCTGGAGACAGATTTGTCCACAGTTTACAGGGTGATTTTTTACGAACATGGTGAAACGCCCGGCCTAGGTGGGGAAGTGGATAATCCTAACTGGCGTTCAATCTGGAATGGAAAAAAGTTATTTGATGACAGTGGTGAATACAATTTCAATCTTGTCAAAGGTGCAGTCAATCCAGCTAATGCAAATGCAGATTATCAGGTCGATGGTCTAGCTGGTGCAACATTAACCACAAACGGCGTGAGTAACTTATTCAGGTATTGGCTGACTGATCAAGGTTTCGGTCCATACATTGATAAGTTACGTGCGAGTCAGGGATGACAAGCTTAGAAATATTAAGAGGAAGCTGAACTATGAGCGCAGAAACAAAAGAAGCGATACTTAGTCCGATAGTCGATAATAATCCGATTACCCTGCAGGTTTTAGGAATCTGTTCAGCGTTGGCGGTCACGACTTCCATGAAAACAGCATTTGTGATGTGCTTGGCGGTAATCAGCGTAACCGCATTATCCAATGTTTCGGTGAGTATTATTCGTAACCATGTGCCCAGTAGTGTGCGAATTATTATTCAAATGACCATCATTGCTTCCTTGGTTATCGTGGTTGATCAAATACTGAAAGCCTTTGCCTATGAAACGAGTAAAGCATTATCAGTGTTTGTCGGCTTGATTATTACCAATTGCATTGTCATGGGTCGAGCTGAAGCTTATGCGATGAAAAATGGTCCTTTTCACAGCTTTATGGACGGGATTGGTAATGGCTTGGGATACAGCGCGGTACTGATGATTGTAGCCTTTATTCGTGAGTTATTCGGTACTGGTAAATTGTTTGGTATTCAAGTATTACCATTAGTTAAAGATGGCGGTTGGTATGAACCGAACGGTTTAATGCTGTTGGCACCTAGTGCGTTTTTCATCATCGGTCTTTTAATTTGGGCGGTTCGAAGCTGGAAGGCTGAACAAGTTGAAAAACGTGATTTTGAGATTTACTCGCTACATCGATCGGAGGTTCACTAATGCTTTCTTTAGCTGTTGAATCTATTTTTGTTCAGAATCTGGCATTATCGTTTTTCCTGGGGATGTGTACATTCCTGGCGGTATCCAAAAAAATTGAAACTGCAATTGGCCTTGGAGCAGCGGTATTCGTTGTTCAAGCAATTACAGTGCCCGTTAATAATTTGCTGCTGAATAACCTGCTTAAACCAGGATCATTGGAATGGGCAGGATTAGGGGATCTTGATTTAACATTTTTAGGGTTGTTGACCTACATCGGGGTTATCGCTGCTATGGTACAAATTCTGGAAATGGTTCTGGATCGATTTTTTCCGGCTTTGTATAACGCCTTAGGAATTTTCTTGCCACTGATCACGGTAAACTGCGCTATTTTGGGTGGTACGCTATTTATGGTACAGCGTGATTACAACTTGATGGAAAGCCTGGTATATGGTGGTAGCAGTGGTTTTGGTTGGGCTTTGGCAATCACCGCACTTGCCGGCGTTCGTGAGAAACTCAAATATAGTGATGTGCCAGACGGTTTACAGGGTCTGGGTATTACGTTTATTACCGTTGGTTTAATGGCGCTGGGTTTCATGGCTTTTTCTGGTATTCAGTTATAAGGTGCAAAAAGAATAAGGAACATTCACAATGATCTTTCAAATTACATTCGCAGTTGCAGCATTTATCTTAATCGTTTTGGCCTTGGTGTTTATCATCTTGGCGGCCAAGTCACGATTAGTTGCTAGTGGCAATGTAAATATTACTATCAATGGGGAGAAAACTGTCCAAGCCCCCGTAGGTTCCAAATTACTGGGTGCTTTAGCTGATAACAAACTGTTTGTCTCTTCAGCTTGTGGTGGTGGTGGTACCTGTGCGCAATGCCGAGTAAAAATATTCGAAGGTGGGGGTTCGATTCTTCCTACTGAAGAAACTCATATAACCAAGCGTGAAGCGCGTGAAGGTGACCGTTTGTCATGTCAAGTGGCTGTCAAACAGGACATGAAAATTGAAGTGCCGGAAGAAGTATTTGGCGTAAAACAATGGCGTTGCAAAGTCCGTTCTAACGAGAACGTTGCGACTTTCATTAAGGAATTAGTGTTAGAGCTGCCAGAAGGTGAAAATGTTGATTTTCGGGCGGGTGGTTATATTCAAATCGAGTGCCCAGCGCACCATGTCAGTTACAAAACGTTTGACGTAGAGGATGAGTACCACGAAGATTGGGATAAATTTAATCTTTGGCGTTATGAGTCAAATGTTAAAGATAAAGTTGTGCGTGCTTATTCAATGGCGAATTATCCAGAGGAAAAGGGCATTATTATGCTTAATGTACGGATTGCTTCGCCGCCACCGAATAATCCTGATGTGCCTCCAGGTGAAATGTCTTCTTATATATTCAACCTGAAACCTGGTGACGAGGTAACGATTTCCGGCCCATTCGGTGAGTTCTTTGCTAAAGATACAGATGCCGAAATGGTGTTCGTGGGTGGTGGTGCCGGGATGGCGCCTATGCGATCACATATTTTCGATCAATTGCGCCGTATAAACACAGACCGTAAAATGTCATTCTGGTATGGTGCGCGTAGTAAACGCGAAATGTTCTACGTCGAAGATTTCGACATGCTACAAGCTGAAAATGATAACTTCGAGTGGCATGTGGCTCTTTCTGATCCTCAACCCGACGATAACTGGGAAGGGGAAACAGGATTTATACATAATGTTTTATTTGAGAATTATCTCAAGGATCATCCAAACCCAGAAGATTGCGAATATTACATGTGTGGTCCACCAGTTATGAACGCAGCAGTCATCAACATGCTAGAAAACCTAGGTGTCGAAAGCGATAACATCTTGTTAGATGATTTCGGCGGATAGTGTCAGTTAAAACCTCTCCTATCCTCCCCTGAAAGGGGATGGGCAATAATTCAGAGTTAATAAGTTCCAGATTAGCTCAGACAAAGTTAATTGGGAAATGAAACGTGCATTGAGCAAAGGCCTGATTTAATGAAGTCATTCAGCTTCTTATTTAATAGTTTGTGTGCTGGACTGAGAAGCTTTATTCTAAACAAATGTCGGTCCCTTTTAGGGGGAGTCAGAGGGACGGGCGATGATTCGAAGTTAGGTAGTTCGTATCAGTGCCGATCATGTTCACCGGGAAATGAAACGGGCAATAATCAATATACTGGCTTACAAAGTCTTGTTTTAAATAGATATCTTCTCTTTTTCTTACTGACATTTATTCTGTCTGCTTGTGACTCAACCCCAGAAAAACAATTAACTCAGCTATCAGGCCAGACAATGGGCACGTATTATCGTGTTTCATTGGTTATTGACGAGAAAATAAAAGAATCTGGGTTACAAGCAGCAATAGAAGATTTGTTGAGCCAAATTAATCAACAGATGTCTACATACTTGCCTGACTCTGAAATCAGTCAATTTAATCAATCTGAATCAACTGAGTGGTTTGCTGTTTCGGACGATTTTGCTTTGGTTTCAGGCAAGGCGAAGGAGATTTATCAGCACACGAAAGGGAAATTTGATCCGACCCTTGGACCGCTTATCAATCTCTGGAGTTTTGGAGCTGATCAAAGGCCAACTAAAATTCCAACTGCTCAAGATTTAGAGCAAGTTGCTCAAAAATTCGGCAGTAATCATTTAGAGATTCAACTTGAACCAGCTGCACTCAAAAAATCCATCCCGGACTTAAATTTAAATTTATCAGCGATCGCTAAAGGTTTTGCGGTAGATGAATTAGCTGAACTGCTTGAATCCAATAAGATTGAAAATTTTTTGATCGATATAGGTGGAGAGCTTCGTTCCAAAGGCATGAATCAACAAGGGCAATCCTGGCGAGTCGCAATTGAAAAACCGAATCCTGGTGAGAATCAGTCAGTTCAACAGGTGGTTTCAATAACTGATAAAAGTATCGCAACCTCAGGCAGCTATCGAAACTTTTTTGAGGAAAATGGAGTCAGATATTCACATATTATTGATCCTCAAACATATCAGCCAATTGAACATAAATTAGTTTCAGTTTCAGTGATTGCAGATAACTGTATGACAGCAGACGGCTATGCTACAGCATTGATGGTCTTGGGTCCTGAGCTGGGCTATGATTTTGCTTTGCAATATGGCTTGGCAGTGTATATGATAGAGAAACAAGGTGATGAGTTTGTTATCAAGACTACGCCACAGATTAAACCTTTTATGGAATAAATATGTTACAAGTATTTGCCATTACATTTATTATTTTGCTAATTGTCGTTGTCGCTATGGCTATCGGTGTGATTTTTGGCCGTGGAGCGATTAAGGGCAGTTGTGGAGGAATTAGTAACATCGATGGTTTGGAGTCTGCCTGTGATTTTTGTTCAGAGCCTTGTGAAAAACGTAAACAGCTATTGGCCGTTCGCGATAGCGATGCTAACAATATGAAAGCCTGAGAGACTAATCATGCTCGTATCCGCCAAAGTTAAAGATTTTATGGCTGCTAATTTAATTACCTTGTCGCCAGACATGGAAATTATGCAAGCGATTTCAATTTTACTTAAAAATCGTATTTCAGGTGCGCCTGTCCAGGACAGCATGGACAATTTAGTTGGAATTTTATCCGAGAAAGACTGTTTAAAAGTAGCTCTTGAAGCAGGTTATAACGATAGTCGTGGAGGTAAGGTTTCCGACTACATGACTAATAAAGTAATAACTGTGAATGCAGATGACAGCATTATCGATATTGCTAAAATGTTTATCGAGACGCCGTTAAAGCGATTGCCGGTAATTCAAGATAATCGCTTGGTAGGTCAGATCAGTCGCCGTGATGCCTTAAAAGCGATTGATACACTTCTTTAACACTGTTTAGGTTTAATTTAGTTACCTAGCTTAAGGTTTTTTATTGTATCAGTAACATTATTTGAGTCAGTTGCTGTTTCAGAAAAGCAAGGTAACGGTGCTCGTAGATAAGATTTTCTGTATGAATCATCGGGAAACTCTCCGTTTATTCCATCATTATCCTGATCCATCCAATAAGGTTGTCCCATCTTGTCTACTCCATAACCTTTAATAGGGTGCGCACCAATTTGGATTTGTTTAATATGACTTGAACCTGGAATAGGATAGACAACATCAAAAACCTTTGGTGTCAGATCAGTTGGGGTAGTATTTGAAATGCTTTTGGCAGTGATAGGTCTTCCAGCATTATCCAATGCTTTAAATCCGAATTTCAAATTTATCCCGCTAGATTGATCTACAGGTTCATCGAAGTAGATACGAACTACTTCATCGCTACCTTGCTTACAGCTATTGTCAGCATGAGTCACACGAGGTCCGGAAAAATCAGCTACAGGACCATCTGCGAAGATCGTATACATGCCGATTTCTCCGTACCTGCCTGACCCATAGATTTCGAGTAAATATGTTTCACCTACCCTGAAATACGGTGTCGATGGTATTTTACTGCCAGTCAATACTGCCTCAATCTCCCAATTTCCGGAGTTTCGAGAGTCCATGATCGTTTGAATACCATATTCATTTTTAACTTCAAATCCTATTGTTGGAATATTAGCTTCTACAGCATAGCGTGGATTGTCCTTGGTCATTTCGGCCTGGATACCGGGGCGGATATTGAAACGTACTTTTCCAACTCCGCTAACGCGGAATGTAAATACATCACGGTCAAGAGGTTGTTCTAATACGCCATAACTGAAAACTCGTGGTGTTTTAGTTGGGTCTGAATGTTCAACCTGAGTAAAGCTGGTAGAGTCAACAGAGGTATTACTGTGATCATCGCCCCTTAGTCCAAGTATTCGAGTTAAGATTTCGACATCATCCTGATAAGTTTGTTGTCGATTCCTGCCTTGTTTCCAGATATAGCGATTTTTTATAGCGTAACTCATTATGGGGCAAGCCTGTTGTAGGCCTGTGCAAGTATGATGCTTTAAGCCATAGATATGTCCTGCTTCGTGAGATACAGATTGACCTATTTGCGCATTACTCATCATACCGTGTCGATTCAAAGCAACAACTGCTTCATTAATTATTCTGTTATTTAGGTACGGTGACTCCCCATCACAATCGTATCCAACCGAGGCATGGCCAAGGGTGTTATCAGGTAAATCGTCCACTTCACCTAAGTAGATAATTGAACGATTAGTACTTTTATAGCTGTTGTACTCTTGAGTGGTTTTTCCTGTTACAACGTTTATGTTGAATGGGGAAAAGTCTTCCGAAACCACCTGCCAAATTTCATACACCATAGGCTTAAACATGGGTAGGGGGATTTGATGAGGTCGTACATTGAATCCAAGTTGCAAAGGTATTTCCGCGCCTTGATAAAGGCTGCCATCAGGGCAACGTTCGGTAATCCACTCTTGCGAATGAGATCCAAAATGCAGAAATAGAAGATGTTCTGCATTGGGGTTGCTCTCATAAACAGGGACATCAAGTTGAGCCAGAGCATTTGATTTATAAGTAGTAAGCCCTACGATAATTAGCAACCACCAAAACCAAAAATTATTTCTTTTAAAATCTAATGGCATAACCGACTCCCCCGAAAATTTTTATTCTTAATCAGTATAAAAGATGTCGCAGCTTGTTTTGTGTGAACTAATTCACTTTTTGCTATATCGATTATCGATACTTGAAGATAATCGTCTGGTAGGGCAGATCAGTCGCCGTGATGTCTTAAAAGCGATTGATATACTTCTTTAGAAATTTAATCGCTTGTGGTGGTTAGCTTGTCACGGGATAACATGTAAAGCAAAATGAACACCCCACAGTTTACAGCGGGGGGTTTCATTTGTTCTTTTTGTTGTTGCAATTGTTAAGCAACGAGCAGTTTCTTAAGGTTGGTAAAAATATACCAGACTAATCCCCAGGCACAAATAAGGGTGAATAAAAAGAAAAACACCATCATGAAATTATAAAAAAAGCGATTATCTGGACTTGACCACAAAGTTTTAAAAATTCCATATGTACTATAGGTGATCCAAATATAGAAAAGAACATTCCCGATAATTAGCAGTGTGTTGAGCATTGTCTGAATGAAAGAAAAGACTTTGGTTTTAAACCTTTAGTGTTGACCTGGTGTCTCGCACCCATTCTGGTATAAAAACACAGGCGAGGGATGACTGATATTTCTTCGGTGCCAGTCAATTCAATAGGTATTGAATTTGCTAAGATGCGTGTTAAAACGAGCTTGTGCTCCAACTCATGCATAACAGCAATGAAAAGCCGGGGAAAACGGAACCATTGTATTTAACGTACTTTTTAAAAAGAGATGATGAGCATTCGAACTTACTGAGTTGTTAGAAAAGCCGTTGATTCTTCGGTTCGTTATTCACTCACTCGGAATGACAGGAAGTAGAAATTCCTCTATTTCGTTGTAAGCCCCTCGGTTTTATGCTCGAACGGGTTCGAAATGACTGTCAAAAGTATCTACTGAATTTCCCACACGTTTTTTAGTGGGGTCCCATTTTCATATGCTTTGATTGTTTTTTCATCGACCAAGACTAAATCATAACAACCATTTCCACCGCCCCAGTTTTCACACCACTTGCCGTTTTTAATAAACCATTTTGCAGTATAAGGGGAGCCACCCTGTTCTCCTGTAATATCTCCTTCGGTTTGTCCTTCTTCGAACTGTTCATAAACTTGGGTCCATCTTGCTTCGGTATAGCTGACACTAGGGATACCAGATAATGTGGCACCAGAAAAGGTATCCAACATTTGTTGTTCGCTCATAAATTTTTGAGCCATGGCAACAGGGTTCGCAACAACTAATAAGGGAAGTGCTAATGTAATTAAACTGCTTCTAAATTTCATTTAACTAATTCCTAACCTGCTAATTAATGTAACTGTATCTTGATTTTTGCTGGGTTGCAAATTCTGCAGAATACTAATAATAGTTATTCACTGGGTTTCTTGGGTTCTTTAGCGTTGTCTTGAAAGTGTACAACTCGTTGTGGAAATGGAATTTCGATACTGTTTTCTCGTAAGCGTTTTTCAATCTCATAACGCATATCACTGGCAATGCCGACTTTGCTTATTACATCATCAGTAAACGCCCGCAGTTCGAAGTCTAATGAACTTTCACCAAAATTCATGAACACCACAAACGGCTCTGGATCATCGAGTGTTAATGGATGCTCTTTAGCAATTTCAACTAATAAATCATGCACCTGCTTAGGGTTGCTGTGATAGGCCACTGAAACAGGAACTTCAATTCGTCCTTTTTCATCGGCAAAAGTATTGTTAATAACAGGTTGTGAAATTAAATCAGCATTTGGAATAATCACTGAAGCCTGTTGAAAGGTTTCCAGCTCTGTAGAGCGAAATTTTAAATCTTTTACAAAACCTTCGTGTTGTCCGATCTGAATCCAGTCACCGACCTTGATGGGCTTTTCTACTAATAACAATAAACCCGATACAAAGTTACTGACAATATTACGTAGACCAAAACCAATACCAACAGAGAGTGCTCCCAGGATGACTGCAATGGTTTGATAGTCAATTCCTAATGCTGCGATTGCGGCACCTAGTGCGATGATCACTCCAAGGTAGTTAATAATGGTTATCGTGTTGTGTTGCTGAGCCAGGGACTGTGAAGATTTTGGAAAGATGTTTTGTTTGATGAATTTTTGAATAAATTTAGTCAACCGCATCAACACAATGAAGACAATAATAGAGAGCAGTATGCCCTTAAGAGAAATCCTTAATTCTCCAATATTAAAGCCTTCAAAAGCGGTTTTGAGAATCTGTAATAACCTCTCAACCGGGACTCCCCAGAATGGCATGATCACCAAAAATGCCGCACCAAAAATGAGCGGATCGACAATAAATTCAGCCCAGAATTTTATTTTTTGTAAAGTAATTATTCTGAATCCAAAAGTTTGCCTGAGCCACTTTCGCTTAATGATAAAACCAATCAGTTCATGGGCAGCTTCTCGTATAAGAAATCCAATGCCCAATAGAATAATAGTGATAAAAATGCCAAAGGTAATGTATTGGCCCAAATAAACATGCCCGATCAATGAAGCAATAATACTTCCCATGGCTAATAATATGATAACTATACGTATAACCGACCAGATGGTATCGATGGCGGTTAGCTCTTCATCGATCATTATTTGGTCGTCAGTTTTCCAGACTGACGGACGACAAATATAAATTAATGCTGAAGCTTCGAGGATGTTAAAAATAGTGCTGACAAAGGAGGTTGTTCGACTTTCTGTTTCATCAAAGTTGAATACCATTTCTGGTTCAATGTTCAAGAAATGAAAAAATAAACTATCCAAAATCACAACAAAAATCAGAAACAATAAACCTCTACCTACCTTTGATGAGGTTCTGGCACTTAATTTGGTTAACCGCCAGGCTGGATATTTAGGTGAGAGTATTGCAATACAAAGTGTAATCGCAATTGAGAGTATCAGTAAGTGGATAAGAATCGTATTAATGATGTCATGAAATTTTTCCGAGTCGATGGCGTAAACTGAATTCAATAGGCCAAACAAGATTGCGATAATAGTGATGGGAATAAGTCCTGTTGCCACACCTTCGGCGATGGCAGCGGAAAGTTTTCTTGATTGAGAGGGATTTTCGATTTCTGGGTTGCGGCCGAATTTACGGCTTATTAACTTACCTAGAAAATAAGCCACTATGATGGCCAAAAGGATAGAGATGCGGGTGGTCCACAACTCAGTCGAGCTTGAATGTTCCTTTACCCATTGCCTTGATGACAGTACAAATCCGGCAAATTGAGAAGTAATGGTTTTTAGTGCGGTGGCAACTGTTGAAGGCAGGAAAGGTAAAGCAACACGGGTTTTTACGATTTCTGCAAATTCGGTGCGCCTAAGCTGTGAAAGGGCTAAATAAAGATTTTCAGCATTAGTAATCAGTTGGTTGAGCTTTTCGATCTGATTTTCATAAAACCGCTTGATCTGAGTGAGTTGATTACGGGTAACTGTTAGACTTTCTGGCTCTTCACCCGATAAGGGTTTCTTGCCAAGGCCTTCGAGTAACAAATTGTTGGTACGTAAAGCCACTTTCGCTTCTTTAATCGATGTTTCGGCATCACGAGTGAGTTGATCAATGTTATCCAGATAATTACCAATGTCATCTTCGCTATGTCTGGAATCACTATTAACAAACTGCTCAATTTCACTTAACGTTCTGGCCCAGTCTTCTTGAACTCTGTTCCATTCCTTTTCTCGGATTTCGTTATCTAGTTTGTATTGTTCTTTAGTTGCTTCAAGCAATAAATCTCCAGCAGTTGGTTCGTCTTCTTGGGCATGAATAACGTTGCTGCCAAGAAAAATACTAAACGTTAGAAGTCGGGCAAATAACACAAGGAGTTTTTTATGGTTTTTGATCATAGTGTTCTAACTAAGCTCAAGAGTTCTAAATTTGAGCATAAACATGGTGCTGAAAATAAAAATCACAATGTTCATGATTGCCAAACAGGCAAATAGTTCAAGTATGGTGAATCCCGATAACAAAAACACAATTGCAAAAATCGCTGCAACAACCATAAATAAGGCATTTAAAATATTGTTTCCCGCAATGATGCGAGAACGAAAATTTTCCGGCGCATAATGTTGGATGAAAGTATATAACGGTACAATATAAAGTCCGCCACAAAAAGAGAGTGCTCCTAGCGAGAAGACAATTAACAGATTGTTTTTATGGATAATAAACTCGCTGAAATCCATTAAGCCTTGTTCCGATGCTGCAGGTTCTAACCAGGCAACGATTAAACCAAACACAGTTAATCCCAAAGCACCAACGGGTAATAACAACAAACTACGCTCAATAGTGTGTTTGGAATAATAACCACAGAAAATCGAACCCAGACCGATACCAAGAGAAAAAGTTGCTAATAATAGTGTGACTACTTCTTCGTTGGAAGAAAGATAGTTTTTGGTATAAGCAGGGAATTGGGCCAGCACTACTGCTCCATAAAACCAAAACCAGGAAATGCCTATAATTGCCCAGAAGATAAATCGATAACCATAGATATGTTTGATTATTCTTAGCGATTCCGATAACAGGTTGTAGTTGAGCTTAAGATCCGGGTCGACAGCGGGAGCTAAAGGAATTTTAGTACTTGTCAGCCATCCAATTACGGCAAAAAATATAATCCCGATTGAAACCCACAATGTTCCGTTATCGAAGCCAATCATTAACCCGCCAGCAATCGTACCTAATAGTATGGCCAGAAATGTGCCCATTTCTACCAATCCATTACCATTGACCAACTCTTGCTTGCTTAGATGCTGCGGTAAGATGCCATATTTAACCGGCCCAAAAAAGCTTGATTGAGCCCCCATACAAAACAAGATGAATAAAAGTAAATAGAGATTGCCTGTTAAGAAGGCAATGGCCCCGATGCACATGAATACTATTTCAGCCAGTTTGATAAATCTGATATATCTGGATTTTTCCATTTTGTCTGCCAGTTGCCCGGCGAAAGCTGAAAAAAGAAAGTAGGGCAGTATAAATAATCCAGCGCTGAGGTTAACCATAGTATCGGTATTCAGATTGGCTTTTACAGCCAGTGTGTAGGTAATCAAGATGATCAAAGCATTTTTATAAAGATTGTCGTTAAACGCACCTAGAAATTGCGTTAAAAAGTACGGTCCAAACCGTAACGACATTAATAACTTGATCATCAGCAGCTAAAGTTATTCTTAATCTTCTTCTTTAGGTTTGAATTCCAGAGAAGCTGAATTAACACAGTATCGAGTGCCAGTAGGTTGAGGACCATCTGGAAACACGTGACCTAAATGTGCATCACAGTTGCTACACACGATTTCTGTGCGGCGCATGCCAAGACTGTTATCTGCTTCTTCGCCTATAGCTTTATCAGTTTTAGCCTGATAGAAACTGGGCCAACCACAACCGTGATCATATTTGGTTGTTGAGTCAAATAATGGCTCCCCACAAACAACGCAAACATAGGTGCCGTCTTCAAAATGATTGTTATATTTTCCAGTGAAAGGGCGTTCTGTCCCTTTTTGTTGGGTTACATAAAACTGTTCATCGTTAAGTTGTTGCTTTAATTCCTCAGGTGATTTCTTACTCATAGCTCAGCACAAGATTGGATTGAGTTGTAATTATAGTAGCTGATTAATCCGATTTGTCTTTTTTCGTGATGCCTTTGGCTCTGGCTAAAGCAAGCTTGCCAAACTTCTGATTGATCTGATCTGACAACACATCAATTTTATCTGTTTCTTCAGTAAACAATTCTGACTGAATTTCTGCTTCAGATTCAAAATTGCTTAAACCAACACCAATTAATCGAAGCGGCAAGACATTGGCAATAATATTTTGCTCCACCATTTCAATTACTGTCTTCCAGATAACTTGAGTATTATTGGTAGAGTTCAATAATGAACTTGAACGGGTAAAGGTCTTAAAATCCTTGCGCCGAAACTTTATTTGTACGGTTTTCGCATTTAATGATTCTAGTCGCATACGGGCGCAAACATCCTCAGTTAATTGCATGAAAATCTGCTTGAGTTCTTTTAAGTCATCCAGATCTGTTGCAAATGTTGTTTCCCGTGAGATTGATTTTGCTGGCCACGAAGTAACGACTTTGCGATCATCAATTCCACGAGCAAGATTCCACAAATGTTGGGCATGCAATTCGCCAAATAAGCGCTTCAATTGTTCAAGATTTTTTTCACGCATATGAGCTACAGTATAAACAGCATTTTGTTGAAGTTTTTTTGCGCTGGATTTGCCGACTCCCCATAGTTGAGTAATCGGCATAGGATCTAAAAAAGCTTGTACTTTAGATTCATCAACAACAACAAAGCCATCCGGTTTGTCAGCGTCGCTGGCGAGTTTAGCTAAAAACTTATTGGGTGCAATGCCTACCGAAGCAGTTAACTTTAATTCATCAGCTATTTGGGTTTTAATTCTTCTAGCAGTATCGATAACGGGGCCAAATAATTTTACACTGGCATTTAAATCCAGGAATGCTTCGTCTAAAGAGAGCGGTTGTACTAAGGGCGTATAACGGTAAAAGATAGATTTTATTTGCTTGGAGATTTCTACATAACGTTTATGCCTAGGGGTAATGATGATCGCCTGTGGGCAGAGTCGAGTTGCTGTCGCCATAGGCATAGCGCTTCTAACCCCGAACTCACGGGCATGATAATTTGCAGCTGAAACTACGCCACGTTTATCTGTAGGGCCGCCGACGATAACCGGCTTGTTTTTGATTTCTGGGTTGTCCAGTTCCTCTACTGAAGCATAGAATGCATCCATGTCGATATGAACGACTTTCATATCGATTTGCTCGATAAATTTAGATTTATTGTTCTATTGGCGTGTCGGTTGCATTGCCCCATTCTGACCATGACCCTGGATAGGCTCTTACATCGTTATAGCCCAGGTATTTTAGCAATATTGCACTATGAGCAGAACGATGGTGAGTTTGGCAGTGGGGAACAATAGTTTTATCTGGCGTAATACCCTTGCTTTCAAGAAGTGTGATTAGTTGCTCTTTAGGAAGGTAACGTAATCCGTTCTGTTTATCGATAGTGTCCAGCCAGTTTAAATTCACCGCGCCAGGGATGTGGCCATTACGTGCGGCGCGTGGTTTGATCCCAGCGTATTCTTCTGAAGTACGAGCATCCCAAATAATAATGTTGTTATTTTCAAGATTATTCAGAATAAATTCTTTATCAGCTATTTTGTCGGTGTTGTAGTGTAAAGATTCGATCTCAGTCGCTTGAGCAGAATTTAAATCGGTCTCTAGAGCAAGACCTGTCTGTGCCCAGGCATGAAGGCTGCCATTGATCAAATGTAGTTTTTCAAATCCTAAAATGTCCAGAGTCCAAAGCAGACGTGAGGCTTTACCGCCTCCTTCATCGTCATAGGCAATGATAGATTTATCACTGTTGATACCTGAAGCAGCTAATGCTAGTGAAAGTGCCGAAATATCCGGCAAAGTCCCAGGCGAGGGCTTAATACCACTGACTAAATTCTTATAATCAAAAAATATGGCACCAGGGATGTGATGTTTGGTGTAGGACTCTGGGCTGGTGACATCGATTAATAAAGAAGAAGTATGATTTTTAGTGAATTCTTTTAATGCACTTGGCTCAATTAGTAATTGGTTATTCATTTTTACTCCCAGCTTGTATAAGGATTAAGCGCTAATCGGGAATTACGATATTTGTTCTCCCCAGTCACTTCTTGTTTGATCCATTTGGGTAATTTGAAATCTTGATTCTCTGATTCGAGTTCGATTTCAGCAACGGTCAGGCCTTTGTTAGTACCTTTAAATACATCTATTTCCCATTTATTACCATCATGTTCGACTATGTGCCTGACTTTTTTTACAGTAGGGGCCTGCGATTCAAGCAATATTGATTTCGCATCATTAATCGGAACTTGATATTCATATTCAGTTCGTGCGATTCCGACTCTTGGTCCTTTGAATGTCAGATAACCATGTTGACCCGTTACTCTAACCCTAACCGTAATTCCATTAGCTGATGCCGATGAAGCTAAGTAGCCCTGAATAATAGGTTCACTGGATTTAATATGTTGTTTCCAGTCATTGTTTTTGAGTAAAAACTTACGTTCGATTTCCAGCATTCAATCAGTGATCTGCATTGAGTGCCCATGATGATAGACATCTGAATCAGTAAATCAAGATGCTTGTGTTAAACATTCGGCAAGATTATCGGCAAGGTTAGTCATCAACTCAAAATAAGCTTGTTTACCTGGCGATAGATCCGCACCTAGTGGGTCAAGAATTCCAGATGATATGTTTAACTCAGAAGCAAGATTGTTGACTGTGCGACCAGAAAATTGTGGTTCGCTAAATATACATCTAATATTGTCTTGCCGGACTTTTTCAGCAATTTCAGAGAGATGTTTGGCCGAAGGCGCAACAGATGGGTCAATTTGCAATGCGCCTTTATTATTCAGATCATAATGCGTCTCAAAATAGTTATAAGCTTCGTGTTGAACTAAGTAAGCTGAATTTTTAACCTGAGTGAACTGTGCACTGATTTTGCTATCCAAATCGATAAGCCTTTGCCGAGTAGCCTCTAAATTTGTACGGTATTGATCAGCGTGGGACGGATTGAGAGTTGCTAGTGATTCGGCAATAAACTCAGCAATGATTATAGCGTTTTGCGGATTTAACCAGACATGGGGATCAACAGCTTCGTGTTCATCGTGTTCTTCCTCAGCATGTTCATCTTCATGACCATGTTCATTTTCAGCTTCTTCTCTCTCATGTTCGTTATGCTTAGCTTCTGTTTCTTCATGGTCGCCGTGATGGTGATGATCATGATCTCCAAGTTCCAGATAGTCGATTTCAAGATTATCGATAAGTTTAACAAACTTTTCTTGTTGATCACTTGCATCCTTTAATCTATCGACAGAATCCTCTAAATTATCGGCAAAATAGAAGAAGATATCAGCACTATTGACGGTTTTAACATCTGACGGCTTTAATTGATAGCCATGTGGTGATGCATTATCAATCAGCAGTTCCGCATCAGCCGTGTCGCCGAGAATATTCTGTACTAACGAATGTAATGGTTTGATACTGGCGACAACATTCTGAGCTTGGCAAGGTGATACGAGCAATAAAAGACCTAGCGTCAAAAGCGATGATTTCATAAAAAGCTACTAAAGATTAAGATTAATGTTATATTATAACATTACATATAAATTTAATAGAAGTATCATGTATAGTGAGCATGTTCACGCGCAATGTGTACAAAATGCCTTGGAAAGTGCCGAGAAAATTTGTGCGGCCAAAAACCTGCGTCTGACTCAGCTGCGCAAAAAAGTGCTGGAGTTGGTTTGGGCCAGTCACGGTCCGGTCAAAGCTTACGATATTCTTGATCTACTTGGAACTGATAAAAGTCCAGCTAAACCACCGACAGTTTATCGATCCCTCGATTTTTTGACCGAGAATGGCTTGGTTCATAAACTCAATAGTCTAAATGCCTATGTGGGTTGTTCACATCCAACCGAAAGTCATGCGTGTTATTTTTTGATCTGCAACCTCTGTCATGAAGTCAAGGAATGTTGCAACCGTCAATTGGATAAAGCAATAGACACAACCACCCATAGCAACAAATTTAAACCTAATCGCATTACCCTGGAGATAGAAGGGATATGCGAACATTGTAGCTAGAGCATCCATGCACTCACTAATCAGTGCCGAAAATATTTCGGTTATCCGGGAGCGTAAGCATATTCTCAAGGATATTTCTTTCGAAATTGCTGCACGGGAATTTCTAACTGTGATCGGCCCAAATGGTGCGGGTAAGTCTATGTTATTAAAATGCCTGATGGAGTTTTATAAGCCTGATTCTGGATCAATTAAGCGCAACCCAGATTTAACGATTGGATATCTGCCGCAACAGTTTGTTGTGGATCGGACCATGCCGATTACGGTTGAGCGGTTTTTGTGCTTGCGCAGGCAAACCAATCAGGTTGAATTGGACAGGGTTATTGCTGAAACCCAGATTGAAAGCCTACTTGAGCGGCCTTTATTTGTACTCTCCGGTGGGCAAACGCAGAGGGTGTTATTGGCGCGTGCCTTGCTGGATCAGCCGAATTTATTGATTTTGGACGAACCGGCACAAAATCTTGATGTATCCGGTCAGTTAGGCTTTTATAAATTAATTGAGAGAGTCCATGCTGAGCGAGAACTCTCTGTGTTGATGGTATCGCACGATTTGCATCTAGTGATGTCATCCACGCAAAAAGTGATTTGTCTATATCATCATATTTGCTGCTCGGGGGAACCGCAGGCTGTGGCACGGGATCCTGAATTTATTTCATTATTCGGCAATGATATGGCAAAACTGATGTCGGTCTACCATCACAGTCACGATCATCAGCATGATCACCTTCATAAAGAGCATCATCATGCTTGATGGATTCATTATAAAAGCATTGATAGCAGGCATTGGCGTCGCTTTAGTGGTGGGTGCCTTGGGGTGTTTTGTGGTTTGGCGCCGAATGGCATATTTTGGTGACTCGCTGGCGCACAGCTCGTTGCTGGGTATTGCATTGGGATTGCTTTACGGTTTCAGTATTAATATTGGCGTAATTATCGTATGTACTATGTTTGCGCTATTACTGGTTTGGATGCAACACAAGCATGTTCTGGCAACCGATACGTTGCTAGGTATTCTTGCCCACGCTTCGCTCTCGTTGGGAATGGTGGCATTGAGTTTTCTGGATTATATTCAGTTTGATCTACATGGTTATCTTTTCGGTGATATCCTCACTGTCCGCGCGTATGATTTATGGTGGATTTATCTGGGTGGGGCTGTTGTTTTGACTTTATTGATCTTGAACTGGTCATCTCTGACTTTGATGACTATTCACGAAGATCTGGCTAAAGCCGAAGGTGTTCGAACCTTTCGTACTCAACTGTTACTTATGTTCCTGATGACTATCGTGGTTGCATTTTCGGTGCGTATTGTGGGTATTCTTTTAATCACTTCACTGTTGATAATTCCAGCAGCCACCGCTCGACAACTTGCTAAAACCCCAGAAAGCATGGCAGTGATTGCATCCTTGTTAGGAGTATTGGCAGTTATGCTGGGTATAGCCGGTTCGATGCAATTCGATACGCCATCGGGACCGTCAATTGTCACAGCAGCATCTTTGTTATTCTTAATCCTATTTCCGGTTTTGAAAATTAAATCGTCATTGCAAAGAACATAGAGTTCCTCCCCTTTTAGGGGAGGTTAGTAGGGGTATGAGAAATTATTCGGAATCTGGCGTATCGGATTTGTCATTATCTTTTTCACCTGGAAGTTGAAGGACGAATTTTAATCAATATCTTTATTGACCGAGTTCTTTAGCTACTTCCTTTTTTAAATTCACCTTCTCACGCTTACGGTCATAATCCTTTTTTGATTTATGTGCATGACCTTTTTTCATCAAAGGTGAGGTCGCAGTTTTGTTTCTAGGTTTCATGGTTTAATTATATTTGTTTGTGACCAAATATTTGATGAACGGATTTAGCCAATATAGCTTATCAATAATATCTCGCCATGATAATTGGTATTGATACCAAATAAGGAATAAAGCATATAAGAACTAATACTTTACTAAAAGTCTCGGATTGAAAAGTTTTTGGTAATGCAGAAATAATCATCAGCAACAAAAAACCTAAATGCAGGAAATACCGTCCATGCACACCTGAAATTCGAGATGAACCAACAGGTTGCGCATGCAAATACAGTGCTAATTCAACAATCAATATGCCAACAATAATGGTTAATAGTGACATAAAGAATTGCCATAGCGTCAATTCAATATTCGTTTTAGATATATAGAACAGCACAATCAGAACGCCTAGGTGCATCCAAATAATTGAGAAGGGCAATAGTGTATCAACCCATCCAAGAACAGCGCCGCCCATCATTAAAATATAGTTTTGATAATGCCTCATCAAATCTGCCCAAACAACATGTAAAAATCCAATTGGATGTTCAAGCACGTTCTGTAATTGGAGTGCGGCATCTACCCCTCTGATCCAGGGCAACGGTGAGTATGTATTGCTAACAACGAGTTGCCAGCCAAGGATGGCTAGCAGCATGGTGATACAGAATATTGTTTGATACTTAAAATAACCAAACCAGTTTTTAAAATATTGTGGGGTGATCAAGGCAGTGAGCGTGAATAAGACCGAATAGGTCTGTTTGCACAGCGCTAGACAAACCCCGGTGATTAACAGTTGTGCTAAAAAAGATTTATCAATTTGCCTTTCTCTACTGACGACTGCAAAAATTTGACAGATGAATAATATGGAAAAAGAATTAGAAAGACTATCCGATGAAAAGCTAGCAAGTTCAAAAATAAATATTGGAGTTAAACAGAATGCAAAAATCAGCAAGCGATATTGAGGTAATAACTCCATAGCGAGTTTCAAAATTAACAGACCGGCAATCAAGGTAAGTATTGCTGCAGCATAATAAGAGACTAATGCTGAGTCGGTGACCAGCTTTGAGACAATGATTCCCGCAACAGCTGGCACATAAGGAACAGGCGAAAAGACTGCCGAGTTTTCGAAACCGACAAACTCTTTGTTGTCAGTATCTAGTTTAATTTTAAACGCCGCAATGTTTCCACTGACAGAGGCTATATTGTCAGGGTAGTAACTAATACCAGCAAATAAATCTCTAAGTTCAAATAGACTAGAAGGTATCTCTCCTCCGGTTCGTTCACCTCTTTTTTCTGAGATCAATTCACCCTGAGAGATTTGATGTGCCCGGAAAAAATGGGCAGGTGCATCCGGCACTTGAAAAGGAGGTGTGATAACAATATAGATAATACCGAATAAGAATAGTATGCCGATCAACGTATTTGATTTTATAGTCAACATAGTCCCTTTCGCTTTTCCTTCGCCACAAACGGCTGTAGTAATGCCAGATAGATTTCCCCGGCCTTGTGCCGGAACCTTATAGCTTGAACACTATTCCGGCCTTGTGCCGGAACCTCAATATTTTTACTAAAGTCCGGCTAAAGCCGGGAAAGTATCATTCAATTTTAAATGTCCCGCCACAAGGCCGGGGTGCTTACTGTAACAGCCCTTTAGGCTGATTCGATGAATATCGCACCTTTACGATGTGCGATATTCAATCTAAATACACTCATTCATCCACGGGCAAGCCCGGCATTGAGTTATAGTGTTGAAGAGCCGGGACAAGCCCGTGGTCTTCTGTCGCTTACGCGAACGCTAATAAAAAATGTGGTGATTATAGGGAAATAAGTGCCGGAAAAATAGCTGTTGAAATTCATGATCTAGAGCAACGTAGGGTGCTAGCCTAATCAGACATTAAATAACGTTTCCTTTAGTCTTATACGAATCTCTTTTTCATTAAAGGCGAAAGTGCTGTTTCTTCAAGGCTTCATTAATGTGAAGTCGTTCATAGAAAAATTCAAATGAACATTGTATGGTCAGAGAAAAAATATAAATCTAATTGATCAGATTAAACATACCAAAGGAGAATAATAATGACGAATCTTAGTTTTCACGAAACACACCGGTACGATTTTCCCTATACAACCACAGGGGCTGGGACAGCACTAACAGCTTGTCACCGCTTGGGAGATCCGGCAATGGCCTTTTTAACTCAAACTGGACAAGAAGATGAAGTTGTATACTTATCAATGGGCTATGACAATGAGCGCTTTCGGCATGTCACTCCTGTTGATAGAAATACGATTTCAGGAATGGGCTACAATCCATTTACCAGAAGAATTTTATGCGCTAGCTCAACGACAGATAAATATATTGTCTTTGCCTTTGATCCAGATACGGGTTTAGAAGTTAATTCAAGAGATTTGTCTGCTGATACAACGTTTCCTGGTTTCCCTCAAGGTTTCGCAACTAATGGATTATTTTTTGTTCGTAGCGAGGGGGATGAAATGGAACTTAGATTAATAAACGGGAATAAACTTGGCCAAATTTCATTTCCGGGAAGAAATATCCAGGGCATTGCAGCTTCACCATGGAGTTGGACTTTTTGCGACAGCTATAACGATGAAATTGTGGTGATCGGACCTTTAGGAAATGAAATCGCGACATCAACAGGTGTAGGGACATCCGGTGGAATGGATGCAATCACACTCAACACTATTTCTGATATGGATTCGCAACCACAAGTATGGCTGGAATCAGGCATATTAGGTGATCCTGGCACTATCCATCATCCTGACACACCCTGGGACCCGGAACCTTGGCTTGGTAGACATCGACTCTTTGTCGCTAATTATATCGATCAGATTATCTATGCTGGATACTTAACGGAAAATTAGAAATACGCTTGCAACTAAAAGAAAAACACTACACAAAGCTCTCGTAGATCTTTATTACATTAATGATTTACATCTCTGTGATTTCAGGGCGATTTGCCATGAACTCAAGCAGTATTATATGATTGCTGTGGTTTAACTATGATTGCAAGGTAATGATGAATTATATCGCCAGAGTGAGGTTTTCGATTTTGTTTGGATGTTTTGTCTTTTTGGTGGGATGTTCTAACATCCCCAAAGTTCCTGACTTTTCCAAACCTGTAAAAATAACCAATCTATCAGAAGGAGCATGGGTCGTTGATATCGGCAAAGCCCTGGATAGACCCAGCCGTTATAATTTGAGCCGTCTGGAAGCCGCAAAAGAAGCGCAAAGAAGAGAGTGTGAATACTTTCAAACAGATTCATTACTAAATGAACAACTTAACCCATTCAAAGGGCAGTTAGCATATCGATGTGCAACTGAAGATTCAGAATCCGTTTTCACTACTCGGGAAATATTTAGATTGCAGAGTCTATAACTTCCCACTGATTCTAGGCTCGCAGACAATGGCGAATAAATCTCATTTGGTATCGCTTCTTCTGCAGACAGCTCTATTACGCTAAGAATTTGAAAAGAATAAATGGGGTCAGAGTCGAATGGCACTTACTTAATTTTTTTAAGATGTCCATATTGTATGATATTTTTCCTTGCCCGATCTCTGGGAACGGTTAGTAGTGAATAGGCCTTAGGCCTTCGTTTTACGGCCCGCGGTTCTATTCGGCCTGGACGGTTAGCCACTTTCTGCTGGGCGATCATGTGCAATATAGCCGCACGATGTTCAGGCGTAGCGTCGGTCACTTTTATTGATACGATCAGCCACAGTTGCAAGCTGTGCTTGAAACTCAAGTTTCGAGGGTTAATGTCGACTAATAATGCTGATTGCACCATCATCCAACGGATCAGGTTATATGCCAACAGGTACACCCAGACTTCTTTCTCAATCATATCAGGGGATTTGCAACTCAGCACGTTCATCCCTAGGGTGTCTTTGATGTTGCGAAGATCAAGCTCGATATGCCAACGGGACTTATATAGTGCTTTAAGTTCGGATTTGGGGGCTGCCTTAGGGCAGATGAGTGTCGTCACCATCGTTTTAGCACCCGCTCTAAACTCTCTGACGGTAATGGACGCGGGGGCTGAATCAAAGTAGGCTTGGCTCATCCACTGCGGTTTGGTCTTGGGTTTTGCTAATGTGATTAAATGGTCGCGTTGCCCCAATCGTTTCCCTTTTCTAAAGTCTGTGACACGTTGTCTAGCTCCTTGCTGTTCCATTAATAGATCAATCCCCCGGCTCTGTAGGTCCAACATAAAGAACCATGTTGCAAAGAATGAATCACCCATAACAATATCACCCGGCTTAAACGTATCGGTCAAGGTGCGTAATAAGCTCTGTTCATCAGTACCTTTGCCATTAAATCGCCCCATTGTCGCATTCAGCAAGGCACCGGTAGCTAAACAGGTGATCCCAACAATACGACAGATTGGAAAACCCAACCCCGGTCTCTGAGCACGCCGTCCCTGCCAAAGCCACTCACTGGATGATTCGCTTTCAATTAACTCACCAACATGCAGGGCTAAATTCATAACCATTGATTTGGGTAAACGCTGGCGGGCTCGGCAATAACCGCCCGTGTGGGTACTCACTGGTGCTAATCCACCAACCAGTCGATCAACGGCCGTTTGGTTGACTATATTCTGACACGAACGGTCAGCACTCATAGCTTGGGTCAGAAATAACGATAACGTTTCTGTTGGGGGATACTGGCGTTCTCGATGATCGGGGAGTAATGATTCCACCGTATCAAACAGTTCATCACTTGTGAGCAGATTAAAGTAGCTATAGCTACTACTGGAACTTGCATAATATTCCACACGTTTACGTTGATGACGGGTACGGGAAAGCGTATTATTCATGGGTAAGTTGGTCCTGTGGTGAGTCGTGGTTTTAGCGAATTAAAGCTTACCATTGGATCAGCTTTTTTGAAATTAATTCAACTACTTATCAATAAGTAAGTGCCATTCGTTACCGACCCCACATTTACATATGATAGTGAAGAAATAAAATTTTACGCTAATCAAATTATTTCTACTCTTCCAGACAGCTCTTTCAAACTGAAGAAGGTATCTGATTATGGACCAACTATGTATTTGATTATCAATCGAGAAGCGTTAGATGTTATTTACAATAATAAAAAAGTCATTATGGCAATGACTAGACTTAGCAATAGATAATAGATTTTCTCATATGTTCCGGTTTTTGATATTTGGGTTCGTGCTGCTGAATTGCACGCTGGTTCTGGCTCAAAATGTGGCCATTATAGATAATGGATTCAACAAAATTTATAAATCCAGATTCTCAAATATAATTGGCTCTGAAATCTGCGTTTCATCGACTAAAGACATATATCAGCCTTATAGTTATCCGGGAGGCACATGGAGAAATTACACTGAATTATCAGCTTGTGCTAATGTACAGAATAGACAGACTGGATGTTAAACAGCGTGAATTCAATCGGCGTTTTTTAAGTATGATGAATCATTACTTGATTGAACCGGTTGCCTGTACGCTGGCAGCAGGTTGGGAGAAAGGCCAGGTCGAACGCCAGATTGGCATTATGCGCCAGCGATTATTTGTACCGAGAATGAAGTTTGCGGATCTGGACGAATTGAACCGATGGCTGGAGTTGCAATGGGCCCGGATGGGCCAACGACCTCACCCGGCTGACAAATCAACAACGATAGATGAGGTGTTTAACCTGGAGAAACCGGCGTTGCGTCCGGCCATCAGACCCTTTGATGGGTATTATGAACAATTGGCCCGTGTTCATACCACGTGTATGGTGCATTATGATCGGAATCGGTACTCGGTGCCGTGTCAATATGTGGGGCAACGCGTTTCTATTCGCGCCTATGCCGAGGTGATTAAAGTCGTGGTTGATGAGAAAGTGGTATCAGAACATCGTCGTTGCTTTGGTCGAGGGCAGATGATCTTTGATCCCTGGCATTACCTGCCGGTGCTTGAGATAAAACCCGGTGCACTGCGTAATGGCGCGCCCTTTGTGAATTGGGATTTACCTCAATCATTATTAACACTGAAAGCCCGTTATCTTAAACGTGATGGTGGGGACAGGGAATTTGTCCAATTATTGCTGTTAATCCGTGATTATGGGTTGGAAACGGTCACAGTGGCGTGTGAATTAGCCCTGGATGCCAACACTACCCAATTGTCGGTTGTCACCAATCTTGTCCATCGGTTAAGTGAGCCAGATCAAGTGCAAACCATGACGATCACAGAAGCCCCGGTGTTGACCATCCCGCCTGTAGCCAATGTGGACCGTTATGATCAACTCACCACCAGGGAGAGCAATCATGCTTGAATTAGTGGATGAACTTAAAGCACTGAAGCTGCACGGCATGGCTGAGTGTTTGCCTGAATTGATGGATTCACCGCGTACGAGTGTGACCCTGCAATCGGGGTTAATCAGACTCATGCAGGCCGAACGCGCTGACCGTGAAGTGAGACGATTAAATTATCAAATGCGTATGGCCAAGTTCCCGCATCATCGGGATTTGCAACAATTTGATTTTACCCAGTCCAGGGTTGAGCAATCCTTTATCAAGGATCTGGCCCAGGCGGATTTTATGGATCGAGCCCATAATCTGATCTTTGTCGGTGGCACCGGCACCGGTAAAACTCATCTAGCCACCGCCATTGGTATCAATGCCATTCATGCGGGCCGACGGGTGCGTTTTTACAATGTGGTTGATCTGGTGAATCTGCTGATCAAAGAACAACAGGAGGATAAACAAGGCCGACTGGCACGGATCATGCAACCGCTTGATGCCGTGGTCTTTGATGAGTTGGGGTACTTGCCGTTTCCAGCATCCGGTGGTGCCTTATTGTTCCATCTGATCAGTAAACTGTATGAAACGACTTCAATCCTATTTACCACTAATCTGGGCTTCAGTGAGTGGGTGCAAGTCTTTGGAGATGAGAAAATGACCACCGCTTTGCTGGACCGGGTAACACATCACTGTTCAATTATTGAAACCGGCAATGATTCCTACCGATTTAAACAATCCCATTCGAAAATCAAAATTAACACCAATACAAAGACATAAACCTTGTCGATGAATGGCGCAACTCAAGTTCCGCTACGCTGAACTTGAGTTGTTAATGGAGAATAATGATGAATTTAACTGTTCAATTTTACTCGCTGACAACTGTCCAGTTTTAAACGCTGATTGACATGTGTATACATCTAGGTTAGGTTGTTCGAAAATGTTTATTTATTTTTGCTTAAATACTGATATGGGCAATACCCTAAATAAGCCCGCCTTAACCGAATCGTCCTCTGACTCGTTAATATAAGTGAGTTTGTTTGCCGAAGTTATTCGGAATCCACCTGCTCAAGTTTATCTTGCGTCTTAGTTTCAAAATCACTGGCATCATGACGTTCATGAAGCTGTTCCTCGAGTTCCCCCCGGATTCGGTTAACCATCCTGCCACGCTGAACAGTTGGTCGCTTGAGAATCTGATTCGCCCAACGACTCAGGTTTTTATATGAGCCGGTATCAAGAAATTCTCCCGCATCATAAAGTGTGCCGAAAGTCAGTACCCCATACCAGGGCCAGATAGCGATATCGGCAATCGTATATTCATCCCCGCTGATATATTCATTATTGGCCAGTTGGCGGTCCAGCACGTCCATTTGCCGTTTGACTTCCATGGTGAATCGATCAATCGGATACTCCCATTGTTCTGGCGCATAGGCGTAAAAATGACCAAAACCGCCACCCAGATAAGGTGCGCTACCCATTTGCCAGAATAGCCAGGAAAGGCACTCTGCTCTTTGATTTGTGTCGGTGGGTAGCAAACTGGAAAATTTTTCAGCCAAGTAAAGCAAAATTGATCCTGATTCGAAAACACGAGTGGCTGGATCAGTGCTGTGATCCACTAGAGCTGGGATCTTGGAATTCGGATTAACCTCAACAAAGCCACTGCCGAACTGATCACCATCACCAATTTTAATTAAATGTGCATCATACTCAGCACCCGAATGTCCTAAAGCTAACAATTCTTCCAACATTATTGTCGCTTTTACACCATTGGGTGTTGCCAACGAATAAAGTTGCAAAGGATGCTTGCCAATGGGCAATTCTTTTTCGTGCGTTGGGCCGGCAATTGGACGATTGATACTGGCCCATTCGCCGCCATTCTCGGCATCCCACTTCCAGACTTTAGGGGGCTTATATGTCATGATCGTTTCTCTATATTAAGGTTTATTGGCGTATCAGTTATGTAGGGTTTGATGCGAAATTTCAAACCAGATGTTGAGATAATTTTGTGACACTCGAACAACGCAATTGTTCCAGTAATTGTTTTAATCTCTTTGGATTTATTTCTGCATAAAGAATAAAACTAGTATGATCTGCTCTTAAATAACTAAATGCAACGACACCAAACATGAAGGCTCGACCAGCAAATACCATTTGTGCACCACTTGCAATTACTATGGCCGTTCTACCCACACAGACCCCATGTCATTAATTTCTTTGTTGACTCATAACTTAACGGATGAGTATCCATTACCAACCCTCATACTACAAACTATTCTGTGGAACTAATCCCTGCATTGAATCTATAGACTAAGCACTACCAATGTCGATCACCATTCCAATCGCTCCAAGCAATTTCTCTTCCAGGAAAAGCCACGCACTCAAAAGGCCACTTGTTTTGCAGCCATGATTTAACACTATGATAAAGTTCATGATCAAACTCTAATACGCTTTCCCTTATCCACAAATACACTTCACAATCATAGTCAACTACTGTACTTGGAAATATATATACACAACCTAAATAATTTACTTTGCATGATGAAAGCACTGCATAAGCAAACGCTTCTCGCGATTTAAATTCAACCTCATGACGACTAAGGTCTTGAATATTATATTCAAGTGTCATGTCATCTTCGGGCCATCGATCTTTTTCAGCAAATAAATTTCTTAATCGGTATTTACTTGACATAACAGCTTCATAGTCTTGTTCTGCGACACTAGGTTCTAGGATGACAAAGTGGAATTGCTCTGTTTGCAAAGGCTCTGGTATAACAAAATTATTATCTATAAATACCACTATCAATTCTCTTTTGCAGGTTGGCTGGCGTTTTTCAATTTAATTACAATTCCATAAATACTTATAAATAGCCAAAATATCTCAATCAGAAATGCTGATAGATTGAACTTGTAAATAAGAGATAACAATATTAATCCTGCCCCAATTGCATTTAGTATTGAGTATAGTAAATCGTCACTTTTTATTTTTTTCAATTGCAGCAACATATAGGTAATAACGATTGTGATCGCTCCAATCGATCCAAATACATCAAAAATATTTATATCAATCATCTTGTTTTAGTCCTTATGCTAAACCGTTGCGGACTTATACCCGCAAATTTACTAAAGTAGAATAGAAAATATAGTTGGTTCATTCCCATAATGATTACCATTTGGTTACTTCTCGTAATCCGATCACTCACGATCAATATAACTAATTATTTACCTATTACATATTCAAAAAAACCAAAGTTGACATTGGCATTAATCAACATCATCGCTTTATCAAAAGGGATTTATTTCATAACGAAGATATGGATTAATCTTAGATTGATTCAAAAATTGTAATGAATTCTTTTAATGATCGGGGAAGCAATTTGTCTTTACGCACAGTCAACATGAACTGCGCAACGCGTTTTGAATTTAGTGCATTAATCCGGCGCATCCTTCCTTGATTCACCCAGGTCTTTGCAGTGTGATCAGGCAAATAACCAAAGTACTGTCCTGTTAATAACAGGAATATTAAACCTTCCATATGACGTGCCGTAGCAAAATAATTGAATTGCTCCGGCGGTTCGAGACCTTCGATTTGGTCTACATAATCACGGCTTATATAACTGTAATTAGCAAGCTCTTCTAATGACATTTCAACGTCATCCACTTCATAAAGTGGATGACCTTTGGCACAGTAGAGATGATGACTTTCGCTAAATAATGGCCGATACTCTAAACTCTCTATTCTGTGAGGAAATAAGCCAATTGCACCGTGCAATCGGCCATCGAGTACTCTTGTTTCAAGTTCAAGTGCACCAGCTGTGTATACATCTATTAATACATTTGGAGCAACATCCTGCATTTTGCCAAGAGCTTGAGTAATTTTTTGGTCAGGATGTGTAATCGTGTTTTCAAGAATTCCTAAGAATAGATCTCCAGCAATTTCGTTTTTTTTATTTGATACACGTGTCGTAAATGCTTCAAATGCCTCAAACAATATATGTATTTCTTCAAACAACATATTTCCGTCATCAGTGAGTTTAAAACCCGCATGGCCACGTGTACATAGTCGCATTCCAACACGGTTTTCTAATTGTGTGATATATGTGCTGAGACTTGATTGGCTTATATTTAATTTTACTTGGGCTTGAGAGTAACCTCCCGCATTAGCAAGTTCATAAAATATTTTAAACAGTTTGATGTCTTGTGGGTGAATCCAGTTTTTCATTTTTCACAGCTCATTAGTTATGAATTAAGAAGACCATATGAATATTTTCATGTCAACAATATGAGAATTAGATGAGAAGATTCTGATGATAGTTGAGAATTTTTATAACTACTTTATAAATTTCTAAAGTCGACATTGAATCGCTCGAATGGACTGCTCCAAGATAATAGATGTACGATTCCAAAGTGTGGATGCACAACTAAACACCATCGAGTGTATCCAACGTAAAATTAATTTTTCTACACAGGTGATTTAATGAATACCTCGATTCCTGATGATCTGCCCCTTAAGTTGGTACCAGTTAAGAAGTTAGTATTTGGTTCGGGTTACAGTTTCCCTTCAAGAAGGGCTGGAACGTAGTGTAAGCAATTCTTGAAGGGTTTGGCAAGATCGTTTCCGGGGCTGGTGGTCGATAACCTAGTGATGAGTGTGGTCGAATCGTGTTGTAATGGATCCGCCATCGTTCTATCAGCACCTGTGCTTCAGTCAGCGTATAAAACACTTCACGATCCAGCAATTCATCACGCAACTTGCCATTGAAGCTTTCATTGTAGCCGTTTTCCCAGGGTGAACCGGGTTCGATGAATAGCGTTTTAACCTGCATTTTATTTAACCATTGGCGTACTGCCTTGGCCGTGAATTCAACACCATTATCTGATCGAATATGATCGGGAATACCCCGTGTCATGAATAACTGTTCTAAAGCATTGAGTACACTCGCACTGTTCAAACGCCTCTCGGTAATAATCGCCAGACATTCTCGGGTGTATTCATCAATGATCGTTAATAACCGATAAGCTCGACCATCATCGGTACGATCTTGAACAAAATCATACGCCCAGACATGATTCTTCCAACTCGGCCTCAATCGAACACACGAACCGTCATTGAACCATAGTCGGCCTCGTTTGGGTTGTTTGCTCGGTACTTTTAGCCCCTCTCGTCGCCAGATACGTTCCACACGTTTATGATTGACACACCAACCCAGATACAGTTTTAACAGTGCAGTAATACGTCGATACCCATAACGGCCAAACTCACTCGCCAATTGAATGATATCCGCTGTCAGTGCCGCTTCATCGTCTTTGACAATACGCTGATAACGTTGGGTGGAACGCGGTTGACCAATTACTTGACAGGCTCTGCGTTCAGATACACAAAGCTGCTCACGAACATGATCAACACATAAACGGCGACGCTCCGGGCTTAATACTTTCCCGACAACGCTTCCTCTAGGATTAATTTATCCAACGTTAAATCAGACACCGCTTTGCGAAGACGTGCATTTTCCTTCTCTAAATCCTTCATCTGACGAACTTGGTTCACTTGCATACCGCCATACTGTTTGCGCCAGCGGTAGTAGGTTTGCTCTGTAATACCGCACTGGCGGCAACTCTCGGAAATGGTGTGACCTTGAGCATGATGAATTTCCACTTCACGCAGTGTTTTGATAATGGTCTCAGTTGGGACACGTTTACCTTTAGGCATAAGTTGGCTCCTTTAAGCTAAATAGTAAACCTAATCCTATCTCATCAACTGGATCAACTTTCCGGGGCTAGGTCACGTGCGGGTAGTGGTTATGCATTCAGTGAAGTGCATGTTGATGCAATTGAACTTGCCTATTCGCGCCCGTACATGGCGAAGGCGGGTGATAATTATTTAACCTTTATGGGTCCTGATGCCGGCGAACAAGGCTACCAGGTGACAGTCCCGGATAGCGGCACGGTGTGGGCGTTTGCCACCGATGGCACAAATCTGGTGCGTATTGTGCCTGAAACACAGCAAAGAGTGACCGATGTGGATGGCAAGAAACAACGTAATGTGATGATGGCCCGCTTAAATGGGACTGGGGTATTATCTCCGACGCCCATTAACTACTGGGTTAGCAGTAAGGCCGGGATGTTAAGTGTTGAGGGCTTATCAATTCGATCAATCACCACTCAGAATGCGCTGTTAGCTCAGGCGAGTGGTAGTAATTACTTGTTTATTAGTCACCCGGTATTTATGGGAACATCCCTTGATGACTATGCGGACTTTAAACGTAGCCAGGGTTATACCGTGTCGATCATTGATTATTTACAGGTTGTAGAAACTTTTGGTGGAGGTCAGGCAGGGCCGGAGGGATTAATGAACTTCCTCGCACAGGCTAAGGTACAAGATGATCTGGATCATGTGCTGATTGTCGGGGGCAGTACCTATGACCATACTGGCAAACTGGACACGGGTGCACTGACCTTCATTCCGGGACATTACGGCCAATCCGGGTATTCGAACTATACAGTCAGTGATGTGCCGTACATTACCGATTCGGATAATAACTTAATGGCTGACATTGGCCGCTGGCCGGTGCGTAGTATGAGTGATTTACAAACGATCGTTGATAAAACGATTCAGTGGAGTGATACCGATCACTCAAGTGGTACGGCGTTATTGATTGCTGAACATACAGTTGCGGGGGAGAACATTGATTTTGGGGCGGCCCTAGACGCTCAACTTGCTCCACAATTGCCGCCGACTTGGAGTACAACTCAAGTCTATGTCGATCAGATTCTCTCTGACAATCCTGGATTTAATTTACACCAGGCCTTAGTCCATGCAAAAGCAACCATAATCAGTGAATTAAACACCACACCGAACCTTGTATTGTATAATGGTCATGCCAGCACGGGTCAACTGTCAAACCAGAATCTGTTCAAGGCGGAAGATATTAGTGAGGTCGTCAGTGAGGGTGCTGAGATATGGTTACCATTGAGTTGTTATGTGACTTTTTACGAAAGTACTAATGTGAATACGCTGGCACATCAATTGTTATTCAGTGGTAATGCGGTGAACATCAGTGGGGCAACGTTATTATCAAGCCAAGCAGGTAATATTGCTGCAGGCAGCGCGATACTGGAAAGTACTCTGAACCAAGGCATGCGCTTGGGCGAGGCAATTAATGCCCACAAAGCTTCCCAGGGCAATCCTCACCTCAACATCAACTGGGCACTGCTGGGGGATCCTACATCGTCATTTTAAGTCGTAAGATTGCAAACTCAACTGAAACCAATGAAGCCATAAGCTTGATGAAGTTGTAGTGTTCAAGCTGAAGTTTAGTCTTTATCTTTATTAATAATTGATTCTAAATCCTTTGGAGGATTATAATTCCTAAACCTCTAGGTACCTGTACCAGGTTCAATCCATCCACCTGATGCACTCAATTTTAGTATGTTTACCACCTGAGTGACTCAAAACAGGTTCCTTAGGTCTATCCCAGATTTGGCGGGTTATCCGACAATGGCTGAGAAATACTGAGAGTTCTATGGATCGCTGCAACATTTTATCAATTATAGTAATTCCCTTTAATAATCAGTCAAATAGAGATTATTTTAATGATTGAAGAGGAGTTATGGCTTACAGTGAAGATCTGCGTAGACGCATGTGTGCATCGCCGCCGGTGGCAAACAAAATGAAGCGTGTACACTATTTGGCATCAGTCGAGATACTGTCTGTCGTTGAGTCAATGACCCTACAGTCGCCCAGTCTCCAGGTCCGAAAGGCCCGCGGAAGTTGGATGAACAAGCATTACTGGCGGATTTGCGATTACATCCTGATAAACTGCTGCGTCAGCGGGCGAAGGACAATAATTGGTGTGAGAATTTACGGTTTCAGGCTGAATTTATAGTTCAAACCGTAATTTTTAACACGAATGAACTCGATACCTCAAATTCTGGGTTAAATACCCTAAACAATTTGAAAACCAACCAATTAATCAACACTCTTATCTCAGTGCCCTTAAAATCGGGAATGATCAGTAGCGTTCAATTATGCTGGCGCTAATGTGAAGTCCCGCCAGGACAAGTCGTACGGGTAAGGGGAGCCTGGCGGGATGCATGTGTTACACATATAAAACACGACCTCAATACTCTAACTAGGCTATTGATTGGTTCGCAGATAACCTAGTAAAGACCGCAGTTCGCGTGGAAAAAGTATACAGCAGATGAAATCAAATGTTAAGTGAAAAATTGAGGTTCAGCTTCTTAAATAAAGATGCTTTTAACAACTGATGCAGATTAGAATCCCCGTCTTGTAATAAAAGATACGGGTAGCGTGTAATATATGGGCCTAGGTGCTTAGGGTAGCTAAAAAGAATATCGAAAATATGGGTTAAGTTCAAACAAATCGTTTAATAAGGTGGTGTTGGATATTGTTGGCCTGAGAGCCAGTAAATTATGCTCAAATATTTTCTAGTACTATCTGATTTATTCAAGTTCTCAAGTGAAAGAGGCTAAAATTAGTCTGGAGTTTTAATTTGAGTCCAGTGGTAAGATTTGCCAAGTATCTTGTTGTTTACAGGCTTTGTATGTATAAACAGATCCTACAATATTTTTAGTACTATTCTTTAATTCAACTGTTTTGCATGGAAGTCCGTGAAAAGATGAAATGTTTAACAATTTAATTTGTCCTTTTGTATCTGTGTTGGGATTTTCCCAGTTTAAGGTTTCGTTTTCTTGCTTATTCTCAAGCACATCCAAAACAGAAGCTCTAAATAGCTCCATATCTTCCTCTGAAAATTCGGTGATAGGTTGGTCACTCATGAAAAACAGGTTGATCCCTTGAGAAAAACTAGTTGTCACAAAGCCGATTGATATTATGAGCAAAAGGAAGCATCGTTTCATAATTAATAACTTTAAATTTAATGAATTAAGAATCTATTTGATTATATAGAAAACGGTTGAAAATGACTTACTTTAAATCGTATATTTGATTAAAAGGTTTAGAGTCATACCGAATGATAATGTGTCAAAGTAACAAGTGTTAAGGCTGATTTTCTGGTCTTATTGTAATAAAGCGTGCCATCATTATCCCGAATATAGAAGCTGATACGTCTAACTAATGCCATAAGTACACGAATAATTTCATAAACCAAACAACCGGGTTAATTAGCTTGGTCGTTGTCACACCAGATTAACCCCTAGTCTTTTCCGCTAGGATCACTGAGGCGATCATTTTTCCCGTTTCTTATCTCTCCCACTGCGCCGTTGGTCGCTCGTCCAACTTGAACTGACTGCCTTCAATGCCAAAGTGCTTAGGCCAGCCGTCCGGTGAGTCCTCCCAAGACTCCTGACGACCGAAAACCGTCGTGTCCAAAAGCCCGTAGGTGTTCGTCATGACCTCCACATCTTGCTCCGTTGTCCAGTAGGTCTCAAATACTCGGTCGTCAATGCGCAGTAAGCTACTATGAAGCCGTAACTACGTCCTGCAAGCAGCCGACCATTTTCCGCCTGCGGCACTGAGTACCAGGGCATCGTCCATCCCATAAAGGGTCCTTTCCGAAGACATGGTTTACAGTTTGTACCGGGCACATGGTTTACAGTTTTACAGTAAAAGGATTCGATGTTGGTTCGACTCTGCCAACGTTTTCATCAAAGAATCCCAGATCATAGTTCATAAAGCTCACCAGCCATATTCTATCCTCCACTTCACGAATGCCAACCGTTTGACCAGCAAAGACTTTACTTAAGCTGATTTTACGATTGCCCAGACAAAGCCGGCCGCACTGGGTGACGCGAAGTGTTTTATCATGAAACGGATACTCAGGTTGATTAGCTGGCTGATACACCCGGGTTGAAGGTGTATAGACTTCAGCGGGGTATTGGCCATTAAGTGCTTGGTGTGGACGCTCATGATTGTAAAGTTGCTGAAAGTGTTCAAAGCGTTCTTGCTGTTGCAAGAAATTAAACGACGCCGGTTTAGTGGCCGCGTGTTTGAGGGTTAAATGCATGCGTTCATGGCGGCCATTTTGTTGTGGATGGCCGGGTTTGATGCGTTCCAGTCGAATCCCTAATCGCAACCACCACACGGCTAGTTTACTTAAACCGAAAAAGGCCTGTGAACTGGCAAAAGGCACCCCGTTGTCGATCCGGATGGCTTTGGGTAATCCGTATTGTTTAAAGACCTGTTCAAATAGGGTAAACGCTAACTCAGACTTGGTGGAGTTCAGGCCTTCACAGGCCAGTAAGTAACGCGATCGATAGTCGGTAATGGTTAGTGGATAACAATAGTGTCGATTGCCTAACATAAACTCACCTTTGTAATCGGCACACCACAATCCATTAGGCGTATGAGCTTCTTTCAGCAGTGTCCCTTGGGCGCGGTAGCGGCGTTTTGTCTTTTGTTTCACTAAGCTATGTCGATCTAATACCGCATGAATGGTGCTTTTGGCTGGCGTTGGAATCATCGGATACAGTTTGATGAGTTTATCGCGAATCTTCGGTGCGCCCCAATCATCGTACTCACGCTTGATTTGTAAGATGGCCCGTTCGACTTGAAAGGGTAATTGATGGGCATAGCGATAGGGTCGTCGGCTACGTGCTTCAAGTCCATGCAGACCCGATTCTTTGTATCGATTAAAGATCTTATAGCCGGTGGGTCTTGATATACCAAATTCCCGGCATAACCCAGTCATTTTCTCGCCGTCTAAAAGCCGAGCGACAAATTTGAGTTTCTCATCCATCGGTTTACACGTTCTCCAAGGCATTTGGGAACCTCCCAAATGCTCAATTGTGTAAACCATGTCTCCGGTATCAAACGTAAACGATCTCTCAGGAAGGACATTTCGCGAAACCCCATTAGTGCAGTAGCCACTGTAGATTATTGAAGTCTGTGAATTCAAATCCAAGAAAGCAGAATTTCACTAGCCTGATACTAGAACGAAGTTTATTTGACCTGTCTTGCTCTGGGTTTTATTTGGGTTAAAAACCTCTTAATTCTCACTCCCTTTTGCAACATTTTTTATCATTTTAACCCTATGAATACTAGCCATAGGTACCAAGGGCTTGGTCAAAAACCAGGCGGTTGTTTCATTTGTCAGAAACATAGCTTTGTTGCCTATAATGAAATGGTAATATTACACAAATACCCGAACTAACTAATTCTAAAGATTTGCATTAAAGTTTCAAAACTAAAAAAGCTAAATTTGTTTTATCAATCCGTTGTAGCGAATTTGGTTTTATACTGCATGTTTTTTCATGTAGCGTTAGCTCAACTAGTGCCCAGTTCAGTTGAAATTCAAAGCTACGATGAGTTTTTTATTGCCGCAGCATCCGGTAATTTTAATTCATTGATCATACAGCTTGAGCAAGATGTTGACCTGGAGCAAAAGGATGAGCATGGACGCACTGCATTACTGATTGCAACACATTTCAGTCATGATCAGATTGTTCGTGTTCTTTTGGAGAACGGTGCAGACAGTAATGCGATGGATCATCAAGATTACGACATGATTACGATTGCTGCGGTTAACAACGATACTGATCTGATTAAGCTTGGATTGGAGCATGATGCTGATCCAACTGCGATCACTAGTCCTTATCAGGGCACAGCCTTAATCGCCGCTGCACACCTTGGCCATGTCGAAACAGTTGACATATTGATTGAGGCTGGGGCGCCTCTTGATCATATCAACAATTTAGGTTGGACGGCCTTAATCGAATCTATAGTACTTGGTGACGGCGGAGCTTCACATACTAAAGTCTTAAAACTACTTGTTGATGCCGGTGCTAATATAACCATCGGCAATCGTGCAGGAGTTACTCCAGTAAACATGGCGAAACAATTGGGTTTTGATGAGATGGTTGCAACCCTTAAGCAAGCTGCTGCGCATTGACATTGTAAAGCTCTATTACGACCAATGAAAGATCATTGCTGTGTTTACTGTTCTTATGGTTCAGTAGTATGTCCTCCCATACAGCAAAACACAAAATCAAAGCGAACACATGATCAACAATGATTGAGTAAGGTGAATTAGTTGGCTAAATAATTCGGAAGATCTGATGCAGAATTACAGTGCAACTGTTCCAATAAATGTTTTAATTCACTATACAAAATATAGTACGTGTGGTGCCCACCTTTACCAGGGAAAGCAGCTACTCCGTACATAAATGCTCGGCCACAGAATACGATTTTTGCTCCGCAAGCTAGATAACGTCCAATATCAATCCCTGATTCTACACCACTATCTGCCATCACAATCAATTTGTCTCCAACGACTTCGACAATTGACGGTAAGACGTTGATTGGGGACTGTGCTGCATCTAATTGACGTCCACCATGATTGGAAACAATAATGCCATCAGCACCACAATCGTGAGCAGCCTCAGCGTCGTTCACTGATAGAATCCCTTTTACGACTAAGTTGCCTGGCCAGTCATTTCGTATCTCTTTAATGACAGATCCATCAACAACTTCACGCAGTGTATGACGAATTAGTCTGGCTGTTTCTTTGAGATTTTTACTAGCTTTTAAATAAGGTTTTAAGGTTTCGAATTCCGGCATGCCTGTTGTTAATGTAGCAGCGGACCATCTCGGCCGTAAGCCGGATTGAAATATACTGTTCACGGATATTCTTGGCGGTACGGCTAAACCATTTTTAATATCTTTTGGTCGCCAGCTTGGACTGGGAACATCAATTGTCACCACCAGTGTTTCACAACCTGCATTGCGGGCTCGGTTAAGCAAATCCGTTCTAATCGCACGATCTTTGGGAGGATAGAGCTGAAACCAAAAATTTTCCTTGGCGTGTGCAGCGGCTTTTTCGATAGAAGTAGTAGAAACACTGCTCAAAATAAATGGAATGTTTGTATCATGTGCTACTTTGGCATGAATAATTGAAGCATTGGGCCAGACGACACCACTTAACCCAATAGGCGCAATACCAAACGGAGCAGAATACTTTTTGTTGAAAAATTCAGTGGTCAAGTCTAACTGGCTTGCCGGACTAAAATAGCTAGGCTGTAATTGAACAGTATCTAGTGCGGTCCGATTAGTTTGTAAGGTTATATTGTTGTTACAACCTCCCTCAAGGTAATCAAAAGAGAATTTTGGAATACGTGATTTAGCCAGTTGTTTTAAATCATTTATGCTGGCTGCTTGAGTCAGCAATTTTTCATTCATTGGGAACCAGCATCACTTTTGGCGCAGATACCTTTCCCTGACTGAGAGCTAAAAATTGTTCATAACCCTCAGAAAGTGGAGAACATTTAAACCAATCCAGTGAACCCAACTGACCTGAGAACATTGCCTGTGTTGTGTCAACAAAGTCATTACTTGTATAGGTGTATGGACCTGCAAATTTGATATCTTGTAGTGTCATTTTTCGAACATCCAGGCCAACTTGGCCTCCCGCCAAACCAACATTGATAATGACACCACCTGGGCAAATTGATTCAGTTGAATAAGATTGGGTTGCTGTTCCTCCAAAAGCATCGATTACAATATCTATGTCGTTATCAAGTGGATCATTATTTGACGCTGGATTAAATACCCTAAAATTCCCTGCAGATAATAATATCTCATGCCTGGATAGATTAGTTTCGGCAATCAAGATTTCAGTCGCTCCAAAATGTGCGCTAACCAAAGCACAAACTAACCCGATTGCACCACCGCCAATAACTAAAATTCTAGATTCACTGATGGATTTATGACTTAAGGTTTTTGCTAACTCTAAAGCATGCCAGCCAACTGAAATCGGTTCGGCCAATGCCGCTTGTTCAAAGCTTACATGATCAGGCACTGTGACTAAATTACGTTCTGGGATGGTTATGTATTCAGCAAACCCTCCCTGGCGCGGTGGCATTGAAATAATTTGGCGCTGGGGACACAAATTGGTTCGCCCAGATATGCAATAATCACACTGCATACAAGTGACTAATGGGTTAACTGTCACCCGGTGTCCGTTTTCTAATGCTCCAGCAACTTCATGGCCCAAAATCAGAGGAGCAGGGCGTCTGTCATCATGACCTTTAAACGCATGCATATCAGATCCACAAATTCCAACAGCTTTTACTTCAACGAGTTGTTCACCGTATGCTGCTTGCGGCGGATCAATATCCTTATAAGTCAGTTCTTCGATGCCTGTGTAAATCAGTGCTTTCATTTGGCCAAATAGCCTCCATCAACGGCAATAATTTGACCGGTTACGTAAGCGGAGGCATTAGAGGCAAGAAATATTGCGGTCCCATTGAGGTCTTGCATTTGGCCGTTACGTCCAATTGCAGTGGCTTGAGCATGATGTTGATTAAGTCGATCATTTTCAAACACTGTTGCAATGAGTTCTGTTGGGAAAAACCCTGGTGCAATTGCATTTGCCGTAATCCCGTGTTTTGACCAAGCATCAGCCATCGCACGGGTAAGTTGAGCAATTCCTCCTTTCGAAGCACCATAGGCAATTCCGTTTTCAAAAGCTCTAAAAGACTGCAAGGAGGCAATGTTAATTATTCGACCATAAGAATTATTCTTCATTGTTGGCACAAGCGCCTGCGCTAAAAAGAAAGGAACAGATAGATTTAAGTCCAGTGTTTTAGTCCAATCTTGTTTACTAATATCATCAGCATGCTGTCTTGGATTAAGACCGGCTGCATTGATCAATACATCTGGAGAGCCTACAAAGGATAAGATTTTATGTGCCAGTTCTGAATAATCCAGCTCCGGTGACAAATCCACCGCAAGATGACTGGCAGTTCCCCCTGCTTGAGTAATTGATAATACTAATTCCGCTAGTTGAGATTCACGTCTTGCGATGGCAATCACATGGGCACCTGCATGTGCGTAGACCTTGCACAAATGATTTCCAATACCAGATGAGGCTCCGGTTATCAGAGCAATTTTGCCACTAAGTGAGAATAAATCTTCTATATAACCAGGCACCGTGAATTTGTAGGTAAATTGTCCAGCTTAGAAATATTTTTCTAATCGTGCGTCGGCTGTTCTAGCATGTGCTTCCATGCCCTCAAGTCTGGAAATTCGAGCGCATACAGCAGCGACATCCTTAGTGGCTTCTTTTGTCATTCTCTGAGTCGTCACAACTTTTGAGTATTTATGCACAGATAAACCACCCGTGTATCTGCCAGCTCCTTTAGTCGGTAAAATATGATTCGTTCCAGAACATTTATCGCCAAAAGCGACGGTTGTTTCCTCACCAATGAAAAGCGAACCGTAGTTGCTCAAATTATCCACATACCATTGATCATTATTGGTATGTAATTCAAGGTGCTCGGCTGCGTATTCGTCGCTGACTTCAACAACTTCTTCATCTGTGTCACATAATACAACCTCACCGTATTCTCTCCATGCAGTTTCCGCTGCTAGACGTGCAGTTTCAGGTAAATCCTGTATTAGTCCATCCATTCTGGCCATTACATCTTTCGCGAGACTTTCAGATTTACTGATTAACCAACAAGGTGAATCGAGTCCGTGTTCAGCCTGACCGACAAGGTCAACGGCCACCATGTGAGGGTCGGCACTTTCATCGACTATGATTAAGACTTCAGTTGGCCCTGCAAAAAGGTCAATGCCAACTTGACCAAATAACTGCCGTTTGGCCTCTGCGACAAAACGATTCCCCGGCCCAACTAAGATATCAGCCTTATGACCAGTGAATAACCCGTACGCCATGGCTGCAATACCCTGCACACCGCCTAAATTGAGAATATAGTCAGCACCGCATAAATCCATTGTGTAAAGTATGCCTGGGTCGATACCGTTTTCATCCTTGGGTGCCGAACAGGCGACAACGTTTTTAACACCGGCGACTTTCGCCGTTCCAATACTCATAATCGCTGATGCCACATGAGCATAGCGGCCACCGGGTACATAACAACCCGCTGTATTTAAAGGTATTATTTTTTGTGCGCACCACATGCCAGGAAATACTTCGGTTTCAAACTCGGATATTGAATCTCGTTGCGCTTTTGCGAAATTAGTGACTCGTTCATAGGCAAAGGCAATGTCACTTTTCAACTCATCCGATATCAATGATTTGGCACGTTCTATACTTTTACGGCTGACGATAACTCGCCTTCATAACCATCAAGGTCCTTAGAGTAGTTTAAAGCAGCCGCTTCACCGTTTTGCTCAATTTCAGCCAGCATTGAGGAAACAATTTGATTGGTCTTTTCATCGTTAGTGGAAGCCTGTTTATCAGCTTTTTTTAAATAGGTGATTGCCATATTAAATCCTAAAAATCTTTGGTTTGTATATAGAGTGTAATTAAGCCGAAGTAGCGTTCATAAAACGTTGCTTAATCTCAATTGCTGGCATTGGGATCTCAATGCCCGTTTTATCGTTTCCTGCATGAATCATGTAATGCAAAAATTGAGGTTTTCTTGAAATTAAATCTTTGAGTTCATTCGCATCATCAGTCATTGCAGTATTTTCAATGCCCAGTGTGGCAACAATAGAACTAAGGTTCATTCCTGCTGAACTTAATGTTGGTTGATTACCTGTTGACCCCCAACTGCCGTTATCCAGGCAAATCACGGTTAGATTTTCAGGTTTATAAACGGCCAAATCAACAAGTTGGTTGGGATTGAAAAAGAAGGCGCCATCACCATCAATCACATAAACATGATCATCAGGTTTTTCCATCGCAAAGCCAATCGCAACTTGGGTTGCGGCACCTAATGCGCCAAGCATATAAAAGTTTCGATCCCGGTCTTTGCTGTTATAGACTTCCTTCGATGGGAACCCAATCTGTGAAATGACAATATCATTGTCATGCACACTGCCCATGATGACATCGATAGCACCTTTGCGATTTAGACTAGGTTCGCCGGAATAACCAGGCGTATCGGTGCTAACCGGTTCTATTTTGGGGCTTCCAAAGACATGATAATCAGCCGAATTTTGTTCCCACAACTGTGGTGAGAGCAAATAAACTTTCACTTTGTTTTGAGTAAAACATTCCTGAACATTTTCTTCGAAACCCGCCAAATCCTCTGAAGTTTCACAAATGTGGTATTCAACATCGATAGCCTTTAACAAATCTTCTACTTTTTGACCAAAAATAATCTGCGCTTCGATCGGTTCTTGATAGTGTCCGCGCCAGGAAACAAAAATAGGCAAAGCCACCTGGTAAAGCTTCTGCATGGTGTAAAGTTCAGTGATTAGATTTCCCAGGCCAGTATTTTGAATAAACATGGCCGATCGCTTGTCTGCCAGTGAACGGCCAAAGCACAATCCCAGTCCTGAAGATTCTTTAGTGATGTTTAGCACTTCAATACTTTCAGGAACTTGCTGCATGACAGCATTTAATTTATTACAAGGGTTATAAGCGACCTTGCTTACTTGGGCGCTCAACAGCGCTTGCCAAATCGTTTCAGAGTTAGTCACAGTATCTATCTCGGTTGAGTGGTTTTCAAAAAGGAATCGGAATTATTCTAAAAGCCTCAACTGCCCCGATTCGTGGCAGTTGAAACTGTTAATTCATGCTTATTTATAGCTATCCGGCAACGCCCATAACGATAATTCAGGAATAGTGGCGGCGTTAAAAACCCCTATCCTAATGAAGTAATCATCATGATACAGAATTGAATTCCTGCCATCTTGTCTTCTTTGTGTGAAAAAAATGAAAGCGCTTTCATTATTCTATGCTATTATACAAATGTCAAGGTCTTTCTGGATGTTAGTACAAACATTGATTAATTCTGAATACACCGTCAAGTTCTTTATAGATGGAAATATTCAGGATGACGTCCATTACCACTTCAGTAAATATAAATATCTGGTTTTGCTTTCGACTTAAATTGAATTCATTTAATACAGGAAAACACTATGTATGACAAAATTATTGTTGCGCTTGCGTTAAATCACGGCTTTAGCCCAAATGCTCTTAAAGCCGCAAAATCACTCCTCAATCAGAACGGCAAGATTATCGTCGTTCATGTCAGTGAACCGATAAAAGGCATCACCAGTTTATATCTCGCTGATGAAGAAGTTAAAAAAGTTGAAAAAACCATTCAGAAAGAAATTTCTGATCGACTTAAACTTCACGAAGATGTTGAATCCGTTGTTCTGTCCGGACACTCGGGCAGTGAAATACCGGACTATGCGCAGAAGATAGGTGCTGATTGTATTGTTATTGGGTCACACAAACCGGGTTTAGAAAATTTTTTTCTCGGTTCAACCTCAGAACGTGTTGTTAGGCATGCCCAATGTGCTGTGCACGTATTACGATAAGTCTATTCATACAATTTGATTTCAAGTAATAAAAACATTTCTGATTTACCTATCAGTTATGAGGAACTACATTTAATTCATCAAACGTATGATTTCGATATAATCACATTCGAATCATAGTCTTGATCTGAATTCATGGTAGACGACACTAAGCCTGTAGAAAAGCAAATCACCATTGAGGATATTGCTGAAGCTGCAAACGTAGGGATTGCAACGGTTTCACGCACCCTAAATCATCCGGAAATAGTTCGTGAGAAAACTCGCGAAAAAATCTTAAGTGTTGTCCATGAGCTCGGTTATATTCGCTCCGGCGCAGCAAGAGCATTAGCCTCAAAGCAGACTCACACAATCGGTGCAATTATTCCAACGTTGAATAATGCAATATTTGCTGCGAGTATTGCTGGATTTGAGCGCGAGTTATCCAAAGAGAACTACACTCTACTCATCACTGTTACTAATTATGATCGGGAACAGGAGACCATTCAATTACACAACTTATTAGAACGTGGTGTTGATGCAGTTCTGTTGATTGGCCAAGATCATACTAAGCGATCATATTCTCTGCTTGAGAAATCTAAATGTTGTGTAGTAAGTATTTTTGGCAGTCGAAGATCAAAGAAAATACCCAATATTGGTTTTAACAACAACATGGCAGCGGAAAAGATTGTTGATCACTTAGTTTCCTTAGGTCATGAAACTATTGGCATGATTGCTGGAATAACAAAAGATAATGATCGAGCTCGGGATAGAAAAAACGGTGTAATTAAGGCATTACAAAAACATGACCTTCAGCATCACACTTCGCTTTTTCTAGAAAGTCCATACTCCCATCCACATGGTAGAGAAGCTTTTAAGCAATTGTATAGCCATTCTCTTAAACCAACAGCAATCATTTGTGGAAATGATGTATTAGCAATGGGAGTAATGTTTGAAGCGGATGCACAAGGTGTCAAAATACCGAATCAATTATCGGTCACAGGTTTTGACAACCTACCAATCACCGAACATTTAAAACCCGCTCTAACAACTATTGACGTTCCTTCAGAAAAAATGGGCACAGAAGCTGCAAAAGCAATCATTACAAATCTAAGCTCTGGCACAAAAATCAAATCGGGATTGCTGGAAGCGAAATTACTCATCAGAAATACAACGAGACCAAAGTCAGTTGTTAATTAACCAACGGGGCCTTAAATCTAAAACCTCTGGTTTTATTTAGGTAAAAACCAGAGATTTTACTGATCTAATTTATCCAAAAAATTCCGAAAAAATGTTGAGTGACTGATACAACACTCCGACTGCGAATGCTAGGCAAATTATAATTAATGAGTTTGCGGTTGTTGTGACCCAATTGCTAGGTGCATGAAGTTAATGAAGGCATTTGAGGCTTCTGTGAGTTCACGGTTTCTGGCCCAGGCGAGGCCGACATCCATTGTTGGTATTGCATCGGACAGGGCTGTAATCTCTACACGGTGTCCTTCTAAGGACCAAGGCCGATAAACCATATCCGATAAGATTGTGACGCCAGATCCATTTGCAACCATGCTCCTTACAGCCTCGACTAAAGATGTTCGAAATATAGTTTTAGGGCGATAGGGGGTGCGGTTCCAGTAACGTTGCGCTGTATTGCTGGCCTCATCGAGTGTCAGCATGATATACGGTTCTTTAGACACATCGTGTAAAGTGATGGAGGGAAGTTCCAGTAACGGATGGTTTGAGCTCAACCACAATTGCCGTTTAGATTGGATTAAGGTCTCGTAGGACAAATCTTCCTGGTTAGCTAAGTTTGACGTTAACATTACTGCCAAATCATACTCGCCTGAAATTACTCCTTCTTCCAGGCTCGCTCTGTTTGCTTCATGGAGTTGTATTTCTATATTCGGAAAACTGCGTGAAAAGCGGCTTAAATATTTAGGCAGAAAATAACCGGCTACTGTAGGAGTCACAACCAAGTTTAATGAACCATTCAAATTTGAATTCGACCGGCTTGGCAGTCTCAATGCTTCATCAACTGAGGACATAATGTGCTTGGCTTGTTGTAGAAATTGATGCCCTTCGTGGGTCATTTCTACGCCATTTGAATTACGTATAAATAACTTAGTGTCTAATAACTCTTCCAGCCCCTTAATTGCAGTCGTGATGGCGGATTGTGAGACATGTAAGTTCATCGCGGCTTGGGAAATTTGCCCTGTTTCTGCACTTGCGATGAAGTATCTGATTTGTTTTAAGGATATATTCATAGATTAAATTAAATATAAGCATTAAAAAAATTGATAATTGTATTTACTAAAATTTCTCTAATTCCTTGTCTGAAAATAGTATATAAAATATTGATAATATTACCCAATATTAAACTCAGAACAAATATAACATAAATAATAAGCAGTTATTTTTTATTTCAGGCATCTTAAAAACTAATAAATATATTAAAAAAATAGAATTATTAATATTAATTACAATTCTATAACATATTCTCCACTAAAACCGGTAGGGCATTCAACTTGAGCTTAGCTTACTCATGCACAAGGCAAACTGGTTTGTATTTCACATAGATATGGAGCACATGATGTTTAATTTAAAACGCTTTTCAAAACTGTTACCAGCAGCGTTATTGGCCGGGCAGACAGTATTCGTATCGGCTGATGACTGGTTTCCTTATGACGTAGAAATATGGGAACCCGCTTTTGATATGGCTAGTCCGCGTAGTGACTTTGCTTATCAACCACTGGATTCGACATCAAAACAATGGGATAAATGCGTATCCTTTCCTCATATGAAAGATGCTTACTGGAGCGCAGTTAATTATGGAGTTGTTGCAGAAGCCGAGCGACTTGGTATCAAAATGCAGCTGGTAGAAGCTGGAGGATATACTAATCTGAACACACAAATCTCACAGATTGAAGATTGCGTTTCAGCGGGTGCCAATGCTGTCATTATAGGAGCGATTTCTTTTGACGGATTAAATAATCTTGTCACTGAGGTTCGTAAAAAGGATATACCCGTCATAGATGTCATCAACGGTATGTCATCGCCCGAATTGTCGGCTAAATCTTTGGTGTCATTTGGTGAAATGGGATACAAGGCGGGTGAGTACATCGCTCAGCAACATCCGTCTGGTTCAGAAAAAGTTAAAGTCGCCTGGTTTCCTGGACCTCCAGGAGCAGGTTGGGTTGAAGCCGGTAACCAAGGCTTCCAAGATGCAATTCAAGATAGTGCTATAGAGGTTGTAGAAACCAAATATGGTGATACCGGCAAAGAAGTTCAGCTTAAACTGGTTGAAGACACATTAGAGGCTCACCCCAATATAAATTATATTGTCGGTACTGCTGTGACAGCTGAAGCGGCTGTAGGCTTATTACGTGCCCGTGGTCTGCTCGAGAAAATCAAAATAATGTCTTATTACTTCACCCCGGGAGTTTACCAGGGCATTCAACGTGGCCAAATTCTGGCTGCTCCTACTGATTCGGCTGTGATTCAAGGGCGTATTGCGATTGACCAGGCAGTTCGTATCCTCGAAGGACAAGATTACGAAAAGCATGTCGGACCTAAACTTTATGTTATCGATGATTCGAATGTAGGTTCGTTTGATCGAGATTCATCGTTAGCCCCGGATTCGTTTAAACCTACGTTTTCTGTTAACTGAGTCATCCAGCCAGAAAGTAGCCTGAGTAGTGGAACACTCAATTCAAATGAACAGCTCTCTTCCTGAAGAAACCGGGGAAGCAATTCCCTTGCTGACGTTTAACTCTGTCAGCAAACGCTTCCCCGGTGTGCTTGCGCTTGATCAGGTTGATTTTGAAATTAAACAAGGCGAAGTTCACATTTTGTTTGGTGAAAATGGAGCAGGGAAATCAACCTTGATTTCACTCATGGCTGGTGTTCATCAACCTACTGCCGGTGTGATAAAAATGTTGGGTTCCCCAATCGCTCTTAATTCGGTACACCATGCTCGTTCATTGGGTATTAGTGCTGTGTTTCAAGAGTTTTCATTGGTCGACCAACTGACGGTCGAGCAGAATTTATTTCTGGGTGCAGAACTTAGAAGCAGTCTGTTTTTAGATAAAGCTGCACAAAGAACAGAAGCAAAACGTATCTTAAGTGAATTAGGCTTTTCGTTAAACCCGAAACAAAAAGTCAGTTTTTTGTCTCGAGCGCAGCAGCAGATGGTGGAAATCGCTAAAGCATTTCGATCCAAATTGTCTGTTTTAATTCTTGATGAGCCTACTGCTTCATTGACAGATAAAGAAACTAACCAGTTATTCGATCTTATTGAGCAAGTCAAACTCAGTGGCGTCGGGGTGGTTTATATCACCCATCGTATGGCTGAGATAAAAAAAATCGGTGATCGAATAACAGTGCTGCGAGATGGTAAATATATCAAAACGGTTAACGCAAAAACGACCAGTGAGAAAGAGTTAGTTGCATTGATGACAGGCAGAGTTATTGATCAGGTTTATCCCAAAATAAAATTCAAGCCCGGGAAGACATTGCTAAATGTCAAAAACATTACTACTACTAATCACAAAGTGTGTGATTTAAGTTTTTATGTGAGAAGAGGTGAGATTGTTGGATTTGCAGGTTTAGTAGGCTCGGGTAAATCAGCAGCATTAAGGGCCTGTTTTGGGATAGAAAAAATCCAATCAGGCGAAGTTTGCTTTAATGACGAAAAGGTAACAGGTTGTTCAATAAAACAAATGTTGGACAAAGGTTTCTTTTATAACGCTCCAGATCGGCATAAGGAAGGTTTGGTGATGGTAAGAAATTGCCGGGAAAATATTGTCTTGCCATCTCTAGATCAAAGCGAAAACTTAAGTGCAGGTGTATTGATTAATAAGAGTAAAGAAAAACGAACTGTAACAGCCATAGCCGAAAAATTCGAACTTCATCCAATGAAAGTAAATCGTCAGGTAGAACATTTCAGTGGCGGCAATCAACAAAAAGTGCTACTGGCTAAATCCATGACTCGTGATGTCAAACTCTATGTATTCGATGAACCTACTGTCGGTGTAGACGTGGGTACTCGAGTGGAAATTTATAAATTCATTGCGAACTTATGCGAGCAGGGTGCCGCAGTTGTGATTGTGTCCTCTGATCTGCCGGAAGTTATTCATCTGACTAACAGAGTTTATGTGATGCATCGAGGGAAATTACAAGGTGAATTTGAAGGTGATGAAATAAATGAAAACACGATTCTCAGTCAATTTTTTGATAAACAAGCAGCCTAATCATGTCATCCATTGAACAAAATTCAAACCAAGCAACTTCCAGATCAGTAGCAACACACGGTGATGATCAAAAGCGTCATCATTTTTTGAAAAAGTTGTTTGTCCATTTGGGCGTGTTGCCGTTTTTACTATTCATAGCCGTTGTCGTTTTTAGTTTGATTTCTGAAAATTTTCTGTCGGTGCGTAATTTGATGAATGTAGTGCGGCAGTCCTCTTATTTGATTTTGGTTTCCGTTGGACAAATGTTTGCACTGCTGACAGGCGGGTTCGATTTATCTGTAGGTACGATTATTGCATTGACTTCTGTGGTGGGGGCCACCGCAATGGCGGCAAGTTTTAACGCCATGCCAGAAATGGTTTGGTTAGCTATTCTGATTGGAACATTCGCAGGTATTTTAGCCGGCACCGCAATTGGTGCTATAAATGGTCTAGGTGTTTCATTGTTCGGTGTCTCACCTTTCATGATGACATTGGGCATGGCTTCGGTTGGGTTCGGAATTGCGTTATATATGACTGGAGGAACACCAGTGTATGGAATGCCTGTTGAATTTGGCAATGTTTTTGGATTTGGGCAAATACTAGGCGTACCATCCCCTGTATTTATATCGATTTTACTCATCGTAATTTTATATTTTCTAGTTAATTCCACGCCGTTGGGCCGTTATTTCTATGCTGTGGGGGGCAACCAAAAAGCAGCAGAGTTATCCGGTATCAACACTAAAAAAATATTATTCATTGCTTATACCTTGTGTGGATTAATAGCAGCCGTTGCCGGTATGTTACTCACAGCCAGGCTTGATACTGGAGAAGCAAATATTGGTGCATCAATGCCGCTTGAATCGATCGCCGCTTGTGTGATTGCAGGTGTCAGCCTGCGTGGCGGGGTGGGCCGAATCGAAAATGTGGTGCTGGGAGCACTGTTTATCGGCTTAGTCCAAAACGGTATGAATTTGGCTCGAATTGAATCTTATCTACAAACCGTCGTGATTGGTGTCTTGCTCATTATTGCTGTAGTCGCGGATCAAGTTCGGTTGAGGGTCATGGCCAGCATCAATGATTAACCATTATTTTTTAAGTTTATGGATATAAATATAAATTGCGATATGGGTGAAAGCTTCGGCTTATACCGTATGGGAAACGATCAGGCCATCATGCCATACATTACACAAGCAAATGTGGCATGTGGTTTTCATGCTTCTGATCCAAATCATATGAAATCCACGGTCAATCTAGCTAAGCAATATGATGTTAAGGTGGGTGCCCACTTTTCATTGCCGGACTTGCCTGGTTTTGGTCGTCGTGAAATGAAAATCGATCGCGAAGAAATGGCAAATATCATTACTTATCAAATTGGAGCATTAAACGCTTTTTTGGAATTGGCCGAAGTTAAATTGAATCATCTGAAGCCACATGGTGCGTTGTATGGCATGGCCGCGAAAGAAGAACAAACAGCACATGCCATTGCCGATGTTGCCGAACATTTTGATGTGCCCGTTTTCGGGCTTGCTGGTACATTGCATGAACAGATCTATACGCAACGCGGCATCGAGTTTCAATCTGAGTTTTTTGCCGATCTTGAATACGATAGCCAGGGCAATTTAATCATAACCCGAAGTCATGATGCCGTTGTCCCGGATGAAACAGCGAAGCGCTGTGTGCGTGCTGTAAAAGATGGGTTAGTACAATCCATTGAAGGTGTTGATATTGCCGTGCAGGCGCAAACTATATGTGTTCATTCTGACACCCCAAATGCAGTAGACGTTGCAAAAGCTGTTAAGCAAGCTTTGCAGGAAGCTTTTTGATGATTGAATTATTAATAAAAATATGAGGACCAGACTATGACTAAACAAACTATTGTTTCGCCATTGCCGGGTGTGTTCTACCACCGTCCTTCACCGGATCAGGCTGTGTTTAAATCTGTTGGTGATCAGGTCAGCGAAGGTGACACCGTTGGGCTGGTTGAAGTGATGAAATCGTTTCACGAAATAAAATCAACCACAACAGGTATTTTTGCCGGTTATCTGGTTGACAACGAAGGGACAGTTCAAGCTGGACAAGCTTTGGTGGAGATAACGCAGCAAAATGGCGATGAATAAACTTTTAATAGCCAATCGCAGTGAAATTGCAGTGAGAATTATCCGTGCTGCAAGGGAACTGGGTGTCAAGACTGTCCAGGTTTATAGTGAAGCAGATGCGGATTCCTTGGCAGTCAAAATGGCTGACGAATCGGTCTTGATTGGTCCAGCTAAGGCATCTGATTCCTATTTAAACATCGAAAAAATCATCACTGCCGCACGGCAGTACGGTACAGATGCAATTCACCCAGGTTATGGATTTTTGGCTGAAAATCCGGAATTTGCCGAACGTGTCACAACCGAAGGACTAATATTTATCGGACCAAATGCAGCTGTATTGCGCTCGATGGGTGACAAGATTTCCGCACGACAAACGGCTGAAAAGGCAGGTGTTATGACTGTTCCCGGCTCACAAGATGCCATCGATGACTTGGGTCAAGCTTATGATCTGGCGGCTAAAATCGGTTTTCCTGTCATGATTAAGGCAGCCGGCGGTGGTGGTGGGCGAGGCATTCGAGTGGCTGAAAACCCTGATGAATTCAAAACATTGGCACCCCAAGCCAGTGCCGAGTCCAAGGCAGCATTTAATGATGATCGGTTGTATATAGAAAAATTTATCCATAACGCCAGGCATCTAGAAGTTCAAATCTTAGGCGACGCCAATAATGTAATTCATTGTTTTGAACGCGAATGCTCGTTACAACGACGGCGACAAAAAATATGGGAAGAAGCACCTGCTGCATGTATTGATGATACTACTCGTGAACAGATGTGTGCGGCGGCAGTTAAGTTAGCTAAAGCGGTTAAATACTGTGGTGCAGGAACAATCGAATTTTTGTACGACGAAGACAACAAGGCATTTTATTTCATCGAAATGAATACCCGAATCCAAGTTGAGCATCCCGTCACTGAAATGATAACGGGCATCGACTTGGTGAAAGAAATGATTAAAGTCGCTTCTGGAGAACCATTGTCTTTCAGCCAAGAAGATGTAAGACGATCGGGGCATGCTATTGAGGTGAGGTTGAATGCAGAGAACCCTGCACAAAACTTTTTCCCCTCACCAGGCACCATTGACTCGATAACATTACCAACCGGTCCGGGAGTCAGGTTTGATGGGGCGATTTATTCCGGCTACACCATCCCTCCTTTTTATGATTCACTAATAGGAAAACTGATTGTCTGGGACCATTCCCGGGTTGATGCTATTCGCCGATTAAGCCGGAGTTTAGACGAATTTAATATTGAGGGCATATCAACCACAATGCCTTTGTTTCAAGCCTTGTTAGACAATGATGATATTGGCAGTGGCGATTTCAATATTCATTGGCTTGAAAAATGGTTGATTGAAAATGCTGATCATCTAGCAACAACACAGGAGCCGTGCTAATGAAGACAAGATATGCGTTTGGTGGTGATGAACATATTTTTGTGGAAGTTGACGAACAAATGTCATTGGAAGCTTTTTTTAAAAGTTTGTCGATGACCACCACAGTAAGGGACCAAGATATAAAAGGTGTAACAGAAATTTGTCCGGCGAATGCCTCGTTTCAGATTAAATTTGATCCCGATCTAATCAGCCCGGTAGATATGTTAGCTGTGCTTAAGGAAATAGAAGCTGGTGCTGAAAATATAGAAAGTAAAATCGACACCCGAATCATAGAAATACCGGTGTTTTATCAAGATCCCTGGACTCACGAGACATTAATGCGATTTCGTGAACGTCATCAAGACCCTGAAGGAACGGATCTTGAGTACGCAGCCAAAATCAACGGTTATGATTCAGTGCAAGCATTTATCAAAGCGCATTCAGATTCACCTTGGTTTGTATCCATGGTGGGCTTCGTTGCTGGATTACCTTTTATGTACCAGATGGTGGATCGTGAGCGGCAAATTGAAGTACCTAAATATCTACGTCCGAGGACAGATACGCCGAAATTGACAGTAGGTTATGGTGGCTGCTTCTCGTGTATCTACTCAGTTAGGGGCGCGGGTGGTTATCAGATGTTCGGCATTACACCTATGCCGATCTACGATCCGGATCAGTCCATTAATTATTTATCCGATTTCATGGTGTTTTTTAAACCAGGAGATATCGTCAAATTTAAACCCATAGATCGTGATCGCTACGATGAATTGGTCGAACAAGTAGCGCAGGGGGAGTATGTTCCAGTGATTAAGAATGTGACCTTTTCATTAGACGAATTCCAAAAAGATAACGATGGTTATAACCAGCAACTACTGGAGGTGCTTTATGCCAATTGAAGTGCTTTCGCCAGGACTGGCGACAACTGTACAGGACCTGGGGCGGCCAGGCTATTATCACTTAGGCATACCGTTATCTGGAGCCATGGATCGTTACTCTTTGCGTGCAGCGAATTTGTTAGTAGGTAATGATGAAAATGCGGCGGCCCTTGAAGTTGTATTCATGGGGCCTGAATTGAAATTTAGTGAGGATGCCGTGGTGTCAGTCACGGGTGCAGAGTTGCCCCCCAAACTGGATGGTGTGGATCAACCAACATGGACATCAATTGAAGTTAAATCAGGACAGGTATTATCATTTGATTTTCTTAAATCCGGTGCTCGCGCATACATAGCCGTTGCAGGTGGAATTGATGTGCCAGTTGTATTAGGTAGCCGGTCAACCTACGCATTAGGAGCATTGGGTGGACATGAAGGTCGAGCGTTGGGCAAATCAGACGTATTAAACATCGGTAAGCAAGTTAGTTCTGATTATGAACAGCGTCAGGTAGCTGATCATCTTCGGCAAACTGTTAATGCAGCGGCTGAATTGCGAGTATTGCCTGGGATTTATTGGCATCGAATTACAGAGCAATCAGGTCAGGAGTTTTTTTCTGATACATGGACCGTTGCCCCTGAAGCAGATCGAATCGGCTACCGTTTTCGAGGCGGCAAAGCATTGCAGTTTAATGAACGTGAGCAACCGTTCGGAGCAGGGTCGGATCCTTCTAATATTGTGGATGGTTGTTATCCATATGGTTCCATACAAGTACCGGGAGGAACTGAACCAATCGTTTTACACCGTGATGCGGTGTCAGGTGGTGGTTATTTCATGCTCGGTGCGGTTATCTCAGCGGATATGGATATTATTGGTCAATTGCAACCTAACACTGAAACACGATTCGTTGAAGTAGATATGGATCAGGCACTTGCCGCCCGTCATGATCGACAAAATCGATTAACTCACTTAAGAGAAAGTTTAGTCAGCTAGTTCAACAAGGAGACAACTATGTACGCAACACTTACAACTTCACTATGGCCACAAACACATTCAAATTTTCTGTATAAATTATTATTGGCCGTATCGGGAACAGTTTTATTAACCCTATCAGCAAAAATTCAAGTTCCATTTTATCCAGTTCCTATGACCATGCAAACATTCGTCGTTCTGTGTTTAGGCATGGCCTTTGGCTGGAAGTTGGCCGGCGGTACAATTCTTTTGTATTTATTAGAAGGAGTAATGGGATTACCCGTCTTTGCCGGCACACCAGAAAAGGGCATCGGTTTAGCCTATATGATGGGTGGTACAGGAGGGTATTTGCTCGGCTTTTTGTTAGCCGCAATGCTTTGTGGATACTTGGCAGAACATGGTTGGGATAGAAGACCTTTGACAACAGCCATTGCTATGCTACTTGGTAACATAGTGATTTATGTCCCCGGATTAATTTGGCTTGGAATTTTGTTCGGTTGGGATAAACCCATCCTTGAGTGGGGGTTAACCCCTTTCATTCTTGGTGATACAGCAAAATTAGTTTTAGCTTGTTTGACAATGCCTTTTCTCTGGAAAATGATTAACAGAAAAAAATAATTTTAAAAACCATACTAGAAAATATATTTAATAATTACACAGACTCTATGAGTTCAAATGTCTGAGCTTTGAGTAATTGCCTTTTAAAAGACTTAAAAGTAGTTGATTTGGCCAAGACTGGCGGTCGAATATCAAAAATCAATATCCTTCTTATGATTTGTTTTTACAAATGAATTTCCATCCATGAATAATTATTTGATTCAACTAAGGTTATTACTGGTGATCATATAGGGAGAAACCACGTCACCGGAAATTAAACTGGTGTATATAGTTAGTCCTTATTTTGAATAAGATTGATATTTAAATTTTTAGTCAGCTTACTTCATATATTAATGATTGTCCGTGATCTAGGAAATGTGCTAAAAGAATATTTCATAATCGGAGAATGAAATGTTTGACTTAAACGATTTGCCAGCAAATTCAGGTGTGGTCATCTGTGGGCATGGAAGTAGAGCAAAGATTGCTGAAGAAGAATTTGGCCTTCTGGCTAAGGGCTTAATAGCACGTTATCCAAACTTAAATATTGAGTATGGGTTTTTAGAATATTCTGCACCTAATATCCATATGGCACTAGATCGCTTGATTGAAAAAGGGGTAAAGAATATCTTTGCAGTGCCGGGTATGTTATTTGCAGCTACGCATGCAAAAAATGACATTCCATCTGTATTGACTACCTATGAGGAGAAGCATTCGGGGTTGACAGTGCATTATGGTGCTGAATTGGGTTTGCATGAAAACATGATTAACGCGTTTCAACAGCGCATTCTTGAAGCCATGGACTTAACTGAAATTCCTGAGGCAGGGCAGCTATATGACACCATGTTGGTAGTGGTGGGACGAGGAACGTCAGTTGCAACAGCCAATGCAGAGGCGGCTAAGTTGACACGTATAGTTTGTGAAAACCTGGGATTCGGTTGGTCAGAGACAGTATATTCCGGTGTGACTTATCCTTCAGTTGGTGCTGGCCTAGAAATGGCATTAAAGCTGGGTTTCAAAAAAATAGTGGTTGCTCCTTATTTTCTATTTTCTGGACGTTTGATCGAACGTATTTATGCTTATATTGATAAGGTGGCCAGTGAACACACCAACGTCACATTTTATAAAGCTAAATATTTGCGTGATCACGACGGTGTGATTGATACCTTTATCTCACGTATCCAAGAAACGGTAGGCGGTGGTAATGATTCTGTCGGACTAATGGAAGATTTTCAGCGACGTTTAGCAGCGGGTGAGGTTGATGTGCATCACCACCATGCTGAATATCAGCCTGAAGATGATCATCACCACCATCATTCACATAGCCACTCACATGGTCATCATCATTCCCACAATTATGATCATACACATGATCACTCTCATGAACATTCACATCATCACCACGCTCCATATAAACATATTGCTCATCCTTACGGTCCAAGAACGATGATAGACGAGAATGTTTGTTGCTGTTTTATGAGTCAGTTTCCGGACCATGTGGTTGAGGAAGAGCGTCAGAAACGAAAGGAGCAGGGATTTACAGCAAATCTCGACAGAATTCCTACTTGTCAGTCATAGCAGTAAATATTGAACAATCTGATTGAGGGTAAAGGTATTCAATAAAGGTCGAACAGTCATAATGAATTCAAATTGAAGCTTTGATTTGCTCCAATAATTCGGGAAATTGGTCATACCCCGAGTCAGTATTGTAGTGTCCAGCATCCGGTATGATTGTCAGGTCAGTCTCAAATTTTTGTGCTATTAGTTCTCCATTTGATGACTGGATATAGGGATCGTTATCAGAATAAAATAATCTGAAACGTTCAGATTTTGATTTGATTTTAGTCCAATCGAATTCAAAGCCACTAAAGGCTTCTTCATTTTCATAAGTGGCTGGTGCGTTAACCGGACCCACACCGACATAGGAAGCGGCTATGGCAGTAAAATGAATCGGCACAGCAATTCGCTCCAATAATCGCAGTGCAAATATACCACCCAGACTATGGCCGACAAAGATACTATGTGCATCTATTTTATCCATATAAGGCTCAAAAGCTTGCAGCCATTCATTCAGGTTTGAGGGTGCATCTGGTGGGGAAGGAAATTGGGGTGCATAAATCCGATGGCCTTCATTGGTCAAAATATCTTTAAACCAGGGAAACCAGTAAATATCGGGATGACCTCCCGTGCAATGAAATAGAAAAAATGTTCTTTTCATCCTTCTTCTTTGTTAAATTCTGAGTCACCAAAGGGGCGGAAGATATGCTTATGGTCTGGGTGATATAAATGACTGTCTGAGAATGATTCACTTGCTAATACCTGACCGACCAAGATTAAGGCAGTGCGTGTGATTTTAGCTTTAAGAATGGCTCTTTTCAGTTCTTTCAAGGTGGTATGAATAATCAGTTCGTCTGGCCAGGTTGCTCGATAAGCCACTACCGCTGGACAGTCTTCACCATAATAGGGAATTAGTTCTCGTTGAATGTGGCTGGCATTTTTAGCTGATAAATGAATCGCCAAAGTGGCGCCTGATTCAGCGAAGGTTTTCAAATCCTCTTTGTTCGGCATGGGCGAGGAGTCACGGCTGGTGCGTGTAAGAATAATACTTTGACTAACATCTGGCAGAGTAAGTTCTTTACCGATACGGGCTGAAGCTGCCGCATAGGCAGAAACACCAGGGATAACTTCATAGTCGATATTTAATGTCTCCAGGCGACGAATTTGTTCAGCAATTGCGCCGTAAAGCGACGGGTCACCGGAGTGTACACGTGCTACATCTTGATTATTTCGTTTGGCTTCTTTAATTAGCTCAACGATGTCATCAAGAACCATTTTGGAACTGTCGAGCACAGTCGCTCTTTCGTTGGCATGCTCAAGAATCTCTTCGGCCACAAGCGAACCAGCATATAAAACCAATGGACACTGCTGTATCAGGCGCATACCGCGTAAAGTAATTAAATCAGCAGCCCCTGGGCCTGCACCGATAAAGTAGACTTTCATTTAAGTATTCCTAATCTTGTTTTTTGTCATAGCCACGTGGTGTATATACCCATTGCTTACCGCTTCGCATATTGATCGTTTTTGAAGTGGTTGAACCCACTAGCACTACCGACAACATGTCGATCATTTCAACTTCCAATTCTGTCAGGGTTAAAAAAGTAATTTGCTCTTCATCACGGCCTAATTGTCTGGCAATGACCACGGGTGTGTTGCCATCACGGTATTTCAACAAAACCTTTTTAGCATAAGCCAGCTGTGTAGTACGCCGTTTAGAAACCGGATTATAAAAAGCTAATACAAAATCACCTTGCGCTGCTGCTTCGATACGTTTGGCAATGGTTTCCCAGGGTGTTAATAAATCTGACAATGAAATAGTAGCAAAATCATGACCTAGAATAGCTCCAGAGCGAGCTGCAGCGGCTTGTAAAGCGGAAATACCGGGCAGCATAGTGACTTCAGGTTTTTGCCAGTCATGATTTGCTTGGATATTGTCGAGGCATTCATAAACGAGTGCACCCATGGCATAAATACCGGCATCACCAGAACAAATTAAGGCAACACTTTTACCTTTGCTAGCTAATTCAAGCGCCTTTTCAACTCGACGTTTTTCTTCCCCTAAATCAAACTGATGCTTGATTTGGCCATGATCACAATCCAGAGCCAACTCAAGGTAATACGAATAACCTACCCAGTCAGTGGTATTTGTTAATGCATAAGTAGCCTGGGGTGAACGCCATTGTATACTCCCAGGCCCAAGACTTACTACATACAGGTGGCCTCGCTTAAGTGAAGCCGGATTTTCGTCTATTTTGACAGGCTGCTGTGCTTGAGCAATAGCACAAGTAGCTCGTTTTGATTTTTGCTTTTCGACGATTAATTCAGCATTTTTGCCGGCCATCGCCAGGGCTGAAGCTTCAGCAACTCCATGACAACCGATCTCCTGATAGACAATATCCGAAGGATTTTTGAGCTTTGGTGTATGTGCTTCTAATGTGTCTACATCGAAAAATCGCAGTGGTAAACTAAAATGTGCAGCGGCTTCGTTAATCGCTATTTCGTCCATTTTTAAATCTACTGAAACTAAAGCAGCTATAGCTGATGTTGATATACCTGCTTCATTGATAGTCTTTTGAGTGAGTTCAATAACCTCCTCACTTGAGGTGTTGCGTTCACAACCAACACCAAGAATTACACTTCTAGGAATGTAAACCAAACAATCTGTGCTACCTTGGTCTCGATAAATCGTTGCTTTGCATTTTAATTTAGCATTGTCTTGTTGTTTGAATTTGTTTTGCTTCAACCAGTTGATTTCGGAATCGATCTTAAGCGACTCACCTGCCAAAGCATTAGCAATAAACGTTTTAAAATCCTCTGGATTATCCAAACTCCAGCCAGCGGGTGGATTATCTAAAGTCACACAAAAGCGACTATCCGAAGTAGTGGTGATTGACGCCTGAGTTTGCAAGCGATCAGCAATTTGTTGACTTAATTCGTTTGCGCCGTGATGACCACCAAGCAAAGGCACTACATGCTGACCATCTTCTGAAACAGCAATTAAGGGTGGGTCCTGGTGTTTGTCGCCAATCACCGGGGCAATCAACCTGACTAAAATACCACTGGCACAAATGCCGATGATACTTTTATTGGCTTGAAATAATGCTTGCAAGTGAGAGCGAGTATCACTAAAGAAAACATCTGCATTACTAACTCGGTCTTGTTTGCCATGAACCTGACAGCCGGGAAATTCTTGTTGAAGTTGAGCCGCCAGTTCACTGCCTTTATTAGTAAGAGCAACAATCACTATCTCGTTAATCATTTATTTGTTTCCAGCTGGGATTCACCAATATCATTGAAAAATAGGGTGCTTTACTCGATTCGTGATCCGTTAAAGGCATTTGTTTTTGATTCGGCAAGGTGGCTCGCTCAATGTAACTGGCACAATCGAGTAAATCTAATTCACTCAGAAGGGTTTTGACCTTTTGAAAATGCCGTCCTAGTTTGATAATTGCTGTGGTTCCCTGATGGTCAAGTTGACGTTTTATTCTGTCTTTATCAAGGGTGGCAGGTATCACTTTTAAAATGTCGTTATGTGATGTTAATGGTTGTTGGCTAACAGCACCACAAGCCATGATCGACGATACACCAGGTACAACTTCAACATGGTGTGAGGCTTTAAGTTTTGAAAAAATATAAATGAAGGAACCATAAAAAAACGGATCGCCTTCACAGAGCACGGCTACGTTTTGACCCCTATCCAAAAATTCATTAATAGCAGCGGCAGCAATAGCATAAGCATCGTCTAATTGAGTCTGATTAGAACTCATATCGATTTTTATTGGGTATTCGTGAACGGAATCATTAATGCATTGCGCTGCGATCTGTCGAGCCATACTCTCGCCAGTTTGCGTGGCAGGATAGGCGACGACATCCACGCTTTCAATTAAACGTTTTGCTTTAAGGGTTATTAATTCCGGATCGCCGGGACCCACGCCAATGCCATAACACGTGCCTAAGTTAGAGTTCACTTAAGATTGTCCTTTTAGAACGTAATAATGAGAAATGGTTCTTTCAGGTTTCCACGCCTGTTGTTTGCCTAATGATTGCAAGTGTTCGACAGCAATGCGGCTTAATTCACCTCCAAATTCTTTTACTGCCCTTAATAAATTTTGCTCGGCATCTACACTGACTGAATTAATCACCAGGCGTCCGTTAGGCTTAAGCCGCTCCCAGCAATAGTGGATTAACTCATAATCCGAAGAGCCACCGCCAATAAAAATGGCATCCGGCTCGGGTAATTTCCGCAGGGTTTGTGAATCAGCGACAGACTCAATGATATTTAATTCTGGTGTGCCCAGTTTGTTAGCATTTTGGTGTATGTAGTCAATGCGTTCAGGGAGTTGTTCAATGGCATAAGCTTTGGTTCCCTCAACGCTGCGTAGCCATTCAATTGCAATTGTTCCACTTCCTGCACCAACATCCCATAGTGTTTCGCCAGATTTAGGGGCAAGTGAGCATAGCGTCAGGGCGCGGACATGCTGTTTAGTCATCACTCCATCGCTGGAAAAATAGTGATCGGCTAAACCGGGGATACGGCTGACTGGGAGTTTTGCCTGTTCGGCGTTGCATTCTAAAGCAATCGTATTAAAACCGGAGATGTTATCCAATGCGAATTCATCAGTAGTTGTTTGCGAAATAGTTTCTTGTTCGCCATCTAAATGTTCGAATACCTGCATTTTTGATTTCTCGTAACCCACGTGGCATAGTAGCTCAGCCACTTTTTTTGGAGTCTGGTTATCATGACTGAGCAGCACTAACTTAGCTGCTGGATGAAGAAAACGTAGCAATGAGTTAATTTCACGTCCATGTAGACTAATAGCCACTGCATCACTCTGTGACCACATCATTTTTGCGCAAATTAAACTAAAAATGGATAGTGAAGGCACTACATCAGTCTCATCAGCGCTCACATAACGAGTTAAAGTGCTACCGATACCGAAAAACATGGGATCACCAGTGGCCAGAATGCAGACTTTCCGGGGTTTGAGCGCTAGTATTTTTTCTACTGTTTCAGAAAAATTATTACTCCAGGTGATTCGCTCTTTATCACAATCACCAAGCAGGTTAAAGATTCGTTGACTGCTTACAAGCACTTCTGCTTGTTCGAGCAAAGCTCTTGCAGGTTTAGAGAGCCGGTCAAACCCATCTTCACCGACACCTATAATGCTAAGCCATTTCATAACTGTAACAACAATGCGTTTAAGGCTGCGCTGGCCATTGCACTACCACCCATACGACCTGTTAGAGTGATAAACGGCACTTCGATTTTGGATTCAATCAACGCTTGTTTTGATTCCGCTGCGCCTACAAAACCCACCGGCAGACCAATAATCGCAGCCGGCTTCTCTGGGTGTGTTTCAAGTAATTCAAGCAAATGAAAAAGGGCCGTTGGTGCATTGCCGATAACAATAACAGATTGCTCAATTTTCCCTTTCCACAACTCTACCGCTGCTGCCGAGCGGGTAGTGTTTAGTGATTTGGCAAGTTCTGACGTTTCATCATTATTAAGTGTGCAAAAGAAGTTTGTTTCAGTTGGTGCACGTTTTTGCATCATGCCAGCGAGTACCATTTCACAATCGCCAATCACATTACAATTATTTTGAGTAAGTGCATTAATGGCTGAATCGGCAAATCCTCGATGACAATGAATTTGTTTGACAATTTCAGGCACACCGCAAGCATGTACCATGCGTTTAATAACATCGGCATTTCCAGGGCTATAGTCAGATACATCCACCAGATCGTCAATCATTTTAAAAGACTGACGATAAATCTCATCCGGATTGCTGAGGTAGTGGTATGTCATGACAATGTTGATTTTCCAAATTCGATGTGTAACATCGGCTCGGTAGCCTGTCTACCGGACTAAACGGGCGAGTATAGCACCAGATAGTGACTTCTCAGATCAATTTTAGCTTGTGATATTCATTACTATAACATTGGCGTTTTTGTTGGATTATTTTTTGGGTGAGCCCAAACGCTTGCACCCTTTGGTTGGTTTTGGCTGGTGTGCGGACAAACTGGAAGAGACACTAAACCGACAGCAGAACAATGTACTATACAGTCGTTTGGCAGGTGCTCTAGCCTTAGCTCTAGCCGTTTTACCTATTTTATTTGCGGCCATTTATTTTCGTTCTATGTTAATTACCCCGTTGGGCTTGCTATTTGATATCGTGATTGTGGCTCTTGCTGTTGGGAATAATAGTTTACGAGAGCATTCCATTAATGTTGCTATGCCATTATTGAAAGGCGATTTGGAGGCTGCCAGGAAAGCGGTGGCTATGATTGTCAGTCGAGACACTCAAGAATTAGATCAAAATCAAATCAGCAAAGCGACTATTGAATCTATATTGGAGAACGGCAGTGATGCGATATTTGCTGCTGTGTTTTGGTATTTAGTAGCCGGATTACCGGGAGTCATTTTATATCGATTGGTTAATACTCTCGACGCTATGTGGGGTTACAAAACACAGCGTTATCTCTATTTCGGTTGGTTTGCTGCTCGATTTGATGATGTGCTTAACGTTATTCCAGCCAGGCTTACTGCATTATCTTATGCTTTGGCTGGCAATTATAAATTGGCTATACAATGTTGGCGCACACAGGGAAATCAGTGGTATAGCATAAATGCCGGCCCGGTGATGGCGGCTGGAGCAGGAGCTTTACAAGTTAAACTGGGTGGTGATTCGGTTTATCATGGTCAATTAAAAAGCCGGTCACTACTGGGTTGCGGGCAAGAAGCTAAGGCTGATGATATTAACCGGGCATTAGATTTAGTGCTTAAATCAATCTGGATCTGGCTGGTTGCGATACTGGTGTTTAATTTGATTCTAGTATTGATTTAATCTTTGGCACTGATGGTTTTAAAGATTAAAGGTTCATAGCCACGTTCTTTAATCTCATCGGTAACCGCTTTAATTTTGCTGGTTTGCTCACTCAAAATTAAAATACCACTCATCGAACCACTGTGTGTTGTCGTAACACCTAACGCTTTATGTTTTTCAGCTATTAGACATAAATCTTCCAGATAAGGTTTGAAGTTGCGTTGTTGATTCATTAACGCACTTTTAGTAGTAATTTGCCCAGCTTTGGTAAGATGCTGAGTGGCTAAAGCCTGATCTAGTTTTTTAAATAGTTTCTTATATTCTTCAAGTTCGCTACTAGAAAACTCCAGCTGTGAGTTGTAAGTTAACGTATCAATTTCATTGCCTTCATCTAAGGCAATAATCGTCAGCTCAGGCAAAGCCGGGTATTGTTTAAGAACTTTCCCCTGTTTATGTAAACAAGCTGTTATTTGAGGATGAATAATCGCATCTGAGGGCTCGATTTGACAAAGGAATCGATAAGCTTCAATGGGTGTAATGTTTTTTTTAAATAAATAACTCAGTGCTTGTAGTAATGCATGCAAGTCAGCACTAGACCCGGCCAGGCCCCTGCCGTGGGGAATGTTTGACTCGATGCTGATGGTCGCTTGTATATTATTTGATAAACCTATTGAATAATGGTCAGTAAATGATTGTAATAATTGAATTAATTTGGGTTTATTTTTAGGATAGATTTGTAATTCTTGAGCGTTAAAATTTAACTCAAGCTTGGCGATACTGTAAAGTTGAATGGGTAAAGTAAATAAAAAGTCTTGCGGTTGTACAGCCCCTGGTAACTGTGCTCGTCCTTGTAAAAGTTCACCGAAGCTGCCGTGAGCTGAAAATTGCATGACTTGCTGGTTAAATAACTAAATCTAGATTGATCTGTTTTTCAATCTGATCGGCAATCAAGTTAATACCTTGCTCACGTAATTCAATCATATCGACTGTGGCATCTGTTTCAAGACCAGCCCAATTCATTAAAGCTTTAAAAGTAGCAGGATGATCGAAAAGTCCGTGCATGTAACAACCGATAATCTGATTATCTGGCGAGATGACGCCGTCTGTTCTGGAGTCTAGTTGTAAAAAAGCATTTTCCATGGCAGGCCCATAACATTGGCCCTTATGAATTTCATAGCCGGTGAAAGGCTGGTTATTAAGCAGGTTAATACCTTTAACACGCTTTAATCGTTTTTCTGGTTTCAGTACCGTCTCAAAATCCAGAAGTGCTAAGGTCTTTAAGTATTGATGCGGACTTTCAATTTGATCAGGGTCATGAATGCATTGACCCAGTAATTGATAACCGCCACAAATGCCAAGTAGTTTTCCCCCATAACGAAGATGGCGCTCAATAGCTTCAGGCCAGCCTTGTTCAATCATCCACTGAAAGTCGGTAATCACGCTTTTACTGCCGGGCAGGCAAATTAAATCGGCCTTGGGAATTACTTCGCCATGACGGACAAAACTCAGATTAATTTCCGGATGATGATCAAGCGCATCAAAATCGGTGTAATTACTGATGCGCGGTAGCATCGGAACAATAACACTTAATTTTTCATCGCCAGATACAGTTTGGGTTTTCACGGACTGTGAATCTTCACCTTCAAGATATAAATCCGGCAAATAGGGCAAAACTCCTAGGACAGGAATTTGATAACGTTGTTCCAACCAATCAAGGCCGGGTTTGAGAAGTGCAACATCGCCGCGAAATTTGTTAATAATGAATCCTTTGACGCGTTTTTTTTCAGATTCACTTAGCAATTCCATCGTGCCGACAAGTTGTGCAAAAACACCGCCAAGATCAATGTCAGCCACCAAAATCACATCACAATCGACACTTTCAGCGAAACCCATATTAGCGATATCATGTTCGCGTAAATTAATTTCGGCCGGGCTGCCGGCACCTTCAACAACAACAAAATAAAAATTTTGTTTTAAGCGATCATAGGATTCTAGAGCAGCACTTTTAGCTTTAGGCTTGAACTGATGGAATTCAACGGCAGACATGTTTCCGATAGATTTGCCATGAATAATAATTTGCGAACCAGCTTCCGAAGTTGGTTTGAGCAAAATAGGGTTCATGTCTATCATTGCATCAAGTTCACAGGCTTGAGCTTGTGCCGCCTGGGCTCGTCCAATCTCACCACCGTCCATCGTGACAGCACTGTTAAGCGCCATGTTTTGCGGCTTGAACGGAGCAACTGAATAGCCGCGTCGTTTCAAAACCCGGCAAATACCTGTCACCACAGTGCTTTTACCTGCGTTGGAAGTGGTGCCTTGAACCATTAATGTACCGGACTTTGACATACTCTTAATAAGTGAACTTGTCGCTCAGAAGTATAGATGAGTTGGTGATAAATTTTTTACCTAATTCGATCGTTTAGAATGAAATGCCCAATCAGTATTTTTAAGATCCCTCGGCAAAGCTTTTATGCCCGAATGGGTACGGGATGACAGCCATAGCTGTCACAACTTGCTTGACCTCAACCCACATGGGGTCAATAATCCGGCGTTAGTTTTACAATTGCTTCGCGATCTAATGTCCGAACACGCTGTTTTATACATTTGCTCGACCTGCCGTTATAGTGAGCAGGATAAAGAGCTTAATGGCATTACCGGAGGTGAATATCTTTATCAACATATCACCAAACTGGCGCCGGAAATCTTATCTGAAGCACGTTACCAAGGCGCTTATACGATCAAGCAGATCGCTTGTTTAATGGGTTGTGAGCGACATTGTAATGTACACTTTCGTTCGCAGAACAAAATCAGTTATGTAGCGGGTAAGTTCGAACCAACTGTCGAAAGCGCACAAGCCATCCTTGAGCATTTTGCCAAGTACATGGATCAAGCAGACGGCCAGGTGCCTTTCCGAGAATGGCCGCAGGGCATGAAAGGAGGACATTTTGTGGCTCGAATACCGGCATTCACTGATGACTATCAACTACAGGATGAATAATATGGCTATGCAGTTTGACAAAATTCCAACTACCGTCATCACCGGCTTCTTAGGCAGCGGTAAAACCACATTGGTTCGCCATATTTTACAAAACAATGAAGGTCGACGTATCGCGATTATCGTCAATGAATTCGGCGAAATGGGCGTCGACGGAGACATTATTGAACAGTGCGCGATTGGCTGTGAGGACGAAAAAGCAGGCGAGAACGTCATTGAACTGCCAAATGGTTGTTTATGCTGCACGGTGCAAGAAGAATTTTTCCCGGTAATGAAAGAGCTGGTTGATCGGCGTGACCAAATCGATCATATACTCATTGAAACTTCAGGGTTGGCTTTGCCTAAACCTTTAGTAGAAGCTTTTAACTGGCCTGAGATTAAATCATCCTGCACTGTCGATGCGGTGATTACAGTTGTGGATGGTCCAGCGGCTGCTGAAGGTTTATTTGCAGCTCATCCGGAAAAAGTCGATGAAATGCGAAAAATGGATGAGAACCTGGATCACGAATCGCCATTGCATGAATTATTTGAGGATCAGTTAGCCGCCGCTGACCTGGTGCTTTTGAATAAAACCGACCAAATGGACCATCAGCAAAAATCAACGGTTCATGAATTACTGGACAAAGAATTGCCCCAATCTGTCAAAGTTATTGAAACTCGTTTTGGCCATGCTGAGCTTGACGTGTTATTGGGACAACAAGCAGCAAGTGAAGATCATATTCACAAAGTCATTGACCATCATAGCCAGCATCATGGAGAGGACGGTGAGTCAGATCACGATCATGATGACTTCGATTCAGTCAATATTGATCTTGCGGACATTGAATTGGATAAGTTAATGGTCGTTTTGTCTGGCCTGGTCAATGAACACGAAATCTATCGAATCAAAGGTTTTCTAAATATTCCCGGCAAGCCGATGCGCTGTGTATTGCAGGGGGTTGGTCGACGTTTTGATCATTACTTTGATCGACTCTGGCAGGCTGATGAAACCCGCTGCAGCAAGCTAGTATTTATCGGTCATGATCTTGATGAGGCGGCTTTAAAATCAGCATTGGACTCCTTGCTGCAGCAAGCTGCCTAGCAGATATACCTTATGCATTTACTAGTCGCCAAACCCGGTGGCTATAGCGATGAAACCGCTATTATTCAGCTTGGTCAGTCGCCGGGTGATGTGGTTATTCTTTCAGCTGCTGATACGGATTTGGCTATACTCGCTGAAAAAGCTGAAATCTATAGCGATTATGCCCAAATTCGTTTGGCCAATCTCAGTCATCTACGTAATCACGCCTCGATAGATTTATATATAGAAGAAGTTCTACAACACGCCAAAGTGATCGTGGCTAGTTTATTGGGTGGATACAGTTACTGGCAGTATTTGGTAGATCGATTAGTCACTGTTGCGCAATCAAAGCAGCTCAAGCTTATTCTTATATCGGGTACTGATCAATATGATCAGCAATTACAAACCTACGGCAATCAAGAAACAGAAATATGCCACGACCTGTGGACGTACCAGCGTCAAGGCGGCCCTGATAATGCCAGCTCGTTTTTAGCGTACTTGCTGGATAAATGTCTTGGTGTCGAGTTACCCGAAAGCCTGGACTGGCAACACCCTAAACCATTGCCGAAAACACTACTATACCAAAACTCAGTTGGTGCTATTGATTTTTTGAGCTTGCAGTCTAATTGGTTGCAAGACGCACCTGTTGTATCCATCTTATTTTACCGGGCCCATTATCAATCCGGTAACTTGCAGGTCATCGATGAACTCAGTACGAGTTTGAATCAACTGAATATTAACGTTTTACCAATCGCTTTGACTTCGCTCAAAGACGATGAATGTTTGACAGTGGTTAATGATTTATTGCTTAAAGCCGAAGTGAAGCTGGTCATCAACACCACTAGTTTTGCCATGACTGATCCTGGGCAAGTCCCTGATCCGGATTGGTCTGCATTTGCTGTCAAGGTTCCAGTGATTCAAACGGTGTTTTCCTCCTCTAACTGTGAAAGCTGGGAAGAAGAACTGACAGGCTTGTCACCACGTGATCTGGCTATGCATGTGGTTCTGCCTGAATTGGATGGCCGTGTCATTAGCCGCACGATTTCATTTAAAGGGGAGCTAGGTTATTCTGAAACTACCCAGACTTCAATCAGCGGTTATCAACCTCACTCGGAACGTATTCAATGGGTGAGTGATTTTGTTAGTAACAACCTGAAGCTTGAACAAAAATCCAATCAAGAAAAAAATATCGCTCTGATTTTGGCGAATTATCCGACTCGGGAAGGGCGAATCGGTAATGGCGTGGGCCTGGATACACCGGCTTCAGCTGTGAATATCTTGCAAGCCATGGCTGCCCAAGATTACCAGCTTGATCATCTCCCGGATGATGGCAATGCGTTAATAGATAAGCTGCTAGAGGGTACAACAAATGACATCGATATGCTGGGCATTCGCAAACATGCTCAGTGGTTGGATGTAGCCGACTATGAGCAGTACTTTGAACAATTGCATCCAATGCTTAAAAATCAATTATTAGAACGCTGGGGTGAACCCTTGGATGATCCGATGGTGGTCGATGGTGCTTTTTGTATTGCAGGGTTTTGCTCAGGCAATGTATTTATTGGTATTCAACCGGCGCGTGGCTATCACATCGATTTGAATGCCAGTTATCATGATCCCGATCTGATTCCACCACATGCTTATCTGGCGTTTTATTTTTGGTTGCGTCACCAATTTAAAATGGACGCCATTATTCATGTAGGCAAGCATGGTAATTTGGAGTGGTTGCCGGGTAAAAGTTTGATGTTGTCGAATCAATGCTGGCCCGATGTTATCCTGGGTCCGATTCCACATTTTTATCCCTTCATTGTTAATGACCCGGGCGAGGGCGCTCAGGCAAAGCGGCGTGCTCAAGCTGTAATCATCGACCATTTGATGCCACCATTAATGCGAGCAGAAACGTACGGTGAGCTAGTGGAACTGGAGAAATTGGTAGATGAATATTATGATGCGATCAGTCTGGATCCAGTGCGTAGTACGCTATTAAAAAAGCAAATCCTGGAAAAATGCCAACAAGACAACTTGTTGGAAGAAATTAGTGCTATTAAAAAAACCGATAGTGAGGATTCGGATCAATTATTAAATCAGTTGGATGCTTATCTGTGTGAGTTAAAGGAATCTCAGATTCGCGATGGTTTACATATTTTTGGACAATCTCCCGAGGCTGAATCGCGAGCCTCAACGCTGTTGGCAATTAGCCGATTGCCGGTTGCAGATGGCAAACAGGAAAATCAAAGTCTGATAAAAGCTTTGTCGCAGGATTTTGGTTTTGATGTGGAATTTGATCCACTGACCTGTGATATGGCTCAAGACTGGTCGGCTGACCAGCCTAAGCAACTTGCGGAGTTACTAAGAACCGCTTGGCGCACTAATGGTGATACTCGTGAACGACTAGAGTTATTTGCTATGGCCATATTAACTGATGAGGCAAATATCTGTCCTGAGAGTTTTCCACTAGCAAAGCAGGTATTGGATCGTATCCGGCAACAAGTTGTTCCGGCATTGGATACATCAGGGTTTAATGAATTAGATAAACTCTTGGTTGGTTTAGACGGAAAATTTGTGCCACCAGGTCCCAGCGGAGCCCCTAGTCGTGGACGGGTTGATGTGTTGCCGACAGGGCGTAATTTTTATTCAGTCGATGTACGGGCGGTGCCAACGCCTACAGCATGGGGTATTGGTTTTAAATCTGCTACGCGATTAGTGGAGCGTTATGTTCAGGATCACGGTGAATTTCCAACCAGTATTGGAATTTCGGTGTGGGGGACTGCCACCATGCGTACAGGCGGTGATGATATCGCCCAGGCTTTGGCGCTAATGGGTGTTAAGCCCAAGTGGGCGACCGGTTCTAATCGTGTGCAGGACTTTGAAATACTACCTTTGTCAGTGCTCAACCGCCCACGTGTGGATGTCACTTTGCGCGTGTCTGGTTTTTTCCGGGATGCCTTTTTAAATGTAATCAAATATTTTGATGCGGCCGTACAAAAAGTCGCTGAGCAAGACGAAGACGAATTAATGAATCCTATCCGTGCCCGGATATTCAACGAAACACAGCAATTAATTGATCAGGGAGTAGAAGGAGATCAGGCACGCAAACAAGCAGGCTGGCGAGTATTTGGCTCTAAGCCGGGTGCTTATGGAGCTGGCTTACAAGGCTTAATTGATCAACAAATTTGGGATGATCCCAGCGATCTAGCTGAGGCTTATACCAACTGGGGCGGCTATGCTTATGGGCAAAAAGACGAGGGCACGACATCACGTGATACCTTTGTTCATCGACTTAGCACCATAGACGCTGTGCAACAAAATCAGGATAACCGCGAGCACGACATTCTGGATTCCGATGATTACTATCAATTTCAGGGTGGTATGACCAGCGCCGCTGAACATTATCGTGGTGAGAAAATAGCCGTTTATCATGGCGATACCAGTCATCCAGAAAATCCACGTATTCGCAGTTTAAAGGAAGAAATTTCCAGAGTGATTCGTTCTCGGGTGGTTAATCCAAAGTGGCTCGATAGCATTCAACGTCATGGGTATAAAGGTGCTTTTGAGCTGGCGGCGACAGTGGATTACTTATTCGCCTATGATGCCACCACCAATGTGATTGAAGATTATCAGTATCAAATGGTAGCGGATGCTTATTTGTTTGATGATGAAGTGCGTCAATTTCTGTCTGATAACAATCCGTCCGCTTTAAGAGAGATGAGCGAACGCTTTATCGAAGCCATGGATCGAGAATTATGGCAGCAACCGGGCGACATGCGCGGTAAAATCGAATCCATTATGATTGATGCCGAAAATACCTTAGAACAATGACTATGAAAGCTGATTATCCTTTTACTGCCGTGGTGGGCAATGACGAACTGAAACGAGCGTTAAGCTTGTGCGTTGTTGACCCTAGTATTGGTGGCGTAGTAGTTGAGGGTGATCGAGGCAGTGCTAAATCAACGTTAGCCCGAGGATTAGCGCAGTTAATGAGCAGTGGTCAGTTTGTCAATTTGCCTTTAGGTGCTTCTGAAGAGCAATTAATTGGCTCGCTGGATATAGGTGAAGTCCTTTCCAACAGCGAAGTTAAGTTCAAACCCGGTTTGTTGGCCAAGGCACATAAGGGAGTGCTTTATATAGATGAAGTAAATTTGCTTGCCGATCACTTAACCGACGTTTTACTAGATGTGGCAGCCAGCGGCATTAATATTGTTGAGCGTGATGGTATTTCTCATCAGCATGAGGCCAGGTTTGTTCTGGTCGGCAGCATGAACCCGGATGAAGGTGTGTTACGGCCACAGTTACTTGATCGATTTGGCTTTTGTGTATTGAGTGAAACACCAACTGCACAACAGGCAAGAAAAGAAGTTGTTGCCCGACGCCTGGCGTTCGAAGCTGACCCATCGACTTTCATGAGTGGTTATGAGGCGGAGCAAACAGGCTTAACTGAACGCCTGCAAGTTGCAAGGACTGATCTTGAAAATGTTGTTGTTCTTGAAGAAATCGGTGATGCTATTGCTGAACTATGCTCATCTTCCTGTTGTGAAGGCTTGCGAGCCGATATCACATTGTATAAAGCAGTCAGAGCAAACGCAGCGCTTGAAGGGAGAACTGAAGTAGGCAGTGAGGATATAGATCAAGTAAAAGAACTTGTGTTGAGGCATAGACGCAAGCTCACACAGGACAGCGCACCTCCCAAACGCCGGCCAAGCGATCCAACACAGCAACAGCAGGTTGATTCAGCAAGCAATCAAGACGACCGACGTCATCAGGCGGAAGTCGAGTACTTGGATCAGGCCCTTAAAGAAAAAAAGTCTAAACCGTCGCGCCGGTCTGCGCGGCGGCAATCAGACCAAACATAAAAACTATTCTGCACTAAGCCAGCATCTTGGTACTTCCGGTAAGGGAAAAACAAAAGCATCCAACTCTATTAGTTGGTTACAAACTCTCATCCAAAACAAAGGTAAGCCTCAGAAACTAGCTGATTTAGTTTACAAGCGTCTGATTAATCAGGTGCCGACTAATACGGTAGTTCTTTGGGACACCTCTGCCAGTACTTTACGTGATAAAGCGGCTTCCAAAGCCAAAGGAATTGTTTTGGCGTTATTCGAGCAAGCTTACACAAGACGTGAACGGATAGGATTGTTAGAATTTTCAGCGGATGAGGTGAGGGTGGTGACTGCTTGTCAACGAGTTAACCGTGAACTCATTACACCAACAATTTCCAAGCTTGCTATCGGTGGCAATACGCCGATAGATCGAGCAATTATTGAAGCTGGGAATATGCTCAAGCTAGCGCAAAATAATCAGCCGAATGCAATGTCCAAACTGATTCTGATTACTGACGGTTACTTCAAGATCTTACCAGCTAAACCTGAATTTGATGCTCAAGTGACTGTTATTGATATTGATCTGGGAGCAATAAGAATTGGGCAATGTGAAAAATTGGCAGATGTCTGGCAGGCTCAACTAATACAACCTTAATTGGTAGCGCATTATGATATGTAAATGAATGCCGTATATAGCGTGCCATGTTATTCCGATTGCAGCCATACGGGTATAAAAGCGATAGCGAATAGAGGAATCTAAAGAACTAGCTACAAGATCCCTCCACTACGGTTTTTATACCCAAAGGGTGCGGGATGAGACAATCTTGTGAATTCGTTTAATATCATTGACTAGAGTATCAAGATAAAAACTCTAAATTAAAATTCACCGGTGCTAACCTTAATAAGAATCGAAATACGCGACTAGATAATTACCAATAATTAGTATTTATTAATAATAAAAAGCTATAATAATGCCATAAGTAAAAATACCAGCATTGTTTTAGGCGATCATTTCGACAATTTCATTGCCACCCAAATTGAATATGGACGTTATAACTCAGTCAGCGAAGTCGTTCGTCAGGGGCTGCGTTTATTGGAAGAACATGAACAAAAGGTTGCGCTATTACGTGCAGCTTTAATTGAAGGTGAAAACAGTGGTCCGAGTTTACCGCTAGACGTGGAAAGAATCCGTAATAGAGCCAAGGAAAAGGCAGGTCTAGGCGGCGTTGATAATTGAAGTTATCATTTCCCCACAAGCCGAAATTGATCTGGAGAACATCTGGCTCTATACATTTAGAAAGTTCAATTAGAATCAGGCCGATTTGTATTTCGATGAATTAATTGATGGCATTGAAAATTTAATTCACCACCGGAAATGGGTATTAGTCGCTCTGATATTCGTAAAAACTATCGTTCAATACAAATCAATCACCATGTGATTTTTTATCGATATGACAATTCAGTGATTGAAGTCATTCGCTTGTTACATGAGCGAATGCTACTGGAGAGACATTTGTCAGATTTTTAACTATTTAATCGATCCCTTGCTATCAGAATAAGATAGCTTGTCAACATTATCTGCCCCAACTAAAATCGATTGCTATTATTTTGCAGGATTAAAATCATGTCCATTACTGATCAGGAAAAACACAAGCGTGCGGCGGAAAAACGCAATGCCGGTTACGAGAAGAAACAAGCAAAAGCAACCAAAGAAAAAGGGTTGTTTATTATTAATACAGGTACCGGTAAAGGTAAAACTTCCGCTGCTTTGGGAATGGTAATACGTGCTGTCGGTCATGGAATGAAGGTGGGTGTGGTCCAGTTCATTAAAGGTGCTAAAGAAACGGCCGAGCGTAATGTCTTGAGTGGTTTTGATAATGTTGAGTTTCATTCTATTGGAGACGGCTTTACCTGGATTACGCAGAACCGTGAACAGGATATCGCCACAGCCGAAAAAGCCTGGCAAACTGCCAAGGAGATGATTGAAAGTCCTGATTACGATATGGTGTTGTTGGATGAACTCAATATCATTTTGAAATACGATTATCTGAATACAGATGAAGTGCTGGCAGTAATAAATACTCGTCCAGAAATGATGCACGTTATTGTTACTGGACGTCATGCAAAAGATGATTTAATCGAATCTGCTGACTTGGTGAGTGAAATTCGTCCGATCAAACATCCCTATAAGGAACAAGGTGTCAAAGCGCAAAAAGGTATTGAATTTTAATGCCTGAAGCACATGGCGGGATTCGTCCTCAGGAGTTGATACAACTGGGTATTGATCCTAATGACATTATTGATTTTAGTGTTAACTCCAATCCATTTGGGGCACCACCGGGGTTAAACAATTACCTGACAGATATAGATCTCACCCATTATCCGGATCCTCAAGTCTTTGAGTTAAAGCAGTCCTTAGCAAACGTCAATGATATGCCACCTGAGTGTCTCGCAATAGGCAATGGCAGTGTGGAATTAATTTGGGCGTGTGTCAGAGCGTTCGTAAATTCTGGTGATCGTGTTTTGGTAGTTACACCTACCTTTGGGGAATATCAAAATGCATTGGATTTGCTGGGTATTCAAGCAGATCAATATCAATTGGATATCAGTAATCCTAATATAGATATTGAAGAAATAAGCAATGAAATCAATGAAATAAGACCGAAACTTACATTTTTTTGTAATCCGAATAACCCGACCGGTCATGTTTATACACACGAGCAGATTCATCAAATTGCCGAAAGTTGTGAAGCAATAGATGGATTTTTAGTGTTAGATGAGGCTTATCGAGCATTTGTGGGATTACCTCAATTTGCTCCAAATGCTTTTCAAAATGCTATCGTTCTGCGATCAATGACTAAAGACTTCGCTATTCCTGGCTTGAGGCTCGGGTATGCCTTGGCTGACAAGAAATACATCGAAGCAATCGCTGCTCAATGTCCGCCTTGGAGTGTTAGTGCAATGGCACAAAAAGCTGGAGAATTTCTTTTGGCGAATAGTGGCGAGACTGAACGCACTATTGCAGAAACGCTGGAACTTGCTAAACAGTTGAAACAGCAATTATCGGATTCAGGTTTTACGCCTATGCCGTCATCAACCCATTACTTTCTAATCAAAGTAGGGAATGCAACTGCTTTCAGACGTCGGTTACTTGATTCACACATCCTGGTGCGAAACTGTAGTTCGTTCGGATTGCCCGAATATATTCGGGTTTCAACTCGCAAGGCTGAGCATAATGACAAGTTAATTCAAGCGCTAAGTAATTTGAAAAGTAATTAATAGATTGCCGCGGTCGTTCATTTAATTCACTCCCTCGCAATGACGTAACGCCCAATTAACTAATCAAAGGCCATTTAAAATCTAAACCGGTTAACCGCAAACCCGGACAAAGCACCCAGAGCTAAACAGAAGATCAACATACCAATTGCGGTCATATTGTAAAACTGTTTACTAAGTGTTGTTAAAGCTTGGACTGCGGCTGGGTCAGTGTTGGCAAAGGTCAAATCTGAAGTAATATGGGGTGCACCTACTATATGCGGCAGGGCGATTAGCAATAATCCACCCAGCTTGAACTTGGCTGGTGCATAGTAAAGTACAGCTAATCCCAACAAAGTACCAATAGCACAAAATAACCACCAGAGTTGGCGATGTTCAAGTTGTGCAGCCTGTGTGCCTGGTACCTCAGGGTGCAAGCCAAACATTGCCGGAGCGACAAAGAAGCTAATCATAAAGGCTAGCCCCCAACCTAGGCCGCTTAGCCAGGTAATCTTAGGTTTGCTGGATTTGAGATTGTGCCATTGCATTAATGCAATCAAAATGATGGCAAAACTAATACTGGTTAAAATGGTGCTGCCAAGCGTATAAAGTATGCGTTCCATGCCATCCTCTGGACCCCAAGCTTCATGGTCATGACTGTGATCGTGCCCATCATCGACTTGGCCGGCATCATCACTGACTTCGTATTCTTCGGCGGCATAGATGATAGGGCTGATTTGAGTAGCTTGAAATAATCCGTAGATTAAACCGGAAGCAATGCCCGCGATCAGGGCAGAAAAAATAATATTTCGGAACATCAAAAAGTCCTCAGCAATAATGTCATGTACACCAGGCTAGCTTGGCCAACCTGGGGTATATTTTTAACTATGATTAGTGACAGGGCAGTGCGTATGAATGCCGTGTGTCGTGTGCTGCATTATGTGCGGCTTGCAAAGGAGCGAAGCCAACACCATAAAGTAGAACTGCACCTAACAATAATGCGCCGATAATCTGAGTTAGTTTAAGTTGGCCGGACTCGACGTTAACGCCAACGTTGCTTTGGACTTTTGTTGTCATTACCATTTTACCTTTGCACTCACCCGTGCTACTGAATTATTGATTCAACCATTCAATGGTTTCCTTGTTCAAGGCTGGTTCCGGACTCGTTGAGTTGAATAAAACTCTTTCTCTACCGTTGCGGGGGCAGTGCAGATTTTCTGACTTCCCAATTACTCTGCTGTAGACCTGTGAACTGCTTAAATTATACAACACGACAAAGAAAATAAACTAGTGTTTGAGTAGTACAAACTGTAAAAAACCTTACAGGCTAAAAGTTAATCTAAAGAAGCTAATTGCCATTTATAGCTGGCTTTGAATACTTTTCAAAATGCACTGCAGAACTTTTTTGGCGGCGTTTTTTCCAATCGAGGATTTCCAGTTCTGGTTTGTCGAGGAAATCATTGACATAGCCAAGGCACAAGTAGCCTATTAACTCGTGGTTATCGGGTACTTTCAGCACTTTCTTGACATCCTGGGGATCCAGTATACTGACCCAGCCCAGGCCTATATTATAAGCGCGAGCCATCAACCATAAGTTCTGGATAGCACAAACTACACTGTAGCGACCAACTTCTTCCATGCTGTTTTGGCCGAGCACGGGCTCTTCAGGAGGGTTATAGAAAACGGCTAAATTAAATGCTGATTCCAAGATACCTTCTAGTTTGAGTCGCTTGTAATGATTTTTTTTATCGCCTTGAAATTCTTCAGTTGCACATTGATTGGCTTGTTTGAAATTCTGGACAATTTTTCTGCGAGTGTCTAAGTCTTTGACGATAATAAATTCCCACGGTTCGGACAGACCGACAGATGGTGCTGTCATCGCTGCAGAGAGCAATTCCAGAATCACTTCATCACTGACCGGTTGATCAGAAAAATGATTTCCTCGCACGTCACGGCGTGATTGCATGATATGCATCAGCATTTCACGGGAAGGTTGATCAAAAAACGAAGTACTCACTCTGGTCTAATCGGGTAACTAAGTTGGTGTTTTGGCAATGTCAATCAAGTGGATAAACGAGGAACAAATATTGCCGCGATGATAACCTGTGTTTGGCATTGTTGCACCCGTTGCATTGGCCATTTTAAATAGCGTCCTGTCATCAGGTTCGGCGATCTCCTGACTGTAATGAAATTCATGGCCGCTATAAATCGTACCGATAGGCCCAAGTAGATTATCCTGCATCAATTCAAGTTGCCGATAACCCAAGGTCATTTTAGGCTCAGCAAACGAAGTGCTATGGGGTAATAATCCGGCCATGTAATACTTTTTTTCGTCTTTACCAGTGATGGATTGGCCCAACACCATGTGTCCACCGCATTCCGCATAAATCGTTTTGTTCTGCTGAATAGCGTCAATGAGTGATTGCTTGAAGTTTTGTGCTGCTTCTAATTCCAGTAAATGCAATTCAGGATAACCACCAGGTAAAAATATAGTATCGCAATCAGAGTCAGGCCATTCATCAGAAAGTGGTGAGAAATAACTTATTTCACTCCCGTTTTTATTCCACGAACTAATGAAATGAGCATAAATAAACGAAAAGGAATCGTCCTTGGCAATTGCAATATGTTGGCCAAGTGGCACTACGGTTTTGAGCTCATCACCAGTAATGTGTTGAGGCAACGAGCAGGCTTGTGCGTAGGTTTGTATTAAACTTAAGTTTAGATACTGATTCAAATGCTCCGCAGTTTTATCAATGAAACTATCGATTTCTTTGTGCTCATGAGCTTGGTGAAGCCCTAAATGACGACTTGGTCTTTCTAGTTCAGGGTTTCTAGGTATGGCACCGAACACTATGGTGTTCAGAGGTTTTAAAGCTTGCCTTAACATTTCAGTATGTTTGCTGCTGCCGACTTTGTTGAGGATGACTCCGGCAATTTCAATGTCCTTACGATACGATAAAAAGCCTTTTACTAAGGCGCCGATCGAGTGCGACTGTTTGCTGGCATCAATAATGAGAATAACAGGCCAACCCGTGAGTTTGGCTAAATCAGCCGTCGAACCTGAATCCGGCGTCACGCCGTCGAATAATCCCATCATGCCTTCAACCAGATTGAATCTGCTAGCACCTAGATGGGAGATCATCTGAGCAATTAACAATGGTCGCATTGCCCAGGGATCTAGATTGTGACATTCGCTTTTACTGGCCAAGCTGTGGTAATGGGTGTCAATATAATCTGGACCGACTTTATAAGCCTGAGGCTTTTGACCGGCTTGTAATAATAGTCTTAACAATCCTAGAGTAATTGTTGTCTTGCCACTACCGGAGCTAGGCGCAGCAAGGATGATGCCAGAATAGTCCCTTTTCATTCGCTCAGAGCTTGATTCGCAAGCCAGTTGAGCTGTGAGCGCAAAGTTACGTTTTTGCCTATTATGACTATGCAGGGAGTAGCGATATTCCAGTCATCAGAATAGTTTTTACACTCTCGTAAAGTGGTTTCCAGCACACTTTGTTGATCAGTCGTTGCATTGCTGATCAACGCTACCGGTTCATTTTCACAGCGGCCACCGTCGATTAGTTTTTCAGCAATCAAGTCTAATCGATGTAAAGTCATATATAGCACTAGTGTGCCGCCGGTGGTGGCTAAAGTGGTCCAGTCAACTTTATCGATCTCTTCATTATTGGCATTATGTCCGGTGATGAAACTGACAACCGAATTGTAATCACGGTGAGTAATCGGGATGCCTGCATAAGCTGGACCAGCTACGCCGCTAGTTATTCCGGGGATAATTTTGAAGGGAATTTTATGTTTTACCAAAGCAAGTGCTTCTTCGCCACCGCGGCCAAATACAAACGGGTCGCCGCCTTTTAATCTGACGACTCGTTTACCTTCTCGAGCTAAGTCGACCAGTTTTAATGAAATATCTTTTTGCTGGGCAGAGGGTTTGCCGCCACGTTTGCCTGAATAAATTTTCTCTGTTTTCGCACTGGCTAAATCCAGAATTTCAGTGTTTATCAAGGCATCATAAACCAAACAATCCGCCGATTGGATGGCCTTTAGTGCTGACAATGTTAATAAACCAACATCGCCGGGGCCAGCACCGACCAGCCAGACTTGTCCTGGCTGAACTTCAGGGAATTGATCCGATAATTCTTGTAACTGCATGGATAGTGCTTTATAACAACCCAACAACGTTAAATATAGTACTTGCTTGCAACAATCATCTGCCCCAACTGACCCAATTAAAAGCCCCAACAAGTTAAGGAAGGGGTGGACCACGGGTGCATGTGCTACAGCGGCTGCCAAGGCCGCTTATCATAGCTTAATCACAGGTAGCAAGGTAGCAAAAGTAGCAATAACTTTACCTCGCGGTCAACAGGTTGAATTCGAGCTTGAATCGCTGGAAATAATTGATGAAACAACAGCAAAAGCGAGTGTAATTAAAGATGCAGGTGATGATCCAGATGTGACCCACGGTGCTGAAATTGTCAGTACTGTCAGGCTCACTCAACAGGTTGGTGTCCAATTTAAAGCAGGGAAAGGTGTGGGTATAGTCACTCGTCCTGGTTTGAAACTGGCAGTGGGCGAACCAGCCATTAATCCAGTGCCCAGGCAAATGCTAGAGCAGGTGATTGATGAATTGGCCAATCTGTATGATCAACCTGGAAATGTTGAGATAATAGTTAGCATTCCCGATGGTGAGGAATTGGCTAAACGAACATTGAACGGCCGCTTAGGCATTGTTGGCGGGTTATCAATTTTAGGGACTACCGGTATTGTTAAACCATATTCTTGTGCTGCCTGGATTGATTCGATTCATCGGGGTATTGATGTAGCCAAAGCCTCAAACATTGAGCATGTAGCGGCCTGTACTGGCAGTACTTCAGAACAAACAGTTCAACGTTACTTGGGATTGGCAGATGTGGCAATGTTGGAAATGGGCGATTTTGTTGGTGCGGTTTTGAAATATTTGCGCAAGCATTCGATTCCCAAGCTAACCATAGGCGGTGGTTTTGGTAAAATCTGTAAGTTAGCCATGGGACATATAAATTTACATTCCAAGGAATCAAAAGTAGATTTTGGTTGGCTGGCAAATCAGGCCGAATTGATTGGTGCTGACGCAGCTCTGTGTAAACACATTGTTGGAGCCAATACTGCGCTTGAAGTTCTCGGGGTTTCATTAAAAGCTGGTCTCGATCTACCAGCTCATATTGCTGGATTGGCGCAGGGGCAAATTACTAAGCGACTCGATAATTCTATGACGGTTAACGTGATTATTGTTGATCGCAACGGTCAGGTGGTTGGGGAAACCGTTGACAGTTAAGTTGCTAGTTTTAGGGGGAACAACCCTGGCAAGGGAACTGATCGATAGTTTGGCCGAGTATTCGCAATTTAACACGACGGTGTGTTTAACAAGGAAAACATCAGGATATAGCCAGGCAGACCGTCAAATTGTTGGATTATTAAATGGTGCATCGGATCTTATCGAGCGAATCAAAGCCGAAAAAGTAAACTGGTTAATTGATGCCACACACGCTTTCGCAAAAGAGATTTCACAAATTGCTTTTAATGCCAGTGTTGAGATAAAAGTGCCATTGTTAAGCTTACAAAGTGCAGCCTGGGCTAAGCGAGACACTGATAACTGGATCGAAGTCAATGATCATGGTGAGGCAATAGATTATTTGTCTGAGTTGCCCAAGGGCCGCCATGTTTTTTTGAGTGTGGGAGGGCGAACTATCGCTGACTATGCTCAACTCAAAACTCTTCGATTTACTGCAAGATGTATTCGCACTGATCTTGATCCGAAAGTCGAAAATGTACATTTGATAAAAGCAAGGGGGCCATTTAATATTGATAACGAACGCCAGTTATTCAAAAGCGAACGATTTGACTGCTTGGTCACAAAAAATGCTGGCACGCCGGCAACTTACAGTAAAATACAAGTCGCAAGAGAGTTGAATGTACCTGTAGTGATGATCCAGCGACCAGAATATGAAACCGGAATAATGTTCCGAACCCCAGAACAATTAGTTGAGTTCATTATTCGTCAACCCAAGTCAAATAGCGAGTCCGATTATTAAATGGAAAACTTGTTAATCGTTGGATTTCTGTTCGGCCTCAGACACGCAATTGAAAGTGATCATTTTGCAGCCGTTGCGAGTTTAACCACTCAGAGTTCCGGTATTAATCAAGCTGTCAGAATTGGTCTGGTTTGGGGCTTAGGCCACACAATCACATTATTTTTAATAGGCGGGGTTATGTTAGCCTTCGATTCAATAGTACCTGAAACGTTTTCTGCGTTACTTGAATGGTTTGTTGGCCTGATGTTAGTGCTGCTAGGATTAGATTTGTTTCGCAGGGTAGTGAAGGAGAAAATCCATTTTCACTCACACGTCCACTCTGATGGTGTCAAACATTTTCATGCGCATAGCCATAAGAACGAAACAAAACCGCATGATCAAAATCCACATGATCATAAGCATTCTCGCACTTTCACTTATCGTGCATTTTTCGTGGGGCTTGTTCATGGACTTGCGGGATCAGCAGCATTAATTTTATTGACATTAGGGACAACACAAAGTGTTACGCTGGGCATGTTGTATATTCTGATATTTGGGTTAGGTTCTCTTCTAGGTATGGGCATCTTGTCATTCGTTATTGCAATTCCAATACTTAGATGGAAACACATTAATAATGTCTATTCTTCAATTTGCATTATTGCAGCATTAGTAACCATTTCTGTTGGTATTTTTATTCTTTATAAAAACAACTCCATTTTATTAACACTGATTTAGATACTCTGTTGTACATATTTATTGAGCCTGACTAGTAATTTCTAGTCGTCTATTAGAAAAACGATTGAGCTTAAACTTGGAATTGCTCCGTTGTTTTAATAGAAGTAAATACAGTAAGCGCCTAAAATCAATATTTATAAGCGATTGTTTTTTAAGGATTTAAGCAGATGGCCGGCCAAGATCAGACGGTCGATATTCGAATTACTCCGGACGCCGCATTCATATCCATTTTAAACGCAATGCAGTGGTTAAAGCTTATACCGAAGTTGACTATTCTAATTCCAGGAAAGCGAGGTTTTTTATGCCAGATAATCTCTTACATAATGGCTTGGCAGTAATCAAAGTCCATAGATAAAGGTGAGTTTGACTTTTAACCGGTATCTGTCTCTCATATAAGCACGTCAACCTTTCAAATGAATATTGAACACTTGTATTTTTGGTTGATGATTTGTTGCGTTAACACAAAGCATGGACTAAAGACATATTGTATTTAATTTGGATAATTGTGATATTTAGTACATCAATTTAAATTAAATTGTGTTATGAATGAGTTATTAAAGAAAAATTAATTTAGATATTTTAAAAATAATACTTATTTTAGAGAATTTGAGAGATGGATGATCTACTGGCACAAGGCAAATTAAGATAAGTTTAGATGGTGGTCTCGTATCTTTAACTCTTAATAGTTTTATTCACAATAGAACAAACCTAACTAGTGCCAAGTTAAACTAAAAATTCATTACTCAATGATGTTTTCCAGACAATTGGAAATCAAAGTGATAATTAAATATATTGAATATAAACTTATTAGCATTTTATCCATAATACCTAGATTAGTTGTCATTACTTTTTTCTCAGTGATGCTTCTCTCTTGTGCAGTTTTCAAAGAAGATGAAAAGATACTGAAAACTGAACCCGATGTTCAACCTGGATCAAGCGTAAGTTCAGCGTCTGTGTTTGATGATGATCCAGAGATGTTAATGGACGGTGAACCGATTGATATTGAAATTCCCACAGCAATAGCTTTAGGCAGGCCGACTGAAAATACTATCAGCCGCTCTGATACTTTGACAACTGCAGGTCCTGTTTTCAGTCCCTTGAATTTACCATCGAATACGCAAGCAGATACTGATTCAGATTCCCAAATTGAGATTCATACTCTGAATATAGGGGCGGGTAGTTGCCATATCATTGATTGTCCAAATACGAACTTATCAATGGTTGTTGACTGTGGCTCCATGAATCCATCTGATACTGATCTTGATGCAACAGAAGTTAAAAATTACTTAAACAATGTTATTGATGGTGAATACATCTTGGTATTAAGTCATGCTGATCGTGATCATGTTAATCGGATTCCATTTGCATTAAATGATATGAGGCCAAAATCAATATGGCTTGGAGGGGAATTAACATCCTATAGGGGGAAGATTGGAGAGTTCATTAAAAAATGGTTTCAAAATGACGTGCCTGTCTATCACGGCTGGTCAGCTAAGTATGCAAATCGAGGCAATGCTGTAAAGGAACTCCAATGTGGGGATGCCATGTCATATATCTTAACGGTAAATGTTGGAAGTTCTAAAAACTCAAGAAGCCTAGTATTACTAACTCAGTATGGAAATTTCAAAGCTATATTCTCTGGAGATGCACACGGTATTACAGAAAGAGCGGTCATGGACTCTTTTGGAGCCTTAATTGAACGGGTTACCTTATTAACTGCATCGCATCATGGCGCAAAAACTCACAGTAGCAATCATGATGTATGGACGGACAAAGTCAACCCACAGGTCATTATATATAGTTCGGGGTTATCACATGGTCATCCAAATACGGGGGTAGTAAGTGACTACCAGGATAATGTTGAAGAAAATGTACTAAGCCACGAAGTTTGGTCAAGTACAAGTAGGTCGTCTCCTTATGTTAAAAGAAATTCGAGACGGGCAGAATACGTTACCGAGATGAACGGTACGGTTATCGTAAGATCGAATGGCTTTGACTATGATGTGGAATGTTCATTCGACGATACATGTTTTTAATTGATATGTTAGAAGGCAAGGAAAAGTTCATTGTCTGTATGTGCTCAAAAAACTAATTGAACTTTGAAATTGCTGTAATTTGAGGTGAAACAATGGCTACTAAGACAAAAAAACTGACTTTAAGTAATGAACAAATCTACCAGGTTCATGAGGACTTTGGTCTCACTCGAAGAGATATTAAAAAGCTCACGGAAAACCAAATCCGTAGTATCAAGCGTAAGATGGATAATCGGGACCGACCACGTGCTAGAGAAGCACATGCTCGCCTGATCGCAGTTGATGATTCTGGCCAAATCCATCCACATGCAGTTAATAATGCATTAAGGCAATTAGATAGTGCCAGGGCTCGTAGTTCTGATACGCCTTTAAAGGCAGGTGTGCCATGTGGTCGCAGCGTTCAACCAAGGGCATTATTCTCTGCACCGGCCTTGGTGCCTGCCGCTGGTATTTCTGTTACGGCTTGGCAACCAATAGGCCCTGGGAACATTGGAGGTCGAACTCGAGCAATAATTGTCGATCCGAGCAATCCGGATAATATTTGGGTAGGAAGCGCTGGCGGTGGTGTTTGGAATTCAAATAACGCTGGGGCTAGTTGGGAGCCTGTGGATGACATGATGGCTAATCTAGCTATTTGTAGCATGGCGATTGATCCATCTAACGAAAATATAATCTATGCTGGAACTGGTGAAGGATTTAATAATGTAGATGCCCAGCGTGGCGCGGGTATTTTCCATACAGACGATAAAATAAACTGGCATCATATCGCAGCCACAAATAATCCTAACTTCCACTACGTAAATCGTATTGCGATCTCAAGAAATGGAAAAGTAATGCTTGTTGCCACCAGTCAGCCATTTAGTGGGGGCACGGCAGACAGCTTTGGTATTTTCCGTAGCGAGGACCCGGCACGTAGTATCTGGACAAAGGTACTCGATTCTGACCGCATGTCAGACGTGAAGTTTAGTCCAAGTGACAGCCGCAAAGCTGTGGCTGGCGGACTAGTAAACGGGGAGGCATATTTTACAACCAATGGTGGGAAAACATGGAGACAAGCAACCCACTCGGGTTTATGGGATGGACGAGTGGAGTTAACTTATGCAGCAAAAGACTCTTCAATTGTTTATGCTTCAGTAGACATAAATGGAGGTGAAATTTGGCGTTCGGAAGATGGAGGTAAAACTTATCTTAAACGTAACTCTCTAAACACCGAAGGTAATGCAGCGAGCTTTTTAGGGCAGCAGGGTTGGTATGACAATACTATCTGGGCCGGTGACATGACTGACTCCGATCTTGTCGTTGTTGGAGGAATAGATTTGTGGAGAAGCACTAATGGTGGAGACACTTTAAAACCGATGAGCAACTGGCGCGAATCAGCTTCTGTACATGCTGATCATCACGCCATAGTTTCACACCCTGACTACAACGGCTCAAGTAACAAAACTGTGTTTTTTGGTAATGATGGAGGTATTCATAAAGCAAGTAATGTAGCAACTGCTGGTAACAATGCAACCGGAACAAATGGCTGGACAAGTTTAGTTAATGATTATGCAGTAACACAATTTTATGGTTGTGCTGCTAATACGAAATCTGGAACGATCATTGGCGGCACACAGGATAATGGAACTCTCGCATTTTCCCCTGCTGGAGGGCCTTCAGGCTGGATTGAAATTCAAGGCGGCGATGGTGGATATTGTGCTGCAGATCCGCAGGATGATAAGTTGTTTTACGGTGAATATGTTTATCTTGAAATTTTTCGTAACACCAATGGCGCTACTAGCGATGACAATTGGTGGGAAAACTATATTAATGGTAAGTTTTGGAACCAGAATATAGGTATCTGGGATTGGAAGCCCATACCTTTTAGCATACCGGATTCAAAAGCCCAAAAAGCCTTATTTATTGCACCGTTTATTCTTGATCCCAATAATTCCGAGCGAATCTTGGCTGGCGGTGAATCGTTATGGCGTACCAATGATGCCAAAACACCTAATACAAATTCAAGCGGACCCTCATGGAGAGCTATAAAATCTAGCATTGGGTCGGGTATTGATGTCAGCGCAATTGCTGTAGCGAGTGGTGATTCCGATAACATATGGGTTGGCTATACAAATGGCTTAGTAGCTAAGACGACGAATGGAACAGCTCTAAATCCAGTTTGGAAAGTTGTTGGTGCATCAGGCAGCAACCAACTTACTCCAAACCGGTATTGTACTCGTATAGTCATCGATGCTAGCGATTCAGATGTGGTTTACAGCTTGTTTGGAGGATACACTTCTGACAATATCTGGAAAACAGTCGATGGTGGTGTTAACTGGTCATCAATTGGAGCAACATTGCCGGAGGCGCCTGCCAGAACGCTTGCTATACACCCAAGAAAGTCAGAATTCTTATACCTTGGCACAGAGGTTGGTGTCTTTGCAAGTGAAGACAGTGGAGCAACCTGGTCTCCCACTAATGAAGGCCCTACAAATTGTGCTGTTGCAGAATTCTTTTGGATGGACGAAACACTGGTTTGTGCAACTCATGGTCGCGGTATGTTCACCATTGATTTGTCAGGGGTGTAATATTGTGACAAAGCTGATGATCAAAAATTTTTATAGGTCCAGGTTCAATGTTTAGTATAGCTATACTTTGTGTTGTTTTAGCATTTACACTGTCAGCTTCAGCGGGTCTTGGGGGATCTTTGATTTTAGTGCCTGCAATGGCGTTAATGTTTGGTCCTAAAGAGGGTATAGCTATCGCAGCTTTGTTGCTTGCCTGCAATAATGTTGGCAAGGTGATTATTTACTCACGAACGATTCCAATAAAAGCAGCCTTCGGTGTAATCGTAGTAACAGCGCTTGGAACAATAATAGGGGCTAAGTTGATGATTAATGCCCCAGTAACCTTAGTAAATTGTGTCGTAATTTTTTGTATGTTAGCGACATTCTGGAATGAGGGCAAAGCGGGTCAAGTCGTAAGACGTACAACAGCACTGGTATTGGCATTCATTGCAGGGTGCATTTCTGGGTTTTCAGGTACATCGGGCCCTCTGAAAGGGCTGGCTTTAAGAAATTTTAATTTCCCCCGCTATTATTTTGTAGGTGCTGCTTCAGCAGTTTCGTTAGTCGGAGACATAAGCAAAGTGGCTGTATTTGTTCAGGCAGACTTGCTTACAGACAGTAGTTGGAGCATCGTTCAGTGGGCAATACCATTAATTCCACTTGCAGTACTTACTGGTCGCAAAATCAATCAGAGTATTGGTGAGCGTGCGTTTAAAGGGTTATTCTGGACAGTCATGTTAGGATATGCGGGTCGCTTAATTATTGCATAGTAAATTTTGTTTGTGCGTATCCGAATATATTTTGGCGTTTTATTAATTTTCATTTCCATTAATGGCCCAGTATTATTAGCAGCATGTTATGCTTCTTGCATTATGGATTTTAGTCGAGAAAGTAATTATTTTCCCATTCCCCGAGGGGTCGTGGATATTGAAAACGCAATTGGATGGATAGCGAATCAGAATGCAGGCATAGATGGGATAGACATTAACACCGGTAAAAAGGTGGTTACTACCCAGCTTGCTTCACAACCATTAGTAATTATTGGTCATTGTTTGATTGCATTAAAGTCTGTTGCTGATCAAACAAATGCTCTGGAATTTATTTTGCTGAATACTCGAGATTCTGAGCCCGTTATCGTTCAAACAAAAATTGTAGAGTTTCCAGACTGGGTATTGACCTCCACTGCATCGGGGAGCCAGTTTCGTTACTACATACTTCCAGGCAGTGATAGCATTATATTTAAATGGGAAGCTTCCAGCCGTTATCGTGGTGGCGCTTACCCATCCGCTCAAATTAAAAAAAAATTTACCAACGACGCTCAGGGTGATATTAAAATTGACCTGAAATCAGACAATATGACTATAGAAAGATCAGTCAGCCATACAGACGAGTATTCTACTGATCAGCTGAGTAACCCATATCTTAGAGACGACAGATGGCATTCTAAACCATGGCGCGTTGGCAATAAGTCTGCCAAATTGGTTGTTAATCAACAAGGCCATGATCAGGTCCTGTCACTTAATGTTAGTGACTTGACTGACAGCGCTAATTTACAAAGTATTGAATTAATTCAAGCAAACGCTACTACATCACTAGTCACTTCTGATGGGCGTCATATTTTTGTCCGTGAAGATTCTTCACAATCCCTATCAGCTACGGGTAAACATAACTGGAAGGTTTTTTCTCTAGAAAAGGCGAAAGAAATTTCGAATGTGTCTATTAGTGAAGACGCCAGGATGCTAAGTATAGTAGGTAATCAGCTTTATTATTTAATAGATAAACCTGAAAGCGAGTCGGCAGTATCCATAACATTAGAATCTATAGATATTAGTAGTAATAAATTGATCTGGAGCTATCCACTCCAAACACGCCAATTAAATTTACCCCCCAAATTACCTGGCTGAAAAATATAAAGAAGTGCCAAGGCAGCAGTAATCTATAGTCGTTTACGATTAGTTACTCTGAACATTGATAAAGCTATGATAGCTATTTTCGTTAACATCCTAGCTTGATGTGTTAAAGGGGCGATTTACGGGAGGGTGCTAATAGTATGCTAATATGTCGTCCGCAGATTTCTATGACGCCAGTTTTTAGGCGTATTTAAATATTATCTGTAAAAGGGCCTGCGCAATTTAAATGAACAGCATCTGCTTTTAGTCAGGCCTAAACCAAATCACAAGATTATGAGGAGTATAGTATGAGATTAAGTGATCAATTTTCAAAACAAACACTTACAAAAGCGATTGCCGGAATTACGACAACCGTATTATTGACAGGAGTCGCGATCGCCGAACCCATTACAGTTGTGTCCTGGGGTGGGAGTTATGGTGAAGCTCAGGATAAAGCACTGTTTAACGATGCTTCTAAAAACACCGGTATTGAGATTGCCCGAGAGTCCGGTGCCAGTATGTCAAAAACCTGTCTTCAGGTGCAGTCCGGGGCAGTAACCTGGGATCTAGTGGTGACTGGTTCAGGCGGCGCTGCTTCTGCTGCTGCCGAGGGCTGTCTTGAAAAAATTGATTACAGTGTAGTTGATGTATCTGACTTCTATCCTAATTTATATACTGATTATTGTGTCGGGTCAGATGTTTTTGCAACTGTAATGGCCTGGAATACCGATAAGTACGGTGAGCCTGGTAGTGAAGGTGCACCCAACACTTGGGCGGATTTCTGGGATGTTGAGAAGTATCCGGGTACTCGTGCTTATCGAGCTAATAATGTTGACGGGGCACTTGAACCCGCGCTAATGGCAGATGGTGTGCCACCTGAGCAAGTTTATGAAGTGCTTTCAACTAAGGAAGGGATGATGCGGGCCATCGATAAAATCAGGGAATTAAAACCGCATATCGCTGTATTTTGGGATTCTGGTGCAATGCAAGCTCAACTTATGAAAGATGCTGAAGTAGATATGACCACGGGTTGGAATGGTCGCTTCGATAATGCAAAAAAAGATGGTGCTACGGTGGGTTATTCTTTTGATCAGGCATTACTCGACTATGACTGTTTTGCTATGCCCAAAGGTGCACCGAATAAAGACGTGGCGATGCAGTTTCTTGCCGAAATCTCGAAACCGGAATATCAGGCCAATCTTCCATTTCATATAACCTATGGGCCTACTAATAAAAAGGCTTATGAAGTGACCACAGCACCACAAGAGTTAATTGAATCGCTGCCTTCACATCCAAGTAATGTGCCAATGATGTTGCCCGTTAGTCTTGATTGGTATGCTGAACATAGGAACGAAGCTCTAGAACTTTATATGGAAATGTTAAGCGAATAATAAAAACAGATCTAAAAGCTGTCGATCAGCCGCAGCGATCGGCAGCTTGATGTGGAGACATTCAATTTGCTAGATCATCGTGGTAACGAGCCATCAGGGTCTTCGACAGCACTGCCTATCACAATCCGTGGTCTGACTAAAAAGTATGGCAAGTTATATGCGCTTAATTCAGTAGATCTTGAGGTCAAAAGCGGTGAATTTCTAACATTGTTAGGGCCATCAGGATCAGGAAAAACGACATTGCTGATGGCCATTGCCGGGTTTAACAGACCGGATGCCGGTAGCATTTGTTTCGCTGAAAAGGAAATGATTTTGACACCGCCGCATCGGCGGGATGTAGGCATGGTATTTCAAAGTTATGCACTTTTTCCACATATGTCGGTGGCTGAAAATGTTGCATTTCCACTGAAGCTACGGAGTGTCAGCCCACAAGAACGTGTACAACGTGTAGCTGAAGCATTGGCTACAGTTCAATTATCAGAATTTGGTGAACGTGAAATTGATCAACTTTCTGGTGGACAAAGACAGCGAGTGGCTTTAGCCCGGGCATTTGTATTTCGGCCTCGAATTTTGCTAATGGATGAACCGCTTTCAGCTCTCGACAAAAAATTACGAGAACAAATGCAGATTGAGCTGAAACACTTACACGAGAAACTCGGCGTAACAACAGTCTACGTTACTCATGATCAGCGCGAAGCGTTGACAATGTCTGATCGCATAGCGGTTATCAACGATGGTGAAATCGCTCAAATAGATACACCTGAAGCGATTTACAATCATCCCGAAAATGCCTTTGTTGCCGATTTTATTGGCGAATCGACAATGCTTCCACTTTCAGCTAGTGACTCTGGACAATTGTTGTTTAAAAGTAAAATTATCGCAGATAAGCCTCAAACCGAAACTGCTAAAAATTGGTCATTAGTAATTCGCCCGGAGCGATTATTTGTAATTAGCGAAAATCAGAGCAATCAAGATTCAATAATTACGTTTGAAGGTGAAGTCGAAGAGTCTGTGTTTCAGGGCGAAACGGCCTTTGCACTGATTTCAATTGATGATGGCTATCGACTTTCTGTTCGTTTCGGAACTAGCGCACATTCTAAGGACAATATTTTGCGACCTGGTGAAAAAATATCCGTGGGATTGCATAGGCAAGATGTCGTCATTATTCCTCAAGTTAGTTAACCTAGTAAAGTCGCTAATAAAATGAGCTCCGGTTCTGAATCATTAAATCAATCTGAACTTAAGGATCAGCAGATTCGTGAACAGTGGACGTTACTTGGTTTGGCAATTCCAGCCATATTGCTAGTTGTTCTTGTGATTGTGATTCCCGTTGGTTGGTTGTTTTATCTGTCGTTTATTGGCAGCGATGGTCAGCCTTCCTGGCAACATTACCAGAAAATGATTGAATACAAATCCTATGCACGTGTGTTCAAGACCACGTTTCAGGTCAGTCTGCTGACAACGCTGATTTGTATTCTAATTGGTTATCCCTTGGCTTATTTTTTGGCGTTGATGCCTAAGCGTTGGGCAGGAATATTTATGTTGGCGGTTTTATTGCCCTTTTGGACATCGTTATTAGTCCGGACTTATGCCTGGCTTGTACTGTTACAAAAAAAAGGCTTACTAAATGAATTTGCTATGCATATCGGGCTTTGGGATTCACCCGTAAAACTTGTACACAATATGACCGGCACGCTGATAGGTATGGCTCATATCATGTTGCCTTTTCTGGTTTTGCCACTATATGGCGCGATGAAAAAGATAGATCGCGATATGATGCATGCAGCAGCTAATCTCGGCGCATCACCCGTGAAAGCATTCTGGCAAGTATATTTTCCGCTGTCATTATCAGGCATGGTGGCCGGGTCTTTAATTGTTTTTGTACTCTGCCTTGGGTTTTATGTCACTCCTGCCGTGCTCGGAGGTGGACGTGTGGTGATGGTGTCAACTCAAATAACGTCAATACTCGAAAATCAGTTCGATTGGGGGGCAGCAAGTGCACTAGGTGTTGTTCTTTTGATAGCGACCTTTCTTGTCCTCTATCTTGCAGTGCGTATTTTCAAGTTTGATATCGCATTATTCGGTAAAAGTTAATGAGTTGGTGGAATAAATCTGCATCCGATACACAAGTAACACATGGTGACCGGCTTTGGTTATATGTGATAGCAATTATCATCATGCTGCTATTGGTGATCCCGACTTTCATCGTAGTGCCAATGTCATTCTCTGATTCACAATACCTGGAATTCCCGCCCAGTAATTGGTCAACACGTTGGTATGACGTTTACTTTGAATCATCAAAGTGGATGCGTGCTACGCTAACTTCTTTACAGGTCGGTATATTGACCATGTTGGTTGCAACCCCTTTAGGAACGATGGCTGCATACGCACTGTTTGTGTCTGGTCACCGTCTTGCAAAGTTTATTTTTATGTTTTTAATTACACCGATGATCGTGCCGGTGATTTTGATTGCGATTGGCGCGTTTTATGCTTACGGACGAGTAGGGCTTAACAATACAATCACAGGTTTAGTCTTGGCTCATACAGCATTGGCAACACCACTGGTAATGATTGTGATTACAGCAGCGTTACGATCCTATGATTTAGATCAGGAGCGAGTGGCTCGAAGTCTTGGTGCAACCCGCCTGCGTGCTTTTTTCTCTATCACATTGCCACAGATAAAATTCTCAGTCGTGACTTGTGCGCTGTTATCCTTTCTAACATCATTTGATGAAGTCATTATTGCAATTTTTGTTTCAGGCGGATCTAACGCAACACTGACCAAGCATATGTTTAGTGCACTGCGTGACTTTATCGACCCTACTATTGCCGCGATATCGACGATTATGGTTTTGATTTCTACGGTACTTTTATTAGTAACACAGTTTTTAGGTTCGAGAGATAAATAGCCAACGCAATGAATGATTTTCTCAACGTTATGTTCTAAACTAATTAGCTAAATAGCCATGCATGCCTTGGATATTTTCGCTGCGCCAGTCGTCGTACCGTCCCCAGTCCTTGTATTTTTCAAGGGTGAGCGAATGTTGTAGGTCCTCCAGGCTTCTGCCTTCGTCGATACCTAATTTAACTTTACTGTGTAGCTCTCTTAAATATTCACCGTGATCGAGGGCATCTTGTTTGCTGCCGAGAACTCCATGACCAGGCGCGAGTATCTCGAAATCCATTTCAGCAAGGCGGTCAAAAGCTTTAAAAAAATCTGGGAAGTAGCTGCGTGATATGGTTTTGTAAGGCAAACGCTTGGCAGATACAAAATCGACAGCAAATAAGGTTTTTTCATCTGGGAAAAAGCGACGATGGAATTATCCGAATGATTTCTTCCCAAATAAGTCAGTTCAACTTTTTTACCTCCTAATTCCAATATCATTTTCTCACTGAAAGTAATTGAAGGCATTGCTGTAGGTACATTATCTTTTTTTAAAGCGGCAGGAGCATTCTCGTGGGCAATCACAGTAGCATCGTCTTCGGCAAAAACCTCACCTCCTGAAACATGATCGGCATGGTGGTGAGAATAAATTAAATATTTAACAGGTTGATCAAACTGATTATTTATTTCTTGTTTTAGCCATTTGGCCGCATCGGCATTTATTGGGTCCGTTGCAATCACACCTTCCTTTGTGACCAAGAATACAGAGAAATGGAAGTTATTTTGAAAACGATATAGATCACCACTGATCTTAGTAATGTGTCGCTTAGCTTCGCTTTGTGCAAATGCCATGGAAAAGGTAACAAGACTAGTAAAGGTTATTAAGACAATTAAATTTAATCTGTGAATCATGTTTTATTTCTCCTCTAGTTTTGAGTCGGCGGGCTTGATAAATAGATTCCCCCGGGTAAACTCGGGGTGCTTACCGTAACAGCCATTCAGGCTGATCCGATCAACATCGCGCCTTATAGACCAGCGATGTTCAATCTATATACACTCATTCATCCACGGGCTAGCCCGTGGTAGTCTGTCGCTTACGCGAACGCTAATAAATGTTGTTTTCATTGTGCCATAGATTTACATCTAAATTAATTAACTTTCGTCTAAATTAGTCAAACATCGAATAGGGTCGGTGCTTACTCAAAGCCATTAGTAATTGTAACCAGCTCCTATTTCACTTACGTGGTGTGAAGTTGACCAGCACCAGTGCTGTTGCGATAAAAACCAACACACAAAGCACTGACTTTGATATCGTCTCCATTGTTCCTTCGATCATCATTGCATGGACTATGCTTCCTACTACGATCACCGCTGCTAGGCTCTTGTGAGCCAGGCGCCATGTGTGCGGTCGCAGGTTCAATCGACGCCGGAAAATAGCTAAACAACCGGTAGCAAAAATACACCACATGGCAATCACACCCCAGACGGAGAACGGTGTTGGCGAGACGAAAAGAAGGGCGTCGATCATATCGGGTGGGCTTGTGATCCAAAGGCCGATGACGTGGATGATTATCGACAGAATTAAAGCTATTCCAACCCAGCGATGTATCCGCCGTCCGAGTTTGGCTGATAGAGCTGGCAAATAACCAGCAGCTAACATGGGTTGAAAGAGCAGTAGAGCCATGGCTATCACCCCGGCAAAACCGGCCACCACATAAATTGGGTGACGCCATTGAAGCAATGGACTCATCGCAGCAAAGGTTATCGGTACAATTACTACTATAGCTAAAATAGCCCAGAGAATAGCTGTTCGGATCCGGCTCATCTCACCGAATCAAAATTGTTCAGACAGGTTGAAGAATGAAATGTGCGCTCAGACTAGTATCTTTTGAACTTGACATTACCGGACGAAGAAAAACAGTTTCGTATTCTCCACTGTCATAAGCGAGATGCCCATGCGGTTGGCCGAAGGCAGGGATGATCTGTGGCATCTCAAGCTGGAATTCACCGTTCTCATCTGTGAGTGTGGCACCATGGCTTTGTGGATCGCGTTCATAACCCTCTGTTGTATGTGCCCATATTTGAATACGCAGGCCTGCAAGCGGAGCGCCATCGCCAGCACGGCGCACGCTACCTGTCATCCAGAAACCACCGCCACCGATTCGATCTACAATTGGAGCGCCGGGACGGTAATTGTTAGAGCCGCCGCGCATAGAGCGTGTAGGCGCAAATTCTTGTGCGTAAGAAGGAACAAGCAAGCCAGAGACACCAGTAGCTGCAACAGCACCGACTGTAGCTAGAAATCTACGTCGTGCGGATAGAGTATGTGTCATCTGTAATTCTCCTCTTGGGCATTCAATATTCACTAAATATTATACTGCCAAACTATAACGCTAACTGAATCACCTTCATAATGCTTATGTTGTGATTTATGCATGAACCTGAGGTATTGCTACTCGCTATCACACGGCTGACGCAGTATTATGATCCTTTGATTTCAGTGCGCATATTTTTTGAAAACTGATCGTATTTAATAAAGGTTTGTTTATCTGGAAAGCAAACAATATTGCCATAACCAGACTTAGCCATTAGATTGCTGATGTTATCAGGTTTAATCTCTATAAGCTCTATAGTTGTTTCGCTTATATACGCTAATTCATATTCGAATTTAGATAAATAATCAATAATACTCTGTAAGATTTCTTGGTTTAAAACTTCAAGAATAATTATTGGCCTCGAAAAGCTAATGAGTTTTTCCGCACCCAATAGCACGTTTAACTCATCAAGCTCAACATCAATTTTTATAAGTTGAACATTATCATTGTAAAGCGAATCAAGTTTCTTCACTAAAACACTTTCAGTTTTTAATATTCGGTTATCTGGTTTTTGCCTTAAAGAACTTCCAGTTACTGCTTCTGAAAACCCATAAATTGTCAAATTAGAGGTGCCATTTATGTTGGATATTGCGAATGAATTGACATTAATGTTATAGATGCCATTAATTTGGGCGTTATCACTAATGCGTTTAGCAATACTTTTTAATGGCTCAAATGCATCAATTTTTGCCTTAGGGTTAGACTTTGCAGCTGTTAGTGAAAACAGGCCTGTATAAGCTCCGATGTCTAGAATATTTTCACAGTCTTTAGCAATAGCAGAAAACAGGGCAATGCTAAGTGTTTCATACGAATTTTCTCCAAAAAAAAGATAGGTGATGGCAACAAAGTCATCGTTGTTAACAATCATATGAAACATGGGAGTGTCGTATATACCTATTGCCCTGATTCCCGGATAAGAATCCTATAAAAGGGTTAAAAGCTGCACCGGCCAAGGGTTTCAGGGATAATCCCTGTTGCAATACAACTCACCTGGCAGGTGCAAGATAATGATACCTCAATCCGCTCCTAAAATTGATATTGATTTCACCGATGAACGGCTAACGAGCAACGCCGGATTGGTGTTTATCGGTCAACAAGCCAAGCACATGAAGGTGCCAGAGTTACTGGATACGAGGATTAAGGTCAAGCAGCGCAATCGCGGGTGCAATGATGCACAGATGTTACTGAGCCTGATTTATTCGTTTTGCACGGGCAATGGGTGTTTGTCGGATGTGGATGCCTTGAAAGCGGATCGGGTCGCGCAACAGCTATTAGGCTTAACCCAAGTCCCTGATTCACGGCGGTTGGGCGAATATTTATCGCGCTGCACGCCGGATGGACTGGATCAGTTATATACCATTATTCGCACCCTCACGCCGTCTATCATTGCACCGGTCATCGCTCATCACCGCGAACAGGACGGTTATATTCCCGTCTTTATGGACGGCAGTGCGATTGAGGTCACGGGCCGGTTATTTGAACAGGCCAATTGGGGGTTTACCGGTGAGGACCAATACTGGTTGCATGGGGTATTTATCGGCAGTGCCTGGGTCAGTGGCCGGTTACATCCTGGCGGCAGTACGGTCACCGGCGATTGGCGCGGTCAATTGGATCAGGATGTGTCGCCGTTGCTTGCGGATACCGATCAGGTCTGGCTACGGGTCGATAACAGCTATTACAACGGCCAACTGATTGAGTATTGCCAGGCCAAGGGCTGGGACTATTCCATCTCGGTCACGGATACCCGAAAGAAAACGCCTATCCTGGAGCAGTTGGAAGGCTTAGCCGATACGTGTTGGGCGGACATTGGTATGGAAGAATCAGCGATTTTTGCCTATTATCAACCAACGAATTGGACCGCTGAGCAAACTTATGTGGTCATTCGCCGGATGGAAGAAAACAAACAACAATTACTGGTGCCGATCTATACGGTCATCCTGGTGTCACGGGGCGATTTACCGCTAAAAGAACTCGTCAAACGGCATCGCGGCAAACAGGGCCAGGAAAACGCCTTTAAAGGCCCGCTGACGGATCTGGATTTACATCATCCGCCATGCCGATCCTTTATCGCCAATCAGGTCTTTTACGCCTGTGGCCAGATCGCCCAGTTGCTGCTGCGGGCGGTGCAATATCAACTGTTACCCGATATCGCCCGTCAACATGGTATTCGGCCCATTATCCGTTATCTGATTCGATCTTGTGCCCGGTTAGTGCAAACGGGCCGACGATTGAAACTGTATTTTGCCAAGACCGCATTCAGGCTGGACTGGATTTATCATGCCGCCTGCCAACTGGAATAACGCAGACCAACATCAATGATAAATTGGGCGGGTGGTAGCCTGCCGATGAGGCTGTATGACTCAATTTGCAGGATGGGGCCCCAAAGACAATAACTTGCCCATAAAACCACCCGTCAGATAACATTATTTATGACTTAACCTTGCTGTTGGATTTGAATTCGATAAATTCCAGAAAATTCCTGCTTTTTGTCGGTTTAACAGGGAATTAAGGTACCTATTGGAGCTATACCGTAGTATGGATATCTTTTACGATATTCATTATAAATTTCATCTTGAACTTTAATATCACGAAATTGATAGTCTATTTTATTTGCTGGTCTGTTTTTTAGAGCTTCAAGATTGTTAATAATCCTAGGAGAAAGTGGTACGTTTTTTAAATTTGCTTTAGAAAAAATAGGCAGGCTTGGATAATAAATATAATTCAATAACTTGTTGACTAAAATCAGAACTTTAGAAATTTTCGTATAATGTTTGGCAATTATTGGGGTCAAAAGAGATTTCAATATATGTTCGCCTTATCGATTCTTAAGTTGATTGATTATATATTTTTCTTTTTAGTGTTAAGGCTAAACTTTATCCTTGGCAAGGGAAATTTAACAGGTATAAAGCGTGTTTTTAACCCCGTGACTCTCCGCGAAAAGAGCTTTTAACTGGTTTGATATTTATAAAAAAAGGTGAACATGGTGTGGAGTCAGTGACAACAGAGAATCATTAGTAATTATAGCCGATCTCTATATAATTCCTGGATTAGGACTGGGCTAGATAAGACAAGCGAAAAATGACTATTTCAAATCCAAACAAGTTTTCAATAAGATGTGCAACAAGTAAAGACACCCCAAAACTTGAGGAATTTGAGCAAGGTTTAATTGAAGCAGAGCGCCCATTTAGTGAGCACATGAAAAATGAAAAATTTGCTTACTATGATCTTCCTTCACTTATAGACGAAGATAAAGCTGAAATTTTAGTAGTGGAAAATAACGGGGAGTTAATTGCCTGTGGATATGCAAAGATACGTAAATCCAAACAATACGTTACACATGAAGAGCATGGGTATATTGGGTTTATGTACGTTGACCCGGAATATCGGGGATTAGGTGTCGGGCAGCAGCTATTAGATAGATTGATTTTATGGTGTAAGGAAAAAAATTTAACCGAAGTTCAGTTAGATGTATTTTCTGAAAATGTTGGAGCTATAAGAGTCTATGAAAAAGCTGGATTCAAACCAAATATTTTAGAAATGAGGCTGAATGTAAATGACAACTGATCTGGTGTTCAGTGATAGGTGAGAATTATTAGTAATTATGGCTAACCCTAGCACGATTTATAAACTTTTTACTGAAATGTTCATTGATTGGCGATAAATGTAGAAAAAATTCAAGGTAAATAAGCTGTGATAAAATATTGACTTATAAATTAAGATAAAAAATATGTCAGAAATTTTAATTCTTTACGCAAGAGAAGATAAGAAAGGTTTTGATAAAATTACGGCTATGAGTTCGTTGTATCGAGCGAACAATATCTAAGTAAAAGTGAATACTCACTTTTAAGAAGACATTTATTACTAGCGAGTTCAGTGATCATAGTTTGGTCAAATACGTTACTAAGATCAGGTTGGGACATGGAGATTTATTTTCGTGGTAATGTCAGCGATAAAACGATCGTCGTAAAGTTTAATGAAATCGAGGATACTCCATTATTTCTAGACAAAAGTAAGGTTTTCAATTTCTCCAATTGGGGAAGTGCTAAACAATTACTAGAGTTAAAAAAATTCAAGGCAAAGTTAGAGGAATTATTTAAGTCTTTTGCTTTGCCTTGGGCATTAACTGAAGAAGATACAGAGGTTATTATTAAACCTTTCTATCGTAGAGTCGAGCGTGAAAATATCGTATATGACGAGAATGTTCAATTTACTGCCTATAGTCCTAAAGAACTTGATTCAGTTAAATGGCAAAGCCTTTTAGTTTTCGTTCATCTAGGAAGTGCAAGATCTCCTGGAGAAACCGATCCAATTGAAGAAGTTAAAAGTCAAGCTAAACAGATACTTGGTAGTGAGTTCTCTTTTTATAATCCAACTGCAGCAGATTCATCTCAGGCTATTCCAAAAAAAGGACTGATTACACTATCACCTCAAGTTCTTGGAATTGAATTTAACCCCAAATTACGCTCTTTCAAATGGGACGAATCGGTTCATCGTGAAGAATTCCGTATCCGAGGATTTCCGAGGTTTGTTGGCCAAACGGCACGTGGAAAAATAAACGTGTTTCTAGGGGTTATATTAATAGCGGAAGTTAGTATAAGCATTAAGATTGTAGATCAGGTTTTAAATAATAATGGTCAACCAAAAGTATCTAGCGCAAGGCCATATCGTAAAATATTTCCGTCTTATTCACACAAGGATGGAAAAATCGTTGAGCAATTTATGAAGCACGCAAACTCCATCGGAGATCGATATCTAAAAGATACTATGGAATTACGCTCTGGGGAGCGTTGGGAAGAAAGGCTAAAGGAATATATCATCCAGGCTGAAGTCTTTCAGTTATTCTGGTCAAATAATTCGATTGAATCTAAGTATGTAGAAAATGAGTGGCAGTACGCGTTATCACTAAATCGTGCTAATTTTATTAGGCCAGTTTATTGGGAGGTGCCATTTCCTATGAGAGAGAACCCACCATCCCCTAATACTGAGTTACGAAAGTTACATTTTCACTTTTTTGGTGATGAATCGCTGATTAGTGGAGAACTTGGGTTCAAAGATACAGATACTGAATTACCCCCGGGGGCAAATGATGAAACGGGTGGTGAAAATAATTCGCCTGAGGACAATTTTGTGGTCGCAGATGATATGTCAAGTAGCACCAAAGAAGTTATTTCTGATGTGGCAGGTCAGGCTGCTTCTGCGGGTGGTTCTATGATAAGAAAACTTTCGCCCATTGTGGTTTTAGTCGTAGTTGTGCTGTTTTCAGTTAAGCAATGTATTTGACGTATATAAATACCCTGAAAAGATGGTCGTTTATATTCCCAGAGATGATTTGATTTCAATACTTAATAAAAATAATTCGCTAACAAAACAACACTCAGCAATATAGCGACAGCTAGCAACATACTTCCACTCGGCCAGGTTCGTGCCAAGATTCCGTGGGGACCGTGATGCCGATACAAACGAGAAATGAAGTTTTCGATTCGAGTTAATAGGTGAAGTTTTGAGATTGCTTGAAAGCTGGATGTTTTTATTGAAAATTCTTTGACTAATAAGACTATGAACTTACGATAGAACCAATCAAAATCTAGCGTGATTGTTAGTGTCCGTTTCATTAGCGGCAAAAGGACAAAAAATGCTGCGCCAGCAAATAGTAAAAGTTGAAACTGGGCAACGACGTGTTCGAATGTGTAAACCTTATAGTCAACCGGATAAGGCAACAGTTGGTAGATAAGGTTTGGCATTATGCCTATCACTATGCACAGAAATGAGAAGATCCACATTGCTGTCTTATGGTTAGTCGGTGCTTCTGGAGGTCTTAGGCCACTATCTTTTTGAAAGAATACGAACCATGGGAATTTGATCCCGGCATGCAGGAATACGCCTGCCGATGCGGCCATTAATGAAAACCAGACAAAAACAAGGCCCATATCACTGGCCGAAGCTGTTGTCAGCGATTTAGTGACGAATCCTGAAGTGAAAGGAAACGAAGATATAGCGAAGGCGCCAATAATGCCGTTTATAGTAGTGACTGGCATAGTCTGAAATAACCCGCCAAGATCGCTGCATTTGCGCTTGCCGGTGACCAGCAACACACTACCAGCAGACATCAATAATAAGCCTTTATAAATAATATGAGCAAAAGCATGAGCTGCCGCGCCGTTTAATGCCAGTTCTGTGCCGATGCCTATGGCTGTCACCATGAAGCCGACCTGGTTGACAATGCTGTAAGCTAATATGCGGCGCATATCGTTTTCGAGTAGGGCATAAATAATGCCGTAGAACACCATATATAGGCCGATGTAAATCAAAGCCTCAGTGCCAGCGAACGCAACTAGTAATGTATAGACCGCCGTTTTGGTGGTAAATGCTGATAAATACACCATGCCACTGGGACTGGCTTCAGGATAAGCATCGGCAATCCACGCAGAGAAGGGCGGGGCACCCGCATTGATTAAAAACCCGATCAGAATCAATATGCCAGCGATGTTGTCTGTCCCGATACTGGTGAAGGCAATTGAACCGGTTGTCAAAGCATGGCCGATAATGCCCACCATCAAAACCACACCGCCAAAAATATGAATGACAAGGTATCTCAGGCTAGCTCCAAATGCTTTAGGGTTGTTGGGACTGTTTGACCAGATGATCATTGTGGAGCCCAATGTCATTGTCTCCCAAAACACAAATAAGCTGATTAGATCTCCACAGAAAGTCACACCAATGGCCGAACCGGCGTAAACAAAAGCGCCTGCAACTTCTAGGTTCGGAGCATGTTTGAGTGCGTAAAGATTAGTAACTAACACTGCTAACGCAAAAATCGTTGCAAACAAACGCCCGACCGTAGTTGAGGTTGCCGGCAGCACCTCAAATCCCAAAAACGATAGCGTCAGATTATTACCTTCCGGCATTAGCCAAATCCAGGCAAGACAAACTATCGGAACTATCATCATCAACAATTGTTTCGTTCTTGTGTTTGAAAACGCAATCAGCAAAGCGCCTGCAAGAAGAATTAGACCGGGATTAATCATCGTAATAATCATCCCTTCGTTTTAGCAATAACCCCAGAATTTTCGCGATCACGACCATCAGTGCGCAGCTTATTGACGCGAACCAGGCATAAAAGCCCCAACTTGCATCAACGTGGATCCCTTGTTCAGTAAAACTCGCGTGATGATGGACGAAGAACTCCGGTATTAACGTGAGGATTAACACTGCAACTAAAATTCCCCAAAGTTTGGGTCGGTTGCGTTTTTGATATAACCAATGTGTGTTTTCGGATTCGTTCATAACATTAATTAAATCATTTCTGAAAAGGGATTTGTTGAGCCAGTGACATAAAAAAGTCAGGGAAAAAGAAAAACAGCACTGTCAATGTTGCGGTAATGCTCAAGGCGATCAAAATCGGCCGAGGCGCTTCACCATGATCTTTGTTCAAGTGTTCTGGATTTTCAGGTTTTAAAAATGCAGTGTAGACAATGGGTACGAAATAAATAGCGTTCAACAGCGTTGAAACAATTATTGCCACAATCGCAAAAATATATTCCGCCTGAACAGCGCCCATTAATAAGTACCACTTGGAAATAAAGCCCCCAGTCAATGGCAGACCAATCATCGATATGGTGCCGATTGCAAAAGCGGTCATGGTTATGGGCATGCGCCTACCAATGCCATCAAGTTGATGTATTTGCTTTTTCTTAGACGCGGTATAAATCGACCCGGCAGCGAAGAACAAAGTGATTTTTCCGAATGCATGCGCCGCTATATGTAGAGAAGCTCCAACAATAGACCACGGAGCCAGTAGCATTGCACCTAAGACAACATAGCCTAGTTGTCCAACAGTTGAATACGCCAATCGCCTTTTTAAATTATCTTGAAATAAAGCAATAAACGATGCTGTTACAAGAGTGAAACCAGCAATATAAAGTAACCATTGCGAACCTGGAACGGCACTAAGTGTGTCGATACCAAATATATACACGATAATTTTAACGACACTAAAAACACCGGCTTTAACCACGGCAACAGCGTGTAATAAGGCGCTGACAGGAGTAGGGGCTACCATGGCAGCAGGTAACCAGCCGTGTACTGGCATGACAGCAGCCTTGCCTATGCCGAACAAAAATAACAAAGCCAAGATTAATATATGACCTTCGGGCATGTACCCACCAACAATACCGCCAGGCATGAAATCAGTCGTTCCGGTTGCATGCCAAGTCCACAACAATGCTGGCAGGAATAAACCGATTGAACTAGCCAGAAGGATACCTACATAAGTTCTTGCTCCGACGACAGCTTCATCAGATTCGTTGTGGGCGACTAAAAAGTAAGTGGATAATGATAAAGCCTCATAAAATATAAACAAAGTCAGTAAATTTCCGGCGAAAGATATGCCCAGAACAGTAAAAATTGAAAAAGCGAAAAAGAAATAGAAGCGAGTTTGTTTTATTTCATTATTGCCACGCATGTAACCGATAGAATAAATCGAATTTACCGGCCATAAGACCGTGGCGATGGTCGCAAAAATCATTCCAATCGGTTCGAGGTGGAATTTTATTTCAAGGCCGTCAACAAAATTCCACATTGTCAAAGAAGGTCTGGCACCATCAAGCACGGCATTCGCGATTATCATTACGACAATCATCAACAGAACTGACCCAGTCAAAGTGATGCCTTCTCTGAGGTTTGGGTTTTTGCCGGTGATAGAAATTAATGCACCGGTGATAAGCGGGATCGAAAACGCGAGTAAAATTAGAGTTTCCATCAGCTTCCCAGTAACATCCGTGCGGTTTGTTCTGCATATTGGCTGGTTAATCCAGCAGCAGTACCAAAATAAATGTTAAGCAATACTAATATCCATGTGGGAATAAGCAGACCTAAAGGTGCTTCATTCACAACTGGAGCATCTTCAGGTCTTGGTTTGAAATAAACAGTTTCGATGACACGGAAGATATAAGTGATCGCGAGTAATGATGAGATAATAATTGCAACAATAATCAACCACCAGCCTTTATCCAGTGCTGCAAGAATCAAATACCATTTGGAAACAAAACCGGCGGTAAAAGGGACGCCTATTAAACTAAGACCACCTGCAAAGAATGCAGCGATTGTCCAAGGCATTTGCTTGGCAATTCCGCCGAGATTGCTGATCTCAGTGTTACCTATGCGGTAACAAATCGCACCTAGTGCCATAAAAAGCGCACCTTTTATCAGCGCATGATTGAATAGGTGCAATAATGCGGCAGTTAATCCGTCAATGTTTAATAAGCCGATGCCGAGCAGCATGTAACCGATTTGTGCTACGGAGGAATAGGCCAGCATTCTCTTAATGTTATGCTGAAAAATAGCCACGATTGATGCCACTATCATGGCTAGCAAACCGAGGCCAATAAAAATCCATTCCGATTGTAATGTACCGAAACTGAATTCGAATCCAAATACTGAGAATAAGAATCGTAACAATGCATATACAGCGACTTTCGTCGCGGTTGAAGCCAGAAATATAGTCACTACTGATGGTGCGTAAGCATAAGCGTTAGGTAGCCATAGATGTAGCGGGAACATGGCTAATTTAAGACCTATCCCTACCATCAAGAAGCTGTAAGCAACCTTGATAGCACGAGTGTCATGTAATGGTTCTAAGCGTTGACTTAAATCCTGCATATTCAGGGTGCCAGTTAGCGCATAAAGTAGGCCGACGCCAATAAGAATAAAGGTTGCACCGATGGTTCCCATGATCAGGTATTGAAACGATGAAGCAAGTGCACGACGGTCTCGACCCATTGCGATTAGCGCGTAGGTCGATAAGGAGGATATTTCCAGAAATACAAATAGGTTGAATGCATCACCAGTTATGGCCATACCCAGCAATCCAGTAAGGCACAGCAACATGGAGGTAAAATAAAGGCCGCGCTGCCCCGGATTGATTTCTTTTTGTATGCTATGCCAGGAATAGGGCAGGACAATGGATGCAAAACCAGAAACGATGATCAATATAAATGTGTTGAGCTGATCAACGACGAATTCTATGCCCCAGGGAGCAGCCCAGCCACCTAATTCATATGAAATGGCTCCTGATTGAGCCTGCAGATACAAATGAATTGCAATACCTAGGCTAATAAAACTTGCCACACAGGCAATTAGCCAGCAAGCGCGCAACTGTCGACTAAATAAAAAGCAAAGCGGTGCCGCTAGCAGTGGCAGTGTGATTTGTAGGACAGGTGCGTGAGAGAGCATTATTGGTCTAGCACAAAATCGGTGAGTTGGTCTTTTTGATCTTGATCAAGAATTTCATCTTCCTCGATGCTACCGTAAGCTTTTTTGATTCGAATAATTAACGATAAACCTAATGCTGTGGTTGCAACCGAAACAACAATCGCTGTGAGTATAAGTACGTGTGGTAACGGATTCGAATAGATATCTATGTTTGCATCGATAATCGGCGCAGTACCATCTCGAATTTTGCCGATCGAAATGTAAAAAATAAAAACAGAAGTCTGAAAAATATTAAGTCCGACCAATTTTTTAACCAGATTATCGGTAGCAATAACGGTATAAAACCCCACCATCATTAAAAAGATTGCTACCCAATAGTTGTATAAACCCAGAATCGTTTCAATCATCGGTATTCAACTTTTGAGGCAGGTTATCAACACGGTCTCTATAATTAATGACATCGGCTTGAACGATGGAGTAAAAAATAATGATTAGCACTGACGCAACAGTAATTCCAACTCCAAATTCGATCACAATAATACCAATGTGCTGGCCGCTGACTGGATTTGCGAGTAAGGCCGAATAATCAAGGAAATTTCCTCCCATTATCATTGCTATCACACCGACAGCCCCGTAAAGCAGCACCCCCAAAGCTGCCGTGAGCAAAAACACATTAGGGTTTATTGCCGTTTTAGATTCCTCAAAGCCGTATGTCAGTGCAAAGATCACAAACGCTGTGCAAAAAATTACCCCTGCCTGAAAGCCGCCGCCGGGGCTGTAATCGCCGTGAAACTGGACATACAGTGCAAACAAAATAATAAAAGGGATAATCCAGATCGCGCCGGTTCTAAGTGTGGTACTGGAAGACATTTTTAGATTTACCCGCAATGTATTGATGCCTGGTGCTCCCAACAATGCCATCACACCAACCAGGGCAGTGAAAACCACGACTAACTCGCCAAACGTATCAAAACCTCGGTAGCTCGCCAGTACTGAGGTGACTGCATTGGGGATGCCGATTTCGGTTGGTGAGTCATAAATATATCTTGGTGCTACGTGGTTATGCGCTGCATTATCGGGATCAGCAAAATAGGGTAAATCGAAAGTACCCCAGACCAGCGCCGAGCCGGTTATAACTACCACCAATAGGGGTAAATATGCCTTATGCGCGTTCTTTTTAGCTTCCGATCCAGCAACAACCAGCGCACCCAGAGCCAAGACCGTTGAAACACCAGCACCCACCGCGGCTTCAGTAAACGCGACGTCTACTGCATCGAGCACCACAAATAACAGTGCTGTCAAAGAGCTGTAAATCCCGAATAACATGACGATGGTAAATAAGCTTTGCAAACGACTGATCGCAATTGCAGTAATGGCCAACATCGTCAATAAGGCAAGGTTTATGCTTAAGAATTCGATTTCGAATCCTCCTCTTTTAATTCAGGCAACAGTTTTGACTGATAAGCCGCTTTTAACAAGCTGTGGCTGGAAAGAGGACTGGTGTACCACATTAATAAAATAATAAAAATCAGTTTAATGCTGATCAAGCTAAACCCGGTTTGCAAAATTAAACCCCCTATGACCAAGCCGATACCGTAAGTATCAGAAATGCCAGCAGCATGAATTCTTGTGTAGACATCAGGAAGACGCAATATGCCGATCACAGAAGTGAAGCATAAGAAAATGCCCGAAAAGATTAAGATGCCGCTAAGAATCGTAATGATCATTGGACTGATTTCCCTCGCTCGTCCAACCTGTTCAGTTTGTCGATAAATTTAAGCACGGCCAGAACACCGGTGAAGTTGATCAGGGTGTAAACAATCGCTAAATCCAGAAATTCAGGTCTTTCAGTTAAATAACCAAACAAAGCGATCAACAAAATTGCATGAGTACCAAAAACATTCACAGCCAGAATTCGATCATAAATTGTAGGGCCATAAAATGCTCTCACAACAATCATTATCATAATGACCAAAATTGCAATACAGGCCGCTAATAACATTACTTTTTTGATTCCAACTGTGTAATTCTTCTGTCCATTTCACCGGCTTTTAAATCTTCAATTGATTCGGCCGCTAGCGCATGAACAATGACTGTATCGTCTTCCATATCAATCGAAATGGTGCCCGGAGTGATGGTGATTGAATTCGTATATACCGTTTGTCCTATGTCAGTTTTTTGAGTCATTTTCAAGCGGTCTAATGTCGGTGAAATGGGATATTTGCCTGGCAACCAGATTCGTTTTGCTGTGTCGACGTTTGCTTTCCAGATCTCCCAAGCTAACCAAACTAAGTAAGTTGGAAACAGAAACGCAAACTTGGCATCAAAAGTAAGCGTATCTTGCCTTAAAATTTTCTCCAACCAGGCCGCAAACAGCGCACAAACTATCCCCATTAAAACCAAAAACGAGTTATCCCAGAGGCCTGACAAAAGCAGCCAGAATAAAAACAAACTAAATGTTAGGACTGTGTAATGAAACATGTTTAGAACTTAGCAATATTCGCTACCAACCGATAATTAGTTTCCTGCCCATATAATAAGCGAATTCACGCGTGGCATTTCAAATCAACTTGAGATTGACATATCGTAATTTGTTCCATGTTTAACTCCTACTGTTTGAATTGTTTAATTTTAGCTAATACTAACCCTATGCTTAAAATATCCAACTATAGACACATAAGTAATGTGAGTAGTCTACTATGGTAGCGAGTTATACCAAAATATTAAGTGTTTTGCAGATAGTTGAAGCAATTTAGAGCATGTTCTGTGATGTCAATCTTCATATTAAAGTGTTTTACCCCTATGCAACTCAAGTCCATTTGGCTTTATACTCGCCTCACATGATTACATTGTTGAAAAACGCACATGTTTTCTCCCCTCGGAACGAGGGCATTCAGCATCTATTGATTGCGGGTGGGAAAATTGTTTGGATCGGCAATTTGGCACTTGAATTTGAAGCAGATCTCGAAGTTGAAGTTGTGGATTTAAAGGGAGCTAGATTGATACCTGGGCTAATCGATGCTCATGCGCATATTACGGGGGGTGGTGGTGAATCAGGGTACAGCTCGAGGGTTCCACCTGTGCATTTATCAAAATTTACCAGTGCTGGAGTGACAACCGTTGTTGGGGTGCTGGGTACGGATGATGTGACTCGAAATACTTCAACCTTAATCACTCAGGCCAGGGGTTTGTGTGATGAGGGCATAACGGCTTATTGCCATTGTGGTGGTTATCATGTGCCCGTTACTACATTAACAGGCAGCGTGCGCTCTGATATTGTTCACATTGATCGTGTAATCGGTGTCGGTGAAATTGCCTTAAGTGATCATCGTTCCAGTCAGCCCACCTTGGATGAGTTTTTGCGAATTGCCAGTGAAGCTCATGTGGCTGGAATTATGACCGGTAAAGCAGGAATTTTGCATTGTCATATGGGAGACGGTGAACGTGGGCTTGAACTGATTAACAAGGCTCTCGATATTTCCGAGATTCCGGCCAGAGTGTTCAATCCTACTCATGTTAATAGAAACAAGCGTTTATTTGATGAGGCTTTAGAATTAGTAAAGCGAGGCTGTACGATTGATGTGACAGCTTTCCCGGAGTCAGAGGATGAACCGGGATATTTAGCTAAAGAAGCAATCCAAATATATCTGGAAGCGGATTTGCCTATAGATAAATTAACTGTAAGTTCAGATGGTGGCGGTTGCTTGCCTGTATTTAATGAACACGGCCAGGTGACCCATATGGGAGTGGGAGATTCAAAAGAATTGGCGCTAACTTTGCAACAATTACTCGATGATGGCTATGAATTGGATCAAATCATTCCCATCTTTACGTCTAATATTGCTGAATTGTTAAGACTGAGCTCTAAAGGCAAAGTTGGTAGAGGTTTTGATGCGGATTTGGTTATACTCGATGACGATAATACGATCAAAAATGTAATGGCCATCGGGGTTTGGCATCGATTTAACCATCAACAATTAATTTACGGTACATTTGAAAAGGATAAAGTTTGAGCAAGCGAAGTCTTAACCGAAGACAAGGTTATATTATTGCAATCGGCGGTGCTGAAAATAAAAAAAGAAAACCACAGATTCTGAAAAGATTTACTGATCTATGCGCTCAAGGAAAAGGGCACATTGCCATCATTCCCACGGCATCGGAACTTGATGAGACCGGAGCTCAATATCAAAAAGTCTTTCACCAGCTAGGGGCAAAGCGTACCGACGTTTTAAATATCAAAAGACGTATAGATTGTGAGAGTCCAAGCATCCTTAAGATGATGAGTTCGATTGATGGTGTTTTTATAACAGGTGGCGATCAATCTCGATTAGCACAGGTTATGGGGGGCACCAGTTTAATCGAAGCCATGAAGCAGGAAAATCTTCATGGCTTGCATATAGCAGGAACTTCCGCCGGAGCCGCTTTTATTTCGAAGACCATGATAGCGAGAGGTAAGAGTGGTATTACACCGCAGTCAGGAATGGTCGAAATTTCAAAAGGTTCCGGGCTGAGCCATGAATTGATTATAGATCAACATTTCAGGCAACGGCATCGTCTTGGTCGTTTAGTGGCTGCAGTGGCGCAAAACCCTGAGAAAGTCGGTATTGGTCTTGATGAGGATACGGCTATTTTCATTGACAATGGAAACAAATTTGAAGTGGTGGGTAGTGGTTGGGTGACTATAGTTGATCCAACAGCCATGGAGTTATGCGAAATCAATTCGAGCAAGTTGAAGCAAAAACTGAGTGTTGAGGGCTTGAAAATGCATTTGCTAACTAGCGGAGATCAGTTTGATATTGAGACAAGACAGGTAGAGCTGTGTTAGTCTAAATTGCTTGATAAGAGGAGGATCTTTTTAGATGCGAATAATTTCTACATCAGTTTATGAAGGGCCAAATATTTATGCCCTGTTTCCGGTTATTCGACACATTATCGATTTGGGAGAACTTGAAAATTGGCCAACTGCCAAGTTGGGTGAAGAATTTATTGATCAATTAGTCGAGTACTTACCGGGCTTGGAAGAACATGGTTGTTCATATAGAGAGCCGGGTGGGTTTATTCGTCGTATGCGTGAAGATGAAGGTACTTGGTTAGGTCATGTGATGGAGCATTTGGCCATTGAGCTGCAAAACATCGCCGGCTCGGATGTCACATTCGGTAAAACACGTTCGACTGACACCCCGGGCGAATATTATCTGGTTTATGAGTATGAGTCCAAGGATGTTGGATTGGCAGCGGGTCAATTGGCGCTGGATTTAATCCAGCATTTATTACCACAAGATTTAAAGTCCAGTGAAGCGCCGGATAGTGATTTTGATTTTAATGAGCAGCGGGATGATTTTATTCGTTATGCGCAACGATGGGCATTAGGTCCAAGTACGGCCTCTTTGGTTAAAGCCGCTGAAGAAAGAAACATACCCTGGCTGCGCTTGAACGAATATAGCCTGGTTCAATTTGGCCATGGTCGCTATCAAAGGCGTATACAGGCAACAGTCACCAGTGAAACGCGCCATATAGCAGTAGAATTGGCTTCAGATAAAGAAGAGACCAATAAAATTTTGGCCGATCTAGGTCTTCCTGTGCCCAAGCAACATCTGGTTTACAATCTGCGTAATGCGCTGCGAGCGGCCGAACGAATTGGATTTCCGGTGGTAGTAAAACCGCTTAATGCTAATCATGGTCGTGGTGTTTCAACTAATCTGAATAGTAAAGAAGAAGTTGAAGTTGCCTATGATAAAGCGAAAGAACACAGCCGCTCTGTCATTGTAGAGAGCTTTATTGTTGGCCTGGATCATCGCATGGTAGTAATCAACGGCGAATTGATTGCAGTGGCTAAACGGATGCCTGGGCATGTGGTTGGTGATGGCGAGCACACTGTTGAGGAGTTAGTTGATATTGTTAATCAGGATCCACGACGCGGCGTAGGACACGAAAAAGTCTTAACCAGGTTGGAATTTGACCATCAAGCAGAGCGTTTATTGAAACGAAGCGGTTATGAAAAGGACACGGTACTTCCGCAAGGAGAAGTGTTATTTCTGAGGACAACAGCCAACTTATCGACAGGTGGTACGGCTATCGATGTCACAGATATTGTTCATCCGGATAATAAGGAAATGGCAGTAAGAGCAATTAATGCTATTGGATTAGACGTTGGTGGTGTGGATTTTCTAACTTCTGATATCAGCAAGTCTTATCGGGAGACTGGTGGTGCAATCTGTGAAATTAACGCAGCGCCGGGTTTTCGCATGCATGTGGCGCCAAGCGAGGGCACGCCAAGGGATGTGGCTAAACCGGTTATCGATATGTTATTCCCACCTGACTCACCGAGTCGTATACCGATTGCTGCGATTACTGGCACTAATGGCAAGACCACGACATCTAGAATGCTCGGCCATATTCTCAAATTGGCAGGTTATACCGTTGGCATGACCTCTACCGATGGAGTTTATATTGATGGCCAGTTAAGTGTAGCAGGTGACATGACTGGCCCGACTTCCGCCAGAATGATACTAAGAGACCCGACCGTTGATGCGGCAGTGCTGGAAACGGCAAGAGGAGGTCTGCTGCGTAGTGGTTTAGGCTATCGGCATTCAGATGTATCAGCATGTTTGAATGTCAGTGCTGATCATTTGGGCTTAAGAGGGATCGATACAGTTGAGCAGCTTGCTGAAGTTAAGAGAGTGGTTGTTGAGGTTGCGAAAGACGTCGCTGTGTTAAATGCGGACGATGTACTGTGTTTGCAAATGGCTAGTCATTGCAGTGCCGAACGAATCTGTTATGTCACCATGAATCACAATCATCCGCTAGTAAAAGAGCACATTCGATCTAATGGTCTGGCTGTAGTGCTTGAAGAAGGCATGAATGGTCACATGATTACGCTCTATGATAATGGTCAGCATATTCCTTTGCTTTGGACACATTTAATCCCGGCAACACTTGAGGGCAGGGCTTTGCATAATGTTCAAAACGCTATGTTTGCGGCTTCGTTGGCTTATAGCTTGAATGTGAATCTGGAAAACATAAAGCATGGCTTAAGGACGTTTAACACCAGTTTCTTCCAGGCTCCTGGACGGATGAATATTTTCGATGAGCATCCGTTTAAAGTTATCATGGATTATGCGCACAATCCTGCTGCAGTGAAAACCATCTGCCAACTGGTTGATCGTCTCGACGTAACGGGCAAAAAGATAATTGTTTTGTCAGCTCCAGGCGATCGCCGTGATCAGGATATTGTAGAAATAGCATCAATTGCTGCTGGTGGATTCGATCACTATGTTTGTCGGCGTGATGATAACCGCCGTGGACGGAGCGACACCGAAGTTCCAGAACTATTAAAACAATCTTTGATTGAGAACGGTGTTGATGCTGACAAGATTCAAATCATTGTTGATGAAGTTGAAGCCAATAATGCTGCTTTGGAGCAGGCTCAAGCTGGTGATTTAGTCTTAGTTCTTTGTGATGCGGTGAGCCGTAGCTGGAAACAAATCATCAGCTTCTCTCCCGATGAGAACATTGTTAACGAAACAACCATCCCTTCGCATATCGCTGACCTTGATCTTAATGAATATTTGGATTTCCAATTAGATAGTGATATTGAGCTGATCCGTGATGAAAAGGGAGTTCGCCTGGCTAAAGAACAAAACGATTAGACTTGATGAAACTGATTGATTCCAGGCGTTTGACAGGACCGAATCTGCTTTGGAATAAATGCGGTGCCATCATTGATGTCGAATTCGATTCAGCACATAGTCAAGTCGTCGATTTATGGAATCAATATGCTCATGAAATGTTTGCGCGACTGGATTGGACTGATGAACAAACTGTCATTCGACAATATCTAAGTGGTGCCAGTCTTGCTATTTCGGCACCGATTGATGTGCTTTATACGGCCTCGGAGATTAATGATTGGTGCTGGGATAGTGCGGTTGCTTATGTAACTGATAGGCAAGAGCCTGATTTTGATAGGGCCGTAGACGATTTCACTATGGAACTAGAAAAAGAAGCAAACCCAAGAGTTCTAGCCATCCAGCAATTTTCTTCTGATAATAATTTACCATTCTTGCGTGATGACGACGAGGTTTCATTGGGTCTAGGAAGATATAGTCAGACTTGGGAGGTGGGTGATTTACCTGATGTTGCGAGCCTCCAAGTCGATTCGTATAAATCAATTCCAATTGGTTTAATAACCGGTACCAATGGTAAAACAACATCGACTCGCCTAGCTTCACACATTGCCCAAACTGCAGGATTGAATGTAGCTATCAGCTCCACTGATTGGATAGCCGTCAATAATGACATTATCGACAAAGGAGATTACTCAGGCCCTGGCGGGGCAAGGAGCGTATTACGCGACCAGCGAGCTGATCTAGCAATTCTGGAAACAGCAAGAGGAGGCTTACTAAGGCGTGGATTAGGTGTGAGCCATGCTAATGCAGCCTTGATTACCAATATTGCAGAAGATCACATGGGTGAATTTGGGGTGCAAACACTGGATGAATTGGCCGATGTAAAGTGGATTGTTTCTTCTGTTTTGAGTGAAAATGACAAACTTATTTTAAACGCCGATGACCCACTTTTAGTTGAACGGGCAGAACGATCAGAGTTAGACATTGCCTGGTTCTCTCCTGATTCAGATAATCATTTAGTCCAAGAAAATATCGCAAATGAAAAATGGGCTTGTACTGTTGAGAATGGCCAAATCGTTTTCTATGCAGGTGGAGTAAGAAATGTTTTGCTTAGTGTCTGTGAAGTGCCTATTACTTTAGAAGGTGCTGCAATCCACAATGTCCAAAACACACTTGGTATAGTGCTGCTAATCTCCGCTTTGCAGATTTCTATGGAAGATATAAAAACCGGATTAAAAAGTTTCTCTAACGCTGATAATCCTGGACGCTGCAATTTATTTGAGATTAATGGTGCAAAAGTCATCGTTGATTTTGCTCATAATCCTCATGGTATGCGGGCATTTATTTCGATTGCTCGAAATTTAAAGGCCAATCGTAAATTATTGATTAATGGACAAGCAGGGGACCGTTCAGACGATGATATTAAAGGGTTAGCACGTGAGTCAGTCGAAGGTGTTGATTTCGATAAAATTATTATAAAACTAATGAAAAAATATAATCGCGGTAGAGAGACTGGAGAAGCTGCAAATATTTTAAAACAACAATATTTAAAGTGCGGTATAGAGGAACAAAAGATCGATCTCATAGAACAAGAAATTGATGCGGTTAAAGCAGCGATAGAATGGGCTCAGCCAGGAGATCTTCTAATCATGCTCATTCATGAAGATCGCAACCAGGTTTTGGAATTACTGACAAATTTGCAGCAAGAATCCTATTGAGACTCTAAACAAAACTAATTTTTATTGTTCACAAATTAACCTATTGCTTAGATTTTTGTATATATTAGTAAGGATTAGGCGATAGATTCAATTAGTTTTGCTTAGGTCAACTTACAATTTATTCTTAATAGTTATTTACATACTTTCAGTGAACCTGTATGCGAATACTTACGTCCTGCCACCTCAAGATCAAGCCATGATTGGGCAGATAGAACAAATCGTAGTGGGTCGAGATACGACCTTATCTGATCAGGCACGTTACTATAATGTAGGCTTTAATGAGATCAGACTGGCTAACGATGGTGTCGATCCGTGGTTGCCTCAAAATGATTCTGAAATCATTGTTCCGACTCAACATTTATTGCCCGATGTTGCCAGGAAAGGCATTGTTCTTAACGTTCCGGAAATGCGGCTTTATTATTTTCCTAAACATTCTGGCGTTGATGATAGGCCGACAGTCGTTACTCACCCAATCAGCATTGGTAGAGGAGATTGGGAAACACCATTGGGTAATACTAGAATTATCAGTAAAAAAGTTGATCCAGATTGGCGCCCTCCTGAGTCCATCCGTGAGGAGCATTTGCTTGATGGTGAAGTCCTGCCGGAAGTTGTGCCGGCCGGTCCGGACAATCCTCTAGGAAAACATGCCTTAAGGTTGAGTCTGCCAGGATATTTAATTCATGGCACTAACAAGCCTTATGGAATTGGTATGCGAGTAACACACGGTTGTATTCGAATGTATCCGGAGGATATTGAAGCAATCTTTGATAAAGTTAAAGTTAATACTCCTGTCAAAATTGTTCATCAACCTTATAAGTTTGGCTGGTTTTTAAACACGCTCTATATGGAAGCCCATCCATTAATACAACCTGATGATAGTTACAAAATGGATACTAGAGCCTTGTATCGGGCTATAGCCGCATTTAATTCAAAATTACCCAAAGGGCAGCGAGTTGATTGGGAGGATGCAAAGAAAATTGCACAGAATCCAACCGGAATTCCTACACCAGTGAAGATCGATCATTACTTATAAGAGGGAAAAGGTTGCTGATGAGTAAACACCAGCAACCGAAACGAGTTATTAACGTTCGCGCAAGGATAAGAATACCACGGGCTTGTCCCGGCTCTTCAACACTATAATTCAATGCCGGGCTTGCCCGTGGATGAATGAGTGTATTTAGATTGAACATCACAAATTGCTATTTAATCTGTGATGTTCATCGGATCAGCTCGAAAGGGCTGAGACGATAAGCACCCCGGCTTTAGTCGGGGGAATCTATTTTTGCATCGCTTTCTTGAACATATTGTCAATTTTTGCATCAGCATCGGCGGCAGCCATTGCTGCCTGATCAGCAACATCATTAGCTTCGTTCGCTTTGGCTAATGCCTCCTCAGCCAATGCACGCACTTCTGCAAGTTCTTTTTTGGAAGCGCATCCTGTTAGGGCTACTGAAGCGGCTAACAAACTGATGAGTGAAATTTGTTTAAGATGTTTCATAAAGAATAGTCTCCTTGTTAGTTTAGATATATAAAGTCATTCAATAACAACTTTGGTTCCTATTTTGATCCATTTTGATAATAGGTCAATCTGTTCGTTAGTTAAAGCCACACAACCATTAGTCCAGTTAAATGACTGATGGACTTCCAAATCACCATTACCAATACCGTGAATACCCAGAAAAGCACCAAGTTCGGTGTTTCTTGGCGCAGTCCCTGTATTGATTTGCTGAAGTTTTATCTTATTGAATGTGCTTTGATCAATAATGCCTTGATCCAAAGCCAGTCGAGCATGATGTGTGGTTGGGTAATTAATCTCAAAAAAAGTCTGAAATTTACTGTCCCAGTTGATTCTGACTATACTGAATTCACCGCGTGGTGTTTTGTCATCACCTTTGATGTGTAAATCTGCAACGCCACCACGACCTACAGAAATGTCATCAAAAGTTTTTACGATCTGCTGATGATCCATGATCTTAAGAACTGAATCGCCAGTATCAATTAGGATCCAAACATGTGCTTGGCTAAGCAGTGGACTGAGAAACAAGATTAATCCAAGGTAAAGAATTAATCGTGTTTTGATGGTCGCTAGAGGCGAACCTTGGTTCATTTCTTATAATTCCGGATCGAAGTACTTATTGCTTGTGTTCCAGTACCAAAAAACTGGAAATGCAGTAAGAAATATTACCATGCCCATAATAAATAATGGCACTTTCAATCCAATTAACTCAATCGGCTCCCAATATTGAGTAACCAGCATACCTAAGCAGAAGCACAATCCTAAAAATGGCAATACGGGAAACCGTTTGAAATTAATAGGGCAGCGGAAAACAGATTTGTCGATATCAGTAATATGACGATGTTTATATCGGTGTACTAGTAAAGCAAAATTTGTTGCCGCAAAGGCAATAAAGACGCCTAAATTAGTGAGTTTTGCAACTTCACCCAAATCTCCTTTGAAACAAAAGGCTATAGCAATTACCGAAGTCAGCAATATTGCAGCGACGGGTGTTTGACTTTTTTTGATTCACTTTTGCTAATACAGCAGGCCAGCCACCTTCACGAGCAATGCCGTACATCATTCTAGAACTAACAATTAACAACACTAATATCGTATTAGCAGTGGCAAATAAAGCAATAATGGTAAATATCTTACCGGCCTTGGGGTCACTCAGAGCCTGACTTGCAACTAGGGCTAGAGGTCCCTGTGTTGCAGAATCGCTTTGAGTTGAGTCAGCCAGTTGTTCAGGTGGAACTACGCTGACCGCAACTATTGCTACTAGAATATAAATAACTGTCGAAATTAACAGTGAGAGTACTAATGCGATGGGAATTACTCTTTTGGGATTCTTGGTTTCGTCAGCGATATTGGCAACGTCTTCAAAACCGATATAAGCAAAGAAAGTTAAGGCAGCAGCAATGACCCCGTCGAAGCTTGAAAAAGTCGTCAACGGTTGTTGATTAATATCCACCAGTAAATTCGTGTCAGCAACGAATTTCCAGCCTATAAAAATAATAAACAACAATCCTCCGACTTCGATTAGAGTAAAGATTGCATTAACTAAAGCGCTCTCCTGGATTCCTTTGAGATTAATCAAAGTCAATATAATAATGATTCCAGTGGCTATTAATGAAGAATCAATCGGCAAATATAGTTTGCAATAAGTGGCGAATCCTAATGCAACCGCCGAGGCGCTGATAATACCCGTGAAAATTGTGACATAGCCAATAAAAACGCTCCTGCTTTCGAACCGGTGGTTTCTTGTACATAAATGAATTCAGCCGCAGATTTTGGAAATTGGGTAGATAATTCGGCATAGGAAAATGCTGTCAATAAGGCGATAAACGTGGCGAATACAAACGCCAGCCGCATGCTGTTACCAGCTACGCCGGCAGCTTCACCAATCAGGGCGTAAATGCCTGCTCCCAAAATGATACCAACACCATAAATCGTCACCTGAAGCAGGTTCAATGATTTTTTCAACCCAGATTTGTGCCTAATAACCGGATCAGGTGTGGTTAGTTTGCTACGCATTATCTGATCAATGCTGGATATTCTTTTTTAACATTCGATTTAAATCCTTGTGGATGAACCACTAATATGTCGCAATCTACTTCATCCAGAACACTCTCAGTTGTACCGCCGATGAATACTTGTTCAAATCTACTCTTGCAGGTTGACCCCATGACTAGTAGATCTGTTTTCGATTTCTCAACAAAGTTAGGTAATGTATATTTGGCTTCTCCATCATCTAGAACAATAGCATCATGATTGACGTTTAATTGGTCAGCCAATTTATATAACGATTGCCGGTGAGATTCTCTTAATTGCTGGTCGACTTCTTTAGTGAAGATACTATTAAAATCACCACCCCAAGGATAAATGGTTTGCGGAACATCAAGTATTGAACAATAGGCGTGATAGATATTTAGTTTGCCGTCTAACTCATGAGTCAATAGCTTTCCTAATTGTAGAATGTCTAAATCTACTGATTCAGTAGACTGCTCATCATCGACTGGATTAACCGAACAGGTAATGTTGGGACTTGACCACAAATTATCCGGTTTCACAAATAACATCGGGAAAGAGCAATTCATGATCAAGTTCCAATCGGCACTGCTAAAAATCGCCCTGGAAAATTTATTATGATGGTGTGTATCTTTAATAATCGTAAAAGGTTTGCTGCGAATCGCTTGTCTGATAATACCTTCGTGCAGAGGATAATCCCAAACTGATTCACAATTAACTTTAAAACCCTGTTCACGTAATGGTTCTGCAAGTTTCTCAAGTGTTTCGTGGTGGTTTTTTAAATAGCTATCAATCTGTCGATTAACATCATTTAAGTCGAGTAATTCTTTGTGCTCGATTAAATTCGAGTCATAATTACAAATTAAAAGCTCAATATCAAGATTCAGTTTTTTCGCAATAACGCTTGCTTGGGCTAGAGCGGGTTGTTCTTCATGTGTGGGGTCAATAACAACTAATAGATGATTGGTCAGTTCCATTGTTTACCTTTGGGTAGCTTTAATATTAATTATTAGATTAGCAGCTAGCAGTTTTTTGGTAATTGATTATGGTCAAATCAATCTTAGAGCCAACACTAATAAAAAACACCCTTGGAAGAATCCAAGGGTGTTTCCCAGATGCTACCCTCCATCTTAACGTTGCCTGTGTCGAAACGCTAGTTTGGGTTTTCAACTAGTAATTAATAGTTTCATTTAACTATTAACAACGTTATCACACTATAGCTGTCGTCCTGATATCGTGCCTTGATTTACGTCAATTTCTAAAAAATTATTTGCTTTTGACAAAAGTCAAGGCGATCGATTTGTCAGCTGATTAATATTTCAGTCAGTAATCAACTAACTTCAAAGGAGATGACAATGAACTTAGCCCCCTGGAGAAAACGTCAAGTTCCAACTCAATCTGAACAAAACTACAGTCCATTATTCAGCCTGCAAAATGATATCAATTCTTTGTTTGATGATTGGTTTAACGGTGGAACATACCGAACCAGTAGTGACGCTAAGCAAGTATTTGTACCGGCTGTTGATGTGTTGCAAAACGAAAAGTCCTACCAGGTTAAGGCCGAGCTGCCCGGCCTTAAAGAGGATGACATTGAGTTATTCATCGAAGATGGCTACATGGTTATAAAAGGTGAGCGAAAAGATGAGCAAAAACAAGAAAAACATAACTACATTAGGTTCACAAACCAAAAGCGGAATTAAGTAGGCATTTGTCGGTTCTACGGCTGAAGCTGTGCTAGATGAATTGAGTTGTAATGTTTTGGTGTTAAAACCCGATTCATTTGAAACTTTAGTCAGTCAGCAAGTGCCACCTGAATACCCACAAGTTGTTTGGCCGATGTGATCGGTATATAAGTCTTAATACAACTGAACCTTCATTTGATTCGTATGACAGGGGTAGTTAAGGGAACAGGATGGACAGACATAGGATTTCAATTTGTCTATATCACTAATATGAATATGAGATCCACGTGCTCGAAGTTTTGTTTCCTTTTCTAATTTCTGTAAGGCTCTGGAAAAAGTCTCTGACCTCACGCCAAGTTTCGCTGCAATAGTGTTTTTGTTATAAGGTAGTTTAATGCTTACGGTCTTTTCGTTATCGTGAGCACACTGGCTAAGTAAAAAGCATCCAATGCGCTGAGAAACATTTTGCACAGTACGATGTTCGATTTCCAAATCCTGAAGCAACCTCGAATCAAGATTCATACACAAAAAGTTTCGCGTAAATTTATTATCTCGATTAACGATTTCTTTTAGTACGGATATTGGCACTCGCCATAATTTTGTGTCCTTAATCGCCTCAGCGATAATATGAATATGTTGGTCAGCATCAAAAAGATTGGTAACACCAAAAACTCCACCATGATCCAGGATGTCAACAACGAATTTTTCACCGTCGTGGGTAACTCTTGATAGCATGATTGAGCCTGAGTCGACTATATAAAAATAGTCGGATCTTACGTCGATCTGAATATATTCATTTTTACCACATTGGATTTTTTGAGCATGTTGAGCCAGAGGTGTTAAGGCATCAGCTTGAACTTGAGAAAATAAAGGCGATGTCTTTAACAACTGACTTACGCTATGCGTTTGTAAATTGTCTGCCATGTTTTTCTCCGTTGGCTATAAATACTTATATGAGGTCAAACAAATAGGAATAAAGATTCTGACCTGTTTTATTATTATTTTTCTTCAGTTTAAGGAAATTGGATGTGATTATAAAATCAGAGTGAACAGTTATTGCGAACTAGCAATAAAGTTCTGGTCTATGCGCTCGTGTAAGGGGCTGGTACGCGGGAAATGAGCGCGCAGGAATACCATCTGGTCGGCAAGGATGCGTTTTTTCTGTAGGAAAATAAATTCGGCATGATTTGGCGTAAATGGAATGGCCAATAATTTCATCCCCGCTTCTTCCGGGCGATGGCTGCCTTTGTGTTGATTACAACGCTTACAGGCAGTTACACAATTATTCCACTCATCTTTGCCACCACGAACGATCGGGGTGACATGGTCACGTGATAACTCGGAATCTTGAAATTTTTGACCACAATACAAACACAAATTAAAGTCACGTTGAAATAGAGCGGGATTACTCAGTGGTGGAGTATAGTTTTCATGCAATTTGTTTTTTGCATAAATCCCACCATGCGTGGCAATAATTGAATTAATTTGTAATTCACTGCGAATCCCGGTCTTAGCATTAATACCACCATGCACAGTTAACAAATCACTGCCACATTCATAAAGAACTACACCCAGATAATAATATTTGACAGCCTGTTGAAAATTAATCCATTCTAATGGCAAACCCGAAGCATCGGTTCTAAGAATCGCCTGAGTTAATTGATGTATAGAATGTTCTCGCATAATCTTGTCCATTATCAGTTGGCCTGATTTTGGAGCGCATAGCATAGTAAAAACTGATTAAAAACAGAAGCTTATGGGTGATTTTAATATATGTTAAAATAACAGGTCTGTTTGATTAAATTCAAACTATATTTTTTCGCAACTGGACAAGCTTATTTAATAGCCGTTTTCTTAAGGGTTCGGCACGTTTAGCAAAATCTTTTTGTAATTCCACATATTCAGATTTGCCTTGAGTGGTTTCAATCGCTATGGCTGGCTTGCTTGTAAAATTGGAAACATCATAAGGACTGGCACGCATATCAGCTTCTCGAATCTGAACAGCCAACAGAAAAGTTGAGGTGATTAGTTCGCTAGGAACCCAGGGATGATATTTATAAGCCCAGCGATACAAATCCATGTTTGTATGTAAACAACCGGGTTGTTCATAGATGCCCATGCTGTCTCGATCAAGTTTGATCTTGTTAAAGTTTAGCGCCGAAGTTGAATAAAAGCGATAGGCATCATAGTGTGTACATTGAACCGAGTGTTGCTCGACAATTTTTTGTGTTTGTTGATGTGATAACCGTAGAGGAAGTTGCGGGTGTCGAATGTCTTTCGATTCATAAACCATGCACCATTCATGCAAGCCGAAGCAATTGAATTGTGGTTTATTTTTTAGGGTTTTACTGAGTAAATTTATCGTCCATTGCAAGCCAATTAAGCGTTTTTTTGGAAATAAAGAAGGATCAACATAAATGCCTTGATGATCTTGATTGAATCCTCTTTGAAGCAAAAAGTCTTGTGCTGTTCCGCCCAATAGATAGCAACCAACACCCGGGCTCCATTGCAACAACTTGGCCGGTTTGAAATGATAATAGTCAAATAGAAAATCGATAATAGGGTGCTTCTCATTTTTAATTGCACGTTGGCGATGAGCGCGGAGAATCGGATTTAGTTTATGTTGGTTTGCGTGAAGCAATGCCTGCCATTTAATTTCAGGCAAGTGGTTATCCGGATAGATTTTTGTAGCTGCGTCCAAGTAAGAAAAATTAACTGAATTTATCATTCAGATTGATCATAATACGGTTTGGTAATTGTATAAAAGAATCCGATGCAAACTTCAAATAGAATTTATCCAAGGCAAAACTTTCCTAATATTTCCGTGCACCTGCTTAATGGGCAAACCTGGAGCTTAAATAAGCAAGCTAATGAGCATTTTACTCTATTGGTTTTTTATCGAGGCTTGCATTGTCCTATCTGTGCCAAGTACTTAGCTGATCTGGACAGAAGGGTAGATAAATTCAAACAAATGGGAGTTGGTGTGGTTGCGATTAGTAGCGATACCGAACAACGTGCAAGACAAACCCAACAAGACTGGAAATTAGAACATGTTGATTTGGGTTTCGATTTTGAATTGCAAACGGCTAAAGAGATTGGTTTATACATTTCTTCTGGTCATGGCAAAACTTCAATTGGCATTGAAGAGCCTGATAAATTTATCGAGCCAGCACTATTCGTAGTACGACCTGACCAAAGCCTTTATTTTAGTAGTATCCAAACCATGCCGTTTGCACGCCCAAACTTTGCCGAGGTGGCGTCGGCTTTAGATTTTGTAATAAATAATGGTTATCCTGGCAGAGGCGAAGTTATAGAGCTTTAAGCTCTGACTTTATAGTCATGAATATCGTTTTTTGCGCCATTGTTTTTATTGCATTTTTAACAACGGCCTATCATCAGCTTTTGTGGGTGCCCACTAGTACTGAAGATGTTGCGCCCATGCAAGTTCTGACAATCGGTATGATTGACTCGGCCAAATCCTCGGTGACGCTGGCCTTGGGTTTGATTGGTGTGATGGCATTATTTTTAGGTTTAATGAAAATTGCCGAAGCGGGTGGGTTATTAAAAATCATTGCCAGATTAGTCAGACCCTTAATGACACGATTATTCCCAGATGTGCCACCTGAACACCCGGCCATGGGAGCGATGATTATGAATATATCTGCCAATGTTTTGGGTCTGGGAAATGCTGCTACACCGTTTGGAATTCGAGCGATGCAGGAATTGGATAAATTGAATCAACAAAAAGGCACCGCCACAAATGCAATGTGCCTGTTTTTGGCAATTAACACTTCCAGTGTGACATTATTACCGACAGGTGTTATTGCCATCCGTGCTTCTGCAGGCTCAGCCGATGCGGCAGGCATCATGCCGACTACACTGTTTGCAACATTGTGTTCTACGATCGTTGCTATTAGTGCGGCTAAACTATATCAGCGTTTCACCGAGGTTTCGCCCCCCGCTTTTGAAAAGCAAGAACAAGACATTCAAAAAGAATCCGATGATCAGCTGGATATAAGTGAGGCCGAGCATGGCTACCCAGCCTGGGTAAGCTTAGTGGCGCTGTTAGTTGTCATTTCCTTAATTCCTCTAACTTTGATATATGGGGCACAAATCAGTGTTTGGGTAGTGCCAACGTTAATGGTTGGGTTTTTGTTATTCGGTGTGGTTAAAAAGGTTCCTGTCTATGAAACTTTTGTCGAGGGTGCTAAAGAAGGTTTTGAAGTTGCGGTGCGCATTATTCCTTATCTAGTAGCTATCTTAGTTGCTGTGGGCATGCTTAGAAATAGTGGCGCCTTGACTGCGATCACTGGTGCAATCAGTTCGGTTACTGCAAGTTTTGGCTTGCCGGGTGAAGCGGTGCCGATGGCGTTATTACGGCCGCTATCCGGTTCGGGGGCATATGGAGTCATGGCTTCGATTATTGAAGACCCGGCAATTGGGCCAGATAGCTATACAGGCTATTTAGTTTCTACCCTACAAGGCTCAACAGAAACAACATTTTATGTATTAGCTGTTTATTTCGGTGCGGTGCAAGTGAAGCGTGTGCGACATGCTTTGGCGGCAGGATTAACAGCTGATCTGGTCGGAATCATCGCAGCGGTCATCGCTTGCAGTATTTTGTTTGCGAGCCTTGCCTAATGCATCAATTACTCTTAAATGAGGATATTTACCAGGAATTCGTCAGTCAATATGTTGCCAGCGCACAAAAATTTATTTGGATAATTACCGCTGATATTAAGGATATGTTTATCCAAAGCGGGGCAAGCTTTATTCCATTGATTGAATTACTTGCAGATCTGGTTGATCAAGGCGTGGCAGTGAGATTAATTCACGCAAAAGAACCAGGACCTAGATTCCGCCAGGAGTTTGATCGTTTCCCTCAGCTATTAGATAGTGAACTATTTGAGCGTATATTGTGCCCACGTGTTCATACTAAAAGTATTATTATTGATGGCCGTATTGCTTTTGTAGGTTCAGCCAATTTAACCGGCGCTGGTCTCGGAGCGAAACACAAGGATAAGCGTAATTTTGAAGCTGGTTTTCTATTTGATGATAGTCAACAAATTCATGAGTTGATGAATTGGGTCGATCAGCTTTATCTGGGGGAATTTTGCCTGGATTGCCGCCGCCGGGATATTTGTCCTGATCCTATTCAATAAAACATGATTTCCAATAACTCTATTCGCAATGAAATAAAAGCTACTTGTCTATTAGCGGCACCGATTACCATATCGTCATTGGTTCAAGTCGCTAACGGTTTTATCGATACAGTCATGCTGGGCAGATTTCATCCTGAGCACCTTGCAGCAGGAGCTTTGGGGGCTGCTATATGGCTATTTGTCAGTTTAGCTGGTTTGGGTTTTGTAGCCGGTCTGGCACCAATAGTTGCTCAGCACAATGGTGCCAATAAGCAACATTTAATCGCCAATGTCTTTCAGCAAGGTGTGTGGATTTGTTTATTAATAGCAATACTGGCTTTTTTAGGCTTACGCAATTTTGGAGGATTACTGGAATTAATCGGCACTGATGCGTCAATTATTCCCTTGGCTAATGATTATTTAGTCATTGTTTCATGGGGTGCAGCTTTATCACAGATGTATATGGCAGGTCGGTTTGTGAGTGAGGGTATAGAGTACGTGCGTCCGATGATGATTATTCAACTTGTATTGCTACCAGTCAACGCTTTAGGGAATTATGTTCTGATCTTTGGTAATTGGGGATTTCCAGAACTAGGCGCAACTGGAGCAGCTATCGCAACATCAATCACATTATCTTTAGGTTTGTTTTTAATGTTGTTAAATCTGATTTACAACCAGCGTTATCGTGACTTGGCTTTGTTCAAGAAATATTACGGAATAGACTTTTCGCGAATAAAAGAAATCTTGGTGATTAGCATCCCCATCGCGGTTTCCATGATCCTGGAAAGCAGCTTGTTTACTTCCATCTCATTATTAATGGGTAGGCTTGGCGTATTACCCTTGGCTGGTCATCAAATCGCTATTAATTACGCCTCACTAATGTTTATGTTTCCACTGGGATTGGCTTTAGCAGCAACAGTTAGAGTGGGCAATGCTGTTGGTCGTTCGGACTATGAGGATGCAAGATTAAGAGGTTGGGTGGCGATAGGGTTGTCACTCATTTTTATGATTTGCTCAGCCTGTGTTTTGCTGTTATTTAACAAGCAGATAGCCATGGTTTATACCTCAAACTCAGAGGTAATTAGCGTCGCAGTCAGTCTTCTTGTTTTAGCAGGTGTTTTTCAAATTTCTGATGGTTTGCAAATCAGCGCAGCCGGTGCTTTAAGAGGTTATAAAGATACTAAAGTGCCTATGTACATTTGCCTTTTAGGCTACTGGATGATCGGATTTCCTTGTGCCTACTATCTGGGTTTTATTGCGGGTTTTAAGGCAACCGGCTTGTGGTGGGGGTTGATTGTAGGTCTCGCCATCGCAGCAGTATTGTTGGTCAGCCGCTATCACTTTGTTTCCAAAAAGCCAACCAATCTAAAAGCGGCGGTAGTTATTAATCACTGATTTAACTTACCAGCGCTAGCAGAGAAATTTATAATACAGTGATGTGCCCGAAGCGATAGTATTGATTTGCTAGATAATGACTGAACAAGATCTAACCACGGATTCTAATTTATCCGACTCTGCTTATGATTCGGAGTGTCGATCTGACATGGTGGGTGAACTTATCGTGTTATTACCTGTTATGCAGCAACAAGCAATCACTGATCAAACACGTGAGCAGGCTGAAAAATTAATCACAGAGCTAATTTCTTTGGGTCTCGACGAGAACGCATGTAAGGCTGCCGTCTTGCATTTATTGACTCAGTTACAGCCATTGCAGCAGCAAGTTGTTGAGAAAAAATTAAATGCCGAAATCGCTAAGCTTTATCAGCGTATAATAGCCATGAATGTGATTTCTAATTTCTCGGATGCGGGTCAGTCAAGCAAGCAGTTAACGGTAGAAAACCTCAGGCGCATGTTGTTGGCTATGGTTGATGATGTTCGGGTAGTGCTGATCAGACTGTCACATCAATTAATTTTACTTAGATACGCTAAAAAATCAGAGGATGTGTTTCGCTCGAGTCTGGCTCAGCAAACACTAGACATTTTTGCCCCTCTGGCAAATCGGTTGGGTGTGTGGCAGTTAAAGTGGGAGCTGGAAGATTTTTCGCTACGTTACTTAAAGCCTGAGATCTATCAGGGCTTGGCAAAACAGTTAGCCGAACGGCGCGCTGACCGCGAAAAATTCATCGAAAGTTTTATTGAGACACTTTCAGGTGGTCTGGCGGAGCAGAGGATCACTGCCAGGGTCTATGGTCGACCGAAACATATTTACAGTATCTGGCGCAAAATGCAGCGCAAAAACCTGGATTTTGATCAAATCTATGATGTGCGGGCAGTACGAATATTAGTTGATGATATTACTGACTGTTATACCGCACTTGGTGTAGTGCACACTCGTTGGCCTAACATTGCCTCAGAATTTGATGACTATATCGCAGTGCCGAAAAAAAATGGCTACCGCTCAATACATACAGCAGTTGTTGGCGATGGTGGCAAAGTGATTGAGGTGCAAATTCGGACTCATGAGATGCATGAGGAAAATGAGCTCGGTATCGCTGCCCATTGGCGTTATAAAGAGGGTACATCTGATCTCGGTCTGGATAATAAAATTCTCTGGTTAAGGCAATTATTAGAATGGAAAGAAGAAGTCACCAGTGCTAGTGAGATTATTGATGAAATTAAAACCGAAGTAGTTGATGAGCGCGTTTACGTGTTTACCCCGAGAGGAGAAGTCATCGATTTACCTTTGGGCGCTACACCACTTGATTTCGCTTATGCCGTGCATACCGAGGTCGGTCATCGTTGTCGTGGTGCCAGAGTGAATGGGCGAATTGTTTCATTGAATCATAAATTGGAAACGGGTCAACAAGTTGAAGTGTTGACCGTTAAAAAAGGTGGCCCCAGCCGCGACTGGTTATCTCATGAAAATGGTTATGTCGTGACGCATCGGGCTCGATCACGCATCCAGCGTTGGTTTAAAGAGGAAGATCGCGACACCAATATCGCCGAAGGTCGCCAAATCTTGGAACGGGAATTACACCGGTTAGGCGTGCATGAAGTTAATTATGAAAAACTGGCTCAATCCAATAATTTTAAACGTGTTGATGATTTACTTGCAGCAATTGGGTTTGGTGATATCAAGATTTCCCAGGTCGTATCTGGACTTGCCGGTCCAAGACAACAAATCAAACGCAAAAAAGCACCCAGGCGTGGGCGTGCTACCAAAAAAACAGGTAGTAAAGATGCTATTCAGATCGAGGGAGTGGGCAATTTAATGACTCAGATGGCTAAATGCTGTGGTCCAGTACCTGGTGATGAAATTATTGGATTTATCACTGTGGGGCGTGGGGTCACTATTCACCGCCGCGACTGTGGCAATATTCTGCGTCTGAATGATGAAGCCCGTGATAGATTAATCCAGGTCAACTGGGGGCAATCGGCAGAGGATTTGTATAGGGCTGATGTGTTCATTAGAGCTTATGACCGGTCAGGCTTATTGAATGATATTACGGCTGTATTTGTTAACGAACACATTAATGTTCTCAGAGTGAATTCTCAAAGTGATCAAAACAAACACCAAGCCACGATTGAATTAACTATTGAAATCGCTGATGCTGATAAGTTGAGTCAGGCATTGAATAAATTGTCGCAGATTAATAACGTGATTGAGGTAAAACGGGTCAATCAGACTTGAATAAGGCACATTGATGCAGCGCATAGCCGCTAACAATGTTTTTGTTTGATCTAAACGTTATAATGCAACATCATTTTTTTGATCTTTAAAGGAACTAGCACATGAAAAATCCTATTCGCGTTGCTGTGACAGGAGCAGCTGGGCAAATTAGTTATTCACTTCTGTTTCGTATTGCCGCCGGTGACATGTTGGGTAAAGATCAACCGGTAATTTTGCAACTACTGGAAATTCCACCTGCTATGGATGCGCTAAAAGGTGTGGTTATGGAATTGGAAGATTGTGCTTTTCCGACCTTGGACAGTATCGTTCAAACCTCTGACCCAGAAGTAGGTTTTGGTGATGCGGATTTTGCATTGCTTGTAGGTGCACGGCCGCGTGGTCCGGGCATGGAGCGAAAAGATCTATTAGAAGCCAATGCCCAAATTTTTTCAGTCCAGGGCAAAGCGCTTAATTCCAGTGCCAGTCGTGATGTAAAAATATTAGTTGTAGGTAATCCGGCCAACACAAATGCTTTAATTGCTCAGGCTAACGCGCCTGATCTTGATCCAGGTCAGTTTACCGCCATGACAAGGCTGGACCATAATCGTGCGATTAGTCAACTTGCTTCAAAAACGGGTGCAGCAAGCACGGATATTACTCACATGACGATCTGGGGCAATCATTCTGCCACGCAATATCCTGATCTTCATCATGCCAAAGTAGCAGGAAATGAAGCCCTGAGTAAAGTTGAACTCAGCTGGTTCGCCGATGACTTTATTCCAACGGTGCAACAACGTGGTGCAGCCGTTATCGGCGCTCGTGGTGCCTCCAGTGCTGCATCAGCAGGGTCGGCAGCGATTGACCATATGCGAACTTGGGCGCTAGGTACTGATGAAGGTGATTGGGTCAGCATGGGTATTCCAAGTGATGGTAGTTATGATATTGAACCGGGAATTATTTATTCTTATCCAGTTACATGCAAAGACGGTAAATATGAAATCGTTCAAGGCCTGGACGTGAATGATTTCAGCCGTGAACGTATGAATATTACCGAAACCGAGCTAAGAGAAGAGCGCGACGCGATTAGTCATTTGCTTTAATACATACCCCTCTAACTCCCCCTTAAAGGGGAGTACAAAGAAACCTTGCTTTTTGAGCAGAAGAGATAGTTAGTGAGGAAATTAGTCGTATTCCTTCCCTTTCAGGGGAGGTTAGGTGGGGTTATTAAATTTGGTTTACATTTGTGACCTCATTGCAAATCTCCGTCATCATCCCCGTATACAATCGCAAAAAACGTCTGCTGCGTGCGCTTAAGTCAGTTTATTCGCAAACGGCTAGGCCGTATGAAGTGATTGTTGTAGATGATGGTAGCGACCAAGATTTGATCTCGGTACTAAAAGCCGAATACCCCGAAATCCTATTTGTAAGGCAATCCCATACCGGTGTCAGCCGAGCTAGAAACTATGGTGTGGAAGTTGCCAGGGGAGACTGGATCGCCTTTCTTGATTCAGATGATGAATGGTTGCCGCAAAAACTGGAACGACAGGTTGTAGATCTGAATCAATCAGGTGAATTACTTTGTCACACCGATGAAATCTGGATTCGAAACGATGTTCGTGTGAATCCACAGAACAAACATCAAAAATACGGTGGCGATATTTTTCAGTATTGTCTACCGCTTTGTGCCATTTCCCCATCATCAGTGTTAATAAAAAAAAACCTGCTTGAGCAATTAGGCGGTTTTGATGAATCTTTACCTGCGTGTGAGGATTATGATTTATGGTTGCGGATTACTTCTAAATTTACGGTCAGTTATATCGATGAACCACTAATTATTAAATATGGTGGACACCAGGATCAACTTTCACAAAAACATTGGGGCATGGACCGGTTTCGAATTTACGCTATGGAGAAACTTTATCAACAAGGGGAGCTGTCAACAGAGCAACTGAAATATCTTCTTACTGAATTGTTAAAAAAGTGCACGATTTTCGCTAATGGAGCCCAAAAACGTAGTCAAACCGACTCATATCGTACATATTCTGAAAAAACACTTAAATATCAATCTCTTTTGGCTGAACTAAAGGCGTCGTAAATGTGATTGACAATCATATAAAGAAATCTTAATATCCGCATCTTGTTGTATTCCACCGTTTCCACGGAGTGATTAATGTCCAAAGAATTTATTTTTACTTCTGAATCTGTTTCAGAAGGGCATCCTGATAAAGTTGCCGATCAAATTTCTGATGCCATCCTTGATGATTTACTAAGTCAAGATCCCACATCGCGTGTAGCCTGTGAAACCTTAGTAAACACCGGCATGGCCGTGATTTCAGGAGAAATAACCACTCAGGGTTATTCTGATATGCAGGCTGTGGCACGTAAAACTATAGAGGAAATTGGCTATAACTCATCAGAAATGGGTTTTGACCATGCCAGCTGTGCTGTGATTGTATCAGTTGATAAACAATCTCCAGATATTGCCCAAGGTGTAAACGAAGGTGAAGGTTTGGACCTTGATCAGGGAGCAGGTGATCAAGGTTTAATGTTCGGTTACGCCTGTAATGAAACTGATGTGCTAATGCCATTTCCGATTACTTATTCACACCGTTTGGTAAAAAAGCAATCCGAAGTTCGTAAATCAGGGTCATTACCCTGGTTAAGACCTGATGCCAAGTCACAAGTTAGTGTGCGTTATGTTGATGGTAAGCCAACTTCGATTGATACCGTTGTACTTTCTACTCAGCATGAAGACGGTATCGTCCATGATCAGTTGGAAGAAGCGATCATTGAGGAAGTGATCAAGCCAATTTTACCTGCTGATATGTTATCTGCCGATACTAAGTATTTAGTTAATCCCACCGGCCGTTTTGTGATCGGTGGACCGGTCGGAGATTGCGGCCTTACTGGACGTAAAATTATTGTTGATACCTATGGTGGTGCGGCTCATCACGGTGGTGGTGCATTTTCGGGCAAGGATCCATCTAAAGTGGATCGTTCTGCAGCCTATATGGGGCGTTATGTGGCCAAGAATATTGTTGCGGCCGGTCTGGCTGATAAATGTGAGGTCCAAGTTGCTTATGCCATTGGTGTTGCCCAACCGGTTTCGTTAATGGTGAATACCTCAGGAACCGCGAAAATCGACGAGAGCAAAATCGAAGAGCTGGTTCGTGAACATTTTGATTTACGTCCTAAAGCAATCATCCGTGATTTAGATCTATTGCGACCGATTTATCGTCAAACTGCGGCCTATGGTCACTTTGGTCGTACTGAAGATGACATCACTTGGGAGAAAACTGACAAAGCAGACGCGCTTAGAGCAGCGGCTGGGCTTTAACAAATAAAACGGAGTAAAACCATGACTCAAACAGTAGAAAAATTAGTGCCTGATTATCATGTGGCAGATATTTCTTTGGCTAATTTTGGCCGCAAGGAAATGAAAATCGCCGAGACCGAAATGCCAGGGTTAATGGCTATTCGCGAGAAATATGCTGAGCAACAACCGCTTAAGGGCGCACGTATTGCTGGCTCTTTACATATGACTATCCAAACTGCAATGTTGATTGAAACATTGACAGCATTGGGTGCAGAAGTACGCTGGGCTTCTTGTAATATTTTCTCAACTCAGGATCACGCTGCTGCAGCCATAGCTGAAAGCGGTGTGCCTGTATTCGCATTCAAAGGTGAAACTTTGGATGAATATTGGGAATTTACTCACCGAATTTTTGAATGGCATGACGGTGGCACACCTAACATGATTCTCGATGATGGTGGCGATGCAACATTGTTAATCATTCTAGGTAGCAAAGCCGAAAAAGACCCGAGCGTTTTAGACAATCCGGGCAGTGAAGAAGAAGTTGCGCTTTATGCGGCGATTAAAAAGCGTTTAGCTTCAAAACCAGGTTGGTATTCAAACATCTTAGCTAACATTCAAGGTGTAACCGAAGAGACCACCACAGGTGTGAATCGTTTATATCAAATGAAGAAAAACGGTACTTTGCCTTTTCCTGCGATTAACGTCAATGACTCAGTAACCAAGTCCAAATTCGATAATCTATACGGTTGTCGTGAATCATTAGTTGATGCGATTAAACGCGCCACTGATGTGATGATTGCAGGTAAGATTGCGGTAGTTGCGGGTTATGGTGATGTCGGCAAAGGTTCAGCACAATCACTGCGTGGATTGGGTGCAACGGTTTGGGTAACAGAAATCGACCCGATCTGTGCTCTACAAGCCTCAATGGAAGGTTACCGTGTGGTAACTATGGATTATGCTGCTGATAAAGCTGATATTTTCGTCACTGCAACGGGTAACTATCAGGTTATTACTCATGAGCACATGAAGGTCATGAAAAACCAAGCGATTGTTTGCAACATCGGCCACTTTGATAATGAAATCGATGTGTCTGCGCTAAACCAGTACGAGTGGGAAAACGTCAAGGATCAGGTTGATCAGATTATCTTTGCCGATGGCAAGCGTATTACTTTGCTAGCGCAAGGTCGTTTGGTGAACCTTGGCTGTGGTACAGGTCACCCAAGTTTCGTAATGTCAAACTCGTTCACTAATCAAACACTGGCACAGATCGAGCTATGGGCGAATGGTGATCAATATGAGAATGATGTCTACACTTTGCCGAAAAAATTGGACGAGGAAGTGGCTACGTTGCACCTGGAAAAAATCGGTGCCCAATTAACTAAACTTAGCCAAAAACAAGCTGATTATATTAGTGTTGATGTAGAAGGGCCTTATAAACCCGATCATTATCGATACTAATTACAATCCAAGCATCTGAAAAGCCCCTGTTGACAGGGGCTTTTTTGTTATGATCGCTATTATATAGGATGAGTTTTTTCGCTAAGTGTTTCCATCTATGTTGGAACTTTTTTACTCTTCAATCTGTTTCGACATTGATTGAAATATCCCTCGGGATGCCCAATATCAACTCCTAGTTGTTTTAGTAGTTTATTTCTGATATATGCAAACCTAAAGAAATACCCATTCACCGTGCTGCTTCCATGAACTAAGTTATGTAGCTTTCCAATCATAGAGGCCCAGGACAATAAATACAAAAATATACTAAACAAAACTCCAATAGAAATTAACACAAAAGTGATAAATTGATTATCTACCCCTTCGACCTCCGGAAGATAATTAGAACTAATTAGACATAATGTAAATATTGAAAATAAAAATAATCCTAATGACAACAACAGATTGATCATAAAAATATATGGAGGGAAAGCCCAAGAATTAGATTTCAAATTACCACACATAGTTTTAAATAATATCCGTGTACCCTTACTTTTGTTGTTATTGTCACATGCTTGATCTGCAGGTGAGTAACGATTAGCTAGGTAGGATAAATCTTCATCTCCCATGTCATCAGAATAATAGTCTTTACGAAAATCTGAACTTCGTAATTCATGAACACAGGCTTCCCATAGGTAAAAATCCTGGTGCCCATTATCTTTATTAAAAATCTCATATGACATTGCTTTGCAATATGCGGCCATACGGTTATGCGAGGTAAACTTATAAACTAATAACAAGTTAACTATTGTGATCAAGATTGAGCTAGATAAAAGGCCCAGAGCAGGCCCAAACCTATCTGTGTTTGCTATAGTCACATAGGCCATGACCAAAGCTCCAACACCCGCAATAATAAAACCAGTAAAAGTCACGATGCAATTCTTTACTGATTCGATTTCACTTCTCATTAAATGATATTCGCTGGAATTAACCATATATTTATCCTTATAAAATTATTATCCTACTGGATAAGGAATTCTGGGAATTAGACCCAACTAAATTGAGCTTTGTGTTTAAGTACAATTTCAAAAATTCTTTCCCGCAAAACTGACCGAAAATACTATTCCCAGAAAAATGCCAAAAGTTGTAAGCTGCCTAAAGTTTTTGATGTTTATTGATAAACAGAAATATCATCTCGGCGCTGTTTAACTGTTGTGCCTTTGCGGCCGGGGTATGGTTTGTGATCATCCGGGTGCTATTCAATAACACCAGCTGTATCTGTTTTAAACAGATCATTCATCGATGCAAAATTGACTTCTGACATAGTAAAACCCTCTGTGACATTTTCCTCTTAAACGCTTAGATAGATGGCTTGACCTACCTAGTATTTTCTAATTATTGATAATTTATTCAAATAATTCAGTGATATTAATCACAATTTATTGATTCACAATATAATTTTAGTACTTTTTAGTTTGGCAATGACGGTAACTCAAAGAGTTTTACTTCTGCTGAACTTTTGATTTATTTAGTAAACAACTAAATCAAAAACTTTACCTCGAAGGAAAATAATTGTTTCTGATGCTAAGGGCTAAATATCTAATGAGCAGATCGAAAAGATTATCGAAGCTGTACACATCATATTCGCAAAAAAAGATGATGATAGATGTAAATTGTAATGAGCTGAACAGGGACGATTGGCAATTTTACAGGGGAAAGACTGTTTGTTTTCACAATAATCATCTGATTATCTGTGTATATGTATTTGATTTAAATGAATTATGCACAAACTATATAATAGCGGTTATGATTCCAGTTTTATTATTGTAGAGAATTGGCCTGATGTCTGTACAAAAGAAAATCAAACAAACCACCGTTGTAACTTTACAAAAGTTAAAAAGTGAGCAGCAAAAATTTGCCTGCTTGACGGCCTACGATTACTGTAGTGCTTATGCTGTCAGTACCAGTGGTATTGATGTTATTCTGGTTGGTGACTCGCTTGGCATGGTCATTCAGGGACATGACAGCAGCTTGCCCGTTACAGTAGAAGACATTGCTTATCATGTGCGTTGTGTGAGACGAGGGAACCAAGGTTCACTTTTAATGGCAGACTTACCATTTATGAGTTATTACTCGGAAATGCAAAGCCTTGAAAGTGCAGCAACATTGATGCGAGAGGGTGCGCAAATCGTCAAGCTAGAAGGTGGTGCCTGGTTGGCCGAATCGACGAAATTATTGGTTGAGCGGGGGATTCCAGTCTGTGCACACATGGGTTTAACTCCCCAAGCGATTAACCATCTGGGAGGGTATCGGGTGCAAGGCCGGGATCCTGCCCAAGCGCAAAATATGATTGATGAAGCGTTGATTTTGCAAGATGCTGGAGCCAGCATCCTATTGTTAGAGTGTGTGCCTATTGAGTTGGGTAAACGCATTACAGAAATCTTGGATATTCCCGTTATTGGGATTGGAGCGGGTGTACACACAGACGGTCAAATTATGGTTTGGCATGATTTACTTGGTCTTTACCCAGGGAGACCGGCGAAGTTTGTACAGAATTATTTAAATGGAAATGTTGACGGAATTCAAAGTGCGATTGCTAATTTTTCACAAGCTGTTAAATCAGGTGAGTTTCCAGATGAGGAGCATAGTTATACTTAATCAGACATATTTAGCTTGCTAGGGCCGTTCGAGCCGCCTTGTGTTCATGAATAGATTGTGGACTACCAATATAAAAGCCTTGAGCGTAGTCGATATTGAGGGATTTAACCTGATCAAAAATTTCTTGTGTTTCTACACACTCAGCTACGGTTTTAATATTCTGGGAATGGCAGACTGACACAATTGAGCGCACTATTTTGCGATCCAGGTTGCTCGAGACTGCGCCTTTGACGAAATTACCATCAATTTTGACCATTTCTATTGGCAATTCTTTCAGGTATTGAAAGGAAGAAAGGCCGGAGCCGAAATCATCCAGCGCGAAGGTAAATCCTTTTTGGGTTAATTCATTCATCACCTCGGCTGTTTTCTGTAAATTATCTATGCCTATTGTTTCCGTAATTTCGAAACAAATGTGATCACAGGAAATATTATGTTTATCCTGTTGGCTTTCGATAAAAGACAAGAAGTTACCTTCTTCCAGTGTTTGTGCAGATATATTGATGAATATTTTTTCAAACGGATAATCCTTATTGCTGTTCATCCACTTAAAAGTGTTGGCCACGACCCAGCGATCCAGGTCAGGCATTAGCTTATATTGAATTACAGCGGGTAAAAAGGTTTCTGGATTAACCAGGTTGCCCTGTTCGTCTTCAAGTCTTAACAAAATTTCGTAGCTGCGATAATTGGAATTATTATGAACTGCGATAATGGGTTGTAGCACCAGGTCAAGCCGATTAGATTTCATTGCATCGGAAAACATATTAAGCAATTCAAGATCACCCCAGTGCTTGCGTACTTCAGGTTGGTTGCGATCATATTTCCAAACCCGATTGCCTCCGTTTACTTTAGATAAATAACAGCTCGCATCAGCCTGTCTGAGAATTTCAACCTTGGTTAAATCATCAGAATCAATCATCAATAAACCGATGCTGCTAGTCAGGCGGATTTGATGGTTGTTCCAGTTTTCTCTGAAATTGGAGACTTTTTCGCAAATCAGGTTAGCCTTTTTCATTGCTTGTTGCTCGGTGCAATGATTAATCAAAACAGCACACTCATCACCACCGAGTCTGGCAACAAGATCAGTATCATCTGTACACTCTTTTATTAGTGTTGCCAGTTTTTGCAAAATATCATCGCCAACCACATGACCGTAGGTATCATTAATTAGCTTGAAGTTGTCCAGATCAACATAAAGTAGCGCGCTTATTGTTTGAGAAGACTTAAAACTCTCAATGGCTTTTTCTAATTCCGATTCAAAGTAGCGCCGGTTGGCCAGTCCAGTTAGAAAATCAGTTTCAGCTATTTTTTCAAGTTTTTTATTAGTGATTGTTAATTCCTTAGTCGCTTCGTCAACTTTAAGCTGTAGCTTCTCATTCAGTTCGTCAACATCGGCTTTAGAAGCTCTTAAACCTGAAATCAGAGATCGAATCGTATTACCGAGTTGGATGATTTCTTTAGGGGCTTTGCCTGTGAGCTCAGAAATCTCACCCTTATAATTACTTTGTGCGACCGCATTAGCCGAAGTGGCAAGGCTATTGATGGGTTTGGTAATCCAGCGAGCTAAAGGGATTGCTAGTAATATTGCACACAAAAGAGCACCTAAGCTCCATTTGAAATGTGAATATAAAAGCGCTTCAACTTCCCGAGTGATTTCATATTTGGGCTGATCGACCATAACACCCCAGTTGAGTCTGGGAATAAAAGTATAACCGGCTACCATGCTTATATTGGTTTCCGGAGAAACATATTCTGTCACGCCCGTGTCTTTTTCCAGCATTTTTTGTACAACACTAAGAGCAGACAAATCTTTCATTTCTTGCATCCACTCATTGTTAGCATGAGCGATGACTTTACCTTGGGGGTCAAAAATAGCGGGTTGCCCCTCGGTGCCAAATTTAATACTGCGTCTTAATTCTTCAATAGGGGCAATATTTAATTCTGCAATTAACACATCAGTACCAGAGGCTTGTTCAGTTTTTTCATTTTGCACAACGTCTTCATCGACAATATCTTTGATGATTGGTTTTGTGATAATGATTGTCGGTTTATTGGTAAATGGACTGGTTGTGATTGCCTCTATTAAAGGAATTTGCGCGTCACGGGTTTTAATGAAATAGGGTTGTTCAGCAAATGCATCAATTGATAACGGCGCCGAAGGACTGGTTGTTATATCAGTATCATCGTGTAAGAATTTTTCCAACTCGCCTGTGTGCTTGACGTAAGCTAATGAGGATAGCTCAGAAAATGATTTAAAAAATGATGATAGATGTTCACTTTTTTCTTCGGTGGTAAATTCGTTCTCTGACAAAGTCTTGGATAAATAGCCCAGTTGAACTGATCGGTCTTGGACATAAAGGGAAATTGATTTAGTCAGATTAACAGCTAGTAATTGATGTTTTTCAGTCGTTTCAGTCCAGGCGTTATCCCATAATTTTTTGTAAACATCATAGGCAATAATCCCAACCGGAATCAGGGAAATAAGTACAAAACTGGCAAAAATCAGTTTAAATATTGATAATGATTTAGCGGCTTGAGGCATTATGATGCGCTAATTTTTAGCTGTAAATCACATATTACCAGAAGAGTCGCTCAAAAACTCCCGGATTTTCCTTGTGAATTCAACAGGTTGCTCTGCATGTAGCCAGTGACCGGCATTGGAAATACTCTGAATGGAACACTGTTTGAATAACGAATTGATTAATTCGTGATCAGTGAGTTGAACATAGTTAGAATTTTCTCCATATAAAAATAGGCTGCTATGATTCGATGATCCCGGAGCTGGAATTTCACCCATAATGGAAGCTAAATTTTGATCTAAGCTATTAAGATTAATTCGCCATTTATAACGATTGTCTTTAAAAATCAGGTTTTGTAATAAAAATTGAATAACCGGCTTGGGCTCATTTAATTGTTCAGTTAAATAGAGTTCGGCCTCTTTTCGACCTTGTAATTGCTCTAAATCAAGTTTTAGCATGTTATCGATATAGTACTTATGAGAACCGCCATGCGAATAAGCTTTGGGTGCAATATCAGCAATTACTAATTTGTTTAACTTTTCTGGATGGTTTAGCGCAAAGGTCATGGCAGTTTTTCCACCCATACTATGACCGACAACATTTGCATTATTGATTTGATGTTGATCTATAAAATTAGCGATATCTTCCGCCATCTCCATATAGCTCATGGAATCAGCCCAGGGTGATTCACCATGGTTGCGTGCATCCAATGTATAAACCGTAAACTCATCGGACAGTTTATTAGCAATACTGCGCCAGTTTGAGGCGGACCCGAATAGCCCATGTAAAACGATTAATGCAGGGCCTTCGCCGATTTTTGTATAATTTAATTCAACAGGCATAACTTAAGCTGTAAGTTTTAGAGGTTGTTTTGACGGTTTACCATTTAGAACTTTCTTTAAAAACTTCCCGGTATGAGAGCGTTTACTCTTGGTAATTTTTTCCGGCGGTCCTTCAGCGATAATTTTACCGCCGCCGTTACCACCCTCAGGGCCAAGATCGATAATCCAGTCGGCTGTTTTAATCACATCAAGATTATGTTCAATAGTGATTACAGTATTACCATGATCTCGTAAGCGGTGTATGACCTTCAATAATTGCTTAATGTCATGGAAATGCAGACCCGTGGTTGGTTCATCCAGCAAATAAAGTGTATTACCTGTGTCTCGCTTGGATAGTTCTTTAGCAAGCTTGATGCGCTGGGCCTCACCTCCAGACAGCGTAGTCGCGCTTTGGCCAAGTTGAATATAACTCAGTCCAACATCCAATAATGTATCCAGTTTGCGCTTGATGCTGGGCACCGCGTAGAAAAATTCCGCTGCTTGCTCAACAGTCATTTCCAGAACCTGTGAGATATTACTGTCCTTGTAACGTATGTCTAAGGTTTCGCGGTTGTAACGCTTGCCTTTGCAGACATCACAGGGCACAAAAATGTCGGGTAAAAAGTGCATTTCAACTTTGATTAGCCCATCACCCTGACAGGCTTCACAGCGCCCGCCTTTGACGTTGAAGGAAAATCGTCCTGGTGCATAACCTCTTGCTCGAGATTCCTGAGTTTGCGCAAACAGTTCCCTGATATGAGTGAATAGCCCGGTATAAGTGGCCGGATTAGAGCGGGGAGTGCGGCCAATTGGGCTTTGATCAATTTCTATAATCTTGTCAAAGTGTTCAATACCTTCAATCGATAAAAAGGGAGAAGGTTGCAGTCTACTTTTGTTAATTTTTCGTGCTATCGCTGGGTAAAGAGTGTCATTAATTAAGGTTGATTTTCCCGAACCTGAAACACCGGTTACACAAGTGAATAACCCGACTGGTATGTCTAAGTTTATGTTTTTAAGATTATTACCTTTGGCACCTTTTATTTTTAATAAACGTTTTTTATCCGGTTTATGTCGATTTGCTGGGATACCGATCTCCTGAACGCCATTAAGATATTGAGCGGTGATAGATTTATTATTTTTCAGTACATCGTCTGGGTGGCCGCTGGCAACGACATCGCCACCGTGTTGACCTGCACCAGGTCCTAAATCGAGTAGATAATCGGCGCTTCGGATCGCTTCTTCATCGTGTTCAACCACAATAATTGTGTTACCCAGATCGCGTAAGCGGAATAGAGTTTTTAAGAGTCTGTCATTGTCGCGTTGATGCAAACCTATAGATGGTTCATCCAGCACGTACATAACGCCAACCAGGCCAGATCCAATTTGTGAGGCGAGTCGAATCCTTTGCGCTTCGCCGCCGGACAAAGTATCAGCCGATCTGTCCATGGACAAGTAATTCAAGCCAACATTAGACAAGAATCCTAACCGGTCAATAACTTCATTGACGATTTTCTCAGCGATTTCTGCTCGTTTGCCTTTTAGTTTGAGTTGACGAAAAAAATCTAGGCAATCATCCACAGTAATTTCGGTTAGTTGATTAATACTTTGATCAGCAATAAACACATTCTGAGCTTCTATGCGCAATCGACTGCCATGACATGTCGTGCATTTGTCAGAAGTAATGTAGCGTGCCATATCTTCTTTGACTGCTGTTGATTCTGTATCGCGATAGCGACGCTCGAAATTATTGACAACCCCTTCGAATGGGTGTCGATGTTTGCTATTACGTTTACTCTTATAGCCAGGATAAGAATATTCAATCGGAGTATTACCAGTGCCATATAAAACAGCTTGTTTTGCATCGTTTGGTAATTTTCCAAACGGTGTATTCAAATCAAAATTGAAATGCTTAGCCAGACCAGTTAATAGACCAAAATAATAAGCATGACGCTTGTCCCAGCTTGGCACTGCACCCTCAGCTAGGGACTTTGATGGATCACTGATAATTCGCTCTGGATCAAAATAGCGCTGTACACCTAGGCCGTCGCAGGATGTGCAAGCCCCTGCTGGATTATTGAATGAAAATAAACGTGGTTCTAACTCGCTAAGGCTATAACCACAATAAGGGCAGGAGAATATTGCCGAGAAGAGTATCTCCTCGCCATCGGGGTAATTTTCATCCGCTAAGATGTTGGCAATTGCTGTGCCATCACTTAAAGCAAGTGTGGTCTCGATAGATTCGGCTAATCGTTGCTCCTGACCGGCTTTTATGACCAGACGGTCAACCACAGCGTCTACATCGTGCTTTAGATTTTTCTCAAGTTTTTCAATTTCATCAAGTTGATACAACTTGCCATCTACACGCACGCGGATAAAACCTTGTTTGCGTAATTGATCAAAAACTTGCTCGAAGGTGCCTTTCCGATTACGCGCAATTGGAGCGAGCAAAAGTAATTTACTACCTTCAGGCAACACAGTAATCTGATCAACCATCTGACTAACGGTTTGGGCTTCAAGAGTCACCCCGTGCTCAGGACAACGAGGTTCACCAACACGGGCAAAAAGTAATCTCAGATAGTCATAAATTTCAGTGACTGTCCCTACAGTTGAGCGGGGATTATGTGATGTCGCTTTTTGCTCAATACTAATAGCGGGTGACAGGCCTTCGATAAGGTCGACATCAGGTTTTTCCATTAGCGATAAAAACTGACGGGCATAGGCTGATAAAGATTCTACATAGCGGCGTTGACCTTCAGCATAAATCGTATCAAATGCCAAAGACGACTTACCTGAACCGGACAACCCTGTGATAACAATCAGTTTATCGCGTGGCAGATCGATATCGATATTTTTTAAATTATGAGTGCGAGCACCACGAATTTGTATCGGAGATGACATGTTTACCTAAAATTTGACCAACATATAACTATACGATGTAATGCTGTTTTGATGCAAAACAATCTACAGATATTTTGTAATAAATCTGGTTTTGGAATAGCATGTCGGTATAATTTCAGCTTTCTTATTACAGGAGTAAATCCATGGCACGAGGCATTAACAAAGTCATTTTAGTAGGGCACCTTGGACGCGACCCGGAAGTTCGGTATTCACCTAGTGGTGCAGCAATTGCAAACGTCACCATTGCTACCAGTGAGGGTTGGAAAGATAAACAAACCGGTGAGCAACAAGAGCGGACTGAATGGCATCGTGTCGTATTTTTTAGTCGTTTAGCGGAAATAGCTGGAGAATACCTGCGTAAAGGTTCACAAGTTTACGTGGAAGGTCGTCTGCAAACCCGTAAATGGCAAGATCAAAATGGCCAGGATCGCTATACTACCGAAATCGTCGCCAATGAAATGCAAATGCTGGGTGGTCGAGGGGGCGGATCAGGTGGCCCAGCCCCGAGTTCAAACAATCAATTTGATCAATCTCCACAGCCCACACAGTCAGCACCGAAAGATTTTGACGACTTTGATGACGATATTCCTTTCTAGAAGGCAGCTTTTACAATATTTTACGTTTGAAACCAAATTCTTTAGTAAGATTAAATATTCTTAATAGTTCCACGGATGGAGTTGTAATCAAAACTGCATCTCACAGAGGATGGAACTATGTTTAGATTTAAGTATCTCAATTATTTTGTCGTCTTAGGTTTTTTATGTGCTTTTCCTGCTGCTAAAGCACAACTTGCTGCGGGTGATATCGCTGTTGTCGCTTTTGGTTCAGATAATCCGGATGGTTTTTCTTTCGTTGTTCTAAATCCAGATGGTATTGCCGCAGGTCAAACTATATTCTTTTCAGACGATGGTTATAATGGAGGTAGTTTGTCACTAATGATAATCAAGATGTCATTTTGCACACGACTATACAATCATTAAATTGCAGTACGGTTTTCCCTGTTGCTTGTTCCGCCATGATTTATTCCAGTGAAGGCAATTTTGCTTTTGAAGATGGCAGTGCGATCAAAGTACCAATGGAATTTTTCCTGACTTTCCTGCCAATGTGCCGCCTATGATAGCGGGTGCGCCTACCCCCATAACCCTGAGTCATTTCAGTAGTGAGCGTAGTGGTAGTTATGTTGACGTAGATTGGGGTACGAGTAGTGAGTTATTTAATGTTGGTTTTCAGTTATGGGGGTTAGACGGCGTTGATGGGGATTGGGAGAAGTTACACAACTGGTATGTTAGAAGTGGCAGTGGTAATGCGGTTGAGCCGCAGAGTTACAGTAAACGTGTCCGTATACCGGGTTCGATCGACCAGTTAATGAGTGTGGGGCTGTCGAGTATCGACAGTGACGGTTCAGAACATTATTACGGGCCGTTTGAGGTGGGGTCGAGTTACGGCGAATTGAGTTCTCTTTCCCCGATTGACTGGGGAGATGTACGGGCTGAATTGGATACCCGGATGGGGTTACAGGGGTATGTCCGGGATGGGGTGAAAGGCTACCGTCAGGTTACCTCAGGGGTTGAGTCGAATGATTTGGATGCCCAGTTAGTGGTTGAGTTTCAGGTGAGTGAGTCGGGGATGTACCGGATAAGTAGTGGTGAGTTATTGAGTGCGGGTATTGATTGGAGTGGTGTAGGACATCGTGATATAGCCGTGTTGGACAGTCGGGGCGAGAGTGTGGTGCGTTATGTTCGAGCGACGGGCAGTGGGGGCTGGAACAAGACGTTGGGGACTCGGGGAGAGGTGTATTTTTATGGGCATGGTCCGGATGAGGGAGAGAAGTTATACAGTGATACGCGAGTGTACCGGTTGATGGTGGACCCGTATCGGGCATTAGAGGCGCCGACCCAGGGTAAACAGGGGGTCACGAGTGGGTTTAGTGATAGTTATGTTGAGTACAGTGAGGTGGAGCTGGATAACACGTATATTCTTAACAGTGCGTTAGATGACCCGTGGGTGGATGCAGTGATGGTGGGGTATACGGATCAGCCGCAGTTATACGGGACATTGGTGCCGGTCGAGAGTGATGCGTTATGGGACGAGGGGTCGCGTATTCATTTACGGTTAGGGCGTAGTAGTGGATTACCGGGTATTGATGGAGATGGCGATGGAGAGGTAGATGCCGAACATGTGGTTGAGGGTGTATCCCGTCAGAGGATATGAGACAAAGTTGATGTTCTGAACAAGAGAGACTTCTGTTAATTTAATAGTAATTTATAGGAGTCTTAAGATGAGTAAATATAACTCAGAGAAATTAGTTAAAGCAATTAAACGCAACACCCGTCATAAATATTCAGCCGATGAAAAGATTCGGATTGTATTAGACGGTCTTCGAGGTGAGGATAGTATTGCCGAGTTATGCCGCCGGGAAGGGATCAATCAGAATACGTATTACCGTTGGAGCAAAGACTTTCTTGAAGCCGGGAAACAACGTTTGGCCGGTGATATTAAGCGTGAAGCCAATTCAGAGGAAGTGACTGAACTTCGCAAAGAAAACAATCAGCTAAAACATGCACTGGCCGATGTTGTTTTGAAGAATACGGTGCTTAAAAAAAGTGTGCTTGGCTTGGACTCGACGTGGGACGACGAATGAGTTTGTCGGCGGCTGAAAAAGTGGAAATTATCCATATAGTTGAAGCCAGTGAACTTCCCGTGAGTAGGACATTAGCGGAACTGGGTATTGCTCGCAGCAGTTTTTACCGTTGGTATCAACTCTATCAAATGGGTGGCCCTGATGCATTGGAAAGTCATTGTAAATCTCCCCAACGGTTCTGGAACAAACTCCCCGAATCAGTCAAAGAGCAATGTCTCGAGATTGCACTTCAGTACCCGGAGAAATCACCTCGTGAACTGGCCTGGCAAATTACCGATGAACACAGGTACTTTATCTCTGAGTCCAGTGTTTACCGTATTTTGAAGGCCCATGACCTGATTACCTCACCGGCCTATATTCTGCTATCGGCCAGTGATACCTTCCATACGCCAACCAAGCGAATCAATGAATTATGGCAGACTGATTTTACCTATTTCAAAATCATCGGCTGGGGTTGGTATTATCTGTCTACCGTACTGGATGATTATTCACGGTTTATTCTGAGCTGGATGCTCACTAGTACCATGGGCGCGGGTGATGTCAAAGACACCCTGGATCAAGCGATTGCTGTAACGGGTGTGACAAATGTGCCTGTTAAACACCGACCACGGCTACTCAGTGATAATGGCCCGGCGTATCTATCCGGTGAGCTGAAAGATTACCTGGCTTATCATCAGATGACGCATACTCGTGGAACACCGTACCATCCGATGACTCAGGGTAAAATTGAACGCTATCATCGGTCAATGAAAAACGTCGTCAAACTTGAGCATTATTATCTGCCTGGCGAACTCGAACAAGCCATTGAACAGTTTGTTCATCATTACAACCACGAACGCTATCATGAGTCGTTAGACAATGTGACACCGGCGGATATGTATTATGGTCGATATCAGCAAATCATCGATGAGCGAGCCGTTATTAAACAACAAACGTTAAACCAAAGGAGGTGCGAAAACCTAAAACTGTGTGCCTGATCTCAGGCAAGTGATATGATCGGATAGTCTCTCTTAATTTTAAGAACTAACTGTCCCAAATCATCTGACGACATACAGTATAGATCGAAGAGTCTTTGAGCCAATATGTCGTTCAACGATGGTAAGATCAGAGGTTTCATCTGTCAGAAAGTATGTTGAATTCGGCCTGATAAGTGGTTATATTTTGACAACTCTGAACCAGATAAAGCAAAAAGTTTCAACGTACTTCTCAAAAATCTCACCAGGACTGAAGTATCTGAATAATAAGAAAAGCAGGTGGTAAAAAAACAAATAACTTTGCTAAACTCGTCTTTTCAATAACCAGTTCAGTTAAGGTTGCCAAGTGAAAATTACTGAGTTAAAAACTTTTGTGGTGGCGAATCCTCCACCGCATTTTGGCGGTTTGTATTGGATATTTGTCAAGTTAACGACTGACTCTGGAGTCGAGGGAGTTGGGGAAGTTTATTCCGTCCCTTTTGATCCCCATGTGGTTGAAGACATGATTGCTGATGTTTTCAATCGTTGGGTTGTTGATACAGATCCGTTTAGAATTGAGCAGCTTTGGCGACGAGCTTATTCAACTGGATTTACCCAGCGTCCTGATGTTTCCATGATGGGAATTTTAAGCGGTATAGAAACGGCTTGTTGGGATATCATTGGTAAAGAATGTAATAAACCTGTCTATGAATTATTAGGTGGCAGGGTGCATGAAAAATTACGCTCTTACACCTATCTTTATCCTAATCCTGATGATGATCGGCAGATTATGAGTAATTATTCTACCGACCCAAATGAGAAAACAGTCTATAGCGATCCCGATTTAGCGGCTGAGGTGGCAGAAAAGTATATGGCCAAGGGATTTACTGCAATAAAGTTTGACCCAGCTGGACCTTACACGGCCTTTGATCCCAGGCAACTTTCTTTGACTGCCCTCGAGCATGCTGAGTTATTTGTTAAACGCTTGCGAGAAGTAGTTGGCAGCCAATGTGATTTATTGTTCGGTACTCATGGACAAATGACCCCTGCAAGCGCAATTCGATTGGCCAAGCGATTGGAAAAATATGATCCCCTTTGGTTCGAAGAACCAACACCACCCGATAATATTACTGAGATGGCGAGAGTAGCACGATCTACTAGTATTCCCATCGCTACTGGCGAAAGATTAACCACTAAGTATGAATTTGTCAGAATACTTGAGACTCAAGCTGCTTCAATTTTACAGTTAGCTTTGGGGCGCTCAGGTGGAATTCTTGAAGGTAAAAAAATTGCCAGTTTAGCTGAAGCGCATCACGCTCAAATAGCGCCACATCTTTATTGTGGGCCTATTGAAGCAGCGGCCAATGTTCAATTGTGTACTTGCAGTCCGAACTTTTTAATTCAGGAAAGCATAAAGACCTTTGATGGTTTTCACGGCGAAATCCTTAAAAATCCAATTCAATGGCAAGACGGCTACATCATTCCCCCGACAGAACCAGGAATAGGTGTCGAACTTGACGAAGAAGCGGCACTTGCTAATCCTTATAATGGTAAGCCTTTACATTTGGAAATGTTAGCGGATCCTTATTATTAAGACAGCCTCGGACTTACTTGCCCCACGTTAGTCGCGGGGTCTCCCAAATTTTTTACCCTATACAAGCACGCCTTTGTATCGCCAGCTTTGGTAGAGCCATGTAATTGCCAATGATGAGGAACTTTGGGTGGATTTGAGTTTGAGGCATACTCAAGATAAACCCAGCTGCTATTGTTTAGTAATTCAAGTTCTTGAACAGTGTTAATGCTTTTTTGTAATAACTGTGAGTTAAAAGGTGGGTCTAAAAAAATAATGTCAAATTTCTTCTTGGTTTTTTCTAGATAAAAAAGTGCATTTTGACAAAATACATGATAGTTAGCCGAATTTAAAAGTCTTAAGTTTTGCCTGATTTTCTCAGCCGTTTTGTTGTTGGATTCGACAAATGTTACTGTTTTTGCGCCTCTTGATAAGGCTTCCAAGCCAATTGCCCCACTGCCGGCAAATAAGTCCAGGCAAGCACTACCCTCTATGTATAAGGTTAACCAGTTGAATAATGTTTCCCTTATTCGATCTGGAGTAGGGCGTAGCCCTTGCGCCTCGAAAAATGATATTTTCCGTCCCTTGTGTTGACCACCAATAATGCGTAATTTGCCAGAATGACGTTTCATCTATGTTAAGTGTTTCAGGGTTCTAGTAAAATTACTGATTTGATAGTGTAAACGACATTGCCGTGAAATGATTTTCTTTAAGCAAAAAGCAGAACAACAAAAAGCAGCTGATTCTCAACAACAAAATGAGTCACAGTCTTCAGGCTTAAGATCGCGACTAAAAAAGACCCGCCAAGCTTTGGGTTCAATATTTGGTGCGGGAGTTAAACTGGATGATAGTTTGATAGATGATCTGGAAGATCATTTGATAATGGCGGATATGGGTATGGATGCAGTTGATGAAATCATGACGGATGTACGATTTCAGGTAAAGTCTGACAAAATCCGCTCGCTTGACCATCTTATTAAGTTCATTAGTCAAAAAATCGCTCTGCAGTTAGAAACTTCGGAAAAACAACTAGTGATAGATCAATCACCTTTTGTATTATTGCTAGTCGGGGTGAACGGTGTTGGCAAGACTACCACAGCAGCTAGATTAGCTTATTACTACCAATCACAAGGGTTATCTGTGATGCTGGCAGCATGTGATACTTTCCGTGCTGCTGCTATTGAGCAATTACAATCCTGGGGTCAAAATTTAAAAGTCCCAGTGGTAGCTCAAGCGCATGGAGCTGATGCTGCAGCAGTTGCTCATGACGCCTATGAATCGGCTAATGCTAAAAATATTGATTTATTAATCATTGATACGGCTGGCCGCCAACATACACATGCATCATTAATGGATCAGCTTGCTAAAGTTAATCGAGTTTTGGAAAAACTAAATCCTGATATACCGCATGAAAGTATTATTGTGCTAGACGCAGGGACTGGACAGAATGCTTTGTCACAAGTCGGACATTTTAATGACATGGTGCCGTTATCCGGCATGATTGTCACTAAGTTGGATGGTACGGCAAAAGGTGGTGTTTTAGTTGCTTTGACCAAAAAGTATGGTTTGCCCGTCAGGTTCATCGGCGTTGGAGAGGCGATGGGGGATTTACGTGTTTTTAATGCTCAAGAGTTTGCCCAGGCTTTGCTACCAGAGAATCTTACTACAACAGAATAATAAAAATGATTGAATTTAAACACGTTTTTAAACGTTATTCGACTGGTCTGGACGCACTTAAAGGACTTAGTTTTGTCATTGAAAAAGATGAGATGGTCTTTTTGACAGGCCACTCAGGCGCCGGTAAGAGTACATTACTAAAATTAATCACTCTGGTTGAACGGGCAACTCGGGGTGCTATTACGGTCAATGGTGCGGATTTGATGACTTTACCTAAAAGAAAAATTCCATTCCATCGACGCGAGATTGGAGTGGTTTATCAGGATCACAAACTGCTAAATGACCGCACAGTATTTGATAATGTGGCACTGCCATTGATAGTTGCTGGCGTGCCTCATCGAGAGGTTGGGCGCAGGGTTCGGGCTGCACTCGATAAAGTTAGTTTGTTAGGTAAAGAAAAAATGTATCCATTGGCTTTGTCTGGAGGAGAACAACAGCGAGTCGGTATTGCTCGTGCGGTGGTCAATCGGCCACCCATATTGTTAGCTGATGAACCGACCGGAAATCTGGACCCGGAACTTTCAGAAGAAATTATGGATCTGTTTTATATGTTTAATCAGCATAATGTCACCGTCTTAATCGCTACTCACGATCTGCAATTATTAGCTCGTTATAGCAAGCGGGTATTGCAGCTTTATGAAGGTCAACTTATCGATGGTTTTAAGTACCATCAAACGACATGAAATATTTACTCAGACATTTACAAGTCTTTTTGCATACGCTTGGCAGTATCTTCCGTCATCCGATACCCACCTTGCTCACGGTAACAGTATTGGGCATCACTTTATCTTTGCCAATTGGCTTGTATTTACTCACTCATAATCTTGAGCTTGTTAGTAGTGAATGGCAAGGTAAACCTCAGGCCACGGTTTACTTGAAAAAGAATTCAACGGAACAGGATGTAGCTCGCCTGGATAATTGGTTTTCAACTCAGCGAAGCTGGATAGTGGATGTCAGATATGTTGAAGCAGAGGATGCCCTAGAAGAATTTAAGTTTCTGTCAGGTTTGGGGCAAGCTCTAGATGTGTTAAATGAAAACCCCTTGCCCAATATGTTTATTCTGGATATGTCAGAAACTTTGCCGGTCGACGAATATCAAGATGAGTTGACTCAACTAGAGCAAGATGAATCAGTAGAGCAATTAAAATATGATCTTGAATGGGTGCAGCGTTTGCAAGCGATTTTGAACTTGGCTCAGCGCACAGTATGGATGATCGCCGGGCTTCTCGGTATTGGGGCATTATTGATTATTAGTAATACCATGAGATTGGCAATTGCGAATAAAAAAGATGAAATTATGATCATAAACCGGGTCGGTGCAACGAATACGTTTATCCGTCGACCATTTTTATATACAGGATTTATTCAAGGTCTACTTGGTGCGTTGTTAGCCTGGGGCCTGATTCAGATAGGCATGAATTGGCTTAATGAGCCGGTGCAAAGGCTAGCTGATTTATATGCTAGTGATTATAAGTTGGTCGGGTTACCGCTTAATTGGGTGCTGGCTATTTTATTTGCAGGTGGGTTACTGGGTTGGATGGCTTCCTGGTTGACAGTAAGTCGGCACCTATCTAAGCTCTATCCTGGAAAGTGATAATAATTGGATAAGATCGCCTAAATTCCTCTAATTTCGTTATATATGCCTATAAATATCAGTAAAGTGCACGATATCAATGTGAGTCTATTTATTGTGCGTCCCACAAAATAATTAGCACTCTCAGTCAAAGAGTGCTAAAATTGCATCCAAGATAAAAACTTAAGATTTAGGAGGTATGTTATGACAACGCATACACCAGCATTAATTTCACAACCACTCGGACAAGATCTAAGCAGTTTTATTCAAGCGGCTAACAATGCTCCGATGTTGACCCAGGAGCAAGAGATAGATCTTGCCAATCGTTTTCAAAAGGAAAATGATCTGGATGCGGCACGTGAATTGGTCGTTTCGCACTTAAGACACGTAATCAAAGTTGCACGTGGTTTCATGGGCTATGGTTTGCCGTTAGCTGATTTAATCCAGGAGGGAAATATCGGCCTGATGAAAGCGGTAAAGCGTTTTGATACCAGTCATAAAGTTCGTTTAGTTTCATTCGCTATGCATTGGATCAAGGCTGAAATCTACGATTACATTCTTAAAAACTGGCGTATTGTTAAGGTCGCAACCACTAAGGCGCAGCGTAAATTATTCTTTAATTTGCGTAAATCGCGTGAGCATCTTGGCTGGATGAACGAATCAGAAATTGGCGAACTTGCCGATAATCTAGATGTGCCGGAGGCGACTGTGCGTGAAATGGAATCACGTATGAGCGGTACCGACATTTCGTTCACAGTGACTGAAAGTGATGACGAAGATGGCCGTGTTGCCCCTGAAATGTATTTTGCTGATACTCGTTATGATCCTGAGAAGTTATTAGCGGCAAAATCTGAAACTGAAGAAAAGTCTTCACAGCTAATGGCAGCTATGGCTGCTTTGGATGAGCGTAGCCGTGACATTATTAGCCGACGTTGGTTAAACGAAGATAACAAAGCGACACTGCACGATTTGGCTGAAGAGTACAATGTTTCGGCAGAGCGTATTCGTCAGATCGAGAAAAAGGCGATGGATCAAATGAAAGGGCTAATCGCGATATAACAACGCGAATATAATTTATCTAAACGGCGCTTTTCAGCGCCGTTTTTTGTTATATAGTCTGCTGCAAACACATCCGTTGAAATACTAAAAGTTGTATATATTCGAAACGGCTGCCTTGGCAGCAGCTTTTTTTTGGGCTCTAAGTGGATTTTTAGCTGCTGGACCTAGTCGTCATCTTGGTGCATTTGCGTTTACCCGTTTACGCATGGCTCAAGTATTGGTGATGCTAGCCGTGGTGGTTTTGATTCAAGGCACATGGACGAGTCTGATTAATGGTTTTTGGATTATCTGTTTATCCGGTTTAATCGGTATATTTTTAGGCGATACAGCGCTTTTCGCAGCGATGCGACGGATTGGCCCAAGGAGAACCGCAGTTATGTTTGCCGCGAACGGTCCTATGGGGGCATTATTAGGTTATTTATTTCTAAACGAAACGCTGGATTCGATCACCTTGGTTGGCTGTGGATTGGTGGTAATTGGAGTTATTGTCGCTGTTCTTTATGGTCGAGAAGATGCGAATACTCATGAGCTCGAAAAAACCCATGGTTCGCTCAGTTTAGCGGTTCTGATGGGGTTAATCGCTGCTTTTTGTCAAGCATTAGGGGCAATTTTAGTCAAACCGGCATTACAAGCCGGTGCTGACCCAATCGCAACTTCTGCATTGAGGGTTGGTGTCTCAGTGGTTTGTCTATATTTGTTATTAATTTTTCCGGTCAAGGTCTTCAGGGCACAAAATAGTATTACCACACCAATATTTTGGAAGACAGCAATTAGTGGATTATTTGCTATGGGGATAGGTATGACATTGGTACTGTTTGCTTTGACTGGTGGGAAAGTTGGTGTGGTAACTGTATTGTCGTCAACATCACCGATTCTGGTGTTGCCAATATTATGGATGACGACTAAACAACGGCCTACAATAGGAGCCTGGTTTGCTGCTTTATTAGTAGTGATTGGCAGTACACTGATATTTACTTAAGGTACTAAAAATGCAAGAACAACAAGCTGAACTTAGTTTAAGCACGATTGCCATGCCAGCTGATGCCAATGCCAACGGCGATATTTTTGGTGGTTGGGTGATGGCGCAAATGGATTTAGCCGGTTCCATTCCAGCCAAAAAGGCCGTCAAAAATCGTATTGTGACGGTCGCTGTGGATAAGATGAAATTCATAAGACCAGTTAAAGTTGGTGATAGAGTAGTTTGCTATACCCAAATAGCAAGAGTGGGCAAAACTTCTATTACTGTCCAGGTCGATGTTTACGCTGAACGTATGACCGAAGAAACCGAAGTTAAAGTTACAGAAGGACAATTTACCTACGTCTCTATTAACGAAAACGGCCAGCCTCAGCCAATTTCGAGAACAAATCCGGATTTATTATCGTTCGTTTGAGCGACAGACGACCACGGGCTTGTCCCGGCTCTTTGAGTACTATAACTCAATGCCGGGCTTGTCCCGGCTCATCAACACTATAACTTAATGCTGGGATTGTCGAGGAACCTCCTGTGCTGTTCAAAACTGATAGGCCAGTGATGTGCCAAATAACCCGGCATGACATACTCTTTGAAACAGATCGGGGTCACTGAAAGAACACAGGAATTAGAAATGCCTGTGGATGAATGAGTGTATATAGAATGTGATGTTTACCGGATCAGCCCTAAAGGGCTGTTGCGGTAAGCACCCCGGGTTTACCCGGGGAAATCTATAGTTAGTTATCAGTAAAAAAACGAGGTTGTAATAGCCAGCGTAATTGCCCACTAGCAGCGTCAAGACTGTGCCAATCGGTAAAATAAAATTCGATTTTAGCCATGGCTGCTGTTGGAAAACGTATGCTGCCGCCACCGATTAAGGTTGAAGTTAAATAGGACCAGGTGGGTTCATGGCCGACTAACATCGCTGAATTTATATTTGCAGGTAATTGTTGAGCTAGACGAATAACGCGGGTTATAGAGGCTTCATATAATTCATCTGCATATTGAGTCTCAGATTGCCAATTTCCTGCCTCGCTAGCTAGCTCCAAGGTTTGTTTCGCTCTCACGGCAGTCGAGCAAATAATTAAATCAGGTAATTTGCCTGAACTAGCCAGCAATTTGCCCATTGTCTTGGCTGCATTAATACCCCTTTTGGCCAATGGCCGTTCATGATCACTATGATAGTCAGCATCCCAATCAGATTTGGCATGTCGAAACAAGATTAAAGATTTAGAGCCTTGCACTTCGACTTGACTGTTTTTTTCGACCGAAAAAAGAAAACAAAGGTCTCCTTGATTTTTTGAGTTTCGGTCCTTGTGTTATCGGAATATCCTCTAATTCAATCCCATCAATAATATGTTGTGGATTGGTTTTGAGTAAAACGTCAGCAGAATCTGTACCCAACCACTGGCTCAAAGTAGCATGGGCCTTCGACAAAATCGGAGCTCGACCGGTAGGACGATGCGCATCGGAGGCAACAAGATGAACTAGACCTTGGTGACACCATTGTTTGCATGTGGACTGAATATCAGAACTGAATTCACCCGTTACACTCATTGCTGTCAGCTGCGTTTTACAACCCCAACTTACCCACTCTTTGAGCATTCCAGTTCTTTTAGCCAAAGTCGGATTGCGTTCTGGGTGGGCAATAATAGGAGTAAAATTATTAAAGAGTAGGTTTTCGATGATGTTTTCCGAACCATGCGGTACTAAATGTTTGGGAAACTCGAGTAACACATGCTTATTTCGATCTGCCAACGTCATCGCTTCACCTTCGAGCACCTTGCTGACTAAATCTGGATCAACATGCAGTTCAGCACCGGGATATAGTTTCAAACTTAAGTTTTTATTATCAATATCATTTTGCAACTGCTCAACAGAGCGCAGGACCTTTTTTCTTGGATTCTGATAAACATAATTCAAATCATGTGGTGTGCAGATAATTTGGTTAATTCCATCGTCTAAGGCAACCTGTATCATTTCAAGTGCTACTTGTAAGTCCCGAGCTCCATCGTCTACTCGATGAAGCAGATGTATATGCGTGTCTATCATGTGACATATTATACTTGCAAATATTAACTCTATTAAAATTTATAGTTTGGCTGCTATAATTTAGCCCCTTTTTAGCTTAATTAAATCCATTTTTTTAAAGAATTAAAAAATGCGCGAAGGATTGTTAAAACAAAATGCAGAATTTTTCAGAACTGTTCTGCAACTAATTGATATCTCTATCATCATTTTTAGTGCTATTGTCGCTTATTATTTCAGGTTTGACGCGTTTTTAATGCCGTCGTACTTTTGGTTGTTAGTCATGATGACTGTTATCTCAGCTGTCTTTTGTTTCCGGGTGGGAGGTATTTATCGGATATGGCGTAACAGTTCAATTTATGACGAAGTTAAAGTAATTGCCATAGTATGGGCAAGTATAGCCATTCTAATCACTGTGGTGATGTATCTTACTAAAACCGGATATTGGTATTCCAGGCTCTGGTTTGGTTTGTGGATTCTGGGTACCTTAGTATTATTAATTTTGAGCCGTTTTGTTTTGCGCCGAACCTTGAAGTGGCTTCGTTCCAGGGGATATAACCAGCGTAATGTTATTATAGTTGGGGCAGGGGAATTAGGACAGCGGGTGGCTAAGAAAATCAAGTCTGAGCGTTGGGCAGGACTTAATCCAATTGGTTATATTGATGATACTGTTGCGACAGGCAGGGAAATCGATGGTATTAAAGTGCTTGGCACACTCTCAGAATTGGAAAAATTCTTGCTTGATAAATATGAAGATGTTAACGCACATGATCAGGATATAGATCATATTGATCAGGTTTGGGTGACACTTTCATTAAAACAGATCGATCAGATTGATTATATTATCAGAGTACTTGAGGAGCGAGCGGTAGAGGTAAGGTTTGTACCGGATATTGTAGCGTTCAATATGTTTAACTACTCGTTGGATGAATTCGCTGGTGTTCCGGTTGTCAATGTAACGGCATCGCCACTTACAAATGCCAAGTTATTGATTAAGGAGATTGAGGACAAAGTTCTAGCTGGTTTGATTTTATTGTTAATCTCGCCATTATTGCTGACGATTTCCATTGGAGTTAAATTGAGTTCTCCTGGGCCGGTTCTTTATCGTCAAACTCGTGTGAGTTGGAATGGCAAACCGTTTGAAATGCTGAAATTTAGATCAATGCCGATCAACGCAGAAAGTCAATCAGGTCCAGTCTGGGCCAAGTCAGATGAGGATAGAGCAACCAGGTTCGGTAAATTCTTGCGCAAAACCAGTCTGGATGAATTACCACAATTTATCAATGTCATAAAAGGTGAAATGTCTGTAGTTGGACCACGGCCAGAACGTCCACATTTTGTTAGTCAATTTAGGTCACAGGTGCCCGGTTATATGAAAAAGCATTTAATGAAAGCGGGTATAACTGGATTAGCACAGATAAACGGTTGGCGTGGTAATACAAGTATTGAAAGAAGAATAGAAAGTGATCTTTACTATATTGAAAACTGGAGTTTATGGTTGGATATTAAAATTATCTTTATGACTTTGTTTAAAGGCTTTCGCAATGAAAACGCCTACTGAATCTTTTAAAATTTTAATTAACAATAAAGTAAATTCCGATATTCACTAGCACAAGGACATTATACATTCACTTATGTCATAGTAGATTGTGTGGTAATTAAACATACCTATAAAATCACTCATTGGGCTTCACGATTCAATTATTGGTATTTTTGCCAGAATTATTCTGGTGATATTCTTCGTGCTGAGTAAAATACGGGTAAATTTTTAAGTGACTCTTTGGACGTGGGACTATTGTCCGGTGTAATAGCAGCAATATTGCAGATAACAGCCGCGTTCGATTTTCGGGTTCCAGGAGAATAGCTCTTTTAAAATGGATGTTCTCTAGGGAATTCGAATCAAACAGTAAATTCGAGAGAGTGTTGAAGTATATCGATAAATAAATGGATTAATTCGTGTTTTATGACTACAAATAATTTTTTAAAGGGAAAAAATGTACTGATAACCGGTGTTTGCGGCACGGTTGGTTCTGAACTAATTGATGAATTAGTTTGTGGTGATTATGGGGCTAGTAGGATAGTGGCGATTGATAATAATGAAAGTGAATTATTTTATCTGTCACAAAAATACAAGAACCATAGCTCTGTGAATCTCAAACTTTGTGATGTTCGTGATGCGATGGCTCTAGAGCAGATTATTGCAGGCATCGATATTATCTTTCATGTGGCTGCATTTAAACATGTTGTTATGTGCGAAACCTCACCAATGGAGGCGATTCAAACAAACATTCTTTCAACCCAAAACATCATCACTATTGCTCGGCGTGCCAAGGTAGAAAAAGTAATATTTGCCAGTACTGATAAAGCCGTTAACCCAACTAATGTAATGGGTGTATCCAAATTAATGTCTGAGAAATTGATGACTGCAGCAAATAGTCAAGAAGGTTCACAGACAGTATTTTCATCAACCCGCTTTGGTAATGTGCTGGGTTCTAATGGTTCTGTATTACCTTTGTTTTTACACCAGCTTGAATATAACAAGGAGTTAACTCTAACGGATGAAAGGATGACTCGTTTCATCATGTCTAATAAACAGGCAGTTAGGTTACTTATTGATTCAGCTTACCTTGCCAGGGGGGGTGAGGTTTTTGTCACCAAAATGCCATCGATTAAGATAATTGATTTAGCTCAAGCAGTAATTGATTTGGCTGCAGGCCAGTTTGGTCATAGGCCACAAGATATAAAGTTAACGACTATTGGCAGTAAGCCTGGTGAAAAGTTATATGAAGAATTAATGAGTGAAGAGGAAATTACGCGTGCATATGAATTGGTCAATTATTTTGTAGTTTTACCCGCTTTTAGAGATATGTATAAAGACATCAACTATGACTATGAAGGTATTAAATCAAAGGTGGTTACCAATCCTTATGTTTCCAACAAGGAAGAATATATGTCACTGGATGGGCTTAAATCATTTTTAAAAACTTGTGAATTAATCTAATTAGAGCTATATCATGTCTAACATATTGATTTTAGGTGGCGATGGTTATCTTGGTTGGCCAACTGCTATGTATTTTTCCGCCAGAGGATACAATGTTACTGTGGCTGATAACTATTTTCGCCGCAATGCCTGTGTCGAGCTTGATACAGGGATGCTTTATCCTGTTCCTACTTTAGCTGAGCGAGCCAAAATCTGGCACGAAAAAACTGGTCATGAAATTAAAGTAGTGATTGGAGATTTGGCTAATCCTGAATTAATGCGCTCATTATTTAGCGGTGATTTAGAATATAGCTGGGCGCTGGATAAAAACTATAGCGGTGTGCCCGATACCGTTGTGCATTACGCTGAACAACCGTCAGCGCCTTATTCAATCTATAACTACAAATATGCTGATATCACTTTAACGAACAATTTGCGGGTGACCAATAATTTGGTCTGGGCAGTGCGAGATTTCGCTCGTGATACGCACATAATTAAACTGGGCACCATGGGCGAGTATGGTACACCTGATATTGATATCGAGGAAGGCTGGCTAGAGATTGAGCACAAGGGTCGTAAGGGAAAGTTTTTGTTCCCAAGGCAAGCTGGTTCGCTCTATCACACCACAAAAATAATGGATACGGATTTACTGTGGTTTGCAGTTCGCATGTGGGACTTGCGGGTGACGGATTTAATGCAAGGCCCTGTTTATGGGACAGAAACAGTCGAGTCTAACATCGACGAGCGACTAAAAACTTTATTCAACTACGATGAAATTTTTGGCACTATAGTTAACCGATTTATTGTGCAAGCAATCGTTGGTTATCCCCTGACTGTTTATGGCAAAGGCGGACAGACACGTGGTTATTTAAACATTAATGATACTTTGCAATGCGTGCATATGTCCGAAAAAACACCTGCTAAAAAAGGCGAGTTACGAATTTTCAATCAAATCATGGAAACCTTTAGTGCAAATCAATTAGCTGAGATTACCAAGCGAGTTGGAAATAGTCTTGGCTATGAGGTGAAAATCGATCACATTGAAAATCCCCGCAAAGAAGCAGAGGAGCATTACTACAATCCAACCTATCAAGGTTTAATAGAGATCGGTGTAGAACCCCATTATTTAACTGATGAAGTAATGGCTGGTATGTTTAAAGTTGCTGCTAAATACAAAGATAATATCCGTCAGGATGTTATCTTTCGAGGTGTCACCTGGTGACTAACTGGTTAATTACAGGTGGTTGTGGTTTTATAGGTTCTAGCCTGGTCAATAAATTATTAAGTGATCCATCAGTCACTAAGATCAGGGTTTTGGATAATTTGTCCGTATGTGGACGTGATGACTTGGCCCGAGTTTGTGACTTCAATGAGCATGGATCAGGGTTACAGCCGAGTTTGACTAGCCGAGTTGAATTATTGATCGGTGATATACGCAATCAGGTTGATTGTGAAACCGCTGTCGAGGGCATGGATGCTGTGGTTCATTTGGCGGCGAATACCGGTGTAGGTCCTTCGGTCGAAGATCCGATGTTGGATTGTATGTCAAATGTTGTTGGCACCTTGAATATGCTGGAGGCATCGAGAAGATCAAACATCAGTCGTTTTGTTTTTGCTTCTTCTGGCGCTCCAATCGGAGAAGCAACTCCTCCGATTCATGAAGAAATGCCTGCACATCCCATGTCACCTTATGGTGCCAGTAAACTTTCCGGTGAAGGCTATTGTTCAGCCTATTACCATTGCTTTGGCTTAGAAACTGTAGCACTTCGATTCGGTAATGTTTATGGGCCGGGTTCTTATCATAAACAAAGTGTTGTCGCCAAATTTATTAAACAAATTCTAAGCGGTGATGAATTAGAAATTTACGGGGACGGTAAGCAGACCCGAGATTATATTTTTATTGACGATTTATTAGATGCAATTGGCAAATCTGTGACAGTGAGTGGTGTAGGAGGTGAAGTGTTTCAAATAGCAACCAATCATGAAACAACAATTAATGAGTTAGTTGAAAAGCTTTTTGAAATTATTCAATTGCGATCGTTGGAGCCTAAGGGGACGAAATTTTCTGCACCCAGAGTGGGAGATATGTTGCGTAATTTTTCCGACACCAGAAAAGCTAGAAATATACTCGGCTGGCAAGTCTCTCATACTCTTGAACAAGGGTTGCTTTTGACATTAGACGACTTTTTAGCCCAACAGAATAAGTAATCTAGTCGCTAGCGCTGGTTTTCAGTATTATCACTATAATTTTTCACATTAGACTGGTTTTCTACAAAGGTATTGGCTGATCTAATCAAAAAAATCGGTGCCGTGTTCAGCGTTAAAGTAGTTGGTGCTTTGTTGGCTTTTATCGGGCAATTACTTTTTGCCAGAACACTCGGCGTTGAGCAATTTGGTTACTATTCCTTCGTAATCAGCGGGTTGCTGATCTCAATGTTAGTTGTACGTTTTGGATATACAAGCGTATTAACACGATTTGTCTCAAAATACAAAGTTGAGACTGAGTGGGGAAAAATTGCTGGATTAAGAAAGTTTTCCCGATTAAGAATTATAAGAAATGCGCTAATAATGGCGATTGTTAGTTTAGGTTTGTTATTTATTTTTAAAGCCCATATCAGTCAAACAGAATTCATCAGCTTTCTTATTGCACTGATTGCCTTGCCGCTGGTGGGGCTAATGGGACTTACTCAGGGTACTTTACAAGGACTACATTTAGTTGCGTTAGCCCATATCCCTGAGAAAATACTCAAACCTGCTTTTGAGATCAGTTTAATCTTAATACTGACCTATTTCTGGGGACTGAAGATTAATGCTATTTATGCAACAACATTAACTGTGTTCTCCATTGCCTTGGCAATGACAATTGCAATCATGCTTGAAATAAACAGGACTGAAAAGTTGCTTGTCAAATCACCCCCAAGCATAGATAGACAGTTATGGGTAAGCGCATCAATATCAATGTTTTATATATCCGGCATCGAGCTGATGATGCGTTACGTTGATATTTTCATCCTGGGTCTAATGAGTACGGCAGTTGAGGTAGGCGTTTATTCCGCTACTGCTAAACTAACCGAGTTCGTAAGTTTTGGCTTGATTATTGCTAATGCCATATTTGCCCCTAAGATTTCTGAACTTCATGCGCAAGATAAAATTGATGAACTGCAAATACTGGTAAAAAAAGTAACTTTAATTGTTAGCGTCTTGGCTTTTTTTAATTTGTTAGTGTTGTTATTTTTGGGTAAAAATTTATTATCGATTTACGGTGATGAATTTATTGCTGGATATACTGTATTATTGATTTTGGCTGTTGGTCAATTGATTAATGCATTGACCGGTCCGGTCGGAATACTTATGATGATGACTGGTCACGAAAAGAAAGCAGCGGCTATTTACGCCAAAGTAATAGTTGTAAACGTAATCGCTAATATTATTCTAATTAAGTTTTTTGGCATGCATGGTGCTGCAATTGCAACCGCTATGGCTTATGTCATGAAGAATCTCATGATGATGAAACAAGTCAAGACCCACCTTGGTATTACCACATTTTTGGGTTTGATGAGGTAGATTTAATGGTTAATAACCCCCAGGGTTTGCCTAATTTCTTTATTTTAGGCGCGGCTAAAAGTGGCACGACTTCGCTTGCATATTACTTATCGCAGCATCCAGAGATTTTCATCACCCCAGATAAAGAAACTCACTTTTTCACCTCCACTGAATTATTCTCTAAAGGTGTTAATTTCTATTGCAAAACCTTTTTCAAAAATGCACATGATTATAAAGTTAGAGGGGAAGCTACACCGAATTATTTATCCAGGCATGAAGTTGTGGTTCCCAGATTTAAGCAAATTTATCAAAATCAACCGCTTAAGTTCATTATTATTTTGCGTGACCCAGTCAAAAGGGCCTGGTCTCACTACCAACACTTAAAACGAAATTTTAAAGAAACTTTGACTTTTGAGCAGGCTCTTTCAGTTGAAGAACAACGCAAAAGTGAAAATCCAGAAGCCTGGTTTGGTTATTTTTCAGACGGTTTATATGCTGATCAGATTGAACACTGGTATGCGAATTTTGGTGCTGAAAATTTTTTGGTGCTTGAATCCGATGAATTAAAAACTGATCCGGGTGGGGTATTGAAAACAATTTTTCGTTTTCTCAATGTGGATGAAGAATTTATACCACCGGACATGGGCATTAGAAATGTCAAATCTAAAGCCAAAAATGAATTTCTTATGAAGTTTATAGTCAGTAAAGGCTTTATAATGACTTTGATCAAACGAATATTTCCCTTGGTATTGACTCGACGGGTTGGACTTGTCCTTCGTCAGTGGAATACTACTAAAGCATCTGATGCTGACCAGGAGTTTATGGCTATTAATACACAAGCAAACTTGTATGAGCATTATGCTGATAATATTAAGCGACTGGAGTTGTTGCTAGGTAGACAATTTCCGAGTTGGCAATTTGCAACACAGGTTGATTCACAGGATAAATTAAATTGACAGTACTGTTTTTGTTATTATTTGTGGTCCTTTACCCTTATCTAGTTTTTCCACTAGTACTCAAGGTAATAAGCTTCTTTCACAAAGAAGAGTTTAGTTTTGATAAAACTAAACTGCCCCCCGTTACAGTGTATTTATCAGCGCTTAATGAAGAGACTAAAATAGAAAAGCGTTTGGACAATATAAGATCTGTGTTTGCCAACAAACTATATCAGGTGATCGTAATTTCTGACGGCTCAACAGATAATACAGCGATCAATGCTAAAAATTATGCTGAGAATAATCCCGATATGGATTTATTAGTTATTGAGTTAGAAAAAAATCGAGGCAGAGCACATGCCCAAAATCTAGCCGCTAAACAAGCTAAATATGAAATACTTTTAGCTACCGACGCTGAAACGGTATTTTTGCCGGATTTCGCCGAAAAGATCCTATTGCCATTTACTGATCCCAAAGTTGGTGTTACAGGAGTGGCATTGGACTTTAAGCGAAATGGACTATTTGGTCTGCCCTATCAACTTTACAACCAGTTTGAAGTTTGGCTACGGAAGGTGGAAACCTTTGTAGGTTTGTGCGTAAAAACCAATGGTCCTGTGACGGCATACAGGAAAAAAGTTTGGGTCGATATCGAAGATTTTGAAGACGTTGATCAGTCTGTTCACGTTTTAGCTCAAAAACAAAAACTAAAGACCTATTTTGTTCCAGAGTATTTAGCGCATGAAGTCGCTAATTCTTCATCAAAGCAGGAATTAAAAGCAAGATCAAGAATGACACGAAAATCGTTTTTATCAATTTTACACAGAGTTGATAGAACGTTTATGCGTCATAATGCTTTATTTACGTTTGTATTATGGTCACATAAACTTTCACGGTTTTTCTCATCAATTGCTATTTTGTTGACAGTTTTTTGGGTGAGTATTTTACTCGCCTTTTATAACCCGCTTATGTTTTTTATATTATTCACGTTTGGTTTTTTGGCATGCTTATTTTCAAAGAAACTCAGAACGCTGCTTGTGGCTGTAGGGAGTACATTTCTAGCACACTTGATTGGTTTTATTGGCTATCTGCGTGGAGATAAAACAGGTATTTACAAACCGGCCAATAACTAATCATAGTCACTTTGAATAAAATGCCGACATCATTTAGTAAGAAGAGTTTTTTGATATGACAAGGTCACTTACATCTCTTGCTATAGTGTTTTTTTTGTTTTTTACTGTTTCCTTTTTGGCAGAGTTGAGATGGCAAGAAATTCGTGTTGCTGGTTACCCTGTGTCTTATTTAATTATTGCAGTGCCTTTTTTTTTATTGGGCTGGAGTGGTTTATTTAAAATTAAGAAAGAGGATATTATAGGAAAAAAATACCTGTTTTTATTCGTTCTATGGGTGAGTATAAGTTTCCTTATAGCAAGAGAAGTTAATAACATTGATCTATATGATGGTATTAAAGATTACTTACTTTATGTTTTTTATTTTTTCCTTATTTTGGTGATTGAACGGGTTGTAAGCAGAAATGACATTAGTCAAAGATTATTAAAAAAGAGGATAAAGTTATTTGTTTATAGCTTAGTGGCTTTTTATACCTTGCTGTATCTTTATGAATATATTAGCGGTAGAAACATCAATGATCCTGAATTATTTGAGCCACTTTTTTATCGTCTTCATGAGGCAATAACCTTATTTTTTTTATTGGCATTGTTGCAAATATCAAGGGAGTTTTTTGGCAAATTTACATTTTATGGATTATCTCTATTAATAATCGTTTTTATCGTTTTATTGCAGAGCAGAACAGCCTGGGTTGGATTGATTGTTTTTTATTCAGTGGTGGCGTTATTAGGAGGTTCATTACAGAAAAAGGCTAAAGCGATGGTTGGTTGTCTGTTATTTATCTCTGCATTATCACTTTATCCAGGTATTCAGGAGCGACTGGTTAAGGGATTAAATTCAATTCCCTTATTACTTTCATTAAACTATGAAATGGCCGTAGAACTCAAAAGCGATCCACAACGGGCCATTCTGCTTTCAGGAGCATATGAGATAGGAAAGCAAAACATAATTTTCGGAATCGGGCCCGGTTATGAAAACCTGCGTAGTAATTTCCCTTTGCATCTGTTGAGCATTTTGGAACGAGAACGAATACACGGTGGTGCGATTTATCGTCCCCATAACCTCTATGCCGGTTCATTTGCACATTATGGATTAGTTGGGCTTTTGTTATTCGTGCTTTACTTGGTCGTCCCAATTAAAAAGCTCTATAAAAAATTAAAAAATGTTTCCGAAAAAGAGCGAGAAAGGATTATTGTGACCATCGGGTTTTTAATTTCTATTATTGTTATGTACAGCGGTTATCAGTTTGAAACAACTCCGTTTGTATATATCTACAGTGTTATCCTGATCTATTTGCCTAATATTATATTCTCAGCCTCTGTAAGAAGTTCTCATCCATCCTTTGATCCGGGTTTGCGAAGTAGTAAATAAACGTAATTAGTTAATAACGGGCTTGGGTTTTTAAGCATATAGTTAACTTTTAATTGATGTAATTTATGTAATGGCCAAATTTTCAAATAATAATTGTGTCCATAAAAACCCCTGTATTCGACTATTTCGTAGCCAAGATCCGTTATTCTGTTGATTTGACTTTTAGTAGGGCCATAACACCAACTATAGTAAGCTGGGAATTTAGAGTGTTGATATTTATCTCTTGGTGCAAAGATATCAAGTAACAAACTGGATAGTTTTTCGGGCACTAAAAGATTTACAACAAAAGGAAAAGTAAAAAGTGTGGGAAAAAAATGCATGGCCAGGCCACCATCTGCAAGAGAGTTAAAAACATTCGTATGGAATTGTTTCCCATCTTTTACATGTTCAGCCAGCATTTTGCTAAATACCAAATCAAATTTTTTGTCGATAGAAAATTCTTGAGAAGATATATCAGCAACTATTTTATTGTAGTTAGCAGGAGCTTTATCTAACTCCTCACTCGAAATATCCAGTAATGTATAGTTAATGTTAAATTCTTCTATAAATTCCGTATCTAACACGGGGTTTGCACCGCCGCCTATATCACATACATTTATGCAGCCATTCTGCTTAACTAAGCCTGAAATAAAATCTTTGTAGCCTTCTCTGGCAACGAGAGTTCGATCGTATGAAATTAAAGGCTGACTCATTGATTTTTAACTGCTTAATTTAAAGGTCAGTGATTCTAACATACCAAATTTATATGCAAACTGATTTAAAGAATAGATTCTTGCAAGCTATTTCTCAGCTATAGAATAGGTGTTAGAAATGGATAGCATCACGCTGGTGAATCGCTGACGCTGGCTGAATTAGATGTAACTTTTCGGAAATTAAATCGGTAGTCAATTCTAGCTAAAAGCCGGAAATGCCAAGATAATTACGTACTCTTATGACTGAGTCAGCAGGGTGATAATTTTTAGGGTTCCAGAAATAATCAGCCGCGGTAGCGAGATAGACTAAATCTTCTTGAGTATATTGGTTAGGTAGTATATTCGGATTCTTACTTTGTTTTTCAAAACCGATATTTATATTTAATCCGGAAATTTTAGTTGCCAAATTATCTGCAAAAAACGTTGAGTCAAAAACATACTGATTATCACCCCAAGCAACGGAACGTTTGCCTGAATTGTAAACTTGGTTAATCCACAGAAATGGACGTTTACCTTGCATTTTTTTTGACCAATTCTGTACTTGTGTCAATTTTAATTTATCAGGAGCAGTAATTCTGCCGGTCCACATGACCTTAAGTTTATCTGATGTATTTGAAAACATCTTTTGCATGATTTTGGTCGGTGATCCTTTATAATTTTTTAAGGGAGGGCAGATAAGGATGAGTTTATCTGGATGCTTTCGAGCGAATTGATCAATGCTATGGATAAAATCCTCAAAGTAATCCTTATTTTTTCGGTTCCAGCTCTTTATCCAATCATTTAAATCCACAGAAACACCACCTGCACCTTGGTTGAGATAATTGTTCAAAACTTCAAGATATTTTTCACGGTCTTGGGTCTTACGTAAGTCGTAATTAGTTGAGTTATCAGCTTTTGGATTAGTAGGATGTTGATAAACCACGATTTCAATTGAATCATCAGTTTTGTATTTTTCGATAAGTAAATCAACATTTTTGGCGAAATTATGTTCAGGAAATTTAGGTTGTTTGCCGTGATATTGAAGGCCCACCATGTTCAATTTAAACTTTTTGGACAGTTCAATCAGTGAATTGAGTTGTCGTGAATTGTTGTAACTAGCACTAGTTTTGGCCAACCTAATCGCAATTTCAGGCCAGTCAATCAGCTTGCCTTGCGGCAGATAATATCTATCTTCATCTGACTTTATAAGAATTTGAACTAATGAATGCAAGGCATAGTACACGCCGGTATTGCTGGAGGCGAAGATGTTGATTTGATTGTGGTCTTTGGGGGTGGTATGTAGAATGTAAGCTTGTTTTAGCTGTCTATTTGATAACACGCCTTTTCCATTATGGGTGGAAATTTTCTTTTCCAAGCCTGAATAGCTTAATAGGGTTACATTGGTATTGCTTGAGATTAAATTAGCGAGTATTTGGCTATCTGTAATTTGTTGAACCATTGATATGATCGACATGTTCTGACTATTAATGCTGTTCTTTTCGCTAACGTTTGAATAGTTCAGTAAAATCGGTTCAGAAAAATCTAATCGATTTAATTGTGGTTTTGGAAAAATCGTCTTTACTGTTTTAAGATCTTGGTTTGCTTGCAATGGACCTGTGATCAGGATAAGCAAAACCAATCGAAAATATCTGAATAGGCCGTACATTATTTGGATTGAAGATCTAAAAGATTTACTTATAAACTAAAACTCAATAATTTATAACAGGGTTATTGAAGTAAGTTACTCAGAAGGTTTATTAAATTGGGTATAGAGCTAGTAATAAAGTCAGTTATTAATTCTGAGTCTACCAACGAGGCCACAGAAGTTTACCAAAGCAGGGACGGTTGGGAAACGTATTTCAAAGGACCTTGAGCGATAAACAAGAGTAGGTTTGACGCTCCTAAACATCATGCTAAGCAGAAATACACTCGCAAAGAAATATTTGTTGATCAGATTAAAGTTATGGATAATCACCATGGTTGATTTTGATAAAAATTCTTCAGTGATTTTTGCTGCATTACTTTAATATGATGATCTAACAAAAAAACAACTGGGTGTGTCAATTTCATTATATCGACTAGATTATGGATAATAAAATTAATCTCATTTGTATCGTCATATTGATTTTTTTGCTGCCAATTGCGCATGGTGGGACGTTAGTGTGGCCTCAAACTATGGCGATTGTGATTATGGCCATCCCCCTGTTAATGCTAGCAATATTTACAGACTTTAATGAACTAAAGTCGCAAAAGACATGGTTGTACCCATGGTTATGTGTAACATTGTTGATTGGCCTACAATTAATACCCTATAAGCCATTCGACTTCACGGGAACTGACTTTGAGGGATTGAAAAGTAGGATCTCACCAGACCCGGGCATGACAATTGGGTACTGGGTTGTGTTCACGCTTTATTGGGTTGTTGCTTGGATTGTTTCTAGATTGGAAACTAATCAAATAATCATCATTGTATGTTGTATTACCGTTTTATTAGTTTTCGAGGCGGTTTATGGGTTGATCGCACATATAAATAATTATCAAAAGATTCTTGATATTTGGCCGCTATACAATACACAGGTAGTATCCGGTACTTTTCTAAACCGTAACCACTATGCAGCAATCTTCGAGCTCAGCACGCCAATTGTATTTTCATTATTGTTAACGCGGTTGTTCAGCGAGAAATTTAATTTCCCGCTAAGGTTTTGTTTGGGCTTATTTTTGTTATTCCTTTTCTCATTAGCAGTTTTTACAACCTACTCGAGACTTGGATTAGTGTGTTTTTTAATAGCAATTTTAATTTGGATTTTATTGGTTTCAAATTTTTTAGGACTTAAAGTAAACAGAAAAAAGTATATTTTATATCTGTCCTGTAGCTTGATTTTTATTTTGGTTACAGGATTATGGTTTGGGTTAGAACCCATTTTAGCTCGATTTGAAACCGTAGGTGAAAATTACCGGTATCTAATGTGGCAAACTGTTATCTCTGAACTCCCTAAATCAACATGGCTATGGGGGATGGGAGCAGGAACATTATTGGATAACTTTAAGTTAATTAATCCGATTGAGATAAATAAAACTGTACTTCAGTTACATAATGACTGGCTTGAATTTTTGCTCGATTTTGGGTTGATTGGGGCACTAATCATCATTATTAGCTTTATTTATTGGTTCAAGACGATGAAACCTCGAAGGTTTAAAGTTTTACAATATGGCGCAATCAGTGGGATTATCGCCCTTGCTATTCATGCTTTTGGCGATTTTCCTTTGCAAATTCCAGGAGTGGCAATTTTGTTTTGGATAATGGTTGGAATAGTGATGAATAAACAATTATGCCGTCACAAAAAGTAGCGATTTCAGGGCAAATTTATGATTTATTAGCAGTAAATAACTGCAAATGTTAATTTTAATGAAGTGCAGTATAATCAACTACTTACAGTTATATCAGTGATTAAGAAAAGGCTTGAAAGTATCCTATTGGTGCGGCATAATAGGTGCCAGTTCATTATTGGCTATTTATAATTAGGAGAAATATGTATGACTGTTGCAGAACAGATTAAAAAGCTTGCAGTGCCGCTTGCAGTTGGGGTCGCCTTAAGTACGTCGGCGGGAACTGCTATGGCTGATCCAACCAAGAAGTTTTCGCTTGGCACTTCGGGTGAAATTGTCGCTAATGGTGATAGTGATATACATGTCGACGAATTGAATGGTCAATATACAGTCAATCTGAATGATGGCGGTGTTTGTTTTTCAGTGGACAAATCAACCCCTTTAACCATGACTGCTGGCGGTAGTGCCGTGAATCTAGAGGACTTTGCTGTTAACGCTGATGGCAAGATTACAGGCATGATTGCAGCTGGCGAAACCGGTGTATATTCCGGGTCAGTCGCTACCTGTGAGGGTATGGTCAGCGTTACCGAAGGTGGTGATAATAGTGCTCTGCCTCTCATAATATTTGTCACTGCTGGAGGAATTATTGGAGCCTCCAGTTCTGGTAGTAGTTCTGGCGGTGGTACTCCTCCTGCTCCCGCAGATGATATGACACCAGCACCACCAGCACCTGCGCCAGCAGGCGGTGGAGGTGGCGGCGGCGGTGCTCCAGCTCCTGCAGCACCAACGCCTGTGGTCACTGCACCAACACCACCACCTACAACTCCAACACCACCGCCTACAATGAGCCCGAGCTAAGTTATCTAACTCTATTTGAATATCTGCTCGATGTAGTTTAATTCTTTCCGAGATAGCCCCTTTAAATAGATTTTAAAGGGGCTATTGTTTTTCCATTAAGCCGCTTTAATATAATATAATCAGTACCTTGCAAAAATTTATTAATACCATGCCAAGATTTCAATTCAAGCTGATTTTGTTATCAGCTAGTATGCTTTTAATGATGTCTGGATGTGTATCTACAGCCGAACCACCTCAACCGGCCTCAGAAGATTCGTCGCTTCCTCAGCAGCCCATAACACAGAGTCAGCAGCAAGCAATTCCAGAATCAACATCCAGCTCTGATACAGTAACAGATTCTGTTTCTAGTTCCGAAGATTTGGAGGCTGCTCAATCGAGTCTTAATATTACTAAAAGCGACCGAGAAATAGACCAGCTTAATGAACAGATATCTTTATTAGCTACAACAAATCCGTTTAATAACTCCGTTGATAGTAGTCTTGATCGTTTTTCTTATACCTTGGGTGCCGGTGACGTTATTAACATAGCCGTTTTTCAAGTAGACGAGTTGAATCGTAAAGCCAGGATTACCGGTGATGGTTATATAATGATGCCGTTAATCGGTGAAGTTTATGCTCAAGGATTAACAACATCCGAACTGGAAGATCAAATTACCTCGAAATTAGCAGAAAGTTATCTGCATAATCCTCAAGTTACTGTTTTTATTGAGGAATTCCGCTCTCATCAAATCTCGGTGACTGGTGCGGTCAAGCAGCCGAATATTTATGAAATACAACGTGCACAAAATGTATTAGAAATGTTGGCCATGGCGGGTGGATTGTCTAATGACGCTGGTCCACAAGTTTACGTTACGAGAATAATTACTGATCAAACCAGCGGCATAAGAAAACGCGAATCTACGGTTATCAAGCTAGATACATTATTGACTAGTGATGATCCAAGACTCAACATTCTACTTAGAGCTGGAGATAGTGTTAATGTTCCTAAAGCTGGTGTTGTGTTTGTTGAAGGAGCGGTAAGGTCGCCAGGTGCATATCAGATTAAAGGGGAGATGAACGTACTAAAAGCAATTGCGGTTGCAGGTGACGTGAAGTTTGAGGCTAAACGAGGCAATATTCAAATTTTCCGAGAGTTAGATGGTCAAACCCAGCTTATCGAAGTTGACTTAGACGCTATTAAATCTAGGAGCGCCGATGATGTGGCTTTATTTGATGGCGATATTATTGTAGTACCAGATAATAAATTCAAAAAAGGATGGAGTGGTTTTTGGAAAGGAATATCCGGCATATTTAGTGTCGGTACGCGTATTTAGCTTGTTATTAATTCCTAATCCTAAAGCAATTTAGTTTTTATTTAAACTCATAATAGACGCAAATAATGGTTGGCTCGTAGGTATGGAGTTTAATTCTTTGAATTGTTATGAGTGACATCCTGTAGAGATATCAAATATGAATAAAGATTTGTCAGTTCAGCACCATTCCGCTGATTCACAACAAATTGCCATTTATAATCCAAATCTCAACTCAATTGATTCAGATGATGATATTGATTTGTTGGATTTGTGGCGGATTGTAAAAAAATATAAATGGACAATTTTTGCATTTTTCCTTCTAGTCACTGTAACTACCGCAATCCTGACGCTATTAATGCGGCCGGTTTATACTGCTACAGCACTGGTAGAAGTGAAACCCGATCGTGGCAGTTTGGTGAAATTTCAGAATATCGAAACGGAAACAGTTGAGACAACTCAATTTCTTGAAACGCAAGCCAAAATTATTAAGAGTAAAGCCATAGCTGAATCAGTTATAGAAAGATTGGATCTGGAAGATGACCCACAGATAAATGGTGAGCTGAAGCAACGCGGGATCGTACCTGGTATTAAAGGGGTTTTGAGTTATTTTTCGAATCTTCGAGAAAATGGGACAGCTGTTTTAGAGGATCAGGCTTTAATTCAAGAAACTCAGCGGCTCGACAATTTCACTGATAGATTATCGGTGCAGCCATTTAAAAGATCATACCTTTTCCAGATATCCTTTGATAGTTTTGATGCCCAGCAATCCGCTGATGTCGCTAATACGGTTGTTGATCAGTTTATTCGTTTAAATGTTGATCGCAGAATAAATTCTTCATCAGGGGCGAAATCCTTTCTACAAAGAGAGATTGAAAAAGTTCAGGCAAAACTTGAATCCTCTGAAAAAGAGTTAACAGAATTCGCACGTGACAATAAGATAATCGATGTGGAGGACAAGGGAAACATTATGAATGAGCGACTCAGTGATTTAAGCTCGCAGATTACTGAGGTTGCTAATGAACGTTTAGCAGCGGAAACCTTATATGAACAGGCACAAAACAGTGAACAGCTTGATTCTTTGAGGCCAGTGCTGAGTAATGAATTGATCAGGGGATATAAGAGTGAGTTAGCGACTCTACAGGCTGAATATTTCAAATTATCCCGAATATTTAAACCTGCTTATCCACAACTTGTGCAGTTAAGCTCACAAATGGATGAATTGAACAACTTAATTAACGGCGAAACCAACCGGGTTGTAGATGGGATACAGAAGAATTATCAGCAACTACAAGCAAAAGAGGATAGGTTAAACGTTGCTTTAGCAAATCAGAAACAGGAAATTCTGGATTTGCAAGACCGCTCAATTCAGTACAATATTTTAAAACGCGAGTGGGAAACTAATAAGGAACTTTACAAAGGATTGCTAGAAAGGGTTAAAGAAGTTGGCGTTGCCGCAGGGATGGAATTGAATAATATTTCCAACGTTGACAAAGCCCGAGTCCCAATAACTCCGAGTAAGCCTGACATGATGTTGAATTTGACATTAGCCTCAGCAATCGGTTTATTAGGGGGTATCGCCTTAGCGTTTCTACTAAATTTACTAGACAACACTGTAAGAACAGTTGAAGAATTTGAAGGACTGACTGGCTTGCCCTGCTTAGGAGTGTTACCGTTATCAAAGAATTCGGCTAAATCCAGTGGTAAAAGAGAAGACCGATCATCCGATTTGATGATGGAAAAAATAGTAACCGAAAACAAAAACGATTCATTGGCAGAAGCATTTAGGTCGATCCGTACAAGCTTAATGTTTTCTTCGGCTCAAGGTGTTCCCAAATCTCTTCTAATTACCAGTTCTGGCCCAGGGGAGGGTAAGACTACCATTTCATGCAATCTGGCTGCTGTCTTGGCTGCTAATGGTAAAAAGGTATTGTTAATCGATTGTGATCTTAGAAAGCCCCGGGTCCACAAAATTTTTAAGATTCCGTCTTCTCCAGGGCTTACAGATATGCTGTTGAATGGGCTGGAAATAAGTAAGTTACACAAGTTGCCTGATCAAGAAGTGTATGTATTACCTTCAGGAGTATTACCGCCGAATCCTGCCGAATTATTAGGTTCAAATGAAATGGGCGAGCTTATTGAGAAGGCTTGTGAAAAATTTGATCACGTTATTCTTGATTGTGCTCCGATTCTGGGCTTGGCTGATTCAGTGGTAATGACTACTAAAGTTAATGGTGTGGTGTTTGTTTCAAAATTTGGTGAGGTGAACAAGGAAGCATTGAAGCAAACTGTTAAACGACTACGGATGGTCCGTGCGCCAATTTTGGGTGGTATTTTTAATGGGGTTGATCTTAGAAGTGATGAATATGTTAATTATGGCCGATATTATTATCAATATCAGCAAGAGACTTGATATAAAATTCCAGAACTAGCGCAAGCTTTTTTTTTCATTTTTAATCGTCATGAATTTTTTTCGTGTGCCAAACATGCTTTTCTTGGCTGCTATTATGACATGGAGTTATTTGGGACTTCTTCCCTGGCGTGAACAACAGCAGATAGAGGCAATCGAAGCAGATGGCATCAATTTAGATATTAATCGCCTTCCATTTGGAGTTGAGGTAAGCCGAGTTTATGTTAATAAAAAACTGCTAGAAAATAATAGCGACATGGATTTGCTTGAATCTTTAGTCAAAAAAAATATTATTGACAGGCCCTTTTTTGCACATTCTTGGCTTGATTTGGCTCATATAAAGTACCACCAAAAAAATTTAGATGAAGCAATAGAATATGCTGATAAAGCCCAGCAGTTATGGTCAACAGAAGGTTATCTACTTTATTTTGTTGGTTCATTCTGGATGAAGATAGGTGAGTTTGACAGGGCAATCAAAACATTCGGTAAGTACTTATCAACAAAACCCAGGAATATATCTGGAATCCTGGATATTTTATTTCTATTGGAATCAGACTCAGATAAACTGGTACGGTTATTATTTGCAGATGAATCAATTGAATCGAATAATCGTGAGCAACTATTAAGAAGAGTGTTGTCAAATTCTATTCATGAAAATCGCATTAAATTGGCCATAAGTTTGTGGAACCAATTCAATCCAGATGAGTTTAGCAATGATAAATTGTCAATGAAATATTTGAACGCATTGATCAGACATAATTATATTGATCAAGCTATCTTAGCCTGGAATCAGTACACTGATGATTTGCCCGTTGAAAATGTGATCGTCAATGGGGGTTTCGAGTCCGAATTTATTAACGGTGGTTTCGATTGGAGAATACGATCACAAGATGGTGTGGAATGGAGCTTGGATTCTGATATTTCATATCAAGGTCAGAATAGTTTAAAACTAAATTTTGATGGCCAAGACAATATTAATTATTCCAATATTCAACAAGTCATTCCAGTGGAACCCGGTGCTAAATACAGGTTGACAGCATATTGGAGAGGGACAAATGTTACTACCCGCTCAACACCTTTTATTCAACTTGCGGCTATCAGAGGACAAGAGAAAGTGAATTCGCGCTCAGACTCCAAAAGGGGCAGTTGGAGTTGGGAGAAGCTTGCGGTTGAGATTAAAATGCCCGAAGACTCAAAACTTCTTAGAGTCAGTATCAGAAGGAAAAAAACCAATGCGCTGGATAGGAACATATCTGGGACTATTTGGTTTGATGAATTTAATCTTGAAAAATTATAGTCCAATACATATTTTTAATTTGAATAATAGTGAATGACTAGTTGATTACCAAAGGAACAATACAGAATTTGCTTGATGAATTAATTGCTGGCAATCCGCATAGCGATGTAATTCAAATTCACCTAGATATTATTTTAACTTGGTTGGCAAGGCCAGATTCGGAAAAAGTTGAAGAGTTTAGAAATGCTTATTTGCAGCGGAAAATTTCTGATGAAATTCTACGTGGCTATGTATTGTTTATATTGGAACAAAAGCTTTTTTCAAATGAAAATTTCACAGCTCATCAAGTGTTGGCTTTACACTCTGATGCTAGTAAGGAGCAAATAAAATCTCGGTATCAAAAATTAATTAGGATATATCATCCAGACCGGGGAATCGGCGACCCTCGAATACTTCACCAGCATGCTGAGAAAATTAATCAAGCCTATCAGCATCTAACCACAAATACCGTATCAGCTAATAACAACACGCGACCAACTTACAGTGTCAATCCATCGACTGTTACTACGTCACCGGAGAGAGCTAATAGCTCAGTTCATACAGTAATGGGTAGAAAATTGAGACGTAAATTTGGCGATGCAAGAAAGTTCCAAATGGTTTTCTTTGGGGTTTTAGCTTCAGTTTGCTTGTTATTAATTCTATTGATTTATATCCAGCCAGAAACTGTTAACAGTGGGCAATCATCTTCTAAAAAGCAAGATTACACTGAAACAATCAATCAAGCTGGTGATGTGACAAGTCCGGTTGAAGAACAGAAAGTTGATGACTTGTCATTCGTCGATACACTTGCAATTTCAACTGATCCTGAAGATACAGTTATTAAGGATAATAATACGGAATTAAGTGATGGATCTATACAAAGCGCAACAAAGTTGGAACAGTCTACGCAAGAGATTCAAACAATAACTGACAAGGATTCAATCGTAGCTGATGAATTAGACACTCAAAGATTAAAGGACGAAGTGGTAGACCAAATTGATTTGAGTGATAGTCTTGGTAAAGTTGAAGAAAAGCTAGAGGAAAAAGCAATAAATTCATTGCTACAAAATCCAGATGAAGCTAACTTCTCTCAGTCTGAGCAAAAAACAACTCCACCCGAACAACCTCTGCCAACAGAAGAAACATCAATTCAGATTAAGCAAAACGAACCAACGTCTAAAAAAGTTGATCAAAATTCACCCATAACTAAAAAAACCGATATTAAAAAAGTTCCTCAGCAACAAGAACAAGCAGTTATACCTAAAATAGTAACTGACGAGAAAACACCAAACTTAAATCAGGCCGATGAACAACAAGCTAATAAATCAAAAAAAGAAAGTAAAAGTGTGATCGAAATTGAGGTGGAGCCGAAAAGTGCCTCACAAGAAAACGTCGTTGATACACAACCAACGTCGGATCAAGTGCAGATAAAAGAAATTCAGGTTGCCAAGATTATTAAACCCGTACAAAACTATGCTAAAGCGAATTTATTTGAACGTAGATTTGCCCGTAAATTTGTAGTTAGATATCTGGAATCAATCGAGCAAGGAAACATTAGTTTAATTAATGATTTTCTATCGGACAGCCTTTCAATCAACGGCATTTCCAATAATAAACATAATTACCTCAAGCGTACGACTCAAATGATAAGCGATAGCAATCAGCGTTCTTACCACATTAACTTCATAGGCGATGTTTTAAGGCTAGATAAAGGTTCATTTAGGGTAACATTGAAAGAACGGCAAACTGTTATTTTTAAAAATAATCGTAAAACTCAAACGAGTTCAACAAAAAGTTATGATATTAAGCGTTATAGCTACGGATCTGAAATAGTTAGTATTTCAGATGTCTGAGTTTACAAAAACCGATAACAACCAATTTAAAATATACGTTTTTTTCTTATTATTAATTTACTTCCATCACTCGGCAGGCAACGAAATATTTTTCACCATGCCGACGCTACAACAAGATATAAAACACAAAAAAATAAGTTTGATTTCTACCGATATTGAACTGACAAAGATAAATTCAAATTCGTTGAGAAATACCAATGCACAATGGACTTTGAAGGCAGAAAACAATATCAGACACTCATTAAATCAGTTATTGGTTAATCAAGGAAATGAATTTTTGATATATAAAATTCCAAGCAGAGAATCAAACGCTGACCTAATCGAACTTATTTCATTGCAAGGCCTGGTTAATCAGTCCATTTTGTCTTATTTTCAGGTTCAACTGCCTTCAAAAAATAATTTTGATTGGTCGATTGGACCTGATGCAAAATTGCTAAAAAATTCCAGCGGTGCTGATTATGGATTATTTCTTTCTTTTCGAGCTGGTTTCAATGCAGCGGCTGATACTCTTAATTACCAGGTGGGAATGTTTTCTTTGGTTGATTTGACCAGCGGGCAAACCGTTTGGTTTACTCTGCAGTCAAATCGTCAAAGTGATATTCGTGACAGGGAAAAGGCGTTTTTAGTTATACGTGATATGCTAAAAACTTTTCCAAATGCCAACCTTTAATTGATATAAAGTTTTGCGTCTAATATTGACCATTATAATAATTTTAGTAGGCTTGCATAATGGCTTTACTAACCAGCGTCCGGTCTTAGCCAGCCAACTACTTTCTGATCAAAAAAATTACAATTTCGTATTTGATCGTATGCGGGCCCAGATTGAAGTTGCACCCAATCGAATTAATGATCAAGAGCTTGAGCGATACTTAAAAGATACTCTATGTGATTTATCTCCACGATATTGTGATCAAATTCGGATTTATATTTTGGATCAACCAGAATTTAACGCTCATATGTTACCGAATGGGACACTCATCGTGTTAACTGGTTTGCTTCTTAGAATAGACAATCAGGCACAATTGGCATATATACTGGCACATGAATTAGCACATTATGTCTATAAACACGGAATAAAAAAAATAAACAATAATAAAACTGCTAACTCCATATTAAATCGAGCTAGTGATCTTAACCCATTTAAAGGAATAACTAGTATTGGAAAGAATCAATATAGCCGGCGCCTGGAAAATGAAGCCGATTTGCTTAGCATAGAATTGCTTGTAAAAAACAAATTGCCATTAACAGAAGTAGCGATTATGTTCGAGAATCTAAGACGCGAAAATGCTGCAGTAAACAGAGTAAACACAGGTGGGTTTTCTTCATCCCATCCCGGCACCAAACAAAGAATTAAACTTTTTCAGCAAAAAGCGACTGAATACCCGCTTGACCGATCAAGACAGAAAGATTCCTGGATGGCTCTAAAATCTAAGTTTGTTGATCAATGGCTTGAATCGGAATTAAGCAAACGCGAATTTAAATCAACTTTAGTTTTGCTGCATCGTCTAAAGCATCAAGCAAAATATCCTGGTCACTATGACTTTTATTTAGGTGAGGTTTATCGCAAACAGGGCGGTGAAAAAAACACTACTACAGCAATTGCTTATTACGAAATGTATTTGCAGAATAAAAGTACAGCTAAAATTTCTAAAGTTTATAGGCGATTGGGTGATTCTTATGTTGAATTAGGCAGACCGAAGAAAGCGCGAGACTATTACAAGCAATATATAGAAGCATCACCTCAGGCTAATGACATTGGTATCGTTCGTAATGAACTAGCGAGGTTGTAGCTTGATGAGAAGGGTTTATGGGATTTTTTTTATCATTGTAATGGTTATGTTGGCTGCAGGTTGTCAGTCAACAGAAATATCGACTCAACCCACTAACAAAAGCAAATATGGGCAGATCAAACCGGGACCAATAAACATTGGTTCATTGAGGTTTAATAATCCTGATTACTGGTCCCAACAGAAAAATGGAGAATTGATTAGCTGGACTCAAGATGGAATTTTATTAAATGAGATTGTATTTGGACGATTGAACGCAGGACAAAATATACTGGGACAAAAAGGGAATATACGCGGGGATTTTGATTACGATCCAGACATGAGTTTGAATCTGGTGGTCGAGCAATTTACAGACGCATTGAAAACCAGTACTTACCATAATATTGTTATACATGAGTTCTCACGTTTGAGGATTTCAAACAACGAGGCGGTCAAGTTTAAAATTTCTTATGATGCGTCTTCTGTCGTTAATTATTCTGCCTGGGCATTATTCGTTAAAAAATCGAACAGATTAATCACCATCTTCTGTTCGGCCACTACTAGATACTATTTTCCAAAACTGGAAAAAACGTATTTGCAATTACTTGATTCAGTGCAAATTATCTGAGCAGGTTTCAAGACATAAATTGTGTATATATTTGCCATAAATAAACTATAAAAAATCCGCTTTACGAGTTACTAAAAAAAAAGCTACTATTCGGATTTCCTTATTATTCACGCAGGTTACTTAATATGGTCCAAGCTCGTAGAATGGGTGGGCGTGCGGCACGTAAAGCGCTCAGAGCGGCTCCGCTGGCAGAGGATGAAAAACCGATTACTCCTGGGCTAGAAAGTGGCATGTTTAAGCCGCTTTCAGACCCTGATGTCGAAAAGGTAAATAAAGCTGTATTCGATGTTCTGGAATCTATTGGTCTTTCTCAAGCAATTCCATCATGCATTGAGATAGTGACGAATGCAGGCGGTTCTTATGATGCTGATAATGATCGCTTATTTTTTCCAAAGTCTTTAGTTGAGGATACGATTGCGAATGCCAATCGTAATGTGGTGCTTTATGGCCAGAATCCAAAACACGATATTGAGGTAACTGGAAGTAAAACATATTTCGGTACTGCCGGCGCTGCAGTACATGTTGTAGATGTGGATACGCGTGAATATAGGGAATCAACGTTGGATGATTTATACAATATCGCCCGTATTGTTGACCAAATGGAGCATATCCATTTTTTCCAGCGCCCGTTGGTGTGTCGTGATCTTACTGACCCCTTAGAGATGGACTTCAATACTTGCTACGCTGCAATCAGTGGTACCAGTAAGCATGTAGGTACAAGTTGGGTATTAAAAGAGCACCTTGATTTGACCTTCAAAATGTTGCATGAAGTCGCTGGTAGCGAACAAAAATGGCGCGAACGGCCGTTTGTAAGTTGTTCAAACTGTTTTGTGGTGCCACCTATGCGTTTTGCTGAGGATGCTTGTGATGTATTAGAAACAGCCGTTAGAGGTGGAATGCCGGTGTTATTACTCGCCGCAGGGCAGGCAGGCGCTACCAGCCCGGCAGCTCTAGCTGGATCAGTTGTTCAGGAAGTTGCCGAAGTATTAGCAGGCTTAGTTTATGTGAATTTAATTGTGCCTCAGCATCCGGCAATTTTTGGTACGTGGCCATTTGTCTCTGATTTGCGTACGGGTGCGATGAGCGGTGGTAGCGGGGAACAAGCTGTCTTAATGGCCGCATGTGGCCAAATGGGTCGTTATTATGATCTGCCTACTGGTGTGGCAGCAGGCATGACAGATGCAAAAATGCCTGATGCTCAATCCGGATATGAAAAAGCGTATACAGACTTATTAGCGGGTCATTCGGGTGCAAATTTAATTTACGAATCAGCAGGCATGCACGGAAGCTTATTGGGCTGTTGTTATGAGAGTTACGTGATTGACAACGATATGCTCGGTGCAATTAATCGTACTATTCGTGGCATTGAGGTTAATGATGAAACTTTGTCAATCGAGGCTATGCGTGAAGTCTGTATAGGTGGTCCAAGTCATTACCTGGGTCATGATCAGACCATTAATCTAATGCAACGTGAATACATTTATCCTGAAATAGGTGACCGTACTAGCCCTAAAGAATGGAAAGAGCAAGGTTCTACTACAATTCTTGAAAGGGCTAAACTTAAAGTCGAAGAAATTGTAAATGGTTATTACCCAGAGCACATTTCGTCCGAAGTAGATGCGCGAATCCGAGAATTAGGACCTGTTAAATTACCATTGGAGTCAATGAATAAGGCATAAACTAAATCTATTGAAAGTGTGAGACAAGATTATGAGTGAGAAGAAATTACCTGGTTCAGCAAAAGTCGTCATTGTCGGCGGGGGTGTTATGGGGGCCGGTTTGGCCTATCACTTGGCTCAAGAAGGATGGACAGATTGTTTGCTAATTGAGAAAGGCGAGTTGACTTCAGGTTCGACCTGGCATGCTGCTGGCCAGTGCCCCAATTTTATTGCCGACTACAACATGGCTAAAATCCATGACTATGGTGTTAAGCTTTATCCTCAATTGGAGGAATTAACCGGTCAATACGTTAGTTGGCATGGTTGTGGTGGAATTCGCTTTGCTTACAACCATGCTGAAGTCGAATGGTTCCATCGTGTTGCAGGGGTAGGCAAAATTATAGGTTTTGATTGCGAAATCATTGACCGAGCAAAAATCAAGGAATTATTACCTTATGCGAATGTTGATGGTGTACTAGCAGGTGCCTGGACTTTTGTAGATGGACATGTCGATCCTGCTGGCGTGTGTAATGCCATGGCTAAAGGAGCCAGAATGCTGGGCGCTAAAATCGCCACTAATAATCGTGTTATCGACATTAATCAACGTTCTTCAGGTGATTGGGAAATAGTTACAGAACAAGGAAATGTCATCGCTGAGCATGTTGTCAATGCAGCAGGTTGTTACGCCAGACAAATTTCGCAGATGGTTGGCACTGATATTCCTATGATCAACATGAAGCATACTTATATCGTTACCGACACAGTGCAAGAATTTTTAGATCGTGATGATGAGATGCCTGTTATTCGTGACCCGTATCCTTCTTCTTATTATCGACAGGAGCAGAAGTCCGGTTTGATTGGTATTTACGAAATGGCTAAATCGGAAGAATGCTGGACACATCGGGGTGGTTGGCCGGAGTGGGATTCACAGAATGAATTGTTCGATCCGGATTTCGACAATTTGATGCCATACATCGAAAGAGTGTTTGAACGAGTACCCATGTGGGGTGAGCTTGGTATAAAACGCGTGGTTTGTGGTGCGATTCCGCATACACCCGATAGTAACCCTTTTCTTGGTCCTGCAGCTGGGTTAAGAAACTTCTGGCACTGTAACGGCGCCTCGATTGGTATTGCGGCAGGTGCAGGCTCAGGTAAATACCTGGCCCAATGGATGGTTCATGGCGATGCGGAAATAAATATGGCCGGTGTTGATCCACGCCGCTTCAGTGATTTCGCGCCGGGCGAATACACCAAAGCAAAATCACATGAAGATTACGAACACATGTATAAGTTACATCTCCCAGGCGAGGAACGTCCAGCAGGTCGCAAAATTAGAAAAACACCTTTGTATGACATACTTGAGTCAAAAGGTGCGGTCCATCATGAGGTCAATGGCTGGGAAAGAGCCAAGTGGTTTTCGTTGGATGGCCGCGAAGAAGAAATCGGTTTCAGACATAATAACACCTTTGAAGTAGTGGCTGAAGAATGTCGCGCTGTGCGTGAACGTGTTGGTGTAATGGAGCTTTCAACTTTCGCCAAGTATGAAGTGGTCGGTGCAGATGCTGAAAAAATGCTCAACCGTATCAGTGCGAACAAAATGCCAACACGGGCAGGTGGAATCACACTAACACACTATCTAGCAGACAATGGACGACTGAATGGTGAATCAACGATTACCCGCTTAGCAGATAATCATTACTACGTACTTTCCGGTGCCACCAGTGAAGAGCGAGATTTATCGATTTTACGATTTGGGATTGAAGACGGTGAAGACGTTACAGTTACCAATATTACCAATGATTGGGGTGTGATTGTTTTGGCGGGGCCGAATTCACGCGATGTTCTGCAACCCTTAACCGATACTGATCTTTCGAATGAATCATTCAAATGGCTAACTGGCAAGGAAATTCAAGTTGCAGGCGCAACAGTCAGAGCCTTGCGTGTGAATTATGTAGGTGAACTAGGCTGGGAATTACATTGCCGCATGGAAGACTTGGTTCAAGTTTATGAGGCCATTTGGAACGCCGGTCAGGAGTGCGGTATTGCTAACTTCGGCACATATGCCATGAATTCTCTGCGTATGGAAAAAGCCTATAAAGGTTGGGGTGCAGAACTTACCAATGAAATCACCATGGTAGAAGCCGATGCCATGCGCTTTTTCCGCACTGATAAAGATGATTTCAAAGGTAAACAAGCAACCTTGGATGTTGATGAGAACAATATCGACCTAAAACTTGTCTACTTTGAAGTTGAGATGGGCGACAATGATGTAGTTGGCGGTGAGGCAGTCATGGATGGTGATAAAGCAATAGGTGTAACGACTTCCGGTGGTTATGGACACTTTACAGGTAAAAGTCTTGGATTCGCTTATGTACCACCTGCTTATACTGAGCCCGGTAACCAGTTTGATGTGGTTTTGATTGATGAACAACGCAAAGCTACTGTTGTGGCTGATCCGGTTTGGGATCCAACCGCAGCTCGTTCAAGAGCCTAATTTCTAGTTTAGGGAACGCTCATAATTAAAGGAGACGTAGCTAAAGCTACGTCTCCTTTAATAGTTAGTCGTTTTATGACTTTATTGAAGCTTAGTCGTAATGGCTTCAATTCCGTACTTTTCCCATTCTTCCAGGGTGGTCATTTTTAAACCTAACTGATTGTAGAAAACGGCGTAATTACCATCTTCACGCCTTGTGACAGTATTAGGGTGAGTTTTCAGAATGTCTTGAGCCATTACGCCTACGTAGTCAGTTTGATTAGGATCGTCTAGATATTTAAATCGGTATAACTGATGGGAGTTAACAGTTGCATCCAATTTATGAATATCAGTTTTGAGTCGTATATCAGAGAGTTGTCCTTGACAGTCATCACTAGGGCCCGGATTTGAGGGACAGCCCATTCCTTCTGGAACATTTGACATTGCACCATTAATTTCGACAGCTGCTCCTGCCGCAGTAATTCCTGATACTCCAATGCTAAGTGTTGTAGGGAAACAGCCATTAGAATCCGTTACCATTTGGGCACCACCTCCAACGGTTCCAGAAGTTTCATAAAACCCAAAAAAACCATTATTTCCAACTAGTAGCTTTAAATCAAAGCCCATACCATCAGGAGAATTGACACAACAATCACCCATGCCAGGGAAACCCCCTGCATGAGCGTCAGAGATAAATGCTGAAATAATTTTGTCGAATCCATTATCAGAAAAACCTGTGCCCACATTCCCTCTAAAATTAGTCGGAAGAGGTGCCATTGTAGTCGTAGTTGTAGTCGTCGTGACTCCTGGGGCTGCCGTAGTGGTAGGAGCTGGTGTTGTGGTGACAGATGTTTGTGCATGGGCAGGGAGGATCACCGAATCGACAACTGGCTTTGTCCATCTGCTCGGTAGTTGACTAACGCCAGCAATACCGCCAGTTAAACCAAGTATTACTTTACGTCGGTTGGTTATCTTTTTGTCTTCCATCTTAACAACTCCAAACTTAAAATTGATAAAGTTTCTCCAAACGGCTAGTAACTTATTGTTTTTGTTGAAACTGATTATATAGCAGTTTTTATTGCTAAGTTATAAATTTTGGAAAGAATATCTTAAAAAATTAAGTTACATTTAACTGATGAGAATTAGCAGACGAGCGGTGATAGTTTCAATAATAGGGGTTGCTATGAGCGTTCCATTTATTAAAAAGCTATTTCCTCCCAGATCAATAAATCATGATCCCAACGCTAATTTTTCAGCTTTAATTGATACATTTGTGCCAGCAGATCAATATCCAGGTGCGCTTGATCTGGAAATTGATAAAAAATTGATGGGAAAAGTGAAGAAAACTGAGGGGCACTGGGATCTCGTCGCGCAATATTTGAATATTGTTGACCAATTGTCTATTGACACTTTGGGAAAAAATTTCAGTAATGCTTTGCTCGAACAAAGAACTAACCTCATTGAGACAGTGTTAGATGATGATTCAAATGTAGAACTTCAGCTGCAATTAAAAACTTTGAAAAATCAAACTTTTACACTTTTTTATACTTCTCAAACGGCTTTTGATATGCTTGCCTATCACCCGCCATCGCAGGGCGGTTATCCAAATTACGACCAACCATTATGAGCAATTTCTAGCAGTCAGTAATGGATGTCAAATATGATGTAATTATTGTAGGTTCCGGGGCAGGCGGTGGATTCTGTGCGATGGGGTTAGCCCAAAGAGGGCTAAAAGTGTTAATGCTGGAACGTGGTAAGCAATACGATTATAAAAAAGATTACCCCATGAATTATCCTGCTTGGGAACTAGAAGCTAATCCATTATCGGCCTTATATGAAACTTTTGATCACGGGCAAGCCGCAACTATAGAATCTAAAGATATTAGTATTTGCTCGGGAGAATTTGTTGATGGTGAATTGACTCAATATCAGCCTAAACAAAGAGGGGTTTTTCAGTACCAAAGAGTACTTGGTGTGGGGGGATCGACATTGCATTATCAAGGCGAAGCGCATCGTTTTCCTGACCATGCTTTTAAGCCGAAGACGTTATTTGGTTGGGGAGAGGATTGGCCCTTGGATTATCAGCGTCTTGCTCCTTATTACGATCAAGCAGAAAAAACACTTGGTGTCGCTGGTGATCCAACCAATCCGTTTAAAGTATCGCGCGGTAAATATCCTACGCCAGCACATAACTTGTCTACTAAAAGCCAGTTAGCAAAAATAGGAGCGGATCGATTAGGTTGGTCATTATTGCCAAACTCATTGGCACTGCCGAGCAAATCTGTTGATGGTCGATCACCATGCCAAAATAGTGGGGGTTGCGTTCAAGGTTGTATTTTCGGTGCTAAATCAAGTGTTGATTTAACTGCTATCAAAATAGCTGAACAAACGGGCAATTTGACTTTGCTTACAAAAGCACGCTTATTACACATTGAAACAGACTCAAGAGGTAAGGTTTCTGGATTGGTTTACCAGCATAAAAATCAAAATAGAAAAGCGGTGGCTGAAAAATACGTATTGGCATTAGGAGCAGTTGAGACGCCACGTGTGCTGTTATCCAGTCAGGGTGGAATTTATCCAAATGGAATCGGTAATCAACATGACAATGTAGGCCGCTACTTCATGGAAACTATTATGGCAACACTTGAGTGCTCAGTTGAGCAACCGATTCAAAGCTACAAAGGTCCACCATTAGATTCGCGCATATGGAATTTTGCTAAACCCGAAGATCCATTAAGGTCGGGGTTCGCTTTGGGCGTTGCTGGGACGCTTGGAGGAACTCTCAGTCCAGTTTCTTATGCCTGGAAAACTCGAGGAATAGGTCTAGAACATAAACAAGCTATGCGAAACACATTTGGTAAAAATATTCAGCTCTTCGGTATTGCTGAGCATATACCGCAAAGGAGTAATCGAGTAACCATCACAGAGAAAAAAGATGTAGACAGTGTTCCGTTAGCAAGAGTATATAGTGATTATTCACTCGAAGATAAAAAGACACTGAAAGCCGTGATCGACCGCATCCTTGAGTGGGCAGATGCTTGTGGAATTGAGAAAAAATTAAGGCTGCATTCAACCTATAGTGCTCCAGCGGCCGCGCATGTAGCCGGAACTTGTAGAATGGGGATTGATCCCGAGAAGGCCGTGACCAATCAATATGGAAAAGTGTATGGAGTTAACAATCTTTATATCAGTGACGCGAGTTTGTTACCAACCTTGGGGGCAGGAGACTCGCCATCACTCACTATTCAAGCTTTAGCTTTACGAATTGCAAAGCATATGTAGCGAAGTAATTAATTATTTCAACTTTGATTGAATTAGACTTACAGTCTTTTTTAGATCTAGACGAAGACTAAATTGAAACAAGATCAAGATAATTTACTCGGCATTGTCTACATGGTGTCTGGAATCTTTTTTCTGTCTGTCATGGATGCAGTCGCCAAGTGGCTAGTGGAAGACGCTTTAAATCCGTTACAGCTAATTGCTGTTCGCAGTTGGATATTGGTCGTAGCGTTGTTGAGCTATTACCTACTGACTAGACAAATAGAGCAAATCAAACCGACTAGACCTGTGGCTCAGGGAGTAAGAAGTATATTTGGTTTTTTTGGGACCTACTTTTTTTTCAGTTCTTTGAAATTCTTGCCGCTGGCAGATGCGGCTGTGATTTTCTTTAGCGGCACATTCATGATTACTGCACTTTCATGGCCATTGCTTAAGGAACGTGTAGGCCTGCATCGTTGGATTGCTGTAATTATTGGATTTATTGGTGTGGTGATTGCAATGAAGCCTCAGGGCGGTGGACAAATGATTGGATACGTCTATTGTTTAATTGGAAGTTCTGCTTACGCATTATTGTTTATTTCAGGACGCTGGTTATCCAAAACTGAAACAGTGATTTCATTGGTATTTAGTTTTAATTTAGGTCTGGGAGTGGTTTGTACATTACTAGTTCCATTAGTCTGGGTGCCAATGACCGGTGAGTTAATCATCTTTATATTCTGTTTCGCAGTACTCGCCTTATTAGGTCATATTTGTTTAACCTATGCGTTTAGTAAAGCACCTGTTGGAGTGATCGCACCGTTTGAGTATACGGGTCTTATTTGGACAGCAGCCTTGGGTTATCTGGTATGGAAGGACATTCCTGCAAATAATGTGATCTTAGGAGCAGCGATTATTGTTATGTGTGGGTTATACGTGATTTATCGTGAATCCAAACATAATAAACTTGCTAAGTTAGACAAAGGCAACATGTGATAAAAATCAAAAAGCTTAATCGATCAGTCATTGCCGAAAATGGTGTCGTAGCAACCAGCCAACCTGTAGCTGCACAGGTTGGGCTTGACGTACTAAAGCAGGGCGGCAACGCAGTAGATGCAGCGTTAGCTACAGCGATTACTTTGACTGTGGTCGAACCTACGAGTAATGGCATTGGTGGTGATGCGTTTGCGATTGTTTGGGATGGACAGAAATTACATGGGTTAAATGCTTCAGGCAAGTCTCCCTCTTCACTGAATTTAATGTTGGCAAGACAGGCTGGTTATCAAAACATGCCCGAAAAAGGTTGGTTGCCAGTCACCGTGCCAGGTGCACCTTCCGCCTGGCAAGATTTACATCAACGCTTCGGCGTTTTACCTGTTGAAAAAATTCTCGAACCAGCAATCGAGCTTGCTGAAAATGGTTTTGAAGTTACGCCTGTAGTTGCATTTAACTGGCAAAAATCACGACAACGGTTTTCTAATGCTAATGATCGATCTTGCGAGTATTGGAATAAAACTTTTTTAGCCAATGGCAGCAGCCCTTCAGCTGGCGAGATTTATAAACTTCCTGATCATGCAAGCACCTTACAGACAATGCTAACCCAGGGCATCGATTCGTTTTATTCAGGGGAATTGGCTGAGAGGATTATTCAATTTAGCAACTCAACGGGTGGGTATTTGACACTGCAGGATTTGCAGAATCACTCTAATCTGTGGGTTGAACCAGTTTCAACGAATTACCGGGGGGTAGATGTTTGTGAATTACCACCGAATGGACAAGGCTTGGCCGCTCTTGTGGCTTTATCAATGTTACAGCAAAGCGATAGCAAGCCTGAGTTCTTGACCGACCAATCATTACATTTTCAAATCGAAGCAATGAAACTTGCTTGTGCAGATGTTTATCAATATGTCACGGACTATGAATTATGTTCGAATATTATTGAGTCATTACTTGACACAAACTATTTAACTTCCAGAGCTAGCCTGATTTCTGAGTATGCTTTGTCACCAAGCTTTGGAATTCCACCTAAAGGTGGAACAGTCTATTTATGCGCCGCTGACAAAAACGGCATGATGGTCAGTTACATTCAGTCTAACTACGAAGGGTTTGGTAGTGGAGTAGTTATTCCGGGAACAGGCATCGCAATGCAAAACCGCGGAGCCAGTTTTTCGCTCGACTCAGAACATCCTAATGTTTTAGCATCAGCTAAACGGCCTTTTCACACTATTATCCCAGGCTTTTTAATACAAGATGGTATGCCGTTGGGGCCTTTCGGTGTCATGGGTGGTTTTATGCAGCCTCAAGGTCATTTGCAGGTGGTTGCAGCCATGATAGATCATGGTTTGGATCCTCAATCGGCCCTGGATATGCCGCGCTGGCGCGTTATTGAGGATAGGAAAGTTGAGATGGAAAATGGCATTGATAAAAGTACTATCAATCAATTAATTCAGCGTGGACATGAAATAACCATACCTGAAGATGTGACCGGCTTTGGTCGTGGGCAAATAATTTTAAATTTAGATGGAAACTATATCGCTGGAAGTGATTCAAGAGCTGATGGGAAGGCAGTCGCTTATTAATTATTAGCAGTGGGTGAATCCGTGGTTTCAGATTCTTCAATCATTTCTGATACCAATAGTTGTTTTGTCACGGTGTGATTGGCGGCAACGGCTACGAATTCACCTTTTTGATTTTGCTCTACAGGTTTACGTTTGGTTGATCGGTAAATAGCGTAAACACTTAAAATCATCGATAGACAAGCTAACCATAAAAATAATTTATCTGAACCAAACTGGCCCATAATAATGGATGACACTATGGGACCTAGAATTGCCCCTAATCCGTAAGTAACAAGCAAGCTGCTTGCGGTTTGTACCATTTTATCTTTGGCAGTGAAATCATTAGCATGTGCTGCACTGATTGAATAAACTAAAAAAGCCAGGCTGCCGTAGCTAGCCGCCATGATGATTAATACTTGAGAACTTTTACCTGATAGCAAATAGATGATGGCAGAAACCAGGCTAACCATTAAGGAAACACCCGACAAAACCCAACGACGGTCAAATCTGTCCGATAACCTGCCAATGGGTAATTGCAGAATTAATCCCCCCAATACTGCTGCTGACATGAAGTAGGCAGTTTGCTGCAGGCTGAATCCTATATCATGAGTAAAGATCGGTGCCATCGAATAGAAGGTTGAGTTAGTAATAGCAGCCATAAATGAGCCGACTAGTGCCAGTGGAGAGGTTCGATACAGCTCAGCAACATTCATTCGCGCAGGAGGCATTTGTTTAGGCGCTTTAGATTTAGTCATTAATACTGGAATTAATGCGAATGAAAACAAGATCGAAATAATGCTGAATAAAAAGAAACTTTTGGGATCAGCTAAAGGCAAGATCAATTGGCCAGTTCCAGCGGCGGCATAAGTAGTTATCATATAAATTGAAAACACTTGACCACGGACTTTATTTTCAGCTAGTTCGTTAAGCCAGCTTTCGATAATGATGATAATACCGCCGATACAAAAACCAGAAACTAACCTTATAAAACCCCAAAAAAAAGGATCAATGAACATGATATGAAATAGAGCAGAGGCTGAAATTACGGATGCAAACACAGCAAAAGCTCGAATATGACCGACTCTGGAAATAATATGTGTTGAGAAAAATGCACTTAACAACAAACCGGCGAAATACCCAGACATAATGATACCCGTTGTCTCTGTGCTGAAGCCTTCGAGCCGGGTCCGGATACCTAATAGTGTGTTAAAAAGCCCATTGGCTATGAACAACAGGCCAAAACTAAGCAACACCGCGGCGATTGATTTTAGAGTTTTTAGCATTGGCCAAAATGCATGGGTTCAAAGCGAAGCTTAGCTGATTTGTTTATTGCCGTCAGCATATTTCTACTTTTGGTGTGTTAAAGTTTGTTCAATCTATAACTGCAACAAATATATGAACGACAGTGCTCGAATCAAATGCCCCAACTGTGCCCAATCTATAGATGTTAGCGAGGTACTTTACCAACAATTACAGACAGAATTAAAACTCAAATATGAACAGCAATATGCTGACCAAAAAAAGCAATTACAATCCTCCAGAGATGAATTAGATCAACAAAGAGCAAGTTTTGAGCAGCAACTTGAGCAGCGTGTCGAACAAAGTGTCAGACATAAGCAACAACAGATAGAACAACAACTTAAGCAAAAGTTTCAGCAAGAGAGTCAACTTCGCATTAGTAATTTAGAAAAAGAATTGGCAGAAAAATCAGACGCTGTAAAAGAATTCCATCAATTAAAGGCAGAGCACGAACGTCAGAAAAGAACTCATCTGGAGTTAAAAGATAAACTAGAGGCGGAACTAGAGCAAAAACTCAGCCAAGCCATGGTTTCTGAGCGAGAGCGATTAAGCAAAGAAGAAGCGGATAAGACGCAATTAAAACTTGCTGAAAAAGACCAGGTCATTGAGCAACTGCGCCAACAGGCAGCTGAAGCTCAACGTAAGGCCGAACAGGGTTCGATGCAAATCCAAGGTGAAGTACAAGAACTAGCGATAGAAAATTGGTTGCGCCAAAATTTTCCAATCGATACCGTAGAAGAAATAAAGAAAGGGACCCGTGGAGCGGATTGTATACAAATCATCAACACTCACAACCGTGAGAATGTGGGTAGCATTTATTATGAGAGTAAAAGAACCAAGGTATTTCAACCTGCGTGGATAGGAAAATTAAAACTGGACATGCAACAACGTCAAGTCAACGTTGGTGTTTTAGTAACGGAGGCTTTACCTAAAGAAATTGACCGGATAGGGCAATTGGAGGGGATTTGGGTTTGTAGATTTAATGACCTCGAGGGTTTGGTCAGTGTTTTGCGTGAGTCGTTAATTCAGATCAGCCGCGCCTTGATCACGCAGCAAAACAAGGGTGACAAAATGAATTTGCTTTATAATTACTTGACTGGAGCCGAATTTCGTATCCAAATCGAGTCTATGGTTGATGGCTTTGTGCAAATGAAAGATGATTTAGAAAGAGAAAAACGCTCAATGCAAGGATTATGGAAAAAACGCGAAAAACAAATTGATAAAGTTTTGATGAATGCCAACCAGTTTTATAGTTCTATTCGAGGAATCGCTGGTAATGCCATACCTAAAGTCACTCAATTTGAGTTACCAGAAGATGATAATTAATTAACTCAAAAGTAAACCGCTAACACTATATAATCCAATAACCGGCTAATATTGTTACAATTATTAACAATTCAGCTGTTAAGTTATTGAAATTTGGGATTATTTTAAAATCATCTCACTTTGTTAGTTGATCTGCACAATGGTAAAATTGGAGTGGGTGTACTAATTCATTATTTAATAAGTTTTTAAAATGCTAGCAATGAAAAAGCTTTGGAAGATCGTTGTGTCTGGATTGATCATATTGTTCATCCAGCAAGTCAGTTTTGCGCAAGAATGGCAATATGAAGTCAAGAAAGGAGACTCTCTATGGACTATTGCAGATACATATTTAATTCACGATAGTTATGTGAGGCGCTTACAAAAATATAACAAGGTAACCAATCCATTAATTCTTAAGCCCGGATGGATTATCAAAGCCCCCGTTGAGTGGTTAGGTAATTTACCAAGCTCAGCTAAGGTTCAAGCAGTCAGCGGTTCTGTAGAGGTTGTAAGTAATAATAATAAAATGGACGTTAATGTAGGTTATGAATTGAAAGCGGACGATCAATTGATTACCGGTGACGATGGTTCTATACAGATTGAGTTTTCAGATAAATCCATATTAAAAGTTTATTCAAATACCAGCGCAGTTTTCAGAACCATGAAGCAATCGCATGATGGCAGTGTGATTAATGTCAGAATAGATGTTGAACAAGGTCGGGTGAATGTTAATGTAAATCCGAGTAAAGATCCTGGTCATCGGCTGGAAATAGAATCACCATCTGCGGTGACAGCAGTGCGGGGCACGGAATTTCGAATTGGTGTAGATGCTGAGTCTGATGCTACAGTGACTGAAGTTCTGGAAGGTCGTGTGACAGTTGCTGCAGCGCAGCGGACCATTTCAGTTAAAAAATTGTTCGGCACGAAAGCTCAAAAGGGCAGTCCGCCGATAAGACCAGTAAAGTTATTGCAAGGCCCCGAAGTAACGCCCTTGCCAGTAATCGAAACCAAAGTAGCGGCCCTAAGTTGGCGTGAGCTGGAAGGAGCCAAAAATTATCGAGTTCGAGTTTCGAGCATGCAAGATTTTTCCGATATTTTTTACGATAAGTTGGTCACAACTAATCAAGCTGAAGATATATTTTTCGCAAATGACGGTGAATTCTATGCCAGTGTTCGTGCTGCCGACAAAAATGACATTGAAGGTATCGATAGCGTTGTTAAATTTGAAGTCAATGCAAGGCCTGAGCCGCCACTGATTATTTCACCTAAAGAGAATACAACCACATTCAATCCGGAACCTAAATTTTCCTGGGCCTTACCAGCAGCTGATGTAGAGAAATTACATTATCAAATTTCTACGCAAGAGGATTTCTCCACGGTTATGGTTGACCAAATTTTTGATCCGAATGATGGGTTAGTACTGGAGAATCCTCTGGCAGAAGGCTTATATTATTGGCGGGTTGCAAACATTGATAGCGATGGGCAAGGCCCTTTTTCCAAACCTTTTAGTCTCATTGTTAAATCACAACCTGAATTCGCCTCTGAAATTGTCAAATCTGATTCAGGTTCTCAAGTGAGCCTTAATCTGTCTAAAGATCCATCTGTCTCGCAATATCATGTTCAAGTTGCTAGGGATGCTGGTTTCGAAAATATCATTTTCGATGATTGGATTGCAGGTGAGGAATTTGCTTTTAATACTAAAGGTGCTGGTAGTTACTATATTCGCCTAGGTGTCGAGGACAATGCTACGGGTACAGTAAATTACGCCGATGCTCAGAAAATTCTTGTGCCATTCGATGAATGGAGAAGAGTATTAATGTCATTAGTTACAGGATTGCTGATCGCACTTTAATTTCTATACGGCATTTCCAAAACATGGGGAAACTATTAAAAGCGCGTAAGCTCAGCGGCATTGTGCTCTTACTGCTTTTTGTTTTCTCGCTGCATCATTTTAAAATTCTACAACCCCTGGGTCGGATTGTTTACGATTCGCAAATACGTTTAGCTGATCGTGAACCACTGGATGATATTGTTATTGTCGGAATAGATAAGTCCAGTTTGGATGAAATCGGCCGTTGGCCATGGTCCCGCGATGTTCATGCTGATTTTCTCAATAAAATTTCACAGGTTAATCCTAAGGCTGTAGTGCTGGATATTCTATTTAGTGAACCGGGTTCTAAACAAAATGATAAATTACTCGCTGATGCTATTGCCAATAATAGCCGGGTTGTTTTACCGGTGGCCCTTGAGTCGTCAAAAAAGGAGCTTGGGTTTGTTGAGAATTTGCCGATAGAGTTGTTGCAGAACAGCGTCGCGGGTATTGGTCATGCCCAACGCGTGTTGGATCTGGATGCCGTTTCCAGGCGCTCATATCTATATGCCGGGTTATCCGGGTCGTTACAATGGCCTAGCATCGCCTTGGAAACAATATGGGTTGCTGGAGAAAACCCACGACAAAAGATAGAAGATAATCTGCACCCGGTAAGCTCGGAAGCGGGAAAAACTAACTCTAGCTGGACGCTAAGTGAAGATTATTTGTTATCGTTTGCCGGTAAAGCGGGCACTTTTAAGCAAATATCTTATTCTAGTGTTTTGTCAGAAGACTTCGATTTGAAACAATTAAGTGGCAAGTATGTCCTTGTGGGGACGACCGCGATTGGCTTGGGTGACGTTGTTTCAACTCCGGTCTCTGGAGAAAGTAATCCGATGCCCGGAATAGAAGTGATTGCCAATGAGTTAGATTCATTACTGCAAGGGTTGATGATTACTGAACTTGGCTACTGGCCGGGATTAATCATCACTTTTTCAGTGGTTTTAATTTCTTTTTTACTTTGGAATTTTATTCCGCCCCGTTACAGTTTATTTTGTGCCGCTGGTTTAATCATGTTGGTTTTAATATCAGACACATGGGTACTACACAAATTTAGACTATGGTTCGCACCCGCTAATTTAATTGTAGGAATTGGTATAGGCTATCTAGGTTGGGTCTGGGGACGTTTAGTTGAAACAGTTAAATACCTCAATAGCGAACTAAATCGTCTTGGAAATGTATCTATGCCTTTATTGAAGGTAAATCCGCAGGACGGTAATAAGGCGTTTAGTTATTTGATGAAAATTAATGGTTTTCATCAAGGTTTTATTAAAGACCATGAGGGAAAAATTTTGTTTCAATGGGATGCTGATCAATTTGAAGAACACACCGAAGAACAGATAACTCCCCAATTAACCACAATTGAAATTCCCGTGGAGCGTCATAATCATAACTGGCAATTGAATTTAGTTGTTGACGAAAAAAAGATACACAAAGCCGACGCCAAACATATAGCCAAACAACTAACCGCTTATTACAAGACTGAACCTGATCACCACGGGATTACTCCAGTCGAATTCATTAACAGTCGAATTGAACTGGTTAAGGCTGCGTATTCCAAAATGCATGCTATGAATGATTTTGTCAGTGAGGTCATCGATCAACTATATAACGGAGTCGTAGTTACTGATACTTTTGGCAATGTTGTAATGGCAAATCGCAGTTCTGATAAATTGTTAGCCTACGATCGCAAGCAATTAGACAGTCTTAATGTGCTGGATATTTTAAAAGAGCTTAAATTCAGTAAAGAAATTGATTGGTTTGATGTGTTTGCTAACACAATGTTCAAAGCTGATGAATTTGTTGTGGAAGCAAGAAATGATTCTGGGCAGTATTTACTGGTTGAAGTGACGCGTTATGCCATTGATGATCAGTCAACTTCGGGGATGGTGTTTAATTTTATTGACGTGACAGCACTGAAAGAAACTGAGCAGAGCCGCCGTGAATTACTGGCGTTTTTATCACATGATTTAAGATCGCCTCTAGCTTCATTAATAGCTACCAGCGATTTAGCCAAAATAAGACCCGAGTATCGTGAGTCAGATAATTTTATTAAGTCCATAAAAGATAACGCCAAACGTGCTCTACAATTGGCTGATGATTTTCTAGCACTGATGCGGGCAGAGAGCATTTCTAAAGAATCGTTTCAACCCGTCAACTTTAACGCTATAGTCTCTGAATCGATTGCAGCAGTGGAAGGTTCGGCCAAAGCAAAAAAAATCAATATTGAGCAAACTCTAAATCCAATTGATCAACTATATGTCAATGGTGATGAATCAGTCCTGGAACGGGTGCTTATTAACTTGCTGTCTAATGCAATCAAATATAGTCCGGTTGATCGTAAGATTGAAGTAGGCATAAAAGCCAATGCTGAAGAACTATACTGTTTTGTTAAAGACAATGGCTATGGTATCAAGGAAGAAGACAAGGAAAAGGTTTTTCAACGATTTGAGCGCATAAATCACGAAGGTAACGCAGACAATGCGGGTACGGGGCTTGGTCTAGCATTCGTAAAATCCTCAGTAGAGAGACATAACGGTAGAATTCAATTGGAGTCCGAGCCTGGTATCGGCTCATGTTTTCATATTTATTTACCACTATTAACTAAGAAATCTAAGTCCCAAGTTGCTGCTTAATTAACTAATAACTGAGCCTGTAATTGATTTATGTCGATGGGTTTAATGATAACCCTGGCAGCTCCTAAGGCTTTGATTTTTTCAATCTCCTCGGGTGCAGATTGAGCGGTAAAAAACGTTATCGGTATATCTAGATTCATTTGCTGAATTCTTTCCATTATCTCAGTACCTCGCATCTCAGGTATTTGGTAGTCCAGAATAATCATGTCAGGCGGTGAATTTTGAATTTCAGCTAAGGCTTGAAGGGGAGAAGTGAATGTTTTTACGGTTAAATTTGAATCTTGTTCGAGTACAGCCTTAATTAAGGACAGCATATCCTTGTCGTCATCTACGTAAATGATGTCTCTAATCGGCTGCTTCAAAATAAAAACCCAACTTTATTCAAGTAGGATTATGATTGATATGGTTTAAAATTCAATTATCGTGTATTACTATTTATCTAAATTTAATGTTATAAGGATGAATGATGGCTATTGAAGAAGGTAAATCCGCACCGCTATTCACACTGAAAAATCAAAATGGAGATAAAGTTTCTCTAAAAGAACTTAGAGGTCAGAGAGTGGTTGTATATTTTTACCCTAAGGACGATACACCTGGTTGCACTAAGGAGGCTTGTGGTTTTCGTGATTTGTGGGCTGATGTTAAATCCATGAATACAGTCGTACTTGGTGTTTCACCAGATGGTGCTGAGTCACATCAAAAATTTATAAGTAAATATAATCTTCCTTTCACGCTTTTGTCAGATCCAGATAAAAAAGTGATGGAAAAGTATGGGGCTTGGGGTGAGAAAGTCATGTATGGCAGAAAAACGGTAGGGGTGATTCGCTCAACAACTTTACTGGACGAGAAGGGAAAAGTGATTAAACATTGGAAAAAAGTTCCAAAAGCCGAATCACATCCGCAAAAAGTTTTAGAAGTGTTGCAATCACTCTAGTCTGGGCAAGCTAACTCATTGAATTTATTGGAGAATATAGTCTTTTGCAGTTGTAACACTTGTTAACACAAATAAAGTAAAAGAAATAGTATTATTCTCCCCAACAAGCAGTACGTACTAATAATGTAATACTGTCTTGATAGTCTCCTCCATCCTCCTTTGGTGGTTTAGGCGCGGTCTTAGGACCGCGCCTTTTTTTATTTGAGGATAAGCTAAAATTTGCAGGAAACGAGCTTGTTTCAAGGCGCCGAGTACTGTATTATCGCCCATCTTTTTCGAACAGATTTCGAATTCCAGATAGATATATGAAAACATTTTCTGCAAAACCTCATGAAGTTAAGCGCCATTGGTACATGGTGGACGCTGAAGATCAGGTATTGGGTCGTCTTGCTTCGCAGATTGCTACTAGATTGAAAGGCAAGCATAAAGCTGAATATACGCCGCATGTTGATACAGGCGACTATATTGTAGTGATCAATGCTGAAAAAATTCGGGTAACAGGCAATAAGGAATCCGATAAAATTTACCATTGGCATACAGGCCATCCTGGTGGCATTAAATCTCGGGACTTGCAAACCATGCGTGAGAAATCACCAGCAACGATACTCGAGTCCGCAGTTAAGGGTATGATGCCCAAAAATAAACTAGGTCGCGCAATGATGGCCAAGTTGAAAATCTATTCGGGCGCAGATCATCCACATGTGGCACAACAACCTGTTGAGTTAAAGGTCTAAAATGGCAGCTACAGAATATAACTATGGTACAGGTCGACGTAAGTCGTCGACTGCCCGTGTCTACATAAAGCCAGGCAGCGGCAATATCACGATCAATAGTCGTTCATTAGAAGATTATTTTGGCCGTGAAACAGCACGTATGATTGTTCGTCAACCATTGGTATTGACAGAAACAGAGAATAAGTTCGATGTCAAAGTCAATGTCAAAGGGGGTGGCGGTAGTGGCCAAGCAGGTGCTATCCGGCATGGCATCACACGTGCATTAATCGATTATGACGAAGAGTTTCGCAGACCACTACGAAGCGCGGGCTATGTGACACGTGATTCGCGTGTTGTTGAACGTAAAAAAGTTGGCTTACATAAAGCACGTAAGCGTCCGCAGTACTCTAAGCGCTAGTAGAACTTGATTAATATATAAAACGGGCGCTCAAGGCGCCCGTTTTTCGTTTCTTGAAGATAACAATTCAGACTCAATTTATAAGAGGGGACTATAATGTAGTTTGAAATGATTGTTGTAGCTTTCAAGTTCACGGTGATAATGATAGTGTGTTTAAAGGTATTGGTTTCAATGATTAGCCTAAAGTGTGTTGATGAATAAATATAAGGTTTTTATTGATGGCGAAGCCGGGACGACTGGTTTGCAGATTCGTCAGCGCCTGGAAAGTCATCCAGATATTGAATTGTTATCGATAGCTAACCAAGATCGCAAAGATGAGCAAGTTAAAGAGTCAATATTTGAGCAAGCTGATTTAGTTATATTATGTCTGCCTGATGAGAGTGCTAAAGTTTCTGCGCAACTGGCTATTGAAAAAAATTGTCGGGTCATAGACGCGAGTACGGCACATCGAACAGATAATACTTGGGTTTTCGGGTTGCCGGAATTGGGCTGGCAGCAGCGAAGATTGATCCGCGAGGCTCAGAACGTCTCAAATCCAGGATGTTATTCTACAGGTGCGATATTATTACTTAGACCGTTAATTCAAGCTGGAATAGATATTAATTTTCACATTCATGCTATTTCTGGTTTTAGCGGCGGCGGACATGGCATGATGTCAAGATATCAATCGAATGAGCTGGTTGACGACGCTAAAGCTTATGGGTTATATGGATTTGACTTCAAACATAAGCATTTACCTGAAATAATGAAATATAGCGGTGTATCATCAAGGCCAACCTTTTTTCCGGCTGTAGTTAATATGGCACAAGGCATGATGGTTCAACTAGCTGTTCATGATAGTGATTTCTCAGATCAGTGTCGCAATCGTCTATTGAATAGCGCCGAAACAATTGGGCAGGCATTACATGAACAATTTAATATGGCCTATAGTCATGAGAAATATGTATATACCCATTTTTTAAATGAATTTGATGCTTCAACCGCGCCATTTTTATACGGATACCAAAATAATGGTACAAATAGAGTCGATATTTATATTTTTCGTAATGAGGATCAAGGGCAGACCTTGTTTGTGGCTAAATACGATAATTTAGGTAAGGGAGCCTCGGGTGCTGCAGTACAAAACCTAAACTTGATGTTAAATTTACAGGAGTCGCAATCTATTGATCTTCATGATCAGATCAATGTGAATTAGGGTGTAAAAGATATGCTAGGAATAAGTGATAGTGCAGTTACTCGTGTTAAGCAGATTCTTGAGGATAAGGATGAAACGGCACTTCGTGTATTTATACAAGGCGGAGGTTGTTCAGGGTTTCAATATGGATTTCAACTCGAGTCGGAGCAAGATGAGAGTGATATTTTAATCGAAGAAAACGAAATTCGTATTCTGGTTGATCCGCTTAGCATGCAGTATCTTGAAGGCGCAGAAATAGATTTCAAGGATGACCTAATGGGATCCCGGTTTGTTGTCCATAACCCTAATGCGACTACAACCTGTGGTTGTGGCTCATCTTTTGCCGCCTAAACTATTGTGCTGGCCAAATAGTTCCCAAGATACAAGGCTTGGTCGCGCCGGTGATATTCTTTAAGTTAACCGGAACTCTTTCGACAGCCTGTTTGGCTAACCAGGCAAAGCCGCATGCCTCAACCCAATCCGGATGAATACCTAAAACTTTTGTTGATTGGATATTGGAATTAGAATTTTCACATAGAAAATTTAATAAGATTTTGTTATGTGCTCCTCCTCCACACACATAAATTGCATCAGCCTCAGGGTAAAATCTAGAAATAGACTGGGTAATAGAATCAGCAGTTAGCTTAGTCACTGTTGCCAGTAGATCTATTGGTTTTATCTTCGAGTTATGTTTCTCCAAGTAATTAGATAACCACATTTCGTTAAAATATTCCTGACCGGTACTTTTAGGTGGTGAAAGAGTAAAATAAGGATCAGATTTCAACAGATTCAACAGTTCTACATTAACACTTCCAGTTTGAGCTAATTTGCCCTGATCATCATAATTTTGATTGAATTCGTTTCGACAAATCAAGTCAATTAATGTGTTTCCCGGTCCGGTATCAAAGCCAACGACATTTTCATTACCTTCCAAGTAGCTAATATTTGCTATACCACCAATATTGACGATTACCCGGTTTTGCCTATTGTCAGCAAAAAAAGCTTGGTGAAATAAGGGTGCGAAAGGAGCACCTTGGCCACCAAGGGCTACATCACGAGATCTGAAGTCATTAACCGTAGTAATGCCACAATTCTCAACAATCGTTGCACCACTTCCGATTTGTAAGGTATAGGCAGGTGAATCATTTGGTCGGTGTTGAATAGTTTGGCCATGACTACCTACAGCTATTATCTGAATGCCAGGATTATTGCTTGATAAATGGTTGACAAGTTCGGCTGCGATTAAACCTAACTCTATATCCAGAGTGGTTAAATCATGGTAACTAAGATTACTATCAAGCTGTAGTTGCTGAATCTTAGATTTGATTGATTTTGAGTAAGCCAGAAATTCTGTATCTATGATTTTTATTTGATTTTCTAAATTTAGCAGTACAGCATCAACACCATCCGCACTAGTGCCGGACATTAAACCGATATAGCAGGGCACGAGGTGCTAAATTGAAGGCGGTATTAGTGTCTGAGAATTAATGTAAGCGACAGATTGACCTTGTAAGACATCAAGGCGACGAACCCATTTTTCAGACTGAGCTATAAATTCATTTAGTTCTTCAGAATCAATAGGCAGGGAACGAGGCAGATCGACTGCTAGAGGATTAACATGTTTGCCTTTGACCCGGAATTCATAGTGTAAGTGATTGCCTGTAGCTAAACCTGTGCGCCCCACATATCCAATGATTTGGCCTTGCTTAACTTTCGATCCTTTTTTAAGACCTTTTTTATAACCATTCATGTGGGCATAAAGAGTCGAATAGCCTTGACCATGGTTAATGACTATAGTTTTGCCATAAGCATTCTTGCGGCCGAGGTGTTCGATAACACCATCAGCAGTGGTCATTATAGGAGTGCCTCTGGGTGCGCCATAGTCAACACCTTTATGTGCTCGCCATCGCTTTAATTTAGGGTGATAGCGTCTATGAGTGAAACCAGAGGTAATATTAACGAATTTGAGCGGGTTACGCATAAATGCCTTTTTTAAACTTTTACCCTCTGGCGTGTAGTAGTGAGCATTACCATCTTTGTCTTGATGACGAATTGCTCTGGTAATGTTTCCATTAATGATGAATTCAGCGGCTAATATTTCGCCAGTAGCCATCACTTCATCACCAACATATTTCTCCTCAAAAATGACAGAAAAACGATCACCATTTTGGATATCCCTGGCGAAATCAATGTCCCAGCGAAAAATCGTGCTGAGCTTGCCGATGACTCGATTGGAAATATTAAGCTTTTCAGCGGTACTAAATAAATTGCCTTGAATCGGGGCGGTGACATCTCGAATTCTAACGGTTGGCTCTACTTCATGTGTCTGCGTAACAAACTTACCATCTGCGTCTTTTGAAACAACTAAACTCTTAAGCCGATTAACTTGATATTTAAGTCCGGCAAACTGTTGCTCACTATCAATTTCGATTTCAAGCTCTTGTCCGACGGTCAGGTAATTCAGTGACTTCATGTTCTCAGAGGATGCCACAGCAATGGCATCTTTATGAGAAAGATTCAGTCGTTCAAAAATTTTGCTCAAACTGTCGCCTTTGCGGATTTTTACTCTTACCCAGTTTTCTTCTACAGTTTCAGGTTCTTGAATTGAACTTTCAGCCTCGATTTCAGGAGCCTTAACTGTAGTAGTCTGAGGTTCAGTAATGATCGGCGTAGATCGAGGTTCTTCAACTAGATTAATGCTTTCAATTAGATCTAAATCCAATGGTGTGAAATCTGTTTCTTGAATGGCTGTATCGGCTTGATCTTGATGATTTGTCTTATCTTTATTCTGTTTTTGATCGACAAGAAATTCAGAAACTACGTTCGAATTTTGAAAAACATAATAGCCGCTGGCAGCCAACATACTGACCACAGCAACAATGGAAACAATGATAGTAGAGTTATTAGAATTACGATTCAAAGTGTTGACATCCGCTCTGCGGTCATCTGGGCTTGCATATTTGTAGTCATGAAGATACACATCGTTTTGGCTGTGATTTTTTTGATCCATTTAGTTAAAATCCAGTCTGTTTTTCTACAACTATGCCTGACAACAGTCCTCTAATGTTGTTCAGACAGATAAGTAAATCTTGTGATAGAGGCATTCTAGCGGATTTGTTGGTGAATTATAAGAGATAATCAAGCAATTGAGTAAATTTTTGATGGATATGAAAACGAATGGATAAAGTGGTCAGTGAAGCAACCAGATCTGCTATGCAAGAGATTCGCCGGGGTAGTGAGGAGTTGATTCAGGAGCAAGGATTAATCGACAAACTCCAAACAGGGCGAAAATTAAGAATCAAGACTGGATTTGACCCGACTGCCCCAGATTTGCATCTTGGTCATACTGTTTTATTAAATAAAATGCGCCAATTCCAGCAACTCGGTCACACTGTAATCTTTTTAATTGGTGATTTTACCGGGATGATTGGTGATCCCAGTGGCAAAAACTCGACCCGGCCACCTTTAAGTCCGGAGCAAATTCAAATCAACGCACAAACTTATAAAGAGCAGGTTTTTAAAATTCTTGATCCTGAAACCACTGAAGTGCGTTTCAATTCTGAATGGATGAATGAATTAGGGGCAGCCGGAATGATTAAACTGGCTGCGCAATATACTGTCGCCAGAATGCTTGAACGAGACGACTTTAAAAAGCGTTATGCGAATAATCAGTCTATCGCGGTACATGAATTTCTATATCCTCTAGCGCAGGGTTATGATTCGGTGGCTTTGAAAGCCGACGTGGAGCTTGGAGGGACTGACCAAACGTTTAATCTATTAGTTGGACGTGAATTACAAAAAAATTATGGCCAAACACCACAAGAGATATTAACTATGCCACTTTTAGAAGGCTTGGATGGTGTAAACAAAATGTCTAAGTCACTTGATAACTACATTGCCTTAGATGATCCCTCGGATGAGATGTTTGGCAAAATCATGTCGATTTCTGACGAACTAATGTGGCGCTATTTTGAATTACTCAGTTTTAGACCGTTAATTGAAATTGAGAAGTTAAGACAGCAGATTAGCGATGGTCGCAATCCACGAGATGTAAAATTCGAGTTAGCTCAGGAGTTGGTTGCTCGTTACCACAGCAAAAGTAAAGCTAATCAAGCCCAGCAGAATTTTATTGATCGATTTGCCAAAGGAATTACCCCTGAGGATCTAGATGAGTATCAAATTGATTTAGCTAATGGCGAAACGATCATGATAGGCTATGTCTTGAGATCCAGCGGTCTGGTTTCGAGCACTTCTGAAGCAATAAGGATGATCAAGCAATCAGCTGTAAAAATCGATGGGGAAAAGGTCACCGATACGTCGTTAGAACTCAAATCTCCTTTTAAGGCTGTATTTCAGGTAGGAAAACGAAAAATGAAGCGAATTTCGATTGAATAATTAGTAGTAATTTGGCTGCAAATTGACCAATTTAAAGCTAATAATTCTAATTAAACTAAGCTAGATTTAATTCTCGTTTCAGCGTAAAATTGATTGTCTTGGCGCATTAAATGTTAAGCCAGCAAATTTAAGGCTTTTAGCCTTGAAAATGGTTTAAAAAATCAGTCAGAAAAAACCTTGGAAAAACGTTTGACAGGGTGGTTTGGCCGAGTATAATGCGCTGCTCTTTGGCCTCAAGTAGGCCTAGTTCTTTAAAAATTGAATCAAGCAGATTGTGTGGGCGTTTTTAATTGCTTATATGAGTGAACGTCAGGAATTAAACTGCCTTTATTCCAAGGCAGTACTCCAAGTTTTTCTGTTTCTTTGCTTTAAATAAAGAAACAACCAAGTATAAACTGGAGAGTTTGATCCTGGCTCAGATTGAACGCTGGTGGCATGCTTAACACATGCAAGTCGAACGGTAACAGACGCTGATGATCCCTTCGGGGTGATTCTTGTGCTGACGAGTGGCGGACGGGTGAGTAATGCGTAGGAATCTGCCCAGTAGCGGGGGACAACTCGGAGAAATCCGAGCTAATACCGCATAAGCCTTACGAGGGAAAGGTGGCCTCTTCTTGAAAGCTACCGCTATTGGATGAGCCTACGTCGGATTAGCTTGTTGGTGGGGTAATGGCCTACCAAGGCGACGATCCGTAGCTGGTCTGAGAGGATGATCAGCCACACTGGGACTGAGACACGGCCCAGACTCCTACGGGAGGCAGCAGTGGGGAATATTGGACAATGGGGGCAACCCTGATCCAGCAATGCCGCGTGTGTGAAGAAGGCCTTCGGGTTGTAAAGCACTTTCAATTGAGAAGAAAGCTTTAAGGTTAATAGCCTTGAAGTTTGACGGTATCTTTAGAAGAAGCACCGGCTAACTCCGTGCCAGCAGCCGCGGTAATACGGAGGGTGCGAGCGTTAATCGGAATCACTGGGCGTAAAGCGTGCGTAGGTGGTTTAGTAAGTCAGATGTGAAAGCCCCGGGCTTAACCTGGGAACTGCATTTGATACTGCTTGACTAGAGTTTGGTAGAGGGAAGTGGAATTCCGAGTGTAGCGGTGAAATGCGTAGAGATTCGGAGGAACACCAATGGCGAAGGCAACTTCCTGGACCAAAACTGACACTGAGGTACGAAAGCGTGGGTAGCAAACAGGATTAGATACCCTGGTAGTCCACGCCGTAAACGATGTCAACTAGCCGTTGGAAGGATTTTCCTTTTAGTGGCGCAGCTAACGCGATAAGTTGACCGCCTGGGGAGTACGGCCGCAAGGTTAAAACTCAAAGGAATTGACGGGGGCCCGCACAAGCGGTGGAGCATGTGGTTTAATTCGATGCAACGCGAAGAACCTTACCTGCCCTTGAAATCTTAGGAACTTGATAGAGATATCTTGGTGCCTTCGGGAGCCTAATGACAGGTGCTGCATGGCTGTCGTCAGCTCGTGTCGTGAGATGTTGGGTTAAGTCCCGTAACGAGCGCAACCCCTATCCTTAGTTGCCAGCGAGTAATGTCGGGGACTCTAGGGAGACTGCCGGTGACAAACCGGAGGAAGGTGGGGATGACGTCAAGTCATCATGGCCCTTATGGGCAGGGCTACACACGTGCTACAATGGTCGGTACAGAGGGTTGCCAAGCCGTGAGGTGGAGCTAATCTCAGAAAACCGATCCCAGTCCGGATTGCACTCTGCAACTCGAGTGCATGAAGTCGGAATCGCTAGTAATCGCGGATCAGAACGCCGCGGTGAATACGTTCCCGGGCCTTGTACACACCGCCCGTCACACCATGGGAGTGGGCTGTACCAGAAGTGGCTAGACTAACCTTCGGGAGGTCGGTCACCACGGTGTGGTTCATGACTGGGGTGAAGTCGTAACAAGGTAGCCGTAGGGGAACCTGCGGCTGGATCACCTCCTTTAAAGACGAACTGACGTTACATTCTTACTTTTAAAAACGTCCACACAATTTGCTTGATTTACTGAGTACAGATAACAGTTGCCTGTCATCTGTTTACTGTTTTTGAACGGGTCTGTTGCGGGGTGGCGTAGCCGCAAGGTTAGAGCACTTTCGCGAAGCGAATAATATTTCGTCCGTTATTAAACAGGATCTGTTTGAATAGGTTTGGGTCTGTAGCTCAGTTGGTTAGAGCGCACCCCTGATAAGGGTGAGGTCGGAAGTTCAAATCTTCCCAGACCCACCATTATATGGGGCTATAGCTCAGCTGGGAGAGCGCCTGATTTGCATTCAGGAGGTCAGCGGTTCGATCCCGCTTAGCTCCACCAACTCTTAAAGTGAATAAACATTAGAAAATTTGAGTTTTTTAATGTTTGTTTTCTTTAAGTAATTTGAAGAAAACAGTTCTTTAACAATTTGGGTAGTCTAAAGGCGCGAATATGGATTGATGAGGTCCATATTCCGAAATAGAAGCATATTTAGAAATAAATATGTATTCGACACACAAAATACTTGAAATGTTTTTTCGAGTTGATGTGTGGGTATGTTGCAAAACAGCATTTTGCTAATTCTCAAGTAATACATATTATCTTGAACACGCCTTAAAATTTATTTTAAGGATATGACGCAGGATTTTTTGCGATTAGTGAGGCATCTGCCGGAGTGAGTGAAGGAGTGTACATCAGTACATGACTGAATGAACGACAAAGATAACGAAACTAAGCGTAAAAAAAGACAAGTCAGATTGTTTGGGGTTATATGGTCAAGTGAATAAGCGCATATGGTGGATGCCTTGGCAGTTAGAGGCGATGAAGGACGTGGTAGCCTGCGATAAGCTTCGGGGAGTCGGCAAACTGACTTTGATCCGGAGATTTCCGAATGGGGAAACCCAGTGCATTTATGCATTATCTGCAAGTGAATACATAGCTTGTAGAAGCGAACCGGGAGAACTGAAACATCTAAGTACCCCGAGGAACAGAAATCAACCGAGATTCCCTTAGTAGCGGCGAGCGAAAGGGGAGAAGCCTTTAAGTGATAGCTTTTGGTTTAGAAAAACACTCTGGAAAGTGTGGCCATAGTGGGTGATAGCCCCGTATTCGAAAAACCAATTGTGGTACTAAGCTTAAGTTAAGTAGGACGGGACACGTGGAATCTTGTCTGAACATGGGGGGACCATCCTCCAAGGCTAAATACTACTAACTGACCGATAGTGAACCAGTACCGTGAGGGAAAGGCGAAAAGAACCCCTGTAAGGGGAGTGAAATAGAACCTGAAACCGTATGCGTACAAGCAGTGGGAGCCCAGCACCTAAATTGTTTTTGGGCTTAGCGCTACAACTTTTAATTGGCTATTTACTAAATTTTCTTTATGGACTTTGTAAGAGGGAATTTAGGTGCTGGGTGAACCCAGCAGTTAGCTAGATAATTTGACAGGAGGTCAATGTGTTTTATGTTTATGTTTTGAAAGAAATTGACGGTGAACGTTTTTATTTTGGTAGTACAAAAAATTTAAGAAACAGACTTAAGTCACACAACCAAGGTGAAAATAAATCTACAAGAGGCACTCAGTGGACGCTAGTCTACTACGAAGCCTACATTTCTGACTCAATAGCGCGTAAACGCGAACAACAGCTAAAACACCATGGCAATGTTAAACGAGCTTTACTTGCAAGGGTAAAGCAGAGTTTAAATCCTTTCGGGTTTACCCAGCACCTGAATTCCAGATAATGACGAGGAATTTAGGAGGCCAGGTAACTCAAGCAATATTGTAGTGCTAGATTCAAGAATAATTCAGGTGCTGGGTGACTGCGTACCTTTTGTATAATGGGTCAGCGACTTACTTCTCAGTGGCGAGCTTAACCGTGTAGGGGAGGCGTAGGGAAACCGAGTCTTAATAGGGCGATTCAGTCGCTGGGAGTAGACCCGAAACCGGACGATCTATCCATGGCCAGGTTGAAGGTGGGGTAAAACTCACTGGAGGACCGAACCAACTGATGTTGAAAAATCAGTGGATGAGCTGTGGATCGGAGTGAAAGGCTAAACAAGTCCGGAGATAGCTGGTTTTCACCGAAAACTATTTAGGTAGTGCCTCGTGTCTTACTCTCGGGGGTAGAGCACTGTTTGGGCTAGGGCTGCATCTAGCGGTACCAAACCCATGCAAACTCCGAATACCGAGAAGTACAATCACGGGAGACAGACTGCGGGAGATAAGTTTCGTGGTCGAAAGGGAAACAGCCCAGACCGCCAGCTAAGGTCCCCAAATTACAGCTTAGTGGGAAACGATGTGGGAAGGCACAGACAGCCAGGAGGTTGGCTTAGAAGCAGCCACCCTTTAAAGAAAGCGTAATAGCTCACTGGTCGAGTCGGCCTGCGCGGAAGATATACCGGGGCTCAAGCTGTATACCGAAGCTGCGGATGCACTTTATGTGCATGGTAGGTGAACGTTGTGTAAGCCTGTGAAGGTGTGCCGTGAGGCATGCTGGAGGTATCACAAGTGCGAATGCTGACATGAGTAGCGATAATGCGGGTGAAAGACCCGCACGCCGAAAGTCCAAGGTTTCCTGCGCAACGCTAATCGGCGCAGGGTTAGTCGGCCCCTAAGGCGAGGCGGAAACGCGTAGTCGATGGGAATCAGGCTAATATTCCTGAACCATGCTTCATTGCGATGGGGGGACGGAGAAGGTTAGACCAGCCGGGTGTTGGATGTCCCGGTTTAAGCATGTAGGCAGAAGATTCAGGTAAATCCGTTTCTTCAATGCTGAGGTGTGATGACGAGGTCTTTATTAAGACTGAAGTGGTTGATACCAAGCTTCCAGGAAAATCCTCTAAGCTTCAGATGAAGTGTGACCGTACTCTAAACCGACACAGGTGGACAGGGCGAGTAGCCCAAGGCGCTTGAGAGAACTCGGGTGAAGGAACTCGGCAAAATGACACCGTAACTTCGGGAGAAGGTGTGCCCTTTGTATGTGAAGATCCTGCGATCGGAGCAGAAGAGGGTTGCAACAAAGAGGTGGCTGCGACTGTTTATTAAAAACATAGCACTCTGCAAACTCGAAAGAGGACGTATAGGGTGTGACGCCTGCCCGGTGCCGGAAGGTTAATTGATGGGGTTAGCTTTATTTATATTGCGAAGCTCTTGATCGAAGCCCCGGTGAACGGCGGCCGTAACTATAACGGTCCTAAGGTAGCGAAATTCCTTGTCGGGTAAGTTCCGACCTGCACGAATGGCGTAACGATGGCCACACTGTCTCCACCCGGGACTCAGCGAAATTGAATTTGCTGTGAAGATGCAGTATACCCGCACCAAGACGGAAAGACCCCGTGCACCTTTACTACAGCTTCACACTGGACTTTGAATACATTTGTGTAGGATAGGTGGGAGGCTTTGAAGCGGTAACGCCAGTTATCGTGGAGCCAACCTTGAAATACCACCCTGATCTATTTGAGGTCCTAACCGAGGCCCGTTATCCGGGTCCGGGACCGTGTGTGGTGGGTAGTTTGACTGGGGCGGTCTCCTCCCAAAGAGTAACGGAGGAGCGCGAAGGTACTCTAAGTACGGTCGGAAATCGTACGGATAGTGTAAAGGCAAAAGAGTGCTTGACTGCGAGACAGACACGTCGAGCAGGAGCGAAAGCTGGTCTTAGTGATCCGGTGGTTCTGTATGGAAGGGCCATCGCTCAACGGATAAAAGGTACGCCGGGGATAACAGGCTGATACCACCCAAGAGTTCATATCGACGGTGGTGTTTGGCACCTCGATGTCGGCTCATCTCATCCTGGGGCTGTAGCCGGTCCCAAGGGTATGGCTGTTCGCCATTTAAAGAGGTACGCGAGCTGGGTTTAGAACGTCGTGAGACAGTTTGGTCCCTATCTGGTGTGGGCGCTGGAGACTTGAGAGGATCTGCTCCTAGTACGAGAGGACCGGAGTGGACGTACCCCTGGTGTTCCAATTGTCACGCCCGTGGCACTGTTGGGTAGCTATGTACGGCCGGGATAACCGCTGAAAGCATCTAAGCGGGAAGCCTCCCTCAAGATTAGGTCTCCCTGGACCCGTGAGGTCCCTAAAGGTTCGTTGTAGACCACAACGTTGATAGGCAGGATGTGGAAGTGTTGTAAGGCATTAAGCTAACCTGTACTAATAAACCGTGAGACTTGACCATATAACACCCAAATGATCTGAGAAGATCTAAAGGTGTGAGAATATAGTCAACATACCACTTTAGACTATTCGAATTGTAAGAATATGAGAAAGGGGTCAGAGCTAAAGCTCTGACCCCGATTCTCGAAAGCTTTGCCTGGCGGCAATAGCAAGTGGGAACCACCTGATTCCATCTCGAACTCAGAAGTGAAAACGCTTAGCGCCGATGATAGTGTGGCATTCGCCATGTGAAAGTAGGTCACTGCCAGGCTAATAAATATCAAACCTGACTGCTGCGAGCAGTCAGGTTTTTTTATGCCATGTTTATTAGTAAACAAGCTTACGGGATTAGTTTTTTCGCTTTATAATCAACATCTTTTCGAAATAATGTAAGCAATGCCATCAACACACGAGACAATACAACAGGACTATTTCGGTCACGATCATGTGACAGTTATCAAACCTGAAAAAGGATTGCTTGATCTGGATTTACGTGAGTTATGGGCATACCGTGAATTATTATTAGTCTTAGTCGCCAGAGATATCAAGATTAGATATAAGCAGACGGTTTTAGGCATAGCATGGGCTGTAATTCAACCTGTCACCACAATGATTATCTTCAGCATTATTTTTGGTAATTTTGCCAAGATACCTTCTGATGGTTATGCCTATCCGGTATTTGTTTATGCTGCGTTACTACCTTGGGGCTTGTTTTCTACCGCGATTACGACTTCTGCTATCTCAATGGTAAGTTCATCGCATTTGGTTTCAAAAGTTTATTTTCCCAGAATCCTGATTCCAATTAGTTCGGTTGGGGCTGCTGTTGTTGACTTTGCTATTTCGACGGTGATTTTGTTTTGTTTAATGCTGTTTTTTGATGTTGAGTTTTCATTAAAACTGTTATTGATACCTGGTTTAGTCTTCGTCTTGTTGCTAGCGGCCTTGGGTGTAGGTATATTTTTGTCGGCGTTGACTGTATCCTATCGCGATTTTCGTTACGTTGTTCCGTTTATGATTCAAATCTGGATGTATTTAACTCCAGTCATTTATCCGCTTAGTTTAATCCCTGAAAAATGGCAGTGGCTTAGTTATTTAAATCCAATGACGGGTGTCATTGAAGCATCTAGAGCAATATTTCTAGGCAGTGAATTCAATATTATAGCTTTTATGTTCTCTATTATATTTGGGTTAGTCATGTTAGCACTCGCTGTAATGTATTTTAAGCGAGTTGAAAAGCGTTTCGCGGATGTAATTTGATGGCTGAGTCTGAAATCGTTTTAGCTGTAAATGATTTGGGTAAGCGCTATGTTTTAGGTGGGCTAGATCAATTAAGCAATTCATTTAGAGAAATGATAATTGATCTGTTTTCGGCGCCATTTAAACGCTACAAAAAACTCAGCGGAACTGCTGCTGATGCAGAATTATTTTGGGCACTAAAAAACATAAATTTCAGTGTTGAACGTGGTGAAGTTATCGGTGTGATCGGTAAAAATGGAGCCGGTAAAAGTACACTGTTAAAAATTCTAAGTCGTATTACTACTCCTACAGAGGGTTCTGTAACCATTAAAGGCAATGTTGCCAGTCTGCTGGAGGTGGGAACCGGGTTTCATCCAGAATTGACAGGACGCGAAAATATTTTCTTAAATGGTGCCATTCTTGGCATGAAGCGTAAAGAAATAGCTGGCAAGTTTGATGATATTATTGAATTTGCGGGCATAGAAAAGTTTGTTGATACGCCGGTGAAACGTTATTCAAGTGGTATGTATGTTCGTCTGGCATTCTCTATTGCTGCTCATTTAGATCCGGACATTTTAATTGTTGACGAAGTTTTGGCCGTTGGTGACGTTAAATTTCAAAAAAAATGTCTAGGCAAACTGAAAGATGTAGCTACAACGGGGCGCACTGTCTTGTTTGTCAGTCATAATATGGAAGCAGTACAAAATTTATGTAGTAAATGTATCTTGTTGGAGGCTGGTACAGTAAAGCGTATTGGGCCGACTAAAGAATTAATCGCTGACTATATGTCAGATTTGGTTGAAATAGATCCTTATGATTCTTATGTGAGGCGCCAAACTGTGCATGATAAGATGAGTTCCAAAGGGGCTAGGATCGCATCGATTCAATTGTACGATGCGGACAATAACAGCGTGACGGAATTTAATATCTGGGAGACCTTAAGAATTCGATTTGAGATTGAAAATCAAGAGCAAGTGGACGAGTCAGTAAGGCTTGCATTGTGGTTTTGTTTTACTAATCAAATGGGATCTGTGGTCGAAAGTTTTTTCCAATATGATGCCAATAACGGACACAAAGAATTTGTTGGTAATCAAGTGATTGATGCTGAGATTTCTGCCTTGTCTTTGCCACCAGGTTACCAGACTATCTCATGTGGCATACTTGAATTAAATGATTTAGGTAAACGCGATGTTGTTGATTGGGCGGAGAATTTAATTACCATAAAAGTTAAAAATCGTTTTGAAGACGGCAGGGTATTTGATCAAAGAATAGGCAATCGACTTTCCAGGTGTAAATGGAGTCTTCATTAAATGTTGAGAAAAACCATTGATCAATCCCGTATGTTTTTTCACAAAATTATAGCTCGCTATATACCTGTTATTTCAGCCGAGTTAAATAAATACGAGAAGCAGTTAGTTTTAGACAGACTCACAGTTTATGGCGAAGAGATAATAATCCAGACGCCAGTTACCATATCGGGAGATGTTAGTCTGGGCAATAAAGTAAGTATGGCGGCGTATGTCCACATTTGGGGTGAGGGGGGAGTTTCCATCGGTGATGAAGTCATGATTGGATCCCATACAGCCATTGTTTCTATAACACATGAAAAAAAGGCTGAGCGTATGTGGAATACTGAAGTAAAAAAGAGTGTAGTAATTGGAGATAACGTTTGGATTGGATCGCATTGTGTTGTGATGCCAGGTGTTGAAATAGGGCAAGGTTCGATCATAGGGGCGGGCTCAATAGTCACCAAAAATGTACCCGAGAATACGATCTGCTATGGAGCCCCTGCTGTCCCTGTGCAAACAAGGCTCTAAAATTGATTAATCCAGTGATGTTTATCTATGTCAGATTTTCCAAAGATTAGTATTGTCACACCTAGCTATAATCAGGAACAGTACCTTGAGCAAACCATTGTTTCAGTTTTGGAACAAGACTACCCCAATATTGAATATATTGTTATTGACGGTAGTAGCACGGACAACTCTGTTGAGATTATTAAGTCATATGCCGATCAACTAACTTATTGGGTTTCTGAGCCTGATTCAGGGCAGGCCGAAGCCATAAACAAGGGCTTTAAGCGCGCTACCGGTGATATCCTCGCCTGGATTAACAGCGATGATTTTTTTGAGCCGGGAGTTTTTTACAGGGTAGCCAAGCACTATCAGGATTGCCAGGATAAAGCCAGTTTTTGGTTGGTTTGTGCCATTGAGAAACTTGACGAACGAAACCCTCAGAACAATGAAGTTTATCAGCAACAGCAGATAACCAGCATGAATGATTTCCTGGTTGAGCCAAAGCAGATCAATCAACAAGGCTGTTTTTGGTCTCGCGACATAACATTAAAAGTAGGGCTGTTAGAACAACGTTTTCATTTGGGTTTGGATACCGAGTATTTTTTAAGACTCCTGGCCAACGGGTATCAAATGATCATCGATAATACAACTATATCCGCTGTGTTTAGAATACATAACGAATCCAAAACAGCAAATTTTCATGGAGAGGTTAAAGTGGCTGATCAATCGTTTTTATATGACTGGACGCAGGTGTATTTAAAATATTTAAAGCCCGATCATCCGCAATATAAAAGCTTAAAACGAAACTTTTTAAATACGCTGGCTTATTGTGAAACTCGATTTAGTCAAAATTTAAACATCGATAAACATCAGCGAATAAATTGGTTAGCGAAAGCGGCAAAGCATGCACCTCATCTTATTTTTTCTAAATCATTTGCAGGCAGCCTTAAACGCATTATTTTAAGCTGAATAATCAATGTTCCATGAATAATGCGCTGATAATTTTTTTTAATACAGATTTTTCCAAGAATATTCCCGCTCTTGAGAGAATATACGGATCGCGTTTTGCCGATATTTTGTATATCGTGCCTGATCATGTTTCTCGATTGCGTGCGCCATACTTTAATCCTGATGTCTCATATCAATGGGTTAATAATCTTGACAAGGGTTTAAACCGCGCAAGACGTGTTTTAGGAAAAACAAATAGATTTGAATTGACTGACACCAGTTATCAACAGAAGATTGTCCGCATCACCGGAATTCAGTATTTTTTTCAGGATTATTTTTGGCAGGCAAGAAAATGCATTGCTGAGATGAACGCTCAATGGTACTGGTTTGTCTCTGATGATGTGCTGATCAATCAATATTACAATGAAAAAAACATAGATTCGATTTTAGCTCAGCAAACCGATCAGTCAATTATTGCTGCACCGCATCATCCCAGTACAGCATGGGTTGATTGGTTTCAAAAATCCACTGATAGCGCTGTTGATAAACTAAGGTTGTGTCAATGTTATCCCGATAATATTGAGAGCCTGTCATTTGAAAATGACTCAAAAAACACCGGGCCTTACCAGGAAAATATTCTGGCCGGCTGTGCAGATATATTTGCGATACATCATTCCAAATTAGAGCTATTTTTTGAACTTTGTCACCTAACGGCGCTGGCTAAACTATTTGTTGAATTAGCCATTCCTAATATCCTGCTGTCACATTGTAGTCCGGTGACGTTTGTGAATGATTATGTCTGGGATTTTGAATTTGACAAGGGAAATTGGGATAAAATAGAGAAGTTTTTGGTCAGTGACAGTTTTTTTTATCACCCGGTTAAGCTCTCTATGTTGTCGGAAAAACAGTTAAGTCAGTTGACTTAAGGGTAATGCCGTTTGTTGTTATAAAAATGTAAACGACCGTTGTTTTTATAAAATCAAGTTGTGACAAGATTGTGATTATTAAACGTATTGATGATTATTTTACCTTTCTAGAGATCTCAGATGGTGATCGTGAGTTAGGCGTTGCTGCGGCCAATAAGTTTGTTGAGAAATCCCAGGGGATGATGGATGTAAACGACTATTTGGCCCTGGCCGCTACTGCACTGCATTTCAAACCCAAAAAGATATTCGAAGTCGGCACTTATCTGGGTGTGACATCGGACTTTTTTTTATCCATATTGCCTGATTGTGAGGTTATATCGATTGCTTATATTAATCCTCGGTGGCGGTTTCTAGGACGCCAGTCAAATAATTCTGAGTTAACCAAATCACAGGTAGGATCATTGGTTGATAAGCAAAGACGCGATAGGTTTACACAACTGTACGGAGATTCGCATAAGCTTGACAGTCAGACATTATTGAAAGAATACGGTGCTTTTGATCTGGTTCTAATTGATGGTGATCATTCCGCGGCGGGTGTGGCGCTTGACACTGAGCTGGCCAAACAGATCGTTACGGACTCAGGTGTAATCTGTTGGCATGATGCTAATCCCAAGCCCACTTATATGGATGTCAGGCATTATTTGGAGAATGAGCTTGCTTTACCTGCGATTGCCACTCAGGATAATTATATTGGCGGAATCGCTGTTTGGAGCAGGACAATCGCTGATGACCGGCTTGCCGGGGCTGAACAACTTACGTAATTGCTAAATCAGCTCTTTAAACCCTTATCGCAGACCTGAATTTTTGAATACTGACAAAAAATCATTGGTTGTTACAACTATTGCGTCGCCTAACGAATGTTTGGCAGCGCTTGCAGCCGGGGCCAAGCATCATAATTATCAATTTATTTGTATTGGTGACAAAAAGTCACCTGCCGAGTTTGCGTTGGACGGATGTGATTTTTATAGCGCCGAGGCGCAACAACAATTAGATTTTTCATTAGTCAACGAGTTGCCCTGGAACCATTATTGTAGGAAGAATTTAGGCTACCTTCAGGGCATGGCTAGTGGTGCACAACAGATACTTGAGACTGATGACGATAATTTCCCGCAAACGGATGATTTTTGGCAAATAGGCCCATCCACGCAGGTGGAAACTCAGATTGTCGGCAATGGTTGGCTTAATATTTATGCTCATTTTGGTGTCGATGCCTGGCCACGCGGATTTCCTTTGGAGAAAATTCAGGTACCTGATGATTTCGATCAACAAACCTGCCAAGGTGAATCATATATAAAGCAAAGCCTGGTTAACGGTGACCCGGATGTTGATGCCGTGTTTAGATTAACCCGGGGTCTGGATATTACTTTTGCTCGGTATGAACCTGTAGCCTTGGGGGCTGGTGTATGGTGTCCATTTAATAGTCAAAACACATTATGGCAACGACCTGCATTTCCATTGCTGTATTTGCCGGTGACTTGTTCATTTCGAGCTACAGATATTGTCAGAAGTTATGTGGCACAACGTTGTCTTTGGGAAATGGCCGGCCATGTTGTATTTTCTGGAGCAAATACAAAACAGGTTAGAAATGAACATGACTTGTTGAAAGATTTTAATGATGAAATTGTTATTTACTTGAAAGCTGAAGCGATCAGGCTAGCGTTGTCAAATCTTAAGTTAGAACCGGGTTTGCAAGCATCAACAATTCTGGATAACTTAACGCAATGTTATCGCAAGTTAGTTGAATTACAGGTTGTGGAAGAGCAAGAGTTATCATTGTTAGCTGCCTGGGTTAAGGATATTAACCCGCTTTTGTAGGCTTAACCCATGAAAGAGATTGAAATCGGCTTCGCCTGTCTGCCGAGTAATTTCCAAGAAGCAAACAACTTTATTTATAATATATTGAGCAAGAAATACAAAGTTGTATTATCTGATCAGCCGGAATATTTGTTCTATTCATCATTCTCTGGTGAGCAACCTAAGTCTCGAATTCGAACTTTTTTTACTGGAGAAAATCGACGTCCCAGCATGCAAGAGTGTGATTGGGCCTTCGGTTTTGACCTAGAGAATTCTATTAATCATGAACGTTATATGCGCATACCGTTGTATGTTTTAAAAGCAGCTGGAATGCGAGATTTTTGGCATGAACTTCCATCATTGTTAAAAAAGCCAAGCTCTCAAGAAGAATTAGCACGGAGATTTTCAGCATTTCAAGAAAGAAACTTTTGTGTATATATCGCCGCTAATGAGACAATGTTGCGAAGTTTAGCGTTTGACTGCATCCATAAGAGGAAGAATATCGTTGCGCCAGGCAGATCCAAGAATAATGCTCCGGCAATTGATGCTGTAACCAGCCAGGAATCAAGAAGTAATCCGGACTGGCAACAACCAAAAATTGAGTTTATGAAGAACTTCCGCTTTGCCCTGGTCTTTGAAAACTCAAGTTATCCGGGTTACACAACTGAAAAAATTGTTGATGCCATGGTAGCAGGATGTATACCCATTTATTGGGGCAATCCTGATATACAACTGGATTTTAATCCCAGCAGTTTTTTTGATTTAACATCCCAAATTGAAGATGGGAAACATAAACTGCCTTCTTTCATAGAATCTGGAAAAGGTAGAGTAAATCGTAAGATTGTCCATACGGCTCAAAAGTTAGCTATTAGTAAAGCCGTCAATAAGTTTTTTGATGTTGAAAGCAATACTGATGAGTTGTTTAAAATTTTTCAAGAACCTTGGATTACTAAAGCAACTTTAGCAAAGTGGTTGGATTTCTCCCGTTATGAAAACCGATTGATCGAAATTATAGAAAGCTCATGAACGGTTACAATGATTAGGCAATTATCCAAAATATATTTGAGCTTCAATTCTTTTCGGGGAAAATATCGTCTAAAAAACATATTCGCAGACAAAGCTGGTTTGCTGCGAACTATATTAATGTACCATGGTGTCGGCGAAAGCAAGTGGAGACCATTTGATATACCAGAACGGGCGCTTTTGAATGAAATTTGCTTTTATCAAGCACAAGGCTACAAAATTGTAGCGAGTAAAAGTATTTCTAATTTCAGCACATCGGGGCCTTTACTGGCAGTCACCTTTGATGACGGTAATCGAAATACTTTACCTCTATTGAAGCATCTGGTAAAACTTAAAATTCCTTTTACTATAGCCATTTGTCCAGCAATTATTGATGGTTCAGGAATATTTTGGTTTGAAGAATTGCTTGCCAGAATTAAAGTTTTAAATAATGGGGACTTACAAAAAAGTTATACGGAATTTGAGAGATGTAAGGGAGAATACTTTAACAAATCTACGCACCGGGATGATCTGCTTGATCAATACCGATCTAAAACCCAATCCTTTTCTGAAACAGAATTAAGAAATTCACCAGCAGTTCATGAAAATCTAACCTGGGCTGAATTGAGAGAGCTGGTTGACACGGGTTACTGTTCAATAGCCAGTCATACTCTTTATCATGATGCAATAACTGTGCTAGAACCCAAAGAGTTAGAGCAAGATCTGAAAAGTTGTAATAAGCGAATTGAACAAGAACTCAATACCAAGTGTGACGAATTTGTCTGTCCTTTTGGTGGATATGATGAGAATTCACTACAAATAGTCAAAGAACTTGGTTATAAGTGTACTTATCTGGCTAACAACAAAATTAACATGATAGATTCGTTTGCGGGTGTGCTGGATAGATTGAAAGGGATGGGCTGTGGAAACTTTTCAGAAAGATATTTTGAACACTTATGGTTTGAAAATCATCAAATAGAACTGGTAAAGACTTAAGACAGTGAAAATAGTAGGAATAGGCTTAAATAAAACTGGCACAAGTACGTTGAAAACCTGTATGGAAACATGGGGGTTTAAGCATGTTACGTACAACTTAGATGCCTTTAATGCATATCGTGAAAGAGATTGGGACTATTTGAAATCAGTAGCGGATGAGCACGATAGTTTTGAGAATTGGCCCTGGGCGCTGATGTATGAGCAGTTTGATGATTGGTATCCGGATGCCAAATTTATTTTAACCGTTCGAAAAGATGCACAAACCTGGTTTAAAAGTCTTAGCCGGCACGGACAAAATATGGGTCCATTAACAGATTTTGAAATATATATTTATGGTTATGCTGTTCCTAAAGAACACAAACGCGAACATATAGAGTTTTATAATCAACATAATTCTAAGGTTAAAAAGTTCTACGAGAACAGACCTGATAAGCTTTTGGAAGTATGTTGGGAAAATGGTGATGGATGGAAAGAATTAGCGGATTTTCTTAATCTTGATGCTCCCAATGTGCCTTTCCCTCATTCGAACAAAACGCCTAACTATTACCAAAAACTGGAACGTAAATACAGACCAATTCTGGGGAAGTATAAGCAGATGATTTTCGGGCCAAAGAATAGTAACTGAACAATACTATATAGATAATTTCTAATAAGCATCGAACTTCAGTGATCTATTACAGGCTTAAAGAAATAATTAAACAAAAGCCACAGCTTTATGCGGCAATGCGCCCGCTCAGATCGTTAATGCAAAAAACAAGAGCAAAAATCGTCAAGTACAAAGACTCAACCTCATTGTTCAGAAAATACTGTATTGAAATTTCCAAAAATATTTCATCACCTGTCTTTATTAAGGTGGGTGCCAATGATGGGGTTAGCGGCGATCCATGTTCAGATATTATTCTTAAATACAAAAATTGGAGCGGGATTCTTATTGAGCCAGTTCCATATTGTTTTGAGAAGCTAAAGGATAACTTTTCTGATGCTCGGCGTTTTGAGTTAATACAACTTGCGATAGGACCTCAATCAGATAAAAGTAAATTTTATTATGTTGATTCCAAGGCAAAAGAAACGATTCCCGAGTTACCTTATTGGTATGATCAACTAGGTTCCTTTTATAGAAGCCATATAGAAGATAGGCTGGACGGGGTACTAAAAGATTACGTCATTGAAACTGAAATTGAAGTGCTTCCTCTATCAGAATTAGTGAAGCAGAAAAATATAGAACAGATTCATTTACTCCATATCGATACAGAGGGCTATGATTTTGAGGTGATCAAAACCCTGGATTTCTCTTGCGTGCTGCCCATATTAATTTATATCGAACATGCACATTTAGCTTATGAAGATAAAAGATCTATGCTGGCTTTATTGAAAAATCATCATTACAAAATTTATGACTGCGGAACAGATTATTTTGCAATAAATAAAGAACACTATCGTAAACTAACTGCTTGATTGACGAACATTTGCTTTTGTTGATAGGGATTCAATATATAGCTCTTTGTAGCGTGTTACAGAATCAGACAAATCAAAATATTTAGCCGCTTTTGCTTTAATGTGATCGGCTTTGAAATTTTCGATCGAGTTGACAAATAACTTTAGCGCTTCAACAAGAGAGTGTGCGTCAGTGTCACTACAGAGAATACCCATATCAGGATATTCCAGAATATCAGCAACTATACCAACAGGATATCCAACTATTGGGGTGCCACATGCTATTGATTCTAGTGCTGTTTGCGGTCCGGTATCAGCAATAGTCGGTAATACCGTTGCATCGGCTAGATTATAAATTTCATTGAGCTGCTGCTTATCTGAAATATAGTCTATATGCTTAACAGGCAAAGAAAGACTTAAATTGTTGGGAAAATTTTTCCCTACAATTAAGGCAGTCACGCCAATTTCAAGATTTTCAGCACATAGATGATTAATTGCATCTACGTAATCTTGAAAGCCTTTACGTTGTTCTTGAATATTGCCGGAAATGAATAGCAAAACAATATCGTTTTTGTTGATTTTGTATTTTTTACGCAGTTCAGATCGATTTAGTATCATATGCTCATTTGCATCTATCGCATAAGTTATATGACGCACCTCGATATCATTTAGCAGACCCGATTGACTGGCAATTTTCTGAGACCATTTACTCGGTGCGACAAAAACAGTTTGATCAGCTATCAATCTAAAAGCACTGTGTTTACGTCCAAATATTTCAAAGGACCAATCTTTTTGTGTTTTGGAATCAAGCTGCGGGCAACTACCACAATGATCAATAAATTTTTCACAATCATAAGGATAATGACAGCCACCGGTGACATGAACCAAATCATGTAAGGTCCAAATTAGAGTAGATTTGTTTTTGAAATAATTGCACAAAATTGTGTAGTCAATCATTCCGGCTGTCCAATGTAGATGAACAATATCAGTGCTAGGAATCTGGCGAATCAGATGTTCACCCAGGTTGCTCCTGTCATCAGTAAATGTGGTTTTGAGTTTTCGGTTTAATTGATTTTTTTTGTTAACATGCACAAGTCGCAACTGCCTTAGTTTCCGGCGTATTCTCTGGTTTATTGTGGCTTGATAGTTATAAGCTTTTATATGTTTATATTCAGAGGATTTAACCAATACGAACATCTGCGAATCGATATGAGCTTTAATTAATCCATCATGCAAACGAAAAGCAGCAATTGACGCGCCACCTAATAGATCTGAATGACTAATATGGCGAACACTCAACTTCATGAAGCCTTAATACCTTCAATATATAGTGAACCTGGTTTATAAGCTTGTCCCGATTTATTATGATCAAGATAATACTCGGACCAGTTTGTAAGGTAGCTGGTATTTGAGGATTGTTGTTTTATCTCAGTGAAGCCAGCTTTTGCGAGCAAGTGCGACAAATACTCACTATCGTACACCCATTGATGACATTCACCAGATAGGCGGAAATGCCCAATTTGCATCGCTTCGAATTGATTTTTCTTTAAAAGAACTTGTGCTAATTTGTAATGCAAGTTATTAAATTTCTGTTTTACTATTTCGGTAATAGTGGGTGAATTCACTCTGGGTGAGTTATTTATTTCTGAAAGTGCTGTGCCCATTCTTTGTTTAGCTATCTCATGGTATACAGAATTTTTATTCTTTAATACTTGCCCCATTAAGCCACCTGATTTATTGCGGGACAATTGGTCGAACAGCTCGATGAGTATCCATTCATATTTTTCAGGCTGGGCATTCTCCGAATTTAATTCATCCCTGTATTGCAGGTATAAATCTATTAGTTTGGATAAATCGGGGACGACAATACGAATTATTCCTCCAGGTTTTAAAATCCTATAGTGTTCTTTTAGAAATTCAGGGGCATAATCGAACGGCAAATGTTCAAGTAAATGAGAACTGTAAATCAAATCAGCAATATTTGATTCTAATTCAATACCCTGTAAAAAATTACACTCAATCACACCATCATAGTGAGAAACAAGATCAAGATTTCTCCATTTCTCATCATCTACAAATAAACCGCCACAACCTAAATTAATGTACATAATGAATTACTCGTCATGCTGTAAATTGAAAGTTAATCCTGATTGATGGAATGTGAAAGGTAAAGATTGATATAGTGCATGCTGGTTCAGTGTTTGACGTAAAACTCATCGCCTACTGCTGAGTGCAATTTGTAACCAGAATTTTTCAGTTTACTGTAAATAGTGCTATCTCTGTAATTATTTTCGATGCCAATTATTTCAATTCGTGTTTTGGAAAAATCGATGGTATCTAATATAGCAATTTCCGAACCTTCAACGTCAATATTTAAGTAGTTTACATGGTCGATGTCATGCTCTTTCAGCAAGTCATTAATGTTGTATGATTGAACTTCAATTTCATTAATTTCGCCTCCTTTTTGTTCTATCTCTCTTTTGATTCTATCTTTATGGTTGGGGTGATAATGTTCCGTAATTCCGCTAAGCATCTGCGAATACCCGGTTATTTCCCAGAATTTAACACTACCTCTTGAGTTGCTAATACACCCATTAATAGTCGTGCAGTTGCGATTAGACCTTAGTTTCTGGTAAACACTGGGTATGGGTTCAATGGCTAAACCTGACCAGCCCAATTGCTCAAGAAACAAAGTATTGCTCAAACTAATACCATCATGCGCCCCAATATCGACAAAGACACCATTGGTTAATTCATTAGTAAGTTGTTCATACACCCATTTGTCCTGACCATACTGGCTGTAATAACCGGATTCTCTAAGTGAGGTCTGTAAATTACTTTGGTTAAGAAATTCAGGTCTAATGGCTCGGTTCAAATGATATAAGTAAGTCCTATTACGATATACACTTTTGACTTTTGAGAAAGGGGAAATACTACTCATAAAAAGATGCCTTGATTAGAATTTGTTCAAGATTTTTTGAATGATCCAAACCAAAATATAGATGCCGGTTAAGGCTAATACAAAGACCAATAATTGCTCAATCATAGTGCCATACAAAAAGGGTGTATAAGCAAATAACAATGGCACTAAATAAAGACCCTTGGCGACTTTCCAGGATTGAAGACCGGTTGCCATGGGGGGCGATTTAGCGATAGCAGCCGCTGTAAATGCTGTAAGACATACGGGTGGGGTGACGTTACTATCTTGACTCAGCCAGAAAATAATCATGTGAGCTGACAATAATGCTCCGGTAATAAGTTCGGCGCTCACTAATTCGTCTTTGACTGTTTGTGCTAATTCTAAAGGCAGACCAACCAATATCTCTTTTGCGCTAGCCGCATCTAGTTGGACAGTGCCAGTCAAGAATTCCGGGTTTACCAATGCCAACATGGTTTTTGCGGTGTCAGTTATCTCGCCTGAGATTAAAGCGTTAATTAACATGCTGTCGCTAATCATGGTGTACAGTGCCGGGGCAGACAAAGTTGCCAACACAATATATGAAGCGGTTACAGGAAGACCCATGCCTAATACCAAGGAGGCTAAAGCAATCAGGATAATAGCGATCAGTAAATTGCCACCTGCCCAGTCATTGATCATAAGTGAAAAGGTATTGCCGATACCCGCCATGGCTATTACGTTGACGATCAGTCCAACTGAGCATAATAAGATTGCGGTCATGATCATGTTTTTAGCTCCCAGGGCTAAAGCGTCACAAATTGCTTTTGGCCCCATCTTGTTTGGGGTCAACCATGAAGCAACCACCACTGAAATGATGCTAAAACCAGCTGCATAGGTGGGTGTGAAACCATAAATTAGCAAGCCAATTAATAACGCGATTGGAATAATAAACGCAATACCGCCTTGTTTCATGATTTCGGAAAATTTCGGTGTTTCCTCATTAAGCGCTGCTAAACCTAATCGCTTGGCTTCACCACGGACAAAAAAAGCAACGGTGAAAAAATACAAAAAGGCCGGTAACACACTCACTGAAATAATAGTGGTATAGGGGATCTGGGTGTAGCTTGCCATCACAAAAGCACCTGCTCCCATAATCGGAGGCATTAATTGACCGCCGGTAGAAGCAGCAGCTTCCACTCCGGCAGCAAACTTAGGTTCAAAACCCGCTTTTTTCATCAAAGGAATCGTGATTACGCCTGTAGAAGCAGTATTTGCGACTGCCGAGCCTGAAATAGTGCCAGTCAATCCAGAAGCTATAACAGCAACAAGTCCCGGGCCGCCTACAATTTTACCCGCCAATGCTTTGGCTAAATTAATGACAAAATCACCGGCGCCGGAACAAAGTAAAAAAGCGCCGAATAGAATAAACATAAAAACAAATGTGGAGGAAATGCTGGCTATATTGCCGAAAATCCCATCATCACCATAAATACTGCGAAACAGCACTGTTTCTGTACTTAATCCGGAGAATTTAAAAACACCTCCAGCCCATTGACCCCAGAAAGTTACATAACTTAAAGCAATAATGATCAATGCCGGGATAATCCAACCTGTTGTGCGGCGGGTTAATTCAATTGCTCCAAGAATTAAAATAATGCCCGCCATCCACTCCATTTGATTGAGTCGAACACCTCGAGCATAAATCGCATCTTCCATCAGGATCAGGTAAACAGCACTTACCGCAATGAAAATACCGAGTCCTATATTGACGCCTTTAATCAAACGATTTTTATTACCGAATAATGGATAACTCAGCACACAAAGCAAAGCAAAGCCAGCAAAGTGTAGAGAGTTGTGCAGTAAGGGAGGGAGGTTATCGAAAGTATTATAGTAAATATGGCCCAATGAGATGATTATTGCCAGCACATAACCGATTTTCCCCAAACCTTTAAGCTGGTCAGTAATTTCCTGGCTGGCCATTAAGTATTTTGATGAATCAGGCTAGATAAGACTCTAGCCTGAATATTTTGATTATTGTGCGATTAAACTTTCTGGAATTTCTATTCCAGCTTCTTGATAATATTTGGCAGCACCGGGATGAAGCGGGACTGGTAAGCCTGCAAGTGCTTTGTCTGCTGCCATAGCGTTAGTGGCTTTATGAATGGCTTGCAAGAAAGGCAAGTTTTCAAAAATTGTTTTAGTGATTTTATAAACCGTTTCTTCTGGTACATCTGCGTGCACAGCCAAAAAGTTAGGTTGTGCTATGGTGTTAACTGCTTGAGATTGACCAGGATAAGTATCAGCATCAATAACGTAGCGTGTCCATAATCCCTTGCCACCGTCCAGCGTTGCAATTTGCTCATCGGTTACTTCGAGCATGGTTATTTGATCTCCCATCGCAGCATAGGCCTTAGTCACGGCACCTGTAGGTACACCAGCAGCGGTGTTCATACCCTCAACCTGACCATTTTGTAATGCGTCAGCACTAGGGCCATAACCGCCATAGAACAGTTCATAGTCATTATCGATATCAATACCTAGTCCTGAAAATAGGGTCCTATTAGAGCCAATCGTGCCAGAATTTTTCTTGCCCAAGGCCATGGGTTTACCTTTCATTGCGGCTAAATCATCGACTGAGCCGGAGGTGGCATGCTCATTTTTCACCACAAATTGTTCGACATTTGGCCAAAGCATCGTGATGGAACGCAGGTGTTCTTGCGGACCATCTGCTTCAACGGGGCCAGTGCCTGTGGCAGCGTAATGCCCAAATAATCCCTGCAAAATTGCGAATTGGGCTTCTCCTTCACGCAATAATTTTACGTTTTCTCCAGAACCGGCAGAATTGATGGCGGACATGCCAATCTTTTCTTTAGGTTGTAATTTAACTTTGGTTAATGTCGCTAGAGCAACACCGACTGGATAATAAGTTCCACCAGTGCTGGCTGTGGCCAATAAATAGTTTTGCTCCTCCTGGGCTTGAACCACTGTTGTAGAAATAGCCAAAAGGCCAGCAAGAACAGATTTGGTCAATAGAGTAATTGATTTATTAAGCATATTTTCTCCTGTTAGTTAATCCGTGTTCAAAGATTATTGCTCAAACTATGAGCTAAGACAGCATCAGTATTTATACCATAACTGATGTAAAAGTTGTCTTTATCGATAGTCGCTTCAATGCAGAAATCGATAATTACTTGCGAAACACAATTTTTATTCGCCAAATTCTTTTGACACCAATATTCATTGAACGTATTGTCAGCAAACTAAGAATTATATCTGCGCAGGATGGCAACCACAGCAAGATTTCTCGACGGTTCGATCATGAAGCATATCGTCACTATGACGATGACATCTGCTTTGGGATTGATGACATTGTTTCTAGTCGATCTTGTAGATATGTATTTTCTCAGTCTGCTGGGAGAGGTCGAACTGACGGCTGCAGTCGGCTATTCCGGCAGTATATTGTTCTTTACGACTTCAGTTTCAATAGGAGTGGCAATTGCTTGTGGGGCACTGGTTTCTAAGTCAATTGGCGAGCAAAAAGTAGATCAAGCCAAGCGCTATGTGATAAATATTTATGTTATCGGTGCTGTTTTCGCACTTGGTTTGGCAGCCGTAATTTGGACTTATGTCCCTGAATTATTAGCACTTTTAGGTGCACAAGGTCGTACCCAACAGCTCGCTACTCAGTATTTGCGGATTATCATTCCAACCATGCCAATCATGTTAGTGGCCATGTGCGCAAGTGCAGCATTGAGGGCGGTAGGAGCGGCAGCTTTATCCATGTATACAACTATCGCAGGTGGTTTGGTGAATGCGGTGCTGGATCCAATATTGATTTTCGGATTTAGCATGGGAATCAAAGGGGCAGCCTGGGCATCAGTTGCAGCCCGGGTGGTGATGATGGCCGTTGGTTTGTATTTATCCATTAAAAAGCATGATCTCATTTATCGATGCAATTTAAGGTATTGCCTTGAAGACTTGTCTCCAATTGTTAAGATCGCTTTCCCAGCCATATTGACAAACATATCAACACCAATCGGCAATGCTTATGTTACTGCTTCGATGGCACAGTTTGGAGACAGTGCAGTAGCGGCGATGTCAGTGATCGGGAGGGTGATTCCAGTGGCTTTTGCGGTTGTGTTCGCTTTGTCAGGTGCGGTAGGACCGATAGTCGGACAAAATTATGGTGCCCAGCGTTTTGATCGGGTTTCCAGAACTTTATCCGATGCAATACTGTTTACCTTTGTTTATGTGGTTTTAATATCTATCATTTTATTTTTATTGCGCCATCAAGTACCTGCTTTATTTAGTTTGACGGGCGTATCTAACTCGCTAGTGGTTTTTTTCTGTACCTGGATCGTTTTTACATTTTTCTTTAATGGAGCTCAGTTTGTCGGTAATGCCATCTTCAATAATCTTGGTTTTCCACAATATTCAACCGTATCTAATTTTGCTAAAGCTACAATCGGTACGATTCCTTTTGTTTATTTCGGCGCAATAGTAGCCGGAGCTGAGGGTGTGCTTGTAGGTCAGGCACTGGGCAGTGTTTTGTTTGGAATATTAACTTATTGGTATTGCAAGCGTTTAATTGGGCGCTGTGCGGGAGGTGAAATTAAGCCAAAGCGAAAAACTGGTTTTTTGCGCCGTTTTCCACTTTGGCCCTATTCTAGTAATAGATAGTTAATCTCTTTAACTTATCCTAATCTTTCAAGCATTGACCGAAGCGACGCGATATGTGAATTCATCTCTTCTTCAATACGGTTAATTTCTTCTTCGATATCTTTGATTAAGACTTTGCGCGAACGTCTACGTTTGAGGATCGAATCCATTTCAGCCATTGCCTTGGTTAAGAATGGAGATATTTCATGTACGACTTCGGTCTTTTGAGTGCCACTATCGACCATGACCATTTTTTCAGAACGGCCAAATTTGAACCGCTTGGTAACAGGCAGAAATGAGTTTTTCTTACGTTGATAGACAATAGTTAGATGATCAACATTGCCGACTTGATGTAATGTATATCGACTGATCTCATTAGGGTTACTTACACCCATCTCTTTCAAAGTTGGAAAATTTGCCATAATCGCTCCCGTAATTTTTCCAGGGTTTATTTTGATTCAGCTTGTTTAGCTGAATCGTTTGATTGACGTAAAATTTGTAGTTCGCCTAAGGCCACTGAAAGCATTGGAAAATCCAGTTTTCCACTGCGTCTTAATTCTCGTAAAACATTCTTAAAACGCTGTTTTGCCTTAGTGTTGCTGACGTTCCAATTATCGATTCGTTGTTTCGCTGTACCTTTACTACCTGCAAGCATATCAGCGGTAAGCAAACGCTGCACCCGATGCAGTTGGTTACGTAAGCTCGATTTGGCCAGTAAATGCCAATGATTTTCGGCCTGTAAATCAGCAATACTATCTCTGAGCCAGTGCAGATCAAGAATATCACCAATAGAGAAATAAACGCTACTGGTGATATTCATATCGACCTTTTTGTCATTAGCCACTTCAACTAAATCCATGGACGAAGAGAGTGCAACAAAAGCTGCCACTTGTTCAGCAATCTCAGCAGGAACACCCGCACGAGTAAGTGAATCTTTACGCTTTTTGTGCAGAACTTTATTGGGTTTAGCAAAGCATCGAGGGATACAGACTCTTAATTCTTCAATACCGGTTTTGAAGTAATCAACGGTTTGTTGAATGTCGATTGGCATGCGACGATTGCGTAGTAACCAAAGGGTTGAGCGTTCAAGCAATCCTGCTGCGTCACTAAGCATTTGCATCTGGATATTGGCATCAACTTTATTGTCTAAAGCCTCGATTTGAGACCAGACTTTATCTATCGAGAAGACTTCTCTGGAACAGATAAACGCCCGAGCGATGTCTGCATAACTGGCACCGGTCGTTTCAGCCAATTGAAAGGCGAACAAAGGTCCAGCCTGGTTAACCATTTTATTGGTAATATAGGTAGCGACAATTTCACGACGCAAACGGTGATCAGCGATAGTTGAACGGTAGTTTTTGACCAGAATTTCAGGGAAATATTGTTCTACAACATTACGCAGAAAATCATCATCGGGTGCATCCGAGTCCAATAAAATATCGTAAATATGAATCTTGCTGTAGGCCAGCAACACAGAAACCTCGGGAGCGGTAAGACCGCGTTTGGATGCTGCATGTTCTTTAAGAATTTCATCGTTGGGTAAAAATTCCAGCTCACGATTCAAACTGCCAGCTTTTTCCAGCATTTGGATGAAACGGGCATGTTCTTTAACATGTTGTACGGATTTAGTGCGTTCGATACTAATAGCTTGTGTTTGGTCATAGTTGTCTGTTAACACTAAATCAGCAACAGTGTCGGTCATATCAGCAAGCAGGTTGTTACGCTGCTTGCCAGTCATGTCGCCATTTTCGACAACCTCATTTAGTAGGATTTTGATGTTGACCTCATGGTCAGACGTATCTACACCTGCAGAGTTATCAATAAAATCGGTATAACACTTACCACCATTGCGGCAGAATTCAACTCTACCCAATTGAGTAACACCTAAGTTTCCGCCTTCGCCGACAACTTTACATCTAAGTTCGTTGCCATTGACCCGGAGAGAATCGTTGGCTCGATCGCTAGCATCATCATGAGTCTCTTTGGAAGATTTAATATAAGTACCAATTCCGCCATTCCAAATCAGATCAACAGGAGCCTTAAGCATTGTGTTAATTAACTCATTTGGAGTGAGGTTTTCAGCAGTAGTGTCTAACAATGTCTGCACCTGGGGCGATAGTTTGATGGATTTAGCTGAACGTTCAAAAATCCCACCTCCTTTGGAAATCAGCTTTTTGTTGTAGTCTATCCAGCTAGAGCGAGGTAAATTAAACATACGCTCACGTTCTTTAAACGATTTTTCAGGATCAGGATCAGGATCTAGGAAAATATGCATGTGATTAAACGCGCCAACGAGTTTAGTTTTGCGCGATAGCAACATGCCATTACCGAATACATCACCCATCATGTCTCCGATGCCAATAGCGGAGAAAGGTTGGGTTTGAGTATCGTGGCCCAATTCGCGGAAATTACGCTTCACGGATTCCCAGGCGCCGCGAGCTGTGATGCCCATTCCTTTATGGTCATAACCGACTGAGCCTCCCGATGCAAAAGCATCGTCTAACCAAAATCCATAATCTCTAGCTACACCATTAGCGATGTCGGAGAAAGTGGCTGTGCCTTTATCTGCAGCCACGACCAGATAGGGATCGTCATGATCGTGTCTAACTACATCTTTCGGCGGCACAATTTCGCCTTTAACAATGTTGTCGGTAATATCTAGTAAGCCACTCATGAAGATTTTGTAACAAGCAATACCTTCTTCTAATTGAGTGTTTCTGTCTCCACCAATCGGTGGACGTTTAACAAAAAATCCACCTTTAGAACCAGTGGGCACAATGACTGCATTTTTGACTAATTGAGCTTTAACCAAACCCAGAATTTCGGTTCGAAAATCCTCGCGTCGATCTGACCAGCGTAAGCCGCCGCGAGCAACCCGTCCGCCTCGCAAATGTACAGCTTCAACCCGCGGTGAATAAACAAAAATCTCGAACATTGGCCGTGGCAAGGGCAGGTTATTGATTTTTGAAGGGTCAAATTTAAATGAGATATAAGGTTTAGCAGAACCATCATTAGTAGGTTGAAAGTAGTTCGTGCGTATAGTGGACTCAACCAGGTTTATAAAACTCCTGAGAATTCGATCATCATCCAGGTTGTCGACCTGCTCGAGTCCCGCCTCAAGCTCTACCTGTTGTGTTTGAATTGCTTGTTGGCGAGGCTCATCATCAAATTCCGGATCGAATCGTGCCTTGAATAATTCAACAATCGAACGACTGACGCTGTGATTATCGATTAAACATTCAATCATGTAAGGTTCGCTGTAGCGAATTCCTATTTGGCGTAGATATTTACTGTAACCTCTTAGCGTGGCAACTTCGCGCCAGCTTAAACCTGCTTTTAAAACCAGCTGATTGAAACCATCATTTTCGGCGTCACCCGACCATACTCTTAAAAATGAATCTTGGAATATATCTGCGATCTTTTCGGCATCAATTTCTGTTCCATCCCGGGTTTGCATATTAAAATCATGTATCCAGGCACACGACTTATTGGCTGTTTGGACTTTATAAGGTTTTTCTGCCAACACTTTTAGACCCATATTTTCAACTACAGGTAATGCATCTGAAGGTGAAACAGCATGATCTTTGGCATAAAGCTTCATGCGTAAACTTGTTTCGTCAGCCGCGATAGGACGATACATATGGATATCGATGTTCTTTTCATCGCTAAGAGATTCAATAACCTGTAGATCACAGGCAGCGGAGCGAGCTGAGAAGTCAGATTGGTAAGAAACGGTAAACGCATCATCATATTTGTAGAGCAGGGCGGTCCCTTTTTCTTCGCCGAATTGGTCAGTTAACGCTTCACGAATATGATCATTCCAGGAACGAGCCGCCTCGATGATTTGTTGTTCGATTTTTTCTTCTTTATATCTAGGTCGAGTGCCGGGCTTGATACGAATAATAAAATGCACTCGTGCTAATACGGATTCTGAAAAATGGGTATTAAATGTGCTAGTCGTGCCTTTATAGGCATGCATTAAAATATCTTGAATTTTGATGCGCAGTTCACGGTTGTATCGTTCTTTGGGCACATAAACAAGACATGAATAAAACCGGTCAAATTTGTCATGGCGAGAAAAGAAACGAATTCTTTGGCGTTCTTGTAAAGCCAAAATCCCCATCGAAATATTGAACAAATCATCATCTGCTATGGCAAATAAACTATCCCGGGGGTAGGTTTCAAATATATTTTCAAGCGATTTGTAATCGTGACCACCCACAGGCAACTTGCTCTTAGCCAGGACTCTTGCTACTTTTTGTCTCAGCAACGGAATTTCATGGGTGTTCTTGTTGTAAGCTGCTGAAGTAAACAATCCAAGGATGCAATACTGGCCTAAAAGTTTACCTTTGTCATCGTATTTATTGATACCAATAAAATCCATATAAGCGGGACGGTGAATGCGTGAACGATTATTCGCTTTGGTTACAATAATCATTTCATCAGCCAGGTGCTTAACAGCCCCACTAGGCAATAAATCTTTATGACCATTACGCAGCAATCCCAAACCACTGCTTTTTTTCATTCTTAATTCATTGCCTCTAATGGTGTCTTCGCAATAGCCTAGAAAGGTGAAGTGGTTATCTTCAATCCAGCGACAGAATTCAATGACTTCCTTGTTGGTTTTGGCATCGAACGGGCTTTTTTGTTTTTTCAAGTCTGCCGTGAGCTGGTTGATTTGTTTGCGCATGGCTTCCCAGTCATCCACTGAATCTGCTACTTCGTCAAGAACGGAAGTTAACTCTGCTTCAATTTCTTTAAGTTTTTTGCCTTCAGTCTGCCGATCGATTTCAAAGTGCATAATAGACTCAGAGCCATAACCGGCTTTAGTCGTATCAGAAGATTCAATATCGCTAAGCACACCTTGAACTGAACGTTTGGTTGATACAACCGGGTGAATAGTCAGATGAATTGTTGTATCAAGTCGATTTAATGCCATGGATATGGAATCGACCAGAAAAGGGCGATTGTCAGTTACAATTTCGACAACGGTGTGAGTGGACTGCCAGCCATGCTTATCAAATTCTGGGTTATAAACGTGGATTTTGCTTTCATCTTTTTTGCGCTTCTTGGCGAGCTGAAGAATGGCCATAGCTGAACCAGTAAGATCTTGTAGACCGTGTTTTTCCAGATCATCAATAGCTATTCTCTGGTAGTAATATTTGGTGAACTTTTCGATCTGGGTCTTGAGTTGCTTATCCATTGAATTGGGTAAGCTGCTAATGATTTTTTTGATTAAATCCTGGTGGCCATTGTTGTCCGACATGTTAACTCCGCTAAATTTACAAACGCAAAAATTATTGCGCATTAGTTAAGTTTTGCAATTATATAAGGTATTTTTTCGCAAGTCATTCTTGTATAGTCTATTAAGTTTAATGTTTCACAATGCTTAGTAGTTATGATAAAAAACTCGGTTTCTAGATAGCGGAGAATTGATGTGACAGAACCTCTTTGGCGACCTAGTCAATCAAGAATTGACAATGCCAATATTACTAAACTGATTCAGTCTATTAATCAGCAACAAAATCTTTCTCTGCAATCGTATTCAGATCTACATGAATACTCGGTAACTTATCCAGAACTTTTTTGGAGTGAGGTATGGGATTTTGCCAGTGTAGTGGGTGAAAAAGGCGAGGAAGTATTAATAAACTCTGACAAAATGCCTGGAGCCAAATGGTTTCCTGGTGCCAAGCTTAGTTATGCGGAAAATTTACTAAGACTTCGCAACGATGAACCTGCGATTATTTTTCGTGGTGAGGATAGAGTAAAACTAAGTTATAGCTGGAATGAACTCTACGATACTGTTTCACGTTGTGCTCAAGCATTAAAGGCATCAGGAGTTAACAAAGGTGATCGTGTTGCCGCTTATATGCCTAATATGCCGCAAACCATTATCTTTATGTTGGCAACAAGTGCTATCGGGGCAGTGTGGTCATCCTGTTCACCGGATTTCGGAGTACAAGGCGTGGTTGATCGATTTGGTCAAATCGAACCCAAAGTATTGTTGGCTGTCGATGGCTATTTTTATAACGGCAAACGTTTTCCAACACATGAGAAATTAACACAAATTATTCAACGTCTTCCAAGTTTGGAAAAAACTGTAGTCGTTTCTTATATTGACGATAACGCTGCCGCAGAAATTAATAGCACTGTTCCATTAGATGAATTTGTTGAGCCTTATGTCGCAGTTGATATAGATTTTGAGCGACTACCATTTAATCATCCGCTGTTTATCATGTTTTCTTCCGGTACCACCGGAGCGCCCAAGTGTATTGTCCATAGTGCTGGCGGAACTTTATTACAGCATCTAAAAGAGCATCAACTTCAAACAGATGTAAAACCTGGTGATCGATTATTCTATTTCACTACTTGTGGCTGGATGATGTGGAATTGGCTGGTCACAGGTTTAGCTAGCGAAGCAACTTTATTGCTGTTTGATGGTTCTCCATTTCATCCATCTGGTGAAGCATTATTTGAATTTGCCGAAGCAGAACAAATGAATGTGTTTGGTACGTCGGCAAAATATATCGATGCATTAATCAAACACAAAATTGAACCGGGGAAAAATTACAATCTTGACTCTCTAAAAGCCTTGCTGTCTACGGGTTCGCCACTTTCGCCTCAGGGTTTTCGCTATGTTTATGGTGAAATCAAATCTGATATTTGTTTATCTTCTATTTCTGGTGGCACCGACATTATTTCCTGTTTCGCCTTAGGTGCACCCACTTTGCCTGTTTACCAAGGAGAGTTGCAATGCATTGGTTTAGGTATGAATGTTAAAGTTTTAGACGATGATGGTAATGAGTGTCCACGCGGTGAAAAAGGGGAGTTATCATGTGTTTCACCGTTTCCATCCATGCCAGTTGGTTTTTGGAATGACGAGGCGGGAGGAAAATATCATGATGCTTATTTTGCAAAAGTAGATAATGTTTGGTGTCATGGAGATTACGTTGAGATGACGCAGCGTGGGGGGATGATTATTTATGGCCGCTCTGATGCGGTATTAAACCCAGGTGGAGTACGGATTGGGACAGCTGAGATTTATCGACAAGTTGAAAAGCTTGATGAAATCATCGAAAGTATTGTTATTGGGCAACGTTGGAATAATGATGTAAGAGTCGTTTTGTTCGTCAAATTACGCGATGGTGTTGAATTAGATGACGATCTAAAAGCTAAAATCAGATCAACGATTAAGCAGAATACAACGCCAAGACATGTGCCCGGAAAAATCCTTGAAGTTGAAGATATCCCTCGTACTAAGAGTGGCAAAATCGTCGAGCTTGCCGTTAGAAACGTAGTGCATGGTGAGCCAGTTAAGAACAAAGAAGCATTAGCTAATCCACAAGCATTGGAGTTTTTCGCTAACAGAGCTGAGTTGAATTAATTACTCCGTTAGTATTTAGAGAATTTTCACGGCTACAGAATAGCCTCTGTCAGTGTAAGCGATATATTCGAATTTTTTTCCGGTTTTCTCGATGAATTCAATGAATGCTTTATATTCATGTTCGCGCCAATAGGGGTAATTAAAATATTCATCAAAAACAATGATTGTGCCAGGGATCAGGCGATCAGTTAACTCATCAAGAATTGTTTTAGTCGACGAATACAAGTCAGCGTCAGCATGTAAAAAAGCAACCGGTTCGTTATTGTGTTTTAAAAATTCCGGTAATGTTTGATCGAACCAACCTTTGTGTAAGCTTACGTTATCTGGAACGTCAGGTAAAACACCGTCGGTATTAAAGGTGCCTTTTTTGGCAGCTCCCCAGTTTTCAGGTAAACCTTCAAACGAATCGAAACCGTGTACAGCTTGGCTATTTCCAACCTGATTGGCAATAAAGGAAATTGTGGCACCACTAAAAACCCCAAATTCTAGATAGCTACCAGCAATCGATACAGCCTCAAGTGCAAATTCCAAAGTTTCATAGGCATCTTTTTTACCCTCCAGTTCAGGAATATGCTGATGAACAAACTCTCCAGCTTCAATGGTCGCTTGAATCATACGCTGTTCTCTAATGCTATTCGGAATAGCAGCCCAATGTATATCTGCGCTAGTTGGTCTGACATTGGTTATTTTCCAAATTAGCTTCTTTAGTTCTTTATTCTCTTCAATAGCTTCATTGATTACTGACTGGGAAAGCTCTCGGGTTAAATAGTTATCCAGTAATTTATCGGTGAGCCATTGAGACTCAGGACGTTGCAAATAACTGTCCAATAACCTATGTATTTCGATCTGGTTTTGTTTATTTTGTAGATACTCGTTGAGCATGATCTGTGTTTGTTGTCTTTCTTGCTCTAGAGCTTGTTGAATAACTTTAGAAAATGAGTCCTTAACCTTTTGTTGATTCACCGCACTGAAAAGCAGTGAGCTAAACACATCGACAATTTTATTTTTTAAAACAGACATAGAATTTTTAAGTTATAAAATGATGGGAAAATCATGGTTCAATATTAGTATTAGCATTAACTATAGTATCGAAGAGCCCTTAAAAATAGCTTTTGAGTCTAAATAAGCGTTAATCACTAAGCAACTGTTTATTATTATTTTCAATCATCTTGGCTGCGCCATTTGGTAAAACGTTTGTTAATAATATCTTCTAATGTTTCATGCCAGTTGTAATCCATCCATATGGCCTTTTGCATGTTCTTTTTATAAGTTGGTACGAATACTAACACTTGACCAGCTTGGGGTAATAAACCAAGCGTTCTTAGTGTTTGTTTATTAGTTGGGCCTAATGCATATTCATAAGACAACTTGAACTGAGCTGAGTCGGACATCAGTTTATGAACTAACTCTTTGGCTTGTTCAATATTTTCCGAAGCGGTATTTATCCCTAAGTTCATTTCGACGACTAATTGACCATTCCAGAGAATTTCCATGGGTTGATTAAACTGTAAATCGAAAAATACGTTATGTGGTCCAGCCGCCAAGGCCACCTGATTGTTATTAATTAATGTCTTCAATTCATCGATATCAGTCCACCAGTGAATATGACGCCTGATGGTATCGAGTTTAGCAAATGCAAGTCTAATTCCGCGTTCAGTGCTAAGTAGTTGGTAAACCTCATTGATTGGAATGCCGTAGGCTAATAAGGCCCATTCCAGAGTGCCGATCGGACTATCGGGCAATGCTCGCACCCCGGGAAAACGTTCAACGTTAAACAAATCTGCGGGTGATTCTGGACGGGTAGTGACCATGTTGAAGATGGGATAGGCAATCACCATCGAATAGGTTGCGAAATTTACAGCACAGTCATTTATGTGCTTTTGTAAATAATTTCTTTTCTTAAACAATGATTTAAATTCATTGCTATCACTCAATTTGATTAATTGTCCACTCTTACAAGCCAGGTCTGCCTGGGCTGAATTAAGGCTAATCAGGTCGTAGTTTTTACTGAAAATATTAGTGTCATTACTATCTAATAACACATCGGATTCAGTGATTGATTGCATAGTGGTTTGCAAGTTGACCAGATCAAAACCATTTTGTTTAGCCTGGGTTAAATTAATTGACAGTTGAGCATGGCCATTGATGGTAAATAAACCGATGACTAACAAACAAGGAGCAAACTTGAACCACTGCTTTGTTTTCACAGGTTTTCTTCCTGTCTGAGTGTCGAAGTGGTGTCCAAATAGGCTTTAATAATTGTGGACTCATGCACGACTCCCAGCATTTGATTCGTTTGGTTATTATCTAAAACCGGGATGCTTTCTCCGACAAAATTTTCAAGCTCGTTCATCGCTTCCCAAATTGTGTTGTCCTCTACAAGAGTAAAACAATCATGATCAATATGTATTAGAACACTTTGTTCCATGTCCTCGCCTTTATCAATCAGTGCTGCTAGTTTTACCAGGCTAATATTGCCGGTAAGTATATCGTTTTCATCTAGTAAGTATGCTTCAGTAGCATCAGCCTTAATCATTCTCCGTCTAGCTTGTGCTAATGTGATCTCATCTGTAATTCGGCAAAAATCATCACTCACATAAGAGCCAATTTGCTTGATATTGAGAACGGCCTTGTCTCGGCCTAAGCCAAGATCGATTCCGCGGTTGAGTAATACTTTGTCAAATAATGAGCGGCCAAATAAACGATATGCGACAATGTTAGATAAGACGACACTGACCATTGCCGCAGTAGTAATGCTGTAGTTGCGGGTTAGTTCAAGAACAATAATGATAGTAGTAAGTGGAGCACCGATTACGGGGCTAGTGACAGCTACCATGCCGCAGATAGTGTAAAAAACCAATTCAGAACGCTCTATACCAGGGATTTGAGTAGCCATGATCCCCCATAGAGTGCCAAACATAATACCGGTGAACACTGCGGGACTGAATACGCCACCAGCAAAACCGAATCCTAAACAAAGTCCGGTTAATATGATCTTCATGAGTAAAAGGGTAGAGAGCTCGAAACTGGTGAAGGCGCCATCAATGGTTGCCAAGCGAACCGCTTCTTTGCCAACACCCATTACATCGGGTAACCATAAGGCAACCAGGCCAACTGCAAAGCCCGCCATCATAGGCTTGAAGACTTGATGGACTTTTAAGGTTTGGCTTAAACGGCCGAAATACAAAATGCTTTGCATGAATAGTTGAGCTATTAAAGCGCCACTTAGGCCAATTAATGCAAACAAAATAAACTCTTGTGCATTAGCTGTATTGACAATACCTATTGAGAATAACGGGAGCTTGTCAAAAAATTGATTAGCGATTACAAAACCGACAGTTGAGGCGACAGTTACCGGTGCAAATGCACGTAGAGAGTAATGTCGTAAAATAACCTCATGGACAAATACAACGCCAGTTATTGGCGCATTAAAAACCGTTGAAATTGCTGCAGCTACACCACAACACAGTGCAATATTATCGTGATAAAAGCGGTTTCCCGTGGTTTTAGCTACAGCTGTACCAATACTTCCACCGAGGTAGGCGACCGGGCCGTATTGACCAACAGATGCGCCACAACCTAATGAAATCAAGCTGGCGACAACATTTACGAATCGATTCCATAGTGATTGATCGTGAGTATGGCTAAGAGATTCGGAAATAATGTCAGCCACAGATTGAGGTCTTTTTTCCCGAGTTAAGCCCCAAATTATCAAGCCCACAACGAGGCCACCTAATGCTGGTACAAGTAATGTTGCGGTGGTTAAAACGACAGAGTTTGTGGTTAAGGCACGACTTTTAGCAGATACTTTTAACCAGTCGTTGAGAATAAAGATGAGTTCTATAAATCCAATTGAGGCCAGCGAAGCCAAAGCTCCAATCACAGTGCCTAAAATCAGGGTGGTGCCGATTGAGCCTATTGTGGCGCTAAATGTACTGTTTTTATCCACTTGAACTTCTTAAGTCATAGCCACTGTGCTTGTGCTAGAAAAGCTGCGAATAAAAAAGGCGCTATGAATCATCATAGCGCCTTTGAGTCAGATTCGGTTGGAATTATTGATCAAATAAGAATCTCAAACCGGTCATAAAAATAGTATTGTCACCGGGCTCATCAAATAGTGCGCGGGCTTCAGCAAACCATTGGGCAGTACCTTTGCTGGTTTCAAACGCATTTAAGCCGCCTTGGATGAAAAAGCTGCCATCGGTGTTGTCACTGTCGTTAATGTCCCAAACACCAACACCCCCACCAATAAAGCCATTGGCGCCAACTTTATGGTTTACACCTATGTCAGCAAAGGCTGTGGAGTGAGTAGAATCATCAAAATTATAGGCCCCACCTAGTTGGGCTAACAATGATGTTTTATCGTTCAACGGCTTCAATAGGCCTAAAATAGCACCGGCAATAGCACCATCATTTGTGGTTTGGTGATCACCAATATCGCCGTGACGTTCGCCTTCGTTTTCAGGGCACTCATCTCGGACACGGTCCTCATAGCCGATAAAAGGTGCGATAAAAGGAATTACCGAAGGAGCTGCTGCGAGTACAGGTGGCTCTGGTTCATCCACAACAACAGGAGCCTCATCAACTTGTGTTAAAACCGCCAGGTTGCAGCAGACTTTAGGAATTACAAAAGTATGCGTATTACCGGCGTTATCAACGGCCACGATTTTGTAAGCATCTACAGGCGCTTCACCGCCCCAACGAAGTTTAGTCACAGTATCCGCATTGCCTGTTGTACGGCGTCGAACGCCCATCCACTCAAAAGTTGTACCAATTGGTAACATGGCTTCCTCAAATTCACCATTTTGAATTTGGGTGATTAAGGAGTCTACGTCACCGGGCCAACCAGATGTTGCTACCATGTTGACAAAATCTTCTCGATTTTCGGTAACGTATTTTTGTAATTCAGCCGGGTTATCGATACCTCCTTCACAAACCGGATTACTAATACCCATGGTTCTGATGGTTTTGTAGTCTTGTGCAAAGGCTGTTCCGCCAGTTGCTAATAATAAACTCATCGCGGCAACGAGTTTTCTAAATGATTTGTTGTTCATTAAATATGCTCCTGATTTAGATCAGATAGGGATTACTAAAAAATAGATTTAACGGCATCTATGACTTGATTATCGCCAATTGTGGACTAAATTCCAATCAAAAATTGACTAATAAACAACAAATTTTAACATTTGTTGTTTAATTGCAACAGTATTAACATTGAAATTAAGTTTTGAACTTTTTATGAGTTTTGTCCAGAGCAATAATGGCTTTTTCGATTAATTCATCAATTTGCTCATGCGTGATAACAAGTGGAGGGGAGATTATCATTGTGTCTCCTACTGAACGCATGACTAATCCATTCTCAACACAATTCTTCCGACATTCAAATCCTGCAGAGCCTTTTCCATCAATACGATCACGCGAAGCCTTATCCTTCACTAGCTCTAGCGCACCAATTAAACCTGTTCCGCGCACTTCTCCAACTAAAGGATGATCTGCCAGTTCACGCCAGCGTTTTTGTAAATAAGGTCCAACATCATTTTTTACCCGGCCGATTAAATTTTCTTTTTGCATGATGTTGATGTTTGCTGTGGCGACTGCACAAGCGGCGGGATGGCCAGAATAGGTAAAGCCATGCGCGAATTCTTCACCTTTTTCCGAGAGTAATTTGGAGATTCTTTCGCTGATCATTACGCCGCCAATCGGCAAATAGCCGGAAGAAAGGCCTTTGGCTATTGGCATTAGATCCGGCTCAATGTTGTAATAATCGCAGCCAAACCATTCGCCAAGTCGTCCAAATCCACAAATTACTTCATCAGCGACCAGCAAGATGTCATATTTATTACAGATTTCTTTGACTCGAGGCCAGTAAGAAGCTGGCGGAAGGATGACTCCGCCAGCTCCCTGAATGGGTTCAGCCACAAATGCAGCAACCCGTTCCTCTCCAAGCTCTTGAATCTTTTGCTCTAGTTCATTTGCAACATCTATGCCGAATTTTTCAATATCAATATCAGTGGGTTGATCGAAAGTATAAGGCTGTCCAATATGGACAAAATCAGGCAATGGCAATCCACCTTGTTTGTGCATGCCTGACATGCCTCCTAAACTGGCACCGCCCAGAGTACTGCCGTGGTATGCATTTTTACGACTAATAATAATATTTTTGTCCCTAGCGCCACTTAATTCCCAGTAAAACCTAACGGTTCTAATGACGGTATCATTTGATTCGGAGCCGGAGTTAGTCAAGAACACTTCTTGTAAGTTTCCAGGTGTTATCTCAGCTAGTTGTTTAGCCAGCTCAATGGCAGGGGGGTGTGTACACTGAAAAAAACTATTGTAATAAGGCAATTGCTGTAGTTGCTGTGTTGCGGCATCAACTAATTCCTGCCGGCCATAACCGACGTTGACACACCAAAGGCCGGCCATCCCATCAAGGATTTTGTTGCCTTCAGAGTCCCACAAATAAACACCTTCGGCTTCGGTAATAACCCGGCTACCAACTTCACTAAGTTCTTTATGATCAGTAAAAGGGTGACGAAAATGTTGACTGTCCAGTTGTTGTAAGGTGTTCGTTTTCATAAATTCATCAAACGTTCAATAATAGGTGTTCGCGTTCCCAGGAACTAATAACATGTAAAAATGCAGCATGCTCAGATTCTTTCACGGAGGTATAAGCATTAACGAAACTTTCACCAAGTAAATCAGCTAAAGGTTGGCAATCTCTGAGTCTTTTTACTGTTTCTTCAAGGCTTCGTGGTAAGTTAAATTCCTCTTCATAACCACTAGTTTCTAATGCTTGTGTAGGTTTAATTTTTTCCTTAATGCCCAAGTAACCACATGCAAGCGTAGTGGCTATAGCAAGATAAGGGTTGATGTCAGCACCTGCCAATCGATTCTCAATGCGTCTGTTTTTGGGGTCTGAAAATGGGATGCGTAACCCTGTAGTGCGATTGTCATAACCCCAGAGTAAATTTATAGGAGCCGACATGTATGGTGTTAAGCGACGATATGAATTCACATTTGGAGCTAATAAGCACATTGCTTCTGGTAAGTAAGTTTGCAATCCACCTAGATACCAATAAAACTCATTACTTTCTTGACCATTTTCCTGAGAGAATAAATTTCTTCCGGCTTGATTATCAATCACGCTTTGATGAATGTGAAAGGCACTGCCAGGCTCATTTTCCATGGGCTTAGCCATAAAGGTGGCATAGATATCATGGCGCAAAGCTGTTTCACGTACAGTACGTTTGAATAAAAAGGCCTGATCGGCGAGGTCTAGAGGATCACCGTGCAATAAATTAACTTCCAGTTGTGCAGCGCCCATTTCATGAATCAGGGTGTCCATCGAAAGATCCTGAACTTCACAATAGTCATAAATATCTTCAATCACTGGATCGAATTCGTTTACTGCGTCAATACTATATGATTGCCGACTCGACTCTTGCCGTCCTGAACGACCAATCGGTGGTTCCAATGGATAATCGGCATCAGTATTTTTTTGTACCAGATAAAACTCAAGTTCTGGTGCGATGATAGGTTGCCAGTCGTTATCGCTATATAGATCACAGATTTTTTTAAGCAACTGTCTTGGCGCAAGATCATTAGGTGTCCCATCAGCGCTATAGGCGTCATGAATCAATAAAGCTGTTGGGTCGGTAGCCCAGGGTACTAGCCGGCGGGTATTTAAATCAGGTTTAAGCAGCATATCGCCGTCATTAGGCGGCATTAAATCTTCATAGTTATCAGGATAGTCTCCGGTAACTGTTTGCATGAAAATCGATTGCGGCATGCGCATACCGGCTTCTTCACTGTATTTGTGAGCGGGAATTAGTTTGCCTCTGGCAATACCGGACATGTCAGGAATAATGGCTTCTACTTCATCAATATTGTGTTGTTTGAGCCATTCGCTTAACGGTTGCATAAAATACGACTAACTTTTGAATCTCGGTATTCTAGCTTTGTTTTACGGACTAAGCTAATTTTGTGTAAACTTTAACCAATTTTTAATTTTAGGCAGGTTTTATGCGCATTTTCAGTTGCCGAATCGTTTTGCTTTTAGGTTTATGGTTTAGTTCATCTATCGCATTTAGTGCTGGTTTGTTGCCAACTTCTTCAGCCAATTCTGAGGCTGAAAGTTCAGTTGCCGTTCCTAATGATCTAACTCCTGAGCAAGTCGGGGACTTTGTTGCACCTTTAGACGAGCAGCAGGTGAGGAATTTATTGATCAATAATCTCACCACTGAGGCAAGCGCTAATCAAACTGCAAATCAAGAACAATCTGTTTCGATTCTCAAATTATTAAAAGGTGCGAGCAACCCTTATACACCGTTAGGTGCGGGGATAGCGGCTATGGCAGCCGCGACAGGTACCTATTTTTCACATATCAGTGAAGTCATTAATACCATGACAGATGGTCAGGGCTGGCAAGGATTTATAAAACTTTTGGGTTTGTTAGCTATTGTTATCGTCGGTGCTTGGCTAATTGAATTTGCCTGTCTATATAAATGGCGTAAAAACGAAGCGCCTGAAGCTGACCCGGAACAGCCGGATACTTGGAATTATAAATTCAAACAACCATTTATACATTTTTTACGTGATTTTATTGGTTTGGTAATTTTTGCAGTTGCAGGTTATGTTATCGCAACTTTATTCCTATCTGAGAATACCAACTCATTTACGGTCTTAACTCGCTTCTTTGATGCCGTTTTGACTTATCGGTTTTTTATTATCATTTTCAAATTGCTGATGTATTGGCCACCTAGAGGACTAGATCTAGTTGATGACACAATTAATAAAGCGGCTCTAGTGAAGGTGATTAAAGTATTTTTATTCCTTTTGTATATTGTTTTCGAAGGCTTTGTTTTCACTATGTACGAGTATGGTTTGTCAGATACACATTTTGTGTTATCGGCAGCGGTAATATTTGGATTAATGATAAATCCTTTGGTGATTGGAGCCGTTTGGATAGGCCGCTATGATATTGATCGGGTTTTATTTGGATCAGTAGACGAACAGGTTTGTAAAGTAAACGGTTATCGTTATGCAGCTCGAGCAGCTATTTGGCCAACAGTTGTGACTGTTGTATTGCTTTTGGTATTTTTTCTCTGGCAAATATTAGTTATTACGGGCAATACCCAGGATCAGAAAGAACTAGAGCAAGCTTGGTGGTTGATAATTTTGTTTCCGCTGATTGATTTGATGGTGGCCTCACTACTCCACAAGTTGACTAGCATGCCAGTGTTTCAACATGGTCGTTTCCAACAACGAAAATATCGATTTACCTATATTATTAGGAATATAGTCAGATTAGTTTTGATCACAGCATTGTCCCTCAATATTCTCGATGCGCTTAATATTGATATTTTGGAGCAATTTGGCGGAGGGGAAAAGGATATTGTTGCCGTAATGATTGATATCGGGGTAACAGTGATCATAGGGTTTATCGTTTGGGAAATTATCCAGCTTTGGATTGAGCATAAATTACCTGATGAACCAGATGATGGTTTTGCAGAGATCGAAGGTGAGGGCGGAGGTGCTGCAGCCACACGAACTGAAACGTTGCTTCCACTGCTTAGAACAACATTATTAATAGTATTGTTTTTAATTGTTGTCATGTCTGTTTTATATACGCTTGGTGTGCAAATTGCACCACTGTTGGCAGGTGCTGGTGTAGTTGGTATTGCGGTTGGTTTTGGTTCGCAAAAGTTGGTGCAGGATATTATTTCCGGTGTTTTCTTTTTGGTTGATGATGCTTTTCGTAAAGGCGAATATGTTGAATTAGCCGGTTTGCGTGGAACAGTGGAAAAACTTTCTGTACGTTCTATGCGATTACGTCACCATTTGGGTGCGGTACAAACTATCCCCTATGGTGAAATTCAAACGGTAAAGAATCTCAGCCGTGATTGGGTAATCATGAAATTGGAGTTGCGTTTGCCTTATGATGTTGATATCGAAAAAGTTCGTAAAATAATCAAAAAGGTCGGGCAGGGAATGATGGAAGATCCAGAAATCGGCCCGAATATGCTGCAGCCGCTTAAGTCACAAGGAGTGATGCGTGTAGAAGAATCAGCATTAATAATTCGTATGAAATTTACAGCCAAGCCTGGAGAACAATGGATTGTTCGTCGTGTTGCTTATACTCGAGTGCGGGATGCTTTGTCCGAAGCAGGTATTGAATTTGCACATCGTGAAGTCAAGGTTCGCTTGCCTAAGGAATTGGAAAATCTGCAAAAGATGGATTACGAACGTAAGCTACATCTTAAAGATGGTGAACAACCTGATAATGATGCGGATCCATCTGTTGCACCTGCCGCTGTCGCTGCAGCCGCTATGTCAGCTGTAGTTGCCAAAGAGCTGGCTGCCGCTGAGAAAATTGATGATGATATGGATGGCGGGGGGGATGATCGCTAGGTAATTGATATGATAGTGTATCTCGGGTTAAAAAAGGATGCGATATAAATTCTGTTAAGGGTTTATTGGTGTAGCCTAAAACCCGGTTGCCATGCATTTGCGCATTTAAGCAGCTATTCCTTCAAATAATGCTGAAACGGCATGATCAGTAGCAGCTTTAGTGCTGATTTTGCCGCTGGCGATTAATAACCAGCTCGAATAAATGATTGTTTCAATCGTAGCGACTATCCAGTCAGTCGAAAACTCTTTTTTGATTTGGGACTGGCGTTTGGCTTGATTAATCCATTTGCTCAGCTCTTTAAGTTGATCTTTATAAATTTGCATAATGTTTTGATCTTTTTCAGCAATGCTCCACAGAGAAAATAAAAAGTGTAAATGGTCTGCGTGAGGCATAATTAACTTCAACATTGTTTCAATGGCTTCACGCCCTTTTAGGGAGTTGTCTCTGATAGGCTTTTTGGCTTCACTGATTTTCTCTAGCGATTGTTTTGTTAACTCTTGAATCAGCAATTCACGAGTCTGAAAGTGTCTGTATAAGGTCGCTCTGCCTACACCAGCGTGAATAGCGATATCACTAAAGCTAGCGTCAGGGTTGCGCAATAATAATTCCATGCTTGCACTCAACAACGCTTGGCGAGAACGGCTGGCACGAGGATCGTCAAGATTCATTTTTTCTCCATATAATGATACAAATTTGTATCATAGATAAAATTTATATGATACACTATTGTACTATAGAAATCGGTAAAGTAAATCTAACCAAAGGTGACTTTATGAAAGACACAATGGCGAAAATTAAATGGCGGCCCATTCTAGGGTTGGTATTGGTCTATCTTGCAACCTTCATGCAATGGTATTGGGTCTGGGGGATTCTATTCATACTCTGGGTATTGCCTGATATATTTAGTCGCACTACCCATTTTATGGATTCAGTAACAGCCGAAGATAATCCAATCTTATTCTGGGTCATTATCGTGACTTGGTTAGGCTTAAGTGTTTGGTATTTGTCGGTGTTGTTTATAGATTATGGTAACTATTACGGGTATTAACATTGCAGACTGATTATTCAATTAAAGCGATTTTCAAGCGTTACAAAGGCAAGATAATCGCTACATTTTCCTTGTTAACACTAGAAAATGTATTCAAAGTACTGCAACCACTAGTGTTGGGTATAGCGATTAACGATTTGATCGCTTCTTCTTATGATGGTCTTTGGCTGTTTTGTGGTTTGTATGCTGCCAGCTTTGTTATTGGTGTAATTCGCCGCTACGTAGACACACGTGCTTATACGTACATTTACACTCATGTCGCTAGTGAGATCATTGAACTACAAAATAGTAAACAGGTTTCAGTATCGACTATCGCTGGTCGTACCGCTTTGGTAAAGGAATTAGTTGATTTCTTTGAACACGATATTACCCAGGGGTTTACCGCACTTATTACAGTTGTTGGGGCATTGGTAATGCTGTCTTTTTTCGACTGGTGGCTATTTGGTGGATGCTTGATCACCGTTATTTTGATCGTGATTATTTACGCATTTAGCAAGAATCGAATTTATAACTACAACACCGCTTTGAACGATGAGTTGGAGCAACGTGTGGCAGTGTTGGAAGCCCGCCAGCATGCTGGTATTTTCGGGCATTTTAAAAATATTTCTAAGTTCTTAGTCAAACTCTCAGATCTGGAGACACTTAATTTTGGGCTGATTGAGATTATTCTATTTGTATTAGCAATTTTTGCTCTTTACACCTCTGCCAGTGCCCCTGACGCTTCTGCTGGTGATATTTTCGCCGTATTGACCTATGTGTTGGAATTTTCAGGAGGAATTTTTATGTTGCCGATTATTTTTCAGCAAATCATACGATTAAAAGAAATCAGCGCTCGACTGAAGACAATTTAAGCGGAGATTATCATGGCGATACAGTCTTTAAACCCTTACACAAACGAAATTGAGAAAACGTTTGTGGAGCTTTCGAGCCAACAAATACAAGAAAAAATTGTACTTGCAGATCAAGTTTACCATAGCTGGAAACGGACTAGTTTTGCTGAAAGAGAACAGCTCATGAGAGAAGTCGCTAAAATCCTTCGTGATAATAGTGATTACTATGCGGCAATTGCTACTCGTGAAATGGGTAAATTATTGCGTGAGACCAAAGACTGGGAGTTAGATAACTGTGCTCAGATTGCTGAATATTATGCCAAGAATGCAAAAAAATTTATGGCAGATAAAACCTTAAAATGGTCATTATTAACAGGGTCAACAGTCTTGCAACATCATCCGCTAGGAGTTTTATTTGGCATCATGCCTTGGAATTATCCCTTTTATCAAGTGATGCGTTTTGCCATTCCTAACATCATGGCGGGTAATACAGTTATGGTGAAACATGCCTCTAACGTTCCCCAGTGTGCCGAAGCCATAGAAGATATTTTTCTTAAAGCCGGATTTCCTCAAGGTGTCTATACCAATCTGTTGGTCTCAGGGCGAAATTGCGGACAGATTATTGAAGATAAGCGAATCCAAGGTATTTCATTAACGGGTAGTGAAGCGGCCGGAGCTAAAGTTGCGGAGCAGGCCGGCAAAGCCTTAAAAAAAGTGGTACTGGAGCTTGGCGGTAGTGATCCATTCATTATCCTGGATGATGCGGATTTAGACTATGCTGGCGATGTAGCTTTAATTGCTCGATTTTTTAATTCGGGACAAACCTGTATTGCCGCCAAACGGTTTATCTTGCACCAATCAATTTACGATCAGTTTATTGAAAAGTTCAAAGCTCGCATTAAAACACTTAAGCCAGGTGATCCAATGGAATATAAAACCCGTTTCGCCCCGATGAGTAGTCATGACGAGCGCGATAACTTGTTAGGTATCATCAAGCACGCAGTCGAGCAGGGTGCAACTTTGCTACATGGTGGGAGTACAGAAAATTTACCTGGTGCTTGGCTTCAGCCTACGTTGATTGGCGATATTACACCTGATATGGATATTTATCGGCAGGAATTATTTGGGCCTGTAGCCATGATGTTCAAAGCTAAAGATGATGCGCATGCAATCGAGCTAGCTAATGACTCAGACTATGGATTGTCTTCAGTTGTGTTTGCAAAGAATAAACAACGAGCTCAACAGGTTGCTGATCAACTTGAAACCGGGATGACATTTATCAACATGCCCAGTATTAGTGAACCCGATGCGCCATTTGGTGGTGTAAAACGGTCTGGCTTTGGGCGTGAATTGTCTAACCTGGCAATGGAAGAATTTGTTAATCGCAAAATGGTGCGTCAAGTGCCAATTTGGGCTTTCAAAATGAATCTGGCTCAACAAGCGGCCAAGCTTAAATAAGAACCCAAAAAGGAAAAGAAACTATGAATCGAACTAATACACTAAAAACTATATTACTCATTGCCACATTGTTTGTTATTGCTTGGTTAACTGCTATTGTCAGAGCAGGCAATCAAGATGTCATTGTCGGCGTTTGGCAGGTTAAGACTGACTATTACCAGGCGATTTATGAAATTGAATCCTATGACGGCAGTTTTGTCGGCAAAGTTCATTACTATAATGATGGACAAACAGAGATAAAAGAAAACAAAGATAACATGTATTTTATTTCTGACTTGAATAAGCAGGGGGAGCGTTATGTGGCAGGTAAAATGTACATGCCTGATGGAAGCTATTATGAGTTTAATGTCGATCCAATCGGAGAAGATCATTTAAAGATTTCAATGACTGTAGATAGCCAAGCCTATTCAGAAGACTGGTTTCGCTACCAGAAAGACAGTTCTTCAACTCTTTGATTTATTAAGCGAACGGGCGGAATGACAGAAGAGTGACTTGCTCAGGCATTGGCTTTACTTATTTTTCTATACTATCAACACCACTTCATGGGGTTCTATAAAAACGGGGTGGGGAAGCTTCGCATGGTGGTGAATCCATGATTCTCAAAGTGCCTCAGTTAAGAAATATGTACTAAAAAGTGGGGATGTTTGGTTTGCCTGAAAGAGAAGGCTTCCGTCCATCCATCACCAAAGAATTTCAAGGTGAACAGATTCGAGGCTTTGGTTTCTTGCACTATGGCGCAACAGACTTATTATTTAATTTTCTCGGTGGCGGTGTTTTTGATAACGGTGATGGTAATGGTACTTTTAATAACGATGAGGTTTAATCGCTAGCGAGGGTTGGCTTGCCACGGGGTTAGTTTGTAAAGCAAAATAGATAACCAGCGTTTACGGCGAGGAGTTTCATTTGACCCCTGTAACTGACCTAATTAGCAATCTTCGAAAGAAAAGTGCCGGGGTAAAAATTTTAATTAAATCATGTTGTTACAGAATAAACTGAAAAGTCTTTGTTAACACCTTTTAGTTTTGGTGTGCCAAGATATTCCCAGTCTAAGGCTAGTAGTTTTCTAAAAGACTTCGAGACAATAACTGATCGATCAAAGTCTTTAGTGAGACTTTCCAATCGAGCAACTTCATTAGCTACAGGCCCAATGACCGAGAATTCCAACCGTGTCGGTGTGCCGATATTGCCGTAGTCCAGGATGCCAGTATGTAAGCCCAGACCAAAATCTAATGGGTGCAAATTTGCGGTTACTCGCTCAGAATTGATCTGATTAATTTTTTTCCTTGCATCAGTTGCTGCCTGCCAGGCTGCCTCAGCAGCTTTAGTAGCAGTATCAAAGCTTTCTACAGGAAAAATAGCCAATACTGCATCGCCAATGAACCTCAAGACTTCGCCGTTGTTTTCCAGTATTGATCCTGCGGTACATTCAAAGTAAGCATTTAAAGTATTAAGAAATTCCTGGTTGCTTAATGAATCGGCAAGGTAAGTTGAGTCACGCATATCGCTGTACCAAATTACTGCATCGATTGAAACTAATTCGCCTCTTTCTATCTGCCCATTGGCAACGCGCACGCCGGCATCTTGACCAAAGTAGGCCTCAAGTATATTAATTAAGGTGCTCTCACGATCTTCCAGTTTTGAGACCAAACCTAAACAGGGGAGAATTTTATCTATGGTTGAAAAGAATTCATCAGAAAAACCAAGCGGATCATCAGTTGCCCATATCGCAAGTACGCCGTCAGGATCTTCTCTAGAAGGATTAGGATCATTATCAAAAGAAACAACTCGAGCGTAGTACTCTGTGCAGCCAGAATTTGCTAATTCAACCAGTACGGGAAACTTTTGCCAGTCACCTGGTTTATCAAGCCGATATCTAAGTTCTTTAAGTAGATTATTAAACATATAAGAGATTGGACTATAAAGCCACTCCTCTTGATTGCTATAACCGTGTTCGGATTCGAAAAATTCCAGCCCCGTTTCTCGATACCATCTAAGTGTTCTTGCTTCCACAAGTGGGTGCAAAGTGGCCATGCCAATACTGACCCGATAAAGTTTGAATCGTGCTGCTAATGTCTCGCAGACAGTTTGGAATAACCGCTCAAACCTGAACTCCTTGAGTCCCTCTTCAATGATCCAATCCCTTAATTGTTCAATATCAATATCTGACATTTTTAAGTGTTAGTGACTAGACCCATGATTAGCTATTAGCGTTACTGATCTTCTTTTTGGCTTGAATACAAAGATAATCATGAGCAAAGGTCGCAGCCGCAATGGCAGTAATTTCCGATTGATCGAAGGGTGGTGAAACTTCGACTAGATCCATCCCGATATAATTAATATTTTCTAAAGCACGGAAAATTTCTAATGCCTGGGCGCTTGATAAACCTCCAATGACAGGAGTTCCAGTCCCAGGTGCACAGGAAGGATCAAGGCAATCTATATCGAAAGTTAAATACGCTTGATGATCACCCACGATTTCATAAACTTTTTCTACTGTGGCATCAATCCCATTACGATGGATCCACGGTGAGGTGATGATGTTGAATCCATGATCTAAATCATTATGCGTTCTCAGGCCAATTTGTACAGATCGTTCAGGAATGATTAGACCTTCGTTGGCAGCTCGTAAAAACATACTGCCATGATCAATGCGTTTACCATCATCATCCCAGGTGTCACAATGGGCATCAAATTGAACTAATGAAAGTGGACCGTATTTTTCCGCATGAGCACGCAACAAAGGATAGGTAATAAAGTGATCGCCTCCCAAAGTAAGCATGGATACGTCCGAATCCAGAATATGCTTGGCATGGGCTTGTAATACTTCAATAATGTGCGTTTGATAGCCAAAATCAAAAAAACAATCACCGTAGTCTATAACGGCCAAGTGATCAAACGGATCAAATCCATAAGGGAATGCTTTTAATTCGGCAAGTAGTACAGAAGCAGCACGAATTGCATTAGGACCAAGTCGGGTGCCTGGACGATTACTGGTTGCACAATCGTAAGGAACACCGCTGACTACAACATCGACATCTTTAAGGTCACGAGAATATTTGCGGCGCAAGAAGCTTAATGCACCAGCATAAGTCATTTCATGATCACGCCCTGTGTTTTTGACAGCCCTGAAAGCTTGATCACCGTGTTCACTCAGATTCTCGATGGTACCTTCTGACATAAAATTTACCCTGTTAAGTTTTTAAATGTCCATCAATAGCTCGCTCGTGAGCTTCTGTCAATAACTGTATTATGTACTAAGGATTGTTTCTGCGCAGGTGTAGTCTCTGTCTTGAACTTCTGCGGCTTCTTTTAAAGTTAATAATCCGTTGAAAGTTGTAAGCCCCTTGGCTAGCCAAGGGTTACGTTTTAGTGCCTCTAAAACACCGACCTCAGCGATATCTTTGATGCAAGGTAATAGGGCATTGCCATATCCTTGAGAAGCTGTAACTGGTGTTGCACCAGGAATATTATCGACACAAAAATGCCTAATCCCATCAATTTGGTAAACAGGATCATCCCAGCTTGTAGGTTTGCAAGTTTCTATCGCACCTGCTGTATCACAAGAAATATCGACAATGACTGCAGTTGATTTAAGTGATTTCAACATCGGTCTAGTTACTAAATGATCATCACGAGTTTTATCCCACAGAACACAGTTAACTATCATATCTGCTTCAGGCAGTAGGGATTCGAGTTCGCTCAGTGAGTGTACAGTGAAGTTATCCTGCGGCCAGTCCAGTTTGGATTTGAATAGTGCGCCTTGATAGTTGTCAAAACCCATTACCCGCACTCCAAGTGATAGTAAAGTTCGCAAGGCACCACGACCCACTCCACCAAGCCCGATTACAATTGCAGTACACACTGGAGCACTATAATGGGAAAAAAAATGCCTGCCTGTACCGCCGTGTGCGGCCAGGGTTAATCGTAATCCCTCTAATGCACCAATTTCTCCTGCTAAAGGACAATTGGGTGAGCCATATTGATGAATTTCTTCAGCGGCGATAGCCGTTAGCTTTTTACCTAGCAAAACATCTAATTGTTCTCGGTCAGCAGCGCTATGTAGATTGGTAAAAATAATGTGCTCAGATTTAAGATAATCAAATTCAGTGGGTAAAATCTCTTTAACTTTAACAATCAACTTGGATTGATTAAAAAGCTCTCCAGCGCTGCTAATAATATCAGCACCGGCAGCTTTATAGTCTTGGTCAGTAGCTCCAGATAAGATGCCAGCACCAGTCTCAACCAAGACTTGATGGTTGTCTGCTAATTGTCGAACATGGTTCGGCAGTAAAGCCACACGCCCTTCGGAAGGTTTGATCTCTTTGGCAATTCCGATGCGCATTTCAGACTTGTGCTTGTTGGTTATCTGTTTGCTTAGTGGATATTTTTTCTTTGGAGAATAATAAAAACAAACCACCAATTAAAGAAATACACATGCTCATGATTCTAAATAGTATTGACAGGGCTACACCGCGGGTACTCATGATTTGCTGTGCATTAGTACTATTGGGTAAATAGGCGGCACCATATTGACCGAATAGGTTACCAAACAATGCCTCTCCAATTCCCCAGCCATTGGGAGCAATGGGGATGGCCGAGACAATAAAAATCACAGGAACTAAGGCTAAAAACTCGGTGGCGGGCACGCCCATGTTGATCGAGCGGGACAGGGCATAAATGCCAAGCATGTTAATAATGTGGTTGATAATACTTAACAACCACCAAATTAATACGCCTTGTTTGTGGTCTTGATACTGGCGGATGGCTGTATCAAGATTATAAATTTGCTCATTAATTTTGGCGGGTAATTTTTTTACTAATGCACTAAGACCTAATGCACGTCTGATAGAACGTTTGAGTAAGATTACAGCAATAAACCCGCCAATAAAAAGGCCTAGCCACAGTGTTAAGGCAATTTCTTTAAAGCGGTCAAAAAATAGTGTCACCGTGACTAAACTGACAATGACTAAGGCAGACAAACCAATAATGCGGTCAGTAATGACTGTCAGTACGGCGGTTAACCGTTTTTGTGGAGAATTCTTGGCAATATAGTAGGCCTTAACTAAATCCCCACCCGTTTGTCCTGGGACGAAATTATTGAAAAATACACCAATCCAAGTTAGTCGAGTGGCTTGATAGATGCTCAGAGAGAGTTTTTGTGAATTCACCAGCCAATGCCAGCGAAAGGCGCTAAACATAACTACAGTAACAAACGCCAACGCACCTAGTAATAACCAAAATGGATTAGTTTGTTTTAAGTAAGTAAAAAATCCTGGATTAATTTGATGAGTGGTTTGTTGTTCGCTTGTGATGGAAAATATCTGTTTTTCAGTGTCGATAAATTCAACTGGATATTGGTTCCAATTACCAATAATTTCTCCTTGTATTATTGTTTCATCCGTTCCTTGGGTGATCACAAGCGAGTCTTGCCACTGGATTCGAAAAAAAACATAGGCTAGCAAACCGATGACGACGACTAGCTTAAGAATAGAAATTAAAGTTTTTGTTGACGAGTTCAAGTAATTACAGAGTGATTATTTTGAGTGTTGAACTAATGCTGTGCCTGTAAAATAAAGGCCAGATTCTAACAAAAAGCGGAACCAAAGACTTGGAAATATCAGGGAATTACAAATTGAACGTTTCTCAACAACAGGTATGGGAAGCGATGATGGATACCGAAGTTTTAACTCAATGTATTCCTGCTTGCCAGGATATCGAGAAATTAGCAGATGATCATTTCTATGCCAGGGTAAAAGTCAAATTCGGTTTTATTCCGGTGCGCTTTAATGTCAATGTCAAACTTTCTGAGATTACTGAGCCACAAAAATACTCACTTCAAGCTGAAGGTGAGGGAGGGTTGGCTGATGCTGCCAAGGCGATAGGGAATGTCGAATTTGTTCAAACTGATGAGAATGGTACTCAAGTAAATTTTTTGGGCCAAGTTTTGCCGGGTAGTAAATTAATCGAGCTGGGCGAGCCGTTGATTCAAAAAACTGCAAATAAGTGGTTTAATCGCTTTTTTGAGCGATTTGAGACAGTCATAATGAATGACCAGGTGGATAAATGAGAAAATTAAGTTTAATTTTAATGCTGATTAGTAGTGCTCAAAGTAGTTGGGCAAGTGATGCATTCTTTTTCAATCAACTACAGAACAATGCTAATCCTTTTGTCAGGATTCATGGACTTGTGGGGTATGCTGGTACAGATTCACTAGCTGATGGGCAGTTTAGGACCGAGGTTAACCTGGAAATTACCAATGAATTTCATCAACAAACAGGTACGGATGAACAAATAAACTTAGACTATGAAAGAGCTCAATTAAATTTGAATTTAATTTATGGTATCCAAGATGATTTATCAGTAGGTTTGTTATTGCCCTATATCTCTAATAGCGGTGGATTTATGGATAGTCTTATTGAGAATTGGCATGATTTATTCGGGTTGCCTCAAGGGGGCAGAGATGATGCGCCCAGAGATGAGTTTAATATTTCCTATCAAGGTACAAATAATAATTTGCTGATTGATAGTACAGATAAAGGAATAGGGGATATTTCACTATTTTTGGATAAACAATTACTGGCATCGGAACAAAAGGTTCTGAAAGTCAGAGCACAACTTAAAACACCCACAGGCGATGAAGATCAATTGTTCGGTAGTGGCGGCTATGCGGCATCGATAAGCCTGCACGGTTCCAGGAAGTTTGCTGAAAAATGGTTGGGTTTCGGTATGCTTGGCTTGACTTATTTGGAAGATAGTGAAGTTTTAGCTGATCAACAAAATAACTTAGTTGGTAATGCTGTGTTAGGAATTACTTGGTTACCCACTTCAAAACTCGGCATTTCAGCACAGCTGGATTTAAATTCTGAAGTTTATGATGATACAGATTTGGATGCGCTTAATGGAAAAGCTGGGGTTTTAAATGTTTCCGCCAATTATAAACTGACTAAAAAATCCAGCATCGTATTTAGCTTTAACGAAGATGTCATCAACAAGGATGCAGCTCCGGACTTTGGTATCAATCTGGGTTTTCAGTATCAGCCATAATCTTTGATATATGACAACGTCATCCCGGAAATTCCACAGGAATTATCCGGGACCTGCTTAAGTTGACTCCTGCATGAGGTGATTTTTAGACTAAAGCCCGAACAGCGATCAGGAGATCCTGAAATAAATTCAGGATGACAGCTACTCTGTCACTTTGGTTCACTTACGCCCAGTCGTTTATGCATGAGTGGACTGGTAGTTGTGTATTGAACAAATTGTTTGGCATCAGGATTAAGATGTTTTTGCACCCCAAATGCTGCAAGAGCTGCTTCATGAAAACCACTCAAGATTAGTTTTTTCTTGCCGGGATAAGTATTAATGTCACCGACCGCAAAAATGCCGGATTGATCCGTTTCAAATCTCTCGGTATCGACGACCAATTGATTCTTATCAATACCGAGTCCCCAGTTGGCGATTGGGCCAAGTTTGGGTGATAAACCATAAAAAGCGAGAATCTCATCAGCTTCAATCTGGATTAGTTCATCATCAAAAGTTTTAATTTCAAGGCCTGTTAACGTATCTTCAGCATCGTTTTCAGTAATCCCTTTGACCATGCCTAAATGAACATCCAGATGTCCGGCTTTAGAGAGTTCGACCACTTGAGCGGCCATGGCAGGTGCACCTCGGAATTCTTCGCGGCGATGTACAAGCATGACTCGTTTGGCAATTTTCATTAACTCTAGTGTCCAGTCTAATGCTGAATCGCCGCCACCTAGAATGATTACATTTTTATCACGATATTTTTCAGGTGTAGTGACTTTGTAATTAATGGTATTACCTTCATACTTCTCCACCCCAGGTTTGCGTAAAGATCGAGGCTGGAATGACCCCAAGCCCCCAGCAATAATTACAGTGCTTGCATCAAATTCAGTTTGGGCAGAAGTAACGACCTTGAATCGTCCATCACTGGTTTTTTCAAGTTCCGTGACTTCTTGATTCAAATGATAGGTAGGTTCAAATGGTTTGGCTTGTTCCATCAATCGATCAATCAACTCTTGTGCTCCAACAATAGGTAGAGCAGGAATATCATAAATCGGTTTGTCGGGATAAAGTTCACTGCACTGACCACCGGGTTGCTGTAAAGAATCAATAATATGTGTCTGGATGCCAAGCAATCCCAGCTCAAAAATTTGAAATAATCCGGCTGGGCCAGCACCAATCACAACACAATCACATTTGATAGTCATAGTCGTTAAGCTTTAAAAAATCATGCAACGGGCGCACAATTCTACAGGTTTTTTGCTGATTTCCAAGTGGATAAAAAGCCTATAAATATAGGTTTTTTTACTCCTGGATTATGATTGGTCTGTAATCGATGTTGACCTATTAATGCTGAGGGCGTAATCTGGCCTTAAATGAGTAAAATCACAAAGTGAAACAAACCGCAGCCTTAAAAAATCCGTTTATTAGTTCTGTTGGTACAGGTTTTCATTCATCTGTACAGCAGTGGTTTGAGCATGACTTAGGTGAGGCAACTGAAACTCAGCAAAAGGCCTGGTCACATATCAGTCAATCCGAGAATGTGTTGATCACGGCGCCAACTGGGTCAGGTAAAACTCTGGCGGCATTTTTATCCTGCATTAACCGCTTGGTAGAAGAATCTTTGGGTTTTGGTGGCCTAGCTGATCAAACACGGATGCTTTATATTTCTCCGCTACGTGCCTTATCAAACGACATTGAGAAAAACCTGCAAGTTCCGTTACAGGGAATCGATCAGCAGTTAATTGCTGCTGGATTACCTAATCATGGCATTACAACGGCGGTACGCACAGGTGATACAACTGCTTGGGAACGGCAGAAAATTAATCGCAACCCGCCGCATATATTGGTTTCAACTCCAGAATCTTTATACATACTCCTGACATCAAAGTCAGGTAGAGATGTGTTGTCGAGCGTAGATACGGTTATTGTCGATGAAATACATGCCTTGATCGATAATAAGCGTGGTGCTCATTTAGCGCTATCAATGCAACGCTTAACGGCGTTATTGGGACGTGATTTCCAACGTATTGGTTTGTCAGCCACGATTAAAGATAAACAGCGAGTAGGCCGGTTTTTGTGTAATCAGCATGATTTTAAGATCGTTGACAGCGGTAGCCAACGTCAACGGGATTTAAAATTGTGTTTGCCTGACTCAGCCTTAACCGCCGTTATGTCAGGTGAAGTCTGGAATCAGATCTACGATCAAATCGTTAACTTTACTGAAGATCATCGTACAACTCTGGTATTTGTAAATACACGGCGCTTAGCAGAAAAATTAGCACGTCAATTGACCGAACGTTTAGATGAACAATCAGTTTCGACTCATCATGGCAGCCTTTCCAGAGCGCATCGACTTGATGCAGAAAATCGCTTAAAAACGGGGCAATTGAAAGTTCTGGTGGCAACGGCTTCGCTTGAGTTAGGCATCGATATTGGTGATGTGGATTTAGTCTGCCAAATCGGTTCGCCCGGTTCGATTTCGACGTATTTGCAACGGGTTGGCCGCTCTGGGCATGGTGTTAACCGAATTCCAAAAGGGCGCTTATTTCCTACAACTTTGGAGGAACTGGTTGAATCTGTAGCATTAATTAATGCTGTTGAACGAGATGAGTTGGATACATTATTAGAAATTGATGCTCCTCTAGATGTATTGGCTCAGCAAATTATTGCTGAAGTCAGTGCCAAAGATTGGAATATTAACGATCTATATGAGTGTTTTTCCAAGGCTTCGGTGTTCAATAATTTAACTCGGGAAAAGTTTGATCAAGTTCTTGTCATGCTCAATCAAGGTTTCACTAATAGACGCGGGCGCCGGTTTGCTTATTTGCATCTGGATGCCGTCAATGGCGTGGTTAAAGCTAGAAAGAGTGCACGCTTAACAGCATTGACGAATGGTGGGGCAATTCCTGAGCTATTCGATTACGATGTATTTTTAGTGCCGGATAATTTCAGGGTCGGTAGTGTCAACGAAGATTTTGCTTTTGAAAGCATGGCAGGTGATATCTTCCAGCTGGGTAATACTTCTTATCGTATTGTCAAAGTTGAAACTGGAAGGGTATTAGTTGAGGATGCTCATGGTCAGCCGCCAACAATTCCTTTCTGGTTTGGCGAAGCGCCAGGAAGAACTTTTGAGCTTTCTGAGTCTGTGAGCCAATTAATGACTTTTTGCCAGGATCTGTTTTTACAAGGCAAATCGAATCCAGTGGCTGAGATAGAGGAAAAATACAAGCTCGACAACCACGCTGCTATCCAGCTTTATGACCATCTGTTTTCTGCTTATTCGGCTTTAACTGTTCTACCAAGTTTTAATACTATTGTATTTGAACGTTTTTTTGATGAAAACGATGATATGCACTTGGTTATTCATTCACTTTATGGATCACGTTTGAATCGAGCTTGGGGGCTGGCGCTGCGTAAACGTTTTTGCCGTAAATTTAACTTTGAACTGCAGGCAGCGGCCCTAGAGAGCTCAATTATTTTATCATTGGGGGCTACTCATAGTTTTCCATTAGAGCAGGTTAAAGGCTATTTAAATTCAAGCATCGTCAAGGAAGTGGTCATTCAAGCGATGCTGGATGCACCGATTTTCAATACCCATTGGCGCTGGGTTTGTAACATTGCACTTGCGGTTAAGCGCTACAATGGAGGTAAACGTTTAGCACCACAAATCCAACGTAATAACGCTGAGGATTTAGCAGCTCAAGTGTTTCCAGATCAATTAGCCTGTCTTGAGAATATTGCTGGGGAGAGGGAAATACCTGATCATCCACTGGTAAACCAGGCGATTGATGATTGTATTTATGAAGTTATGGACGTAACGGGTCTTGAAGAGATTCTCGACAAAATTAAGGCAGGTGAAATTGAACTGATTTTTAAAGATGTGTCCCAACCTTCATCACTATCCCAAGCGATCATCAATGCCCGACCTTATGCCTTTTTAGACGATATCCCAGCAGAGGAGCGCCGTACTCAGGCACTTCAATCAGCTATTTATGGATCAAGCAGCGATATTAATCAATATGGATTGATACCGGATTTCGCCATTGAGCAACTACGTGAAGAGAATGTTCCATTCACAAGAAATGCAGAAGAGTTGCATGATGCTTTATGTGTGTATGGCCTGTTGGATATAAGTAAGTTACCAGGTTCAGAGCAGCTTTTTCCTGTTAGCGATGAGCTGAAAGCCCAAGGACGGGTTTTCGAATTAAAAACGGATAGCAATTGTAGATTCTATTTTGCGGCCGAGTGGCAAAATATTATTGGACTCATTTACAAAACAGGTTCAAGCAAAGATTTAATACATGTAAATGTTGCTTTTGTTAAACAGGCTGATAGTGAAGAGCAAGCCATAGTTGAGTTAATTCGTGCTCAATTGGAATACTTAAGTCCTGTAACTGCCCGGCAATTATCGGATTACTTGATGTTGCCCATCGAGAAAATTTCTCAAGCTTTATTGGAGTTAGAGCAAGAAGGCTTTGCAATGCAAGGTGAATATATTGAGTTTGGAACAACACATTGGTGTGAACGGCGTTTGTTGGCCCGACTGCATCGTTATACATTGCAACAGGCTCGAGAGTCTATAAAGCCAGTTTCCAAAGAAAAATACATGGAGTTCTTGCTCGACTGGCAGCAGCTGACGTTTGAATCAAAAGGCCGTGGTATTAATGCTGTCATGGCAACAGTAGAAAAACTGCAAGGATTTTCTATCGGTTTAAATCAATGGCGAGAAATATTGGTCAATCGTATCGAAGGATTCGATATATCTCAATTAGAGACCTTGTTCTTAGCCGGGCAGTTAGTTTGGTATCGGCCTCGATTTAATCTTAATGGCGACAATAAAGTTTCGGGTTTGCGTAAAAATTCACACATAATGATTTTCAAACGTGAAACAGCGCGAGTTTTGCTGGAACAGGATATGGATAAAGCTCCTGAACTATCTTCGATTGCGGCTCATATTTTTGAAATTCTGGAAAACGATGGCTCATTGTTTTTTGATGAGGTTCTGGAACAATCCCGTTTGTTGCCTAGTCAACTTGAGCAGGCATTAAGTGAATTAGTTGATGCTGGTTTAGTAGTATGTGATAGTTTTCAGGCCTTATTAAAACTGGTCAATGCTAAACCAGAGAAACGAAAATTAGCCAGACGAATTGGTCAGCAACAACCTTTTGCCGGCAGGTGGTCACTAATTAAATCAACAAATCCAGACCAAACTAGAACTCCCGATCAACAAGACAAACGATTGCAGACAGCCTGCGAGTTGTTATTGAATCGTTATGGGGTGATCTTTTACTCAGTCTTACAAAGAGAATCTGGGTTTCCTGTGTGGCGACAATTACGTTATATGCTGAAAAGAATGGAAGCCAGAGGAGAGGTTGTCGGTGGGCGATTTGTTAAAGGAGTAGGTGGAGAGCAATTTGCACTCAATGAGGCCGTACCACTTTTACGTAAGCGCAAGAAAAGTATACAAAATAACGTTAACAGTATTAATGCTGGCGATCCAGTGAACGTATCACAAGTACTGGATTTGGGTGAACGAATCCCCATTAAGCAAAAATCGAAATTTAGTTTTGATGGAGAGCGTTTTTCGTTGCTGCAATAAATCCTCTCGGGTAACCCCGCGGTATTTTGTCGCTTGCGCGAGCGCTAATAAAAAAGGCTGCTTTAAAGCAGCCTTTAGAAGAAGTCTTGTGTTAGGTCTACCACTGATCTTCAGTAGGCGTAAATAAACCTTCCTGACTGGCAAAAAAAGCAGCCAAATCTTCAATATCATCATCACTAAGCCCGGCAGCAAAACCTTTCATGATAGCGTTGTCCCGACCACCATCGCGGTAATCAACCAAGGCTTGCACTAGATAGTCTTCATATTGACCAGCTAGATTCGGATACTGAGTGCTGACACTGATACCGGTTTCACCATGACAACTAACACAGGTTTGCGATTTCTCCTTGCCTTGAGCTATGTCGCCGGCAAAACTGATGGAACTAGCGATTGACAGGCTGAAAAATATTGCTGCTAATTTGATCAATTTTAAATTCATCATCATCCCTCGGTTAATCGTTCTGAATACTAGCAAAGTAAGCCGCTATATCTTCAATATCTTGATCACTCAAGGAAGCTGCATGCCCGCGCATTGTTGGGTGAGACCGTTCACCGCTACGATAAGCCTTGAGAGCAATTGCAATGTATTCCCCACCCTGACCGCCTAACTTAGGCACTCGATATCCCGGATAGGCATTGCGTATTCCATCCTGACCATGACAGCCCATACAAGTGAAGGCGAGTTCTTTGCCTGTTCCTGCTTCGCCTTGCGCTAATGCCAGGTTAGCGATAAACAAGCTAGCTATTAAACATAAAATTTTCTTCATATTAAGCAGCCTAATGACTCCAAATCCTGTTAGTTTCAATTAATTCTTTAGCAAATTGTCGAATCAGATTGTACTTGATTCTTTGGGTGACTTCTAGATTTATTGGATGTTTGAGATCGCTAAATTATTGTGGAGTCAGTTGATTAATCAGTAACAACCAATAGCGTTTATGAATTAATAATTTCAAACAATTGTATGACAAGATTGTTAACTATTATGAACTGGACTTGACTATGCTAGTTCGATATGGTTCCATACGCATATAGTACGTTTAACGTACCGAAAAAGGCAAAGCTAACTGAAAAGTAGTGACGCAAAGCTTCCGGTCTAAGGAGTATTCTCTAAGATAGCGGGGTTGCCGAATCAACTGACATGATGTTTAACGATAACTTCATGCTCTCGCATTCTGCGATTCCTGCTGCACTAATACTCTTATATGCAAGCTTTGTTGATAACCATAAAGTTATCAAATCTTAATGTCTTTTTCCTGAACGAATTTACCTTAGAGGGTTTTGTCGTGTCGGGAAGGTGGATGGGCAATACAAATGGGGTATTTGTAGTAGGGCGAGCAGTTGCCTAGCAGTCTGCGATAGTCTCTCTCCTCCTTGGCATCAAGCCAAAGCGGCACTTCGGCCGGTCTCCCAGACCGGCCATTTTTTTGTCCATTTAATCGTCTTCCGTAGGCATACCACCAGAAGTAGGTGCGTTGGCAACTGAATAATGTATTATTTTAAATAATTCGCCTAAACTCTCCGCTTTCTCTCTTGCACTTTGTCCATATGGCCAAATAGCTTTGGACTCTAGAGCGGTGCAAAAAATCTTTGCGGCTACTTCTTTATCGTTCACTTTGTATCTCCCAACGCAATTGTTTAATTATATTTAATTTTTAAATCTTATCATGCCTAAGTGAAATTCCAAGACAATTTTGTTTGACGAAAGGCAAAAGTTTTGTCAAGCAGATACAAAACGTCATGTCATAATTGCAGTTTGTTTAGATGAATTCTGTATTAAAGAGGTTGTAGATGGGACAAGTCAGTTCGTTTTTATTGTGGATGATGCAGATTTTTTCTGCTGTTTTTATCAGTTTAATCGGCTTATTACTAATTGTTGTGATCTTTATGTACATTAGTGATGTGACACAGACATCACATGCTATCCGGCGCAATTATCCAGTCATTGGTCGTTTTAGGTATTTCTTTGAGCATATGGGTGAATTTTTTCGTCAATACTTTTTTGCCCTTGATCGTGAGGAAATGCCATTTAATCGTGCCGAGAGATCCTGGGTCTACCGAGCTGCAAAAAATCTCGATAATACAGTTGCTTTTGGTTCCTCTAAAGATTTGCGTCATGTTGGCACTGTTTTATTTGTTAACTCGCCTTTTCCAACCTTAAGCGAAGATGTGGTGCATCCCAAACCAGTCACGATCGGTCCTTATTGTGAAAAGCCCTACACCACAAGCTCGTTATTTAATATTTCAGGTATGAGCTATGGTGCAATTTCCAAACCCGCAGTGTTAGCCTTGTCAAATGGAGCCAAAAAGGCAGGTGCCTGGATGAATACTGGAGAAGGCGGTGTTTCGCCTTATCACCTTGAAGGTGGTGCTGATATTGTTTTCCAAATCGGAACGGCAAAATATGGTGTTCGTAACGAAAAAGGTGGTTTTGATGAAGAAAAACTGCGGCAAGTTGCAAAACATGAACAGATAAAAATGTTTGAATTAAAACTTAGTCAGGGTGCTAAACCCGGCAAGGGGGGTATCTTGCCAGCAGCAAAAGTTACAGAAGAAATTGCCCAAATACGTGGTATTCCAGCTGCTAGTAATTCTATAAGTCCTAATCGTCATCCCGAGGTTAATAGTATTGACGATCTGCTTGATATGATTTCATATATTCGAAAAGTCACAGGTAAACCCGTTGGCTATAAAGCGGTTGTGGGAGCCTATGGCTGGTTGGATGATCTGATGGATAAGATCATTGAACGAGGAATAGAGCATGCTCCAGATTTTATTACCGTTGATGGCGGTGATGGGGGTACGGGTGCAGCACCGATGTCTTTAATGGATGATGTCGGCTTGCCGTTGAGGGAGGGATTGCCTATGTTAGTCGATCATGTGACCTCAGCGGGTTTAAAGGATAGGATTAAAATTATTGCTTCTGGTAAATTAATCACACCGAATCAAGTGGCCTGGGCGTTGTGTGTGGGTGCGGATTTTGTAGCTTCTGCCAGAGGTAATATGTTCGCCTTGGGTTGCATTCAGGCTCTACAATGCAATAAAAATACATGCCCAACCGGCATCACAACACATAATCAGAAGTTACAAAGGGGTCTAGACCCAACTAACAAAGCCCAACGAGTAGCTAATTACATTAAAAATGTCGTTTATGAGGTGGGTGTAATTTCGCATTCTTGCGGAGCTAAAGAACCTCGCGAACTAACACGTCGAAATGCTAGAATTGTGCTAGAAAGCGGGCGCAGTGTACCGTTAAATGAATTGCATCCAGATAAATATCCTGAGCAACAACATGCGGCTTAAATAAAGCGGCAGGAACTATGTATATTTTAGGATGACTAACCCAATACTTTAAAAGATCAATAGCTAATGATTTCTACGACTAAATATTTTGGCCTGGGATTTTTAATCTGCACTACATTAATGGCTGTAGCATTATTTATGCAATATCAGATGGAACTTGAGCCTTGTCCATTATGCCTGATGCAGCGCATGGCATTTATCGCCATAGGTTTAGTTTGCTTAGTCGGTTTGATTTTAAATTTTTCCTGGGTCAGAAAACTTTGTGCAGGATTGATGTCTTTGTTTGCTTTAGCGGGTCTTGGCTTGGCCGCCAGGCAATTATGGTTACAGAGTCTACCGGAAGATCAGGTGCCCGTTTGTGGGCCTGGCTTTGATTATATGATCAATAACTTTCCTTTAGCTAAAGCATTAACATTAATATTATCCGGCTCAGGTGAGTGTGCAGAAGTACAATGGACTTTTTTAGGGATTAGTATTCCTGGTTGGTCATTGTTATTTTTCGTCGGTTTCATGCTACTTGGGCTTTATTTATTATTTGCCCGTAAATTTAGGTCCGTTTAATCGCTAGCGAGGGTTGGCTTGCCACGGATAAGATGCAAAGCAAAATAGATACCCCGTTTACGACGAGGAGTGTCATTGACAGAGAACTTTTTCACAAATTTGCTCATACATTTCGGTTAACTTGATTAAATCCCTAACTGAAACGTGTTCGTCAACTTTGTGAATACTAGCGCTGATTGGCCCTAATTCAACTACTTCAGTGCCCGTAGGCGCGATAAACCTTCCGTCAGATGTGCCGCCGGATGTTGACAACTCAGTCTCGATCCCGGTGAAAGATTTTATCACCTGTTTAGTTGAATCAATTAATTTCCCGCCTTCGGTGATAAAGGGTTTGCCAAACGCTTGCCACTCAAGATCATAATTCAAATCTAGAGAATCAAGAATCTGATGAGTTTTATCAATAATAGTTTGTTCGTTCAGCTCAGAGGAATAGCGAAAATTAAAATTGACTTTTGCTTCACCAGGGATCACATTGCCAGTGCCTTCACCTGCAATTAGGTTGGAGATCTGAAACGAAGTGGGTGGAAAAAATTCATTGCCTTGATCCCAATGTTCATCAGTCAATTTAGTGATGACTTTACCTAGAGGATGGATCGGATTATCAGCTAAATGAGGGTAGGCGATATGACCTTCTTTGCCGTGGATAGTTAACCATCCGGAAATCGAACCCCTTCGGCCAACCTTGATTGTGTCACCAAGAATTTCGATGCTAGACGGTTCTCCGAGTAAACAATAATCAAGTTTCATGCCCGTTTCATTGAAATGTTCCATGACTTTGCGGATACCATTAATTGCTGGACCTTCTTCATCGCTGGTGAGTAATAAAGCTATTGTTCCGTCATGGTTCGGATGCTCATTAATAAATAACTCTAGGGCATGAACCATGGCAGCCACGCTGCCTTTCATGTCAGCTGCCCCACGGCCATAGATAATGTCGTCCTCAATTTGGGCGGAAAAGGCAGGGTATTTCCATTGATCGGCAGGACCGGGCGGCACGACATCGGTATGCCCTGCAAACACAAAGACCGGAGAGCCTGAGCCGTGTGTTGCCCAAAGATTATCAACTTCATCAAACTTGAATTGCTCAATTTTAAAACCGTGACCGGCTAACCTTTCAGCAATTAGTGGCTGACAATCTTCATCGTTAGGCGTGATTGATTGCTGTTGAATTAGCTGGCAGGCAAGTTCAATTGTAGGGTGTTTTTTCATGGCCAAAGCCTAACAAGAAGTTTGCAGTATTAAAACTGGTTTTATTGGTAATTTTGTTTTTGCCGATATCCTTGAGTTAATACTTTTTTAGTGAAAAACGTTGTTTTAGCGGCTTACAAAAGTTTTCTAAAGCTGTATTTTAAGTAATTAAAATGCAGCTACTATCTTATACATTTCTGCCATAAAGTCGATTATTGGATTCCCCTGGCCTTGTGCCGGAACTTTATAGCTTGTTGAATACTATTCCGGCCTTGTGTCGGAACTACAGTATTTTGACTAAAATCCGGGACAAGTCCGTGGTATTTTTTTGCTTACGCGATCGCTAATAAACTTCGACGGCTTCAAATCTGATATCTGATTATTATCCAGATATTTGGTAACTGCTTTAGTATCTGGCTATAAGAAAATATAATCCATCCATCAGCAAATATTGAGAAGTGGCTTACTGTAAGCTTAAACACTGTAACGATGTCAACATGGATAAAAGATTGAGTGCCAACCATTCCTAATTCAAATATAAGTACATCTAGACTGGGTTTTGGGACCTCAGGAATAATGGGTTCTGCGATTACTGATCGTAGTCGAACAAAATTATTGGATTGTGCCTACTCCCTTGGAGTTACGCATTTTGATACCGCACCTCTTTATGGGATGGGTGAAGCCGAAAGTTTGTTAGGTAAATTCATTCAAGATAAACGGGATAAATTAACAATTGCGACTAAATTTGGTTTCAATCCGCCTAGGCTAAATCGCCAGCAACGTTTAGTTTTACCACTTGCAAGATATTTAAACAGGCGATTTCCCGGGTTAAGACGCTTTATCAGTTCTAGACGTGCCTCTCGACAAATTGAGCCTGTGAAAGCCGATTCAGCAGTAATATTACCTAGTACAAATTCATCAGTATATAAAGTTGAAGAGATTCAGAAGAGCTTGCATTCCAGTTTGCTTAAATTGAGAACAGACTACATCGACATTTATTTATTGCATGAGTGTAAAGTTGAGAATTTAGATGAAACTGTGATCAATAAGCTGGAAGAATTCGTCAAAGCAGGAAAAATATTAGCTTATGGGTTGGCCACAAATGAATCTGAAGCTAGCAAAATTTTAACCCAGTATCCGTCTTTCAAAGGATGTGTACAAGTTGGGTATAAAATCACCGACAATGATTTTGAAAATATTGACCTTCCAAATAATCTTTTGACTATCTTTCACAGTGTTTTGTCATCTTCGAGTTCTGAGCTGAGTGATTATTTAAGCAGTGATAATGAGGCTATGAAAAGATGGTCAAATGAACTGGATTACGATCTAAATCACGAAAATGCTATAGCCAAATTTTTATTGTGTTTAGCAGTAGAGCAAAATAAAGATGGCATAACTTTATTTTCTTCAAGCAAAGTTAAGAATATTCAAGCAAATCTAGGTACACGACAAATCGACGCTGATCAAATTAACGTTTTTAAAAAATTAGTAAACGCTGATCACCCTTTCTAGCGATGATAATAGACTTCAACAGTCCTCAAGCTCCAACAAATTATGAGGCCAAAATTTGTATTATTGGTAGCGGCATTATTGGATTGACAATTGTTTCTGAGTTTTTAAATCAGGCTGCAGCAGATGTTTTGCTAATTGAAAGTGGCGATTTTGATATTAATAACGAGCTGAAATCGTTAGATCAGGTTATTAACACAGGGGAGGTGGATTCAGGTGTAGAAGGCTCCAGAGCGCGAATGTTTGGCGGCACGAGTGTTCTCTGGGGCGGACAGGTACTGCCCTTTAGTGAATTAGATTTTGCCCACAGAGAGTGGATTAACCACGCAGGTTGGCCAATCGGTCTTAAAGACCTGGAGAATTATTATCAGCGGGCAGCAACACTACTCAGTCTGGATAACGCAGATTTTTCAGAAAATATTTGGCGAAAAAACTCGAGTATAAAAAACCAGCTAAATGATGATTTTTTTGATCTGACGTTTTCAAAATGGAGTCCTAAGCCAAATCTTGGAGTGGAATTTAAAAAAGATGTTCAAAAATCTAAACATGTGAGATTGCTGACTAACGCTAGTGTGATGGAAATAGACTTGAATGATTCATCCAATGCGGCCAAAACAGTGACACTCAAAAGCTTATCTGGGAACCATGCCCAGGTAAAGGCAGGTATTTTTATTCTTGCGTGTGGCGGTATAGATAATGCTCGTATTTTGCTCAACTCCAATAAAACTTGTGTAAATGGCATTGGTAATAACTACGGTGTTGTGGGCCGATATTATCAAGACCATATAGGTCTGTATGGCGCCAGATTGATTCCTAAAAACTTTAAAGCATTCGAAGACTTATTTTCGAATTTTTTACAGGGAAAGCATAAATACCTGCCTAAACTAGTTTTAAGCCAAGCGCAGCAGATCAAAAATCAGCTACTGAACGTTAATGCCAGTATCTCGATTCAGGTTCATGATGACTCACCTATCAATAATCTCAAAAACTTCTACTCTACATTACGTTCACAGGGCCTGAATATATCAACTGTCAAATCATTAATTAACGCAGCACGCACACCAGTAGAACTTGTCAGAATTATTAACTCGTACTATCTCAAACACAGGAAACACTTCCCTAAAGATGCGGGTTATTTTTTGATTGCGAACTGTGAAACAGAACCAAACGAAGATAGTTATATAAAGTTAAGTAAGGAACAGGATGCTATAGGAATGCCTAAAGCCCAGGTGAATTGGAAAATTTCAGATTTAAGTAAAAAAACACTTTTGGGATTCTACCAGCTTGTGGATGCGGAACTTGACAGGTTGCAAATAGCTGAAGTCAAAATCAGACCTGAATTACTCGAACCTTCGGATCAATGGAAGCAGCGTTGTTATTCTCTATATCATCATATAGGAGCCACGCGTATGAGCACTGATCAAAAAATGGGCGTAGTTGATTCAGACTGCAGAGTTTATGGGATTGAAAATTTGTACATTGCTGGCACATCAGTATTCCCTACTGGAGGCTGTGCAAACCCGACATTTACTGCGATGGCACTGTCGTTACGGCTTACGGATCACATTAAACGGAATACGACTACTTAGCTAAATTAATTCTATGGCCAAGCATTGATAATATGAGCCTGCATGAGCAAGTACCTGATACGAACGACGATAAGATTTACAATAATCAGATAACGCCCAGAATTCATCCATAGACGAAAACTCATCAAAAATAACAATGTCTCCTGATTTCATCATCTGATCGAATTTAGTCAAGCAATACAATGCAGAACTGTATAGATCACTATCGATGTGAATAATATTGATTCGACTCGTGTCGAGTTCAGTATTAGCCAAAAAATCTGGGACAGTATCTTGAAACAGGCCTTCAATTAATTTAACTCTTGGGTCATAGATTTTTACGTTTTCGATGCTGCCGCCAACATTAAAAGTACCTGGTTCGGCGTTAGCTGTTAATCCTTCCCAGGTTTCTGGTAAACCACTAAACGTATCGAAACCAAAATAGTTTGAGTTTTGATTAGTATCCAATTGGTTCCAGGATTTAATCGCTGCTCCAAACCACACGCCCATTTCAAAGTAATTTAAGGCTTGGCCATTGATTTTACTTTGGTACAAGAACTCATAGAGTTGCTCACGTTGTTCAAATTTTGGTGTCGAGTCTTTAAGGTATTTTTTTTTCCAGGTATTGAACTCGGGTAATCGAGAGAAATAGCGAAAGGCAAAACTATCCGGCAATAGCTTTGCCAGTAAGTCTTTCATGAAAAAATTAAAGCTCATATTCAATTAGCTATTGATTTGCGATAGGGCGAGCTCAAATTTTTCCAGTCCTGTATCAATGTCTTGATTAGGAATAATTAGTGAGGGTGCAAGTCTGATCACGTTCGGACCAGCCACCAGTATTAGTAATTGTTGCGCCAAGGCTGCATTGAGTACATCACGCGATTTACCCTGCATTTTCTTGTTCAATGCGCAGCCAAGTAATAAACCTTTACCTCGAATCTGATCAAAAATTTTATGCTTGTTATTAATTTTTTTTAAGCCTTTAACTATACGATTGTGTTTGGTTTTAACACCGTCTAATACTTTTTTTGTGCTGATTATATCCAATACAGCTTCGGCTATAGAACAGCCTAATGGATTACCACCGTAAGTACTTCCATGCGTGCCGACCACAAAGCTGCCTGCAATTTTTTTTGTGGTCAGCATTGCACCAAAGGGAAAGCCACCACCGATGCCTTTTGCTGTAGTAAGAATGTCAGGCGTTACACCCATGCCCATATAAGCATACAAATCACCGCTACGGCCAGCACCACTTTGAACTTCATCATAAACTAATAGCGCATTGTATTTATCACAAAGTTTGCGCACACCTTTGGCAAAGGTTGAAGTGGCAGGAATAATGCCACCTTCACCTTGTACAGGCTCCATGACTACCGCACAAGTGCGACCGGAAATAGTTTGTTCAAGTATCTTTAAATCATTAAAAGGCAGGTGGGTTAAACCTTCGATAGCAGGGCCAAAGCCTTCTGTATACTTAGGCTGGCCGCCAACAGAAACAGTGAATAAAGTGCGTCCATGAAAAGATTGGCGGAAAGAAATTATCTCATGTTTGTGATCACCAAAATGGTCATAAGCATAACGACGAGCGAGCTTGAAGGCGGCCTCATTGGCTTCACCACCGGAATTGCAAAAAAATACGCGTTCGGCAAAGGTTTTTTGACAGAACTTTTTTGCAAGCCTTAGCGCAGGTTCATTTGTCATTACATTGCTTAAATGCCAGATTTTTTCACCTTGAGTTTTTAAAACCTCAACGAGTTTTGGATGGCAATGTCCAAGTGACGAAACAGCAATGCCACCAGCGAAATCAATGTACTCATTACCCTGTTGATCCCATACTTTTGCGCCTTCACCCTTTACCGGAATAACATCCATTGGTGAATAATTGGGTACCATTACTTGATCAAATAGATCGCGTTTTATTGTTTGTTTGGCCATATTTTTCTCTATTGCTGAAAAGGATATATTGATCCAAGTTTCAAAATATTTGTCAATTCGTCCAGTGCAGCCAGCGATTCAGTTAATAGTTGCGGGTCTGCAAGGCTCGCGTAATCAAGTCGGTCACGGTAATGTTTATCCACCCATTGGTCAAGCTGTTCAAATAATAAATCAGACATTATTACATTCTGATTAATTGTATTAGCCTCAGTGTCAGTGAGAACGACTCTTAAACGCAAACAAGCAGGTCCACCGCCATTAGCCATGCTTTGGCGCAAATCTTTGACGATTAATTCATTTATTGGATTGTTAACCTGTTTGATTTCTTGCAAATAATTCCAGACTAGCCGGTTTTCTTCGCATTCCTTAGGTAAAACCAGAGCCATTGATTGGTCAGCAAGGGTGATTAACTGGCTGTTAAACAAATAACTTTTTACAGCTTGTTCAACACTTACACGGTCATCATCAACGCGAATAAAGTGAAATTCATCAGCCGCAAAAAAATTGCCTACATGCTGTTTTAATTCGCTTTCATTTAAAAAAGCCTGTTGATGATAAAACAGCACATTTGCGTTCCCCACGGCAATTACATCATTATGGAAAACACCTTGATCAATCACATCTGGATTTTGTTGAACCAATAAACTTGAACCGGTTTTCAATTGATGTGAACGTATGATGGCCACACTGGCTTCCAGCGTTTGTCTGGCTGGAAATTTTTCAGGTTTGCTCGCCTGTTTATTGAAAAAATGCTGGCCATAGACGAACATTTCTAAGCCAATGGATTCATGTGACGAACAAAATCGAGTATGGTTGGCCGCTCCTTCATCACCCAATGATTCATGATGAGGCAAAGGATCATGAATAGTGAATTTTTCAGAGTCAGTAAAAATGGCCTTTAAAATTTCCCCCGTGGTATTGTCTTCTATTGATCGATGCAGTTTATTGATTAGATTCGCCGGGGTTAAATGGACTTTGCCGTCAAGCGTATCCATGCCGGGTGAAACAGTTGCAGCATTTGCCGTCCACATGGAAGAAGCTGAACAAGCAGCCTGAAATAAATCAGGGGTTTGTTTGGCAGCTTTTTCGATAATTTGCTGTTCTGTTCCGCTGAAACCACATTGTTTTAGAAAATTAATCGAAGGACGCTCCTGTGGTGGTAAAACAGCTTGGGGTAATCCCAAGTCATGTAAGGCCTTCATTTTTCTTAAGCCTTGTTTTGCGGCCTCCTTAGGGTTAGAAACATTGCCTTGATTTGCTTGAGAAGCGACATTCCCCAAAGACAATCCAGAGTAGTTATGTGTTGGCCCAACCAAGCCATCAAAATTGAATTCTTTAGCTGTCATAGTGTTATCCCCGGGCTTAAGTTTTCGGGAAGATTTAGTGCATCAGCTTCAAGTGAGGCAACAGGATAGGCACAGTAATCAGCAGCATAGTAGGCACTGGCTCTGTGATTACCGCTGATGCCAACACCACCGAATGGGGCGTTACTACTCGCACCTGTAGTTTGAGTATTCCAGTTAACAATACCGGCTTTTATTTTTTGATGAAATAGGTCGTAGTCTTCTCGCGAGCCGCCCAATAACCCGGCAGCAAGACCAAAACGAGTATCGTTAGCTTGGTTAATGGCTTGTTCTAATTCTTCATACCTAATTATTTGCAAAAGTGGCCCGAAATGCTCTTCATCAGGAAGATCAATATTAGTAGTATCAACAATGCCTGGGCTAATAAAACCAGTTTCTGGATCAAGATGTGTTAGTTCGAGTAAGGTCTTGGCACCAAGGTTGGTCAGCTTTTCATAGGCCTGGCGTAATCCTTTCGCAGCAAGCCTGCTTACGACAGGTCCCATAAATGGTGCCGGTTCATCATTATGTTTGCCAATCACCAGCTTTTGAGTCGCCGAAATAATTATATTAATTAATTCATCACCTCTGCTTCCAGTTGGAACAAATAAGCGTCTGGCACAGGTACAGCGTTGACCGCTGGTAATAAAAGCTGATTGAATTATTGTGTAGCTTGTAGCCCGGATATCTTTTGCATCTTTAACTATTAATGGATTATTACCGCCCATTTCCAGTGCTAGAATTTTTTCCGGCTGGCCGGCATATTGCTGATGCAATAATTTGCCGGTATTGGCACTGCCGGTGAACAGCAAACCATCAATTCTTGGATGGGCAGCCAACGCTTTTCCGGTTTCAATTTCGCCCTGTAATAGGTTAATCACACCTGCAGGTAGTCCTGCTTGTTGCCAGAGTTGAACAGTAAACTCCGCTGTCATAGGGGTTAACTCGCTGGGCTTAAAGATGACAGTATTGCCTGCGATTAAAGCAGGAACAATATGGCCGTTGGGGAGATGTCCGGGGAAATTGTAAGGGCCATAAACAGCCAGCACACCGTGTGGTTTATGGCGCAGTGCCTGAATGTTTGCACCTAAATCATTGACATGTGAGCCGGTTCGTTCATGGTAGGCGTTAATCGAAATTTGAATCTTACCTTTCATCGCAGCAACTTCAGTTAAAGCTTCCCATACCGGTTTGCCCATCTCATGACTGATGATTCGGGCAAATTCTGGTTTGTTTTGCTCTAGCAGTTCAGCAAATTGAGTAATAGGTCGCAAACGTTGTTCAAGTGTTGCTGTTGACCAGGACAGGAAGGCTTCGCGAGCTGAGGTGACAGCAGAATCAACTTGGTCTTTATCAGCAGCGTGTCCTTGCCAAACGATATCATTGGTGGCGGGATCAATTGAGTCAAATTTAGAGCCAGCACCATCCAGCCACTTACCATCAATAAACAGTTGTCCGTTATTCATATATTTCTATTATTTGATCACTAGATTTCAGATAATACTTCGCATTACCACAATGACAAAAGTTAATCAGTAGACCGTCATGCCGGGCTTGATCCGGCATCCAGGTACTTTCAGCAGAAGCAATAATTAAGTTATTGTTAATTAACATGTTATTAGCAATTATTCTTGACAAGAATTTATGTGCCACTTCATCTCTCCCGAAGCCAGTTGCATTAAAAGTAATGCTGTTAATTTGGCGCGTTCAGTAAGACTGTCCACTTTTATATATTCTTCGCTGCTATGAATAGAACCACCAATGGTGCCCATAGTATCGATATTGGGTAACCCTGCCGCTGCCAGATTATTACCATCACAACAACCTCCCGTGTCTTTCCAGGAAATATTTGTCTTCAAGCTTTCCCCTGTTTGCTTTATCAGGTCAAAAAGATGGCTAATGTTTTCGTCTAATAGTTTAGGTTTGCGCCCGAATTTTCCATATAGTTTTAAATTAATTCCATCACGATGATTAAGTTCATCAATAATTTGCTCAAGTTGATCAAGAAACCATTTCTCATGCTCGGCCTGGGTGATGCGAACATTAAATTTGAGGATGGCGGTATCAGGAACAATATTGACTGGACCACCACCATGGACAAAACCCGGATTTATAGTTATGCCATCGACTTGTCCGTTTAAGTCATCAAGTTGACTGGTAAAATCCGCCATTGCTCGTATTGCATTGCGACCCAGATGGTGTTCACGTCCAGCATGTGCTGCTTTACCGGCCGTCACCACTGAAAAGTTGCCACTACCTTTGCGAGCCCCGGCTAAAGTACCATCTGGAAGTGAAGGTTCAAAAATGAGTCCCAGATCATTTTTTTGAGCAGATTTTTCAATTAGAGAAGATGAGCTTAGAGAGCCGATTTCCTCATCTGGGTTAATTAGCACTTGCCATCCAATTTGCCCAGCCCAAGGTGATTGCTCTAAAGCGGTCAAAGCAGTGTGCAAGATAACAAGTCCGCCTTTTAAATCTGCAACACCCGGACCATTTAATGTGTTGTTATCCAACCATTTACAATGTTGAAAAGGATGATTGACATCGTAAACCGTATCCATATGACCCATTAACAAAACTTGTAAAGGCGCATTTGGATATTTGTTCATGCTGATGGCCTGTCCGACTTTTTGCTGGAATTCACTTCCAGAATTATCAATTGACTTTAAATCCGGCAAATCAATTGATGTAATTTCCGTGTTAAATGAATTGAATTTTTCAATGAGCTTATTTTTTACTTGATCAAGACCGCCAAGATTAGTGCTGCCTGAATTAATTTCAGCTAACTCAATCACTGTATCAACCATCTGTTGATGTTGACTGTCAATCCAGTTCAGTTGTTGTTGGTAATCGGCGTTCATTATCAAAAGTTGATGAAACGAATTTTATCGCCAACTGTGACATCCAACAGCTTTGCCAAATCCGGATCAATGGTGATCTGACCATCAGATTGGTGCTGCAGCTTGCCGCGACTCAATCGAAAATTAACGAGCTCTGTATTACAAGCCATGTAGTCGATTTCGGTATCAACTTTTCCTATATGTCCTATTACGGCGCTTTGGCTATTTTCAACCGTTTTAATCTCACTCACTGGACATTTGATCACTGGACCAGCATCAAACACATCCACACAGCCGTCTGTTCGAAAACCTTCCCGTTCTAGCATTTTTAAGGCAGGTACGGTCTGATCATGAGTTTGTCCAATCATAGATTGAGCATCTTCTGGTAGCAGCCGGATATAAATTGGATATTTGGGCATCATGTCTGCAATGAATTGAAAATGCCCCAGAGCGTTAAATTGATCCGCTTCAATAAAATTCATGGGAAAAAAGTGTCCCCCGAGGTTATTCCAAAATGCCGACTGACCATCTTCATCGACTTTACCTCGCATTTCAGCGATAACAAATTCCGGAAATCGATCAATAAATTCGGCCATGAATAAAAATCGACTGCGCGAAAGTAATTTCCCGTTACCGTCTTTCCGGTAATCGGGAGTTAGAAACAGACTGACGATCTCTGCATTGCCCCGATGTTCTTCGACCATCTGCAAAACCCGCACCGGTTCATAGAACTCCAGTTCTTGCGAAGTATGAGTGAGACTTAGAACCCGGAAAGTATAGAAAGGTCGATGAATGCCAACGGTCGAGTAAATCCCGCAGCAGCCCGCTAAGCGTGAAGTGACAGGATCTTCTAAGACAAAAAAATAGAACTCATTATCCGGCGAGTTAATATCAGTAACAAAACTTGCAACGGTTTGCTCAAGTTTTCCCAGCATACTTTCAACGTTGTCGTTTAGGTTAGTCATACCTGGCCCGGATTCTTTTGCCAGTTGTAGCAAAGATTCCAAGTCCTCAATTTTCGCAGGACGTATTATCATGGCTAGTAATAAAAATTATTTGCAATCATTCTATGATACGATTTTATTAGTAGATTATTATGCTATTTTTATAGCCATTAATAGTGAAAAAAACTTTAACAATGGACTAAAAAATGAAAGACAGTGTTATCGATCAAAAGTTAGATAAACGTGATTGGAAAATTTTACAAATCCTGCAAAAAGAAGGGCGTATCAGCAACGTAGAGTTAGCCAAGCGTGTTAATTTGACTACAACTCCGTGTTTAGAGCGTGTCAGGAGATTAGAGCGAGAAGGCTACATTAATGGCTACCAAGCGAATCTAGATGCAGAAAAGCTGGGCTACGGTTTGATTATTTTTGTCCAAATGAGGTTGGCTGCTGATAAAGGACAGAACATTTATGACTGGTTTTCGCGTGAAGTCAGGCATGTCGCTAGTGTGACGGAATGCTACATGCTTGCTGGTGAGTTTGATTATCTACTAAAAGTTCAAGTCAAAGACATGAAACATTTTCAGCGATTTATGGGTGAAACTTTGAACAATCTGCCAGGTGTTTCAATTACCCAAAGTCAGGTTGTTATGGAAGTGGTTAAAGAGAGTCAGTTGGCGTTGGACTAAAGCTTCACTACAGTCATCTCAAACACGTATCAAATCTGGATGATGATTTAATCGCTAGCGAGGGTTGGCTTGCCGCGGGATAACATGTAAAGCAAAATTGATACCCGCCGTTTACGTCGGGGAGTTTCATTTGACTTCAGGTTTTGCCCAATAACTAATTACTAAACGAAATTTTGAATTATTCACTTTGTTTAAGCTTTTTAAAAAGAATTATAGTTAACATGATCGCAGAAACCGTCAGTCCAATAATCAGTCCGTACCATAATCCGGGAGCCCCATAAAGCAGTTTAAAACTAAAGTACAGAGATATAGGCAAGGCAACAATCCAATACCCAACAAAATTAATTAGCATAGGTAACATTGTGATCTGCATGCCTCTAAGAGCGCCAGCCGCTGTGATTTGCAAGCCATCAGATAATTGGAAAATACCACCTAATAGAAGCAGCTGTGAAGCTAGCGCTACAACTGCAAAATCATCGGAATAAATTCTTGCGATGTGTTGATTAAAAGTAATCAGTACTAGACATGATGCTGCCATAATCACGGTAACAACAATAATAGCGGTGATTCCTCTTTTGTGAATTTCATCTGCTCGATTTAAGCCTTTAGCGTGTCCAACACGAATCGTAGCTGCTATGGATAAACCAAGTGGAATCATATATACAAGCGAAATATAGCTGTAAGCAATCTGATGAGCTGCAATTTGCAAGGCACCTAAAGTTGCCATATTTAAAGCAATACAGGTAAACAAGCCAGCTTCCATTAAAATTGACAATGCGATTGGAATACCCAACTTTAAGATCACAAAAATTTGACTCAATTTGGGTAAACTAAATTCTTTAAATAAATGGAGCTTGAGGTGCTCTTTATTCAGGATATTATTGAGGTATAGCAACAGACAGCTCAATGAATAAGTAATAGCTGAAGCTATCGCGGCTCCACTAACGCCTAACTCAGGAAAACCGAGATTCCCAAAAATTAATAAGTAGTTACCTAAAATGTTTACCGGAAGTGCGATCATCTGAACTACCATCATGGGCAGAGTATATTCAACACCTTCATTAACAAACCGCATGACCAGATACAAAATAGTAAACGGCATCGACCACGAGATAATATTCAAATAGGCTTGTGCATCAGTAATGAGTTGAGTGTCAGTGCTGACATATCTCAGAATGTAATCGCTGTTTTGTAAAAGCAATAACACTATAACGCTCAGGGGTAAAGCGATCCAGACTCCCTGCTGGAAGATGAAAGCTATGCGTTGAGACTGTTGTGAACCTTTTAGTTCCGCTACAAGTGGAGTCAGGCTCATGAAAATGCCAATGCATCCCAGAGTAATGAATAATCGAAGTGAGGCTCCCATGGCGCCCGAGGCGAGATCAAGGGTGTTATATTGCCCCAACATAATCGTGTCAATTAGTCCATTAGCAACGTCCAAAGTCATGGCGAGTGTGATAGGAGTTGCAATTCTAATCAACGTTTGCGCCTCTTTGATAAAAGGCACTAGACGTTGATGATTCAAAATAAATTCCGAACTTAACAGTTGTCGAAACTACGGCACTGCTATTTCGAGCATGGCGGGTAGTTGACTATCATTGATGCCAATCAATTTCTCCATATGATAAAGATTGCCAACACCAGTTGGGCATACGCTAATCTCAAGTTGAGTAGCGTTAAGCATAATGTTTTGTAACACACAACCTGTTGTGACTAGTGTTAACCGATATGCAATGGATTGGTAGGCGGTTGCAATTTTTTCAAAATCGCTAGCAATTACAATAACAGCCGTTGGTTGTTGCTCTAGACCGATACAAAGTGCTGCCTGATTTAGAATATCAACCTCAGCTTGTCGACAGGAGATAAGATGATGCAGTGAATGATTTATTGGATCATAACAATAAGTTCCAGCAGGCAGTTTGTCGATTGGTTTAGCTAATAGAGCAAAAAGAACTAACTCATTTAATCCACCAGCGGTTGGGTAAGGACAATAGTTGTAGGATTTATCATCTTTCTCTTCCTGATATAACACTTGTGCTGATTTATCCAGCAGACAGAATAATGATTGACTTGTTAGATGATCATTTCTCCTTCTGTTTGAACGCCTATTCTTTAAGCACCAGTCAAGTGTATTATCAGACTCTTCAATGCTTTCGAACTTGAACTCTTTTTGACTTTTTTCAAATAATCTATCAAAAACAGTCAGGTTTTTGATGGGGTGAGAAGTAGGTCCACGATAGCTGTAATCATCATGATCCCTTGAAAGATAGTGGAACATCGTTTCTTCGTGTGACCAGTTCTTATAAAAATCTTCGTCGTTCGAAGGCAACTGCCACCCAAGAAGGGATAAAACAGCTTTAACTAAACTTCCGACCTCTGTTTCTTCTTTGTTTGAATCGTCTATAAACAAACTCTCTAGATAGGCATAATTATGGCATCTAAGTTCATAGATGCCTCCGGGTCGTCCAATAACAATTGAATCGCCTTGCTGACTAAGGTAATAGGGCCTTGCACTGGAGCTTGGTTTCTCATCCGTTAACTTGTTAACTGATGTGTTCAATGCTCGTGGCAAAATTGAAAAAACAAGTTGATCTTGATCGTAAAAATAATAATCAAGAATTCCAAGATCGATCAAATTTTTGAGTGTTGTTACTAAATCAGTCGTCGGTATATTTAGATGGACTGAGGGATCACAAATCTGCCCAAGGCTTGTTAAAGTTTTATCATCAGCCTCAAATATTTTTTGAACATTCTCATGTGAAACTATCACACTGTTGTTTTTTTGTTTTATATCGAGTGCTAATGAAGGTTTAACTACAAGACTATTGTTTACAATCAACATGTTAATATTTTTATTCAATAATAATGTGATCGGTTTATGATCGTGTCCTGATCGAATGTATCGATACCTAATTTACGGGCATACATATGTCCCGAGTGGATAGCGTTAGCAATTAATGCTGGTTGATAGGCATCACCAATACATTCCATGCTCTTGAAGTTTAGTTCATGTATTGATTGATGTTCGAGCAATAGTTGAAAAAGCTTGTCATTGGGTTTTCTGGCGGTGATAAGAATAAAACTATCCGCATCAAGCTGCGTTTGTGTGTCTGTATAAATGCAGCTGATGTGCATACATTGATTTGAAATACGTTTTAGTTGTTTTTGTGTCACAATTTTCACTCCCATTTGCAATAATTTTTTTTGTACAAAAAACTGTTCCATGGTCATGAATGTCCAGCATGATGCCACAGTTGCAGGAGTGACTAGTGTTACTTCACATTGATAACGCTCAACTAGCAATTCGGCAATCACGCCACCTAAGTAATAGTTATCATCGTCATAAATGCATACTGTTTGGCCTGGTTGGTGACCCATATAAATATCATCAACAGTTAAGATTTCGGATGTTGAATCAATTTGAGGCATTGGATTGCCGTTGCGTGATAACCCGTTTTTTAACCATTTAGCACCTGTAGCGAAAACGACGTGTTCTACATCGGAATCTATAATGTCATCCACAGTGATAGGGGTTGTATGGTTCAATTCAACGTTACTTGATTTAACTAATAAATTTAATCGATCTTCATAAATAAATCGCCATTCTTGCAGTCCCGGCAGTTTTGCTTCATCCCACGCTCGTCCACCAAACATTTCCCTGGCTTCAAACAACTGTACATCAAAACCACGCTTGCTTAGACATAGTCCAGCCTCGAGCCCAGCAGGGCCTGTGCCAATAATCATTACCGAACTAGTATTAGGTGTTTTTTCAATGACCTCTGGATGCCAACCCTTTCGCCAAGATTCACCAAAGGTAGGGTTTTGGGTGCATTTGACTGGTGTAAAGCCCAGTTCTCCGCTAATACAAGTATTACACTTTATACAATGGCGAATTTCGTCTTCTTTACCGGCACGAATTTTATTAGGTAAAAAAGGGTCAGCGATTGATGGACGCGCTGCTGAAAGAATATCGACCACACCATCTCTGATAAGCTGTGCCATGATTTTGGGTTCATTAATGAAACTCACGCTTGCTATTGGAACTTGAGTGAGAGATTTTATATATTTGTAAAGATCGATTTGCATATCGCTAATATTAAAACGAGATGTCCCTGCATCTGCGCCCATCCCACAAACTACTAAATCCCATAAATCAGGCAGATGTCCAATATGATCAAAAAATTCTTCCAAATCCGGATGTTGACTAGCGCCAGGAGTGAGTAAGTCATCAACGGTGAATCTAACTGCAACAGCTTGTTTACTTTGTGTAATATTGAGAGTGTCCTCAATTAGTTCACGAAGCAACCGCATTCGGTTTTTTAAACTTCCACCGTATTCGTCTGTTCTTAGGTTATAACGTGGTGACAAAAACTGGCTTGGCAGACTAAGTAGCAGGCTAGCATAAACATAAATGATGTCATAGCCAGCTTCTATGCCATTTCTTGTAGCTTGTATTTGCCAATTCCTTAGATTTCGAATATCACGTTTGTCCATTGCCCGTGATTGAACTGGAACGTGCAAATAAAAATCTGAACTTACAACCGGCAACGAACTTGGAGCAAGGGGAGCCAAACCCGAAGTAAGATTTGCAACATTTAGACCACTATGAGATAACTCTAAAGCGGCTAATGCATCATGCTCATGAATAACGTCAGCAAGTTTTGCTAAAGTTGGAATGTCACGTTTATCCCATATACGAAGCTCCGCAAATGGAGACATATCGCTACTAGGGTGAATCTCAGTTTGCTCAGTTGCTATAACAGCCCAACCACCTTGTGCTTTTATTTTTCGCATTTCTATCATTTCATTCGGATCTCTATGTCCAAATCCATTACCATGCGGTGCTTGGTAGAATCGATTTTTGGCAGTCACTGGACCGATTGCGATAGGTTCGAACAAGATTGAGAGATCATCGTCCAGTTTGCTGTGTTGTGGTCTATCCATAATTTAGTATCTTTACCCTAATTAGTTTTTTTGTCAAAATTTGACCGAGCATTGATTGGCGCTATAATGGTTTTGCTAAAAACATAAATCAATTACACAGGAGAATAAAATGGATAAGCGTCATCAGAAGTCCGTAACAACTATTACTACAAGATGTCGAACTCGTAAAGATTTATCAGATTCAGATGTTCTCGATTGTTCAAGTAATAAGCAACTGAAGGCCGCTCTAAATTGTAAGTCGCGCTCAGAGCTTGTTGAAGCCTCATTAAACTGTAAAACGAAAAGTTAAGAGCTGTTATCAATTTTGACCTAGTAGTTTCTTAAGTAGCTATTTTTTCGTTTCAAGCTAGCGATAATATTTTTTTAATAGATTCCCCCGGCTTGTGCCGGCTCTTCAACACTATAACTCAATGCCGGGCAAGCCCGTGGTGTTCTGTCGCTGACGCGAACGATAATAAAATTCGAGTCAAAGATTTAAAACAAAGACAATATTGTATGTCGTCAGATGATTTGGGACAGTTAGTTCTTAAAATTAAGAGAGACTATCCGATCATATCACTTGCCTGAGATCAGGCACACAGTTTTAGGTTTTCGCACCTCCTTTGGTTTAACGTTTGTTGTTTAATAACGGCTCGCTCATCGATGATTTGCTGATATCGACCATAATACATATCCGCCGGTGTCACATTGTCTAACGACTCATGATAGCGTTCGTGGTTGTAATGATGAACAAACTGTTCAATGGCTTGTTCGAGTTCGCCAGGCAGATAATAATGCTCAAGTTTGACGACGTTTTTCATTGACCGATGATAGCGTTCAATTTTACCCTGAGTCATCGGATGGTACGGTGTTCCACGAGTATGCGTCATCTGATGATAAGCCAGGTAATCTTTCAGCTCACCGGATAGATACGCCGGGCCATTATCACTGAGTAGCCGTGGTCGGTGTTTAACAGGCACATTTGTCACACCCGTTACAGCAATCGCTTGATCCAGGGTGTCTTTGACATCACCCGCGCCCATGGTACTAGTGAGCATCCAGCTCAGAATAAACCGTGAATAATCATCCAGTACGGTAGACAGATAATACCAACCCCAGCCGATGATTTTGAAATAGGTAAAATCAGTCTGCCATAATTCATTGATTCGCTTGGTTGGCGTATGGAAGGTATCACTGGCCGATAGCAGAATATAGGCCGGTGAGGTAATCAGGTCATGGGCCTTCAAAATACGGTAAACACTGGACTCAGAGATAAAGTACCTGTGTTCATCGGTAATTTGCCAGGCCAGTTCACGAGGTGATTTCTCCGGGTACTGAAGTGCAATCTCGAGACATTGCTCTTTGACTGATTCGGGGAGTTTGTTCCAGAACCGTTGGGGAGATTTACAATGACTTTCCAATGCATCAGGGCCACCCATTTGATAGAGTTGATACCAACGGTAAAAACTGCTGCGAGCAATACCCAGTTCCGCTAATGTCCTACTCACGGGAAGTTCACTGGCTTCAACTATATGGATAATTTCCACTTTTTCAGCCGCCGACAAACTCATTCGTCGTCCCACGTCGAGTCCAAGCCAAGCACACTTTTTTTAAGCACCGTATTCTTCAAAACAACATCGGCCAGTGCATGTTTTAGCTGATTGTTTTCTTTGCGAAGTTCAGTCACTTCCTCTGAATTGGCTTCACGCTTAATATCACCGGCCAAACGTTGTTTCCCGGCTTCAAGAAAGTCTTTGCTCCAACGGTAATACGTATTCTGATTGATCCCTTCCCGGCGGCATAACTCGGCAATACTATCCTCACCTCGAAGACCGTCTAATACAATCCGAATCTTTTCATCGGCTGAATATTTATGACGGGTGTTGCGTTTAATTGCTTTAACTAATTTCTCTGAGTTATATTTACTCATCTTAAGACTCCTATAAATTACTATTAAATTAACAGAAGTCTCTCTTGTTCAGAACATCAACTTTGTCTCATATCCTCTGACGGGATACAGTCGGCAGTGATTTTTATGCGTCACCTACAATTTCTGTAGATGGCTCAAAATTAGCCTGGCTGTCATGGGATGCAAAATATATGCCTTGGGATAAAACCCAACTTTGGGTATCTGATATAAAAGATGATGGATCACTAAGTTCAGCTTATTTAGTTGCAGGAAAAACTAACGAAAGCATTAGTCAACCGCGTTGGTCAGCAAACGGTGAGCTGTACTTTATCTCTGATCGCGATAATTGGTGGAATCTATATCGGACAAAGCCCATTTCGTCAGGAAAGCCAATTCAAGTTGATCAAATTACTAAGGTCGAAGGTGAGTTCGCTACACCACAATGGTCTTTAGGAGATTCAACTTATGCATTTCTTAGCTCCAATACACTTTTAGCAACATATCTAAAAGATGGTGTATGGCATTTAGTGAAAATTGATATTTCAACCCAACAACCGAAACTTGTTCATCTAGACTGTAGAAGTACATTAATCGAGTATATTGATGCCGACCAGGATAGAGGTGTCTTTGTGGGCTCTTCGTTCTACGAATCTGAGTCAATATACACATATAGTACTTTGTCAGATTCATGCAAAAAATTAGTTCCAAAACCTAAACTCCTAAGAGAAGAAGAAATTAGTTTTCCTCAGCATATCAAAGTACCCACTACCAATAATCAAGTTACCTATGGGTTGTATTATCCTCCGCATAATTCAGCTTATATCTCAGCAAATGAGTTGCCCCCTGTTATTGTGCTGTGTCATGGTGGTCCCACCGGTGCTGCATCAGCATCGCTTGATTTACGTATACAATTTTGGACTAACAGAGGCTTTGCAGTTGTAGATGTTGACTATCGAGGTAGCTCAGGTTATGGCAGAGATTACCGCCAGAGCCTGTATGGAAATTGGGGAATCTATGATGTGAATGACGCTTGTGCTGTTGTTGATTATTTAGCTATAAATAATCAAATCGACAAGGCCAGAACAATAATCAAAGGCGGTAGCGCAGGTGGATTTACCGCTCTATCGGCACTTGTACATTGTGATTATTTTTCCGCAGGCGTTATTTTGTATGGGGTTTCTAATCTGCTTGATCTTGCAAGTGAAACGCATAGGTTTGAGAAATACTATTTAGATCGCCTTCTTGGTGATTCAACTGAAAACCGAGAAGTCTATGTTAGGCGTTCACCAAGTACATCGACGAACGATATTAGTGTGTCAGTATTATTTTTTCAGGGAATGAGAGATAAAGTCGTACCGCCTAATCAATCTGAGCAAATGTTTAGAAATATTATTCACAATAATCCAGACTCGGATTACATTACATTTGATGATGAGGGGCATGGGTTTCGATCAGGCAAAACAATTATTGAAGTGGTAACAAGAGAAGCTGGCTTTTATTCAACTGTGTTTAAACTTCCAGTACATTGTGAGTAAGAGGACATTTAAACTATGATCGAACTTGCTTTTGAACCTGGGTTTGTGGGTTTTAGGTTATCGTTTAATACAAGCAAAGCAGTAAAAGTCTGAGCACAATTAGAAGTTCCTTTATTACTCACGCTTGTTGATATGTCATAAACAGTTGCAAAATTTGCCTATAACGATTACTTTATATTGCTTGTCACACGGAGATTACTATTGTCAGAGAATGTAGCAGCATTACAACAAGATAATGCTGGCGATCAAATAGGCGATTCCACTGCCGCTAAAGAAGGTGTAGCGGCACTCGATATTATAGATATTCACAAAAAATTTGGTGATCTTGAAGTTCTCAAAGGGATTTCTTTATCAGCTAATGATCACGATGTCATTTCCATTCTCGGCAGTAGTGGTTCTGGCAAAAGTACTTTCCTGCGCTGTATCAATTTGTTAGAAACCCCAACCAGCGGTGAAGTAAAGGTTTACGGTGAAACCATTCAAATGAAGCAAGGTAAGAATGGTCCGGAGGCCGCTAATAAAGAACAAGTTCAGAGAATTCGAAGCCAATTAGCTATGGTTTTTCAGCAATTTAATCTCTGGTCGCATATGACAGTTTTGCAAAATGTCATGGAGGCGCCCGTTCATGTTCTAAAATTGACTAAAGCTGAGGCCAGAGAACGAGCTGAAAAATATATCGAACGAGTAGGAATGATTGATCGAAAAGATTTTTATCCTTCACAATTATCAGGCGGTCAGATGCAGCGTGTCGCCATTGCGCGAGCCTTGGCGATGGAACCTAAAGCACTATTATTTGATGAGCCGACATCTGCTTTGGATCCTGAACTTGTTAACGAAGTGTTGAAAGTGATGAGAACTCTGGCAGAAGAAGGGCGAACCATGTTAGTAGTGACACACGAGATGGGTTTCGCACGCGAAGTATCAAATCGAGTGATTTTCTTGCACCAAGGGCGTGTGGAAGAAGATGGTTTGCCAGCTCAAGTGTTTGATGCACCAAAGTCACAACGCTTTAAAGATTTTCTATCAGGTAACCTCAAATAGGGATTTTGACCTGACTCGGCTTACATTTTAATATTCATTTATCTATTTAGTTAATCAGGAGTTTTTATGAGATTTTATAGATTATTCATTTCAGCTTTAGTAGCTGGACTTTTTACACTTACTGCCCAAGCAGCTGACTGGAGTAAAATCCGAATCGGTGTTGAAGGTGCTTATCCTCCTTTTAGTGAAATGACACCGGACGGTGAATTGATTGGGTTTGATATTGATATTGCTAATGCGCTTTGTGAGTCGATTGGAGCGGAATGTGAGTTAATTCCTCAAGACTGGGACGGCATTATTCCTGCCTTATTGGCCAAAAAGTACGATGCAATTATTGCTTCAATGTCGATTACAGAGGAGCGTAAGGAAAAAGTCGCTTTTTCTAATAAATACTACAACACGCCTGCAAAATTCTCTCGTAAGAAAGGATCTGGCATTGAAATATCCGCTGAAGGTTTAGCAGGTAAAAGTGTCGGTGTTCAGCGTGCCACAACACACGATAATTTTATTACAGCAGAGTTTCCTGATGCAGAAATTAAGCGATACGCAACCCAGGATGAAGCCTATTTGGATGCAGTGTCTGGTCGAGTTGACTTGCTGCTGGCTGATTCTGTTGCCATGCAAGATGGATTTTTAAATTCTGATCAGGGCGCTGACTGGGAATTTGTGGGTCCGGGTTACAGTGATCCAAAGTATTTTGGTGAGGGTGCAGCTGTGGCTATGCGTAAAGATGACACAGATTTAGCCGAGCTAATGAACAAAGCCATTGATGATATTCGTGCCAACGGTACCTACAAAGCCATTAATGATAAATACTTTGAGTTTGACGTTTACGGCGAATAATTAAACTTAATTGAGATGAGGTTTCGACAATACAGTCGAAACCTCAATTAACTCAAGGTTTTCAGGTGAATAAAGATAAAAATTTAAATACGCAAGAACTGTCATCCCGGACTCCGATCCAGTACCTCCTTGCGTATCTGCCGTATTTAGGAGATTTTGCTCCTTGTTTGAACGGAAATGTTATTAAATGGGCGACTTAATAACACTATACGGCTACTGGCCTTTGATTCTCAAAGGCATGGTGTTAACTATTGAAGTTGCGGTTCTTTCCTTATTTATCGCCTTGGCATTGGGCATCCTGACTGCTTTAGCAAAACTCTCTGATTCCAAACTTTTACAGACCATTGCAGGAATTTATACGACGGTAATTCGAGGTATACCTGATTTGGTACTAATGACACTGATATTCTTCGGTGGGCAAGTCATGGTGAATAATATTGGAGAGAAATTTGGTTGGGGGTATATTGATGTTAACCCATTTATTGCTGGTGTACTCACCATTGGTTTTATTTTTGGTGCTTATATGGGTGAGACGTTTCGGGGTGCAATTATGGCAGTACCCAAAGGTGAGATTGAAGCCGGGCATGCTTATGGCATGACACCTTTTCAGGTGTTTACACGAGTAACAATGCCAGCCATGGTTCGCCATGCACTACCTGGATTTGGTAATAACTGGTTAGTATTGGTAAAGACAACAGCCTTGGTTGCTGTTATAGGTTTGCCTGACATGGTTTTCAACGCTGGTATTGCAGGTGGATCGACAAGGCAGCCTTTTACGTTTTATTTGTCGTTGCCCTGTTGTTTCTAGTCATAACGGCTGTTTCCAATATAGGGCTTAAATGGTTGGATAAGAAATATTCAGTGGGGTTAGAGCACTAATGGATTTTTCTCCAATCATTGAGAATTTGCCGCTTTACCTGCAAGGTTTGGGCCTGACGGTTCAGCTTTTGATTTTATCTTTAGTGGTTGGTTTTGTTTTGGCAGTGCCTGTTGCATTAGCTGCTGCAATGAATCTAGGTGTGTTAACCTGGCTAGCAAAAACCTTCATTTATGTATGGCGGGGAACACCATTGTTGATTCAAATGTTCATGATTTATCATGGTATGGCCCAATTTGACTTCATTAGGGATAGTTTTTTGTGGCCGATTTTCAGAGAAGCCTATTGGTGTGCTTTAATAGCATTTGCGTTAAATACAGCGGCTTATACGGCTGAAATTATTCGAGGAGCAATAGTACAAACACCTCGCGGTGAAATTGAGGCTGCCAAAGCAGCCGGGATGTCAGATTTTACTTTGTATCAACGAATCATTTTGCCCAGTGCTTTTCGAAGAGCATTGCCTGCTTATGGTAACGAAGCAATTTTTATGCTCCATGGCACTGCTCTAGCAGGTGTTATCACATTGGTAGACTTATTTGGTGCAGCTAAAATTGTTAACTCCAGACATTTCATCCCCTTCGAATCCTTCATCGCTGCAGGGTTGTTCTACTTGGTTTTGACTTTTGCTATGGTCTGGTTATTCAAAAAACTAGAAGCTTACTGGTTAAGACATCTTAAGCATTAATAACACAATCGTCCTGAACAGCATTCGCGAGCTCAGAGTTTCCTGATCGCTGTTTGTGTGTCATCCCGGCTGTAATGGAGGGATCTCCTGTGTTCGAAAACTCACTCAGTCAGGATGACCATCAGATACTAAACTATCAAATACCTCACTACTTATTTGATATTATTAGCTTTTAACAGTCTTCTAAAATATGCCTAAAAAAATAATCATTATAGGTGCCGGAGTGATCGGCGCAGCAATCGCCTATTATCTATCCAAAAGAGGAGTTGAAGTAACAGTTTTAGAAAAAAGTCACATTGCTGCTGAGGCCTCGGGTAGTTCTTTTGGTTGGCTCAACGCAAATTTCCCAGAATCACCCGATTATTTCAAGCTACGACAAGCCAGTCTTAAGGAATATACTCATTTGCTTAGTGAATTACCTGATAATGTAGAAACTCAATTTAATGGCTGCTTATTTTGGGAGCTACAAGGAGAAGAATTACGTAATCACTATACAGCCTTAGAATCATTGGGCTATTCAGTTGAACTCATCGATGCAGATCAATTTAAGCAACTAGAACCTCATATGTCTAATTTGCCCCCGTTAGCCATGAAAGCAGAAAAAGAAGGTGCTGTAGATGCGGAAAAGTTAGTCAAAGCTCTTTTAAATCAATCACAAGCCAATGTCATCGAACAAATTCAAGCAATTGATTTTATTCTAAAAGACGATCAAATCATTGGGGTAGAAACTAATCAGGATAGATATTTCGCCGACACAACAGTTATCACAGCAGGAATTTCGACGGGCCAGTTATTGACAAAACTTAACCTTAATCTTCCAATGAATAACCGTAAAGGGTTCATCATCAAAACCAAGCCACTTGAAAAATTTATAAATCGAGTGCTGTTTGGTAACGACATTCATTTCAAACAAGAAACAGATGGTTCAGTAGTCATTGGAGATTGGTTGCATGACATAGAAGGGGAAGTTGACCTGGAAGCCATTGCACGAAGAACAATGAGTCGATTCACAAGTTATTTCCCAGAACAAAAGAATATTGAGATTGACAAAATCACCGCAGCCTATCGTCCTATGCCAGAAGATGGATATTCTGTAATTGGTCAACCAGAAAGCAAACCAGGTTTATACATCGTCTCAACGCATAGTGGCGTAACACTGGCCCCAATTATCGGAAAACTTGCAACAGAAGAAGTATTAGAAAACAAAAAGTCAGAACTATTGAGTTCATTCCGAGTTGAGCGATTCAACAAATAGGGCAGTCCTCCTGGACTTGATCTGGGGTGTGCATTCTTGCAATTTAGAGTTTGCTGAGTAATCTCCGCTGCTTGTCATCCTGAACTCGATTCAGGATCTCCATGCGAATCGTGTGGCTTGAAGAGTAGTTCCAAAAAAACAGCCAGAATTATTCTGGCTGAGTTTTCTTATTATTGTCTGTTTTAAATTATTTTTTAGTCATGATCATTAGTCTTGTTATGTTCTCTCTCCAAAGATTTAGTGTGCGGGAGAATTCAAAAAATGCCCCGCTCTCATTGCTGCCTCAGTCCTATTCGTCACTTTCAAAGCACGTAAAATTGAAGAAACATGTAACTTCACCGTACCTTCTGATACCCCAAGCTCATAAGCAATTAACTTGTTTGCATAGCCCTTGATCATATAATCCAAAACTTCACATTGACGAGGTGTGAGTTTGTTCTTGATTTCTCCAGCAAATCTATGTTTTAGAGTTGGAAATTTGATTCGATCATTATGGGCACAGGATTTATCAGTAGCCTTTTGAACATGTTGTCCAATATACTTTTGGCCAACTCTTATAGATCTAATGGCTGCGATAATTTCACTTTTGGGGCTGTCCACAGTGGTGACAGAGTAGATGTGTTCAGGCAGTGTTTCGGTCTGTATAAGATGATTTTGTTCAACAACTAATAGGCATTTACTCTTGGGCGCCAATTCTTGAAGTTGTTCAAAAAAATCAATATCAAGAACATTTTCATAAGTTGCGTGAAAGACTATAAAATTAGTATTCGTGTGCGTGTTATCTAGGTTTCGGGCTTCATCTAAAGATTTGCACTCAAGAACAACTGCATCATCTTCAAGACTATAAATAAGTGATAAAAATGAATCACGTGACATTGTGTTTTTATCGATAAGAATATATTTTTTCATGTGCCTTTCCCTGTGTTCAATGTTCCAATAAGTAACAATGGAAATCATTTAAACAAAAGACATAAAAAAGAAATGTGGGAAATCCCACATTTGAGAAAATATATTTAGACTTTAGTTAGATATAGTCATTCTGGCCTCGATCCAGAATCTCCATTAGCCGACTACAAGGCTAAGTCATGTAAGAAGCTTTCTCCAGTGTTCAAATCTCTTCCAACAATGTTGCAGTCAGTTTATCTATATCCGGAACAATAATTTTGCGGCCTGATTTTTCTATCAATCCTAGTTTTACCAGTTGACTGAATTCCTTGGTTACAGCTTCCCGATGCGTCGAAACCCTATTAGCAATTTCCTCATGGGTAGGCATTTTATCTATGACTGCATATTTAGTTTCGTTTTTATTTTGCCTGGCGTGACGAATGATTTCAGCTCGAATTCTGTCTTTAACATCCAATACCGAAAACTCATAAATCCGACTACATAAAAACCGAACTAAAGTGGTCAAACGATACATAACTTTCGAATTGACGGATGGGTAAGTTTGTATAATGATTTTGAAATCTTCTGCTGCGATACGTCCAAGCTCACAGGATTCCAGAGTGACGATGCTTGTTGTTCTGGTTCCAGCATCAATTGCTGATAGCTCACCAAACATATCACCTTCAAACAAGTCTTGGTAAGCTATTTCTTTACCTGCTAATGAATAGGTAGTGGCTCTTACAGAACCTTTAGCAATAAAGTAAACTTCATCTGAGTATTCATGATGGTTTAAAACAATCGAGTTTTTGGAATAAATGTGCCAGGTTAGATGAGTATTGATCGATTCCAATTCATCTTGAGTCAAATTAGAAAATACATGGAGCCGTTTTAACTTTTCAGATTTCATAATTCGAAGGTAAAACTTCTTCCTGAGCGAACAACGAATTAATAATACAGTGACTTTGCAAATGTTCCAAAAGATTTACGTAATTAAGTATATCCTTGTATTCACTATTTATGACCAACAAATCAGAATGCTCAGTCAAATTGGTTTGATTGAAATGACTAAAACACATGCCGATTAGTGTAAAAAACTTTTTTACTTTCCTTGCAATAAGTCTTGCTATTTCCATTGTATCAGTCACTAATCAAGGTGAAAACATAGAGAAAAGATTTGGATTGCCTTTGCATTACAAATTACGGGGTGAGATCAAGCCCCCTGAAAATATCTTTATACTGACGCCTTACAAGAACACGGAAATCGGTCAAACAACCTTATTAAGACATAGTGACAGAATGGAACATGCAAAAGTCATTGGCAGGTTGAAGTCACTAAACGCACGGCAAATTGCAGTTGATATATATTTTAGTGAATATCAAACTGAGCAAAATGATGAGGAATTAGCAACAAGCTTAGAAGAAAGTAAAAATCTTATTTTGGTTCAAATCCTCTCTAATATAAAAACAGAAATTGGATGGGTTGATCTAATAAGAAACCCAATTAAATCCCTGGCTGAGTTTTCTCCTAGTTTAGCTCCCGCATTACTTGATAATAATACACACAGGAAAGATGCTTTTTATCCTTATTACTCTGTTGTTCACGACAAACAACAGGATAGTCCTTGTTTCTCCTACTTGGTTGATGCGGATTTGCCTAATAAAGCTCTTGCAAGTGTTGGAACAGATACTCATAAACCGAGGATATCTACGCTTCCTGCTGCAATGCTAGAACTACATCTTTTGAATTCAAATTCTTTTGAAAACTTAAAAGCCGTACTAGCTATAAAAACTGATCAATTTCAAAAAATACAGTTATGCGAATTGATGCATCTATTACGGGAAGAATTGCTTAACAAACCGGACATACTGAAAGGCCTTGTTAGTTCGGAATCTTCGCCTGCGTTAAAAAGCTGGCTAGAGAGCCTGATTTATTTAAAGAAACACTTGGGTGTGCGCAAAGATAATCCGGGTATTTATTTGAATTTTTATGGTCAACCCCAAACTATCCACACAATGACCTATCAAGAATTCAATCAACATTATGATGAATTTGAATTTAAACCTGAAGAAAGTAAATTCAATAATGCAGCGGTATTTATAGGCGGTTTGTTTGAAGTCAGTAATGAGGACAAGAGCGATGATTTTGAAACTGCAGTAGCAAACGATAACGACAAGATGAGTGGAGTAGAAATCACTGCAACAGCATTTGCTAATCTGTTAAATAATAATTACTTAAGGAAATACTCAAAAACAATGTTGTTTTTTATGACATTTCTTTGTTGTATTTCAACTTTTTCACTGTCTATCATTAGAAAAGAAAAGTTAATACTTTTGGGTATGGCTCTCGTTGTCTTTTTGTACATCCTAATTGCAACACATTACTTTAAGACCCAATCTTATTGGTTTCCCATTGTCACTCCACTCATTGGGTTGCTTTTGTCATCCGCAATTCTCTTGGCTAATAGATTCTGGATCACGCAAAAGCAAAAGCAAAAATTCACAAGTTACTTACCTAGTGCCGCAGTCAGGTCCGTAGAAGCAAGAGAAGGTGAAAACACCACAAGTGAAATCACACAAGGGGTTTGTATGGTCACTGATGTACAAGGCTTCACACAAATTTCTGAACAGTTACCCGTTGCTCAAATGAAACAATTAGTCAACGAATATTTCTCCATCCTCAACCAGTGTGTATCAAATAATAATGGTGAAGTTTATTTAGTTGACGGGGATAGTTTGACTGCGGTTTGGGAAGGTCAGCAAGAATATCTTTGTAACAATAGTGCCAAAGCCGCATTGTGCATCATGAAAAGCATAGAAAAATTCAATCAACTACATTCGAAAACACCTTTCATCACTAGAATCGGTATGGACTGTGGTGAGTTCGCGTTGGGGAACATCGGTGACAAATCACATTATACTTTTGCTGTGGTAGGTGATACGGTTTATACCGCTTCAAGGCTTGAGCAGTACAATAAGAACACACAGACTAGTATTTTGATTACTGACAATATTGAAAAAAATCTTAAGAATTTCAAAACACGTGACTTAGGGCAAGTAAAGTTGAGAGGAAAAAATAACCTCACCAAAGTCTATGAACTAGTCAGTTAAAGCCACAATTGTATTTCTTTAAAACCTTGTTTCGGAATTCTTTTGCTTTGTGATTTCACGCCTGCATGAGCATAAAACACTAATGGAGAGATCTTTCTCCGTAGCCTTTAGACTTTAATAAATTCAGTGTATTTTTTTCTTGGTGCTATGAAATAGTTTTTCAATTAACTAAATTCTATAACTAAAGACATACTTGTATAAACTTGGTGTATCGTGCTATCTTTGATAAAGAATGTTGATAATAAATAGAGGAATATTGTCAGCCTACTTAAAACTCACAAAAAATACAAGGATATAAAATGACACAGAGGAGTCAACTAGGGCGGGGGTTGGCTATGTCGGTTCTAGCTCAACTTGCGTCACTGCTAATCATTTCTAATGCAATAGCAGATGAGAATTCTTGCACAGCAGATAATCCTAAAGTTGGATACTTCATTTCGTTCACAGATGATGTGGCCGTTGATCCCAAAGATAAATCCGGGGAACGTAAATACCACAAGGTAAAAGATTATTCTGATAACGATACTAAACGATATATATGCGAAGGTGATACGATAAAAACAGGTGAAAACAGTAAGGCTGTAATTTCACTGGATAATCAAATAGAAAAAGACAAACCGAGCATTAAATTAACGCTGGAATCGAATTCGATATTTACTGTTAATAATCCTTCAGCAAAGTTAGCTCCTGAGCGAGAGCCCCCTAAAGTCCAAAGAGTATCTGGTTCTGCATTTAGTTCTTATTCTAATGCGGTTGAATACTGCGAACGAACCATAAACAGAGCATGGTTATACCTTAAGCAAGGAGCCGTCCATTTATTCACAGAAGAACCACAAAGCTTAAATGTTAATACGCCTTATATGAATGCCTCAGTTGAAGGAACCGAATTTACAGTCATTGTTGGAGCTAAAGAAGTAGACGGTCAAGCAGTGGGGGTAGACGCAACACTTGTATCAGTTCTAGATGGAAAGATTGGTGTATGTAACTCACTTGGCTACGGAAACCTCAACAGAAATGAAGCAGCATTCGCAAAAAAAGGAACTGCACCGCAACCAATCACTGTAAAGCCTGACAACGCAGTACATTGGGCACTTTATTATCCCCGGTTAGATCCTGATATATCTGATCCAAACCCCAAAGCGGTCAGGGCCTATGATTTATTGACTCAAGGAAAAATTAATCAGGCGGAAGCTGAACTGCAAGCACAAACAGATGATTTTTCTCAAGCCTTAAAAGTCACCATCTTAGTTACCCAAAATCAACGGGATCAAGCGCTGCAATTAGCTGAACAAGCACTAACGACTTATCCGAATTCACCATCATTACTGTTGGCTAAATCTTATGCTCAGCAAGCCAGGTTTGATCTCAAAGGGGCGCTGGAAAGCGTGGAGATGGCCTCAATCCATGATCCAGAAAGTATTACTATTTTGACTCGTCTGGCTGAGCTTCAACAAATTAATGGGTATACGAGAGAAGCGAAAATATCAGCACAGCGAGCAGTTGATACTGATCCCATATCACGCACATATACGGTATTAGGTTTTATTGAACTGAGTGAATTTAACATTAAACAAGCAAAGGATAACTTTAACTTAGCAATTTCTAACAACGAATACGACCCCTTGCCAAGGCTGGGTTTAGGGCTGGCTTTGATTAGAGGAAATCAACTTAGCCAGGGCTTAGAAAATATAGCGAATGCCGTTATCCTTGATCCACTCAATTCATTGATGCGCTCTTATTTCGGCAAAACCTATGCTGAAGTTAATCAAACAGACCAAGCTTTGGAACAATATCAACTGGCAGAGCAATTAGATCCTAAAGATCCGACGCCTTATCTTTATCGAGCATTTTTGTATCAGTCGATTAATCAACCGACAAAAGCATTAGCTGATCTACAACAATCAATCGAGGAAAATGATAATCGTGCAGTCTATCGCTCAAGCCCAAACCTGGACGAAGATTTGGCTGTGCGTTCAGCCAGTGCCGCGCGAATCTATGAAGAATTAGGATTCGATCAACTCACAGTGTTAGAAGGTGCTAAATCTTTAGCTCATGATCCAGGTAATTACTCAGCGCACAGACTAATGGCCGATGCCTACCTCAACCGCCCGCGCCATGAAATCGCCAGAGTCAGTGAGTTACTGCAATCTCAGATCAGACAACCTTTAAACAACAACCCAGCTCAAGTCCAATTAGCTGATTCAAGATTGAGAGCATTTCGTGACGCGGGGCCGTTTGATGCTTCTTTCAATGAATTTTCCAGGCTTTATACACGAGAAGGAATATCAGGAAGGATAGGATTGATTGCCGGACAAAACAGTACATTAGGGCAGGAAGTCCAGCTTTCGAATTTAACTGGCAAAACATCATTCACAGTGACAGGATACTGTATCCCGTCAGAGGATATGAGACAAAGTTGATGTTCTGAACAAGAGAGACTTCTGTTAATTTAATAGTAATTTATAGGAGTCTTAAGATGAGTAAATATAACTCAGAGAAATTAGTTAAAGCAATTAAACGCAACACCCGTCATAAATATTCAGCCGATGAAAAGATTCGGATTGTATTAGACGGTCTTCGAGGTGAGGATAGTATTGCCGAGTTATGCCGCCGGGAAGGGATCAATCAGAATACGTATTACCGTTGGAGCAAAGACTTTCTTGAAGCCGGGAAACAACGTTTGGCCGGTGATATTAAGCGTGAAGCCAATTCAGAGGAAGTGACTGAACTTCGCAAAGAAAACAATCAGCTAAAACATGCACTGGCCGATGTTGTTTTGAAGAATACGGTGCTTAAAAAAAGTGTGCTTGGCTTGGACTCGACGTGGGACGACGAATGAGTTTGTCGGCGGCTGAAAAAGTGGAAATTATCCATATAGTTGAAGCCAGTGAACTTCCCGTGAGTAGGACATTAGCGGAACTGGGTATTGCTCGCAGCAGTTTTTACCGTTGGTATCAACTCTATCAAATGGGTGGCCCTGATGCATTGGAAAGTCATTGTAAATCTCCCCAACGGTTCTGGAACAAACTCCCCGAATCAGTCAAAGAGCAATGTCTCGAGATTGCACTTCAGTACCCGGAGAAATCACCTCGTGAACTGGCCTGGCAAATTACCGATGAACACAGGTACTTTATCTCTGAGTCCAGTGTTTACCGTATTTTGAAGGCCCATGACCTGATTACCTCACCGGCCTATATTCTGCTATCGGCCAGTGATACCTTCCATACGCCAACCAAGCGAATCAATGAATTATGGCAGACTGATTTTACCTATTTCAAAATCATCGGCTGGGGTTGGTATTATCTGTCTACCGTACTGGATGATTATTCACGGTTTATTCTGAGCTGGATGCTCACTAGTACCATGGGCGCGGGTGATGTCAAAGACACCCTGGATCAAGCGATTGCTGTAACGGGTGTGACAAATGTGCCTGTTAAACACCGACCACGGCTACTCAGTGATAATGGCCCGGCGTATCTATCCGGTGAGCTGAAAGATTACCTGGCTTATCATCAGATGACGCATACTCGTGGAACACCGTACCATCCGATGACTCAGGGTAAAATTGAACGCTATCATCGGTCAATGAAAAACGTCGTCAAACTTGAGCATTATTATCTGCCTGGCGAACTCGAACAAGCCATTGAACAGTTTGTTCATCATTACAACCACGAACGCTATCATGAGTCGTTAGACAATGTGACACCGGCGGATATGTATTATGGTCGATATCAGCAAATCATCGATGAGCGAGCCGTTATTAAACAACAAACGTTAAACCAAAGGAGGTGCGAAAACCTAAAACTGTGTGCCTGATCTCAGGCAAGTGATATGATCGGATAGTCTCTCTTAATTTTAAGAACTAACTGTCCCAAATCATCTGACGACATACAGGGTATTATCATAAACATTTCACGTTAAATAGTGACTTTCAAGGCATTAGAGAGCATTTTTTAAAATACTTTTTAATACCCCGAAAAAAACATGAAGAAAAGAAGGTCGAAGTACTGGATTTTAATTCGATTCTGCAAGCGTTAAATATATCAATCTCAAATCTAAATATAGTGCTAAAGGATTTACATCACGAGATATCTGATGTTGCTGCAATTAGGTCATATCTTGATGACAGCGTGAGTATTAGTACTGCTGATGTATATGAATTTTTTAAAAAAATTGTCAACTCAATTGTTGATCCAGTCGGAAAACCCACTCTTTTTGGTGGCTTTTTGTTATTGATTCTATTTGGATCCTTATCTACTGGAGTGTACTTAGAAACCGGGATATTTGTAGGGCAATATCAAAATTGGCATTCCTGGTTGGAAGCTCTTATCCAACACCCCTTTATTCTGGTTCTGGCCATTATTGCTTCAACAATGACTTTTGTTCTTATTGTTTACCGGGAGTATAAGAAAAGTAAAGATCTCAAGTCAGATGTTCGTCTTCGATTTTTACTGAGGTATCAACATCAGTTCAACTTCGAAAATAAATTTGGCCTTGAAATGTTGCTTAAAACATCTTTTTCCATAGTTTTTATATGTTTTATTGTTAAACAGCGTGCAAAAATGGACAGTTTCGGGGGTGATCAGCGTGTAAAACTGAACACCATACTATTAACTGTCTCGGAGTTAAGAATCCGAGGAAACTGTCAGGTGATCTGCATGCATATCTGTACCAAGATACGACGAATGTGTTTAGTCGACGGCCGCAATGTCAGCGAAGTGGCCCGTGAATTTAATGTATCGCGCACGACCGTATATAAATATTTAAATGAATCCAACGAACCGGTTTACCAGCGTTCAGTTCCTATCGTCTGTCCGAAGCTGGAGTCATTCAAACCCCAGCTAATCGAATGGCTTGAAGTAGATGCCACCCGTTCAGTACGGGCTCGACGTACTGCTGTCCAATTGTATGAGGGCATTCAACTTCAGGGTTATCGAGGGGCGTATGACAGCGTTCAGCGGTTTGTCAAAGCCTGGAAGGACCAGTCCAGTCAGTCGATCAAACAGGCCTATATACCCTTGATCTTTGCACCGGGTGAAGCGTGTCAGTTTGACTGGTCACACGAGCAGATTATCTTGGGGGGTTGTAACGTCAAGATTAAGCTGGCTCATTTTAGATTATGCCATTCACGTAAATCGTATCTACGCGCGTATTCCAGAGAAACCCAGGAGATGGTCTTTGATGCACATATCCGGGCGTTTGAGTTCTTCGATGGATTACCGAAGAAGATGATATACGATAACCCTAAGCCGATCGTGAATAGCATTCTCCAAGGTAAACACCGAGAGTTTAATCGGCGTTTTTTAAGCCTGATGAATCATTATCTGATAGAACCGATTGCCTGCACGCCGGCTGCAGGCTGGGAGAAAGGTCAGGTTGAACGCCAAGTCGGTATTATGCGTCAGCGATTATTTGTGCCACGGTCAACGTTTGCGGATTTAAATGAATTAAACCAATGGCTGGAACAACGCTGTAAGCAGATGGGTCAACGTCCACACCCCACGAATAAATCCATGTTAATTGATGAGGTCTTTGCCGAGGAACAAGCCCACTTGCGTGGTGCCATCGTGGCTTTTGATGGGTATTATGAACGTTTAGCGCGTGTACATGCGACCTGTGTGGTGCACTATGATCGCAACCAATACTCGGTACCGTGTCAGTATGTCGGTCAGGTAGTCTCTGTACGAGCGTATGCCACACTCATTAAAGTTGTCGTCAATGACGTGGTGGTCGCCGAACATCAGCGCTCGTTTGCACGAGACCAAATGATCTTTGATCCCTGGCATTATTTGCCAGTGCTTGAGATTAAACCGGGTGCGTTGCGCAACGGTGCCCCGTTTGTCGATTGGGAATTACCTAAAGCGTTGTTAACGCTTAAAGCCCGCTATCTCAAACGTGACGGGGGTGATCGGGAGTTTGTGCAATTATTACTATTGGTTCGTCAGCATGGCCTGGAAACCGTGAGTGTAGCCTGTGAATTAGCATTAGATGCAAAGACAACCCAACTATCGGTCATTACCAATCTGGTGCATCGATTAATTGAATCTGAGCCGATTCAAGCGATGACGATCACCGATGCCCCGGTACTGAGCGTTCCACCAGTGGCTAATGTAGGTCGGTATGATCAACTTTGCGCCCAGGAGGTCAATCATGCTTGAACTCGTCGATGAACTCAAAGCGCTAAAACTGCACGGCATGGCTGACTGTTTGCCTGAGCTGATCGATTCACCTCGCACCAAGGTCACTCTGCAATCCGGGTTAATCAAATTGATGGATGCCGAACGCGCTGACCGAGAGGTCAGACGACTAAACTACCAGATGAAAGTCGCCAAGTTCCCACACCATCGCGATCTACAACAATTTGATTTTACCCAGTCCAAGGTTGAACAATCCCTCATCAAAGATTTAGCACAAGCCGATTTTATGGATCGAGCTCACAACTTGATCTTTGTCGGTGGCACCGGCACAGGTAAAACACATCTAGCAACCGCCATTGGTATTAAAGCCATTCATTCAGGTCGACGAGTACGCTTTTACAACGTGGTCGATCTGGTGAATTTGCTCATCAAAGAACAGCAGGACGATAAACAGGGACGACTGGCACGGATTATGCAGCCCTTGGATGCTGTTATCTTCGATGAACTGGGTTATTTGCCGTTTCCGGCTTCTGGTGGTGCATTGTTATTCCACCTAATCAGCAAGTTGTATGAGAAAACAACCATCCTGTTCACCACCAATCTAAACTTCAGTGAATGGGTGCGGGTGTTTGGTGATGAGAAAATGACGACCGCTTTACTGGATCGAGTCACCCATCACTGCTCAATTATTGAAACGGGTAATGACTCGTACCGATTTAAGCAGTCCAGTTCCAAGCTCAAACTCAAGACCAACATAAAGAAAAAATCATCGTAGGGAACTCAGGAGAAACAGCCCAACTCAAGTTCCGCTACGCTTCACTTGAGTTGCTAATGACCGAATTATATTGAATTTAACTGTTCAGTTTTACTCGCTGATAAGTGTCCAGTTTTAAACGCTGATTGACATGTTTTATATTTGGATTGATTGCCGGGACAGTAATAATTGAGTATCCGTCTACATTTCGCAGTAACGATAATAGTGAAACATTTGAGGTAATAAAGTTTGGTAATGTTTTTATTGAACAATCAGAGGGTGAGTATCAAATTCATACTCAAAAAAGTTTTGAAAGTATGCTCGCTGTTGATCACTCACTTAAAGATGATGGCCAAGGTTTTCCAAAAGAGAATTATGCTGCAGTAGATGAAGGATTTAAAGATGTATTAGCGAGTCAAAGTTTGAGTGAACAAAGACTTAAACACTTGATAAATCACACAAGTAACCTGATTTTTTCCAAGCTTGATTTAGCTAATCGAACCCCTTCAATGCATATTAATCACCAGCCAACTGACAGTTCAACTAAAAATAGCATTAATGTTTTTTTTGACAATACTCATGAAGGTGTATATCCGTTATGGCTTCCAGTGTTTGAAAACGCCAATGATAAAGCGCTGGATCTTGAAGATAAAATTTTAATGGCTGGGCTGATGTTAGATTATTTAGAGAGCTCGGTGTCTTGCAGTAGTGACATGAATAAAGCATGGATCATGGTCACAGCTTATCCAGATTCGTCCTGTTATCAGGGCGATTGTGGTGTAACAAATCATCATTTTCAGAATATGGAGATTGCAAATGAACGTGCATCGGTAGTTAGTGAGTTCATTAGTAAGGGAATGTTTGATGAAGAATTCATTGCACAGGCGAAAGCCAAATATGGTTTCGACAAACATAAAGAACTTATTGAATTAAAAGAAATTACTATGAATAATATAAAAATAACACGTCAGCTTTGGCCAAGCTATTTATGCAATGAGAAGTTTAATGATATCTATGACCACAATGCATGTTTAGCCCAACACGATTATTTGCTCTATAAGGCTGGGTTTAATGACCGAGATCCTATTTATACTCCCATGTTAACCAGTGATGGATATGTGGAAAAAATGGGACAATTTAATCGCAGAGCAGTTGTAACCTTGATGGATGCTCCAAAGTGTTCACGGGAATTGGCTTTATTTGGGAATTCTCGTTAGATGGAAACTTTTATAGCTGAGAATGCTGAAACCAAATAGATCTGTAACAAGCGAGAGTTACGTCCAAAATGACTTCCAAAGGGAATTTATTACTCAAGGCAATCATTTAAAGTTCAACGATGACATGCTCGACCAGGAGATACTGATTGTTGACGTTTGTAAAATAGATCATCTTTATTCTTCAATTTACACAACAACAAGTAGCATAAAACGAATCTATCTCATCAATTTCTTAGTAATAACACTGGGGAAGGTCAGAATCATAATATGTTGAAATATTTTTTTTAAAATTCTTCAGATTAGGCCAAATATTTGGTCCAATTAGACCGTATCCTGGATGGCATCTTGGATCTAATGGATTCATGTCATAAGAAGAGACTATAAATTAGATTGTGTATTTGCTTATTATTAATTGATTAAGTTAAGGTAAGCAAACAATGAACAAAGATGAACTTGAAGCCTTTGCGCGTGAGGCAGCCAAAGGTATTAAAACTCAGAAAGATCTGGCTGAATTTTCAAAGATACTCACCAAAGTGACGGTTGAAGCGGCATTAGGTGCAGAACTGGATGATCATTTGGGTTATGCCAAACATGATTCCAGCACGACAGGCAATACCCGCAATGGATATACCTCCAAGCGTTTAAAAACTGAAGACGGTGAATTTATCCTGGACACACCGAGAGATCGGTCAGGCGAATTTGAACCGCAATTAATCAAGAAACATCAAACTCGCTTCACGTCGATGGACGACAAGATACTGAGTTTGTATGCCAAAGGCATGACGACGCGTGAAATTGTCGCCACCTTCAAGGAGATGTACGATGCGGATGTGTCAGCTTCACTGATTTCGAAAGTGACTGATGCGGTGATTGAGCAGGTTGTTGATTGGCAATCGCGGCCCTTGGATAGTATTTATCCAATCGTTTACCTGGACTGTATCGTGGTCAAGATTCGCCAGGATCGCAAGGTCATCAACAAATCGATTTATTTGGCCTTAGGCGTGAATATGGAGGGTCACAAGGAATTATTAGGTTTGTGGCTGGGTGAAAACGAAGGTGCTAAGTTCTGGCTGGGTGTACTGACTGAGTTACAGAACCGCGGCATCAACGATATTCTGATTGCCTGTGTGGACGGATTGAAGGGATTTGCTGATGCGATCAATACCGTGTATCCCCATACTCAGATTCAGCTGTGTATTGTCCATATGGTACGAAACTCGATTAAGTATGTGCCCTGGAAAGATTACAAGCCGGTGACGGCTGATTTAAAACGGATTTATCAGGCCAGTACCGAGGAGCAAGCTTTGCTTGCACTGGATCAATTCAGTGAGCGTTGGGATGGCAAGTATCCTCAAATCAGTAAATCCTGGCGTACCCATTGGCCGAATCTCAATACGTTATTCAATTATCCGGATGATATTCGCAAGGCCATTTACACGACCAACGCCATCGAATCGTTGAACAGTGTGATTCGTAAAGCGATCAAAAAACGCAAATTATTTCCCACTGATGAATCGGCAAAAAAAGTGGTTTATCTGGCGATTATGGATTCGTCTAAAAAATGGACGATGCCGATCCGTAACTGGAAATCGGCATTGAATCGTTTTATGATTGAATTTGAAGATCGGTTATCCGATTTTCAATGATCATAAACCCGTGGCAAATACACAGAATTATTTACAGGGTCAATAAGAAATATCAAAAGAGTTATGGTGGTTAAAAATTTCTTTGTCTTCCTCCTTATATTCTGTATCTTTAAAAGTCACATATCCTCTATAATGCTTGCTAAGAGAGATATGATATTTCATCTTGAAGCTTTCTTCGCTTTTGTGAAATCTTTTGCTTGATTCATATGCTTTATCAATAACCTCAGACTGAATTGGATGATTTACTAAATAAAAACAGCGATAATTAACAATTGCATCGTGAATATTTGTCGCAACTTCTAGTCTTAATACCGACTCACTTTGGTACCAATTGGATATATCAATTATTGGAATAGTAAACATCTGAGAATCCATTTTTCTTATAGTTAAGTAATGAAGCAATTTTGATTATATTTTATTTGATTAATGATATCGGTAATTTACTTCATTCATGAAAAGGGGGCGGAAGGATTAAAAATAAACAGAGGGGAATAATTGGGAATTTAACAGGATTCTGCAAGTTGGCCTACGAAAATAACCCAAAAAACTTGGATAAGGCATTTATCGATCAGGTTCACTTACTATCTTATGGATGACGCCAGAGTTTAACAAGTCTTGATGTTCAGGGATCCAGATACCAGAATTTTTTGTTTTAAAGATTTTGCGAACGAAGTTGATGTCAGATATACGTGATTCAAAATAAGGCAGATCCTTGTTCTGCTCTTCTTTAGCATCCAGACGGTGATTTAGAATTTTAGACTTAATATCATACTGATGAAAACCAAGCTTTCCTGTAGCGTTAATGGTTCTAGTTTTTCCTGCTATATAAGCTATTGTGCACGCAGAGTAACAATCTCCAGATACATAGGTACTGAGCTCGTTCGAGGTAATAATTCTAGCTAGTCCACGTGCTTGATAAACATTTCCACCATTACTGTTGAATACTACTGTTATTGATTCTGGATGTTTCTGCAGCATTTTTTCAAAAGCGGATAATACTCCAATCTCCAATATTCCGTTAACCTGTAATTGTTGAAGTTCTTTGTTATAGCTTAAGGAAAATTGTTTTTCTTGGGTTTGAGTAAGCGCCAAATTATCAATAAGTTTATTTTGAGCATGCGCTATGTTTTGCAAGATACCTAAAAGAAAACTACAAATAAGTAGTAAGCATAGGTCTAGTAAGAAAGAAATATGATCATTTGATCGATTTAATTTACTATTTATATACATTGTTACTATCTTTATTATTTTTCTTTATTTCATTTTTATTTATGAAATAACAGTTACTGATTTAAATCTATATTTCTTTGGGTATACTGTCCAGATAAAAGATCGTATGTGTGAAATTAGACACAAATAAACTATGAAGTATGTCACGATATCGTGCACCTCAGCCTAAATCATCTCCTTATATCACTAATGAAGGGTTTAACGCTCTGAACCAGGAACTGAAGTGTTTGTGGAAAAAGCGAACAGAAGTGACGCGAGCATTATCAGCTGCAGCTGCGGAAGGCGATCGTTCTGAAAATGCGGAATATATCTATCGTAAAAAACAACTCGGGGAAATTGATCGTAGGATTCGCTATCTACAAAAGCGGATTCCTGATTTGAAAGTAGTGAATGAAATAGCAGATGACTCTCGCGTATTTTTTGGTGCCAGGGTGAAATTAGAGACAGAGGAAGGTGATTTACTAAGTTATCGAGTAGTGGGTGGGGATGAAATTGATTCGAATGATAGCAAGGGTTACATCAGTGTTGACTCGCCACTGGCCAAGGCATTGTTAAAGAAGTCTGCTGAAGATGAAGTTGAGGTTGTAATTCAAGGTACAAAAACAAGTTATTGGATTGTGGAGATTGATTATATGGAGTTGGAAAAAGATTTTTCTGTTCACGCATAAAATTCGTTTACTCATAATGACAAAAGTTTTTGATTCCTGTGCACTTTCACCAGAATAACGGAAGGGGAAGATCCCTCGGCAATGCTCGGGATGACAGAAACGTAGTCTAATGGTGTTAGCTAGGAAACTTGGCTGACACAAGAAAAAATTATATTTTACTTCTCAGCCATTCGGCGAGTTCTGCTTCATCGACGATGCCTTGGGCGGCTTTAATAATCATGTTTCCAGCTTCTTCTGATAAGTAATTAAGTTTAATTCCATTTATCGCCAGACAGATATCCATGGAAGCCATTGCCGTACGTTTATTGGCATCATTAAACGCGTGACCAACCGCAATATAGCAAGCATAACAAGCGGCTAATTCAAATTCGTCTGTAATGATGCCGTAGGAAACCCGATTATCTATTCGAGCGATGATTGATTCAATTGACTTATTGGCTGCTTGTCCTTGAAGCTCATTATCTAAAATGACTTTTTCATGTAGATCAGCCACATCCTTGGCTATTAAATATTTCATCCTTACTTATCTTTCAAATAGTCTAGTACTGGTTTCAAGATTTGCTTACGTTCCTCAAATACCCTCATGACTTCATCATGATCGGCAGGTTCGAAGTTGATTTTATTTACCGCTGAAGCAGGGACGAAATAACCTTCGAGTTTATTACGATTGACGATAGCGACGGGTTTGTCACCGGCTTTGTCGATGACCTTTTTGGGGTCGCGCAATTCGGTTAAGGAGGCGATTTTGTTGGTGAGTAGGTTTTCCATGAATGTTTACCAAATTTAATGTAATTTTAGCTTAGCCAATACAAAATATCAATTTAAATGTATATTTAACTATGTATTTAATATCTCAGTATAAATTTATAAACCGAAAAGAGTGAAAGGTATTAATTGATTGAATATTCCGGGCAGCTTTGTCGTACATTTAAAGAAAAACGGCGAAACGATAGCCAGTACCGGTTTTTTTCAATAAGAAACGTAGGAATTAGAGATGCCGTAGATGAATGAGTGTATATAGATTGAACGTCGCTGGGTGTATAAGGCGCGATGTTGATCGGACCAGCCTGAAAGGCTGTTACTATAAGCACCCCGGGTTTAGCCGGATTTTAGTAAAAATATTGAGGTTCTGGCACAAAGCCGGGGGAATCTATAACTTTTTTAAAGTGAATTTAGTTCACTAACCTTGATTACAGCCTGTGTGCGATTCGATACTCCAAGAACTTTGAGAATTGTAGAAACATGCAATTTGACTGTTCCTTCAGAAATTTGACATTTGGCAGCTATATTTTTGTTTGAATAACCTTTAGTAAGTAGTTTCAGAATTTGAAGTTGTCGTTGACTTAGCTGATCTAACTCGGTTGGTTTCTTTGCTGGTTGTTTGACAGTAATTTCTTCATTGTTCTCCAAAAATGAGAGCATATCGGATGATATAAAGACATTACCATTAAGAATCGTTTTGATACCTATTAGTAGTTGTTGCTTATCAGAAAATTTAGTGATGTAACCTTTACAGCCATTGTCCATGGCTCTGTTTAGATCATCTATATTAGTTGAGCCTGTCAGGATCAGAATAGGTATTTTTTTTATTTTTGAGTTTGCAAAAGGAAATGTATACCATACTTTTTCATGGGGATAACTTACATCAAGAATCAGTAAGTCTATTTCTTTGTAATACTTAATTAAATTCTTCGCTTGCGCTATTGAGGCAGCTTGATAAACAATAACTTTGGAGTGTAAATCTTCAAGAACAATACAAAGAGATTCCCGAAAAAGTGTGTGATCGTCAACCAGCAGAATTCTAAGCATCATTTGTTTATTGTTTCCTGATAGCCCAATATACTGATAAACAAAGCTGTAGGTAACTTAACTTAAGTCAAGCCTGTTTAGTTATTAAGTTATATTGTAAAACTGAATATATTATGTCTACCTGTCTAGGTAGGAATCCCCAGGGCCAGATTTTTTACTTATATTGAGCTGAAAATAATGACAATATAATCGGCTATTACTTTAGTTAGTAACAAACTAGACGATTTATATATTTAAAAACCAATCATAACAATTCATTATTAAATCCATCATAGGTTGCTAGCCAATTAGAAAAGATAAAGTTTAGTTTTTCAGTGGGTCTACTGTGATCGAAAAATAATAAAAACCTGTAAACACTCTCTATATTGCCAGAAGCATTAGCTTCTGGCTTTTTTATGCGACATGCAAAATAGATTCCCCCGGGCTTGTGCCGGAACCTCAATATTATTACCAAAATCCGGCTAAACCCGGGCTGCTTACCGCAACAGCCCTTTAGGGCTGATCCGATGAACATCACATTGCTACAACTTGTGATGTTCAATCTATATACACTCACTCATCCACGGGCATCTCTAATTCCTGCGTTCTTTCAGTTACCCCGATCTATTTCAACATGTACGTCAAAACGGGCTCAGGTACATCACTGACTTGTCAGGTTCGAACAGCACCGGTGATCCATCGCAAGCCCGGTATTGAGTGATAATGTTGAAGAGTCGGGATAAGCCCCGGCATTGAGTTATGGTGTTGACGAGCCGGGACAAGCCCCGGCATTGAGTGATAATGTTGATGAGACGGGATAAACCCGTGGTATTCTGACGCTTACGCGAACGATAATAAATTATGATCACGGTTAAACAGTGAGTACGCATACAGAATGTTAACTATTTCATATTTATCTAAAACACAAATCGTTATAGTTGGATGTGTAAAATAATCATTCGTGAATTAATCAGAGTAGGAGACGATATGTGGGGCGGCAGATTCTACGCATATCGATGCTATGATGTTGGTATGAAGCGGTTCAGAATATCAAGGAATAGCTGATGGTGAAAAAAATCATATTTCTCAGTTATCGAAGGGGCGATAGTCCCGGGTATGTCAAAAGTTTGGAAAAAGAGCTGGAGCAGTATTATGGCGAAGGCAGTGTATTCCGCGATGTAAAGGATATTGCCGGAGGCACCAAATGGAAAAAAGTCATCGAGGAAAATTTGCAAAATGCTGCTGCGCTGTTATTAATCATTGGGCCTCGCTGGGATTCTATTTGGCGAGAACGAATTAACGATGAAGTCAACTATGTCGAATATGAACTTAATTATGCTAACAAATTAAAAGTTCCGGTTATTCCAGTAACGCTTAATGGATCATCTATTGCACCCGATACTGACCTTAAGTCTGTAGCGTGGTTAAGAGAAAATCAAAATTATGACATGTCGGATAAGCAGGACCGTTGGGAAAACGATTTCAAGGGCTTAATCCAATTATTAGAAAACATCACCGATATCGATCAAGTCAAAAGAGTTGTTCATGTAGCGGATGAAACAAAACATCAGACACAACCACCATCTTCTAAGAAGTCCAGTTGGTTAAAAAAACTGGGCATAATAGCTACCGGTCTGTTTGTTGTTTTGTTTTTAATCGGATTATTAGTTGGAGAACCGGACCCAGAGCCTATAGAAAGAAGTGCTGGAAATGTTTCCCAGGATAGTTCTGATTGCGAAAAGGTCCAAAATCAAGTCGGAAAAGCGATTTGTGCCAGTTCCGATATAGCAAGCTTGGATGGGCAATTATCTGATGCATATAAACAGGTAAGTGCAAAACTTTCGAGTCAAGATTTAAACAAATTAAAACAATCTCAGCGCAACTGGGTCAAATCTAGAAACAAGCAAATCGAGGCTGATTGCTTTCAGTCAGGTCAAATTAATACTCAATGTGTAGCCGAGATTTATCGACAACGAATGAATGAACTTAGGCAAATAGTATTAAAAGTAAAGGCAAATAACGAGACAACCCAAGCTTATCGTGACCTCACGGGTACCTGGCAAGGATCTGATGGCACAACTTATCTACTTAAGCGAACGGCTGCGGATAGATTCAGTATTGAAAGTCCTGGCTATGGCTCCGGGGAGGCTTTATTTATTAAAAATCTGCCAAATAAAATCAGAGTAACAATGTATGGTATTGGCAGAGGAGAATTTTCCATTTCAAACTCATCAAATAAGATTATAGGATCATTCACTAATAATGATGGACAACAAACCCACGATACCTTGATTAAGATATCGCCATGATGCGCAATATTCATCAAATGAAGTCAAGATGCCCTTAATCAGCAATAGATTTGATATAGTATTGATTAAAACAATTACAAACCATGACATGAGGGAACAGAGGAAGATGAAATGAAATTTTTTGTCTCATACCGGCGTAAATCTGACGATGATAAATCGTTAGCCCTTTTTTTGTCTGCCGAACTTGAAAAAGCCGGGCACGAGGTTTTTATTGATACCAAAATTAAAGTCGGTACAGACTGGGTGAGTGAGATAAGTAAAAGAATTGATTGGTGTGATTACTTTGTTGTCCTTATATCAGAGGAATCCATGTGTAGTGAAATGGTGCAAGGGGAGATTAGGAGTGCCTATCAACGCCGCAAACAAGACGGAACACCTAATATTCTGCCTATTCGTCTTAATTATTTTGAATCACTTGATTACGAACTCGATAGCTATCTCAGTCAGCTGCAATACCTAGAATGGAGATCAGAAGATAATAATCAGCATATTCTTGCCGAAATATTGGAAGTTGCGGCAACAGGCTCTAGTGAAGGTATGTTGAACCCTGACCTGGGAACCGAATCAATACCCATTGAGGAAAATCAAAAAGAATCAGCGCCTAAGCCTCAAGTTGATCCGCGTATTTTACGTGCCCCAGGAGGTTCAATAAGGTTTGACGATCCTCTATACATCAAACGGCCTGTTGATGAAACCATCGAGCGGAATATCCAAGCCAATGGGGAAACCATAGTCATCAAGGCAGCTCGCCAGATGGGGAAAAGTAGTATGCTGATTCGCTATTTAGCCGCCAGCAAAAACCATGGTAAAGAGATATTTTATTTGGACTTTCAATCGTTTACTGACAATGAACTGGATGATTATAGTGTTCTATTGACCCAAATCGCTGAGGCAATGATACGAAGCTTGCGGCTCAATGTTGATGCTGATTTAGACATTCAAAGCCAACAAGACTTAACAAATTTTATTGAAGATCATGTTTTCAGAACTATAAATAAACCGCTGGTTTTTGCCTTCGATGAAGTTGATCGCGTATTGGGACGCGACTATCAGGCGGACTTTTTTAGTATGTTCAGGCTTTGGCATAACCGCAGGGCTGAATTCATGTCAGAAGGCTGGCCGGATTTAGACATCGCTTTAGTGATTGCTACTGAACCTAACTTGTTGATCGATACCGCAGACCGTTCACCGTTTAATGTGACACCGGCGATTAAACCTGATTATTTTGAATATTCACATATATCCAGAGTGAATCAACTGTTTGGATCATCGCTTGACAGCAGTCAACTACAAGAATTGTTTAAATTGTTATCCGGGCATCCATTTTTAACTCGCCTTGCTTTTTATCGACTCTTTGGCCCGGAAGAATATAGCCTCGATCAACTTATAGAGTCTGCAGCTGACGAAGAAGGTCCCTTTTCAGATCATTTGCGCCATCTTTTGATGAAAGTAGAGCAGGCTGGTCTGGTAAAAACCCTAAAATATATCCTGGACCACAACACAGCCCCGGATAATGACAGTTATTACCGTCTGCATGGAGCGGGGTTAGTTAATCGTGAAGGTAATAAAGTCATACTAGCCAATAAGCTTTATGAACGCTTTTTCAAAAAAATTCTATGACTGAACACCAACAAAAGCTCCAAGTTGGTGGAACGGTAGACCCCAAGCGCTATCTTTATATTGAGAGGCCTGAAGACAATCAAGTCTTGAATTTGTTATTGCAAGGTGAGTTTGTAAATATTTTGACTTCACGGCAAATGGGTAAATCCAGTTTGATGGTGCGTACTGCCAGGGCATTGCACGAGAATGGAATATCATTTGCCACCATTGATTTGGCCGGTGAATTAGGTTCACAAAATGAACCTGACACGTATTTCTTGGGTCTGCTCAATAAAATCAGCCGGGATTTACGCCTGGAGTTCGACCTCAAAAGCTGGTGGCAGCAACAAGATGCACAAACCATAAATCAACGTTTGTTAGAGTTTTTTCGCAATGTTTTGCCTGAGCATATAGATTCTCAGCTTGTCATTTTTCTTGATGAAATTGACAGCACCTTAAAGTTGTCATTTACAGATGATTTATTTACCGTTTTAAGAACAATCTATAACGAACGTTCCCTGGTTGCCGAATATCAGCAAGTCAGCTTTTGCTTGCTTGGTGTGGCAACACCCGATGAGTTGGTCAAAGACAGGAGAACGACACCGTATAACATCGGTAAAACCATTGAGTTAAGAGATTTTGATCTCCAACTTGATGATTTATCCCCTTTAGTTGATATGTTTGTTTCAGATACGGCTGATCTTGATCAGGCTAAATCTATAGTCGAGCGCGTTTTGTATTGGACCGGTGGGCAGCCATATCTGACTATGATGTTGTGTGCAGATGTTAAGGATAATCGGTATTTTGATTCCAATAAAATAGATCAGTTGGTGCAAAGCAAGTTTGCCAGTCTGGATCAAGTTAAAGCCGACTCTCACTTTCAACAAGTGTTGCGGTTCGTGGATCATCGCTTTAGTGATGGTTTACATAGCTTGGAGCTGTACGAAAAAGTGCTGAATGGGGAAGAGGTTGAAGACCAGGCTGCTTTGCCGTTTTTTGAGTTGCGCTTGTCCGGTCTGGTTAAGCGTGATCAGGAGGGAAAACTGGCCCTGCGTAATCAGATTTATCAACAGCTTTTTGACCAGGATTGGATTAATTCCACCCAACCCCGGCAAGAGCTGGAAAAAACCACCATAGCACTTGAACAGAGCCGTAAAAAAGAATTCCGGGCTACCACGTTTGCAGGAGTCTTTTTTGCCGGGTTAGTGGCGGTATTCATTGCCTATCGTATTTGGTATGCTCCACAGCAACAAGAATTACAAGTCCAGGTTGATGCACGTGAGCAACTCGCTCATTTGAATGTGGCAGTAGTAGCCGATCAGGATCTCGGATTTGAAGTGCTGGAATTACCAAGGGGGTTAACTCAGGCGCAGTTTGAACAGAGTGTTTTGTTAGGTAAGGCAATCGAGCAAGTTTCAGGGGTGCGATTCGATACAGGTCAGTCTCGGTGTCCCGAACAAGTTTCGAATATTTCTAGTGTTGAGTTCATGCGTGAACACAAAGCTTGGAAAGTCTTGGATCTATCTTGTACAAAAGTTACTGATTTAACCCCACTATCTAACTTAGGCGCCTTGCAGGAACTTAACCTTTCCTACACCCAGATTAACGATATATCGGTGTTAGCAAATTTAGCCACCTTGCATAGGCTTGATCTTTCTTTTACAGGAATCACTGACATATCGCCATTGTCAAATTTAAACACCTTACAGAGGCTTGATCTCTCTTTTACAGGGGTCAGTGATCTATCGCCTTTGTTAAATTTAACCGCCTTACAGATGCTTTATCTTTCTTCCACAGGGATCATTGATATATCGCTATTATCAAATTTAACCGCCTTGCAAGTGCTTTATCTTTCTTCAACGGGGGTCAGTGATCTATCGCCTTTGTCTAATTTAACTGCTTTAAAGCTACTTGATCTCTCTTCTACAGGGAGCAGTGACTTATCACCATTGTCAAATTTAACCACCTTGCAGAGGCTTTATCTTTCTTACACGGAGGTTAGTGATTTGTCGCCTTTGTCTAATTTAACCGCATTGCAGAGGCTTTATCTTTCTTCCTCGGGGGTCAGTGATTTATCGCCTTTGTCTAATTTAACTATATTGGAGCTGCTTGTTCTCTCTTACACCCAGATCAGTGATATATCGAGTTTGGAGAATTTAACCTCCTTGCAATGGCTTTCTCTTTCTAATACTCAGATTAGTGACGTCACAATGTTATCGAATTTAACCGACTTGCAGATACTTTCTCTTTCTGACACCCAAGTCAGTGATATTCTGCCATTAGTTGGTTTGAGCCGTTTAGACGAATTAAATATTGAAAATACAAACGTCACTCAAGAAAATATAGATGAATTTCTCAATCAACGTCATCAGACTCGAGTGAATTTGAATATCATTTCTGATTTTGATAAATCCCAACAGTTCCAAAAAGACGGTGAGTTTGAGCAACAAATTCAACAGCAGACAGAATAATAGTTAAGTTAGAAACAGTAATTACAGAGCTGGTGATTCATATTGCTAAAGTTATATATAAAATATGATTTTTATCACATTATTTAACTGAATATTAGTGTAATATTTGTAGATAAGATAAAAATATTAAAGATACTGATAGTTGAATCAAGAGGGTGATGAAATGACTGCAGATAAGCAAATATGTTTTGTAGTACAGGGTTTTGGTGAAAAAACGGATTTCGAAACGGGCAGAGTATTGAACCTGGACGCTTCTTACGAAGTCATTAATGAAGCTGTTACCGATGCAGGTTTAACTTGCATACGTGCAGACGAGATTCAACATTCTGCTGTTATTGATGTTCCCATGTACAAGTATCTATTGGAAGCTGATCTGGTTATCGCAGATCTTTCCACCTCGAATGTTAATGCGGCTTATGAGCTTGGTGTTCGCCACGCCTTGCTTAAACGTCCCACCATTATAGTGGCGGAACAACAGTGGAAAATGGCGTTTGATGTCAATCGGAATTCGATTTTGTTTTATGAACACCTCGGCCCGGACCTTGGCCGCAAAGCAGCGAAAGATTTTTCGAAACAGTTAACTGAAAAAATTGAATCGGTCATGTCGTCCGATATGGTGGATAGTCCGCTTTATACTTACATTGACAACTTACTGCCACCCGCACTTTCAGACCAACCAAGCTCACGTTCTGGTGCAGAGGTAGACGAAGAATCCGTCAAATCAGATCAGTCACAATCTTTAAAAACCATCAAAGACCTCGCAATAAAAGCAAAAGACGACGGAGATCTTATCAAGGCAAAAACATATTTTAGTGATGCCAGAGAGTTAAGTCCGAATGATAAATATATTATTCAGCAATTGGCTTTGTGCACCTATAAAAGCAAGCAACCCACAGAGCAAGAAGCACTGATTGAGGCCAAAGAGTTAATCGAAAAAGAGCTTAACCCCGATGGCAGTACTGACCCGGAAACATTAGGATTATGGGCTGCTGTCCACAAACGATTATGGACGTTGAATCAAGACAAGCAATCGCTCGAACAGGCAATTTCAGCATTAGAGCGCGGTTTTTTGTTAAAGCATGATTACTACAACGGTATTAATTTGGCCTACATGCTCGATGAAAGAGCAAATACTCTGCCATCAGATTCAGAAGAGGCCATTGCTGACAGAGTTCAAGCGCGTCGAGTTAGATCAAAAGTCATGCCAATCGCCGAGTCAGAATTGAAACTCGATATTAATGATGATGAGCGTAAATACTGGATTACGGCGACACTTTGGGAAGCAGCAGAAGGGCTTAATGACAAAAAACAAATCAGCAAATGGAAAAAGAAAACCAAGGATTTCGCTAAAAAGAAAAATTTACAGGACTGGATGGTGGAATCTACAACCAATCAAATCAAGACTTTAAGAAGCTTACTATAATCAAACTGTGACCTAACACGGTGCACACTATAGTGAATTAATTTCCCTAAAGGTGTGAAATTCATCACATTAATCATCAACTAAATTGTTTATAGTTGAGTTGATCATAACTAAAAAAATATATTAATAATCTTAGGAGGACATCATGTCAGATAATAAATACATTGTTCTTAGAACAGCAGAAAAATTTGTTCCAACTGCCGATAATCTAGGTGCTGGACCTCTTGCCAGAGGAGGGCCTAGCGCTACCCCAAGCGCAGAAATGGCAGAAATTGAAATCAGTGAGGTTAATCTCAGTAAAGCGCAGAAAGATGATTTGCGCCGCGACCCACAAACCCAAGCGATTGCTCAATCCATGCCATTAAAACTCATCGAACCGATGCAAGCCGATGATCAGGCAGCTACAGTTTCAACAGCGAACAATACTTGGGGTGTAGAAGCGGTAAATGCTCATCTTTCAAGTGCTGATGGCAATAATGTAAAAGTCGCGGTGTTAGATACAGGTATTGAGTTGAGTCATCCCGCCTTTGCCGGAGTCAATATCGAGCGAAAAAATTTCACCACTGAAACGGATGATGACATTAATGGACATGGCACACACTGCGCCGGTACGATTTTTGGTCAGGACGTGAATGGCACTAGAATTGGTGTGGCTCGCAATATTTCAAAGGCTTTTATTGCCAAAGTGCTTGGTCAAGGCCAGGGCGATTCTTCGAATCTTGCTAGTGCTATTCAATGGGCTGCTCAAAACGGCGCTAATGTGATTTCTATGTCGCTGGGCATTGATTTCCCCGGGTTTGTGAGATTTCTAGTAGAGCAAAACGGATGGGAGATTAATCCTGCCACTTCTGTTGCTCTGGAAGCTTATAGAGAAAATATTAATCTTTTCAGTGCTTTATCGCAGTTTCTTGATGCAGGAGATGCTTTTTCTAATGGTTCTGTTGTGGTGGCAGCATCGGGTAACGAGAGTAATCGCCCAAGTTTTGAAATAGCTGTAGCACCACCTGCTGCTGGCAACGGTATTATTTCTGTCGGGGCTTTACAACAAGATGACAGTGGTTTATCAACTGCCTCTTTTTCCAACACGCAATGTAATGTTTCAGCTCCGGGAGTTGCAGTTTTATCAGCTGGATTAGGCGGAGGATTGGTCAGTTTGAATGGAACCAGTATGGCGACACCTCATGTTGCTGGCGTGGCTGCGTTATGGGCTCAAAAAGAATTAGATCAAACCGGGCAAATTTCACGCCAAAATGTAATGGCGAAAGTCCTGGCTATGGCTACCTTACAAGGACTGGTTTCAGGGGCGCAGCTGGATGACGTTGGCAATGGTATTGTGCAAGCACCGGCGTAATTAACATTATATTTCGAATTGATAAAAGTGGCTAATTATCAATTAACCTCAATTCAACAATTAGCTCTGGAGAGCATGAAATCCAGTCTTTACTCTCCAGGGCTTTAATGATTAATCATTGTTGCAAAGAAAACTATCACAGTTTCCTGTATGTTTTGACTAATTAGTAATAAAAATAATTAAATTGAAATCAGAACAGCTGATTAATTGCAACAAATAGTTGTTGGAGGGAGTTGACTGACTAATTACGAATTCCACGCAAGCGCTCGCCACGGCGACGCAGCAGTTCGACAGAGAATAGCAGACAAATAGATATACACACCAGTAGTGTTGCGACAGCTAATATTGTCGGACTGATTTGTTCACGTATGCCTGAGAACATTTGCCAGGGGATAGTGCGTTGTTCATAACTACCAACAAACTGGATCACGATTACTTCATCAAAAGAGGTGATGAAGGCAAACAGTGCTCCTGAAATCACACCTGGTAATATCAACGGCACGATAACTTTGAAGAAAGTACGAGTAGGAGATGCGCCTAGGTTTGCCGCAGCACGAATCAAACTACGATCAAAACCGACGAGAGTTGCGGTCACGGTGATAACTACGAACGGTGTACCAAGTGCTGCATGAGCAAGTATGACTCCTAGATACGTTGAGGCTAGTCCAATTTTGGTGTAAAAAAAATACATTCCAGCGGCCGAAATAATCAATGGAACGATCATGGGGGAAATCAGGATCGCCATGATTGTTGATTTGAACGGCATTTCAGCACGACTTAGACCTAATGCTCCAATAGTACCTAAAGTAGTAGAAATAATGGTGGCAAAAAATGCAATGATGAAACTATTTTTAACGGCGCCTTGCCAGTTTAAGTTAGTAAAAAAATCTTCATACCATTTGGTCGAATATCCAGCTGGATCAAATGACAACATTTCCGGGGTAAAAGTGAAAAAGGGTACTGCATTAAAGGATAAAGGTATAATTACTAATATTGGTGCGATCAAGAAAAAGAAGATCAGTCCACAGATTACCAAAAAGGCATAATGCCAAACTTTTTCTAATGGGGTTGCGTATGAGGGTGCTGCCATAACTTTATCCCAGCTTCATGTTGTCAATGCCGACAATCTTGTCGTATATAAGATATAAAAATAAGACTAATCCCAGCAATATTGTGCCCAACGCGGCGGCCAGTCCCCAGTTTAGTGAGGTTGATAAGTGATAAGCAATCAAATTACTGATTAACGTGCCTTCAGTGCCACCTACTAATGCCGGTGTAATGTAATAACCAATGGCAAGGATAAAAACTAAAATAGAACCCGCTCCTATTCCAGCGACTGTATTCGGCATATATATACGTACAAAGGCAGTAAGTGGCGTTGCACCCAACGAACGTGCGGCACGCATATAACTCGGTGGTATAGTTTTCATAACGCTGTATAGCGGCAAAATCATAAACGGTAGCAATATATGCGTCATTGCAATGATCGTCCCCAACTGATTATGAATCATCGCAAACCTGCCGTCATCAGTAATTATCCCTATCCAAACGAATAAGTCGTTGAGCACACCTTCCTGCTGCAGTAGGGCAATCCATGAGGTTGTTCTCACCAGTAGTGATGTCCAGAATGGTAGTAAAACTAAAATAAGTAATAGATTACTCTTGTTGGATGGCAAGGTTGAGAGTAAATACGAGACTGGATAGGCCAGCACTATACAGAGTACCGTGATTAATAGACTGAGTTTTAATGTTCGCCAAAATAGATTTAGGTAAATTTGTTTTTCTTTTGGTTTCATTGCTACATTTCCGGCATCGTCATAACCAACATCGACCGCAGCCAGATAATATGATTTGGTGAATTTACTAGTTTCGCGTTTAAAAATTCGCCAATATTCTAAATTGTTCCACTTCTTGTCAATTTCAAGAAATGCTTCTTTATAAGGGGGTTCAAGCTTTTTGGCTTTACGTGCAGATTTTCGGAATAAACTGGAAAAGCCACTTTTTTCATAATTTAATCGTAAGCCAACTTTACCGATTGTTTTATTGGCTGCTGCAACTTTGAAGTCTTCAGCCATAGCAGTGAAAACAGTTTCGTCTGGTATATCATCACTTTGTTCATCCCAGTTTTCTAATGCTTTAACGGTTTTCGGTAGAATATCGCCGACTAATTCGTTCTGAAAACTCCTCAGCAGCATGTCACCAATTGGGATGAAAAAGGTGACCAAGATAAATAAAAATAATGGCACAACAAGCATAAATGCGCGTATTTTGTTTTGCCTAGTGGCACGTGCAAGACTCACTTTTAAAGGTGTGCCGTCTGCAGTGACTAATGATTCTGCTGTGCTCATTATTAATGTAAGTATTTGTATTAGGGAGTAGCTTAAGCTACTCCCTGAATTAAAAGTTTATTGCGCTAACCAAGCTTGGAATCGCTCGTCCATATCGTCACGATTGTCAGCCCACCACTCATAGTTATAGAGTAGTGTGTTTTTGGCATTTTCAGGGTTAGTTGGCATATGTGGCGCCATATCAATGCCTAACTCGGCGTGTTGACCAACCATTGGCGCAGAAGAAGCACGTGCAGGACCGTAAGAAATATATTTCGCCTGATCTGCCAGACGTTGAGTATCCGTTGCAAATTTTACGAATTTCTTAACTTCTTCCATGTGCGGGGCACCTTTTGGAATGATCCAGCCATCCAGGTCGAATACCTGCCAGTCCCACATCATGGCCACAGGCTGTTTTTCTTCCTCGATAACAGAGAATAAGCGGCCATTATAGGTAGAGCCCATTACAACCTCGCCATCAGCAAGAAGCTGGGGAGTTTGGGCGCCTTTTTCCCACCAAACAACCTGATCTTTAATGGTGTCTAATTTTGCAAAAGCTCGATTAACACCTTCTTCAGTTTCTAGCATGTCGTAGACTTCTTCGACAGGAACTCCATCTGCCAACAAGGCCCATTCAAGGTTGCCAATTGGACGTTTCTCCAAAGCACGTTTACCAGGAATTTTTTCCAAATCAAATACATCAGCGATTGATGTAGGAGGGTTGTCACCAACTAAGTCAGTTCTATATCCAAATGTTGTTGAATAAACGATTTGTGGAATAAAGCAATCAGAAACAATCAAGTCTCCAAAATCTTCGCTGGCGGGAGTGCCATCCGGTGCTGCAGCAAGTTCTGTGTCAAAATCAATTTCTTCGGCAAGGCCTTCATCACAAAGGCGAATCGCATCTGCAGCTACCGCATCAACTAATGACCAGGTAACGTTTCCTGCCTCATTCATGGCGCGCAGTTTTGCAACAGCCTCTGCGGCAGAGTCATCATTGATGATTGTGATACCTTCATTTTCAGCCATATAAGGTGCGTGATAAGCATTTTGTTGGCTTGCCGTATAAGCGCCACCCCAGGAAACAACAATCATTTCTGTTTCAGCGCTAGCCGTATAGCTAGTCGCTGCTAGGGCAGCTGAAATGGTTATAGTTGCTAATGTTTTTTTGTGAAACATGGTATATATACCTCCAGTTTATTCACGTTTTACTACTAATAAGAATGGGTTAACTTCCAAGACTCTTGTATTCTAAATGGGTGTAAATGGATCTAGGGCACGGCAATCTTCTGACAGCCAGCCTACCCCAACTTCAGTTCCCTCCACTAACGAACTATGCTCGGTAGCATTAGGGACCTTCATTACAAATTCTTGTTCACCAAATGCACGTACGTTCAAGCGTAAATGATCACCAAGGTAAATCGATTCAACAATTTTCCCTGAGGCCATATTGTCAACTTGGTTTTCTTGTGGATTCAAAACGACTCGCTCAGGTCGAATCGACATTGAAGTTTCAGCGCCAATTTCGCGGTTCTGTACATTCAATGCAGTAACAACCTGATCACCTGCTAATTCCACTTCACACAAATCATTATCCAGGTGTAACCTGATTTTGCCTTCCAGTTTATTGTTCTCGCCAATAAATTGTGCAACAAAAGCATTCTCCGGTTCTTCATACAAAACTTCAGGAGAGGCTAGTTGCTGAATAATGCCATCATTAAAAACGGCTACTCGATCTGACATAGTTAGCGCTTCAGATTGATCGTGGGTCACATAAACGACAGTCACGCCAAGACTTTCGTGAATATGCTTGATTTCATATTGCATTTGTTCACGTAATTGTTTGTCCAAAGCACCTAGCGGTTCGTCCATCAAAATTAATTCGGGTTCAAATACTAATGCTCTGGCGACAGCAATCCGTTGTGCTTGACCTCCGGATAATTGCCCAGGTCGACGGCTTTCAAAACCACCCATGCGAACCATATCTAAGGTTTTGCCAACCCGTTCCTTAATTTCACTAGCCCCCATTTTTCGAACTTCTAAGGGGAAAGCTAAATTCTCAAAAATCGTCATATGCGGAAACAAGGCATAGTTTTGAAACACCATGCCGATACCACGATGATGGGGCGCAATATTTGTGATTGATTTTCCGCCTAACAGAATTTCACCATGTGTTGGTGTTTCAAATCCTGCTAACATCATTAAACAAGTTGACTTTCCTGAACCGGAAGGGCCGAGCATAGTGACAAACTCACCTTTGGCAATGTCTAGGTTCAGGCCTTTGACGACGAGTATTTCACCATCGTAACTTTTCTGTACATCCTTGAACTGAACAAACGCTTCAGCCGAAGAACTTTCACCGGAATTATTACCCATTAAATCTGTGTGTTTAGGTTTTTGGACGTGTAGTTCTATCAGATTTTACATCCAGATTGCAAATTATTCTTTTAAAAGGTTTTCATCTATTTTCTTATAATCTAGTTTTGACTTTTGATTTCATGTATAACCTTATGTTTTTTAATGCATTATTGAAATTAACGAAAAATTTAACTGAATATGGAAATTTCGAACCAAAAGACCGTCATTCTATTAAAAACTGATAAGGATCAACAATGGAGCCAATATATAGGTGAATTGATGCCTGCTCTTGAGGTGAGATGTTGGCCTAATACTGGTAATGAGAAGGAAATTAACTACGCCTTGCTTTGGAATCCACCAGATGACTTATTTGAAAAGTTACCAAACCTGCGAGTCATTTTCTCTATCGGTGCAGGGATAGACGGTATAGTAAAAGTCAAATCACGACCTAAACATATCCCCTTAGTCAGATTGTCAGATAAAGAGCTTACTAATGGTATGGTGCAGTATGTTATTTATTCAGTATTACGAATACATCGCAATATGGCTGATTATGATCAGCTGCAGCAGGATCAGGAGTGGGGGTTTTATGAGCAAGTAGCCGCTTGTGATTGCCGGATCGGTATTATGGGTCTAGGGCAATTAGGTATGGCTTGTGTACAAGCCTTAAAAGCGTTGGGATATGACATCATCGGTTTTAGCCGAACAAAAAAGAATGTTGATGGAATTGAATGCTATGACCAAAACCAGTTACAAAACTTTCTAAATCAAACTGAAATTTTAGTTTGTTTGTTGCCGTTGACTGAGCATACAAGGCATATCTTGAACAAACAAACGTTCAGTCAATTGCCCAAAGGTGCGTCAATAATCAATGTCGGACGAGGAGGACATTTGAACGAAAATGATTTGCTTCATGCCCTAGACACTGAACAACTCAATAGAGCGATTCTTGATGTTTTTGAAACCGAACCGTTACCCAAAGATCATCCATTTTGGCATCACCCCAAAATAACGTTAACACCACATATTGCTAGCCAAACCGTACCGGCTTCCGCGGTAAATCATATTATTAACGGAATCAAGAAACATCAGGCTGGTAAGCCTTTGGACTTTTTGTACGACCCGGAATTAGGGTATTGAATTAAGGAGATTCTGGATAATCCCTTTGGGATTTCCAGAATGACGACTGAAGAGAAAGTTTTAATAAATTCTTTTTGGGTTTCAATTAACAATAACTATCGTCACCCTGGATACTGAATCAAGTTCAGCACAAGCTTGATCCAGGGTCTCTCAAACAATCAAGTTATACAAGTCGTCCCAATGCTTATTATTTTTTTCAAATAACTCGATTTTCCAATTCCGTTTCCAGTATTTGAGTTGTTTTTCCCTGGTTATTGCTGAGCTCATTATGTCGTGAATTTCATACCAAACTAATTTGTCCAAGTTATATTTCTTTGAAAAACCCTTAGTTATTTTAGTTTTGTGTTGATAAATTCTTGCTGACAGATCTGATGTAACACCAATGTATAAAACACCACGGGGTCTATTCGTCAGTATATAAACAGCCAGTTGTTTCATCGTCTTCCTTGACACTTTTTTATTCACTAAAAAGTATATCAATAATTGATAAACCGTTTAATTCCAATCGCCCTGGCCCTATATAATAAACTTATACAAAAACATCTCGAGAACGAATTCATGAGCTTTTTTAAAACCATTATTGGTACTTCTAAAACTGGTGCTGTAAAAGTTGCGTCGCTTTACAAACCTTCAAATTGGCGTGAGAAGGGTAAGCTTTGGGCAACTGGCGTAATTATTTTCACTTTGGTGATGGCAATTATACTGTTTGGTATTTATTGGAGTCGTACACCAGGTTCGTTTGATGTGACGCAAGTCGCATTACAGCAGGCGGCAGGTGATGAAACCAAATTAGTGCCGGGATTTATTACGACTAGTACTGTCGTTGAGCTTGCCAATACGATTTTGGACAAACCCGGCGGCTATTTAACCAACGATATTATGCCTCCGGGGGTTTATCTAGATAACATCCCTAATTGGGAATTTGGCGTGTTGGTCAATATTCGGGATATGACCCAAGTTTTAAGAAATGATTATTCACGTTCACAAACACAGTCTGTCGAAGATGAGGACTTAATCATCGCTGACCCACAATTTCACTACGATAACGAGCAGTGGATTTTGCCTAGCACTGAGTCTGAATATAAAAAAGGTTTAAAAGCCTTAAAAAGCTATCGAGATAGATTGGCCAATCCTTCATCTAGGGCACAGTTTTATGCACGTGCAGATAACCTGACAGATTATTTAGGTTATGTCGAAAAACGTTTGGGTTCATTAGCTCAGCGTTTAGCGGCAAGTGTGGCAGATAGTCGCCTAAATATCGATCTCGCAGGAGACAGCACTGCTCAACAATCTACTCCATCATCAGGTCGTGTTGATGTCAAAACCTCCTGGTTTCAAATTGATGATAATTTCTTTGAAGCTCGGGGATACACCTGGGCGCTATTGCATGTTTTCAAGGCAACCGCGATTGATTTTGAAGATGTTCTGAATAAAAAGAATGCGGTGGTTTCCCTTAATCAAATCATCGAAGAGCTGGAAAGTACCCAGGATGCTATCTGGAGCCCGATAATTCTGAATGGAACAGGCTTTGGATTTGTCGCTAACCACTCATTAGTGATGGCTTCTTATATCTCCCGCGCTAATGCGGCTGTGATTGATTTGAGAAGACTGCTACAACAGGGATAGTCTTAGAATACACCACGCCATGTAAAACATGGCGTGGTGTCAAAACAATTGCTAAAAATTTACGATGCAAACTGACAGCGGTGCCTTGCATTTAAAACAGAAACATTTTTTTCATCACGTGCAATATGCCCGTCATCGCTTTTTCGTATTACGCGATAGGTTATGGTGAAATCTTTATTAAGAATAATACGTACGTTCTTCGTTTCATAAGCTATCTGTTGATTTGATACGCCGAGGCTTTGATCTGCTGTATTGATGATAATGTCACCATTTCCTCGCCCCTGTAAATCACAGTACATGAATTGAGTAGGTAAACTTATTCCATCAACAGAAGAATCCCAACAATCAATACTTTGATTGTCGGGTTCACACTGATAGATATATTGAAAGTTTTTTAAGACTAGCTCATCGGAAGCTACACTGCCCAGCAACAGGTTATCATTATTTTGCAAGGCTGGATCGATCAACACAAAGTCTAGGTTCGGTAATAGATCAGTGCCATCATCAGTGAGTAATTGGCCCCAAATTTCATAAACACTTTTATCAGTGCCTAATTTACTTTGCACATAAACTTTAAAATCGGCGAACGCAATTGATATAGTAAATAAAGAAATGATAGTTAAAATTAAATATCGAATTGATTTCATCTTATCTCCTAGATAATGTTCATTATTTGTCAGTAGTGAGATTTCGGATTGTATCATTAAGCTAATTTAATAATATAATCAATTGGCTATATCCGAGTTTTGAAGGAAAATTCTTGGTGCTTAAAGAAATGGTGAGTAATAAACTGCTTTCATTTATTTTGGTAATAATAGAACTATTACTGGATTAATAATATGGGGATTCCTCCGCTCGCTGACACTACGATCGGAATGACGAGGGTTGTCATCCAGAAGCATCAATAGACGCCGTGAGGACCTCCAAAGACTGTTCGGCTTATAATGGAGAAACCTTTGTTTGAATTGAAAGCTTTCGAGAGAGGTTTCTCCACCAAGGTTTATGCTCGGATAGGTGCGGATTAAAAGAAGCTGAAGAACGCTACATCGCTAGAATCCAATTCACCAAGGCCTGGATGTCTTCGTCACTGACCGCAGCATTGGCAGGCATAGGAATCGCCCCCCACTTTCCGGTAGCTCCATTTTTTACACTTTCAAAAAGTATATCAGCAGCACCTTCCTGGTCTTTGTACTTAGCAGCGATATCTTGATATGAAGGGCCAACAAGTTGCGCATCAACTTTATGGCAGGCAAGGCAATTATTAGCAGTGGCTAATTCCTCGCTGGCTTGGCTAATTGTGGTTAAACCAAGAACGGCTGCAAACAAGATGGTATTTTTCATTTAATCTCCTTTGTATATTTCCAAAACTTTATAAACCTTCAAACTCCATTATACTGATTACATTCTGACCGAGTTGTTTTAATTTTTCTGAGCCGCCTAATTCTGGTAAATCAATAATAAATGAACAACCCACAATTTCTGCTCCGACGCTTTCCAATAACTTAATTCCAGCAAGGGCAGTTCCGCCGGTCGCGATCAAATCGTCTACCAGTAAGATTCTTTCACCTGATTTAATCATATCCTCATGGATTTCTACACAATCAGTGCCGTATTCCAGTTCATATTCCTGTCCGATGGTTTTCCAAGGTAATTTCCCTCTCTTACGTATTGGGACAAAACCAACTGATAGCTGATGTGCTACAGCACCACCTAAAATAAATCCACGTGCCTCTAGTCCGGCAACTTTATCGATATTCTGTCCAGCATAAGGTTGCACCATTTCATCTACAGCTTGTCTGAAGCCACGAGCATTAATTAGCAAGGTAGTAATGTCCCTGAAAATTATTCCCGGCTCAGGATAATCAGGAATGCTACGAATTAGTGATTTTAAATCCATTAGACTTCTTCTGTGGTTTCATCATCGTCAGTATCAGCCAGTAATTTATCTGGGTGGCTTAAAGTTTGACCCCAATATTCAAACGTCTTGTGTTGGGCAATATCGAGTAATGTACCTTCTGGATATAAACCATCAACCATTTCGCCTGCTGGAACACCTGTCGCAATTTCAAGGGCCTGATGAATTGTTGATACGGCATGTATTGCAAATTTGCCTTGTTCGCAGGCTTCAACAACATCTCGCCGTAACATTAAGTCTGCGGCATTAGCTTCAGGGATAATTACGCCTTGATCACCTGTGAGCCCAAAATAATTACAGGCATCAAAAAAGCCTTCGATTTTTTCGTTGACACCGCCAATGGCTTCAACATGCCCATGTTGGTCTATGGCACCTGTCATAGCGATAGATTGCCTGATCGGAATATCAGTCAAAGCACTCAGTAAGCATACTGTTTCAGCGCCTGAGGCAGAATCGCCGTCAATCCCCCCATAGCTTTGCTCAAATGCTAGCGAGGCACTGAATGACATCGGATGAATGGGTTTGAGTAAAGAGCGTAATAGGCCACCGATAATGCTAAACCCCTTGGTGTGAATGGAGCCGGACATGTTAGCGCTGCCTTCAATATTAATTAAACCAGCTCGGCCAGGAGCAATTGTGGCAGTGATTCGGGCAGGGAAGCCGTAGGTAATAGGGCCGGAATGAATGACTGCTAGACCGTTAATTTGACCAACAACTTCACCTTTAGTTTGAATCAAAATCGTACCGTTATTGACCATCTCCTGGAAATTGCGAGACGGTAAACTGGCACGTTGTTTGGTTCGTCTTACCGCATCAACGACATGTTCTTGCTGAACCAATTCGTGATCCGATTTCTCACATAGAAAAGCAGCTTCCCGAATAATGTCAGCGATCCGGCCAAATTTAGCTGTGAGCTTATTATTGCGTGAAACAACTCGAGCACCATGTTCGATAACAGCTGCTATGGCTTGGCTGGTGAAATGGGGTAGTTTCTCATCCCTGATAATACGACTAATGACGGAAATATATTGCTTAATACTGTTCTCATTTCGCTGAATATCATCATCAAAATCTGCAAGGACTTTGAATAAGTCACTAAAATCAGGGTCGAGCCGATCAAGCTGGTAATACAACATCGCATCACCGAGCAATATAACTCGTACATTGATCTTGATCGGTTCAGGTTTTAATACTGTCATGCTGCCTAACCAGCCAACTTCAGATGGGACAATTTCCAGATAACCGGTGCGTAAGGTTCGAGTCAAAGCTCGCCAGGCACCAGGTTCAGTCAGGATATCTTTAGCTTCAAGAATTAAATAACCACCATCAGCGCGTAACAGCGCGCCTGCATGGATTCCACCGAAGTCGATGTGAGTAGGGCCTTGTGCACCCCATTCTGGTTCAACAGTGCCCAGTAGGTTAACCAGATTAGGGGTATTTTCGACAATGACTGGACTCTCATTATTATCTTTGTGTTCTACTAGTACGTTGACATCATATAAGCTGGTCGGGTCAGGTTCTTGCTGGCCTGTTGGAACCAAACTATTGATAACATCATCTATCATTTCAGTAATAAAGGTTTCAACGCTAGCAACGGGATAGTTACGTTTAATTCGATCGCCAATCGTTGCCAGTAGTGAGCGAGTTTCATTTTCATTTAACTGAAGTGCCTGTTTGCCCGCCTTTTCTAAGATTGCATTAATATCGCGACTGATTCCATGCATGCGTTTTTGAAATTCAGGGTACTTTTCATCAAAGTCAGCCTTGCGTTTTTCTGAAACCTTTCCCTGTAAAACCATTTGGTTAAATTGCTCAGGGGCAACCGGTTCATTATCTACAAGTGGAAAGATTGTGGTCTGCATCATCTGACCTGCTTGCAGACTGACCAGGGCCATACCCGCTTTTTTTAAGTCGGCTTCCAAAGGCGATTTGAGTTGTTGTATTTCTTCTTGTGCTGAAGTTTGTATAGCTGTGCGCCGTGCCAACAAATAGTCGGCATTTAAGGCTTCATTTAATTCTTCTTTGACATAACGACCAAATTCTCTGATTTGATTACGAAACTCACAAGCAGTGCCCGCAGGAAGGCTAATCAGCCTTGGTCGTTCAGGTCTAGCAAAATTATGCACATAACAGCGGTCAAATTTTTTGACTACTTCAGGTTGATAATCTTCTAATAATTGCTGGATCATGGAAGTACGGCCTGTCCCGCTTTGTCCGCGGACATAAACATTCTGACCCGGGGCCGAACACTCGATACCAAACTTAAGTGCTTCCCAGGCCGTTTGTTGACCGTGAATTTCTCTTGAGGGCGGAATGTCTTTAGTCGATTCGAAATTCAGTAAATCAAGTGGGCATTGCCAACGTAATCGATCTGACGTCACAATCGTGGAAGTATTATTTTGACTCACAAACGAATCCTGTATAGTTGCTTGACGGAAATCTTAGCACAAATGAATGCTCAAAATAGTCGCTGACAGTGCCATTGTCTGGTTGGATAAATTGTTTGCCGTACATGGTGAAATTATTCGCTATAGTGGCCGTGAAATTGACCGAAAAATACTCATAAATGCTGATTTATTGCTTACCCGTTCAACCGTAAAAGTCAATAAAGCTTTGTTACAAAATACCTCTATCAAGTTAGTCGCGTCAGCAACTGTGGGTTGTGATCATGTTAATCAAAAAGATCTTGATGAGTTAGGTATTGAATTTATACACGCCCCAGGCTGTAATGCAAATGCAGTAGCAGAATATGTAGTTGCCGCTCTAGCCTGGCATGAAAAACAAAATCTGATTCGATTAGATCAAAACTTAACAGCAGCAGTGATCGGATGCGGCCAGATTGGTAGCAAAGTCAAACAAAAACTGGAAATACTAGGATTTAATGTCATTGTTAATGATCCTCCATTAGAGCAATCAATTAAATCTCTTGCTCATAACTCCAACTCCATTTCCACGAATATAGGAGTACGTAATATTCAGGGAAACTATAGGTTTGTAGATTTATATGAAGCACTACAAGCCGATGTGATTAGTATGCATACCCCTTTAACCAAGTCAGGCGATCACCCGAGCTACCATTTGCTTGATGAGCAAAAAATTTCACAAATTAATCCAAAAGCGGTCTTAATAAATGCGGGTCGTGGTGAAGTGATTAACAATAAAGCCTTATTACAAGCACTGAATAAAAAACTAGACCTAAATGTCGTATTAGATGTCTGGGAAAATGAACCAATTATTAATTGGCAGTTGTTTGAAAAAGTTAATATTGGAACGCCTCATATTGCTGGTCATAGCTGGCGCGGTAAAGTGATGGGAACGGTCATGATTTATCAGCAAGCCTGTAAGTTTTTTGGTTGGTCACCGAAATCAATTGATGAGAATGATCTGAAAATTCAACTTCCAATCTTTGAGTTAACTGAGGGTATATCACTATACGATGTTGTTGCTCAATGTTATGACATCGAAGCTGATTACAAAAATTTGCGATCAAAAAATTGTGAAAATGCTGGCCAGCAAGCTGCCATTCAATTTGATCATTTTCGCAAACGTTACTATCAGCGCCCAGAGTTTCAGGATTTGAAATGTTATGGGAATGTTTCGTTGGATATGGAAATAATTCAAACATTGGGATTTAATCTACAATAATCAAAGATTAAAATTGATTGATGAATCTAAAACTCAAATCAAAATTTTTAGCAGACGAAAAACTATCAGGCTGTTGGTTAGGCATGTATAACTCAGTCGCGACTGAGATTATTGCGCAAGCAGGCTATGACGTTGGTATGATTGATTTAGAACATGGTCCTGGTTCATATGTTGAGGCACAAAATATTATGTCAGCACTTGAGGCTAATGACTGTGTTCCAGCCATTCGAATTCCATTTGCGCATGAGGCAGAGGTAAAAAAGGCAATGGACTTAGGGCCGTTGGCCGTTATGGTGCCGAATTTGCGTAGTGTGGAGGAGGCCGAGTATATGGTTCGTTCTACACGTTATGGTCCCAAGGGAATCCGCGGTTCTGCACCCAGAATTATACGTGCCACACAATATGGTAAAACTTCAGCCGATTATCAAGAATTTCTTGAACAAGAATTTGTGTTGATGGGACAAATTGAAACCAAACAAGCATTGGAACAAGTTGAAGACATTGCCGCTGTAGAAGGATTAGATATGTTGTTTGTTGGGCCGTCTGATTTATCAGCTTCATTAGGGCAGCAGGGTAATTTTACCTCCGATGAATTTTTAGCTGCGATTGAAAGGATTGAAAACGCAGCGAAAGAGGCCGGCAAGTTACTTGGGTCGATTCCCTTAGTCACTCGCACACCAGCCGAACTTTATCAATCAGGTTATCAATTTGTTATTTCAGGCACGGATACTATTTTGCTTAAAACCGCAGCTGAAAGCGATATTGAAAAGATCAAAGAAGCTAAGAAATAGTTTTTTAATTATCGAGATTGAACTCGTTGAATAATAAAAATGGCTATTAAAACGCAGCCTGCTCCCAATAATTGAATCGTCGAGAGAGATTCTTTTAGGATCAAAAATGCCAAAGCAATGGTAAAAATGGGTTCCAAATTTAATATCATTGCAGTATTAACAGCACCGATTAAATTAATACCCTTGAACATTAGAAAAAAAGCACAGGCAAACGTTAACGAAGCTAAAAAAACAAACAATAGATTTGTAGCGCTTGTTTGGCCATGACTAAAGCTTTGTGTTGCTAGAATAAATATACTTATCAAAACCAAGCCGGTTGAGGCCAGGTAGAAGGTTGATTGTTCTGGAGCTATACCCTTCAAATTTCTATCACTGATCAAATACGAGGTTGACATTCCCAGCGCAGCCAGGATTCCAAATGCTAGACCAATGGGATTAACACTCATGCTGAATTGGATATTTAGAGCTAGAATCAAACCTACAAAAGCTAATAGAAAACAACCGAGTTCAATCAATTTGGGTGCTTGTCGGTCTAATAGTTTTTCTCCAACCATGGTTAATATTGGATAAGTGTAAAAAATAACGACAGCTAGACTAACAGGTAAGAAGTAAATTGACGCCAGTAAAGAGCCCGAACCGATTGTAAAAAAACAGCCCGCTAAAATAGCCGCAAATCGCTTTTGTTTTGTTAATGGATAGGGGTCTTTAGGTTTTGGTCTAATGATTAAAAACAACAAACAGAACAACAAAAACCTGAAAAAAATCATGGTTTGTGGATTTGCACCGACATCGTAGGCAAAACGCGAAAAAATACTCGATAGACTGACGAGCAAGGCAGTAGTTGTGACGACAATTAATCCAGTCTTTACCATCTATAGAATTGTCATTGCTAGGGAGTGAATAAAAATGAACGACTGTGGCAATCTATTGGCTTTTCTGATTCATTAATTCTTTCAGTTAATACCATCATTTTTACATGAACGATTAAAATGGAGTCTGGTGTATTGTTAACCTGTCAACCCCGCTAATGCGCACCAGAATCAGGTAATTGAATGATGGTGTATTCAATTTCAAACAAAAGCTGTTGGATAGCTTCGCTTTTATGCCCGAATGGGTGCGCAATGACGTTGCTATAGTCCTTTAGCCTGTTCCCTTAGTACAAATTTTTGGATCTTACCCGTGGCAGTTTTAGGGAGTTCACCAAAGACCACTTTTTTTGGGGTTTTAAATCCCGCCAATTGCTCACGGCAAAATTTAATGATTTCTTCTTCTGTCGCCTCGGCGTCAGGTTTCAATTCAACAAAAGCACAAGGCACTTCCTGCCATTTTTCATCAGGTTTAGCAACAATGGCCGCTAAACTCACCGCAGGATGTTTGCTAATAACATTTTCTACTTCAACCGAAGATACATTTTCTCCACCGGAAATAATGATGTCTTTAGCACGGTCTTTAAGTTGAATATGTGCGTCAGGATAAGTCACGCCTAAATCTTCTGAATGATACCAACCGTCTGCAAAGGCTTCAGCAGTAGCCTCAGGGTTCTTTAAGTAACCTTTCATAATGGTATTGCCACGCAACATAATTTCACCCATGGTTTCACCGTCCCAAGGCACGTCAGACATGTTTTCAGGATTCAATACTGACACTTCTTCCATCATTGGATAAGCGATGCCCTGGCGAGCTTTTAACTCGGCCTGTTCAACAATAGGTTTATCTCGCCATTCGTCCTTAGTGCGGCACACTACAGTATGACCATAGGTCTCGGTTAAACCATAGACATGGGTCACTTCAAAACCCATCTTTGCTGTTTGTTCAAGCGTTTTCGCAGGTGGTGGTGCACCTGCAGTAAGTACGTTTACTTTATGATCGAATTCAGTAATTTCCTCTTGAGGAGCGTTTGCAAGCATATTCAAAACGACCGGTGCACCGCCAAAAAACTGAATTTTATGTTCGGCAATCAATTTGAATGTTTCGGCGGGAGAAAAATAACGAATGCAAACTAATGTTCCCGCTAGTAATGAAATAGTCCAAGGGTAGCCCCAACCATTGCAGTGAAACATGGGGACAGTTTGTAAATACACACAATGTTGTGGCATGCCCCAGCCAACGGTACTGCCCATGCTCATCAAATAAGAGCCTCTGTGATGATAAATTACTCCCTTTGGTTTTCCACTTGTACCAGAGGTGTAATTTAGCGTGATGGCCTGCCATTCATCTTTGGGTAGATGCCAATTTCCGGTTTCACCAGTAGCTAGAAAGTCTTCATATTCGGTGTCACTTAGTCTTTCACCAGCACCTTCTGGAAGCTTTGCGGTTGGATCTACAACTTCGATTACCTTGATTTCGTGCTCAACATTTTTTAGTACTTGTTTTACAGTTGGTGAAAATTCAGTATCAGTAATCAAGACCTTACTCATCGCTTGATTAATACAATAACTAATCGTATTGACGTCGAGACGTGTATTTAAGGTGTTCAGTACAGCACCTGCCATGGGAATACTGTAGTGAGATTCCATTAGTTCAGGGGTGTTATGCAATAGCACAGTCACTGTGTCGCCATAGCCAACTCCAATTTTTTGCAGGGCATCCGCTATTTTTTGAGTGCGAACAAAAAATTCTCCCCAACTGGTTTTTTTATCGTTATAGATGACGGCTGTGATATCAGGATGTACCTTGGCTGCTCTGGTCAAGAAGCTCAAAGGGGTAAGGGGTACATAATTTGCTTCACATTTTGCTAAATGTTCAGCATCGTACATTTCACTGTGTGCCATGATTTTCTCTGTGTTTTATTTCAATGGGTTCGAATTTTAGCCGCTATGTTATTGGTTTGTCATCCTGAAGCCTGTCCCCGCGAAGGCGGGGATCTCCTGGATGCTGTTCGGGCCTTGATCAAAGATCACTTTCAGTTTTAAGGGTTAGCATGGCCCATGTAAATTCCTCTGCTGGACTCGGAATGATAGAAATTGTTTGAGAGCTCAGGATGACAATGTTCTATTGAACTGCTTTAACGCCTTGATAACCTGATTCGGTTTTTCCATCATCATCATGTGTCCACAACGTGGAATCACTTCAAGCTGTGATTGCCCAATTTTCTTAACCCAGGGCAACATGCCACGCACAGGGGTCATTTTGTCTTTATCACCAGCAATGAATAAAACCGGGCACACAATTTTTTCAACTAAATTTTCATAAGGAATGTAGTTATTGCAAGCTGTAAAGTCATTGAATAAGGTGCCCGGTTTAGATTCTTCCATTAAACGCATGCCACCTTCGGTCATCCATAACCCTGGAGCTTGAGCCGCACCAATTTTTGAATTTGGCGCATAACCAAAATCAACAATCATTTCATAGGCCCTATGGTCATTTGCTTCGGATAAATCCAACAGCATTTGATTGACTGGCATGGGCAGACAAAAACCGAGTAAAACCACTGCTTCACAATGTTGAGAATATCGGGCAGCGAAATCATAAGCGATTAGTGCGCCCATGCTGTGGCCAGCGATTATGGCTTGCGTAAGTTCGAGTTTTTTAAAGACTTTAGCCAGCCAATCTGAAATATCCTCAATCTTATTTAATGGTTTGCCAGAAGATTTGCCATGACCAGGCAAATCAATCGCTAATACATTGATGCCGATGCTGGTGAAATAGCGATTAAAAGTGGCCCAAATCGTATGATCCATTGCTGAACCATGAATAAAAACCCATGTGCGTTTTTCAGGGTCGAATCCTTTGCCGGATGTCGCAATAAATACTTTTTTTCTATCAATTGTGATGTTCATTGCAGTAACCTTTTGACAGCATGGAATCCAGATTCAAGATCGGATTTGAGATCGTGAAAATCTTCCAGGCCAATCGAAAGTCGAATCAATCCGGGAGAAATTCCAGCTTTAAGTAAATCTTTTTCACTCATGCGGCTATGTGTAGTCGTAGCAGGGTGAAGTATTAGTGATTTTGCATCGCCAATATTAGCCAGGTGCGAAAACAAACTCATGTTTTCAATTAAGGTGCGCCCAGCTTCACGGCCACCTTTAATTTCAAAACTCAATACCGCACCCGCACCTTTAGGGAAAAGTTTTTGCGATAGTTCGTGTTGGGGGTGTGATTTTAAATAAGGGTGAAAGATTTTTTCTACAAACGGACTTTCACTTAAATATTCAATAACATCATGAGTGTTCTCAATATGCTTTTCCATGCGCAAAGATAATGTTTCAATACCTTGCATAATCAAAAACGCTGAATGAGGGCTAAGACAAGCACCGAAATCACGTAGACCTTCGCGCCGGGCACGTAATATAAATGCTGCAGGGCCAAATTCTTCGGCAAAATTCAAACCGTGGAAACCAATGTATGGTTCGCTCAAAGATGGAAATTTCCCGGAAGCTTGCCAATCAAATTTACCGCTATCCACCAACAAACCACCTAAAACAGTTCCATGTCCGGCTAAAAACTTAGTCGCTGAGTGCATGACTAAATCAGCACCAAGTTCGAAGGGTTTACACAAATAAGGTGTCGTTACCGTTGAATCAACTAATAAAGGGAGTTTATGTTTATGTGCGATTTGGGCTAATGCAGGGATATCAGTTACATCCATACTTGGATTGGCAACGGTTTCGGCGAATATCAATCGAGTATTAGCCTTAATAGCTTTTTCGTAGGCTTTTGGAGATGTTGGGTCTACAAACGTCGTTTCAATACCAAAACGGCGCATGGTGTAATCGAGTAAGTTATGACTGCCACCATAAATTGCTCTGGCTGCGACGATATGTGAGCCAGCCCCCATAAGCGTAGTAATTGCCAAATGTAAGGCGGCCTGACCACTTGCTGTAGCAATGGCTCCAATACCACCTTCTAAAGCAGCGATTCGTTCTTCTAAAGTCGCATTAGTAGGGTTAGAAATCCGTGAATAAACATGACCGGCATGCGCTAAATGAAACAAAGCGGCAGCATGATCACTGTCTTCAAAACAAAAAGAGGCCGATTGATAGATCGGAGTTGCCCTAGCTCCAGTGGTTTCGTCAGGTTGTTGGCCAGCGTGTAGAGATAGGGTATCGAATCCTGGTGATTTCGGCGGGGTGTTCTTACTCATAATATAGTCAAATCGAGTCTGTGATTAATCCTTGAATAGATTCCCCCGGGTAAACCCGGGGTTCTTACCGTAACAGCCCTTTCGGGCTGATCCGATGAACATCGCGCTTTACAGAGGAGCGATGTTCAATCTATATACACTCATTCATCCACGGGCAAGCCCGTGGTATTTTGTCGCTTACGCGAACGATAATAAAATCAAGTAGCGACCTTATCACAAACTGACAAGGTCAAAAACTAGCTGTTTATGAATCAAGCAGGTGCTGTTGCGGAAACTGAATGATTTGGATTGCGCACTTCTCCATCCTTCGACTCGACGGCTTCTTCCAAGTCATAACGTGGGTCTATGTCAAGTCCTCCAGGTGAAGTAACAGCATCTGGTAATGGTACAAAGGTTTCTTTATCGTCCGGAGTAGATCGTTTAGGTATACGATATAAAATGATCAAAATAAATGACACTACAATAGCAGCGATGTAATAAAACAATCCGCTAGGAGAGATAGATTCCATAAGGTACGCGGCAACAGTAGGTCCAACTGCTGCACCTAAACCATAAGCCAGCACCATGCCACCGCTTGCTTTGACAAGCTCTTCGGGACTCAGATAATCATTCGCATAAGAAATGCATAGAGGGTAAAGCGTTTGACTCGTTGCACCTAAAAGAATTGCAGTAGCATAGAGTAAATATTCACCAGGTGCTTGAATAATAATCAACGGAATACTTGCTAGTCCCATAACTACAGCAACTGCCATGATAACGATGCGTCGATCATAAACATCGGAGAGTTTGCCAATCGGAAACTGAAACATCAAACCGCTTAGCATGTAAAGCGTCATGAACATCGTAATTGTTCCTATGCCGTAATCGAGGTCATTAATAAATACCGGTGATAGCCCAATAATTGCTCCAATAATCAACCCGTTGGCAATACAGCCAGACATCGCTACGGGTGAAATTTGGAATAATTTACTCAATTTAAAGCTGCTGGATTCCACTGGGTCGGGATGTGAGCTGCGGGTTAACGATACTGGAATTAATGCCAATGCATAAAGTGCAGCACCTAACATAAAGAATTCAGTGTTATTCGGATCGCCGAAATTGAGCAGTAACTGACCGGCAGCAAAAGCAAAATTATTTGCCATCATATAGACGGATAACACGGTGCCTCGATTATTTTTTGAGGTGCGAGAATTAAGCCAGCTCTCGACTACCATGTACATACCAGCCAAACAAAAACCCAATACACCACGTAGCAATATCCAAACGCTGATAAATTTGAAAAACGGAAACATTAGAATCGCGCTGGCTGAGGCCCCACAAAAAACAGCAAAAGCCCGAATGTGGCCGACACGATTAATCAGCTTTGAACAAAACATGGAGCCTATTACAAGACCCAAATAAAAAGCTGAGGTTTGATAACCAATTACCTGGCGTGAGAAGCCTTCAATCTCCATGCGCAAGCTTATAAAAGTTGAAAACATGCCAAAACCGGTCATCATCATAGCGACTGATAAAATCAATAGGCTGACTGATTTTAAGATTTCCTGGGCACTCATTTTAGGTTCAAACCCTTGTTATCCTGTACAACAAACGGCGCGATCATACGCCTAAATAATGGTTTTGCAACCTAAATCAAGAGCTACAAATGTGAAATTTTATTAATTAATGTAAGAGGTCAGGAAAAGCCTCTAATCGCTTGATTTAAATAGAAAAATCAAACGACCAGCCTGATTTTTTCTCTTTGTGTTTGGGTTCTTGTGAGTTTATATTTATCCCATAATTCGTCTAAGGCTGAAATCAAATTGTTGATAGCATCATCGGTATGTAAAGGAGTTGGGGTAACTCGCAAACGCTCGCTTCCACGCGGGACAGTAGGATAATTTATCGGTTGAATGTAGATATTAAAATGATCCAGTAATTCGTCAGATATTTTTTTGCATAATTCAGCATCACCAACCATCACAGGAACAATATGCCCATCATTAGACAAATGCGGAATTCGTCTATTATCAAGTTCACAGCGAACTTTGAAGACGTTTTCCTTTTGCTTTAAGCGTTCGTAGCGTGAGTTTTTTAGGTGGCGAACACTGGCGAGTGAGGCAGCTGCTATAGCGGGTGGTAGTGCCGTCGTAAAAATAAATCCGGAAGCAAAACTGCGTACAAAATCGACTAGATTGGTTGATCCAGTAATGTAACCACCGATTACACCATAGGCCTTGCCAAGCGTTCCTTCGATAATTGAAATTCTCTGAGTTAGGCCCTCCCGTTCAGAGATGCCGCCACCACGAGGGCCATACATTCCGACTGCATGAACTTCATCAAGGTAAGTGATAGCGTTGAACTCATCAGCGACATCACAAAATTCTTCTATGGGAGCAATGTCGCCTTCCATGGAATAGATCGATTCAAAGGCAATGATTTTCGGTCTATCGATGTCAATCTGACTTAGTTTATTTTTTAAATCCTTAGGATCATTATGATTGAAAATGACTTTTTCACACTTGCTGTGACGAATGCCTTCAATCATTGAAGCGTGATTACCGGCATCAGAAAACACCACACAGCCTGGTAAATTCGCAGCTAAAGTTGAAAGCGTAGCCCAGTTTGAAACATAGCCTGATGTAAACAGTAACGCTGATTCTTTTTGATGTAGATCGGCCAACTCTTGCTCAAGTAAAACGTGGTAGTGGTTTGTGCCGGATATATTTCGGGTACCTCCAGCACCACTGCCACACTCATCAATGACTTTATGCATGGCAGAAAGCACTTCCGGATGCTGACCCATGCCTAGGTAATCGTTAGAGCACCAAACGGTAATTGGGTTTGATGCATTCTCCCCAATAATCCGGTTTGCCTGAGGGAAATGCCCGGCATCCCGCTTCAGATCGGTAAAATAGCGATAGCGTCCCTCTTGCCGAATTTCGTCCAGTCGGGACTGAAAAAATCTCTCATAGTTCATGTGGAAATTATAACAGTGATGATTTATTTGCGTCTTGATATTAATCAAGTATTTGAACTATTAATGCTTACTGTTTTACTTCAAGCTATGAAATAATCATGCCTGATTTGATTGTTTGATAAATGAGATTTTAAAGTATGACTTCAGCCAATAAATCAGTGGCTGTAATCGGCGCTGGCATTATCGGTGTAACTTCTGCTGCTTATCTTATTCGTGATGGTTATCATGTAACTTTATTTGATGATCAGGGAATAGGCGAAAGCACTTCGTCTGGAAATGCGGGGACCTTCGCGTATTTTGATTTTTACCCTTTGCCTGAACCATCTATTTTATTGCAAGTGCCTAAATGGTTTTTTGATCCCTTGGGGCCACTCGCTATACCGTTAGGCTATACCTACAAGATAATACCCTGGTTATCTGGTTTCTTGTGGGCATGCCGGCCGGCACAAGTCAAAAAAAGCGTAGAAGTGATGCGGCAACTGATGACCTTAAGCCGCTACGAAGCACATTCATTTTGGCAAGAGTGGAACTTAACCGAATTTATCGTCAAACGAAATGCATTAAGTGTTTTCGAAAAAGAAAGCGCCTTTAACAATGCTAAAGCTAAATGGCAGGAATCGGTCAAGCAAGGGTTTGAAATCAAATATTTGCGGGGTGAAGAAATTCAAGAGTTGGAACCGGCTTTAGATAAACGATTTAAATTTGCTGTTCAGGTTATGGATTCGCCGATGGTTACAGATCCTAAAATTTATACTAAAGGAGTTGGTGAGAGAGCTACTAATGCAGGGGTAAAACTGGTTGAAAAAAAGATAAGTCAAATTAAGAATTCTAACCACATAGTAAATTTGGTTGATTCTGAAGGCGTCCAATATGAGTTTGATAAAGTTGTTATTGCCACAGGTGCGTGGTCCAACAACTTGACCCGACAATTGGGCGATGAATTGCCGCTAGATGCTGAACGTGGTTATAACACTACGATTCCTGATCCCAATATTAAAATTAATTATTTTGTGTTATTTCCAGAGCATGGTTTTGTGGCTTCGCCATTGTCGACTGGATTAAGAATTAGCGGGGCTAACGAGTTAGCCGGAACAGATTATCCTGCGAATTATAAACGTGCAGACCGCTTGTTAAACAAAGCAAAAAAATTTCTACCGGGGTTGAGTTCAGAGGGTGGGACTCAATGGATGGGACGTAGGCCTTCATTGCCTGATACGCAACCATTGATTGATTATTCCAGCGCATCAAAAAATGTGGTTTATGCATTTGGTCATGGGCATTATGGATTGACTCAATCGGCAGGCACGGCAAAAATGGTGAGTGAATTAATAAGTGAAAAAACACTTTCTATTAATCTTGATGGTTTAAAACTAAAGCGATTCAAATGACTAAATCGACATTCTTCTGCATTGATGGACATACATGTGGATGTCCAGTAAGAGTTGTCTCGGGCGGTAGTGTTCCCGTGTTGGAAGGTGAAAACATGAGTGAAAAACGTCAGCACTTTTTAGCCGAATTTGACTGGATTCGCACCGGTTTAATGTTTGAACCACGAGGTCATGACATGATGTCAGGCAGTATTCTGTATCCATCTACTCGTGATGATTGTGACGTTGCTATTTTGTTTATTGAGACATCAGGTTGTTTGCCCATGTGCGGCCACGGCACCATTGGTACGGTTACATTTATTCTTGAGCAAGGTTTAGTTCAACCTAAAGAACAAGGTGTTTTAAAATTGGATACTCCAGCTGGGCGTGTGGATGCTTATTATGAAAAGAAAGAGCAGTTCATCGAATCAGTTAGGATCAAAAATGTACCTTCATTTTTATATAAAACCGATCTAACTGCTCATATTGATGGCTTAGGTGAAATTAAAGTTGATGTGTCTTACGGTGGAAATTTTTACGCCATTGTTGATCCTCAAGAAAATTATTCGGATCTGGCTGATTTAGGTGCTGATAAAATTATAAGTTTTAGTCCCGCTCTGAGGGCTGCTTTAAATGAAAAATATGAATTCCATCATCCCGAAAATCCTACTATCAACAAATTGACACATATTCTCTGGACAGGTAAACCGACTGTTCACGAGGCAACTGCCAGGAATGCTGTTTTTCTAGGAGAAAAAGCAATAGATCGATCGCCTTGTGGTACTGGTACATCCTCAAGAATGGCCCAGTGGCATGCTAAAGGGAAACTTGAAACGGGTGACGAATTTGTCCACGAAAGCATCATCCACAGTTTATTTCATGGGCGAATAGAAGATGCCACTGAGGTTGGCGAATATGATGCCATCATCCCAAGTATTCAGGGTTGGGCTAGACAAACAGGCTATAACACAATATTTATTGATGATCGGGATCCGTATGCTAGGGGATTTACTGTCAAGTAAACGTTAGCTTGATTCGATCAATATTCGAATTTATAGTCTCATTATTCATCCGAAAAAATTTGTAAAATTATATTGTCTCATGAAAATATTCGTATTCATCATATCTGCCTGTTTCTTTTTCAATGTCCAAGCAATGGACAAGGCTGAATCTTTTAAACGAATTCAAAATCAATTACAGAATCCTGCAAATGCTGATATATCAGTCATTGTCGAGTTGGAAGATACATTCGGTATAAATTTCTCAGAGGATCAGAGCTTACGGCGTTCAGCCAGCATGAAAACCAGCCTAATGAGCAGGTTATCACGATTAGGCGTTCGTGAGCATAAGCGATTTAAGACTCTTCCTGTTATGGCACTTCAGGTAAATGAAAAGGGTTTGAAGGAACTAGAAAAAAATCCAAATGTAAAAAAAGTTTATCAAAATCAACTACGTAAGCATTCGCTTGCAAGTTCCACTATACAAATCCAAGCCAATCAAGCATGGGCAAGAAACCAAGCGGGAGATGGAGTTGCTGTTGCAGTTGTTGATGCCGGGTTTATTAATTACCATGATATGTTCAATGGTGCGGATAAAGTTTTAGAGGAAGCTTGTTTTACTACTAATGCAACAATTCAAGGTATTCGAGTTTTTTCGAATTGCTGGCCTGATAATTCGACAACAAGAATTGGTCCGGGTTCTGCAAACCCTAGTGGTAATCCAACATCGGCTGGTAACGACCATGGGTCATTAGTTGCCGGTGTTGCTGCCGGAAAAGCAGATGAATATTCTCCAATATTGACAGGTGTGGCAAGGGAAGCTTCCGTCATAGCAGTTAATGTATTTTCTAGAGTCGAAAACCAAAACTTTTGTGGGCTTGACTCTTTGTTTGGTGTCGCATGTGTTGTTGCATTAGATAGTGATGTTTTAGCCGGATTGGATTATGTGTATTCACTGCGCAATCAACATGATATTGCGGCAGTAAATTTAAGTCTTGGTGGAGGAGCTTTTAGAAATGCCTGTGATGTGCAATCAGTTTATACGGCAGTCATAAATCGATTAAAAAATGCCGGAATTGCTGTGGTTGCCGCTGCCGGTAATGACGGTAGTGGAACAACAATAAGTGAGCCAGCTTGTGTGTCTAACGCAATCGCTGTAGGTTCGGTAGGTGATACTAATGTTGTCTCAGATTTTACAAACAGCAACAATTTGATTGACTTTTGGGCTCCAGGAGAAAATATTAGAACTTCAAACGGAGTTTGCGTTAATTGCTATGAGACGGTAAATGGAACTTCATTTTCTGCTCCTCACGTGACTGGGGCCTTTGCAATACTTAAATCATATAATAAGAATTTGACAGTAGACGAAATTACCACAGCATTAAAGACTACAGGATTGCCTATTAGAGATCCACTAAACGGCATTACTCGACCGTTGATACAAATCAGTGACGCACTAGATATCCTACCAAGAACCTTGGGTATTATTCCGATCTTCCAATTATTGCTGCTTGATGATGAGTAATCAAAAAATTATAAGGACGTCGATTTGATCACCATCATTTTTTCAATCTGCATGTCTTCAATGGTGTAAGGAATTCCACCTACACCCAGACCTGATTCACGTAATCCCGCAAAGGGCATACCATCGATTCGAAACGCGGTGTGATCATTCAGCATCACCGCAGAAGCATCTAGTTGTTTGTAGGCGTGCATAGCGGTGTCAATATTTTTGGTAAATACCGATGCCTGAAATGCAACCTTCAAACTATTAGCTTGTTTGATCGCTTCATCCATATTACCGCAGCTATAAACACAAATTACCGGTCCGAAAATTTCAGCCTGGCTGACTTTACTGCCTGTTGATGGGTTGAATAATACAGTGGGTTGATAACAGGTTTCGGAAATTTTTTCACCACCGGACAATAATTCGGCACCTTCAGAAATAGCCTCTTGTACCCATTGGTGAACACGATCGACTTCTTTGGGTAGTATTAAAGGTCCAATTTCAGTGCTGCTGGATGTTGGATCTCCTACAATCATATTGTTGCCAAATTTGGCCAGTTGTTCAGCTAATGACCGTGCTATAGATTCTTCGGCAAAAAGACGTTGTACAGAAACACAAACCTGGCCGGCATGATAGAAGCCTCCTTTAGCAAGCAATGGTAATCCTGCTTCTAGATCGGCATCTGCATAAACCAAAGCTGGTGCAGCGCCACCATGCTCAAGAGCACAGCGGGCACCAGGAGTTAGTTTTGATTTCAACATCCATCCGACTTTTGAACTCCCTATGAAACTAAAAAAAGCAACACGATCATCAGTAACCAGTTGTTCGGCTACGGCCAGGTCGTTAACTACCAGGGCTTGGCAAAATTCTTTAGGCAAACCTGATTCGTGCAGAATATTGACAAAATTCATACATGAGATAGGTGTTGTTTCCGCAGGTTTGACGATTACCGGACAACCTGCAGCCACAGCAGCAGCGACCTGGTGAACAATTAAATTAAAGGGATGGTTAAAGGCACTAACGGCCACTACCACACCGATGGGTTCTTTTTGTGTAAACGCTGCACGATTTGCGGAATAAGCATCACCACCCATGGGGATAACATGCCCCATATCACTACGAATCGTTTCGATAGCTAGCTTCAAACCATCAACAGCTCGATTAAGCTCTACAACTGAGTCGTTTAACGGTTTGCCGCCTTCGCGAGCAGCTTCCGAAGCTAATTGGTCAAGATTTTGATGAATTTTTTCAGCAGCCTTGTCTAAAATATCGACGCGCTGTTTGACGCTCAACCACTTGTCTTTAGCCTTGAAAACCGAGTAGGCAGCTTGTAGTGCTTGTTCAACTTGATCAGAGTTAGCGTAATCAATAGTGGCAATGGTAGATAGATCAAATGGAGAATTGACTTCAATTTGGCCATCTGCAGAAACTGAGTTTGCTAAAAGCAATGGGTAATGTTTCATTGTTTGTTCCTTAAATAGGGCAGGCGATGGCGCCAAGTTTTTCAGTCAATTTTGTGTTTTCGCGGTAATCTATCGGTACAACAACCAAGCTAGGACCAGATTCGTTAAAAGCTTGTTCTAAACTATCTTGTAAATCCACACTGTTATTGACCATATGGCTGTGCCAGCCAAAGCTGTTGGCTAATTGTTGCCAATCAGGATTACCAAAGGCCAGATCGGTATGTTTGCCGAACTCATTAGTCTGTTTCCAGGCAATGAGCCCATAGGCATTATCCTCCCAAACCATGGTCACAATGTTGCAGTTAAACCGTGTTGCAGTTTCCATCTCCTGGACATTCATCATGAAACCGGCATCGCCGCAAATTGCCAGGATTTGTTTGTCTGGATAAACCATGCTGGCGGCGATTGCACCGGGCAGGGCGAAGCCCATGGAACAGAATCCGTTAGGGATTAGACAAGTATTCGGCTCGTGACATTGATAATGACGAGCAATCCACATCTTATGAGCGCCAACATCCGACAACACAATGCCGTCCGGTTTAACAACTTCTCGTACATCCCACAATACTTTTTGTGGCCGGATAGCTCCTTGAGTATCATCTTCAGCATGTTCGGCAAAATCTGAAGCCATATCACGCCTGACGCCTTGCTGTTGGCTGAAATCAAAATCGAATTCACCATGTTTATCGACGCGCTCGTTGAGCATCCACAAGGCATGAGCTAAATCACCAACTACTTCAACTTGAGGGTTGTAATATTTATCGATTTCGGCGGGTAGAAAATCGATATGAATAATGGTTTTGTCAGAATTTGGATTCCAAAGTTTTGGATGGTATTCGACCATGTCATAACCTAACGTGATGATTAGATCTGACGCATCCAACGCACAGGAAACCAAGTCTTTAGAGCCTAAACCGACTGTATAAAGACAATAATCAGCATCCATATCGACACAACCTTTGCCCATGAATGTGCTAATCACACCAATGCCGGTTTTTTCGGCCAAAATTCTAAGTTGTTTGCTAGCCCGTCTACGAATACAGCCATTACCGGCAAGAATAATAGGGCGTTTTGCGTTCTTAAATCGATCGAACAACTGATCCATAATCTTGTCATCGGGAACGGAGCGTCGGAATCGTCGAGGCTCAATGGGTTCGGCATCAGTTTCAAGCTTGGCAATATCTTCTGGTAACTCGATTAAGCACGCACCGGGTTTTTCAGTGCGGGCTAAGCGAACTGCTTTGCGAACTATTTCCGGAATGCTGTCAGGATGTATTACGGTTTCGGCCCATTTTGTGACCGGCTCGAACATGGCCACAACATCCATAACCTGATGTGATTCTTTATGTAATCGGGTTGAAGCACCTTGCCCAGTTAATACCAGCATTGGAGCCCTGTCCATGTTTGAGTCGGCTACACCAGTAATCAAATTAGTCGCACCAGGCCCCAGGGTTGCTAGACAGCCTGAGGGATTGCCCGTTAGACGGCCATAAATTTCGGCCATAAAAGCAGCACCTTGTTCATGGCGAGTGAGAATAAATTTGATCTTGTCGGACTTCTCCAGGGACATCATAAAATCGGCATTTTCTTCACCCGGCACACCGAAGATGTATTCAATCCCTTCTTCTTCCAGACACTTAACAAATAAATCCGAAGCTTTCATAAACTCTATTCCTCAAAAGTTGCATCAAGCTCAAGTATATATGATGAAAGCTTAGAGCTTGAGAAAAGAAAATAGTTCAGTTGTTAGGTAGTGGAGCAGTAGTTGCTATTTTAAATGGTTTAAAAGATTATATGGTCATATTTATTTTCTACGTCATTGCGAGTATAACGAAGCAATCCAACGGCTTTTCTCATTACTATATGGAGTCAGTGTATATGAACCTTTTTAACGAGCACGTTACAGCGGCCCTGAATGGTAGCGATACAGCTGACCGCCCGTTTCTGCCTGCATTTTGAAATAGCAACTTGATTTGTGAACCGGCGAAGTAGTTAGAAATGGCAGTAGATTGCCACAGTCGCTTTGCTCCTTCGCAATGACGAACAGTTATTCTCTTAAAGCTAATGCATCAAGGCTTAAACCAAGTTATTAATTTTCGCAAACGGATCCCAGCTCGAATCACTATGCCATTCATATTCAGCCCACTGTGCAACTTGATTGGCAATTTCATGCCCGAGAATATGCCTGATTAATCCTAAGGACATATCCATTCCAGCAGAGACTCCAGAAGATGTAAAAAATTTACCATCCTCAACCCATCGGGCTTCGGCAATCCAGTCTACCTTCTCATTGTGAGATTTAACCCAGTCAAATGCTCGCTTGTTAGTCGTGGCTTTTTTATTATCCAAAATACCACTTTTAGCCAGTAGTGCACTACCAGTACACACGGAAGTAACGAACTTTGCTTTGGAGTTCTGCTCTTGAATCCAATTTAATAAGACAGGGTTGTCAATTTGACTGCGAGTGCCTTGTCCTCCAGGTATAAGAATAATGTCATATATTTTTTCGAGATCAAAAGTGTCGTCAATGACAGCTTGTGGTCCTTGAGCACTTTGAACCTGTTTATCATTTTCGGCCACCATATGAATCAAAAAATGCTCAGGCAACATACCGAACATTTCCAATGGCCCATACACGTCCAGAAGTTCAAATTTATCAAAAAGTAGTGCGCCGATTGTTAACATCATAACCTCCTCAGTCTTTAGAAATAATAGTTCGATTTATCGTTTTCTTGCCTTTGATAATCGTTATGTCATATTGACTTAAAATACGTTTTTCGCTGGCTGGATTTCGCGCTAACGACTCTCCTATGCGAGTCGGTCTTTTTACACTTTCCCCATCACAATTAGGGCATTTATTATTGAAAAATTCAGTCATACAGGTGCTGCAGAAAGTACACTCGAATGAACAAATCATCACCTCATCACTGTCTGGAGGCAAATCTTTATCACAACATTCACAATTAGGCCTGAGTTGTAGCATCTTTAATCCTCAATAGTTTTAATCATCAGATAGTAGATTAATCAATTCATTTATGGCATAAATGACAAATAACATGTAATTTATGCCAAATGTCAAAAAAACGTCGAAAAGTCATTGTGATTGTCTATGAGGATGTGAATTTGCTCGATGCCTCGGGCCCGATTCAGACTTTTGCGCAAGCTAATCGTATTGATGAAAATACTTTCTATGATTACCAGACAATTGCTGTTTCCAAAAAAGGCGGTTTAATTAAAACAAGCAGCACAATTGTGCTTGATACAGTTGATTTACATTCCGTCAAACTGTCTGCGACTGATACAGTAATTATTGCTGGTGGAATGGGTATAGAGAGAATTATGGACGATGAAGTGTTAATCAACTGGATTCAAGCTGCACACAAGCAATCAAGCCGTATTGGTTCGGTTTGTACCGGTGCTTATTTACTAGCAAATACCGGATTACTAGACGGTAAGCGTGCAACCACACATTGGCTTTCTTTAGATGATTTTCAGCAAGCATTTCCGAAAACTACAGTGGTTAATGATGCCATATACGTTTGCGATCAGGGTATTTGGTCATCAGCAGGTATTACAGCTGGGATCGATTTGGCCCTGGCCATGTTAGCAGAGGAAATAGGCGATGAAGCTTCTCTAGAGGTTGCTCGGCAATTAGTTGTCTATATGAAGCGATCCGGTGGGCAAGCTCAATTCAGCCAACCGTTAAATTTACAAATGAAAGATAGCTCAGGCATTTTTAATCAATTACATGTATGGATTAAAGAAAGTCTCAATTTGGATTTATCTGTTGAGCGATTAGCTGAATATATGAATATGAGTTCACGTACGTTTTATCGATCCTATAAGCAACAAACGGGAATCACACCAGCAAAAGCGGTGGAAAAACTACGTACGGAGTTTGTAAAGCAGCGGCTAGAAGATAGAAACTTTAGTATTGCCGCGATTGTAACTAAGAGCGGTTTTAATACAGAAGAGAGAATGCGCAGAGCATTTATTAATCAATTCGGGATTTCGCCAATCGAATATCGTAGACGATTTGCAATCAAAAATTAAATACTCCGCAGTAAATGGCGGGATATTTAAGATGAAAATTATACGTTTGAATCAGGAAATTCGTTTTTACGACGGTCCATAAATTCGACTAATGCTTCATCAATAGCTGGATCTATAGCTGGAGCTTCGTAATCTCTGAGCATTTTTTTATACAGCGTATTTGCACGTTGAGTTGCGTCCTGAGAGCCTTCTGATTCCCATTGCTCGAAACTGTTGTTGTCGGCAATTTTAGAACGATAAAATGCCGTTTCAAAATTGGCTTGGGTATGTGCGCAACCGAGGAAGTGTTTGCCAGGGCCAACTTCACGGATAGCATCCATGGCCTGACCATTTTCGGAATCATCAATGCCGCTGAGTAAAATTTCAATCATGGCCGCTTGATCTGCATCCATCACAAATTTTTCATAGCCCATTGCCAAACCACCTTCCAGCCAGCCTGCAGTATGAAGCATGAAGTTAACACCGGCCATGGCAGCCGTTTGTAATGTATTGGCTGCTTCATAAGCAGCTTGTGCATCAGAAGTTTTGGATGCATTTAAACCGCCGCCACTACGAAAAGGTACACCTAGTCGACGAGCTAAGGAGGCACAGATATTCAAAACTAATGATGGTTCGGGAGTGCCAAAAGTGGGGGCACCGGACTGCATGGAAATTGAGCTTGCAAATGTACCAAATACAACAGGAGCACCGGCTCTAACCAATTGCGTAAAAGTGATTCCAGCCATAGCCTCAGCGAGAATCTGTGCACATGTACCGACAACCGTTACCGGCGACATCGCACCAGATAGGATAAATGGTGAAACGACAGTTGCTTGATTATTTTGTGCGTACACTCGTGCTGCGCCAAGCATGGTGTCATCGAACGTCATAGGGGAGTTGGCATTAATCAAGCTGGTGGTAACGCAGTTTTGATCAACAAACTCGTCACCGAAAACGATTTTAGCCATATCAACCGTATCCTGTGCACGTTCAGCAGCTGTTACTGAACCCATAAATGGCTTGTCGCTGTATTTGATATGGCTATAAACCATATCGAAATGGCGTTTATTAACAGGCAAATCGACCGGTTCACAAACTGTTCCACCAGAATGATGCAGGCCATTAGACATGTAGGCTAATTTGACAAAATTACGGAAGTCTTCAATAGTGGCGTAACGACGGCCTTCATCCAGATTGCGAATAAATGGAGGGCCATATGCAGGCACTAGTACGGTGTGATTACCACCTATGATGACTGACTTTTCAGGATTTCGGGCATGCTGAGTAAATTGTTTAGGTGCGCTTGCTTGAATAATTTGACGGCACATACCACGCGGAAAGCGAACACGCTCACCCTCAATATTTGCGCCTGCGTTTTTTAGTAATTCGATTGCACCTGGATCATCCCGAAATTCGATGCCGACTTCTTCAAGGATTGTTTCCGCATTATTTTCAATGAGTTCCAGCGTTTCTTCTTTGGCAATTTCAAAGACTGGGATATTGCGTTTGATATAAGGAATAGATGCCGCTTTGCCGCTGGTTCGTGCTGCTCGGCGTGCTTCGCGTCCGCCGCCTCTTGACCGTCTTGAACTCATTTTATGATGTCCTATAAGTTGAGATTTTGTGTGACTATTCTGTCTTATCTTAGCGAGCTAATGATATTAACAGGCGACAGAATTATTGTTGTTTGCGCCATAGATTTTTGCGCAATTTTTTAAGCATATACAACTGCTTATATTAGCGATTATAATTCAGCCCTTTGCAAATTCAGTCATATCTACCAAGAGGTTTTAAGAAACAATGAAAGTGTTGGTTCCGGTTAAACGGGTGATCGACTACAACGTACAAGTCAGGGTTAAATCTGACCAAAGCGGAGTGGAGCTCACCAACGTCAAGATGGCGATGAATCCATTTTGTGAGATTGCTGTTGAACAAGCAGTAAGAATGAAAGAATCAGGTCAGGCCGAAGAAGTTATTGTTGCTAGCATTGGTCCGGCAAAAGCGCAAGAAACTCTACGTACAGGTCTGGCTATGGGTGCTGATCGTGGCATTCATATTGAGTCTGAAGCTGACTTGGAGCCACTTGCCGTGGCTAAATTGCTGCAGAAAGTCGTTGAAAAAGAAGGCCCAGGTATTGTCATTATGGGCAAACAAGCGATCGACGGTGATAACAATCAAACCGGCCAAATGCTATCTGCATTATTAGGCTGGTCCCAAGGTACCTTTATTTCTGAGCTTGAAGTAAGTGGTGATAATGCCAAAGTGGTGCGTGAGGTTGATGGTGGTTTGGAAACAGTCGAACTCAAAATGCCAGCGGTAGTAACCGTTGATTTGCGCTTAAACGAACCTCGGTTCGCGTCATTGCCGAATATCATGAAAGCCAAGAAAAAACCAATCGATGCGTTATCTATTGAAGAATTAGGTGTTGATGTTTCGCCAAGACTGGAAGTGGTTAAGGTCACCGAACCTGAGAAACGTAAATCAGGTGAAATCGTCGCAAATGTTGACGAATTAGTCGATAAACTTAGAAATGAAGCAAAGGTGATTTAAGATGAGCGTATTAGTAATTGCAGAACACAATAATGAATCACTGGCTGCGGGAACACTTAATGCGGTAACCGCTGCTTCACAGATAGATTCAGATATTCATGTATTCGTTGTCGGTTCTGGATGTGGTGATGTGGCTCAAGCTGCTTCTCAAGTTGCTGGTGTCAGCAAAGTCATCCACACTGATTCAGCCGAATATGCAAACGACCTTGCTGAAAACTTCGGCGCATTAATTAAAGACATTGCATCAGGTTACAGCCACGTATTAGCACCTGCCAGCACATTTGGTAAAAATGTTATGCCCCGTGCTGCAGCCTTGCTAGATGTCCAGCAAATTTCTGAAATCACTGAAGTGGTTGATGCCGATACATTTGTACGCCCGATTTATGCGGGTAATGCAATGGCGACAGTCAAATCTAACGATCCGATCAAAATGGTTACTGTTCGTAGTACAGCATTTGAGCCTGCTGCTGAAACAGGTGGCAGTGCCGCAGTAGAAAGCTATGAGTATTCAGGTGATGCCGGACTTTCAAGTTATGTCGGTAGTGAGTTAACCAAGTCAGATCGTCCGGAATTGACTACTGCTAAAATCGTTATTTCTGGTGGTCGTGGCATGCAAAGCGGTGACAACTTCGCGATGTTAGAAAAAGTCGCCGATAAGCTAAATGCTGCGGTTGGTGCGTCACGCGCTGCCGTTGACGCAGGTTTCGTGCCTAATGACTATCAAGTTGGTCAAACAGGTAAAGTAGTCGCTCCTGATCTTTATATCGCAGTTGGTATTTCTGGTGCTATCCAACATTTGGCTGGGATGAAAGACTCAAAAGTCATCGTTGCTATCAATAAAGACGAAGAGGCTCCAATCTTTCAAGTTGCTGATTATGGTTTGGTTGCTGATTTGTTCGATGCTGTTCCTGAGTTGGATGCTGCATTAGGCTAATCAATATTTAATTTGTAAAAGGCCCGGCCTTGTGCCGGGACCTTAAAAAGTTAACCTAAAGCCCGGCCTTGTGCCGGGTTTTTTTGCTTTATGCATCTGGAATTAGTAGCCAAATAAAGTTATCTGGTATTGCTAAACATTACAAAAATTTAGAATTTTTTCAATTTTTCCATTTTCGTGGAACTTTTGAAATTGAACTTATAGTAGGATAGGTCTCGGCGTAGAGAAATATCTAATTGGCGTAGAGAAACTTAACGTCGGTCAGCTTGAAGCAGGCCGGTAAGTTGTCAACATGATATGAGGAGGGCCATCATGTATCGATCTCTGCGCATCATTAGCGTTCTGCTAATAAATCTGTTTTTATTTATCCCATTTTCTTTTGCTGAATATCCCGGTGTAACACCGGGGAGTTTTTCAGTTACCGATGGTGGTTCGGCGAGTTATAGTCTGCCAATCTCCACGCCTGCTGGTATAGCGGGGATGAGTCCGGATTTAGCCATTAGCTATAGCAGCAGCGGAGGTAACGGTATTATGGGGTGGGATTTCAAATCAGTGGATTTTCGTCTTCTATAAACCGTTGTGGTGGTTCACATGTTGTTGATGGCAAAGCAACTGGGGTACGTTATAACGATAACGACAAGCTTTGTATGAATGGTCAACGATTAATCTTGGTCAGTGGTACGCATTGGCAAAACGGTGCTGTTTATCGTTCTGAAATAGACGATTTTTCCAAAGTGGAATACGAAACGTTCAACGGTGCACCGTATAACCGATTTAAAGTTTCCAGTCGTGATGGTGGAATAGCGTATTACGGTTGGCGTGTGGGGGTTTCACCTGCAGGAATAGCGGAAGGGAAAAATGTTTCAGCCTGGTTGTTAAGTTCACAATGGGATAGAAGCGGTAACTCAATATCCTATCAGTATCAGCATATTGGCCGGGATTACTGGTTACCTAAACAAGTGGTTTGGAATAACCGTTCGGGGCAAACTGGTGATCGTAAAGCGGTTTTTGAATACGTGACACGAGCGGACAAACGGATTGCTTATCAAGGGGGGCTTAGATGGGAGTCGAACCATCTTCTTAGATACATTAAGACGTATATCGGTTCAGACCTTATCAAGCAATATGAGTTTGGCTATCAATTTAATCAAACCAGTCATTTATACCGCTTAATCTGGGTCCAGCAAAGCGGTTCTGACGGCGGCAAAATGCCCGCACACTATTTTCAGTGGAATGATACTGCGCGGGGCTTCGCACAGAATACGGCATATCAATTACCCGTTTTTGCCTATGACTATCAAGAGCAATTTGAGATTGATACCCAAACTGGTGACTTCATTGATGTGAATAACGACGGGCTGGTGGATTTTGTTATGTCTTACCGGGATTTGTCCAACACTCCACATCATGCAATTTACAAGAATACAGGTTCAGGCTGGCAGTATATAGGTTATAAGCCACCTACTTCGTTTGTTATGCGTGATTACCGTGTTCGCAAGAAAAACTTGCAACAAGGTGTCTATGCTGATGTCAATGGGGATGGTTATCCGGATATTGTCCGGGCCTATTCTGTTGTTTACATTAATGGTGTCAGAGAAATAAAAAAAGAAGTCTGGCTTAATAATCAAAACTGGGGATGGAATAGATCTAACACGTTTGTGCCCCCGACAGTAATGTGGACGTATTCGGCGGGTTGGGGCGCTAATCGTAATACCAGTATTGATACGGATCAATTTAATTTTCGTGAGCCCTATCTTTATGTGCCCATGACTAAGGGCCAAATGTCGGACATCAATGGTGATGGGTTGGTCGATTGGATTGTGTCTTATAATAATTTTCAGAACGTAAACAGGCGTGGGGTATGGTTAAATAACGGCAGTAGCTGGGTGCGAACCGCTTCTTATGATCCCCCATTCCAGGCTGTTTTTGACAGCTATTGGGAGTATAACGCCCAAGTTACATCCACCATCAATGCGACCCGGTTAGTCGATGTTAATGGCGACGGTTTGCAGGATTTAGTGAAATCCGTGCGCTTCAAAGCGGGTGCGCCAACTGCGACTCAGTACGACTTGCGGCAAACGTGGATAAATACAGGCAGCGGTTGGCAACACAGTCCTGAATATCAATTGCCGGACTTTATGCTGGACTATACCCGTGCGATTGCCCAGAACGGTACCAGCCGGGATTTATTACCCCAATCACGCGGCAGTTTTGTTGATGTCAATGGGGATGGTCTGGTCGATTGGGTACGTTCGTATAAGGACTATCTCAATAATACCGAATACAAGTATACTTGGCTGAATACCGGTAAGGGCTGGGCAGCAAACCTTGCGTATAAACTGCCAGGTTCAGTAATGAACGACTATTCCATGGCTACCGGCAACCAAAGCGGTCATCCCTCTGGTACGTTTTTTGATATCAATCGTGATGGTCTACTGGATTGGGTTGTCGCGCATAAAAAACTATCAGGCACTAGCGTTCGTAATACCTATCTCAACAGTGGAACCGGTTGGAAACCGGCCGATGCGAACTATCGATTCCCGAACCATCTGATTGACAACAGTATCGGCTGGGAAAAGTCCTCAGTGCAGTACGGTGGACTAATGGATATCAACGGCGATGGCGCGGTCGATTATTTGATGTCAGCCAAGAATATTTTTGGTCATCCTGTAAAGGCGACATATTTAGGTAATGCCAAGCCAGCTGATATGGTAATTAAAATCACAGATACCCTTGGAGCAGAAACCAAGGTTGCCTATAAAAGTATGATGGACAGTGATGTTTATCAGTTTTATACCTCCTGGAATCCAACGATTAATTTTGATAATCAAAAAGTGATTGGTCCGATGCCAGTGGTATCCGAGACTCAGACCAGCAATGGGATTGGTGGATACTACCGATTACAGTATTTCTACAGTAATGCCTTGAGTAATGGTCAACGGGGCTATCAAGGTTTTAAGCAACGCCGAGTCTGGGATCCGCAACAAAAAATGCTCTCGTTTAAGGATTTTTATCATGATTTTCCTGTGTCCGGCATGACTAAACGGGAGTTGGTCTATTATGCTGATGCGATCACCCGTACAGGTAATGTCGATACCAGCCAGAACCATCAATTACTGAGTCAAAATCTGAATTATCTGAAATACGTCAACAACCATCAGTCGGAAGGCTCGGTGTTGAATATAGGTCGTATTACCCATGGTGATGGTCGCTATACATATGCTCCACAAGTGCATCGTACTCGTCAGATTGAGTATGAATGGGGTCAAATTCCTGCTCTGCGTTCTGTGTGGGCTAATCTCGTCTATGACGAATACGCGAATGTATTAGCAAGTCGAGTAATTACGATACCTGGTGGCGGTGAGATTTCGGTACATCAGGATTTGACAAATCATTACCACACGCTCACACAAACAAGCTTTACTAACGACACAGACAACTGGTTAATTGGCATGCCAAACTATGTCAAGGTAACGCACCATGTGTCGGGTCAAACCGACCAAGTGCGTGAAACAGCAATGGCATATAACGGCATTGGCCAGTTATTAAAAACAGTTATTGAGCCAAATAAACCTGAGTTTAGGTTGGAAACCTCTCATACATATGATGGCTATGGCAATGAAATTACCACCACCATAAACGGTGAAGGGATTCAGCCACGCACCTCAACCACAACGTATGATAATAAAGGCTTGCATGTAATTGGTAAAACTAATGCACTTGGACACTCAGCGTCGATCACGCCAGATGTAAAATGTGATGCTCCGGCTAACACCACCGATGCGAATGGATTGGTAACTAGTATTACCTATGATCAGTTCTGTCGACAAATTCGTACTGATCATCCAGATGGGACTTGGTCTACGCTAACTCACAATCATGCTGCTCGAACTGTGACTACGCAAGCGACTGCTTCACCGACACTGATCAATTACTACGATAAACTGGGCCGAACTACAAGGTCCCAAACCCAGGGCTTTGATGGTCGAACACTAATTACAGAAACGCAATACAATAACAAGGGGCAAATTTATCGACAATCTTTGCCTTATTATCAAGATGATATCGTCTATTGGACTACGCATTATTACGATCCAGTGAGTCGATTGGTACGTACCCGGGCTCCGGGTGAAACAGAAAGTACGATCTCGTACAGTGGTTTAACCACAGTAGTCACTAACGCAAAAGGCCAAATACAGACTCAGGTCAGTGATGTGGCTGGACGTGTCCATACTGTTATTGATGATCAGGGTAATACGATCACCTATGCATATGACGCTGTAGGTAATCTACTTAGCACTACTGATCCTGAGAACAATCAGGTGCGGGTGGGGTACGACCATGTTGGTAACAAAATCTGGATGGATGATCCAGACATGGGTTATTGGACCTATGAGTATGATGTCTTGGGCCAGCTCATTAAACAAACAGATGCTAAAGGGCAGGTGATTACCACTGACTTTGATAAGTTGGGCCGTTTAATTGAGCGTAAAGTTCAGCCTGACACAGTGGATGAACAAGTCAGTACCTGGACTTATGATACTGCAGATAATGGCATTGGCCTATTAGATGAAACGGCTGCTGGTTTGAATTATTTACGGCGCCATACTTACGATAGTTTAAGCCGGCTTAAAAACACCTATGAAACAATCGATAATTTAATGATGGTTAGCCTCAATTATTATAATTCATCTGGGCAACTGTCTGAAGTCAGATATCCGGGTAGAGGGTATAGCCATACTCCCGGTCGATTGGATCGAATACGGTATCAATATAATGATCTGGGTTATTTAGAGCGTATTAATAACTACAGCACAGCCAATGGAGCTGCAGTCACAGAGGAACTGTGGGCATTAGAAGCCATGGATGCGAAAGGCAACGTTACACAGGAGCGTTATGGAAACGGTGTCAGTGTATCCCGAACCTATCATCCAACTCGCAATTTTCTATGGTATCTCGATAGTAATTTAGGTAGCACTCCTATTCAGGATTTGGCGTATTGGCATGACTCAATTGGAAACATGGTGGGTCGCCGGGATGATTTAATGGGGCAAATGAGAACTTCACTTATGATAATTTGAATCGTTTGCGTACGAGTGAAACGACTTTCACAGACCCCAACAAACCCTCAACTGTAGTGGAATATGATTATGATGTGCTAGGCAATATGATCTATCGTTCAGACGTAGGGACGATGAATTACGGCGAGAATGGCTTTGGACCGCATACTGTTACATCAGTTCTGCAAAATCAAAATACCAATATCACTGAAAATGTGTTTAACCCATTTGGCAGCTATTTATATGATGCGAATGGTAATTTGGACAGTAATGGTCAGCGCACAGTAGATTGGACTGCTTTCAATAAACCTAATCAAATAGCGACTGTGATTGATGGTGAAGCCCGTGGTGTCACTTATACATATGGATCGGACTTTCAGCGAATCACAAAAACAACATTAAGTGGCAAGAAAACTCGTTACTATGGCGGTGGTGTGATGGAACATATTGTTGATGATGGTGTGAAGTACTGGAAGTATTATATTCCTGTAGGGGCAACAACCCTGGAGCTGAAATACAAGCAGATCGGTAACAATATTTTCTCGGCGACCTTTGAGCAAATTGAAAACCAGTATTTATTTAAAGATCATCTGGGCTCCACTGATGTTATTGTCGATGACAATGGGAATATTGTTGAGCACTTGAGCTTCAACCCTTGGGGCGAACGTCGTGATGCTGACTGGACTGAGGCTAATAGCGAGATCACGAGCAATCCCAATCGCGGATTTACCGGTCATGAAATGGATGATGAAATCGGGCTAATCAATATGAATGCCCGTATCTATGATCCGGTAATCGGGCGGTTCTTAAGTCCGGATGCTCTGATACCCAGCCCTGCGGATTTGCAATCGTACAATCGCTACTCTTACGTTAGAAATAATCCTCTTTCTTATACAGACCCAACGGGCAATTTCAGGTTTAAAGGTAGTATTTCTGGCTCGATGATGGGAGGATTTAAAGGAAGTAGCATAAAAACTACACTTTTAGGTACTTTTTCTGGAGCTAAGAGCTCATCTTCGGCAGGTGGTGGTCGACATAACGTAGCCGGAAGTTCTGTGCCGGGCTTTGGTAATTATCGGGTTCACAACGGCAACGTCTATCAAATCCAGTCATACGTAAAAACCTATAATGGCAAGGGTAACGAGGTCTACGGCTATTACATGACGCTAGTGACCGATCCGGGTATGTTAAATCATATTGGCGCCCGAATAGGTGTTGTGAATGAGGTCATCGACAATTACGGTGGCCTTAGTCGAGGGAATTTAAAAGAGACCCGCAATAAATATAGAAGTCTGGCGGCTCAAGAACTTGCGGCGAATGGCAAAACAGCACTTTATCAGAATTATCAGGATATGGCGTATGCTGCCAATAACGTTTACAAATGGTATAAAAAGAAAAAACGATCTGGATATATAAAAATGGCCACGCAAATAGCGATGGCAGCTATGTCCGGCAATATTGTTTCAGGCCTTCAATCGACAGCTGCTCAGGCAGTTGGGAGTGGTTTATCGTCAGTAGCTATGAGTGGAGGAGATTTGAAAGCTGGGCTTGCGGCGATGGTGACAGCAGGATTAACGCATGGGCTGGAGCTAGGCTCATTAGAAAGTATTTCAGCTGGAGATTGGGGAAATGTGATTACAGATACCTTTGCCCAAGCAACTATTCAAGGGGTTGGTGCAGAAATACAAGGTGATAGTTTTTCTGAAGCATTTAGATTTACTTTTGCTGTTGCCGGATTAAGCAATGCTGCACTCAAGATGAGAAGTATTATGGTTGATCAATCGATGAAAATGGGACAAAAACCAGGAGGAAGCATGGGATTCCGAGATGATGGGTTTGATCTTGGCGGTTGTCGCCCTCCATGTACTGGTAGTTGGGCTGGGGGAATTCAAGGAAATCTAGCATCAAAAAATTTTCTTGGTATTCCTTATAAGCCAAATAGCTTTCTTAATTTTGTAGTTGAGTCATTTGCCGGCCCCCATGATTTTTTAAATAGTGGTGGTTATCACTGGTCAGGCCCACTGATAGGACAACTTAACAGTTATGGGCAAAGTCGTTTACACGGAATCATAAGCTGGATAAATGTGCCTATAGCTGCACCATTGTCGGCAGCATCAATTATTCAACCAGCAGTACATGACATTCACTCAATAATTAATGATCAAGATTATTAAACAAAAGGATAAAAGAGCGTGATTTAAGGGACATAATATGGAAATTTCAACTTAAGAAGACAGTTTAAATTGTTATTTATCTCAACACAAATAGGGAGACATAAGACGGCTTTCTCGTATTGTATGTCGTTTGTAAAAACCGAAATGTATTTTAGCCACTGTCTATTACGATCCGCAGGGCAGATTAAAATCCAAATTAGAATTCATTCGTTTTATCGGATAACTAAAGTTAGTTTTCTGCCAAATATATGCACTTATGCGTATTTTATTCCGCTTTGACAATTGTTAAGGTAATAAATACAAATTTGAATCTTTCTATGGGGTAAGTGCAAAGGGGATTACAAAATTCGTATTCCCTTTGTTACTTTTTAAGTGGTCGAATTTAGAAAGTTTTCGAGTCAAATCCTTTCTCCTGATTCATTAGATTTAGTAAAATAGGAATGAATATTTTATGCACTAATTGACTGATGAAACTTGGAATCTTAGAAACGGGAAAATTAATTCCGGAACTTGAGGCTAAGCATGGCACTTATCCGGATATGTTCGTGCGCTTGCTCAACGGGCGTGATCTGGAGTTAGAGTTTGAATATTTTGCTGTTGTTGATGAGCTTTTCCCTGAGTCAGTAGATCAATGTGATGCCTGGTTAATTACCGGTTCACGTCACGGTGCTTATGATCAATTACCCTGGATTCCCCGACTGGAGCAATTTATTCTTGAGGCGGTGGATAAGAAAATTCCTTTGGTTGGGATTTGTTTTGGCCACCAAATAATTGCCCAAGCCTTAGGCGGCAAAGTCATTAAGTCTGAAAAGGGATGGGGGCTTGGTGTGCAAGAATATAAGGTGACCAATCCGGCGTCATGGATGAATGGTGCATTGGATCAAGAAGTAGCGGTTAATGCAATCCATCAGGATCAGGTTATCGAAGTGCCTGAAGGTGCTGAGATTTTAGCCAGTTCTGATTTTTGCCCTAATGCGATGTTGGCCTATGGGGATATGATTTTTACTGTGCAACCGCATCCAGAGATTGAACACGATTATCAGGCTGATTTAATTGAGGCACGACGTGGCCAGCCATTTGAAGACAATTTGGCAGACACAGCATTAGCCTCTCTGGCTCAACCCATTGATAATCATCAGGTCGCCGACTGGATTATCGATTTTCTCAAACAGCACGCTTAGCTTACACCTGGCTTTCATCTGTTCTGAGGTTTATGATTGAGTCTTAGCCAATCATAACTAATCTTACGGAGGTATCAGATGTCAGACAAACAGTCTGTAACAGGTCAGTGTCTTTGTGGTGAGGTCAAACTCAGCGCCACAAAAGCCAGCAATAAACTTCATGCCTGTCATTGCGGGATGTGCCGACGTTGGAGTGGCGGCCCGGTAATGGCAGTCGATTGCGAGACTGAAGTCGAGGTCGAAGGCCAAGAAAATGTTAGTACATTTGATTCATCTGAGTGGGCCGAGCGTGCTTTTTGTAGTAAATGTGGTACACATTTATTTTATCGATTAAAAGAATCTGGGCAATATATTGTTCATGTCGGTTTATTGGACGGTTTGAAGAACATCGACTTTGAAGGTCAATTATTTGTTGAAGAGAAACCGGACTATTATGACTTCTCTAATGAAACTCAAATGATAACCGGTGAGCAATTGTTCGCTATGTTTGCTGAACAGCAGCACTAGTTGAATTTTAATCTCAAACAGTTAGAAGCCTTTGTTTGGGTCAGCGATCTAGGTAGTTTCCGAAAAGCTGCTGATAGGTTAAATACAACACAGCCTAATATTTCCGCTCGTATCGCAGCATTAGAAACCGTTTTGAATGTCCAGTTGATGGAGCGAGATGCCGGTTCAGTTCGACTGACCACAAAAGGAAAAGAATTGCTTGACTATGCACGCAAGATACTAAAATCGGGTGACAATCTGATTGAAGCTGCCAATCGAGCTGTACTATTCGATGATGTCTTGAGGTTAGGAGTCACGGAAATGGTCGTTCACACCTGGCTACGTGAATTTCTAAAGCAATTCAAAGTTGAATATCCTAATGTGACTGTAGAGATTACAGTCGATTTGTCAGCCAATATAGAAAAAGAATTATTCGAGCATTCTATTGATCTGGCTTTTCAAAGCGCCCCGTTTAGTTGGAAATCATCAGGAAATCAAAAGTTAGGCAGTTACCCTTTTGTCTGGATAGCTTCACCGACAGCTAATTTACCGCAAAAATCATTAGTCAGCATTGATGAACTCGTAAATTATCCAATCCTTACTCATGCACGCGGGACACAACCTTATAAAGAAGTCGAACAACATTTTATGAAGCGACGTGATTTGCCTATTCGACTGACACCCTCAAGTAACTTGGCTGCATGTATTCACATGGCTGTTGATGGGTTTGGAGTGGCGACTGTGCCTAAGGCGATGGTTGAAAAAGAGCTTAAATCTAATCAGTTATTTATTCTTGATTACGCCTGGATGCCCCAAGCTTTAGAATTTTTCGCTCGCTATGATACAGAAAAGGCGCGTCCATTTGTTGCCAAAGCGGCTCAAATTGCCGCGGATATTTCAGCTTAACACTCACAATAGATTAGCCTGCAAAGAATAAAAAAATATTATTGAATTAATAAAATTAAATAATTAGATTTGATTGATCACGGTGCTTATACTTTCACTTGAAGTTTTAAAAAGACGGTTGTGAATGAGTAAAACATCTAATTCGATTAGGTTAGGAGTCGATATCGGTGGCACCTTTACTGATGTAGTGCTGGAAGTGGACACAAAGCAATTTTCAACTAAAGTGTTAACCACATATACAGCACCAGAGGATGCCATTATCGATGGTATGAAGCAGGTTTGTGACAAGGCCGGAATTCACCCAGAGCAAATTGGGCAAATTATTCACGGTACAACGTTAGCCACAAATGCCTTGATAGAGCGGCGTGGTGCTAAAACAGCATTGATTACTACAGAAGGTTTCCGTGATGTGATCGAAATGCGTACCGAGTCACGGTTTGAGCAGTATGATTTAAATTTGAATTTACCCGAGCCGTTATTACCCCGGCAACAGCGCTATACCTTAAAAGAAAGAGTCAGTGCCAAAGGTGAAGTATTGATCGCGCTTGAGCAGGCCGATGTTGAAGTTCTGGTGGAAAAAATCAAGTTCGCGAGGTATGAAAGTATTGCTGTCGGTTTTTTACATTCCTATTTAAATGATCACCACGAAAAAATGGTACGCGATGTCCTTGCACAGAAAATGCCGAATGCCATGGTGTCATTGTCCTCGGAAGTTTCGCCGCAAATGCGCGAATATGAACGCTTTAACACTACAGTCGCTAATGCTTACATTAAACCATTGATGAAGAGTTATCTCGGGCGGTTGGAAGGTCAACTCCATAACGAAGGCGTACAATGTAAGATTTTCCTGATGCACTCTGGCGGCGGTATTATTTCCATCGAAAGTGCAGCTGAGTTTCCAGTTCGACTGGTTGAGTCCGGGCCAGCAGGCGGGGCGGTATTTGCTGCGAATATTGCGGCACGTTACGGTTTGGATAAAGTACTTTCCTTCGATATGGGCGGGACTACGGCCAAGATTTGTTTAATTAAAAATCAAACGCCAAAAACCAGCCGCGTGTTTGAGGTGGCACGAACTTACCGTTTTAAGAAAGGCTCGGGAATGCCGATTTCTATTCCTGTGATTGATATGGTTGAGATTGGTGCCGGAGGAGGATCATTGGCCCATGTTGATACTATGAGGCAGATTCGGGTTGGTCCTGAGTCTGCTGGTTCGGAACCCGGTCCCGCCTGTTATAACCGCGGTGGCGACAAACCGGCCGTTACCGATGCTGATTTAATTCTGGGTAAGCTTGACCCTGATAATTTTGCCGGAGGTTCAATCCAATTAGAGCCTGAGAATTCCTCACAAGCATTGGAAAAAATACTTGGACAGCCTTTAGATATGGACGCAGTGACAGCGGCATATGGGCTGGTCGAAGTTGTGGATGAAAACATGGCAAATGCTGCACGAGTACATGCTGTAGAAAATGGCGAAGATCTGGCGCAATACACAATGATTGCCTTTGGTGGGGCAGCTCCGTTACATGCCGGACGTTTGTGCGAAAAACTGGGTATCAATCGTGTGTTGATCCCACCAGGTGCCGGTGTGGGTTCTGCTATTGGGTTTTTACGAGCACCTTTTAGTTTTGAGGCGACTCGCAGTATTTACATGAAGCTGTCTGATTTTGACGCTAAGTTGATTAAAAGCTTACTGGCTGATCTTCAAACTCAGGCCACACAATTAGTACGATCCTGTGATGCAGATTCTGACATCCAAGCTGAATTCAAAGTTTATATGCGTTACACCGGGCAAGGTTGGGAAATTCCAATTACCTTAACTCCCGAACAAGCGAAAAATCCTGATCGAGAAACTTTTGAGGAGTTATTTGAAGCAGACTATGCCAAGCTTTTCGGTCGGTCCGTCGAGGGCATGGATATTGAAATTACGGTATGGGCGGTTAATGCGACAACTCCACCGCAAACCATAGTGAAAGTTGAAACAATCACTTTGGAAAGTCCAGGGGAAATTGATTCGAACAGAATATTGTTTGATCCAGTATTAGGCGAAACTGTCGAGGCAAGTGTGGTTTTACGAGAAAAGTTACAACCTGGCCAAACTGTTGATGGACCAGCTGTCATCACCGAAGATGAAACCACTATTGTTTTACCTGCTAGTCGAACTGCTATTCATCAAGCTGATGGCTGTATTGATGTAATGTTGAAAGAACAGATTGTGGAGGTGGCCGCATGAGTAACAAGGGCACTAATGTTTCCAATCAGGTAATGTGGAACAGGCTGATTTCAGTTGTCGAAGAGCAGGCACAGGCTTTGGTTCGCACAGCATTTTCAACATCGGTGCGCGAAGCCGGAGATTTATCTGCCGGCGTTTATGATGTGCATGGGCAAATGTTGGCCCAGGCTGTAACTGGCACACCAGGGCATGTTAATGCCATGGCCGATGCTGTGGCTCACTTTATTCGCCGCATTGGTCGTGAGAATATTTTTGAAGGTGATGTTTATATTACTAACGACCCTTGGGAAGGAACCGGTCATTTGCATGATATTACGGTTCTTACCCCGTCTTTTTTTCAGGGTAATCTGGTCGGTTTCTTTGCCTGTACGGCCCATATTGTTGATATAGGTGGACGTGGATTCGGGGCTGATGCTAACTCAGTTTATGAGGAAGGGCTTTATATTCCCATAATGAAATTCGTTGAGCGAGGAGAAGTCGATAAAACTTTGATACAAATTGTGCGTGGCAATGTGCGAGAACCGGATCAGTTGGTTGGTGATATTTATGCTCTAGCCACCTGCAATGAAATCGGTTACCGTCGATTAATCAACATGATGCAAGAGTTCAGCTTAACAGAATTAACCGATATTGCTGAGTTTATTCTGGAAAACTCTTATCGTGCGACCATTGAGCGTATTGCTGCCTTGCCTAGAGAATCGGCCTGTGGTGTCATGACGATTGACGGTTACAGCAAACCGGTTGAATTAAAAGTAAAGCTGGACATCCAAGCAGACAAAATCCTGTGTGACTTTGATGGTACTTCTGGTTTAGATAAAAAAGGTATTAATGTTCCATTGGTCTATACTAAGGCTTATGCCTGTTATGCACTTAAGTGTGCAATTGCGCCAGAGATTCCTAACAATGCAGCATCATTAGCGCCATTCGAGATCACGGCACCAGAAGATTCTATCCTTAATGCAAAACATCCGGCACCGGTAGCCTTACGGCATGTGATTGGGCATATGATCCCAGATACAGTTTATGATGCGCTAGACAAAATTCTCCCTGAGACTGTGCCTGCGGAAGGAGCAGGCACGTTATGCAATTTTCAGGTTTCACTACGACCTAGGACTGATATAAAAGCACCTGATGGCGCCGTTCGATCTGAAGTATTGACCTTTAATTCAGGTGGCTCTGGTGCCAGGCCGAATTCTGATGGCTTGAATGCCACAGCGTTTCCATCAGGTGTAATGACCATGCCTGTCGAGGCCACAGAGCATACCGGTCCGGTAATTATCTGGCGTAAAGAACTTAGGTGTGACAGTGGCGGTGCGGGTAAATATCGCGGTGGTTTAGGGCAATACATGGAAGTGGGTGCAAGTGAAGGACACGAATTCGATTTTCAGGCTATGTTTGATCGCGTTCATTACCCGGCTCGCGGTCGGCAAGGTGGACAAGACGGTGCACCCACTAGCATTAGTCAGGATGACGGCACTGCGATGAAAGGCAAAGGCAAGCAGTTTGTGCCGCATGGCCGCAAAGTCATGTTAGCATTTCCCGGGGGAGCTGGTTATGGCAGGGCTAGTGAGCGCAATACGACACTAGTCGAAAAAGACCTGGCCCGGCAATATATCTCGGCTGAAATAGCCATCAATGATTATGGCTTGAGCAGATCACAGGTGGAGGCTATCATGAGCGCCGTTGAACGAGGAGAGGCACTTTAAATGGGTTTGCCAACATTAGCCAGCACACCAACACAGAATAGTTATGATGTGGTGATTGTTGGTGGAGCAATGTATGGTTCTTCAGTAGCTTGGTTCTTGACTGATAATCCTGACTTTGATGGTTCGGTTTTAGTCGTTGAACGTGATCCAACTTACCAATTTTCAGCAACTGCCCATACTAACAGTTGCATGCGGCAACAGTTTTCACGTGAAATCAATGTCCAGGTCTCTCAGTTTGCGGCGGAATTTGTAAAAAATTTCCGTGAGTACATGGGTGGTGATGAACGAGTTCCAGAATTATCGATTCATAACTTTGGCTATATGTATCTGGCAGATAATGAAGGCTTTGCTGAAATCTTAAAGGAAAATCAGAAGCTGCAAACAGCTCATGGTGCCGGCACTAAAATCATGAGTGCTGAAGAAATTAAACGTGATTATCCTTTCTACAACCTAGATGACATCATTCTGGGCAGCCATAACTTAATCGATGAAGGCTACTTTGATGGTAATACTTTATTTGATTGGTGGAAACGCTGTGCAAGAGAAAAAGGCGTGGAGTATGTGGCTAATGAAGTCATAACGATGAGCAAAAATGTTGCGGGTAATAAGGTTGAAGGTGTGGCTTTGAGTACTGGTGAAATAATTCAGTGCGGTAAAGTGGTCAATGCCTCTGGCACTCGGGCCAACCTTACTTCGCAAATGGCAGGAATTGAACTGCCAATTGAACCGCGTAAACGCTATACCTTTATTTTTGAAGCGCAAGAACCGCTTGATCGCGACTTGCCACTAACTATCGATCCATCCGGCGTACACATGCGCACAGACGGGACTTATTACATGGCCGGTTGTCCGCCAGATGATGATCTGACAGTGGATTATGATGATTTTGTCGTAGACCATAGTCTGTGGGAAAGCAAGGCGTGGCCAGCTATCGCCAACCGAGTGCCACAGTTTGAAGCGATCAAGTTAGTCAATTCCTGGGTAGGTCATTATGATTACAACACTTTAGATCAGAATGCGATCCTGGGATCACATCCTACTGTAGAGAACTTTATTTTTGTGAATGGCTTTTCCGGCCACGGCTTTCAACAATCACCGGCCATGGGTCGTGGAACAGCGGAGTGGATTACTTACGGTGAATATCGGTCACTTGATTTGACACCGTTTCACTATGACCGAGTTATTGAAAATCGTCCTTTTATAGAAAAGGCGGTCATTTGAGGGAGCTAGAGTGAAATTGCCAACTAAAGTTTTGCTACGTAAGTGGCAAGTTAAAAGTTTTTTGGATTGCCACGGTCGTTCACGAAGTTCTCTCCTTTATGCCCTATGGGTGCTCGCAATGACCAAGAGAGTTTAATATGCCTTCGATGCTTGATTACTTCATTGTCATTGCGCACCCTCTTGGGCATAAAAGCATGGCGAAGCAGTCCATAATATCAATTGAAAAGTTATTGAGCATTTTCTTGATCACCTAAATTGACCCAAGGAGTATAACCTAATGAAAAAAATTGTTTTGACCGGCGCCGCCGGACGCCTGGGTTCTTACCTTCGAGAACCATTAACTAAGCTGGCAGAGGAATTGGTGTCATCCGATATCATCGATGATATTGGCAACTGTTATAAAGGCGAGCGTTACCAACGAGCTGAACTTTCTGATCTCGATGAAATTAATCAATTGCTCGAAGGTGCCGATATGGTGGTGCACTTTGGTGCCATTGGCGATGAGCGTCCCTTCGAAACCTTATTAGGCCCAAATTTTATTGGTGCCTATAACGTTTGGGAGGCGGCTTACCGGCAAGGTCTAAAGCGCGTGGTTTACGCTAGCTCCATTCACGCTGTAGGCATGTACGAAAAAACCAAGTTTATTGGTACCGATGTGCCTCATCGCCCAGATACATTTTATGGTCTGGCCAAATGTTTTGCTGAAGACTTGGCGAGTATGTATTGGGATAAACGTGGAATTGAATCTGTTTGTATGCGTATTTTATCTTGCGCACAAGTGACCAATGCCCGTGCGCTTGGCAGTTGGTTATCTTATGATGACCTGATTCAACTGGTGGAAAAATCCATCACCACACCGATTACTGGATTTTCGGTGGTTTACGGTGTGTCAGACAATGACCGAGTCCCGGTGGATAATACCAAAGCCAGTTTTTTAGGCTACCGGCCCAAGGATAATGCTGAACAATTTGCTGAACAAATTCTGGCCGAAGCACCTCAGGCTGATGCGCAAGATCCTGGCCAGATGTGTCACGGCGGACCGTTTGCTTCAACTAAGCTGGGTCACAGTGGTGTGGCGACGATGAATATTATTGACGACAAGAAATCGACTTAAAGGAGAACAAATGACTAAACCTGTAGCAATAATTGTAGGTGGTGGTAGCGGAATAGGTGCTGATGCAGCCAAGAACTTATCTTCCAAAGGTTATGATGTGGCTGTAATGTCTTCTTCAGGTAAAGGAGAGGCTTTAGGAAATGAACTCGGTGGGTTAGGTTATACCGGTTCAAATTTAGTGGTCAAAGACTTACAAGGTTTTGTAAACGCAACAATAGATCGCTTTGGTCGTATTGATGGTGTAGTTAACTGCACCGGGCACGGTCCTAAAGGTGCGGTGATGGATATTTCTGATGAGGATTGGCACTTAGGCATGGATTATTATTTCTTAAATGTTGTACGAACCACTCGGCTGGTGTTGCCTATTATGCAACAGCAACAGTCAGGCTCAATTGTCAATATTTCCACTTTTGCAACTTTTGAACCCGATCCGGATTTCCCAACTTCTGCGATATTTCGCGCTAGCCTGGCGGGTTATACAAAATTATTTAGTAACAAATATGCAGCTGAAAACATTCGTATGAATAATATTCTGCCTGGTTTTATTGATAGTCTGCCAGAGAAAGAAGATCGCGTCGCAAGAATTCCTGCGGGACGCTATGCCAAAGTCAGTGAACTATCTGAGACCGTTGCTTTTATGGTTTCAGATGCATCTAGTTATATTACAGGTCAAAACTTAAGAGTTGATGGTGGGCTGACTCACTCGGTTTAAATATATTTCATAATTTATTAATGTATAATTGATTATGATAAGGGTGAAAGATTGGACGGGAATGTTGAAATCACGCAAATCATTGTAGTGGTTTCTTTTGGTTTTTAATATTTTAATTTAGTTACACACGGAGTTATCTATGACTACTAGAAACAATAGGGAGTTTTTTGACAAAATTCTCGAAGCGGGTAGAAAGAAACAATTATCAAGACGTCAGTTTATGACGCATGCGATGGCGGCTGGTTTGACTATGACTGCCGCATCAACGCTTTGGACTGAAAAAGTTTCAGCCCAAACGCCACAGAAAGGTGGCAAGTTTAGAGTGGGTGTCCATGATGCTAATACGACAGATACTCATGACCCTGGCACATACTTAAGTGTTGGTCACATTCAAACCGCACATGCACATCGAAGTTATTTGACTGAGATCACTTCGGAAAATGGCTTAGGTGGGGATCTAGCCACTAGTTGGGAAGCCACGCCAGATGCAAAGACCTGGACTTTTCAATTAGCAAATAATGCAAGTTTTCACAGTGGTAAGCCTGTTACATCTAAGGATGTAATAGCTTCTGTCAATCACCATCGTGGTGAAGGGACTACTTCTGCTGCCGCTTCGCTGATGGCGAATATTACAGATATCAAAGCAGATGGTGATCATGCTGTTGTGATTGAACTTGATACAGGCATAGCGGATTTACCTTGGTTTTTTACTGACTATCACCTGACAATATGCCCTGCTAAAGATGACGGGTCCATGGATTGGGAAAGCGGTGATGGTTGTGGTCCATACAAGTTGCTCAATCATGAGCCTGGAGTACGTTCTGATTTTGAACGTCATGATGGTTGGCATCGCGATGATGGCGCTTATTTTGATACTGTTGAATTCACAGTGCTTAATGATCCTAACTCCAGACAATCTGCATTGATTACTGGAGACGTTGATTCGATCACATCGGTTGATTTAAAAACATTAGCTTTACTACAACGTAACCCAGATATTCAAATCGATAATACCCCAAGCGGATCGGCAATCACCTTACCCATGTTCTGTGATGTGGCACCTTTTGATAATCTTGATGTACGCTTGGCGTTAAAACATGCGATCAATCGTGAAGATATTGTTGAAAAAATCCTGTTTGGTACAGGCACACCTGGTAATGATTTCCATGTCTCACCCAATATGCCGTATTTCCCGGCAGATATAGAGCCACGTGCTTATGATCCTGATAAAGCCAAATTTCATTTAAAACAGGCCGGTTTGGATTCATTAACTGTGGATTTATCTGCAGCAGACAGTATCTTACCTGGTGCAGTGGATATGTGTGTGCTTTACGGTGAGCACGCCAAAGAGGCGGGTATTACTGTCAATGCAATACGTGAACCTAATGATGGATACTGGTCAAGTGTTTGGTTGACAAAACCATTTGTATTTGTCAAATGGGGTGCGCGTGCAACACCTGATCAAATGTTTACTTTGACTTATAAAGACGATGCGCCTTGGAATGAATCGCATTGGCAAAATGCACGTTTTAACGAGTTGTTGCTTCAGGCTAAATCTGAGCTTGATGATAACTTGCGTGCAGAAATGTACCGTGAAATGTGCTTATTGGCACGTGATGATGGTGGCACAATTATTCCTATGTTTACAAACTTTGTTTGTGCACGACAAGGCAATGTACAACATGGTCCAAGTGTCGCGGCCAGTTGGGAGAATGATGGAGCCCGCTCAACTCATCGTTGGTGGTTTTCTTCTTAAAACATCCATAAAACCATTTTTAAAGCAGGGCTCTGACGTGAGTCCTGTTTTTTATTTAACGTTCGCATAAACGACAGAAGTTCCGGCTTTGCGAGGAATTCCTAATTGCTGTTCAAACCTGACAGATCTCTGAAGTGCCAAATAGCCCGGCTTCACGCACATTTTGAAATAGATCAGGGTAACTGACTGAACGGAGGAATTGGGGATGCCCATGGGGCAATCTATGTCTTTAGTTTAATAGCTGCAAGGAAGGCAGCGGTTAAACAGCTAACCATGGCTAAAGTGATTAACGCTGTAAATTCAAATTGGCTGTAAAGCCAGCCAAAAATCAAAGTGGCAAGCATTGTGGCTATATAAGTTATAGCGGTATATAACCCCATAATGGCGGCTTTATTGTCAGGGTCAGCAGTATTCAGGATAACTAAAATACAGTTCAAACCAAAGTGATTAGCAAATCCCCAAGCGCCACAAACTACAATTAAGGGGATTAGGCTATGCGTTAGTACATACATACTGACGTAAATGCCTGAAACGAACAACAATACAAAACTCATCGATTGTTTAGGGCCAAATCGGTCAATAATGGGATCACCGACCGAGGCTAGTGCAAAGCCAATTCCATAAGCCATGACAAGTAGTCCTGCTGTACTGGCTGAAATTGATAAAACAGTTCTAGCGTAGTCACCGATAAAAACATAAACGCCATAAAAAGATAGCATGAACAATGAACAAATTACTAAAACTGTAAATACATTTGGTATTTGCAATACTTGTTTAGTCGATAATGTTTTTGTTTTTTGTGGTCGTTTGTAAGCAGGTAGTTGACTAAAACCGATTAAAGAGCAAACACATAAGCTCGCCATAATCATGTAAGCAACTCGCCATCCCCATAGGTCAGAAATAAGGGCAGCAAATGGAATCCCAAATACCATTGCCAGCGACCAGCCAGTAATTACTCGACCAACATAAACAGACTCCTTTCCTTTGGGCGCAATGGAGGATGCCATGGCATAAATGGCGGGTAACATTAAACCAGCCGCCAATCCTGCCGTAGCCTGTGAAAAGGTCAGCATAATCCAGTTATTTGCCAAACCGCTGGTGCCGATTCCGATAATGAGGAATATAGTGCCAATCCTCAGCATTTTACGCATTCCAAAGTTTTCCCCATTTCGAGCCAGGAAAAAAGATGCGAAGGCCGTAGCGCCACTATAAGCTGCTGCCGCCCTGGCAACCATGTCAGGAGATTGGTTAAATGCAGCACTTAAATCACTAAGAATTGGACTTAATGCTAATGAGTTACAACCAATAATTGAAATGCCAATTAAAAGCCAAAGCAATGACCAAAAATTACTAGTCTGATCTTGGTGGTTATTTTGTTGTCTATGGTTGTCCACAAAAGTCTAGTTAAACATTGAGTTGGTGAGTCTATCTATTATCTGTCTATTAACAAGCTGAACTTGTTGTTTTTTATACCAAAACGTCAGTTATTTGCTTCGAACCTTCAGTTGCTCAGGAGAATCTTTGCAATGATCCGGAGCTGGTTTATACTCGTTTGCGGTTAACACTTAATTACTTCCATGGCTAGAAATTTTCCAGAACAAGCAAATGTTGTCATTATCGGATTGGGCGGTATTGTTGGCGCTTCAGTCGCGCACCATTTAGTAGAAAAGGGTTGGGATAATATTATTGGTATTGATAAATCTTCAGTGCCCACCGACATCGGTTCAACTTCTCATGCTTCTGATTTTTGTTATCTGACGGCATACGACAACATGACCTGTTTCACCACTAAATACAGTGTTGATTTCTTTGAGGCTAGGGGGCGTTATAGCCGTGTTGGTGGTCTTGAAGTGGCACGTCATGACGACGACGAGCGTATGGAAGAATTAAAACGTAAAGTCAGTGCAGGACGTGCGTTTGGTACTAACGTTAAAATGATCAGTGCTAAAGAAGCTAAAGAACTATTTCCATTATTAGAAGAAGACATGATCCAGGGTGCGATGTGGGATCCTGATGCTGGATTAGTTATTCCCCGTTCTCAAACCGTTGCCGGAGAACTCGTCGATGAAGCCGAAGCTACTGGCAAGTTGCAGGTTTTTGCAAATACAACCGCAACAGGTTTGGATATTGAAGATGGACGGATTAAAGGTGTAGAAACTACACGTGGCTACATTGCAGCTGATTACGTAGTCGTCTCGGCTGGTTTATGGGGACGTCTGATTGCTCAGATGGCAGGTGAAGATTTACCGATTATGCCTGTCGATCATCCATTAACGTTTTTTGGCCCATATACTGAATTCGAGGGAACTGGCAAGCATATCGGCTACCCATTATTGCGTGATCAGGGTAACTCTGCCTATTTACGTGATACTGGCGATCCTACTACACCTGAGGGGGGTCAAATTGAATGGGGTTATTACGAAGAAAAAGATCCACGGATGTGCCATCCGAAAGACCTGCTGGAAAAAGGTGAATCGCATTGGTCACCCTCACAGCGAGATCTTGAAATAGAACAAATTATGGAGCCGTTAGAGCGGGCAATGGAGCTAACTCCAATTTTGGGTGAGCTCGGTTGGGATGAAAAACAATCCTTTAATGGGTTGCTTCAAGTAACCGCTGATGGTGGTCCATCTATTGGTGAATCACCGGATGTGCGTGGGCTTTGGTATGCTGAGTCGGTTTGGGTTAAGGACGGTCCTGGTGTAGGTAAAGTACTGGTGGACATGATGACCGACGCCCATACCGAAGTCGATCATCATGGCATTGATGTAGCGCGTTATTATCCAATTCAGAAAACACCTATTTATATACATGATCGTTGTTATGAAACCGCCTTCAAGATTTACAATCCTGCTGTGCACAATCGCGAGCCTTATACTAAGGGCCGGAGTTTGCGCCGCAGCCCATTCTGGGCCAGGGAGCAGGAATTAGGTGGTTATTTTATGGAGTTAGCTGGTTGGGAACGTGCCCATGGCTATGCGTCCAATGAGCATTTGCTGGAAAAATATGCCGACAAAGTTCCTTTGCGAGAAAACGAATGGGATAATAGACATTTCTGGCGAGTGTCCAATGCTGAGCATCTGGCTATGTCTGATAATGCTGGCATGATCAATTTATCGCACTTTGCTGTATATGATGTGACCGGCCCAGATGCTGAAACCTTGATGGAATACGCTTGTGTGGCTAAAGTCGGTGGAACTACAGCGGTCGGCAAAGGCATTTATACTCACTTTTTAGATCACAAAGGCGGAATTAGAGCTGACTTGACAGTACTTCGCCTTGCAGAGGATAAATATCGTGTAATTGACGGTGCTGATGCCGGTAATCGTGATTACATCTGGCTTAAACGTATGGCCGAAGATCGTGGTTGGAAAGTTTATATTGAAGATCGCAGTGATCACATGTCCTGTTTGGGTCTGTGGGGGCCAAATGCTCGCAAAATGTTACAAGCCATTGCCGATGACCCTGAAGGATTAGAAGTGGAGAATTTTCCATTTGCCACGACTAAAAATATTACCTTGCAAGGGATTCCAGTATTAGCGTTTCGAATCTCTTATGTTGGTGAACAGGGTTGGGAGCTACATGTCCCATTTAGTTATGGCTTGTCGCTCTGGGATTTGGTTTATGCACAAGGTGCAACACCAGTTGGTGTGGAAACCTATGCAAATACCCGTCGAATGGAAAAAAGCCTGCGCTTGCAAAATGCTGACCTTTTGACTGAGTACAATTTGATCGAAGCAGATTTAGCCAGGCCCAAAGTTAAAGAGGCGGATTTTCATGGTAAAGCGGCTTATCTTGAGCAACGTGAGCGTGAATCGCAGCCCGCTTATTTGTGTACGTTGACGATGACTAATAATATCGATTCGAAAGGTGTAGCGCGTTATCCGGTCGGAACCTGTCCAATTGTTGATCCTGATACCAATGAGGTGTTAGTCGATGAATTAGGTCGTCGTTCTTACACTACCAGTATTGCTTTTGGTCCATCTGTTGGTAAGAACATTGCATTGGGTTACTTGCCCAAAGATTATGCGCAAGAAGGCCGAGAATTCATTATTGAGTATTTCGATGAACCCTTCCCAGTAGTGGTCGAAGCTATTGGTTGTAAAGCGCTTTACGATCCTGAGAATTCCTTGCCAAAGACATAGGCCCTGTCCCGCATTCATTGCGGGATCTCCTAATGACTGATCGGGCCAACTACATTGGTTTGCGATTGAAACTCGCTCAAAGAGATTCTGGACAGCGCTTTGAGCTTCCAGAATGATGAGTTCAGGTATTAGGCTTTAACTCAATCACCGCAATCTCATTCTTACTCCCAAGTCGCATCACTGGTCCCCAGGTGCCGGTGCCTTGGGAAACATAAAGGTGAGAATTGTCGATTTTATGCAGGCCTTTGAGGTGCGGGAACTGCCTTTTAACGATTAGGTTAAAAGGAAATATTTGTCCCGCATGGGTATGACCGCTGAGCATTAGGTCGATTTTGTTATTTGCCACCAGTTCAAATTGTTCAGGTTTGTGATAAAGCAAAACAGTGTAGCGGTCATGATCCAGGTTTATTTTAGGTAAGGTAATGTTCAATTGGTTTGGATCTGGTGAATCTGAAATGCCAATTATTTGTAATTCCTCATGCACATGATGGCGGTCGTTTAAAGTGATTACACCAGTTTGGTCAATAACCTCGAAGTGCTTGCCGGAGCCAATATAGCGATCATGATTACCTTTAATAAAAAACACAGGTGCTGAAAACTCTTTTAATACATGCAGCAGTTCTGGTTTAACTTTACGCATATCGATTAAGTCACCGGTAATAAAAACCAGATCGGGATTAAGTTGATTGGTTTTAGTAATTACCTTGCGGACAAAATTTTGGCTACGTGATCCCAAGTGTATGTCGCTTAGGTGTGCAATCTTGTAGGGTTGGTTGAGTTTGTCAGATTGCAGGGCGAAACTGGAGACTTCTATTCGAGTGGCTTTGTAAATAGCATAAATGCAAAGGCATAGACCGAGCAAAAGCATAATTTGGGTTGCGTTTTGATCTGAGATCAGTCCTGTCAGATTGAAAATTTCGGTAAACGCTGCTGCCCACATGAACATAATGCTAACCCCTAGCCAATTGACAGAAATCTGGCCAAACAAGGCGCTAAGCGGTGTACGCATTCGCATCCAAATCATGAATAAAATAATGGGCAAGAACCAGAATATGATTGTCGCGGTTGTCGACAGTGGACTAAGTTCTTCTGACCAAAGGAACAAGCGTTGCCAGGGATAGACGAAAATCAGCCAGCTGACTAATAATAAAATGCAGATAAAGAAAAGGCGTTTGAAAATGACCGGCACAAGTTTAAAGCCAGTTAAATAATTCTCTATGTTGTTTTACCCAATCAATTAATTTAGTGACACCTTGATCAACATTAATTTGTGGTTGCCAACCTAGCAGTTGGTTCGCTTTATCAAGTTCACAAATAAATACCGGCTGATCGCCAGGACGCCAAGTGTCCCAACTCAAATTTGGATCAATGCCGGTTTTTTCTTTAAGCATATCGAGCAGTTTAAGCAGTGATAGGGTGTTTTCAGGGCCACCGCCAATATTGAAGGCATGGCCACTTATTTGGTCGCTTTTTTCGATGCAAAGTTCATAACATCGAATTAAATCCTCAATATGCAAAATATCTCGAACCTGCTTACCGTCACCATAAATCGTAATCGGTTTGCCAAACAAACTCGCTATAGTAAACCAGGCCACCCAACCTTGATCCTCAACACCAAGTTGACGTTGCCCATAAATACACGATTGTCTTAAGTTAACCGTTTTTAAATTATAAATTCGTGCATAGTCAATACAGTATTGATCAGCCGCCCCTTTAGAGCAACCGTAAGGTGAGTGAAAATCAAGCTGACGGTCCTCACTAACACCTTTTATGTCTTGGTAAGCATAATACTCTTCTGTCTCGATAACCGGGCAATCTTCCATTTTACCGTAGACTTTATTAGTAGATGCATTGATAAAAAAACAATCAGATTGGTGCTGACGAATGGCTTCAAGTAAATTGAATGTGCCAAGTGCATTGATTTCAAAATCTTCACGAGGGTTTGTTACTGAAGTGGTAACAGCAACTTGGGCAGCTAAATGCAATAAAACATCCGGTTGATGAGTTTTAACAATGTCATTAATGTTTGTATGATCGCGTATATCAGCTTTAAGAAAGTTAACACTAGCTTGTTGGTGTAACCAATCAAGGTTTTCCTGGGCGCCGGGACGGGATAAATTGTCTAATGCAATAACCTGCCAGCCCTTGTCAGCAAAATGGACAGCTGAGTTAACTCCGATAAAACCTGCGCTGCCAGTGATTAGTATTTTTTTCATGTATTGATCAATGATATTAGCGAGCTTATTCTAATCGAGAGGAAGTTTAAAAAGTAGACTTTAATCTTGCTTTAATACATGTTGATAAATATCAAGTACTTGTTTGGCACAATTTTGCCAGGTAAATTTTTGAGAATATTCTAAGCCGGATTGAATAAGTCGAGCTCTTTTATTTCCATCATACAAAACAATTTCCAGTGCACTTAATAATCCGTTTATATTATCTGGAGCAACAGTCAAGGTGTCAGGACCGACTGCTTCAGGTAATGAAGCCGCATTAGAGGTTACTGCTGGAGTGCCGCAAGCCATGGCCTCCAATGGAGGTAAACCAAATCCCTCGTACCACGATGGAAACAACACACAATCAACTGCTTTGTATAATTTAACTACCTGCTGATGAGGGATTTGTGAGAGTTCGATAATTGATTCTGGTTGACGAGCAAGTGATTTTGCTTGTTGCCAGACATCATTATTTCTTCCTAAATGAACAAGTCTGACAGAATGCTTGTGTTGAAGTTGGTTGTAGACTTTGACACTGGTCTCTAAGTTTTTATAAAACTCCTGACCGGTTACTAAAATCAATTTGTTTCCAACGTCGGGTAAATTGAGTTCAGCTCTAACTGTAGATTTGGACAGAGCTTGAAACTGCTCAACATTGGGCAAACCATAATAAACAACAGAAATATTTTCTTCTTTGCAGTCGCAATGTTCGATTAAGTCCTTTTTAGTATTTTTACTAATGGCAATAATATGCGCAGCGTGTTTTAAATGTTTCAAGGAATATTCCGCAAGCCGGGGGTTTTTTTCAGGTTTTACTCCTTTGATTACACCCCTGTGTTTTAGAAATGGAATCAAATCGTGTACCGTCACTATAGTCCTATCTTTAGGTAGGTTTTTAATCAAATGGGCATAACCGTGTTCGGTGATATGATAAAGATCGGCGTTAAAGCGTTTCACCTGAGCTGGATATTCCAAGTAACGTGCGAAACGCATTTGCCAGTGCCCGGCATCATTATCATTGTTTTTGGAAAATCGGGTGGCGGGACGATAAAAGCGTATCGTATGCTGCGTATCAGATTCAGCGAAAGCCCGTGAGAGATTGTCCGCGTAGACTTCCATGCTGGTACGCTTATCTTCTATAAAATTCCTTAATAACAATATCTTAGACATGAAACTTAAAGCAAATAGCTATAATTTTTCTATAACAATTGACTGATCAAAAAAATGTTCTTCACAATTTTTTTCAGACCCACCCCGATCAATCACAACAAAATTGCATACAGTTTCTAGTGTCAATAAATAGTGATGCCAAGTGTTGGCGGCATAATTTACTCCTTGTTTACCGTTGGTGATAAAAAGCCTTAAATCACTTGAACGAGGTTGATCGACGTTGTCAGCCACTAACACCAAAAATGGAATGTTGGCTAACGGAAAAAATAATTGACTGGAAAGTGGGTGACGCTCAATCACCTTAACTTCGAAAGGGAAACTGATAGGTTTACTTCTGAAAATATTAAAAAGTGGTTTGCCTTCGTTTTTATTCAAATTGAGATTGGCCAAGTCATGAAAGCGGTCTGTCTGTCCATAATTAATCGTTTTGATATCCCTTTGATCATCAAGCTCAACTACATCTCCAAAGGGCTCAAACCTCTGTTTTGTCAGAGGCTCAGGTTTTAAAATGTTGCTCATGTTGGAATACCAAAAACACGTAGTGGATTAACTTCACCGTCAGCTAGAATATTTAAATGTAAACGAGATAATGAGTTTACACCTGAGTACTTTATCATTTTCGATATGAGCTATAAGAGCTATTTGCAATGTCGGCATTATAGCTGTGGACAGAAATCTTCAGAAGCGTTAATCTAACCGCGAAAAATGATCATGAACATAGAAACACCATTTGCCGTTGCTGGTTTCGCCGTCTGGCTATTCAACTTATAGAGGAAATTAATGGCCAGGTTATACCGACGCTCACGTAAAAAAGAACAAGAAAAACTGTCAGATAAATTAGCATTTCTTCTTAATGGTGAGTTGATCGAACTTGATCCAGTTGTCCCAACGCTGACCGTGCTCGAATTTCTACGCCGTGAAAAAGGATTGTGTGGAACTAAACAAGGGTGTGCGGAAGGTGATTGTGGGGCTTGCACTGTTACAGTCGGTGAATTGCAGGGTTCAAAGATGGACTATCAAGCGGTTAATAGCTGTATCTGCTTTGTTTCATCATTGCACGGCAAGCATCTGATTACCGTTGAAGGAATAAAGCAAAATGGCAAATTGCATCCGGTTCAACAATGCATGGTTTCAGCCCATGCAACGCAATGTGGATTCTGCACTCCAGGTTTTGTGATGTCTTTGTATACGCTTTGTTATCAACAAGAACAAAAATTTGATCGTCAACGAACTAATGATTTATTGGCGGGGAATTTGTGCCGCTGTACTGGTTATCACCCAATAGTTACGGCGGCACAGAAGTTTCTTAAGCGTAAAAATTTATCTCGTTATAGTTATTCGGATCAACCAGTCACGGCACAATTAAAAAAGCAACGTTTTAAAAAATCGCATAGCTTCACACTTACTGGGGCAACCTATCATTCACCAACGACAACAGATGAATTGGTCAATCTGTTGCGAGATTATCCAGAGGCAACATTAGTGGCAGGTGGAACCGACGTAGGCCTTTGGGTGACCAAACAGCATCAAAAAATAGACCAAATTATTTCACTTGAACGGGTTGATGCTTTAAAAATTGTCCGTATTGGCAAGGATATGATCAGCTTTGGTGCTGGTGTGAATTTAAATGTGGCAAGGCAAGCCTTAACACCGGATTACCCCGATTTAGGCGAGTTAATTCGTCGATTTGGTAGTGAGCAGATTCGTAACCGGGCCACAGTAGTGGGTAATATTGCTAATGGTTCGCCAATAGGGGATTTGGCACCGGCGTTGATGGTGTTGGATGCTAAATTAACGTTGCGAGTAGGAACCTACCGTCGTTACCTAAAATTAGAAGAATTTTTTATTGACTATGGTAAACAAGATTTAAAAACCAGTGAATTTATAGAAAGCGTCCAAATTCCCAGAGTGTTTAAAGACTCTACATTTAGTGTTTACAAGCTTTCCAAGCGTTTTGATCAGGACATTTCAGCACTATGTGGCGCTTTTAATTTGCAAGTGGATTACGATGGTATTGTTAGGGATATTCGCATCTCTTTTGGTGGTATGGCGGGAATCCCCAAACGTGCCAGTAAACTTGAACAGGCTTTGATGGACGAAACTTGGAATCTGCAAACCATCAATAAAGTATTGCCGATGATGGAAAAGGATTTTCAACCCATGACGGATTGCCGTGGCAGTAGTGAATATCGGTTATTGGCAGCTAAAAATTTATTAAAGCGCTTTTTCCTCGAAACCCAGTCAGAAGCAATTGAAACCAGATTGATTGGTGCGTCGAGTGGCTAAACCAGCATTGAAATTTGTAGGCCAGGAATATCCCCATGATAGCGCCGAACTTCATGTTAGCGGTGAAGCTGTTTATATCGATGATATTTTGTTACCAGAAAATACACTGCAAGTTTTTGTTCAAGGCAGTTCAATTGCTGCAGGCAAGCTGACAAAGCTTGATTTAACGAAGGTTAGAAAATATAAAGATGCCATTGCCGTAGTGGAGGCTACAGATATCATCGGTGAAAACAATATTGGCCCGGTGGTTCATGATGAGCCTGTTTTTGCTAATAAAAAAATACTGTTCGCCGGTCAACCATTATTTGCTGTCGCGGCTGGAACCATCGAACAGGCCAGGCAGGCAGCAACTCTGGCTAAAATTGAATACCAGTTCAAAGAACCTATCCTTACTATTGAGCAAGCTCTAAAAGCTAACTCCCGGGTTTTGCCTGATGTTATGATCAAACGTGGTCGTTCAAGCACTTCGATTAAAAAGGCCGAGCATAACTTAGGCGGTGAGTTTTATATTGGGGGCCAGGATCATTTTTATCTTGAAGGGCAGGTTTCCTTGGCAGTGCCTCAGGAAAATGGACAAATGCTGGTTTATTGCTCAACTCAGCATGTTTCTGAAGTCCAGGAGCTGATTGCTAGAGCGTTAGATCTTGAGAATAACCAAGTCGTGGTTGAAACTCGGCGCATGGGTGGCGCTTTTGGGGGGAAACAAACTCAAGCTGCTCAATGGGCTGTAATCGCAGCCTTAATCGCTGATCAAAGTAAGCGCCCCGCCAATCTTTGCTTGGATCGTGATAGTGATATGCTCATGACAGGTAAGTGCCATGACTTTAAGATTGAATACAAAGCGGGTTTTAATAGCAAAGGTGTGCTCGAAGGACTTGAGGTCTCGTTAGCCTCGCGTTGTGGTTGCAGTACTGACTTATCCGGCCCGATTAATGATCGTGCCATGTTTCATGTTGATAATGCTTATTACATTAAGGATATAACGATTACATCCAAACGTTTAAAAACCAATACGGTTTCTAATACTGCCTTTCGAGGTTTTGGTGGCCCACAAGGCATGATAGTGATCGAACGGATTATGGATGAGATGGCTAAGAAACTACAATTGGATCCAGTGATTGTTCGCAGTCGTAATCTTTATGGTAAAACCACCCGCAACATGACTCCTTATGGTATGAAGGTGAGTGATAATGTGTTGCCGGAATTAATCGAGCAGCTCAAACGTAATGCCACCTACACCAAGCGTCGCAAATTAGTTGATCAATTTAATAAATCTTCTCCGGTCATTAAGCGTGGTATTGCTTTAACGCCGGTTAAGTTTGGCATTTCCTTTACCACGACGTTTTTAAATCAGGCCGGTGCACTGGTGCATGTTTATAAAGACGGTAGTATTCATGTGAACCACGGTGGTACTGAAATGGGACAAGGTTTGTTTATAAAAATCGCGCAAGTAGTAGCGGAAGTCTTTCAAGTTAATCCTGTTCATGTTAAGCCTTGTGCAACCCGCACAGACAAGATTCCTAATACTTCAGCGACGGCCGCTTCCTCAGGGTCTGATGTTAATGGTATGGCTGCCAAAATTGCGGCTGAAGAAATTAAACAGCGTTTGGTTGAATTTGCCATGGAAGAATATAAAGTGGCCAAATCAAGTGTGAAGTTCACCCCGGAAGGAATAAAAATAGGGCGTAAGACGGTGCGCTTTAAAACGCTCGCTTACCAAGCTTATTCAGCCAGAATATCACTATCAGCTCAGGATTTTTATGCAACACCTAAAATTCATTATGATGCAACTAAGGGTAAGGGCCGGCCTTTTTATTATTTCAGTTATGGTGCAGCAGTCTCTGAGGTTGCCATTGATACGCTCACTGGTGAAAGCAGAGTTATTCGGGTCGACATTTTGCATGATTGTGGTCAAAGTTTGAATCCTGCTGTAGATATGGGGCAGATTGAAGGCGGATTTGTACAGGGCATGGGGTGGCTCACCACCGAAGAGCTATATTGGGACGAGCAAGGACACTTACAAACCCATGCTCCATCTAGCTACAAAATACCCACATGTAGTGATGTACCGGAGACTTTCAATGTAAAAATCTGGAATAAAGGCAAGAACACAGAGCAGACTATATTTTGTTCTAAAGCGGTCGGAGAACCTCCCTTAATGTTGGCTATATCTGTTTATAATGCTTTGACTCAAGCAATTGCAGCGGCTAAATCTAACGATGAGTTGCCTAGAGTTGATACACCCGTAACACCTGAACGAATTTTGATGGCGATTAATTCATGAGAATTGAAATCTGTTTTTTTAGATCATTTCCCGCACTAGTTGCGGGATCTTTGAGAGTAGGCGATTTATTTAAGAGATCCCGGAATAAATCCGAGAAATATATCATTTGTTTTCAACTGGCCTGAACGGATCATGTTCCACTACTTCAATTCCCATTGGACAAATTCTCTTAAAGAGCATGTTGATAGAACAGAGCCGTTAGTGATAGTAACTGTTGTCAAAGTAGAAGGTTCGGCACCACGTGAGTCAAGTTGCCGCATGTTTGTACTTGAGGATCGAATCGTCGAAACCATAGGTGGTGGCAACCTTGAGCAAGAGGCGATCAAACTGGCTAGAACCATGCTCAATGATTCGGATGCTGATAATTACAGGTTAGAGTTGTATGGCTTGGGTCCGGCTTTACAACAATGTTGCGGCGGTGCTGTAACGCTGGCCTTTGAAAAAATTGCAGATAAACCAGATTGGCTGTGCGAATGTTTGCAACAAAATAATCAGAATCAGGTTTTAATCTCGACATTCGACGAGTCACAAGTTGTTCGCAAGATAACTGATATACAAGCAATTAATCCTGAAGGGTTACTTGATAATGTTTTGATTGAGCACATTACGCCTTTTAATCCAGAAGTTGTGGTATTTGGAGCAGGGCATGTGGGTACTGCTTTAGTCGATGTCCTGCAGAGGCTGCCTTTTAAAATAAATTGGGTTGATGAGCGCAGCGAAATATTTAGTGACGTTGACAATCAGATAAGAATTTATACTGACAAGTCTACTGTTAAATATATCGATGAACTACCCGAAAATGCCTTAAATATAGTTATGACTCATTCACACGAACTGGATGAAGAGATTTGCTATCATTATTTAAAAGATAAGGAATTTAAATTTTTGGGTTTAATCGGTTCTAAAACTAAGCGAGCTCGTTTTTTGCATCGCCTGCGTGACAGAGGAATCGATCAGCAACGATTATCGGCCTTGACTTGCCCTATAGGTGTGTCAGAGGTGACTGGCAGTTCGCCACCGGAAATTGCTATTGCCGTAGCAGCTCAACTTTTGAGTCTTAGGGATCAAATCAAATTGGACACTAGTCTCGTATGAGTGACCAGAAGTTGTTACTAAAACTGGAGTCTATTTCCAAACAATATCCTGGTTGCTTGGCAAACGATAATGTTTCATTAGAAATTGAAGCGGGAGAAATTCATGCGCTTTTAGGGGAGAATGGTGCTGGCAAGAGTACATTGGTAAAAGTCATTTATGGTTTACTTAAACCAACTTCAGGGCAAATATTTTGGCGGAATAAACAAATTGCTATTGATGGACCGGCTGCTGCCAGGGCTTTAGGCATAGGCATGGTTTTCCAGCATTTCTCATTGTTTGAAGCATTGACTGTGGCTGAAAACATAGCTTTGGGTCTTGATGAACATATCCCCGAAAAAGACTTAAACCAAAAAATTGAGAAAGTATCTCAGGCCTATGGGTTGCCATTAGAGCCCAAGCGCGAAGTGCATACTCTTTCGGTGGGAGAACGCCAACGTATCGAAATTGTTCGTTGTCTTTTGCAAAATCCAAAGTTATTGATTATGGATGAGCCAACGTCTGTTCTAACTCCACAAGAAGTTCAAATATTATTCAGTACACTAAATCAGCTCAGTCAGGAAGGTTGTGCCATTTTATATATAAGTCACAAACTGGATGAGATTAAGCAGCTTTGCGAAGCAGCAACAATTTTACGCGATGGCAAGGTTGTGGCTGAATGCGATCCACGTCAGGAAACTGCTCAGAGCCTAGCAAAAATGATGATTGGGTCGACTCCAGAAATTATCTGTGCTGTGTCTACCGCTGCTGAGAAAACACTGTTACAGGTCAATAATTTGTCAACGGCCTCAACTGAACCTTTTGGCACAGATTTATTAGATATCAGTTTTGAAGTTAAAGCCGGCGAAATTCTAGGTATTGCAGGTGTTGCTGGTAATGGCCAAACAGAATTGCTCAGTGTGTTATCAGGTGAACGCTTGACTGATGTGCAATCGATTGAAATAAACGGTCAACCCTGCGGCAACCTAAGCCCAGTGGTCAGAAGAGAATTAGGAATGGCTTATGTTCCCGAAGACAGGCTGGGACACGGAGCTGTGCCATCGATGGATTTGATTGAAAATACGATTCTGAGTGGATATAAAAAACAAAAACTAATCAATAGGTTAGGGATAGATATTCAAGCATCACATTCTATTGCAGAAACGATTAGAAGCGATTTTAATGTAAAGAGTACTGGTGTTGATAATGAGGCGCAAAGCTTATCAGGCGGTAATTTGCAAAAGTTTATTGTTGGCCGGGAAATGACTCAAAAACCTGAAGTCTTGATTCTTGGGCAACCTACCTGGGGCGTAGACGCTGGTTCAGCGGCGGCTATTCATCAGGCGATTATTGAACTGGCCAAAGCGGGTACAGCAGTATTAATTGTCTCGCAGGATTTAGATGAATTGCTGAGTTTGTCTAATCGAATTGCAGTTATCTCTGTTGGAAAATTGTCCGAATTTCAACCTGTTGAACAAGTCAGTGCCGAATCGCTAGGTTTGTTAATGGGGTCGGCAGAATTAGAGGAGCCACAAGTTGTTCAGGCTTGAACCACGCAAATCGATCTCCAAGACTTATCAATATTTAAGTCCGATATTGGCTATATTGTTGACTCTGCTCGCAGGACTATTAATCTTTTTGTTCATGGGACATCCCCCATTCAAAGCCTTGTATGCTTTTTTTGTTCAGCCAGTTACACATACTTACGGTATCAGTGAATTATTGGTCAAAGCCACACCGTTGATTTTAATTGGACTTGGATTGGCGATGGGGTTTCGAGCTAATGTCTGGAATATAGGTGCTGAAGGGCAGTTAATTTTGGGTGCAATATTTGGTTCGGCGTTGCCAGTATATTTCTCTGAAAGTACCAGTGCTCTCATGTTACCAGCAATGTTATTGCTAGGTATGCTTGGCGGAATGTTCTGGGCAGCGATCCCGGCGTTCCTCAAAGTTAAATTCAACACCAATGAAATACTGACCAGTTTAATGCTGACTTATGTGGCTAGTTTGGTTTTAAGTCTGTTAGTCCACGGTCCCTGGCGCGATCCCGGTGGCTTTAATTTTCCCGAGTCGGTGATTTTTCCAGATGCAGCAATATTGCCGATTATCTGGTCCGGGACAAGGGCGCATTTAGGTATTATTCTAGTATTGATTATTGCATTGTGTGTTTGGTGGATGCTGAGTCGAGGACTAACCGGATTCAAAATAAGAGTTTATGGTGAAGCACCACAAGCTGCACAATATGCGGGATTCAAACCACCCACGATGGTCTGGTTTACTTTGTTATTGGGTGGTGGCTTGGCAGGACTAGCGGGAGTGATGGAAGTGGCTGGCCCAATTGGTCAACTCCATCCCAGCATTTCACCGGGTTACGGTTTTACAGCAATCATTGTTGCGTTTTTAGGTCGTCTGCATCCGGTTGGAATTATCTTTGGCGGTTTAATATTAGCTCTGTCCTATCTAGGCGGTGAGAACATACAGATTGCCATGGGTTTACCCAAAGGCATAGCTGGCGTGTTTCAGGGTATGTTGTTATTTTTCCTATTAGCCTGTGACGTATTAACTCGTTATCGCATTCGATTCTTGTCAGAGAGTAAACAGCCAGCATGAATATTGAAGCATACATTCCAGTTCTGATCACGGTTATCAACGCCGCGACCCCTTTGCTGCTGGCAGCTTTAGGCGAACTTGTGGTTGAAAAGTCAGGTGTGCTCAATCTAGGTGTTGAGGGAATGATATTGATGGGAGCTGTAGCTGGTTTCTCAGTCACTATTATTACTGGAAGTTCAATTATAGGTATCATGGCAGCAATCATAGCCGGAGCCTTGATGGCATTAATTTTTGGATTTTTGACCTTAACCATGCTATCTAATCAAGTGGCCACCGGCTTGGCATTAACCTTATTTGGAGTCGGGCTTAGCGCATTGATTGGCGCTAATTTCGTGGGTACACCAGTTGACTCTTTGCCTAAACTGGTTATTCCTGTTTTATCTGACGTACCCATATTGGGGCCATTGCTATTTGGTCACGATGCTATCGTTTATTTTTCCATAGTGATGGTATTTGTGATCAATTACTGGCTCTATAAAACGCGTTCTGGTTTGAAGCTCAGAGCCGTAGGCGAGTCACATGAAGCTGCTCATGCTCTAGGTCATCATGTTATAAGAATTCGTTACATGGCAGTTATTTTTGGCGGCATGATGACAGGTTTGGCTGGAGCCTTTTTAAGCCTCTCTTATACCCCAATGTGGGTGGAAAACATGAGTGCAGGCCGTGGCTGGATAGCATTAGCACTGGTTGTATTTGCCAGTTGGAAAACAGGTCGAGTACTGCTAGGAGCGTATTTATTCGGTGGAATTACCATCATGCAGTTATTTTTGCAGGGCATGGGTGTCAACATTCCCTCACAAGTTCTGTCGATGTTACCTTATTTGGTTACGATTTTAGTTTTAGTGCTGATTTCACGAGATAGTAGTAAAATCTCATCTGCTGCCCCAGCGAGCCTGGGTAAAATTTTTCATCCTACACAGTAAAGGAAAGTCATTATGAAATTAAAACAATCAATAGTTAAACTGATTTTTGCAAGTTTGCTATCAGTATTTTTTATTGGTGCTCAAGCACAACAAGATAAAGTAAAAGTTGGTTTTGTCTATGTGGGTCCGGTCGGTGATCATGGTTGGACTTACCAACATGATCAGGGTCGCCAGGCAATTGAACAAGCCTTGGGTGACCAAGTCGAGACTACTTTTGTTGAATCAGTTGCAGAAGGGCAAGATGCTGAACGAGTTATTCGGCAATTGGCATCGACTGATCATGATTTGATTTTTACCACCTCGTTTGGGTTTATGAACCCGACGATTAAAGTCGCTAAACAATTTCCAGATGTTAAGTTTGAGCATGCTACCGGTTACAAACGCGCAGATAACGTCAGTACCTATGCTGCTCGATTTTATGAAGGTCGTTATATCATTGGCCGAATTGCTGGTTACATGACTAAATCCAATATCATTGGTTATATCGCTTCTTTCCCAATCCCAGAAGTCGTGCGTGGTATCAATGCATTTACTTTAGGGTTGCGTAGCGTCAATCCTGATGCGCAAGTTAAAGTTGTTTGGGTTAATACCTGGTTTGATCCAGGTAAAGAGAGTGATGCGGCTAAGACTTTGATCGATCAAGGTGCTGATATTTTGACTCAACACACAGATTCGCCAGCACCTCTGCAAGTTGCGGAAGAACGCGGCATTATGGGCTTTGGCCAAGCTTCTGATATGCACGCCTTCGCACCTACAGCTCAGTTGACTTCAATTGTGGATGATTGGAATAACTATTACGTCGCACGCGCTCAAGCTATCCTGGACGGAACTTGGGAGTCCGGTGATACCTGGGATGGGCTTGATAAAGGCATGGTCGTTATGTCGCCTTACGCTGATTCTTTGCCTGCAGATGTGAAAGCGGATGCTGAACAAATTGAAGCAGCATTAACCAGCGGTGAACTACATGCTTTCAAAGGTCCAATCAAAAATCAGTCGGGTGAAGTGATGGTGCCTGAAGGTGAAAACGCCAGCGATGAAATGCTGCTGGGCATGGATTGGTATGTCGAGGGTGTGGATGGAAAGCTACCTAATTGACGGCTGTTTATTACTTTGAATTTGTTAAGGAGATTCCTCCACTCGCTTATGTGCCAGAATGGATGTGGGATATCGGCTAGACGCCGTCATCCCGGACTTGATCCGGGATCTCCTTACGGCTGTTCGAGACTTAGATGAAAACTCTAAGGATCTCCTTACCAATACCATTAGACCTATTATGTTCCAGGAGCTAATCCAAAATCTCCCCAAAGCCGAATTACATATTCATATCGAAGGCAGTTTCGAGCCGGAACTCATGTTCGAGATTGCCTCTCGCAATAATGTTAATCTGGCCTATGATTCAATTGAATCCTTAAAAAGCGCCTACCAGTTCACTCAGTTACAAGATTTCCTTGATATTTACTATCAGGGCATGTCGGCTTTACACACTGAGCAGGACTTTTATGATTTGACCATGGCTTACATGCAGCAATGTAAGCGGGACAATGTTGTTCATGCTGAAATCTTCTTTGATCCACAAGGCCATACTCATCGTGGCGTGGAGTTTGCTACTGTAATTGACGGTATACACGGCGCTTTAGTCGATACCGAACAAAATCTTGGCATAAGTTCGCATCTGATTATGTGCTTTTTGCGTCATCTTGATGAAGAAGATGCTTTCAAAACTTTAGAGCAATCTTTGCCGTATCGAGACAAAATTATCGGTGTCGGTCTGGATTCAACCGAGTTGGGTAATCCACCGCAAAAATTCGTTCGTGCTTTTTCCAAGGCGAGAGAATATGGTTATTTATGTGTGGCACATGCCGGTGAAGAAGGCCCGGCCCAGTATGTCAAAGATACAGTTGAATTATTAAAAGTTAACAGGATTGATCATGGCAATCGTTGTCTGGAGGACCCGGAGTTAGTTAAATTATTAGCAGCGAGTCAAATACCTTTGACCGTTTGCCCGTTATCTAATTTAAAGCTGGGCGGCGTTAAGGATATGTGTGAGCATCCGCTCAAAAGTTTGATTGACGCTGGCTTGATGGTTACAGTCAACTCGGATGATCCAGCTTATTTTGGTGGATATATAAATCAAAACTACATGTCTGTGCAACAGGCTCTAGATTTATCTAACGTTGAGATTGTCCGACTAGCTGAGAACTCTATCCATGCTTCATTTCTTAATGAGGAGCAAAAACAAATTCATCTTAGTGCGATAAAGGCCATATCTGCTTCGAATTTTTAATAATGGCGGTTCTCGGTTAAGTTGCTAACGTTTTATTATTGCAAGATGTAATGCGTACTAATAATGGCAACACTAGATAAAAAAATTATAATACCGGCTTAATTAAATAGACTATAAAATAAGCATTGAATCAGGTGATCTAATATTTTCTCCGCTTTGTCTGTGTGCGAATATTAATTCAGCCTGGTTTTAACTCTTTTCAACTATCAAGCAAGGAAGAGGAAGTTCCATGGGATTCGTGACCACTCATGTATTAGATACAGCTCAGGGCTTGCCTGGTAAAGGTATTGCCGTCAGTCTGTATAAAATTGGACAACAGCGTGAATTAATAAAATCACTTCAAACTAATGAGGATGGTCGGACAGACTCTCCGATTCTTAGTGAAGGTGAATTTTCAACCGGTACCTGGGAACTAGTATTTAAAGTTAAGGACTATTTTGCTAATAGCTCACTGGAAGTGGTTGATCCGCCTTTTCTTGATGAAATATCTTTACGTTTTACTATCAATTCAAACGATCATTATCATGTTCCACTGTTGGTTTCGCCCTGGAGTTACAGTACTTACCGAGGCAGCTGATTATGGAAGGTTACATTATTGAGTGGTTAAATTTACTCGGTCGCTGGTTACACATGATTACTGGCATTGCCTGGATTGGGGCATCGTTTTATTTTGTCTGGTTGGATAATCACTTATTAGCACCCAAAAATCCTCAAGATGAGGAACAGGGGGTTGGTGGTGAGGTTTGGTCAGTGCATGGTGGTGGCTTTTATCATGCGCAGAAGTATAAAGTTGCTCCAGCTCAGTTACCCGAACCCTTACATTGGTTTAAATGGGAAGCTTATACCACCTGGTGGTCCGGTATTTTCCTGATGGCGCTAATTTATTGGTATGGCGCTGAAATCTATACTATCGACCCAAATGTGATGGTTCTAGGTAAAACCACAGCCATTTTAATTGGCATTGGCACCTTGGTGGGTGGGTGGATCGTCTATGATTTGCTTTGTAAATCCCCGCTTGGGAAAAATGACAAATCATTGGGCATTATCATTGCGTTGTTTGTTTTTGTTGTTGCTTATGTACTATGTCAGGTATTCAGCGGACGCTCCGCCTATATTCATTTTGGCGCTATGCTTGGCACAATTATGGTGGCGAATGTCTTTTTTGTAATTATTCCCGGCCAGCGTGAGTTGGTTGAAGCAACCCGGGAAGGGCGTGTGCCGGATGCATCATATGGATTAAAGGCTAAGCAACGTTCAGTTCATAACACTTATTTTACCTTGCCGGTATTGTTCGTGATGATTAGCAATCATTACGCCATGACCTATGGTCATGAACTTAATTGGCTGATATTGATTGCCATTACAGTGGCCGGTGCATTAATCCGGGTCTATTTTGTTCAGCATCATTTTGGTAAACCCTCTCCGCTTACTATCGTCATTGCAATAACGATCCTGTTGGCAATTGCCGTTATTATTGCGCCAAAATCTTCAGGCAGAGCCACTATGGAAGTTTCAAGCGCAGCACAACGCTTTGTGCAGGTCAAATCCATCATCGATGAGCGCTGTAATAGCTGCCATGCTGCAGTGCCGACTCAACCTGGATTTACTTCACCGCCCAAAGGTGCAGTATTTGAAACCGCTGAGCAAATTGTCACCCAGGCATTATTAATTCATCAACAGACAGTTGTAACCAAGGCAATGCCCATCGGTAATTTGACTCAAATTACCGATGAGGAAAGAGCGCTAATAGACGAGTGGTATCAAGATGGTGCTAAAACCGAGTGACAAATGACGAGTATATCAAGCAGAAGCATTCTTGCCGAAAACTACCAACCACTGGTAGCAAGCTCAGCTCGATTCAGATCCACTTCAGTGAGTTAAGGGCCCATGAACCAAGTTAAGTTTCCTTTCTCCCCCTGTGAGTTAAACGAGTATGATTTTATCCAGGTGTTTGGTGGTGTTTACGAGCATTCACCCTGGGTGGCAGAACAGACTCGCCAGCGGGGCTTAGATGAATCACATGATGTGGTAGAAGTGTTAGCGATCGCTCTGGCCAATACTGTAGATGCTGCCGATGCTGCTCAACGATTGGCTTTAATCGTCTCGCATCCTGATTTAGCCGGGCGTGCAGCTCAACGTGGTGAATTAACATCAGAGTCGACAACAGAACAGGCCAGTGCTGGTATTGATCAATGTAACGAAGAAGAATTTGAGCGCTTCCAAAAGTTCAATGCAGCCTATAAAGAAAAATTTAATTTTCCTTTTGTCATGGCAGTTAAGGGTAGTAACAGGCATATCATTTTAGCCGCGTTCGAACAGCGGCTGGAAAATGATTATCAGGCAGAATTTAATCGTGCGATCAGCGAAATTCATAAAATTGCACGTTTTCGGCTTGACGATATAGTACTGTCGAGTAATAAAAAAAAAAATAATGAGCAGGGTTAATGACTAATTTGACTGTAAGCAGACAAACCGTGTGGACCTGATGGGATGAAATAGAATAGACCTATGCCTATACACTCCACTTACATCAGATATTTCGATATGGTGCGGCGGCATGGGTCAATCAGAAAGGCTTCGGAACATTTGTTCGTTGCATCGTCTGCGGTAAGCCGGCAGATCTTGAAGTTGGAAGATGAACTGGGCATTTCTTTGTTTGAACGATCGCCATCGGGTGTCCAATTAACCAAGGAGGGCGAGATTTTTTCTCAATTTGTCGATCGGACAATCGCAGATATGAATCATACCCTGAATATGCTGGATAAACTTAAAACCGATGACACCAATAAAATATCCATTGCAGCGCAAGAATCAGTTGTAGCTGAATTCCTGCCTACGGTTTTATTACAGTTTAATGATCAGTTTCCAGAAACGGAAACTACGTTCACCACCACCAGTGGCAGGAAATTAATTGGTTTGTGAAATAGTGGTGAAGCGGATATTGCTATCATTTTTGACCCGGAGTCTGACGCAAGTATTGAACAGCTAATTACTCAAGAATTGCGGGTTAAGGCGGTAATGGCTGTTACACATCCGCTGGCCGGTAAAAAAGCGATCACTATTGATCAGTGTGCGGATTATCCACTGATATTACCGGATGATTCCTGGCCATTGAGGGATAAGCTCGATAAATTGTTAGCTCAAAATACTTTTCGACCTAATATTGTTACCTCATCAAATTCTGTGGCATTTATTCGTCGTATGTTGGCTTCTGAATTATGTGTCGGATTTCAAACGGTTGTCGGTATTGAGCGGCAGGTCAATGAAGGTGCATTTGTTACCATTCCTTTAAAGATGGGCAACGAAAATATTACTCAAAACTATGCCTTGTGCCAACATAAAAAAAACAAGCCCAGCGAACCGTTAAAGGTTCTAATCAAGCTGTTGCAAGCAAGGTTTAAAGAATATTCCCGTTATTATTAGTCAATGCAATTAACCAATATGAACAGCAATGGTGTGATATCAGACGTTCAGTTAAGAATTACATTATCGATCCTAATATAAGGAGATGATCATGGATACGGATACAAATGAAATACAGTTTCTTTTAAATGATGAGTCAATAACTGTAGAACAAGTTGAACCTACTCAATCAGTTTTAAGCTATCTCCGCTCACAATTGCGGCTAATAGGCAGCAAAGAAGGATGCGCTGAAGGGGATTGTGGTGCCTGCACAGTTGTGATTGCTGAATTAAATGATGATGTGCTTGAGGTGCGTGCAGTCAACGCCTGTATTCAATTTGTGCCAACACTACATGGCAAAGCGTTATACACCGTCGAATATTTACGACAACAAAGCGGTGAATTGCACCCGGTACAGCAGGCGATGGTAGATTGCCACGGCTCTCAGTGTGGTTTCTGTACACCGGGTTTTATTATGTCGTTGTGGAACGTTTATATTGAGCATAAACACCAGGGTACAATAGCATCTGATAAACAACTACGAACCGCGCTATCAGGCAATTTATGCCGCTGTACAGGCTATAAACCGATACTCGCGGCTGGCAAACAGATGTTTGATTTACCTGATGTTGATTTTGACCGCCAAAAACTAATAGACCAATTAAAACCATTACAAACCGACAATACTTTTAAATATAGTTTTAATCACCAAACATTCTTGGCCCCGAAAACAGTTCAGCAATTTACTGCTCTTAGAGAGGAGCAACCAAACGCAACAATTCTGGCCGGCTGTACGGATATAGGCCTGTGGGTGAACAAACAATTTCGTGACCTGGGAGATATCATTTATCTTGGCAACGTTACTGAATTAAAACAGATAACACTCCAAGACAGTCAGTTATTGATTGGTGCCGGGGTGCCACTTGATGATGCCTTTAAGGCCATCGCCAGATACTATCCCCAGATCAATGAGCAGTGGGAACGTTTTGCATCGTTACCGATTCGCAACGCCGGTACTCTCGGGGGCAATGTTGCCAACGGTTCCCCGATCGGTGATTCAATGCCCTGGCTGATTACGCTTGGAGCATCGGTCACACTCGCAAGTCAAAACGGACAACGAACTATCCCACTTGAGGATTTGTATGTTGATTATATGAAAAAGTCGATGAGTCCTGAGGAGGTCGTTGCAACGGTTATTGTGCCGATTAGCCAGCCGCAATTACAGTTTAGAACCTATAAATTGTCTAAACGTTATGATTCAGATATTTCGGCGGTTTGTGCAGCGTTTTCAATCAAACTAGAGGCAGATCAAATTCGTGACGCCAGGGTCGCATTTGGTGGGATGGCCGCTATTCCTAAGCGAGCACGACAGACTGAAGCGGCCCTAATTGGTGAATCTTGGGATGAAGCGACTGTAGAAAAAGCGATCAGCAAGTTGTCCAGTGATTTTTCACCTTTAATTGATATGCGGGCCTCTGATAATAATCGATTAACCAGCGCGGAGAACTTGTTATATCGTTTTTATCTCGAAACCAGACTTGAGCAACCTCTGACAAGTGAGCAAGTCAGTGTGTTTGAGGCAGATTAACGGAGGTATATATGGACATTAAAATTAATGACTCACAAACCGTTGATGAAACTTTGTACTCTAAATCCATTCCACATGAATCCGCACATTTACACGTTAGCGGTGAAGCAATATATGTTGATGACATTCGTGAGGTGGCGGGTACTTTACATTGTGCACTAGGTTTAAGTGAAAAAGCCCATGCCAAAATTAATTCCCTTGATTTAACTCAAGTAAAAGCAATGCCGGGAGTTGTTGCGGTTTTCACCGCCGCCGATATTCCTGGTGTTAACGATTGCGGCCCCATTGTGCATGATGATCCAATTCTCGCTGATGGATTAGCTCAGTATATTGGTCAGCCAATTTTTGTTGTAGTCGCTGAGAACTATGATCAGGCCCGTCGCGCGGCTCGAAAGGCAAAAGTTGATTACACAGAACTGCCCGCGATCCTTACACCTGAGCAGGCTCATGAACAACAAAGTTATGTAATACCTGCGATGCAATGCATTCAAGGTGACGCGTCGACAAAACTAGAACAGTCACCCAGGCGCATAGAGGGTGAATTTAATGTCGGTGGTCAAGAGCAGTTTTATCTGGAAGGGCAGGTGTCCTATGCTATTCCGAAAGAGGACGGTTGTATTCACTTGTATTGCTCAACTCAACATCCAACAGAAATGCAGCATGTTGTAGCACATTCGCTCAACCTGGACTCCAATCAAGTCGTGGTGGAAATGCGACGTATGGGTGGCGGCTTCGGTGGCAAGGAATCACAGTCAGCCTTATTCGCCTGTGTGGCGAGTATTTGTGCAAAAAAACTCAATGTGCCGGTCAAAATACGACTTGATCGTGATGATGATTTTCTGATTACCGGCAAACGTCATTGTTTTTATTATCAATACGATGTGGGCTATGACGACGAAGGCATGATTCAGGCGGCCAAGATTACCATGGTTTCAAGGGCAGGATTTTCAACTGATCTTTCTCCCCCTGTGGCTGCACGTGCAGTTTGCCATTTTGATAATGCTTATTATCTGAGTGATGTCGAAATACGCGCTTATTGTGGCAAAACCAATACCCAATCCAACACTGCATTTCGTGGCTTTGGTGGGCCACAAGGTGCTATCGCTATAGAATATATTATTGACAATATTGCCAGGGAAGTGGGCAAGGATTCACTAGACATTCGCAAGTTGAATTTTTATGGTAAGTCTGAGCGAAATGTAACCCCTTATGATCAAGTTGTTGAAGATAACGTGATTCATGAATTGGTGGCCGAGCTTGAACAATCAAGCGAGTATTCGGCACGCCGTCAGGCCATCAGGCAGTTTAACCAAGAAAGTTCAGTACTAAAAAAGGGAATTGCATTGACACCGGTTAAATTTGGCATTTCGTTCAATGTGAAGCACTATAACCAGGCCGGAGCGCTGGTTCATATCTATCTGGATGGCACAATTTTAGTCAATCACGGTGGTACTGAAATGGGGCAGGGGTTAAACACTAAAGTAGCTCAGGTGGTGGCTTCAGAGTTAGGTGTCAACGTTGCTTCAGTTAGAGCCACGGCGGCACAAACTGATAAAGTGGCAAATACATCAGCTACGGCTGCGTCAACGGGTGCCGACTTAAACGGCAAAGCAGCCGAAGATGCAGCACGGCAAATAAAAAACAGATTAATAAACTTTTTGGCTGACGAACATGGTGTTGATTCGCAAGAAATTGACTTTAACAATGGCTATGTGTCGATAGGGGATGTTGAATTAACCTTCAAGGAAGTGATTAATCAGGCCTATCATGCGCGCATCCAATTATGGTCAGATGGGTTTTATACCACGCCCAAAATCCACTGGGATAAAGATAACATGAAGGGACGGCCTTTTTATTATTATGCTTATGGGGCAGCAGTGTCGGAAGTGATCATTGATACATTAACTGGCGAATGGAAATTATTACGTGGTGATTTACTCCATGATGCCGGGAACTCAATTAACCCGGCGGTTGATATAGGGCAGGTTGAAGGTGCTTATATTCAAGGCATGGGTTGGTTAACTACTGAAGAATTATGGTGGAACAAGGACGGCAAATTAATGACCCATGCACCGTCCACCTACAAAATCCCGGCTGTTAATGATTGCCCCAAGGATTTGCGTGTAAAGTTATTTGATAATGTTAATCGTGAAAACACAATTTTACGTTCAAAAGCCGTAGGTGAACCGCCATTGCTACTGCCATTTTCAGTGTTTTTTGCAATACGTGATGCTGTCGCCAGTCTCGGTGATTATAAAATTAATCCTCCATTGGATGCACCGGCAACTTGTGAGCGAATTTTAAACGCAGTTTATGCGGTTAAAGAAAGTCATAAAAAGCGGAACCTGTGACCGGATGCTGAGTTAAAAAATTACAACGCGATATTTACCAAGAGTAAAGTTAAATGAATTGTGCTAATCCTCAAAACCCAATTGCTTACCGAGCCTCAATCTTGCATTTTCTGACTGATCCCGGTACTCAAAATGAGCAATCTTCTATTGAGTATTTTGAAGACGGTGTTTTGCTGGTTGATCAGGGTCATGTCGTACAGTTAGGTCCGGCCGAACAGTTGTTAAAGGATTTATCATCTGACATAAATATTACTGATTACAGTGGTAAGTTGATTATCCCAGGGCTGATTGATGCACATATTCATTATCCACAGACTGACATGATTGCCTCTTATGGCGAACAATTGCTCGAGTGGTTAAACAAATATACTTTTCCCACAGAGGGTAAATTCAAAAATCAGGATTATGCCGAGGACGTGGCTGAGTTTTTTCTTGATGAATTGTTGCGTAATGGTACGACCACGGCGCTGGTTTTGACAACAGTTCATCCTGGCTCAGTGGATGCGATTTTTACCGCTTCCAGGGCCCGAAATATGCGAATGCTGGCTGGCAAAGTGATGATGGATCGTAATGCCCCGGAGTATTTACTCGATACCCCAGAATCATCGTATCGACAAAGCAAAGCGCTACTGGAAAAATGGCACCACGTTGATCGGCTTTCATACGCAATAACCCCCAGATTTGCGCCAACATCAACCGATGACCAATTACAGCAGGCCGCCAACCTGGCGAAAGAACATCCAGATGCTTATGTCCATACTCATGTGGCAGAAAATAAAAAAGAAGTGCAATGGGTAAGTGAGCTATTCCCCTGGAGTAGAAGTTATCTTGATGTGTATGATCATTTTGGTCTACTTCGGGAGCGCTCAGTGTATGCGCATTGTATTCATCTTGATGAGCAGGATCGAAAACGTATGGCTGAGACCGGTGCGACTGCTGCTTTTTGTCCCACCTCTAATACGTTTTTAGGCAGTGGCTTATTCAATTGTGTGAAAGCGCGTGAACAAGATATTAACGTTGCGATTGCAACGGATGTGGGTGCTGGTACCAGTTTTGGCATGTTGCCGACATTGAGTGAAGCTTACAAAGTTCAGCAATTGAACGATTATAAGTTAACACCATTCCGAGCTTTATTTCTAGCTACACTGGGCAATGCCCAAGCGCTATATATTGAGGATAAAATCGGTAATTTTTTACCGGGCAAGGAAGCCGATTTTATTGTTCTGGATCAACAGGCAACACCATTAATTAAGCGTCGCATGTCAGTTGCTGAGGAAATAGAAGAAAAAGTGTTTGTTTACATGATGCTGGGTGATGATCGAGTCGTTCAAGCTTCATATATTATGGGTGAGTGCGCATACGAACGATACTAATGCTAAATCAGCCATTAAATGAATGAAGTCTAACGGCTCACTCAGTCACGATACCTTGAGCACAACACACCGTGTACCATAACGCAGCGTACGGGGTCGCTTTCCAGTCTTTAAGACCGTCTATACCACTACGGAAAGATTCTTCGTCCAGAAAGCCTCCCGAAAGCATATCCTCCTTCGCTCCCTGAAGGGCAGCAATCAAGTTATCTGCGATAGCTTGAAATCTTTCATTTCCCGCGCATCCCCCAAAAAAAACACAACAGTTACGGATAGAGGTTAGTCCGGCATCGTGAAGCAACGATACGAGATGACGCCCAACATAAGGGTCATTACCTCTTTTTTCGTATGAATGTATATACGCATGCCAAAGCGCCTGGAAGCCGCTAGGCTCGGGCCAAGGATGAAAATTACCGTGGTCATCATCAGAGACGAAGACTCTACCGCCAGGGCGGACCGAACGAGCCATCTGTTCAATGACCAATGCTGGACGTGGAACGTGCTCAAGTAGAAAACGGGCGTGTGCCGTGTCGAATGTTTTCCATTCCGACTCATTTAACGGGAGTTCCCGCACATCACCTTCTCGAAAGTCCACAAGATTCGATTCGTCATCAATTTCGGCTAGTCGTTTCGCTTGTGTTAGCTGCTGTGAGTCTCGTTCAACTCCGACAACATGCGATGTGCAACCCACGGTCCGCGCAATTAATCGGGTAAATTGACCAAGACCACTGCCAAGATCGAGGACTTTTTCTCCTGGTTGAAGGTTAAGTTCTCTGAGACAAGATTTGTTCAGGATATCATTGAGTAGGGACAAGCGACGTTGTTCCTCTGGCGAACTGCCATGAATATACTCAGACGACTTTGCCATATTTTTCCATCATAAGTTCTTTTTTTCGGCCATAATCAGTATCGTATAACAGTATGCTATACCGATACAGTTGTCCGTATATGCTTTTTCGAATATCGGGATGTCTCAATCAGAAAAATGAGAGATTTGGTTGTCTATTCATTCAGACTCATCATTTCATCTGCAACGATATAAGCACCCATTCCAAATAAGATAGAACCCGAAATTCTATCTTGTAAATGCTGGACTTGTTCATTATTTAATATCCAATTCGAAACTTTACTGGAGAAAACAGCAACTGTCAGATCACAAGGTAGAGCGGTTATGGTTACTATAATTCCTAGTATTAAAAGTTGTTGCCATATTGGCCCTGACTCTGGCATAACGAACTGAGGTAACAGCGCTATAAAAAACAAAGCGGTCTTTGGGTTGGTTACTTCAACAATAATACTCTCTACAAATACCGTCCCTAGTGGTTTTCTCTTGGTTTGAGCAATGTTTTGATCTTTAGTTAAAGAATTTGATTTCCAATAACTCAGACCCAAATAAATTAAGTAGGCAGCCCCTGCAAGTTTCACAATCATATAAAGTGTTGGTGAATGACTGAATAAAGCCGATAGACCCAGTACGGTTGCAATGACATGAGCCATACTTCCAGCTGCAAGTCCAAGTGCTGCAACAATTCCTCCCTGAGTACCTTGTGCTATTGCTCTTGCAATAATATATAAATTGGATGGGCCTGGAGAAATATTCATTAATAAGGCGGCCGCTGTAAATGTAATCAATATTTCGACTGAAGGCATAGTAAATTACTCTATTTATCAATATATAAAAGCTGTGACTGAAGTAGATAAAAAATTGTATCAAATTCAGTAATTCGAAACGGTTCAATCTAATGCGAGGGGTTAAGCTTCATATGCCGGTTGACATCTTTGTAGAGTAGATAACGAAAAGCTCCAGGACCACCGGCATAACAGGATTGAGGGCAGAAGGCGCGTAGCCACATATAATCGCCGGCTTCGACTTCAACCCAATCTTGATTAAGGTGGTAGACGGCCTTGCCTTCAAGTACGTATATGCCATGTTCCATGACGTGAGTTTCATCAAACGGAATAACACCACCCGGCTGGAAAGTTACAATGTTGACGTGCATGTCATGACGTAAATCTTCAGGATCGACAAACCGGGTGGTGGCCCATTTGCCATCGGTGTCCGGCATGGGCTCAGGTTCAATCTGCTGTTCATTGGTGACAAAAGCCGGTGGAGCATCAATTCCTTCAACTTGTTGATAGGCTTTGCGAATCCAATGAAAGCGAGCAACCGAGTTGACTTTATTTCGTAGTTTCCATTGTGTAGCCGGTGGAAGATAAGCATAGCCACCTGCTTGCAGAACATGTTCTTGGTCTTCAATCTCAAGTGCAATTTCGCCTTCAACCACAAAAAGAATTGCCTCGGCGTTAGGGTCTGTTTCCGGATTATCGCTGCCACCACCGGGAGAGAGTTCCATAATATACTGCGAAAATGTTTCAGCAAAACCTGATAACGGACGGGATAAAACCCAAAGCCGGGTGTTGTCCCAAAATGGCAAATAACTGGTTACGATATCCCGCATCACCCCCTTAGGGATTATTGCATAGGCCTGTGTAAATACTGCACGGTCTGTGAGCATTTCGGTTTGAGCCGGAAGTCCGCCTTGGGGCGAGTAGTAAGTTCGTTTAACCATGAAAACCTTTGGATATTACACAAATAGGATCTTGCCCTGAAAGTTAAAGATTATAAGCTTTGTTGTTACCGCCGTTAAGTAACTTAGGGGACGTTAGAAGTCCGTTGATTGAATTAAGGATTACTATGGCCCTAAGAGTATAGGGCTATAGATTTCACTCTCAATTAATTATTGTCTATGTGGCAGGATTATCTTCATCACCGATTAAAGATTCAGTTGTTCCCACTTTGGGATAGATAAACATAAACGCAGCCATGATCAAATAACCAATAGTTATTTGTGTTAATTGCGGTGCATGCAGAGCATGTGAGTGCAGCACGCCGACACTGGTTAACACAGCAGCAACTAATAAAAAGTAACCGGCATTGGTGAATTTGTGATCGATAATCAGAGCTGCAAAGGCACCCCAAATCATGCCGGTAATAATTGATCCACCAGCGAGTGCATCATGACCGAGGACGTGAGCACCCTGAGTGCTCATTGCTCCCACAAAATCCGGATTCGTTAGTGCGTCTGGTAGGTTTTCAGTACCAAAATCCCCCAGAGCATTTTTCATTGAGCCCCACTTGACCATCAATAATTCTGAAACGTGTGGAATCATAGCCAGACCGATGGCCATACCATGTCGTGGAGGGCAAGCTTTGGCGCTTTCAGAGATCAATGAGATTGCAATATACACAAGGATGGGAGCTGTTGCGGCAAGTGGGACCAGATTGCTTAAGAATGCCAATAAGCCAAAAATAGCTGAAATCAGTAGAACGACGCCCACCAAAATAGTGTAGCCAGCTTTGGCATTAATGCGCTTGTAACCAGGGTGACCAATATAAACAGTAGTTGGAAAAGGACTGCCAAACATCGCCGCCAGGCAAGTCGAACCACCATCGAACAGCATAGCGGTTTGCACAGGATAATCATCACCTTTGGCAGATGCTGATTCAACATTATTCATGGTTTCAATAAAGTTATAAATCTGCACAGGGATCAAGACCAGGAATAGCTCCGGATTTTGAAATAAGTGCTGAATACCGGTGATCATGTCACCTATGTAAGGTAAGGGCAGGTTAAACCCCACGCCGTCCATACTGATTGATGATTTGCCCATGATCAAGGCAACGATTGTAGCTACAACTAAAGCGGCTAAGCCCGCTGGAACATTAAAGGGCAGTTTAATTCGTCCAACCAGTCCCCAAAAAACAAAGGTCAGAGAGATAAAACCGATAATCGGTGATTCAAAAACAATGGCCAGTGCGATAGTGCCGATAAAAACAAGCGCAATGCCGCACAAGGTGCCCAGCATGCCGGCTCGGGGGGTAACGCGTTGCAAAAAAGGGCCAATCAATGCACCGATTGCTGCAACAATACCGCCAATAAAACCTGCACCAAGGCCAACCTGCCATGCACTTAAGGCATCACCAGTCGACCAATAGATTGGACCAATAACGCCAAACAGATAGACGAACATAACGGGCGTGCTGATGCCAAAGGGCAATGCTGTGACATCAGTGCGTTGCTCTTTATTAGCCAGCCGATGAGCCAGCCAGCTATAGAAAAATACTCCAATCGCCAAAACCAGTGCTGCTCCTGGAAGGATTTTCCCAAAGACAATCTCATTGGGCATGTTAAAAACAAATTTACACACTCCACTAATAACTAACAGATTAGTGAAGTTATCCGTAAAAAGTGCCCAAAAGGCGCTGTAATCACCACGTGAAATAATGGGGTAGTGAAATTCAGACGATTTTGAATTCATGATTTTATTCCTCTTTCAATTGTGTGTGATATTGATCACCCAGGGTCGTTTATATTTGCTTCTTAAACGGAGTCAAAAATAACACTGTTTATGATGATTGATAAACAAGAGAATATAGAACTGGTGTTGCCTTAAAGGCACCACCTAGTTGAACGTCTGATTCGGAATTGACACTCATCACTGGCTTTAAATAATGAAATACTACAACTCGATTTTTTGAGCCAAATTCTTCTCAAGAGCAAGCTGTACTGATTTTGTGGCTACTGCTAAGTCCTGCAACCCAACGCCTGTTCCATCAAACAAAGTGATTTGATCGTTATTTATGCGTCCTGGATGATCACCGTTGATCACGCTTCCAATCATTGAAATATCCGCTTCATTAATCAAGCTATTTCGATAAGCATGCTGACACTCGCCTAATTCAATCGATTGTGCGATTTCATCTGTAAAAAGACTAGCATTCGCGACTAAATTCTCATCGACTTCCTGCTTGCCTTTCGTATCGGTTCCCATACAAGCGATATGAGTTCCTGGTGCTACCCACTCATGCATTAATAACGGTTCATGACAGGATGTAATTGTAATAATCACATCTGCTTGCGCACACAGTTGTTCTCGATCAACGGATTGAAATGGCAAGCTATTGTTTCTGGCTATTTGATCAAGCTTTGCAAGTTGTGAAGGGTCTTTGTTCCAGCCAATTACTTTCTCAAAACTTCGTTGCTGTAGTGCGGCCTGGAGCTGAAATGTTGATTGATGGCCGGCACCGATCATGCCGATCACTTTTGCATCATGGTGTGCCAAATGCTGAATAGAAACAGCGCTGGCAGCAGCCGTTCGAATTGCGGTTAAATAGTTGCCTCCAACCAGAGCGTGAGGCTTGCCGCTATCTGCATCGAACAAGATCACGGTGGATTGATGGTTGGTTAACCCCTTTGCTGTATTTGTGGGCCAGTAACCGCCAGATTTAAGGCCAAGTGATTTTGCTTTTTTATCAAATCCGGATTTAAACCCATATAGCGCATCAGCGTAGCCAATTGCTTCTCGTATAACAGGAAAATTGTATGCATCCCCACAGGCCATTGAGCTAAACACCGATTCAACAGCTTCAAATGCAGATTGGTTGTCAATTAATTGTTGGACCATGTCTTCACTTATAATGTACATAGTAAGTAATTCCTTTTAAAAATTAATAACAAAGGCCTCGTGCTGTAACAGGCCATAAAGCTTCGACTTTTCCATTACGTACGCCCACATACCAATCGTGTACATTACAGGTGGGATCACAGTGCCCGGGAATCAGCTTTAACTTTTCATTGATCGCTAATGCACCGTCTGGGTCGGCAATCACGCCATGCTCATCTGAACACTTTACATACTCGACATCGTTGCGACCAAATATTACAGGTAAGCCACTATCAACAGACTGAGCTTTTAAACCGGCGTCGCAAATAGCTTTATCGGCTTTAGCATGACTCATGATTGAAGTCAGAATAAACAATGCATTTTCAAATTCGGTTTCGTCAATTCGTTTGCCATCTTTATCCAAGACGCGGCCGTAATCAGCATCCATGAAAGCATAAGAACCACACTGCAATTCGTTGAAAACACCGGAATTACCCTCGAAATAATAACTACCCGTGCCACCGCCACCAACAATCTCGCATTCTAAACCTTGGGTTTTTAATCCAGCTAAAGCCTCGTGTACCATTGCCACTGCAATATCAATTTTATCTTTGCGTTCTTCATATTTATCCAGATGTTGCATGGCTCCCTGGTAAGCCTGAATACCGGAAAATTTAAGGTTATTCGCCGTATTGATAGCGCTAGCAATGTTAACTACATCTTCGGTGCTGGTTACACCGCATCGGCCGGCACCACAGTCGATTTCAACCAAGCATTCGATTTCAGTATCATGCTTTACCGCTGCCGCTGATAGGTCGGCAACATTGTTAATGTCATCTACGCAGACGATGATACGGGCATCAAGGTTAGGTAATTGTGCCAGACGATTAATTTTAGCCGGATCACGGACTTGATTTGACACCAGTACATCTTTAATGCCGGCACGAATAAATGCTTCGGCTTCTGATACTTTTTGGCAGCAAACCCCACAGGCATCACCGGCTTTTATCTGGTAATGGGCGACATCTGCTGATTTATGCATCTTGCCGTGTACGCGATGGCGTACACCGGCTTGCTGACAGAAATTACGCATTTTGGCTATATTTCGTTCGAAGGCGCCCAGATCGACAACTAAACAGGGGGTTTGGATGTCTGCTTCGTCCATGCCTATAGCAGCCGGAATGTTATATCCTACTTCGAAGGAGTTTAGATTAGTAGTTGTATTCATAAATAGTTCTCCAAAGTCATTTTTAATTGTTTAGCCAGGGCAGGGTATCTAAATCAACGTTGCCGCCAGTAATGATGACGCCGACTCGCTGGCCTGAAAACAAATCCTTATGTTTAAGAATTGTGGCCAGCGGTACGGCAGAGCTGGGTTCAATCACAATTTTCATGCGCTGCCAGATAAGCTTCATCGCATTAATTATTTCATCTTCGGTTGCGGTTAAGATATCGCTGACGTAATTGCTAACAAAGTGCCACGTCAGCTCTTTTAAAGGCACCTTGAGCCCATCAGCAACCGTTTGTGGGGCATCGTCCGCGATAATCTGGCCTGCCTTAAATGAGTGAGCCGCATCATCGGCATTTTTCGGTTCGGCTGCGTATACTTTTGTATTTTGAGCAATATTGAATGCCGTTAAGCAGCTACCTGAAATCATGCCGCCTCCACCAATCGGTGCAATAATGGCATTGAGCTGTTCCACCTGGCTTAATAATTCTCTTGCGCATGTTGCTTGGCCGGCAATCACGCGTGGGTCGTTATAGGGATGAACAAAGTCAGCACCTGTTTCAGCAATAACCTTCGCAAAAGTCTCCTCACGCGAGCTGGTCGAGGGCTGGCATTCAATAATAGTTCCGCCATAGCCTTTTACGGCATCTTTTTTGGCCTGGGGAGCTGTGTGTGGCATAACCACCGTTACTGGAATACCACGTTGTCTGGCGGCGTATGACAACGATAGGGCATGATTACCGGAGGAGTGTGTTGCTACGCCGTTAATGGCTTTTTTGTCACTCAGCCCAAATACTGCATTCGATGCTCCGCGTACTTTGAACGCGCCCGCTTTTTGCAGGTTTTCGCATTTAAAAAACAGTTCTGCACCGACAAGGTGGTTGATGAATTGAGAGGTCAGCACGGGAGTCTGGTGAATATAGGGCTTGATCCGCTCATGCGCCGTCAGTACATCGTTATAGGTTGGAGTGATCATATTTTCTGAGTGCTTTTTAAGCATAGATTCTAATTAACGTTTTCAGTGTTATTGTTATTATATGAACTAATTAAAAAAATGGAAATATTTTTCAATATTATAATTAAAGGATATAAATAATTGAAAAAATTGATAAAAATATTATTTCATAAATTATGCTAATAATGCTATATTAACTTTAAATCTGATTTAGATAAGTGACTCATTAATAGAGAAACCTTATGCAAAAAACTGTTGTCAAACGTCGATCAGGGCGACCGTCAAAACTCAAATCCGGCCCAAGTAGTCAAATGAATAAAACGTTGCTTAAATCTATGCAAATACTTGAGCGGCTTGCTGAATCGAATAATGGCTTGTCATTAAGCGAATTATCTATGCAACTGGGCATTGCACCGGCGACCATTCACAGGCTTTTATATACCTTTGAAAAACGAGGTTACATTTATCATGATCATGAATTAGGCCTGTGGTTTATCGGCGTGAAGACATTCGAAGTGGGCAGTGCTTTTTTAAACAAACGTGATTTAGTTGCCATTGCAAAACCAATTATGCACGAGCTGGTTGAAATCAGTGGTGAGACTGTTAATCTTTCCATCGTTGATGACGGTGAAATTGTTTATATCAGTCAAGTTGAATCGTCCGAAATGATGCGCATGATAGTGAAGCTGGGTGGGCGTGCACCGATTCATGCATCAGGAGCAGGCAAGGCTATTTTGACCACCTTTTCAGATCACCACATCCGTCAGATTTTAAAAAAACGTGGCTTGCAACGATTCACACCGAATACCATTGGTTCCACTGCTCGACTAGAAATCGAGCTTGCCGAAAACAAAAAGCGTGGTTTTGCAATTGATGATGAAGAGCATACGATTGGGCTGTGTTGCGTAGCGGCTCCAATTTACGATGAATCGGCTCAAGCCTGTGCTGCAATTTCTATTTCGGGGCCCAAGGTCAGGATATCTGCCAGTCGATTAAATGTGTTGGGAATTAATGTTGGCGAAGCCGCTCAACGGATTACTAACGGATTGGGCGGTACACAGCCTGGTTTGTACCAGCTCTGAGGACTCAATAAAGGTATTTCTAGCGAATAGCTTTACTCTTTAAGGATTGTTTCATAAAGGATTTATGTATGATTGATCATTTTAATTTGCCTGTTTCAGATGTGGAAAAAAGCTTGCATTTCTACCAACAGATATTGAGGCCACTAGGATATGAACAGCTGTTCCAGGATCAGGATGCGTATGGTTTTGGGACCAATCATTGGCAATTTGGAATTTACCCAACAGAACAAGAAATTATCTCTTTGCATGTGGCTTTTATGGCAAAAACAAGTGATGCAGTAGACAAATTCTATGATGTTGCCAGCCGCTTAGGAGCTAAATCCAATGGTAAACCTGGATTACGAGAGCAATATGGAACAGGCTATTATGCGGCTTATATATGTGATTATGAAGGCCACAATATTGAAGCCGTGTGCCGATTAGCTGAATAATTTCGCTTTTTTAACAATTTCTAACAAAATTTTACATTTAGTCTCATATGAAAGCTTTACAAAAAACAAAAAATTGTGTAACTTCAAGACGTTAATTATATTTAACTTATTTGTTATGATAAATTTAGCTAATAAGTTGAGTTGAAAGGCTTACCTACCCCTTATGTGAATGCCGGGTAATGCAATTGTGTTATTCGGCATCTCACAGTTTATCTAGAACTACTTTTTCAGACAAAAATGATTGCTATTCCCTTGGGTTCCTTTTGCTCGGGGATTAGGATCTGAAGGCTCCGTAATTCGGATACAACGATAACCTTTGGGTAATTTTCGTTGGAAAAAATTAAAATTTCGTTTATTAGCACATAAGTAATTGTCTCCCCAGATACCACCCTTGATATCCATAGAAATACAATTCATTCCAGCAATTTTCCCATCGAAAGAATAACTGAATCCATGGTTGCTGTTATTGAAACACAAAAAGTTATCATCCCAGGTCATCTCCTTTGGTTCAGCAGGTTCAAAAATTGCAACACAATGACTATATTCACCACTTAATCGACCTACATTTGACCATTTGGCTTTGAGAATGTCAGCATAACTTGGCAAAGTAACGACATAAAGTGTAAAGATGAATAAGAGTTTAATACCGATTTTCATTGTTATTTTCCAGTTTGTAGACAACAGATGCAGTGTAAATAACTATCCTGAGCTTGAACTGAATCGAGCCAGCTGGTTATTTCCGTCATCTGGCTAAAGCCACAATTGAACGTTCTCCAATATTTAACTATGCGCTAATCGATAAAGAGTTTCTAAAGCTGAGAATGCCTCTTTATCCAATGTGCCTTTTAAATCCAGTGTAATGCTACGTTGGAAAAACTCACTCATATCCAAATCAATCCCGATTGCACGCAATTCAATATTGCTGCGTGTTTCGATTCGATCAGCAACTTCACGCAAATGCTGAGCTAGATAGATTTCATTGTTGGTGTTTGCTGTAGCACTATCCATAGGTGCACCATCTGAGATCAAGATCAAAGCCTTTCTTTTCTCATTACGTTTGGCTAACCTTTTAGCTGCCCAGTCTAGAGCTTCACCATCAATGCCTTCTCGGTAATGCAGGGTATTCATCAGTGAAGCGATTGAATATTTTGCTCGGCGCCAGGGGGTTTCTGCATCTTTGTAAATAATAAACAAACCCTCATTTAATCGACCGGGATTGGCCGGTTGGCCAGCTTTTCGCCAGTCCAGTAGTGCCTTACCGCCGTTCCAGGTGTTGGTGGTAAATCCGAGAATTTCAGTCTTGGCACCGGCAAATTCAAGAGCGCGACAATACATATCCACTAATACTGCCACGCTTTCGTAGCGCTGATTTTTCATTGAGCCGGAGTTGTCAATTAAGAATCCAACAACTAAATCACAAGTTGGCGTTTGATGTTCACGTTTAAATATTGAATGATAAGCAGGATTAGCGACTAATTGGGCTAGTCTGCGGGCATCTATGCGGCCTTCATCCTGGGCAAAGTCCCAACCGCTTCGTTCTGGTAGCCCAAATAGATGTTTCAAGCGTAGTGCCAGACGTGACAAACTCAGAGTTTGTTCTGAAATTTGCTTATCCAGGCGCTCTCGCAGCTTCGTTCGTTGCTGCTTTGAATATAATTTTGCTCCGCTTGTGACCCGGTCATAGCTAGTGGTAAAAGCATGGTAGCCCTGCCAGGGAAAATCTTCGATTGTTGTGGTTTTGTTGCCTTTTTTGATGCCGGCAGAAACTGTTTTCGGGTCTACATGGTTAAGTGGAAGAGGAATTTTGTAGCGACTAGCTATTTCTTCGTTATCTAGATCGACATCCAGGTACTCTGCAATGATGGTGCCAATTTCTAACGAATATTGAGCGTAAGATGCTTGATCATGAATATTTTTTCGTAATTGGGCTAATGGTGTACTGATTAACGGGATCACATGATATTGGGGTTCCTCTATAATCGGTGTTACTTCGCGTGTGGGCATAATGCCTAACATATTTGATCGAACTACCTGAATCAATGTAAAAATCACCAGCCCGGCATGATTTTCAGTTAATCCTTTGTGAATATAGTCCCGTTGCCAGTCTGTGAACGCAATTTCCAGGTTGTTTTTTAATCCTAGTAACTTTTTATCAGCCTGAACTTCAACTCGGAGCTGTTCAAGGGTATCGAAAATAATCGCCGCGATATTATGCCTAGGCATTAATGACTGATGCAGCTCGAGGTCGGTATGTTTAAGTCGAAGTGCTATAGCATCGGCAACGCCCCGAGCATGAGCATAAGTGTCCAATTGTAAATCCAGCGCCAGGTGTGAAGTTCTAAGGTTTAGTGGGCCTGTATCAGTCCATACACCTTGATGGCGATAGCTTGCGTCTACATAGCCTGAAATTGCCCTGATTGAGGCAGAATTATGGCGTTCAACCAGCCGTTTGGATTCTAATAAGTTCACTCAAGCTAATTTTAGAGCAGCGGATTCATGCAATTCTTGATCAAAAACACGCTGATAGTATTCAGCAATGATTGAACGTTCTGCTTCATCACACTTGTTTAAAAACGAAAGCCGAAAAGCGAGTGCAATATCAGAGAAAATTTCCATATTTTCCGCCCAGGAAATCACCGTGCGAGGTGACATGACAGTAGAGATATCAGCAGCAGCAAAACCTTTACGAGTTAACTCAGCGACTTTAATCATTGAATCAATAATGTCCCGTCCGCGTTGGTTGTCCATCGAAGGTACCCGTGCCAGGACAATATTGGCTTCGTCTTCGGCAGGTAAATAATTTAATGTCGCAACGATATTCCAGCGGTCAATTTGACCTTGATTCAGTAATTGAGTTCCATAATAAAGTCCATTTAGATTTCCTAGTCCAACAGTATTAGCCGTGGCAAACATCCTGAATCCAGTGTGTGGACGAATTACTCGATTTTGATCCAATAAAGTGAATTTTCCATCTCGCTCGAGGATACGCTGAATCACGAACATCACGTCTGGACGACCTGCATCGAATTCATCAAATATTAACGCCACGGGTCGTTGTAGGGCCCAGGGAATAATTCCTTCCTGGAATTCAGTAATCTGTTTATCGTCTTTTAGGGAGATAACATCACGGCCGACTAAGTCTAAGCGGCTAATATGACCATCAAGGTTAACCCGTACGCAGGGCCAGTTCAGCCGGGCAGCAATTTGCTCAATATGGGTCGATTTACCGGTGCCGTGATAACCTTGAACTAAGACTCGCCGATCGTTAGCGAAGCCAGCCAATATCGCCAGCGTGACATCGTGATTAAAGCAATAAGCATCGTCTATTTCCGGTACATGTTCATCACGAACCGTAAAAGCAGGAACTTTGAGATCGCTATTGATCCTAAATGTTTCACGTACAGATACTTCTTTGTCGGGGGTTAAATCCTGCATAGTCATTCCAGGTTACTAATTAGTTTTAATTCTAAATCAAATATATAGTACAAATTGCGCCAGTTGACTATATTAACAGGGCACAGCCTTAATCGTATGCAATTGGATTTCCAGTTTTGTAAATTCAAATTAAACTCCCCGCCGTAAACGGGGGGTATCTATTTTGCTTTACAAAATTAATCCCGTGGCAAGTCACGGGGAATTTAACCCTCGCTAGCGATAAAACAATGAGTGACTAACAGTGAACCGGGAAAATTTGAATATTCGCAAAGCCAAAATTGAAGATGTCAGTGCGGTGAAGCAAATCGTTACTCATGCTTATCGGCACTATATTGAGCGTCTCGGCAAACTGCCAGGACCCATGTTAGATAACTATGAAGCGATTATTGGCGATCATCTAGTCTATGTTGCTGAGTTAAACGAAGAGATTTTAGGTCTTGTCGTGTTAATGGAAGATCATACTCCTATTTTGCTGGATAACATTGCAGTTGGCCCAGGTGAGCAGGGTAAAGGTATAGGAACTAAACTACTGCACTTTGCTGAGAAAATAGCAGTTGATAGAGGCCATCACTCTATCCAGTTATACACTAACGAATTGATGCATGAGAACATCGAATACTATGACAGACATGGCTACAATATTACCGCCAGGATCAAAGAAAAAGGCTATAACCGAATTTACATGAGTAAGACATTGGCTTAGATGCAGTTCCGTCAAGCAGTAAAAAATGATGCCACCAGCATTGCTCATCTACATGCTCGTAGCTGGCAACATACTTATCGAGGAATGCTGGAAGACGAATACCTTAATAAAGCAGTCTTAGTCGAAAAACAACAGGAATGGCAGCAACGATTGGGTAGCGACTTTGATCAAAAGATTTGGGTTTTGTTAGCTGAAGCGGATCAACAATTGCGAGGTTTTAGTTGTTTATTTTTTGATTACGGCTCACAAGGTGAAACCTATATGGACAACTTGCATGTTGATCCAACGGCTCATGGGACCGGGATTGGCGCTCAGTTGTTAGGTTTTTCGTTAAAACATGCTCATTTGAACAATCCCCAGGTTGGAGTTTACCTATGGGTGTTTGAAAATAATCATCATGCTATAAATTTTTATTTGCACCACGGCGCGAAAATAATTGGCGACGAAATACAGGATGCTCCCGGAGGCGGCAAAATTAAGGCTTTAAAGCTGTTCTGGGCCGGGCTAACTTAACTAGACAAAAATTCTTTGCCGCAAGCGTTTGCCTTTGCAACCTCAATACCATTGGCTTCTAAAACATTATTACGTGCGGTCTTGATTTGTTTTAATAAACCACTGAATTGACCTTGAGCCAATGCCTCGGCGTTAGATTCAATCAAGCTACTAACTTTTTCAAGTTGATCGTTGGAAACTGTTTGGCAAGTGTCGTTGTTGATATCTACACATTTCAAGAAATCCTGACTCTGACAGCTTTTTTCAATGTTTTGTTTGAGTTGGTTGAACAAAGTTTGTTGCAATTCATCCTGAGCTAAAACAGTTAAAGGAGAGAATAAAGCAATACAGAAAAATGATTTGATGATGTGTTTCACTAGTTACCCCTTGCAATGTGTTGTAGGGCGTGATTATAAGGAGTTTATTGCCTGATCTGATTGTAGAATCTGTGTCAAACTGTTACACAAAAGCTATTAAAAGTTTTGAATGCTTGATTGCAATCCGGACATAAAGTCATCATATTAAGCTTATGCTTGAAGTGGTTAATCAAACTTGTCCGTATTGTGATGAGCCGATTGAACTGGTTGTCGATTGCTCTGTCTTATCACAAGAATATATTGAAGATTGTCAAGTTTGTTGTAGGCCAATGACAGTGCTAACTGAAGTTTCAGACCAGGGTTTGCCTCAAGTTCGGTTACTGCGTGAAGACGACTAATTAAAGTGAAACAATGAAACACGAAAGTATATTAACTACAGTTGGTAACACTCCTGTAGTCAGGTTAAACAAGATCGGCGCTGAGTTAAGTCAACAACTCTGGTGCAAACTTGAAAGTTTTAATCCGGGCGGTTCTGTTAAAGACCGTCCTGCGCTGAACATGATCGAACAAGCTGAAGCCGATGGTAAATTGAAGCCTGGTGATACTATCGTTGAGCCCACTTCTGGTAATACAGGCATTGGCTTGGCAATGGTTGCAGCAGTGAAGGGTTATAAGTCGGTTTTTGTGATGTCGGAAGACATGAGTGAAGAACGTAAATTAATACTCAAGGCTTATGGTGGTGAAGTTATTCTAACGCCGGCAGAAAAAGGCACAGTTGGAGCCATTGAAGAAGCTAGACGTTTAGAGAAGGAAAAAGGCTATTTCTTTGTGGGTCAGCACTATAACCCGGCCAACCCACAATCCCATATTAAGACCGCAAATGAAATTTGGGATGATTTTTCAGATGAATTGAGTGCCGTAATTTGCACAACTGGAACTGGAGGCACGATCTCAGGTGTAGGTAAAAATCTAAAAGAGAAAAACCCTAATATTAAAATCATTGCTACCGAACCTTATGATTCGCCGATTCTTTCTCAAGGTATTGCCTGTAAGCACAAAATTATGGGAACTGCGCCTGGGTTTATTCCAGACACCTTGGATACTCAGATTTATGATCAAGTCATCCAGATAAAAGCTGAAGATGCATATGTTTGTGCCAGACAACTTGCTGCTGAAGAAGGTATGTTTGTCGGTATTTCTTGTGGCGCGGCAGTGGTTGGAATGCTTGAGTATGCCAAAACCTACGCGTCATCAAATGACGTGCTACTAGCCATCCTGGCAGACACAGGTGAGCGCTATCTTAGTACTGATTTGTGGAGTTAATACCGTCCTAAAACAATTTCTCCAATGCCTAATAATTTTCTGTCTCCTGATACAGACTCGACGATTGCTTTAACATCAGCGAAATGCTGAATATTCACTTGATTGTATTTATCACTATATACCGAATTACGGTATGAAGTACGCCTGGAAGCAGTAATATTTTTCCCAAAAGAAATTTACTAAACTTAATCTTCTGGAACCATCTTTACTAAAAATGGTATGCTTTAATAAGTTGAATAGAAGAATTTTATGAGCAAAAAGCAAATTATTCATCAAGAAACCTTGGCGGTGAATCCAAGTGATGCCGCTGATGATGAACTTGAAAAGGCGATAGGACGTCAAGTTAGAGCTTTTAGAAAACAACAGCATATGACTGTTGTGGAGTTATCCAAGCAAGCTTCGATGTCACCTGGCATGTTGTCTAAAGTCGAAAATGGCCAGGCATCGCCATCCCTGGCGACGCTACATTCATTATCCAAGGCTCTAAATGTTCCAGTAACCTCTTTTTTTCGTTTATATGAAGAAGAAAAAGAAGCGGCATTCGTTAAAGCGGGGCAAGGGTTGAATATAGAACGACGGGGAACCCGTTTCGGTCATCATTATCAGTTACTCGGGCATTCGATTGCCAACCGTTATTTACTGGAGCCTTATTTAATAAGTATCAACCATGATTCAGATGTTTTCCCCTTGTTTCAACATGACGGTGTAGAGTTCATTTATATGCTGGAAGGTATTATGGAATACCGTCATGGATCCAAGACCTATGAGATGCATGCAGGGGATTCACTTTATTTTGATTCATCAGCGCCACATGGGCCGGAAAAATTGACCCAAGTACCGATCAAATTTATCACCGTGTTATTACAGGATTCTCACGAGTTTGATTAACTGAATCTTTTATGGCCTCAGCTTCTGATCAGTCTAACAGTGATGCGTTTGTCTATTGGCAATGTCAGATTCGTAAGTTCTCAGTTCGGAATTTGGAAGCCAGACCGACTTCCGGTATTCGACCTGAGCTAATTATAGACGGTAACTCAATAGGTGTAATCACGACATTATTGGTGCCCGAATTTCCGGATGATGATACTAGCCACTTAAAACACGCATATCAAAAAACTTTTGATCCCAAACTACGCAGGGAAAACGCACTTAAGTATTTACAATCCGAGTTTTATCAATTTCCACATCGATTTAATGGCGAACTCACTGCATTGGCTGCTAAAGGTGCAAATTGGGTAAAGCGAGTTGCTAACGAGCAGCGAATTGAATTACATTTTGATCAGGATTCCAGTCGGTGGAAACTGAGTTGTGAGTCGGAATTATTAACGACAGACGATCAGCGCTGGCAATTTACACTGGCTCATAATCAGTTGTTTAATCACACTTTAACCACAAATGTTGATGTGATTTTGTTTAAGCCTTTGTGGGATCAGGTTAAATCAAATTAAAACTAATTAAGTGCGAACCCGCTCTTTATCAGGATCATAAAAAGGAAATCGAACTACCTTGGCTGGAATACGTTTCATGTTGCCATCGAGTTTGCCAACTTCTACTTCTGTGCCTAGATCACTATGGGTTACATTGATGCGACATAACGCAATGTTTTTTCTTAAAACGGGTGATTTCATTGCACTTGTTATTTCACCAATCTGGGGGCGGCCTACATGAACGCAATCACCTGCGATTGCAACTTCTTCGCCTTGCAGTTCCAAACCTACTAAGGCTTTTTGTGGTGATGCTTTACGCTCAATTAATGCTTGTTTGCCCAGAAAATTATCTTCTTTAGTTTTTAATGGTACTGTAAAACCAATTCCGGCTTCAAATGGATCAGTCTGGTCACAGAACTCAGCCCCTGCGAATATCAAGCCAGCCTCGATTCTAACCATATCAAGAGCATCTAATCCCAGGGGTGTGATGCCGAATGGTTCGCCTTTTTCCCAGACTGCTTCCCATAGTTGTTCGGCATTATCGGGATGGCAAAAAATTTCATAGCCCAGTTCGCCGGTATAACCCGTTCTGGAAACCATTACTGAAGGTCCTTGTGGTTCATGCAAACGCCCGACTAAAAATCGAAACCAACCTAATTCCTCCAGGCTAGGTTGTGCTGGTGGAGTCCAGATAATGTCCTTTAATACTTCGCGTGAACAAGGGCCTTGAACAGCGATATTATGAATCTGATCGGTAGATGGTGCTATTCGCACATTAGATAATTTTTGTGATTTGGCTTGTTCCTGCAGCCATTCACCACCGTATTCATCGCCTCCTATCCAGCGAAAATTGTTTTGCCCAAGTTTAAGGATTGTACCGTCATCAAACATACCGCCATGTTCATAACACATAGCGGTATAGCTCACCTGGCCGGTGGCGATCTTCTTAACATTACGAGTAGCAGTCCATTGCAGTAAGGCTTCTGCATCCGGCCCGACCACTTCAAATTTTCTTAAGGGTGATAAATCTGTGACAATTACTTTTTCCCGACAAGCATAATACTCATTTTCTGCACCGTTATTAGTGTAGCTGGTAGGTAACCAAAAGCCTTTATATTCGACAAAGTTTCGGCTTAGCTCGCTGGTTTTTGAGTGAAAGGCGGTTTCTCTGGTCATTTGTGTTACACCATCAGGTTTATGTCTAAAGGCTACGGATTTTTTGAACGGCGCATCAGCAGTGTATACTCTCACATGGATATCAGTCGGATTCCATCCATTCGCAGCTGAAGTATCGTCTGGGCATGCCGAGGACACACAGACGAGGTCAGTTAAAGCCCGGAATAGGACATAGTCACCCGGTCTCGACCAAGGTTCATCCAGATAAAGAACGTTATGTTCGTCAATGCCAGTATTATAAAAAAGATTAACCGCTTGCCAGCCTTTACGTTTGTTAATTCCAAAACTATCTAAAGCATAATTAAAATTGTCAGTGCAATTAGGATGGCCGAAGTAACCCTGATCTTCATAATATTTTGCAGTGCAGGCTAAACCAAACGTATCATGCCTGCCAACTGTATCTTGCACCACTTCAATAAGTGGCTGCATTGCTGTATCAAAATACTTTGAGTGCAGTCCTGGTAGGGGATATACCGAACCCATCAAAGTTCTTGTTGTGGTTACATCGATGGGATCCTCAATGTTTTTGTCTAACGAATGTTGCGAAAAAGCCTGGAAATCGGTGCATTCCCGTCCAGCCACATCAATAACCTGAATGTATTCACCAGCATTGACCATATAGGATTGTGCTGTACAGGCATTTACACGTATATCCAAACGTGGGTCTGCTAAAGGCTCGGGTAGTGGGAAATTATTATTATTAACTGGCTTTGCACGAATTAAGGTCACATCAATCGAAGTTGGAGGTATTTGTTGTTCCACATTCATGTTCGAGCCTGGAGCACAAATCACAACGAATAATTCATCTGAACTTGTTAGTTCGCAGTTATCTAGTGGCTGATTACCCTGATTTAACACCCTAGATCCTTGCGCTTTGTTTATGTTTATATTTCGACGTTGTAAGGAAGATGAGATTTGTTGTCCATTTTTTTTGTCACTACCGATGTGTTCGCTTAGATTGATGACGTTATCAGATGCTTTAACAGCTAGTGAATCCAGTGTATTTTGACCGGATTTATCGAAAGCAAATACATCGCAATTTTGTTGGCCAAACTGAGTTGAGAAAATCAGTTGATCATCGGGTTCAACGTTGATGGTTATCGAGCCTTGTGCCGGGACACTATATAACTCTTTATCAGGTTGTCTAAGTGCTAGTCCTGGATAACGAGTACTAGCAGAATTAAGACCAACGACCATTAATCAATCCCCAACATTTTTTTACGTTTACCTGACCATTGGCTCACTAGATGATCAATGGTCAAGCCCATAAAAGCAACACAAAAACCTAGCACCAGGCCTTTGCCTGTATCGCTAAACGACAATGCTCGCATCATTTCCTGACCCAAATCCTGAGTACCGATAAAGGCAGCAATAATTACCATGAATAATGAAAACATCACAGTTTGATTTATGCCCACTAAAATGTGTGGTAGAGCCAGTGGTAGCTCTAGTTGAAACAAGCGTTGTAATCCGTTTGCACCACTCATAGTTGTGGCTTCGTGCAATGGGATGGGAACTTGCTTTAAACCTTCAATCGTATAGCGGATTGATGGAATCATGCCGTAAATAGTGACAGCAAATATAGCCGATACATCGTTGACCTGAAATAACATGATGACTGGTATCAAATAAATGAAAGACGGAAAGGTCTGGAACGTATCACATAGAACGATGACTGCACGTGACCAGGTTGGATTTCGCGAGGCAATAATTCCAATCGTCACCCCAAGAATCACACAGACAATAACAGCACAGGTGACCATGTATGCCGTAATCATGGCTCTATCCCACCAGCCGCTAATGGCAATAAACATGATATAGCAGCCGACAATGATTACCGAGCGCCACTTACCAACTAGATAACCCAGTCCACAAAGTAAAAATACAACAGCAAGATAGGGCAGCGATAAATAGGCATCACGCATTGGAATTAAAATTTCTAACGACAGGAATCTGCGGAATGTCTGCATGGCATCAAACCAATTACGGGTTACCCAGTCAACAATACTGTCCCAAAACGGAGCAGTGGATATGGCTGCTGCTCGAGGTACTTTATAAAGATAGGGAACTAAATTTGCTACAATAATGCTGACAATAAATAAACCCAGTGTCATCAGTAAATAACGGTAACGCTTAAGGAAAGGTTCATCTTTGTGATATTCGGGCTGTTTTTCTACCCAGGCCAATGAAAGCCGATCCAGCATAATAGCGATCAAAACGATAGACACGCCCAGTTCGATTGCTTTACCGATTTTTAAACCCTGTAGCATTAGTAATAATTTATAACCCAAACCCGGCGCGCCAATAAATGAGGCGATAACTACCATTGCTAAACACTGCATGATTACCTGGTTAATACCAACTAGGATTTCGTGTCTGGCGCTGGGGATCTGCACATGCCAGAGTAACTGCCAATTTGTACAGCCGCTCATATGACCGGATTCAGTCACTTCTGGCTGTACTTTTTTTAAGCCTAGCAATACCATTCTAATCATTGGTGGCGTAGCAAAAATCACTGTCGCAATCGCCCCTGCATGATGACCAACGCCAAAAAACACAACTACTGGTATCAAATATGAAAAATGCGGTAGCGACTGTGTGACGTTTAAAATTGGGATAAGGAGATTTTCAAACCATTTGCGTTTATAAGCCAAGACACCAAATAATAGACCAAGTGCAATAGCCAGCGGCACAGTGACCAAAACCAAGCCAAAAGTCTGCATGGCTTCTTTCCATTGTCCGAAAACAGCTAGATAAGTAAAAGTAGCAAATGCAAACAAGCCTAATTTTGTGCCTTTTAAATAATAACCAAGCATAAAGCCAACTACGGCTAGAGTTATCCAGGGCAATGCAGGTAATCCAAAGCCTTTGCGCCCACCGAGTAAGATATTTCTAACTACATCCAGCATCCATGACACCGCATCGGCTATAGCTCGTGTGACAACGGTTAATCCTAAATCTTCCTGCAAATAAGTAAAAAATGAATTGATCCAGTCAGCCAGAGGTAAGATTAGTATTTCTGTTGGCCGGATAAATGATTCTGGTAAGAAATTCTTAAAAATAACTAGTAAGAAGAACACTAACAAAACAAGGCCAATACCAAAACCTTTAGTATTGAACGAAACTAAATTTGAAGAATTAGCAGTTGTTGTAGTCATAACTGTTATTCTTTTCGATCAGATTCAAACAAGGTGGAGATAATAGTTTGTTTGTCTATTTGTCCGACGACTTGTTTATTGTTGTCAATTACTGCTAATGGAATTTCACCATCAGTCAAAACTCTTTCCGCAACGCTTTCAACAATATCGTTAGCATTAACTGGATTGTCAGTTGAGCTTTCAGGAGAAGGAGGATGCATAATAGACCTGACGGTTAGGACCCGAGCTTTCGGAATTTCTGCTGTGAATTTGGCTACATAATCAGTGGCCGGGTTTAGAACGATATTCTGCGGCGTATCAACTTGTTCTGCCTTACCGTGATACATGATCATAATTCGGTCAGCCAGACGTAAGGCTTCATCGAAATCATGAGTAATAAAAACAATGGTCTTATTAAGCATCGCTTGTAAACGCAAAAACTCATCCTGCATTTCTTTGCGGATTAAGGGGTCAAGTGCTGAAAACGGTTCATCTAAAAACCAGATATCTGGCTCAATAGCTAGTGATCTAGCTATGCCCACACGCTGTTGCTGACCGCCGGACAACTCACGTGGAAAATTGGTGATACGTTCTTCTAGACCCACTAATTCAATCATTTTACGAGCGCGTTCGTAACGTTCACCTTTGCTCATGCCTCGCATTTGCAATGGCAGAGCGACATTTTCTAAAACAGTCTTATGCGGCAACAAGGCGAAGTTCTGGAATACCATACCCATTTTGTGACGTCGTAAATCAATAAGCTGTTTCCTGTTTAACGATAGCAAGTCCTGTCCTTCGACGGTAATACTGCCTACCGTTGAATCAATCAGCCTGGATAAACACCTAACGAGTGTAGATTTGCCTGAACCTGAAAGCCCCATAACAACCAGCATTTCACCACGATGGACTGAGAGGTTGACATTGTGAACAGCCGCAACGTGATCTGATTTGCGAATTTGTTCATCAGTAGGATTAAAGTCATGTTTCTGTAAGAATTCTCTGGGTTGATCTCCAAATACTTTCCACAGTGACTGACATTCAATTACAGTTTCGTTAGAAACTGTTTGCTCGCCCGTTTTCTCCATAAGTATCACTTCTTGCAGTGTGTTATGTTCCCAATTAGTTTATTGTAGTCTAAATACTAAAACTCCGCCGACAGCTTCTCTGAAGGCGGAGTTTGTAAACGATTTATGTGTTTTACTCAGTCCATGGTTTCCAAACACTCTCATTATCCGCCAACCATTTGGCCGCAGCATCTTCTGCATCCATCTCGTCAACATCTACCATTGCCGCCATTTGAGCAATTTGTGCGTTACTGAAATCGATTTTTGTCAACACTTCATAAGCCTTAGGCCAGTTTTTCTGCATGCCTTCCCAGGCTGCTTTTTTCAGGTAACCATCGGCTGGATTACCACAATCATGAGTCATTTCTGCATTCATGCCCCAAGCAGGGTCGTCTTTACAGCCTTTGCCATACTCTGGGAATTCAATGAATTTGCCGTCATAAATGGCTTCAATAAAATTCGGCGTCCAGTTGAATAGCACAATCGGTGCTTTACGGTCAGATGCTGACTTTAATTCTGCCCAAAGCGCTGAAGCTGAACCGGCATTAACAATCGTGAAATTCATGCCCAAAGCATCAACCCGCTCTTGGTCTTGTTTTAACCAGTCGACTGGACCAGCAAGATAGCGGCCTTTGGGAGCTGTTTCAGGCGTGGAGAATAATTCGGCACATGCATTTAATGCTTCCCAGTCAGGTAAACCAGGACATTGCTCTTCAACATAAGAGGGGTACCACCATTCTTCACGAGTAACCGCGTTGTGGTCACCAGCATCGACGATACCACCTTTCTCTAATGCAGCATTAAAAGATTGACCGAATGCACCTTCCCATACTTCAAGTTCAAAGGTGACATCTCCTAAACGAATCGATTCATATACTGTTTGACTGTCAGTGGGGGTGTATTCGATTTCATAACCCATCTGTTCATACATTCCTCCAACTACATATGACATGACAATTTGACTTGACCAATTATGGGTGGCGATCACCATTGGGTCATCAGAATCTTGTGCTATTGCTGGCGAAGATAATAGAAAAGCTGCGCTTAGGGCAGCCAGGCGTTGCTTTAGTTTCATTTCAATAAAACTCCTCAATTTTGGATAACTTAATCCCAGTGTGTGTAAATTGCTTATCTGTGATTGATGGCCTCAGGGCTTAAAGACAGATAAAGCAGTTTCTATTTTGTATGGTTCCCAAAGAGAACTATCCGGGTGGATTTGATCTCTACACCTTTACTCTACACAAATTTCACTAGAAGTACAAAATTTTCATCAAATTCTAATTTAATTAAAAAATATTCACAAAGGGAAAATATTTGTAATTTAGATAAAATTATGTCATTATCTTGGTCGCATTAGTGCACTGGCCGATGCAACCGAGAGAGAAAACTTTTCACACACAGAGTATTAAGAGGTATCAAAGATGGACAATGAACTCACCGCGTTGGGAGTCATATTCACCGAATTTTATTATTGGCTCACCGTCGTATTAATGTTTTTAATTCACGTTGGATTTTGTATGTATGAAGTAGGTGCATCTCGTCACAAGAACCACATGCATACGTTGATGAAGAACACTATGTTAATTCCGCTGGTTACTATCACGTTCTTTTTCTTTGGCTGGTGGATTTACTTTGCTTTTCCAAACGGACCAGGCATCATCGGTGGCTTAAATAGCGCTGATTGGGCTGAACCCTGGAGTCCATTAATGGGTGCGCATCTAGGAGGTGTAGAAGATCCCGATGGATGGGCACGAATCAACGGTGTGTTCTGGGCTGCATTTTTATTATTCTCCTGGACCGCAGCTTCGATTGTTTCCGGTTCAGTGATTGAACGAATCCGTTCTGGAGCATTCTGGATTCTAGCTGTTGCGATTGGCTCAGTCTTTTGGGTTATTGACGCTGCATGGGGATGGAGTGCTGATGGCTGGATGGTACAAAAACTTGGCTATCATGACGCTTATGCCTCGGGAGTTATCCATGCGATCGCAGGCGGTTTCGCTCTCGGTGTATTATGCGTTCTCGGGCCGAGAATCGGCAAGTTCGCGGCTGATGGAACCCCACGGAACATCAATCCGCGAAATCCCTGGTTGGTAACCATTGGTCTATTCCTCATCTATACCGGATTTTGGGGTTTCTATGTGGCTTGTAATATTCCAATGTGGGATATCCAGGCAGGCGATGAAGTTTATTACTCGGCAACGAATATTTATTTGGCACCTACAACTTTAAGTGCCATTACATTTAACTTTTTGATGTCGTTATCAGGTGGTCTCTTAGCTGGATACTGGATATCTAAAGGTGATGCTTTCTGGACTTATTCGAGTGGTTTGGCCGGGATTATTGCTGCATCTTCGGGCAATGATTTATATCATCCGATTCAAGCCATGTTTATAGCTTGTTTAGGTGTAATCGTTGCTTACAAAATGCACTATTGGGTTGAACGCAAATTCAAAATTGATGATGCAGTAGGTGCTGTGGCTGTACATGGTTATGCTGGTTTCTTTGGAGTATGTATTTGTGGCTTCATGCTTTGGGGATATCCATCTTCACCAAATCCGGACTACGCATCTATTAATCCGTTAGGGCAATTTATTGGAGCTATTATTATGTTTGGTGTGCTCGGTTTCTTGCCGGGTTGGGTGATTTCAAAGATTCTAAATGCAATGGGTATTCTTCGAATTCCGGTAGCTGTTGAAATAGCCGGATTAGACTCTCATGCCGCAGACGAAATCGAAGCAGACAGACGAGCAGTCATTGAAGCCGAGCGCGCTGAAATTGAACGCTTGAGTTAAAGGAGAAAATTATGAAAACAGGAACATTTGAAAATTGGGCGGGAAATATTACTGAAATAGGTGTGATGTATCCGTTTGAGGGCAGTGAGTTCATACTAGTAATTGCAGGCCTTGTATTTTGGATCATCTGGCATGTTCGACAGATGAAATCGGAAAATGCAGCACTTGATCAACAAGTTAAAGAACTTAGTAAAGAAAAGCTTAAATCGCTTGATCTAGATGATTTAGATGTTTAAAGCTTTCTGCGTAGAAAAACAGTCTGTTGACTGTTCCTCTCGTCTGTAATGACTGGGCATCAGGAATCTGATGCCCAGTTCATTTTACAGATAATATATAGAATCTTAAATATTTAATACAAGGAAAATAATATTCTTGACATTATAAATTTTGACTCATAACATAGGATCGATCTACCGTCGGTCACTCAGGACTTAAGCTAGATAGCTTTAAAAAATTACAGATAGAGAACCAGGAGAATCACATGGCTAAAAAAGACTCAACAGACCTAGAACGTCACGTCAGTGCCCGCGGTCGGGCACAACTCGTCAAACAAGTTCGAGAAAAAATTAATGAACTTGGAATCGAGTATATCTATTTTCAATTTATTTCAGTTACCGGGCGAATAGTCGGTAAAGGCATCCCTGCTGATCATTGGGAGCGAACTGCTGAAAAAGGATTTCAACTTGTCTATGGTGCGACGGCAAACCTGTTTGTGGACCGTCATGGTGATTACATTGGTTATGGACCAGAGGCAGCTGAACTAGTAGGTATCCCGGATCCGGAAACGTTTTGTCAATTACCATGGGATAAAAGAATAGCTCGTGTTTACTGCACTTGTTTTCGTAATCGTGAAGAGAAAGTTAATCCTGGTGGCCATTTAACATCAGACTGTCGAGGAAATTTGAGAATTATCCATGATGAATTCAAGAAAAAGCATGGGTTGGAATTACGAGTTGGCACTGAACCAGAAATGATGTGGCTTAAAAGAGGCGAAGACGGTAAACCTGATGGTGGCTTCTCTAATCCATATTGTTATCACATCGATTGTTTTGAATCATTGAGACCCGTTTCTATGCAAGTGATCAAATATGCCCGTGCTATGGGGTTGGATATGATTCAAGGAGACCACGAAGATGCACCAGGTCAGCTTGAACTGAATTGGATGTTTGATGATGTATTGCGTAACGCGGATCGCTTATCAACTTATCGTCAGATTTGTGCACAAGTGGCACGCGAAAATAATTTGATTGCTTGCTTTATGACCAAGCCGTTTATGGGTGTATCAGCTTCAGGTTGTCACCATAATGTTTCGCTCTGGACTAAAGGTAAGGACAAAATCAATAAATTGGGGAACGACAAACTGCCAGGTATGAAGGAAGTCTTTAGTTATGTTGAGGGAGGTACAAACAAATTTATGCCTTCAGGTAAAGATCCGCAAAAACCCGGCCCTCTAGGTTTAAAAGCAATCGGTGGTTTCATGGCTCACATCAATGCATTGACAGCGATAGGTTGCCCAACAGTTAACTCTTATAGACGCTTGTGGGATACCGGTTTCTGGGCTCCTGTATTTGCTGATTGGGGCTATCAAAACCGCACCACCGGTATGCGTGTTTCCGCTCCGGGTCGATTTGAGTATCGCTCAGTTGATTCAACCGTGAATCAATATTTACTCGGTGCCGCTATTCTTAAAGCTTTTGATGATGGAATAGACAATAAACTTGATCCCGGTGAACCAGAAGAACGCAATATTTATGAAGCCATGGAAGCAGGCAAGCAAGTGAAAAAATTGCCTATGTCACTCGGTGATGCTTTGACCGCACTTTCTAAAGATGAGGTCATCAAGTCGGCTATGCCGGATGAAATGTACAAGGTATTCCATTGGTATAAGAATGATGAATGGGAAAAATTCATGTCCACGGTCACTGACTGGGATCAAGAAATGTATTTGGATTACCTACCTTAACCCCGAGAAATTTAAAACTCAGACTGCCAGATTTGGCAGTCTGAAAACTAAACAGGAGAAATAAACTATGTGTGGAATAGCTGGACTTATTCATCGAGGGAAAAGTTCGGATATTGGTTCAGAAATGGTCTCCATGCTGCAATCTTTAAAACATCGGGGGCCGGATTCTACTGGCTTCGCACTTTATGGTGTGCCAGAGGAGAATCGCTGCATATTGCGCTTCAAAGTGGCGGAGCAGGAAGACCTGAATTCTGGATTTGATATTCACGCGCAAATTAAAGAGCGTCGTGCCACTGTCGATGAAAGGTTAAAGGAACTCGGTGCCAATGTCGTTGAAAAAGATGATGCTACCGAATATGCGTTTCGTTATGAGTTTGAATATGACGGTGATATGCGCCGTTTGGCAGACTATGTCGAAGATGTTGATGGTGCCGAAATATTGTCAATCGGTAGAGGTCTGGAATTGATTAAAGATCTTGGTGATGCAACAGTCGTTTCAGATGCTTATGACCTTAAAGGCTTCCAAGGTACTCATGGTATTGGTCATACCAGAATGGCAACTGAATCAGACGTTGATATCCGTTCTGCACATCCTTACTGGGCTTATCCATTTAATGATGTTTCCGTTGTGCATAATGGCCAGTTGACTAATTACTGGACATCACGCCGCGAATTAGAACGCCGCGGGCATCGTTTTATGTCTAACTGTGATTCTGAAGTTATAGCAGTGTATATCGCCGACCGAATGAGTCAGGGTGATGAGCTTGAAGAAGCCATGACCCGTTCCATTGATGAACTCGATGGAGTATTTACATACATAGTGGCTACAAGTGATAAGTTAGGGATGGCCAAAGATGTGATGGCAGCTAAACCGATGGTGCTTTATGAAAGCGATGATTTTGTCGGTCTGGCATCTGAGGAAGTAGCAATACGTAGTGTATTCCCACATGAAATCGATACTTGGGATCCTTATGAAGGGGAGGTGAAAGTATGGCAGGCGTAGCACAAAAATCCCATGAAATGGGTTTGCATTCGGAGCAATTAGCTGGCCGAACTCAACAGCGTTTTTTCTCTGCAACTGAAGAGGAAAATTTTGTTTATCCCTGGTCATATGAGGTTGATTTTGATAAGGCAGCCGAGTTCGATGCTGAGGGCATGGAAACGTCCGAGATAAATATCAAAATCCGTGAATTAATGCAGCAAGGTCACGGAACCATTACCGTTAAAAATCCAATGGCCAAACACTCCCTGGGTGTTGGTATCCTAAATCGTCTGAATTTGAATTTTGAAGGTTCATTAGGGTATTTCGGATGTGGTTTAGTTGATGGTCCGAATATTCACATTAGCGGACGAGTAGGTTGGTCCTGTGCCGAGAACATGATGGCAGGTACGATTGTCATCGAGAAAAATGGTGGTTCAACTTTTGGCGCTGCCATGCGGGGCGGGGATTTGGTGTGCAAAGGTGATGTGGGTTCCCGGACTGGTATTGATCAAAAGGGCGGCACCATCATTATTGGTGGCCGAACAGGCGCATTTTCAGGATTTATGATGCAGCGTGGTCGTATGGTTGTTCTAGGTGATGCCGGTAAGAATCTGGGTGACTCAATGTACGATGGCACTATATATGTTGGTGGAAAGATAGCCGACCTTGGCGTTGACTGTGTTGAAGGTGAGATGACGGATTTAGATGTTAAATGGCTAAACGATAAGTTGTCAAAGTATGGGTTGGAAGCGCCAAATGGTGCCGAAAACATGACCAAATTGGTGTCGGGGAAACAGTTGTGGAACTACGACAACCTTGAACCATCTGAAAAGAAACTTGTACTTTAAGCAGCTGAGGTAGAATTATGTCTTCAAACCCAAAAAAAGATCCTTATCACCTCGGTAACAGTTTTATTTTCCCACCTGAGGTAATTAATGATATTCATATTAAATCCGAGCTTGGGCGTTATCGCATGCGCGGATTTTCACTTTTTAAGAAAATTCCTACCTGGGATGATCTGACCTTTATGCCGGGAACGTTAACCCGATTTGTTATCGAAGGTTATCGGGAAAAGTGTTTAACCAAAACCATTATTGGTCCTAAAGCCAAACGACCTTTAGAGCTCGATATTCCGGTTTATATTACCGGCATGAGTTTTGGTGCGCTTTCGTACGAGGCTAAAACAGCTTTAGCACGCGGTGCCACCATGGCTGGTACAGCAACCTGCTCTGGTGAAGGTGGGATGATTCCCGATGAGCGGCGTTATTCATCTAAATGGATGTATCAATGTATTCAGTCGCGCTATGGATTCAATCCTAACCACTTGCGTTTAGCAGATTGTGTCGAATTCTTTATCGGCCAAGGTTGTAAAGTAGGTTTAGGTGGTCACTTGATGGGACAAAAAGTAACAGACCAGGTCGCTGAAATGCGTTCATTGCCTGCTGGTATTGATCAACGTTCGCCGGCTCGCCATCCTGACTGGTTAGGTCCAGATGACTTAGCGTTAAAGATTAACGAGATTCGTGAAGCGACTAATGGTGAAATCCCGATTCAATTAAAACTCGGAGCGGCACGTGTCTATGATGATGTGCGTATGGCCGCCAAGACTGGTCCTGATTCCATTTATATGGATGGTATGGAAGGGGGTACGGGTGCTGGGCCTCATCTTGCAACAGAGGAAACCGGTGTGCCGGGTATCGCTGCGATCAGACAAGCACGTCAAGCGTTAGATGATGTTGGTAAATCGGGAGAAATTTCACTGGTTTATGCTGGCGGGATTCGTAACGGTGGTGATGTGGCGAAAGCGTTGGCCTTGGGTGCTGATGCGATTGCAATCGGGCACAGTGCGCTAATGGCTTTGAACTGTAATAAAGATATCCCTGAAGCTGACTTTGAAAATGAAATGGGCGTTGAGGCCGGTAGATGTTATCACTGCCACACTGGCCGTTGCCCGGTTGGTGTTGCGACTCAGGATCCGAAATTACGACAACGCTTGAATCCTGATGATGCAGCAGAAAGAGTCTACAATTTTCTGCATACGTTAACTATTGAGGCACAACTATTGGCCAGGGCGTGTGGTAAAACTAATATCCATTCGCTTGAGCCTGAGGACTTGGCGGCATTAACAATGGAAGCCTCAGCTCTCGCTCAGGTTCCACTGGCTGGAACGCAACATACTGTTGGTCGACCCGACATGACTCGTTTTTAGGAGATAGTTATGAGTACAGATAATATTGACCATTTTATGGAAACAGACGGTGTCGACACCGAACGTGAAAAAATCATTGGTCAGCACATTGGTTATCGCTATGACGTTAATCTTGTCCCGGATATGCAGTATTGCACACCATTTCTGAAAAAATATATGGAAACCATGGGTTGGACGGATTTGAACTGGCTTGAAGACGTTCACATGGGCTATGAAGAAAACCGGGCCGCTGTATTTGATCGTAATATTAACGGCTGGGTTACTGTGCCTGAAGATATTGAACTGCCTGATAATCAACAAGAGCGTGACATGATTGCACGTGAGTTGTTGATCAAATTCCAAATGTCTAAAAGTCATCCAATGGTTGATTTGCGTAACGCCTACGAAAAGTTTAAATAAAAATAATATGAACGATTGCACAAAAGCGCAATCGTTCTTCCATATTTTATTAACGTTCGCGTCAGCGACAGAAAACCACGGGCTTGTCCCGGCTCTTCAATGCGATAACGCAATGCCGGATTTACCCGTGGATGAATGAGAGTATTTAGATTGAACATCACATCCATCATTTAAGACGTGATGTTCATCGTATCAGCCCGCAAGGGCTGTTACGATAAGCACCCCGCTTTAGCCGGGGGAATCTATCCTTAACTGGCAAGAATGCTTTTAAGGATGTGCCAAAATGAAAGTTCTCATATTGCGTTTAAAAGTCAGTGATAGACTGGCAAAACTGATAGCAATAGTTGAAAGAATAAGGTGCTTAATAACATTGTAGATCAAACACACAGTGGATAACCATTATGGAACTGGCAGAGTTTAATCAAAGTCTATTAGCTGATACTGAATATCCAGAATTACAAAATCTAAAAGTCCATGCTAAACGACTTGAAACCTTATTAAAAAATTTACCGGGAATGGCCTATCGATGCTTGAATGAAAAGCATTGGCCTATGGACTTTGTCAGCTATGGTTGTTATGAATTATGTGGTTACACTCGTCATGAAATCGAGTCACAGGAAATTTTATGGGGAGAGTTTGTGCACCCTGACGATGTCAACATGGTTGATAAGGTTGTGCGCACTGCCGTGGATAAAGGGGAGCCATTTGAAGTCGAATACAGAATAATAACAAAGTTGGGAATTGAAAAGTGGGTTTGGGAACGTGGGCGACAAGTTGATGTTCAAGATGATGGAATTGGGATTCTTGAAGGGCTTATTACCGACATAACACGCATTAAAAAGTCCGAAACGGAATTAATAAATTCTAAAGCATATGCTGATGCAATCGTGGAATCAGCAGCAGAAGGCATAATTACTATTGATACACGTGGTTATATTGAATCAATGAATTACGCCGCGCAATCCATGTTCGGTTATTCACTCGAACAAGCGCTTAAATTGCACGCACGTTTACTAATCGCTCATGAATATCGCTGCGAAATTGAGAGATATATAGAGAAAAACGCACACTTTGATCAAAGTATTAGTCCCAATCTAGAACTCGAAGCAATCAGAAAAAATCGGGAAGTATTCCCAATAAGTGTCTCTATTAGTAGAATAAATAATGTTCGGGCAGACAGATATGTAATTTTGATTCGTGACCTTACTGCCCGCCGCGCTGCTGAACAGGAGGCTAGAGAACAACGAGAATTGCTAGCACATGTAGATCGTCTAAATACACTCGGTGAAATGGCTGCTGCAATCGCTCATGAAATTAACCAGCCACTAACCGCTATATCCATGTATTCGAAATCAGCATCCAAATTTCTGAATAAAAGTCCACCTAAGGTTAGTCGGGCTGATGATGCACTGGTACAACTCAGTAGCCAGGCCCACCGTGCTGGCGCTGTGATGGAGCGTATGCAGTCATTGGCCACGCGTCATGAAGGTAAACGGGAAATTGTTGATCCACAGCAGTTGTTGACGGAAGTATTTAAACTTGCAAAACCATATGCTCGAGTTAGAGATTTTTATATTATTCTCGACCTGGCCGAAGGGTTATTGTCGGTATATTGCGATCCCATTCAAATTCAACAGGTCATCTTGAATTTGCTTAGAAACGGAATGGACTCCATGAAATCAGCCGGACGAATGCAAAATAGTGAAATCATTTTAAGGGCCATTAATACCGACTCTGGAATTGAAATTTCAATAGAAGATTGTGGTATTGGTATAACGTCCGAACTAAAAAAACAGCTCTATTTGCCGTTTGTTTCCACCAAGGCATCAGGGATGGGGCTGGGACTTTCGATTAGTCAATCTATTGTGTCCTCTCACGGATCAAAACTTGGTCATTACAATAATAAAAAAGGTGGAGCGACGTTTCACTTTGCATTACCACATGTAATCGCAGTAGAGAATCGTCATCATGGATACTGAAATCCAGAAAGTACATGTTATAGATGACGATGAAGCGGTGCGCAACTCGATCGGCATGCTACTCGAATCAGAAGAACTACCTTGTATGCTATACGCATCGGGAGATGAGTTTTTAGCAAAATATGACGGATCTCAAAAAGGATGCCTATTACTGGATATAAGAATGTCGGGTTTGAATGGATTAGAACTGCAATCTGAACTAGTCAAGCTTAATTCTATTCTTCCTATTATTTTTATGACTGGACATGGAGATCTGCCGATGGCGGTTGAGGCTATGCGTCGTGGTGCCTTAGATTTTATTCGCAAGCCAGTAGATGAAAAAACGTTATTAAAGAGAATTCAAGAAGCCTTTAATTTGGAATCGGAAATTCGCAAAGATTCTCAGAATAATCAGGATATCAGGTCATTGGTGGAAAAATTGACAGAACGTGAATTTCAGGTTTTTGATCTGGTTACAGAAGGCAGGACAAACAAAAAAATTGGTCATTTTCTTGAAATAAGCGAGAAAACTGTTGAAGCACATCGATCTAAGGTGATGAAAAAATTAGGCGTTTCAACAATTGCACAACTGGTGAGAATTCGGATTAATCTTGAGGATGTTAAGGCTTAGATTGTATTCAGCTCATATGTGTAACTTAATTCATGTTGGAAGATTATTAATCAAACATACAGGAGTAGATTCAAATGAAATCTGTCAGTAATGATGAGCGCAGAATAGTGAATATCTATAATGCTGAATTTAAGCCTTGGCTTATGGAGGATTCTTCTGAATCAGGACAAAGCCTTTTACAGTTAAATGACACAAATCAGGATGGTGTCGGGTTTCATGTATTTCGTATGGAGCCCGGTACTACAACTGAACCTCATCATCATACAGAAGATGAAGAGTTTTACGTTTTACAAGGCGACTTAACAGATAATGATGGTACCAAATACCGTGAAGGGGATTTAGTCTGGATGAAGAAAGGAACCGAACACTGTTCTTATACTGAAAATGGATGCACGTTAATTGTTTACATTAAGAAGGCCGAAGTTTCTGTTGCATGAGTGAATTAAATTCTGGTTGCTAAATATTGAGGCATTATTAATACAATGGTTTGTTCTCAGTTAAGTATTAGCTTCACAGTGATCATTCGGTGATTAAGGGTTTTCCCTAATTTAACTTTGCACTAATTTTATTTATAGTTTCATCACACAATTTCGAACCGCTTTTGCGTTTCAGTGAATGATGAATAACTATAGGAGCTAATTTATGACTACTCGAGTTGCAATTCTTGGTGCAGGCCCGTGTGGAACGGCACAATTAAGAGCCTTTGCTTCAGCCCAGGAAAAAGGTGCTGAAGTTCCAGAAATTGTTTGCTACGAAAAACAGGCAGACTGGGGAGGATTATGGAATTATACCTGGCGTACCGGTACCGATCAGTATGGCCAGCCTGTTCATGGCAGCATGTATCGCTACCTTTGGTCGAACGGACCTAAAGAGTGCCTGGAATTTGCTGACTATACATTTGAAGAGCATTTTGGGCGTCCGATTGCCTCTTATCCACCCAGAGAAGTACTAGCTGACTATATAAAGGGTCGTGTTGAAAAAGCCGGGGTAAGAAAATACTGTAAGTTTAACCATAGTGTCCATCATGTCAGTTATTCAGATGAAACTGAAAAGTTTACGATTCAAGTGAATGATCTGAATGAAAATCAAATCATCACTGATGAGGCGGACTATGTTGTGGTTGCCACAGGTCATTTTTCAACGCCTAATGTGCCGCATTTTGAGGGATTCGAAACCTTCAATGGACGTGTTTTGCACGCCCATGATTTTCGTGATGCCAGAGAGTTTGTTGACAAAGACCTTTTGGTTATCGGTACCAGTTACTCTGCCGAAGACATTGCTTCTCAATGCCACAAATATGGCTGCAAATCAGTAACCATTAGTCATCGAACTGCACCTACCGGATTCCATTGGCCGGAGAGTTTTCAGGAAGTACCGTTATTGACACATGTCGATAAGAAGACAGCTTATTTTAAAGACGGTAGCAGCAAGGACGTTGACGCCATTATTTTATGTACCGGGTATTTACACCATTTTCCGTTTATGGAAAATTCATTACGACTTAGATGTGATAATCGCCTATGGACGCCAGGGCTCTATCAGGGAGTGGTCTGGCAGGATAATCCGAAAGTGATGTACCTGGGCATGCAAGATCAGTTTTACACATTCAATATGTTCGATGCCCAGGCCTGGTATGCACGTGATGTCATTATGGGCCGTATTGAGTTGCCGTCCAGGGATGAAATGGAAAAAGACAGTGCTGTTTGGCAAGCCCGGGAAGAAAAGCTTGAAGATGACGAACAAATGATCTGGTTTCAGGGTGATTACACACAAGCATTAATTGATCAGACTGATTACCCAAGCTTTGATGTGGAAGGGGTGAATAAAACTTTTATGGAATGGGAACATCACAAACATGATGACATCATGGGTTTCCGTAACAATGCCTACCGTTCATTAATGACAGGAAATATGCAGCCCGTGCATCATACTCCATGGATGGACGCAATGGACGATTCAATGCAGGCGTATCTTAAACAAGAATAAAAATCCCCAGTGCTGTTGAACACCACAGCAATCGTGTAGAGAGAAACGTTAAAAACACACAGAAATGAGGATTAGATATGAAATCAAAATTTAATTTAACCCGGCGTGATTTTCTTGGAAATTCCGCCAAAGGTAGTATTGGTCTTGCGTTAGGCTCGACGCTTCCGAATGTAGTATTTGCACAAAACGAAACTGTAAATATTGGTATGAATATACCCATGACGGGTGATTATGCACCTTGGGGATTACCAGGCTTGTATGGTTGTGAGATTGTCGCGAATAACATTAATGGTGAAGGTGGGGTTGAAATTGGTGGAACCACTTATAACATCGAAATCGCCGCCTATGATCATGGCTACGATACTGAAAAAGCGGTTCAAGGCTACAAAAAATTAGTGTTAGAAGATGACGTTAAAATGGTAATGATGTTGGGCGGTTCTACCGTTGCATCTGTATTGCCGTGGGCAACACGTAAAAAAATGTTAACCACAACACTGCTACCCAGTGACATTACACCTGATTCTGAATTTCTGATCGCGACTTGCGAATCTCATCCGCTTTATAACGTCACAGGTGTGGAGTGGTTGGCGGAAAATTATCCGGATGCCAAGACAGCAGTTATCGTCACCAATAACGACGTGGAATATGGCTTGCAATCTGCTGCGACCTATCAGGCTGCCTTCGAAGTGGCAGGTATTGAAGTGGTTGACGTTAACTTACATGGCTTTGATGTCACCGATTTTGCACCGATTGTCAGCTCGGTATTGGCGAACAAACCGGACATATTTTGCATGGCCACCAGCTTTTATGTCACGCCGTTAATGGAGCAACTTTATCATCAGGGTTTCGAGGGTAAGATTATTTCGTGCACACTGGACTATTATGATGAGATTATTGCTAAAACCAGCGAAGAATTTGTAAACGGTACTATTTTCCAATTCCCCGATTTTGATGACCCGATGTTGACCGAAGAGGGTGTAAATTTCCCTGATCCGGGTGGTTTTGATGCGGCTTTTCGAAAAGATCATCCCAACGATTGGTCAGCCGTATCCTGGGAATATCCAGCAATATTGTTAGATTGGATTGATGCGGCCAAGGCAGCAGGTAGTGTAGAGCCTGAAGCTGTCTTATCAGCAATGAAAGCTAACCAGCAGCCCCATTTCGTTTTCGGAGAAGGTCAGTGGTGGGGGAGTCAGCTTTGGGGCTTGGATAATGCGGTCGTTGGCCGTTGGCCGGTTGTGGTGGTTGAAGGTGGAAAAGCTACAATCAAAGAATTTCGCAGTGTGTCCGGCTGGCTGGAAGCGAACAAAGACGTATTGATTAAACATATGAAGGAGTTGGGTTTAAGAACTGTTTAATCGCAGTGTTTTATCCCTGTCAGTTGCAGATTGGCAGGGATTTTTTTTTATGGTCATTGTTGCAACCAATCAAGGCTTCATAACAATTAGTAAGATTGCTATCTGACGATGGACTTATTAATTCAATCTCTAGTTAATGGTTTTATTCAAAGCGGATTTTTTGCCCTTACAGCGGTAGGATTGGTACTAATATTTGGCGTCATGGGAGTGGTAAATTTCGCCCATGGTGAATTAGTCATGATTGGCGCTTACACCGTTTGGTATTTACATTCGCAAAACGGCTTGCCTTACCTGACAACGATTGCTATCGCGATTATATTAGTTGCACTCATAGGGCTGGTTATGGAACGATTTTTATTTCGTCCAAATCGTGACGATCCGCTGGCAGGTCTAATTTGTTCAATAGGGGTGCTATTCATCTTGCAGGTTGTTGCAACCTTGATTGGAGGAGATGGCCCCTCTAAACAAGTTCCACCCCCCTATAGTGGCACAATGATCATTGGGGAAACCCTCAGAATTCCTTACCAGCGTCTTTTTAGTATTGCTGTTTCTGTCGCTATTTTATTTTCACTGTGGTTATTACTGACTAAAACTAAAATCGGCTGGGCGTTGAGAGCCGTAGCTCAAGATCGTGAAGCCGCTACTTTACAGGGGATTAATATTAATCGAATTTCAATGATCGCAATTGGAATCGGCGCAGGGCTCGCGGGTTTGGCAGGGGCGTTAATAGCTCCCATAACCAACATCAATCCTCACATGGGGCACAATATTATTATCACAGCCTTTATTGTCACCATAGTCGGGGGAGTTGGTAGTTTATCCGGGGCTATCCTGGCTTCAATTTTATATGCGCTGTTTCATACTTTAATGTCCGTTTATTTCGGTGGAACAATTGCAACCATCAGTGGTTTACTGATTATGGTAGTGGTTTTGATCATTAAACCTACAGGCCTAATGGGTACAAGGATTAGCGAATAATGACTAAGCAACATCTAATTCGTTATGGACTGTTGGCTTTATTATTTACAGCACTGATCATTCTGCCTCATTACCTTAAATACCATCACCAGGATTTTTTAATTTTTTTGGTGATCAATATTCTGGTCGTTGTCAGTTACAGGTTAGTCACTTTAACCGGTGAGTGGTCGCTTATCCATGCGGTGATGATGGGAGTGGGTGCTTACACCAGTGCAATGTTGACAAAAATGGCAGGGTTTTCGTTTTGGCTGGGACTGCCTGCGGCCGGGGTTGTGGCGGGGTTGGTGGCAGCACTGTTAAGTTTTCCACTATTCAGGATGACCCAGTTTTACTTTTTAATTGGTTCGTTCGCAGCCGGTGAGGCCATTCGCTTAAGCTGGATCCACTTTATAAAACCTTTCGGTGGCACAGGTGGTATCAACGGAATTCCCCCGGTCGAACTGGCTAATATAGATTTTCTGGAACCCATTCCGTATTTTTATCTGGTACTTATTGTCGTTTCAATTTGTTTGCTAATTTTATATCGCATAGAAAAATCACGGGTTGGCTTAACTCTTCATGCAGTGCATTGGAAGGCACCATTAGCTGAATCCGTAGGCGTCAACACCTGGTTTTATCGTTCATTGGCTTTTGTTGTGGGTTCATTTTTTGTTGGGATTGCGGGTTCTCTTAAAGTGCATTATTTGGGTACCGTAACACCCAATCAGTTTGGGATTGGGTTTATGGTCTTTATTCTGATCTGGCTGATCGTTGGAGGCTATAAAACCTTTTATGGGGCTATTCTTGGCGCTATTGTTTTGTCAGTTTTGGATGAGTTTTTTCGCAGCTTTGAACAAATCAGACCGGCTATTTACGGTGCATTATTAATCACCGCAATTCTGTTCCTGCCCAGGGGGCTTGAAAGTGTTACAGAGATCTTTCTTGGTAAATCCTCGTTCACGAACCCTTCTAATAAACCATCGGGATGATTCAGAATATGCCGTTATTAGAAATTAACAGTGTGACAAAAAAGTTTGGGGGTTTAACGGCTTTAAATGATGTCAGTTTTAAAGTTAATCAAGGTGAAATTCGGGGTTTAATAGGTCCCAATGGTGCTGGCAAAAGCACTATGTTCAAAAACATTAGTGGTTTTTATGCGCCGACTTCAGGGTCTATCCTTTTTAATGGACAGGATATATCCGGGCATTCGCCAAGTTCAATTGCCAAACACGGTGTTGTTAGAACTTTTCAAGAGACCACCTTGTTTGCTGAAATGACAGTACTCGAGAATGTGCTTATTGGAGGCCATTTAAGGGCTAAGACGGATGTATTTTCTGCCATTTTAGGTCTAGATAAGAATAAACAATCGGATGTTTATGAACAAGCCACAGAAGTGCTCGAATTTATGGGCTTATTAGAACGCAAACAGCAGTTAGCGAGTGGGCTTCCTTTAGGGTCACAGCGAGCGCTTGCCATTGCAATTGCGCTTATGTCAAAGCCTAAATTGTTGTTGATGGATGAACCCTTTGCAGGTATGAATCCCGAAGAAACGAGACAGATGATGGAGCTGACTCGCAAAGTGCAACAATCTGGTGTGACCATAATCCTGGTCGAACATGATATGAAAGCGGTGATGGGCCTTTGTGAATATTTAACCGTACTTAATTTTGGCACCTTGCTGGCACAAGGAACCCCAGAGCAAATTAGGCATGATGAAAATGTGATCGCTGCCTATCTTGGTGGTGGCAAGGCATGAAATTGGTACTTGATAATTTATCTGTGCATTATCATCAGGTTGCCGCGCTAAAAGGAATTTCGCTGACGGTTGAACAGGGCGATTTTATTACCTTAATTGGTTCAAACGGAGCAGGTAAGAGTACGACATTGCGCTCAATTTCGGGATTAGTGAAACCATCCGGAGGCCGAATCAGTCTTGATAATCAAAAGCTTGATAAACTCTCTGCAGATCAAATTTTGAAATTGGGGATTGCTCAAGTGCCGGAGGGACGCAGCGTCTTTAAGGATTTGTCGGTGCTCGAAAATTTGAAATTGGGCGCATTTGTGCGTACAGATAAAGATGCAATTCAGCAAGACTTAGAAGAAATACTTGCAGTATTTCCCAGGCTTGATGAGCGCCAGACTCAGCTAGCTCGTACATTAAGTGGCGGTGAACAACAAATGTTGGCGATAGGTAGAGCCTTGATGTCCAAGCCTAAAATTTTATTGCTCGATGAGCCATCGTTAGGGCTAGCACCGATCATCATTCAGGATATTGCAGAAATTTTGCTGCAAATAAATAAAACAGGTGTATCGGTTGTACTGGTTGAGCAAAATGCCGATCTGGCACTCGAATTGGCAAATCATGCTTATGTACTTGAGACGGGAAACATCAGTTTGCAGGGTGAGGCGAAAGCTTTAGCGAATGATGACTATGTCAAACAAGCTTATCTTGGGATCTAAGTCGAAAATTTAAGTTTCTTAGTTAGCCAAATCGAATAATTAATAATAAAATCGCGCAGACATTATCCATGTCGGGCTTAGTCAGGTATTGTGTTGATTAGATGTCACCATCGGAGGAACACTATTTGCTGACTAAAAATTCTTATAAAACACATTTATAGGCTGCTATCGATATGACCAATTTGGTTTACGACAAAGAGCTACGTGCATTGGTCCGAACCCTGGGGGGAATTCTAGGCACTGTAATTAAAGATAACGCCGGCGAACAAGTTTATGATGCGGTAGAAGTGCTTCGTACAGGCTATATTGAGCTGTATCGAGAGCCTGATGATTCTAAAGCCATTCAACTGCGACGATACATGCAGAACCTTGATGTTCTGACGCTGACGAATGTCGTACGGGCTTTTAATTCATATTTCACCCTGATTAATATCGCCGAAGAGCTATATCAACATATTAATCGTCGACAAAGAGTTAAACAGGGCGGCCCCTTATGGAAAGGCTCTTTTGATGAAGCTATTCGTGATTTGAGCGAAGTGAAGAATATCGAAATCACTAATCTTATCAAAGAGCTCGAATACCGACCCATTTTTACAGCTCATCCCACAGAAATAAAACGCCGTACGGTTCTCGAGTTAAACAGAAAAATTTTTATCGTTACAGAAAATCTGGTCATAACAAAAGAGGATGAAGAAAAATATCAGGATAATTTAAAAAAACTGTACGATCTGATTCAGATTTTGTGGAAAACAGATGAAGTACGAATCAGTAAATTATCGGTAGAAGGTGAAGTTAAAAATGGCTTGTATTATTGTCGTGAGTCAATTATTCCAGCCATACCAAAAGTCTATCGGAATTTAGAAAGGGCAATTAAACGCCATGTGGATCAAGATTGGGATATTGACTCGTTACCACCGGTGGTTCGATTTGGCTCCTGGATTGGCGGTGATCGCGACGGGAATCCAAATGTAACTGCAGAAGTCACTTTGCATTCTGTTCGTTTGATGTCTTCAGTTATTTTGCAACATTACATTAAAGAGATTACAAGTCTTATCAATACACTGACGCATTCCTATCAGGTCAAAATCAGTGACAGACTGACTCGTTCCATTCATGCCGATCGGCTTACTGCCCGTGAGTGCTTTAAATATGAACCTCAGTTGTATTTACATGAACCGTATCGTCGTAAGTTGGCAATCATGTGTTTTCGCCTGCAAGATAATTTAAAAATCACCCGGCAGCGTTTATGGGGCTATGAAGGAGAAACCTATTATAGCTATGCATCAGCTCAGGACTTTGAGAATGACTTAAAAATTATCGAACAGTCTTTAATTGAAAATGGAGATGCTCAGCTTGCCGATGCCTATGTCAAAGAGCTGATTCTATCGGTCAAAACCTTTGGCTTTAATTTGCTTAATCTTGATATTCGGCAAGAATCAACCCTGCACACCAATGCCGTTACTGAGATTCTGTGTTTGATAGATCAAGAACTCAATTACACCGATTCACCTGAACAGCAACGCATGAATTTGTTAACACAAATGATTGCTGATAATCAGGTATTGAGTTTTAACGAAACCAGTCTAAGCACGGAAACACGTGAAATACTAGATGTCCTCTATACCGTTGGTCAGATTAAAAAGGAAATAGGTGAAAGTACTGTTGAAAACTATGTGATTTCAATGACGCATCAAGGCAGTCACATCGTTGAAGTGCTGTTTTTAATGTGGATTGCGGGATTGTTGGTTGAAGAAAAAGGCGGCTGGAAGATGCGGCTTAATGTCTCGCCATTGTTTGAAACGATTGATGATCTGGAGCGATCGCCAGAAATATTGACTCAATTATTCAATAACGAATTTTATCGAGCGCTGATCTCAAATAATCCTATTGGTCAGGAGGTCATGTTAGGTTATTCCGATTCATGCAAAGATGGTGGCATTCTGGCTTCCAGTTGGAATCTATATCTGGCCCAGCGTAAGCTTTATCAGATAGGTATCGATAATGATATTCCGATTCGTTTCTTTCATGGCCGTGGTGGTAGCATAGGACGGGGCGGTGGTCCAACACACGATGCTATTCTTGCGCAACCATCAGGCACGGTAAATGGTTCGATTCGTTTTACCGAGCAAGGGGAGATGATGACCTATCGTTACGGCAATTTGGAGACAGCCATTTCTGAAATCACAATGGGGATGTCAGCAGTATTCAAGAATTCGGTGGTTGATCAGAGTCAACCACAAAGAAATGCCGAACCCTTATATCAGGTCTTGAAAGAGTTAGCCCAGGAGTCGGAACAGAAATACCGCAGCATGACGGAGCTGACCCGCGGTTTTATGGATTATTTTTATGAAACCACACCGGTCAATTATATTAGCCAGATGAATATCGGCTCACGTCCAGCTCACCGTAAAAAAGTTGATCGAAGCACGAAATCAATCCGAGCGATTCCCTGGGTGTTTGGTTGGGCACAATGTAGAGTGGCTTATCCTGCCTGGTTTGGTATTGGTACGGCTGTGCAGCAGTGGCGCCAGAAAAATCCCAATCGGGAAGATTTATTAAAAACGATGTATGAGCGTTGGCCTTTCTTTACAGCGCTAATGACTAATGTCGAACAAGCTTTATCAAAAACCGACATTAATATCGCCAAAGAATATGCTGCTTTGGCGGTTGATTCGGGTTCAGCAGAAAAAATTTACACTGAATTAACGAACGAATTAAACAAAACCCTGGAAGCGATTCAGTTTATTACTGGCAACGAAAATCTATTGGATGAATATCCGGATATACAAAAATCGATAAATCGACGTCGACCTTATTTGAATGTACTAAACCGTTTGCAAATTCATTTAATGCATAGTCTGCCTGATGCTGAGGTTAAAGAAGACGTAGAGAAAGCACTTTACCGCTCGATTAATGCCATTGCAGCGGGATTGCGTAATACGGGGTAGTGTTTTTCTTGAATATGCGGTCTTGTAGACTGTTCGGATGTTTATAAAGTTATTCCGTACTCCTGCTGACATGAAAACTCGGTTAGAGAATCCCGCTTCTTGTCATTCCGATTGAACGATAGCCCCATTCGGGGATAAATGAGCAGAGGAATCTCTTTAAGTGGGCTGCTGGCTCAATCGAAGTCTATTCTTTAAAATCAACGCCCGAACAGCGGTGGGAGATCCCTCGACTGCGCTCGGGATGACAATTAAAGTCTGTAATGATTAGAGGTCCTAATATCCTAACTCCGGTCGCACAGGATTGGGTAATGGTTTTCCCTGCAGGAAAAGCTGCAAATTCTTGAAGAACAAATTTAGTGTCAAAGGAATATAGGCATCACCATCGTCAGCAGAAATGTGCGGTGTAATAATAAGGTTTTTGGTTTGCCAAAGCCTTGATTCAGGTGCTATTGGTTCTGGATCGAATACATCGAGTATAGCCCCACCCAAGGAGCCTTCTTCAAGCTTGTCGCATAAAGCATCATAGTCCATTACCGCTTCACGACCGATATTAATAATCCCGGCATTGGATTTCATCAAATCAAGCCGTTGCCTGTTTAGCAACCCACGGGTAGCCGGTGTGTCGGGTGTGGCTGCAACCAGGTAATCAGCAAGGGGCAATACCTTATCGATGTCGGCTGTTGTAACGACTTGATCGCAGCCCTCGACATCCTGGCTACTTCGATTAATACCGATAACATGTGTTCCCAATTTATGTATTTGCTCAGCAATTGCACCACCCAGACTACCGGTACCTAAAATCACTACCGTTTTTCCAGCTATTGGTGATGCATATAAAGAGTCGTAAATATGATTTCGTTGATTGGTGACTACCGCCGGCATCTTGGAATGTAGCATCAGAATCGCCATTAGACCAAACTCACCTGCCTTAGCCGCATGAACGCCTTTATTATTGGTTATGGTCACTCCATCAGGAATCCAATCCATAGGTAACATATGCTCTACCCCAGCACCGATGCAATGAATCCATTTTAGTTTTGGCGCAACAGTAGCAAGATCTTCAGTGGGCAAATCCCAGGTCAGCAAAATATCCGCATCATGCATTGAATCAACAAAATTATCTGTGTCCCAATCTATGTATAAATTTAGCTTTTCAGCTATCCCGGAGAACTCAGAAACAGCATTGTCAAATCGTTCTTTGGTGATAGTGAATACTTCTTCTCCTTCAGGTGTATTGGGAAAAGAACCAGGCTTCCAGCGATTATTCTTAATATGGATTTTGACAGTCATTGATATTCTCGTTTATTAAGTTATAGCCTGAATCGATTCGATAATTTGCCGGTCTCGCTCTTTACTGGTTAATTCATCATTAGAAAAAAGTATATCCATGACATTTCTATTAGTTTGTTTAAGCAAATCCGAGTCATCTTGGTCTTCACAAGGGGGGATATTTAAGACTGTGTCACTGCCATAGGTTGGTATAACATCAGTAGAAAGATCAGTAGGTTGGGGTGGTCGTTTACCTTTTTGTAAATCCAGGCAATACTTTTTGATTCGACTACGATACATGCCAACACCTCTATCTCCTGGAACAAAGTATTCTTTCTCATGATCAGAAATAGTTCCCATGCTTTCTACCGCTTCAACATCACCGGGACTACGCTGTTTTTCTTCTAAGGTTCGGTCAACCAACTCGCCTTGTTCAATCAGTTGTACACCTTCTTCTGAATTGTATTCGTGAGGATCACCGCGTTCGCCAAAATTGGCCCAGGCATACACCATGCAATTCTCATCATCCATCGGAACTACCCAGCGAGTAAAAGCGCTGCGACCAAAGTGACGGATTGTTGTGCCATCGGCTGCAAAAGCAGAACCGGCCTGGGTGAAATTAGGTAGTATCAGTTCATTAACCCTAACCCAAATATTTTCACCAACACGTCGAGTCGCTGTGCCAAGAAAACGACATTGGTGACGATAATAAAATTCGAGCTCACCCATGGTGCCGAAGCCATCAGAAAATTGATCCTGGTGTAAAAAAGCCGTGTGTACCGGATCGACAATCGCATCCAATACTTGTATCCAGTTACATTTGAAATGGACTTTATAAGGCACCATCGTCATGTCTGGAATATTAAAGGTATCGTAGATTGGAAACTCAGGTCGCTCCTCGCTGGGTCCCAAATAGGCAAATATCAAACCGTTATGTTCGATCACAGGGTAGGCACCAAGGCGTAAATTCTTTTTTGTATTCGCCGCTGCTTCTGAGTTAGAAGGTTCGCCAGGGATATCTAGAATAGTTCCATCAATATCAAACAACCAACCGTGGTAGCAACAACGGATACCTTGTTGCTCACAGCGGCCAAACTCCAACGATGCACGTCGATGCGGACAGCGTTTGTGAACCAAACCATATTGACCACTTTTGTCTCTAAATAAAACCAGCTCTTCGCCAAGAACCTTGATTAACTTAGGCAGGTCACCGAGTTCTTCGGTAATGAATATTGGATGCCAGTAACGCCTTAAATATTCACCACAAGGTGTCAGTGGATCGGTTTGAGTCAAAATCTCATTGGGAGATCCTTCCCAAGTTTGGTGGTATCCACAAAACGCTGAAAAGTTACTTTTGTCGGGTGAGCAAGCTTGGTCCATTTTTTAAACTCTCATGTAAATGCTGATTATCAAGTAGGTAAGTCGAAAACATTGCGAAAACAGTAGGTATATATACATTAATTACGAATTCATTACAATTATTGATTGATTTATATGTTATTCGTAATTAAACTTTCACTGACTTTTAGTTTTTCAATGGAATATTGCCTCATTTATGACGCGTGGTGCCCAAGTTATAGATACATCTAGCGATGCAGAAAATGAATCTGACGTAATGCCTGTTGCCAAAATCTCGAACAAGGACAAACTTAATCAAGCGATTATTGAGTTGTTGCAAGTAGATGGACGCCGGCCATTTTCAGAAATCGCAAGTGAATTAGAAGTCTCAGAAGGAACCATTCGCAACAGAGTGGCGGGGATGAAAAAGGCTGGTTTACTAAGAATCGTCGCTATCGCTGATCCCGTTACAGCGGAATATAAAAGTGATGCCATGCTGGGATTAAAAGTTGCACCAGGTCATACCATTGAAACTGTTTCAAAGCGATTGGCAGCTTGTACAGACGTTATTTACATTTTATGGGTGAGTGGACGTTATGACTTGCTAATCGAGATTGTCAGTGATGACCGTAATGCTTTTCTTCAATTTTTGGATGACCATATTCACTCACAAGCCGATATTTCATCCTGCGAAACCATGAGCGGGTTAAAGAATTTCAAGAACCAGTTTTTATTAAAAAAGAACTGGAGTTGAACATTATCAATATTGACCAACAACAAAGAGGACACATTCAATGACCGGATATGTTGAGAATTTTAAAGACGCACTGCCTTCTAAAGAGCGAATTGCGGAAGTACGCAAGCAACTCGAAGATGCAGGCGTTAAATATGTATTGTCTAGTTGGATAGATTTATTCGGCATCCCTAAAACAAAACCAGTGCCTATGAGTGACTTTGAAGTGCTTTGTATGGGGAAAGGACCTCAGTTTGCGGTTCATTCTATTTCTTATGTGCCTGAACTCACCCCTGCTGACTCAGATCAAGTAATGGTGCCCGATCTGGATGCGGTTTACATCTGCCCCTGGGATAAATCCATGGCGATTATTTTTGCCGATTTATTCTGGGAAGATAAACCCTATAACGTTTGTCCTCGCCAGGCACTTAAGCGTGCAATTAAAGCTGCCGAAGAAGATGGTTATGTAGGCTATGCCGGTATTGAGCCGGAATTTATTGCCATGTGTTATGACGAAAATGGACAACCAGTAAAAGCCATTGATGATGATCCGGCTGACGGCGTTCGCCCACGCCGACAAGCATTTGGTTATGATGTGGAATATTCTATCGACTCCATGCCTTTCCTAAAAGACATGATCGATATCCTGGAAGAGTTGGGCTGGAACTTGCATGATGTGGTTGCTGAAGGTGCTTACTCACAGTTTGAACTCGATTTTCACTATACTGATTTGCTAGAGATGGCTGATCGCTTCGTGTTTTTACGCATTATGCTTAAAGAAGTTGCCAAGAAGCACGGCATGTTTATTACCTTTATGCCTAAACCTACGACGGGAGACTGGCGCTCAGGCGCACATATTAATTTCTCCTTACAAACTATTGATAATCCCGGTGAAAATTTGTTCGGTAATTCTAAAGATGGCTGGAGTCAGGAATCACAACACGCCGTGGGTGGTTTGATGGCTAACGCGGAGGCGATTACAGCCATTACTTGTTCAACGGTAAACTCCTATAATGGCTTAGTCCCGCGAGTAGGTGGTTTTGAAGGGGGGACAGTGACCTGGGCACCTACCAACATAGCCTATGGCTACAACAATCGATCTGCACAATTTCGCTTGCCCCAAAGTCGTCATTGCCTTGAAAACCGGGCTGCAGATATGTGCATGAATGTTTACCTGGCGTTAGGGATGACCTTGACGGGAGCCATTAATGGCATTAAGAATCAAATCGATCCAGGTCCGCCGACCGACCGTGATTTGTACGCCATGACCGATGAAGAGTTCAAAGAACTAGGTATTCGCCGGTTACCGCGTAACTTAATGATGGCGACCGATGCCTTACGTGATAATGACCTAGCCAAAGAGGTGTTGGGGCCGGTCATGCTCAATTCTTACCTGGCTTATAAAGTCGATGAATGGGAGCGTTATCATCAAACTGTAACGGATTGGGAAGTCCAAGAATATCTGAGACTGTATTAGTGTCTGACTACGACGTTTATAGCCTAGGAGACGTGATATTACAGTCAGGTGTTGTATTGCCTGATGCTCGGTTGGCCTATAAAACATATGGGAGCCTGAACAGTGATAAAAGTAATGTTGTGGTTTTACCTACTTTTTATACTGGCTCCCATATACGTAACGAAGGTTTCTTTAGCTCGGATAGAGCCATTAACCCAGAGAAACATTTTATTGTTTCAGTCAATCTAATTGGAAACGGGTTTTCTTCTTCTCCAAGTAATACACCTGCACCTGCAGATCGTGGAAATTTTCCGCTGGTCACTTTATATGACAATATTTCCATGCAGCATCAGTTGTTAACTGAACATTTGGGTGTTGAAAAGATATTACTGGTGACAGGCTGGTCAATGGCCGGCTGTCAGTCGTTTCAGTGGGCAGCTCAATATCCGGATATGGTGGAGAATATTCTGCCATTTTGCGCTTCAGCGAAAACCTCTCCACATAACATTGTTTTTTTGGAAGGTGTTAAAGCTGCATTATTAGCTGACTTAAATTTTAATGATGGTTTCTATGAGCAGCAGCCAGAAGCTGGTTTGAAAGCTTTCGGCCGGGTTTATGCAGGCTGGGCATTTTCACAAACCTTTTATCGAGAGAAAATTCATCGCCAACTCGGTTTTGAAACAGCGGAAGATTTGCTTGTAGATTGGGAAGAGGATCACTTGAACTGGGATGCTAACAATCTGTTGACAAAATTAGCTACTTGGCAAGCTGGTGATATCAGTGCAAATGAAATTTATCAAGGTGATTTTCACGCAGCACTAGGCGCAATCAAAGCCAAAACTATTGTCATCGCCTGTGACAATGATCTTTACTTTCAACCAGCAGACAATGAACTGGAAATAGAACATATTGAAAATGGTGATTTAAGAATCTACAAATCACCTTGGGGGCATTGTGTGGCGTCTCCTGGTAATGGAACTGAATTTGCAGGGTACTTAGATCAGGCGATTCATGAACTAATTGGGTAGTTTCAATTTATTTAGGATTTGCTAGATTCAAGTCTGCACAGAATCCAATGTATTGGATAAAATGCCTCAGAATTAATTTCTGGTACTATCAACCAGTATGAGCAAAGCTAAAAAAACATCTGCCAGTAAAAAATCGGCCATAAGAAAAGACAATGAACTTGAGATGGCAATTGGTAGCCAGGTTCGCATTTTCCGAAATCAACTTAAACTTACGGTTGCCGAGGCGGCTGAAGCCGCTGAGCTTTCTCCCGGAATGCTTTCGAAAATAGAAAATGGCAACATCTCTCCGTCATTGGCCACTTTGAATTCTTTATCTCAGGCCTTAAACGTCCCTGTAACCTCATTTTTCCGAAAGTATGAAGAACAAAGGGATTGTGCTTATGTGCCCGCAAATCAAGGATTAATCATCGAGCGGCAGGGTACCAGGGCTGGCCATCAGTACCAACTACTTGGTCATACTATTGATAAAAAACTTTCAGTGGAACCCTATCTAATCACAATCAACGAAAAATCAGATGTGTTTCCGTTATTTCAGCATGATGGTGTTGAATTCATCTACTTGCTCAAGGGCAAAGTTGTTTATAGATATGCTGATCGAACCTTTACACTTTCGCCTGGTGATTCGCTGTGTTTTGATTCAGATGGTCCACATGGACCTGAAGAATTAATCAAGCTTCCTGTTGTATTGATTTCAGTCATCGTTTCATCCCGCTTGGACGAATAATTGTCAAAAATCATTGTTTCCAGAGAAGAAATATTATTTCTTCTAAGTATTGTTAGACGGGTTTAACTATGTTAGTCTCATTCCTCCGTTGGACGAGTAGTTCAGTCAATTATTATTAAGATCTAGTAGGTAAACTATGTGTGGAATTATAGGCCTTTACTGTAAAACGCCAGCACTGGAGTCAACTCTTGGGCACCATGCTAGCGCGATGCTGGAGCAAATGACTGATCGTGGACCGGATAGTGCTGGATTCGCGATCTATCGAGATCAAGTGCCTGAATCGAGTGCTAAGGTGACTTTGAGAATTTTGCAAGAGCCTGCCGATTTTTCGGATGTTAAAACTAAATTAGCTCAGCAATTTGGCGATGGAACGGCATTTAACCAGGTATCCAATCATGCAGTTGTCGTTTTACCCACGAATACAAAAACAGCATCGAACTGGATAGCCGAAAACTTACCTGAATGCGTGATGACCAGTATTGGCACTGCGATTGAGATTTACAAAGAAAAAGGACTTCCTGGCGACGTCATTGAGCAATATAACTTTGAGTCCATGTCGGGTACCCACGCACTAGGTCATACACGTATGGCCACAGAAAGTGCGGTGACTACTGAGCATTCACACCCATTCTCAACAGGGCTTGATTTATGCCTGGTCCATAATGGTTCTTTGTCAAATCACAATCAATTGCGCGAGAAGTTAAGAAAAGATGACATAGAGTTCACGACAGATAATGACAGCGAAGTCGCAGCCGGCTATTTAACTTGGCGAATGGGGCAGGGCGCGAGTTTGAATCAGGCGTTGGAGGCTGCGCTTGAAGACCTGGACGGCTTTTATACTTTTGCGATCGGCACTAAAAATGGTTTTGCAGTTTTGCGTGATCCTATCGCTTGTAAGCCTGCAGTGATAGCGGAAACAGACGAGTGGGTTGCAATGTCTTCGGAATTTCGTGCTATAGCACAACTGCCAGGAAGCGATACAGCCAAAATCTGGGAGCCGGAACCAGCTACCATTTATACTTGGGGAGAAGACTAGTGACTACATTTGATTTGGCCAATGATTCCGTTCGTGGTCTTAATGAGGCTTTACATCAGTCTTCTTCTGAAGGGACAGAGATCTTAGTGGCGAATCCTGGAGGTAAACATTGTGTTGCAGTTGGCGCGAATGTCGCAGCTAATGTTACTGTAGATGGTCATGTTGGTTACTATTGTGCTGGCATGAATCAGAATGCCAACATCGTTGTAAATGGTAATGCTGGTCCAGGGCTAGCGGAAAATATGATGTCCGGTACGGTCCGTGTTAAAGGTAATGCCTCACAATATTGTGCTGCAACAGCCCATGGTGGTTTGTTAGTTGTGGAAGGTAACGCGGCTGCCCGGTGCGGTATATCGATGAAGGGCATTGATATTGTAGTGCAGGGTTCAATCGGTCATATGAGTGCTTTTATGGCGCAAACGGGTCGATTAATCGTGTTGGGTGATACAGGCGAAGCTTTGGGTGATTCGATTTATGAAGCAAGAATTTACTTGCAAGGTACACCAAAAAGTTTAGGCACGGATTGTATTGAGAAAAAAATGAAGGATAAGCACAAAGAGGAGCTTGGTGAGCTATTAGAAAAAGCGGGTATTTCAGGTGTCGATCTTTCAAACTTCAAACGTTATGGTTCGGCGCGCGAGTTATATAACTTTAAAGTCGATAATCTATCTTCATATTAAGGAGCAGCCAGCATGAGTAAAAAATTTGATCGTAGTTGGCTGAATGAATCAGCAACATTTTCCCGACCGGTTATCCGTGAAATTCAACGGGCGGCCCGAGAAGGGATTTATGACATCCGTGGATTTGGCGCCAAACGTTCAATTCCAACCTTCGATGATTTGCTATTCCTTGGCGCAAGTGTTTCCCGCTATCCATTAGAAGGTTACAGAGAAAGGTGTGACACTAAAGTCACCTTAGGCACACGCTTTGCAAAGAATCCGATTGAAATATCGACACCGATTACCATTGCTGGCATGAGTTTCGGTGCCTTGTCAGCACAAGCAAAAGAAGCCTTGGGCCGGGGGGCTTCGGAAGTTGGAACCAGTACAACAACTGGTGATGGTGGCATGACACCGGAAGAACGCGGTCATTCAAAAATTCTTGTTTATCAATATCTCCCTTCTCGCTATGGCATGAATCCAGATGATCTTCGTAAAGCCGATGCGATTGAAGTTGTTGTGGGGCAAGGCGCTAAACCTGGCGGTGGCGGTATGTTGCTGGGACAGAAGATTTCTGAGCGTGTGGCAGAGATGCGGGATTTACCACAGGGTATCGATCAACGTAGTGCATGTCGTCATCCGGACTGGACCGGACCCGATGACCTTGAAATAAAGATTCAGGAATTGCGTGAGATTACTGACTGGCAGGTGCCGATATACGTCAAAGTCGGCGCCACACGAACGTTTTTCGATGTGCAGTTAGCGGTAAAAGCGGGTGCTGATGTAGTAGTTGTAGATGGTATGCAAGGCGGTACCGCAGCAACACAAGAAGTGTTTATTGAGCATGTTGGGATCCCAACTTTGCCAGCGACACGTATGGCAGTTGAAGCGTTAAAAGATATTGGTATGCATCGCGAGGTTCAGCTCATTGTTTCAGGTGGTATTCGCACTGGTGCAGATGTAGCAAAAGCATTAGCATTGGGTGCTGATGCAGTATCTATAGGAACAGCCGCGTTAATTGCGATGGGAGATAACTCTCCTGAGCACGAGCAAGAGTATAATGAGCTTGGCACGAGCGCTGGTTATTATGATGACTATCAGGATGGTAAAGATCCGAGCGGTATTTCCACTCAAGATCCTGATTTAGGTAAACGTCTTGATCCGGAATTAGCAGGACGACGTGTAGCTAATTATTTACGCTGTTTAACATTAGAAACTCAAACATTGGCTCGTGCTGCTGGCAAAAGTGATGTCCATAATCTTGAACCTGAAGATATGGTAGCCTTAACCTTGGAAGCATCGGCAATGGCGAAAGTGCCATTAGCAGGAACCGATTGGATTCCAGGTGTTACGCATAAATTTTAACTTTAGTTTTATACACATAGAGGAAGAACAACATGGCAAAACAACTTTCTACCATCGCTAAACAAAAGGGTATTAAATATTTTCTGGTCAGTTTTGTTGATTTATTCGGTGTGCTTAGAGCCAAACTAGTTCCAGCACGTGCGATTGCTGATATGCAGGAAGAAGGTGCGGGATTTGCAGGATTTGCATCCTGGCTGGATATGACGCCTGCACATCCAGATATGTTTGCAATACCTGATCCGGACAGTTTGATTCAATTACCCTGGAAGCCGGAAGTAGGTTGGTTGGCCGGCGATTTATGGATGGACGGCAAACCTGTTGATGCTTCACCTCGTGTCGCGCTAAAGCAGCAGATTGCAAAAGCCGCTAAAAAAGGTTACCGAATGAAAACCGGGGTGGAATGTGAATTCTTCCTGATTCAGCCAGATGGTAGTGCTATTGCTGATAGTCAGGATACTCAGGAAAAACCTTGTTATGACCAATCTGCGCTGATGCGTCGCTATGACGTAATCAGCGAGATTTGCGACAATATGATTGAGTTAGGTTGGGGACCCTATCAAAATGACCATGAGGATGCGAATGGTCAGTTTGAAATGAATTGGGATTTTGATGATTGTTTGAAAACCGCTGACCGTGTTGTGTTTTTTAAATATATGGCCCGGCAAATAGCAGAAAATCATGGCTTGCGTGCGACGTTTATGCCTAAACCTTTTGCACATTTAACCGGTAGTGGATTACATGCTCATATTTCATTATGGGATCATAAAACGGGCAAGAAAAGCCTCTTTTCTAATAAGTCCGATGAATTAGGATTATCGAAGTTGTGTTATCAGTTTCTCGGCGGAGTGATGCATAATGTTGAGGCTTTAACTTCAATTTTTAATCCTACTGTAAACAGTTATAAAAGAATCAATGCGCCGCGTACTCAGTCTGGTGCAACCTGGTCACCTAATGCAGTGAGTTATTCTGGTAACAACCGAACCCACATGATTCGTGTGCCCGGTGGTGGACGGTTTGAAATGCGTTTAATGGATGGCTCGGCTAATCCATACTTGATGCAAGCTGGAATTTTGGCAGCTGGGTTGGACGGGATTGAGAATAAACGTGATCCAGGACCTCCACAGCATATCAACATGTATACCGAAGGACATAAAGCAAAAGGTGTTAAGAAGCTACCCTTAAATTTGCTTGATGCGATTCGCAAAACCCAAGCAAGCAAATCCTTAAAAGCAGCCTTGGGTGAAGAGTTGGTCAATAGCTATTGCAAACTAAAAATGGATCAGTGGGATAACTACACCAAATCAATTAGTCAATGGGAGTATGATAATACGCTGGATTGTTAGCGATATTCATTGATGCAGCTAGTTAATGGTTGGATAGAGCAAGCCAAACAAATAGTTTCACCCAACTATGATGAAAGGCCTCAAGGTTGCCAGCCAGAGGTCTTTATTATTCATTCTATTAGCCTGCCACCAGGTAAGTTTAGTGGCTCTGGCGTTGAGCAATTATTCACGAACCAACTGAATCCTGCTGATGATCCTTATTATCAACAAATTCAGGGCTTGAGAGTCTCCTGTCACTTTTTCATTCGCCGGGATGGTGAATTGATTCAATTTGTGGCTACAGAAAAGCGAGCCTGGCATTGTGGTGTTTCTACATGTTTGGGGCGAGAAAGAGTAAATGATTTTTCTATAGGCGTGGAATTAGAAGGGTTAGATAACTGTGAATTTAAGCAGGTTCAATATGACACTTTGATCAAACTAACCCATAGCTTGCAAAATACTTATTCAACAATTTCTAATGACCATATTTTTGGACACCAGCATATTGCTCCTGGGCGCAAAACTGACCCTGGTTCGGGCTTTGATTGGTATTATTATTTATCGTCACTAGCATAACTTAAAGGAAATCGATGACTGCTACGCAACTAAATTTTTCTCTAGAAGAATATCAAGCTCGGCTGGCCAAAACGCGTCAAGCAATGGCTGATAAGAATATTGAATTGCTGATTGTGACTGATCCATCGAATATGGCATGGTTGACAGGCTACGATGGATGGTCATTCTATGTACATCAATGTGTTGTAGTAACACATGAGGGTGAGCCGGTTTGGTTTGGGCGGGGTCAGGATGCTCAAGGTGCTTTACGTACGGTTTTTATGTCAGATGATAATGTTGTTGGTTATCCGGATCATTATGTGCAATCGACAGAACGTCATCCAATGCAATATCTAGCAAAAGTATTGCAGGATCGAAGTCTGCCAATTGATCGAATCGGCGTTGAAATGGACAACTATTATTTCAGTGCAGCGTGTTATACGAGTTTAGTACAAAGTCTTCCAAAGTCAGATTTTATAGATGCAACAGCACTGGTTAACTGGCAACGAGCGGTCAAATCTGACCAAGAAATTGAATATATGAAAAATGCTGCGCGTTTAGTCGAGGCTATGCATGGTTATATTTTGGACAATGCCAGACCCGGTATTCGCAAGAATGAATTAGTGGCTGGCATCTATCATACTGGTATAAATGGTGTCGATGAAATTGGAGGTGATTACCCGGCAATTGTACCTTTATTACCATCCGGTCCTGATGCGGCAGCGCCGCATTTAACTTGGGATGATCAACCAATAGCGAATAATCAGGGTACATTTTTTGAAATTTCTGGCTGCTATAAACGTTACCATTGTCCGCTATCCCGTACGTTATATTTTGGTAAACCACCACAGGCTTTTCTAGATGCTGAAAAAGCTCAACTTGAAGGTATAGAGGCTGCCCTGGAAATGGCAAAACCAGGTAATACCTGTGAACAGGTAGAACTAGCCTGGCGCGAGGTCGTAGCAAAACATGGTATCGAAAAGGAGAGCCGGATCGGATATCCAATTGGTTTAAGCTATCCGCCAGATTGGGGAGAGCGAACCATGAGCTTGCGACCTGGGGATAAGACTGTTCTTGAAGAGAATATGACTTTTCACCTGATCCCAGCATTGTGGATGGATGATTGGGGATTGGAAATTACAGAAAGCTTCAGAGTAACAACCCACGGTGCTGAAGCATTCTGCAGTTATCCACGCAAGCTATTTATCATCGATTAGCTCGGTAATATCTGCCAGTTTTTCAGTTTGTACAATATCGATTAATTCTTTGATCGGAATCCGGCGGTTGGTTCGATGTTCGGTATAGTTTTGTTCATTTGGGTCTTTACGCAGGTCTGTCTGACGAATCAGTCGTTTATTATTATCAACATGAAATTTTTCCCCGCTATGTGAATGAATAATTGCATATTCATCTGGAATCATATAGACCCGTAAAAATGATTCGGGGTATTGCCGAAGCAAGCTAAATCCATCCAGTTTTTTTGCTGTTGGAATCTGGTATATATCTAAAATGGTCGGAAAAAGATCAACAATAGAGACAAAATTATTAGCGTTTATTTTTAAATTTTCTATCTCTTCACTACTGAATAGATGCATTAGCGGTGCTGGAATATCAATGTAAAGTGGTACGTGAATACCTTCTTGCCAAAAAACTTTTCCATGAAAGAACTGACGATGTTCATACATGGCTTCAGCATGATCTGCTGTAACAATTATTATCGTGTTGTCACTTAAGCCCTGTTTTTCAAGCTCGTTAACAACTACCTCAACAGCTACATCGTTATAAAGAATAGCGTTATCGTATTTATTGATTAGCTGTTGTACGTTATTGGGTTCAAAGCGATCATCGGCGGGCAGCCATTTATGATACTCAGCAGGAGATACGTATGGATAATGAGTGCCAGCGAAATGAACCACTCCAAAAAATGGCTGATCTTTTTTAGCGAATTCATTCAATGTGGTTTTGAATTTGCGTGCAGTAGTCATATCATAACCAATCAGAGAGGCGTCTACGGCTAATGGTGCTTGAATAGATTCGATATCTTTCGATAGAAAAGCGCGCCCAAACCATCCGTTCCATTGTAACCAGTGCGAACCGGTATAAAATAGATTCAAATTTGCCTGTTTTAAATATGACCACAACAAAGAGGTGCGGTGTATGTCGAGGTTAGTCAGGTCAATGCCGGTAAAAATCAGTTCCGCTGAAGTATCTGTTGATGTTGTGTTTGAGACCGCATGATTAAAATGAAAAGAGTTTTTGAATCGTTGGGCCTGAAAGGGTGTTGTATCACGCTCATAGCCGTAGAGTGACATATGGTCATAGCGCAATGATTCAAGGATAATAAACAAAACATTGAAATTACCACGACGAGTAAATTCAGGAATTGAATCCACCTTTCGTTGATAAAAATCAAGTTCACCACCGGGTTCGATTGCTTTTATATAGCGCGATTTTTCAAGGTTTAAGCGCCGTAGTTCATAAGTCAGTGACATGACCGGTGTGGTCAAATAATACAGTTGCTTGTGTTGGATATAAACTAGACTGCTCATTGCAGTTATAAAAACAACTAGGCTTGCCAAGCCATGTGTTCGAATCAACGTTGCAAATGAACTTAAAGTCGAGCTGGAGTGATAGAAAAAAGCAAATGAAAAAGTAATGATGTAAGCCAGTAACCAGGGTAAATTAATCACCGAGACAAGTTTACTAGCACCTTGTTGCCAGTATTTTAGATTACCAACAACCAGGCCGATATCGACGGCTGTCAAAAACTGATAATAAACAGTGTAGATCGCACTTTGTATCCAATAGATAACCGAAAAAATGACGACGGAAAAAATTCCAATGATCAATCGCAAAGATTTATTGGGAATAGTTGTTATTATCAGACGGCTAATATAAATAAAGCAAAAAAGCAGTACAGCAATGAATAGATAGTGGGCAATATTGTCTATAATTAAATCGCCACGTAAAACTAAATCCAAAGTCACCAACACGATGGTAGTGGCTAATGGAATAATAAAATTGGTCATCGAATTGCTGCCTCGATCAATCAAGACATTATATGGAATATAATAGGATTATTACACGATTAACTTTTAGAGAATTCATTATTCCACAGTACATCGGACACGCCACTGGCGTGATTAATATATCTGCAAATAACAAATAAAAAGTCTGAGAGCCTATTTAAAAAATTTTGTGAGATTTGATGAGGCGAGTCTAGTGACTTATTCAAGCTCACCATTTTTCGTTCTGCACGTCGACAAACACTTCGGGCTAAATGCGCATATGAAGCGGCTTTAGTTCCTCCCGGTAAAATAAATTCTTTAAGAGGTGTTAAAGATTCATTGTAATGGTCCAATCTATTTTCCAGCATTGTTATATCATCATCTTTAACCAACTGATAATCAGGCATGGCTAATTCACCCCCCAGATTAAACAAAATATGCTGGATTTGAATTAAATCGTTTTGGAGTGCTGCAGGAACCGATTCTGTTAATAACAAACCGATGGTGCAGTTGAGTTCATCAACATCACCCATGGTTTCAACTCTAAGATCGTCTTTATCAATTCTACTTCCGTCGGCGAGTCCAGTTGTTCCTTTATCACCAGTACGGGTATAAATCTTAGTTAATCGATGCCCCATTAATATGAACTCGGCGAGTTGATGAAGCTGCAGAGTTTATCTCTTTTTGTGTTAAACGAGTACCTCTAATGTCAAATAATTCCGAAGGTGTGCTACTCAACATATGACTGCCACAGGTTGTGCATTCATACCAAATTTGTACGCATTTAGCGGATGTTTCAGAACGGGTCATGGCCATATGACTATGGCATTTTTTGCATTTCACTAGCTATTTCTCCCAAGTACCGGTGCGGGCTATAGTACACATCATATAGTGGCTGGTAAAGTTAAAAATACTATATGTTGTGTTTTATCTAGTTTCCTTGACAATTTAGTAAAGTAATTCAAACAATTAATACTAATAATTAATAAACGACTTTAATTAACTATTGAAGTGAAATTTTCAAGCTGTAAATTTTTTCCTTAATAATTTTTAGTAAGCGCCTTGTTTTAACTATGCCAGCGAAGTACTATGCGCTAGGTAATCAATTCATAGATAGTATTTTTCGAGAAAGCTTATGTTTAGTGGCAGTATTGTTGCGCTAGTAACACCAATGCATGATGATGGCAGTGTTGACTACGATTCACTGGCTAAACTGGTTGAATTTCACATTGAAAATAACACACAGGCGATTGTTTCTGTAGGCACAACTGGTGAGTCCGCAACCCTGAGTCACGAAGAAGACTCTGAAGTCACTCGTCATGTTATCGAATATGCCAAAGGACGGATTCCTGTGATCGCTGGCACCGGATCCAATTCAACGAGTGAGGCGATTTCTCTAACACAAGAGGCCAAAAGTGCTGGTGCCGATGCAGCTTTGATTGTTGCTCCATATTATAATCGCCCACCACAAGAGGGGATGTATCAGCATTTTAAGACAATCGCCGAGGCAGTCGATATCCCGATTATTCTTTACAATGTGCCCAAGCGCACTTCCAGTGATATATCGACTGAAACTGTTATTCGCTTAGCTCAGATTGACAATATTATTGGCATTAAAGACGCCACTGGCGATATGTCGCGAGTGAAGCCAATGAAGCGCGATTGTGGTGAAAACTTTGTTTTACTTTCAGGTGATGACGGCACTTTTTTTGACTATATGGTAGAAGGTGGTCATGGCGTTATTTCAGTTGCAGCGAATGCCGCACCGGCTCATATACAAAAAGTTTGTGATTTGGCACTGGCTGGAGAGTTGGATCAAGCTAGAGAAAACAATCAGCAGTTAGAAATCTTATACGATACCATGGGTTGTGAGACCAATCCAATTCCAGTGAAATGGGCGCTACATGAAATGGGGTTGATAGGACAAGGTATCCGTTTACCATTGATTAAATTGCCGACAGATAAAAGATCACTAGTAAAACAGGCAATTGCACAATTACGCTAGTGATTTCAGTCGAATTTAAGCTATCAAAGATAAACTCACATTGCTAGAAAAATTGGACCAATAAGTAAATGACTAAAGCTGAATTTATGAATATTAAATTTTTATCACGTGTTATGACAATAGCATTGTTGATCACAGTGGTGGGGTGTAGTTCTTCTGATAAAAAAGACCGACCTAAGGCTGAATATTATGGATCATCTAGCAGCAGTAGTAGCGGTCTAGAAGTTCCACCAGATTTGACTCAAACAGACCCAAACAAGAATATCACTATTCCAGGCACGTCAACAGGCTCGTCTAGTCAAACCGGCGGAGTCCTTTCAAACAGCAACGTATTAGTCGAACCGTCTAATGTCGCTATGTTGCGTGATGGCCAGCAACGCTGGTTAGTGGTCGATGATACCCCATCAAATGTTTGGCCTAAATTAGTATCGTTCTGGGAAAAAGATGGTATCAAGCTTGTGACTGTTAGCCCACAATCCGGTGTAATTGAAACGGATTGGTTGGTAAATTATGCTGATCTAACCTCTCAAGTGGGCAAGTTTTTCAGGGGTTTGTTAAACAAATTAACATCTTCAGGTCAGCGGGATAAATATCGTGTGCGGATTGAAAAAGGTGTTGAAGCTAACACCACTGAAGTTTATGTGAGTCACCAAGGTTTAGAAGAAGTGCCTGTTGGACCAATAAACAGGGCTGTTGGTGATTACAAATGGGTCAAGCGTCCGACTGATCGTGGCCTGGAAGTCGAGGTTATGCGACAGATCATGGTTTATTTGGGTGTGGAAGAGGAACAGGCTGATTTAATCGCAGAACAAAACAGACCAGAACGGAGTGAACGATCTAGACTCTTAATTGAAGATACTGATGAACCTGTTTTAGTTTTAGACGATGGGTTCCCACGAGCTTGGCAACGTGTAGGTTTGGCTCTTGACCGTTCAGGGGTAACCATTTTTGGTCGTAACCGTGCTCAAGGAGGTTATGTGATTGAGTTAGCAGACACAGATGCCATTGAAGAAGAGAAAACAGGATTTTTTAGTAAGTTTTTTAAGCGTAAGAAAAAGTCAGCCGAAGAAATTACTTACCGTATGCAGGTTAGGTTACTGCCACAAGGGGAAGAAAAAACTGTTGTGGCGGTTGCTACGGAAGAAGGAGCTCATGATAATTCCCAAACGGCAATTAGTTTACTGAGACAACTTCACGAACAGCTTAAGTAACATCATTTTAAGATTTAGATATAAGTGCAAATCAAAACTTACCGAGGTGCGCAGGCATTTTCGAGATTTCGTCTTGATCGACTGACTCAACGCCTTTGTGAACGGTTCAATAATTTAAAGCGGGTTAACGCCCGCTTTATTCATTTAGCGGCACTGAACAAGGTAGATAACTGTTTTGATGAATCAGTGCTACTGAAACTGCTTGACTATGGCCCGCAAGGTCAGAACCTTGAAAACTCAGTTCAGTTTTGGGTTGTTCCGAGGTTGGGAACGATTTCTCCCTGGTCAACCAAGGCAACCGATATCGCTCATCATTGTTCGTTAACGTCAGTTGAGCAGCTTGAGCGAGGTGTCGAATGGCAGTTGCAGTTTGTTCAAGATACATCTTTGAGTGATTCAGACAAATTAGTGCTTACTGAACTACTATCTGATCGAATGACGGAATCGTTACTTTTTTCTGAATCGCAATTTGAGCAAATTTTTGCTCATGCAAAGCCTCAACCTTTGAATTTCGTCAAGGTTTTAGAAAATGGTAAACAGGCATTAGAAATAGCCAATAAAGATATGGGCTTGGCTTTGGCTGAGGACGAAATTGAGTATCTGTATAAGAATGCTATTAAAGCTAATCGTAATTTGACTGACGTTGAGTTAATGATGTTTTCTCAGGTCAACTCAGAACATTGCCGGCATAAAATTTTTAATGCCAGTTGGACAATTGATGGTGAAGATCAAGATAAGTCATTGTTTGCCATGATTCGCAATACTCACCAACTTAATCCTGCCGGCACACTCGTGGCTTATAAAGACAATGCTGCAGTTATCGAAGGAGCCAAAGCAGGACGTTTTTTTCCTGATAATAAAACCAATGAATATGGTTACTCTGAAGAGCCGGTTCATATTCTAGCTAAAGTTGAAACCCATAATCATCCAACTGCTATTTCACCTTTTCCGGGAGCCGCAACAGGTTCCGGCGGTGAAATTCGTGATGAGGGAGCAACCGGACGTGGTGGAAAACCCAAAGCAGGTGTTACAGGATTTAGTGTTTCAAATTTGCGTCTCCCAGATGCAATCCAACCCTGGGAAGGCGAAGAACACAAACCATCGCATATTTCCCCGCCGTTGCAAATCATGTTGGATGGACCAATTGGTGGAGCATCGTTTAATAATGAGTTTGGCCGGCCGAATATCGCGGGTTACTTTCGAACGTTCGAACAAAAAACGGATTCCAGTCCAATCAGATTCGGCTATCACAAGCCAATAATGATTGCTGGCGGCATGGGTAATATCCGTGAACAGCATGTAGAAAAGGATCCGATTACTGACGGAGCAAAAATTGTTGTTTTAGGTGGCCCAGCCATGTTGATCGGTTTGGGCGGTGGCGCTGCATCTAGTGTGGCCAGTGGTCATAGTGATGAAGAACTGGATTTTGCTTCTGTCCAACGTGGCAATCCTGAAATGCAGCGGCGTTGCCAGGAAGTCATTGATACCTGCTGGGCCATGGGTGATAACAATCCCATTGTTTCAATTCATGATGTAGGGGCGGGCGGATTGTCAAATGCTGTCCCCGAACTTGTTCATGATGCTGGATTAGGCGGCGATTTTGAACTACGGCAGGTACTCAATGATGAACCCGGTATGGCGCCAATGGAAATCTGGTGTAATGAGGCTCAAGAGCGGTATGTTTTGGCAGTCGATACTTCACGGCTGGAGCAATTTGAAGAAATCTGTAAACGCGAACGCTGTTTATACTGCGTTATAGGTGATGCTACAGACAAGCAACATCTGAAATTAACGGATAATCTACTCAATAATGAAGCGGGTCATCCAATCGATATCGAGATGGATGTGTTATTTGGTAGTCCACCCAAAATGCATCGTGATATAGAAACTGCTGCTACTCAAAGTCAAATTTTGAGTTTAAATTCAATTACTATCGATGAAGCAGTCAATCGGCTATTAAATTTGCCGACAATTGCAGATAAAACCTTCTTGGTCACAATTGGTGACCGCAGTGTCACCGGGATGATTTCACGTGACCAAATGGTTGGCCCTTGGCAAGTGCCGGTAGCCGATGTGGCAGTGACAACCAGTACTTTTGACAGCAATTATGGTGAAGCGATGGCAATGGGTGAGCGAACGCCCTTAGCCATTCTTAACCCGGCTGCTAGTGGCAGAATGGCGGTTGGAGAGATGATCACAAATATTGCCGCAGCACCAATTGAAAGCATAGGAAAAATCAAACTCTCTGCAAACTGGATGGTGGCTGCCGGATTCACAGGGCAAGATGCCGCGCTATATGAAACTGTTGAAGCGGTGGGTATGGAGTTATGCCCTGACTTAGGTATCTCAATTCCAGTGGGCAAAGACTCAATGTCTATGCGTACGGTTTGGCAGGAAAATGAACAGGAGCAGACAGTTGCTGCCCCGGTTTCATTAATCGTAACCGGGTTTGCGCCAGTGACTGACGTTCGCAAGGTTTTGACTCCGGTATTAAATTATAAGCCAGATAACGAACTGATCTTGATTGATCTGGGTGAAAGTTTAAATCGTTTAGGAGGAAGTTGTCTGGCACAGGTTTACAGTGCAATAGGAGAAGAAACACCCGACGTAAATAAACCAAGGCTCATCAAAGATTTTTTTGCGGCTGTTCAAACGCTTAATACTAACAATTTGATACAAGCTTATCATGACCGCTCTGATGGCGGCCTGTTTGTGACCTTGGTTGAAATGGCTTTCGCCTCACGTTGTGGTCTGAATATCAAGCTTGATGAACTAAATCACCAATCCAAAGCAGTTCTTTTTAGCGAAGAATTAGGTGCTGTCATTCAAATCAGATCATCAGATAAAAACCATGTTGAAGATATACTGCAACAACATCAACTTCTTCATTGTTCCCATTTTATAGGTCAGGCAACTAATTCCAATCATATATCTATCTCCTATAAAGACGATACCGTCTATCAGGCCAACAGAATTGATCTGCACCGTCAGTGGTCTCACACCACATATAAAATGCAGTCATTGCGGGATAATCCTGAATGTGCCCAACAAGAATATGATCGCTTGTTGGACGAGTCCGACCTTGGGTTGTATAGCAATTTGACATATTCTGCTAGAGAAGATATTTGTGCGCCTTATATCAGTAAAGGTGACAGACCCAGGGTGGCGATCCTGAGGGAGCAGGGGGTTAACAGTCAAACAGAAATGGCAGCCGCATTTGATCGAGCTGGCTTTACCTCAGTGGACGTGCACATGAGTGATTTGGTCGATAATCGGCAGTCACTTAAATCATTTGTGGGCATGGTCGCATGTGGTGGATTCTCTTTTGGTGATGTTTTAGGTGCAGGGCAGGGTTGGGCCAAATCAATTCTATTTAATCAAAAACTGCAGGATCATTTTTCCGAATTCTTCCACCGCGGTGACACTTTCAGCCTGGGAGTATGCAACGGTTGCCAAATGATGTCAGGTTTAAAGAATTTGATTCCTGGAGCTGAATTATGGCCGCAATTTTTACGCAATAAATCTGAACAATACGAAGCCCGACAAGTCATGGTTAAAATCGAACAAACTCCCTCGTTATTTTTTAAGCAAATGGCGGGTAGCGAATTTCCGGTAGTTGTTGCTCATGGTGAGGGTCGGGCTGTATTCGATTCAGCAGAACATTTAGCAGCGGCTCAGACAAATGACCTGATCGCCGCTCGATTTATTGATAACAAGGGAGAGTCGACTCAAACCTATCCCTATAACCCCAACGGATCAACAAAAGGCATTACGGCATTGACAAGTACAGATGGTCGGGCAACTATCCTAATGCCTCATCCGGAGCGCGTATTTAGATCTGTCACCAATTCCTGGCGCTCACCCGAATGGGGGGAAGACAGCCCCTGGATGCGAATCTTCCGCAATGCCCGTTGTTGGGTTGATTAGTGATTCTTGATGTTGTCTATAGTAATCAAAAATTTGTCATTGCGAGCTTAGCGAAGCAATCCAAGGGCTACAGCTTTTCTTATTACTCAATTGACACTAACTTGTTAAAGAAGAACGTTGGAGTGGGTATGAATCTATGGTACGTTAATTTCCGGCCTAACAAGGTATTTTACAACTATCTAAGCCCGTTTCAGGGTGCATTTTGAAACAGTTACTTAATGAGTGAAATTACTGAGTTGTTAGAAATGCGAGTGGATTGCCGCAGTCGCTCACTAAGTTCACTCCTTCGCAATGACACTAACAATACAATGGCTAAAAATCCAAGTCTAAAATGCACCAAAAGTTAGGAAAGGAAACTATTGTCTGCTAACCTCCAAGGCGCTTTATGGATCATAGCTTCCTGTATCGGAGCTACAATAATGAGTCTCGGCTTAAAGGGTCTCGCCGGAGAAATCCATTCCACACAAATCGTAGTTGTAAGGTGCATATTCGGTTTGCTATTTATATTTCCGGTATTAGCCAAGCTAGGCTTTGCTTCTCTTAAAAGTCCCCAATTAAAACTACACTTAATTCGTGGCTTGTTTGCAGCTATCGCAATCAATCTGGGTTTTTATAGTTTGACCATATTGCCTCTAGCGACAGCTACCGTTTTATTCTTTACCGCACCTTTATTCGTGACCTTATTTGCTATCCCACTATTAAAAGAAAGAGTCGGTTGGCGGCGCCTGTTAGCAACATTGGTAGGCTTTATTGGAACAATTATTGTCATTGACCCAAATCTGCAAGGATTTGATCAACGCCTGTTAATCCCGGTTTTTAGCTCGGTGTTTTTTGCCGTATCCCTAATTCTGAACAAACAACTTTCGAAAACTGATCCGCCGGCAGTCTTGATGTTTTACATATTCACAATCGTTACAATTTTCAGCATCCCATTAGCAATCATGAATTGGGTTTGGCCAACAGCGGGGCAGTGGCAAGTTCTAATATTTGTTGTGGCGTTATTTGCTACCTCAAGAACCTATTTCGACATCAAAGCCTATTCAATAGGTGAGGCCAGTTTCGTCGCCCCATTCCAATATCTACGTATATTATTTGTTGGTGTTGCAGCCTATTTAGTATTCTCAGAAGTGCCAACATTCAATGTTCTACTCGGTGCACTAGTCATCATTTCTAGTACCTTATACATCGCCCAACGCGAATTTCGTCTAAAGCGAAAGCTTGATCGACAAACAGAGCTTTATGGGTAATTTCAATATCAATAAGGCTTAGATTAAACGTCCTTTTTTATTGATATTTTAACATTAACAGACATTGATCAGTTCCGTTATTAAGCTGTTATTGGCGACAATCTCCTAAGTTGTTATAATTAAAGAAAATTAAACAGTTCCCTTTTCTTGCGTTTTGAACATTAACAGTATTCGATTATCAAACTGTTACTGAAAAAGCAAAGTGGACATTATTGATACAGGGTAAAACTAGACCGAAACAGAGATAATATCTTGATAAATATGAGAAAACCTCAATTCAATGGTAAGTTCCCTATAATTTATTATGGAACTGTCAGTTCCTTATACTACTGATATGCAGCTAAAAATAGATAGAAAAATTGTATTAATAATTGCTGTGTTCCTGATTTCTAATATAGGATATGCCCAACGTGTATCTTGCAAATCATTTGATGATCAGGCCGAAGCACAAAGATATTTTGAAGCCAAAAAGAAAGGTTGGAAATCATTGGATAGAGATAAAGACAGAGAAGCATGTGAATGCCTTAAGGGTGGTTCAAGCTATGGTGACGGCAGGTGTAGAAACTGGAGGAAGAAAAATAATAAGTCATGAGCTGCATATCAAGCCATTCCAGCCGACCATCAAACCCGTCACTTCGTTCCGTGTTCGTGTCGGCTGAGTTCAAACGTTAGGCAGCAGAGGAGTTAAGTAAATGACTCGAAAATGTTTTATATCGTTTAAAACTGAGGATTCAGTGTACAAGTCATATATTCAGAACAACCTCAATGTCGATATGATAGACAAGTCACTAGATATTGCTATTGATTCTGAGGATGAGAATTACATTTTATCTAAGATTCGATCCGACTACCTCTCCGATTCAACGGTCACTATCCACCTGATCGGCACTAAGAGTTCAGAAGACCTTGGCGCATATGAACAACGCTTCATAAAGCGTGAGCTTCAAGCATCGTTGTATAATGGAAGTGGCAACACAAGGAGCGGAATACTAGGAGTTGTTCTGCCTGATGCTCACAATTCAATATATCTCGGCGCATTGAACTGTGGCGACTGTGGCCTTTTGGTCGATCATGTTGCAGTAAATAACTCTACAACAGTTAGGGAATTTAACTATAACTACTACATTCCAAATGAGAAATGCCACTATATGGAAGATGACCGGTATTGTATATTGGTTCCGTGGGATGGTTTTTGTCAGAATCCAGAATTTTGCATAGAGTCGGCTTTCATGAAAAGAGATCAGCCGATTGCAAATAAAATACGTGTATATCCTGACTAACAGCCATAACGGTCTTCTAAGTTCACAACTGCTGCCTAACAAGCCAAGGCAGTGTACGCGTAACCGCGCCACTGCTTTCAAACGTTAGTACCAGATTCATGTTCGTAGTTGAATCGTTCAACGACCTGTACGAGTTGTCGCAGAGTTACCGAAAGGGACGATGGATTTTTCGGGGCACTTCGGATTCGGATTACAAATTGGTGCCCAAAGTTGGACGGTATGGGATTGAACACGGCAATGAACGGAGGATCTTTGAGTTTTTTGCTCGCGAAGCGGTTGCTCACATCTCAGACTTACCTACATCGGAATGGGAAGTCCTGGCACTAGCTCAACATCACGGGCTTCCAACACGACTGCTCGACTGGACTGAGAATGCCCTAGTTGCGGCATTTTTTGCCTGCTCAGCGCATTCAGATAGGGACGGTGCGATTTTCTGCCTCAACACGCCGAATGTACTTAAAGACGAAGCGGTCTCACCATTCGAGATAAACGAGTTGAAGAGATATCGGCCGAGACACATTACGAAGAGGATTACAGCTCAACGCGGACTGTTCACCATATTTCCAAGGCCGACAGAGGCACTGGAACTTGGTGACACTAAGGAAGTAAAAGTTAGGAAAGCAATTGTCACGGCGGATGCTAAGAGCAAACTTCTCTGGAACCTGAGCAGGTTCAACGTGAACAAAAGCTCTCTGTTTCCGGACCTTGACGGTCTCACACATCACATTACGTGGATGTTCTCGAACAAGGATCCATCGGAGGAACCTTATGCACCTGGTACGGATTGAGTGTGCTAACAATGCGGTGCACTGGATACCTTTTTCGCTTCGCTCGTTCGGTACCAGTGAGCGCTGCCGTTAGTCATAAAATACGCCAAAACCAAGTATCAAATGGAGAAGTAAATACGTGAAGAAAGAAAAAGATAAGCGATTCAAGGTGTTCATCTCGTACGCTTACGAAGATTTGCCCGAGGCGCGATCTATAGCGAATAGCTGCCAGAAAATCGGTCTTTCTACATGGATGGATGAAAAAGAAATTAAGAGTGGTGAGAAATGGAGAGAACAGCTTAATCACGCCATAGAAGAGTGTGATTTTGCAATTGTTCTTATAAGCAAAGAAGCACTAAACTCTAAATACATAACCCGCGAATGGGACGTCCTATGCGAGAAGAAGTGGAATCGGCCGGATATAACAATACTTCCCATTAAATGGGACAATGTAAAGACTCCTCCATTCTTATGTGAATACAGAGATATTCTTTTCAAAAACAAGGAGCTTGATTATCGCCAGTTAGAGGAATATTTGGTTCGCTTGCTTAAGCAAAAAGTTGGGGACACGCATGAGGTTGTTGGTAGTAAGAATATCGCCGAGGAAGTCAAGAGGTTAAAGAATCGAGTCAAATCTATTCAGTCATCCTTGATTGAGGTGGAAAGTCACGGTCAGGGAGGTCAGCCCGATGACCAGGCCTGAACGGCGAATACACTTTGGTCGTGGAGAGCTCGAGGTAAGAAGAAACAGTAGTGTTTTTATTAACTGTCCCTACGATGCTGAATATCTACCGATATTCGATTCTATTGTTTTTGCTTCCACTTGTTGTGGCTTCCTGCCTCGTAGTGCTATCGAAAGTGGTTCTACATCTGTTCCAAGGATGGATCGAATTACTGACGCGATAAGTAACTCCAAGTATTCCATTCATGACTTGTCTCGCTGTAGAGGAGAAGGCGACAAGAACCTTGCACGATTCAATATGCCACTTGAACTCGGTGTCTGTATGGCGCACAAATTTGGACTTAATGGAGGTGACTGCCACGATTGGCTCTTGCTTGTTCCACGGGACAGCGAGTACATCCGCTACGTATCTGACATGGCAGGATACGACCCAAAGCAATATGATTTGAGTCCAGAGTCTGCGATTCCAGCCGTTATGTCTTGGCTTGCCACTAGACCAGATGCAGTTATTACCTCAACGCCGAGCGAGGTCATCAATGCTTTGCCGATATTCATGGAAAGAAAAGAACAGCTCCTTGATCAATGGTCTGGAGAAGCGCCGTGGGCTGATGTTGTTCTTTTGGCAATGTCAATTGGCCAGGAGCTTAACCTAATACCAGTAGCATGATAATGGCTAACAAAGCCGTAAACTTGAACGCATATTTCGTTCGCTTCGTTCACTACAAATATGCCGGTTACGTCTGGTGTTAGGCGGCTACGTGGAATCTGAAAACCTCATTAAAGATTGGATGCAAAGTGATCGAAACCGGATGCAGGCGCTTTATTTAGCATCAACATTACAACTTAGTGATTGGTGTATCGCAGCAGGCTTCGTTAGAAATCTTGTATGGGATAAACTTCATAAAAAAGAACGTCCTACGCCACTTAATGATTTTGACCTCATATATTTCGACTCAAGTAACGTTGACGAAATGAATGATCGTCAACTGGAGTTGAAACTACAAGATCTTTCTGGTGAGCCTTGGTCGGTAAAAAATCAAGCTCGAATGCATCTTCGTAATAATGATAATCCCTATACTTCTACCTACGATGCTATGAGCTATTGGGTCGAAATAGAAACAGCAATCGGAGTAAAATTATCCAGATCTAAAGAAATTGAAATAATTGCACCGTTTGGTATAACAAATCTATTCGGAAACACTATTACAATTAACAAAAAGAGGCTAAAACCTGATCACTTTTATGAAAGAATTAAAACTAAGAACTGGTTAACTTTATGGCCAAATTTGAAAGTGTCCACCTGACAAACCAATGCAACTAACCAGCAAACCCGTCATTTCGCTCCGCGTTTGTGTCGAGAGAATTCAAACGTTATAAAGCGAGGAGATATGCGACATTATGTGGAATGAATTGAGTCTCCGCGTCATCACACGATTACTTTGGCCACTAATCCCAATATCAATGGAAGTTGCCATAAGATATTTGGTGGCGGGGAACATAGTTTTCCCAAATCAAAGCATCCTAGTTTTGGCATTCATACTCCCTGCATCGTATCTGACTGATTTCAGGGGTAAGGTGCCTATCCATCTTATTAGCATGCTTTGTCTCATAGGTACTGTTCCATTTGTGTCGTCCGTACTCACAAGCGATCCAGTAGTTTATTGGGTGGGGTTGTACGTGTTTCTAATATACGCAGCAGCGTTTCTCGCTGTTGATGTGTTGCTGACATACAAGAAAGCAAAGGAGGCGATTGAATAGTATGGAAATCGTAAATATCGTCGCTTTACTAACTGGCCTGCTTAGCTCAATTATTGCCACTTACTTTTTCTACATTTCTAAGAAAGTTCTTACCCATAAACCAGAGGCGTTAATAAGAAAAGCGATGGAAGGAGAACACGATTCAATTTATGTTATTGGCATTACACTCAACGGTTTACTTAGAAGTGAGTGGTTCATTAACGAATTGCTATCTAAGTCAAAGACCGGCACGAAAATTAAAGTACTAATATCTGATCAAGATTCTTTGACGCAGTGGTTATCATTACAGCCATTTTCTGATGGAAAAGATAATTCTATTTTGTTAAATCATAGGGCGAATCTTGCAATGTTATCTAAATACTCAAGTTCTGATAACAACATTGAAGTTAGGGTCCTAAATGGAATCTCGCCATTTACGTTAATAGGAACATCAAAGCTAGCGGTTGTAAAAGAGAACACTCCATTATCTGTCGATAAAAATAGTCGAGGTTATTCATTATTAGCTACTGATAATACTATGCTAGAGAACTATAGAAATACATTTGAAAGGTCTTGGGAAAATGCAATTTCGCTTTATAACAAGGCAAATTAATACGGACCGCAAAAACTGCATAGCGGTTTTTACGTCAGGTTATTTGCGGAGTTGGGTGGTCAAGAAAGGATACTGCATGTGAGTTTGACACATACGCACGTGTTTGTCTCTTATCTGCGGGAAGATCGAGAAGCTATTGACCGACTCTGCTACGATCTCAAGCAGAACAAGATAGAAGTTTGGCTTGATCGAGAAAAGATCCTTCCAGGAGAAAGATGGCAAATTGCAATTAGGCGTGCTATCGAGAACGGAGCCTTCTTTGTAGCATGCTTCTCCAGTGCTCATGCGAACCGAGACGCTTCTTACATGAATGTTGAGCTCGCGATTGCCATTGAGCAGCTTGCTCTTCGCCCAGCAGACCGAGCCTGGTTCATCCCAGTCATTCTCGATGGGGGTAGAGTTCCAGATCGGCCGATTGGAGGAGGAGAAACCTTAAGAGATATTCAATGGGTGGATTTATCGCTTAACTGGCAGGAAGGCGTGCAACGAATTCTTACGGTGCTCCGACCAGCGAAATTTGCTGGGAGTCCCGTATCCAAGCCTGCGAATTCTGTGGTTCTCATGGTAGATGTAGTTGGTTCTAGTCAAATGGCAATTCGGCTTGAGGCCTCGAGTTTTCAAAATGTTTTTATTGAGTTAAACAAGTATCTATCCAAATTCGTAACCGAAAATGCTGGACAACTTGTGATGAATTCGGGAGATGGTATGATCGCGAAGTTCGAGTTTGGCCCTGCTGCCCTTAAATGTGCGCACGAGATAATTAGCTTCATCGGTAGCCATGGCATTCTCGGCGAAGAGATTCAACTACGGGTTGGCATTGCCGAGGGACAAGTGTCGAATATCGGAAGTGACATCGTGGGACACGCGTTGCTAGTAGCGGCTAGAATTTGTAGTGCTGCGGGACCAAACGAGATTTTGTGCACGGAATCGTTAGGAATGATCGCAGCAAATCTAGGGTGGGGATACCGTGATCGAGGGCAAGTTAATCTCAAAGGCCTTTCCACTCCAATGCGGCTTTTTGAGATTGTGACATGAAAGATTGCCGTCGCCCAACAAGGTACTCCAGTAGGGGCACCAAAATGCTTTGCGCTCTGGCGGATAGTGAGTTCAAACGTTAGCTTTCAGATAAATATTTATGGACTATTTAGAGGCACATAGAAAACACTATTCTCAGTTAGTAACAGCTATAGGCGGTGTTAAACAGCGTGCAAAAATGGACAGTTTCGGGGGTGATCAGCGTGTAAAACTGAACACCATACTATTAACTGTCTCGGAGTTAAGAATCCGAGGAAACTGTCAGGTGATCTGCATGCATATCTGTACCAAGATACGACGAATGTGTTTAGTCGACGGCCGCAATGTCAGCGAAGTGGCCCGTGAATTTAATGTATCGCGCACGACCGTATATAAATATTTAAATGAATCCAACGAACCGGTTTACCAGCGTTCAGTTCCTATCGTCTGTCCGAAGCTGGAGTCATTCAAACCCCAGCTAATCGAATGGCTTGAAGTAGATGCCACCCGTTCAGTACGGGCTCGACGTACTGCTGTCCAATTGTATGAGGGCATTCAACTTCAGGGTTATCGAGGGGCGTATGACAGCGTTCAGCGGTTTGTCAAAGCCTGGAAGGACCAGTCCAGTCAGTCGATCAAACAGGCCTATATACCCTTGATCTTTGCACCGGGTGAAGCGTGTCAGTTTGACTGGTCACACGAGCAGATTATCTTGGGGGGTTGTAACGTCAAGATTAAGCTGGCTCATTTTAGATTATGCCATTCACGTAAATCGTATCTACGCGCGTATTCCAGAGAAACCCAGGAGATGGTCTTTGATGCACATATCCGGGCGTTTGAGTTCTTCGATGGATTACCGAAGAAGATGATATACGATAACCCTAAGCCGATCGTGAATAGCATTCTCCAAGGTAAACACCGAGAGTTTAATCGGCGTTTTTTAAGCCTGATGAATCATTATCTGATAGAACCGATTGCCTGCACGCCGGCTGCAGGCTGGGAGAAAGGTCAGGTTGAACGCCAAGTCGGTATTATGCGTCAGCGATTATTTGTGCCACGGTCAACGTTTGCGGATTTAAATGAATTAAACCAATGGCTGGAACAACGCTGTAAGCAGATGGGTCAACGTCCACACCCCACGAATAAATCCATGTTAATTGATGAGGTCTTTGCCGAGGAACAAGCCCACTTGCGTGGTGCCATCGTGGCTTTTGATGGGTATTATGAACGTTTAGCGCGTGTACATGCGACCTGTGTGGTGCACTATGATCGCAACCAATACTCGGTACCGTGTCAGTATGTCGGTCAGGTAGTCTCTGTACGAGCGTATGCCACACTCATTAAAGTTGTCGTCAATGACGTGGTGGTCGCCGAACATCAGCGCTCGTTTGCACGAGACCAAATGATCTTTGATCCCTGGCATTATTTGCCAGTGCTTGAGATTAAACCGGGTGCGTTGCGCAACGGTGCCCCGTTTGTCGATTGGGAATTACCTAAAGCGTTGTTAACGCTTAAAGCCCGCTATCTCAAACGTGACGGGGGTGATCGGGAGTTTGTGCAATTATTACTATTGGTTCGTCAGCATGGCCTGGAAACCGTGAGTGTAGCCTGTGAATTAGCATTAGATGCAAAGACAACCCAACTATCGGTCATTACCAATCTGGTGCATCGATTAATTGAATCTGAGCCGATTCAAGCGATGACGATCACCGATGCCCCGGTACTGAGCGTTCCACCAGTGGCTAATGTAGGTCGGTATGATCAACTTTGCGCCCAGGAGGTCAATCATGCTTGAACTCGTCGATGAACTCAAAGCGCTAAAACTGCACGGCATGGCTGACTGTTTGCCTGAGCTGATCGATTCACCTCGCACCAAGGTCACTCTGCAATCCGGGTTAATCAAATTGATGGATGCCGAACGCGCTGACCGAGAGGTCAGACGACTAAACTACCAGATGAAAGTCGCCAAGTTCCCACACCATCGCGATCTACAACAATTTGATTTTACCCAGTCCAAGGTTGAACAATCCCTCATCAAAGATTTAGCACAAGCCGATTTTATGGATCGAGCTCACAACTTGATCTTTGTCGGTGGCACCGGCACAGGTAAAACACATCTAGCAACCGCCATTGGTATTAAAGCCATTCATTCAGGTCGACGAGTACGCTTTTACAACGTGGTCGATCTGGTGAATTTGCTCATCAAAGAACAGCAGGACGATAAACAGGGACGACTGGCACGGATTATGCAGCCCTTGGATGCTGTTATCTTCGATGAACTGGGTTATTTGCCGTTTCCGGCTTCTGGTGGTGCATTGTTATTCCACCTAATCAGCAAGTTGTATGAGAAAACAACCATCCTGTTCACCACCAATCTAAACTTCAGTGAATGGGTGCGGGTGTTTGGTGATGAGAAAATGACGACCGCTTTACTGGATCGAGTCACCCATCACTGCTCAATTATTGAAACGGGTAATGACTCGTACCGATTTAAGCAGTCCAGTTCCAAGCTCAAACTCAAGACCAACATAAAGAAAAAATCATCGTAGGGAACTCAGGAGAAACAGCCCAACTCAAGTTCCGCTACGCTTCACTTGAGTTGCTAATGACCGAATTATATTGAATTTAACTGTTCAGTTTTACTCGCTGATAAGTGTCCAGTTTTAAACGCTGATTGACATATAGGCGGTGTCGATCCGGCTAATACTAATCTTATTTCTGCTTTCGCCTCTGTTAGACGAGAGGACTATTTAGGGCTAGGACCTTGGAAAATTAGAGCAGGTGACAAATACAGCATCACCCCGACAGAGGATCCTGCTTTTCTTTATCAAGATGTTCTTGTGGCTTTGAAAAGTAATGAGGGAATAAACAATGGACAACCTTCATTACATGCAAGATGCTTGGATGCGCTTCAAGTTTCTGCAGGAGATACAGTAATCCATGTTGGTGCTGGAACTGGATATTATTCTGCAATCCTGTCTGAACTAACAGGGCCGTCAGGTACTATCTTCGCCTATGAAATTGATGATGAGTTGGCTTTACTCGCTTCAGACAACCTCAATGGTAGAGATAATATCCGGGTTCAAAATTGTTCAGGAACATGGGGTGATCTCCCTGTTTGTGATGTTATTTACGTCAACGCTGGTGCAACGGAACCAATATCTTCTTGGTTAAACGCACTCAATAAAGAGGGACGCCTATTATTTCCGTTAACGTCAACGTTGGGCTCCGGCGGCATGCTTTTAATACAACGAATTGACGAATCTTTACATTCTGCGAAATTTATACTTCCAGTCGACTTTATTCCATGTATTGGAGCAAGGGATGAGAAAGTTGCTTTTGAATTAGTTGATACCTTTGAGGGAGGGGATGCTCTTGAAGTAAAGTCGCTTCATCGAGACAAGTCACCAGATGACTCTTGTTGGTTTCAATGGGAGGATTGTTGGTTATCTACCAATCCTATTTGATCATGTTAAATGAATATCTAAGTGAAAGCTAACAAGCCAATGCAGGCAACCACTAAACCCGTGGATTCGTTCCGTGTTCATGATGAATGAGTTAGAACGCTAAATATCCCAATAAAGAAAAATTGTGAATAAGATTGAGATAAAAGCAGGATTGCCGGAAACGGATGATTATTTATATGCAAAGCGAAATAAGAATCAGCTTTTTGTTTCAGGACAAGTACCAAATAATTCTAACGGAGAATTGGTCGGCAAATCAGATCCTTATAAACAAGCTCAACAATGTTTAATGAATTTAGAACTGTTAATAAAAGCGCATAAGTTTAATAAAGCAGATATTCAACATTTAACGATATATGTGGTTGGGGATAGAGAAAACCTTGCTAATGCATGGCAGGCGGTGAAGGAAGCTTTTCCAAATGGAGTACCTCCGGCAACACTCTTGGGAGTTGCACTATTAGGGTACTCGGACCAGCTAGTCGAAGTAGATGCACAAATCGTCAATGAAGAATAAAGAGCTGCTTAATCAGTATTTTTCTCGGTTATAAATAGCAAGAATCGGGTCGAGTAAAGTATTGAAAACTATTAGATTACTTTATATCTGCAACAAACTTTAGAATCGAGAAGAGTAATGACTGAGTTACAAAAGCCCTATAAAGGAAGCTGTCTTTGTGGTGGTATAAAATTCGAAGTGGATGCCATAGAGCCTCAGATGGGTCATTGCCATTGTTCCATGTGTCGAAAATTTCATGGGGCTGAGTACGCAACTTATGGGGAGGCCAGGAAGGAGAATTTCCGTTGGGTGAGTGGAGAAGAGTTACTCAGTAATTTTGTTGCCACAAACGGTACAACCAGGCAGTTTTGTAAAAACTGTGGATCTAGCCTGACATTTAGCCCTTCGCATAATCCTGAGGGTTTAGTGGAGTTCTCTCTAGGAGCATTGGATAGCGAGATAGAACAACGTCCTGATGCACATATATTCGTCGGATCAAAAGCGAATTGGAGTGTGATCAACGATGACCTGCCTCAATTTAAGAAAGCAAGGGTAAGTAAAAGCAAAAAATAGCAAGTCCACAAACAAACTATATGATCAGGATAGTTATATACTCTAGCAAGAGATTATTGATCGATGATTAGACTGAGAGTGAATCAGATCTAGTCATTGCAAACTATCAGAGGCGATAATACTTAGATTACTTAAAAGTGATTTGCAGCCATAATAAAAGCAGACCGTCCATTCGTTTATTTTATTGGGTATTGGCTATAATTATTTGTATTCCAATAAGAGCCTATCCAAGTGATAATGAATTTTGTCTCGATTTAAAGTACTTGATGGAACAGGCTAAGAATCAGTTTTCGACGATTCAAGCTCAAACAGATAAGCAAGAAGATAATACGTCGAAGTTTATAGTAGCTGATGCTGAGAGTTGCCAATTTTCTTTGGGCATCAACTCAAGTTCTTATCAATGTTTCTGGAAGTTTGATTATGGTAGTGAACAGGCTGATCAACAGTTTGAAAAGCTTCGAACTGAAACCCAAAATTGCATTGGACATTTGTATTCAGAACAAATTGACGACTCTGTGAATCACCCGGATTCTTATTCCGCTTATTATTATGTATTTGCTGATGGTCAAGTTAATGTTGCGCTTAAAGATAAAGCCATAACGATGAATACTTACATTTCAGTTCGAGTTGATGCTTTTAAATGATGTTAGTTAATCCGGCATCATTAAATTTAACAGGGGTCAGATGGGTATCGTAATTCTAGGGTGTGGTGTGTCTGGGCTGACCTGTGGGCTTAGATTAATTGAGGATGGCTTTAAAGTTAAAATTTTAGCTCACAAAATACCCCCTAATACGACCTCAAATACTGCAACGGCACTGTGGTATCCATATAAAGCTTATCCTGAAGACAGGGTGTTGGGCTGGGGGAAGTTTTCTTATCAAAAATTCGAAGAATTAAGCCTGATTGAAGAGTCAGGAGTGTATTTTGTTGAGTTAATGCCAGTTTTCAACGAAAAGGTTGGTGATCCCTGGTGGATTGAATCGGTGAGAAGTTTTCGCTATGCCGATGCAAATGAGTTACCTGAGAGTTACGTTGAAGGGTACATCATTGAAGTGCCATTGATTGAAGCACCGGTTTACATGGATTATTTGGTAACTCAGTTCAAAAATAGGGGAGGTGAAATACAATCCTTAGAGTCCAAAATTGAATCTTTGAGCGAGTTGTATTTCGAGACCGATATATTAATAAACTGTTCGGGAATTGGGGCCAAACAAGTCTGTAATGATGAAGATGTATATCCTATTCGTGGTCAAAATGTAAGGATGACCAACCCTGGGATAACAAGAAGCTTCTTAGAAGCTGTGGAGCCATCTTATTTATTTGCAAGGAAAAATGATTGTATTGTGGGTGGCACAGCACAAGACAATAATTGGAATCTTGAATACGATCCGAACACTGCTGAGGCGATGGTAGATAAATGTAAGCAGGTTTATAGTTCACTTAAAAATGCTACTGTTCTTGAACATATAGTTGGCCTAAGACCTGGCCGTAAAGAAGTCAGATTGGAATCTGAATATATTGATTCTGAAGGCTGTTGGATTATTCACAACTACGGTCATGGTGGTGCAGGATTTACATTATCCTGGGGTTGCGCTGAAGAAGTTGCGAAATTAGTTAGGCAAGTAACTAATTAGTTGATGTAATCATAGAATAACGAAAAGAGTAAGCTAATAAGATTAACGATGATCATGAAATAAAAAGGTAAATTCATATGATAGACATCATTTCACTATGGGGATTTATATTGGCAGCTCTTGTTGTGCTAGTGCTTCCCGGGCCTGGTGTTTTATATGTTGTGACACGCAGCCTCGTTCAAGGACGTCGAACGGGTTTGATTTCAGTTTTGGGTTTATCTGTGGGGGCTTTGGTACAGGTTGCTGTCGCTACTGCCGGTCTTTCTGCCATTTTATTAACTTCTGCTACGTCTTTTGGAATAGTTAAATTAGTCGGAGCTTGTTATTTAATATATTTAGGTATTCGAGCATTGTTATCTGAATATTCGGAATCTGAAGAGATAAATCCTAAGCTGGGGTCGTTTTATCGAATATTTATAGATGGAATAGTTATAAGTGTCTTTAATCCGAAGATAGCTATATTCTTTTTAGCTTTTTTACCCCAGTTCATAGTTCCTGAATACGGAGAAATCACACAGCAATTTTTATTGCTCGGGTTATTGTATGTAGCCCTGGCTCTTTGTACTGATAGTGCTTATGCTCTCATGGCAAGTAGTATTCGAGGGTTTTTAAGGGTTAAGTTTCTGCAAGGTTCAGCTCTTCAGCGCCTAAGCGGGGTAATTTATCTTGGGTTGGGTTTAAGTTTGGCCTTTGCTGATAGAAAAGTGTCTTAATCAGTATTTATTGGATTGGTTCTTATAACTGACGGCCAATTTCAGATATTAATTTTGGCCCATGATAAATAAGGCCAGTATAAATCTGCACCAAACTAGCACCAGCCTTGATTTTTTCAGCTGCATCTTGAGCAGAATGAATTCCACCAACCCCAATGATGGGGATTTCATTGTGCAGGATATTAGCCAATGATCGGATCACATTAGTAGAAGCTTCTGTTACTGGTTTACCGCTTAAACCGCCAGTTTCTTGTGCAAGAGGATGCTGACCCAGCATACTGCGTTGTATTGTTGTGTTAGTAGCGATAATGGCATCGACATTGTTTTTTAAGCAAGCATCGCTGATTGATTTAATTTCTTCAGGTTCTAAATCCGGAGCAATTTTGATAGCAATAGGAGTATATTTTCCATGTTGATCAGACAATCGGGATTGTTCATTTTTTATGGCTATTAATAATTGCTCAAAGCTATCTCCGCGTTGTAACTCCCTTAAATTCTTTGTGTTGGGTGATGACAGGTTAATAGTCAGATAGTCGGCAAGTGTGTAGGTTCGCTGTATACCCGTGATGTAATCATCAACAGCATTTTCAATTGGAGTAGAGGCGTTTTTTCCTAGGTTGATACCAATTATTGAATTACTTTTGTGTGTTTCAAGATTTTTGACAAATTGATCCAGTCCGACACTGTTAAACCCCATGCGGTTGATGATCGCTTCATGTTCCGGTAAGCGGAACAAACGAGGTTTTTCATTACCGGGTTGAGGTTTTGGCGTAACCGTTCCGGTTTCAATAAAACCAAACCCCATAGCGGAAAAAGCATTAATACATTGGGCGTGTTTATCGAGGCCAGCGGCCAGTCCGATTTTGTTTGGAAAGTTTAAGCCCATTACTGTTACAGGCGATGAAAGTAATTCTGTCTTAGAGGATTTTTTAATTAAGTCACAAAGCGTATTACTCTTGCTCGCCAGGTTGAGCGACTTTATAGCTAGATCATGGCTAAGCTCAGCGTCAAGTTTGAACAATAATGGGCGAACTAGCTTGTACACTAAAACATTTCACCCGGTTTCAGGGTGCGCCATTGCCCGAGTGGCAGATTACCCAGGTTGATTTTTCCTATTCTAACTCGCTGCAATTTGAGAATTTTCAAGTTTACTAACTCACACATACGTCTGATTTGCCGTTTACGGCCTTCTTTTAAAACGAATTTTAGTTGATCTTTGTTTAAGCGGGTGACTTTTGCTGGTTTTAACTTTCTTCCATCTAATGAAAGTCCATGGCTGAGTAAATCTAATTTAGCCTGATCGCAATCTCCTTTAATGCGAACTAAGTATTCCTTTTCAATATCTGAGTTGGGGTTGATGAGTTTGCGGGCAATGCGTCCATCCTGGGTAAGTACTAATAAACCCTCAGAGTCTATATCCAATCGCCCGGCTGGAGCCAGGGAATCGAGATTAGAATTGTTAAAAAAGTTTTTAGGTGGTTTGTGGTTGCAATTTTGTACTGTGATTAACGAAGCAGCGGGTTTGTACTGTTTCTCTGGTGTGCCGGAGACATAACCTACTGGTTTATTGAGAATTACAGTTAGCTTTTGTTGTTGGGTTTGTTTAGCCTTGTCAGATAAGGTGATGTTTTGATTTTCATCAACTTTAGTGCCAAGTTGGTCAATAACTTTGCCATTTACTTTGACCCAGCCCTGACTAATATAGAAATCAGCTTCACGCCTAGAACACAGACCTTTCTGAGCCATGAGTTTGGAGAGACGTAGTTGGGTCATTGAATACCCCCTCTAACTCCCCCTGAAAGGGGGAGAACAGCTTAATTCCCAGACTTCGTTTGCCTGTTGTGTTTTGTTCATTGCTGATGCCTCATTCTAAGCCGTTCCTAGGCAACGAGAGAAAATCAGTGAAACATATGGTTCCTCCCCTTTCAGGGGAGGATAGGAGGGGTAAGATTCTAATATGATGTAATAACAATATTATTATTAGGACACACTAATTAGTTTTTGCCAGCTTCTCAGCCAACCCAATATACGTAGCTGGAGTCATAGACTTTAAGTTAGATTTTTCTTCTTCTGGCAGTTCTAGTGAATCAATGAAACGTGATAGTGTTGTTTGATTAATTTCAGTATTTCCACGGGTTAAGGCTTTTAGTTTTTCGTATGGTTCAGGAATACTGTATTTACGCATCACGGTTTGAATTGCTTCGGCCAGTACTTCCCAACTTTGATCAAGGTCTGCAGCAAGAGCATCTGGGTTTAGCTCTAGTTTATTCAGTCCCTTATTAATTGATTCATAGGCTAGTAGACTATAGCCAAAACCAACACCCATGTTTCGTAACACGGTAGAGTCGGTCAAATCACGTTGCCAACGGCTAATTGGTAATTTGCAGGCCAGATGATGCAAGACGGCGTTGGCAAGGCCCAGGTTGCCTTCTGAGTTTTCAAAATCGATTGGGTTCACTTTGTGCGGCATAGTAGATGAACCAACTTCGCCAGCAATCACTTTTTGCTTGAAATAGCCTAAAGAAATATAACCCCAAATATCACGATTCAAATCAATTAACACATTGTTGAAGCGTTCCAAAGCATTGAAGAGCTCTGCAATATAATCATGCGGTTCAATTTGAATGGTATGCGAATTCCATTCAAGACCAAGACCAGTGACAAAATTTTGACTGAAATTTTCCCAGTCAATATTAGGATACGCTGCCAGATGGGCATTGTAATTGCCAACTGCCCCATTAATTTTACCCAGGCAAGCTATAGAGTTAAACTGCATTAATTGTTTATCCAGTCGGCAATAAACATTACGTAATTCTTTCCCCATGGTGGTTGGAGAGGCGGTTTGGCCATGTGTTCGCGATAACATCGGTTGGTCTGCAAACTCATTGGCGAGGTTATCTAGTTTATCGATAATTTGTTGCATGCTGGAAGCCAGAACCTGCCGTCCGTTATTTAACATCAATCCATGAGATAAATTGTTGATGTCTTCAGAGGTGCAGGCAAAATGAATAAATTCACTGGCCTGGTTTAATTCTTCATTATCGGTGATTTTTTCCTTTAAATAGTATTCAACGGCTTTGACATCATGGTTTGTAACCGATTCAGTCTGCTTGATTTTTTCGGCCTGGCTTTGATCAAATTGCGCATAAATCTGATCGAGAAAATTTTGTGCCTGTTGACTGAAGCTTGGTAGCTCTTTGATATCAGTGTTTGCAGCAAGCGCTTTAAACCATTCGATTTCGACAAACAATCGATAGCGGATAAGTGCATATTCACTAAAGTAATCACCTAGTGCTGAGACCTTGGAGTAATAGCGGCCATCAAGTGGTGAGATTGCTGTTAAGCTGGATAATCGGTTTGCCATGGTATCTTTGCGTATTGTGACAAGCTAAAATTCGGATCGAATATTAACATAGTTATGAATTAAGCTTTAATGTCTTCAGCCGCAACAATTCAGTATTCCTGCCTGCGCGAAAATGTGATTCAGCATTTTAGAAAAGCTGGCGGAACTCGTCCTGATGTGATGCATGTTGTGATAGATAACGAAGATTGTGTAGTTAAGGATTACAACCCTACTAGTGGTTGGTTTGGAACTTTTGCGGGGCCGCTTTTGGTTAAGCGTGAAATAAAAGCACTGAAAAAACTCAAAGGTATAAAAGGCATCCCGGATTTATATTTGTGCGATAACAATAAAGTATTGATCACTTCTTACTGTCGATCTCAATCGGCGGCAAAGTTAGAGCGGCCACTTAACTGGCTTAAGTTCGAAGATGAGCTTAATACACTGATAAGAAAAATGCATGAGGCCGGTGTGGCACATTGTGATTTGCGTGGCCCGGGCAATATTCTTATTGATGATAGTGATCAGCCCTATCTGGTTGATTATGTAGGTTGTATATTCAAGGGGCAATCTTGGAATAAGCCCTGGAATTATTTATTCAAGCATGCTTGTAAGGCTGATTATTCGGCCGTCTTAAAACTCAAGAAAAAACTTGCGCCTGAACAACTCACAGTAAAAGAAACTGCTTTGGTTAATCAAAACTCTTCCAAAGGCTGGTTATTTCGGAAAGCCAGTCGAGGGCTGCGCCGCTTTGCCCGTTGGATCTTTGCAGCAGGAAAGAATTAATGACCCAGACAACAGTTACGCGCCAGATTAATGCACCGATTGAAAAAGTTTTTTCCACGGTGGCCGATATAAATAAGTTTTCCCAAGTGATTCCACACATTATCGATGTTGAATATTTGACAGAGCAGAAGATAGGAAAGGGTACTCGATTTAAAGAAACCCGGTTAATGAAAGGCAAACGAGCAACAACTGAGCTTGAGGTAACAGAGTATGTTGAAAACCAGCATGTGCGTTTAGTCAGTGATGCAGGCGGGACCATATGGGACACTATATTCACTGTGAAACCAGAAAAAGGTCATACTGAATTGACCATGGTCATGCAAGCAAAGCCTTATAAATTTCTATCCAAGCTGATTAATCCACTGATCAAAGGCATGATAGAAAAAGCGATTACCAGTGATATGGATGCGGTTAAAGAATATTGTGAGAATCAAAAATAATATTTAAAGTCGCTGTTTGTTACGAGGCAAGTCTGGAGAGTAGATTCAGTTAAGATAATATTATCTGGCTTTGTAGATATTATTAAACATCTGATTCTTCGTCTTCTTGCTGTGGTTGTACTTACAGATGATAAGTAGTCATCAAAATAGTTTGGCTTGAAATGACTGATTGAAACGCGGTTAATTGATATTGATAGGTAATATGGATAAGAGCAGATCAGCGAATCGTATTCGTTACATTATTGAAGGCGGCAAACAATTGGCCGGTGAGATAGAACCATGCGGTAATAAAAATGCCGCATTGCCAATTATCGCCGCCTCATTGATGACCTCCCAAAAAGTGGAATTAAGTAATATACCTCGGATACGGGATGTTGAAGTATTGGTGCAGTTAATACAGTCTGTGGGAGCCGAAGTTAGCTGGATAGGCCAGAATAAACTGGAAATTGAGGCAAAAAATTTAAGCCCTGCCGATCTGGATCCGGAGCTTTGTGCCCGCATACGGGCTTCAATCCTATTAGTTGGGCCAATGTTGGCGCGATGTGGGGAATTGGAGTTGCCACCACCGGGAGGAGATGTATGTCAATCAGCGTTTAAAACTGGACACTTATCAGCGAGTAAAACTGAACAGTTAAATTCAATATAATTCGGTCATTAGCAACTCAAGTGAAGCGTAGCGGAACTTGAGTTGGGCTGTTTCTCCTGAGTTCCCTACGATGATTTTTTCTTTATGTTGGTCTTGAGTTTGAGCTTGGAACTGGACTGCTTAAATCGGTACGAGTCATTACCCGTTTCAATAATTGAGCAGTGATGGGTGACTCGATCCAGTAAAGCGGTCGTCATTTTCTCATCACCAAACACCCGCACCCATTCACTGAAGTTTAGATTGGTGGTGAACAGGATGGTTGTTTTCTCATACAACTTGCTGATTAGGTGGAATAACAATGCACCACCAGAAGCCGGAAACGGCAAATAACCCAGTTCATCGAAGATAACAGCATCCAAGGGCTGCATAATCCGTGCCAGTCGTCCCTGTTTATCGTCCTGCTGTTCTTTGATGAGCAAATTCACCAGATCGACCACGTTGTAAAAGCGTACTCGTCGACCTGAATGAATGGCTTTAATACCAATGGCGGTTGCTAGATGTGTTTTACCTGTGCCGGTGCCACCGACAAAGATCAAGTTGTGAGCTCGATCCATAAAATCGGCTTGTGCTAAATCTTTGATGAGGGATTGTTCAACCTTGGACTGGGTAAAATCAAATTGTTGTAGATCGCGATGGTGTGGGAACTTGGCGACTTTCATCTGGTAGTTTAGTCGTCTGACCTCTCGGTCAGCGCGTTCGGCATCCATCAATTTGATTAACCCGGATTGCAGAGTGACCTTGGTGCGAGGTGAATCGATCAGCTCAGGCAAACAGTCAGCCATGCCGTGCAGTTTTAGCGCTTTGAGTTCATCGACGAGTTCAAGCATGATTGACCTCCTGGGCGCAAAGTTGATCATACCGACCTACATTAGCCACTGGTGGAACGCTCAGTACCGGGGCATCGGTGATCGTCATCGCTTGAATCGGCTCAGATTCAATTAATCGATGCACCAGATTGGTAATGACCGATAGTTGGGTTGTCTTTGCATCTAATGCTAATTCACAGGCTACACTCACGGTTTCCAGGCCATGCTGACGAACCAATAGTAATAATTGCACAAACTCCCGATCACCCCCGTCACGTTTGAGATAGCGGGCTTTAAGCGTTAACAACGCTTTAGGTAATTCCCAATCGACAAACGGGGCACCGTTGCGCAACGCACCCGGTTTAATCTCAAGCACTGGCAAATAATGCCAGGGATCAAAGATCATTTGGTCTCGTGCAAACGAGCGCTGATGTTCGGCGACCACCACGTCATTGACGACAACTTTAATGAGTGTGGCATACGCTCGTACAGAGACTACCTGACCGACATACTGACACGGTACCGAGTATTGGTTGCGATCATAGTGCACCACACAGGTCGCATGTACACGCGCTAAACGTTCATAATACCCATCAAAAGCCACGATGGCACCACGCAAGTGGGCTTGTTCCTCGGCAAAGACCTCATCAATTAACATGGATTTATTCGTGGGGTGTGGACGTTGACCCATCTGCTTACAGCGTTGTTCCAGCCATTGGTTTAATTCATTTAAATCCGCAAACGTTGACCGTGGCACAAATAATCGCTGACGCATAATACCGACTTGGCGTTCAACCTGACCTTTCTCCCAGCCTGCAGCCGGCGTGCAGGCAATCGGTTCTATCAGATAATGATTCATCAGGCTTAAAAAACGCCGATTAAACTCTCGGTGTTTACCTTGGAGAATGCTATTCACGATCGGCTTAGGGTTATCGTATATCATCTTCTTCGGTAATCCATCGAAGAACTCAAACGCCCGGATATGTGCATCAAAGACCATCTCCTGGGTTTCTCTGGAATACGCGCGTAGATACGATTTACGTGAATGGCATAATCTAAAATGAGCCAGCTTAATCTTGACGTTACAACCCCCCAAGATAATCTGCTCGTGTGACCAGTCAAACTGACACGCTTCACCCGGTGCAAAGATCAAGGGTATATAGGCCTGTTTGATCGACTGACTGGACTGGTCCTTCCAGGCTTTGACAAACCGCTGAACGCTGTCATACGCCCCTCGATAACCCTGAAGTTGAATGCCCTCATACAATTGGACAGCAGTACGTCGAGCCCGTACTGAACGGGTGGCATCTACTTCAAGCCATTCGATTAGCTGGGGTTTGAATGACTCCAGCTTCGGACAGACGATAGGAACTGAACGCTGGTAAACCGGTTCGTTGGATTCATTTAAATATTTATATACGGTCGTGCGCGATACATTAAATTCACGGGCCACTTCGCTGACATTGCGGCCGTCGACTAAACACATTCGTCGTATCTTGGTACAGATATGCATGCAGATCACCTGACAGTTTCCTCGGATTCTTAACTCCGAGACAGTTAATAGTATGGTGTTCAGTTTTACACGCTGATCACCCCCGAAACTGTCCATTTTTGCACGCTGTTTAACAGAGATGTAATTGGCAGGCGGCGGTTAGACACTCATTTCCTCGCGCTACGTCAACTTGGGGCAAAAATTGACACTGATGACTGTTATCAGTTCAATGCTGACTCACTTCACAGTGCGGATGTTTTCTTCGACGAGCCTTCAGTTACCGCAACCGAAAATGCATTGTGTGTTGCCGTAGCTGCACAAGGTACGACTATTTTACGCAACTGTGCCTCAGAGCCGCATGTCCAGGACCTCGCCCATTTTCTTAACGCATTAGGTGCGCAAATTGAAGGTATTGGAACCAATACTATGACAATTCAGGGGGCGGTTGAATTGAATGGTGCTAAGTACCGTATAGGCCCGGATCATATAGAAGTGGGATCACTGATCGGCTTGGCCGCTGTGACTCGTTCTGAAATCACCGTTCGTCGTGCAGGAATTGGACACCTCAGATCAACATTAATGAATTTTGAACGGTTAGGAATTACGTGTCGAATCGATGGTGATGATTTACTGATTCCGGCCCAGCAAGATTTGAAAATACGAGAAGACTTCGGGGGTCATATTCCTAAGATTGAAGATCAGCCCTGGCCTGCATTTCCAGCAGATACCATGTCCATAGCCATCGTTGTGGCGACGCAATGTGATGGTGTGGTAATGATGTTCGAAAAAATGTTTGAAAGCCGTTTGTTTTTTGTCGACAAACTCATTGCAATGGGGGCTCGGATCGTGCTTTGTGATCCTCATCGAGCGATTATTTCGGGTCCCTCACAGTTGCGAAGCGCCAGACTTGAAAGCCCGGATATTCGAGCGGGCATGGCTATGTTGATTGCAGCGATGTGCGCCAGGGGTACCAGTACAATTAACAATGCACAACAAATCGAGCGTGGTTATGAACGAATTGATGAACGCTTGAATGCACTTGGTGCGAATATAGTACGAACGAGTATGTAACTATGAATTATAAAAAGTACACGAATGCTAATCGTGAGGCTTGGGATGAGGTTGCTCCCATTCATGCCAAGCATAATTTCGCACAACAACTAGAAGATTTTTCGCAAACAGGTTTTAACTGTTTGATTGAATTAGAACAGATATGGTTGAATAAGATTGGAGTCGTTGGCAAAGATGTCGCACAAGTTTGCTGTAATAACGGTCGAGAGCTAATTTCTATAAAAAATATGGGAGCAAATCGTTGTGTTGGTTTTGATGGGTCCAAGGCGTTCATTGCTCAGGCTCTACGGATAAATGAAGTGGCAGGAACCGATTGTGAGTTTATTTGTACTGATGTTTACGATATAAAACAGGACTTTAATGATCAGTTTGATTTGCTTGTGACTACCGAAGGTGCGCTGATTTGGATGCCCGATTTAAATAAATATTTTGAAATTCTCAGCAGACTGATAAAGCCTGGTGGTAGACTTTTCATGTTTGAAGAGCACCCGGTCATTGAAATGATTGAGCCAGGTGAAGCGGATGATCCGGTAATCTGGACTGAATCATATTTTAGTGAAAATGCATATGCGAATACCGATGGTCTGGATTACTATGGTGATGAAGAATACGATGCTAAAGTAAATTACACATTTATTCATCCTATTTCAAAAACTATCAGCTGCGCGATAAACAATGGTTTGTCAGTCAAGAATTTTGTTGAGTATCCGTACCATATTTCTAATACTTGGTATAACGTTGAGAAGCAGGGCCCAGAGTTACCCATGAGTTATGTTCTTGTCCTTCAAAAAGACTTTGCTTAACCTAATTATTCAAGAATATCTAATACTAAGCAATAATATTCATAATTTAATCTAATTATTTAGAAAATTATCCTAATTAAGTCCGGTTTTGTACTATAGATAAAACTCACTTCCTATCCGGTTTTAGGTATTATTATTAAATAACCACACAGGTAGTTCATGTCTAAGCGTCCGACAATTAACCTTGAGCAAAAATACTCTCAACAAGAGGGTCGGATATTTCTAAACGGCACCCAGGCTTTAGTACGCTTGCCGATGGTGCAAATAAGGCGGGATCGTGCTACAGGTCTGAATACGGCCGGATTCATTTCGGGATATCGCGGTTCACCTTTAGGTGGCTACGATCTGCAATTAATGTCAGCTAAAAAATACCTGGATGATTACAGTATCGTTTTTCAGCCGGGAGTAAATGAAGATCTGGCTGCTACAGCAGTTTGGGGTTCCCAGCAATTACATTTATCGCCGGGTGCCAAATATGATGGTGTAATTGGTATCTGGTATGGCAAAGGGCCAGGTGTGGATCGTTCTGGTGATGTATTAAAGCATGCCAATGCTGCCGGATCGTCAAAACACGGTGGCGTGCTTTGTTTGGCGGGTGATGACCATGGGGCTAAATCATCGACTCTGCCGCATCAGTCTGACCATGATTTCATGTCAGCTATCATTCCCATGTTATATCCTTCCAGTATTCATGAGTTTATCGAAATGGGGCTGTTGGGTATTGCTATGTCGCGCTATTCGGGTTGTTGGGTTGGTATGAAGGTGATTTCAGATACAGTTGAAACCACAGCCGCTGTCGATCTAGCAGGTGAGTCACGTCAGTTTGTGATTCCGACAGACTTTGAGTTACCCGAGGATGGAGTTAATCTTCGCGCTCCGGATAATCGCTGGTTACAAGATGAGCGATTGCAAAACTATAAACCGTATGCCGCATTGGCTTTTGCCAGGGCGAATCAGGTTGATCAGATCACCCTCGATTCAAATAACGCAAGGTTAGGAATCGTGGCTTCAGGCAAAGCTTATGAAAATGTTCGTCAAGCTCTCAGGGAATTAGAAATCAACGAACAAATCGCTCAGGATCTAGGGCTGAGAGTCTATAAAGTCAGGATGCCTTGGCCGCTGGAACCGGAAGGCATTCGCCAGTTTTCACTGGGTTTAGAGGAAGTGCTGATTGTCGAGGAGCGCCGGGAGATTATTGAAAATCAAATTAAGCAACAATTGTTTAATTGGCGGGCAGATGTAAGACCTCGAATTATCGGTAAATTTGATCATCATGATCAACATGTACTGTCTTTGAATGAAGAATTGACAGTTGGGACTGTTGCGCGCGCAATCGCGGACAGGTTGCTTAATTTTGAAATGGAGACTGCGCTTAAAGAAAAGATTGAAGCCAAATTGCATTGGCTCGAGGAGCGTAATGCATTCAGTAAAAGCCATGTTGCCCCATTAGATCGGTTGCCTTATTACTGTTCGGGTTGTCCCCATAACACTTCTACTAAAGTGCCTGAAGGTAGTCGTGGCATGGCTGGTATCGGTTGTCATTTTATGGTGACCTGGATGGACAGAAACTCTGACACCTTTTCCCAAATGGGCGGTGAGGGAATCAGTTGGACTGGAACAGCGCCGTTTACTGATGAAAAGCATGTGTTTGTTAATCTTGGCGACGGAACTTATTTTCATTCCGGGCATTTGGCAGTCAGGCAAGCAGTTTCTTCGGGTGTAAATGTCACCTACAAAATTCTCTATAATGATGCAGTAGCCATGACGGGCGGGCAAGCCGTTGATGGCGTGCTTACTCCCGAGCAGGTCACTCATCAACTATTTTATGAGGGCGTCAGACCCATTTATCTGCTTACCGAATCACCAGAAAGTTACAAACATACTGACTTGGCAGAAGGTGTAATCGTCCTGCATCGTGATCATATTGATCCGGTAATGGAACAGCTACGTGACACACCTGGTTGCTCGGCAATTGTTTATGTGCAAACTTGTGCAGCGGAGAAACGCCGTCGACGCAAACGTGGATTATTAGAAGATCCACCCAATCGGGTTATCATTAACCCTCTGGTTTGTGAAGGCTGTGGTGATTGTTCTGTGCAATCAAATTGTGTTTCGATTGAACCGTTGGAAACGGCATTTGGCCGCAAGCGTCAAATTAATCAATCGAGTTGCAATAAGGATTATTCCTGTGTGAAGGGATTTTGCCCATCTTTTGTAACCGTGAACGGTGGACAGTTACGCAGCAAAGCAACCGGCTTTTCAACAGATTTGGAAAATATTCCGGCTCCTCAGACGAACATTTCGTTGGAGCATCCTTACAATATTGCAATTACTGGTGTTGGTGGCACAGGTGTCCTTACGATTGGTGCATTAATCGGTATGGCAGCTCATATTGAAGGTAAAGCCAGTATGATTCTGGATATGTCAGGATTAGCACAGAAGGGTGGCTCGGTAATTAGTCACGTTCGTATAAGTAATAATCCTGAACAAGTCACTTCCCCCAGAATAGTCAATGGTCGAGCTGATTTGCTTATAGCGGCAGACAGTGTGGTTGCTTCATCCAAAGATGGAATTTCACTTTGTGCGCCAGATCATACAAAAGCTATAGTGAATACTCATCTAACTCCTGTTGCTGGGTTTATCACCAAGCGAGACTTTGACTTCAAACAAAAACTGGTTGAGTCGTCGATTAAGAAAAACGTTGTTAAAACGGGTGACTTTAAAAACTTCACGGATATTGCTGAACGTGTAATCGGTGATGCTATTGCGACCAATATTTTGATGTTGGGATACTCGTTGCAAAAAGGTTATTTGCCCATATCAGCTCAGTCTATTATTCAAGCTATCGAAATTAATGGTGTTGCAATTGAAGCCAATAAAAAGTCATTTAAACTGGGCAGATTAATTGCTGAAACACCGGAATTGATAGGCGAAATCCTCAAGCCGAAAAGTATAGAAAAGACTCAGGATGATATGAGTTTGGAGGAGCTTATTGAACATCGTAGTCAATTTTTAACTGAGTATCAAAATCAGCGTTTGGCAAATAAGTATTTGCACCTTATTGAAAAGGTGAAAACCCAAGTTGAACAACAAAAACTCGACCCGCAGATTATTAGAGCTGTTGCCGAAAATTACGCCAAGCTGTTGGCTTATAAAGATGAATATGAAATAGCCCGACTTTATACAAATGGTAACTTCGAAAAACAGCTCAATCAGGAATTCGAAGGCAACTACGAAATCAAATTTAATTTGGCACCACCAATCTTTCCAGGTAAAGCTCCTAATGGTCGACCCAAGAAACGCCAATTTGGCGGGTGGATGATTAAGACGTTTAGTTTTTTGACCAAGCTCAAAGGAGTACGCGGTACACCTTTTGATATTTTTGGATACCATCCAGATCGCAAAGCAGAAAGACAGCTAATCAAAAATTATGAAGCATTAGTTGATGATCTACTACCCAAAATCAATAGTTCAAATCAGTATACTGCTGTCGATTTACTCTCAATTCCTAAAGATATAAGGGGGTTTGGGCCTGTTAAAGCACAATCGATAATTGAGGCTAAAGAGTGCGAAAAACAACTGCTCAAGAAATTTAAAAATCCAGATCAGTTACAACCAGTCATTGATCGGGCTGCCTAGCACCATTAAGCACTGCATCAACTAATTTAACTTAGGTAACTGTACTTACACCATGAAAATGTTAACGCATCACTATTACAAGCTATTTGTGTATGCTGATAATTAATGCTAACATTAAAACAATTTAATAAAAATTAAATAATACTAAGGAAAAGTTAACTATGAAACAATTTAGAAAAGTACTGATTCAATTTGCCCGAAAATTACGTAAACAATCTGAAGATGAAAATAGTCAAATAAAAAAATATGATCTTGTTGTAGCTTTAGAAGCCAACCGTAAAAACGAAAAACCGGATCAATCGGACTCGTCTAAAATTCATAAGATTCTTGAAAAGCTTGCGATCGATAGCGAATTTTTGAAAGTAATACAAGAAAAACCGCAAGCATTAATGGAGGAATTTGATCTTGATAAGGAGGATATTAAAGCATTACAAGCTGCTGATTTATTAGTAGCTGTGCGGCGTATTAATCCTTTGCTGGAACCGACTGCTGAGGATATTGCAGCAACAGTACACATCCCAAATACAGGTGTTAGTACCATTACTAATACAGGTTTTAGTACTGTTACATTAGACACGGGCAGTACCTGTACCGTTACTAATAGTGTTTTGCCGGCGTCTATGGCACAAACGGTTCAAGCGCTGAAAGAAAAGGATTCAATTTACCTTTCAAATTTAATTCAACGCTTAGCAGAGGATGAAGAATTTTACGACCAAACCAGGAGTTATTTTGGGCACTAATATCGCTGGTGATCCACAATTAAGTGTTGTTATTCCATCAAGAAATGAAAATGAACGCATCAAGGAAACACTTATTTCAATCGACTCAGGGATATCAACAAACACCGATATTGAAATAGTTATAGTTGATGATGCATCAGAGACGCCGGTTAAAAAAATTTTAGATGAACTGTCAGTTCGAGCAAAAATAACAGTTATAAGGTCAGAATTTCGTCAAGGGGTACCGATTTCCAGAAATATTGGGTGTAATATTGCAAAGGGTGAAGTATTGCTAATTACAGATGCCCATGTCAAATTTCCTAAAGAATGGGATAAGTTGATTCTTCCTTATACGGGTGCTGAAAGGATATTGGTCGGTTCAATCGTATCAAAACCAAAGTTTAAGGCTTGTGGGTGTCGTTTAGTCGTACCCTACATGGGGACTTGGTGGAATGGTAAGACTCCTGAAAGATTAGAACCTATCCAAGTTGCACCATGTTCTGCAACTATTATTCCCAATCAGTTGTTTAGAAAACTTGGTGGGTATGACTCAGGGATGAGATTGTATGGTGCCGCTGAACCAGAGTTTAGTGTCAGAGCATGGTTGTCAGGTGCAGAAATTTTAGCTTTACCCGAACTTGAACTTGAGCATGCATTTAAAGATGAGGACCAACGTAGTAGTTGGGTCACTGAACATAGAGTAGACATGATACACAATGGAATACGTTTTGGTTTGCTATATCTTTCCAAAAAAGAAACTTTAAGGATGATTCGACATTATACTTTGAAATTTCCTGGTCATATGCAAGAAGCTTCTAAATTACTTACAGATAGTGATGTATGGAATAGAAGGGCAGAACTCCAAGATAAACTTAAGTATAATTTTAATTGGTATATCAACAAGTTCTCACTGCTTAACCAAGTTGGACAACCGATATTTGAGTAATAATTTAAGTATTCTTGTATCGGATGAAATCGATTGGCAGGTACTTGGTCTGGTATCGTATTAACTATATAGGCTTATTGTGTCAGGAATTAAATACGTCGTATTCGATGTAGGGGGTGTGCTTGTTGAATTAACGGGTGCTGATAAGCTTATCGAATGGACTGGCAATAAATATCAAGATGAATATGAGTTTTATCATGCATGGATAACTTCGCCAGTAGTACAAAAGTTTGAAAGGGGTCATTGTAGCAAAGAGTTTTTTGTTAAAGCCATCATTGAAGAAATGCGACTACCCGTCTCTGCAAAACAATTTATACAAGAATTTACAAGTTGGCCAAATGGATTGCTGGATGGAATAGCAGATCTATTACCGCTGGTTAAAACTAAACTGCCAATCGCCTGTCTTTCTAATACCAATGAACTGCATTGGCCGAATCAGAAAGATGCGGATTTTCTTAACACTATTTTTGATCAGATGTTTTTATCCTATGAGATGGGCATGGTCAAGCCGGATATTGAAATCTATGAGGAAATGGTAGGACAGATTGGGCTGCCTGCTAGTCAAATCCTATTTATTGACGACAATCAGATTAATATTGATGGAGCAGTTAAAGCTGGATTAATAGCACGTAAAGCGAGGGGGCTGGCTGATATACAACAGGTTTTTAGAGAATTTGATATTTAAATTCAGCAGTGCAAATTTTAACACTGGATAATGGTGTTATCATAATTATTCATTTATACTGATATATAAATAACACTAAAAGAGGTAACCAATGAAACAATTTAAGGCAATGCTTGTAAGACTTGCTAAAAATTTGCGAAAAGAATCAAATGAAAAAAAATTACTTGGTAAATCCGATCTGGTTTTATCCTTAAAATCGAAACGCAAACCTAGAAAGCCCTCCGAGGATGAATCTGAAATTCAAAAAGTATTGTCCAAAATTGCCAGTGACTCTGAGTTTCTGAAGCTGATTAGAGAAAAGCCGCAGGCTTTAATGGAAGATTTTGATTTTGATAAGGATGACATTAAGGCGCTGTTAGCGGCGGATTTATTGGTATCAGTCCAATCAGCTAACCCTTTATTACAGCAATCTGAAGGCGGAACAGCGGCGACTATTTATTTTCCTGATGGCACAATAACCGGCAATATTCCTGATACTGGAGTAAGCACTATAACCACCGATACTGGCAGCACATGTACGGTAACTAACAATGGGCCAATTGTATCAATTGCTAGCACAGTAGAATCTTTGAAAGGCCAAGACTCTGTCTACCTTGCAGGTGTAATTCAACGATTAGTTGAAGATGAAGAGTTCTATGAAGAAGTCAGGAGCTATTTTGGGCTTCAATGATTCTCATGAAGTTCAAATAACCGTTGTTGTTCCCTCTCGTAATGAAAAGGAACGTCTAAAGCAAACACTGTTATCAATCGACTCGAATAGATCTGGTAATGCCAAGGTTGAAATAGTCGTTGTAGATGATGCCTCTGAAATTCCGGTAACAGAATTTCTGGCTCATTTTTCAATTCAAACAGAATTCAAAGTTGTTAGATCAGATTTTCGGCAAGGAGTTCCGGTCTCCAGAAATATAGGTTGTGAGGCAGCTAAAGGTGATATTTTAGTTATCACTGATTCACATGTGAAATTTCCTAAAAAATGGGACGAGCTGATTTTGTCTTATGTTGGTCATAAAAGAATTCTGGTGGGTTCAGTTGTGTCTAAACCTAAATTCAAAGCATGCGGCTGTCGTTTGGTTGTGCCACATATGGGTACATGGTGGAACGGAAAAATGCCAAATAAATTAGAACCAATACAAGTCGCTCCATGTTCTGCAACCGTAATTCCACGTAAATTGTTCCACGAGTTAGAAGGGTATGACTCAGGCATGCGTATGTATGGGGCCGCTGAACCTGAATTCAGTGTTAGGGCGTGGCTTTCAGGTGCAGAAATTTTGGCTTTGCCTGAATTTGAATTAGAACATGCATTCAAAAACAAGGAACAACGTAATGACTGGCTCGATAACCATCGAACAGATATGGTTCATAATGGAATTCGCTTTGGATTGTTATACCTTTCAAAAAAAGAAATTTTAAGAATGATTCGTCATTATGCGTTGAAATTTCCCAGTCATATGCAACAAGCCTCTAAACTACTGTCAGACAGCGATGTATGGAACAGAAGAGCAGAACTTCAAGATAAACTTGAATACAGCTTTGATTGGTATATAAGTAAATTTTCACTACGTAACCAGATTGGGCAACCAATATTTGACTAGTAATTCGAATATTTTTTGAACTGTCAACCTTTGAAGAAAGATTCAGCTCGACCTTTGTAACCACTGTTTTGAATCACTAAAGTTTTGCCAGCCTCATTGCTTGTTGGAATTGCATCGCCAACTTTGCCGCCAGCAGTAGTTACATAGATCAAGTCCAAATCCGGACCGCCAAACATGACGCTGGAAACGATTTGCCCGGGCACTGAAATTTTTGCATCCAAATTGCCGTCTGGTGAAATCCGAATAATAGATTCTTGTGTCCATTGAGCACTCCAGATATAGCCTTGTTCATCGACAGTGGCACCATCTGGGATGCCACCATCAATTAGTAATAAACCACTTTTAAGCTTTTGTTGTGGGTCATATTCGAACACTTCAATTGCATCGTATTTTCTGCCTGTCAGGTAAATCTTGTTTCCATCGAGACTAAAGCAAGGACCGTTAAAGCAACTAAACCCGTCTAGTAATTCAGTTACTTCAAAATTGAAATCGAGCCTGTACATGCGGCAATTTTCTTGCCCATCATGGTCAATGTTCATGGTGCCGGCGATAAAGTTTCCATTAGGGTCAACTTTGCCATCATTCAATCTTATTCCGGTTTGCTTAGTGGGTAGGTTAGAAAGTAAAGCTATTTTAGTTGTTTGTGGATTGAAACTGTAGAACCCCAAGTCCATAGCCAAAATTAAGCCGCCGCTTTCACAAACAGCCAGGCTGCCTATAGTAGAGCCAGATAGACTCCAGGATTTAGTCTGTTGACTGTGAAAATCATACTGATAAAGCACAGGGCCAAGACTATCCACCCACCATAAAGTTTCTTCACGCCAATCCCAAACCGGGCCTTCACCTAAGTGGCAGTGGTGGTCACTGATTGCTGAAATTTTTAGCACAAGTCACGATTCTTTTGGCAATCGCCCCATTAAGTAAAATTCGTCGTTGGCACGCATATTGATCATATTAGCCATGCGGTTAGACAAAGCGAAGAATGCGGCTGTAGCACCGATATCCCAGATGTCATCATTAGAGAATCCATGAGAGTGAAGTAGTTCGTAGTCAGAGTTATTTATCTGTTCAGCTGCTTGTGAGACTTTCACTGCAAAATCCAACATCGCTTTTTGTTTGTCTGTAATATCGGCTTTGCGATAATTATTAGCCACTTGATCTGCAATCATCGGATTTTTTTCACGAATCCGTAGAATCGCACCATGAGCTACCACACAGTAGTTACATTGGTTGATACCTGATGTGGCCACTACAATCATTTCTCGTTCGCCTTTGCTTAATCCTGATTCTTTTTCCATTAGTGCGTCATGATAGTCAAAAAATGCACGAAACTCGTCAGGCCGATAAGCGAGCGCAAGAAAAACATTCGGAATAAAACCGGCCTTTTCCTGGACCTCTAGAATCCGGTTCTTAATATCGTCAGGCAGTTCGTTTATATCTGGAACTGGGTATATGCTAATCGGTTTATTTGGCATGAGGTAAATATGAATAGATTTAATTTTAGCTAGTTTAACGACTTTATTGCAAATGTCATCCCGTATGCATTAGGGCATAAAAGCTAAGCCGAGGGATCTACTATTCACTACTGGGAAAAGAACTAAACCTAATCCAGCCTCAACATAATTCAATCGCCATCGCAGTAGCTTCACCACCACCGATGCAAAGTGATGCAACACCTCGTTTCAACGAATGAGTTTCTAAAGCATTAATCAAAGTAACCAGGATGCGAGCGCCTGATGCGCCGATAGGATGTCCCAGTGCACAGGCTCCACCATGTATATTTACTTTTTCTGCAGGTAGATTTAGCTCTGTCATCGCTGCCATGGTAACCACTGCAAAGGCTTCATTGATTTCATACAGATCTACACTGTTGTCAGTCCAATCAAGTTGATGCAATAGTTTTTGGAGTACAGATACAGGTGCAGTGGTGAACCATGATGGCTCTTGCGCGTGAGTAGTGTGTGCATGAATTATCGCAATTGGGTTCAAACCCATTTTTTCTGCAGTTGATGCCCTTGTTACAACTAGCGCAGCGGCACCGTCGGAAATTGAACTTGAATTTGCCGCGGTCACAGTGCCGTCTTTTTTGAATGCCGGTTTCAATTCGGGAATTTTTTCAATGTTGGCTTTGAAAGGTTGCTCATCTGTATCGATTATTTTCTCGCCAGAACGATCATTGACAGTGACTGCTGCGATTTCCTTTTTGAAAGTACCGTCTTCTGTGGCCTGGATTGCACGTTCTAAAGAACGAATCGCAAATTCATCCTGTTGCGTTCTCGTAAAGTCAAATTTATCAGCACACTGTTCGGCAAAGGTACCCATCAGCTTGCCTTTATCATAGGCATCTTCGAGTCCATCAAGAAACATATGATCGAAGACCTGTCCATGACCCATTCGTAATCCAGACCGGACCTTTGGGAGCAGGTAGGGGGCATTGGTCATGCTTTCCATGCCACCGGCGATCATGATTTTATTGGTATTTGCTAATAATAAATCGTGCGCTAACATGGTGGCTTTCATGCCGGAACCACACATTTTATTGATGGTTGTACAATTAGTGGATAGCGGTAGACCTGCACCTAAGATAGCCTGACGGGCTGGAGCTTGACCTTGACCGGCGGGCAGTACATTTCCCATAATGGCCTCATCGAAAAGTTCCGGATCAATACCTGATTGGTCTACAGCAGATTTTATTGCTACCGCAGCTAATTCAGACGCGGTTAAACTGGATAAACAACCTTGAAAACTCCCCATAGGAGTACGAACGGCTGAGGCGATGACAATGGGATCATTCATGAGTTTTCTAGTGAATATTGGTTAAAAAAGAATATATGACGTTTACGCAAAGGTCAACCTTGACTAGAATTAGGCCCACACAGAGAACTGAATGAATAACTTGATGAATTTGCAACAAGTTCGGGATTTTTTGCAAACTGAATTTCCCCAAAGTACCGCAACGGTTGATAGTGTCGGTGATGGCAAAGCAGTGATTCATCAGAGAATCGATCATCAGCATTTAAGGCCCGGTAACACTGTGTCGGGGCCAACATTGATGACGGTTGCAGATTGTGCGATCTATGTGGCCATCCAAGGTATTATTGGGCCAGAGCCACTTGCTGTCACAACTAACTTGAATATTAATTTTTTGCGTAAACCGTTGGCAGATAAAAACATTATTGGCAAGGCACAACTGATTAAGGTGGGTAAACGATTGATCATCGGTGAGGTGGGGATATATTCCGAAGGACTTGGTCAACCTGTGGCCCATGTTACAGCGACTTATTCGGTGCCACCAAAATGAACCTTGTATGCTTTAAAGTTACTAAACAAGCGGCTGTGCGGTAAAATGGGTTTACAGAGATATTTTTGAACACACAGAAGATTAACGAAAAGGAGATATCATTTCGGATTCAAGTCCAAATGCTTTAGCCAATGCTGAGCTGAAACTAAATACATTTCCACGTTTATTAATGCATCACGCTCAACAACGGGCGGGTAAAGCTGCAGTTCGTGAAAAAGATTTAGGCATCTGGCAAAGCTGGACCTGGGCGCAAATGCAAGATGAGATTTTTGCCTTGGCCAATGGGTTAGCCAGCATGGGTTTCAGGCATGGTGATAAGCTGGCCATTATCGGCAGTAATCGACCCAGATTATATTGGGGCATGACCGCCGCCCAGTGCCTGGGGGGCATTCCGGTGCCGGTTTATCAAGATTCTGTCGCAGAAGAAATGGCATATGTGTTGCACCATGCTGAAGCAACATTTGTGCTAGCCGAGGATCAAGAACAGGTCGATAAAGTTTTAGAGATTCAGGACCAGTGTCCGAGTGTTAAAACAATTATTTATGATGACCCCAGTGGATTAAGGGATTATGACCACACCGATTTAAACGACTTTGACGAAGTTCAGGAAAAAGGTAGGTCATTTGCCAAAGAAAATCCGGATTATCTACTCACTCAAATCAATCAGTGTAAAGGCAGTGATGTTTCTATTTTTCTTTACACCTCCGGAACCACCGGCAAACCCAAAGGCGTGGTATTAACCAACGATAATATCATTATCACGGCTAGAAACAGTGCGTACATGGATGGTCTGATTGATGAGGACGAAGTTTTGGCCTATCTGCCGATGGCGTGGGTGGGAGACAACATATTTTCTTATGGCCAGGCTTATGTGATCGGGTTTTGTATTAATTGCCCTGAGAGTGAACATACGGTAGCTACCGACTTACGTGAAATTGGACCAACTTTTTATTTTGCACCGCCGAGAGTTTTTGAAGGCCTTTTGACCAATGTCATGATCCGGATGGAAGATGCAGGAAAATTTAAACAATGGTTGTTTAACTATTTCATGAATATCGCCAATCAAACTGGGGTGAAAGTTTTAAATAAACAATCCGTTTCTTTTATTGAAGGTCTTAAGTATTCTCTAGGCGAACTACTGGTTTACGGCCCGCTTAAAAATACCATGGGCTTCAATCGTATTCGTATTGCTTACACGGCTGGAGAAGCAATTGGCCCGGAGATTTTCGATTTTTTCCGTTCGCTGGGTATAAATATCAAACAGCTTTATGGTCAAACCGAAGCGGCGGTATTTATCACTGCTCAACCTGATGGCGAGGTCTATGCCGACACTGTGGGGAAACCGTCACCCGAAGTCGAAGTTAAGATTACTAAACAAGGGGAAGTGATTTACCGTGGACCGGGAGTTTTTCAAAGTTATTACAAAAACCCTGAAGCAACCAGCGAAACCAAAGACGAAGAGGGGTGGGTCAAAACCGGTGACGCGGGTTATTTTGATGACAACGGACATTTGAAGATTATCGATCGCGTTAAAGATGTGGGCAAGCTCAATAGTGGGGCAATGTTTGCGCCGAAATACATTGAAAACAAATTAAAGTTCTTCCCACAAATAAAGGAAGCGGTCACCTTTGGACATGAGAAAGATTTTGTTACGGCAATGATCAATATCGATCTGGATGCGGTGGGAAACTGGGCGGAACGCAACAATATTCCCTATTCAAGTTACCAAGAATTGGCGGCTCATCCTCAAGTCTTTGGGATGATGCTGAAGAATATAGAACAGGTGAATCAGGACTTGGCTAATGATGAACAATTGTCAGCATCACAAGTAAAGCGCTTTTTGATTCTGCATAAAGAATTGGATGCTGATGATGGAGAGCTTACCCGCACCAGAAAAGTGAGGCGGCGGATTATTTCAGAAAAATATGATGATTTGCTTGCAGCTTTATATTCAGATAAAGATCAGTGTCATGTCAAAACTGAAGTCACTTTTGAAGATGGCCGCAAAGGGTTTATCGAAGCCGATCTAGAGATCAAGAACTTGCAAACCTTTGAAACGTTGAAAAAGGCAAGCTAATGGATGCTCAACGCACATTTGACGACGCTATTTTAGAAGTCAAAAATATTTCACTGGCTTTTGGTGGAGTCAAAGCGTTAACAGAAGTTAGTTTTGATGTGCTTGAAGGCGAGGTCAGAGCAATTATCGGACCGAATGGTGCTGGTAAAAGCTCTATGTTGAATGTGATTAATGGTTTTTATCATCCACAGGAAGGTGAAATTTGGTTTAATGGTCAAAAGCGAAAAAATTTAAAACCGTTTCAAATTGCAAAACAAGGCATTGCTCGTACTTTTCAGAACATCGCCTTATTCAAGGGCATGTCAACCTTGGATAATTTGATGACTGGCCGATATATCCATATGAAAAGTAACATTTTCTCGCAAGCATTGTGGTGGGGTAAAGCGGAACGGGAAGAACTTGAGCATAGACAACGTGTTGAGGAAATTATCGACTTTTTGGAAATTCAGTCTATTCGCAAGACACCGGTTGGCCGTCTACCCTATGGTTTGCAGAAGCGAGTCGAATTAGGCAGAGCTCTGGCAGCTGAATCAAAATTACTGTTGCTCGATGAACCCATGGCCGGTATGAATCTGGAAGAGAAAGAAGACATGTGTCGGTTTATTCTCGATGCCAATGACCAATTCGGTACTACTATCGCCTTAATTGAGCACGATATGGGTGTGGTCATGGATTTGTCTGACCGTGTAGTTGTGTTGGATTACGGACGCAAACTCGCTGATGGCACACCTGATGAAGTACGCAACAACCAGGCGGTGATCGATGCATATTTAGGGGTGAGTCATGCTTAAGTTAAGATTTCGTCATTCCGGCCTCCGAGCCGGAATCTCCATATCTCCGGCACCAGAAGGAGATGCTGGTTTTCACCAGCATGACGGTCATACCGGGAACCGTTATGCCGGTTGAACTCTTAAACGTAATTGAAGTGATGCTTAACGGCCTTATGGCTGGCATCATGTATTCGTTGGTCGCCCTCGGTTTTGTATTAATTTATAAGGCATCTGGAATATTCAACTACGCTCAAGGTGTGATGGCATTATTCGCAGCGCTGACATTGGTGGGGTTTCAAACCGGCCAAGTGCCATTTGCCCATTTGATCAATGCGATTTTTGGAACTCACATTGAATACTGGTCAGATGGATTAAATACTTTTGTAGCAATTATTTTCACCATCATTGTGATGGTCATTTTGGCCTACTTGGTGGAACGCTTTTTACTGCGCCACCTTGTTAACACTGAACCTATTATTCTGTTTATGGCTACCATTGGTCTTGCGTTTTTTATGGAAGGCTTGGGCGATTTAATGTGGGGTGCCAATATTAAAGCTCTAAACGTGGGCATTCCTTCTGGGGGCTCATTTTGGTGGGAGGATGTCACCAAAGCCTGGTCTTCTGACGAGAATTACTACGGCATGTATATCGATGTGTTGGATGTCTGGGCAGCAATAATAGCTGTGTTGTTAGTGGTTTCACTCACTTTATTTTCTCAGTACACCAAAACAGGGCGAGCATTAAGAGCCGTTGCCGATGATCATCAGGCAGCATTAACCTTAGGTATTTCACTTAGAACTATTTGGGTGATTGTTTGGTCGATTGCAGGTTTTGTAGCCTTAGTTGCCGGGATTATGTGGGGATCAAAATCAGGGGTGCAATTTTCACTTTCGCTGATTGCCTTAAAAGCCTTACCTGTTCTAATTCTTGGCGGATTTACCTCAATTCCAGGAGCGATTATCGGCGGGCTTATCATTGGTGTGGGTGAAAAATTATTTGAATACTGGATAGGTCCATTAATTGGCGGTGCGACTGAAAATTGGTTTGCCTATGTGTTGGCATTAGTGTTCTTAATGTTCAGACCTCAAGGTTTGTTCGGCGAAAAAATAATCGAGAGAGTGTAGATGTTTTATCGAGAATCAGGCGATTTCAAAACATCTTACCGAGCTGATCAGCAGACCTTTCCGATCAAACTTGACCGCTGGGTAGTTTGGGGATTTGTCGCATTTGCTTTTCTGGTTGTCCCATTTTTAATCAACGATTACTGGGAAAAATCGGTACTGGTTCCAGTACTGGTTTGGTCGATGGCAGCACTGGGATTAAATATACTGACAGGTTATTGCGGTCAGGTCAGCCTTGGTACCGGTGGATTTATGGCCGTGGGTGCTTATGCGAGTTACAAGTTAACCACGGCTATGCCTGAGCTTAATTTATTCATTGTGATTATTCTTTCCGGTGGAGTAACAGCAATGGTGGGGATGATCTTTGGCTTGCCAAGTCTCAGGATTAAAGGGTTTTATCTGGCTGTGGCAACGTTAGCCTCGCAGTTTTTCCTAGTCTGGTTGTTCAACAAAGTGCCCTGGTTTTATAATTATTCGGCCTCTGGGCAAATTACAGCACCTGAGCGGACAATATTCGGGATTATTGTTAGTGGCCCCAATGCACCACCTTGGGCAACCTATCTATTTTGCTTGACGATAGTTGTAGTTTTTGCAGTGATCGCGCGGAATTTAACCCGAGGGCGTATAGGGCGTTCTTGGATGGCAATACGAGACATGGACATAGCTGCAGAAATCATCGGTGTACCCCCTTTAGCTGCAAAATTGTCGGCTTTTGCAGTAAGTTCGTTTTATGTAGGCATCGCTGGCGCTTTGTTTTTTATGATTTACCTGGGCGCGGTGGAGCCCACTGAAGCTTTTGGTATAGATAAATCATTCTTGGTTTTATTTATGATTATTATCGGTGGACTGGGGTCAATACTGGGTTCATTTATCGGTGCCACCTTTTTAATCCTGATGCCGGTATTATTAAAAAATATTTTGGTCGGTGGCTTTGGCTGGCCGACTGATTTGGTGGCCCACCTGATCTTGATGATTATTGGTGGGCTGATTATGTTTTTCTTAATTGTTGAACCGCATGGTCTAACGCGGCTGTGGCGAATCACAAAAGAGAAGCTTCGACTGTGGCCGTTTCCACACTAAACGGTCATATAATTTTTGTTAAACATGGAGGCTATATGAAATATATAAAACTTCTATTTACGTCTAGCGTTGCTTTGGTTTTTCTAGCGATTTCTACAATCGCATCTGCTGAGCTAGTATTTCCATCATTAAGTTATCGGACCGGTCCTTATGCACCTAACGGCATTCAGTTTGCTGATGGTTATGAGGACTACTTCACACTGCTTAATGAGCGTGATGGTGGTATCGGTGGTGAACCGATTAAAGTCATCGAGTGTGAAACCGGTTACAACACTGAAAAAGGCGTTGAATGTTACGAATCAACCAAAGGCCAGGGTGCTTTGGTTTATCAGCCATTATCCACCGGTATTACTTATCAGTTAATTCCAAAAGTGACTGCTGACGACATTCCGTTGCACTCAATGGGTTATGGCAGAACATCGGCTGCTAACGGAAAAGTATTTAGCCACGTGTTCAACTACCCTGGTACTTATTGGGATGCTGCTTCAATCATCATCAAATACATTAGCGATCAAGAAGGTGGTGACTTAAACGGCAAAAAAATTGCCTTGGTGTATCACAATTCTGCTTACGGTAAAGAACCTATCCGCACACTTGAAGAGCTATCCAAAAAACACGGTTATGAATTAGTACTGTTAGCAGTTGACCATCCTGGTCAAGAGCAGAAGTCTCAGTGGCTACAGATCCGCCGTGATCGCCCAGATTATGTCTTGATGTGGGGTTGGGGAGTGATGAATCAGGTGGCAATTCAAGAGGCCGCCAACATCCGTTATCCCATGGATAAATTCATTGGCGTCTGGTGGTCAGCCTCTGAAAATGACGTATTACCGGCCGGTGAAGCTGCCAATGGTTACAAAGCTATCGCCATGCATGGTGTGGGCGATGATTTCCCAATTTATGAAGACATGCGCAAATACGTGCTTGATGCTGGTAAAGCAGCGGGGGATGGCTCTAACTTAGGAACAGTGCTTTACAACCGTGGTATGTATGCCGCCATGTTAGCCGCTGAAGCAGCCAAGACAGCTCAGGAGATTCACAGTACTCAAGCGTTAACGCCAACCCAAATGCGTGATGGTATGGAGGCACTGAAAATCGACCAAGCCAGAATGGCTGAACTTGGATTGCCTGGTTTTGGTCCTGAAATCAATGTCACCTGCGAAAATCACGGTGGCCCCGGGTTAGGTGCAATCCAACAATGGGACGCTGCAGCTCAGCAATGGTCGCTGATAACGGACTTTACCGGTGCTGACCGAGAAGTGGTCGATGCACTTATCATGGAGGATTCTGATGCCTATGCAGCAGAGAACAATATCACTCCACGTGATTGTAGTTAGATATTTATGATTTCTGGGCGGGATCTAATACCGCCCAGAACTCTATGTGCCAATGAATCAACCACATCCTAACGTACTCAGCATCAAAAACATAGAGGTCATTTATGACCACGTTATTTTGGTGCTCAAAGGCGTTTCGCTAGAAGTTCCGGAAGGTAGTATTGTTGCGCTTTTAGGTGCTAATGGAGCAGGTAAGACTACTACTATAAAATCCGTTTCTAACTTACTTGGTACCGAGCGAGGCGAGGTCACCAAAGGCTCAATTGAATTCATGGGTGAACGAGTCGAAAACTTATTGCCTTCTGATCTTGTGCATCGTGGTGTAGTGCAAGTTATGGAAGGGCGGCATTGCTTCGAGCATCTAACCGTAGAAGAAAATCTGTTAACTGGTGCTTATATTCGCAAAGATGGTCGCCAAGCAGTAAGTGACGACTTGGAGAAGGTCTATAGTTATTTCCCACGCTTAAAAGAACGCCGAAAAAGTCAGGCGGGCTATACATCAGGTGGTGAGCAACAGATGATTGCGGTAGGCCGCGCTCTGATGGCTAGGCCAAAAGTAATATTGTTAGACGAACCATCAATGGGCCTAGCGCCACAGTTGGTCGAAGAAATCTTTGAAATCGTTAAGCAGCTTAACGAGGCTGAAAAAGTTACTTTTCTATTAGCTGAGCAAAACACTTCTATCGCCCTGCGCTATGCCAGTTATGGATATATTCTTGAAAACGGTAGAGTAGTCATGGATGGTGAAGCTAAAGACTTGGCCGAAAACGAAGACGTCAAGGAATTCTATTTAGGATTAAGCGGCGGTGACAAAAAGAACTTCCGTGACGTTAAATCTTATCGGCGTCGTAAACGTTGGTTGGCTTAATGGATATGCATTACTTTAAATCGTCATTCCCGCGCAGGCGGGAATCCAGTTTTCTGTCATTTAGCACTTATTCTGGCATAAAGCCGAACATCAGGAGGCCCTTACGGCGCTAAGCGCCTCAGGAAGACATGACTGACCACTACGACAATCTCGAAACCATGCCGGTCTCAGAGCGTGAGAGTTTGTTATTAGACAAACTGAATGCGCAAATAAAACATGCGAAAAATAACACTGACTTTTACCAGCAGCATTTCAGATATGTTGATTTAGAGAGATTAATATCTATCGATCAGTTGACTGAATTTCCACTAACACGTAAATCTGAATTACAACAACAGCAGATTGCCAATCCTCCATTTGGTGGTTTAACAGCAATAAAGCAGGGTCGGCTTGGTAACATTTTTGCTTCCCCTGGCCCTATTTATGAACCCAGTACTAAAAGAGAGGATTATTGGCGTTTTGCCCGTACTCTATATGCTGCTGGCTTTCGAAAGGGTGATCTGGCTGTAAATTGTTTTTCATATCATTTGAGTCCGGCTGGAGCAATGGGGGAAACAGGTTGTCATGCTCTCGGTTGTGCAGTTATCCCGGCTGGCGTAGGACAAACCGAATTACAAATACAGACGATCAATGATCTAAAACCCAATGCCTATGTGGGTACCCCTTCATTTTTAAAAATCATCCTCGAAAAAGCTGAGGAGTTTGATGCCGATGTGAGCAGTATAAAAAAAGCGCTTGTTGCAGGAGAAGCTTTTCCACCCTCGCTGCGAAGTTTTTTTAAGAGCAATGGCATTAATTCAGTTCAATGCTATGCGACAGCGGATTTAGGTTCAATTGCTTATGAGTCTTCAGCAGACTCCGGCTTAATTGTCGACGAAGGCGTTTATTTAGAAATTGTGCGTCCTGGTTCAGGAGATCCAGTCCCAGACGGTGAAGTGGGAGAAGTTATTGTTACAACGTTGAATCCGGATTATCCGTTGATTCGTTTTGCCACAGGAGATTTGTCAGCGATTATGAGTGGTACAAGTCCTTGCGGGCGAACCAACAGGCGTATAAAAGGCTGGATGGGCCGCGCTGATCAAACGGCAAAAGTTCGTGGCATGTTTGTCAGGCCAGAGTTAATCGATAAAGTCGTTAAAAGACATGCTGAATTAAAACGGGCTAGGTTGGTGATTGACTGGATTGATCAAGCTGATCAAATGACCTTGTATTGTGAAACTAATCAGCCCGATGAGGGTCTCAAGCAAGCAATAGAAAATAGTATTCGGGACATTTGTAAAGTGCGAGGTGAAGTTGAATTTGTTGAGACCGATTCGCTCAAAAACGACGGTGTCGTCATTGAAGATATTAGAAAGTACGAATAGGAATCGAGCTATACATATTTATTTGTCATCCCGCACCCCTTCGGGTATAAAAGCGTAGACGAAGGATCTCCTAAACCAAGTCGACTTTCACAATGCTGCTAAAAGACATCCGAGTCATCGACTTATCCCAATACATCCCAGGGCCTTATCTAACTCGAATGCTGGCGGACCTTGGTGCTGAGGTGATTAAAATTGAGCCTCCAAACGGTGATCCAATGCGCTATTTTAATGAGAGAAAAACAAATCCATCCAAACCGTATTGTTGGTTAAATCGAGGTAAAAAAATTTCACGGCTGGATTTGAAAACTGAGCAAGGGTTAGAAAAATTAACAGAACTCATAACACAAGCCGATGTTTTAATAGACGGATTTCGTCCTGGGGTGTTAGATCGATTTGGATTTGATCGACTAGCATTGAAATCAATAAACCAACGACTCATTTATTGCACATTAACAGGTTATGGACAAACTGGACCATACTCACAAAAAGCCGGGCATGACTTGGGGTATTGCACAGTAGCCGGTTTGCTAAGTACCCACGGTAAAAATAAACAACCACAGATTGTTTATCCACCATTAGCCGATCACCTTGCTCCCATTCAGGCTTGTAATACGGTACTAGCTGCTTTATATGCCAGAGAAAAATCGGGGCTGGGTTGTTTTATTGATGCCAGTTTGTATGAGCCGGTATTGAGTTGGCATTATTTGGTTCAGTCTGAGCATATTTCACAAATACTCAGTGGTGATGCGGCATATTATAATGTCTATCAAACCGCCGATGATCAGTTTGTAACGCTGTCGGCGCTCGAGAAAAAATTCTGGCAGAATTTTTGCGAGGCCATTGGTAAACCTGATTGGACAGATCGACACGAGGATGCTCTACCTCAGGAAAATTTGATTAAAAAGCTAGAACTATTATTTCAAGGTCAAAATCAGGCTTATTGGAATGAATTACTTTCTTGTGTTGATTGTTGTTACGAGCCTGTGCCAGATATTAATCAAGTAGTAAATCATCCACAAACCCAATTTAGAAAAACAGTTGATCATTATCCGAATTTAGTGAATGATGAGCGTTTAGTAACAACTTCTGAGTTAATAGAAGTTGATTTGGAAAATCTGAGTTGGAGTTAAAAGTGGCTAACAAGTTTATTGTCAGTGATCCAAACTATAAACAAAAAGTCATCGATAGTTTTAATCGTCAAGATGTTATGCATACCATTAATGCCAGCATTGTCGATGTGCAACCGGGTTATGTTGAAATCACATTTCCATATTCTAAGTCATTGACCCAGCAACACGATTTTATTCACGCAGGAATTGTTTCGACAGTAGTTGACAGTGCATGTGGTTATTCAGCATTTTCGTTAATGCCTGAAGATGCTGGCATCCTGACAATAGAATTCAAAGTTAATCTGCTTTCACCGGCCAAAGGTGATTGGTTTCAAGCCTTTGGTAGAGTTAAAAAACCTGGTCGAACTATCACTGTATCTGAAGGGGAGTTATATGCCCATCAGAGCAATAATAAAAAATTAGTCGCTACAATGGTTGGAACCTTGATGACGATTAATGATCCCGAAGGAGAAATAAAAGGATAGAACATGGGTTGTCAATATTTTCAACATTGTGAGCACGGTGCTGATACGTTTACCGTAATGATGCCTAAGTTAACCTTTGGGCGAGGTTGTTTAGCTGAAGCAGGCACTCGCGCCTCAACCTGGGGCATGAAGCGAGTTGCCCTGTTTAGTGATCCAACATTAGTGAGCGGACCCTATGTCAAAACGGTTTCCGATTCTCTTTTAGAAGCCAAAATAGATTTTGCCGTTTTCAGTGACATTCGTATCGAACCTGATGATGCAACCATCATCTCAGCAACCAAATTCCTCAATGATGGAAATTTTGAAGGTGTGATATCAATAGGAGGGGGGTCAACCATTGATACGGCTAAAGCTGCCATGGTCTATTCGCTTTATCCAGCCGAGTTTACAGATTATTTTGGGCCGCCGGTTGGTGTTGGTCAGGCTGTGCCAGGTCCACTATTGCCACACTTGGCTTGTCCCACAACATCAGGCACGGGATCTGAATGTACTTCAGTATCAGTGATTCGCATTAATGAACTGAATTGTAAATTTGTGTTCGGAAGCCCCTACATGTTGCCGAGTGAAGCGTTAATTGATCCAACTTGCGCTGAAACATTGCCAGCCAATATTGTTGCGTCGACTGGATTTGATTTACTCTGCCACGCAATTGAATGTTATACCGCACGGGCTTACACCCAATGGGATAAGATTGAAGATCCACGCAAAAGACCTTTGTTACAAGGGGCCAATCCATGGAGTGATATGGCAGCATCCAAGGCTTTGGATATTGTTGGTAAATATATTATTCGTGGTGTTGCAGATTCCACTGATAGTGAAGCACGTGATAATTTAATGTGGGGTGCGACATTGGCCGGTATGGCCTTTGGCAATTCAGGCACACACTTGCCACATGCCATGTCTTATGGCATTACCCATTTAATGTCAGATATAACAACGGACGGATACCATGTCGAATCCCCATTTGTTCCACATGGGTTTAGCGTGGTTGTTAATGCGCCTTCTATTTTCCGTTATTTGGCAGAAGGAGCACCAGAGCGTCATCTCGAAGCAGCCAACTTTTTGGGTGCCGATATGAAGGATGCAATACCTGATGATGCCGGTGAAGTGGTTGCCAATCGTATTGTCGAACTTATGAAAAGCACTTCAGCTCCTAATGGTCTTAGTGGAGTCGGTTTCAGTCAAAACGATGTAAAGGCGATGGCTGCGTCATCAATTCGACAATCTCGGGCTATTGCTAATGCCCCCAAAGTTGCAAACCAAGCTGACATGGAAAGTATCTATGCCAATGCGATTAGTTATTGGTGACAAATGCCAAAAATACTTTTGGATTGTTCAATTCGTCATTCTGGCGCAGGCCAGAATCTTCTTAGAGTAGATTTCTACTTTGAAAAGAACTGGAACCCTACTAGAAATTCCAAACAACTATTAGAAGATCCCCCGATCGCCGTCGCTTTTATACCCGAATGAGTGCCAACAGAATAACAAGAGGAAAATCAGATGCCTGAAACACCAGAATGTTATTACCGAGTCAGTGTCAAAGCTCTAATCCTTGATGATCAAGGTCGATTTCTGTTAGTTAAAGATATTGCCGGACTATGGGAGTTACCCGGAGGAGGGCTTGATCATGGTGAATCAGTGGAACAAGGACTAAAACGTGAAATCAGAGAAGAAATGGGTTTGGAACTGACCTACATTGCCGATACCCCGAGCTATTTTTTCACTGTCTTTGACACCCATACTGACGACTGGATTTGTAATGCCGTCTATGAAACTGAAGTCAAAAACCTCAATGTCACTTTGACCGACGAATGCTTGGAGTACAGATTCTTCGATAAACAGTCTGCAGGAAAAGAGCCATTGTTTGATAATGTGACTAAGTTCATTAATGTCTACTCTCCGAATCTTCCCAATTCGTAAAGGTATTCTTATCGTACTACTTGACGTACGTACGTAATAGCGTACAATTCTACTTATTAAGTCTAGTCTTTACAAATGACTTCTATTACCGCTACAGAAGCACGAGCCAATTTATATCGTTTAATTGATGAGGTAAGCGAATCTCATCAACCGCTAATGATTTCGGGTAAACGAAATAAAGCGGTTTTGATCGCTGACGAGGATTGGGCAGCGATTCAGGAAACCTTATTTTTATTGTCTATTCCGGGCATGCGCGAATCTATACGCGAGGGTATGGAAACCCCGGTTGATGAATGCAGTCAGGAATTAGATTGGTGACTTGGAAAATCGTTTTTACAAAATACGCACAAAAGGATGCTAAAAAGTTAGCAGCAGGTGGACTCAAGCCAAAAGCCCAAGATTTATTAAAATTGGTACAAGATGATCCTTTTAAAAAACCACCCCCGTACGAAAAACTAGTAGGCGATCTTAAAGGCGCTTATTCACGACGAATTAACATTCAGCACCGATTGGTCTATCAGGTTTTAAAAGAAGAAAAAATTGTTAAAGTCCTGAGAATGTGGACGCATTATGAATAACTAGTTAGTTAGTTTTTCAATAATTTTTTGTTCCACTATTTTCATATCTGCTAAAGTGCGTTTTATATCTTTTTGTTTTTCCAAAAGCTTTTTACGGTGAGTCTCGATAACGTTTAGTACATACTCCAGTTGGACTTTTTTATCTGGAGTCGAATCGTAAAGTTTTAGCGTTTCTTTGATTTCTGCAAGTGAGAAGCCTAATCGTTTGCCGCGTAATATTAACTGCAATCGGACTCGATCACGGTCAGTATAGATTCTGACGGTGTTTTTTCTCTGAGGGGAGATTAGACCCTGATCCTCATAGAATCGGATCGTTCGTGTGGTGACGTCGAAATGTTTTGCCAACTCGGAAATAGAATAGGTGACTGTAGTTTTCATTCAACTGTCATTCCGAGTTTACCGAGGAATCTACATTGTTTGATTTCGGCTCGATTCATTGACCAACGCCTGAATAGAAGAAAGAAGATCCCTTGCAATCAGCACTGCTCAGGAAGGTAAATATTGCTCTGTTGTTGCTCTCTTTCATGATTGACGTTAACGTTAAGGATAGTTAGAATTAAAGCATAAACCACATAGCTTGATTTGTCGAGCCAAACCCTGGAACAACCATGGATATGCCTGCCCAAGCATCTCAGGATGTCGCTTCAAAAGTTCGTTTTGTTACCGCGGCCAGTCTATTTGATGGCCACGATGCGGCTATCAATATTATGCGCCGCATTTTGCAATCATTTGGCGTTGAAGTGATTCATCTGGGTCACAATCGTGCTGTTGCCGAAATCGTTGATGCGGCCCTGCAAGAAGATGTGAATGGCATAGCGATCAGTTCTTACCAAGGAGGGCATGTCGAGTATTTGAAATACATGGTGGACATGCTTAAGGAAAAGGGAGGGGAAGAAATAAAAGTTTTTGCAGGCGGCGGTGGCGTCATTATTCCTGAAGAAATCAAATTGCTTCAGGACTATGGCGTAACCCGAATTTACTCCCCTGAGGATGGCTTGGAAATGGGTCTCAAAGGCATGATTGAGAACACCATTGAACTGAGTCGATTTAACCGTGGTTGCGACGATCAATCCGTGGTTGAACAAGTTAAAGGTGGAAATTGGCGAGCACTGGCAAAGTTGATCACTTCAATCGAAAACTTTACCGCCTCAAGTGATCAACTTCTAACTATTAACGATCAGGTTGTTGAATCAGGGAAAAGTATTCCGGTGCTTGGTATTACCGGGACAGGTGGGGCAGGTAAGTCTTCGCTAACAGATGAAGTGATTCTTCGATTTCGAATGGATTCAAATGACAGTCTAAAAATAGCCATCATCGCTGTGGATCCAACTCGCAGAAAAACCGGTGGTGCATTGCTTGGCGATCGCATCCGTATGAATGCTATTAGCCACCCAAATATTTTTATGCGTTCAGTGGCAACACGTGATGCGTTAAGTGAAGTTCCGGATAATGTGCCCGATATGATTAATGCTTGTAAATTATCAGGCGTGGATTTGGTGATTCTTGAAACTCCAGGTATCGGTCAAGGTGATACTGCGATTTCGTCGATGGTCGATTGTTCGCTTTATGTGATGACACCGGAATTTGGAGCACAAACACAGCTTGAGAAAATTGACATGCTGGATTTTGCAGATGTCGTTGCGATAAATAAATTTGACCGTAAGGGTGCGACTGATGCTTACCGCGACGTGTGTAAACAGGTTCAACGTAATCGAGAAGCATTTTCAAACACACCTGAACAAATGCCTGTATTTGGAACTATCGCTTCGCGATTTAATGATGATGGTATTACCGCTTTGTATCAGGAATTAAAAAATCAACTAGAACCATATGGGTTCAAGACTAGTGAAAATATTTTGCCGAAGGTCGAGACTCGGGTTTCTACAGATCAAAATCAAATTATTCCAACAAAGCGTCGTCGTTATTTAGCTGAGATCGCTGAAACAGTACGTTTGTATAAATCCAACGCACATCAACAAGCTGATGTGGCCAGAGAATGCCAACAACTGACTGAAACCAAGCGTATGTTAGCTGAGTCGGCTGATACACAAATTAAGGAGATTGATGATTTACTTAAAACTAAAAGTGCAAGTTTTAGTGATGAGGCACAAAAACTACTTTCAGGCTGGGAGGATTTAATCGGGCGTTATAGTGGTGATGAGCAAGTCATCAAAATCCGAGATAAAGAAATCGTCAATAAACTAAAGCGAGAAACATTATCGGGGAATTTAATTTCACGGGTTGCTCTGCCTGCTTACAAAGACTATGGCGAACGACTTAAGTGGTTAATGCTGGAAAACGTCCCAGGTGAGTTTCCCTACACGGCTGGTGTATTTCCGTTCAAGCGTGCCGGTGAAGACCCAACCCGCATGTTTGCGGGCGAAGGGGATGCCTTTAGAACTAATAAACGCTTTAAAGCACTGTCAGAACATTCAAGGGCCAAACGCCTTTCCACTGCTTTTGATTCAGTAACATTATACGGTTGCGATCCCGATGAACGACCCGATATTTACGGTAAAGTTGGTAATTCAGGAGTATCCATTGCGACCCTTGATGATATGAAGGTCTTGTACGACGGGTTTGATTTATGTGATCCAATGACGTCAGTCTCGATGACTATAAATGGACCGGCGCCGATTATTCTGGCTATGTTCTTGAATACAGCTATTGATCAGCGGATTGATAAAGCCAAGGCTGAAAAGAAGTCATCGCTGAGTGAAAATGAACTCGAGCAAATTAAAGTTCAGGCATTAATGGACGTACGTGGTACTGTACAGGCCGATATTCTTAAAGAAGATCAGGGTCAAAACACCTGTATTTTTTCGACCGAATTTTCATTAAAACTGATGGGTGATATACAGGAATATTTTGTGGCTCATCAGGTGCGAAATTTTTATTCCGTTTCTATATCAGGCTATCACATTGCTGAGGCGGGGGCTAACCCGATAAGTCAGCTTGCTTTTACTCTTGCAAATGGATTTACTTATGTAGAAGCTTATTTGGCCAGGGGCATGGATATTGATGATTTTGCGCCGAATCTATCATTTTTCTTCAGCAATGGAATGTGCCCTGAATATTCCGTTATTGGGCGGGTTGCACGTCGAATCTGGGCGGTAACAATGCGGGATAAATATGGTGCAAATTCTCGCTCACAAAAACTTAAATATCATATTCAGACCTCTGGTCGCTCACTCCATGCCCAAGAGATGAGTTTTAATGATATTCGCACTACCTTGCAGGCGCTCATTGCTGTTTATGATCACTGTAATAGTTTGCATACCAATGCCTATGATGAAGCGATTACAACTCCAACGGGTGAGTCGGTCCGCCGGGCGTTGGCAATCCAACTAATTATCAATAATGAATGGGGGTTAGCGATGAATGAAAACCCAAATCAAGGCAGCTTCATTATTGACGAATTGACAGAATTAGTTGAAGAGGCTGTACTGCTAGAGTTTGAACGGATATCAGAACGAGGTGGTGTTTTGGGTGCTATGGAAACGGGCTATCAACGTAGCAAGATACAAGACGAATCCATACATTATGAACATCGTAAACATGATGGCAGTTTGCCCATCATTGGTGTAAATACATTTTTGAATCCCGAGAACGATGAAGAAAATAAAATCATTGAACTAGCTCGGTCTACAGAAAAGGAAAAACAAAGCCAGATCGAGCGCCTAGGAGATTTTCACCAGCGCCACCAATCAGAGTCTGTAGACACTCTTGAGAAGGTTAAGCAGGCAGCTCTCAATGGTGAAAATATCTTTGCTGAATTGATGCAGGCCGTTAAAACATGTTCGCTTGGACAAATCTCTGATGTGCTTTACCAAGTCGGTGGGAAGTATAGGCGGAATACTTGATTATATAAAACAAGGAGTTAGAGTGAATATTAAAAGTGTTGCTGTAATCGGAGCGGGTACCATGGGCAATGGCATTGCCCAGGTTTTTGCCGCTTCAGGCTTTGATGTCATCATGTGTGACATCTCAGATGAACGGCTCAATTCTGGGCTAACAGCAATCGAGAATAGTCTTAATCGTTTAGTAAAAAAAGAGCTAATCAGTGAAGATAAAAAATCTGTTGCTTTGGGTCGAATTACAACCACTACTTGGACTAAAGATTTAGCGATGGTCGATTTGGTAATTGAAGCGGCCACAGAGAACATTGAAATTAAGCTTAAGATTTTCCAAGAGCTTGATGAAATTTGCCAAGCGGATGCGGTGCTTACATCCAATACCTCTTCGATTTCTTTGACCAAAATTGCCGCAGCCACAGACCGTCCTGATAAGGTCATAGGTATGCATTTCATGAATCCTGTGCCGGTAATGCAGCTTATTGAAATCATTCGTGCATTACAGACCAGTGATGATACCTATGAAATGATTCATCAGGTTTCACTTGATTTAGGTAAAACTCCAGTTGAAGTTAATGATAGTCCGGGTTTTGTCTCAAATCGAATTCTAGTGCCGATGATTAATGAAGCTATATTTGCTTTGTATGAGGGAATCGCGACACCTGAAGCAATAGATGAAGTCATGAAACTCGGAATGAACCATCCAATGGGCCCGTTGACTCTGGCAGATTTAATCGGCCTGGATGTTTGTCTTTCGGTAATGAAAGTTTTGCATGAAGAGTTTAGGGATTCAAAATTCAGGCCTTGCCCATTATTAGTGAAAATGGTTGATGCCGGCTATTTGGGACGTAAAACTGCAAAGGGATTTTATGACTATGAAACTAGTTAACTTGATAGGTAATCAGAATGTTTAACTCAGGAATGAACTTTGCTCTAGGGGAAGAAATAGAAGCTCTACGTGACATGGTGCATCGTTTCGCTCAGGAAAAGATTGCACCACGTGCAGAAGAAATCGATTCAACTAATACATTTGCGATTGATTTGTGGCCTATGCTAGGTGAGTTGGGTTTGTTGGGTGTCACAGCTGATCCTGACCATGGTGGCTCAGGTATGGGCTATTTGGCACATGTTGTGGCGATGGAAGAAATCAGCCGCGCATCGGCATCAATTGGTTTATCTTACGGTGCGCATTCCAATCTATGTGTGAATCAAATAAACAGGAACGGCACTGACGAGCAGAAGCAAAAATATTTACCCAAGCTTTGTTCAGGGGAGCACGTTGGTGCTTTAGCTATGTCAGAGCCTGGTTCCGGTTCCGATGTGGTTTCAATGAAATTATCTGCAACAAAGACTGATGAAGGCTATGTATTAAATGGTAATAAGATGTGGATCACCAACGGCCCTGATGCCAGTGTTTTGGTAGTGTATGCAAAAACAGATCCCACGGCCGGATCAAAAGGTATAAGCACATTTCTAGTTGAAAAAGAATTTGACGGTTTTTCAACCGCTCAGAAATTGGATAAGCTGGGTATGCGTGGTTCAAATACCTGTGAGCTGGTTTTTGAAAATTGTTTAGTGCCCAAAGAAAATACTCTTGGTGAGATTGGCAAAGGTGTAAATATATTAATGTCTGGTTTAGATTATGAGCGAGTCACTCTCGCTGGTGGCCCACTTGGTATTATGAGAGCCTGTATGGACGTGGTAGTGCCTTATGTACATGAACGCAAACAGTTCGATCAGCCAATCGGCACATTTCAACTTATGCAAGGCAAACTAGCGGACATGTATACCACCATGAATGCCTGTCGTGCTTACGTCTATGCTGTTGCAGCTGCTTGCGATCGTGGTGAAACCACACGTAAGGATGCAGCAGGATGTATTCTTTATGCAGCAGAGAAAGCCACTCAATTAGCTTTGGAGGCGATACAAGCATTAGGGGGGAGTGGTTATATCAACGAATATCCTACCGGACGATTGCTGCGCGATGCCAAACTCTATGAAATTGGTGCAGGCACCAGTGAAATCAGAAGAATGCTGATAGGTAGGGAGTTGTTTGAGGAATGGGCATAGTTAGCTGTAAAGCTTTACGGACCAGTAACGGTAGAATTTATTAGGAAAGGAAACGAGCATTAAATAACAATGTCTAGTAATTTCATACTTCAACTTCTGGTAAATGATGTCAATGCAAGCCCGAATAATTTCCCATGGGGGGTTAGAGGGGGTATATAAATGTCAGTTATTCAATCAAAAATCTCACCCAACTCTGATGAATTCAAAGTCAATGCTAAAGCATTAGGTTCGGCATTGGATCAAATTAAAGTAGCCGCCGAACAGGCTATGGCAGGTGGCGGTGAGAAGGCAATCGAGCGGCATAAATCCAAGGGCAAAATTTTACCGCGTGAAAGAGTTTCACGATTGCTGGATCCAGGTTCGCCTTTTCTTGAGGTGGGATTATTTGCTGCACACGATATGTATGATAACGCCTCACCCTCGGCAGGTATGATTACAGGAATAGGGCGAGTCAGCGATCAGGAATGCATGATTGTCTGTAACGACGCGACTGTTAAGGGTGGCACGTATTATCCCATGACAGTTAAGAAGCATCTGCGCGCGCAGGAAATTGCGGCTACGAATCAACTTCCATGTATTTATCTAGTCGATTCCGGTGGTGCAAATTTACCGAATCAAGATGAAGTATTTCCTGACAGGGATCATTTTGGCCGTATATTTTTTAATCAAGCCAATATGTCTGCAAATGGCATTGCCCAGATTTCTGTGGTCATGGGGTCGTGTACAGCTGGTGGTGCTTATGTCCCGGCTATGTCAGATGAAAGCATAATCGTAAAAGATCAAGGCACAATTTTTCTCGGTGGACCACCATTAGTGAAGGCTGCAACAGGTGAAGTTGTCTCGGCTGAAGACTTAGGTGGTGCAGATGTGCATACTCGTTTGTCTGGTGTAGCAGATCAAATGGCAAACAACGATGGGCATGCACTGACATTAGCCAGGCGAGTGGTTGCGAATCTAAATCGCGAGAAACAGGTTACCGTGACCTTGCAAAATAGTGAGTTACCCGCCTATGATCCTGAGGAAATTTTAGGGATTGTCCCGGCAGATCAACGTAAACCTTTTGATGTGCGTGAAATCATTGCCCGAATTGTTGATGCTTCGCGGCTAGATGAATTTAAACCACGCTTTGGAAACACTTTAGTATGCGGATTTGCTCATGTGCATGGACTTCCAATAGGGATAATTGCTAACAACGGTATCCTATTTTCTGAGTCAGCACTTAAAGGGTCGCATTTCGTTCAGCTATGTTGTCAACGTAAAATCCCATTAGTGTTTATGCAAAACATTACCGGGTTTATGGTGGGGCAAAAATACGAGGCCGCTGGAATTGCTAAAGATGGTGCGAAACTGGTTACGGCAGTGGCAAGCGCACAAGTTCCTAAGGTGACTTTAATCATAGGTAACAGTTTTGGCGCAGGAAACTACGGTATGTGCGGTCGGGCGTATGATCCAAGATTTCTATGGACTTGGCCGAACAGTCGTATCGCTGTTATGGGTGGTGAGCAAGCGGCCGGCGTATTAGCAACAGTTAAAAGAGATTCAATTGAACGCAAAGGAGGAGAGTGGAGCTTGGATGAAGAGCAAGAATTTAAGCAGCCAATTATTGATCAATTTGATTACCAGAGTCATCCGCTCTACGCGTCAGCCCGTTTGTGGGACGATGGTGTTATTGATCCTAGGAAATCCAGGGAAGTACTAGCTTTGTCGCTGTCTGCATCGCTCAACGCGCCCATACCAAACACTAAGTTTGGTGTTTTTAGAATGTGATTTTCAAATGAATAATACTTATTCATTTGAAAATCATCCTGAATCGCGTAGCGACGTGAGGATCTCTTCACTGATGTTCAGGTTTTTAGTAAACACATTTTATTGTTATCCCAAATCCCCATACGGGCATAGATTCTACGAAGGATCAACTTGAGTATGTCCGAGCCTTTAAACACAATCCTTGATTGTCATCCCGAGCGAAGCCGAGGGATCTACTCGACATCGCTCGGTTTTATACTCGGATGGGTGCGGAATGACAGTTTTAATTATGGATAACAGTCATGTTTAACAAAATCCTGATAGCGAACCGCGGCGAAATAGCCTGTCGTGTTATTCGTACAGCCAATCTAATGGGAATTGAATGTGTTGCAGTCTATTCACAAGCGGACAAGTCAGCATTACATGTTGAATTAGCCGATGAGGCCTATTTAATAGGCCCTGCACCTGTTTCCGAAAGCTATCTATGCATCGAAAAAATTATCGAAGTGGCAAACAAATCCGGCGCCCAGGCCATTCATCCCGGCTATGGGTTTTTATCTGAAAATCCAGATTTTGTAGAGGCTTGTGAGCAAGCAAATATAATCTTTATAGGACCACCAGCTAGTGCAATCAAAGCCATGGGTCTTAAAGATGCGGCAAAAGTTTTAATGCAACAGGCTGGTGTGCCAGTTGTGCCTGGTTATCATGATAACAATCAACAACAAGGTCATTTGCAATCACAGGCTGACTTGATTGGTTACCCGGTATTAATCAAGGCAAGGGCCGGTGGCGGCGGTAAGGGCATGCGTCTGGTCAAATCAGAAAGCGAATTTGTATCTTCTCTTGAAAGTGCTAAACGTGAGGCACAGTCAAGTTTTGGTGATGCAAACGTGATCATCGAAAAATTTGTCTCTTCTCCACGCCATATTGAAGTACAAGTTTTTGCAGATCAACATGGTAATACTGTGCATTTATTTGAGCGCGATTGCTCCATGCAACGTCGCCATCAAAAAGTAATTGAGGAGGCGCCTGCCCCCGGAATGTCAGATGAAATGCGGGGCTTGATGGGCGAGGCAGCGGTGAAAGCTGCTCAAGCGGTTAATTATGTTGGAGCTGGAACAGTTGAATTCATTGTGGATTCGTCTAAAGGATTAAGTCCAGATGCTTTTTATTTTATGGAAATGAATACCCGGCTACAGGTTGAGCATCCAGTGACCGAAGCGATAACAGGTCTCGATTTGGTTGAATGGCAATTACGGGTTGCGGCAGGAGAACCTTTGCCCTTATCGCAACAGAATTTGATGATCAATGGCCATGCTATTGAAGCAAGAATTTATGCTGAAGATGCGGAAAATAATTTTATGCCATCAATCGGGAGGTTAAGTTATCTGACAGTTCCACAGTACAATGCCAGGATAGATTCAGGAGTCAGACAAGGTGACAAGATCACTCCATTTTATGATCCGATGATTGCCAAATTGATTGTTCATGGGTCCTCACGGCAAGAAGCTTTAACCAATGTTCAAGTAGCTCTAGCTGAAACTCATATTGTTGGCTGCAAAACTAATGTTGATTTTCTTAAACGACTTTGCAATATCAACGAGTTTGTAGAAGAAGAGCTTGATACGGGTTTAATTGAACGGAATTCAGAACATTTACTAAAGGAGCAGTCGCTCGATCAACAAACCATCCCATTCGCAGTCTTATCAGTTTTGGGTTATTTTTCAGGTGCAGATACTAACGATCCTTGGCAGATATTGACAGGATGGAGGCATTTTAGTGCTGCGAAACAATACCTGCAGCTCAAGTATCGTACACAGGTGTTTGATATTGCGGTGATGACACATGCTAATGGAAAGATCGATGTGGTTTGTGATGGTGATGTACAACTAATAGATTCTTATGATTTTGTTGGCAACCTGACCACTTTAGGACTAGATGGACAAATTGTTAAAGCAAAAATCATCAGTCAACAACCAATTATTACAGTTTTTAAAGAAGGGCAAAAGTATGATTTTGAATTGGTCGATTCTAATATTCAAAATGATGCGGAGTCGGTGTCAGATAAAAACATCATGTCTCCCATGCCTGGGTTGATCACTCAAGTAAATGTAAAAAATGGGCAATCAGTTAAACAAGGTGATTTATTGATCGTTATGGAAGCCATGAAAATGGAGCATAGTTTACGAGCGAGTCATGATGGGGTGATTGATCGACTGTCAGTTGTTCGAAATGATCAAGTCAATGAAGGTGTGTTGTTGTTAATAGTTGAACCGTTCGAAGCTAATGAATGAGTATGTTAGCATTGTTGAAGTTGGGCCGCGTGATGGTTTACAGAACGAAAAGCAAATAATTTCTGCCAAAGATAAAATCCAATTGGTCAATATGTTATCTGAATGTGGATTTGGTTCAATTGAAGTCACCAGTTTTGTTTCGCCAAAGTGGGTGCCTCAGTTGGCAGATGCCGCACAGGTAATGGCAGGTATTAACCGGCTGGCAAATATCCGATATTCCGTGTTAACGCCCAATCTGAAAGGTTATGAGCTAGCCAAGACTGCGAATGCGGATGAAGTGGCAATATTTGCAGCAGCCTCGGAAACTTTTAGTCAAAAGAATATTAATTGTTCCATAGAGCAAAGTATTGAGCGTTTTCAAGAATTGATGAGTTACGCTAAAAAAGACGACATCCGGGTGAGGGGATATATCTCCTGCGTGGTAAATTGTCCCTATGAAGGTGCGGTTAATCCTCAAGCCGTGATGAAGGTTGCAAAATCATTGTTAGAGCTGGGTTGCTACGAGGTCTCTCTTGGTGACACAACGGGAAAGGGCCAGCCAGAGGAAATAGCCGCGATGTTAGATGCTGTGCTTGAACTTGATGAGTCGGGTAAATATGCTGGGCATTATCATGATACCGACCACTGTGCTCTAGAAAATATTGAGGTAAGTTTGGAAAAAGGAATCAGACGTTTTGATTCGGCAATTGCTGGTTTGGGTGGCTGTCCTTATGCTCCCGGGGCAAAGGGCAATGTTTCTACTTCTGAGGTCGTAAATTTGTTCGAGCAAAAGGGTTATCACACAGGAATTGATATAGAGAAGCTTAAGGTAGTTGAGTCGTTTGCACGTGGACTTGTCAGTTAGGATAACAGTAATAGGTGACTGGTATAAGTGAATGAAAATTGATAGCTTTGAGACAATTAAAGTAGAAGTTAACGACAGTGTCGCACGCTTAACACTAAATCGACCCGAAAAACATAATGCGATTAACTCACTGATGATTCATGAGCTACTGAAAGCAGCTGAACTTCTTGGCGAAAATGATAGCGTCAGGGTGGTTGTTTTAGCTGCAGAAGGAAAATCATTTTGTGCAGGCGGTGATCTTGGCTGGATGAAAGAGCAGGCGCAAAGGGATAGGGCAGCAAAAATTGAACAGTCAACAAACTTAGCGATAATGCTGCGCAAATTAGATGAATTACCAAAACCATTAATCGGTCGAGTTCAAGGGCCAGCCTATGGTGGCGGTGTTGGGTTAATATCAGTATGCGACATTACTGTTGCTTCAACCGAGCCTAAATTTGCTTTAACTGAAACTAAGCTAGGATTGATCCCAGCAACCATTGGGCCTTACGTCGTACGCAGACTTGGGGAGGCCAATGCTAGACAAGTATTCATGAATGGTAAAAGCTTTGATGCTCAGCGAGCTGTTAAACTCAGTTTGATTTCAAAAGTAGTTCCAGAATCAGAATTGGATCAAGCCATTGAACGAGAGGTGGAAGCTTTTATGAATTGTGCGCCAGGAGCCGTAGCTCAGGCTAAATCATTATGTTTAGAACTGGCGAGAAAATCAGGTGTCGATCAACTCGAGTACAGTGCGAATAAACTTGCAGATCGGTGGGAAACAGAGGAAGCGATGCAAGGTATAGATGCATTCTTTAATCGCGACAAGCCGCCATGGACAAAATAGATTATAAAATTCTTGAAATTTTGCAAACTGAGCCTGAACTCAATATCACTGAAATTGGTAGACGAGTCGGGCTTAGTCATACTCCTTGCTGGCGGCGTGTTAAGCAAATGCAAGAACAGGGCGTGATTAAACAACGTACCGTAATTTTAAATCCAGAAGCTTTGCATTTGGATGTCTGTGTTTTTTGTTTTGTGAAGCTCGAAAATCATCATGAGCAAACCCTGCTTGATTTTGAGCAGGCCGTATTAAAACTGCCTGATGTATTGCAGTGTTACCTGATCACAGGCGACTATGACTATTGCTTGCGGGTAATGACTTCTGGTATACGTGATTATGAAAAAGTACTCAGAAGAAAACTAACAAATTTGCCTCATGTGGCCTTTATTAATACAAGTTTTACCCTGCGGGAAGTTAAAAATACCACTAAATTGCCCTTAAACAAAACCAATTCCTGAATGTAAAAATAGTTTGCAGCTAGTAAGGAAATAAGGTACATCTGCATGCCGAGATAAAATAAGGCGTATCGATTTAATGATAGAACAACTTCAAATACTCGGTTGGCGTGAATGGGTATCACTGCCTGACTTAGGTATTATGCGGATCAAGTGCAAAGTCGATACCGGTGCGAGAACTTCAGCTTTGCATGCTTACTTTATTGAACCTGATACGCAACGAAACATCGTCAGATTTGGTATTCATCCAATTCAAAATCGCACCGATATCGAGGTTGTATGTGAGGCTAACATTCTAGACTATAGAGAAGTCAGTGATTCTGGAGGACATAAGGAAAAACGATATGTCATCGAATCTAGAATTAAAATTGGAAAATATGAATGGCCAATAGAGATTAATTTAGCTGGCCGCGATACAATGAGGTTTCGGATGTTACTGGGCCGAACAGCAATTAATCATCGGTTTACAGTTGATCCAGCACGTGCGTACTTGGTTGGCAAGCCAAAACGCAAAAAGACACGGGAGAAATAGGAGACAGATTTGAGAATTGCCTTATTAAGCCGGGCGAAAAATCGCCTTTATTCGAATCGACGCTTGGTTGAAGCGGCTGAGCAGCGTGGACATCAAATTGATTATGTTCACACGCTGAATTGTTATATGGATATTGCATCACATGAGCCGAGTGTGCATTTGGCTGGTGAAGAACTGCCGTTTTACGATGCCGTTATTCCTAGAATCGGAGCTTCTGTGACCTTTTATGGTTGCGCAGTACTCAGGCAATTCGAGATGATGGGCAGTTATCCTTTAAACGAATCTGTTGCGATTACCCGTTCTCGTGACAAATTACGTTCACTGCAGATATTAGCCCGTGCGGGTGTTGGTTTGCCTTTAACCGGATTTGCACATTCGACTAAAAATACTAAGGATTTAATCAATCTCGTTGGTGGTGCACCATTAGTGGTCAAATTACTTGAAGGCACTCATGGCAAGGGGATTGTTCTGGCCGAAACGCGCAAAGCGGCTGAAACCATAATAGAAGCCTTTCGGCAGCTAAATGCTAATTTTTTGGTACAGGAGTTTATTAAGGAAGCAGGCGGATCAGATATTCGAGCATTTGTGGTGGGCGGCAGAGTCGTTGCAGCAATGATGCGCACTGCCGCTGAAGGTGAGTTTCGTTCCAATTTACATCGTGGAGGTAGTTCCTCATTAATCAAACTTACGCCTGAAGAGCGTTCAACTGCGGTCAGATCAGCTCGTAAAATGGGGTTGAATGTAGCTGGTGTTGATATTCTGCGCTCTAATCATGGCCCGGTGGTGATGGAAGTTAATTCATCACCAGGGCTTGAGGGTATTGAAACTGCGACAGGCAAGGATGTTGCTGGGATGATCATTGAGTTCATGGAAAAAAACGCTAAACATAGAAAGACAAGAACACGTGGCAAGGGTTAGTGGCTAGAGCCAATCAAGCTAAGAACTTTAATTTTGCCGGCAAACAAATAAAACCGGGTACCCATGTTACCCTGGATTTGCCAATACCTGAGCTGTATACACATACTCCCATGGAAATGCCGGTACATGTTTTTCATGGTAAAAAACCAGGACCGTGTTTATTTGTTTGCGCCGCCTTGCACGGCGATGAAATCCTGGGTGTCGAAATTATACGGCGATTAGTTAACCAGAAAAATCTAAATCGAATTCGTGGCACTTTAATTGCTATTCCGGTGATTAATGTCTATGGGATGATTCATTTATCCCGATATTTGCCAGACAGGCGTGATCTGAATCGCTCTTTCCCTGGTTCAGAGCGAGGATCATTAGCAGGTCGATTAGCCAATTTATTGATGACCGAAGTAATTTCAAAATCGACTCATGTGATTGATTTACATACGGGAGCTGTACATCGTTCCAATCTGCCACAAATTCGTGCGAATCTTGAAGATGAACTGACACTTGAATTAGCACACGCTTTTTCGGTGCCTGTAATGATTAATTCCAAGCTGCGTGAAGGTACAATTCGTGAAGCTGTTGTTAAACAAGGTATTCCAATATTAGTCTACGAGGCGGGCGAGGCTTTGAGATTGGATGAATTCGGTGTCCGGGTTGGAGTGCGCGGAATAAACAATGTGATGTCTATTATCGGTATGTTACCAAGGAGAAGACCACGCAAAAAACAACTTAAATCTCATGTGGCCATGTCCAGCTCCTGGGTTCGGGCAACTGGTAGCGGCATTTTTCTCAACAATACCAAACTTGGTTCATCAGTTAAAAAAGGTGATGTATTGGGCACTATTGCTGATCCGTTTGGGCAGAAGCAATCTCAAGTCGAAGCAACAAATTCTGGCGTGGTTGTAGGGCGTACACATTTACCTCTCGTTAATGAGGGGGATGCATTAATTCATGTTGCAAGAATCAAAGAAGAGATTCCTTTAGAAGAATATGTTGATCAAGTCGATAGTGAAGCTAACCAAACCCGCAATAAAGAAAATTCGCCTGAGATTGTTTGATTTTATACTTTACTAATTTAGTCTGGAATTGTCGGTTCTAGCTAATAGTTATTGCCTTATACCAAACCTCTGTAGTCTATGGTTTGCCTTTTCAGATACTATACAAATATCTTCACCTTCAACCATATCAATACCTGTGGGTTGGTTTAATTGTCCTTGTTGATTGCCTATATTATTGAATATACGGTTAATATCACCGTTTTGAAGATTTACAGCCCAAATATCGCCACCATTTCCATCTACAGCTAGAATTGCTTCGTAATCATCGCCTGGATAATAAGTAATGGCAGTCGGTCTGAATGTAGATGTTCCTCTGAACTCAGTTGTATTAGAAGCATCAATAGTTAGCCCATTAGATTTAATGCCTCTTTGCCGACCAAGATCAACTTGCAAAATGCGATTATGTCCTGTGTCCGCTATAAACAGAGATTCTCGCCTATCAACCATGATTATATCAGATGGGTTATTGAAGCGATCCAATGGGTAAGGGGCACCTGTGCCGGATGATCCAACGGATGAAAGTTCAATGCACTCAAAATCATTGACCGTAATTCTGTTTGCAAGTGGATCAGTAGTAAATATTAAGGAATTTTCAATCACAGCGACACCCGAACCAGAAGTACCTGGAGCTAAACCTTGGACATAGAGTTGGCTGCTATCCTCATCAAAACGATGTAACTGCAGGGCATAATTAGACAATGGAATATCCATGACCATGATATCTGCATTATCTGCTACAGCCAAACCTACTGGAGCTATAGCGATTCCTTTACCAATATCCTTTACATGTGTGCCATCAGACTTAAAGACTCTTACTACCCCAGTACCAATTCCATCACCCCAGTCAGCTACAAATATGTAATCAAATTTTACTTTTATTTTCTCTGGACTTATCAGTAGTGATGGATCAGTAATCACTCCTGTCGGTGTTGCTATCATTTTTTATTTTTCCTTTATTAAGCACAATCTTCAAACTATAGCATATAAATTAAGTGATGCGTGAGAGATCCGCCCTAAATGAATTTTGAATTTCTTAAGGATTTTCTGGCGATGTTGCCTAAGATAATATACGGAGACTGAATATCCAACTGGAGATATGGTCAGTCATCGGTTAGTTAAATTTTTGATTAGTTAGGTCGATTATCCCACCACCCAGACAAACTTCGTCACTATAAAACACCATTGATTGACCTGGTGTTACAGCACGTTGTGGTTGGTCGAATATTACCTCGGCGTTGTTATCATTTTTAAATTCAACTTGGCAGGGCTGATCTGTTTGTCGATAACGAGTTTTAGCAGTGCAGTTGATTTTCATTGCGGAATCAATCGAATTAATTAAATGAATATCAGTGACTGAAACTTCCCGGCTAAATAGTGCAGGATGATCGTGACCTTGGGCAGCGTATAACGTATTGTTTTCTATATCTTTTGCAGCAACATACCAAGCATCACCTTCACCGCCAATACCCATTCCTTGTCGTTGTCCCAAGGTGTAATACATCAGACCATCATGTTGACCGATCTTTTTACCTTCAACAGAAAGTATATCGCCAGGGTGAGGTTTTAAATAATTACTAAGAAACTCCTTGAATTTGCGCTCACCGATAAAACAGATACCGGTACTATCCTTTTTATCGTGATTTTCAAAGCCTAGTTTTTGGGCTATTTCTCTCACTTGAGATTTTTCAAGTCCACCGATAGGAAATATGGATTGCGACAATGCTTGTGGGTCGATTGCATACAAAAAATAAGATTGATCTTTATTTTTATCGAGTCCGCGTAATAACTGGGGATGCTCATCAATAAGTTGTTGACGAGCATAATGGCCAGTAGCAATATGATCAGCTCCGAGTTTTTGCGCGTATTTTAAAAATTCTTTGAATTTGATTTCACGATTGCAAAGAATGTCCGGATTAGGAGTGCGACCGGCTTTGTATTCGTCCAGGAACTCTGAAAAAACACGTTCCCAGTATTCATAGGAAAAATTGACTGTGTGCAGCTTTATACCCAATTGTTCACAAATTTTTTCTGCATCCTGACGATCTTGTTCAGCGGCACAATAACTTATCGTGTCATCTTCTTCCCAATTTTTCATGAATAAGCCGACAACATCAAAGCCTTGTTGTTGCAATAAATAAGCTGATACGGATGAATCGACACCACCCGATAAACCAACCACGACAGTTGGCGCCGTACAATTCATGATAGTCCGATTAGTTGAATAAACCCTTGAGAGTGCTGCCGACTTTTTGAGTTAAACTTTTTTCTTCGCCGCCAGCCTGTTCGGGTTTGTTGGCATTGTTGGTGTATGACGTAAAAATAGAAATATCCAACCACTCTTCGGTAGGCTGAATGACGGGCATTTCGCCATTATCGTAAAACCAGGTATCTACGACATAACGGTCACCACTACCATTTTCTTCTAATTGCCCGGTCCAGTGTTGATCAAAAGCAGCACGGCGATAGGCGCGCTTAATTACTTTGTGATGCTGAATTAAGCCGTAACGTTCTAGAACGTGTAAAAAAGTGGTTGTATTTATGGACTCGTCAACACAGTCAAGCTGACCAGGGAAAGTGGCTCCCTTACCAAGGTTATAACCGATGTCTTTGTGAATAGGAGTGTAACGACCCGCCAGTTGTTCCATTCTGGCAATGGCTTTACCGATGCGGATTCGTTCAGTTTTTGGTGACTTGGTTTGTGGCTTAAATAATACTTCTACGGTTGCCCATTCGTCAGGATTGAGTGAGACATACTCTTTGACTCTACAACCAAAGTTATAGCAAACAGGAATCATTTGAGGGCTGATTTTGACCGGTGCTTTACTTTCGGCAACAGCATTGTTTTCAGCAGGTTTCGTTTCAGAGTCCGAGACAAACAATTTCGGCGCAAGATTTTTGGTCTCAGCTGCGATGGCCTGAGATAGCACTAATCCCACAACTAAAGCCAATGAAAAAGTTGTTACTGTTTTGATCATATATCTAGCCTGTTATGTTCCCCAATATATCCAGATTATAACGGATTCCTTTGCAATAATCGTTAATTCCACGCAAAACCTGCGGACTACGTAATTGTTCTTTTAAAGATTCAATTTCAGATTTTGAAAACCATATTGCCTCAATTATGTCTTGATCCTGCGGATTGAATTCATTGGAAGCTATTTCACCTGTAAACAAAAATCTTATATAAGTTCGGTTTTTTTCAGTTTGCCGCCAACGATAGATGCCTATCAAGGCTGTGGGTGTGAATTTAACACCAGTTTCTTCAACCATTTCTCGCCTGATCGCCTCTAATAAAGTCTCGTTATCTTCAAGATGACCAGCAGGTTGGTTATAAACAATGCGTCCTGAAGCCTTTTCCTTTACCAAAAGAAACTTCTCACCATTATTTACAATTGCGGCTACTGTGACTCTCGGGGTCCAAACTGTCATGGAATTGCTCTATTTTTTGCGCGATTCTATCATATCTGGTTGAATTTCAAGGAAGATTAGGAACCTCAATGAATTCGTGGTGTCAAAACAGCCATGGAGTTGTTTCAAGTCAAGTTAAACAGTTGAATTAGACAGCATTGACCGCACATTAGAAACAGAGAATAATTGTAGTTTAAGGCTGTAGTACCCAGTAAAAATGAGCGACGAACAGGAAAATAATCATCAAGACGGGCTTTTAGTTGCACCTGCTAAGCCCAAGCTGAAGAAGCCGCGCCAGTATAGGGTGCTTTTGATTAATGATGATTATACTACTATGGAGTTTGTCGTTATGATACTGGAGAGTATTTTTCACAAGACTCGCGAGGAAGCTGTGCAAATCATGTTGCATGTTCATCAAAAGGGCAAGGGTTTATGTGGCATATTTCCACGTGAAATCGCTGAGTCAAAAGTGCAACAAGTCTTAGATATTGCCAAGGATCACGAACATCCTCTGCAATGTACATTGGAGCCAGAATAATGTTATCCAAAGAACTTGAAAATACACTCAATCGTGCAATCCAGTACGCGCATCAATCACGGCATGAGTTTGTTACTGTTGAGCATTTATTGGTCGCCATGATCGATGATGAAATCGCGATAGAAATTTTTGCCGCCTGTGATGTGGATCTGACTATATTGAAAGAAGATTTGGATAATTTTCTGTCTGATCAGGTGCCTCTGTTACCCGATGACGATAATTTAGCCACTCAGCCTGGCGTGGGGTTTCAGCGTGTGTTGCAACGCGCCATATTGCATGTTCAGTCCAGCGGCAAGAAAGAGGTGAATAGTGGCAATGTATTAGTCGCTATTTTTGCTGAGCAAGAATCTTATGCGGTCTATTTTCTCAACAAACAAAATGTACGTCGCCTTGATGTGGTGAATTTCATTTCCCATGGAATAAGCAAGAATATGGAAGCCGGGGCGAGTGAGCACTTGGTTGAAGAGGATCAGGCTGATGATGAAGAGAAAAAGAAAAATCCGCTGGAGCAATTTGCCCGCAATCTTAATGAGATGGCCAGTGAAGGCAAGATTGATCCATTAATCGGGCGTGATCTTGAAGTCGAGCGGACCATACAAATTCTATGCCGTAGGCGAAAAAATAATCCGCTTTATGTTGGCGAAGCCGGAGTCGGTAAAACAGCAATAGCAGAAGGATTGGCTAAAAAGATTTATGACGAGCAAGTCCCGGAAATTCTTTCTACAAGCACAATTTGGGCGTTAGACTTAGGGGCATTATTGGCCGGCACTAAATATCGCGGTGATTTTGAGCAGCGCTTGAAAGGTGTTCTAAAAGAGCTTAAGAAAGATCCAGATGCCATTTTATTCATCGACGAAATTCATACTTTGATTGGTGCCGGTGCAGCCTCAGGCGGCGCCATGGATGCATCAAATATTCTCAAACCATTATTATCGAATGGTGAAATAAAGTGTATTGGTTCTACAACATTTCAAGAATATCGCAATATTTTTGAAAAAGATCGGGCTTTGTCGCGTCGCTTCCAAAAAGTCGATGTTATCGAGCCGACAATTGTTGAAACCATCGATATTTTAAAAGGTCTGAAATCGCGGTTTGAAGCACATCATAAAGTCACTTATACCAATGATGCCATTCAAACAGCGGCAGAATTAGCCTCACGTTATATCAATGATCGGTTTTTGCCTGATAAAGCTATAGATGTTATCGACGAAGCAGGTGCTCGCACGCACTTGGCCCCTGAAGGTAATCGTAAAGATGTGGTTGATGTCGAAGACGTAGAAATTGTAGTAGCAAAAATGGCCAGAATTCCACCTAAGCAAGTTTCGTCTTCTGATAAAGATTCGTTAAAGACGCTTGAACGTGATTTGAAAATGGTTGTATTTGGTCAGGATAAAGCTATCGAAACTTTAGCTTCAGCAGTAAAGCTGGCTCGTTCCGGCTTGGGCAATCCTGATAAACCGACTGGAATGTTTTTGTTCTCGGGACCAACTGGTGTGGGCAAAACAGAGGTTACTAAGCAGCTTGCTCACGTTATGGGCATTGAGCTGGTCCGTTTCGATATGTCTGAGTATATGGAACGCCATTCAGTGGCGAGATTGATTGGCGCTCCCCCTGGATATGTAGGTTTTGATCAGGGTGGTTTATTGACTGATGCAGTTACCAAAAATCCTCACGCTGTGCTGTTATTAGATGAAATCGAGAAGGCCCATCCGGATGTTTTTAATTTGCTCTTGCAAGTGATGGATCACGGCACGTTAACCGATAACAACGGCCGTAAAGCGGATTTTCGCAATGTGATTATTGTCATGACTACCAATGCCGGGGCCGAAGTTGCTGCACGCGCATCAATCGGTTTTGCTCAGCAGGACCATTCCAGTGATGACATGGAAATCATTAAAAAGACCTTTAGCCCGGAATTTCGTAACCGGCTTGATGGCATTATAGGCTTCAACGCCCTGGATGAAAAAACCATCATGCATATTGTAGATAAATTTATTATCCAGCTTGAAGAACAATTGGCAGACAAAAGTGTGACTATTCAAGTTGATAATAAAGCACGGCAATGGCTGGCCACCAATGGTTATGACAAAGCTATGGGAGCAAGGCCAATGGAGCGATTAATTCAGGATAAGGTGAAACGTGCATTGGCAGACGAGCTATTATTCGGCCAACTCAGTAACGGCGGTGAAGTGAGTGTTACTGTCAACGATGATGACGATGATTTGAGTTTTCATATTGGCACAGATTTGTTAGAGCACAACCCTGACAATACTGAAACTGTTCACTAGTTTTCAGTCTATATTCAAATCAGTTACAAATTTGACTTTTGTACTATTTAGTCCTAAAGTTCTCAAATGAACGTTGGGCGACCTATTCAGTATGATCCTGAAATTGCATTGAATAATGCAATGTGCGTCTTCTGGCAGCAGGGCTATAGTTGCACATCCTTAGATGATTTGCTCAAAGCGATGAAACTGTCAAAAAGCAGTTTTTATCAGACTTTTAAAGGAAAGCATGAATTGTTTTTGAATTGCATTAGTCATTATCTGAAGGTAACTAGATCTGAATTCACACAAAACTTGAATCAATCAAGTTCAGGAAAGCAATTCATTTGTGATTTGTTTGAGAAGGCAGTTGAAGAAGGGAAAACCAATCCCCGTGGTTGTCTGGTGTCAAACACGGCTACTGAGTTTGCACAGTCTGATGAGAGAGTGACTAAATTAATTAAAAAGAGCCTAAATACTTATAAGGGCATTTTTAAAAAAGCAGTAATTAAAGGGCAGAATGACGGGTCAATAAATAAGGATATTGACCCTGATAGCATGGCAGGCTTTTTGGTTACCAACTTGAATGGTCTTAGAACCATGGTGAAAGCGGGTATTAACCGAAAAACTTTGCGGGGTATGGTGAGAATGATTGTTAACACCATGAACTAAGGAAGCTTTGGTGTCACCACTTTGGTGGTGATAACAAAGTTTCTCGTTAATAAAGAATTTTTTGTGATTAACCATCCTCGAGGCGGGCTTAGAGGTATTTCGCTGATTCATTTCCGCCTTATTGCCAAAAACGTTAATTCTATTATTAAGATTTCCGCCTGCGCGGGAATGATGTTTTAGCGGAACCCCGATGCAGAGCATCGAGAATTGTCTGACTAAATTCGGTTGTATTGTCGCAAAAATTCTCGGCTTGATTGCACAATCGTTTTTTCGTTGTAATGACTGGCTAAGACAAAGGCTTGAGTCATAAAGAAACAAGCCTCATCAACTTCTTCATTGTCCGCAAATAAAATACCTGCTTGATGATAGATATTTGCCATTTCAATCGGGTTATCAGTTTGAGCTAATTTTTCGTCCAGTGCCTGAATTAAATTGTCGAAGTCTGACATGAGACAACTCGAAGCTAATTCAATAATTGATGGGCAACCCACTCATGAAAACAGTGAGTAGCAACATCCATGGTGGGCGAAAATTTTCCACCGTCAAAATCAGGGGCATAACGACCTTTTTGCATGCCTTCAACAGCAAACACATCTTCTTGAAAGACTTCAGTCCACATATCCTTTTTTATTTGGCGCAAATCGGCCCAGTTATCGCCGCACATCGTTGGATCAGCATAATAAATTTCGACTCGCTCCTGAGTTTGATCGACACTGATGGGGGTCACATGAATAACGAACAGATGATCTTTGTGTACACCGATCTGAATATTAGGGTAAAAAGAAATATATTCGGCTGCTTGATTCCATTTTTCTGAAAGCCCAGGAAAATGGGCGAATTCCCGACCTGATTCATCAAGCTGGGGGTTATAAACCATAGTTCCGGTGCCGGAATACTTGCCTTGTTCGACGATGTAGTAATGATCCTGCAGCCGTGAATAACTGTTCAAACCTGGATGTACCCAGGGTAGGTGGTAATATTCACTGGTATTTTCAATGGGTAACTTCCAGTTGCTGTTAACCGTGAGTCGAATCGTTGAATCGCTGCCGCCGTGGTAAAGTTCCTGATCCTTAAATTCGTGCCAACGTTCGAACAATTTGGCCGCATGTTGTTCAAAATCAGGGGCATCGCCCGATAAATTTACAAAGACCATGTCAAGCCAGACATGTGATCGCACTTCAAACAATCCAGTTTTCTCACGATCAATAGCAGCGTGTTTATTGTGACCGGCACCACCTACGTGAGGTGTTGCATATAAATCACCATTTAATTTATAACACCAAGAGTGATAAGGGCAGCGAATCACTCCAACAATATTTTGGGGTTCTTCAACCAGTTTCATACCACGATGTCGACAGACATTATTGAAAACACGAATGGTGTTGTCACGATCCCGAGTAATTAAAAGTGGAATGCCAGCAAAGTCTATAGGAGCAACATCGCCGGGATTAGGTACGTCTTTACCAAAACCCAGACAAAACCAGTTTGAATAAAAAACCTTTTTGATTTCTTCTTGGAATTTAGCCGGATCAATATAATTCTCATTGGGCAGGCCGTTGGCCTTGCTAATAGGTTGAATAACATTTTCCAAGGGTTGTACGCGTGCCTGCATGGTTTTTCCTCTGAGCAAAGACATAATCGTGAATGATCCTAAAATTACTCCTCAAATTATAAATTTGCAAGTGTTAAAAAATCAGCCGATGATTGAGAAAAACTCAATCAAGATTGTTTTGTTCAAGTAACCATTGAATAAATAATCTAGCACCTGTATTAAGCTTTTTATCGATCGCAGAATACAAATAATACGAGCCGGGAGATTCAATTGAAGCATCCATTAATCGACTGAGTTTGCCTTGTCTAATGAAGGGCTTGACCAGTCTATTCCAACCTAACAAGATGCCCTGGTCATCTTGTGCCGCTTGTAATGCGATAATGTAATTATTGAATGAACTGATATTCTTTAGATCAGCATCCAAGTTGAAGTTTTTCAACCATCCGTGCCAATCTGTCCAACTTTTATCCTGATGATGCAATTGTAGTAGAGGCAAATTAATAAGTTGTTCTGGCAAGTTGATATCGTTGTATTTATTTGCCAATTTCGGACTGCAAACTGGATAAATTTCATCGTTAAAAAGAAAAGTGGAATATAGACCCTTTTTGTTATCAATCCCATAACGGATGCTTATGTCAACGGTTTCATTTGTTGTCTCGGTAGCGTTATCAGCAAGGTTGTGATTAATTCGTACATCGGGGTATTTTTTCCAAAAACGATTGAGTCTGGGCATTAACCATAATGATGAAAACGCGGTAGTAGACCCAAGAGTAAATGTTAGTTCATCAGTGCTGCTGGAAACTTCATTGATCGTTTTACTGAGACTGGAAAATGATAATCGTAATGACTCATACAATGCCTTTCCATTTTTGTTGCACTGAATTTTTTTATGCTGGCGAATTAATAACTCAATGCCTATTTCATTTTCTAGTAACTTAATCTGGCGACTGACAGCACCTGGTGTAACGCCCAGTTCAGCCGCTGCTGCAGTCAAGCTTTGATTGCGTGCGACGGCCTCGAATGTAGCTAATGCGTTTAAAGAAGGTAGATTATAAAATTGACGTGACACATCGGTTTATCATTACTAGGCAATATGATCATAGCACGATGTAAGCAAAAATAGCTTTTGATTGAGTTTTTAGCTGGTTACAGAGTTTAACACCAGGGTAGAGATCTTGCCTTTTTTATCGCGCACGATTTTAACTGGATATTGCGATTTATTATCCAACCAGACATGGTAAAAACGATTGTTCCGATCTTGGCGCTTAAGTGTGATTTTAGTGGTATCAAATTTGCCTGCTGGGGTTTCGACTCGTTCCTGTTGAGGCTTTAAAACCACATAAGCACGATATTTATCACCGGTATTTATTTGATAGACCTTGTTTTCGATTTGGTTTAAATTTTCCAGCATAAATGCAAATGGGAAACTGCCTAAATCGTAAGTGTTATTTCGTAACGCTTCAGATTCACCGGAATTGTAGATAACGGTTTTGGCTTTTTGGTCAAAAACAGCTTTGCGATCGTATGGCTTGCTGCTTTTTCTAACGGCATGAAAGCTTAATGAAATCAACTTGTTATCTTCAATTTTAAAAACAGATTGTTCATTAATTTCACCTGGATAAAGCAGTGCTGCAGCGGCATTAGGTTTGATTTTTGAATCTGCTGTATAGATGCCATCACTATAGCTCAGACGCTTTTCAACTTGTCCTAAAGGGATCGATACAAGTTCGAAATCATATTTTAGATTTAAATTTTTAGGGAACTGAACTTGAGACCAAGCCGGAGTCATGAATAACATACTGGCCAATGTGAATCCTAAGCTCAACAGGTAATTTAATTTTTTCATATCGGTATTTTATTTTTAGTGCTTGAAGAAAAGCTGAATTATAGTGCTAATCTTTGGCTATATTGTCTTATGGCTTGTGGATAAATGATATGTTCTATCATATGTATTTTTTGCTGCAAAGAGTTGATATCATCATCGGCTTCAATTTGACAACTATCCTGAATAATTATTTCACCGCTATCGAGCTCACTGGTAACTATATGTACCGTTGCCCCATGTTTTTGATCCCCAGCCTCTAAAACACGGCGATGAGTATCTAATCCCTTGTATTTTGGTAATAAAGAGGGGTGGATATTCAAAATTCGATCTGGAAATTCAGCAACAAAATCTGGGCTTAATATTCGCATAAAACCGGCCAGAATAATTAAATCAGGTTGATATTGATTCAAAACGGCTAAAATTCGCTGTTCGAATTCAATTTTTGAATTAAATTTTGTATGCTCAATTGTGTGTGCGGGGATATTATGGTTTTGAGCTCGTTGTAAACCATATGCTCCTGCTTTATTACTAATTACGCATACAATTTGTGCTGCGAGTTGACCATTTTCAATTTGGTCAATAATTGACTGCAGATTGCTGCCATTACCTGAGATTAAAACCGCAAGCTTGGTAACTTTATCACCCATTTAATTCAACCAGAGGTTGACCGTCGTCTAATTGATTAATAGTTCCGGCAACCCAAGCTTTTTCTCCGCTGGCGTTCAAAATATCAACTGTTTTATCGGCATTATTTGCGTCAACCACTAACATCATGCCGATACCGCAGTTAAAAGTTCTAAACATCTCGGTTTGGTTAATGTTGCCATTTTCAGCCAGCCAGTTAAAAATCTCTGGGAGCTGCCAGCTATTCAATTCTACAGTGGCTTTGGTGTTTTCAGGCAATATACGATTAAGGTTTCCGGTAATTCCGCCGCCCGTAATATGTGCAATCCCTTTAACTTCAAGTTGTTTGATTAACTCAAGAATCGGTTTGACATAAATTCGTGTCGGTGCAATCAAGGCCTTGCTTAAAGTGCTGCCCGCAATCGGCATTTCCAAATTCGCTGAGCTCATTTCAAGAATTTTTCGAATAAGAGAATAACCGTTGGAATGTGGGCCTGACGAAGCTAAAGCGATAACTCTGTCACCGGGGGCAATGCAATCTCCGGTAATAATTTTGTCTTTTTCAACTATACCAACACAGAAACCGGCCAAATCATAATCTTCATCACTATACATGCCCGGCATTTCAGCAGTTTCACCTCCAATCAGTGCCATCTCTGATATTTCGCAACCTTTGGCAATACCTTTGATGACTGTTGCAGCAGTATCCGTGTTTAGTTTACCGGTAGCGTAATAATCGAGGAAATAAAGTGGTTCTGCACCTTGTACAAGTACGTCATTCACGCACATTGCGACCAGATCTATGCCTATGGTTGAGTGATCATTAAGGATTTGTGCTAATTTCAGTTTGGTGCCGACACCATCGGTCCCTGAGACCAATACAGGTTTAGCATAACGATCGACAGGAACTTCAAATAACCCCCCGAAGCCTCCTATGTTACCCAGGCACTCTGGTCGTTGGGTGCGTTTCACATAAGGTTTAATGGTATCGACTAATGCATCACCTGCATCGATATCGACGCCAGCATCTTTATAACTTAGTCCCTGAGCTTGTAAATTCATGGTTCAGTTTCGAGGAAGAATTTAATCGTTTATAGCTTCATGCTATTTAAAAATAATGCGCCGTATCGTACCATATTTGCAAAACTAGATAAGCAACAAAAGATTGATTTATATTCCTAATTTATTGACGCTTCTGCGAATTGGACTGGTGCCGGTTTTGATTTTACTGCTGCAAAATCAAGCCTATACAATGGCACTGTGGATTTTCTTTATTGCTGGCGTGACAGATGGATTGGATGGTTTTATTGCTAAACGTTTTGGTTATGTTACTCGTTTGGGTTCGGTGCTCGATCCATTAGCCGATAAGCTGCTGATATTAAGTTCATTTGTCATGTTGACCATCGCTGGTGATGTTCCATTTTGGTTATTAGTGATTGCGGCCTTTAGGGATTTGATTATCATCACCGGTGTGGTTATTCTCACCTTTCTGTACGATCATTTTGAGATGAAACCGATATGGTGGAGTAAAATAAATACGTTTTTGCAGATTGTATTAGTAATAGCGGTGCTGATTGAAAAAGCGAATTTATTGGAGTTGGGAATTTTTCCTCAGGTACTAATATGGTCGGTAGCACTAACAATTTTAATAAGCGGTTTTCAATACGTTTATGAATGGGGTATTCGCCGTGATTTTGTAGAGAAATCGACAGAATCGTGAATCAGCAAATTTTATTTAGTTCTGCAGATCAGTCTCAGCAAACTTTTGAAAATTTCTATCCGGCTGAAAATCAGAACCTCGTCGATGCCATTAAATCTCTATTAAGCTCTAAGGAATTCGGTTGTCTTTATCTCTATGGCCAAAATGGTAGTGGTAAAACACATTTATTAAATGCAATTTGTCATTTGGCAAATGATGCACAATATTTTGATTTTGAACGTCAAACAACACGAATTGATAAGCTCGTTAATCTTGAGTTTCCACAATTATTGGTACTGGATAACTTACAGAACATTGATGCCCAACAATCGACTCTTATGTTGATTTATGAAACCTTGAAACAGAATTCGGGCAAATTGTTCATTGCCTCGACGTTGCCGCCCAAGGCTCTGAATTTAACTCTGAATGATCTTGAGTCACGTTTACTGGCAGGGCAAGTATTCGAACTTAAAATATTGAATGATCAAGAGAAAGCCAAGGCGTTAAAGTATAGAGCTGGGCTGCGAGGTTTTGAACTTAGTGATGAAGTGTTAACTTATATCATTAACCGTTATCCAAGGGATTTTAAAACACTGTTTGGCTTGTTAGACAAATTCGATGACGCCTCATTGAGTAGTCAAAGACGCGTGACTGTGCCATTCATTAAACAACTAGAAGAATAATCGATATATCCGTTGGTTTGGAATTGATAGTTTAGTCCTGTATAGTTAAATATAGAGATAGTTATGGGGTGTTCGTTAAATTTTTAATCGCTAGCGAGGGTTGGTTTGCCACGGGATAACATGCAAAGAAAAATGGATACCCCGTCGTTTACGGTGGGGAGTTTCATTGAATTAACACAAGGAGTCCGAAAATGCGTATTTTAAAGTTATCTCTGATTTATTTTTTTGTCGTTTACCTATCAGGATGTGTTTCATATAGTTCAGATATCTCACCAATTTCACCTGAAGATGGCGAGCAAGTAAATTCCTTACGTCCAACTTTGTCGTGGACTTCCATTGATGGCGCTAGTTATGATCTTGCCATTTATAATAAGGCTAAGGACGATCTGAATCCTACTTATCATCGTGATGGTCTGAAAGAATCATCGCACGTCGTTGATAGTGATCTAGATCCGGCTACGGAATACAGATGGTCTGTGCGTTATCATTTAAATGGCGAAACATCTGAGTGGGTGAGGAGAGAATTAGTTGTATTTACTGGTGTCAGTGCACATACAAGATATCGATTTTTGGAATTCAAAACTCCCTGATGTTGGCCAAGGCTAAACCGAATCTTAGTTAATTTATTTAGTAAAGTCACTGAGTCTGTAGTGCAATCCAATCTTTACATCCGAGCTTATCAAAGCCAAGATGAACAAGCAGTAATAGCACTTTGGCAAAAAGCGGGTTTAACCCGCCCCTGGAATGACCCCCAAAAAGATATCTTGCGTAAGCTTAAAGTTCAAGCAGACTGGTTTTTAGTTGCTGAACAAAATCACAAGATTATTGCTACGGTTATGGCTGGCTATGACGGCCATCGTGGCTGGATTAATTACCTTGTTGTCGACCCAATGATGCAAGGAGAGGGAATTGGTCGAAAGTTAATGGGGCATGTTGAACAAAAGTTACGAGTCTATGGCTGCCCAAAAATCAATTTACAAATTCGCAAAGGAAATCAAGGAGTTATCGATTTCTATCAAAAAATCGGTTACCAGGAAGATGACGTAGTTTCGTTTGGCAAGCGTCTTATTCCAGATTAAGCTTTTGGGCCGTTAATGCCAGGCGGTTGCCCATTGCTAAACATAACTGCTTTTCATCTTTATCAATGATCCTGCGGCCATCAGGGCCAGCAACATGACTGGGTCCATAAGGCGTACCACCAGTTTGCGTCTCATTTAAAGCAACTTCAGTGTAGGGCAAGCCCATGATCAGCATTCCGTGATGCAATAAAGGCACTAGCATGCTCATTAAGGCCATTTCCTGGCCACCGTGCAATGAACCTGAGCTAGTAAATACGCAAGCAGGTTTTCCAGCCAATGTGCCGTTCATCCAAAGTGGAGTAGCATTATCGATAAAAGCCTTAAGCGGTGCTGCCAGCCCCCCAAAATAGCTAGGGCTACCAATCGCCAGACCAGCACAATATTTTAAATCCTCTAAGGTAGCAACAGGGTGTTCGATATCGTTGCTATCTTGTCGCTTGTGATCTGACTCTGCAACACAGCGCACCATAGCTTCACAGTCCTGTGTCATATTTATTCCGCGTGCAATAAGTTTAGCCACCTCTGCAGTCGCACCATGGCGACTGTAATAAACGACTAAAATGGGCAAACTCACAAAATGTCCAACACGTTTTCTGGCGGACGACCAATCACAGCTTTACCGTCAGCTATAACAATGGGCCTTTCTAGCAAGGCAGGATTTTTGACAATCGCCTCTAGTAGTTGATCTTCAGTTAAATTTTGATCATCCAACTCTAGTTCTTTGTAGATCGTATCGTCGATGCGCATAATCTGTCGCGGCTCGACATTCAATAAGCTAAGAATTTCCTCTAACTCTTTTTTCGATAAATCAGCCTTTAAGTATTCAATAATTTTTGCTGAAATATTTCTTTGCTCGATTAATTCAAGTGTTTGTCTTGACTTGGAGCAACGCGGATTGTGATAAATAGTAACAGTCATAATGGTATTCTATAGCCACCTGAGAAATCCTTGAAGTAAAAATGGAAGATAAACCTGAAGATATATGGGAATCGTTTCGCGACGGTCTTAAAGAAATATTCACCGAAAACACGATGAATATGGCGGCATCACTGTCGTATACATCGTTACTGGCACTCGTGCCTCTGGCAACAGTCGTATTATCAATGTTTTCACTATTTCCGGTATTTTCAACCTGGTCTGAACAACTGCAAGCGTTTATTTATAACAATCTGGTTCCGGCGGCTGGTGATGTGATTAAAGATAATATCGATAGTTTTGTTGGCAAAGCAGGGCGATTAACAACATTTGGGTTAGTGTTTTTGATGGTTACCGCGCTGATGATGTTATCGACTATTGAAAACAGTTTAAACAAAATCTGGCGAGTTCACCGAGGTCGCTCAGTCAGTCAACGTATATTAGTTTATTGGGCCATGATTTCGTTAGGTCCACTGCTAATCGGCTCAGGTTTATCCATTACTTCTTATTTTGCTGCTTCCAGTGCCTTTAAAGCACTAGATGGGGGAGTAAGTAGTGCTTTGGGCATCAAAATGTTACCGTTTTTCTTCGAATCTGCAGCGTTCGTGTTAGCTTATATGCTAGTTCCTAATTGCAGGGTGCGGTTTTCCCATGCGATCATAGGTGGGGTTATCGCCTCATTGATTTTTCAGATCGCTAAAAAAGGGTTTGCCTTTTATGTGACTAAATTTAATACCTATGAAGTTATTTATGGGGCTTTGGCTACTTTACCTATTTTCCTGATTTGGATTTTTGTCTCCTGGTGTGTATTCTTACTTGGGGCTCAGGTTGCCGCCGCATTAGGGCGTCATAGAAAACAGCCCCGGACTGGGGGATTAGCCGAAGCTTGAATTCAGTTCGTTATCAGATTTTTGGTCGTGTGCAGGGAGTCGCTTATCGGGCTTTTGCCAGGGACAAAGCGAATCAACTTGGTGTTCTCGGTTGGGTCAAGAATAGACCTGATGGTTCTGTCGAATGTGTGGCTTGTGCTGATAACAAGGTCTTAGAAGCTTTTGAAGCAGAGTTAGCAATGGGACCGCGTTGGGGCAGAGTAGATCAGGTTAAAAAACAGCTATTGGACGAATTATATGATTTTCCCGGTTTTGAAGTCAGATATTAGAGCTGGGTTCAGATTAGCCAGACACGGGAACTAACCTGAACCCAAACTACACAGGGGGTTAACTTCCCACTAGGGCTGCGTATTCCTCTAAAGAAATAGCGCCGTCACTGTCTGCATCTGCAGTAGCAAAATCCAGACCTTCGATAACTGAGGCTTCATCAACACTGAGCATTCCGTCAGCATTAACATCTATCTCAGTAAATTCAGGCATGTCCTGTGCATAGGCAGCAGTTGCTAGTAGAAAAGCGGCTGGCAATAAAATGTTTTTCATGATTTACTCCTTATAAACAAAAAACTTTTAATGCCGCTTATTCAACAAAGCTTAGCTGGGTTTACAAAAGCTTAAGAATTGTTGAAGCCTCCTTTGACATCAAGCTTTTATAAGCGGCAGGTAGACTTTAGCCAAAAGCCGTGAATGAAAACTTAAGGCTGCAAGCACTTAGGAAGTTAAGCCAATAAACAACTATTAAACCACTGAAAAACAAGTGAAAAATAAATATTACCGTCGTTCGAGAATCGAGCAAAAAACCTTCGGACAATTGTTATTGAACTTCGCTAAAGATCGAACAGCCAGTCGCACGGCCTATTTGACTAAACTTAGTGTCCGCTCAGTTAACTCAATTTACTTAAAACTCAGACAAAGAATCGCTTTTGAATCGGACAATAACTGGGATGAAATAAAAAATAGTCACAGTGACAGCATTAAAATCAGCCGTCGACCCATCCTCAGGCCATGCCAACAACAGGGTCAAAAAATTTTAGTGCTGTTGCTAAGCCAATATGAAAATCAAGTTCATTTGGATGTGGTTCCCGATGCCCGCAAAACTAAGCCACAGGCATTAAATTACCAAAAGCCTATAGCTATTTCAGCACAAGACAAAAAGGCAGAGCAGTTATGGCATTATCTTGATAGACGCTTGACGATATTCAGAGGAGTGCATGAAAAAACCTTTCCGATGCATGTAAAAGAAACTGCCTTTCGGTTTAATCATCAGGGCGATTTGTATCACAAGCTGTTGGAAGTGTTGGAGGAAAATCCGTTGTGAGAGAGTGAAGAGCTTCATTCCTTATTGCTGTCGTCCGCACCTACTTGGGCATAAAACCTAAGTGAAGTAGAGGGATTTCCTAAACACTATTCGTGCCTTAAACGAAGCTAATCATTCATTTAAATCAGGAGTCAGTTTACGAAGATTTCTCTGTTCGCGAAGTTTATACCCGGAGGGTGCTCAATCGAAATGACAGTATTGTTGTTTGAGCTTTCAAATTAACCCAGTTTTGATTTCAAAAATTCAATAACTTGATCCATTTCCACAGACTCACTTTCATCTGCAGCACGATGTTTATATTCCATTTGACCTTTATCCAAACTCTTTTCACCTATAGTGATTCGATGGGGAACACCGATGAGTTCCATGTCGGAAAATAATACTCCAGGTCTTTCGTTACGGTCATCTAGCAGAACTTCAATACCAAGATTAACCAATTGCTGATAGAGATTGTCAGTTGCTTGTTTGACTTTTTCTGAGCGGTTGTAGCCAATCGCGACAATACAAACGCTAAATGGAGCAATTGCCTGGGGCCAGATAATTCCAGCTTCATCATGATTTTGTTCAATAGCCGCCGCAACGATTCGGGAGACTCCGATACCATAACAGCCCATGTAGAGTAGCGTTTTTTCACCCTGCTCATTCAGGCAATAGGCGTTCATAGCACGGCTGTATTTACGACCGAGTTGGAAGACATGACCGACTTCAATCCCACGGCGGATTGAAATTGTTTCACCATTTTTAGCACCAGGGCAGGGATCACCTTGTTGAGCTTGACGTAAATCTGCGATTTGTGGGATTGGTAAATCCCGCTGCCAATTGACACCAGTAAGATGTTTGTCAGGCTTATTGGCACCACAGACAAAATCTGCCATGACTGCTACATTTTGATCGATTACAACCGGCAAACTCAAGCCAACAGGCCCAATCGATCCAGGTACAGTGCCGATGGCCTGTTTGATTTCATCCTGGTTCGCAAAGGCGATTGGACTGATGACATTATCCAACGATTCTGCTTTGACAGAATTTAATTCATGATCGCCACGCACAACCAGGGCGATCAAACCATCCTTGCCTTTCACAATTAAGGTTTTGACGGTTTGTGATGCCGCTATATTTAAGGCTGTTGCTAGCTGCTCTATAGTTTTAACACCTGGAGTATCAATTTCGCTCATTTGTTCTGAAGCTTGTGCCCGATTTTCATTTGGGGCAGGCAGGGCTATGGTTTCAACATTAGCGGCGAAATTCAGAGCTTTACAAAAAGCGATATCATCTTCGCCGGAATCAGCCAATACATGAAATTCATGTGAGGAGCTGCCCCCAATAGTTCCGGTATCAGCTTCCACTGCAGAAAACTCCAGACCTAAACGAGTAAAAATTTGTTCATAAGCCTGATACATGATGTCATAAGCTCTTTGCAATCCGTCTTTGCTGACATCAAATGAATAGGCATCTTTCATGATAAATTCACGCCCTCGCATTATGCCAAATCGGGGTCGGACCTCATCGCGGAACTTAGTTTGAATTTGATAAAGGTTTAGCGGTAATTGCCGATAGCTGCGAATTTCATTCTTAACTAAGGTCGTGATCACTTCTTCATGAGTAGGGCCTAGACAAAAATCTCGCTTATGGCGATCTTTTAAACGTAATAATTCCGGACCATAATCCTTCCAGCGACCGGATTGTTGCCAAAGTTCAGCAGGTTGAACCCCAGGCATGAGGACTTCTAAAGCACCGGATTGGTTCATTTCTTCGCGCACAATCGATTCAACCTTTTGCAAAACGCGCAGGCCCAGCGGTAGCCAGTTATAGATTCCCGCAGCGACTTGCCTGACCATTCCAGCACGCAACATCAATTTGTGACTGACAACTTCCGCGTCAGAAGGCGTTTCTTTTAAAGTAGCCAATAAGTATTTTGAAGTGCGCATTATCTACAAAGCGTTAAATTAAAACCGGCTAAGTATACCTCGATTCTGTAAAATGTAATGATTAGAAATCAGTGATAACACGACTAATCCAGAGAAACGAACAATGAATCACCGCCGACGAAAAATTTTGACCTCCAGTGCAATGTTAGCACTATCACCGGCACTGTTTGCTGAGGAATTATTGAAGACACCAAGAATGACTGCAGGGCCGTTTTATCCTGATAAATTACCGCTGGATAAAGACAACGATTTAATTATTGTTAATGATTCAACTACTCCAGCAATAGGGCAAGTTCTGCTTCTTTCCGGTCAGGTCATGGATACTAACGGGCGAATGGTAAAAGATGCGCTAGTTGAGATTTGGCAGGTTGATGCCAATGGGCGTTATCTGCATAGCAGAGACTATGATCAAGATGAAAATGATAAGAATTTTCAGGGTTATGGTGCCTTTCAAACAGATGGTAATGGTGCTTATCGATTTAGAACTATTAGACCGGTTGAATATGGTAGTGGATTTGCCAGGCGCACACCACATATTCACATTGCGATTACCTCGCCACAACACAAGCCTTTGGTTTCGCAGATTTTTTTCGCCGATGAAGATAACAGTGATGATGGTTTATGGTCGCGATTGTCGAAACCACAACGACAAGCTTTAAGTGTCTTGCCTCAACCTTTGGCAGGATCAAATATCAATGAACAAACTGCAACCTTCAATGTTGTTCTAGGTTAGTGATTGGTAGTGGCTAGTCTAGTTAGTGATATCAGGTCGGTTTCAGTTTCGGATGCACAAGCAATTCTCAACATTTATCGTCCTTATGTTGAATCAACAGCAATCAGTTTCGAGGAAAAAGTACCTGATGTTAATGAAATACGTAATCGGATTACCGCCGTCACTCAAAATTATCCCTGGCTGGTATATGAAACTGAGCAGGAATTACTCGGTTATGCTTATGCGACAAGTTTCCGTGCTCGCCCTGCTTACAGATGGACTACAGAGGTAACAATTTACCTCACTGATAATGCTAAGGGAACAGGTATCGCAACCGAACTATACCAAGCTCTATTTCAGGATTTAGTCGAACGAAGGTTTAATGTCGCGATTGCAGTGATTACGGAGCCTAACCCGGCCAGTGAGAGATTTCATCAAAAATTAGGCTTTAGAAAAATCGGTGTAATTGAATCAGTCGGTTATAAATTCAGTCAGTGGCATAATACCGGCTGGTGGCAAAAGCATTTGCAAGGTTAATAAATCCTTGTGGCTATTGAACTCAGGATACATAAATGAATTTAGCAATTGTAACTGGTGGCTCAAAGGGTCTCGGTAAGGAAATAGTTGAACAACTTACTCAACGAAACTGGAAGGTTGTAGAACTATCGCGATCAGGCACTACTAAGCATAATGTTCATTGTGACCTGGCTAATGCTGGGTCGATTCCTGCAATCTGTAAATCCTTATTAGATCAACTCGCCAGTAAAAAATGGGCCAAGATCATATTGATTAATAATGCCGCTGTTCTGCAGCCAATCAAGTTTGTCGAAAATATTACCATTGAGGAAATTGGACATCATTTTTCGGTTAATCAGACTTCAGCATTTGTTCTGATTTGTGAATTTATAAAATCGTTTCGAATCCACGAAGCAGACAAATTAATCATTAATATTTCCTCTGGAGCAGCACAAAAAGGTTATCCTGGCTGGTCACTTTATTGTGCATCAAAAGCGGCCAGTGAAAATTTCATTCGTTCACTTGCTGAAGAACAAGAATATTCAAGCAACCCTTTTACAGCTATAAATTACAACCCTGGAGTTATTGATACTGATATGCAGGCTTCCATCAGGAACACTGACGTTAAAGACTTTCCATTTAAGCAGCGCTTTATAGACTATAAAAAGCAGGGAAGTTTAAGCTCAGCACGAGCCGTGGCCGACCACTTAATTCAACTGCTCGATGAAAAACTAATTTCTGGAAAAAGTTACTCTATTTAGTTAGTTGGGCAAGTTTTCGCAAAACATGGTTAACCTCATTAGCTTGTAGCTAGAAGTTACTTCGGCTTATTCTTTTCTTCTTCCAATAACTCATCAATCAATTCATGCAAATACTCATATTCAAGTCGAGTGATTTTGTAATCTGACAAGTGAATCGTTAACAGTTCAATAATTTTGTCAGTAGTCGTCTTGGGGGCGAATTTTTCAGTAATGACCCGCTTGGGCAGCTCCTTACCAGCCGCGATCAAGACCATTTCTTCTTCGGTAATGATTTCGTCTAATATCGGTAATTCTTGTTTAGTAAATGAAAAATCAGTACGGGTTGTTGAGGAATTCGTGTCCGATTCAGACTGGTTATCTAGTTGAGGTTTACTTTGGCCTTTGCTAGTTTCAAGCCTAGAATCCAATTCTGCCGATAATTCCTTAGCTGAACTATTATTTGCTTTTTTAGGTTGTTTTTTGTCCATTTCAACTTTTTTTGCAGGCGCCGAATCTTTTGTGACGATTTTTTTCTTGTTCGTATTGTTGTTAGCCTTTGCTGGCTTTTTACTCGTCGTTTTTTTCTTGATTACTGCCGTTTTCTTAGGAACCGATAGCTTTGGTTCACTTTGCTTTTCCTGCGCACGCTCAGTTTCAGAATCTGATTCGAGATCAAGCACGGGTAAATCATCTGTTTCAACATCAGTAGCTGTGTCAAGCAGGGAATCTATTGATGACAAAACATCATCAATATCTTTAGTAGTACTGGATTTATCTTTGCCAGACATTGTCATGCAGCTAAATTATGGGTTTTGATATTGTAGCTTCTATCTTTATAAGCACGATATTTATCGCGCCCGGCAGCTCGAATCGAGGTGTCTTGATTGACTATTTCAACTAAACGTAGATAGTCATCACCGGCAACAGGATTGGCCTGCAGATTGATTAAGATCTCTGATGGTTGATTCATTTTTTCATGATGGATCAGTACCGCTTGTTGGTCTTGATGTTTATCAGTATCACTAAATATTGCATGGGGCAAAAAGCTGGATTGAGAAAACGTCCACATTAAGTCATCCAGCTTTTTTGACTGGCTGGCGTCCACCGTCAAAACATGAATTTTGTGGCCCAGACGTTGTACCTTATCTGCCAGCCGGCATACAGTCCTTAGTCGTGATTGTTCATCACTAGACTTTAAAACATAAAAATCAACCTGTAGCGTCATTACAACGGCTTTTGATTATGATTAATAAGTAATTGACATAAAAGCGGCACAGGTCGTCCTGTTGCTCCTTTTTTAGCACCGCCAAGCCAGGCTGTGCCAGCAATATCCAGATGTGCCCAGCGGAATTTTTTAGCAAATCTCGATAAAAAACATGCTGCTGTAATGGTTCCGGCCGAACGCCCACCAACATTAGCCATATCAGCAAAATTACTGTTTAATTGCGATTGATAATCATCCCAAATCGGTAGTTGCCAGACCCGGTCATCGCATAAATCCCCAGCCTTGCTTATATTATTGGCCAATTTCTGATCATTCGCCATCAAACCACTGGCTTTATCACCTAAAGCTATAATCACAGCTCCAGTTAGTGTAGCAATATCGACAACAATCGCTGGATCGTAGCGCTCAACATAAGTGAGTGCGTCACACAGAATTAAACGGCCCTCGGCATCAGTGTTAAGTATTTCGATGGTTTGTTCAGACATACTGGTGACGACATCCCCGGGTTTATTGGCTTTGCCGTTAATCAGATTTTCACTGCTGGGTACAACACCAACTACATTAATCGGCAATTCCATTTCGGCCACCGCCCGCATGGCTCCAAATACACTGGCGCCGCCACACATATCGTATTTCATCTCATCCATTTTGGCAGCAGGCTTGATTGATATACCACCTGAGTCAAAAGTCAGACCTTTACCCACAAGAACTACCGGTTGTGAGCCTTTCTTTTTGCTGCCGTTATATTCCATGATGATCAGTTTGGCGGGTTCGTCACTGCCTCTGGAAACGGACAAAAGAGAACCCATACCCAAGTCTTGCATCTGCTTTTCATCAAGAATTTTGACGTTCAGACTGTGTTCTTTACCTAACTTTTTAGCCTGATCGGCTAAATAGCTTGGCGTGCAAATATTAGCCGGTAAATTGCCGAGTTCTCGGCACAGGCTTTCACCGTGGCTAATCGCTAGTCCTAATTTTAGGGCCCGTCGGGCTGGCATTAAAAACTTGCTGTTGCCGGTATGTAGAATAATTTCACTAAGTTGACTATTTTGCTTTTTGGACTTTTTAGTTGCTTCATATCGGTAGCCAGTATTTTCACAAACTCTGGCGGTGGCTTGAAAAAAGTTCATTAAATCAATGCCTTTGGGCTTAACGCTAGCCAGACAAACCAATGCACAGGTAATTGGTTTATCCTTGATTAAATTGATTGCTGAAGTCAATTTGCTGTTAAATTTAGCAGCTGTGAGCTCTGGTTTTTCACCCAATTGCACCATCATGATCTGTTTGGCAGCTATGGAATCCGTATCGTACAGCATAGCCATACCCGCTGATTTAGTGTTAAGGCCGGATTTGACTAATAGGTCAGCAAGCTGACCCGCTAAGATCTGATCTAGCTTTTTAGCTTCGCTGCTAAGTTCATCTTTATAGGCAAAAGTGACCAAACAATCACATTCAATTTTGGCAGGGTCGGCCGATTTTAAAGAATAGTCCATAATCAAGTCCTTACTATTTTCTTAATGTGTAATTACATTCATTTTTACTCAAGGCTCAAAGTATAATATATCGCTGGGTCAGAAATATTTAAAAACAACCGGATTACAGCTCATCAGTGATCATTAATAGGCAATTTATCAAAGAAACACTTTGGACCAGCGCTGCCGTGACCTTGGTAATGTTGAGTATTTTCCTGGTCGTACGGCTGGTTGGCTTTTTACGGGATGCAGCAGATGGTGATGTACCAGTAGAGAGCATATTGATATTACTGTTGCTTAAACTGGTAACGTATATCGATGTGATTCTGCCGTTAATGATGTTTGTTGCCGTGCTAATGGTGTTAAATCGTTGGACACGGGATAATGAAATGGCGGTGATTTCAGCGTCCGGCATAGGGCTGACGAATTTCCTCAAACCAATCGTAGTACTGGTCTTGATCATTGGAGGACTAGCAGCATTGTTCTCTTTTTATGTGTCACCACTATCAGTGCGTTATGCCGAGGAAATCGAAGAGGAATTTAAAACTCGTAGTGATATCACCGGCATTGTCCCAGGTGTTTTCATGGAGACTCGCAGCGGTAATGGGGTGTATTTTGTAGAGGAATTAAATCAGCAAACTGAAATTTACGATAATGTTTTTGCTTACAGCAGCATCGGGCAAGGCACGGATGGCGTGGTCGTGGCAAAAGAAGCTTTTCAACGCACTGATGAGCGTACTCACGATCAGTTTTTGGTGCTTAAGAATGGAACACGATATGAAGGAGTGCCCGGGGAGAAGGAATATAAGATCGTTGAATTCGAAACCTATGCGATTCGCATTGAATTAGGTATTCCACCAGCTCCAAGGATTCCAGTTAAAGGTTACAAAACTAAAAATTTAATTAAATCAGATGATCCAAGGCTCAAAACCGAGCTGGTCTGGCGATTTTCCAAACCATTAGTTGTCCCAGTGTTGATGTTGTTTGCTGTAGCATTGAGTAAAGTCAATGTGAGACGCAATCGCCTGCCGAATATGCTAATCGCATTTTTCATCTATTTCTCTTATACCAATCTGGCCAGTTTTGCCGTAGCTTTGATGAAAAAGGGTACGGTTCACAGCAGTTGGTTATTGTGGCTAATTCATGGAGTATTTTTCCTGGCTGCTGTGTATATGTTTTATCGTTCCTCGCGCAACAAACCATTTTTCCCGAGGATTTTTCAATCTAAACCCAAAGCCGAATTAACGCCGCAACCATCATGAGAACGCTGGATATTTACATCGCCAAAACCATATTGATTTACACGTTAATTGCGTTTGGAGTATTACTGGGCTTGTTTACGTTCGTGAACTTCATCGATCAACTGGCTGATTTGGGGGTTGGAAGCTATGGTATTACTGATGTCGTCAAATATGTGATTTTGACAATTCCACGTTCTGTCTATGAATTATTTCCAATGATGGCCTTGCTTGGTGCAATCTTAGGACTGTCTGTACTTGAACAGGACTCTGAATTAATCGTTATGCGCGCCAGTGGTATTTCAGTATACCAAATTGCTTTTTCAGTATTAAAAATAGGTTTTGCGTTAGCCTTGATCGCATTATTAATCGGTGAATTTGTCGCGCCAAAAACCGAAACCATGGCCCAGCAAACACGCACAGATGCTATGCAAAAGCAAATCAAGCAGCAAACAGCGACAGGACTTTGGGTGCGCGATAGCAGGGCATTTGTTAATATCGCCGAAGTGTTGCCTGACTTAAGTTTGCTTAAAATTAAGGTGTTCGAGTTCGACAGCGATAACCGACTCAGGTCATTGGTTTATTCTGATGCGGCTAAATACAGCTCAGGTAACACTTGGAATCTCGAGGGAGTGAAACAGACACTTTTTGATACTGAGCAAATTGCTGAATCGGTAGAGTCTAATCTGGCTCAATGGACCAGTTTGTTGACGCCGGAAATTTTGTCGGTTTATTTGATAAAGCCAGACCAGCTTTCAGCACGTCATTTGCGTCAGTATATTTCACATCTGGCTTTTAATAACCAGGATACACGCACCTATGAGTTGGCATTCTGGACCAAGGTGATGTTACCGATATCAACAGCGCTAATGATGTTTATCGCAATTCCGTTCGTATTCCATAATGTGCGTTCGGCAGGGCTTGGGCGAAGTTTATTTGTTGGCATCATGCTGGGCATTGTGTTTTATGTGGTTAATCGGGGTTTTGGCTATTTTGTATTGGTTTATAACATTCCACCTTTTCTAGGAGCCGTTATTCCAATCTTTATATTTTTACTTGTCGGAATGTTCTTGCTCAGGCGAGTGTCTTGATAATTTTTTCCGTTTTTCCAGCATGATCATTTTGCTGCCTGAGTACAAATCATGCAGTGTCATATTCTGTGGATGAAATAGGGACCAGATAAATCCTATACCGCCCAGGGCCAAGCCGGCAAAAGCGAATATGAATCGTTTTAGGGCTAATCCCCAACTTATCTCACCATTATTGTCACTAATCACTTTAATTCGCCAGGCACGCATGCCCAGTGTTTGGCCACGATGAGTCCAGAACCAGCCAAAGAATATAAATAAAACCAGTAATATGTATGCCCGAGTTAACCATTTTCCGGTGGTGGAGAGTCTGAAAGCTTCTGACAGAATTGGTGCGGGCATTAAGCTAATTAAAACGATGCCAATAAGTAAAATTGAGTCATACAGCATAGCTGCGCAACGCCGGAAAAAACTTGGATGCAAGTATTGCTGCAACTTTGAATGATTTAGAGTCAATGACTTAGGTGAAATAGGTTAATGAATTTGGCAGGATTTTACGTCAACAATGTTACATAAGTAAGAGTTTTGCACAGGCAAACAATGATTAGCTGTTAATCTAAAGTTAGAGGAAACATTTCAACTTTGTTACAAGAAAGGTTTTGTAACTCATTGTAATTAAAAGAGAAATAGACAATTGCCTAAAAAGTAGGCAATTTTGCAAAGTATTACACTGTATAGCATTAGAGGTTTAACCGGAATAGTTATTAACAGAGTTATCCACAGATTTTGTGGATAAACATTCAGTTTATTAGCGCTCGCGTAAGGATGAGAATACCACGGGTTTATCCCGGCTCATCAACATTATCACTCAATGCCGGGGTTTGTCCCGGCTCATCAGCATTATCACTCAATGCCGGGCTTGTCCCGGCTCATCAGCATTATCACTCAATGCCGGGCTTGTCCCGGCTCATCAGTATTATCACTCAATGCCGGGCTTGTCCCGGCTCATCAGCATTATCACTCAATGCCGGGGCTTGTCCCGGCTCATCAGCATTATCACTCAATGCCGGGGTTTGTCCCGGCTCATCAGCATTATCACTCAATGCCGGGGCTTGCCAGGAATCTGCTGTGCTGTTTGAACCTGACAGGTCAGTAATGTACCAAAGCCCGTTTTGACGTACATATTGAAACAGATCGAGGTAACTGAAACAATGGAGGAATTAGAGATGCCCGTGGATCAGCCCGAATGGGCTGTTACGGTAAGAATCCCGGGTTTAGCCGGATTTTAGTAATAATATTGCGGTTCCGGTACAAGGCCGGAATAGTGTTTAAGCTATAAAGTTCCGGCACAAGGCCGGAATAGTGTTTAAGCTATAAAGTTCCGGCACAAGGCCCGGGGAATCTATTTTCAGTGCTTATTTACAGATTTTATAAATCCCCAGCCGACAATAATTGTCTCGCAAGGTACAATATGGCCCAAGATAAACAATTAGAGATTTAAGATTATGCGTTGGCGACAAGGTAGACGTAGTTCTAATATTGAAGACAGGCGTGGGCGAGGCTTATCACGTGGTGTCAAAACTGGCGGTGGTATTGCCATTGCCGCTGCACTAGCAGCATTATTACTCGGTAATGATATGGGCCCATTAATTAACTTGATTGGTGGAAAAATATTGGGGGGTGGGTCGCAATCTCAGCAACAGACAATCCCCAAATCCCCAGAAGACGATACTGCTGCCGATTTCGTCTCGGTGATTCTAGCTGATACTGAAGATGTGTGGGGACCGATTTTCAAACAAAATGGCGGTCAATATCAACCACCTAAACTAGTATTGTTTAATGGCCAGGTGCGATCTGCTTGTGGTGTTAATTCTGCCCAGGCTGGTCCATTTTATTGTCCGGGTGATCATCAGGCTTATCTTGATTTAAGTTTCTTGAATGAACTGCAAAGACTTGGTGCCAAAGGTGATTTTGCTGTCGCTTATGTAATTGCTCACGAAATTGGACATCACGTGCAGAATTTAACCGGTACCATGGATAAGTTACGTCATGTACAAATGCAATCTAATAAAACCCAGGGAAATCGCCTACAGGTGATGGCAGAATTGCAGGCCGATTGTTATGCTGGCGTTTGGGCTCATCATGCTCATAAGCAGCGTCAATTGCTCGAATCTGGTGATATTGAGGAGGGCATTAATGCCGCGGCAGCAATTGGTGACGATGCATTGACCAAAGGTCGTGTACACCCTGATTCATTTACCCATGGTACTTCACAGCAACGAATGGAATGGCTCCAGCGCGGTTTAAAGTCTGGCGATATTAATTCCTGTGATACTTTCACGGCTATGGGGGCTGGTTAAACTCATTCGGTTTAGTTCAGGTTTTTAAAACCCTCTTTGGCATTAAGGCCCAAGAGGGTTCTCTTTACCATCTCCATTCAGCTAACAGTCGGTTTCACTTAATCTTTGATTCATGGCCTGCGTGATTAAATGATCGTGCAGATATTTTGGACGATAAAGGAGTCTAGCCATGAAGAAATTAGCTGTAATCGCTTTGACATTTTTACTGACCGCCTGTGCGGTCAATCAGCGAGGGCAAGTTGTTCCGGATACAAGAGCTTTCAATAAAGGCACTTTTATACCCCTTGCCAGCGGATTGTTAGGATCTTTAGCCTGTTATGAATTATTTAAAGATCATGGCAGTAAAGCTGGTTGGACAGCCGCTTGCGGTGTTGGTGGCTATTTGTTAGCCAGGACGTATACTCAAGAGTCAAGCAATGTACTAGAACACAATCGAGTTGGTCAAAGCGGTAGTTGGTCAGACCCAGATGGTCGTCATTACACCATGACACCTACTGATACCTATTATAGCGGCACCACACCATGTCGTACTTACAGAAGTACAGTTGAGATTGATGGTCAGACTGAAATTTTAACCGGTCAAGCTTGCCGTCAAGGCGATGGAACCTGGCGAGCCATTTAAATTCGACAAGTTAAAACGTTCAAACCGGACCTGGGTAATCCCTGGTCCGGTTTTTATTAGTGTTCGCGTAAGCGACATAATGCCATGAGCAAGCCCCGGCATTGAGTGATAATGTTGATGAGCCGGGACAAGCCCGTGGGAATCTATTTATACGTAGCGACTTCAATTAAATTATTATCCGGGTCACGAAAGTAATATGAAGTGATAGGGCCATTTGCACCGCTACGGGCAACAGGGCCTTGTTCTATTTCAATATTATGTTCGCTTAAATGCTCTAAAATTCCCTCGGCATTCAATTCAGTAACTAAACATAAATCAGCTGAACCAGCAGTTGGGTTGGCGGCTTTAGGTTCAAATTCTTTTCCCAACTTATGTAAATTAAATTTGTATTCACCGAATTGAAGTGCCTTGCGATTGTCACCAAAAGTGATAACTTGCATGCCCAGCACTCGTTGATAAAACTCACAAGTCTTTTCTATTGATACCACAGTCAGCACCAAATGGTCTATTTGTGAAATGTGAAGCATATTAACTAGTTATATTCATTGAGTTTGTAAGGATAGTAAATTTACAAGATTTTGTAATCCCTATTTGCTAGTGGTATTCTATTGCCGTTTTCAAACATTGAACGCATTTAGTAAAACTAGAACAAATCGGCCTAGAAGTCAGGTTGATTAAATAATTCACAAGTTAAGGAGATTACAGTGAAAAAAGCACTTTTATCAATTGCTGCAGCCACAGTGTTGGCGGCAAATGTCACAATTGTCCATGCCAATTGCGATGATGGCGAACTCGTTATTAAATTCAGTCATGTGACTAATACCGACAAACACCCTAAAGGGATCGCGGCGTCGCTACTGGAAAAACGTGTTAATGAAGAAATGAATGGCAAAGCCTGTATGGAGGTTTTTCCAAATTCCAGCCTTTACGATGATGGCAAGGTATTAGAAGCCATGCTTAATGGAGATGTTCAGTTAGCAGCGCCTTCCTTATCAAAATTCGAGGAATATACTAAAAAATATCGGGTTTTTGATTTGCCGTTTTTGTTTAAAGATGTAGATGCGGTTGATCGTTTTCAGAATTCTGAGACCGGGCAAGCTTTAAAAGATGCGATGGCCAGGCGTGGATTACAGGGTCTGCAGTTCTGGCATAACGGAATGAAACAATTGTCCGCCAATAAACCTTTGATTGTTCCTGGGGATGCTGAAGGGTTAAAATTCAGAGTTCAAGCTTCAGACGTTCTAGTGGCTCAGTTTGAGCAACTAGGCGCCAATCCTCAAAAAATGTCGTTCAAAGAGGTTTATGGCGGCTTGCAAACTAAGGTTATCGATGGACAGGAAAACACATGGTCAAATATTTATGGCAAGAAGTTTTTTGAGGTCCAAGACGGTGTCACCGAAAGTAACCATGGCATCATCGATTACCTGGTCGTCACATCGACAGATTGGTGGGAAGGTTTGGACCCTGAGATTAAAGACCAATTTTCACAAATTCTAGAAGAAGTCACTGTTGAACGTAATGCAGCTTCAACTGCTGTCAATGAGGAAAATAAACAAGCTATCATTGATGCAGGCAGTGAAGTACGGACTCTGACGGATGAGCAACGTGCAGCTTGGGTGGAAGCCTTAAAACCAGTTTGGACTCAGTTTGAAGGTGATATTGGCGCGGATATTATTGAAGCAGCGGTAGCTTCAAACGACGGTTAACTCATACTAAGCGGGTTGCAACACCGGCCCGCTCAATTGAATCGAATTTAGTGTCTGAAAAAAACAGCTGGGATTCGCCATCAGATCGTCTTGAAGAAAATCTGATTGCTCTTTTTATGGGCTTAATGACTTTGATTACATTCGCCAATGTGATTGCTCGCTATGTCTTTAACAGCAATATCCTTTGGGCACTTGAAGTTACTGTGTTCTTGTTTGCCTGGTTGGTTTTGCTGGGTGTTTCGTATGGGGTAAAAAAATCCATTCATCTAGGCGTTGATGTTTTGCTTAATATTGCCTCGCCGTCGGTTCGCCGCGCCATGACTATCGTTGCAGTTTTAGCCTGTTTGACCTTTAGTGTTTTATTGTTAAAGGGTAGTTGGGACTATTGGTCACCATTCATAGGCAAGCGGGCGTTTCTGGAAACAGAAGATGTGCCCATGCCAGATTTTCTCCAGTTTTTATCAGGCTGGCTAAATGAGGGTGAGCGTTATGAAAAAATGCCGCGCTTTATTCCTTATTTTGCTTTGCCTTTAGGAATAGGATTGCTAACTTTTCGATATTTGCAATTAACCTGGCGAGTATTTAAAGGACAGGCCGATATGCTAATCGCCAGCCACGAAGTTGAAGATGACTTAGATCATCCAGAAGAGAAAAACTGACATGGTGGTATTAATTTTATTTCTGATGGTGATCGGTTTATTGTTAATCGGTGTTCCGATAGCCATGGCTTTAGGTTTATCCAGCATTTTATTTCTAACCATTCACTCCGATGGCTCCTTAGCTTCAATCGCACAAACGTTATTTTCTGCTTTTCATGGGCACTATACGTTACTGGCCATTCCATTTTTTATTTTAGCCTCAGTCTTTATGTCAACCGGTGGTGTAGCAAATCGAATTATTCGATTTGCTATAGCTGTGGTCGGGCATTTAAAAGGGGGGTTGGCCATTGCTTCAGTTTTTGCCTGTATGATGTTTGCTGCCTTGTCAGGTTCCTCACCGGCTACAGTAGTAGCTATTGGTACTATTGTGATTGCTGGAATGCGGCAAGTTGGCTATACAAAGGATTTTGCTGCAGGGGTAATCTGTAATGCCGGGACTCTGGGTATTTTAATTCCACCTTCTATTGTGATGGTAGTTTATGCGGCTGCCACTGACGTTTCGGTAGGCCGAATGTTTTTAGCCGGCGTGTTACCTGGACTGATTGCTGGTTTTATGTTGATGTTGGGCATATATATCGCTGCCCGAATTAAAGATTTACCTTCTCAACCATGGGCGGGCTGGCGCGAAATATTCGAATCAGGACGTGACGCATTTTGGGGGCTATTGCTGATCGTGATTATCTTAGGTGGAATCTATGGTGGAATTTTCACGCCTACGGAGGCGGCAGCAGTTGCTTCGGTTTATGCTTTTTTTGTAGCTAATTTTATTTATCGGGATATGGGGCCGCTGGCCGCGCATAATGAAGAAACCGGTAATGTTATTTGGCGGAGTATTACAGTACTGTGGCATAAAGACACCCGAAAAGCATTGTTTGAAGCCGGTAAGTTAACGATTATGCTGATGTTCATTATTGCCAACGCCTTGATTCTAAAGCATGTCCTAACTGAAGAGCGTATTCCTCAAGCAATTACCGAGGCTATGTTATCCGCTGGTTTCGGGCCGATTATGTTTTTAATCGTAGTGAACGTGATATTGTTAATCGGTGGTCAGTTCATGGAGCCATCAGGGTTGTTGGTGATCGTTGCACCCTTGGTATTTCCTATCGCTATTGCGCTTGGGATCGATCCGATTCATCTAGGTATTATCATGGTTGTCAATATGGAAATCGGCATGATTACACCGCCAGTAGGACTAAATTTATTTGTCACAGCAGGTGTTGCCGGAATGTCGGTTTTGAATGTTGTAAAAGCAGCCTTACCCTGGTTGGGTATAATGTTTATTTTTCTGATTTTGGTGACTTATGTACCTTGGATCTCAACTTGGTTGCCTACCTTAATGATGGGTCCTGAAATCATTACCAACTAAAAACCCCTTAAATATTAATGATGTAAAATCGTCCTAAATTCATAATTAATGAATTGTTAATTTGCATGTTATATAATGGTAAAGCTTGAGGGAGAGGAGTACGGCAGCTCGAAAACTTTAATGCTGATACTCACTCAATAATAATGATTATGTTGGTATCAGTGCATAAAGTTTGATCTGGATGTATAGGATCGGTTGCCATTAATTTACTTTAACGGGGGTAGACGTTAAATATGAACAAAACAGAACAGTCCAAAACCCAGGTTTCGGCCTCAGGTGGTGTTCTGTCGGTAAAAATCATTTCAATATTATTAGTGGGTTTATTAGTCGTTGGTACGGTGCCAACCACCCATTCGTATCCCAGTGCAAAAGCGGATTTTAGTAACATATGGTTAGCGGCCAAGGAATTTTGGGATTCATTACATTTTTTCCGCAAACAACAAAGAGATCTAGAGGACGGTTCGATTGATATCAGCGAATCAATCGTCTTTATTGATGAAGCAGGTTTAGAAAAATTAAAAACACACCCTCAGTGTCGGTCGCTTTATGTTTCAGAATATCTGCCAACTTTCAACACCCAAGCCATTGAAAAATGTGAAAGATTAATTCAACAATACGAACAAAACCGATTATTCAGTGCCTATGTTCAACAGTTATGCCTGGACCCGGGATCATCATTACTCTCTCGTCAGCAAATCGGCGAGATTCAATTGCGTTTAAGAAAATATGCGTTAATGTTCCCTCAATCTGAAATTGAAGTTGCTGCGACAGATGTTGATGGCTTATATGGCAGCAAAACTTGCCGGGTGATCGCTAATTACCAGATTATTTCTAAATTTGATGTAGTTAATGGGTCAGCAAGTAGGGTACTTTACGATGAATTAGCAGCAGTGATTCATTTGTCTGAACAAGAATTATCTGGATTAAATTGGCAACCAGTGCCTCAAGTTGCTGCAATATCTGCGAATAAAAATGATGTCCAAGACTTGGAACAGCCACAGCCGAGTTTCAAGTTGCCAACTAATCCCTTCAAGCGCATCGCATTTTGTATGAGGAATGCTCATATAAAACAATGTGATTATTCAGATCAACGACTTAAATTGGCAAAAGCTGATTCAGAAAGCCGTTAATCAATCCATAATTTAAATTACACGCTCTTGTTTCAGTTTATTGATTTGGGTTTCGTTTAAGCCCAGAATTTTTCCAAATACTTCGTCGTTGTGATTACCTATTGCACAGCCCGGCCAATCTGTTCTTCCAGGAGTCCGGTCGAGTTTAGGAATAATAGCCGGGATATTGAGTGATTTACCGTTTATTTCTACTCGCTCAAACATACCTCGCTGGTGATAATGTTCATCTGCCATCATGTCCTTAACATTGTAAATCGGTCCTCCCGGAACACGGTTTTCTTCCAGAATCCTAATTATTTCTTTTGAAGTTTTTGATAGACACCAATCACTCAAGGCTTTATCAATAACAGCTTCGTTTTTAACCCGTCCTTCATTGTCTGCCATGTCAGGATTAGTTGCCATATCCGGGTAACCCGCAGCGTTCATTAAGCGCTGGAAAATTGAATCTCCATTTCCTCCAATCACAACATATTTTCCATCCTGACAACGATAAGTATTGGTTGGAACAATTCCCGTAAGCGTAGTTCCAGATGGCTCACGGATTACATTAGCTCCGTCATATTCCGGTATAACCGCTTCCATGAGGTTATACATGGCTTCATAGATAGCCACATCAACGACTTGACCTTGTTGATTTTTATTCCGCTCCAGTAAAGCTAAAGCTATGCCCAAGGCGGCATGAATACCTGCCAATGTATCCCCAATGCTTAGATTGGGTCTAACCGGTGCTTGATCTGGAAATCCATTTACTGCCCGAAAACCACTGAATCCTTCGCAAACAGAAGCAAAACCCGGCTTTTTAGCTAACGGGCCTGTTTGGCCGTACCCTGATATGCGAGCATAAATGAGTTTAGGGTTAAATTTTTTAACTTCATCGGGTCCAAGCTCCCAGTTCTCCATCACTCCCGGGCGAAAATTTTCAATCAATACATCGGCATCTGCTAACAATCTTTTAACTAATTCGCGAGCTTTTTCTTGTTTAAGATCTAAGGTAACGGATTTCTTATTGCGTCCGATACTACGCCACCATAATGATGTTCCGTCCTGCACCACTCGCCAATTTCGAATCGGATCTCCCGTGTTTGGAGGTTCGACTTTAATTACCTCAGCTCCAAAATAGGCCAGAATGGAACCTGCAAAGGGTCCGGCAATCAGTTGCCCCAGTTCAATCACTCTGATTCCATCTAAGGGACGAGCGTTTGATTGTTGAGTGTTAGTTAGTTGGTTGTTCATGTTAACGTCTGACTTCTCGAATATACTTGCCTGTAATTTATTCAATTAGGTTAATACTATGCAAGTTGCAATTATTTCTGATATTCATGATCACATTGCAAATTTACGCACAGCATTAAAATTAGCCCAGGATTGTGAGCTGTTACTCGTTTGTGGTGATTTGTGTTCGCCCTTTATTATCAAAGAGTTAGCACAGGGTTTTAGCAAAGATATTCACATTGTTTTTGGTAACAATGATGCAGATTTATTTCGCATAACCGCTAATGCTGCTAATTACCCCCAAATCCATCTGCATGGTGAACTTTGCGAGTTAGAGTTAGATAGCCAGTTATTTGCCATTAATCATTTTGATAATATTAGCCGTGTCTTGGCTGCCTCAGATAAATATGACGTAGTCTGTTTTGGGCATAATCATAAGTTTGAAATTTCCAGCGAGGGTAAAACTCTACTCATCAATCCAGGTGAAATAATGGGTGAGTTAAAAGGTCTTTGTAGTTTTGTGATCTACAACACGGAAACTAAGCAACCTACAAGAATAGACTTATAGTTAAAAAATCTGTCTGCTGAAAATGAATCTAGTATTTAACTTAACTGTAGCTATTGTCTTAATTTTTGTTTCGGGTTCAAACTTCCATTTATTTGCAGCTCCTGAAGTCCCGAATTGTTTGGTAGATAAATTCAACGACGAGCCGGGAAAAGTCAAACGGCATGATATTCCAATTAAGTTTACCGGTCGGATCAGTTTTGGTGATTTAAATGCTGATGATAATGTTGATTTTGTTATTTCTGGACCGAACCGGCTGGTTGCTTATGACTTATGTGGAAAAGTCCTGTGGGATCATAAAGCCAGTACTAATTGGTATTATGACAAGCACAAGTATTGGTATATGACCAGCTATGGTTATGTCGGTGACGTGGATTTAGATGGCATCGGAGAGTTTGCTCATATTGGTGAAGATTGGAGAACTTTGTTTATAAGAAATGGCGAAACGGGCGAAATAAAGCATGAATTGTCATTACCTGATCAGAAATGGATGTATGTAGTATTAGGTAGAAGAGCTGGGGAAACAGCAGGGCAAGCTTCAAGGGTTTTTGTAGTTACACCGGCTTTACACCAGGGTATGCAGATAAATGCTTACGATTTTCGCGCCGATGAGCCTCGACTTGAATGGTCGTATCAGCTGCCTTTTTCCATGGCTGGGACTTTTGCTTATCTTACTCCACAGGCAGCAAACTTGGATGGCAAAGATGGCGATGAGTTATTATTTGCCGGTTTGGCCCTAGACGAATCTGGGCAACCAATCTGGCTCTATAACGCCTCTTCAATGGGCGTAGGTGGCATGCATATGTTATCTGTTAAAGATATTGATCCAGCATTGCCAGGATTGGAAACGGTAATTAGTATTTATGCACCACACAGGGGTAAACCTTCCTTGGTAAGTTTTGCGAATGCTAATAGAGCGGAGGAGAATTGGCGTTCCTTTTCCCCACATAAAGAACGACACCCGCATCAGCACACAATCGCGGATTTTAATCCTGATTTGCCAGGTCTGGAAACATTGGCCAGGAACAACAATGGCTTTGATCATTGGATGGCAGACCGGCGTGGGAATGTGATTCGCAGAAATTGGCGTGTTGATCCGGGCTGGAACTGGCGCGGTGAATATGTTCAGGGTATAGATTGGGATCATAACTCAGGTTCTGAGGTTCTATATGTTGAACGCCATGTTGGCGGTTATAGGCAACCCAGGTTGCGGATTGTATCGCCGATCAGTGATTCTGCAGTAACGCCAATATTTACCGCGAGATCGGACCAAAAATCTAAGTTCTTAGGCAAACAATGGTTTCGATTTAATCCATTCGAAGCGTCGGCTCACGTTGTAGATTTAATAGGTGATGGCCGCGAGGAAGTATTGACCTGGGGCAATAATAAAATCACCATATTCTATAACTCGGGTAACATGAATGTGCCCAAGAGATGGGGTAACGATGATTATATGCAAATCAAAAAATTGTTTTGTCCACTTTATAATCCGCGCTGACCCAAGCATAGATTAGTGCTAAAGTCCGCTCACCCTTGATTGAGCAGGACTGCGTATGTCAACAATTCAAAGCCTGTTTTGTGGCTTTAAATCTTCCACAGGCTATTTTATTTCCACCTTTTTATTTGGGGTAATGTTCGGGATCACTGCTGGTGCAATAGGTTTGCAGATGTGGCAGGCATTATTAATGAGCGTTTCGGTATTCAGCGCTTCAGCTCAATTTGCAGCTCTGGAATATTGGTCGCATCCCTTGCCACTTGCAACAATCGCACTTTCAGTTGCTCTAGTGAGTACAAGAAATATATTGCTAGGCATGTCTATGGCGCATCACTTTGATGGACATAGCCTAAGTAAACGATTGACCTGGATGTTTTTGTTAAATGACCCAGGTGTAGTCACTTCATTCAGTCAGGATAAGCAAGTTGATCGATTAGGTTATGTGTTTGGTTATGGCTTGGCATTGATGTTGAGCTGGTTGCTCTCAACGGCTTTGGGTTTGGCAATTTCAGATATTTTTGCTCAAACCGATTTGGGTTCGCTTGATTTCGCCGGACCATTGGTTATTGCCACTATGATGATCCTGTTTGCCAAGGGAGCCAAAACAAAGCCTGCGCCATGGATCATTTCAGGTTTTGTCGCCTTAATATTATTCGAATTAGATCAGCCTGATTATTTGATTCTTTTGCTAAGCGTTATGAGCGGGGTGATATCTGCTGTTTTTATGCAAAGGAGTGTTAATGAATGAGCTAAATCTGACACTTATTGTTATAGTGATGATGGCTTTAATCGTCTATTTGACTCGAATAGGTGGCTATCTACTTGGCCTGCAAATTAGGCATATCCCAGGTATTAAGCCTATTTTGGAGACCCTACCAGGATGTGCTTTTATGGCGATTCTGGTACCTGCAGTTAGACAGGGAACTGCAACAGAAATACTGGCAATGGCATGCGTAGTTATCGTAATGTGGATCACCGACAATGTTGTCATCGCCACCATTTTAGGAATTTGTATTTTGCTGTTTTTAGGCCCTTATTTACAACCTTTAACCATCCCGGGGACTATTCATGAATAATCAAGCACCATTGGCCAACGAACTTTCAGGTGGCCATAAGCTTGCTGAGGCCATCAAAGCTAAAGGTATTAAACAAATTTTCAGTTTGTCTGGAGGATTTCTTAACCCTGTTTTTATGGGTTGTTTGGAACAGGGGATCGAAGTTGTTGATGCACGCAGTGAAACTGAAGCAGGCTTTATGGCGACAGCGATGGCCAGAGCGACTCGTGAGGTGACAATTTGTATGGCTGAAGCCAGTGGTTTTACTAATTATGTTTCTGCTTATAAGTAACTGATTTTTGAAATTTGGCGATGCTGCTAAATAGCTCTCATACAGAATTAACGACTGGCTTCACTGATTTCATGATTGCTGTGCAATGCATGATTTTAATCTGGTTTATCTGGAGATCATCTGATGGAATCAGGCAACGTAAAGTGTTATGGAGTTGGGTTTTGGGTTTATTGGTGTTTGCCTCTTTTCTCGGTGCTATTGTTCATGGGTTTGATTTATCTGTGAAAGTAGAAAATCTGTTATGGTTACCACTTTATCTGTGCTTAGGTCTTACTGTGGCAATGTTTGTGGTATGCGCTGTTTATGATTTTTACGGCCCTTCAGCTGCAAAACGGCTATTACCCTGGATCATGTTTACAGCTATTGCATTTTTTGCGTTAACCCAAATCTTGAATCAAGAATTTTGGGTTTTCATTATTTATGAAGCTCTTGCAATGTTGCTGGCATTAATTTTATATAGTCTGCTAACTGTTAAAAATAGACTAAAAGGAGCAAGCTATATCGCGATAGGGATTTTGCTTAATATCATTGCTGCTGTTGTGCAGACTAGTGATATTACAATAAATTTAATTTTTACTTTTGATCATAATGGTGTTTTCCACTTGATTCAGATCGTTGCCCTGTTCATTTTGGGTTATGGATTAATGATTAGTATGAAACATAGTTAACTGGATTAACGATCAACTGTAGATTTAACTGTGATAAGCTGATAATGCTAGCAGTAATGGGGGAATAAGAATGAATTTGCGAAAACTTTGGATTCTATTGTTTGTAATTGCTATTAGTGGTTGTGTGTATGTTACTCAAGGTCCATTTCCAGAAGGAAACCGCAGTGCCTATGTGTCTGAAAGCTCTTTAGATAGCAAAGGTCACCAATTAAGCAAGATTATCTATGCACCTCAAGGCTGGAATAATGCAGAAAGCCTCTGGTTTTATAATACGACCCAAGGTTCAAATTTAATTTCATACGATATATTTTTAAATTTAGAGCAAGCAACAAATACTGAAAAATTCAGAGATAACGCTAACATTATTAAGTTCAGGTATTTACCGCAACAACCGAGCCTGGATAATCCCAATGGCTTGCCGGTAGGATGGGTCAAAAGCAGTTATAAAAACAGAGACTATGTAGGCTTTACCTGTGCAGCTTGTCATACTGGACAGCTCAACTACCAGGGCACAGGCATTAGAATCGATGGCGGAGCAACATTGGCCGATATGGAAACAATGTTATTGCAGTTGGAGCAGGCGTTGGCTGCCAGTTTACAAAACAGTGAAGATGGTTCTAAATTTAGTCGCCTAGCCAAGGCTGTCATGGGTGGCAATTCTCAAGATCCTGTTGCTTTGGAACGTTTTTCACAACGTTTAACCAATGATTTTGAATTTATTAAAAACTATAACGAGGCTAACTATCCGTATTATGGTGACGATAAATCCAATCGAATTAAATATGGCTATGCCAGGCTTGATGCTTTTGGTCGAATTTTCAACCGTGTTTTGGACAGGATAAGCTTGGATGACAAAGCTGATAGTAATCCACCAAATGCACCAGTTAGCTATCCTTTTCTTTGGGATACGCCACATCATGATTTTGTTCAATGGACTGGCATTGCTGATAATGGTTCAGCAGTCGGGTTAGGTCCACTTGGTCGCAACATCGGTCAGGCTCTTGGAGTCTTCGCATCACTTGATATCGAATACAAAAATGCTCAAGAGCAAACAGGGCTGAAATACCATACATCTGTCGATTTGCTTAATCTTGCTCGCTTAGAACGTCACATAAAAAAACTAAACTCTCCTTTATGGAGTGATATGAAAAACGTGTTGCCGCCTATCGATCAACAATTAGCCTCTCAGGGTCGAAAACTTTATGTCGATTATGGTTGTATTGCCTGTCACGCTGATAACAATAGAACTGATCCTAATCGTAAAATCATCGCCCAATTTACTAGTCATGAAAAATTAGGAACCGATACCACCATGTCTGATAATGTCATTAGTCGTTGTGGTGACAGTGGTTTTCTTATCAACAAAAAAACGCTTATTTGTAATAACTCTGATGAAGATAGCAAAGACAAAATTCAGGTGGCATCTGCTCTGCAAAATCTCGTTACCGGAATGATTCTTACTACCAAACAAAAAGGTTGGGATTTTGCCTTTACCCGAGACATATTTAGAAAAATTTATGTGGGTATTTTTTCAGTTGTTGATAATCCAATAAGAAACTCTAAACGTCATTTAGATTTTGAGGTTGTCAATAAGCAATACATCGCTGCCTATAAAGGGCGTCCATTAAATGGTATTTGGGCTACAGCACCTTACTTGCATAACGGTTCAGTGCCAAGCTTATATGATTTATTTCTTCCTAAATGTGGTAATACTCAAGCAACTGGCAATGAATGTCGACCCGATGTCTTTAACGTCGGCAATCCGGAATTTGATCCGGTAAAAGTTGGATTTGTACAAACTGAATCGGATGCTTACCCGGGTTTGTTCAGATTTGATACCTCAATACCTGGCAATGGTAACCAAGGGCACGAATATGCGGCAGGGAATACACCTTCGCCAATTATTGATAAACAAGGAGAATTGATGAGAGATCAAAATGGTGAAGTAATTTTTTCCTATCGGAAACCTATGAATCATCAACAACGGTTGATGTTGGTTGAATACCTTAAAAGCATCTAATATTCTTTCAATACATTAATAAATAATTAATCACATGTTAGCGTCGTGGGCAAACTTACTAAACTAACAGTATTAGCAGTTTTAGTACGTAGATTCTTTAGATATGTAAATCGTAGCTTTGGATGGTTGTTCAGTAAATTTAGAGTCCCTAAAGCAGTAGTAACAAAACAACACAACTCACGTCTAACAAAATTTCAGCGTCATTTAATCACTAACATGGTAGTGGGTTTATTCATCGCTATCGCTCTGCACTTTATGCAGCACAGTGCCTACTTAACCCAATTAGAAGATACTGCTCTCGATTGGACTATGCAGATGTACCGCGGCACAGTACCTAAAGATGAAGTAACTCCTGTAGCCTTTATCGATATCGATGATGAGAGTTACTTAGCCTGGGGTGAACAACTGATTACACCAAGAGATAAGTTAGCAAGGCTCATTAAACATGCTATGGAAAGTAAAGCCAAAGCGATTGTTATCGATATAGATCTTAGTCGATCAAGCACCACCGGGGATGAGCAATTAGTAGCCGTTCTAGCTGAGTATCAAGCCAGTGAAAAGGAGTTGGATATAAGGTTGCCACCGTTGGTTCTGACTAGAGTTTTCAAGCCTCATTCACTTAGAGAAAAAAGTACAAGTCTGAACCAAGAAAGGATATCTTTTTTAGATTCAATAGTTTCAAAATCAAGTAACATCTACTGGGCTATGTCGGTTTATGACCTGGAGCTCGATGGCAAGGTTAGAAACTGGCATCTGTGGCAGGCAGTCTGTGATCAAAACCAAACTCCTGTTATTTATCCTTCGGTGCAGTTGCTAGTTAAAGTTCTCTTAACTGAAAACACAAATCTTGTGGCTGAATTATATGATCGATTACAACAAATGGCCCCGTCCCAATGTGATGTTAATCAACAAACATCTGCTTCTGAACTTGAGGACTCATTTTCAAAATCAGCCTCAATCAACATAAATGCAGAAGAATTTAATCTTCAACAGAATCAAACTGGGCGACGCATCATTTACCGAATGCCCTGGATATTACAGCAAGGTGAAAAACGCCCAGATGTGTTGATAAATGATTCACAAAGCAAACAAATAAAAGTTCCTCAGCTGTCAAGACGGTCAGCCGCGCTGTTTACAGAAAATGATCAAAAAGCCAGTGCAGAATGGTTAGATAACCATCTAGTGATAATAGGTGCCAGTCATGCAGATAGTAGAGACTTGTATCAAACGCCTATAGGCTTGATGCCAGGTGCATTGATTATTGCCAATGCGATTCAATCATTTGATAGCCACGGTGAGCTTCGAACTCCGGGTTTGATAGAGACCTTGCTTTTGGAAGCATTTCTGATTGCGGTCATGAGTTACTTATTTGCCCGTTTCGATTCATTCATAGGTAGTCTGCTTGCTGGAGCGATAGTTATGCTGACTTTATTGCCACTCAGTCTTTGGTTGTTTAATTCTGGCTATTGGCTTAGTTTTGCAATTCCATTACTGGCCATTTATATTCATGAATTAGCTGCGGATTTAGAAGAAATAATTGGCCAACATAAATCCAAGGAATCAAGTCATGTCTAAATTGATTAACCAGAACATTCAATATTTAGTTTTAGCCGTAGGTTTTTTGTTTATGGCTTCTAATTTTCCAGCTCATGCTACCGCATCATCGACAGCTACCAGAGCCGGTTGGATTGAAAGTTTTCAAGGTGCAGTTGAAGATTATAAGTTAATTCGAAATGGTCAAGCTCATGCAATAACCTACTTAATGCCTTTGTACGTCGATGATGAGATTATAATCAAATCACCACAGGCTCAGCTTGTAGTTCGTTTAGGTGACGAGCAATTACTTAAGATCACTCAGAAACAGTCTCCTTTTCAGGTGCCAGAGTCAACAGGTGAACCAACATTAGTGAGCAATTTTATTGATTGGGCAGGAGATTGGTTTACCAGCTTACATTCTGCTGCAATCCCAATTATGACGGTGACATTGATTAGCCGGGGTGAGGAAGATGTACCACCGCCGACCTCTGCTCTTTTTGCCAGCAATAGACCGATGCAGATCACGCCCCGGGAATCAATAGCTGTAGGATGGTCACAAGGACGGCCACCATTTAGCGTTAGTCTAATTAAAAATTCTAACCCGCCGGAGTTGATTGTAGAGGATAAAACTTTACTTCGTCGTGATCACCAAATTTCCACAAAACAATTGGGTGAGGGCGACTATTCACTGCGTATAACTGATATAAAAGAACAGACATTTGAATCAACTTTCAAAGTTGTTGACCAAAACGATATGCCTCATCCGCCGGCGACTGATATTCCTGATTCACTACCACAAAGCTTACAAGATGTATTGAAAGCTGCTTGGCTGTTAAATCATGAGGATGGTGATCTTTATCGATTTCAAGCCTATCAACTGCTTGGAGAGACTGACTATGTTGCAGCGCTTAAGCTGAAAAATGCTTTAGTACAAGACATTGATTTGCCTGAATTGACTCAATGAAGCCTAAGATTAATTGTGGCGATTAACCAGTAATGAGAACTGTACAATATTTAAATTTCATAACCTCTCTTGTTTTATTATTTATGTTTCAGGTATCTTCTATTGCCTCTCAAGCAGCTTGTCGAATGTCAGATGCAGGCTTGTTTTCTAGATCTGATCTAGTAGTAACTGCACATGTAACCTCCAGTAAAAGATGGCGAGAGGGGCCGTCAACGGTTCACTTGGTTGCGAAATATCGAATTGAACAAGTATTCAAAGGAGAACTCAACCCCGGCGAAATCTTGATTGTCACGAATTCTTGTTTAGATACTGAAGTGCCTGAAGAAGTTTTGGGTTACCCTGCGGTTAACGATTATTGTCGTGGAAATCTGGCCCCGTCTTTAACAGGTGTTTTACGGGAAGATGGATCCATCATAATTGGAAATAATGTCAAACCCAATTGGATTATGTTTTTAAAAAAGCATCCGGCTAAGGGCGCTCCTCAAACAACTTGGCTGGAAATCCCTAAAACTGGTTACGATCTAAATGTATGTCACTATCAAAGATCAAATTTATCCGAATCAGAACGATCAGGATTTGATCGAATACTAAAAACTAAATCCAAATTAACACCAGCTCCTAACCACTACTGACTTTGACTTAATCTTTTGTGAGTAGCTATTTTGGTAAAACACATATGGTTTCTAAAGTTACATTTGTTAAATTGAACTGTTTGGCATATTATTGATCCAAACAGTTAACCTGAATGACCCTGTAAAACTAGGAGTAACAGGTTTGCACTAAGAGGGTTGCATTATGTCAAGAATAATATCGGTTCTCATTTTAATAGTCATTTCCCTGTCTACATTAACCTCTTGTATCCATCTTGATGTTCTCAAGGTCCGTAATCAAGCCGAGCAGCTTTACAAGGAAGGTCGAACTAACGAGATCATTCCTTTGGTCGAATCTGCAATGGCTAAGGTCGAAAAAGAACTTGGGCCGGATCATTATTATATCGGTGAAGCTCACAGTGCTTTGGCTGTTCTTTATGCTTACACCATTAACGACTTTGTAATTGCGGAAGACTATTTTAAAAGAGCATTGGAGATTCGTACTAAGACCCGCGGTCCTGAACATCCAGATACCATTGAAACTATTAATCTGATGGGTTTTCTTTACCAGGTCACGGGCAGATTAGATTTGGCGGAGGCAAATTATAAAAAAGCTTTAGAACTTCGATCAAAGGTGCTGGGGCCAAATCATCCCGATACCGTTGACTCTGAAGTCTATCTGGCGGGCTTGTATCTTCTTCGAGGACGTTATGCTGAGGCTGAAAAGCTAGCGTTGCACGCCAGTAAGTATGAACAGAAAAAGGTATCGGCACGTCACCCAACTCCCGGAGAAGCTTTGTTCATGCTCGGCACAATCAATTCAGTGATGGGCAACTTAGAACAATCAGAAAAATACTATTTAGAGTCACTTGACTTAAAACTAAAAGAATTGGGAGAAAATCATACCGAAGTATCACATAGTATGATGGCTTTGGGTAATGTGTATAGAAACCAGGGTGATTACGATCAAGCTATAGAGTATTACAGCAAGGCACTTGAATATAGAGAACAATCATTTGGACGAACTCACGGTTTCACTGGTGATACCCTGATTGCTTTGGGCACGACTTATTTGCGAAAAAACCAAAAAGACATAGCAAATCAATATCTTTTCGAGGGTTTGGAAATTTATAAGCAAACCATGGGAGAGGAAAATCATCGTGTTTTAATAGCTGAACTTAATCTTGCTTATATGTATCTGTCTCAGAACGATTTTATGACAGCCGGGCAATTAGCTGAGAATATTCTGGCTTCTCCACATACCCAGATTCTGCCTTCATTGTCATGGCAATCCCAACTTGCTTATAGCATTTCCAACTATCAACTGGGTAATCGCAATGCCGCCATATTGTTTGGCAAAAATGCAATCAATGAATTACAACGTACTCGCTCAGAGATAACCAGCCTGGATGCCAATTTACAGCAAGGTTTTGTTCGTGATAGGGCTTACGCGTATCGAATTCTGGCAGCAATGCTGATCGAAACCGGACGACTGGCCGAAGCACAACTGGTACTGACCATGCTTAAAGAAGAGGAACATTTTAGCTATGTGCGTCGCTCAAACAAATTTGATGATATTAAATCCACGCAAGTCGAATACAACCCAGTAGAAAACGAATGGCAACAACGTTATCAGCAAATTAAAGATCAGCTTGCTCTAAAAGGCCAACAAATGCAGCAACTCAGGCTTAAAAAGAAAAAAGGCTTAACTGCAGAAGAGGAGGCTGATCTTGAGCTTATTCGGGAGGATTTAAAAATTGCTAAGAAAGCGTTTAAGGGTTTTTTAGATGAATTAGCACTAGCAATGCAAAACGTTAGCCAGGGTCGGGCTGCTGAAATAGGTGAAAAAAACCTGTCGAGTCTTAAGGCAATGCAAGGTACGCTCAGGGAACTTGGTGATGGGGTTGTGTTAGTTAACTATTTAGTCACAGATGAAACACTTTATATTATTTTAACGACATCCAATGTGCAAATTGTGCGTCGTAACCAAATCAAATCTGCAGAACTTAATCTACAAATCCATCAACTGCGTCAAGCATTACAAAATCCAGTTTCTGACATTAAACCCCTAGCTCAGAATATGTATCAATTATTAATTGAACCTATAGCCAAGGATTTAGAACAAGCAGGGGCTGTTGTTGTCATGAGTTCATTGGATGGTGCGCTACGTTATGTTCCCATGGCCAGTTTGCACGATGGTGAGCAATATATGGCAGAAAAATATTCATTCGCTATATACACCGCTGCTGCACAAACTAAATTAACGACCAAACCCCAGGCCGATTGGAGTATTGCTGGATTAGGTTTGGCTAAACAGGCGGAGGGCTTTTCACCATTACCTGCTGTACATGATGAGCTAAACAAGTTGGTGAATACAGGTCCTGAAGATGACGATGGAGTATTGCCCGGCATTATTCATCTGGATGAGGAATTCACCAAAGATGTAGTGGTTGATGTACTGGATGTAGGTTACCCGGTGTTGCATATTGCCAGTCACTTTGTTTTCAAGCCGGGCACCGAATCTAATTCCTTTTTGTTATTGGGAGATGGTTCACGACTCAGTTTGGCCGAAATCAGCGAAGAAGATTATGACTTTAATGGAGTCGACATGCTGTCTTTATCAGCCTGTGAAACAGCAGTAGGTGGCCTTGGTGCAGACGGCAAGGAAATTGAAGGTTTTGGCTGGCTGGCCCAACGCCAGGGCGCAAAATCGGTACTTGCAACGCTCTGGCCTGTTGCAGATGCCAGCACCGGTGAGTTTATGCAAAACCTATATCAATCACGCCAACAACAAAATCTGTCTAAAGCGCAAGCCCTACGCCAAACGCAACTAGATTTTATAAATAATTCTATAGATATTGATACGGATAGTAGCGGACGTGGGATCAAACTTGCTGGTGCTACAGAAAGCCAACCAGAATTAAAAGATATCAATAATACTTACCAGCATCCATACTACTGGGCGCCGTTTATCCTAATGGGGAACTGGTTGTAGAAAAGTGATCAAAACTAGATGAAGGGGATTATTTGCAGCCTATTCTTTTTTTGGATTGGATCAAGTCTTGCCCAGACTCAAGAATTACTCTCAACTTCAGAACCGCAACAGCAAACCGACATCCTAATTGCTCAACAACAACTATTAGAATTAGACGAGCAAATCAATCAACTTGGAGCCGAGGGTCATTATGAGCAAGCTATTGAACTGGCTGAACAGGTTTTAGAACTATCCAAGACTATTTATGGTGATGAACATTCTGAAGTTGCATTCAGTCTAAATACTCTCGCTTTGCAATATCACAATTCAGGCCAGTACGAGTCTGCAAAACCATTGTATGAACAAAGTCTGGCAATGTATCGACTCACTCAAGGGGGAGATAGTCTTGCGGCAGGATGGATTCTATATAACTTGGGCCAGTTACATCATTATTATTTTGATGAACATGAAATGGCCTTGTCTCTCTATCAACAAAGTCTAGAAATCCGCAGGAAATTATTGGGAAACGAGAATTTGGATGTTGCTCAAAGCTTAGTCAAGTTAGGCGAATTACACCATGATACGGGAAAATTTAAAGAAGCCCAAAGCTATTACCAAAACGGCCTTGAAATTAGAAAAAAACTATTGGGTGAAAACGAACTTAGTGTTGCTTTTGTTCTTAATAATTTGGGCGTTTTGCATCACTACGATTTAGGTGAGCATGAAACTGCGCTACCTTTGTATGAGCAAAGTTTAGCTATAAGAAAGCGTCTGCTAGGTGAGAGTCATCTAGAAGTGGTCCAAAGTCTGAATAATCTAGCCAAACTTCATCATGATATAGGTAACTTTGATAAGGCTCAGCCTTATTATGAGCAAAGCCTAGAGTTGAGTAAACAATTACAGGGAGAAAACCATTTCCATGTAGCCCATAGCCAGCGTGATCTAGGAGTACTGTTTCACGATGCTGGTGAGTACGATAAGGCCCTAACTCTGTATCAGCAGAGTCTTGATACTTATGAGAATTTATTGGCTGGGGAACAAAACCTTGATGTTGCTTTGATTCAACATGATAAGGCAGGAATTCATTATTACCTTCGTGAGTACGAGTTAGCACTACCTCTATATCAACAAAGCCTACAAACCAGACGTGATTTATTAGAGCCGGATCATTTGGATCTTGCTACAAGCCTTCGATCTCTAGGGCTGTTATTTCTTGAAACTGAACAGTATAAGCTAGCCAAACCGCTGTTTGAAGAAAGTCTTCAAATAAGAGCAAAATTATTTGGAGAGTCAGACCCTGACGTGGCCACCAGTCTGATTAATATTGGCACTTTATATCACAACATGAGTGATTTTGAGCAGGCAGCACAGACCTATCAGCAAAGCCTTGATATACAAGTTAGTAACAAAAATATCGAGCATTCAAACTATGCATTAACACTTAGAAATTTAGCCGGTGTCTATCAGAATCAGGGTGAGTATGATCAGGCTCAAGAATTGTATCAGCAAAGCTTGGAAATTTATAAAAGCCAATATGGAGAAAACAGTTCTGAAGTTGCAGTGACTTTAACTTATTTAGCCGGTATACATTTTGCACTTAATAGCTACACAGATTCAGAATCCTTTTATTTGCAAAGCCTTGAGATTTTAAAAGATCTTGATCATGCCTTAGCAGAAAGAACTGCGAATAATTATAGTGGTCTGGCAGCTGTTTACCAGGCAACTGGGAACTATAGACAAGCTGAAACTCTATTTGAACAAAGTCTTGAAATTTACCAACAAGAATTTGGGTCAGCGCATTCAGGAGTGGCATCAAATCTTTATAGTCTCGGTAGTTTATATTTGGTTATGGATGATTATGCTAGAGCCTTACCACTTTTGAAGCAGAGCCTGGAGATTCGGAAAGAAATTTTTGGTGAAACACATTATGATGTGGCCGATGGGTTGCATAACCTGGCTGGTCTGTACCATAACATGGGTGATTACAAGACAGCCGAAGCAATGATGAAAGAAAGTCTAAAAATCTACCGAGATCTGTTTGAGGAAGATCATGTTTCAGTTGCGGATACACTTACTTCTCTAGCTGTTTTATATTTAAATCAGGATAAGCTTGAGCAGGCGCAGCCATTATTGGAAGCAAGTCTTAAAATTAGAAAAAAAATATACGATGACGATCATCTTGATATTGGCACAAGTTTTTATTATTTGGCTTTGCTCAATCATGAAAAAGATAATCATTCGCAAGCATTAGATTTCTATACCCAAAGTATCGAAATTCAAAGCAAAAGCTTAGGAGATGAAAGTTTAGATATAGCTGAGAGTTGGAACAACTTAGCCAGATTATTTCGAGATACAGGTGAATATCAAAAAGCAAAACCTCTCTATCAGCAAAGTTATGAATCTTATGTCAGCATTTTGGGCGAGCAGAATTTATATGTGGCTGATAACATTTATAACCAAGCGGATTTATATAATTTAAGCGGGGCAACTGCTGAAGCCGAGCATCATTATCAAAAAAGCCTAGACACAGTTCGTCAAGTCATCGAGCAAGCTTCGCCAGTGCAATCTGAACGTCAACAATTAGCTACTGGTAAAGTCATGCGCGAAGATCTTGATGGCTATATTTCTTTTGTAGTTAGTAATGATCTTGATCCAACGCCAGTGATTGAAGAGTTGATTCGTTGGAAGGGTGCAACCCTGGTTCGTCAGCGGGCAATGCGTCAAGCGGCATCTGATCCTGAGATTGCCAATCAGTTCAATACATTGCAGCAATTAGCTCGACAAATATCCAGCTTAACAAATTCCATACCAAGCGATGAGATGGCTCTTGCCAATTGGCAGGCCCAATTAGCGGATTTAAATGACACAAAGGAGTCGTTGGAAGTAGAACTGAGCCGCAATAGCGCAGCATTTCGTGAAGCAAAGACCATCATAGGAATAGAAAATATTCAATCGGTCTTACCCGAAGGAGGTATGTTAGTTGATTACTTACAGTACTCCCATATTGATTTTACGACTGACTCTGAAGGCAAGATGCAGACTGAAGAAGAACAGTCCTTGTTGGCGGTGGTGGTTAAGGGAGATCAACCTCCTCAGTTAATTGGACTAGGATCAGTAGCCCAGGTCAGTGAAGCGATTGACACTTGGCGGGAAAATTTTGGAATATCAACATTATCGCATGAAGCGGGCCAATTACTACGAAAACGCCTTTGGACACCAATTGAAGAATTCATTAGTGATTCGAATTTGATTTTGGTGTCAACCGACGGAGTATTAGGTCGACTACCGATTGGGGCGTTACCGGGCAAAGAAGAGGGTCGTTATTTAATCGAAGACCATCGCTTAGTAATGATTCCGGTGCCTCAATTATTACCGTCTTTAATAACAGAGAATGATAATTTATCAAAGGATTTGCTTCTTTTAGGTAACGTGAACTACGATGCCGAGCTGAATGAGTCTAATCAAGATAATAATATTCAACTTGCACAGGTCGTCGATAATGCAGGTTTCTCAGCATTGCCGGGTACAGCCGCCGAAGTTAAAGCAATCGAAGCGTTATATCGTGAAACATCTAATGATCCTCAACAGGTTATTCTTGAAGCTGATTTAGCCACTGAAGGTCAATTTCGTGAGCTGGCGCCACACTATAGTCAATTGCATTTGGCTACTCATGGTTTTTTTGCCCAGGCGGATAAAAAGTCGGCACTAGATACCGATAGCCGGGGTAAACGCGGACTGGGGCTAAGAGGTCTGTCTGCAAATGATCAGCAGTTACACGTGATTCAAGGTCATGATCCAGGGCTGTTGTCAGGCTTAGTGTTTGCCGGAGCGAATAATCGTTCCGGAGGAGAATCTGATGATGGGATATTAACGGCCCAGGAAATTGCCTTTTTACCTCTCGGTAATGTCGACACAGTAGTGTTATCGGCCTGTGAAACTGGATTAGGCGAAGTTGCAGGCGGTGAAGGGTTGCTTGGTATCCAGCGTGCATTCCAGGTTTCAGGTGTAAATTCAACCATTGCCAGTTACTGGAAAGTTCACGATAAGGTCACGCAGGAATTGATGAACAAGTTTTATCACAACCGCTGGGTTGAGGGGATGGGAATCCTGGATGCATTAAGGCAAGCGCAATTATGGTTGTTAAATACAGATATCAGCAACAAAGGCTGGGGTGTCAGGGGTTTAAAGCGAAAAGATAAAGCAGAAGAAGAATCCAACCAACCGACCCGAACCTCACCAGAGTATTGGGGTGCCTTTGTCCTTTCTGGTGCTTGGCAGTAACCGAAATTTTATAGTAAAGGTCAAGCATCTTCTTCGTTGACTATTTCTTGGCTGATTGTTTCTAATTGTCCATTTCTTAGTTCTTTGATTACTTTCAAAAAATGGTTGTTGTCTTCAATCCAATCCTGGCTTTCCTGGCGTATAAGTTTAAGTTCATTGCCCTCGAACCGGAAAGTTAATTCTTCATAGATTGAACCCATTCTTCCGCCCATCCAGAAACTGGTGATTGTTTTGGTATTAGGGTCTGCATAAGGGCTGACAAGTTGGCTAAGTTGCTCATGATATTCAAATTGGCCTGATTGCGGATTAAACAACCAATAGTTATAACTGGTATTACCAGTGGCTCCCCACGAGGAAATAAGGCTTATATCCTGATAAACATCAAAATTGACATCTTCAACAGCAAAATAAAAATCAAAGTCGGCAAGTGGAATGGGTTGGGAAACTTTTAATGTTTGAATAACGCCGTTTGATTGCGAGGTAGAAATGTCAATTTGCTCAATAGTTGGATCCACAGATTCTCCTGTAGTTAGATCAGCGTTGCGGTTTACATCCAGAGTGAAAAAATAAGAGGGTAATTGTTCATGGATCTTATATTCAAGACTAACAGGTTGCTTGTTTTGGGTGTTTTTTAATAGATCAGATAATGTTTCAGATGCTCCAACAAACCGTCCCGGAAATAAACAGATGGCTAATAGTAAAAAATTTATTGCTTGGAGTTGTTTCATTTTAATGCCTCGTATTACTCTATATTATTGCTTGTCATCAATGTGGCTAATCACGATATCTTTGCTTTTGTTGGTGAAATCAAACAGGGCGGGTTGTTGATATTTTTGTTGCTTAACAGAAGGTTGATGAGCGCTAATGACGCTAAAGCCACGTATTTCACCGGTTTTGATTTGTTGGTGTAAAACTGGAACCTGATTCATACCGAAGTTTAACCACTCACCTAACATTATGGAATCATCCGTGGGGGAATGATCCGCCAAGTTTTTTTCGATGCCTTGTTGGATTAAGGAATAGGTCAGCAAGCCGTGTTGTAACAAATCAACTTCAAGCGCAAAATCATCCGCCTGACTGGCTGTTAATATTCTGATTCCTTTATCATAGGCTAATTGGCCTAATCCGCTGTTTCCCATTGGCCCGGGTTTAAATTCCTCGTTTTCAACCACTGCTGCGGAATGACAAGCATCGATCAATAGTGCCAGATTACCAGCGTCTATGTCTCTTAACCAAAAAGCCAACTCATCCGTTGAGATCGAATTCCGCAATAATGATTCAGTAATCGATTTATCTGTGCCTGGCCCTATATCGTGTGGTAGCAAATAGAATATACCTTGATCATCAACATAGCCGTGCCCTGAGAAAGAAATAATAATCAAGTCCTCAAGATTGGCTGTTTGCAACTTATCAAAAATAGGCATGTTCTGGTTTGTTTTGTTTTCTGAGTTCTGACCAGTCAGGGCTAGTAAGGTGGACTTTAATTTTTCTTTTGTGGCATTGTTGTACAAAAGCTTTTGTTGATTTTGAATAGATTCAAATTCTGAAATCAATGGAATCTGGATGATTTCATCATATTCGTTTAGGTTTGATAGTTGCTGAAATAAACTTTGCTGAATTTTTCTGGCGTCATTGGCAGCGAATTGTAGATTCCAGGCAGGGTTTTGGTAGGCATTCACTCCCATACTTATCAAGTATGCTTTTCTTAAGCGAGGTGGCGAATCTCCAACTCGATTAAAAATTCTGCTGCTGGTTGCGCTTTTCACCCTGTCTTTGTTAAATGCGTAAGCGGTGAATTTTATATTTTGATTATTTCTTCCGCCGGGTATTCGAATGTGATCAAATTGAACGAGTTTACGAGTGTCACCCTCAATCTTAATTTCGTGCTGTTTGCGCCACAGACGCAGATTATTTCTGCCGCTAGAGCTTGGTTGTAACGATTCAATTTTTGGTGTTTGTGCAACTAGCTGACCATCACGAAAAAGACGTAAATCATAAACACCCGAATCTAGCACAACCGGGCCATTAACACGATCAAATTCTTCTGTAGTATTAGCGATTTCTATGATGACACTAACATTATCTGATTGATCGCTATCCTGGATGACATCCACTATTTCCACTTTGGGTTGAACTCGATTTAACTCGGCAACAGATCTGATTGAAGGAAATTTCTCCCCGGCTAACAGGCGAGGGAGTAAACGTGGTTGGTAGTATTCACGGATAAAAATTTCAACTGGGAGAGGTTTAAAAGGGGCATCGGGCATGATCCAATGCAAGTCGTTATTTTCGTCTAGAGAGTTTGTATCAAACCGCCCATCTGGAGTCAGAACAACCCAACTATCTTCATCAAATGATATTAAAGTTATCAGCAGTTCACCTGTATTTGTTCGCCAAAGTTTAATTGTCCCGTCTGCACTCGCACTAAACAGAGTATCTCCGTCTTTGCTGAAAATAACTGAGTTGACTCGGTCAGAATGGCCACTCAAAGTATGAATTTCTTCGCCCGTAATAACATTAACCAACTTAATGGTTTGATCGCCTCCACCACTGGCTATGGTTTTTCCATCCGGGCTGAATGCAATAGAGTCAGAACCCCAGGTTGTATGTACTTTGTAAGATCTTAATTCCTGTCCTGATTCAACGTCCCATAAATTGATTAAACCGTCCCAACTGCTGCTTGCCAGAATACTTCCATCCGGACTAAACGTTATTGATTTGATTTTGAAATCACGAACACGGCCCGAGAGAAGCACAGCTCCAGTTATAGCGTCCAGTAGTTTTACTGTGCCATATTCAGTGGCTATGGCGATTTTCGATCCGTCCGGGCTATAAGCAGTGGCAGTAATGACTCTTGAACTAAATTCCTCGTCTATTGATTGCAACATCTGACCCGATTGAATTTGCCAAATTTTGGTCGAAGCGTCTAATCCACCGCTGACTAACTCATCGCCAGAGGGAGAAAAAGATAAAGATGAAACTTCATTGTTGTGCCCTGTGAATGTTTGCACGGTATGTTCATCAGAAGTATTCCAGAATTTAATCGTTTGATCTCGACTACCGCTAGCTAGCAAGTTCGAATTAGACGGACTGAAATCAACGGACATTACCGCGTCTTCATGTTCTGAATAGCTAATCACTCTCTGTCCGGTTTCAAGGTTCCATAAATTGATAGCACTATTATCATGGCCTGAAACAATATATTTACCATCACTGCTTAGGCTGGCTGAATTGATGGCTGAAGCTCGTCCTTGTAAAGTCGAGAACAAATCTGGTTGAGCATCCTTTTCTTTACCGAACAATGAGCTGATGGATAAATCTTTTGTTGTATTCCATAGCCTGATAGTTTTGTCACCGCTGCCACTGGCTATAGTTAAATCATCAGGGCTTAAAGCAACACTATTGACATGATCAGTATGTCCGTCAAATTGTTGAATTAACTGTCCGGTTTTAACATTCCACAATTTGACGGTGTTATCCCAACTGCCACTGGCAAGGAAATTTCCATTACTGCTAAAAGCAAGAGAGGTCACCAAGTAATCATGACCGTTGAAAATATTAATCTGTGTTGACGAGTTAATATCCCATAGCTTTATCAGACCGTCCCAACCACCAGTTGCAACAATGGGATTGGAGGGACTAAAGGCTACAGTTGAAATACCTTCAAGTGTATCTTTAGTGTGCTGCGTATTAATACTTGTGATTTCGGTGCCAGTAGCCAACTCCCAAATACGTAAATGATTATCCCGTCCGCCGCTGGCAAGCAATCGACCGTCAGAATTAAATGAAACTGATGTTGCTTGCTGACTCATTGAGTACTGTTTTGTTTGTGTTTTAATATTCCATATGACCAGATCGTCAGCAGTTGAATAGTGTGCAATGGCTACTAAATCGCCTTTAGGACTGAATGCTAATGAAGACAGATTACTTTCATCTGGATTGCTGTATGGAAGTTCCTTTACTGGTTTTCCGGAGGCAATGTCCCAAATAATTACTTTTCCCAGTCCGGAACTTGCTACTGTTTTACCATCCGGACTAAAAGCAATGTGATTATCTCCTGTAAATCCGCCGTATCTTATAGAGTTTAATTCGCGGCCACTTTTGATATCCCAGATAATTAATTTCTCAATACTGGTGCTGGCTAAGAGCCTGCCATCTGGACTAAAAGCAACAGATCTGATTTTCCCGGAATGTCCAGTTTGTACGACTAAGCGAGGAGCAGGGTCATTTGTTGAGAGTGATTGAGACTCTTTGTTTTCTGCTTTGGTAAGACCTGTAAATAATACGACTACCAGCATCAGTGATAATGGTATTGATTTGGTTAAAAAGTTATTTAAATGATTCACCCTATTGAGCTAACCCAGTAAATTATTTTTTTAGCATCTTAACACTACCGTTAAGGCTTGGTTTGTATGAATAGTTACTAAGATTTAATGATTAGTTATTGACCTAAGGCAGTGAAACTTAATTCAATGGTTGAACTATGTGATTGAATATCTTAAAGTTTTGACCACGATATGATGATGAGTAGATCAATGAGGGGAAAAAAACAACTTCTTTTAGTTTGCAATGTTATTGCAATCCTTTTATTACAGGCCTGTACATCGATTCCCTTGACCAAACCGTCGGAGCTTTCCAAGTCCTATGTAATCACTGATGTAAAAGATACCGCTCTTGGACAACAATTTTCTCAGTATCAGCACAAGGCTGAAAAAGACACGGGTATTTTATTATTAGATAAAGGTGAAGAATCACTGCTCTTTAGAGCAGCGCTTGTTGAGAAAGCAGAGAAAAGTATTGATATTCAGACTTTCATCTGGTCACCCGATAATGTCGGAACGCTGGCAGCAGAACGGTTGCTTAGGGCGGCGAATCGAGGTGTAAGAATCAGAGTGATTGTAGATGATTTCCCCCTTAGTGTTAAGCGCAAATACCTGCAACATTTGGATGCGCACCCGAATGTAGAGATTCGGATTTATAATGCGCTGGCCGATCCAGGAGCGTCTTTGATAAAGAAAGTGGGCGGGATGTTAGGTAGCTGGAGCCTTAAACATCGACGTATGCATAACAAACTAGTTACGTTTGATAACAGTGTCGCTATCATTGGTGGACGGAATATCGCTGATGAATATTATGATATGAATAAAAAATACAACTTCCGTGATCGCGATATATTGATTGTAGGTAAAACCGTTCCGGAGTTTTCATCCGGGTTTGATCAATACTGGAATAGTGAATGGGTTTATCCAATCAGCAGAGAAGATGATTTGGCAAATGACTTAACTGCTGAAGAGCAACGCAATAAATACTATGAAGTCTTAAAAGCATATTCCCAAAATAAAGAAAATTTTCCTGAGCGTTTTTATGAGAGCCTGGAACGTCATCATGTACTTATTGATGATTTGTCCTCACAGTTGATTTGGACCGACGCAATGGTGGTTCAGGATTTGCCCGGTAAGAACGAGCAATTGGGAACGCTCAAGGGCTTGGGTGAGAGCGGTAAGCAATTAGCTGAACTGATGGAAAAGGCACAGTCAAAAATACTCATCGAAACTCCCTACCTGGTGTTAAGTAAGGAAATGTTGGGTTTTTTTGATCGTGCCGCTGATCGAAATGTTGATATTGAGATTCTAACGAATTCACTAACCAGCACGGATAATATTGCGGCTTTCAGCGGCTATTCTGAGAGACGCTCAGATCTACTAAAAAAGGGAATAAAGTTACGTGAACTGCGTCCTGATCCTGATATAGAAAAGACTCTAATCTATAGATATAAGCTTATCGAAAATGATCCACATTTTAGTTTGCACGCAAAAACAGCAGTATTTGATCGAAGGTGGGTATTTATCGGCTCTTTTAATCTTGATCCACGTTCTACACATTTAAATACTGAGTTAGGTCTAGTGATAGACAGCCCCGAATTTGCTGAATTAATTTCCAAAATTATCGAACAAGACATGAATCAGAAAAACAGTTGGTGGGTTGAATTAGATGAGAAAAATCGATTGCTGTGGAGCACTGAAATCAATGGCAAGACTGAGACCTCAAATTCTGAACCGGGAAAAAGCTTCTCTAAAAAAATAAAAATTAAATTTTTACAGATATTGCCAATCGAATCGATTTTATAACTGGTGTAGTTACTAATTACTGACTATTTGCCAGTATTTTATATTTCCCAAGATTTGACTGTTTAAACCGCGTACATCCGGCTTTTTACCCTGTAGTAGACCCTTGAGGTCACGGATCACCCTTTGTTTAGTCGCATAATAAGAGTGATTTTCCGGCAAGCTCCAGGGAGAGACCTCAATTTCGCTGGCATCAACTGTGTCCACGCCCGGGAGCAAGGGCAATGGTTCCCCTAGACGTGCGGTAATAGATTGCCGGACTAATCTTGATGCGTACAAGGCCAAATCTTTTTGAGAGGTGTATAAAGTCCAACTATTGGCAATGGGTTGAACGTCTTGTGCCATTTGTTCAGTAAACGTTTGAGCATCAAAATCCGGGGCAGCTAAAATGATATTCTCAAACAGAGGTGACTCAAATTCTTCACGCAGCGCAATTCTATGAATCGCACGTAGCAAGGCTTGACTGCCCATGCTGTGTGCAACTAGATGCAATTTTCCGAAAGTTTTATTTTCAACTAAATCAATAAGCAACTGATCCAGATGTGCGGCACTCCATTCAGCATCTTCCCGATCGGAAAAATAACTGGTAAGACGGCCATCAGAGGGCCAGGAATACAGCATTGTGATTCCCGGGAAGCCTAGATCAACAGATATTTGAGCCGTCCTTAATGCTGCATTTTCAAATGTTACATTATATCCATGCACAAATAACAAAAGATCATTTGAGTTTGTCTGCTGGTTTGAGGAAATGGTTTCCTTGATAGATTCAATAAGCAAATCCCATTTCAATAATTCAAGGCTATGCAGCTCAAAGTGATGCTTAGGGTTACTAAATGCTGCTAATAATGGTAATTCCAGTTCACCGGGTTGATGTGATGCTGGAACTGAAACATCACAGTAGCCGTAATTCAATTTCCCTTGAGTGCTTGATCGAATACCATTAAATACTAATTTGGGCTGACGTTGCTCTGGTTGGGCTTGCCGATCAGTGGCGAAATAAATTCTTTTAATAGCGATGCCGCTGTTTTGATTAGTCTGATCACTTCCTCTTTTTGTGATTTTAATTTCTTCTAAAGGAGCATTAAAAACAAACTCGACCACATCTGCAATTGTAGTTATGTTTTCTATTTTCTCCAATTTTCGACCATAAGCATCACACGCTAATGCAACAAGTCGGTAAATATCCATTTGATCTGCTAGTAAATCACGTTGTAAAGCTGTGTTTTGATTGATTTCTGACTCATCAACCCCAAACTGTTCCGCAGCCAGTTTAGTTACAATTGCACTGATATCTTCTTTGTTTGGTGAGTTATGGGTCGTTGCGTTGGCCGTGTAGATTGTTATGGCCAACAAAGCAAAAAGTAACGAAAAAAGAACTTGAACAAATCTTGCCTTCATGTTGTGTCAATTATACTATGGTAAATATTAGTACATGATTAACAGTACTGTTTACTATTTCAGGGGTGCTGCAATCTGTTTTTAGTGATTGTAAAGCAATAATCGAACACTTAACTAGGTAAAATTATAAAAGATTCGTGAAACTATTGAAGTTATATATTTCAGCCTTTCTAGCCATTCAGTTATTTTCCACTCCACTTTTCGCAACCAAGCATGCGCTGTTGATCGGGGTTTCTAATTATCCGACTCTGCCACTGGATTATCAGTTGTATGGACCAAGTAATGATGTGGAATTAATGTATCAAGTGTTACTGGAACGTGGGTTTGAAAATGAAAATTTCCGCTTTTTGGCCGATGATGTAGAAGGAGCCTTAGAACCAACTTACGCTAATATTATTTCCGAGTTGCAGCAATTAGTAGATCGTGTTGAGCCAGATGACTTTGTTTATTTACATTTTAGTGGCCATGGTTCCAAACAAAAGAATCCACTTGAAGATGAAGATGAAGAACGAGATGGCATGGATGAAATATTCTTGGCTAAAGATGTAACGGTTTGGCCCGAGTCTGATGGATTAGCTAAAAATGTACTTGTTGACGATCAAGTTAATGAATTTACCAAACAGCTCACCGACAAAGGTGCATATGTTTGGTGGGTATTTGACAGTTGTCAATCCTCGACCATGTTACGTGGCGATCCTCCTCAAGCAATAAGGGACCGAGCTGTGCCGACAATCATTCTTAAAACACATGCCGGTAATGCTGCAATAAATACTCGAGGCTCGTCTAATGACGACAATGGTGCATTTGAAGAAAAAGATAATTCGACATTTGTTGCTTTATACGGTGCTGAAAGTAACCAATTCGCATCAGAGCTGGAATTACCCATGCGAGAGCCATCAAGGCGTGTTTACGGTTTCTTAACCTATAATCTGGCCCAGTTGTTAAGTTCGGCCCAGCCAGGAATTACTTATCGTCAGTTAAATCAACAATTATTGCAAAATTATGCTGCGACTAATATTTCTTCAGCAACCCCTAGTATGGAAGGTGCGATGAGAGATAATGCGATCTTTGAAGAAGATGAGGCCGAACGCATTCAACAATGGCGAATCGGCAACACAAACACAGGATCGTGGATACGGGCAGGCCAGTTACATGGCATTAATCAACAAACAACGTTTGCGATTATGGAAAATGCCACAAGCCCCGATGAAGAAATTCTGACGGTTGCAAGTGTTGCACAAATTGATACGCTACGCTCGAGAATCGAAACTGATGATGATTTCGATGGTTCCTTGGAGGGGAAATTCGCCAGGCTGCTTTCAAATGAACCCAGATTTAATTTAATTGCTACAAAGCCTGTGTTACCGGATCAGCCTAGTGAGTTGCAAACAAAGGCTATGGAAATAATTAATAGTCTAGAAACCCATTCATCACTTAAAACTGTAAGTTGGTTGCCTGCTAATGAAGTCGGTGACATAACGCTTCGATTTAATGAAAATAATTTATTATTTCTCGACCCAGGAGCTAGTTTGGTTGATGATCCGGTTGCTGTTAATCTCGACCAAACTGAAGAAGAATTAATTACTAAAGTAACCAATACCTTGCTGTCAATAGCCAAAGCCCAGAATATACTGAGGCTGGTGGCAAAATTTCAATCCGGAGCCAATAAAAAGTTAATTGAAACTTCTCTGGATTTAAAAACAGAAGATCAAAAAATTGAGAATCTAGATACTGCTCAGGTCATAGATATTAAAGATAAAGATGAATTGACTGTCAGGTTCAAAGCCAATAATGACTATCCTGTAGGCATAGATGTCACTGTCTTGTTCATAGACAGTCGTTATGGAATACATTCACTATATCCTTATGAAGGAGGTCAAACGGGAAGATTGGTTCCAGATGAAATAATTGAACCCCTAGTGCTTGAAGCGGATGTTAATACTAAAGGTACTGAATATTTGCTGGTTATCGCTGTGAAAGCAGATGACGCGGCACAACGATCGGATTACAGTTTCTTGGCCCAACCAACATTATCAACGACTACTCGTAGCAGAGGTGAGCAAACCGGGAATGAGTCGTTGGCTTCAATCTCAGAGTTGCTGACACGTGCTGCTTTTGCTGATCAAATCCAAACACGCGGTTTCAGTGTCAAGGCTCCCAAACCTAAATACTTTAATATGGAGTTAATTAGATTCAATGTAAGTCCGAAAAGTTGAGCTTGGTAGTAATACCTAAAAAGGATGGAAATTATCGTTATTGATATCCTCTAAAGCAAATGGATTGAATCGCCCGGCCGGATGATCTCCATAGCCGATAAGTTCGCCCTGTCCTGTAAATGCAGTTTTCGAGATTTCATGCATTTCAAAGTACAGAGCACCAGTATGAGTTTTTTTATTGTTATTAAACTCACTAACCTGTGATTTGGTTACTGGATCAATCAATTTAATTTCAAAAATATAAGGCAGATAACCATCTGTCCAAACATTAGAAACAGGGTAAGAAATAGTAATGCTAGTCGCTGCTGCTTCAAATTTGACTGTCTGGCCCACAACAATTCTTTTATTGGGATCTTGTATGACATTATGTTTGCCGCAGCCAGAGAGAATCGCTGTTAGTAAAATAGCAAAAGAAAAGCAAAGTTTATTGAATAAAGAGCCGTTCAAAGTCATATATCTAAATTATAAATTAATAGCTTTAACGAATTATTAAAACGATTATTAAAATTTTTAACTATCATAATCATACAGCGAAATCTCTGAGAAGATACTAGAGAATTCTGTCGAAGCTAATTGTTTGAATGACCTGGTAGCGTGCCTAAAGAATTTTGTTTCGAATTCTACATAATTGTGATTTATTTCTTTGAAGTAGAAGACTAACAATAAAAACCAATCAATTGACAAAAAACGAAAAGTGTAGTATAGATTTGAATCATGTGAATAAATAAATAAAAACCAAAATTATAAAAATGAAAGAAAATATCCTCAGGGAACCAGCTTTGTCCGTATTCTGTGATTGTCTTGCGTTCTTTTCAGGCATTCGCCAAGCTTTTCTAATTTTTATAATTAAAGTCAAAACAACTTCAATGAACTTTTCAAATAAAACAATCAGGAGGAGAATATCATGCCAATTTCACCTACTTATCCCGGTGTTTATGTAGAAGAAATTCCCAGCGGTGTCCGGACCATCGTCGGTGTTGCGACATCAATTACAGCATTTATCGGCCTTGCCAAAAAAGGCCCAGTTAACGAAGCAACGACAATTAACAGCTATGCGGACTACGAACGTATCTTCGGCGGACTGGATTTAAACAGCACGATGAGTTTTGCCGCCAGGGATTTTTACCTGAACGGTGGGTCGCAGGCGGTTATTGTCAGATTATTTAACGATGTGGGAAATTTGGATGTAGATATTCAAGCTGCCCAAGAGGTCGTTAAAGCTATTATTGATGCTGATCCAACTACGGCGGCGCAAGAAGCAAGAAGCAAAGCTGATGAAATTGAAGCCAGATCTGGTCAGTCAGATTCAGTAAAGGCTGTTGTTAAAAAAGTTGCTAAAGCAGCCGAAGATGCTGCAGGCATGACAGGAGCTGATAGTGAGTCAGTAAAAAAAGCAGCAGAGTTAGCAGTACCTTTGCCCGTGAAAACCCGATTCGATGTCGATGCAGTTAAATTAGAAGCTAGTTACAATGGAGCATGGGGGCAGGGTTTACGTGCTTCTATCGATTTCGAAGGTCTCGAACCTCGTAAAAAGCGAATAAATCTAACTGTTCGTGATATAGGAACAGGCGGAATATCAGAGAGACATTTAAACTTGGAATTGGAAGAGAATAGCGAGCGAAATATTGAGAAGATACTAAAAGAAAACTCGAAATTAGTTCGCATGCAACAGGGGTGGATAGATAAATTCCCTGAAGATTTTGAATGGGGAAGCGAAATTATTTCAAATTTGAATACAAAGTTACAAGATGCACAAGGAGAGTTAAGCAACGATTCAGATAATGAAGAAAAAAAGAAAAAAGTTGAACAGCTTACTAGTCAATTGGCTGAAGCCAAGTCTCAAGATATCTACCACGATCCTATAACTACAGCAGAGAATGAGTTAAAGGCAGCCAAAGAAGCTGATCCAAACGGAAATCATCAAACACTGGAGGATAAATTATCAGCTGCGATAGCAGGAATGGCTGCATCAGATGGGAATGCTCTAAAGCAAAGTGATTTCACTGGACCAGGAAAAGAAACTGAAAAAGAAGGACTCTATGCACTCGAACAAGTGGATTTGTTCAATTTGTTGTGTATACCACCTTATGAGGGACAAGATAATTTTGGCAAACCAAAAGATGTTGAACTCTCGCTTGTGGCTAAGGCCAATTCTTATTGCGAAAAACGGCGTGCCATGCTGTTAGTGGATTCACGAAGTAATTGGGGTAATAAAGCTGATGCAAAACAGGGAATTAACGATGGTGTGGGTGCGGTAAGTAAAAATGCAGCACTGTTTTTTCCGCGCCTTAAGCAACCCAATCCATTGCGTGATAATCATGTAGAGGAGTTTGTGCCTTGTGGCGCGGTAGCAGGAGTCATGGCACGTACTGACACACAACGGGGAGTTTGGAAAGCACCTGCGGGCATTGAGGCTACCTTGCGTGGTGTACCCGAATTGACGGTGAACTTGACTGATGCTGAGAATGGCGAATTAAATCCGTTAGGTGTTAACTGCCTGCGCAGTTTTCCCATCATCGGTCGAGTCGTTTGGGGATCAAGAACTCTACGAGGCGCCGATATTCTTGCCGATGAATACAAATACATTCCCGTACGCCGCCTGGCTTTGTATATAGAAGAAAGCTTGTACCGCGGCACGCACTGGGTGGTATTCGAACCCAACGACGAACCTTTATGGGCGCAAATACGCCTTAACGTGGGGGCGTTTATGAACAACCTGTTTCGTCAGGGTGCCTTTCAGGGCACTACACCCAAGCAGGCATATTTCGTCAAGTGTGATAAGGAAACCACCACTCAAAATGATATTGATCGTGGCATTGTCAATATCGTGGTTGGTTTCGCACCGTTAAAGCCAGCGGAATTTGTCATTATAAAACTCCAGCAAATCGCTGGGGATCTTGAAGTATAAAGGAGGTAATCATGGCTCAATTTAGTGTTAATCCAGAACGTTTCGATCCCTACAAAAACTTCAAGTTCCGAGTCAAGTGGGATGGTAAATATGTAGCTGGTGTCAGTAAAGTCGGCGCGCTTAAACGAACGACTGAGATGGTTGAACATCGCGAAGGCGGTGATCCCAGTACGGTGCGAAAGTCACCTGGTCAATCCAAGTACGAGGCAATAACCTTGGAAAGAGGTGTTACCCACGATACCGAGTTTGAAAAGTGGGCCAACAAAGTCTGGAATTTTGGTTCCGGTTTGGGTGCTGAAGTTTCACTTAAGGATTTTCGAAAAGACATCATTATCGAAGTGTATAACGAGGCGGGTCAATTGGCGATTGCCTACAAGGTTTTTCGCTGCTGGGTATCGGAATACCAAGCCCTGCCTGAACTGGATGCCAGTGCCAATGCGGTTGCCATTCAAACCTTAAAGCTTGAAAACGAAGGTTGGGAGCGTGATTACGAGGTAGTTGAACCGGCAGAACCTGAGTTTACTGAGCCACAAAGCTGATAGGTGTGAAATGAAAACCCCTGATGCAAATGAATTGCTGACGGTCTGGGAACAAGGGTTAAGTCAACCACCGGTTCAAAGAGTATTATTGTTGCTAGCGGCAGCCTATCCTGAATTAACAGTCAACGATATTCTTAAATGGAGTATCGGGCAACGTGATGCACGTCTGCTTGAACTGCGTGAATACCTGTTCGGTCCAAAGCTATTCAATTCAGCTGTTTGTCCAAATTGCCAGCAACGGCTTGAGTGGGAGAATCAGGTGGCGGACTTTCAAGCTCAGGATCTTGAAAATGATTGCCTCGAAGCACCGTTCAATCTGGAACATGACGGCTATGCATTAGAGTTTCGGTTGCCGAATAGTCTCGATGTCATGAGTATTGTGGATTGTGAAAATTTGGCACAGGTGCGCTCAACACTAATATCCCGTTGTATTATTAAATCAGAAATAGCGGGTAAGCATTGTGAAGCTCATGATTTATCTGGGAATGTGATTACCGCATTTGAAAAGCGGCTTGAGCAATTAGACCCACAAGCGGATATCAATATCAGCTTGCAATGTTGCGAATGTGAACACTCATGGGAAGTGCAATTTGATATAGCCGCGATCTTATGGTCTGAACTCAATGACTGGGCTGTGAAAACATTGCAGACAGTATATCTATTGGCCAGTCATTACGGTTGGAGTGAACAGCAAATTCTCAGTCTCACCCCCTTGCGTCGACGATTGTATCTAAGGATGTTGCCGATATGAGTGGTTTTCTCAACAGGTTAATACACCGGCAAGTAGTCGGTGATGTGACTCATGAGCCGTCCCGGTTTGTACAGCCAAGACCCAAATCCAGATTTGAGACTAGCACATCACAAGAACACATCAGCAGCGCTGATTCCGACCTGGATAGGCATATGCAAACTGAAGAAAAATTAAACAAAAACAATGAATTAGACCTAGAACATAATGTGAGACAACAACATTTCAGTTCGATAAAAGACCATGTTCAGGAATCACCTTTGCAGGTTGGTGATTTAGAAAATCACCCAATAGGGAAAATGACCTCACATACTGGCAATGATCAAATTTATCCACAGCCAGAACCGCCTCATAGTGCTATTGAAACGAACCCGCCTAACGTGATCATTAATAATGATTTTCCTGTTTATTCGAATCCTTACCATTCCAACGCTGAGTTAGGAGCTTTAGAAACGGTTAGCAAGTTCAAAGATGAACCTGAGATTCCTGCCAACGAATTTGCCCAACGACTAGAAAATATTTTGCTGCAGATACAGGGACTCCAATCTGAGTCTATTGCCTATCTCGACACAAATCCATCAAGCGCTGATAGGTCTGGGTTATTAACGGAACCGGGTCATCCTTCATCAAAAAGTTTATTACGCCATCAAGATACTGTTCCTGAATCAATAGATAAAGCAATTGAGGATATTGATAGACAACTATTCCAGCCAGAGCAAACGTCGACTATCAAAAACAGTGCCTATAGTTCTTTTCCCGAAATTGGACAACAATCGGCGGACTCAATCTCACGAGTTAATGTTAATAAAAAGCGTCAGGGCAGTCCAACCGAACAGGTGGTGAACGTCACTATTGGGCGGGTTGAAGTCAAAGCGGTGCAATCATCTACTACGGAGAAATCACAGCCCAGAAAAAAACCAAGCGGTGTGATGAGCCTGGATGACTACATGAAAAAACGACAGGGCAGGGTGTCATAGTGAGTAGTTCTGAAGCATTGGCATCGGTGACAGCTACGTTAAAAGATTTACTCAATGACGTTGTAGAAAGCCCGGACAATGTAACCACAAAACCACCCAGTGTGGCCCGCAATGGTAACGTTAATGCACAACTTAATATTTTTCTATATGGGGTTTACTACAACACAGCGTTCAGTAACGCACCAATGCCAGGCCAAGTAAATAATGGTGAGCGTGGTTATCCGCCTATGCCGTTGGTGTTGAAATACCTGATTACGGCCTATGGCAAAGATGATAACGATATATCAGGTCAACAGGTGATGGGAAAAGCCATGAGTATACTGCACGATCATCCTTTGCTCGGGCCGTCAAAGTTTGCCGTTATTTCGCCGGATTCAAATCTGCAAAATCAGATTGAGCGGGTAAGGATTACGCCCGAAACCTTAACCTTGGATGATATGTCCAAGCTCTGGACCAGTTTTCAGGCGGCTGAGTATAGGCTTTCGACTGCCTATGAAGTATCAGTAGTTTTGATAGAAAGCACTCGGCAAACCCATACACCGCTACCGGTGTTAACCCGGGGAGTGAATGATCAAGGCGTAAAAGTTCATGCGAATACTCTACCACCATACCCAACAATTCATCGGATTGACATTGAACACGGTCATCCCAGTATGGAAGTAGGGGGTGAGATTACGATTGATGGTTATCTTTTGGATGGGAATAACGCTACCGTCAATTTAAATAATTCCTTGCTGGATGATCCAATACTAATCACGCAAATTACCGAGCAATCAGCAACTCAGATCAAATTTGTACTCGATGAGAATCTTTTTGACTGGGCAGTTGGTTTATACAGCTTGGATGTATCGTTGACTAAATCCGAAGATGAAGATGGAGATGGTGTAAATGAGGCTATAGACAGGACTACCAATACAGTTTCTTTAGTAATAGCACCAAAAATTACTGGCCCTGTCGTTACTAATCTTGTTGTTACAGATGGTTTGGCCAATGCAACCTTGACATTAACCTGTCAACCTGAAATCTATTTTAAGCAAGACGTTGTGCTCTTGCTGGGTAGTCATGTCATTAAATGGAAACCGCCTGCACCTCCCAGCCCACCTGATCCAGATCCGTCGCTAAAAACGAATACATTAGAGTTTGATCTTAAAGACATACCTGTTGGAAGCTTCTTTATTCGGCTTAGAGTGGATGGTGTAGATAGCCATCTGATTGATCGCAGCATCACGCCGCCTGAATTTGATTCGAGTATGGAGGTGACACTCGATGAATGATCAACTCAAATGGGCCGAAAACAACGATAAATACCTGTCAGCTTTACTCACTTGGATCCGTCTTAAATTAAGACGACTAAATGCAGTTTCTCAAAATGCAACCGAGCAAGCCCCGAAAATCTCACAAGGCTGGTTCAGACGTAACAAATCGCCCGAATCAGTTCACTTGTCACCCACGGTGAAAATACCCTCCAAGGATGACATCGATAAGGCCTATCAGAACATCGTTGAAATGCAAGAAGATGAGTTTCAACCGGCATTGAAAATTTTAGCCAACAATCTTGGCTTATCCGATTTTGAATGCCATGTTCTGGCATTATGCCTGGGTATGGAACTCGATACCCGGTTTTCAGAACTTTGTGCCAGAGCGCAGGGTGACCCGAATAAGCCTTACCCGACATTCGCATTAGCTTTTGCCTTGTTTGACAATCCGGATTGGAGCGTCTTATCCCCTCAAGCACCATTGCGCTATTGGCGTTTATTAGAGATCAACCAACCGGGCACATTGCCACTAATCAGCGCGTCATTAGGCGTTGATGAGCGTATCGTTAATTATCTTAAAGGCATCAACTATCTGGATGATCGATTGAATGCCTTGCTTACCCCAGTTGTTGTCGATCGATCGACTAAATTGCCTGTATCACAACAAAATACTGTTGATGTGATTTTAAACCAGATAAAGTACATCGATACAGTACTAGCTTCACCCGTAATTGAGCTCTCAGGTGCGAATTCAAATGACAAGCGGCAAATAGCTGCAAAGGTGGCGTCGTCTTTGGGTTGTGCGCTATATAGTGCCCATATAAAAACAATACCTAATCAAAGCGGCGATTTTGAAACTTTTGTCCGCTTGTGGCACAGAGAGTCCTTGTTATTGCCATTGGCGTTATTTCTCGATCTTGAATCATCTAACGAGACAGATTTGATTCAACTCAAACGTTTGCTTGATTTAAACAATACGCCTGTATTCCTGGATGTGAGAGATTCAACTTCTTTGTTACTAAAAAACAGATTCACTATTAATATAGATAAACCGACACCCAAAGAGCAACAACAACTGTGGAGTCAGGCTCTCGGGAACAGGGCTGATGGTTTATCTCAGCATCTGGCTGAGCAGTTTTCGTTTTCTCAATATGAGATCGAGCGTTTGGTTAATTCCTCACTCAGTGCAAAAGAGTCAGAAAAACAGGATGCTGATGATTTATGGCAGTCATGCCGCTTGGCAGCCCGGGCCAGTATGGATCAGCTTGCCCAGCGAATTGATGCCAAAGCAACCTGGGAGCAGCTCATCCTGCCTGCTGAGCATAAATCCATGTTGAAACAAATTGCTGATCAGGTGGCGCAGAGAAACCGGGTCTATGAGGACTGGGGGTTCCGCCATAAATTAAATCGTGGCTTGGGTATCAGTGCCTTATTCACCGGCGAGAGCGGAACAGGAAAGACCATGGCGGCGGAAGTCATTGCCAATGCACTCAAGCTTGATTTGTATCGAATTGACTTATCGGCTGTGGTGAGTAAGTACATAGGCGAAACCGAAAAAAACCTGCGTAAATTGTTTGCTGCTGCTGAAGACAGCGGGGCAATTTTATTTTTCGATGAGGCCGATGCGTTGTTCGGTAAGCGTAGCGAAGTCAAGGACAGTCATGATCGTTATGCCAATATTGAAATTAATTATTTATTACAGAGAATGGAATCTTATCGTGGGCTGGCCGTACTGGCGACCAATATGAAAAGTGCTCTGGATAAAGCCTTTGTACGACGGTTACGGTTTATTCTGGATTTTCCTTTTCCCGACGCTGATCATCGCAAACTCATCTGGCAGAATGTTTTTCCGCCACAAACACCGGTTGATGAAAATCTGGATTATGAACATCTGGCCAAGCTAAATTTAACCGGCGGTAATATCCATAATGTGGCCTTAAATGCCGCCTTTTTAGCCGCCAATGAAGGCAAACAGGCCGTGTCTATGCCATTAATTTTAAATGCGGCAAGAACTGAATTTAAAAAAATGGAGAGGCCGACCAAGGAATCCGATTTTCAATGGCAAGGCCCTACGAGTGTCGCCTTATGAAAGTGAATCTGCACATTGAGAAGCTGGTGCTTGACGGTATTACACTTTCAGCGCACGAACGAACACTGTTGCATAAGTCGGTTGAACAACACTTAACTCGCAAACTCACTTCGCAAGGAATAAATAAAAATTTGAGTGCTGGCGGTGCTTACTCACGAGTTCAGGCACCGGATATCCAGACTCATAGTCATGGAACTAGAGGATTAGGGCGGCAGATTGCCAGCGCAGTTCATGGAGGGTTGAGTAAATGAACCACCAAGCTGCTACACTAATTAATCAGAGTAAAGGCGTGTATCTTCATAATAACAACTTTCTGCAACGCAAATGTACTTGTGGAAATCATGCGTCTGCTACTCAGTGTGAAGAATGTAAAAACAAAAGCCAAATTGGTTTGCAAGCCAAACTCAAAATTAACCAACCCGGAGACAAGTACGAGCAAGAAGCCGACCGTGTTGCTGACCAAATCATGCGTATGCCTGATCCACAATTAGATGGTTCAGAAGAGGAAGCTATAGATTTTGCATCTGTCCCTGCCATTCAAAGGTTGAAAGAGAATGCACAAGGAACACAAAATGTTGAGGCACCACCTATTGTTAGTGAAGTATTGAATTCATCAGGCCAACCATTAGATCAAGCTACAAGAGACTTCATGGAACCAAGGTTTGGACAGGATTTTAGTCATGTCCGTATACACACCGATCAAAAGGCTGCCGAATCTGCAAAAACTGTTAATGCACTGGCATACACAGTTGGGAATGATATTGTTTTTGGGGCAGATGGGTATTCAAGTAAGCAATTGTTGGCACATGAGTTAACGCATTTCATCCAACAGCAAAACAAACAATTTGAACAACCGGCTGCATCTCATTCGAACAACGTTTTAATGCCATATCGCTCAAAAAATAGTGCCAATTTTGGAGCTTGTGATACAGGATCATTAAAAGAGAAATCCTTTTCTAGTAAAAAGAAAGATCCTTGGATTGAATTCATTACCATTAATTTTAACGAAACGCTAAATGATAGCGATGGAGATTTAGTACCCAAAGGGCAACTTTCCACTAAATATTTTGATAATGAATCTGATCGTCCGTCAGTTATTACTAATTTGTCTGTAGTCGGAGGAGCGGCATCAGAGGGATTGACTGATCGGGGAAATCATACTGTACGTCGTATTGAGGGATGTGGTTATGATGCGACTTTTACTCCTATTCCAAGAAAAGAGCGATTGAAAGGCCATAAACGCGGGCACAAATACTTTAAACCAAGCCTCGCCAATAAAGCCAATATGAGTTTTGCAGTATTTTTCGTTGGGAAACAGGCTATTCATCAAGGATCATTGGATTCTGGATCACTTGCATGTGTTCATGTTGGAGACACCAATAAAATGCAACAGATTAACTATCATTCTGTATTAAGGAAAACAAAAGTAAAAGTTTCGTATGCATCATCTATTCTCAAGGATTTATGTTGTGAACGATATAAGCATAAGGGTTGGATGGTATCAAATCCTTGCAAAGGGCAAGATCCAAAAGAATGCGATAAGGATGCGGGGGGCAAATAAGTCATCTAATAAAAATGACAACAATAAACATAACAAGGAACAAGTGATGAGACGAATAAACATTGAGGTTACATTTGAAACTCAATTGGAGAGCTTATGACTAGCTTTCCAAATTCCCCGAAACTGCTTAAAGGCGGTATTGTGCTGATTAACCCCAGCACGGGTTCGGTGTTGCGGATTATTGCTTTGCAGTATAACCCCGATACGTTGTCACGCACGTTACAGGTACAGGGCATAGGCGGGGAGGGCAGTGATCGCTCAGAGGCGCTGCGGTTAAAAGGTCCGCCGGTTGAAACCATTAAGCTTGAAGTCGAAATTGATGCGGCGGATCAGCTTGAATTTACTGAGCAGAACCAAACTGTGGTGCAGTCCGGGTTGCACAGCGCTTTAGCTGTTTTGGAGACCATCATTTACCCAACCAGCGATCAGTTGCAATCTAATGAAAGCCTTGCCAGTGCAGGTGTGCTAGAAATCGCTCCCATGGAAGCGCCGTTATCCCTGTTTGTCTGGAGCAAAAACCGGGTGTTGCCCATGCGTTTAACTGAATTCAGTGTCACTGAGGAGGCTTTTGATCCTTCATTGAATCCGATTCGGGCCAAAGTCAGTTTGGGGATGCGTGTATTAAGTATTGATGATATCGGGTTTGATCATAAAGGTGGTAGTTTGTTTATGACGTATTTACAAAACAAAGAACAATTGGCGCGTAAGCATCAAGGCGGTACCTTTGCCACTTTAGGCATAGAGGGCATATCATGAAAAATCCATTAGTAAACTTATTGCAATCTCAGCAGTTACAAAATACACAGTTTCCGGCCACCAGCCGTTATAACGGTATAGAAATAAAAAAACGTGAAAAACCGGATGGCAGCACGGTAGTGTATCTAAAGCGCCGATTTGTCCCGCCACCGGAAAACTTTGAACTATTGCAAGAGCATGTGGTTAGGCAGGGGGAACGCCTGGATAACATCACTGCGCATTATTTAACTGATCCGGAACTTTTTTGGCAGCTCTGTGATGCGAATCGAGCATTACACCCGGATGAACTGATTGAAATCGGCCGCCGGTTACGAATCACTTTGCCTGAGGGCATTCCTGGAGTACCAGATGCTTAAGGGAATCAACTTATCCCTGATGATTGGGCCGGTAGTACCAATTCCGGCACCCAAGGTTGTGATTGAGCATTTACAGGACTTGGAAGTTACTACCAATGATGAAGGACCAAGCGGATTTCAATTGTCATTTAGTCTGAGCAAAAAATCGCCATTGCAAATATTATTTTTATTAAGCGGCGGACAGCCTATTTTATTTATGCGTGTGGTGATTATGGTTGTATTAAATGGTCATTCGGATGTCATCATAGATGGGGTGATAACGGATCATCAAATTCAGCCGGGTAGCGCGGGATCACCTTCAACATTAACCATTACTGGTGAAGATTTAACCGCAGTAATGAATCAGCAAAATTTTAGCGGACTGCCATTTCCGGCTATGCCTGCTGAAGCCAGGGTTGCCCTGCTGATCGCTAAGTATTCGTTTTTAGGCATAGCACCATTGGTGGTGCCCAGTGTGTTAATCGATACACCAATTCCGACCGGTCGTATTCCTAGCCAAAAGGGGACTGATCTTAGTTATATCAACATGTTGGCAGAGGAGGTTGGATATGTGTTTCATATTAATCCAGGCCCAAAACCCGGTGCCAATGTCGCTTATTGGGGCCCAAAGATTAAGGTGGGAGCACCACAGCCGGCTTTAAATATAGATATGGATGCGCACACCAATGTCGAAAGCCTGAGTTTCCAGTTCGACAACCAGAAAAATAAAATACCGACGGTGTTTATTTATAACGAGCAGACTAAAGTTGTGATTCCTATACCAATTCCGCCAATCACACCTTTAAACCCACCATTAGGTTTGGTTCCCCCTATACCCACCAGTTTAGGTGATTTACAACCGGTACGTAATGACTTATCCAAGCGCTCAGTGCCTAAAGCAATCATGATTGGATTGGCAGCGGCCTCAAAATGGGCTGAGGCCGTTACAGGATCGGGAGAGTTGGATGTGCTTCGTTATGGACGAGTTTTAAAGGCAAGACAATTAGTGGGTGTACGTGGAGCGGGCCCCGCTTTTGACGGATTACATTATGTCACCCAAGTGAAGCATAGTATTAAACAGGGTGAATACAAACAAAGTTTTCAATTAAGTAGAAACGGGCTTATTTCAACCGTTGCGAGGGTGGCCGCATGACTCAAGAATATCCCCAATCTGATTCGCGTTACTACGGCAAATACAGAGGTACGGTCACCAATAATATTGATCCGGAACAACGCGGACGAATCATGGCTATCGTGCCCGACGTATTAGGATTGACGCCGTGCAGCTGGGCCATGCCGTGTGTGCCTATGGCAGGTAAGCAGCAAGGTGTGTTCATGGTGCCACAAATTGGTGCTGGTGTATGGATTGAATTTGAACAGGGCGATCCGGATTATCCAATCTGGACCGGTGGATTTTGGGGTACGGCTGCTGAAGTGCCGGCAATGGCCCAGGCGCCGCCACCGATTCCACCAGGGCAGAATATTGTCTTACAAACCACTGGCCAAAACACTTTGGTAATCAGTGACTCAGCTCCAACACCGGCAGGTGGCGGGATAACTTTAAAAAGTCCGGGTAATGCCTCTATTGTGATTAATGATTCTGGCATCTACATCCAAAACGGAAAAGGAGCAAGCCTGACATTGGTTGGCACCGCTGTAAGTATTAATAACGGAGGATTATTAGTGAGCAATTGAATACCTAAGTATTGAAGTTCGGAGAAAAATAATGAAAGTAAAAATTAGATCAAAGACTCAAACAAAAAGGAACTGGACTGACATGGAGGAAAGATGCCTGGATTTTTAGTTCATGTCGGTGCACAGGTGCTATGTTCACATGCCGGGCAAGCGACACCGGTGACACCAAATCCACGTGTAACGGTTAGTGGACAACCGACAGTATTACTAAGTTCACAATATACCATTGCCGGGTGTACCTTGCCGCCGCCGAATGCAGCAAACGGTCCGTGTGTAACGGCCCAATGGCTTACTGGTACTACGCGTGTGACCTCAAATGGGCAGCCACTTTTAGTACAAAGTTCACAAGCGCTATGTACCCCGACTGGTACACCATTACAAATTATAACAACTCAAACCCGAGCGAGTGCGGTATGAGAATGAATATAGATTTTCCATTTCATTTCGACGCTAAGGGTCGAACGGCCTTAACCAATGATGACGATCATATTCGGGACATGATTGAGCAATTTTTATTTACCAGTGCAGGTGAACGGGTAAATCGGCCTGACTTCGGTAGCGGTGTTATGCAATTGGTGTTTGCATCAAACAGCCCTGAATTGGCATCGACACTGCAATTTACGGTTCAAGCAGGATTGCAACAGTGGCTGGGTGATTTGATTGAAATCCAAAACCTGGAAGTCACCAGCGAAGAAGCCAGTCTGTGTTTGGAACTTCGTTATCTAATTCGCCGAACTGAAGAAATACACACCGAAACCTTTATTCAGAGTACAGGACAATGACTACACTGATCTGTCAAAACGAAAAACGGCGTAAAGAGGTTAGAAAAAAACCAAGGTTATTAGGGCTGGATTACCTTGAAGTCGGCAACATTGATGCAATAGGAACCAGTTTGAATGAGCAACGAGTTTTGCGGGTTTATTTTCTGGGCAAGGCAGATGTAGATCTCGATAAATCGAATATCATCATTGAAGGTGGCCGCAGGATTCGAGATATTAAAGTTCAGGATGTTCAGATTCATCATCATCAAACAGCTGAACTCGACGACTATATGCTGGTCACTGTCGACAAGGCTGGTGATTTTTCAACGTATATGCTTAAAGTAGTGAAAAAAATACAAGGCGATGAACCAGGTACTTATGATTGGGTTAGACATGCTCAGTTTGATTCGCGCTATGACCGTATTGAATTTAATTTTAAAGCCGACTGCCCCAGTGATCTGGATTGCAAGCAGGAAGCCATATGTCCACCGGAAGTACTACCAGAACCTGATATTAACTATCTGGCCAAAGACTATGCCAGTTTTCGGAAGCTGATTTTTGACCGTATGGCTTTGACCATGCCGAATTGGAAAGAGCGTCATGCGCCCGACATTGGGGTGACCCTGGTGGAATTGTTGGCCTATGTCGGTGATCATTTAAGTTACTACCAGGATGCGGTTGCCACCGAAGCTTACCTGGATACAGCACGTAAACGTAAATCGGTGCGCCGTCATGCCCGTTTGGTGGATTATGTCATGCATGAAGGTTGTAATGCTCGTGCTTGGCTGTGTTTGCAAACCGAACAGGATCAACCTCTAAAGCTTGAGGAAATATTTTTTATTACCGGTTCCGATGATCGCTTGCCCGCCGGTGGCAATATTTTATCAACGGATGATCTGCGTCAACTGCAGATCGATTCCTATGAAGTGTTTGAGCCGGTAAAAAGCGATGATAGGAATATTCAACTCTATAAGAGTCACAATGTTATTAAGTTCTACACATGGGGTGACAGCGAGTGTTGCCTGGCCAAAGGCGCTACAAGTGCCACTTTGGCCGGTGAATTAATTATTGGAGAAGAAGCTCCTGAAGAAAATCCATGTCCTGAAGAACCTGTGCAAGAAAACGGTAAAGAGGCTCAATATGATAATGCCGAACAGCAAGGTATCGATGATCAGCAGAATAATGGTTCGGATGAACAATTGCCCAAGCTTCATCTTAAGCCAGGCGATGTGCTTATCTTTGAAGAGGTGAAAGGTCCACAGACCGGCCACCCTGACGATGCTAATCCCAAACATCGCCATGTAGTTAGGTTGACCCAGGTTGAAGCAGCGATCGATCAGCTCGAGGATAAGCCGGTTGTTGAAGTCCGTTGGGCTGTGGAAGACGCATTACCTTTCCCTTTGTGTATTTCTGCTTTAGGTCCTGCACCAAAATGCAAAATGATCGAAGATATCAGTGTGGCTTGCGGCAATGTCATATTGGTTGATCACGGTCAACGATTAGAAGATGAGCCATTGGGGAAAGTGCCTAAAAAAGAAACCATAAAGTGTTGTAAGGCAGAAGGGTTAGTTGGGAATTCAATTATTGTCCCAGCGATTTATGGGCCAAAACTGCAACATGGGCCATTGACTTATCGGCAACCGGTGAATCATCTTTTACCCGCTTCAAAAATGTTGCAGCAAGATGTTCGAAAAGCAATCCCACAGATAAAATTAACCAGCTGTGATGAACAGAAAGTAAAAACCAATAAAGAAAAAACAGACAAACAATGGGAGCCTAGACAAGATTTGCTTGCCAGTGGTCCGGATGATTGCCATTTCGTGGTTGAATTGAACGATGAGGGTATTGCACAGCTACGCTTTGGAAACGATGAGCTGGGCGAACAACCTGATGCAGGATTAAGTTTTAAAGCAAATTATCGTGTGGGTATTGGTTCAGTGGGTAATGTCGGTGCCAATGCGATATCACACATAATCTCACGTGTGACATTAAGTGGTAAAAAAATAAGCGTGCGTAATCCTATGGCAGCGCAAGGTGGCGTTGATCCTGAAGCCATGAGTGAGGTAAAACTATTCGCACCTCATACATTTCGCAAGGATTTACAACGTGCTATCACAGCAGACGACTATGCAGCCATTGTTGAGCGTGATTTTAAGGGCCAAATCCAGCGTGCGGCTGCCAAGCTGCGTTGGACGGGTAGCGGGTACCAGGTATTAATTGCTGTCGATCCATATGGACAAGATCAGGCTAATCCTGATTTGCTGAATGCAATTTCAGCGCATTTGCATCAATTCCGCAGAATAGGGCATGACTTTGTTGTTAAATCAGCACAACGAGTCGCTTTAGATATTGAGTTACTTATCTGTGTGTCACCCGCTTATCTACGCGGGCATGTTAAAGCGGAGCTGCTTGATATATTGAGTAATCGAATCTTAATAAACGGTGACCTGGGTTTTTTTCATCCTGACAATTTAACCTTTGGTGAGGGCATCCATTTAAGCCGACTGGTCGCAATCGTTCAGAGCATTGCAGGTGTGGACAGTGTACAAGTGAAAAAGCTGCAACGCCTGTTCGAACCGCCGAATCAGGAAATAGAAAACGGAATATTACCACTGGGTCCATTTGAAATTGCCAGGTTGGATAATGATCCTAGTCTTCCTGAAAACGGTAAATTGACCTTAACAATGGGGGGTGGACGATGAATGCCAAGTGCTGTGACTGTTGCCATCCTGAACCAACAGACTCTCGAATCTGCAGTTGTTGTGATGGAATAGAAAAATTAACCCCAATATCGACTTACAATCGCCCCGGGTTGGATGAAATAAATTATCGAATTGGTAGACATGGCAGTTTTATGCAAACCATGCAAGCCTGCTTATCTAGCAGTGAATACCCGAAACTAGCAGAATTGACCACCCGTGATACTAATGATCCGTCAATCGCATTATTGGACGCCTGGGCGACAGTGGCGGATGTGTTGACTTTTTATCAGGAGCGTATCGCTAATGAAGGATATTTACGCACCGCAACTGAACGGCGCTCTGTGTTGGAGTTGGCCCGCCTAGTAGGTTATCGGCTTCGTCCGGGTGTGGCCTCAAGTGTGTATTTGGCGTACACATTGGACGAAAACGCTGAAAATGAGGTGACCATTCCTGCCGGTAGTCGTGCGCAAAGTGTTCCCGAGCCAGATGAACTGCCGCAGGTATTTGAAACCAGCGATGACTTAAAAGCCCGCCTGAAGTGGAATAATCTAAAGCCAAGACTGACTCAACCTCAATCAGAAGATTCAATAAAAGGAATTATTAAAGAATCAATAGATCCTGATCATAATACCAAGCGACCGTCAACTGCCAGACCTAAAGTTCTTGGCCCCAGGGTGTATTTAAAAGGCATTAATACAAACTTGAGAATCAATGATCCTTTACTTGTTGATTTTGGGGGTGAAAAGCCAAATTTCGCTCGTGTGGTTGAGATTTTTCCCGATCCTATAGCAGACCATACATTGGTCACATTAGAATTAAACAATCAACAGGGCAGACTGAATGACCCTGCAGAGGCAGATTATTCTGCTGCCGATTTGCTGGAAGATTTGACACTGCAACCGTCACTTCAACCACGCGGTTCACTGCGATTATCACGCACTCTTAAGGAGCAATTCGAACCAAGATCGGGTACGGGTTATCGTCTTGCTGCCGCATTTTCTCCTGTCTTGCAAGATTCATTAACTGATGCGGTGAGTAATGCAAATGTGACAGATCCGACTAAAATAAAAGTCTTTGCCTTACGTTTAGAGGCACCGTTATTTGGCCATAACGTTCCAAGAAGAACAAAAATCAATATTGATACTGGGGTAATTGAAGATGCAGGAGATTGGCCAGTCATTCAACACATGGGCGACAATGTAAATTTTTCACATGAAAATGAAACTAGTGTATTTTTAGATAACCGCTATGATGGAATTCAACTAAATAGTTGGATAGTAATAGAAACTCAGCTGACTGAACGTTTAACAGATAAAAAATCATTTATTGTTAAAGCAAGTAAAGTAGATGCTTCACAACATAAATCAAGATATGGGATATCAGGACCCACGACATATATAGAACTAGATTTTCTTAATCCTCAAGAAACTCCTAAAGAAAATAGGTGGATAAAAATTTTTAACTATGATGTCCAGCCACCAGTAATCAAAGAAGCATCGGAGGAAAATGGAGAGATAAAGTTTCCTGACGATTTTAATGCAGTCCGATCCACAACCGTTTATGCTCAGCCTGAAGAGCTTGAGCTTGCCGAGGAGCCAATTGAGTTTCCAATTTGTGGCGGCTCAAATGACCTCATCGAACTCGATGGATTTTATGAAGACCTGGAATCCGGGCGTTGGGTGATTGTTTCGGGTGAAAGGGAGATTCAGGGAACATCAGGAGTTCGATTTAGCGAGCTGGCCATGTTGAGTTCAGTCACCCATGATATATGTTATCAGGAGCAAACTAAAATCACTGACAATCAAGAAGGTGAAGAGATTGAAGTAAAAGAGTTAGTCGGTAGTGAAGATGAAAAAATACATACCTTTATTAAACTGGCCGAAGATCTGAATTATTGTTTCAAACGTGACACGATTACGATTTATGGCAATGTCGCTAAAGCGACTCACGGCGAAACCCGCCAGGAAGTATTAGGCAGTGGTGACGGCGCTCAGGCACTCCAATCATTTGAGCTTAAGCAATTTCCATTAACACATGTATCAGCTTCCAATCCATCAGGTGTTGACAGTACTTTAAAAGCTTTTGTTAACGATGTTCGCTGGCATGAAACACCTACGCTGGCTGATCGGCAGCCCACAGATCGAAACTTTATTACTCAAACGGACAACAAAGATAAAACCAAAATCATTTTTGGTGATGGCAACAAAGGCTCCAGAGTGCCAAGTGGTATTGAAAATATCAGTACCGAATACCGTAGCGGTATCGGAAAACCCGGCAATGTTAAAGCCGAACAGATTTCACTATTACAAACCAAACCTTTGGGTGTAAAAGACGTGATTAATCCACTCAGAGCGTCCGGTGGTGCAGATCGGGAGAATATCAATCAGGCTAGAAAAAATGCACCTTTGGCTATTAAAGCACTCGACCGGCTGGTTTCAGTTAGTGATTATGAGGATTTTTCCCGTACTTATGCGGGGATTGGTAAAGCGAGTGCTGTTGAGCTCAGTGACGGGCAGCGCGAAGTTGTTTATGTCACCATCGCTGGGTCAGATGATATTCCCATTGACGAAACGTCCGACTTATACAGAAATTTACGTAGTGCGTTGCATGAGTTCGGTGATTTGCATCAACCCATTCAACTTGCCATTCGGGAATTGGTGCTGATGGTGATTAGTGCCCGAATTCGAATTCAAGCAAATTATCAATGGGAAAGTGTGGCAATGCAATTGCGAGAAACCCTGTTAAATAAATTTAGTTTCGATAGCCGTGAACTGGGCCAAGATGTGTTCTTAAGTGAAGTAATCAGTGTGATGCAAGCAGTGCGGGGTGTTGAATATGTGGATGTCGATGTGTTTGGAGGCGTGCCTGAAAAGGCTGTACATGAAGTAACGATAAACGGCGAAACCAGACTTGCCAGAAGGTTGCAAACTCCTGAAGAAATTTCGCAATCAGTACAAGCTCTTTTAGATGACAGTAATGACAACACGGGATTGAACCAACACATTATCGTTAATGCTACCAGCACACTCATGAATAACCATAATACAAGCTTGCAATCGGTGCCGATTCAACCTGCACAACTTGCATATTTGACTCCAAATGTTCCGGAGACATTAATCTTAAATCAAATAACAGAGCAATGAACACAATAAACGATAAAAGAAAAGATCGCCTCTATGAATTACTGCCGGTTGTTCACCGTATGCGTGATGTTAAGCAGGGTGAACCACTCAAAGCACTGTTGAGTGTTATCAGTGAGCAGGTAAATTTGCTCGAGGATGATATTTCACAGCTTTACGAAAACTGGTTTATCGAAACGTGTGAAGATTGGGTCGTTCCATACATTGGGGAACTGGTGGGCTATCAGCCGGTTCACGAAGCGGGTGAACCATCTAATGCCAGTACATTACAGGCCCAATTGCGAAACAAAATATTGATTCCACGCCGGGAAGTGGCGAATACCATCCGCTATCGCCGCCGTAAAGGCACACTTGCATTGCTAGAATTATTGGCTGGCGATGTGGCCGGCTGGCCAGCCCGGGCAGTGGAATTTTATAAACTATTGTCGCAAACCCAGTCAATTAATTGTCTACAGCAAAACCGGGGTCGGACGGTTGATGTTCGTGATGTAAATTCTTTGGAGTTACTTTGCAGCCCTTTTGATGTTATTGCTCACAATATTGATGTAAGACGAATAAACTCAAAACATTCTCAAGCTAGACATAATATTCCCAGTGTCGGTGTGTTCATATGCCGATTGAAATCTTATTCGGTCACAAGTTCAACTGCCTATTGCCAAGAAGCCGCCGGACCACATTGCTATACCTTTAGTGCTTTAGGAAACGATGCACCGCTTTTCATTAAACCACAACCGGAAGCGAGTCCCACTGATATTGCCGGGGAGTTAAATTTGCCGGTACCAATTCGAAGACATTTGTTCGAGCAACAAATGAATAGCCTTTACGGTGAGGATAAAAGCCTGCGAATTTGGCGTGTTAAAAAAAACCAGGTGGATGGTGAGCAAACCGCCGAGTTAATACCCATTCCTATGGAAAATATTATTCCGGCAGATTTAAGTGATTGGCAATACATGCCACAGGCTAATAAGGTGGCTGTTGATCCTCAGTTAGGCCGGATAATATTTCCACCTCGTCAATTGCCCAAAGATGGTATCCGTGTGAGTTACCACTACGGTTTCAGCATGGACATGGGGGGCGGTGAATATGAACGAGAGATTTCTCAAGCTGATAACCCTCAGATTTATACAGTTGGGACACAAGGAGAATTCAAAAAAATCAACAAAGCACTAGAGAAATGGTGCGCAGATCAACCTCATCACGCCGTTATCGAAATCACCGACAGCAATGTCTACGTCGAGCCTGTGAATGTCAAGTTTCGTAAAGAGAACCAAAGCTTGCAAATCCGGGCACAAAATCGCCAGCGTCCGATAATCCGTTTGTTAGATTGGCTAACCGATCAACCGGATGCATTAACTGTCAAAGGCAATGAAAAGAGTTGTTTTATTCTTGATGGCATTACGGTGACGGGCCGTGGTATGCAAATATCAGGTGATCTCTCGGAACTGACGATTCGACACTCTACATTAGTACCCGGTTGGGCCTTGGATGGTAACTGTGAACCACTACGAAATCTGGAAGCCAGCATCGAAATCAACAGCCCCGAAGTCTGCGTCAAGATTGAACACAGTATTACTGGTGCTATTCAAGTGGATCCGGTTGTAGATTTAGAAGAATCACAACCAGAATATGGGATGTCGGAAAATGGTAAGTCTGAAAAAGATACCAGGACGATACACGAGGAGGCGCAAATAGCGCGATGTGAAGGCATTGGACACAATACCAGGCTCGACCCGATAAGGATCTGTGTGAGTGACAGTATCATAGATGCTACTGATCAACGCAAAGAGGCGATTGGTGCACCGGGATGTCCGGTCGCTCATGCTTGTTTGACTATTGTTCGTAGTACTGTCTTCGGCCAGATTCAGGTGCACGCCATTGAATTGGGTGAGAATAGTATTTTCAACGGGCGCATTACAGTTGCAAGACGGCAGAAAGGTTGTCTGAGGTTTAGTTACATCACGCCGCAATCCCACACACCCAGGCGCTTTCGATGTCAACCAGATTTAGTCACTGCACCGATCATAGAGAAATATAAAAACGGAGTCATCTCAGAGTCTGAAAAAAATATCCAACTGGAACAGGAAAAAAATCGTGTGCGCCCGATTTTCAATAGCATTCGCTATGGCAACCCCACGTATTGCCAACTATCAGAATGTTGCGCTCAACAGATCACTCAAGGTGCCGATGACGAAGCGGAAATGGGTGTTTTTCATGATCTTTTCCAGCCACAACAGATGGCGAATTTAACAGTTCGCCTGGATGAATATTTACCTGCAAAAATGGATGTTGGCATAATTAAAATAAACTAGGAGGACAAAATGCACGACGATAATTTTACAAAACGCATGCGAGGCGAGTTCAGGGGTGATTTCACCCGGGATACCTTTGATCCTGACCGACACTATAGCCGTGTGTTAATGCAACAAGGGCGAGTGCAACTCGATTCTGACTGGAACGAACAAGTTTCTATTTTTACCAACGATATCAGAACATTAATTTGCGGCATTATTGGACCGCATGCGGCACCAAGAGATCCACAATATGGAGACATGGGAACTGAATCTTTTAGAGTAAAACCGGAGCCCGATGATGAGCCTAAAAGGTTTTATGTAGCTCAAGGTTGTTATTATGTCAATGGCTTACTGTGTCACAATGCAGGTGATCATTATCCAGTCGATGAAGATTTTAGGTTTGACAGTGATCAAGATTACTTGGTCTATCTCGATGTGTTTGAACGGCATGTTAATGCCATACAAGATGACTCTATTAGAGAAAAGGCGCTTGGCGGGCCTGACACCTGTAGTCGTGCTGAAATTATCTGGCAGGTTAAGTGGATAAAACATGAAGATCTGGTTAAAGCAGGTGTTGCTGATGATGTTGCTGACATAGCAGAAATTAATTTCAAAAAAGAGTATGTGGGATTTCTGGATGCATTGAAAAAAGCAAATAGAGTATATCCGGGAACAGGACGATTGAGCGCCAAAGCCAAAGAAAATGTTGATGATAGCGATCCGTGCCTCACTGCACCTGAGGCTAAATATCGTGGTGTAGAAAATCAGCTTTATCGGGTTGAAATCCACCGAGGTGGTTCGATACCAGATATGGAAAACGATGCAACAGGTATGACATTCAAATGGTCACGTGAAAACGCATCGGTTAATTTCCGAATTATTGCTATCAACGAAAATAAAATCACCTTAGCAGACATGGGTCGTGATGAACGGTTTGGTCTAAAACGAAACGACTGGGTGGAAATTGTATATGATGATTCAAGCTTATTATCCGATCCAACCGACTTAGTCCGAATTCAAGAAATTGATAACGAGGAATTCACGGTAACCTTAGAGACTGCCTCACCGCTGGACTTCACTACCGTTAAGCATAAACATCCGTATTTACGGCGTTGGGATCAATCCTCCGGTACTGCTAGCGGAATCTCGGTTTCTGGAGGTGCAACTGACGAGACTGATTGGATCGAACTCGAGGATGGTGTACAAGTTCAGTTCCTAAAACATGCTGAGGACGGAACCACAAGCATTTACCAAACCGGTGATTATTGGATAATTCCGGCACGTGTGGCAACAGGTGATGTTGAATGGCCTAGTTCAGATGATAAGCCGGTTAAGCTGCAAGCACACGGTGTGAAACATTACTATGCACCATTGGCTAATATCAGGGTGGATAGCAATCTGAACCTGAGCAGGACTAACGACTTTCGCCGTAAGGTAAATCAGCAGTGGAGTTAGTTAGCTAAAAATAATATTTAAAGTGGAGTTGAAAATGAAAGACTCATAATTTGGCGATGAATCGGCAAACAGTTAATTCTTCCCAAAAAGTTGCAAACTCAGTGCAGTTTCCCATCACTCAATTACCAAATCGTAATGGAGTGAATCGAAGTAATGCCGATATGCTAGACCAATCTGAAACTTACCAAACTGGATCAGATCTTAAATTATCGTTATCAAATTTTAGCCATAACTTCAGTACCATACCGACAAGTTTGAATGCATCCCATCCAATCCAGCCCAAACTCAAAATCGGTCAGCCGAATGATAAATACGAGCAGGAGGCAGACCGGGTAGCAGAACAGGTTATGCACATGCCAGAACCGTCAACCCTGCAACGAAAATGTGCCTGCGGCGGAACATGCCCAAAATGCCAATCAAAACAAAATGAACAAACTCAGCCCAAAATCAGCCCACTAATTCAGCGCCAGGAAAGTACAAAAGAGAGTGACGATGAAGATCTGATTCAGGCAAAATCAAAAACTAACTCAGCCCCCGAAGTCACACCTGACATTAGTACCAACATTCAATCACTCGGTACTGGTCAACCATTATCCCAATCAGAACGAAACTTTTTTGAACCACGATTTGGTGCCGATTTTTCTCATGTGAGGGTGCACACTGATTTGCGTGCTGCCAATGCAGCGAAGTCAATTAATGCACGGGCATTTACACATGGTCAAAATATTGTGTTTGGGGCTGGAGAATTTTCTCCAAGCTCATCCACAGGAAAGAATCTACTTGCACACGAGTTAACACACTTCCTGCAACAGAAATTGGATAGGCCGTTAACATCAGAGATACAAAGAATACCGAAAAACAAATCAGAGCTTGAGGGATCAATGCCTCGATATTCATATTCAGGAAACTGTGGTTGGATAGATTGGGGTCATGCGAATCCTGAATTGGCACAAAAACTCATCAATACTGTAAAAGCAACTTCAGTAAAAATGCGTGTAAAAGAAACTCCATATTTTGCAGCAACCTACCATCGCCCAAAGTTAGTTTATGAGGAAAGCTGTCCAAGTCGATATCTAAAGGGCGAAATTCGTCGCTCAAAAAAAGATCCCGGCAAACTGCATATTATCAAGAATGATTATGGTATCCGCGAATATTATCTCAGTGGCTTTGAGATTGGTAAGTCTGACGCTAAACGATTTGATAAATTTAGTCGTTCTATACAAAAGGATTTACAAGCGGCAGCTAGTGCACAGAGTCCGCCATTCAGCTCGCCTTATTACATATCAGTCAGTGGTTTTACCGACTGTATTGATGAACACAAAGAGAATCTTAGACTACGTAATAGTAGAGCTGAAGCAATGAAACCTTTCCTAGATACAGGAACTTCTACTAAATTCTACCAATACACAACAGCTGAGCATTCAATACTGAATGAATATATAAGTGACAATAAATCAGAGGAAGGTCGGCGAAAAAATCGAGGTGTCCTTATTTTAGCAACGCCGGAGTATACTCCAGAGGGCGAAGAGCTTGAAACACCAATGATGACTTCTAAGCCAATGGGGTTGAAGTTGACTAGCGTTAAATCTAGATTTAAGGTTTTCCGGTCATTAAATTATCGGGAAGTTCTTGGTGTTTCATTATGGATTTTCCAAGATTTAACTAAGTTTTTCGAAAAAGAGCAAATTTGGACTGAAGCAATAGGTCATTCCAGTTTTTCAAATGAGGATTTGCCATCTAATCTCATCGGTTTTTATATGGCGGCGATGGGAAATAAAAAATCTGATGTGCGTAAGGAGGTTACTCGTTTGTGTGATGTCAAGAATTTTGAATTTTCAAAAATGATGTTTGAACTTTATGACGGACGCTGGAAAAAAAATCTAACATTTATTCCTTCAGGATTCGAGAATGTTTGGCCAGCAGAATTCAGCAGTATCCAACCTATCCCCCCCAAAAATGGAGTTTACGAGTTGCTTGATTATGAGGGAACTTCCAATTTTGAGTGGTTTTTTCAAGATGCAGAAGGTCATCGTTCCGAGAGATGAAAAGTTATAAATGCATAAAGCCGATAATGTTCTTTTATGGTCGAGTTCGTGTAGTCTATACCTATTTTCGGAGTAGTAATATGATCTGCGATGAGTTAAAGCTTGATAACTGGCAGTTTAAGGTATTAATTTATTAAATAGAAATATCAACTTTTAAATCAGAATTAGAACCCCAAGCTCATGAATAGACAATCTGTAGCCAATCCCCAGAGTTCACAAAATACGAGTTTGCATCCAGCACCGAATAATTCACAACAAAATCGAATAAAATCTAATCATGCGAACATATTGAAATCGCAGCAAATTGATTATGATTACATATATTCTAATTCACACTTTAATTATGATTTCAGCACAATACCAAATCGTTTAGGTGCACCGTATCCAATTCAACCCAAACTCAAAATCGGGCAGCCGAATGATAAATACGAGCAGGAAGCTGACCGAGTGGCAGAGCAAGTCATGCGGATGCCAGAACCGGCAACCCTGCAACGAAAATGCGTCTGTAATGGAACTTGCCCAAAATGTCAGCCAAAGCAAAATAAGCATATTCAGTCTGAAATAAGTCCACTAATCCAGCGACAGGAGATAACCAAAGAGAGCGACGATGATGAGTTGATTCAAACTAAATCGAAAACTAAGGCGACACCCGAAGTCACCCCAGGGATTACTGCAAGCATTCAGTCACTCGGCAACGGACAACCATTATCCCAATCCGAACGAAACTTTTTTGAACCTCGCTTTGGAGCTGATTTTTCTTATGTACGGGTGCACTCTGACTCACGTGCTGCTAATGCAGCGAAGTCAATAAATGCCCGAGCTTTTACCTGTGGACATAATATTGCATTCAATAAAGGAGAATATTCACCGGATTCAACGGCTGGACAAAAGCTACTCGCACATGAGTTGACTCATGTGATACAGCAAGAAAACAGATTAAATCGTATGGTTCAGCGACTAACTTGCGGTGACATAGAGTCTTGTCAAAATCTTGGGCAAGATGAAAGTAATAGATTCGCTCGTGAATTAAGACAAGGTATTGCTCGTATGAGAGATTTTCGTCGGCAGCCAGAATTGCTTTTTGGCAGGCAATTAAATCAACAGCAGAGAAGAAATATCAGAAGATCTATTAGACTCGCAATAAGGTTATCAAGAGAACTCCTAAATTTACTGCCTAACATAGATTCACATAATTCCTTTTCGATTTGCATTTGTACAGATGCGTGTCCTGGTGGTGATGCCTGCTATAACTCAGCGACTAAACAAATTCGAATAGATCTAAACGCTCAACGGGAAATTGATCGTTTTACCGCTGCCTCTTTATTACATGAATATTTGCATTTCAAACAGGATATAGAACGATCTGAGGCAGTAATAGCCAGCCGAAGAGCTTATATTCATACCAGTCTTGATGAACTATATAAGGAATATCAGGGTATACTAGTTGGCGCTATATTTTCTGCTGATCCAATACAACCACATAACTCTAGGAATGAAAGCTCTTCAGAAGACTCCTCTGAAGAACCTCCTGAAGGTTCTCATGTACTTTCACCAAGGGGTGTAGATAGTGACAGTGGGCAAGAGTTCTTCGAAGTCTCCGGTTCAAGAGAAGCTTTAAATTATGCTCTTCTGGGGCGCTCAGGAATTCAAGAAGACGATGTAGACTTGTTATCATCTTTAAGCCAAGCTTATGCAACACAAATACAAACAAACAGCCCGGTAATTTTTTATGGAGTTAGATGGAGGGAAGACTCTCAACAGCTTATACTATATGGATCACGCGGTAATAGAATTAATCTTGGTAGGTTTGATAATCAAGCAATCCAGAGTGAGCAAAGAATAAAAAACGCGTTTTGGAATAGTGAAGAAGCATCGCGTTATGAACTAGGTGGGTATAATAGAGGCGTGTTAATCATTCATAATCGAAATAACATTATTGCACAAATTTTTATAAATCGTAGGCCTGAACCGCCGTCAGAAGAGCGTCAAATTCGCAGTTTTGTTAACTAATTCAAACAGAGCAATAAACCAAGTTGTAAATATAGGGGCAAGGTCGAGAGGGGCTATAAACAAAAACTGAAATCTAAGATTATGAATAAACAATCTATAGCCAATAATCAGAATTCACAAAGTGCGACATTACATGCATTATCGATTTTTTTACAACAAAATAGTTTGCATCGAAAAAAATCTAATCATATGAATATCTTAGATTCGCAACAAACAGACCATGACCATAGATATTCTAGATCACACTTTAATTACAATTTCAGCGCCATACCGAATCGTTTAATCACGCCGTATCCAATCCAGCCCAAACTCAAAATCGGTCAGCCGAATGATAAATACGAACAGGAAGCTGACCGGGTAGCAGAACAGGTTATGCACATGCCAGAACCGTCAATCCTGCAACGAAAATGTGCCTGTGGCGGAATATGCCCAAAATGCCAATCAAAGCAAGATGAACAAATTCAGCCTAAAATTAGCCCATTAATTCAGCGCCAAGAGGTTGCAGAAGAGAACAACGACGAAGACCTCATTCTGGCAAAATCGAAAACTAACTCAGCCCCCGAAGTAACATCCGACATTAGTGCAAGTATTCAATCGCTTGGTAGCGGACAACCACTGTCCCAATCAGAACGAAACTTTTTTGAACCTCGTTTTGGTGCCGATTTTTCTCATGTCAGGGTGCACACTGATTCACGTGCTGCCAATGCAGCGAAGTCAATCAATGCACGCGCATTTACATATGGAAACAACATTGTTTTTGGAACGGGTGAGTATCATATGGGCACATTAGCAGGGAATAATTTATTTGCTCATGAATTGACACATGTGGTTCAACAGTTTAACTTAACATCAAATTTGCCTATTATGAGAAGCTGTAATCCAGAGTCATTCTACCAAACATCTTCCAATTATTGTCGTGATGACACTTTTAGTCCACTGACTCATTCTGGAAAAACTTGTTATCGTGAGGTTCCCCGAAATGCTGGATTTTTATCTTGTCCACCAGGTGATCATGTTTGTTTTGATTCAAGTGGTAATTGTACCGAAAGCCCAGACAAGTCAAGTCCTGCTGAAAGTAAAGAAAGTGATGGTAGTTGCAACTGGAATTGGTATTGTGTAGGTGAACATACAGCTTTTGATTTTTTACCAGCAATAACCCCTGATGTTTGTACAACTAGGCCTGATGGTTCAGTTCGATGCCCAGATGGATCTACTCTACTTCCTGATGGGCGGATGATTCTTGGTCCGGGACCAAAGATTTGAACTTTAGATTAAATGTTAGCATTCCTATTACTCTATATGTTTAGAAATGGAATCATAGTGGAATTCTCTTAAAATTAATTAGAAACAAATCATACATATCCTTGGAGAACAACATGGCTATTCGAATATTGGATGAATCGCTATAACAAACGGAATCGGAAAATAAAAAAGTATGATGATAAAATTATTATTCTGGGGAGACGAAGTCAATCATATGCTTTATCCGAAGCGATTGATACCTCGGCTCTGGATGTATGAGTACATAAAATAATGTGTCCTGTGTAAACCGTAAACCATGTCTCTGGAACGGACCCTTCTTACAGCAACAAGAACGTTTTGAACACTTCCAAACCGTTTACAACCATGAACGCCCACACCAGGCACTGGGTGGACAGTATCCGGCTGAGGTCTATACACCTTCAACTCGGGAATATCGGCCTTTTGATCGACCTGACTATCCGTTCCATGATAAAACCCTTCGGGTGACTCAGTGCGGGCGAATTTGTATGGAAAATCGTAAAATTAGTTTAAGTAAAATATTTGCGGGCCAAACAGTGGGCATTCGAGAAGTTGAGGATAGAATATGGCTGGTGAGCTTTATGAACTATGATCTGGGATTCTTTGATGAAAACGTTGGTAGAGTAGAACCAACAACGAATCCTTTTGTAACTAAACATGTAAACCATGTGTCCGGTACAAACTGTAAACCATGTCTCTGGAACGGACCGACAAGAATGTGGTGCCCCGGAGACGATTCGAAATCATGCTAAATCTCGTTGTTAGTGTCCCCATATTGTCCCCAAATTACTATTCCCGAAATTTCATGGCTTGTTGTTATGGAGACAGGTTGTGATTCTCCAATCTGGTTATAATTTCCCTGAACACCTGGCTCAACATATAATAGACAAAAATATCTAATAGTTTGAAAATGAAACGCAAACGAGCAATAGAATTATTACGACAGTCTAAGCCTGAGCTTCAGGCACAGTTTGGCGTAACAAAAATCGCTTTGTTTGGATCTACTGTACGTGATTCCGCCAGCGACACAAGTGATATTGATGTATTGGTTTCTTTTGATGGACCAGCAACTTCCAAACGATATTTTGGAGTGCAGTTTTATCTGGAAGACCTTTTTGGCTGTTCGGTTGATTTGGTTACTGACAAAGCGCTTAGGCCAGAGTTACGACCATCGATAATTAGTGAAGCTGTAAATGTCTGAGCGGGAATGGGGTTTTTATATTACGGATATGTGTTCTTTTGCGCAAAAAGTAATTTCATATACTGAAGGCTTAGATCAGCAACAATTCATCAGCAACGAACTGATTTATGATGCAACGCTGCGGAACCTTGAGTTAATCGGCGAAGCTGCCCGGCATATTCCAAAAGACATTCGTGATAGAACTGACAGTATTCCCTGGAGGATAATTATTGCCACTCGAAACAGATTGATTCATGGTTATCTTGGAATAGACAATGACACATTGTGGAGCATAATTCAGGATGATATACCAACTCTGTTAAAGGAATTGAAAACTCTAGATTTTGATTAGTCGATAGAGTTCTATTTCAGAAATTTGAAGTGCTTATTCCGGAAAATACAACCCTGATTTTGACGCATGATTTTTATATCAATTGTTCTGTGTCAGAGTATGAAGCATTGTATGCACAGGATGAAAAACTGCAGAAAGATGATCCTTAAAAGCCGATTTGAAAGATTTAATGTCTTAATGGAGTGATGAAGGGATGCCTTTTTAGCTTTTCTATGCGGTGAATAGTGGGCTTAATCACCGCATTAAATGCGGCGATTAAGCTTGACATTGCGGCGAATAATGCCAATAATCACCTTAAATAATGCGGTGATTATTGTGTGGATTCACGAACATCAAAACTGGCCAAACTTTATATGGGATACACAAGTCCTAGCATCCAAGTTAGCTGATATACGCCATCGCCAAGGCCGATTGCTTGGTCGCATGGAGGGACTTGGCTTTGAGCTCAAGCGCGAGGCTTCTCTAAGCACACTGACCAATGACGTGGTCAAATCCTCGGCCATTGAAGGTGAAAACCTCAATCCAGAAGAGGTTCGCTCATCTATTGCTCGTCGGCTTGGGATTGATATTGCCGGGCTAATTCCTGCAAGCAGAGATGTTGAAGGGATCGTGGAGATGATGCTGGATGCCACACAACAATTTTCTAAACCGCTGACGAAGGATCGACTATTCGATTGGCATGCTGCGCTGTTTCCAACAGGACGAAGCGGCATGCACAAAATCACCGTTGGTGGTTGGCGTACTATCGAGGCTGGACCCATGCAGGTGGTTTCTGGACCTATCGGTAAAGAAAAGGTCCATTTTGAAGCTCCAAGTGCTGAGCGCCTTGAAAAAGAAATGCAGACATTTCTTGCGTGGTTGGCAGAAGAAGATGGTATTGATCCTGTTATCAGGGCAGGCATTGCTCACCTGTGGTTTGTAACAATCCACCCGTTTGAAGATGGGAATGGACGAATTGCTCGGGCTATTGGCGATATGGCGCTCGCTTGCGCAGATGGCACACAAGACCGCTTTTACAGCCTTTCATCCCAAATCGAAGCAGAGCGAAAGCAATATTACGATCAGCTCGAGACACAACAACGTGCCACTCCTGATATCACAGGCTGGCTGTCATGGTTTTTGGATTGTCTCGGCCGAGCCATCAGCAATGCCGAAACAACGCTTGGTAATGTTCTGTTCAAGGCACGGCTCTGGGATACTATTAATCACAAGCCTGTTAATGATCGGCAGAGACTAATCATTAACCGCATGCTTGAGGATGATTTTGAAGGCTTTATGAATACCTCGAAATACGCAAAATTGGCCAAGTGTTCGAATGATACAGCCCTGCGGGATATTCAGGAATTGAAACAGAGAGGCATCTTCATTCAAAACCCCGGTGGCGGACGCAGCACAAGTTATAGATTGCCGGATAGAGAAAAAACAGATTAGTATTTGCAATACAATAACTTAATGGACACGACCATTGATCGAATAACTATAGATCCCGCTGTCATGAACGGACAGGCGTGCATTCGTGATATGCGTATCACGGTGAGGCGAGTGTTACTGGCGTTGAAAGTTCATCCTGATTGGCAGGAATTGTTACGAGAATACCCTGATCTTGAAGAGGAGGATATTCGCCAGGCGCTGGATTGGGCTGCAAGAAACCTGAATAATGAAACATTATCCCTTTGTGTAAAGTAACCGTTTGCTTCTTAACTAGAGGCTTCCTTGTTCATCAATTCAAAGCCCAAACTAGAAGTGTATTCCATTTGCTAATTCCGGAAAATACAGCCTCTTATTCCGGAAAATACATGTCTTGTTAGTGATTTTGTGAATCGCTAAGAGTTTGGAAAAAGCGCACTTTGCATAACTAAATTTATGCAATCAATTCAATAATTAAACCAAGTTACTTCTACCTGGGTAAAATTTTAAATTATTAAGCAGGTTTAGTAAGGGCACTAATTACTGCCATTGGATTTCTTTGTATCTTTAACATCACGTGGATCGAATTCATGGAAGACCGCTTTGACGGGTTTGCCTTTGGCATGGTCTAACGCCTGTTCCAGCGCTTTTTTGATACTTTCAAATTCTTTACTCATAATCTTGATCTCCAAACCTTAAGTAATTGTTTGTTATTTTTACTAATAGATTTCGTCATTTTTTCTTGTAGACAAGAATTTCACAATATGCTGTGAGAATTCTGGAATTTTTGTTACGGTTTGGAACAAGATTAATTATATTCCATTGGATTAATTTTAAGTTGAGTTTAGGGCGAATAATTCAGAGAAATTTAATTGGTTAGATGACCGGATTTTTCTACCCCGTAACTAAAGGGGGTGTTTTTGACTATCTGTCTAGGTTTTGGTCGAGACCAAGATACATCTAAAGGAGGTGAGTCAATAATCTTATCCAGAAATGATTCTATTTGATTTTGTTTTAAACCAATAAATTTAAAATTATCGTAATATAGATTTCGAAAGTACTGATGTCGTTCGATTGTGTAATATTTGCAACTCGCCATATGTCCACTTAAACTTGATGAATCAAATCGTAATGACTTTTTATTATTTATTGCTCCTACGTATTCCCAAAAGTTTCTGACGCCATATGCTCTGAAAAAATCTCTAATCAAATAATGCAGATAAAAACAAGGATGACTTCCTCTCCAATATTTATAAACATATTTTTCTTTTTGCTCTAACGCGTCAGTATTGCTGCGAAGGCCCAACTTTTTAACTTCTTCCTCCAAGCTTTTTTGTCTTGAAAAGAAATACTTTTTCAGGGCTTCTTTTTCTGAAACTAAAAAGTATTCTGATTTGTAATCAGGGTTACAATAACGATTTTTATGATAATTAATTATCAAATATCCACAAATAAAAGTGGTCAAAAAATCAAGTACTAGATCCGGTAAGTAATTGCTATCTGAGTCTAGTTCTAAGTTCAACATAAGATATAAATAGGGAATTATTGATAAGTCACTATCAGGTCTGAATGAATAAATGAGCCAATCCGGAAGTTTTAGTCCTACATAAGAACGGCTATTCGGCTCCATTCTCTTGTTGAATTGTACATATCGCCTAGAGTCAGGCACATATTTTTTTTTACCTATTCTCTTCGAGCATTCTTCAATGAAATTTTCTTCTATAGGATCAAAACCTGCTCTTTCCTTTGGTCCCCAAATGAATAAATCGGTTCGGTTTTCATATATATGTCTTTCAGGTTTCCAGCACTCAGCAATAATCTTTAGAAAATCTGTAGCCTGTTTCATGGCATCTGATGGATGTATGTGTCTTAATTCGAATAAATCAAGAGCAGTCAAATGCATTTGAAACCTGTGTTGATAGTTAACCCGTGAAAACCATTTATCGGCAAGTCCATCAAATAGCCGATTCGCTGCAATTCTGTATTTAGGACTAGGCAATACATCCCCGTTCCACCAGGAACTCAGCATTGATTTGCTTATTTGCTCTAAATCACCGTAGCTATACGAGTCAGCGGTTAGTTTTAATTTTTCTTTTATTCCTGCATTGAACTTATTGTATTCACATTTTGCATTCGGTGTTAAACAGCGTGCAAAAATGGACAGTTTCGGGGGTGATCAGCGTGTAAAACTGAACACCATACTATTAACTGTCTCGGAGTTAAGAATCCGAGGAAACTGTCAGGTGATCTGCATGCATATCTGTACCAAGATACGACGAATGTGTTTAGTCGACGGCCGCAATGTCAGCGAAGTGGCCCGTGAATTTAATGTATCGCGCACGACCGTATATAAATATTTAAATGAATCCAACGAACCGGTTTACCAGCGTTCAGTTCCTATCGTCTGTCCGAAGCTGGAGTCATTCAAACCCCAGCTAATCGAATGGCTTGAAGTAGATGCCACCCGTTCAGTACGGGCTCGACGTACTGCTGTCCAATTGTATGAGGGCATTCAACTTCAGGGTTATCGAGGGGCGTATGACAGCGTTCAGCGGTTTGTCAAAGCCTGGAAGGACCAGTCCAGTCAGTCGATCAAACAGGCCTATATACCCTTGATCTTTGCACCGGGTGAAGCGTGTCAGTTTGACTGGTCACACGAGCAGATTATCTTGGGGGGTTGTAACGTCAAGATTAAGCTGGCTCATTTTAGATTATGCCATTCACGTAAATCGTATCTACGCGCGTATTCCAGAGAAACCCAGGAGATGGTCTTTGATGCACATATCCGGGCGTTTGAGTTCTTCGATGGATTACCGAAGAAGATGATATACGATAACCCTAAGCCGATCGTGAATAGCATTCTCCAAGGTAAACACCGAGAGTTTAATCGGCGTTTTTTAAGCCTGATGAATCATTATCTGATAGAACCGATTGCCTGCACGCCGGCTGCAGGCTGGGAGAAAGGTCAGGTTGAACGCCAAGTCGGTATTATGCGTCAGCGATTATTTGTGCCACGGTCAACGTTTGCGGATTTAAATGAATTAAACCAATGGCTGGAACAACGCTGTAAGCAGATGGGTCAACGTCCACACCCCACGAATAAATCCATGTTAATTGATGAGGTCTTTGCCGAGGAACAAGCCCACTTGCGTGGTGCCATCGTGGCTTTTGATGGGTATTATGAACGTTTAGCGCGTGTACATGCGACCTGTGTGGTGCACTATGATCGCAACCAATACTCGGTACCGTGTCAGTATGTCGGTCAGGTAGTCTCTGTACGAGCGTATGCCACACTCATTAAAGTTGTCGTCAATGACGTGGTGGTCGCCGAACATCAGCGCTCGTTTGCACGAGACCAAATGATCTTTGATCCCTGGCATTATTTGCCAGTGCTTGAGATTAAACCGGGTGCGTTGCGCAACGGTGCCCCGTTTGTCGATTGGGAATTACCTAAAGCGTTGTTAACGCTTAAAGCCCGCTATCTCAAACGTGACGGGGGTGATCGGGAGTTTGTGCAATTATTACTATTGGTTCGTCAGCATGGCCTGGAAACCGTGAGTGTAGCCTGTGAATTAGCATTAGATGCAAAGACAACCCAACTATCGGTCATTACCAATCTGGTGCATCGATTAATTGAATCTGAGCCGATTCAAGCGATGACGATCACCGATGCCCCGGTACTGAGCGTTCCACCAGTGGCTAATGTAGGTCGGTATGATCAACTTTGCGCCCAGGAGGTCAATCATGCTTGAACTCGTCGATGAACTCAAAGCGCTAAAACTGCACGGCATGGCTGACTGTTTGCCTGAGCTGATCGATTCACCTCGCACCAAGGTCACTCTGCAATCCGGGTTAATCAAATTGATGGATGCCGAACGCGCTGACCGAGAGGTCAGACGACTAAACTACCAGATGAAAGTCGCCAAGTTCCCACACCATCGCGATCTACAACAATTTGATTTTACCCAGTCCAAGGTTGAACAATCCCTCATCAAAGATTTAGCACAAGCCGATTTTATGGATCGAGCTCACAACTTGATCTTTGTCGGTGGCACCGGCACAGGTAAAACACATCTAGCAACCGCCATTGGTATTAAAGCCATTCATTCAGGTCGACGAGTACGCTTTTACAACGTGGTCGATCTGGTGAATTTGCTCATCAAAGAACAGCAGGACGATAAACAGGGACGACTGGCACGGATTATGCAGCCCTTGGATGCTGTTATCTTCGATGAACTGGGTTATTTGCCGTTTCCGGCTTCTGGTGGTGCATTGTTATTCCACCTAATCAGCAAGTTGTATGAGAAAACAACCATCCTGTTCACCACCAATCTAAACTTCAGTGAATGGGTGCGGGTGTTTGGTGATGAGAAAATGACGACCGCTTTACTGGATCGAGTCACCCATCACTGCTCAATTATTGAAACGGGTAATGACTCGTACCGATTTAAGCAGTCCAGTTCCAAGCTCAAACTCAAGACCAACATAAAGAAAAAATCATCGTAGGGAACTCAGGAGAAACAGCCCAACTCAAGTTCCGCTACGCTTCACTTGAGTTGCTAATGACCGAATTATATTGAATTTAACTGTTCAGTTTTACTCGCTGATAAGTGTCCAGTTTTAAACGCTGATTGACAGTTGTTTAACTAATTCCTCTGAAAATGAAGCAACAACCTTAAAAATATCAGCCTCAGTGGTACGTTTTCCAAAGATGATCGAATGAATTTTTAAAAAATCATTATACCTTTTCTGAACCCCACCATAGCCTCGTGGGAGAATAAGGCGCCACTCTTTTTCTGCCTTCCAATCCTCATGCTTCCAGGATAACCTGTCATACAAAAAGGTTCTGCTATGACTTTTCCAAGAAGGTGTTTCTGGAAAAAATTTGTCATCATTTTGTCCATTACCATAGTTAACTTTAATCCACGGCAAAATCTTATTTTCTCTTGGTTTGAAGACAATACATAGCCCCCTATGTTGATCTCCGTAATGGCTCCATTGTGCAAAATATTGTTTAGTGTGTACATATTCTGACGCAGAATAAATACCAGCATTTCCGATTTCCCTTGAAAATGCCCGCCTCTCATATTGCGTTATCGCTTTCTTCTCGTATGTATAGCTCTTGTTTGTCTTAGAGTCATGAATAAAGCTTTCCATCGGATCATTCAGATCGCTTACACGAGCAAAGAAAATATTCCCCGTACGAAACATGCTTAAAGTATTTTCATTAATGGGTCTAAACTTACATAGTAAATCAGGCAAAGTATTCGATAGAAGGCGCTCATCAATTCCATCATAGCACTTAGCTTCAATAACTTTCTTTTCTAAATCACTCAATCACTATCTCCAATTACACTGACTTATGTGTAATCACCAATCTTGAGAATTTCGCCGATGCGGCGTGTAAGAATCAACAAAGTAACGCTCCATGTTTGAGTTGAGTCTTACATTATATTTGAATTCTGTACTGTAAAACAACTTCCTCTTCGAAGATTACATCTCTCGAATGGGATTTCTTTTTTGATGACGGTGGAGTCGTGTCAAGTCTTGTGCGATGTGTTCGGGTTCAAGCTCTGCATAAAATTTTTCTACTACTGCAACAGATGAGCCAACATTTTTAGCAAGATCATAAATATCTACTCCCCCACGGGTTAGACGCATTGTCATATAGAATTTACGAAATGTGCCTGCGGTGCGTTTTCTTCCATCCTCTGAATACAGTAATTCACATTCAGCAAGTACATTGTTGAGTTGTGTTTTGAAAGAACCTATAGGTTTTCCCCTTGCATTTGAAAAGATATGCATCGAGTCTCTGTATTTCCAATTAAATAGAGCTGCATTTTCTTTGTGAAACTTTTTCAAATCCTCTATATAATTTTTTGTGCGTTGCAGTGGCACCATTACGCGAGATTTTCCTTTCCCTTGGACAAACATTTTAATATGCTCATTTCCATCGTCGTCTTTAAATGTTGAAATATCCTTAAATCGAAGATTTTTAGCCTCTGCTACACGAAGTCCGCTATTGGCTAAAATCAAAATATAGTAATATAGAAGCTCATGGCTGCGCCTATGTTTGGAGTTTTTCTGTTTTCTTTTTTTCCATCCAAGTTTACGCACTAGGCTCCGATACTGAGAAATCGATAAAGAAGGTTTCTTTACGATAAGATTTTTAGGTTTCGAGAGGTTTATGATTACAGGAATTTGTTTGCCATCAATGACCTTTGTCATCCTGGCATAATCAAATATCTTCCGAAGAACGGTGAGGTCTTTGTTTATCGTGCTGAAGCTAGGCTCCCGAGTTTCTGGTTTGATACGAGGTCTCTTAACAATCTTTCCTTTCCTCTTATAAATTACGGTGTCGAGTTTCGACCCGTCACCAGAAATCCAATATACTCTTCTTTTTTGAATGTAATCTTCGATATCAAGATCATTGATATCCTCGATGTTCTTTTCCCCAAGAAAGGGGATGATAAATGTCCGGACTATCGATTTAGTCATCCTAAGCTGTTTTTGAGAGAAGGTTCTCTCATTGGCTGGCAATTTTTTTTCTCTCTACGCTTGATTCTAATTTACGCAAATATCCTTCACACACCAGACCAAAACGGCGGGACTTTAGGGAAAGTCCACGTTTGGTTTTAAAAATTAATTCCTGATATAAATCTTCTGCAGCGGCTTCAGCTTCTTCTTGTGAAACTGTTTTTAAACTCCTACGTACAGTCTTATGTCCTCTTACTCTAATTGCTGCATACCAGTTGTCTGACTCCCGAAAAACGCCATCATTATTTGAGTATGCACCAACTCTCCTATAGAGCGTTATTTTTCCTCCACGAATATCGTAAGTATCTCTGTACGCAGCCATTGAAAATAAAGTTTGGTGACGGTTTGGTGAAATTTTCGTCCAAAATGGGGCAAAAATCAATAATTTGGTGAAAATTTGGTGCGCTAATAATGAGAATGATTCTCAATAGAAAAAATGTAACTTATTGTTATTAAAGAAAAAAATGGTGCCCCGGAGACGATTCGAACGTCCGACCTGCCGCTTAGGAGGCGGCTGCTCTATCCTGCTGAGCTACCGGGGCGTGAGTTGGATTCTAGCATGTGTGATTATTTCTAATTAGTTTCTGTTCTATAATATTGTTGATTTATAATAATCAACACGCAAATGAAATTGCGCATATTTGCAAATTGACAAATATCATTGTAAATGATTGATTTATATAATAATTTATTGCAAATATTATAATTTGTGTTACTAATTAAGTTCACGGCTTGACAGAGTCAGTCAAGTTTCAAAACTAAGGAACAGATAAATGCCGATTAACACCGAAGGACTTTATAGCCCGGATTTTGAAAAAGAAAACTGTGGATTTGGTCTGATTGCGCAAATGGATGGAGAATCAAGTAATGACCTGGTTAAAAAATCTATCAGTGCGCTTTCAAGACTGTCCCATCGTGGGGCGGTTTCGGCGGATGGGCTTTCTGGTGACGGTTGTGGTTTATTACTTAAACAGCATAAACCATTTTTTAGAGTACAAGCAGCACAAGAAGGGATTAATTTATCCGAAAACTATGCTATTGGTATGGTTTTTTTGCATTCCCAAACGCAGTATTCGGATAAAGCGAAGGCGGTAATAGAAAAACAAATCGAAGCGCAAAATCTTGAAACCGCAGGATGGCGCAAAGTACCGACTCATACAGGCAGTTTGGGTGAAATTGCGTTGGCTACATTGCCAATAATTGAGCAGATTTTTATTAATTTACCCGAATCACTGGATGAGGATGAAATAGAACGTAAATTACTTATCGCTCGAAAATTTATAGAGCCGCAGCTTGCAGAAGATGACATGTTTTACATGGCATCATTATCAGCCAAGGTGATTTGCTATAAAGGTTTGATGATGCCTGAGTATTTGCCGGATTTTTATATTGATCTGGCTGATTCTGAGCTTGAATCATCGCTTGCTATTTTCCATCAGCGCTTTTCTACTAATACCTGGCCATCGTGGAAATTGGCTCAGCCTTTTCGATTCCTGGCACATAACGGGGAGATAAATACTATACGTGGTAACCGGTCTTGGGCCAGGGCCAGACAGTACAAACTTAGATCCAAATTACTACCAGAAATCCAACAATTTGAATCCATTGTTTCTCAACAAGGATCTGATTCTGAAAGCCTGGATAATATGCTTGAAGTCTTAGTCGCAGGAGGCATGGATATCTTTGAGGCAATGAAAATGTTGATCCCGTCTTCCTGGCAAAATGTCGAGACGATGGATCAGAATCTCAGGGCTTTTTACCGCTTTTTTTCCATGAATATGGAACCCTGGGATGGACCGGCAGGAATTGTACTTACAGATGGGCGTCATGCCGCGTGTGTGATGGATCGTAATGGTTTGCGACCTGCAAGGTATGTAATGACACAATCGCGTGAAATTATTTTAGCCTCTGAAGCGGGAGTGGTTGACCTCGACCCAGGTCAAATTACTGGCAAAGGTCGACTCGGTCCTGGCGAAATGTTAGCAGTGGACACTGAAACAGGCCAGTTGCTGTTGCCTGACATTATCGAACGAAAATTAATGCGGGCCAGGCCTTATAAAGATTGGTTAAAGGCGAATCGTGTTAGATTGGAATCGGCTTTAGATGAGGAAGAAGCACGCAGCGTTCCATTAAATCCGGCTTCCTTAAAAATTTATCAAAAGGCCTTTAATCTATCACTTGAAGAGCGGGAGCAAATCATCAAAGTGATGGCTAACGCAGGGGCTGAAGCAGTTGGCTCAATGGGCGATGACACACCGATGGCTGTATTGTCAAAACAAAATCGCTGTTTATATGATTATTTTCGTCAGCAGTTTGCTCAAGTGACCAATCCTCCTATTGATCCATTACGCGAACATATTGTCATGGGATTGGAAACCAGTTTTGGCGGTGAGAGCAATTTGTTTGAACCAAGTGCAGAACATGCGGCTCGAGTCGTTGTTGATTCTCCAGTGCTGTCCAATGATAAATATCAACAAATTCTGGCGATGGGTGGCGAGAAATACAGTTGGACGCGAATAAGTTTAAATTATGATCCAAGTGTGGGTATCAGAGCCGCGCTGCAACAGGTCTGCAACCAGGCAATAGAAGCCATTGAAGCCGGTAAATCCATATTGATCCTTTCGGACAGAGACATTAGCAAAGAAAAAATCCCGTTGCATGCTTTGTTGGCTACTGGTGCCGTTCATCACCGATTGATTAATGAAAATTTACGCTGTGAAGTCAACATAGTGGTTGAAACGGCAACAGCCCGTGATGCACATCAGATTGCAGCATTAATTGGCAATGGTGCAACCGCTGTTTTTCCTTATCTGGCTTTTGAAATTGTGGTGCAAATGGTTAGGGAAAATGAGCTTAAAAGTAAAAACCTGACATTTGTTCTACGTAATTATCGCAAGGCGATTAATAAGGGACTATATAAAATCATGTCCAAGATGGGCATTTCTACAGTGGCGAGTTATTGTGGTTGCCAGTTATTTGAAATTATAGGCTTGAACCAAGAGATTATTGACCATTGTTTCCCTGGCACGCCCAGTCGAATCGAGGGCGCTAGTTTTGAGGATATAGAAAAAGATCAACAAGCTTTGGTCAAATTAGCCTGGAGTGCTCGCAAACCCGTGCAGCCAGGCGGTTTACTTAAATATGTCCATGGTGGTGAATACCATGCCTACAACCCAGATATCATTAAGACTATTCATCATGCCGTTGAATATAATGATTATGACAGTTATCAGGAATTTTCGCGCTTGGTTAATCGTCGGCCGGTTGCGACATTGCGTGATTTGTTTCGCATTAAACCACTGGACAATCCGATTCCAATCGATGAAGTAGAGCCGGTTGAATCAATTTTGCCACGTTTTGATACTGCTGCGATGTCTTTAGGAGCATTATCACCAGAGGCGCATGAAGCCTTGGCTATAGCTATGAATAGTTTAGGCGGGCGTTCTAATTCTGGTGAGGGAGGTGAGGATCCAGCAAGGTATAACAGCAATAAAGTCTCAAAGATTAAACAAATCGCCTCTGGACGTTTTGGTGTGACACCGGAGTATTTGCTCAGTGCAGAAGTTTTGCAAATTAAAATCGCTCAAGGTGCTAAACCGGGTGAAGGTGGGCAATTGCCGGGCCATAAAGTTAATGAATTAATTGCCAGGCTGCGTTACTCGAGTCCTGGAGTAGCTTTGATTTCACCACCCCCGCATCATGATATTTACTCCATAGAAGATTTAGCTCAATTAATCTTCGATTTGAAACAAATCAATCCCAATGCCCTGGTTTCGGTGAAATTAGTCGCCAGTGCTGGCGTTGGGACTATAGCCGCTGGCGTGGCTAAAGCCTATGCAGATTTAATCACCATTTCAGGTTACGACGGTGGTACTGGAGCCAGCCCACTCACTTCGGTTAAATATGCCGGCACACCCTGGGAAATGGGTTTGGCAGAAACACATCAAACGCTGTCCATGAACAACCTTCGTGGACGAATTCGGTTGCAGGCAGATGGTGGGATGAAAACGGGCCTGGACATTATTAAGGCCGGTATTTTAGGCGCAGAGAGTTTTGGTTTTGGCACTATGCCGATGGTTGCATTAGGTTGCAAATATTTACGCATTTGCCACTTGAATAATTGTGCAACTGGCGTTGCGACACAAGATGTGAATTTAAGAGAGCGTTATTTTGCCGGTTCGCCTGATCGCGTCGTCAATTATTTCCGCTTTGTGGCTGAGGAAGTTAGACAGTTTATGGCTTCATTAGGAGCACGGAAATTTGAACAACTTATTGGCAATACAGGATTAATTGAACTGAAGTCAGGTGAGACTGAAAAGCATGCAAAGCTTGATATGTCACGAATTATCCATAACCCGGGTTTTGAGAAAGGCGAAGATCAATTTTGCAAAGTTGAACGAAATACGCCTGCGGACAAGGCCGAGTTAGCCGAACAGATGGTTAAAGACATGATGCCTGTGATTAAGACTGCTGCAGACGGTGAATTCCAGTATCCGATCAAAAATATCAATCGCTCAATTGGTGCAAGAGTTTCGAGTGAGATAGCCAGAATTCACGGTAATACGGATATGGAACGCTCACCTATAAGAGTAAATTTAAAAGGTACAGCAGGTCAAAGTTTTGGAGCATTTAATGCTGGAGGCTTGCATTTGCATTTGGCGGGTGAGGCCAATGATTATGTTGGTAAGAGTATGGCGGGAGGCAAGATTGTTATTACACAGCCCCAAGGTCAGAATCTGCGGACACGAGACACTCCGATTATTGGTAACACTTGCTTATATGGCGCAACGGGCGGGAAATTGTTTGCAGCAGGTACTGCTGGTGAACGTTTTGCCGTACGAAATTCCGGTGCCACGGCGGTGGTGGAGGGGGTCGGTGACCATTGTTGTGAGTACATGACAGGTGGTGTGGTGGTTTCACTTGGAAAAACAGGTATGAATTTTGGTGCGGGTATGACTGGCGGATTGGCTTTTGTACTTGATTTAGACCGCAGTTTTGTGGATTGTTATAACCATGAGTTGATTGACATTCATCGTCTCACGCCAGAACATGTTGAGAATTATTTGGATTATATGCGTGGATTGATTCGGGAATATGTGACAGAAACCCAAAGTGGTTGGGGTAATTATGTGTTGGAAGATTTTCTGGATTTGATTGGTCGATTCTGGTTGGTGAAGCCTAAAGCTTCAGATCTCGACTCCTTATTAGATACATTATTAGAAGCCGCCTAGATGAACAAAAACTTTCAGTTTGTAGAGCTGCCACGGCAGGACCCCGATAAAGTCACAGCCCGTCGCCGGGTACGTGATTGGGGTGAGATTTACGGCCATTACGAAATAAAGTCTGCTGCTCAGCAAGCTGGTCGTTGTATTGATTGTGGTAATCCTTATTGTGAGTGGAAATGTCCGGTTCATAATTACATTCCCAATTGGTTGAAACTTATCAATGAAGGACGCTTGCTTGAGGCAGCAGAACTATCTCATCAGACCAATTCGTTACCCGAAATTTGTGGCCGTATTTGCCCTCAAGATCGGCTCTGTGAAGGAGCTTGCACCTTAAATGACGACTTTGGTGCGGTGACTATTGGCTCAATTGAAAAATACATTACTGATGAAGCGTTCAAGCAAGGCTGGAAACCAGATGTTTCAGAGGTTGTAGCGACTGATAAGCGCGTCGCGATTGTAGGTGCAGGTCCGGCAGGTTTGGCCTGTGCCGATATATTAGCCAGAAATGGTGTTAAACCAGTTGTTTTTGATCGCTATCAGCGTATTGGTGGTTTGCTTACTTACGGTATTCCACCATTTAAGTTGGAAAAAGAAGTGGTGGAAAAACGCCGTGAAATTCTTGAAGGAATGGGGGTCGAATTCAGACTTGGCGTTGAAATCGGCAAAGACATCAGTTTTGCAAATTTAGAATCAGAACATGATGCTGTATTTTTAGGCATGGGTACCTACACTTACATGAAGGGAGGTTTTGAAGGCGAAGATATGCCTGGTGTTTACGAGGCACTACCGTATTTAATCTCAAATATTAATAAACTTTTTAGTGAAAATATCGATGCGCCTTATATCGATATGCAAGGTCAACGAGTTGTGGTGTTGGGTGGAGGCGACACAGCCATGGATTGTGTGCGCACTGCAATCCGGCAGGGTGCCAGTTCTGTAACTTGTGCTTATCGCCGCGATCAGGCTAATATGCCGGGCTCAATGCGTGAGGTGGAGAATGCCAAGGAGGAGGGAGTCAAATTTTTGTGGAATCGCCAACCGTTAAAAATTATAGGCGACAGATTAGTATCGGGGGTCAAATTGGTGGAAACCGGACTTGGCAAGCCTGACTCCAGCGGACGTAGACAACCTGAAATCATAGAGGGTAGTGAAGAAATTGTTTCCGCTGATCGAGTCATTATTGCTTTTGGCTTTAGACCCAGTCCCGGAGATTGGTTTGATAGTCATCATATCCAGGTTGATGATGTTGGAAAGGTGATCGTCGGCGAAAAGATCAACCAATTACCTTATCAAACGCTAAATCCTAAAGTATTTGCTGGTGGAGATATGGTGCGAGGCTCAGATCTGGTTGTAACTGCTGTTTTTGAAGGCCGCACCGCCGCGGAGAGTATTTTGGATTTCCTTGACGTATAATTCCACTTTTCTAATTTAAGTAAGGGACAACATGGATGACACTGTTTATCCTGACCAGCATCTTGAGCTAATTGAAAAATCAGATCGAATTTTTATTGAAAAAACGCCTTTCAATAAGCATGTTGGGTTGAAAGTCGATAGTTACGGTGAACAGCCACTCAAACTTAAAGTAGATTTTCGCGATGAGTTAGTAGGCAATTATGTCCGCAATATGTTGCACGGCGGTGTCAGTATGACTGTTTTGGATGCTGTAGGTGGAATGCTGGTTTTTCGGGCAGTGATTAAGCGTCTGCAAAATGAGCCACAAGATTTGGTCACTGCAGTATTGAGTAAAATAAGCACGATTAATCTTAGTGTTCAGTTCATCAAACCAGGAATAGGGGCTTCCTTTTATGCTACAGCACAAATTGTCAGACTGGGTCGTAAAGTCGCATTTGTCGACATGCAGCTATTTAATCAGGACGATGAATTAATTGCGACTGGCCACGGGGCCTATAATGTTAGCTAATGACGATAAAATTAAATTAAAACAACAGCTTGAAGAAGAAATCGAAGAATTAAAGTTAAGTATTTTTGAGTTGAAAAAACTATTGAAACCGGTTTCTCCGGATAATGCTATAGGTCGCCTTTCGCGTATGGATGCGCTGGAAATGCAAAGCGTCAATACAACGAAACTGCAAAATCAACAGCATCAAGTTCAGGCGCTGGTTAGACTGGCAAATAATGATGAATTTGGGCTATGTTTTGAATGTGGGGAAGCTATAAACTTAGACAGGCTTAAGCTTAAACCAGAAAGTGAGTATTGTGTCAGGTGCCAACAAATGTTGGATCAACGCTGATTTTGAATTAATATTAGCTTTGCCGTAAAAAACTTTTAGAAAACGGGAATAACTGTGGAAAAGTCGGATGACATTACATTAGAAGAAAAGCCGTCTTTAGGTAAGTCACTTTCATGGGCTAGAACCCGAAGAGAATTGTCTCAACAAGATGTTGCTATTGAGCTTAATTTAAGTAAGGCGATTATTAATGCTTTAGAGAACGATGAGACTATTGAAGGTGTATCGCCAACTTACGTGCGCGGTTATCAACGTGCTTATATTCGTTTTTTGGAGTTAGATGAGGTTGAGTTACTCGGTGAAAATGTAACGGCGACTCAGTTTAGTGGTACTCACGAAAATCTTCAAATCATAGACAAAGATATGTCTATGAGAGGTAGCCGCTCAGGTGTTAATTTCCCCTTTCGATTGTTGATGCCATTATTTTTAATTGGTTTGGCAATTATATATTGGCCACAGATTTCTTCATTATTTAGTCGTGATAATGTTGAGCAGACGACTCAGGCTGCAACGGTTCAGACAGAAACTGATACAGAGGTCATTCAAACGTTAGAAATTAAACCAGCGGCATCCAGTAATACAATTGAGGTGACTGAAGTTGAAGAGCAAGTCAGTGAAGAGCCAATAATTGAAGAAATAAAACAGGTAGCTTTACAAACATCTGAGGAATCTTTAAACGATGATGGCCAATTGACTATTGAGAAAGTTGTCGATCCAATTGCATCACAGACTGACGAGTCAGTTGATACAGAAAATAATCAAAACGAAGTTGATGATAACCAAACGCCAGCTGAAACTGAAGTAGTTTCAGCTGAGCCTCAGGAAACACACTCTAACATCACTTTTATTGCTAACGGTGAATCCTGGCTTGACATTCGAGACGCTGAAAACACCAGGCTATTCCGAAACATCTTAAAACTCGACCAGATTACTGTAACCGGAGTACTGCCACTCAAAATTCGTACCGGTAATTTGCAGGCATTACGTGTTCAGGTTAATCAAGGTGAACAACGTAAAGTTGATGTTTTTGATGATTCAACCATTGTGGCTAACTTTTTGGTTGAAAAAGATGATTCAGGCCGCTTGAAATTCACCGCCCAGTAATTAAATATTAGCTATAGTTAAGCTACACCACTAAATTTCAAGTGTCGGAGTAATCGTGTCAGTCGACAATACTGCCAATATGGAGAAAAAACCAAGACTTTGGTTGAGGTTATTTATTGTAATTCTATTACTGGCCGCAATAGCGGCAGGTTTAGGTTATAAAAAGTTTCTACAGATCCAGGAGCAAATTGCCTTCGGCAGTGCTGCACCGCCTCCTACTAGTGTCACAGTAGCCGAAGCTAGTCCAGAACAATGGCAAAATCGGCTGAAAGCAATTGGCTCATTAGTTGCGTCACAGGGCATTGACATCACCAGTGAGGTAGACGGAATAGTCAAGACATTGAATTTTAAATCCGGCCAAGAAGTTAAGGAAGGGCGCTTATTGTTGTCCTTAAATAACGAGATCGAGCAGGCAGCACTGACAACAGCTGAAGCGCAATATGTATCGGCTAATAATCAATATCAACGTTCGCTAAAATTAAAAAATAAAAAGTTTGTGACCGAAAACGATCTTGACCAACAGCGTTGGGCTGCCAATTCAGCTAAATCGCAGGTCGAATCAGCACAAGCGGCTTTAGATAAGAAGAATATTCATGCGCCTTTTTCAGGCAAGTTAGGCATTAGAAGTGTCGATGTTGGTGATTATGTCTCCCCCGGAACTAAACTGGTTACTCTACAAGCGGTTAATACATTGTATTTGGACTTCACATTGCCGGAGCGTAATTTCAAGCAATTGGCCGTGGGCCAACCGATTGAATTCGATGTTCGATCTTATCCTGATCGTACTTTTCAAGGTAAAGTGCAGGCCTGGGACCCGAATCTTGATGTCAATACTCGGAATGTCAATGTTCGGGCAGTGGTAAACAATTTCGATCGACTCTTAGCGCCGGGTATGTTTGCAGAAATTGAAGTTGAAAGTACTGATGCCAGTGCAGTGATGACGGTTCCTGAGACTGCTATTTTCTATAACATCTATGGTGAAGCTGTATATGTTCTGGAAAAGCCAGAACAAGAATCCGATGTTGTAGAACCTGAACAGCCAGAATCTTATATTCTAGCAGCCAGGCAAGTGACAGTTCTTTATCGCAATAGTGGCTTTGCAGCAGTGGTGCAAGGTTTGCAGCAAGGTGACAAAGTTGTGACATCAGGTCAGCTCAAACTCTTTCCCAGTATGAAAGTTGTTATCACTGACGATGTACCAGAACCTGGTGAACAAACTAGCGAAAATACTGGTGAGCAGCAAGGCGCTAGTGGATAGTTCTTTGTTCAAGGATCTAAGTCTTTATTTCACCGTCATTCCCGCGGAGGCGGGAATCCAGTCTTTTTTAGCATTTTAGAATGAGGAGACCTTAAGTTCTAGCTCATGTTCACTGACTATTTCATAAAACGCCCGGTTTTTTCTTTTGTGATTAGCGCAATAATTATCTTATTGGGCATACAGGCATTTTTTAATACCCAAGTACGGCAATACCCGGAGCTTGAAACCTCAGTTATAACAGTCACCACAGCATATCCCGGGGCTAGCTCCGAGCTGATACAAGGCTTTATTACTACCCCAATCCAACAAGTTGTCTCAAGTACTGAGGGTGTGGATTTTGTTAGGTCAAGCAGCTCTAACAGTATTTCGACTGTCGAAGTCCATATGAAGTTAGGTCAGGATGCAGACGTGGCCTTGACAGAAGTCAGCACTAAGGTCTCTTCGATTCGTGGTGAGTTACCGGCAGAATCAGAAGACCCAATTATTGCCAAGACAGCGGCGGAAGGTTTTGCTTTGGCTTATTACAGTTTTTACAGCGATACCTTAACTGATGTCGAAGTCACTGATTATCTGTTGCGAACTATTCAGCCAGCTTTGTCAACGGTCAAAGGTGTAGCGGAGGCGCAAATTCTAGGCGGAAAAACCTATTCACTGCGGATCTGGATGGATCCAGTGCGTATGGCGGCCTTAAAAGTTTCCGGTGCAGATATTGTCAGCGCAATTTCCGCCGAAAACTACCAATCCGCCGCAGGTCAGACCAAAGGCCAATTTGTTCAAACTAATGTCAATGCAGTTACAGATACGGGTGATCCCGAAGTCTTCAAACGGTTTGTAATTCGTGATGAGGATGGTAGGACTGTTCGTTTGGGTGATGTTGCTGATATTGAGCTTGGTGCAGAGAACTATGATTCGTTGGTAATGTTCGATGGCGTGCCGTCAATATATATCGGCATACTGGGCACAACTGATGGCAATCCACTGACTACTATTAAACTTGTCAATGAGGAACTTAAAAAACTTGAAAAATCATTTCCTCCGGGTCTAAAAGCAGCAGTGGCTTATGATTCAACACGCTTTATTCAATCTTCAATTAATGAAGTCATTACCACACTAATCCAGGCCGCTTTGATTGTAATTGTTGTGATCTTCTTATTTCTGGGGTCTTTTCGTTCGACTATTGTGCCGGCTATTACGATTCCATTGTCGATCATCGGCGTGTTGTTTTATATGCAGATGTTGGGTTACTCAATTAATCTATTAACGCTGTTAGCCATGGTCATGGCGATAGGACTTCTTGTTGATGATGCGATTTTGGTGGTCGAAAATATTTACCGGCATATTGGTGAAGGGCAAAAACCTTATCGTGCTGCCCTTGATGGAGCGCGTGAAATAGCTAAACCTGTAATAGCTACAACTATTGTTTTAGCTGTAGTCTATGCGCCTATCGGTCTGTTAGGTGGATTGACCGGAGTGTTGTTCAAAGAATTTGCTTTTACACTTGTCGGGACGATTATTATTTCAACCATCATTGCGCTGACCTTGTCGCCGATGTTGTGTTCTAAGGTATTGAAACCCACTGTGGCCAATAATCGCTACGCACAGTGGGTAACAGCATTATTCGATAAATTACAGGCAGGGTATGAACGAACTTTGGCTGCTTCATTGAAAACCCGGTCAGTGACAGTTGTGTTCTGTTTTGTTGTCATGATTATGCTGGGAGCAATGATTCAGTTTGTGCAAAATGAATTGGCCCCTGAAGAGGATCAAGGTGTTATATTCACTTTTTCTCAGGCGCCAGATCACGCCAACCTGGATTATCTGAATAAATATACCCAGCCTTATATCGATATTTATCGACAATACGATGAGGCTTATCAGTCATCCTTTATGGCAAACGGTTTTGCCGGCCCCACCGTTTCGTTTGCTGGAATGTTATTAAAACCCTGGGCGGAACGCGAATTAACCGCGCAAGAATTGGTGCCAATGTTGCAACAGCAATTTGATCAGCAACCGGGGCTGCAAACCTTTGCCTTTAATCCTCCTTCTTTGCCAGGTGCCAGCGGTAACACTCCTGTCGAATTTATTATTAAATCTCAGGAAAGCTACGATAAATTATACGGCGTCGTCCAGCAGGTCTTAGCCAAGGCCAGGGAAAGTGGTAAGTTTTACTTTATTAAAAGCGATTTCAATTTCAGTAAACCTGAAATCAAAATCAATATTGATCGTGAACGTGCTGAGGCGATGGGCGTTTCCATGCGCGATATTGGCCAAAGCTTGGGGGCGATATTGGCCGAAGGCTACGTTAGCCGCTTCAACCTTGCTGGCCGTAGTTATAAAATCATCCCTCAAGCTCGCCAGGAAGACCGACAAAATGCTGAAATTTTGAGCCAATATTATGTTTATTCTGATCAAGGTGATCAAATTGAATTATCCACCTTGGTCGATATTGAATATACCTCGGTACCCCCCGAGCTGGTTCAATTCCAACAACTTAACGCAGCGAAAATTGATGCGGTTCCCGGAGTGCCTATGGGCGAAGCGTTACAGTTGCTCAGAGATATTACAGATGAAGTTGCACCCGCGGGTTTTTCCTATGATTATCAAGGGCAATCACGTCAATTTGTACAAGAAGGGTCGAGTCTATTTGTTACTTTTGGCTTCGCTTTAATTATTGTATTTCTGGTTTTGGCCGCTCAATACGAAAGTTTCCGTGATCCATTTGTAATCTTAACAACAGTACCATTAGCTATGTTTGGGGCGTTAATTCCAATGTTCCTCTGGCAAGTCAGTATGAATATTTATAGCCAGGTCGGATTAATCACTCTCATCGGCTTAATCAGTAAGCATGGTATTTTGATTGTAGAGTTTGCTAATCAAATCCAAATGGATGAGAAAATCGATAAGGCCAGGGCGGTTATCAAGGCTTCATCAATTCGCCTGCGGCCGATTTTAATGACTTCATTCTCAACCATCATTGGTATCATGCCATTGGTTGTTGCCAGTGGCGCAGGGGCGGCGAGCCGCCAGGCCATTGGCATTACAATTGTTGCCGGGTTTTCGATTGGCACATTGTTTACGCTTTTTGTAGTGCCTGTTATGTACACCTATTTCGCTAAAGATAAACGTGAATTAATTAACAGTGAGCAAGATAATCTTGCGCTGAATCCGGTCAAATCTTGAAAAATTAGTCATTAATCATTATCTAATAGCTAATCTAAATGGACATTGACAATGGACTTCATTCGTAAATATACAATCACTTGTGCTGCTTTGGCTTTATGGTTGATTACCGGGATTATTTTTGATGCCAGCGAAATGTTATTTGGTTTGGCTGTTGGTGCATTTTTATTCGAGCAAAATCTGGCACCAATGATTTCCGATCAAATCAAAAAACTAATCAAGCTTGACTAGATAGACTAAGTCGATTCGCTAGCAAATAAAAACTTAATCCTAGTAACGCAAAGCCAATCAGCGTTGCCAGAACTAAATCATAGCCACCAAGTTTCCAAATTACAGCACCTAAATAAGGGGCAATTGCGGAACCACTCAAGTAGATGAAGGTGAGCACACCAAATTTTGCTCCGAAATTACGTTCGCCTAATAAATCTCGAGCTATTACAGGGCGAATGATGCTTACCACACCATAACCAGCACCAAATATAATAATAAAGCCAACTAACAGAGTGAGTGATGCGCCAGAACTGTATAAGAATAAAATCGAAACTGCTGTCACAATAAAACAAGTAATAGTGATGCCATGATTGGAGATTTGCTTTTCCATGAGCATCATTATTAATCTGCCCATGACCTGCATTGGCCCGATAAAAGAGGCCGCAATAACGGCCATGTCTTTCTGAACACCGCGGTCATGCAAAATAGGTAACAAATGCTGAATAGTAATACCCTGCAATATAGCCACCATGGCAAAAGCTAAAGCCAGAAACCAAAACGCACAGCGGTATAAAAAATGATAGTGCTGGGCGGATTTGCCAGTTGAAGGTTCATCAGCCGTAATTGGTGCTGATTGTTCCAGTAAGCGAGCGGCTATCAGGGTTAATGGAGCTGCTAGAAAAATAATCACAACAGCAAAAAATCTTGCCGCATTGTTCCAGTTTGACATTTCCGCAATGCTATGTGCGGTTGGAAAACTTATAGTCCCGGCAAAACCTGCTATTAAAGTGACTATGATGATTCCACGTTTAGCTTGTTTACCTCTGGCACGAGTAATCAAGGCAAAACAGGGTGCGTACAAACAACCTGCCATAGTGACACCGATAATAGCCCAGATCAAATAAAAGAATTTTAAATCAGTCACAAATGACAAAACCAACAAACTTAGCCCGCCTGTAAATGCGCAGGTGAACATCATTTCGGCGCCTTTGCCTTTGTCAATTACACGTCCGGCAAAAGGCGAAAAAATGGCAGAAATTAAAATGGCAATAGTGATAGCACCACTGATTTGTGGTTTAGTCCAGGAAAAAGCCTGTTCCCACTGGACAAAAAGTGCTGGAAATAAATAAAACAAACCGGCCCATTGTAAAGTTTGGCCAATGGCTAAAAAAATAATAGCGCGATCATTTAGCATGATCACAGTGTAATGTTATAGGCAAGAATTTCACAATGCTCATCATTAAGCAAATACTGTCATCCCGCATCTATTCGGGCATAAAAGCTACGAGATGGCCCTCGTAAGCAAGGATAAATATGATGATCTATTAAGTGTTTTCGGCATATAACGCAGTTAATTCTTCATTTGAGTCAGTCCATGGAGATTCCTCCATTCGTTCGCAAGCTTACTCAGTCGGAATGACAAACCACTATTCAGGTCCACTATCGTCATCCTGAAACCGCTGTAACCTGAAGCAAGCCCGTTCAACTTGCATTTTGAAAAAGATTGAGACAATTGAAATAATGGAGGAATTAGAGATGCCGGTGGATTTCCCAGTGTTAATGCTGTTAGAGCATTAAGTATCGTTGTACTATTCACACATGACTGAATCATTATCTTCTCAACACACCGCGAATTTGCCTGAGGTTTTAAGAGAACTGGGTTTGTCGCTGGTGGTTTCGACTTACCAGGCAGGACAAATCATTATCATTCGGGAACACAATGGTCATGTCAACACCCATTACACTCCGATGGAACGACCGATGGGAATGGCGCATCAGGAAAATAAGTTGGCAATTGGGAGTGCCTATCAGTTAGTTGAGTATTTTAATATGCCTGCTGCAGCTCCAAAAGTTGAACCGGAAAACACTCACGATGCCTGTTATGTACCTCGGCGTGTCCATTTTACCGGTGATATCGATATTCATGAGATGGAGTATGGTGATGAAGGTTTATGGTTGGTCAATACTAAAATGTCCTGCTTATGTACTCTCGATAACAACCATAGTGTGGTGCCACGGTGGCGGCCATCGTTTGTATCAGCTTATGACTTGAATGATCGCTGTCATTTGAATGGTGTGGCGCTTAGAGATGGAAAACCCGCTTATGTAACAGCCCTGGGTGAAACTGATACAGGAGGGGGCTGGCGCAGCAACAAAGCGGATGGCGGTTTAATGATAAATGTTGCTGAGAGTGAAATTATTGCCCGGGGACTATCAATGCCTCATTCTCCGCGTTGGCATATGGAAAAGCTTTGGTATTTGGAATCCGGTAACGGTGAATTAGCGACACTCAACCCTAACAATGGTAAGCGGGAGACTATCGCGGAGTTGCCTGGTTTTACTCGCGGACTTTGTTTTGCCGGACGTTATGCCTTTGTTGGATTATCACAGGTCAGGGAAACCGCTGTGTTTGCCGGTTTGCCTCTGACTCAGCGTGAACAAAACCGCCAATGTGGAGTTTGGATGGTGGATACCTACAATGTCAATATCATAGCGTTTATCACTTTTACCGGTGGTGTAGAGGAAATATTTTCAGTACAGCTTTTGCCGGCTCGAATGCCGGCATTATTGAATTTAACTGACCCAATGGTGCGCAGCACTTATTCATTACCTAGTGCAGCTCTTAAGGAAGTAGCCGCGGCTGATCCGATTAATGCCTTACACGATCAAGCGCTAAAAGCCTATGCTGAGAGAAGCTTTGACCAGGCGATTGAATTATTCGAGAGGATAGTAGAACAAAAGCCGGACTTTGATCAGGCCCGCTTTCATTTAGGCATTACGCTTGTTGATGCAGAACGTTGGGATCAAGCAATAGAGGTTTTAAAACGAGTAGTCGAACAAAATCCCAAACATGCTGAAGCTTTTAACTCAATGGGTTTAGCTTACTGCAGCCAACAACAGTGGCAGGATGCGTTGCAAGCTTTTGATCTATCCATTGCGGCTGATCAGTCATTTGCCCGGGCGCAATTTAATCGTAGTATTGTCTTATTCAAATTAGAAGATTATGCTGCCGGTTGGCAGGCTTATGAATGGCGTTGGCAGTTGCCTGAGTTCACTCCTTTCAGATGTCAACAACCACAATGGAAGGGTGAAGATATCAGCGATAAAACGCTCTTGGTTTATACAGAACAAGGGGCAGGGGATGCGATTCAATTTGCTAGATATTTACCGGAAGTTGCAAGGCGATGTAAAAAACTCATTGTGGTTTGTACAGATGTATTACGAGATTTATTTGCTGGTATCGAAGGTGTGGCTGAAGTGCGTTTGCCGGGTAATTTACCGGCTGATTTGTTTGATGTGTATTGTCCAATCATGAGCCTGGGTCAAATTTTATCTGTTTCAATAGATAAGTCAGGGGATACATTTCCTTATTTATCTGTGCCTGCTCATGTTTCAGTCCCGGAGCTTGCAACAACTGGAAGTAGAAAAGTAGGGCTTTGTTGGCGTGGTAGTCCGGGGCATAAAAACAATCATCATCGTTCCTGTCCATTGGACGCTATGCTTAAATTGACTGAAATACAAAATATTGATTTTCATGGCCTTAACATTAACCTAAATGATCAAGAGAGAAAATTATTAGCTGAACATCAAGTAGCTAATTTGGATCATGAATTGACTGGCTTTGCACGTACCGCTGCATATTTAAAACAACTCGATTTAATTATCACTGTCGATACTGTTACTGCCCACTTGGCCGCTGCATTCAATATTCCAACCTGGCTATTACTCAACACCAATCCAGACTGGCGTTGGCAGTTGGAAGGTGATATTACGCCCTGGTATCCGTCAATGAGCTTGTTTCGGCAAGCTCAAGAAGATGATTGGGCTGCCTTAATAGAGCAGGTCAGACTAACACTTCAGCAGACTCCTCCACGGAATTTATCTGTGAATGGGGAGTCAGAATGACAACCGAGAACATTTTTTAAGGCAGAACCCACCTCAGAAGGTGAATCCAGCACTTGTATACCTGCGGCCTGCAAGGTGGTTCGTTTTGATTGATAAGTTCCCTTATTACCCATAACAATAGCACCGGCATGGCCCATTTTTTTACCTGGGGGGGAACTACGTCCGGCGATGAAAGAAATGATCGGTTTTGTCATGTCTTGAGCGTATTCAGCAGCATGTTCTTCCATGCTTCCACCAATTTCGCCGACTAAAACGATAGCATCAGTTTTTTCATCTTGATCTAAAGCTATGAGCGCATCCAATGTTGTTGTACCAATAATCGGGTCGCCACCAATACCAATAAAAGCGGATTCACCAAAACCGGCCTGTACTACATTCAAACAAATCAAAGTGCCCAGACTGCCACTGCGGGAAATAACTCCGACATTGCCAGGTTTAAAAATATTAGATTCGAAGGCGGGCATAAAACCGATAAAACTTTCTCCCGGTGTGACCTGACCGGCTGTGTTAGGACCAAGGATTTGTGCGCCATTGGCCTTGGCAGCAGCCATGATGTACATCACATCGTGAACAGGAATGTGCTCGGTCAAAATCGCCACTTTTTTACATCCGGCTTCAATGGCATCAAGGGCAGCCGCTTTACAACCAAGAGGAGGGATAAACAATACCGAAACATCAAAGGGAATTTCGTCCATAGTATCTTTAGAACTGGCAAAAACAGGGACATTGCAATGAGTTATACCTGGTTTTTTTGGATTAACACCGGCGACGATTTGGGTGCCATATTCCTGCATTTTCTGGGTCCAGAAAGTACCTTGCTTTCCTGTAATGCCTTGGATGATGACACGATCAGTATTTCTAACTATCATGATCTTTCTCGAGGTACTGCAATTGCAGCCTTAATTGCATCGTCCATGGTGGGATAGGCCTGCATCTTAAGCCTGGTTTCGAGTATTTGATGCGCTTCGGTCGCGCCAGTACCATGAATCGAGAAAAAAACGGGCAAATCGGGATTTAATTCTTCCCAGGCGTTAATAATCCCATCTGTCATTACGTCTGTCCTTGCAAAAGCTCCACAAAAATTCACGACCAAGCTTTTGAGACCGGGTTTGCTGAGTAGTAGCTTAAGAGCGTCTGTGGCTTTGGTGTAGGCCTCACCACCGATTTCCAAAAAGTTGGCGGGTTTGCCACCATAATGACTAATTACATCCATAGTCGTCATTGTTAATCCTGCGCCGTTAGCGATAACGCCAATATCACCATCCAGCTCGACCAATTTCAGATCATGTCTTTTTGCATCTGATTCAAGTGGTGTGAGTTTATCTGGAGTACCTTGCTGTCCAATTTGTTGTTGCCGGACGATAGAGGAATCATCCAAAATAAATTTGCAGTCAAGTGCGATGACTTCCCCATCTTCGAGTAACACAAGCGGATTGATTTCAACTAATTCGGCATCGTTATTAATATAAGCTTGGTAAAGCTTGCTGAGTGCTTGTGAGACTTCGCTCGGGTCTGCAGCCATGGATAAGTTCTTAATTAGATTAAGCGCATCTGTCTTATCAAATCCAGTTTTGATGTCTATATTTGCTCGACGTAACTGATCTGGGTGATGTTCCACAATTTCTTCAATATCCATGCCTCCAGCAGCCGAGAAAATGATCATCGGACCTTTACTTAGCGGATCGTTCATTACGGCCGCGTAGTATTCTTGATTGATCTTGCCTTGCTCTTCAATCAACACCTGGTTAACGTCAAATCCTGCGATTTGCATTTGTAAAATAGTCCGCGCATGTTGAGCTGCTTCGTTTGCGGTAGTTGCTAATTGGATTCCGCCTGCTTTTCCTCTTTTGCCAGTTGGAACTTGGGCCTTGATGACACATGGACCAATTTCTTCAGCAATTAGCTTTGCTTCTTCGACACAGTTAGCAACTGAGCCCGGCGGAGTTTTTATTCCAACTTCACGCAGTAATACCTTGCCTGCATGTTCCTCAAAATTCATTTTTTACTTTCCTTATTTGCCGTAACGACGCCAATACTCCCCAAACAATTCTTCTTCGCTAGGTTTGTCTTCGGGGATGGTGGTGACCAGATGAGTAATATTTAAAAAATGTTTGTAGTTCAGATTTTCGCTGATACTGTTGCCACCCCAAGTGCCACAGCCCATGCTAAGCGTGAACGGTAGCCCGGTATTAAAACCGCCACCATTGCCAAATGTATGGGCCTGATTAACCAATACTCGAACTACTTCAAGTTCTTGGGCAAGTTCGGTTGCATGGGCAAGCTCATTAGTATGAATACCACAGGAATGACCACGACCTTTGTAATTCAACATCTCTCGCAGTTTCTTTTTTGCACCATGAAAATCACTGGCACGATAAACCGTCAATACGAGCGCTAGTTTTTCATCAGAAAATGGGTAGTTATCACCGATTCCAGATTCTTCTACCATGAAAAATTTTATGTCTGGATTATCCGGATTTAAACCAACTTTCTCAGCGAATACAGTAGCATCTTTAGCGATTAAATGACGGTTGAGTTTGCTGTCTTGCCAAAGGTTGTTTTGGATTAAATCTTTTTCCTCGGCTGTGCACAAATAACCACCAGCTTTGGTTAATGCAGCAATGGCTTTATCGTAAATATCATCAATAATAATCAAGGAATTTTCTGATGAGCACGAGGTTGAGTTGTCAAATGTTTTGGATTGGCAAATTTTAAGCGCTGCATCGTCCAGGTCAGCACTTGAATCTATAATCACACAAACGTTACCCACACCCACTCCAATTGCCGGTTTGCCACTGGAATAAGCACCTTTAACATTATTTTGAGAACCGGTAACGACAGACAAATCACAACTGCGCATCAACTCATTGGTTGCTGCTTTGTTAACCGGAGCAGGTAGAACCTGGACTAAATCTTTAGGCGCACCCACTTTTGTGAGTGCTTCTCGCATAAGATCTACTGCCTGGGTCGTTGTCCGCAGACCGGCAGGAGAGGGGGCAATGATGATCGCATTACGACCTTTAATTGCCATCATGGCTTTGTTAACTGGTGTAGCAGACGGGTTAGTCGAAGGTGTCACCGCGGCGACAACACCAACTGGTTTTGCAAACTTAACCAAGCCTAGTTCGGGCGATTCATCAATGATGCCAACTGTTTTAACTCTGGATAAGTCTCGTAATGTTCCAAATGTTTTACGCGTATTCTTGGTGATTTTATCGTCAACATTGCCTAAGCCGGTGTCCTCAACTGCCAGCTCGGCTAAATTCCGGGCATTTTCGGATTTATACAAAGACCAGGCCAGGGCGGTCACGGCAGTATCAGTTTGTTCCTGGCTGGCTGTGCTTAATTGCTGTTGGGCAATTCTGGCCTTGGCCACTAATCCATCAACAACTTCTTGGGCCAGTGCTAATTCGTCCCGGGGGTTTAATTTTTCTGCGGTATTACTCATTTAAATATATCGAATTAAAGAGCGGGCCTGTGAATTACAAAGGCCCGCTAAGTTAAACATTTATTCTTGGATCAGATCCTTTAATAACTCAGTTAGATAGTCCTGCCGTTCCTGCCACATGGCAATGACTTCATCGCGTGACATAACATGCATGGGTGAACCTCCAGCGGTCATTTTCTTAGCCACTTTGCCGTCATTAAACATTTTGACACTACCACCGGCCAACTTAGTAACCACCTCTTCGGGGGTGCCTTCTTTGGCCATGATGCCGCGGAAGTTGACACTGGAGTTATCAACATCGATTCCCAATTCCTGGAATGTGGGCACGTCAGGCAAGAACTCCTCATTTCGCTGTACATCAGCAATTGCTAGAATTTTCAGGTTGTCCTTGCTACGGAATGAGTCAGAAAGGTTATTAAATCCAGCAGTGACATCACCACCGAGAACTCGTTGCATGGCTTTAACGCCACCTTTGGTGGGAATATATTGGAATTCCGCACCACTGGCCTTGGCGAGTTGTAACAGTGCAATATGGTGACCGGTAAATTGACCCGCACCAGACACGGTGACTTTACCCGGATTGGCCTTGGCATAGTCGACTAATTCTTCGGCTGTATTGAATTCACTGTCTTTATTAACGATTAATACAGCCGGATCAGCGCCCCAATTTGCAATCGGTTCCAAATTTTCAATATTGTATTTAGTATCAAATACGATTGATTGCGCAATAAAGTGGGGGACATTATAAGCGGCAAGTTGGTAACCATCGGCATCGGCTTTTTCTGCAAACCAGTTCCAGCCGACCTGACCACCCGCACCAGGTTTATTGACAATAACAATCGGTTGCGTCAGATAATCTTCTTGTGCCGCCATCATAGTCACAATACGCGCCTGGAAATCTGTTGCACCACCGGGTGAATAAGCGACAGTAACTGCAATAGGACGGTCAGGATAATCGTCAGCCTGGGCTGACATGATAATAACGCTGATACTCGCAATCAGTGAGTAAACGAGCGTTTTAAATAGTTGGTTTACAATTTTCATTGTGATTCCTCTTTACGTGAACAAGTGATTAAAAAAAGATTCCTCGGGGTAGTTGGACCCTGAGTAATAAACTAAACAAACAGTATAGGGCGGCCATAAATAGTAATCCGATTAGCATTACTTTACCTGTGGTTTTGGGGTTAATACCATCTGGATGATAGCTTGTGGCGATAATAACAAATGCTAAAAATGACCCTAAATAAAAGCCAATTATTTCAAGAGTTGCTAGATAGATAATAAATATGATTAATGCCGGTAGAATACTTAACCAGGGTATTGGCTTGGCTGTTTTTTCTTGAAGTGATGTTTTGAGTTGATTAACAATGGTGAAGATTGCTAGCACTACCATTACGGCTGCAACGGTATTGGGAAATAAAAACGCCTCAGTATTTTTTGATAAAAAGCCAGCGAGAAATAGCAGTACAGCTATGACTAGCATGCCGATTGGTGTTGCAAGTCGGTTCATGCTGTTGTCTCCTTGAGCTTTTTGGCTTTTATGATTTCACTGACAATGCTGTATCCAATCGATATCAAACATAATGCGATCAAGGTCATATTAATACCGCCAGTCATAAAGTAGGGAATAAAACCATCGCCACTTTGAGCGATTAGTTTGCCCTCGATTAAGTTGCTTTCGGCAATAGGGCCTAAAATTAACCCCAATACAACTGGGGCAGGGCTGAACCCGATTTTGCTGGCCAAATACATCAAGGTGCCCAGGGTCATCATCACGAATACGTCAGACATGCTGTTTTGTACACTGTAAGTACCGAATACTGCTAACACGGTAACCGCTGCTGCCATATAGTATTGTGGAATTTTAGTGACAAAACGGCAGTATTGGCTGATGGTTAAACCGAATATCAGCATCACAACTTGAGCAACAATCAAGGAATCAATAAAGGTCCAGGTCACTTGCGAATGAATGGTAAATAAATCGGGGCCGGGAAATAATCCGTTTATTAATAATCCACCAAGTAGCACAGCAGCGGTAGGACTGCCTGGTATTGATAAAGTCAGTAACGGCACCAGAGATGGTCCCACCATAGCGTTGTTTGCGCTTTCAGCACTGATGACACCATCAGGTTCTCCTTGTCCAAATTTGTCTTTGTTTTTGCTGAGTTTTTTGGTTTGATCATAGGCAACGATTCCAGCAACCTGACCCCCTGCGCCCGGAATAATGCCCACGATGATTCCAACGATTGAACCGATGGTCAGGGCTTTAATTCGTGACAGGTTATAGCTTAAGGATTTAAAAATGCTCTGATGCTCTAACTTTAGCATGGTGGCACTTTTATGCTCGGAGACCTCCAACATACCAAGCACTTGCGGGATAGCGAATAGACCAATTAATGCCGGAATAATGGTGATGCCGCCTGCTAAATGATCTGTCACAACAAAACGTTCGGCGCCTAATATCGGATCATAACCGATAGTCGATAACCACAGACCTATGGCACCTGCAAATAACCCTTTTAATACAGAACCACTACCCAGTGATCCGATCACCGTTACCCCAAGTATTGCTACCCAGAACAGTTCTGAGGGGCCAAATTTGAGTGCGATGTTAGCAAGTACTGGGGTGAAAAACACTAAAACTAAAACGCCCAGGATGCCGCCGATGAATGAACTGATAAAACAATAGTGCAACGCCTGCATGGCATGGCCTTTGCGGGCCATGGGAAAACCATCCATCATCGTGGCTATATTGGCAGGTGCTCCCGGAATACTGACTAAAATTGCACTAACGGCACCACCGGCAACGGTCGCCGTGTATACTGCCCCAAGCAAAATTAATGCAGGAGCAGGCTGCATATGGAAAGTAAAAGGGATCAACAAGGCGACCGCCATTGTCGGACTGAGCCCGGGTGTTGCGCCCAGCAATAGTCCACCAATGGTTCCCAGAATCAGGATGGTCATATTTGATAGGGTAAAGACCTCTGGGAAGTACTGAATAAACTCCAAATTCTAGCTCCTGTGTGAGAAATTCATATATATGAGTTATATTTGCTATATGAGTATCATGAGTATATGATTGATGTCAAGGAAAATAAGGAATATTTAAGTGATCGATTTATCATCACAGGTTAGAAAAGCGGAACCACTTTATCAAATTGTAGAAAATCACTTGCGTGATTTGATTAATTCAGGTGACTTGGTTCCAGGTGATTTGATTCCTGCTGAACCTAAGCTAGCGGCGCAACTGAATGTCAGTCAGGGTACGGTAAAAAAAGCCATTGATAATCTTGTCTGGCAGGGGTTACTGTACCGTCATCAAGGCAAAGGGACATTTGTTTCTAGGATTGATTTCAATAATAGTTTGTTTAAATTTTTCTCTTACGGTGACCAAATGGGTCATGCAGTTAGGGTACGTAAGCAAACCACTGACCGTCATCTTGAACAGGGTTCGGGTGATGTGCGTAAACTCTTAGGGGTAAGCGAAGACCAGGAATTACTTTATATTGAACGCGTTGGCATGGTCGATGGAGTGCCGGGATTTATTGAATATTCCTGGTGGGATAGCTCTCTGGTGCCTGGCCTTGAAGATGAAGAGCTACATATTCCAGATTTGTTTTACGCACTCATCGAAGAGAAGTTTAATATTCCAGTTATCAGGGCAGAAGAGACGTTGACTGCACAGGCCTGTGAAGAATATACCGCCGAGAAATTACAGATTGAAGTGGGTACACCTGTGGTGATGTTAAATCGAATTACCTACTCAACTGATAACAAGATAATCGAAGTCCGTACCAGTCAGGGCAGGGCAGATATGTTTAGTTATAAGCGTGAGATCAGGTGAGGCATAAAAGAATTAGTAGGATCTAGATTGAGCGCATAAAATTCAGTAATTATTGTGAAGTTGATAGCCCCACATATTCTGTAATCTTGTAAGGCATGTACATGGTGAAAACAAACGTTTTTTTGAAATATATTTCAGCCATAGAAACAGCTTACTGTAAGTAATAATTAGTTACAATCGGACCTGCTCAGTTCTAGGTTACTTTGACAAACTGTAAATCCAAAGATAGCATCAGGCATGTTCATATAATTAAAAAGCTATTAGGATGGAGTCAATGAGAACACAATATCATCATTGGGGACTCGCCACCCCAACTATTAAAATAATATCGTTCGTTTTTGTGCTGCTGATCATTACCGGCTGTGGTCAACGAATTCTGGTGTTTGATACAGACCGCTATACGCCACAGGATCCGATACCAGGGCTGCTTCCAGGGGACCCTCAAGGAGATGCCATGGTGTTTTTTGATCATGACTCAATTACTTGCGAACAAAGTCGAGTAATTTTTTTTCCGATTACTCTGTCAACACCAGGTACGGGCTTTCAGATTCCACATGACTGCAGTGTTACATTTATGGTTGCCGATCATCAATATTTGACATCTGTAAGTGGATCCCGTGAATATGTGATTAGTTGGTTGGGGCACGGGAATGCGGTCGTGACTCCTCTGTTTGCGGGTGTCGTGGACAATAGTGTTTCTTCAATGCGGATCACGATTGATGGAGTACGCTATTTGCCAGTATTTGGGGATGAAGAACTTATCCCTTTTGATGGGCATGGCCTTGCTCATCGTATCCTTCTTACAATTCCAAGAAGTAGTATTGGTGGCATTAATTTACGGGCAGAAAGTTTTGATGAGGGCGTTGTACATAATGATTCCAGAGAGGACCGTGTGAAGATGCCAGCAGATGCTTTTAACCTCGTCGGTTTTAATGTCAATGTCAGGACTGACTTTGGCGACGTTAATCCCTATGTCATAGCGGATTTATTTATTACAGCTAACAGTAATTAGTCTAATATGAATTTTATTTCTAACTGTCCCTGGAAGTCTCTAGTTTTGAAATATAAGGACTAATGATTTATGCCAATGCTCTGGCATGATGGGCAAGATGATCGCCCATAAAAGTCGCAATAAAATAATAGCTATGATCATAACCATCATGGATGCGTAGGTTTAGACTTTGATTATTTTCACTGCAAGCTTGTTGGAGTAATTCAGGTTTCAGCTGCTCGGCTAGGAAGTCATCGCTACCGCCTTGATCGACTAGGATTTCACCCGCAACTTTTTTTCCGGTTTTAATGAGTTCCACAGCATCGTAATCAAGCCAGGTGCTTTGATCTGAACCCAGGTAACCGCCGAGAGCTTTGTGCCCCCAGGGGCATTGAGTTGGTGAGCAAATTGGTGCAAACGCGGAAACCGATTTATAAGTATCCGGATTTTTAAGCGCGATGGTTAGCGCACCATGACCTCCCATAGAATGGCCAGTAATGCCTTGCTGATTTGCATCAGCATTAAACTCATTAAACACAAGCTCTGGTAGCTCTTTTGTGATGTAACTGTACATTCGATAATTATCCGACCAGGGTGATTCAGTCGCATCGACATAAAAACCGGCTCCACTGCCAAAATCATAGCCGTCATCTTCGCCTTCAATATTTGCACCTCGTGGGCTGGTGTCTGGGGCTATAACGATCAGTCCATGCTCAGCAGCGTAACGCTGTGCACCGGCTTTAACAGTAAAGTTTTCTTCAGTGCAGGTCAGTCCGGATAAATACCAAAGCACTGGTAAGGTCTGACCTGATTCATGATCCGGTGTAAAAATTGAAAACCGCATGGGTGTTTTGGTTTGAGCTGAATCGTGAGAATAAACAGCCTGTACACCGCCAAAACAGCGGTTCTGACTAACTTGTTCCACTGGCATTTCTAACGACCTCGTGATTTCGGACTCTAGGGTCCTGGTTCAAAATGTATGTTAAATTCATTAAATAAAAAGAAAGACTGTTGGATTGCTTCGCTGTGCTTTTATGCCCAAGGGGTACGCAATGACTGCGGCAGCGGTATTTCATCTACCTATTATCACCAAAGTTTTTCGGAATCTTTATTACGACAACTAAATCCTATTAACTTGCTCTAAATCCACTGTGAAATTTTCCTTATCAGAACTCAACGACAGCGCGAATCGATTCACCGGCATGCATTAAGTCAAAGCCCTGGTTAATATCTTCCAATGCCAATTTATGTGTAATTAAATCGTCGATATTAATTTTTCCATCCATGTACCAGTCAACAATCTTAGGTACGTCAGTACGACCTTTTGCGCCGCCAAATGCAGTACCGCGCCATACACGACCTGTTACGAGTTGGAAAGGTCGAGTGCTGATTTCCTGGCCAGCACCAGCAACACCAATAATTACTGACTCACCCCAACCCTTATGACAGCATTCCAGTGCTTGTCGCATCACTTCGACATTACCAATACACTCGAAGCTGAAATCAGCGCCACCGTTGGTTAAGTCAACAATATATGGAACCAGGTCGCCTTCAACTTCTTTTGGATTAACAAAATGAGTCATGCCAAATTGTTCACCCAGTGCTTCACGAGCAGGATTGAGGTCAACACCCACGATCATATTAGCACCTGCCAGGCGTGCTCCCTGAATCACATTTAGACCGATACCGCCTAAGCCAAATACCACAACGTTATCGCCAGGTTTAACTTTGGCAGTATTAATAACGGCACCAATTCCTGTTGTGACACCACAACCGATATAGCAAATTTTATCGAAGGGGGCATCTTCGCGGACTTTGGCCAATGCGATTTCAGGAACGACTGTATGGTTAGAAAACGTTGAAGTGCCCATATAGTGAAAAATTTTATCATTACCGATAGAAAATCGGCTGGAACCGTCGGGCATTAAACCTTGGCCTTGGGTCTCACGAATTTTTTGGCAAAGATTAGTCTTGCCGCTAGTACAGTATTCACATTCGCGGCATTCAGGTGTGTAAAGTGGAATAACATGATCGCCTTTTTTGAGACTAGTCACTCCTGGACCCACATCAACGACAACACCTGCACCTTCATGACCTAAAATAGCAGGGAATAAGCCCTCTGGGTCTGCACCAGAACGGGTAAATTCATCGGTGTGACAAATGCCAGTGGCTTTGATTTCGACGACGACTTCACCTTCTTTAGGGCCGTCTAAATTTACCGTTTCAATGACTAAAGGTTCACCCGCTTTGTATGCAACTGCTGCGCGTGTTTCCATGTAATGCCTCCTGTGAATAGATCAAATTTTGATTTAAGTTTATACAGGATTATTTTTATTTGTACAAATGAGAAAGTGTAGAAGCTTTAAAAGCTCGTTTTTATGTGATAGGATTTTTAGTGAAAATTAACCTTATAGTGCCAAAGGAGAGTAACAATGATGAAGTCATTACGTGTTTTTTTGTGCACACTTTTGGTAGCCTCTGGTTTAATCTTTAATTTCGTTTACGCTCAAGCCGGTTTATTAACTGGTGGGGCAACAAAACTTGAACCTATCACATTGGGATCAGGACAGCCTCTAGCAGAAAAACCATACCAATTAGAATCGGGAAAATATTACAAACTCGATATCAATTCTGACGGCACGGCCGAATTAGCTCTTGAAGGACCAAGCTTTTTTCGTAATGTTTGGATTAATGAGATTGTTATTAACGATATTGAAATTCGCCCTCTGGGAGTTGAAAGTCTTGAGTTTGATGATGAGGGGACGGCAACAATCTCTTTTGTAACCATCAGACCCGGCAGCTTTGAGTTAAAGATCCCCGGTACCAAAGGGGAATCACAACGGGCAATTTTTAACGTTCAGTAGTTTTTACCTGTCACACTTAAGGCAGGCTAGTCAATCACAGTGCTTTCGGAGGTCGAATATGTCAGATAATGGTGATCTTAGTGTTTCACATCAACAGAATTTTGCTAAATCAGCAGACGATTTGTGGATCGCTTTAGGTGATTTCAACGGGCTGAATAATTGGCATCCGGCTGTTAGCGGCAGTGAATTAACAGGATCAGGAACTCAACCTGGAGATGTGCGGGTATTGACTTTAGCGGATGGTGCCATGATCACTGAGCAGCTTCAGTCCTATGATTCAAGCGGTATGAGTTATAGCTACAGTATCGAGGAATCGCCGCTGCCGGTTAAAAACTATCTGTCATCCATTAGTGTCCAGGCACTTTCTGATGATAGCGCATTGGTGACGTGGTCTTCGACATTTGATGCCGATGGTGCTGGCGATGAAGAGGCCAAGGCTATAATTAAAGGTATTTATGAGGCCGGATTAAGTAGCTTATAAATATCTGATCTAAAGCTGGGATTAAAATGTTAGTAAAAGTTATCTCCAGAGCATTAGTTGGTGGTTTGTTACTAGTTGCTTTAGTCAGCAATGCCCAAGATAAACTGATTATCAAGATAGCCATGATCGGTTTAGATGAAAAACCGCATTTGCCGCTGTCATTGATTGATTTGCCCATCAAAGACCCGGCCGTCCCTGGTGCTGAAATGGCGATAAAGGAGAATAATCAGACAGGGTTATTTACTGGCCAGCAATTTGATTTCCAACATCATTTAATTTCTGATGAAGTGCCCTTGGATAAACTAGTGGAAGATTTATTGGCCGACGAGGTAGGTTTATTCATCGCTGATTTGCCGATGACAAATTTACTCAGTCTTGCCGACTCGGTTTCAGATAAAGGGCTGATTTTCAATATTAGAGCTGAAGATGATGAATTACGTAACCAGGACTGTCGATCAAATCTGTTGCACACTATCCCCAGCCGATCAATGCTAACCGATGCTTTGACTCAGTACCTTGTTTGGAAACGCTGGGATGAGTGGATGTTAATTGTTGGCAAGCATCCACAAGATGAAGCTTATCAATCTGCTCTTGAGCGATCAGCAACTCGTTTTAACGCAGACATTGTTGAAACTAAACAATGGACCTTTGATGCGGGCTCCAGGCGCACTGATTCAGGGCATGTCCTGGCTCAGCAGGAAGTGCCGGTCGGCACCCGGGGCGAAGAACATCAGGTGTTGATTGTGGCTGATGAAGCTGATGAGTTTGGCGAATACTTACAATATCGTACTGATTCTCCAAGGCCTGTGGCGGGAACTCAGGGATTAACTCCAACAAGTTGGCATCGTTCTCATGAACAATGGGGCGGGACACAATTGCAACGACGTTTCCATAAATCATCAGGACGTGATATGAAACCACGAGATTATACGGCTTGGATGGCTGTCAGGTCGATAGGAGAGGCCACAGTAAAAATAAATAGTTCAAATCATGATGACATTAAAGAGTTCTTATTAAGCGATGAATTTAAATTGGCGGCATTTAAGGGTGTGCCGTTAACGTTTCGCGACTGGAATGGTCAGTTACGCCAACCGGTTTTAGTTGTTGGGCCTAGAATGCTGGTCACCGTGTCGCCGCAAAAAAAATTTTTACATGAATTTTCTAATCTGGATACGCTGGGTTATGATAGACCGGAATCAGATTGCAAAGCATTTGCTCAATAAAAGGAGGTGATTGATATGGAGAATTGCCCACAAGTTAATAAAGTACTAGTGGTATCGATGTTATTTGCTTGTAGTTGTCAGGTTCAAGCTTACAGCGTTTATGTTTCCAATGAAAAAGACAATACCATTACTGTCATTGACGGTGAAAGCTTTGAAGTTATGGAGACCATTGATGTGGGTCAACGGCCCAGAGGCATTACCCTCTCCAAAGATAATAAAGTGCTATTTATTTGCACCAGTGACGACAACCATGTCGAAGCTTTGGATCTTGAATCAAAACAAGTGATTGATATTTTACCTTCTGGTCCTGATCCGGAATTAATGGCTCTTGGTGCCGAAGGCAATTTCCTTTATATCGCTAATGAGGATGATAATTTAGTTACGGTGGTCGACATTGCAAAAAATGAAATGACCGTACAAATTCCGGTTGGCATAGAGCCTGAGGGCATGGGTGTCAGCCCAGATGGGCAATGGCTGGTGAATACTTCTGAAACCACCAATATGGCTCATTTTATCAACCTGGAGTCACTAGAGGTTGAGCATAACGTGTTGGTTGATACTCGTCCCCGGGTTGCACAATTCTCGCCTGATGGTAGTGAGGTTTGGGTCTCAGCTGAAATTGGTGGCACGGTTAGTGTAATTAATACTGATAAAAAAGAAATTACTACCAAAATCACCTTCGAAGTTCCTGGTTTACAACCGGAAGAAATTCAACCAGTCGGGCTTAAATTCAATTCTGCTGGTGATAGGGTGTTTGTAGCGCTTGGACCATCATCAAGGGTGGCTGTGATTGATGCAAAGACTTATGAAGTGATTAAATACTTACTGGTGGGGCAACGGGTTTGGAATCTGGATTTTTCGCCAGATGAAAAACATGTGTTCACAACTAACGGCATAAGTAATGACGTGTCAGTCATTGACACTGAAAAATTGAGGGTGATCAAATCGATCAAAGTGGGGCGCTTACCCTGGGGCGTTGTAACCCGGCCTTGAATAAAAACACGCCTTTAAGTGTTGAAGCAGTTAGCTTTGCTTACTCCAAAAAGCAAATCTTGGATTGTGTTTCATTTGCCATAAATCCAGGTTCATTTTCAGTTCTACTCGGAGCCAATGGAGCGGGTAAAACAACGCTATTTTCACTGATTACACGACTTTATAGTCCAAAATCAGGGTGCATCGTTGTGTATGGTGAAGACATTAATCAGCAACCTGAAAAGGCGTTGGTGAATATGGGCGTTGTATTTCAAAATCCAACTCTGGATCAGGATTTAACCATTAAGCAAAACCTGAATTACTATGCGGCGCTGTATGGAATTTCCGCTAAGAGGGCACGACAATTGCTTGCTGAGCAAATGCCTAAGTACTTGCCTGAATGTGATGCAAACTTAAAAATTAACCAACTCAGTGGCGGGCAAAAACGTCGCGTCGAATTAATGCGTTCATTGATGCATCAACCGAAATTATTGTTACTGGATGAGCCCACAGTTGGACTTGATATTAAAAGCCGCGAAGCCTTTATCCAATATGTGCGTGGATTATGCGTAGACACAGGTGTTGGTGTGTTGTGGGCAACCCATCTGGTCGATGAGGTTGGTCAAGAAGACCAAGTTATTGTGCTGCATAACAGTCGTATTCAGGCTGACGGGCTCGTGCAAGAAATATTAACTGATACTAAGTGCGACGATATTGGCCAAGCATTTTTAAAACTTACGGGAATGAATTCGACCCTATTATCTGATGAAACTGCCGTTTCAGGTAATAAGCAATGAAAGCTAATGATTACATACTTTGCTTGAAAGGTATTATTATCAGAGAGACTCAAAAATTCTTGCAACAAAAAGCCCGTTTTTTCGCCTCTTTGGTCAGACCCTTAGTTTGGTTATTTATCTTTGCTGCGGGTTTTCGTTCTGTTTTAGGTGTTTCAATTATTCCACCTTATCAAACTTATGTTTTGTACGAAGAATACATCACTCCAGGTTTACTAGGCATGATTTTGTTATTTAGTGGCATGCAAAATTCATTATCGATGGTCTACGATCGTGAAATGGGCAGCATGCGTATGCTGCTTGTCAGTCCCTTACCCAGATGGTATTTGCTTGCCAGTAAATTATTTGCCGGTGTTTGCATTGCTGTTATACAAGTCTATGTGTTTTTAGCGATAGCTTATTTCTGGGAAGTTTATCCGCCTATATCAGGCTATTTTAATGTTTTGCCCGCCTTGGTGTTGGCGGGTTTAATGTTGGGTTCATTGGGGTTGTTACTATCGTCACTGATCAAACAATTAGAAAACTTCGCTGGGGTGATGAATTTTATTATTTTTCCAATGTTCTTTGCCTCCTCAGCACTTTATCCATTGTGGCGGATCAGGGACTCTAGCGAATTGCTATATCTGATTTGTAAATATAACCCTTTTACTTATGCTGTAGAGTTTATTCGCTTTTCCTTATATTCCGAATTTAATACCCAGGCGTTTGTCGTCATTGCTATAATGTTAATTATATTTTTTCTGGCCGCAATTTATGGATACAACCCGGCACGAGGGTTTATGATCCGCAAGCAATGATTAAAGCCGCGCTAAAACTAAGTCTCATAGTATTTTGCTCGATGAGCTTTGCCCAGTCTGAGCCCGACCCTGATTGGCCTTGTATACAAGTTTTAATTCCAAAGATATCTGCGGCAACTATTTGGGATGGGCCGTCGGTTGATAAGGTTTCAGTTAATCCCGAAGATTCCAAACTAGCCAAAAACTTAGTTGCGAATGTTATTGATAAGGACCAGGAATTAACAGATGCCATGCTTGATGATTATTTACAGCAAACGCAAGGAACCACTGTAAATGAGTCGCTAACTTATTTATTTAAAGAATTTTTAAATAAACTAAATGATAAGCGTTCAACTCAGATTAAAACCATAAAGCGGTATACACGAACCCAGCGTGGTGCGGCGGAAAAAATTGAGAAAATATTAAATCAAATTACTGAGTTACAAGACCAACAGGATCAGGCAACTCAATTGGAAGATCTTGAATCAGAATTACACTGGCAAAAAAGAATGTTTAAAGAAAGGGAAAAATCGTTTCAATATCTATGTGAATTACCTCAAGAAATTTTTCAACAATCGGGTGAGGTGGCTAGACAGATTTCGATGAGGTTGGAGTACTAATACAATGTTTAAAGTTAAATGTTTATCTGGTTTGTTCTTAATATGCCTGATAACGATATTTAAGGCATCAGCATCAGAGAAGCCTGTAGTTATGATCCTTGATTTTGAACTGAAAGATTTGACGATCTATGAGAATAATCAGCAAGAACTGGATCGTACAGCAAAATTAAAACCCATGCTGGAACATGCAATGGCAGGATTAGGTGATACTGAGATTGTCGCTTTCGACGTCAATAAACAGTACCAGGCCGATCTGGGTGTCGGATACTTATTTGACCGGCATGAGTTAGTTGCGGAACTGGGGCAAGCCGAAGATGCTGAGTGGGTAGTGGTTGGCCGAGTCCATAAGCCCAGTTATTTGTTTGTTTATCTAAAAGCACAACTAATTGATGTCAATAATAAATCGCTGGCGGCAGATTTAACCGTTGAAATGAAAGGCCAGCAAGATAAATTCATCCAGAAAAGTGTTTTAAGACTAGCTAAGCAAATAAGCGAGGCCATTGACCATTATCAGCAATGAACAAAATGAACTTTATGCTAATCAGTACATCAAATAAATACAGGCTATCACATGAGCCGGAGGTAGTATGAATAAATTGCTTAAATACGCTGTAGGTTTTGTATTGTTAACTAACATACTAACCTCATTTAACGTGCACGCTCAAAGAAGTGAAGAGGAATATGCGCAGCGCTGGGCAGCGGTCAAACAAGCTATTTTTAATCAAGCAGAGATTAAGCCTACAGATAAATTGATCACTTTAGAGGCGCCCAAACGTGCCCATGATGCAGCGATTGTTCCCATTAAGATTAATATCGATCTGGATGAAGGGGATGCCTTGGATCAGCTCTATATCGTGGTCGACAATAACCCGGCACCATTGGCAGGTACATTTCATTTTAAAACTCAAAAACGCCAGATTGAGATTCAAACTCGAATTCGAATTAATGAATATACGAATGTTCGTGCTGTTGCAAAAACCACCTCGGGTGATTATTGGATGAATTCATCGTTCGTCAAAGCAGCTGGTGGTTGTTCGGCCCCAATGCTGTCTGATCAAGAGGCTGCACTGGCGAGAGTGGGCAAAATGAAATTTAAAATTGGTGAATCGTCGGAGCAATTGCCACAATCCTCTATGGGGCAGGTGTTGATCAGTCATCCTAATAATTCAGGTATGCAGTTTGACCAAATCTCGCGTAATTATATCCCTGCTTATTTTGTGCATAAGGTTTCCGTTAAAGTGAACGATGAAGAGCTTTTTGTTCTCGACACTAACTTTTCATTAAGTGAAAACCCTAGTATTTATTTTTCATTTGATCCGCATGATAGTGCTAACCAGGTAATTAGTGTTCAGGCAACGGACTCAAATAATGATGTATTTGAAAAATCCTGGACTATAGAGGGTTAGAAACATTCCAGCGTAGATTCAGCCTGTAACTTTTTTAACTTATCGACACGTTCATTAGCCCAAGTTGCTTCACGGTAAAAGATGCCACGTTGTCCAATATCCAATTGGGCACGCATAATTGTTTCAGCTTCCTCATATTCATCATAGCTAAGGCGCTGCTGAATGTAATCAATGCTACAACTGCATTTCTGCAACACATCAAAGGTTTGACCATTAGCCGCCATACAGGCGAACACATAATCAGCAAGTACAAATGTTGGATAATTATCTTGATCGTGACTAAAAGCAGGGGCACTAACAAACATCCAAATTGCCAGGCCTAATAGATGCCATTTGAGAGACTTATACATATTCATCCTCTTTGCTTTAAAATGCTCTTTTATTACCTAATGCATATGGCTTTGTTGATTAAGCCCTGGCACTTAATGCATCATGAATCATAAGTTTAGCAAAACTATTACCAATTGGGCGGTTTCGCTTTTGGCAGGTATTTTTGTGATTTCAGCGACTGGGGAGGATGAATTCCTACTTGAAGAAATTGCTGATGGTGTTTTTGTCCATTATGGCTTACATGAACAAATTACGTTCGAAAACAAAGGTGACATTGCCAACATAGGATTCATTGTAGGTGAACAAGCTGTTGCAGTGATAGATACTGGCGGATCAAAATATGTGGGAGAAGCTTTAAAACGCAGAATTACTCAGACCACTAATTTGCCCATACGTTACGTAATCCTGACCCATGTTCATCCTGATCATGTTTTTGGTGTTAAAGCATTTGATACTGACGAATATGATGTCGAAATCGTTGGCCATAAAAAGTTAACTGAAGCTTTAATTCAGCGGGGTGAATTTTATCAACAACGTTTTATTAATGAACAAGGTTTTCTAGCTAGCGATTTAGCACTAATGCCACAAACAATTTTCGTTGATACCATCGAAAAAATAGATTTGGGTGGTCGAGTACTTACATTAATGGCTCACCAAACTTCTCATACCAATAACGATTTAACGGTTTATGACGAAAAGACCAAAACCCTATGGACAGGGGACTTGTTATTCAGAGAGCGGGTGCCAGTTGTGGATGGTACGACACTTGGCTGGGTTGACACTATGAGTCAACTATCAAACATTGAGGTGAATTATATTATTCCTGGACATGGTTTTGTTTCCAGGAGCTGGGCTGAGGCAACTGCAGATCAGCAACGCTATTTAGCCAAACTGATTACCGGCGTGCGGCAAAACATAAAGGATGGTAAATCGATTAATCACTCGATAGATACAGTTGGTCTGGACGAAAATGAAAAATGGAAATTATTCGGTGATCATCATGGGCAGAATGTATCGAGGACTTATGTCGAGTTGGAGTGGGAGTAGTAGGCTTTCCTAACGGTTAAAATTTATTCTGGACGATAACATTAAATCTGTGTAAACTTGTGATTGCTATTAAGCAGTGCCACCAAAGTTGCTTAGTAGCTATCTAGCTTGTTTAGTGCCCAAGTTAATATACTCTAAAAGCAACTTTGACTGCTGTCTGCAGACGTCAGTGCCGTGTCTGTGTAGTGACAAATAGCGTTTTGTTAATTGTTCACTGGAGGAAGACATCATGAACTTCAAGTCTCTTTGCATGACTGTTCTCAGCTGTGCTTTTTTAGTTTCCACATCTTATGCCAACCAAGAGGTTATGGAACTTTCTCAAGATCCAGCCAATTGGGCCATGCCAACGGGTAATTATGCTAATCACCGCTACAGTGAGTTAGATCAAATAAACAAAGACAATGTCGGAGACTTACAAGTCGCCTGGACATTTTCTACAGGTGTGCTACGTGGTCACGAGGGCGGGCCATTAGTAATAGGTGACACCATGTATATCCATACGCCTTTTCCTAATAAAGTCTATGCCATGGATCTTAATGATGATGCGGCAATTAAGTGGGTGTATGAACCAAAACAAGACCCAACCGTTATACCTGTGATGTGTTGCGATACAGTTAATCGTGGCGTGTCCTATGGCGATGGAAAAATTTTCCTTTATCAAGCCGATACAACCCTTGTCGCGCTTGATCAGAATACGGGTGAAGTGGTTTGGTCCACTAAAAATGGAGATCCTAAAAAGGGTGAGACAGGTACCAGCGCGCCAATGGTTTATAACGACAAAGTCTATGTCGGTATAAGCGGCGGTGAATTCGGTGTGCAGGGTAGTCTTACCGCCTACAATATGTCCGACGGTTCATTGGCTTGGCGTGGTTATTCAACTGGCCCGGACGACCAGACATTAATGGATCCGGACAACACCACTCATTTAGGCAAACCAGTAGGTAAAGATTCAGGTACTGCGACCTGGGAGGGTGAGCAGTGGAAAATCGGAGGTGGCACCACTTGGGGCTGGTATTCATTTGATCCGGATTTGAATCTTGTCTATTACGGTACGGGTAACCCATCAACTTGGAACCCAGTTCAGCGCCCTGGCGATAATGCTTGGTCAATGACGATTTTTGCGCGTGATGCGGACACAGGTATGGCCAAATGGGTGTATCAAATGACACCTCATGATGAATGGGATTATGACGGTGTGAATGAAATGATTCTTGCTGACATTGAAGTCGGTGGTGAAATGCGAAAAGCATTGGTGCATTTTGATCGAAACGGATTTGGATACACACTTGATCGTGAAACCGGAGAATTGCTGGTTGCTGAAAAATTTGATCCGGCCGTTAATTGGGCGACCCATGTTGACATGGAAACAGGCAGGCCACAGGTCGTCGCAGAGTACAGTACTCATCAAAATGGTGAAGATGTAAATTCAGAAGACATCTGTCCTGCCGCATTGGGTACCAAGGATCAACAGCCCGCTGCTTTTTCGCCAAAAACCGGCTTGTTTTATGTGCCAACCAATCACGTTTGTATGGATTATGAGCCTTATGAGGTTTCATACACTGCGGGTCAACCTTACGTTGGCGCGACTCTGTCCATGTTCCCCGCCGGAAATGTTACCGGTGATGGCACTGATAATTTAGGGAATTTCATCGCTTGGGATGCCGATAAAGGTGAAATTAAATGGTCACTACCAGAGCCATTTTCAGTATGGAGTGGTGCTTTAGCAACTAATGGCGATATTGTATTTTATGGAACCCTAGAGGGATACTTAAAAGCAGTTGATGCTGAAACTGGGGAAGAGCTTTACAAATTTAAAACACCATCTGGAATTATCGGCAACATTAATACTTGGGAACATGATGGTAAGCAGTATATTGGCGTGCTTTCAGGGTTGGGCGGCTGGGCCGGCATTGGTTTTGCGGCCGGATTGACGGGAGACACAGATGGTTTAGGTGCAGTAGGTGCCTATAAATCCTTATCTAAATATACTTCTCTTGGAGGTGTGCTAACTGTATTTCACGTCCCTAGCTAAAAGTAAACTTTTTCAACCAACAATAGATACCGCGACGATTCCGCGGTATCTATTTTTTTAACCTTAGACATTGGCGTTCCAAAAAGGATAAAAATGAAACCTGAAATATCATTTAGTAATAGTATGAAAGTATCACTAGTAACACTTGTTATTACATTTATTTCTCACTTTCCGGTTTATGCGCAGGAAGAAGAGCCACAATATGTGGTGGAAGACGGTAAAGTTGATAAAGGCACTTATAATGGTTATCGCCGGTTTCATGGTATTTGCCACACTTGTCATGGTCAGGATGCATTGGGTAGTACATTTGCACCATCGCTGGTTGAGTCATTGAAGGATCTGACTTATGAGGATTTTAAGAATACCTTAATTGAGGGTAGAACCGTCACTTTGTCAGATGGATCGACCAGTGCCATGCCTTCCTTTCAGGAAAATATTGATGTAATGAAATATCAGGATGATATTTATAAGTTTTTAAGGGCTAGATCCGATGGCGTACTTGGACCGGGACGGCCAAAGAAAATTCCAAAATAAAGTGGTATACCCACTCAAAATCCCCCGGGGTTGGATGATCGCCTTGTGGATTTTTGGAATTTCGATATATTCGACTTATGCCGCAGATGTGATAACCAGAGAAACCCTCAGTTCTACAACACTAAGAGTCTGCGCAGATCCAAACAACCTTCCATTCTCTAATGACAAGCTAGAAGGTTTTGAAAATAAAATCATCAAACTTATTGCAGACAAGCTCGAAAAGCCGATTGCTTATACATGGTTTCCACAGACAGTGGGTTATGTCAGAAATACTTTGCAGTTACACGAGTGTGATTTAATCTCTGGTATTACTACCACTAACGAGAGAGTGCAAAATACGAATCCTTATTATCATTCTATCTATACGTTGGTTTATTTGAGTGAGAATCCTCTGCCAACAGACTTTTCTGACCCCGTTTATAAAAACAAAAAAGTTGGCGTGGTTGCCGGTACACCGGCAGCAAATGTTTTAGCTCGATATGGATTGTTACAACAATTACAGCCTTACCAATTAATGGTCGATACACGATATTTTTCTATTGGGCAACAAATTATTGATGATATTGCTAGCAATAAGATTGATGGGGCTATTATTTGGGGACCCATTGCAGGATTTTACGCAAATAAGTCGGACAAAAAGATCGAAGTAGTGCCATTAATTGAAGAATCGAATAATATTAAACTGGATTTCAGTATTACGATGGCCGTTAGATTTAATGATCAGGATTGGAAGGATAGAATTAACCAGACATTAAAACAGAAGACGGAAGCGATTTTGACAATTTTGAAAAAATATCATGTGCCACTGTTAAATAATCGTGGTGAATTAATTCAGGGATAAGCAATGATTCGTGTTGTTAAATTTTTAGTAAGTTTATTCACAATTCTAGTTGTAAATTCAAGTTATTTTGTTTCTGCAGCGGAAGTCGAGGAACCATCCGGGTACAAATTGGATAACTATCGTTCACCCACTCCTGCCACTTTACAAGGAGCTTTGGTCACTGATGTAATTAAGGCAAAGGAGTTGTATGATGGCAAAGGGGCTATCTTCATAGACGTATTACCCGCCCCAAAACGCCCTCAGACTCTTGCTGCTGATGAGGTTTGGTTGCCACCTGAAAGATTAAATATTCCAGGCTCAACATGGTTGGCTGATGTGGGTTTTGGTGTTTTATCTAATGAGCTTGAAAACTATTTTAAATCTAATTTAGCCAAATTAACTGAATCAAAATCTGATCCGCTTTTATTTTATTGTAAAGCCAATTGCTGGATGTCCTGGAATGCTGCAAAGCGTGCCATGGAGTATGGATTTACCCATGTTTTTTGGTTTCCAGGGGGGACAGATGATTGGTCCTCATCAGCATTTGAATTGGAGCAATCAAAACCTGTGCCAAACTGAATTAAAATGACGTTTCTTATTGATTTTAAAAGGAAAATATGCTAAGGTTAGCATGGTTTATTGTAAAACCGGAGGTTGTATAATGGACAAAATGAACTGGGTTAAACCCGACTATGAAGACATACGTTTAGGCATGGAAATGACCATGTATGCGTTTGTCAAAAAATAGTAGTTTTAGTCTTATCAATTTCAAATGAAAGTTGCTCGGCCAAGGCCATTATGGCTTTTGGCCGAGTTAACCTATAGATGCCCGTTGCAGTGTCCTTACTGCACAAATCCTTTAAATCTACATCAATACACCAACGAACTTAGCACTGAGCAATGGTTGGATGCATTAGCACAAGCAAGGGAATTGGGATCGGTACAACTTGGCTTATCTGGCGGTGAGCCCTTAATCAGAAAAGATCTGGAGGACATAGTCCGGCATGCAAGATCATTAGGATTTTATAGTAATTTAATTACAACCGGTATTGGACTGACAGAAGACAGAGTAAAACTTTTAAAAGAATGCGGTTTGGACCACATTCAACTTAGCATACAGGATAAAGCTAAAACACCTACTGCGTTTTTCAGTAATACTCGTACTCTTTCACATAAAAAGCCTATAGCACAGTGGATAAAAAATAATGGTTATCCAATGGTGATAAACATTGTATTACATCGTCATAATTTGGATTATATTGATAAATTAATACAAACATCGATAGAAATAGGCGCTGACTATATTGAACTTGCCAATACTCAATACCATGGTTGGGCATTTCAAAATCGTCATGACTTGCTGCCAACCAAGGCTCAGCTTTTAAACGCTGAAAACATTGCCCGCGATTACCAGCATAAATATAAAGGCAAGGTAGATATCTTTTACGTTGTTCCTGATTACCACGAGGGCAAACCAAAACCTTGTATGAGCGGTTGGGGCAACATTTCTATGACTATTACGCCGAACGGAGAAGTGTTGCCCTGTTTGTCTGCAACGGTGCTTCCCGATATTAAGGTTCCAAACCTAAAAGATAATTCTCTTAAATGGATCTGGAATGAGTCAGCAGCGTTTAATAAGTTTCGTGGTAATGATTGGATGCTAGAGCCATGTAAATCCTGTGATCAACGATCTGTTGATTATGGCGGATGCCGATGTCAGACCTATTTACTGACAGGAGATGCAGCTAATGCCGATCCTGCATGTAATCTATCGCCTTATCATTCCACTATCCAAAATTTATTTGAAACTGATCGGGAAAGTAATAATTTGTATATGCGTAATATTGCAAACTCAAAAGCGTTAACAAATCAAAAAGTGACTACAGATGCTTAGTTTATTTAAAACAATATTTATCATTGTTGTATTAGTTTTCAGTTTCCTAGCGATTGCACAAAATTTGTTCGAAATGGTAGACATGAACAGCCCCGATATGACAGAAGCTGAAACGACTCGGGAAGAATTAATTAAGTTGTTACAGCAGTCAGAACCCGGTGTAGATTTGACTGATAGAAAATTTTCCAATTTAGACTTGCACGGCATCGATTTCAAACAGGCTGATATGCGTTGGTCTCGTTTTAATAATTCAGATTTATCGGGCGCAAATTTAACTAACACCAAGCTTGATCTAGCCTGGTTCGTCGGTGCTGATCTATCCAATGCTGATTTATCGAATGCAAGCTTATTTTCGGCCCAATTGGTTGATTCGAAAATCACCAATGCGAAATTAATCGATGCCAGAGTCGTTGCCAACTTCAGTTCTGCGGATTTAAGTGGCGTTGATTTTTCGGGTGCTGATTTATCTGCTGACATGAAAAACCAGTCAATGGGTTTAATGCGAACAGTAATGGTTTCAACCAATCTTCAAGGCGCTAACTTCGACCAAGCTAACCTTTCCCATATCGATGCAGAATTTGCGGATTTTGCCAATACCAATCTCAATCATGTCAAATTAACTAATGCCAAGCTTTCTGGTGCAAACTTTACCGGTGCTACGGTAGAGGGTATGGATGTGTCAGAATCAGACTTCAACAACGCAATCTGGAAAAATATCATCGGTGCTAGCCAAATAAATGGATCCGATAAAGCCGTAAATTTTGATAAAGCATTTACGGATTAATTAATAACTAAAAACAAAGGAGTAATATGCAAATTCAAGTGCTTGGTTCTGCAGCAGGAGGGGGATTCCCACAATGGAATTGCAATTGTGAGATGTGTCAGGGACAACGGCAAGGTATTTTAAATGCACAGCCAAGAACACAATCCTCAATAGCTGTCAGTCACAGTGGCATTGATTGGGTTATTATCAATACGTCACCCGAGATATTACAACAAATAAAAGATTTTCCAGCGCTACAACCTGCCAGACATAAACGCGATACTGGTATAGCAGCAATCATTTTGACTGATGCTCAAATTGACCATGTCACCGGTCTACTAATGCTCAGGGAAGGTTGTCCCCATGATGTGTATTGTACGTCCCAAGTTAGACAGGATTTGACCGAAGGCTTCCCGTTATTTAATGTCTTAAGCAGTTATAACGGAGGCTTAACTTTACATGATATTGCCAGCAACGGAGGTTCCTTTCGGATTGATAAAATTGAGAACATCTTATTTACTGCTTATCCATTAGTCAGTAACGCTCCACCTTATTCACCACACCGGGACAACCCTCAACCAGGTGATAATATTGGCTTGTTGATTGAGGATTTAACAACTGCAAAATCTATTTTTTACGCACCCGGAGTAGGAGTCATCGAGGATAAGCTGATTGCTGGAGTGAAACAGGCAGATTGTATTTTAATCGATGGTACGGTTTGGAGTAATGACGAAATGCATCAACGAGGTGTAGGTTCTAAATTCGGCACAGAAATGGGGCATTTGCCACAGTCTGGTAAAGGAGGCATGATTGAATTCTTAGACAGCTTGCCTGATAAACGAAAAATATTGATTCATATCAATAACACCAATCCAATTTTGGATCAGAATTCACCTGAATATCAGCAACTGCAGGCACACAATATTGAAGTTTCTTATGACGGAATGGAAATAATCGTTTAATCATGACTAGTAAACAGGCATTATCCCGAAGAGATTTTGAGCAAGCATTACGTGATTTAGGTCGTTATTATCATATCCATCATCCTTACCATGTGATGATGTATGAGGGTAAAGCGACTAAAGATCAGATCCGCGGCTGGGTACTGAACAGATATTATTATCAAATTAATATTCCTATTAAAGATGCCAATGTTCTGGCTAACTGTGATGACCCCCAAATTAGAAGGCAATGGATAAAGCGTATATTGGATCATGATGGTGATGAGAATACTGAGGGTGGCATTGAAGCTTGGGTACAACTTGCGATTGCCTGCGGCATTGATAAAAGTGAATTGACCTCACTGGAGCACGTGCTTCCTGGAGTCAAGTTTGCAGTCGATGCTTATGTTAATTTTGCCCGTAATCATAGCTGGCAAGAAGCCGCATGCTCATCGCTGACAGAACTGTTCGCACCAGAAATCCATAAATCGAGATTAAAATCTTGGCCTGAACATTATCAGTGGATAGACCAGCGGGGGCTGAGTTATTTCCAAAATCGATTGTCACAGGCAAGGCGTGATGTACAGCATGGTCTTGATATTACCGTGAACAGCTTTGCGACCTATCAACAACAACAAAATGCTTTTGCTATTTTGAAATTCAAATTACAAGTTTTGTGGTCCATGCTGGATGCCATGGAATTGGCTTATGTAGAGCATAAACCTCCATTTTTTAATTGCCATGACGAATAATTTAGACCGACAAAAATCGATTAGTTTTGCTACAGGGCATCGTTTTCAGTGGGAACCGGCACAAGACACTTACGTGCTGCTCTATCCGGAAGGCCTGGTCAAACTGAACCAAACAGCGTCATTAATTCTTTCCAAAGTTGACGGCAAGCGTAACCTCGAACAAATTATCGTCGAGTTGAGCAAACAGTTCCCGGACGCTGATATTAATGAAGACGTTGAATCATTTATCAGTATTGCTGTAGAGAATCGCTGGATCGTAATGAACTCTTAGAGTTCTTTACCATGAATTGTTTGTTGATACCTGGCTATGGATTTTAAGATCGTCAATTCAGTAAATAAAACAACAGGTTATGACTGTCTGTTGATTCCTGTAATAAATGGCAAGCTACCTAGCTCAGTCAAAAAACTGGATCGGGAATTAGCCGCGAATTTAAATTCTCTCTCTGATCAAATTATGAAAATGGGTGCTGGGTCAGCTTGTGAATTTATTCCCGGACAGATAAAAAATAAAAGCACTTCCGTAGCGCTATTACATTTCGATTCAAGTACGCTTAAGTCGGTCAAAGAAATTGAAAAAACATTAGCTCAAGCAATTTCACAACTTCGAAAATGCTCAGTCGAAAAGTTACTAATTAGCCTTACTGAACTTAAGCCGTATTATTCAGGTGCAAGTGATTTATATACTCGACTGACTAAATTGTTAATTTATTCCAATTATCAATATTCTGAAACTAAAACAGTAACCCAGACTACATCACATATTGATAACGTGACTTATTTTGAACCATTTAACAGAAACATTACTCAACTACGAAAAGCAATTAGACAGGCTAAATCTATTGCAACAAGTATAAATATTGCTAGAAGTCTATCAGACTTACCCGCAAACATTTGTACGCCTCGTTATCTTGCGCAGCAAGCGCTTGCCATTACAGACACGTTGCCTATTGAAGTTCAGGTTTTAAATGAGACTGAAATAAAAGACCTGAGAATGAACTTGCTACTAGCTGTTGCCCAGGGTAGTGCAGAACCACCGCGTCAAATAGTGATGAGCTATCGTGGCAGCAAAACTAATCAACCGCCTATTTTGTTAATTGGTAAAGGTCTGACCTTTGATAGTGGCGGTTATTCAATCAAGTCCGCGCTAGCAATGGATGAAATGAAATTTGATATGTGTGGTGCGGCCGTAGTCATGGCAGTGTTACGATCCATCTCGCAAATGAAATTACCCGTTAATTTAATCGGCATTATCCCATCCAGTGAGAACCTAATTAATGGAAAAGCGTTTAAACCAGGTGATGTCCTAACAAGCATGTCAGGCCAAACGGTAGAGATATTGAGCACAGATGCCGAAGGGCGGTTATTGTTGGCTGATTCAATGACTTACTCTGAACGTTATCAGCCAACGATTGTTATTGATGTGGCGACCTTGACAGGAGCATGCATAACAGCTTTGGGATATGATGTTTCAGGATTATTTAGTAATAACAAAACATTGTCAGATCGACTTGTGCGTGCTGGTAACCGAAGTCGTGATTATGTTTGGCCGTTACCTGCATGGCCTGAATATGGAGAAATTCTAAATAGTAATTTTGCTGATATAGCCAGTTCGGCTGGACGGGATAGAAATTACGGTGCAGGCGCCAGTGTAGCCGCTGTGTTTTTATCCAGATTTACCAATAATTATCGATGGGCACATTTAGATATTGCCGGAACAGCATGGGAAAGGGGTAAGAACAAAGGTGCAACAGGACGACCTGTTTCGTTGTTATGCCAATTTATTCTGGATTATTGCCAAAAACCATTTTGATTTGTTCTATTCGCCTACACTGATTTTGATTTGTTCATACCACTGTGCTATCTGACGAATTTGCTCATCGGATAATTCTGCTGCAATTTTTGACATCGTTTCATGATCACGCCTGCCTGAACGAAATGCTTTGAGTTGAGTTTCCAGATATATTGTCGATTCTCCTGCCAAGTGTGGTATATCTTCCGATGAGCCTATGCCGTCTTTACCATGGCATTCAACACAATTCTCTATTACTGCCTGTGGAGGATTATCAGTACTCGTCGAAGTACTAAATTTTTGCTCAGCAAACCAGTGTGAAATCAGTGCAATATTTACGTCATCAAGAGTTTGAGTCACTACACTCATCATCTCATGCTCACGTTTACCAGTTTTAAATGCTGTTAGTTGGGCGATCAAATAATTGACAGGTTCACCCGTGATATTTGGAGCAATGGGTATCTTGGCAATCCCGTCTATTCCATGGCAAGTTTTACACTGGTTAATTAATTGTGGTGGTTCTTTTTTGTCTTCACTGGCATGGCCTAAATGAATAAATACAGTCTGGATGAAGATCACACCCAGACTGTATAACGAGTATTTAACTATCTGTTTGCGGCTCATACCAAATTCTGTATAGAGCACCGACTAAGTCGTCAGAAACCAATAATGAGCCATCACGTAGTTGTGCTACATCTACTGGTCTGCCTAAGTATTCTTCGTTTTCATCAATCCAACCTTCAGCAAATGGCACAGTTGTAGCATTGCCTTCTTCATCAACTGAAGTGAACATGACTCGGGCGCCTATTGGTGTAGTACGATTCCAGGAACCGTGTTGAGCAGAAAAAATGCCGTTTTTATACTTTTCAGGAAACATTTTTCCTGTATAAAACGTCATACCAAGATCGGCTGCATGAGCATCTGTATCAACAGCCGGATGAACAATGCCTTCTGGTGGCGTGTCGTCATTGTATTCATTGGTTCTGGTTTGACCGCCACCAAACCATGGGTGACCAAAATGCTGTTTGGCTGCAGTTTGACGATTAATCTCGCCGGGAGGCTGGTTGTCTCCCATCCCATCAACCTGATTATCGGTAAACCATAATTCGCCATTTTCAGGATGAAAGTCCATTCCCACAGAGTTACGCACACCATAGGTATAAACCTCACGTCCACTGCCATCCAGGTTCATACTGACAATACCCCCAATTCCGACTTGGTTATAGAGGTCAAGTTTGTCCGGTGGAGCCACATTAAATGGTTGTCCAAGTGAAATATAAAGCCGGCCATCTGGGCCAATTTTGCATACCCTGGCTGTATGGTTATAACTTTCTTCTTCAACGGGGATCAGTTCACCTTGCTTTACGATAGGGACAGCAACTACGTCTGGACTTTCGTAGAAAAATTCTGCAGCCGGATAATTCAGGACCCGGTTTTGTTCGGCGATGACTAAGAATCCGTCTTTAGTAAAGCATGGGCCATTTGGAATAGACTTAGGCAATGAAGGGGCGAAGTTTTTCACTTCATCGGCAACTCTGTCTTTATCCCTATCTGTTACCGCCCATACTTCAGTTTTACGTGTGCCGACAAAGGTGACGATACCTTGTGGGCCAACCGCCATATTTCTGGCATCAGGCACGATGGCGTATAGTCCGATTTTAAAACCCTCTGGCAATTCAATTCTTGCGAGGGTTTTGTTTATAGCCGCTGCTTTATTACCTCCTTGATCTACATAGATGAAGTCGGTCACACCGGTTGTTTTAAATTTACCAAGTGTTTCTAATGCCGATTGAGATGAGGCGTTATGAATCAAAAAAATAAAAGCGGAAAAAGCCATAAAGATATTTTTCATATCAATCTCCTTTGTCAGTGTAAATGTTTAGATTCTTGAACTAACAATTGTTCAGGAATTACTTAGTGGCACTGTTTTAAATTCTAAGCTTTTACAATGGCTTTGGCGGGCCTTTGTTAAAGGATGGAACACTAACATTCCATCAGCTGGTTTCCTTTGGTTGCATTTTGGAATCGGTCTAGAGAATTCACCAAAATGATATTTTTTAAAACTATATCATAAATAAAGTCAATATAAAACAATATGTTATGTGATTATCTGAGTCATAGATAGAAGTAAAATTTAGATTTTGAGTTGCATAAATTTAGGGAAGTTTTTTAAGTTTGCTGATGAGTAACCCATCAATAATTAATTGAATGGTGTGGTAGGCAATAATGGGAAAACTAATTACAGCTAAGTTGGGATTATTAGCGAATAAAACAGTAACAATTGGCAAACCCAAAGCCAGTGTTTTTTGAGTGGCAGTAATAGTCAGGCACTTACGATCTGCCAAGTTAAAGTGTGGTGCATTTAAAGCACTGCCATACCAACTCAGACCAGTTAGAACTAACTTCAATATCAAGCTCAAGATCGAAATATAAACAAAATCAATAAAGCTGAGGTTTATACCTGTGTCAAAAGCGTTAATGAATGCAATAAGCATGATCGACAAAATCATCCAGTTGCTGCCATTCTTCGCTAAAGCAGGGTTAACGCTAAAGGAAAGAAAATTTCGACAGACTTGTCCAGTTAAAAATGGCAGGATTACCAGTACAGTGAGTTTTTTTATTGCGGCGATTGGATCTAGTTCAATGCTTGCGCCAATCAAAAAATAAATCAGCATAGGAGTAATAAATATTCCCAGGATGTTTCCCAAGGTCGCATTAAATAATGAGGCTTCTTCATTACCGCCGGCATTGCGGGTAAATACCACACAACTTGTTATAGTAGTTGGAATGCAGGCTAAAACAATAAAGCCGACATAAATTAAATTGCCTAGATCATTTGAGTTTGTCAGAACTGCAGTCACAATAATCACTACAGGAAATATCAAAAAAGAGATAATTTGAATCCAAAGATGCAGCTGCCAGTTTTTGATGGAATGTAATAATTTTGAGGAGTCTATAGTCAGTCCGCTTAATAAGAATATACAGATTATTAAAGTGAACTTAATTAAGTTAGCAGAAGCGGCGGGTAACGAAAAATTGGTTAATGAAACTAAGTATGCAAACAAAATGACTGCGAAAATAGCAAGTGTAAACCATTGTTTTTTTAGCCACATTATGTGCTGTTTACACGGTTTGTGAGTTATAGTTTAGTGAGCTTGTCACCAAGCGTTGCTATGCCATCTTTCACAATTTTCGCATGTGTACCTCTAAGCCTTAATTCCCGGCCACGCTTCTCATTTACAAAACGGCAAGCATCACGTCCATAACGATTAGCGAATTTTAAGCAAGCAGTATGCGGTTCCCCTGTAATTTCCAAAATACTTGTCCCCAGAGAAAGCTGGTCACCGGTTTTTAAATTATCTTTACCTAGATGCATATCAACAAATAAGTTATCTCCAGACAGTGACCACCGGTCTTTGTGTTGGGCAATCGTATTAATACTTCGTGTATTAATAATCGTGACTTGTACTTCAGGATCAGAACTTCCGTCTTCCAGAGTCATCCAACAATCATGATCCCATTTGTCACCGGTTACACCTTTTTCAACACTTAGTTGAATTGTGTCATGTAACTCTCTTTGGCCTGAAACAGGGCGGGTTGAGATCAATTTTAACTCGCCGTGATCTTTAGGAGCATCAAGAATATCCGGCAAACCTTGTTCTAATTGTTCATAGGAGAGATGAGTTGACATATTTTCTAATGCTGTTGTAACTGGTATGTAATTACAGTGATTCTAACGCTTGAATTACTTTGAGCAAATAAGGGAAAGGCTGATTTTTTATTTTCTAAGCTGCATTAGTCGTTGTCGAAGAAGGAGATTCTCCAAATTGGCGTTTATATTCACGACTGAATTGAGCTGGACTGTTATACCCTACCAAATAGGCGGCTTCACTTACGTTTTTACCTTCGATGATATAGGTTTTCGCCTTGTTCAATCGAATCAGCTTAATGTATTGAACGGGAGAAAGGTGCATCACTTCTTTAAACTTTTTATGAAAACCCGATGTGCTCATATTAACTAACTCAGCTAGCTTATCTACTGATATATTTTGATTAAGGTTTCCATTTAAATACTCAACCGCCTTGGAAATTTGTTGTATTTGACCTTGTTGTCGAAGTAATACTCTTAATGCACCACCTTGTTCATCCGTTAAAATTCGAAAATAGATTTCATCGATGATGGATTCACCAACGATAGAGGCTTCAATGGGATCATCGAGTGTTTTTAATAAGCGAACAGCAGCGTCTAATAGTCTATTATTTATAGCAGCAGTAAATATCCCAGAAGCATCAACAGGTTCTGGTTTTTTTGGTGCCTGATCAACACTGTCAATTTTTAACAAAAGTTGGGTTAGTCGATATCTATCAAGCCGAATGGCTAAACCAAGCATTGGACTGTCTTCGCTAATATCAACTAATTCGCATTCCACTGCCATGGGTAAAAATAGGGTAAGAAATTTGCCGGCATTGTATTCATAGCGATTGCCTTCCAGGAAGATATTCTTTTTGCCCTGTGCAGCCATAATAAGGATGGGCTCGTAAATTAAGGGAACACGACCGTGGGACTCGGATTCTCTGAATAATAGCAGTTGATCGAGTGAGCTTTGAAATACGCCATTATTAGGAGCATGTTTTTTAATTAACAGCCCTAATTCATTCAGTTTCGAGCTTGTATTCGACATTTTCTCACTATCTGTCTAAAGGTTGTCAGAAGGATAGCAAATATTTAGGTTATGTGAATCTAAACCTCTACCATTTTAGAGTTTTATGCAAGCATTTTCTAATTCTATGTATTTAGAAACATAAATTAAACAACTAATATGAAAGCCTATAATGTTTTGTGAGAATGAATTAAATGCCTAAAACAATCTTAATCACAGGCGCCTCAAGTGGCATCGGTAAAGAAACTGCAAAACTTTTCCATAGCAAAAACTGGAATGTCATCGCCACTATGCGAACACCTGAAAAAGAAAACGAGTTGACCAAGTTAAGTAATGTACGAGTAACTCGGCTTGACGTAACCGATGAGTCGTCTATTAAACAGGCTGTCGATGATGGCATAACCAAATTTGGTCAGATTGATGTTTTACTAAATAATGCCGGCTACGGAGCTTATGGGCCGTTGGAGGCTTTTCCAATGGAAAATATTCGTCGTCAATTCGATACCAATGTAATTGGATTGTTAGCCACGAGCAAAGCTATTTTACCGCATATGAGGTTGAATAAATCCGGCACCATCGTCAATATTTCTTCCATCGGCGGCAGAATGACTTTCCCACTCGGTACTCTATATCATGGAACTAAATTTGCCGTTGAAGGCTTGTCAGAGGCACTTCACTATGAATTGGAGCCAATCGGTATCAAAGTCAAAATCATTGAGCCAGGAATAATTAATACTGATTTTGGTGGGCGATCGTTCGATTTTGCCAATGACGAGTCATTAACAGAATACCAGCAAACCGTGCAAAAACTTTTCGCAGTCTGGGGTAGCCCGGAAATCGCTGAAAATGGTTCTGAACCCATAGTTGTAGCAGAAGCGATTTGGGATGCTGTAATGGATGGAAGCAGTAAACTTCGTTACCCGGCAGGGGAGGATGCCAAGATTTATATGTCTAATCGTAGCATTCAAGACGACGAAGCATTTATAGGCAGTCTAAAATATCAGTTTGGGCTATGAACGGCCTATTATTATCTATGATTACCCTTAACTAAACCCAGTTGGTTCGTTAAAATCATTTAACTTAATCCGCAGTCCATCGAGGAGTAAATTATGAGCATAAATTTTAAATTAAATGGTGTCGATCAATCTGTCGATGCCTCCGAAGATACACCACTTTTATGGGTGATTCGAGATCACCTTAAATTAACAGGAACTAAATTCGGTTGTGGTATGGCATTATGTGGAGCTTGTACGGTGCATATGGACGGTCAAGCTATTCGTTCATGCGTTACGCCAGTAGCTGCCGCAAAAAACAAATCAGTGACCACAATTGAAGGCCTTGATTCGGATCAAGGCCAAGCAGTAAAACAAGCTTGGGAAGATATTGCTGTGGTGCAATGCGGGTACTGCCAGTCTGGTCAAATCATGTCGGCTACCGCCTTGCTTACCAATAATGCTAGCCCAAGTGATGATGATATCAATGCTGCTATGTCGGGTAACATCTGTCGTTGCTCAACTTATGCTCGAATTCGCAAAGCAGTTAAACACGCTGCTGAAAATTTAGCTTGAGGAGGTACACATGATTAAAGCAATGAAACACAATCCCCAAAGACGCTATTTTCTTAAATCAACGGCCGCCGTTGGTGCCGGATTAACTGTTGGTATTTATTATCCAGATGTATTTGCAGATCAAACTACGTCAACTGTGTTTGAGCCCAACGCATTTGTTCGAGTTTCACCGGATAACGTTGTTACAGTGATGATCAAGCACCTGGAAATGGGGCAGGGTACATATACAGGCTTAGCCACTTTGGTCGCTGATGAAATGGATGCCAGTTGGGAACAAATCGTTTGTGAAGGCGCTCCGGCTGATGCTTCTAAATACAATAACTTGTTTTTTGGGCCTTTCCAGGGAACCGGTGGCAGCACTGGTTTGGCTAATTCATTTGAGCAACTACGCAATGCAGGTGCAGCGGCCAAATCTATGTTGATTTCAGCCGCAGCTGAAACCTGGCAAGTACCTGCTGAGGAAATTAGTGTTGAGGCGGGCATGCTCAAGCATAACGGTTCGGGCAAAACGGCAAGTTTTGGTGAAATGGCAGGCGCTGCTGCAAAACAGCTAGTGCCCCAAAATGTTACGTTAAAAACACCGGAGGAATTTGTCTATATTGGTAGAACAGTAACGCGCAAGGATACAGGCAAAACCGACGGTACAGCTGTTTACACGCAAGACATTAATCTTCCGGATATGCTGACTGCTTTAGTTGCGCATGCGCCGCGCTTTGGTGCCACGGTTAAAAGTTTTTCAGAAGAATCAGCTAAAGCTATTCCAGGTGTCGAACATATTTTGCAGATTCCAACCGGTGTCGCTGTTCTTGCAAAAGATTACTGGACGGCAAAGAAAGGTCGGGATGCATTACAAGTTGAGTGGGATGAGAGTGTGGCTGAAAGTGCTAGTTCTGCTGATTTAATGCAGCAATATCGTGATTTGGCCAGTCAGCCGGGAGCAATAGCACGTAGCGATGGTGATCCAGAAGGTTCTATGGCCCAAGCCGCACAAGTGCTTCAGGCCAGTTATGAATTTCCTTATTTAGCCCATGCGACCATGGAGCCTATGAATTGTGTTGTCCAAATCAGTTCCGATGGGGTCGAAATTTGGAACGGAGCACAATTGCAAACCGGCGATCAGTACGCAGTTTCTGCCGTTGTCGGTGTCAAACCTGAACAGGTAAAAATCAACACTTTGTATGCTGGCAGTAGTTTTGGGCGACGTGCCAATTCGCATTCTGATTATGTGGTTGAAGCTGCTCAAGTAGCTAAAGCATTAGGCACAGGTCAACCTGTGAAGATGGTTTGGTCTAGAGAAGATGATATGAGAGCGGGTTATTTCCGGCCCATGTATTTTCACACAATCAAAGCTGGTCTGGATGACAAAGGCAAAGTAATCGCCTGGCAGCACCGAGTTGTGGGTCAATCTATCTTAAAAGGTACCGGTTTTGAACAAATGATGGTGCAAAATGGCATAGATGCCACTTCTGTTGAGGGAGCCGCTAATTTACCTTATGCGATTCCTAACCTTTCAGTAGATTTGCATACGACTGAAAACCAAGTGCCGGTTTTATGGTGGCGGGCAGTGGGTTCGACTCATACTGGCTTTTCGACGGAAACTTTTATTGATGAGTTGGCTGTTGCAGCTAATAGAGATCCGGTTGAATTCAGAATGGAACTCTTAGAAGGACATCCCCGGCACCAAGGTGTGTTAAAACTGGCAGCCGAGCAAGCAGGTTGGGGTAGTGATAAATTACCTGAAGGCAAAGGTCGTGGTGTAGCCGTACACGAATCGTTCGGTAGCTACGTAGCTCAAGTTGCAGAAGTAACAGTGACTGAAGGTGGCAAATACAGTATCGATAAAGTTGTTTGCGCAGTTGACTGTGGTGTACCGGTAAATCCTGACATTATTAAAGCTCAAATGGAAGGCGGTATTGGATTTGGCCTGTCACCCACCATGGCAAGTGAAATCACGTTGGAAAATGGAGCGGTGCAGCAGTCTAATTTTCACGATTATCAGGTGTTAAGACTTAATCAAATGCCGGAAATTGAGGTGCATATTGTTCCTTCAACTGAAATTCCAACTGGAGTTGGAGAACCTGGTGTACCAGTAATTGCTCCAGCAGTGGCCAATGCAATTTTCAATGCAACTGGTGAGCGCTTATATAAATTGCCTTTACAGCTTAATGCTTAGTTATTGCGGTGCTACGCTGACACGCCCGTTACTGGTAATCTTTACCTGATAGCGTTTGCCATCAGCACAAGTGGCGGTAATGGTTTTATTGCCATTGCCGTCAACAGTTTCATTGATATTGCTTACGGTATTACCACAAGCAAACCCATTAAGGTTAATAGTTGCCGCTATATCTTCTGCCGGTGTAATCGCTAGTACAACTTGACTTAGAACTAAGCCAGTAAAAAAAGTCATTAATCGTTTCATGCTTTGTTCTCCATGATTGATTGCCATAATTCCTCTCTTGCTAAATATATATCTTCAGCTAAAGAGTAGTCTTCACCTTTGTTTAAAAGAGAGACAGTTTTTAATATTAGTCCTTCGAAGTCTTCTCGCAATTCAGATTTTTCATCCGTTGTATCTTTGTCATTTTGTTTAATTTCTTCAGCTTTCTCAAGCAAGTCATCAACCTGGTTTTTGAGTGAGAGTTTCGTAATGACTCCAATCGCCTTGGTTTCTTTCATTCGCTCGACCAGGACATCAACATCAAATTTATCTTTACTATCTGAACCGCCAGGTTTTTCGGTGTTCGTAGAGCCTGTCTCAGTTGCTGGTTTAGCAACAGACTGATCGGCCTCACTTTGAACTTGAGAAGTTTCCTGTGTTGTTGCTTGTGTTCCTTGAGCGAAAAGATCGACTGAATAAAAACTCATCAACGATAAGTACACTGCTAATGTGAATACAATCTTTAAGTCGCTTTCTGTCATCTTGTTTTGAATTGGAACATCAATAAGAAGTATATTCAGCAATAATGAACAACCGCTAAATTAAACCTGAATTACTAATGAATTAAATAGTAGTTTGAGTCGCGTTGTGTATGGTTTGCTTTAAGAAATTGTTACAGGCTTGAAGCTGGGTAAGAGCTATAAACTCATCTGGTTTATGAGCTTGATTAATATCTCCGGGCCCACAAACAATTGCTTGCATGCCTAAGTTTTGGAATAAACCCGCCTCGGTGCCAAAACTGATTTTTCCAGCGCTATCAAAAGGACTCAAGGATAAGCAAAGTTGAGTCAGAGGTAGATCAGTTTCAGAATCAAATGCGGGAATTTCTGAAAGCTCCTCAAACTCAATTTTGGCTTTTAAGTTTCTCTTTTTCATCCGTGGCAGTAGGGATTTTTCAGCATAATCTTTAACTTCCTGTAAAAGCTTATTGCCGTCATGCTGAGGAATGTTGCGAAATTCAAAATCAAAGGTGCAATATTCTGGAACGATATTTAAAACCGTGCCTCCGTTTACAGGTCCGGTGTGGACACTCGTATACGAAGGTGCGAATTCTTCATCGAAAGGGCCATCCTGTTCAATTCGAAGGCTTAATTCATGCAAATAAGTAATAATTTGTGCAGCATATTCAACTGCGTTTAAGCCCTCATCAACACGGCTGGAATGGCAAGAATGGCCGTGAACATGACAGCGCTGGCTAATTTTCCCTTTGTGTGCGCGGATGGTTTGCATGGAAGTCGGCTCACCGACAATACAGGCAGAAGGAATTATTTCACGATGTTTGAGTTGTTCCAATAATGTACGCACTCCCAAGCAACCGACTTCCTCATCATAAGAAAAAGCAAAATGAATGGGTTGTTTTAAATCCGCTCGTTGTATCGCTTCAGTCAAGGCCAGGCAAACAGCAATGAAACCTTTCATGTCGGTACTGCCGCGGCCATACAATTTGCCATCTTTAATAGTTGTATCGAATGGTGATACAGTCCAATTTTGATCAGTAACCGGAACGACATCAGTGTGACCGGAAAATACAATGCCTGGCACATCTTCAGGGCCTGAGATAGTTGCAAATAAATTAGCCTTTTGTTCGGTTTCATCAAAGGCAAGTTCAGATTTGATGCCACGCTTTGCTAAATAATCTTGAGTAAAGTCGATCAGATTGAGATTAGAGTTGCAGCTTGTGGTGTCAAAGCTAATTAATTGAGATAGCAGGTCAATAGTTTTGGCATCATCGGCCATAAGAAGTTGTCAGTTTGTTTGTGGAACTGTACTTTACCGTATTTCTTACTTTAACGTAACGTCAGCGCCAAAGTGATCAGACCCACAATCCAGACATACCAGGCAAATAAATAAAAGCGTTGATTCTTTAGCAACCAAACGAATAGCCAAAGTGCAATCAACCCGCTGACGAGCGCAGCAGCTCCACCGAATAGAATGGCATTCAAAGCCTCACCGGATACCGAAGTCAGTTCAGGTAATAACAATATACCTGCACCGGCCATGGCAATAACACCAAGTAAAAAGGAAAATTCGGCGGCGGCCAAAGGTGCTAATCCAAGCAGCAAAGCAATGGCGAGAGTTGAGCCGCTTCTGGAAATACCAGGAAGGATAGCGAAAGCTTGTACGCAACCAATAATCAGTGCTGCAATCCAGCTAGGCTCAAGAGCATTGCCTTTGTTCAGGGTATAACGCGTACTCCAGACAATAAACCCGGTGATAATCAAACAAATCGCAACAACTAATATTGATTCAAATTGTTCTTCAATCCAGTTACGTGCAAGTAAAGCAACCAATACAGCTGGCACAGTAGCCAAGCCAAGTTTAAAAATATAGCGCCAGGCATCGTGATCCAATGTAACGGCACCGATAGTCAGGTTTGTGACTCGTTTTCGATAAAATAACAAGATTGCTACCAGCGTGGCAATGTGAACGGCAACTTCAAATAAAATTCCACCGCCAGGTTTTGAGCCCAACAATTCTTGTGCCAATACTAAATGGCCTGAGCTCGACACCGGCAAAAATTCAGTCAGGCCCTGAACAATGCCCAGAATAATTGCTTGAATGGTTTCCATACATTCACAGAGTTAGTAAATCAGCGCGGATTATACCGTTTTGTCCAGTTTTAACAGCTTTATTCTAAGCCCATGAACGGTTTAACAAAGTATTTTGCTGCGTGTAGGATCATAAGCGGCACCCTTGATGAGTTGAGCAGAACTACGTTGACCAAATGATTCGACTTCAAAGCTATCAGCATCAAGATTTTCAACAGGCAAATATGCCAATACCAAACTTTTGCCGACGCTATAGCCATAATTACCGCTAGTGCTAATCGCAACTGGCTTTCCTTCTGCAAAGATTGCTTCGCCTCCGAAGACAGGTAATGGTTCATCTAGCGCCAAGCAGACAAGTTTGCGCTTCACACCCACTTCGCCTATTTGCTGCAAAGCTTCAGAACCGACAAATTCACCTTTATTCCAATTGATCAGAAACTGTAACCCAGCTTCATAAGGATTGTAGTCAGGCGTGATATCTACTCCCCAGGCCAGATAGCGTTTTTCAAGCCTGAGGCTATCTATGGTCTTATAACCTATATCACGAATGCCAAATTCTTCGCCTGCAGATTTCAATAATTCGTACACATATTGTATGTATTCAACAGAAATATATAACTCCCAACCCAATTCACCAATATAAGTGACTCGATAGGCGAGGGCTGGAGCATAACCAACTTGAATCTTTTTAGACGACATAAAAGGAAAACCCTCGTGACTGACATCACAATCAGTCACTTTTTCCAATACTTTGCGGGCCACCGGACCTGCCAGGTTGATAACACCATAAGCCGATGTGACATCACGTAGGGCGACTTGGGTGTTTGCATGAGTTTGCTGATAGATTTCGAGATTTGATTTGACCCAATGTTTGTCTCGTACTCCAAGTGCCGAACCGGTAATTAACCAGAAGCAATCTTCACAACGCGTGATAATGGTCAGATCCGCTTCTATTCTGCCCTTTGAATTACAAAGTTGGGTATAGGCAGCTGAACCCGGTTCATTCGAGATATTAGCAACGGCCAGATATTGTAAAAAATCGTGGGTGCCTGGACCGCTGATTTCAAACTTGGTAAATGAACTCATATCAATTAATACGGCCGAGTTACGGGCAGCAATATGTTCCTGACCTATGGTGTCATGTTCGTGTTCACGATTGTAGGCATAGACATGTTTGGCAAGCTTAGCTGACTCGGCAAACCAATTAGGTCTTTCCCAACCAAATTTTGATCCGTAAACAGCGCCTTGTTCTTTTAAAATTGTATATAGAGGACTGCGTCTTACAGCACGAGCGCTGTCTAATTCTTTTCCAGGCCAGGGTAGCGCATAATATTGGCTATAACTCTCGATCGCGCGGTCATGCAAAAAGCGTGAATTGCAATGCAATTCCCCAAAGCGCCTGACATCAAAAGCCCATAAATCCAATCCGGGATCACCTTCGATTATCCAATTGGCCATGGCTTTACCAGCACCGCCGGAAGCAGCGATTCCCGAGGTAAATCCACAAGCAACATAAAAATTATCCAACCCTGGAGTCAGCCCCATTAAAGGTTCGCCATCTGGTGAGATTGGAATAGGTCCGTTGACTATAGTTCGAATTCCCAGTTCATTCAGAATGGGTAGTCTTTTGGCGGCAGGGATTAATATTTCTTCTAATCTGTCCATATTAGGATCGAATAAATGCCTTGAGTTGTCCCAGGGGAAGCCCGAAATCGGGTTACACGGATTAGTCGATTTTTCCCAACCGCCAATCGCCAACGCACCAGGTTCCGGTTTAGCATAGTAACCGCCGTCGGGATCACGAAATGCTGGAAGATCATTGGCAATCTGGTCAGTTTTTTCAGTAACCAGATATTGATGCTCAATCACCGCGGCAGGTAATTCAATACCTGCCATCCAGCCGAGTTGGCGAGCCCACAATCCAGCAGCATTAACCACGGTTTCTGTTTCAATATTTCCAGCTTCAGTTTCAATAGTAGTGATACGATTATTTTCTCGTCTCAGGCCTGTGACTTTAAGATTTTCTATAATCTGACCGCCATTCATGCGTATGCCTTTGGCATAAGCCTGTGTAAGGCTATAAGGGTCGACATGTCCATCTGCTGGGATGAAAGCAGCGCCAGTTAAATCTTGGGTGTCAAGTAATGGGTACAGTTGTTTTGCTTCTGAGGGAGACAGCATTTCCATCTCAAAACCCACACCACGGGCAGAGGTTTGCGAACGTAATAATTCTTTGAATCGATCTTGAGATGCTGCGATGCGCAGACTACCGACTTTGTTCCAACCCGTTTGTTGCCCTGTTTCTTCAGCTAATCGGTCAAACAGTTCGACGCTATCCATCATCAATTTAGTCAGATTTTCCTGGGAACGAAATTGACCAACAAGTCCAGCTGCATGCCAGGTGGCACCTTCAGTTAACCGGGTTTTCTCAACTAATACAACGTCTTTGATGCCAGAATGAGTAAGGTGATAAGCAATACTAGTGCCAATTACACCACCGCCAATGACAACGACCTGTGCGCTTGAAGGAGTATTCATGGATGAATCCTTTGTAGAAATTAGCTGGCTTGGCGACGACGATTGGTTCGGCGTTTACGAGTTGGAGCCTGAGCGCCAGTGTTGTAAACCTTCCAGCCATCAGGTAATACAGAGTCTCCAGAGACTAAATTCTCAAATTCAGCTTTTATTGAGAGATCGATTTCTTTAGTTAATGCTGCTGAATTTGGTTCAGATAAGATTTCTCGAGCTTTGTTCAAACCCCGTTGATGAATAGTCGAAGAACCGTCAATTTGCCACTGTTCGCGTAATTTTCTATCGGCTAACTCTGGCATAAAGGTAGCGGTATTCATACGTTCAAGAGTAGTTGGGTTAGCTGCAAACATGCCTGCAGGGCCGGTTTCTTTAATTTCATCAACAGCACAGTTTTCTCTGGAAAATTCAAACCCATTTCTGACCCATTTCAACATTTGCGCAATTTCATTATCAATGACGGCCTGGCCGAAATCGAATGACATGAGTGCATCCTGCAAGCCGCCCATGACGATAAAATCAACACCAGACAGAGCTCCGAGTAAGGGAGACATGCCTTTTTCGAAACCGGCTTGGGCATCAGCGACTTTGGAATTGGTTAATCCTAAGTATCCGCCTGCGGGCACATTATAAAAACGCGCCATTTCACAGACGGCACTATTCATCATACCAATTTCTATGGCTCCCGGAGCGTAAGCACCATCACGCATATCTGCAAATACAGGCAGGAAGTTATAAATTTGTGCAGTGTTAGGTTTAGACATTTGTGCCAATGTGGCTGCGGCTAGCCATTCGGCATTCATGATGGTTAGCATGCCTGGCAAAGATAAAGGTGTACTAAGTCCTCCCATTGGGGCGATGGTGCCATAAGCGGTGATATTATTCTCGGCATAAAACATCAGCATTTCTGTACTATCAAAATCCATTGTCAGGGGAGAGACTATTGAGCAATAGCCAAAATTGATAAAGGGTCGTTGCCAAAATTCCTCTTTTGAACCAGCGATTAATTCGCCTAGCTTGAGCACCTGTTCAGCTTCTCTTTGATCAATGACTGAAGTTCGACAAGGTTTAAGGCAATTCTTCAGAGCTGGATAAAAGCGCGATAAACTAAATTGATCTTGAGGTGCGTCATCAGCTAATGTGGAGATGGAAAATACATCAAAGCCATCTAGTTCATTAACGAGATGAGCGATATTAGCGATGTCATCAGAGGTGGCGCGTCGACATTCACCGCTCACCGGATCAACAATATCTGGCGCTGAACTGGCGGTTGCGACAACGGGTAATTCTCTAGGAAATGTCACATCACGATCAGGATCACGTCCACGTAAAGTGATTTTGTCTGGCACTAATTGGCGATAATGCTCAACAATCTTTGCCGGAATACGCACGATTTCAGATTCATGGTCGACATGGGCACCATGTTCAGCAAAACGTTTCCTGGCTTTTTCATTGCGGACTAATAATCCGGCTTCTTCCAGTATTTCCAGGGATGATTCGTGGACGTATTTAACGTCCTGCTCAGTTAAAAAGGAGAAGTATCTCATCGCATTAGTAACCATAGTGCCTAAGGTTAATTATTAACATTAATGTATTGCAGGCAATCTATATTTTAAGCACAATAATATAACTAAAACTTATATTAACAAGCTCAACTATTACACTCTTCATGAAACGACCATCGTTAAATGCGCTACGAACGTTTGAAGCAGCTGGACGTTGCTTGAGTTTTTCTGCTGCCGCTGATGATCTGAATATTTCCCAAGCGGCTGTTAGCCAGCAAATTCGTAAGTTAGAGGATTATTTAGGTTGTGAGTTATTTTTGCGACAACATAGAAGATTGGTGTTGACCAGTAGAGGTCAGGCCTATTATCAAGTGGTTCATGAAACCATTGATCGACTTAACAATATTACTGACCAATTGTTTCCACATGACCAACATAGTTTGGTGACGATCAGTTGTTCTCCGAGTATCGCGACATTATGGCTGGTTCCACACATTAGTACGATAAAAAATGCTCACCCGGATATCGAGATCAGGGTTAATACGCTTGATTATTTAAGTGATAGCTCAGTTTCGAAATCCGATTTTGAGATTAGAGTGCAAGCTGTGCCAGACAAAACTAAGACTACTCATAAACTAATGTCAGTTCAAATAACTCCGGTTTGTGCTCCTGAATTATTGAATAAGGTATTGGAAATTAAATCATCATCTGATCTTCTTGAGTATCCATTGATTCATGTCTTAGGTTATGACGATGACTGGTATCGGTGGTTTAAGCACTTTAAGGTGAAACACGGCCTTTTGACCGGAGGCTTGTCTTTCGATGCTTCCTTAATGGCTGTAGAGGCCACCATACGCGGTGAAGGAATAATGCTGGGTCGGAGGCCATTTGTTGATGGTTATCTTAAGACGGGCGAATTAGTAGAAATATTCGAGCAGCCGAAGTATTTACAAACGCATTGCTATTTATATTCAAGTGATAATAAAAAAATGACTCGTAATGAAAAAATTATTACAAACTGGTTGAAAAAAATAGGTGCTGAATCATAAGATTCACCAATTCATTGAGCAAGATTAGGGTCAAGTACATGTCTAAAATTGAGAAAATTAATAAAGACAATATCGTCGATTTTATCCAGGGTTTATTTGAACGACGTGGTGATGACTGGTATATGGGTGAGCCAGTGACGATGGCTCAACATATGTTGCAGTCTGCTTATTTTGCAGAAAAGGCGGGAGCGGATGATGAATTAGTGATTTCGGCGTTACTGCATGATATTGGTCATTATACCAGCGAGTTTCCTGAGGATTGTTTAGAAAACGGTGTAGATAATGATCATGAAAACGCCGGAGCTGATTTTCTTTCACCTTATTTTTCTGCGCGGGTGACCGACCCGATACGCATGCACGTTGCCACTAAACGATATTTATGTGCAACTAATTCTGCATACTATAAAGTTCTGTCAGATGCATCTAAACAATCACTAGAAGTTCAGGGTGGTCCAATGAGTGAACATGAGGTTGCAGAGTTTGAAAAAGAACCAAACTACAAAGATGCGGTTCGGGTAAGACACTGGGATGAAGCTGGCAAAGACCCGGAATTAGATGTTCCAGGCCTAGATTATTACATTCCCCGGATCAAACAGTTAGTCGAGAGGCACTGCACTTAAGATTTGCCCTGAGCCTGTCCTGTATTCACTTGTCCCGGACTTGTTCCGGGATCTCCCAAATATAATTCCGCAATTTCTAATGAAGACCCCGGCACAAGGCCGGGGAACAGGGTAAAATTTTCTAAATGCCGGACTATCGGTCCGGGTGGGATATGTTTTGTCTAATGCTGAAACTGCGGTTCTTGGGTAAAGAACTTTTGAATCATAGGCTTGAAAAATTCCAGCGGCTCTGAATCATAGTCTGGATCAAAACAGTTCTGATCATAAAGCTCGCAAAAGTCGATTGACGGTTGATAGTAAGGATGATCTTTAAACATTTCTCTGGCATTTCTATCGCCGCCTAAGTGATGTGCGTAATAATACATTTGGAAAATACCGTGATGTTTGATCACCCAGTAAGTTTGTTCACTGACAAAAGGTCTTAATACCGCTGCTGCCATTTCACTATGGGAATAGGGAGCTAAATCGTCGCCGATATCGTGCAATAATGCAGCCATCACCATTTCTTCATCTTCACCATTTCGATAAGCACGAGTTGCTGATTGCAATGAGTGTTCGAGGCGTGAAACTCTATAGCCACTAAGTGAATCCTCAAGTTTTTCTAACGATTCTATTAACCTGTCAGGCAATGTCTTATTGAATTGTTTCTCTAGTTCTTCCAGGAATTCATAATCCTCTTTGGTCCCATCGGCCATATTGATAAAACTGACTTGTTCCATGATTAACCTCTAACTGTTCATGATTGTCATATCTTAAATCCAAAATAAATCATGGCAAACAAAAAAAGCTGACGTTAAACTTTAGAAATACTAATAACTGGACTCAAGCTGCTATGACGTCACAAAGCAGAATTCCACCGCCTAACTGGTTGCGTGCCTTTGAAGTAGCGGCTCGGCATTTAAGTTTTACACAAGCAGCGGAAGAACTACATGTTACTCAATCAGCTATCAGTCAGCAGGTGAGGTTGCTTGAGAATCATTTGCATGAGCAGTTATTTCAGCGCCATCGTCGAGGGTTAGATCTTACCGATGCCGGGCGTGCTTATCTTGAGGTTATTCATAAATCCTTTGAACATATTCGCCGCGGTACTGATGAGATTTTTGGGCCCAAAAGTCCAGCACGTATCACCTTGAAGTGTAATATTTCTTTTTCGACCTTGTGGCTGTCTAGTCGTTTTTTCGATTTTTCACAGCAATATCCGGATATTGATCTTAGAGTTACGAATGCAGTTTGGTGGGATCGGACTGACTTGGAAGGTGTCGATTTGGAAATACGTTATGGAAACGGCCATTGGCCAGGTTTATCGACCAAGAACCTTTTGCAGGAAACTTTAAGCCCCGTCACTACTAAAGAATATCTGAAAACCCACAAAGTAAAAAAGCCTGAAGATTTAGTAGCTTGTAAATTATTACATACCTTAGGCCACGAAAAAGGTTGGCCAGATTGGTTTGTATATGCTGGGCTTGAGCGAGATAAAGTAGCTACCGGCTTGCAGTTTGATACCTCTACGTTAACTTTTGAAATGGCAAGATATGGGTTAGGCGTAGCATTGGGATTGAAATCTTTGCGCACAGGATTGCTCAAACGGGGAGATCTGGTACAACCATTTGATATCGAACTACCTATAAAAGAAAGTTTTTTTCTAGTTCTACCTGAGCATTCTTCATCAAAACCACATGTGAATGTTTTTGTTGAATGGTTGCTTAAGCAAATGAAAGATTTTAAATGACCGATGAGTTGGCTCACTATCTTGAGCTTGTTTAGCGCTGGCTGTGTTGCTGGTGTTTGGAATGCGATTGCAGGTGGTGCCACTTTTATAACTTTTCCGGTGTTAATGTGGACAGGGCTATCGCCAGCAGTCGCTAATGCATCTAACTTCGTTGCGTTACTACCTGGTAATGCAGCAGCATTACCCGCATATAAATCAGAGTTAAGACAGTTAGGTAATTCTATTTGGCCAGCAGTTCTAATTGCAATAACAGGAGGTGTAATTGGTTCGATACTATTGGTGTTATCAAAGCAAGCCATTTTTGCGACTCTTGTGCCTTACTTGCTTCTATTTGCAACACTCTTGTTTATATTCAGTCCTCAAATTAGTGTGTGGTTTTCTAAACATATTTCTTCCGGTAATTACATCTCTTTATTTATTTTATTCTTGTTCTGTATATATGGTGGGTATTTTGGGGCCGGATTAGGAATAATAATGTTGGGAGTTTTAAATATTATTGGTTTACATCACTTGCAGCAGGCAAATGGATTAAAAAATCTATTGTTAGCTTTGTTAACAGTTTTAGGAATTGGGGTATATAGTTCTGTTGGGTTAATCGCCTGGTCACCTGCATTAATTATGATGTTAGGGGCTTGTGTTGGAGGCTTTTTTGGTGGGAAGCTAGCGAAATCAATTTCGGTTGAATCGCTTAGAAAAATAATAATTTTGATCGCAATATTATTAACTGCATATTACTTTTATAAAACTTAAGATTTTTATAGATAATCCTATCCAATAAAATTTCTTTTGTTACTGTTCTTTTCCTAATGAAAATCACTCCTGAATTTATATCTAATTTAGCAAACAAAATATAGTTTATTGTTTTTCCTATCAGGGCCTAGGAGGCTGTTTTTTGTTGACAATAAGCAGGATGGTGATAAAGTTTTCGCTCTATCTTGCTTAGTCATAAGCAAATTAATGTTCACACTACGCAGAAAATAGTATTTTTAGGAGTTTAGTAGTATGCAAAATACACAAAATCAAGAGTTTTTTGACAAAATTCTCGAAGCCGGTAGAAAAAAAGAATTAACCAGAAGGCAGTTCATGACTCACGCGATGGCAGCAGGTCTGACCATGACCGCAGCTTCCGCATTATGGACTAATAAAGTTTCAGCACAAACACCAGAGAAAGGCGGCAAGATAAGAATGGGCTTGCATGATGGTAATACCTCGGATTCCTACGATCCAGGGATCTATGCCAGTACTCAGGATATTCAGCTTGCACATACTTATCGTAGTTATTTGACTATGATTACATCTGAAAATGGTTTAGGGCCTGATATGGCGGATTCTTGGTCTGCAACGCCTGATGCAAAAACCTGGACTTTTGAATTAAACAAGGATGCGACATTTCATAGTGGTAAATCGTTTACAGCCAAAGACGCGGTAGCTTCGTTAAATTTTCACCGTGGCGAAGCCTCAACTTCTGCGGCAAAACCATTGTTAGCGGATGTAACTGATATTAAAGCTGACGGTGACCATACGATTACGATTGAATTGTCACAAGGTTTTGCTGATTTGCCCTGGATTATGACTGACTATCACTTGACAATGTTGCCGGCCAAAGATGATGGTGGTATTGATTGGGAAAGTGGTGACGGTGCGGGGCCTTACGTTCTGAATAATTATGAGCCAGGTGTACGAGCTGATTTGACTCGTCACGACGGTTGGCATAGAGAAGGTGCCTATGTTGATGCTGTAGAATTCACAGTACTTAACGACCCGAATGCTCGACAGACTGCTCTGATTACCGGTGATGTCGATGCAGTGACCTCAGTTGACCGTAAAACCATGGCTTTGTTGGAGCGTAATCCAGACATTGCAGTAGAGAATCTACCTTCTGCATCAGCAGTAACATTGCCTATGTTTTGTGATGTGGCTCCATTTGATAATGTGGATGTTCGATTGGCACTTAAATACGCTATCAATCGAGAAGACATTATCGAAAAGATTCTGTTTGGAACCGGTACAATGGGTAACGATTTTCATCTCGCACCGACTATGCCTTACTATCCTGATCTTGAACAACGGCCTTATGATCCAGATAAAGCTAAATTTCATTTGAAACAAGCCGGTCTCGATTCGCTTTCTGTTGATCTATCAGCTGCAGACAGTGTCATGCCTGGCGCTGTGGATATGTGCGTACTTTTTAGTGAGCACGCTAAAGCAGCCGGTATCAATGTTAATGTTGTGCGTGAACCGGCAGATGGTTATTGGTCTGATGTATGGTTGGTTAAACCGTTTGTATTTGTGACCTGGGGAGCACGTCCAACGCCAGATAATATGTTTACATTGGCGTATAAGCACGACGCGGCCTGGAATGAATCACATTGGAAAAATGAGCGTTTTAACGAGTTGTTGTTACAGGCAAAGGCAGAGCTTGACGACACTCTACGTGCAGAAATGTATAAAGAGATGTGTGAACTTGCTCGCGATGATGGCGGTACAATTATTCCGTTTTTCCGCAATTATGTTTACGCACGTCGTAGTAATTTACAACGCGGACCAAATGTTGCGACAAGTTGGGAAGCTGACGGCGCGAGGTTTGCTGGCCGCTGGTGGTTTACATCATAATAGTTTAATGTGTTAAAACAGGGTTTCATATGAAACCCTGTTTTGTATTAAACTCTAGTATTCATGTTTGGTAGGGCTTAAGATAGATAACTTTCAAACATTCACATTCACAACCTAAAGAGACGGGAGAAGATTAATGAATGATGTACTGCAAATCATCGTCAAGCGATTGGGTTTAGGCCTAGTCACCTTGTTGGTGATTTCCCTTATTATATTTGGTGCGGTTGAACTGCTGCCGGGTGATTTGGCTCAGGCCATATTGGGGCAGGCCGCGACGGAGGAAACTGTTGCCGCAATGCGAGCAGAGCTTGGCTTAGACCGCCCGGCACCCGTTCGTTATCTAGCCTGGTTACAAGGTGCTGTGGTCGGTGATTTCGGTAATTCACTGGCTAGCGGAATCCCGGTTACCGAGTTAATAGGACCACGTTTTAAAAATACTTTGTTCCTGGCTTTATATGCGGCAGTGATTGCAGTGCCAATCGCAATTATGCTTGGTGTATTGGCTGCTTTATACAGAAACTCTGTGTTTGATCGCGTCGCTAATGTATTAACATTAACCTCGATTTCATCACCAGAGTTTTTTCTGGGTTATATTCTGGTTCTATTTCTAGCGGTTAAGAATTCGTTCTTTCCAGCTATATCGAGTTTATCTGAGGATATGAGTTTTGCGGATAAACTACATAGAGTATTCCTCCCGGCTCTGACGTTAGTACTTGTGGTTGTCGCTCATATGATGCGCATGACCAGGGCTGCAATCATTAATTTGTTAGCTTCGCCCTATATCGAAATGGCGCGGTTGAAAGGTACGCCGCAACGTAAAGTTATTACTCACCACGCATTACCAAATGCCTGGGCACCAGTCATCAATGTTGTTGCTTTAAACCTTGCTTATTTAATAACAGGTGTGGTCTTGGTGGAAGTGGTTTTTGTTTATCCTGGCATTGGACAGCTTTTAGTTGACAGTGTAACCAAGCGGGATTTTCCAGTGGTGCAGGCTTGTTGTTTGGTTTTTGCAGCAACATATATTATTTTAAACTTGGCGGCGGATGTCGGTTCTATACTGACTAACCCACGTCTACGTCACCCTAAATAAGGAGTAAATCATGAGTCCTTTTGTTGTTGGCTATTACGCCTTATTAATCGGAGCGGCCTGTGTTGCTGCCTATTTTAAAAACCGTACTGCATTTTTGCTTTTGTTCTCTTTAATGATGGCTTCTTTCGTCGTTGGTTTGGTCGGGGGTGAAAATGCACTTTGGACTATCACAGTTGCTGCAGGGATAATCGCTGCTTCAGCAGGTATAGCCTTTACTTTCAGAGAGTTTTTAACTCTTTCTCTTAAAGGTGAAGCCCAGAAGGCGATAAAGTCTGCGCCTTTAACGGCTACATTTGGTTTGTTTATGATCATGATTTATATCATCGCGGCAGTTTTTGCGCCGATTATTGCTCCATTTGGTGAGGCAGAAGTTGTGGGTTCATCATTCGCTCCAGCTGATGAAGTCATGTTGCTGGGTGGTGATCAACTGGGTAGAGACATGTTCAGCCGTTTAGTATATGGAGCCCGAAATACGGTTGGATTAGCATTAATTACGACTTCCCTGGCTTTTTTGATTGGCACTTCGCTGGGATTACTGGCAGCTGTAAAAGGCGGCTGGTTTGATCAATTTTTAGCGCGTGCAGTTGATGTGTTAATGTCAATTCCATCGTTGGTCTTTGCACTATTACTTTTAAGTATTTTTGGAACAAACATATACACACTTATTATTATCATAGCGATAATTTATACTCCGCCCGTGTTTCGACTGGCACGAGCTGTTGCCGGGAATATAGTTGTTATGGATTATATAGAGGCAGCAAGGTTGCGTGGTGAAAAAGCCTGGCATCTTATTCTTAAAGAAATTCTACCTAATGCGTCTGCGCCGCTAATTGCTGAATTTGGTTTGCGTTTTTGTTTTGTATTTCTATTGATTTCCGGACTTTCATTCTTAGGTCTAGGATTGCAGCCACCAACTGCTGATTGGGGATCAATGGTGAAAGAAAATGCAACCTTAATCTCATTCGGTGAAATTACACCGCTTATCCCGGCTGCGGCAATTGCTTTGTTAACCGTATCAATTAACTTCGTTGTCGACTGGATGCTGTATCGTTCATCCGGCCTGAAATCATAATCCTGAGGAATGAATCATGACTAGAGAAAAAGATGTCCTACTAAAAATTAAGGACTTACGTATCGAGGCCTTTGCTGACGACAAATGGTTTGAAATCGTTCACGGTGTTGATCTGACCTTACACCGTGGTGAAGTATTAGGCTTGATCGGTGAGTCTGGGGCCGGAAAATCGACAATTGGACTGGCGGCAATGGGTTTTGCACGGGATGGTTGTCGAATTTCAGGTGGCAGTGTTGAATTCGATGGTATCGAATTAACCACTTCACCTCGTGCTGACCTGCGCGCATTACGTGGTGCACGAATTGCCTATGTAGCACAATCTGCTGCAGCATCATTCAATCCTGCACACAAATTAATTGATCAGCATACAGAAGCTCCTGTTCACTATCGCATTAAGAAGCGCTTGGAAAGCCAGGAAGATGCAATGGAACTTTACGCTAAATTGCGCTTACCTAATCCAGAGGAAATTGGCTTTCGGTATCCTCACCAAGTGTCGGGTGGGCAGCTGCAGCGAGCCATGACTGCTATGGCGATGAGCTGTCGGCCTGATTTGATTATATTTGACGAGCCCACAACAGCTTTGGATGTGACTACTCAAATAGAGGTTTTGGCTTCAATCAGGGATATTGTTGATCAGTTCAATACTGCTGCGATCTATATCACCCACGACTTGGCAGTTGTTGCACAAATGGCTGATACGATCAAAGTCTTGTTGCGTGGTGATGAAGTTGAAGAAGCCGATACACGGACTATGCTGGATAATCCTAAAGAGGATTATACTAAGTCCCTTTGGGCGGTTCGAAGCTTTGAGCGCCCGCAAAAGCCAGTGCCACCCGCTGATGAAGTTCCGGTGGTGTCGGTGACGGATGTTGATGCATCTTATGATGGTGTCAACCAAATCCTTACTGATGTGAGCTTTGATATTTATGCTGGCAGAACTGTAGCGGTAGTGGGTGAATCAGGTTCCGGTAAATCGACTACTGCCCGGGTAATTACCGGATTGTTACCTCAATCTAAAGGTGAGGTAAGATTCCGAGGCGAGTTATTACCTGTGCGTTATCAGGATCGTACCAAGGATCAACTACGTCAGGCACAAATGATTTATCAAATGGCTGATACAGCTCTTAACCCAAAATCGCGTATTTGTGATTTAATCGGACGTCCAGCTGCTTTTTACGGTGAGTTAAAAGGTACTGAACTGAAAAAACGAGTCGATGAATTGCTTGATTTGATTGAGCTGGAGCCTAAAAAATATTACTTTCGTTATCCTTCAGAGCTTTCCGGTGGACAAAAACAACGTATTGGTATAGCTCGAGCACTGGCAGCTGATCCAACGTTTATCGTCTGTGATGAGGTCACAAGTGCTTTGGACCAACTTGTTGCAGAAGGTATTTTGCGGTTGCTCGATAATCTGCAGAAAGAGTTGGATTTGGCTTATATGTTTATTACTCATGATCTAGCAACTGTTCGGTCTATTGCAGATCACGTGGTTGTAATGAAAGAAGGGCGTGTAGTAGAGCAGGGTCCTAAGGATGAGATGTTTACACCACCACATGATCCATACACAGACTTGCTATTGTCCTCAGTGCCAGAAATGGATCCAGATTGGTTAACTACGTTACTAGAAGAACGTGGCGTTGACAATGTGGGTGAGGCTGCTCATAAGCATATGTAATATTTGTAATACTTGATTCGGTATTCTCAATTTACAATCAAAAGCATCAAGGTATTCACTTTGATGCTTTTGTTATTTTAGTGTCTTAAGACAATATTATTTTTCTATTAGGAGTTTTTATATGAATGAAAAAGTAGCACAGGGGATTGTTTCAGGCTTACTGAAACAGGGTCGTTCAAACCGAATTTCCCGCCGTGAATTTATGCAAGGCATGATTGCAACTGGTATGACAGTGGCCTCGGCATCATCTTTATGGTCCACGGAAGTTATGGCTCAAACACCCAAAAAGGGCGGTCATTTTCGAGTTGCTAAAGGCCATGGTGGCACCACTGATACCCTCGATCCGGGTCATCATGAAAATGGATTTACTATTGCCATGGTACAAGGTGTCAACAATTACCTAACGGAAGTTGATGCTGCTGGTGGGGTTGTACCTGAAATTGCTGAAAGCTGGGAAGCTTCAGATGATGCCTCAACCTGGACCTTCAAAATTAGAGAGGGCGTAACTTTTCATAATGGTAAGGATGTTACAGCTGAGGACGTTGTTGCCTCAATAAACCATCACCGTGGTGAAGCAACTCAATCAGCAGCAAAACCAATTCTTGCTGGCATTACTGAAATCAAGGCAGATGGCAGTCATACTGTAGTAGTAAATCTTGATGGCGGTAATGCTGATTTTCCATTTATCGTTTCTGACTATCATGTGCCGATTAAACCGGCTAATGCTGATGGCACTATGGACTGGGAGTCAGGTGTAGGTTGTGGTGCCTACGTGATGAAGAAGTTTGACCCAGGTGTGCGTCTGGATTTGGAAAAAAATCCCGATTACTGGAAATCAGACCGAGGACACTTTGATTCTATTGAGCAAATTGCGATTACGGACCCGGCCTCTAGAACTAACGCCTTGGTGTCAGGCGAAGCCGACACGATTGATCGTGTTGATTTAAAAACAGTTAGTTTGTTGGCTCGTAATCCGGCTATCAAGATTCATCAAGTGCAAGGTACCTTGCATTATACTTTTCCGATGAATATGGGTGTGGCGCCTTTTGACAACGTAGATGTCAGACGTGCGCTTAAGCATGCTATTAATCGCCAGGAAATTGTCGATAAGGTACTTCAGGGTTATGGTTCAATTGGTAATGATCATCCAATTGGTCCTGGCCAGCAGTTTTATGCAACAGATCTTCCTCAGACACCTTACGATCCAGATAAAGCAAAAGCGTTTCTCAAAGCAGCCGGTATGGATTCACTAACAGTTGATTTCAATGTGGCTGATGCGGCTTTTGCAGGTGCTGTAGATGCTGCTGTATTGTATGCAGAACATGCCAAACCTGCGGGTATTAACATTAATGTTGTACGCGAACCTAATGATGGGTACTGGGGTAACGTTTGGATGAAAAAGCCATTTGTAGCCAGTTATTGGAGTGGCCGGCCAACTGTAGACTGGATGTTTGCCACCGCTTACGCTGCGGGTGTGCCCTGGAATGAATCATTCTTTGAACATGAGCGTTTCAATGAATTGCTAGTTCTCGGCCGTGCTGAATTAGATGAAGCCAAACGCGCTGAAATCTATTATGAAGCACAGAAGATCATGAACGATGAGGGTGCATCTGTTGTGCCTATGTTCGCTGCTTATGTATTCGCTACGTCAGATAAAGTAGGATATGCTGAACCATTCTCATCAGTTTGGGATATGGATGGTGAACGTGCATTTGAACGTTGGTGGTTAAATTCATAAGCTTTTCAACTAAACATCAAATCTTAAAAGCCGGACTAGTTCCGGCTTTTTTTGGAATTTCAGGCTAGGTTTGCTATAGTGTTTTGCCTCTTTCATAAAAATTTTTATGAATACACACATTTTCAAGCAACGAAAATCACACGGAGTTAGATTTTATGAATGACAGAGATACACAGAAAATTATATCGGGGTTATTAGAACAGGGCCGGAATAAAAAGATTTCCCGACGTGAGTTTATGCAAACAGCCGTTGCAGTGGGAACAACGATTACCGCAGCATCTTCGCTATGGTCAACCGGGGTTGAGGCTCAGACTCCTAAAAAAGGCGGAAAATTTCGAATAGGTAAAGCCCACGGGCAAACTAGTGATGCGCTGGATCCCGGTACCTGGGAAAATGGCTTTATGCTATCGCGTGGTTATGCCGTAAATGGATATCTAACTGAGGTCACAAATGAAAGTTCAGTGGAACCCGGTTTAGCTGAAAATTGGGAAGCATCAGATGATGCATCAACTTGGACTTTTAAACTTAGACCAGGAGTGACCTTTCATAATGGCAAAGAAGTCACCGCCGCTGATGTGGTTGATTCGATTAATCATCATCGTGGAGAAGCATCCCAATCCGCAGCTAAGCCCATAGTTCAACCGGTAACCGATGTTAAGGCAGACGGTAAGCATACAGTTGTTTTTGAACTTGAAGCGGGCAATGCTGACTTCCCATTTATTATGACGGATTATCATCTGGCAATATTACCCTCTAACGGTGATGGCACAATTGATTGGCAATCGGGTATAGGTTGTGCAGGCTATGTGCAGAAGAATTTTGAACCGGGTGTTCGTTTGGATCTAGATAAGAATCCGGATTATTGGAAATCGGATCGTGCTCATTTCGATAGTGTTGAACAAATTTCAATTATCGATCCGGCCTCTCGAACCAATGCATTGGTATCTGGTGAAGTCGATACCATAGACAGGGTTGATCTAAAGACTGTAGCCTTGTTGCAGCGTAAACCGGGTATCAAGCTTAACCAAGTTACGGGAACACAGCACTTTACTTTCCCAATGCGTACTAATATCGCGCCATTTGATAATAACGATGTCCGTTTAGCATTGAAATATGCGATCAAACGTGAAGAGATTGTAGAAAAGATTTTGCAAGGTTTTGGTGAGGTCGGTAATGATCATCCAATTGGTTCAGGCCAGCAGTTTTATGCTAAAGATCTTGAACAAACCAGTTACGATCCTAAGCGTGCAAAAGAACACCTTAAAAAAGCGGGTATGGATTCCTTAAGTGTGGATTTGCATGTGGCCGATGCGGCTTTTGCAGGCGCGGTGGATGCGGGTGTGTTATTCGCTGAACATGCTAAACCAGCCGGAATTAATATTAATGTTGTACGTGAACCGAACGATGGCTATTGGTCCAATGTTTGGAATTCAAAACCATTCTGTGCATGTTATTGGGGCGGACGGCCTACGGCTGACTGGATGTTCTCAACAGCTTATGCATCTGGTGTGCCGTGGAATGATACGGTATTTGAAAACGAACGCTTTAATGAACTGTTGGTAATAGCCAGAGCAGAATTGGATACTGAAAAACGTCGACAAATGTATTTTGAAATGCAGCAAATTCTGAATCAACAAGGTGGCACGATTGTGCCAATGTTTGCTTCTTTTGTGTTTGCGACTTCAGATAAACTAGGTTTTGTTGAACCGCTTGCTTCCAATTGGGACATGGATGGTGAACGTTCTATCGAGCGTTGGTGGTTTGCTTAATTCCTATTATTCAACTTATCATAGAACAAGCCAGTGTATGCTGGCTTTTTCTTTTGATTAAGTGATTTTAGCCGTGTGCGTTTTCCATTTGCCATGCTTGCAAAAGCTTTGGCAAAGCAATTTTCCAATCTAATACACCTGTCTTATCTGCCCAATCTGTGAATTGTTTTTTTAGTTCTGTTTCCAAGGGTTTATTTTTACCAATTAAATTATTAAGTTCAGTGCGATCATTATCCATATCGTAAAGTTCCCAAGCTTCATTGTATTTGCACACTAATTTGAAATTATTTTGTCGAATTGCACAGTTGCCTTCATGTTCCCAAAATATGGGCTGCTGACGTTGCCAGGGTTTGCCTGCAAGTAAGGGAACTAGTGATTCACCTTGCAACGACTGAATTTTATGACCACCTAGTTCGCTCAAATAATTTGCACCGGTGACCTCAAGGATAGTTGGCATAATATCAACAACATGGCAGGGCGCATGAGCAATATAGTGATCTTTGAAACGATCAGGCCAATGTGCAATAAGAGGAGTCGAAATTCCTCCTTCATGTACCCAATGCTTAAATAATCGAAATGGAGCATTTGAAGCATTTGCCCAGGGTAAGTCGTAACTTTGATAGGTCAACGGACCACCTGGTCGAATACTTGGTTTGTTACCCATTTCAATTTTACGCCCGTCATTTGTTGTGTCAGGAAAAAACTTGGCCCAGCCATCCTCGGCCATAAATTCCGCACAACCACCATTGTCGGAGAGAAAAAGAATTAGCGTATTATCATACTCATTCAATTTTTTTAAAGTTTGGATTAAGCGGCCTATAGTTTGGTCCATACGATCGACCATAGCGGCATAAGCAGCCATTTTGCTGGCTTCCCACTCTTTATGTTTAACATCTAACCATGCTGGAGCATTATCATCACGCGGTGAAATATCCCAGTGTTGTTGAAGCACATTCATGGAATTCATTTGTTCGTGACGATTACCACGTAATTCATCCCAACCTTTTAAATACACCCCTTCATATTTTTCAATGTCCTTTTCATGAGCATGTAAGGGCCAGTGTGGAGCAGCGTGGGCAAGATACAAAAAGAATGGCTGTTGTATTTGCTTGGTTTCTTCGATCATTTGGATCGCTTTGTCGGTGATCGCTTCGGTAAAATAAAAGTCATCCTGGGTTATTTCAATGCGCTGATCATCTTCCATAATGAAATGCGGGGAGAAAAAATGGGTCACACCATCGACAAAGCCATAAAACCTGTCAAAACCACGCTGGCGTGGTGTAGGGTGATCAATATCACCAACACGCCAGCTATCCACTTCACGAGCCATAAAATCGCCACCAACGTGCCATTTGCCGGACATCAGAGTTCTATAACCTGACTTACGTAGAACTTCAGCGATAGTCACACTATCATTGCGTAAAAATCCTTGGTAAGCAGGTGTGCCTAAATTAGCACCCATGTGACCAATGCCGGCATTGTGTGGATACAAGCCTGTTAATAGAGATGCTCGGGTAGGGCAACAACGTGCGCAGTTGTACATCGCTGATAGCAACACGCCATTTTTAGCAAGCTCGTCTATGTTAGGTGTCATGATTTCAGAACCAGTAACACCGAGGTCCGCAAAGCCCATATCGTCAACTAAAATCAGTATGACGTTTGGTCGAGATGGGTTGGAATGATTATTTGATTGCTGTGCCATCTGATTATTATAAAGCTATCAGATAGTGTATATAGCTGTAGATTAGCGCGTATATTTCATTATTCGTTGATGTTCTCGTTCCCACTCCCGGCGCTTTATAGTTTCGCGTTTGTCGAATAATTTTTTGCCTTTGCCAAGCGCAATTTCAAGCTTTACTCGACCGGCTTTCCAGTAAAGTTTCAAAGGAACTAAAGCATAGCCTTTACGCTCTACCGAGCCAATGAGCTGAGAGATTTCCTTTCGATGTAACAGTAATTTACGATTGCGTAGTGGTTCAGCTTTGTAATGGGTTGACGTAGTTGACAGTGGCGAAATATGAGCGCCAAATAAAAATAGCTCACCGTCTTTGACCAAAATGTAGCTTTCCTTGAGTTGTACTCGCCCAGCGCGAATACTTTTAACCTCCCAACCTTGCAGAGCTACTCCAGCCTCAAATGTTTCCTCAATAAAATAATCATGGCGTGCCTTGCGATTGTCGGTAATCAGTGAGCTGTTTTTTTGTTTGGCCATGGATTTGTTTATTTTTCAAAGGCGCTTATTATAACGATTAGCGGGTATAATCCAGCAACTATTCATATGAATTCCTTTTCCTATAGTGAATAAAATTAATCGCTCAGCTATTGTTCCATATTCGCAAGAACAAATGTATAAATTAGTGACTGATATTGGATCTTACCCTGAGTTCTTACCCTGGTGCAGTGACGCTGAAATAATCAGTACTGATGATACTCAAACCACCGCTAAATTAAGTGTTTCATTCAAAGGAATTAAGCAAAACTTCACTACCCGAAATATTAATTCTGCCTGCGAGGCCGTAAATATGGAGTTAGTGGATGGCCCCTTTAGTCATCTTGGAGGAGTGTGGAAATTCACTCCATTGTCGCAATCAGCATCAAAAATAGAATTAAAACTCGAATTTGCGTTCAAGAGTAAATGGCTAGAGAAACTATTAGGCCCGGTTTTCGGTATGATTGGCAATACCATGGTGGACTCTTTTCAGTCTCGAGCTAAAGAGTTGTATGAATAGTAACTGGATTGAGGTGGCTTATGCCTCACCAACTGAGCAGTGCTTAATTCGCTTGGATTATAAAGAGATGACTGCTGAACAAGCCATCGAACGCTCCGGTATTCTGAAAAAATTCTCTGATATAGATTTAGCCGCTAATAAGGTTGGCGTTTTTGGCAGGCAAGTGCGTTTAAGTCATCGTTTAGAGCCTGGTGACAGGGTGGAAATTTACCGCTCGCTAATCATTAACCCCAAAGATGCCAGGCGATTAAGAGCAGCTACCAAAAAATAAATCCGTTATTGCCCCAGTACTTTAGATTTAACCCGCTGCCAGAGGCTGGCTTTTTCTTCCGGTTCAACAGCTACAGTATTTAAATCACTTCCGTCAGGAAGGGTGACTTCCGTTGCTTGTGTAATCACAACTTCAGCACTGCCTTTAATATCAGCAAGACGATCGAAATCGTCGAACCATAAAGTGATGACGCGTTGTTCGCGTTCATCATCACGACCTTGTTGATAGGTGTAAAAATAATCCCAGCGATTAGCATGGAAGGGATCTTCAATCAACGGAGTACCCAAATAATATTGTGCCTCGGCTTTGCTCATCCCAAGCTCAAGATTATTGAGCATTTTATCAGTAACAACATTTCCTTGCTGTATGTCCTGTTCATAGATGATGGCACAAGCCTGTATAACTAATAATAAAGCCGATACGACAACTATTTTTAAAAAGCTACAATTTTTCATGGTGCATACTCTATCAACAAATCTTATTGATGGCTAAATATTTTTCATGCCGATTCCTGCAACATGATTTTTGCATTATCAAGGCTTTCTTGTGTGACTTTTTTCCCAGATAAAAATCGGGCCAATTCTTTAATTCTGTCTTCAGTATTTAAGTAATTTAATTCGACCATTGGTTCTTGGTCTGATTTGCTGATTTTCAACTGATGCTTAGCCTTGCTTGCGACTTGGGGTAGGTGAGTGATACAAATTACTTGATTGTCTTTGCCCAGAGATTTAAGCTTATTTCCGACGATATCAGCAGTTTCGCCGCTAATGCCGGCATCTACTTCATCAAAAATCAAGACATTGTCGTTCAATAGATTATTTACCTCGAGCACAATAGCAAGGCTAATTCGAGATAGTTCCCCTCCTGATGCCACTTTTTCGATCGGTCCAGGCGGTTCACCTTTATTAGTGGAAACTAAAAACTGAATCAAGTCTTGTCCGTCAGCACTAATTTTAGTTTTATCGACGTCACACGAAATTTGGAACACAGCATTAGGAAGATTTAGCTCTTTTAAATGCTCGCTAATCGATTTGGAAAGAATCGAGGCCGACTTAATACGTTTTTGACTGAGTTCTGATGCGGTTTTAACATATTGATCTAAAAGGGTTTTTTTGTTTTCTTTAAGTTGCACTAATTTTTTATCACGATTTTCAATCAGATCAAGACGTTCGCGCAAGACAGCAAGTTTTGTATCTAGTGCGTCGGGTTCACAACGATGTTTTCTGGCCAAATCATGATAAGTAGTGAGCTTTTGTTCAATATCGTTAAGTTCAGCAGGATTAAATTCAATTTTGTCAGCAATAGAAATGAGTTCAGAAACAGCGTCTTCACAAGCAATACTAGCCTCAGTTAATGTTGTACTGATTTGAATCAAGCGTGGTTCGTATTTTCCTGCATTGTCCAGTAGTCGAATTGAACTGGTTAAACTCTCTGACACATTAAATGAATCAGATTCTTTTAGCTGTTGTATTGCGATACTCACTGTGTTGGCAATATCAGTTGTATGAGCCAGTCTCTTTTGTTCTTGGTCTAATGCTTGATAATTTTCAGCACTGTAATCGCCTTGCTCAAGCTCGTTGATCAAAAAGTCAAGCATATCGATTTGATCTGTCTCAACTGAATCCGTATTTTGTAACGCATCAATTTCATCTTGAATTTGTTTTAGATCTTTATGGATTCTGGTGATTTTTTCTAATAGTTCTTGGTTGCCAGCATGCCCGTCAACAATCTCAGTGCGCTTTTTTCTTAGTGTTAGGTTTAGATGTTCTTGCTGACCACAGATATTTACCAGCAAGTTACCCAGTTCCTTTAACAGCTGAACGGTTACCGGACGGTCATTGATGAACGATTTACTGGGTTTGTCTTGAAATAATTGTCGCCTGAGTACGCATTGCTCTTCTTCAAGCTCAAATTCATTTTCCTCAAGCCATGCCGTAGCTTGTTTATTTTCACTAACATCGAGTTCGATGACGATTTCAGCTTTATCTTGTCCATGCTTAAGCAGGTTTTGATCTGCACGTGCACCTAGTGCCAGGGCCACAGCATCGATGATTATGGATTTACCAGCTCCGGTTTCACCAGTAATAGATGTCATGCCCTGATGTAACTCAAGATTGAGTTTAGAAATAATAGCGACGTTATTAATATAAATTGATCTGAGCATTGCAGATTAAGATAACCGACTGCTCCAGCCTAGTTTAGAACGCAGCGCATCGTAATAACTGTAATCAGTTAAATGCACCAATTTGACATTAGTATCGCTACGCGAAATTTTGATTTTTTCTTCGCTTTTAATAGTGTATTCCATATAACCATCGACTGAAACAATGACTTCGGCATCTTCTGGGTTGATCAGGCGAATCTCAATATTACTGCTACCGTTAATCACAATAGGACGATGACTAAGTGTATGTGGTGAAATCGGAACTAGGGCAATTACATCAAGACCAGGATGAATAATCGGACCATCTGATGCTAATGCATAAGCAGTGGAACCTGTTGGCGTTGAAATTATAAGTCCATCTCCGCGAGTTTGATTAACATGTTGACCATCAACAATGATTTCGAACTCGATCAAACGGCCGATGCGACCACGCCCAATGACTACATCATTCAACGCATTAGCTTGATCGACAACTTTATCATTGTCTTCAATCAGGCAAGACAGCATAGTTCGGTGTTGAATAAAATAATTGCCATCCAGCACACGTTGGATGTCAACCAACATATTATTAGCTGAGATTTCGGTTAAAAATCCTAACCGGCCACGGTTTATGCCTACTACCGGAGTGCCATAGGGTGCCAACAGGCGGCTGACTCTCAGCATGGTTCCATCACCGCCAATCACAATCGCTAAATCAATAGGATCACTAATGCTGAGTTTAGCTGAATCTGATTCAGGCTCCAAAAAGTGGATGACATTAAGCTTTTTTGACTGTAGATAAGCATCTAGCTCGGCCAAGCAGTTGCTAGCCTTTTCATCATCCGATTTGGTGAAAATCCCTATAGTTTTGAACATATTAGCGATTATTGAGTCGATAATGGAATATTATCAGTTTTAATCGCTAGCGAGGTTTAAATTTCCCGTGGTTTGACACGGGATAAATTTTGCAAAGCAAAATAGATGTCCCGCCATTTATGGCGGGCAGTTTAATTAAATCATGGTAAAAAAACTATAACCACACTATCATATTGGTCAAGGTTTTAACGATGACATTAACACCCAGAGCAGAAATATTACTCCGTACTCTGATAGACAAATATATCAGTGAAGGAGCGCCTGTGGGCTCTAAAGTGCTGGCAAAAGAATCAGGTCTGGATGTTAGCCCGGCTACTATTCGCAATGTTATGGTTGATCTTGAAAACATGGGCTTAATCCAGGCGCCACATACCTCGGCCGGTAGAGTGCCGACTCATAAAGGTTATCGTATGTTTGTCGATTCCATGGTTAAAACAAAGCCTATGGATAGACAGTTGCTATATCGAGTCGAGCAAAAATTCGGTAATGGACATGATCCTACCCAAATATTGAGCAAAGCTTCAGAAATACTATCGCAAATCACTAATTTTGCCGGGGTGGTCATGGTGCCTAGTCAATCTCAGTCGCATTTTCGCCAGATTGAGTTTTTGCAATTATCGGGGAATCGTATTTTGGCTATCCTGGTTACTGGTGATGGACGAGTGCAAAATCGAGTAATTACGGTTGAACGGGAATTCAAACCCCATGAGTTGGTAGAAGCGGCAAATTATTTTAATGAGACCTATTCAGGTGCTTCGTTACAAAAATTACGCAAAAAATTATTGGTTGAAATGCAGCAGCATAGTGAAGAAATGAATCGTATTATGAGCACCGCTGTTACCATGGGAAATCGTTTTTTCGAAGCAGAAGAGAGAGATCAGCAAGAAGATGTTGTACTATCTGGGGAAGCAAATCTCTTTGAAGTTCCCGAGTTTGCTGAAATCGAGAAAATGCGTGAGTTATTTGAAACATTTAAAACTAAACATGATTTGCTTGAATTGCTTGATAAAAGCCTAAAGGGTAATGGTGTGCAGATTTTTATAGGCGAGGAATCTGGCTACGCACCTTTGAATAATTGTAGTGTAGTTACAGCACCTTACGAACTTGACGATCAATGCATTGGAGTTTTAGGGGTAATTGGACCAACGCGTATGGATTATGCCGATGTAATTACTGTTGTAGACGTGACTTCCCGTCTTGTTAGTGGTGCACTTTCCGGTAACAACTCATAAGGCGATGTAACTCCTCGATTTTTACTTATTTCCTTGAATTAAAACCACTTTGACCGTATATCACGGTTAGTTAGTAGTAGGATGATCAGATAATGAATGAAACCAAACCAACCGACCATGAGTCAAATGAAACACAAAAAATTGATGACTCCGATAACGAGAAATCAACAGCAACTGAGATCGAAGAAAAGCATGCTGATCAGTTGCATGAGACAGCAGATGATGGAGGATCAGAAATAGCTTTGATCGAGGAGTTGCAGGCTGAGATTCAACGTTTGAATGAAGAATTATCCAGTGCTAAGGATCAGTCATTAAGAGCTGCAGCAGAAGTAGATAATATTCGTCGCCGTTCGTCGAACGAGCAAATTAACATCCGCAAGTTTGCCATCGAAGGATTCGCATCTGAATTGCTAGCGGTGAAGGATAGCCTGGATTTAGCCGAGCAAGTTGAATTATCGGCGGATAACAAAGACGTGATTGATAAAATGCATGAAGGCCTGTCCTTGACCTTGAAGCAACTTGACCGGGCGTTCGAAAAGTTCTCAATCCAGGTTATTGCACCTGAAAAAGGAGAAAAACTTGATCCGGAATCGCATCAAGCCATGACAGTGCAGCAAACTGATGAAGTCGACAATAATTGTGTGCTGACCACCATCCAAAAGGGCTATAAATTGCATGATCGCCTACTCAGACCGGCCATGGTGGTCATTGCTCGCACACCAGAGGAAAAAAAAGCCGAATCCGAGCAAGAAAGTGCTTGAATTTACACGGCTTAGCCTTATTTAAAGAACAAGTGAACAAATAATCTGATTTTATTTTTGAGGAATCTGAAATGGGTAAAATTATAGGAATCGACTTGGGTACCACCAACTCCTGCGTCGCAGTAATGGAAGGGGGACAACCCAAGGTTATTGAAAACAGCGAAGGTGATCGAACCACACCTTCAATCGTTGCTTATGTTGAAGGTGACGAAATTCTCGTTGGCCAGTCGGCCAAGCGCCAGGCAGTTACTAATCCAACAAATACTGTTTTTGCGGTAAAGCGCTTGATTGGGCGTCGGTTTGATGAAGACGTTGTACAACGTGATATCGATCTGATGCCATACAAAATCGTCAAGGCTAAAAATGGCGATGCCTGGGTTGAAGTCGATGACAAGCAAATGGCACCGCCTGAGATTTCGGCTCGTGTTCTGCAGAAAATGAAAAAAACGGCTGAAGACTATCTAGGTGAAGAGGTGACTGAAGCTGTAATTACTGTGCCCGCTTATTTTAATGACTCACAGCGACAAGCGACTAAAGATGCCGGCAAAATTGCTGGACTTGAGGTTAAACGTATTATTAACGAACCTACTGCTGCCGCATTGGCTTATGGTATGGATAAAAAGTCTGGCGACAGCAAGATTGCAGTTTATGACTTAGGTGGTGGTACCTTCGATATTTCAATTATTGAAATATCAGAAATCGATGGTGAGCATCAATTTGAAGTGCTTTCAACCAATGGTGATACATTTCTGGGTGGTGAAGACTTTGATCGCGCCATTATTGAATATCTGGCTGATGAGTTCCACAAAGACCAAGGGATGGACTTGCGTGGCGATCCATTAGCGATTCAGCGTTTGAAGGAAGCGGCCGAGAAAGCAAAAATTGAATTGTCTTCTAGTTCGCAAACGGAAGTCAATCTGCCTTATGTAACAGCGGATGCTTCTGGTCCAAAACATTTAAATATGAAACTAAGCCGGGCTAAGCTGGAAGCTTTAGTTGAAGATTTAATTCAGCGTTCTATTGCGCCTTGTAAAACTGCACTTCAGGATGCAGGACTCAAAGCAGCAGATATTGACGATGTCATACTTGTTGGTGGTCAAACACGTATGCCGAAAGTCCAGGAAGTTGTTAAAGATTTCTTTGGCCAGGAAGCACGACGTGATGTAAATCCTGACGAAGCAGTTGCTGTAGGTGCTGCGATTCAAGGTGGTGTGCTCGGTGGTGACGTTAAAGACGTTTTATTGTTAGACGTAACACCATTGTCTTTGGGTATAGAAACCTTAGGTGGTGTAATGACTAAGCTGATCGATAAAAATACAACTATCCCGACTAAAGCATCACAAGTGTTTTCGACCGCTGATGATAATCAAACTGCGGTTACCGTACATGTATTGCAAGGCGAACGTGAAATGGCTAAGGATAATAAGTCGCTGGGGCGCTTTGATTTGGCCGATATTCCTCCTGCACCAAGAGGTGTGCCACAGGTTGAAGTTACATTCGACATCGATGCGAACGGTATTATGCATGTTTCGGCAAAAGATAAGGCTACAGGCAAGGAAAATAATATTGTTATTAAATCCAGCTCAGGTCTGTCCGATGATGAAATCGAACGTATGGTCCGTGAAGCGGAAGAGAATGCGGATGAAGATCGCAAAGTTCGCGAACGTGTCGAAACTAAGAATCAGGCAGAAGGCATGATCCACAGCGTACAAAAGTCTGTCACGGAAATGGGTGATAAGCTGGAAGCTGATGAAAAAGACAAGATTGAAGCATCAATTAAAGATTTGCAGGATATCCTTGATAGTGACGATACAGACGCGATTAAGGAAAAAACTACTGCGCTTGCTGAAGCCAGCCATAAACTAGCTGAGCAAATGTATCAACAGGCCAGTGCTGATGCGCAGGATGCGGAAAATGCAGAAGCTGGAGATGCAGATACGGGTGAAAAGGCAGATGATAATGTCGTCGATGCTGAATTCGAAGAGGTTAAAGACGACGATAAAAAATCATCTTAATTGTTGATTTATAATGTAAAAAAGGCGCGGCTAAACCCGCGCCTTGGCATGTAAGCGGTTAGAATAGAGAAATGTCAAAACGGGATTATTACGAAGTTCTGGGTGTCGAAAAAGGCGTTGCAGAATCTGATCTTAAGAAGGCCTACCGACGTAAGGCCATGAAATATCATCCTGATCGTAATCCCGGGGATAAAGAAGCCGAAGCAAAATTCAAAGAAGCCAAGGAAGCCTACGAAGTTCTGGCAGACCCTAATAAGCGCACTGCATACGACCAGTTTGGCCATGCTGGTGTCGATTCATCCATGGGTGGAGGCGGTTTCAGCGGTGATGCCAGTGGTTTTGGCGATATTTTTGGTGACATTTTTAGTGATATCTTTGGTTCTGGTGGACCAGGACAACGCGGAGGGCGACGTCAACAAGCCAGAGGTGCTGATATTGGTTACAAGCTTGATTTAAGCCTGGAAGATGCTGTTAAAGGAAAACAGGTCGAAATTAAAGTCCCAACGTCTAAAACCTGCGATGTATGTCATGGTAGTGGTGCTAAAGAAGGCACTAAACCGACCAGTTGTACGACTTGTGACGGTCGCGGTCAGGTGAGGATGCAGCAAGGTTTTTTCTCCATTCAACAGACCTGTCCCAACTGTCATGGTAGTGGTGAAGTTATATCTGACCCTTGTAATGCTTGCCGCGGCGAAGGCCGAGTTAAGCATACTAAAACCCTATCGGTTAAGGTGCCCGCCGGCGTCGATACTGGCGATCAAATTCGTTTATCGGGAGAGGGTGATGTTGGGCAGCGTGGTGCAGCACCAGGAGATTTATATGTGCAAGTCCAAGTCAAACCTCATCCAATATTTAAACGAGAAGGTGATGATCTATATTGTGAAATGCCGATTAGTTTTGCTAATGCTGTATTAGGTGGCGATATAGAGATTCCAACTTTGGATGGCCGATTAAATCTAAAAATACCACCTGAGACACAATCCGGGAAATTATTTCGCATGCGTGGAAAAGGCGTGCAAAATGTCCGTTCTCGTAATACTGGTGATCTTTATTGCAAAATAATGATTGAGACTCCGGTTAATTTAACAGGTGAACAAAAAAATATACTCAAGAATTTTGACGAATCAATTCATGCTGGCGGTGCTAAACATAACCCTAAAGAGGGTAATTGGAAGGATAAAATCAAATCGTTTTTTGATGATTTAGTTACTTGACCAGGTCTTAGGCTATGGAAACAGCCAACTTGTTGTGCCAGACCAATTGAATTCACTCAGACATTATTTCTTAGAAAATCTTTGATCCTATTGCACCCAAAGTTGTTCGCTTTGGGTAGAAATGTTTTCAATTTCGCCTTGGTTGCCAGACGATTTATAATTTTAATTAAATTTAGTAATAGTTTAGAATAACAATTCTTTTGCTGACAATTAAAAACAGTTACTTTTTCCAACGATTTAACTAAAATTTCAGTATGCAAAATTGGCAAAAAACTAGTTTTTTATCAGGGTTGTATACAGATGTTTTGTGGTCAATTGTCGATAACACAATCGCACAGCTCGACTATGATGATATTGTCATCTATTTGCTTGATCAAGAGTCTGGCAAATTACATCAATGTGTTGCCCATGGATTAAAACGATCAGGTTCCAGGCAGATATTAAGGCCAATAATGATACCTGTCGGCAGTGGTGTGGTCGGCAATGTGGCAAAATCAGCAAGTCCCTTTATTACGTCTGATACAAGTGCGTGCAGTGATTATATTGTTGATATTGAAATGGGTAAGTCGGAAATTGCAGTGCCGATTATCTACAATGATCAAGTCATCGGTGTAATCGATTCTGAATCTCGTCAAACTGATTATTATTCTGGCTATGATATTTCGATTTTCACAGAATTAGCATCAATAACCTCAAGCGCATTAACGGCCAATTTTCATCAGAGAAACTTAGAGAAATTACTGACTCAAAATAGAAAAAAATCAACTCTTGCCGATACTTGGAAAACTCAATCTTTGGATTATCGTAATGCTTTTGAGTCAGATCATCAAATACTGAGGAAATTGACTAAAACACAAAGAAAAATACTCTATGAACTCAATAAAAATAAAACCAGTAAACAGATCGCTGAATCTCTTAACATTAATTTCAGAACAGTGCAGGTGCACCGACAAAATATCTGTACGCGTTTGGGATTAAAAGGACCTAATGCACTATTGCATTTTGCCTCTAAATTACGAATTACAGATGGAATCACTCACGAAACCTAATCAGGCAATGCTTATCTGTCATGAGCAAGAGTAACAATGCACTTAGCATTAACACGTAATCACGTCTACATTTTGTTTGTTGAGGTATTGCTGTAATTATTAATTACCACTGAGGTGTTATTAGAATTATTATCGCGTTAAAATCACGCGTTAATATTCGTCTGGAGCAAATAGATGCAAGTCGAAGCGACTAATTTAAAAGGTGTTTTTCTTATTAAACCCACTGTTCACGGTGATGACAGGGGTTTTTTTATGGAAACTTATCATGCAGACAAGTTCGCAGAATTTGGTTTGCCTACTCATTTTGTTCAAGATAATCATTCTCGTTCATCTAAAGGCATATTACGGGGGTTGCATCTGCAATTTCCAGGCTGGCAAGGTAAATTAGTAAGAGTAATTCACGGTGAAGTATTTGATGTGGCTGTCGATGTGCGTAAAGAATCGCCTAGTTTTGGGCGTTGGTTTGGTGCATATTTATCGGACGAGAATAAACATCAACTCTACGTGCCAGAGGGTTTTGCTCATGGCTTTTGTGTGACCAGTGATTCAGCGGATGTAGTGTATAAATGCACGTCGGTCTATAATCCTAGTGAAGAATTTTCTTTAAGTTGGAATGACCCTCAAATTGGTATTGAATGGCCTATCGAGAATCCTGTGCTTTCCGCCAAGGATCAAAACGCGATGTCTCTTGACGATCTGGATTTTTAATTGAAAACATTAATTTTAGGTGCCAATGGCCAAGTTGGCTTCGAGTTGGCTAGATTAGATGCAAACTTAATCGCACTGAATCGAAATCAGGTCGATTTTTCCAAACCAGGACAAGTTACACAGGCGGTTAATTACTATAAGCCCGATGTGGTCATTAATGCAGTTGCCCATACGGCGGTTGATAAGGCTGAATCTGAGCTTTCATTAGCCATGCAAATTAATGCTGTAGCGGTGCAAGAGTTAGCAAGAGCCTGTGCAAAGAACGATATATGGTGCATCCATTATTCGACTGATTATGTTTTTGATGGCAAGGCTCAAACTCCTTATAAGGAAACTGATCCAGTAAACCCGTTGAGTATATATGGACAAACAAAATTGGCGGGTGAGGAATATTTACAACAAGAAACTGAAAAACACATCATTTTGCGAATCAGTTGGGTCTATTCCTGGCGCGGAGCTAATTTCGTTAAAACCATGCTAAGGCTTGCAAATGAAAGAGATGAACTAAGTGTTGTCAATGATCAGCAGGGTTGTCCAACCTACGCTGTCGATATAGCTCAAGCAACACACAAAATTATTCAACAATTGGATGTTAAAAAAAATCTAGGCGGGATTTACCATTTGACTGGCTCACAGGCCACCACTTGGTACGACTTCGCCAAAATGATTTTTGAATCAAGCGGCCATGAAATTAAACTTAACCCGATTCCAACAAGTGAATTTCCTACCCCCGCACAACGACCCAAATATTCAATTCTCGATAATACCAAACTTAGTAATACATTTGGATTAACTGCGCCTGGTTTCAAGCAATCACTTATCCAATGTTTGGATCAGATCGCACTTGCCTAAAAGCGCTGAGTTATTAGGGTCTGAAGGGCCATTTGCGACTAGAATAAACGACTTTCGTCCTCGGACCCAACAACAGGAAATGGCGGCTAATATTGAGTCGTTGATTGAGCAGCAAGGAAATGTTTTTATCGCTGAATCGCCTACTGGAACGGGCAAAACCCTGGCTTACTTAACGCCTTGTATAAGTTCTAATAAAACAGCCATCATTTCAACGGCAACTCGTCACCTACAGGATCAGATTTTCTATAAAGATTTACCACTTGTTTTGGATGCATTAAACCTTAGAAGAAATGTCTGTTTATTAAAAGGTAGAAGTAATTACCTATGTCTGCATCGTTTACATACTCAGGCTGCAATTGAAGTAAATAAAAATACTCAGTTGCATGAAATATATAGTGAAATTTGTGAATGGAGCACTCATACAAGTTCCGGCGATATTAATGATATTGAGCGGCTAGAAGAAACGTCTAGGCTTAAGCCACTAATTACTTCAACCAGCGATAATTGCTTGGGCGTAGAGTGTGGTCACTTTGATCAGTGTTTTGTACGCAAAGCGCGTCAAAATGCACTAGACGCAGATATTGTCGTCATTAATCATTATTTATATCTGGCTAACTTGCTGTTGAAAGAAGATGGTTTTGGCCAGCTACTGCCCGATACTGAAATGTTGATTTTCGATGAAGCACATGCTTTGCCTGAGATAGCTTCAATGCAATTAAGTAGAAGTTTGTCATCCAGGCAGGTTGCTCAATTGATAAGCGATTTAAATACTAAACTAGTGCTTGAGTCGAATACCGTTGATGAGTTGTTTGAGTCGCAGCAAAAGCTGGATAAACAGCTAATGTCCCTGGTGAGATTATTTGGCAAGCCAATTAAGCAGGAAACTGAGGTGCTGTTGGAAGATGAGGAAGTCAAATATCATTTTGAACAATTGCTAGAAACTATTGAAACGTTGACTTTGCAATTAAAAACTTTATCCGATGATAAAGAATATAACTTACTCTATCAAAGAGCGTTAGCCATCGCAGAATTATTGGGAGAATGCTTGTTCCTGGAGCATGAGAAAGACAAATATTTTTGCTGGATTGATGCAGTCGATATGCGTTTTGTTTTGCATCAAACGCCGATTCAACTTGATGAATTTGGTGGACGACTTTCAGATCCATTAAGTCCGATTACACTTTTGATTTCGGCCACTTTGTCTTCGGCCGGTGATTTCAGTTTTTTTTCTAATCAATTAGCTTTAGTCGATGCGGAATCAAAATCATGGCCATCGCCATTTGATTATTCAAAGCAGTGTAGACTGTATTTGCCAGCTGTGTTGCCTGATCCAAGAGCGCCTCAGTTTTTTGATTTATTATTAAATGAGGCAGTAAAACTAATTAAAGCTTGTCAGGGAAGAACATTCTTTTTGTTTACTTCTCATCATGCCATGGAAAAAGTTTATCCTGTGTTGCTGGATCAGATTGATTATCCAATATTAAAGCAGGGGCAACGTCCAAAACATGAATTAATTGATCAGTTTAATAAGTTAGGCAATGCCGTTTTACTTGGTACCAGCAGCTTTTGGGAAGGTGTAGATGTTAAAGGGCCGAACCTGTCATGTGTGATCATCGACAAACTCCCATTTGCCAGTCCTGATGATCCGGTACTAAAAGCAAGGCTAAAAAGAATGGAGCAAAACCAGCAAAATCCGTTTATGCATTATCAATTGCCACAGATGATAATCGCTTTAAAGCAAGGGATTGGACGATTAATTCGCGATGAAGATGACAAGGGAATTATCATGATTGCAGATTCTCGGTTGAGAACTAAAGCATATGGCAAACGAGTTCTAGTGTCTTTGCCGGATATTCCGATTACTTCCAATTGGGACGACATTAATCAATTCGCTAACACTCTCTGATGAATATTTTAGCTATAGAAACTTCAAGTCAGGCCTGCTCCGTGGCATTGTCAGTTTCCGGGATGATTACAGAAAAACACGAAATTTTGAATAATCAGCATTCTGAGTATTTGCTTAGTTTTATCAATGAGTTGTTTTTAAATTCGGCCATCACAAAATCTGAATTGGATCTGATCGCAGTCGGTAATGGGCCCGGTTCATTTACCGGTATTCGCTTAGGCATGGGTGTTGCACAAGGGCTTGCCTATGGCCTGGGAATTCCTTTAATTCCTATATCGTCCCTGTTAACAGTTGCTGCCCAATCAACACATGGTTACATATTAGCTGCGATTAATGCCAGAATGTCGGAAGTTTATTGGCAGTGTTTTGAACGACAAGAAGACTCAAGCTTAATAGCTACAACATCGGCAAATTTAAACAAACCGTGCGAATTGGCGTTACCTGAAATTAATGGCTTGTGGTTTGGTGTCGGAAGCGGTTGGGATGACTATTTTGATCAGTTGAAAGGTTATCTTAATCAGCAAAATAATTGTGCCAAAGATATTCTACCTAAAGCCAGTGTTGTGGTTGGCTTGGCTCAGCAGCAGTTAAAAACACAAGAGATAGATTCAAATAAATCCGTATTACCTAGTTATATCAGGAATAATGTTACAAATTAGCTAACATAAAACGTTAAATTTCCCACTGGCAACTTTTTGATTATCGATGTGTAATTCGATATTCCAATCACCAATAAACTCATCCATACCTATAGAATCATCAATGAAACTTAATAATGCAGCACCCGTTGCTTTATGCAATTTCAACCAGGCCCAACCGAATGCTTTACCTTCGACTGGGAACAAACTAACAGGCGTTTTTTCTTGAATTTGGCCAGTGGGATTGTGCCAAACAATAACGGCTTTTACTGGCTTATCAGTTAGATTAGAAGCATTGATAGTGGAATAAATTTGATCAGAGCAATTAAAATTTAGTTGTTCTGATTTTATCGGGATTCCGTTAGTCTGTTGTGTGGTGAAGTTAAGTTCGTAGTCTGGTTTTTTAGCTGCTGAAGTTAAAAAGGTAGTCAGGTACATTAGTAATGCGATGAACCCAATGATTTGTTTGTTGTAAAGCAATTATCAAATTCTGTTAAATTCAAAGCTGCCAGCCAGTCCGCTACATCTACTGTCATTAGCTGAGAATGTGCCGCCGTAAGTATTATCTGTAACCCTGCCAGTCATGGAAATAGTCCCGCCATCTAAATCAGTAATTGTTAAAGACATTTGATTGCCATTAACTGATCCAGTTACAGAACCACCATCAAAACATCTTATTCCGCTCGAGACAGGACTATGGCTAGTTACTGCTAAATTGCCCGACACCGAACCAGCACCACCGCCGCCACCACCGCCACCACCAGCGTCACCACCATCACCAGCGTCACCACCATCACCAGCATCTTGTCCAAGATCAAAGGAAATTGATAGTCGTGCATTAATATTTACACTAAATGGAGCTTCATTAATGTTTCCGCTAAAAGTTCCGTTGTAAGTTCCAGTTGGAATCTGCCCACTACCACCACTACTACTAGTGGAGCTGCTGCAGGCTACGATTAGACAGATAGAAGCTAATAATGCAAATAATGATGTAAATTTGTTTCTGTTAAACATTGTATTTCCTCGATTTTGGCTAATTTTATCCAACTACTGTGGTCAATGCTAATTAAAAAATGTGAACAAAAGATGATTATTTGAAGATTCTTACGACTACCACTGCTGTTTCCTGGGCTTGAAGGATTTGCATTTTTAACCCTTCGAGTTCAAAAGTGGTTCCAGTCGCTGGAATGTTTTCCATTGTTTCTAGAATCAGGCCATTTAAGGTTTTGGGGCCGTCAGTGGAGAGCTGCCAATCCATTTTACGATTTAGCTCTCGAATGTTGGCATTACCTGGCACGATCAAATTACCATCTTCTTCCACATGGATCTCCATATCCTGACCCGGAATCAGTTCAGTAAATTCACCAACGATCTCTTCCAGAATTTCTTCAACGGTAATAAGCCCGGTTATATCCCCATATTCATCCACCACCAGACCGGTTTGACGCCGATTCGATTGCAGCCCTAATAACTGCTCACTAAGTTTGGAACCTTCTGGGATATAAAAGGGCTTTCGTAAAACCTCACGGAAACTTTCTTTATCCAGTTTTTCAGTATGTATTAAATAGAGTAATTTTCGCACGTGAATGAGCCCGACGATATTATCGAGAGTGCCCTCATAAACGGGAATACGGGTATGTGGGGAATTAGAAAGCTGAATAACAATATCGTCCCAATCATCTTCAAGGTCGATGGCCTCAATCTGTGAGCGAGGAACCATTACATCTTCGACAGTTATATTTTCTAACTCCAAGATGCGTAATAGCATTTCCTGATGGGGTTTAGGAATCAAATTGCCTGATTCGAGAACTACCGTTCGCAATTCTTCAGGTGACAAATGCTCATCTTCTGTATCCAGGCTCACACCAATAAGTTTAAGCAGGCCGTTGCCCGCCAGATTAATTGCCTTGACTACAGGGCTGAGGATTTTAACCAGGAAATTTAAAATATAGATCGCTGGAAAAGCGATTTTTTCCGGATTAAGAGCAGCATAAGTTTTGGGCGGTACTTCGGCAAAAACTAAAATAATAATAGTGATTAAAAAGGTAGCTACAGCAATTGCAGCATCACCAAACATTTTTAATGCGATAACGGTGGTGACTGAAGCTGCCGCCATATTGACTAGATTATTACCAAGCAGGATGGTACCCAGCAGGCGCTCAGGTCTTGCTAATAAATCCAGGGCCACTTGAGCGCGTTTGTCACCAGACTGGGCTAAAGTCTTAAGTCGGTATCGGTTTAGCGAGACCATCGCTGTTTCAGAGCCAGAAAAAAAAGCGGACAAAAGAATAAGCAAAACTAGCAGCCCTATAAGCGCCAGTAGTGTCACGGTGTCCAAAGTGAACAGAGCCCTCTTAAATGATAGTTCTAAGGAGTTTAGCCTGCTTTAATTGTATTGCCAATCGAGTTGACCATTAAATGACGTTATAATTAAGCTTTTAGCTAATCATTGCCAGCATGTTTGAACAATTATCTGATCGATTAAACCTGACCTTGAAAAAACTAAAGGGGCAGGCACGCATAACTGAAGAAAATATCGCCACCCCTTTGCGCGAGATTCGCATGGCTTTACTTGAGGCTGATGTCGCTTTACCTGTAGTGAGAGAGTTAATTAACTCGATTAAAGCTAAAGCAGTCGGTGAAGAAGTCAGAAAAAGTTTAACACCAGGGCAGGTGTTGGTGAGAGTGGTTAACAATGAACTCACCCGTCTAATGGGTGAGAAGAATATTGACCTGGATTTGTCAACACAGCCTCCAGCAGTGGTTTTATTGGCTGGCTTACAAGGCGCTGGTAAGACCACCACTGCTGCTAAATTAGCTAAGTTCCTGAAAGATCGAAAACAAAAAAAAGTGCTTTTAGTCAGTGCCGATGTTTACCGGCCTGCTGCGATTGATCAGTTAAAAAAACTCGCCTTTGACCTGAAAATCGATTTTCATCCCAGTTCAGCCGATGATAAAGCTGTTGATATTGCCGAATCAGCTTTAAACGAGGCAAAAAATCATCTTTATGATGTGTTAATTATTGATACAGCTGGGCGTCTGCATGTGGATAGCGACCTAATGGATGAAATTCAGGCTGTTCACAAGACTGTAAACCCAATCGAAACCTTGTTCGTGGTTGACAGTATGACAGGTCAAGATGCGGTTAATAGCGCTAAAGCTTTTGATGAAGCACTACCTTTAAGTGGAGTGGTGCTCACTAAAATGGACGGTGATGCACGCGGTGGCACGGCTTTGTCGATTCGGCAGATTACGGGTAAACCTATTAAGTTTATAGGTGTTGGTGAAGGGTTGGATGCGCTTGAAGCTTTCCATCCAGATCGAATTTCTTCACGCATCCTTGGAATGGGCGATGTGGTGAGCCTGGTCGAAGATGTTGAGCATAAGGTTGATCAGGAAAAAGCGCAAAAAATGGCGCGCAAACTTAAAAAAGGCAGAGTTTTTACCTTAGAAGATTTTCGCGACCAAATTCAGCAAATGGAGAATATGGGCGGTTTGGGTTCAATGCTAGAGAAGTTGCCAGGGGCCAATGCAGCTCAAGCACAAATGTTGCAGCAACAAGGAGGCAAACAGTTTGGTCAGATTACTGCCATTATCAATTCCATGACGCCACTAGAAAGGCAAAAACCGGCTGTAATTAACGGTTCGCGTAAACGCCGAATTGCCAAAGGATCCGGTACACAAATTCAGGATGTAAATCGTTTACTCAAGCAATTTAACCAAATGCAAAAAATGATGAAAAAGATGAAAAATAAAGGGGCCATGAAGCGCATGATGCAGGGACTTGGTGGACGTATGGGAATGCCCGGCGGAATGCCGTTTAATTAACCTGATATGCTCAAATTATCGGCTTAATTAGATTTGCAATAATCTAAAAAAACGTTAAAATTCAGCCCCTTTGGTGTGGGCTGGTGCCCGAATATAATTTTTTGAGGTGTAACTCATGGTCAGAATTCGACTGGCTCGTGGCGGTTCTAAAAAACGGCCTTTTTATTCGATTGTGGTCGCTGATCAGCGGCGTGCAACGACTAGCCGTTTTATTGAAAGATTAGGTTTTTTTAATCCCGTTGCCAGGGGTAGCGAGGAAAAATTGCGTATTGATCTGGATCGTGTTCAACATTGGGTCGATCAAGGTGCGCAACCTACAGATCGCGTAAGCCATTTAATAAAGCAGGCACAGACTCAAGCCACAGTTTAATTGAATGACCGGTCCTGAAGACAGTGACCGTTTGCTAGAAATCGGCGAAATTAAAGCCGCATACGGCATCAAGGGCTGGGTAAAAATTTTTTCCCATACCCGGCCTGTAGAACAGATTTTTACCTATTCGATCTGGCACGTTGGCAATTCCGGGAATTGGCAAAAGATGGAATTGCAGGATAGCCAACAACGTTCCAATCATGGGTTGGTTGCTAAACTGAAAAATATAAATGATCGAGATGCTGCTGTGTCCTTGGCTGGAAACAAAATAGCCATAGACAAAATCGTATTGGCGGCGCTTGAGGATGGAGAATATTACTGGTCACAATTGATAGGACTTGAGGTGATAAATTTAAAGTCTGAAAAATTGGGCAGGATAGTAGAAATTTTAGAGACCGGTGCCAACGATGTGTTGGTGGTTAAAAACGAGCAAACTGAACGATTGATCCCTTATGCTGAATCAATTGTGCATCAGGTCAGGATGGATTCGGGCCAAATGCTTGTTGATTGGGAAACGGATTATTAGTGATGAAAATTGATGTCATTACCTTGTTTCCTGAAATGATTAACCAAGTTTGCCAATATGGCGTGCTTGGGCGAGCGATAGAAAAGGGAGTTTGTAAGATTCAGTGCTGGAATCCACGAGATTACACGACTGATAAATACAAAACGATCGATGATCGCCCTTATGGTGGTGGACCTGGCATGGTGATGATGGCTGAGCCTCTGGCAAAAGCTATTCATGCAGCCAAATTAGGTTATGAAACAAAACCTAAAGTGATTTGCCTTAGTCCACAAGGAGAAAGGTTGACTCAAACCAAACTGGTTGAGTCCAGCAAAGAACAAGGAATGATCTTGGTTTGTGGTCGCTATGAAGGCATAGATGAACGGCTGTTAGAAATTGAAGTTGATGAACAATGGTCAATAGGCGATTATGTGTTGGCGGGTGGTGAACTGCCGGCGTTAGTGGTGATAGAGGCACTGGCTAGGTTTTTACCGGGAACATTGGGTAACACCGAATCAGCCGAGCAGGACTCGTTTAATAACAGCTTGCTAGATTGTGGACACTATACCCGGCCAGAAGAATATCAAGGTCTAAAAGTGCCAAAGGTATTGCTGAGCGGCAATCATAGTGAGATTGCTAAATGGCGATTAATGCAGTCGTTGGGACGAACATTGAAATTTCGCCCTGATTTATTGGCGTCAAAAAAGTTGATGCCACAAGAAAAGATTTTGTTGGATGAATACGATAAGGAAACTGGAGATCAGTAACATGAATGTGATCAAAGAACTAGAGCAACAACAGCTCAAAGACGATATCCCAGAGTTTGGCCCTGGCGATACGGTGGCAGTACAGGTACGCGTACGCGAAGGTCAGCGCGAGCGTTTGCAAACATATGAAGGCGTTGTTATTGCCAAGAAAAACCGCGGCTTAAATTCATCCTTTACAGTCAGAAAAATTTCTTACGGTGAAGGTGTTGAGCGTGTATTCCAAACACACAGCCCATTAATCGCTTCAATAAAAATTAAGCGTCGCGGCGATGTAAGACGGGCTAAACTTTATTATCTGCGTGAGCGTAGCGGTAAATCAGCACGTATTAAAGAGAAAGTGTGATCAAAATCGTCATCCTGGAAATTACTTAGTAATTATCCAGGATCTCCATGAGCGAACACGTGCTTGGAGATATAATTCAAAAGTGTTATCCCGGAAACCCCGTAGCGATTGTTCGGGATCTCCTTGAGCGAGAATTCCGTCTACGAAGGCGTGGATTCCGTGTATAAATCCCACCTCGTCATTCCCGCGCAGGCGGGAATCCAGACAAGTGTTAAAATCTGATGATGATTTTGAGTAACATACTGTTTGAACACTAATGCCTGAGTCAAGCCGTGATCAAGTGCTGATCGATCAATTCCTTGACTGGATTTGGCTTGAATCCGGCTTATCACCCCATACGATTGCGGCATACCGCAACGATCTGAACCAGTTTTCGATTTGGTTAAATAGCAGAAACTCCGAACTGGCCAAGAGCAAGCGTGAAGACATACTTGCCTATCTGTCCCATCGTATGCAGCAGGGAACACAATCACGCACGGTTGCACGTTTTCTATCAACCATGAAGCGTTATTATCATTTTGCCATTGAGCAAAAGTGGATCAAAGAAAATCCAGTAAAAGATGTAACCATGCCCAAAACGATTCGTCATTTACCTAAAGTGATTTCTGAACAAGAAGTTGAAAAATTACTTTCGGCAGCGGACACCAAAAGTCATTACGGACTCAGGGACCGGGCCATGCTGGAAACTCTCTATGCCACAGGGTTACGAGTCTCAGAGCTGGTTAATCTCACTCTTTCACAAATAAATCTACAGGCTGGAGTGGTCCGTGTAACAGGTAAGGGAAATAAACAGCGCCTGGTTCCAATGGGTCAGGAAGCAATTACTTGGGTTGAAAAATATCTCGATAAGTCGCGTTCAAAGTTGATAAAAAAGCAGTTAACCGATGCAGTATTCTTATCTAGTCGTGGAACAGCCATGACAAGACAAGCTTTCTGGCAGCTAATAAAAAAATATGCAGCTCTGATCGACATAAAATCAGAACTTTCTCCACATACATTGAGACATGCGTTCGCTACCCATTTATTGAATCATGGGGCTGATCTTCGAACGACTCAGATGCTGCTAGGCCACGCAGATTTATCAACAACTCAGATATATACCCATGTTGCGAATGAAAGGCTTAAATCCTTACATGCTAAACATCACCCTAGAGGTTAGGACACTTAATACGCAATCAGTACTTGACCAAAACTTAAGACAAATGTAGCATTGCTGCTCCTTGAAGTTCCCCGGTAGCTCAGTCGGTAGAGCAAGTGGCTGTTAACCACTGGGTCGGCGGTTCGAGCCCGTCCCGGGGAGCCAATATTCTTCTCAAGTAAGCTATTCTGTGCAATATCCACAGTAAGTTATCTAAATCTGGGAATTCAAATCCAAGACAGCCGATTTCTTATTACCCCATGATTTCTAACTTAAAACAGCATGATGGCCAGGGCTACTAAATGTGATCGACTATTCAAAATCCAACTTTGTAGAGTTTCAGTGCTCCCGATTCATTAATGAAGTCAATGTATAAAAGCAGTGCAGGAAGTAAAGATCATTAACGAAACCAGTGCTTTAATTCCAAGAAATTAGATTTACAAATTGGCAGAGTACTATCCACAACTTAATACTATTCTGTCTCTTTCAACTCGAAAAAGCAGACCTCACATTATGCACACTGTAAATAAAGTTATTATTAGAGAGTACTGTGGGCGTGTATGACCTAGCCCCAGAAAGTTGATCCAGTTGATGAGATAGGATTTGGTTTACTATTTAGCTTAAAGGAGTCAATTTATGCCTAAAGGTAAACGCGTTCCAACCGAGACCATAATCAAAACACTGTGTGAAGTGGAAATTCATCACGCCCAAGGTCACACCATTGCCGAGAGTTGCCGTCAGTGCGGTATTACCGAACAAACCTACTACCGCTGGCGTAAGCAGTACGGTGGTATGCAAGTGAACCAGGTTCGTCAAATGAAGGATCTGGAAAAGGAGAATGCACGTCTTCGCAAAGCGGTGTCAGATTTAACGCTGGATAAATTAATTTTAGAGGAAGCGCTGTCGGGAAAGTATTAAGCCCTGAACGTCGCCGCTTATGTGTTGATCATGTTCGGGACCAGTTAGCGGTTTCCGAACGACGTGCCTGTAAAGTGATCGGTCAACCCCGTTCCACCCAACGTTATCAGCGTATTGTCAAAGACGATGAGGCGGCGCTGACAGCGGATATCATTCGATTGGCGAGTGAGTTTGGCCGTTATGGGTATCGCCGTATTACTGCACTGTTAAAACTGTATCTGGGTTGGTGTGTAAATCATAAACGTGTAGAACGTATCTGGCGACGTGAGGGGCTAAAAGTACCGAGTAAACAACCCAAACGAGGTCGACTATGGCTCAATGATGGCTCGTGTGTTCGATTAAGACCGAGTTGGAAGAATCATGTCTGGGCCTATGACTTCGTTCAAGATCTTACGGATGATGGTCGTGCTTATCGACTGTTAACCATCATTGATGAATATACCCGAGAATGTCTGGCGATTATTACTGAGAGACGTCTGAACAGTGCTAGTGTACTCAACGCTCTAGAACAGTTATTCATGGCACGTGGTATTCCTGATCATATTCGCTCCGATAATGGGTCCGAATTCACGGCCAGGGCTGTACGTGAATGGTTAACCAAAATGAAAGTTAAAACGTTATTTATTGAACCCGGTTCTCCCTGGGAGAACGGTTACAATGAAAGTTTCAATGGCAAGCTACGTGATGAACTGTTGGATCGTGAAGTGCTTTATACATTGACTGAAGCACAAGTGCTGGTTGAGCGATGGCGGGTCCATTACAACACAATTCGACCACACTCATCGCTAGGTTATCGACCACCAGCCCCGCAGACGATCTTGCCAAACCCTTCAAGAATTGCTTACACTACGTTCCAGCCCTTCTTGAAGGGAAACTGTAACCCTAACCAGAGACTAACTTCTAAACTGGTACCAACTTAAGGGGCAGATCAGTGTTTTAATTCGGATGAGTAAAACTATATAAGTGCGCCAGAGTTAGCAGAATTTAGTGTGTCAGCTCAGATCTAATGTTTAAAAGACTAGCTGACGGTAAATCGGATTAGTTCCGTTTATAAATATTGGTTGAATCATACTCAAAGTTAATTAGCAAACCAAACATAGTCGTTTGATGTTTGGGATATTAATAGCTCAGTATCGAATTATTTGAAGTTTGTGATCAGCTTGGCTAGATTGAAATAAATCGTAATTATTTGCTAATTGTGATTTATATCACATCCTTGATATTAACCATTGATTATCATTTACACTCTAGTTAAAGAAATCTATCTAAAAACGGGAAAATTCAATGAAAAATCAGATCGATATTGAAGACAGTGTAATATTTTTTGGTGCAGGGGTTTCTCTTAACTCTGGTATACCGATTGTTAAAAATATTGTTGAAGATGGCAAAATTGTCCAAGAAGGGCTTGTGGATGTCATCTTAGACAATATTTGCTCAGAACATGATGATAAGGTTGTCGTAAAAGAAGCTGGGCTGCCTTTTGAAGGATTTATCGAAACCTTAATGTTAACTGGTAACATCGATCCGATTTTAGATATTTTTGAAATTGGAAATCCCAATCATTTTCATAAGCTTATGGCTGAGTTAGCAATGATTGGAAAGGTCGTCACATTCGTGACGACTAATTTTGACCGTCATTTAGAGGATGCGATGACCAGTCTAGGAATGGTAGAGGGGAAAAACTATATAGTCACTGTTATTGAACCTCACACCGAATTTGCAAGAACAACAGTGGATGAGTTGGTTACGATATATAAACTCCATGGTGATATTAATAACAGGGACAATCTTGGAATAACATTAAGGAATGTTAGTTCCAAGCCTAATCAAATAAAAATATCAGCTTTTTTTAACTTCTTTGATGATACCTTTGCTGGCAAAAAGATATACTTTTTTGGTTACAGTTGTTCTGATGAATTCGATATTACGCCTGCATTAGAAAAGCTGGGTGGCGATCAAAATAGCCATTTGTCGGTACAATTTATCGATCATAATCGTGATGTAACCCTAGAAAATGCCCTGAGTAAGTGTATCTCAGAAGAGTCACTTTTTAACAACTGGTCTGGAGAAAAAATATCTGTTGATACAGATAACTATCTGGCATCATTAGCTAAAAGCTATCAACTCAATTTTGAAATTGATGATTTTTCTGACTCACAATGGAAAAATAATGTTGCAGCTTGGGCGGGTGGTATTAGTCCTCTCCACGAGCTTGTTATGGGTCAGCTCTTTGTTAAGATTTCAGAATTCTCGCTTGCTGAAAAATATTTTTTAAAGTTTATTAACGCGTATCCAGGTGATCCGGCTGTTTTGGCAGAGGCATATCGACTTTTGTCAAATACTCAGCTCATGTTACAAAAATATGATTCGGCAATGGTTGCAGCACAAAACGCAAAAAGAATTGCAACTTTGCATGGGGAAATTAATCTTATTGTTCACGCTGAAGGTGCTATTGGACTCATAAATACCCATCTGTCAAATTTTAAATCTGCAATCGAGTCTTTAAAAGTTGCTGTTTCTACTGATAGTGAAAACAGTGACTCAACTAAAGTATCCAGTAATACTAATAAAGCACTGATAATGGCTAATTTAGCGACTTGTTATCTTGAGACGGGTGATAATGAAAACTATTTTGTAACTGCTCAGCATGCACAAGAGCTTGCAGAAAATGTAGGCGATATAAATGCATTGCATGTATGCGCTAGAAACAACGCAAAAATGTGCAAGCAAAATGCTGATTATTCCAACGCAGTCGAAGTATTGCTTGATGCTTATAAGCTAGCAAGAAAAATTGGAAACAACCATTTTTCTGCTGTCACGCAGCAAGACTTGGGGGATTGCTATCACAAGTTAGGAGACATTGATAAAGCAAAATCCGCTTATGGATCTGCGACTGTGTACTTTGAATCAATGGGAAATTCATTAGGTGTGGGCCTTGTTAAAGGGAACATGGGTTTTTTGTATTGTGAAGAGAATTCTTTGGACAAGGCTAAGGAGTGTTTTAAAGAGGCGATTGAAGTTGTGGATGATGTTAATAAATCAAACTATTACACAGCCCTGGGTGGCTTACTATATGACGAAGGTGAATTAGATCAAGCTATTAATTATCACTTTCAAGCCATTAAGCTCGCAAAAGAAAATCTTCAGGCCTTATACAATGCGAAGAATTCACTTGGAACAATTTATCTGGATTTTGGAAACCATGATGAAGCAAAGAATACCGTGGCACAAGCACTGGATATAGCAAATCGTTTAGGCAATAAGGTCTATCAAGCACAATCTAATCGCTGGATGGCTTTAACGCTTTGGTGCCTTAGAGAAGATGACTTGAGTGTGGAATACGCAAAGACTTCCTACGATATACTTTATGATCTTTTTGGCGAAAATCACCCTAAAACTGTGCAGTCTTTAGAAACCTTAAGAAAAGTATTAGGATAAATATCAAGTATGAACAGTCAACTACGCAGAGGTTAAAGTAATGAGTAAAATCTGGATTGATGAAGAGGGCGATGACTGGGACCGAGATTGTAGATTATGTTCCCACTGCCATGAAAGAATAGGCGAATACACTGCGAAAAAACTCGATAAGTGTAAAGTTAGAAATCAAGGAGACTTTCTCATCTATAAAAAGCAAGGAAAAGGCAACACTTGCCCCGATTTTCGAACTGATGAATGGGTTTTTTGATGGAGATGAAATAATGGGTCAGAATCATCTCTGACCCTTTGGTTCCTATACTAATAGACGTTCGACTAAGTCACTTGAACAGTACACTTTTGATTTCTTAGTGCCGCTTATGGTTGATTATTTTGAATCTAAACCAATAACTCACGGTAGTAAAACTGATGTGGATAATATGAAGGCACAAGTACTAACAAAGAGTATAGATTGAAATATGAACAAGAAGAACGTGTCATAAACATGGTTAGTGGGCATGGTATTCATGCTATAAGCGAGCTAGGATTTTGCACTCAATTATAGCTGGTCTGAAAATTAGTGATGCTAATTACAATAAGCTAAGAGAGGTCACTCAGGTAGCATCGTTAGAGATCGGTAATGAAATTCCAGTATATAAAATCGAGGAAGTAAGAGGTAGGTATTCTTTTAAGATGCTGGGCAGGGGGGATTTATCATCAGTAGCAACAGAAATAGCTATTTGACTAAATTCATCACTTGCCTTTGGGTTTTCTTGGCAGTGTTAAAACTGAGCTCAGATATATTTGATTAGGCTGCAGCTTCTTTTCTAGACACACCATCAAGATGTAAATTTGCATCTTGATGAAAAAATCTATTACTGTACTTGTTTATGTTTGCAATCTTCACAGCGATTATGTCTTATGTGGTATGGAATCTATTTCCAAGTTCGATTACGTTAATGCTAGATTGAATACTTAGAATTTGGAGGAAAAGGCCATGCAAAAAAAACGAATATTTATAAGCCATTCTTTCGTTGACTATGATAAATACTTTAACGAAATTGGATCTTACTGATCTGCCCCTTAAGTTGGTACCAGTTTAGAAGTTAGTCTCTGGTTCGGGTTACAGTTTCCCTTCAAGAAGGGCTGGAACGTAGTGTAAGCAATTCTTGAAGGGTTTGGCAAGATCGTTTCCGGGGCTGGTGGTCGATAACCTAGTGATGAGTGTGGTCGAATCGTGTTGTAATGGATCCGCCATCGTTCTATCAGCACCTGTGCTTCAGTCAGCGTATAAAACACTTCACGATCCAGCAATTCATCACGCAACTTGCCATTGAAGCTTTCATTGTAGCCGTTCTCCCAGGGTGAACCGGGTTCAATATGTATGTCGTCAGATGATTTGGGACAGTTAGTTCTTAAAATTAAGAGAGACTATCCGATCATATCACTTGCCTGAGATCAGGCACACAGTTTTAGGTTTTCGCACCTCCTTTGGTTTAACGTTTGTTGTTTAATAACGGCTCGCTCATCGATGATTTGCTGATATCGACCATAATACATATCCGCCGGTGTCACATTGTCTAACGACTCATGATAGCGTTCGTGGTTGTAATGATGAACAAACTGTTCAATGGCTTGTTCGAGTTCGCCAGGCAGATAATAATGCTCAAGTTTGACGACGTTTTTCATTGACCGATGATAGCGTTCAATTTTACCCTGAGTCATCGGATGGTACGGTGTTCCACGAGTATGCGTCATCTGATGATAAGCCAGGTAATCTTTCAGCTCACCGGATAGATACGCCGGGCCATTATCACTGAGTAGCCGTGGTCGGTGTTTAACAGGCACATTTGTCACACCCGTTACAGCAATCGCTTGATCCAGGGTGTCTTTGACATCACCCGCGCCCATGGTACTAGTGAGCATCCAGCTCAGAATAAACCGTGAATAATCATCCAGTACGGTAGACAGATAATACCAACCCCAGCCGATGATTTTGAAATAGGTAAAATCAGTCTGCCATAATTCATTGATTCGCTTGGTTGGCGTATGGAAGGTATCACTGGCCGATAGCAGAATATAGGCCGGTGAGGTAATCAGGTCATGGGCCTTCAAAATACGGTAAACACTGGACTCAGAGATAAAGTACCTGTGTTCATCGGTAATTTGCCAGGCCAGTTCACGAGGTGATTTCTCCGGGTACTGAAGTGCAATCTCGAGACATTGCTCTTTGACTGATTCGGGGAGTTTGTTCCAGAACCGTTGGGGAGATTTACAATGACTTTCCAATGCATCAGGGCCACCCATTTGATAGAGTTGATACCAACGGTAAAAACTGCTGCGAGCAATACCCAGTTCCGCTAATGTCCTACTCACGGGAAGTTCACTGGCTTCAACTATATGGATAATTTCCACTTTTTCAGCCGCCGACAAACTCATTCGTCGTCCCACGTCGAGTCCAAGCCAAGCACACTTTTTTTAAGCACCGTATTCTTCAAAACAACATCGGCCAGTGCATGTTTTAGCTGATTGTTTTCTTTGCGAAGTTCAGTCACTTCCTCTGAATTGGCTTCACGCTTAATATCACCGGCCAAACGTTGTTTCCCGGCTTCAAGAAAGTCTTTGCTCCAACGGTAATACGTATTCTGATTGATCCCTTCCCGGCGGCATAACTCGGCAATACTATCCTCACCTCGAAGACCGTCTAATACAATCCGAATCTTTTCATCGGCTGAATATTTATGACGGGTGTTGCGTTTAATTGCTTTAACTAATTTCTCTGAGTTATATTTACTCATCTTAAGACTCCTATAAATTACTATTAAATTAACAGAAGTCTCTCTTGTTCAGAACATCAACTTTGTCTCATATCCTCTGACGGGATACAGTTCTTTAACATCACGGTGATCTTTCCCATTCCTGCTGTCACGGTACCAGCCTAAATAATTATACTTGTCGATCATACTACCGGCTTCATCACTTTCAGCTTGCAAACGCACCCACCATTCGCCACTTTTGAGAGTATCGTCTACCTGTGCCGTTGAAATCCAGGCTAGCCACCAAGGTAATACATCTAATTTATCAACATGAGGCATTGCTTCAGCTAGAGGCGGTGGTAATTCTTCCTGACAGGTAGGTTGATCTGATACTGGGTCTTTAGGGATTAGTAGTTTGATAGGTTCGCCCATTGCATCTCGTAACAACTCTACCCAATAACCTTTAAATGCTTCAAATGATCCACCGCCAGGAGGGATGGCTGTACTGAAACTATCATAGCCATTACCGTTATAATTCCAAAACGTATCGGCCATCAAATTATTCTGTGCGGCCTGTTGCGGTGAGCAGACACGTAAATTGTTGACAACGATACGCATATCCGACCAATTGACCGGAAAATCAAAGCTGTTAGTATCTCCATTATCAGGCGGCGTTAAATCAATTTCGAAACAACCCTGCGGTGATGGACAAAAAGGACTATAAGGTTACCGGTGTATCCATACCAGCAGGAGATAAACCTACGTCTTCGCCTGTCACTTGCAAGACCCAATATCCTTTTCCTTGTTGCATGCCAGAAGAAAGTCCGAGCATGACATAACTTTCAGTTGATTCATCACGCTCATAGACCACCCATTTCGCGATATAATCTGATGGATCCAAGGCAGAGTTAAAAAAATCTTGAACACTATTGGATGCACCTGGATTCTTTGACAAACTTATCATTGTCCACCTCCCGTTAATGAACACAAGTGATGGGGCAGGACCGAAAACATAAGTAGATCCAGATGCACCGACTAAAACGGTATTATCCGATATGAATGAGGCTACACCAAATAGATCACCGCTAGCATTGTCGTTGGGTAATAATTTTTGTTGTTGGCTCCATGTTCCTGTACTGTCTTGTGTGAAAATATATGCTGCACCGGAGTCGATGCCATTGCTATTGTTACCTCTAGCTCCGGCTTTAGCTAGATTGCCGGATATAGAAACTGACACACCCAAAAAATCATTCGCATTGCCATCGCTGGCGGTAAGCTTCTGCTGTTGTGACCATGAATTTGTACTATCTCGACTAAAAATATAGGCTGATCCAGAATTGGTTCCATTGTTATCATCAAATATAGCCGCAATAATTGCAAGCTCACCAGCAATGGATACAGAGGAACCAAAGTTGTCAGAATCTGCACCATCACTGGGAGTTAATTTTTGTAGTTGATTCCATGTGTTGGTGCTATCTCGAGTGAATAGATACACTGAACCTGAGGCTATTCCATTGTCAGTATTAGCTATTGCACTTACCAAAGCAGTGTCATCCTCAACTATCACAGGTCCCCAAATGCAGTGGCTCTATCACTGGGTAGTAGTTTTTGCTCTTCTATAAACGACGCGGATTTGCAGGTAATGTGATAAATGTAAAAAGAATAAAGACCAATAGTGCGAAGCCGGATCTTTTGAAAATGCCGAGCTCATAATATTCATTAGACATAGATAACCCCGGATATTTAATAATTGGTATATGTACATATTAAATATATTTGTAATTTTTTTCAGTTACATCTAACTTGTAAGATTTATGCTGCTTCGCCCAAATGAAACTCCCTGCCATAAACGGCAGGGTATCTATTTTGCTTTGCATGTTATCCCGTGGCAAGTTAACCCTCGTTAGCGATTAAATATTGATATTGGATTGCAAATAGCCCATTTTTTGTAAAATGCTGAGCAACTAAGTGCGACTTTGATTAACTTAAATATTGCGAAAAGGGAAAACCTGTCTGTTTATTTACGTATATTTCATGGCATTTCAGAATTTCCAAATACTTGTGTATCAACCATCTCTCTGGTATACGGTGTAAAATATGTCTAAGGAACAACACAAACTGACAACGATACAAACAATACAAGCCCGTTTAGTGAACCTTTCCGATATTTTGTATCTAAATCATATAGTATTCATCAAACCCTGGCATCATTGCCGAGGCTTTAAAAACAATTTAGGTTTATGTCAATTAAGAAACTTTTTTGGGTTGTGCTTATTATGCTGAATCCTGCTATCTCGGGGGCTGTTGAAATCATTAAAAGCCCAGCTGATCAACGCGAATACCGACATTTTGTACTGGACAATGGGCTTAAGGTTGTTGTCGTTTCAGATTCTGAAATAGACAAAGCCGCAGCGTCGTTAGATGTTGCTGTGGGCAGTGGCACTGACCCCAAGCAGTGGCCCGGTATGGCGCATTTTCTAGAGCACATGTTATTTCTCGGCACTGAAAAGTATCCAGAATCGGGTGAATATCAGGCATTTATTCAACAAAATGGCGGATCAACTAATGCCTTTACTGCCTATGATCATACCAATTATTTTTATGATATTGATCCGACTTATTTACATCAGTCGCTTGATCGCTTTGCTCAGTTTTTTATCAGCCCATTATTAAATGCTGAATTTGTGGAGCGCGAGCGTAACGCAGTAGACTCTGAATATTTTGCTCGTCGAACTGACGATTTTAGACGTACCTGGTCGGCGCGAAAACGTGTCTTTAATCCTGATCATCCTATAACACAGTTTTCAATCGGTAATAGGAAAACATTGGCTGATAAATCCGAACAACCGGTGCGTGATGCATTACTTGAATTTCATAAAAATTATTATTCGGCCAATATTATGTCCTTGGCAGTCGTTGGTCGAGATTCTCTTGATCAACTTGAATCCTGGGTGCGAGAGTTGTTCGCTGCAATCTCGAACAATGAGATAGAGCCATTTGAAGCTAAGGTCTCTATCTATGCTGAGGACACACTACCGAAGTTGCTTGAGGTCAAAGCATTAAAGCAACGTTATTCAATCAGCTTGAATTTTTCGCTGCCTGAAATCCGCAGTCATTATAAAACCAAGCCATTACAATATTTATCTAATTTGCTCGGCCATGAGGGCAAGGGCAGTTTATTGTCGTATTTGAAAAGCCACGATTGGGTCGAATCATTAAGTGCAGGAGTTGAATTAAACAACCCTGAAGGTTCGTCATTTTCGGTTAGTATCCGAGCGACTGATGAAGGATTTACACAGTGGACAGAAATAGTAAATGCTGTATTAGCGTATATCGATTTGGTCCGTCAAACAGGTATAGAATCCTGGCGCTACCAAGAATTAGATGAAATTGCCAAGGTAAGCTTCGATTTTTTGCAGAAAAATGAAAGTTCGGATTACGCGGTATTTCTAAGTTCTTCATTACAAGAATATCCGGCCGAAGAGTTGCTGACTGCATCATATTTGATGTCAGATTATGATCAGGCTTTGATTGAAAGCTTTGCTGAAAAATTAGTCGTCGATAATTTACTGATCACTTTGAGTTCGCCAGAATTCGAGTCTGATGACGTAACGGCTTATTTCAACACGCCTTACCGGGTTACGGATTTACCAGAAGAGATTGGCAATTTTAATGACTCTGTGGCTAGTAACTTTTTCTTGCCTGAGAAAAATCCTTTTGTGCCAGAGGCGACTGTCTTGAAGACCGTCGATGATCAAATGTCGATTCCAGAAGTGTTAGTCGATGAAGAGCACTTTAAATTTATTTACCAAAATGACCTCGAGTTTAATTCTCCTCGTGCCAGTACTTATGTCAGCATTCGCTCTCCGATTGCTGGCAAATCTGCTAAAGCTGAAGTTTTAGCTCAGTTATACACACGTATGATCAAGGAGCAACTGAATGAAGAAGTGTATCCAGCAACGTTGGTGGGCTTGAGTCTTGATATTTATTCTCATTTGCGTGGGATGACGGTTCGGATTACCGGATTTGATGATAAACAAAAAGTGTTATTGGCTCGAATATTGGCTGAGCTAAAAGTGGATCTTGATCCAGCAGTATTTGAACTTAAGAAAAACGAATTGATCGATAAATTTGTGAATGAAAAACACGATACCCCATATTTCAGGCTTTACGATCAAGCAAATGACTTGCTGGTCGAAAATTCATGGCCAAATTCAATTTTATTGGATGAATTAAAAGCGATTACACTCGATCAAGTTAAGGAATTTCAAACGGACTTCTTTGAAACCATCGAAGTAGTTGGACTCAGTCATGGCAACGTCAGCAAAATCGATGCGGTAGAAATTGCCGATCTGCTTAGATCGAAGCTTGTTGATCAACATGAGTTAACTTCGGTCAGAAAAAGTCGTGTCGTGAATTTAACGCCTGGCAGTAAAAATATGGTGGCGTTAAATCTGGAGCACGAAGATTCAGCAGTCGTATTATTCAAACAAGGACAGGGGGAAACATTTGAGGATAAAGCCTCGATTTATATGCTGTATCAGCTTTTGGAAGCGCCTTTTTTCCATCAACTAAGAACCGTTGAGCAGTTAGGTTACATAGTATATGCCTCACCTTATGTCAGTCTTAATACACCTTATGTTGCGCTGATTATTGAATCACCGACGACTAGCGTGGCAGAAATTATTAACCGGATAAATGTATTTTTGAGTGGCTTTAAAGAAAAAATTGCTAATTTGACTGAAGAAGAATTCGAGGCGGCTAAAAAAGGTTTGATAATTAAAACCGACAAAAAAGACGATACTTTGGAAGATCGTAGTAATCGCTATTGGACAGAAATCGACCGTAAGAACTACAATTTCGACAGCCGTAAGCAATTGATCCAAGCAATCAAAGCCTTAACCTTGGAGCAGGTTGTCGAAGATTATGATGAAGTATTTTTTAATCCGGGGTTTGGTGAATTAGTGGCCGTTGCTCCCGGCAAACTTGACTTCGATCTTAAGTCTGAACCGTTGGATCAGTATCAGGAAGTTAGTGATCTTATCGAGTTTAAATTAAGTGCCCAGTATTTTGATTAATGCAGACGATTATATAGAAACTATCAGTGCGGTTTGTGCTCAGCTAGGTGACTGGCTTTTCCAAAACAATCATCAGCTTGTCACGGTTGAATCGTGTACAGGCGGCGGTATTGCCGCAGCTATTACTGATATTCCTGGAAGTTCCACGTGGTTCGAGCGTGGATTCGTGACTTATAGTAATTTAGCCAAACAAGAGCTTGTCGACGTGCCGGTTGAGTTGATTGAACAATTTGGTGCGGTTAGTGAACAGGTTGCTGCAGCAATGGCTTTAGGCGGTTTAAACAACAGTTCGGCAACAATCAGCTTATCAGTAACGGGTGTTGCTGGGCCTGATGGTGGTACACAAGATAAGCCTGTAGGCATGGTATGTTTTGGGCGGGCTCAAGCAGATAAAGTCACTACGACAACTCAATATTTTGATGGCGACCGTATTGCTATCAGACAAACTTCAATACTTTATGCCTTGCAAAAGTTAGTTTACGCTTACTGATTCACACCAAATTCAGTACTGTTAAATTAAGGTTGTGAAGTTCCGCTTATACAGACAAGGATAAATAAGATGAAAGAATTTTTACCCAGAGTATTGGCCTTAGTCGGTTTGATCTTGATTAGTGGTTTTGCATATGCTCAGCAAGGCGTCTGCGTTTACAAAGATAGTCAATTTAATGGGCCTCGACGTTGTTTTGAACATGATGTCGCTAATTTTAAGGAATTAGGCATTAATGATCAGATATCTTCATTTCAGCTTCATGGCAATGTAGCTGTGATTTTTTACGAGCATAGTAATTATCGTGGTGCAAACAAGCAGTTTTCCTATGCTGAGGCTGTTTTGTCTGCTGGCATGAACGACAATTTCTCTTCAATGCGGATTATTGATAATTATCAGCCACTGGAATGGGGTGACCGGGGTAGTTGGGGCTATAAGTTAGATGATAATAATAGCTGGAATAATGAGAACACAGGTTATGACAATAATAATGGGAACACTGACTACAACAATAACAACGGCAATACTGGTTACGATACTAATAATGGGAACACTGACTACAACAATAATAACGGGAACACTGGCTATGATAATAATAACGGGAACTATACAAACGAAGATAATTATGCGGCTTGTCTATACCCAGATGAAAATTACCGGGGTCAGGAATTTTGTTTTACTCATGATGACCCACGTTTTGAAATTTTTGCTTTTGATAACAAAGCAGATTCATTGCGAATCATTGGCGATATAGAAGTCGAATTATTTCAACATGCCGACTACAAAGGTTTTAGCCGAGTATTTCGTAAAAGCGTGCCTCGCTTTCAGCCACATGAGCATGATCAATTTTCGGCTATAAGAATCCGTAAGCGCCAAGATTATTATGACGGTAATCAAACCACAGGGCAGGTTTGCTTATATGCGGATTGGTATTTCGTCGGCCAACCGTACTGTTTTACTCAGGACAACCCGAGGTTTGCAGATTTTGGTTTTGACAACAAGGCTGACTCAATTCGCATCGAGGGCGATATTGAAGTGATTCTGTATCAGCATGAAAACTATAAAGGCTATAGTCGGGTTTTTCGCTCAAACGTGCCACAATTTCAGGGTAAGGATCACGATCAATACTCCTCAATCCGGATTCGGCACATTAACGAATAATCGCTCAAAAATCCCAGCTCGAGAACTTTCTTGTACTAAAAACTGAGGTAAAATACTGCGATCATTTTAATAGATTCGGAGTTTGAAACATGGATGAAAATAGGCAAAAGGCACTTGAGGCAGCGTTAGGCCAAATCGAACGTCAGTTTGGTAAAGGCTCAGTAATGCGCTTGGGTGATGCCCAAACTGAGAAAGACATTACCGCCATTTCGACTGGCTCGATCAGCCTGGACATTGCTCTTGGCATAGGCGGGTTGCCTAAGGGCCGAGTGGTTGAGATTTACGGGCCGGAATCCTCAGGTAAAACAACTTTAACCTTATCCGCTATTGCTCAGGCACAAAAAGCAGGTGGAACAGCAGCGTTCATTGATGCTGAGCATGCTTTGGATCCACAATATGCAGAACGCTTAGGTGTCAATACCGATGAATTGTTGGTTTCACAGCCTGATACCGGCGAACAAGCTCTAGAGATCGCAGATATGTTGGTTCGTTCAGCAGCCGTGGATATCGTTGTGGTCGATTCGGTTGCGGCACTGACGCCCAAGGCTGAAATTGAAGGTGAAATGGGTGATTCCCATATGGGGCTGCAAGCTCGACTAATGTCGCAAGCACTGCGTAAACTTACAGCTAATATTAAGCGCTCAAACACCTTGGTCATTTTTATCAACCAAATCCGCATGAAAATTGGCGTGATGTTCGGTAGTCCTGAGACGACTACGGGTGGTAATGCGCTTAAGTTCTATTCTTCGGTACGAATGGATATTCGCCGTATTGGTGCGATTAAAAAGGGCGATGAAATCCTCGGTAACCAAACCCGCGTTAAAGTCGTCAAGAATAAAGTGGCACCACCGTTTAGGCAGTGTGAGTTTGATATCCTGTATAACGAAGGTATATCCAAGGAAGGTGAGTTGATCGATTTGGGCGTCACTTATGAGGTAGTGGAGAAATCAGGCGCTTGGTATAGTTACGGAAAAGATCGAATTGGACAGGGCAGGGACAATGTTCGTATATTCCTGAAGGAAAATCCAGATATGGCTGCAGAAATTGAAGCAAAAATTCGTGCCGCAGCGGGTGTAGGTGTTGAGGTGGCTGTTGAGTCAGAAGACGAGGCTGTGGAAGCTTAAACTTGATTGGATTCAACTGATCAAAAAACCAAATGCTACGCTGCTGCCCTAAAACTGCTCGCGATTCGTGAGCATAGTCGCAAAGAGTTAAGCCAAAAGCTGAGCAGGAAAACTTTTTCGATTAATATCATCGAAGAAGTGTTAGATCAGCTAAAGGAGCAAAAACTACAAAGTGATCAGCGCTACGCAGAAATATTGACTCTTTCACGCCAGCGAAAAGGTTATGGACCCGTTTATGTCCGGCATTACTTGAAAGATAAAGGCATTGATGCCGATTCGATAGAATCAGTACTTGATTTTACTGATATAGCATGGCAAAAAGCACTGATTGAGACTGCTGAAAAAAAGTTTGGTCGACAAAGGCCGGCTGATTTTCAGCAAAAAATGAAGCAAATGAATTTTTTACAGCGTCGTGGTTTTACTAGCGACCAAATTCGTAGTTACTATGATGAACGCGATTGAATGAAACTCCCCGCCGTTTACGGCGGGATATGTATTTTGCTTTGCATGTTATCCCGTGGCAAACCATGGGGAATTTAACTCTCGCTAGCGATTAAAGATGAAGACGAATGAAATTAGAAGTCGATTTTTAGACTTTTTTAAGCAAAACGGCCATGAAATTGTGGCTAGCAGCTCATTAGTGCCTGGAAACGATCCGAGCCTATTGTTTGTAAATTCAGGTATGGTGCAATTCAAGGATGTATTTCTGGGTGATGAAAAACGGGATTACAATCGTGCCACCACATCACAGCGCTGTGTTCGTGCCGGAGGCAAACATAACGATTTAGAAAATGTGGGTTATACCGCTAGGCATCACACGTTCTTTGAGATGTTGGGTAATTTCAGTTTTGGTGATTATTTCAAAGAAGACGCGATTAAATTTGCTTGGCAGTTTTTGACCCAAGAACTTGGACTGCCCTCTGATAAATTATGGGTGACTGTATTTGAAGATGACGATGAGGCTGCCGATATTTGGATTAATCAAATTGGGGTGCCCAAAGCGCGAGTCGCTTGGATTGCTGGAGAGGACAATTTCTGGTCAATGGGTAATACCGGTCCGTGTGGGCCTTGTACAGAAATCTTTTATGACCACGGCCCGGAAGTCGAGGGTGGACCTCCAGGTACTCCTGAGGAAGACGGTGATCGCTATATCGAGGTCTGGAATCTGGTCTTTATGCAATACAACCGTCAGGAAGATGGCACGCTAGATCCTTTGCCCAAACCTTCAGTTGATACGGGTATGGGATTAGAACGTATTGCAGCGGTGTTGCAACATGTACACAGTAATTACGAGATTGATACGTTTGTTCATCTGATTAATGCGGCAGCAAAGGTGACAGGCGTGAGAGATTTAGATAACAAGTCCTTGCGGGTGATCGCAGATCATATTCGTTCCACCGCTTTCATGATAGTCGATGGTGTAACGCCATCCAATGAAGGTCGTGGCTATGTGCTTAGACGTATTATTCGTCGTGCTATTCGTCATGGCTATCAACTCGGTTGCAAGGAAACCTTCATGGATAAGCTTGTTCAAACTCTGGTTGATGAAATGGGCGATGCTTATCCAGAATTAGTCAAAAATCAAAAGTTGGTTGAGAAGGTGCTGCACACTGAAAGTGAGCGTTTTGCTGAAACTTTGGAGCAAGGTATTAAGATTCTTGATAAATCCTTGGTAGAGGTTCAATCGGACCAGCTTGATGGTGAGTTAGTATTTAAGCTATATGATACCTATGGCTTCCCGGTTGATTTAACTGCAGATATAGCACGTGAGCATAATCTGACGGTTGATATGAAAGGCTTCGAAGCTTGTATGGATACGCAACGAGATCAAGCGCGTTCCAGCAGTCAGTTTGAATACCACAAGCAACTGGTAATTGATGGGGTCTCAAATACTGATTTTACCGGTTATGAAACAGTTGCCGATGAATCCAAGGTATTAGTAATCAATCAAGACGGTAAAACAATCGACGAATTAAAAGCTGGGGAATCTGCGGTAATTATTCTCGATCAAACTCCGTTTTACGGCGAAAGCGGTGGCCAAGTTGGTGATACGGGTCAATTGATTGCCGGGGATGCAGTTTTTGATGTCGAAGACACGCAAAAGCTGGTTAATAAAGTCGTTGGCCATTACGGCAAACTGCGTATAGGCAACCTAAAATCTGGAACTACAGTTAAAGCTAAAGTCGATCAACAAAGGCGTAAGCTTACTGCAGTCAATCACTCAGCTACCCACTTATTACACGCCGCACTTAAAAAAGTGTTAGGTGAACATGTTAACCAAAAAGGTTCGTTAGTTGATCCAGAACGTTTACGATTTGATTTTTCCCATTTCAATCCGATTACCAACGATGAGCTTAAACAAATTGAATTAATTGTTAATCAGCAAGTACAGTCTAATCACGAAGTTAAAACACAATTGATGGATTTAGAAAAAGCCAAAGCGGCAGGTGCCCAGGCATTGTTTGGTGAGAAATATGAAAACGTGGTTCGCGTTGTGGAAATGGGGCCCATGTCGCTGGAACTTTGTGGTGGTACACATGTGAATCGTACTGGTGAAATAGGGTTATTCAAAATTACTCAGGAAACGGGTGTGGCTGCAGGTATTCGGCGAGTAGAAGCCGTTTGTGGTGAGGCTGCCCATGAAATTGTCACTGCGTTGGAAACAAAATTAAGCTCGCTGGCTGAAACGTTGAAAGTTCCAATAGATGATATTGAAAAGCGTATAGCCCAACTGATTGAAACTAATAAGGATCAGTCACGGCAAATCCAGGCCATGCAGACTTCGATGGTTCACCAGCAAGCAGGTGACCTGATTTCCCAAGTGCGTAATATTGAAGGTAATAATTGGTTGGCGATTAAAACCGAATTAACCGATGTCAAACAACTGCGCAATACGGTTGATCAACTCAAGGATAAACTAAAAAGTGGTGTGGTTGTGTTAGTAAATTCGACACAGTCAGGTAAATTAAATGTTTTGGTAGGGGTAACTGGTGATTTAACTGAACGTTACCATGCTGGTCATCTGGTTTCTAAAATATGTGCTGAACTAGGTGGTAAAGGTGGAGGCAAAGCTGATTTTGGTCAGGGTGGTGGGACCCAGACCGACAAAATTGATTCGTTATTAGAACAGATCGAAACAATCTTGTAATACATCTTTAATATCATAGAGTTATAATCTCTTTCTTGAATTTTTATTAGGTAGTAAACAAGTAACTATGGCGTTGTTTGTAGAAAAATATGGTGGTACATCAGTGGCTGATGCTGAGCGCATAAACGCAGTCGCTGACAATGTCGTTAAAAGTCATCACCAAGGCCATCAAATGGTTGTGGTTTTATCTGCTATGAGTGGTGAGACTAACCGCTTATTAGCTCTGGCAGACGAAATACACCCTGAAGCTGATGCCCGCGAAGTCGATATGTTGGTGTCAACCGGTGAACAGGTCACCATAGCGCTTTTGGCAATGGCTTTACATCACCGAGGAGTGGATGCACGTTCCTATACAGGAGGCCAAGTCAACATTCTGACCGATAATGTTTATGGTAAAGCTAGAATAGTTGATATAGATGCGCAGCGTATCCGTAACGATTTACAGAAGAATCGTGTCGTTGTGGTTGCTGGTTTTCAGGGTGTTGATTCTGAGGGAAATATCACCACACTCGGGCGCGGCGGCTCAGACACCACCGCTGTTGCTTTAGCTGCTGCACTAAAAGCGGATGAATGTAAGATTTACACTGATGTCGACGGTGTTTACACATGTGATCCTCGTATTGAACCTAATGCCAGAAGATTAGATCGAATTACCTTTGAGGAAATGCTGGAGTTGGCTAGCTCTGGTGCTAAAGTTTTGCAAACTCGTTCAGTGGAGTTTGCTGGTAAGTATCGTGTTCCACTACGGGTGTTGTCTTCTTTCGCACCGGATCAAGGAACCTTAATCACGTTTGAGGAAAATAATTCAATGGAGCAGCCATTAATTTCAGGTATTGCATATAGCAAAGACGAAGCAAAATTAACCATTGTCGGTGTTCCTGATGAACCAGGTGTAGCCTGCAATATATTGGAGCCAATTTCTGACGCTCATATCAATATTGACATGATTGTTCAGAATATCGGTGATGATAATAATACCGATTTCACCTTCACGGTGCCCAGGGCGGATTATGAGACGTCAAAAGAAATTCTAGAAAATACTGCTAAAGTCTTATCTGCACAGGAAGTCAGAGGAGATTCCAACATGGCTAAAGTCTCCGTGGTTGGTGTCGGTATGCGTTCGCATGCCGGCGTAGCCACGACCATGTTTAAAGCTTTGGCCAACGAAGGTATTAACATTATTCTGATTTCGACTTCAGAAATTAAGATTTCTGTGGTCATTGAGGATAAATATCTTGAATTAGCTGTACGAAGTCTACATAGAGCTTTCCAGTTAGACGAAAGCGGAAACGACATTACCGGAAAAAAACAATTAGATGAAGACATTTTGGTCTAATGTAATGCTTCTGCTGAAGCCCAAAATGCTATAATTCAAGCCAAGGGAGTAGGCAGTAACTGTCAACTATAAGGGAGATTTTTATGTTGATATTAACTCGCAGAATTGGCGAGGCAGTTAAAATTGGGGATGACATTGAAGTAAGCGTCATAGGGGTTAAGGGAAATCAGGTTCGTTTAGGTATAAACGCACCTACCGACATTGCCGTGCACCGTCAGGAAATCTATGATCGTATCCAACAGGATAATCAATCGGCTGATAAATCTACTGATTCACACGATTAGCAAACAATAATCTATTGCCGGTTGATGCTTTTCACCGTGGCAGTATGCGGTTAGAATCCCTGCTTCTTAACGGAGAGTTGGCCGAGTGGCTGAAGGCGCGCCCCTGCTAAGGGCGTAAACGGGAAACTGTTTCGAGGGTTCGAATCCCTCACTCTCCGCCAACTGCGTTTAAATATAGTAAAGTAACTCAGCAATCGTGGATTTATAATCATCTGGGAATCTACAGCCGACAAAAATCTTATCAGATTGGCATGTCAATGCAGTAGCCACTATAATGCAGCGAGGTTGACTAATTAAATTCCAGGAAGGCAGATTTTCCGTTACCCGATACTTTCTAACTATCAAAATGCAGTAGGTAAAAGCAGTTATCAAGGTTTGGGAATTTAAATCTAAGAAAGCAAAATCCACTCAACTCGATAATTTCTTATTAATAAGCTTCCAGTAGTCAACATCACAAATTGAAACCTAGGAATTTTACTCCAGCTAAGCAGAATTTATTCAACCCGTTCTTTTCTAACTAAATTGTAAATCTAACTGCTATAAATACTGCTAAAGTCATAGAATTTAACTACGAGAAAGCTGAATTTCAGATGCTCCAGTTTTATTGACCCCAATATCAATTGAAATAACAAGAATCTTGTGAAATCTAAAAAGCTTAAACCTAAATACTATTCAGCCGAGCAATTAAAGCTTAGATATACGCTTATTGATCAAGCGGCAATTGAAGTGGTCAAAAAGCTCACTATTGCTGGTTTCAAGGCTTATTTAGTTGGCGGCTGTATTCGTGATTTATTGTTGGGGATCACACCCAAAGATTTTGATGTGTCCACCGATGCGATACCAGCTCAGATTAGGCGTGTATTTCCAAGATCAAGAGTTATAGGCCAGCGATTTAAAATTGTTCATGTCACTATAAAGAGAGAGCTATTCGAAATATCCACTTTCAGGCAGGCAGTTAGAGATCACCATAAAGACAAAGCAACTGGACAAGTCTTGGATGATAATGTCTTCGGCACTATCGAAGATGATGTTTCAAGGCGGGATTTTACTGTCAACGCGCTTTATTATGATGTTGAATCAAAGCAAGTTATTGACTACTTCAATGGCATTAGACATATCCGGGAGAAAAAACTCGAGTTAATAGGTGATCCGGATACCCGCTTAGCTGAAGATCCAGGGCGGATTCTGCGTACCGTCCGTTTTCAGTCGAAATTTGGTTTTAAGGTAAGCAGCGAAATCGTAGAAGCGATTTATCGCAACAAATACAGTCTTAATAATATTCCTCCCGCACGTCGCTTTGATGAGGTTCTTAAGTTATTTTATTGTGGAAAAGCGACAAGAATGTGGGAACTTCTTAATGAATATGACTTGTTGCCTTATTTGTTTACTCATTCTGATGACAATAAGTCCCCACAGGCTAAGTTGTCAAAGTCCATAACTGCTGCCGCACTCATAAACACAGATCAACGCATCACTCAGGAAAAACCTGTCATTAGTGCCTTTATGTTTTGTGCAATTTTATGGCCTTATTACCATCACCGATTTAAGTATTTAGTGAACAAAAAATATGACCCTCAAGAAGCCATGGTACAAGCATCTGAGGAGATTATTTCACAACAATTATTGCGTACCGGCATGTTACGACGGGTAAGTAACACCATACGAGACATCTGGTGGCTACAATATCGTCTCGAAAAAGCTCGCAAAAAGCAGGTGGTAAAAATACTGTCACATCCACGCTTTAGAGCTGGATATGATTTCTTATTAATTCGTGTCGCAGTTGGTGATGTTGATGCTGAAATCGCTGAGTTCTGGACACTAAAACAAGAAGAGAAAAAAGTTTCAATTAAGAAAAAACCGATCAAAAAATCCAGGAAATCAAAAAAAGGACATTGGAGAAAGGCGCATGGCCATGCCCAGCGATGATATTTATATTGGGTTAGGTAGCAACCTTGATCGCCCGGAATTACAAATCACAAAGGCACTCAAATTTTTAGCCAATTCTAATTATGTCAGCTTGGATGATCATTCATCATTTTATATTACCGCGCCGATTGGCTATGACGACCAGCCTTATTTTATTAATGCCGTCGCCAAACTCCAAACCAAACTTAAACCTTTATATTTGTTGCGATTACTACAATCGATCGAAAATAAACAATTCAGAAAGCGTTCTAGTAACCAGAATGCACCACGCACATTAGACTTGGATATTTTGATTTATGGAAGATTACAATGCATAACTGATACACTTAGTATTCCCCATCCGAGGATGCTTGAACGACGATTCGTACTCGAACCATTATTAGAAATTGCATCTAATTTAATCATTCCCGGCCGGGGTTATGCAGCAAACTATTTCACACAGGTAGCCGATCAAGAGTGTCAAAGATCGGAGCAAATATTGCTGTAAACCACGGCTTAGAATACACTTGACCTAATCAACAAAACTCACCGAAGCCATGGCTTCTATCAATGTCACTTTTCCAACACACAGTGCTTGTGCTCAACACAGCAGGCGCGTTGCTGTTTCAACGCTGGGTTGTAAGGTCAATTTATATGAAAGCAATCTGATTGCTCAAAACTTGTCTGCCGATAACTGGCACAGTGTGAATAGTAAAGAAATAGCAGACATGTATGTTATTAATACTTGCACGGTGACTCAGGAAGCTGATCGACAAGCTCGTCAGGAGGTCAGGCGTTTGATCCGACAGAATCCTGAAGCGTTGATTGTGGTAACAGGCTGCTATGCTCAGATGGATCCAACGGCCTGTGCTGACATACCAGGCGTTGATCTAGTCATCGGTAACGACCGAAAACTCGATATACACCAATTACTACCCCTTTATGAAAAAGGCGAGCTACCTAAGGTGCTGGTCGGCGAATTAGACCAGCATGTTAGTTTACCTGATGGGCTATTAGCAAGATTCGAAGGACAGACCCGAGCTTTCATGCAAATTCAACAAGGTTGTGACCAAGGCTGTACGTTTTGTATTATTCATCGAGCGCGTGGGCCAAGCCGTTCTATTCCGATGACCATTTTGAAGCGTCAGGCACACCGTTTGGTCGAAAACGGTTATAAAGAGTTGGTAATCTGTGGTGTCGATTTGGGCTCTTATGGCGAAGATTTCGGCCAAGCTGACTATTCATTGGTAAACCTGATTGATGAACTACACCATGAGCATCCGCTGCTTCGACTACGCTTAAGTTCGATTGACCCTGTCCACATCAGCGATAAATTGATTAATCGTTTTGCACAAAGAAAAGTTTGCCCACATTTACATCTGTCTTTGCAAAGTGCAAACACTTTGATCTTAAAGCGCATGAAACGGCGTTATGATCGCGATTTAGTTTATGAGCGAATCAATGAGCTCAGAACTGTTGTACCCGATTTAGTCATTAGTGCAGACGTCATGACTGGTTTTCCAACCGAAACCGAAGATCAGTTTGAGCAAACTTTGCAAGCTGTAAAAGATCTGGAAATTGCTTATCCACATGTTTTTCCTTATTCCCAGCGTAGTGGCACACCGGCAGCGAAAATCCCAAAACAAATCCCGGTAAAAGAACGCAAAGCTCGTGCGGCCAGAGTCCGAAAAGCGGGTCAACAGGCTTTAACTCATGTTATGACTAAAAATATAGGTAAAACCATAACTGTTTTAACGGAAGAAAGTATCGATAAAAAAACTGGCTTAAGAAGAGCCAGAGCGGAAAATTATTTACCAACCTTGGTATCTGCTGAGTTTGAAGCAAATCAGCTGGTTGAAGTCGTAAATAATCGTATACAAAACAATAGTTTGATTGCTCAAGACAGCCTAAAAACGGTAAACTAACGCGCTTTTCAAACTAGACTGACTATTACTTTAGGAGTAACCAATGGCGATTGAACGCACTCTATCAATAATCAAGCCCGATGCAGTAGGAAAAAACGTAATCGGCAAAATCTATGACCGATTTGAATCTGCTGGGCTTAGAATTGTAGCTGCAAAAATGATGCATTTGTCGGAAGAACAGGCTGGACAGTTTTATGAAGTTCATAAAGAGCGTCCTTTCTATAGTGACTTGGTAAGTTTTATGACTTCTGGACCCGTGATGGTACAAGTGTTGGAAGGTGAGAATGCGATAACCAAGCATCGTGAAGTCATGGGTGCAACCAATCCACAAGAAGCAGCTCCAGGAACTATTCGTGCGGACTTCGCTGAGACTGTCGATGAAAATGCTTGCCATGGTTCTGACGGGCCAGATACTGCTAAAGTTGAAATAGAATTTTTCTTTGGTGATGATAGCGTGATTGAGCGAACCAGAGGCTAAGCAAGTTAGCACAATGACACAGGCGCAAACTAATCTGCTAGGACTTAACCGAAATGATCTGGAATCGTTTTTCACTGATATGGGTGAGAAATCATTTCGTGCCGGTCAGGTTATGCAGTGGGTTTATCAGCGTCGCGAATTATCTTTTGATAACATGACTGATCTAAGCAAGCTGTTACGCTCTAAGTTAGAGCAGACAGCTTGTCTTGTATTACCTGAAATTGTTAGAGATCAACTTTCTAGTGACGGTACACGCAAATGGCTATTGCGATTAGCCGACGGGAATTGCATTGAAACGGTATTTATTCCCGAGGCTGATCGTGGCACTTTGTGTGTTTCATCTCAAGTTGGTTGTATGCTTACCTGCACATTTTGTGCAACTGCTAGGCAAGGTTTTAATCGTAATCTGACTAGCGCTGAAATTATTAGTCAGCTGATGGTGGCCGATTCGTTGTTAAATCAATCCGGGCAGGAAAGGGCAGTCAGTAATATTGTAATGATGGGTATGGGTGAGCCATTATTGAATTACGGCAATGTAGTTTCAGCGATGAAATTAATGCTGGATGATTTGTCTTATGGTTTGTCAAAGCGCAGAGTAACCTTGAGTACAGCGGGTGTAGTGCCCGCGATTTATAAATTAAAGCTGGATTGTCCGGTTAGTCTGGCTGTTTCCCTACATGCCCCAACTGATGAGTTGCGCGATGAATTGGTACCGATAAATAAAAAGTATCCGCTTAATCAACTCATTGAAGCTTGCCATGATTACATTTCGACTGAATCACGAAGGCGTATCACATTTGAATATGTAATGCTGGAAGGTATTAACGATTCTGATGAAATGGCTAAAAAATTAGTCAATTTAATCAAAGAGATACCATCTAAAGTTAATTTAATACCTTTCAATTCAGTGCATGGTATTAAATATAACTGTTCACCACTAAAGCAAATAAATCGTTTTCGAGACATTCTCTTGGATGCTGGGGTATTTACTATTACGCGTAAGACTAGAGGTGACAATATTGATGCCGCCTGTGGGCAGCTTGCCGGTAAAGTACAGGATAAAACCAAACGCAGCCAAAGACTTGCTTTGCAAGTAAGAACTTCTCACTAAATGCAGCATTTTTTTGGGGTCTTAGTTTTATTAGTTGCCTATTGCCTATTAATTTCTTGTTCCAAAACAGTTGGTTCACATACAACTGAAGAGCAAAAACGTTTAGCAAAAGTTCATAGTCAGGTTTCATTTGAATTCATGTTTAATAACAATACAAATGTGGCTTTTGGAGAGGCGGAAGAGGCACTTCGACTTGACCCAACTGGTCTTGAATCTAATCACGCAATGGCACGAGTACAACAGCTATTAGGTAATCATGAACTTGTCGTTCAACACTATCAGCGGGCGCTTAGAAGTGATCCGTATGCAGTGGTGGTTTTGAATGATTATGGTCAATATTTGTGTCAATTAGGACAAAAGAGAAAAGCACTAAAACAATTTGATCGGGCTGGCTCTCAACTCATGAGTTCACAGCGTATGGTTAGCTATACTAGAGCTGCTGCCTGTTCGACGACTAACCAAGATTTTGAATCGGCTGAGAAATATTTGCTACAGGCGCTTCAACTTAGCCCTCAATCCGAACCAATTTTGTTGAATTTGGTTCGTGTGAATGTTGCTGAAAACGATTATGTTCAGGCGGATAAATATCTACAGCAATATTACAAACTGCAGCCAAAACCCGATCCAGAAGCTTTAAAATTAGCACAGCAAATTCGAGATAACAGTTGAGGAACCTCTGGTTAAATCGCTAATGAGCACAGTTTTTCGTAAATGGATAAGATCGCTAGGCGCAGCGCGAATGTTGCATGCCTTAGCAATACAACGAGTGCTGCAACGAGGCGAGCACGCCATTTGCGGTAAACCCATAAGGGACTCGGCATTAAGCATCATCTACGGTGTTACATTGCTAATCAAGGGAACAACCCTTAATAGCGCAATGCGCCTTGTATCTAACACTCAATGCACAGCGTCTGTGCCATTATGGACTTAATCAGAGGTTCCTGACATGCAAAAAATCCAATCGATACGTGGAATGAATGATTTATTGCCAGTCGACAGTGGTCATTGGCAATATGTGGAACGTGTGCTGGCGGAAGTTGCAGGCCTATATGGGTATCAGGAAATTCGAACTCCAATAGCCGAGCATACTGCATTATTCAAACGTTCAATTGGTGAAGCGACGGATATAGTCGAAAAAGAAATGTACACCTTTGAAGATAAAGGTGGTGACAGCCTGACTTTGCGCCCCGAAAATACCGCCAGTGTCATACGTGCCGGAATAGAGCGTGGTTTGTTTCATAACCAAAAACAAAAACTCTGGTATATGGGCCCTATGTTTCGTCATGAACGACCGCAAAAAGGCCGCTATCGACAATTTCATCAGTTTGGTTGCGAAGCGGTTGGTTGGGAAGGGCCGGATGTTGATGCGGAATTAATCCAGTTGACAGCACGGTTATGGCAAAGACTCGGTTTACAACACATCAAATTGGAATTGAATTGTATTGGCACAGCTGAAGAACGGTATAACTATCGACAAAAACTGGTCAATTACTTTCAGCCATTTTACGATGAGTTGGATCCTGATAGTCAAAGACGCCTGACAACTAACCCACTGCGAATTTTTGATAGCAAGGTTGAAAGCACCCAGAAAATTATTGCTAATGCACCTGAGCTTGATTCAACTTTGAGTGATGAATCCAAAGCCCACTTTTCAGGGTTATGCCGGTTACTTGACGATGCAGGTATCGACTATGTTATCAATCCCAGGTTAGTTAGAGGTTTGGATTATTACAGTTTAACTGTGTTTGAATGGGTAACTGATCAACTCGGTGCTCAAAATGCAGTATTGGCCGGTGGACGTTATGATGGCCTGGTTGAACAGCTTGGCGGTAAGCAAACACCCGGTATTGGTTTTGCGATGGGCATTGAACGTCTAATCGAATTATTAAAGCTCAGCGAGACTCCCGTTTCCAGTTATTGTGTTCAATGCTATGTGATTACAGATAATAGCAATAAGGCATTGCAAAAAGCTGTCAGCCTTGCTGAACAATTGCGTGACCAGAATGTTAACACCATTGTTCATCTTGGAGGTGGTGGTTTTAAATCCCAATTTAAAAAAGCTGACCGAAGCGGTGCCGATATTGCAGTGATTATTGGAGAAGAAGAAATTCGCTCTGGAAAAGTTTCAGTTAAGCCCTTACGTGATGATAAAGCCCAAATTTCGTTGGAATTTGTTGATAAGTTGCCGGATCAATCGCTTAAGCAGCTATTAAAACTGCTAACACAATAGTAAAATCGCGTCCTTTATAAATATATAGTCACAGAAATGGCAAGGAAAATTCACGTCTCAGAAGACGAACAACTGGAAAAAGTCAAAAAGTGGTGGAAAGACAACGGCACAGGTGTTGTGACCGGGGTTGTATTGGGATTAGGTCTGATTGTTGGTTACAACTGGTGGCAAAAAAATCAAGATAATAAAGCACTGGAGGCATCTACTATTTTCTCTCAACTTATTGAAGCCAATGAAACTGAAGATGCTGCCAAAGTGGCGGAACTAGGCGACAAACTTAAAAATGATTATGCCAGCACTGATTATGCGGCAAAAGGCTTGATTCTGGCAGCCGTGGCACAAATCAAGGCTGGTAATGCGGATCGGGGTAAGTCCGACCTGCAATGGGTTATTGATAATTCTAAATTGATTGATAATCAATTGCTGGCTACTTTTAGGCTGGCTCGACAACTTTATCGTGAAGGCCAATATGATCAGACTCTGGCTTTGGTCGATATTGATAATAAAGCCGGATTCGCGTCTCAATATTTTGAATTAATTGGCGATGTCAAAAATAAGCAGGGTAATCTTAAGGAAGCTCAAGACGCATATATCAAAGCGATGGAGCTTATGCCTCCAGCCACAGCCGGATCTGGCTATCGCGAAATTTTACAGCTCAAAATCAATAACACAGCAACATGAAACAGTTATTTAAATATTTTATCCTTATCGTTGCTACAGCTAGTTTGCTGATCGGTTGTGGTGGCAAATCCAAGGAACAAAAACTTAAGGAAGAGCAACAAGAGGATTATATTAAATCATTGCCTAAGACTAATGTTATAGATGTGCTTTGGGATCGTGACTTAGGTGATTTTAACGAATTGGGGTTTGAGTTTGTAATTGATAACGGCACAAGTTATAGCATTGATGCTGACGGTCGAATTACTGCTGTAAATCTTGAAAATGGCAAAGTGTTATGGCGAGAGAAATCACGTAATGAAATCAGTGCGGGAATCGGAGTTGGACCAAACGCATTGTATGCGGTTGACTACAAAGCACGTTTGGTTGCATTTAATCGGAATGATGGGGAACAACTTTGGCGTTCACAAGTCGACAGCGAAGTTTTGATTCCACCGGTTTTTGCGGGTGGAAATGTGATTGTAAAAACACTTGATGCCAGGCTTATCGCATTCGATGCTAATTCAGGTGAGCAGGTTTGGACTTACCGGCATACTAAACCCGGGTTATCGTTACGTGGTGGCTCAACACCTATCGTAGAGCGCAATTTTTTGTTCACCGGCTTTGAAGACGGACGTTTGGTTGCCGTTGACGCATTAACTGGAAACTTGCTTTGGGATGTGCCGGTAGGGAAATCGTCGGGGCGTGATGAAATTCAGCGTCTGACCGATATTGATGCTAGACCCATTATCGATGGCAATCAATTATATGTTAGTGCGTTTCAACGCCGTACAATGGCGCTAGACATTGGCGGTGGCAACGTAATTTGGACACGTCCATTATCGAGCTTTCGAGATATAGCTATAGACCGGCAAGCCCTTTACATGATTGAGGCGAAAAATAGTATTGTTGCTTTAAATCGTGAATCAGGGAACGTGATGTGGGCGATTGAGGATTTGGACGAAGTTAACTTCACTTCGATCAGTGTTATTGGTAGTAAATTATTGGTGACCAATGATGATGGCTTGGCGCTTATTATTAACCGGGCAGATGGTGAAATTAATGGTAGGCAAAAATTCTCAGGAGACATGCCGTTGAATCAACCTGTTGTCATTAATGGTATTGCCTATATGTTAACAGCCGATGGCGAACTGCAAGCCTTGACAATCAACTGATTTGAAAATGATTTATCATGATTCCCGTCATCGCACTCGTCGGCCGCCCCAATGTCGGCAAATCCACACTTTTTAATCGCCTCACTCGATCTCACAAAGCCATAGTCGACGATCAACCCGGCGTAACTCGTGATCGTCAATATGGGCAAGGGAAAATGGGTGATAAACCTTATCTCGTTGTTGATACTGGTGGTATGTTCAATGACGACGAAGCCTTGCAACCGTTGATCGAAGAGCAAGTCGATCAGATTCTTAAAGAAGCCAATGTTATTGTATTCATGGTCGATGGACGTGAAGGTTTAACCCATGCTGATAAGGAGGTTGCAACTCGATTAAGGGTTAGTGAGGCTCCCATTTATTTAGTTATTAACAAAGCAGAAGGACAAAAAAAACAACTTGTCAGTGCTGAGTTTTATGAGCTGGCAGCCGGTGATCCGTTTGTAATTTCATCAAGGCGTGGTGATGGCATTCAGGCCATGGTCAGTGAAATCTTGGAGCCATTCCCAGCAGAACAAGAAACCGAGCAAGATGACGAAATAATAAAAGTTGCGGTCGTGGGACGGCCCAATGTCGGTAAATCAACTTTAATTAATCGACTAGCTGGTGATCACCGTGTGATTGTAATGGATCAGCCCGGGACAACTCGAGACAGTATTGAAGTCAATATTTCACGTGATGAGCAACAATATGTATTTATTGACACCGCTGGTGTGCGCAAACGATCTCGTGTTGATGAGGATTTAGAAAAATTATCGGTCGTCAAAACCCTGCAGGCATTGCATGAATCAAATGTCGTAGTGCTTATGGTTGATGCCAGTCAGGAAGTGAGCGAGCAGGACAGCCATTTGGCAGGTTTGGTCGATCAAAGTGGCAGAGCCTTAGTTGTGGCCGTTAACAAGTGGGATGGGCAAAGTAATGATCAACGAGCCGATATTCGCTATCAGTTAGAACGCAAATTTAAATTTTTGCCAAAACACCAAACTTTATTTATTTCCGCGCTCCATGGCACAGGCATGGGTGAATTGATTAAAGCGATCAACAAAGCCTTTGAATCAGCATTAACTGTAATGACCACGGGCAAACTCAACCGAATCATCAAAGATGCAGTGCTGGAACAATCACCGCCCTGGAAAGGCCAGTTTCCACCCAAACTTAAGTTTGCACACCAGGGAGGGAAAAACCCACCACGAGTGATTATTCATGGCAATAGCCTGGACAGCATTCCGGATTCCTATTGTCGTTACCTAGGGTCAGTTATCGCCCAGCACTATAACTTGATCGGCACTCGTGTCGAAATCGAACTTCGGCAAAGTGAAAATCCTTTTTACAAAGACAAACGCAAGAAATAATATTAGTGCCCCAAAAACTGAGGTGGTCTTTTTTCCATAAATGCTCTCATGCCTTCTTTTTGATCATGGGTGGCCCAAAGCGCATGATAAGTACGTCGTTCGAAATTAATGCCTTGTGACAGCCCGCTTTCCAACGCTTGTTCAACAGCTTCTTTAGCAATTGCAGTAACGGGTTTGCTGTAATTAGAAATTGTCTTGGCAATCTCTAAAGTTTCACTTAGCAAGCTTTCAGTCGGAATAACTCGTGCGACTAATCCAGCACGTTCAGCTTCATTAGCATCCATAAAACGACCCGTGAGAATCAAATCCATAGCCTTGGATTTTCCAACTAAACGAGTCAGACGTTGAGATCCTCCCATGCCAGGAATAACACCGAGCTTTATTTCCGGTTGACCGAATTTCGCGTTTTCGGCCGCAAAAATCATATCGCACATCATCGCTAACTCACAGCCACCGCCTAAGGCATAACCGCTAACTGCGGCAATCTTTGGGGTGCGTAATCTACAAAATTGGTCCCATTGAGAATGTAGATTTTCTTTAAAAACTTCCATGTATGACTTATCCACCATTTCCTTGATATCTGCACCTGCCGCAAAAGCTTTTTCATTACCGGTGATCACAAAACAACCGACATTTGGATCATTATCCAATCTTTGCATTTCCTGAATTAGCTCTAATCCAGTTTGGTAATTCAGCGCATTCAGCACTTCAGGTCGATTAAGTTTGATGAGTACAACTCGATCGACATGTTCTATTACAATGGACATAATATTCTCCCTTATAAAATAATTGACTGTCTTATTTATGAATCCCAAATCGCACCATAAGCTGGGATACCACGGCTTTCCATACCATAGACGACTTCACGTGTTAGTTTTTGATTGGCGATACAGATAACTGCTTCAGCATCGAAAGTTTTATAGGCTGCATAGGCCAATTTGACCATATCAGGTTTGCCAGATTTGACGGTATCCCAGATTACAGCGTTAGGTTGAACCGCCAGGATTTCATCCACTAGCTTATCGCCATAAGTCTCGCGTGGTGTTCGGGTCGACCAGACTAATTGTGCCGGAACTTCGGCAGCGAGCAAATGAGGTAGGCAGGGACCGATTCCACTGCCTGTGGCAACATAAATGACGCGCTTGAATAATACTTCGATGTTGGCAACCCCCGCTGTTGGAATGCCTTTGACCCAAACATGCGAAGGTAAGTCATCAATAAATTTACCGGTCCAGTCGCCAGCCCTGGAAATAGTCAAACGAAAACCAGATTCGCCGGGGGCGGGCACATTGGCAAATGAATGCCACTCGACTAATGGATTGCGGCTGATAGCTGTTGATGAACCCGCAAAAGGTGTAACACCATGATCAAATTTAACCAGTGCGACATGTGATGATGGGTTCTCAATTTCAACTTTGACCTTGCGCAACCTTAACCATGGCAAAAGGATACTTAGAGTCATGACTAATAACATCCAAAAACTGTGCTCTCGGATAAGTGCTTGTATCAAATTAGCTGACTGGTAATTTGAATTAATCACAATCACGGTTTGTGTCCAGAAGAGTAGTAATACTGACCAGCCAGCGAAACGATGGACTAATTCAAATTGATTATGGAAAAGGGCTCGCATTTTAGGCATTGCCATAAAGATCATTAAAACTAACAGAGCCAGAATTGCTGAACTGACCTGTATTAACTCTTGGGGAATATCTCCTTGATCGTTAGCAAAGTAATAACCCAGCGCCATAGCGTAAAATGCAAACCAGGCACTACCAGCCACGGCACAACTGCTATGTAATCCGCCGAAATGATAAACTTTGGCGAGATTCCAGCGTACGGGTAGCGGCCAGGTTGTTGGTGCCCGCGTTGCCAGCCAGAATAGCAAATTAATCACGTATTGCTGGCGGATAATAACGGCTACAAAGAAGTTGCCGATAATTAAATTGGATAAAACATTCAAATCAATACTTTGCTTGGACCACCAACCTGCAACCGTTGAACCATAAAACAATAGCCCTAAATTGATGGTAACCACTAAAATGACCAGGCGATTGTAATGCTCAAGAATCGGTTTTTTGGTGATTCGCCGGATTAACCGCTGCTGATTAGGCAAATCTATCTGAGCGTAACTTTCTAACATGCGTGTAACTCCTTAGCATCCTGACCAAGTTCGATATGGCGTAATGCCAAGCTTAATAACGCACGTTTGTCGATTTTCCCGCGGCTGGTAATTGGAAATTTGTCTAAGGCGATGATCTCTTTTGGCATGCAATAATAGGGCAATCTTTGGTTGACTAACTCTCTGGCTTGTTCGACATTGGCGCGAGACGGGCTTAAAAAAGCAACCAGATTGAGATTATCAAGTTTTAAGGTAACCGCCTTTCTGCATTGAGGTGTGGCTTCTAAAACCACAGATACGCAATCTAGCTCGACCCGAAAACCCCGGATCTTGACCTGATCGTCAGTACGGCCAAGATGTTCTAATTGACCATTCTTGGTCCAACGCCCAAGATCGCGAGTTCTGAACATATAACTACCATCATTAAGAAATGGGTCAGGTGCATATCTTTCTTGAGTAAGCTCTTTGTTGTTCAAGTAGCCTGCTGTAACACAATCTCCACCAGCCCACATTTCTCCTGCATCGCCGATTGCACAGGGCTGTAGATTTTGATCCAAAACATAGACAGTATTATTTGGTGTGGGTTTGCCGATGGTTAATAGTTGCTCAGGATGTTGATAGTACTGAGCTGTATTAATAATGGTCGTTTCTGTTGGTCCACAAGAATTGTAGAACCTGCATTTTTTTGACCAAACATCAGCCAGCGGCTTAGAGCAAGGTTCACCAGCAACGGCAGCAACCTTTACATGATGGCATTTTTGTTCATCAATATTACCGAGAATACTGGGAGTAGCGATAATTACATTAGCTTGCTCAGCGGTTTGTTGAATGTCATCCCCGCGGATTAGTAAGGTACCACCGTGGGATAAGCAGACGAAAATCTCCCAGGCCGCCATGTCAAAGGCAATGCTCAGAATTTGGGCAACTTTCATTCCGGGTTGTACGTCAAGGTTGCCTGGTGCAGTCAGTAAAATATTACATAGATTACGATGTGTGACTTTGACTCCGTTTGGTTTGCCCGTAGTGCCGGAAGTAAACAAAATAAAACAAATATCATCCTGGCTGATAGTTGATTGCGGCAATAAGTGAGTATTAGTTACTTGATTGGTTTGTTGCATAAATTTATCAACATTAATGCAGTGACAATCAGCTGGCACCGGAACCAGGTGCTTTAATTCGGATAAAGTTAGAACAACCTTAGCATTAATTGCTTTTAGTACATGTGCAAGCTGTGATTTTGGTGCTACCGTTACATGTTGAGGGACGTAACTTGCGCCTAGTTTAAGACAAGCAAATATACCAACTAGCATGGGAATAGAGCGTTGCAAAAACAATGCGACATTATCCCCACGCTTAACACCATATTGTTGTAGCAGAATTGCTAATCGGTTGGCTTGCTCATCCAATTCCGCATAGGTGATTTGTTGATTCAGGTGTTGAGCAGCAATGGCACTGGGTTGTCGTTTAACTTGGTCTGCAAATGCATGATGAATTAACTGATGAGTGGGTTTTTTAATCGGACCCTGACCGAATAATTGAAAAAGCTCTTGATCTCGTTCGCTTAAATTATTTAAGGCCTGTTTATCAAAAATTCTATTATTTTTAGCAGTAGGTAGCTGATTTGATAAGCGTGACATGTGCATCTCCCTGTTTGATCTCAAAAAGACAGATTAGCTGGCTGAGTGTCACAATCTCATCTCCTGGCAATCGCAAATTAATGGCGTTTTTATCCCAATTTGATCCCAATCAACATTTAACTTGAATATTTGAACGTTTAACTGAACTTTTTTTAATGTAGCCAGACATATAGGAGAAATAAAAACGTAGGGGCTAATAACAATTCAAAGAGCGGTACGATGAATAAACAAGCGTTAATCATTGAAGATGATCCAGATATTGCCAGTGTTGTTGGGTTAAAACTCGGTGATTTTGGCATTGATTGCAGTACTGAATCAGATGGGCTAAAAGCACTGGAAATTGCCCGGTCATCAGGTTTCGATATTATTATCCTGGACATTATGTTGCCAAATTTGGATGGCTACAGTCTATGCCGGGAATTAAGGCAAACAAACACAGATATACCAATATTGTTTCTTTCGGCACGCGGTGAAGAAATCGATCGTGTTTTGGGACTGGAAATTGGTGCGGATGATTATGTGACCAAGCCTTTTTCGACAATGGAATTATGTGCCAGAGTGAAAGCTTTATTAAGGCGCAGTGAAAGGTCGCTAGAGCCAATTACTCCGTCTAGTCAACAGTTTAGCTACAAACACCTCACGGTTAATATAACTTCTCGAGAAGTGACTCTAGATCAAGTACCAGTTGAATTGACGCCAAGAGAGTTTGATTTATTGGCATTTTTTATTAAGCGTCCGGGCCAGGTATTCACCCGCAACCAGTTATTGAATCATGTTTGGGGTTATAACTATGAAGGTTACCAACATACGGTTAATACCTTAATCAATCGTCTGAGGGCTAAAATTGAGATTAATCCACAACAGCCTGATTACATTTTGACCACTCGAGGGGTGGGTTATAAGTTCGGTTGTGCCAATATACTCAATGTTTAATAGCCTCAATACTAAGCTAACCCTGTCTTTGGTGCTGTTAGCATTGGTGATTTGCAGCAGTTATGGATTTATTTCTTACCAATACATCCTCAAACAACAATTAGCAGATAAGCAAATTTTAAACCGTCAACTAGCGACTGATTTGGTTAAAGAGCTAGATTGGTTGCCCAGTGATCGGTTAGATGCCGATAAATGGCAACAGAGGCTACAATCGTTCATGTCTATCAATCCGGGTGTCGAAATCTATTTACTTGATTTAATTGGTAATATTGTTGCAACAGGGGGTAATGAGCGGCAACTTACTCGCCTGCAAATAGATGTTAGACCTCTAGAGCAACACATTATCGGTGATCATATGTATCCATTAATTGGGCAAGATCCCACGACTCATGATCTAGATAAGCCTTTTACAGTTGCACCAGTGCCAAATGCTGAATTACCTCAAGGTTATTTGTACGTTGTTCTGAATAGCCAACAGCAGCAAGAATTCGAGGCTGATAAAAAGGCTAATTATTACTGGATGATCAGTATGTATATTCTGGCTGTGAGTTTAAGTATTGGTTTTTTGATTGCGGTGCTATTCTTCCGTACTTTTACCCGTCGAATTAAAAACTTAAGTTCAGCGGTTAAGCATTTTCGTGATAGCGATTTTGGACACAATCATTATCAACCACAATTACAAGCCGATTATCGCAACGATGAAATCGGTTATTTAAATCAGTCTTTTGATTCCATGGCGCAACAGATTCAATTGCAAATGACCCAAATCCAGTCAGTGGATGAAAACAGGCGTAACTTACTCGCTGGGATTTCTCATGATTTGCGTACGCCATTAACTGCATTGCGTGGTTATTTGGAAATTTTACAAACTAAATCGTTGAAGTTGAGTCAAGAACAGAATCGGGAATATTTAAATATATGCATTAAAAATGCTGTTCGAATGGGCGATATGATCGAAGATATCTTTCAATTATCTCGCTTGCAGGCAAATGAAATTCAACTGCAATCAGAACTGTTTTCGATCCAGGATTTGGCCCAGGATGTTCTTATAAATTTAAAACCGATTGCACAGAATAAAGGCATAGATATAGTGCTTGATCTTTGTTCAGATTCAATTCCTTCAATATATGCCGACATTAGTTTAATTGAGAGGGTGTTAGAAAATTTAATTTGTAATGCCATTCATCATACAGATAGTGGAACAATTGAACTTTCAATCCAACAATCTGGTGACAAGGTTAAGATTAGCGTCTCTGATAGTGGCCTTGGGATAGCTATTGAAGATCAACAAAAAATATTTTTGCCTTATTATCAAGGCAAAGCTATCACTGCAGGTTCTTCGAAACGAGGTTTAGGATTGGCTATATGTGATAAAATCCTGAATTTACATGAACAGCAGCTCAGCTTGATTAGTGAACCAGGTAAAGGCAGTTGCTTTTTCTTTTATTTAGGATCGACTCAACCTAATACTGTCTAAATGAAACTCCTCGCCGTAAACGGCGGGGTATCTATTTTGCTTTGCAAAATTCATCCCGTGGCAAGCCACGGGGAATTTAATCCTCGCTAGCGATCAAATACAGTAAAATTCCAGATCTTTATTATTCGCATTATCCGTATTAAGGAAATTATTTCTTTTCATGAAAAATTTTGAACTTGTCAGTGATTACCAACCACAAGGTGATCAGCCACAAGCTATCGAGGCGTTGATTGAAGGGTTGAATGATGGTGAAGCTTTTCAAACTTTGCTTGGCGCAACGGGTACTGGCAAGACATTTACAATTGCCAATGTAATTCAAGATCAGCAGCGCCCAACCTTAATTATGGCGCCCAATAAGACTTTGGCAGCACAGCTTTATGCTGAAATGCGCGATTTTTTTCCGAATAACTCTGTCGAATACTTTGTTTCTTATTATGACTATTACCAGCCTGAAGCGTATGTGCCCAGCTCCGATACCTATATCGAAAAAGATGCTTCAATAAATGAATACATTGATCAAATGCGATTGTCAGCCACCAAAGCCTTATTGGAGCGGCCGGATGTTATTATTGTCGCCACTGTTTCAGCAATTTATGGTCTGGGTGATCCAGCTGTTTATCACGACATGGTTATGCATCTGAAAGAAGGTGGAATCATGGAGCAGCGCGATATTTTACGCCGCTTGGCTGAACTTCAATATACGCGTAACAATGTTGAACTACATCGTGGTAATTTTCGGGTTCGGGGCGATGTCATTGATATTTATCCTGCTGAATCAGATCGCGAAGCGGTACGTATAGAATTATTTGGTGATGAAATTGAACGCTTAACTTTGTTTGATCCGCTCACCGGTGAAACTGATGACACAATAAATCGTTATACCATTTATCCTAAGTCACACTATGTTACAGCTAAGGAAAGATTGTTAAATGCGATCGATGATATAAAACAGGAACTCAAAGATCGCCTAAAAATTTTTCGTGATAATGAACGTTTATTAGAAGCCCAGCGTTTAGAGCAACGCACTATTTTCGATATTGAGATGATGCAGGAATTAGGCTATTGCAACGGCATTGAGAATTACTCACGTTATTTATCAGGCCGACAAGCAGGGCAACCGCCACCGACATTAATTGATTATTTACCATCAAATTCGTTACTAGTTATGGACGAAAGCCATGTCGGTGTGCCTCAACTTGGAGCCATGTTTAAAGGTAATCGTTCGCGTAAGGAGACGCTGGTCGAGTATGGTTTCCGTTTGCCGTCAGCACTTGATAACCGGCCACTTAAAATGGCTGAATTCGAGAGCATGATGCCGCAAACTATTTTTGTCTCGGCTACGCCAGGCCCCTACGAAATGGAACATTCTGGAACACCAATTGATCAGGTGGTAAGACCTACAGGATTATTAGATCCAGAGATAATTATTCGGCCAGTGCTGTCGCAGGTCGACGACGTTTTAAGCGAAATCACCAAACGTGTAGAACTTAATGAACGTGTATTAATCACAACATTGACCAAACGAATGGCTGAGGATCTTACCGATTATTTGCATGATCATGGTGTTAAGGTCCGTTATTTGCACTCGGATATTGATACGGTTGAGCGAGTAGAAATTATTCGGGATTTAAGGTTAGGCGTATTTGATGTGCTTGTGGGTATTAATTTGTTGCGAGAAGGCTTGGATATCCCTGAAGTATCACTGGTAGCGATTCTAGATGCAGATAAAGAAGGCTTTTTACGCTCATCGCGTTCACTAATCCAGACTGTCGGACGTGCTGCGAGGAACATCAAAGGCACAGCGATTATGTATGCTGATAGCATCACCAATTCGATTCAGCAGACCATAGACGAAACAGACCGGCGTCGAGACAAACAAGTGGCCTACAACCAGGCCAATGACATAACCCCAAAAACGATAGAAAAAGAAGTCCGGGATATCATCGATGGGGTAGTCAAGACGGGCAATCAGCGTAAGCGCACCAAGAATAAAGCGTTAAAAGCGATTCAATTAGAAGAAGATTATTCGGCTATGAGTAACAGCGAATTGTCTAGATTAATGAAACAACTCGAGAAAAAAATGTACGCTCACGCTGAAAATTTGGAATTTGAAGAAGCCGCTTTGCTAAGAGATGAAATTGATGTCGTAAAAGCCAATATTATCGGGGTTTAGTTGCAATAATTAGAATTAATCAGCTCTTAAAATTTCTTCCTGACTTACGTATAGACGGCTCCTTAAACATGTGGTTGTACTTTATGAGGACCCTGGATTGCTGGAAATTGAATGTCAGTGGGCCCTAAAATTCGAATTACAGAACAACACTAGTTCAGCATAAATGTGTTTCGTTTCCTGCGGCATTTCTTTAGTGTTTCTCTCGGTAATTCACCATAAGTTCGCTTGTATAACCCTGAAAATCGGCCTAGTTGGGTAAACCCCCAACGCATTGCGATTTCTGTCACGTTTTCATTTTGATTAGCATTTAATAAGTCCTGACGAATATAAGTTAATCTTTGTTCAGTGATGTATTGCAATGGTGTTTTTCCCATAAACTGACGGAAATGGGCAAACAAAGTTCGGCCTGGTACACCACTAATCTTTATTAATTCTGTCAAAGTCAAAGCTTGACTGAGGTGTTCATGAATATAGGTCAAAACGCGCTTCACGTCTGACGAAGTGGTAAATGGTTTGTACTTCTCGAGTGCTGTCGTATAGTTATGAGGCTGTTGGTTAAGTAGAATAGTCAATATCAATTGCTCAAATTGAGAGGATATTGCCCCATGATTTCTACAACCCATCGCCTCTTTTAAGGATTCGATGTATTGATTGAACAATACATTCAGTTGTTGACCCAAATTCGAATTTAAATCGACGCGTGGATCAAATTCTAATTGTCGTGAAATCGTATTTCCTAGTAGTTGTTCCAACATTTCAACCATTGCGCTTTGGTTAAAAGATATGTTGTATCTTGAACTATTCATTCCAAGTCTGATTTGTTTTGCATAGGCTGGTGAACTTAAGGTACCGACTGACTTACTTCCACACAGTGTATGTTTTCCCATTTGTAATTCAAACGATCCCTTTGATGAGAGCGATAGATTATATCGAGTTTGATCCTCCTGCATTTTCATCACGATAGAGGGAACATGTTTTAAATGGCTGATACAGGTATTCGGTAGCCGGAAAATATTTATTTCACAGTTTATGGATGGTTGTTGTTTAGCTTTTTTGACATCAATTTTTACATAATGTTTAGACAAGAATGTTCTAAGTTCATCGATTCTAGTTGTAGTAAAACTTAATTTCTGAGATTCAACATCATTAATATTATTCACTTCCGGCTCCTATAACAGGGCAAGTTTAACAATTTAAAAATTACTATATGCTATTCACATCTGTCAGTGTGAAATCTCACAAATGAATCAATTTAAGAACGTTTTATTGCACTTTTTGTATAGAGCCTGCAATTACAGAATATTTCCGATTAGAATTATTTGTCAAACTACCTATCGTATTTATTTTTAATAAAAAAATACACACATTACAAATAATAGTTAATAAGGAGAATTAGTATGAGCTTACGTATATTGACAGGAACTATAACCCCAAGAAAAGACTCCGAAACTTCAGGTAGAGCCGTTATTTCGTTTAATCCACATGAAGTTGCTGGTGACGGGAAAGCTGATGAGAGACATAGTGCTGGAGCAGATGGCAATTTTAGAGAAATACCCGGAAAGATTTTTTCGCTGCGCCAAATTAGAGTACGAGATAATACTAGTGGGGGCCATAAAAATGACCACTTCATAATAACTCATGAATCCCTAACTCGTCATCAAGTTGAGGTTATATGGGAAACAACAGGTGGAGGACGAGGCGGAATAGAAAAAATATCGTATATGATAGTTGGAGACGTTAACGATTAACTAACTATAAGAATTTGGGGACCTGGCTTCGGCCTCGCGTGCCTCACATAATTATATTGAATTTAATTACCATTAGGAGAAATATAAAATGGCTATGAGAGCTGATTTCAACGTTGTTACCTTCAACCACACCTTCGATCAACCTAATGAGAGCGAGACCAGGAATTTCCCTATCGAAGCTTCGGAAATTCAAGACGATCAAGCCTATCTGTTAGTCCAGACTCAAGGAGTGGGGCCTTCTGCTCACGGGATAGTCATCAATGGCAATGATGTGAGCGATAGCCTGACACCAGATCTACCGCCCGCACCAGGCAAATCCCAATCATGGCTCCTTTGGATGTTGGAGTTTCCAGCGTCGTTTCTCAATACTGGATCGAACCGCATCATGATTGAAAAGCGCGGGAGCGACAACTTCAAGATCGGGAACGTTGTGGTCCACTGGCGGGAGATTGTTTAGCGTAATGGCTTTAGGCAATTCAGTAAATACCATTTGTGGATATTGATACGGTTTAAGGCCATTGGTTTTTTGCTGTTTTAAACAGAGAATATAGATTGGCACTGGTCTTCGTACCAGATACCGTGTTACAGAAAAGCAAATTTTCGCAGCCCACGATCTACTGGTGATAATTGATCGAATCATCCAGGTATCCAACTCACTGGTGAACTCAATCACTGTGTCATCGGTAAATTTGATGATAGACAGCGGATTAGAGGGACTGCTTGAATTGGAGTGCAAGTAATGAAATATGGGTTATTTATATGTAGATTTAAAATCAGGCTCTGATAAATTACGACTCAGCTGAAAATCCGAATGACTCTAGTACTTTTTTGCTACGGTGGTAATCGAAGGTGTTAAATCCTTCCTCGAGGCGGTTTATCACATTAGCCAACACATCACGCGCTTGTTGTGTCTTGTGCTGAAGTTGCAATAGTTCGGCAAGATCTGTTGCTATTCTAAGTTCAAAACTTAAAGCAGATTGCTGATTAGCAAGTTTTAGTGCGGTGACAAGTTCATTTTCACATTCTTCGATTTTGTTGTTGGCATAGTACAGCTTTGCACGGATTCTTAACAGTTCTGCTTTACACCAACATTCCCCAGTTTCACTGATGAGCGTTAGAGCTTCATTAATGACTTCCAGTGATTGAATTCGACAATCGCCGCTAAGTGCCTCGGCAAGCAGGCCAAGTCTGAAAGGCATCATAATACCGGACTGATTACGTACAGCATCTAAGCGTTTGCGTGCAAGCTCCGCTGCCTTGTCAGTAGGAGCTGTGGCTAAATATTCCCAATCAGCTAGCAAACTTCCTGGGGACGCCCATTCGGTCAAATCATGTTCTCCGGTCAAAGCTAATATTTGTTGAGCAAGTGCAGTAACTTCACTGTATTCGCGGCGCCAACCGTAAATCCAACATAAAAAGTATGAATTGGCAGAGATGGTAAATGCACCAAAATTCTTTTTCGCTTCTTCAAGCGCAGCATGAGAGACCGATAGTGCTTTATCTGGATAACCTTTTAGCCACAAGACCTGACCTAGAAAGGCCGGAGTCATTAACCGATAGCCGCCACCATGTACTAAAGCGGTTACCTGATCGGGGTTTGGCTTGGCTGCAAGATTAAGGGCCTTAATCAAGTGAGTTTGTGCTGAATTCAGCTCACCTTGCATATACAGGGATTGTCCGATAAGTCGATGCGATAGCGATAAAGTTTGACTTTCATTATGATTTTCAGCAATTTCGAGACAGCTTTGAGCGACTTTCGCCGCAGCCTCAATATTGCTGCGGACTAAATATATACCATGCAAACCTCTCAAAGCTGCAAAACGACTACGATCATCATGGAGTTTTGTAGCGAGCTCATTGGCCTGTGTAAAAGCAGCCTCTGTCTCAGTAGCCCGGTAGCCCAATGTTGGTAATAAAATCCCGGCGCGAGCGATAAGCAGTTCCAGTTCTTGCACTCGATTACGATTTGAAACAGGTGTTGTTTCCAACAGGCCTATAGCAGTGTCGAGTTGTGACAAGGCTTCGTGATAAGCTGATCTTTCGATAGCTAAGGTTGCTGCTTTTTGCCAATAATCAACGGCTCTTTCAGTAGCGCCTGCGACAGTGAAGTGATGTGCTAACAGTTCCGGGTGTTGTTTGGCGAATGACTGATGTTGATTTTCCATTAACTCCGCTAGTTTTAAGTGTAGTGCTTTGCTATCGGACTTTAACAGTGTCTGGTAAGCAACATCTTGGACCAGCCCGTGCTTAAAACTAAAGACAATATCCAGGGTGGTTGATTTTTTATACACTAAACCTGCCTGTTCAAGAGCTTCTAGCGCTGTGTCCAGTTTTGAGTTTGACAAACCTGTCATTGGCAGAAGCATTGAATAAGAAAAATCCCGGCCTATTACTGATGCAATTTGAGCAATCCGTTTTACATCTGATAGTCTGTCGAGTCTGGCAACTAAAGAATCCTGCAGGGTGCCAGGTATTGATGTAGGAATCGTAGAACCCAGGGGTTGAGTTTTTAACAAAGACTGATCCCGTAAATTGTCTTCAATTACTGTTTTTGTCAATTCTTCAACGAATAAAGGTATTCCGTCTGTCTTTTTAACAATTTCTTGAACTAGTTTTTCATGCAATTGATTAGCTGGGTCCATGCTCTGGATGATTTGAGTTACATCTCGCCGGCCCAGTCGTGCCAAGGAATGTGCCGTGATATGTCCTGCATTGAGCCAATGGGGGCTAAATTCCTGACGATGTGTGATTAAAACTAAAACCGCTGTATCAGCAATCAGATTAATCATCCTGGCCAATACATCCAGGCTTGTCGGATCAGCCCAATGAATATCTTCAACTATAACGAGTAGCGGCATTCCGTTCGACTGGGATAAAATGCATTCACACAAAAGCTCAAATGTTTTTTCTTTTTGCCTGTGTGTACTCAATGCTTGCAGCTCTTTTTTATCATTTACTGGTAATGACAACATCAGTGAAAACAAAGCAAAAGCATATTCATCGTTTATTCCCAATTGTTCCAGCCAACGGCGTAACAATTCAGGTTTATCGGCTTCATTTGAAGCGGACAGGTTTGCTGATTGATTGATATATTGTATAAACGGGTAATAAGCCGTATTGGTACAGTGAGCTAAACACTGTAATTGAATATCACTATGATGAGTATCAGAAATAGAGTGTTGCAGTTCGTAGACCAACCGGCTTTTACCAATACCTGGTTCGCCACCCAAAACGACAACTTGTCCTTCTGAATCGGTAGCACGCTGCCATCGCTGATGCAGTAACATTGTTTCCGACTCACGACCTATTAAGACCGCATTGTCGGGATTACGTATAGCCTCGAATCGGCTGATATTGATTCTTTGGCCTAAAACTTGCCGTACTTTTATCGGCTCATTAAAACCCTTAATTTGATACTCATGAGCACTGGAACATTCAAATAAGCGTCCAATTAGCCGGTAGGTTCCTTCAGAGATAAGCACTTCACCAGGATTTGCCAGAGCATGTAGTCTTGCTGCGAGGTTTGGTGTTTCACCTAATACGGCCAATTCCTCTGATGCTCCCTCGCCAACAATATCTCCGGCAACGACTTGACCTGTTGCGATTCCAATGCGCACTTGCACATATGCAGAGGTAGCCATAGGTCCGCTATTAATTTCATCTATGATTTGTAACGCCGCATTAATTGCTCTCTCAGGATCATCCTCGTGAGCTCGTGGATAACCAAAGTAGACCAAGAGTCCATCACCCATATAACGTGCGATGAAGCCGTCAAATGATTTAATAATACGCGTAGATTTAGACTGATAATCAGAAAGGATTTCTCGATACTCTTCAAGATCGCTCTGTACGGAAAGAGCTGTTGAGCCGACCATATCACAAAACATGACGGTAATTTGGCGTCGCTCGGGTCCAGTGTGATTGTCGGGCAAATGATCAGGTGGCGTTTGTGATGGAACCGCATTGATTTCGTTAATCGCTTTAAGTAGTTTTTTCCTGTGCCCCAGTGATATGCCTAACTTATGTAAATCATCTTCGGTCAGTTGATCAAGGATGCTCATGTCAACGTCATTTTCTAAGAAAATGGCGTAATACTGGCTCATGCCAATTTCGTTCAACCAATTTTCAATATCAGAATTCAAACCTAATCCTTTGTTGTTATCGTGATCTGTGACAGTAAATAAGATGAATAGTTAACTGCGAAAAATGTGATTATTATTTTATGTCATTATGATTGCAACGTCCGTTTGAGTGTAAACATTTACAAGTTGGTTTTTAAAATACGTTTAATTATATAAACTCTATCAGCCCACCATTTCTCTTTATTTAAGTTTGTTTTAGTAACACCTTTGGAACTGGTGGCCTGCATAACAATATTATTGCCCATATAGACTCCAACATGACCGTAGCCATTTTTTAGATCAAAGAAAACCAAGTCACCAACCTTAGCGTTTTTCAATTTCACTTTTTGTCCAGAATTTATTTGAGCTTCAGTTGTACGAGGAAGACGCATAGCAAGTTGCTGTTTGAAAACCTGTTGTGTGAATCCGGAACAATCTGCGGCAATTTGAACTTGCTGGCGACCATAGCCATATGGTGTACCATGCCATTGAGTATAGCCATCTTCGAGTTTTTGTTTGATTTGAGTTTCAGTAAGGCTCAACTGGACAGGTGGGGTTTGACCAATAGATTTTGGGTATACAGACGGCTTGATGATTGAGCAGGCTTGTAATAATAATATCGAAATTAAAAGTACTAAGTATTTATAAAATAATTTATACATATCAATAGTATATCAAGTACTTATTATAAATTACATTATATAAATTGAGTTTGTATGTACTAGTATGTGCATTGTTTAGGATTTAAACTTTTAAAATGGACCAACAATTACATACCGAAAATAAAATAACTATTCTTGCTGATTTACTGCATAGAAATCCTGGATTTGCTGTTTTGACGGGTGCAGGTTGTAGTACGGAATCCGGTTTGCCGGCCTATCGTGATCAAGACGGGGAGTGGAAACATTCCAAACCAATGCAACACCAGGATTTCATGACATTTGAATCAAAACGTAAGTTTTATTGGGCCAGGAGTATGTTGGCCTGGCCCAATTTCAAAAAAGCAAAACCTAGTCAAGCTCACATTGCATTGAATGAATTGGCTAGCCAAGGGGTAGTTAGTCAAATTATTACTCAGAATGTTGATCGTTTGCATCAAACTGCGGGTAGTCAAGATACACTTGACATTCACGGTCGGCTTGATCAGGTCATTTGTATGAACTGCAGCAAAACAACTAGTCGAGAATCACTACAATTAAAATTAGAGTCATTAAATCCTGATTTTCATACGTCTAAAAAGTCACTTCGCCCAGATGGTGATATAGACATAGAAACAGACTTGTTAGATTCATTTAAATTGCCTGCTTGTGAACAATGTAATGGGATTTTGAAACCCAACGTGGTTTTCTTTGGTGATGTTTTAGACCCTAAAATTGTTGAACAGGCAAGCAAGGCTGTTAATAAAAGTTCAGGTTTATTAGTTGTGGGTTCTTCGCTAATGGTTTATTCTGGTTTGCGTTATGTGAAACAAGCCACTGAACAAAGCAAGCCAGTTGTGATTATCAATCGGGGCTTAACTCGTGCTGACAATTTGTGTTTGCTAAAAATTAATCAGGAAGCAGGTTCTGTTCTTGCAGAATTAAACGATCTATTAGCTTAACTAGATTTAGTTATATAACTAAAGTCTAATATCTTAATAATTACGAAACTAGTAAATTGTAAAACTCCAAATTTAATAATAAGGGTTAGGCTATGAAAACGATAAAAGTAACTAAATCTACGTTAATCACAACTGCAATTGCCTTGGTGATTAGCGGTTGCGAATCTACTGCTACTCAAGGGCCAGCGACTACCACAGCTTCAACAGAAGTAACTCTTCCACCAGCTGATAAACCAGCTACAGATCCTGTTGGTACAAAATTTCACACTCTACGTAATGGAGAATCGATTATTTATACGGTTAACAGTGTAAAAGGTGATACTCATTCTGGTTCCGGCAGTAACGGTTGTAGCTATACCGAGTTGATATGGGCTTATGCACCGAGTTTAGAGTGGGCAAATTGTAGCGGTAGCACTGGAACTCAAACGATTACCAGCAGTAAGGGAAGTCCTTGGCCAATGTCAGTAGGAACTAAATTTTCGTATAAATTTAAAGGCTCTGACGGGAGCGACTCCTGGAAAGGCTATCGTAATTGTAAAGTTGTGGGTACAGAACATATCACTACGCAAATGGGGGAATACGATACTTATAAAATCGAATGTAAAGACCCCTGGTCTAAACGAACCTGGTGGTATGCACCTGAAATTGGGAGAAATGTCTTTTCGAAACGCAAACACTTTAGCAATTCATCACGCAACTATGAGTTAGAAACAACTAAAGTGGTTGTTCCTAATTCTTAGCAAAATGATGTAATGGAAAAATAGTTATGTCTCGAGAGTTTCGTTAAAATAACTCTCGAGATATTCATCAAACGAGAGAGAGTCAGAACGTTCCCTGTTTTGTTGTTGAATTAATGATTCCTGTGCCTGTTCGGTCATAATCTGTTGCTTTGAATCCGACAGTGATCGCTTGAGTTCATTGTGATGTTGTTGCGTTTTGCGCATAGCATATTCGAAGAATGATTCATTATTAGCTCTCATTTCTTCAATGATAATTGCAGATGGCGTCAGTTCTGGATTATCTACTTTTGCTATCTGCTGAGTGAGTGCGCGGCTGTGGGAATTGTCTGCGTAAGCTTGGTCTAACAAGTCTGCAAATGGTTTTAATTCAGACAACAGGTCGTGCATCAAAACTTGTGCGCTGATTTCTGTTTGATTATGAAGTAAAGTCAAATCAGTTTTTCGGCCATATCGAACGATACGGTTACGATTCTCGGGCACTTCTGCTTTTTCTTGCTCAGACATCACTGGACTATCGTTGAACAAACAAAACAGCAGTAATGTATCCACGAAGCGAGTGTCCTCGGCGGCGATACCAACCGGTGAATTTGGATTAATATCAAGACAGCGTACTTCCACGTAACCAATGCCACGATCTTTCAATGCTGTAGTCGGATTTTCCCCAGACTGAATCACCTGTTTAGGCCGAATTACTGTGTAATATTCATTTTCGATCTGCAGTAAATTTTTGTTAAGTTGTTTATATTCGCCATCAACTTTAACGCCGATTTGTTCGTAATCAGGGTAGGGTTGCTCAGTCGCATCACGTAGTGATGCAACATAGGTATCAACATCACACAGACCGATCTTGATTCGTGACTGAGCAATATTTCGATAACCTAGATCGCTCATCCTCAAAGTGGTTGCATCCGGTCCGTAAAAACTGACTTCATCAAAAGTCTGCAATCCGTGTTCATCATTTTCACGTAAGAATGATTTACATACAGCAGGTGATGCACCAAACAGATAGAGCAATATCCAGCAGTGACGATGAAAATTTCGAACCAGGTTCATATAAAGATTGGAAACTTCATCTCGGCTCAATTCTTTGCCATATATCGAATCAAGTAATTCCTTGGGAACAGAAAAATTGTAATGAATGCCAGAAATAGTCTGCATTGCACTGCCATAGCGATTACTGAGCCCAACGCGATAAATATGTTTCATCTTGCCAGAATTCGAAGTTCCATACTCGGCAATCGGTATGTTGGTTATGCCGGGCAGAATGCAGGGCATTGAATTCATCCAGATCAATTCATCGCCGATATGTTGATAAGTAAATTGATGCAATTCTTTTAGAAATTGCAGGCACTCGTTAATGTCAGTAAAAACCGGGGTAACAAACTCGAGCAGACTTTCGGAAAAATCTGTAGTGATGGCCGGATGACACAAGGCTGATCCCAAGGCTATAGGGTGAGGCGTTTGAGCAAGATTTCCTTGGTCATCAAGACGCAAACATTCTCGTTCAATGCCGCGATTAATCTTGGTCAAAAGCTCAAGATTCTCAACAGATTCGAGTTTAGTCAAAATAGTTTGTAGGTTATTAGTCGTCATGCTGAATAGTAGTGAGTGTTAAAATACGGCCTTTCAATAGGTTGATTTAATGATTGATCAGGAAACGCTAACGATTGCTACCAATGGCCGGGGGTTTTATGACATTACTCCTAAGGTACAGTTATTTGTTCGGCAATCAGCCGTTGAAAAAGGATTGTGCCATGTCTTTATTCAACACACCAGTGCGTCTTTGTTGATTTGTGAAAATGCTGACCCATCGGTGCGCACAGATGTGGAGAACTTCTTCTCACGGTTAGTGATTGATGGCGATGAACGCTATGAACATCATTATGAAGGGCCAGATGACATGGCAGGTCACTTACGCAATATATTGACCGAAACATCAGTTCAGTTGCCAGTTAGCAACCATGAATTAAATTTGGGCACCTGGCAAGGATTATATGTTTATGAACATCGCTATAGACCCCATCAACGTAAGGTAGTCTTGACTGTATATGGCTGAAAGTATTAATCGAAAAATCTGCTTGGCGCCGATGATGGATTATACCGACAGGCATTTTCGCTATTTAATGCGCCTGATTTCTAAGCAGATGGTGCTTTATACCGAAATGGTGCATTGTGGAGCTATATTATTTGGTGATCGAGAGCGATTTTTGGCTTTTGATTGCAAAGAAATACCGGTTGCTCTGCAACTTGGTGGTAATGATCCTAAACAATTAGCAGAATGTGCAAGAATCGCTGAGGATTATGGCTACAGTGAAGTGAATCTGAATGTGGGTTGTCCCAGTGATCGAGTGCAGTCAGGGCAATTTGGAGCCTGTTTGATGGCTAATCCAAAGTTAGTCGCAGAATGTGTGGCATCAATGCAGGCAGCGGTTTCGATTCCGATTACGGTAAAAAACCGCATCGGTATTGACAAACAGGCCGATTATGATTTTCTTTATCAATTTATTGAGCCAATTGTTCAGGCTGGATGTGAAACTTTTATTATTCATGCGCGCAAAGCCTGGCTAGATGGCTTGAGCCCAAAGCAAAATCGGGAAATTCCGCCACTAGAATATGACAAAGTTTATCGCTTAAAGCAGGATTTCCCGCAGTTGGAAATTGTCATCAACGGTGGGATTATCAGTTATGATCAAGTCGACTCGCATTTACAGCATGTCGATGGAGTAATGATCGGCCGTAAGGCTTATGATGATCCTTATTATTGGAATCAAGTTGATCATCGATATTTTGGTGCAATCCCAAGGGATATTTCTCGCGAAATGTTTGTCAAACAATACGCAGACTATATACAATCCCAACTTGGAAAAGATATTTATCTTAAACACATGGCCCGGCATATTTTAAATATGTTTGCCGGCCAACCGGGGGCAAAAGCCTGGCGGCGATTTTTAAGTGAAAATATGAATAATCGCACCAGTGGCATAGAGGTTATTAAGCAGGCGATGGACCTACAACTAAAACAATGTGCGTGAGGTTATGAAAATGTTAAAAAAATTAATTTGCATTTTAGCTCTTAGTATTGGGTTAAGCCCAATTGCTCAGGCCTATTCAATCAATGATGTTGAGGTCATACGTTATGGTGAGCGTTATTTGATTACTTTTGAGGCGCAAATCGATGCGCCGATGGATAATGTCAAAGAAGTTATCTATGATTTTGAAGAAGCGAGTAAATTAACGCCTGCCGTCAAAAGTACTGAAGTTTATCACTATGATGAAACCACTGCCCGTGTCACTGCTATCATGCGTCCATGCATATTTATATTCTGTAAAACCATGGAAAAACTAACCATCGTCACTCTGGAGGAAGACCAGATTCATTTGCTTGGCATTGAAGATGCAGGCAGTTTTCGTAATTCAGATGAATTAATTAAATTTGCCGAAGTGGGGCAAGGAACAAAATTAAGATATAAAGGTGATATTTCACCTCGATTCTTCATGCCATCTTGGTTAGGCGTTCGGTTCATTCGCGGTTCAGTGCGTAAATATTTAGAGCCATTGCTGGCGAATATTGAGACCAAAGCTAACGGCGGTGCTTAGTTATTTGTGAGCCTTAAACTTCGACGCTCAGCACTTTACGTCCCGGCAAACAACCAACGAGCTTTAGCTAAAGCTCCAACACTTGCTGCAGATGTCATTATTTACGATCTTGAAGATGCGGTTCTGGTTGATCAGAAAGCTTCAGCCAGACAGTCGCTTTCTGAACATTTATCTCAACCACATCAAGCCGAAGTGGTTATTCGAATCAATGCAATAAACAGGGCTGATTTTTTTGATGATGTTGAATGGTTAAGTTTCGGGCAAGAAGTTGACGCTGTATTATTACCCAAGGTGCGTGATGTAGCTGAAGTACACAAAGCAAAACAACTACTAAAAGAAGCAAGGTTTAATAAACCAATCTGGCTGTTAATAGAAACAGTTGATGCGATATTAAATTTGGGTGAGTTGGTGAAGGCGCTTGATAAGAGTTGGGCTTTAGTCTTGGGCGCCGAAGATTTGGCCAAGGAAATGCGGATCAATCATACACCGGGGCGATTAGGTTTATTGCCGATCTTAACTCAGCTAATACTCTATGGACGTAGTGCGGGATTAACGATTCTGGATGCTGTATTTGCTAATTTAGAGAATGAACTTGGATTTAATCAATCGTGTGAGCAGGCTCGTAATTTAGGCTTTGACGGGAAAACATTGATTCACCCCAAACAGATAGAGTTGGCAAACCACATGTTCTCGCCAACCGATAAGGAAATTGAACGGGCAGAAAAAATTCTTAACGCTTGGGAGGATCGACATGCCAGTCATGGAATTGTTTTGGTTGATGGTGACGTGATTGAGAAATTACATGTCGAACAGGCTCAGGAATTGCTTAAGCGCGCTCACAATTCTTAAACCAGGCCATATTGACTTGAAGCTTTTATATTTTAAAATTCGCGCCTGCTTGAATTTCGCTAAAAAATAATAGTTCGACAATGACAATTTCAATTAAAGCAACATCACTTAGCAAAAATTATGGGTTGACCACAGCCGTTGACGGCATCAGTTTTGAGGCTAATCAAAGTGATGTGGTTGGGTTCCTCGGTCCTAATGGTGCAGGCAAGACCACTACTATGCGCATGTTGACGGGCTATCTTTTGCCTGATGCAGGAACAGTTGAAGTATGTGAAATTGATATTAATACCAAGCCGATTGCTGCCAAGCAAAAAATTGGGTATCTACCTGAGGGGGCGCCGCTTTACCCCGATATGAATGTGCTGGATTTTCTGAAATTTGTTGCCAGGGTGAGAAAAATTGGTGCTAAATCTTTGCCCCAGCGACTTGAAAGCACGATTTCACGAATACAACTGGATAGCGTTTTACACAAACGTATTGATAATTTATCCAAAGGTTTTAAGCGGCGGGTTGGGATTGCCCAGGCCATCTTGCATGACCCGGAAGTTTTAATCATGGATGAACCCACAGATGGCTTGGATCCAAATCAGAAATTGGAAGTGCGCAGTTTAATCCGGGAGATGGCTAAAGAAAAAGTCATTATTTTGTCCACACATATCCTGGAAGAGGTTGATGCTGTATGTAATCGGACACTGCTGATCGCTGGCGGTAAATTGCTGGCTGACAAATCACCGGAACAACTCATGGCTGAACATCACAACTCACTGGAAAAGGCATTTCTTGAACTTACCCAGGGACAACAGGATCGAACCTGATGAATGCCATTTTGACCATTGCCAACCGTGAATTGCGACAGTATTTCTCTACACCATTAGCCTATGTATTCTTGGTCATTTTCTTGATTTTATGCGGGGTATTCACCTTTTACATCGGTAATTTTTTTGGGCGTGGTCAAGCCGATCTGGTTTCTTTTTTTATGTTTCACCCCTGGTTGTTTTTGTTTCTGGTACCGGCACTGGCGATGCGTCTTTGGGCAGAGGAACGTAAAACAGGAACCATAGAGTTGTTGTTAACGATGCCATTAACCACTTCACAAGTGGTTATTGGCAAATTTTTGGCAACTTGGTTGTTCATAGGCATTGCTTTGATTTTGACTTTCCCGCTTTGGATAACGGTTAATGTTCTCGGAGAGCCTGACAACGGGGTGATTGCGATTAGTTATTTCGCCAGTTTTTTGTTGGCCGCACCTTATCTGGCAATTAGTGCTTGTATGTCAAGTTTGACCAAAAATCAGGTCATAGCATTTGTATTAAGCATCGCAATGTGTTTATTATTTATGTTGAGTGGTTTTAATGCTGTGACTGATCTGGTCAGTAGTTGGGCGCCGTTGTGGTTGGTTGAGACAGTGCAATCATTTAGTTTTTTAACCCACTATACAGCCCAGATGATTAAAGGGGTAGTCAGTTTAAAGAACATTGTGTTTTTCGTGGCGATAACAGTGTTTTTTCTGTTTGCAAATGTCATCATGATTGAACAAAACAAGGCACAATAATGAAAGCTAAACAAAAAGCTTCATATTTTGGGTTGTCCGAGTTGTTGCTTGCATTGCTGGCAACAGTGCTGGTTATCATGTTGTCGAATCGCTATCTGTCATCAGTACGACTGGATGCAACTGAAAATAAAAATTATACAGTCTCACAAGGCACAAAAAATATTCTCACAAATTTAACTCAACCTATAGATTTAAAACATTTTTACTCAAAAAAATTGGCCACCCAACTCCCTGGTATTGGCGTTTATGGTGAACGGGTTACAGATATGATTAAGGAGTATCAGCGTATAGCAGGGGGTAAAATCAAAATTACCCAAATTGATCCTGAGCCGTTCTCAGAACAGGAAGATGTTGCTGTTGCAAATGGGCTCAGTGGTGTGCCTATCGATCAATCTGGTAGCAGCTTTTATTTTGGCTTAGTAGGAACGAACTCGGTTGATGGCCGTGAAACTATTCCTTTTTTCTCGCCCGAAACAGAACAGCAACTCGAATATGATTTAAGCCAATTAATCTATCGATTGTCATCTGAGCAGCAAACCAAGGTGGGTATTTTAACTACTTTGCCAGTACAAGGTGATTCACAAGCCGCCATGTTCGGCATGCCGTCACAACCTTGGTTCAGTTTGCAACAACTTAGTGAATTGCACGATGTTGAATATCTGGATGCCGAGCTTGATACCCTGGAGGAAGGTTTATCGGTGGTTTTGGCCATCTATCCTTCCACACTATCCAAACAAACATTGTTTGCACTTGACCAATATGCCTTAAATGGCGGTAAAGTGATTATGTTTATCGACCCATATGCTGAATCCAGTCAACAACCGGATCAATTAAAAATCCAGCAAGACAGTACTAGCGATGAACAAGCTCCCATTAGCCTGCTTTTGTCAAGTTGGGGGATTAAAGTCGATGCATCAACAGTTATTGCAGATTTAGATCGCTCCCTAAGAGTTCAATCATCTGCCTCAGGACGAGCCGAAGTCATCGATTATCCAATCTGGTTTATGCTTAATCAGGAAAATATGAATGCTGAAGACCCTGCATTTCAGCAACTTGGAGAGGTGGTGTTAGCGTCTGCCGGAGAGCTTCAACCATCAGAAGATGTAAACATAGATTTTTCAGCTCTATTGACGACTTCTGATAATGCCTCATTGATTAATACTGAAACTCTCAAGTTTCAGGCTGATCCCAAAGAGGTACTCAAACAATATCAACCTGGTAACGCTAGTAAGATAGTCGCAGCAAGAATATCTGGTAAGGCGCAAACCGCATTCCCGAATTATCAGCCAGAATCTATAGCTGATAAAAATAACGAGAGTTCTCAAGAACAAAGCCAATCTCCAGCGGAAACTGAGCAGATTAATGAGGGGCAGATAAACATAATTATATTTGCCGACACAGATTTATTACGTGATCAATTCTGGGTGCAGGTACAAAACTTTCTTGGCTCAACCATCGCAATACCTTCGGCTGGAAACGGTCAGCTGTTAGCCAATCTCGTCGACCAGATGTCGGGTAGTCCGGATTTAATTAGCGTGCGTAACCGGGGCAGCAATAATCGACCGTTTACTTTATTAGAGAAGATAAGGCAGGCTGCGGATCAAAATTTTTTACAAAAAGAACAAGAATTAATCGCTCAATTGCAGGAAACTGAAAACAAGTTGCTACAACTTGAGCAGGCGAAAGACTCCAGTAACAGTGCAATTCTTAGTGAGGATCAGCAACAGGAAATTGAAAATTTTACCAATAAAAAATTGACTATACGCAAAGAGCTTAGACAGGTTCGTCATGCTTTACAAAAAGACATCCAACGGGTCGAGTCAATCGTTAAAGTGGTGAATCTGGCATTGATGCCATTGCTAATCACATTATTCGGATTGATGTTAATGTTTTTTAAATCACAGCGAGCTGCCTGATAATGATCAGTAAAAAAGTAATACTGATATTGTTTGCTTTTTGTTGTTTGCTTTTTGCTGTTTTGTTCTACACAAAAGATCCGGTAAATACCCAAACGACTAACGAGCAGGAGTTGTTTATTCCTGGCCTGGAAAAAAGTTTGGCGGATGTCAACAGTATATTGATTGACTCTAGTGAAGAGTCTATCGTTATCAACAAAGTGGAGGAACACTGGGAGGTAGCGAGTAAGGATGATTATCCGGCTAATGTCGTTGCAATCAGACAATTGCTTTACGGTATTGCCGAACTTGAAATTCTAGAAGTTAAAACGTCAAATGAATTACTTTTAGGTGAAATAGGGTTGGCTAATGATGATGAGGATTCGGTTCGAATCCGGTTTAATGATGAAGAAAACAATTCTATCGCCGATGTGTTGTTTGGGAAATCTCAACCATCGTTGTCAGGGGATGGCAAGAACTGGTTTGTCAGACAATTCAAAAGCCCACAATCTTGGTTGGTGAAAGGCTATTTGAATCTCTACAAATCAACCGATCAATGGTTGAACAAGACCATCTTGGCATTAAATCCCGATCAGTTGCAACAAATTGAGTTACACCCTGAAACTGATGAAGTTGTCCAAATCATCAAGCAACAGAATAATTACACCTTGGCTAATTTAATTGAAGGTGAAACGGCAGATTCATTTAAGTTGGAACAAATTGCAGATTCAATTAGTAATTTGCAACTCGATAATGTCAGAGTTAGGGCCGATACTGTTCTCAGTGGAGATGTCGAGGCAATTAATGTGCAGACCGCTGATGGTTTGATTATTTTGATTTTACTTACTGACGTTGAAGAAGGTTGGATAGTATTACAAGCTATTGCGGCTTCAGCGGATGATAAAGTCAATGAAAAAGCCGAAACTTATAATCAGCTTTGGACCGACTGGGAATATCAAATTCCAAAATACAAGGTCGAGCAATTATTAAATAAAAAACAAGACTTACTGCAAGCCGAAGAAACCACTTAATGGTTGTTTAGACTTGCCTGCTGTGAGCTGTCGGTTAAAATCCTGACTATTCAACTAATCCTGTGCGGAGACTACTATGTCCGAAAAATTGAACCGTTATAGTTCTCGTATTACCCAGCCTCGTTCACAAGGCGCCTCTCAGGCCATGCTCTACGGCACTGGCATGACTGAGTCGGATATGTCCAAACCGCAAATCGGGATTGCCAGCATTTGGTGGGAGGGTAATACCTGCAACATGCATTTGAATGATCTTGCAGCTAAGGTAAAAGAAGGTGTGCTTAGTGCTGATATGGTCGGAATGCGTTTTAACGCAATTGGTGTGAGCGATGGTATTTCTATGGGTACTGAGGGCATGAGTTACTCATTGCAATCGCGTGAGATAATCGCCGATTCTATAGAGACGGTAGTTGCTGCACAGTGGTATGACGGCATTATCACCATACCAGGTTGTGATAAGAATATGCCGGGCTGTATTATGGCCATGGGACGTCTCAATCGCCCAGGGTTGATGATTTATGGGGGCACGATTAAACCAGGGCTTATCAGAGTCAATAATTCTAAGCAAGTTCTGGACGTCGTTTCGGCCTTCCAAAGTTATGGGGAGTACATCGCCGATCGAATTGATGAACAGACCCGCCAGCAAATTGTCCGACATTCGATTCCTGGTGCTGGCGCTTGTGGTGGCATGTATACAGCAAATACAATGGCCAGTGCCATTGAGGCAATGGGGATGTCATTACCGCATAGCTCATCAACCCCAGCCATTGATGCTCGAAAAATTGCAGAATGTGAAAATGCTGGTGCTGCTGTATTAAATCTATTAAAACTAGATTTAAAACCTCGTGACATAATGACCCGTGAAGCCTTTGAGAACGCCATGGTTATTGTCAGTATTCTGGGTGGTTCAACCAATGCGGTTTTGCATCTGCTGGCAATAGCTAGAGCTGTTGATGTCGAATTAACCATCGATGATTTCCAGGCTATAAGTGACAAAACCCCCTATATTGCTGACTTAAAACCCAGTGGCAAGTATGTGATGGAGGATTTGCATAATATTGGTGGTGTGCCAGCAGTAATGAAGATGTTACTCAATGCAGGACTAATTAATGGTGATTGTATGACAGTGACTGGAAAAACGATTGCGGAAAATTTAGCCGATGTAGCGGAATTGGGTGACGAACCAAAGATCATTCATCCGCTTGATCAGCCGATCAAATCGACTAGCCACATTCAAATATTAAAAGGTAACCTTGCTCCCGGTGGTGCGGTGGCAAAAATCACTGGTAAGGAAGGAGAGGTATTTAAGGGCCCGGCACGCGTCTATGATGCCGAAGAAGATATGCTTAAGGGCCTAGAGCAGGGCGAAATCGCAAAAGGTGACGTGATCATTATTCGCTACGAAGGTCCCAAAGGTGGGCCAGGTATGCCGGAAATGTTAACACCAACGTCAGCTATTATGGGTGCAGGTCTGGGTGACCACGTGGCATTGATTACTGATGGCCGTTTCTCTGGTGGTTCCCATGGTTTTATCATTGGTCATGTGGTGCCTGAGGCCCAAGAAGGCGGTCCAATTGGGCTTTTGCAAAATGGTGATATGATTACTATAGATTCGGTCAATAATCGGCTGGAAGTAGATTTGTCTGACGATGATATTGCTCAACGTCGTAATGATTGGACGATGCCAGAATATAAAGCAAAGCGTGGAACCTTATACAAATACATTAAGAATGTGAAAACGGCTAGCGAGGGCTGTGTAACAGACGAGTAGTTGGTTTTCGTCATTCTGGAAACTCGAAGAGCTATCCAGAATCTCCTTTTAGTTTGACTATTTTCTTTACAACGCCGGATCTACAACCGTTGGTCCTACCAGGCTAAGTGCTATAGTCAAACTAATCGCTTGAGCAAAAAAGCCTAAGATAAAAGCTGCAAAAAAAGAGCTTTCCAGGGCATTTTTTAAAATATAGGCGACAATAACCAAATTCCATAAGCTGATGAAAAATACAAACAATAAGCCGTTATTAATGGTAATTTGCCCGTCTTGTAATAGTGGTATGTCATTAGCAAATGGAATGGCAACCAGTTGTAACAAAAAGCTGGTGCCGAACAAAGCAGTGATGGTCTGGGGCCAGCGAACATGAAAACCTTTAACTCTCAATAAAAGCCAAATTACGGCGGCGTAAATTGCAACTTGACTTAAAGCAAACAATAAAATTTGATTGCTTGACTCTTTATTCATGCCAGCAACGATAGTCGCTCCAACAATCAAGACTGTAGAAATCACTAACCATTGTCGATCTGCAGGCAAATCTTGCGGTTTGGCTTTAAAGAAGCAAATTTTCAATAATGTTTCGAAAAAAACGAGCATATAATTTAAGTACGCACTATGCTAAAAAACTAGCGCAATTGTAGCCGAATCATGGATAAAAAACTCAAAACTGAGCACAAAATCATCACATCTATTTCCCAGTGGGAAAATATCGCCGAGTGTTTCATTTCTTCAGATTGGATAGGGGTGGACACTGAATTTATGCGAGATAGAACCTATTATCCGCAGCTTTGCCTGGTGCAACTATCAAGTCCAGAACTTACTATTTGTATCGATACCTTGGCTTTTGATAGTTCAGCCTTACTAGCTTCAATTCTTGCCGATAAAAATATAACCAAGATTATTCACTCCGCTTCTCAAGATATCGAAGTTCTGGGTTACTACTGTGATTCAAATATAAGCAACATCTACGATACCCAGCTAGCTGCTGAATTTTGTAATCTAACGCCACAACTGGGTTACGCCTCCTTAGTCAAGGAATTATTGGATATTGAATTGCCTAAATCTCAAACTCGTAGTAATTGGGCTAAACGACCACTTACTGAGCGGCAAATCGATTACAGTTTGAATGATGTATGCTATTTGAAAACATTATATGACTGGCTAAATGACAGATTGGAACAGAGTCAAAAATTAAACTGGTTTAAGCAAGAACAAGAATTTGAGCTTGAGCGAATGTTGCAATTCCATCTCGAGCCAAGCCAGGCCTACAAAAATTTTAAATCTTCTCATCGGCTTGCTGATCAAAATCAACAAGTAATAAAGCAACTAGTAATTTGGCGTGAACAAACAGCGCAAAATCGCAACCGACCCAAGAATTGGATTTTGTCAAATAGTTCTATCAGTGAAATTGGCAAAACGTTGCCACAAGATTTATATACATTGCAATCAATACTTGCTGATGACCCACGATTCGCAAAACAGTACTTAGATGATGTATTGAAAAATATTAAACTCGGACTCAAAAAGCCACAACAACCTGTTTGGAAAGAGCGAGAGCAACTTACAGAGCCACAAAAACAACGAGTCAGGCAGTTACGTCAAAAACTGGAGTACAAAGCTGAAAAATATCAAATACCAGCAACTCGGTTAGCCACCCGTAAGGACGTTGTTGATTACGTTAGCAATAGAACGGGAAGATTGACTAAAGGGTGGCGCAAAGAGTTACTGGAATAAAGGGACGGTTGAAACAACGCAAATGGGGTTATTCTTTGATAGATGTTAATGAAACTGTAGTAATGTGTGTTTTTTAACGTGGCTCTAGTAAATACATTTTTCCTTTTTGATTCATGTTTCCGGCTAAATATTCAGCTCTTTCGCCCTGACCGAAAAATACATCTGCTCGGACTTGGCCTTTAATTGCCGCTCCGGTATCCTGAGCGAACATTAAGCGGCTAAAGCTTTGGGGTTGATTATTTGCACTAGGTAATGTGGTTTCAAGAAAGACCGGACTGCCTAAGGTGACATGTTTTGGGTCGATTGCAATGCTGCGCTGCGGCGTAAGAGGAACATTTAATGAACCTCGTGGGCCACTTTCTTGATTTGGTGTTTCAACAAGATCAAAAAAGATATAGCGCTCATTTTGTTGTAATACTTCAGGTGCCTGATCTGAGTTATTGTTTAACCAATCTTTTAAAGCTGTTAATGAAACTTTCCTTTTGTCCATTTCTCCGCGCTTAATCAACACTTTTCCAATCGAGGTATACTGGTGACCATTATTGCCCGCATAGACTAATGATTTTTGCTGGCCATTTGTCAACTGTACGCGGCCACTGCCCTGAACATGGAGAAAAAACAAGTCATATAGATTGTTCGTCCATAACAAAATATCGTTCTCGAATTTTTCCGGCTGGTTCTCAATCTGTTTGCGCGACAATGATTGTAGATTAGAACTTGATGGTTTTTGGTAAACCGGATATTTATACTCGTCACTTGATGTTAAGCTGCCCAGCAAAACCGGCTCATAATAACCAGTAATTATTCCTTCACTTGAGCCGTTGCTATTAGTGATTGCAGAAAGTTTGAAATGGCTTTCAAAATAGTGTTTGATGCTTTCTTGAGTTGGGGTGGTTTGATTAGCCTTGTCACAAACTTTGATCCAGGTTGGTAATTGTTTTTTTCTAAAAGCCACGCAAGAATTTAGCCATGCTTCCCAGCCATTGAGTAAGTTTTCACTTTTCCAGCTTGGCAGATCGGATAATTTTAATTCGTCTTTATTAGCATATGTTACTGGCGCAACTGTGATAGATAGCGTTAGTATTAGTATTAATCTTAAATTCATGAAGACCGCTCGTACGTAAAATAATGGATTCATTAGCAATTCAGGCTGTAAAATTATAATTTCATCATGTTTAGCTTAGACTGTCGCGTGATTAAAGCTGAAACACCAAAACTTAAATGATATATTACTTTTCAAGGCTTAAAAATTCGTTAATGACAAGGAAACTCACAATTTATTCACTGTTTGTTACCCTTATTCTAGGCGGTTTTTCCTATGGTTGTTTAGCACAATCTAAGCCACAAAATCAATCTAACAAGTTAAACTCGTATCCAGCGAAACAAAAAGCTGTACATCATGTTAAGAATGAAACTGGCGGGCGGGTATTAGACGTCAAGCAACATAAAGGTAAGTTTTGGCGAGTTAAGTTTCTTAAAGATGGCAAAATCCAATATATGGATGTCGCGCCACAATCATTCAGCGACTAATCATCTCTATATTCTACAACTTACAGGACAAACAAAATAATGCGTGTATTAGTAATTGAAGACGAACAAAATTTGCGTGATCAATTAGCTCAAAAATTAAGAGAATCCGGCTATGTAGTTGATACGGCCGATGATGGAGAAACCGGGCTTTATTATGCCCGTGAATATCCCGTCGATGTGGCTGTTGTAGATATTGGGTTGCCAAAACTCAGTGGTGTTGAAGTAATCAAGACCATAAGAACTGAAGGCTATACTTATCCGGTTTTAATATTAACTGCGCGTTCCCGCTGGCAAGAAAAAGTGGAAGGTCTGGAAGCCGGTGCCGACGACTACATGGTCAAACCTTTTCATATTGAAGAATTACTAGCTAGGTTACGTGCTCTAGTCCGCCGTGCTGCAGGTGTTGCTGATTCTGTTGTACGTTGTGGTGAAATAGAAATGGATACCCATTCACAAGCGGTTTCAGTTTCAGGTAAGGAATTGGATTTAACGGCTTACGAATATCGGTTATTGCAGTATTTAATGCTCAATACTGGAAAAGTGATTTCCAAATCTGAATTAACCGAACATATATATGAAGAAGATGCCGAGCGTGACAGTAATGTCATTGAAGTGTTCATAGGTCGATTACGACGAAAACTTGATCCGGAAAATGAAATTCAGCCAATTGAAACTTTACGTGGTAGAGGGTACCGTTTCAACATTCCATTTTCATAAGCTGAAACCTTGCGAATTTCGCTGCGAAGACGGTTATTTTTATCTGCAATAGTAGTCTTAATCTGTTTTCTGGGTGTCACTGGACTAGCACTGGATCGTGCCTATCGGGATAGTGTTACTACTGCGCATCGTGAAGCTTTAATTGGTTATCTTTATGCTTTTTTAGCAGCTTCCGATGTTGACGAAAACGGATTGTTAAATGTAGCAAATAATCTTTTAGAGCGACGATTTTCTTTGCCAGGATCTGGTTTATATGCTTCAGTCATTGTCTCGGACGATAACCGTCAAATCTGGGCGTCGCCTTCATTACTTGGCGTTGAATTACCATCAATACCGATGCTCAACACGGGAGTAATGTCTTTTTCACAACAAGAAAATTCCAGGCAAGAAGGTTTTTTTGTATTGAATTTCGGGGTCGCCTGGCAGGTAAACAATGACTTCATTCGCTATGTTTTCACTATTGCTGAAGATTTAGAACGTTATCACAATGAAATTAATACTTATCGCAAAACTTTATGGTTTTGGTTAGGTGCTTTAGCAATATTATTATTATTCGTACAAGGATTAGTGGTGCAATGGGGCTTAAGACCACTGCGTAAAGTCGCAGATGAAATCCGTGCCATTGAAGGCGGAGAGAAGGACTCATTAAGCGGTGTTTACCCCAAAGAACTTTCCCATTTGACTAATAATATTAATGATTTAATTCGCAACGAGCGTAATCACTTAATTCGTTATCGCAATACCCTGGGTGATTTGGCTCACAGTTTAAAAACGCCTTTAGCCGTATTACAAGGTTATTTTGAGCAAAACAAGTCGGACGATGAAGCTAAGGAAACAGCTACAGCTCAATTATGGCGGATGCAAGAAATAGTTGATTATCAATTGCAGCGGGCAGCTGTTTCCGGCAAACAAACTTTTAACAAGCCGGTTGAAATATTGCCCGTGGCCGATCAAATCATTAATGCCCTGGATAAAGTTTATATCGATAAACAAATCGCCACTCAGACTGATATTGATGCTGATCTCAATTTTTATGGCGAAAAAGGCGATTTAATGGAAGTGCTGGGTAATATATTTGACAATGCCTATAAATGGGCTAAATCCAGAATTGAAATATCGATAAAGGCCGACAAAGACAGTGACAAGCGTCGCCCGGCTTTTCAAATTTTAGTTGAAGATGACGGTCCTGGTATCGACAGAGAAAAAATCACTCAAATCACCCAGCGCGGGGTTAGAGGTGATGAACGTGAAGGTCCACCTGGACAGGGAATTGGCCTAAGCGTGGTGCAGGATGTTATTGAGAGTTATTCAGGAGAGCTGAACTTTACTGATAGTGAATTGGGGGGCTGTAAAGTTTCAATTAATTTTCCTGCCTATTAGGGCCAAAACCGAGCGGATTAAATCGTAGCTAAATGATTGATTTTTCCTAACAATCGCTTGTTACTCGAATTTAGCCGATATACAATACCCGACCTTCGTCATGGCTATGTCCATGTTAAGACAAATACTCTCCTGGATTTATTCACATTTGAACGGTTGTTAGCGCAACATGCCAGGATGAACAGATTAAATATAGGTTATTTTCGAGGAATATATGACATTATCTGCTGAACAGACGGCTCAGATTGCAGGTGAATATGCAACCAGCCCTAACGATACGGGATCTCCTGAAGTACAAGTGGCATTGATGACCGCACGGATTCAGGATTTATCCGGACATTTCAAAACTCATATCCACGATCATCATTCCCGCCAGGGACTTTTACGTTTAGTAAACAAAAGACGCAAACTGCTTGATTATCTCAAAGCAAAAGATATCGAGCGTTATAGAACTTTGATTGCGAGGCTTGGTTTACGCAAATAATAATTGTAGGAATCGGAATTTAATTCGAGCCTTCAAGTGAAGGCTCATAGTAGGAAAAACGAGTGAATCAAAATAGAATTACTAAAACTTTTCAGTACGGGCGACACGAAGTCAAATTAGAAACTAATCGTATTGCAAAACAAGCATCTTCAGTTATAGCAAGCATGGGCGACACGGTTGTATTAGCAACTGCAGTAGGTCGTCCCGATGCAGAGCCAATGAGCTTTTTGCCGCTAACTATCGATTACGAAGAGCGAACATACGCCGCCGGAAAAATTCCAGGTGGTTTTTTTAAACGTGAAGGAAGACCTTCAGAAAAAGCGATCTTAACCTGCCGCTTGATTGATCGCCCTATGCGGCCTTTATTCCCCAAAGGCTTTGCCCAGGAAGTTCAAGTCGTTGTGACAGTATTGTCACTTGATCCTGAAATTAATGCTGACATTGTGGCCATGCTGGCAGCATCAGCAGCAGTGCAAATCTCCGGCATTCCATTTGATGGGCCGATGGGTGCCTGTCGAGTTGGTTTTGTCGATGGTCAATATGTGCTAAATCCATCTGCTAGCCAATTAAGTAATCAATCAAGATTAGACCTGGTTGTAGCGGGCACAGAAGATGCGGTATTGATGGTTGAATCTGAAGCCGATATCTTAACCGAGCAAGAAATGCTTGGGGCCGTCATGTTTGGTCATGAGAACTTAGCTGTTGCTTGTAAAGCGATTACGGAAATGGCAGCAGAGGTCGGGCCAGAAGCCTGGGATTGGCAGGTTCCTGAATCTGATGAAGCATTGGCGCAGCAAGTCAAAGATGCGGCTAAAGATCAAGTTTTAAGTGCCTATATGATCGCTGAAAAATCTCAGCGTCAGGACCAACTCAGAGACGTCCGTGAAAAAATAATTGAACAATTTGCTGGCGAAGACGAAGAAAAAGGTGACGAAGTTTATGCGGCGATTAGTTCTTTAGAAAAGGAAACTGTTCGTGGCAGAATTCTAGCTGGTGAGTCACGTATTGATGGCCGTGATACTAAAACTGTTCGTCCAATTGATGTAGAGCTAGGATTACTCCCTCGTACTCATGGTTCAGCGTTATTTACTCGTGGTGAAACTCAGGCATTAGTTGTTGCAACACTTGGTACTGAGCGTGACGCGCAGGTGATTGATGCCATCGAAGGTGAGTATAAACAACCATTCATGTTGCACTACAACTTCCCTCCTTACTGTGTAGGTGAAGTAGGTCGTGTCGGATCACCTAAGCGCCGTGAAATTGGACATGGCAACCTGGCTAAGCGCGGTGTAGCGGCAGTATTACCTAAGCCAGAAGATTTCCCTTATGTGATCCGAGTGGTATCTGAAATCACAGAATCAAATGGTTCCAGCTCAATGGCCAGTGTTTGCGGTACCAGTTTGTCATTAATGGATGCTGGGGTCAAAATTAAAGCTCCAGTTGCCGGTGTAGCCATGGGTTTGATTAAAGAAGGTGACCAGTATTCAGTATTGACCGATATTCTTGGTGATGAAGATCACCTTGGTGATATGGACTTCAAAGTTGCTGGAACTGAGGCGGGTGTAACAGCCTTGCAGATGGATATCAAAATCCAGGGTATTACCAAAGAAATCATGGAAGTTGCTTTAGAGCAAGCTCGAGAAGGACGCCTACATATTCTTGGGGAAATGGCAAAAGCTATTGATGCTCCAAGAGCCGAGATGTCTGACTATGCGCCTCGAATTATTACGATTAAGATTCCAACTGATAAGATTCGCGACGTTATTGGTAAAGGTGGGGCAACTATTCGTTCTATTTCCGAAGAAACCGGTGCGACAATCGACATTGACGATGACGGCACAGTCAATATTGCTTCTGTTGATAATGCTGCAGGTCAGCAAGCGAAAAAACGCATTGAAGATATCACTGCCGATGTGGAGGTCGGTAAGATTTATAACGGACGAGTGGTTAAATTAATGGACTTTGGTGCTTTTGTAAATATTTTGCCAGGTCGTGATGGTTTACTACACATCTCTCAAATTTCAAGTGAGCGTGTTGAGAAGGTTAGCGATGAGTTAAGTGAAGGTGATGTTGTCGATGTAAAAGTTTTGGAAGTAGATAAACAAGGCAGAATCAGACTTAGTAAAAAAGCGATTACTGAGGAAGAAGCTGCACAAGCCTAGAGCGAATAACATATAGTTTCAAAAGGGGCCAGGTGGCCCCTTTTTAGCTTTCTGAGTTTTATATGAAGTTACTGATTCAAAGAGTAAACAGTGCTAGTGTTCAAATAGAGCAACAAATAGTTGCTGAAATTGGGCAAGGTCTATTAGTCTTGGTTGGTTTTGGTCACGAAGACAACTCAGAAAAACTATCTAAAGCAATCGATAAACTCCTCAATTTACGAATTTTTGCGGATGGAAAGGGACGCTTTCAATATTCGATTTTAGATCAAAATAAAGCGATTCTTGCGGTACCCCAGTTTACACTTTACGGCAGTACAGATTCAGGGCGTCGGCCCGATTTCATTGCTGCCATGCCACCAGTAGAAGCCGAACAAATGTTTAATCAATTTTGCGATCTATTACGACAAAAACAACTACCCAGCATAGGCTTTGGTGTTTTTGGTGCTGATATGAAAGTTTCATTGGTCAATGATGGGCCGGTGACGCTGATGATTGAGTTGTAAAGCTTTGATTTTGCACTAAAGTGTGCTATAAACGCGCAACCTTAAAATCAACCGGTTTTAAGGAATCGTCACGCAGGCTAACTTGGGTTGTCCGGGTGCCTTGTACAAGGTCGGCAATCAGGTCTGCGGAAGAAGAACCCGAACTTATGGAGTATTTTTAATGGGTAGCACTGTAACCATGCGCCAGATGCTAGAGGCTGGCGTTCACTTCGGCCATCAAACACGTTATTGGTCGCCGCAAATGTCACCGTATATCTTCGGTGAGCGCAACAAGATTCATATTATTAACCTGGAAAAAAGCCTGCCGCTTTACAATGATGCGGTCAATTTTCTAGGTAAATTAGCTTCACGTGGAGGACAGATTCTGATTGTTGGGACTAAACGCGCAGCCAGCAATATCGTTAAAGAACAAGCCCAGGCATGCGATTGTCCATATGTTAATCACCGCTGGTTAGGTGGTATGCTGACGAATTTCAAAACCGTACGTAATTCAGTTAACCGTCTCAATGATCTGGATACCTTAATCGAAGAGGGCGGTTTGGAACGCGTTAACAAGAAAGAAGGTCTAAGTATTCAACGCGAACGAGACAAACTCGATCGCAGTTTAGCTGGTATACGTAGCATGACCTCTTTACCTGATGCATTGTTTATTATTGATGTCGATCAAGAAAATATTGCGGTTAAAGAAGCCAATCGACTTGGAATCCCTGTGGTAGCGATCGTCGACACCAACTCAACCACAGATGGAGTTGATTATATTGTGCCAGGTAATGATGATTCGATACGAGCCATTGAGCTTTACTTGACCGGCATCTGCCTAGCCATTAAAGATGGTAAGCAAAGTGCCAGAACGATTGGTGCTGGCGGTGAAAAATATGTTGAGGTGACTGAAGGTGGCGTTGCCAAGAAAAAGGCGGCCAAAACTGTTACCAAGAAAAAAGTAACCACTAAAGTTGTCAAAAAAGTAGTGAAAAAAGCTTCAGTGACAGCTGCCACAGCAGAAGTGGCTCCTGAGCAAGCCGAGGAACCAGTAACAGAGGCTGTTATTGAAACTGAAGCGCCAACAGCTGTAGAAGTAGATGCTACAGAATCTACAAGCGAGGTAACTTCTGAAGTTGAAGCAACTGAATCGGTACAAGAGTCTGAGTCGGTTGCCGAAGCTGAGGTGGCTTCTGATGTTGAAGAAACTGAACCTGCAGCTGAAACTGTAGATGCCACTGAACAAGAATCTACAGCTGAAACTACAGAAATTACTGAGGAGCCTGAAGCGGGTTCCGATGAGACAACAGAGCCAAAAGCTTGATGCAAGCTTTATTCTGCCTAAATAACGATTAAGAGGTAAAACATGTCTATTACGGCGGCAATGGTAAAAGAGCTACGTGAGCGCACAAGTGCCGGAATGATGGAGTGCAAAAAAGCACTTACCGAAACAGATGGTGATATGGAAGCGGCAGTTGAAGCGCTGCGCAAAAAAGGTGCTGCTGCTGCTGATAAGAAATCTTCTCGTATTGCTGCAGAAGGCATTATTGTAATTAAACAATCAGAAGATGCCAATGCTGCATGTATTCTGGAAATTAATTGTGAAACGGATTTTGTTGCTAAAGATAGCTCATTTAGTCAGTTTGCTTCGGACGTTGCGGATGTGGTTCTAGCTAATCAACCGGATAACGTTGACAGTTTGGTATCTCAGCAACTTGCAGGCGGCAAGTCAGTTGATGAGACAAGAACCGAGCTGATTGGAAAAATTGGTGAAAATGTCAGTATTAGACGTTTTCAAGTTGCTAATGCTGAAGATGGGCAGTCAATTTCCGGTTATTTGCATGGTAACAGAATTGGTGTATTGGTCACTGCTAGCGGAGAGTCAACTGTAGGTCGTGATGTGGCAATGCATATTGCGGCAACTCGGCCACTTAGTATTAGCGCTGATGAAATTCCTCAAGATGTCATTGAAAAAGAAAAAGACATTTTTAAAGCTCAAGCTGAAGACTCAGGCAAACCAGCTGATATTGTTGAAAAAATGATCACTGGCCGCATGCAAAAATTCATCAAGGAGAATACATTGCTGGGTCAGCCATTTGTCAAAGATCCTGATTTAACGGTAGAAAAGTACTTAAATCAAAACGGTGCCTCGGTTGCGGCCATGATTCGTTATGAAGTAGGTGAAGGTATCGAAAAGCGTCAGGATGATTTTGCCGCTGAGGTCATGGCACAGGCTAAAGGAGCGTAGCTTGGAGGAAACCGAGTCGAATACAAACGGATCAAATGATCCTAAATACAAACGCATTTTATTAAAGCTTAGTGGTGAAGCGTTAAGTGGTGACTCCGGTTTCGGCATAGATCCAGAGACTTTAAATAGAATCAGTGATGAAATTGCTGAGGTTTCGCGTCTAGGTATTTCTATCGGCCTGGTCATTGGCGGAGGTAATTTCTTCCGGGGAGTAAGCGCTGCAGCAGCCGGAATGGAGCGGGTCAGTGCCGATCACATGGGCATGTTGGCTACGGTGATGAATTCCTTAGCTTTGCAGCAGGCCCTACAACAAAGAGAAATTCCCACACGGGTACAATCGGCAATTCCAATCACTCCTGTGGCCGAGTCTTATATCCGTGGGCGTGCAATCAAGCATTTAAAAGTGGGTCGCGTTGTTGTTTTTGCCGCCGGTACTGGTAATCCTTTATTTACGACTGATTCAGCAGCCAGCCTCAGGGCCGTAGAGATTAATGCGGATTTAATGTTGAAAGCGACCAAAGTTGACGGTGTCTATGATTCGGATCCCGTTACTAATCCAGATGCTAAGCGCTATGAGAAACTGAGTTTTCAAGATGTTTTAGTCAAGGGATTGAAAGTTATGGATACCACGGCAATCGCTTTATGCCGTGATCATGATTTGCCAATAATCGTGTTTGATATCAACAACCCCGGTAATTTGCGTAAAATAATGCTTGGGCAGCCTATAGGAACACTGGTCAGTACAGAGGTGTAACAATGATTGATGAAATATTAGATGATGCCGCTGAACGAATGGGTAAAACCATAGAGTCATTACATCAGAGTCTGAATAAAATTAGAACCGGACGTGCCAGTCCGGCGTTGCTGGAACATTTGAGTGTTGAATATTATGGTACCGATACGCCAATTAATCAGGTATCTAATATTAGTGTTTTGGATGCAAGGACGTTGTCTTTAGCTCCTTGGGAAAAAAACATGGTGCCGGTTTTAGAGAAAGCTATTCTAGAAGCAGACCTTGGATTAAATCCCATTACCAGTGGAGATGTTATCCGGGTTCCTCTACCACCTTTGACGGAAGAGAGGCGTATTGAAATGGCTAAAACCGTAAAAGCCGAGGGTGAAAATTCTAAAATAGCTGTACGTAACATCCGCCGTGATGCCAATAATGATTTTAAAGAGTTGCTCAAAGAAAAAGAAATCACTGAGGACGAAGAAAAACGTGCACAACAATCTATTCAACTACATACCGACGATTTCATTAGTAGGATTGATACAGTTATTGCCGAAAAAGAACAGGAAATAATGGAAGTTTAGAGCGTTAGCCAAGCATTCGTCATGAATAAGCCGCTCGCAAACAATCAGCCAAGACCAAATCATATTGCCATCATTATGGATGGCAATGGTCGTTGGGCCAAGCGTAAAGGACAGCCCAGAGTATTTGGACATCGACGTGGTGTGGAAACTGTTCGTGAAGTTATTCGCTGTTGCTCCGAATATGACGTGCCATATTTGACTTTATTTGCCTTTAGTAGTGAAAATTGGCAGCGGCCTGAAAAAGAAGTCAACTTATTAATGGAATTGTTTATCTCGACACTTGAGAATGAAATTCATCGTATGCATAAAGAGGGCGTCAGGTTAAACGTGATTGGTGATATTTCTAAATTCAGACCAAGATTACAAACAGCGATAGCAAAAGCGCAAGAACTGACAAAAAGTAACAATGCTTTAGTGCTGAATATTGCTGCTAACTATGGCGGTCAATGGGATATTGTTAACGCAGCACGTGATCTGGCTGAACAAGTCAAAGTTGGTGAATTAGACGTAGATGAAATTTCTGAAAGCACTTTTTCAAGTGCATTATGTACTAATGGAATTCCAGAACCGGATTTGTTTATTCGAACAGGTGGTGAATTTAGGATTAGTAATTTCTTACTCTGGCAACTCGCTTATACTGAATTATACTTTACCGATGTTTATTGGCCGGACTTTGATGAATCAGAATTTAAAAAAGCGCTTGATGCGTTTGCTGGCCGACAGCGGCGTTACGGTCTAACAGGAGAGCAAATACTCGCACAATGCTAGGCCAACGTATTATTACTGCTTGTATTCTGATAGCCATATTTCTATTGGCAAACTTTGTGTTGCCACCATATATATTTGTTTTGTTAATCTCTTTGTTATGTCTACTCGGTGCTCATGAATGGGCTAGACTGGGAGGTTTAGAAAAGTCGTCGCATAAGGCTTTTTATGTTTTAGGCATGTCTTTACTATTAATAGGAGCCTATTTTTTCAAGGATCGGTGGGGCTTGGGTATTATTGTCTTTGGTGCATTGTGGTGGGGGTTTAGATTCGTTTTGCTGGTTACTGATCGTCAGACGAATCGCAAAGATAGTATTTTGCTTTCTGGTTATTGGGTATTGCTGGTTGCATGGTTATGCTTGGTTTTATTACACCAGATAAGCCCATCGGTATTACTGGCAGGTTTGATTTTAGTTTGGGGAGCAGACAGTTTTGCTTATTTTGCCGGTAAAAAATTCGGTAAAACTAAATTAGCACCAAAGATCAGCCCCGGGAAAACTCGTGAAGGAGTATTAGGAGGCACGATAGGCGTTTTAGTTTTAGCGCTTATTAGTGCCTATCTAATCAATTTACCTCAAGATAAATGGGTTTATTGGTTACTTGGCGCAGCTTTTATTAGTTTGATTTCCGTAGTGGGTGATCTCTATGAAAGCTGGTTAAAGCGAAATATTGGAATCAAAGATAGTGGAACAATATTTCCCGGACACGGTGGGGTACTTGATCGTATTGATGGTGTAGTCGCCGCCATGCCATTTTACTATTTACTTGTGAACTGGTTGATTAATGGTTAAGACTGACCAAGTCTGTGTACTTGGTAGTACAGGCAGTATTGGTAAAAATACGCTTGATGTCATCTCCCGCCAACAGAATCGATATTCTGTTGTTGCGTTATCTGCTAATAAAAATATAGCAAGACTTTATCAACAGTGCCTCGAGCATAAACCTCGTTTTGCTGTTGTGATAGATAATGACGCAGCCAAAGAATTACAAACACAACTTGTTCAAGCAAATGCAAATGTAGAAGTCCTTGCAGGTCAACAGGCATTAACACAAATAGCCACGGCTTCAAACGTTGATATTGTAATGGCAGGCATAGTCGGCTCAGCCGGCTTGGCATCAACATTGGCAGCAATCGATGCGGGTAAAAAAGTATTAATCGCCAATAAAGAGCCAATAGTCATGGCTGGTGAATTTCTGCTTGAAAGAGCGAGAAAATCAGGAGCAAAAATCCTACCCGTAGATAGCGAGCACAATGCAATCATGCAATGTTTGCCAAGTGATTATTGCGCTGTTAATAATAATAAAATTCAGGGAATTAAACGCATCCTTTTAACTGGATCAGGCGGTCCTTTCAGAACGTTGCCGTTGGATCAATTTAACTCAATTACACCGGAGCAAGCTTGTGCTCACCCTAACTGGAGCATGGGCCAGAAAATCTCAGTCGATTCAGCAACCATGATGAATAAAGCATTGGAGCTCATTGAGGCTTGTATTTTATTTGGGCAAGATGAGTCAAAAATTGAAATTATCATTCATCCACAAAGTGTCATCCATTCTATGGTCGAATTTGTTGACGGTTCTGTTGTTGCACAGATGGGATCGCCGGATATGCGGATTCCGATTGCCAGCGCATTAGCTTGGCCAAGCAGAATCGAATCCGGTGCAACCCAGCTCGATTTCTTACAGTCCTCGGCACTGGAGTTCGAGTCACCAGACCTTAAGCGCTACCCCAGCTTGGATCTGGTGCGTGAGGTGATTGAGGCTTCAGGCTCGGCTCCAACCATAATGAACGCTGCAAACGAGGTGGCTGTTGATGCATTTTTGACTGAGCGTATTAAGTTTTCGCAGATCGTCGATTTAGTAAAAAAATCATTAGACTTATCTGATATTGAGCATGATATTGATTTAGAATCGGTGATCAATACAGATCGACAAACCAGAATTTTGACTAGCCAGTTAATTAAGTGAATTAGATATCATTATGCAAGATTTATTATTCAGCATAGGCGGATTTATTCTCGCAATTGGTATCCTTGTTACCGTACATGAGTACGGACATTACCTTGCGGCCAGGTTGTGTGACGTTAAGGTTCTAAAATTCTCTGTTGGCTTTGGTAAGTCATTATGGTCAAAAGTTTCCGGTAAAGATCAAACTGAATATGTTATTGCCGCTATTCCGCTTGGTGGTTATGTCAAAATGCTTGATGAAGCCGAAGATGATGTGGGTGAGCAAGACAAAGCTCGAGCATTTAATAATCAGCCTTTATCTCAGCGAGCCTTTATAGTTGTGGCTGGACCTTTAGCTAATTTTTTGTTCGCTATAGTTGCGTACACCATGGTCAATCTGCTCGGCCAACAAGGATTGGAGCCAGTGGTCGAATACGTGAAACAAGGCTCAATCGCACAGCAGGCAGGGTTTGAGGCAGGCGATAAAATAATCTCTATTGATGGCAACTCTCATCAACAATGGGATGATAACCGTCTTTACTTGTTTAATAAGGCATTAAGTAAAAAACAGGTTGAGTTCCAAGTGGAATCATTAACTGGCGAGATTTCGACTAAAATCATTGACCTAGGCCTTATTGACAATTGGCAACCAAGCCAACCACTGCTTGAAACTACTTTAGGACTGTACCCGTTTGATACTCAAATAGAAGCAGTTGTGGGAGGTGTTCTTGACGACAGCCCCGCAGCTAAAGCAGGATTGGAGATTGATGATCAAATTCTTTCGATAGATGGCATTAAAATCGAAAACTGGCAACAAATGGTTGAATATGTGTCAGTTCGGCCTCAACAGGCATTGCTATTCGAAGTAAAACGAGCTGACGGCAGCATCCAGGTACTGGACATTACTACTGAACAAAAACAAGTTAATGGGCAGTCTCTGGGTCGAATTGGCATTAGCAACAAACCCTATATCATAGCCGATGAGAAATTTGTGGATGTAACTTACTCCCCATTTGCTGCTTTGGTCAAGGCGGTTGATAGCACCTGGCAGATGTCGATACTGACTGTACGTATGTTATGGAAAATGTTAAAGCTGGAAATTTCACCTAAAAATATTAGCGGTCCTATTACTATTGCAGAATATGCTGGCAAGACAGCACAAATAGGTTTGAATAGCTTTTTATTATTTCTGGCCGTGATCAGTATTAGTTTGGGAATCATCAATTTATTACCCATTCCTATGCTTGATGGAGGGCATTTATTGATGTACTGTGTCGAAGCAATTAAAGGCGGTCCCTTGTCCGAGAACTCAATGATACTTGGGCAAAAAATTGGGTTGTTGATATTAGGTGCATTAATGTTTCTTGCGTTTTATAATGACCTGGCCCGTTTGGTGCAATAACCGAGAGTAGCTAACTGAACTTCTACATAATCAAGAATCTCATATGAAAAAAATGACCAAGTTTTTAGTTTTGTCCTTATTCACACTAACCTGTTTTATTACCTATGCTCAGGATAGTTTTCAAATAAGGGATATTCAGATTGATGGCCTACAAAAAATATCTCCTGGAACCGTATTTAACTATTTACCTTTAAAGGTCGGTGACGTTGCTGATGATGAAGCGATTAGAGAGTCTATCCGTGAATTATTCAAAACTGGATTTTTTCAGGACGTTCAGCTTGAGCAAGAAGGTGATACTTTGGTTATCGTGGTGCAAGAACGTCCCTCGATCACCGATATTAACTTTGTTGGCAATGATGAAATTAAGGATGAAGATTTATCTAATGCACTCGATCAACTCGGACTTAGCAAAGGTCGGATTTTTCAACAATCGGTGCTAGATCAAGTTGTTGAGGAACTCAAAGCTCAATATTTTAGTCAGGGCAGGTATTCAGCTGAGGTTGAAGCGATTATTACTCCGCAGCCACAAAATGGTGTTGCTATCACTTTGGATATTGACGAAGGTGATGTGACCAAAATCAAAGACATTAAATTCATTGGCAATGAGGCTTTTTCAGAGCGTCAACTTTTAAAACGATTTAAACAAAAAGAAAAACGGGCTTGGCGGTTTTTATCCAAAAAAGATAGATATTCAAAACAACAGTTTTCTGCAGATTTAGAAGATTTAACCAGTTTCTATCAAGACCGTGGTTATCTGGACTTCGAAATCACATCGACTGATGTGTCAATCAGTCCGGAAAAGGATGAAATCTTTATCACTGTCGGCCTTAGTGAAGGAGATTTATACACAATTTCTTCTTATGATGTTCAGGGAGACCTGGTGGTACCTAAAGAAGAGCTTTTAGAATTGGTTGAAATTGAAGATGGTCAGGTTTTTTCCAGAAAAGATGTCAACAATGCTAGATCGGCTATTGCCGAGCGGTTAGCAGACGAAGGCTATGCTTTTGCTACGGTTAACGCAGTACCTGAAGTAAATGAAGAAGATAATTCTGTTGTTTTTACTTTTGTAGTTGATCGTGGTGGTAGAGTCTATGTTCGTCAGATAAACATCACCGGTAACGAAGCCACTCAAGATGAAGTCATTCGTAGAGAATTAAGGCAATTCGAAGGTTCCTGGTATTCATCTGAAAAAATAAAGCGCTCACGGGTAAGATTAGAACGGCTTGGCTTTTTTGATAGTATCAGTATCGATACTAAACCTGTTCCTGGTGTTCCTGATCAAGTTGATTTAGAAGTTAATGTTAACGAAAAATCAACAGGTAACTTCTTGATTGGTTTGGGTTACTCATCATCAGATGGCCTGTTGTTACGGGGCTCAGTCTCGCAGAAAAATTTGTTTGGTACAGGAAGAGAGGCTGCTTTTAGTGCCAATACATCGGATTCCGTTACACGTTATGACTTAACCTTTCGGAATCCTTATTACACCACAAGTGGTATAAGTCGCGGCTTTCGTATTCGTAAACGGGAAGTAGAGTCAAGTGAAGTGGATACTGCCGAATATATTTTAGATTCATTAGGGGCTGGTATTTTTTATGGGTTTCCGTTAAGCGAATTTAATACACTTAATGTTGGTCTCGATTATGAGCGGATTGACCTTGAGGAAACCCCGGAAACACCACCGGAATTTACAAACTTTATTACTAATTTCCCCAAAAATGATGTTTATAAACTCACTTCAAGCATTTCACATGATACTCGTAACAGCTTGTCTTGGCCGACTTCAGGTGGAATCATTTCCTTATCACTTGAGGCTGGATTGCCGGGTAGCGATATAGAATTCTATAAAACTAATCTTCGAACAGCTTATTACCAGCCTCTATTCAGCGAAAATTTCGTGTTAAAAGTAGGGGGTAGTGTTGGTTATGGTGATGGCTATGGGGATACACAAGAATTACCGTTTTTTGAAAATTTCTTCGCTGGTGGTCCAACAACAGTTCGTGGGTATGAGTCACGATCACTTGGTCCGCAAGATACAGGAGAAACACCTGAACCGATTGGTGGAGCAAAACGCTTACTCGGCACTATCGAACTCTTGTTTCCCTTTCCCGGTGCTGCCGAGACTAGAGATAAGCGTTTAGGTTTATTCTTTGATGCTGGTCAGGTCTATAATCAAGATGATAGCTTTGATACAGGGGAATTGCGTTACTCCGCCGGTATTTCATTTCGTTGGTTTTCACCTGTTGGACCGATTGTCATGAGCTACGGCGTGCCCTTGAACGAAGAAGATGAGGACGAAGAAGAAAATTTTCAGCTAACGCTTGGTGTTAATCTCGATTAATGCTAGTACGCTTCGTTCAGCTATTATTTTTATTAGTCCTCAGCAGTAATCTCTGGGCACAAGAGCCAAAAATTGGTTTTGTTGATGGTGTTAAACTTATTGAAAAGGCACCTCAAGGAGATGCAGCAAAACAGGCTCTAGAGGCAGAGTTCAAACCACGTGAACAGGAGATAGTTGATTTGCGTAATAAAATACGCGAATTAGATGAATCACTTGATCCTGAAGCCGAAAATTTTATCCAAAGTCAACGGGAACTTCGTGAACAACGGCGAGATCTGAAACGTCTGCAACAAGAAATGCGTGAAGATCTAAGTCTCAGGCGGAATGAAGAATTAGCCAAGTTACAAAGATTAATTAGTGATGCAATAGTTGAAATGGCTAAAGATGAAGGTTTTGATCTAATTCTTCAGGATGCTGTTTATGCTGCCAACAGTATTGACATTACGGATCGCGTATTGGACAAGCTTAATGCTGCTTTTCAATCAGGCAACTAGCTGAGCCTTAGCAGTGCCGGTAACAGTTGATGATCTTGTGGTTCAATTAGGGCTTCAATGCTATGGCGCCACAACTACTACCATTGATTCAATAGCTAGTTTTACCTCAGCTTCATCCAACCAACTTACTTTTTTAACCACGGATAAGAACTTATCAGATACAGATGCCGTAGTCATCACAACAAAAGCCATTGCAGATAAGCTTAGTGCCAAGGCAGTGATATTGTCCGAACATCCACAACTTAGTTTTGCCAAAGCAATTCCTTTAATTTTTGGAAACAACAAACCGGCTTCGGGGATTAATTCTAGTGCTGTAATTTCCGATTTAGCCAAGATTGATTCATCGGCTACAATTATGCCAAATGTGGTTATCGAATCGAATGTAACTATTGGTGCTGGAGTAGTTGTCGGTGCGAATAGTTTTATTGGGAAAAACTGCCACATAGACGATGACACTGAAATCGATGCCAACGTCAGTATTTATGCAAGTACACAGATTGGCAAGGATTGTCGGATCAGTTCTGGATCAATTATTGGTGCCCCAGGATTTGGAATTGTACCTGAAGGCCAAGAATGGGAGAGATTTCCACAGATGGGGAAAGTGGTTATAGGTGATAAAGTTGATGTGGGTGCAAATTGTTGTATCGATAGAGGCACTATAGACGATACTGTTATTGCTAATGGGGTTAAATTGGATAATCTGATCCAAATTGCTCACAATGTCAAAATCGGCGATAACACGGTGATTGCTGCATGTACTGGTATAGCTGGAAGCGCTATTATCGGTAAGAATTGCCAGATTGGTGGTCGAGCATCGATTCAAGGGCATATCGAAATCGCAGATAACGTTGTGATAACAACCTGTACTTTTGTTAACAAGTCTATATCAAAACCGGGTGTTTATTCATCTAGTATTTCGATGCAGGAAAATGCACAATGGTTAAGAAATCATGCGAGATTGCATCGCCTCGACAAGATTTATCGACAAGTTAATAAACTTGAAAATAAATTTGATCAAAAAATTTTACAAGGAGAACGCCGTGGCACAGGCAAATGAATTAGATGTCAATCAAGTGATGGAGTATCTTCCTCACCGTTATCCATTCTTGCTGATAGATAAAGTCACCGACTACGTACCTGGGGAGTCGTTAACCGCGATCAAGAATGTCACTATCAATGAACCTTTTTTCCAAGGTCACTATCCTTCTAGGCCTGTCATGCCAGGCGTTCTGATTTTAGAAGCTTTGGCACAATCCTGCGCTTTATTGGCGGGGCTCAGCTATGATGCCAAGGCACAATCTAATCGAATCTATTTGTTTGTAGGAGCAGATAAACTCAGATTCCGTCAGCAAGTTGTTCCAGGTGATCAGCTTGTATTCAAGGTTACACTGGGCAGAATGGTAAAAACGATTTTAAATTCAGAGGGTACTGTCTGGGTAGGGGATAAAAAAGCCTGTACAGCCAGTATCATGTTTACCTATCGAGATTTGTAATCAATGATTGATAAAAACGCTAATATTCATCCAGATGCCAAATTGGCAGACAACGTTACTGTTGGATCATTTTCGATTATTGAAGCTGACGTAGAAGTTGGTGAAGGCACAGTGATCGGGCCTCATGTGGTAATTAAATCTGGCACCCGAATTGGCAAATATAATCAAATTCACCAATTCAGTTCTATCGGTGATGCACCGCAATCGGTAGGCTATAAAGGTGAACCTACCAAACTTTATATTGGTGATAATAATATTATCCGCGAGTTCACTACTTTGAATCGTGGGACGAATGATGATTTGGGATACACCAAATTAGGAAACGATAATTTCATTATGGCCTATGTTCATTTAGCTCACGATTGTGTGGTGGGTAATAATGTAATTTTGGCCAATGGTGTGACTATGGGTGGCCACGTTCAGGTGGGTGATTATGCAATTATGGGAGGATTTGCATTAATCCATCAATTTTGTCGTGTTGGTGAACACAGCATAATCGGTGGCGGCTCCATCTGTACCAAGGATATACCACCTTATGTACTAGCAGCAGGCAATACAGCCAAACCTCATGGTATTAATGTAACGGGGCTCAAGCGTCGTGATTTTGATGCTGATACCATTTCAGCTTTACGAAAATCTTATCGAACTATATTTCGTTCCAAACTGGACTTGAATACAGCAATCGAAGAATTACAGCAATTTAAGCAAAAAGAAGTCTCAACGCTAGCTGAATTTTTACAAACGTCCAAACGCGGATTTATCCGATAAGTTTTACATGCGTATAGCATTAGTCGCTGGGGAAACTTCTGGGGACCAGCTTGGTGCTGGACTCATCAAAAAATTAAGGACTAGCTATCCCAAAGCAGAATTTTATGGGATTGGTGGTCCACTCATGCGGCAATCAGGAATGAATTTGTTATATGAGATGGAAAACATTTCCATGATTGGGTTAGAAGGTGTGTTTACCAAATTACCTAAAATTATCTCCATTCGTAAAAAATTGATTAAACAATTCGTTGCAGAAAAACCCGATATTTTTGTTGGCATAGACGTTCCTGATTTTAATCTTGGTTTGGAAAAAAAACTGACCATGAACGGGATTACATGTGTCCATTATGTCAGTCCAACTATTTGGGCCTGGCGTAGTCATCGGATTGATCTAATTAAGCAAGCTGTCGCCCATGTTTTAGTGTTGTTTCCATTCGAAAAAGAGATTTATGATCAACACAACATTCCAGCTACTTTTGTTGGGCATCCAATCGCAGATGAGGTCGATAAAGTAGCGGACATGCAGCAATGCAGGAGTAAATACTCACTTGAACAAAATGCGACCATCATCGGATTATTACCCGGAAGCCGTGATTCGGAAATTCATCGTCATGCGCAATTGTTCTTACAAACAGCCGCAAGGCTCACTCAAAAGAATTCTGATCTTATATTCATAATCTCAGCGGTCAATCAAAAAGCACAAGATTATATTTCTCAGTTACCCGAGACTAAATTTCCAGATTTAAATTTAAAAATAATTATGGGTGAAGCTCGTGAGGTTATTTCAGCAAGTAATTTAATATTAGCCGCATCGGGGACGGTTACTTTAGAAACAGCATTGATGGGCAAACCATTAGTTATGGCCTACAAGGTATCTAAACTGAGCGAAATGATGGTGAAATATTTTGCTAAAGTTGATCATTATGCAATGCCAAACTTTTTACTCGAACAGCCCGAAATACCAGAGTTTGTTCAGCAAAGCGCAACAGTTGAAAATTTAGCTCTGTCATTGGAAAGCTATTTGTCCGACAAAGAAAAAAGAGAAAATATAGTAAATAAATTCAAAGAGATAAAAGAACAATTGAAAGTAGATGCAAATGCAATAGCAGCCAATGTTATTTGTTCATATTTGGGAAAATCCAGGTGATTGTTGCTGGCGTTGATGAGTGTGGTCGTGGTCCCTTAGCCGGACCGGTAGTGGCCGCAGCGGTAATCTTACCGGATGATCATTTAATCAAAGGTCTTGCGGATTCTAAAAAGTTATCAGCCACAAAACGGGCTCAACTTGAACCGGAAATTAAACAAAAAGCTATTGCTTGGTCTATTGCTGAGATAAATGCAGAAAAAATTGACCAAGTTAATATCTTGCAGGCGAGTTTATCAGCAATGAAAAAAGCCATCGAGCTACTCACTGTACAACCTTCCAAGGCACTCATTGATGGAAAATTTATCCCGCAGGGTCTTGACTGTGAGGCTGAAGCGATAATAAAAGGGGACAGTTTAATCGAATCAATTAGTGCAGCATCGATTTTGGCTAAAGAATACAGGGATAGGTTATTATGTCAGTACGATCTGATTTATCCTGATTATGGATTTGCATCACACAAAGGTTATCCTACAAAAGCGCATATAGCTGCACTAGAGAAACATGGAATTACGCCAATACATCGACAAACTTTTTCTCCAGTTACTAAAATACTTGAAAACTAACTGATAAATCATGCAGCACAAATTCGTACATTTAAATGTTCATTCTGAATATTCTTTGGTTGACAGTACGATTCGTTGTTCGGATTTGGCCAAAAGCTGCCAGCAAAATGGTATGGCGGCGGTAGCGGTTACAGATGTTGCTAACACTTACGCAGCGATTAAACACTATCAATCATGTATTAAATTTGGGCTAAAGCCATTGATTGGCACCCATGTTAGGATAAGTGAGCAAGCTGACTATCAACATGCCCACCAATTAATTTTGTTGGCAATGAATAAAGATGGGTTTCAATCACTTTGTAACTTACTTTCACATGCCTATCTTGAAAACCAACATCAAGGTAAAGGTTTTATTTCCGAATCCAAGCTTGATGATCACAGCGAAAACCTTATAGCGCTTTCATCAGCACATGGCGGTTTAATCGGCAAAGCTATTTTAGCTGATGATATGGAATCAGCCGGAAAGCATTGTCAAAAATTTAAAAGTATTTTTGCTGATCGATTTTATCTTGAATTACAGCGTATTGGACGCAGTGCCGATGAAATTGTGGTGCAAGGTAGTGTAGAGTTGGCAAGCTTGTATGACATTCCTGTGGTTGCCACTAATGCAGTTCAGTTTCTCAAGTCTGAAGATTTTAGTTCACATGAAATACGAGTCTGTATTCAACAGGGCAGGTTAATAGACGATAAACGTCGTAAAAAGAAATTCACTCAAGAACAATACTTAAAGACCCCAAAGCAAATGTTTGATCTATTCGCCGATTATCCGGAGGCGATTGCTAACAGTGTGGAAATAGCTAAAAGATGTAACGCTCAATTTGAATTAGGCGAAACTTTTTTGCCCAAATTTGAAATCTCAGGCAAGGTGACCTCTGATGATCTGCTAATTAAGCAATCTAAAAAGGGATTAGTAGATATGTTAAGAAAGACAGAATACTCTGAAGTCGATCAAGGCTATTCAGACAGGTTGTCTTTTGAATTGGACATCATAAACCAAATGGGGTTCTCCAGTTATTTCTTGATTGTTGCGGACTTTATTTCCTGGGCTAAACAAAACAGTATTCCCGTTGGACCTGGCCGGGGTTCGGGAGCTGGATCATTGGTGGCCTATGCTTTGGGTATAACCGAGCTTGATCCAATCGAGCATAAATTACTGTTTGAGCGTTTTCTCAATCCTGAACGGGTGTCCATGCCGGATTTTGATATTGATTTTTGTATGGAAGGGCGCGATCGGGTAATCGAATATGTAATGGAAAAATATGGCCATGAAAAAGTAGCTCAAATCATTACTTATGGCACTATGGCTGCAAGAGCGGTGGTACGTGACGTGGGTCGTGTGATGGGCATGAGTTATGGTTATGTCGATAAAATTGCAAAATTAATTCCTTTTGTACCCGGCATGACGCTGGACGTAGCGCTTAAACAGGAGCCCGAATTAGAACGGTTGTATAAGACTGACCAGGAAATTACCGAATTGATTGACAACGCCAAGGCCTTGGAAGGTTTGGCTCGAAATGTTGGTAAACACGCAGGTGGGGTAGTTATTGCGCCAACGGAATTAACTGATTTTTCCCCACTTTATGCAGAACAAGGCTCAAATCAAACCGTTACTCAATTTGACAAAGATGATCTTGAATCTCTGGGATTAGTCAAATTCGACTTCTTAGGATTAAAGACATTGACGGTGATTGACTGGACATTAAAGTCGATAAATCAATCACGCCAAAATTCTAATGAACATCACTTGTGTTTGGATGACTTTGACCTAAACGACCCAAAAACTTACGAATTATTAAAACAAGCTAAAACCACAGCAGTATTTCAACTTGAATCACGGGGAATGAAAGATCTTATCAGCAGATTAAAGCCAGATGTTTTCGATGACTTGGTTGCGCTAGTAGCACTATATCGGCCTGGGCCTTTGGAATCTGGAATGGTTGATGATTATGTAAATAGAAAACATGGTGTAACACAGGTTACTTACTCTCATCCAATATTGGGTCCGATTTTAAAATCCACTTATGGTGTAATTTTATATCAAGAACAAGTGATGCAGATTGCTCAAGATATGGCCGGTTATTCGCTCGGCAGTGCCGATATTTTGCGCCGTGCAATGGGCAAGAAAAAACCCGAAGAAATGGCAAAACAACGTGAAGTATTTCTAAGCGGTGCACAAAGCAATGAAATCGATCCCAAAATTGCCGAAGATATTTTTAATTTGATGGAAAAATTCGCCGGCTATGGGTTTAATAAATCTCACTCGGCAGCTTATGCCTTAATCAGCTTTCAAACCGCTTGGCTCAAAGCTAATTATCCGGCTCATTTTCTTGCTGCTTCGTTATCGGTTGATATGGATAACACCGATAAAGTAGTTATGTTAATTGCCGAAGCCCGTGATATGGGACTTAAGGTTTTGGCACCTGATGTTAATCAGTGTGAGTATAAATTTGTAGCCGCTGATGAACAGACCATATTGTATGGCTTGGGTGCTATAAAGGGTTTGGGTCGGCCTGTTATTGAATCACTGATTGCTGAACGAGAAGAAAATGGTGAGTTTTCGGATTTATTTAATTTATGTAATCGTTGTAGTGGGCAAAAAATGAATCGCCGTGCACTTGAAGCTTTGGCCAGTTCTGGTGCTCTGGATTGTTTCGTCGTTGGCCGTTCTAGTTTAGTCGCATCGATATCAAGTGCCATAGATGCAGCGAATCAACGTCTTAGTGATAAGCAGGCAGGACAATCAGATATTTTTGCCATGTCTGAGGAGAAACAAAATCACGCTTTTTATGTCAATGTTCCAGACTGGCGTGAAGAAGAACGACTTAAACAAGAAAAAACAACTTTAGGCCTTTATCTTTCTGGTCATCCAGTTGATCAATATCGGCAGGAGCTGGATAAATTTATCAGTTCACGTCTGGTTGATTTAAGACCCAGTGAAACGGATCAGATCGTTTCTGGTTTAATAATAGGTATTCGAACCATGTTTAATCGGCGTGGCGATAAATTTGCATTTGTGACTCTGGACGATAACACAGCACGAGTTGAAGTAAGTGTTTTTGCTGATTTATATGCTGAAACAGTAGAAAAACTTCGCCATGATCGAATAGTAGTTATCAAAGGCCAGGTCAGTATTGATGAACGTAACCAAAGCAATCAGATTCGCGCTGAAGCTATTTATACTTTATCTGAGTATCGCCAAATCAGCGCTAATGCCTTGATTATAACGACCAGCGATCAACAGCTTGCTGATGACGGTGAAAAATTCAAGCATATTATCAGCCATGCCAGCAAAGGGGCTTTACCCATTGTACTTCGCTATAAAAAACAAAACAGCATGGCTCAAATCAAGCTTGGCGAAGAATTTAGTGTTAATCCGGAGAATCCGCTTTTATATTCTCTGCAGGAATTATTCGGTAAAGATGCGGTGGTGATAAATTATTCGCCGCAATCTTCAGTTCTTCATTAAAATATACGTAAGTGATTAATACCGAGTCGATAAAATGGATTTAGATTTTCTAGATTTTGAGCAGCCCATCGCTGAAGTTGAGGCTAAGCTGGAAGAATTAAGGCGCCTTGAGCCAAATGCCGCTGTGCTGGAAGAAATTAATAATCTTGAACAAGAGAGCCAAAAACTTACCGAATCCATTTTTTCTTCACTCAGCCCCTGGCAAATTACGCGATTAGCTCGGCACCCACAACGTCCCTACACTAACGATTACATCAAGCTGATTTTCACTGATTTCACCGAATTATTTGGTGATCGAATGTATTCCAATGACTATGCCATTGTGAGTGGTATGGCCAGACTTGAAGGTGTACCAGTTATGGTTATCGGTCACCAAAAAGGACGTAATACTGAGTCACGAAATTTCCGTAATTTTGGTATGCCACGTCCGGAAGGGTATCGCAAAGCACAGCGCTTAATGAAAATGGCAGAAAAATTCTCTATGCCTGTACTTACGTTTATCGATACTTCAGGAGCTTACCCGGGTGTTGGTGCGGAAGAACGCGGTCAAAGCGAAGCTATCGCCAGTAGTCTTAAATTAATGTCAACATTAAGAACACCAATTATTTCAACAGTAATAGGTGAGGGAGGTTCTGGTGGAGCACTGGCTATTGGTATTTGCGATATCTTGTTGATGTTACAGTACAGCTATTATTCAGTCATTTCTCCTGAAGGCTGCGCATCAATTTTATGGAAAAGCGCGGAAAAAGCGTCTGATGCGGCTGAGGCGTTGGGTTTGACCAGTGATGAGTTGCAAAAACGGGGCCTTGTAGATCAAATTGTGCAAGAGCCTCAAGGTGGAGCACATCGAGATCATCAAAAAATGGCAGTTTCTTTGAAGCAAAATCTGATTCATTCATTAGAGAATCTGCAGACATTGACAACTGATCAGTTAATCGAAAGACGATTCCAGCGCTTAAACTCCTATAGCCAGGTCGCTTGATACTTTCAGCAAAATGTCTTTAAGATGTGGTGAGTTATCTGATCACGTTTTTGATCAAATCAACTCGATTCTAACAACAGAAAAAAGCAACCAAATTCTTATTGGCTATAGCGGCGGTCTGGATTCAACAGTACTTACCCATATTATTGTAGGACTGAAAGATAAATTTCGCTCGACATCAGTTCTAGCGGTGCATTTCAATCACGGTGTTAATCAAACTGCTAAGCAATGGGCAGACCACTGTCAATTATTTTGCAATGCACACAATCTAGAATTGAAAACCTTAAATTTCTCGTTAGCTGATGTTAAATCTAATCGCGAAGCCGAATATCGTAATGCAAGATATGAAGCCTTTGCTAATGAATTAGCCGAAAATGGGTTGCTATTAACTGCCCATCACCAACGAGATCAAGCTGAAACGGTTTTGTTTAATTTATTCCGCGGTGCTGGCGTTTCGGGTTTAAGAGGTATGAAGCTACTAAGAGAATTTGGTCGTGGTTTTCATTTGAGGCCGTTGCTGTCAATTCCTCATCAGCGCCTGATTGAATATTCTCAACGTCATAATTTACTGTGTATCGACGATCCATCCAACCATGATCAAGATTTCGACAGAAACTATATTCGGCACGAACTATTACCGATCATTGAAAAGCGCTGGCCGGCGGCTCAAACATCAATCATGCGCAGTACTGATCTTTTAAATCAAACGGAAGAGATTTTGGCAGAAGTTGCGGAATTAGATATTACCCAAGCACATGCAGCTAACTTTCCCGGTGAGATTAAAAATCAATATTTTTCTGTATTGAACAAAAAGAGATTAGGTTCTTTGTCAATGAACAGGCAACGTAATGCAGTAAAGCATTGGTTACAGCACAATATTTCTATAAACCTCAATTTTTCTCAGATTAACCAAATAATCCTGGATTTATGTGCTATTAATAAAAGATCAGGTTTGTTTGAAATTGAAGGTTACCAAATCCGTGCATACAAAAACTTTATTTATCTTATGCCTAAGCTTGGTCTGGCTATTAATACACTGAGTCAGCCTCAAAAAATTAACAACCGAACCTATCTATTTGAGGATTTAAACCTACAGTTGTGCTTCGAAAGAACAATGCCTGATAACCTTCAATTTAGACTACGTGAGCATGCAAAGCGAGTCCAAGTTCATGGTCAAACTAAAAATCTCAAGAAGCTCTATCAGGATTGCCGAATTCCACCGTGGGAAAGAAAAGTCTTGCCGTTGATCTACCTGAACAATCAATTTATAACCATCGCAGGTACAGCTATTAATCCAGATTACAGGGCCAGCGTCGCTCTAATAGACCGTTAGACGCCGTGTGAATCTCCAAATCGCTGTTCGGGCTTTATAACAAAGGCTTTCCTTCGTTTATATCAGGAGCTTGCCCAAGGAGATTTCTCCATTCGCTTTGCTCAGTCGGAATGACAGATGAAGGTGTCATCCCGCACCCATTCGGGCATAAAAGCGTGGCCGAGAGATCTGCTGATCACTATTCGGGCATATCACATGTTATGCGGTTTTGTTACTGAAATAGCTGATGAATTTTATCAACCAACAAATCATCCACGATTGAATAACTTAATGAATAACTTGGAATTTTCTGTAGCCATGCAATTAATGCGTCCAACTGTGCTTGATCCATATTGCCTCCAAAAACAGCACCGGACTGACATAAGGATTCAAGAGACTCAAGGATGGTTAATTTTTTTAAATTATGTTTATTAGCACTTGAGTTGAACCTTGGATAAAGAATAGTTTTTATCGGCCATGGTTTATGCCAGCATTTCAAATTCCCTGAAACTGGAGACACATATTTGACATAACTATTGTCTTGACGCGCGTAGATTTCATTATCTTCGCCAGCCTCTAAACCAAGAACATGCCAACTGCCATTTTTAAGGCGTTGGCACATTGGCACAGCTGTAAGTTGCCCATCTTCATCGATGGGTACTATATCGTCGGCTAGATAAATTAAATTATGGCCCTGCATAATTCGTGTCAATGTACTTTTGCCTGAACCTTTTTGGCCTATTAGAACAATAGAGTTTCCATTTCTGTTTCCCAATGCAGCACTATGTAACACACTTAGCCAGTCACCCCCCGTGTAGCCTAATTCTGTGATTAACCACTGCAATGTTTCAATAAATTCATCCTTTGATGCAAATTCAAAACTGCCGAACGAATTACTTTCCAAGGCATAATTTTTTCCATGTTGCCCGATTTTAAAGTTACTAATCTTGGTGAGCTTGTCAGTTATTGTGTGCTCGTCTATGGCTAAGTGCTTAAATAGTGGTTCGACTAAATTTAATGTGTCTAAGTTTGAATATTTAATCTCGAAAAGATTTTTGTTTATTTGATATAGCTTGTGTGCAATATAAGCTTGGTTTTCTAAACTAACTTTATCAAATGCAAGATTAACTTTGTTTTTTTGCCAACGAGAATGTGGAGTATAGTTTTTATTGTAAACAAAGAATCCATTTTGCTCACAGTTGTCCAATAGTGACTGAATATCGGACATCGCCTGTTGTACGCTAATTCTGTAATGCTCTTGCAGATATTTTGAAATGCTTTCCTTGCTGTAACCATCACAATAATGCCTGAGAATAGAAGCAGCGGTTTCGTTAAGAAGAACCAAGCTATTATTCGTCGTTGATAGAACTAATTGATTTTCAACTTCAACCCAGGGAATAGTAAGCTTTTGATATTTTGCTAACATCTGTTCTATAAGAATTAACTAAGACGTGACAGTTTAGTTTTATACCAGTTTTTTGACTTCAAACGCTTAGGTAGTCGGGTACTTCGCTCTAGCCAGTAGTAACTAAATTCTTCTAACTGACTATTGGTTAAGTGGGCTAACAGCTTTTTAGTCTGAAAACGTTGCTCATAACTAAAATTTAAATCAGGAATATCAATTTTAGAAAATACAGTTTTAATGAGTTGCAAATAGTCCATCCATATATTTTGATATTTTGTGGCGGAGGTTTTCGAGTTTATTAAGTCCCAATCAAGAGTTTGGTCAAACAAGAGTAAATAAGAATCATACAACTGGCGTAAATCCAAACGACTGTTGGCGTGATCTTCGCTGTGAATTTCAGCATGTGCAAACTGGTGTATGAGTCTGAATTCAGGTGTAAGAACAAGGTATTTCATGTCATTTTTATCGATCATCTCAGCATTTTGCCAGGCTTCATCAGCCGCCAATAATGACCAGGCAGAAGGAGCTAAGGGGTGCTTATGTAATTCCACTCGAACTGGTCGATCTTTCTTGTATAAAGGATCTAAGTGATATTCTGTACCGTCAGCAAGAATTCCCATGAATTCATAACCTATTGTTTTGAGATTGCTTATTGCGACTTGTAATGAGTGCTCAGGAATAACAATATCAATATCGCTGGTCATTCTAAGCTGTTGTACAGGATCAACTGGCTTTAATAGATAAGATGCACCTTTAAGCAACAAAGGTGTTATGCGGTCACAGTTCAAACTGGTAATCAATTCTTCCAGTTGATCTTGTATCAGTTGATTACGGTGACTAACCAATTTACGGATAGAGCAGAGCTCCTCAAGTACACTGCGTGGAACAAATTGCACTAGATCATTTTGATCTAATCTGTAGTGAACATAGGGCAGTAACCAGTGAGCACCTGCGAATTCAAAAAATTTGTGCCAATTAACTTTTGAGGAAGATAGCTCTATTTTGAACTGTTGTAATTCAACTCCAGAAAGTTGATTAGCGCTAAGGCACTGGCTGATCAGCTTTAATGATAATTTGTAATTACTAGAGCTCATTGAGTGCCTAGTGTAAACCATGAATCAAGCTGCTTAAAAAATATCCTCACTTTGCTCAGAAGGGGTAAGGTAGAAATCTTTCTTTGCAAAATAAGGATAAAGCCTGTGTTGTTATGGACTATCTAGTAAATATCTAGCGCCTTTACTATTCTATATACCCCTACATTTCGCCTTATACCACTACACAAAGTAAATTTAAGCTTTAACTAAATATAGAGCAATCATACTTTAGTATGATTATTATCGTTCGCGTAAGGATGAGACTACCACGGGCTTGTCCCGGTTCATCAACACTATAACTCAATGCCGGGGCTTGCGAGGGACGCCTAACAGCACCTCAGCATGATATTTCTATTGTCATTCCTGGTCCCTATATGGAGACAAACTCCGCTAAGGAATCTGCTAAAAATCGTATCGCAATGTTATTCCAAACTGTCGCTTATCTCCAAAACGTAGAAAAAGCCTGGGGTCTGCAAGAGTAGGGTCATTAGCAAGGAAATAACCACGAGTAGCATATTCTTTATCGAATATGTTTTTGCCCCAAAAATAAATCGTCCAGTTATTTTTTCTAAAACCTACTCGAGTATTGACTAGTTCGTATGCATCCAGTTTTAAATTATTTGTATTAGAAATAAACAAATCATCAACACCATTAATTTCAGCCCGAGCGAAAAAACCGTTAGGGTTTTGGTATTGAAGTCCAAGATGATATTGATAATTGGGAGCATGTGGCAAATCCCGGCCGCTTAAATCAATTTCACCTAAGAAATTTTCTGCAAAAACATAGTTTTCAAATTCAGAATCTAAAAACCCAAGACTTGCGTCCAAGCTCCAGTTATTGTCTATTTGCCAACCTAAGTTCCATTCGATACCGTAACTGTTTGCGCGATCAAGATTGTCCTGATAAATGATAAATGAGCCGTCATTTAGGACTATAACCTCAGAAAGTTGCATATCCTTACGTTGCATATAAAAAAGACTTAAGTTACTAAAAACTCCCGTTTGATGATTATGGTGGTGCCAGCCAATTTCAAAATTATTTAAGAATTCGGCATCGTATTCACGTAATTCGGACGGAAAATTTGGGTTTGCAAACGTATTAAAACCGGCAGCTTTGTAACCTCGAGAAATTGAACTAAAAAAATTATTTTTGTCATCCGACTGATAGCTCAAAGCAACTTGCCCGCCCCAAAACAAGTCATCCGGAGAAAAACGGAGGTTAATCGAATCCCGGTAACTGGCATCGTAATACTCACTTCGTAAACCTGTTGTCAGAACAAGGGAATCCGTCAATCTCGTGTCAAGTTGCCCAAAAACCGAATAACTTTTCGCTTTGTAATCAGAGGTTGTGACAAGAGGAAATGCATTATTACTTTGATTCTCTTCATCCAACCCAGAAGTGTAAATACCAACAACCCAATTGGTTCGATCACCAAACAAGCGCGAAGAGGGGTTTGATAATAGCCGTAATTCCTGAGAGTAAGTTTTTCGATTTTTATTGTAATTAATAAATATGTCGAAGTTTGGAGCAAAAGCATAAAAACCCGGAAACACCAAATCAGCATCTAATAAATAAACGGAGTCCGTATCCGTATATGTTGTATTCGAGACTAAATCAAACCGATCAAATGAATGTTGAAGGTTTAATCCCAGAGCATCGGTCTTAAGATCATCTTCACCGGGTCGATTTGTCAATGTCTCAAAATTATTATCTCGAGATAAAGCGTCAAAACCATTATCCAGGTTAGCATGCAAAAAAGTTAACTTTGCGGAAGTTCCTTGATCGCCCAGCCATTGGAATTTGCTACGAAAAAAGGTTTCATCAATGCCGTTTGTGTCGTCGCGGCCTAAGAATAAATTATCGCGAAAACCATCTTGTTGACGTTGTGATGCAGCTATGCGGTAGTTGATATTGTTTTGCTTACTTAATGGACCATTCGCCACGGCAGAAAATGCGAATAGACTATCTTCACCAAGACTGCTTTCAAAATGATAGCCTGGTTCAGAGGTTGGGTCATTGGTCTTGATACTAATTAGTCCCGCTAAAGCATTAACACCATAGCGCGTGCCTTGAGGGCCATGCAGAATTTCTACCTGTTGGGTATCAAGTAAACTACCAATTGTGCCTAATCCGGTGAAATCGATTTTGTCAACTATAACCCCAACGGATGAATTTGGTGAGCCAATATATTCGGTTCGTTCACCGATTCCCCGAAGTTGAAAATAACGTGGCCTAGATGATTCGCCTGAAAAAGATAAATTTGGTGTGTTGTAAATCAGAGTCTCAAAGTGATCAGCTCCAGAATCTTTAATATCCTCTTGTGTATGAACTGTTGCACTTAATGGTTGCTCATCAAGGGGTTTTACCCGCAGCCCAGAAGTAATCAAAATTTCAAATAAATCATCATCTTCGGGAACAGTTTCCTGCGCATTAGCCGACAGACAAGCAAGAATTACTAAAATTACTCCTGATTTGCTAGCGTGTAATTTCAATTGTGATTATCCAATAAATGAAAACTGACTTTAACAAAATAAAGGTTAATTTGTGTGTCAAATGAAACAATTGTGTTAACTATCAGATATAATTTTGAACGTCGTAATCTGATTTAGCAACATACATTTTGAGCATCAAAAATGTACTAATTGTTGATGATCACGCCTTATTTTTGGAGGGTTTGAGCGTCTTTTTTGAGCAGCACTATCAAGGTGTGCAAGTTCATATTGCCAATAGCGCTGTAAAAGCACTGGGTTTATTAAGTGACAATCTCAATATCGATTTAATCTTGCTTGATCTGGCGATGCCAGAAATCGATGGTCAACAATTTCTTAACGAAATTAATAAAAAACACTATCTGATTCCTCTGATTATTGTTTCAGGCAGTGAGAATTCCAACCAAATTCAAAATGCACTGACTAAAGGTGCCATGGGTTTCATCCCAAAGGCTTATAGTGGTGAGCAAATGAAAGCTGCAATTCAGCAGGTGCTTGATGGCAATATTTACTTACCAGAAGAAATCCGGTATCTGGTTGAAGGCGACAATGAAAATGGAATTTTTCTGTCAGATAGACAAGTCGAAGTCCTTAAGCTGATATGCAATGGGCTATCAAATAAACAAATCGGTTATCAACTTAAAATATCAGAAGCCACAGTCAAAACCCACATTAGCAAAATATTTGATCAATTCAATGTGCATAGCCGGATGGATTGTGCAAAAAAAGCCAATGAGCTGGGGTATTTTTCTTCATAAACAACTGTCATCCTGCACCCATTCAGGCATAAAAGCCTGTCCCTGCGAAGGCGGGGATCTCCAAAACGCTGCTCGGGCACTGGTACACTCGAAGTGATGCAATACAGATTTGCTTTAACCTGTTTCACTGGGAAACGAAACGAGCATCTGTAGAGATTCCTCCGCTACGGTCGGAATGACTAGGACTGCAGGTTATTCCATTACGGTTTACACTCGAAAAAGTCCAGACTTACACTACGTGTCATTCTGCAACTCAAACAATGCTCTTCTTAACAACATTGGGCTGACTGGCTTGTGCAGGTACAGATAACCTGAGGCTTTGATTTGTTCCAAACTTTCTACAGAAGTATCGCCAGTAATCAATAAACACTTCGGTGAAATCTCAAACTGACGCTTAAGCTTATTAACAATATCAACACCGCTATTCTCCGCTCGCAAACGAAAGTCGCTGATAATAATATCTGGAACAAATTCACTGTTTGTGAGAGTTTCAATCGCAGGTTCTAATCCTTCAACCACTCTAACATTAAGCTGCCATCCCGCTAACACTTCACTCATGGATTCACGAATAGCCTTTTCATCATCAATCACCATAATGTTGACACCCTTCAACGACCATGATGGGGCGGTAAGATTTTCTTTTCTTAAAGATATTTTTGATTTGTTTCCAGCCAGCAAATTTAGTGTAAAAGTGGTGCCCTTATCAGTTTCTGATGCCAACGATAACTCAATATCTAGCAGCTTACATAATCGCTTAACAATCGATAAGCCAAGCCCAAGTCCTTTTTCTCTATCCCGCTCCGGGTTGCCAAGCTGATAAAACTCAGAGAAAATATTTTCTTGCTCATTTTCTGGAATACCAACACCGGTATCACAAACTTCCAGTATAACGTGTTCATTACTTCGTCTGGCTATTATGCTGATCGAGCCAGATTTAGTATAAGAAAAAGCATTATCGACAAGATTTTTGATTATGCGCTGCACCAAAATTTTGTCACTGTAGACAATCTCATTATGACCAATCAGATCGAATTCTATTGATTTGGCATCCGCTCTAGGCTGATATTCAGTTTGTAACGCAGTGAAAATCTCATTTAATTGAAAATGTGTCTTTCTGAACTCAATAGCATTGGAATCCAGCTTTGAAATATCGAGAATGGAATTAAACAATTCTCCCAAGTTATTTAAAGACTGATTAACTTTATCGAATAAATCTTCATTACCTTTGGTCTTAGATTTGTTTTCCAAGGCATTAATAAAAAGCCCCAATGAATGCAATGGTTGGCGCAAATCATGACTGGCTGCAGCAATAAATCTAGATTTCTCCTGGTCCGCTTTTTCAGCGATTTTCTTTTGTTTACTTAAAGCGTCACTGATCGTTGATACCACTAGAGTGACGACAAAAACAATTAAGATAGGCACAGCTAGAAAAACAGACGCCCATGATCCGAACTCATAAATTCTAATGACAAAAGGAATAATATAGGGAACGATAAATACAAGATAAGAAGGTGGAAGTAAATACAACGGATTGATACTTGCGCCAGCTATTGCCGTGATAGTGTAAACGATTAAAACGAACCTGATTGGATCATCGGCAAGAATAAAATGCCAGCTTGCATAGCCCCAAATTATCCCGGCAAAAAAGGATTTTAGCACTAAAATCGTCGCCCATTTTCTAGCACGAGAGTAGGAACGATCACGAAAGCGGTTTAGTCGAATGGTGAATACAATCCACACACAATGGATAACAATCAATCCTAACCAAATGTAAATGGTCTTATGAGGCACCTCATTCCAGATGGCAGCAGTGAACAAGATGCCCAAACCCACATGAAAGTAAATTGATTCATGCATTCTGGAGATAGAGCGATCCAGTTGATGATTCAATCGCTCACTATCTTTCCATAGTGAAATGTCAAAAACAGAACTCAACATACAAAAAAGCGATTGCTCAAACTTAGTCCCTACGTTTCGGATTTATTATTATCACCCATTCTAGCTGAGTAATTTCAACAAGCAATCGTACTTTCGGATGACTCGGTAGAGTTATCCAGCATATGAAAACGAATATACGTTATGTGTACTGTTCTAATTTTCATAGTTACGTCGCTTTTAACCGACAGTCATATACAGGATGACACTTTTACTTGAATAGCTAGCCGATTAACACTAGAATCGGCTCTCAGCATGAAGACGCTGAACGCAGAAATTACAAGGCAAAAATCGCATGGAGAAGCCCACTGGCTTCTCCTTTTTTATAAGCATTACAAATTAGTGAATCATTGGAGAACGTGTTGAGCCAACAGGCCATTTTAGCATTAGCCGATGGAACTATCTTTAAAGGCAAGTCATTCGGGGCTGAGACTACGACTGTGGGTGAAGTCGTATTCAATACTTCTATAACTGGTTATCAGGAAATTTTAACTGACCCGTCTTACGCAAAACAGTTTGTTACCTTAACCTACCCGCATATTGGTAATACTGGTACTAATTCAGAGGATGTTGAAGCCAGGGAAATTTTTGCTTGTGGCTTGATTGTACGCGATGTACCTCATCGAGCTAGTAGTTGGCGTAAGCAGCAAGATATTTCTAGTTATTTAACTGAAAAGGGCATTCCTGGAATTTGTGATATTGATACGCGTAAATTAACCCGATTAATTCGTGAAAAGGGCGCACAATCAGGATGTCTGATGACCGGAGAGCAAGCGACTATAGAACAAGCGCTAACCCAGGCACAAGCCTTCGGTGGTATGAAAGGGCTCGATTTAGCCAAGGAAGTAACTGTTGAGAATAGCTATCAATGGGATGATGGCTGCTGGACGCTTGAAAACGGCTATGCTAAACCCTCAGATCAACCACGATTTAAGATTGCGGCTTATGATTTTGGTATCAAACATAATATATTAAGGCTACTGGTTGAGCAGGGATGTGCTGTAACGGTTTATCCAGCGCAAACTCCTGCAAGCGAGATTTTGGCGAAAAAATACGATGGTGTATTTCTTTCTAATGGCCCAGGTGATCCTGAACCCTGTGATTATGCGATAAAAGCCATTGCTGAATTACTGGATGCCGATATGCCCATATTTGGCATCTGCCTGGGACACCAACTGTTAGCCTTAGCTTCCGGTGGCAAGACTATGAAAATGAAATTTGGCCACCATGGTGCCAATCATCCGGTCAAGGATCTCAAAAATGGACAGGTTGTTGTCACCAGTCAAAATCATGGATTTGCCGTGAGCGAAGAAGACTTGCCAGATTGTCTGAGAGTGACGCATCGGTCTTTGTTTGATGGGACTAATCAGGGTCTGGAGCGTACCGATAAGCCGGCATTTTCTTTTCAGGGTCACCCTGAAGCCAGTCCAGGCCCACAAGATATTCAATATTTGTTCGAACGATTTAGTCAGATGATGCTGGATCATAAAAAAGTGTAATCATGCCCAAACGAGAAGATTTAAAAAGTATTATGATCATTGGCGCCGGGCCGATAATTATCGGCCAGGCTTGCGAGTTTGACTATTCCGGCGTGCAGGCATGCAAAGCGTTAAAAGCCGAGGGTTATCGAGTTATTTTGGTTAATTCTAATCCGGCAACAATCATGACTGATCCTGACTTTGCCGATGCGACTTACATTGAACCAATAGAGTGGAGGACAGTAGCAAAGATTATCGAAAAAGAGCGACCGGATGCCATATTGCCGACCATGGGCGGGCAAACCGGACTGAACTGCGCTCTGGATTTGGCCTTTAATGGTGTGCTGGAGAAATTCAATGTTGAAATGATCGGTGCCACTAAAGAGGCTATCGACAAAGCGGAAGACCGCGAAAAATTTCAAATCGCTATGCGTAACATCGGGTTAGAAGTTGCTCGTGGAAAAGTTGCGCATTCTATGGAGGAAGCTTACGAAATTCTGGGAAAGTTAGGTTATCCTGTAATTATCAGACCATCCTTTACTTTGGGGGGGACAGGCGGCGGTGTGGCTTATAACCGCAGCGAATTCACTACAATCTGTGAACGCGGTTTGGATGCATCTCCCACTAATGAATTATTAATCGAAGAATCCATTATCGGTTGGAAAGAATTTGAGATGGAAGTTGTTAGAGATAACAAAGACAACTGCATCATTATCTGTTCAATTGAAAATTTCGATGCAATGGGAGTGCATACAGGTGACTCCATCACAGTTGCTCCCGCCCAGACATTAACGGATAAAGAATATCAACTGATGCGTAATGCCAGTATTGCTGTTTTGCGTGAGATTGGAGTTGATACAGGTGGTTCGAATGTTCAGTTCGCCATCAATCCGGAAGATGGGCGTATGATAGTAATCGAAATGAATCCCCGCGTTTCCCGCTCGTCAGCACTGGCATCTAAAGCTACAGGTTTTCCAATCGCTAAAGTGGCGGCCAAACTGGCAGTTGGCTATACCTTGGATGAGCTCAGTAATGATATTACTGGGGGTGCTACGCCAGCATCATTCGAACCATCCATTGATTATGTAGTGACCAAGATTCCACGTTTTGATTTTGAAAAATTCCCCAACGCTGATGCAACTTTGACCAGTCAAATGAAATCTGTAGGGGAAGTGATGGCAATTGGTCGGACTTTTCAAGAATCTCTACAAAAAGCCATGCGCAGTTTAGAAATAGGCAGTTACGGCTTTGAATCACAAATGCAAGTCATTGATGCCGAATCGCACTCCGAATTAAGACGCAAACTCAAGATTCCTGGTGCGAAACGCCTGTGGTATTTGGCCGATGCGATACGAGCCGGTATGAGTATAGATGAGATTTATTCTATAAGCGGTATCGATCCCTGGTTTTTGGCGGAGATAGAAGATTTAATAAATGAAGAAAATAGTATAAAAAACAAAGCTATAGAACAAATACCTGATAAGTTACTTTATAGATGGAAGCGTAAAGGCTTTGCCGATGTTCGAATAGCAGAATTATTGAATACAACTGAAAAACAGATTCGTGATTTGCGCCACGAAAAAAACATCAGACCAGTTTATAAGCGAGTTGACTCTTGTGCGGCAGAGTTTGCAACACCGACAGCTTATATGTATTCAACCTATGAAGATGAATGCGAATCTGAGCCCAATGATATCAACAAGATCATCGTTTTAGGAGGTGGGCCCAACCGTATTGGTCAGGGCATCGAATTTGACTATTGTTGTGTGCATGCTTCCTTGGCACTCAAGGAAAACGGTTATCAAACTATCATGGTTAATTGTAATCCTGAAACGGTTTCTACTGACTATGACACTTCGGATCGACTATATTTTGAACCATTAACCTTAGAAGATGTGCTGGAAATCGTCCATAAAGAAAACCCGACTGGAATTATCGTCCAATATGGTGGGCAAACACCATTAAAACTTGCGAGACCTCTAGAGGCTGAGGGCGCACCAATTGTCGGTACATCGCCTGATTCAATTCATCAGGCAGAAGACAGAGAATATTTTCAAAAACTGCTACAAGACCTGGATTTATTGCAGCCACCAAATCGAACGGCTACCAACGTTGGTGAGGCCATTACCTTGGCTGACGAGATCGGCTACCCATTAGTGGTACGACCCTCATATGTACTCGGCGGGCGGGCGATGGAAATTGTTCATAATCGAAATGATTTACAAGATTATATGAGCCGTGCGATTCATGTCTCCAATGAGTCGCCAGTCTTGTTGGATCGTTTTCTCAACGATGCTATTGAAGTGGATGTCGACGCACTATGCGATGGTAGCAATGTCATCATCGGCGGTATTATGCAGCACATTGAAGAGGCGGGTGTCCATTCAGGCGACTCGGCGTGTTCGCTGCCGCCTTATAGCTTATCTGAAGCATTACAAACTGAACTGAGAAGCCAAACAGAAAAACTCGCCCTGGCAATTGGTGTTTGTGGATTAATGAATATCCAGTTTGCTATCAAAGGCGATGCTATTTATGTATTGGAAGTTAACCCAAGGGCTTCAAGAACTGCACCCTTTGTGTCTAAGGCAACCTCCAGGCCATTGGCTAAAATTGGTGCGCTATGCATGGTAGGTAAAACATTACCTGAACAAGCGGTTACAGAGCAAATAGTGCCGGATTACTATAGCGTTAAAGAAGCGGTATTTCCTTTTATTAAATTTCCAGGTGTCGATACAGTGCTTGGTCCGGAGATGAAAAGTACCGGTGAAGTTATGGGTATTGGAAAGAGTTTTGGTGAAGCATTTGGTAAGGCCGTTCTGGCGGCCGGGTGGGGTGTGCCTCAATCTGGCAAGGCATTGATTAGTGTACGTGATCAGGATAAAGAGGAAGCGGTCCAGGTGAGCCGTTATTTTTCTGAAAATGGGTTTGAACTTTATGCGACTCCAGGCACAGCTATCACTTTGGACGAAGCGGGCATTGCTGTTCAAGCGGTCAACAAAGTAGCCGATGGACGCCCACATGTGGTAGATTTAATAAAAAATAACGAAGTAAATTTAATCGTTAACACTACATCGGGAAAGCAAAGCCTGGCTGATTCGTATACGATCAGACGTGAGGCGCTTGATCACAAAATGACTTACTATACGACCATAGCAGGTGCTAAAGCAGCCTGTGAAGCTCACAAAAAGAACAGTGAAACACAGGTTAACTGCTTACAAGAATTACATAGAGCAAACTAGTAAAATATGAACAGAATTTTATTGACGACTAAGGGCGCAGAGAAACTGCGTGGCGAATTAAAAAAGTTAAAATCAGAAGATCGCCCGGCGATAATTGAGGCGATAGCTGAGGCACGCGCACATGGTGATTTGTCTGAAAACGCCGAATACAGTGCCGCTAAAGAACAACAAGGGTTTATTGAAGGACGGATTCGTGAGTTAGAAGCGATGTTACCTAGTGCGGAAATTATTGATCCTTCCAGTTTAGATGCCCAGGGTCGGGTTGTGTTCGGCTCAACTGTAGAATTGTTTGACGAAGAAACCGATGCCGAAGTGACCTATCAAATCGTCGGTGATCAAGAGGCTGATCTTGAGCAAGGCCAAATCTCGCTTGGTTCTCCTATCGCCCGCGCATTGATCGGCAAGGAAGAGGGCGAAGAAGTCACCGTACAAGCCCCGGGCGGTGAAAAACACTATGAGATTTTGAAAGTTAGTTATATCTGATATCTCAGGCTTGTCCCAAATCTCGTTGAGGGATTTCTAACTCAATTAGTGCGTTTTACAAATTTATTTAATTTAGTAAAAATTATAATGACCAAGGTTTCCTGTCAAATTGTCTTCGCTTTCTTTCTAGTAATGTCTATTTCAATAAAGCCTGTCTATTCTGGCTGCGAAGAGTCGGGTTTGATTCAAGTGGATATGACACAAGATGGTAATGTTAAAAATTATGCATACGTGTCTGAAGAAAATTTGGAAGAATTTTTTGAAAGTGAATATAAACTTATTACCTCTGGAGTAAAACCTAAAAATTCAAATAAGAGGTATAAATTGTTTATCAATGATTGGAATAAAACTGACCTAAAAAATCATAAAAAGCAAATTTCTTCACCTATAAATTAACTTTTGTCATGGGCTAGCGAATCATATGAGGGTTTGGGGAGTCCAGTAGATTCTCCCTAACGGTAATGACGAGTTGGATCAAATCAGGGCAACTCAATTTTTGGTTTTTCGCCTTGCTTATAAATCACCCCGACTCTCCCTATTAACTGAACGAAGTCTGATTCAGTTTGTACACAAATTTCTTTCAATAGTAGTTTTTTATCAGCGCTATTCAATCCGGGCAATTTTATTTTTAACAATTCGTGGGTTTCTAATGATTTATTGATTTCACTGACAACCGCATCAGTCAAACCAGCATTACCGATTGATACAACTACAGGCTTATGGTGCGCGAGGCCACGTAGATAGTTTTTTTGTTTACCGTTTAAGGACATAAATAAATCTGAGATCGAAAGTTGGTGAATTATAACGATTTATTCCATAATGTCATTCTGAGCGAATAAGTTTACGAATGAGTCGAGGAATCTCCTTCGGTTGGTTACTAAGTGCGGTATGTTTTTCGTTCATAACCCGTGCAGCGATTGGAGATCCCTCGGCTACGCTCCGGATCACAACTAAGTACAATTTGAGCGATGCCAAGGCAAACGAAAAAACTGAAAAAATCTAAACAGTGGGCACAGCGCCACCTTAGCGATAGCTATGTCAAAAAGGCCAATCAGGTTGGGTATCGTGCCCGTGCAGCATTTAAGCTTGAGGAAATAAATAGCAAGTACAAGCTTATAAAACCTGGAATGCGAATCCTGGACTTGGGTGCTGCTCCAGGTAGCTGGAGTCAACTGAGCTCACAAGCAACGGGCCCTAACGGGCTAGTAGTGGCTGTCGATCTATTGCCTATCCAGCCCATTCCTAATGTAGCAATTATCCAAGGAAACTTCTGTGACCCGCAAATCCAGGCCCAAATAATGTTCCAATTAGGAGATAAGCCGGCAGATCTCGTCATCTCAGACATGTCGCCTGATTTAACCGGTATTCGCATCACTGATCAGGCTAATATGGAGAATTTATTGCAAAGCGTTATAAATTCATTAAATACTTTCCTGATACCTGGCGGAAATTTGCTTGTCAAGGTATTTGAAGGTCAGTTACTAGCTGATTTAAGAAAGTCTCTTAACCCTTTGTTTCAAAAGGTAATTAATATTAAACCCGATGCTTCTCGCAAGCAATCACGGGAATTTTATCTCCTGGCACAGAGTTATAAGCCTTGATGAATTGCAACTATAACGTTGTATTCGCTGTCTAATCATAGGAAAATCTACTATTGACCTTATATATTTAGTTAACACACAACCTTAACGAGTATTGTCTTGAATAATCTAACCAAGAACCTGATTATGTGGGTGGTCATCGCCATGGTACTGATGGCGGTGTTCAATAACTTTAGCCTTGACGGACCAGCCTCCGGCAATCGTGTTGATTACTCAACTTTTATCCAGCAAGTTCATTCTGGGCAAGTCGAAAAAGTCAAAATTGATGACCGCACTATCCAAGGGCAGTTGAGAACAGGTGAACGATTTGTGACTTATTCTCCTGGTGACCCAGAATTAGTGTCTGACTTGCTTAAGAACAATGTCAAGATCGAAGCCGAAGCCGAAGAAGAAACTTCATTATTAATGCAGATTTTCATTAGTTGGTTTCCGTTATTACTGCTTATCGGTGTATGGATATTCTTTATGCGGCAAATGCAGGGTGGTGGCCGTGGTGGCGCATTGAGTTTTGGTAAAAGCAAAGCACGCATGTTGACCGAGGATAAAAATAAAGTCACTTTTGCAGATGTTGCTGGTATCGAAGAAGCGAAAGAGGAAGTGGGTGAAATCGTTGATTTCTTGAAAGATCCGTCCAAGTTCCAAAAACTTGGAGGCCATATTCCTAAGGGTGTATTAATGACAGGCAGTCCGGGTACAGGTAAGACTTTACTTGCAAAAGCGATTGCTGGTGAAGCCAAGGTGCCTTTCTTTACCATTTCAGGCTCTGATTTCGTTGAAATGTTCGTTGGTGTAGGTGCTTCGCGCGTGCGTGACATGTTCGATCAGGCTAAGAAACACGCTCCCTGTATTATTTTTATCGATGAGATTGATGCTGTTGGACGTCACCGTGGAGCTGGTTTAGGTGGTGGTCACGACGAACGTGAGCAAACCTTGAACCAATTACTAGTTGAAATGGACGGTTTCGAAGGCAATGAAGGCGTTATCGTTATCGCAGCCACTAACCGACCTGATGTACTCGATCCTGCATTATTACGTCCAGGACGATTTGATCGACAGGTCAATGTGCCATTGCCTGATATTAGGGGCCGCGAACTGATTCTCAAAGTACACATGCGCAAGGTGCCCATTGAGGATGATGTCAAAGCTTCTGTAATAGCACGTGGAACACCCGGATTTTCTGGTGCTGATCTGGCAAATTTGGTTAATGAGGCTGCGCTACTTGCTGCCAGAGCCGGTAAAAAGATTGTTTCCATGGAAGATTTTGAGAACGCCAAGGACAAGGTCATTATGGGAGCCGAGCGTCGTTCTGTAGTGATGCCTGAAGAGGAGCGTTTGAATACAGCTTATCACGAGTCCGGACATGCTGTAGTAGCTAAAAGCTTAGACAATGCTGATCCGGTACACAAAGTCACTATTATTCCTCGAGGACGTGCTTTAGGCGTGACGATGCAATTGCCAGAAGAAGATCGCTACAGTCATAATCGTGAATATTTATTGACTCAGATCGCGATTCTGATGGGTGGACGTATCGCAGAAGAATTATTTATGGGTCAAATGACAACCGGTGCATCAAATGACTTTGAACGAGCCACAGACCTTGCCAATAAAATGGTATCGCGTTGGGGTATGAGTGATGCTCTGGGCCCGCGTGTTTATGGTGAAAATGAATCTGAAGTTTTTCTCGGCCGCGATGTCAGCACGCATAAAAACTTAAGCCCATCGACAGCAGAAAAAGTCGATTCGGAAGTCACTCGTATCATCAATGAGCAATATGCCAGAGCGAAAAATCTTATTGAAGAAAATCGCGATAAGATGGAGCGTATGACCAAAGCCTTAATGGAGTGGGAAACCATCAATGCCGATCAAATTAATGACATTATGGCTGGAAAAGAACCGCAACCACCGGCTGATTGGGATGAGGACGGTGATGATTCTGCACCCTCAGCCAAAGCTGACGATGATGCAGCTACTGACAGTAGCAATGAAGAAAACCCTAGCGATGATAAAAAAGGGCCATCACCAAGAGTTGATAAGCCCGCTGGTGGCGAAGCTCAATAATTCTCCTAATTGAGTTCTACTATGAATCTTGATTGCGCGGGCAAGTCGTTAGACTTGTCCCGTGCTGTCATCATGGGCGTATTGAATGTTACCCCCGATTCTTTTTCTGATGGTGGCCAGTTTGTAAAACTAGATGATGCTTGTCGACAGGCTGAACTGATGCTCCGCTGTGGTGCTGAGGTCATCGATGTCGGCGGTGAGTCTACTCGCCCAGGGGCTGAAGAAGTTTCTATCGAAAGTGAACTGGCACGAGTTATTCCTGTGATTGAAAAACTTAATCAGGAATTTAATTGTGTTATATCGGTTGATACCTCAAAACCACAGGTGATGAAGGAATCGGTCAAAGCTGGAGCGGGTCTGATTAATGATGTATGCGGATTGAGGACTCAAGAGTCTATGCAGGCTGCAGTTCAAAGTGGGGTTCCAGTGTGTATTATGCATATGCAAGGTAATCCTCGGAGTATGCAACAATCACCCAGTTATAATGATGTAGTTGAAGATGTGAAAACATTTTTACTCGACAAGGCACAACAATGCCAACAAGCTGGAATTGATAAATCCAAAATTATTATTGATCCCGGCTTTGGTTTTGGTAAAACAGTTAAACACAATCTGAGTTTATTGAATCAATTGGATGTGCTTTGTCAAACCGATTATCCAGTTTTAGCTGGTTTATCACGTAAATCGATGATAGGTCATTTACTAGGCTTGCCAATTGAAGAACGTATGGCCCCCAGTGTGGCATTGGCGATTAAGGCCGTACAAAGTGGTGCGAAAATCATTCGTGCACATGATGTTAAAGAGACACACGATGCAATCAGGATGATTGAAGCATTAGGTTAGGACAAGTATGAATAAAAGATTTTTTGGCACTGATGGTATTCGCAGTCGAGTAGGAACTGGGCCTGTTACTCCTGAAAAAGTTGTCAAGCTTGGTTGGGCAGCGGGAACCGTATTGTCTCAGAACACTTCTGGACGTGCTAAAGTAATTATTGGTAAAGACACTCGTGTATCAGGCTATTTGCTTGAATCGGCTCTTGAAGCTGGTTTGTCGGCTGCAGGAGTGGATATTAACTTGATTGGACCATTGCCTACACCTGGAATCGCTTATTTAACTCGAACCTCTCGTGCAGCAGCAGGCATTGTTATTAGCGCTTCACATAACCCTTTTTATGATAACGGCATCAAGTTTTTCTCACCAGAAGGCTTCAAGCTTGATGATGATCTGGAATTGCAAATCGAAAACAAAATGGATCAGGAACTCATTACTGCAGAACCGGAACAGCTAGGTAAAGCGGTTCGTTTTGAAGATGCCCAGGGACGTTACATCGAATATTGTAAAAGTACTTTTCCAGAGCAACAGTCGCTACAGGGATTGAACTTGGTTATCGATTGCGCCCACGGTGCTGGTTACCATGTTGCACCTAATGTTTTTGAAGAATTAGGGGCCAATGTACATGCAATTGGTAATGAACCAAATGGCTTCAATATCAATAATGGTTGCGGGTCTACCGATCTGTCGCTGCTCAAGCAGACTGTTGTGGAAAAGCAAGCGGATTTGGGGATAGCTCTTGATGGTGACGGAGACCGCTTGATGCTGGTAGATGCTAAAGGTAATGAAGTTAACGGCGATCAAATGCTTTATTTAATTGCCTTACATCGTCAGTCAAAGAGTGAACTTCAGGGTGGGATCATGGGGACAGTAATGACCAATCTGTCTGTTGAGAATGCCCTTAAGACACATAAAATTGAATTTGCTAGAAGTAAAGTCGGCGATCGCTATGTTTTGGCAGGGTTGCAACAACGAAATTGGCTTGTTGGCGGTGAAACATCTGGACATATCATCTGTTTGGATAAAAATACAACTGGAGACGGCATCATTGCGGCCCTGGAGGTTTTACGAGTGATGGTTAGTGAGGAAAAAACACTAGCTGAACTGATCTCGGATCTTACATTGTATCCACAGAATATGGTTAATGTGAGATTAGCTGATGGGACAAAATTTGATCCAGGTCAGTCAGATGAAATTACTTCAGCAGTTAACAAGGCTGAAGAATACATGGGTGAAAAAGGCAGGGTAGTATTACGTGCCTCAGGTACTGAACCGTTGATCAGAGTCATGGTAGAAGCCCAGGATTCATCAATGGCCCTGGAAGTGAGTCAATCATTGGCCCAAACCGTAGAAAAAACAGCAAAATCACATATTTAACTCCAGATGAAAGTTGCTTTTCACTGCCTGTGTGAGTAACATTTGCGGTCTTTTTTAGAAAATCGATAAATCATGTCTAATCGCAAAAAATTGATTGCCGGAAACTGGAAAATGAACGGCTCATTGGCTAGTGCAAAAAGCTTAGCAAGTGACGTCTCAATGGGTGTGCAATCCCTGACGAATGCCGATGTTTTGTTATGTCCGGCCTATATTCATATTAGTGACGTTGCGAATATCGTTGCAGACAATGATGCCATTCAGGTGGGTTCTCAGGATATTAGTCTCAATGATGATGGCGCCTATACAGGAGAAGTATCAAGTTCGATGCTTGCTGATGCTGGATGTAGTCATGTGATAGTCGGTCATTCTGAACGACGCCAATATCACCAGGAAGCTAACGACTTAGTCGCTAATAAGGCCAAGAAAGCATTAGACCAAGGGTTGATACCCATAGTCTGTGTCGGAGAAACCCTGGAGCAAAGAGAAGCTGATGAGACTGAGTCGGTAATCGAACAACAAGTTATGGCTGCTCTGGCTAAGCTTGGCATCGATGCATTTGAAAAAACAGTGATTGCTTATGAGCCTGTATGGGCAATCGGCACAGGCGTAACTGCCACACCTGAGCAAGCCCAGGCAGTACACGCTTTTATCCGTGGCTTACTAGCCAAAGAAAGTGAAACTGTAGCGGCAAAAACTTTAATACTCTATGGCGGCAGCATGAAACCCGAAAATGCTCAAGATCTATTAGGGCAGGCAGACATTGACGGTGGCTTGATAGGTGGTGCGGCACTAAAAGCAGGTGATTTTTTAGCAATAATCCAAGCAGCGGAACAAGTTTAATGACTATCAATATTCTATTAGTAGTTTTATTTATTTCAGCGATCGTCATTTCGATCCTGGTGCTTTTACAAAACAAAGGCGGTGATATGGGTTCAGCCTTTGGCGGTGGTTCGAACACTTTGTTTGGTGCTCGAGGTTCTGCAGACTTTTTGAGTCGAGCAACCTCTATTACAGCGACCATATTCTTTTTGTCAGCGTTGGCTCTGGCGTATATTTACGCAAATCAAGGCAGGCAATCTTCTGATAGTGTAATTCAATCCGCCCAAACTAGCGAAGAATCCGGTGTTACAGAAACAGCTGCGGATGCAGAAGTACCAACAATAGAAGTAGAAGAAGTTGAACCCGCATCTGAAACTGACGTTCCCGCTGTCCCTGAGTAGGATTAATAGCATGCCGATGTGGTGGAACTGGTAGACACGCTATCTTGAGGGGGTAGTGAGCCTAGCTCGTGCCGGTTCGAGTCCGGCCATCGGCACCACTAAAATATATAATAAAAACAATTCTTTATAACCATTTCCGTACTGTTGTCATTTCGAAAATTTGACTAAACTTCTGTATCGTCCAAATATCGTCCAGTGAAATGATGTATCAAAGTGGAATGTGTAAATAAATATTGCATTTAAGTCTCACATTTCCATTTGACTAAAAAATCCAAACAACGATATCCTAAAAATCTGCTATCCTTTTCCCTTGCAGTACTGGGTACACCACTAAATATATGAGTTACCCAAAATATGACCGTTTCAATGCCTATGGCATGCGTGTTCGAGATAATAGTTACACTGTTCGTTTGAAAAAGGATATTACTGCACTAAAGCATTTGACTTTGACTTTTTTGCTGGCCTCAGAGCTTTTTTTCTGACAACGTCCTGAAACGTCTGTTTATCTAAACTTAAATCAGCAACGAGTTGTTTTAGCTTTTCGTTCTCCTCCTCAAGTTGCTCCAAACGTCTTAAGTCCGACACGCCAAATCCACCGAATTTCTTCTTCCAGTTGTGCAGGGTCGCTTGAGATATACCCATCTTACGAAACACTTCTTTTAAAATGAACTGGTTTGAGTATTATGATTTAGAATCGTTTAAAATTATTCTAAACACATAATTTTGTTTAAATTAATTAGTTAAAACACCTAATATGAAGTGAAAAATAGTAATTAAATCCAGAAACTTTGAGTCTTGGGATTGGATAACCAAGTTAAAGTAATAGTATCATGGCAAAACTAAAAAGAGAGGGTAATTAAATTGACAGATCTTGAGGATTGGTTAAACAATCATAATTTGGGTAAATATTTAAGTTTATTTGAGAAGCATCAGCTTGACTTGGATGTACTTTCTTTGCTGACAGAACAAGATATAGCCAAACTGGAGTTGCCGCTTGGTGATTCTAAACGACTATTAGCGGCTTGTTCTGAAATAAATCTAGAGCAAGCAGCTAGCGAATCAGGACAATCATATTTAAAGCCTGCAGAGGGATCAGTTACCCGACGTCAGATAACAGTTCTCATTTGTGACATGGTTGGATCTACAAATTTAGCCAATCGGCTTGATGCTGAGGAAGTTCGCAGAATTAATACTACTTACAGAAATATTTGTAAGGCGGCTATCGAACATACTCATGATGGCTATATCGCACAGTATCGAGGTGATGCTGTAATAGCCTATTTTGGTTATCCTAATGCTCATGAAAATGATCCAGTAAGAGCCATTCTGGCATCCAGAGATATAGTTGATTCAATTACATCCTATAATGAAACAACGATCGAAGATCATAAAATCCAGGTGCATATTGGTATTGCCACTGGACCTGTTGTTGTTGGGAAAGGGGTTGGTGAAGATGCCAGTCATGAAAATGCTGTTGGACAGCCGCCAATTCTTGCCGCAAGACTACAATCTCTGGCTAAACCAAATGAAATAATTGTCTCTGAATTGACTGCAAAACTTTCTAACAATCAATATCAGCATCAGTCACTGGGTGAGTACAATCTTAAAGGTTTTGAGAACCCGATACCTGCCTTTCTCGCGATCAAAGAAATTCTTAAAGAAGAAATTTCTACATCCTCACCAAGATCGATTTCAACTCCCCTGGTTGGACGTAATAAAGAGTTAGACACAATGATTAGCTGTTGGCAAAAGGCAAAAAGCGGGTCTGGTAACTCTATCTTGATTTACGGAGATCCAGGCATTGGTAAATCACGCCTTCTCAGTGAGTTTAAATCACAGCAAGTTAATGATAAATTTTCAGCGTTGCTATGTTTTTGCTCTCCTCAGAATGAAAATAGTCCATTGCAACCCATAATTGATCAAATCTCACGTGCTTTGGGTTTTGAAGTCCATGATGATCAAACACGAAAATATCAAAAACTGTTGAATCAGGTTGATACATTACAATTGGATAGAAAATCTGTGGTTCCAGCGTTGGCGGATTTGCTTTCTATCAGCAACGAATATGAACATATATTTGCTAAATTGGATGCTCAATCTAAAAAAGCAAAAATCTTTGCTGTGCTAGGGGATATATTACTGGCGATGGCCGCTTTAAGACCAGTGATGCTGGTTTTTGAGGATCTTCATTGGATAGATCCGACCAGTATTGAATTTATTACAGAACTGCTCCCTAGAATTTCTTCGTCGTCTGTTCTGCTGATTTTGAGTGCACGTTATGAATTTACAAATCCTTGGGAGGACACTTCGGATTTTACGCGTGTCGATATTCCAAGCTTAAATTTAAACTCAAGGCAAGAATTTATTGAAAAAATTCCAGGTATTAATCAGCTTCCTTCAGAGATAGTTGATGAAATTCTGGAGAAAACTGATGGTGTTCCATTATTTATCGAGGAAACCACCTGGACAGTTCTAGATTCTATTGAAAACCAATTCGACACAGATTCGGATGATAAAAAAATAGCTGAAACTGTTAAGTTAGGTGTTCCGGAAACCTTGCATGATTCACTTATAGCTCGCTTTGATAGATTAGGTAGCGCAAAACAACTGGTACAAGCCGCTTCAGTAATAGGTAGATCATTCTCCAGGCAATTATTAGCGACAATAACGGAAAATACTAATGGTCAAATTAGTAAAAACCTGATCAAACTAGTGAACAGTGGAACATTGATTGAGCGAAATTCCCGCATCAGTGAAACCTACGAATTTCGTCATTCATTAATACGCGATATTGCCTATGTATCGCAGTCCAATTCAAGTCGTAAACTAACCCATGGCAAGACCGCGACAGCAATTTTGATGAATTTCCCAGATTTAGCGGAACAGCAACCTGAAGTTATTGCTTATCATAGTACTGAAGCAGGATTTAATGACCAGGCAGTCGACTACTGGACCAAGGCAGCTGGTCAAGCAAATAGTAGATCAGCCAATAGAGAAGCCCTAGTGCATGTAGAAAAAGGGTTAACGCAGTTGAAACAATTGCCTCAAGGCGAGCAAAATTCCAAAAGAGAGTTAAATTTGCAAGTCCTTTCTTTGGGGCCACTAACAGTCACGACTAGTTTTGGTTCGCCAGAGTTGGGTGAAGTTTCCAAAAGGGCTATAGACCTGTGTCATAAAATTGGCTCAAACTCACTAATTTTCCCTTTTTTGTATAACAAATGGATATTTACTCAGGCAACAGGCCAACATAGTGAAGCTTTAAAACTCGCCAAGGAATTTTTTGAACTAGCTGAAAAAAGTAAAAACCTTGCAGCTACTATGCAAGCACATCGTACGATGGCCTGGAGCCTTTTTAATTCAGGCAATCCTGTTGAGGCCAACGAGCACTTTTTAATCGCCAGAGATATCGACGAAAATCATCCCGAATTAGGCAATCTCGCTTATACCTATGGGACAGATCAAAAGGTGGGATTAGGTGGCGGGCATGTGCAGGTTCTCTGGAGTTTGGGTAAGCCAGCGGAAGCATTAAAGTTGTCAAAAGTTACTATTGAGAATTCTCGGCAAGAAGCACATGCTTTGTCACTGTTCATTGCTTTGCAATTTGCCGGTTGCCAATTAGAGTCTATGTGTAGAAACTGGGAAAATGTGAAGCATTACGCTGATGAACTAATAGAATTAGGTGAAACAAACAAATTGCCTCTAATCACAGCTACTGGGCAATATTACGCGAATCTAGCAATAACACATCAAACAGGATCTTTTGAATCCCAAGATATTGCTTACAAATATATTGAATTTGGCTTGTCACTGCACTTTAAGTACATAATGCCTTATTGGTTGATGTCTCTTGCAGATGCTTGCTTGAAATGGGATATGCTTGAGCTATCACAGAAATATCTAGAGGATGCTGAAAATATAATTAACCAAACAAACGAAGCTTGGCATACCGCGGAAATATATCGCCTTAAAGGAGAGTTAAAACTCAAGCTCGCAGACTCCAATCAACAAGAAGCTGAAAGTGAGTTTCGTAAGGCTGTTAATTTTGCTCGAAACCAAAACTCAATATCCTGGGAATTAAGAGCTCTTGTAAGTATGATCAAACTTTCAGAATTGGATAACACAACCTTAGATGAGGATCTGGCTCGCTTGCAACTGCTCTATGATCAGTTCGAAACCTCAGAAAAATCACTCGAAGATTTAGTCACTGCGAAGCAGTTGTTGAGTTGATGACGTAACCTGCCTGGTTTGACTAGTCGGGTAATGCTAAGGCCACCAATTTGCTCGGTTGATCGAACCCACCAGTTGGAATGACAATATATTGCTTTCCTTTATGACCGAAACTCATCAAGGCTCCCTGCGCGTTGTAAGGTAGCTTAATTTCTCCTTTGAACTCGGCTGTTTTTTGATCATAGGCTTTAAGTGAAGGGTTATAATTTTCCAATCGATATGGAAAAATATGTGGAAATGGCCAGTTTATAAAAAGTGATTTATCAAACTTCCTTTTTGCTTCTTGTGCAACAAACAACAGGTTAGGCGAAACAAGTAAATGTGAACGCCGATTCCATCCCAAATCACCTTCATCTATGTTGGGTGTATCACCTAAGTTTTGAATCAATACTTCTAATTCTTCTCGAGGGCCTTTGCCAATCGCAATTGAGTTGCTCCAAGTATTATTACCGCTAACTAGATCTATTCCTGTCACACGACCAAAAGGGGGTTTGAAAAGTGGATAAGGCCATTTATTTCCGTTTTCATCAGTTACACTCATCGTAAAAGGACCGGCTGTAAAGTAGCTGTGAGGAGAATTGTGATTATCTCTGTCAAAAATTAGTGGACATTTAGAATCATTCGGATTGCATACTGCATTAACATTTTGAGAAGTCACAGAACTCACAAACAAATGCCCTGTATTTGGATTAGCTACGGCACCTGCCCAACTTGCACCGCCGAGAAAACCTGGCACTTGTAATGTGCCTTTTTTGCCAGACGCTCCTAATACAGTAGGAGGTGTGTAAAGAGGACCATAATGGTACTGATCGATAATCTGGCGAGCACGTTTTTCTAATGCAGGGCTATTTAAACTTATAATATTTTTTGAGTCTCCTTCCAAGAAAACACCTTGGTGGTCAAATGGCAATGGCAATGCTGGTATTTTTTGAGTTGCTGCGAGTTTTTCCCCCGGTACATCGGACTCTGGAACTTCGACTTCATTCATCTTGAATCTTGGTTCACCAGTTTCTCGATCGAGGACGTAAACGAACCCCTGTTTGGTCACTTGGGCTAGCAGCTTTTTAGTTTGACCATCTTCTTCTATGTCCATCAATATAGGAGGATAGGGCGGATCATAGTCCCAAACTCCATGACGTATCATTTGGAAATGCCACTGATACTCACCCGTTTCACAACTTACTGCTACTACACTTTGCGAAAATAGATTGTCTCCGTGCCGTCCACCACCATAGGCGTCATTACTAGAACTGCTTACTGGTAAGTAGGCTAGTCCTAGGGATTCATCAACACTAATCATGGTCCAAACGTTAGCCTGGCCATAAGTTTTCCATGAATCATTGGTCCATTGTTCTTCCTCATCCAGGCCTAACTGTTTCATTTCTTGATCAGATGGAATGGTATTAAAAGTCCAGGAATGTGTGCCATCTGTGGCTTTGAAAGCTTTTACCTTTCCTTTAGGTGCATCTGCTGTAGGGTCAAAATCATTGATTGAAGACCCAACGATAACGTGATCATTGCAGATGGCTGGTGGTGAGGTTAAACCATGCCGATAAGGGTCTTCATTTACCTCTGAGCAGCCCGCTTCTGACTCGCCTTTTGTTGCACAACGCACGTCAACAATGCCTTGGTTGCCAAAATCAACTACAGGTTGGAGGGTTTCAGGGTCCAGGGCAACAAGTTTCGCGTCAACACGGCCAAGGAATATTTTTTCTACGCCATCATCTCCTCTCCAATAACTTAACCCTCGAGTGATAAATCCCGCATAATGTGGAGGAGACTTTTTGTATAGTTCGGGTTCATAAATTAGGGGTTTGGTTGGGTCATCTTTTGACATGACCGGCTTACCAGTGTCCAAATCCAGTTTTGCAACTTGGCTGACACCAGTAGGGGAATAGAGATATTTTCCAACTTTTATGGGAGTACTTTGATTCGTGTGAGTTTGCGAGACTGTTGCCAGCTCGATATCATTTACAGGTAAATTCCATTCCCAGGCTACTTTCAGATCATTGAAATTTTCAGCCGTTATCTGATCAAGTGGTGTAAATCTATTGAATGAGCCATCACGCGCATAAGCCCACCAATCTTCAAGTGGTTGCTTATCACACAGGCTGTTCTGAGCGTTGGTCGTCAGGCTAATAGTTAAAATTATAACTAAAGTAATAAATTTGTTTATAACTAAAGTAATAGGTTGTTGTGAAAACAAAGAATAATATTTTCTTTTTTTTGTCATCCTAACCTCGTGTCGTTAAATCAATTGCTCGCAAGATTTGTTTAGTTCATAAATCTTGAAGACCAGTTTAGTTGATTGATTTGTACTTGAACACAAAAAAAACCACAAAGATGTGGCAAATACCACATTATTAGTTGCATTTGATATGTAAATCTATATAGAATAATTTTCAAGCTTTTAAGTACTAGACACATATTTTGGCAATGATAAACAATAATTACAACACTTATGCGCACTGCAGAAAGTATTCTCTCTCCAGACAAACTTACTAGTAATCCTTAGTCATGATAGAGAGGGGTAAAAACTGGTTGATGAATTGGTTTATGCAAAGACCAATAATTTTGCGTTCAATATTTTATCTTATTCGTGACAAATTTCCGGTTTTGGTTTTTAAAAACAGTGCTATTGTGTTTCGCTACCAGGATGTGGCCGATGTTATGCAGCGTGACAAGGACTTTACGGTTGAATCATTAATTGCCCCACGTGTTGTGACTGGGAAGTTTCTGCTTTCCATGGATGACGGAGATATGTACAGAAGACAGGAACTGACGCTCAAGCAAGTTGGATGCCCAGTCAACAGGGGATTCACAACAGATATCTCGGAAAGTATAGCCACCAAAGCCGAAAAACTTGCAACTAAAATTTTGTCACAACTTAACACTGATACTGATTCTGGACACATTAGCATTGATGTTATTAAAGATTACTGCGAACCTGTAGTAGCTCAAGTGGTGGCGCAGCACATCCTCGGGCTGACTATTAATGATTCTGAGTTAAGAGGTTTGATCGATGACTTGAATAATCTGGCTAAACCGATTTTAGTACCAACAGTTGAGTCATTGGGCGCGGCAGATGAATCGGCTAAAAATATTAAAAAAAGAATGCAACATAGTAAACCGATTGCCGATTCACTTTTTGCTAGAGTGCTTTCTAAGCAAATTTTTCAACATGATGGAGTTAAGATTAATTTACCTATGGATGAAGATGACGCAAAGAGAATCATAATTGGTTTAAGTATCGCCGGGTTTGCGCCTGTTGTGAAAACCTTTGCTCAGGCTATTGACCAACTTATTCAAAGAAAAGATTATTTAGATGAAATATCTATGGCAATAGCAGTAAATGATAACCTGGCGGTAAGGCAGTATATCTATGAGGCCTTGAGATTCAATCCAACGTTCCCTTTTTTGGTTCGACATTGTCCGAGAGAAACTACGATAGGTAGTGGCAAGCATCAAAGAAAAGTCAATGCAGGTAGCGTTGTTACTGTAGCGTTATTATCGGCCATGTTTGATCCACAAGCCATCGGAGAACCAACTCGGTTCCGTACGGATCGAGAATTAACTGATTACTTCCATTTTGGGCATGGTTTACATGAATGTTATGGTGAAAAAATGGCTATGCAAATGGTTATGGCCATGATTAAAGAATTATTAAATGTTGCAAATAAAGGGCACGAATCCACTCTACAAAGAAATGAGCAAAGTTCCCAAAAAGGCCATATAAAGTACGAGCGCTCAGGGCCGGTTGTTAAACATCTCCATCTCAAATACCAGCCACGAGTAGAATTATGAAAAAACAACATGACATAACAATTGTTGCACCGCTCAAGTCGATTGATGATATTGATGATTTGCAATTGCTTCTGGAAAACAACCGTGAGTTTCTTCCTTTTTATAATCATCCCTCGGCGAATCGAGATCAAGATCGTCATGAAATTGAAAATTTGCATTTTGCCAGCTTGTTTATTATTTTCCCTCCGATAGATAAATCCACTGGTAAAGTTATAGACGGCCATGATGGGTTCTTGGTGTTGGAAGCAAATATTGATAGCGAGGAGTCGGAGCGAGAAGCAATCAAACAATTTTTGGATGGTTTACTGAAAGCTGATCATAATAGCGGACACCAGGTCTTGCATAAAGCGTTTAGCTTTTGTAAAGCTTATCAAAGTGATCCGTATGATCGTTATCAACTGCTAAAATATTTATTATCAAATAATAAAAAATCGAATGCTTTTTATGTTGCAAACCGTGGCCTCAGCGCAGAAGAAATATTTCAGCATGAGCAACTTCGTAAGGACACGAATGATCAACTGCAACGGTTAAACTTAAGCACACCAGCTGAAAGACAAAGAGTGAATCGCAAGTTTGGAGAGAATAATTCCGACTCTACTGGACTGGTGTTAGAAAAACTCAATAAAGCTCGTTACAGAATGTCGGTTAAGAAATCCGAGCGTCCATATTTGCTTCGTTACGGTGAAACCATTTTGAAAATGTTTTTAGCATTAATTACAGTGTTGATATTTGTAACGTTAGCTATTTCCTCAACTTTACTGGGATCACACACGTCGATTGTTGAAAACTATCTAGTGCTTGGGTCGATTGCACTTATTGTGATCACAACTATATTATTAATAGTAATAAATAAAATTTTTACCATCATTAAGGTAACTTCTATTACTAAAGGCCTTAAATATACGATTTATATTTTGCCTGTCATCATTGGTATTGGAAGCTTTATATACATAGTATTTTTTGGTGAATCTGTTCGATCAATAATAAATATGTGTGAGGATAAGGAAGTAAAACTTGTAAATATTTTTGATATTTTTGAAAGGTGTGATTTAAATATATTACATTATTCAGCGGTTTCCTTAGTTTTAATTGGATTTTTTATATTGGGGTTATTTTTGATCATGTGGAGTTTAAATAGAGTTTACTCCAGTGATGAAGAGGATGAATTGATCACAAAATTAACATGGACAATTATAGGTGGTCTACTGCTTACATTATCGGTAATGCTCACAGTCTGGGCTATAAACAAATATCCACAAGTAAAATCTCTGATTGGTAATGTTATAGACTATTTTAATTTGTCAAAGGAGGCAAAAGGAAAGGTAGGAAACTTTTTAGAAATTCTTGGTTTTGGTGCGCGTGGAGCACTGGCCTTAGTACAAATGGCAATATGTGTTTTAATTGCTACCGTATTTTTAAGATTAAGTAATGCCAAAGATGATAATCTGACGCTAGCGACCAATCCTTATTTTGTAGTCAGCGGAATTTTAATTGTTATGTTCTTAATCTTAACATTGGGCAGGCAAGAGCTTCCCGATGACTCAATATTCTTCGCACAAGTATCTGCGGTTGTGCTTTTTGGGGTATTAATGATTTTAGTGTTAGCTATTTGTAGAATAAGACGCCTCGAACGTGAGGACCCTGAGGATGAAATACCCTGGAATAGTGATTCTAAATTCCGAGAAGTGATCGATAAACAAGAGCTAGTTCGTGATACCTTTGCAACTCAAAACCATCTTATCAGCATCACTGACATCAAGCCCGGGCGTCTTAGAAATATTACGTTACGTGTGATTTTATGGGTGATTGGCTTGGCGCATAAGCTGGTGCAAAACAAAGGATCACTGGGTGGGCTGACTACCATACACTTTGCCCGTTGGGTGATTATTGACAAAGGTAGACGCTTGTTGTTTCTGTCCAATTACGATGGCGATTGGGGGCAATACCTAAGTGACTTTATTGACGGGCCCGTTGTAGGTTTAACTGCAATCTGGAGTAATACTCAGGGTTTTCCTAGGACAAAATGGCTAACTCAATATGGTGCAAATGATGAGCAAAGATTCAAAGCCTATGCTCGCAATAGTCAACTGCCTTCGATTCACTGGTATACCCGTTATCCCGATCTGAGTGTAAAAAATGTTCAGGATAATGAACATTTAAACAACTGGGTAGCTGAACTGCAAGCAAAATCAGAACCAAATCCAGAATTAAAACCAGAGCTAAAACCAGAACCAACACAGGATGCTGAGTTTGAATCAGCTACAAGATATATATGAGTACGCAACAGTGATTAACGTACAATGGGAAAATGTGCAGGGAGTTGTACTTCGTGGGTACCCGGATTATAAATTTGGAGTCAAGCTGTTACTTAAATTTAAAAGCGGGGATTCAGATGAGATAATACAAAAAAGAAAGGCCTGGATAAAAAGTTTGTCTGAAGAAATTGCTTATGCATCAAGTGCGAAGACTTCTTCTCTAGTTGATGACTCACAAACTGCCGAGGTTGATTCCGCTAATACAACCACTACTACAAATCAGCCAAAAGACACAGTTCAATTTGTAGCGTTTACGATATCTGGGTTATCTGCATTGGAACAGGATGAAGAGTTTTTACATAGCTTTTCGAATGAATTTCGGGAAGGTATGTATTCATCACGTTGCGCACATACCCTTGGCGATAATCCCCAAGAATGGGACTGGGGTGGCTCTGAGGGGGATATAGATTTGTTACTTATCATCTATGCAAAACATAAAGGAGATCTGCAGGAACAAATCAAAAAATACAACGATACTGAATTGTTTGATGTAAAGCAAGAACTTCTCGCCTCATATAAGGATCGTGAGCATTTTGGTTTCCGAGATGGGCTTTCACAGCCTATAATCGATGGCACACATCGCAGCGTATCTAAAGATGTTCCAAAAAGGGATGTTGTCAAACCCGGTGAATTTATTCTTGGTTATGTGAATGAGCACGGAGGCCTGGCATTATCACCCAATGTAAAAAGTAGCAGTGATCCGCATGGTTTTCTTCCCATGGCTGATGCACAGAGTATTAGCTTAAACTCTAAAACGGCCCAAAAAAACTATAGCCGTCGTGATTTTGGTAAAAATGGTACTTATCTGGTGCTAAGACAGCTTGAACAAAACGTCGAAGCCTTTGACGCTGCTGTGCTGGATATCGCAAAAAATATTGACAAAAATAATCCTGGCGATTTTGAAGAATGGGTGGCAGCCAAATTAATGGGAAGATGGAAAAATGGAAGGCCATTAACACTCTTCCCAAAAATTGATGGTGACGAACTCCCTCAAGTAAAAGATGCAGATACTCAAAACGATTTTTCTTATGCTAAGAACGATACTTTTGGATATGGCTGTCCAATTGGTTCGCATGTTAGAAGATCAAACCCACGGGATACTATAGCAGAGGACCCAGAGAAGTCTGAGAATATGGTTAAGCGCCATCGAATTTTAAGACGAGGTAGGTTATATGGTATCGAGCCTGAATGTAAAGAATGCGGATATAAGCCAGATAATAATTATGAAACTAAGGGAATGATGTTTATGTGTCTTAACACAAAAATTGAGCGGCAGTTTGAGTTTATTCAACAAAGTTGGCTTAATCAGAGTAAATTTCAGGGGTTAATAGATGAGGTAGACCCAATTTCTGCACATACCAAAGATAAAAAGAAAAAGCCTATTACTATACAAGCATCACCAATACGAATTCGCACAAATCCAATTGATAAATTTGTCACAGTTAAAGGAGGAGCGTATTTCTTTTTACCGGGACGGCAAGCACTAGAATTTTTGGCCTACAATGCTGGGTAGATATAGTAAACTTTGAATATCGGCGAATTTATTACATTATCTATAATGCTTGATAGTGAAGTAGACTCAAACTCTGAAATTAGTCACTGGAGTATGTGTGTTTATTCTATAGTTTTTAATAGAAGTAAATGCAGCGAACTCCCAAATTTAAAGTTTGTAAGTTATTGAATTTTATAGTGTTTCGAAGCTAGGTTAATGGCTTCGAACTAGGTATTCGGAAGTCAAAATATTTTTTAAATTATGCAATTTTAGTACTGGATAATCCATTTTGGGTAATGAATTGCCATTGAGGGGGTAGTGAGCCTAGCTCGTGCCGGTTCGAGTCCGGCCATCGGCACCATAAAAAAACAATTAAATCAAATAGATATAGAATTACTGAAAAATTCTATCTTTGTTAGATTCCTAAAATTATCGTCTTGCCGCACATATGCCGCAATTAAATCATGATTTTTTCCTAGCCAGAATTCTTTTTAGATACTTTGGGTGTTGGAGTGGTAACAATGTGTGTTTGCCTAAAATATAAGTGGAACCCTAGATCCGGTTAACTGCATCACAGCCATATTAGTAGCTAAATTTTCAAAAATACTAAAACAAAAAGTAGGTTTTAGACGAAAACATCATTAATAGTGATCAGTTCGATCAATACTGATTTAATACAGTGACCTAGCCCCGGAAAGTTGATCCAGTTGATGAGATAGGATTAGGTTTACTATTTAGCTTAAAGGAGCCAACTTATGCCTAAAGGTAAACGTGTCCCAACTGAGACCATTGGCGAGTGAGTTTGGCCGTTATGGGTATCGACGTATTACTGCACTGTTAAAACTGTATCTGGGTTGGTGTGTCAATCATAAACGTGTGGAACGTATCTGGCGACGAGAGGGGCTAAAAGTACCGAGCAAACAACCCAAACGAGGCCGACTATGGTTCAATGACGGTTCGTGTGTTCGATTGAGGCCGAGTTGGAAGAATCATGTCTGGGCGTATGATTTTGTTCAAGATCGTACCGATGATGGTCGAGCTTATCGGTTATTAACGATCATTGATGAATACACCCGAGAATGTCTGGCGATTATTACCGAGAGGCGTTTGAACAGTGCGAGTGTACTCAATGCTTTAGAACAGTTATTCATGACACGGGGTATTCCCGATCATATTCGATCAGATAATGGTGTTGAATTCACGGCCAAGGCAGTACGCCAATGGTTAAATAAAATGCAGGTTAAAACGCTATTCATCGAACCCGGTTCACCCTGGGAAAACGGCTACAATGAAAGCTTCAATGGCAAGTTGCGTGATGAATTGCTGGATCGTGAAGTGTTTTATACGCTGACTGAAGCACAGGTGCTGATAGAACGATGGCGGATCCATTACAACACGATTCGACCACACTCATCACTAGGTTATCGACCACCAGCCCCGGAAACGATCTTGCCAAACCCTTCAAGAATTGCTTACACTACGTTCCAGCCCTTCTTGAAGGGAAACTGTAACCCGAACCAAATACTAACTTCTTAACTGGTACCAACTTAAGGGGCAGATCAATCATGGCAAGGAGGAGGGATGTTAGCAGCAGCTTTGTTAAGTAATAAAATAAAGATACTTAGGGTGGAGTTTGTAATGTATCTGGTAGCAATTCTAAGTAGTATATCGACTATCATTTTTGCATTTTGTACACAGGGTTGGAGTTTATCTATCACCCATGGCTTTATGGGTTTTTTCGGATATATTCTGTTTATTAGAATTAGTGCTAGGATTTCCGAGCTATCTAAAAATGAAAATATAGGTCGGTCAAAATTGTTTTTGTCAGTCTCTATGGCCATATCAGCCGCAGTAATGTGTTTATCACCAACGATAATATCACTTGAATATACGGCATCTTATTTTTTATTTTGGGGGTCACTAATGCTGTTTGCATCAATAATGCTCTATTGTTGGAGGGCTATAGGAGAGAAAATTATTACAGCAAAGAATTAGTGTATCCTTTTATTTAACGCTTGGAATATGAACCCATCTTTATAAACCGAATGATTAGTATAGTTAGGACACTACATGCCAATGCCTAGTATGACAGAAAATGAGCTTAATCAATTAAGATTTCTTGAAACTAAAATAATATATATAAAATCTAACTCCCATTTTGACGATGTTAGTTTGGAAAGACTTGTCAAGGTAGGATTAGTACTAAAGTGTAATACTTGCTGTAAAGATAAATTTTATACTTTATCTCCAACTGGTGAAAGGTACATACATTCGATACAAATGGATGATTCATTTTAGGCAATACTTGGTTGTTATTAATTGTAAAATTTTTTTGGGCATTAGAATAAACTTTATCATATGAAGCCGCTATTTTTGATTTTGTCATATATATCGCATAATGACCTAGCCCCAGAAAGTTGATCCAGTTGATGAGATAGGATTTAGTTTACTATTTAGCTTAAAGGAGTCAATTTATGCCTAAAGGTAAACGCGTTCCAACCGAGACCATAATCAAAACACTGCGTGAAGTGGAAATTCATCACGCCCAAGGTCACACCATTGCCGAGAGTTGCCGTCAGTGCGGTATTACCGAACAAACCTACTACCGCTGGCGTAAGCAGTACGGTGGTATGCAAGTGAACCAGGTTCGTCAAATGAAGGATCTGGAAAAGGAGAATGCACGTCTTCGCAAAGCGGTGTCAGATTTAACACTGGATAAATTAATTCTAGAGGAAGCGCTGTCGGGAAAGTATTAAGCCCTGAACGTCGCCGCTTATGTGTTGATCATGTTCGGGACCAGTTAGCGGTTTCCGAACGACGTGCCTGTAAAGTGATCGGTCAACCCCGTTCCACCCAACGTTATCAGCGTATTGTCAAAGACGATGAGGCGGCGCTGACAGCGGATATCATTCGATTGGCGAGTGAGTTTGGCCGTTATGGTGTCAATCAGCGTTTAAAACTGGACACTTATCAGCGAGTAAAACTGAACAGTTAAATTCAATATAATTCGGTCATTAGCAACTCAAGTGAAGCGTAGCGGAACTTGAGTTGGGCTGTTTCTCCTGAGTTCCCTACGATGATTTTTTCTTTATGTTGGTCTTGAGTTTGAGCTTGGAACTGGACTGCTTAAATCGGTACGAGTCATTACCCGTTTCAATAATTGAGCAGTGATGGGTGACTCGATCCAGTAAAGCGGTCGTCATTTTCTCATCACCAAACACCCGCACCCATTCACTGAAGTTTAGATTGGTGGTGAACAGGATGGTTGTTTTCTCATACAACTTGCTGATTAGGTGGAATAACAATGCACCACCAGAAGCCGGAAACGGCAAATAACCCAGTTCATCGAAGATAACAGCATCCAAGGGCTGCATAATCCGTGCCAGTCGTCCCTGTTTATCGTCCTGCTGTTCTTTGATGAGCAAATTCACCAGATCGACCACGTTGTAAAAGCGTACTCGTCGACCTGAATGAATGGCTTTAATACCAATGGCGGTTGCTAGATGTGTTTTACCTGTGCCGGTGCCACCGACAAAGATCAAGTTGTGAGCTCGATCCATAAAATCGGCTTGTGCTAAATCTTTGATGAGGGATTGTTCAACCTTGGACTGGGTAAAATCAAATTGTTGTAGATCGCGATGGTGTGGGAACTTGGCGACTTTCATCTGGTAGTTTAGTCGTCTGACCTCTCGGTCAGCGCGTTCGGCATCCATCAATTTGATTAACCCGGATTGCAGAGTGACCTTGGTGCGAGGTGAATCGATCAGCTCAGGCAAACAGTCAGCCATGCCGTGCAGTTTTAGCGCTTTGAGTTCATCGACGAGTTCAAGCATGATTGACCTCCTGGGCGCAAAGTTGATCATACCGACCTACATTAGCCACTGGTGGAACGCTCAGTACCGGGGCATCGGTGATCGTCATCGCTTGAATCGGCTCAGATTCAATTAATCGATGCACCAGATTGGTAATGACCGATAGTTGGGTTGTCTTTGCATCTAATGCTAATTCACAGGCTACACTCACGGTTTCCAGGCCATGCTGACGAACCAATAGTAATAATTGCACAAACTCCCGATCACCCCCGTCACGTTTGAGATAGCGGGCTTTAAGCGTTAACAACGCTTTAGGTAATTCCCAATCGACAAACGGGGCACCGTTGCGCAACGCACCCGGTTTAATCTCAAGCACTGGCAAATAATGCCAGGGATCAAAGATCATTTGGTCTCGTGCAAACGAGCGCTGATGTTCGGCGACCACCACGTCATTGACGACAACTTTAATGAGTGTGGCATACGCTCGTACAGAGACTACCTGACCGACATACTGACACGGTACCGAGTATTGGTTGCGATCATAGTGCACCACACAGGTCGCATGTACACGCGCTAAACGTTCATAATACCCATCAAAAGCCACGATGGCACCACGCAAGTGGGCTTGTTCCTCGGCAAAGACCTCATCAATTAACATGGATTTATTCGTGGGGTGTGGACGTTGACCCATCTGCTTACAGCGTTGTTCCAGCCATTGGTTTAATTCATTTAAATCCGCAAACGTTGACCGTGGCACAAATAATCGCTGACGCATAATACCGACTTGGCGTTCAACCTGACCTTTCTCCCAGCCTGCAGCCGGCGTGCAGGCAATCGGTTCTATCAGATAATGATTCATCAGGCTTAAAAAACGCCGATTAAACTCTCGGTGTTTACCTTGGAGAATGCTATTCACGATCGGCTTAGGGTTATCGTATATCATCTTCTTCGGTAATCCATCGAAGAACTCAAACGCCCGGATATGTGCATCAAAGACCATCTCCTGGGTTTCTCTGGAATACGCGCGTAGATACGATTTACGTGAATGGCATAATCTAAAATGAGCCAGCTTAATCTTGACGTTACAACCCCCCAAGATAATCTGCTCGTGTGACCAGTCAAACTGACACGCTTCACCCGGTGCAAAGATCAAGGGTATATAGGCCTGTTTGATCGACTGACTGGACTGGTCCTTCCAGGCTTTGACAAACCGCTGAACGCTGTCATACGCCCCTCGATAACCCTGAAGTTGAATGCCCTCATACAATTGGACAGCAGTACGTCGAGCCCGTACTGAACGGGTGGCATCTACTTCAAGCCATTCGATTAGCTGGGGTTTGAATGACTCCAGCTTCGGACAGACGATAGGAACTGAACGCTGGTAAACCGGTTCGTTGGATTCATTTAAATATTTATATACGGTCGTGCGCGATACATTAAATTCACGGGCCACTTCGCTGACATTGCGGCCGTCGACTAAACACATTCGTCGTATCTTGGTACAGATATGCATGCAGATCACCTGACAGTTTCCTCGGATTCTTAACTCCGAGACAGTTAATAGTATGGTGTTCAGTTTTACACGCTGATCACCCCCGAAACTGTCCATTTTTGCACGCTGTTTAACAGTTATGGGTATCGCCGTATTACTGCACTGTTAAAACTGTATCTGGGTTGGTGTGTCAATCATAAACGTGTAGAACGTATCTGGCGACGTGAGGGGCTAAAAGTACCGAGTAAACAACCCAAACGAGGTCGACTATGGCTCAATGATGGCTCGTGTGTTCGATTAAGACCGAGTTGGAAGAATCATGTCTGGGCCTATGACTTCGTTCAAGATCTTACGGATGATGGTCGTGCTTATCGACTGTTAACCATCATTGATGAATATACCCGAGAATGTCTGGCGATTATTACTGAGAGACGTCTGAACAGTGCTAGTGTACTCAACGCTCTAGAACAGTTATTCATGGCACGTGGTATTCCTGATCATATTCGCTCCGATAATGGGTCCGAATTCACGGCCAGGGCTGTACGTGAATGGTTAACCAAAATGAAAGTTAAAACGTTATTTATTGAACCCGGTTCTCCCTGGGAGAACGGTTACAATGAAAGTTTCAATGGCAAGCCACGTGATGAACTGTTGGATCGTGAAGTGCTTTATACATTGACTGAAGCACAAGTGCTGGTTGAGCGATGGCGGGTCCATTACAACACAATTCGACCACACTCATCGCTAGGTTATCGACCACCAGCCCCGCAGACGATCTTGCCAAACCCTTCAAGAATTGCTTACACTACGTTCCAGCCCTTCTTGAAGGGAAACTGTAACCCTAACCAGAGACTAACTTCTAAACTGGTACCAACTTAAGGGGCAGATCAATAACATCCTTAGTCGGGAAATTTGATCTTATAAGTTTCGTTAATAGGAAAAGTATACCGGGGACAATTTGGGAATTATTTAATTGTTTTAATAGAAATAAATGCAGTAAACGCCCAAATTTATAAGTTATTGATATTTATAGTGATTCGAAACCAGAATAATGGCTTCGAACCAGATAATCGGGTTGAGTAATCTAATATTTACAAACTGACCAACGACTAGAAGTTGGAGAGAAAGATGATCGTATCTTTTGTAACAAAATATACGGGTGTGCCAATTTTGTGCCAAAGTAGGTGGTATTTAGGCACATTTACTGGTGTTTTCTGGAGCTTTGAAGGTTGGCAAGCGCTGTAAGTGATTGATTCTTATAGAACAGTAAATTTGAGAGTCGTCACTCATAATGATGGGGTCGATCAATCGAATTCAACATCATTTTTTGAAGGGAAACACCAGGTTATTAAGTTAAAATATAGATTCCGTAACTTGTTGATAATAAAGAAAAATAAATTATCAGTTGCACACATGTCTTGAGGGGGTAGTGAGCCTAGCTCGTGCCGGTTCGAGTCCGGCCATCGGCACCACATTCTTTTAATGCAGATATAATAACTCTGCAGTCTGGGGTGGTAAGTGAGGTCTATGAGTCTAACTCCAAGAAAGCAGATTTTAAGAGTTCCCGATAATCAACCTTTGAGCAAATTTTCGATAGGCAATTTCGTTTGTAGATATCTGTGAACTCGATTCCAGCAGAGCAGGCTATCAACCTTTCCGATACAGCAACTTAGATTTAGTTTTAGAACGACAAATTTCTATAAGAGTTTGAGAACTTCATTCCAAGAAGGCAGAGTTAAAATTTAACCACTACAGAAACATTCACGTGAAATTATGCAGTAGCTGACCTTTTCCCAGCAATTATAGTCATGACATTGATGAGATTAATACTAACAAAACGGCACGTTCCCGGACCTCAGGTGAATAACTAGGTTGTATGCTAATAGACTAATCCACTCAAAGGTTTTAGTCTCTGACAACCCTTGAGTGAATCACTTGTTTCTGATCCACCAGAATTGTGCTTTGCTCAGGCCCAACAACAGATGTCGCCACAGACGCACTGCTCGGGTGAACACTTTGACCAGTATTAAGTCCCATCTGAAACGCTTGACCTTTCTCCGCCAAAGGTTGGCTGCTACTTGATATCAAAGATGCTGATGTACTTTTCATTGAACTCACTAGGGATAACAGCACTGATGACACATACGGCAGGCTTTGCACGCATAGAAGCGTAATCCAAAGACGTGTATCAGCTAAATAGGTGTCGTCACGAAGACTAATGAAGATTGCACAGAGTATAAGTGCCAAGGCAAGCAGACTTTCTTCTTTTACCGTTTGAAACGATCTAAAGATAGAGTGCGCTTTTGCTTTCTTCGGTGTGCGATAAAAACCAATATTATTAGCAAACATTCCTGCTAACATGGCTCGAGCAATTGTGTGTGAAACTGCCAACCCGGATATTGCGGCCGCAAGGCTTTGCCTTACCCCAGCTTTTAATCGGTAGCGGTATAACATCAGCATTTTGCACTGTTTGAAGCCAAAAAATGCAAGTGGCAGTGCGCTGAGTAATGCCGCAGGAGGCGTTATAAGATGGGGCGCCAAGATGAGTACAATAGAAAAAGCAATGGCAAATAAGTTGAACAACAAACACAGTCCATCAGAGAGCCACGGTAGCCAGCCAGCCAAAAAATGATAGCGCTGACCCGCAGTTAGGTTCGATCGAGTGAATAGACCCAGTTGGCTCGCATGCTTGCGTAATATTCGCATAGCGCCGTACGCCCAGCGAAAGCGTTGCATTCGATAGTCATGAAACGTATCAGGCATCAGCCCTCGACCATAGGACGTTGGGATGTAAATCGCTTGATACCCAGCTTCTAGAATCCTCAAGCCCAGTTCTGCATCTTCGGTAATACACCATTGCGACCAACCACCAACATTTTGTAAGACGTCGCGACGTATCAATGTCATTGTACCGTGTTGGATGATGGCATTGCGTACATTACGATTAATCATGCCAATACCGAAAAAACCAGCGTACTCGCAGTAAAGCATTGACTTGAAAAGGTTCTTATTCGCATCGCGATAATCTTGTGGCGCTTGTACAATGGCTATGTTTGTGTCGTCGAACAACGGTATACAATCAGACAACCAGTCAGATTTAACCACATAGTCGCTATCTATGACGGCGATCACTTCCGCATCCTTCGACGTGTGTGAAAGGGCATAATTCAGAGCACCAGCCTTAAAGCCTTCCAATGATTTCACGTGATGGAAGTGAAACATTGAGCCTTGTTCCTTGCACCAAAGGTGCACGGGCATCCAAATATCTTCACTTTCCGTGTTGTTATCAATGACCAGCACTTCATAATTCGGATAGTCCAATCGTTGCAAGGCTTGCAACGTATTAATCACTAATGAGGGGGGTTCGTTGTGAATGGGGACGTGGATAGAAACTTTTGGCGTAGACCTGAGTTTTGATTCCTTGGCTGTTTCTGTCGACAATGAATGGGTTAAATCAGAAGGCATGAACAAAGTTGAAGCGCGTTTTTTGCGCCATAAAGTTTCAGCCCATTCGTGTGCTTCTATAGAAAGCGCTGTTGCAATCACACACACACATAGCAACAAGAGTAAGGCTATCAATATTTCCGGACCCATTAAATATCGACTGAAGTAACTATACAAATGCCAGATAAGGAAACCTGATAATAAATAGGAAACCACCACCAGAAAGGTTTTACCGCGTGTACTAAGAGCACTACTATCACGAAGTAAAACTATCGTTAAAATACCCGCGGTGAATAGGGTGGCGACGACGATGAATAGCCAGTCATTCACTGGACGTATGGAACGGCTTTCAAAAACCTGTTTGGGTTGACGCGAGGCGTTGTAAATTCCCCAGTAACGACCCACTTCGCCTTCTTGAATTTTCCAAGGTTGATCAAAGGCTTCCAAGGCAAAGTATTGGACTTGTTGTGCGTGCGCTAATTCAAGAAATTTACGCAGGAAATGGGTCTGATTTAATTGGGATGGTACCGCACCGTGATACTGTCGCCCATCGCTTGGCCATCCGACCTCTCCTAGAACTATTGGTTTACTGGGGAAGGCCTGCTGTAATTGTTGGTAACGGCTCATCACATAATCTGGCGCGGCCTGAACCGATATGCCTTCCCAGTAAGGCAATACATGAGCGGTTATAAAGTCTACGTGTTGTGCCAGCTCTGGATTCTCTAACCAGATGTCCCAGGTTTCGGCTACCGTAATGGGTATGTTTTTCACAATACGTCGCACTTGTTGAATATGATCGATTATTTCAAAGGTCGTGAGTTCCTGGCGCAGCAGCACTTCATTACCAACCACAATGCTTTTCACTTGAGAATTAAATGTAGGGGCAATTTGAGCAAGGCGTTTTAATTCTTGCTGATTGCGTGTTTCATCTGCGCTGAGCCAAACGCCCACAACAACTTCAAGCTCTGTTTGAGCGGCTAGTCGTGGTATGTCTCCTAAAATCCCCTCAATTGAATAAGTGCGAACTGCATTTACTCGCCCATCGATCAGCGTTAAGTCTTCAAGCACTTCTTCCTCTGTCGGAAAACTTGCGATGTTCAGCGGTGATTGATTGATTCTGAAAGGCGAAAAGGATACCCCGTCTAAAGTATCAGGCCACGAAGGCGCGGCTATTGGTCGGTTAAAAAAAATGGCGAGCAACACCATCATAACACCGACTATGGCGAATATTAACGTGGATGTTTTGTCGAGTTTAGACACCGTTTTAAACGTAATTTAGTATTGAAATTCTATGGTTTGTTGTTCAAGTAATAACTATCACCTAATTTATTTGTTTGATTCGATTATTGAAGAGAAGTTTCAAACGAAATCTATGGATCCTCATACACGGTTGATAACATGCCACGCACAGAATGCATAGGAAGAGCTACTGCATTTGCCTTGGGACGCATCCCATCATTAAAATTCAGCGTAGGCAGTCTTTCCAATAAATCCGAGTCGGCCGAGACAATATGCATAGGCACCTCAGATGACGGTGCCCAACCATCAATAACACTGGCAGGTTGGTGATCACCCACTACGATAAATAACCCATCGTCGGCGTATCGGGCAAGATATTCCCCGATGAGTTTAAGGGATTGATCAAGTGATTTTCCGTAGGCGATACGTACAGGTCCAGGTTTTGCCCAACTGTGTCTCTCTCCGTGTCGCTGTGTGCCATCGAAAATACGGCCATCATCAATAATGTCCCATGGTTGATGAATGGGTAGCGGCCCCCAAGGCGCATGTGAATCCAGTAAGCCAATATGCGCCATTAATGGGCGAGTAGCTGTGGCGCGAACTTTATTCTCAAAAGCGGTTAACGTGTACTGGTCGGGCATGGTGACATACCCAAAGTCTTCGCCTTGGTATTCCAATGCATCGCGATCATAAAATCGGTCCACCTTATACCATTCACCTTCAACCCACTTCACCCCTTTGACGACCGGCAGAAGTACAGATGTTTCCCAGCCCGCTTCACTGAACAACACCGGTAACGATTTGCGATCGGAGGTAATTAATCGATCAAATCTCGCATGATCGGTTAATGGCAAGCCAGATGACAAGGTGGCATGAGCAAGCCAACTTCGCCCACCGCGAATAGGAGAATCAATCCATGCACTTTTAACCGACAAACCGGCATCAAGAATTTCTGACTCTACTGCCTTCAATCTGGCATCGGCTTTATCTGCAAATTGCTCGCTGTCGATGAAAGTTCTACCGTAAGATTCGACAAATAGAATGATGACATCACGCCCCTGCAAAGCGTCAAATTCTGGCGTGGAATCTGCAACGTGGTCTGAGGCAAGAAGTTCTGTGAATTCTGTTTGGTCTTTTATCTTCTTGTGAGCGTATTTGATGCGAGAGCTTAGTTCGTCTAAGCTAACCATCCCGACTCGATAATTCTTTTTTTGATAGGCCTCCAAGCCCATCATGCTAGTACCGAGTATCGCTATCAAAGCAGAGATGACTAACGCCCGTCTGCGTGACTGTTTGGATAAGTGAGCAAGGTAGCCCAATCCGCAGTACAAAAATACAGCTATCAGAATGAGCAAAGCTATACTTCCTGCCACGAGTGCTAGCGCTTCGGTTTTGCCCAGTGTTTTTGCGGTCAATGACCACCCATGAGTGACCAAGTGCCATTCTGCTATAGGGTTAAATGCTCTTCCAAAAGCAGTGCGTGATATCAGGTCGCCTACTCGCAGAAGCAGCAATAAAGACAGTAGCCCAATGATGAGAAATCGTGCTGCAGCGAACGCTTTGCCCTGTAAAATCAGCAATATCAACACGGCTACTGGTACTTCCAGAGGTAGGTACAGCCAATGATCAGCAATGAGTTGTGAGGGCTTGCCTGGGAATCGAATCAGCACAGTGAATAGCAATACAGATGCGACAAACCCAACCGCTGCAAATTGTGAACGGGCAGATGAAGATATTGTTTTAGTTAAAGGCATACGGAGTATAGGACTTACTGGCGCAATTTTAGTTCGTTTGAGCAACTACACTTGTTAATGACTTCTCTCTCATTATGACGACTTTGCCGAATAATTAGAAACGAAACGCACTGTCCGTCAGAACGGCGAGCAGACCGGCCTGTAATGCGCAGTCAAAGGCAATAAGCAACTCATGGTAGCGCATTCGGATTAATCAGCATTAGCAAGTCTGCAAATTACGTTAATCAATGTAACCTGAATTCTGGATAAATATATAAATAAATCAAAGACCTGTGAGTTAAATGAGATAATTTACTTTATGAATTGACTTAACACGCAGATACTATTATGAATTTAGAGGAATTGTTCTGAGATGTCGATGACTTTCATCAGGTATTTTTACTATCACTATCACTATGGTGCTTACGAAGGCGATAAAATTAATATTCATGGCCGAATGATTGACGATGATCAGACGCGAGCCGCATCGGAGCCGTTTGAATGCTTAAAAAATCTCTTCCACTGACATCATGAGTCAACGAAAAGATCTAAGGTTTTAAAAAGTATTTGGTTCACTTTCCGGTTTTTCAAGTTCTACCCAGTGAGAAAAAGGAGTGTGTTTGGCCTTTTGATATAGATGCAGAAGTTTCTACCGATGTCATACTCAACATTGGTACCGACGTTAAAAAAGCTTGAATATAAACGTCTTCAGAGTGCCAAGTAACGGACAGAGCTACAACTTCTGCAACAAGTTTAAATCTTTTGCAATCGTGAATTCTTATATGGACACCGCCGGATTGACAAGTAATATTTTTAGCGTCAGTATCGCCTGCATTCTTATATCCGGCCTGTTGTTGGAATGGGTTATCATTCCTGGCCTGCAGAGTATTCGCCAACGGGGCCCTATCTACCTATCGAGGTTTTCCCTCTTAGAACCCACCGGGTTTGACCCGTTGCGGTTCGACCTGTTTCGCCTTGATCATCACTTGAGCAATACGTTACCTTAAAATGGTGCTTTGTTAATCTTGATTGCGTTTCAACCGAGCACCGGACTCGATTGATAAACTTGTTTACGGGACACTAGCACCCAGCTGATACGGCCCATCTTATTAGCTAAAGCTACCGCTGCTTTATTAGGGTGGGTACGTTTAAGCAGTTGCTCCAGCCAAGGCTGGCCCGGGGTCTGTCCCATCGCCTGGCAGCGTTTGAAATGGCGAATCACTGATTTAGCTCCCTGAACAAGCAGATAACGCAAATACCAATTGCCGCGTTTACTGATCCCCAATAAACGTTCCTTGCCACCCGAAGACGCTTGCCGCGGCACTAATCCTAAATACGCTGATAAGTGACGGCCATTACGAAATACCTGTCCATCACCTAAATGTGCCGCCAGTGCACTGGCCGTTAACACGCCCACACCCGGGATCGTCGCTAATAATTGACTGTTTGGATTGCTTGCATGCCAGCATTGAATCTGCGCATATATACGATCACACCGCTCAATCAACTCATCATGCTGGGCCTTTAACTCTAAAACTAATTGACGCACCTGAAAAGGTAATTCATTCTCAGCGTCTTCAACGATATCCCCAATCTGGGAAAACGCCTTCAGTCCCCGGGGCAATACCATTCCATATTCAGCCAACACCCCACGTATATGATTGCTGATACTCACACGTTGGCGAACTAACAGATGCCGCGAATGATGCAAATGCAATACCGCTTGTTGCTCCGGCGTCTTTGCCTCAACAAAACGCATAGTCGGTCGTTGTACCGCCTCACAAATCGCCTCGGCATCGTTTTGATCATTCTTATTACCCTTTACATACGGCTTTACAAAGGCCGGGGCCATCGCCCGGACCGTGTGACCCAGCCGAGTGAGTGCGCGCACCCAGTAATGCATGCCTGAACTGGCTTCAATGCCGATTAAACACGGCTTGTGATTGGCAAAATACTTCAGCACCCCTGAACGCCTTAGTTGCTTTTGTAAAACCACCTCGCCGTATTCATCAACGCCGTGTACTTGAAAAATATGCTTTGCTAAATCTAAACCAATTACGCTACTATGACTCATGGATATCGTCCTCTTAATGTTAGTTAAATATTAAATCCTTAACTATGGCACTTTAGATGCCGGAGTTATAGGGGACGGTGTCCATACTATCTACCTACCACAATCCGAATTTTTTCTCCGGCTGAATGTTTACTACGGGTGTTTAGTTTGATCGTTGTAACGACATTCTCTCAACTGTCATGTCTCAATTTAGGACTCCAATTAATATCAATAAATTAATAGAAGTCTCTCTTAGAGGTTAACTCAATGTTGAACATAAATTGAGGACAGACTATCCGATCATATAATCGCCCGAATGGACGGCTTACCTTTGGGCCGAAAAACAACAAAGATCTGGCGCTAACTATGCCCAAATGAGTGAAGTAGATTTGTCACTTGCTGTGCTGACACTAGTGATAATCACATTTGTGCTTGTGTTTCTGAAGTAATAAGGTTGTTCTAATACTCATAGAGAAAACTATGTCAAATTCATTTCGCCCCAGGAAGTGGCCTAAGGCCAGTTATGACCCTAAATATGACCCGATCGTCGATGCCGGCCCGGGGCATAACCGTGAATACGCACCAACCTATTGGATTGATACTGCCGGACCAGTCCCGGAAGACGACGGCCCAGTATCGGAGGAAATGGATATCGACGTAGCAATAGTCGGCTCTGGATATACCGGACTTTCTTGCGCCATTCACCTGGCAAAGGAACACGGTATTAAGGCTACCATACTGGAGGCCAATACTGTCGCTTGGGGTTGCTCTACCCGTAACGGTGGGCAGGCGCAAATTTCTTCAGGGCGGCTAAAAAGATCACAATGGATTAAGCGCTGGGGCATTGATACAGCTAAATTGATGCACACTGAAGTTTGCGAAGCATTTGATTTGTTTCGTGATTTGATTAGCAACAATGGCTTTGATTGCGATCCGCAGGAAGGTGGCCATTACTATATCGCGCACAAACCTGGCGTCATGCCGAAGTTGGAAAAAGAGTCAAAATTATTGAACGAAGTTTTCGGCTATGGTTCACGCATTCTATCCCGCGAAGAATTGCATGAGGAGCATGTTAGGGACCAAGAAGCTGCTGGGGCAATGCATGAGCCTGACGGCACCTGTATCCATGCTGCCAAACTGGCATTTGGTTACCAGAATCTCGCACGCAGTTTGGGAGCAACCATTCACCCAGGCAGTCCAGTTATGGGGTGGACAGTCAAAAATGGTGTGCACCATTTAACTACACCTGGCGGCGTTGTTCGCGCACGCGCTGTGGCATTAGCAACTGCCGGTTACACGCCTGCAGGTTTGCATACTCGAACAAAAAATCGTTTGATGCCGATCTTATCGAATTCCGTAGTCACCCGTCCACTTGATGACGACGAAAAAGAAGCCTGTGGATTCAAGACCTGTTCACCGCTGACCGATACCCGAACACTTCGACATTACTATCGCTATCTGCCTGATGGCCGAGTTCAGATTGGTAGTCGCAGTGCTGTTACTGGTGCAGACGCTGAAAATACAAAGCACCTTGAATTATTGCGAAAAGGGCTGGTACGCAAGTTCCCAGTGCTAGAAGATATCAATCTTGATTATTCCTGGTGGGGCTGGGTCGATGTCAGTCATGATATGATGCCACGTATTTTTCAACCCGATTCTAAGCACCGCATTTTCTATGCTATGGGATACGGCGGTAACGGCGTCATGTATTCAGCCCAGGCTGGACGGCGCATGGCGCAGATGGTGGCCGGCAAAAAACCTGAAGTCAACCTGCCGATTTTTTCATCGCAGCTACCAAGTCATGGCATTCTGACACCGTTTCGCAGAATGGGACAACGTTTTATGTACGTCTGGTATTACTTTAACGACGAACTTTTATAACCACAGAGTACTTAGTACGATAACCATTAATAGGAATCGACCATGGAAGAAGCCTTCAGCAAGGTATTGCAAATGCTTGGCATCAAACACGCATTCTGCATTATTAGCTCCACAATTTTGACTAGTACTCTGATTAGTTGTTCTTTTCAGAACGATCCTAATAATCCTATTATCTCTCACAAATTGGTTACGCACTCATGACTGATATCGACGTTATTTCTTTCGCATCTGCTCCACTTACGGAATCAAGGAGAAGGCTTTCCGACCTGCCCGACCGGGTAGTTGCTGGCGACCCGAATCATGTGACACAAATGCAATTCGAGAGTCCTGATGGAAAGTTGATTACAGGCACCTGGACCAGTACGCCAGGGAAATGGCATGCTTTTACTGAGCGCGATGAGTTTTGCATTATACTTTCAGGGCATTGTCGGTTGATATCTGAATCAGGCAAGGTGCAGACCTTCAAATCTGGTGACGCCTTCATAATCCCGAATGGGTTTCGCGGTTACTGGGAAGTCATCGAAACCACCACCAAGCATTTCGTCATCCGTCACTACTAGGGAAATATCAAAAAGTGTGGGAGATTTAATAAATCAGGGTAAAACATCCTAAGATTCTAATTTTATACCCCAACTCTTGTTAACTTTCAAATGGTACATCCCTAGCTCGGATAATTTAGTTAAAAATGTTGATTCAGTAACTTGTTGATAACAAATAAAATAAATTATCGGTTACACACCCTATCTTGAGGGGAGTGAGTCTAGCTCGTTCCGGTCCGAGTTCGGCTATCGATATCACTTTCTTTTCAAGACTGAAAAGCCTTTAATTTCCACGACAACTTTAAGTCTTCTACCTGCCACAAGAGATTTTTGAATCTGCTAAAATGCAAATGAGACTATTCGTCATGGGCTCCCACATGGAGCATTAGTTATACTTTTCTAGGCTCAGTCTTAAGGAGTGTGATCTGCCGAGTTTAATCGTACCGTGGGTAGAGAGAGCCATGATGTACTGCTACTAACCAGGAGGACCTGACATGAGAAATTTAATCACTTCGATACTATTATTGATGACAAGTTTGACTATGGGCTTGAGCTTGGCGGCACCAGAGAAAGTCACTATTGCCTATTTCCAGGAGTGGCCGACTGCGAATCAAACCGCTCAGTCTGAGAAGTGGTACGACGAAGAGCTTGGCGTGCCAGTCGAGTGGCGGCCTTACAATGATGGTGTCGAAATGGCTGAGGCCATGGTCGCTGGTGATGTTGATATCGCCTATTCAATGGGTGTTGTACCTTTCACGCTTGCGGTTACTGAAGGTGCACCGATTAAAGTGGTCGGGGTCGCGGTCTCCTATGCCGAGAACGACAACTGCGTCATCTATAAAAAGGAAGCAATCGATCGGGCCAACGCTCATGAGCTGGAAGGTCGCAAGGTCGGTGTACCGCTGAATACTGTGACTCATTACAAGATGTTGAGAACCCTGGTTTTCCTGGGTGTAGATGTCGACAAGGTTGACGTTATGGACATGTCGCCACATGATATTGACGATGCCTTCATTCGAGGCGAGTTGGCCATGGGTTGTTCTTGGGGTGGACCGCTTAGGCGAATGAAGGGGAATGGTTGGGAACTGTTAAGCGCCTATGAGCAGGAGCGTATTGGTATCCGTACCTTCGATGTTATTGCGGTGACCGATGATTTCGCAGCGAAAAACCCCGATTTGGTGACCAAGTTCTTAGAAGTAACCGACAGGGCGACGGAGTATTTGGACGACGAACCGGATTTGGCTAAGCCGGTGATCGCCGAGGCCGCAGGCCTGGATTTAAAACAATCGAATATCGTGCTCTCGCTGTTCGACTTCTATCCGCGCTCGGATCAGTTGACAGAACACTGGCTGCTTGGCGGTGTTCAAACCTCTGTCAAGGAAGTGGCCGAATTCTTTCAAGCACAGGGCATGATCGACAAAGTGTTAAATGACTACGGACCAAGTGTTGATGCCAGCTTTTATGAAGATGCGGGACAGTAACTGAAATTTCGCATGGAAAAGATTTAATAGCACACGCATAAGCCTCAACAAGGGAAGGGGAAAGGATAGGGAAGAATAGGAGCGTAGCACAATTTACATTAATTATTAAAAATTATGATGTTTACCAACGTGGCTTCTAACCACGGAGTTGTGTGTTAATGTCTTTTTCAAAACTTATTCCGGTTCGAGTACGGCTATCGGCACTAAACTTCATTTGGCGGTAGTTACAGTAAATTCTGTACCAGAGTAATCAGCGAAGTTAAGAGTTTTAGTTCCAAGAATGTAGGCTTTAATAGCCTCAATTAACAATCGAAGAATATTTAACTTAATAGCCAGTCAGAATTATCAGAATCTGATTCTTAGTAAAAGCAAATTCTTGGGTTGTTCAACACGTTATCTTTGATCTAAGTCATGTTTTATTACCAATATCAATTCAAGTCTTTTTTTAATCAGTTATATTGCCCCCATTTTTAAGATAGAGCTGTCCTGGTGCTTGACTAAAAATAGAATAATAATAAACCTTGAGTTTGGACAGGGTGCTCAAACAAGATAAAAATTAACCGGCTGCTACCAAGTTCAATCGATCATACGGTTTAGGGGATAAACCTTTAATTACTTTTTTAACAGGATTAATTCTATGCCTAAACTGGATTTCGGTGCTATCAGTCTCACTCGCTTACAACAACTCAAGCAAATTTACTTTCCAGGGTTGTGTGTTAGTGTGACCGTCGGAATTGCCGCTTTTTTTATTGCTAATCGTTATGGTACGCCGGTGATGCTGATGGCTTTATTATTGGGTATGGCTTTTAACTTCCTCAGTGATGACGCAAAATGTTCACCGGGAATTGATTTTTCAGCGAAGACACTCCTCAGAATTGGTGTGGCCTTACTTGGCTTAAGAATTTCAATGGAGGAAGTTATTGTCATGGGCTGGCAACCTATTGCCATTGCTTTTATTTCGATTGTATTTACGATTACACTGGGTGCTATATTAGCCCGGAAAATGGGCTTCAACCGTCGCTTCGGCATGCTGACCGGCGGTGCTGTAGCAATTTGCGGTGCTTCGGCGGCAATGGCAATTAGTAGCATATTACCGCAAGATAAAACCACTCAGAAAGACACTTTGTTTACTGTGATTGCTGTGACTTCATTAAGTACCGTGACTATGGTTTTGTACCCTTTATTCGCCGATGAAATGAACATGTCAGCTAAACATATAGGTATATTTTTAGGCGGCACAATTCATGATGTGGCACAAGTCGTTGGTGCTGGTTATAGTGTCTCAGAAGAGGTTGGTGACTTAAGTACCTTAATGAAATTAATTCGTGTAGCAATGTTAGTGCCTGTTGTACTCATGATGGGTTTTTTAATTCGTAGATTTGAGTTATCTGCCAGCCGCGATTCCTCAACTAAGCCTAAATTCCCTTTTTTCTTGATAGGTTTCACTCTACTGTTCTTCATAAATAGCCTGAACATACTACCTCGGCAAGTAATTGAGTTTTTATCACAATTTTCAAGCGTACTTTTGGTTATAGCTATTTCGGCTTTGGGTGTGCGTACTTCAATGAAAGAAATCACTAGCATTGGCTGGCAGCCGATTATCTTAGTCGTGATCGAGACTATATTTATTGCCATAATAGTGATTGGGTTGATTTATTTATTAATTTAATTCTTGATTGACCTAGATAGTTTTCAATAAAAGGTAGCAGCAATTGGGTAAAAGATGACAGAGGGATTAATTTTTAAGCTGTTGTTCAACTAATATGCAAGCCGCACGACTTTTGATTACTCGTATTCATTGCAGATTTATGTATACATAAAACAAAAAACAATAATTTTATCTGCTAATCTGTGTAACTTCTAAATAATGAATTTGAAAATGCCAGCAGCTTTTAACAAAATTGAATATCAACATCGTCTAGACCGAGTGCTTGAGGCCATGCAGGTTAAAGAACTCGATGCATTGATTATTGGTGATCCTGCTAATATGAACTGGCTGACCGGTTTTGATGCCTGGTCATTTTATGTCCCGCAGATAATGTTAGTTTTACATGATCGGGATCCTATCTGGCTAGGTCGAAAAATGGATGCCGGTGCAGTGACTCTGACTACTTACCTGGGAAACGATTCGATCAGGCCTTATGCAGAGGATTATGTACAACGCCAGGACGTCCATCCGATGCAAGCAGTAGCGGAGTCTCTATGTGATTTGTCTTTACAGGGAAAACGAATTGGCTATGAAAGCGACACTTATTTTTTCTCACCTAAATCACTAAAGTGTCTACAAACGGGGATACCCAATGCTCAATGGATTGATGCTGATTTATTGGTCAATTGGTGTCGAGTGGTTAAAAGCGAGGCAGAAATTGAAGTAATGAGGCAGGCTGCACGACTGGTTGAGGGAGCAATGACTGTTGCTTATGAAAATATCGCAGCTGGTATTCGTCAAAGTGATCTTATGTCTAAAATCGTTGCGGCACAGGTAGGCGGAAATGATGAGTTTGGCGGTGATTTGACGGCTTTATCACCTTTGATATTGGCCGGTGAAGCAGCTACAACAGCTCATCCGATGTGGACTGATGAGAGATTTGCTGAAAATCAGACTATTGCACTGGAGCTTGGTGGTACTCGCAAACGCTACAATGCTGGATTAGCCCGCACAGTGCAATTGGGTAAAGGACCACAAAAAGTTTTTGATACTGCAGATGCTGTCGAGGAAGGTTTAAATACTGTGTTGGAGACTATAAAAACTGGAGTGTTAGCTGGCGATGTACACCATGCCTGGCAAGCCGTGCTCAATAAATATGGGTTGGTTAAAGATAGCCGGATAGGGTACAGCATTGGAGTAGGGTATTCACCGGATTGGGGTGAACACACCGTAAGTTTACGAGCAGGTGAGCAAACTGTGCTCGAAGAAAACATGGTTTTACATGTAATGCTGGGCATGTGGCTTGATGATTGGGGAATGGAAATGAGTGAAACAGTCCGGGTGACCAAATCTGGGGCACAATGCCTGACGCAATTTCCCCGTGATGTATTTGTGGTCAATTAACACCAAGGGATAAGCCATGGGTAAGTCTAATTCTAAACCTGTACAGTCATATACACTAAATGAAGATTTAAGTGTTTCTGCACAAGCGGTTGAAACTCTGAATCAAGATGGTGTTGTCTGCCTTCGTCAGGCTTTCTCCTCACAGTGGCTGGATGTTATTGAGCAGGGAATTCAACAAGCTTTAGCGGGTGCAAGTACTGATGTAGATATTGTCAAACGCAAGCAAGATTCCGGATCGTTCTCTGTGAGTTCAGGTGCCTGGAAGCAGGTAAAACCGTTTCGTCATTTTATTTTTGATTCACATATTGCTGACATCGCTCAGTCATTATTAAATACTAAGCAATTGGTGCTGTTTTATGATTTCCTGCTAATCAAAGAGGCGTTCAGTAATAATGCTGCAACGCCATGGCATCAGGATCATTCTTATTACCCACTGGATGGTATTCAGGCAATCAATTGTTGGATTGCACTTGATCAGATACCCCTGGAATCAGCTTTGCGGTTTATGCAGGGCTCGCATCAACCAGCGAATTTGTATCGGGCTGTTGATTTTGATAATCCTGAAAATGATTACCGCCATGCACGTAACGAATTACCTTTGCCGCCAACAGCAGAGCAAGATTTTCTAACAGCTATACTTTCTACAGCGTGTATGTCGTCAGATGATTTGGGACAGTTAGTTCTTAAAATTAAGAGAGACTATCCGATCATATCACTTGCCTGAGATCAGGCACACAGTTTTAGGTTTTCGCACCTCCTTTGGTTTAACGTTTGTTGTTTAATAACGGCTCGCTCATCGATGATTTGCTGATATCGACCATAATACATATCCGCCGGTGTCACATTGTCTAACGACTCATGATAGCGTTCGTGGTTGTAATGATGAACAAACTGTTCAATGGCTTGTTCGAGTTCGCCAGGCAGATAATAATGCTCAAGTTTGACGACGTTTTTCATTGACCGATGATAGCGTTCAATTTTACCCTGAGTCATCGGATGGTACGGTGTTCCACGAGTATGCGTCATCTGATGATAAGCCAGGTAATCTTTCAGCTCACCGGATAGATACGCCGGGCCATTATCACTGAGTAGCCGTGGTCGGTGTTTAACAGGCACATTTGTCACACCCGTTACAGCAATCGCTTGATCCAGGGTGTCTTTGACATCACCCGCGCCCATGGTACTAGTGAGCATCCAGCTCAGAATAAACCGTGAATAATCATCCAGTACGGTAGACAGATAATACCAACCCCAGCCGATGATTTTGAAATAGGTAAAATCAGTCTGCCATAATTCATTGATTCGCTTGGTTGGCGTATGGAAGGTATCACTGGCCGATAGCAGAATATAGGCCGGTGAGGTAATCAGGTCATGGGCCTTCAAAATACGGTAAACACTGGACTCAGAGATAAAGTACCTGTGTTCATCGGTAATTTGCCAGGCCAGTTCACGAGGTGATTTCTCCGGGTACTGAAGTGCAATCTCGAGACATTGCTCTTTGACTGATTCGGGGAGTTTGTTCCAGAACCGTTGGGGAGATTTACAATGACTTTCCAATGCATCAGGGCCACCCATTTGATAGAGTTGATACCAACGGTAAAAACTGCTGCGAGCAATACCCAGTTCCGCTAATGTCCTACTCACGGGAAGTTCACTGGCTTCAACTATATGGATAATTTCCACTTTTTCAGCCGCCGACAAACTCATTCGTCGTCCCACGTCGAGTCCAAGCCAAGCACACTTTTTTTAAGCACCGTATTCTTCAAAACAACATCGGCCAGTGCATGTTTTAGCTGATTGTTTTCTTTGCGAAGTTCAGTCACTTCCTCTGAATTGGCTTCACGCTTAATATCACCGGCCAAACGTTGTTTCCCGGCTTCAAGAAAGTCTTTGCTCCAACGGTAATACGTATTCTGATTGATCCCTTCCCGGCGGCATAACTCGGCAATACTATCCTCACCTCGAAGACCGTCTAATACAATCCGAATCTTTTCATCGGCTGAATATTTATGACGGGTGTTGCGTTTAATTGCTTTAACTAATTTCTCTGAGTTATATTTACTCATCTTAAGACTCCTATAAATTACTATTAAATTAACAGAAGTCTCTCTTGTTCAGAACATCAACTTTGTCTCATATCCTCTGACGGGATACACTACAGCGGTAAGTCCTGGTGATATGTTGGTCTGGTATTCCTATACTTTGCATAGTGCGCCGGGAAATAGACTTGATCGCCGTCGTGCGGCATTTTCTGTAAATTGGTTGGGTGATGATATCGTTTACAACGACAAACCATCGTTAGAAACTTATCGTGATTCCAGTCAGGTTGTCGGCCAACCTATAATTTGTGATAAGTTTCCTTTAGTACGAAGTAATTGATTCGGGGATAAAATCATGAATCATATTCCATATCTTTCGCAGCAGAACTTAGTTGATCTTGATATCACGACAAGGGACGTAATAAATAGCATCGAGTCAGCTATTCATGGAGCGGAAAATGGCACCGTTTGGAATGCACCAAAAGCCGTTATTATTCCACCAGAAGATGGTAGGTATATGATGGCAGCTTTGGCAGCAATGGATAATCCTTCTTATCTGGCTGTCAAAACAGTTGTGTTAAATCCTGCCAACCCTGATAAAGGCTTGCCTCAAATTAATGGCCTGGTCGCAATGCTAGACAGTGAGACAGGCTTACCTGCTGCGATCATGGATGGTAACTGGGTCACTGCCGTGCGTACGGCAGGTTTAAGTGCGGTGGCGGCGAAGTATTTGGCAAAGGAAGATTCTGAATCCATCGGGTTTGTTGGTTGTGGGGTGCAGGCTCATAGTCATTTAAATGCTTTTGCTGAAATGTTTCCGCTTAAGCATATCAAGATATTCGGCCGTGGACAGGCCAACATAGATAAGCTGACTGATAATGCCAAAACTTTAGGTATATCTGTTGAGATCAGTGAGTCAGGTCAACAAGCGATTGAGGATGTTGATTTAGTTGTGACATCAATTACGGCAACAAGCCAGTGTGATCCTTTCCTTGACGCCAACGGCCTGAAAGAGAGTGCATTTGCAACAATTACTGACCTTGGCGTACCCTGGATTAGAGACAGTTTTTCTGCTTTAGATCGAGTCATTATTGATGATCTTGAACAAGAACAGGCCTTGCCAAATAAGCTTTGTGATCCGTCAGTTGTTAACGGCGACTTAGCCGGACTAGTGCTCGGAAAGTTAGCTAACCAATCTGCTGCAACTGATAGATCAGTGTTCTTATTTCGTGGACATGCTTTGGGTGATTTGGCCTTATCAGTTTTGGCACTGGAAACACATTTAAGTAAATCGCGTTGAGATCCAGGATTGTAGAATCCTGGATTTAAAGAATATGATTTATTACGTCCAAAATTCTTTCAGTATTGTCTTTTGCGATATCACCATTAGCATTGTAGATTGAGTTTTCGAATCCGACTCTGCATTTGCCTCCCTTTTTAATTGCGTGTACGGCACACAAGGTTTCATTACGACCAAATGCACAAACTGCCCAATCGGCTTGTGATTTAGATCGGTTAAGAATTTTCACAAATTCGTCCAACCATTGCGGCTCACTTTGTTGTTTGCTCGTATATCGACCAAGTACAAAAAGAAGTTGATGAATTCCATTCGGAAGAAATCCACTTTCATTTAAAAAAATATATTTTTCTAATTCCTGGCTGGAATACAAGATGTGTTGTATTGCGATATTGTTTTCATGACACCAATAGTAAAAAGATTTCGCTGATTTTATATCGTTATCGGAAAGCATTTCAGTCAAGGAAACTGATACAGCTTTGGGCTTGACGTTGCGAACTAATTTACGCTGTTGCTCTGGAGTGTATTGACCCACTGATTCAGTTGTAATTTGAACTGACATTTCGGGTACTCTATTTGTCATTTCAGCGATTAATTCGTTATAAAGGCCAGCGTCGAGTACATGCTGTTGTTTGTAATTTCTTACATGAGCATGTAAGGCTCTAGCACCTGCTGCAAAACACTTTTTAGCCGTATCAATAATCTCTTCAATGGTTATAGGAATAGCGGGATGATCCGCTTTTGTTAGTCGAGCACCATTAGGTGCTAGCATGATTTCTGGAAGTTCCTTCACTGAATTATCTCGACCGAATATATAGTTTATAAGTCAATGGATTGATTTTTAAATGTTGCTAGAAATAGCCAGCTAAACTGTAGGGTTGTAGATTCTATCACTAATTATTTTAATTATTAGTTAGTTTTGACAGCTCTAGAATTTGATCTTGAGAAAGATTAAATTTTGATTGCGTTAATATTAAATATTGACTTAAGTCATTGATATTTAAGAAAACTTGTTTTAATTTATAGTGATGTTCATTTAACTATATTCGTAAGTTGACTAGATCGGCCGAATCTTTTATCAAACAAATTACCCAAAAAGCAGCTATCACCATCAATGGCTCTAATCCCTGGGATATACAGATATTAGATAAAAGTTTTTATACAAAAATCTTGTCCGGTGGTAGCTTAGCGTTGGGTGAAACTTATATGCAAGGCCTATGGACGGTTGACAAGCTGGATGTGTTTTTTGAGCGTTTGTTTAGTGCTGATACAGAGGACAAAATAAAACCATCCTGGTCATTAAAGTGGTTAGCCCTTAAGTCAAAAATCTTTAATCGACAGAGTCGTAATCGATCTTTTACTGTTGGTCACAAGCATTATGATCTTGACAATGAGTTGTATAAATTAATGCTTGATTCGAACATGGTATATAGTTGTGGTTATTGGGATAAGACGGATTCATTAGAACAAGCACAAGAAAACAAACTTGATTTGATTTGTCGCAAGTTGCGGCTAAAACCAGGAATGAAGTTACTTGATATCGGTTGTGGTTGGGGCAGTCTTGTCAAATATGCCGCACAAAAGTATTCAGTTAGTGCTGTGGGTATAACAGTCTCAAAGGAGCAGGCCAAAGTCGCACGGCAACAATGCCAGAACTTGCCTGTTGAGATCAGGCTGCAAGATTACAGGGAACTTGGCTGCGAACAATTCAACGCAATTGCTTCTGTCGGCATGGTTGAGCATGTTGGTTATAAAAACTATAAAAGATATATGCAAATTGTAGACAGGTGCTTAAATCCTAAAGGTTTATTTTTATTGCATACCATCGGTAATAATTGTTCCGAACAACATACCGATCCTTGGATAGAAAAATATATATTCCCAAATTCTATGCTGCCATCTTTAAGTCAATTGGCAATGGCCAGCGAAAAAGTATTTTCAATCAAAGATCTTCATAGTTTCGGTTCGCATTATGATAAGACACTGATGGCGTGGTACCAAAATTTTGCTGATAATTGGCATCTAATTAAAGATAAATACGACCAAACCTTTTATCGTATGTGGGAGTATTATTTGTTGATTAGTGCTGCCGGTTTTAGAACAGGTCGAATGCAAGTGTGGCAGTTGTTGATGACAAAACTTGGTAATAACAATTGTCTATCGACAATAAGATAACTGTTTAATCGCAAGCCAAGGTTAAATTCTCCGCGGCTTGCCCACGGGATAACATGTAAAACAAAATAGATTCCCACCGTTTACAGTAGGGAGTTTTATTATCGTTCGCGTAAGGATGAGAATACCACGGGTTTATCCCGGCTCTTCAACACTATAACTCAATGCCGGGCTTGTCTGTGGATGAATGAGTGTATATAGATTGAACATCACAAATGATAGCAATGTGATGTTCACCGGATCGGCCCTAAAGGGCTGTTGCGGTAAGTACTCCGGGTTTACCTGGGGGAATCTATTTTAATATTTGATATTGATTTCGGTTAAAAATAACTTTCCCTTTACAATATCCTCTAATCTACTGTTCTAAGTGAATTTATCATGACTCAAGTGAGTAAATTAATGACTGGTTTTCCAGCCGTACCTGAAAATCAAGTTGATTTATCCAACTGGCGCTATGCTCCTTATAACAGCTGGGCTTTTCATCATGTGCGCGAATTATTACCCACTGCAATTGTGATGTGTCATCCTGATAGCTCAACTCATAATAAATTTCAACGAGATGAGCAACTTATTAATGAAATGACTTTTGCCGGAGCAGATGGGTTGACCTGGACAATCGAGAAACTTTTGGTTACAGGTAATACAGATGCATTTATGGTTATTAGAAACAATAAGATAATTGCTGAACAATATTTTAATGACCAACAAGAACACGATCCACATGTAATTTTTTCTGTAACTAAGTCTGTAACAGGATTACTGGCTGGTATTTTAATTGACAAAGGCTTTATTGATCCGGCAGCACCTGCAATTGAATATATCCCAGAAGCCTCGGATTCTGCCTGGGGTAATTGCATCTTACGTCATATTCTTGATATGACAGTGGGTATTAAGTTCGATGAAGACTATGAAGATATGCACGGTGACGTAGCACGTTATCGTCGGGCCACGGGTTGGGATTTGCAAAAGCAAGATGAAATTCATACCGACTTACGTCAGTTCCTTTTAACCTTAAAACCCAATGGAAAGCCACATGGCGAAGTATTTCACTATGTTTCACCCAATACTGATTTTTTAGGCTGGATTTTGGAGAGAGTGACACAAAAATCATGGGCCAATCTGGTCTCCGAACACATCTGGAAACCATTGGGGACAGAGTTTGATGGTTATATGACAGTTGATAGATTCGGCGCTCCCCGTGCCGCAGGAGGGTTTTGTATTACGATACGAGATATGGCCAGATTAGCTCAAATGGTGCTAAATAACGGACGAGTGGGTAACAAACAAATAGTCCCTAAATACTGGCTGGACGACATTCATCAAAACGGTGATCCAACGGCCTGGCAGCGGGGCACGAGCATTCTGTTTCCTAATGGAAATTATAGAAGCTATTGGTATCAAACCGGCAACAAAAACAATGCATTTTGTGGTATTGGAATTCATGGACAATGGATCTATTGTGATCCGGTCACAAACGTGGTGATCGTAAGACAGGCTTCACAAGGGATTGCAGTTGATGATGCTTACGATCATACATTTTTGGCTGGGTGCGAAGCTATATCTGACCGGTTGTCGGGTTATTAACTATCTTTACCAACAGCGAGCTTAAAAGATATTCTGTTTAATCATGTAAAGCACGTAGGTCACGGTAAACACTGCCATTATTGTGCCAACTAGTACAATAGAAGAAGCTTCCCGAATATAAACTTTGTAGTCACTGGCCATGACATAAACATTGAGTGCCGGTGGCAAACAAGCCATTAGCACAGCGGTGTACATCCATGATTGTTCAAAGGGTCCGAGCATTATTAAGAATAAATAAACACAAATTGGATGCAGGACGAGATTGAAGAAAATTAAAACGGGAACTTCTATACCACTGATTGTAGCTTTCCGATGTGCAATTACAACACCCATGGCAAACAGTGCCGCTGGCGCAGCAGCGTTACTAAGCATATTCAGAACATTATTGATAGTTGTCGGTACTTCAAGTTGGATTGCTGCCGCCACCACACCTGCTATGGTGGCAAGAATAAATGGATGGGTAATGACTTGTTTTATTGCTTTAGCTAATACTTTTAAGAAGGAGCTATTTTTATTTGACGATACTGCCATCATTAACGGTACTATGGTGAATAAAAAAGCGTTATCAAAACAAAAAATAATTGCAGTCGGAACTAGTGCTGCCTGACCGAGGGCAGATAGCGTAATTGCCGGGCCCATATAGCCGACATTTGCATAACTAGCAGCAACAGCCTGTATGGTTGCTACTGAGCTGTGTCTTTTAACTAAATTTCTACAAATCAGATAGGTGAATACAAAGATGCAAATCGTTGCGCCAGTTGTCGCTAATATAAATCGATAATTGACCAGTTCTTGAATAGGGGCTTTGCGTATTAATTGGAAAAATAAAGCCGGAAGAGCAACATAAATAATAAAAAAATTCATCCAATCTAGCGCTGACTCTTTTAATGGTTTAATTTTTGCAGCAATAAACCCAATAAAAATCAAACCAAATAGGGGCAGAGATAAATTTAAAACTTCCATTTCAGATGCCATTCTCAAAAAAGGCAAGTAATCGATTATCAAGCCAATAATAGGGTTTTAATCCCTGTGCACTGACGAAACCGACGTGACCACCGTTTTTATAGAGTTCAAGTTTCGTATTAGTATTCAGCTGATCTACCATTGGAATAACATCCATTGACATAAATGGATCGTCTGTAGATTGAATAAGTAACAATGGGTTAGTTATTTGCTTCACTTTATACTTAGTGCTGGCCTGACTGTAATAATCATCAACATCCTTAAAACCATGAAGACGTGAAGTCACTGCGTCATCAAATTCAAAAAAAGTTTTACTTTGCGGCCAAATCGGCAGAATATTGGGTAATTCCATTAACCTTAATTTTTTCCGGGTAGATTTTTTCAAACTTGAAACCAAATGATATTGATAAATCCTCGAAAAGCCGGTTTCCATTTTCTTTGCACAGCTGGCAAGAAGATAGGGCACTGAAATGACTACGGCTCGGTTAATTAGATTGCTGGCATCTTCAGTCAGTGCCAACCAGTTTAATAACATGCTGCCACCCAATGAAACCGCTACAGCATTTATGTCTAGATCTGGATATTCATTGCTGATTTTTCTGATGACAAAATCAATATCGTTACTGTAACCGGCATTATAGAAAATGGGTTGACGATTCATTTCACCACTACGCCCACGTAAATTAACCGCCACCACTTGATAATCTGATTGATGCAGCTTACTTGCAAAGCCGCGAATATAATGAGATCGGGAACAACCCTGTAATCCATGTATTAACACTACAATTGCCTTGGGCTTTTTCGTTGCAGGTGTTTTTAGCCAATCGAGGTCAATAAAATCATCGTCCGGTAATTCGATTCTCTCGCGCTGGTATTTAGGTCTTGGTTTGAACCGAAATAGATAAGGCCAGAAAGTTTGTAGGTGAGGGTTTTGTAACCAAAAAGCGGGTTTGAATGGCTTAATCCCGGCCATTGAAATTATTCTGGATGATTAAACGTCAAAGGCTTGCCGAATACGCCTTCTTTAATCGCTCCTTTTTCAAAAACAATATTACCGTTAACAATCGTATATTGCGGCCAGCCCGTTAATTCCTGGCCTTCATAAGGTGTCCAGCCGGTTTTAGAATAAAGAATGTCTGGGTCTACAGATTTAGTATTATCGATATCGACTAATACCAAATCTGCATCCCAGCCCTCCTCAACTTTACCTTTTCGCGGGATACCATAAGCCTTGGCCACACCAAAACTCATCCATCTCTGTATTTCTTCTAAAGTACATCTACCCGCTTTCATTTGAGTCAACATTAAGGGTAGCGATGTTGCCACACCCGGGATGCCAGAGGGAGCTTTTGGATAATCCTGCATTTTCTCATTGAGCAGATGTGGAGCGTGATCTGTTGCAATAAAATCAATCACGCCATCTTTTAATCCTTGCCAGACTTCGTCACAATTATCCTGAGATCGGATAGGGGGGTTCATTTGGACCCGTGTGCCCCAAGTTTCATAAAGATCGGTGTTTAGAAACAGATGATTGGGGATAGCTTCAGCGGTGACATATTCAGGTTTTCTTTGTCGCAATCGATGCACTTCTTTGGCAGTGGATAAATGCAGAATATGGAAGCGCCGCTGGTATTTTTCCGAAAGTTCCAGGGCCATTTCGGTAGCTATTAAGGCACATTCATCATCACGTATGACTGAATGCATTTCGACAGGTAATCCCTCAGGATATTGTTGCGAATAGTGATCAAACCGTTGTTTAATACGTTCTTCATCTTCCGCGTGGACGGCGATTAACCTGCGTCCATTACCGAAAATTTTATCTAGAATTTCCGGTTTATTGACTAATAAGTTGCCAGTGCTCGACCCCATGAAAATTTTAATACCGCATACAGGTTCTGCAGTATTGATAACATCCAAATTATCATCGGTAGCACCAATAAAAAAGCCATAGTTAGCCACACATTTTTGTGCAGCTGTCGCCAGTTTGTCATCCAAAGCCTGGTGAGTTGTAGTCGTTGGGTTAGTGTTGGGCATTTCCAGAAAACTGGTCACTCCCCCGCAAACTGCTGATCTTGAGCCGGATGTTAAATCTTCTTTATGAGTTGCACCTGGATCACGAAAATGCACCTGTGGGTCGATAACACCCGGGAGCAGTAATAAACCATCAGCATCAAGCGTTTGCCTGGCAGGGCCATCTATTTTGGAATCAATTTTTTCGATTGTACCCAGATTGCCGATGGCAAGATCCCCTTCCAGAATAGCTCCATCAGCTTGAGCTATTTTAGCGTTGATGATCTTAAGTGAATACATAAGATAGGTTTATATCTATTTGATTATGTTTGAATTTTCTTTTCTCTAATTTCAGCCAAAGATTTACAATCGATGCACAATTCAGCGGTAGGGCGCGCTTCGAGTCGCTGCAAGCCAATTTCCTCACCACAAGATTCACAGTAACCATAGTCGTTCTTGTCTAATAAAGCCAGCGACCCGTCAATTTTCTTCAATAATTTACGCTCGCGGTCACGGCTACGTAGCTCTAGAGTAAAATCGGTTTCTTGAGAAGCCCTATCATTGGGATCTGCATGGTTTTCCGTCTCATCTTGTATATGATGGACTGTGCGATTCAACTCATTGATTAAACTGTCACGCCATGCATTCAGGATTGAACGAAAATGTTCAACCTGTTTAGGATTCATATATTTTTCTCTTTTAGTTGCCTTATAAGGCTTAATGCCAAAGATCAAATCATCTGCAGCTTTGGCTTTAGTTCTTGTTGCCATAATTTACTCCGTGGTTGAAGCGGTCAGGCCGAAAAGAGTTTGTCCGCATCGGCTAATATTTATCGAACGCGACTGTATATCAAATTACTCGGCATTTCGCAATCAAATAATTTTAAAACCAGGTAGTTTTAATCATTTCAGTCGCTGATTGACAGTTCAAAGTATCATTACATAAGTTAAATAGTGTTGAAACTGACGAAACAACTAGACCACAACAGTTAATCATTTATAATCCGAATAACTTAGACCAGAACGACTGACTAATAATTCAATTCGGATGCAGCTGAAATCTATCCACTTCTCTGGTTTTAAGTCATTCGTAGACCCTACAACTTTTAAACTTCCCGCCAATATTGTTGGAATCGTCGGCCCTAACGGTTGCGGCAAGTCTAATGTTATCGATGCTGTACGCTGGGTCATGGGTGAAGGCTCTGCTAAAACCTTACGTGGAGACAGCATGGCTGATGTGATTTTTAACGGCTCCAGCACCAGGCAGCCAGTGGGCAAGGCTACTGTTGAACTTGTATTTGATAATTCTGACGGCAAAGCTCCAGGTGCTTATAGTCAATATGCAGAAATATCAGTCAAACGTTCCTTAAGCCGGGATGGGCAGTCCGATTATTTCTTAAATAACGTTCGTTGCAGACGTAAAGATATTACTGAGATATTCCTAGGTACGGGTTTAGGTCCACGCTCTTATTCAATTATTGAACAAGGCATGGTAAGTCGTATTGTTGAAGCCAGACCTGAGGATTTGCGCGCTTTTGTAGAGGAAGCTGCGGGCATTTCTAAATACAAAGAAAAACGCCGAGAGACAGAAAATCGCATTCGCCGCACCCGAGAAAACCTTGATCGGGTGGAAGATATTTGTAGTGAACTAGAAACACAGCTAAGGCGACTTGATCGTCAATCTAAGCAGGCTAAACGTTATCAGGAACTGAAAAAAGAACAACGTGAGCTCAAGGCACAGACATTAGCATTAAAGTGGCAACAATATCACGACAGATTGGCTAACTTCGATGTAGAGGTCAGCCGCAAGGAAAAGGAACTGGAATCCTATGTGGCCCAGCAACGTGAAGCTGAGCGTAAAATAGAAACGCTAAGGACCGAATTAAATCAGGCCCAAGAGTCTCTAAACGAAACTCAGGGAAGATTTTACAGTGTTGGTGCTGATATCACCGCTGTTGAACAAAAAATCCAGCACGATAAAGAAACTCGCGAAAATCAGCAGCAAGAACTAGAGCGGATTGAACAGGAGATTGAACAAACTAAATTGCGCTATCAGCAGGATAAGCGGCAACAGGATCTATTGGTTGAAGGGCAGCAGAGATTATCCCCACAAGTTGAACGACTGCGTGATGATCATACCAGGCTACAGGCGTTAATAGATCAGCGAGAGCAAGCTCTGCAACTGTGGCAGCAAGATTGGGAACAATTTCAATCTCAATCCAATCAATCGATGCAAGATCGAGAAGTATTAAGAGCGAATATTGATCACCTTACTTCAAGACAAAAAGAATTATCAACCCGCCAACAACAAATTAGCGAACAAAGCCAAACCGTTGATAAAGATATTAACCAAATTGCACCAACTCAGTTACGTAAGTCAGTGACAGAGCAAGATCAGTTTTGTCTGTCTATAGAAGAAAAAATTGACTCTATTACTAACAATATCAACAATTTAAGAGAGAAAATTAAGGTTATAGATGATTCTCTCAAATCAGATACTGATAAATCGTTAGAAATCGGTGGAAAACTTGAGTCACTCAAAGAACTGCAAAAGGCAGCGCTGGGAGAGAACGATGAACAGTTTAATCAATGGTTGGCGAACAATCATTTAGAAGACAACCCACGATTGTCAAATTTGTTAAAGGTTGAACCCGGTTGGGAAAAAGCGGTAGACACTGCCTTGAGTAAACAATCGGCTTCTGTTTGTGTTAGCACACTTGAACCTTATGCCCAAACTGTTGAGCAAATGGAACATGTGGAGTTAAATTTTGTAGAAAATACGGCTCAAGCGGCAACCTCAACTCCAACTCATCCGAGTCTACTGAGCAAACTACAATGCGATGTTGATTTAAGCCCTCTTTTAGGCCATGTTTTAATCGCAGACTCAGTCGATCAAGCTATGCAACAACGTTCAAGTCTTGCTGATGACCAATGTTTTATTACCAGCCAAGGAACTCGAATTGGACGTAATTGGATTACTATTGCCAAAAAGCAGGATGTTGAATCGGGACTTATTGAACGACAAGCTTTGATCAGTAAATTTGATTCTGAAGCCGATGCTCTACGTGCGACCATAACTGAACAAGAACAACAACGTACCCTGATTAGAGCGGAGCTTAGTGAATTAGAATCTTCCCGTAGTACACACGCTCAAAAGCTAACTGAAGCTAATACAAAACGTAGTGAATTACATAAACAATTGGGCCAACAGGAAGAAAAGCTGCGTGAATTAGAGAATAAAAAGCTGCAATTAGAGCAAGATGCAGCACAAGTTGAAGTGGATTTGCAGAACATCGCTGATTCTCTAAGTTCAAGTATCAATTCGTTAGAATTAACTGAAACCAGTGTGGTTTCAAATGAACAAAATCGGGAAAGCTTTGAACAAAAACGTGATCAGCTTAGAATCGAATTTAACTCTACCAAAGCTGAAATTGAACAGGTTCGGGATTTGCTTGATAACGACAATGTCCGCTTAGAAAAAATGTCTACCGCGCTTGAATCAGTGCAGGAAACGCTTTCACGAACCAATCAGCAACTTGAAACGCTTGTAAACCGTCAAACTGAATTAAGACAGCGATTTGACCAACCAGAAGAGCTACAACAGCAAAGCCAGCAAAAATTACAGGCACTATTGGCCTCACAGCAAGCTGTGGAACAAGAATTACAACATGCTCGTAACCACGTTGCTGAATTTGATACAAAAATTAATCAACAGGACAGAAACAGGCAAGATAATGAGCAGCAAGCTGCCCAAATGCGTACCCAACTTGAATCCTCCAGGCTTGATAAGCAAGAAATTGTTGTCAAGCAAGTTGCTGTGAAAGAACAACTGGAAGAGCTGGAAGTAGATATTGAAACTATCATTAAAAATATTGCCGAGGATGCAAGTTTTGAAGTTTATAAACAAAATCTTAATCAGCTCGAAGAAAAAATAGGTCGCTTGGGAACAGTGAATCTTCTTGCGATAGAGGAGTATGAGGAACAACAGGAACGTAAAATTTATCTAGATAAACAACATGAGGATTTGACCAAAGCGCTGCAAACTCTGGAAGAAGTCATGAACAAAATTGATCGGGAGACTAAACAGCGTTTTCGAGAAACTTTTGATGGTTTGAACGCCGGTTTCAAAGAATACTTTCCTAAGTTATTTGGTGGCGGTTCAGCATCACTCGAATTAACAGATGATGATTTGCTTGCAACCGGTGTGTCAGTAACAGCACGTCCTCCCGGTAAACGCAATAGTACAATTCATTTACTTTCTGGTGGAGAGAAAGCGTTAACGGCAGTATCATTGTTGTTTTCGTTATTTCAGCTAAATCCATCACCCTTTTGTATTCTTGATGAGGTTGACGCGCCACTTGATGATGCTAATGTAGAGCGCTATTGTCGAACATTGGTACAACTGGCGGAGCGTACGCAGCTCATGTTTATCACCCATAATAAAATCACTATGGAATTTGCCGATCTGTTAATTGGCGTTACCATGCAAGAACCAGGCGTCTCTCGGTTAGTAGCCGTTGATGTTGAAAAAGCACTGGAGTTAGCAGAACAGGGATGACCCTGCGTCTGGCATTACTATTAGTCAGCCTGATTATCCTTGGCATAATCGGTTTCATCTGTCATTTAAAATATCAACGTATCCGTTCTAAAAAGCGCCCAAGTGAATTAGCTGCTGAGCTGGATACTGATTCCGAGATCGAGCAACAGGTCAACACTCCTTTCTTTACTGAAAACGTCATTTCAGATATTCCGGAAGAGGCTGCTTCAGTTTTACAGTCAGAACAAGGATCATCGGAGCATGAAGCGGAGCCGCCTGCATTAACCACTTCATTGCAGGAATTGATGGATAATAAAAAAATTGCTCAGCAATTGGCACAGCAGATGCTGCCTGTATATGAAGAAGATAGTCTTATTATGGAGTATGTTGCTGTTTTACCTAATATTAACGATTCCGTTAAACAGATAAATAAAGTTGTGACACATTTAGAGCGGGAGCTGGATTGGCCGGCTGAGATTTCAGTTGCTGAAAAAGATCGCCAACAATTCGGTGCGATTTCATCCTTTAAAGATAGACACAAAGTTCGACATTTAAAAACTACTCTACAACTAAAAGACAAAAAAGGGATTGCAGATGAGCAATTGCTGGAAAATTATCAGCAGTTTGTAACTAAATTGGCCAATCAATTCGGTTGCGAATTTCGTTTTGCCCTTGAACCGGAACAAGCTAATGCTGCAGCCATTAAGTTGGATGAGTTTGTTAGAGATAACGATCAAATCATTATCTTGTATATTTTGGCACAGCCAGATGATAGTTTTTCTGGTGAGTCGTTTAAAACTGCGGTAACTGAAGCTGGCCTGGAGCATGGTGAGTTTGATTTTTTTCATCTGACTTCAAGCTCTGAGACAAATCAGGGTACTAAAGTTTATAGTTTAGCCAACATGTATAAGCCTGGTAGTTTTGAGCTTGAGTCAATCGATAAATTTTCGACCACTGGCCTTTGTGCTTTCATGGTGCCGTCTTTATTACAAGATCCTGTATCAGGATTTCGTGAGATGTGTACGAGTTGTAAATATATTTCTGATCAGCTTAATGGTGTTTTGACCACTAACCAACGAGAACTATTGAGCGAAGATAATTACATTGCTATTTGTAGTGAAATAACGGCACAAAAAGATAAAATAAATGCCGCTGGTGTAGAAAGTGGTAGTGAGTTGGCTAAGAAACTGTTTGCTTAATTAATGGAAAACAATAAACAATCATTAAAGGAAATTCAATCATTGCGTCAGCAGATTGAGGATCATAATTACCGTTACCATGTTCTGGATGAGCCTTCAGTGACTGACGCTGGATATGATCGATTGTTTAAAAGACTTCAGCAGTTAGAACAAAAATTTCCTCAATACATCACTGCAGAATCACCAACACAACGAGTAGGGTCTAAGCCATTAGATGGTTTCGCACAAATTAAACATGATATCCCGATGCTGTCCCTGTCAAATGCTTTTTTGGAGGATGATGTTCATGCTTTCGTCAATCGAGTTAAGGATAGATTGAACATAGAACAGCCACTTGAATTTATTGCAGAACCTAAACTTGACGGCTTGGCAGTTAGCTTAATATATGAAAATGGCAGCTTGACTCAAGCGGCAACACGAGGTGATGGCACAACGGGAGAAGATATCACTGCCAATGTAAAAACGATCAAAACTGTACCATTAAAGCTCAGGGGTAATTTTGCTGACACTCGCATTGAAGTGCGAGGTGAGGTCATTTTGACTCATCAAGGTTTTGCAGAACTTAATCGACAGCAGGATGAGCTACAAACAGGCAAGCGCTATGTTAATCCACGCAATGCAGCAGCGGGTAGTCTGCGGCAACTTGATCCTTCAATAACAGCTTTAAGACCGCTAGAGATATATTTTTATTCGCTTGATCAATTCGATGGCGTAGAAAAACAATTCAATACGCAAATGGAAAAACTTAATTTTGCTAAACGAGCAGGATTCAGGATTAACCCAAATATAGAAATTGTTAAGGAAGCTGAAGGTTGTATTAATGCTTATGAGAAATTAGCCAAATTCAGAGAAGCGTTGCCTTATGATATCGATGGAATTGTCTATAAAGTAAACCGATTGGATTATCAGCTAAGTCTTGGGTTTGTCGCTCGTGCTCCCCGTTGGGCTTTAGCTCATAAGTTTCCCGCGCAGGAAGAAACCACAGTCGTAAATTCGATTGAGGTACAAGTGGGTCGTACTGGTGCGATCACGCCCGTGGCCAGGCTTGAACCAGTATTTGTAGGTGGGGCAACAGTATCAAACGCAACTTTACACAATCAGGCCGAAATCGAACGGTTAGATGTTCGTATAGGCGATACGGTGGTTATTCGTCGCGCAGGTGATGTTATACCTGAAGTGGTGAAGGTTATCATTGAAAAACGTCGTAATGATTCCAAGTCTTTTGTGTTTCCGAAATCATGTCCAGTTTGTGATTCCGAAATTGTCTATGATGACAGCGAGATTATTGCCCGTTGTAGTGGAGGATTGTTTTGTCCGGCTCAGGTAAAAGAGGGCATCAAGCATTTTGCCTCTCGCAAGGCCATGGATATTGAAGGGCTTGGTAGTAAGCTGGTTGAGCAATTGGTCGATACTGAAAAGATCCATACTGTTGCTGACATTTTCAAACTTGATAAAGCAACGATTGCAAATTTAGAGCGGATGGCAGACAAGTCCGCTCAAAATCTAATCGAGGCAATCGAGAAGAGCAAAACCACAACCTTCGCTCGATTTTTGTACGCTCTAGGAATAAATCATATAGGTGAAACAACAGCCCAGACATTAGTAGATGAATTTGGGCAGCTTGAGCCTTTAATGCATGCGGATATTGAAAAGTTACAGGCAGTTGAAGACATCGGTCCAATTGTAGCGCAAAGCATTAATAACTTTTTTCTTGAAAAACATAATCAGGATGTGATTAATGAGTTGCTTGAATTAGGGATTAACTGGCCCACAGCTGAAAAAAACCAAGTGCCTGAAGATAGTTTGTTTAAAGACAAAACAGTAGTCTTGACCGGTGCATTGAGTATTTCTCGTGAACAAGCTAAGTCCGTAATTGTTAGGCTTGGGGGCAAGGTGACTTCAAGCGTGTCAAAAAAAACCGACTTAGTTTTAGTAGGGGATAATCCCGGCTCGAAAGCAGAAAAAGCTGAAAAACTGGGAGTACAAATCATTGACGAATCTACTTTGCAACAATACGCTAACTTGTTGAGTAATTAACAATAAATCACATTCTAATTTGCTGATTAGATTGTATTTTCACGGCATTAATATAGAATAGCTAGAGATAATAATTATAAGGTTAAGCTAATAACCATGATATTCAACGCAATGGAGGAGCGTAAATTGGTTTATAAACAATATCTTATGTTTATTTTGTCGAAATCACTTTATCTATAAGAAGGGGCATTCAAATGAATATGTTTACTGGAGTTACCAAAGTTTTACTGGCGGGAGTTTTGATGTTGTCATTGACAACTCAAGCTCAGGAGAATAGGGAAGCGATGGGTGTCGTTACGGGTTCTGTTACGGGTACTTATATCAAGTTCGGTCAGGATATGGCCGAAATGGCGCAAAAACAAGGTTTGGAATTGTTGATTAAAGAATCCCAGGGATCACTCGCTAACATTGAGCGTATGAATAGCCGTGAAAATGCAGGTGTTGGTATTGTTCAATCTGATGTGTTGGGGTTTTTGTCGCGCTCTTCAGATCCGCAAATGCAACGTATAGCGAGTCGGTTACGATTGATTTTTCCGTTCTATAACGAAGAAGTTCATCTTTATGCAAACACGGATATTAAGTCAATTGAAGACTTAAACGGTAAACGGGTTATCGTTGGGTCAGCAGGTAGCGGTAACTGGCTGACCACTACTAATCTATTAAATATGATGAAAATCAGTCCTGCCGAGCGTATCCAAATAGGACCCGTAGATGGTGCTAAAGCGGTGTTACTAGGTGAGGCGGATGCAATGTTCTACGTGGCTGGTAAACCAGTTAAATTATTCAAGAACTTAGAAACTGTCTTTGAAAAAGAAGAATTTGCAGAACTGGCTGATTCAGTGCATATGGTGCCCCTTGATGATCCGGAAATGTTGGAAGAATATGTGAGCGCTGAATTAGGCTCGGAAGATTACAGCTGGTTGGTTGGATCTGTGCCAACCATTGCGGTTAAGGCGATGCTTGTCGGGTTCGATTTTTCTAAAAATGTTAACGCTTATTATCGAAAACGTTGTGGTCAATTGCAGCAGTTGGGCAGTGCTATTCGCAGTAATATCGATGAGCTTAGAGCCAACGGTCATCCAAAATGGAATCAAGTCAATCTAGATGAACAGGTGGGTTTGTGGGAACGTGACACTTGTTCTGAGGCACCTCCAACACCAACTGTAAAAACAGAAGGTAGCCGTTTAAATCAATTGCTGGAGCAATGCATCTTAACCGGTGAATGTTAAGCTAATCAGCTAGACTATTATTTATAGCGGATTGTAGTTTTTCCCTGAGCAGGCTGATATCCTGAGCCTGCTCATTTGTTAATCTCAACAAAGTATGTTTTCCCGCTAGTACTTTGTTGACAAATTTATCTCGCTTAATTCTGTCTTTTCTTTGATGGGATGCATCATCAAGCTCAATGATTAGCAGAATTTTTGTATTCTTATCAGTGATAACATAATCCATGCGTTTTGCCCAAACCATACGAGCAGATCTCAAATCAGCGGGTTTAAGCAAGGATATTAAAGAAACTTGGCAATGAATCTTATAGTCATCTGGTAATAACAGTAAAAGATTTTTATATAATTTTTGTTCACTACGGCTGGCGAGATGAGTTTTTTTCTCATAGAAATAACGATGTTTAAATCGAATGGCAATGACTAATAGCAGAATCACTAAAACAACACTTAGCCAAATTACCGATTGATCAACTAACCAAGTTTTTATATTCACAAGCATTAAATATCTATTGATCTAACTGTTAATATGTCGCCATGATTCTCGAACGTTACTTGCGCCTAACTTCAGTCTTGGATAAGCGTCAACCCGATCTGACAGTGATCATGGATAACGTTAACAAAGCGCATAATCTGGCTGCGATTATACGATCCTGTGATGCGGTTGGTGTGTTAGAAGCACATGCTATTTCTCCGCATCCAAATATCAGAATGAGGCAAAAGGCCGCTAGCGGTAGCAGTAAATGGGTAAAGCTGAATTTACACAGAGATTTAACGACACTGACTAGCCAACTTAAATACTCGGGTTATCAAATTATTGCTGTGCATGTTGATCAAAAAGCAGTCGACTATAGGCAACTGGACTATACCAAACCAACGGCTTTGTTAATGGGCGAGGAGTTAGAAGGTCTGAGCGATGTGGCTATTGATTTGGCCGATCAGACCGTCCGAATTCCCATGATGGGAATGGTCGAATCCTTAAATGTTTCAGTGGCTACTGCATTAATTTTATACCGTGCAATGTCGCAGCGTGAACAAGAGGGTATGTACGATCAATGTCGTATTAATAAGGCCGATTACGATAAGATCCTGTTTGAATGGGCATATCCTAGAATGGCTAAAGTTTTAGCCAGCCAGAATAAACCGTACCCGGCAATTAATAAGTCGGATCTATAGCAATCAGGGCATTTGAATTTTGCCGCCACCACTATTGGCCAGGCCGCTGATCATACCAGTCGGATCAGATCCGGGGGTAACGATTGAAGATGCCGCTTGTCGCTGCAATTCCCGCAATTCTTTAGCGGTTTCTTCCAGGGCTTGCTTAGACGCATCGGAAAAATTATTAACTGCATCTTTTAGATTATCAGCATTCAAATCAAACGAAATGGGCAACGCACCGGCCGGCGTCATCACCTGAGCCGAGCCAATGTATTGAGTTGCACGGCTGTGATCTACTTCACCTTGATCGGTAATCGGGGTGAGAATTCTAATTGTGCCAACACGTTGATCGGTTATCGTCTCATCACGATAAAGATTGTTGGCATCCATCATAATTTCATTATCAGTTGCTGGCATGAGTAATCCTGATTTTGTTGAGATTTATATATAAGATTTATTTGCCTGAATTCAAGCGCTTGTGTAAGGTTCGGGATTGTAACTTATTAGTCGATTTTGAGCTACGTAATACCGCAAATGAATTCTCAGACAAAGTATTTAATTGTTAAAGGCGCCGGAGGTGGTGGGATAGGGGACCGGCTCAGGTGTGTGCTGTGCGGCATTGCTTACGCTAAATTGACCAATAGAACACTATTTGTTGACTGGTCAGATGGAAAATTAATTCCTGAATTCCGAAATGTATTTTTCGATTTGTTTCAATTAAAGAACATCGATTTTATTGAAGATTGCCCTGAGGTCGAAGATATATTTCCAGCAGCTTGGTCGGGCAGATTACTAGAGTCGTTACATACGCTTTATACGGAATATGACCCAGATGGTTGGGACCGCGCCGAAGCGTTAAAACGTTTCTCATTTGATCAAACTCGTTTAGATTACCGAAACCAAGCCTTGGTGATGTGGGATTTTGATCAATTTGACCAGCTGACTAAATTCTCAAATCAACACCATCCATTAGAGTATGCAAAGCAATTAGTCACAGAGCATGTTGAATCAAGTAGATTCATTGAACGGTCCGTTCAAGAATTTTGTAAGCGGGAGTTTTTAGATGAAGAACAAATTATCGGTGTACATATACGTGCGACTAATGAATTCAATACGCTCAAGAACAGTGTTCAACTAGATCAATATATTATAGCTATTAGTGACTTTTTTAAGCGTTCAGCGAATAAAATTTTTCTCGCTACTGATAACAGTTTAGTAGAAAAAAGAATTCGTGAAGAATTTGCTGATTCAGTTGTAACTCGTAATAAATGGTTTGCCGAACCGGGTCAGAGGATTCACTTCAATGACAATTGTCCTGACCCACAAATTGCACTTAATGATGCGGTAGTAGAAATGTTTCTGTTGGCGAGATCAGATTTTCTTATCTACCAACAAAATTCATCTTTTGGTATGGCTGCGCACATATTGTCGAATGCAAATGAGCAAAACATAATGCCCTTGTTTGCAAAACAAAGCCTTAAAAATAAGGCTAGTAATAAAATTGCCAGATTATTTAAACGTAATTAAGAAGACAGTACTTTACGTAAATTCCAAATATGTGAATAATTTTTAGCTTGAGTTCGACTATAGGTGGTAGGAATGACTCTTGCAGCTTGTTTCCATTGTTCTAAATCAGTATTTTTCGGCACTTCAAAGCTGGTAAATCCACATTGCAGCATAAACGCATACTGATCAATCAACACGTTACCGATTGCCCTGATTTCACCGTCAAAACCAAGGTGTTGACGCAGACTTTGAGCCTGAGAATAAGCCCGCCCATCAGAAAATGCTGGAAACTCAAGAATAACTAGCCTTAGCTGATTGATATATTCACGAATTGAAACCGTTGGATCGTGATTGGCCAGTTTAATCCCTAGGTGCAATGACTCAGGAACATTATGTGAACAAGCAGTAAAGTTCTGTAAATTGAAAATTACTCCTTCAATTTTTTCGCTAGATTCCAAATCCGGTTCGTAATAAACCCAGTGATCCTCAATAAATTGATGATTCTTAATGAGAGCCATATAGCGCTTCCTTGAAGGGGGTGTCACCAATCCTGGCATGAGTTTGAAGAAAACTTTCATCCTGCTCACGATTATCCAGGTAAGTATTGACTACAGTCTCGATCGCGCTGGCTATTTCATCCTTGGAAAAGCCGGGGCCCGTGATTTTTCCAATTGCAGCATTTTCATCGGCACTTCCCCCCAGTGTGATTTGGTAATATTCCTCGCCTTTTTTATCCAGCCCGAGAATACCGATATTACCAACGTGGTGATGACCGCAGGCGTTAATACATCCAGAGATGTTAATTTGCAGTTTGCCTATTAACTCCTGTTTTTTGCGATCAGCAAACACTTTGCTAATTTTTTGTGCAATTGGAATCGATCTTGCTGTGGCTAAGGCACAATAATCAAGCCCAGGGCAGGCGATAATGTCAGTGACTAATGCCAGATTTGAGCTGCCAAGATTATATTGTTCTAGCTGCTGCCATAATGCGAATAAGTCTGCTTGTTTAACGTAAGGCAGAACTAAATTCTGCTCATGGGTAACACGTATTTCACCCAGACTATATTGATCCGCCAATTCGGCAACCTTGCGCATTTGCTGTGATGTGGCATCACCAGGTATGCCTTCAATGGGTTTAAGCGAAATATTAACGACCGCATAGCCAGCCTTCTTATGTTCTGCAACATTAGTGTTATACCAATAAGAAAATGACTTAGAGGATTCTAATGAACTCAATAAAATTTGGGGATTATCGGTTTCGTTAGAGTACACTGGCTCCTGGAAATAGGCTTCGATTCGCTTTAATTCGGCCAATTCCAGTTCACCTTGAGCTTTTTCAATTCGTTCAAACTCACGCTCAATCATTTCACTGAGCTTTTCGATTCCCGTTTCATGGGTCAGAATTTTTATTCGGGCTTTATATTTATTATCACGCCGACCTTGCAGGTTATAAACGCGCATGACCGCTTCAATAAAGCTAAGTAAACGATCTTTGCTAACAAAATCTTTAACCGTCTTGCCAATAAACGGTGTGCGACCTAAACCACCACCTATCAAGACCTCATAACCGATCTCCCCCGAACTATTTTGGTGGGTGATAATACCAATGTCATGGGCTTTGACAGCAGCTCTATCATTAGGACTGCCTGTCACGGCAATTTTAAACTTACGCGGTAGATAGGCGAATTCGGGGTTTAAGGTCGACCATTGACGAATCAGCTCACAGACAGGCCTGGGATCTTCAATTTCGTCGGCTGCAACACCCGCCCATTGATCAGTGGTAACATTTCGGATGCAATTACCACTGGTTTGTATAGCATGCATTTCCACACCGGCCAGTTCTTCCAGAATATCAGGAACATCTTTCAATTTGGGCCAGTTGAACTGAATGTTTTGCCGAGTGGTGAAATGACCATAACCTTTGTCATAGTTGTCAGCTATATCTGCCAGCGTATACATCTGCTTTGAAGATAATGTGCCGTAGGGGATGGCAACTCGCAACATATAAGCATGCAATTGCAAATAAAGGCCGTTCATTAAACGCAATGGCTTAAATTCATCTTCAGTCAGTTCACCAGCGACACGCCTTTCGACTTGACCACGAAATTGAGCAACACGCTGATTTACGAACTCAATATCAAATTCGTCGTAACGATACATTGTTAAAAGCTAGTTAATAGTTTTAGCTTAAGCGGCTTGCTGAAGCTCAGCTTGCTTGCCTAAATCAGTTCTAACACTGGGACCCTGACTGCGTAGATGCTCACGAAAGATAGTTAGCGTAAGTCCCTGATTATCTTTTTCGACTTCAATTGATTCAGCGCCAATAATTGTATGCAAACCGTGAGCAACTTCTAACATTTGTTCAACTAGCTGCTGCGAATCGCTGGTCCAGGCTTGATCTAAGAATTTAGTCCAGGTCTTGGAGTCACGACTTAGAAATATTACATCACCGCTGAGTAAATCGTTGGCCATAATTACTTTGGTAGTCATACTGTACCTGCCGTTCTAGTTAAAAAACAAATTAAAAAATTATCTTTTCTTAAATCGTACTATATAAAGAACAATATAGAATGTCAATTAGTTTATAACTTTAAAAATGCTTTAAATAAAAGGAAATAACTGTAATTAAAATCAAACAATTTTTAGTTTTTTATTGAAGTTATATAACTATTACGATATAAAATCGTACTTTATAAAAAACTTATGATGTCTTTGATGAATGAAATTAAATTCGATTTAGAGCAAATTAACCAATTGTTAGACAGTTGCTCAGCAACTGAAATAACTTCTTGGGCTTTATTGAATGCGAAAAATCCAGTCGTCAGTACCAGCTTTGGCCCTAATTCGGCCGTTTTATTACATATGGTTACGCAGCAGCTGCCACAAATCCCGGTTATTTGGGTTGATTCAGGCTACAACACAAATCCTACTTATAAGTTTGCCCTTCAGTTGATTGAGCGTCTTAACTTAAACATGAAAATATACGCACCAAAATCGACAACTGCATTTTTGAATGTTAAAAATAGTGGTATTCCTGAGATCGAAACCGCTGCCCACCAAGAATTTACCGAAACTGTTAAGTTAGAACCTTTCAATCGTGCTCTTGGTGAGTTAAAACCTGATATCTGGATAACAGGCATCAGAGCTGAAGAAACAGCCTTTCGCCAAACACTGAATATCGCAACCAAACCATCATCAGGCATTATAAAAGTTGCTCCATTACTGCGATGGGCAGTGTCAGATGTAAATGCTTACGTGAAGCAATACGATTTACCGATTGAAAACAATTATTTCGATCCAACCAAGTCGTTTGAAGGCAGAGAGTGTGGTTTACATACACGCCTTTAAGCAAATCCTAGCCAAGTAAAATTACTAACAATGGTAAAATCTGCAGCTTAAACCTAAACAAGCTTGCAGATGAATTGCCTCGTTTTTGACATTGAAACCGTTCCAGATATTGAATTTGGGCGTCGCCTTTATGATGTCAGTCCTAGTATTGCAGATGCTGATGTGGCTGAAATCATGTCTACCAAGCGCCGAGAAAAAACCGGTAATGAGTTTTTGGGATTGCCGTTTCATAAGGTTGTAGCCATCTCAGCTGTTTTAAGAAGCAAGGACCAATTTAACGTTTGGTCGTTAGGAAACCCTCAGTCCAGCGAAAAGGAAATCATTGGCCGTTTTTTTGATGGAATAGAGAAGTTTACTCCAACCTTGGTAAGTTGGAATGGTGGAGCTTTTGATCTACCGGTGTTGCACTATAGATCCTTATTGCACAGTGTTGATGCTCCGCGCTATTGGGATACAGGGGGTGATGATCGCGATTTCAAATGGAATAACTATCTTAATCGTTACCATGCTCGTCATACCGATTTAATGGACATATTGGCTGCTTATCAGCCCAGGGCTGTGACTTCATTGGATGTGATGGCCACCTTGCTGGGATTTCCTGGCAAAATGGGAATGAGCGGTGCTAGTGTTTGGGAGTATTATCAACAAGGAAAAATCGAACAGATTAGAGATTATTGTGAAACTGACGTATTGAACACTTATCTGGTTTACTTACGTTGGTTAAAAATTTCCGGGCAGCTAGACCAAAATGAATACGATCACGAATGTCAGGCGGTTAAAGATTTTCTGAGTGCATCTGAGCAAAGCCATTTACAAGAATTTCTCAATTTCTGGGAAGCACAGGCTTAGTCATGGGTGCCGTTATGCAGGGTCAAATTCAATCACTAACCCTTGAAGCACAGGGTGTGACGCGTGTCGATGGTAAAGTCTATTTTGTTGATGGGGCATTGCCGGGAGAAACGGTTGAATTTGAAGTTAAGCGTAGCCGCCGTAAACACAGTCATGCAAAGTTACTTGAAATTATCGAACGCGATGATAGTAACGGCCGTGTTGAAGCTGACTGTGAGTATTTTGGAGTTTGTGGCGGCTGTTCATTTCGCCATTATGAGCAGACTCGACAATTAGAGGTCAAACAACAGGCGCTACTTGATGCATTTGAAAGAATTGGCAAGGTATTACCTGAACAAGTCATCAAACCCATAACAGGTGACTGGTTACATTACCGCCGCAAAGCCCGTCTAGGGATTCGTTTTGTCGAGAAAAAGGGCGGTGCACTGGTTGGTTTTCGAGAAAAAAACAGCAGTTTTATTACACCACTGGATCAATGTTTAACATTGACTAAACCTCTATCAGCTTTATTACCCGCACTAGCTTCATTAGTTAATCAATTAAGCATCAAACAAAAATTGCCTCAAATCGAAATCGCCCAGGGGGATAACCAAATTAGCTTAGTGTTTAGACATCTTGAACCATTAAATCAAAATGATCTGGATTTGATGATCAATTTCTCCATGGCAAATAACGTTCAGTCATATTTACAGCCAAAGGGTTTGGATTCAATTCATCCTTTGTATCCACAATCACCTGAGGAATTGTTCTATGAATTAGCTGATTGCGCCGTTAAGTTTAATTTTGCTGCGACTGATTTCATTCAAGTCAATTCACAGGCGAATCAATTATTGGTCAACCAAGCCATCGAGTTCTTGGATCTACAGCATAATGATCAAGTTTTGGATTTATATTGCGGTCTGGGTAATTTCAGTTTGCCCATTGCTCAGAAATGCAAATCTGTTTTGGGCGTAGAGGGCGATAAACGCTTGGTTGATAAAGCGATTGCTAATGCCAAGATCAACAATTTGGATAATGTGTCGTTTCAACAGCAAGATTTGTCAGATCAAAGTGTGGGTTTCTTCTGGCTGAATGAGAAATATAACAAAGTTCTGCTCGATCCTGCCCGTTCCGGTGCAGCACTAATATGTGAGCAATTTACGAATTATCAGCCGGAAAAAATTGTCTATGTTTCCTGCAATCCAACTACTTTAGCTCGTGATGCTAACGTTTTAGTCAATTTAGCTGGATATAAGCTAAATCAAGCGGGCATCATTAACATGTTTCCGCACACAGCGCATATTGAATCCATCGCCGTATTCGAACGATAGATTCAACACTATTAATCTGTATTAACCTGAACCTGATTACTGGATTTATTAGCAGTCTTTTTTTGCGGCCCTGATTTCCTTGGGCCGCTACGGCGTTGTTGTCCATTTGCTCCTTGCTTACGTGGAGGCCTGGTGTTTTTGCGTCCAGTAGGGCCACGCCTGGAACCTGAGCGTTGATTTCGTCCCGCTGCATTCGAACGTTTGGGAGCAGTTTGACTGCCTGCTTTACCACGAGAGGGTTTTTTAGTGTTTCGTTTCGCAGGCTGCTTTTGAACTTTGGGTTTTTCCTTAACTTCTTCCTCTGAACCACCGAATAATGCTTTTATTTTACTTAACAATCCGGGTTTAGCTGAAACGGGTTTTGAGGACGGTGGTGGCGGGGTATGGGTAATGTCGTTAAGCGAAACCGATGGTGCTGTTTGCGATTGTGAAATTTGTTGTGCATGTTGTTGATAACCCACATAACCATTGTTATCACTATCAGTTTGATCTGCTTTAAGTTGATAACTGGGTTTATCGAGTTTGTTCTTGCTGATTTCTTCTGCACGCAACCGTTGAATTCTGTAGTTCGGTGATTGCAGCGAAGTGCTGGGTATCAAAACGATTCTAGTCGCTAAACGTTTTTCTATGAGGCTTACTTCGTGACGTTTTTCATTTAGCAAATAAGTCGCTGTTTCGAGTGGTAAATGGGCATGCACAGCCTCGGTATTTTCCTTTAGAGCCTCTTCTTCAATAACTCGTAAAATACTCAGCGCAGAAGAGGGTACACTGCGAATCATGCCATTGCCTTCACAGCGAGGACATTTGATGTAATTGGCTTCGCCGATGGCTGAACGAAGTCGTTGTCGTGACATTTCTAACAAGCCGAAGCGTGATATTCGGCCAACTTGGACCCTGGCCCGGTCAGCTCTTAAAGCTTCTAGTAATCGACGCTCAACAGTACGTTGATTAGAAGGTTTAAGCATATCGATTAAATCCATCACGATTAAACCACCAATATCACGAATACGTAATTGCTTGGCGATCTCATCAACAGCTTCCAGGTTAGTCTGTAATGCTGTTTCTTCGATATCGGCACCGCTGGTAGCTTTGGCTGAGTTCACGTCAATCGTAACCACAGCTTCGGTGTGGTCCAATACCAGCTGAGCGCCGGATTTTAATGTCACATTGCGTGAATAAGCAGTTTCGATCTGATGCTCTATCTGGTAACGCGAAAACAGTGGAATTGTGTCTGAATAATGCTTTAATTTACCTGTATTTTGCGGCATGATCATTTGCATAAAGCGTTGGGCGCGTTCAAATATCTCTTTATCATCAATAATGATTTCAGTAATATTAGGACGCAAGTAATCACGTAATGCTCTGACCACGAGATTATTTTCCTGATAGATCAAAAATGGAGCTTCCCTTTGTGCAGCCACATTAGAAATCGCTTGCCATATTTTATTGAGAAAATCGAGATCCCAATCGAGTTCCTCCTGAGTACGTCCAATACCGGCAGTTCTGGCAATTAAAGCATGTCCATCAGGCACCTCGAGATTGGACAGCATATTGCGTAACTCTTGTCGCTCTTCGCCACTAATTCGACGTGAAATACCGCCCCCCTTAGGATTATCAGGCATTAATACCAGGAATCGGCCAGCTAGGGAAACAAAGGTACTCAGTGCAGCCCCTTTATTACCACGTTCGTCTTTTTCGACTTGAACAATTAATTCCTGACCAACCTCGATGACATCTTTGATCTGGACAGATGAAATAGGAATGGATGAATCGTAGTTACGAAAATGTACGCGGGAAATTTCCTTGAGTGGTAAAAATCCTTGACGCTCAGCGCCATAATCGACAAACGCCGCCTCTAGGCTTGGTTCTACCCGGGTAACTCGGCCTTTATAGATGTTACCTTTGCGTTGGTTACTAACGGTTGCTTCGATATCAAGATCAAGCAACTCCTGGCCATCGACGATGGCGACTCGCAACTCTTCCTGATGAGTTGCGTTGAATAACATTCGTTTCATTAATTAATCCCTTGAGCGTACAAGGGAGCAGCAATAATCCTCCGATTTTCGAGCCTTTGCTGAAAATCCGGATACTAGTGATCGGTGTCAGTTGTAGTTTCACTACCTTTAAACTTCTATGTTTGATCGTGTCTAATCGGTAATAACCGTTAATATTTGCTACTCCGCTACGACGCAGTAGTTGTATACGTTCCTGCTAATCTCAACCCTTGAAGCAGATGAGAAACGTTTAATCTGCTTAGGTTTTGATGTTTCGGTCAGATTTGCTCATTCGTATTTTGAATTGGCCGATAACATCATAATGTTCTTAACTGAGACTTCTCAGTTACAAAAAAACGTTCTTTGCATAGGTTTGTTTCAATATGGCGGTGATCAATAATTTTCTCTTGCACCGTTTGGTCCGTGTTCTTTTTATCTTTGAACAGGTACACTTCGTCCTATACATCTTGGAATATAACAATCATTTCAATCCATGTCATCATTTATTCAAGTTGATAATTTTGTTAAGTTTTAATCGTGTCAGATTCAGTTAATATCGTCAAAATTGACTCAAATCATGCCGGACAGCGGCTTGATAACTTTTTAATTAAACAGTTAAAAGGCGTTCCTAAAAGCCATATTTACCGCATTGTTCGTAAAGGCGAGGTCAGAATTAATAAAAAACGTTGCAAAGTGCAACAACGACTTGAGGATGGCGATGAAGTCCGTATTCCGCCTTTACGAATCAGCCAGAAAACGATAACCAAACCTTCTGAGTTCATCCAGAAATTAATGCTACAAAATATTTTATTTGAAGATGAACATTTATTAATTTTAAATAAACCGGCTGGCTTAGCTGTTCATAGTGGTAGCGGTAGTGAGTTTGGAGTAATTGAAGCATTAAAGTCTGCCAAGCCTCACACTCCATTCCTCGAACTGGTTCATAGGCTGGACAAAGACACTTCAGGTTGTCTGATGGTAGCGAAATCAAGACAGGTTTTAACAGCACTACAACATTCATTGCGAAATCACGATGGAGGAATTAAGAAAACCTATTTAACCTTGCTTAAAGGACAATGGCGCGGTAACGAAAAACGAGTTGAAGTAAGCTTAGGGGTTGCCAAAGACACCGATAGCTTTAAGAGAATTCAGATAGATTCTGATGGCAAGTCAGCTCAAAGTGAATTTATTCCATCTAAGGTCTTCAAGGAAACTAGCTTGATCAAAGTTAACATCACTACTGGCAGGATGCATCAAATTAGAGTTCATGCGACCCATCTTGGACACCCAATTGTGACAGACAAGAAATATGGCGATTTTGAACTTAATCGCGAATTTAAAAAGCAATATGGCTTAAATCGAATATTTTTACATGCCTCTAAACTTTCGTTACGACATCCCGCCACCAAGCAAAAACTAAATTTCTTTGCCCCTTTACCTGAAGAATTAAAAAGTGTTTTAACTAAATTGGAAAATGAATGTACGAGCTAATTATTTTTGATTGGGATGGTACTTTGATGGATTCATCGGCCAGGATTGTGGCAAGTTTACGTAATGCCGCAGCAGATGTAGATTTACCTGTGCCTTCTATTCAACAAGCTCGAAACATTGTTGGTTTAAATTTCGAAGATGCTATGCAACAACTTTTTGGTGAAGTTTCTTCACAACAAGTGCGCAAATATGTCGATCAATATCGGTATCATTTTTATCATCCCCAAGCTCATGCCATGCCTTTTTTTGAAGGTGTTATAAATGGGCTTGAGCAACTAAGTGCCAAAGGGAAAATGTTAGCGGTAGCAACCGGTAAAGGGAGAAGGGGACTGGCCCCACTACTCACTGAACATAAGTTAGAGGATTTATTTATTACAACTCGCTGCGCAGATGAGGCATTTGGCAAACCTAACCCACAGATGTTATTCGATATCCTTGAATTTACAGGCCAAACAGCGGATAAGGCAGTTATGATCGGCGATACCAGCTATGATCTACAAATGGCGAGTAATGCAAAAATGGCTTCAGTTGCAGTCGATTATGGCATGCATTGTGCTGTGGAATTAAACAAACACAACCCAGTTTCGATGTTTTCCAGTTTTCCCCAGTTGACAGAGTGGTTGTTAAGCTAGACTTGAATTTCATCTGTTAAACTCCAGATACTCAAACAAGCAAAAATTAACTAATCCCATGCCCTGGAAAAATGAACCGGAATTGAATCGACCTGAATCGAGCGAGGAAGTTGAAATCCCTGAACTATCGGCAGATTCAGCAAATCAGAAAACCAAACGATCTTCGCCAGCTCAAGAGCAATTGAATATCTCAACCAGTTCAATTGATTCGGGCATTACTGAACTGGTTAAAGAGTTGAAACGCAGGCGTCGTTGGGGCTTTGCGTTGAAGTTAATAGGTTGGTTAGTTATTGTGGGTCTGCTGGCTGGTATATTAACTGGACAACATAAGCAAATTACAGGTGATCATACCGCAATGGTCAGATTAGAAGGTGTCATCGCTGACGGTTATGATGCTTCGGCTGAGAATGTGTTACTGGGTTTGCGCAGTGCCTTTCGCTCTGATGATGCCAAGGGTGTCATTTTATCCATTAATAGTCCGGGTGGGAGCCCTGTTCAAGCTGATATGCTTTATCAGGAAATCCAAAAACTTAAAGCCGAATATGATAAGCCTATTGTGGCGGTGATTAGTGATGTGGGTGCTTCTGGTGGTTACTACGCTGCTGTTGCAGCCGACACTATCTATGCCAACCCATCCAGTATTGTCGGTTCTATTGGTGTGCTGATGAATGGTTTTGGTTTTGTGGACTTGATGGAAAAAGCAGGTGTTGAAAGAAGATTATTAACAGCAGGTAAAAACAAGGATTCTTTGGATCCGTTTTCACCAGTCATGCAAGGGGATGTAGATCATGCTCAAACAGTTATCGATGGTGTGCATCAACAATTCATTGATGTCGTACGTCAATCACGCGGGTCACGTTTAAAGGAAAACGACGAGGTATTCTCCGGGCTTTTCTGGAATGGCGAACAGGCTTTTGAGTTGGGTTTGACCGATGGGTTTAAAACTCCTTGGGCGGTAGCTAGAGACGATATTGGCGAAGAGACCATCATCGATTACACCCTGCAACCTGACGTATTAGAGCGTTTTACACGTGGTTTGGGAGTAGCTATTGCAGAGCGGCTAAAAATCAGCCTAGGTGACTCAATCCCTCTGTTGCGCTAGGTTTTACAAGGTATTTCTATTCCTTCTGCCAACAACATGTCAGTGAGTTTTATTAATGGTAAACCGATAATAGCAGTCGGATCTTCACCCCTTAAGTAAGTTAACAGACTTGTACCAAGTCCTTCAGACTTTAATGAACCTGCACAATTGTAGGGTTGTTCAGCTCGTAAATAATTTTCAATCTGGGCAGTAGTGAGTGTTCGGTATCCAATTTTATAGCTCACTGAATCATATTGAACAGTGTCCCGTTTGCTGTTAAATAATGCTAGCCCCGTAATTAGTTCCACCTCGCTTCCGCTAACTTGCTGTAGTTGCTTAAACGCTTTCTCATGATTAAGTGGTTTACCCTGAACTTCTCCGTGTTGAGTGACAATAACCTGATCTGAACCAATAATTAGTGCTTGCGGAAATTCATCTCGCAGAGCTTTGGATTTTTCGATAGATAAACGCCTGACAAAATCAGGAATAGGTTCATTTTCCAGTCTGCTTTCATCAATATCAGGTGAGGCAGTAGCAAAATCAATTTGTAAGCGTTGCAATAACTCTTTTCTATAAATAGAGGAAGAGGCTAGAACTAGTTTCAATGGCACATCCAAGATGAAGGTTGAGAGCAAATTTTAATTAAAAATCAGCGTTTTGAGGTAAAAATTTGAATTTTCGACTGCGCATTCAGGATCAAGCTTGTGGTAAAATCCGCCGCCATATTTAAATATCGTTGAGGTTTGCGCCAAAATGGCTGTACAGCAAAACAAAAAATCATCTTCGAAACGGGACATGCGTCGCTCTCATGACGCACTAAAGTCCACGACCTTGTCGACTGACCCGGTTTCAGGTGAATTACATCGCCGCCACCACGTCACCGCTGACGGTTATTACCGTGGTCGTAAAGTATTAATTACCAAAGATGAAGGACTGGATTTTGATCTAGATGAAGATGACGACGAGTAGTTGCCATCGTTTATGAACGACTCATATTAAATTACAAAACAACTGGCCGATGGCCTAAAATAAATAAATGAGCGGTACGACAATAGCCATTGATGTGATGAGTGGGGATCACGGTCCGGAAGTTACCGTTTCTGCATCTAAACACTTTTTGTCTCGGCACCCTGATGTCAACATGATATTGGTGGGTGACGAGAATGCTATTAAACAACAGCTCGGCAGCGTTGGAGCTGAATTAAAACCGAGGCTTGAGATTCAACACACCACCGAAGTGGTGGAAATGGATGAGTCACCGGCCCTGGCGCTTAAAAAGAAAAAAGATTCTTCGATGCGGGTGGCCATTAATATGGTCAAAGAAGATAGGGCTCAGGCATGTGTCAGCGCTGGTAACACGGGTGCTTTAATGGCAACTTCTCGTTTTGTATTGAAAACGCTACCTGGCATTGACCGTCCCGCAATCGTTACAACTTTACCGTCAAAGCGTGGTCATATACACATGCTGGATTTAGGTGCAAATGTTGATAGTCCGCCAGAATTATTATTGCAGTTTGCGGTGATGGGTTCGATTCTGGTCAAAACCGTTGAGAACATTCAATCTCCAACAGTTGCTTTATTGAATATTGGTGTAGAAGACATAAAAGGTAACGAAATTATTAAGCAAACCGCCGAGTTGATGAAAAACAGTAATTTGAATTACCAAGGTTTTGTTGAGGGTGATTCAATTTATACTGGCGAAGTTGATGTTATCGTCTGTGATGGTTTTGTAGGTAATGTAGCACTTAAAACCAGTGAAGGATTAGCGCAGCTAATCAGCTCCATAATGCGTGAAGAATTCAAACGTACCATTTTACGCAAAATTTCGGCAGTTGTGGCATGGCCGGTAGTAAGAGCGATGAAGCGCAGGGTAGATCATCGCCGTTACAATGGCGCTACATTTATTGGCCTTAATGGCACCGTAGTCAAAAGTCATGGAGGAGCGGATCGATTGGCATTTGCACATGCAATTAATGAGGCTTATGTCGAAGCTAACAAAGATTTACCACAACGAATTAGCGAAGAATTAACATATTGGTTAGGTGAAAAAGAATGAGCTTGTATCATTCTAGGATAGCCAGCAGTGGCAGTTATTTACCAGAACATATAAGAACCAATTTAGACCTGGAAAAAATGGTGGATACTAGCGACGAATGGATCCAGGCCCGCACTGGAATAAAAGAACGTCGAATTGCTGCTGACAACGAAATGACGTCCGACTTGGCTTTAAAAGCGGCTCAAAATGCAATCGATGCAGCCGATTTAGATTCACAAGAAATTGATTTAATTGTAGTAGCTACCACAACTCCGGATTTAGTATTTCCCAGTACTGCTTGCCTTGTACAAGAAAGGCTCGGAATTCGTGGCTGTCCAGCATTTGATGTACAAGCTGTTTGTGCCGGTTTTATTTATGCGGTAGATGTTGCCGATAAATTCATTAAGACCGGTTCCGCAACAAAAGCCCTGGTTATCGGCGCCGAAACCTTTTCCAGGATTATCGACTGGAAGGATCGTAATACATGTATTTTATTTGGCGACGGCGCTGGTGCTGTAATTCTTGAGCGTAGCGAAGAGCCCGGGATTATTTCGTCGATTTTACATGCTGACGGCCGTTATGCTGATTTGCTTTGTGTGCCAGTTGGTGTGTCGAATAACTATCAAAAAGTCGTTCAAGGAGAAGCCTTTACCACCATGCAAGGCAGTGATGTCTTTAAAGTAGCAGTGAAAAAATTAGGTGAGAGTATTGATGAAATTATTCATCAGAATAAATTAGCTTATGATGATATCGACTGGATGGTGCCGCATCAGGCTAATATTCGAATTATTAGCGCTATGGCGAAAAAATTAAAATTACCTATGGAAAAAGTCATTGTCACAGTAGCAACCCATGGCAATACTTCTGCAGCATCAATTCCTCTAGCGCTGGATACTGGTATCCGTGATGGTCGCATTAAACGTGGACAAAAGCTTATTTTGGAAGGTTTTGGTGGTGGTTTTGCCTGGGGCGGAACTTTGATCAATTATTGAGCTGGAAAATAAATATGAGTTTACAAGGTGAAATAGCACTGGTAACAGGAGCGAGTCGCGGAATTGGCAAGGCCATTGCATTACATTTGGGCCAAGCTGGAGCAACAGTGATTGGAACCGCTACCAGCGAATCAGGTGCGGATTCAATATCACACTATTTAAGTGAAAATAATATCCCTGGTGGTGGTATTAAACTCGATGTCAACAGCGATGATGACATTAAAAATTTGATCAATAAAGTTGGTGTTGATCACGGTACAGTCAGCATTTTGGTCAATAATGCAGGCATTACTCGCGATAATTTGTTTTTGTTGATGAAAGATGAGCAGTGGCAGGACATTATTGATACTAACCTGACTTCTGTTTACAAAATGTGTAAGGCATGTATACGGGCAATGACAAAGGCCAGAAAAGGTCGGATTATCAATATTACTTCAGTTGTAGGTGTAACTGGAAATCCAGGGCAGGTTAATTATTCCGCAGCTAAAGCGGGAATTATTGGTTTGACAAAATCGCTTGCTCAAGAAATTGCCTCAAGAAATATTACCGTCAATGCTGTGGCTCCAGGTTTTATTGAAACAGACATGACTAGCGAGCTGGATGAAAAAGCCAAGGATGCGATTATGGCCACCATACCAATGAAAAAGCTGGGAAATCCGGACGATATTGCTGCCGCTGTAACTTTTTTAGCTTCAGCTGATGCCAGCTACATAACCGGCACAACTCTGCATGTCAATGGTGGTATGTTCATGAATTAAGTTCCGAATTGATAGATAAAATGGTATCATTCGGGCAAAACTGGAATGTAGCAATATTTCCACAGATTTGAGGGTTTTCAGTTAGGCTGAAAACAGAGAATTTTAGAACCAACCATAGAGGTTAACGAAGTCATGAGTACAGTAGAAGAGCGCGTAACAAAAATTGTTGTTGAACAATTAGGCGTTAAAGAAGATCAAGTCGGTTCAGATTCATCTTTTGTTGATGATTTAGGTGCTGATTCACTTGATACGGTAGAGCTAGTAATGGCTCTGGAAGAGGAATTCGGTACTGAAATTCCTGATGAAGAAGCAGAAAAAATTACTACTGTTAGACAAGCTGTCGATTATATTACTAAAAACAGCTAAGTTATCGTTTTTCTCTAACATTGCCGGCCTAGTGCCGGCAATGTTATTTCTACAACTAAATTCCCTAAACTTTAGGGTGGTCAGGTAACCATGAGAAGAGTTGTCGTTACAGGGCTAGGAATTATTTCCCCAGTGGGTACCGGTCTAGAAAAAAACTGGCAAAACATCATTGCCGGTGTTAGCGGTATTAGCCTGATAAATCGTTTTGATGCCAGCGCTTATCCTTGCCAAGTTGCAGGCCAAGTTGATGACTTCGTATTAGAAGATTTCCTTTCAGCCAAAGATGCAAGGCGCATGGATCGTTTTATCCAGCTTGGCCTTGCGGCGTCTATGGAGGCTATTCAGGACTCAGGCCTGGAGTTTGAAAAGGAAAATCCAGAGCGCATTGGCGCTTACATCGGCTCTGGAATCGGTGGTGTTGAAACGATTGAGAAAACCACCCTAGAGCACCACAAAAAAGGGCCCAAGCGAGTATCACCATTCTATGTACCCATGAGTATTATCAATATGATTTCGGGCAATCTCTCAATTATGTACAACCTGCAAGGTCCGAATTTATCCATGGTCACCGCTTGCACCACCGCAACCCATTCGATTGGTGATGCATCACGGTTAATCGAATATGGGGATGCTGATATCATGATCGCTGGTGGCGCTGAAGCTGGTATAACGCCAACAGCTATAGCAGGATTTGGCAACGCTAGGGCGCTTACCAGGAGAAATGATGACCCGACTGCGGCTTCTTGCCCTTGGGATACAGCTCGTGACGGCTTTGTAATGGGCGAAGGAGCCGGTATTGTAGTACTAGAAGAGTTAGAACATGCAAAAAGCAGAGGCGCCCGAATCTACGCCGAACTGGTTGGCTTTGGCCTTAGTGCTGATGCTTATCATATGACTGCACCACTGGCATCCGGTGATGGTGCGTCGCGTTGTATGAATAATGCCTTGAAAAATGCGGGTATTAATTCAGATGAAGTTAATTATATTAATGCTCATGGCACTTCAACACCTCAAGGGGATATTGCAGAAACCAATGCTATCAAATTAAGTTTCAGTGATCATGCACAGAATCTGCTGGTTAGCTCGACTAAATCAATGACCGGCCATTTACTAGGAGCTGCTGGAGGTATTGAAGCAATTTATAGCTGCAAAGCCATGGTAGATGGAATTGTCCCCCCAACCATCAATTTAAACGATCAGGACCCTGAATGTGATCTGGATTATGTTGCGAATGAAGCCAGGCAAAAGAATTTAAATGTTGTGTTGAGTAATTCCTTTGGATTTGGCGGGACTAACGGCACCCTGGTGTTTCGTAAATACAACTGACCTATAATGTTCCGTGTTCTTTTTAAACTATTTGGCACACTGATATTTTTGGCAGTAATCGCTGTTGCTGTTGGTTATTGGTATGTCAACGATGCCTGGACTAAACCACTCAACTTCACCGATGAAATTTTTACTATTGAACAAGGTGATTCGTTGCATAAAGTATCGCGTCGTCTTCATCAACAGGGTGCTATGTCTGATGCTTATAGCTTAGCCTTGTTAGGACGATATGAAGGTACTGCAACACAAATTAAACCGGGTGATTATCAGCTTGAGAATGGGATGAATGCCAGAGATGTACTGGAAAAGTTCATCAAAGGTGAAGTGGTTACCTATAAAGTTAGTCTAGTTGAAGGTCTGACTTTTAAACAGTTCAGAAAAAGGTTAGCTACAGCTGATGATTTAACCCAAACTATCCTTAACTGGAGTGATGAAAAAATCATGCAAGAAATCGGGGCTGCAGGCCTTCATCCAGAAGGGCGATTTTTTCCAGATACTTATGTTTTTCGTGCTAGTGATACAGATTTGGACGTGTTAAAGCAGGCTTATCAGCGCATGCAGAAGTCCCTGGACGATGCTTGGGATAATCGTGATGCGGATATCCCATTAAAAGATAAGTATCAGGCTTTGACTTTAGCTTCAATCATTGAAAAAGAGACCGGCAAAGCCGAAGAACGACCAACAATTGGCGGAGTTTTTACTAATCGTTTGAATCAAGGTATGTTACTGCAAACTGATCCGACAATTATTTATGGATTAGGAGATCAGTTTGATGGTAATTTGACTCGCAAGCATTTGGATTCAAAAGACAATATCTATAACACATACCAACATGCCGGCTTACCGCCAACGCCTATTGCTATGCCGGGATTAGCGTCTCTAAAAGCGGCAGTAAATCCTGAAAAAACGGATAGTTTTTATTTCGTCGCAAAAGGTGACGGCAGCCATAAGTTTTCTAAAACCTATAAAGAGCATCAGCGTGCAGTTAACGAGTATCAAATCAAGCGTAAAGGTAAAGGCTAAGGGTGAAGGGCCGATTCATTACCATTGAAGGGCAGGACGGTGCCGGCAAATCAACTAATCTGGAATTTGTTAAACAGCATCTACAAACAAACGGTTTGATCGTTCACACCACTCGCGAGCCAGGCGGCACGGCTTTGGGTGAGAATTTACGCGAATCTCTGCTGTATAAAACAGATATTCCTTGTAGCGATTTAACAGAATTATTACTGATGTTTGCAGCGCGGGCCCAGCATCTTGAAGAAGTGATTTTGCCTAAGTTAGAAGCAGGCATTTGGGTAGTCAGTGATAGGTTTACTGACGCTACTTATGCTTATCAGGGAGCGGGCAGGGGCATTGCAAGCGAACAAATCCGCATTTTGGAACAACTGGTGCAGCAAAATTTTAAGCCAGCATTGACGTTAGTTTTAGATATTCCATTGGATGTGGCTAAATCTAGAGGGGCTAATAATGACGGCGACCGTTTTGAACAACAACAAGATCCATTTAAACTGCGGGTGAGAGAACATTACCAAAATCTATGCAAAAATGAATCTGAGCGAGTTAAATGTATTGATGCAAGTCAGCCACTTGAACTAGTTCAAAAACAAATTGCTGTTCATCTCGATTTAATCATTGCAGGTAGCTCGACGTAATGACTACAACAGATCAAGATTTGCCCTGGATAAACGAAAAATTGGTTGAGCAAATAATCGCTGCTTTTAATAATACGCATGCAATTTTACTAAATGGTCCAGTCTATATTGGCAAAAGCCACTTGGTGGCTAAGGTTTGCCAACAGTTGTTGCAGGAGTCACCATTGATGCAAGCCGGAACCCATCCAGATTTGCATGTTTTGACTAGTGCTTATTCATTCGTGCAACTTGATGAGCAGCTCAAAAATTCAGCTTTGCGCTATTTAGATTCAGAGGCCTTAGAGAAAAAACGTTTGTCCAGACAGATTAGTGTTGAAAGTATTAGATCATTAATCGCCATTATGAATGAGTCTGCAGCACTAGCAGGTTATAAGTTGGCAGTGATTTTTCCAGCTGAAGATATGAATAGAAATGCTGCGAATGCATTGTTGAAGTTTTTAGAGGAACCACACGACCAAACTTTAATTACTTTAATAAGTCATGATATCTCGAAGTTACCTGCGACCATACGTAGTCGTTGTATGAGAATCGATATAACGATTCCGAATCAATCAGAGTCCATGGCATGGCTTAAGAAACTTTATCCGAAGCACGCTAAAGACGAGATTGGCAACGTTTTGCACCTAGCATCTGGTCGACCTTTACTAGCAGGGCAATATTTAACTAATGACCAGCAATCTTTAGTGATGAATTTGACCAAAGATATTGAACACATTTTCATGACTACCGATACGAATATAGTTGTAATCGCTAAAAAATGGCTAAAAATGAAGCGTACAGATTTTATTCTACATTGGCTTTGTTGCTTTTTTAGTGACTTAATTAAACTCAAATCGGGCCATACCGAAGGTCCAATTGCCAAGCAACAAATCAATCTTGTTGAATATTTGTCACTTGCTAACTTATTCGATCTTTACGATTATTTCGTCAGTATAAATCAGCGTTACGATGGTGTTTCAGATGAAACATTATTGCTTGAGGATATGCTGCTAAGAATGTCAATGGTTAGGCAATAATACATGGCGATTACTCATCTGATTGATTCGCATTGTCATGTCCATTTTGGTCAGGATAGAACAGCTCTAGCCGCAAGAATTTCTGCAGCTAAAGCTAATAATGTCAGGCAAATGCTGTGTATTTCGATTGATGAAACTGACAAAGATGAAGTCATACAACTTTCCATCGATGAAGAATCAGTCTTGGCTGCTGCTGCAATCCATCCAACCCATAATCGAGAGGAAGTTCAATCGGTCGATTATTTGCTGAAGTATTGTGCTGATGAAAATTTAATTGCTGTTGGTGAAACCGGGTTGGATTATTTTCATATTAAGGAAAATACTGACTGGCAAAAACAACGATTTATTAATCATATCCATGCTGCGATTGAGTTGGATAAGCCACTAATCATTCATACCAGAGACAGTATGAACGATACGCTTGATATATTGGAAAGGCATGACGCAAAAAAGTGCAGGGGAATAATGCATTGCTTTACCGGTGACTGGGAACAGGCAAAAAGGGCATTAGCGCTGGATTTTAAAATCTCTTTTTCTGGGATCGTGACTTTCAATAGCGCTAAAACTTTGCAAGAGGTTGCGATGAAGGTTCCGGCAGAGAGTATATTAGTTGAAACTGATTCCCCTTATTTAGCACCGGTGCCGTATCGGGGCAAAGCTAACCAACCTGCTTACGTTCTGCACGTGGCAGAAAAGCTTGCAGAACTAAGACAGCAAGATTTGCAAGAAATCATCACTCTTACCAGCAAGAACTTTTATAACTTATTTCCCCAGACAGCATTATAAAAGATTGCATAAATCACTCTGAGCTCATGAGTGAGGTGGGATTTTCCAGAAAATCCTGTCACTTTAGCCACATTGTTCCAGTTTCTATCTTGTAGAACTTTCAATGTTACAACTGTTAGTTGTTGCTGATTTAACTGGTTTCGAATTTTAGTTTGATTCAAACAATAATTAGCGAGTTGTTTTAGGATTCTTTGGCAGTTTAAATATTGTCTATGCCCAAAGGCAAAACTATAAACGTCCAAGCGTTGTTGTTCCCAATTAGTCGATATCTGTACACTGTCAGATTCAGTTAAGCATAGGATAAGCTTTTGGGCTATTGAATCTGTTGTAGAGTTCATATGCCATTTGAATTGTTGTTCTAGTTCGTTGTAAAAGTTGACAGCTGTTTCGGAAAGTGGTTTTAGCATCAAAACTGATCGCAATCCACTTCTGGCATTCTCTCGGTGACCTAATCTAACAGGTCCAAATTCAAGCTTTTTCCAGAATTTAAATAAGTCTGATTCTAAGCCGTAACTGACCCCAATAAAATCAAGCATGGGATTTAACTTTTTCGTTTCCAGCTCAAAGCTTTTAACAAGCTGGCGAGCAATACCTTGGTTTCTAAATTGTTTTAGGGTGGCAATTCTGACTATACGTTTATATGAAAATCCTATTGCTTGCTTTAAGCCGCTTTGGCTAGAAAGTGTTTGTGGAATCAAATGGCCACTTAGCCGACGCTGACCTAGCCAAATAGAATCTGAAAAATCATCCTCAATCACTCCTTCATTACACACAATCATGGCCGCAAGTGGCTGGTTTTCAAGCTCTGCTGTCCAGATTTCAACATCAGGCGAATCAAGCATATATCGTAAATCATCGGGCGTCGTTCGATAATGTGCTTGAGCTAGCAAACTAAAAAGTTGCTGGACTTTTTGTGGGCTTGTGACAAGGTTGTCTCTGTCAATTTTTTGGATAGCGAGTTGTTCTGATTGCACTTTTTCAACTGCAATTGATTTGCACTTAATTTTGTTAGGGAAGAAAGTTGAAAAAATAAATCGTTCGGTTGGATCATTCTTCGGCCAACGAAAGGGGGTTTCCAACTTCACTGTTGAGACAGGTATTTTTGCTTTAGATAAGTAGTCTTGAAATTTAAGTAAAAACCCCATGCCACTGCCTTCATAACCATCTGTTGTCGTACAGAACACAGACTTACTATTAGAATGAACTATTTTCTTGAGCATATTCAAAGGAATAGCTGCTGCTTCATCAACGATTACTAAATCACAATTGATGTTTTTTCTTATATATTCATGAGGAGGAAAAAAATTTATATTTCTGTCGCTGGGATCAATTTGATTTTTGATTTGAGCGAATATTGCCCTGACATTCAAACTGTTCTGCGAAATTATTGATATGTTAAGGTTGCTATTTTCTCGCAAACATTGATTAATCGCCAAACCTATTGCTGTTGACTTGCCTCTGCCTCGATTGCCATAAATTACAATTGTGCCGTTATTATTAGTTAAGGCCAGAGTTTTAATTGAAGCAATTACTTGTACAGATTCTATTGGAGGTTTTAGTAATTGATTGTTACTTCCAGTAAATTCTTCAAAAACGTTATAATTTATTGTTTTTATTAACTTAATTATAGCAGAACGGTCGTATTCGGATTGTTTAATAGTTATCAAATCGGCACGGTCGATTTGGCCCAATTTCTGGATAAAATAATTGATAAACCGACCTTTTACATCTTCTGGTTTATAAGGATATGAACAGAATCTTGAATAATCTGGATCAGAGTAACGAATCCAGTCATAAGCCTCTTTAGAGAGAAGAATAATTAATCCTGGAGACTTTACTAAACCAACTAGTGCACAAAATAAGTCAGGGTTAAATCCGTCAAAACTGTTGAAAATCAGCACAGAATTTTCACTACCAAGGTGATTTTCGATTTCTGATCGCTTGTTCGAGTTTTTTATTTGTTTTGTAGTTCTATCACCAAACTTATATTGACTTGTACTACAGTAAATCAGATCTCTAATATTTTTCGGTAATTTAGCAATTAAACGATTAGCGGTCGTAATGCACCACTGTTTTTGGCCTTGAATATGGATGAACTTGCGCTTATGTGCCATGACAGCATGGTAAAGAAAAAACCAGTCTAAATCCAAATAATTGTGGAATAGATGAAACTTCGAGAATAAAACAACTACTGGGTTAACAGATTAATCACTTCTGTATGATCGCCTTGTTGTGCGAGTTGCAGGGGAGTTAAGCCTTCACTGGTTTGATGTTGCTTAAATGCATTGGCTTCAAGCAAATATTTGACTGAGGCGACATCACCTTTCCAGGCAGCAAAACTTAATGCCGTCCAGCCATCCCGGTTGGCCTTATTAACATCTGCTTTGTGGGTCAACAATATTTTGACGATATCGGGGTGATTATTTAAGATCGCAGCCATTAATGGGGAGCGACCATCGTTATCTGCAAGGTGAGGGCTGGCTCCATTTCTTAACAAATAATCGACCATAGGACGATTCCCTTTAATAGTGGCATTCAATAGTGCAGTCCAACCCCAATCATTACGTGCATTAATTCTAGCGCCCTGTTGTATTAATTCGCGTACGGTTTGATCATCAGAATTAAGAGCGGCGATCATTAGTGGTGTACTGCCTTTGTTGTCCGATAATCGTTTTGAGCTAATGTAGGCCAATTCAACTGTTTCTTCTTGTTGAACAGGCTCAGGATCATCATCGACAGTAGCTTGTGTTAATTCAGGTTCAATCTCTGTAGCTCCACTGACATTGCTGCTAATCACTAAATTCTCCACAGGACCTAATTTGAGTTCAGTTTCTGTGTTGTCGGCCATGGCTAAACTCTTATCGGGATCAATCCTTACTTCGACTTTTGTAACTGGTTGTTCAGTTATAGTGGATTGAACCTCGGCAGAGGTATCAATTTGTGTCAAGATCTCCGCAGAAGGGGCATCAATTTCGTTGTTAGACTGACTTATTTGATTATAAATTTCTTTAATCGTAATATTTTGGGCTGCAGTTTCAGTGGTTACAGCTTCCTTGTTAGTCTGGGGTTGTTCATTTTCATCAAGGTCCGCCATTAATTGGTCGTAAAGTTCTTTTATGGTGATAGTCGACTTATTAGGAGCGGGCACTTGACTGTTATTGTCCTCAACGATAGCAACAGATTGTTCACCACTATTTATTGCCTGTTCAGACTCCAGTTGCTCCTGTGTCGTTGTTTCAATCTTGGCTATCTGGATCGTCTCTACGTCAGCAGGTTCTGCAGGTATTAGTTTTTTGGGTTTATGGCTGGTTTTAACTGGAATCTCGGCTGCGGAAATGCTGTCCACACCGTCGAAAACAGAAATTCTGTTGTCGAAATCGTTGGCAGATTGATCAAGGTTTTGTTTTTCCTGCTCAATGATTTCCTTGACATCATTTTCTCTGACTTCAAGAACAGTCACTTCATCAGTGATCTCTAAATCATCGTCACTAATTGGCTGGAAACTTGACTCAGAAAGCTCTTCTTCCGAGTCTCCTTGATATTCAGATTCGACCGAATCAGTTACAGTTATTATCGCCAATCGTTCTTGATTCGGTTGCGGATTTGTGACTTTGGAAAAATCAATCTCAACAACATCGGCTACCAGTTTCTGTTCATCACTAGTTTTGGCAAATACATTAGAGATCATTTTAGAAATAGCATCAATTGGACTAGTGTTAGATTCTGTGCCTACCAACTCTAAGGGCTGATCGTTAATTTCCACGGGATTTTTAGCAACAGGCGGATCTGTAGATTCGATAACAGGTAAATATTCAGCAATACCATCTTCGGATACTTCGTCAGTTATATCATCAATGTCCGTTGTGGCATTTGCTACATTACTAACTTCTTGACTACCTGAGTCTTCTTCAAAAGATATCAGCTCAGCTTCATCCGATTGTAGCGATGGCTCAGAAATTTCTTTTGTTTGGTCTGCTTCAATCTCTTCGCTGATGTTAGCAACTGACTGTTCATCAATGTTAATGTTGGGAGAGTCAGTTAATACCACATCGTCAATATTTTGATCTGTCTCTACAATGATTGAATCCATTACGGTATTTTCAGTTGTGATGACATCAAGCGGTTCACTATCAGGCTGCTCAGCTGTTGTAAAATCAGTGTCCTGTAGTTCATCTGGCATCTCAGTTTCAGTAGCGGAAATCAATTCTTTAGTGTCCAGAGGTTCCTCATCTATCTCAAAAACTTCCGCAACTAATGGTTCTTGCTCTGTTTTATTATCGATCGTTTGATCAGGCTCATTCTTTGAATCCTCTAATTTTTCTTCAAACACTAATTCTGGATTAGTTAGTTGCTCATCAGCATTTTGGGCTTCGTTTTCAGCTATTACTTGAGGCTCTTGCTTTTCAGTCGTGATTGATTCCGTATCGATAGCGTCATTATCAACAACCACCTCATTGAGCTCTTCTGTGGTCACTTGCGTGTTTTCTTCTGGTGCAAATTCAGGGTTTTCAATTTCAGCCAATGATTGTGCATCTAGTTTCTCACTTTGAATTTCATCATTATCAAAAAATTGACTAACATTTGACTCTTCATCGGCTTTGATCGCAGTTATTTCAGTATCTGTAGATAGCTCGAGCTGGGTTTCTTGAGTGTCATTGGTGGGCATTAATTCGAGTTGCTCGGGTTCATCATTTGCAATTGCTTCGGTGATTAATTGTGACTCCTGATTTATTTTTTCACTGTTATCATCATTAGATTCAGCGATTAAAGGGTTTTGCGCTTGCTCGCCGTTAGCAGGAATTACATCAGATGTCTGTTCAGAACTAGCAATTATTGTGTGATCAGTTTGTAACGGATTGCCGGAATTGAGGTAATAAAAATACCCGGCTATTCCGGCAAGTAGAAGTACCGTAAAAAAAAGTTTCGGTGTCTTACGCTTTTTCTTGAATATATTCCTCTCACGAATATATTCTCCTTCAAAATCACTTGACTGTGCTTTTATTTTAATAAACATAGCCGCAACTTCACGTCATTACTTAAGTTAGCTAGGATTTAATACAATAATTTCTACACGCCGGTTCGATTGACGGCCTTCAGAAGTACTGTTATCAGCAACAGGTGAGGTTTCACCTTTACCGGAAGCAGACAGGCGGGCTTCATTAATATTGCTAAAGGCTAGTTCTTTAAGCACAACGTCAGCTCGCTCGCTAGACAGGTTCAAATTGTATTCAGGGTCACCGATATTATCTGTATGACCTTCGATCTCAATGACTCTATTCTGTGCGCGCCGATGGTTGAGAATACTGGCAATTTGAGCGATTTTATCGCGCGATGAAGCTTTTAGATTACTACTGTCAAAATCAAAATAAACAGTAGGCAGGGTAATAATTAAGCCACGTTCATCTTCACCAACATTTACATCTAATCCATCAAATTGTGCTATTAACTGCTTGTTACTAAAGGCTAAACAGCCAGTTAAAAAGGCTGTGAAAAGAATAAGAAAAACGCCACGTAAAAAGTTGCTAAGTAATTTCGAATACATACTTACCTACCTGTAAAACAATTATTAGTGATATTGTTGCTTTACTAAACATGATGCCAGTCTGCTTGGCTCTCTCAACCGGCAATTTTAGCTATAGCTTGTTAATTATACATGTTTGTTAACAATTGTAAAAAAACTTTTAAATTCAAAAGAATATGGGGGTTTTATAAAGTCAGCTGAGAAAGTTCTTTAACTAAAAACTCAAAGCACTGATTCCAATTCATTACAAAGATCAGTAGCGTCTTCAATGCCTACAGAAAATCGGAATAGTCCATCTCCGGCAAACTCTCTATAGCGCTTCTCAGCCTCTGCAGTTAAACGATAAGTGGAGTTCATTAACATTTGCGTAGGAATCCAATAAATCAATGAACGATGGTGGCCTAAAGATACAGCGTAATGAATCACGTTGAATTTCTCAATCATACGGGCAGCTACAGACTCACCATTTTCAAAAGTTTGAAAGCTCAGCATACCCGAGAAATTTTGCATTTGTTTTTTTGCCAAGTCATATTGCGGATGTGATTCAAGACCAGGATAGAGTACAGTTTTAACTTTTTCATGCCGTTGTAGGAATCTAGCTACTTCAATTGTTGTAGCTTGATGAGCTTTCATACGCAAGGGGAAAGTTGCGGCTCCACGCAAAATCAACCAGGCATTAAAAGGGGATAGAACCCCACCATAGTGTACTGTGGCCTCTAGGTTTAGAGACTCGAGTTCCTGTTTTCTTCCTAGAACCGCACCACCCATAGCATCACCATGACCGCCAATATATTTTGTTAGTGAATGCACGACAAAATCAGCTCCAAGTTCTAAAGGCTTAGTTGCTGCTGGTGTTGCAAAAGTTGAATCAACCACAACATCACGTACCCCTTTGTTATGGGATAAATCAGCAATTGCCTCGATATCACTTAAGCGCATAATCGGATTCGCCGGAGTTTCTAGCCAGATCATTTTCGTATTGGTCTTGATTTGTGATTCAACCAAATTTAAATCTGAAGTATCAATAGGAGTAACTTCTATGCCCCAGCGGGGCAGACTGTCTCTGACCAGCTCCGCGGTACCGACATAATTTGTGTCAGAGATAATTAAATGGTCTCCCGCACTTAAGCGGCCAGCAAGCAAGGCATGTGAAGCGGCCATTCCTGAGGCATAGCATTGTGCTGCTTCAGCGTTTTCCATAGCCATTAGCTTATGACAAAGTTGTTCTACAGTGGGGTTAGAGACTCGAGCGTAGATATGGCCCTGATAATCTGATCTATTATGTGCAGAGAATCCAGCCACTTGATCGGGACAAAATGTAGAAGACATAACCAGGTTAGGAGATGATGCTCGTGTAACAGGGTCAATTGACTCGCCTGCATGAACGGCTGTAGTTAAATCTCCCCAATCCTGCTGTTTATGGTCACTCATTAGAATAATCCTGAATAAATTTTAGATATAAAATCTGCGCCATCATTAAGTCCAGATGCCCGCCACCGCTATTTTTAAATACTGTGATTTCATCACTATGTAATCTATGGAATGAATCATGTTTGATTACATCATAAAAATCAGCCTTTATGTCATTGACAGTTATTACACCTTGTTCGATTGGCTGCAGTATTTCACCAACCTTATTTAAGCTAATCTTTTTGGAATCGACAAAGAGAGTACCGCGACGAATGGTTTCGTTATCAGCTTCTCTTAGATCTTCTGTAAATGAACCAACCAGGTCTACATGAACCCCAGGTTTTAACGATTTACCTTTGATGTAAGGCTCTTTGCTAGTGACAGCACTGCAAATTAAATCAGCTTCTTTAATAGCCCGGTTAAGTTTGGTAACCGGGACAATAGAAATATTTTCGACTGCTAATTGTTCAGCAATTTGCCAACAACGTTCAGGCGTTCTATTAAAAATCAAAATAGTTTCAATTGATGGCCTGACAGCATAATGTGCTTTAATCAGATGAGGGGCCATAGCGCCTGCACCTATCATTAACATGACTTTAACATCCTTGCGTGCTAATAGGTCACAGGCCAGCGCTGAATCTGTTGCAGTTTTAATATGGGTTAGGGCTGTGCCATCGATACAACATAGTGGCGATCCATTGTTGCCATCGAATAACGTATATAGGGCTTGGATACTGGGCAGCTTACCTCGCCTGTAATTTTCGGGGAATATAGTTGTATTTTTTACTCCTAGATAATGATCCTTTTGCCAGGCTGCACGTAAGAAAAACTGGTCAGTTGAATGGCCACTGTTTGACTCTAGTAACAGGTCCTCAATAATTTCTGCCGATGTTTGATGAGCTTGTAATAATAATTGTGTTAACTCTGGATATGAGAAAAGTTTATGTGCGCTCGGAGCATCAATATAATGCATCAAACTTAAGTCTCACTTAGATGACTAGCCCCATTTAGGATGGCTTGATGAGTGTCCATATTAATATTGCCACCACTTAGAACAATTACTGTAGGGCTGTTAACTTTAATTTTACCAGCCAGGATGGCTGCAATACCCACAGAGGCTCCACCTTCAATTATTTGACGCTCATGCTCGTATGCATGCCTGATTGCTGCAGCGATTTCGGCTTCGCTGACTACTACAGTTTCATCTGCCAATTCTCTAACAATCTCGAATGTGTATTGATTATTAGGATGCAAGCCACCAGCCAGCGAGTCAGCAAAAGTGGGTTGCTCATCAACGCCAACGATGTACCCAGCTTTGAGACTTGCTATCATCGCTGGACCTGTATCCATGCTAACACCATAGATTCTGCAATCTGGATTTAATGCTTTCGCTGCAAGCGCAATTCCCGAAATCAATCCACCTCCCGAAAGAGGAACGATAATATTTTTGACACCAGGTACTTGTTCAATTATCTCAAGACCTAATGTCGCTTGGCCACAAATAATTTCTTTATGATCGAAAGGGGGTAAGTAAGTCGCTTTTGTCTGATCAACATAATCAAGCGCAAATTGTTCGGCTTCATCTGCGTTGTGGCCGGTAATCATAACTTCAGCACCCAAATCACGAATGCCATTAACTTTGTTCTCAGGTACAAACGGAGACATAAAAACCTTGGCTTTAATACCAAGCTGTTTGGCTGCAAATGCTATTCCACGACCATGATTGCCGGAGGACACACAAACAACTCCAGCTGATTTTTGAACCTCATTCAACTGCAGCATAGCGTTACTGGCCCCGCGAATTTTAAAGCTGTTAGTTATTTGCTGATGTTCAAGCTTTAGATAAATCGGTTCATCTTCAAAATTTGATAATTCAGGTGAGTAATTAATTGGAGTTGTGCGTATATAGCCGGGCATTCGTGAACGAGCAGCCATAATATCTTCTAATGTTATTTGAGATTTCATACTGGCGTAGTTTAGAGATTTTTTTTAAATGAGTCACTTAATACTGAATATATAAGCTAACCGGCTATACCCTGATTGCTAATTAGTTTATCAATTCAAATAATGGATTGAGTTGACAACAATTGATGATATGAATTTACAAGTTCAGGCATAATACTAAAATTAATAATAACTGATTGAACTTTAAGATGAATAAACGTCGTCAGGTTATTCAAAAAATAGGCTTGAGTTCCATCTGGGTAACTCCGATAGTGCAATCTGTTATGCTGCCTGCGCATGCCGAGACTTCTGAATGCTCAACCACACCTGTGCCATGTCCTCCAATTGTTTTTCCAGGCATCGTTGTAATGGTTGTGGATAATCAGACCAATGAAAATATTTCTAATGCAGCTACTGTAACAGTAACCGAAGGCAGCTATACCGAAGTGTTATCCAATCAAGGTACATCCCATTCCGGGGCTTTGGAACGGCCCGGTACATATAACATATTGGTTACAGCGCCCGGTTATGTTGATTTGTCTTTGACTAATGTTGTAGTAGAAACAGATTGTTGTAATGTTATCACTGAAAACATTGAGGCAAGAATGGTGCGAGCACCATAGAGTCAATCACTTAAACAGTTTTGAACATATAACACTCAAAAATTAATCTTTTAACCTAACGGTCATCCTGACGTTTGAGAAAATCCTCAAACTCTGTCTCATAAAGACTGAAAAGGGCCAATGCAAGTCCAAAAATCAGCGGCCCATAAATCAAGCCAAGTAGCCCAAATACCTGTAAGCCACCGATCAGAGAAAAGAAAATTAATAAGGTATTCATTCCAGAATTACCTTGCATCACCAATGGCCTGACAAAATTATCGATTGAACCGATTACTACAACGCCCCAGCCGATTAAGAATAAGCCCCATTGCCATTCATTTGTCAGTAGTAAATAAATAGCCGCTGGCAACCATATCAACGCAGTACCTATCATAGGTATGAATGAACTAAAGCCCATCATCATGCCCCAGAATAATCCTGGGAAACCTACCAGCCACATCGCGAAGCCACCAGCAATTCCTTGGACTAATGCAGTGACAAAAGAGCCGAGCATGGCAGATTTGGCTACGTTTTCGATCTCATTAAGTAATCGATCCTCCTGACTGCGTGATAAGGGGATTACGTGACGCATTTTTTCGATTAGAAATTCATGATCCCGCAATAAAAAAAAGAACACGAACAACATGAGAAAAAAGCTGGTGATCATTTGGGTAACGTTACCAACCAGTTTGGCACTGATATTAAAAACGCCAGTTCCCAGCTTAGAAATAGTGCCGCCGGCCTGTTCCAGAATCATTTGAGTATTGATTTCTTCAAAAGGATAAATTTGATTGATTAAGCCGATGAGATGTTGTACATAAGGGTGCTCTAGTAAAGTTTCTGCTTTTCCCTGATTAATCCACACATAAGTCGATTTCGAAAGTACAGCTGCTTGTTCCACGATTGCATTAACTATAAAAGCGAAAGGTATGACGATAATGACGGTCAAAAATATGCAAGAAAGAATGGCCGCAGTGTTAGGCTTATTGCCTAATCGTTTTTCAATTTTGTGATGAAAAGGTAAACAAAGCAACGACAATATAAAAGCCATGATTATTGGATTAGCATAGGGCTTGATTAGCAAAAAGACACCAAAAAAAGCAATAATAACGGCGGCAATCAATAGCCAATGCTGAGTACGAAAACTAAATTTTTTATTTGGTTCGTTCACGTTGTTTTTGTTTGAAAAATGGATATTCTAATTGTAATTTAACTTGCTCAGTGTTCAAGCAGTCTGCCAAAGCCGGTTACCGGATTTTCATAACCCGCTTTACGTAAAGCTTGCCAAAACATAGCCTGATTGCTGGTCACCACAGGTATACCGAGTTCTGATTCAAGTTGGGCTATGATAGGCACTGCGGGTAAGGCTGTACAAGATAAAAATATTCCTTGCGTAGTCGGTGTTACTGCCGATTTAGCTGCTTCAATAATGGATTGATGGCTGAGTCTGGCAATGTCACGATCATCTTCAATATTAAGATAATAGAGGTTTTGAATATCTAATCCTTGATCAGAGAAGTAGCCGGCCAAAGTTTCACTAACGGACTTAAGATAGGGGGCCATTAAGGTAATTTTACCTACTCCCAGTGTATTAAATCCTGCGACTGCTCCGGTAGTTGGTGTGATAACAGGCGTGTCAGGTTTACCTTTGTTAACCGAATCTCTGACCACTTGGTCCCCGATAACAGCAGATGCTGAGGTGCAGGCATAAACAATAGTATCAAGATCTATATTGGGCAATATTAGCCTGGCCGCTTCTGAAATTTTGGGTTGCATGGCATACAAGTTTTCGCGTGTGGTTGGATTAATAAATTCAACCCGATTGACGAAAAAGCCAATTTTAGAATTGGGCCGCATAGAATAAAAATCCTGTTCCACACTGAGATCAGTAGATAGCGAAATCAACCCGATTTTAAAATCAAATCCGGATTGCTCATGCTGCAGAATTTGAGTATTTGCTACAATGGAGAATTTGTGGGTCATGATAAATGTTCTCCCAGCTTATCCATAAAGACTAAACATTTTTCGAGTTCATTAATTTCAACATACTCATCAGGTTTATGGGCTTGACTAATATCTCCCGGCCCAAAAACGATACTGTCGATGCCGATGTTTTCGAAATAGCCAGCATCTGTACCAAAAGATACGACACCGTAATCCTGTTCACCAGTTAATTTTTTTATGATTGACATGGTAGTTGAAGTTTCATCAATGTTTAAGCCAGGTACTGAAGATTTCAATTCGGTTTCAATTTTTGCCTCTGCATATTGTTTTCTCATCTCCGGCACTAATACATTTTGGCAGTATTGCTCGATTTCGTCGAGAATTTGGTTTTCATCATCGCCCGGTATTGGCCGGGTTTCCCAATCAAATTCACAGTAGCCAGCGATAGTATTCCGTGAAGACCCCCCATTAATGGTGCCGATATTGAAAGAACAATAAGGTGGATCGAATTTTGATTCAACATGTGGGTTTTGTCTAAACTCATCAGCTTTTTGTAAAATAAAATTAATCATCTTAGCAGCGTAATGTATGGCGCTGACACCGGTGTCTGGTCGACTTGAATGCGCTTCCAGGCCTGATATCTTAGTGGTAATTTCGCTGCCTCCTTTATGACCGGCAATAATTTTCATATTTGTAGGTTCACCAATAATTGCGCAATTTGGTTTATGGGGCTGATCTTTTAACCATTCTGATAAGCAATCTGCACCATAGCCGCCAGTCTCTTCATCATAAGTAAATCCGAATTGAATAGGGCGTTTGAGATCTTGTTCAATCCAGTTAGGTGCTGAGGCAAGACAGCATGCCAAAAACCCTTTCATATCCACAGAGCCGCGACCGTAGAGTCGGCCATCCTTTTCTATTAAATTAAAAGGGTCAGTCGCCCATTTTTGTCCTTTAACATGAACGACATCGGTATGACCACTAAGCATAATTCCATCGCCCTCATTTGGTCCTATGGTGGCAAAAAGATTTGCTCTGGTATTATCTTGCGAAAATACAAGTTCAGAAGGAATACCATAGCCCTTTAAGTAATCAACCATATATTCAATCATGGCTAAATTGGTTTCCCCGGACATCACCGGGAATGAGACTAGTTTTTGCAATATTTTTTTAGTTTCATCCAGTTGGTTGTGCATAATCAAAATCAAGACCCTATGTAAAAGACGATACTATAATCGGTAATTGCTATTATTTGGTAACTAAACTTATGCAGCCAACTCATGTTCAAGAATTGCCCACGCCGTCATTATTACTCAATAAAGATGTTCTGGAAACTAATTGCCGGCAAATGCAACAACGGGTTTCTTCTTGTGGCATTGCTCTACGGCCACACATGAAAACGGCTAAATCGATTGATGTCTGCCAAATAGCTACACAATCAGGTTTTAAGGGCATCACCGTTTCAACACTTGCCGAAGCAAATTATTTCGCCCAACATGGGGTAAGAGATATTCTTTATGCTGTTGGTATCGTTCCAGCTAAGCTTAAACAGGTGGCAGAGATTCAATCACTAGATTGCGAACTCAAACTGATCACTGATAATGCCTCAATCGTATCTGAGCTAAACGAAGCAGCCAAAGATTTAAATACAAAGGTTAACTTATTAATTGAAATTGATTCTGGAGGGCGCCGTGGAGGTGTGCAAACCGATTCACAAGCGTTAATCGAAATCGGCCGATCTATCCAGAATGCCTCTCATATAGACTTCAAAGGCTTGATGACTCATGCAGGTCATTCTTATCACAGCCAATCGCAGCAGCAGATAATAGAAATCGCTGAGCAGGAAAGAGTGTCTGTTGTACTGGCAGCTGACCGACTAAAAAATGAACTAGGTTTGACTAGTGAGATTATTAGCACAGGTTCTACTCCAACCGCTAAATATGCCAAATCGTTCGAAGGGTTAACTGAAACTCGACCAGGTGTCTATATGTTCAGTGATATCGACCAATATTTTATTGGCAGTTGTAAGCTGGAGAATATTGCCGTTAGCGTGCTAACAACGGTAATCGGTCATAACAAACAGGCTAATAGAATTTTGATCGATGCTGGGGGCTTGGCACTGTCGAAAGATATTAGCGCTAGTGAATTTTCCAATACTACAGGTTATGGCTGGATTACAGAGCTATCCGGTAATGTAATAGGTGATCTTTATATTGAAAGCGTACATCAAGAGCATGGTTTGATTGCGAATAAGAATAATCAACCTCTAAACTTTGATGCCTATCCTGTTGGATGTAAATTAAAGGTGTTGCCCATCCATGCCTGTATGACTGTTGCTGCTTATGAATTTTATTGTGTTCATGACAGGCACAATAATGTGATTGATAAATGGTCGCGGGTAAATCGTTGGTAGCAGTTAGCTAAGTAATCCTAGTTTAGCTGGTTCTCGATATTGATCAAAGATACACAAATGCTCAATCACATCTTTTTGCAACATCGATATTTTATACATATCAAAACAAGGCATTAAATTCGCCAGCGTGCGTGTCGAGTAGCGTGGCGAAGGGTGGGACCGATCATTAGTAAAATTAGTACATGTTACTGTATTGTCAGTAGAAAAAGTAAATTGTGCGGGGGTCTTGCTAATAAACTGACTGCTGGAATTTATGAAATACAACAGAGTGCCTTCATGTGAGTAGTTGGAAATGAAATCCATTAAATGAACAATATTATCGCGGTTCATGTAACTGAGTTGATCCCAAAGAATGACCATATCTATCTGATAATCATAGGGGTGAGCGAATTGAAAAATCTCCTGATAACTTTGCAGGTCAAGATAGTCATCTTTATAGGGTTGGATAATCTCAGTAAATAAATCAAATAAACGATAATTACAGGGCCATTGCTGAAAAAACTGCATGGTCTTACTGCGCGGTGTACTCAAATCCAAAACATAATACTTAGTCAGATTGAGGTTGTTGAAAACGTTTTGAATGATTGGCAGACATAAAGACTTGTTTTGCCAGTGACCGGGGTTGATCGCTCGCTGTTCACCGGAACCTAAAGTATATTTATTTGAGGTGCTGATTGATTGGTTAACAGACCCTATATAGCCAGGTCTGGTCTTGATCAGTGATTCGGATTTAGGACGGCGGCTCAACAATGTTATTCAATAATCTACTACCTGGACATTATACATGCCCAGGTGTTGTAAATAACTATTAGCTTTAAGGTTTGTTTTAAGCTTTTGCAGCGTTTTCTACGCTGGTCTGAGATTTACTAGGCGGAGGGGCCGCGCCGTTAGTTTTGACGTTGGTTTCAGCAGATTTGCTCTCACCAGCGAGTTTTTGTTCCTGCATGTCTATCCCACCACGGAATTGACAACCATCTTCAAGCACGACTCTGGGTGCCGCAATATCACCTTTAACTTGACCTGATGGTTTAACCCTAACAATATCAGCTGCCTGGACTGTGCCGGAGACTTTACCTTCGATTTCCACAGTTTTTGCACTAACATCAGCGTCAATACCGCCTTGCTTACCCACTGTCAAAGTATTGTTGGGCAAAGAAATGCTGCCGGCAACCTGGCCATGAATCACTATATCTTCGTTTCCAGCTATATCACCATTGATTCGAATGCTGGGGCCAATTGAAGCCTGTGCTGTACGTGATGTTCCAGTACTGGGCGAGCTAGAAGCCTTATCTAAAGATGGGCTATTTCCACCTCCGGGACGTAAGGATGTTGGTGCTGGATTTTCAGAACTATCCTGTTTTTTAAACATAACAATAAATACCTTTAATTAAATCACTAAACTCATTGTTTTTATTAAATTTAACTCAAAACTCAATCTACCCGACGAGGATAAAGAATAATCTACTGGGAGATGTTGGTCAATTAAAAATTTGTAAACTCTGGTTTTAGAATTATTTATAACCGAAACCTCACTTAATTTATTGACAATTCGAGACTGTGTCGCCAATCTAAAGTAACTCAAAGCGATATACAGAAACATGAATTTCTTAATTATTATGTCCGATGAACATCGTAAAGATGCGCTAGGTTCGATGGATCATAAATTTGTTAAAACACCGAATTTAGACAAGCTGGCTAATCAGGGGACTTTGTTCACCAACGCTTATACACCTTCGCCCATGTGTGTTCCAACTCGAGCTTCTGTTGCTTGTGGCAATTACGTTAATAAAACAAGGTATTGGGATAGTGCAACCCCATACGATGGTAAACAACGCAGCTGGATGCGAAGTCTACGTGATAGAGGTATCGAAACAGTTTCTATTGGGAAATTGCATTTTCGCTCAAGCGAAGATGATAATGGCTTTACAGAAGAAATTCTTCCTATGCATGTGGTTAACCAAGTTGGTTGGGCTGTAGGGCTATTACGAAATGACCCACCCCCGTACGATAATGCCAAAGAACTGGCCGAAGATGTTGGCCATGGTGTCAGCAGTTATACCGATTATGATTTAGCGATCACGTCTGCAGCTGAATCCTGGCTCCTAAATAAGCAGGGCAGCAATAAACCCTGGACTGCTTTTGTCTCTCTGGTTAGTCCACATTATCCACTAACAGCACCGCAAGAATATTACTCACTTTATGATCCGACTAAAGTTGATTTACCAATAGCCTATGACTCAGCTCAAAGGCCCCAGCATAGTGAATTAAATAACATTGCCAATTTCTTTAATTATGATGACTATTTTGACGAGAGAAAAATGCGTGAAGCAATAGCTGCTTATTACGGGCTATGCACGTTCATGGATGATTGTGCAGGTCGAATACTGAATGCGTTAGAACAATCCAAACAGGCTGACAATACTATTGTTCTTTATGTATCTGATCATGGTGAAATGTTAGGTGATCATGGTTTATGGACCAAACAGGTGATGTACGAGGCGTCAGCCGGCGTCCCAATGATTATGTCAGGGCCTGGAATTCCTCAAGGGAAACAAGTAAATACTGCAACCAGTTTGTTAGACATTTATCAAACAGCTTTAGATATCGGTAAATTACAAGCACAAGACAAGACAGAACAACGTTTGCCTGGTGAATCGTTAGTAAAAATTGCTAATCAAGCTGATAATCCTGATAGGACGATACTCAGTGAATACCATGATGGGGGTTCAACCACCGGAACATTTATGATTCGCTGGGATAAATGGAAATATGTTTATTATGTTGGTCATGCACCCCAGCTATTCAACCTAGAAAATGACCCGAATGAACTTAATGATTTGTCAGCAGACCCTGACCATTACGCGACACTTGCAGAAGCAGAAAAACGCCTTAGAATTATCTGTGACCCTGAAGAGGTCAATCAACAATGTTTTGCCGATCAACAAAAACGAATTGCGGAACTAGGTGGTGTGGAAGCATGTAAAAACGCTTTCGTGTTTAATCATACACCAACACCGGGTTGATTAGGGCAGAGGGTCAGTTGCTCAGTGTGCTTTTATTTCAAAATATTATGGGCTAACCCAACCGCCACTAGCATCAAGTATGGCACCGGTAACATACGATGATTTATCAGATAATAAAAATAATGCTGTACTAGCAATCTCTTCCATAGCGGCCGCTCGCCGCAAAGGGACCTGGGCTAATACCCATTGCTCCCATTCAGGGTTTTCCTTGGCAAATTCAATACTTAGTTCTGTCATTGTAATGCCGGGACGCAGGCAGTTCACGCGGATTCCCTGGTCAGCCTGTTCTTTTGCTAGCCCTATAGTAAATGTATCAATAGCGCCCTTGCTGGCAGCATAATCAATATATGATCCAGGACCACCATGCTTGGAAGCCGCTGAGGAAATGTTAACGATTGAACCTCCACTACCTCCGTACCTTTTCGCCATTCTGCGTATAGCCCATTTCGCACATATCATGTAACCAAGGATGTTGACTTCAAACAATCGCACGGTTGTGGCAACCTCAAGCTCATCAACACGGACCGAGCTTCCGTTGATTCCTGCATTATTCACCAACCCGGTTACGGGTCCAAGGTGGGTATCGATTTTTTCGAACATGTTGAGTACTTGTTCTTCAACCGAGATATCTGCTTTAAAAGCACTGGCAATGCCACCGTTAGATCGAATTTGTTCTACTACTGACTCAGCTTCATCCTTGGATGAAGAGTAGTTAATGGCAACTTTCCAACCAGTCAATGCTGCTTGTCGACTAATTTCAGCACCAATACCTCGACTCGCTCCTGTTACCAGCAAAACACTCATTGGATACTCAGTATGCTCCTCTTAATTGCTTAAATGTTTTTCTGGTCAGTCCAAGTCTATCCGTAAAAATGTTAATAGTGCTATAAAAATCACCGCGTTCAACTTGTAACCATTGTAACCAACGACGGCTGTTCATAGTAATTTCGGTGCGGCCATGAAGAATACGATGATTGTCGAAAATAGCAACGTCTCCAGGACGAAGGGTTAATAACAACATGCGATCTGGGTCTTCTGCTAACTCCAACAAACGCTTTAATCCTCTGTAGTAATCCTCTATTTCTTCTGAGGGAATAGACAAAGGTGCGGCAACTCGATCATTAATACGGATACCGCAAATATTATTTAATTCGTCAACTGAAATAACTGGAAATTCGGCGGCCAAATCAACTTCATCATGAAAGTGCCTTCTGAACGGTTGCCGATTTTGGGTTAATGCTACAAACCCAGCCGGATCTTCTGCTTTTACGATTTCGGCTAATTCAAACCCATCCATGAAAGTGGACGATCCGGTTCCGTTTACATCTGTTTCGATACAATGGAATAACAGTATTCCCGGTGGTGAAGCGCGATAAGGTTCATCAGTATGGGGTTTCAATGCAACAGCCCGGTTAGCTACACTTGATTTGGTTTCATCGATAATCAGATCCTGAACCCGCCCAAAGTTACTTTCTTGGATAGGGCCGATTTTGTTCGCAAAAGCTTCTAATTTGCCGGGCGTGGAGCCTGCTGAAGAAAGCAAACATAAACCATAATTCTGAATCAACTCCAGCATTTGTAGAAATTGAGAATCATCGGAATCAACATCATTAAAATCCAGAGTAGGGGGATTTTTTCGCAATTCATCATTCCAAAGACAAGGGGCAAATACTCTTTCTTCTAAGTTATGTTTTTCATATGCATATTTATTTAACCAACTTACTGAGTACAAGCTTTCATGACTATCAGACCATTTGATAACGATGGAATCATTTCCATCTACAAGCTTTACAGAAGACATTGTTATATCTAGTGGCAGCTCAGATAACCGAGATTTGCGGCGTCCGGTTTCTGGAATTCCACAGTCATCACAACGGCAATTGTCACGTAGCCACAAAGCATGGAAATCTGTGGAGGAACCATCCTCCCAATAAATTTCAAGCTTTTTTCGAGTCGATTTTATTTTGTTGATCTGGAGGTTCATTTTCAATCTCTATCGCTAAGGTGAATATTACACATTTTCCCTGGATATTTGTGAACAGAAATTTGAGTTGCGGAGAAAAGAAGAAACTTAACTAAATGAACTTAAATGAAGGGTACTAGAAAAAGGTAGTTTTGTGTTAATCCATACAGAAAAGTTTTATTGACAAGAGAGAAATTCAATAAAATTGAATGGAATTATTTGATAAATTTTGATAATATTATTTTAGTTTTGAGTATAATCATGATAATAAAAAACATAAGCATAATATTAATAAAATTGAGAGATAAAAATGACTTTACCTGTTCTAACAGGAATACTCATTCCGCAATACTGTAAAAGAACCGCTGGTAAAGCATTGACATCTTTCAATCCTCATAGGGCGATAGCCTTTCATCAAAATGGCTCAAAACTTCATCCGCCTAGAACTCATGAAGAGTTTGGACAAACCCTGGGTACGAGCGGAAATTCGATTAAGTGTGTCTCCGTTGAGCACTTTCGAATAATAAAAACTAATATTACAAACAAGCAGGTGTAGTTTATGGCTGTTTTAATTCGGTCGATACAAGATGCAGGTGCCGCTGGTGACGGCTCAATTGATGATTATAAAGCCTTGCAAAATGCCTTGGATATTATTGAAGCGGAAAAAGGTGGAACGTTAATCCTAGAAGAGCCCAAAATTGAATATAAAGTACAAAGGGGGCTGGAATTACCAAAGGTGCCGTTATCAATAATTGGACGTGGATTTCACACAGCTCTAGTTGGTCGAGGATTAAGTGAAAATACTCCTGTACTGGGTTGGAAAAACCTTCCAGGACATGTTGATCATGATTTTTTACTGACTAATCTTAAAATTAGGCGTAATAATTCGGGTCCAGTAGTGAAATACAAGCCGTTGGATAAGGGTCAAAGATTCAAAGGAAGAATTTCCAACGTTGAACTCGTTCAACCCGGCAATGGTTCAGGGACACTATTGTATCTAGAGCGTGCACTGAATTGTCATATCGATAGTGTTGTATTACGTGGCGGGAAGAACGGGCTCGGTTTCTTTTTAACGGGTTCAAATGCCTATGTTGCACATGTTGTCATTATGAATAAAGTGGATGCACCTGATGGTGTTCATGTAAAAGGCGGTGGACAACATCATTTTTCAAAAATTCGAACAGAGGGAGCAAGTCATAATTTCTCTTTCAAGTTTGAAGGTGTAACAGGTTCCATCTTTGAATCCCTTAAAACAGAAGGTGTCTACGAAAGGCGAGTTTTTCATGTACAAAATTGTGAGGATTTAATATTTCTATCCCCAGGTATTGCTCCACCTGAAAAGGCTACTGATCCGGATGGCATGGTATTTGAAAATTCAAAACGTTGTCAGGTTAAAACTGCAAGAACAAAAGCCATGAAAGATCATGGCTCAGGCCATGCGTTTGTATTCGATGAATATTGCGAAGATATCTCTGTCGAAGCGTATGTCGCCCAGGGCAATGCTCTGAATGAGGTTAATGACCAAGGCGGCTCTAATATTCGTTATCTAATCATTGATTCAACAGGTCGAAGAAATAATTCTCATCCATAGTAAAAATTTGTATCCGTTTAATATGAGGAGCCATTTCTACACTGATCGACATTACTCAAGGACAATAAATAGTAAATAATATATCCAAATAACAGTTAAAAAATGCCCGATATTTTTATTTCATACAAGCGCGAGGATAGAGACAGCGCACACTCACTTGCAGAATACTTTGCAACTCACGGTTTTGATGTTTGGTGGGATGTTGATCTATTGCCAGGCGATGAATTTGACAATGAAATTAACGCCGCTTTAAACCGGGCCAAAGCAGCTATTGTGCTGTGGACACCATTAGCAGTTGAATCAAGTTATGTCAGGGCAGAAGCATCCCTTGCTCGAGAGCGAAATATTTTAATTCCTATTCTCCTCGAAGAAGCTGCGATTCCAGTCCCATTTAATTTGATTCATACTTTAGATTTAACAAATTGGGAAAGTGAAATAGAAGACCCTGCTTTGTTGGAGTTATTAGAGGCGGTGAATAAATTAGTTGATGAACCGAGCTTAAAAAACACGTCGGCTACCAACGAAAATGTAGATATTATTTTACAAAAACCAGAAGAAGAAATTGTGTTATGGAAATCAATCATAGAAAAAGATACGCCATCAGTCAGTGATTACCAGGAATATATTGATGAATATGGTGACTCAGGTTGGTTCAGTAAAATTGCTCAGAAAAGAATTGATGAACAACAAGCTGAATCTTCAAGTCAAGAACTTAATTTCACCCTTAAACCAAAAATGGCATTGTTTCTGTTGTTTAGCGTATGCAGCTTAATTTTTTTACTAAACATTGACCGTTTTATCAACATCAACTCAAAAACTAATAACGTTAATAACCAAGAAACTACTAACAACACACCGAAATTACTGCTGAGTGAAGTTACAGAACCAGACATAAAGGGTGATGAACACAATAATGATGCTCCTGGAGAAATAACCCGCATAGAAGATGACGAAGAATCAATGCTTTGGATTAGTACTAATAAAAAAAATACATTCGAATCATATGTCAATTTTCTAAAAAAATTTCCTGACGGGCAGTTTTCAAAAATAGCCAGGTTAAGGATTGAAAAAGGGGAACAAGACTATTGGAAAGAAGTATATGCGAAGAATAGAAAATCACTTTACCAAGAATTTATAGAATTTTACCCAAACAGTAAACTAAGTTCGTTGGCTAAGCAAAAAGTGGCCAACTAAACAGTTCAGTTATGCTAATTGGGTTTTAAATTTGATCGTCAATTGAAGTAATGGAGAATGTAACAAAAATGAACAAGAATTACCTTTACCGCTTTAAAAAAATAAGACTATTAATTTGCTGTTGTATGATAGTAACAACTGCACAGGCTGATGAAATAGAGGATCTTTTCTGGCAATCAACAAACTGTCAGGATGTGGATGAAGTAAATCTCTATCTGCAAACATACCCAAATGGCAAATATGAAAATGAAGCACTTGAATGTTTGGCAGCTATTGGCAGAAGTGAAGTTGAGTGCATCATTACAATCAAGCACGGCCTAGTTAGGCTAATGGAAAAGCCGGACAACTTCGGTGTTGCAATTAAGTCACTTGATCCAGGCGATTATGTTGTTTTAGATCAGCAAAGAGTGGACACTGGTGTTAGTGAGCAAAGCTGGTACCGTATCGATTCAGAAGGAAGAACCGGCTGGATAAGAAATGATCCATGGGGGATAGAAAAAAGCACCGGTGAGTGCCCATAAAGTCATCTCAAGAGATATCTGTCATATTACGCATTAACAAATCTGCAATTAAGCACAAAATATATGTATCTACACTAAGCTGATAGAGCTTGCGTAAAATCGATCTTGTCTATCCACGTGGGGAAGTCGATCAGCGGATTTCGATTGCCCTGTGCTTCGAATGCGCCTTCGTTGCGATGTAGTTCATAGTCATCAGGGCCAACGTCACTGGCCCAGCTTTTCAGTGTATCAATGTCATCGGCATCATATTTTGAGGTATCGAGAGCCCCTTTATAAGCGATCAAAAAATATAGCGTCGCACGGGCAACAATGTGCTTGCCCTTGGCTGGTTCAAAAAAACCATTGTGCTTATGCCCGGCTTTGGGTATGTACGCCGGGTTGTTTTCGGGGCCGAGTTCTCCCTGGCCATCCAGTACGCGATAAGGGCAGTTAGAGCGAAAGTTATTAGCGCCACCGTCAGCTGCAATCAAATGATGTAAATCACTGATACCGTCGGGATGGTTGTCCTTAAACCAGGACTGCGGAACAATATGCTCACAATTGAGATAACGGTTGTTACGAAAACGTTGTGGTAAAAGGTCAAACTGTCCTATGTCCTTGATTAGATCCAGCAGCATTAGTTGCTCCGGCGCTATTATCGAGCCCGTATACGGGCATTCAAGCATGCGATGCGGTTGTAAATCGACGCTTGTATACAGATGTGCTCTCGCACGTGCGTACGCCGCACCACCCTCCAAGATTCGCATCGATTCCAAGTCAGTACGTTCACCAACGAGGCTATCTAACTCGCGCAAACTTTCAGGAAAACGATCAACGATTTTCAACTTGTCTTGTGTCAGTGCATGAACCTCGTCATACAACTCCTGCGGGTTTAGTTGGTCATTATCGACATCAGTTATTAAATCCTGATAATAATCTTCACGACGTTCCCGCATAGCCTCATCGCTTGGCAGATAGTCAGACTCCCTGTTGTTTTGCAAAAACGACAACGCCGTAAAAATACTTTTTTGCGTACCGACCTGATTCTTGAAAAGTTCGAGTTCGCGCCTAATGTTACGATCCGTCACGTTTTTTTCTGGTGACTTCGCTACGGACCCATTAGCTCCCAGATAGAAATTAAGATTTAAGGGTACTGAAACAACACTCCCATCGGCAGGGTCGTTAACAGACATACTGCGTGGCTGTGAATGTTCAACCAGATGCGAGCTGGTAGAAAGCGGTGACGTATTCAGTCCCTGAAATTCATCATACAATGCAGCTTCTTGGCTGGAAAAATTTCGCGATTCCTGAGCCAGCCAATCAGAGATCAGATCCATACGAACACCCTCGTTTAAGTTGATGGTGCTCGCTTCCGGGTCCAGACCAGCCACCCCCAGCGTTTGTAGAATTCGATGATAGGCCTCAACTTCTTCTTGGTCATCAACTTCCACGCTTGCGTGATGTAAGGAGACGACCTGCCATTCCTCGTTAAACACAGGCGAACCGCTAGAACCACGTTTAGTGTCTGAAGCGTAAAGCCAATACATTGGACGATCCTCGGGCAATTCGCCTGCAACGAAATTATCTCGGATGGATACCTGCTTCAGCGCTCCAGCCGGGTGATGGATAATGTTAACGCGCTCGGCAACCTGCAAGGCATTCTCATCCGCTGCCAGCTCGCACCAGCCGAAACGGCTAGTAGATATTAGTGCTTCATTGATGGGTTCAATAGCCAGTATCGTACAGTCCAGTTCATCGACACTACTTGTTCGAAAAAATTCATTAGGTTTGAACCGAAACGAAATGGGAACACCACCGGGTGTATCGCCATATTCGAATTGGATGATGTTGTTCTCTGCATCCTCCAGGTCAGTTATGACATGGTGATTGGTCATCAATAGTCGAGGTGAAATTAGAAATCCCGTGCCGTTTGCACCGAGGTGCGGCATCGTGACGATTCGTCCCACGCTCTGTGCAGCTTGCGAACCGCGATGCATGAACTGTACCGATAGCATATCGTCAGTTCCTACCAGGCTTTCGAGCACAATTCTGTTACTTTCTTCGAGTTTTGGGTCTTTAGCTACGCTTTCTAAGGAGCCACTCTGCATTTTAGAGACGTGTGCTCGGAGTTCAGACAGTCGAGTCGCCTGTTTTCTTTGGCCTTTGGCTTCAAGTCGTGTGATAGTCTTGCCAAGGTCGGCAAGCATCGCATAGTTGCCATCAATGTAATCTTTCGCGATTTTAAGCCGATTCTGCTTTGAACGACTAATCCGTCTTGAAACGCCTTCCTGCAGTCGTTGTTGAATTTCCTGGTGATTCTTCATGATTGAACTCCGTAAGTCGTCATCGTCACTCGTGTCAGTAGATTCGACTTGTTCAACAAGTAAAATTCCACTGTTTAAATTTAGACAGTCGATATGTCGATCCTCAAACATAATCATAGACCTGTTGAGGGTAGATTTCCAATGTCAGACTCGTTGACTTCTTAATCAAGCCTTGCAATTAATTATAAGTCGCTTGGTTACATCTGACCATTCCCGTTAATTAGGATCATGTCATTGATGAGATTCTCAATTAATCTATGTTTTAGGATATCTCAATGTGAAGAAGAAACGTTATTTCTGGAGAACTGATAGTTTTGACATTGCAAATCTAATTTCATTTAAAAATTTCTATCGTTTAATCTTGAGGAAATTGGAAGGTGCGACTGTTGACTACCACCTAAGTATATGAAACCTATACAGAATCAACTTATTGCTTTATACTGATAAAAAACAAAAAAATAAAATAAATGATAGAGAAATATAACAACTTATTACTATTTATACTATTAATTAGCCTGCTGTATTCATGCACTTCTACTAAGTTAATTCCAGTTGCAGTTGACCCAGAAGCTGAAGAATCATTATTAATACCCAGTCTTGAACGTGATCATGACTCAATATTAAAGCCATACCTATCTTCACGAGATAATCCAGTAATAGCAGCAATTATTAAACCAGATGATTATCGTTTTGAAGCGATAGACGCAAATACTTCTACATTATGCTGTGACAAGATACGTGTCGAAGCAATAGGGCTTAGGAATAGGGGGCCAGATGAAAAAATTCCTATAGATGTACAAGAAGAATATATTCCAGCAGTTGTAACTGCAAATAGGGATTCAATATTAGTTGAAACAGAACCACAGCGCCTTCCAGTGAGTGGAGCGCCGGTGCTGTATACACTAAATCGATGGAATTCATCTGATAACAGATTGATGCTAAATCAGCGTATCAGTGTGATACTTAAACCGAATGTAATAGTTATTCCTGTACATGTTCATCAATTTGTTGGCTTTGACGAAGACCCTCCAGTTTCATTGAATGAACTAATCGCTACATTTGAAGTTTCCCCTTATTTGACCAATGTTGAAAGTGGCCTACCAATGGAAACAGTTAAAACTACAAAATCAGTATATCCATGGTATCCACCTGACTTAGTATTTGAGAAAGCTGGCATCCAATTTAGATTGGTTGATTATGATGTAATCCCACAATCAGAAAGACTTGAACAAGAATTAATATCTAGTCAAGAAATGCCACTTAATTCATTTGATTCAGCTTATTGTGTTGATCCAACAATACGCATAAGAAGATTTCGATCTAGATATACTAATAAAGCAATACATATTTTTTTAGGCGGCAACTTGAGAAACAGAGCTGGCTTTACATGTAACCAATTTTACTCCTGTAGCGGAATAAGTGATGCAAACAATTTTATTTTGATGGATGCAAGGAGATTCGTAAGGAACAGGTTGAAATACTCGCTTGCGCATGAACTAGGTCATTATTTAGGGCTTGGCCACGCGGACGACCCAAGATTTAGTTGCACAGGACGATTAGTAGATGGACCGGAAGATGATATTGATACAAACTTAATGAATTCAACGCCGACTCATTCCAATTTGACAGAACAACAAATTCAATATGTTCGAAACACTGTTTGTGAATGGATGCCAGGCAATGTTGGGTGTAGATAGTCTGATAACTTTTCAGTTATCGCTTAAAGGAACAGGAAGAATAAGTCGTCTTTATTAACGATTAGATAGATTCAGAAAAACTTGTTGTGAGGGGATCGGATCACCAGATTAAGCACATATAATTCACAAAATAGCATTTTAATTATGATATGAAATACGTAAATATATAATACTTTACATAATATATATTATGCGCAATTAATCTATATTAATGTAGAATAGTAAGCCCTATGTTGTGGACGTACAACTAATTCATTGAAATTTCTCCAACAAACCCATTGAAATTACAACTAATGTATTGAAATGTACAACCAGAGTAATTCTGCCCACTTTTATGGTCATTGATCTGTTGTCAAACTAGATAAACTTCTAATGAAACTCAGTTTGATTTTGACAGCAGTAATTACACAGTTTTAGAAAATATAATTTGTCGTGGTACACTTTCTGAATATTACATTCACATAGTTAAGCAATTAAAGAAATTTTGAACAGTGTATTGATGTTTATTGCAGCCAGTGTCTTTGTTGGATTATTGATTTATCTTGCATGGAATGGCTGGAAAGAATTAAATCGGACCCTGTAAATAATTCTGTGTATTTGCCACGGGTTTATGATCATTGAAAATCGGATAACCGATCTTCAAATTCAATCATAAAACGATTCAATGCCGATTTCCAGTTACGGATCGGCATCGTCCATTTTTTAGACGAATCCATAATCGCCAGATAAACCACTTTTTTTGCCGATTCATCAGTGGGAAATAATTTGCGTTTTTTGATCGCTTTACGAATCACACTGTTCAACGATTCGATGGCGTTGGTCGTGTAAATGGCCTTGCGAATATCATCCGGATAATTGAATAACGTATTGAGATTCGGCCAATGGGTACGCCAGGATTTACTGATTTGAGGATACTTGCCATCCCAACGCTCACTGAATTGATCCAGTGCAAGCAAAGCTTGCTCCTCGGTACTGGCCTGATAAATCCGTTTTAAATCAGCCGTCACCGGCTTGTAATCTTTCCAGGGCACATACTTAATCGAGTTTCGTACCATATGGACAATACACAGCTGAATCTGAGTATGGGGATACACGGTATTGATCGCATCAGCAAATCCCTTCAATCCGTCCACACAGGCAATCAGAATATCGTTGATGCCGCGGTTCTGTAACTCAGTCAGTACACCCAGCCAGAACTTAGCACCTTCGTTTTCACCCAGCCACAAACCTAATAATTCCTTGTGACCCTCCATATTCACGCCTAAGGCCAAATAAATCGATTTGTTGATGACCTTGCGATCCTGGCGAATCTTGACCACGATACAGTCCAGGTAAACGATTGGATAAATACTATCCAAGGGCCGCGATTGCCAATCAACAACCTGCTCAATCACCGCATCAGTCACTTTCGAAATCAGTGAAGCTGACACATCCGCATCGTACATCTCCTTGAAGGTGGCGACAATTTCACGCGTCGTCATGCCTTTGGCATACAAACTCAGTATCTTGTCGTCCATCGACGTGAAGCGAGTTTGATGTTTCTTGATTAATTGCGGTTCAAATTCGCCTGACCGATCTCTCGGTGTGTCCAGGATAAATTCACCGTCTTCAGTTTTTAAACGCTTGGAGGTATATCCATTGCGGGTATTGCCTGTCGTGCTGGAATCATGTTTGGCATAACCCAAATGATCATCCAGTTCTGCACCTAATGCCGCTTCAACCGTCACTTTGGTGAGTATCTTTGAAAATTCAGCCAGATCTTTCTGAGTTTTAATACCTTTGGCTGCCTCACGCGCAAAGGCTTCAAGTTCATCTTTGTTCATTGTTTGCTTACCTTAACTTAATCAATTAATAATAAGCAAATACACAATCTAATTTATAGTCTCCAGAAAATATCCTCCCTTTTTCTCAAAGATTATTCAAGATATTGATATGACTCGAGTACCATTGTGGTTACAGTCTGAAAATTAACAGCATTGATGGTGTTGGTGGTTGTTGAGCTGACCAGCCCAATACCGGAACAGCTGATATCTCTGGAAAATTGTTTCTCACCCACTTTTTTGCTGGTGTCAGTTCGCTGTGTTGCAACACGTTCTATCGTAATACAATTATCAAAATACCCTATAGGTAGTTCAACATTCCCGTGAGAAATTAGCTCTTCTTTATCCCAAAATGTACTTGTTTCCCACTTATCTCCGACTACAACACAGTCTGGCAGTATAAGGTGCTCAGTCTTATTTCCAGTTACATCTGATCCCACAGAAAAGTACCCTTCTCCTTTTATTTGAACATATTGAACCAAATAGTCAGTTGGAAAATAGTCAGGCAAGCCTTCACTGGTTACATTGATGGTAACTGTTTTTACATTATCTACGATTTCGCTTTTAATAGGCTTATAGGTATAGGAACCTATAAAGTCATCAAACTTCATTTCCGCTAATGCAGCTTCAGTAATACTTTTATAACTATAAACTTTATCATATGAAGCCGCTATTTTTGATTTTGTCATATATATCGCATAATGACCTAGCCCCAGAAAGTTGATCCAGTTGATGAGATAGGATTTGGTTTACTATTTAGCTTAAAGGAGTCAATTTATGCCTAAAGGTAAACGCGTTCCAACCGAGACCATAATCAAAACACTGTGTGAAGTGGAAATTCATCACGCCCAAGGTCACACCATTGCCGAGAGTTGCCGTCAGTGCGGTATTACCGAACAAACCTACTACCGCTGGCGTAAGCAGTACGGTGGTATGCAAGTGAACCAGGTTCGTCAAATGAAGGATCTGGAAAAGGAGAATGCACGTCTTCGCAAAGCGGTGTCAGATTTAACGCTGGATAAATTAATTCTAGAGGAAGCGCTGTCGGGAAAGTATTAAGCCCTGAACGTCGCCGCTTATGTGTTGATCATGTTCGGGACCAGTTAGCGGTTTCCGAACGACGTGCCTGTAAAGTGATCGGTCAACCCCGTTCCACCCAACGTTATCAGCGTATTGTCAAAGACGATGAGGCGGCGCTGACAGCGGATATCATTCGATTGGCGAGTGAGTTTGGCCGTTATGGGTATCGCCGTATTACTGCACTGTTAAAACTGTATCTGGGTTGGTGTGTAAATCATAAACGTGTAGAACGTATCTGGCGACGTGAGGGGCTAAAAGTACCGAGTAAACAACCCAAACGAGGTCGACTATGGCTCAATGATGGCTCGTGTGTTCGATTAAGACCGAGTTGGAAGAATCATGTCTGGGCCTATGACTTCGTTCAAGATCTTACGGATGATGGTCGTGCTTATCGACTGTTAACCATCATTGATGAATATACCCGAGAATGTCTGGCGATTATTACTGAGAGACGTCTGAACAGTGCTAGTGTACTCAACGCTCTAGAACAGTTATTCATGGCACGTGGTATTCCTGATCATATTCGCTCCGATAATGGGTCCGAATTCACGGCCAGGGCTGTACGTGAATGGTTAACCAAAATGAAAGTTAAAACGTTATTTATTGAACCCGGTTCTCCCTGGGAGAACGGTTACAATGAAAGTTTCAATGGCAAGCTACGTGATGAACTGTTGGATCGTGAAGTGCTTTATACATTGACTGAAGCACAAGTGCTGGTTGAGCGATGGCGGGTCCATTACAACACAATTCGACCACACTCATCGCTAGGTTATCGACCACCAGCCCCGCAGACGATCTTGCCAAACCCTTCAAGAATTGCTTACACTACGTTCCAGCCCTTCTTGAAGGGAAACTGTAACCCTAACCAGAGACTAACTTCTAAACTGGTACCAACTTAAGGGGCAGATCAGTTCTGCATAATCGAAAATTTCCATTTCACAGGCATTTGTTCGAACCAGGAATAGCAAGCTAACTAGTGATAAAAATATTGATATTAGTTTTTTCACGTTATCCTCTTTGCTTTAATCATCGACTGGCTACTATTAAAGTTAATCTTTCCTTTCAGCTATAGACGATCATTAAGTTTAAGGTTTGCAAAGCTAGTTATCTTTTTGGCCAATTGTTTAGCTTCTTTTTTATTTTTAAAATTAATCAATGGCAGTTGTTGATCATCATTTGTCAGGATATCGACAAAATAATAAGTCGTTGATGGATTATATTCTCCTGGTCTGATTGCCCCCTTGACTGATTTTTGTCGACAAATGATTTTTTCTATTTTATTTATGCCAATGACTTTACCTTTGTTATGCAAACCTAAAAAATCTCTGCGTTTGCCAATCACCCCAAGTTTTGTATCAACGACTAGATTGACTCGCGATGCGGTATAAACTCCGGCTGAGATAGCAATTAAAAAAATGGCTAATACAAACAAAATACCTGGCAACGCTTTAACCCACTCACCGAATGTGGCATTAAAAGTATAGTCAATCAAGGTAGTCATCAATATATAGCCAAAATACAAAGCTACAATAAAAGCTGGAGTCGAAATTAATAACAGACTAACGGGATGTCGTCTGTCATAGAAGTTTAACTGTTGTTCAGTAATAGTAAATTGGGAACTTTCCATAACTTATATTAAACTAATTAACCCCGCATGAGTGGCTGTCCACCGTTGATCAGATATTGATAATAACACCAGATCTTTGCTTACACATTACAGGCATGACCGTTTTACAAGTCAGCATCATACTTTTTAGATTGATATTAATAATATAACCCCAGTTGCCTTCAGTCAGACTATTAATTTCATTGTCGCCTGACATGATCCCAATGTTGTGATGGGGTGATGATCCAGTATTGCTTGAGAATCCGTTAACCAGAAGAAATTTTCTGGAACAAAAATCAAACCGGCAGCCAGTTCTTGGCGCTTAAAATGATTTTGAAAGTCGCTAATACGTTGTTGATAATCTTCTAAGGCGAAGGCTAATTCGTTGGGGCAATACTTTCTTGGGGCTTCAGGTTCTTTATTGTGTCGGACTTGCATCCATATACTTATAAAGTACGTGTCATCCCCACATTTAGACCAAATTATCTGAATTATGTTTTTGATGCCGCTAAAGCGTTGCGTCTTTGGATACGTTTCAAGTTTCGTTTATGGCTTATTCTGTTTTTAAGCCAAAGCAAATCTGGTAAATAGATTAGCACTAAAAACGCCAATAAGAATCGAGGCAAGAATCCTAACACTGCAAGTAAGACCGCTATCGCCAGGCCAATTTTTCCGGCCCAACTACAAATTTCAACAAAGTATGTAATTGGTTTTGGATACACCACAAGCTCCACAAATACGTTTAGTTCTATTAGAAATCTAGTAGAAGATATAAATGACAACCCTTGTGCTGATTATAATAAAAGATTCCCGGATAAAAACAGAAAATTTGTTAAAAAATGTAATTATTTAACTCACTTAACCCGCTAAGAGTGTCAAAGTGACATGGTTGGACTTGAGTTGCTTGATTTTTCTACCAAAGAAATGTGATAACTTAGCTACTATTATCTGGATGATTTAAGAATTTATCATCCATATTTAGTTTGTTGGTTAGGATTTCCTGGATAGTTAAGCCGCTGAGCTCGTGGGGGAATACCAGCCACTGATCAGTTTCATGAATGTAAAAATCAGGCACCAGTTGGGTTTTATTGTTACCTGGTTTATACCAAGGCGTGGCAATTCTAATATCCTTGGGTGTATTACGACGGCACTTTTGATTTAACTCTTTGATGACTGCTTCAACACTCAAGCCTGAGTCAAAAACGTCATCGACGATTAGTAACGAGTTGTCATAGTTAGCGTAATCTTCGATATAGTTTAAACCATGGACACGCACCGTTTTGTTGCGTTGATTAATGCCTGTATAAGAGGACGTTCGAATTGCAATATGGTCAGTTTCTATATTGTAGTAAGTTAATATTTCCTGGATTGCAATCCCTACCGGTGTCCCACCACGCCATATTGCGACAATAAAATCAGGCCGGAAATTACTTTCGATGATTCTTAATCCAAGTTCGAATGAATCATCGAGTAATTGTTGCGCAGTAATGTAATATTTCTCAGTCATTTATAAGATTAGAAGATTGTTACGATTTCATCGATCGAACGACGTGGCTGGGGTTCTGGAATTTGTGCAGGATAGCCATACCAGATCAGGCCTACTATTTTCTGAGAATGCTTGTCCAACCAGCAAATGTTATAGAAGTCATCATTTCGTATGACGTTACCAGTAGTCCATTTGGTGCCTATCCCCTGCTGCCAAAGAATTAAACTCATGGCATAAATGTTACAGCAACAAGCGGCATAGTCTTCTTGTGCCTGCAGTTCATCAGTAGAAATATTACAAGTTACAACTAGCCAACCGGGAATTTGACTCCATCGCTGACGCTTGGATTCAGCAGCTGATGTTCCCTTTTTTTGTTCTACCAGTTTCGCATTGAGCTCAATGATTTGCTCAATCATTGTTGAACTGGGGAAATAAAAATGCCAGGGTTGGGTTAAATGATGATTCGGTGCCCAGCGTGCTAACTCTATAGCATCAACAACAGTTTGTTGTGGTGGTGCCTGTTTTTGAAAGTCATTTATGGTACGGCGATTAGAGATAAGTTGACCCAGCTGGTCCATTATTTCTCCATAATCAAACTTAAATCAACGTTGCCTTGCCCATCTTCATGTGGACTAATATCTATCTTTTGTACAGTAACTCCATATTTTCCCATGCTATTGATCCAGTTTAACAGAATATCAAATGGAGCTTTTTCAATCCAGATCTGGGTAGTGTTTCCTTCAGGAACAATACGCTGAGTTTGTTCACGTAATTTAAATTGTTGCAGCGTTTGCTCCACCAGGGCTGCCAAAGGCCGCTCATCTTCACGGATTAGCACCGGGGTTTTTTGCCTGAGTTGCTGCACAAGCGGAAGTTGTTGCTCCATCCATAGCACATCATTTTGCTGTGTTTCTATAACAGAAACTTTTTGCGATAACTTGATTTTTAATGGCTCAATAATAAATAGATAGCAAACTAAAATGCTAATAAAGCATGCTGCGATGCTCAACAACAAACGTTCCCGCTCGCTTAAATTTTGCCAATAGGGTTTAACTTTCTCTGACAGAAAAGATTTTTGTTGCTTGATTTTGTCTATACTTTCGTTAACCGCTTGATTCGAAGTTAAGTCTTTGTTGATGCCTGCCATCTGCTTATCCTCGTATTAACGTCACTTCAAGTACACCTTGTACTTGATTATCCTGAGCAACGGCATCTTTGGATTGCACAGTTGCGTACCCTTGAGTAACAGCAGCTAGTTTTTGCAGTAAGCTTTCCAAGGAGGCAAAATCAGCGACACTAACCTGAGCACTGAGAATATTATCCTCAAAAAGCAGATTAGTTAAAGTAGTGTTTGGTGCTGTATTGAGTTGGTTAGCAATAACCTGAAGGATGGGCAAAAAGTTGTCTGACTGGTAGTTACCAGTACGTAGCGCACTCATTGCTTTGCGCATATCGTACAAAGGATTCTCACTCTGCTGATCTTGAAATTCTGGAAAAGCTGCCTGATAAATTTCAGTAGCCTTATTTTCTAATTGACCAGATTTGAACTCAAGATAGGCATAATTAGCCAGCAAGGCTCCCAGGTAAATTCCGACTCCTGCGAGCAGCAGATTGACTGCCATCTTATAATCAAACCTAGCTCGCTTTTGTTCAGCATCATCGTATTTTCCCTGTAGTAGGCAAGGAGTATTCAATGATTTAAGACCGCCGTGACCTATCCAATCGACAAACTCAGGACCGATATCCCAGTACTGTACATTTTCCCATTCTTGCTCGATCAAGCTTTTGACCATTTGTTCATCATTAATAGCAATGATCTTATCTTTGGCTTCAATATCCCACCAAAGTTCTATCATGCTTTCATCTATCAAACTCCCCGAGTAATCACCACTGCGAATTAAGTAATCACCGGATGGTTTTATTGTTAGCGTGATGTCAGCACTGGGGTGACGAGGCAATAAAAAGTATTCAGGAACAATATCGTTTACTTCATAGCCCGCTTGAGCAAATTTATCCAGCCATGCTTGGACAATTTCATCATCGACAACTAAAACCTCTGAATCTTCACCTGAACTCCATTTTTGCAAGGCAAAATGTAGATCTTCAATATCATCGGTGAGTTCTTCTTCTAATACGTAAGGAATCGCACTAATAACATTCTTTTTTGAACTGCCAGGAACAGTGACTTTGTGGGCAGCTACTTTGGAGCCATTGGCAACAAGTGTGGTTTTCTCAATCGATTGGACAAAATTTAATTCATTTAATGATTCAACTTGACCTTGGCCAATCAAGTTTCCTTGCTCAGAATTAAAAGTCGCCCAAATATAAGGTGCATCAGTTGTTATATATAAATGCATGTTGTTATTTTACTTTAAGATGACTCATCGTCATCAGGATTTTTTAATTCACCCAAAGGCAGCCAATCGTATTGACGTTGCACAACTAGGGGTCTTGAGTCAAAACTTGAATTATCTTTAAACACTAGACTTTCTAAATTAAAACTAATGCCATTCGTTTTTTGAAAAAAACTTTCTATTAAGAAGAATTGACTATATACATCTGCTACTAACCTGATATTTCGTTCAATTTCACTGGTATTTAAGTCCACCCCAGGTGTTAAAGGGACCGTGTTGACATACGTTTGAACAAAATCTTTAGCGTCTGGTTTCGTCGTGACGTTTTGGAATTTTCCTTGGTCTTGAACAAATAACCCCATTGCATTTTGATTATTATAAATCGCAAATAGACCGGCCAGCAATTCAGGTGCAGCAGTATTAATATTTAATTTAGTTAACGCTGGTGAGTTGGGTCCATCAAAACCCTGGGCACCTTGTTTGGCAGGACTAAAAGCTTGTTTATAAGGTGCGAAACTAGCCATATAAACGGGCAAAGCCACCACATACTCTGATAGTTTATCCATTAATTGCGGTGTCATACCCAAAACGTTTTCCAACTCTCCTATACTCGTGATTGGTCTATTTGCAGGTCTATATTCAGAATCTGCGCGACGATAAACATCGTCCTCAGTAAACAGAATTACATTACGTGAATCATCATCATGATCCAGCCAATCAATAATTTCATTGGTGATTTCATCCGGATCAACATCGAAAGCATTGTCGTTGATTTGTCTGAGTAATTCTTTAAAGATTGTGACATTATTTTGAAATGCTCTTTTAACATTGGGATCAGCACTATTAGAAAAATGCAGATTATTAATATTAAAAAAACGATTAAGATCGGTAATATACAATACATTATGATCTGTGAATTCGTCTTTTAAATCCTGTTTGATGAATTCGGGGGTGCGTGGTTTTGACCAGGGTTCAAATAATGAATCATTATGCGGGTCATAGCTGAGTGGATTATCTTCATCTTCAAACAATACGGTGAAGTTATCACCAAAACGTTCCTCTTGCTCAACAAAAAAATCGAAAAAGTTATCTCGGTACAACATGTCCATGCCATATTTTTCGACCGAGGTGGCCAGTTGTAAAAATTGTTCGTTATCGATGCGCTGCTGTGTCTTACGCATCACTGTATAACCTGAATCGATTAGATAGACGGCTGAAGCGGAAATCACAGCTATGATCAAAATAGCAGTAATCAAGGCGATGCCAGATTGTCTATGCTTCAATGCTGGCACTGCCGACCTCCAAGACTCGGTAATAATCTTTTCCGGCTGTGGTTTTGATCGAAATTTTCACCAGCTTTGGTAAAGAATAAAGATCTTCGTCGAAATCATTGGTAAAGGCTTGTTCGTTGAAATCTTTTTGGTCTTCCTCATCCCCCTCGCTGAACACGGTGATTTCAAATGTTTCGATATCATCGGCTACACGTTGAATATGTTGCAATTCAGGAACCTTATCTACCAGGGTTCGTTCTTTTAAATCAAGCTCCTTCCAAGAATATCTATAGACAGCTTGATCCTCAATTCTCCATGATACGCGAAAATTAATTTGCGCCATTTTATTAAGTGGAGTAGGCCTAGAAGTGGTAAATTGCATTTTCTCACCACTGAAGACCGGTCGGTTTTTATAGACCTCCAGAGCAGCATAGGTGGTGTTGTTGTATTGAACAGGCCTGGCAATCATATAGCGCACATCCTGTTCCAACAAAGCAAACAGTTTTTGAATTTGTTCCAGGCGTTTGTGTGCCTGCTCTATTTTTTGGCTTTGATCAAAATATCGAACTAAGCTAGCGTAACTAATTGTGCTGATTACTGCGAAAATAGCTACCGCTATGATGATTTCCAGTAGTGTAAAACCCGCAGCCTTAGTTGGTGATTTGTAGCTGATCATCATCGACTAGTTTTGGTTTGGGGTTAAGAAAGTAACTATATAAGTTAGCTAATTGGTATTCACCTCGCTTATCTAGGGAAACATTGATCTCGATTCGTCTGATATTTTCGTCCTCAGTTGGATTAATTGCCTGATTAACGTACCAAACACGTCCCGCCATTTGTACATCAAGACTTGTTGCTCCAGTTTGAGGCCAAGTTGAAAATGCCTTTAGTTCGGTCATGGTGTTACTGGCAATCCAATTGGCAATCATTCTTTCTTCCACCTTGGACGTGAGTCGCGTACCTTGAGATAAAGCGCTAAATAATGCTGTTAACCCGATAGCGACAATAGCCAGCGCAGCGAGGACTTCTATCAAAGTGAAGCCTTTACTAAGGTTTTTTTTATTGTATTTGAATTTCGACATCATCAAATTCATCAGTCGTCACAATATAATTTTTGGTTTCACCACTTAAGATTAAATTCGCTGGTTCAAAATCAGAAAATGGTGTAATGAGTGCAATTTCGGAGTTGGAAGTTCGCTTACCAGATTTTTTCTCCTCAACGTTGGCGATTTCTTCTTGTTCACCTGCCGCTTTACGCTTTTCAGTTCTTACTCTGACTCGTTCATTGATTTTATAAGGGCTGAGTAATTTACTGCCTGACTGGTCATTTAATCGATTCCAGTTACGTTGGACAGGATCAACATAAAGAAAATAATAAGTGTTTTTTTTCTTGTCTAATCGTAGGCTCAGTATGCGGCCGGTATAAGCACTATATTCTTTAGTATAAGTCAGAACACGGGCAAAACGCTTAGCCTCATTATGAGCCACGTTATCCAGATTGCGATCAAAATTAACACCTACAAGCCCGAGCACAACCCCCATAATTGCGACGACAACAAGTATCTCTAATAGAGTAAAACCTGAGCTTTTGTTAATCTTTGCCATTGCATTAATGGGCAACCATTACTCATCAAGGTTCCAGTTGCCAATGTCTTTATTATCTTCAGTCCCACCCTCTTTACCATCAGCGCCTTGTGACCATAAATCAAATTCTCCGTTTTTTCCAGGACGGCGATATTGGTAGTCATTTCCCCAGGGATCTTTAGGTACAGACTTAGTACTTAGATAGCCCCCTTTTGCCCAATTCTTAGCGCTTGATGGTTTCGACACAAGAGCAGTCAAACCTTCCTGAGAAGCGGGATAGCTAAAATTATCGAGCTTGTACATGTCCAGGGCCTGACTAATCGTTCTGATGTCAGTTTTAGCTCTGACTTGCAAGGCTTGTTCCTGGCGACCAATTACAGTTGGCAGTACCATAGTTGCAAGTAAACCAATAATAATGACTACAACCATGATTTCAATCAGGGTAAAACCACGTTGCTTATTTTGCTGTTTCGATTTAGACATTCGTATCACCAAATAATTAAATAATTTCGTTCAGATTGATTATGGGCATTAATACTGCCAACACGATTACAATAACGACCAAAGCCATAATAACAACCATCATGGGTTGGAATAAGCTAATAAACGTATCTAATCTTGCTTCAAATTCTGTTTCTGTGGATTGTGCGGCCTTTTCCAGCATCATATCTAATTTTCCACTGCTTTCACCACTGCTCACCATTTGTACTAACATCGGCGGAAATACGCCTGCCCGTTCCAATGCTCTATTTAGACTAGCTCCTTCAGAGACATCTATTGCCGCATTGTCCATTGCTTTGCGCATGAATTGATTGCTCAAAACCTTGGCACTCGATTTCATTGCAGCTAACAGAGGTACGCCGCTGCCTACCATAATCGATAAAGTGCGTGACATTTTTGCTGTGTTCAAGCCACGAATAAGCTTTTTAAATAATGGAAGCTTCAAGTAGTGTTCATCAAGCCACAAACGTGGACCTTCACGTTTAAAAAATGCGGTAATCAGTATTCCAGCAGCGACGAGAATAATGCCTAACAATAGTCCATAGTTTTGCATGAAATCACTGATCGCAATAATGGCCTGGGTGACGAGCGGAAGCTCCTGATCATTATCAGCATAGACGGATGTGATCTTGGGAATGATATAAGTGACGAGTAATATAACTACTAAAACAGAAAAAACTAAAATAAAAATTGGATAAGCGAGTTTATTAGAAATATCTTTTTGCAAACGTTGTCTGGTTTCAGTGTAATCAGCTAAACGTTCCATGATCTCAGGCAGTTTACCTGTCTGTTCACCGGCACTAACAGAGGCAACATACAAGTTGTCAAATGATCTGGGATACAAAGCCATTGAATCTGCTAAGGATCTACCCTCTAATACGGATGCTCGAATTCCTGTTAACACAGCCTGAGTATTAAGTGATTCAGCCTGTTTTATCAATGCGTTGAGACTATCTTCAACTGTCAATCCTGAACCCAATAGCGTGGCCAGTTGACGTATTAGCACTGAAAATTCCGTTGTGTTAATCTTATGGCGGCCACCAGAAGTTCTTGTAATAGATGATTGTGAACTTTTTTTGTTGGCCTTAGCGTCAGTGACTGATTTTAAATCTAATGGAGTGAGACCTAATTCACGTAACTTGTCGCGGGCTAAGCGTGCCGTATCAGCAGACAGCACACCTTTTTTAGTGCGGCCACGCTCGTCAAGCGCTTGATATTCGAAAGCCCCCATCTGGACTTATTCCTCCTGGGTAACTCGGAGAACTTCGTCCAGAGATGTTTCGCCTTGTAGTACTAAACCAAAACCATAACGGGTGATTGACGGTGTGGTTTGGCGTACATATTGCAACATATCTGATTCTGAACGATTATCGTGAATCATATTACGCAGTTCATCGTCAAGAATAATCATTTCAAAGATACCTGAACGACCACGATAGCCCACGTAATCACACTCACTACACCCCTTGGCTCTAAATAGCTGTGTATTTTCTGTTGATGGTAGATAGAGTAGTGCAAGTTCACGTTCGGTTGCCTGATAAGGTTCTTTACAGTGGTCACAAAGTGTTCTTACTAATCGTTGTGCCACCATGGCAGTCATACTAGAAGCGATTAAAAATGGCTCAACACCCATATCGACCAATCGAGTCACCGCACCAATGGCTGTATTCGTATGCAGTGTTGATAATACCAAGTGGCCGGTTAAACTGGCCTGAACAGAAATTTGTGCAGTTTCGAGGTCACGAATCTCACCAACTAAAACAACGTCCGGATCTTGCCGCAAGATAGAACGCAAACCACTGGCAAAGGTCATACCAATCTTGGGTTGCACTTGCGATTGCCCAACGCCTTCTAAATCATATTCGACTGGATCTTCAATCGTTAATATATTCAGTCGTTTGCGATCTAAACCTGAAAGCCCGGCATAAAGAGTGGTGGTCTTACCTGAGCCTGTAGGCCCTGTGAGTAAGATAATCCCATGCGGGGTTTGCATTATTTGCTCAAACTTAGCACGTAACTCATTATCCATACCGAGTTGACCAACGTCTAACATCGCACCCTGCTTATCAAGAATTCGTAAAACCACTCTTTCCCCATGTTGCGTGGGTAGAGTAGAAACTCGAATATCGATAGGCCTTTCGCCTAACCGAATTGAAATTCGGCCATCCTGCGGTAAACGCTTTTCGGCAATATCAAGGCGGGCCATGACTTTCAGGCGAGATACTAAAGCACTATGCAACGCTCGTTGAACGTTAAGAATATCTTTAAGAATGCCGTCTACACGTAAGCGAACTACAGAATTATGCTCAAAGGCTTCCAAATGAATATCGGATGCACCTTCTCTGACTGCCTGTGAAAGTAAAGCATTGATTAATCGAACGATCGGGGCATGATCTTCGGTTTCCAGCAGATCAGTAGCGACCGGAACTTCTTGTGAAAGCATTTCCAGATCAATTTCATCGCCAAGTGTATCGACCATGTCACTGGCTTGCGAGCGGCCTTTATCATAGGCACGACTTAGAATGAGCTGAAAATCATCATTCGGGAGGGTGACAATATTTAGCTTTGAATCAGAGTACTGACGCTTTATTTCAGCAATAATTTCAAGTGTTGGTTTATTGCTAGTGATAACCGCAGCTGAATCATCTAAATTTTTGCCTACTAAGACACTATGGCGCTTGGCAAATTGATAAGGGATGCGATTGATCCATTCAGCATCCGCATTATTTAGTAGTTCCTCAACTTGCTGGCGAGCTAATTCTGCCATATCAGGTATTATCTGCTCCGTTCTTTTTCTTTTTCCCAGTCAATATCGGGTAACACCGGGGGTTCGGTGTCTCGGATTAGCAAGCGGGTATCGGGCAGGCTAAGCAACTCTTCCTCTTGCAATTGTAAATATTTCTGTTGAGTTGTCTCAGCAATGTCAGCATGGCTATCCACGATCTTTGGTCGAAGAAAAACCATCAAGTTTCGGCGCACGGCTTGTTTAGATTTTGATCTGAATAATGCACCAACTACAGGAATACGACTGGCCAGGGGTACTCTTTGGATTGTATCGTTGAAATCTTCCTGCGTTAGTCCTCCAAGAACTACTATTTGACCATCGTCGACTTCGACGACCGTTTTAATATTACGTGTATCCGTAATTATATCTACAGCACCAGTTTGAAGTGTTCCTTCGAAGATGTTTGATACTTCCTGTTCAAGTTCCAAGCGAATCACGTCACCTTGATTAATTTGGGGTTTGATTTTCAGTTTTACACCTATGTCTTTGCGCTCAACATTTTGATTTTGCACTAAACCGTCTGTTGCGCCTGTATTATCCGTAGTTGTATTTGTTGATGTTGTCCGACTAGTGATAAATGGCACTTCTTGACCTACCACTAATTCCGCTTCCTCGTTTTCCAGTGTTAGAACAGTGGGAGTGGAAAGAATATTAGAATTTGTATCGCTTCTGATAGCATTTAATACGGCTTCAAACTCAGGTACAACTTGCGTCCCATTAATTATCACATTCCCAGATAAAAAGCCTAAATTCAAACCCGTGCCGCCTGTGCCTGATCCGGAAGTTAAGTCAGCTGTTCCCCCAAAGTTTTGATTACTCCTAATAGTTCCTTGGCTGAGCTGATCGTTAAACACTCCAGACCATTGAATTCCAAGAGCTTGGGAGTAGTCTTCTGAGACTTCAGCAACGATAGCTTCCACAAAAACCTGTGATCGGCGAATGTCAAGCTGATCAATAATGCTTTTAATTTCAGCAAAATCAGTATCTTCTGAACGAACGATTAGAGCATTTGTATTTTCATCCGCTTCAACTGATACTGTGACAGCACTTGTGCCGGCAGCACCATCTTCGCCTGCATCCGATTGTTCCTCGGAAATAATATTATTTAAAACTTCGGCTAAATCTTTAGCATTTGCATACTTCAGATACGCAACATGAACATTCCCGGCATTTTCAGGCTTGGGAATATCGATTTGATCAATAATGCTTTTCATCACCAAGTAACGATCATAAGCTGCACGAATAATGACCGCATTAATCGAATCGTCAGACTGAATAGATGTGGTTACTGTTTGTCCTGGAATTTGCCCTTCAGCGTTTTGCTGCTGGGTATTCGCCGATTCCAGGTTATTCAAAATATCGGCAATTCGGCTGGCCTTGGCGTGTTTGGTATAAACCACATAAATATCTGAATCTAATCCATCTCGTTGTACATCGAGTTTATCGATGACCTCTTTTGCGCGTAGATATATAGCTTCCGGCGCCTGTATGACAATGGCATTGATTGCATCATCGGGCTGGATACTGACTCCGGTTGTAGCTGCTGGACGCCCTTCTGCTGCAGCCTGGGCTTGTATATTGGCAACGATTTGGCTTAGCACACCTGCAATTTTTGAGGCTTTGGTGTTATTAAGATAGACGATATTGATATCCGAACGCGTATCGGGTTGGTCTACTCTTTCGATAATACCCAGTACTCGATCAATATTGGCTGCGGTACCTGAAATAATCAGTGAATTACTGGGAGCATGCGCGGAAATATAACTGGTTGGCGGCAACAATGGTTGTACAATCGGCAAGATGGTTTGCACCGAGCCGTTTTTCACCGCATAAATATAAGTGACGATTTCATCTCGATTTAAACCGTCAATGCTGGAAATGGTTGGCGTGGGTTGTTGCCGTACAACATTACTGGGCACGATTTTAATAACATCACCAGATGGCACAGCAGATAAATTATGCACATCAAGAACCGAAAGAAACACTTCGTAAATTTGGTCAGCATCAAGTGGAGTACCTGAAACCAAGGTGAAATTTCCCCGCACACGTGGATCGATAATAAAGTTACGGCCGGTTAGTTTAGAAATTGAATTGATTAAACCGCGGATATCAGCATCCTGGAAATTCAGGATCACAGTGGCATCATCTGCTAATTCTGTATTTGCTAGTTCATTTTCGGCGTTCTGCGCAATCACCGGGGAAACAGTAATAACAGCACTAAGCATTGCGATCGATACTAAACGCAATGTTTGTTTAAACATGTTGTTACCCCCGCATCCTTGATTGATTTTGTAAAAACCATTCATAAGTTTTTCCTATCCCTGTTTCCAAACTGGTTGTTGCCTGCCAGCCTAAGTTTGTTAGCCTACTTAACTCAAGTAATTTTCTTGGCGTACCATCAGGTTTGCTATCGTCATAGACACATTCGCCCTGATGTCCGACAATGTCCTGTATTGTAGCCGCTAATTGTCTGATTGTGCACTCTTGGCCTGAACCAATATTGAACACATCATGCACCAAACGTTGCTGATTCATCAGGAAAATACATGCTTCGGCCATGTCATCGACATACATGAATTCCCGTAAGGCCTTACCCGTTCCCCAGAGTTTTATTTTATCATCATTTCGTTGCTTGGCTTCATGTGTTTTACGCAAAAGAGCTGGCAAAACATGAGCATTTTCGAGATGAAAATTATCGCCAGGACCATACAGGTTTGTTGGCATAACACTAATAAAGTCAGTGTTATATTGAGCATTAAAGGCTTCGCACATTTTTAAACCCGCAATTTTTGCAATAGCATAAGGTTCATTGGTTTTTTCTAACGTGCCGGTCAACAAGTGCTCTTCTGCCATTGGTTGAGGGCATTCACGAGGGTAAATACAGGAACTGCCTAAAAATAGCAGACGTTTTACACCATTATTAAAAGCACTATAAATTACGTTATTTTGGATGGCCAAATTTTCATAAATAAAATCTGCGCGGTAGATGTTATTTGCTTGAATTCCCCCTACCTTTGCCGCAGCCATAAAGACATAATTGGGCTGTTGTTCGGAGAAAAAATCGGCCACAGCTTGCTGATTGCGCAAATCAAGTTGTTGGCGATCTCGAATAAGTAAATTTTCATAGCCCTGAATTTTTAACTGATTGTGAATCGCTGAACCGACCATACCATTATGGCCAGCAATAAATATTTTGGCTGTTTTGTCCATTTTCAACTCAGTTAAAAGACTCGACCCTGATTCGCTTTATTTTTTCAACCACACTGGATAATTGATTGAGCTGCTGCAAGGCCTCTTGCATAAAGGCTTCCTTGGTCTGATTGGTAAGAATAATCACATCAGCAATTTCTGTATCAGTGTCAGTATTCTTTTGTTCTATTGCTTCAATACTAATGCCTAGATTACCGAGGATTCGCGTCACATCTGCAAGTACACCAGGTTGGTTTATAGCCTTCATGTTAAGGTAATAGGCGCAATTAATTTCAGAAACAGGAAGAATTGGGATATCCGACAGCCTGTCGGGTTGAAATGCAAGATGAGGGACGCGATTTTCGCTATCAGTTGTAAACGTGCGTACCACATCAATTAAATCGGCAACTACAGACGATGCCGTTGGTTCTGAACCTGCCCCTGGGCCATAATACATAGACGAACCCACTGCGTCACCGTACACCATTATCGCATTCATAACGCCGTTTACATTAGCAATTAAGCGTTGGTTAGGAATTAATGTCGGATGAACACGTAATTCGATACCTTGTTCAGTTCTCTTTGCTAGCCCTAAATGTTTTATCCGGTATCCTAATTCCCGGGCATTAACAATATCATCGTAACCAACTTCAGTGATTCCCTCTGTGTAGGCCTTGTCAAATTGAAGTGGAATACCAAAGGCAATTGAAGCGAGTATTGTCAATTTATGGGCCGCATCGATGCCTTCGACATCAAATGTTGGATCAGCTTCAGCGTAGCCCAGCTCTTGAGCCTCGGCAAGCACCTCAGCGAAGTCGCTCTGTTGGGTTTCCATGGAGGTAAGAATAAAGTTTCCGGTACCGTTAATGATTCCAGCCAACCATTCGATTCGATTTGCCGCTAATCCTTCTCGAATTGCTTTAATAACGGGAATACCACCGGCCACAGCAGCTTCAAAGGCTACGATGATATTATTTTTATGTGCGGCAGAAAATATTTCATTACCGTGGATAGCAACTAAAGCCTTATTTGCAGAGACAATATGCTTACCGTTTTCAATGGCCTTCATAATGACTTGATTGGCGAGCTCTGTACCACCCATCAGCTCAACAATTACATCGATATCGGGGTTATTAGCCACTTCCATCGGATCGTCCGTAATCGTCAACTCGGCATTACTGATATCTCGTTTTTTGTTAATGTTCTTAACAGCTGCGATGGTTGGAATTATTTGACGACCTGCACGCCGTGATATTTCATCAGCATTGCGTAATAATACCTTTACTGTACCACTGCCTACTGTACCAAGCCCAACTAGCCCTACTCTGACTGGCTTCACATGATGTCCTTTATGCTTTGAAAAAACGCGATTTTATCCTACTTTTTTAGGTAAAAGTTTAAGTGGACTGACGGGTTTGCCATTTTTTCTAATTTCAAAATGAAGCTTGGCCTGGTTGGCATCTGTACTGCCTACTTCGGCAATTTTTTGACCTTGGGAAATCTGATCACCCTCTTTGACATTTATAGATTTATTGTGAGCATAGGCGCTGAGATAAATTTCATCGTGCTTGATAATGATCAGATTGCCGTAACCTTTTAAACCGTTGCCAGCATAGACTACTTTGCCAGATGCACTTGCTCTAACAGGGACACCATGTTGACTAATAATATCAATGCCATTGTTTTGGATTGAATTTTTGAAGCTGACAATACTAGTACCTGCGATTGGCCACTGCCAGGAATTGTCAAAGGGTACAAATTGATGACTAATTGTTGGAGTTTGCTGTTGCCCGGGCTGTGGATTGATTCTTACAACTTGAGTTTGTGATGCTGGCTGCTGAATTTCTGTTGTGTTGGCCGATTGTTGAATGGGTCGAATCACATCAGTTGATTGACTAGTGTTGCTGAAATTTTCAGGTCTTACCAGTGTTATTTTCTGGCCTCTATTAATTAAATAGGGCTCAGGAATATTGTTCCAGGCTGCGACTTGTTTGTAATCAAGCCCTGCCAGAAAGGCTATGCTGTATAAAGTATCTCCGCTGCCGGCAATATGTTGTGTTCTTTTCGGCTGCGCAAATGATTGATCATCTACAGGTACAACTGGAGGCTGGGAACAGGCTCCGAGCAGAAATAAAGTAATTATTATAGTTAGTTTTCGTGGATTACTAATTATAAGCAACATATAAAATCAACAAGATAGTGATGATTACTAAAGTTATCCATCCAATTATATCAATAACTTTATGTAATTGCTCGCCATATCTTGGGCCAAACCATTTGCCTAATGCCGCAACTAGATAAAATCGACCACCCCTACCAATAAACGATGCAACCACAAATGGTACCATCGCCATGCTTAAAACTCCGGCAGTGATAGTGAATATCTTATAAGGTATGGGAGTAAAACCGGCAATAAAAACTATCCAGACGCCGTATTGATTAAATAAGCCCTTTACTTGATCAAATTTTTCTTGAGCGTGGTAAAAGCCAATAATGGCATCTCCCATGAACACGAATAAATATTTACCTATCAGATAGCCAATTACCCCACCAATGACCGAAGTGATGGTTGTAATAAACGCATAACGCCAGCTTTTTTCCGGCTTGGCAATGGTCATCGGCAATAACATGACATCAGGAGGAATTGGAAAAAAACTTGATTCCGCCAGACTCAAGCCACCTAAATATCGCTCAGCCATTGGGTGAGCAGACCACTGTAAAACTTTGGTATATAAAGCAGAGAATATTTTCATTATTTCTCTATTCCTCGCTTAAAGGCAACAAATCGTACTGCCGTAACATTTTCTTCAATAAATTCATCTTGATTACGAGTAATAACTTTTAGAACCTGACTATCTTGCCCACCTATAGGCATCACTAATCGTCCTCCCACTGCTAATTGGCTTAATAATTTTTGTGGTACTTCTTCAGAAGCAGCTGCTGCTAATATTCCATCATAAGGTGCATTTTCTGGCCAACCGCCATACCCGTCTGCAATTTCAAAAGACGTATTTTTGATTTTTAAATCATAGATTCGATTACGAGCATCCCACATTAACTCGGTGATTCTCTCAATAGAATAAACATGATTACATAATTGTGCTAAAACAGCAGTTTGGTAACCACAACCTGTGCCGATTTCTAACACTCTTTCCAATGGCCGCTGCGTGTCGGCTAATAATAATTCAGTCATCAAGGCGACGATATATGGCTGAGAAATAGTCTGTCCGTAACCAATCGGTAAAGCGATATTTTCATAAGCACGTGACTCAAGAGGTTTGGGTACAAAAATATGTCTGGGTGTTTTTGACATCACCCATAATACTTCTTCATTAGAAACACCGGCATCCCTGATTTGCTCGATCAAGCGATTACGCGCCCGATCTGAAGTCATGCCTGAACCACTAAACTTATCTTCTGCCATTAACCACTATCACCATTAAGCCAATGTTTTAGCGAATCGATACTTGCATAGGCGGTTAGATCAATTCTTATTGGCGTTACTGAAATATAACCATTTGCAACAGCATAAAAGTCTGTACCATCGCCAGCATCGTCGCCCTGGCCCGCTGGCCCTACCCAGTATATTTCTTCACCAGAGGGGGTTTGTGACTTGATAATGGGTTCAGATTTGTGACGCTGCCCTAATCGAGTAACTCGCCAGCCTTTGATTTGTTCGTAAGGTAAATCCGGGACATTGACATTAAGTATGGTATCGGCAGGTAAAGGATGTTGTTGCATTTTATTTAATAGCTCAATAACCGCTGTCGCAGCAGAGGGATAGTGAAAAACCTGTTCACCGACCAGTGAAATAGCAATGGCCGGCAAACCTAAGAACCGCCCTTCTGTTGCTGCAGCCACCGTACCTGAGTAAAGTACATCGTCACCAAGATTAGCACCGTTATTGATACCCGCTATCACCATATCCGGTGTTGGCTGCACATATCCAGTAATTGCGAGATGCACACAGTCTGTGGGTGTACCTTCAACACAATGAAAGCCATTAGCAGCCTGGTGAACTCGCAGAGGATTCTTCAAAGTCAACGAATTGCTGGCCCCACTGCGATTCCGGTCTGGTGCAACAACTGTTACTTTAGCAAACTCACTTAGGGATTCAGCTAGACAAGCCAGACCTGGCGCCAGATAGCCATCATCATTACTAACCAAAATGTTCAAATTAGTTTCGAGCGGGAAGTTTAGAAAGTGCTTTTTTAGCCTCTTGATGACCATTTGACAAGGCTTTTTTAAACCAAAACTCAGCTTGTTCGAGATCTTTTTTTACCCCCAATCCTTTAGCATAAGCCAAACCCAAACGATACTGGGCTGGGCTATAGCCTTTATCTGCTGAACTTTGATACCACCTGACAGCCCTAGCGGTATCTGAATCCACATACCAGCCTTTTTCATAAATTACCCCCATTGCTTTTTCAGCCCAGGCTTGGCGGTATCTGGCATTTTGATTAACGTAATCCAGCGAACGTTTGAGCCAATAAGTCGATTCGGCAAAATTTTGTTCTGTACCTCTACCCGCCGCATACATCTCAGCCAGGATATATTGCGCCCTTCCTTCATTTTTATTAGCTGCATCTAGCAAGGTCTTAAATAAATTGCCTGAGTAGCGGCCCGAGTCATAAGAGTTGTATGCAGAGGCAAGCTGAACGCGATTAATGCTTGATGATTCAGGCTCAGCTTCCGTGACTATTTCAGCAACTTGATTGGATTGAGTTTTTTTGTTTTTATCGACTACAGCGACTGATGAAATGTTCTCTTGTTCAGTTTGATTAATATCTGAGTTTTCAAGCTGGGAAACAGTTTCGGTAACCGAACCCGGATTATCCAGTGATTCGATTGTCGGGGCCACAGCTTTATTTTCTTCAGCCTTAGCAATCTCCTCAGCCTTAGCAATCTCCTCAGCCTTAGCAATCTCCTCAGCCTTAGCAATTTCCTCTAATAAACGTTGCTTTTCTTCTTCGAGTTTTAGTTCAGCTTTTAGATCGGTAATTTGCTGCAAAAACCCAGCCAGTCTAGGGTCGTTGGGCCTGACTTTGATTAGGTCAGTTAGATGTGTATTGGCTTTATCCGGATCTTTTTCTTCAATTGCTTTTAAAGCAAAAGAAAAGTAACTGTCCGCGATATCATTCAGACCTGTCGTTGCAAAGTCATTACTCGGTTGTAATTCAAGCACCTGTGAATAATAGTCATAAGCACTTTCACCTTCTGGTTTTAACAATCTGAAGTTTTCCTTAGCGATTGTTGCTTTATTAAGTAAGTCACTGATTTGACCTTGTAGAGCTTGTTCCTTGGCTTGTTCTTCAGCTTCTTGTTCAGCTTGTTGTTGTGCTTCAAGAGCTTTAATTTCTTCTTCTACTCGACGTTCTACTTCTTCCTCTTTGGCTAGGTTTTCATAAAACTCACGCCGTTGCTCATCTGATTCTTTGCTGATTTGTTGGTTTTCCGTTTCTATTGGTTGTTGTGGCGAATCTGATATAGGTTGTTGGATAATAGCCTGCTGATCAGTGTCATTATCCTCCGTTGTCTCGTTATTTTCCGTATTTTCCACACTACTAATAACAGCTTGTGGTTCATCTGTCTGAACTATTAAATTACTTTGTTTTATTTCGTGCTGATAAATTTGATAACCTGTTACAGTCAAAAATGCCAGTAAAGCCAAACCCAAGCTCCAATAAACTAATTTACCTGAACGATCAGGATTGACTTGATAGGGATTTGTTGCTTCTTGATCTGTAGCTGTAGAGTTAGCCGATGATTTTTCTGCAAGTTTTGCCAGGGGAATAATGTTTTCTTTAGTTTGCTCACCGTCACTATTATCAGCGCTATCATGATTAGCAGTTTTGATTGCTTCGCTTTGCTTTTGAAAACTGACCACACCTAGCATCAAATCTGCCGAATCGGGCCGGTCCTCAATATAAGGTTTAAGCATCCAATCAATATTGGACAACAACAAATGTGAATACTCACCTTTGCCTAGTTCCACTGCGGGTGTTAACGGATCATCCTCACCTTTGATTAAAGCGGTGTGCCTGGTCGATGCATCAACTGGTCGAATGCCTGCTATACATTCATATAAGCTTGCACCCAGCGCATATAAATCACTCCATGGACCAATGTTGCCATCCAGCCCATATTGTTCTAACGGTGTATAACCAGGCGCTAACGAGACTGTATAAGTTTTAGTATATTGAGCAAGCCGGTAACGAGCCAAACCTTGGCCCAGTAGCAAGGGATGACCGTGATTACGTATGAATAGATTAGTTGGGCTAACGCTGGTATGCAATAAATTACGGGCGTGTAATTCCCGTAATCCCTGTAGTCCTGTCTTTAATAATTCTGTAAGTTGGGTATCGCTGAGCTTGGCGGATTCTTCATCCAATACCTGCCGTAAACTTCTACCGTCGTCATACTCACTGATTAAATAACCTGTACCATTGGCTTCGCGATATTCAACAACGTTTGGTAAGTAAGCAGAATGAATTTGACTGACTAAACGTGCCTCCAGTAGAAACTCACTTAACCCAAATTCAAAGTCGGTGAAACGATCTTTATTTTCAGAGCTGACTGAATAACCATCTTGTCCACGAATCGCAAGGCTTTTAGGGAAATATTCATGAATAATGACATTGCGATCATTACGATTATCCCAGGCATAATAGGTAATTCTAAAATCACCAATATTTACTATTGACTCGATCTCGTAATGATCAAGGTGATAGCCGATCGCTAAATGACTTGTTTGGTTTTGATAGTTATGTTGATCAGCCGGTTGCTGCATTTTTTATATCTATTGCAAGATGATGGTGCCCAGGGCCGGACTCGAACCGGCACGGGATATTATCCCGAGGGATTTTAAGTCCCTTGCGTCTACCAAATTCCGCCACCTGGGCACAATAACTTGTCTCCTAAGTGTGATTATTCAATCCTTCGAATTATACCCTAACATGGAGGCTGAGCCCGGAATCGAACCGAGGTACACGGCTTTGCAGGCCGCTGCATAACCACTCTGCCACTCAGCCGTTAAGGCTTAACCCTTTTGTATGTTATATAAAAAAGGGAAAGCAATATCAGCTTCCCCTGATCGTATTCTGGAGCGGGAAACGAGACTCGAACTCGCGACCCCGACCTTGGCAAGGTCGTGCTCTACCAACTGAGCTATTCCCGCCTATTCACCAAAGAGAGGCGATTTTATCTGGGATGCTGATGATGTTCAAGCATCATCTTTGAGGTAAGGCCAGGTTGCTTTTAGGTAGATATACATAGACCAAAGCGTCAGGATTGCGGCAATAATCAATAATAATTCACCGATCTTTAAAATCGGTAAACCTTGGTATGGCATTTGATAAAGCAGCAGACTGATAGCGATCATCTGAAAAGTAGTTTTTACCTTACCGATAAAAGAAACCGCGACATTACCACGCTTGCCGATTTCAGCCATCCACTCTCTCAGTGCAGAAACAATAATCTCACGGCAAATGATAATACTGACGACACAGGTAAATAAAGAAACACTCCAGACATTTTGCAAAATATCTTTGTCAGTGGCCAGTAAGACCAGGGCCACTGCAACAATGAGTTTATCAGCAACAGGGTCCAGAAAGGCACCGAACTTTGAGTCTTGTTGCAGGCGCCTGGCTAAATAACCATCCAGCCAATCGGTAATCGCTGCAACCACAAAAATTACGGTGGCAACCAGATGCGACCAGGAAAAATCGAGCAAATAAACGATTACCATCACCGGAATTAAAAGCACCCGGATGAATGTCAATATATTAGGTAGATTAAACGTCATCGCTAGTGGAAGTGCTTGTAAACCGATTCTGCCAGTTGTTTGCTGATTCCCTCGACATTTTGTAGATCTTCAACTCCGGCCCGTTTTATACCTTGAATCCCGCCAAAATAGGTCAATAATGCTTTACGGCGTTTATTGCCGATACCGGGTATTTTTTCCAGCTGTGACTGAAATCTATTTTTTGACCGTTTTTGTCGATGCCCGGTTATTGCAAAACGATGAGCTTCATCTCGAATTTGCTGAATCAAATGCAAAGCAGCACTGGTTTTTGCCAAATGATAGGTTTTCATTGAAGAACCGGCCACGATTAATTTTTCCAGGCCGGGTCTACGTCCCTCGCCTTTTGCCACACCAATTAACTGCACCGAATCTATCGCTAATTCGTTCATGACTTCAATTGCCTTATTAAGTTGACCAAGTCCGCCATCAATTAAAATAATATCCGGTAGTGTACCCTGTTCGGTGAGAATTCGTGAGTAGCGTCTTGTTAATGTTTGTTGCATAGCTGCATAATCATCACCGGCTGTTATGTTTGCGATATTAAAACGGCGGTATTCTTTCTTTGCTGGTCCGCCTTGATCAAAAACAACGCAAGAGCCAATAGTCGATTCACCTTGAGAATGACTGATATCAAAGCATTCAATTCTTTCTGGCTGTGTTTGCAGAGATAATTCGGCCTTAATCGCTTTAAACATTTCTTCATAGCGTGTATTGGTACTATCTTTTTGCTGCAAATAATTTAAAGCATTTTCTGTAGTCATTTGCAGCCATTTAGCTCGATCAAGTCGAACCGAGTGTTTAATGTCTAACCTGCGATTGGTTTTATTTAAAGATTCTAATGCTTTTTTAATTAATACCCGTTTGGTCAATTTCTTGTTAACAATGATTTCATCGGGTAATGGATGCGAAGAATAATATTGAGCGACAAAGGATTCTAATAACTCAGCATTGCTTGATTCCAATTTATTCTTTATAGAGTAATAGCGAGTACCGACCAAACGACCGCTGCGAACAAAGGTTACGGCAACACAAATATCACTTTGATGACTAGCTATCGCACAAAGATCAATATCAACCTGTGTACCTTGAATATTTTGGGTTTGATAAACCCTTTGCAAAGCTAGTAATTTATCTCGGTAAATAGCTGCTTGCTCAAATTCCAATAGCTTGGAGAATTGCTGGATTTTGTTTGTATAAATCGATAACAGGCCATCACTTTTGCCTTCCAAAAAGAGTCGAACCAGCTGCACATTATCAGCATAACTTTTTTCATCAATCAGCCCAACACACGGAGCTGGACAACGTTTGATCTGATATTGCAGGCATGGCCTGGAACGATTGGAATAAAAGCTATCTCGACATTGGCGCACGGGAAATATTTTTTGTAATAAAGCTAACGTTTCCCGAACAGACTTAGCACTTGGATAAGGTCCGTATAATTTCCCTTTGACTTTACGTGTGCCTCGATAAAAACCAAGCCTTGGAAAGCTATGTTGTGTATCAAGATAAATATAAGGATAACTCTTGTCGTCACGTAGTTGAATGTTATAGCGGGGTTTATGTTGTTTAATTAAATTACTTTCCAGTAACAAAGCCTCTGCTTCGGTACCCGTAACAATCACATCCATAGAAGCAATCTTATTAACCATTAACTGCAACTTGTCAGTCAAAGGTTTGCCGGAAAAATAACTGGCTACGCGCTTTCTCAGGTTAGCAGCTTTACCTACATATAGATGTTTGCCATTTTTATCGAACATCAAATAGATGCCGGGAGAATGGCTTAGGCTTAGTGCATAGGCTTTGCCGTCGAACGAGCTAGGCATTGTTCAACAACTGATTTATTTTTTTAAATACATCTTGGAACATCTGCTGTGTCAAACGCCCGGTATTAGTGTTATAACGACTGCAATGATAGCTGTCGACTAGTGTCAATCGGTCGTTTAATTTGTGAATGGCCTGATGAGCAAATTTATAATCGGCTTGTCTTAAACCTAGAGCTTTAATTACTGCTTTGTGGGATAGCAATCCTAGTGACAAAACTACACTTCCAGTTTCTAACCCTGCTAATTCATTGGCTAGGTAACTATTGCACTGATTGACCTCAGCACCCACTGGTTTGTTTTCCGGCGGCAGACATTTGACAGCATTGGTGATTTTACAATTAATCAATTTAAGATCGTCGTCAACAGAAATAGACTCGTTATGGCTAGAAAAACCAAAATCATACATCGTCTGATAGAGCAAAATGCCAGCATGGTCTCCGGTAAATGGCCTTCCACTCGCGTTAGCTCCGTGCAAGCCTGGTGCTAATCCAACGATCAATAATCGTGCTCTTTTATCACCAAATTGTGGTACTGGTTTGCAAAAATAATCCGGATGCTTGGCTTTTACCTGACTTAAAAAATCGGCTAAACGCGGACATTTTTTACAGTCTGGATCGTAATATGATGACTTAGTTAGCATTTTTTCCATTTGTTTAGGGTCTGTGGGTTGCTGACTTAAGTCACTCACCCTAGAATTCAGCCCTTATTGTACGCAAACAGAGTAAACAAATGAAAATTTCTGCATTTGAAATCAAAATTGGTAACCTGATTGAATACCAGGGACGTCTATGGCGTGTCCTGAAGAAAAATCACGTTAAACCAGGCAAAGGTGGTGCCTTCGTTCAAGTAGAAATGAAAGAGCATGGGACTGGAACAAAACTAAACGAGCGCTTCCGCTCGGAGGACAAAGTTGAAAAAGCCCACGTTGAACCACGGCAAATGCAGTTTTTGTATAACGAAGGCACAGATTATGTCTTCATGGATAATACAACTTATGAGCAATTGACGCTTCCAGCCGAAGACCTAGAAGAACAATCCGGTTATTTACTGCCAAGCACTGATATTCAGATTAACTTCTATAATGATTCACCAATTGGTGTTGAACTTCCGCAAAGCGTGGTGCTTGAAGTTGTAGACACCGAAGGTGTTGTCAAAGGTCAGACAGCGGCCAGCTCTGGCAAGCCCGCTGAACTAGAAACTGGCATCCGAGTTACCGTACCCCCTTTCGTCAACATCGGTGACAAAATCAAAGTCAATACGGATACCGGTGAATACATAGAGCGAGCAGAGTGAATCGAAGATTCATCCCGAGCTTGCCGAGGAATCTCCTAACGACTGTTCGAGTCTTGATTGAAATCTCTGTTCTGTTTGAATCTATCACTAGTTTACGAAGATTTCTACACTACGGTTTTATGCCCATTGGGGTGCGAAATGACAAAGCAGAGATACCTAGGAACTTCTCTACCATTTCCTTAACCTACGACCAAAATCGGCATCCGGATTAATCAACTCAAGTAAGCTCTTCTCATCGAGTACCTGCTCTACCGCTGGTCTATCATTACAAATAAGTGCTATGTCAGCACCTGCACTTAGGGCCATATGTGTACGATCGACGACTGTGCCAAGTTCTACGGCACCTTGCATAGACAAATCGTCAGTAAAAATAATGCCCTTAAATCCAAGTTGCTCACGCAGGATAGTTCTTAGCCAAAATTCAGAGAAACCTGAGGGCAGCGAATCAATCTGATTAAACAAGACATGCGCAGTCATGATGCCATCTAAGTGCTTATTGATTAGTTTTTTATACGGAACTAAATCTTTGGCTAAAACATCACTATAACAACGCGAGTCTTGAGGTAAACAAAGGTGTGAGTCTTCCAACACACTACCGTGACCTGGAAAATGCTTAGCCACAGCAATAAATCCGGCTTCGTGCAAGCCTTGAATATAAACTTCTGCAAGTTCAGATATAACATCAGGATCATGATGAAATGCTCGATCTGCAATGATCTGGCTTGAAGAATCGAACAAATCAACCACCGGTGCAAAACTGAAATCAATACCTGTTGGTTTGAGTTCGTTTGCCATTAATAGGGCCAAACTCCTAGAAGCCTCAATAGCTTTTTGCTGAGACTCCTCATATAAACGGCCTAATGTGTATAACGGCGGCAATTCGGTAAATCCTTCTTTGAAACGCTGAACGCGCCCTCCTTCCTGATCAACACAGGTAATTAATTCAGGTGTTCTGAGTGACTTGATTTGAGTGACTAAATCTGTAACTTGTTCATTGGTTGTGTAATTGCGACTAAATAAGATCACACCACCGATCAAAGGGTGTTGCAATATTTCTAAATCTTCAGCGTTTAATTCTAGGCCCTCTACGTCAACGATTAGAGGTCCAAGGGGATTTTTAGTTTCTTTGTTCATTTAAAATTTCTACAGGACAACCAATCGGTGTTAAGTCAAATAATTCAATAACATCCTGGTTAGCCATACGTATACAACCATGGGAAACAGCTCGTCCAAGTTCATTCTCATAGGGTGTACCGTGGATATAAATATAACGTCGCATGGTATCGACATTTCCTAGTCGATTGAAATCAACTTGTTTGCCGCTTAACCAAAGTATTCGTGTCAGTATCCAGTCCCTGCCCGGAAACTGTTCTCCGAGTTCGCGGTTATATATCTCTTTGGTAGGCCGTCGACCGACAAAAACGGTATTTATTGGTTTCCCTTGTCCGATTTTTGCACGTACTATATGTAATCCTAAGGGTGTCTGACCGCTGTCTTGCTGTTGTCCTGGGCCATTCAAAGCAGTCGATACCGGGTAAATCAACTTATGCCGATTATCAGAAAAAATTAATTCTTGCTGGGCTATATTGATCTTAATCTTAACCATGATCTCGTCTAATGCTCGCTAACAAGCCTTGAGAAGCATCCTCAATCATATCCAGAACTGTTTCGAATCCCTGGGCTCCACCATAATAGGGATCTGGGACTTCAATCTCACCATATTGCTCGGTATAACTTAAAAACAGATTAATTTTGTGATGATTGTGAGTCTCACTGAGCCGCCTTAAGTCACTCAAATTTTGATTATCCATGGCGATAATGTAATCAAATTCAGTTATATCTTTAGAGGTGACTTTTCGTGCTCTTAAGTTTGTAAGATCAATACCACGAAGTGAAGCGGCTTCTATCGCCCTGCTATCTGGAGGGTGGCCAATATGCCAGCTTCCAGTTCCGGCAGAATCCACCAAAATCTGATCTGATAAGCCTACATTATTGACGGTTTTTCTGAATACACCTTCGGCTGTAGGTGAACGGCAAATATTACCCAGACAGACGAATAAGACTTTAGTAGATATGTTATTGTGCATAGTACTTCCTGGCTAATTCAAGATCCTCGAGTGTATCAACTCCAATGCCAGTGGATTGTGTGATCTGTTTGACAACTATTTTATCGCCATGCCAAAGCACACGAAGCTGTTCCAATTTTTCTGTTAACTCTAGCTCGCAGGGATTTAATGAAGCAAATTTTTTTACATAACTGGTTCTATAAGCATAAATACCTAAATGTTTGTACACTGTTTGCTCATTATCATTTCTAGAAAAAGGAATATACGAACGGCTGAAATAAAGAGCCAAATCATTCTTGTCCCGCACAACTTTAACTATATCTGGATTGCTGTAGTCTTTAATCTCTTTCAAACGCTCACAACCTGTGCTCATCACAGCTTCGGAGTTCTCAACCAGACTGGCGGCTATTTGATTGATTACCTCGGCGGGCATAAAGGGTTCATCGCCTTGTAAATTAACAATGATCGCTTCGTCATCTAATTCCAGCGTGTTTGCAGCCTCGGCAATCCGATCAGTACCTGACTGGCAACTTTCAGATGTCATCACGGCTTTGAAACCAGATTCAGCTATGTGATCAAAAATACGATTATCGTCAGTAGCAACAATGATTTCATCGGCATCACTTTCACTGGCTCGATAACAAACATGCTGAATCAGAGTTTTGTCGCCTATTCTTTTTAATGGTTTACCCGGCAATCGAGTTGAAGCATAACGTGCTGGGATGATAACAACAAACTTATTATTCATATTTTAAGTTTAGTGAGAGATTGTTCTATTTTAGTAATAAATGCTTGATTAGGCACAGCTTCAATCTCTAAAAACCACGCACTAGGCAAATTAAATTCCTCGCATTTTACCGCATCTTTTTCTGTCATCAGAATAGGCCTAATATCATTAAAACTCAAATCGCTAGGTTGATATAAATGATGATCAGCAAAACTTTTAGTATTTGCATTGATGTTTAGTGATTTAAGTGTATTGAAGAATTTCTCTGGATTACCGATTCCAGCAATAGCATTGGCCTCGGTATTTTGAAAAAAATCAGTATCTACAATTTGTTTGGGTGAGTTCAAGCTATGGAAAGCCACAGACTTGAAGTTCATACTAAATTCAAACTCATCAAGATTTTGATCACCGCTATAAAGTTTTATTGCATCTGAACTTATTGATTCCGGTTTCTGGCGCAACGGCCCGCTTGGCAATAACTTATTATTTCCATATCGGCGCTTTGCATCAATCACCACAATTTCTAAGTCTCGCTTAAGTGCCAAATGCTGTAAGCCATCGTCGCTGATTATGATATCCACATTGTGCTTGTCGATTAATAATTGGGCTGAGTCCAGACGGTTAGGTGAAACTGCAATGGGAACATCTAATTTTTGTCTTAGTAAAACGGCTTCATCACCGACTATTTCAGGTTTTTCCAAGGCTGTAACGTCCACCGGCCATTGAGGTGAACTACCTCCATAACCACGGCTAATTACCCCTACCTTCAAGCTCTTTTGTTGTAGATACTTAACCAGCCAAACAACCAACGGGGTTTTGCCTGTGCCACCGACTGTAATATTACCAATGATTATTACCGGAACGTTTACAGATGAGCTTTTCAAAATTCCAATGTTATATAGCAAACGCCTTATAGAAACCGCTAAACCATATATTAAGCTTAATGGATAAAGTAGCTTACTGACAGGATGCGTTTTATCCTGCCAAATTTGAGGAAGATTGGTGGCGAGATAGTCGCGCATCACAGATTAATGAGTTCAGGATTACCTAACTGCTGAGCTTGCCATAATCGAGCATAATAGCCTTTTTTATCGATTAGTTGCTGATTGGTTCCACTTTCGACGATCTTGCCCTTATCCATCACATAAATGCAGTCTGCATTTTCAATAGTTGAAAGGCGATGGGCAATAACGATTGTTGTCCTGCCTTGTTTTAAAGCTTGTGTGGCTTGTTGAACCAATCGCTCCGAGTGAGTATCCAGAGCTGATGTTGCTTCATCTAAAATCAAAATCGGTGCGTTTTTGTAAAATGCCCTGGCAATAGCAATGCGCTGACGTTGTCCACCTGACAAACGGGTGCCGCGTTCTCCAATCAAAGTGTCTAAACCATTCGGCAGTTTATCCAGAAACTCGGTCACATGGGCCGCATCACAAACTTGCTTAAGCCTCGATTTATCGTTTTCACCATTACTTGCATAAGTAATGTTATTTCTTAACGTATCATCAAATAAAATAGCATCTTGGGTAACAATCGAAAAATTAGAGCGTAGTTCTTTTAGCTTGATATCTTTAATAGCAATATCGTCGAGTTTGATATCTCCTTCTTTAAGCTCGTAAAAACGTAATAGCAGAGAGACAATAGTCGACTTACCGCTGCCTGAGGCCCCCACCAAAGCGATTGATTGGCCGGGATCAATATCGATAGAAATCTCATCAAGTACCTTAGTTTCTTCATTATCAGCATAGCGAAAAGATACATTATTGAAGTTGATTTTTCCTTTAGAACGAGCAAGGGGTTCAGTGCCTGATTGCGTCTCTATTGTTTCGTCTATTGTTGTAAAAATACTGTCTGCACCTGCAATGCCAGCCTGTAGTGTTTCATTAACTTTAGCTAGGCGTTTAACTGGCGACATCATCATCAAAATCGCGCCTAAATAAGAAACAAATCCACCAGCACTTAAGAGTTGCGGGTTATCTGGATCAATGGCCATTTTGATAATAATCGCTACAGCTAAACCGACCACTACCAGAATCAAGGAGAGATTTATGGCCGAAATTACGGCTTTTTTCATTGCTTGTTGACGGTTGTCATCGTTGGCAGCTTCGAAACGTTTTGTTTCGTAATCTTCGCCGCCATAGGTTTTTACAATTTTATGTCCCTGAAAAGCCTCTTTGGATGTATTGGCAATATCCTTAATGCTGCGTTGAATTTCATGTGAGTTTTTGCGAAACCGTTTACTGGCGATTTTTACAATTAAAGCGACGATTGGTAAAAGTACAAGCAAGACCAGAGTTAGCTTGAAATTCAAATATGCCATCCAACTCAGCAAAGCGATAACAGTCAGACTGTCTTTGACAAGTACTCTTATCACGGAAGTGCTGGCTGCCGCTACCTGTTCGACATCGTAAACAAGTTTTGAAACCAGTGAGGCTGAGGAATTATGGTCATAAAAACGTACTGGCAGATGGATGACTTTCTCAAACATATCCTGACGCATGTCGTAAATAGTTTTACGTGCAACCCAGGTCATACCATAGGTATCCATAAAAACACCAATACCACGAATCAGAAAAATTCCTATTAAAAATATCGGTAACCATTTAGCCATTGAGGGGCTACGGGCGACCAAGCCCTCATCCATGATTGGTTTTAACATAGATACAAAACCGGCATCGGCT